>CAVUQY010000009.1:0-29059 GCA_963743805.1 uncultured beta proteobacterium | reverse complement strand
TGGTGACCGACCGCGTGACCACCCCGGAGAGCCTCATCCCGCCCATCCGCGTGCAGGCCGATGTGATCGATACCACAACGCGGCGGCCGGAGATCGAAATCGAGCCGATCCGGGCGGAAATGCAGGTCATTCCGACCCGGTACGACCTTGACCTGAGCGAAGAAGAGCGGCAACGTATTGAGGTAGTGCTAAATTCCGTCCGGATCACCGGCTTGGCCCTGTCCGTGGGGGCGGTCTGGTGGGCGGCGCGGGCGGCGGGCCTGGTGGCGAGCCTGCTGGCATCGACCCCGGCGTGGCGGCACGTCGATCCGCTGCCGGTGCTGGGGCGCGACGAGGAAGAAGAAGAGGAATGGGACGAGTCCGCCGAAGACCAGGACAAGAAGGACGACGAGCACCGCGCGGCGTGGGTGCTCGAAGGAGAGTCCCGGCTGTGAGCCACGGGGACCGCTGACACACCATGATGAAGCTCTTCGGCCCGATTTCCCGCATCGCGATCGGCCTCGTGTCGATCACGATCGGCCTGCTGCTCGTCGTGTCCTTCCTCGGCGTGCTGCGCGACGACGTCGAGATGGCGCGGCAGGCGCGCACGCTGGCCGCGGAAGACCTTTCCATCCAGCTCGCCGTCCTACTGCAGAAGGACGACGGCGAGGCGATCAAGCGCACCATCGACGCCATCAGCGGGCGCGACGGCGAGATCCTGTCGGTCGGCCTGCGGCGCAACTCCGGCGACATCCAGGTCGAGAGCGCCGATCACGAGAAGCACTGGGTGCCCCTGAAGGACGCGAAGTCGACCACGACGCACGTCTCGGTGCCGATCCACGCCGGCAAGGATGTCTGGGGCAACGTCGAGATCAGCTTCCGGCCGGTGGTGCCGAAGACCTGGCTCGGCTGGATCCGCCACCCGCTCGTGCTGATGCTGGGCACGATGATCATCGGCGGCTTCCTGCTCTACTACTGGTACATGCGCCGGGTGCTGGAGCACCTCGACCCGACCAAGGCGATCCCGGACCGCGTGCGCAAGGCGCTCGACACGCTCACCGAAGGCGTGATCGTGCTCGACACCAACGGCCGCATCGTGCTCGCGAACGAGGCGTTCCGCGCGCTGAACAACCAGGACGACAAGGTCGGGCTGTCCGCGCGCCGGGCCTCCGAGATCCCGTGGCTGCGGGCGTCCCTCGGCGAGCGCGAGCCCGACGACCACCCGTGGACCATCGCGATGCGCGATTCGGTGACGGTCGTCGGCGAGATGCTCGAGTTCACCCACCTGCCCGACGGCAGCCGCAAGGCGAAGCTCGCTGCGAGCCCGATCACGGACGGACGCGGCGCGGTGCGCGGCTGCCTCGTCTCGCTCAACGACGTCACCGAGCTCGACCGCAAGAACGTCGAGCTCGAGCGCACGCTCTCCGAGCTGGAGGCGTCGCGCGAGAAGATCGAGGCGCAGAACGAGGAGCTGAAGCTGCTCGCCAACATCGACCCGCTCACCGGCTCAATGAACCGGCGCGCGTTCTTCGAGCAGGCTGAGCAGATGATCGCGCAGGCCAAGGCCGAAGGCAGCCACATCTGCTGCCTGATGACCGACATCGACAAGTTCAAGAACTTCAACGACACCTACGGCCACGCGGTGGGCGACCAGGTGCTCGTGCAGGTGTCGCGCGTGCTCAAGGCCGCGCTGCGCCCGACCGACGTCATGTGCCGGTACGGCGGCGAGGAGTTCTGCATCCTGCTGCCGGGCGTGGACGCGCTGCGCGCCGCCGTGGTGTCCGAGCGCATCCGGTTCCGCGTCGAGGCGCAGGCCGGCCCGGGCATCCGCTCGATCCCGGGGCTGCGGGTCACGGCGAGCTTCGGCCTGTCGTCGCTCGAATTCGGCGCGCCCGGCCTGAAGACGCTGATCGACGAGGCCGACCAGGCCCTCTACTCCGCCAAGCAGACCGGCCGGAACAAGGTCGTGCGCTACGACGAGATGCCGTCGGAGCGGCACGCGGCGACGGCCGGCAGCTGACGCGCCGGCGGCACGGCGCTACCCCTTCAGCAGTCCTCGCGCGGCCAGGTGGCGCATGAGCGCCGCCGCGCCGTAGGTCCACGGCGGCGCACGGTCGCTCGTCGTCACCCGGTTCACCAGCGCGCCGAGCTCCGGTGCCGCGATCGTCACGACGTCGCCGAGCTGGTGCGTGAACCCCATGCCGGGCGCGCCGCGGTCCTCGGTGGGCGCGAACAGCGTGCCGGTGAAGAGCACGAGCCCGTCCGGGTGCTGGTGCGTCGCGCTGATCGCCTGCCCGGCGAGATCGGCGAGGTCGCGGCTGATCTCGGCGATCGAGCTTCGCCCGCGCAGCGCGAACCCGTCCTCGCCCGCGACGGTGAGCGCGATCTCGAGCGAGCGCGCGCGGTCGAGCGTGAACGCGCCGTCGAACAACCGGATGAACGGACCGATCGCGCAGGACGCGTTGTTGTCCTTCGAGCGCCCGAGCAGCAGCGCGCTGCGGCCCTCGAAGTCGCGCAGGTTCACGTCGTTGCCGAGCGTCACGCCGACGATCGCGCCGCGCGCGTTCAGCACGAGCACGAGTTCGGGCTCCGGGTTGTTCCATTGCGAGGCCGGATGCAGCCCGATCTCGGCGCCGACGCCGACGGCGGACAGCGGCGCCGCCTTGGTGAAGATCTCGGCGTCCGGTCCGATGCCGACTTCGAGGTACTGCGACCACAGCCCCATCGCGACCAGCGTCTCCTTCAGGCGCGCCGCCTCCGGCGAGCCGGGCTTGACGCGCGCGAGGTCCGCGCCGATCTCGCGGCTGATGCGCGTGCGGATCTCGTCCGCCCTGCTCCAGTCGCCGCGCGCCTGCTCCTCGACGACGCGCTCGAGCAGGCTGCGCACGAACGTCACGCCCGCCGCCTTGATCGACTGGAGGTCGCACGGCGCGAGGAAGTGGGGAACCTGCGGCCCGGCACGGTCGCAAGCGCTGTTCGCGAGCAGCTCGTCGAACGCGCCAACGCGCACCCCGGGGGTCGAACGCAGTCGCCTGCACCGGGTCGGGCAGGTTGCAGAGATCCGTTGACGTGGGCGCGGCGGTGCTGATGTCGTAGACGCCGTCCGCGCGGATCGCCACGAGCGCCGGGCCCGGCGTCGCGCCCGGGATCCACGCGCGGCCGACGAGGCTGGCGGTGCGCCAGTCGGCCGGCAGGCAGACGTTCGGATCGAGCTTCACTCGCGCTCCTTCTCAGCGTGCGCCCACGCTCCGGCCACAGCCGAGGTGCGCGGATTCTAGCGCGCGCGAGGCAGCCGGCCGTGGCGGCGCCTGCCGTGCGCGACGAACGCCTAGCGAACGCTCCCGTGCGACGCTGAACGAAGCGTCTCTCCGCCCGCCTTCTTCTCCGGGCAGATCGACGGCGGGCACGGATACCTGTAGTAGAGCTCGTTCAGGTACGTGGTGACGTCGTCCACCTCGGGGTCCTTCCAGGCGCCGCCCATCGCCCCGTCCCAGCGCTTCACCTGCGCGCGGATCGCCTCCACGGTCACCGCCTTGCGCGCGTTGCGGTTGTGCACGCTCTTGTCGTGGCAGCCGACGCAGCGCGCCTGATAGAGCAGCTGTCCGCGATCGAAGTCCCCCGCGCCGACCGCCGGCGTGAAGAAAAACAGCACGAGACCGAGCACGATCGCGGCCGCGACCACCCACACGATGTGCTTCATCTGTCATGCCGACCCTCCGGTTGATGACGAGTAGGATGCCGCCCACCGGAATTGCGGCGTTGACTTACGTCAAACGGCGCCGCGCACCCGCTGCACACCTCAGGCGCGCGGCTCGTCGTCGAGCCGGACGGCGATGCCTTCGAGGTCGGGGCGCGGCGCGCGATAGCGCTGCATGACGAGCGGATCGTGCCCGGGCACCACGTGCTGCGGGGCCGATGCGAGCGCGCGGAGCCTGCGCCAGCCGTCGGCCATCTTCGCGACGTCGACCACGATCGGGAACGGCCGGTCCTCTTCCATGTTGGCGTAGTAGTGGCTCGCGTCCGAGGCGAGCACGACCCAGCCGACGCGCGTCCAGACCCGCACCGACTGCAGTCCCGAGCGTGTGCCCGCCGATGTGGTGCACGCGTGAGGCCAGGCGCGATTTCCGCGTCGCCGTCGTGGAAGGCGACGCGGCCCTGGTACACCCGGCGCACCATGCCCACGACCTCCTCGACTTCGTAGGCGTACGCGAAGTGCCCGATCGCCATGTGGCGCCCGGTCGCGTACGACATCTCGAGGTCCTGGAGGTGGAAGGTCGCCTGCGGGAACAGGTCGAAGTTGCCGACGTGGTCGTAGTGTAGGTGCGTGATGATCACGTCGCGCACCTCGCCCGCGTCCACGCCGAGCAGCTTCAGGCTTTCCACCGGCGGGCGCAGGAGCTCGCGCTTGCGGCGGCGTCCGGCGCTTTCGCTGAAGCCGGTGTCGATCACCACGGTGCGCGCCGCGTTGCGCGCGAACCACACGTAGTAGTCGAGCCGCATCGACGTGTCGTGCGGATCGCCGCCGATGAAATTCTCCGCGGCCGTGCGCGCGAGCGTCGCGTACTTGATCGCATAGACCTCGTAGGGTTCCACTTCAGCCTCCCTTGATCTCGCTGCCTGCGAGGCGCTCCCAGTACTTCACGACCTCCGTATGGTCGGCCTGGCCGCCGAAGAGCTGCTCGGCGCGCGCCCATGCCTCGACGCACGCCTCGCCGAGCGGCGCCGGCGTGCCCGTCGCGTGCGCCACGTCGAGGGCCGTGCGCAGATCCTTGACCATCAGGCCGAGGCTGAATCCCGAGTTGAACGTGCGCGGCAGCACGAACTGCGGGAACTTGTTCTCGGTGGAATTGTTCCTGCCGGTGGAGGCGTTGAGGATCGCGACGATCGTCGCCGGGTCGAGACCGAAGCGGCTCCCCGCGAGCACCGCCTCGGCCGCCGCCGCGAGGCCGGCGGCGGAGACGTAGTTGTTGAGCGCTTTCATCGCGTGCCCGGAGCCGAGCGGTCCGGTGAGGAAGATCTGCTTGCCCAGCGCCGCCAGAATCGGGCGCACGCGCTCGATCGTGGCCGCGTCGCCGCCCGCCATGATCGCGAGCGACCCGTCGACCGCCTTCTTCACCCCGCCCGACACCGGCGCGTCGACCAGCGCGACGCCGCGCCCGGCGAGCGCGCGTCCGAGCTCGCGGGTCCCCATCGGCGAGGACGAGCTCATGTCGATGAGGACCGCGTCGCGCGCAAGATCCATGGCGACCGCGACCTCGTGCACGGCGTTGCCGTCGGGGAGCATGGTGATGACGACGCGGCATGCGGCGCCGAGCGCGGCGAGGCTCGCGGGCGCCTCGCACGCGAGCTCCGCGCCGATGCGCGCGACGGCCTGCGCGTTCGCGTCCGCGATCGCGAGCTTGAAGCCCGCACGGGCAAGGTTGCGGACCATCGGCGCGCCCATCTGGCCGAGGCCGACGAAGCCGATGCGTTCCGGAGGCGCGAGCGAAGTGGGTGTCATGGCGGAAGTGGCGGTTGAAGGCCCCGCTACGCTGCCGGTTCGCGGGCGCTTTGACAAGGGGTTCTGTCGGGTGACGGCGACAGGGTGCAATCGCGCGGGTGCGCTGCTAGGCTTTGACCGTCGCACGGCGCGATCGGAGGCCCCGATCGAAACCCCAATGGCCAAGCACCTCGCACTCCTCATCTTCGCTGCAGCGGCGCTCGCCGCAACGGCCGCGGCGGCGGACCCGACGCCGCGCACCGCGCCGGCGCAGCCGGTCTCCGCCGAATCGCAGGAGGCGGGGCGCGACCAGCCCGCGCCGCACTCCGGCACCGGCTCCTTCAAGCGCGACGTGAAGCAGGCGTGGTCCGAAGCGGGCGCCGGCGCCCGCAAGACCGGTCATGCCATCGGCGACGGCGCACGGTCGTTCGGCCGGGCCACGCGCGATGCCGCGGTGAACGGCTGGCGCAAGGTGAAGGACGCGTTTTCGGGCTAGGTCGTGACGCGCCGTCGCTCGTCGTCCATCATGAAGTTCACGTACGCGCCCTCCGAGGTTGAACGGGTGGACCGCTTTCCAGTACTCGCGGCCCCACTGTCTTCAGGGCCTCGGCCTGCTTCGGGTCGGAATCGATCCCGGCGATGACCATCGACCAGGTCGCATCGCGCGTCGCCCACGCGGTCGCGTCCTTCGCGACGCGGCGCACGGCGCCGTCGATCGGGTAGAGATGCATGAGCGACAGCTCGCTCGGCGCCTTCGCGCCTGCGGCGATGTGCGCGTCGATCGCCTCGTCCGGCAGCGACTTCACGAAGTCGCCCTTCCAATACCACTGCAGGCCCTTCGGGAAGAACGGGTCGAACAGCGCTCTGCATCGCCGGGAACGGCATCGCGCCCATCCAGTTGAAGATCGGCGGCGGCACCGCCTTCAGGAGCGGCGCCATCGCCTTCTCGCCGTCCGCCGCGGCGCCGTTGTAGCTGGAGATGACCGCGCACGCGCGCTTGCCCCAGTAGTCCTTCGGGAACGGGTCCATCGAGCGGCACCGTCTTCAGGCCGACGAAGGTCCCGAGCTCCTCGGGCGCGGTCGGCAGGAAATCGCGATACGCGCGCATCACGTCCTTCGCGTGCGTCGCCAGTCCCAGAAGATCGGGCCTCGCGTAACCGTACTGACCGGATGCGCCTGGAAGAGGAAGCTCGTCACGACGCCGAAGTTGCCGCCGCCGCCGCGGAGCGCCCAGAAGAGATCGGGGTGCTGGCTCTTGCTCGCCGTCACGAACCTGCCGTCGGCGAGCACACGTCCGCTTCGAGCAGGTTGTCGATCGTAGGCCGTACTTGCGCGTGAGGTAGCCGGTCCCGCCGCCGAGGTAGCCCGCGACGCCGGTGTCGCGACGATGCCGAAGGCACCGCGAGCCGAACGCGTGGTGGCGTGATCGACGTCGCCCGACGGCAGCCGCTCACCGACCGGAGGGCAGAAAAAGAGGCGCCGCATCACGCCCCCTAGACCGCCGCCATCTCCCGCGCCGCGTTGTAGTCCTGCCACCACCGCGCGGCGGCGTCCTGCGTCCACGGATGCTCCGCGAGCACGGCGGAGAACACCTGGATCAGGTCCTCGATACGCTGCGGGCGGGCCGACGGATCCTTGGCGAGGCAGCGGGCGATCAGCGCGTCGAGCCCGCGCGGAATCGCCTGCTTCGCGACCGCCGACGCGCGCGGCGCCTCCACCTCGAGCACGATGCGCGCGAGCTCGAGCTCGTTCGGCGCGTCGAAGACGCGCTTGCCCGTGAGCAGGAGAAATGCCACCGCGCCGACCGCGTAGATGTCCACCGCGGGGCTCGCCTCCGCCGGATTGCGGATTCGTTCGGGCGCCATGTAGGTGGGCGTGCCGAGCATGCGCGCAAACTGCGTGATGTCGCGCGTGTCGGTGGCGCGCACGTCCTTGACCAGGCCGAAGTCGAGCACCTTGGCGACGTCGGACTCGCCGCCGCGCTCGCAGATCATGATGTTCGCGGGCTTGATGTCGCGGTGCACGAGACCCTTGGAGTGCGCCTCGCGCAGGCTCTCGCACACCTGCTTGAGAATGTGGGCGACGCGCGGCGCCGACTGCGCGCCGTCCTTCTCGACCAGCTGGGCGAGGTTGATCCCGTCGATGTATTCCATGGCGTAATAGAACGTGCCGTCGCGCGTGCGTCCGTAGTCGAAGATCTCGACGGTCGCGGGGTGCTGGAGCCGGCTCGCGAGCGTCACCTCCCGCTCGAACCGCTCGATCAGCTCCTCGGTGGCGAGCGCAGGCTTGAGGATCTTCACCGCGGTCGGGCGCTTGAGCAGCGCGTGCACGGCGTGGTGCACCGTCGCCATCCCGCCTTCGTCGATCTTGCCCTGGATCCGGTACTGGCCGAGCTGGCGCACCTCGCGGTCGAGCTGGGCCAGCGAGAAGGTCGATCCGAGCGCGATGCCCACCGCGACGACGAGCAGCGCGAAGATCGTCAGCAGCGCGATTTGGAGGTACCGCATGGGAGCGTACGCCTCCGATGCCGCGACCTCGATCGCGACGCCGATGTCGTACTCGGGCAGCCATTGCCACGCGCCGATCACCTCGCGCCCGACGTAATTGCGGTACGGCTGGAGCAGCTCGCCGCGGCGTTGCGTCGAATCCTCGGCCCGGCGGCTCGCGATCGCCGTCTCGACGAGGCGCGTAAGCCCGCGCTCGGCGTAGTCGGAGGGGGCGCGTTCATCGGCGCGAAGGTCGACGCCGGGATCGCGCAGGCGGATGTTGAATGCCGCGGTCTGCGCGCCGGCCGCGAGCAGTCCCGCCGCCCGCAGCGCCTCCCGGTAGCGGCTGGTGGTCAGCAGCAGTCCGCTATCGTCGAACGCATAGACGTCGCTGGACTGTTCGGGGTCGGCGAACTCGGCGGGCGGAGCGAGGATGCGCGAGAAGCGGGCGTCCGCGTACGAGCCGATCTGCAGGGCCGCGATGACTTTTCCGTCGGGGTCGCGCACCGGCGCCGCGAACCAGGTGACCGGGCGCGTGAACGCCTCTTTCCCGGCGCCGGGCAGCCGCTCCGACTCGGGCCGCGGCGACAGGAACCGGCTCTCGCCCGCGAACACGCGCGCGAGATCTCCCCGCATGCTCTTGCCCACGGTCAGTCCGACCTGCGTCGCGGCGCGCGCCGCGACGATCTGCCCGCGGGAATCGACTGCATTTGCGGCGACGCGATCCGGGTCGGTCGCGACCGCCGGCGCGAGCAGCCGCGCGAACTGCGCCTGTGCCGGCAGCGAGACGAGGGCTTCCCGGGTCGCGCCCGCGCCCGCCGCGGCCACCAGCGTGCGCACGGCGCCGGCCACGTCGGGCACCGTGGCCCAGCGCTCGGCCTCGGCGCGTTTCGCGCTCACCCACACCTCGAGCGCCGCGACCTTCGCGTCCAGCACGGCCCGGACGTAGCTCCGGCGCGCGTCCTCGACCGAGTGCTTGACGCCGGTCCACGTCCACCAGCCGACCCCGGCGAGGATCAGGACCGCGATCGCCACCGCCTCGACGCGCTGCTCGGTCGTGCCGAAGAAGATCCGGGCGAGGGAGCGCCGCACGCGCGGTGGCCGCGCGTCCGCGTCGCTGTGCCGCCGCTCGATGGTCGGCTCGGGAGTCATGGCTGCGGGGAATCATAGCCCCGCGGGGACGCGCGACGCGTGCGGCGGCGTCACCGCCGGCGCGCTAGCGCGCCGCAGCGAGGATCGGCTCGACGTGGTCCAGGATGCCCCGGGCTCGCGGAACAAGGGGGCCAGGCCCCCTTGTAAATCCCCCGATCAGCGCGACCCGACCACGCCTTCGACGTGGTCGAGGATCGCGCCCGGAGTACACCACCACGCCCGCCCGCTCTGCACGATGTGCCGCAGCGCCCGGCGCAGGTGGCGCAGCCGGTGCGGCTGGCCGACGAGATAGGGGTGGAGCGCGATGCCCATGACGAGCGGCTGCCGCGCCGACTGCGCGACCATCTCCTCGTAGCAGTCGATGATCATGTCGGCGAACGCCTCGGCGGAGCGCTGGCGCGCCACGATCGCGGGAATGTCGTTGATCTCCTGGGGATACGGAATCGACCAGAGATCGCCCGCGCGGGTGCGCAGCCGCGTCGGCTGGTCGTCGTGGCACCAGTTGAGCGTGTAGCGGTAGCCCGCCTCGCGCAGCAGGTCCGGCGTGGCGTGGCTCTCCGAGATCCACGGCGAGAGCCAGCCGCGCGGCGGCCGGCCCTCCTCGCGCGCCATCCGCTCGGTGCAGTACGCGATGAGCGCGCGCTCGTCGGCCTCGCCGAGGTCGCCCTGCCGGACGGCGTTGGTGTGGCCGTGGCCGATGATCTCGTCGCCGCGGCGGCGGAAGGCGGCGACGACCTCGGGGCAGTAGTCGTACAGCGCGGTGTTGACGAGCACGCCGACCGGCAGCCGCAGCTCCTCGAACAGCTCGAGGCAGCGCCACACCCCGACGCGGTTGCCGTAGTCGCGCCACGCGAAGTTGAGCACGTCCGGCTCGCCCGAGGGCGCGAGCTTCGCCCCGAGGCCCCGGCCGAACTCGAAGTGCTCGATGTTGAAGCCGAGGTAGACGGCGAGCCGCTTGCCGTCCGGCCAGCTGTAGTCCGGGCGGCGCGTGATCGGCGAGTAGTCGTAGCGGTTGTGGGTCTCGAGTGGGCGCATTGCGTCGTCCGCGCGCGACCGCGGTGCACGAGGCACCACCGGCGTGCGCGCGCACCTTCCTGGCGGTTACCGAAAGACCGCCGGGAGCTTAGCAGGCCGGGCGCGCCGCGCCTTGCCCGGCGCGTGGCACACGCTTTGCTGGCCTGTGGCAGTCTCCGGCTCCGGCGCCCCCGCGCCGCCTTGTCCGGCCAGGCCATAAAGGAGGATCGAAAATGAATCACCGCACCCGACGCGCCGCATCCCGGCGCACGTTGCTCAAGGGCGCCGCGGCCGTCGCGCTGGCCGCGGCCTTCGCCACGCCGGCGCTCGCGCAGGAGCCGATCAAGATCGGCCTCGTCACCGCCCTCTCCGGCCAGTCGGCGCGGGCCGGCGAGGCGATCACTCGCGGCCTCACCATCGCGATCGACGAGCTGAACGCGAAAGGCGGCGTGCTCGGCGGGCGCAAGTTCGTGCTGGTGCGCCGCGACGACGAGGCCACGCCGGCGAAGGGCGTCATCGCCGCGCGCGAGCTGCTCTTCAAGGAGAAGGTCGCGGTGCTGTTCGGCGGCCTCGACACGCCGGTGTCGCTCGCGATCGTGCCGATCGTGAACCAGGAGAAGGTCCCGTTCATGGGCCCGTGGGCCGCCGGCACGCCGATCACGAAGAACGGCGCGAACCCGAACTTCGTCTTCCGCGTCTCGGCGGTGGACGAGATCGTCGACAAGGCGATGCTGCAGTACGCGCAGAAGACGTTCAACGCGAAGAACTGCGGCATGATCCTCGTGAACAACCCGTGGGGCGAATCCAATGAAAAGGGCCTGATGGCGGCGCTCACGGCCAAGGGGCTCAAGCCGGCCGGCATCGAGAAGTTCGAGGCGAACGACGTCGACGTCGTGCCGCAGCTCACGCGCCTCAAGTCCGCCGGCGCCGACTGCCTGTTCCTGGTGGGCAACGTCGGCCCGTCGGCGCAGGTGGTGAAGTCGCTCGACCGCATGGGCTGGAAGGTGCCGATCGTGTCGCACTGGGGCCCGGCCGGCGGCCGCTTCAGCGAGCTCGCGGGGCCGAACGCGAAGGACGTGCACTTCGTGCAGACCTACAGCTTCTTCGGCAAGCAGTCGCCGGTGGGCGACAAGGTCCTGAAGGCGCTGATGGCGAAGTACCCGGACGTCAAGGGCCCGGGCGACGTGACGCCCGCGGTCGGCGTCGCGAACGCCTACGACGCCATGATGCTCACCGCGCAGGCGATCGAGAAGGCCGGCAAGATCGACGGCCCCGCGATCCGCGAAGGGCTTCTACAAGATCGAGAGCTACGACGGGCTGATCAAGAAGTACGCGAAGCCGTTCACGCCCGGAAACCCACGACGCAGTCACCGAGAATGACTACGTGTGGACGCAGTTCATCGACAACCAGATCCTGCCGGTGGGGATGAAGAAGTAACGCAGTCTAGAATTCCCCCTCCCGCAACGGCCGCCCCGGGCGGCCGTTGCGCTTTCTGCGACCACACCATGCTCGTCGCCTCCGCGATCATCTCCGGCCTCGCCCTGGGCAGCATGTACGGGCTGCTCGCGCTCGGGTTCTACATCACCTACTCGGTGTCGAGCACGGTGAACTTCTCGCAGGGCAGCTCGATGATGCTCGGGGCGGTTCTGGCGTACACCTTCGCGGTCACCGTCGGCTGGCCGCTGTGGGCGGCCGCGGCGCTTGCGCTCGCGCTGTGCGCGCTCTACGGCATCGTGGTCGAGCTCGTCGCCATCCGTCCGTTCGCGAAGCGCGGCTCCAACGCGTGGCTGATGGCCACCGTCGCGATCGGCATCGTGGTGGACAACCTGGTGCTCTTCACCTTCGGCAAGGAGCCGCGCGGCTTCCCGATGCCGCTCGGCACCGGCTCGATGCAGATCCTCGGCATCGGGGTCGCGCCGCTGCAGCTTGCCATTCCCGCGGCCGGGCTCGCCCTGGCCGGCGCGCTCCACGTGTTCTCGCAGCGCACCCGCCTCGGCAAGGCGCTGCTCGCGGTGGTCCAGAACCCGGACGCCGCGCGCCTGATGGGCATCAACGTGTCGCTCGCCATCTCGGCCGCATTTGCGGTGTCGACCGTGTTCGCCGGCGTCGCCGGCATCCTCATCGCGCCGCTGTTCAACGTGCACTCGGACATGGGCACGGTGTTCGGCCTCAAGGCGTTCGCGGTCGCGATCCTCGGCGGCATCACCAGCGCATGGGGCGTGATGCTGGCCGGGCTGATCTTCGGCGTGGTGGAGGCGCTCATCACCGCCCTGCTCGGCTCCGGCTACACCCAGATCCTCACCTTCGCGCTGGTCATCGCGGCGCTCGCGCTGCGGCCCAACGGGTTGTTCGGCCGGGCCGAGGTGAAGAAGGTATGAGCCCCGCCGCGGCGCCGCGCCTCGCGTTGCTCCCGACCGCCGGGTTCGCGCTCGCCTTTCTCGCGGCCGCCGCGTTCGCGGCGACGGCGAACAGCTACTACGTCTTCATCCTGGGGACGGTCGCGCTGACGGTGATCGTCGGCGTCGGCCTGAACGTGCTGCTGGGCCTCACCGGCCAGGTCTCGTTCGGGCACGTGGGCTTCTATGCGATCGGCGCGTACGCGGTCGCGATCCTCACGACGCACAAGGTGAGCTTCTGGCTCGCCGCCCCGGCGGCCGCGCTGCTTGCCGGGGTCATCGGCGCGCTGCTCGCGCTCCCGGCGCTGCGCGTCCGCGGCCCCTACCTCGCGATGGTGACGATCGCGTTCGGCTTCATCGTCGAGCACACCGCGGTCGAGTGGCGCGACCTCACCGGCGGGCAGAACGGGATCATGGGCATCCCGTCGCCGGCGGCGTTCGGCGTGAGCTTCGGCGAGCGCGGGGTGGCGCTCCTCGCGATCGCGGTGGCGGCGGTGCTGGTCTACGCGTTCTGGCGCCTCTCCGCCGGGCCGTGGGGCAAGGCGATGCGCGCGGTCCGCGATTCGGAGACTGCGGCGGAATCGATCGGCCTCAACCCGGTCACGATCAAGACCATGGCGTTCGCGCTGTCGGCCGCGTGCGCCGGTCTCGCGGGCGCGCTGTTCGCGCCGCTGTCGGGATTCGTCACGCCGTCCACGTTCGCCTTCCTCCAGTCGATCCTGTTCGTCCTGGTGGTGATCGTCGGCGGCGCGGGCACGGTCGCCGGTCCGGTGGTCGGGGCCGCGCTCGTCGTGCTGCTGCCCGAGCTGCTCGCGGCGCTCGCGGAGTACCGCCTGCTGTTCTTCGGCGCGCTGCTGCTCGCGGTGCTCTGGATCGCGCCGGAGGGCATCGTCGGCGCGGCGACGCGCTTCCTCGCGCGCCGGCGCGCGCCCTGGATCGCCGACCCGGAGCACACCGAGGCCCTGACCGCGGCGGCGCGGCCCCGCGCACCCCTTGCCGCGGACGGCCTGGCGATCGCATTCGGCGGCATCCGGGCGGTCCAGGGGTTCGCGTTCCGCGCGGCGCCCGGCCTCGTCACGAGCCTGATCGGCCCGAACGGCGCCGGGAAGACGACCGTGCTCAACATGCTGGGCGGGTTCTACACGCCCGACGCCGGCACGATCCGGCTCGGCTCGCAGGCGCTCGAGGGCGAGCCCGCGTGGCGCATCGCGCGGGCCGGCGTCGCGCGCACCTACCAGACCTCCCAGCTGTTCGGCGGGATGTCGGTGCTCGACAACCTGGTCGTCGCGCAGACGAAGGGACGGCTCGGCGTGCCCGTGGTCGAGCCGATCGCCGGCGCCGCGCAGCGCCGCGCGATCGACCGCGCCGCAACGCTCGCGGCGTTCGTCGGCTACGGCGGCGACCTGCTGCGCCGCGCCGCGGACCTGCCGCACGTGGATCGCCGGCTGGTCGAGATCGCGCGCGCCCTGGCGACCGATCCCGACGTGCTGCTGCTCGACGAGCCGGCCGCGGGTCTCGCACGCGAGGACAAGGACCGCCTCGGACGCCTGCTGCAGCGCATCGCCGCGCGCGGCATCGCGGTGGTGCTCGTCGAGCACGACATGTCGCTCGTGATGGGCGTGTCCGACGAGGTCGCGGTCATCGACGCGGGCGCCGGCATCGCGGCGGGGCCGCCGCGCGAGGTGCAGCAGAACCCGGAGGTGAAGCGTGCCTATCTCGGCGACGCGGCCGGCCGCGCCGCCGTCGCACGCCGCGCACCGGGCGCCGGGCACGCTGGGCACGTCGATGCTGGAGGTCGCCGGGCTCTCGGCCGGCTACGGCGCCGAGCCGGTGCTGCACGGCGTCGAGCTGCGCGTGCGCGAGCGCGAGATGGTGGCGGTGCTCGGCGCCAACGGCGCGGGCAAGTCGACGCTGATGCGCGCGCTTTCCGGGCTGTTGCGCCCGGTCGGCGGGAGCATCGGGTTTGCCGGCGCCGATCTGGCGCGCCTGCGCGCGCATCGCATCGTCGCGCGCGGCGTGGTGCTGGTGCCCGAGGGCCGGCAGGTGTTCCCCGAGCTGACGGTGCTGGACAACATCCGCCTCGGCGCGTTCCTGCGCGGGAAGACGCCCGCCGTCGAGCTCGAAGCGATGCTCGACCGATTTCCGCGGCTGCGCGAGCGCGCGGCGAGTCGCGCCGGCTTGCTTTCCGGCGGCGAGCAGCAGATGCTCGCGATCGCGCGCGGCCTGATGGCGAAACCGAAGCTGCTGCTGCTCGACGAGCCTTCGCTCGGGCTCGCGCCCGCGGTGATCAACGATCTCTTCGGCGTGCTCGACCGGCTGCGCGCGGAGGACGCGACGATCCTGCTGGTGGACCAGATGGCGGGGCTCGCCCTGACGCTTGCCGATCGCGCGTACGTGATGGAGAGCGGCCGCATCGTCGCCGCCGGCGCAGCATCCGAAATCGCCGCCGATGGCGCACTCGAGCGCGCCTATCTCGGCGCAACGTGAAAAGGAGGGACGGCATGAGGCACACCATCGGGCTTACTGCGGCGCTCGTTGCGGCGATCGCATGCGGACTCGCCGCTGCGCCGGTCGCGCTCGGACAAGGCGCCTTCCCGACCCGCGCCGTGAGGATCGTCGTCGCCTATCCGCCCGGCGGCGGCATCGACGTCATGGCGCGCCAGCTCGCCGAGCGGCTCGCGCCGCAGTGGGGCCAGCCGGTCGTCGTCGAGAACCGCCCCGGCGGCAGCACCATCCCGGCGACCGAGCTCGTCGCGAAATCGCCCGCCGACGGCCACACGATCCTGCTGACGACCGACTCGACCTTCTCGATCAACCCGCATCTCTTCGCGAAGCTGCCGTACTCCGACAAGGACTTCGTGGCGGTCACGCAGCTCATCCTGCTGCAGCAGCTGCTCCTCGCGAACCCGTCCCTCCCGGCGAACAACGTCGCCGAGCTGGTCGCGCTGGCGAAGGCGAAGCCCGGCACGCTCAACTACGGCTCGTACGGCTCCGGCAGCCAGCCGCACCTCGCCGCCGAGACGCTGAAGGCGAAAGCCGGCATCGACATCGTGCACATCCCGTACAAGGGGCTTTCGCTCTCGGTGCCGGCCGCGATCGCGGGCGAGGTGCAGCTCACGTTCTCGGGTATCGCCTCGTCGCGGGCGCATGTGCAGGGCGGCCGGCTCAAGGCGCTCGCCATCGGCGGGCCGAAGCGCTCGCCGCTCATGCCCGACGTGCCGACGTTCGCCGAGCAGGGCTACCCGGAGGTCGAGACGCACGCGTGGTTCGGCCTGTTCGTGCCGGCGGGCACGCCGCGCGCAGCAGTCGAGCGCATCCAGCGCGACGTCGCCGCGGTGCTCAACGAGCCCGGGTTCCGCGAGAAGGAGATCGTGCAGAAGGGCTACGACCTCGTCGCGAGCTCGCCCGACGCGTTCGCCGCGTTCATCGTCAAGGACCGCGAGGCGCGCGGGCGGGCGGTCAAGCTCTCCGGCGCGAAGGCGGAGTGAATACCGTCGTCGTCGTCGGGCCGGCGCCGCGTATCGCCCTGAGCGTCGCGGGCGCCGGGCCCCTGGTCGTACTGCTCCACGGCATCGGCGGTCACCGCCAGCACTGGGACGACCAGCTGCGGGTGTTCGGCGACGCAGTTCACCGCTGCGGCGTGGGACGCGCGCGGCTACGGCGACTCCGACGACTACGACGGCCCGCTGGCGTTCGCCGACTTCAGCGCCGACCTCCTGCGGGTGCTCGATGGCTTCGGCGCCGAGCGCGCGCACCTCGTCGGGCTGTCGCTCGGCGGCCGCATCGCGCGCGACTTCGCGCTGCGCCATCCGCGGCGCGTCGCGACCCTCGTGCTCGCGAACACGACCGCGGGCTTCGACACGCTCACGCCCGAGCAGGTCGAGGCATTCATCCGCAGCCGCCGCGTCCCGCTCGAGTCGGGCCGCACCCTGCGCGAGCTCGCCCCGGAGCTCGCGCAGAATCTGATGAGCCCCGCGGCAGTGCCGGGCGCCTACCCACGCCTGCTCGCTTCGATGGCGGCGCTGCGCAAGGATTCGTACCTGAAGACGATCGAGGCTTCGACGCGCGAGGACCGCGGCGCGCGCATCGAGGCAATCACGGCGCCGACCCTGGTCGTGACGAGCGACGAGGACCGCCTGTACCCGGCCGCGCTGGCCGAGGACATGGCGCGCCGCATCCCGGGCGCGCGCCTCGCCATCGTCCGCGGCGCCGGCCACCTGTCGAACCTCGAGCAGCCGGAGGCGTTCAACGCCGCGGTGCTGCCTTTTCTGCTCGAGCATCGCGACCGCGCCTCCGCCGCGCGACCGCCGAAACAGTAGGACAATACGGCCTCGGCCCCGCGTTGGCGGCCGGCGGAGAAACTCGATGCGCATCGAAGTCCACGTCCACGGCAACATTCCCCTGCGCGCCGGCGTCACCAGCGCGCAGATCGAGGCGGCGCTCAAGCCGTGGCTCGAGTACATCGACGAGGACTCGCTCGCCGACGCGCGCTCGGTCTACGAGGACGAGCCCGGCATCGCGTTCGACGCGCGCGAGCGGCTGCTCGAGATCTGCTGGACCGGCGACGTCGGCCGCGCGTTCCGCGAGGCGATCGAGGTCGCGCTGCAGGCGCTGAACCCCTACACCGAGCGCGCCGCCGAGATCGAGGTCACCTACTACCACGACGACGGCCAGGACGAGCTCGGGATCGTGTTCGTGGGCCCGACGCCCGAGGCCATTCACGAGGCGCAGCGCCAGGCGATGATCGAGGACGTCTCGCACATCCTCGCGCGCCAGTTCGGCGACAGCGAGATCGGCGAGGTGGTGGCGCAGCTCAACGAGCTCTTCCAGCGCACCGCGCCGGGCACGACGGGCGGGCGCTCGCCGCAGGCGAGCGCCCCGACGCTCGCGCCGTCGAACCGGCGGCGGTTGCACTGAACCCCGGCTAGGGCAGGACCTTGACGTCCCGCACGACTTCGAGCGTGTACGCACGCCGGTAGTCGAGCTCCGGCTTCACCATCTTCGCCGCGACCATGAACTCGAACGTGCGCTTCCAGCGCGCGTCGGTCATCGTCAGCATGCCGGCGCGTGCCGCGTCGCCGCCGGTGACGATCGCGTACGCCTTCATCTTCGCGAGCCCGTAGGCGAGCAGCGCGTCCTCCATCTGCGGGTTGTCGCGCTTGATGAGCACGTTGCCGGGCGCCGGGTTCGCGAGGTAGCTCTTCCACCCTTCCGCGGTCGCCTGAACGAAGCGGCGGAGCGCGTCGGGCCGCTTCGCGAGCGTGCCGCGCGTCGCGACGATCGTCTGCGCATACGGCGGGTAGCCCAGGTCCGCCAGCAGGAAGAGCACCGGCTTCACGCCGGCCTTCTCGACCGAGTACGGCTCGGAGGTCACGTAGCCCTGCTGGGAGAGCCGCTTGTCGACGAGAAAGGGCTGCACGCTGAACGTGTAGGGGCGCTTCTGGTCGTCGGTGAACCCGTAGCGCGCGCGCAGCCAGGGCCAAAAGGTGGTCTCGCTCGCCGCGCTGATCGCGATCGGCCGGCCCTTCAGCTCTTCGAGTGTCGCGACGCCGGGGTGCGCGATGATGACCGCCGGATCCTTCTGGAACGTCGCGGCGACCGTCACGACCGGCAGGTCCTGCGCGACGACCTGCAGGGTCTGAAGGTCGTAGCCCATGAAGAGGTCCATCTGGCCGGCGAGCAGGAGCTGCAGGCCGTTCACCTGCGGACCGCCCATGCGCACCGTCACGTCGAGTCCGTGCTTGCGGTACGTCCCTTCGGCGAGCGCCTGGTAGAACCCGCCGTGCTCGGCCTGCGCGTACCAGTTCGTCCCGAACACGAGCTTCTCGGGCGCCTGGGCGTGCGCGGCGCCGGCGAGCACGAGCGCCGCTAGCAGAAGCAGCAGGGCCTTCATCGGGTTCGCCGTTCCCATCGCGGGGATTCTAGCGGTCGGCGGCGATCGCGAACGCTATCGCGACGCATGTGGCGGCAATCGCGGGGTTGCGCACGTACGTGGTGCGCGCCGCGCGTGTTCCGCCCCCGGATGGGGACGCCCCGGCGGTTCCAGTGACTGATTCCGAACGCCTCGCGCGCGCCCTCGGGCGACGTGCGATTTCCTCAGCCGAACAACGGCGTGGCGCAGGTTGTACAGGCGCCCTGCGCGGCGTGACTGCGGGTCGCCGGCTTGCCTTGCTGCAGCAATCGTGTCACATTCGCCGGCCGGATCGCGGCGCTTGCTGCTGGCCGCTGGCCGCTGGCCGCTGCCATAGGTTGCGCGCTCCGGGACGCACGGAACGCGACTTGCTTCTCGAACCGCCGCGACCGTGCCGCACTTGCGCGACACGCGCCCCGTTTAGAGGAGGAGTCTCTCGATGACCACACGCTCGACGCCCTCGCGCCGCAGCGCGCTCAAGACCATCGCCGCCGCCGCCGCGGCCAGCCTGATCGCCGCGGCCGCGGCGCCAGCCGCCGCGCAGGCGCCGACCAAGATCCGCTTCCAGCTCGACTGGCGCTTCGAAGGGCCGGCAGCGCTCTTCCTGCTGCCCGCGGCGAAGGGTTACTTCAAGGACGAAGGGCTCGACGTCACGATCGATGCGGGCGGCGGCTCCGGCGGGACGGTGACGCGCGTCGCCTCCGGTGCGTACGACATGGGCTTTGCGGACATCGCGGCCATGGTCGAGTTCCTTGCGCATAACCAGCACCTCCCGCAGGCGCGGATGCAGGCCGTGTACATGACCTACAGCGACACCGCGGCCGCGGTGTTCGTGCTGAAGAAGTCCGGGATCACCACGCCGGCCGGCCTCAACGGCAAGGTGATGGGTGCCCCGGTTTTCGACGCCGGGCGCAGGGCCTTCCCGATCTTCGCCCGGGCGAATGGCCTCGACGCGTCCAAATTCAAGTGGCAGTCGATGGATCCCCCGCTGCGCGAGACGATGCTCGCCCGCGGTGAGGTCGACGCGATCACCGGGTTCTACTTCACGAGCCTCCTCAACCTCAACGCGCGTGGCGTCAAGGACGACGAGATCACCGCGTTCAAGTACCCGGACCACGGCGTCAAGCTGTACGGCAACACCGTGATCGCGAGCCAGCGCTTCATCGACCAGAACCCGAAAGCGGTCGCCGGGTTCCTGCGCGCGCTGACGAAGGGCATCCGCGAGGTGGTCGCCAACCCCGACGCGGCGATCAAGTACGTCAAGGACCGCGACCCGCTGATCAACGAGGCGCTCGAGCAGCGCCGGCTCAAGCTCGCGATCGACATGGTCATCGCCACCCCGGAGTTCAAGTCGAACGGCATCGGCGCGGTCAACAAGATCAAGCTCGAGGAGACCGTTGCCCAGGTCGTGTCCGCCTTCGATCTGAAGGTGACGCCCAACCCGGACGCGATCTTCAACTCGAGCTTCCTGCCAAGTCGCGGCGAGCGGCAGATCTTCTCGAAGTAGACGCGCGCGCGCTGGGCACCTGGGCCCCTGCTCTCGCGGGCAGGGGCCTTTCGCTGCGACCGCCCGGCACGCGCCGCGTAAACCAGGGAGAAGGGCGTGACCCACCCGGCGTTCGTCACCTTCGACCGCGTCTCGCTCGCCTACGACGAGTCGAGCGGCTTCGCGGTCGAGGACATCACGCTCTCCATCCGTCCGGGCGAGTTCATCGCCATCGTCGGCCCGTCGGGCTGCGGCAAGTCGACGTTCATGAAGCTCTGCACGGGCCTCAAGCCGCCGACCCAGGGCACCGTGCACGTCGACAACAAGAAGGTGGCCGGACCGCTCAAGATCGTCGGCATGGCGTTCCAGGCGCCGAACCTGCTGCCGTGGCGCACGACCCTCGACAACGTGCTGCTGCCGCTCGAGATCGTCCAGCCGTACCGCTCCCGGTTCAAGGAAAATCGCGACGAGTACGTCAACCGCGCGCGCAAGCTCCTCGAGACGGTCGGGCTCGCGGGCAACGAGGGCAAATTCCCCTGGGAGCTCTCGGGCGGGATGCAGCAGCGCGCGTCGATCTGCCGGGCGCTCGTCCACGACCCGGAACTGCTCATGCTCGACGAGCCGTTCGGGGCGCTCGACGCCTTCACCCGCGAGGAGCTGTGGCAGGTGCTGCGCGACATCTGGCAGGAGCGGCGGTTCACCGTCGTGCTGGTCACGCACGACCTCCGCGAGGCGACGTTCCTCGCCGACACCGTGTACTGCATGAGCAAGCGCCCCGGAAAGATCATCGCCAGGAAGGAGATCGACCTGCCGCGGCCGCGCGACATCGAGCTCACCTATTCCGAGCGCTTCACCGAGATCGTCCACGAGCTGCGCGCGCACATCGGGCGCGTGCGAAAAGGCTAGGCCAGAGGAGCGGAACGACATGGCCGCGAGACGCAACCTGAACCGCTGGGCGCCGTGGATCTTCCTCGCGGCGCTGCTCGTTATCTGGGAGTTCGGCGTGCGCATCCTCGGCATCGACGAGTTCGTGCTGCCGACCGCGAGCGCGTCGTTCCGCGCGCTGTACGACAACTTCGGGCCGATCATGCAGAACACCTGGCCGACCTTCTGGACGACGATGGTCGGCTTCGGTCTCGGCATCGTGGTGGGGGCGCTGCTCGGGGTCATCATCGGCTCGTCGGCGTTCATGTACGCGGGCCTCTTTCCGCTGCTGGTCGCGTTCAACGCCATCCCGAAGGCGGCGTTCGTCCCGATCCTGATCGTGTGGTTCGGCATCGGCGTGGTCCCGGCGACGCTCACCGCGTTCCTGATCTGCTTCTTCCCGATCACCGTGAACATCGCGACCGGGCTGGCGACGCTCGAGCCGGAGCTCGAGGACGTGCTGCGCGCGCTCGGCGCCTCGCGCACCGACATCCTCCTCAAGGTGGGGCTGCCGCGGTCGCTGCCCTACTTCTTCGCCTCGCTCAAGGTCGCGATCACGCTCGCCTTCGTCGGCTCGATCGTCTCCGAGCTGACCGCCGCGAACGAGGGCATCGGCCAGCTCATGCTGGCCGCGAGCTCCACGATGCGCGTGCCGCTCATGTTCGCCGGGCTGATCGTCATCAGCGTCATGGCGATGGTGATGTACGTGGCCTTCGCGACGCTCGAGCGACGCATGACCGGCTGGGCGACGCGCGGCATGAACACGCCGGGCTGAAGCGGGCGGGTACGCGTGGCCGGTCCCTCGCGCGACGCCGATTCGCTCTACCTGCGGCGCGCGATCGCGCTCAGCGAGCGTGCCCGCACGAACGGTCGCCATCCCTTCGCCGCGCTCGTCGTCGCGCCCTCCGGCGAGGTGCTGGCCGCAGCGGAGAACCGCGCGATCGGGCCCGATTGCGACGCGACCGGACACGCCGAGCTCGAAGCCGTGCGCGCCGCATCGCGTCACCACAGCCCGGAGGCGCTCGCCGCGGCGACGCTGTACTCGAGCGCGGAGCCGTGCGCGATGTGCGCCGGCGCGATCTACTGGTCGGGCATCGGTCGCGTCGTGTACGGGCTGTCCGAGGCGCGGCTGCTCGCGCTCACCGGGAACCATCCCGAGAACCCGACCTTGCGGCTCCCGTGCCGAGAAGTGTTCGCCCGCGGGCAGCGCGCGATCGAGATCATCGGCCCCTTGCTCGAGGACGAGGCCGCCGCGGCGCATGCGGGCTTCTGGCGGTGACTGCAGCCCGGCGGCAGCGCCCTGCCGATTCGCCTGATCAGACCGCGCGCGGCCGGGCGGCGCCGAGCACGAGCGCGGTGCCCACGAGGATCACCGCCGCGCCCGCCAGCATGTTGAGGGTGATCCGCTCGCCGAGCAGCAGCGCGCCGCCGCCGACGCCGAAGATCGGGGTGAGGAAGTTGACCGTCAGCGTCTTGACCGGACCGATGGTGCGGATCAGCTGGAAGTAGAGGATGAACGCGAGCGCGGTGGAGGCGAGCGCGAGCGCGAGGACGCTGAGCCACTCGAGCGGCGCGGGCATGGCGCCGGGCGGCACGGCCGCCACGAACGGCAGGACGAGGAGCGCGGAGCCGAGCTGGCTTCCCGCGGCAGTGGCCATCGGCGGAATCCCCTGCGCGAAGAGGCGGGTGAACACCCCGGCGATGGCATAGAGCAGCGCCGCCGCGAGCACGGCGGCGATGGCCCAGAGCGGCGGCACGTCGAGCGCCGCCGGGTTCCAGCCGATGAGCAGCGCGACGCCGGCGATTCCCAGGCCGAGCCCCGTCAACTTTCGCAGCGTCAGCGGGTCCTTCAGCGCCACTGCGGCGATCAGCGCCGCAAACAGCGGGCTGGTCGAGACGAGGATCACCGTGTAGGACGCGGCCAGCTCGCGCTGCGCGGCGGCGATGAGCACGAACGGCACGGCGGAGTTCAGTAGCGCGATGGGGAGATAGACGCGCCACCGCCCGCGCAGATCGAGCGCGAGGCCGAGCGAGTGGATGTACAGGGCAAGCGCGACGCCCGCGATCACCTGTCGCAGCGCCACCAGCGCGACCGGTCCGAGCGGCATCACGGCGACGCGGATGAAGACGAACGCGAGCCCCCACACGGCGGCGAGGAGCACCAGGCGGCCGAGGTCGGCGGCGCTCACTGGACTACCTTGACGCTGCGCGCCAAGGATTCGCGCTTGACGTGAACACCGCGGGCGGCCCGGCGCGCTCATCGCCCCGCTATTTGAGCGTCACGCGCGCGAACTTGCGCTTGCCGACCTGCAGCACCACGGTGGCGCCGGCCGCGAAACGCAGCGCCCTTGTCGGCGGCGCGCTCGCCGCCGATGCGCACGCCGCCCTGCTCGATCATCCGCAGCGCCTCCGCGGTGCTCGCCGTCAGCCCGGCCTGCTTGAGGAGCTGCGGGAGCGCGATGCCGTCGGGTCCGGCCGGCACCATCACCTCCGGGATGTCCGCGGGCATCGCGCCCTCCCGGAACCGGGCGTTGAAGTCGGCCTCGGCCTGCTCCGCGGCGGCCTTGCCGTGGAAGCGCTCCACGATCTCCTTGGCGAAACCGACCTTGACGTCGCGCGGATTCCGGCCGGCCTCGATCTCGTGGCGCCACTGGTGCACGACCTCGGGCGGCTGGAACGAAAGCAGCTCGATGTAGCGCCACATGAGCGTGTCGGAGATCGACATCAGCTTGCCGAAGATCTCGTTCGCCGGCTCGGTGATGCCGACGTAGTTGCCGAGCGACTTCGACATCTTGTTGACGCCGTCGAGCCCCTCGAGCAACGGCATGGTCACGATGACCTGCGGCTCCTGGCCCCAGTCCTTCTGCAGCTCGCGGCCGACCAGCAGGTTGAACTTCTGATCGGTGCCGCCGAGCTCGACGTCGGACTGCATCGCGACCGAGTCGTAGCCCTGCATGAGCGGGTACAGGAACTCGTGGATCGAGATGGGCTGGTTGCCGCGGAACCGCTTCGAGAAATCGTCGCGCTCGAGCATGCGCGAGACGGTGTAGCGCGCCGCGAGCCGGATCATGCCCTGCGCGCCGAGCTCGTTCGACCACTTCGAGTTGAAGAGGATCTCGGTCTTGCCGGCGTCGAGGATCTTGAACGCCTGCGCCTGGTAGGTCCGGGCGTTCGCCTGGATCTGCTCGTCGGTGAGCGGCGGGCGGGTCGCGTTGCGGCCGGAGGGGTCGCCGATCATCCCGGTGAAATCGCCGATCAGGAACTGGACCCGGTGACCGAGGTCCTGGAACTGCCGCAGCTTGTTGATGACCACCGTGTGGCCGAGGTGCAGGTCGGGGGCGGTCGGGTCGAGGCCGAGCTTCACCCGGAGGGGGCGGCCGGTCTTCAGCTTCCGGACGAGGTCCTCCTCGAGCAGCAATTCCTCACAGCCGCGCCTGATCGCGGCCAGCTGACGGTCGATGTCCATCGAGTTCCCGTGACTTTCTGCTTGGACCAGCTGAGGCTTCCTGTTATATTTCGCCGCTAAGAGCTGGAAAAACCTATTAAAACAGTCCTTTGGGGAAGAGCGAGATTCTAGCGCAGGGGTGGAGTTTGCGCGAGCTTGCATTCAAGCGGCGCGCGGTGATCGCGGTGGGCGCCGTCGGGCTGCTCGCCGGGGTTGCGGCGTTCGGCACCGTCAGCGAATCGCCCGAGCCGCCGGTCGCGCGCGCGACGGTGGTCGAGTCGCTTGCGCCGCCGATCGCCGATGTGATGTCGGCGGCCGTTCAGCCCTTCGCCCACGAGGAGCGCTTCGAGCGCGGCGACACGTTCGCCTCCCTCCTCACGCGCCTCGGCGTGGATGGCGCCGACGCGGTGCAGCTCGTCAAGCAACACGGCAAGGCGAAGCCCTTCCGCGCGCTGCGCCCCGGGATGACCGTGCAGGCAGAGACGACCGATTACGGCGCGCTGCTCGCCCTGCGCTTCATCTCCGGCCGCGACACCGTTCTCGGCTTCGCGCGGGAGGGCGACGGGTTCCGGGTGATCGAGGAGCCGGCGAAGCTCGCGCGCCAGGTGGTGCTCAAGTCCGGCGAGATCCGCTCGTCGCTGTTCGCCGCCGCCGACGAAATCGACCTGCCGGACCCGATCACGATGCAGATCGCCGACATTTTCTCCGGCGACATCGATTTCCATCGCGATCTGCGCAAGGGCGACCGGTTCGCCGTCGCGTACGAGGCGTTCCACCACAACGGCCGGCTCCTCAAGTCGGGGCGCGTGCTGGCCGCGGAGTTCATCAACGCCAAGAAGACGCTGCGCGCGGTCTGGTTCGACGACGCCGAGGAAGGCCGCGGCGGGTACTACGCGCCCGACGGGAAGAACCTGCGCAAGGCGTTCCTGCGCTCGCCGCTCGAGTTCTCGCGCGTGACCTCGGGCTTCGCGATGCGCTTTCACCCGATCCTGCAGCAGTGGCGCGCGCACAACGGCGTCGACTACGGGGCGCCGACGGGGACGCGCGTACGGGCAACCGCGGACGGCGTCGTGGACTTCGCGGGCGTGCAGGGCGGGTACGGCAAGGTCGTGATCCTCAGGCATCACGGCGGAATCACCACCGCCTATGCGCATCTCAACGGCTTCGCGGGCGACGTGCGCAGGGGCGCGCGGGTCGCGCAAGGCGACGCGATCGGCTTCGTCGGGGCGACCGGCTGGGCCACCGGCCCGCATCTGCACTACGAGTTCCGCGTCAACAACCAGCACCGCAACCCGCTCACCATCGCGATGCCGGCGGCCGAGCCGGTTCCGGCCGAGCGCATGACCGCGTTCGCCGCGGTCGCGCGGCCGCTCACCGCGCAGCTCGAGCTCCTCGCCGACGCTGGCCCCACGAACGCCCGCCTCGCCGCGCTCGAGTAGCGGTCCGGTCGCGTGTCCGAGCTCTACGTCGGACTCATGTCGGGCACCAGCCTGGACGGGGTCGACGCCGCGCTGGTCGACTTCACCTCGCCGCCCGGCCGGCTCGTCGCCAGCCACTTCGTGCCCTATTCCGACGAGGTCCGTGCGGAGACGCTCGCGCTCAACGCGTCCGGGCCCGACGAGCTCGAGCGCGCGGCGGGGCTCGCGAACCGGCTCGCAGCGCTGTACGCGCGCGCCACCGCGGAACTGCTCGCGCGCGCCGGGGCGCGCCGCGAGGCTGTCGCCGCGATCGGCTGCCACGGCCAGACCGTGCGGCATCGACCCGAGCGCGGCTACACGATCCAGCTTGCGAACGCCGCGCTCCTCGCCGAGCGCAGCGGCGTGCGCGTGGTCGCCGACTTCCGCTCGCGCGACGTCGCCGCCGGCGGCCAGGGCGCGCCGCTCGTCCCGGCCTTCCACGCGGCGTGCTTTGCGGCGCCAGGCGTGCATCGCGTGATCGCGAACGTCGGCGGAATCGCCAACGTCACGGATCTCCGACCCGACGCACCCGTGCGCGGCTTCGACACCGGCCCCGGGAACGTCCTGATCGACGCGTGGGCCGCGCGGCATCTCGGCACGCCGTACGACGGCGACGGCCGTTGGGCGGCCGGGGGAGCGGTGGTCGACGCGCTGCTCGCGGCGATGATCGCCGACCCCTTCTTCGATCGCGCGCCCCCCAAGAGCACCGGGCGCGACGACTTCAACGATGCGTGGGTCGGCCGTTTCTCACCGGGGACGTACCTGCCGCAGGACGTCCAGGCGACCCTGACCGCGTTGACCGCGACGGCGATCGCGCGCGCAGTCGAGCGTTACTGCGGCGGCGCGGACGAGCTGCTCGTCTGCGGCGGCGGCGCGCACAACGCGACGCTGCTGCGCGAACTCGCCGCGCGCCTGCCCGGCACGCGCGTCGCGACGACCGCGGCCGCCGGCGTCGATCCCGACTGGGTGGAAGCGATGGCGTTCGCCTGGCTCGCACGCCAGGCCATCCGCGGTGAAGCCGGCAGCCTGCCCGAGGTCACCGGCGCGCTCGGCCCGCGCGTGCTCGGCGCCGTCTACCCCGCATAGCAGGGCGCCGCCATGGCTGACAAAGGCACGCTCGGCATCGGCTTCCACTTCGAGGATCTCGCCGTCGGCGACACCTTCCGCACCACTCACCGGACACTGTTCGAGGCCGACCTGGCCGCGTTCTGCAACCTGACCTGGCTGACCGAGGAGCTCTTCACTCGCGCGACCGGCCGCGAAGAGATGGCGCTGCCGGAGCGCGTCGTCCCTGCCGCGCTCGTCTACGCGTTTGCCGAGGGGCTGATGCTCCCGATGATGCAGCACACGGGGCTTGCCTTTCTCGAGGCCGACCTGCGGGTGCGCGCACCGACGCGCGTCGGCGACACGATCCACGTGGCGTGCGAGGTGATCGAGGCGCGCCCCACGTCCGACGGCAAGCGAGGGTTGGTCCGGACGCGCAACCGGGTCCTGCGCCAGGACGGCGTAGTGACCCTCGAGTACGACCCGCTGCGCCTGCTCCGGCGTCGCAAGCCGGAAAATGAAAACGGGGCCTGACGGCCCCGCGGTGGTTCGAGCTCGGGCGGGGCTAGGCGGAGAACGACGATCCGCAGCCGCAGGTCGTCGTGGCGTTCGGGTTCTTGATCACGAACTGCTCGCCCTCGACGCCCTGGGTGTAATCGATCTCGGCGCCGACGAGGTACTGGTAGCTCATCGCATCGATCAGCAGCGTGACCCCGTCCTTCTGCATCACCGTGTCGTCGTCGTTGGTGACCTCGTCGAAGGTGAAGCCGTACTGGAAGCCCGAGCAGCCGCCGCCGCTCACGAACACGCGCAGCTTGAGGTCGGTATTGCCCTCCTCGTCGATCAGCTGCTTGACCTTGGCCGCGGCGTTGTCGGTGAAGACCAGCGGCGCGGGCATCTCTGTTACGGCGTTCATCGGGCGCTCCGAACGAAGTCTGAAGTCAGGGTTGATTATCTGGCCCCAGGAAGATGGGGTCAATCGCCCGCCGGCACAACCCCGCGTTTCGCGGGGAATTCCCCGGGTTACATCAGGGTCATTGGGTCTTGGCGAGCTTCAGCTCGACCGCTTTCGGCTCGGCCGCGGCGGTCTTGTGCACCAACCGCCCGTCGACGACCGCGCCAAGGTGCATCTCGATCGACGCGTAGTGGACGTCGCCGGTCACGCGCGAGCGGGGCTGCAGCTCGACGAAGTCCGTGGCATGGACCGGGCCGGCGATGGTGCCGTTGACGACGAGATGGGCCACCGCGATCTGACCCTCGACGCGAGCGTGCTCGCTGATGACCAGGGTGCCCGCCTGGCCTTCCGCGCAGCGCACGTCGCCCTTCACCTCGCCGTCGATGCGCAGCCCTCCGGCGAAGATCACGTTGCCCTCGATGCGGGTCCCGGCACCGATCAGGCTGTCGATGCGGGTCTGCGGCTTGGGCGGTTTCTTTCCGAACATGGCCACTCCTCCATTTCCTGTCGTCACGATACGAGGGGGCACGACCCCCTCGTGCTCCCCGATCCCAGCAGAATCGCCGCCAAAGCGGCGATTCTCGCTCCAAGCGTGCTGCTCAGGTCAGGTTGAAGTTCTGCGTCGCGCGCGGCTGGGCGACCCCCTGCTCGAACACGCGCACCTGCACCGACTTGATGGTCGCCGCGGGGTCGACCTTGAACGTCCCTTCGGTGGCGAAGAACCGCCGGAAGCTGACCCGGTAGGCGGCATTCTCCGGCGATCGCTCGTCCGGAATCATCAGCGTCTGCTCGCGCCCGCCGTGCCGCATCGACACGATCAGCTGGAGGCGCCCGTGAAACTCGCGATCCTTGCCGCCCTGCGTGACGAGCAGCCGGTAGCGGTACTCGCCGGGCACGGCGTTGCTCTCCACCTTGAAGCGCGAGACCGCGAGCTTGTCCTCGACCCGTCCCGCAGCGAGGTTCTCGAAGAACGAGAGATCCTCGCGCAGGCGCGCGTTCTCGGACTCGACCGTCTTCAGCTGCTTCACGAGCTGCTCCTGCGCGGTCTTCTCGATCTGCAACCGGCTTTCGCTCGAGGCGACCACCGAGCGCAGCTGCTTGGCCTCGTCCTCGAGCTGCACGACGCGCCCGTGCAGGCCCGCCAGCTCCTCGCTCACCGCGGTCGCGTCGAAGCCGGCGAACCGTCGCCCGGCGTCGTACATCCAGAGCGCCAGCGTGAGCGAAACGGACAGCACCGCGACCAGCCCGACCGCGCGCCAGTACCACGCGACGTGCGTGCGCACGGTCATGCGGGGCGCAGCGATGCCCCAGCGACGACGCAGTGCGCGGA
>CAVUQY010000008.1:0-150051 GCA_963743805.1 uncultured beta proteobacterium | reverse complement strand
AGCCTTCCGTCATCGCTCTTTAACAAACTGAACAGCCGATAGGTGTGGGCGCTGGTAGGGCGTCCGGGACGTTCGCAGCTTTGCGGGCGGTCCGGAATCGCTCGAAAATCGACCCGCGCTCACACCATTAGTCAAGAAGGAAGTCTCGGTTCAACCCGAGACGACTCCGGAATGACTTTGAGTGAGCGCATCCGGCACGCGGAGCCTTCGGGCCACGCGCGTCGGGTAATCGCGAAAGCGATTGAAACAGGATTCAACTGAAGAGTTTGATCCTGGCTCAGATTGAACGCTGGCGGCATGCCTTACACATGCAAGTCGAACGTGAAAGGGGGGCAACCCCCGAGTAGAGTGGCGGACGGGTGAGTAATACATCGGAACGTGCCCAGTAGTGGGGGACAACCTCGAGAAATCGAGGCTAATACCGCATACGACCTACGGGTGAAAGCGGGGGACCGCAAGGCCTCGCGCTATTGGAGCGGCCGATGTCCGATTAGCTAGTTGGTAGGGTAAAAGCCTACCAAGGCAACGATCGGTAGCTGGTCTGAGAGGACGACCAGCCACACTGGGACTGAGACACGGCCCAGACTCCTACGGGAGGCAGCAGTGGGGAATTTTGGACAATGGGGGCAACCCTGATCCAGCCATGCCGCGTGCGGGAAGAAGGCCTTCGGGTTGTAAACCGCTTTCGGCCGGAACGAAATCGCCGGGGAGAACATCTCCGGTGGATGACGGTACCGGAAGAAGAAGCACCGGCTAACTACGTGCCAGCAGCCGCGGTAATACGTAGGGTGCGAGCGTTAATCGGAATTACTGGGCGTAAAGCGTGCGCAGGTGGTTCGCTAAGACAGATGTGAAATCCCCGGGCTCAACCTGGGAACTGCGTTTGTGACTGGCGGGCTAGAGTGCGGAAGAGGGAGGTGGAATTCCACGTGTAGCAGTGAAATGCGTAGAGATGTGGAGGAACACCGATGGCGAAGGCAGCCTCCTGGTCTAGCACTGACGCTCATGCACGAAAGCGTGGGGAGCAAACAGGATTAGATACCCTGGTAGTCCACGCCCTAAACGATGACGACTAGTTGTTGGGGTAGAAGTACCTTAGTAACGCAGCTAACGCGTGAAGTCGTCCGCCTGGGGAGTACGGTCGCAAGATTAAAACTCAAAGGAATTGACGGGGGCCCGCACAAGCGGTGGATGATGTGGATTAATTCGATGCAACGCGAAAAACCTTACCTACCCTTGACATGCCCGGAACCTCGCAGAGATGTGAGGGTGCCCGAAAGGGAGCCGGGACACAGGTGCTGCATGGCTGTCGTCAGCTCGTGTCGTGAGATGTTGGGTTAAGTCCCGCAACGAGCGCAACCCTTGCCATTAGTTGCTACATTCAGTTGGGCACTCTAATGGGACTGCCGGTGACAAACCGGAGGAAGGTGGGGATGACGTCAAGTCCTCATGGCCCTTATGGGTAGGGCTTCACACGTCATACAATGGCGCGTACAGAGGGTTGCCAACCCGCGAGGGGGAGCTAATCCCAGAAAGCGCGTCGTAGTCCGGATTGAAGTCTGCAACTCGACTTCATGAAGTCGGAATCGCTAGTAATCGCGGATCAGCATGTCGCGGTGAATACGTTCCCGGGCCTTGTACACACCGCCCGTCACACCATGGGAGTGGGTTTCACCAGAAGCAGGTAGCGTAACCGCAAGGGGCGCGCCTACCACGGTGAGATTCATGACTGGGGTGAAGTCGTAACAAGGTAGCCGTATCGGAAGGTGCGGCTGGATCACCTCCTTTCTAGAGCAAGCGAGTCTTGCCAGTGCCCACAACCTATCGGCTGTTAGTTGTCAGGTGTCGGTAGAACGCTGACGGCTTCTGGCCTACGCGCCACGCGCTACCGGCCGGCCTGGCAACGGTGGACTGCCGACTGACAGCGGGCAACCGAAGGGGGGTCTGTAGCTCAGTTGGTTAGAGCACACGCTTGATAAGCGTGGGGTCGGTGGTTCAAATCCACCCAGACCCACCACGTTCCGTTTTGCGGAGCGCGCCGCTCGCGCGTTCGGCGCTGGGGCTGTAGCTCAGCTGGGAGAGCATCTGCTTTGCAAGCAGGGGGTCGTCGGTTCGAATCCGATCAGCTCCACCAGCTTCCCTGTTGAGGGATCACCAGTGATGGTCGCCAATCGGCCTTCAGCGGTGACTCCTCGCGAGTCGTGGCTGTTCGTTCTTTAAAAATCTGAGAGAAGTGTGAATGTGTGTCGCTCGTCCAGGGCGACACACGGGTTGTTGATTGCATCAACGACGCTCGTTCCGCAAGGGACGGGTGATGTTGAAGCGCTGCTCAACCTGTAGCTCCATCTCGGGCGCGCAACGCCCGAGGACGTTTGGGGTTATAGGGTCAAGCGAACAAGTGCATGTGGTGGATGCCTTGGCGATCACAGGCGATGAAGGACGTCGTAGCGTGCGAAAAGCTCCGGGGAGCCCGCAAACAGGCTTTGATCCGGAGATGTCCGAATGGGGAAACCCGGCCCGCAAGGGTCATCCTCCGCTGAATCCATAGGCGGAGCGAAGCGAACCCGGGGAACTGAAACATCTCAGTACCCGGAGGAACAGAAATCAACCGAGATTCCGAGAGTAGTGGCGAGCGAAATCGGATCAGCCTCCACGTTTTAACCATGTGTCTAGCAGAACGGTCTGGAAAGTCCGGCCATAGCGGGTGATAGCCCCGTATGCGAAAGGCGCGTGGTGGAACTAGGCGTGGGACAAGTAGGGCGGGACACGTGAAATCCTGCCTGAAGATGGGGGGACCATCCTCCAAGGCTAAATACTCGTGATCGACCGATAGCGAACCAGTACCGTGAGGGAAAGGCGAAAAGAACCCCGGAAGGGGAGTGAAATAGATCCTGAAACCGCATGCATACAAACAGTGGGAGCCCGCAAGGGTGACCGCGTACCTTTTGTATAATGGGTCAGCGACTTACATTCACCGGCAAGCTTAACCATTTAGGGTAGGCGCAGCGAAAGCGAGTCCGAATAGGGCGACTCAGTCGGTGGGTGTAGACCCGAAAGCGCATGATCTACTCATGGCCAGGTTGAAGGTCGGGTAACACCGGCTGGAGGACCGAACCAACCACTGTTGAAAAAGTGGTGGATGAGCTGTGGGTAGGGGTGAAAGGCTAAACAAATGCGCAAATAGCTGGTTCTCTCCGAAAGCTATTTAGGTAGTGCCTCCTGTATCACTCCCGGGGGTAGAGCACTGTTATGGCTAGGGGGGCATGGCGCCTTACCAAACCATGGCAAACTCCGAATACCGGGAAGTGTAAGCAGGGGAGACAGTGCACCGGGTGCTAACGTCCGGACACGAGAGGGAAACAACCCAGACCCGCAGCTAAGGTCCCCAATGCATGGCTAAGTGGTGAACGAGGTGGGAAGGCTTAGACAGTCAGGAGGTTGGCTTAGAAGCAGCCACCCTTTAAAGAAAGCGTAATAGCTCACTGATCGAGTCGTCCTGCGCGGAAGATGTAACGGGGCTCAAGCCATGAACCGAAGCTCGGGGTGCGTGCGCAAGCACGCGCGGTAGGAGAGCGTTCCGTAAGCCTGCGAAGGTGGTCTGTAAGGATCGCTGGAGGTATCGGAAGTGCGAATGCTGACATGAGTAGCGATAAACAAGGTGAAAGGCCTTGTCGCCGTAAGCCCAAGGTTTCCTGCGCAACGTTCATCGACGCAGGGTGAGTCGGCCCCTAAGGGGAGGCGGAAACGCGTACCCGATGGGAAACAGGTCAATATTCCTGTACCGGCCGGAAATGCGATGGGGGGACGGAGAAGGTTAGGGCAGCCGGGTGTTGGATGTCCCGGTTTAAGCGTGTAGCGAGGCTCCTTAGGCAAATCCGGGGGGTCAATCGTGAGGCGTGATGACGAGTGGGGTTTACCCCGCGAAGTGCTTGATACCCTGCTTCCAGGAAAAGCCCCTAAGCTTCAGTTTCCGGGCGACCGTACCGTAAACCGACACAGGTGGGCGAGCTGAATATGCTCAGGCGCTTGAGAGAACTCAGGAGAAGGAACTCGGCAAATTGACACCGTAACTTCGGAAGAAGGTGTGCCTCTAGTAGGTGAACGTGTACAACGGGAGCCGAATGAGGTCGCAGAGAATCGGTGGCTGCGACTGTTTAATAAAAACACAGCACTCTGCAAAGACGACGAGTCGACGTATAGGGTGTGACGCCTGCCCGGTGCCGGAAGGTTAAGTGATGGGGTGCAAGCTCTTGATCGAAGCCCCGGTAAACGGCGGCCGTAACTATAACGGTCCTAAGGTAGCGAAATTCCTTGTCGGGTAAGTTCCGACCTGCACGAATGGCGTAACGATGGCCACACTGTCTCCTCCTGAGACTCAGCGAAGTTGAAATGGTTGTGATGATGCAATCTACCCGCGGCTAGACGGAAAGACCCCGTGCACCTTTACTGTAGCTTTGCATGGGACTGTGAACCGATCTGTGTAGGATAGCTGGGAGGCTTTGAAGCGGTGCCGCTAGGTGTCGTGGAGCCAACGTTGAAATACCAGCCTGGTTTGTTTGCGGTTCTAACCTGGGCCCCTGATCGGGGCCGGGGACAGTGCATGGCAGGCAGTTTGACTGGGGCGGTCTCCTCCCAAAGCGTAACGGAGGAGCTCGAAGGTACGCTCAGCACGGTCGGAAATCGTGCTCTAGAGTGCATTGGCAAAAGCGTGCTTGACTGCGAGACGGACATGTCGAGCAGGTGCGAAAGCAGGACAAAGTGATCCGGTGGTTCTGTATGGAAGGGCCATCGCTCAACGGATAAAAGGTACGCCGGGGATAACAGGCTGATTCCTCCCAAGAGTTCATATCGACGGGGGAGTTTGGCACCTCGATGTCGGCTCATCACATCCTGGGGCTGTAGCCGGTCCCAAGGGTATGGCTGTTCGCCATTTAAAGTGGTACGTGAGCTGGGTTTAAAACGTCGTGAGACAGTTTGGTCCCTATCTACCGTGGGCGCTGGACATTTGACGGGGGCTGCTCCTAGTACGAGAGGACCGGAGTGGACGCACCGCTGGTGTACCGGTTGTGACGCCAGTCGCATCGCCGGGTAGCTATGTGCGGAAGCGATAACCGCTGAAAGCATCTAAGCGGGAAGCGCGCCTGGAGATTAGATGTCCCGGAGGGTAACCTCCCTGAAGGGTCGGGATAGACCATCCCGTTGATAGGCCGGATGTGGAAGGGCTGTAAGGCCTTGAGCTAACCGGTACTAATTGCCCGTGCGGCTTGATCCTATAACCCCAAGCGGAGAGCTCCGCGAGGGACAGCGCTACGCAATCACAACTCCACACTTCTTTCGGATCGTCGGGTGCACGATCGCGCAGCTCTCAGCCTGCGCCTCGGGCCCCACAACAGAATTCCTGACGATCACAGCGCGCTGGAACCACGCCTTCCCATCCCGAACAGGACCGTGAAACGGTGGCGCGCCGATGATAGTGCGAGGTATATCGCGCGAAAGTAGGTCATCGTCAGGACCCTACCAACGAATCGCCCCGGCCTTGTGCCGGGGCGTTTTCGTTTGTGCGGACGATGACCGGATTGAGCGCGGGCGCGACAGCCTGCCGTCAGGCTGGCTGCGGCGGAGGCTCACCTGCAGCAATGCTGCAGGTTAAGTGCGGAACGGCAGAGCCGCGTGCACGGTCGGAGCCAAAGTAGGTCATCGTCAGGACCCCAAAGCGGAACCCCCGGTCGCGTGAGCGGCCGGGGGTTCTTGCTTTTCGGGGGCAAGGGATCGGATGCTGCGGTGCGATCGAGCGATCGCCTCGCGGCAAGATGCCGGCGTCGGCGGCGAGCTCGCGGCGGCCTGGGTCATGGGCGCCCGACGATCCGACACGCGCTCGTCGGGGCCCGCCTCGTCCGCTCTCCGGACCCGCTCCGCGTATCGCATCCGGAACGGGTATTTTTCCGGCCGAACACGGACTTAGGCCGTCTTCCGCCTAGACTTGGTGGGCCTCCCGCGCTAGTCTGGCCGGATTACTACAAGACGGGCCATCAGAGCCGATGTCGCGCCCTCGCATCCGCGCCGTTCCGGCGATCAAGAACACCGTGCTGGTGGTCGACGACCAGTCGACCGGCAGGGCCATTCTCGAAGAGGTGGTCCAGAGCATCGACGCCACCATCGCCGTTCAGGCGTTCGAGAGCCCGCTGGACGCGGTCAGGTGGGCGACGACGCACCCGGCGGATCTGGTCCTGGTCGATTACCAGATGCCGGAGATCGACGGCATCGAGTTCGTCCGCCGCCTTCGCCTGCTGCCCGAGTACGCCCATGTGCCGATCGTCATGGTCACCGTCCACGACGACCGGAAGGTCCGCTACTCGGCGCTCGACGCGGGCATCACCGACTTCCTGACCAAGCCGATCGACACGCGCGAGTGCCTGGCGCGCTGCCGCAACCTGCTGACGCTGCGCCGCCAGCAACTCGCGCTGGAGGACAAGGGCCGGCTACTCGAGGGGATGGTCCAGGACGCCACGCAGGAGGTGCGCAGTCGCGAGAAGGAGACGCTCTTCAGGCTGGCCAAAGCGGGCGAATTCCGCGACGAGGAAACCGGCAACCACGTCATCCGCATGGCGCGTTACTCGCGCCTGATCGCCGAGGCGATCGGCCTCGACGCCCAGGAGTCGGAGACGATCGAGCTCGCCGCGCCGCTCCACGACATCGGCAAGATCGGCCTTCCGGACCACATCCTGCTGAAGGCCGACAAGCTCACCGAGACCGAGCTGCGGGTGATGCAGCGGCACCCGGTCATCGGCTACGAGATCCTGAAGGACAGCCCGTCGAAGTACCTCCGCATGGGCGCGCTCATCGCGCTCGGCCACCATGAGAAGTTCGACGGCTCCGGCTACCCCTATGGACTGGTGGGCGACCATATCCCCCTGCCTGCCCGCATCGTCGCGGTCGCCGACGTCTATGACGCGCTGACCTCGCGCCGCCCCTACAAGGCTGCGTGGCTCTCGGAGGAGGCGGTCAAGTACCTCCAGGCGCACCGCGGCGTGCACTTCGACCCCGGTCTGGTGGACGCGTTCCTGCGGGTTCGCGAGGAGGCGCTCGCGATCCAGGAGGAGCTCAAAGACCCCGGACCCGTACCGCAGCAGCGCGACGCCCCGGGATGAGCGGCGGACTGAGAGCCTATGTCGGCGCCCTGCGGGCCCGGTTGAAGAACCGGCCCGACAGCGAGCATGAGCAGGCCATCGTCCGCCTCGCGCTCGTCACGGTCATCGTCGGCTACCTCACGATCACCGACTGGACCGGGCACGAGTCCACGCGCGACTCGGTGCTCTACGTCCTGTTCGTCCTGTACCTTGCCGTCGCAGTCGGGCTCCTGATCGAGATCTGCCGCCGGCCCGAGGTGTGCCCGCGACGGCGCGTGATCGGGATGATCGGCGACAACGTCGCGATCGCGACCTGCATGTACCTGACGACCGACCTCGGGGCGCCGCTCTTCGGCGTATTCCTGTTCGTCACCTTCGGCAACGGCTTCAGGTACGGGCGCTTCTACCTGTTCGCATCGCAGGCGCTGGCGATCGCCGGCTTCGGCACCGTCCTCCTGTTGAATCCCTACTGGCACGATCAGGTGGCGCTGGGCCTCGGCCTGATGTTCTCGATGGTGATCCTCCCGCTCTACGTCTCCACGCTGCTCACGCGGATCCAGCGGGCGCGGGAGGCCGCGGAGGCGGCGAACATCGAGAAGACGCGCTTCCTCTCGACGATGTCGCACGAGATGCGGACGCCCCTGAACGGCGTCATCGGCATCAACGAGCTGCTGTTTGCGACGCCGCTCAGCCCGGAGCAGCGCGAGCTGTTGCACAGTTCGCAGGGATCCGCGCAGCTGATGCTGTCGCTCGTCAGCAACATTCTCGACATTTCCCGGATCGAGGCCGGTCGGCTGCAGCTCGAGCACGTCGAGTTCGACCTGCACAAGCTGCTGCACACGACACTCCGCACCTTGCAGATCGAGGCCGATCGCAAGAAGCTCGCGCTTCACCTGAGCGTCGGCGCGGACGTGCCCTATCGCCTCGTCGGCAGCCCCGTCTACGTCCGGCAGGTACTCGTCAACCTGACGAGCAACGCCCTCAAGTTCACCGAGAGCGGGTCAGTTTCGGTGCGGATCGCTGCGCGTGCGGGCAGCGGCGGCGGAGCGTCGATTCGCTTCGAGGTCGAGGACACCGGTATCGGTATCGCGCCGGAGGCTCTCCCGAGGCTGTTCGAGCGCTTCTACCAGGCCGACCAGTCGATCACCCGCGTGTATGGCGGGTCCGGGCTCGGCACCGCCATCTCGAAGCAGCTCGTGGAGCTCATGGGCGGCCAGATCGGCGTGCGCAGCGAGCCGGGCATCGGGTCGTGCTTCTGGTTCGAGCTGCCGTTCGAGCTGGCTGCGGACGCGCTCGACGCGCCGCCGAACCTGCCGGGATTGCGCGTGAATCTTCTGGTCGCCGAGCCCGCCGAGGTGGCGGGGCTGACCGGCAGCCTGGCCGGCTGGGGCGCGTCGGTGGAAGTCTCGGCCGGAGCGCCTGAGCTGATCCGCGCGCTGTCGGCGGCGGCCCGGCAGAACCGCGCGTTCCACCTCGCGCTCGTCGACGCGCGCGCCCTGCGAATGGATCCGATCCAGCTGGCGGCCACCGTGCGCTCGGGGTTCGAGCTCCACCCGCCGATGCTGGTCCTGATCAATCCGGACGCGAGCGGGCGGGCGCGCGATGCATTGCTCAAGGCCGGTTATGCGAGCTTTCTGGACACGCCGGTCGACAAGGGGCGGCTCTTCAACATCGTGCATAGCGCGGTGGCGAAGGAAGACCTGCCGCTTCCCGAGACCGTCATTCCGATCAGCGCCGGGGCGCGCGGGCGGCGCGCTTCCGGGCGTACGGTCCTGGTGGCCGAGGACAACCCGACCAACCGGCTCGTCGTCCAGAAGGTGCTCGAGGGCGCCGGACACGAGGTCACGGTGGTCGACAACGGCGAGCAGGTGCTCGATGCGCTGGAGCAGGGTCGCTTCGACTGCGTGGTCGTCGACTGGCACATGCCGGTGATGGGCGGTCTCGAGGCGCTCAAGCTGTTTCGCATGATGGAGCCGCAGGGCGAGCGCACGCCGTTCATCATGTTCACCGCCAACGCGACCCGGGAGGCGATGGACGAGTGCAACGCCGCCGGATTCGACGCGTTCCTCACCAAGCCGATCGAGCCGAAGCGGCTCCTCGCCGCCGTCGCGACGCTGTGCCCGGAGCAGCGTGCGGTCGGTCGTCGCCCGATGCTCGCCCCGGAGGTCCCGAGCCTGTCCGAGGCCAGCGATGCAGCCCCCGGTCTGGTCGACCTGGAGAAGCTGCGGGAGCTGGAGGGGATCGGACGCAGCGGATTCGTCGTGGACCTGGTGGCGGGATTCGTGACCGACGGCGAGAAACTGGTCGCGGCGATGTCCGCGAGCGTGAGCGACGCCGATTACAAGGGGTTCCGCGAGCAGGTGCATGCGCTCAAGGGGAGCGCGGGAAGCCTCGGTGCGGAGGCGCTCTACGTGAAATGTCGGGAAGTCTCGCAGGTGGTGCCGCGAGAACTCCCCATCAAGGCCGAGAAGCTACTGCAAGAGATCGAGCGGAGCTTCGCGGCGACGCGCGTGGCGCTCGACGACTACGTCGCCAAGCATCTGCGCGCCGCCGGGTAACCTACGCCTTCAGGCGGCCGCGCGGTGCGCGGCGCCATCCACCTGCGCCATGCGCTTGCCCTGCGCGCGAACGAGGCGCTCCATCAGCTTGAGCTGCGTCTCGGTCAGCTCCATCGCCGCGTCGCACCAGATGTTCACGATCGACAGCAGCTCCTCGTAGCGCACCGGCTCGTGCGTGTCGCGGATGCGCTGCAGCGCGCGGTGCGTATTGGCCCGGCGCGAATGCTGGCGCACGTAGTCGTGGAGCGCGGCCTCGCCCTGGCCGTCGTCGGCGAGCACGTCGACCAGTCCTTTCGCGTAGAGCTCCTCGCCCGTCCACGTCGCCCCGGACAGGATCATCTCCTCGGCGACCTTGCGGCCCAGCCGGCGGCCGATCAGGTTGTAGGCGCCCATCCCGGGGAACAGGCCGAACAACACCTCCGGCAGGCCGAACTTCGCGTTCCGCTCCGCGATCACCACTTCGCTCGAGAGCGCGGATTCCATCCCGCCGCCGAGCGCCTCGCCCTGCACCAGCGAGATCGTGGTCACCGGGAGGCTGTAGTGGGACACGTTGTGATAGCAGACGTCGACGCACTCGCGGCCGTAGCGCTCGAGCGCAGCGCGATCGCCCCCGCGGATGAGCTGCATGAACAGTCCGAGATCGCCACCGAGGCTGAAGACGCCGGGCACGCTTGACCCGAGCACGACGTAGCGAAACGTGCACTCGGCGCCGTTCACGCGCACGCGGCCGCCCGAGGCCTCGATCGCGCGCTGGATGTCGCGCGCCTCGGCGAGCAGCGTGCGGTTGAAGTTCGGCACCGGACTGCCGCGCATGCGGGCCCACAGGATCTGCTGCCCGCCGTCGAACTCGACGTCGAACTGGGAGAACCGCTTCTCGCCCAGCCAGTCGATCGGCTGTTCCTCCGCAGCCGAAAAGACGCGCTGAAATTCCCTCGGAAGGGTCATGTCCATGTTTAGCTCCTCAGCAGTGCGTTTTTAATTCGCCCGCGCGTGGGCGAGTGCCTTCAGCGCTGCCCGCGGGTTTGTTCTGTCGTTGGTGCTGGGCAAGACCGACTGTGAGGTATTTAACACGCGTCCGGGAAAATGTGCAATTCGTCAAGAGCCTGAATGTCGAAGTTCCAGCAGGTCCGCAAGAGCTGTGAACAATGTCACAATCGCCCGTGGCCACCCGGATCCAGGCCGGTCGCGGCGCAGGACTCGCTTGACCCGTTCCTCAGTGGCGGCAAAGTCCTTCCTTTTCAGGGATCTATGCTGCTGACATAGCCGCTGCGGTTGACCTGCATCAAGCGGAGGCGCCCGCCGACTCCTAGCATCCGGACGGCGTCCGGCGTGTAATCCCGCTCGGACCGTTCCCGGAGACCTGACCCTGCTCACCGCCGTCACCGACCGCGCCGACGCGACACCGAGCGTGAATGCACGGGCCTGCTTCCACTGCGGGTTGCCGGTGTCGGCGGGCGAGGCGCGTTCGCTCCGGGTCGCGGACGGGCTGCGGTCTTTCTGCTGCGCCGGATGCGAGGCCGCGGCGGTCGCCATCAGCGGCGCGGGCCTGGACGCGTACTACCGGCTGCGCGAGCAGGCGACCGGCCGCCCGGCCGTGGAGGCGCGCAGCGCGGGCGATCACGCCGCGTACGACGACCCGGCGTTCCAGGAGTCCTTCGTCGTGGCCGGCGCCGACGGCTGCCGCGAAGCGGCCTTGCTGCTCGAGGGCGTGCGCTGTTCCGCGTGCGTCTGGCTCAACGAGCAGGTGATCGGGCGGCTGCCCGGCGTCGCGGGCGTGTCGATCAACTATGCGACCCGCCGCGCACAGGTGCGGTGGGACCCGTCGCGGCTGCAGCTCAGCGAGATCCTTGCGGCCGTGGCGCGGATCGGCTACCGCGCCTTCCCGTACGACCGCGTGCGCGCCGATGCGGTTCATCAGCGCGAGCGGCGCGCCGCGCTCTGGCGGCTCTTCGTTGCGGGCTTCGGCATGATGCAGGTCATGATGTATGCGCTGCCCGTGTATGTCGCGGGCCGCGAGGGCGGCATGCCGGCCGACGTCGAGGCGCTGATGCGCTGGGCCAGCCTGGCCCTCACCGTCCCGGTCGTGGCCTACTCGGCACAGCCCTTCTTCCTCGGTGCCTGGCGCGACCTCCGCGCCGGCCGCGCCGGCATGGACGTCCCCGTGGCGCTCGGAATCGCGGTGGCGTTCGCGGCGAGCCTCTGGGCCACGCTGCGCGGCGCGGGCGAGGTCTACTTCGATTCGGTGACGATGTTCGTGTTCCTGCTGCTCGCCGGCCGCTTTCTCGAGCTCGAGGCGCGGCATCGCGCTGGCGGGGCACTCGCCTATCTGGGGCGTCTGGTGCCGGCGCAGGCGGAGCGGCTGGGCCGGTTTCCGGGGCCGATCGAGACCGACCGGGTCGCGGTGAGCGCACTGCGGCGCGGCGACTTCGTTCTGGTCCGACCGGGCGAGCGCGTGCCGGCGGACGGCACGGTCGCGCAGGGCGAGGGGGCGATCAACGAATCGCTCCTGACCGGGGAGAGCCGGCCGGTCGCGAAGCGCCCCGGAAGCGGGGTCATCGGCGGCTCGGTCAGCGTGTCCGCGCCGTTCGTCGTGCGCATCGAGCGCGTCGGCGCCGATACCGTGCTCGCCGCCATCGTTCGTCTGGTCGAGCGGGCGATGACCGAGCGCCACCGGCTCGTCGAGGTCGCCGACCGGTACGCGCACGGATTCGTTCTGGGCGTGCTGCTCGTCGCCGCGGCGACGGCGGCAGCCTGGCTGCTGCTCGCGCCCGAGCGCGCGCTGTGGGTGGCGGTGTCGGTCCTGGTCGTGACCTGCCCGTGTGCGCTTTCCCTGGCGACGCCCGTGGCACTGACGGTTGCGACCGGCGAGCTTGCGCGCCGCGGCATGATCGTGACGCGCGGTCACAGCATCGAGGCGCTCGCGCGCGCCACGGACGTAGTCTTCGACAAGACCGGCACGCTGACGCACGGCGAACTGCGGGTTGCCGCGGCGAGGGCGCTGGGAGCGCGTCCAATCGGGCAATGCGAGGCGCTCGCGCGCGCGCTCGAGGCCGCCTCCGAGCATCCGGTCGCGCGAGCCCTCATGCGCCATACCGATGCCGCGCAGACCGGCGCGGGCGCGGCCGGCCGGGTCTCGAGTCATCCGGGGCGCGGCGTCGAAGGTGACGTGGACGGCATTCGATATCGGCTCGGGTCGCGCGCGTTCTGCGACGAGCTCGCGCAGGTTTCCTGCGACAACGCGCCGGCGCCCCACGCCGGGGCAACAGTCGTCTATCTCGTTTCTGCAGGCGCGTGGCTCGCGCAGTTCGAGCTCGCCGACACGGTGAAGCCGGGCGCCGCGGCGCTGATGCGCAGACTCGAGGCGATGGGCAAGCGCATTCACCTGCTGAGCGGCGATGCCGAAGGGCCCGTTCGTGCCGTCGCGCGTTCGCTCGGCATCGTGTCCGCCCGATCGGAGGCGGATCCCGCGGCCAAACAGGCGTATGTCACCGCGCTCCAGCAGGCGGGCGCGATCGTGGCAATGGTCGGCGATGGCGTCAACGATGCGCCGGTGCTGGCCCAGGCGAACGTCTCGGTTGCGCTCGGGACGGGCGCGGAGATCGCCCAGACGCGGGCGGACGCGGTGCTGCTCTCGGGGGAGCCCGGCGCGCTCGCGGAGGCCTTCGAGCTGGCGCGCTCGACCCTGCGCGTGATCCGCCAGAACCTGGTGTGGGCCGCTCTTTACAACCTCGCGGCGGTGCCCGCCGCAGCGGCCGGTCTGGTGACGCCCTGGATGGCCGGCATCGGCATGTCGGGCAGCTCGCTCGCGGTCGTGCTCAATGCGCTGCGGCTGAGACGGCGCAGCGCGACCAGGCGCCGCGAGGGGTAGGCGCGGTGGATATCCTCTATCTCCTCATCCCGCTCTCGGTCGTCCTCGTCTTCCTGATCGGCGCGGTGTTCTGGTTCGCGCTGCGATCGGGCCAGTTCGACGATCTCGAGGGGCCCGGGTTCAAGGTCCTGCTCGACGACGACGCGCCCGACGAAGGGCGTGAGCAATAGACGGCGTTTATCCGGGGTGCGCGAGTTTCGCTGCAGTGCGGCGGCGGATTTGACCTGAATCAAGTGAAGCGCGGGCTGCTCTTTTAGCATTCGGTGGCGAATGCGGACCGGGCAGGGGGCATGCGTTTCGCGCGCCGTTGAAGAGCCAGTCGGTCAAAAGGGGAAGGGATCCATGACAGCCGGGACTTACAACTACACCGTCGTGCGGCAGTTCGCGATCATGACCGTCGTGTGGGGCATCGTGGGCATGCTGGTCGGGGTCATCATTGCCGCCCAGTTCATCTGGCCCGATCTCACCTACGGCATTCCGTGGCTGTCGTTCGGACGGCTCCGGCCGCTGCATACGAACGCGGTGATCTTTGCGTTCGGCGGCTCGGCGCTATTTGCCACCTCCTACTACGTGGTGCAGCGCACCTGCCACGTGCGCCTCTTCTCCGACGCGCTGGCGGCGTTCACGTTCTGGGGCTGGCAGGTCGTGATCGTGCTCGCGGCGATCACGCTCCCGCTCGGGCTCACGAGCTCGAAGGAATACGCCGAGCTCGAGTGGCCGGTCGACGTGCTGATCACGCTGGTGTGGGTGGCGTACGCGGTGGTGTTCTTCGGCACGATCGCGAAGCGCAAGACCGCGCACATCTACGTCGCCAACTGGTTCTTCGGCGCGTTCATCCTCACCGTCGCGCTGCTGCACGTGGTGAACAGCGCGGCGATGCCGGCGACGCTATGGAAATCGTATTCCGCGTACGCGGGCGTGCAGGACGCGATGGTGCAGTGGTGGTACGGGCACAACGCGGTCGGCTTCTTTCTCACCGCTGGCTTCCTGGGGATGATGTACTACTTCGTCCCGAAGCAGGCCGGCCGGCCGATCTACTCCTACCGCCTGTCGGTGGTGCATTTCTGGGCGCTGATCTTCACCTACATGTGGGCCGGCCCGCACCACCTGCACTACACGGCGCTGCCCGACTGGACGCAGTCGATCGGGATGGTGTTCTCGCTCATCCTGCTCGCGCCGTCGTGGGGCGGAATGATCAACGGCATCATGACGCTCTCGGGTGCGTGGCACAAGCTGCGCGACGACCCGATCCTCAAGTTCCTGATCGTCTCGCTCTCGTTCTACGGCATGTCGACCTTCGAGGGGCCGATGATGTCGATCAAGACGGTGAACGCGCTCTCGCACTACACGGACTGGACGATCGGCCACGTCCACTCGGGCGCGCTCGGCTGGGTCGGCATGATCAGCCTCGGCTGCATCTACTACCTGATCCCGCGGCTCTTCGGCCGGACGCAGATGCACAGCGTGCCGCTGGTGACGCTGCACTTCTGGGTCGCGACGGTGGGGATCGTGCTCTACATCGCCGCGATGTGGATCGCAGGCGTCACGCAGGGGCTGATGTGGCGTGCGGTGAACCCCGACGGCACGCTCACCTACACGTTCGTCGAGTCGACCAAGGCGAGCGCGCCGTTCTACGTGATCCGCCTGCTCGGCGGGACGCTGTATCTCTCGGGGATGTTCGTCATGGCCTACAACGTCTGGAAGACGGCCGCCGGACACAAGGCGGTCGACGCGCCGATCCCGGCGCCGGCGCACGCTTGAGGGGAGACGGACATGGCTTTCAATCACGCGCAGATCGAGAAGAGCAACACGCTGCTGATCGTCCTGGTGCTCCTGGTCGTGGCGGTGGGCGGCCTGGTCGAGATCGTGCCGCTGTACTTCCAGCGCTCGACCACCGAGCCGGTGGCCGGACTCAAGCCCTACGCCCCGCTGCGCCTGGTCGGGCGCGACATCTACGTTCGCGAGGGCTGCTACAACTGCCACTCGCAGATGATCCGGCCGTTCCGGGCGGAGACCGAGCGCTACGGCCACTACTCGGTGGCCGGGGAGTTCGTCTATGACCGCCCGTTCCAGTGGGGCAGCAAGCGCACCGGGCCGGATCTGGCGCGCGTCGGCGGGCGGTACAGCGACGACTGGCACCGCATCCATTTCCAGAATCCGCGCGACGTCGTGCCCGAATCGATCATGCCGGCGTACCCCTGGCTCGCCGCCACCCCGGCCGCGAGCGACGACATCGAGGCGAAGATGCGCGCGCTGCGCCGCCTCGGCGTGCCCTACTCCGACGCCGAGATCGCGGGCGCGCGCAAGGCGCTGGAGGGCAAGACCGAGCTCGACGCGATGATCGCGTACCTGCAGGAACTGGGAACGTTGCTCAAGGACAGGAACTAGCCGCATGGACCTCAACGACCTCCGTGCGGTGATCACGATCGCGAGCTTCGCGACGTTTCTCGGCATCGTCTGGTGGGCGTACAGCGCCCGGCGCGGGCGCGGGTTCGATCGCGCCGCGCGGTCGATCCTCGAGGACGGCGACGACCGGCAAGAAAGGGTGAGGGGAGACGGCAAATGAGCGACTTCACGAGCGAATTCTGGAACTGGTACATCGCCGTGCTGACCGTGGTGTCGATCGTCGGCTGCGCCGTCCTGCTCTGGATGCAGACGACCAGGCGGGCGCCGGGCGCGAAGATCGACACGACCGGCCACGTCTGGGACGAGGACCTGCAGGAATGGAACAACCCGCTGCCGAACTGGTGGCGCTGGCTCTTCTACATCACCGTGGTGTTCTCGCTGGTCTACCTCGCGTTCTACCCCGGGCTCGGCAGCTTCCGCGGTAGCCTCGGCTGGTCGCAGACGAAGCAGTACGAGGACGAGGTGAAGAAGGCGGATGCGACGTACGGTCCGATCTACGCGAAATACGCGGCGATGGACTTCGACAAGCTCGCCGGGGACGCGAACGCGATGGCCATCGGCCAGAACCTGTACCTGAACTACTGCGCGCAGTGCCACGCCTCCGATGCGCGCGGCGCCAAGGGCTTCCCGAACCTGGCCGATGCGGACTGGCAGTGGGGCGGAGATCCGAAGGTGATCAAGGAAACCATCCTGAACGGCCGCATGGCCGTGATGCCGCCGCAAGGCGCCGCGCTCGGCCCGGAAGGGGTGAAGGACGTGGCGCACTACGTCATGTCGCTGTCGGGCATGGCGAGCGACTCGATCCGCGTGGCGCGCGGCAAGGAGAAGTTCGCGACCATCTGCGCGGCCTGCCATGGCCCCGACGGCAAGGGCAACCCCGCGCTCGGCGCGCCCAACCTCACCGACAAGGTGTGGCTGTACGGCGGCTCCGAGGCGGACATCGTCGCGACGCTGCAGAACGGCCGCACCGGCCAGATGCCGGCGTGGAAGGGCTTCCTCGGCGAGGCGAAATCGCACCTCGTGGCGGCGTACGTCTGGAGCGTTGGCAACAAGCCGGCCAAGTGATCGAGTAGGAGCGCATGAACGATCCGCTCGGGGGCCAGGCCATCGCGAAGGATCTCGAGCGTCGGGGCGCGACGGCGGCGGCGTCTGCGGGGCCGGTGAAGGAGGGCGAGCTGGCCCTCTACGCCGCGCGGAAGAAGATCTATCCGCGCACCGTCCACGGGCTTTTCGACCGCTGGCGGTGGGCGCTCGTGTGGCTCACGCAGCTCGTCTTCTACGGCCTGCCCTGGCTCGCATGGAATGACCGCCAGGCAGTGCTGTTCGACCTTGCGGCCCGCAAGTTCTACGTCCTCGGATTCGTGTTCTGGCCGCAGGACTTCATCTACCTGACGGCGCTGCTCATCATCGCGGCCCTCTCGCTGTTCCTCTTCACGGCGGTCGGAGGGCGGCTGTGGTGCGGGTACGCGTGCCCGCAGACGGTGTACACCGAGATGTTCATGTGGATCGAGCGCAAGATCGAGGGCGGGCGGGCGCAGCGCATGCTGCTCGACGAGGGGCCGATGAGCGCGCGCAAGCTCGCGATCAAGGCCGCGAAGCACGGCGCCTGGATCGCGGTCGCGTTGTGGACGGGATTCACCTTCGTCGGCTATTTCACGCCGATCAAGGAGCTCTGGGGGGCGGTCGCGAGCCTCTCGACCGGGCCCTGGGAAACCTTCTGGATCCTGTTCTACGGCTTCGCCACCTACGGCAACGCCGGCTGGATGCGCGAGCAGGTCTGCAAGTACATGTGCCCGTACGCGCGCTTCCAGAGCGCGATGTTCGACCGCGACACGATGATCGTCACCTACGACGCGGCGCGCGGCGAGCCGCGCGGGCCGCGGTCGCGGAAAATCGCGCACGGCGCCGGCGCGCTCGGCGACTGCGTGAACTGCGGCCTGTGCGTCCAGGTCTGCCCGACCGGGATCGACATCCGCGACGGGCTGCAGTACGAGTGCATCGGCTGCGCGGCCTGCATCGATGCGTGCGACCAGGTGATGGGCAAGTTCCACTACCCCACCGGCCTCATCCGCTATTCGACCGAGAACGCCCTCGCGCACGGTTGGGGTTTTCGCCAGATGGTCCGCCGCGTGCTGCGGACGCGCACGTTGATCTACGGCGCCATCCTGCTCGGCGTGATGGCGGTGCTGGCGGGCGCGCTGTACCTGCGCGTCCCGCTGAAGGTGGATATCGTCCGCGACCGCGCGAGCCTCGCGCGCGAAGTCGAGGGCGGCCGGATCGAGAACGTGTATCGCATCCAGCTGATGAACACGCAGGAGATGCCGCACCGGTTCCGGATCGCCGTCAGCGGGCTGCCGGGGATCGCGCGTCGCGAGCGAGATCCGAGGTGGAGGTTCCGGCGGCCACCACCCGTCAGGTGCCGCTGCGGGTGCAGATCGACCCCGGCGCGACCGCCAAGGGCTCGCACCGGTTCGAGGTCGAAGTCAAGCGGTCGACGACGAGCGGATCGTCGCGCGCGAGCAGGCGGTCTTCCTGGTCCGCTAACATGAGCACCGTGTCGCCGCCGCTGCGCCCCTGGTACCGGGAACCCTGGCCCTGGCTGCTGATGCTCGCGCCGGCGGCGGCGGTCGCGATGGGCGTCGTCATGGTCGTGCTCGGGCTGCGCACCGACGACGGCCTCGTCGTCGACGACTACTACAAGCAGGGCCTCGCGATCAACCAGGTGCTCGACCGCGAGGCGCGTGCCGCGGCGCTCGGCCTCCAGGCGACGCTGTCGTTCAACCCGGAGGGCGACCGGGTGCGGGTGCTGATATCGGAGGGCGGGGCGCGGGCCGCCCGACCGACGCTGCGGCTCGTCCATCCGACGCGGGTCGGGCAGGATCAGACCGTGGCGCTCGCGCCAGGCGCCGGCGGCGTCCTGGACGGTGAGCTCGTGCCGGTCTCGCCGGGGACGTGGCGACTCGTCCTGGAGGATGCCGCCGGGCAGTGGCGACTCGCGGGCGAATGGCGCACGGCCGACCGCCAGGTGACGTTGCGCCCGCGGCGTCGCGAGTAGCGGGCGCACCGCAGGGGGAGGAGACATGTCGACGGGGAAACGGCTCATCTACATCCTGTGGCCGGCGTTCATCGTGGCGGGCATCGCGGAGGGCGTCTTCTTCACGCTCTTCGACCCGACCGATCTGCGGCTCTTCGACCGGGAGATCGGCCTCAGCCGGACCGCGATCTACTCGATCGGGTTTTTCGCGTTCTGGCTCTTCGCGGCCGGGTCGAGCGCGCTGACCTGCTTCTTCCAGCGCTCGAGCGCCGACCTCAACCGTCCGCCGGCCAAGTCGTTTGACAGGACGCAAGGTACGCCCGGCGCGCAGGCGTAAACTCAAAACGAGAATCCAAGGAGGCGACCATGTTCAAACAAATCCTGATCCCGACCGATGGATCGGCGCTCGCGCGCAAGGCGGTCAAGGCGGGCATCGCGCTCGCGAAGGATCTCAACGCCAAGGTGACGGCCTATTACGCCCTCGAGGCGTTCCAGCCGTACGTTTACGGGGATGGCTATGTCATCGACACTGCCACCATCAAGAGCTTCGAGGAGCGCGCCCGCGAGGCGGGCCAGAAGTTCCTGGCCGAGGTGGAGAAGGTGGCCAAGGCCGCCGGCGTGAGCTGCGAAACCATGATGACCAAGCCGTCGACGGCTTACCAGGGCATCATCGACGCGGCGAAGCGCAAGAAATGCGACGTGATTTTCATGGCCTCGCACGGCCGCGGCGAGCTGGCGTCGCTGATCCTGGGCAGCGTGACCCAGAAGGTCCTGGCGCACTCGAAAGTGCCGGTGCTCGTCTACCGCTGAGCGCGGGGGGGCGCCCGGCGGGGCGCTACTCCTCGCGATGGCTGAGGAGGTGCTTGAGGCCGTCCGTGTCGAGGATCCGGATGTGCTTCTGCTGCACCGCGATCAGCCCCTGTTCCTGGAACTTCGAGAAGATCCGGCTGACCGTTTCGAGCTTGAGGCCGAGATAGCTGCCGATTTCCTCCCGCGTCATGCGCAGGTGGAACTCCGACGGCGAGTAGCCGCGGGCGACGAAGCGTTGCGAGAGGTTGATCAGGAAGGCCGCCAGGCGCTCCTCGGCGCGCATCGTGCCGAGGAGCATCATCACCCCCTGGTCGCGCACGATCTCGCGGCTCATCACCTTGTGGAACTGGTGCTGGAGATTGCGCACCTCGCGCGACACCTCCTCCAGCCGCGCGAACGGAATCACGCACACCTCGCCGTCCTCGAGCGCATGCGCGTTGCAGGTGTGCGCCTCGGTGCCGATGCCGTCCATGCCGAGGATGTCGCCGGGCATGTGAAACCCGGTGACCTGGTCGCGCCCGTCCTCGAGGATCACGTTGCTCTTGAAGAACCCGGTGCGCACGGCGTACAGCGAGTTGAAGCCGTCGCCCGCCCGATACAGGGTCTCGCCGCGCTTGACGCGCCGCCGGGTGTACACCAGCGTGTCGAGATGCTCGATCTCCTCGCGCGAGAGGCCCATCGGCAGGCACAGCTCGCGCAGGCTGCAGCTCGAACAGACGGTCTTCAGCTGGTGGATGTTGATGACTTTGCCGGTCGCAGGCTGGGTATCCATTGAGCGCAGCTCCAAGGACCGTTGATCCAGGTCAACACGCATCGGGTGCGGGGATCCAAACTTTCCCCTACAGGGAAGTTTACCAGTGAATCCGACTGACCTCGTCATCGACCCGGAGCTCCTGCGCCGCTTCGACCGACCCGGACCGCGCTACACCTCCTACCCTACGGCGGACCGGTTCGTCGAGGCCTTCGATACCGCGGCGTACGTCCGCGCGCTCGAGCGCCGGCGCGACGGGGCCACTTCGCGGCCGCTTTCCCTGTACGTGCACCTGCCGTTCTGCAGCTCGATCTGCTATTACTGCGGCTGCAACAAGGTCATTACCCGGGATCACGGGCGGTCGGCCAAGTACCTGCGCTACCTCGAGCGGGAGCTGGATCTCGTCACCGACGTGATCGGCACGGGGCAGCGCATCGAGCAGCTCCACTGGGGCGGCGGCACGCCGACCTTCCTCAGCCCGCTGGAGCTGCGCGACCTGATGGGCATCATCCGCGATCATTTCGCCCTCGCCGAGGACGGCGAGTATTCGATCGAGGTCGATCCGCGCAGCGCCGACCCGCTCACGATCGCGCTGCTCGGCGAACTCGGCTTCAACCGGCTCTCGGTGGGCGTGCAGGACTTCGACCCGGACGTGCAGCGCGCGGTGAACCGGGTCCAGGGCTACGAGCTCACCGCCGACGTGGTCGAGGCGGCGCGCGCGAGCGGATTCAAGTCGGTCAACCTCGATCTCATCTACGGCTTGCCGCACCAGACCGTGGAGCGGTTCGGCCAGACGCTGTTCAAGGTCCTGCACCTCAACCCGAGCCGGATCGCGCTGTACAACTACGCGCACCTGCCGACGGTCTTCAAGCCGCAGCGGCGCATCAACGAGGCGGACCTGCCGTCGGCCGCGACGCGGCTCGACCTGATGACGCTCGCGATCCGCACCTTCACGCGCGCCGGCTACCAGTACATCGGGATGGATCACTTCGCCCGGCCCGACGACGAGCTCGCGCAGGCGCAGCGCATCGGCCACCTGCACCGCAACTTCCAGGGCTATTCCACCCGCGCCGAGTGCGATCTGGTCGCGATCGGGATCTCGGCGATCGGTGCGGTAGGCCCGTCGTACGTCCAGAACGTCAAGACGCTGGACGAGTACTACGACCGGCTCGACCAGCGCCAGTTTCCGGTGCTGCGCGGCATCGAGCTGTCCGCCGACGACCTGGTGCGGCGTGCGGTGATCATGGCGCTGATGTGCCAGTTCGAAGTGTCGATGGAGTCGATCGGCATCGCGTACCTCATCGACTTCCGGCGCTACTTCGCCGAAGAGCTGGCGGAGCTGCGCGAGCTCCAGACGATGGGCCTGGTCGAGATCGACCGGGAGTGGATCACGGTGACGCCGCGCGGCCGTCTCCTCGTGCGGGCGATCAGCATGGTGTTCGACCGGTACTTGCGCGAGGCGCAGAGCCGCGCGCGCTATTCCAAGGTAATCTGACCGTCGCGGGCGCGCCCGGCGCGCCCGTCGGCCCGCCCGGGCGCGGGTCGCTCGGCACCCGGAGCCAGGCATTGACTGAGATCGCGGCGAGCGCATTCCTCGTCGGGCTGCTCGGCGGCGTGCATTGCGTCGCCATGTGCGGCGGCATCGTCGGCGCGCTGAACCTGCATCGACGCGACGTCGACCCGGTGCGGCTCGGCCCCGGCGGCACCGCCGTGGCCATGTTCTCCACGCAAGCGCCGCTGCACCTGTCGTACAGCGCGGGCCGCATCGCAAGCTATGCCGCCGCAGGAGCGATCGCCGGCGGCGTCGGCGGGACTGCGGCGCTCCTCGAGGCGGTCCTGCCCGTGCAGATCGTGCTCGCCGTCGTGGCGAACGGCCTGGTGGTGCTGCTCGGCCTCTACCTCGCGGGGCTCGGGCGGGCCGTATCCGGCCTCGAGCGCCTGGGCACGGCGCTGTGGCGCCGGATCGCGCCGCTTGGCCGCCGGTGGCTGCCGATCGACACCGTTCCGCGCGCGCTTGGCGTGGGCGCGGTGTGGGGCTGGCTGCCGTGCGGGCTGGTCTACAGCGTGCTGGCGCTGGCGCTGGTCAGCGGCAGCGCAACCCAGGGGGCGATCGTGATGCTGGCGTTCGGGCTGGGGACGCTTCCGAACCTGCTGGCGGCCGGGCTGGCGGTCGGCACCCTGCGGGCGGCGCTCGCCCGCCGCCGCGTCCGGCTTGCCGCCGGGCTCGCCGTCGCGGCGCTCGGACTCTTCGGAGCGCTGCGCACCCCGGGCCTGATCGAGCACGTCAAACAGGGGATCGCCTGCATCGCTTGATCGGGTCCGATCCGGGCCCCACGTTAAGATACGAAGGAACTGCTGATCCTCCGGGAGGCAAGGTGCCGGGAATGCTACTTACCGCGACAGGGGCGCGCGCGCCATGAACGCGGTGTCGAACGCGCAGGCGGGCTCGATCGCAACCACGGTCCTCTCCCGCGGGCACGCGCCAGTCCGCTGATGAACGCTCCGGCGGCGCCGCAGATTGTCGAGCTCGCGCTCGAGGGCATGACCTGTGCCGCTTGCGCCAGCCGGATCGAGCGCACGCTGAACCGGCTCGAGGGCGTCGAGGCGAGCGTCAACTACGCGACCGAGACCGCCCAGGTCGCGTTCCAGGGGGGCGCCACCACTGTCGATTCGCTGATCGCGGCGGTGGCGCGCGCGGGGTACGGCGCGCACCTGCACGAGGCGGGCACGGTCGCCGATCACGAGGCCGACCGCCGCGCCGCGTTGCGGCAGTTCCTGGTCGCGGCCGCGTTCACCGCCCCGTTCCTCGCCGACATGGCGTGGATGTTCACCGGAGCGGCCCATCACCTGCTGCCGCCGTGGCTGCAGCTTGCGCTTGCGACGCCGGTGCAATTCGTGAGCGGTGCGCGGTTCTATCGCGGCGCCTGGCACGCCCTGCGCGGCGGCGCGGCCAACATGGATGTCCTCATCGCGATCGGGACCACGATGGCGTACGCGTTCAGCGCCGTCGTGACGCTCTGGAGTCTCGATCAGCACGTCTACTTCGAGGCCGGCGCCGTCGTGATCACGCTGGTCATCCTCGGCAAGTGGCTCGAGGCGCGCGCCAAAGCGCGCACCTCGGCGGCCCTGCGGTCGCTCGCGCAGCTCCAGCCGCGCGTCGCCTGGCTGGAGACGCCGGCGGGGCTGAAGGAAGTGCCGGTCGAGCAGCTGCAGCGCGGCGACGTGTTCGTCGTGCGCCCCGGCGACAGCGTGCCGGTGGACGGCGAAGTGCTGGACGGCGGCTCCAGCGTGGACGAGTCGATGCTCACCGGCGAGAGCATGCCGGTGGCAAAGGCCACGGGGGCAAAGGTGTTCGCGGCGACGGTCAACGGCGCGGGGCTGCTCAAGTGCCGTGCGACCGGGATCGGGCGCGAGACGGTGCTTGCCGGGATCATCCGGCTCGTCGCGCTTGCGCAGGGCTCCAAGGCGCCGGTCCAGGCGCTCGCCGACAAAGTCTCGGCGGTGTTCGTCCCGGCGGTGGTCGCCGTGGCGGTCGTGACCTTCGGCGTGTGGCTCGTCCTCGGATCCTTCGAGACCGCCCTCGTGCGCGCGGTCGCGGTGCTCGTCATCGCGTGCCCCTGCGCGCTCGGCCTGGCGACGCCGACCGCGTTGATGGTCGGGATCGGCCGGGCGGCCAAAGCGGGCATCCTCATTCGCAACGCGGAGGCCCTGGAGCGAGCGGGCGCGATGACCACGCTGCTGCTCGACAAGACGGGCACGCTGACCGAAGGCAAGCCGGGGGTGACGCGGATCGCGCCGGCGCCGGGCGTGACCGAGACGGACGTGCTGCGCGTTGCGGCGGCGCTCGAGCGCGGGTCGGAGCACCCGATCGCGCGCGCCGTTCGCGAGCGCGCGGCCGCCGCCGGGATCGAGACGGCGCTGCCGGGCGAGTTCCGCGCGGTGTCCGGGAAAGGCGTTTCGGGCGTCGTGGACGGCGTGCCCGCGCGGCTCGGCACGCCGGAATTCGTCGCGGAGATCGGCGTGCCGGTCGACGCCGCCGAAATGGCGGGCTTCCGGCGTGCGGGCGAGACCGTCGTCGTCGTGGCGGCCGGTGGGCGGCTGCTCGGGTTCGTGCTCGTGGCCGACCGCCTGCGCGCGACGTCCCGGGAGGCGATTGCGCGGCTGCGCGCGCTGGGCATCGAGCTCGTGATGATTTCCGGCGATCACGAGGCGACGGCGCGGGCGGTCGCGGCGCAGGCCGGCATCGATGCGTTCAAGGCGGGCGTGCTGCCGGCCGGGAAGGCGGCCGAGGTGGCCGCGCGTCGCCGGGCGGGCGAGGTGGTCGGCATGGCCGGCGACGGCATCAACGATGCGCCGGCGCTGGCGGCCGCCGACGTGAGCTTCACCCTCGCGGGCGGCACCGGCGTGGCGATCGACACCGCGGACGTCACATTGATGCGCGACGATCTGCGCGCGCTGGCCGATGCGGTCGACCTCTCGCGGCGCACGGTGGCGAAGGTGCGGCAGAATCTGTTCTTCGCGTTCTTCTACAACGTGCTCGGCATCCCGCTTGCGGCGCTCGGCCTGCTGAGCCCGGTCATCGCCGGCGCGGCGATGGCCTTCTCGTCGGTGTCCGTGGTCAGCAACTCGCTGCTGCTCGGGCGCTGGCGTCCATCCCTTCGGAAATGAGCGGAGATGACCATGGAAACGACGACGATAAAGGTGTCGGGCATGACCTGCCAGGGATGCGTGCGCAGCGTGACGCGCGTGCTCCAGGCGGTGCCGGGCGTGGATGCGGTGGACGTCTCGCTCGAGAAGGGCGAGGCCGAGCTGCGCTTCGACCCCGCGCGCGCGGGCGCGCCGGAGTTCCGCAAGGCGGTCGAGGACGCCGGATTCGAGGCCGCCTGAGCGGTGCCGGACAGCAAGCCACCGCCGGAGATCGTCGAGAACTGGACGCTCCTCGACGGCAGCGCCGCGACGTTGCGGTCGATCCGGGCGAGCGACATGGAGCTCGAGCGCGCGTTCGTCCGGAACCTCTCGCCGCAGTCCAAGTTCAAGCGCTTCATGGGCGAGCTCAAGGAGCTGAGCCCCGACCAGCTGCACGCCTTCACCCATCCGGACCACGAGCGCGAATCCGTGTACGTCGTGATCCGCTCCACCGCGGCGGGCGAGGAGGAGATCGCGGTCGCCCGCTACGCCGTCGAGCCGGGCGGCACGAGCTGCGAGTTCGCGATCACGATCGCGGATGCGTGGCAGGGCAAGGGCATCGCCGGTCGCCTCATGCGCGCGCTCATCCGCGATGCGCGGGCGCGCGGGCTCGAGCGCATGGAGGGGTTCGTCCTCGGGGCGAACAATCGCATGCTCGATTTCGTCCGCAAGCTCGGCTTCCGGATCGAGTTCGATCCCGACGACCCGGCGGTGCGCGTCGCGCGGCTCGATCTGCGGGAGTCGGTCGCGACCTGAGCGGCGCGTGCGGGTGGAGGGAAGGTGGTGGGCGGTACTGGGATCGAACCAGTGACCCCTCGCGTGTGAAGCGAGTGCTCGTACCACTGAGCTAACCGCCCGGAGGGGCGGGATTTTCCCACAGCGCCGGGAATGCGGTCAAACCGCGCGCCCGGCCACCGAGGAGCCCGAGGAGTCGAGGGATGCTGATCGGAGTTCCGCAGGAAACCAAGACCCACGAGTACCGCGTCGGGCTCACGCCCGCGAGCGTGCGCGAGCTGCGCGCGCACGGGCACGAAGTGCTGGTCGAGCGCGGCGCCGGAGCCGGTGCGGGCGTATCGGACGACGAGTACGTCGCCGCGGGCGCACGGTTGGCGGGCGGCGCGGACGAGGTCTTCGCCGCGGCCGAGATGATCGTCAAGGTCAAGGAGCCGCAGCCCGCCGAGCGCGCCCGGTTGCGCCCGGGCCAGGTGCTGTTCACCTTCCTTCACCTGGCGGCGGATCCCGATCAGGCGCAGGACCTCGTCGCCTCGGGCGCGATCTGCATCGCGTACGAGACGGTCACCTCGCCGCAGGGCACGCTGCCCCTGCTCGCGCCGATGTCGGAGGTCGCCGGGCGCATGTCGATCCAGGTCGGCGCGGCCAGCCTGGAGAAGGCGCGGGGCGGACGCGGCGTCCTGCTCGCGGGCGTGCCGGGCGTCGCGCCGGGCAAGGTCGTCATCCTCGGCGCGGGCAACGTCGGCGCCAACGCGGCGCACGTCGCCGTCGGGATCGGCGCCGAGGTCGTCGTGATGGACCGGTCGCCCGAGGCGCTCAGGCGAATCGCCGCGCAGTTCGGCGCGCGCGTGACAGACCGTCATGGCGCTCGCCGACCTGGTTGCCGAACACGTTTCCAGCGCGCATCTGATCGTCGGCGCGGTGCTCGATCCCCGGCGCGCGCGCGCCGCGGCTCGTCACGCGTCCGATGCTCGCCCGGATGAAGCAGGGCGCGGTCCTGGTCGACGTGTCGATCGACCAGGGCGGCTGCTTCGAGACTTCGCGGCCGACGACGCATGCCGACCCGACCTACGTCGTCGACGGCATCGTGCACTACTGCGTCGCGAACATGCCCGGCGGCGTGCCGCGGACCTCCACCTTCGCGCTCAACAACGCGACGCTGCCGTACGTGCTCGAGCTGGCGGATCGCGGCTGGAAGGCGGCGCTCGCGCGCAACCCGCACTTGCGCGACGGCTTGAACGTCTGCGCGGGGCAGGTCACGCACCCGGCGGTGGCCGAGGCGCTCGGCTACGCGTTCGCGGATCCCGCACGAATCGTCGGGGCGTGAGCGGGCTCAGTACAATGCGCGCCTGCTGAAGCGCAAACCGCCATGATCCGCACCCGATTCGCTCCCAGCCCGACCGGCTACCTCCACATCGGCGGCGCGCGCACCGCGCTGTTCTCGTGGGCCTACGCGCGCAAGCACCGCGGCGAGTTCATCCTGCGCATCGAGGACACCGACCTCGAGCGCCATACCGAGGACGCCGTCACGGCGATCTACGACAGCATGCGCTGGCTCGGGCTCCACTGGGACGAGGGGCCGTACCGGCAGATGGAGCGGCTGCCGCGCTACCGCGCGGTCGCCGAGCAGCTGATCGCGGCCGGGCACGCCTACCTCTGCTATGCGAGCAAGGAAGAGCTCGACGCGATGCGCGACGCGCAGCGCGCCCGCGGCGAGAAGCCGCGCTACGACGGCCGCTGGCGCCCGGAGAATGCGCGCGGCAAGACCCCGCCGGCGGGCGTCACGCCGGTGGTCCGCTTTCGCAACCCGGACGAGGGCACGGTCGGCTGGCACGATCTCGTCAAGGGACCGATCGAGATCGCCAACCGCGAGCTCGACGATCTGGTGATCCTGCGCGCCGACGGGGTGCCGACCTACAACTTCGGCGTGGTGGTCGACGACATCGACATGCAGATCACGCACGTGATCCGCGGCGACGATCACGTCAACAACACGCCGCGCCAGATCAACGTCTACGACGCGCTCGGCGCGCCGGTGCCGAAATTCGGCCACGTGCCGATGATCCTCGGCCCCGACGGCGAGAAGCTCTCGAAGCGCCACGGCGCGGTCAGCGTCACCCAGTACGACGAGGACGGGTTCCTGCCCGAGGCGCTCGTCAACTATCTCGCGCGGCTCGGCTGGGCGCACGGCGACGACGAGGTGTTCGCCGTGGAGCAGTTCGTCGAGTGGTTCGACCTCGGCCACATCAGCCGGTCGCCGGCGCAGTTCAACCCCGAGAAGCTGCTGTGGCTGAACCAGCAGTACATCAAGAAGGCCGAACCCACGCGGCTCGCGACGCTGGTCGCGCCGCGTATCCAGCGCGATGGCGGCGACCTCTCGCGCGGCCCCGAGCTCGCCGTCGCGACCGCGTTGCTGCGCGAGCGGGCGACGACGCTCGAACGAGCTCGCCGACGCCGCGCGGGCGCTGTTCTACAGCGATGCCGCGCCGGCGCCGGAGTTGCTTGCGGCGCAGCTCACGAGCGAGGCACGCGCCGCCCTGCACGGGCTCGCGGACCGGTTTGCGGCCGTCGAGCCGTGGGTGGAGGCGGGGATCCAGTCGGCGTTCGAGGGCGCGCTGAAGGCGCACGGGCTGAAGATGCCGAAGCTCGCGATGCCGCTGCGCGCGGTCGTTTTCGGCACGACGCAGACGCCCGCGCTTTACCCGACGCTCGCTGCCGCCGGCCGGGCGCGCGTCCTGGAGCGCATCCGGCGTTACGCGGGCTGATCCGTGCGCGGCGCTGATTTTCTTTACAGGTTGTTGATCCGCCGCTATAATTCGCGCCGCCGGTTTGGGGGTATAGCTCAGCTGGGAGAGCGCTTGCATGGCATGCAAGAGGTCAGCGGTTCGATCCCGCTTACCTCCACCAACCTCCGAAACGCCGACCCCATCGTCTAGAGGCCTAGGACATCGCCCTTTCACGGCGGTAACCGGGGTTCGAATCCCCGTGGGGTCGCCAACGCACAAGCGTTCAAGCAGACGTGCTCGCCGGCGCGGCGTGCGCCCGGCGGGGCGCAGATCTTGTGGCGTGGTAGTTGTAGCCGGGCAGGTCCATGTCTTCGGGCACGTTCGCCGCCTCCAATCGATCCAGCAGCCGCCGGATCCGGTCGGCGCTCTCCGGCGGGATGCCGCGACGGTCGCTCGACTGAAAGAACCGCCGCAAGCCCTTGTGCCGGAAGGTTCGGATCATCGGCCGCTGTCACGCATGGCATTACACTGTAATGTCAGGCGTGACAGACTGTCAAGCGCGATGGCGCAGTCGCCAGCCTACGGCCGTCATCGGCGCGTGGGGTTCGTGTGTCGGGTCACCGCGATTTGCGGCAGAATTGCGGGACTCGCATGCGCGCAGCACGGGGGGCGTCCGCCAGGCCGTGGGGTCGCCAAGAGGACCCGGCACATTGCCGTCTGCTTGCAGGGAGCGCCCGCTCCTGCCAGGGGCATGCTCCGAATGCCGTGCTGAATCGGCCAGGCGCCTCCGCCGGCAGCGCTCGCCGGGGCGCCCAAGGTGTGCGCCGGCGCTTCGACCCCTTCACCAGGAGTTCCCGTCATGACCCAGGCCACCGTGCGCCGCCTGCGCGCACTCTCCCTCGCGGTCGTCGCGCTTGCCGGCGTGGCGGGCTGCGCGCCGAACCGGCTCCTGCATCAACAGGCGAACCCCGAGTACGTCGGCAAGCCCTTCAAGCGCGTGCTCGTGGTCGCGGTCACGAAGGAAAACGTGCTGGGCCGCGTGTACGAGGACCGCATGGTCGCGCTGCTGGGTCAGCGCGGCATCAAGGGCGTACCGGCTTACGCCTCGCTCGGCACGGCCGGCGCGGTCGACGAGGCGACGCTGCGCGGCGTGATCGCCAAGACCGGGGTCGACGGGATGCTCATCACGCGCACCACCAGCGTCAACGAGGCGACCGTCACGACACCCGGGTACACCGTCGCCGTGGGCTACGGCTGGGGCGGCTTCTACGGCTACTACAGCGGCGTCTGGCAGACGAGCTACGTCCCGCCGCAGACGACCGCCGTCGGCCCGACGCGCACCGTCTCCGAGACGCGGCTCTTCGACGCGAAGTCCGGCACGCTCGCATGGAGCGGCATGATCGGCACGACCGACCGCGACGGCGAGTCCGATACGATGGCCTCGGTCCAGCAGTACGCCGGGATCGTGTTCGACGCGATGGCGCGCGACGGGATCATCTGAGCGCCGGCCGTCGGAAGCGCGTCGCGCAGGCTAGCGTCGCCGCGGTGCGCGTTCGTGCTCGCTGCGCGGTCTTGCGGGTAGCCTGCCGGCGGATGCGTTTCTTCCGGTGTTGGGCTTTGCTCAGGGACATGGTGGTATCTCCTCGAAGGACGATGTGGGCGCGACGGTCCATTGTGGACGAAAAGCGGCTCCGGTCCGCTTCGGTCCGCGTAGGCGCGCAGTGTGGACGATGTGACGCGCGGCCGCTCGCCGCACCGGGGCGGGTCGGGAGCGCCGCCTGAGGTCGAGGTGCTGATCGAGATCCCGCGCGGCAGCTTCATCAAGCGCGGATCCACCGGGCACGTCGACTTCGTCTCGCCCCTGCCGTGCCCGTTCAACTACGGCTCGGTGCCGCAGTACATCGGCCTGGAGGGCGACCTGCTCGATGCAGTGGTCCTGGGCCCGCGCCTTCCGCTCGGCGCCCATACCCGGGTGAGAGCCTGGGGTGCCGTGACCCTCACCGATCGCGGCATGAGCGACGACAAGCTGATCTGCAGCGCGCAGCCGATCACCGACCGGCAGCGCCGCAGGGTCCTGCGCTTCTTCCGCTTCTACGCAAGGTGCAAAGCGTTGCTGAACTTCGTGCGCCGCCGTCCCGGGCGCAACGCCTGCGAGGGGTGGTGCGAAGCGAGCGCTGCGCTCGCGCGCGCACGTCCCCGGGACGATGCCTGGCGGGGGCCGCCGGTGCCATACTGACCGGGCATGCCGCGGCATCGGGGTAGTGCCGTTTCTTGCTATCGTCGCGTCCGCCGAGAAGGAGGCACGCGATGCGCATCGAAGCCGTGGAGACCCGGCTCTACCGGGTTCCGCCGACCGTCCGGATCAGCGACTCGATCCAGGCGATCCACCGCTGGGAATGGATCGTCACGACGATCCGGACCGACGCCGGACTCGCCGGAACCGGCTGGTCCTACACGCTGGGGATGGGCGGATCGGGAATCCGCGCGATCATCGACGACTACCTCGCGCCGCTGGTCGTCGGCATGGACGCGCGCGATGTCGAGCGCATCTGGACGAAGTGCTGGCTCGAGCTGCACGCCAACGGATCGGGCGGTTTCACCACGCTGGCGATCGCGCCGATCGACATCGCCCTCTACGACATTCTCGGCCAGAAGGCCGGCCTGCCGCTCTACCGGCTGTTCGGCGGCGCGCGCGACCGCATCGCGGCCTACGGAAGCGGCATCAACATGCACCTCGATGGCGAGCCGCTGCGCGAGCAGATGCGCCGCTTCCTCGAGCGCGGCTACCGCGCGGTGAAGATGAAGGTGGGGCGCGACAACCCGCAGGAGGACGTGGAGCGCGTCGCGACGGTGCGGGACGCCATCGGGCCGGATGTCCTGCTGCTGCTCGACGCCAATCAGAAATGGACTGCGGCCGAAGCGGTACGGCGCGGTGCAATGCTGGAACGCTTCAGCCCGTACTGGCTGGAGGAGCCGATCCTCGCCGACGACATCCCCGGGCACACCCACACCCGCGCCGCGCTGGGCATCCCGATCGCGCTCGGCGAGACGCTGTTCACGCGCTACCAGTTCGCCGACTACATCCGCGCGAACGCGGTCGACGTCGTGCAGGCCGACATTCCCCGCGTCGGCGGCTACACGGAGTGGCTGAAGATCGCGAAGCTCGCCGAGGCGCACAACCTGCCGGTGGCGCCGCACTTCGCGGTCGAGCTGTCCGTGCACGCGCTCTGCGCGGTGCCGCACGGTTTGATCCTCGAGGATCTGGAAGGCGGCTCGCTCACCGATCTCGGCCTGCTCGACGAGCCGTGGCGCGTGACGCAGGGGTGGGGCGTGCCCCCGCAGCGTCCCGGGCACGGGTTCGTCTGGAACGAGGCGGCCCTCAAGCGCTACGAGGTCGCCGGCAAGCCGACGGACGTGGTCCCGACGCGGTTGGGTTGAGCCCGGGTCGGCGCCGCGCGTCAGCTGCGCACGTCGCCGAGCGCGACCGTGCGCGGACGCGACGGCATCGACTGCAGCACCTGCGTGAGCCGCTGCTGTTCCGCGAGCACGCGTTGCGCATACCCGCGCGCCGGATCGTCCGGGGCGCCGTTGTACAACTGCAGGCCCGCCTCGAGGCTCCCGGCACGCTGGATGTACTCGTCCAGGATCCGCGTGCCGACGAGGATGTTCGTGTGCGGCTCGAGGAGCGTCGCTTCCCCGCCGTGCCCGGCGAGTTTCTCGAGGTGGAAGCGCGGCACCACCTGCATGAGGCCGCGCGCACCGTAGTCGCTCTCCGCGATCGGGTTGAAGCGCGATTCGATCGCGATGACCGCGAGGATGAGGAGCGGATCGAGCTGCGTGAGGCGTCCCGCGGCGAAGGCGGCGTGGACGAGCTCTTCGATCGGCTCCGGGGCGACCCGGTAGCGTCGCGCGAGGTGGTTCGCGAGCGCCTGCAGACGCCTGTCCCTCTGAATCGTCTCGGCTTGCAGGGGATGCTGCGGCGAGTGCGCGGCCGTTGCATCCGGGCCGTCGGCCGCTATCCGACGGTCACCGAGCCCATGTCCGGTGAGCAGGCGGGTTCCTTCGACCGCCACGAACACGAGGACGATCACGCCGACCGCGACCAGCGCGCCGCGCACCGCGCCCTGGATCGCGTCCAGGGCCGCCGTCGCGCGGATCTGCATGCTTGCGAGGTTCATGCTGCCCTCCATTGCCCGGTTCAGGGCGCCACTTTAGTCATCCTGCTTCGGCGCGGGGGCGCCGGTGCTGCGCACCGTCAAAAACGCCGCGCTTCACGCGACGTTTGACAAGAGTTTTCAGGATTTCACCGCCGGTGGAACGGCGTGACGCAATCCTGACACCCCTCAGGGGGCGAGCGCGACGGCCACGCCGTATTCGGCCTCCAGATCGACCTCCTGCGTCAGCGCCCAGCGGCCGCGGCCGGCGTACGAGTCGGTGAGATCGCGCTGCGTCTCCTGGTCGGTGATCATCAGAAACGTCGTGTCGGGGGGCGCGAGCGGAAAGCGATCGAGGCTGTGCCAGGTGCCGAGATGCAGCACGTAGCCCTGCGACCCATCCAGCAGGAACGCCCGGATCTCCTCGAGCCGCGGACGCGAACCGTCCGGAGTGGGCGGGGCGACCGCGACCGCGGCCGGGCCGCCGCCGAGCGGGACGAAGGCCTGGCTGACGTGCAAGTGCCGCTCCATCCTGCCGAACTGGAGGCCGAGAAAGGGTGTCTTGAGCACCGAAAGCAGCGGCTGGCCCGACTCGAACGCGACATGCCAGCCCTGCGTGCCGCTCGCACCCCGATAGTCGGGCGGACCGTCGCGCGTCGCGATGAGGCGGCCGAATGGCTCGAAGGCCTCCGGGGTGAGCGGCTCGATCCGGACGCTGTGCAACCTGGGCAATGCCGAACTCCTGATGGGTGACGGCATCGTACCCGGGACGCCCAGGGTCGGCGTATGCACCCAAACGGCAGGACCTCTACGTGGTCGGCCCTGGAACGTGAACAAATGCCGTTGTCATTGGTGGCCGGGTCGGTACGATCCGAGCCATGTCAAAGGCTTACCGATTTGTTCTAAGGTTCGTTCTCACTGCCGCCCTCGGTGCGGGACCGGCCTTCGCTCGCGACTTCGGGGGCCGGGTCGTCGGCATCCAGGATGGCGATACGGTCACGGTCCTGGACGCATCGAAGCAGCAGCGCCGCATCCGGATCGCCGGCATCGACGCGCCGGAGAAGGCCCAGGCCTTCGGGGCGGCCGCGAAGGAGAATCTGGCGCGGCTCGCGTTCGGACACCAGGCGGACGTCCGCTGCAGCAAGCGCGACCGCTACGGCCGGGAGGTGTGCAACGTCTACGTCGGCGCGCGCGACGTCGGTCTCGAGCAGGTGCGCAGCGGGCATGCGTGGTGGTACCGCGAATACGCCCGGGAGCAGGCTCCGGAGGATCGGAAGGTCTACGAGACGGCGGAGAGCGAGGCGCGCGGCGCCCGGCGCGGGTTGTGGCACGACGCGACGCCGACCCCGCCCTGGGATTGGCGCCGGCAGGCCCGCAGCGCCACGCCCGACGGCGCGCGCACCGAGGGCCGCACCTAGCGCGGCCCTGATTTTCGCGCCTTTCCGCTACTTGCTACGCGTCAGCGGCACGAAGCGGACCGGGATCGTCCGCCGCGTGGTGGTCGCGCCGTCGGCCTTCTTCTCGACCACCAGCAGCTCCTGCACCTCCCACTGCGCGCCGACCGGAATGACCAGCCGGCCGCCCGGCTTGAGCTGGTCGATCAGCGGCGCCGGGATCGAGGGAGCGGCCGCGGTGACGATGATCGAGTCGAAGGGCGCGGCTTCGGGCCAGCCGTTGTAGCCGTCCCCGATGCGCGTGAATACGTTCTTGTAGCCGAGCTTCGCGAGGCCTTCGGCGGCGCGCCTGCCGACCGGCTCGACGATCTCGATCGTGTAGACCTTCGCGACCAGCTCGGCCAGCACGGCGGCCTGGTAGCCCGACCCGGTTCCGACCTCGAGCACGACGTCGGTCGCTTTCGGTTCCATCAGGTCGGTCATCAAGGCGACGATGTACGGCTGCGAGATGGTCTGCCCGTGCCCGATCGACAGCGGGCGGTTCTCGTAGGCGTACCGCACCTGATCGTCGGGGACGAGCAGGTGGCGCTGCACCTTGCCCATCGCCGCCATCACGCGGCCGCCAAAGACCGGACGTCCCGTCTCGGCACCCGTGCCGCGCGCCATGGCGGCGATCTCGGCCACCATCTCGGCGCGGCGCAGCGCGAATGCGTCCTGCGCGTCGGCGGATTCGGGCATGGCGCTGGCGATGAGGGTGGCGAGCAAGCCGAGGGTGCGGAGCGGCTTCACTTGCCCATGCTAGCGCCGCAGGGGCCTGCTGCGCCAGCAGTCAGGCGCCCGCCGGCGCGAGACCGAAGACTTCGGCGAGCGACTTCGGCTTGTCCGGATGCCGCAGGTTCAGCGCCCGTTCGAGATGCGCGATGTGCTCGCGCATGAGGGCCATCGCCCGGCGCTCGTCGTGCGCGGCGATCGCCTCGACGAGCGCGATGTGGTCGTCGCACCCGCACGGCGCGGGCGCCTGTCCGCGGTGGGCGAGCGCGATCAGCGGCGTGCGCGACACCAGCTCGTCCAGGTAGCGCGACAGGACGCGGTTGCCCGCGAGTTCCGCGAGCCGCCGGTGGAAGTCGACCGAGAGCCGCACGCCCCCGCGCTCGTCGCCGCGCGCGTAGGCGGCTTCCTCGGACGCGACCCACTCCCGGAGCATTGCCGCGTCCCGCGCCGAGGCGGTCCGGGCGGCCTTCGCGACGATCGCCTCCTCGATGGCGGTGCGTGCCTCGAATACCTGCCGGCTCTCCTCGATCGAGGGCGTGGCGACCACCGCGCCGCGATTCGGCCGCTGCTCGACGAGGTGTGCGTGGCCCAGCCGTGCGAGGGCGCTGCGGACCACGGCGCGGCTGACGCCGAACACTTCGGCGAGGGACACTTCCTTGAGCTTCGTGCCGGGGGCGAGCTGATGCTCGAAGATCGCGTCGCGGATTGCGTCGAACACGCGCTGCTCGGCGGAGGCCGGGACTTCGGTGCGGCGGGCGGCGGATCGCGCGGAGGCCACGGAGGCGTGCTCCTCAGGTCCTGATGGGGTCAGGTGAATTGTTGACAAGAACTTCCGCAGCCGCAAGCCCTATCTTGGGCGCCAGGAGCTGTGCCTCTATGGCAGTTTAAGATGAAGTACATAAAAACAGACGTTATACATTATTTATTCGAGAAACAAGATTAAGATTAGAGGCTATCTTTCGTCAACAAGATTCCTGATAAATTGTTGACAATACATTCAGGCCGCACGCATGATTCGGCGTCCACCGATCGCGCCAGCCAGACAGCGACCTCACGCTGCGCAGTCCCGCCCGCGGGACCGGGCGCCTCGAATGGCACGCCAAAGGAGAGCAATCGCATGACCGCGACTGGATGCCTGCACGCCGCCGAAGCGGCCGTCCTGCGCGCCTCGCCCGGCCCAAGACCTTCAATCGCGGCGCTGACCCGACCATGGCTCGCCCCAAACGCGTCGCATCCGGTGCCGTTCGGTACCTGCTGGATGGCGAACTACGGACGGTCGAGGGCGCCGATCCGACCCGGACCGTCCTCCAGCACCTGCGCGAGGACCTCGGCCGCACCGGGACGAAGGAAGGCTGCGCCGAGGGCGACTGCGGCGCGTGCACCGTCGTCCTCGCCGAGCTCGACGGCAATCGCGTGCGCTACCGGTCGATCAATTCCTGCATCCAGTTCCTGCCGACGCTCGACGGCCGGGCGCTCTTTACCGTCGAAAGCCTGAAGGACCGGGCGACCGGCGCGCTCCATCCGGTGCAGCAGGCGATGGCCGACGGCCACGGGTCGCAGTGCGGCTTCTGCACGCCGGGCTTCGTGATGTCGCTCTTCGCGCTGTACAAGACCCAGTCCGCGCCCGATCGCGCGGCGATCAACGACGCGCTCGCCGGCAACCTCTGCCGCTGCACCGGCTACCGCCCGATCGTGGAGGCGGCCCGGTCGATGTACGCGCTCGGCGCCGCGATTCCCGCCGCGCAGCAGGACTGCGTGCGGTCGCCGGCCGGTTCCCGGTCGCGCGCTGCAGCCGGGAGCGAGTCGGCGCTCGTGCGTGCGCTCAAGGGCCTCAAGCGGCGCAAGGGGCTCGTGCTCGCAGCATGCGAACGGCGCTTTCCATGCGCCGCGCACCGCCGACGAGCTCGCGGCCCTGCGCGAGCGGCTGCCCGAGGCGCGCCTGCTGGCCGGCGGCACCGACGTCGGACTCTGGGTGACCAAGCAGCACCGGCGGCTCGGCGACATCCTCTATCTCGGGAACGTGGCGGATCTGCAGCACGTGGCGGTGACCGCGCAGCACGTCGAGATCGGCGCCGCCGTCACGCTCACCGACGCGGTCGCGGCGCTCGACCGGCACTATCCCGAGCTGCGCGAGCTCTGGCGCCGGTTCGCCTCGCCGCCGATCCGCAATGCCGGCACGCTCGCCGGGAACATCGCGAACGGCTCGCCGATCGGCGACTCGATGCCGCCGCTCATCGTGCTCGGCGCGACCGTCGTGCTGCGCAAGGGCGCGACCCGCCGCGAGCTGCCGCTCGAGGACCTGTATCTCGCCTACCAGAAGACGGCGCTCCAGCCCGGCGAATTCGTGGAACGGGTGCGCGTGCCGCTGCCGCGGCCCGGCGTGCGCTGCGCCGCATACAAGATCACCAAGCGGTTCGACCAGGACATCTCGGCGGTGTGCGCCGCATTCGCGGTCGAGCTCGACGGCGGGACGGTCCGCGCCGCGCGAGTGGCCTTCGGCGGCATGGCCGCGACGCCGAAGCGTGCGACCGCCTGCGAGGCGGCGCTCGCGGGGCAGCCCTGGAGCGCCGCGACGTGCGAGCAGGCGGCCGCCGCGCTCGCGCGGGACTACACTCCGATCGCGGACATGCGCGCGTCGGGGGCGTACCGGCTGACCGTCGCGCAGAACCTGCTCCGCAAGTTCCACCTCGAAACCACGGGCGCGCTCGCCGGCGCGCCGAGCCGCCTCTACGACATGGCGATGGTCCCGACGCGCAGCGGTGAATCGGAGGCTCTACAGGGGGGCGTCGCCCCCTTGTTCCCGAGGGTGCCCACATGAACGAGCCGCTTCCGGTCGGGGCGGAGCTGCCCGCGCACGGCGGCGTCGGCGTGGCGCTCCGGCACGAGAGCGCCCACCTTCACGTCGCGGGCGAAGCGGTCTACATCGACGACATTCTCGAGGCGCGCGGCACCCTGCACGCCGCGTTCGGGCTGTCGCAGCGCGCGCACGCGCGCATCCGCGGCGCTCGACCTCGCGCCGGTGCGCGCCGCGCCCGGCGTCGTCGCGGTGCTCACGGCGGCGGACATCCCCGGCGAGAACAACGTCGGGCCGATCGTGCACGACGATCCGATCCTCGCCGACGGCGAGGTGCAGTACCTGGGGCAGCCGATCTTCCTCGTCGTCGCCGACGACGGTGGACCAGGCGCGCCGCGCCGCGCGGCTGGCGCGGGTCGACTACGAGGACCTGCCGGCCATCCTGACGATCGAGGAGGCGCTCGCGCAAGGGTCGTTCGTGATCCCCTCGGTGACGCTCGAGCGCGGCGACGCGAAAGCGGCGATCGCCGGCGCGCCGCACCGCCTGAAGGGGGCGCTCCGCATCGGCGGGCAGGAGCAGTTCTACCTCGAGGGGCAGATCGCGTACGCCGTTCCGAAGGAGGACGGCGACATGCTGGTCTACAACTCGACCCAGCATCCCGGCGAGGGGCAGATGCAGGTCGCGCACGCGCTGGGGATCGACGCCCACCGCGTCACCGTCGAGTGCCGGCGCATGGGGGGCGGCTTCGGCGGCAAGGAGACCCAGGGCGGGCTGCCCGCGTGCGCGGCGGCGATCGCGGCGCGCCACACCGGGCGGCCGGTCAAGCTGCGCTACGACCGGGACGACGACATCCTGATCACCGGCAAGCGCCACAACTTCCTCGTCGAGTACGAGGTCGGCTGCGACGGCGCGGGCCGCATCCTCGGCGTCGAGTTCATGTTCGCCTCGCAGTGCGGGTTCTCCGCGGACCTGAGCGGCCCGGTGAACGACCGCACCGTGATGCATGCGGACAATGCCTACTTCCTGCCGCACGTGCGCATCGTCTCGCACCGCTGCAAGACCCACACCCAGTCGAACACCGCATTCCGCGGCTTCGGCGGGCCGCAGGGCATGGTCGCGATCGAGCACGTCGCCGACGAGATCGCCCGGCACCTCGATCTGGACCCGGTCGCGGTGCGCCGCGCGAACTTCTACGCGCGCGGCCGCGACCTCACGCCCTACGACATGCCGGTCGAGGACTTCGTCGCCGATCGCCTCTTCGACGAGCTGGAGAAGTCGTCCGACTACGCCGCGCGGCGCGCGGCGATCCGCAAGTGGAACGCCGCGAGCCCGATCGTGAAGCGCGGCATCGCGATGACGCCGGTGAAGTTCGGCATCTCGTTCACCGCGACGTTCTACAACCAGGCGTCCGCGCTGCTGCACGTCTACTACGCGGACGGCAGCGTCCTCATCAACCACGGCGGCACGGAGATGGGGCAGGGCCTGTTCACCAAGGTCGCGCAGATCGTCGCCGCACGAGCTCGGGATCGACGTCGACCGCGTGCGGGTCTCGGCCTCCGACACGGCCCGGATCCCCAACGCATCGGCCACCGCGGCGTCGAGCGGCAGCGACCTGAACGGCAAGGCGGCGCAGGCGGCGGCGCGCGAGATCAAGGCGCGGCTCGCCGCGTTCGCGGCCGAGCGGTTCGGCGTCGCGCCGGAGTCGATCCGCTTCGCCGGCAACGCCGTCGAGATCGGCGACGTGAAGCGCCTGCCGTTCGCCGAGCTGGTGAAGCTCGCCTACTACGCGCGCGTGCAGCTCTGGGCGAGCGGGTTCTACAAGACGCCCAAGATCCACTACGACCCCAAGACGCTGCGGGGGCGGCCGTTCTACTACTTCGCGTACGGCGCAGCGGTCTCCGAGGTCGCGATCGACACGCTCACCGGGGAGACGAAGCTCCTGCGCGCCGACATCCTGCACGACGTCGGACGGAGCCTCAATCCCGCGATCGACCTCGGCCAGGTCGAAGGCGGGTTCGTCCAGGGCGTGGGCTGGCTGACCTCCGAGGAATTGTGGTGGAACGCGCAAGGCAGGCTCATGACGCACGCGCCCTCCACCTACAAGATTCCGGTCGCGTCCGACGTGCCGGCGGATTTCCGCGTGCGCCTCTGGAGCCGGGGCGAGAACGTCGAGGACAGCATCCATCGCTCGAAGGCGGTGGGCGAGCCGCCGCTCATGCTGGCGATCTCGGCGCTGCACGCGATCAAGGATGCGATCGCCGCGGTCGGGCGACTACCGGCTGTCGCCGCGGCTCGACGCACCCGCGACCCCCGAGGAAGTCCTGCGCTCGGTCGACGAGCTGCGCGCGCGGGCGGTGGCATGAGCGACTGGCTCCAGTCGCTGCACCGCATCGGCGAGCGCGGGCTCGACGCGGTGCTCGTGACCGTGCTGTCGAACAGCGGCTCGACGCCGCGGGATGCGGGCGCCAAGATGGTGGTGGCGGTCGACGGCGTCCACGGCACGATCGGCGGCGGCGAGCTGGAGTTCCAGGCGCTCGACATCGCCCGCGGCATGCTGCGCGCGAGCGGCGAGCGTCAGGCGCGACGCTTCCCGCTCGGCGCCGCGCTCGGCCAGATCTGCGGCGGCGCCGCGAACCTCGTGTTCGAGCGCGTGCCGTCCGGCGCCGAGTGGGTGCGCGTGCTCGCCGCGTGGCACGAGAGCGGCACGCCCTGCGTGGCGGTGACGCCGACCGGGGAGCACGACGACGGGCATCTCCTCGTGAGCGCCGCTGCGACCTGGGGCACGCTCGGCGACGGCGCTCGCGACGCGCTGGCGACGGACGCGGCGCGCCGGCTGCTCGCGGGAAGCGACGCGGCGCCGCGCGCGTTGCCGATCGGCGACGGCGCGACCGCGGTGTTCGAGCCGCTGCGGCCGGTCGATTTCAACGTCGTGCTGTTCGGCGCCGGCCACGTCGGCCGCGCGATCGCGCGCGTGCTCGGCGTCGCGCCGTGCCACGTGCGCTGGATCGACGGCCGGGCGCACGAGTTTCCGGCCGATGTGCCGGCCAACGTCCGGACCGTCGTGACGGACGCGGCGGTCGCGGAGGCGACCGGGGCGCCGGCCGGCAGCTACTTTCTGGTCATGACCCACAGCCATGCGCTCGACTTCGAGCTGGTGGAGACGATCCTGCGCCGCGGCGACTTCGCGTACTGCGGCATGATCGGGTCCGCGACCAAGCGCCGGACGTTCGAGAACGGCCTGGCGAAGCGCGGCGTCGCGCCGGCGGCGCTGGGCCGGTTCACCTGCCCGATCGGCATCGCGGGCATCACCGGCAAGGAGCCCGGTGCGATCGCGATCGCGGTCGCGGCCGAGCTCCTGCAACTGCGCGAGCGGGCGGTCGCCGCGCGCCGACGCGACGAGGCCGCGCAGGCCTGACGGCCGGCGGGGAGGGAGGGGGCATGCAGGGCGCGACAGCGGCCGCGACGCCGCGACTCAGCCTGCGGGGCATCCGCAAGGCCTACCCGTCGGTGGTCGCGAACGACGGCATCGACCTCGCGGTCGTCCCCGGCGAGATCCACGCCGTGCTCGGCGAGAACGGCGCGGGCAAGTCCACGCTGATGAAGATCATCTACGGCGTGGTGAAGCCCGACGCGGGCGAGATCCGGTGGGAGGGCCGCCCGGTCGAGATCGCCAACCCGCACGCCGCGCGCAGCCTCGGCATCGGGATGGTGTTCCAGCATTTTTCGCTCTTCGAGACGCTGACCGTCACCGAGAACGTCGCGCTGGCGATCGACGGTGCGAAAGACCTCGCAGGCGCTCGCGCGCGCGCATCGAGGAGGTCTCGCAGCGCTACGGCCTGCCGCTCGACCCGCGGCGGCTCGTGCACTCGCTCTCGGTCGGCGAGCGCCAGCGCGTGGAGATCGTGCGCTGCCTGCTGCAGCAGCCGAAGCTGCTGATCATGGACGAGCCGACCTCGGTGCTCACGCCGCAGGCGGTGCAGAAGCTCTTCGAGACGCTGCGCCAGCTCGCCGCCGAAGGCTGCTCGATCCTGTACATCAGCCACAAGCTCGACGAGATCAAGGCGCTCTGCACCGGCGCGACGGTGCTGCGCGGCGGCAAGGTCACCGGCACCTGCGACCCGCGCAACGAGACCGCGTCCTCGATGGCGCGCATGATGATCGGGAAGGACCTGCCGGTGTGCGAGCACGCGGAGGCCGCGGCGGGCGGCGAACCGCGGCTGGTGATCGCGGGCCTGTCGCACAAGTCGGACGACCCGTTCGGCACCGATCTCGAGGACGTGCACCTGAGCGTCCACTCGGGCGAGATCGTCGGGATCGCGGGGGTGTCGGGCAACGGCCAGCAGGAGCTGCTCTTCGCGGTCTCCGGCGAGGCGCCGCTCGCCGAGCCGTTCCCGATCCGCCTCCTCGGCGCCGAGGTCGGGCGCATGCATCCCGGCCGCCGCCGCAAGCTCGGCATGGGTTTCGTGCCGGAGGAGCGCCTGGGCCGCGGCGCGGTGCCGAACATGTCGCTCGCCGAGAACGCGCTGCTCACCGCGCACCGCGCCGGCGCGATGGTGCGCGGCGGGCTGGTGCGCGCCGACCGCATGACCGCGTTCGCGCGCGACTGCATCGAGCGGTACACGGTCAAGTGCGGCGGGCCCGACGCGGAGGCGCGCAGCCTCTCCGGCGGCAACCTGCAGAAGTTCATCGTCGGCCGCGAGATCCTCCAGGCCCCGAAGGTGCTCGTCGTCGCGCAGCCGACCTGGGGCGTGGACGTCGGCGCGGCCGCGTTCATCCGCCAGGCGCTGATCGATCTGCGCAACCGCGGCACCGCGATCCTGGTGATCTCGGAGGAGCTCGACGAGCTGTTCGAGATCTGCGACCGCATCGCGGTGATCGCGAAGGGCCGGCTGTCGCCCGCGAAGCGCGCCCGCGAGACCAACGTCGAGGAGATCGGCGTGTGGATGAGCGGGCTGTGGCCCGGCGCGCACACGGACGACGTTCAACCCGTTCCCGAGGAAGCGACCCGTGCGGCTCAAGCTTGAGGCGCGGCCCGCGCCGTCGCGGGCGATGCGCTATCTCTCGCCGCTGCTCGCGGCGGCGCTGACGATCGTCGTCGGGTTCGTCGTGTTCTCGGCGCTGGGCCAGAACCCGCTCGCCGCGTTTCACGCGTTCTTCGTCCAGCCGCTGAGCAGCACCAACGGCGTGGCCGAACTGCTGCTCAAGGCCGCGCCGCTGATGATGATCGCCACCGGTCTCGCGGTCGGCTTCCGCGCCAACGTGTGGAACATCGGCGCGGAGGGGCAGCTCATCGTCGGGGCAATCTTCGGCGGCGGCGTGGCGCTGCACATGGAAGGGGCGGCGTCGAGCTGGCTGCTGGCGGTGATGGTCCTGGCGGGCGCGCTGGGCGGCATGGTCTGGGCGGCGATTCCGGCGTTCCTGCGGACCCGGTTCAACGCCAGCGAGATCCTGACGAGCCTGATGCTCACCTACGTCGCGGCGCTGCTGCTCTCGTATCTCGTGCACGATCCCTGGCGCGACCCGCAGGGCTTCAACTTCCCGCAGTCGAAGATGTTCGACGATGCGCTGCTGTTCCCGATCCTGGTGGAGACGACGCGGCTCAACGCGAGCTTCCTGGTCGCGCTCGCGGTGGTGGCGGCCGGCTGGGTGTTCATCAACAAGAGCTTCCTCGGCTACCAGATGCGGGTCGCGGGGCTCGCCGACGCGGCCGCGCGCTATGCCGGGTTCAGCGCCACGCGGACGGTCTGGATCGGCATGCTCGCGGGCGGCGGCGCCGCCGGGATCGCGGGCCTCGCGCGAGGTGGCGGGGCCGATCGGGCAGCTCACGCCGTCGATCTCGCCGGGCTACGGCTTCGCGGCGATCATCGTGGCGTTCGTCGGACGCCTCAATCCGGTCGGATGCCTCCTCGCGAGCCTGCTGATGTCGCTGCTCTATCTCGGCGGCGAGCAGGCGCAGATGGAGCTGCGCCTGCCGTCCGCGATCACCGGGCTCTTCCAGGGGATGCTGCTCTTCTTCCTGCTCGGCGCCGACGTCCTGATCAACTACCGGCTGCGCGTGGTGCGGCCGGTCCGCGCGACGGCGCCAGTGACGGGGACGGCATGATGGACGTGCTCGTCCCGATCCTGGTCGCCACCCTGGCCGCGGGGACCCCGCTGGTGTTCGCGGCGCTCGGCGAGCTGGTCGTGGAGAAATCGGGCGTCCTGAACCTCGGCGTCGAGGGCATGATGCTGTGCGGCGCGATCGCCGGCTTCGCCGCCACCGTGGCGAGCGGCAGCATCTGGATCGGCGTCCTGGCGGGCATGGCCGCGGGCGCCGCCACGTCGCTCGTGTTCGCGGTGCTCACGCTGACGCTGCAGGCGAACCAGGTGGCCGCGGGGCTCGCGCTCAGCATCTTCGGCGTGGGCCTCTCCGCGTTCGTCGGCAAGCCCTTCGAGAGCGTCGCGCTGCCGTCGCCGCAGGCGTTCGGCATCCCGGGCCTCGCGGACATCCCGCTCGCTCGGGCCGGTGCTCTTCGCGCAGCAGCCGCTCGTCTACCTCTCGTGGGTGATGTTCGGGCTGGTGAGCTGGTTCCTCTACCGGACCCGGCCCGGCCTGGTGCTGCGGGCGGTGGGCGAGTCGCCCACCTCCGCGAACGCGATCGGCTACCCGGTGATCGGCATCCGCTACCTCGCGACGCTGTTCGGCGGGGCCATGGCGGGCGTCGGCGGCGCCTACCTGTCGGTCGATCTACACGCCGCATGTGGGTCGAGAACATGACCGCGGGCCGCGGCTGGATCGCGCTCGCGCTGGTGGTCTTCGCGACGTGGCGCCCCGGACGCGTGCTGGTCGGCGCCTATCTGTTCGGAGGCGTTACCATCGCGCAGTTCTTCGCGCAGGGCGCGGGGGCGGCGGTCTCGTCGCAGCTCCTGTCGAGCCTGCCGTACCTCGCGACGATCGTCGTGCTGGTGCTGATCTCGCGCAATCTAAACGTCATCCGGCTCAACGCGCCGATGTCGCTCGGGAAGAGCTATCACCCGGACGGGTGACCGGGACGTTGAAGGCGGATGAACGATGAAAAGTGCATCATCACAACAGGAGGCGACGCAATGAAGCAGAAATGGGTCACAGCTCTCGCGGGTGCCGCGGCGCTCGCGTTCGCGGCGGCGGCGTTCGCGCAGCAGCCGCTCAAGATCGGCTTCGTGTACGTGAGCCCGGTCGGCGATGCGGGGTGGACGTACCAGCACGACCTCGGGCGCAAGGCGATCGAGAAGCAGTTCGGCAACAAGATCGCCACCAAGTACGTCGAGAACGTGCCCGAGGGCGCGGACGCCGAGCGGGTGATCCGCGAGCTCGCGGCGAGCGGCCACCAGCTCGTGTTCACCACCTCGTTCGGGTACATGAACCCGACGATCAAGGTGGCGAAGGCGTTCCCGAAGGTGCACTTCGAGCACTCGACCGGCTACAAGCGCGACAAGAACGTCGGCACCTACAACGCGCGCTTCTACGAGGGCCGCTACCTCGCCGGCATCGTGGCCGGGAAGATGAGCAAGTCGGGCGCCGCCGGGTACGTCGCCGCGTTCCCGATTCCCGAGGTGCTGCAGGGGATCAACGCGTTCACCCGCGGCATGCAGAGCGTCAATCCGAAGGCGCAGGTGCGCGTGATCTGGGTGAACTCGTGGTACGACCCGGGCCGCGAGCGCGAGGCCGCGATGACGCTCATCTCGCAGGGCGCCGACGTGCTGATGCAGCACACCGACTCGACCGCGCCGGTGCAGGCGGCGGAGGAGAAGGGGGTGTACGCCATCGGCTACCACTCCGACATGTCCAAGTACGGCCCGAAGGCGCACCTGACCGCCTCGACGCACGACTGGTCGGGCTTCTACGCGAAGATGGTGGGCGACGCGCTCGCCGGCAAAGCCCAGCCCTCGAACGTCTGGGGCGGGATCAAGGACGGCATGGTCAAGATGGCGCCGATGAACGCGGCCGTCCCGAAGGACGTGCGCGACATGGTCGCCAAGGCCGAGGCCGACATCGCCGCCGGCAAGCTGCACCCGTTCGCGGGGCCGGTGAAGGACCAGAGCGGCAAGGAGCGCGTGCCGGCCGGGAAGTCCATGCCCGACGACCAGCTCGCCGTGATGGACTACTACGTCGAGGGGGTGCAGGGGCAGTTGCCGAAGAAGTAGGTTATGCGCCGCGGCCGCGATGGCGGCCGCGACGCATAACTGTCCGCGTTCGAGGGGACGGCGTAGCCGCCCCTCAACGCGGGCGACGCCTCGTCATCCCGGCGCACGCCGGAATGATGCGACTCAGGCCTTGGGCCGCAGATCGATCACCCGCTTCGCCTTGCCCTGCGAACGTTCGACTTTCCCGGGCTCCACGACCTTCACGTCGCTCGAGACGCCGATGTAGCTCTTGATGTGGTGCTCGAGCTGCTTCGCCTCGGCGTCGCGCTCGGCCGCCGGCGCCGCCGCCAGGTCCGGGCGGATCTCCACCACCACCGTCAGCTCGTCGAGCCGCCCTTCGCGGCGCACCTCGAGCACGTAGTGCGGGGAGAGCTTCGGCTGCTTGACGATCAGCTCCTCGATCTGCGTCGGGAACACGTTCACGCCGCGGATGATCAGCATGTCGTCGCTGCGCCCGGTGATGCGGGCCATGCGGCGCATGGTGCGCGCGGTGCCGGGGAGCAGCGTGGTCAGGTCGCGCGTGCGGTAGCGGATGACCGGCATCGCCTCCTTGGTGAGCGAGGTGAAGACGAGCTCGCCCGGCTTGCCGTCGGGCACCACCTCGCCGGTCGCCGGGTCGATGATCTCCGGATAGAAGTGGTCCTCCCAGACCGTGAGCCCGTCCTTGGTCTCGACGCATTCCTGCGCGACGCCCGGCCCCATGACTTCCGACAGGCCGTAGATGTCGATCGCGTCGAGCCCCATGCGGCGCTGGATCTCCTCGCGCATGCCGTCGGTCCACGGCTCGGCGCCGAAGATGCCGATGCGCAGACTGCACTCGCGCGCGTCCAGCCCCTGGCGCTCGAACTCGTCGGCGATCGCGAGCATGTACGACGGCGTCACCATGATGATGTCGGGGCGGAAGTCGTTGATCAGCTGCACCTGCCGCTCGGTCATGCCGCCCCCGACCGGGATCACGGTCGCGCCGAGCCGCTCGCCGCCGTAGTGGGCGCCCAGGCCGCCGGTGAAGAGGCCGTACCCGTAGGCGACGTGGATCTTGTCGGTCGACCGGCCGCCGGCCGCGCGGATCGACCGCGCCATGCAGTCCGACCAGGTGTCGATGTCGCGCTGGGTGTAGCCCACGACCGTCGGCTTGCCGGTGGTGCCGCTCGAGGCGTGGATGCGCACGATGCTGTCCATCGGCACCGCGAACATGCCGAACGGATAGTTGTCGCGCAGGTCGTGCTTGGTGGTGAAGGGGAACTTCGCGAGGTCCTCGAGCCGCTTGAGGTCGTCGGGACGCACGCCGGCCGCGTCGAACTTCTTGCGGTAGGCGGGGACGCCCTCGTAGGCGTGGCGCAGGCTCCACTTGAGCCGCTCGAGCTGCAGCGCGCGCAGTTCGTCGGGGCTCGCCTTCTCGATCGGCTCGAGCTGGTCGTACGGCGTCATCGGTGCCTCCTCCTGTGCACGGCGCTCCTGGCCGGTCACAACCTTCCCGCGGCGGCCGGCTTCTCGAGGCCGGCGTGCCGCCTACTTGCCCTTGAATTCCGGCGCGCGCTTCGCCATGAAGGCAGCGACGCCTTCGCGGTAGTCCTCGGTGCGGCCGAGCTCGCGCTGCACGTCGCGTTCGAAGTTGAGCTGCGCGTCGAGCGAGTTGTGCGGCGAGGCGTACAGCGCCTCCTTGATCGCCCCGTACGCCTTCGTCGGCCCCCGGCCGAATGCGGCGGCGATCCGTTTCGCCTCGTCCATGAGCTGCGCGTCGTCCACGCACTTCCAGATCAGCCCGATCCGGGCGGCTTCCTCGGCCGGCAGCTTGTCCGCCAGCAGGGCGAGCCCCATCGCGCGCGCGGTGCCGACCAGGCGCGGCAGGAAGTAGGTGCCGCCGGAGTCCGGCATCAGCCCGATCTTCGCGAACGCCTGGAGGAAGCTCGCCGAGCGCGCCGCGATCACGATGTCGCACGCCAGCGCGACGTTCGCGCCGGCGCCCGCCGCGACGCCGTTCACCGCGCACACGACCGGCTTCTCGAGGGTGCGCAGCGTGCGCACGAGCGGGTTGTACTGCGTGCCGATGGTCTGGCCGAGGTCCGGCGGAGGGCCGCCGGGCGTCATCACGCGGTCGCTGAGATCCTGCCCCGCGCAGAACGCCCGGCCCGCACCGGTGAGGAGGACGGCCCGGATGTCCTCGCGCGACTTCACCGTCGCGAGCGCGTCGCGCAGGCGCTGGTGCATCTCGGGGTTGAAGCTGTTGAGCTTGTCGGGCCGGTTCAGCGTCACGAGCGCATAACCGTCCTGGACTTCGAAGAGCACGCTGGCCTGGGTCATCTCCTGCTCCGGGGGCGGTTTCACCCGCGCATGCCGCGAGGCCGCTCTGCTGAACGCGCGCCTAGGATACCCGAAATGCGCGTGGGAACGCCCGTCGCGCGACCGGGCGCGGTGGCGTTTGATCTCAGTTAAAGACGCGCCGCGCCGGACGTTGTCTTGTTAGGCCTCGCCCGAGAGAGGGTCGCGCGCCCGCGCGCGAACACCAACCGAAATGGAGTGAGGAGACCCGATGAAGCACACCCGCAACGTCCTGATCGCGGCCGCGCTCGCCGCGCTCGCAGTCCCGTCAGCCCAGGCGCAGATCAAGGTCGGCGTGACCCTGTCCGCGACCGGCCCCGCGGCATCGCTCGGCATTCCCGAGCGCAACACCTTCCAGCTGCTGCCGAAGGTGATCGCCGGCCAGAAAGTCGAGTACATCGTCCTCGACGACGGCTCCGACACCACGCGTGCGCGGCAGAACGCCGAGAAGCTCGTCAACGAGGACAAGGTCGACGTGATCATCGGCTCGACCACGACGCCGAACTCGCTCGCGATGATCGAGGTCGCATCGCGTTCGCAGACGCCCAAGATCAGCATGGCCGCGTCCGCACGCATCGTCGAGCCGGTCGACAAGGACCGCTTCTGGGTGTTCAAGACGCCGCAGACCGATCGGCTGATGGCGAACGCCATCACCGCCCACATGGGCGCGAACGGGGTCAAGACCGTGGCCTACATCGGCTTCAACGACGCCTACGGCGAAGGCTGGTGGACGGAGTTCGGCACCCTGGCCGACGCCCGCAAGATCAAGGTCGTGGCGAACGAGCGCTACAGCCGCACCGACACCTCGGTCACCGGCCAGATCCTCAAGATCATGGCGGCGAATCCGGATGCGATCCTGATCGGCGCGTCGGGCACGCCCGCCGTGCTGCCGCAGGCGACGCTCAAGGAGCGCGGCTACAAGGGCAAGATCTACCAGACGCACGGCGTGGCCAACGCCGACTTCCTGCGCGTCGGCGGCGAAGAACGTCGAAGGCACGCTGCTGCCGGCCGGGCCGGTGCTGGTGGCCGAGCAGCTGCCCGACGCCAACCCGATGAAGAAGGTCGGCCTCGACTACAAGAAGGCCTACGAGGGCGCGCACGGGCCGGGCAGCCTGTCGACCTTCGGCGCGCACGCCTGGGATGCGGCGCTCCTGCTCCAGCGCGCCGTACCGGGCGCGCTGAAGAAGGCGAAGCCCGGCACGCCGGAGTTCCGCAAGGCGCTGCGCGACGAGATCGAGGCGGTGAAGAACCTCGTGGCCGCGCACGGCACGTTCAGCATGAGCCCGCAGGATCACCTCGGCCTCGACCAGCGCGCGGCCGTCATGGTGGTGGTGCAGGACGGGAAGTGGAAGCTCCTGCCGCAGCAGTAAGCTTCGCGCCGCTGCGCCGTTAGAATCCGAGGGCCGGACGGCGCCGCCGCCCGGCCCTCGTCGTTTGCAAGGGAAAAGGGGGAGGGGCGCGCGCACCCGCGTGCGCGCGATCCGGGGGCGGTGAATCTCGACATCGCGCTGCTGCTCACGCAGGACGGTCTCACCAACGGGGCGATCTACGCGCTGCTCGCGCTGGCGCTGGTGCTGGTGTTCGCCGTCACGCGCGTGATCTTCGTGCCGCAAGGCGAGTTCGTCGCCTACGGCGCGCTGACGCTCGCGAGCCTCCAGCTCGGCAAGGTGCCCGGGACGGCGTGGCTGCTGCTCATCGCCGGCGTCGTCGTCGCGCTGCTCGACGGGTTCATCGCCGTGCGCGAGCGCAAGCTGCATCGCCTGCCGCGGGTCCTGCTGGAAAATCTGGTCTTCCCGGCGGCGCTGCTCGGCCTGACCGCGTGGCTCGCGCCGCAGAAGCCGGCGCTGTGGATCCAGATCGCGCTCGCGCTGGCGCTGGTCGTCCCGCTCGGCCCGATGCTCTATCGCCTGGCGTTCCAGCCGCTGCAGAACGCGAGCGTGCTGGTGCTGCTCATCGTCGCGGTCGCGGTGCACTTCGCGCTCACCGGGCTCGGGCTGGTGTTCTTCGGCGCGGAGGGCTCGCGCACTCCCGCCTTCAGCGACGCCCGCTTCGACGTGGGGGCGATGAGCGTGTCCGGGCAGAGCCTGTTCGTGATCGGCGCGTCGGTCGCGCTCATCGTCGCGCTCTATCTCTTCTTCGAGAAGACGGTGTACGGCAAGTCGCTGCGCGCCACCGCGGTGAACCGCCTCGGGGCGCGCCTGGTGGGGATCAGCGCAACGCTCGCGGGGCGCCTGACCTTCACCCTCGCGGCGGCGATCGGCGCGGTGTCCGGCATCCTGGTTGCGCCCATCACCACGATCTACTACGACTCGGGGTTCCTCATCGGACTGAAGGGGTTCGTGGCGGCGATCATCGGCGGGCTGGTGTCCTACCCGCTCGCCGCGCTCGGCGCGTTGCTGGTGGGCCTGCTCGAGTCGTTCTCGTCGTTCTGGGCGAGCGCGTTCAAGGAGGTGATCGTCTTCACGCTGATCATCCCCGTGCTGCTGTGGCGGAGCCTGCGGGCCCACCACCTGGACGAGGAAGAGGACGAATGAGCCGGGCGCGGGGCCTCCTGCTCGTCTTCCTCGCGGCCCTCGCGCTCGGGCCGGCCTTCCTGGCCGAGTTCCACGTCACGCTGCTGAACTACATCGGGCTCTACAGCCTCGTCGCGCTCGGGCTGGTGCTCCTCACCGGGGTCGGCGGGCTCACGTCGTTCGGACAGGCGGCGTTCGTCGGGCTCGGGGCGTACACGACCGCATACCTCAGCACGGCGTACGCGCTGTCGCCGTGGCTCACCCTGTTCGTCGGGTTCGCGCTCACCGGCACCGTCGCGCTCTTTCTCGGCGCGATCACGCTGCGCCTCTCGGGCCACTACCTGCCCCTTGGCACGATCGCGTGGGGCATCAGTCTCTATTACCTCTTCGGCAACCTCGAGTTCCTCGGCGGGCAGACCGGGATGACCGGGGTGCCGGGGCTCTCGGTCTTCGGCTTCCCGCTCGACACCGGGCGCAAGTACTACTACCTGATCTGGGTGCTCGTGATCGCGGCGCTCTACTCGATCCAGAACCTGCTCAACTCGCGCCCGGGGCGCGCGATCCGCAGCCTGCGCGGGGGCGGCGTGATGGCCGAGTCGTTCGGGGTCGACACCGCCTGGCTCAAGATCGTCATCTTCGTCTACGCCGCGCTGCTTGCCAGCCTGTCGGGCTGGCTCTACGCGCACCTGCTCCGGTTCGTGAACCCGACGCCGTTCTCGATCAACGCCGGCATCGAGTACCTCTTCATGGTCGTGATCGGCGGCGCGCGCTTCGTGTGGGGCGCGATCGTCGGTGCGGGGCTCCTGACGATCCTCAAGGAGTGGCTGCAGAACCTCCTGCCGCGAATCGTCGGCCAGGCCGGGGAGTTCGAGACGATCGTGCTCGGGATCCTCCTCGTGCTGCTGCTCCAGCGTGCGCGCGAGGGGGTGATGCCGTTCTTCCAGCGCTGGCTCCCGCCGGCGCGCTGGGTGGAGGCGCCCGAGTCGGCGCCGGCGCTCCCGCAGCGGGCGCGGCCCGAACCGGGCGAGCGCATCCTGGAGGCGCGCGCGGCGCGCAAGCAGTTCGGGGGCCTGGTTGCGGTGAACGACCTCTCGTTCGAGATGGCGAGCGGCGAGATCCTCGGCCTGATCGGCCCGAACGGCGCCGGCAAGTCGACGATGTTCAACCTCATCACCGGCGTGCTGCCGCTCTCCGGCGGCGAGATCCACTTCCGCGGCGAGCGCATCGACCGGCTGCCGTCGCGCCAGATCGGCCGGCGCGGCATCGCGCGCACCTTCCAGCACGTGCACATCCGGCCGACCATGACGGTGGTCGAGAACGTCGCGATCGGCGCGCACCTGCGCGGACGCAAGGGCGTCGTCGCGGCGGCGCTGCACGGCGAGCGCGCCGAGGAGGCGACGCTGCTCCACGAGGCGCGCCGGCAGATCGAGCGCGTCGGCCTGGGCGCGCATCTCTACGACCAGGCCGGCAGCCTCGCGCTCGGCCAGCAGCGCATCCTCGAGATCGCGCGCGCGCTCTGCGCCGACCCGGTGCTGCTGCTCCTCGACGAGCCGGCGGCCGGCCTGCGCTATCGCGAAAAGCAGGCGCTCGCGGATCTGCTGCGCCGCCTGAAGGGGGAGGGCATGAGCGTCCTGCTGGTGGAGCACGACATGGACTTCGTGATGAACCTGGTCGACCGTCTCGTCGTCATGGACTTCGGCGAGCGGATCGCGACCGGCCTGCCGCGCGAGATCCAGGCCGACCCGGCCGTGCTCGAGGCCTACCTCGGAGGCGTCGAATGACCTCCGGTCGATCGGCCGACGCCGCGGGCGGGGGGCTCGCCCTCGAAGTGCGCGACCTGTCGGTCGCCTACGGCAAGGTCGAGGCGCTCCACCACGCCAGCCTGAAGGTGCCGGCCGGCTCGATCGTGACGGTGATCGGTCCGAACGGCGCGGGCAAGACGACGCTGCTCAACGCCGTGATGGGACTGCTGCCCGCGCGTGGCGAGGTGCGCTACGAAGGGGTCTCGATCACGCACACCGAGGTGGAGGCCCGCGTCGCGCACGGGCTGTGCCTCGTGCCCGAGCGCCGCGAGCTGTTCGCGGAGATGACGGTGGCCGACAACCTGACGCTCGGCGCCTTCCCGCGCCACCGCCGGCGCGAGCGCGGCATCGGCGACGACCTTGCGGCGGTCTACGCGCGCTTCCCGCGGCTGCTCGAGCGCCGCGAGCAGCTCGCCGGCACGCTGTCGGGCGGCGAGCGCCAGATGCTCGCGCTCGGCCGCGCGCTCATGGCGCGGCCGCGCGTGCTGATGCTCGACGAGCCGAGCCTCGGGCTCGCGCCGCTCATCGTGCGCGAGATCTTCCGCATCGTCGCCGACCTGCGCCGCACCGGCGTGTCGATCCTGCTGGTGGAGCAGAACGCGCGCGCGGCGCTCCAGGTCGCCGACTACGGCTACGTGCTCGAGACCGGCGAGATCGCGCTCGAGGGGCCGGCGCAGGATCTCGCGACGAATCCGAAGGTCGTCGAGACCTATCTCGGGTTCTCGGGCAAGACCGCAGCTTGAGGGGCGGGCGCGCCAAGCGGCGCGCATTCGCGCGTGCCGCGCTGGACAGACCCGGCGCCGGGGACCGAGAATCCGGGCGCCGCTCACGCCACGCTTCGCCCGTGCCGCCGAATCCCGACCCGTCCTCGACCGGACTGACGCCCGCCGCCGGTGCGCCAGCGTGCCGGTGACCGCGCCGCTGCGCTGGCTCGCGCTCGGCTGGCGCGACTTCACGCGCGCGCCCGGCGCGAGCCTGTGCCACGGCGTGCTCGTGCTCCTCGGCGGGCTCGCGATCCTCGCCGTCACCGCGCGCTTCTGGTACCTGCTGCCGGGCGCGGTGTCCGGCTTCCTCCTCGTCGGACCGATCCTCGCGACCGGGCTCTACGAGCTCAGCCGCGCGCCTCGAGCGCGGCGAGCGCGCGACGCTGATCGACGCGGCGGGCGCCTGGCGGCGCGGCACGCGTCCGCTGGTGTGGCTCGGGCTGATCCTCGTGCTCGCCGGGACGCTGTGGGTGCTGGTGTCCGCGGTGCTGTTCGCGCTGTTCGTCAAGGCGCCGATCACCGGCCTGGAGAGCGTGCTGCGTCACGTGATCCTCTCCGAGGGCTCGAACCTCTTCCCGGTGTGGATCACGCTCGGCGGCATCGGCGCGGCGCTCGTGTTCGCGGTGACGGTGGTGTCCGCGCCGCTGCTGCTCGATCGCGACGTCGACATGCTGAGCGCGCTCGTCACCAGCGTGCGCGCGGTGGGCGAGAACCCGATCGCGATGGCGTTCTGGGCCACCCTGATCATGATCGCGACGGGGCTGTCGCTCGCGACGTTCATGGCCGGGCTTCGTGATCGCGATCCCCGTCATCGGGCACGCCACGTGGCACGCCTACCGCGACGTCGTGGACGCCGCGGGACTGCCGCCGCGCGACTGAGCGCGGCCGGCCCCGATGTTCGGGTTCACCGAGGAGCAGATCGCCGAGTTCGGGCTGACGTTCGGCCTGACCGGCTTCATGCTGTTCATGCTGTTCATCATCTGGGACCTCGCGAAGAAGTCCCAGGCCGGCCGCTTCGGGACGTTCGTGCTGTTCTTCGTGCTCGCCTTCGGCATCCTCGGTTTCGTCGCGAAACAGGTGATCGCCTGGGTGATCGACTGGCTGAAGTAGGCGCGCTACGCGCCGCCCGTCTCCCGCACCAGCGCCGCCATCGCGCGCGCCGCATCGCCGCCGTCCTGCTCGAGCCCCGCGACCACCCCGGCCCGGTCCCGCGCCGGCCGGTTCTGGCTCGTCTTCCACTTGCCGACGAGCCGCGTGACGGGCAGCTCGATCCCGACGATCGCGGTGACCATCTTGTCGACGTAGTCCGCGGGCGCGTCGGTGACGTGCCACGGCGCGGTACGCCCGGACTCGTGCCGGTTCGTGAGTCGCTCGACGAACGCGCGCAGCCACGCGGCGTCGTCGACTGCGCGCAACGGCCCGTAGGCGTGCACCACCGCGTAGTTCCAGGTCGGCACCACCTTGCCGTCCGCCTGCTTGGAGGGGTACCACGAGGGCGAGACGTAGGTCGACGGGCCCTGGAAGATCGCGAGCGCCTCCGCGCCGCGGGACAGCTCGCGCCACACGGGGTTCGCGCGCGCGACGTGCCCGCGCAGCGTGCCGAACGGCGCCGGGTCGGGGTCGATCTCGAACGGGATGTGATTGGCCTCGAGCCCGCCGGCGCCGAGCGTGACGAGCGCGCCGAGCGGATGCGCCCGCACCAGCGCGTGCAGGACCTCGATGCGCGTTTCCTCGAAGTGCTTGGGGAGGTACATGCAGGCCTCGTTGTGGCGGGAGCGACGCCCGAAAGTCTACTGGACCTCGCCGCCGCGTTCCGGCAGCGGGACGCTCGCGTAGTCCTTCAGGTGCCCGGCGCAGGTGCGATCCAGCGCACGATTCGATCGGACACCTCGGGCCGGCCGAGGAGATCCAGGTGGCTCATGCCGTAACCGATCCACTGCCGCGACGCAGGAAACGACAGGGAGCGGTGGGTCTCGTCGTGACGCCCCAGGGCGCTCGCCACCGGGACGAGCCCGTCGCCCAGGAGACGATCGCGGAGATCGCCGCGCTTCTTGCCGGTCGTCGCGGCGATCGCGTAGCTCTGCACGCCCTTCGGCAGCGGCACGAACTGCCGGGTGTCGGGCGCGTGCGCGAACCGATCGCGGCCCTGCCAGTGCTCGTCCAGCACGTTGCCGTAGCGCAGGTCGGTGATGCCGGCGCTGCGGATCTTTCCCAGCCGGGCGAACGGGGCGGCGTAGGGCGTCGCGTCCAGGATCACGTCCACCCAGTTGCCGCCGCGCTCCAGCGGCGCGCCGTGGTGCGGCGTGCCGAGAAAGACGAGCCTGGAGAGCCGTCGCGGCCACGCGTGGCCCGCAGCGGCGCCGTAGTGGCAGGCGCTCCGCGCGACCAGTCCGCCCATGCTGTGGGCGACGATCACCAGGTCCTCGACCGGATGGGGCCACTGCTCGAGCAGCACCTCGAGGAGGCCGGCCAGCGCGCGCCCGTTGGTGGAGGTGTGGAGACCGGTGTTGTAGTGAAGGTAGAGCGGCGTGTAGCCCAGCGTTCGAGCGAGGACCGCCCCGTGGTCGTGGCCACCGCGGTGCCACTGCCGATCGTTCAGGCACAGGCCATGGACCAGCACCGCCAGCTTGCCGCCGCCGTGCGGGATCGCCGCCGCCAGCGCCGCCGTTTCGAGCACGAGCGGTCGGCCGTCGCGCCGCAGGGTCATGGGAATGGCGAGCGGGTTGTCGCTCGCGACGAGGTAGTCGCCCATCACGCCGTTCAGCGCGGCCAGCACGGCCTCGCGTTGCGGCGAGGACGTCCGTCCCGCGAGCGTCGGCTTGAGCTGGGCGAGGAGCACGTCCATGCCGCCGCCCACCAGGCGCGTCACGCCGCGCACGCTCTTGTAGACGAGCCCCGTGATTCCGCTCGTTCGGCCCGGCGGATGCCCCCGGCCGGCGGGACGGGCGATCGTGTGATGCATGGCCTCCACGAGATCGGCCAGCCCGGCGGTCGCCTGCGTGGCGAGCCGCGCGAACCCGCGGAGATCGGCGGGATGAAGATGCGTCGTCCTGGTCATGCGCGCGCCCGGGGGCTTCATTCCCGGCGCTCGAAGGCCAGCCGGATGCCGAGCCCGATGAGGATGGCGCCGCTCGAGCGATAGAGCCAGACGAGGAATCCGGGGCGCGCGCGCAGCCAGGCGGACAGCACGCCCGCGAAGAAGCCGACCGGTCCCTTGACGAGGAAGGTCAGCGCGGCGAACACGAGCCCCAGCACGAACACCGACAGCGTGGGATGCGTGGCGCCGGGCAGCACGAACTGCGGCAGGAAGGCGAAATAGAAGATGGCGATCTTCGGATTGGAGATGTTGGACAGCGCCCCGTCGACGAACAGTCGCGCGACCGAGCGCCGCGCGGCGGCGTGGACGGCAAGCTCGACCCCCCGGGTCCGCAGCAGGGCGACTCCCAGGTAGATGAGGTAGGCGGCGCCGGCGAGCTTGAGCGCGACGAACAGCCACTCCGATGCGCGCAGGATCGCGCCGAGGCCCAGCGTGACGAGGATGGTGTGACCCACCAGGCCCACGCTCACGCCTGCGGCGGTGGCGACGCCCGCGGCCGCGCCCTGGGCGATGGAGCGCGACATCACGAGCACCATGTCCTGGCCGGGGGTGACGATCAGGACCAGGGACGCGACGGTGAAGAGCAGCCAGGCGACTTCGAGCAGCGGGGATTCCATGGCGCCGATCGCCTCAAAGGTCGAGCACGGCGTCCAGGCCGCGATGGACGCCGACGAGGGTGGCGACCTTGCGAACGGCGAGCAGAGCGCCGTCCACGTACGGACGGGCGCTGTTTCCGGAGTCGTGACGGAGGGTCAGCTTCTGGTCGGGCATCCCGAAGATGACCTCGGCGCTGATCACGTAGCCGGGCAGACGAATGGAGTGAACCTGGGAGCCGGAAACGGTGGCGCCCCGGGTCTCGCGAGGGCCGACCGTTTTCTCCAGGGGAACCGTGGGCTCGGGATGGCGCACTTTGGACAGGCGAAACGCGAGCTCGCGCGCGGTGCCGCTCGGCGCGTCGACCTTGTCGTCGTGCGCATAGTCGATGATCTCCCACTGCGGGATGAGCCTGGCCGCGGCTTCGGCGAATTTCTGGAGCAGCACGACCGTCAGGGCGAAGTTGCCGCAGGCGAGCACGCCGCGTTGCTGCTTGCGGGCGAGGGCGTCGATCTGCGCGAAATCGCCGTCCGTGAGGCCGGAGGTGCCCACCACGACGTGCGCGCCGTGCTCGAGCGCGGTCAGGATGTTGGCCTTGGCGGTATCCGGCTTGGTGTACTCGACGAAGACGTCGCAGGGCGTGGCGAGCGCCTCGGCGGCCGTGGCGTAGATCGGTCCGGTGAGGCGGGGCTCGCCCAGCACCTCGCCCAGGACGCGGCCGGCCTGCTTGCGTGCGACCGCAGCGACGAGGGAGAGATCCGCCGTCTTTGCGATCCCGCGCGCCAGCTCGGAGCCCGCCCAGCCGGTTGCACCCGCGAGACATACCTTGAGCATCGTGGTCTTCTTTCAGGTCCGGTTAAGCGCTTGACGCCTACGGCGGCCGATCATCGCGGCCAGCGCGCCTGCGCAGCCGAGGGCGAACAATGCCGCCCGCAGATCTCTGCGACAAAGATCCATGGTTCTCCTGTGAACCCGCGGCAGTTGCTTGGCTCGCGGCATCTGGACACCTCCCATGCGTTAGGTCGAGGTGTCAGCCGAATCGGGGCAAGTACACCGTCGGCTCGGCAGCGGCAAGTACATTCACTCGACGAGCGGGGCCGTGCAGGTCGGCAGGGGCTAGTCAGCTCAGAAACTCCACTCCGTACTTCGCGGCAATAGCGCGGAAGTCCGTGGCGACACCTGGCCGCGATGGGCTTCCACTATCGACTTTCGATGCTGCGGCTTCCGCGATGAAGACATCGAAGATGCCGCCAGGAGAACTGATGATCAGCTGGCGACCGACCTCGGGGCCGATACTCATGAAGCCGTGAGGAGTGCCTCTTGGCACGAACAACACATCCCCCGGGCCCAGATTGAGCGTTTTTCCGTCGACCTGAAATTCATAGCGCCCTTCGCAAATGATGAACGTTTCATCCCACGTTGGGTGGCGGTGAAGACCTGCTCCGGCCGCTGGAGGTTCGATCGCCTCACAAAGGGTATACGCACCCGAGTTGTGCTCGGCGGTAGTCTTGAACGTCAGGGTCGACCGCCCGAGCTTGTGGATCTTCCCGTCTCCGGGCAGAAAGTGTCTCGCCTGTACGGTATTGGTCATCGACATCTCCATTATTGTGTACCGATTGCTAACTAAGGCTACGCTTTCGCCGGCGGCTTTTTCCCGAGACCGTTCGCGCCCGACCCATACGCCCAACGTTCGAACTCACCTGCGGGCGCCAGGCGGCGAAGCAGGCTGGCGAACGCCAGGTGGAGCGAAGGGTTGGGCCGCGCGCACACGGTGTAGATGGGACTCAAAGTCGAAAGACGGAGACGAGGATCATGAGGGCTAATTGTGCGGCCGGCAGAGCCAGCGAGACGAGGGCCAAGCGCAGAACATAGGGCGATGCCGGGTTCTTGCGATTGGAGCGAATGAGGAGAAAGTTGATCAGCGCAGTGAGCGGGATACCCAGAACAGCCAGCAACATTGCACCTAGGCCGACAAATGACCCACCGCCTGAGGTGGCCAGGATGATTGCGAAGGAGAACCCAACTTGGAGCAAGATGACTCCACCTACGCCGAACAGATAACTCAAGAGGATCTCCTGCCAGGGGGGGGCCGATTCGGCAACGACGCTTTCGTGGAGCGGCCAAACGTCAAAGTTCACGGGCCGCGCGTAGGCGGGCGAAAACCCGCCGGAAAGCGGTGCCGTGCAACGCCGGGTTGGGCGTCTTACGGTTCGGGAACTTCGAGATCACGGCATATCTTCCGTGCAAGAAAGTCGTTGATCTCGCGATGACGGGGAACGGTCGACACCTTTCCCCTTGAAGGATTGGCGTACACGGTGTGGTTTCCGCCCTCGCGTACGAAGACGCTTCCGTGTGCCTCAAGATGGCGAATCAGGTCACGGCGCTTCATTCAACCGCGAGCACCAGTGGCTCACGGATGACCTTCTTCTTTCCGATGGTCTTCTTCGTGAGGCTCCGGTTCGCTTGGAGGACGAGCTCAACCGCTTCGGCCAGGTTGGCACGAGCTTGCTTGAGGGTGCGAGCCTGGGTGTTCGCGCCAGGCAGTTCCTCGACGAACCCGATGTAGCCTTCGCGGACTTTCTGAAAGACAGCGGTGAGTTTCATGTCGGGCTCCGAGCTAGGAGTGCAAGCAGTGGAAGTATAACTGCGCTTCGATGCTGGACGCCCAACCAGAAGTAGACACCTCGAAAGTTTGGCAGATGCAGCCGGAACTTTCTAGATCTATCCGGAACTTGGCAGAGATAGCCGGGTTCCCCAGCCGATCCCGCTTGTTCCCCACGGGCGCGAACGTCTTGGCGATGCGCAGCCTGCGCGCTGTCGCGCCGTGCGATGAATCCGGCGCGCCGAACGGCAGATGCGAGTCCATCACGCGGCGAGCGCCGGGGCCGCACGCGCTGCGTGCAGCAGCGGTGCCTCGCGCGCCGTCGGATGCGCCAGCACTGCGAGCAGGCCCGCGAGCGAGAGCAGATCCTCGCGATTGTGGTCCAGGATGCGCGGCAGCGGGCTCGCGTCCCCGCGCTGCAGCCAGCGCTGCCACGCGGCCGGCACGTCCGCGCCGGGAAAATCGTCGGTGCGCGCGTAGCCGAGCGCGCGTTCTTCCGCGGTGCGCAGGCGGCAGTCCGGCCAGCCTTCGCGCAGGCGGCGGCGCGTGACGTGCAGGAGGTCGAGGTGGTGCGAGGGCTCGTCCGGCCACTCCATCCCGGCGAGGCGCGCACGGGCGCGCAGCAGCGGCAGGTCGAACGACTTGCCGTTGAAGGTGACGAGGCAGTCGTGCGCTCGCACCGCCATGACCAATTGCTCGAGCAGCGGACGCTCGCCGGCGAAGCCCGTCATCAGGAGCTGGCGCACGGTGAGCACGTCGTCCCGCACCGTTGCGAGGCCAAGCACGAACGCGGTGGTGCCGGTGCCGCCCGCGAGCCCGCTCGTCTCGGTGTCGAGGAAGAGCATCCCTTCGGCGTCGAGCTCGGCCTCGTCGCGGAGCGAGCGCCGCGCACCCTCGGCCAATTCGACCGCGCCGTCGACGCGCGTCGCGCCGTGCGCGAACGGCAGCGGAAAACTGCGCTCGACCGCAAGGAGCGCCGGCGCGAGGACCGTCCCGCCGAGCCGCTGCGCCAGCTCGCCGTCGGTCGGACGGCGCGCGTTGATCTCGGCCGAGCGGGTACGCAGGCGCGCGAGCCGGTCGGCGAGCGACGGGGGCAGCGGTGCGGGGTCCCGCCGCTCGCCGGGATGAGCGGGACAGGCGGTCCAGCCGCGCGCGCAGGTCGCTCAACTCGCGGGCTCCTCGGCTGTACCGGCTGCGCCACGGAGTAGCCGCAGCACGCGCAACGCCGCCGCCTTCGGCGTGAGATCGCTCGTCTCGTCGCTCGCCAGCACCGGGCCCACGCAGGCCGGGCAGCCGTGCTTGCAGGGGCAGTGCGCGACGAGGTCGACGGCATGTTCGAGCACGCGGTCGCGCAGGTCGTACAGCGGCGCGGCGATGCCGATGCCGCCGGGGAAGTTGTCGTAGAGGTAGAGCGTCGGCCGGAACGGCTTGCCGCTCGCCCCGACGTCCACCGGCGCGCCGTCGAGCCCGCGCGCCTCCGCGCGTCCGTCGGCGCCCGCGGCCGCGGACCACGCGCTCTCCGGTCCGCCGTCGCCCACCGCGCGGCCGATGTCGTGCGGCTCGGCGAGCGAGAGCAGGGCCGCAATCCGGTGCACCGCGCTGGCGGCGCCGAGGAAGCCGTCGAGCGCCGCCTGCCGCGTCGGAAACGCGCGATCGAGCGCCTGCGGCGAGGCTTCCCACCACGCCGCGGTGGTGTGCATCTCGTGGTCGGGCAGCGCTACGGGGCCGTAGCCGACGTTCTCGTGCGTGTAGTAGCGGATCTTCTTGTAGCCGGCCACGCGCCGCACGACGTGCACTTCGCCGTGGGCGGCGCGCGCATCGGCGTGCGCGTCGGCGTCGAACTCGTCGAGCTGCTTCAGCTTCGTGTAATCGATCGCGTCGGTGTAGTAGTCGGCGCTCGTCTCGCGCACGAACGCCTTGCGCCCGACCCAGTCGAGCTTCTCCACCTGCCACGGCGCGGCCTGCACGAGGTAGATCGCGCCTTCGTACAGGGTGAGCGCCGCGCTCGAGTAGTCGACCTCCGCGATGACGTTCTTCTTGCCGTTCGTGACGTCGATCACGACGAAGTTGCCCTCGGCGATCGAGCGCAGGCTGACGGCGTTCGCCGGGTAGCTGTCGGCGATCCAGTGCCAGCGCGCGCCGTCGCGATGCACGACGCCCTGCTCGGCAAGGTAGCCGAGCGCCTCGTCGAGCTTCACGCCCCCGAAGGTCTCGGCTGCGTCGAACGGCAGCTCGAACGCGGCGCAGCGGATGTGGTCCATCAGGATCAGGAGCTGGTCCGGGTCGATGCGGGCGTGCTCCGGGCTCGCGCCGAGGAAGAAGTCCGGGTTGCGCGCGAGGTACTGGTCGAGCGGGTCGCTCGAGCACACCAGCACCCCGACCGCGGTGCGCTGGCGGCGGCCCGCGCGGCCGAAACGCTGCAGGGCGCCGGCGACGCTGCCCGGGTACGCGTTCAGCACGCACACGTCCAGGGCGCCGATGTCCATGCCGAGCTCGAGGGCCGACGTGGACACGACGCAGTCGAGCTGGCCGGCGCGCAGCTTGGCCTCCTTGTCGCGCCGCTCGGTCGGCAGGTAGCCGCCGCGATAGGCGGCGACGCGCGCGGGCTTGCGCGGATCGCGGTCGTAGACGTCCTTGAGGTACTTGGTCAGCACCTCGACCTCGAGGCGCGAATTGGCGAACACGATCGTCTTCAGCCCCATCTTGATGGCGAGCCGCGCGATGCGCGTCGACTGCGAGCGCGCCGAGGCGCGGATCCCGAGGTCGGCGTTGAGCACCGGCGGGTTCCAGACGAGCAGGTGCTTGCGGCCGCTCGGGGCGCCGGACTCGGTCACCGCCGCGACCGGGCCGCCGAGCAGCCGCTCGGCGAGCTCGACCGGGTTCGCGATCGTGGCCGAGCAGAAGACGAAGGTCGGGCGCGCGTTGTAGAAGCGGCAGACGCGCTTCAGCCGCCGGATGAGGTTCGCGACGTGCGACCCGAACACGCCGCGGTAGGTGTGCAGCTCGTCGATCACGACGAAGCGCAGCGCCTCGAAGAACTGCGCCCACTTGGTGTGGTGGGGCAGGATCCCCTGGTGGAGCATGTCCGGGTTGGAGACGACGATGTCGCCTTTCGTGCGCACCGCTTTGCGCGCGTCCCCCGGCGTGTCGCCGTCGAAGGTGTAGGCGCGGATGCCGAGATTGCCCGCCGCGTTCAGTTCCAGGATCTCGGCGACCTGGTCCTGCGAGAGCGCCTTGGTGGGGAAGAGGTAGAGCGCCTTGGCGCCCGTCTTGAGCGCCGCGTCGATGACCGGCAGGTTGTAGCAGAGCGTCTTGCCCGAGGCGGTCGGCGTGACCACCACGGTGTCGCGACCGGCGGCGACGTGGTCCCACGCCTCGCGCTGATGGCTGTACAGGTTGAGGATGCCGCGCTCCCGCAGCGCCCCGGCGAGCCTTGGGTCGAGGCCGGAAGGGAAGTCGGCGTGCCGCGCGTCGCGCGCAGGGACGACGACCTCGCCGGCGATCCGGGCGCGCTCGTCGCGCTTGAGCCTATCGACCAGGGCTTCGGCGCCGCGCGCCGGCGGCCGCAGCCGCGCGCGCGGGTCAGCCGTCGCGTCGAAGAGATCCAGCGCGCCTTCGAAGAACCCGCCCATTCCCATCCTCCCCGTGTGTGGCACGAGGTGAAGGATGCGGGGGACAGTGGCTCACCCGGTGAGCCTGCGCCGGCGGATCGGCGCGAAGTGCCGGTCTAGCGGACGACGTCGCGGATGATGTCGAGCACGGTGGCGGTGCGCGCGTCGAGCATCACGAGGTGCCGGCCGACGATCGCGCGCTCCACGCCCGGCGGCACGGTGGAGAGCTGGTTCTCGAGCGGCCAGGGCAGGCGCGCCTTGGCGACGTTGCGGGGCAGGCGGTCGGTCGGCGCGAGCTCGCGGTCGACCTGCGGCGGCAGTTTGCCGTCGGGCGCATAGGTGCGGGTGACGTATTCGGGGTAGCGCTTGAACCAGCTGTCGATGCGTTGCCGATCCTGGCCGGAGAACCGGATCGCCGGGTGCAGCCACTGCGCGGGATCGGCCGGACGGCGCGCGGCCGCGAGCGCTGGATCGGCGGCGAGCAGCGCGAGCAGGGCGAGGAACGGCAGCAGACGGCGCATGGCTTTCTCGGTGATTCGGTCTGTCGGGCGCCGGCGACGGCGCGGGCCCGATAGGATGACCGCACGGATAACGACATCGGCGTTACGAATCCTGCGGCGGTCTGGAGGTGGACGGCGGAGGGCTCCGGAGTTCTTGTTCTTACAAACTGATACATGTTCAGTGGATGCAGCAGATCCTACCGGACCGGGACCCGGTCCCGGCGCGCCGGGCGCCGCCCGGCGCGCAAATGGTCACGCGGGTTCACGCGGCCCGGGGACGGCCGGGGCCCGGGCAGGAAATCCTCCACAGGGCTTGATTGCGCCGGCCGGGCATCCATCTACCAGCGGAACAACCGCCCGGAAGGCCGGAGCAGGCACCCATGCGATCGCGGGACCCGAACCAGTGGATGTGGGCGCAAGCCCTGGAGATGCTCGACGAGGCGAACCGCCTCCAGCGCCGCTTCTTCCAGGTCAGCGTGCGGCCCGAGGCGGCGCCCCGCTGGGAGCCGCCGGTGGACATCTTCGAGTCCGAGGACGAGCTGTGGCTGTTCTACGCGCTCCCCGGCGTCGCGATCGAGCAGATCGAGGTCGGCCTGGAAGGCGCCGAGCTGGTGGTGCGCGGCGAGCGGCAGCTCCCGCGGGTCGCGCACACGACCAAGATCCGACGGCTCGAGCTGCCGCACGGCCGCTTCGAGCGGCGCGTCGCGCTGCCGTCGGGCCGGTTCGAGCTGATCACGCAGCAGCTCGATCGCGGCTGTCTCGTGATCGGTCTGCGGCGCATCGCGTGAGGTGAGAACGATGGAACTCGAGAAGAATCTTCCTGAGCCGGCGAACGCGCCGCAGCCGGCGGCGCCCGCGGCGGCGCGCGGCGCCCCGCCGGCGCTGGACATCCCGGACGACGCGCTGATCCTCGTGCCGGTGCGCAACCTCGTGCTCTTCCCGGGCATGATCCTGCCGGTGACGATCGGGCGCGAGCTCTCGGTCGCCGCCGCGCAGCCGCCGTCAAGGCCGACAAGCCGATCGGGCTGCTGCTGCAGAAGGACCCCAAGGTCGAGAAGCCCGGCCCGGCCGACCTGAACGGCGTCGGCACCGTCGCGCAGATCCTGCGCTACATCACCACGCCGGACGGCGCGAACCACATCGTGTCGCAGGGCGAGGCGCGCTTCCGCGTGCGTCGAGTTCCTCGACGGCTACCCGTTCCTCGTCGCGCGGGTGGAGCGCATCGCGGCCCCCGACGAGGCCGGCAACGAGACCGAGGCGCGCCTCGTGCAGCTCAAGGAGCGCGCGGTGCAGGCGCTCGAGCTCCTGCCCGAGACGCCGCAGGAGACTGGTGCAGGCGGTGCAGAGCTACACCTCCGCCGGCCAGCTCGCCGACATGGTCGCGGGCTTCATGGACGTGCAAGCCGGCGGAGAAGCAGGCGGTGCTCGAGACCCTCGCGGTCGAGCCGCGCGTCGACCGCGTGCTCGGGATGCTCGCGCACCGCATCGAGGTGCTGAAGCTCTCGCGCGAGATCGACGTCGCGCACCAAGGCGACGATGGACGAGCGCCAGCGCGAGTACGTGCTGCGCGAGCAGATGCGCCAGATCCAGAAGGAGCTCGGCGAGGGCGAGGGCACCGCCGCGGAGCTCGCCGACATCGAGAAGGCCATCGAGGCCGCCGGCATGCCGGAGGAGGTGCTCGCGCACGCGAAGCAAGGAGCTGAAGCGCCTCGCGCGCATGCCCGACGCGTCGAGCGAGTACTCGATGGCGCGCACCTACGTCGACTGGCTGCGTCGAGCTGCCGTGGAAGGCCGGGCCGCCGCCGGCGATCGACCTCTCCGCAGGCGCGGCAGATCCTCGACGAGGACCACTACGGCCTCGACAAGGTCAAGCGCCGCATCCTCGAGTTCCTCGCGGTGCGCAAGCTCGCGCCCGAGGGGCACGCGCCGATCCTGTGCTTCGTCGGCCCGCCCGGGGTCGGCAAGACCTCGCTCGGCCAGTCGATCGCGCGCGCGCTCGGGCGCAAGTTCGCGCGCGTCTCGCTCGGGCGGCGTGCACGACGAGGCGGAGATCCGCGGCCACCGGCGCACCTACATCGGCGCGCTGCCGGGCAACATCGTCCAGGCGCTCAAGAAGGCCGGCAGCCGCGACTGCGTGATGATGCTCGACGAGGTCGACAAGATCGGCCAGGGCTTCCACGGCGACCCGAACGCGGCGCTGCTGGAGGTGCTCGACCCGGAGCAGAACAACACGTTCCGCGACAACTACCTCGGCGTGCCGTTCGACCTGTCGCAGGTGGTGTTCATCACCACCGCCAACGTGCTCGACTCGATGCCCGGGCCCGCTGCGCGACCGCATGGAGATCATCCACCTCCCCGGCTACACGGAGGAGGAGAAGCTCGCAGATCGCCAAGCGCTACCTCGTCAAGCGCCAGCTCGAGGCGAACGGGCTGAAGGCCGGATCAGGTCCAGGCCGGCGACGCGCTGCTCGCGGCGATCATCCGCGACTACACGCGCGAGGCGGGCGTGCGCAACCTCGAGCGCGAGATCGGCTCGGTCCTGCGCGCACGCGGCGGTGAGCATCGCCGAGGGCACGCCGGCGCCGGTGCGCATCGAGGTGCCGCAGCTCGCCGAGATCCTCGGCCCGGCCGAGTTCGAGGCGGAGCTCGCGAGCCGCACCAGCCTGCCGGGCGTGGCGACCGGTCTCGCGTGGACGCCGGTCGGCGGCGACATCCTGTTCATCGAGGCGAGCCGCACGCCGGGCAGCGGCAAGCTGATCCTCACCGGCCAGCTCGGCGACGTGATGAAGGAGAGCGCGCAGGCGGCGCTCACGCTGGTGAAGTCGCGGGCGGCGAGCCTCGGCATCGACGCCGCGCTGCTTCGACAAGAGCGACGTGCACGTGCACGTGCCGGCGGGCGCGATCCCGAAGGACGGCCCGAGCGCGGGCGTGGCGATGTTCATGGCGCTCGCCTCGCTGCTCACGGACGCGGCCGGTCGCGGCACGACACGGCGATGACGGGCGAGATCAGCCTGCGCGGGCTGGTGCTGCCGGTCGGCGGCATCAAGGAGAAGGTGCTCGCCGCGATGCGCGCCGGGCATCACGACGGTGATGCTGCCCGCGCGCAACCGCAAGGACCTGCAGGACGTGCCCGAGAGCGCGCGCGAGCGCCTCAAGTTCGTGTGGCTCGAGACCGTGGACGACGCGGTGCGCGAGGCGCTCGGCGCGTCGGGTTGAGCGTCATCCGGGCGGGGGTTGACCGCCGTCAACGGGGTTCGGCGGCCGCGGCGTAATCTCGTTTTCATGCCGGTCCACAACGCCGACATCGCCCGGGTCTTCGAGGACATCGCCGATCTGCTCGAGATCAGCGCGGCGAACCCGTTCCGCGTCCGGGCGTACCGCAATGCCGCGCGCACCGTCGGCGACGTGCGCCTGGACCTCGCCGCGGCGATCGCGGCGGGCAAGGACCTCCCGAAGCTGCCGGGCATCGGGGAGGATCTCGACGCGAAGATCCACGAGATCGTCGCGACCGGGACCTGCGCGCTGCTCGAGAAGCTGAAGAAGCAGCTGCCGAGCGCGATCACCGAGCTCCTGAAGATCCCCGGCCTCGGGCCGAAGCGGGTGAAGGCGCTGCACGAGTCCCTGGACATCGACACGCTGCCCCGGCTCCTCGAGGCCGCGCGCAAAGGCGAGATCCGCGACCTGCCGGGCTTCGGTGCGAAGACCGAGGCGCACATCGTCGACGCGGTCCAGGCGCGGCTCGGCCAGGCGAAGCGCTTCAAGCTCGCCGTCGCCGCGCAATACGCGCAGCCGCTCGCGGCGTACCTGAAGGGCGCGAAAGGTGCCCGGGAGGTGGTGATCGCGGGCAGCTACCGGCGGATGAAGGAGACCGTCGGCGACATCGACATCCTCGTCACGGCTGCGGACGGCACGCCCGTCATGGAACGGTTCGTGAAGTACCCCGAGGTGCGCGAGGTGCTCGCGAAGGGCGACACGCGCGCGAGCGTCGTGCTGGCGAGCGGGCTGCAGGTCGACGTCCGGGTGGTGCCGCCGGAGAGCTGCGGCGCGGCGCTGCACTATTTCACCGGCTCGAAGGCGCACAACATCGCGATCCGCCGGCTCGCGCAGGACCGCGGCCTGAAGCTGAACGAGTACGGCGTGTTCAAGGGCGAGAAGCGCGTCGCCGGCGACACCGAGGAATCGGTGTTCGCGTCGGTCGACCTGCCGTGGATCCCGCCCGAGCTGCGCGAGGACCGGGGCGAGATCGAAGCGGCGCGCCGCGGCGAGCTGCCGCGGCTCGTCGAGGTGGGCGACCTGCGCGGCGATCTGCACCTGCACACCAAGGCCTCCGACGGGCGGAGCACGCTTCGCGAGATGGCGCTGGCGGCGAAAGCGCGCGGACTGGCGTACATCGCCGTCACCGAGCACTCGCAGCGCGAGACGCAGGCGCACGGCCTCGACTCGGTGCGGCTCGCGAAGCAGGCGGGCGAGATCGACCGCCTGAACGCCGGGCTGAAGGGCATCGCGATCCTGAAGGGCGTCGAGGTGGACATCCTGGAGGACGGCGCGCTCGACCTGCCCGACAGCGTGCTGGCGAAGCTCGATGTCGTCGTCGCCGCGGTGCACGCCAGGTTCAATCTCCCGCGCGCGCAGCAGACCGCGCGCATCCTGAAGGCGCTCGACAACCCGTACGTCACGATCCTCGCGCACCCGAGCGGGCGCCTCATCGACGAGCGCGCGCCGGTCGACGTCGACCTGCAGGCCGTCATCCGCCGGGCGAAAGCGCGCGGAATCGCGCTGGAGCTGAATGCGCACCCGGACCGCCTCGACCTCGACGACGTGGCGGCGCGGATGGCAAAGGAGGAGGGCGCGCTCGTCGCGATCAACTCCGACGCGCACAGCGTGCACGACTTCGAGAACCTCGCATTCGGCGTCGGGCAGGCGCGGCGCGGGTGGCTGGAGGCGCGGGACGTGCTCAACACCCGGCCGCTCGATGAGGTTCGGAAGTGGCTTGCCCGGGGCGAGCCGGCGGCCCCGCGCCGGCGGCGTGCGCGGCAATAGCGCGGGCCACCGCCGGGTTTGACCGGGGTCAACCGGGCGCGCCATTCTTGGCCTATCGTACTGATTGAGAGGTGTTTTCATGTCAATGCGACGCAAATCCGCGCTGCTCCTCGTCCTCGCGCTCGGCTTGGGCAGCACCGCCCTCGCACAGGTGACGCTGCAGAGCTCGGAGGGCATCCGCTACGCGAGCGGCGGGATCGGCGAAGGGGAACGGGATGAGCTCGTCCTCGTGCTGCCGGACTACAACCTGAAGCTGGTGGCCGCTGCGAAAGGCACCGGGGCCTTTCTCGCCGACGTGAAGCTGATCGCACTCGACGCACGCGGGACGAAGGTGCTCGAAACCACGCTCGACGGACCCTGGTTCGTCGCGCGCTTCCCGCCCGGCCGCTACGAGCTTCAGCTCGCCCACGGCGGCGCCACGCAGAAGCGGACGGTGACGATCCCGGCGCAGGGTCGCCGGGTCGAGTACGTGTACTGGGCCGACGCCGGCGCCACGACGCTCAAGTCGATGGAACAGACGGAGAAGCCGGCGCCGGGCGCGCCAAAGTGACTGCGCAGTGAGAAAGCCATGAACCCCTACGACCTCGATAGCGAGCACACGCCGGTCCTCAACGCCGACCGGATGATGAACGTCGCGCTCTCGCCCATGTGGCAGGGGGTCTCGCCGCTCGCGCTCGCCAAGTGCTACCTCGACTGGGGCATGCACCTCGGCATGTCGCCGGGCAAGCAGCAGTGGCTCGCGGCGAAGGCGGCGCGCAAATGGCACCGGCTGATGCTCTACGGCGCGGAGTGGGCTCGGGCGCAGATCGATCCGAAGGCGGAACGGGTCGAGCCCTGCATCGCGCCGCTGCCCCAGGACCAGCGCTTCCGCGACCCGCTGTGGCAGACCTTTCCGTACAACTTCTACTACCAGTCGTTCCTGCTCGCGCAGCAGTGGGCCTACAACGCCACGAGCGGCGTGCGCGGCGTGTCGCGCGGCCACGAGGCGGTCGTGACGTTCGTGACGCGGCAACTCCTCGACATCATGAGCCCGTCGAACTTCATCGGCAGCAACCCGGTCGTGACGCAGCGTACTGCCGCGAGCTGGGGCATGAATCTGTGGCAGGGCGCCTACAACTGGTGGGCGGACGCGGTGCGCATCGCCGCCGGGCGCCACGGCGGGGGCGAGGAACGGTTCGAAGTCGGGAAGAACCTGGCGCTCACGCCGGGGCGGGTGGTGTTCCGGAACAACATAATCGAGCTGATCCAGTACGCACCGGCGACCCCCCAAGTCTGGGCCGAGCCGGTGCTGGTGGTGCCCTCGTGGATCATGAAGTACTACATCCTCGACCTGCAGCCGGCGAACTCGCTGGTGAAGTACCTGGTGGACCGCGGGCACACGGTGTTCATGATGTCCTGGAAGAACCCCGACGCGCGCGATCGCGACCTCGGGATGGACGAGTACCTGAAGGGCGGCGTGCTCGCGGCGCTCGACGCGGTGCGACGGATCCTGCCCGACCGGCGCATTCACGCCGCCGGTTACTGCCTCGGGGGCACGCTGCTCGCGATCGCCGCGGCCGTGCTCGCGCGCGACGGCGCGGACGGCCGGATCGGCTCGCTGACGCTGTTCGCGGCGGAAACCGACTTCAAGGAGCCGGGCGAGCTCGGTCTGTTCATCGACGAGTCGCAGATCGCCTACGTCGAGGACCTGATGTGGGAACAGGGCTACCTCGACGGCAAGCAGATGGCCGGCGCGTTCCGCCTCCTCAACTCGAAGGACCTGGTCTGGTCGCGCATGGTGAACAAGTACTACATGGGCGAGCGCGAGCCAACGATGGACCTGATGGCCTGGAACGCGGACGCGACCCGGATGCCGTACCGGATGCACAGCGAGTACCTGCGCAGCCTCTACCTGAACAACGATCTCGCGGAGGGGCGCTACTTCGTCGACGGCAAGCCGGTGGCGCTGTCCGACATCCGTGCGCCGCTGTTCGTGGTCGGCACCGAGCGCGATCACGTCTCGCCGTGGCGCTCGGTGTACAAGATCAACCTGATCGCCGACACCGAGCTGACGTTCCTGCTGACCAGCGGGGGCCACAACGTCGGCGTCGTCAATCCGCCCGCGACCTCGAAGCGGCAGTTCCGCGTCGCCACGCGGGCGGAGAGCGCGAAGTACGTCGACCCGGACACCTGGTTCGCGGTGACGCCGGTGAAGCAGGGATCGTGGTGGCCGGAGTGGTGCGACTGGCTGGCGGCGCGCTCGTCGGCGCAGGTCGCGCCCCCCGAGTTCGGCGCGCCCGAGCGCGGGTTGCCGCCGCTCGACGCCGCGCCGGGGCGCTACGTCCTCCAGACGTAGCGGCTAGATTTCGACGCTCGCCCCGTGCGCCGGGGCGAGCGTGTTCCACCGGAGCCGCTCGGCCACGAGCTGCGCGAAGGCGGCCTGGGTGTCGGCTTCCCCGTGCACGACGAACGTGCGTCGGGGCGCGCGGCGGAAGTGGCCGAGCCACGCGAGCAGCGCATCCCGGTCGGCATGGGCCGAGAGCCCGCCGAGCGTGTGAATCCGCGCGCGCACCGGGATCTCCTCGTCGAAGAGCCGCACGCTGGACGCGCCGTCCACGATGCGCCGCCCGAGGGTGCCCTGCGCCTGGAAACCGGTGAACAGCACGGCGCATTCCTCCCGGCCCAAGTTGTGCTGAAGGTGATGCTTGATGCGGCCGGCGTCGCACATGCCGCTCGCGGCGATCACCATCGCGCCGGAGCGGATCGCGTTGATCGACTTGGACTCCTCGACATTCTCGGTGAATCGCACCTTGATCGGCAGCGCCCCGTCGATCGCTGCCCGGAGAATGCGCCGCGCGGATTCGTCGAGGAGATCGACGTGCCGCAGGGTCACCTCGGTCGCGGCGGAGGCGAGCGGCGAGTCGACGAACACGTTGAGCGGCCCGAGCCGCCCGGCGACCGCCAGCTCGCCGAGCAGGACGATCGAGCTCCTGCGTGCGGCCGAGCGCGAACGCCGGGACGATGACGTTGCCGCGGCGGCGCTCGAGCGTGGCCGTGACCGCTTCGACCAGCTCGTCGGTCGTCTCGGCCATGCTGCGGTGGTTGCGGTTGCCGTAGGTCGACTCGACGACCAGCACGTCGGCGTCCTCGATCGGCGTGGGGTCGCGCACCAGCGGCCGCGCGGGCTGGCCGAGGTCGCCGGAGAACACGAGCTTCACCGTGCGGCCGGCATCCCGCACCCAGAGCTCGGTGATCGCCGCGCCGAGGATGTGTCCGGCGTCGCGGAAGCACGCGCGCACCGTCGGGTGCGGGTGGAACTCGCGCCCGTACCGCTCGCCGGCGACGAACGCGCACATCCGGTCGACGTCGGCGAGGGTGTAGAGCGGGTCGAATTCGCCGTCCTGCCCGCGCTGCGGGCGCCGCCTCCGGGCGCGAGTGCGCTGCCAGCCGGCCTCCTTCTCCTGGATGTAGGCGGCATCGCGCAGCATGACCGGCATGAGGTCGGCGGTCGCGGCAGTCGCGAAGAGGGTCCGCCCGAAACCGGCCGCGCCGAGCCGGGGAAAGAGCCCGCAGTGATCGAGGTGCGCGTGCGTCGCGATCGCGAAGTCGAGGTCCGCCGCCCGGAACGGGAAAGGCGCGCGGTTCTTCGCGTCGGCGTCGCGGCCGCCCTGGAACAGGCCGCAGTCGACGAGGAAGCGGCAGGCGTCGGTCTCGACCAGATAGGCGGAGCCGGTGACCTCGCCGGCGGCGCCGAGGAACGTGAGTCGCAAAGTCCGGAGTCGTCAGTCGTCAGCGCGCATTTTACGGCCGCGGCATGTTCGGATGAATGCGGACAAATCGCGCGGGCAAAAAAAGACGGCCCGGAGGGCCGTCACAGGGAGGAAGAGCGCGATGACCAGCGCTCTCGGAGGTAAGGGGCCGGTCGGCGATGCACCGGACGGGACGGATCCTAAGCTTCGCGCATTGCAGGTCCGTGAAAGCGATTGAGCTCACTATAGAAAAGGGACGGGGCGTCTTCAAGCATGACGTTGTCCTAGGCACTGCCGCCTATGGCCGTGCCGCGGGCAGGGAGATCCGGGCGCGGTCGCACTAAGGCATTGCGGATACGCAGGAAATTGGCGGAGGAAGCGTACGGCGCGCCAGCGTCCCCGTAGTGCATAGGCCATCCGGCCTAGCCCTTCGTCCGCGCCGAAGACGGGACGCGCGTCGCGCCGAGGCCGGGCGCGCAGCCGGTCAGGCCGCCGCTTTCGCCTTCGGCGCGTCGCGCAGCTCGCGGCGCAGGACCTTGCCGACGGGGGTCTTCGGCAATTCGGTGCGGAACTCGACGTACTTCGGGATCTTGTAGCCCGTCAGGTGCTCGCGGCAGTGCTTCAGCACGTCCTCCGCCGTCAATGCCGGATCCTTCCTGATGACGACCACCTTCACCGCTTCGCCGGACTTGTCATCGGGCACGCCGACCGAAGCGCACTCGAGCACGCCGGCGTGCATCGCGACCACGCCTTCGATCTCGTTCGGATAAACGTTGAAGCCCGACACCAGGATCATGTCCTTCTTGCGATCGGTGATGGTGACGTAGCCGCGCGCGTCCATGAAGCCGACGTCGCCCGTCTTGAGCCACCGATCGGACGTGAGCACCTTCGCGGTCTCGGCCTCCTGCTTCCAGTAGCCCTTCATCACCTGCGGCCCGCGGATGCAGATCTCGCCGGTGCACGCCTCCACCGGCCCCTTGCCGTCGAACGCCGGCAGCCGCTTCATGTCGTCGCTCATGATCGCGACCTCGGTGGCGGGGATCGGCAGGCCGATCGTGCCGTTGAACTCGGAGCCGAGCGGGTTGATGCAGGCGGCGGGCGAGGTCTCGGTGAGGCCGTACGCCTCGACGAGCCGCGAGCCGGTGACCTTCTGCCAGCGCTCGGCCACCGCGCGCTGCACCGCCGTGCCGCCGCCGAGCGAGAACTTCACGCGCTTGAAGTCGAGCTTGTCGAATCCCGGCGTGTTGAGCAGGCCGTTGAACAGCGTGTTGACGCCGGTCAGGATGGAGAACGGCTTGCCGGCAAGCGTCTTCACGAAGCCGGGCATGTCGCGCGGGTTGGTGATCAGCACGTTCTCGCCGCCGAGCTTCATGAACACCAGGCAATTCGCGGTGAGGCAGAAGATGTGATAGAGCGGCAGCGCGGTGATGATGACCTCCTCGCCTTCCTTGAGATCCTGGCCGATCCACGCCGAGCACTGCTGCAGGTTCGCCACGATGTTGCCGTGGGTGAGCATCGCGCCCTTCGCCACGCCGGTCGTGCCGCCGGTGTACTGCAGGAACGCGATGTCGTCGTGCGCGAGCGGCACCTCCTTCAGCGTCGCGCCGGCGCCGCGGCGCAGCGCCGCGCGGAATTCGATCGCGCCGTCGATGCGCCAGGCGGGAACCATCTTCTTCACGTTCTTGACGACGTAGTTGACGATCCAGCGCTTCGGCACCGGCAGGAGGTCGCCGATCTGGGTGGTGATCACCGTCTCGACCGCGGTCCTGTCGACCACCTGCTGCAGCGTGTGGGCGAAGTTCTCCACGACCACGATGGCGCGCGCGCCCGAATCCTTGAGCTGGTGCTCGAGCTCGCGCGCGGTGTACAGCGGATTGACGTTCACGACCGTCATCCCCGCCCGCAGCACGCCGAAGAGCGCGATCGGGTACTGGAGCAGGTTCGGCATCATGATCGCGACGCGCTCGCCGGGCCCGAGTCCGGGCATCGACTGCAGGAACGCCGCGAAGTCGCGGCTCATGCGATCGAGCTCGCGGTAGGTGAGCGTGACGCCGAGGTTCGAGTAGGCCGGCTTGTCGGCGAAGCGCTGGCAGCTCTTCTCCAGGATGTCGCGCACCGAGGAGAACGCCTTCAGGTCGATCTCCGCCGGCATGCCGGTCGGGTAGCTCTTCAGCCAGGGCTTGTCCACGTGGTCGCTCCCCATGTTGTTGATCCCGCAGGTTGTTGATCCCGCTGGTCCGGCCGCCAGGAGGGTCCCGCAGCGGAGGGGCGAAGCGTAGCCAAGTGGCCTGTCGGGCGCAACCGCCCGCGCCGGGTGGTCAGGCGCTCTCGGCGTCGAAGGCACGCGGGTCGGCGGCGAACAGCCGGGCGTTGATGCGGGACTCGCGAGTCGCCGATCACGGCCAGAAACTCGTCGGCGCCGCGCATGCCGCGGAACGCCGCGAACCCGCGCGCGAGAAAGTCGTGCAAGGCGCCGAGCCCCGCCGCGTGCGCCGGCCCCTCCATCAGCCGGAGCGCACCGGCGATCAGCGGCTTGCGCGCGAGCCGATCGAGGGCGGTGCCGATGCGGCCGGTGAGCCAGATCTGGCGCTCCCGCTCCGCAGTCGAGCTCGCGGCGCGGTACGCCTTCGCGTACGAGGCCTCCGAGATCTCGAGCGCGCGCGCGCCGGGCTGCAGCCGGCGCAGCGCGACGCGCCACCTGCTGGTCGAGCCCCTCGGCAAGCGCGTCGAGCTCGACCGCCAGGGCGATCGTCTCCAGCGCGCTCGACGGAAGCATGCGCGCCATCGTCGGGATGATGCGGGCGACCTCCTCGTCGCGCGCGGAGAAGTCCTTCGGGCCGTACAGGTCGGACAGGAAGAACGCGGCCGCGGGGCCGTAGCGCGGGCTCGCGAGGAGGTCGGGATAGGTGCGCGCGAGGCGATCCGCCTGCCAGGCGCGCACCAGCAGCCGGTCCTGCGCGAGCACCGGGTCGGCGCGGGCCGCGTCGCGCAGCGTGCGCACCCGCGCGATGCCCTCGCGCAGTCGCTGCGCCGGAGGGGCCGAATCGGATGCGCCCGTAGCCATGCGGGGCGATTATAGGGAGGCGCGCGAGTCGCCCGCCGGCGCTCGCCCGCATTAGAGCCAGGGCTCTACCGGCCGGCGCTAGAATCGATCGCGATTCCAGCCGATTGAAGATTGGCGCCAATGAACGCTCCCAGCACGCAGGCCTCGACCATCGACGCTGCCGGCCTCGCCCAGCGCTTCGAGGCGCAGCGTGCCGCGTTCGCGTGCGCACCCTACCCGGATGCGGCAACCCGGGACCGGCGCCTCGCCGCGCTGGAGCGATTGCTGCGCGACAACGCGGCCGCGATCGCCGACGCGGTCGCGCGGGACTTCGGGCACCGCTCGGTCCACGAGACGCGGCTGCTCGAGCTGTTCCCCAGCCTGGAGGCGGTGCGCCACGCGCGCCGCCACCTGCGCAAGTGGATGAAGCCGCAAGCGGCGCGCCACCTCGCTGTGGTTCCTGCCCGGCCGCGCGCAGGTGATTGCACAGCCGCTCGGCGTGGTCGGCATCATCGTGCCGTGGAACTACCCGGTCTATCTCGCCGATCGGTCCGCTCGTCGCCGCCCTGGCGGCGGGCAACCGCGCGCTGCGTGAAGATGTCGGAGCTCGCGCCGGCCACGCGGCGCGCTGCTCGCCGAGCTGGTGCGCGCGAGCGTTCGATCCGCGACGAGGTCGCGATCGTGACCGGCGACGCCGAGCTCGGGCGCGCGTTCTCGGCGTTGCCGTTCGACCACCTGCTGTTCACCGGCTCGACCGGGGTGGGCCGCGCGGTGATGCGGGCGGCGGCGGAGAACCTCACGCCGGTGACGCTCGAGCTCGGCGGGAAGTCGCCGGCGATCGTCGGGTCCGGACTATCCGATCGAGGCCGCGGCCGAGCGCATCCTGGTCGGCAAGCTGATGAACGCCGGGTCAGACGTGCATCGCGCCCGACTACGCGCTCGTGCCCGCGGCGCGAGCTGCGCGAGTTCGTCGACGCCGGCGCGCCGGGTCGTCGCGGCCTGCTATCCGGATCCGCTGCGCTCGCCCGGACTACAGCGCGATCGTCGACGCGCGGCACTTCGCGCGGCTCGCCGGCTACGTCGACGAGGCGCGCGCGGCAGGGCGCCGAGGTGCATCGACGCTCGGGCCGGCCGGTGCGGCGCCGGACGCCGGCGACGCGGCGGATTCCGCCGACGCTGCTCGCTCGGCACGCCGGACGCGTGCCGGGTGATGCGGGAGGAGATCTTCGGACCGATCCTGCCGGTGGTCCCCTACGCGTCGTTCGACGACGCGATCGCGTACGTCAACGCGCGGCCGCGGCCGCTCGCGCTCTACTGCTTCGATCGCGACGCGTCGCGCATCCGGCGCGTGCTGACCGAGACCGTCGCCGGCGGCGTGACGATCAACGACACCATCCTGCACATCGCGCAGGACGATCTGCCGTTCGGCGGCGTCGGACCGAGCGGCATGGGCCGGTACCACGGGTACGACGGCTTCGTCGCGTTCTCGAACCGGAAGGCCGTCTTCCGCCAGGCGCGCGTGAACGGGATGGCGCTCTTCAAGCCGCCGTACGGCAAGACGCTTCGAGCGCCTCGTGGGCTTCCTCCTGCGTTGATGGCTGTCCCGCCGGCAGTTCCTCAAGTTCGGCGTCGCGGGCGGCCTGCTGCTCGCCGCCGCCGGCGCGGTGCGTGCGCAGAAGGGCTATCGCGCGGCGACCGGGGCCGATCGGCTCGAGGTGCTGACCGAGGCGCGACGGCGAGGTGCTCGCGGCCATTGCGCCGGCGATCCTCGCCGGCACCGGCGCGGCCGGCGCGAGCCTCGCGGCGATCGTCGGCAGCATCGATCGCGCGGTCGCGGGGCTGCCGCCGCATCTGCAAGCCGAGGTGAAGCAGCTCCTCGCGCTGCTCGCCGCGTGGCCCGGGCGGCGCCTGCTCGCGGGGGTGAGCGTCGCCGTGGCCGCAGGCTTCCGCCGCGGACGTCGCTGCGTTCCTGGAGCGCTGGCGGTTCAGCCGCTGGGCCCTGCTCCAGCAGGCGTATCACGCGCTGCACGAGCTCGTCCTGGCGGCGTGGTACGCGCGCCCCGACAGCTGGCCGGCGATCGGCTACCCCGGTCCGCCGCGCGCTCGGATGATCCGCGATCCGATCCGCGCCGGACTCGCGTCGGGCTGGAAGGTCACCGACGCCTCCGCCCTCGAGCGCGACCTGGCGCTCGAGGCGGACGTCGCGATCGTCGGCACGGGCGCGGGCGGCGGCGTCACCGCGGAGATTCTCGCGGCGGCGGGCCTCGACGTCGTGCTGATCGAGGAAGGACCGCTCAGGAGCTCGTCGCGACTTCCGCATGCTCGAGGCCGAGGCGTACCCGCAGCTCTACCAGGAGTCGGCGGCGCGCAAGACGCTCGACAAGGCGATCACGATCCTGCAGGGCCGCGCGTGGGCGGCTCGACGACGGTGAACTGGACCTCGAGCTTCCGCACCGCCGAGGTCACGCTCGCGGACCTGGCGGGAGCGCTTCGGCCTCGGCGAGCTCACCGCGGCGGCGCTCGCGCCGTGGTTCGAGCGGATGGAGCGGCGCCTGGCGATCGCGCCGTGGACGGTGCCGCCCAACGAGAACAACGACCTCCTGCGCCGCGGCGGGGCGAAGCTCGGGATCGCCACCGCGGCGATCCGCCGCAACGTCAGCGGCTGCGCGAATCTCGGCTACTGCGGCATGGGCTGCCCGACCAACGCCAAGCAGTCGATGCTGGTGACGACGATTCCGGCGGCGCTCGATCGAGGCGCGCGCCTCGTTTGCCTGGCGCGGGCAGACCGCGTGCGCCTCGGGCGCGGGCGCGTCGATGCGCTCGAGTGCCGCGCCCTGGACGCGCGCGGCGTGCATCCGACCGGGCGGCGCATCACGGTGCGTGCGCGCCACTATGTCGTCGCGGCCGGCGGCATCGGCTCGCCGGCGCTGCTCCTGCGCAGCGGGGCGCCGGACCCGTACCGCGTGCTCGGCTTCCGCACCTTCCTGCACCCGACGGTGATCTCCGCCGCGGTGATGCCCGGCCCGGTGCACGGGTACGCCGGCGCGCCGCAGACGGTCTACTCGGACCACTTCCTCGAGCACGGTCCGGTCGACGGACCGATCGGGTTCAAGCTCGAGGCGGCGCCGCTGCATCCGGTGCTCTTCGGCATGACGCTGCAGGGGTTCGGCGCAGGGCACGCCAGGCTGATGAAGTCGTTTCCCGATTCGCACGCGCTGCTCGCGCTGCTGCGCGACGGGTTCCATCCCGGCAGTCCGGGCGGCAGCGTCGGGCTGCGCGACGACGGCTCGCCGGTGCTCGCGTACCCGCTCACGCCGTATCTCTGGGACGGGGTCCGGCGGGCGCTGCTCGCGATGGCCGAGATCCAGTTCGCCGCCGGCGCGCGCGAGGTCCTGCCGGTGCACGAGCGGGCCGCACCGTACGCCTCCTGGGCCGCGGCAAAGGCGGGCATCGCGGCGTTGCCGCTCGAGCCGCTGCTCACGCGGGTGGTGTCGGCGCACGTCATGGGCGGCTGCGGCATGGCCGACGCGCCGCGGCGCGGCGTGGTCGACGCCAGCGGCCGCCACTTCCAGATCGAGAACCTCTCGGTGCACGACGGCTCGGTCTTTCCGACCAGCCTCGGCGTCAACCCGCAGCTCTCGATCTACGCGCTGGTCGCGCGCAACGCGACTGCGCTCGCGGCCGAACTTACCGGCCGGTCGCCGCCGTCGCCCACCTGACGTGACCGCGCGGACGCCGGAGACGCTGTCTCGCCGACTGCAGCTGGTGCTGGCCGCCGAGCTCGCCGCGTACGTTGCGATCGGCGCCTGGCTCTGGACGGGGCGCGGGTGGAGCCCGGTGGCGGCCGTGGTGTTTTGCGTGTCGATTGCGCTCGGCTGGCGTGCGGTGGGCATCGTCGTCGTCTACGCAATCGCGTGGCGGCACCACAGCGAGGTTCCGCGCGACCTCCGGCTCAGTTTTCTCGCGCTGGTACCGCACATCGTCAGGGAGTGGTGGTGGTGGAGCGCGCTCTATGCCGGCCTGCAGGCGTTCGTGCACCGCTTCGCCGGCGACGACGGCCCCCCGCGAACGGCCGCCCGGCGGCTCCCGGTCCTGCTGGTGCACGGTTACGTCTGCAATCGTGGCGTGTGGTGGTGGTTCGGCCGGAGGCTCGTCGGCGCGCGGTGAGGCGGTCTGGGCGGTGACGCTCGAGCCGGTGTACGCCTCTATCGACGTCCTCGCGGAAGTGCTCGCTGCGCGTATCGATGAGCTGCGTGCGGCGACCGGGATGCCGCAGATCGTGCTGGTGACCCACAGCATGGGCGGGCTGGTCGCGCGCGCCTACCTGCGCGACCACGGCGGGGCGAAGATCGCGCGACTGGTGACCCTCGGCGCGCCGCATCACGGGAGCGTGCACGCGCACTTGGGGGCGGGGCTCAACGGGCGTCAGATGGAACCGGGATCGGAGTGGCTCGAGGCACTCGCGCGCTCGGAGGCCCCGGGCCCGACGGTGCCGTTCACGTCGATCTTCAGCGTCCACGACAACTTCGTCGCGCCACAGACGAGCAGCGTGCATCCGGCGGCGCGGAACGTGCCGGTGGCCGGGATAGGGCACGTTTCGCTGGGGTTCTCCGACGAGGTGGTCGAGCTCGTGGCTGGAGAGCTTGCGGCGGCGAACGCGGTCGTTCGCGGTGCGGTCGTTGAGCCTCGGGACGGCGTAGGGCAGGGCGCTCAGGGGACTTGGTGGTCGACAGCGGAACGGTCGGTCCGCTGACCGTAGTGAGCGTAATCCCGGGAGGTTGGATCAGGCCGCCCGCATGAGCTTCTCGCGCAACGTGCTTGGCAGGGACGCAAGCCACTTCTCCTCGCCGCCCGGTTCCGGCAGCACGTTGCCGAATTCCAGGACGCCTTGGGCCGGGATGTCCGAGATGTAGACCCACACGGCTTGTTCCGAGATGCCGAGGATCTCGCTCGTTTCCAGCATGATGCGCTGAAGCATCCTCGCCTTCTGTTCGTTGGTCCTTCCGGATCGAATATCCGCCCGTACCCAGACGTGATCCGGCGACGCCGCTTCGCCGCCGACGAAGATCGAGCCCGGCTCCACCTTGTAGAAGACCACTTGCACGAAATAGCGTGGCGCCATCGCTTCCACCTGATGGATCGCTCGTGACGCTCTCAACCAGCTTTGCGCGCTGTTCGGCCGTCAAGTCTCTCGCGGTCGTGAACGCATAGGTCGGCATACGCGGCGCCCCTGACTGGTTGACGTCGTGAAGTTATCACGGAAAACCGGGCTGGCGAAGCATCTCGGCGAGATGGTGAAGGCGATCGTCAGACGGAGAAAGGAAGAGCCGGCGTACGAGAAACTTCTCGCACGCCGGCAAACGAGCAGGCCAACCCCGGTTGCGGCCGGCCCCCCTCCGGCCGCGGGGCTCGCCTCCCCGGCCTCGCTTCCGGCACCGCTAGAAGTGAATCCCGCGCATCAGATTCGAGACCGCGATCATGTCCGGCGTCGCCGCCGGCGTGGTCTCGTCCTTCCTGCCCTGCGCCGCGGACGAGTCCGGGAACATCCGGAAAGTCGTGTTCATGATGATCTGGGCGACGCGCGGCAGCAGCGCGTGCAGCACTTCCCCGAAAACGCCGAGCCGCGTGGCGATCCGCACCGGCTTGTACACGATGCCTTCCACGACCATGTCGGCCGCCTCGTCCGGGGTGAGCGTCGGGACCTGGTTGTAGATCTTCGTCGGCGCGATCATCGGCGTCTTCACGAGCGGCATGTTGATGGTCGTGAACTGGATGCCCATGTCGGCGAACTCGGAGGAGGCGCAGCGCGTCCAGGCGTCCATCGCGGCCTTCGACGCGACGTAGGCCGAGAAGCGGGGCGCGTTCGTGAGCACGCCGATCGACGAGATGTTGATCACGTGCCCGCGGCGCTTCTTGATCATCATCGGCAAGCAGGCCGAGCGTGAGCCGCAGCGCGCCGTAGTAGTTCACCGACATCGTGCGCTCGAAGTCGTGGTAGCGGTCGAACGAGTTCTCGATCGCGCGCCGGATCGAGCGGCCCGCGTTGTTCACCAGGATGTCGACGCCGCCGTGGACGTCCTCGAGCTTGCGCACCAGCTCCTCGCACTGGCTCGCGTCCGACACGTCGGCGGAGTAGGTGACGACGGCGTGGCCGCGCGCCTCGATCTCCTTCTTCGCCGCGGCGAGCTTCTCGGGGTCGCGCGCGATGATGATCGTCGTTGCGCCGGCCGCGGCGACCTTGTGCGCGGTCGCGAGCCCGATCCCCGAGGAGCCGCCGGTGATCAGGACCACCTTGCCCTTCACGGTGCCCTTCAGCGTGCGGTCGATGAGGAGATCGGGGTCCAGGTGCCGTTCCCAGTAGTCCCACAGTCGCCAGGCATAGGTCTCCAGCGCCGGGACCTCGATGCCGGATCCCTTCAGCGCCGCGGTGGCTTCCCGGCAGTCGAAGCGCGTCGGGTAGTTGACGAACGTCAGGATGTCCTCGGGCAGGCCGAGATCCTTCATGATCGCCTTCTGGATCCGGCGCACGGGCGTGAGCGCCATGAGCCCCTTCTTGATGCTCTTCGGGACGAAGCCGAAGAGCGCGGCGTTCACGTACAGCGACATCGACGGCGCATGCCCCGCCTTCGCGAAAATGTTCAGCACCTCCCCGACGCGCTTCGGGGACGGGTCGACGAGATGGAAACACTTGCCGTCGAGGCCCTTCTTGTGCGCGATGTGGTCCATCGCGTCGACCACGAAATCGACCGGGACGATGTTGATCCGTCCGCCTTCCAGGCCGACCGTGGGCATCCACGGCGGCAGCATCTGCCGCAGGCGCTGGATGAGCTTGAAGAAGTAGTAGGGGCCGTCGATCTTGTCCATCTCGCCGGTGCGCGAGTCGCCGACGACCAGGCCGGGGCGATAGACGCGCCACGGCACCTGGCAGTCCTGGCGCACCAGCTTCTCGGACTCGTGCTTGGTCTCGAAATAGGGATGGTCGAGGCCCTCGGCCTCCTCGAACATGTCCTCGCGGAACACGCCCTCGTACAGGCCGGCGGAAGCGATCGAGCTGGCGAGGTGAAAGCACCCGGCGCCGATCTCGTTGGCGAACAGGACGATGTTCTTGGTCCCCTCGACGTTCGCGATGCGCTGCGACTCCTCGTCCGCCTTGAGGTCGTACACGGCGGCAAGGTGGAAGAAGTGCTTGATCTTGCCCTCGAGCTTCTTGCGCTCCGCGGCGGTGATGCCCAGGCCGGGCAGGGCGAGGTCGCCGCGGACCGCCACGGCGCGGGTGTCGTCCACGCCCCAATACTCGAGGAGCTCGGCGGTGCGCTTGGCCGACCGGTCGCGCACCAGGAAATGGACCACGGTGCCCTTGCGCTCGAGGATCTTGCGGACGAGGCGCTTGCCGATGAAGCCGGTCGCGCCGGTGACGAAGTAGTGCATGCTCGATCCTCCTTGTTCGGTGCTGCGGCGGGCCCGCGCAGGCCCGGCGTCGCAAGCCCGGCGTCGCAAGTGTGCGAGTTTGCGCCGCATGCGCCGGGGCCGCGGATTATAAGCCCGGGGCATCGGGGCTCCGGCGTCGGTCGGCGTGCGCCGCGGTTTTAGGGTGTCGGTTCTAGGCCGAGGACCTAGAATGTTTCTGGAGCGCCGGCAGCGAAACCGGCGCGCCGGCGACATTCGGTCGCCGGCCATCGCGAACGGGAGATGCACATGGTCAAGAAGCTCAAGGCGATCGCGGCAGGCGCTGGCGACAACCAGCTCGCCGCAACGGTGCGCGACTCGGCGCAGCAGATCTGGCTCGCTGGACTGGGCGCTTTCGGCAAGACGCAGGAAGAGGGGGCGAAGGTGTTCGACGCCCTCGTGAAGGAAGGCCGCAACCTCGAGTCGCGGACCCGGAAGTTCGCGCAGACGCGGATGGGGTCGGTCACCGGGCAGGTCGGCAAGGCCGCGAACAAGGCGACCGCCCGGGCGACGGCGACGTGGGACAAGCTCGAGCAGGTGTTCGAGGATCGCGTCGCGCGCGCGCTGAACAAGCTCGGCGTCCCGACGAATCGCGACATCCAGAACCTCTCGAAGCGCGTCGAGGAGCTGACCGCCAGCGTGCGCCGGCTCGACGGCGGGCGCGCGAAAGGGGCGAAGCGCCCGAAGCGCGCGGTGAAGAAGTAGCCGGGAGCGCGCGGGTGCAGCGTAGCCTCTCGTGGCGCGCCGAACGCGACCGGTCGGATCCGTCCCGATGACCGAGCGCACGCGGCGAGCGGGATCGCCGGGCCGGCCTGCCAAGCTGGGGGTCGCGCTCGCCGGGGGCGGTCCGCTGGGCGGCATCTACGAAGTGGGCGCGCTCGCCGCCCTCGCCGAATGCCTCGAGGGCATCGACTTCACCGACCTCGACGTCTACGTCGGGGTCAGCTCCGGCAGCTTCATCGCGGCCGGTCTCGCGAACGGCATCGCGCCGCTCGAGATGTGCCGGATGTTCATCGAGAGCGAGTCGCATCGCGAGCCGCTCGCGCCGGGCATGTTCCTGCGCCCGGCGTTCCGGGAGTTCGCGCAGCGCGCCGCCTCGCTCCCGCCGCTGCTGCTCGCATCGGCGTGGCGCTTCGTCACCCAGCCGGGCACCCATGCGTTCATGGAGTCCTTCGCGCAGGTCGGCCGGGCGATCCCGACCGGGCTGTTCGACAACGACGCCATCGACCGCTTTCTGCGCCGCCTGTTCGACGCCCCCGGCCGGTCGAACGACTTCCGCACGCTCAAGCGCAAGCTGTTCCTGGTCGCGACCGACCTCGACACCGGGCGTCTGGGTCGAGTTCGGCGCGCCGGGATTCGATCACGTGCCGATCTCGCGCGCGGTCGAGGCGAGCGCGGCGCTGCCCGGACTGTTCCCGCCGGTGGAGATCGACGGGCGCTTTTACGTCGACGGCGCGCTCAAGCGCACGCTCCACGCATCGGTGGCGCTGGAGCAGGGCGTGAAGCTCCTGCTCTGCATCAACCCGCTCGTGCCCTACGACAGCCGCGTGCCGATCGTCGACTCGCACGCGCCGCGGCGGCTGGTCGACGGCGGCCTGCCGGTCGTGCTGGCGCAGACGCTGCGCGCGATGGTGCACTCGCGCATGCAGGTCGGGATGCAGCGCTACCAGCGCGAGTTCCGCGACGCGGACGTGGTGCTGTTCGAGCCGAACAAGCACGACGCCGAGATGTTCTTCACCAACATGTTCAGCTATGCGAGCCGGCGCCGGCTCGCGGAGCACGCCTATCAGAAGACGCGCAAGGAGCTGTTCGCGCGGCGCCACGCGCTCGCGCCGATCCTGGCCCGTCACGGCGTCGGACTCCGCCTCGATGCGCTCTCCGATCCCGACCGGCATCTGGTGCGCGGCCTGCGCAAGCGCGCGGCGCCTCAGCCGGGCGACGGAGACCACCGCGCGGCTCGGCGACTCGCTGGACGACCTCGAGCGCTGGCTCGCGAGCGCCGCCGCCGCCGCAGGCTGACCGCGCCGAGGGGCGTGCTATCCTTCGCGGCCCGCACCAGGCCCACGCAATGGAGCGCAAGCCGAAGCGCCGCACGCGCGAGCGCATCCTCGAGACCAGCCTGAGGCTCTTCAACGGCTTCGGCGAGCCGAACGTCACCACCACCTTCATCGCCGACGAGCTGGACATCAGCCCCGGCAACCTCTACTACCACTTCCGCAGCAAGGACGAGATCGTCAACACGATCTTCGGCGCGTTCGAGCACGAGATCGAGGGCGTGCTCGCCGCGCCGTCGGCGCGGCCGGCCGACGTCGAGGACATGTGGCTGTTCCTGCACGTGCTCTTCGAGGCGGTCTGGAAGTACCGCTTCCTCTACCGCGACCTCAACGACCTGCTTGTCGCGCAACCGGCTGCTCGAGATCCACTTCAAGCGGCTGCTCGAGCAGAAGGTACGCACCGCGACCGCGCTGTGCGAAGGCCTCGCCGCGAGCGGCGAGCTGCGCGCGCAGCACGGCGAGATCGCCGCGCTCGCGACCAACATGGTCGTGGTTGCGACCTACTGGCTGTCCTACGAATACGTGCGCAACCCGCGCAACCTGCAGGAAGGCGAGATGATCGCGCGCGGCGCGTACCAGGTGATGTCGCTGGTGGCGCCGTTCCTCGCCGATCGCTCGCGCGCGCTGTTCGAGCGGCTGGCCGCGGCGTACGTTTCATCCTGACGAGGAGGAGAGTCGATGGCGAAGTCGAGCTGGGCGAAGTTTCCCCATCCCGAGAAGGCCTACGTCTACGAGAGCGCGAGCCTGAAGAAGCACTGGGACCGGCTGCACCGCGGGGACTGCGAGCCCTTCCCGAAGGACGAAGCCGTCCAGGAGGCGTGGCGCGCCTACCACCAGGGCGACTTCGGGCGCGCGATCGAGGCCGGGCTGGCGGCCGGCGCCGACGGCGCGAACGTGCGCCAACAAGGCGCAGGCGATCTACGCGACCTACCTCGAAAAGGCCGGGCCGCGGAAGGCCAAGCTCTTCCACGAGGCGATGGAGCGCGGCGCAGCGGCGATGGAGGCGCGTCCGCGCGACGCGAACGCCCACTACTTCTTCGCGATGGCCGCGGGCCGCTACGGCCAGGAGATCTCGATCGCGAAGGCGCTCGCGCAAGGGCTCGGCGGCAGGATCAAGGAGGCACTCGACAAGGCGATCAAGCTCCAGCCGAAGCACGCCGATGCGCAGATCGCGCTCGGCACCTGGCACGCCGAGATCATCGGCAAGGTCGGCGGCATGGTCGGGAGGCTCACCTACGGTGCGTCCAAGGATGCCGCCGTCGAGCACTTCCAGAAGGCGCTCAAGCTCAACCCGGACTCGGCGATCGCGCGCATCGAGTACGCGAACGGTCTCGTGCTGCTGTTCGGCAAGGACCGGATGAAAGAGGCCGAGAAGCTCTACGCCGAGGCGGCCAAGCAGAAGCCGCTGGACGCGATGGAGCGCCTGGACGTGGAAGCGGCGAAGGCGGAGCTCGAGGACTGAGCCTCAGGCCGCGGTTTTCGCGCGCCGCGCCTTGAAGGTTCGCGTCCCGCGCCGCGCCGCCGTGCCGAGCTCGCGCTCGACGAGCGCGGGATCGCGCTGCTTGTCCCAGGGTTCCATCAGGACGGTCATCAGTAGCCGGTCGAACTCGGGCCGGAAGTGCGCAATGACGTTCTCCGGATCGGGCACGCGAGCGGCGTCCGTGATGAGCCCGAACTGCACCCCGCCGTTGTAGGACAGGATCGAAACGCCCATGCCGATGTCGCCCGACTGCGGCACCCAGAACATGATCTGCTGGAGCCGCGCCCCGGCCAGGTAGAGCTGCTCCTGCGGGCCGGGCACGTTGGTCATCACCGCGGTCGCCTTGTTCGCGAGAAGATCGAGCATCTGCTGCTGCACCGCCTTCGGCGCGAGCCCGGCCGCGCCGAGGAGCGCGAACGCGATCGCCGCCTGGTAGGAGCCCTTCAGCGCCTCCATGCGGTGATGCACCTCGTAGAGCCGCGCGAGCGGGTTGGCGATGCCGACCGGCAGGAGCAGGGTCACGAGTCCGAACCGGTTTCCGAGCTTGATCTCCGCCTCGTTGGCGCGCAGGTTCACCGGCACCATCGCGCGCAGCTCGAGACCGTCGGTGGCGTCGCCCTTGTCGACGAGATAGCGCCGCAGGGCGCCCGCGACCGTGGCGAGCAGTACGTCGTTCACGGAGCAGTCGAGCACCTTGCCGACCGCCTTCACCTCGTCGAGCGCGACCGGGTCGGTCCACGCGACGCGCTTGTCGCCGCCCGCCTTGCCCTTGTAGCGGGTGCGCGAGTCGTCGGGCATCGTCGCGAGCTGCGCGACCTCGCCGGCGACGCTGCCGAGGACGCGCGCGTATGCGACCAGCTTCTCCGGGTTGAGGAGCGCCTCCATCCCCTTCTCGGCGACCTCGCCGGAGACCCGCAGCGCCTGGTTCGCCAGGCCCGCGAGCGGCTCGAAGAGTTGCCCGAGCAGCCCGGCGTCCTCGCGCGGCGCGGTGCGCGGCGGCCGCCCGGCCTTGCCCGCCGCCGCCGGCGCGGCGCGCGAAGCGTCGGTCAGGGAAAGCATCACGCGGATCAGCGCGATGCCGTCGGCGTAGCTGTGGTGGATCCGCGCGACCACCGCCGACCCGCCGTCATAGCCGTCGACCACGGTGAAGTCCCACCAGGGACGGCGCGCATCGAAGGGTCGTGCGACGAGCTTTGCGACGTAGCGCTTCAGCGCGGCGGCGCCGCCCTTGCCCGGCAGGCGTGCGCGCCGCACGTGCTGCGCCAGCCTGAAGCGCGGCGTGTCCTCCCACCATGCCCCGGTCGCATCCTCGACCGGGCGGCAGCGAAAGCGGTCGAAGCGCATGAAGCGCGCCGCGAACGTGGCGAGCAGACGATCGTAGTCGACGGCCTGGTCGAACAAGCAGCACGCCGACGATGACCATCCGGTTGGTCGGCCGGTCCATGCGCAGCCAGGCGGTGTCGACGCTCGACATTCGGCTGCGGTTGGGCATGGCGGGTCGTCTCTGCGATGCGAATCGGTCGGCTCCCTATAATAGCCGAGCGCAGGGGGCCGGAGCCCCGGCGGATCGTCATGGAGGCGAGAGTGAGCGACCTGAAGAAGAAGTTCGAGGACGCGGCAGCGGCGGTGAAGAAGCTGAAGGAGGATCCCGGCAACGACGCGAAGCTGCAGCTCTACGCGCTGTACAAGCAGGGCAGCGAGGGCGACGTGGCGGGCAAGCGGCCCGGCTTCACCGACATGATCGGGCGGGCGAAATACGACGCGTGGGCGAAGACGAAGGGGATGTCGAAGGACGAGGCGATGAAGAAGTACGCCGAGCTCGTCAAGTCGCTGGGCGGGTAGGGGTCCCGCTCAGGTTCGTTTCTTCCCGGGCGCCTTCGCGGGCGACTTGGCGGACGCCGCCTTCTTCGCCGCCGGTCCCTTGGCGACTGGCGCGGCGAAGTACTTGTCGAACTGCTGGTCGATCTCCTGCTCGATGCGCGGCCGGAGGAAGGCGAGCAGGAAGCTGAGCCGGGCCTCCAGGCGCACGTCGTGGTCGGTGACGTGCAGCTCGCCGTGGACCCCGGTCCGCTCGAAGTGCAGGACGTGGCGTTTCCAGGCGTACTCGAGGTCGAAGTCCTTCTGCAACCGTTCCGCCACCTTCTCGGCGGCCTTGCGCGCCGCCTCCAGCGGCAGGGCGTGATTGCGGTGTACCTTGATCTCGCTCATCGCGGCATTCCTCGCTCCTCGGACCGCGCACGGCGTCCGCCGCGCCCGGGGCGGCCCGATTCTAGTCCACTAGTCCAGCCCCGAGGAGCCGGTGCTAGAATTTCCCGCGTTTGCGCAAGGGGGGCCGCGATGCAGATCGCCGAACGGGTGGAGCAGCTTGTCGACACAGTGCGCGGGCGGCGGGGACTCGAGACCCGCGTCGAGCAGCTGGCGCAGCGGATTCGCGCGACGCACGCCGTCCCGCTGCGCCTGCGGCTCTGGAACGGGCGGAGCTACGAGCTCGGGCCGGACCCGACGGTGACCCTCACGGTGCCTACGCCCGCCGCGCTGCGCTACCTGCTCGCGCCCGACTTCCTGACCTTCGGCGAGGGCTACGTGGAGGGGCACATCGACCTCGAGGGCCCGATCATGGAGGCGTTCCGCGTCGGCGAGCGCTTCCTGAGCTCGGTGGCCGGCGGCGGCGCGCTCGCGCCGCTGCAGCGCGCCATCCGTCACAACCGCCGCGCGATCGCGAGGCGATCGAGTACCACTACGACGTCTCGAACGAGTTCTACTCGCTCTTCCTCGACCGCAACATGGTCTACACCTGCGCGTACTTCAAGGACGAGGCCGACGACCTCGAGCTCGCCCAGGAGCAGAAGCTCGACCACGTCCTCACCAAGCTGCGCCTCAAGCCGGGCGAGCGCCTGCTCGACATCGGGTGCGGCTGGGGCGCGCTCGTCTTTCGGGCGGTCGAGAAGTTCGGCGCGCGCGCGCTGGGCGTCACGCTGTCCCGCAACCAGTACGAGTATGCCCAGGAGCAGATCCGCCAGCGGGGCATCGCCGACCGCTGCGAGGTCCGGCTGCAGGACTATCGCGACCTCCGCAACCAGGGCACCTTCGACAAGATTTCGGGGATCGGGGTGATCGAGCACGTCGGCCGGGAGAACATGCGGTTCTACTTCGACACCATCGCCGGGCTCCTGAAGGACGGCGGCCTGATGCTCAACCACGGCATCAGCTCGGTCGACCCGGAGAGCCGGGCGGTGGGACGGGGCGTCGGCGACTTCATCGGCAAGTACGTGTTCCCGAACGGCGAGCTCGCGCACATCAGCCTGGTGCTGCGCGAGATGCAGGCCGCGGGGCTGGAGCCGACGGACATGGAGTCGCTGCGCCGGCACTACGCGCGCACCACCGCGATGTGGGCGGAGCGACTGGAGGCGAACGGGAGCCACGCGCGTGCGCTCGCCGGGGAGAAGCGCCTGCGGATCTGGCTCGTCTACCTCGCCGGCTCCGCGTTCGCGTTCGCGCAGGGCTGGATCAACATCTACCAGGTGCTCTGCTGCAAGCACGGCGGGCCGGGGCTGAACCCGCTGCCGCTCACTCGAGACTACATGTACCGCTAGCCGCCGGTGCGCCGCGCAAGGCCACAGGCGGCCCCTGTGGCCTTTCGTGTTTCTTGGGCTGCCCTGAACGAGGAATCCCGATGATGCAGGTCTCAGACTTTCCGCTGAACGCGCTGATGGAGATCACCACGCGGCCGCCGCTCGTCTTCGTGCGCGGTGAGGGATCCTGGCTGTGGGACCACACCGGGCGCCGCTATCTCGACTTCGTCCAGGGCTGGGCGGTCAACGCGCTCGGCCACTGCCCGCCGGCGATCCGCGCGGCGCTCGCCGAGCAGGCCGCCACGCTGATCAACCCGAGCCCGGCGTTCTGGAACGCGCCGAGCGCCCGGCTCGCGCAGCGCCTGGTGGACCACTCCTGCTTCGATCGCGTGTTCTTCGCCAACAGCGGCGCCGAGGCGAACGAGGGGGCGATCAAGCTGGCGCGGAAGTGGGGCACCCGGCACCGCGGCGGCGCCTACGAGATCATCACCTTCGACCATGCGTTCCACGGCCGTACGCTGGCGACCATGTCGGCGTCGGGCAAGCCCGGCTGGGACGCGCTGTTCGAGCCGAAGGTGCCCGGCTTCCCGAAGGCGACGCTGAACGATCTCGATTCGGTCGAGCGGTTGATCGGCGACCGCACGGTCGCGGTGATGCTGGAGCCCATCCAGGGCGAGGCGGGCGTGCTGGGCGCGACGGACGATTTCCTGCGCGCGCTGCGCGCGCTCACGCACGACCGGGGGCTGCTGCTGATCGTCGACGAGGTGCAGACCGGCATGGGCCGGACCGGCCGGCTGTTCGGCTACGAGCACGCGGGTATCGAGCCGGACATCATGACGCTCGGCAAGGGCATCGGCGGTGGCGTGCCGCTCGCCGCGCTGCTGGCGCGCGAGGCGGCGTGCTGCTTCGAGCAGGGCGATCAGGGCGGGACCTACAACGGCAATCCGCTCATGACCGCCGTCGGCGCGGCGGTGCTGGAGGCGCTGCTTGCGCCGGGGTTCCTGCAGGGCGTCGCGGCCCGGGGCGAGCAGCTCGAGCGGGGCCTGGCGGCGCTGTCGCGCAAGCGTGGCCTCGGAGAGGTGCGCGGCCGCGGGCTGCTGATGGCCCTCGATCTGGGCCGCGACGCGGGCGCGAAGATCGTCGAGCATGCGCGCGCGAACGGTCTGCTGCTGAACTCGCCGCGCCCGAATACCCTGCGCTTCATGCCGGCGCTCAACGTCTCGGCCGAGGAGATCGAGCTGATGCTCGCCGGACTCGACGGCGCGCTCGGGGCGACGCTCGCTCAGTGAGCGCGGGTCCCGGGGCGCTCGAGCAGCGCCTCGAACCGCTGGCGCGCGTCGTCGAGATGCGGGTTCACCCGCAGCGCGGCGTCGAAGGCGAACAGCGCGGCGTCTTCGCGCCCGTTCGCGAGGCACAGCTCGGCGAACGCGAGCATCGCGCCATAGTGGCGGGGCTCCAGCACGAGGGTGCGGTAAAAGTCGCTGACGCTCTCGTCGTCGCGTCCCTGCATGTAGTAGAGCGTGGCGCGCTTGTGCCAGGCCTCGGCGAAGCCGGGGTGCAGCGCGACGAGGCGCCGCAGGATCGCCTCGGCGGTCGGGTAGTCCTCGGCCACGATCGCCCGCGTCGCGCGCTCGAGCTCGGTCGCCGCCCGGAGGTCCGGATACCGCATCCAGAGCGCCCAGACCGCGTCCTCGGTGCGCTCCGGGCGCGGCGCCGCCACGTCGGCGAGCCGGCGCAGCAGCGCGTCGAGCGCACGCTGCAGGCGCGGGGACGGCCGGCGCCGCGGCGCGGTGGCGACGAGCTTGAGGGTCTCGGCATACATGGGTCGCAGTCTAGCCCCGGCGCTGGGCCTACTGCACCGGGCCGTCGCGCTCGTCCGAGAGTTCCTTCACGGCGGCGCGGATGCTGCCGAGGTGCGGATTGATGCGCAAGGCCGCGTCGAACGCGAACAGCGCCGCCGCGCGGTCGTGATGGCGCAGGCAGATCTGCCCGAAGCCGCAGATCGCGCCGAAATGGCGCGGCTCGAGCGCCAGCACGCGGCGGATGTCGGCGATGCTCTCGGGGTCGCGCCGCTGCAGGAAGTACAGCGTCGCGCGCTTGTTCCACGCCTCGGCGTAGTCCGGCTGCAAGGCGACCAGGCCGTCGAGAATCGCCTCGGCCTCGTCCAGCTCCCGGGCCGCGATGGCGCGCGTCGCCTGCTGGAGCGCGTCCTCCGCGTCGGGATCGTCGTGCGACATCCAGAGGTCCCAGATGACGTCCTCGATCTGGCTCGCCTCGACGGCCGTCGGGGCGGCCGCGAGACGGTGGAACAGCTCGGCCAGGCGCTTGGGCATGCCCTCCGCAGGCCGCCGCTCGCCGAGCGCGAGGATGAGCTTGAGGGTGTCGTCGAACACCGCGCCAGTGTACCCCGGTCGTTCCTAGTGGAAATCGCGCGAATGGGTGAGCAGCCGCCCCAGCAGCGCGCTGTGGTCGTCCAGGCGTCGCGCGACGAGATGGACCACCTCGCCTTCGCGCTCGATCGTGCCGTGCACCGCCATCAGGCGCGCGCCGAGCAGCTCGCGCCGCTGGCGCTCGACGAGGGCCGACCAGACGACCACGTTCACGTAGCCGGTTTCATCCTCTAGCGTCACGAACACCACGCCCGAGGCGGTGTCGGGGCGCTGCCGTCCGGTCACGATCCCGCACGCGCTCAGGACCCGGCCGTGCGCCGCCGCGCGCACTTCCGCGGCGGTCGCGAGGCCCATGCCGCGCAGCCGTGCCCGCAGCAGCGCGAGCGGGTGGCGGCCGAGGGTCAGGCCGAGGCTCGCGAAGTCGGCGACGAGGTTCTCGCCCTCGGTGGGCGCGGCGAGCGCCGGCGCCGTCTCGCGGACCGGCGCCTCCCGCAGGAGGTGCGGCCGCGTCTCGATCCCGGCGACGTCCCAGTACGCGCGGCGGCGATGCTCGGCGAGCGCGTCGAGGGCGCCGGCCGCAGCGAGGTGCTTGAGGTCGCGCGCCTCGAGCCGCGCGCGACGGGCGAGATCCGCAACGCTCGCGAACGGCGCCGCGGCGCGGGCGGCGGCGATGCGGCGGGCGCTCCCTTCGGCGAGGCCCTTGATCATCAGCAGGCCCAGGCGCACCGCAGGCGGCTCGCGGCCTTCCAGCGTGCACGTCCCAGTCGCTGCGCGTCGCATCGACCGCCCGCACCTCGACGCCGTGCCGCTGCGCGTCCTGCACGAGCTGCGAGGGCGCGTAGAAGCCCATCGGCTGGCTGTTGAGCAGCGCCGCGAGGAACGCGGCCGGCTCGTGGCGCTTGATCCAGGACGACACGTAGACGAGCAGCGCGAAGCTCGCCGAGTGCGATTCGGGAAAGCCGTACTCGCCGAAGCCGAGGATCTGGCGATAGATCTGCGCGGCGAACTCGTCCGGATAGCCGCGCGCGCGCATGCCGTCCTTGAGCCGCCGCTCGAACGGCTCCAGCCCGCCCTTGCGCCGCCACGCCGCCATCGCGCGGCGCAAGCCGTCGGCCTCGCCGGGCGTGAAGCCGGCGGCGACGACCGCGAGCTGCATGACCTGCTCCTGGAAGATCGGCACGCCGAGGGTGCGGCTCGAGCACCGCCTCCACCGCCGCGCTCGGATAGGTGACCGGCTCCTCGCCGTTGCGGCGCCGGAGGTAGGGATGAACCATGCCGCCCTGGATCGGCCCGGGGCGCACGATCGCGACCTCGATCACGAGATCGAAGAAGCACGCCGGTTTCAGCCGCGGCAGCATCGACATCTGCGCGCGCGACTCGATCTGGAACACGCCCATCGTGTCGGCGCGCTGGATCATCGCGTAGATCGCGGGGTCCTCCGGCGGCACGTCGGACAGCGCGAACGGCCGGCCGCGCCGCGCGGCGATGAGATCGAGCGCGCGCCGGATCGCCGAGAGCATGCCGAGCGCGAGCACGTCGACCTTGAGCAGGCCGAGCGCGTCGAGGTCGTCCTTGTCCCACTGGATGACCGATGCGGTCCGGCATCGCGGCGTTCTCGATCGGCACCAGGCGCGAGAGCCGGTCGCGCGCGATCACGAAGCCGCCGGTGTGCTGCGAGAGATGGCGCGGGAAGCCCACGAGCGTGCCGACGAGCTCGAGGAGCTGCGCGACCGGCCGGCTCTGCGGGTCGAGCCCGGCCTCGCCGACGCGCTCGGGCAGCGCGCTGCGGCCGTCCCACCAGGCGAGCGCGCCGGACAGGCGGTCGACCTGCGCCCGCGTCCAGGCCGAGCGCCTTGCCGACGTCGCGCACCGCGCTCTTGGCGCGATAGGTGATGACGGTGGCGGCGAGCGCGGCGCGGTCGCGGCCGTATTTCGCGTAGAGGTACTGGATCACCTCCTCGCGCCGCTGGTGCTCGAAGTCGACGTCGATGTCCGGCGGCTCGTTGCGCTCCTTCGAGATGAAGCGCTCGAACAGCATCGACAGGCGCGCCGGATCGACCTCGGTGATGCCGAGCGCGTAGCACACCGCCGAGTTCGCCGCCGACCCGCGGCCCTGGCAGAGGATGCCCCGCGCGCGCGCGAAGCGCACGATGTCGTGCACGGTGAGGAAGTACGGCTCGTAGGCGAGATCGGCGATGAGCGCGAGCTCGTGCTCGACGAGCCGGCGGACGTGATCGGGCGCGCCCTGCGGGAAGCGCCATTCCAGGCCGGCATCGGTGAGCTTCCGCAGCCACGACGCCGGCGTCTCGCCGGCGGGCACGAGCTCCTCGGGGTATTCGTAGCGCAGCTCGTCGAGCGAGAAGCGGCACGCTTGCGCGAGGCGCAGCGTCTCGGCGAGCAGCTCGGGCGGGTAAGCTTGCGCGAGCCGCATCCGCAGCCGCAGGTGGCGCTCGCCGTTCGGATGGAGCGAGCGGCCGCACGCGGCGACCGGCTTGGCGAGGCGCACCGCGGTGAGCACGTCCTGCAGCCGGCGCCGGGAGCGCACGTGCATGTGCACGTCGCCGGCCGCGACGAGCGGCAGGCCCGAGTCGCGCGAGAGCTCGCGCAGGGCGTCGAGCTGCGCGCGGTCGTCCGGGCCGCAGAGCAGCTCCGCCGCGATCCAGGCGCGACCCGGGAAGCGCGCTGCGAGCCAGTGCGCATCCGCCAGGCAGGAGCGAGGCAGGGCGGCCGCAGGGATCAGCAGCGCAAGGCAATCGGCGAGGCCGCCGTCGAGGTCGGCGCGGGTCAGGCGATAGCGTGCCCTTGCGCGGCGCTGCGCCGGCCCCGGGTGATCAGCTCGGAGAGGTTGCCGTAGCCGGCGCGATCGCGTGGCGAGCAGCACGAGCTGCGGGCCATCGGCGAGCCGGATCTCCGTGCCGATCAGGAGCTTCAGCCCGAGCGCCTTCGCGGCGCCGTGCGCGCGCACCACGCCCGCCAGCGAGCACTCGTCGGTGATCGCGAGCGCCGCGTAGCCGAGCGCATGCGCCCGCGCGACCAGCTCCTCGGGGTGCGAGGCGCCGCGCAGGAAGGTGAAGTTGGAGAGGCAGTGCAGCTCAGCGTAGGCGGGCAGCATTCATGCGAACAGTCCGTGGAGGAACCATCCCCCGGCCGCCCCGCGGGTGCGGTAGATCCAGACCAGCGCCTGCGCAGGCGTCTGCGCGACGAAGTAGTCCCGCGCGACCTCGGCGCCGTCCCACCAGCCCGACTCGATGCGCTCCGGGCCGGCGAGGAGCTTGAGCGGGCCGCCGTGGTGCGGCACCGCACCGATCTCCGCGATCGGCCGGGGCGCGGCGCAGCAGCCAGAACGGGCGGAGTCCGACTTTTGCCTCTTCCCCTTTCTCCCTTCCCCGTGCGAGCGTGAGCTCGCACGCGTGCGACGCGTACTCCGGCCGGTGCTCTGCGACGATGCCCACGCCGTGCACGCTGGCCGTGCCCAGCCGTGCGCGCAGGCGCTCGACGAGCTTCTGCCAGTCCTCCGGGCGGCCGTTTTCGTCAACGAACAGGGCCAGCGGCGCGCCGGTGAGCGGCACGATGTCGTCCGCGGCGAGGGCGAGGGCACGCACCGGCTCGGCGAGCCGCACGGCGCCGAGCCGCTCCCGCGCGAGCAGGGTGAAGTGAGCCGCATCGCGGCTCGGCGCGACGAGGCCGATCGGCAGGACGGTCGCAGTCGCCTCGCGATGGAAGAGTCGCAGCTCGAGCCGCCGCACGCCGCCGGCGCGCGCAGCGAGGAAGCCCTCGAGCTGCACGAACAGGCGCCGCGCCGCGAACAGCAGGCTCTCGGCCTGCGTGACCTCCGCCGGCAGATCGAGGCGGGCATGGAACTTCGCCGGCGGGACGTAGAACGCGCGCGGATCGGCGCGGCGCCCGTGGGCGCGATCCAGGTCATCGAGGAGCGCCTGGCCGAAGCGGCGTGCGAGCCCGTCGCGCGGCAGCGCTGCGAGATCGCCCACCGTCCGGGCGCCGATTGCGTGCAGGGCTTCGAGGGTGTCCGCCGCGCGCACGGCGAGGTGCAGCGGGAGAGCGGCGAGCGCGGACTCGAGGGCCTCGGCGTGCTCGATGCATCGCTCCGCGCCGGCACGCGCCAGCCACGCGGCCCCGCGCGCGGTGGGCGCGCAGGCGGCGAGCGCGGTGAAGCCCATTTGCGCGCAGCCCTCGAGGAGGGACGCGCGCATGCGATCGACGCCGCCGAAGAGCTTCAGGCTGCCCGAGACCTCGAGCACGAGCGCATCGGGCAGGTCGAGCGCGACGCTCGGGGTGAACTGCGCGGCCCAGCCGGCGACCCCGAGCAGCGCCTCGGTCTCCTCGCACCGGTCGCGCGGCCGGACGACGAGGTCGTGCGCGAGCGCGCGCGCGGCGGAGGCGGCGATGCCCGGCCGCACGCCGCGCGCCCGGGCCCGTCCGTCGCAGGCCACGACGCGCTGGTGGTTCGCGACCGATGCTCGACGACCGCCTGCGGCTCAGGCGTCGCAAGGCTGCGGGTGAGCGCTTCGAGCGGGAGATTGGGCAGGTACAGCGATATCCACTGCACGAGGCGCTCCGATGTTGACGACGACCGGCTGCGCGCACACCGCTCCGCGTCGCTTGAGGATTCGCACCGCGAGCCCGCCGACGACGGTGTGCAGCGCGAGGCGCAGCGCCGCGGGCGAGGCTTCGCCGGCGGCACGCGGCGGGCGGAACAGCACGGCGAGGGCACGCGCCTTCTCGGCGGCGAGCTGCAGGCGACGCAACTCGGCGTACTTCACCGCGCTGGGCCAGACGAGCACCGCGCCGCAGGCGGCAGAGGCGAGCGCCTGCTCGGCGGCCCACAGCGCGTCGCGCGCCGCGGCCGTCCTGACGATCAGCAGTCTGCGCAAGCGCGATGCCGGCGGCGTCGAGCGCCGGCGCGTAGGGCAGATGAGGCGGCGCGATCCAGGCGAGCCGCTTGCCGGCGCGCGAGAGCGCGGCGAGCGCCGGGCCGAGGATGCGCAGCTCGCCGATGCCTTCGTGCGCGGGCAGGCACTCGGTGAGGCAGCCGGTCGGCCAGCCGCCGCCGGGCAGTTCCGCGTCGAGCGCCGCGAAGCCGGTCGGCACGCTCGGGCTCGCCACCTGCGCGAGCGCGTCGCCGCGCCGGATGTCGGGGCGGGCGAGAAGGGCGGCGAGCGGAGCGCCGGGGTCGGCGAGCCCCATTGCAAGACCCGATGCGAGGGTGGGGGCGGTTTCAAAGCGCGCGGTTGCGGATGACCCCGACCGCGATGCCCTCGATCGCGAGCGGCGTCTCGCGCGAGTCGATCACGATCGGCTTGAAGTCCGGGTTCTCGGGCAGGAGCTCGACGGTGGCGCCGCGGCGGCGCAGGCGCTTCACCGTCACCTCGTCCTCGAGACGCGCCACGACGATCTGCCCCGAGCGCGCATCGACGGTCTTGTGCACGGCGAGGAGGTCGCCGTCGAGGATGCCGGCGTCGCGCATGCTCATGCCGCGCACCTTGAGCAGGTAGTCGGCGCGCGGCCGGAAGAGGTTCGGATCGACCGAGTAGCGGCCGACGATGTGCTCCTCGGCGAGCATCGGCGCGCCGGCGGCGACGCGGCCGACGAGCGGCAGCCCGAGGGCCTCGGTGAGCCGCAGGCCGCGCGCGGTGCCGTCGAGGATCTCGAGCACGCCCTTGCGCTCGAGCGCGCGCAGGTGCTCCTCGGCGGCGTTGGGGGAGGCGAAGCCGAGCATGCGCGCGATCTCCATGCGCGTCGGCGGGAAGCCCGTTTCCTCGATCGTGTCGCGGATGAGCTGCAGAATCTCGGCCTGACGAGGGGTGAGTTCTTTCATCGTGTCGTACTCCAGGCAAATCGCACTGACTTGGGGGATCTACAAGGGGGCATCGCCCCCTTGTTCCGCGAGTCTCGATCGTGTCGCGGATGAGCTGCAGAATCTCGGCCTGACGAGGGGTGAGTTCTTTCATTGCTTGCTCCTTAGGCGTGCGCCGCGTACTGCGGCCCGGCCGGCTCGCGCGCCGGCAGGCCGTTGGCGATCGCCCGGACGCCGGCGGGCATCGGCACCCGCCCGAACCGCGCGAGCCGCGCCTCGATCGCGAGGCGGCTGCGCGCGTGCGCGCCGGCGAGATCGTCGATCGACTGGCCCCGGTCGAAGGCGCCGAGCAGGCGCTCGTCCTCGTCCTTCGACCACGGCTTGCCCGAATTGCCGCCCGCGGGGCGCGCGGCCTGCCGCTTCTGCGCGGCGACCGCGCTCTCCATCGCCCGCACCGCCTGGAAGAGCGCCCGCACGACGTCCGGGTGCTGGTACGGGCTGTCGGCGGGGAACGGCTGGCCGGTGAACGGATCGCTGCCGTTCGACAGGTGCTGCAGGATGCCGAGCGCTTTCTCTTGATCCATGGTCGCCTCCTCAGTGGCAGCGCGGATTGAGCGGCGGCCGTGCCGTCCGCTCCAATCCGCGGGACAGGCGCCCCTTCGTGCCGGAGCGCTTGGTTACTGCATTTATATACAGGGCTGAACAAAAACGCAAGGCCCGCGTCCGGGCAGGACAGAACCCCTTGTTTCGCAACGGATCGCCGGCATTGGCCGCGGCCCGCGCGGGCGCGCCGGGTATAATCCGCCGCATCCGTTCAACCGTCCCCTCACGACCATGTCCGGCAAGAAGATCAAGAGCGGCTACGAGTCCGACGCGACGCGCCTCATCCGCGACCTGCTGCACGAGCGTCCGCAGCTCGCGGACGAGCAGGCGAAGGGCCGCGCGCTGTGGTGGGATCGCAAGCTCGATCTCGACCAGCAGCAGCGCCTCCAGGCGTCGCGCGTCCGGCAGAAGGGCTACGTCTATCAGAACGACTGACCTCCGGCGCATCGCCGCGGCGCTCGCGCTGGTTGCAGCGCTTGCGGGCTGCGCGTCGCCTCAACAGCTCGCCGCCCAGCTGTTGATGAGTCTCATCCCCGACGGCACGTTCACCACGCTGCTGAACAACATGAAGGGCGTGAGCGAGCCGAACCGCGACCGGCTCGCCGCACTCGAGGAGAAGGGCGACTGGAACGGCGTCGCGCAGTTCGCGCAGGAGAACATCGCGATCGACCCGTTCAACCCCGACTGGCGCGTGGTGGCGGGCTTTGCCTACACGCAGCTCGGGCAGTACGAGCGCGCCGCCGACCAGTTCCAGCACGCGGTGCGCATCAGCCCGGACGAGATCGCCGCCTGGAACCTGCTCGCGCAGTCGTATCGCGCGATGAAACAGCCGGAGCGCGCGATCCGCACGCTCGACAGCGCGCTGCGCATCAACCAGGACTCGCCGGTGACCTACTTCCTGCTCGGCGAGAGCTTCAGCGACCTGAAGCGGTACGACCGCGCGATCGGCTTCTACGAGCAGGCGCTGCAGCGCAATCCGCAGTTCGCGGAGGCGGTCTTCGGCGCCGGGGTCGCGTATGCACGGCTCGGCCGCCGGGCCGAATGGGAGGTTGCCGTGCAGCAGCTGCGCAAGCTCAACCCGCCGCTCGCGGAGCGGCTCGCCAGCCTGCCGCCGCAGGCCCCACGGGCCGCACCGGCGACGGCGGGCGGCGTGCCGGACCTGCCCACCGAGCGACTCAGCCCGAAGTAATCAGAGGGTGAGCCCGTCGTCGGCGGCGATGACCGCGCCGTTGACGAATCCGGAGTGCTCGGACGCGAGCAGCAGCAACAGCCCGTCGAGGTCCTCGGGCTGGCCGACGCGGCGTCGCGGCAGCATGCCGATCAGCTTCTTTCCCCCGTCGGTGTCCCAGTAGTCGCGGTTGATCTCGGTCGCGATGTAGCCGGGGCAGAGCGCGTTGACGTTGATCCCGTAGCGGCCCCACTCCAGGGCGAGCGCGCGCGTCATGTGGATCACCGCGGCCTTCGACATGCAGTACACCGACAGGTGGCCGAGCACGCGCAGGCCTGCTGCGGAGGCGATGTTGATGATGCGCCCGGGCCGTCCGGCGGCGATCATCGCGCGCCCGGCCGCCTGCGCCACGAAGAACGCGCCCTTCGCGTTGGTGTCCATCACGAAGTCGTAGTCGGCTTCCTCCATTTCGCCGGCGCGCTTGGTGACGCTCACCCCCGAGTTGTTCACGAGAATGTCGAGCGGGCCGAGCGCGGCCGCCGCCGCGGCCACGCCGGCGCGCACCGCGGCGACGTCGGTGACGTCCAGCGCCACCGTATGCGCCCGGCCGCCGGCGCGCTCGATCTCGGCCTGGAGCGTCGCGAGGCGGTCGGTGCGCCGGGCCGCGATCGCGACCCGCGCGCCGGCCGCGGCGAGGACGCTCGCGAAGCGCCGGCCGAGCCCGGAGGAGGCGCCGGTGACCAGCGCGTTCTTGCCGTCGAGTCGCAGCTCCATGGGGGGTCTCCGTGATGATCGGTACTGCGATTATGGCGCGCGCGGGCTACACTCGCGCGCACCGAGTTTGCCCGCCCCTCGCCCGATGACGCACCTCCTGCGCACCTACGATCGCGGCGTGCTCCGCGTGACGATCAACCGTCCGGGGAAGCGCAACGCGCTCTCGCGCGAGGCGCTCCGGGAGCTGCGGGTGGTGTTCGAGGCGCACGCCGCGCACGCCGACCTGCGCCTCGCGCTGATCGCGGGCGCCGGCGAGATCGCGTTCTGCGCGGGCGGGGACCTCGGCGAGCTCGCGGCGGTGCGCGACCCCGAGGCCGCCGAAGCGCTCGCCGCGGAGGGCGCCGCGGCGCTCGATTCGATCCGCGCCTTTCCGGTGCCGACCGTCGCGGCGCTGAACGGCCTCGCGCTCGGCGGCGGCGCGGAGCTCGCCCTGGCGTGCGACCTGCGGTTGGCGGCGGCGCATGCGCGCATCGGTTTCACTCAGGCGACGCTGAACGTCTCGAGCGCCTGGGGCGGCGGGACGGATCTGATGCGCGCGGTCGGCCCCGCGGCGGCCCTGGATCTGCTCGCAACCGGGCGCGTCCTGACGGCGGACGAGGCCCGCAACGCGGGGCTCGTGCAGCATGTGGCGCCGCCGGGCGGCGCGTTCGTGGATTTCGTCGACCGCTACGCCGACGGGCTGGCCGAGCGTCCCCCGCACCTGCTGCACGCGTTCAAGTCGCTCGCGCTCGGCGCCCGGCTCGGCGCGAGCTGGGAGACGCTGCGGGCGAGCGAGCGGGAGCATTTCGTGCGCACGTGGACGGACGCGGCGCACTGGGCCGCCGCCGCGGCCTGGACGGCGCGGCGGGGCTGATCCCGCGCGCACCGGCGCGCGCTGCGCTAGGCCTGCACCCGCTTGTCGTTGCGGCACTCGACCAGGTGCCACATGCCGAGCGGCTTAACGCGCTCGTCGCTCATCTTGGCGAGCGGCAGCCCGTCGAGCACCTGGGCGACCGAGAGGTCGGTGCGGAAGCCGAGATGGATGCAGAGCGGCGACACGGCGCGCTCGCACGCGGCGAGCAGCGGCGAGCCGTTGACGAAGTGGTTGAGCAGGAGGATGCGCCCGCCGGGGCGCACGACGCGCACCATCTCGTTCATCACCGCGCGGTAGTCGGGCACCGCCGTGACCACGTAGGCGGCCACCGCGATGTCGAAGGAGTCGTCGGCAAACCGCATCGCGCCGGCGTCCATCTGCTCCAGCGTCACGTCCTGCAGACCCAGCTGGTCGACCCGCTCGCGCGCCTTGTCGAGCATCCCGGCCGAGAGATCGATGCCGGTGACGCGGCAGCGGCCGGCGTAGAGCGGCAGCAGCAGGCCGGTGCCCACGCCGACCTCGAGCACGCTCTCGCCCGGGCGCGGCTCGATCGCGGCGGCGAGCACGACCCGCGAATCCTGGAAGACGCGCCCGAACACGCGGTCGTAGACCCGCGAGTATGCAGAGTAGACCCGCTCGACGTGTGTGGCGTCCAAGTGCTCCTCCCTCGTTGTGTGGCGCCGGCCCGCTATTGTTAAAGCGAAGGCGGCGTTTGTCTAGACCGGCGTGCGCTTGCCGCGGACGGTGGGCAGGGCGTGGCGCAGCCACTGCGCGGTCAGCTTCTCCTGCAGCGAATTCTGCCGCAGCCGCTCCGACAGGGCGTGGAAGTCCACGCAGTCGAGCGGCTGGTCCTGGTTGAAGCACGAGAACACGTAGCGCGTCGCGCCGGTCTGCGGGTCGCGGTGCGGCTGGAGGCACTGCGCGCAGATCTCCTTCATCATGCACTGCATCGGCGAGTTGATCGAGCCGATCGCGAAGTGGTGCGGCTTGAGGTAGGGCGCGAGCACCGCATGGCGCGCCCGCGCCACCGCCGCCATCATGCGGTCGGAGCCGATGGCGATGATCCGGTCGGCGTCGGCCATTTTCAGCGTCGTCGCGCCCAGCCGGCCGGAGGCGTACGCCTCCATCGCCTGCACGATGTTGCCGACGAAGGTGAGGTCCTGCGGGCGGCCGGGCTCGAAGCCGGGGGCCTCGTCGCAGCACCAGACACCACGTCCGCGGCCGCCTCGATCTCCTCGACCTTGTAGCGGTCGATGATCTTCTTGTAGCCGGCGAAGTAGAGCACCTTCGAGCCGGCCGCGCGGAAGGCCTGGCCGATCGAGAACAGCACCGCGTTGCCCAGGCCGCCGCCCGCGAAGAGCGACCGTCTCGTCCGGCACGATGTGCGTCGGCGCGCCGGTCGGCCCCATGAGCACCACCGGCTCGCCGGGCTGCAGGATGGCGCACAGGTCGCGACGAGCCGCCCATCTCCAGCACGATCGTGGAGACCAGACCGCGCTCCGCGGTCGACCCAGGCGCCGGTCAGCGCGAGGCCTTCCATCTGCATGCGGGTCCCGTCGCTGACGGGCGCGAGCGACTCGAAGTTCTGCAGGCGGTAGAACTGTCCCGGCGCGAACCGGCGCGCGGCGGCGGGCGCCTTGACGACCACCTCGACGATGGTCGGCGTCAGGCGCTTCACCTCGTGCACGGTCGGGCGCAGGTCGGCATCGAGGCGCCGCGAAGAAGGCGGCGTCCGGCTCGGCGCTCGCGGGCGCGCGCTTCGCGAGCACGCGCGAGACCACGGGATAGCCCTGCTTGGTCGAGCCCGAGGGCCTTCACCACGTTGCCGAAGAACGACGGGTGGAGGTCGCCGAAGAAGGACACGAAGCGCCCGTCGGGCAGGCGCGACAGCAGCACGTCGGCCCGCGCGGGCTTCGACAGCGAGAACTCCGGCTTGACCGGATTGCCGTCCTCGTCGCAGGCGCGGAAGTACTTGCCGTCGAGCTGGAAGTGCGCCGCGTCCTCGCGCGCGAGCACGGTGTTCGGCTGCGTGCCGGCGGCGACGAACACGGTGCGGGCGGGCAGGCGCAGCTCGCCGGCGCTCGTGCCATGTCCCGTCGGCGCCGCGCGTCTGGCGGGTGAAGCGGATCGCCGCTGCACCGCGCCGTAGTCGTCGACCTCGACGGCGAGCGGGGTCAGGCCCTCGGCGAAGACGATGCCCTCTTCCAGCGCCTTCTCGACCTCCTCGTGGTTGAGCGTGTAGGAGGGGCTGTCGACGAGGCGGCGGCGGTAGGCGATCGTGACGCCGCCCCAGTGGCGCAAGCAGCTCGGTGATGCGCGGCGCGCGGCCCTCGCGCGGCCGCCTTGCGGCGCTCGGTGCGGATCGCGCGGGCGTGCGACGAGGAACTCCTCGGCGATCTCGCGCTCCTCGGCGTTCCAGCGGTCGCGGACCGCGTCCTCGCCCCGCGCTCGAGCGCGAGCGCCTCGTAGCGCTCGAGGAACTTCTCGACCTGCACGACGTAGTAGGCGAGCGACTCGGTGGCGGTGTCGATCGCGGTGAGGCCGCCGCCGATCACGACCACCGGCAGCCGCAGCTGCATGTTGGCGATCGAATCGCGCTTGGCCGCGCCGGTGAGCTGCAGCGCCATCAGGAAATCCGAGGCGGTGCGCACGCCGCGCGCGAGCCCGTTCGGGATGTCGAGCGTGGTCGGCTTGCCGGCGCCCATGCAGAGCGCGACGTGGTCGAAGCCCGCCGCCAGCGCGTCCTCGAGCGTGAGCGTGCCGCCGAAGCGCACGCCGCCGAACAGCGCGAACTCGCTCGCGGCGCTCGAGCAGCAGGCGGATCGAGCTTGAGGAAGTTCTTGTCCCAGCGGACGGTGATGCCGTACTCGGCGACGCCGCCGAAGCCGGCCATCGCGCGCTCGTCGAGCGACTCGTACAGGCTCATCGCGTCGCGGACCGGCGCGAAAGGCGCGCGCGCTGCCGTCGGCGTCGACGCCCGCGAGGTCGGCCGGCAGCGGCTCGATCTTGAGCCCGTCGATGCCGACCACCGTGTGGCCGTCGTTCATGAGGTGGTGGGCGAGGCTGAATCCGGCCGGGCCCATGCCGACCACCAGCACCCGGTGCCCGCTCGCGCGCGCGCGGCAGCGGCCGGCGGACGTTGAGCGGGTTCCAGCGCGTCAGCAGGCAGTAGATCTCGAAGCCCCAGGGCAGCGCGAGCACGTCCTTGAGGGTGCGCGTCTCGACCTGCGGGATGTCGACCGGCTCCTGCTTCTGGTAGATGCAGGCCTTCATGCAGTCGTTGCAGATCCGGTGGCCGGTGGCGGCGACCATCGGGTTGTCGACCGCGATGATCGCGAGCGCGGCGATCGCGAGGCCCTGCGTCTTCGCGGTGTGGAACTCGGAGATCTTCTCGTCGAGCGGGCAACCGGCGAGCGTGACGCCGAACGGCGCTCTTCTTGTAGACGGTGCGCTCGGGCGCGTCCGCCGGCGGCTTCTCCTTCAGCCCCTTCGAGCACGAGTCCTTGCCCTGGGTGTGGCACCAGATGCAGTAGTTCGCCTGGTCGAGCGCGCCGACGAGGCTGGTGCCGGCGTCGGTGAGCTTGAAGCCCTCGCGGCGCCGGAGGTGCGTCGGGCTTGATCCGGAAGGCCGTGGCGCCCTGCGAGGTCGAACTGCTCCGCGTGCGCGAGCAGGTGGTACGGGATCGATCTTGCCGGGCGCCTTGAACAGCACGCCGGTGCGGACGTGCTCGCGGCCCGCGTCGGTGTGCAGCGCCCACGCCGCGTAGCGCAGCGCGAGGTCGAGCTCGCGGTGATGGTGCTCCTCCTGCGCGAGCCAGCGCGTGACGTGCTGCGCGTAGGTGAGCTCGTCGAAGCGTCCGCCGAACGCGCGGCGCAGCTCGCGCTCGAGCGCGGGCCCGTCGAGCGCCTGCGGCCTCCTCGGGCTTGATCTTGGTCGCGGCGCGGCGCTGCACGAACTGGCGCTTCACCGCGTACAGCGGCGCGCTGCTCGTCGTGGCGCCGCGCCAGCGCGAGCGCCTCGTCGGCGATGCCGAAGAGCTGCGACGACGAAGCGCTCGAGGTGCGGCGCGAGCGCCAGGATCAGCGCCGACTCGTCCTTGGGGGCGAGGGCGTCGGGCGCGGCCCGGGCGGCGGCGAGCCGGTCGCGCAGCGCGGCGTCGGCCGTGCTCAGGAAGTCGATGAAATGCCGGTCGAGCCGGACGAGGCCCTCGCGGCGGTACAGATCCTCGAAGGCGAGCCCGTGAGCGAGCTTCAGCATGGCGTCGAGGTCACGGCGTTGCGATGCGCCGCCTTGCCCGCGATCAGCGCTCCAGAAGCGGCTTCTTCTCGCGCACGTCCTTGAATTCCTCGGCCGTGGGCAGGGCGTCCTTCTTGTCGGTGATCACCGGCCAGGCCTTGGTGAGCTCGGCGTTGAGCGCGAGCCACTCCTTCTGGTCGGCCGGCACGTCCTCCTCGGCGTAGATCGCGTTGACCGGGCACTCGGGGATGCACACCGCGCAGTCGATGCACTCGTCCGGGTCGATGACGAGCATGTTCGGGCCCTCGTGGAAACAGTCGACCGGGCAGACGTCGACGCAGTCGGTGTACTTGCACTTGATGCAGCTCTCGGTGACGATGTGGGTCATCGCGGGTCCTCGTGCTCAGGCCAGGCTCGCAAAGCGGCGCATTATACCGGCGCGCGCCGCCGCGCCGGTGTGCGCCGGATCAAAGCGCGCGCCAGGCGGATGCGGGCGCTGCCGGCGCCGGCTGTTCTTCTACGCGGGCTTCAGTCGATCTTGCTCTCGTCGCGATACATCACCTGGTGGCGCTTCTCGCGCACCCACTCGTCGATCTCGCCCGGGGTCATGTAGTTCGCGGCGTTGAACCGGTCCCAAGACATGATCTCGGGCAGGGTCTTCTTCCAGCGCTTGTACGGCGGCTTCGCCGGCGGTCCGAAGCAGAAGATGTCGACGACCGCGAGGTCGTCGGGAATGCCGAGCAGCGGCTTCAGCGCATTCTGGGCGTTCTCCTGCCCGATCGCCGTGACCCACCAGACGTTGTAGCCCAGCGCGGCGGCGGCGAGGTGGGCCGACATGGTCGAGGCGGCCACCGACTGCAGGAGAATGCGCTCGGCGTTCTCCTGGTACTGGCGGTCGAGGGCGGAGCCGTCGTTCAGCACCGGGAAGGCGCGGGTCCAGCGGAAGTCGCTCGCGATCACGATGAAGCCCGGCGCCGTTTCCAGCCCGCGGTAGTTCGGCGTCGGGAACTTCATGTGCAGCTTGGCGCGGCTGCGCGCCTCGTCGACGAAATAGTCGGCGATCGCCTTCTTCGGTGGCCGCCTCGGTGATCACGACGTAGTGCCAGGGCTGCGCATTCGCGCCGGAGGGCGCGTGCCGCGCGGCCTCCAGAATGAGCTCGTAGTGCTCGCGCGGGACGACGTACGACGGGTCGAATGCCCGCGTCGTCATACGGTTGCGGATGACGTCCATCAGCGCGTCGTAGCGCGCGCGCTGGTCGTAACGGGCAGCGGGTTCCATGTTGGGCTCCTCGTCGGTTTCGCGACGATGATCGGGGCACGCGGCCTGCAAGGCAAGCGCCGGTTGCAAGCGCCTTGGTGGTCCGGCGGCCGGTTGTACGCCTGCCGGCCTTCGGCTACAGTCGGCCGACCTCCCGGCCACCGGCTGTTCATCGATGGGAAGCTACCTCCGCCCGAGCGTGCTCGACGACGCGCTGCGCGCCCGCGCAGCCGGGCCGTGCGCGGTGCTCGCCGGCGGCACCGATTTCTATCCCGCGCGTGTCGGCCGCACCATCGAGGAGGACGTGCTCGACATCACCGCGCTCGCCGGCCTGCGCGGCGTGCGCGAGGCGCCTGCGCACTTCCGCATCGGCGCGCTCACGACCTGGAGCGAGCTCGTCGCGGCACCGCTGCCCGCGTGGTTCGACGCGGTGAAGCGCGCCGCCCGCGAAGTCGGCGGCGTCCAGATCCAGAACGCCGGCACCGTCGCCGGCAACCTCTGCAACGCGTCGCCGGCGGCCGACGGCGTGCCGCCGCTGCTCGCGCTCGGGGCCGAAGTGGAGCTCGCGTCGGTGCGCGGGACGCGCACGCTGCCGCTCGGCGACTTCGTGCTCGGCAATCGGCGGACCGCGTGCGCGCCCGACGAGCTGGTGACCGCCGTCCTCGTACCGAAGTGGGGCGGACGGGCGCGCTCCACCTTTCTCAAGCTCGGCGCGCGCCGGTATCTCGTGATCTCGATCGCGATGGTCGCGGCGGCGGTGGAGACCGACGCGAGCGGGACGATCGTGCGGAGCGGCATCGCAGTCGGCGCGTGCTCGGCCGCGGCGCAGCGCCTGCCGGCGCTGGAGGCTGCGCTCGCGGGCCGCACGCTGGGGCCGGGCATCGGCGCGCTCGTCGCGCCGGCGCACCTTGCGCCGCTCGCCCCGATCACCGACATTCGCGCGACCGCGGCGTATCGCGGCGACACGGTCGCGACGCTCGTGGCCCGGGCGCTGGACGAACTCGCGCATGAACAAGCCGGTTGACCTGGCAACGGTTGCGTTCACGCTGAACGGCGCGCCCCAGCGCGTCGCCGCACGGCCGGCCGAGCGCCTGTCCGACGTGCTGCGCGAGACGCTGGGCCTGACCGGGACCAAGGTGGGCTGCAACGCCGGGGACTGCGGCGCGTGCACGGTGCTCGTCGACGGGCGCCAGGTGTGCGCCTGCCTGACGGCGGTCGCGCAGGTCGAAGGCCGCGCGGTGCAGACGGTGGAAGGCCTGGCGCCGGGCGCTCGGCTCGACCGGCTCCAGCAATCGTTTCTCGCGCACGGCGCCGCGCAGTGCGGCATCTGCACGCCCGGGATGCTGATGGCGGCGGGCGATCTGCTCGCGCGCAACGCGAGCCCGAGCGAGAACGAGGTGTGCGACGCGCTCGGCGGCGTGCTGTGCCGATGCACCGGTTATCGCAAGATCGTCGAGGCCGTGCTCGCAGCGGCACGTGGCGAGGTGGCGCTCGTGGATCCCGCGGTCGGGCGCGGCGGTCGGCGCGCGGGCTCCCAAGACCGACGGCGCGCCGAAGGTGACCGGCGGCGAGCGTTACGGCGCCGACCGCTGGCCCGAGGGCGCGCTCTGGCTGCGCGTGATCCGATCGCCGCACGCCAAGGCGCGCTTCGAGATCGGCGACCTTGCGCCGCTCCTCGACGCAGCACCCCGGGCTTGACCGACGTCATTACGGCGCGCGACGTGCCGGTGAACTCGTTCGGGATCTTCCCCGACGTGAAGGACCAGCCGGTGCTGGCGGACGGCCGCGTGCGCTTCCGCGGCGAGGCGGTGCTGGGCCTGGTCGGCGAGATGCACGCGGTGCTCCGGATCCCGGAGTCGGACCTGCCGATCCGCTGGACGCCCGAGGCCGCGCAGACCGAGATGGACGACGCGCTCGCAAACGTCGGCGACCCGCTGCACGAGCGCAACCCCGACAACGTCCTCATCCGCGGGCGCGTCGTGAAGGGCGACGTCGAGCAGGCGCTCGCGCGCGCCGCGCACGTGGCGGCGGGCGAGTTCACGACCAGTTGCGTCGAGCACGCGTACATCGAGCCCGAGGCGGGTTTCGCGGAGCGGGTGGGAGAGCGCATCCGCGATCTTCGCGTGCACCCAGACCCCGTACATGGACCGCGAGGAGGTCGCGCGCGTGCTCGGGATCAAGGACACCCAGGTGCACATCGTGCCGTCGGCCGTGGGCGGGGGCTTCGGCGGCAAGCTCGACATCTCGATCCAGCCGCTGCTGGCGGTGGCCGCCTGGAAGCTGAACCGTCCGGTGCGCGGCGCCTACACGCGGCCGGAGTCGATGGCTTCGACGACCAAGCGGCATCCGGCGCGCATGCGTGCGCGCTTCGGGTGCGACGCCGAGGGCCGACTCGTCGCCGCCGATTTCTTCGGCGACTTCAACACCGGCGCCTACGCGTCCTGGGGCAACACGGTCGCGAACCGCGTGCCGATTCACGCGTCCGGGCCGTACGCGCGTGCCGAACGTTCGGGCGCTGACGCGCGCGGTGTACACCAACGGACCGATCGCGGGCGCGTTCCGCGGCTTCGGCGTGCCGCAGTCGACCATCGTCCACGAGGCGCTGCTCGACGAGCTGGCGGAGCGGGCCGGCCTCGACAAGCTGGAGTTCCGCCACCGCAACGCGATCCGCGCCGGCCAGGCGACGGCGACCGGGCAGGTGCTGAAGGCGAGCGCGGGGCTGGCGCAGTGCCTCGACGCGCTGCGGCCGCACTGGAAGAAGGCGGTGCTCGGTGCGGAGGCGTTCAACCACCGCGCCGGCGCAGCCGGCCGGCTGAAGGGCGTGCGGCGCGGCGCCGGGCTCGCGTGCATGTGGTACGGCATCGGCAACACGGTCATCGCCAACCCGTCCACGATGCGCGTCGGCCTGCAAGCCCGACGGCCGCGTGCATGTTCTACAACGGCGCGGTCGACATCGGGCAGGGCTCGAACACGATCCTGGTGCAGATGCTCGCGGACGCGCTCGGGCTGCCGATGGCGGCGATCGACTTCGTCATGGGCGACACCGATCTCACCGCCGACGCGGGCAAGACCTCCGCGTCGCGCCAGGCCTTCGTGTCGGGCAACGCGACGCGCCTTGCCGGCGGGGAGCTGCGTCGCAAGATGATCGCGCTCAGCGAGGCGCGCGCCGATGCGAAGCTGCGGCTCGAGCGCGGCGCGCTGATCGCGACCGACGCCGACGGCGAACACCGCGTCGATCTGGCCGAGCTGCCCCGCGACCCGCGCGGCGACGTGCTCGCGGCCGAGGGCTACTTCAATCCGCCGACCGTCCCGCTCGACCAGGACGGCCAGGGCGTGCCCTACGCCACCTACGGTTTCGCCGCGCAGATCGCGGAACTCGAGGTCGATCTGGAGCTCGGGCACGGTGAAGTTGCTCCGCATCGTCGCCGCGCACGACGTGGGGCGCGCGATCAATCCGACGCAGGTCGAGGGTCAGATCCACGGCGGCGATCGCGCAGGGCATCGGGCTCGCGCTGATGGAGGAGTACCACGCCGGCAAGACGGACAACCTGCACGACTACCTCATCCCCACCGTCGGCGACGTGCCGCCGATCGAGGTGATCCTGGTCGAGGACCCCGAGCCGCTCGGGCCGCACGGCGCGAAGGGCGTCGGCGAGCCGGCGCTCGTCCCGACGGCGCCGGCGATCCTGAATGCGATCCGCCACGCCACCGGCGTGCGGCTCCGTCACGTGCCGGCGACGCCGGACCGCGTGCGTGCGGCGTTGCTGGCGGCAGGCGGCTGACGTGACCGCGCGCCCGCCCGTCGCATTCGTCACCGGCGCCCGGCGCGGCATCGGCCGCGGCATCGCCCACGCGCTGGCGGACGCCGGGTTCGATCTCGTGCTGAACGATCTCGTCGACGACGCGGCGACAGCGGAAACGCTCCAGGCGGTCCGCGCCAAGGGACGGCGCGTGACGTTCGTGCCGGGGTCGATCGCGGAGATCGCCGGTCACGGGACGATGGTCGAGCAGGCGTTCGGCGCCTACGGCACGCTCGACTGCCTCGTCAACAATGCGGGCATCCAGGTCAAGGTGCGGGGCGACGTCCTCGACGTCAAGCCCGAGAGCTTCGACGCGCTGCTTGCGGTGAACCTCCGCGGCACGTTCTTCCTGACCCAGGCGGTGGCGAAGCGCATGCTCGCGGAGTCGCGCGGGGCGGGCGATCCGCCGCGCTCGATCGTGACGATCTCGTCGGCGAACGCGCGCATCGTCGGTCCGAATCGCGCCGAGTACTGCTTCGCCAAGACCGGTCTTGCAATGATGAACCAGCTGTTCGCGGTGCGGCTCGCCGACGCGGGCATCATGTGCTTCGAGATCCGGCCCGGCATCATCCGCACCGACATGACCGCGCCCGCCAAGGAGCGGTACGACAAGCTGATTGCCGAAGGCTTCACGCCGGTGCGGCGCTGGGGCGAGCCCGACGACGTGGGGCGCACCGTCGCCGCGCTCGCGGGCGGGGCGTTGCCGTTCAACACCGGCGACGCATTCCACGTCGACGGCGGGCTGCACATCCAGCACTTCTGAGCCATGACGACCCACGCCGATCCGTTGAGCGAACCACCGGGCGAAGACGCCCTCAAGGCGCAGCCCGGCAAGATCGTCTGCAACGCCTGCCCGGTGCTGTGCCAGATCAGCGACGGTCGCGCCGGCGCGTGCGACCGCTACGCCAACGTCGGCGGCGTGCACTGACGCGCGTCGATCCGCTGCTCCTGATGGCGCGGACGCTCGACGAGCAGCGGCGCGGTGGTCCCGTTCGCCGCCGGCGCGCCGTGGGACGGCAGCGCTGACCGCGAAGGCGCCGGTGTTCGTCACCGGCGTCGGCTCGGGCACGACCTATCCGGACTACAAGCCGGCGCCGTTCATCGTGTCCTCGCAGCACGGCGGGCGTCGACATGGTGACGGTGGTCACCGAAGGCATCTTCAGCTACTGCAGCTTCAAGGTGAAGATCGACACCGACCGCTACCTCGGCCCCGAGTAGGCGCACCGGTGCGCTGCCAGGGCGAGGTGGTCGGGCACGTCACCACCATCGAGTACGGCTCGCAGATGCTGTCGCTCGGCGGCGTGCACCACCTCACCGGCGGCAGCAAGAAGGAGGGCCGCGTCACCTGCGACGTGATGATGGCGCTCGGCAACCGGCAGCCGGTCGAGATGCAGATCGAGGGCGGCGCGCAGGTCGTGGTGCAGGCCGGCCGCGCGCCGATCATCAACGGCGTCGAGGAAAAGCGCATGCGCGTGGGCTGCGGCTCGGCGACGATCGGCATCTTCGCGCAGCAGTGGCGCGGCCACGTCGACGAGGTGGTGGTGGTCGACGACCACATCACCGGCGTGCTCACCGAGCACCAGGCGGGCCGCTTCCTCGACATGCGGCCGGGCGGGCATCAAGATGCATCGGGCGCAAGTCGACGCCGGGCCGCTACTTCCAGGTCGCGAATCCCGGGCTCGGCTGGGGCGGCACCGACATCACCGATCCGCTGACGATCATCAAGGCGATCGACCACCGCGACGGCGTGGCCGGGCGAGCGCATCCTGATGGTCTCGACCACCGGCGAGGACTACGCGTACTTCGTGCTGGACGACGCAGCTGCGCATGGTGCCGGCGGAGATGCCCGCGCCGGTGATGCAAGGTCGTCGAGCGCATCGGCGAGAACTGCGAGCCGGCGCTCTGCACCGTGCTCTTCCTCGGCGGCGCCGGCGGCAGCCTGCGCGCCGGCGTGACCGAGAACCCGGTCGCGCTGACCCGCTCGATCAAGGACCTGCTCACACGCGTGACCTGCGGCGGTGCGCCGGCGTACGTGTGGCCCGGCGGCGGCATCATGGTGATGGTCGACGTGACGCGCATGCCCGACAACGCCTTCGGCTGGGTGCCGACGCCGGCGATCGTCGCGCCGATCGAGTTCACGCATGCGCCGCGCCGACTACGCGGCGCTCGGCGGCCACGTGGACCGGGTGCGCCCGCTCGCCGACATCCTCGCGCACGAGCGGCATCGCGTGGTCGGCTGGGACGCGGCCAATCCCTGGCCCGCTCGATGGGCGCGCGAGCGCGCGCGCGCCTTGACGCCCGCCGCTGGCACTTCCAGCACGGGCCGATCGACCTCGTGCTGGAGGCGTTTGGCGCCGAGGCGGTGATCGCCGTCGCGTACGAGCGCGCCTGGCGGCGGTTTGCCACCGTCCTCGACGAACTGGTGGCCGAGCTGCCGGCGTTGCGCGGCGAAGTCGCCGGCGCCACGAACCTGACGGGCGCCGTCGCACGGCGCATGGTCGCGGCCTGCCTGCCGTACCGCGACGTCTTCGTCACGCCGATGGCGGCGGTGGCCGGGGCGGTCGCCGAGGAGATCCTGGGCGCGCTGGTCGGCGGCGGCGGCGTGACCAGGGCCTATGTGAACAACGGCGGCGACATCGCGGTGCACCTCGGTGCCGGCGAATCGTTCCGGATCGGACTGGTCGCGGATGTCGACCGCGCCACGCGGCATGGTCATCGGGTCGCCGTCGACGGGACGTTCGAGCTGAGCCACGCGCTGCCGGTGCGCGGCGTCGCGACGAGCGGCTGGCGCGGGCGCAGCTGGAGCCTCGGCATCGCCGACAGCGTGACGGTGCTGGCGGCGATCCGCGGCGGCGGCCGACGCGGCGGCGACGATGATCGCGAACGCCGTGAACGTCGATCATGCGGCGATCCGGCGTCGGCCCGCCTTCGAAGTGGACGACAACACGGATCTCGGTCGGCGGGCAGTCACGGTGGACGTCGGTCCGCTGCCGGACGAAACGGTGGACGCGGCGCTCGCGAACGGGGTGCGGCACGCCGAGGCGCTGCTCGCGCGCGGCCTCGTCTGGGGCGCGGTGATCGTGCTGCAGTCGCGCGTGCGCGTGGTCGGCGGGGTCGCGGCGGCGGCACGATTGCACTGAGGGCGGACACCGGCGCGCACACTAGGTATAGTGCGGCCCTCGGGCGGCATCGACTCAAGGAGGAGGGGAACATGACGGTGCGTAAGCAAACGCTTATCGGTGCGGCAGTCCTGGCGCTCGCGGCGACCGTGTCCGGGCCGGTCGCGGCGCAGGGCACGATCAAGATCGGCGAGATCAACAGCTACAAGACGTTCCCCGCGTTCCTCGAGCCCTACAAGAAGGGCTGGGAGCTCGCGGTCGAGGAGGTCAACGCCGCCGGCGGCGTGATCGGCCGCAAGCTCGAGGTCATCTCGCGCGACGACAACGGCAACCCGGGCGACGCGGTGCGCGTGGCCGAGGAGCTGCTCTCGCGCGAGAAGGTCGCACTTCCTGATGGGCACGTTCCCGTCGAACATCGGGCTGGCGGTGGCCGACTTCGCCAAGCAGAAGAAGGTGCTCTTCCTCGCCGCCGAGCCGCTGACCGACAAGATCGTCTGGGAGAGCGGCAACCACTACACCTTCCGCCTGCGCCCCTCGACCTACATGCAGACGGCGATGCTGGTGCCGGAGGCGGCGAAGCTGAAGAAGAAGCGCTGGGCGATCGTCTACCCGAACTACGAGTACGGCCAGTCGGCGGCGGCGCGCCTTCAAGGAGCTGCTGAAGGAGGCGCAGCCCGACGTCGAGTTCGTCGCCGAGCAGGCGCCGCCGCTCGGCAAGATCGACGCCGGCGCGGTGGTGCAGGCGCTGGCCGACGCGAAGCCCGACGCGATCTTCAACGTCGCTGTTCGGCGCCGACCTGGCCAAGTTCGTGCGCGAGGGCAACACGCGCGGCCTGTTCAAGGGACGCGAGGTCGTTCAACCTGCTGGCCGGCGAGCCCGAGTACCTCGACCCGCTGAAGGACGAGACGCCCGAACGGCTGGTTCGTCACCGGCTACCCCTGGAGCGCGATCAAGACGCCGGAGCACAAGAAGTTCCTCGGCGGCCTACCAGAAGCGAGTGGAACGACTATCCGCGGCTCGGCTCGGTGGTCGGCTACTCGACGGTGATGAGCGCGGTCGCGGCGATGAAGAAGGCCGGCAGCCCCGACACCGAGAAGCTGGTCGCCGCGATGAAGGGGCTGCAGGTCGACACGCCGTTCGGCCGATCACCTACCGCGCGCTCGACCACCAGTCGACGATGGGCGCCTACGTCGGCAAGATCGGCCTGAAGGACGGCAAGGGCGTGATGAGTCGACTGGACGCTACGTCGACGGCGCGAAGTTCCTGCCGTCGGACGACGAGGTGAAGAAGCTGCGCCCGGCGGACTGACCGCTTCGCGTCTGACTACAGAGGGACAGGCCCGCCTGTCCCTTTTTAATTGATGCTTTCCGCCATCGTCATCCAGTTCCTCAACGGGCTGGCGAACGCGTCCACGCTGTTCCTGGTCGCGGTCGGGCTGTCGCTGATCTTCGGCGTCACGCGCATCGTCAACTTCGCGCACGGCTCGCTCTACATGCTGGGCCTCTACGTCGCCTACACGCTGATCGAGCGGCTCGGCGTCGGCGCCGCTCGGGTTCTGGGGCGGCGTCGTCGGCGCCGCGCTCGCGGTCGCGGTCGTGGGCGCGCTGATCGAGATCGCTGGTGCTGCGGCGCATCTACCACGCGCCCGAGCTGTTCCAGCTGCTCGCGACCTTCGCGCTGGTGCTGGTCATCAAGGACGCGGCGCTGTGGCTCTGGGGCGCCGGAGGACCTGCTCGGGCCGCGCGCGCCGGGCCTGCGCGGGTGCGGTCGAGATCCTCGGCCAGCCGTTCCCCGAGTACGACCTGTTCCTGATCGCGATCGGGCCGCTCGTGCTGGGCGCGCTGTGGCTGCTGCTCAACCGCACGCGCTGGGGCACGCTGGTGCGCGCCGCCACGCAGGACCGCGAGATGGTGGGCGCGCTCGGCGTCAACCAGAAGTGGCTCTTCACCGGCGTGTTCGCGCTCGGCGCGTTCCTGGCCGGGCTGGGCGGCGCGCTGCAGATCCCGCGCGAGCCGGCGCAACCTTGCCTCGACCTGACCGCGATCGCGCGACGCCTTCGTCGTGGTGGTGGTCGGCGGCCTGGGCAGCATTCCCGGCGCCTTCCTCGCCGCGCTGCTGATCGGCGTGATCAAGGCCTTCTGCATCGGCATCGGCACGGTCGAGTTCCTGGGCATCGACGTTCTCGTTCTCCAAGCTCACGCTGGTGGTCGAGTTCCTCGTGATGGCGATCGTGCTGGTCGCTGCGGCCGCTGGGGCCTGCTCGGCCGGCCGCAGGGCGTGCAGCGCGCCGCGGCGGAGCTCGTGGAGCGGCCGCTGCGGCCCGGCGGTCAGGCGCTGCGCACCGGCGGCTCGTGCTGGTCGCGGCGCTGGCCGCGCTGCCGCTCGCCACCACCGGCTACACCGCTGGTGCTGCTGATCGACATCTTCGTCTTCGCGCTGTTCGCCGCGAGCCTGCACTTCCTCATGGGGCCCGGCGGCATGGTGTCGTTCGGCCACGCCGCCTACTTCGGCCTCGGCGCGTACGGCGGCGGGCTGCTGCTCAAGGCGCGCGGGCTGGCCGATGGAGGCCGGCGCTGGTCGCGGCGCCGGTCGTGGCGCGGCGATCGGCGCCCTCGTCTTCGGCTGGTTCTGCGTGCGGCTGTCCGGCGTCTACCTCGCGATGCTGACGCTCGCCTTCGCGCAGATCGTCTGGTCGATCGTCTTCCAGTGGGACGGCTTCACCGGCGGCTGCAACGGCATCGTCGGCGTCTGGCCGGCGCCGTGGCTCGCGCCGACAAGCCGGCCTACTACTGCCTCACGCTCGCGCTGTGCGGCGGCGGCGGTCTGCGGTGCTGCGGCGCGATGCTGTTCGCGCCGTTCGGCTACGCGCTGCGCGCCGGGCGCGATTCGCCGCTGCGCGCCGACGCGATCGGCATCGACGTGCGCGCGCCTGCAGTGGGTCGGCGTTCGCGTCGCCGGCGCTGTTCGCCGGCCTCGCCGGCGCGCTGCTACGCCTTCTCCAAGGGCAGCATCTCGCCCGAGACGCTGATGGCGATCGCCGCGCTCGGTCGACGGCCTGGTGATGGTGCTGCTCGGCGGCGTGCAGACGCTCGACGCGGCCCGGTCGTCGGGCGCGGCGCTCTTCACCTGGCTGCAGGACGACGATCGCGCGCGGCACCGACTACTGGCGCGCGTGCTGGGCGTCGTGATCCTCGTGCTGGTGCTCGCTGTTCCCGCAGGGCATCGCGGGCGCGCTGCGCGGCTGGTTCGAGAAAAGGGAGCCGGAGTGATGGCGGTCCTCGCGGTCGAGCACCTCGCAAAGTCGTTCGGCGGCGTCCAGGCGGTCGCGGGGCGTCAGCTTCGCGGTCGCGGCGGGCGAGCTGCTCGCGCTGATCGGCCCGAACGGCGCGGGCAAGACCACCTGCTTCAACATGCTCGAACGGCCAGCTCGCGGCCGACGGCGGGCAGCGTCCGCTTCGAGGGCGCGCGAGCATCACTCGGCCTGCAGCCGCGCGAGGTCTGGCGCCTGGGCGTCGGCCGCACCTTCCAGATCACCGCGACCTTCGCCTCGATGACGGTGCGCGAGAACGTGCAGATGGCGCTGCTCGTCGCACCACCGGCGCCTGCGCGAGCTGGTGGCGGCGCGCCGCGCGCCTGTACCGCGGACGAGGCCGACGCGCTGCTCGCGCGCGTCGGGCATGGACGAGCAGGCCGAGCGCGCCTGCGGCGTGCTCGCCTACGGCGACCTCAAGCGCGTCGAGCTCGCGGTGGCGCTGGCGAACGAGCCGCGCCTGCTGCTGATGGACGAGCCGACCGCCGGCATGGCGCCGAAGGAGCGCATCGAGCTGATGGCGCTGACCGCGGAGATCGTGCGCGAGCGGCGCATCGCGGTGCTGTTCACCGAGCACGACATGGACGTGGTGTTCGCGCACGCCGACCGCATCATCGTGCTCGACCGCGGGCGCGCTCATCGCCGCAGGGCAAGCCGGCCGAGGTCCGCGCGAGCGCGGAGGTGCAGCGAGGTCTATCTCGGCGGCGGCGCATGTCGGAGCGCGACTGATGCTGTCGGTGCGGAATCTCGACGCGTATTACGGCCGGGCGCACATCCTGTTCGACGTCGCGCTCGAGGTCGGCGCCGGGCGAGGTCGTCGTGCTGCTGGGCCGCAACGGCGCCGGCAAGTCGACCACGCTGAAGACGCATCATGGGGCTGGTGCGGCCGGCGCGCGGGCGAGGTCGTCTTTCGAGGGCAGCGCATCGACGCGCCTGCGCGCCGTATCGAGATCGCCGAGCTCGGCCTCGGCTACGTGCCGGAGGACCGGCGCATCTTCACCGAGCTCACGGTGATGGAGAACCTCGAGGTCGGCCGCGCAGCCGGCGCGCGACGGCGCGCCGACCTGGACGCCCGAGCGGCTGTTCGAGCTGTTCCCCAATCTCGCCGAGATGCGCGAGCGGCCCGGCGGCCGCATGTCCGGCGGCGAGCAGCAGATGCTGACCATCGCCCGCACGCTGATGGGCAATCCGCTCGTGCATCCTGCTCGACGAGCCCTCCGAGGGCCTCGCGCCGGTGATCGTCGACGCAGATGGCCGCGGCGATCCGCGAGCTGAAGACGCGAGGGCCTGGCGGTGCTGCTGTCGGAGCAGAACCTGCACTTCGCGACCGAGGTGTCGGACCGCGCGTATATCATCGAGAAGGGGCACATCCGCTTCGCGGGCACGATGGCGGAGCTGGCGGCGAACGAGGACGTGCGGACGCAGTATCTGGCGGTATGACCCGAGATCGCAGGCATCGACGTCGGCGGCACCTTCACCGATCTCGTCCTCGTCGACGAGGCGACCGGCGAGGTGCGTCTCGCCAAGGTGCCGACGACGCGCCGACAACCAGGCGTTCGGCGTGCTCGCGGCGCTGGGGCAGACCGGCGTCGGGCTGACGCAGGCTCGAGCGCGATCGTGCACGGCACGACCACGACCACCAACGCGATGCTCGAGCGCAAGATCGCGAGCGTCGGCCTGATCACGACGCGCGGCTTCCGCGACATGCTGGAGCTCGGTCGGCGCACGCGGCCGCGCCCCTACGGACTGATCGGCGCCTTCGATGCCGCTGATCCCGCGCGAGCTGCGCCTCGAGGTCGACGAGCGCATGGACGCCGACGGCGAGGTGGTGCGCCCGCTCGACGAGGCGGCGGTGGAGCGCGGCCGCGCGGCGCCTGCTCGAGCTCGGGTGCGGAGTCGCTCGTGATCCACTTCCTGCACAGCTACATCAACCCGGCGCACGAGTGCGCGCGCGGCGGAGATCGTCGCGGCGAGCTTGGCCGAACGGCTACGTGACCGTCGGCCACGCGATCCTGTCCGAGTACCGCGAGTACGAGCGCGGCGTCACGGCGACCGTCAACGCGGCGATCCAGCCGGTGCTGCATCGCTATCTCGAACGGCTGCAGGCCGAGCTCTCGAGCACGGGGCTTCGGCGCGCGAGCTGCTCGTCATGCAGGGCAACGGCGGCACCGTGCGCCGCGGCATCGCCGCCGAGAGCGGCGGTGAACACGGTGATGTCGGGCCCGGCGTCGGGCGTGATCGCCGCGGCCTACACGGCGACGCGCTCGCGGGCATCCCGAACGTCATCACCTACGACATGGGCGGCACCTCGACCGACGTCGCGCTGATCCAGGACGGCGTGCCGGACGGTCTCGACCGAGCTCGAGCTCGAGTACGCGATGCCGATCCACGTGCCGATGGTCGACGTGCACACGATCGGCGCCGGCGGCGGCTCGATCGCGCGCATCGACGAAGCCGGCATGCTCCAGGTCGGGCCGGAAAGCGCCGGCGCCACGCCGGGGCCGATCTGCTATGGCCGCGGCGGCGAGCGCGTGACCATCACCGATGCGAATCTCGTGCTCGGCCGGCTGAACCCGCAAGGGCCTGCTCGCGGTCGAGCGACCCGTCCCGATGGACGCGGCTGCGCGCGATGATCGAAGCGCAGGTCGGCAAGCCGCTCGGCCTGAGCGCCGACCAGGCGGCCGCGGCGGTGATCCGCATCGCGAACGATCGCATGGCCGGGGCGATCCGCATGGTGAGCCTCGCGCGCGGCCACGATCCGCGCGACTTCGCGCTGTTCGCGTTCGGCGGCGCCGGGCCGCTGCACGCGGTCGCACTCGCGCGCGAGCTCGGCATTCCGAAAGTCCTGATCCCGGCGCGCCCCGGTCTCACCAACGCGCTCGGCTGCGCGGTCGCCGACGTGCGCCACGACTTCGTGCGCACGGTCAACGCGCCGCTGCCGGAGTCTGCCGACGACCTGGTGCGGCGCGTGCTCGAGGAGCAGATCGCCGAAGGCCGGGCGATCATCGAGCGCGAGGGCGTCAGCGTCGAGCGCATCGACTTCGTGCACCGCGCGGACATGCAGTTCCAGGGGCAGAGCCACATCCTCACCGTGCCGCTGCCGGGCCTCGATGCGCCGCGCGACGCCCTGCACCGGCTGTTCGAAGCGGCCTACTGGCAGCGCTTCCAGGTCGAGCTGACGGAGATCCGGCCGGTGCTGGTGAACCTGCACACGGCCGTCGATCGGGCGGCGCACGCCCGGTTTCGCTCGAGGCGGTGGCGCAGGGCGAGCCGCGCGCGACCCTGCGCGAGGCGGAGGTCGAGCGCCGCAGCGTCTGGTTCGGCGGCGGCTGGACCGACACCCCGGTGTACCGGCGCGAGTGGCTGCCGGCCAGCGCGAGCTTCGACGGGCCCGCGATCATCGAGCAGCTCGACTGCACCACCGTGATCGAGCCGGGCTGCCGGGTGGCGCGCGACCGGCTCGGCAATCTCCTCATCACGGTCTGACGCCTTATGCCCGCCATCGATCCCGTCACCCTCGCCGTCATCCAGAACGGCCTGCAGCAGGTCTGCAACGAGATGGACCTCGCGTTCTGCCGCGCGGCGTTCAGCCCGGTGATCTCCGAGGCCATGGACCGCTCCGACGGCATCTACCACCGCGACACGGGCGAGCTCATCGCCCAGGGCGAGCTCGGGCTGCCGGTGTTCGTCGGCACGATGCAGTTCTCGACGCAGGCGGTGATCGACCGCGTGCGCGCAGACGGCGTCACCTGGAGCGCGGGCGACGTCTTCATCGTCAACGACCCGTACCTCGGCGGGACGCACCTGATGGACGTGAAGTTCGTGAAGCCGTTCTTCTACCGCGGCGCGCTGTGGTGCTGGCTCGCCAACACCGGCCACTGGCCCGACATCGGCGGCATGGTGCCCGGCGGCTTCTCGGCCAACGCCACCGAGGTGGAGCAGGAAGGCCTGCGCCTGCCGCCGGTGAAGCTCTTCAAGCGCGGTGAGCTCGACGAGGAGATCCTGTCGATCATCCTGTCCAACATCCGCATCGCCGACCAGCGCATCGGCGACATCAAGGCGCAGGCCGCGGCGCTCGCGATCGGCGAGCAGCGGCTCGCGGCGCTGCTCGATCGCTACGGCGCGGACACGGTGGACGGCGCGATCGGCGAGCTCAAGCGCGCGCGCGGCGCAGCAGATGCGCGCGAAGATCGCGGCGATTCCCGACGGCGTCTACGAAGGCGAGGCGTTCGTCGACTCCGACGGCGTCGTCAACGAGCCGCTTGCGCATCGCGATGACAGATCGCCAAGCGCGGCGAGACGCTCGCCTTCGACATGGCCGGCTCCTCGCCGCCGTGCCGCGGCCCGATGAACAGCGTGCATCGCGACCACCAAGTCGTCGATCTACCTCGCGATCAAGCACGTGTTCCCGGACGTGCCGATCAACGCCGGCACCTTCGAGCCGCTGAGATCGTCGAGCCGGAGGGGACGTTCCTCTACGCGAAGTACCCGCGTCCGGTCTCGGGCTGCGCGGCCGAGGTCAGCCAGCGCATCGCCGAGGCGGTGTTCGGCGCGCTCGTCAAGGCGATTCCCGACCAGCTGTTCGCCGCGCCGGCGGGCACCTCCGGCAACCTGTCGGCTCGGCGGGCACGACCCGGTGCGCAAGCGCTCGTACGTGATGTACGTGATCTCGGGCGGCGGCTACGGCGGGTCGGCGCACGGCGACGGCATCTCGAACGGCTGCTCGACCATCGGCATCTCGAAGACCACGCCGATCGAGGTGATGGAGCAGTACTACCCCGTGCTGTTCGAGGAGTACTCGCTGTACGAGGGCTCCGGCGGCGCCGGGCGAGCATCGGGGCGGCTTCGGCGTCAACTACAAGTTCCGGCTCCGGCGCGGCGAGGCGCGCGCCTCGATGGTGATGGACCACGGCCGGTTCGGCCCGCAGGGCGCGCTCGGCGGCGCGCGACGGCGGGGTCAACCGGGTGCGGGTCCGCCATGGCGAGAGCGCCTACGAGCCGCCCCACCTGTCGAAGGATCAGGACATCCACCTCGACGCGGGCGACGTCATCGAGGTGTCCACGCCGGGCGGCGGGGGGTACGGCGACCCGTTCCGGCGCGCGCCGGAGCGCGTCGCGCGCGACGTGGGGCGGGGCTATTACACGCGGGCGCAGGCGGTGAACTGGTTCGGCGTCGCGTTGTCCGAGGACGGGAGCGTCGACGCCGCGGCGACCGCACGGCTGCGCGCGGGGCAGGCCTGATCGCAGGCGGGGCTTGCCTTGCGGCGCGGTTTAGCCTAACTTCGCGCCCGCGCGGGGCCAATCACTGATGGCGAGAGGCCTCCGCCACCGGGCGGCGATGCAGGAGCCCGGTCCCGCAGCATTCACCGGACCGCCCGAACCGATCCAGGACCAAGGAGCGCGATGATCAACGTCGAGAACCTGACCCGCACGTTCGGGCCGAAGACCGCGGTCGACCGCGTGTCGTTCCAGGTCGGGCGCGGCGAGGTCCTCGGCTTCCTCGGGCCGAACGGCGCGGGCAAGTCCACGACGATGCGGATGATCACCGGCTACATCCCGCCGACCGCCGGGCGCGTCGCAGTGTGCGGCTTCGACGTGGCCGAGCAGCCGATCGAGGCGCGCCGCCGCATCGGCTACCTGCCGGAGTCCGCGCCCTCCTACCACGACATGAGCGTCGCGTCGTTCCTCGGCTTCGCGGCGGAGATGCGCGGATTCCGCGGCGACGCGAAGAAGCGCGCGGTCGGCAGCGCGGTCGAGACCTGCTTCCTCCAGCCGGTGCTGCACCAGAGCATCGACACGCTGTCGAAGGGCTTCCGCCACCGCACCTGCCTCGCGCAGGCGCTGATCCACGACCCCGAGGTGCTGATCCTCGACGAGCCGACCGACGGCCTCGATCCGAACCAGAAGCACGAGATCCGGTCGCTGATCAAGCGCATGGGGGCGAACAAGGCGATCGTCTTCTCGACCCACATCCTGGAAGAGGTCGAGGCGGTCTGCAGCCGCGCCATCATCATCGATCGGGGCGCGATCGTGGCGAACGGCACCCCCGACGAGCTCAAGGCGCGCTCGGATCGCGCCGGCGCCGTGCTGATGACGCTGCGCGGGCCGCAGGCGGACGCGGTGCGCGAAGCGTTCGCCCGCCTGCCCGGCGTGGCGCGCGTCGAGATCCTGTCGGAGGCGGGCGGCAAGGTCGCGGTGCGGGCCTATCCGGACCGGACGCAACTCGAGTCGGCCTTCGCGGCGCACGTCGCGCAGGAGGTCATGAGCCGGTGGAGCTGGACGATCGAGGAGCTGCACACCGAGGTGGGGCGCCTCGACGACGTGTTCCGCGCCATCACCCGGCCGGACACCGCGCGGGACGCCGGCGCGCCGGCCGTGAGGGAGGCAGCATGAGCGCCTGGAGCGCCATCCGCACGGTGACCAAGCGCGAGCTCGCGGCGTACTTCGACTCGCCGGTGGCCTACGTGTTCATCGTCATCTTCCTGCTGCTCACCGGCTTCTTCACGTTCACGTTCGGCGCGTTCTTCGACCGCGGCGAGGCCTCGCTCGGCGCCTTCTTCATGTGGCTGCCGTGGCTGTTCCTGTTCCTCGTCCCGGCGGTGGGGATGCGCCTGTGGTCCGAGGAGCGTCGCAGCGGCACGATGGAACTGCTGCTCACCTTCCCGATCACGACCTGGCAGGCGATCGTCGCCAAGTTCCTGGCCTCCTGGCTCTTTCTCGGCATCGCGCTGGTGCTGACCTTCCCGGTGTGGCTCACGGTGAATCTCCTCGGCGATCCGGACAACGGCGTGATCCTCGCCGGCTACGTCGGCAGCTTTCTCCTGGCGGGCGCCTATCTCGCGATCAGCTCCGTGACCTCGGCGATGACGCGCAACCAGGTGGTGAGCTTCATCCTGTCGGTGGTGATCTGCCTCCTGCTCGTCCTGGTGGGGTTCCCGCCGGTGACCGATCTCGTGGCGCGGTGGGCGGCGCCGTGGTTCGTCGAGGGCGTCGCGGCGTTCAGCGTGCTCACCCACTTCGACGGCTTCCAGAAAGGCGTGCTCGACTCGCGCGACGTGGTGTTCTTCGCGTCGCTGATCGGTTTTGCGCTGTTCGTGACGGGCGTCGTGCTGCGCGGCCAGCGCGTCGGATAGGCCGGACATGAAGAAAAACACGGAACGCTGGGTGTACTCGATCGGCGGCGTGCTCGCGGTCTTCGCGGGCCTCGTCGCCCTCAACTTCATCCTCGGCGCGGTGCCGGGCCGGGTCGATCTGACCGAGGGCCACCTCTATACGCTCTCCGACGGGACCCGGAAGCTGCTCGGCAAGCTCGAGGCGCCGGTGCGGGTGCGCTTCTACTTCAACGCCGGCGACGAGAACGTTCCGGTGCCGATTCGCGCCTTCGCGGCGCGTGTCGAGGACCTGCTGCGCGAGTTCCGCGCGGCGTCGAACGGCAAGATCCTGATCGAGAAGCTCAACCCGCAGCCGGACTCCGACGCCGAGGACTCGGCGAACGTCGACGGCGTGGAGGCGCAGGTCGCGCCCTCGGGGGAGAAGTTCTACCTGGGACTCGCGGTCAGCCAGGCCGACCAGAGGATCGCGATACCGGCGCTCGCGCCGGACCGCGAGCGCCTGCTCGAGTACGACCTCGTGCGCGCGATCGGGCGGGTCACCACCACCGAGAAGCCGGTGGTCGGCGTCATGACCGGGCTGCCGGTGTTCGGCATGCCGGGCAACCCGATGTTCGGCATGCAGGGCGCGGAGCCGCAGGTCTTCATCCTCGAGCTGCAGCGCGACTTCGACCTGAAGCAGGTCGGCATGGACGTCGACCGGATCGACGACGCCATCAAGACCCTGGTCGTCATCCATCCGAAGAACATCGGCGAACAGGCCCAGTTCGCCCTCGACCAGTTCGTGCTGCGCGGCGGCAAGCTCGTCGTGTTCCTCGATCCGTACGCCTATTTCGACCAGCAGCCCGGCCCGATGGCCGCGCTGGGCCCGAGCTCGTCCAACCTCGACAGGCTGCTGAAGGGCTGGGGGCTGCAGTTCACGGCCGACCGGGTCGTCCTCGACATGAAGTACATGGCGGGCGCAGGGCCGCGCGCGGTGCCGACCGTGATCCAGCTCGACGCCGACGCGCTGAATCGGGACGACGTCACCACCAGCTCGCTCGGTACGGTGGTGATGGCGTTTGCGGGCGTGTACACGGGCACGCCGGTCGAGGGGCTGCAGCAGACGATGCTGATGCGCACCTCGCCGCTGGTGAATCTCGTCCCGAACGCCGACGCGATGAAGCGCGGGGAAGAGGCGGTGCGCAGCTTCAAGCCGGACGGCAAGGAGCTCGCGCTCGCGCTGCGCCTGTCGGGAAAATTCAAGACCGCGTTCCCGGAGGGCCGGCCGGCGCGCAAGGACGACGGCAAGGGCAAGCCGCCCGCGCCGGTCCCCGACGCGGGGCCCGCGTTGAAGGAAGGCAAGGCGGACAACACCGTCGTGCTGATCGGCGACAGCGATCTGCTCAACGACGGCGCGGCGGTGCAGATCCGCGAGGTCTTCGGCCAGCGGATCGCGATCCCGATCAACGGCAACCTCGCCTTGATCCAGGCGCTGGTCGAGCAGCTCGCCGGCGACCCGGATCTGATCGGGCTGCGGGGCCGCGCGACGGCGGCGCGGCCGTTCACCGTGGTCAAGCAGATGGAGGCGGAGGCCGCGCAGGCGTACCTCGGCAAGATCAAGGGTCTCGAGGAAAGCCTCGACGAGACGCGCAAGAAGCTCGAATCCCTGCAGAAAACCAGGGGTCCGGCCGCTGCGGGGGCGATCCTCACGCCGGAGCAACAGGCCGAGATCGAGAATTTCCGCATGCGCGCGGCCGAGACGCGCCGCGAGCTGAAGGACGTCCGGCGCGAGCTGCGCGCGGAGACCGAGGCGCTCGAGTTCTGGACCAAGGTCGTCAACATCGGCGCGATGCCGCTGCTGGTCGCGATCGCGGGCCTCGCGATCGCGCTGGTGCGCCGGCGGCGGCGCGCGGCTCACTGACGGGCGTCGGTATGAGTGGAAAGCAGTTCATCCTGGTGCTCTTCGTGCTCGCGGCGCTCGTCGCGGGCGGCTGGAGCGTGATGAAGTGGCAGCGCGGGAGCTACGAAGTCGTCGATGCCCGCGTCGGGCAGAAGCTGCTCCCCGGCTTCAAGGTCGACGAGGTCGCGGCAATTACCATTAACGAGCCGGGCGCCACGCTCACGCTCGCCCGGACCGACAAGGGATGGACGGTGAAGGAGCGCGGCGGCTATCCGGCCAGCGTCGAGGCGATCCGCGACCTGCTGGTGAAGCTCGAGGCGCTGAAGGTGGCCCAGGCCGAGGGCATCACCGACGCGCTGCGGCCGCGCCTGCAGCTCGCGGCGCCCGGCGGTACCGCGAAGCCCGAGGACACGGCGACCGGGCTCGAGTTGAAGACGCGGGACGGGAAGCCGATCGCCGCGCTCCTGCTGGGCAAGAAAGCCACCAAGCAGGTCAACCTGCCCGGACTCGCCGGCGAGAGCATTCCCTCGGGGCGCTACGTGCTCGTCGCGTCCGATCCGCAGCGGATGAACGTCGTGGCCGAACCCTTCACGTCCGTGACGGCGAAACCGCAGCAATGGCTGGCGCGCGATTACCTGAAGGTCGAGCGGATCAAGTCCCTCGCCGTGCTGGGCCCGGACGGCAAGGAGCGCTGGAGCGTGATGCGGCCGGACGAGGCGGCGGGCTGGATGTGGTCGGCGCCCGGCAAGCTCGACGGCGGCAAGGCCCAGGACGGCGCGAGCGCGCTGTCCGCGATGCAGATCGCGGACGCCGCAGCGGGCGTGAGCGACGCGGACGCGGGGCTCGACAAGCCGGTGACGGTGCGCGCACAGACCTTCGACGGCTGGTCCTACGATCTGCGCATCGGCAAGGCCGCGCCCGAGGACCGGTACTACGCGAAGGCGGCGGTGTCGGGTACCGTGCCGGAGAAGCGCACGCCCCGCGCCGACGAGAAGGCGGAGGACAAGGAGAAGGAAGAGAAGGCCTTCGCCGAGCGCCAGGCCGCCATGAAAGCGAAGCTCGAGCGCGAGCAGGCCCTCGGCGCCTTCACCGTGCTGCTGCCGAAATCGACCGTGGACCCGCTGCTGCGCGAGCGCAGTGCGCTGGTGGTGGTCGAGAAGAAGGACGCGAAGAAAGACGCGAAGGGCAGGAAGTAGTCGCCGGCCGCCGTCCGGCGGCATAATTCAAGGCTCGGAGGTCACCGTCATGCCCGAGCCCGTCATCCTCGCCGCCGTCCGCACGCCTTTCGGCAAGCGCGGCGGCGCATTCCGCGACCATCGTCCCGACGCGCTGCTGGCGCACGCCTTGCGTGGCCTCGTGGCGCGGGCGGGGGTGCCCGCCGAGCGCGTCGAGGACGTCATCTGCGGCACGCGTCACCCAGGCGGGCGAGCAGGGTGCCAACGTCGGGCGGCTCGGCGTGCTGCTCGCGGGGTTCCCGGTGACGGTACCCGCGGTCTCGCTCAACCGCATGTGCGGCTCCAGCCAGCAGGCCGTCCACTTCGCCGCGCAGGCGATCGCCGCGGGCGACGCGCGCTACGCGATCGGCTGCGGGGTGGAGAACATGACGCGCGTGCGCATGTTCTCCGACATCGATCCGGACGGCCGGCACGGCGGCTTCGGCGGGCTGAACCCCGAGCTCTTCAAACAGCACGAGATCATCCACCAGGGCGAGAGCGCCGAGCGCATCGCCGAGAAGTGGCGGCTCTCGCGCGCAGCGCTGGACGAGTTCGCGACCGAGAGCCACGCCCGCGCCTGGCAGACGCTCGCGAGCGGCGCCAACCGCGAGATCCTCCCGACCCCGGGCGTGGACGAGGCGGGCGGCGCGATCGAACTCACCCGCGACGAGGGCGTCCGCGAGCGGATCGATCCGGCCAAGATGGCGACGCTCAAGACCGTGTTCCGCGAGAACGGCGTGATCACCGCCGCGAACTCGAGCCAGATCTCCGACGGGGCCGTCCGCCGTGCTCGTCGCCGACCGCGAGACCGCGCAGGCGGACGGCCTGAAGCCGCGCGCGCGCTTCCTGGCGCGCGTCGTGGTGGGCTCCGACCCGACGCTGCAGCTCGACGGCGTGATTCCCGCGACGCGCCTCGCGCTCGAGCGCGCGAAGCTCGCGGTGAAGGACGTCGACTGGTTCGAGGTCAACGAGGCGTTCGCCTGCGTGGCGCTCGCCTGGGCGCGCGAGTTCGCGCCGGCGCCCGAGAAGCTCAACCCGTGGGGCGGGGCGATCGCGCACGGGCACCCGCTGGGCGCGACCGGCGGCGGGCTGATGGCCAAGATGCTCGCCGGGCTGGAAGCGACCGGCGGCACGATCGGCCTGCAGACGATGTGCATCGGCCACGGCATGGCGACCGCGACGATCATCGAACGGATTTGAATCAACCCACTCAAGGGGCATCGAGATGGATCTTGCAAAGAGCACGTTTATCGTCACCGGCGGCGCTTCCGGCCTCGGCGCGGGAACGGTCCGCACCCTCGCCGCGGGCGGCGCCAACGTCGTGATCGCCGACCTGCAGGCGGACAAGGGCGAGGCGCTCGCCAAGGAGCTCGGCGCGAAGGCGCGGTTCGTGAAGTGCGACGTCACGAGCGAAGCCGACGGCAAGGCCGCGGTGGAGACCGCGGTGAAGTCCTTCGGCGGCCTCCAGGGGCTGGTGAACTGCGCCGGGATCGCCATCGGGGAGAAGACGATCGGCAAGGAAGGCCCGCACTCGCTCGCCTCGTTCACCCGGGTGATCACGATCAACCTGATCGGCACGTTCAACATGATCCGGCTCGCCGCCGACGCGATGGCGAAAGGCCAGCCGAACGCCGACGGTGAGCGCGGCGTGATCGTCAACACCGCGTCGGTCGCGGCGTTCGACGGCCAGATCGGGCAGGTGGCCTATTCGGCGTCGAAGGGTGGGGTGGTCGGCATGACGCTGCCCATCGCGCGCGACCTCGCGCGGAGCGGCATCCGCGTCTGCACGATCGCGCCGGGGATCTTCCTCACGCCGATGCTCGAAGGGCTGCCGAAGGAGGTGCAGGACTCGCTCGGGCAGCAGGTGCCGTTCCCGTCGCGGCTCGGCAAGCCGTCCGAGTACGCGGCGCTCGCCAAGCACATCATCGAGAACCCGATGCTGAACGCCGAGGTGATCCGGATCGACGGCGCCATCCGCATGGCGCCGAAGTGACCGCGCGGCGCGGCGGCTTCACCGCTGCGCCGCCGTCGGCGATCAGACCCGTGTCGAGCCGAGCAGGTTGCCGCCCAGGCTCGGGTGGCCGATCGCGCGGTCGCCGACGACGTTGACCAGCGACGGTCTTGCCGGACCGCGAGCGCGCGCTCGAGCGCGGCCGCGAATCTCGTCGGGGCGCGGTCGACGTGCTCGCCGTGGCAGTCCATCAGCTCGGACATCCGGTCGTAACGAATGCTCCGGCAGCATGTCGAACGGATCGGTGCGGCCCTTGAGCATCGGCATCTCCTCGAACGCCGGGCCCCAGGAGCTGTTGTTCCAGAGCACGGTGACGATCGGCAGGCCGTAGCGGCGCGCCGTCTCGATGTCCAAGCCGCCGATGCCGAGGCCGCCGTCGCCGATGCACCACCACCACCTGCTTGCCGGGACGGGCGAGCTGCGCGCCGATCGCCATGCCGATGCCGTGGCCGACCGGCGCGAGCGGGCCGGCGTCGATCACCTGGCCGGGGAAGCGCGCCTGGAACCACTGCGTCATCCAGCCGCTCATGGTGAAGCTGTCGATGACGACGGTGGCGTCGCGATCGAGCACCTCGCAGAGCTCGCGCGCGAGCCGGTCGGGATGGATCGGCGACGCGGTCGTGGGCGGCCTGCTCGCGCTCGGCGATCGCGCGCTCGAAGGTCGCGCGCGCCGTCGCCACCTCGCGCAGCCAGGCGCCTTCGCGCAGGCGCCGTCCAGTCGTGCCGGCGCGGCGGCGTCGATCAGCTGGCGCAGCACGAGCTTCGGATCGCCGACGATCGCGACCTCGGCCGGCACGTGCCAGCCGATCCGCGCCGGCGTGGCGTCGACCTGGATGTAGCGTCGCGTTCGCGCTCCACGTCGGCGGCTCGCCGAAGTGCTCGCCGCTCCAGAAGCGGAAGCCGATCGCGAGCACCGCGTCGGCGCGGCCGGTGAACGGCTTCTTCCAGGCGCCGCGCACGGCGAGCGGGTGATCCTCCGGCAGCGCGCCCTGCCCGGCGCGCCGCGCGTACACCGGGACTGCCGGTCAGCTCGGCGAACGCGCGCAGCTCGGCCGCGGCGCTCGACCAGAAGACGCCGTCGCCGGCCGCGATCAGCGGGCGCTCGGCGCCGCGCAGGATCTCGATGGTGCGCTCGATCGCGCGGCGGGTCGGCGCCGCGCGCGCAGCGTCGTCCGGCGCCGTACACGCGTGCGCCGCGGCGCTGCACGGCCGGATCGCCGCGCTGGTAGAGAATGTTCGTCGGGATCTCGACCAGCGTGACGCCTTGCGGCGGCATTGCGTCGCCTCGCGGAACGCCTGGCGCAGATCGACCTCGATCGTCGACCAGTCGAGCACGCGCTTGGTGAACTTCGAGAACGAGCGGCAGATCTCGCTGCCGTACGCCTCCTGGAACGAGCCGAGCGCGTCCTCGGTCGTCGGATGCTGGCCGGCGATGCAGACCACGGCGCTGTTCGCGAGCCCGGCGGCGCAGAGGCCGGTGACGGCGTTGGTCAGCCCGCAGCCGGCCGTCACGCTGCAGACGCCGGGCGTGCCGGTGGTGCGCGCCCAGGCGTCGGCCGCGTACGCGCAGGTCTGCTCGTGCCGCATGTGGATCAGCTGAACGCCGTGCTCGCGCAGCGTCGCGAGGATCGGCCAGATGTGGCCGCCGTTGACCGTGAAGAGATACTTCACGCCCTGGGCCTGGAGCACGCGGCTCACCACCGCCCCGCCGTCGATCCCGGTCGCCGCAGCGCCCGAGATCGCTGCGGCCGCGTTCTTTCCCATCACGACGCCGCTCAGGGTGTCGGCGGACTTCTGCTCGGTGCTCATCGCGCGCTCCTTTTACGTGGCTTTACATCCCGGCGTGCCGCTCGCGCAGCACCCGGTGCAGAATCTTGCCGGTGGCGGTCCGCGGCATCTCGCTTTCGGCGATGAACGACGCCGACCGCGGGCGCTTGTAGCCGGCGATCTTGTCCTTGCACCAGTCGAGGATCTCGTCCTCCGAGGCGCCGGCGCCGTCGTGCAGGATGATCACCGCGTGCACCGACTCGCCCCATTTCTCGTGCGACACGCCGATCACCGCGACGTCCTTCACCTTCGGATGCGCTGGCGAGCAGGCTCTCGACCTCCGACGGATAGACGTTCTCGCCGCCGCTGATGATCATGTTCTTCTTGCGGTCGACGAGGTGGTAGTAGCCGTCGCCGTCGCGACGCGCCATGTCGCCGACGGTGCAGCAGTCGCCGCGAAACGCCTCCGCCGTCTTGTCGGGCAGCTTCCAGTAACCGCTGAACGCGTAGGGCGTGCGCGTATAGATCTCGCCCACCTGGCCGTCGGGGACCTCGGCGCCGTTGTCGCCGAGCAACCGGATCCGGCCCGACCCGGTGAGCTCGCGGCCGATCGAGCCGAGGTGAGTGAGCTGCTCGTCGGGGCGCAGGATCGTCGCCCAGCCGGCTTCGGTCGAGCCGTACATCTCGAAGAGACTCGAGTTGCGGAAGTGCTCCATGACCGCCAGCTTCGTCTCCCGGCGGGCGGGTGCCGACGAAATGAGGAGCTTGCTCACCCGGTGCACGTCGTACTTGCGTTTTGCCGAGTCCGGCAGGCCGAGCATCATGATGTAGTGCGTGGGCACGAGCGAGGTGAAGGTGCACTCCTCCTCCGCGAGCGTCTTGAGCAGATGCTCGGAATCGAAGCTCTTGCGGTCGTACACGCAGTTCGCGGCGCCGCAGTACGCGAACGCGAACGCGAAGAAGAGCGAGTTCGCGTGGCACATCGGCATGACGAGGAGGCCGGCATCGTGCCGAGAAAAACCCAGTTCCACCTCGGAGACGAGCGCCAGCAGGGCGGTCGCCGCGTGATTGCGGATCGCCCCCTTCGGCCGGCCGGTGGTGCCCGAGGTGTACATCAGCGCGAACGGGTCGTCGGGGAGGACCCGGACCGCAGGTTCGGTCGCCGCGGCCGCGGCGATGAGCGCCTCGTAATCGCGATAACCGACGGGCGTGGTCTCGGCGCCGAAATGGACGTAGCAGCCGTCCTGAACCGGGAGCTCTGCGCGGATCGCCTCGACGCGATCGAGGAGGTCCGCCTGCACGACGAACGCCTCTGCTTCGGCGTTCGCGGCGATGTACTGGATCTCGGGCGCGAGAAGACGGAAGTTGATGGGCACCGCGACGAGGCCCGCTTTCGCGCAGGCCACGTAGAGCTCGAGCCACTCGACGCAGTTGTACGCGAGGATCGCCACGCGGTCACCCTTCGCGAGCCCGAGGCCGAGGAGGGCGTTCGCCAGTCGGCACGCCCGCTCGTTCCACTGGCGGAAGGTCAACGCCCGTGCGAGGTCGCGCGCGCCCACCTTGTCCGGGTAGAGCTGTGCGTTGAGCGCAATCGCGTCCCCTACGTGCGGCAGATGCGTCACCACTCCTCCCTCCTTGCCGCCCGGTCTCAGGCCGGACCGAACTCCGCCCGATACCGCCGGCCCTTCTTGACGTAGCTCTCCGCCGAGTAGCGCAAGAGCTCGAGAGTCCTCGGGCCGCAGCTCGCGCACGACCTTGCCCGGCTGGCCGAGGATGAGCACGCCGTCGGGAAAGGTCTTGCGCTCGGGGATCAGCGTCTTCGCGCCGACGATGGTGTTCTTGCCGATCACCGCGTGATTCAGGATCACCGCGCCGATGCCGATCAGGCTGCCATCCCCGATCGTGCAGCCGTGCAGCATCGACCATGTGGCCGATGGATGACATCCGCGCCGATCGTGACCGGGATGCCGGGGTCGGCGATGCACGACGCAGTTGTCCTGCACGTTGGTGCGATCGCCGATGGTGATCGAGCTCGTTGTCGCCGCGCACGACTGCGCCGAACCAGAAGCTGCACTCGTTGCCGACGATGACCGAGCCGACGAGCGAGGCGCTCGGCGCGACGTACGCGTCCGGCGCCGCGAAACTGCGACCCGGCGCTCGCCGAGGTCGTAGACCGGCATCCGAGGGCTCCGCGGAAGGAGGGCGCGATGTTAGCATCGCGCGCGACCCGCGACACGCCCCGATGAAACCGAACGAGTCCGTCTTCGTCGACATCCGCGGCCTGCGCTACCACTGCCGGACGTGGGGCGATCCCGCGCACCCGAAGCTCTTCCTGCTGCACGGCTGGATGGACGTGTCGGCGTCCTTCCAGTTCTTCGTCGACGCGCTGCGCGGCGACTGGCACGCGATCGCGCCCGACTGGCGCGGCTACGGCCTGACCCAGTGGAGCGGGGCGGACAGCTACTGGTTTCCCGACTACCTCGCCGATCTCGACGCCCTGCTCGGACGGTTCTCGCCGGACCAGGCGGTGAACCTGCTCGGGCACAGCATGGGCGGGAACGTCGCCAGTCTCTATGCCGGCATCCGGCCGGAGCGCGTCGCGAAGCTGGTGAACCTCGAGGGATTCGGGCTGCGCGGCAACGACGCCGACGAAGCGCCCGCGCGCTATGCGCGCTGGCTCGCCGAGCTGAACGAGCCGCAGCGCTTTCGGGACTACGCGAGCTTCGAGGAGCTCGCCGCGCGGTTGCATGGCGCGAATCCGCGGCTCACGTCCGAGCGTGCGCTCTTCTTCGCGCACCACTGGGGCATGCCGACGCCGGACGGACGCGTGGGGTTGCGCAGCGATCCGGCGCACAAGCGCGTGAACCCGATCCTCTATCGCCTCGAGGAGGCGGAGGCCTGCTGGCGCGCCGTGACGGCGCCGGTGCTGTGGGTCGAGGGCACCGAGTCCGAGACGATCAGGCGCCTGCGCATCGACGGGCCGGCGTACGAGGCGCGCAAGCGCGCCTTCGCGAACCTCACCGCGCACACGCTTGCGGACGCCGGTCACATGCTGCATCACGATCAGCCCGAGGCACTCGCCCGGATCGTGGAAGACTTCCTGCGCGGCTGAGCTCGTGCGGGAGCGCGGGGAGGGGCGGCTGCTAGAATCGCGGCATGCTCGCCCCCGTCGCGAAGAACTTCGATCTGCACTGTCATTCCACCGCGTCGGACGGCGTGCTCACGCCCGCCGCGCTGGTGCGCCGCGCCGCCGCGAACGGCGTCGGTGTCCTGGCGCTCACCGATCACGACGACCTGACCGGCCTCGCGGAAGCGCAAGCGACCGCGGACGAGTGCGGCGTCCGGCTCGTGCCGGGGGTGGAAATCTCGATCACCTGGGGCGGCATCACGATCCACATCGTCGGGCTGGGCGTGGATCCCGGCAGCGACGCGCTTGCCCGCGGCCTGGCGTACGTGCGCGCGAGTCGCGCGCGGCGCGCGGAGCGGATCGCGGCGGAGTTCGACGCGCTGGGCATGCCGGGCACCCTGGAAGGGGCCTACTCCTATGCCGCCAATCCGCACCTCGTGGGGCGCGCGCATTTCGCGCGCTTCCTGGTCGAACGCGGCGTGGCCCGCGACGTGAAATCGGTATTCCACCGCTATCTCGTCGCCGGCAAGCCGGCCTATGTGCCGCACGAGTGGGCCGGGCTCGCCGACGCGGTGGCGTGGATCCGCGCGAGCGGCGGCCGCGCCGTGGTTGCGCACCCCGGCCGGTACCGGCTCACCCGTGCGGAGCTGCGGCAGTTCTTCATGGAGTTCATTGCCGCCGGCGGCGAGGCGGTCGAGGTCGTGACCGGCAGCCACACGCGCGCGCAGTACGTCGAGTTCGCCCAGCTCGCGCGCGAGCTCGGCTTGCTTGCCTCGCGCGGCTCCGACTTCCACGGGCCGGAGGAGAGCGAGATCGATCTCGGCCGGCTGCCGCCGCTCCCGGTGGACCTCAAGCCGGTCTGGCACGACTGGGCGTAGCCGCCCGCGCGCATTAGTCTGGGCATCATGGCCCAGTACTTCGTCATCCACCCGACCCATCCGCAGGCGCGCCTCATTGCACGCGCGGCGGAGATCGTGCGCACGGGCGGCGTGATCGCGTATCCGACCGATTCCTGTTATGCGCTCGGCTGCCACGTCGGCGACAAGTCCGCGATGGAGCGGCTGCGGCGGATTCGCGGCGTCGACGAGCGCCATCACTTCACCCTGATGTGCCGCGATCTTTCGGAGATCGGCACCTACGCGCGCGTCGACAACGCGCAGTACCGGCTGCTCAGGATGCTCACCCCCGGCAGCTACACCTTCATTCTCGAGGGCACCAAGGACCTGCCGCGCCGCATCCTGAATCCGCGGCGCAAGACCATCGGGCTGCGCGTGCCGGATCATCCGGTCGCGCTCGCGCTCCTCGCGGCGCTGGGCGAGCCGCTGCTCTCGACGACGCTGATCCTGCCCGGCGACGACGCGCCGCTCGAGGACGCGGGGGAGATCCGCACGCGCCTCGAGCGCGACGTCGAGCTGGTGCTCGACGGCGGGCCGTGCGGCACCGCCCCCACCACGGTCGTCGATCTCACCGGCGCGGTGCCCGAGGTGTTGCGCGCCGGCAAGGGCGCGGTGGCGCCGTTCGTCGACTGAACAGCGCCGTCCCGGCGAGGCGCGGAGGGCGACTCTGCTAGAATTCGGCGCCGCGCCACCGCTCGCCCGATGAATATCGAAAGCCTCGTCTCGACGATTGCGATCTACGCCCTCCCGGTCGTCATCGCGATCACGCTGCACGAGGCGGCGCATGGATATGTAGCGCGGCATTTCGGCGACACGACCGCGTTCGTGCTCGGCCGCGTGAGCCTCAACCCGATGCGGCACATCGACCCCGTCGGCACCATCGTGGTCCCGCTGGTGATCCTGCTGGCCACCTCCTGGGCCGGCGGTCGCGGCATGCTGTTCGGCTGGGCGAAGCCGGTGCCGGTGAACTACCACGCCCTGCGCCGTCCGCGCCAGCACATGATGTGGGTCGCGGCGGCCGGGCCCGGCGCCAATCTCGCGATGGCGCTCGGGTGGGCGGTGATCGGGAAGCTCGCCGTCATGCTGCCGGAGGGCTACTTCACGGTGCCGCTGTTCCTGATCAGCCGCGCCGGTGTCGAAGTGAACGTCGTGCTGATGCTGCTCAACCTGCTGCCGATCCTGCCCCTCGACGGCGGCCGCATCGTGGCGAGCCTGCTGCCGCCGCGCCTCTCCGATCGCTACGCGCGGCTCGAGCCGCTCGGCTTTCCGATCCTGCTCGCCCTCATGTTCACCAATGTCCTCGGCGTGGTCATGTACCCGATGGTCGCCGGTTCGATCCAGCTGATCGCGAACGCCTTCCAGCTGCCGCTGCTGGGAACGCTCTGACTATGGTCCCCGACCGCGTCGTCTCGGGCATGCGCCCCACCGGCCTCCTGCACCTCGGGCACTATCACGGGGCGCTGAAGAACTGGGTGCGGCTGCAGAGCGAGTACCCGTGCTTCTTCTTCGTCGCCGACTGGCACGCGCTCACCACCCACTACGACACGCCGGAAGTGATCGAGGAGAACGTGTGGGAGATGGTGATCGACTGGCTCGCCGCCGGGGTGGATCCCGGCCAGGCCACGCTGTTCATCCAGTCGCGCATCCCCGAGCACGCCGAGCTGCACACGCTGCTCTCGATGATCACGCCGCTCGGCTGGCTCGAGCGCGTGCCGACCTACAAGGACCAGCAGGAGAAGCTCGCCGACAAGGACCTGTCCACCTACGGGTTCCTCGGCTACCCGCTGCTGCAGAGCGCGGACGTGCTGATCTATCGTGCCAAGTTCGTGCCGGTCGGCGAGGACCAGGTGCCGCACATCGAGTTCATGCGCGAGATCGCGCGGCGCTTCAACCACGTCTACGGCCGCGAGGCCGGGTTCGAGGAAAAGGCGCTCGGCGCGGTCAAGAAGCTCGGGAGCCGCAAGGCGAAGCTGTACCGCGAGCTGCGCACCAAGTTCCAGGAGCAGGGCGACCAGGGCGCGCTGGAATCGGCGCGCGCGCTCCTGGAGGACGCCCAGAACCTGGCGGTCGCCGATCGGGAGCGCCTGTTCGGCTATCTCGAGGGCGGCGGGCGCATGATTCTCGTCGAGCCGGACGTGCTGCTCACCGAGTCGTCGAAGCTCCCCGGGCTCGACGGCGCGAAGATGTCGAAGTCCTACGGCAACACCATCGGGCTGCGCGAGGATGCCGACTCCGTGACGAAGAAGATCCGCACCATGCCGACCGACCCGGCGCGCGTGAAGCGCACCGACCCGGGCGACCCGGAGAAGTGCCCGGTCTGGCAGTTCCACCTCGTGTACTCGGACGAGAAGACGTGCGAGTGGGTGCAGAACGGGTGTCGCACCGCCGCCTTCGGGTGCCTGGAGTGCAAGCAGCCGGTCATCGACAAGGTGCTGGCCGAGCAGGGGCCGATGCGCGAGCGCGCGCAGAAGTACCTCGACGACCCGACGCTGGTGCGCAGCATCGTCGCCGACGGCTGCGACAAGGCCCGTGAGCTCGCGCGCGAGACGATGCGCGAGGTGCGCGAAGTGATGGGTCTCAACTACACCTGACCGCGCGATGCCGCTCGAACTCGTCCACTCCAGCGATGCGCCGCACCCGGTGGCGAAGGTCCGCGGTCAGCTGCTGACCGAGCTGCCCGCCGACCTGTATATCCCGCCCGACGCGCTGGAGGTGTTCTTCGACACCTTCGAGGGCCCGCTCGACCTGCTGCTCTACCTGATCCGCAAGGCCAATGTCGACATCCTCGACATCCCGATGGCGCGGCTCACCCAGCAGTATCTCCAGTACGTAGAGGTGATGCGGCGCAAGAACCTGGAGCTCGCGGCCGAGTACCTGGTGATGGCGGCGATGCTGATGGAGATCAAGTCGCGGCTGCTCCTGCCGCGACCCAAGCACGTGTCCGACGAGGAGCTCGACCCGCGCGCCGAGCTGGTGCGCCGCCTCCTCGAGTACGAGCGCATGAAGCTCGCCGGGCAGAAGCTCGACGCGCTGCCGCAGCGCGACCGCGACTTCTCGGCGGTGGAGGTGTGGATCGAGCAGTCGATCGTCAAGCGCCTGCCGCAGGTGCACGCCCACGATCTCGAGAACGCGTGGCGCACGCTGCTGGCGCGGGCGCGCCTGAGCCGTCACCACAAGGTGACGCGCGACGAGCTGTCGGTGCGCGAGCACATGACGATCCTCCTGCGCAAGCTTGCCGGCGCGGGCTTCTGCGCCTTCACGAGCCTGTTCGAGCCCTGGCGCGGGATCGGGGTTCTGGTGGTGAACTTCCTCGCGCTGCTCGAGCTCGCGCGCGAGGGGCTCGTCGAAGTCACGCAGGCCGAGGCCTACGCGCCGATCTACGTGCGGCTCGCGGGCGAGGGCGGCGAGACGCAGGCAGACGACGCGCCGCGGAGCGCAACCTGACCGGCCCGACAAATACGAGCCGGCCGATATCAAGCGGATAAGCTGACAAGCTCGACAAGCTCACAAGCGGACAAGCGCACCATGCTGAGCCCCAACGATGCCAAGACCGTGCTCGAGACCGCGCTGCTCTCGAGCCAGGAGCCCCTTTCGATCGCGGATCTGCGCCGGCTGTTCGAGACGGAGATCGGCGCCGACACGATCCGGCGGCTGCTCGACGAGCTGCGCGAGGCCTGGAGCGGCCGCGGCGTCGAGCTCGTGAACCTCGCGAGCGGCTGGCGCTTTCAGACGCGGCCGGAGTACCAGCCGTACCTCGATCGGATCAGCGCGGAGAAGGCGCCGCGGTACTCGCGCGCCGTGCTCGAGACGCTGGCGATCGTCGCCTACCGGCAGCCGGTGACGCGTGGCGACATCGAGGACATCCGCGGCGTGACGGTGTCGCCGGGGGTGATCCGGACCCTCGAGGCACGCGGCTGGATCGACGTGGTGGGCCATCGCGACGCGCCGGGCAGGCCGGCGCTTTACGCGACCACCAAAACGTTCCTCGACGACCTCGGTCTGCGTTCGCTGCAGGAGCTGCCGCCCCTTGAAGAAATCAGCAAGAGCCTCGAACTCGCCGCCACCGACGAAGCCCCGGCGCCCGCCGCGACCGAGCACGCGCTCGACCAGCCCGCCGACGCGCCCCCCGTCGCCTCGGCCGCCTGAACGCGCCGGGCGCACGCCGGCGCACTGCCGGCGCCGACCGAGAAGCTCCAGAAGGTCCTCGCGCGCTCGGGCCTGGGCTCGCGGCGCGACATGGAAACCTGGATCGTCGCAGGGCGCGTGACGGTCAACGACGCGCCCGCCACGCTCGGCCAGCGCGTCGGGTCGGGCGACCGGGTCAAGGTGGACGGCCGTCTGCTCGCGCCCCGCTGGGAGACGCGCGCGCCGCGGGTGCTCCTCTATCACAAGCCGGCCGGCGAGATCGTCTCGGCCGACGACCCCGAGGGGCGGCCCACCGTGTTCGACCGGCTGCCGCGGGTGCGCGGGGGGCGCTGGATCGCGGTGGGCCGGCTCGACTACAACACGAGCGGCCTCCTCGTGCTCACCACCTCGGGCGACCTGGCCGCGCGGCTCATGCATCCGCGCTACCAGATCGAGCGGGAGTACGCGGTGCGGATCGACGGGCAGCTTTCCGGGGAAGAGTGCGCCCGGCTCACCGAGGGGGTGCTGCTCGAGGATGGCCCGGCGCGCTTCGATTCCCTCTCCGAGGAGGGCGGCGAGGGCCGCAACCGCTGGTACCGGGTCGTCCTGCGCGAGGGTCGCAACCGCGAGGTGCGCCGCCTGATCGAAGCCCTCGGCCGGCGGGTGACGCGCCTGATGCGCGTGCGCTTCGGCCCGATCGCCCTGCCGCCGGGAATGCGTCGCGGGCAGCACCGCGAGCTCGACGCGGCCGACGTGGGCCGCATTCTTGCGGGACTCGACATACAGTCACCCCAGACGCTTCCGGTCCCGGCGCAGGCGCCGGGCGCCGGGCGCGAGCGCCCGCAACGGCAGGGCCCCGTCCGACGGCTGCCCCGGCAGCGCTGACCCGCCCGACACCCGACCAACCGCGTCTATCCCGTTGTCTGGGAGGGCCTTCTTTGCTACACTCCCGCTGCTTTACGGGGATGGGCTGCGAGCCCATTTTTTGTTTGTGGCGCAAGGGACGAACATTCAGCAACTCATTGAATCGACGGCGATCGGCCTCGGATACGAGCTGGTTGACCTCGAGCTCGGGCCGCGCGGCCGGCTGCTGCGGATCTTCATCGACCGGCCGGTCGACGAGGCCGGGGCGGCGGATCGCGTGACGCTCGACGACTGCCAGCGCATGACGCGGCAGGTGCAGCGCGTGCTGGAGGTCGAAGGCGTCGAGTACGACCGGCTGGAGGTCTCCTCGCCGGGACTCGATCGCGTCCTGAAGAAGCCGGCGGACTTCCGGCGCTTCAGCGGCGCGACTGCGGAGGTGCGCGTGCGCGTGCCGCTCGACGGCCGCCGGCGATTCGTCGGCGTCGTGCGGGCGGCGAGCGACGCCGCAGTCGAACTCGAGGTCGAGGGCGCGGTGCTGTCGCTCGCCTACGTGAACATCGACCGGGCACGGCTGGTGCCGGACCTGATCAAGCGCCCGACGGCGCCGTCGTCGAGCGGCAAAGCTAGGGGGGCACGCGGGAAAATTTCTCCGCGTGTCGTCAAGACACCCTGAGGGGATCGAACGTAATGAGCCGCGAACTGATTCTGCTGGTGGACGCGCTGGCGCGCGAGAAGAACGTCAACAAGGACGTGGTCTTCGGCGCGCTCGAGCAGGCCATCGGCTCGGCGACCAAGAAGCGCTTCAGCGAGGACGTCGAGGTGCGGGTCGCGATCGACCGCGACACCGGCGAGTACGAGTCGTTCCGGCGCTGGCAGGTGGTGCCCGACGACGCGGTCGAGTTCCCCGCGCACCAGATCCCGCTGTCGAAGGCGAAGGAAGAGTACGGCGACGTCGCCGTCGAGGACTACATCGAGGAGCCGCTCGAGACGATCGAGTTCGGCCGCATCGGCGCGCAGACCGCCAAGCAGGTGATCCTGCAGAAGATCCGCGACGCCGAGCGCGAGCAGCTGCTGCAGGATTTCCTCGCGCGCGGCGACAAGCTCGCCACCGGCGCGATCAAGCGCATGGAGCGCGGCAACGCGATCATCGAGGTGGGGCGCGTCGAGGCGGTGCTGCCGCGCGACCAGATGATCCCGAAGGAGAACCTGCGCGTCGGGGACCGCGTGCGTGCCTACGTGCTGCGCATCGACCGCAGCCTGCGCGGGCCGCAGCTCGTCCTGTCGCGCACTGCGCCGGAGTTCATCGCCGAGCTGTTCCGCCTCGAGGTGCCCGAGATCGAGCAGGGGCTGCTCGAGATCAAGTCGGCGGCGCGCGACCCCGGCGTGCGCGCGAAGATCGCGGTGTTCACGAGCGACCGCCGCATCGATCCGATCGGCACGTGCGTCGGCATGCGCGGCTCGCGCGTGCAGGCGGTCACGCAGGAGCTCGCCGGCGAGCGCGTCGACATCGTGCTCTGGTCGGACGACCCGGCGAAATTCGTGATCGGCGCGCTCGCGCCCGCCGACGTCTCGGGCATCGTCGTCGACGAGGAGAAGCACAGCATGGACGTCGTGGTCGACGAGGAGAACCTCGCGATCGCGATCGGCCGCAGCGGGCAGAACGTGCGGCTCGCCTCCGAGCTGACCGGCTGGCAGATCAACCTGATGAGCCAGGAAGAGTCGCAGCGCAAGGCCGACGAGGAGTCGAGTTCGGTGCGGGCGCTGTTCGTCGCGAAGCTCGATGTCGACGAGGATCTCGCCGAATCTGCTCATCCAGGAAGGCTTCTCGACGCTCGAGGAAGTCGCCTACGTGCCGATCAGCGAGATGCTCGAGATCGAGGGGCTGGACGAGGCGACGGTGAACGAGCTGCGCAGCCGCGCCAAGGACACGCTGCTGGTCGAGGAGATCCGCAGCGAGGAGTCGATCGAGGGCGTGGAGCAGGATCTGCTCGCGCTCGAAGGCATGGACACGAAGCTCGCGGCGAAACTCGCGGCCGGCGGGGTGAAGACGCGCGACGACCTGGCCGACCTCGCGGTCGACGAGCTGGTCGAGATGGGTGAAGTCGACGAGGCGCGCGCGCGCGAGCTGATCATCAAGGCCCGCGCCCACTGGTTCGAAGGCGGGGAGTGAGGTAACCGATGGCGATGACGAGCGTTGCACAATTCGCCGGGGAGCTGAAGGTTCAGCCGGCGGTGCTGATCGAGCAGCTCAAGGCGGCCGGGGTCGAGAAGCGCCTCGCCGACGATACGCTCACCGAACAGGACAAGACCAAGCTGCTCGAGTACCTGCGGAAGGCGCACGGTGCGACCGACGCGAAGACCAAGATCACCCTGACGCGCAAGCAGACGAGCGAGATCAAGAAGGCGGATGCGACCGGCAAGTCGCGCACGATCCAGGTCGAGGTGCGCAAGAAGCGCGTGTTCGTCAAGCGCGAGGCGGGCGAGGCTGCGCCGGCGCCGGAGATGCCTGCCGCCCCGCCGGTAGCGGTTCCGGTGGCGCCGCCGGTCGATGCACGCGAAGCGGAGCTGCGCGAGCAGGAGCAACGGCGCGACGCCGAGCTCGCGACGCGCCAGGCCGCGGAGCTCGCCGAGAAGCAGGAGCACGAGCGGCGCATGGCCGAGGTGCGCGAGGCCGAGCAGCGCGCGGCGGAAGAAGCGGCCAAGGCCGCCGCGCAGCCGGCGGCGCCGGCCGACACGACGCTGCACAAGGTCAAGACCGCCGAGGGGGCGGAGAAAAAGGCGAAGAAGCCGCAGGTCACCGTCTGGAAGGACGAAGCGGCGAAGAAGCGCACGATCAAGACGCGCGGCGACGTCGCCGGCGCGAGCGGCTGGCACCAGCCCAAGGGCGGCGGCCGGCACCGGCATGCCGAGGAGGCGCCGAAGGGCTTCGCGCCGCCGACCGAACCGACCATCCGCGAGATCCACGTCCCGGAGACCATCACCGTCGGGGACCTCGCGCACAAGATGTCGGTGAAGGCGGCGGAGGTCATCAAGTCGCTGATGAAGCTCGGGCAGATGGTCACGATCAACCAGGTGCTCGACCAGGAGACGGCGATGATCGTCGTCGAGGAGCTGGGGCACAAGGCGATCGCCGCCAAGATCGACGACCCCGAGGCGTACATCGTGGACACGGCCGAGCATCACGAAGCCGAGCTGAAGTCGCGCGCGCCCGTGGTCACCGTGATGGGTCACGTCGACCACGGGAAGACCTCGCTGCTCGACTACATCCGCCGTGCCAAGGTCGCCGCGGGCGAGGCGGGCGGCATCACGCAGCACATCGGCGCGTACCACGTGACCACCCCGCGCGGGGTCATCACGTTCCTCGACACTCCGGGCCACGAGGCATTCACTTCGATGCGCGCGCGCGGCGCCAAGGTCACCGATCTGGTGATCCTGGTCGTCGCTGCGGACGACGGCGTGATGCCGCAGACGATCGAGGCGATCCATCACGCGAAGGCCGCGAACGTTCCGCTCATCGTCGCGATCAACAAGATCGACAAGTCCGAGGCGAATCCCGATCGCGTGAAGCAGGAGCTGGTGGCGCAGAGCGTCGTGCCCGAGGAGTACGGCGGCGACGTGCCCTTCGTGCCGGTGTCCGCGCGCACCGGGGCGGGCGTGGACACCCTCCTCGAGAACGTGCTGCTGCAGGCCGAGGTGCTCGAGCTCAAGGCGCCGCTCGACGCGCCGGCGAAGGGCGCGGTCATCGAGGCGCGTCTCGACCGGGGCAAGGGTCCGGTCGCGACCGTGCTGGTCCAGTCGGGGACCCTGAAGCGCGGCGACATCGTGCTGGCGGGCGCGGTGTTCGGGCGCGTGCGGGCGATGCTGGACGAAACCGGGCAGCCGGTGACCGAGGCGGGGCCGTCGATCCCGGTCGAGCTGCAGGGCCTCGCCGACGTGCCGAATGCGGGCGACGAGATGATCGTCCTCGGCGACGAGCGCAAGGCGCGCGAGATCGCGCTGTTCCGCCAGGGCAAGTTCCGCGACGTGAAGCTCGCGAAGAAGCAGGCGGCGAAGCTCGAGAACATGTTCGAGCAGATGAAGGAGGACGAGCTGAAGGTCCTCCCGATCGTCCTCAAGGCCGACGTGCAGGGCTCGCAGGAGGCGCTCGCGCACGCCCTGTCGCGCCTCTCCCACGAGGAGGTGAAGGTCAACGTCGTGCACTCCGGGGTCGGCGCGATCACCGAGTCGGACGTCAACCTCGCACTTGCCTCGAAGGCGGTGATCATCGGCTTCAACACCCGCGCCGACGCGGCCGCGCGCAAGCTCGCCGAGAACTCGGGCATCGACATCCGCTACTACAACATCATCTACGACGCCGTCGACGAGGTGAAGGCGGCGCTCGGGGGGATGCTCGCGCCGGAGAAGAAGGAGAGCGTCCTCGGACTGGTCGAGGTGCGGCAGGTATTCCGCATCTCGAAGGTGGGCACGGTGGCGGGCTGCTACGTCACCGAGGGCCTGATCCGGCGCGCGGCCAAGGTCCGCGTGCTGCGCGACAACGTCGTGATCCACGATGGCGAGCTCGACTCGCTGAAGCGCTTCAAGGACGACGTGCGCGAGGTGAAGGCGGGCTTCGAGTGCGGCCTTTCGGTGCGCAGCTTCAACGACATCAACGTCGGCGACCAGCTCGAGGTCTACGAGGTCCAGGAAGTCGCGCGGACCCTCTAGCGCGCCTCCCCGAGCCTTCCGGCCATGGCCAACCCGCAACGGCTGCGCCGCGTCGCCGATCAGATCCAGCGCGAGCTCTCGGACATCCTGCGCTCGGAGCTGAAGGATCCGCGCGTCGGCATGATCACGCTGACCGGCGTCGAGGTCTCGCCCGACTTCGCGCACGCCAAGGTGTTCTTCACTTCGCTCGCCGAGGCGGCGCAGCGTGACGAGGTTCGCGCGGGACTGAAGCGCGCGAGCGGCTTTCTGCGCACGATGCTCGGCGCACGCCTGAAGATCCACAACACGCCCGAGCTGCATTTCGTCTACGACGAGTCGGTCGAGTCCGGCATCCGGCTCACCCACCTCATCGAGGACGCCGTCGCCGCCGACGCCGCGCGCGGCAAGCCCCGCCGCCGCGCAACCCGAACGCGCTGACCGCGAGGCGCGGTGGCCGGGTCGAGGGGCGTGCCGAGAACCAGTCCGCCAGGAACCCGCGCGCCGAGAATCGAGTGGCGCCGCGTCGACGGCGTGCTGCTCCTCGACAAGCCCCTCGGCCTGACCTCCAACGCGGCGCTGCAGCGGGTCCGTCGCCTGTATCGCGCCGAGCGCGCCGGGCACTCGGGCACGCTCGACCCGCTCGCCACCGGCCTGTTGCCGGTCCTGTTCGGCGAGGCGACCAAGTTCGGGGCCGAGATGCTCGCGGCGGACAAGCGGTATCGGGCGACGATTGCGCTCGGCGCGCGCACCTCGACCGGCGACGCCGAGGGAGAGGTGATCGAGCGTCACCCGGTCGACGTGGCGCGCGCTGGCGTAGAGGCGGTCCTGCGCCGCTTCGTTGGCCGCATCGAGCAGACCCCGCCGATGTACTCCGCACTCAAGCGCGCCGGCCGGCCCCTGTACGCCTACGCGCGGGCCGGCGAGACGGTGGAGCGGGAACCGCGGACGGTGACGATTCACGAGCTTCGCCTGGAGGCCTTTGCGGGCGCCAGCCTGGAGGTCGATGTCCGGTGCAGCAAGGGCACCTACATCAGGACGCTGGCGGAGGACATCGGCGCGGCCCTGGGCTGCGGCGCGCACCTCGGCGCGCTCAGGCGGACCGAAGTCGGCCCTTTCCGGCTCGCCGCGGCCCACGCGCTCGCCGCGCTCGAGTGCGCGTCGGAGGCGGAGCGGTTCGAGCGGCTGCTGCCGGTGGACCGCCTCCTCGCGCATCTGCCTCCGGTCGCGCTGGAACCGGGCGTGGCGGAACGTTTCGCCCACGGCCAGCCGGTGATGGCGCCCGCCGGGCTCCCTGCCGGACCGCTGCGGGTCTACGGGCCGGGCGGGACACTCCTCGGCGTCGGCGACTGCGACGCGGACGGCCTCGTGCGGCCCCGGCGCCTCGTCCGGCAGGACGCCAAGGCTTGTGAACCCCCTTGATTCCGGGCTAAAATCCCGTGTTCTCTGGGAGATAACGCATGGCTGTAACCACCGCCGAAAAGGCGAAGATCGTCGAGCACCACCAGCGCAAGACGGGCGACACCGGCTCGCCGGAGGTGCAAATCGCGCTGCTCACGTCGCGCATCAACGGCCTCACCGACCACTTCAAGGCCCACGTCAAGGACCATCACTCGCGGCGCGGGTTGCTGAAAATGGTCAGCCAGCGGCGCAAGATGCTGGACTACCTCAAGCGGACCGACACCGAGAACTATCGCAAGTTGATCGAGCAGCTTGGTCTCCGCAAGTGACTTTCCCGACGCCCACTCGGTTCGCACCGGTGGGCGTTCTGCTTTTCATCGTCCTGGCGTCTTCCGCCGCCCCGGTGAGCGCGCATGCGCAAGCGCAAGTGCGCTCCGCCGGCAGTGCGGCCGCTGAGCAGGAAAGGAGATGGCATTGAACCCCGTCAAGAAGACTTTCACATACGGCGCGCATCAGGTGACGCTGGAAACCGGCGAGATCGCGCGTCAGGCGAGCGGCGCGGTGCTCGTGAACATGGAAGACAGCGTTGTGATCTGCTCGGTCGTCGGCTCCAAGCAGCCGCGCGCGGGAGTGGACTTCCTTCCGCTCACCGTCGACTACGGCGAGAAGTACTACGCCGCGGGCAAGATCCCGGGCGGATTCTTCAAGCGCGAGGCCCGGCCCTCGGAGAAGGACGTCCTGACCTCGCGCCTCATCGACCGCCCGATCCGGCCGCTGTTTCCCGAGGGCTTCTATCACGAGGTGCAGGTCGTCGCGACGGTGCTGTCCTGCAACCCCGAGATCGATCCCGACATCCCGGCGATGCTCGGCGTCTCGGCGGCGCTCGCCATCTCCGGCCTGCCGTTCAACGGGCCGATCGGCGCGGCGCGAGTGGCCTATCTCGACGGCGAGTACGTCCTCAGCCCGACCGCGACGCAGCTCAAGTCGAGCAAGCTCAACCTGGTCGTGGCGGGCACCGAGCACGCGGTCCTGATGGTGGAATCCGAGGCGCAGGAGTTGTCCGAAGAGGTCATGCTCGGTGCGGTGGTGTTCGGCCACCAGCAGATGCAGAAGGCGATCAGCGTGATCAACGAGCTCGCCGACGAGGTCGGCAAGCCGGCGTGGGACTGGAAACCGCCCACGGCGGAAGCGACGCTCGTGGCGCGGGTCGCAGAGCTCGCCGAAGCCGATCTCCGCGCCGCGTTCGGCATCAAGCAGAAGCAGGCGCGCAACACGCGTCTCGAACAGATCCGCAAGCACACGCTCGATACGCTTGCCGCTAGCGACAATCCTCCCGAGCCGAATCAGGTCAAGGACCTGCTCTTCAACATCGAGGCCAAGATCGTCCGCAACCAGATCCTGGACGGCGAGCCGCGCATCGACGGGCGCGACACCCGGACGGTGCGCCCGATCTCGATCCGCGTCGGGGTCCTGCCGCGCACGCACGGGTCGGCCCTGTTCACGCGCGGCGAGACGCAGGCGCTGGTGGTGGCGACCCTCGGCACCGGCCGCGACGAGCAGATCATCGACGCCATCCAGGGCGAGTACAAGGAGCGCTTCATGCTCCACTACAACATGCCGCCTTACGCGACCGGCGAGACCGGGCGGATGGGCGCCCCGAAGCGGCGCGAGATCGGGCACGGCCGCCTCGCGAAGCGCGCGCTGGTGGCGCTGCTCCCGGCTCCGGAAGAGTTCGCCTACTCGATCCGCGTGGTCTCCGAGATCACCGAGTCGAACGGCTCCTCGTCGATGGCGAGCGTGTGCGGCGGCAGCCTGGCGCTGATGGATGCGGGCGTTCCGCTGAAGGCGCACGTCGCGGGCATCGCGATGGGGCTGATCAAGGAGGGCAACCGGTTCGCGGTGCTCACGGACATTCTCGGCGACGAGGATCACCTGGGCGACATGGACTTCAAGGTCGCCGGCACCGAGCGCGGCGTGACCGCCCTGCAGATGGACATCAAGATCGAGGGGATCACCAAGGAGATCATGCAGGTCGCGCTCTCCCAGGCGCGCGAGGGACGGCTGCACATCCTGGACATCATGAAGCAGTCGCTGGGCGGCTCGCGCGAGGAAATCTCGAGCTTCGCGCCGCGCATCATCAAGCTCAAGATCAACCCCGAGAAGATCCGCGACGTCATCGGCAAGGGCGGGGTCGTGATCCGCGGCCTCCAGGAGGAGACCGGCACGACGATCGAGATCGGCGACGACGGCACCATCAGCATCGCCTGCATCAGCATGGAAGGCGGCGAGGCGGCGAAGAAGAAGATCGAGGAGATCGTCGCCGAAGTGGAGATCGGCAAGATCTACAACGGTACCGTGCTGCGCCTGCTCGACTTCGGCGCGATCGTGAGCCTGCTGCCGGGCAAGGACGGGCTCCTGCACATCTCGCAGATCAGCCAGCAGCGCGTCGCGAGCGTGGCCGACCATCTCAAGGAAGGCCAGCAGGTGAAGGTGAAGGTGCTCGAGGCGGACGAGAAGGGCCGCGTGCGGCTGTCGATGAAGGCGGTGGCCGAGCAGGAGAAGAGCGCCGCGGAGACGTCGCAGTAGACGGCCGCGTCACTGAAACGCAGAAGGGGCGCGCGGCGCCCCTTCTTGTTTTGGGGAGAGGGCGCGCTACTTGGCGACCTGACGCTCGCGCATCTCGTCGAGTGTCTTGCAGTCGATGCAGAGCGTCGCGGTCGGACGGGCCTCGAGGCGCTTCAGGCCGATCTCGGCCCCGCAGCTCTCGCAGTACCCGTAGTCCTCCCCGTCGATGCGCCCCATGGTCTCGTCGATCTTCTTGATCAGCTTGCGCTCGCGGTCGCGGTTGCGCAGCTCGAGCGCCATGTCCGATTCCTGGCTCGCGCGGTCGTTCGGGTCGGCGAAGACGGTCTGGTCGTCCTGCATCTGGTGGACGGTGCGCTCGATGTCGGCGGAGAGTTCCTCGCGCAGCGCGCCGAGCATTTCCCGGAAGTGCGCGCGCTGGCGCTCGCTCATGTACGCCTCGCCCTTCTTCGGCACATAGGGCGGAAACTGCTTGCGCAGGGATTCGACCGGCATTCGGACTGCCTCCCAGGGCGCTCCATGAAGAATGGCGCTTGATACCAGAAGCAGGAGGGCCCGGCAAGGCAAATAATCCCCGCCAGGCTGCGCCTTCGGGCCGGTTTGACCATCCCGCGCCGGGGCGCGTAAAATTCCGCACCTTTCGGGGTGTGGCGCAGCCTGGTAGCGCGCTTGCTTTGGGAGCAAGATGTCGGGAGTTCGAATCTCTCCACCCCGACCAGGTTGCGAACAGCGTTCGTCAGGTCCGGTCAGGTGCCCGTAGCTCAACCGGATAGAGCATCGGCCTTCTAAGCCGGCGGTTACAGGTTCGAGTCCTGTCGGGCGCGCCACACCCTGGTCACTCCGAACGACGGTGGCTATAGCTCAGGGGTAGAGCATTGGATTGTGATTCCAAGGGTCGTGGGTTCGATACCCACTAGCCACCCC
>CAVUQY010000007.1:0-852680 GCA_963743805.1 uncultured beta proteobacterium | reverse complement strand
AAACTCCCCGCCTCAAGCGGCGCCACTGCGGCGGCGCCCCTGCACCGCGGCGCCCGTCGCGAGATTCGCGGCGGTCGCTAGAAAGACCAGCCCCGTCCCGCCAGCGGTGGTGAGCCACGTAAGCCGCAGGCGCGGAAACGCGCGCTCGACGACGCGTCGCCCGTCGCCAACCTCGACCACCAGCACGCCCTCGTCGGTGAGCCGGTCGTGTACCGTCGCGAGCAGCCGCTTCACGAAGTCCAGCCCGTCGTGCCCGCTCGCCAGCGCGAGGGCTGGCTCATGACGGTATTCGGGGGGTAGCCGACGCATGTCGCGCCGGGGCACGTACGGCGGATTGCACAGGATCAGGTCGTAGCGCGTCGTTCCTAGCGCAGCGAAGAGATCGGATTGCACCACGCGCACTCGCCCACCGAGCCGATAGCTCGCCACGTTCTTGCGCGCAACGGCGAGCGCGGCCGCCGAGATGTCGGAGGCGTCGACACGCGCCCGCGGGAAGGCGCGCGCCGCGAGGATCGCGAGACATCCCGACCCGGTGCAGAGGTCGAGGATCCGCCGTGGCGATCGCCTGCCCAGCCAGGGCGCGAGGCCCGCCGGGAGCAGCTCGGCGATATGCGACCGGGGCACGATCGTCCGCCGATCCACGTAGAAGCGCTGGCCCTGCAGCCAGGCCTCCCGCAACAGGTAGGCGAGCGGCTCGCGCGTGGCGATGCGGCGCGCGACCAGCGCCTCGACCCGGCGCGCGGCGGCGGCATCAACCGGACGCTGGAGCGCGCTTTCGAAAGCGTCGAACGTGAGCCGCAGCGCATGACAGAGGAGCCACGCCGCCTCGTCGCTCGCATTCGACGTGCCATGGCCGAAGACGAGTCGCGCGCGTTGAAACCGCCGCGCCACCTCCCGCCACCAGTCGCCGACGGTTCGCGGCGTCGCGTCCGCCTTCAAGCGAGCAGCTTCTCGAGCACGCGTTGGTAGACCGCGCGCAGCGGCTCGACGGCGTCGAGCGCGACGTGCTCGTTCAGCTTGTGGATCGACATGTTCACCGGGCCGAACTCGACGATCTGCGGGCAGATGCGCGCGATGAACCGCCCGTCGGAGGTCCCGCCGGTGGTCGAAATCTCCGCCTCCACCCCGGTGACCTCGCGGATCGCCGTCACCATCGTGTCGACCAGCTTGCCCCGCGGCGTGAGAAACGGATTGCCGGAGAGCGACCACTCGAGCGCGTAGTCGAGGCGGTGCCGGTCGAGGATCGCGCGCACGCGCGCCGCGAGGCCGTCCGCGGTGCTCGCGGCCGAGAAACGGAAGTTGAACAGGACTTCGAGTTCTCCCGGTATCACGTTTGACGCACCGGTGCCCGCGTGAATGTTCGACACCTGCAGGGTAGTGGGAGGAAAGTACTCGTCGCCGCGGTCCCATTCGACGGTGGAAAGTTCGGCCAGCGCCGGGGCGAAGAGATGAACCGGGTTCCGCGCCAGTTGCGGGTAAGCGACGTGCCCCTGGAGGCCCTTCACGATCAGCCTTCCGCCGAGGGACCCGCGACGGCCGTTCTTGACGGTGTCGCCCAGTCGATCGACGCAAGTCGGCTCCCCGACGATGCAATAGTCGATCCGCTCACCCCGCGCCTCGAGCCGGTCGACCACCTTCACGGTGCCGTCGGTTGCGACCCCTTCCTCGTCCGACGTGATCAGCAGCGCGATCGACCCGCGCGTTGCGGGATCGCGCGGCGAGGAACCCCTCGATCGCGGTGACGAAGGCCGCAATGGAAGTCTTCATGTCGGCAGCGCCGCGCCCATACAGCTGGCCGTCGCGCTCGGTCGGGACGAATGGGTCGGACTGCCACTGACCGAGCGGACCGGTGGGTACGACGTCGGTGTGTCCGGCGAAGCAGACGACCGGCGCGCCGGTGCCGCGGCGCGCCCAGAGGTTCGTCACCCCGTTGCTCTCCAGCGGTTCCAGAGCGAAGCCGAGGCGCTTCAGGCGCTCGCCGAGCAGGGACTGGCAGCCGGCGTCATCCGGGGTCACGGAGCGCCGCGCGATCAGCGCGCGCGCCAGTTCGAGGGTATCGCCCATCGGGTTTCGCAGGAGAGAGCGCCGTTCGATGACGGCGCGGAGTTTACCCGCTCATCGAGCGGGGCACGCGGTCAAGCGGTCAAGCCGCCTTCTCGTCCCCGAGCGTCAGCTTGAACTCGCTGAACGAGGCGCCGCCCGCCGCCTGCTCGACCTCCTGCTGGAGGGCAGGCTTCGGGGCAGGCGCGGCGCCGGCTGCGCCGATGGTGGGGTCGGTGTTGTTCATCAGCCAGAGCAGGTTGGTGGCCGAGTCGGCGTTCGCGAGCGCCTCCTCCTGCGAGATGATGCCGTCCCGGTACATCTGGAACAGCGACTGCTCGAAGGTCTGCGAGCCCGGTGCGAGGCTCTTGTCCATCGCCTCCTTGATGCCGTTGACCTCGCCCTTCTCGATCAGGTCGGCGACGTGGCGCGTGTTCAGCATCACCTCGACGCTGGCCGATCGTCCCGCCCTTCAGGTTGCGGACGAGCCGCTGCGAGACGACGCACTTGAGCGACGAGGAGAGATCCTGCAGCAGCGCCGGCCGGTTCTCCAGCGGGTAGAAGCTGATGATGCGGTTCAGCGCGTGGTAGCTGTTGTTCGCGTGCAGGGTCGCGAGGCAGAGGTGGCCCGACTGCGCGTAGGCGATCGCCATCGTCATGGTCTCGCGGTCGCGGACCTCGCCGATCAGGATCACGTCGGGCGCCTGCCGCAGCGCGTTCTTCAGGGCCACGTGGTAGGACTTGGCGTCGGTGCCGAGCTCGCGCTGGTTGACGATCGAGCGCTTGTGCTTGAAGAGGAACTCGATCGGGTCCTCGATGGTGATGATGTGGCCGGACTGCTGCCCGTTGCGGACGTCGATCATCGCCGCGAGCGAGGTGGACTTGCCCGAGCCGGTCGCGCCGACCATCAGGATCAGGCCGCGCTTCTCCATCACGATCTCTTTCAGGACCGGCGGCAGGCCGAGTCCGTCGAAGGCCGGGATCTCGCCCGGAATGAAGCGCACCACGATCGCCGGCGTCGTGCGCTGCATGAAGGCGCTGATCCGGAAGCTGCCGAGGCCGCGCATCGGGTAGGAGGTGTTGAGCTCGAAGTTCTCCTCGAAGTCGGCGAGCTGGCGCTCGGTGAGGATCTCCTTCATCAGCGCGCGGACCGTGTCCGGCGTGACGATCTGCTGGTTGATCGGCATCGTGACGCCGTTGATCTTGATCGAGATCGGCGCGCCGCAGGAGATGAAGATGTCCGAGGCCTTCTTCTCGGCCATCAGTTCGAGCAACCGCTTCATCGCCATCGCTGGAGTCCTCCGGCGCCTTTCGCGGGGCGGTCAGTCGCCCCGCAGGAGCTCGTTGATGCTCGTTTTGGCGCGCGTCTTGGCGTCGACCTGCTTGACGATGACGGCGCAGGAAAGCGCGTATTTTCCGTCCGGTGCGGGGAGGGTACCAGGAACTACTACCGATCCCGCCGGCACCCGGCCGTAGAGCGTCTCGCCGGTCGCCCGGTTGTAGATCCGGGTGCTCGCGCCGATGAACACCCCCATGGAAAGCACCGCGTTCTCCTCGACGATGACGCCCTCCACGACCTCGGAACGCGCGCCGATGAAGCAGTTGTCCTCGATGATCGTCGGGTTCGCCTGCAGCGGCTCCAGGACCCCGCCGATGCCGACGCCGCCCGAGAGGTGCACGTTCTTGCCGATCTGCGCGCAGCTGCCGACGGTGGCCCAGGTGTCGACCATCGTGCCCTCGTCGACGTAGGCGCCGATGTTGACGTAGGACGGCATGAGCACGGCGTTGCGCGCCACGAAGGCGCCGCGCCGGGCGACCGCGGGCGGCACCACCCGGAAGCCGCCGGCGGCGAAATCCGCGGCAGAGTAGCCGCCGAACTTCGTCGGCACCTTGTCGTAGTACTGGGTGCAGGCGCCGGGCATGACCTGATTGTCCTGCAGGCGGAACGAGAGCAGGACCGCCTTCTTGATCCACTGGTGGGTCTCCCACCGGCCCGCGATCTTCTCTGCTACGCGCAGCTCCCCACGGTCGAGCCGGGCGATGACGGCGTCGACCGCCGCGCGGACCTGCGGCTCGGCGGAGGCCGGGGAAAGCTGCGCGCGGTTCTCCCACGCCTGATCGATGAGTTGCTGGAGTGCCTGCTGCATGGCGTCTCTCAAAGTGAGCGGGCGAACTCGGCGATGCGCCGTACGCCCTCGATGCAATCGTCGAACTGCGCGACCAGCGCGACGCGGATGTGGTTGCGGCCCGGATTCGTCCCGTTCGACTCGCGGGCGAGGTAGCTGCCGGGCAGCACCGACACATTATATTGTCGGTGCAGCTCGCGGGCGAACTCCGCGTCGGGAATCGGGGTGCGCATCCAGAGGTAGAAGCCCCCGTCGGGCATCGCGGTCTCGAGCGGCGCGCTCACGAGGGGCAGCGCCGCGGCGAACTTCTCCCGGTAAAGGCGCCGATTCTCGACGACGTGCGCCTCGTCGCGCCAGGCCGCCGCGCTCGCGACCTGCACCGGCGGGCTCATGGCGCCGCCGTGGTAGGTCCGGTAGAGCAGAAAGCGCTTGAGGATCTCCGCGTCTCCCGCCGCAAACCCCGACCGCATGCCGGGCACGTTCGAGCGCTTGGACAGGCTCGACAGCACTACGACGCGCCGGAAGTCGGTGCGGCCGAGGCGGTGCGCAGCCTCGAGCGCGCCGAGCGGCGGGCGCGCCTCGTCGAAGTACAACTCCGAGTAGCACTCGTCGGAGGCGATCACGAAGCCGTGCCGGTCGGCGGCGTCGAACAGTCGCGCCCATTCGTCGAGCGTCATCACGCGTCCGGTCGGATTTCCGGGCGAGCACGTGTACACGAGCTGCACCCGCGGCCAGACGTCGGCACGCACCGACTCGTAGTCGACGGCAAATCCGCGCTCGCGCACCGCGTTCGCGTACGCCGGGGTGGCGCCCGCAAGCAGCGCTGCGCCCTCGTAGATCTGATAGAAGGGATTGGGGCAGACGACGACCGCGTCGCACGCGCGATCGATCACCGTCTGGGCGATCGCGAACAGGGCTTCGCGGGAGCCGTTCACCGGCAGCACCTGGGTCGCGGGATCGACCGCCGGGAGCCGGTAGCGCCGCATCGCCCAGGCCGCGATCGCCTCGCGCAGCGCCGGCGTGCCGGCGGTCGCGGGGTAGCTCGCGAGCCCGCCGAGACTGGCGGCGAGCGCCTCCTTCACCAGCTCCGGCGTCGCGTGCCGCGGCTCGCCGATCGAGAGGCTGATCGGTGCGTGGGCCGCGCCCGGCGTCACGCCGGCGAAGAGCGCGCGCAGCTTCTCGAACGGATACGGCTGGAGCCTATCCAGATCAGGGTTCATGGTCGTCGCGCGCGCCGCCTCAGCGCGTGCTCGTTTGCGCTTCGGGCGCGGGCAGGGTGACCGGCGGCTCGGGCTTCCAGCCCTTCTTGCGATGCTCGGCGACGATCGTGGTGAAGATCCCGCCGCGCACGTAGAACCGCGCGGTGAGACGCATGAACCGCGGCGCGAGCGTCCGCACCAGGTCGTCGAGAATGCGGTTGGTCACCGCCTCGTGGTAGGCCCCCTGGTCGCGGTACGACCAGATGTAGAGCTTCAGGCTCTTCAGCTCCACGCACTTGCGGTCCGGGATGTAGTCGAGGAGCAGCGTCGCGAAGTCCGGCTGGCCGGTCATGGGGCACAGGCAGGTGAACTCCGGGATCTCCATGTGAATCAGGTACTCCCGCGCCGGCGCCGGGTTGGGGAAGCTCTTCAGGGAGCGATGCGATTGCGCTGGCACTGGGGTTCGAACCGGGTGTCGGGTGCGACGGCAAAGTTGGTATTATATCGGCCGAAAATTCAGTTCCCGAATCTCTCCTTGAAGTGCGGCGCGTCGCGCCGCTCCTCCCCAGGTCGGAAATTGCGGCTCACACAGATCAAACTCGCGGGATTCAAGTCGTTCGTCGATCCGACCGCGATCGAAGTGCCGAGCCGGCTGGTCGGCGTGGTCGGCCCGAACGGCTGCGGCAAGTCCAACATCATCGACGCCGTGCGCTGGGTCCTCGGCGAGACGCGTGCGAGCGCGCTGCGCGGCGACTCCATGCAGGACGTGATCTTCAACGGCTCGGCGCTCCGCAAGCCGGTCGCGCGCGCGAGCGTCGAGCTCATGTTCGACAACAGCCTCGGCAAGGCGGCCGGGCAGTGGTCGCAGTACGCGGAGATCTCGGTCAAGCGCGTCCTGCAGCGCGACGGCGAGTCGTCGTACCTCATCAACAACACGCAGGTCCGCCGCCGGGACGTGCAGGACATCTTTCTCGGGACGGGGGTCGGGCCGCGCGCGTACGCGATCATCGAGCAGGGGATGATCTCGCGCGTCATCGAGGCGAAGCCGGAGGAGCTGCGCGTCTTCCTCGAGGAGGCCGCCGGAGTCTCCAAGTACAAGGAACGGCGTCGCGAGACCGAGCACCGGCTCGAGGACACCCGCGAGAACCTCGCGCGCGTGGACGACATCCGGGGCGAGCTGGAAACGCAGATCGAGAAGCTCACGCATCAGGCTGATGTGGCCCGGCAGTACAAGTCGCTGCAGGCCGATGCCATCCATAAGCAGAACCTGCTCTGGTGGCTGCGCAAGCGCGACGCCGAGAACGAGGCGACGCGGGCCTTGCGCGACGTCGAGCGCGCCGCCAACGAGCTGGAGGCGGAGACCGCCCGGCTGCGCGAGGTCGAGCGGCGCGTGGAGGCGGCGCGCGTCGAGCACTACGCCGCCGGCGACGCGGTCAGCACGGCGCAGGGCGGGCTCTACGAGGTCAACACCGAGGTCTCGCGCCTCGAGGCCGAGCTGCGCTTCGTCGCCGAGACGCGCCAGCGGCTGGACGCGCAACTCGCCCATCTCGCGCTCCAGGTCGAGCAGTGGGAGCGCCAGCGCGCGGAGCTGACCGAGGCCGCCGCGATGTGGCAGCAGCGCCGCGGCGAGGCTGCGACCCGCATTGCGGCCGCGGAAGCGCAGCACGCGAACGAGGAGGCGCGGCTGCCCGAGCGCGAGGAAGCGCACCGCGCCGCCCAGGGCGCGCTCGATGCGGCGCGCGACGCGGCGGCGCGCACCGAGCAGGCGCTGCAGGTCGAGCAGGCGCACCGGGTGCACGCCGAGCGGATGCTCGAGCAGTTGCGTGCACGCGAGGAGCGCCTGGCGACCGAGCGCGAGCAGCTGGTCCCGCCGGAGCCGGCGCGCCTGGCGGACATCGCACAGGGGATCGCCGCCGTCGCGGCCGAAGTCGACGCCGCCGCGGGACGAATACGGGACTTGCAGCAGGACCTGCCGGTGCTCGAGGCGGCGCGCGGTGCGGCCCTGGCGCGCCTGCAGGAGGTCGAGCGCGAGGCCAACACCCGGGAGGGCCGCCTCGGCACGCTCAAGCGCATCCAGGAACAGGTCGAGGAGGGCGCCGAGATCAACGATTGGCTGGGCAAGCACCGGCTGCAGGGCCTGCCGCGGCTCTGGCAGAAGCTCACCGTCGCGCCGGGCTGGGAGACGGGCCTCGAATCGGTGCTGCGCGAGCGCCTGCACGCGCTGCAGCTTGCCGACCCGGACCGCCTGGCCCGGCTGCTGGAGGACCCGCCGCCCGCAAAGCTCAGCCTGTTCACGCCCAGTACGGCGAGCGGATTGCTCGCCACCGACGCGGCGCCCCGACCGCTGGCCGCGCTGGTGCGCTTCAGCGACGAAGCGGCGCGTCCGCTGGTCGAAGACTGGCTGGCCGGGTGTTATGCCTACGACGGCATCCCCTCGCTGACGACGCGGCTCGGCCTGCCGCCCGGCGCGGTCCTGGTGAACCGCGACGGCCATCAGTTCACCCGCTACGGCGTGAGCTTCCACGGTCCGGACTCGGGCGACGCCGGGATCCTGGCGCGGCAGCGCGAGATCGAGGCGTTGGCCACCGAGCTCGAGGCGCTGGGGCGTGGCGTCGAGGAGGCGCGCGAAGTCTACGCCGCGGCCGAGCGGGCGCTCGCCTTGCGGCGCGATCAGATCGGCGTGTTGCAGGGGCAGGAGGCCGATCGGCATAGCGTCCGCCACGAGCTTCAACTGGAAGAGCTCCGGCTCCACGAAAGCATCGCCCGCGTGCGCGACCGCGCGGAGCAGATCGATGTCGAGCTCGTAGGGGTCGCGCGCGAGCGTGAGGCCGAGGCCAGTGCACGGGCCGAGGCGGAGACCCGAATCGGGCGCCACCAAGGCGAGATCGACGCGGTGCGCCGGCAGCTCGAGGCGGCCCGGAGTGACTTCGAGGCCTGCGGGAGCGCGCTCAGCGCGCAACGGGAAGCCATTCAGTCGGCCGCTCGACAGGTCCAGGAGGCATTGTTCTCAGAGAGAGAATGTCTTAGTAAAATAAATGAGATAGAGCGTTCAGTTAATGTTTTATCTGAGCAACTGACCAACGCCTCGGCGGACCATTCGGCCACGCAGGGTGAACTCGCCACGCTGCAGGACGAGGGGTTGCGCGACGCACTTCAAGCCGGCCTCGCAAACCGCGTCGACCAGGAGCAGAAGCTCGCGGCGGCCCGCGGCCGGCTGGAGGAAATCGGGGCGACCCTGCGGGGCGCCGACGAAGAGCGGCTGTCGGTTGAGCAGAAGCTCCCGCCGCTCCGCGACCGGATCGGCGAGCTGCGGCTCAAGGAGCAGGCGGCCCGGCTGGGGGTCGAGCAGTTCGCCCAGCAGCTCGCGGAGGCCGGTGCCGACGAGGGCGCTCTCGCGCAGGCGTTCGAGGCGAACAAGGTCCGGCCGGGCGCGCTGCAGGCGGAGATCCAGCGGCTGCATCAGGCGATGGCCGACCTCGGTGCGATCAACATGGCGGCGCTCGAGGAGCTGGGCATCGCGGCCGAGCGCAAGGCGTTCCTCGACGCGCAGTCGGCGGACCTGCGCGAAGCCCTCGACACGCTGGAAAATGCCATCCGCCGCATCGACCGCGAGACCCGCGAGATGCTCCAGCAGACCTTCGACGAGGCCAACCGGCATTTCGGCGAGCTGTTCCCCCGGCTCTTCGGCGGCGGCGAGGCAAGGCTCGTGATGACCGGCGAGGAGATCCTCGATGCGGGCATCGAGGTGCGCGCCCAGCCGCCGGGCAAGCGCAACTCCACCATCCACCTGCTTTCGGGCGGAGAGAAGGCGCTCACCGCGATTTCCTTGATCTTCGCCCTGTTCCAGCTCAACCCGGCGCCCTTCTGCCTGCTCGACGAGGTCGATGCGCCCCTCGACGACACCAACACCGAGCGGTTCTGCAACCTCGTGAAGCACATGTCGGAGCAGACGCAGTTCCTGTTCATCAGCCACAACAAGATCACCATGGAGATCGCGGCGCAGCTCGTCGGCGTGACCATGCCGGAGCAGGGCGTTTCCCGCGTGGTGGCGGTGGACATCGAGGAGGCGCTGCGCCTCAGCGAGGCCGCGGCGGCATGACGGCCAGTCCCCTGTAGCGAGTGCCCGCGTGAGCGACCTTCAGCTCGGCCTGCTCGGGATCGGGGTCATCGTCGTGGTGGCCGTCATCGCCTATAACAAGTGGCAGGAGATCAAGCTGCGGCGCCGCGCCGAGGCGGCCTTCGCGTCGGGCCACCGCGACGTGCTGTTCGGCGAGCGCGGCGCGGCCGTCGAGGGCGCCCGGGCGACGGCTGCCTGGACGCCGAGCGGAGCGGCCGACGCGATCGACCGAGTCGAGCACACGCTGGGCGACGCCGGCGACGGAAGCCACCGCAGCGCACCCGGACGAAGCGTCGCCGCCCGCCGCGGCGGAGCTCGACGCGGCGGTCGACTACATCGTCGAGCTCGACTGCGCGCGGCCCATCGCGGCGGCGGACCTGGCCGATCACGCCGGCGGCTTAGGCGACGAAGCGCTGGCCGATTCGGTGCGGTGGGAGGGGCGCGAGGAGACGCATGGCGAGTGGTATCCCATCGACCCCGCGTCACGGTACCGACATATTCGGGTTGGCCTCCAGCTCGCCAGCCGCTCCGGTGCGGTGAGTGAGCGGGACCTGGCGTCGTTTTCACGCGCCGTGCAGGACGTTGCGCTCGCACTCGACGCGCGAGCCGAACTGCCGGACCTCGCCGCGGCCCTCGCCCGTGCACAGGCGCTGGATCGCTTCTGCGCCGACGTGGACGTGCTGATCGGGCTGAGCGTGATCGGCAGCGAGAGCCACACGTTTCCCGGCACCAAGATTCGCGCGCTCGCCGAGGGCGCCGGGCTCGCGCTCGGGAAGGACGGCCGATTCCACCGCGTCGGCGAGGACGGCATCGAGCAGTTCGCGCTCGCGAATCTGGAGCCGATGCCCTTTCATGCCGAGACGGTGAAGACCTTGCAGACCCGCGGCGTCACCGCGCTGTTCGACGTTCCGCGCGTGCCGCCGAGCGACGCCGCCTTCCGCCGGTTTCTCGATTTCGCGCACGAGCTCGAGCAGTCGCTCGGCGGCGTGCTGGTGGACGACAACCGCAAGCCGATCGGCCAGGCGGCGCTGGAGGCGATCGCCCAGCAGCTCGACCGGATCCACGCCGCCATGGACGCGCACGGCATTCCGGCCGGCAGTCCGCTGGCACGACGGCTCTTCACCTGAGATGGGAGGGGCCCGCGCGGCGGCGGCACGGGTGAAGGCGCTGCGTGCGGCGCTCGAGGAAGCGAACTACCGCTACTACGTGCTCGATGCGCCAACCATCAGCGATGCCGAGTACGACCGGCTGTTCCGCGAGCTGCAGGACCTCGAAGCACAGCACCCCGAGCTCGCGACGCCCGACTCGCCCACCCTGCGGGTGGGAGCGGCGCCGCTCGAGGCGTTCGGGACGGTGCGACATCGCGTCCCGATGCTCTCGCTCAACAACGCTTTCGAGGACGAGGAGGTCGCGGCGTTCGACCGGCGCGTTCGCGAGGGGCTCGGCAACGGACCGGTCGAATACGCCTGCGAGCCCAAGTTCGACGGACTCGCGATCAGCCTCGTCTACGAGCGCGGCGTGTTCGCGCAGGGCGCGACGCGCGGGGACGGATACGAGGGCGAGGACGTCACCGCCAACCTGCGCACGGTCAAGAGCATTCCGCTCCGGCTGCGCGCCACGCACGCGCCACCGCTGCTCGAGGTGCGGGGCGAGGTGCTCATCTACCGACGCGACTTCGAACGCCTCAACGCGCGGCAGCGCGAGCAGGGCGCGAAGGAGTTCGCCAATCCCGCGCAATGCGGCGGCCGGGGGCCTGCGCCAGCTCGACTCCAGGATCACGGCGAGCCGGCCGTTGCGGTTCTTCGCGTACGGGTTGGGAGAGACCGCAGGGCTGCGCGAGGTGCAAACGCAGTCGGGCGTGCTCGAACTGCTCGACAAGCTCGGCCTGCCGGTGTGCGCGGAGCGTCGCACCGTGCAGGGGGTGGAGGGTCTGCTCGCGTACTACCGCGAGCTCGGGGCCAAGCGTACCCGGCTGCCGTACGACGTCGATGGGGTGGTCTACAAGGTGAACCGGCTCGCCGATCAGGAGCGGCTCGGGTTCGTGGCGCGCGCGCCGCGCTTCGCGGTCGCGCACAAGTTTCCGGCCGAGGAGGCCACGACGCGGCTCGTCGCGATCGAGGTGCAGGTCGGGCGCACCGGCGCGATCACGCCGGTGGCGCGGCTGGAGCCGGTGTTCGTCGGCGGCGTGACGGTGACCAACGCGACGCTGCACAACGAGGACGAGCTCCATCGCAAGGACATCCGGGTCGGCGACACGGTCGTGGTGCGGCGTGCCGGCGATGTGATCCCCGAGGTGGTGCGCGCAGTGCCCGGCAGCCGGAAGCCGCACGCCCCCCTGTTTCACGTTCCGGCGCATTGCCCCGTCTGCGGCTCGGCGGTCGTGCGATTGCCGGACGAGGCGGTGGCGCGCTGCACCGGCGGCCTGTTCTGCCCGGCGCAACGCAAGCAGGCGCTGCTGCATTTCGCCTCGCGGCGGGCGCTGGACATCGAAGGGCTGGGCGAGAAACTGGTGGACCAGCTGGTCGATGCGGGGATGGTGAAGACGCCCGCGGACCTCTATGCGCTCGATCCCGCGCGGCTCGCGGCGCTCGAACGAATGGGCGAGAAGTCGGCGCAGAACGTCCTCGCTGCGCTCGAGCGCTCCAAGCGAACGACCCTGGCGCGCTTCATCTACGCGCTCGGGATTCGCTCCGTCGGCGAGGCGACTGCGCGGGATCTGGCGCGACACTTCGGGGCCCTGGATCCGCTGGTCGCTGCCGACGAAGCGGCGCTGCAGGAGGTGGAGGACGTCGGTCCGGTGGTCGCGATGTCGATCCGGCGCTTTTTTGCCGAGAAGCACAACCGCGACGTGATCGATGCGCTGCGCCGCCACGGCGTGCGCTGGGAGGAAGGCAAGGCGCGTCGGGCCGCGCCGGCGGGTCGCCTGGCCGGCAAGACATTCGTGCTGACCGGCACGCTGCCGGACATGACCCGCGACGCGGCTGCGGCATTGATCACGTCGCACGGCGGGAAGGTGGCCGGGTCGGTGTCGAAGAAGACCGACTATGTCGTCGCCGGCGCGGAGGCGGGCAGCAAGCTCGCGAAGGCCGAAGCGCTCGGAATACCAGTGCTCGACGAGGACGGTTTGAACAAGCTTCTGAAAGAGTGAGGTGGACGCAAGATGCGCAGGATGACCAAGGCGGTGTTTCCGGTGGCGGGCCTGGGGAGCCGCTTTCTCCCGGCGACGAAGGCGAGTCCGAAGGAGATGATGCCGATCGTCGACAAGCCGCTGATCCAGTACGCCGTCGAGGAGGCCGTGGCCGCGGGCCTCACCGAGATGATCTTCATCACCGGGCGGCACAAGCGCGCGATCGAGGACCATTTCGACAAGGCCTACGAGATCGAGAGCGAGCTCGCGAGCCGCGGCAAGAAGGAATTGCTCGATCTGGTGCAAGGCATCCTGCCGCCGAACGTGAACTGCATCTACATCCGCCAGCCCGAGCAGCTGGGACTCGGGCACGCGGTGCTTTGCGCGAAACCGGTGATCAACGATGAGCCGTTTGCGGTGATCCTCGCCGACGACCTGATCGACGGCGACCCCCCGGTCGTGCACCAGATGGCCGAGGTGTTCGCGCGCGAGGGGCGGTCGGTGCTCGGCGTTCAGGAGGTGCCCCGCAGCCAGACCAGGAGCTACGGCATCGTCCGCACGACCCGGATCGACGACCGGCTCGAGTCGGTGGAGGGGATTGTCGAGAAGCCGCAGCCCGAGGCGGCCCCGTCCACCCTCGCCGTCATCGGACGGTATGTGCTGACCCCGCGCATCTTTCATCATCTGGAGCGTGCGACGCCCGGGGCCGGCGGCGAGATTCAGCTCACCGACGCGATCGCGTCGCTGCTCGGCGAGGAGCGGATCCTCGCCTACCGCTTCAAGGGCACCCGGTACGACTGCGGATCCAAGCTCGGCTACTTGCAGGCCACCGTGGCGCTCGGCCGCAAGCACCCCGAGGTGGGGGGGGAGTTCAGCGCCTGGCTCGCGGCCGGGGGCGGATGACGCGCTGTCGGGCTCCGCGCGCCGGACCTTCCGCTATACTCAACGCGTTAGCGATCGCTAATATTCCGGAGGGGATATGGCCGACAAACTCATGATCGTGATGGTGAACACCGATCCGCGGAACGGATCGGAGCTCGGGGCGCCGTTCTTCCAGGCGACGGTCGCCGCGGCGATGGAGTACGAGGTCGAGGTGATCATGACCGGGCGTGCCGGAGAGCTGGCGATCAAGGGCGTCGCGGAGAAGCTCAAGATCAAGGAAGACTCGCCCAAGAACGTCTACGACTTCATCAAGGACGCGCACGAGGCGGGCGTGAAGTTCAAGGTGTGCACGCCGACGCTCGATCTGTGGGGCAAGGAGCTGATCCCCGAGATCGAAGAGACGGTGGGCGGCGCGTACGTGATCTCGCAGGCGATGGACGACGACGTCGTCACCTTCACGTACTGAGACGCCGGCGCCCGATGCTCACGGCCGAACAGGCCTGGAGGATGCTGGACGAGGCGGAGCTCATCTGTCCCGCGGAAGAAGTCGATCGGGCCATCGACCGGCTGGCGGCGGAGATCACGTCGCGCTTCCGCGATGCGTACCCGCTGGTGCTGTGCGTGATGAACGGCGCGCTCTTCTTCTGCGGCAAGCTGCTCCCGCTCCTGCGGTTCCCGCTGCACCTCGACTATGTGCACGCCTCGCGCTACGGCGCCGACATCGACGGGCGCCAGGTCAGGTGGCGGATGGAGCCGGGCGACATGGTGAGGGGCCGCGCGGTGCTGGTCGTGGACGACATCCTCGACGCCGGCGACACGCTCGCCGCGATCAAGGCCAAGGTGTGCGAGCGCGGCGCCGCCTCCTGCCAGGTCGCGGTGCTCACCGACAAGCTGACCGGCCGGCCCAAGCCGATCGAGCCGGACTTCGTCGGATTGCGCATTCCTGATCGCTTCGTGTTCGGCTGCGGCCTCGATGCGTACGGCTCGTGGCGCAACCTGCCGGCCCTCTACGCCTTGAAGCAATGACCCTCGCCATCATCGGCGGCAGCGGGCTTACGCAGCTCGCGAGCCTCGGCACGACCCGTCGCAAGGCGGTCCGGACGCCGTATGGCGAGCCGTCCGGCGCGCTCACGTTCGGTCGCCTCCGGGATCGGGAGGTGATCTTCCTCGCGCGCCACGGGTACGGACACACGATTCCCCCGCACGAGGTCAACTATCGGGCGAACATCTGGGCGCTGCGCGAAGGCGGTGCGACCGAGATCGTGTCGGTCGCCTCGCGTCGGCGGGATCCGCGCCGACCTCGGTCCGGGCACGCTGGTCGTGCCGCACCAGGTCATCGACTACACATGGGGGCGTCGGTCGACGTTCTTCGAGGGGGGCGACGTCCCGGTCACCCACGTCGATTTCACCCGGCCGTACGCCGATTCGGTGCGCGGGAAGATCCTGGCGGCCGCCCGCGCCTGCGGCGAGTCGGTGCTCGACGGCGCGGTCTACGCCGCCACCCAGGGGCCGCGCCTCGAGACCGCCGCCGAGATCGATCGGCTCGAACGCGACGGCGCGGAGGTCGTGGGCATGACCGGCATGCCCGAGGCGGTGCTCGCGCGCGAGATCGATCTCGCGTATGCGACGATCGCGGTGGTGGTCAACCACGCCGCGGGTCGGGGCGAGAGCGCCGGCGGAATCAAGCTCGAGGGCATCGAGCAGATGCTCCATCAGACCATCGCGCGGGCGCGGCGAGTCATCGAACAGCTGGCGAGCGCCGCATGATCCGTCCGGTGCTGCGAATGGGCGACCCGATCCTGCTCGAGCGGGCGCAGCCGGTGAGCGGGTTCGACACGCCGGCGCTGCACGCGCTGCTGGCGGACATGCGGGACACGATGGCGCATCTCAACGGGGCCGGGCTCGCCGCGCCGCAGATCGGCGTCGGCCTGCGGGTAGTGATCTTCGGCGTGCACGCCAATCCGCGCTACCCCGACGCCGAGGAGGTGCCGGACACGGTTCTCATCAACCCGGTGCTCGAGCCGATCGGCGACGAGCTGGTCGAAGGGTGGGAAGGCTGCCTGTCGGTGCCGGGCATGCGCGGCCTGGTGCCGCGCTATCGGCGGCTGCGCTACCGGGGGTTCGACGAGAGGGGAACGGCCATCGACCGGACGGTTGCCGACTTCCATGCGCGCGTCGTGCAACACGAGGTCGACCATCTTGACGGCATCCTGTATCCGCGCCGCATCCGCGACCTGACCAAGTTCGGATTCATCGACGCGCTGTTCCCCGGGCAGGATCTCGGCGAGGACTGAGATTCAACCGCGCTACTGCAGCGCCTCCAGCAGCTCCTGCTCGAGCTGCAGCATCACCCGCGAGTTGCCCAGCGCTTCGCCGCTGACCAGGAAGACGTCCTCGGCGCGCTCGCCGAGCGTGACGATCTTCGCGGTATGCAGGTCGAGGCGGTACTTGCTGAAGAGGAGCGCGATCGCGTAGAGCAGCCCCGGCCGGTCCCCCGCGGTGATCGAAAGCGAGTGGTAGATCCCCTTCTCGTCGGGACGGACGTGCACCTCGGGCGTGATCGGAAAGTGCTTGAGCTGCCGCGACACCCGCCCGCGCGGACGTCGGCCCGAGCGGCGCCTGCCGCACCAGCCGCTCGGCGAGGTCGTGCTCGATCAGGCTGATCATCTCGCGATAGTGGGGCGAGGTGCCGGAGCCGAGCACGAGGAACGTGTCGAGCGCATAGCCGTGACGGGTCGTGTGAATCTTCGCATCCGCGATCGAGTAGCCGATCGATTCGAAGTAGCCGCAGATGCGCGCGAAGAGCTCCGGCTGGTCCCGCGCATAGATCATGACCTGCAACCCTTCGCCGATCGGCGACAGCCGCGCCTTCACGACCGGTTGGTCGGCGTCCACGCGGAAGTGCAGGTTGCGGGTCTGCCAGGCGATCTCGTTCGGGTCGTGGCGCAGGAAGTAGGCGACGTCGAGCTCCCGCCAGAGCCGCTCCCCGACCTGGTCGGAGAGCGCGTACAGCCGCAGGAGCCGCAGCGCCTCGGCCTGCTTGGTTTGCACGTCCACGTCGTAACTGACGCCATCGCCGCGCAGCACCCGCCGGGTCAGGCGGAAGAGATCCTCCAGCAGCTTGCCCTTCCATGCGTTCCATACCTTCGGGCTGGTGCCGCGGATGTCGGCGACGGTGAGGAGGTACAGGGCCACCAGGCGTCGCTCCGACTGCATGACCGCCGCGAAGTCGCGGATCACGTCGGGATCCGAGAGATCCTTCTTCTGCGCCACCGCAGACATCGTGAGATGGTGCTCGACGAGAAACTCGACCAGCCGCGTGTCGTCGCGCGCGACGCCGTGTGCGCGGCAGAAGCGCCGTGCGTCGAGCATGCCGAGGTGCGAGTGGTCGCCGCCGCGGCCCTTCGCGATGTCGTGGAACATCGCGGCGACGTAAAGCAGCCAATGCCGCTCGAAATTGGCGATCAGGCGGCTGCACAAGGGGTACTCGTGCGCGAATTCGACCATCGTGAAGCGCCGCACGTTGCGGATGACCTGCAGGATGTGCTGGTCGACCGTGTAGACGTGGAAGAGGTCGTGCTGCATCTGGCCGACGATGCGGCCCCACGGCGGGCAGGTAGCGTCCGAGGATCGAGTACTGGTTCATGCGGCGCAGCTCGTGCACGATGCCGCGCGGCTGCTGCAGCAGGGCGAGAAACCGCGCGCGGTTCTCCGGATCGCGCCGGAAGCGGCCGTCGATCCTCGTGCGCGCGCGCCATAGCGCGCGCAGCGTCGGGGCGGTCATTCCCTTGAGCTCGGAGTGCTGCTGCAGCAGCAGGAAGCTCTCGAGTATCGCGTGCGGCTCGCGCTCGAAGACCTGCGGGTCGCGCGCGTCGAGCAGCTCCCGCACCATCTGAAAGCGCGCGTTGAGCGGGGCCGGCGCGGCGGCCGAAGCCGGAAAGATCGCGGCGCCGAGGTTCTGCAGCAGGATCGTGTTCAGCTGCGTGACCGCTTTCGCGGCGCGGTAGTACCGCTGCATGAACAGCTCGCTGGGGCGCTTCGCGCCGGTCGCGGCGATCCGGAAGGACTCGGCGAGCGCGCTCTGATAGTCGAACAGGATCCGATCCTCGCGGCGACCCGCCAGGAGGTGAAGCCGGATGCGGATCTGGGCGAGGAGCGCGGCGTGCCTACGGAGCTCGAGGGCCTCCTGCCGCGTCACGAGCCCGCGTGCCGCGAGGTCGCGCCAGTCGGCGCCGAGCCCGCTGGCGCGGCTGACCCAGAGGATCACATGCAGGTCGCGCAGGCCGCCCGGCGCCTCCTTGAGATTCGGCTCGAGGCTATACGGACTGTCCTGGTACTTCTCGTGTCGCTGCTCCTGCTCCAGGCGCTTCGCCTTGAAGAACGCCTCGGGTTCGAATCCGCTGCGGAGCACCGTCCGGAATGCGTCGAACGCGGCGCGGCTCCCGCCGAGAAAGCGCGCTTCGAGCAAGGCGGTCTGGACCGTGATGTCCTTCGCCGCCTCCTCGACGCACTGGTCGACGGTGCGCACGCTATGGCCCAGTTCGATCCCGACGTCCCAGAGATGGCCGACGAAGCGCTCGATCGCCTGCTCGTCGGCGGCCGCGATCGGTCCGGGAAGCAGGATCAGAATATCCACATCCGAGCGCGGATAGAGCTCGCCGCGACCGTACCCGCCCACGGCCACGAGGGCGAGCGCGCGGGGCAGCGCAGCGGCGCGCCACAGTTCACGCAGCGTCGCATCGACCGCAATGCGATGGCCGCGGAGATACCGGCCGGCATCCGGCTTCTCGTCGTACTCCGCCCGCAGCCGGGCGCGCTCGAGGGCGAGCTGCTGGCGGCAGGACGCCACCTCGCCGAGCGCCTCCGGGCGGCGAGCCGGCATCGAAGCCACCGGATGCGCCCCCTCAGGCCGCGAGGAGCGACTGGGGCATGGGCGGTGTGCCCGCCGAGACCGTGAGCACCTCGAAACCGCTTGCGGTGACGAGCACGGTGTGCTCCCACTGGGCCGAGAGGCTGTGATCCTTGGTCACGATGGTCCAGCCATCGGCGAGCTCGCGGATCGCCGGACGGCCGGCGTTGATCATCGGCTCGACGGTGAAAATCATGCCGGGCTCGAGCGCGAGACCGGTACCGGCCCGGCCGTAGTGCAGCACCTGCGGCTCTTCGTGGAACCGGCGCCCGATGCCGTGCCCGCAGAACTCGCGCACCACGCTGTAGCCGTGACTCTCGGCGTGACGCTGGATGGCGGCGCCGATGTCCCCGAGGTAGGCGCCGGGCCGCACCGCGAGAATCCCGAGCCACATGCACTCGCAGGTGAGCTCGCACAGGCGCCGCGCCTGGATCGACGGCTCGCCGACGTAGAACATCCGGCTGGTGTCGCCGTGGTAGCCGTCCTTGATCACGGTGATGTCGATGTTCACGACGTCGCCGTTCTTCAGCACCTTGTCGCCCGGCACGCCGTGACAGACCTGATGGTTCACCGAGGTGCAGATCGACTTCGGGAACGGCGGATAGCCCGGCGGCGCGTAATTCAGGGGCGCGGGGACGGTGCCCTGTACGCCGACCATGTACTCGTGGCAAAGCCGGTCCAGGGTGGCGGTCGTGACGCCCGCCTTCACGTGCGGCGCGATGTAGTCGAGCACCTCGGACGCAAGCCGGCCTGCGACCCGCATCATCTCGATTTCGTCGGCAGTTTTCAGAACGACGGCCACGCCGGGGAGCGCCTCAAAAAGGGGGGAAGAATAGTGGATCGATGTGCCCGAGGCAAACCGCTTATCCGGGCGCTTCGTCCCGGACGTGGCGCCGAATAATCTGCTGTTTGGCAAGGAGAATCTTGAGCGTGCTCACCTGCTCATGCTACACTTACCAGCTGTTTCGGCCGCATGCTGTCGCGCGTTTGCGAAAGCGCGGTCGGGACCCGGGCACGCTGTGCGGCTTCGCGCCGCACGGTCGCGCCCCAGACCGGCCTCCACCCCTTAGGGTGCTCCGCGCGATATCGGATTCGAGCGGGGTGTTGCGGGTGGCAGGCTTCCCTGAACCCTAAGACGGAGCGAATGCATGTCGACCACGATGCGTCAGATGCTGGAGGCGGGCGTCCATTTCGGACATCAAACCCGCTACTGGAACCCGCGGATGGCCCCCTACATCTTCGGGCACCGCAACAAGATCCACATCATCAACCTCGAGAAGACGATGGTGATGTACAACGAGGCGCTGAAGTTCGCGCGCCAGCTCGCCGGGAACAAGGGGACGATTCTCTTCGTCGGCACCAAGCGCCAGGCCCGCGAGATCGTCCGCGAGGAGGCGATCCGCTGCAGCATGCCGTTCGTCGACTACCGCTGGCTCGGCGGCATGCTCACGAACTTCAAGACGGTCAAGCAATCCATCAAGCGACTCAAGGAGATGGAGGCGGCGATCGAGGATGGCAGCGTCGAGCGCATGTCGAAGAAGGAAGGCCTGCAGTTCCAGCGCGAGCTCGCCAAGCTGCAGCGCGGCCTCGGCGGCATCAAGACCCTCGATGGCATTCCCGACGCGCTGTTCATCGTCGACGTCGGCTACCAGAAAGGCGCCGTGTTCGAGGCGCGCAAGCTCGGCGTCCCGGTGATCGGGGTGGTCGACTCGAACAATTCGCCGGAAGGGATCGCGCACGTGATTCCCGGCAACGACGACTCCAGCCGCGCAATCCGGCTGTACGCGCGCGGGATCGCCGATGCGGTGCTCGAGGGACGGTCGCAGTCGATTCACGACATCGTGGCGGCAGGCTCGGACGAGTTCGTCGAGGTGGACGACGCAGACGGGCGCGGGAGCTGACAGCGATCGGCGCGGCCGGATCGGGAAGGGGCGAGCAGCCCCTTTTTTTCAGGTTTTGAAGGCTGGGAGCGAGGAAAGATGGCGGAAATCACCGCGGGCTTGGTGAAGGAGCTGCGCGAGCGCACCGGGCTCGGCATGATGGAGTGCAAGCGTGCGCTCGAAGAGGTCGGCGGCGACCTCGCGAAAGCCGAGGATCTGTTGCGGGTCAGGAGCGGCGCCAAGGCGAGCAAGGCGGCCGGGCGGATCGCCTCGGAAGGCGTGATCGGCGCCTACCTCTCGTCCGACCGCCGCCTCGGCGCGCTGGTCGAGGTGAACTGCGAGACCGACTTCGTCGCGAAGAACGCGGACTTCCTGGCGTTCGCGCGCGGACTGGCCGAGGTGATCGCGCAGGAGAACCCCGCCGACGTCGAGGCGCTTTCCCGGCTCGGCATCGCCGGAGAGAACATCGAGACGAAGCGGCAGGCGCTGGTGCAGAAGATCGGCGAGAACCTGGCGATCCGCCGGTTCGCGCGCATGCAGACCGAGGGCAAGCTCGCGCAATACCTGCACGGCGTGAAGATCGGCGTGATGGTCGACTACGAGGGCGACGACGAGATCGGCAAGGGCGTCGCGATGCACATCGCCTTCGCCAAGCCGCAGTTCCTTTCCAAGGCGGAGGTTGCTCCCGAAGTCGTGGCGCGCGAACGCGCGGTGCAGGAAGCGCGCGCCCGGGAGTCGGGCAAGCCGCCCGAGATCGCGGTCAAGATGGTCGAAGGCGCGCTGAACAAGTTCCTCGCGCGAGGTCACGCTGCTCGGCCAGCCGTTCGTGATGAACGACAAACAGACGGTCGAGAAGGCGCTCGCGGAGAAGAAATCGAAGCTGCGCGGCTATCGCGTTCTTCGTGGTGGGCGAGGGAATCGAGAAGAAGAGCAGTGACTTCGCCGCCGAGGTGATGGCGCAGGCGGGCGGCGGGGCGCTAGCGCCCGAGATCGAGCCGCGAACGATGGCCGAGCCGAAATACAAGCGCATCCTCCTCAAGCTGTCCGGCGAGGCGCTGATGGGGGACGACCTCTTCGGCATCAACCGGCAGACCATCGAGATGATCGTCGACGAGGTGGCCGGCATCGCCAGCCTGGGCGTGGAGATCGGCTGTCGTGATCGGCGGGGGCAACATCTTTCGCGGGGTCGCGCTCGGCGCCGCCGGCATGGACCGCGCGACCGCCGATTACATGGGCATGCTGGCGACGATCATGAACGCCCTCGCGCTCGCGGACGTGATGCGGCAGAAGGGCCTCAACGCGCGCGTGCAGTCGGCGATCAACATCGAGCAGGTGGTCGAGCCGTACATCCGGCCGAAGTCCATCCGGTACCTCGAGGAAGGGAAGATCGTCATCTTCGCGGCCGGCACCGGCAATCCGTTCTTCACGACCGACACTGCCGCCGCGTTGCGCGGCAGCGAGATCGGGGCCGAGGTCGTGCTCAAGGCGACGAAGGTGGACGGGGTGTACACCGCCGACCCGAAAACTCGACCCGGACGCGCGCCTGCTACCAGCGCGTGACGTTCGACGAGGCGATCACGAAGCACTTGCGAGTGATGGACGCGACCGCGCTGGCGCTGCTGTCGCGACCAGAAGCTGCCGATCATCGTCTTCAGCCTCTACAAGCGCGGGGCGCTCAAGCGTGTGGTGATGGGAGAGGACGAAGGCACACTCGTCCACGTGTAGGAGGGGACGGCCATGGACGTCAATCAGATCAAGAAGACGACCGACGACAAGATGAAGAAGTCGGTCGAGGCCTTGAAAGCGGATCTCGCCAAGGTGCGCACCGGTCGCGCGCACACCGGGATTCTCGACCACATCAAGGTCGACTACTACGGCAACGAGACGCCCCTGAGCCAGGTGGCGAACATCACGCTGGTCGACTCGCGGACGATCGGGGTGCAGCCCTGGGAGAAGAAGATGGTGTCGGCGATCGAGAAGGCGATTCGCGATTCCGACCTGGGCCTCAACCCGGCCACGCAGGGCGAGCTCGTGCGGGTCCCCATGCCGGCGCTCACCGAGGAGCGGCGCAAGGAGCTCATCAAGGTCGTCAAGCACGAGGGCGAGAACGCAAAAGTCGCGATCCGCAACCTGCGCCGCGACGCGAACCACCATCTGAAGGAGCTCCTCAAGAACAAGGCGATTCCCGAGGACCAGGAACGCCGCGCCCAGGACGAGGTGCAGAAGCTCACCGACCGCTACGTCGCCGAAGTGGACAAGCTCCTGCAGCAGAAGGAGGCGGACCTCATGCAGGTCTAGCCCCGCCGCCCCCCGACCTTCTGCGAATGTTCGTAAGCTCCACCCAGTCCATCCCCGCCACGAGCGTCGTGCCGCGGCACGTCGCCATCGTCATGGACGGCAACGGGCGCTGGGCGAAAAAGCGGTTTCTGCCCCGGGTTGCGGGCCATCGTCGCGGCGTCGAGGCGGTGCGCGCGGTGGTGCGGGCGTGCGCGGAGCGCGGCGTCGAGTACCTGACCCTGTTCGCATTCAGCTCGGAGAACTGGCGCCGGCCGGAAGAGGAGGTCTCGGTCCTGAAGCAGCTGTTCCGCATGGCGCTCGAGCAGGAAGTCGAGAAGCTCCACGAGGCCGGGATCCGGTTGCGCGTGATCGGGCATGTCGCGCCGTTCGGCAAGACCATCGAAGGGCTCGTCCGGCGCGCCGAGGCGCGCACCGCCGGCAATCGCAAGCTCACCCTGACCATCGCGGCGAACTACGGCGGACGATGGGATCTGCTTCAGGCGATCAACGCCATGACGCGCGCGGCGCCGGGCCGCATGGGTGCCTACACCGAGGCGGAGCTGGCGCCGCATCTCGCGATGAGCTACGCGCCTGAGCCGGATCTCTTCATCCGCACCGGCGGCGAGCAGCGCATCAGCAACTTCCTGATCTGGCAACTGGCCTATGCGGAGCTCTATTTCACCGAGCTGCTGTGGCCGGATTTCGACAGTACCGCCCTCGATGCGGCCTTCGCCTGGTACCTGCAGCGCGAGCGGCGATTCGGCAGGACGAGCGAACAGCTTCTGCGGAGTCCTGCTACGGAAGATGCGCCGGAGGAGGCCGCGGTTGCGGTGCCGGCGGCAGATTCGCCGCGGCGCGTGCGCGGCCCGGCGTGAAGCGCGCGCCGGCCACGCGACGACCCGGCTCCGTGGCGCGTGCGCACCGCGACGCTTGAGCGTCCGCTGCGATTCGGATGCTGCGTCAGCGCATTTTCACGGCCGTCGTCCTTGCGGCGGTGTTCCTGGGCGCGCTGCTCGGATTGCCCCCGCTCGGCTGGACGGTGTTCGCGGCCGGCGTGCTCGCCGCCGGCGCCTGGGAGTGGTGCGGGTTTGCGCGCGGCAGCCGTTCGGCTCGAATCGGCTATGCCGTCGGAACGGCAGCGGTCGGGCTTGCGCTCGCGGCGGTCCTCGGCCTGGCGCACGGCCGGCCCGGGGCCCTGGCCCTCATCCCGATCTACGGCGTCGCGGTGGCGTTCTGGGTCGTCGGCGCGCCCCTCTGGCTCGCCCGCCGGCCCCCGCGCCCGGCCGCCTGGCTCGTCCTGGCCGTCGGCTGGGTGGTGCTCATTCCCACCTTTCTCGCGCTCGTGCATCTGCGTAACATCGGGCCGGTCACGCTGCTCGTCTTCATGATGCTGGTCTGGATCGCCGACATCGCTGCCTACTTCGCCGGCCATCGGTACGGCCGCGTCAAGCTCGCCCCGGCGATCAGCCCCGGCAAGACGCGGGAGGGACTGTACGGGGCGCTGCTGGCGACTGCGGCATTCGCGGTCGTTTGGATGCTGTTCCTGCGTGTCCACGTGCCCGCGCTGATCCGTGACCTGCCCGGAAGCCTCGGCTGGCTGCTCCTCCTCGTCGCGGCGCTTACGCTACTGTCGGTCGCCGGCGACCTGTTCGAGTCGGCGCTGAAGCGGCAGGCGGATCTCAAGGACAGCGGCCGGCTGCTGCCGGGCCACGGCGGCGTGCTCGACCGCATCGATGCGCTCACCGCGGTGCTCCCGGCGGCGGCGCTGGTGAGCATGGTATGAGCCGGCCGGCAAACGTTGCGGTGCTCGGCGCCACGGGCTCGATCGGCCGCAGCACGCTCGACGTGATCGGACGGCATCCGGACCGGTTCCGCGCGTTCGCGCTGACGGCAAACACGCAGAGCGAGGAGCTCTTCGAGCTGTGCACGCTCCACCGGCCGCGCGTCGCCGTGCTGGCCGACCCGCAGGGCGCGGAGGCGCTGAGGCGGCGCCTGGCGGGAGCCGACATCGCGACCGAAGTGCTGGCGGGCGAAGCGGGGCTGGTGTCCGCCGCGGCGCGACCCGAAATCGACGTCGTGATGGCGGCGATCGTCGGCGCCGCCGGCCTGGCGCCCACCCTGGCGGCGGCACGGGCCGGCAAGAAGCTCCTCCTCGCCAACAAGGAGGCGCTCGTCATGGCGGGCCCGATCTTCATGGGCGCGGTGCGGGCGCAGGGTGCCGAACTGCTGCCGATCGACAGCGAGCACAACGCGATCTTCCAGTGCCTGCCGCCGCGCGCCGCGCACCGGCTCGAGGCCTGCGGCGTGCGGCGGATCCTGCTCACCGGCTCCGGCGGGCCGTTCCGCACCCGACCGCTCGCCGATCTCGCGACGGTGACGCCCGACGAGGCCTGCGCGCATCCGACCTGGAGCATGGGCCGCAAGATCTCGGTCGACTCGGCCACGATGATGAACAAGGCGCTCGAGATCATCGAGGCGCACTGGCTCTTCGGCGCGCCGCCGTCGCGCATCGAGGTCGTGGTGCATCCGCAGAGCGTCGTGCACTCGATGGTGGAGTACGCCGACGGCTCGGTGATCGCCCAGCTCGGCAATCCGGACATGCGCACGCCGATCGCGCAGGCGCTCGCGTATCCCGAGCGGATCGAGGCAGGCGTCCCGGCGCTCGACCTCGGCCGGCTCGGCGCGCTCACGTTCGAGGCGCCGGACTTCAAGCGCTTCCGCGCCCTCGCGCTCGCCTACGACGTCCTCGCGGCCGGCGGCACCGCGCCGGCGATCTTCAACGCGGCGAACGAGGTTGCGGTCGCCGCCTTTCTGCGCGGCGAGCTGGCGTTCGTCCGGATCACCGACGTGATCGAGGCGGGGCTCGCGGGCGTCGCGATTTCCGCTGCGGCGACGGTGGACGACGTGCTCGACGCGGACCGCCGCGCCCGTGCCGCCGCGGCGGCCGCCGTGGCGCGACCGATCGCGAGGCGGGCATGAGCCCGCCAGGCCGGCTCCAACGGCGAGGCGAGCTCCCGGGCGCGGTTAGCACGAGGAAAGTCCAATGAGCCTGCTGCACACCGTCGTCTCGTTCGTGGTGGCCCTCGGCGTGCTGATCGTCGTGCACGAGCTCGGCCACTACCTGGTCGCGCGCTGGTGCGGGGTGAAGGTGCTGCGGTTCTCCGTCGGGTTCGGGCGCGCGCTGTGCGACCCGCCGCTTCGGCCCCGACCGGACCGAATGGATCATTGCCGCGGTCCCGCTTGGCGGCTACGTGAAGATGCTCGATGAACGCGAGGGCCCGGTTGCGCCCGAGGATCTGCCGCGAGCGTTCAACCGTCAGAGCGTCTGGCGGCGCTTCGCGATCGTCCTCGCCGGACCGGTCGCGAACTTCCTGCTCGCGATCCTGCTCTACTGGGGACTCTTCATGGGCGGCGTGCAGGAGGCGAAGCCGATGATCGCCGCCCCGGACGCGGACACCGTGGCCGCGCGCGCCGGACTCCAGCGCGGCGACACGATTCGCGCCGTCAATGGCACGGCGGTCACGAGCTGGCAGGAGGTCCGCTGGCACGTGCTCCAACTGGCGCTCGACCGCAAGGATGCGCGGCTGGAGGTGCAGAGCCCGTCCGGCGCGCTGGACTGGCGGACGCTCGATCTGGCGCAGGTGAAATCGGACGAGGTCGAGGGCGACCTGCTGTCGCGACTCGGCTTGCGGCTCTTTCGTCCGGACGTCCCGCCGACGATCGGGCAGGTCGTGTCGGGCGGCGTCGCGGAACGGGCCGGACTCCTCGCGCGCGACCGGGTCCTGGCGATCGACGGCCAGACGATCGCGACCTGGGAGGCGCTGGTCGCGAAGGTCCGCGGGAGCCCCGCGCGGGCGCTGACGGTCGATATCGACCGCGCGGGGAAGCCGCTGCGCATCGTCGTGACCCCTGAACCGGTCCCCTCGGGCGCCGAGACGATCGGCCGCATCGGCGCCGGCCCGTACGTCGAGCCCGGTGCCATGAGCGCCTACCTGGTCGAGGTGCGGTATGGCCCCGGGGAGTCGCTCGGGCGCGCGCTCGCCAAGACGTGGGAGATGTCGGTGTTCTCGCTGCGGATGCTCGGGAAGATGCTCGTCGGCGAGGTGTCGTGGCGCAACCTCTCGGGTCCGGTCACGATTGCCGATTACGCCGGGCAGTCTGCGCAACTCGGGCTCCTGCCCTACCTCGCGTTCCTTGCGTTGATCAGCATCAGCCTCGGCGTCCTGAACCTGCTGCCGATCCCGCTGCTCGACGGCGGACACCTGATGTACTATACGATCGAGGTTCTGAAGGGGAGCCCGGTGTCGGAGCGCGTGATGGAGCTCGGGCAGCGCGCGGGACTGGTGGTGCTTCTGTTCCTCATGGCGTTTGCTTTCTATAACGATATAAACCGCCTGATTTCGGGCTGAGCGACGCGCCCTAGATGACCAAGCGATTCGTCGCGGCGCTGCTCGGACTGCTCGGGCTGCTCGTCGCTCGATACGCCTTCGCGTTCGAGCCGTTCGTCGTCCGCGACATCCGCCTCGAAGGCATCCAGCGCGTCGAGGCCGGTACCGTCTTCAGCTATCTGCCGGTCAAGGTCGGCGAGACCATGACCGACGAGAAGGCTGCGCAGGCGATCCGCGCCCTGTTCGCGACCAGCCTGTTCCGCGACGTGCGCATCGAAGTCGAGGGCAACGTCCTGGTGGTCGTCGTGGACGAGCGCCCCGCGATCGCGCAGATCGACTTCGTGGGCATGAAGGAGTTTCCCGCCGATCAGGTGCGCAAGGCGCTCCGGGAGAACGGCATCTCCGAGGGGCGGACCTTCGACAAGGCGGTAATCGACCAGTCCGAGCAGGAGATCAAGCGCCAGTACCTGACGCGCGGGCGGTACGGCGTCACCGTGACGACGACCGTCACGCCGCTCGACCGCAACCGGGTCTCGATCAACTTCACCGTCGACGAGGGCGAGGTCGCCAAGATCCGCAGCATCAACATCGTCGGCAACCGGGTGTTCACCGAGAAGGAGCTGCTCGATCTGATGTCGCTCCAGACGCCCGGCTGGCTGAGCTGGTACACGAAGAACGACCAGTACTCGCGCCAGAAGCTCGCGGGCGACCTCGAGACGATCCGCTCCTGGTACCTCAATCGAGGCTATCTCGACTTCAACATCGAGTCCACGCAGGTCTCGATCACCCCGGACAAGCGCGACATCTACATCACGATCAACGTCGCCGAAGGCGAGAAGTACATGGTGCGGGACGTGCAGCTCGGCGGCCAGCTGCTCCTCCCCGAGGCCGAGCTCGCGCGGCTCATCACGCTGAAACCGGGCGAGCCGTTCTCGCGCGAAAAGCTCGCCGACTCGACGAAGAAGATCTCCGAGCGGCTCGGCGACGAGGGCTATGCGTTCGCCAACGCCAACGCGGTCCCCGACGTGGACAAGGACAAGCGCACGGTCGCCTTCACGATCATGGTGGACCCGGGGCGGCGCGTGTACGTGCGGCGCATCAACGTCGTCGGCAACACGAGAACGCGCGACGAGGTGGTCCGGCGCGAGCTGCGCCAGCTCGAAGGCGCCTTCTACGACGCCCAGAAGCTCCAGCTGTCGAAGCGGCGGGTCGATCGGCTGAACTATTTCTCGGAAGTGGACCTCGATACCGAGCCGGTCGCCGGGACCACCGACCAGGTCGACGTCAACCTGAAGGTCAAGGAGAAGCCGACCGGGAACCTGCTGTTCGGGGTCGGGTTCTCCAGCTCCGACGGCCTGGTGCTGCAGGCTTCGGCGAACCAGCAGAACGTCTTCGGCTCGGGCAACTCGGTGGGCATCGCGGCGAATACGAGCAAGGTGAACCGCAACATCGGCCTCTCCTATACCGATCCGTACTTCACCATCGACGGCCTGAGCGCCGGATTCGACATCTACGACCGCCGGTTCGACGCCCAGCAGCTCAACCTCGGGAACTACATCACCGAGTCGCTCGGGGCCGGCCTCCGGGTCGGCTACCCGATCACCGAGCTCGACCGGATCAACTTCGGTCTGACGGTCGAGCAGACCAAGATCGAAACGTTCGACAACAGCCCGCAGCGCTTCATCGACTTCGTGAACCAGAACGGCAACGAGCCGGTGGCCCTGATCACGACCACGTCCTGGGTTCGCGACCGCCGCGACAGCGCCATCTGGCCCACGAGCGGCACCGTTCAGCGGGCGACGGCGGAGATCACGCTCCCGGTGCTCGATCTGCGGTACTACAAGCTGGGTTACCAGCTCGGCTGGTATTACCCGCTGACGAACGACTTCACCCTGTACCTGAACGGCGAGCTCGGATACGGCGGCGGGTACGACGACAAGCAGCTGCCGTTCTTCAAGGCCTTCTACGCCGGCGGGCCGTCGAGCGTGCGCGGCTACGAGCAGAGCACGCTGGGTCCGCGGGACGTCAACGGCGTGCTCGGCGGAAGCCGCAAGGTGGTGGGCAATGCCGAGATCCTCTTCCCGGTTCCGGGCCTGCGGCAGGATCGCTCGGCGCGCCTCGGGCTGTTCTTCGACGTGGGCCAGGTCTGGCTCGACCAGAGCCCGTTTACGCTCTCGGACCTGCAGTTGCGATATTCTACGGGCATCGTGTTCGCCTGGAACTCGCCGTTCGGCCCGCTCAAACTGAGCATTGCCCAGCCCTTCAACGATCAACCCGGCGACCAGATCCAGAGATTCCAGTTCGTGTTCGGTCAGACGTTCTGAGCGCGAAGCGATGCGGCGCAATGCGCGGCGGTGTGCCGCAACGACGCGGCAGGAGACGAAAGTGAGAATGTTGCATTGTTTGGTCCTGGCGGTGCTGCTCGGGTTCGCGGGCGCGGGCAGCGCGCAGGTGGACAGCAGGATCGGATTCGTCAACCTCGACCGGATCCTGCGCGACGCCGCGCCGGCGCAGCGCGCGCAGAAGAAGATCGAGGGCGAGTTCTCCAAGCGCGAGCAGGAGCTCGCCAAGCTCGCCGAGCAGCTCAAGCGGACGCAGGAGACGCTCGAGAAGAACGCCATGACGATGTCGGAGACGGACCGGCGCAATCGCGAGCGCGACTTCGGCGAGATGAACCGCGAATTCCAGCGCAAGCAGCGCGAGTTTCGCGAGGACCTCAACCAGCGCCGCAACGAGGAGCTGTCGGGGATTCTCGAGCGCGCCAATCGCGTCGTGCGCCAGATCGCCGAGGCCGAGAAGTTCGACGTCATCCTGCAGGAGGCCGTGTACGCGAGTCCGCGCATCGACATCACCGACAAGGTGATCCGCGCGCTCGACGACACTCCGCCCGGCAAGAAGTAGCGGCAGGGCGCGATGGGGTCCGGCCCGCTCAGGCTCGGCGACATCGCGGCGCGGCTCGGGGGCGAGCTGCTCGGCGACCCGCGGGTCGAGATTTCCGCAGTCGGAACGCTCCGGAGCGCCGGCGCCGGCGCGATCAGCTTCCTGGCGCAGTCCCGGTTCCGCCCCGACCTCGCCACGACCAGCGCCTCGGCGGTGATCGTCGGTATCGACGATCGCGACGCCTCCGCGTTGCCGCGCATCGTCTGCAAGGACCCCTACGCGTACTTCGCGCGCGTCTCGGCGCTGCTCAACCCGCCAGCGCCGGTCACGCCGGGCATCCACCCCGACGCGATCGTCGCGTCCGACGCGACCGTCGCGCCCACGGCGCAGGTGGGGCCCGGATGCGTGATCGGGGCCGGCGCGCGAATCGGCGACCAGGCCTCGCTCGGCGCCGGCTGCATCGTAGGCGAGGGCGCCCGCATCGGCCCGGACAGCCGGCTCCACGCGCGGGCGACGATCTATGCGGGGTGCGAGATCGGCGCGCGCTCCGTCGTCCACTCCGGGGCGGTCATCGGTGCCGACGGCTTCGGGTACGCGCCCGAAGGCGGACGATGGCTGAAGATTCCGCAGATCGGCCGCGTGCTGATCGGCGACGACGTGGAGATCGGCGCGAACACGACCATCGACCGGGGCGCGATCGAGGACACGATCATCGAGGACGGCGTCAAGCTCGACAACCAGATCCAGATCGGCCACAACTGCCGCATCGGCGCGCATACCGCGATTGCCGGGTGCGTCGGCATCGCGGGCAGCACGACGATCGGGCGCCACTGCATGATCGGCGGCGCGGCGATGATCGGCGGCCACCTCACGATCGCCGACCGGGTGATCGTCGCCGGCAGCACCGTCGTGACCAAGTCGATCAGCACGCCCGGGACCTACCTGAGCGTGTTTCCCGCCGAGGAAGCAGGCAAGTGGCGGCGCCTCGTCGCGCACCTGCGCGGCCTCGCGCGCGTGACCGAACGGCTGCGCGAGCTCGACCGGCGCGTGCGACACCTGGAGCAAGACCAATGAACGCAATGGACATAAAAGCGGTACTCGAGCACCTGCCGCACCGCTACCCCTTCCTGCTCGTCGATCGCGTGCTCGAGATGGAGTCGGGCAAGAGCATCGTGGCGCTCAAGAACGTCACCATCAACGAGCCGTTCTTTCCCGGGCATTTCCCGCATCACCCGGTGATGCCGGGCGTGATGGTGATCGAGGCGATGGCCCAGGCGGCCGCCATCCTCGCGTTCAAGTCGGGCGAGCGCCTGCCCGACGCCCACTCGGTCGTCTACTTCGTCGGCATCGACGACGCCCGCTTCAAGAGCCCGGTGATGCCGGGCGACCAGCTCATGCTGCACGCCCGCATCGACCGGCATCTCAAGGGCATCTGGAAATTCTCCACCGAGGCGCGCGTGGGCGAGCGCCTCGCGGCGGTCGCCACGATGATGTGCGCGCTGCGGGACGCGTAAGGGGCATGGCGAACATCCATCCCACGGCCATCGTCCATCCCGAGGCGCGACTCGACGCGAGCGTCGCGATCGGGCCGTACTCGATCGTCGGGCCGCACGTCGAGATCGGCGCGGGCACGCAGGTCGGACCGCACGCCATCATCGAGGGGCACACCCGGATCGGACGCGACAACCGCATCGGTTCGTTCACCGCGCTCGGCGGCCCGCCGCAGGACAAGTCCTACGCGGGCGAGCCCACGCGCCTGGAGATCGGCGACCGCAACACGATCCGCGAGTACTGCACGTTCAATACCGGCACGCGCAAGGACGCCGGGGTCACGCGCGTCGGCGACGACAACTGGATCATGTCCTACGTCGCACCTCGCCCACGACTGCCAGATCGGCAGCAAGACCGTGCTCGCCAACAACACCCAGCTGGCCGGCCACTGCCATATCGGCGACTGGGCCATCCTCGGCGGGTTCTCCGGCGTGCACCAGTTCGTCCGGATCGGGGCGCACGTGATGCTCGGCGGGGGCACGATGCTGCGGCAGGACGTGCCGCCGTACGTGACGGTCGCCGGCAGCCCCCCCAAAGCGCTCGGATTGAACGCGGAGGGGCTGCGGCGCCGCAGCTTCACCGCGGCGGCGATCGCGGCGCTCACCGAGGCCTATCGCACGCTTTATCGGCGCGGGCTGACGCTTGCGCAGGCGCAGAGCGCGCTCGAGCTCCAGGCCGCGTCGAGTCCCGAGGTGGCGGTGCTGGCGGAGTTCCTGCGCACGGCCTCCCGCGGCATCGTCCGCTGAGAAGAACGTGAGCGCACCCGTCCGGATCGCGCTGGTCGCGGGCGAGGCGTCCGGAGACCTGCTCGGCAGCCGACTGATCGAGGCGCTGCGCCGCCGGCTTCCCGAGGCGGAGTTCTGCGGCATCGGCGGGCCGCGCATGATCGCGGCGGGGTTCGAGTCCTGGTTTCCCCAGGAAAGGCTGGCCGTGCGCGGCTTCGTGGAGGTGGTCCGGCACCTGCGCGATCTGCTCGCGATCCGCGCCGAGGTGCTCCGCCGCGTGCGCGCGCAGCGCGCCACGCTCTTCATCGGCATCGACTCCCCCGAGTTCAACCTCGGGTTGGCGCGCAAGCTGAAGCGGGCAGGGCTCACCACCGCGCACCTGGTCAGCCCGCAGGTCTGGGCCTGGCGGCGAAGCAGGATCCGCCGCATGAAGGACTACGTCTCGCATCTCCTCGTGCTGTTCCCGTTCGAGGAAGCGCTTTACCGGGGGGCCGGCGTGGACGTCACGTTCGTCGGCCATCCGCTGGCCGACGAGATCCCCGAGAACGCCGATCGGGAGGCCGCGCGCGAGCAGTTGCGCCTGCCCGCGCACGCGCCGGTGGTCGCGGTGCTGCCCGGCAGCCGGCAGTCGGAGCTCGACATGATGTCCGGGACGTTCATCGAGGCGGCCAAGCTGCTGCACGCACGGCTGCCGTCAGTCCGGTTCGTCGTCCCGCTGGTGACTCGCGAGACCCGCGACCTGTTCGAAGCGGCCCTGTACCGTCACGAGGCGCGCGAGCTGCCGATGGCGCTCCTCTTCGGCCACTCGCGCGAGGCCCTCGCCGCGTGCGACGTGGCCCTGGCGACGAGCGGGACCGTGACCCTCGAGGCGGCGCTGACGCGACGCGCGATGGTGATCGCCTATCGCGTCGCGCCGTTTTCCTACTTGATCGCGAAGCGCCTGATCCGGGTGCCGCATGTGGGCTTGCCGAACATCCTCTGCGGCGAGGCGGTGGTGCCCGAGTTCATGCAGTACGAGGCCACGCCGGAGAACCTCGCCCAGGCCGTCGGCAACATGCTCGCCGACGCGCCGCTCCGCAGGTCGATCGAGGAGCGGTTCCTGCGGCTGCACGCCGAATTGCGCCGCGACTCGGCCGAGTGCACCGCCGACGCACTGCTGCCTCTCGTGCACGGCACATCGAGCCGCGCAGCGCGATGACGGCAGGCGGTCGCGTCGTGTGCGGCGTGGACGAGGCGGGCAGAGGTCCGCTCGCCGGGCCGGTGTACGCCGCGGCGGTGATTCTCGACGCCCGCCGGCCCGTCCGCGGCCTGGACGACTCGAAGCGCCTTGGCGAATCCGTGCGCCTCGATCTCGCCGACCGGATCCGCAGCCGCGCGCTCGCGTGGGCGGTCGCGTCGGCGACGGTCGCAGAGATCGATGCCTTGAACATCCTGCGCGCGAGCCTGCTCGCGATGAAGCGCGCGATCGAGGGCCTCGCGGTGATCCCGCAGCGGGTGCTCGTGGACGGGCTGCACTGCCCGGACGTGCGGATCCCCGCGGAGGCGATCGTGGGCGGTGACGCCACGGTAAAGGCGATTTCGGCGGCGTCGATCCTCGCCAAGACCGAGCGCGATGCGGAGATGGTGCGGTTGCACCAGCGCTTCCCGGCCTACGGCTTCGACCGCCACAAGGGATATCCGACCGCGGATCATCTCGAGGTGCTGCGCCGTCTCGGCCCTTGTGCCGCGCATCGCGGCAGCTTCGGACCGGTCCGGCAGGCGCTCCGGACCGGGAGCGTGCCGCTGCAGGTGGCGCTGTTCGGCGACGAGGAACGCTAGGCGCGCGCCGCGCCGCTCGCCTCGCGCACGACCGCGAGTACGCCACGGCGCTCGGCGGCGGGCGCGAAGAGATGCCGGCGCGCCGCGGTACCGGCCTTGAGCCGGGCGTAGAAGCGCGCCTCCGTACTGGCCCGGTCGATCAGCCGCGCGAGCGCACGCTCGTCCGCGAGCGGGTAGTAGCCGGGATAGCGCGGACCCAGCATGCCGACGTTACCCGGCACCCGCGACGCGACGACCGGCACGCCGGCGCGGGCGGCCTCGCAGATCACGTTCGCGCCGCCCTCCATCCGTGAGCTGACTACGAGCAGGTGGCTGCGCGCGAGCCAGGCGAGCGCGCGGGAGTGCGGCACGCCGCCGACCCACCGGTAACGCGCATCCACGCGCATCAGCCGGCGCGCCTCGCTCGCCATTTCCCCACTGAGCGCGTCGCCGACGTGCACGACCTCGATCGGCCGCTCGTCGGGCAGGTGCGCGAGCGCAAGCGCGGCGCGAAACGGGTCCTTCTCCGCGCGCAGATGCCCGACCACGCAGACCCGGAACCGCCGTTGCGGCGGCGCTGCGGCGCGCGCGACGCTCGCCGATTGATAGACGACCCGCACCTTGCCGCGCCAGCGGCGTTGCAGCTCGCGCCCGGCCTGCTCCTGCAGCGTGATCAGAAGAGTCGCGAGCTCGAGCGAGCGGCGCGCCGCGGGGTCGTCCTGAATGTCGCGATAGACGTCCGTGCCGGTCAGCACGACGACGAGCGGGCGCTCCGGGTGGCAGGCATGGAAGCGTGCGATCGATTCATGGCTCCTGCGCGCGTGCAGCGCGAGCAGGAGGTCGCAATCGCCCCCGTCCCACGACGAGGCAACCTGCACCCGATGCCCCGCGGCGCGCAGGAACGCGGCGTAGCGTTGTGCCGTGTGCCGGTTCCCGGTGCGCGTGCTGGCCGCGGCGGGGGTGACGATCGCGATCCGCATCCTTCGCTCTGCTAGACTCGTGCCCGCGTCACGACCTCAATTCCTGCCGCGCTCGCGCGATGTCCCCAGGCTCGATCAAGCGTATCAGCTCGCGCGACAATGCGCTGTTCAAGCGCCTCGCGCGCCTCGCGTCGTCGGCCCGCGAGCGACGCGAGCAGGGCGCGACGCTTCTCGACGGACCTCATCTCCTTGCCGCTTACCGTGCGGCCGGGGGCATCGCCGAGGTGGTGGTGGCGAGCGAGTCGGCGTATGCACGCGCCGAGATCCGCGAGCTCTTCGACGCGGCGCCCGCCAGCGCGCGCGCTCTTATGTCGGACCGGCTCTTCGCGGAGATCGCGCAGGTGGTCGAGCCGGTCGGCCTGCTGGCCGTCATCCGGACACCCGCCCTGCCGGCGGCCCCGGCGCGCACCGAGACCTGCCTGCTCCTGGATGGGATCCAGGATCCGGGGAACATGGGCTCGATGCTGCGTACGGCCGCGGCGGCGGGCGTGAGGCACGTGTTCCTCTCGAAGGGGTGCGTGTTCGCGTGGTCCCCCAAGGTGCTGCGCGCGGGGCAGGGGGCGCACTTCTTTCTGGCGATCCACGAGCATGCCGCGCTCGCGGAGGTCGCTGGCGGGTACCGGGGCACGGTCGCGACCACCGACGTCCGAACGGGGGCATCGCTGTTCGAGGTCGATCTGCGCGGACCGGTGGCCTGGATTTTCGGCTCGGAGGGCGCCGGCGTTTCGCCCGAACTCGCGGCAGTGGCGGCCCTGCGCCTGCGCATACCGATGCCGGGCGCCACCGAGTCGCTCAACGTCGCCGCCGCGGCGGCGGTCTGCCTGTTCGAGCAGGTGCGCCAGCAGCAGCTCGCTTCGACTTAGCGGGTCAGAGGGGGATGTATCCCCCGCTAACCCAATGTTCCCTAGTACGCCCGCCGCTCGAGCTTGACCGCCTGCAGCACCTTGGTGGCGATTTCCTCGATCGAACGCGTCGTGGAGTTGAGCCACTCGATGCCATGGCGGCGCATGAGTTTCTCGGCCTCCTCGATCTCGTAGCGGCAGTTCTCGAGGCGCGCGTAGCGGCTGTCGGGCCGCCGCTCCTGGCGGATCTCGCTCAGCCGCTCGGGCGTGATCGTGAGGCCGAACAGCTTGCCGACCAGGGGCGCGACCGCCCCGGGCAGCTCGCCGCGCTCGAAGTCGTCGGGCGTCAGCGGATAGTTCGCCGCTTTGATGCCGAACTGCATGGCCATGTAGAGGCAGGTCGGCGTCTTCCCGCTGCGCGAGACGCCGACCAGGATGACGTCGGCGCGGGCGAGCTCGCGGCTGCCCAACCCGTCGTCGTGCGCGAGCGCGTAGTTCACCGCCTCGATCCGATCCTGGTACTCCTTGTTGTGCGCCACGCTGTGCGACCGGCCCACGGCATGGGACGAGCGAATGCCGAATTCCACCTCGAGCGGATTGATGAACCCCTCGAAGAAGTCGAGCACCAGCGCATCGGCGCGGCGCAGCATGCTGCGCACCGACTCGTCGACGAGCGTGCAGAAGACGATCGGCCGTGCCTCCGAGCGGGCCTTGACGTCCTCGATCTGCTCCAGGCACGCCCGGGCCTTCTCCGCAGTGTCGACGAAGGGCAGGACGACCTGGGTGAACTCGATGCCCTCGAACTGCGTGAGCAGGCTGTGCCCGAGCATCTCGGCGGTGATGCCGGTGCCGTCGGAAACGAAGAACACGGTGCGGCTGCGCTTGGGCATGGGCGGTGGCGGGTGCGTAGACGGCGTGCGGCTAGGTGCTGGCCGCGTGCGAATATAAGCCAGTCGCCGATCCTACGCAGATCGGCGGCGTCATGACCCGGTCCGCGATCGTTACTCCGCGGTGTTCCCGCAGTGCCTTAGATAGATGAGCTTGAGCATTTCGAACTCGGCCAGCGGCGCGCGAGCGATGCGCTCCACCATGGCTTTGCGCGCGACTTCCGGCGAGCGGTCCCTTTTCAGGGCGATCACGGTCGCCTCGAGCCGGTCGAGCGGCGTTTCCGTGAGCAATTCGGCGGCGCGCATTTCGTCGCCGGCCTCCATCCCTGATTCCAGCAGTGCCATTGGCCGATTCACTTTCCACTTCCCCGGAAACGCCCCGCCCGGCGGGTCGGAGCAATGCCCTTGTCATAGCAGCTTCCGGGCCAGATCGTCACAGGACGTTACACGCGTGAACGGCGTCACGCGATTGCGCGGCCTCGATTGCGGAACAAGCCACCAATGTCACGGCAGTCTTGCGCCCGCTGCCGCACCCTCAGGTCGGTCACGCGGACCCGCGCGCCGGAGAGCGCACAACGACTGACGGATCTGCGACAGCGGGTGATTCGCAGGGGAATGCATGCAGATCGAGGTGTGGACGGATCGCGCCGAGGCAACACCGGCCACTGCCGAGGTGGCGTCCTTCGTGCGCCGCGCGATCGGGCTCCGCTTCGAGATGCGCTTCGACTGGGAAACGGAGTGGTGGCCGATCGACGCTCGGGAAGTCGCCGAGACGCTCGCCGGCTACTACTACAACTACGGCATGCATAGCTGCCTCGAGCAACTGCGCGAGGGCAAAGAGCTGCCCACGGGCCTCGCCTTCTACCGAGTGCGCCGATAGTTCGACCGCCGTCGCCACGGCGGCGCGCCCAAGCCACCGCACTGTCCCGACTCGCCATGGTCGTCCACGCCGACGGCCTCGTTCTCCAGCAGGTTCGTCCGGGCGGCGGTCGGCATCGACCGTACACCCGTACGCCCTGAAATCCGCTCGCTGATCAATGCCCTAGCGCAAGGCGCGGACGCAATTGCAGGGCGAAACTACAATACGCGGGTTTGTTTCGATGGCGGCAACAGGACGGAGCGAGATGCCAGGCGGCGACTACGTTGTACGGTTCCAGGATCTGCGCATGGGGGATCTCGCGCGTGTCGGCGGGAAGAACGCATCCCTCGGCGAGATGATCGCCAACCTTGCCGCGCGGGGCATCCGCGTTCCCGGCGGGTTTGCCACGACCGCCGCGGCTTTTCGCGAGTTTCTCGACGGCGCCGGCCTGGCGCGACGGATCGAAGCGCGTCTTGCCGATCTCAATCCTGACGACGTGGACGCGCTCGCCCGCTGCGGCGCCGAGATCCGGGGGTGGATCGTCGCGGCGCCGTTGCCGCCGGCGCTCGAGGCCGCGGTCGCGGCGGAGTACCGCACGCTGATGAAGGACGGCGAGTATCCGGTCGCGGTGCGCTCGAGCGCGACGGCGGAGGACCTGCCGGACGCCTCGTTCGCGGGCCAGCAGGAGACTTTCCTGAACGTGGTCGGCCTGGCGAACGTCCTCGACGCGATCAAGCACGTGTTCGCATCGCTCTACAACGATCGCGCCATTTCATACCGGGTCCACCAGGGCTTCGCCCATGCCGAGGTCGCGCTTTCGGCGGGCGTGCAGCGCATGGTGCGAAGCGATCTGGCGTCGAGCGGCGTCATGTTCACGCTCGATACCGAATCGGGGTTCCGGGATGTCGTTTTCATCACCGGCTCGTACGGCTTGGGCGAGACCGTGGTGCAGGGCGCGGTCAACCCCGACGAGTTCTACGTCCACAAGCCGATGCTGGCGGCCGGCAAGGCTGCGGTGATCCGGCGCGGGCTCGGCTCCAAGCTCATCCGAATGGTGTTCACCGACGACGGGCGCACCGGGCGGACCACGCGCACCGTTGACGTTCCGGCGGCCGACCGCCACCGCTTCTGCCTCGACGACGCCGACGTGACCGAGCTCGCGCGCTTCGGCGTGGAGATCGAGCGCCACTACGGGCGGCCGATGGACATCGAGTGGGGCAAGGACGGGCTCGACGGAAAAATCTACATTCTCCAGGCCCGCCCCGAGACGGTGAAATCCAGGGCAGCCAAGGAGGGCCAGGAGAAATATCGCCTGGCCGCGACCTCCGCGGTGCTCGTGTCGGGCCGTGCGATCGGGCAGAAAGTCGGCATCGGCCGCGTCCGTGTCGTCAAGGACGCTGCGGAGATGTCGCGCGTGCAGCCCGGGGACGTGCTCGTCACCGACATGACCGACCCCAACTGGGAGCCGGTCATGAAGCGGGCGGCAGCCATCGTCACCAACCGCGGCGGCCGCACGTGCCACGCGGCGATCATCGCCCGCGAGCTCGGCATTCCCGCGATCGTCGGGAGCGGCGACGCCACGGCGCGGCTGCGCGAGGGCGACGAAGTCACGGTGTCCTGCGCCGAGGGCGACACCGGGAACGTCTACGCCGGACGGCTGCCGGTCGAGGTCACGACACAGGCGATCGGCGCGCTGCCACCCATCGCGGTGAAGATCAGCATGAACGTCGGCAACCCGCATCTCGCGTTCGACCACGCGGCGCTGCCGAACGCCGGTGTCGGCCTGGCCCGCCTCGAGTTCGTGATCAACAACATGATCGGCGTGCACCCGAAGGCGGTGCTCGACCATCCGGAGCTGCCCGGCGAGCTGAAGCGACAGGTCGAGGAGGCGGCCCGCGGCTACGCGAGCCCGCGCGCCTTCTTCGTGGAGAAGCTCGCCGAGGGCGTCGCCACCATCGCGGCCGCATTCTGGCCGAAGCCGGTGATCGTGCGGCTCTCCGACTTCAAGTCGAACGAGTACCGCAAGCTCGTCGGCGGTGCGCGCTACGAACCGGAGGAGGAGAACCCGATGCTGGGGTTCCGCGGCGCGTCGCGCTACATCGCCCCGGCGTTTCGCGAGTGCTTCGCCATGGAGTGCGAGGCGCTGCGACGGGTCCGCAACGACATGGGACTGACCAACGTGGAGTTGATGGTGCCGTTCGTGCGCACCGTCGACGAGGCGCAACGGGTGATCGAGCTGCTCGCGAGTCAGGGCCTGAAGCGGGGCGAGCAGGGGCTGCGCATCGTGATGATGTGCGAGCTGCCGTCGAACGCCGTCCTCGCCGACGCCTTCCTGGAGCATTTCGACGGATTCTCGATCGGCTCGAATGATCTCACCCAGCTCACGCTGGGACTCGACCGCGACTCCGCGCTCGTGGCGGGCGGCTTCGACGAACGCGATCCGGCGGTGAAGGTCCTGCTGCGGATGGCGATTCAGGCCTGCCGGCGACAGGGAAAGTACGTCGGGATCTGCGGCCAGGGACCGTCCGATCACCCCGACCTCGCGCGCTGGCTGATGCAGGAGGGCATCGACAGCCTCTCGCTCAACCCCGATACGGTCGTGGCCACCTGGCTGCAGCTCGCGAAGCCGGGTTGACGGGTCCGGCGTCCGGTCAGATCTTCACTCGCAACAGGCGCTGCTTCTCCCGGTTCCACTCGCGCTCCTTCTCGGCGGCGCGCTTGTCGTACTGTTTCTTGCCCTTGGCGAGCCCGATCTCGAGCTTGATGCGGCCCTTGGCGTAATGCAGGTTCAGGGGCACGAGCGCGTAGCCGGCCTGTTCGACCTTGCCGATCAGGCGCGTGATCTCCTCGGCATGGAGGAGGAGCTTCCGGGTCCGCACCGGGTCCGGCTCGACGTGGGTCGAGGCGGCGGCCAGCGGGCTGATGTGCGCACCGATCAGGAAGAGCTCGGCGCCCTTCACGATGACGTAGGCTTCCTTCAGCTGCACGCGCCCCGCCCGGATGGCTTTCACCTCCCATCCCTCGAGCGCGATCCCCGCCTCGTAGCGTTCTTCGACGAAGTAGTCGTGAAAGGCCTTCCGGTTCTCGACGATGCTCATGATGGGTTGTCGCTAAACTACGCGATTCTATCCGCCGCGCTGCGGTGGCGTGCTCCCGAGAGGTTCCCGCATCGCATGATCACCGTTTCGCGCCAGGCGCTCGTGGCGTACGGCGCTGCAGAGATGTACGAGCTCGTCGAGGACGTCGAGGCCTATCCGCGGTTCCTGCCCTGGTGCAGCGCCGTCGAGGTGGAGGTGCGCGAGCCCGAGCGCACCGTCGCGACGATCCACGTCGAATTCCGCGGCGTGCGCCAGTCCTTCACGACTGCGAACGCGCAGCGTCACGCCGAGCGGATCTCGATGCAGCTGGTGCGCGGCCCTTTCCGGCACCTGCATGGCGAGTGGCGGTTCGCGCAGCTCGGCGAGGCGGGGTCCCGGATCGAGTTCGATCTCGCCTACGAGTTGGCAAGCCCGGTGCTGGCGCGGCTCGCAGGCCCGGTGTTCAATCACATCGCCAACACGTTCGTCGACGCCTTCGTGCGCCGGGCAGACGCGCTCCACCTGCGCGCGCAGTGATGCCGCGGGTGGAGATCGTCTACGCGACGCCAGCGGTGCAACGGCGTTACACCGTCGACCTCGCCGACGGGGAGACGGTCCGTGCGGCGATCGATCAATGCGGCGTGCTGCGCGAGTGCCCGGAGATCGATCTCGCCCGCGAGCGCATCGGCGTGCATGGCCGCCTCGTGGCGCTGGCCGACGTGCTGCGAGAGGGAGACCGGGTGGAGATCCTGCGGCCGCTCGCGGCCGACCCGAAGACGGGGCGCCGTCGACGCGCGCAGTCCGCGCGCCGCCGGACTTGAACTACTTGCAGGTCGTGCCGATATCGCGCTGGACGCGCGCGATCTCCGACTGGACCTGCGTGTCCTCGAGGTAAACGGTCTCGCCCTTTTCGTTGATTCTGGAGATGCGCGCGCCGGACTGCATGCCGGCAAGCTCGCGCCTCAGGTAGGTGCAGCGCTGCGCGGTCTCGCTATTCTCCTGCGCAACCTTCTCGGCCTTCTTCGCCTTCTCCTCGGCCTCGGCGCGGCGCTTGCGAAAGTCCTGCTCCTGGTCGGCCGCGGTCTTCGGCGCGCCGGCCTTCGCGGCCTCGCCGCCCGCCGCCCCCGCGGGCCCGACGGTGCTCACGCGGGAACTCGTGACCTTTTCCACGTTCTGGGCGCCCGGCGGGGGCCGGTCGGTGTACTGGATGCGGCCGTCCGGGCCGACGTACTTGTAGAGCTGCTGCGCACCGGCCGGGGCGGCGAGGAGCGCGACGACCGCGAGCGCGGGCAGGCAGCGGATGAGCGGGTGAAAGACCAGCGGGCGCACAACCAGCGAACGCATGACGTTGTCCTTGGCAGGAGCGTTGATCGACACTAAAGGCTTTCAACGCCCCAGTCAATCGCCGGGATGACGCCGCGCAGGCCGTTTTACCGGGGCAGGGGGCACACGTATAATGCGTCTTTGCGTCTCCTGCCCGCCATGCGACCCATCACCAAGGCGCTCACGTTCGACGACGTTCTGCTGGTTCCTGCCCACTCCACGATCCTGCCGCGCGACGTCGCGCTCCGCACCCGCATCACCCGCAACATCACGATCAGCATTCCGATCGTCTCGGCGGCCATGGACACGGTCACCGAGGCGCGCCTCGCGATCGCCCTCGCGCAGGAAGGCGGCATCGGCATCGTGCACAAGAACCTGTCGCCCAAGCAGCAGGCGGCGGAGGTCCTGAAGGTCAAGCGGTACGAGTCGGGCGTCGTGCGCGACCCGATCACCATTCCGCCCGAGATGAGCGTGCGCGAGGTCAAGGCGCTCACCGAATCGCACCGCATCTCCGGACTGCCCGTGGTCGAGGGCAAGCGCGTCGTCGGCATCGTCACCAATCGCGACCTGCGGTTCGAGACCCGACTCGATCAGCCGGTGCGCGCGATCATGACCCCGCGCGAGCGGCTGGTGACCGTGCGCGAGGGCGCCACGCTCGATGAGGCGAAGGCGCTCATGCACAGCCACCGCCTCGAGCGGGTGCTGGTGGTGAACGAGGCCTTCGAATTGCGCGGACTGATGACCGTGAAGGACATCCTCAAGTCGAGCGAGCATCCGAACGCCTGCAAGGACGACCTCGGCAACCTGCGCGTCGGGGCGGCGGTCGGGGTCGGCGAGGGGACCGATGAGCGCGTCGCGGCCCTCGTCGAGGCGGGCGTGGACGTGCTGGTCGTCGACACCGCGCATGGTCACGCACAGGGTGTGCTCGACCGCGTGCGGTGGGTCAAGTCCAATTTTCCGCGGGTCGAGGTCGTGGGCGGGAACGTCGCCACCGCCGCGGGCGCACGCGCCCTGGTCGATCACGGTGCCGATGGCGTGAAGGTGGGGATCGGACCGGGCTCGATCTGCACGACCCGCATCGTGGCCGGCGTCGGCGTGCCCCAGGTCACTGCGATCGCGAGCGTCGCCGAGGGCCTCGCCGGAACCAATGTGCCGATCATCGCCGACGGCGGCATCCGCTTCTCCGGGGACATCCCCAAGGCGCTGGCGGCGGGCGCGAACTGCGTGATGATCGGCGGGCTCTTCGCCGGTACGGAAGAGTCGCCGGGCGAAATCGAGCTGTTCCAGGGGCGCTCCTACAAGGCGTACCGCGGCATGGGCTCGCTCGGGGCGATGCAGCAGGGCGCGGCCGATCGCTACTTCCAGGATCCGGCGATGCACGCCGACAAGCTCGTGCCGGAGGGCGTCGAGGGCCGGGTGCCCTACAAGGGTTCGGTGGTCGGCGTCGTCGGCCAGCTTCTCGGGGGCCTGCGGGCCAGCATGGGCTATCTCGGTTGCGGAACGATCGACGAGGTGCGCGACCGCGCCGAGTTCGTGGAGATCTCGAGCGCAGGCATGCGCGAATCGCACGTCCACGACGTGCAGATCGTCAAGGAATCGCCCAACTACCAGGTCGAGTGATCCGTGGCGCGCGAGCGGATCCTCATCCTCGACTTCGGCGCCCAGTACTCGCAGCTGATCGCCCGCCGCGTGCGCGAGGCGCACGTGTACTGCGAGCTGCACCCGCATGACGTCTCCGACGCTTTCGTGCGCGATTTCCGGCCGCGCGGCGTGATCCTGTCCGGTGGGCCCGCGTCGGTGTACGAGACCGAGGGGCCGCGCGCTCCGGGTGCGGTCTGGGACCTGGGCGTGCCGGTTCTCGGCATCTGCTACGGCATGCAGACCATGGCGGCCCAGCTCGGCGGGCGGGTGGAGGGCTCGAAGGTACGCGAGTTCGGTTACGCCGAAGTGCGCGCGCGAGGCCATTCCAAGCTGTTCGACGGGATCCAGGACCGCACCAACGCCGAGGGGCACGGGCTGCTCGACGTCTGGATGAGCCACGGGGACAAGGTGATCGACGTCCCCGCGGGGTTCAAGGTGATCGCGAGCAATCCCTCCTGTCCGATCGCCGGGATGGCCGACGAGGCGCGCGGATTCTACGGCGTGCAGTTTCATCCCGAGGTGACGCACACGCGCCAGGGCGCGACGATCCTGCGCCGGTTCGCCTACGACATCTGCGGCTGCCGCGGCGACTGGAACATGGGCGACTACATCGCCGAGGCGATCGAGCGCATCCGCACGCAGGTCGGGAAGGAGGAGGTGATCCTCGGGCTCTCCGGCGGCGTCGATTCCTCGGTGGCGGCGGGCCTGATCCACCGTGCGATCGGCGACCAGCTCACCTGCATCTTCGTCGACACCGGCCTGCTCCGGAAGGACGAGGGTGCCCAGGTGATGGAAACCTTCTCCCGGCACCTCGGCGTCAAGGTCGACATGGTCGACGCCGCCGCGCGGTTCCTGAAGGCGCTCGAGGGGATCGAGGATCCGGAGGAGAAACGCAAGATCATCGGCCGCGAATTCGTGCACGTGTTCCAGGAGGAAGCGGCGCGCCTCCCGAACGCCAAGTGGCTCGCGCAAGGGACGATCTACCCGGACGTGATCGAGTCGGCCGGCGCGAAGACCAAGAAAGCGCACACGATCAAGTCGCACCACAACGTCGGCGGGCTGCCCGAGACGCTGCACCTCAAGCTGCTCGAGCCCCTGCGGGAACTCTTCAAGGACGAGGTGCGCGAGCTGGGACTCGTGCTCGCGCTGCCCCGCGAGATGGTCTTCCGCCATCCGTTCCCGGGGCCGGGACTCGGGGTGCGGATCCTGGGCGCGGTCAAGCGGGAGTACGCGGACCTGCTGCGGGAAGCCGACGCGATCTTCATCGAGGAGCTCCGGGCGAGCGGGCTGGTACGACACGACCGCGCAGGCGTTCGCCGTCTTCCTGCCGGTGCGTTCGGTCGGCGTGATGGGGGACGGTCGCACCTACGAGCACGTCGTCGCGCTGCGCGCAGTCCAGACCACTGACTTCATGACGGCGCACGTGGCGCCGCTGCCGCAGGAACTCCTCGCGCGCGTGGCCAACCGGATCATCAACGAGGTCCGCGGTGTCAACCGCGTCGTCTACGACGTCTCGAGCAAGCCGCCAGCGACGATCGAGTGGGAGTAGCTTTCGAGATCTATCTCCCGCAAGAAATTTGCCGTCAGGTCGATTCCCTGGATGACGGTAGATTCCAGACGGAAGTCCCAGCATTCATGCGACTGATAGGGCGGTCGGCCTGTTGAGTCGCGCTGGCGGTGAATTCTTGCGTGCCCAGGCGATACGTCGCACCGGCGGGCCGCGCTTCCTGATTCGCTGTGCTGGGGAGCGGCCCACGTGGCGGTCCGGCCTGCGGCGGGCAGATGTTTGTCGCTACAGTATCCGATCATGAACATACTAATGTTCCTCGGCGGCCTGATCCTGCTTGTCGTCGGCGCCAACGTGCTCGTGCGTGGCGCGTCCAAGCTGGCCCTGTCGTTCGGCATCAGCCCGCTCGTCGTCGGACTCACCATCGTCGCCTTCGGCACCAGCGCACCCGAGGTCGCGGTGACCGTCGGTGCCGTGCTCGACGGCAAGACCGACATTGCCATCGGCAACGTGGTGGGCAGCAACATCTTCAACGTGCTGTTCATCCTGGGCATCAGTGCTCTGATCGCGCCGCTGGTAGTCAACATCCAACTGATCCGTCAGGAAGTGCCGATCATGATCGGCGGGAGCCTGCTGCTGCTGGCGCTGGGGCTGGATGGCCGACTGTCGTTCTCTGACGGTGGCGTTCTCTTCGTGCTGCTCGTGTCGTACACGGTGTTCCTCGTCGTGCAGTCGCGGCGCGAAACACAAGCCGCCAAGGATGAGTACGCGGACGAGATCAAGCCCGCCGAAGCGGGTGCTTGGGACGACCGGCTGCCCGCACAGCTGCTGCTGATCGGCGCCGGCCTGGCGGCGCTCGTGTTCGGATCCGAGTACCTCGTGCAGGCCGCGGTGAACTTCGCCAAGGCGATGGGCGTGAGCGACCTGATCATTGGCCTGACCATCGTCGCCGCTGGCACCAGCATGCCCGAGGTGGCCACCAGCATCACTGCGGCAATCAAGGGCGAGCGCGACATTGCGGTCGGCAACGTGGTCGGCAGCAACACCTTCAACATCCTCGGCTGCCTGGGCCTGTCGGGCCTGGTGTCGGGTGACCTCGGCCTGACCCTGGCGCCGTCGCTGCTGGCCTTCGACATCTGGGTCATGCTGGCCGTGGCGCTGGCCTGCCTGCCGGTTTTCATGACCGGGCGCGAGATCGCGCGCTGGGAAGGCGGCGTCTTCCTCGGCTATTACGTCGCCTACGTGGCTTACCTGATCCTGGCCGCGCAGCAGCACGATGCGCTGCAGGCCTTCTCAGGGGCCATGCTCGGCTTCGTCGTGCCTCTGACCGTGGTGACGCTGGTAGTGGTGATGATCCGCCGTCCGGCGGCAGCCGGCGCGCCGTGAGTCGATGAGCGCCCGGGACAGCCTGCTCAAGCCCGTCCGTGCCGTGCAGGACTTCAGTGACGGCCCTTCAGCGGAAGTCGGCGGCCGGGTCGACGGCGTCCAGTTGCGCCAGGAAAACGGCTGGCATCGGCTCACACCACGGTGCGGCAAGATTTGAATCCTGTCCGACCCAGCTCATCGCGTCGCGTTGGCGTTTCGCCCTGGCAGATTGCCCGGTTGCGGCTCGGGCTGGCGTTGCGGGGTTCCGTCGACAAGCCTGCCAGGCGCTTGCCCTTGACGGATCAAGAGGCGCTGCCGGTGGACGTCCGCGGGCCGCCGCCCAGCACCCCCTCGAGGTCGTCGAGCAAGCCGCTGGCGCCGATGCGAAAGCGCGTCGGCGTCACCGCCCCCTCGCCCAGGATCTCGCGCGCTAGGCCGATATGAAGCGCGGCGTCCGCCATGGTGCGGATGTCGCCTGCCGGCTTGAAGCCGACGCGCCCGCGCGCCGCCAGGTCGGCCGCGATGGCCTGCGGCAGCAGCCGGGCGGCGGCCGGCGTGGCACTCACCGGCCGCTTGCCGGTGCGAAATCGGGGACCGATATCCGGACCGTGCAGTCGCTGCTTGGCCATAGCGACATTTCGATCGCGATGATTTTCACGCATGCGCTGAAGCTGGAGGCCGGCGCGGTGCGCAGCCCGCTTGACGCCATCCCGCGCAGTTTTGGGCAACGGCAGTCGCCAGTCATCGACAGCCGGTGGCCGGCTCCGGATCAAGCGGAACAGCGTCGGTAGATTGGAACGAACCCACGGTGGGCTGCGTATGCTGACTTCATCCACCAAAGTTGAGCAGCAGTAGAGCCGCCTCCCACGAGCGACAGCAACTGGCGGCCGTCCTCTGCCGGCCAGCGACCTTGCCCCGGGAATAGCGCCCTGACGCGGGCATCGGGGCGGTGACCGTCCGCTCCGAGCCGTTCGTCTCGACCCGCGGCAAGGCGCGGCGCTTCGGGCGCAGGGTTGACGCGGCGCGAAAGCTGGTCGCGCGCTGGTGGGAGGCGTCGGGGGACGGGCTCAACGCGGCCGCGAGTCGCGGCGCGCCTGGTTGCGCTGTCCGCGCGCGCGAACGTGCGCCTGCAGCGTCTTGGCGCGCGTGTTCTGAAGGCGCTGCCGGCGCGCTGCCTGCAGCGCTTTCTCGGATACGAAGCCCGCCCGCGGTGCAGCGGCGCGTTTGACGGGCTTGGCCTTCGGCGCCAGCGCCCGGGCGAGACCATGCCGTCGCGCGGCGCGGTTCAGCGTCGGTGCGGCGGCCCGCGCTGCCTTGCCCTTGGACCTCGCCTTCGCCGCGACCGAGCCGGGCGCCGCGGCCCACTGGCGCTCGAAGCGTGCGAGCGTCTCGGCGAACAGCTGCGCCTTCTCCTTCGTGCGCACGTTGCTCCCCGGGCGCGCGCCGAGCTTCGTGCCGGTGCGCTCGCGACTGGCCAGACGCTGGCGCCGCCAGAGATCGCGGTACTTGTCGCGCAGCCGCCGCACGCGCACGAGCTGCGCTTTCAGCCGTGCGCGCGGCGCGATGTCAGTGCCCCTGGCGAAACTCGCCCGAACGAGCTCGAGCTCGGACGCGCTACACAGCGCGCGCGCCGTCTGAGAGTTGTAGGCCATTCGATCTCCTGAGCCGTTGGGAGAGAAACGACGCGGTGTGCCGCGATCTCGCAATTCTAGCGGGAGCAGCAGTGCTGCGGGGCTGGGGTCAGCGCCCCCGCGGCAGATGCGACAGCGGCCGATGATTCTCGACCCGCTCCTCGGTCCCGCCGAAGCGCTGCGCGACGATGCGCGGCATCGCGAGGAAATCGTGCGGGAACCCGAGCTCGATCCGGCTCGCTTCGTCGAGCCGCGACAGCTCCGCCGGAGTGAGCGGCTGGGCGAGGCAGGCGAGGTTGTCCTCGAGCTGGGCGAGGGTGCGCGCCCCCACGACCGGGATCATCTGCTGATCCTGCTGCCGCACCCAGTTGATCGCGACCTGGGTCATCGAGCAGCCCTTCGCGGCGGCGACTTCCTCGACAACGCGCGCGATCGCGAGGTTCCGGTCCGTGATGTGGCGCGCGGTCATCGCAGCACGGCGCGTGTCGGGCGCCTTGTGGGGATCGGCGGCGCGGTGGAATTTCCCGGTGAGAACACCCTGTCCGGCGACGCCCCAGGCGGTCGTCGCCAGCCCGAGGCTGCGCGCCATCGGCAGGAGCTCCCGCTCCGCGGTGCGCTCGATCAGGCTGTACTCGATCTGGATCCCGGCGAACGCGCTCCAGCCGCGGAGCTCGGCGAGCGTATTCGACTGGGCGACGATCCAGGCCGGTGCGTCCGAGATGCCGACGTAGAGCACCTTGCCCGCCCGCACCAGGTCGTCGAGCGCGCGCATGATCTCGTCGACGCGGGTGGTGAAGTCCCACTGATGCAGCCAGTACAGGTCGACGTAGCTCGTTCCGAGCCGCTCGAGGCTCGCCTCCAGCGACTGCACGATGCTCTTGCGGTGGTTGCCGCCGGCGTTCGGATCGCCGGGGCGCATGTTGAGGGAGAACTTGGTCGCGACCACGAACCGGTCGCGCTCGCCGGCGATGAATTCCCCGATCCAGCGCTCGCTCGTCCCCTCGTTGTACTTGTTCGCCGTATCGATGAAGTTGCCGCCCGCCCGGACGTAGGCGTCGAAGATGCGCCGGGATTCCGCCTTGTCCTCGCCCCAGCCCGACTCGGTGCCGAAGGTCAGGGCACCGAGCGAGAGCTCCGCGACCCGCAGGCCGCTCGTGCCGAAAAGCTTGTACTTCATCATCGTGGTCTTCTCCTCGACGGGAACCGTGGCGACAGGGTGACCGCGTCTTCCACGATGCGATAATTAGCGCCGGCACCGACCAGTATCGACGCGACGCGCTGCGCGCGCGCCGGCATCCGCGCTCGCCAGCGCGCAGGGCGTCAACGCGCGCGCGGTCGCCGAGCACGCGATGGCGCTGATCCTGGCGCTGGCGCGGCAGCATCCCGGAGGCGCGCGACAACCAGGCCGCGAAGCATCTGGCGCGGCATGATCGGCGACCTCGCCGCAGCGCGAGGACGAGCTCGGCGGCAAGACGCTGCTGATCGTCGGCCTCGGCCGCATCGGCTCGCGGCTCGCGAAGCTCGCCAAGGCCTTCGACATGCGCGTCGTCGGCATCCGGCGCGATCCGTCCTGCGGCGCGGGGGCGGCCGACGCGGTCTTCGGCGATGACGGCCTGCTCGAGCGTGCTGCCGCAGGCCGACATCGTGGCGCTCACCTGCCCGCTGACGCCCGAGACCGAGAGCCTGATCGACGCCGAGGCGCTCGCGGCCATGAAGCCCTCGGCCCACCTCGTCAACGTCGCGCGCGGCCGGGTGGTCGACGAGCCGGCGCTCATCGCGGCGCTCAGGCCAGAAGCGCATCGCCGCCGCCGGGCTCGACTGCGCCGGGACGAGCCGCTGCCGGCCGGCTCGCCGCTGTGGGCGCTGCCGAACGTGCTCATCACGCCGCACACCGCCGGCGAGACGCGCCGCTACGAGGACAACGTCATCGACCTGCTGGTCGAAAACCTCGACGGCCCCAATGATCGCCGAAAGCGACGAGCAGTACATGCGCGCAGCGCTCGCGCTCGCGCAAGAGGGCGGGCGGGCGGGCGAGGTGCCGGTCGGCGCGGTGGTCGTCGCCGCCGGCGCGATCGTCGGGCGCGGGTTCAATGCCCCGATCTCGCGCCACGACCCGAGCGGGCACGCCGAGATTGCTGCGCTCCGCGATGCAGCCGCCCGGCTGCAGAACTATCGCCTGCCGGACTGCGACCTGTACGTCACGCTGGAGCCCTGTGCGATGTGCGCCGGCGCGATCCTGCACGCGCGTATCCGCCGCCTCGTGTTCGGCGCACGCGACCCGAAGACGGGCGCGTGCGGAAGCGTCGTGGACCTCTTCGCCGAGCCGCGCCTCAACCACCACACGACTGCCGCCGGGGGCGTGCTGGCGGAGGAGTGCGGGGCGCTGCTGTCGGGTTTTTTCGCGGCGAAGCGCCGCGCGGGCCGTCCGGATGCCGACGATGCCTAGCCTCCGCATTTCGATTCCGGACCAGGCGCTCGCGCTGCTCGACGACGTCGGGCCGGACCGTGCGCCGCTACGCCGTCTCGACGGCGACGAACGGTCCCGGCGAGCGGCGTGGCAGCCACTGCACGCCGCGCGGCCGCCACGTCGTGCGCGCCAAGATCGGCGCGGGTGCAGCGCCGAACACCGTCTTTGTGGGCCGCCGGCCGACCGGCGAGATCTGGTCGCCCGAGCTCGCCGCGCAGCATCCCGGGCGCGACTGGATCCTCACCCGCATCCTGTGGCTGTCGGGCTGCGAGCCGGGCTTCAACCGGCTCGGCGAAGTCGACACCATGCGCCGCTACATCTACATCCACGGCAGCCCGGACGCGGTGCCGATGGGCGTTCCGGGCTCGATCGGCTGCGTGCGGATGCGCAACGCCGACATCATCGAGCTGTTCGACCTCGTGCCGCCGCGCACGCCGGTCGAGATCCTGGGCGACGAGTAGCCTCAGGCCTCGAACAGGCGGCGGATGCCGTCCGCGTCGACCGGCGCGACCACGCCGCGCTCGGTGATCAGACCGGTGACCAGCGCCGCCGGCGTGACGTCGAACGCGGGGTTCACGACCGCGACGCCTTCCGGCGCCCAGCGCTCGCCGCGGAAGCCGGTGACCTCGGCCGGCGGCGCGCTCCTCGATCGGGATCGCCGCGCCGTCGGGCGACGTTCCGGTCGATCGTCGAGAGCGGTGCGGCCACGTAGAACGGCATCCCGTGGCGCGCGGCGAGCACCGCCAGCGTGTAGGTGCCGATCTTGTTCGCCACGTCGCCGTTGGCCGCGATCCGGTCGGCGCCGACGACGATCAGGTCCACCTGGCCGCGCTGCATCAGGTGCCCGGCCATGCTGTCGGTGATCAGCGTGACCGGGATCGCTTCCTGGACCATCTCCCATGCGGTGAGCCGCGCGCCCTGCAGGAACGGCCGCGTCTCGTTGGCGATCACGGAGATGCGCTTGCCTTCATCGCGGGCCGTGCGGACGACGCCCAGCGCCGTGCCGTGACCGGCCGTCGCCAGCGCGCCGGCGTTGCAGTGGGTCATGACGCGCGCCCCGTCGCGCACCAGCGCGGCGCCGTGGCGGCCGATCGCATGGTTCACGTCGAGGTCCTCGCGGTGAATAGCGACCGCTTCGGCGACCAGGCGCGCCGAGATGCGCTCGGGCGCCTGCGCGCGGGTCTCGTCGTAGGCCCGGCGCATGCGGTCGAGCGCCCAGAACAGGTTGACCGCCGTCGGCCGGCTCGCGGCGAGCTCCGCGATCGCCGCCTCCAGCGCCGCGTGGAACTCGCCCACCGATCCGAACGTCGGCCGGCCGGACTCGAGCGCGACCCCGTACGCCGCGGCGCAGCCGATCGCGGGCGCGCCGCGCACCACCATGTCGCGGATCGCAGCGGCGACTTCCGCGGCGGTCTCGCAAGCGACGTACTCCACGCGCTGCGGCAGCAGCCGCTGGTCGATCAGCTCGAGGCGGTCGCCGGCCCAGCGCAGCGTTTCGACCGGACGCGCCATCAGATCACCCGCTCGTTGCCGCCATCGACCGGCACCTGCGCGCCGGTCGTCTTCGCGAAAAGCGGGCCGCACATTTCCGCGGCCAGCTCGGCGACGTCGCGGCTCGTCACCTCGGTGCGGAGCACGTTGTTGGTCTTGTACTGCGCCACCGTCATGCCGTATCGCTTCGCGCGCTCGGCGAGCACGTCCTCGGTCCAGATGCCCGTGTCGAACACCGCGTTGGGGTGCAGGGTGTTGATGCGAATGCCGTCCGCGCCCCACTCGAGCGCCGCGACCCGGGCGAGCTGGGTGAGCGCGGCCTTCGAGGCGGAGTAGGCGGCCGCGCCGGGGCCAGGCGCGGGCACGTTCTTGGAGCCGATCACGACCACGCGGCCGCCCCGCGGCGCGCGCTTCAGGAAAGGGTGACACGCGCGCAGGAGCGCAAGGTTTGCGTCCAGGTTGATCGACATCACCTTGCGCCACTCGTCCTGCGGCAGGTCCTTGATGCTCCGTCCCGCGGCGAAGATGCCCGCATTCAGCACCAGCATGTCGAGCCCGCCGAAAGCGTGCGCCGTGTGCTCGAGCGCCGCGGCGATCGCCGCATCGTCGGTCACGTCGCAGCGCAGGCCGAGATAGTCGTCGCGACGGTGCAGACTCTCGACCGCGGGGTTGACGTCGAGCCCCACCACCGCGGCGCCGCGCGCGAGCAGCGAGTCCACGCGCGGCCTTGCCGATGCCGGAAGCCGCGCCCGTCACCAGCGCCACTTCGCCGGCGAAGGGCGGCGGCGTGCCGCCTTTCTTGAGCTTGTTCTGCTCCAGATCCCAGTACTCGACGTCGAAGATGTCCTGCGCGGGCAGCGCCTCGTAGCGCTCGAGCGCATCGGCGCGCAGGATCACGTCGATGGTGTGCTCGTAGAGTTCCTCCACGATCCGGGCGTCTTTCGCGGTTCGCCCGAGGCTCGCGAGACCGAAGCGCGGGTCGATCACCAGCCGCGGCGCCGGATCGAGCATCACCTTGCGCGCTTTGGCCTGCGGCTCGTGCCGCGCAAAGTACTCGCGATACGCGGCGACGAATCCGTCGACGTCCTCGCCGAGCATCGGCACGCGCTTGGTGCGGATGACGTGGTCGGGCGTCGCCGGTCCCTGCTGCGAGAGGCGCGCCACCTCCGCGATGACGTGCGAACGCGAGGGTCCGACCGGTGGTGCGCACCCGCATCACCAGCGGGAAGCCGGCCGCGGCGGACACGCGTCGGCGCAGCTCCGCAAGCGCGCACGCCGTCGATCTCGGGTCGGGCCGGCGTGTCCTGGGCAACGATCTTCCAGGCGCGCTGCGCATCGAGATACCGCTCCGCCCGGTCCACGAGGTCGATCATCCGGTCGTAGGACTCGCGTGCGGTCGCGCCGAACGAGAACACGCCATGCTTCATCAGCACCATGCCGATGGTCCGCGGCGTCGCCTGGCGCTTGAATTCGCGCGCTACGACCTGGGCGAGATCGAAGCCCGGCATGAGATACGGGATCACGATCACGTCGTCGCCGTACAGCGCGCGGACCCGCGCTTCGCCGCCGGGCGTGTTGGTGATCGCCAGCACCGCATCCGCGTGGGTGTGGTCGACGAACCGGAACGGCAGGCAGCCGTGCAGGATCGTCTCCACCGACGGCGTCGGGGCGCTCGCGCGCGTCATGTGCGTGACGAGCTCGTTCACCATGTCCGGGTCGGACAGGCGCTCGAGCGTCGCGAGCTTCAGAACGTGGTCGAGCCGCACCGGCGCGAACCCCGCGGGCTCGATGAACTCGAGGTCCCAGCCGCTGCCCTTGACGTAGCAGGATCGTCTCGTCGTCGCCGAAGCGGTTCCGCTCGCCGAGCTTGACCGAGGTGTTGCCGCCGCCGTGCAGGACGAGGGACTTGTCGCTGCCCGAGCAGGCGCGAGGTGTAGACGCGCTTGCCGAGCTCGCCCTGGAAGCTTTCGGCTTCGGCATCGCGCCAGAGGTTCTGCATGCGTTCGGTGTCTCGCAGGAAGGCTACGTATTATAGCGGCGCGACATGAGCGAACCCCGCATGAATAGCCGTGTAGTCGTGAACATCCTGCCGTGGTCGGACGCCCGCACCGAGGCCCAGCGCATCCGGGAAACCGTGTTCGTCGCCGAGCAAGGCGTTCCGCGCGAGATCGAGCTCGACGACTGGGACGAGCGCTGTGAACACGCGCTCGCGTACGACGCCACTGGGCGTCCGGTCGGCACCGGTCGCCTGCTGCCCGACGGCCACATCGGGCGCATGGCCGTGCTGCGCCAGTCGCGCGGGCAGGGCGTCGGCGGCCGGGTGCTGGAGGCGTTGATCGAGCGTGCTCGCGAGCGGGGCATGCGCTGCGTGGCGCTGAACGCGCAGACGCATGCGGCGCCGTTCTACGCGCGGTACGGATTCATCGTCGCGGGCGAGACGTTCATGGAGGCGGGGATCCCCCACGTCGCGATGGAGCGCAACCTCTAAGGCGTGGCGCGGAAGTGCTCGCGCACGAGGCCCGCCACGGCGCCGGTCGGGTCGAAACTGCGCTCCAGGTAGGAGACCTCGCCCTCGGTCGAGATGAGCAGCGCGGTCGACGACCGGGTGCCGTACTCGCCCGCGCGGATGCGCAGCGGCGAGAGCTGACGCTCCCAGTCCAGGCTCACGCCCGTCCGGGGCAGCTCGTCGTCGGGCGCCGGGTGGGTATCGTCCAGGATCTCGAGCAGGCGCTCCGCGCTCAGGGCTCCGTCCAGCTGCGCAGACAGGCGGGCCTTCCCGGCGCGCACCTTCGGCCACGGCGCATCGAGGAGGTGATTCGACAGTCCGTAGACGCCGGCCGGCAGCTCGCGCGCATCGTTCTCGCGGTTGGAGAAATAGCGCATCGATCCGGCGTCCGCAACGAGCAGGCTGAAGCCGTTGTAGCGCCCCGCCTCGGCACGCAGCGCACGGAGATACGCCTCCGGGGTCACCTCCGAGGTCAGGAAATCGCTGACGAGCGCGCCGCGGGAAGGCAGATCGGTGCGACGGTTTTCGGCATCCCGGAAGTTGGTGAGCGCGGCGAATCGGCCGGTGCGCGTCACGCCGAGCCAGGTCCCGTTTGCCTCGAGATCGCGGCCTGCGAGCACGTGCGGCGCGTCCGGCCAGAACGCCGCCGGTGCGGTGGGGCGACGAAACCACTCGTCGCGGTTCGCGGCGACGACCAGCCGGTACGCGGGGTGCGCGCGGTGCGCGAACAGGATGAGGCACACGGCTAGCGCACCGCGACGAAGCGCTCGACGTGCCGCTGCGCATCGGCCGCGAGCAGGCGATCCAGCTCGAAGCGTGCGACCGCCGCAGCGAGGCTGCGCTCGAAGCCGGGCGCGTCTCGCACCGGCTCGTACACCTCCATCCACGTCGTCGGATCGTCGGCGCGGCGCATCAGACGGCCGGGGACGCCGGTCTCGCGCGCAAGGGCCTGCTGCATGGCGTCGACCGCGGCGCGGAGCACGCTGTCGTCGCCCGCCGCACGGTAGTAGATGAAATAGCTGCAGGTCACGGCACGGCGTAGGGCAGGGGCCGAAAGCGCAGCGCGGCGCCCGTCAACGAGCCGAGATGGACGGTGCTGGCCGCCGCGCTCGGCGCGTGGACCACCGCCAGGACGTCGCATCCGCCGTCGGGCGCGGGCGCGGCGTTGACGATCATGCCGCTCGCCTGATCGCCGAGGTCTTCGCTGAACAGCGCGATCGCCCGGGGCCGGCGTCGCGCCGTCGATGCGGGCGAGGAGCATCCGGCGCTTGGTCTTGCCGAGGTGCTGCGTCCGGGCGACCACCTCCTGGCCCGGATAGCAGCCCTTGTGGAAGCTCACGCCGCCCAGCAGCTCGAGGTTCGCCATCTGCGGAACGAACTCGTCCTGCGTGCGGGCGGTCACGTGCGGGATCCCGGCGGAGACGTCGAGCCATTCCCAGCACGGCGTGCCGACCGGTCGTAGCGCGCTCGACAACGCCGTCCACAGCGACGCCGCGCGGTCGGGGGCCGCGGCCAGCAGGAAGCGGTCCTGCGCGAGACGGATCACCGTCGCGTCATCGGTTCGCGACACCTGATGAGGGCGCGCCGGTACGGCGCCAAAAGCGGCTCTCCAGCGCACGCTCTGCGGCGCGGCCCGCTGCGCCGATGAGGACCCGGTCCCCGGTCTGATCGGCCACCACGACCTTCGAGCGCAGCACGAACATCCTTAACCGCTTCGCCGTCGGGTCGACGAGCGTCCGCGAAAGCGCCAGGAGATACCGGTCGCCCTCCGGCCACACAAGAAAGTTGGCCAGCATCCGGCCCTTCGGCGAGCAGTAGGCGCCGAAGCTCGACCCCGCGTTCCCGAGCCCGTTGATGTCGCAGCTGAGTTGCGCCTGCAAGAACGCCTGCGCATCCGGGCCGGTAACGCCGAGCAGGCCCAGGTGGGACAGGTCCGCCATCACATCGCCAGCCGCGGTCGCAGCCAGCTCGGCGGCGGGGTCGCCAAAGTGGCGCACGACCTCCGCGTCGAGGATGGCGCCGCGAGCGTGCAGGAACTCGGTCCAGTCGGTGGGCATCGGAAAGCGGTCAGGTTGGGCGGGCTATTATATCGGCGGGCCGGCTCCGGCCGGCCTCCCGCCTGCAATGCTCAAGTTCATCAAAGTCCTGATCCTGCTCGTGATTCTGGCTGCGCTAGGCGCGGCAGGATGGGTCTATCACTTCGCCCATGCGCCGCTCCGCCTGACGGCCGACCCGATCGAGTTCACGATCCCGGCGGGGAGCTCCCTGCGGGCCGCGACGCGGCAGATCGTCCGGGCGGGTGTCGACATGCCGGACTGGGCGTTCGAACTCGTGGCAAGAGTCGCGGCGAAACCGACCGACATCAAGGCCGGAAGCTATGAACTCCGCGCGGGGGCGACGCCGCTCGATCTGCTCGGCAAGCTCATGCGCGGCGAGTTCGCGGTGGCCGACGTGAAGCTGATCGAAGGATGGACGTTCCGCCAGGTCCGTGCCGCGCTGGACGGACATGCGCGGATTCGCCACGACACCGCGGGATTGTCGGATGCGGAGATCCTCAAGCGACTCGAACTGCCGCTCGCGCATCCGGAAGGCTGGTTCTTCCCCGACACCTACGTCTTTCCGCGCGGCACGAGCGATCTCGAGATCCTGCGCCAGGCCTATCGCGCCATGGAGAAACGTCTTGGTGCCGCCTGGGCCGAGCGCCAACCGGATGTGCCGCTCCGATCGCCCTACGAGGCCCTCATCCTCGCGTCCATCGTCGAGAAGGAGACGGGCCGCCCCGAGGACCGTTCGATGGTTGCGGCGGTGCTGACCAACCGGTTGCGAATCGGGATGCGGCTGCAGACCGACCCGACCGTCATCTACGGCCTGGGCACGGCGTTCGACGGCAATCTCCGCAAGCGCGACCTGCTTGCCGACACGCCCTACAACACGTACACCCGCGAGGGGCTGCCGCCGACGCCGATCGCGATGCCCGGCCTCGCCTCCATCGAGGCGACGCTGCGGCCGGCGCCCTCGTCGGCGCTCTACTTCGTGGCCCGGGGCGACGGCTCGAGCGAGTTCTCGCGCACCCTCGAGGATCACAACCGCGCCGTGACAAAATATCAGCGCGGCGGCCGCCCGTAGCCGCGTCGACCCTCATGCGCGGAAAGTTCATCACCCTCGAAGGCATCGACGGCGCCGGCAAGAGCACGCACCTGCAGTGGCTCGCCGAGCGGCTGCGCAGTGACGGCGGACGCGAGGTGGTGGTGACGCGCGAGCCGGGCGGGACGCCGCTCGGCGAGAAGCTCCGGACGCTGCTCCTGCACGAGCCGATGGACATCGGGACCGAGACGCTGCTGATGTTCGCCGCCCGTCAGCAACACCTCGCGCAGGTGATCCGTCCGGCGCTGAAGCGGGGCGCCTGGGTGCTGTCGGACCGCTTCACCGACGCGACGTTCGCCTACCAGGGCGGCGGACGGGGCATGCCGGCGGCGAAGCTGGAGGCGTTGGAGGCCTGGGTGCAGGACGGACTGCAGCCCGACCTGACCCTGTTCTTCGACGTCCCGGTCGTGGTCGGGCAGGGGCGCCTGCAGGCGGGTCAGGCGGACCTCGACCGGTTCGAACGCGAGGCGGCTCAGTTCCATGAGCGGGTGCGCGTCGCGTATCTCGAGCGCGCGGCCCGTTACCCGACCCGCATTCGCGTCATCGACTCGACGCAGTCCATCTCAGATATTCGTAAATTACTTGAACAAGTGATTGCATCGCTTTGAAAAACAATAAATTTGCGTGGCTTCTAGGCGCCTGGCGAGAGCTCTCCCAGCGGCGCTCGGCCCTGCCCCACGCGCTCCTGATTCACGGACGGCCGGGGCTCGGCAAGACGGCCCTCGCCCGGGCCTTCGGGCAGGGGCTGCTCTGCGAGACGCCGGGTTCCGACGGTTACCCGTGCGGCTCGTGCCCGGCGTGCCGTTGGTTCGAGCAGGGCAACCACCCCGATTTCCGGCAGGTCGAGCCGGAAGCGTTGGCCGCGAACCCGATGGGCGACGGGGAGGGTCCGGCAAAAGGGGCCGCGGCGCCGAGTCGCCAGATCAAGGTGGACCAGATCCGTGAGTTGCAGGAGTTCCTGACGATCGGGACCCACCGCGGGGGCGCGCGGGTGATCCTGGTCCGGCCGGCGGAGGCGATGAATGCGGCCACCGCGAACGCGCTCCTGAAGAGCCTGGAGGAGCCGCCTCCGGGCACCGTATTCCTGCTCGTTTCCAGCGCGCCCGACCGCCTCCTGCCGACCGTGCGCAGCCGTTGTCAGCGCATCGCAGTGCCGGCAGCGGCAGCCGAAGACGCCTTGCCGTGGCTCAAGGCGCAGGGCCTCAAGGATCCGGAGGCGGCCCTGCGGCACGCCGGATTTGCGCCCCTTGCGGCGCTGGAGGAGGACGGCGAAAGCGTTCGGACCCGTGAAGCGCTGACCGCGTGCCTCGCGCGGCGCGACGCGACCGCCCTGGATCTGGCCGATGCGTGCCAGGGCGCCGCCCCGGAGGCGGTCGTGGGCTGGCTCCAGAAGTGGGCGTACGACCTGGTGGCGGCACGAACAGGCGGTGCGATTCGCTACAACCTGCGGCAGGAGTCCGCCCTGCGCGCGATCGCCGCTGCGCTTCCGGGACCCGCGCTGCTAAGATTCGAGCGGTCGCTGCTGGCGGCGCGGGCGATTGCCCTGCATCCGCTGAATCCGCGCCTCTTCCTCGAGGAGATCTTCCTGCGCTACGCACAGCTTCGGGAGTCGCCGCATGAATGACGACACGAACGGGAAGGGCGGGATCCGCCCCAGCGTCCTGTCGCTGACGATCTCGCAGAAGTCGGCCCTCTATGCCGCGTACATCCCGCAGCTCAAGCGGGGCGGGATCTTCATTCCCACCACCAAGCGCTATCGCCTCGGCGACGAGGTCTTCATGCTGCTCACGATCATGGACGACCCGAACAAGATTCCGGTCGCCGGGACGGTGGTGTGGCTCACGCCGCCGAACTGCCAGGGCAACAAGGCGCAGGGCATCGGCGTGCACTTCTCGGACGACGAGAGCGGCCACGGGGCGAAGCGCCGCATCGAGTCGCTGCTGGGCGGGCTGCTGCAATCGACCCGCTCGACCCATACCTACTGAATGCTGGTCGATTCGCACTGCCATCTCGACTTCGATGAGTTCCGCGACCGCATCCCGGAAGTGCTGGCCGAGATGGCCGGCGCCGGGGTGTCGCATGCGCTCTGCATCAGCGTCACGCTGACCGACTTCCCGCGGGTCCGGGCGCTCGCGGAAGCGCACGACAACCTGTTCGCCACGGTCGGGGTCCATCCGGACTATCCCGACGCCGGCGCGGTGACGGCGAGCGAGCTCGTCGCGCTTGCGGACCACCCGCGGGTCCTTGCGATCGGCGAGACGGGGCTCGACTACTACCGCCTGCAGGGCGATCTCGAGTGGCAGCGCGAGCGGTTCCGGACCCACATCCGGGCCGCGCGCGAATGCGGAAAGCCGCTCGTCGTCCACACCCGCGCGGCGGCCGAGGACACCCTGCGCATCATGCGCGAGGAGCGGGCACGCGACGTGGGGGGCGTGATGCACTGCTTCACGGAAACCCTGGCGGTGGCCAACGCGGCGGTCGAGATGGGCTTCCTCATCTCGTTTTCCGGCATCGTGACGTTCAAGAGCGCGGGGGAGGTGCGCGAGACGGCGCGGGCGCTCCCGCCCGATCGGATCCTGGTGGAAACGGATGCGCCGTACCTCGCGCCCGTGCCCCATCGGGGTAAGCTCAATCAACCCGCCTTCGTCCGGTTCGTGGCGGAGGAGGTCGCCCGGGTGCGCGAGACGGACTTCGCCACGATCAGCGCCGCCACCACCGAGCAACTTCCGCGCTCTGTTCAAGCCTCCACAATTTAATGTGAAACATTAGAAATGCGCATTTACATATTGTTTATATTAAGTTTTATGACCGTAGTGGCGACCCCTGTCCGAGCGCAGGGCACGCTGGACGACCTGTTCAATGCCGCCAAGGGCAACGACGTCGCCGAGGTCCGGCAGTTCCTCGACCGCGGGATGGATCCGAGTTCGACCGACAAGGACGGCTACACCCTGCTCATGTACGGCGCCCGGGAAGGGCACATCGAACTGGTGCGGCTCCTGCTGGATCGCAAGGCGAACGTGAACGCCCGGACCCCTTCGAACGAAACGGCGGTGATGTTCGCGGCCTACAAAGGCCACGCGTCCACCCTGAAACTGCTCCACAGCCGGGGCGGCCAGCTGAACAAGGACGGCTGGACGCCGCTCCATTACGCGGCGTTTCAGGGCCATCCCGAGGTGGCGCGCTACCTGCTCGAAAATGGCGCCGAGATCGAGGCCAAGGCGCCGAATGGCGCGACGGCGCTGATGTTCGCGGCACGGCAGGGGCACATCGAGGTCGTGAGGCTGCTGCTCGCGCGGTCGGCGAGTGCGACGGTGCAAACCGAGTCGGGCGCCACGGCGCTGAAGTGGGCGCTGCAAGCGCAAAACACGGACATCGCGGCGTTGCTCCGGAAGGCGGGGGCGACCGAATAGGTTCGCGGGTGCGGTCATGAGCGCACGGTGCCCCGCAGACGGCAAGTGAAACGCGCGAGCGGCGCGGCCCGCGATCTGCCGGGCCGGCGCGAGCAGCGGAAGCTCGAAACCCGCGAGCGCATCCGCGCTGCGGCCGCCGACCTCTTCACCCGCCACGGCTACGGCGCCGCCACGATGCGCGAGATCGCGCAGCGCGCGCACGTCGGTCTCGGCACACTGTTCAACTACGCCGGGGACAAGCGCGACCTCGTGTTCCTCATCTTCAACGAAGAGCTGAACGCGGTTACCGACGTCGCCCTCGCCGCGCCGCGCGCGGGTCTCGCGCCCGTCGACCAGCTGATCGCGGTGTTCCGGGTGCACTACCGGTGGTTGGCGAGCAAGCCCGCGCTCGCGCGCATCCTGCTGCAGGAGCTGACGTTTTACTCGAGCGGCAAGCAGGCCGCGACGTTCCTCGGCATCCGCAAGCGCCTGATCGACGGTCTCGAGGCGCTGGTGCGCGCCGCGCAGCGCGCCCGGCGGATCCGCTCGCGCGAGGACCCCGCCGTGATCGCGCGACACATCTTCTTCGTGTACTCGGCGTCGCTGCGCTGGTGGATCGCGGCGCCGCGCCCGAACCCCGAGAAGGGCGTCGCCGACCTGCGCCGGCTGCTCAAGCTCCAGTTCGACGGGCTGCGTTAGCCGCGGCGATCGCCGCCCACACGCGGGCCGGCGAGAAGGGGAAGTCGAGCTGGTGGATGCCGAGCGGGCGCAGCGCGTCGATCACCGCATTCGCGACTGCCGGCACCGCGCCGGTGGTTCCGGCCTCGCCCGCGCCCTTCACGCCCAACGGATTGCCCGGGGACGGCACCGAGTTGTCGTACAGACGGATCTCGGGCTGCTCGTCCGCGCGGGGCATCGTGTAATCCGAGAACGTCCCGGCGACGAGTTGCCCGGTGTCGCGGTCGTAGCGCGCGTGCTCGCCCATCGCCTGGCCGATGCCCTGGACGATGCCGCCGTGGATCTGGCCGTCGAGCAGCGTGTGGTTGATGATCCGGCCGCAGTCGTCGACCGCGGTGTAGCGCAGCACCTGCACCTCGCCGGTCTCGGGGTCGACCTCCACCTCGGCGACGTGCGCGCCGCCCGGGAAGGACTTCGGCTGCGGCAGGTCGCCGCGCGAATCGAGCGGGTGCGGGCGACGTCCCGGCGTACCGGCGCACGACCTTCTCGAAGCGGATCGTCACATCCGTGCCCTTTCACGCGGTAGGCGCCGTCGGCGAACTCGACGTCGGTCGCCGCGACCTCGAGCGCCTTCGCGGCGAGATCGGTGCCCTTGCGCACCGCCTCGCGGACCGCCATCGCGACCGCCCCGCCCTGGGCCATCATCGAGCGCGAGCCGATCGTGCCGTCGCCCATCAGCGGCGGCCCGTCCGGATCGCTCGCGCGCAGCGTGATCCTCTCGGGATCGATGCCGAGGATCTCCGCGGCGACCTCGGGGTACACCGTCTCGTGTCCCTGGCCCGAGCTGCCCGAGACGGTGAAGAGTTCGGCGTTGCCCGACGCGCCGAAACGGATCTCGGCCTCTTCCTTCGGGCTGCCGCCGGCGCCCGCCGGCTCCACGAACACCGCGCAACTGATCCCGCGCAGCCGGCCGCGCGCGCGGGCTTCCGCGCGGCGGGCCTCGAAACCCTTCCAGTCGGACTTCTCCAGGACCATCTCCACGTGGCCGTGCGGATCGCCGCTGTCGTACTTCGACATCGGCAGCGGGGTCTGGTACGGGAACTCGTCCTTGCGCAGCAGGTTGCGCCGGCGCAGCGCGATCCGGTCGACGCCGGTCTCGCGCGCCGCCTCCTCGACCAGGCGCTCGGCGAGGTATGAGACGTTCGGCCGCCCGGCGCCGCGATAGGCCGTGGTCGGCGTGGTGTTGGTCAGCACCAGCCGGTGGCGCCCGTACAGCGCCGGGATCCGGTAGAGATTGGTCGCGTGCAACCCCGGCAGCAGGGTGTTGATCAGCGGCCCCGGGTGCGAGAGATACGCCCCGGCGTTGACGATCCACTGCAGGCGGAGCGCGAGGAACGTCCCGTCGCGGTCGAGCGCGAGCTCGCCGATGAGCCGCGCCGCGCGGCCGTGATGGTCGCTGACGAAGGTCTCGGACCGCGTGCCCACCCATTTCACCGGTTTGCCGAGGCGCTTGGCGGCGAGCAGGGCCACGCAGTACTCGGGATAGGCCTCCGAGCGCACGCCAAATCCGCCACCGACGTCGTAGGCGTGCAGGCGGATCTTCTCGCGCGGGTGCCCGAGGACCGCGCTCAAGCCCCCGAGCATGAGCGTCATGCCCTGGCTCGGCGCGTGCAGGTCGAAGGTGTCGGTCGCAGCGTCGTAGGCCGCGAGGCAAGCCTTCGGCTCCATCGGGTTGCCGACGAGCCTTTGGCTCTCCAGCGTGAGACGCGTGACGTGCGCCGCCTGCGCGAACGCGGCCTCGACCTTGGGCGCATCGCCGTACTCGAAGTCGAACGCGAGGTTGCCGGGAATGTCGGCGTAGAGCGGCGGCGCGCCCGGCGCGAGCGCGTCGTCGACCTCGACGAGCGCCGGCAGGTCGCGGTACTCGATCGCGATCGCCTCCGCCGCGTCCTGCGCAGCCGCCGGCGAGTCCGCGACGACGAACGCGACCTCCTGGCCGACGTGCCGGACGCGCCCGACCGCCAGCGCGTCGCGATGCGGCTCGGCGAGCTTCATGCCGCCCTTTCCCGGGTAGCGCACGAGCGGCGGCTCGACGCCGAAGCCCGCCTTCACGATGTCCTCGCCGGTGAGCACGAGCTTGACGCCCGGCGCCGCGCGAGCCGCCGTGACGTCGATCGAGACGATCTCCGCGTGCGCGCGGTCCGCGCGCAGGAAGTGGCCGTAGAGCTGGCCGGGCAGGTTCCAGTCGCTGGTGAACCGGCCCTGGCCGGTGATGAGTCGCTGGTCTTCGCGTCGTCCCTTGAACGTCGTGGTCACGCCGGCTTCCTCCTGCGCGCGATTGTAGTCGCCGGCGCGCGGCCCCGTGGTGCAGCCTCGGTCAATGCGCGTAGCGGAACACCTGGCTCGCCCCGCGCAGCGCGCGCCCGCCCTGCAGCGCCTTCAGCACCTCGTCTTTCGTGAGCCCCGGCGCGAGCGCGCCGGGCTCGAGGTCGGTGGCGATCAGCGTGTAAACGTAGTGCTGGAGGGCATTGCCGCGGGGCGGGCAGGGCCCCAGGTACTGCATCCCGAGCGTGTTCTTCCCGGCCACGAACCGGCCCGCCTGCGCCGGCACGCTCAGCTCGCCCTCGGCAAGCGACCTCGCGCTCGCCGGAATGCCGTAGATCACCGCGTGCGACACGCCGAGTCCGTTGCGACCGGCCTGGTCGTCCATGAGCAGCACGTAGCTGCGCGTCTTCTCGGGTGGGTTCACCCACTCGAGCGCCGGCGAGACATTTTCGCCCAGACAGTTGGGATTCTTCGGGTTCGTGCCGCCGTACTTGCGCGCGAACACCGTGTTGTCCGGCATGCCGGGCGAGCTCAGGCGGAACGCCGTCGGCGGCGGCGCCGGCTCATGCGTCGCGCAGGCCGAGAGCAACGTGCCGGCGAGCGCGAGTACGACGGCGAGTACGGCAACGTGTCCTGCAGATCGCTTCATCTTCTCCTCCTCGTTTCTCACAGACCGAGAATCCGCTCGGCGTTCTTGTGGAAGATCTTCTCCATGATCTCGTCCTTGTACCCGAGCTCGCTCCACTCGCGCAGGATGCGCTCGTACGGCATGCTCGGGTAGTCGCTGCCGAACATGATCTTGTCCTGCAGCCGGCGCGCGCATGTCCACCTTGAGATTGCCGGGGAAGTACTTCGGCGCCCAGCCCGACATCTCCCAGAACACGTTGCCCTTGTGCAGCGCCACCGCGGTGGTCTCGTCGACCCACGGCCAGCCGGGGTGCGCCATGAGGATCCTGAGGTTCGGGAAGTCGGCGGCGAGCTGCGTCGATCGCCGACGGATGGGCGTGGCGGATCACCGCGCCCATGCCGCCCGGGCATGCCGGCGCCCATGCCGGTCGTGCCGACGTCGATCATCACCGCGGCGCCGAGCGACGCGATCTCCTCGAACAGCGGGTAGTAGCGCCGGTCGTCCACCGCGAAGTGCTGCATGATCGGGTGGAAGTGGAAGCCGATCAAGCCGAGCTCGCGCACCGCCTTGCGCACCTGCTGGATCGCGATCTCGCCCTTCGCCGGCTCGACCGCGCCCCAGGCCTGGATGATGCGCTTGGGGTGCCGCTTCCACATCGCGTGGACGTACTCGTTGGTGCACGGCGGCGTCGCGATGGTCGTCTCGAGGTCGAGCGCGACGAGCACGCCTCGACGCCCGCATCGGTGAAGTCCTGCGAGGACCTCGTCTTCGGTCTTGCCCACCCACTCGCGGTTCCAGTAGTTGGCGAGCGCTTCCGACATAGGGGCCCTGGCACGCGATCCATTCTTGCGTGCCGGGGTAGCAGTGCAGGTCGATGATTCGCATGGTCGCGCGGGGTTCGAGCGGCGATCTCCGAGCCAGCGCCTTCTTCGACACCTTGCCGAACGTGGACATCGGGAAGTCCTCGAGGATCTCCAGCCGCTCGGGCAGCTTGAACTTGGCGATCTCCTCGCGCCCTGAGGAATTCGATCAGCTCGGCGAGCGACAGCGCGGCGCCGTGCCGCAGGATCACGCACGCGCACATCTTCTCGCCGAGGTTCGCATCGGGCATCGGCACGCAGGCGACGTTCTGCACCGCCGGGTGCTGCAGGATCAGGTTCTCGATCTCCTCGGCGCTGATCTTCTCGCCGCCGCGGTTGATGAGGTCCTTCTTGCGGCCCTCGACGACGTAGTTGCCGGACGGGTGCCGGCGCATCAGGTCGCCCGAGCGGTAGAACCCGTCCGAGGTGAACTGCGCGCGCGTTGTACTCCGGCACGCCGTAGTAGCCGCGCAGCGTGTAGGGGCCGCGGCAGGTCAGCTCGCCGACCTCGCCGGGCGGGCACCTCGCGGCCGTCGTCGTCGCACAGGCGCACCTCGTCGTCGGGGCAGATCGGCCGGCCGCAGGTCTCGAGCTTCACCTCCTGCGGGGTCGTCCAGGCGCACGAACAAGAGCATGCCCTCGGACATGCCGAAGTTCTCCTGCACGAACGCGCTCGGGATCAGCTGGTGGGTCTTCAGCCGCACCTCGGGCTGCATCCGCTGCCCGCCGCTCTGGATGATCTTGCACCGAGGAGAGGTCGTAGCTTGCCGACCTCCGGGCTCGTTGATCAACCGGATCAACAGGGCGGGCACGACCTTGATGTGCGTGACGCGGTGCTTCGCGACCAGCGGGAACATGTCCTCCGGCCGCGTGGTCGGGCTGCAGCACCACCTTGCCGCCGCTGAAGAAGTAGCCCTGGATGCCGGGGCAGGCGAGCGGCAGGTTGTGCGCGATCGGGAGCGCCAGCAGCAGCACGGAGTCGCCCGTCACGCCGCACACCGGCGCCGCGGTCTTGGAGTTGTACGCGTAGTCGTTGTGGCTGCGCGGGATGAGCTTCGGCACGCCGGTCGTGCCGCCCGAGAGCTGGAAGATGCACGGGTCGGTCGGATCGATCCGGATTTTCCGCAGCTCGGCGACTGGAACCGTGGGTTCGCGCTCGATCAGCTCCCGCAGGGCGCCGAGGCTCACGCAGTGCTTCAGGCACGGGCTCTCCTCGCGCACCCGTTGCACCATCGGCGCGAACTCGAAGTCGCTCTGCCGCTCGGGGTAGAAGCACGCGGCGGCCTGCGCGATGCGCACGAACTGGCTCACCTCGGCGTAGCGGTGGGTGGCGAGCGCGGCGATCGGGATCGCGCCGATCTTCTGCAGCGCGAAGTACAGGATCACGAACTCCGCGACGTTCGGCAGCGTGAGCACGGCGCGGTCGAGCGGCTTCATGCCGAGCGCGAGCAGGTTGAGCGCCAGGCGATCGCTCAGCCGATCGATGTCGCCGTAGGTGTACTGCCGCTCGCCGTCGATCAGGGCGACCCGGCTCGAGTAGCGCGCGAAGACCGCTGCGAACTCCTGCGCGAGCGACTGGTCCTGCCAGTAGCCCTTCTCGCGGCAGCGCTGCGCGTACTCGGGCGGGAAGGGGACGACGCCTTCGAGCATGATCAGGTCGAGCTCGCGAACCCGCCGTCGACGACGATCACCTCGCCGGTGACGAACCGGTTGGATTCGATCAGGCTCATCATGGTCTCGGCGACGTCGTCGGCCGTGACGACGCGCCGCAGCGGGGTCGCCTTGGCGCGCTTGCCCATCAGGTCCTCGTACTTGTCCTTCAGCATGCGCTCCATCCACTCGCCCTCCATCCACCCGGGCGCCACGGCATTCACGCGGATCTCGGGCCCGAGGTTCCACGCGAGCGTCTTGGTGAGGTTGACCACCGCCGCCTTGCTTGCCGCGTAGGGCGGCGGCTGCGGGCCCGGACGCAGGCCGACGATGCTCGCGGTGTTCACGACGCACGGGCGCTCGCCCTTGCGCAGGAGGGGCAATGCCGCCCGAGTCACCTGGAACATCCCGCGCACGTTGACCGCGAACACCCGATCCCACTCCTCGAGGTCCAGGGTCTCCAGGTCCCGCGGCTTCCAGGGCGCGGTGATCCCGGCGTTGTTCACGAGGACGTCGAGCCGGCCGAAGCGTGTCCCGATCGCGTCGATCATCGCGCGCACGCCCGTCTCGTCGCTCACGTCGCACTTGACGAGCAGGGTCTGCGCCCCGGCTTGTCGTGCCTGGGCTTCGGTCTCCTTCGCCGCGGTCTCGCTCCGGCTGTAGTTGATCGCGACGTCGAAGCCCGCGCGCGCCAGCGCGACCGCGGCGCTGCGTCCGATGCCGGTCGCCGCGCCAGTCACGAGTCCGACCCGCTTGTTCGCCAAGACTTGCTCTCCCGGGAGGTGCTGCACCGCGCCATCGCGCCATCGCGCCGGCGCAATTCATGAACATGTTCATATTCGTGTCGGCCGCGCCGCCTGTCAAGCGCCACGAAACCTTGGACAATCTCAGGCCGATGTCTTAACGTTCGCGTTCGGCGAAAACGGGAGGAGGACGGCTATGAAACGGCTCGCAATTGCGGCGCTCGCGCTGATCGCTTGCGCCGGCGCGGTGCAGGCGCAGCAGTGGCCGGCGAAGCCGGTGAGGGTGATCGTGAACGTGGCACCGGGCGGCGTCGCGGACATCACGATGCGCGTGCTCGGGGCACGCCTCACCGAAACCCTCGGGCAGCCGTTCGTGGTGGAGAACCGCGCCGGCGGCGACGGCTACATCGGCTTCGAGGGGGTCGCAAGCGCCCCGCCCGACGGGTACACGCTCGTCTACTCGCCCGGCTCGAGCATGATGATTTCGCCCCACATCGTGAAGCGGGCGGATTTCGACCCGCTGAAGATGCTCACGCCGGTGGCCGCAACCGGAGCCGTGTCGCTCTACATCATCGTGAAGCCCGACCTGCCGGTGAACAACTACCAGGAGTTTGTCGGCTACGCGCGCGCGAATCCCGGCAAGCTGAGCTACGGTACGCCGGGCAACGGCACCTCCCCGCACATCGCCGGCGAGGTTTACAGTCGCGAGGCCGGGGTGAAGCTGAACCACATCCCCTACAAAGGGGCTGGCCCAGCGTTGAAGGATCTGCTCGGCGGCATCATCGACTCCACGTTCGATCCGGGCGTCGGGCTCGCGCAGGTCAAGGGCGGAAAGCTCCGCCTTGTCGCGATCGCCGGTCCGCAGCGCCATCCCGACTTCCCCGACGTCCCGACGCTGGAGGAGAACGGGATCAGGGGCGTCGACGGCGGCCCGTACTTCGGCTTCTACGCGCCGAACGGCACCCCGCGCGCGATCCTCGACCGGCTCAACGGCGAAGTGCAGAAGGTGATGCAGGAGCCGGCGGTGCGCGAACGGTTCCGGACACTGGCGGTGAACCTAGCGCCGGCGATGACACCCGACGCGTTCGCCGCATACGTGCGCGCCGAGTACGAGCGCTACGCGAAGCTCCTCAGGGAACTCGGCATCGACAAGTGAGAACGTAAGCGAAGCCCGCACACCGTTGATCCGATGACCGCGCTAGCTGCACTGAGCGGTGCCGAGGCGCTGCTGCGCGGCCTGCGCGCCATGGGAGTGGAGCGCATCTTCGCGTCGCCCGGCTCCGATTGGGCGGCGGTCTGGGACGCGCTCGCCGCACCGCACGCGGCCGCGGAGTTCCCGCAGTACGTCTCCTCGCGCCACGAGGAAACCGCGGTCGCGATGGCCCTCGGCTACGCGAAGGCGACGGGAAAGCTCCCGGCCGTCTTCCTGCACACCACGGTGGGCTCGCTGCACGCGACCATGATCGTGCGCGCGGCACTGCACGAGCGCATCCCGATGGTCGTATTCGCGGGCGAATCGATCGGGTTCGCCGAGCCGCCGGGCCCGATGGTCGGCCGGCAGTGGCTCCGGCTGCTCGCCGACACCGGCGGCCCCGCGCGGCTCATGGAGCCCTGCGTGAAATGGAGCTTCGCCCTGAACCGGAGCGCGCTCCTGCCGCACACGGCGCAGCGGGCCTGCCAGCTCGCGATGGCGGCGCCGCGCGGGCCGGTGTTCGTGTCGGTGCCGGCCGAGTACCTCATGGAGACGATGGTCGCCGGTGCCCCGGTGGTGGCCGCATTGCCGCGGCCCGCGGAAGTCGCGCCCGCCGTCATCGACGAGATTGCGCAGGCGCTGTGCGCCGCGCAGCACCCGGTGATCATCACCGAGGAAGCCGGGAAGGATCGTGCGGCGGTGAACTCGCTCGTCGCGCTGGCCGAGTCGCTCGGCGCGCCGGTGCTGGAGGCCTGGCAGCCGTACTACGTCAATTTTCCGCGCACGCATCCGCTCTACGGCGGCATCCTCGTCGACGACATGCCGGCGGCGCTGGCGCAAGCCGACGTGGTGTTCCTGGTCGAATCGGTGGCGCCGTGGCACCCGGCATCGGCGGCGCCGCACGATGGCGCCCGCGTGATCGTCCTGGGCGAGGACCCGCTGCATGCGCGGCTGCCGTTCTGGGGCTTTCGCGCCGATCTGATCGCGGCGGGGGAGGTCGGACCGTCGCTCGAGCGGCTCGTGGATCGCGTGCGGCAGATCGTTCCGCCCGGCTCGCGGCGGGCGATGCTCGCGCAATGGGGCGAGCGTCACGAGCGCGAGCGCGCGACCCGGCGCGACGCGGCACGGGCAGCGGGGAGTGGGACCGCGCTCGAGAACCGCTGGATTGCGCACGAACTGAACCAGGCGCTGCCCGACGACGCGATCCTCGTCAACGAGACGATCACCCATCGTCTCGATCTCCTGCGTCTCCACGAGCGGGCCGGGGCGGGATGCTTCTACGAAGCGAGCTATGGCGGCCTCGGCGTCGGCCTCGGGCTGGCGCTCGGCGTCAAGCACGCGCAGCCGGATCGACCCGTCGTCTGCACGATCGGGGACGGCGCGTTCCACTACAACCCGGTGGTGGGCTCGTTCGGCGCCGCGCAGGAGCACCGGCTACCGATCCTTGTGGTGCTCTTCGACAACGCGGGCTATCTCTCGCAGAAGACCGACGTCGCGACCTATCATCCGGGCGGCGCAGCCGTGAAGTCCGGGCGCTTCGCCGGCACCTCGATCGTGCCGCGGCCGGACTACGTCATGCTCGCGCGGGCGTACGGCGGAACCGGCGAGAAGGTCGAGCGCCCCGGCGACGTGCGGCCCGCCTTGCAGCGCGGGCTGGAGGCGGTGGGAGGCGGGCAGCTTGCGCTCGTGCACCTGGTGCTCGAGCCCATGGGCAGCCCCTGAAGGCGCGCGTCGAACGTCTAGCGGATCGGTGACCCTGGGGCGTCTTTTAACATAATATACATTCTCGAACTTATGGCCGCCGCCAGGACGGCAAGGTCCTAATGCGTCTCGCTCCGTGGCGGGATCGGAAGCGTCACGACGGGAATGCCCTCGTCGGCCAGGTCCCGCGCTTCCTCCCGCGTTGCGACTCCGCGAATCGGGCGCCGGGGCGCCTCTTCGTAATGGATCTTCCGCGCTTCCTCGGGGAACGCCCGCCCGACGTCCTCGGTGCTCGCAACGATCTGCTCGATGAACGAGGCCAGCGCGACCTGCTGCCGGGATGATCCGGCGGCGCTACCCGGAACCCGAGCGGCCGTTCCGGCCTGGGGTTCGGTCGCCGCGGTGGTGCGAACCTTGGAGCTGGGAAGCTTGCGAACGCGCGCGGTCCCGCAGGTCGGACAGGCCAGCAGGCCGGTGGCTTCCTGGCGCGCATACTCATCCGCCGAGGCGAACCAGCCTTCGAACCGATGGTTCTGGGCGCAGGTGAGATCGAAGACGATCATTGCGTTGTGCAGGCCGGGTCGCTCCGTTGTCCATTCTACGCCGCGAAGAGATGGCGCCAGCGGGTTGCAGGCTGGAAGAAGGCGCGCCAGAGAGCGGCATTAGTCCTTTACTGTCATAGGTTTCCCGCGGAGAATTCGGCGCCTACCTGAGCTTTTGCACCCCCGACCCAGACCGCCAAATGCGTCGCACCTTTCCCCTCGCCCTGCTGGCCGCTGCGCTGGTTGGAACCGCACCGGCCCGAGCAAACGAGTTCGACTGCATTATCGAGGCGCGGCAGATGGTCGACATCCGCAGCCCCGTCGAAGGCCTCATCTCCAGCGTCGCGGTCGAGCGCGGGGAGGCGGTGAAGCGCGGCCAGGTGGTCGTCACCCTCGACTCGGGCCCCGAGCGGGCCGCCCTGGCGGTCGCGAAGCAGCGGGCGGACTCGGTGGGGCCGCTCAAGGCGGCCGAGGCGCGGCTCGACCTGGCCGCGAAGAAGGAGAAGCGCGCGGAAGAGCTGGCGCGCCAGAACTTCATCTCCTCGAACGCGCTCGAGGAGGCGCGCACCGAGCGCTCGCTCGCCGAGTCCGAACTGAAAGTCGCGCGCGAGAACCAGAAGATGGCCGAGCTCGAAGTCGCCCGCGCCTCCGAGGTCCTGAGCATGCGCACGATCAAGAGCCCGGTGAACGGCGTGGTCGTCGACCGCTTTCAGAAGCCCGGTGAGTTCGCGACGAGCACCGTGAAGGATCCGATCCTGAAGATCGCGGAAATCGATCCGCTCAACGTAGAAGTCATCCTGCCCGCGGGACTCTACGGCCAGGTCCAGCGCGGCGACCGGGCCGAGGTCGTCCCGGAGACGCCGAAGCTGAAGCTCGTCGCCCGGGTCGCGGTGGTCGATCGGGTGATCAACGCGGCGAGCGGGACCTTTGGCGTGCGCCTCGAACTGCCGAACGAGAAGCAGCTCGTGCCCGCGGGCGCCAAGTGCCGGGTGCGGTTCCTGAAGCTGGGACCCGATCCGGCGGGCGGTCCGGCGACGCCTGCCCGGCCGAATACCTGAACCAGCGCACCAACTGAAGTGGTCCCGGCGGCCGTAGCGCCGCCGGTCATTCGCCCTTCCCCGCGAACGCCAGCAGATCGCCGAGCTGCTCGTCCATCGAGAGCAGCTCGCGCCGGATCGCGGCGTTGCTCCGCTCCGCCCGTCGCTGCGCACGGCGCACGAGGCGTCGCGCCAGCGCGGACTGCGGTCCCGCCGCCAGCGCGCGCCGCGCCAGGGCCCCGTACACGCCGCCGAGATAGAGCCGGCAGAGCTCGTCTTCCAGGGACAGCAGCACTTCGAAGGTGCCCGGGTCGCCCTGGCGTCCGCAGCGGCCGTAGAGCTGCCGGTCGATCCGCGGCGACTCGTGCATTTCCGTGGCGATGACGTGCAGGCCGCCGAGCTGGTCGATGCCCCTGCCCAGGCGGATGTCGGTGCCGCGCCCCGCCATGTTCGTCGCCACGGTGATGCGTCCGCGTTGGCCGGCCTGGGCGACGATCTCGGCCTCTTCCTTGTCCTGGCGCGCGTTCAGGAGCTGGTGCGCCAGGCCGGCGTCGGTCAGGTGCCTGCTCAGCGCCTCGGAGGCGCCGACCGACCGCGTGCCGATCAGGATCGGGCGGCCCGACGCGGTGATCTCCCGCGCGCGCGCCACGATCGCCTGCCACTTCTCGGCCGCACTGGGATAGATGCGCGCGCCCAGCCCCTTCCGTTTGACCGGCCGGTTGGGGACGACGCGCACCACCGGCAGCCGGTAGACCGACCAGAGCTCTGGCGCGATCTCCTGCGCCGTGCCGGTCATGCCGGCAAGCCGGAGGTAGCGGCGGAAGAAACGCTGGTAGGTCATCCGGGCCACGGACGACTGCTGGCTGGTGAGCGGCACGCCCTCCTTCGCCTCGACCATCTGGTGCAGCCCCTGCTCCCAGGAGCGGTCCGGGAGGATCCGGCCGGTGGATTCGTCGACGATCTGGACCTTCTCTTCGCGCACGATGTACTGCGTGTCGCGCTTGAACACGTGCGTGGCGACCAGCGCCTGCGAGACGAGCTCCTCGCGGCGGCGCGCCCCGCGAAACGCGAGCGGCAGCGAGTCGGCGATCGCGACCAGCGCCTCGCGTCCCTGGGGCGTGATCCGAACGTGCCGTTCGCCCCCCTCGATCACGTAGTGCTGCCCGGCCACCATTCGCCCCGCCACTGCGAGCGCGGTCTCGTACATCTCCCGCTCGGGCCCCTGATCCGAGCGGGCGGAGATGATGAGCGGCGTCCGCGCCTCGTCGACCAGCACGCTGTCGGCCTCGTCCACGATGGCGAAGAAGAGCCCGCGCAGGACGAGCTGGCTCGAGCGGCCGCGCCCGCCCGCCACGCGCTCGATCGAGAGCTGGATGCGGTTGACCTGGGAACCGAGCGCGATCCGGTCGCGCAGGTAGTCGAACGTGAGCTCCTTGTTCGTGCAGAACGTGACGTCGGCCGCCGTAGGCGGCGCGGCGGGCGGCAGGGTCCATGCCGTTCACCACGGCCCCGACCGTCAGGCCGAGCGCCTTGTAGACCGGGCCCATGGTCTCGGCGTCGCGCGCGGTCAGATAGTCGTTGACGCTGATGATGTGCGCCGGCAGTCCCGCGAGGGCCGCCGCGCAGGCGGGCAGCGTCGCGGTGAGGGTCTTGCCCTCCCCCGTGTCCATCTCGGCGATCATGCCGTTCAGCATGATCCACCCGCCGCGCAGCTGAGAGTCGAAGTGGCGCATGCCGACGGTCCGGCCGGCGACTTCGCGCACGAGCGCGAAGCACTGCGCCACCAGCGCCTCCCGGAATCCCTCGCGGCGCAGCGCGATGCCGAGCGTCTGCGCGGTCGGCACGATGTCGCGATCGGCGAGCTTCTCGGCCTCGGCCGCGAACTGGCGCACCGCCGCGGCGATGTCGAATCCGCGCTATCCGCCGCGTCGCGAGCCGGCGGGCGAACGGCGCGGCGATGCCGTCGGCAATGCGGTCGAGCAGGCCGGGCCGCTCGACCTCCTGCTCGGGGTATGCGGCCGTCGGTGCGAGGGCGGGAAGCGCGAGCTCAGACATTGAAGCGCGCGAGGAAGACCTGCCGCGCGCGCCGGTACCACTGGATGCCGAGCGGCTCCCAGCCATGGTCGAAGCGGACGTACGCCCGTCCGCCGACCCGCGGTGCGCGGTCGCCGTGCGGCAGCTCGACGTCGACCTGGAACACGCGCTGCATCGCCTTGCGCCCGTCGCGGTCGCTCGGGTCGACGGCCACGGCCCCGCCGCCCTGCGTGCCGAGGGCGGCGGTCGGCAGCTGGTCGGTCGCCGAGGGCACGACGCGTTTGAGTGAGGCGCGAATCGTCTGGGAAAGGTCTTCGGCGAGCCGGATCTCGACGCCGCGAGTCGCGTTCCGGACGAGGTCGATGTCCTGCTGGGAGACGATGGCGCGCACGATGATCGCATCGGTGCTCACCACGTGCGCCAGGAGCTCGCCCTTCTTCAGGAAGCGCCCCGCCGCGTCGGACGCGCGCGGGTACACGAACTCCCCCTCCGCCTTGGCCTTGATGACCAGCTCGCCGGCGCGCTCGCGCCCGCGCTCGAGGCTCTGCGCCGCGAAGCGCCGCTCCTCGTCGATGATCTCGGCGCGCACCCGGTCGCTCGCGGCCTGCTCGCGGTGCTTCGCGTCGAGCTCCCGCACCCGGGCTTCGAGGACCTTCAGCTCGGTGGCGAGCTCGACGTCGCTCATCTCGATCAGGACTTCCCCCGGCTTGACCAATCCGCCCTGCTTGGCGAGGACGCGCTCGACGAAGCCGTCGGCGCCGACCCGGACGAACCGCTCGTCGGGAAGCCAGACCACGCCCTGCGCGACGGTGCGCATCGGGATCGGCACCATGAATACCGCCGCCAATGCACCGACCGCGACGATCAGGCTGGCGGTCAGCGCGCGTCGCCGGACGCGCCTGAGGCGCGGGCTGTTCAGGAGGTAGTTGACGATCTTGACGCCGGGGACGACGAACCACGTCGCGGCGGTCAGCACCGCGAAGATGACCCCCAGGAGCAGCGACTGCTCGCCGAGGAACACGAGAATCGCGACGACGATGAGGATCCGGTAGACGAACGATGCGGCCGACCAGCCGACGAACCACGCGCGCTCGCCGCGCGTCGCGAGCGGCGGCTCGGCCTCGCGCCGGCCGAACAGGTAGCGCTCGGCGAGGTAGGCCCAGTACTGCGTGCTCCGCTGCCGCAGGTTCGGGATCTCGAGCCAGTCCATCAGCATGTAGTACCCGTCGAACCGCAGCAGCGGGTTCGCATTGAAGAGCACCGTCGAGATGCCGGCAATGAGAATGACGTTGTAGAGCACGCCCCGGAACACGCCGGGTTCCGCCGACAGCCACAGGAACAGCGCGAGCGACGCGATGAACAGCTCCACCATCATTCCCGCCGCGCCGACCATGACCCGCTGCCACTTGCTGCGGAACGCCCAGGCCGACGAGGCATCCACGTACGGGACCGGCGTGAGCACCATGATCATCACGCCCATCTCGTGCACCTCGCCGCCGCGGGTCTTCACCGCGAAGGCGTGGCCGAATTCGTGCACCAGCTTCAGGACCGGGAACACGAGCCACATCACCAGCAGGTTCTCCGGCACCAGCACGCGATCGAGCACGTTCTCGCTCAGCTCGCGCCAGTGCGCGCCCGCCGTGATCAGTCCTGCCCCCACCACGGCGCACCACAGCAGGAACCCGGCCCAGCCGGCAAGCGGCCGCACCAGCGGCAGCAACCGATCGAGCAGCCGGTCGGGATCGTAGAGCGGGATCTGCCACGCGAAAACGCTCAGGGCGCGCTTCACGGTCTTCTGCTGCGCCTGCTTCTCGCGGCGCCGGAAGAGCTCGGCGGTGTCCGGGGAGACTTCGCACTGCATCACGTCGGCGGCATGCAGCTGGCCGAGGAGCTGGATGACCTCGTCCTGCGTCACCGCATCGTCGCCGAGTTGCGCGAGGGCGCGGTCCCAGATTCTCTGGACGGGCGTCTTGCCGTCCATCAGGCCGATGATGAAGTACGCGGCCGGCGAGAACCGATGGAAGCGCTCGGACGAAAGGTCCTGCAGCACGTACCAGGTCTCGCCGCGATACTGGTGCCGGTGGATCTGCGCGTGCGCGCGCAGCTTCGGCGTCAGCGCGGCGACCCGGTACCAGGACGGGCTGAACAGCGGCTGCGCCATGGGCTCAGTCGGCCGGGCCGCTCACGGCAGCCAGGACCACGCGAGCAGCCGCAGCGAGTCGACGACCTGGCGGGTCCAGATCCAGATGTAGCGGCGGCGGTCGATCTCCACCTTGCCCACGCCTTCCATGTTCGGGCGCATGCGCGGATCGGTCCCGTCGAGCTTCGCCTCGACGCGGAAGAAGTTCCTGCCGTCCCGCGGCGTCGAGACCGGCGTGATCTGCGCGACCTCGAACCCGATCTTCGCGTCTGGAAACGCGGACAGGAGCAGCGTGCCGCGCTGTCCCGGCTGCAGGTAGGCGATATCGCGCTCGTCGACCTTGAGGACCAGGCGGAACTCGCTGAGCGGCGCGATCTCGAACAGCACCGTCCCCCGCTCCACCGGCGCCCCGAGCTGCTGGCTCAGGTCGCCCGAGACGACCACGCCGTCGAAGGGCGCCGCGAGCGCCGTGCGCTGCAGCTGCTCCTCGACGCGCGCGACCTGGGCCTTCGCCTGGTCGAGCTGCGCGGTCAGGATCTGCACCTGCGCGTGATTGCGGTCGGCGAACGCCGAGCGCATCTGCTTCGAGAACTCCTCCTCCTGCGACAGGTACTTCAGGCGCTCGAGCTTGAGCTCGCGGTCGTCCAGCCGCGCGAGCAGTGCGCCCTTCTTCACCAGGTCGCCGGCCCGCACCGGGGCCTCGCGGATGTAGCCGTTGAACGGCGCGGTGGCGGCGATCTGCAGCTGCGGCTCGAGGACCGTTGCCGCCGAAACGCGGAAGTCGCCCTTCACGACCGTGAGGAACGCGGCCAGCGCGACGAGCAGGATCGCAATGAGCTTGAGCCCGCCATGCCGTGGGCCGAAGAGGTGCGTGACCTTCTCGCGCCACCAGCCCGCGATGCGCGCGCCGAACCACCGGTCCTCGCGCCGATGCACGTCGAGCATCGGGCCCGCGAGACCGGCGATCGCCTCGCACAGCTCGACCGTCGCGGCGTCGAACGGTCGTCCCGCGGCGCGCTCCAGCGTGAGGGCGCCCGCCGGCTTGCCCGACACCAGCATCGGCACGGTGCAGACGGCGCCCGAACCGTGCTCGGTCACCAGCTCCGCGCTGGCCCGCCGGACGAGCGGCGCGCTGCCCGACGGGTGCGGGACCAGGATCGTCGCGTTCTGGTCCACCGCCTCGTCCATCGCCGCGGCGACCGCGCGCAGCAGGTTCGTGCGCTCCTTGAACTGCGCGCTGTGGGAGACCGCCTCGATCTTGATCTGCCCGCCCTGCACGAAGCCGATGCTCACGCGATCGCAATTGAGCCGCGTCGCGAGATCGGTCACGAGCGCGGTCGCGGCCCCGGCATAGCGATCGTGCGCCGCGGCCGAGGCGACGACCTCGAGCACCGACTGCAGCCGGTCGCGCGTCTCGCCCACGCGCACGACCTCCTGCTGGCAGAGCATCAGCTCGAGGCCCGCGGCGCCCCAGTGCAGCTGCCTCAGGCTCGCCTGGAGATCGGCCTCGGGGCGCGGCGCAACGTCGAGCACCACGACGCCGTGGAGGACGCCGACGGCCTCGACCGGATAGCCGATATAGGTGTTGGCCGTAGCGGGATCCGGCGCGTCCTTGCGGGGCGCGACCACGCCACGGCGCTCCATCAACGCCTGCTGAGCCGTCGGCGTGAGGTAGCTCATGTCGCGCCGCACGTCGGGCCATACCGCGACCGCGGAGTAGCTTTCTGCGCCCGGCAGGCGGAGCAGCACCACTCCGCCGAGCACGCCGGGGATCAGGCGACACTGGATCGCGAGCCAGCTCTGGCAGTACTCGCGCGCGTCGGCCGCGCTGGCGAGCACGGCCCACAGGGCCGACTCCTGACCGGCGGCCGGCGCGCCGGCCGGCCCGGATTTCGCGCCGGGAGGACCGAGGGCGGCCGTCGACATGGGGGCGCTCATTTCCTGCGCGGCCTTCACGCCTTGCGCGTGTCGGGCACGGTCACTTGAGCTCGCCGTACCGGCTCTCGTATTCGCCGATCAGCTTCGTGAGGATCCCGGACAGGCGCTTGGCCGCGAACGGCGACAGCACGATGCGGTGCGCGAGCTCGATCTCCATGTCCCGGGGCGTGCGGTCCCAGTTGTTGCTCACGCCGAAGTTCAGGACGACCTCCTCGCGGGTGCTGGTGGCGTTGCAGAAGTTCGCGTAGGAGCTCTTGAGGCCCTGCGTGTTCCAGCGCACGTTTGCCTGGGTCGGCTGCTCGGCGGCCTGGGCCGGCTTTCCGCCCCCCGGATTCTTCGTTGCCATGCGGCGCTCTCCTCGTCGCCGGCGGCAGGTGCCCTGCCTACGCCGGCAAAGCGGGATGGTATCGGCCGGCCAACGAATTCTGCAACGGAAATAAGTGTTTGCAGCGGGAATTTGAGACGGATTTCAGGCCTGCGGCCGGGCCTGTGGAGGGGGTTTGCCGGACGCGCGGGGCCACCGGTGAAACGCGCCGGCGCCACTGCGAGGAGGTCTTGGTGCCCGGGCCCGGACTCGAACCGGGATGGGATCGCTCCCGAGGGATTTTAAGTCCCTTGCGTCTACCAGTTTCGCCACCCGGGCGCGGGTGGACGGACGCGCGCCGCGCGCCTCAGCGCACGGCGCGGGGTAATCGGGCCGCGAGACGTGGAGGCGGGGGTCGGAATCGAACCGGCGTACACGGCTTTGCAGGCCGCTGCATGACCACTCTGCCACCCCGCCGCAAGGATTGGTGCCGCACCGCGGGCCGGCCGGCCCGAACTGCGCACCTCAAACGAAAGAGGGAAAGCGGCAACGCCTTCCCTCCGGGAGAAACCTGGAGCGGGAAACGAGTCTCGAACTCGCGACCTCAACCTTGGCAAGGTTGCGCTCTACCAACTGAGCTATTCCCGCGTGGCGAAAGCGAATTTTACCGATCGGGCCGTTCGGCGGTCAAGCTCGCCCGCCGCCGCCGAAGGCGTGCGGCCCGGCGAGTTTGAGGTAATACGCCATGGAAACAATCGTCAGCGCAGCCGCCAGATAGATCAGCCAGGTGCCGATCCGGGCCGGATCGAACCAGGCGCCGATCGGGTCGTGGTAGAGCAGCATCGGAATCGCGACGAGCTGGGCGACGGTCTTGATCTTGCCCAGGAAATTCACCGCCACGCTCTTCGCCCGCCCGAGCTTCGCCATCCATTCGCGCAGGGCCGAGATGGTGATCTCGCGACCGATGATGATCACGGCGATGTAGGCCGGCACCCGGCCGAGCTCGACCAGGATGATGAGCGCGGCCGCCACGATGAGCTTGTCGGCGACCGGATCCAGGAACGCGCCGAAGGCCGACATCTGGTTGAGCCGGCGCGCCAGGTAGCCGTCGAGCCAGTCCGTGACCGCGGCCGCCGTGAACAGCACGCACGCGTACAGGTTCTTGTCGTGCGGGCGCACCCAGGAGTCCGGCAGGTAGAACAGGATGACGAGCAGCGGGATCGCGATGATCCGCAGCCAGGTGAGCAGGTTCGGGACGTTCACGGGCACGGGTCAGTGCAGCGCGCGGTAAATGCGCTCGGCGAGCGTCCGGCTGATGCCCTCGACCTGGGCGAGCTCCTCGATGCTCGCCGCCACGACGCCTTTCAGGCCGCCGAACCGTTCGAGCAGCTGGCGACGCCGTTTCGCGCCGACGCCGTCGATCGCTTCCAGGCTCGAGGTCACGCGGGCCTTGCCGCGCCGGGCCCGGTGCCCGGTGATCGCGAACCGATGCGCCTCGTCGCGAATCTGCTGGATGAGGTGCAGTCCCGGATGGTCCTTCTCGAGCCGCAGCACCCGGCCATCGCCGAGCACCAGCTCCTCGAGCCCGGGCTTGCGCTCGGCCCCTTTCGCGACTCCCACGAGCTCGATGTCCGCGAACCCGAGCTCGGCGAGGACGGCCTGCACCGCGTGCAGCTGGCCCTTGCCGCCGTCGATCAGGATCAGGTCCGGCACCACGCCCTCGCCGCGCGCGGTCCGCTCGTACCGGCGCTGCAGCACGTCCCGCATGGCCGCGTAGTCATCGCCCGGCGTCGCGCCGGCGACGTTGTAGCGCCGGTACTCGGCGTTGCGCATGCGATATTGATCGTAGACCACACAGGAGGCGACGGTCGCTTCCCCGTGAGTATGGCTGACGTCGAAGCATTCGATGCGTTGCACTGACGGCGGCAGCCCCAGCGCCTCGCGCATCGCCGCGAGCCGCCCCTCCTGGGTGCCCTGCTCCCGCAGCCGCTGCGCGAGCGCCTCCAGGGCGTTGCGCTGCGCCATCTCCAGCCAGGCGCGCCGCTCGGCGTGCGGGCGCGTGACGATCTGCACCGCGCGCCCCGCGTTCTCGGCGAGCAGACCGGCGAGTTCTTCGGCGTCGACGTCCTCCCCGGTGACGATGAGGGCGGGCGGCGGCTGTTGCAGGTAGTGCTGCGCGAGGAACGCGCCGACCACCTCGGGCGCGGCGCGGTCCTCGGCGTGCTGCGGGAAGAAGCTCTTGTCGCCGAGGTAGCGCCCGTTGCGGATCATGGCCAGGTTGACGCAGGCGATGCCGCCCTCGATCGCGCAGGCCACGACGTCGGCATCGAGCGCTTTCGCGGTGTCCACGTACTGCCGCGTCTGCACGCGCGCGAGCGAGCGGATCTGGTCGCGGAAGGTCGCCGCCTGCTCGTAATCGAGTCGCTCGGCCGACTCCTGCATCCGGGCGGCGAGCGCACCGACCACGTCGTCCTCGCGGCCTTCCATGAACAGCCGCGCATCGTTCACGTCCTGCGGCGTATCGGGCCGCGTCGATCAGACCGACACACGGCGCCGAGCAGCGCCGGATCTGGTGCAGCAGGCACGGCCGCGACCGGTTCAGGAACACCGAGTCCTCGCAGGTGCGCAGGCGGAACACCTTCTGCAGCAGCTGGATGCTCTCGCGCACGGCGCCCGCGTTGGCGAACGGGCCGAAGTAGGTGTGGCTCCGGTCGAGCGGGCCGCGATGGAAACCGATGCGCGGGAAGCGATCACCCGTGACCACGAGGTAGGGGTAGGACTTGTCGTCGCGGAAGAGGATGTTGTAGCGGGGCGCGAGCGACTTGATCAGGTTGTTCTCGAGGATCAGCGCCTCGGCCTCCGAGCGCGTCACGGTGATCTCGACGGCGGCCACCTGCGTCAGCATCAGCTGGATGCGCGGGCCGTGATCGCTCTTCTGAAAATAGCTCGAGACGCGCTTGCGCAGGTCGCCGGCCTTGCCCACGTAGAGGACCTCGTCCTTCGCGTTGAGCATGCGATAGACGCCGGGCTGGTGCGGCAGGCCGGAGATCAGGGTGGCGGGATCGAACACGGGAGGCGTGGTGCCGATCCGAGGTACGGGGGCGAGGCGTCGGATCGACGGGCGTTTGCTGTAGAATCGCGCGTTTTTCTCACCAGCCCCGGCACCTGACCATGGCGAAAGTACTCGCGACCGAGATCCGGGTCGGCAACCTGCTCGAATGGGACAAGCGCGTGTGGCGCGTGCTGAAATCCTATCACGTGCACGTCGGCGGACGCGGCGGCGCATTCATGCAGGTCGAGATGAAGGACATCGAGGCCGGCACCAAGACGAACCAGCGCTTCCGGACCGACGAGAAGATCGAGCGCGCGTACGTCGAGTCGCGCGAAATGCAGTACCTGTACCAGGAAGGCGCGAGCTACGTCTTCATGGACAAGAGCACCTACGAGCAGATGTCGCTGTCCGCGGAGGAGCTCGAGGGGCAGACCGGCTATCTGCTGCCCAACACCGACGTGCAGATCAACTTCCACAACGACCGCCCGATCGGCGTGCAGCTGCCCGCGAGCGTGATCCTGACGGTGGTCGACACCGAGCCGAACATCAAGGGCTCCACGGCCACCACGTCGTTCAAGCCGGCCACCCTCGAGACCGGAATCACCGTGCAGGTCCCGCCGTTCGTCGACAAGGGCGAGAAGATCCGGGTCAACACCGACGACGGCGCGTACATCGAGCGCGCCTGACGGCCGACCGGCCGATCAGGCCAGCAGTCCCGCACCCATCGCCTCGTCGACCCGCGCCGCGGCCGAGCGGTAGGCGGCCGCGTCCGGCGCGCCGGTGCACATGCGGGCGGCCCGACCGCGCATCGAGCGAGTACGCACCAAGTCCGTCGAGCAGGCGCTGCGCCGCCTCGCGCGCGTTGCACACGAGCACCATGTCACACCCGGCCGAGAGCGCCGCGTGGCCGCGGTCGACGATCCCGCCGGCCACGCTGGCGCCTTCCATCGACAGGTCGTCGCTGAAGACGATCCCGTCGAATCCCATCCGGCCGCGCAGGATGTCCTTCAGCCACACCGGGGAGAATCCGGCCGGACGTTCGTCCACGGCGGGATAGATGACGTGCGCCGGCATCACGCCGGCGAGCCCCTTGCCGATGAGCGCCCGGTACGGCGCGAGGTCGTCCTGCTCGATCGCCGCAAGGGGGCGCTCGTCGATCGGCACTTCGTGGTGGGAGTCGGCCCGCACGTAGCCGTGGCCCGGGAAGTGTTTCCCGACCGCGCCCATGCCCATGCGCGCGAGACCGGCCACGAGCCCGCCGGCCAGCGCCGCCACGCCCGCCGCAGTCGCGTGGAAGGCGCGGTCGCCGATCACGCTGCTCGAACCGAAGTCGATATCAAGGACCGGTGCGAAGCTGAAATCCACGCCGCGCTCGCGGAGCTCCGCTGCGAGCACGACGCCGATTGCGCCCGCGAGATTCACCGCCAGGGCGGGTTCGCGGTCGTAGACGCGACCGAGCGCTCGCATCGGCGGCAGCCGCGTGAACCCGGCGACGAACCGCTGGACGCGGCCGCCCTCGTGATCGACGGCAATCAGCAGCGGCGGGTGCCGTACCGCGTGGATCGCCGCGGTGAGCGCCTCGAGCTGCGCCGGCGACTGGTAGTTGCGCGCGAACAGGATGACCCCGCCGACCAGCGGGTGGGCGAGCATCTCGCGCTCCTCGGCCGCGAGCGCGAGGCCCGCGACGTCGAGCATGACCGGCCCGAGCGGCCGCTCCAGTTGGCGATCAAGCGCCATGCTTCTCTCCTTCCAGGACGACGAACGCCGCCGCCATGCCGCGCTCGTCGGTCAGGCTCACGTGCACGCTCAGCACGCCGCGCCGCTGCACCAGCGCGGCAAGCGGCGCCGAGAGCTCGAGATAGGGCCGGCCGGACGCGTGGTTGACGACGCCGATGTTCTGCCAGTTGACCGGGTGGCGGATGCCCGTGCCCATCGCCTTCGAGAACGCCTCCTTCGCGGCGAAGCGCTTGGCGAGATAGGCGGCCGGCTTGCGATGGCCGGCCAGGCGATCGAGCTCGCGGGGCACCAGGATCTTGCGCGCGAACCGCTCGCCCCAGCGCTCCAGCGCCAACTCGATGCGTCCGATCTCGACGAGGTCGGTGCCGATGCCGAGGATCACCGCCGTTCCCGGATCGACGCGCGCATCGCGGCGTTGACGATCAGGGCCTTCATCTCGCGCACCGCCTCGCGCATGCCGACGAAGACGGCACGGCTCACCAGCGCATGGCCGATGTGCAGCTCCCGGACGGCCGGGAGCGCGGCGACCGGCTCGACGTTGAAGTAGTTCAGGGCATGGCCGGCGTTGAATCGCATCCCGAGACCGCGGATCGCATCGCCCGCTGCGCGCAGACGATCGAGCTCGGCCACGACCGCGGGGCTCTCAGCGTCCCGCCCGCGGGAGTGGAACGCGTGCGCGTAGGGGCCGGTGTGCACCTCGCAGACGGCCGCGCCGATCCGGCGGGCCGCCTCGACCTGGCGCAGATCCGCGTCGATGAAGACGCTGACGACGGTGCCCGCGCCGGAGAGCCGTGCCACGACCCCCTTCAGGCGCGCCTCCTGACCGACGATGTCGAGTCCGCCCTCGGTCGTGATCTCCTGCCTGCCCTCGGGCACGAGCATCGCCATCTCGGGACGGACGCGGCCCGCGATCGCGACCATCTCGTCGGTCGCGGCCATCTCCAGGTTGAGCTTGATGTGGGTCAGCTCGCGCAGGCGGCGCACATCCTCGTCCTGAATGTGGCGCCGGTCCTCGCGCAGGTGGACGGTGATCCCGTCCGCGCCGCCCAGATGCGCTTCGACCGCCGCCCAGACGGGGTCCGGCTCATAGGTGCGCCGTGCCTGGCGGACGGTCGCGACGTGGTCGATGTTGACGCCGAGCTCGATCATCGGTTCACAGGTTCTGTAGCGCACGGAACACCGTGCGGCTGTGCAGCGTCTGGCGGTCGAGCCGATGGTCGATCAACGCGCCCATCAGCTGGCGCGCGCCAGCCGCGGTCGACGCGTCCGCGTAATCGTCCCGTGCCAGAGCGAGCAGGACGCGTCCCGGCACGACGCGCGGGTCATCCGTCGGCGCGCCGTTCACCGCCGGCACGGGGCCGCGCTCCGGCTCGTAGCGATACAACCGTTCCGGCTCGATCGCAGCGCCGGTCGCGGCGTCGCGATCGAGGGTCAGAGCATAGCCCAACTCCTGCAGCAGCCGCCGCTCGAACGCGCGCAGGACCGGCCCGCCGGCCGCGCCCTGCGCGAGCTGCGCGACCGTCACGGCATAGTGGTCGAAGAGCTGCTCGTGCGCATCCTCGCGCGGCAGCAACCGCAGCACGAGCTCGTTGACGTAGAAGCCGCACAGCAGCGCCTCGCCGCGCGGCAGCGGGTAGCCGCCGTGCCATTCGCAGCGCACTAGGGTCCGGACCTCGCCGCGCCCCGACCAGGCGATGGTCAGCGGCTGGAACGCGAGCAGCACGCCGCGCAGCGACGAGGCTTGCCGGCGCGCGCCCTTCGCGACGAGCGGAAGCCGCCCGTGGCTGCGGCTGAAGGCTTCCACCAGGAGACTGGTCTCGGAATAGGGATGCGAATGCAGCACGAAGGCCGCCTCGTGCTCGATGCGGCGGCTAGGCATGCTCGATCCCGAAGCGGCGCAAGGTGGCGGCATCCTCGGTCCAGCCGCCGCGCACCTTCACCCAGACCTCCAGGAACACCTTTCCGCCGAACAGCTTTTCCATGTCGCGCCGGGCCGCGCTGGCGATGGCCTTGAGCTTCTCCCCGCCCTTGCCCACGACGATCCCCTTGTGGTTCTCCTTGTCGACCACGACCGCGGCGTGGATGCGCCGCAGGCGGCCTTCTTCGACGAACTGGTCGATCGTCACCGCGGCGCCGTACGGCACTTCGTCGCCAAGCAGTCGAAACAGCTTCTCCCGCACGATCTCCGCCGCCAGGAACCGCTCGCTGCGGTCGGTCAGCGTCTCCTCGTCGAACAGCGGCGGCTGCACCGGCAGCAGCGGCGCGAGGACCTTCAGCAGCTCGCCGAGGTTGCGGCCGCGCGCAGCACTGACCGGCACCACCGCCGCAAAATCGAACGCGGCGGCCGCCGTCCTGAGGAACGGCAGCATGCGCTCGGGGCCGCCGATCCGGTCGCTCTTGTTCGCGACCAGCACGGCCGGGACGCGCTCCGAAAGCAGGCGCAGCACCGTCCGATCGGCGTCCTCGAGGCGCCCCGCTTCGACCACGAACAGCACCGCGTCGACCTCGTCCAGCACGGCGCGCACCGCCCGGTTGAGCGCGCGGTTGAGGGGCCCGCCGTGCTCCGACTGGAATCCCGGCGTGTCCACGAAGACGTACTGGGCACCGGGCCGAGTCAGCACGCCCGTGACGCGGTGGCGGGTCGTCTGGGGCTTCCTGGACGTGATGCTGAGCTTCTGCCCCACCAGGGCGTTGAGCAGCGTGGACTTGCCGACGTTGGGGCGCCCGACGATCGCGACCGTGCCGCAGCGAAAGTCCCGGTCGGCCGCCGCGCTCATCGCTGCAGCTGGTCGTAGGCCGTCCGCGCCGCCTCCTGCTCGGCCAGGCGCCGGCTCGTGCCGGTGCCGACCGTGCGCAGATCGAGTTCGCGAATCAGGCATTCGACGTCGAACCGCTGCTCGTGCGCCGCGCCGCGCGTGGCGACCACGCTATAACGCGGCAGTGCGTAACGCCGGCTCTGCAACCACTCCTGCAGCTGCGTCTTCGGGTCCTTCCCGACGGCAGGGGGGCCCGCGGTCTCGAGCAGCGGGCGATACACGCGCAGAACGACCTCCCGCGCCGACTCGAACCCGCCGTCGAGAAACACCCCGCCGATCAGCGCTTCGAGCCCATCGGCGAGAATGGACGGGCGCCGGAATCCGCCGCTCTTCAGCTCGCCCTCCCCAAGGCGCAGGAAATCCCCCAGCGCGAGCCGCGCGGCGATCTCGTGCAGTCGCTCCTCCCGCACCAGGCTCGCGCGCAGGCGGGACAGCTCGCCCTCCTTCAGGCCGGGGAAACGCGAATAGAGTTCCGCCGCCACGATGCAGTTGAGCACGCCGTCGCCGAGGAACTCGAGGCGCTCGTTGTGCGGGGTGCTGTGGCTGCGGTGGGTCAGCGCCTGTTCCAGCAGCCGCGGGTCGCGAAACCGGTGGCCCAGTTGCTCCTGCAGCGAGTCGAGCTTCACACCGGGGACGGGAAAGAGGGGGAGGTCGGCTCCGGCGTGGCGGGACCCGGTCCGGCGCGCTGCCGCTACTCGCTCACCTTCGTGCTGGCGGGCCGGCTCGAGCCGGCGAAGTCGATCAGCACGCTGATGTTGTAGAAGAGCTTGATCCGCTTTTCGTACGCGAAGGACACGACGATCTCGTTGCCTTCCTTCGTGATCTCCAGGTCCGCCGGGCTGATGATGGTGATGTCGTCGACCGCCGCGCGCCGGTCGAACGCCTTGCGGACATCGGCAACCGAGCCGCCGCGGAGCTCGCCGCTCTGCGTCATTCCGGTGACCGCCTTCTTGATGGTGAAGTACTCGATGTACGCCGGCACCAGCTTCATCCCGATGATCGCGATGAACACGATCGCGATGAGGAGCAGCAGCACCCCGGCGAAGCCCAGCCCCTGTTGTCGTTGTCCGAAGGTCATGTCCCCTGCCCTCACTGGAACGAGCCGAAGCGGCTCGGCTCGCTGAAGTTGAACCAGATGAAAAACGCCTTCCCGACGATGTTGGCGTCCGGGACGAACCCCCACACCCGGCTGTCGCTCGAGTTGTCGCGGTTGTCGCCCATGAGAAAGTAGTGTCCTGACGGGACCTTACAGGCAAGACCTTCAGCATTGTAGGTGCAATTTTCCCGGAACGGGAATTGCTTCACAAACGGGACCGCAGCCGGCGCGTCGTCCTCGATCAGGATGGAGTGCGGGCGATCGCCGGCCGTCTCCTCGTAGCGCTTGGCGAAACTCATCCGCTCCTTGTGGAGATAATCGCCCGCCGATCTGAGGTCGATTTCCTTGCCGTTCACTGACAGCCGCTTGTTGACGTACGTGATCTGGTCGCCAGGCAGCCCGACCACGCGCTTGATGTAGTCGAGCGACGGGTCCTCGGGGTAGCGGAACACCATCACGTCGCCGCGCCGGGGCTCGCCGATGTCGATGATCTTCTTGTTGACGATCGGAAGCCGGATGCCGTAGGCGAACTTGTTGACGAGGATGAAATCGCCGACGAGCAGCGTCGGGATCATCGAGCCCGACGGGATCCGGAACGGCTCGACGATGAACGAGCGCAGCAGGAAGACGATCAGTATCACCGGGAAAAAGCTCTTGGGATACTCGATCCACCAGGGCTCCTTTTCGCCCTGCCGGCGCGTTTTGCTGAAATGCAGCCGGTCGACGGCCGCAACGAGACCGGTCACGACGAGCAGGACGAAGAGGATCAGGGCGAAGTTCATTGCGGTCCCACTGGGTCACTTCTCCTCGACCTGGAGGATGGCCAGGAACGCCTCCTGGGGTATCTCGACGGTGCCGACCTGCTTCATGCGCTTCTTTCCCGCCTTCTGCTTCTCCAGCAGCTTGCGCTTGCGGGTGATGTCGCCGCCGTAGCACTTCGCCAGCACGTTCTTGCGCAACGCCTTCACCGTCTCGCGGGCGATGATGTGCGAGCCGATCGAGGCCTGGATGGCCACGTCGAACATCTGGCGCGGGATCAGGCCGCGCATCCGCGCCGCCAGATCGCGTCCCCGATACTGCGCGTTCTGGCGGTGGACCATCAGCGAGAGCGCATCCACGCGCTCGCCGTTGACGAGGATGTCGAGCTTGACCATGTCGGCGGCGCGAAACTCCTTGAACTCGTAATCGAGCGAGGCGTAGCCGCGCGAGACGGACTTCAGCCTGTCGAAGAAGTCCATCACGATCTCGTTCAGCGGCATCTCGTAGGTCAGCATCACCTGCCGGCCGTGGTAGGTCATGTTCTTCTGCGCGCCGCGCTTGCCGGTGCACAGCGTGATCACCGGCGCCCACGTACTCCTGGGGGACAAAGATGGTCGTGGTGATGATCGGCTCGCGGATCTCCTCGATCTTGGCGGGGTCGGGCATCTTCGCCGGGTTCTCGATGCTCTCGACCGTACCGTCCCGCATCGTGACCTCGTACACCACCGTGGGAGCGGTGGTGATCAGGTCCATGTCGTACTCGCGCTCGAGCCGCTCCTGCACGATGTCCATGTGCAGGAGGCCGAGGAATCCGCACCGGAAGCCGAACCCCAGGGCCTGGGAGACCTCGGGTTCGTAGTGCAGCGAGGCATCGTTGAGCTTGAGCTTCTGGAGCGCCTCGCGCAGCGCCTCGTACTGGTTCGCCTCGATCGGATAGAGGCCGGCGAACACCTGGGGCTTGATCTCCTTGAATCCGGGCAGTGCCTCCGCGGCAGGCCGGTCCGCGAACGTCACGGTATCGCCGACACGCGCCTCCTGCAGCTCCTTAATGCCGGAGATGATGAAGCCGACCTCCCCGGCGGACAGCTCGGGGCGATTCTCGGACTTGGGCGTAAACACGCCCACCTGCTCGCATAGGTGGCTTCCCTGCGCCGACATCAGGCGGATGCGATCCTTCGGCCGCAGCGTCCCGTCGACCATGCGCACCAGCATCACGACGCCGACGTAGTTGTCGAACCAGGAGTCGATGATCAGCGCCTTGAGCGGTGCCGCCGGATCGCCCTTGGGCGCCGGGATGCGCGCGATGACGGCCTCGAGGACATCGTCGATGCCCTCGCCCGTCTTCGCGCTCGCGCGGATGGCGTCCTGCGCGGGAATGCCGATGACCTCCTCGATCTCCTGGATCGCCCGCTCGGGGTTCGCCGACGGCAGATCGATCTTGTTGAGGACCGGCACCACTTCGACGCCTTGCTCGATGGCGGTATAGCAGTTCGCAACCGTCTGCGCCTCGACGCCCTGCGAGGCGTCGACCACGAGCAACGCGCCCTCGCATGCGGCGAGCGAGCGCGACACCTCGTAGGAGAAATCGACGTGGCCGGGCGTATCGATCAGGTTCAGGTTGTAGGTCTTGCCGTCGCGCGCGATGTAGCGCAGCGCCGCGGTCTGGGCCTTGATGGTGATGCCGCGCTCGCGCTCGAGATCCATGGAGTCGAGCACCTGCTCGCTCATCTCGCGATCCGAGAGCCCGCCGCAGCGCTGGATGAACCGGTCGGCCAGCGTGGACTTGCCGTGGTCGATGTGCGCGATGATGGAAAAGTTGCGGATGTGCTGCATCAGCTGTCAGCGCGATGCAAAAGGCTCGCATCACTCCCCGGCACGATCGACACGGGCGTGTCGATCGTCGGGGAGGGACTTGCCCTCGGCATCACTGAGATTGGGGAGCCGAAAGGGGCTGCGGGCCCTCCGGCACGAACCCCCTGAAAAAAAGGTGCCCATTCGGCACCTTTTTCGCTCGGCGAGGCGGGGCGGATTCTAGCCGATCCGCGCGAGGTAGGCACGGACGCGCGGCGCGTCGAGGAAGTAGTGGCAGAGCTCGGCCTCGCCGTGCGCCAGCACCGGAACCCGCTCGCCATAGCGCGCCTCGAGGGCCGGGTCGCGGTCGACGTCGACCCACGCCAGCCCGAACCCGAACTCGAGCCGGAGCGGCTCGAGCGCGGCCACCATGTCGTCGCAGAGATGGCAGTAGCTGCGGCTGTAGAGCGTCAGGGCGACGCCCGGCGCCGTCTCAGCCCACCCGCGGTCTCGCCGCGGATCGTCGCGAAGATGTTTGCCTCGCCGCGGCGGATCTGCAGCGTCATCGTCGTGCCCTTGTCGAGCGAGGACAACAGGTCGTTGAACTGCTTCGCCGACTTGAGCTCGGTCGTCGCACCCTTGGCGGTGAGCGAGACGATCACGTCGCCCTGACCGGATGTCGGCGCGCGGCGCCGTCCGCACTTCGTCGACCACCACGCCACCCGGGAGCCGCATGTCGCGCCGCTTGTCTTCGCCGAGATCGCTCACCACCAGCCCCAGGCGGTTGGCCGCGACTTCCGCCTTCGGCGCGCCGGGCTTGGCGCCGCGCGCGGCGGCAACCCGGTCGTCGGGGATCTCACCGACCGTGACACTGACGTCCCGGGTCTGGCCCTTGCGCCATACCTGCATCGGCACCTTGGACCCGGGCTTCGTGCCCCCGACGATCCGCGGCAGATCCGCCGACGCGGCGACCTGCTTGCCGTCGAACCGCAGGATGATGTCGCCCGTCTCCACGCCGGCCTTCTCCGCCGGACCGCCCTTCTCGACGCCGTTCACCAGCGCCCCGCTCGGCTTGCCGAGGCCGAACGAGTCGGCCAGCTCTTTCGAGACTTCCTGGATCACGACGCCGATCCGCCCGCGCTGCACGCGGCCCGCGCTCTTGCAGCTGCGTGGAGATGTCCATTGCGACATCGATCGGAATCGCGAACGACAAACCCATGAAGCCGCCGGTCCGGCTGTAGATCTGCGAGTTGATTCCGACCACTTCGCCGCGCAGGTTGAACAGCGGCCCCCCGGAGTTGCCGGGATTGATCGCCACGTCGGTCTGGATGAAAGGAACGAAGTTCTCCTGCGGGAGGGAGCGGCCCTTGGCGCTCACGATGCCGGCGGTCACCGAATTCTCGAACCCGAAGGGCGAGCCGATCGCCACCACCCACTCGCCCACCTTGAGGCGCGTCGGGTCCCCGAACTTGACCGGCTGCAGGCCGCTCGCCTCGATCTTGATGAGCGCGACGTCGGTGCGCCGGTCGGCGCCGATCACCTTCGCCTTGAACTCGCGCTTGTCGTTGAACTTGACGGTGATCTCGTCGGCGGAGTCGACGACGTGCGCATTGGTCAGGATGTAGCCGTCGGCGCTCACCACGAAGCCGGAGCCGAGCGAGCTCGATTCGGGCTCGCGCGGCGTCTGCGGTCCCTGCGGTCCGCGCGGGATGAAGCGCCGGAAGAACTCGTACATCGGGTCGTCTTCGTCGAGCTGCGGGACCTGCGGCTGCGCGCGCCGCTGGCGCTGCTGCGTCGTGCTGATGTTCACGACTGCCGCGCCCTGCTGCTCGACGATCTGGGTGAAATCCGGCAGCTCGCGCGTCTGGGCCTGGGCGAGGCCGGTGAGCGCGATCAGGGCGGCGGCGAGGGTGGCGGGGAGGGTTGCTCTCATGGCGGGATCTGGGAAATTCCTTGTGAACTGCAAAGATAAGGCGCGCCGGTCAAGCTTTCAAGGAGAAGTGCCCCGTTCCTGCCGGGCGTCCCCATCGGCGAACCTAGGAGGGACCTAGCTGGGGCGGCGGTACTCCACGCTGTCGGCGATCTGGCGCACGCCCTCGGCGGGGACCTCCCCCACCACGGTCACCAGGTGGTCCTCGAGCTTCCGCACGTAGATATTCAAGGCCCCGTGGCGGGCCAAGCCGACCTGCGGCTGTCCCTCGCGCGCGCCCAGGGGCTCGATGAACACCGAAACGGCCGCCAGGCCGTCGGACACGACGATCTGACCGACGTCCGGCGAGGCGCCCACACGACGCTTGAGCTCGGTGACCTTGCGGTAGCCCGGGGGCAGCGACCGCAGCGCCCATCCGAGGCTGCCGAGGTCCGCCTCGCACGATCGCCGACTGCTCGACCCGCCAGTCGCGCCCTTTCCCGGCGAACCGTGACTTGACCTTCTCGCGATCGATGCGCCCGCCGATCTGCAGCTCGGTGAACGAGAACTGCTCGACGACCTCGTTCTTCTCGTTGAACGTCTTGGCCTTGACGAGCATGCCGGTGGCGACGTCCGCCCACAGCTTGTGCCCGTAGCGCAGCTTGTCCTTCGGCTCGAGCACGATCGCCTGGCAGTCGTAGCCGGCGATCCGCTCGGTCTCGCCCTTGCGGATGGTGTAATTCGCGGCGAAGTCCTGGACGCCCGCCCGCATTGCCGGGAAGGGCCCGGTCTGCATCTGGCGATCGACCTTGACGGTCATCGTGCTGGGGATGTAGCACGTGACCTCCTCATTGAACCGGATGATTTCCCGCGGCGTGCCGTCGAGCACTTCCAGCCGCTCGTGGACGCCGGTCGAGTCCACGACCCGGGTGAGGCGCGAGGTCTCCGAGTGCTCGCCCTGCTGGTAGACGAACGTGCCCGTGTAGCTCAGCTTCTCGGTCGCTGTGTAGATCTTCCTGCAGCCAGCCGAGCGGCATCGGTGCCCTGCTGCGCCGCGGCCGGCGCGGCGGCAACGACCCAGCCCGCAGCGAGCGCCGCCGCAAGCGCCAACGCGCGCATGCTCAACGTGCCTCGCGCGCTTCAGAGACGGTGCGCACGTAGGGCGCCATCCCGCCCATGACCGAGCGACGGCGAGTACCGCTGGTGGGCGAGCAGATAGTCGTTGACGCCCTGCGCTTCGGGCACTGCGGCCGGCGGCAGTGCGACCGCTGTCACGGCGGGCGCAGGCTGGGACGATGCGATTTGCGCGCGGCGGGTCGAACAGCGGCAACGCCATCCACCCGACCAGCGCCACGGCTGCAACGCTGGCGGCGGCCGAGAGCGCATACCAGGTGTTGCGCTGCGCGGCCTGCTGCGCGCGGGGCGGCGCCAGCACGGTGGGCTCGGCGGCGAGTCGTTCCGCGAACGACGGCGACAGCCCCTGGCCGGCGTGACCGCGAAGGGCATCGCCGATCAGGTGGTAGACGCCCCAGGCGTCGCGCAGCGCCCGCGTCCTCGCCGAGCCGCTCGAGGCAAGCCTCGGACTCGGCACCGCCGAGTTCCTCGTCCATGAGCGCCGATAACCGTTCCTTCATTGCCTCACCACCTCTTGTCCTTGCGTGTCTCGAGCAGCGGGCGCAGCCGCGCCGCGATCGCCTCGCGCGCCCGGAAGATCCGCGAGCGGACCGTCCCGATCGGGCAGTTCATGATGCTCGCGATCTCCTCGTAGCTCAGACCCTCGATCTCGCGCAGCGTGATCGCCGTCCGCAGATCCTCCGGCAGGTCCTCCATCGCCGCGTTGACGGTGGACGCCGATCTCCTTCGACATCAGCATGCTCTCGGGCGTGTTGATGTCGCGCAGCTGCTCGCCGTCCTCGAAGCTCTCCGCCTCGTCCGAATCGAACTCGGTCACCGTGGGCGCCCGACGCCCGAGCGCCACCAGGTAGTTCTTCGCGGTATTGATCCCGATCCGGTACAGCCACGTGTAGAACGCGCTGTCGCCGCGGAAGATGGGCAGCGCGCGATAGGCCTTGACGAAGGCTTCCTGCGCGACGTCCTCGACCTCGGCCGGATCGCGGATGAACCGCGACAACAGGCGTCCGAGCTTGCGCTGGTACTTGGTGACCAGCAGATCGAACGCCCGCTTGTCGCCACGCTGCGCGCGTTCGACCAGCTGCTGGTCGATCTCGCGGTCCGCCATGGCCGCCTTCCGCGGAGCTCCTTGAAATCATATTTTTCAAGAGCTTATCGGCCCGCGGGCGGCAGTATAGCCGACCCAGCCAGATCGCTCGGACGCGACCTCGCGCTAGAGACACGCGCCCCAGACGGATAGTTCAGCCCGGACCATTGGTGTTTGCGCCTTCCCGCCCATTCGCCAGGGCTGTCATCCGCCACCGCAGCCAGACTCGCAGCCGCCGGAAGGCCTCCGGGTCCACGGCATCGGGCAGGATCACCGCGGTTCTGGATCGTCCCGCGTTGTCGCGTGCGCCCAGCACCGCGAGCCAGGCGGCGGGAACGGCCGAGTGTCGTCAGCACCGCCGGCAGCCAGTACCCGCCGGGTCCGCGACCGCGCAGCGTCCGTCCGCAGAGAGCACCAGCACCGCGACGGCCAAGCGTAGACCGGTGCATGGCCAGCCGCAGGTGATGGAAGAGGGACAGTCCGAGCCCGAGGACCACGAGCGACGCCGCCGCGCCGGGCAGGCCGGTCGCGGCGGCCCCCAGCGCCAGCAAATGACCGACGGCCGAGCGCCGCAGCGAGCGTCCGCGAGGGTCGAAGTTGCACGCGCAGCGAGTCGTTCAAGCGCGCGCGAAGATCAGGGTGCCGTTCGTGCCGCCGAAGCCGAACGAATTGGACAACGCCGCGCGAATCGGCATCTCGCGCGCGGTGAGCGGGACGTAATCGAGGTCGCAGTCCGGGTCGGCATTGTGGAGGTTCGCAGTCGGCGGGGCGATCTGCTCGTGGAGGGCCAGCACCGAGAACACCGCCTCGACGCCACCGGCGGCACCGAGCAGATGGCCGGTCATCGACTTGGTCGAGCTGATCGCGAGCTTCCGGGCGTGATCGCCGAAGCAGCGCTTCATCGCGATCGTCTCCGCCAGATCGCCGAGCGGCGTCGAAGTGCCGTGGGCGTTGATGTAGTCGACTCGCCCGGGCTCAGCGCGCGTTCCGCAGCGCGTTCGCCATGCAGCGCGCAGCCCCTTCCCCGTCCTCGCACGGCGCGGTCATGTGGTGCGCGTCCGCGCTCATCCCGTAGCCCGGCGAGCTCGGCGTAGATGCGCGCGCCGCGGCGCTTTGCGTGCTCGAATTCCTCGAGCACGAGCACGCCGGCGCCCTCGCCGAGCACAAAACCGTCGCGCTCCTTGTCCCACGGACGGCTCGCGGTCGCCGGGTCGTCGTTGCGGGTCGAGAGCGCGCGCATCGCCGCGAAGCCGCCCACGCCCAGCGGGCTGACGGTGGCCTCCGAGCCGCCCGCGATGATCGATGTCGGCATCGCCATACTCGATCAGGCGCCCGCCTTCGCCGATGCAATGGTTTGCGGTCGTGCAGGCGGTGGCCAGGGCGAGGTTCGGCCCCTTGAACCCGTACATGATCGAGAGGTTCCCGGCGATCATGTTGACGATGCTGCCGGGCACGAAGAACGGCGAGATCTTGCGCGGTCCGCCCTTGGTCAGGTCCGCATGGGTCTCTTCGATCAGCGGCAGGCCGCCGATCCCGGAACCGAGGACGCAGCCGATGCGTTCCCGATCGATCGACTCGGACTCGACCCCGGCGTCGCGGATCGCCTGGATCGCCGCGGCCATGCCGTAGTGGATGAAGGTATCCATCCGCCGCGCCTCCTTCGGCGAAAGGTAGGCGGCGATGTCGAACCCCTTCACCTCGCCCGCGATCTGGCTCGCGAAGAGGGAGGCGTCGAAACGGGTGATGCGGGCGATGCCCGATCTGGCGGCAGTGATGTTGCGCCCAGGCCTCGTCAACCGTGTTGCCGACCGGGCAAACGATGCCGAGGCCGGTGACGACGACGCGGCGGCGCGACAAACGTCCTCCCTGGGCGCGGCCTCAGGCCTTCTTGCCGCTGTGTGCCTTGACGTAGTCGATGGCCTGCTGAACGGTGGCGATCTTCTCCGCCTCCTCGTCCGGAATCTCGGTCTCGAATTCCTCTTCGAGGGCCATGACCAGCTCGACCGTGTCGAGCGAGTCGGCGCCGAGGTCGTCGACGAACGAGGACTCGTTCTTGATCTCCGCCTCGTTGACGCCCAGCTGTTCGGCGACGATCTTCTTGACGCGTTGTTCGATGTTCTCCATTGCGGGCTTCCCTTCCCTTCGCGGAAATATAGGTATAGGTGTTCTAGGGATATCGGTTGAGCGCAGGAGCAGCGCCTCCTCGCGCATCCCCATGCAGAGCCTGCTTCGACCGGGCTGCCCCGAGCGGCCGAAATCTTACCAGAACCCCATGCTGCGCCGCCCGAGCAACCGAATCCTGTTTCAGTTCATGTACATGCCACCATTGACGTGCAAGGTAGTGCCGGTCACGTACGCCGCCCCGGGCGAGGCGAGGAACACGCACCGCCGCGGCCACATCGTCGACCTGTCCGAGCCGACCGAGCGGGATCTGGCCGAGCAGGGCGGTCGCGCTGCGCCTCCGGCAGCGCCGCGTCATGTCGGTGTCGATGAACCCGGGCGCGACGCAGTTGACGGTGATGCCGCGGCTGCCGATCTCGCGCGCGAGCGCGCGCGTCAGGCCGGCCACGCCCGCCTTCGCGGCGGCGTAGTTCGCCTGGCCGGGATTGCCGCTCGATCCGACCACCGAAGTGATGCTGATGATGCGCCCGGCGCGCGCCTTCATCATCCCGCGCAGCACCGCGCGGCAGAGCCGGAAGACCGACTTGAGATCGGTGTCGACGACGGCGTCCCACTCCGCGTCCTTCATGCGCAGCAGGAGGTTGTCCTGGGTGACCCCGGCGTTGTTCACGAGGATCGAAACCGCCCCGAATTCCTTCTCGATGGCGGCCACCAGCGTATCGACGCCCGCCGAATCGGTCACGTTCAGCACCGCGCCGCGCCCGGAGATCCCGGCCGTCTTCAGCGCCTCGCCGATGCCGTTCGCGCCGGCCTCCGTCGTTGCGGTGCCCACCACCGTGGCCCCGGCCCGCCCGAGCGCGAGCGCGATCGCCCGGCCGATCCCGCGCGATGCGCCGGTGACCAGCGCGACTTGCCCCTTGAGATCCATGGCTAGGCGCCGCGCACCGACGCAATGGCCTGCATGATTGCGTCCCGATCGGGCAGCGCCACGCCGTCGGCGCCGGCCACAATGCGCTTCACGAGCGGCGCCAGCACTTTGCCGGGCCCGCACTCGACGACCAGCGCCACGCCGTGCGCCGTCATCGCGCGCACGCACTCGACCCACCGCACCGCATGGTCGGCCTGGCGCACCAGCGCATCCTTGATCCGCTCCGGGTCGTCGTAGCTCTGCACGTCGACATTGTGGATCACCGGGATGCGGGGCGGCTGAATCGGCACCGAACGCAGGTGTTCCCGGAGGCGTGCCGCCGCCGGCGCGAGCAGCGACGAATGGAACGGCGCGCTGACCGGAAGCGGGACGGCGCGACGTGCGCCGCGCGCGCGCGCGGCGTCGACCGCTCGCCCCACGGCCTCCGCGTGTCCCGCGATGACCACCTGGCCGGGCGCGTTGAAGTTCACCGCCTCGACGACTTCGCCTTGCGCCGCTTCGGCGCACGCGGCCCGAATCGCCTCGTCGTCCAGCCCGAGCACCGCGGCCATCGCCCCCTGCCCCGCCGGAACCGCCTCCTGCATCGCCTGCGCGCGCAGCCGCACGAGCGGCAGCGCGTCCGCGAAGGTCAGGGCGCCGGCGACCACCAGCGCCGTGTACTCGCCCAGGCTGTGGCCCGCCAGAACCGCGGGCTCCGGCCCGCCGAGCGCGCGCCAGACGCGATAGGCAGCGTAGCCGGCCGTCAGCATTACCGGCTGGGTATTGACCGTCTTGTTGAGCTCGTCCGTCGGACCGTCGGCGATCAGTTTCGCGATGTCCTGCCCGAGGACTTCGGACGCGACCTCGAGCACCTCGCGAACCTCGGGCGCATCGCCGTAGCCTTCGAGCATCCCCTTGGACTGCGACCCCTGCCCGGGAAAGACCATTCCGAACTTCATCGTGCCTCCCGCACCGCTCAGAGTTCCACGAGGGCGGCGCCCCAGGTGAAGCCGCCGCCGACCCCCTCGAGCATCACCCGGTGGCCCGGCTTGATGCGGCCGTCCCGCAGCGCGAGATCGAGCGCGAGCGGCACGGACGCGGCCGAGGTGTTTGCATGGCGATCGACGGTGACGATGAGCCGATCGTGCGGCAGCCCCAGGCGCTTCACGGTCGCATCCAGGATGCGCACATTCGCCTGATGGGGGATCAGCCAGTCGACGTCTGCGAGCTGCATGCCGCACTTCGCGACCACCTCGCGCGCCGCCTCGTCGAGCACGCGCACCGCGAACTTGAACACCGCCTGCCCGTCCATCCGGAGAAAGGCGCTGCCGGTCACTTTCCCGCCGCTCACGTTGCCCGGCACCGCGAGAATCCCGGCCTGGCGGCCGTCGGCGTGCAGGACGCAGCCGTGCACCCCCGGCCGCTCGTCGGCGCGCAGGACGACCGCGCCGGCACCATCCCCGAACAGGACGCAGGTCGCGCGGTCGGTCCAGTCGAGAATGCGCGAGAAGACCTCGGTGCCGACCACCAGCGCGCAGCGCGCCTGCCCGGCGCGGATGAAGTTGTCGGCGATCGCCAGCCCGTAGACGAACCCGCTGCACACCGCCTGCACGTCGAAGGCCGGGCATCCCGCAATGCCCAGCTTCGCCTGGAGCAGGCAGGCGGTGCTCGGGAAGACGTAGTCGGGCGTGGACGTGGCGACCACGATCAGGTCGACCTCCCCCGGGCCCACGGCCGCCGCGCGGAGCGCTTCGCGGCTCGCTTCGAGCGCGAGGTCGCTGGAGGTCTGTGACGCCTCGGCGATGTGGCGCTGGCGGATGCCGGTGCGCGTGACGATCCATTCGTCGGTCGTCTCCACCTGCTGTGCGAGCTCCGCGTTGGTGACGATCCGCGGCGGCAGATAGCTGCCGGAGCCGATGATGCGCGAGTACTTCACGACGCGGCCTCCGCCAGAGGAGCGACGGCCGTCGCCGCGGCGAGGCGCGCGGTTATGCGCGTCGAGCACTCCCCCGCGCACCTCTTCGGCGGCGCGCTCGATCGCGTGGTAGAAGCCCAGACGATCGGCCGAGCCGTGGCTCTTCACCACCACGCCCTTGAGCCCGAGCAGAGTGGCGCCGTTGTAGCGGCGCGGATCCACGCGGCGCCGGAATGCCGCCAGCGCCGGCAGCGCCACGACCGCCGCGAGCTTGCGCAGCGGGTTGCGCGTGAGCTCCTCGCGCAGAAAGCGCTCGACCATCCGCGCCAGTCCCTCGGAGGTCTTGAGCGCCACGTTGCCGACGAAACCGTCGCACACCACGACGTCCACCTCGCCGCGGTAGATCCCGTCGCCCTCGACGTTGCCCGCGAAGTTCAGGTCGCTCGCGCGCAGCAGCTCGCCGGCCTGCTTGACGACCTGGTTGCCCTTGATCGCTTCGGCGCCGATGTTGAGCAGGCCCACCGTCGGTCGGTCGCGGCGCTCGACGGCCTCGACCAGGATCGATCCCATCAGCGCGAACTGGAGCAGGTGCTCGGGCTTGCAGTCCGGGCTCGCGCCGAGATCCAGCATATAGGTGTGGCCCGTCATGGTCGGCAGCACCGACACCAGTGCGGGTCGGTCGATGCCGGGGAGCGTCTTGAGCACGAAGTGCGCGGTCGCCATGAGCGCGCCCGTGTTGCCGGCGCTGACGCACGCCTGCGCGTCGCCGCTCTTGATGAGGTCGATCGCGACGCGCATCGAGGAGTTCTTCTTGCGCTTCAAGGCCACCGCGGGCGCCTCGTCCATCTCCACGACCTCGGCCGCGTGCCGCACGTGCAACCGCTCGCCGGCGGTCGCCTTGCGCCGGCGCAGTTCCGCCTCGATCGCGTCCTGCCGGCCGACGAGATAGATGATCGTTGAGGGATCGCGCTCGAGGAAGCGCAGCGCCGCCGGCACCGTCACGGACGGACCGTAGTCGCCGCCCATGCAATCGATCGCGAGGGTGACGTCGTTGCCCACGAGTTCGGCGCCGTGCCCCGCAGAGCGGCCGTGCGGCCCCGCCGGGCTCCCTCCTCTTTGTGCTGCCGCCGCCGGTTTGCGCCGGCTTATTCGGCCTTGGTCTTGACGACTTTCTTGCCGCGGTAATAGCCGCTCGGGCTCACGTGGTGGCGCAGGTGCACCTCGCCGGTCGACGGCTCGACCGCAAGCGGCGGGTTGGTCAGAAAATCGTGCGAGCGGTGCATGCCCCGCCGCGACGCTGATTTCTTGTTCTGCTGAACGGCCATATACGGCTCCTTCGATTCAACTGTGCCGGGGGTCAGTCATCGCCACCGGCGCCCTTGCGCAAGCCTGCGAGTGCCGCGAACGGCGCCGCGCGATTCGCGTCGCGCCCTCCGGCGTCGGGCTCGCATCGTTCGTGCATCGGTGCCATCGGCAGCACCAGCAGCACTTCATCCTCGACCAGTGCAGCGACGTCCATCGCATTCGTCGCCAGCACCCGATCCACGTCGTCGTCGGCCTCTACAATCTCCCGCTCGCTCGCCGCGAGTTCGAGCGCCACGCTCAGCGCGACCGGAAACTCGACCGCATCGAGGCAGCGCTGGCACGCCAGCATGGCGACCCCCGAGGCTTCGACCGCCAGACTCGGGCGCCCGGCGGCGTTGACCGCGCCGTGCACCTGATAGCGCAGCGTCGCGGCCTCGCATCCCGATGCGGCGAGGCGCGGAAGGGCGTCGATGCCAAGGGTGCCGGAGACCGTTCCGCGGTCCCGCGCGAATTGCGGACCGTCGATCGTCCCGGCGCGAGACATAAGCGGCGGATGATATTATCTTTCGACGATTGCGTCAAAAAAATCATGGGGCTAGCGCATCCCGCGCGGGCCCCGCAGAGCCGACTTTGCCGCGCCTCATCCTCGCCTCGACCTCGCCCTACCGCCGTGAGCTCCTCGGCCGGCTGCGCTTGCCGTTCGAAACGCTGAGCCCGGGCGTGGACGAGGCGCCGCGGCCGGGCGAGGCGGCCGCCGACCTGGTGCTCCGGCTCGCGCGCGAGAAAGCCGCTGCCATCGCCGCGCGCGCGCCCGATGCGCTCGTGATCGGCGCCGACCAGGTGGCGGTCCTCGACGGCATCCCGCTCTCGAAGCCGGGGACGCATGACAACGCCGTCGTGCAGCTGCGCGCGATGCGCGGGCGCTGCATCTCGTTCCTGACGGCCGTGGCGGTGTCGCACGGCGCGACCGGTGCGACCGTCGCGCGGCTGGTGCCCACCGACGTGCACTTCCGCGAATTCGACGACGCGACGATCGAGGCCTACTTGCGCGCGGAGCAGCCCTACGACTGCGCGGGGTCCGCGAAGATCGAGGCGCTCGGGATCGCCCTCGTGCGCCGCCTCGACGGCACCGACCCCACCGCGCTGATCGGCCTGCCGCTGATCGCGCTGGTCGACCTCCTGGCCGAGTTCGGCGTGTCGCCGCTCGCCCCGGCGTGAACGCGGGCGTCCTCTACCTTGCGCCGGTGCTGCTGGGCGACGCCGACCCGGCCGAGGCCATTCCGTCGGGCGTGCAATCCGTGCTGCGGAACCTGCGCTGCTTCATCGCCGAGGAACCGAAGGCAGCGCGCGCCTTCCTGAAGTCGATCGGGCATCCGGGCCCGCTGGCCGACCTCGCCATCGACCGGCTCGCTGCAGACGCGACGCCCGCAACGCTTGAAGCGCTCCTCGCGCCGTTGCGCGCGGGAGCGAGCGCCGCGCTGCTCTCCGAGGCCGGCGCGCCGGGCGTCGCCGACCCCGGGGCGCCGCTCGTGCGGCGTGCCCATCAGGCCGGCATCCGCGTTCGGCCGCTCGTCGGCCCCTCTTCGATCCTCCTCGCCTTGATGGCCTCGGGTCTCGAGGGGCAGCGATTCGCCTTCCATGGCTACCTGCCGGTGGCGGAAGCGGAGCTCAAGCGGCGGTTGAAGACGCTCGAGGCGCACTCCCGTGCGGAGCGGCGCACCGAAGTCGTCATCGAGACCCCCTACCGGAACGACCGCCTGCTGCGGGCGATCGCCGCGACGTGCGCCGACGACACGCTGCTCTGCGTCGCGACCGATCTCACGCTCCCGACCGAGGAGATCACCACCCGGACGGTGGCGCAATGGCGCGCGGCTGCGCCGCAAATCGGCAAGCGGCCGACGGTGTTCCTGTTGCTCGCGGGTCCGCGCGGGCGCTAACGCAGTCGCACGCCGCCCGCGGCGCCGGGCGCAAGCGCCTCCGCCGTCGCGGCGCCGAACCGCTTCGCGAAGCGCTCCAGGATGTTCTCCTTGCGCGTGTACTCGACGATCTGCTCGGCCTTGATCACCTCGCGCGCGACGTAGTCGACGGTGCCGAACCCGTCGCTCAGCCCGAGCTCGATCGAGGCGGCCCCCGACCACAGCAGCCCGCTGAAGATTTCAGGCGATTCCTTGAGGCGCTTGCCGCGCCCTTTCTTCACGACGTCGATGAACTGCGTGTGGATCTCGCCGAGGAGCTTCCGCGCGTGCTCGACGTGGGCGGGCTGCAGGGGCGCGAACGGGTCCAGGAAGGCCTTGTTCTCGCCCGCCGTCAGGACGCGCCGCTCGACGCCCAGCTTCTCCATCGTGTCCACGAAACCGAACTGGTCCATCAGGACGCCGATCGAACCGACCAGGCTCGCCTTGTCGACGTAGATCTTGTCGGTCGCGGCGGCGATGTAGTAGCCCCCCGAAGCGCACATGTCCTCGACGACGGCATACAGCGGAATGTCCGGATGCTTCTCCCGCAGCCGCCGGATCTCGTCGTAGATGATCCCGGCCTGCACCGGGCTGCCGCCGGGGGAGTTGATGCGCAGGATGACGCCCTGGGTGTTCTTGTCCTTGAAGGCGCTCTGCAGCGCGCCGGTGACGCTGTCCGCGCTCGCGCCGCCCTTCGAGTCGATGACCCCGATCACGTCCACGAGCGCGGTGTGCTTGGCGCCGGCCAGCCGATCGCCGTCGCCGCGCCAGTCGAGCACCATCAGGATCAGGAACGTGAGATAGGCGAAGGTGAGCAGCTTGAAGAAGATGCCCCAGCGCCGCGCCCGCTTCTGCTCCTTCAGCGCCTCGAGCGCCAGCTTCTCGATGACGCCCCGTTCCCAGTTTCCGCCGCTCTCGTTCATGTTCCGTCAGTCCCTCATGCTCAGCACCACCAGCCCGTCGAGCTCCTCGACCGGCACCGGCTCGAGTCCGGCGCCGCGGCACGGGCCGCCGCGGCACGCCCCGGTCGCGGGGTCGTACAGCGCGCCATGCGTCGAGCATATCAAAACGATGCCATCGGCATCGAAAAACCGCCCCGGCTGCCAGTCGAGCTCCACTCCGACGTGCGCGCACCGGTTGCGATAGGCGTGCACGCGACCGTCGAAGCGGATCGCGAACGCGGGATGCCGCGCGCCGCCCTGGACCACCTCGAAGCGCACGCCCTCGCCACGGTCGACGAGCGCCGCCGACGGGCAGATCACTACGCGTTGGCCGCGAGCCAAGCGGCGAGCTCCGCGGTCGAATGGACCAGCGCGAGCGGCGCGAGCGCGGCCAGCGCATCGCCCGGGTGCGCCCCGTAGCTCACCGCCACCGCCGCAACGCCGGCGTTCGCGGCCATCTGCAGGTCGTGCGACGTGTCGCCGATCATCAGGGTGAGCGCCGGGTCGGTATCGAGCTCGGCCATCAGCTCGAGCAGCATCTCCGGCGCGGGCTTGGACGCGCACTGGTCCGCGCAGCGCGTCGCGTCGAAGAGCGGCTCGAGCCCGGTCTGCGCGAGCGCACGCGCGAGGCCGGCGCTGCTCTTGCCGGTCGCGATCGCGAGCGCGTGACCCCGTCCGCGCAGGGCCTCCAGCATCGGCCGCGTGCCCGGAAAGAGCGGCAGCCCCGGATCGCGCGCCAGGAAGTGGATCCGGTAGCGTTCGACCAGGCGACCGTACTCGGAGGGCGGCAACGAGGGCACCGCGTACGACAGGGCGTCCGCGAGCCCGAGGCCGATGACGTGGCTCGCCCGCTCGTCGTCGGGGACCGGCAGGCCCAGGTCACGGCACGCGGCCTGGATGCAGGCGGCGATCGCGCCCGCCGAGTCGATCAGCGTCCCGTCCCAGTCGAACACGACGAGCTCAAACCGGCGCGGCATGCTCGGTGCTCGGGTTCGCCAGCGCGTCGAGAAAACGCTGCAGATCGTCGGGCAACGGTGCGCTGAGCGCGAGCGCCGCCCCGGTCGTCGGGTGCGCGAACGTGAGCTCCGCAGCGTGCAGGAACATGCGTTTTAGCCCGCGCCGCGCGAGCTCGCGGTTCAGCTCGAAGTCGCCGTATTTGTCGTCCCCGGCGATCGGGAAACCGAGGTGGGCGAGCTGCACCCGGATCTGGTGCGTGCGCCCGGTGTCGAGCCGGGCGGCGAGCAGGGTGAAGGCGCCGCAGGCGCGCACCAGCTCGAAGCGCGTGCGCGACTCTTTTCCGCCCTCCTCGACGTTGACCCGCCGCTCGCCCGCCGGGGTCAGGTACTTCCGCAGCGGCAGCACCACGTCGCGCGCGCCGCGCGTCCAGCGTCCTTTCACGAGCACGAGATAGCGCTTGCCGACCCGCCCCTCGCGCAGCGCGGCGTGGAGGGCGGTCAGCGCGGACCGTTTCTTGGCCACGATCAGCAGGCCGGAGGTCTCGCGGTCGAGCCGGTGCGCCAGTTCGAGAAGGCGGGCCTCCGGGCGGGCGGCGCGGAGCCGCTCGATCACGCCGAAGCTCACCCCGCTGCCGCCGTGAACCGCCGCGCCCGCGGGCTTGTTGACCACCAGCAACGCGTCGTCCTCGAAGACGATCGGGAAGCCGTGCTCACGCGCAACGGGGCTCCGACCGGGGGCCGGGCTGGCCACCCGGACGGGCGGGATCCGAACCCGGTCGCCCTGCCGCAGGCGGTACGTGGCGTCGACCCGGCGGCTGTTGACCCGGACCTCGCCGCCCCGCAGCAGGCGATAGATGTGGCTGCGGGGTACGCCCTTCAGCTCGCGCAACAGGAAATTGTCCACGCGCTGGTCGGCGCCCTCCTCCCCGACCAGCGCGGTCCGGGCCGCCGGGGCCCGGCGCTCAGACCCGCGCGCGTTGCCTAAACCCTTCATTCTTCATATACTCCAGCCGCTGTCTTCGTTTGCGGGACAGCGGCCGCGCGAACTGCCCGGCCGCCACCACGTCCCCGGCGCGAGCGCCACGAAGCGGGCCCGATCTCGGGGAGACCCGTGCCCATCAGCTGGTTGTCATCGCCCACCATGAGCGGCGATGGTAAATGACGCGCGCACCGGAATCACTTTCCGATTCCTCCAGCCCGGCCACGGAACACCAGAACCGGGCGCAACACGCACACACCCGACTGACCAACTGAATCCACCCTAAGTGATCATAAGGATGCATCGCTAAAGGCCAGCCATCAGTCAACTTCGCGTGTTGTCCAGCGGGCGCGCTAGGAGAAGAACTATATGAAGCGCATGCTGTTCAACGCGACACAGGCCGAGGAACTCCGTGTCGCGATCGTCGACGGTCAGAAACTCATCGACCTCGACATCGAATCGGCCAGCAAAGAGCAACGCAAAGGGAACATCTACAAAGGCATCATCACCCGCGTCGAACCCAGCCTCGAAGCCGCGTTCGTCGACTACGGCACCGAGCGCCACGGGTTCCTGCCGTTCAAGGAAATCTCCCGCACCTATTTCCGGCCGGACGTCGAGCCGGGCCGGGCCCGCATCCAGGATGCGGTCGCGGAGGGCACCGAGGTCATCCTCCAGGTCGAGAAGGACGAGCGCGGCAACAAGGGCGCCGCGCTCACCACCTTCGTCAGCCTGGCCGGACGCTATCTCGTCCTGATGCCGAACAACCCGCGCGGCGGCGGCGTGTCCCGCCGCGTCGAGGGCGAGGACCGCAACGAGCTGCGCGAGACGATGGAGCGGCTGCCCGTCCCGCAGGGCATGAGCGTCATCGCCCGCACGGCCGGCATCGGGCGCTCCTTCGAGGAGCTCGAGTGGGACCTGAAATACCTCCTCACGCTCTGGGAGAAGGTCATCGAGGCCGCCGCGCCGCAGCGCGATGACGGCGGCAAGATCGTCAACCCTGCGCCGTTCCTCATCTACCAGGAGTCGAGCCTGGTGATTCGCGCGATCCGCGACTACTTCCAGCCCGAGATCGGCGAGATCCTGATCGACACCGACGCGATCTACGAGCAGACGATCGCGTTCATGGGCAACGTGATGCCCGACAACGTCCAGCGGGTGAAGCGCTACCACGACGACGTGCCGCTCTTCTCGCGCTTCCAGATCGAGCACCAGATCGAGAGCGCCTACTCGCGCCAGGTCGCGCTGCCCTCGGGCGGCGCGGTGGTCATCGACCACACCGAGGCGCTGGTCGCGGTCGACGTCAACTCGGCGCGCGCGACCAAGGGCCAGGACATCGAGGAGACGGCGTTCCGGACCAACGCGGAAGCCGCCGACGAGATCGCGCGCCAGCTGCGGCTGCGCGACCTCGGCGGCCTGATCGTCATCGACTTCATCGACATGGAGAACCAGCGCAACCAGCGCGAGGTCGAGACCCGGCTCCGCGACGCGCTGCGGTTCGACCGCGCGCGGGTGCAGATGGGCAAGATCTCGCGCTTCGGGCTGATGGAGCTGTCGCGCCAGCGGCTGCGGCCCTCGCTCGAGGAGACCGCGCACCAGCCCTGCCCGCGCTGCAGCGGGATCGGCTTCATCCGCGGCATCGAGTCGACCGCGCTGCACATCCTGCGCATCATGCAGGAGGAAGCCATGAAGGAGAACACCGCGGCGGTCCACGTGCAGGTGCCGGTGGACGTCGCGACCTACCTCCTGAACGAGAAGCGCACCGACATCCACGCCCTCGAGGCGCGGCTGAAGGTGAACGTGATCCTGATCCCGAACGTCCACCTCGAGACGCCGCACTACAAGGTCGAGCGGCTGCGCCACGACGACCTCAACCAGGAAGGGGTGCTCCCGCCGAGCTACAACCTCGTCGAGGCACCGACCGAGGAGAAGCCCTACACCTCGGCCCAGGACGCCCGCCCCGAGCGTCCCCAGGCGGCCGTGCAGGCCATCACGCCGGACCAGCCCGCACCGCCTGCCGTGCCGCGGCCGCCGGCGGCGCCGCCCCAGGCGGCACCGGCCCGGCGACGGTGCGCGCGGCGACCGCTGCGCCCGCAAAGCATGGTTTCTTCGAGCGTCTGTTCGGCTGGTTCCGCGCCGAGGAACCCGCGTCCGCCGCACCGCAGGCCGTCCCCGCTCCGGGCCCACGCCCGGAGCCCCAGCAGCGCCGTGATCGAGGTGATCGCGGCGATCGCGGTGATCGTGGCGAGCGCCGCGACCGCCGTCCCGAGCGCGGCGGTCAGCGCGAAGGCCAGGGCCGCCGCGACGAGCGGGGCCCGCGTCCGGAGCGCGGACAGCCGCAGGGGCGCGGACCGGGTGAGCGACACGGCCGGGATCAGCAACGCGAAGGTCGCGAGAACCGTGAACCGCGTGAGCCCCGCGAACAGCGTGAGCCGCGTGAACCGCGGGAGCAGCGCGGCGAGCGCGGGCCGCGGCACGAGGATCGCCAGCGCCAGCGAGGCGCCCCGGGCGAGCAGCGTCCCCCGCAGCCGGCGCAAGCGGCGCCGGGCGGCCAACCGTCCGGCCCGCCGCGGGAAGAAGGCGAACGCGGACGCGGCCGAAGGGACGGTCGCGACCGTGGTGACCGTGGAGATCGCGGTGACCGCGGTGATCGTGGCGGTCGTGGCGAGCGCGGTGAGCGCCGGGACGGTCAGCCACGCCGGGAGGAGCAGCCGATCGCAACAGCGATCGCACCCGAGCGCGACACCGTGACGGCCGCCCCGCCGGTCGAAGCCCCGGTCGCCGTGGCTGCGGCAATGCCGTTCGTTGCCGAGGCCGTGCAGCCGATGACGGCGCCGGTCGCGGAAGCGGCGGCACCGTACGCTGCAGCACCCGTAGTGATCGCGGCACCGCCGCCCCCGCCACCCGCACCGCCCGCGCCGCCGGCCGATCTTGATACGGCGCTGCGCGACAGCGGCCTGGTGATGATCCAGACGAAGGCGGATCGGGTGGCGCCTCAGGTCGACGTGGAGCAGCCCCCTGCTCCCCGCCCGCGCCGCGAGCGCCGCCCCCCGCCGGCGGATCTCAACGCGCCGCTGATGCAGGTCGAGACGGCGCACAAGTCCGACACCGAGGCGCCGCCGCAGTAGCGCTCGCTACGCCCGCGGGTCGAGCTCGAGACGCAGCGTTTCGAGCAGGCCCGCGGCCGCGTCCTCGAGCAGGTCCAGCACCAGCTCGAAGCCCTCGGGACCGCCGTAATACGGGTCGGGCACCTCGGCGTGCGTCGAGCGGCGCCCGAACTCCATCATCAGCTTCACCTTGTGGCCGGCCGACGGCGGTGCGAGCCGGGCGAGGATCTCGTGGTGCTCGCGATCCATCGCCAGCAGGAAGTCGAAGCGATGGAAGTCCTCGCGCGCGACCCGCCGTGCGCGCAGGTCGGCGAGCTCGTAGCCGCGCCGGCGCGCCGCCGCCTGCGTGCGGTGATCGGGCGCCTCCCCGACGTGATAGGCGTGCGTTCCGGCCGAGTCGATCGTGATCAGGCGCGCCAGCCCGGCGTCGGCCACCAGCTTGCGGAACACCCCTTCGGCGGTGGGCGAGCGGCAGATGTTGCCGGTGCAGACGAAGAGGACGCCTTTCATGCGCCCGCCTCCCGCGCGGCCGGCTCCTCGCCATCGGCGCCGAACACCGCGCGCTTGAGCGTCATCAGCTGGTCGCGCGCGGCGGCCGCCTTCTCGAACTCGAGGTTGCGCGCATGGTCGAGCATCTGCTTCTCGATGCGCTTGATCTCCCGGCCCAGCTCCTTTTCCGTCATCGCCTCGTAGCGCGCCTGCTCCTCGGCGGCCTTCAGCCCGGCACGCGCATCGTCGGCGTCGTACACGCCGTCGATGATGTCCTTGATGCGCTTGAAGACGCCCTTCGGCTCGATTCCGCGGGCCGCGTTGAACGCAACCTGCTTCGCCCGACGGCGGTCGGTCTCGCCAATCGCCCTGCGCATCGACTCGGTCATCAGCGTCGGCGTAGAGGATCGCCGCCCCGTGGAGGTGCCGGGCGGCCCGGCCCATCGTCTGGATCAGCGAGCGCTCCGAACGCAGAAACCCCTCCTTGTCGGCGTCGAGAATCGCCACCAGCGACACTTCCGGGAGGTCGAGACCTTCCCGCAGAAGGTTGATGCCGACCAGCACGTCGAACTCGCCGAGGCGCAGGTCGCGGATGATCTCGACGCGCTCGACGGTCTCCACCTCGGAGTGCAGGTAGCGGACCTTGACGCCGTGCTCGCGCAGGTACTCGGTCAGATCCTCCGCCATGCGCTTGGTGAGCGTCGTGACGAGGACGCGCTCGTCGCGCGCCGCGCGCAGGTTGATCTCCGACAGCAGGTCGTCGACCTGGGTCGATGCCGGCCGCACCTCCACGCTCGGGTCGATGAGCCCGGTCGGGCGCACCACCTGCTCCACCACCTGTCCCGAGCGCCCCAGCTCGTAGTCCGCCGGCGTCGCCGAGACGAAGATCGTCTGGCGCGCCATCCCTTCGAACTCCTCGAACTTGAGCGGCCGGTTGTCGAGCGCCGAGGGCAGGCGGAAGCCGTAGTCGACGAGGTTCTCCTTGCGCGAGCGGTCGCCGCGGTACATCCCGCCGAGCTGCGGGATCGTCACGTGGCTCTCGTCGACGATCATGAGCGCGCGCGGCGGCAGGTAGTCGATGAGCGTCGGCGGCGGCTCGCCCTGCTTGCGTCCCGACAGGTGCCGCGAGTAGTTCTCGATGCCCTTGCAGAAGCCCATCTCGTTCAGCATCTCGAGGTCGAAGCGCGTGCGCTGCTCGATCCGCTGCGCCTCGACGAGCTTGCCCGCCCGCTGGAAGAACTCGATCCGCTCCGCGAGCTCGAGCTTGATCGCCTCGATGGCGCGCAGCGTGGTCGCGCGCGGCGTGACGTAGTGGCTCGACGGGTAGACGGTGAACCGTGACACGCGCTGGACCGACCGGCCGGTGAGCGGGTCGAACAGCATCAGGCTGTCGACCTCGTCGTCGAAGAGCGTCACGCGCAGCGCGGTCTCCGAATGCTCGGCGGGGAAGACGTCGATGACGTCGCCGCGCACCCGGAAGGTGCCGCGCCGAAAGTCGAGCTCGGAGCGCTCGTACTGCATCGCGACGAGCCGTGCGATCACCTCCCGCTGCCCCGCCTTCTCGCGCTCGCGCAGGTGCAGGATCATGCCGTGGTAATCGACCGGATCGCCGATGCCGTAGATGCAGGACACGGTCGCCACAATCACCGCATCTTCGCGCTCGAGCAGCGACTTGGTCGCGGAGAGCCGCATCTGCTCGATGTGCTCGTTGATGCTCGAGTCCTTCTCGATGTAGAGGTCGCGCGAGGGGACGTAGGCCTCGGGCTGGTAGTAGTCGTAGTACGAGACGAAGTACTCGACCGCGTTCTCGGGGAAGAACTCGCGGAACTCCGAGTAGAGCTGCGCCGCGAGCGTCTTGTTGGGCGCGAGCACCAGCGCGGGCCGCCCGATGCGCGCGATGACGTTCGCCATCGTGAAGGTCTTGCCCGAGCCGGTCACGCCGAGCAGGGTCTGGTAGGCGAGACCGTCGTTCAGCCCCTCGACGATGCGCTCGATCGCCTCCGGCTGGTCGCCGGCGGGGGCGAACGGCTGGTGCAGGCGAAACGCGCCCCCGGGGAAGGTGAGGACCTTCGCCTTCTCGGGTGCGTGGACCGGCTGGGGGAGACTCGACATTCGGGACGACGGCTGCGGCAAGCGGCGATTTTCTCACAGCGAGTCGCGCGGCATCGATGGACGAGGCTAGAATGCGGGCGTCCTCCACCCCCGTTCTCCGTCCGCGAAAATGAGCGCTTCCCTGCTGGCCGGCGTCGAGATGGCGCCGCGCGACCCGATCATCGGCGTCCTGGAGCTGTTCAACGCCGATACGAACCCGAAGAAGGTCAACCTCGGGATCGGGGTCTACACCGACGACGCCGGAAAGGTGCCGCTCCTCGAATGCGTGCGCCGCGCGGACCGGGCGATCCTGGACAACCCCGCCCCGTGGAACTACCTGCCGATCGACGGTCTGGCGGCGTACGACGCCGCGGTGCAGGGCCTCGTGTTCGGCGCCGACTCGGCCGTCGTGAAGGAAAAGCGCGGCGTGACGGTGCAGGCGCTCGGGGGAACCGGCGGCCTGAAGATCGGCACGGACTTCCTGCGGCGGATCAACCCGGGCGCGAGCGTCTGGATCAGCGACCCGAGCTGGGAGAACCATCGCGCGCTGTTCGAGGGCGCGGGGTTCAAGGTGGACACGTACCCGTACTACGACGCGGCCAGCCACAGCGTCAACTTCCCGGCGATGGCCGCGGCGCTGGAAAAGCTTCCGGCCCGCTCGATCGTCGTGCTGCACGCCTGCTGCCACAACCCGACGGGCTACGACCTGACCCCGGACCAGTGGACGAGAGTCATCGAGATCGTGAAGGCGCGCGAGCTCGTGCCGTTCCTCGACATCGCGTACCAGGGGTTCGCGGAGGGCATCGACGCAGGACGGCGCCGCGGTGCGCCGTTTCGCCGAAGTCTGCAGCCCGGTGTTCGTGGCGAGCTCGTTCTCGAAGTCGTTCTCGCTCTACGGCGAGCGCGTCGGCGCGCTGAGCATCGCCACTGCGAGCGCGGACGAAGCCGCGCGGGTTCTGAGCCAGATGAAGCGCGTGGTGCGCACGAACTACTCGAATCCGCCCACCCACGGCGGCAAGGTCGTGGCGATGACGCTGACCACGCCGGAGCTGCGCGCGCTCTGGGAGCGGGAGCTCGGCGAGATGCGCGACCGGATCAAGACCATGCGCAAGGCGCTCGTGGACGGCATCCAGTCGCGCGTGCCGGGTTCGGACTTCAGCTTCGTGCTGCGTCAGCGGGGCATGTTCTCCTACTCCGGGCTGACCAAGGCCCAGGTGCTGCGGCTGCGCGAGGAGTACTCGATCTACGCGATCGAGACCGGGCGGATCTGCGTCGCGGCGCTGAATTCGCGAAACGTGGACTACGCCGCCGACGCGATCGCCCGCGTGCTGAAGGCCTGAGTCGAAGTTGAGGGGAAGGCCCCCGCTCCGCTATAATCGCGCCCCTGTTCCCCGATAGCTCAGCCGGTAGAGCGACGGACTGTTAATCCGCAGGTCGTAGGTTCGATCCCTACTCGGGGAGCCAGATTCTCTTGAACCGCAGGCGCTTTGCGGACTCCGCAGCAAGTCCGCCGCTGGAAATTGGCGGACGCTCAACACGGAGCGCAAAACGTACACTGCAACTGAAGCCCGCAGCGCGGGCGCCGTGGCGACTCTCAGCGCCACGGTCAGCGCAACGCCCCTCCCCCGCGCGGCCCGGCCGCGCACGCTCGCCGAGTTCGTCACGCCTAGATGACCGCCTACAGCGGCCGTGACCGGGTGCGCGAGTAAGTGTCACCCGCCTGGGCGATCGCGAGGTCGCCATACTGACCCCCGCGGCGCCGCCCGGGTACTACGCCGTGACGCCGACTCGCGCATCTCCGCCGGCGCTCCGTTTCGCAACGCCGCGGTCGTGGCGCAACTCGCCGCGCCGTTCGAACGCGAGCGAGCGCCTATCGCCGCCGCTTCCCTCCGCCCTTCCTCGCCGGCTTCGCCGGCTGCTGCGCCTCCGCGATCTCCTGCCCGCTACGCCCTTCGAGCTTGGGCTTGATGTTGTCGTCGATCCACTTCTGGTCCCACCACTCAACCGGCAGCACCGCGACGCCATCGAGATAGATCCCGAAGTGCAGGTGGTCGCCGCCGGCGAGCCCGGTCTCGCCCGTCTTGCCGAGCGCTTGGCGCTGGGTGACGGAGTCCCCCGCCTTGACGTCGATCGAACTCAAGTGCCCGTACAGGGTGAAGAGGCCGAGGCCGTGGTCGAGGATCACGGTGTTGCCGTAGATGCCCAGGTCGCCCGTGAAGACCACCGTTCCGCTGTTGGCGGCCTCGACCGGGTAGTGCTTCGTCACCGAGAGGTCGTAGCCGAGGTGGTACGCGGTATCGATCGGCTCGCCGTTGTAGGTGTACGTCCGGTGGTCCGCGAAGTTGGCCTCGACCTTCGAGTTGCTGAGCTGGGCGAAGGCGTCCTTCCATAGCATCTTGGGCGTCGCCTTTTGCGTGATCGCGGTGATGCGGTCCTCGTTTTCCTTGCGCAGCCGCTTGTTCACGGCGACGAATACATCCTTTGGCGCGCCTTGCCGCGCAGCGACGTCGGTGAGCAGCGGCGTCACCTTGTTCTGCAGGAAGCTGTCCGATAGTGCGAGCGTGCTCTTCTTGTAGCGCACGTTCTTCAGCTCATATGCAAGCCGCATCTCGCGCGTGTTGCCGGCACGGTCCGTGGCGACCAGGATGGGCCTCGCCTCCGGCGGTACGTCGTACGGATGGGCGAACAAAGCCAGGGTGTGGTCCGGATGGTCCTTCACCTGGCCAGCAAAACCGGGAAAGAAGTAGTTGCCGATCTTGACGCCGCTCGTCGCCGTGTCCGTCGACGCCTTGTAGACGATCGCGCCCACACCGCCGAAATTGACGTAGCGATCGTCGGCGATGAGTTCCAGCGTGGGCGGCGTGATGTCGATCGTGAAGTTCTTCTGCACCACGGCCTCGTTGCCGCTCCAAAGCGAGGCGTCGCGCGCGGTAACGCGCAGCACGGCGGGACCTTCCTTCACCCCCGGCACCTTTGCGAGCGCCACTGCGATCGTTTTCTCGCCCACCGGCTGCGTGAACTGCTCGGTGGCCAGATTCTGCTCGGTGCCGCCTTGCGACAGCGTCGCCTTGACGGACTTCAAGCCCGTCCCCTTGTCGGTGATCTGGATCTCCGTCGGCGCCACGCCGACCACGTCGACATCGGGCGAGACGACGATCTGCGGCGGCTCGGATTCGAAGCGCGGTCGCAGGAATAAACCACCGCCGACCAGCGCGGCGATGACCATCACGAGGACAAGAACAAGAGCAACGATGGGAAGCTTGCTGCGAGGACGTTCGGAGGAAAGGGCGCTCATCGGTACATCGGATAATTTGGCGGCGCACGGTGGCCGCGGGCGAGCGCCGGTCAGCAAACCATTCGCTGCCGGCGAGTCGCAGTATAACTGCCGGCAGGCGGAATGGCCGAGATGCCGATTGAAACGGGCGCATCGCCCCTCGCGCGAAGTGAAGGTGCGGCCTTGGTGAGTGGCGGCGCGGGGCCATCTTACTCAGAAACTGACCCATTCCGAGGCGCGCTCCTGACGCACGTCAACCTTTTTCGGGCGGAATCGTAGGAGACTATTTTTGGTCTGGGGGCTGAGGACGATGATCAACCAGTCAGGACCAGCTAGCGAGACGTTACCGTACGTCTGTGGGCTCCTTGGTAGTTGAGTAGGCAGTTCTGCGAAGGAGGGTCATGGTTGATATAGCGGAGCAAACGCCGCCGGACAGAGCCCGCACCGGCCCAGGTTCGTCAGCGGTCCCGCCCATCCGGTGCGACGTTTGCTCCGCGTTGCGCGTCACGTGGCCCGGATTCAGGGGTTCCTGAAGCAGAAGGAGAGGAAATGAACGCAATCAAGATTGCGGCCATCGTGCTCATCGTGGCTGGCGTACTGGGATTGGTGTATGGAAGCTTCACCTACACCAAGGAGACCCACACCGCGAAACTGGGACCGATCGAGCTGTCGGTAAAGGATAGGGAGACCGTCAACGTCCCGGTTTGGGCTGGCGTGGGGGCGATCGTGATCGGCGGCGTTCTGCTGTTTTTTGGGAGCAAGAAGTGATAGTCGCGGCACCTGTCGCCTAGCAAGTCGCTCCAGCGGACGGCGTACCGCCTGCCATCACTTCGCAGTGCTCTGGTATGCCGTGAAACCGCGCTCTGGTCGGGGAGCAAAGATTCAACGGTTTATCTTCATCCGGCACTGCGGACGAGTAGTCCGTCGGTCGAATGACTCCCGTCAGCGGTCAGCGATCATGCGCGCTGGCACCAGGTGGCGGCATTCGCCAAGCGACCGGATCTGAAATCGAATAGGCGTCTCGCCAAAGCAGCCGCGCGCTTCGCTTAGGCGGCGTTGATCCGAAGTTCTTCGGTGTGCGTCGCGTTGCTCGATCACGACGACCCACGGCTGATCGTCACGGTGCTTGAGCAGTCCCCGCTCGTCCACCTCGTAGCGCGCGAGCGAAACCGCGTCGCTGACATTTCCGCCGATGACATTGATTTCTCCAACGGTCACGCCAACGACCAGATCGCAGTGGTAGGGGCCCGGGCGAAGCTCGGCGAACCCGGCAACAGCGTTCGAGCGCGAGATGCATACGAGATCGCCCGCCTTTGGGGCGTAAGCTCGTGGATCATGTGCGGCGAAGCGCGCGCCATCGCGCGCCTCCAGGGCGCGCTCGATGTAGTCCCAGTGAAGGACCGTTGGCGAAAAGTCCTCGGGCGTGAGCCCGGCACTCTTTGCAAGCCAAGAGATGAACGCCGCCGACCACGGCTCCAGTTCGCCCTGATTGCCGACTATCGGAAGGCGCGTCACCGCGTACCAGTACATGAGCACGCGCGAGAGCAATGCGGGCTGGACCTCGTGCGTCGCCGCACCCTCGAACTCGAGCCGCGCCACGCCGTTCGTGTCGCGGACCACCACCGGCTGCCCGAACAGCGCCCACTCCTGCCGGGCAAGATGAACCATCCGTTCGCGCACGTCTGGAACGAGGAAATTCGGTTGAACGGCTGCGCTCGGGGTCAGCGGCGGTGCGCCAATCGGCTGGGTCGCGCAGCCGGTGGCGAGCAGTCCGGCGCAGACGATCAAGGTAATGAGACGCATACGACGCCTCCCGCAGGGGAAGCCGTAATTTTCGCGCGCCTACGAGTCCTGCGCGCTGCGAGCGCTACGCGCCGCGAGAGGAGACGACGCGGAACTTCGGGCCGGTTCTTTCTGCTTGGCGGGGCGCCGGCGAATGCGCTCAGAACCGGCCGATCGCGCCCAACATGCCGATGGCGCCCATCCCGAACATCGCAGCCAGGGCCGCACCGATTGCGAAAGTGATGACCACAGCCATTGCGACGAGCAGGATGCCGAACCCGACCGCGGCTCGCTCGGGCATCTGCATGAGCTGTGGGGCGCCGATCTGAACGAGGTAGAGCGAGTAGAGCCCGCCGAGGAGCGAGATCAACCAGCCGACCACCGGCAGGATGGTGAAAAGGCCGGTGACCCACGAGGCGGTCAGCGCATAGGCGGTCAGCTTCAGCGCCTGGCCAAAGTCCCCCTGCCCTCCGAAGCGCGGCGCGAGCACGCTGGCGACGAGCGCGATCACGAACACCATGGCGAGGCTCATCAGGTAGCCGGCCAGCGCCGCCTGCACCGCGACGCCCGCCCCGAGGCGCCCGAAGCCGATGCTGCCGACAAGCGACGTGCTGATCAGGGTCGCCGCCGCGGGCAGGATCGCCAGGATCGCGATGTAGCCAAGATAGAGCGACTTCGGATCGCTCCGTTCGCGGGCGATCGCGGACCACTCACTCTGCGGCTCGAGCAGGATGTTCGCGGCGCGGTTGAGCGCGTTCATTGGCCCTCTCCTTGTTTTATGCCATAAGCATAAGACCGGCCCGGCCGCGGCGCAACGATCCGTCGCGTCTCTTCTACGTCATCAACGCCTTGCGACGGCCGACTGGCTGAACGCACATGGTCTCAGCATGATGCAGAGCCGCATACCCCATGCCATGCACGGAACGCGAATGTCGGGAAGACCTGAGCGGTTCAAACAGCCTGCATGGCGTGGATTCGCCATCCATCGGTCGAACAGCTGCTTACGACCGATGACCTGCCAGCATGTCCCGAACACGACGACGTTCGAGGGTACGTGCGGTCGAGACCGTGACATGTCGCAAATGCACGACAGGGACTTTGTCGTGTGAAGAAGTGCTCGCCTGGAGCGCTGCACGAGTTGCTCGCCTCATATGACGGCAGCATATTGGATTCGCAACCTCGTGTACGGGGACGCAACGGCACCGTTGAGCGCTGTGCCTGGCGATCGACGATGCTCGTGTAGTAGCCGGCGCACCTGGCGATCACCCGGGAGCACTGCGCGCGGATCGTGTCGCCCCCGCACACACACCCTCAACTTGAAGTGGAGGCACCGAAAATGGCTCTCAGTAAATTTCAGCACGAGGACTGCGCAATCACGGTGAGTGCCATTTTCCTGTCGGGGCCGCGGAAATGGCGGCCCCACATCTCGATCATTCGCCTCCGCCGCACTGCGGCGCTAACCCGAGAGCAGGCTATCGTCGACCAACCCGCCGTATTTTCGTCCGCGAGCGATGCCCTCGAATTCGGGACGCACCACGCCCGCCGGCTCGTCGATGGTGAATTGCCGGGGTTAAGAGTGTGATCGACGCCGCGTGCAGGTAGGCGTGCCTCAGCAATCTCCTGTCGGCAGCACGCACACTCGCAACAGCGCGCACGGTACCGACTTCTAGCTGCGACCGTCCAGCGGACCACCGCCTGCGCGAGGGCGCGGCCGCGGTCGCGTACAACAAGATCTGCACTAGGGCGAATTCGGATTCATCGGCCGCGCGGCTGCGCCGACGACGTCCGTGCCGTTGCGGAAGAAGCTGTTCTGAGAGAAGCCGCAGGTGCCCGGGCCATTGCAGACCAGCCCGCTCTTGTACCCCGCGACGACGTTGCCGATCGCCACGCCTGAATGCATCGCGATTCCTGTGCTGGCACCGGAAAATTCGCCATCCATGACCAGGTTTCCGATCACGGCACATCCGGCGGCGCAATCGATGCCGAGCAGTCCGCCGTCGCTGAGCGTGTTCGACTTGACCAGGTTGGCCTTTCCCCCCAGTCGGATGTGGAGCGCGTTCCTCACCAGTCGGACGTTCTCGATCCGGACGTAGCTCGCGCCACCCGGTGCCAGGTCGGTGTTTTCGATGCCGGTAATCGCATTTCCGAAACCCGAGATCGTGCCGTTGACGATCGTCGCACTGTTGGCTCGAAGGCAGACGCCCACGCTCGCCGACATGTTCTCGCCGATGAGAGCAAAGCCGTTTAGGTCCAGTGTCACGTTGACCTCTGCGATCTCGATCCCGCATCGGGGGGCGTTTGGCCGACCAATGCTTGGTACGTTGATGTTGGTCGTCAGCTTGTAATGCCCTGCCCGATTCAGCTTGATCGGAAGCCCCGACGACGCAGCGTCGATCGTGAGGTTGGTGGCGGCCCCCTGCCGAATCAGTGTCTCGCCGTCCAGCGCAAGCGCGGCCGGCGCAAGGAGGGCCACCCCTGCGAAGACGCCGACCAGTCTGAACGCAGATCCAACTGCAGAAGAAACACGCATGTCACCCTCCCAGGGTTCGGAATCTCAATGCGGACACCCATGCCACACGGTGAAGAGGCGGTCGCAAGCGTAAGCGACTCCGCTAGCCCCGGTCTCTCGGTAGGATGGGGGAGGCGCCTTCATCCCTTCGGACGAGCCGCAACTCGGCGCTCCGTCGAGCCGTTTCCTTCCTCGCGCCTCGATTCGCCTCAGCCCCACGTGCACCGGTGCCCTGGCGCACGATAGACCCCGCGCCTTTCTGGACAGGGCTTGCTTGCGCGCGTGTCAGGCGTCCAGCACCGGTGCTCGTCGGAGGCTGACGCTGGAGCGAGTCCGAGGAACCGGAGCGCGGCGTTGCTCAGCGGTGCTCGATCCACCAGATGAGGCCGACGAACAGCACGATCAGGAACTCTGCCGCGGTAATCAGGACGAGCAGCGCCGTGATCCGCCGCGCGCTGGGCTTCATCGGGAGCCAGACCCGCCGCATGTAACAGCGGTAGACGGCATTGCCCCCCCAGCGCCGCTCGCGGCGCAGGTAGGCATGCAACGCCCACCCCCACGCGGCGAGCGTCGGGTCCACCTCGGCCACGCGGCGCGCGCGCTCTTCCTCCGGGACGCCGCTGTAGTCGTCGGTGATCGTGAGACGGCTCCCGGCGGCGGCGGGCGCCAGCGCGAACCGCGTGCAGCGCTTGAGCCCCTGCGAGTACCAGACCTCGAAGGCGTCGTCGGATTCGCGCTCGACCCGCAGGTCGAGTGCGGCGTCCTGCTGGTTGCTCGTATTCCGCCAGGCGACCCGGAACGTGTCGTCCCCGATTCGGCGCCAGGACGCGATCTCGAGACAGGGATTGATCCGGTACAGGCGCTCCACGTCGCGGCAGAACTCGCGCAGCGTCTCCATCGAGAGCGGCGAGTCGACTGTGACCCAGGCCGCATCCGTGGGCGCCGGGCCAGTCCCTGTGGGCGCGGGACTCGGCGCCCCTGGCGTCATCGCGGATACGGCGCGACCAGGAGCGGCGCCGCGAGCGCTCGTACGAGCGTCTCCAGGTCCATGCGCGACCGAATGCCGCGAACGCCGCGCGGCCGCGGCGACCCGATGACCACGAGGTCGGGACGGAGCCCGCCCGCGAACTCGACCAGGCAGTCGGCGGGCTTGCCGAGCTCGATCCGGGCCTCGTAGCGCAGACCCCGCTCCCCGGCCTGCGCGCGCACGCGCGCGACCTGTTCGGCGATCTCGCGCTCCAGCTGGCGCTCGACGTGCCGGCCGAAGGCGTCGCGGGTGGAGGCGTTGTTCAGCCAGTCGTCGCCCATCATGCCCTTCCAGAAATCGGGCACGACCACGAGCTGCGACAGGCGGGCACCGCTTGCGAGCAACGCGAGCGCCGCGCGCTCCGCGGCTTGCGCCCCGGGCGTGCCGTGGCTCGCCAGCGCGATGTGGTGGTAGTCAGGCATCGGGTCGCGACCGGGTCGGCGGGCCTTCCCGGCAAGAATTGCGTTCAGAGTACCTCAGGGCAAAAAAATCCCGGTGGCCGCACGGGCGGCGTCACCGGGATTCCCACGCCGTTGCCGGCTAGACGAAGATGTACACGAGCAGCGCGATGGCGAGCGAGAGGAGGAGCGCCATGAGATCCTCCTGCCGGTCGCTCTTGAAGATCGTCAGCGCCGAGCCGCGGTCGAACTTGCCTTCTTCAGCCATGATCGTCTCCCGGGTTCAGATGGTTTCGGCCACGAGCAGCCAGACCACGATCAGCGAGCCCACCGCCTTCAGCACGCCGACGATGCTGCCCACCACGAGCGGCTGCCCCCCGGCCTGCTTGATGGAGGCCATCGTGATCTGCATCCCGAGACCGACCAGACCGAAGGTGAAGAACCACGCGATCAGGTCGCGGAACTTGGCGATCTTCGGTGCGGTGTGCCGCACCGCGCGATGCGCCTTGGTGAGCACGTCGTTCCCCGCCTTGCTCATGATCTTGGCGTTGACCACGCCGCGCAGCGTGTCGTCGTCCTCGATCGACATGAGCTTCTTGTTCTCGATCAGCCGCGCGAGCGCCGCCTTCTGGTCGGCACGCTGCACCTTCCCCGCCTCGGCCTGCAGCGCCGCGAGATCCTTCTCGTTGAGCAGCCGGCTGACGGGCTTGCCCTCCCGGTCCTTCGTCGTCATCGCCTTGTCGCTGTTGTCGAAATAGGACCCCTGGTAATGCAGGGCCGGCGCGAAGACGCCGGTCGACGACAGCGCGAACATCAGGATGAACCCCAGGACGAACAGCGGGAACTTGCCGACCAGCACCTGCAGGAGATCCACCTGCTGCGCGCCCACCTCGCGTTTCACGTACCAGACCGCGAGCCACAGGACGATGAGCGGCAGGAACAGCACGCGCGTGATGTTGAAGATCTCGGCGACCTTCAGCGTCTCGATCCCGTTCGGCTGGAATGCGAGCGCGGCGCCGGCGACCTGCGCGGAATTGAGGATCCCGGTGCCGGCCCACGCGCCGAACTGGATGTACCCCATGCCGAGCGCCTTGCCGACGATCGGGAAGATGAACATGCACAGCACGCCGAAGAGCAGGATCGTGCCGATGGTGTAGGCGATCTCGGTGGATTTCGCCTGCACCACGGGCGCCGAGGCGACCGCGGCCGAAACGCCGCAGACGCCGACCCCGGAGGCCAGCACGCCGGTCATCGAGTTGGGCATGCCGCGCCGCGCCCCGATCCAGAGCACCACCCCCACGGATCCCAGCACGAACACGCCGATCAGCACCACCGACAGGCGGCCGAGCTGCGCGAGCTCGGCAAGGCTGTAGAGCGTGCCGAGCAGGATCACGCCGGTTTTCAGGCCGAGCCGCGACAGCCGCACGCCGTTCTGGGCCCAGCTCGGGATCCTGAATACGTTGACGATGATGATGCCCGCGAGAATCCCCATCACCACGTAATTGAGGTTCATCACGCTGGCGAAGTTGAAGCCGAGCGTCGGCTGCGCGGCACGTCCCCACTGGGACATCAGGGGGTCGAGACCCCATTTGACGACGAACGCGACCAGCATGATGAAGATCACGCCGGCGACACACGAGAGGAAGTAATCCGCCTGCCCCTCTCTCGGCTTCGTGAAGAGCTGCCAGAGCCCGATCACGATCGCGACCGCGCCGAAGCTGAAGCCGAGCGTCTGCATTTCGCCCGTCAGGCGGGTGGTGCCGAGGAACTTGATGACCGGCTCCAGGACGCCGGCTTTGACCGCCCACGCATAGGCGGCCATGATGACCCCCATGATGAGCGTCCACGGGGTGCGCTGCGTGTAGACCATACCGCCTCCTCCTTGGGTTGGTCGATCGGAGCCTTCTTCCGCCCCGGCCGCGAATCGGTGGCCGGATCGTTGCTCTTCTATGTCTTCTTCTTGTTCTGCGCTGGCCAGGACGGATCGGTTGCCCGCGGCGCGGCCGCTGCACGGCAGCGATCACAGCGTTTCCCGGTCGTGCCGTTTTTGTCGGGCCCCATTTCATCCCGCGCCGACCGTCGCGGGAAAATCAATCTTTATTATGTCGACCCAAGCTGCGTGAATGTCGCCTCCACGCGCAACACGCGTTTGCACCGGCGCGCCAATGGGCTAGGCCTCGATGCTGCAGTACAGCTTGCTATGGTTGCCCATCCGTGCTGGCCGTCCGCGCGGCGCGCTTCCGAACGGACCACGGTTTCCAGCGGCGGTGCACCCACCACCACTGCTCGGGATGGCGCAGGATCATGCGCTCCAGCGCAGCGTTGTAGGCGCGCGTGTTGAGACGGATCGCCTCGTTCGTGTCGGCGTGCTCGATCGGCGCGAGCGCGTCCTCGAAGCGCAGCACGTGCCGGCCGCCGGGCTCGCGCCAGCTCGACGCCGGCACCACCGGCGCGCCGGTCGCGAGCGCCACCACGGCGACGCTGCGGAACGTCCCGGCCGGCTGCCCGAAGAACTCGACCAGCACGCCGTCCTTCCGGCTCGCATGCTGGTCGAACGGAAACACGACCAGGTCGCCCGCGTTCAGCCGGTCGAGAATCCCTTCCAGCCCGCCGCGCTTCGGCAGGACGCCGAACCCCGCGCGACGAAATCGCCGCGTCACGAGGTTGTCGAGCCAGCGCGGCTTGAACGGCCGCCGCACGAAGTAGAACCGCCCTTTCGCGTGCGGGTAGCTCGCGAGCCCGGCCGCGGTCGCGACCTCGAAGTTGCCGAAGTGGCCGGTGACGATGACGACGCCCTTTCCCAGCGCGAGCGCCGCCTCCAGCCCCGCGAGGTTCTCCACACGCGCCAGCGCCGCGCGCCGCGCATCCGACACCCACGGGAACCAGAGGAACTCCCAGAACAGGCGACCGAGATGCGCGTAGTGCGCCTGCGCGAGCCGCTCGATGTCCGTCGCGGACGCGGACTCGCCAAACACGCGCCGGAGGTTCTCGAGAATCACGCCGCGCCGGAACGGCAGCAGCCGGTAGAGGAGCCGGCCGAGCAGGGGCGGCTCGGCCTGCGCGGGCAGCGCGACCATCGCTGCGCTAGGCGCCGCGGGGGACGCGCAGAAGCAGCGCGGCGTTGGTGCCGCCAAAGCCGCGCGAGAGCACCAGCGCGACGTCGCTCCGCGGCGCCTGCGCCGCGGCGGACACCGGCAGGCCGGCGCACTCCGGATCGAGCTCGCGCAGGTTCGCGATGCCGGGCACGGTCGCCTCCCGCATCGCGGCCAGCGCAACGACCGTCTCGACCATTCCCGAGGCGGCCAGCAGATGTCCGAACGCCCACTTGAAGCCGGTGACCGGCGGCGGCGCGGCGCCGAACACCTGCCGGATCGCGCGCGCCTCGGACACATCGGATTGGCGGGTGCCGTTGGCGTGCGCGACGATCAGGCCCACCTCGTCGGGCCGCAGGCCGGCATTGGCCAGGGCATTCGTGATCGCGCGCGCGAGCCCTTCCCCGTCCGCACTGATCGGCAGCAGGCCCAGCGCATCGCTGCCGTATCCGCTGCCGAGGATCTCCCCGAGCACCGTCGCCTTGCGCTGCGCGGCGGACGCCTCGGTCTCGAGGACGAGCGCGGCCGCGCCCTCGCCCATCGTGCTGCCGCTGCGCGCGGCGTCGAACGGCCGCACCGCGTCCTCGGAGAGCAGCCCGACGCGGTGGTAGTACAGGATCATCTGCGGCTCGATCGACGCGTCGTGGCCGACGGCGACCGCGCGCTCGCACTCGCCGGCGCGGATCGCCTCCGCCGCCTCGGCGATCGCGAGCGGACCGCTCACGCTGTGATTGGTGATGCACGCGTTCGGGCCTTTCAGCCCGTGCCGGATGCCGACGTGGCAGAGCACGTTGTTCGGCAGCGTGCGCAGCAGCCACATCGGATTGACCGTCGCGGCGAGCTCGCTCCCGAACTTCTCCAGGCTGCCCGCGGCGGCCGTCAGCAGCGGAAAGTACTCGTACTGGCCCTGGTAGCCGCCGCCACCCGAGCCGACATAGACGCCCGTCGCGTCGCTATAGGTCGCGGCCGCTTCCGCATCGAGCGTGTCCCGATAGGGCATCAACCCGGCCGCCGCGATGGCCTGTCCCGCCGCATAGAGGCCGAACACGTCGGTCCGGCGGATCAGCTTGAGCAGTTTCCGGTCGCCGGAAAGCGCCGCAGCGTTGTAATCGGCGACCTCGGCCGCCACCTTCGCGGGCCATTTCGAGGCGTCCCATTGCTCGATCGGCCGGATGGCCGACCGGCCCGCGCGCAGCGCCGCGACGATCTCGGCCGGCGACTTGCCCGAGCCGCAGATCGCGCCCGCTCCGGTGATGACGATGCGCTGCGCCTTGGCCATTCGCGTCACCCGAGCGCCGGGCGCCCGTCCACTTCCTCGGGGTTGCGGAAGGCGAGGCAGCTGTTGGACCCGCCGAACCCGAGCGAGTTGGACAGCGCGATCCGGACCCGCTGCTGGCGCGGTTCGCCGCGCACGATGTTGACGTCGCAGTCGGGGTCGATCTCGCGCAGGTTCGCGCTGACCGGCAGCGTGCCGGTGTGGATCGCCAGCGCGCACACCGCCGCCTCGACGGCGCCCGCCGCGGCGATGAGGTGGCCCATCACGCTCTTGGTCGAGCTCACCGCGACGCGGCGGAAATCGTCGCCGAACACCGCGCGCACGGCGGCGCACTCGCTGCGGTCGTTCATCGGCGTGGAGGTGCCGTGCGCGTTCAAGTAGTCCACTTCGGCGAGCGACGCCCCGGCGTCGCGCAGCGCCTGGCGCATCGCCTGGATGGGACCGTCGCCCGACGGGTGCGAGTCGGTGATCCGGTAGCTCGACAGCGAGTTGCCGTCGCCGGCCAGCTCCGCGTAGATCCGCGCGCCGCGCCGGCGGGCGGACTCCCACTCCTCGAGCACGAGGAATCCGGCGCCCTCCCCGAGGACGAAGCCGTTGCGCGTCGCGATCGAACGGGCGGCTCGCGCGCTCCGGCGTGTCGTTGTCCGGCGAGACCGCGTTCAGCAGGCAGAACCCGGCGAGACCGACCGGGTTGATCATCGAGTCGAAGCCGCCGGCGAGCGCGCGGTCCGCGATCCCGCGGCGGATCACCTTCAATGCGGTGCCGATGGCCTGGCCGCCGGACGCGCACGCGGTGTGCACCGAGCTCGCGTAGCCGCGGATGCCGAACCGGCGCATGAGCAGCGCGACGCCGGCGGTCGATTGACTGCGGCAGAACACCATCGGATCGGCCGCGGCGCCGTCGCCCGCCAGGAGCCGATCGGTATCGAGCTCGCCGCTCTGGGCGGCGCGCCGATGCACGTCCGCGAGGTCCTCGAACGGCACGCCCATCATGCCGGTGCCCACGACGCAGCCCCAGCGTGTCCCGGTCTCGGGAGTGGGGGCGATGCCCGCGTCGCGCATCGCCTGCTCCGCGGCGGCGAGCGCGAACCGGTGTGAGCGATTGGCCGACTTGAGGAGCTTCCGGTCGTCGATGACGCGCTCGGGCTCGAAGCCCTTCACCTCGGCGGCGATCCGCACCGGAAAGCCGCTCGCATCGAACGTCCGGATCGGGGCGACCGCGCTGCGCGCGGCGAGCAGTGCGCTCCACGTCGTCGCGACATCGTTGCCCGCGGGGGTCACGAGCCCCAGGCCGGTGATCGCGACGCGCCGGCGGCCCTGCGTCACGAGGGCCTCCGCGGCGCAATCTCGACGCGCCCGGTCGACACGGGCTTGCCGTTCGTGCGCGCGGCGATGCTGATCATCGCACCGGCCGGCGTCGCGGATTGGAGCTCCAGGCGAAGCTCGAGGACCTGGCCCGGCGAAATGAACGCACGCATCTTCACGTCGCTCACACGCACCGGCGCGAGAACGCCGGCGTCGCGCAGCGGCGCGGCCTCGCCTGCGAGCTGCACGGCCAGGCCGATCTGCGTGTCGAGGAGAAGCGTCCCGGGGAAGACCGGGCGCCGCGGAAAATGATCGCCAAAGAACGGTGCGGTCGCGGGGACGCGCAACTCCGCACGCAGTCGCTCTCCGGGCGCGCGCTCGATGACCGCGACTTCGCGCGACGGCACGCCTTGAAACCGTCCCGCCGGCGCGCCGGCCCCGCGGAGCACTTCGAAATCCGCGCGCACCGCCTCGGGGGCGTCGAACTCCGCCATCGGCAGCATCGGTCCGACGCAGTGACTGAGGGCGAGGACCTGCGCGCCGTTCACGCTCGCGGCTCCCCCGTAGGCGATCGCCTCCTCGTCGCAGCGCTCGATCGCAACCTCGAGGTCGAGCGTCTGCCCGGGCGCGACATCCCGCGTGAACAGCGCCTCGCCGGCGAGGCCGGCGACGGGACGGAACCGGAAATCGAGCTGCGACATGGACGCCCAGGCGGCGAGCTGGCCCACGGCTTCAGCGACCAGCGACGGCGGGAAATGCGCGATCGCCCCGGGTACCCAATAGCGCCCGGCGGCCCGGACGCCCGGTTCGAGGCTCGTGATCCGGTCGACGAACGAGAATGCGCTGAAGCGCTCGGCCATCGGCGCGCGGCGCCCCGCAGCCGGCGCTCAGGCCGCCGCCTGAGCGGCGCGCTGGGCGCGGATGACGACCTTGCAGAACGTCTCCGGCGTGAAGAGCTTCGGAATGTCCGCGGACTTCATCGGGGTCTTGAAGCGCTCGGCCGGCACCTCGCTCAGGAACTCGCGCAAGCGCTTGTTCCCGACCTCGGTGAGCACGCCCTTCTGCTCGAAGTCCGACTCGGCGAGGTCGCCGCGCGCGTCCTCGACGATCTTTCCGCGCGGGATCTTGACGCCGAACGCCCGCTCGAGCCGGAAGACGAGATCGAGAAAATCGATCGATTCGGCGCCGAGTTCCTCGATGAGCGGCGCGGCCGGCTTCACGTCGGCGGTCTCGAGGCCGAGCGCGTCGGCGATGATCTGGGCCACCTTGGGGTAGACCGCCGCAATCTCTTCCTTGCTAATCGCTTGCTGCATCCCGTTACTCCATCTTGAAGCCGCCGTCGACGTGCAGGACCTCGCCGGTGACGTAATCCGCAAAGCGCGACGCGAGGAACCAGACGGCGTAGGCAACGTCCTGCGGCTGGCCGAACCGGCGCAGCAGGATGCGTCCCTTCACCTCGTCGCCCGCCAGGTCCCGCACGGCCTGCGACATCTCGGTCTCGATCACGCCCGGCGCCACGCCGTTGACGGTGATCTTGCGCGGCGCGAGCTCGACTGCGAGCGCTCGCGTGAAGGCGTTGATCGCGCCCTTGCTCGCCGCGTAATTCGTCTGTCCGCGACCGCCCTTCTCGCCCGAGACCGAGCTCAGATTCACGATCTTGCCGGCGCGCCGCGCGATCATGTGCGGCACCACCGCGCGCGTCACGTTGAACACGCCCCCGACGTTCGTTTCGAGCACGACGCGAATGTCTTCGTCCTCGAGCAAGCCCAAAAGGTTATCACGGATCACCCCTGCATTGTTCACCAGGACGTCGATCCGGCCCCACTCGCTTGCCAGTCGCTCGACCGCTGCGCCGACCGCCTTCGCATCGGTTACGTCGACCTGCTCGGCTTTGACCTTGAGGCCCGCCGCGCGCGCCTGCTCGACCACTTCCGCCGCCGCCGCGGCGTTGCCGCGGTAGAAGAAAGCGACATCCGCCCCGTCGCGTGCGAAGAGCTCGACGATCGCGCGTCCGATGCCGCGGCCGCCGCCGGTCACCAGCACGTGCTTGCCCGCGAGTCCCGACTCGATCTGCATTGCGTCCGTCAACCTGATATCGCGAACCCGCCGTCCACGAACAGCGTATGGCCGTTGATCATGCCCGCCTCGGGCAGGCAAAGCAGGTAGACGGCGCCGGCGACGTCCTGCGGCGTGAGCACAGGCCCGGCCGGCGTGCGCTGGGCGAACGAGGCGAGCAGTTCCTCGCGATTCGGGAAGTGCTGGAGGGCGTCGGTGTCCACGACGCCCGCGCTCACGGCGTTCACGCGGATGCCGCGCGGGCCGAGCTCCTGCGCGAGGGATCGCACCAGCGATTCGAGCGCCGCCTTCGAGGCGCCGATGAAGCCGTAGTGCGGCATCGCCCGCAGGGCGCCGAGGCTCGACATGGCGACGATCCGCCCGCCGGCGGGCATCATCGGCACCGCGCGCTGCGCCAGCAGGTTGAGCGCGAACGCGTTCGTTTCCATGCACCAGCGCCAATGCTTGAGCGTCATCTCCATCGTCGGCCGCAGGACGCCCGAAGCCGCATTGCTCACCACGATGTCGATGCGGTCGAAGTGCTTTTTCAGCTCGACGAACAGCTCGTCGACGCTTTCCGGCAGCCCGACGCTCGCCTTGATCGCGATTGCTCGCCGTCCCAGGTCGCGAACCTCGGCGCAGACCGCCTCGGCTTCGTCGTGGCTGTTGTAGTAGTTCGCGGCCACGTCGCAGCCGGCCGACGCGAGCTTGAGCGCGACCGCACGGCCGATGCCGCGCGCGGCGCCGGTGACGAGCGCGACTCGGCCTGCAAGAACCTGGGACATCCGCGCCCTTTCCTATTGCCGCTTTGCCGCCGCGGCCGCCGCATTCTTGGCGCGCAGGAACCGCTGCGCCTCGAGCACCCAGTGCTTCTTGATGCTGTACCAGACGTCGGCCGCCCAGAGCGCGTTGGTCACCGTCGCCGCATTCGCCGGAAACCCGTTCTGCTGGCCCGGAACGTATGCGTTCAGCCACTCCCGCATCGCGGGATCCTCGGCGAGGTCGCCGGTTGCCGCCACCGTCACGTGCGAATAGCTCGCGGGCAACTCGACGTTGCGCACTCTTGCGGTACCGCTGCTGCGGTAGGTGCCGCCGGCCCCCGGGAGATCCCACGCGATCAGATCCACGCCCAGCGAGTAGCCGGTGAAGTCCTCGACGGTGTCGGGAATGGTGCGCAAGCGGCCGGCCATGCTCCACTGGTTGGGCAGCAGCAGCGCCGCGCCGCCCGCGCCGACGGCGGAGGCATACCCCACCTTCAGGCCGACCACCGGACGCTCGCGGCCGGTCAGCGGGTCGAGGATCGTGGTGCGGTTATCGGCGGATTCGGTGAGCGGGTTCCAGACGCGGACCGACTCGTTGTAATCCCCCGCCAGCTCGTGGAGCACCTTGACCGCCTGAATGCCGCCCTGGCTGTGTCCGATGATCAGCGGCCGCAGGCCGTCGCGCTCGTAATACCAGGCGATCGCTCCCGCGATCTGGGCGCTGTTCTCGTACGGGCTGTGCGACAGTCGGCCGTCGCCCGGATGGCGGATCTTGCCCTCGGGGTAGCCCATGCCCACCAGGAAGCGTCCGAACGATTCCATCACGAGATGGACCGGGTAGATGCCCCCGTGCAGGTTCACGATGCGCGGCGTCGGGCCGGCGGCGAGAATGGTGCGGACGTCGCTCTCGCTGACGCGCTCGGGATCGAGGGCGAAGATCTGGTTCTGCAGCGCCGGGGCGACCTGCGTCTGGGCGAGCACCGATCCCTTCTCGATCGTCTGCGCCTCGAGCCGCGTGCGCTCGGTGGTGGGCGGCGTCGCGGCGCAGCCGGCAACCAGAAGGACGGCGAGAATCGACACGAGTCGGGCAGCGGCTCTCATGCGCAGGGCTCTTCGCGGAGGGTCTCGATGCAGCGAACGAATTCCTTCGCCACCCCGTCTATGGCCGCCGGCGAGAAAGCGGCCGTGCGATAGGAGACGCCGACGTGGAGAACGTCTCCCACCGTGGTAACTGCGAACACCATCGGGCACAGCGGGCCGGTCGGCACCGCCCGGATGTAGTCGAACGGCGCGGCCCGGCCGTCGCGCCGGCCCCACAGCGCGTTCACGTTGAGGGTGGTGACGCCCGCCCAGGCGGGGTGGTACTTGACGTAGAAGCGCGCGCGCCGGCGCAGCGACAGGAACGGCCACATCAGCGCCGACACGCCGAGCGCAAGGAGACTGACCAGATCGATCCGTTTGGCCTTGACTCGCGCCGACTCGGCGTGCACCGCCTGGACCAGCTCGCGCAATCCGATCCCGTCCGGCACCGGGTGCGCGATCCGGAACGAGGCGAGAAACGGGCTCAGCGCGGCGCGCGCCGTGGAACCGAAATCGTCCCTGATGTTCACAATCGATGCCACCGCCAGTTCTCGTCGCCTGGGCTGTCTCGCACGCTCCGGGGCAAGCGGCGCAATCGCCTGCAGGACGCTCGCCATCAGGAGATCGTTGAACGTGACCCCCCAGGCCCTGCCCGCCCCGCGCAGCCGGTCCAACGCCCCCGGCCCCAGACTGAACAATTTGAACGCATTGTACTGATCGTCGGGTCTTCCATAGCGCGGCCGGAACGACCGGCGCGCGCTCGCCACCATGCGCGGGAGCCCGGCCAGCCCGTTCAGGATCCACAGCGGATGGCGGAGCAAGACGCTGCGATACGTCGCCGGATATCGCTCCGGCGGCTGCAACGCAGCGTCGGCCGGCACCGTGCCGGTGTAGCGCTCGGCGATGTCCCGGAGCAGCAGGGCGATCGAGTCGCCGCCCGCCACGAAGTGGTCATACGCCAGGGCAAGATGGAACGCGCCGCCGGCATCGACGGCGACGAACCGGAACGGCATGGCCGTGGGCTCGTCGGGAAACCGCACGTTGAACTCGCGCTCGATCTCGCCGCGCAGCACGAAGATCGGGTCGGCACCCCCCGCTCGCACGCTGAGGTCGGCGTTGGCCGGGCCGCCCCGATAGCGGAACCGCCAGCGCTTCAGATCGACGACCAGGCCGGTCAGGCCCAGACCCTCCAGGTGGCGGTCGATGCACGCCTGCAGGCGCGTCCGGTCGAGCGGCGCGGGGATCAGAACGACGTGCACCGGGTTGTACGGATGCAGCTCGCGCCACCGCAGCATCATCCGCTGGAACAGGTTCAGACGACCTTCCAACTCAGTGCCTCGCGTGCAGGACCGCCCGCTGGGCGCGCACGAGGCGCTGCGCCTCGAGGCACCAGTGCTTCTTGACGCTGAACCAGATGTCGGCGGCGTGCAGCAGGTTCCGGGTGTCCAGGTCGGCCTGCACCGGCGGCGGCTCGCCCGGCGCGTAGCGCTCGATCCAGGCACGCGTCACCTCGTTTGCGGCGAGATGCGCCGCGGCGGGCAGCGAGACGTGGGAATAGTCCGCGGGCAGCGTGACGTTGCGCACCTGCGCGGTCCCGGTCGGGCGGTACGGATTGTCCTGCGCCGACCCGGGCGAGGTCCCCGCGATGACGTCCCACTCGATGAAGTAGCCGGTGAACTCGGCGACGGTGTCGGGCACGGTGCGCAGCCGCGCCACCATGCCCCATTGCCCGAGCAGCACGCGCATCAGACTCCCGGTCGCGAGCGCGGCCGCGTACGGCACGCGCAGCCCCACGACGGGACGATCGCCGCCGGTGAGCGGGTCGACGACCGTGAACCGGTCCTCGGCCGCGTCGGCGACCGGGTTCCACACGTTGATGCGATCGCCCGAGGCGCCGGCGAGATCCTGCAGGACCTTCACGGTCAGCATGCCGCCCTGGCTGTGGCCGATCAGCATCGGCACGCTGCCTTCGCGTTCGTAATGCCAAGCGAGCGCCCCGGCCACCTCGCGGCTGTCGGTGAAACTGCTGTAGGTGTAGCTCCCGTCGCGCGGGTTCCTGAGCCGCTCCGCCGGATAGCCCATCGCGACGAGAAACTCCGCGAAGGGCGCCATCGTCACGATCGGCACGCTGCCGTGCAGACCGATGATGCGAGGTGCGGGCGCGCGTGCCAGAACCTCGCGCACCTCCTCCGGCGAGATCCGCTCGGGGTCGAGCGCGAGCAGCCGGTCCTCGGTCGCCGGGTCGAGCGGCAGGCCGGCGAGCACGCCGCCCGCCGGGCGCGGCGCGCTTTGCGCCACCGGACCCGCCGGATCAGCAGCGAGCGCGTGGGACGAACCAACTGCAATAACCGACGCAAGGATCGCGCAGAGTCGGCGCATGCTGCTCACGGCGCCCTCCTCGACCTTCGACGTCCGTGCACCGAAGCGCGGCACGAAGCGACCGGTCATGCGGCAGTAGCGTGCGTAAGCCTCGCCCTTCGCACCGAGCAGGAACCGCTCCTCGTTGCGCGCCTTCACGACCATGAGCAGCACGTGCACCGTCGCAACCACAACCATCGGCATGGTCGGGACCACCAGCGCCGAGCAGAGCATCAGCAGGATGCTCAGCGCGTAGATCGGATGGCGGATGTGTCCGTAGAGTCCGCTCGTGACGAGGTCCGTCTGCTGATCGGGGGTGACCGCCATGCGCCAGTTCTTGCCCATCCGGATCCAGCACTCGATGGTGAGCGCGAGGCAGGCGACCGCGACGAGCGCGGCGATCCAGCGCAGCGTCAGGTATCCGGGCGCGTCGGCGAAGGCCGGAAGGGCCCAGGGGGCACGGGCGCCGGACGCGGCGAGATAAGGGAGCGCCATCCAGGCGAAGACAAGCGGCACCCAGATAACCCACATGAACTGCTCGAGCCGCTGCTTCGGCACGACGCCCGACAGCTTTCGCGTCTTGCGCCGGACGCGTACGACCATGATCCCGACGCAGAACCAGTAGGTCCAGACCGTGGCGGTCAGCACGGTGGCAGGAAGATCCTTCATTGCCCTGTCCGGCGGGGCGCTCCGCAGCGCGCGAGCCGCCCGCTCCCGCGCCCGCGCGCGGTCGCGCCGGGCGTGCTGCAGTGCGGAGTCTACCGCGCCAGGGTGGCGCGGACAGTGCGGGTCAGGCGCCGCGGCCGGGATCGAGGACCTGCCGCTTCCAGAGCTCCCAGGGCCGATCGGACACGGCCCGGTTGGTCTCGTCGGAGCGGGCGGCCTCGTCGGGCTCGAGATACGTGACGGTGCCGCCGAGGGCGATCGCCTTCTGCTGGGCCGCCGCGTTCACCTCCGTGTAGATCGCCCGATAGACCACCACCGGAATGCTCTCCGCCACGGCCACGAAACCGTGGCCCCGCATGAGCACGACGCCCTGCGCGCCGAGGTCGCCGGCGAGGGCGGCGCCCTGCTGCCCGGTTGCGCACCAGCATGTCGGTGCAGCCGAAGTGCTTGGCGAATGTCGAAGACCGGTGCGCCACCGGCGGAAAGGAAGCTGCCCATGTGATAGACCGGACGCAGCTTCACCGACGACGCCGCGAACGGGATCACGGAGGGCGAGTGGCTGTGCACGATCGCCTTCACGTCCGGCCGCGTACGGTAGATCTCGCCGTGGATGAATCGCTCGAGGTAGGGCTTGCGGGTGTCGCCGCCCTGCGCGCTCGAGTCGAGATCGAACTCCATGATGTCCGCGGCCGAGACGAGCTCGGGGGCGCGCGAGCAGGAAAGCAGGAACCGGTCCGGCCGCTCCGGATGTCGCGCGCTGACGTGCCCGAACCCGTCCAGAACGCCGTAATGGGCGAGGATGCGATTGGCGGCGACGAGGTCCTCGACGAGGGCCGCCACCGAATTGCCGGGCACGGTCACGCGCTCAGAGTGCCGCTTCGTTGCCGCCGTCGAAGAAGTGGACCTTCCCCGGGTCGAGCACCAGGCGGACGTTCTCGTGCATCTTCACGCGCACGCCCGGCTCGACGCGCGCCACCATCGACGCCTCGCCGACGCGCACGTCGAGGAGGATCTCGGAGCCGAGCGGCTCGACGACGTCGATCGTGGTGCCGAACGTGTACTCCTCGGGGTCGGACCCGTTGGCGAGCCGCAAGGACTCCGGCCGGATGCCGAGCGTCGCGCGCTTCCCGGCGTACGCGCGCAGCCGCTCGCGATGCTCCGGCGGCACTTTCACGCGGAAGCCGGGCGCCTCGGCCCAGAGCGATCCGGCCGCGTCCGCCACGGACACGTCCAGAAAATTCATCGCCGGCGAGCCGATGAAGCCGGCGACGAACTTGTTGGCCGGCTTGCCGTAGAGCTCCATCGGCTCGCCGACCTGCTGCACGAGGCCGTCCTTCATCACCACCACGCGGTCGCCCAGCGTCATCGCCTCGACCTGGTCGTGCGTGACGTACACCGCGGTGGTCTCGAGCCGGTCGTGCAGCCGCTTGATCTCGACCCGCATCTGCACCCGCAGCTTGGCGTCCAGGTTGGACAGCGGTTCGTCGAAAAGAAACAGCTGCGGATGGCGGACGATCGCGCGCCCGAGCGCCACGCGCTGGCGCTGCCCGCCGGAGAGCTGGCGCGGCTTGCGGGCAAGCAGGGACTGGATGCCGAGGATGTCGGCGGCCGCCTGGACGCGCTTGTCGATCTCGTCCTTCTTGAACTTGCGCATCTGCAACCCGAACGCCATGTTGTCGTAGACCGACTTGTGGGGGTACAGCGCGTAGTTCTGGAACACCATCGCGATGTCGCGGTCCATCGGCGGCAGATCGTTGACCACCCGGTCGCCGATGCGGATCTCGCCCGAGCTGATCTCCTCCAGCCCCGCAATCATCCGCAGCGTCGTGGTCTTGCCGCAGCCGGACGGGCCGACGAAGACCATGAACTCCTTGTCGCGAATGTGCAGGTTCACGTCCTTGACCGCGTGGACGTTGCCGTCGTAGAACTTGTTGATCCCGGTGAGCAGGACTTCGGCCATCTCAGGCACGACGCGAGGGGCCACAGCCCCTCGCGCTCCCCAAATCCAGCGTTGCCTGCGGCATCACCATATCGACTATCCCTTGACCGAGCCGGTCAGGCCGGCGACGTAGTACTCGACGAAGAAGGAGTAGACGAGCGCCACCGGCACCGAGCCGAGCAGCGCACCGGCCATGAGCTGCCCCCAGAAGAAGATGTCGCCGCGGATCAGTTCCGAGACCACGCCCACGGGAACGGTCTTGTTTTCCACCGACGACAGGAAGACGAGCGCGTAGATGAACTCGTTCCATGACAGGGTGAAGGCAAAGATGCCCGCCGAGAGGATCCCCGGGATCGCGACCGGAAAAATGATCCGGACCATCGCGCCGAACCGCGTCGCGCCGTCGATCCGCGCGCACTCCTCGAGCTCCTTCGGAATGGTCTTGAAGTAGCCCATCAGCAGCCAGGTGCAGAACGGGATCAGGAAGGTCGGGTAGGTCAGCATCAGCGCCCAGGGCGTGTTCCCGAGGTGCATGTTGCGGATGATGTCGGCGAGCGGGATGAAGAGCAGCGTCTGCGGCACGAGATAGGTGATGAAGATCGCCGTGCCGAGAAACTCCGAGCCCTTGAACTTCAGCCGCGCCAGCGCGTAGCCGGCGAACATCCCGCAGATGAGCGAGATGATCGTCGAGACCATGGCGATCAGCATCGTGTTCCACAGCCACCGCAGGAACGCCGTGCTCTCGAGCAGGCCCTTGAAGTGCTCCAGGGTCGGCTCCAGCGTCCAGAACGGGGTCGCGTTCGCCACCCGCCACGAGCGGTAGAGCTCCGGGTCCGGGCGGAAGGCGGTCACCGCCATCCAGTAGAACGGGAACAGCGTGAACAGGATGAACACCGCCAGCGGAATGTAGAAGTAGAACCACTTCTTCCAGCGCCGCTCGATGAGCATGGCCTACCCGCCTTCCATCCGCTTGAGATAGCGCAGCTGCACCCACACCACCGCGAACAGCACCGGGAACATGAAAAGGGAGATCGCCGCACCCTCGCCGAGCAGCCCGGAGGCCACGCCGATCTGGTAGGCGTAGGTGGCGACGAGATGCGTCGAGTTCGCCGGCCCGCCGCCGGTGAGCACGTAGATCAGCTGGAAGTCGGAGAACGTCTGGATGACGGAGAACACGACGACCACGAGCGTCACCGGCAGGAGCAGCGGCCAGGTGACGTGCCAGAAGCGGTGCCACGCGTTCGCCCCGTCCAGCGCCGCGGCCTCGTGAAGATCCGGGCTGATCGTCTGCAGCCCGGCGAGCAGCGTGATCGCGAAGAACGGCATCCCGCGCCAGGTGTTGACGAGGATCGCGCACCACATCGCCCAGTCGCCGTCGGACAGGAACGGCAGCCGATCGGTGATCCACCCGGCGTGGTAGAGCACCCAGTTGATGACGCTGAAGGTCGGATCGAACATCCAGCGCCAGGCGAAGGTCGAGAGCACCGTCGGGATGATGAACGGCAGGAGCATCGAGGCGCGGATCAGCCGCTTGAACCGGAAGTGGCGGTTCAGGAGCAGCGCGAGCCACATCCCGAGCGCGAGCTTGAACACCGTCGCCCAGAACGTGTAGAACACGGTGTTCTTGAAGGCGGTCTGGAAGATGGTGTCCTCCCAGGCCTTGGAGAAGTTCGCGATGCCGACGAACTTGCCGGCGACGCCGACGCTGATGTCGGTCAGCGCGAACCAGATCGCCATCACGAACGGATAGGCGATGAAGATGCCGAGGATGATCACCCCGGGGGCGAGCAGCGCCACCGCGAGGACGCGCTGATTCTCGAGCAGGCGCGTCCAGCGCGAGACGACGATGCGATCGGCCGGGAGCGCCGCGCTCGCGGCGCTCCCCGAACCCGCCACCACCGGATCCCTCAAGTCCCGACGATCAGCCGTAGATCTTGCGCAGCTCGCCCGCGGCCCACTTCACCGAGTCCTCGGCCTTCATCTTGCCCTGGCAGACCTGAGCGTACATGTCGGTGATGATGTACTTGTTCCACGCCTCCGCCGCCTTCTTGTTCGGCTCGCCGGCGTAGCCCATGGCGCGGCCCGTCAGCGATGCCTTGCTGAAGGGCAGCATCACCGGGTCGTCCTTCCACATCGCGTGGTTCTCCCAGTCGCGCGTCGGCGCGATGGCGAAGCCCTTCTGCACCACGAACCACTTCTCGTAATTCGCTTTGGTGTGGGCCCAGCGCAGGAAGTCCTTGGCGGCCTTCTGGTTCTTGGAGTACTTCATGATCATGTGGGTGAACGCCGTGTGGTAGGGCGCCTCCCCTGCGGGCCCCTTGGGCAGCGGCGCATGCAGGATGTCGGTGTGCAGCGGCGCGCCCTTCTCGGTCTTGAACTTGTCCTTGCCGTTCAGCGCGGCGACGTAGATCGACGCGCCGTTGAGCGTGGAGGAGATCTCGCCGGCGAGGAACGCGCGGTTGTTGTTGGTGTCGTCCCAGGCGAGGCCGCCCTCGTCATGGGCGTCCTTCCAGAACGCGGCCATGAAGTTCACGGACTCGATCGTCTGCTTCGACTCGAGGATCACCTTGCCCGCCTTGTCGATCTCCTGCCCGCCGTAGGACCACATGTACGGATAGGTGAACGTCGGCGCGTCGCCGAAAGTGTGGCCGAGCGTCTGGCCGATCGGCCGCTTGGCGGCCTTGAGTTTCTTGCCGACCTCGCGATACTGGTCCCAGGTGGTCGGGAAGGTCTTCGCGCCCGCCTCCTCGAACCAGGACTTGCGGTAGGCGAGCAGCGCCGGCACGGTGGACCAGGGCATCGCCGCCCAGCGCGAGCCGACTTTGCACAGCGCTTGCGGGAGACTGTAGATGCCGCCTTGCGCCTTGCCGACCTCCTCCGCGATGTCGGTCACGTCGATGCCGGCATCCGCGTACAGGTGCGGGTAGTTGTTGAGCAGCATGATGATGTCCGGACCGTTGCCGGACTGAATCGCCGACGTGGCGCGCGCCGGAATGTCGTTGGCGTTGACCGTCTCGACGTTGAGCTTGACGCCCAGCGCTTTCTGCACTTCGGGCGCATAGACCTCCCGCAGCACCTTATCGGCGGCCGGAACGAAGTCGTTCCAGCGCAGGATGTGAACCGTGGTGCCCTGCGCGAACGCCGGGGCCATGCGGCTGGCGAGAATGCCCTGGAGACCTGCGGCGGCGGTGGCCTTGACGAAGGTTCTGCGCTTCATGCTGCCCTCCTCGTGGACGGAGACGAATGGATTTCTTCTATTTCTTCTCGCGCGGCCGCGCCGCGGCGATGCGCAGGGACTCTGTCACGCGACCCAGGCAAAGTCAATCGCGCACCCCGCGCATCGCGCTTTGCCGCAGAGCAGCAGGACGCGGCTGAATTGGTAGAATCCGCGCGCCCTCACCCACCGGTCACGACGATGCAACAACAAGCCGACGACGCGCTCCCTGACTGGCCAGCTGCGGTGCATCAGGTACTCAAGGCGCTCGGCGTGTCGCAAGTCAGTTACGTCCCCGACGCCGGCCATCGCCGTCTCATCGAGCTGTGCCAGGCGGACCCTGCGCTGTGCGCGGTGCCGCTGACGACCGAGGAGGAAGGGATCGGCCTCGCCGCGGGGGCCTGGCTCGGGGGCGCGCGCGCCGCGCTCCTGATGCAGTCGAGCGGCGTCGGCAACTGCCCGAACGCGCTCGCGATGATGAAGTCCTGCGGGTTCCCGTTCCTCACCATCGTGACGATGCGCGGCGAGTGGGGCGAGTTCAACCCGTGGCAGCTGCCGATGGGTCAGACCACTGCCGCAGCGCTCGAGCTCGCGGGCTGCGCGATTTTCCGGGCCGAGACGCCGGCGGCCGTGGCGCCCGCCGTCGAGGCGGCCGGCCGGCTTGCGTTCGACGCCGGCGCGATGGCGGCAGTGCTGATCGCGCAGCGGCTGATCGGCACGAAGACCTTCAAGGACTGATCGATGGCCGACACCGCGATACTGGATCGACGCAACGTCGTCGCGCGACTTCTCGCCGACCGCGGCGACCTGCTGGTGGTGGCCGGGCTGGGTGCGCCCGCCTGGGACTGCACCGCCGCGGGCGACCATCCGCTGACTTTCCCGCTGTGGGGCGGCATGGGCGCGGCGGCGATGATCGGCCTGGGGCTTGCGCGCGCGCAACCCGGGCGGCGCGTGCTCGTGATCACGGGCGACGGAGAGATGTTGATGGGGCTCGGCAGCCTGGCCACGATCGGGGTGCAGGCGCCCGGCAACCTCGCGGTCGTCGTGCTCGACAACGAGCGCTACGGCGAGACCGGCATGCAGGCGACTGCAACGGCGCACGGCGTCGACCTCGCCGCCACCGCGCTCGCGTGCCGCTTCCGGCGCGCCGCCGTGGTGCGGACCGAATCCGAGCTGGCCGCCGCCCTCGGCCCGATCCGGACCGAGCCGGGACCGCTGCTCTACCAGGTGAAAGTCCGCGCCGACAAGCTCGCGCTCGTGCTGCCGCCGCGCGAGGGCGCGCAGCTCAAGAACCGCTTCCGCGAGGCGCTGCTCGGGCCGCGGGCGTTCGCCTGACCGCCGACGCGGAAACCGCCTAAGCCGCCGCCCGGTGGGCCGGCGCGAACTCGCGCTCCATCTCGCGGCGGATCTTCACCGCGTCGCTCGTCGCATCGGACTGCACGTCCGACCAGCGCACCGGCTGGCCGGCGGCGATCGGATTCAGCAGCTTCACCTCGTGCGCGAGGCCGAGCGGAAGTCCGCCCAGCTCGAGCGACGCGTCCGCGGGGAAGAGCTTGCCGTACACCGTGTAGCCGCCCTCCCCGTCGAGGATCTCGCCGGCCGCGAGGTCGCGCTTCGCGGTCGCGACGACGTCGGCCCGGAAACCGGTGGCGCAGCCGGTCGGCTCGCGGCGCAGGCCGACCGAAGCGACCGAGATCCCCACCTCGAGGCCGATCAGGTGCCAGCGCTTGTACAGGCAGGCGTATCGGCCGGACGGATCGGTGCGCACGCCGTACTCCGTGAAGCAGCGCCGGATGTAATCGGTGTCACCCTCGAACACCACCCACACGCCGAAGCGGATGTCGTAGGGGATGGCGCGTCCGTCGGCCTCGAGCGAGGAGACGACCTCGACCTGGCCCTTGTGGTGCAGGTGACCGCCTTCCGCGCGCGGCCGCATCACGAACGGCAGGTCGTCCACGCTCGACGGCGGGAACGCGAGTCCCCACGGGGCCGGCGTCAGGCCGGTTGCGTTGCACACCGCCGTGCTCTCGATCGCCGGCTTGGAGCCGTCGAGAAACGAGTTGAACATCTTCGGATTGAGGCCGCCGATGCGCGCCTGCTCCGGCGTGAGCCCGTAATAGCCCCAGACCGTCTCGGGCGTCGACTGCGCGAAGTGCGGGAGCCACTTGTGCCCGCGCCCCGCGGCGACGACCTCGAATCCCGCCGTGCGCGCCCAGTCGACCAGGTCGCAGATGATGGCCGGCTGGTCGCCATAGGCGAGGCTGTAGACGACCCCTGCCTCGGCCGCGCGACGCGCGAGCAGCGGACCGCAGAACGCGTCCGCCTCGACGGTGACGTTCACCACGTGCTTGCCGTTCCGGAACGCCTCGAGCGCGTGCGTGACGGCCGCCGCCGGATTCCCGGTCGCCTCGACGATGATGTCGATCGCGGGATGCGACACGAGCGCGCGCCAGTCGTCGCCGACGTGCGTCGTCTGTCCCTTGACCGCCGCATCGAGCGAGGCCGCGCTGCAGGCCTCCGGCTGCCAGCCGACGCGCTGCAGGTTCGTCCGCGCGTTTGCCGGCGCGAGGTCGGCGATGCCCGCGAGGTGGATGCCCGGGGTCTTGGGCACCTGCGCGAGATACATGGCCGCGAACTTGCCGGCGCCGATGACGCCGACCCGCAACGGCTTGCCCTGGGCCGCGCGCGCGCGGAGCATTGCGTAGAGATTCATCGTCCCTCCTTGGCCACGCCGGCGCCGGTCGCGAGCGCCGGGTCAGGCGCGCCCCGCTACCGGCGCGGTTCGGCGCGCGGCTCGACGATCTGGACGAAGACCTCGTCCTGGCGGACCATGCCGAGCTCGAAGCGCGCGCGCTCCTCGATCGCCTCGGACCCCTGCTTGAGATCCCGGACGTCGGCCTCGAGCGCGTCGTTGCGCTCCTGCAGGCGGTAGTTGTGCGCCTGCTGTGCCGCGAGCTGCCGGTCGTTGTCCCACGCGCGCACCCAGCCGCCCTTCCCCAGCCACAACGGGTACTGGATGAGAACGATGAGGACGCCGAGGATGATGCCCAGGATCTTCATCAGCGCAGCTGGTAGAACGCGTCGCGCCCGGGATAGCTCGCCGCCTCGCCGAGATCCTCCTCGATGCGCAGGAGCTGGTTGTACTTGGCGACGCGGTCCGAGCGCGACAGCGAGCCGGTCTTGATCTGCAGCGCGTTGGTGCCGACGGCGATGTCGGCAATCGTGGTGTCCTCGGTCTCGCCCGAGCGGTGCGAGATCACCGACGTGTAGCCGGAGCGCTTCGCGAGCTCGATCGCGGCGAAGGTCTCGGTCAGAGTGCCGATCTGGTTGACCTTGATGAGGATCGAATTCGCCACGCCGAGCTTGATGCCCTCGCGCAGGATGCGCGTGTTGGTGACGAACAGATCGTCGCCCACGAGCTGGAGGCGCTTGCCGAGACGCTGGGTGAGGACCTGCCAGCCGTCCCAGTCCGACTCGGCCATGCCGTCCTCGATGCTCACGATCGGGAAGCGGTCGGCGAGCGCCTGCAGGTAGTCGCAGAACTCGGCCGAGGAGAGCTCGAGCTTCTCGGAGCCGAGCTTGTACTTGCCGTTCTCGTAGAACTCGGAGCTCGCGCAGTCGAGGCCGAGCGCGACGTCGCCGCCCGGCATGTAGCCGGCGTTCTCGATCGCCTTCATGATCAGCTCGATCGCCGCGGCGTGCGAGGCCACGTTGGGCGCGAACCCGCCTTCGTCACCGACCGTGGTCGACAGCCCGCGGTCGTCGAGCAGCTTGCGCAGCGCGTGGAAGACCTCGGCGCCGCAGCGCAGCGCCTCGCGGAAGCTCAGCACCCCGATCGGGATGATCATCAGCTCCTGCAGGTCGAGGTTGTTGTTGGCGTGCGCGCCGCCGTTCACCACGTTCATCATCGGCACCGGCATCTGCATCGCGCCGGAGCCGCCGAAGTAGCGGTACAGCGGCAGCCCCGACTCCTCGGCCGCGGCTTTCGCCACCGCCATGGAGACCGCCAGTATCGCGTTGGCGCCGAGGCGGGCCTTGTTCTCGGTGCCGTCCAGGTCGATGAGCGTGCGGTCGATGAAGCTCTGCTCCGAGGCGTCGAGCCCCATGATCGCCTCGGAGATCTCGGTGTTGATGTGCTCGACCGGCTTGAGCACGCCCTTGCCCAGGTAGCGCTGCCGGTCGCCGTCCCGCAGCTCGAGCGCCTCGCGCGAGCCGGTCGACGCGCCAGAGGGAACCGCCGCGCGTCCCATCACGCCCGATTCGAGCAGCACATCGGCTTCCACGGTGGGATTGCCTCGCGAATCGAGGATCTCCCGGGCGACCACGTCGACGATCGAGCTCATGTCTCCCCTGCCTCTCTAGTTGCCTGCTTGTTTCCGCCCGGACCCGGGAGCCTGGAGCCCCTGCTCCGCGAAGCCGCGCCGCTTCACCAGCGCGTCGATCTCCTTGAGCGTCGCGAGCAGCCCGCGCATGTGACCGAGCGGCCAGGCGTTCGGTCCGTCGGAGAGCGCCTTCTCCGGGTTCGGATGCGTCTCCATGAACAACCCCGCGACGCCCGCCGCCACCGCCGCGCGCGCGAGCACCGGCACGAACTCGCGCTGGCCGCCGCTCGACGTGCCCTGTCCGCCCGGCAGCTGCACCGAGTGGGTCGCATCGAACACGACCGGCCGTCCGGTCTCGCGCATGATCGCCAGCGAGCGCATGTCGGAGACGAGGTTGTTGTACCCGAACGAGGCGCCCCGCTCGCACACCATGATGTTGTCGTCCGCGCCCGCGACGCCCGGGTGCGCGGCGCGGGCAGCCGCCTGCGCCTTCTCGACGACGTTCTTCATGTCGCCCGGCGCGAGGAACTGGCCCTTCTTGATGTTGACGGGTTTCCCGGCCGACGCGACCGCCGCGATGAAATCGGTCTGCCGGCAGAGGAACGCGGGCGTCTGAAGGACATCGACGACCGCCGCGACTTCCCGCACCTCGCCGATCTCGTGCACGTCGGTGAGCACCGGGACGCCGATCGCCTTGCGCACTTCGGCGAGAATCCGGAGCCCCTCGTCCATGCCGAGCCCGCGAAACGACGTGCCGGAGCTCCGATTGGCCTTGTCGTAGGACGACTTGAAGATGAAGGGGACGCCGAACTCCGCGCAAATTTCCTTCAGCTTCCCCGCTGTCTCGAGCGCGAGCTCGCGCGACTCGACGACGCACGGACCGGCGATCAGGAATAGCGGCTTGTCGAGTCCGACATCGAAGCCGCAGAGCTTCATGCGCCGTCTCCGACGGCCCCGGCTCGAACGCGCGCTCTGCGAGCCGCCGGCCGCCGGTTCTCCAGCCCGGCCTGGTGCGTGAGCGCCGCTTCAATGAAGCTCTTGAAAAGCGGATGTCCGCCGCGCGGCGTCGACGTGAACTCGGGGTGGAACTGGCAGCCGACGAACCACGGATGGTCGGGCAGCTCGATCAGCTCGCAGAGCGACTCGGTCTTCGTCCGCGCGGCGACCTTCAGCCCGGCGGCCTCCAGCCTGGGGAGGTAATGGTTGTTGACCTCGTAGCGGTGGCGGTGGCGCTCGTTCACGACGTCGCTCTTGTAGATCCGCTGCACCAGCGTGCCGGGGACCACGTCCGCGGGCTGCGCGCCGAGGCGCATCGTGCCGCCGAGGTTGGACCGCTCGTCGCGCCGCTCGACCTTCCCGTCGGCGTTCTGCCATTCGGTGATCAGCGCGACCACGGGATGCGGCGTGTCGGGGTCGAACTCGGTGCTGTTCGCGCCCTCGAACCCGGCCTTGTGCCGCGCGAACTCGATGACCGCGAGCTGCATGCCGAGGCAGATGCCGAGATAGGGCAGGCGCTGCTCGCGCGCGTACTGGATCGCCCGGATCTTGCCCTCGATGCCGCGCTTGCCGAAGCCGCCCGGCACGAGGATCGCATCGGCGCCCTTCAGCGCGCCGACCCCCTCGCTCTCGATCGACTCGGAGTCGATGTAGCGGACCTCGACCTTGCTGCGGGTGTGGATGCCGGCGTGGATCAGCGCCTCGGTGAGCGACTTGTACGACTCGGTGAGGTCGACGTACTTGCCGACCAGCGCCACGGTGACGTGGTGCTGCGGATGCTCCAGCGCGTTGACGAGCCGGTCCCAGGGCGAGAGGTCGGCGGGCCGCGCGAGAATGTCCAGCCGGTGACAGACGATCTCGTCGAGCATCTGGTGGTGCAGCATGCTCGGGATCTTGTAGATCGAGTCCACGTCCCAGACGGAGATGACCGCCTCGACCGGAACGTTGGTGAACAGCGCGATCTTGCGCCGCTCCTCGTCGGGCACCGGCCGCTCGCAGCGGCACAGCAGCGCGTCGGCCTGGATCCCGATCTCGCGCAGCTCCTTCACCGAATGCTGCGTCGGCTTGGTCTTGATCTCGCCCGCCGACTTGATGTACGGCACGAGCGTGAGATGGACGTAGCAGGTGTTGTGCGGCCCGAGCTCCTGGCGCATCTGGCGCACCGCCTCGAGGAACGGCAGCGACTCGATGTCGCCGACGGTGCCGCCGATCTCGACGATCGCCACGTCGGCGCCGGCCGCGCCGCGCGCGATGAAGCTCTTGATCTCGTCGGTGATGTGCGGGATGACCTGGACGGTGCGCCCGAGGTAATCGCCCCGGCGCTCCCGCTTGATCACGCTCTCGTAGATCTGGCCGGTGGTGAAGTTGTTCGACTTCCGCATCCGGGCGCTCTGGAAGCGCTCGTAGTGCCCGAGATCGAGGTCGGTCTCGGCGCCGTCCTCGGTGACGAACACCTCTCCGTGCTGGAAAGGGCTCATCGTGCCGGGGTCGACGTTGATGTAGGGATCGAGCTTGAGGAGGGTGACTTTGATGCCGCGGGACTCGAGGATCGCGGCGAGGGAAGCGGCGGCTATCCCCTTCCCCAGGGAGGAAACGACCCCGCCCGACACGAACACATACTTGGTCATCGACAAACCGGCAGCCGGGATGCGGGATGATAACCCGAATCCCCCCGGTGCTCAACGCCGGAGCGATGACGTTTGAATATCCGCGGGTGCGTTGCGGCCCGCGCGCCGCCGCTTGAGCGGAGCCGCGGATCAGCGCAGCTTCGTGTCGTCCGCGGTGAGGTCGCCCGCCGGCCGCAGCGCCTGACGGTCCGTTCCGAAGCCGCCCGCGCCCAGCACCTCCTGCACCGCGCCGAGTCCGAGCCCGGTGAACGCGCCGTTGAGCCCGTACTGGTACGCCAGGTCGCCGCCGAGCGCCTCGCTGCTGCTGCCCCCCAGGTGCGTGACGAGGAGCTGGTCCATCATCTGCCAGCGACCGAGGTTCGCGGTGGTCGTCCGCGCCTCGTCGAAGGCCGCGACGATCGCGCTGAAGTCGAACCACTGCACCTTCTGCGCGAACAGCGCGCCATGGGTGGCCGGATAGGGCGCCTGCATCGTCTCGGCGACGACCTGCATCGTCCTGACCACCTGGTTCTGCGGATCCGCGTACCAGTCCTTGAGCGTGATCCGCTCCCCGGCGCCGACTTCGACCAGGAGATCCGCCCCGCTCTTGCGCAGCGCGAGGTCGCGGTACTCGATGCCTCCGCCGAGCGAAACCACGGCCGCGCCGGCGCCGCGCACCGTGTCGCGCCCGTCGCCGCGGTTGAAGGCGACGATGTCGTGTCCCCCGCCGAGCGTGATCCGATCGGCCCCGTGGCCGCCTGCGAGCAGCGCATTGCCGGCGCCGTCGTAGAGATCGTCGCTGCCGCCACGCCCGTCGAGCAGGTTGTTGCCGGCGAGGTCGAACATCTTGTCGTTCGCGGCATCGCCCTGGACCACGTCGTTTCCGCTCGCACCGTTGAGATCGTCGCTGCCGCTGCCGCCCGAGACGTAGTCGTCGCCGGCGCCCGCGAAGATCCGGTCATTCCCGGCGCCCCCATAGAGGAGATCGTCCCCGGCCGAGGACCAGACGATGTCGCTGCCGGCCCCCGCGTCGATCAGCACCGCGCCGTAGGAGAAGCGCGCGCTGGTGAGGTCCACGAGGTCGCTGCCGTCCCCGACTTGAATGACCTCGATGCCCGCAATCCGCGGGCCGCCCGCCTGGGCCGGACTCAGCGCGTCGTCGAGCAGCACGGCGTCGCCTTGCGCGGTGCCGCGGAGCGTGTCCTGCCCGGCGCCGCCGTCGAAGAGGTCGAAGCTGCGGTTGCGGCCGTACAGGCTCGCGGTCTCGCCCGTGCCCGCGCTCCCCGGGCTGCCGACGTTCATCCGCCTCAGGTTGCCGGACCACACCGCATCGCGGGCGTAGAGCAGCGAGTCGTTGCCCGCCCCCCCCTGCAGCACGTCCGCGCCGAGCCGGCCGGCGAGCGTGTCGTCCCCGGCATCCCCCACCAGCGTGTCGTCGCCGCCGGTCCCGGTGAGGACCTGGCCGGGCACCGCATCGACCGTGATCACGAACTCGTCGGTGACGGTGGCGCCGCTCTCGTCCCGCGCCTCGACGCGAACCGCGTACGAGCCGACGTCGGCGCGGCCGGGCGTCCCCATGAACGTGCCGGTCAGCCGATCGAACTCGAGCCAGGCCGGGAGCGCGGCGCCGTTCGCGAGCGTCGCGTCGAAGGACAGCGTGTCGTCCTTGTCGATGTCCGCGAAGGTGCCCTCCGGGATCTGGAACTCGAGCGGATGCGCCTCCTTCACGGTCCAGTCCGCGAGCGGCGCGCCGAGCGTCGGCGCATCGTTCGCGTTCTCGACCGCCAGATCGAACACGTCCTCGGCCATCGCCTGGGACTTGTCCACGGCAAAGAGGTGAATCCGATAGGCGCCGACGCCATCGTTCCCGGGCGTGCCGGAGAACCGGCCGGTGGCGCCATCGAACGCGAGCCACGACGGCAGCGCCGCGCCCTTGTCGAGGGTGGCGAAGTACTGGATCACGTCGCCGGCGTCGATGTCGCGAAAGGTCCCCGCCGGCACTGCGAACTCGAACGGCGCGTCCTCCGTCGCCGTCCGCGCGCCGATCGGCGCATCGAGAGCGGGCGCATCGTTCGTGTTCTCGACGAAGACGTCAAACGTGTCGCTCACCGTCGCCCCACCCGGATCCGCGGCCGTGACCGTCACGCTCACGGCGCCGACGTCCGCGTTGCCGGGCATGCCGCTGAACACGCCGGTCGCCGCATCGAACGCGAGCCAGCCCGGCAGCGCGGAGCCGTCGGCGAGGGTCGCGCTCAGCGCGAGCGCATCGGTTGCATTCGTGTCCTCGAAGGTGTCGCTGGGCAGCCGGAATGCGAACGACTGGTCTTCACGCGCGACCTGATCGGCAATCGGCCGCTTGAGGCCGGGTGGAACGTTCGTCGGCTGAAACCGGCTCTGGATGGCCGCCAGGTCCCAGGTCTCGCCGTCGGCGAAACTGATCTCTTCGACCTGCAGGCCGCTGTCGGGGATCCACTGGATGTCGAGCTGGTCGTCGGTGCCGCGGATCTTCAGCGTCAGCCGGTCCGCCGCGGCCTCGACCTCGACGTCGCTCGCCTTCAGCCCATCGGTGAGCACCACCCGGTCAAAATTGCCGTCGGTCTGGTCCTGGTCGACGATCAAGTCTTTTCCCGACCCGCGTCCGAACTTGTACTCGTCGTTACCCTTGCCGCCGAGCATGCGATCGTTGCCGCGGCCCCCGTCAAAGCGGTCGACCAGATTGGTCCCGGTGAGGACGTCCGTGCCGTCGGCTCCGTGCAGATCGAAGCCGCGGCCGAGCAATTGCTGGTACGAGAGATCGCCGTCGGCGAACACGATGCGTTCGATCGTGTTCGAAGCGAGCGCATCGAGCGGGTCGAAGCCGTGGATCTGCACGGCGTCGCCGCCGCCCAGATCGAGCAGCAGCGCCCCGCCCGCGAGGCCGAGCGTCGCGACGCCGCTCGCCACGCCCACGGAGAGCACATCGGTGCCGCTCGCCCCGTCGTCCTCGATCGTGTCGACCCCGCCGCCGACGCCGGCGATGTACCGGTCGCCGCCGTCCCCGCCGCGCAGCAGATCGCGGCCCGCCCCGCCCGCCAGCTCGTCGTCGAGGGAGGAGCCCAGCATGACGTCGTTGCCATCGCCGCCGGTCAGCAGATTCCTGAAGCCGTCCGCGCCAAACAGAATCTCTGCATCCGCCGTACCGGCGTACTCCACACGCAGGTCGGCGAGCTCGATGGTCTCGACGGTCTGGACGGCGCCCGCCAGGTGCCGCAGCTCGATCCGCTCGATCAGCCCGCGCGGATCCGCGCCCAGCCGGATGCGATCGCCCTGATCGCCGTACGCCAGGTAGATCTCGCTGTTGTCGGCGACCAGCTTGACGCTCGCCCGGCTGATCGCCTCGCTGCCCGCTCCGGCGCCCTCGAACGACAGCAGCTCGATCACGTCGGTCCCGCCCGCGTCGAAGAGCTCGTCGATGCCGTCGCCCACCGCGAAGCGGTAGCGGTCGTTGCCCGTCCCGCCGTCGAGACGGTCGGCGCCCTCGAACCCCCATAGCACGTCGTCGCCGTCGTCCCCGTAGAGCCGGTCGGCACCTTGCTCGCCGCTCAGGCTGTCCGCGCCCCCGCCGCCGTGCACGACAACCGTCTCGGTGCCGTACGCCGCGAACACGTCGTCGCCGTCCCCGGCGAACACGGTGTCCCCGCCCAGCGAGTTGATCTGGTCGTCGCCCGAGCCCGCGTCCACGAAGTCGTCCGTCGGCCCGGTGTAGATCGTGTCCGCCCCGGCGCCGCCGATGAGGAAGTTCCGGCCGCCGCTGCCGTAGATCCAGTCGTCGCCCTCGCCGCCGTCGAGGTAGTCATCCCCTCGGTCGGTGTAGTCGCCGCGCGACGCAAGCCCGGCCCACATCGTGTCGCGTCCCGCGTCGCCGGACAGCATGTCCGCGCCGAGATCTCCGATCAGCGTGTCGCCGTCGGCGCCGCCGAACGCGACGTCGTCGCCGCGTCCCCCCAGGATCCAGTCGTTGCCCGCGCCGCCGTACATCAGGTCGCCGTCGCTCGTGGCGGGATTGTTCTGGCCGGCGTCGAGCGAGTAGTGGTTGGTCCGGCCGTTCGCATAGCCTGCGAACGTCCAGTCGAAGTCCTCGGGAACGTAGTCCGCGTCGCCGAGGAGATGGTCATTGCCGGCCCCGCCGACGAGCAGATCCGCGCCGCCCCCGCCAAGCAGAACATCGTGGGCCGCTCCGCCCACCGCGACGTCATCCCCCTCTCCGCCATTCAACCAGTCACCGCGCTCATTCAGGGTCGCGCCGGCCGTATCGCCGATCGCGTTCGCGAGCGCGATGGCCTCGTCGGCGAAGAGACGGTCGGCTCCGCCGTCCCCGAGCACGATGTCGCTCCCGGCCCCGCCGAGAAGCGTGTCCTGCCCCGAGATTCCGTCGCCATCGCCATGAATGTAGTCGGCGCCGGTGCCGCCGCTCAGGTAGTCGTCGCCGCCGTAACCCGCGATGCTGTCGGAGCCGAAGCCGCCCAGGATCCGGTTGTTGGCCGGTGAGCCCATCAGGTAGTCGTCGTCCCAGCCCGGGACCGCATCCCCGAGTTGCGTCGTGGAGGTGACCGGATCCGAGCGCGCGCCGAAGAGCCGGAGCGCGAAATCTCGCTCGCTGAACTGGTCCAGCGTGACCCGCGCCCCGGCCGCATGCTGCAGCGCGTACTCCCCGTTCTCCTGCCCCATGACGACGCTTCCGTCGGCGCTCGTCCAGCGGCCCGGCGACTGCTCATAGAAGAAGTTCGCGGCCGCCGCGCCGTCCCAGACCAGTCGATTCGATCCGGACTTGTCGCGGATGGTGTCGCTGCCGGCGCTCGCGTCGAGCCGATACAGGTCGCTGCCCGCCCCGCCCAGCAGTTCGTCGGCGCCGCCACCCCCGGTCAGGATATCGTTCCCCTCTCCGCCGAACAGCACATCGTCCCCGTCTCCGCCGGCAAGCTGGTCGGCGCCGCTTGCGCCGACGAGAAGATCGTCCGATTCGCCGTACACGGCGGCATCCTGGAGCTCGCCCGAGTCCGAGCCGTCGATGAAGAGCCGGTCGAATGCGCGGGATTGAACGAGATCGGCGCGATCGGTCTGCATCAGCTGGTTGAGCTGCTCGATGCGCTGCTGTTCGTGGGTCACATCGGTCGCGGATTCGTCCGCGATGGTCTGGCCGGCGCCGTCCACCAGATCGACGCTGCCGAACTGGAGTTCGAGCGCGGCGAGCATGCGCTGCGCACGACGACGATCGTCGTCCTTGGTCGCGAGCCAGTCGTACACCGCATCGAGGACATCGGTGCCGGTGGCATCCGCCCCGACGCGCGCGTGCAGCTGACCGGAAAACGACAGCGCTGACGACTGCACGTCAACGACCTTGCCGATCTGGGTGGTGCCGCGCGGCAGCGTGTACAGCTCCGCCTGCGCGTCGACGTAGTTCGTGATGCGGCTCGCGTAGTCGGGTGCCAGACTGCCGAATCGTTCCTCCATCGCGGACATCAGCCCGCCGATCCGCGTGCCGTTGAACGTCGCCGCCGACAGGCCTGTCGCTACCGATACCAGCGATGCGAATCCACCCCCGACGCCGTGTCCCGTCAAGGTGACGGCCGCGTCGGCGAGCGGCCCCCCCGCCAGCTTCTCGGCGTAGGCGCGTGCCTCCGCCGCGAACGCGAGCGCCTGGTTCAGGTGGGTGTCGCCCGCGCCGGTCACGGCCGAGAGGTTCGTGAACAACTCGCGCAGCTCGTCGGACCCGCAATAGGACACCACCAGCTCGCCGGTCGCCTGGTTGAAGTAGGCCGCGGCGCGCAATCCGCCGAATCCCGCCTCGCCCGCGAGGTCGGCGAGACGCACGAACCCCGGCGGGAGCCGGCGCGAGAGATCGGCGGCGGCGTCGTAGGCATCGACGCTGAAAGCGGCGAGTTCGGCGGCGTTCAATGTAGACATGGCAGCGGTCCTCTGCGCCCTGGAACGCCGGGGGTAATAGGCCCCCGACCCGGGCGATTCGAGTACCGCAACCCATCAGCAAGGCCGATGCCAACCGGCCCGGGCGGGGCCCGGGATTTTCGTGAACTAGTTCCGCCCCCGCGCCCGACGGGCGGCCAGTTTCGGGGGACGAGCGGTCTCAGACGCCCATTGCGGCCGTCTTGATCGATTCGGCCCGGATCTCCTCGGTGAGGCGGGCCTTGTACGCGGAGAACTCCGGCGTCGTCTTGACGGTGTAGTGTCGGGGGTGCGGCAGGTCGATGCGGACGTCCGACTTGATGCGGCCCGGGCGGGCGGTCATCACCGCGACCCGGTTCGCCATGAAGATCGCCTCGTCGATGTCGTGGGTCACGAACAGGACCGTCTTGCGGTCCGCCTCCCAGATCCCGAGCAGCAGCTCCTGCATCAGCGCGCGCGTCTGGTTGTCCAGGGCGCCGAACGGCTCGTCGAGGAGCAGGATCTTCGGATCGTTCGCCAGCGCGCGCGCGAGGGCGGTGCGCTGCTGCATGCCGCCGGACAGCATCTTCGGGTAGTGCGACTCGAAGCCGCGCAGCCCGACGCGCTCGATGTAGTGGGCCGCGATGCGGTCCTGCTCGGCCTGCGGCACGCCCTTCTCCCGCAGGCCGAAGCAGATGTTCTGCTGCACGGTCAGCCAGGGAAACAGCGTGTAGGACTGGAACACCATGCCGCGGTCCGGCCCGGGCCGCGCGACCGGCTGGCCGTCGAGCAGCACGCGCCCGGTGGTCGGCTGATCGAGTGACGCGACGATCCGCAGCAGCGTCGACTTGCCGCAGCCCGACGGGCCGAGGATGCAGATGAAGTCGTTGTCCGCGACCTCGAGATGGGTCTCCTGCAGGGCTTGGGTCGGCGGACCGCCCCGGACTCCCGGGAAACACCCGCGACACGCCGTCGACGACGAGCTTGCTCATCGGTCAGAACGCCCAGGGATACAGACGCTGGTTCAGCCGCTTGAACGCGAAGTCCGACACCAGCCCGATGACGCCGATCGTCAGGATGCCGAAGATCATCTGCCCGGTGTCGAGCAGGCGCTGGCTGTCCATGATCATGTGGCCGATGCCGCTCTGCGCGCCCACCAGCTCGGCGACGATCACGTAGGTCCAGGCCCAGCCCAGGACGAGCCGCAGCGTCTCGGCGATCTGCGGTGCCGCCCCGGGCAGCATCACGCGCTTGACGATCCCGCCCGCATCGGCGCCGAGCGTGTACGCCGCCTCCACCAGGTCGCGCCGGGTCGAGCCGATGATGAGCGCCACCATCAGGATCACCTGGAACACCGACCCGATGAAGATCACCGCGAGCTTCTGCGCCTCGCCCACGCCCGCCCACAGGATCAGGAGCGGGATGAACGCCGAGGCGGGCAGATAACGCGCGAAGGACACGAACGGCTCGAGAAACGCCTCGATCGACTTGAACGCGCCCATCGCGATGCCCAGCGGCACCGCCACCAGCGCGGCGAGGACGAAGCCGCCGACCACGCGGAACACGGTGATCCCGACGTCGTGGATGAAGCCGAACTCGACGAAGAGGTTGAGCCCGGTCGTCAGCGTGTAGACCGGGTCCTTGAGGAACATCCCGTCGACCACGCCGCCGAACGTGACCAGCGCCCAGGCGCCGATGAAGAGCACGAAGAACGCCGTGCCGAGCACGATCTTCGCGAACGGCGAGACCGGCTTAAGGGGCTCGAACATGGGGTTCCAGACCAAAGCGCCCGGGGCCGCGTCGGCGGCCGTTCCGGGCGCGCACGCCGCGCCTACAGGAAGCGCAGGTCGATCATCTGCTTCGCCGTCGGCTCCTTCTGGATCACCCGGTTCGACTTCAGGACACGGATCGCGAAGTCCACGAACTCCTGGTGCTCCTTCGCGAAGTACGCCTTGTTCGCGGCGCGGTCCTGCCAGGTGATGAACGCCGCCGACTTCGCGAACGCGTCGCCGGGCTGCTTGACGACGCTGCCCATGAGCTCGTGCGCCTTCGCCGGCTCGCGCTTGATCATGTCGAGCGCCTCGAAGAAGCTGTCGACCGTCGCCTTCACCACCTTCGGGTGCTGCTGGATGAAGTCGGTCTTGAAGACCAGCACGTCGATGACGACCGGATAGTCCTTGCTCGTCACCAGGATCTTCCCGGCGTCGGGCTTCGCGCGCACCGTCGACAGATACGGCTCGTAGGTCACCGCCGCGTCGTTCTGCCCGGCGACGAAGGACTGCGCAGCGGGCTGCGCGCCCATGGTGTTGCGGATCACGTCGCGGATCGAGAGCCCGTTCTTCTCCAGGATGTAGGACAGCATGAAGTGCTGCACCGTCCCGGGCCCGTCCACCGCCACCGACTTGCCCTTCAGGTCGTTGATGCTGTTGATGTTGCCGCGCACGGCGACGCCATCTCCGCCGTTCGACTTGTCGATGAGCGCCACCTGCACCGTCGAGATGCCGGCCGAGGTCCAGACGATGTGCTGGTCGACCGTGGTGGCCGCGGCGTTGAGCGCCCCGGCGGCGAGCGCGGCGGAGCGCTGGACCGGCGGAATGAAGCGGATCTCGATGTCGACGCCGTTTTTCTTGAAGATCCCCGCCAGCTCCGCGAGCTTCAGGGGCTGGAACCCGGTCCAGCCGCTCATCCCGAGCACGACCTTCTGCGCGTGGGCGGCGAACGGCGCTGCGCCAGCGAGTATCGCCGCGACGACGATTGCGAGTGACTTCCTCATGGTCCGACTCCCCTTCTCCGGTGAGCGGCCATTCTATGTGCGACGCACCCGTTCACGCAACGAACGCCGGCGGCGCGGTTGACGCCGGGCGGTCACTCCCCTAGCCTGTCTCCCGCCATGAGCCCCTCGCGCGTCGACCACGTCGGCAGTCTGCTTCGCCCCGAGACGCTGAAGCAGACGTTCCTGCGTCACGCCGCGGGCCAGGCAGACGCCGAGGAACTGAGCGCCGCGCAGGATGCCGCCATCCGCGCGGTAATCGCCGCGCAGCAGCGCCACGGCCTGCCGGTCGTCACCGACGGAGAGTTCCGGCGCCTGAACTGGCAGGTCAGCTTCTCCGAGGTGGAAGGCTGGGATCTCTGGGCCGGCTCGTGGCGCAATTTCCTCCAGAACCCGGAGAACCGCGGCGCGCACGAACGCCCGCTCACCAAAGGCGACGACGCCGTCGTGAGCTTCCGTGCGCCGGCGACCGCGCGGCTGCGACTCCTGCGCAGCTTTCCGATGCAGGAGTACCGATTCGCGCGCAGCGTCGCGACGCGGCCGGTGAAAGTGACGCTGATGGGCCCCGATCGCGTCGCGCAGATGTGCGACATCGAGCGCTCGTGCGCGATTTATGCCGACTCCGACGCGTTTCTCGCCGACGTGGTGCGCATCCAGCGGCAGATGGTCGAGGAGCTCGTCGCCGCAGGGTGCGACTACGTCCAGCTCGACGAGCCCAGCTACACCGGATACGTCGATCCGCCCACGCTCGAGCGCATCCGGGCGAGCGGCGCCGACCCGCTCAAGAACCTGGATCGCGCGATCGCCGCGGACAACGCCGTGGTCGCGGGAATCAAGGGACCCGCAACGCTCGGCGTGCACATCTGCCGCGGCAACCGCGCGAGCATGTGGCACCGCGAGGGCACCTACGACGCGATCGCCGAGCGCCTCTTCAACGGCCTCGCGTTCGATCGGCTGCTGCTCGAGTACGACACCGAGCGCGCCGGAGGATTCGAGCCGCTGCGCTTCGTCCCGAAAGGCAAGATCGTCGTGCTCGGCCTGATCACCACCAAGACCGGGCGCGTGGAGACGGTCGACGAGCTCGCGCGCCGGATCGATCAGGCGAGCCGCTTCCTCCCGCTCGACCAGCTCGCGCTCAGCCCGCAGTGCGGGTTCGCCTCCGGCATCGCGGGCAACCTGCTGACCGAGGACGAGCAGTGGCGCAAGCTCGACGTCATGCTCGAAACTGCACGCAAGGTGTGGCAATGACCCGACGATCGATCCGCGCTCCGCGCGGCAGCGCACTGAGCGCGAAGAGCTGGCTCACCGAGGCGCCGCTGCGGATGATCCAGAACAACCTCGATCCCGAGGTGGCCGAGCGGCCGGAGGATCTGGTCGTCTACGGCGGCATCGGCAAGGCCGCGCGCGACTGGCCCTCGTTCGATCGCATCGTGGAGACGCTGCGCCGGCTGGAGGACGATCAGACCCTCCTCGTCCAGTCCGGCAAGCCGGTCGGCGTGTTCCGCACCCACGCCGATGCGCCGCGCGTGCTGATCGCCAACTCGAACCTGGTGCCGAAGTGGGCGACCTGGGAGCACTTCAACGAGCTCGATCGCAAGGGCCTCATGATGTACGGCCAGATGACCGCCGGCTCGTGGATCTACATCGGCAGCCAGGGCATCGTGCAGGGCACCTTCGAGACGTTCGCCGAAGCCGGGCGGCAGCATTGCGGCGGCGACTGGTCGGGCAAGTGGATCCTGACGGCGGGGCTCGGCGGCATGGGCGGCGCCCAGCCGCTGGCGGCGACGATGGCCGGCGCGTCGATGCTCGCGATCGAGTGCCAGGCCTCGCGCATCGACATGCGCGTCAAGACCGGCTACCTCGACGAGCGTGCCGACACGCTCGACCAGGCCCTCGCGATCCTGCAGAAGGCGGGCGCGGAAAAGCGCGCGGTGTCGGTGGGTCTCCTCGGCAACGCGGCGGAGATCCTGCCCGAGATCCTCAAGCGCGCGCGCGCCGGCGGACCGAAGCCGGCGCTCGTCACCGATCAGACCTCCGCCCACGACCCGGCGCACGGCTACCTGCCCGAGCACTGGTCGGTCGAGAAGTGGCTCGACCTGCAGAAGCGCGATCCCGAGGAGGTCGCCATCTCGGCGCGCGAGTCGATCGGCCACCACGTGCGCGCGATCCTCGGATTCCAGGCGATGGGCATCCCGTGCGTGGACTACGGCAACAACATCCGCCAGGAGGCGAAGGACGTCGGCGTCGCCGATGCCTTCGCATACCCGGGCTTCGTGCCCGCGTACATCCGGCCGATGTTCTGCGTCGGCCGCGGGCCGTTCCGCTGGGTGGCCCTCTCGGGCGACCCGGAGGACATCTACCGCACCGACGCGAAGGTGCGCGAGCTCTTCCCGCACGACCGCCCGCTGCAGCAGTGGCTCGACCTGGCGCGCACCCGGATCAAGTTCCAGGGCCTGCCCGCGCGCATCTGCTGGCTCGGCCTGGGCGAGCGGCACAAGGCCGGGCTCGCCTTCAACGAGATGGTGCGCACGGGCGAGCTGAAGGCGCCGATCGTGATCGGGCGCGACCACCTCGACTCGGGCTCGGTCGCGAGCCCGAACCGCGAGACCGAGGCGATGCGCGACGGCACCGATGCGGTGTCCGACTGGCCGCTCCTCAATGCGCTGCTCAACACCGCCAGCGGCGCGACGTGGGTGTCCTTCCACCACGGCGGCGGCGTCGGGATGGGCTACTCGCAGCACGCCGGGGTCGTGATCGTGTGCGACGGCACCGACGCGGCCGCGCGACGGCTCGCGCGCGTGCTGTGGAACGATCCGGCGACCGGGGTGATGCGTCACGCGGACGCGGGCTACGACGCCGCGATCGCCTGCGCCCGCGAGCAGGGCCTCGACCTCCCGATGCTCCGGTAGTCGAGCGATGACGGTCGAGATCGGCGCGACCCCGCTCACGCTCGAGGCGCTCCGCGCGATCGCGCGCGAGGCAGCGCCGATCGCCCTGGCACCGGCGTGCCGTCCGGCCATTGCCGCATCGTCGGCGGCAGTGGCGCGCATTCTCGCCAGCGGCCAGCCTGCATACGGCATCAACACCGGCTTCGGGCGCCTCGCGCAGACGCGCATCCCGGCCGACGAGCTCGAGCGTCTCCAGACCAACATCGTGCTGTCGCACGCGGCCGGGGTCGGCCCCCTGCTCGACGATGCGACGGTGCGCCTGGTTCTGGCCCTCAAGGTCGCGAGTTTCGCCCGCGGCGCGTCCGGCGTGCGGCCGGAGCTGGTGGAGCTCCTGGTCGCCCTCTACAACAACGGTATCTATCCGTGCATTCCCGGCAAGGGCTCGGTCGGCGCCTCGGGCGATCTCGCACCGCTCGCGCACCTCGCGCTCACCCTGCTCGGGATCGGCGACGTCAGGGTCAGCGGCGCGCGGATCCCGGCCGTCGATGCGCTGCGTCGCGCGAACCTCGCCCCGCTGCGACTCGCGCCCAAGGAGGGGCTCGCGGTCCTCAATGGCACCCAGGTCTCCACCGCGCTCGCGCTGACCGGGCTCTTCGCGGTCGAGGACGTCTTTGCCGCCGCGGTGGTCGCGGGCGCGATGTCGGTCGACGCAGCCGCCGGCAGCGACACGCCTTTCGATCCGCGCATTCATGCGCTCCGCGGCCACGTCGGCCAGCGCGAGCTGGCGGCCGCCTATCTGCAGCTGTTGCAGGGCAGCCCGATCCGCCGCTCGCACCTCGCCGACGATCCGCGCGTGCAGGACCCTTACAGTCTGCGCTGCCAGCCGCAGGTCATGGGCGCCTGCCTCGACAGCCTGCGCTTCGCGGCGCGCGCCTTCGAGATCGAGGCGAACAGCGTGACCGACAATCCGCTCGTCTTCGCGGCGACGGGAGAGGTGCTCTCCGGCGGCAACTTCCACGCCGAACCCGTCGCCCTCGCGGCCGATGCGCTGGCCGTGGCGACCGCCGAGGTCGGCTCCCTTGCCGAACGGCGCATCGCGCTGTTGATCGACGCCTCGCTCTCCGGGCTGCCGCCGTTCCTCGTCGAGCACGGCGGCGTGAACTCCGGCTTCATGGTCCCGCAGGTGACCGCCGCCGCCCTGGCGAGCGAGAACAAGAGCCTCGCGCACCCGGCGAGCGTCGACAGCCTGCCGACGTCCGCGAACCAGGAGGACCACGTCAGCATGGCCACATTCGCGGCCCGGCGTCTCGGCGACATGGCAGGCAACGCCGCCGGGATCGTGGCGATCGAGCTGCTCGCCGCCGCGCAGGGCATCGAGTTCCGCAAGCCGCTCGCGACCTCGCCCCGGCTCGCCGAGGCGCTCGCGCTGGTGCGCGAGGAGGTGGCCTTCTACGATCACGACCGCTACTTCGCCCCCGACATCGCCGCGATCCAGCGTCTCGTCGAGGCCGGCGTGTTCCACCGGTTCGTGCCCGGCCTGCTGCCCTCGCATCCGCAGGCGCACTGATGGACCCGTTCACCTTCCGCGCCGGCACGACGCCCCTGCTCGTCTCGATGCCGCATGTCGGCACGCACCTCCCGCCGGACCTGGCCGCGCGCATGACCCGCGAGGCCCGGATCCTGCCCGACACCGACTGGCACCTCGAGCGGCTCTACGACTTCCTCGACGCGCTCGGCGCCTCGGTGCTGATCGCGACCCACTCGCGCTACGTCGTCGATCTCAACCGTCCGCCCGACAACGCAAGCCTCTATCCCGGCCAGGACACCACCGGCCTCGTCCCGGTCGATACCTTCGCGCGCGCCGCGGTGTATCGCGACGGCGCGGTTCCGGACGACGCCGAGGTCGCCCTGCGGATCGAGCGGTACTGGCGCCCCTACCACGCGCAGCTCGGACGGGAGCTCGATCGGCTGCGGGTGGCGCACGGCTATGCGCTGCTGTGGGACGCGCACTCGATCGCGTCGCAGGTCCCCCGGTTCTTCGCCGGGCGGCTGCCGGACCTGAACCTCGGCACGGCTGGAGGACGCTCGTGCGCGCCGGGCATCATCGAGCGCGTCGCCGCGATCGCGCAGCGCGCCGCCGGTTACACGGCGGTCCTCAACGGCCGCTTCAAGGGCGGCTACATCACGCGCCGGTACGGCCAGCCGAATGCGCGCGCGCACGCGATCCAGCTCGAGCTCGCCGAGATCACCTACATGGACGAGGCGCCGCCGTTCGCGTTCGACCCGGCGCGCGCCGCCCGCCTTCGCCCGGTCCTGCGCGCGATGCTCGAGCGGATGCTGGAGGCCGCGCGCGCGGTCTAGCCCAGCGACTCGGCGACGAGCTCGGCGATGTCCTTGACCTGCAGCCGCTCCTCGGCGCCGGCGACCTTGCGGCCCTCGTCGAGCATCGTCAGGCAATAGGGACAGCCGACCGCCACCGTCGCGGCGCCGGTGGCGGCGATCTCTTCGGCGCGAATGATGTTGATGCGCTTGCGCGCATGGACTTCCATCCACATCTGCCCGCCGCCGCCGCCGCAGCACACCGCGCGCGCGCGATTGCGGGGGATCTCGACGAGCTCGACGCCGGGTACCGCCGCCGCGACCGCGCGCGGCGCGGCGAAGACGCCGTTCTGCCGGCCGAGGTAGCACGGGTCGTGGAACGCGACCGTCTGGTCCTTGCCGGCCCGCGGGGTGATGCGACCGGTCCGCAGGAGCTCCTCGATCAGCACCGAATGGTGGACGACCTCGAATCGGCCGCCGTCGAACTGCGGGTACTCGTTTGCCAGCGTGTTGAAGCAGTGCGGGCAATGCGTGAGCACCTTGCCGAACTCGTAGCGGGAGAGGTTGCCGACGTTCTCTTCCGCCGCCGTCTGGTAGAGATACTCCTCCCCGAGCCGTCGTCCGACCTCGCCGTGGCACCGCTCCTCGGCCATGACGCCGAACGACACGCCGGCCTGCCGCAGGATCTTCACCATCGACCGCGCGATCTTCTGGTTGCGCGCGTCGTAGGACGCCGAACAGCCCACCCAGTACAGGTACTCGACCGGCTTCCCGGCCTCCAGCAGCGGCACGTCGAGCCCCTTCGCCCAGCTGAGCCGGTCGGCCGGGTCGAGGCCCCACGGGTTGCCGAGCCGCTGGATGTTCTGGAGCGTCGTCCCGGTCGTCGACGGGAAGGCGCCCTCGGAGAGCGCCAGGTAGCGCCGCAGATCGACGATCGTGTCGACGATGTCGATGTGTGCCGGGCACTCCTGTACGCACGCCATGCAGGTGGTGCACGCCCACAGCTCCTCGGCCGTGACGATCTCGCCGTGCAGCGGCCGCGTATCGCCCGAGTGCATGTAACGCTTGAGCTTGCCGATCACCTTCTTCGGGCTGAGCACCCCGCCCGAGAGCTGGGAGCAGCACACGTCCTGGCAGCGCCCGCACTCGGTGCAGGCGTCGAAGTCGAGCCGGCGCTTCCAGGAGAACTGGGCGAACGCCGAGACGCCGAAGGTCTCCTGCTCCTCCAGCTTCTCGATCTTGGCGAGCGCCCCGCGCGGCCCGAGCTTCGCGAAGAAAATGTTGAGGGGCGTCGCGATCAGGTGCGAGAAGTACGTGTGCGGAACGAGCGCGATGAACACGAAGACGAGCAGCGCGTGGAACGTCCACAGCGAGAGGTGCAGTCCGCGCAGTGCCGCCTCGCTCATGCCGCTCGCCAGCAGCCCCCTGGCCAGCGCCCAGCCGACCGGCGACCAGGGCGCCCACGCGGGCTGTGTCACCGCCAGCCGCGCGGCCTCGATGACGAACCCGGTGAGCGCGAGCACGAACAGGATCGCGATCGCGTAGGCGAATTTGCCGGTCGGCTCGAGCCGCGACGGGCGGCGGACGAACCGCCGCCAGCACGCCATGGCGAGGCCGACGAGCAGGAACGCGCCGAAGAGATCGAGCGTCAGTTCGAAGGCGAGGTAGAACGGCCCCTGCAGGATGCGAACGTCGAAGAGGAGCCGGGTAATCTCCCAGTCGATCGTGGCGATGGCGGTGCCCAGAAGGAGCGCGAGGAAGCCCCAGAACATCGTCGCGTGCATGACCCCGGGATAGGACTGCGACAGGATGCGCGTCTGGAAGAGCACTTCCTTCGCCACCAGGGCGATGCGCGCGGGGATGCGGTCCCACCGCCGCTCCGGCCCGCCCTTGCGCCACAGCGCCACTCGCCGCCATACGCCCCAGCCGAAGAGGGCCAGCGCGATCGCCCCGCCGACGTAGACGCCGACGATGCCCCAGAACGGGATGTTCCAGAACGTCTCGCGAATCGGAAGCTGGACCATGCGATCCCACAATGATTGGGCGGCCCGGGGGCTGTCAACCCGGACGCGCAAACCACCTCCGCTTTGCGCCGCTGCCGGCACAATGGCGAAACGTGGCGTAACGCCCCCCGTTACAAGGCGCGCGGTCGGCCGCCCTGCACGACCGCGCTGCAGGGGTTCGTGCCGATCGCGTACGCGAGGTCGGCCGGACGCGTCGATCTCCCACACGACGAGATCGCACGCCTTCCCGACCTCGAGCGTGCCGTGCGAATCGGCCAGCCCCAGCGCCCGCGCCGCATGGCAGGTGATGCCCGCCAGCGCCTCCTCGGGGGTGAGCCGGAACAGGGTGCACGCCATGTTCAGCGCGAGCAGGATCGAGGTGAGCGGGGCGGAACCCGGATTGCAGTCGGTCGCCACCGCGATCGGGACACCATGGTCCCGGAGAAGCTGGACCGGCGGCACCCGGGTCTCGCGGAGGAAGTAGAACGCGCCCGGAAGCAGCACCGCGACCGTGCCCGCCGCGGCCAGCGCGCGCACGCCCGCCTCGCTCGTGTATTCGAGGTGGTCGGCGGACAGTGCGCGGAAGCGGGCCGCCAGGGCCGCACCGCCCAGGTCGGAGAGCTGATCGGCATGCAGCTTGACGGGCAGGCCGAGGGCGCCGGCTCGCTCGAAGACGCGCGCCGTCTGCTCCGGCGAGAAGGCGATCGCCTCACAGAAGGCGTCGACCGCGTCGGCCACGCCCGCTGCCGCGACTGCCGGCAGCATCTCGTCGCAGACGTACGACACGTACGCCTCGATCCGGCCCCGGTATTCGGGCGGCACGGCGTGCGCGCCGAGGAACGTCGTGCGTACCGTGACCTGCGCGGCGGCGCCGAGCCGCCGCGCGACCCGCAGCTGCTTCAGCTCGTCGTCGGTCCGCAGGCCGTACCCGGACTTGATCTCGATCGTGGTCACGCCCTCGCCGAGCAAGCGGCGCAGGCGACGCGCCGACTGCGCCTCGAGCGCCTCCTCCGTCGCATCGCGCGTCGCCGCGACGGTGGCGACGATCCCGCCGCCGGCGCGCGCGATCGCCTCGTAGCTCGCGCCCTGCAGTCGCAGTTCGAACTCGCGCGCGCGGTTGCCGGCGTAGACGAGGTGCGTGTGGCAGTCGATCAGACCCGGCGTGATCCACCGGCCGCCGACGTCGTGCACCGTGTGCGCGAGCGTGCGGGGCTCGGCGGGCAGGCTCGCGCTCTCCCCCACCCAGGCAATCTCCCCGCCGCTCGCCGCGATCGCGCCGGGCGCCGCGACCGAATACCGGCCGCCGCGCATCGTCGCGATCCGCGCGTTCGTCCAGAGCGTGTCCCACGGCGGCGTGGCCATCGGGCCGCACTATACTAGGAAGCCCTCGGCGCGCCGCGCGGAACCGTAATCGTGATCGATCATCTCGACCATCTCGTCCTCACCACCGCGCAGCTCGACCGCTGCATCGATTTCTACACGCGGGTGCTCGGGATGACGCTCGAGACCTTCGGCGCCGGACGCAAGGCGCTGCGGTTCGGCCGGCAGAAGATCAACCTGCACGAGATCGGCAAGGAGTTCGAGCCGAAGGCGGAACGTCCGACGCCGGGCGCCCTCGATCTGTGCTTCATCGCCGACCGGCCCCTCGACGACGTGATCGCGCGGCTCGCGGCGGGCGGCGCATCGATCATCGAAGGCCCCGTTCAGCGCACCGGTGCGACCGGGCCGATCCGGTCGGTCTACCTGCGCGATCCGGATCAGAATCTGATCGAGATCGCCGAGCCCCTGCGCGCGCGATGACGGCCCGTCTCTTCGCCGCGCGCGCGCTGCTGCCCGAGGGCTGGGCGAGCGGCGTCCTGCTCGAAATCGATCCGGCCGGAGCAATCGTCCGCGTGACGCCGGGCGCACGCGCCGACGGGGCGCCATGCGCAGCCGGACCGCTCATCCCCGGGATGCCGAACGTTCACTCGCACGCGTTCCAGCGCGCCATGGCGGGCCTCGCGCAGAGCCGCGGCGCGGCCGGCCGGGACAGCTTCTGGACGTGGCGCGAGACGATGTACCGCTTCGTCGCCCGGCTCGGCCCGGAGGACGCGCACGCCATCGCCGCTCAGCTCTATGTGGAGCTGCTCAAGAGCGGCTATACCGCCGTGGCCGAGTTTCATTACGTGCACAACGCGCCCGACGGCTCGGCCTACGCCGATCCGGCCGAGATGTCGCTTGCGCACGTGCGCGCCGCGCGCGAGTCCGGCATCGCCCTCGCGCTGCTTCCGACCCTCTACGCGCACAGCGGGTTCGGCGCCGCCAAGCTGGGTCCCGCACAGGCGCGGTTCGCGAGCTCGCCCGAGAGCGTCCTCGAGATCGTGCAGCGCGCCCGCGCCGAGGCCGGCCCGGATCTGCGCGTGGGCGTCGCCGCGCACTCCCTGCGCGCGGTGAGCCCGCCGCAGCTCGCAACCCTCGTCGCCGGAATCAGCGCGATCGACCGGAGCGCGCCGATCCACGTTCACGCCGCCGAGCAGCGCAAGGAAGTGGACGACTGCATCGCGTGGAGCGGCCGGCGCCCGGTGGCGTGGCTGCTCGAGCGTGCGGCGCCCGATGCGCGATGGTGCCTCGTGCATTGCACGCATCTCGACGACGACGAGCTCGCCGGTCTCGCCGCCAGCGGCGCGGTCGTCGGCCTGTGCCCGAGCACCGAGGCCGATCTCGGCGACGGCGTGTTTCGGCTCCCGGATTTCCTCGCCGCCGGCGGCCGCTGGGGCATCGGCAGCGACAGCCACGTGTCGCGCGATCCGGCGGAGGAACTGCGCCTGCTCGAGTACGCGCAGCGCCTGAGCCGTTTCGAGCGCAACGTCGCGGCCTCCGCCGCACGTCCTTCCGTCGGCGCGACGCTTTGGGACGCAGCGGTGCGCGGCGGCGCGCAGGCCCTGGGACGTCGCACCGGCGCGATCGCCCCGGGGTGCCGTGCCGATCTGCTGGTCCTGGACGACGCGCACGTCGACCTTGCCGGTCGCGGCGACGATGCGATTCTCGATGCGCTCGTGTTCGGGGGCGGGCGTGGCCTAGTGCGCGACGTAATGGTCGGCGGGCGGTGGGTGATCCGCGAGGGACGACATGCCGAGGAAGACGCGATCGCGGCCTGGTACAGGGCGACCGTCGCCGGATTGCTCGCCTAGCTCGCCAACTCCGCCCGTCCGCGAAACTGCTCCAGCGCCTCGGGATTGGCGAGCGCCTCGACGTTCTTGACCGGCTGTCCGTGGACGAGGTTGCGGACGGCCAGCTCGACGATCTTCCCGCTGCGCGTGCGCGGAATGTCGGTGACCTGGACGATCTTGCCCGGGACGTGGCGCGGCGTCGTGTTGGCGCGGATCCGGCCCTTGATCTTCGCGATCAGCGCGTCGTCGAGCGCCAGCCCCTCGCGCAGCCGCACGAACAGGACCACCCGCACGTCGCCCTGCCAGTCCTGCCCGACGACCAGCGACTCCGCCACCTCGTCGAGCTGCTCGACCTGGCGATAGATCTCCGCGGTGCCGATGCGCACGCCGCCCGGGTTGAGCACCGCGTCCGAGCGGCCGTGAATCACCATCCCGTCGTGCCGCGTGAGCACCACGTAGTCGCCGTGGTGCCAGACGTTCGGAAAGCGGGCGAAATAGGCGGCGTGATACTTGCGCCCGTCGCGGTCGTTCCAGAATCCGATCGGCATCGACGGGAACGGCCGGGTGCAGACGAGCTCGCCCTTCTGCTCGCGGATCGAGTGCCCGTTCTCGTCGAACACGTCGACCGCGAGGCCGAGCGCCCGGCACTGGATCTCGCCGCGCCACACCGGCAGGATCGGATTGCCGAGCACGAAGCAGCCGATGAGGTCGGTGCCGCCGGCGATCGACGCGAGGCACACGTCCTTCTTCACGGCGCGGTAGACGTAGTCGAAGCCTTCGGGAACGAGGGGCGATCCGGTCGAGAGGATCATCCGCAACGCCTCCAGGCGATGCGTCCGGAGCGGCGCGAGGCCGCGCTTCTTGCACTCGTCGATGAACTTCGCCGAGGTGCCGAAGTGGGTCATCGCCTCGGCGTCGGCGTAGTCGAACAGGACGGTGCCGCCGCCGGCGAACGGCGAGCCGTCGTAGAGCAGCAGCGTGGCGCCCGAGGCGAGACCCGACGCAAGCCAGTTCCACATCATCCAGCCGCAGGTGGTGAAGTAGAAGAGGCGATCGCCCGGCTTGAGATCCGAGTGCAGCTGATGCTCGCTGAGGTGCTTGAGCAGCGTGCCGCCCGCGCCGTGCACGATGCACTTCGGGACGCCGGTCGTGCCCGACGAGTACATGATGTACAGCGGGTGGTTGAAGGGCATCGGCTCGAAGCGGATGTCGCCCGGCGCGTGCGGCGCAATGAAGTCATCGAGCCGTTGCGCGTTCGGCACCCGCGCGGCGTCGGGCTGCGCGTCGAGATAGGACACCACGACCGTGCGCCGCACCGTGGGCAGCTGCGCGACGATTTCCCCGACCTTGTCGAGCACGCCGACCGGCTTCCCGTTGTACCAGTAGCCGTCGGCGGTGAAGAGCACCTTCGGCTCGATCTGCCCGAACCGGTCGAGCACGCCCTGGACGCCGAAGTCCGGCGAGCAGGACGACCAGGTGGCGCCGATGCTCGCCGTCGCAAGCATCGCGGCCACGGCCTCGGGCATGTTCGGCAGGTAACCGGCGACCCGGTCCCCCGGCGCGACGCCCGCGGCGCGCAGCGCCTCCGCGAGCCGGCCCACGAGCGAGCGCAGCTCGCGCGTGCGACATGCGCCGCTTCACCTTGTCCTCGCCCCAGAACACGATCGCGTCGCCGTCGTCGTCGTCGCGGCGGCCGAGCAGGTTCTCCGCGAAGTTGAGCCGGCCGTCGGGGAAGAACCGCGCCCCGGGCATCTTGCCGCCGTCGACCATCGCGCGCGCGCCGTGCTCGCCGCGCACGCCGCAGAACTTCCACACCGACCGCCAGAACTGCTCGGGGTGATCGACCGACCAGCGGTAGAACGCGGGGTAGGTGTTGAGCCGCAGCCCCCAGTCGTGGATCGCCATGCGCGCGAACTGCGTGACGTTGGCGCGCTCGATGCTCTCCTCGCTCGGCGTCCACAGCGGCTTTTCCGCGGCCATCGCGCCTCCTCAGCCCAGGACGATCTGCCGGATCTTCTCGGGCAGCGCGGTCGACTTCCCCTTGTCGAGGTCGACCCAGACGACCTTCGCCGCGCCCTCCGCGTAGACCGTCTCCGGATCGTAGCTCGGCCGCATCTCGAGCCAGGTCTCGAAGCTCGAGTTGCCGAGCTTCCCTGCGTAGGTCCGCACTTCCACGTCGCCCGGGTAGACGAGCTGCTTCATGAACGTGCAGCTCGCATTGATGATCACCGGTCCCTCGCCGCGGGCCGACGGGCGCACGCCGAGCGATTCGAACCAGCTGATGCGCGCCTGCTCCATGTAGCGGAAGTAGACGGTGTTGTTGATGTGGCCCATCGCGTCCATGTCGCCCCAGCGGATCGGGATGATCTCGGTGTGCACGAGCTTTCTGCGCGGCTGGGTCATCGGTGCGGAAGATGGTGGCGAGAAGCGCGCGGATTATACAATCGGGCCCTGGTCGCGATTTGGGCGCGGCGCGAGAGACCGGGGAGCAGGCGGTGGAACGCGAATCGATGGAGTACGACGTCGTGATCGTCGGCGGCGGGCCCGCGGGCCTCGCGTGCGCAATCCGCCTGAAGCAGCTTGCCGCCGAATCCGGCCGGGAGGTGAGCGTCTGCCTGCTCGAGAAGGGCTCGGAGATCGGCGCGCACATCCTGTCCGGCGCGGTGCTCGAGCCGCGCGCGCTCAACGAGCTCATCCCGGACTGGAAAGCGAAAGGCGCGCCGGTCGACACGCCGGCCGGCGAGGACCGCGTCATGTTCCTCACCGAGCGCAAGGGCTACCGGCTGCCGGTGCCGCCGTTCTTCCGCAACCACGGCAATTACGTCATCAGTCTCGGCAATCTTTGCCGCTGGCTCGGGAAGCAGGCGGAGGCGCTGGGCGTCGAGATCTACGCCGGGTTCGCCGCCGCCGAAGTGCTCTATCGCGACGACGGCAGCGTCAAGGGCGTGGCGACCGGCGACATGGGCATCGCGAAGGACGGCAGCCACACCGGAAGCTTCCAGCGCGGCGTCGAGCTGCACGCGCGGCAGACCGTGTTCGCGGAAGGCTGCCGCGGCTCGCTCACCAAGACGCTGTTCAAGCGCTTCGGCCTGCGCGAGGGCGTCGATCCCCAGACCTACGGCATCGGCATCAAGGAGCTGTGGGAGGCGCCGGCGGGCAAGCATCGGCCCGGCCTGGTGATGCACACCATCGGCTGGCCGCTCAAAGCGGAGACCTACGGCGGATCGTTTCTCTATCACTTCGGCGAGAACCTGATCTCGGTCGGATTCGTGGTCGGGCTCGACTACCGGAACCCGCACCTCTCCCCGTTCGACGAATTCCAGCGCTTCAAGACGCACCCCGAGATCCGGCCGTTCCTCGACGGCGGCCGCCGCGTTGCCTACGGGGCGCGGGCATTGTCCGAAGGCGGCTTCCAGTCCGTGCCCAAGCTCACCTTTCCCGGCGGCATGCTGGTCGGCGACACGGCGGGGTTCCTGAACGTGCCCAAGATCAAGGGCTCGCATCTCGCGATGAAGTCGGGGATGACGGCGGCGGAGGCCGTGGTCGAGGCCCTCGCCGGCGACGGGCAAGCCGAAGTGACCGGCTACGCGGAGAAACTGAAGCGCACCTGGCTCTGGGACGAGCTCCACCGCGCGCGCAACATCCGGCCGTCGTTCTACCAGGGATTGTGGGCCGGCGTGATCTACGCGGGCATCGATCAGTACGTGTTCCAGGGGAAGGCGCCGTGGACGTTCCGGGTCCACGCCGACCACACGCAGCTCGGCAAGGCGGCCGAATACCCCCGCATCGAATATCCGAAACCCGACGGCGTGGTGAGCTTCGACAAGCTGTCGTCCGTGTACCTCTCCGCGACGAACCACGAGGAGAACCAGCCGAGCCACCTGACCCTCGCCGACCCGACAGTGCCGATCGACGTGAACCTCGCCCTCTACGACGCGCCGGAGCAACGGTACTGCCCGGCCGGGGTCTACGAGATCGTGCGCGACCCGGACGGCCGCAACCCGCGCCTCCAGATCAACGCGCAGAACTGCGTGCACTGCAAGACCTGCGACATCAAGGATCCGACCCAGAACATCAACTGGGTGGTCCCCCAGGGCGGCGAAGGGCCGAACTATCCGAACATGTGACCGGGAAAAGGGGCCGCGAACACCCCTGAGAGACCTTCTAAACAAGATTAACTTGTGGCCTTAATCGACTGTTTTTTAAATATTAAAAGATTGATCTGGATAGGGGGTTCCGCCCACTTTCCAAGTGGCTCGCGTGATATCTTGCTGCGATGCACAAGAACCCTTTAGACCTGCCCCTCACCAGTTCGTCAGCGATCCTCCACGCGCACTCGGTGACGGTGCGCCCGCTGCAGCGCCAGGACGCCGATCTGGAGCTGCGCTTCGGCCTGGGGTTGTCCCAGGAGACCCGCTACAGCCGCTTCTTCGGCGGCGTCCGGTTCACGCCGGGCACCCTCGCGTCGCTCGTGAACACCGACTTTTCCCGCGACGTCGCGTTGATCGCGACCACGACTGTGGACGGCAAGGAGACGCCGATCGGCGTGGCGCGCTACGTGCTGGTGCCCGAGGGCGATGCGGCGGAGTTCGCGATCACCGTGGCGGACCAGTGGCAGGGCGGCGGCGTCGGGCACCTGCTCCTTGCCCGGCTCATCGAGATCGCCCGGGCGCGCGGGCTCCGTCGCCTGTGGGGCGAGACCTTCGCCACCAACCACCCGATGATCCACCTCGCGGCGGCGCTCGGGTTCAAGGTGACGGTGCACCCGGACGATCCGACCCTGCGCCGGCTCGAGCGCGATCTGCACGACGAGATCGCCGCCTTCGTCGGGCGCGAGGCGGGCGCGCCCGACAGCGAAGCCTGAGCGTCGTCCCTAGAACTGCTCTTCCGTCGAGGGCCAGAACGCCCGCGGCCCCCTCCAGCACCACGTCGCGAAGCGCGGGCGCCTGCGAGAGATGGTGATCGGCGAAGAAGCGCGCGGTCCCGATCTTGGCCTTCAGGAACGCGGCATCGCCCTCGCCCTTCGCCAGCCTGCGCCTGCGCGGCCAGTGCCGCGCGCGCCATCTGCCAGCCGCCGAACACGACCCCGCACAGCTTGAGGAACGGCACCGCGCCGGCGTGCACGGCCTTCGGGTCGGCGCCGGAGGTGGCGACGATCCAGTCGACGCACTCGGCCGCCGCCTTCCGCCCCGCCGCGAGCCGCGTGCCGATCACGCCGAGCTCCGCGGACCCCGACGCGCGCAGCGCCGCCACCGTCGCGTCGATCTGCACGAGCACCGCCTTGGCCGTCGTCCCGCCCTCGCGCGCCAACTTGCGGCCGATCAGGTCGTTGGCCTGGATGCCGGTGGTGCCCTCGTAGATCGTGGTGATGCGCGCGTCGCGCAGGTACTGCGCGGCGCCGGTCTCCTCGATGAAGCCCATGCCGCCGTGCACCTGGATGCCGGTGGACGCCACCTCGATCGCGGTCTCCGTCGACCAGCCCTTGACGACCGGGATCATGAAATCGACGAACGCCTGGTTGCGCGCCCGCTCGTCCTTGTCCGGATGACGGTGCGCCTTGTCGATCGCGGCGGCGGTCACATAGGCGAGCGCCCGCGTGGCCTCGGCCTGCGACTTCATGCTCATCAGCATGCGCCGCACGTCCGGGTGGCGGATGATCGGGGCGGGCTTCGAGCCGCTGCCGCCGAGCTCCCGGCTCTGGACCCGCTCCTTCGCGTACGCGAGCGCCTGCTGGTACGCGCGCTCGCTCACCGCGACGCCCTCCATTCCGACCGCGAAGCGCGCCGCGTTCATCATGATGAACATGTACTCGAGGCCGCGGTTCTCCTCGCCCACGAGGGTGCCGATCGCGCCGTCCTTGTCGCCGTAGGCCATCACCGCCGTCGGGCTCGCGTGGATCCCGAGCTTGTGCTCGATCGAGACGCAGCGCACGTCGTTGCGCTCGCCAGGCGAGCCGTCCGGCTTCGGCAGGAACTTCGGCACGACGAAGAGCGAGATGCCCTTCACCCCCTCGGGCGCGTCCGGCGTGCGCGCGAGCACGAGGTGGATGATGTTCTCGGCGAGGTCGTGCTCGCCGTAGGTGATGAAGATCTTCTGGCCGAAGATCCGGTAGCGGTCGCCTTCGCGCACCGCTTTCGTCTTCACCTGCGCGAGATCCGAGCCCGCCTGCGGCTCGGTCAGGTTCATCGTGCCGGTCCAGGTGCCCTCCACCATCTTCGGCAGGTAGACGCGCTTCTGTTCGTCCGAGCCGCGCAGCAGGAGCGCCTCGATGGCGCCGCCGGTGAGCAGCGGGCACAGCGAGAACGACAGGTTCGCCGACTTCCACATCTCCATCACCGGCGCGGCGACGAGCTTCGGCAGGCCCTGTCCGCCGTACTCGGGCGGGAACTGGAGCGCGTTCCAGCCGCCCTCGACGAACTGCTTGTAGGCGTCGCGGAAGCCCTTCGGCGTCGTGACCTCCCCGTCCTTCCAGGTCGATCCTTCCTGGTCGCCGGACCAGTTGATCGGCGCCAGCACCTCGCTGCAGAACCGCCCGCTCTCGGTGAGGATCTGCTCGACCAGGTCCGGCGTGGCATCGCCGAAGCCCGGCAGCGCGGCGATCTCGTCGAGACCGGCCAGCTCGTGCAGCACGAACTGCATGTCGCGCAGGGGGGCGACGTAGTCGCTCATCGTTCGCTCCGGATCATCGCGGGGGTGAGACGTTCAGCCGAGCTCCTTCGCGAGCTCCGGCATGATCTTGAACAGATCGCCGACGATGCCGTAGTCGGCCACCTGGAAGATCGGCGCCTCCTCGTCCTTGTTGATCGCGACGATCACGCGGCTGTCCTTCATGCCGGCCAGGTGCTGGATCGCGCCGGAGATGCCGACCGCGATGTAGAGGTCCGGCGCGACGATCTTGCCCGTCTGGCCGACCTGCCAGTCGTTCGGCACGAAGCCCGCATCCACCGCCGCCCGGCTTGCGCCCATCGCCGCGTTCAGCTTGTCGGCGATCGGCTCGAGCAGCTTGAAGTTCTCGCCGGAACCCATGCCGCGCCCGCCGGAGATGATCACGCGCGCGGCGGTCAGCTCGGGACGCTCGCTCTTCGTCAGCTCGCGTCCCAGCATCGTGGTCAGTCCCGCGTCGGGCCCCGCGGCGATCTTCGCCACCGCGGCGCTCCCGCCGGTCGCGCCGACCGCCTCGAAGCCGGTCGAGCGCACCGTGATCACCTTGATCGCGTCCTTGGACTGCACGGTGGCAAGCGCGTTGCCCGCGTAGATCGGCCGCACGAACGTGTCGGGCGACTTGACCGTCACGATGTCCGAGATCTGCGCCACGTCGAGGAGCGCCGCCACGCGCGGTCCGAGATTCTTCCCGAACGTCGTCGCCGGGAGGAGCACGTGGCCGTAATCCTTCGCCGAGCTGGACGACGAGCAGCGCGAGGCTCTCGGCGAGTTCGTCCTTGTAGTGGGATGCGTCCGCGAGCAGCACCTTGCTGACGCCCGCCGCCTGGGCGGCGGCCTGGGCGACGCCTTCGCAGCCGGCGCCGGCAACGAGAACATGCACGTCCCCGCCGATGGCCTGCGCGGCGCCGAGCGTGTGGTGGGTCGAGGCCTTCAGGTGGGCGTTGTCGTGCTCGGCGATGACCAGGATCGGCATCAGATCACCTTCGCTTCGTTCTTGAGCTTCTCGACCAGCGCCTTCGCGTCGGGCACCTTGACGCCGCCCTTGCGCTTGGCCGGCTCCTCGACCTTCAGCGTGGCAAGCCGCGGGGCGACGTCCACCCCGAGCGCGTCGGGCTTCAGCGTCTCGAGCGGCTTTTTCTTCGCCTTCATGATGTTCGGGAGCGTCACGTAGCGCGGCTCGTTGAGGCGCAGATCGACGGTGATCACCGCCGGAAGCTTCATCGCCACGGTCTCGAGACCGCCGTCGACCTCGCGCACGACTTCGGCCCGGCCGTCTGCGATCTTCACCTTGGACGCGAACGTCGCCTGCGGCCAGCCGAGCAGCGCCGCGAGCATCTGCCCGGTCTGGTTCGCGTCGTCGTCGATCGCCTGCTTGCCGAGGAGCGCGAGCTGCGGGCCTTCCTTCGCCACGAGGGCCTTCAGGAGCTTGGCCACGGCGAGCGGCTGCAGGTCGACGTCGGTCTCGACCAGGATGGCGCGGTCGGCGCCGATCGCCAGCGCCGTGCGCAGCGTCTCCTGGCAGGCGGCGACGCCGCAGGACACGACGAGCACCTCGGTGGCCACGCCGGCCTCCCGGAGCCGCACCGCTTCCTCCACCGCAATCTCGTCGAACGGATTCATCGACATCTTGACGTTGGCCGTCTCGACGCCGGTGCCGTCCGCCTTGACGCGGACCTTCACGTTGTAGTCGACCACGCGCTTGATCGGAACGAGGACTTTCATGGGGAACTTTCAGGTGGGACGCGTGGATTTTATCGGAAACCCCGCAGCCGCCGGGGCCGCAGCGGCGATCAGCGCTCCTGCCAGCTCGGCGGGCGCTTCTCGATGAACGCGTCCATCCCCTCGCGGCCCTCCTCGTGGGCAAAGCTCGAGGCGATGACGTGGCCGGCCAGCTCGTAGGCGCGCTCGAGGCCCATCTCGAGCTGCTCGTAGAACGCCCGCTTGCCCGCGGCGATCGTGCCGGGCGGCTTCGACCCGATCTGCGCCGGCGAGGTCGAGCACCGCATCGTCGAGCTCGATCGGCCGGCACCACGCGGTTGACCAAGCCCCATTCCAGCGCGCGTCGCGCGTCGACCAGCTCGCCGGTCAGCAGCATCTCCATCGCGTGCTTGCGCGCGAGGTTGCGGCCGACGGCGACGCCGGGAGTCGAGCAGAAGAAGCCCCAGGTGACGCCCGGGGCGGCGAACTTCGCGCTCGTCCGAGGCCACCGCGAGGTCGCATTGCGCGACGAGCTGGCAGCCCGCCGCGGCGGCGGCGCCCTGCACCCGCGCGATCACCGGCTGCGGCAGGCGGGTGATCGTGACCATCATCCGGCTGCACCGGCGGAACAGGCTCTCGATCTTCGGCTGCGTCCCGAGGGCGCGAATCTCCTTGAGGTCGTGCCCGGCCGAGAAGCCCTTGCCCGTCGCGGCGAGCACGACGACGCGCACCGCTCTCGTCCTGCTCGATGCGGTCGAACGCCGACTGCAGCGCGTCGATCGACCTCGGACGTGAGGAGGTTGTACGACGCCGGGACGGTTCAGCGTCAGGGTGGTGATGCCGTCGCGGTCCTCGCGCAGGAGGACCGGGTCGGCGGTCGAGGCTGCGTGCTCATTGCGGGTGCTCCATCACTCGATCGCCGACGGTCGATTTGGCCTGCTGGCGCAGCATGAACTTCTGGATCTTGCCGGTCGAGGTCTTCGGCAGCGGCCCGAAGACGACGACGCGCGGCACCTTGAAGCGCGCGAGCTGCGCGCGGCAGTGCTCGACGATCTCCGCCTCGGTCGCCGTGGCGCCCGGCCTTGAGCTCGACGAAGGCGCACGGCGTCTCGCCCCATTTCGGGTCGGGCTTCGCCACCACCGCGACGGCGAGCACCGCCGGGTGGCGGTAGATCACGTCCTCCACCTCGAGCGAGGAGATGTTCTCGCCGCCGGAGATGATGATGTCCTTCGCGCGGTCCTTGATCTTGATGTACCCGTCGGGCTGAAGCACTGCGAGGTCGCCCGAGTGGAACCACCCGCCGGCGAACGCTTCCTGCGTCGCCTTCGGGTTCTTGAGGTAGCCCTTCATCGTGACGTTGCCCCGGAACATGATCTCGCCCATCGTCTCGCCGTCGGCGGGCACCTGCCGCATCGTGGCCGGATCCATGACCGTGCAGCCCTCCTCGAGCAGGTAACGCACGCCCTGCCGGCCGTTGCGCTCCGCGCGCTGGCCCGCATCGAGCGCGGCCCACTCGTCGTGCTTGGCGCAGACGGTCGCCGGGCCGTAGACCTCGGTGAGACCGTACACGTGGGTGAGGTCGAAGCCGATCCGTTCCATGCCCTCGATCATCGTCTGGGGCGGCGCGGCGCCGGCGACGAAGGCCGACACCTTGTGCGCAATGCCTTCGCGCAGCTTCGGATCGGCGTTGATGAGGGTCGAGTGGACGATCGGCGCGCCGCAGTAGTGCGTGACCTGGTGCGCCTTGATGAGCGGAAAGATCAGCGCCGGGTCGACGCGCCGCAGGCAGACGTTGGTGCCGGCGTTCGCCGCCATCGACCACGGGAAGCACCAGCCGTTGCAATGGAACATCGGCAGCGTCCAGAGGTAGACCGAGTGCCGCGGCATGCCCCAGGTGAGGATGTTGCCGACGCCGTTCAGGTACGCGCCGCGATGCGAGTACACGACCCCCTTCGGGTTGCCGGTGGTGCCGGAGGTGTAATTGAGCGAGATCGCCTGCCACTCGTCCGCCGGCGGCTGCCAGGCGAAGGCGGGATCGCCGCTCGCCAGCAGCGCCTCGTAGTCCGTCTCCCCCAGCCGGCGCCCGGGCCCGTCGTACTCCGGATCGTCGACGTCGATGACGATCGGCTTCCGGTCGAGCTTCTGCAGAGCGCCGGCGATCGTGCCGGCAAACTCGCGGTCGGTGATCAGCACCTTCGCCTCGCCGTGGTCGAGCATGAAGGCGATCGCGTCGGCGTCGAGCCGCGTGTTCAGGGTGTTGAGCACCGCGCCGATCATCGGCACGCCGAAGTGGCACTCGTACATCTCGGGGGTGTTCGCGAGCATCGCCGCAACCGTGTCGCCCGTGCCGATGCCGCGGCGCGCAAGCGCGGACGCGAGCCGCCGGGCGCGCGCGTAGGTCTCGCTCCAGCTGAATCGCCGCGCGCCGTGGATCACCGCGGTGCGCTGCGGGGTACACGGACGCGCTCCACTCGATGAAGGTGAGCGGCGTCAGCGGTGCGTGGTTGGCCGGATTCCGGTCGAGGTCCTGCTCGTAGGGGCTGGGCTTACCGGAGGCCATGGCGCGCGGCTGCTCGTGGGGAACCTGGGCGTGAAAGTATAGATCAGCCCGCCGCGTCCAACGCCCACACCAGCTTGCCCTTGGATTCCTTCGCGATCGATTCCAGGATCCGGGCGTGCTCCGCCGCCTCGGCCTCGCTCGCGCGCACGATCACGAGCCGGGGACGCTCCCCGGTGGTGCCGGCGGTCCGCCCGAGCGCGACCGGGCCCGCCGGGCCGTCGATCTCGATCGCCAGGCTTTCCTGGCCGCGCGTCATCGCGAGGTAGACCTCGGCGAGCAGCTGCGCATCGAGCAGCGCGCCGTGCAGCGTGCGGTGGGAGTGGTCGATCTGGTAGCGCTCGCACAAGGCGTCGAGCGAGTTGCGCTTGCCCGGGTGCAGCTCGCGGGCCTGGCGCAGCGTGTCGATGACCGCCCCGACATGCTGCTCGATGGGGGCGAGCCGCACCTTCTCGAACTCGGCGTTCAGGAACTCCACGTCGAACGCCGCGTTGTGGATGATCAGCTCGGCGCCCGCGACGTACTCGACGAACTCGCGCGCGATGTCGCCGAACCGCGGCTTGTCCTGCAGGAACTCGCTGGTGATGCCGTGCACGCGCAGCGCGCCCTCCTCGATCTCGCGCTCGGGGTTGACGTAGCGGTGGAAATGGTTGCCGGTCGGCCGGCGGTTCACGAGCTCGATCGCAGCCGATCTCGATGATCCGGTCGCCCAGCCGCGCGTTCAGGCCGGTGGTCTCGGTGTCGAGGACGATCTGCCTCATGCGTGCGCGGGCGCGACGGGCTTGGGCTCTTGCTCGTCCTGCGCCGGGCCCTGGTGCCGGCGCGCGAGCAGCGTGTAGACGGTGGGCACGACGAACAGCGTGAGCAGCGTGCCGAGGAGCAGCCCGCCGACGATGACCCAGCCGATCGGCTTCCGGCTCTCCGCGCCCGCGCCGTGCGCGAGCGCGAGCGGGATCGCGCCGAGCACCATCGCGCCGGTGGTCATCAGGATCGGCCGCAGGCGCAGCACGGCGGACTCGATCACCGCGTCGCGGACGCTGCGGCCCTGCAGTTGCACCTGGTTTGCGAACTCGACGATCAGGATGCCGTGCTTCGTGATCAGGCCGACCAGCGTGACCAGTCCGATCTGGCTGTAGACATTCAGCGTGGTCCCGGTCAGGTAGAGCGCCGCGAGCGCCCCGGTCATCGACAGCGGCACGGTGAGCATGATGATGAACGGATCGCGAAAGCTCTCGAACTGCGCCGCCAGCACGAGGTAGATGAAGCCGAGCGCCAGGAGGAAGGTGAAGTACAGTCCGGCCGCGGACACGCGGAACTCGCGCGAGATGCCGTTGTAGTCGAGCGCCGCGCCCGGCGGGAGCTCCTGCCGGACGATCCCCTCCATGTACCCGAGCGCCTCGCCGAGCGAATAGCCCGGCGCGAGGTTCGCGGTGATCGTGGCCGAGCGCCGCTGTCCGAAGTGGTTCAGCTCGCGCGGGGCCACCGCAACCCGGGAAGTCACCAGGCTCGACAACGGCACCATCTGATCGTCGCGGCCGCGCACGAAGATGTTGCTGATGTCCTCGGGGTTGGTGCGGTCGGCCGGCAGCATCTGCACGATCACGTCGTACTGCTCGCCCTGCCTGCTTGAAGCGCGTGACCTGCCGCCCGCCCAGCATCGTCTCGAGCGCCCGCCCGACCGCGTCCACCTGCACGCCGGCGTCCGCCGCACGGTTGCGATCGACCTGCACCTTGATCTCGGGCTTGTTGAGCTTGAGGTCGGTTTCGACGATTGAGCAGGCTGCGGGTTCTTCTGCGCCAGCGCCACGACGCGGTCGACGATCTTCTCGAGCTCCTCGTAGGTCGACGAGCTCACGATGACGACCTCCACCGGCTTCGCCCGCGGGCTCTGTCCGAGCGACTGCGGCAGGATCGGGAAGGCCATCACTCCGGGCAGCGCGAACAGCTTCGGACCGAGCTCGCGCTGGACGTCCATCGACTTCCGGTTGCGCTCGTCCCAGTCGGTGAGGCCGAGGAAGGAGATCCCTTGCGACACCACCGGATTGCCCGAGACGACGAAGTAGCGCTCCGAGTCCTTGGTCTGCGCATAGATCTGCTCGAGCTGCCGCCCGTAACGGTCGGTGTAGTCGATGGTCGCGCCCTCCGGCCCGACGAACACGCCGAGGACGACCCCGCGATCCTCGACGGGCGCGAGCTCCTGTTTCAGCGCACCGAACAGCAGCACGCTCGCGCCCGCGACCACCGCGCCGACGAGGAGCACCAGCCAGCGCACGTCGAGGGACGCCACCAGGGCGCGCCGGTAACCCTGCGTGAGCCCGGTCAGCCCGCGCTCGACCACGTTGTAGAGCCAGCCATGCCGCGGCTCGTGGCGCAGGAGCTTCGAGCACATCATCGGCGACAAGCGTGAGCGCGGTGAACCCCGACACGAGCACCGCACCGGCGAGGGTCAGCGCGAACTCGATGAAGAGCTTGCCCGTCCTCCCGGTCATGAAGGCGATCGGGGCGTACACGGCGACGAGCGTCAGCGTCATGGCGACGACCGCGAACCCGATCTCCTTCGAGCCGACCAGCGCCGCTTTGAACGGCGCCACGCCGTTCTCGACGTGCCGGAAGATGTTCTCGAGCATGACGATCGCGTCGTCGACGACCAGCCCGATCGCGAGCACGAGCGCGAGGAGCGTCAGCGTGTTGACGCTGAAACCGAAGAGGTACATCACCCCGAACGCCCCGACGAGCGACACCGGGATGGTCACGAGCGGGATCAGCGACGCCCGCACCGAGCGCAGGAACACGAAGATCACGAGCGCCACCAGCGCGATCGCCTCGCCGATGGTGCGCAGCACCGCCTTGATCGACCGGTCGATGAACACCGACGAGTCGTACGCGACGTTCACCGCGACGCCTTCGGGCAGGTCCGCCAGCACCCTCGGCAACTCCGCCCGGATCGCCTGCGAGAGCTCGAGCGGGTTCGCGGTCGCCTGCTTGATCACGCCGAGCGCCACCGCCGGCTTGCCGTTGAAGCGGACGATCGAGCGCTCGTCCTGGGCGGCGATCTCGACGCGCCCGACGTCGCGGATGCGCACCGGGTAGTTGTTGACGTACTTCACGATCACGTCGTCGAACTGCTGCGGCCGCGCCAGGTCGGTCTCGGCGATCACCGAGAACTCGCGCGTCCGGCTCTCGATCCGCCCGGCCGGGACCTCGACGTTCTGCCGCCGCAGCGCGTCCTCGACGTCGAGCGGGGTGAGCCGGTAGGCCGCCAGCTTGTTGCGGTCGAGCCAGATGCGCATCGAGTAGCGGCGCTCGCCGAACACGCGCACGTCGGCCGCCCCCGGCAGCGTCTGCAGGCGCGTCTTGACGAGGCGGCTGGCGAAGTCGCTCACCTCGAGCGGCGAGTAGCGGTCGCTCGAGAACGCGAGCCAGATGATCGGGTTGGCGTCGGCCTCCACCTTCGCGATCACCGGCTCCTCGATGTCCTCGGGCAGCCGCCCGCGCACCCGCGCCACCCGGTCGCGCACGTCGCTCGCGGCGGCGTCGGGGTTGCGCTCGAGGCGGAACCGGACCGTGATCTGGCTCGTTCTCGGCGCGGCTGATCGAGGTGAGCACGTCGACGCCCTCGATGCCGGCGAGCGAGTCCTCCAGCATCTTGGTCACGCGCGACTCGATGATCTCCGCGCTCGCGCCGCGGTACTTCGTCTCCACGGTGACGACCGGCTCGTCGATCTTCGGGTACTCGCGCACCGACAGGCGCTGGTAGCACACGATGCCGAGCAGCACCACGACGAGGCTGAGCACCGTCGCCAGGACCGGTCGGCGGATGCAGAGATCGGAGAGGACCATTTCAGCTGCCGGCCTTACGGCCCGCAGGGGCGGACCCGGCCGACGGTTTCTCCTGCGTTTCCGCGACCGGCGGTGCGGCCGGCTTGCCGCCCGGGCCGCCGACCGCGACCTGAGCGCCGTCGCGCAGCTTGAGCTGGCCCGCGGTGACCACCGTGTCGCCGGGCGCGAGACCCTCGAGCACCTCGACCGTTCCGGCCCGCCGCACGCCGGCCCGGATCTTCACCCGCTGCGCCTTGCCGTCCGCGACGCGATACACGAACTGATCTGCGCCGACCGGCACGAGCGCCTCCTCCGGCACCGTCAGCGCGTTCTGGCGCTGCGACACGATGAGACGGGTGCGCACGAACATGCCCGGCCGGAGCTGCCCGTCGCTGTTCCGGAGGCGGGCCCGCAGCAGCACCGCGCGCCCGGCCTGGTCGACGAGCGGATCGATCGCGTCGACGGTCGCGACGTACTTGCGCCCGGGCAGCGCGTCGCTCCCCATCTCCACCGCCTGGCCCGGCCGCAGCGCGGCCAGGAGCTGCTCGGGCACCCGGAAGTCGACCTTGAGGGCGGAAATGTCCTCCAGCGTGACGAGGTCCTGGCCCTCCTTCACGTAGTCGCCGACGCTGATCTGCCGGATGCCGATGATGCCGCCGAAGGGCGCCACGATCTTGGTCTTCGCGAGGCGCGCCTCGGCGAGCTGGACGTTCGCCTGCGCGACGCGCAGCCCGTTGAGCGCCTGGTCCTTGGCCGTCGCGCTGACGAACTTCTGCCGCTCGAGCTCCTGCGTGCGCTGGTAGTTGCTCTCCGCGAGCGCGAGGTTGGCCTTCGCCTGCGCGAGCTCGGCCGCCGGCACGGCGTCGTCCAGCGCAACGATGATCTGCCCCTTCTGCACCGGCGCGCCCTCGGTGAAGTTCAGGCGCTCGATGCGGCCCGAGATCTCCGGGCGCACCACCACCGATTCGTTCGAGCGCAGGGTCCCAACCGCGTCGACGTCCTCCTGGACGGTGGCGGTGGCGACCTGCGCCACTTCGACGGTCACGGGTCCGCCGGGCCCTTTGGCGCCCGCCCCCGGCCCGGGGGGGACGCCCGCGCCGGGCGCGGTGGGGGCACGAAACGCGTAGTAGGCGATCGCAGCGAGAACCGCCAGCAGGGCCAGGGGCAGTACGACGAAGAGCGAACGGCGCGAAGACATGGTGCTCCTACGCGCCTATCTCGAGCCGGACATGCCGGACATCGGCACGCCGCGGTTCGCGAGCGCGTCGGCGCGCTCGTTCTCGGCGTGACCGGCATGACCGCGCACCCAGTGCCAGTGCACCTGGTGGCGCGCGGCCGCCGTCTCGAGCGCCTGCCAGAGGTCGACGTTCTTGACCGGCTTGCGATCGGCCGTCTTCCAGCCGCGCCGCTTCCAGTTGGGGAGCCACTCCGTGATGCCGTTCTTGACGTACTCCGAATCGGTGTACACCTCGACGCGCGAGGCCCGCTTCAGCGCCTCGAGCGCACGGATGACGGCGGTGAGTTCCATGCGATTGTTGGTGGTCTCGCGCTCGCCGCCGAACAGCTCGCGCTCGTGCTCGCCGACGCGGAGGAGCGCGCCCCACCCGCCCGGACCGGGATTGCCCTTGCAGGCGCCGTCGGTGTAAATGCGGACGACGTCGGTCACGCTGCAGACCGCGTCACTCGCTCTCGGGCCTGGGTTCGCCCGCGCCGCCGGTGATCAGCCGCAAGTGCCCCGCGGCGCGCCGTCCATGCGCGACGTTCACCTCCGGCGCGGGGTCGCGGCGCGCGACCGCGGCCAGCGCCCGCACCTTCGCGCCGCCGTTCTTCCACGCCGGCGTGACGAGGCGCATGCCCTGCACGCGCTTGACCGCGCGCACCACGTACACGCCGCCGCAGATCGGCCACCACCGGTCGCCCGCCTTCTCCATGAATGCGAAACGCTGCAGCCACATCGCCTGGCTTACCGGCGGCGCGTAGCATCCGAAGCGTCCGCCGTTGAGCTCGAAGCCGAGCAGCTTCAGCCAGTCGCGCAGCCGCAGCAGGCCGATGAAGTCGCCGCACCACGGATACCCGGTGCGCTTGCCCCCGAGTTTGCGCTTGAGTCCCCACAAGCTCACGGGATTGAAACCGGCGATCACGATCTGGCCTTCCGGGCGCAGGACGCGCTCGGCCTCGCGAAGGATCTGGTGCGGATCCGGATCGAACTCGAGCACGTGGGGCAGCACGACGAGGTCCATGCTCTGCGACGCAAGCGGCAGGTGGTTCGGGTCGGTGCGCAGACCGCAGCCCGGCGCGAGGCCTGCCGTGACGCGCAGCGCGATCCGGTTCGCGCGCAGGAAATCGATTCCCGGCAAGCCGATCTGCAGCGCGTTGTAGCCGAACACGTCCTCGACGGCGCTGTCGAACTGCGCGCGTTCCCAGCCGAGCACGTAGGCGCCTTTCGGCGTCTCGAACCATTCGGTGAGCGTTGCGGTTTCCGGTGGCTGCACTTCAGTTCCTTCGCAGGCGCCCTTCGACGACAACCAGCGCTGCGTATTATCGCGCAAAGACGCGATTCCGGGTCGGCGGCGGCACGCCCCTTGCGTGCGTCGGTCGCGCGCTGGCGACTCTGCAACACGACGTCGAATGCCGTGCCGCCGTACCGCGGCGCACGCCGCGGCCGCGATGGATGACAGTGCAATAGTGCTCGGGCGTGTCCGTCGGGCGCGCCCAACAGCCTGATTCTCCTTGACCGTCCAACGACGCCCTCCGTATCATCGCGCGAGCTTCGAGGAGGGCGAGTGACCGTCACGCACTCAGCGCGCAATCTGCCTGCGATCCTGCTGGCCCTCGCTCTGACGGCCGCGGCGCCTGCTCTCGCCATCGACTCCTCGCTCCACGATCTGCCCGATGCGGCGCTCGTTGCCCCCCAGCCCGAGGCGGCCGGCCTGGGCGTCAGCGGGGTCGAGGTGCGCGAGATCCGCGACCTCGGCACGCGCGGCGCGGCACCCGCTGCGGGCCCCACCGATCTCTGGCAGCGCATCCGGGCCGGCTTCGCGATGCCCGATCTCACCGGCACGCTCGTGGTCCAGCGCCAGGCCTGGTATGCGCAGCGCCCGGAGCAGATCCAGATCATCGTCGAGCGCAGCCGGCGCTATCTCTTCCACATCGTCGAGGAGCTCGAGCGCCGCAGGCATGCCGACCGAGCTCGCGCTGCTGCCCATGGTCGAGAGCGCGTTCAACCCGATGGCCTACTCGCGCGCCCATGCCTCGGGCCTGTGGCAATTCATCCCGTCGACCGGACGGAACTTCAACCTCGAGCAGAACTGGTGGTACGACGGACGGCGCGACATCATGGCCTCGACCGATGCCGCGCTCGACTACCTGCAATCGCTCTACGAGCAGTTCGGCGACTGGCACCTGGCGCTCGCGGCGTACAACATGGGCGAGAACGGTCTCGCGCGCGCGATCGAGCGCAACCGCGCGCGCGGCAAGCGGACCGACTACCAGTCGGTCGCGATTCCCGAAGGAGACCCGGCTACTACGTGCCGTCGCTGCAGGCGTTCAAGAACATCGTCGCGAACCCCGCAGCGGTCGGCGTCGCGCTGGAACCGATTCCGAACGCGCCCTACTTCGTCACCGTGACGCTGACGCGCGACATCGACCTCAAGGTCGCCGCGCAAGCTCGCCGAGATGCCGGTGGACGAGCTGGTCGCGCTCAATCCCGGCGCACAACCGGCCGGTCGTCGCCGCCGCCGTGGCGCCGGAGCTCGTGCTGCCCGCCGATCGCGCCGAGGTCTTCCTGCAGAACCTCGGAAGGCCACGTGAACCCGCTCTCCTCGTGGCACGTGTACACGTTCAAGCACGGCGATCGGCTCGACAAGATCGCCGCGGAGCACGGTGTCACGGTCGAGCGGCTGCGCGCGGTGAACGGCCTCCGTGCGAAAGCGAATCCCGTGATCGGGCAGCAGTTGCTCGTGCCCGAGAAAGGCAGCGCCGCGGCGACCGAGCCGCTGCCGCCGATCTTCACGCCGCCCGGCGGCAGCCGGCGGACGAGTGGTGCAGTACCAGGTGAAGAAAGGCGACACCGTCTCGTCGATCGCGCGCACCCTCGGCGCGAAGCTCGCCGACGTGCGTGCGGCCAACGGCGGCGATCAGCTCGCGATCGGCAAGACGCTCAGCATCGCAATCGCGGGCTCGACGGCACGGCCGACCAAGAGCGCCGCGAAGAAGACCAAGCCCGCCGCCGAACAAGGCGACCGCAAAGACGCCGCCGCCAGCCCAGCCCGACGCCGCCGCCGCAGGTCGCGCGGCGATCGTCGGCGTCCTAGCTCGATCCGCTGCGGAAAAGCACGCAGCGCACCTCGTGCGTCGCGCTGAGCCGCGCCGCCTCGGGATAGTCCGTACGGCAGGCTGCAGTGGCATGCGGACAGCGCGGGTGGAAGTGGCAGCCCGACGGCGGCGCACACCGGCGAGGGCAGCTCGCCCTCCACTTTCACCGTGTAGCGTTCGCCATCCAGCTTCGGCACCGCGGCGAGCAACGCCTGCGTGTACGGATGCCGCGGGCCGCCCAGCACCTCCGCGACCGTTCCCCGCTCCACGATCCGCCCGAGGTACATCACCGCCACTTCGTCGGCGAGGTACGCGACGACGCCGATGTTGTGGGTGATGAAGAGATAGGCGAGTCCCATCTCCTGCTGCAGGCGCTTCAGGAGGTTCAGGATCTGCGCCTGCACCGAGACGTCCAGCGCGCTCGTGGGCTCGTCGCACACCACGCAGCTTCGGGTTCACCGACAGGGCGCGCGCGATCGCGATGCGCTGGCGCTGGCCCCCCGAGAACTCGTGCGGGTAGCGCCATTGCGCGTCCGCGGGCAGGCCCACGTGGTCGAGCAACTCGAGGATGCGGGCCGCGCGTGCCGGGCCGCGACGCGAGCACGCCGAGCGCGTTCATTCCCTCCATCAGAATGTCGTGCACGCGCATGCGCGGGTTGAGGGACGCGTACGGATCCTGGAACACGATCTGGAAGTCCGCCCGGCGTTCGCGGAGCCGTGCGCCGCTCAGGCGCGTCAGTTCCGTGCCGTCGAACCGCACCTCGCCCGAACTCGGCCGGAAGAGCTGCAGAACGCTCTTCCCCACCGTCGTCTTCCCGCAGCCCGACTCCCCGACGAGCGCGAGTGTCCGGCCTGCGGGGATCGAGAGCGACACGCCGTCCACGGCCTTCACGTAGCCGACCGTGCGCTTGAGGATCCCGCGGCGGATCGGAAAATGGACCTTCAGATCGCGCACCTCGAGCAGTGGCGACGCAACGGTGTCGTGCCGGGCCGCCGGCTCCACCGCGGGCCGTGCCACGAGCGCTGCGGCGATCTCGTGCTCGCGCAGATGGCAGCGGACGAGCGTGCCCCGCGCCGACGCGCGTCCACCCCGGAGGCTCGGTGCGGCAGCGCTCGAACGCCTGGTCGCAGCGATCCACGAAGCGGCACCCGCGGAATTCGCCGGCAAGCGAGGGCACCTGGCCGGGGATCACCTCCAGCGCCGCGCCGCGCATCCCCGCGCCCGGCAACGCCGCAAACAGCTTGCGCGCATACGGATGCTGCGGCGTCGCGAAAAACGCCGCGCGCGGCCCGCTCTCGACGATCTGCCCCGCATACATGACCGCGACGCGATGCGCCATGCCGGCCACCACGCCGAGATCGTGCGTGATGAGCAGGATCGACATCCCGCGCTCGCGCTGCAGGCGCGCCAGCACGTCGAGCACCTGCGCCTGGATCGTCACGTCGAGCGCGGTGGTCGGCTCGTCCGCGATCAGCAGCTCCGGCTCCGCTGCGAGCGCGAGCGCGATCATGACGCGCTGCTTCATGCCGCCCGACAGCTGGAACGGGTAATCGTCGATCCGCCGGGCGCCATCGGCGATCCCCACCGCGTCCAGCAGCGCCACCGCACGCGCGCGCGCCGCCGCGCCGCTCAAGCCGACGTGGCGTTCGAGCACTTCGACGATCTGATGTCCGATCGTCAGGACCGGATTCAGGCTCGTCGCCGGCTCCTGGAAGATCATGGCGACCCGGCCCCCGCGCACATCGCGCATGCGCGCTTCCGAGAGCCCGAGCAGCTCGGTACCGTCCAGGCGCACGGTACCGGCCACCACCCGCCCCTGCTCCGGCAGCAGCCGCATGAGCGTGAGCGCGGTCATGCTCTTGCCGCAGCCGGACTCGCCGACGATGGCGAACGTCTCGCCGCGCGCGATCTCGAGATCCACGCCGTCGAGCGCTCGCACGACCGTGCCGCCTGTCGCGTCGAGCGAGGTGCGCAGCCCCTCGGCCTGCAGCAGGGCGGCGCTCATCCCAAGGCCCCGGCCTGCGGCGCGGGCGCGCGGCCAACGCGCACGCGCGGATCGAACGCGTCGCGCACCGCATCGGCGAACAGATTGGCGGCGAGCACGAGCACGAACATGAACGCGAACGCCGCGGCGAGCGTCCACCAGACCATCGGATCGCGCGCCATCTCGAGCCGCGCGGCGTTGATCATGGTGCCGAAGCTGTTCATCGACGGGTCGACCCCGACGCCGACGTACGAAAGCACCGCCTCGGCGAGCACCAGCCCGCTGAAGTCCATCACCAGCGCGATCAGCACGATGTGCATCACGTTCGGCAGGATGTGACGCGTGATCACCCGGCCGTGCCGCACGCCGAGCGCGTGCGCCGCCTGGATGTACTCGAGCTCGCGCAGCTTGAGCGATTCGCCCCGCAGGAGGCGCGCGAGGCCGGTCCAGGTCGGTGGCGCCCAGGATCGCGCAGAGCAGCAGAAGACGGAAATCGGCGCGCTGCGCGGCGGTGGGGAAGAGCTCCGGGTTCTTGTCGATGTACACCTGCATGATCAGCACCGCCGCGGCGATGAGCAGGACGCCCGGGATCGAGTTGATCGTCGTGTAGAGGTACTGGATCGCATCGTCGATCCAGCCCTTGAAGTAGCCCGCCATGATGCCGAGCAGCACCGCGAACGGCAGCGTGACGAGCGTGGTGAGCGTGCCGATCACGAGCCCGGTACGGATGCTCTTGAGCGACAGATAGAGGACGTCCTGACCCACCTTGTCGGTGCCGAGGACGTGGTACTTCCCGGCGAGCAGCGCCACCGGGAACGCAATGCAGGCAAGGGCAAGGACGCTCAAGTAGATCGCGAGCCAGGGCACGTCCGTGCGCCGCCGGCGGATCGACGTCCACATCGCGCCCGCTGCGACGCGACGCCGCCTCGCCAGCGCCGCCGTGGCGAACCAGACGGCGAGGCCCCACGCGAACGCCCCGAGGACAACGCCCTGAAGCGCGGTGAGAGCGACGTCGCGCCCGTGATCGGCCTCGTCCTTCAGGTGCGCCCCGCCGAAGCGCAGGCGCGGGAACTCGCGCACGATGCCCCCACCCGCCAGCTCGGTCGTCTCCTTCGAGAACGAGCGGATGGCGAGCGGCGCCGAGTAGGTGCGCTCGGTGCGCGTCTTGAGCGGCATGACGGCCACGTCGAGCAGGCTCAGCACCTCCACCGCGTACACCGTGCCGCCCTTCTGGTCCTTGCCCTCGAGCGCCGGCCGGAAGTGCAGCGAGTCGACCAGCCCGACGGCCGCGAAGGCGAGGAGCACGACGAGTGCCACCATGCCGGGGGCGCTGCGCGCGACGCGCCGCCACGGCGCCGCGAGATGCTCGTGGCGGCGGACGTAGGCAAAGTAGCCGAGCGTGATCGCCACCAGCAGCCAGACCGGCACGTCGGTCCACAGGACGACCGGCATCATTCGAACCTCACGCGCGGGTCCACCAGCGTGTAGGAGATGTCGGCCAGCAGGTAGCCGAGGATGGTGAGCGCCGAGCCGAGGAACACCATCGATCGCACCACCGCGAAGTCCTGGGACTGGATCGCGTCGATGGTGTAGCTCCCGAGCCCCGGAATGCCGAAGAAGGACTCGGCGAGCAGGCTGCCGAGGAAGAGCTTCGGGATCGCCGCCACCACGCCGGTGAGGATCGGGATCGAGCCGTTCTTGAGCACGTGCCCGAACAGCACCGCGGTCTCCGCGAGGCCCTTCGCGCGCGCGGTCCGCACGTAGTCCTTGCCCATCTCCTCGAGGAAGAACGTCCGGAACAGCCGCACCTCGGCGCCGAAGCCCGCGGCGAGCGCGATGAGCACCGGCAGGACCAGGAACTTCACCGCATCGGGCCCCGGCTGGTACCCGGAGATCGGCACGAGGCTCCAGAGCTTGCTGATCAGGTACTGCCCGCCGATGATGTAGAACAGCGCCGAGACCGACATCAGCGCCACGCACAGCACCACGCCCCAGAAATCGAGATACGTCGCGCGGAAGAACGCCAGCATGAGCGCGAACGAGACGTACACGGCCAGCCCGACCAGGAACGACGGGATCGCCAGCGCGAGGCTCGGCCACATCCGGGTGCGGATCTCGTGCCCGATGCTCCGCCCGTCGTCGGCGTTGCCGAAGTCGAACGCGAAGAGCTTCGCCGACTTCTGGAAGAAGATCGTCTCGGTGAGCCGCCCGACGCCCGCCGTCGCGCCGTTCCACAGCAGCGGCCGGTCGTAGCCGCGCTCGGCCTTCCATTTCTCGATCGCATCCGGCGTCACGCGCTTCGCCCCGAGCTGCATGCGCGCCATGTCCTCGGGCGTATTGACCACGAAGAACAGGCCGAAGGTGATGAGGTTGACGCCGATCAGGATCGGAATCGCGTAGAGAAACCGCCGGAAGATGTAGGCGAGCATCGGGCTACGCCGGCCGCGCGGGGGCGCGCTCGCGCCGCCGGAATGCCACGACGGCCGGAACCGCGGCCGCCGCGAGCACGAGCAGCCCGAGGCCGATCGGCCACAGGTCGGGCCGGTTCCACGCGGCGCGGTCGGTCTCGCGCACCGCCGTATCCAGGCGATAGAACTTCAGGCCGTTGCGCGCCATCTGGTTCGGCTTCACGTTCTTCAGCCAGGCGTGCGCGAGGCCGTAGTCCTTCGGGTGGAAGCCCCACGCCCAGGGCGCGTCCACGCGCACGATGCGCACCATCCGGTCGATCAGCGCCTGGCGCTCGGGGCCGTTCGGCATGTTCTTCATGCGCTCGAACAGGCGGTCGTACTCGGGATTCTGGTAGTTCGCGGTGTTCTCGCCGCCGGTCTTCGCGCGCGACTGCGGGCCGTTCAGGAGGAAGAGGAAGTTCTCCGGGTCCGGATAGTCGGCGTTCCAGCCGAGGAAGAAGAGCTGCGTGTTGCCGGCGCGGACCTTCTCCTGGAACCGGTTCCAGTCGCTGGTGCGCAGCTCGAGCTGGATGTTCAGCTTCTGGAACTGGCGGCGGTACCAGTCGAGCCGCGCCTTGTCGCCGGGGCCGCGCTGCACGGTATCGAGGTACAGCACGAGCGGCTGTCCGGTGGCGGCATCGCGCCCGTCGGGATACCCGGCCTGCGCGAGCAGCTGCTTCGCCGTCTCGACCGGCTTGCGCTTCGGCGCGCCGTCCACCCAGTCGTACACGACCGGGTTCACGCCCGCCTCGCCCTCGAGGTAGCCGAAGATTCCGGGCGGGATCGGCCCCATGCCGGGGATGCCCCGGCCGTTCTGAAAGATCGAGATGAACTCCTCCCAGTCGACCGCGATCGAGATCGCCTGGCGGAGCTTGCGCGCGCGTTCGGTGAGGCCGCCGACCACCGGGTCGAGGAAGTTGAACGCGAGATAGAACGTGCTCGTCCCCACCGAGGTGCGCAGGCGGATGCCGCGCGCCTCCATTTCGGGCGTCAGGCTGGCCTCGCCCTCGAGGTCGATCCGCACCGCCTGGTCGAAGTTGTCCGAGCTGATCCCCGACTGGTCGTAGTAGCCCTGCAGGAACTTGTTCCAGTAGGGGATGCCCTCCTTCTCGCGCGTAAAGACGATCCGGTCGATGAACGGCGCCGTCTTGCCCGCGTCCGCGAGCAGCCCCGCCTCGCGGTCGCCCGGCTCGCCGGCGGACGGATACGGCTCGCCGCGGAAATGCGGATTCCGCTCGAGCACCATCCGCGCGTTCGGGTTGTTCTCGGTCAGCATGTACGGGCCGGTCCCGATCGGCCACCAGTCGAGGGTCAGGTTCCGCCCGTCGTTCATCCCGCGCTGCCCGTAGAAGCGGTCGGCCTCGACCGGCACCGGCGCGAAGAACGGCATCGCGAGCCAGTACGCGAACTGCGGGTAGAGGCCCTTCAACCGCACGCGGTAGGTGTGGCGGTCGACCACTTCGACGCCGGCGAGGGGAAACTTGCGCAGATCGATCCACGGCAGGCCCTTGTCCGCCTTGCCGAACGCGGCCTCGTGCGCGGCGAGCAGGCGCTGGTTCTCGGCCTTGAGCGCGTCCGACAAGTCCTTCAGGCCGACGATGTACGCGCTGATGTGGCCGAAGATCGGCGAGTTCACGCGCGGGTGCGCGAGCCGCTTGATCTGGTACAGGTAGTCGTCGGCGACGAGCTCGCGGGTGCCGGTCTGCGGAAAGTCCGCGAGCGTGAACTTGCGCTTGATCTCGTGCTCGGAAAGTTCGAGATAGAGCGGCTTTCCGGTCGCATCGACCGCGAGCGCCGGATGCGGCTGATAGCGGATCCCCGGCCGGATCCGGATCTCGTACTCGCTGAAGGCGACGTCGGCGGCGGCCGCGTTCGCGGGCAGCTCGCGGCCCGTGGCGTCAAGGAGGCGCACCCTCGGCATCTCGAGCGCGGCCTGCGGGATGAGCTGGTACGGACGCTGGAGATAGTGATACTGGAGGGGCGACTCGTAGATCTGCTGGATGAAGCCCCACTCGTCGGAGGTGTACGACCGCGCGGGGTCGAGCGTCTTGGGCCGATCGACGAACGAGCTGTAGAGAAAGTTCTTGCCGCGGTCCGCGGCCGGGTACGGATCGTTCCACTCGCTGCCGCAGCCGGCGAGGGCGACGGCCGCGACGAGAGCGGCGGCGATCCGGCGCGCAGTCATGGCGCGGCAGTGTAGCCGACGACTCGGAGCCCGTCACCGCGCCGCGCTTCATATCAACATGAGGGGATACCTCCCCTCATTCTCCCCTAGCAAAGGCGCCTGACGGACATTCTGTAAGGCGCTCGCGGCGTTCCCCTATAATCGCGGCTCTCTTCACGGGGCGGCCATGGGCATTCTCGACAACAAGCGCATCCTCGTCACCGGTCTGCTCAGCAACCGCTCGATCGCCTACGGCATCGCGCGCGCCTGCCGCGCGCAGGGCGCCCAGCTCGCGTTCACCTACCAGAACGAGCGGTTCAAGGAACGCGTGACGGACATGGCAGCCGAGCTCGGCAGCGACATCGCGGTGCCGTGCGACGTGTCGAGCGACGAGGAGATCGAGCGCGCCTTCGCCGCCCTGCGCGGCCGGTGGGACGGCCTCGACGGACTGGTGCACGCGATCGCCTTCGCGCCGCGCGAGGCGATCGCGGGAGATTTCCTCGAAGGTCTTTCGCGCGAGGCGTTCCGGATCGCCCACGACGTGTCGAGCTACAGCTTCCCCGCGCTCGCCAAGGCGGCGCTGCCGATGATGGCCGGCCGCGCGGGCGCAATGGTGACGATGACCTACCTCGGCGCCGAACGCGTCGTGCCGCACTACAACACGATGGGTCTCGCGAAAGCGAGCCTGGAGGCCGCAGTGCGCTACCTCGCGGCCAGCCTCGGGCCGAAGGGGGTGCGGGTGAACGGCATCTCGGCCGGCCCGATCAAGACGCTCGCGGCGAGCGGGATCGCCAGCTTCGGCAAGATCCTCAAGTTCGTGGAGACGCACGCGCCGCTGCGCCGGAACGTCACGATCGACGACGTCGGCAACGTCGCCGCGTTCCTGCTCTCCGACCTCGCCGCCGGGGTGACCGGCGAGATCACCTACGTCGACGGCGGTTTCAACGTGATCTTCGGCGGGCTCGAAGCCGGCAATTCGGAGTAACGCGGCGGCGCAACGCGGGCGCCGCGCCGAACCGCGGTCCGGCTCAGCGATCCTTCTTCACGAGGTTCGCCTCGTTGATCGTGACGTCGGAGCGCGCCTTGAGCCCGCTCAGGAACGCCTGGTACGCCATCCTGGACTCCTGCCGCGCGAGCGACGTCTCCGCCGCGCGCAGCTTCGCCGGGTCCGGCGCGCCCGCCTCCGACACCTTGCTGATCCGGTAGATCGTGTAGCCGGTCGGGGCGAGGTCGACGCCGACGTAGGACGGAAGCTTCGCCGCGTCGGCGCGGAACACCGGACCGATTGCACGCGGATCCAGCCCGCCGGCCGCCTCGCGACTGACCGTACGCGGCTGGCCCCAGCCGACCGCCGGCGCTTTCCCGGCCTGAAGCTCGGCAAGTCGCGCCTCGCCGGCCGCACGGGCGAGCTTCCGCGCCTCGTCGGCCGTCAGCTGCTTGACGATGTCTGCCCGCACCTCGTCCAGCGGCCGTACCGTGGCAGGACGGTGCTCCAGCACCCGCGCCACGACGATGCGGTTCGACGCGGTCTCGAGCGCCTCGGTGTTGCGCTTGTTCCTGATCGCGTCCTCGCCGAACAGCGCGCCGAGGAGCTTCGGGTTGTCGAGGGGCGGCGGCGCGGCCTGGCGGGTGATCCAGCCGGTGGTTTCGATCTTGAGCTTGTACCGGTCGGCAAGCGGCTGGAGGCTGTCGGGCTGCTCGTAGGCGAGGTTGCTGAACGCCTCGGCGAGTTCCACGAAGCGCTTCGACACGCGGCTGCGCTTCAGCTCGGCTTCGATCTCGGGGCGGGCCGACGCGAAGTCCTTCTCCGCCTTCGGTGCGGTGATGAGGATGTGGCTCGCGCGGCGCTCCTCGGTCTTCGCACCGTCCTGTCCGGGCTTGCGGATCCCGGTCACGCGGATGATGTGGAAGCCGAACTCCGTCTCGACGATCGGGCTGGTCTCGCCGTCCTTCAGCTTGAACGCGGCGTCATCAAAAGGCTTCACCATCGAGCCGCGGCCGAACCAGCCGACGTCCCCGCCCTGCTGCGCCGAGCCGGGGTCCTGGGAGCTCGCCTTGGCGAGCTCGGCGAACCGCGTCGGGTCCTTGCGCAGCTCCGCCGCGATCGCCTCGATCTTGCTGCGCGCCGCGGCACGCTGGCTGGCACGCGGCGCGACGTTCGTGTCGTACCACTTCCGGACCTCGTCCGGGGTCACCGTCTCGGCGGCGACCAGCGCCTCGGGCGCGAGCACCACGAATTCCGCCCGGACCTGCTCCGGGGTCTCGAACAGCTTCGGGTTGGCCTTGTAGAACGCCTCCACGGCTGCGGGGTCGAGCTTCACCTGTCCGGCGTACTGGACGGTGGGAAACACGAGCTCGGCGAGCTCGCGCGACTGCGCGCGGGTCTCGAGCAGCCGCTGGGCAACGCTCTTGGAGGTGAAACCGGACTCGACCAGCCCGCTGCCGAGCTGCCGCAACAGCATGTCGGCGCGCATCTGCGCCTCGAACTGGGGCTCGGTCATGTTCTGGCCGCGCAGCAGCGCCTGGTACCGGGCGCGGGAGAACTTGCCGTCCTCCTGGAACACCGGCTCGGAACCGATGGCGGCCTGGAGCAGCTCGTCGGGCACCATCAGCCGGTTGCGCTGCGCATACGTCAGCACCGCGCGCTGGCCGATGAGTCCGTCGAGCAGTTCCTTGCGCGCCGGCAGCGCGTCGAGCAGCGCCGGGTCGTACGCCTTGCCGAGCATGCCGCGCAGCGTGTCGCGCTGCTGGTCGAGGGCGCGGTTGAACTCCGGCACCGTGATCTTCTGGCCGGCGACCTCGGCCACCGCGTCGCCGCTGGAGAAGATCCGGTCGTAGGACTGAATGCCGAAGAACGCGAACGTGGGGACGATCACGATCGCGAGGAAGATCTGCATCAGGCGCTTGTGCCGCGCTACGAAATCGAACATGCGCGTTCTCCGTTGGCGTCCCGCTAGGGGATATACAAGGGGCGCAGCCCCTTGTTCGGCAATGGGGGATCTACAAGGGGCTCTCCCCTTGTTGGTACGAAAGCTTCTTGTGCCTCGATCACGTTAGCCTGAGTGTCGTCACCATCAGGAAAAGAAAGGCGAACCGGAGTTCGCCTTTTCTTGAAGCTGGTGGCGGAGTGGACGGGACTCGAACCCGCGACCCCCGGCGTGACAGGCCGGTATTCTAACCAACTGAACTACCACTCCCTTACTCGCTGCGCTTGCGCGCTGCTCATCGAGCCTGGTGGGTGCTGACGGGATCGAACCGCCGACATTCGCCTTGTAAGGGCGACGCTCTACCAGCTGAGCTAAGCACCCTTCCCTCGGACCCGGCGCCCGCACCATGGAAGCTCGGGCGCCACATCCCGGAAAGGGGCGTCAGTTTAACGCATCCTTCAGTGCCTTACCAGGACGGAACTTCGGCACGCGCGCGGCCGTGATCTTGATCTCCGCCTGGGTGCGCGGATCGCGGCCGGTGCGGGCGGCGCGCTTGCCGACGTAGAACGTGCCGAACCCCACCAGCGTCACCGGCGTGCCTTTCCGCAGCGCGGCCTTGATGCTTGCAACCGCGGCGTCCAGCGCGCGCTCGGCAGCCGCCTTGGAGATGTCGGCGGACTTGGCGATCTGCTCGATCATGTCGCTCTTGTTCACGGATCCCCCTTGCAAGAACCGGTGTGCGAGTGAGTGGCGCCCGGGCGTGTGCGCCGCGGGCGGTGCGGCGAAGACGTTCCTTATAGCAACGCGCCGCCGCCGAAGTCAAGACTGCGGCGCGCCGGATCGCGCGTCACGATGCCGGCGCGTCGGGGCCTCGGTGCGTGCTCAGTGCTTGATCACCACGCTCGCAGGCTTGTCCTCGGGTACGGCCGGCTGGACGACGGCCGGCGCGGCTTCCGTGGTGGCGGCAAGCGGTTCGGGTTTGCGCTCCAGCGCCACGTCGAGCACCTGGTCGATCCACTTCACCGGAATGATCTCGAGGCGGTTCTTGATGTTGTCCGGAATCTCGACGAGATCCTTCACGTTTTCCTCCGGGATCATCACCGTCTTGATCTGGCCGCGATGCGCCGCGAGCAGCTTCTCCTTGAGACCCCCGATCACCAGGACTTCGCCGCGCAGCGTGATCTCGCCGGTCATCGCGACATCGGCGCGCACCGGAATCCCGGTCAGCGCCGAGACCATCGCCGTGCAGATTCCCGTACCCGCGCTCGGGCCGTCCTTCGGCGTCGCGCCCTCGGGAAGGTGGATGTGGATGTCGCGGTTCTGGAACACGTCGTCGGTGAGCCCCAGGCGCTGCGCGCGGCTGCGCACCACGGACAGCGCGGCCTGGATCGATTCCTGCATCACCTCGCCGAGCTTGCCGGTGGTGATCGTCTTCGCTTTGCCCGGCATCACCGCCACCTCGATCGTCAGCAGCTCGCCGCCGACCTCGGTCCAGGCGAGGCCGGTGACCTGGCCGACCTGGTTCTGCCGCTCGGCGACGCCGTAGGTGTACCTGCGCACGCCGAGGAACTTGTCGAGGTTGCGCGTGGTGACGGTGACCTTCTTGCCGTCGCCCTTCGCGACCAGGCCCTTCACCGTCTTGCGGCAGATCTTCGACAGTTCGCGCTCGAGGTTGCGCACGCCCGCCTCGCGCGTGTAGTAGCGGACGATGTCGCGGATCGCGCTTTCCTGGACCGTCAGCTCCTCCTTCTTCACCGCGTTGTTCTTCATCTGCTTCGGCAGCAGGTAGCGGACCGCGATGTTGATCTTCTCGTCCTCGGTGTAGCCGGACAGCCGGATCACCTCCATCCGGTCGAGCAGCGCCGGCGGGATGTTGAGCGTGTTCGCCGTCGCGACGAACATCACCTCCGACAGGTCGAACTCGACCTCGACGTAATGGTCGACGAAGGTGTGGTTCTGCTCCGGGTCGAGCACCTCGAGCAGCGCGGAGGACGGATCGCCGCGGAAGTCCATGCCGAGCTTGTCGACCTCGTCGAGCAGGAACAGCGGATTCCGCACCCCGACCTTGGTCATGTTCTGCAGGATCTTGCCGGGCATCGAGCCGATGTAGGTGCGGCGGTGACCGCGGATCTCGGCCTCGTCGCGCACGCCGCCGAGCGACATGCGGACGAACTTGCGATTGGTCGCGCGCGCGATCGACTGCCCGAGCGAGGTCTTGCCGACGCCGGGCGGGCCGACCAGGCACAGGATCGGCGCCTTCATCTGATCGACCCGACTCTGCACCGCCAGGTACTCGACGATGCGCTCCTTGACCTTCTCGAGGCCGTAGTGGTCCTGGTCGAGCACCTTCTCCGCGGCAAGGATGTCCTTGGAGATCTTGCTCTTCTTCCGCCACGGCAGGCCGACGAGCGTGTCGAGGTAGTTCCGCACCACGGTCGCCTCGGCCGACATCGGCGACATGAGCTTCAGCTTCTTCAGCTCGGCCTCGGCCTTGTGGCGCGCGTCCTTCGGCATGCGCGCGGCCTTGATGCGCTTCTCCATCTCCTCGAGATCCGCGCCCTCCTCGCCCTCGCCGAGCTCCTTCTGGATCGCCTTGACCTGCTCGTTGAGGTAGTACTCGCGCTGGCTCTTCTCCATCTGGCGCTTGACGCGCCCGCGAATGCGCTTCTCGACCTGGAGGATGTCGATCTCGGCCTCGAGCTGCCCGAGCAGGCTCTCCAGCCGCTGCTTGACGTCGAACATCTCGAGCACCTTCTGCTTCTGCTCGAGCTTGAGCGGCAGGTGCGCGGCGACGGTGTCCGCGAGTCGCCCCGGCTCCTCGATGCCCGCGAGCGAGGTGAGGATCTCCGGCGGGATCTTCTTGTTCAGCTTGACGTACTGGTCGAACTGGGCGACCAGCGCGCGCCGCATCGCCTCGACCTCGGTCGAGTCGACCGGCCCGGGCGAGACCGGCGTCGCGGTGGCCGAGTAGTGCGTGCGCTGGTCGGCGATCTCGTCGATCTTGGCGCGCTGGTTGCCCTCGACCAGCACCTTCACGGTGCCGTCCGGGAGCTTCAGCATCTGCAGGATGTTGGAGATGCACCCGATCGAGTACATGTCCTCGGGCGTCGGCTCGTCCTTCGCTGCGGATTTCTGCGCCACGAGCAGGATGCTCTTGCCCGCCTCCATCGCGATCTCCATCGCCTTGATGGACTTCGGCCGCCCGACGAAGAGGGGGATGACCATGTGCGGGAAGACCACGACGTCCCGGAGCGGCAGGAGCGGGAACTGGGTGGGCAGGTTCGCGAGTTCGGTGCTGGTGGACATGGCGTTACTCCTCACATCGGAGCGAGGTTGGGGCGAGATGCCGGAAAATCAAGCGCAGCCGTCGGGCGCGCGGCGGACGGCAGGGACTACTGCAGGGTTCAGTGGGACCCGGCAACCTTGGGCTGATCCGAGTAGATGAGCAGCGGCTTGCCCTCGCCGACGATCGTCGCCTCGTCCACGACGACCTTGCTGACGTTCTCGAGCGTGGGCAAGTCGAACATGATCTCCAGCAGGACCTGTTCCAGGATCGAGCGCAGCCCGCGCGCCCCGGTCTTGCGCGCGAGCGCGCGCTCGGCGATCGCGGTGAGGCCCTGGGGCCGCACCTCGAGATCCACGCCTTCCATGGCGAACAGCTTCTGGTACTGCTTGATCAGCGCGTTCTTCGGCTCGGTGAGGATGCGGATCAGCGCGTGCTCGTCGAGCTCCTCGAGGATCGCGACCACCGGCAGCCGCCCGACGAACTCCGGGATCAGGCCGTACTTGATGAGGTCCTCGGGCTCGACCGACTTGATGACGTCGCTGATGTCCTTGCTCGAGCGCAGGCTCTTGACGTCCGCGCCGAAGCCGATGCTGGTCTTCTCGCTGCGGCTGCGGATGATCTTCTCCAGCCCGTCGAACGCGCCGCCGCAGATGAACAGGATGTTGGTCGTGTCCACCTGCACGAAGTCCTGGTTCGGGTGCTTGCGGCCGCCCTGCGGGGGAACCGACGCGATCGTGCCCTCGACCAGCTTCAGCAGCGCCTGCTGCACGCCCTCCCCGGACACGTCCCGCGTGATCGAGGGGTTGTCGCTCTTGCGCGAGATCTTGTCGATCTCGTCGATGTAGACGATGCCGCGCTTGGCCTTGTCGACGTCGTAGTCGCAGTTCTGCAGCAGCTTCTGGATGATGTTCTCGACGTCCTCGCCGACGTAGCCGGCCTCGGTCAGCGTCGTCGCGTCGGCGATCACGAACGGCACGTTCAGCAGGCGCGCGAGCGTCTGCGCGAGCAGGGTCTTGCCCGAGCCGGTCGGCCCGATGAGCAGGATGTTCGATTTCGCGAGCTCGACCTCGTCGGTCTTCGAGAGGTGCTTGAGCCGCTTGTAGTGGTTGTAGACCGCGACCGAGAGGATCTTCTTGGCCTGCTCCTGCCCGATCACGTACTCGTCGAGGATGGTGCAGATCTCCTTCGGCGTGGGCAGGTCGGAGCGCGCGGTGCGGCCACCCTTGTCGGTGGTGCTCTCCTCGCGGATGATGTCGTTGCAGAGCTCGATGCACTCGTCGCAGATGAACACCGACGGGCCCGCGATCAGCTTGCGGACCTCGTGCTGGCTCTTCCCGCAGAACGAGCAATAGAGGAGCTTCTCGCTCCCGCTCTTGTCGGACATCCCGGCCATTTCTCGCCCTCTCAGCCCGCCGTCGCCTCGGCACGCGAGGTCAGAATCCGATCCACGAGACCATACTGCATGGCCTCGTCGCCCGATAGGAAATTGTCCCGATCGGTGTCCCGGCCGATCTGCTCCACCGACTTGCCCGTGTGCTTTGCCATGATCTCGTTCAGCTTGCCCCGCAGGTACAGGATCTCCTTGGCGTGGATCTCGATGTCGGAGGCCTGGCCCTGGAACCCGCCCATCGGCTGGTGGATCATCACCCGCGAGTTGGGCAGGCAGAAGCGCTTGCCCTTCGAGCCGGCGCACAGGAGCAGCGCGCCCATGCTCGCGGCCTGGCCGATGCAGAGCGTCGACACGTCGGGCTTGATGAACTGCATCGTGTCGTAGATCGCCAGCCCCGCCGACACCGAGCCGCCGGGCGAGTTGATGTAGAAGGAGATGTCCTTGTCCGGGTTCTCGGACTCGAGGAACAGCAGCTGGGCGACGATCAGGTTGGCCGAGATCTCGTTGACGGGCCCGACCAGGAAGACGACGCGCTCCTTGAGCAGCCGCGAGTAGATGTCGTAGGCGCGCTCGCCGCGGCCGCTCTGCTCGATCACCATCGGGATCAGGCCGAGCCCCTGCGGCTCGGTCCGCTGGCGGTCATCCCAGCGCTGATCGCTCATCCCCGTTGCGGGGATCCAGGTCCTGCGCGTCATGTCGCCTCGCCCATGAGTTGATCGAACGCCACCGCCTTGTCGACGGTCTTCGCGTTCTTCAGCACCCAGTCGACGACATTTTGTTCGACTGCCAGACCCTCGAACTCCGCGAGCCGCTCAGGCTGGGAATAGTACCACTTCACCACCTCGCCCGGCTGCTCGTAGCTCGCTGCGTGCTCGTCCACGAGCGCACGCACCTGCTGCGGTTTCGCGGCGAGGTCGTGCTTCTTCACCAGCTCGCCCACGATCAGTCCGAGCGCGACGCGGCGCCGCGCCTGGTCCTCGAAAATCTGCGGATCGATCGGCATCGTTTCCATCTTGAGGCCGCGCGCCTGCAGGTCGGCGCGGGCCCCCGCGACGACCCGCTGGACTTCCATGTCGACCAGCGACTTCGGCAATTCCGGCCGCGCCGCGTCGAACAGCGCCTGCATGACCCGGTTCTTGAGGTCGCCGCCGAGACGCTTCTTCACCTCGCGCTCGACGTTGGCTTTCACTTCCGCGCGCATCTTGCCGAGGTCCCCGTCCGCGATCCCCAGGGCGCGCGCGAACTCGGCGTCGACCTCCGGCAGCCGCGGGGCCTCGACCGCCTTGAGCGTCACGGCGAAGCTCGCCGTCTTCCCGGCAACGTCCCGGCCCTGGTAGTCGGCCGGGAACGCCACGGGGAAGACCTTCGACTCGCCGGGCTTCATGCCGGTCACGCCGGCCTCGAAGTCGGGCAGCATCCGGCCCTCGCCCAGGACGAACGCGACATCGGTGCCCTTGCCGCCGTCGAACTCGACCCCGTCGAGGGTGCCGGTGAAGTCGATGGTCGCGCGGTCCCCCTGCGCCGCGGCGCGGTCGGCGGCCTCGTAGCGGGTGCGCTGCTTGCGCAGCACGGCGATGGTTTTCTCCACCTCCGCATCGGTCACCGTCAGCGTCGGGCGCTCGATGCTGACGTTCGACACGTCGCCGAGCTGCACCTCGGGGTAGACCTCGAAGGTGGCGCTGAACTCCAGGCGATCCTCGCCGGCCGGCTCCTTGCGCTCGATGCGCGGATAGCCCGCGACGCGCAGGTTCTGGTCGCGCACCGCGCGCGGAGAACGACTTCTCGACCGCATCGCCGATCACCTCGGATCGGACCTGCGGCCCGTACTGCTGCGCAACCAGCTTGAGCGGCACCTTGCCCGGCCGGAACCCGGCCATGCGCACCGTTCGCGCGAGCTGCTTCAGCCGCTCGTCGACCTGCTTGTCGATGTCGGCCACCGGCACCGCCATGGTGAGGCGGCGCTCCAGCTGGCCCAGTGCTTCAAGATTGCTCTGCATTCGGTTGACTCGACGCTCGTGGAATTAAGACACTCGTGGAACTAACACACTCGTGAAATCAAGACACTCGTGGAAGAAAGTTGGTGCGAAGGAAGGGACTCGAACCCCCATGCCTTACGGCGCTGGAACCTAAATCCAGTGCGTCTACCAATTCCGCCACCTTCGCCGCCACCTTCGCGCCGCCGCCGGATTCTACCGGACATGCCCCTATACTGTCAGCCAAAAGACACCCGATCCCATTGATGAAACGGGGAAATGTCGGTCGGCCACTACGAGAATTTTCCGGTTGCCTCGGTCCTGCTCCCGCGTCGCCTGCGGCCGGCGGTCGCGGCGATCTACGGGTTCGCGCGCTCGGCCGACGACTTCGCCGACGAAGGCGACCTGGCGCCCGCGGAACGCCTGGCTCGCCTCGATTGCCTATCGGGAGGCGCTGCGGGGCATCGCGAGCGGGCGCCCGGCGGCAGACCCGCGCTTCGAGCGCCTCGCCGGCGCCATTCGCGCGCACGGGCTGCCGCTCCAGGCGTTCCACGATCTCCTCGACGCGTTCAGCCAGGATGTCGTCAAGCGACGCTACGCGAATTTCGACGAGGTGCTCGACTACTGCCGGCGATCGGCGAACCCGGTCGGGCTGCTGATGCTGCACCTCTTCCGCGCGGCGACGGCCCAGAACATCCGCTGGTCGGACGCAATCTGCACGGCGCTGCAGCTCATCAACTTCTGGCAGGACGTCGCCATTGACCTGCGCAAGGACCGCATCTATTTCCCCCGCGACGAAATGGCGCGTCACGGCGTGAGCGAAGCCGATCTGTTCGCCGCCCGGGCGGAGGCGCCGTTCCGGGAACTGATGGCCTTCCAGGTGTCGCGCGCACGCGCGCTGCTAGAATCCGGCGCGCCGCTGGCGCGCGCTGTCGCAGGTCGCAGCGGCTTCGAGTTGCGGATGGTGGTCCAGGGCGGCCTGCGCATCCTCGAGAAGATCGATCGCGTGCGCGGCGATGTGTTCCGGCACCGGCCGGTCCTGCGCGGTTCCGACTGGCTCCTCATGCTCTGGCGCGCCGCGGCGCGCTATCCCCGATGACCCCGGACGAGTACTGTCAACGCAAGGCCGCGCAGAGCGGCTCGAGCTTCTACTACTCGTTCCTGTTCCTGCCGCCGGAGCGGCGGCGCGCGATCACCGCGCTCTACGCGTTCTGCCGCGAGGTGGACGACGTCGTCGACGAATGCACCGAACCCGACGTGGCCGCGGCGAAGCTCGCCTGGTGGCGGCAGGAGATCGGCGCGCTCGAAGCCGGTTCGCCGCAGCATCCGGTGACGCAGGCGCTCGCGCCCCTCGCCCGCACTTACGGGATCACGCGGGAGCGGCTCGGCGAGATCATCGACGGCATGGAGATGGACCTGCGGCAATCGCGCTACGCCGATCTCGCGGCGCTCGAGCGCTATTGCTATCACGTCGCGGGCGCCGTCGGCCTGCTCGCCGCCGGCATCTTCGGCTACGCGAATCCGCAGACGCTCGAGTACGCCAAAGCGCTCGGCACGGCGTTCCAGCTCACGAACATCGTCCGCGACGTCGGCGAGGATGCGCGCAAGAATCGCATCTACCTGCCGCTGGAGGATCTCGCGCGCTTCGACGTTCCCGCCGCCGATATCCTGAACCGGCGCCACACCGAGGCGTTCACGCGGCTGATGGCGTTCCAGGTCGAGCGGGCGGAGGCGCGTTACGCCAGCGCGCTCGCGCTCCTGCCTGCGGAGGACGCCCGCGCCCAGCGTCCGGGCCTCGTGATGGCCGCCATCTATCGCACCCTGCTCGTCGAGATTCGCCGCGACGGCTACCGGGTCCTGGACCACCGGGTCGCGCTCACGCCGATCCGCAAGCTCTGGATCGCCTGGAAGACGTGGGTCACCGCTTGACCCGCTTGACCGCTTGGCACGCGTGACCCGAGCCGACGCGCCGCGGGTGGCGGTGATCGGCGCAGGCTGGGCGGGCATGGCCGCCGCGGTCACGCTGATCGAGCACGGCGCGCGGGTGGTGGTGTTCGAAGCGTCGCGGCAGCTCGGCGGCCGGGCGCGCCGCGTCACGCTCGACGGCATGGACCTCGACAACGGGCAGCACATCCTCATCGGTGCGTACACCGAGACGCTCCGCCTGATGCAGGTCGTCGGCGTGGACCCGCAAGTGGCGCTGATGCGGCTCCCGCTCGAGCTCCGGACCGCGTCGGGATTCCACTTGAAGGTCGCGCCCCTTCCGGCGCCGCTGCATCTCGCCGTGGGGTTGCTCGGCGCCCGCGGTCTCGGGTTCGCCGACCGGCTCCGCGCCGCGCGCTTCATGCACGGCCTCCGCACCGCAGGCTTCCGGCTGCGGCGGGACGATACCGTCGCCGCGCTACTCAGCGCCCGGCATCAGAGCGAGGTGTTGCGGCGACTGCTCTGGGAACCGCTGTGCGTGTCCGCGCTGAACACGCCCGCGGATCGCGCCTCTGCGCAAGTGTTCGCGAACGTGCTGCGCGACACGCTCGGCGGCGGCGCGTGCGGCGAGCGATCTGCTGCTCCCCCGCACCGACCTCGGCGCGCTCTTTCCGGAGGCGGCGGCCGGATTCGTTACGCGCTGCGGCGGCGAGGTCCGCCTGGGGACGCCGGTCCGGACGCTGGACGCCGGCGCCGACGCCATCCGGCTCGATGCGGACCCCGCGCCGTTCGCGCGGGCGGTCGTCGCGTGCGGACCGCAGCACGCCGCCCCGCTGCTGAGAACCGATCCGCGGCTCAGCGGCGTCGCACAATCGATCGAGGGACTCGAGCACGAGCCGATCTACACCGTCTACCTGCAGTACCCCGAAGCGGTGTCGCTGCCGTTCCCGATGTTCGGGTTCACGGACGGGCTGCTGCAGTGGGCCTTCGACCGCGGCGCCCTCTCGGGCCAGCGCGGGCTCGTCGCCGGCGTGCTGAGCGCATCGGGCCGCCATGAGGCGCTCAATCACCCGGACCTCGCCACCGCCATCCACGGCGAGCTTGCGGCCGGCCTGCCGAACCTCCCCGCGCCGCGCTGGACCCGGGTGATCGCCGAGCGGCGCGCGACGTTCAGCTGCCGCCCGGGGCTCGCGCGCCCGGCGATCGCGACACCCGTAGAGCAGGTGTTGCTCGCCGGCGATTACACCGCAAGCGATTACCCCGCGACGCTCGAGTCCGCGGTGCGCAGCGGCGTGGCTGCCGCGCACCGGGCGATCGGTCACTGAACGGCGGCCACTGCGTCGGCGAGCCGCTCGATCGCCGTCACCTCGATCCCTTCGACCGGCTGCTTCGGCGCATTCGCCTGCGGGATCAGCGCGCGCGCGAAACCCCAGCCTTGCGGCCTCGCGCAGTCGCTCCTGACCGCGCGGCGCGGGACGCACTTCGCCGGCGAGCCCGACTTCCCCGAACACGACGAGCTTCTCCGGCAGCGGGCGCCCGCGGACGCTCGACACGATGGCGAGGAGCACCGCGAGGTCTGCCGCCGGCTCGCCGATCCGCACGCCGCCGACCGCATTCACGAAGACGTCCTGATCGTGGCACGCGACCCCGGCGTGCCGGTGCAGGACCGCGAGCAGCATCGCCAGCCGGCTCTGGTCGAGCCCCTGCGCGAGCCGCCGCGGATTCATCCCCTGCGCGCCGTCCACCAGCGCCTGCACTTCGACCAGGAGCGGCCGTGTCCCTTCGTTCGTCACGAGGATGCAGGAGCCGGGCACCGGTTCGCGGTGCTGCGAGAGGAAGAGCGCCGACGGATTGCTCACCCCGCGCAGCCCCTTCTCGGTCATCGCGAAGACACCGAGCTCGTTCACCGGCCCGAAGCGGTTCTTGAACGCGCGGATCAGCCGGAAGCTGGAGTTGGAGTCGCCCTCGAAGTACAGCACCGTGTCGACGATGTGCTCGAGGACGCGCGGCCCGGCGAGCACGCCCTCCTTCGTCACATGCCCGATGAACACCAGGGCGATGCCGTGGCCCTTCGCGACGCGCGTGAGCTGCGCGGCGCACTCCCGCACCTGGGCGACCGAACCCGGCGCCGAGGTCAGCGCATCCGAATAGAGCGTCTGGATCGAATCGATCACCGCGATCTCGGGTCGCTCGGCCTCGAGCGTCGCCGCGATGCGCTCGAGCTGGATCTCGGCCAGCAGCTTCACGTCGGCGGTGTCGACCTGCAGACGCTGGGCTCGCAGTGCCGTCTGTTCCGCCGACTCCTCGCCGGTCACATAGATCGCCTTTCCGCGACGCGCTCATCCATGCGAGCGCCTGCAGCAGCAGCGTCGACTTGCCGATGCCGGGATCGCCGCCGATCAGCACGACCTGACCCGCCACCAGCCCGCCGCCGAGCACCCGATCGAATTCGCTCACGCCGGTCGGCATGCGCGCCGACTCCTTCGCGGTGATGCGCGCGAGCGGGGTCAGCGACGCCGCCTTCCCCGCGCCGCCGAACCGGTGCTGCGCGGGCCGCTCGGCCGCGGTCTCGAGCAGCGAGTTCCACGCGCCGCAGTGGGCGCACTGCCCCTGCCACTTGGTCGACGCCCCGCCGCACTCGCCGCAGACGTAGACGGATTTCGCTTTGGCCATCGCTCAGGCGCGCTCGGTCTGGGGCACCCGCGCGGCGAGGGCGCACAGCAACTCGTAGCTCACGGTCCCGGCGGCGGCGGCCACTTCATCGCAGGACAGCCCGTCGCCCCAGAGCGTGACCGGCGTCCCGATCCCCGCCTCGGGAATGCCCTCGAGGTCCACCGCGAGCATGTCCATCGAGACGCGGCCCACCGTCCGCGTGCGCCGTCCGGCGACCAGGATCGGCGTCCCGGTCGGCGCGTGCCGCGGGTAGCCGTCCGCGTAGCCGCAGGCCACCACGCCGATTCGCATTGCACGGTCCGCCGTGAACGTCCCGCCGTAACCGACGCGCTCGCCCGCGGCGAGGTGGCGCACCGCGATCAGCTCGCTCGTGAGCGTCATGACGGGTTTCAGACCCAGCGCCTGGGCGGACTCGTCCGCGAACGGCGAGCAGCCGTAGAGCATGATCCCCGGCCGCACCCAGTCGGCGCGCGTCTGGGGATGCCGCAGCAAGGCGGCCGAGTTGGCGAGGCTGCGCGGCAGCGCGAGTCCCCGCGTGGCCGCCTCGAAGCGCGCGAGCTGGGCGGTGACGCCCTCGGGGCCGTCGGCGTCGGCGAAGTGCGTCATCAGCGTGATCGTCGGCGACGCTCCCGGTCGCCGCTAGGCGCGCGAGCGCTGCGCCGATCTGGTCCGCGGGAATGCCGAGCCGGTTCATCCCGGTGTTCACCTTCAGGAACACCGCGAGCGGCGGAGTCGGCCGCACCGATTCGAGCATCGCCATCTGCTCGTTCGAGTGGACGACGACCGACAGCGCGTGGCGCGCGATCGGCGCGAGGTCCGCGGGGGCGAAAAATCCCTCGAGGAGCAGGATGGGTTTCCGCACGCCCGCGTCGCGCAGGCGCACGGCCTCGTCGATGTCGAGCAGGGCGAAGCCGTCCGCTGCATCCAGCGCGCGCCGCGCGCGCAGCAGACCGTGGCCATAGGCGTTCGCTTTCGCCACCGCCCAGACCCGGGCATCGCCGGCGCACGCGCGCGCGACGCCCAGGTTGTGCTGGAGCGCGGCGAGGTCGAACGTGGCGCGGATTGGGCGTGGCATCGGCAGGCGGCGAAAGTCCGCATGTTACCTGCCGGCGGTGGCCCACCCGGTGAGCCTGTGCAAGTTCTCTACTGCGACGTGATTCAGCGCCCCCTCTCGCTTGATCGACGGCGTTGGCCGTGCCCCGTCAGTCATCCCCCTTCACGGTCTTCAGACTGAACACCGGCATCTTGCGGCGCTCCTGCATCAGATCGAGCGCCTCGACGAGCGCTGCGACCACGCGCGCGGTGGTGTCCTGCGTCTCGTCCCAACGGGCACGCGCCTCGTCGAGGAGGCTCCCGATGTGCTCGGGCACCGGTCGATCGTCCTCCATGATCATGTCCTCGATCATGCCGGGCTTGAGCTCGGGGCGGAACGCGAGTCCGTACGCGAGGGGCGTCGGCCGGATCGCGAGCCAGCGCCCGCGCTCGTCCACGACTATCGGCGTGACGGCGGGCGCCAGGTCCACGCGGCCATTGGTCATCACCAGGACGTTCCGGCCGTCGACCGCGCGCGCGAGCGGGTCGTCCCGGCCGTCGTCGGTGGCGTGCGCGACCGTCCAGTAGGCATCGTGCGCAGGTTCGGCATGCGCGGTCCCGCCGTGCGCCAGCGCCACGACGTGGGCGCCGAACCCGAGCCCCACCACCGGCCGGCGCGATCTCGCAAAAGCAGTGACGAGGCGGCGCTCGTCGTCGATCCAGGGGCAGTGCTCGCGGTCGACCACCGGATATGCGCCGCCGAGGAGCCACAGGCAATCGAACTGGCCGGCCGCCGCGCTCACGTCCTGGCCGGTTACCGGACGCAGATACGTGAACGCGATGTCGCGCGCCTCGAACTGCGGCTCGAGCGCGCCGAAGAACTCCGAGAAAGTGTGCTGGATCGCCAGGAATCGGATCATGCGGACACGCCGTGCGAGCGGCCGGGCGTGTCCGCCCGCCGCGCTACTGGTCCTTCCGGAGACGCGACAGCCAATGCTCCATCTGGCGCCCTGCGGCCTCACGCCCGCCAAGACCGAACGCCAGTGCGACGGCGACCGCGACCGCACCCAGCGTGAGCCCGAAGGCGAGATTCACGATGTCGTCGGCGATCCCCATCGCGCGCAGCCCCATCGCGATGACCAGCCCGAGGATCGCGAGCCGCGCGACGCGTGCGAGGCCGACGGTGCGCTCCCCGCTCGCCCGGTCGATCGCGTCGTACGCGAGGTTCGCGAGCCAGAAACCGATCACCAGGATCGCGCCGCCGAGCAGGATGTCGCCGCCGAACTTGATGAACATCGCGACGATCTCGCCCACCTGCGTGAACTCGAGCCGGTTCGCGGCCTCGACGGTGGCGAAGAGCATCGCGAAGAACAGCACCAGCGCGCCGACCAGTCCCGAGGGCTTGAACCGGTCGGAGACGACCGCCCCCTTGAACCCCAGCTTCCCGGGCAATGCGTCGGCGCCCAGGCTCGCGAGCAGCCGCGTGAGCAGCCCGGATGCGAACTTCGCCACGTACCAGGTGATCGCCAGGATCATGGCCGCGGCGACGATGTTGGGCACCGCGGCGAGGATCTTGCCCAGCATGTCCGTCGCCGGCCTGGAAACCGCCTCGATCTGCAGCGCGTCCAGCGCGTGGATCAGCGACGGCACGAAGACGAAGATGAACACGATCGTCCCGGCGACCCGCGAGAGCCGCACCGAGTCGGCAAGGCCGACGCGCGCGCCGAGCGAGTCCGCTCCGGCCGCCGCGAGAAGATTCGTCACCAGCCCCCGCAGCACCTTGGCGACGATCCACCCGACGAAGCCGATCACCGCCGCCCCGAAGACGTTCGGCACGATGTTGAGCAGCTTCGTGAGCATGGACTGCACCGGCTCGAGCAGGCCGTGCAGCTCGTAGGCCGACAGGATGGTCGGGAGGAAGAGCAGGATCACGAGCCAGAAGAGCACGTTGGCGACCGTCTTGCTCATCGCCTCCATCCCGGCCTGCGCCGACAGCTTCTCGTCGAGCGTGGTCGCCGACAGCACCTTGTTGACCACCGCGCGCGCGAGCGTCGCGAGCAGCCAGGCGACGAGCAGCAGCACCGTGCCTGCGACCAGCCGCGGCAGGTAGCCGAGGATCTGGCTCACGAGCTGCGCGAACGGATTGGAGATCAGATCGAGATGCAGCGAGTCGAACACCGCGACCAGGGTGATCAGGACGATGACCCAAAAGACGCCGGCCGCGATGCCGGCCTCGACGTTCACCGTCTGGGCGGTGCTCTCCGCGATGCGCGTGTTCACCTTGAGCAGGCCGAGCACGCGGCGCATCGCCGCCCGTACGACGACGGCGATCAGCCACCCCACGATCAGGATGCCCAACGCGCCGAGAATGCCCGGCAGTTGCGCGCCGAGCGTGGTCTGAAGCGAACTTGCGAGCGCAGACAGGTCCATGATCCCTCTCCCCGGTTAACCAAGACACCTGCAGTTCACGGCGCTCGCGACCCGCTCGAGCGCCCGAATCGAACTTCCCCGAGCCGACAATATAGTACGCGTTCTTTACCGTCTCACTCGCGGACGGGGCGCGCCGTTACAGCACGGTGTCCTTCATCCGCGCCTGCGCGAACTCGACGAAGGTGTTGACCAGGCGGGAGCGGAACTTCTCCTTGGGGTAGACGAGGGAGAGCGAACGCAGCAGCTTCGGCGTCAGCGGGACGGCGACCAGCTCGCCGAGCTTCTGCTCCTTGGCGACGGTCGCCTTGGACAGGATCGCGAAGCCCAGGCCGGTCTCGACCACGCCCTTGAGCGCCTCCGGGCTGCCGAGCTCCATCACGACGCTCAGCTCGGCCGGGTTCACGCCCGCCTTCCGGAAATAGAGGTCGGTGAACTCGCGCGTGCCCGAGCCGCTCTCGCGACTGACGTAGGGGTACGCGAGCAGCTGCTTGGGCGTGACGCTCTTCGCCTTCGCGAGCGGATGCTGCGGCGAGACGATGACCTGCAGCTCGTCCTCGCAGCACATCTCGGTGAGCAGCGACGGCAGGTGCGAGGGCGCTTCGATCAGCCCGATGTCGAGCGTGTGCTCGGCGACCCGGTTCTCGATCGCCTCCGAATTCGCGACCACCAGCTTCGGCTGCACCTCGGGATGCAGCGACTTGAACTCGCCGAGCACGCGCGGCAGGAGGAACTCGGCGATGGTGGTGCTCGCGCCGATCAGAAGCGGCCCGGAGAGCCGACCGGTCATCTCCCGCAACCGGGTCTCGAGCTCCGCCGAGAGCGAGAGGATGCGCTCGGCGTACTCGAGCACGATCTCGCCCGCCGGAGTCAGCGCGATGCGGCCATGCCCGCGCTCGAACAGCCGGGTGTTGAAGTGCTCCTCGAGCTGCTTGATCTGGAAAGTGACCGCAGGCTGGGTCATGAAAAGCGTCTCCGCCGCCTTGGTGAAGCTCATCTGCTTCGCCACGGCGTGAAACACCTGAAGTCGGCGATCGGCCATTGGAATCCGCTATAGGGCGTGTGTTATTCTGCGCGCCGCTATTCAATCATAAATCGGCCCATGAACCAAACTTATGGCAAGCGTCAGCGGGCTGCGCGGCGTGCGGCGCCTTGAGCGAGGCCTGGAAGCGGCTTGACCTCGGCGGCGCGGGGCTGCAGCGGGCGAACCTCGAGCTCGCGGGGCGCCTGAAGCGCCGCGGGCGGGCATGGGCCCTGCTCGCTGGCGCACCCCTCGGTCTGCACCGTGCCTATCTCGATGACGCAAGGGGCGCGTGGCTCTGGCGGATCGCCACGGTCGCGGCACTCGCCACCGTCTTTTGGGATATGCGCGTCGCAGCAGGCAGCCGGCGTCGTGCTGGTCGCGGCCCTCGCGTACGACGCCTGGTGGATCGACGGCCGGGTCACCGCGCTGAACAAGCGCATCCGCCGCGAGATCTTCCTCGCCGGCGAAGCGCCCCCGCCCGGCTATTCAGGCCGCGTGATCCCGCCGCCCGGCCCGCGCGTCGCGTCGTTCGCCGAACAGGAACGCCTGTTGCGCGAGGCGGCCCGTCGCGGCGCCGCCGCCTGGGCCCGCGCCCGGCGAGCCGCAGCCCCGCTGAGTCTCGCGCACCGACCCGACGCTCCGATGAAGCGCGGCTTCTACACCATCATGGCGGCGCAGTTCTTCTCGTCGCTCGCCGACAACGCGCTGCTCATCGCCGCGATCCAGCTGCTCGCGCAGCTCAGCGGACCGATGTGGATGGTGCCGCTGCTCAAGTTCTTCTTCACCATCTCGTACGTCGCGCTGGCCGGGTTCGTCGGCGCATTCGCCGACTCGATGCCGAAGGGCCGGGTCATGTTCATCACCAACATGATCAAGGTGGGCGGCTGCGTGATGATGTTCTTCTACGCCCAGCTCACCCCGTCCGGCGTCGACGAGTTCCTGACCGTGCTGATCGCGTACGCGGTGGTCGGGCTCGGCGCCGCCGCGTACTCGCCCGCCAAGTACGGCATCCTGACCGAGCTGTTGCCGCCCAGCCAACTGGTCGCCGCGAACGGCTGGATCGAGGGGCTCACGGTCGGCTCGATCATCCTCGGCACGCTGCTCGGCGGCGTGCTCGTGAGCGAGACCGTGTCGGGCCGGCTGCTGGCGTTCGACCTGCCGCACATCGAGACGCACATCGACACGCCCGGCGAGGCGGCGATCGCGGTCATCGTGCTGGGCTACCTGGTCGGCCGCGCTGTTCAACCTCTTCATTCCCGACACCGGCGTCGATCACCACGTCCCGAAGAAGAACCCGTTCTACCTGATCCGCGATTTCGCCCACTGCAACAACCTGCTCTGGAAGGACAAGCTCGGGCAGATCTCGCTCGCCACGACGACGCTCTTCTGGGGCGCCGGCGCGACCCTGCAGTTCATCGTGCTCGAATGGGCGCGGGCCGCGCTCGGCTACCCGCTGTCGAAGGCGACCGCCCTGCAGGGCATCACCGCCGTCGGCATCGCACTGGGTGCGGTGGCGGCGGCGCGCTTCGTCTCGCTGCGTCAGGCGGTGAGCGTGCTGCCGATGGGGGTGGCGATGGGCGCGATCGTGATGGGAATGATTTTCGTGCGCGAGCTCTGGATCGCGATCCCGCTGCTGATTGCGGTCGGCGCGCTCGCCGGGTTCTTCGTCGTGCCGATGAACGCCCTGCTCCAGCATCGCGGCCACATCCTGATGGGGGCCGGCCATTCGATCGCGGTGCAGAATTTCAACGAGAACCTGTCGATCCTGATCATGCTCGCGCTCTACGCCCTGATGATCCGGGCCGAGCTCTCGATCTACGTCGTCATCGTGCTGTTCGGGCTGTTCGTCAGCAGCTCGATGGTGCTGGTGCGCCAGCGCCACCTGTACAACCAGCGCCAGGGCGACTCGCTGCACCTGATCGGCATCGACAAGCGCGGGCACTGACGGCCCCGGTCACGGCACCCGCTCGAACAGGCGCAGGTAGTCGGCCCGCGCGAGCGGCGGGGTGCGGGCCACCGCGAGGACATCTTCGAGATGCGCCGGCGTGCTCACGCCAACGAGCGCCGTCCCGATCCCCGGCGTCGAGCGCGCGAACTGCAGCGCACGCTGCGCGTCGTTCGGCAGATCCGCGAGCCGGGCGCGCACCGACTCCGCGCCGGTGCCGGCGAACGCGCCCTTGCCCATGGCGTGGCTCCCCATCGCATAGACGCGCAGCTGGTGCGCCGCCTGGATCGACGAGGCGACGTTGCCCTCGCCGGTCGCCTGCGAGAACCGGGTGAAGCCCTCGGTCATGGCCTGATTGAACGGCAGCTGCACGATGCGGAGGGCATGCCGCGTGCGGGCATCGCCGCCCGCGGCGTGCGCCGCCCGCTCGGCCAGCGCCAGGAGCGACGTGAGCGACTGGAACAGCACGGCGTCCGTCTCGACCCGCAGCGCGTCGAAGCTCGAGATGCCGTAGCACCCGATGCGGCCGTCGCGCGCGGCGCGCTCGAGCGCTTCGAACACCTCCGCCATCCGGCGATGCGCGCGTTCCTTGCCGAGCGCGGCGTAGTGCACCTCCGGCTGGTCGAGCAGGAACGCGTCGAGCGAATCGAGCCCGGTCGCGGCGCGCACCGCCTCCAGCTGCGCCTCGACGTAGCGTGGCGAGAGGCAGTGCTGCCCCGCGAGGTCCTCGCGCCGGCCCAGACCCGGTGCGACGACATGCGCATCGAACCAGCGCGCCACGTCCGCGGGCGGGCCGTCGTCGAACGCGAGAAACCCGCCCTTCGCCACCACGAACACCTGCGCGCGCTCGACCCCGTCCGCGAACGCGCGCCGCAGCCCCTCGCCCAGCGCCCGGGCCGAGCGGCCGTACCGGTAGTGGGCCGCGGTGTCGAACACGTTGATGCCGGCGAGCGCGGCATGGTGGACGATCCCGGCATAGGCCGCGTCGACCGCGTCCGTCGCCGCCCCCGGAAAGGTCCCGATTCCGAGCGACGAGAGGCGCAGGTGCAGGTTCAGGAAATCGCTGTAGTGCCCCGCGGCGCACGCCGAACCGAAGGTCTGCGCGTAACGCTCGGTCGCGGCCCGCGTAGCCAGTCCGGGAACGCGCGCGCTCATTGCCCGAAGAACGGATGCAGCGCGACCCGGCGCGCCAGGGCGCGGATCTCCTCGCGCACCGGCCCGTCCGACGCCCGGTCGCGCAACGAGAGGTAACGCTCCGGCGCGTCGTCGTCGTCGTCCTGCTCCCACCGGATCGAGCGCAGGAGCGCGCCGCCGCGCGGCGGGATCGCGTCGCCGAGCGCGCGGCCCGAGAGCACGCCCCAAAGGCCGGTCCACGCGCGCGCCACGGCAATCGGGTCATACCCGCCGCCCCCGGTCGCGAGCAGTCGCGGCGTGCCGTCCGCATGGCGCGGGCTCGTCTCGACGATCCGCCTCGCGACGGCAAGGAACCCCTGCGTCGAGAGCGCGAGCTTGCCGAGCGGGTCGGCCGACAGCGCGTCCGCGCCCGCCTGCAGCACGACCGCATCCGGACGGAACCGGTCGAGCGCGCGCGTCCACACGGCCTCGAAGACCAGCCGATACTCCGCATCGCTGACGCCTTGCGGAAGCGGGACATTGATCGTCGCGTGCCCCGCCGCGGCCGTGCCGCAATCGTCCAGACCGCCTCCGCCGTGCGGGTACGCGTAAGCCGTGTCCATGTGCAGGGAAAGCGTCAGCACCTCCGGATCGGCGGCAAACGCCTCCTCGACCGCGTCGCAGTGATGCGCGTCGAGGTCGACGTACAGGACGCGCAGTCCGGCACGGCGCAGGCGAATGACCGCGAGGGCGGGATCGTTGAAGTAGCAGAACCCCTGTGCGCGCCCCCGACGGGCGTGATGCATGCCCCCGGCGGGGTTGAAGGCGACGCGTCCGGCGAGCACCTGTTCGGCCGCCTGGACGCTCGCGCCCGTCGCGGTCGCCGGGATCGCGAACAGGCCGGCGAAGTACGGATTCTCGAGAGTGCCGAGCCCGAAACGCTCGCGCCACGCGGTCTTCACCTGCCCGAGCGTCTCGGCCGTCCGGATCGCCGCCACGTACTCGCGCGCGTGAAACCACTCGAGCTCGAAATCGGCGGCCTGGCGGGCGGTCACGAGCTCGCCCGGCTCGATCGCGCCGCAGGCGCTCGCCAGATCGAGCGTCAGCGCCACGCGCGGGATTGCGAGCGGATGATTCGCCCCGTAGGACGGCCGCCGCAGGCGCGGGGCCACGATGAACGCCGCCTTCCGTCCGGGTGCGCTTGGCGGTGCGGGCGCAAGCTCGGGCGTGCCGCCATCGCCGCGCGCATTCCGAGCCGCCGTCAACGAGGCGCCCCCGCGTCGCGCTGCGCCCGCGAACGTACATAGAGAAAGATGTGCCGGGCCGTGCGCACCGCCATCCGGTGCGGGGCCGGCGGCAGCGCGTCGGTGCGGCCGAGCGCGAGGCAGTTCCGGTAGAAGACGAGCTCGCGGCAGTTGTCGCGGATCGCGTTCCAGGTCGGATCGCCTTTCACGAGCGCGCGCCAGATCTCGAGGACGTCGGCGCCGTCCGCCGGCGCCGGCTTGCCCTCCGCGGCGAGCCGGGCGCGCAGGGTGCGCGCGACGAGCGCGATCGCCGGCTCGAGCACTTCGGCGAGCGCGCCGCGCTCGCGCGCGGCGGCCTCCAGGACCGCGATGTCCTGCTCGATCCGATCGAGCGTCTCGTCCGGCATTGCGGTGAGTATTAGAGTTTGCTAATGTGCAAGCCATTCTAGCGGAGGAGACCGCCGCGATGGGAAAGCTCGTCAAGCTCGTGCGCCTCAACGGGCTCCAGTTCAACGCCAACCGCGACCCGCAGGTGTATCGGCGGGCGGTCGGCGAGCCGTTCCGGATTCAGGCCCTGGTGGACGCGGGCGCCGGGGTGCGTTGCACCCTGCGGGACGCCGATGGCCAGGTCCTCGTCACGGCCGACGTGCCCGCCGGCGGCACGTTCAGCCATGAACTGAAGTTCGGCGCGCCCGGCGTCCACGTCGTGACCCTCGTCGCGGCGCGTGACGGCGAGTCGTTCACCCAGGACCTGCGCCTCGACGTGCTCGCGCACGCGTGGGTCGGCTGAGGCCGACCGCCGCCACCGCATCAATCGTCGACGATCACCGGCCGGTTCGACAGCTCGTCGGGGTTGTCCGGCCGCGGCGGGCAGTGCTTCGCGAGCAGGTCGCTGATCGCCTGCACGCCGCGGATCACGCCCTGCCGGAAGTCACCGCGCGCGAACTCGCGTTCCATCTCCTTGCAGATCGCCTCCCAGCCCGCCTCGCCCACCTTCAGGTGAATGCCGCGGTCGGCGACGATCTCGACGTCGCGATCCGCGAGCAAGAGATAGATCAGCACGCCGGTGTTCTGCGCCGTGTCCCACACGCGCAAGCGGCTGAAGAGCTCGATCGCCCGCGCGCGTCCCGAGACGCCGGAGACGAGATCGATGAGCGGCAATGACGCCTCGACCGCAAAGCGCAGCTCGCCGTTGTGGCGCTTCTCCTGCGCGCCGATCTCGCGCTCGATCGCCGCCATCACGTCGGGCGGAAACGCGCGCCGGACGCTCCAGAAGTCGCTGAAGAGATGCCGGAAGAATCGTCCGATGCTCACGCGGATGTGCCTGCTCTCACCAGTTGCCCGACGCGCCGCCGCCGCCGAAGCCGCCGCCCCCGCCGCCCGACCAGCCGCCGCCGCCCGACGAGCCACCTCCTCCACCCCAGCCCCCGCCCGTCCATCCGCCGGTCGTCCATCCACCTCGATGGGACCGGGTGCCGCGCGTAAAACCGCCGCGCGAGCTCGCGAGAATCAACGAGAAGACGAACGCCAGCAATCCTGCGCCGATCCCGATTGCGAGCGCGCCGGCGATGGTCCAGGCGATGAACCCCACCACCCCGCCCGTCGTCGCCGACCCGAAGAACCGGCCGAGCACGGCCGTGAGGACGCCGCCGAGCACCATCGTCACCACCAACAGGAGGATGAGCCCCTCCGCACCACCGCCGAAATCGCCCTGCGGGTCGGGCCGCGGCGCGGGCGGCGGGAGCTTCTCGCCTTCGATCAGGCGCATCAGCTGCTGGGTGCCGGCCGCGATGCCGCCGAAGAAGTCGCCCTGCTGGAAACGCGGGGAGATGGTCTCGCGGATGATGCGCTTCGCGATCGCGTCGGGAATCGGGCCCTCGAGCCCGTAGCCCACCTCGAGCCGCAGCTTCCGGTCGTTCTTCGCGACGATGAGGATGACGCCGTCGTCGGTGCCCTTGCGGCCGAGCTTCCACGCCTCCGCCACCCGGATCCCGTACTGCTCGATGGCCTCGGGCGCCGTCGTCGGCACGATCAGCACCCCGATCTGGCTGCCCTTGCGCGCCTCGAAGTCGGCGATCCGCCGCTCGAGGTCGGCGGCCTGCTGCGCGGTGAGCGTGCCGGTCGTGTCGGTGACGCGCGTCTTCAGCGGCGGGATCGGCGCGAGATCCTGCGCGAGCGCGAAACCCGCCGCGACGAGCAGCAACAGACTGCCGGCGGCCGCTGCCAGGCGCCGAAGCATCACCGCGCGAGACGCGCTATTTCTTGCCGCCGAAGTCGACCTTCGGCGCGGTCTGGATGGCCTTCTCGTTCTCGACGGTGAAGTTCGCCTTGGTCTTGTAGCCGAACACCATCGCGGTGAGGTTCACCGGGAACTCCCGCACCAGCACGTTGTACTCCTGCACCGCCTTGATGTAGCGGTTGCGCGCGACGCCGATGCGGTTCTCGGTGCCCTCGAGCTGGGCCTGCAGCTCGAGGAAGTTCTTGTCCGACTTCAGATCGGGGTATTTCTCCACCGTCACGAGCAGGCGCGACAGCGCGCCCGACAGCTCGCCCTGGGCCTGCTGGAACCGCTGCATCGCCGCCGGATCGTTGAGCATCTCGGGGGTGAGCTTGATGCTGCCGGCGCGCGAGCGCGCCTCCGTCACCTGCGTGAGGACATCCTTCTCCTGCTGCGCGAAGCCCTTCACCGTCTCGACCAGGTTCGGGATCAGGTCGGCGCGGCGCTGGTACTGGTTGGTCACTTCCGACCACGCGGCGGTGACGCCTTCGTCGGCGCGCTGGATGTCGTTGTAGCCACAGCCGCCGAGCGCCAGCGCGATGCCGGCGACGAGAACGGCCCAGAGTCTTCTCATGGTTTTTCCCCTTTGCGGTCTTGGAGCGGGATCAAGATGGCGACGCGCCCGACGATTTCAACGCATTCATCGTCGTGCGCGCGAAACACAGGTCCTCCCACGCTTTCGCCTTGTCCGGCAGGGTGCGCAGGAGATAAGCGGGATGATAGCTCACGATCAACGGCACGCCCTGATACCGGAACAGCCGGCCGCGCAGGCTGGCGATGCTCGCGTCCGTCCCGAGCAGCGTCTGCGCCGCGAATCGACCCATCGCCAGAATCAATTTCGGTTGGATCAGCGCGATCTGGCGGGTGAGGTGCGGGCTGCACTGCCCGACTTCGGACGGCGCCGGGTTGCGATTGCCGGGCGGGCGGCACTTGAGAACGTTGGCGATGTAGACGTTCGCGTCCCGCTTGAGGCCGACTGCGGCGAGCATGTTGTCGAGCAGCCGCCCCGCCTGGCCGACGAACGGCTCGCCGCGCGCATCCTCCTCCGCGCCGGGCGCCTCGCCGACCATCATCCACTCGGCCTGCTCGTCGCCGACGCCGAAGACGGTGTGGGTGCGCGTCTTGCAGAGCGGGCAGGCGGTGCAGCCCGCGACCGTCGACTTGAGCGCCGTCCAGTCGAGCTGCGCGATGCGCGCGGCCCGATCGTCGCGGGCCGACCCGGCCGCGCCGTCCGCCGTCGGCGGCACAGTCGCGTAGACCCCCTGCGCTTCGGCGACCCGCGCGTCGGCGCCCCGCTCGTCGACCTCCGGCGGCGCGACCGGCGCGCTGCGCCCGCGCAGCCGCCAGGTCGGGCCGAGGCCGATCTCCTCGAGAATCCGGTCGCGCCGCTCCGTCACCGCCGCGCCGTCACAACTGAAAGGCGAGGAGCAGCGCGTCCTCGCGCCCGCCGCGCGCCGGATAGTACTCGCGGCGGATGCCGACCTGCTCGAAGCCGTAGGCGGCATAGAGCGCACGCCCGGCCGTGTTGGAGGGGCGCACTTCCAGGAGCAGCACGCTCGCACCGTAGCTGCGTGCGACCCCCATCAGGTGCTCGAGAAGCTGCCTGCCGTAGCCGCGCCGCTGGCACGCCGAAGCGACGCTCAGATTGAGCAGATGCGCCTCGCCGGCGCCGATCATCATCACCGCGTAGCCGACCAGGCCGTCTGCGCCGTGATACGCCCAGCAGCTGTAGCCGGCCGCGAGCGAATCGCGGAAATTGCCGAGCGTCCAGGGAAACTCGTAGATCTCGCGTTCGATCGCGACCACCGGGTCGAGGTCGCGCTCGGCCAGCGGGCGGATGCGCGGCTCGGGGCGTGGCAGGGCGCTCATCGCTCGGCGGTCTTGAGCGCGACGCGATCGCGCAGGTAGACGGGCACCGCCGTCGCGGGATCGCCGCCCTCGCCCGCCGCGATGCGCGGCGCCGCCAGCCGCAGAACCGCCGCGGCCGAAGGCATGACTTCCGGATGCACCGCGGCAAGGCGGGCGCCGAAGCGCGCCGCCAGGGCCTCGCCATGCGCAGCGAACCCCCCGCCGCAGCCGGTCCAGCCCTCACCCGGGGGCAACGGCACGGACTCGGGGCGCCGGAGCCCCGCAGGAATGACTTCGTGCAACGCGCCGTCCCGTTTTTCGAAGGCGGCATGGTACACCTCGCCCATCCGCGCATCGAGGCACGCGATGACGCGCGTCGCGTCGCAGCCCGCGGCGATCGCGGCGAGCGTGCTCACCCCCAGCACCGGGATGCCGCGCGCCGCGGCGATGCCCTGCGCCACCCCGCACGCGATGCGCAAGCCGGTGAACGAGCCGGGACCCGCGCCGTACGCGACTGCCTCCAGATCGCGCACCGACAACCCCGAGCGCGCGAGGAGCGCGTCGATCTCGCCCAGGATCAGCTCGGCCTGCCGCTGTCCGGCCGCAAGGGACGTTTCGTGCATGCGCGCGCCGTCGCCAATCGCGAGGGAGAGCAGGTCGGTAGCGGTCTCGATGGCAAGGATGTTCATCTTGGCTGCGCCATTCTACCGAGGCGCGCTAAACTTCCGCGCCACGCCGTGCGGCCGGAGGTCCGAGGTCTCTCCCCGGAGGTGCGGGCGGCGTCCAAGGGGGAGCGCTCCATGAACACATCCGCTGCAGGCCTGCGCGTGCTCGTCACCGCCGGCGCGGCCGGGATCGGCCGTGCCATCGCGCAGACGTTCGTCGCCCACGGCGCGCGCGTGCACATCTGCGATGTCGACCGCGGCGCCCTCGATGAGGCGAAGCGCCTGCTGCCGCAGGTCACGCAAAGCGTCACCGACGTGGCGAGCCCGGAGGAGGTCGACCGGCTGTTCGCCGACGTGAAGCGCGAACTCGGCGGCCTCGACGTGCTCGTCAACAACGCGGGGATCGCCGGCCCGACCGGGAAGATCGAGGACCTGGCGCCCGCGGACTGGGACCGCTGCATCGCGGTCGACCTCAACTCGATGTTCTATTGCACCCGCCTCGCGATGCCGCTGATCAAGGCCGCCGGCGGCGGCAGCATCATCAATCTCTCCTCGGTCGCCGGACGCCTCGGCTTTCCGATGCGCACCCCCTACGCGGCCGCGAAGTGGGCGGTGGTCGGCTTGACCAAGAGCCTCGCGATCGAAGCCGGCCCGGACGGCGTGCGCGTCAACTGCCTCCAGCCCGGCAACGTCGAGGGCGAGCGCATCAACCGCGTCATCGACGCGAAAGCACAGGCCCTGGGCATCCCGTTCGAGGCGCAGAAGCAGAAGCTGCTCGACTCCGTCAGCCTGCGCACATTCGTCACCGCCGCAGGACATCGCGAACATGGCGCTGTTCCTGGCCACCGACGCCGGGAAGCACATCTCCGGCCAGGCGCTCTCGATCTGCGGCGACATCACGCGCACGGTGTAACGGCAATGGACCGCATTGCAATCGTCGGCGCCGGCCTGATCGGCCGCGCCTGGGCCATCGTGTTCGCGCGCGCCGGGCACCCGGTCGCGGTGTACGACAGCGACGGCCACGCGGCCGCGGCAAGTCTGCGCGCCGTCGACGCCGCGCTCGCCGAGCTCGCCGGTTTCGGGCTGCTCGACGAGCCGCCCGCGGCGGTGCGCGCCCGGATCACCCCGGCGGCCACGCTCGCCGATGCGCTGCGCGGCGCGCGCTACGTCCAGGAGAGCGTGCGGCGAGACGCTCGAGGCCAAGCAGGCGATCTTCGCCGCGATGGACGCGCTCGCGGCGCCGGACTGCATCCTTGCCAGCTCGACCTCGTACATCCCCGCCTCCGCATTCAGTGCCGACCTGCCCGGCCGCGCGCGCTGCCTCGTCGCGCACCCGGTCAACCCGCCGCACGTGGTGCCGGTCGTCGAGCTGTGCCCGGCGCCGTGGACTGCGCCGGACGTGGTCGAGCGCGCGCGCCGCCTGCACGAGGTCGCGAAGCAGGTGCCGGTGGTGGTGCGGCGCGAGATCCCCGGCTTCATCCTCAACCGGCTGCAGGCCGCGCTCGTGTGCGAGGCCATCCGGCTGCTATGAGGACGGCTACGCCTCGGCGGAGGACATCGACAAGACGATCCGCGACGGCCTCGGCCTGCGCTGGTCCTTCATGGGCCCGTTGGAAACGATCGATCTCAACGCGCCGGGGGGAGTGGTAGATTACGCGCGGCGCTACGCGGCCACCATGGTGGAGATGGACCGCGCGCAGCGTGCCGCGCGAGTGGAACACGGCGGCGCTGGCCCGGCTCGAGGCGGAGCGCCGTGCCGCGATCCCCGCCGACCGAGCTTGCCGAGCGCGCCGCGTGGCGAGACCGGCGGCTGATGGCGCTCGCGGCCCACAAGCGCGACCGCAGAGAAGTGAACCCAGCAGGAGCTCCCATGGCAGCGAAGCAGAACAAGGTCATCATCACCTGCGCCGTCACCGGCGCGATCCACACGCCGACGATGTCGCCGCACCTGCCGATCACGCCCGACGAGATCGCCGAGGGCGCGATCGGCGCGGCGCAGCGCGGGCGCGGCCATCGTGCACCTGCACGCGCGCATGCCCGAGCGACGGCCGCCCGACGCAGGATCCCGGCGATGTTCAAGCAGTTCCTGCCGAAGATCAAGGCCGCGACCGACGTCGTCATCAACCTCACCACCGGCGGCGCGCCGACGATGACCGTCGAGGAGCGCCTGCAGCCCGCGCTGCAGCTCAAGCCGGAGGTCGCCTCGCTCAACATGGGCTCGATGAACTTCGGCCTGTACGAGATGATCCCGCGCTACAAGGACTGGAAGCACGACTGGGAGCTGCCCTACCTCGCGGGCTCCGACGAGCGCATCTTCAAGAACACGTTCCGCGACATCGCGCACATCCTCGAGTCGTGCAGCGGCAACGACACGCGCTTCGAGATCGAGTGCTACGACATCGGCCACCTGTACACCGCGGCGCACTTCCTCGACCGCAAGCTCGTGAAGCCGCCGCTGTTCATCCAGTCGGTGTTCGGCATCCGCGGCGGCATCGGGCCGCACCCGGAGGACGTGCTGCACATGAAGCGCACCGCCGATCGCCTGTTCGGCGACGACTACCGCTGGTCGGTGCTCGGCGCCGGCCGCAACCAGATGTACGTCGCGACGATGTCGGCCGTGATGGGCGGCAACGTGCGCGTCGGGCTCGAGGACAGCCTGTGGCTCGGCAAGGGCCAGCTCGCGAAGACCAACGCCGAGCAGGTCGCGAAGATCCGCCGCATCCTCGAGGAGCTCGGGCTCGAGGTCGCCACGCCCGGACGAGGCGCGCGACATCCTGAAGCTGAAGGGCAAGGACAACGTGAACTTCTGAGCCATTTTCCGGCCCGCACAATGAACATCGCCAACCACGTCGAGCGCGCCGCGGCGCGCCTGAAGGACCACCCCGCCATCCTGTTCGAGGGCAAGAGCGTCTCCTATTCGACCCTGGACTACTGCGCGTCGGCCCTCGCCGACGCCCTGGCCAAGCACGGCGTGCGCCGCGGCGACCGGATCGCGCTCTACCTGCCGAACATTCCAGCCTTCGCGCTCGCGTACCTGGCGGGGCTGAAGATCGGCGCGGTCGTGGTCTCGATCAACTCGATCTTCAAGTGGGAGGAAGTGCGCCACATCGTCAACGACTCGCGTCCGAAGGTCCTGTTCACGACCGAGGAGCTGCTCCCCAACGTGCCGCGCCCCGACTGCCCTTCGATCGAACACACCGTCATCTGCGAAGGCGGGGAACCGGACGAGATCGCGCTCGAGGACTGGCTCGCCCGCGGCGACCCCACCCTGCGCGCCGCGTCCATGCAGCCGGACGATCCCGCGGTGTTGCTCTATTCGTCCGGCACGACCGGCGTCCCGAAGGGCGTGACGCTGACGCACCACAATATCGAGACCAACATGCGCACGGCGGCGCAATGCTCCGGCTACCGGCCGGCCGACCGGCTGGCGCTCTTCCTGCCGCTGTTCCACGTGTTCGGCCAGAACTACATCATGAACGGCGGGTTCGAAGCCGGCGCGACGCTGGCGCTGTTCCGCCGCTTCGTTCCGGAGGTCGTGCTCGCGGCGATCGGTCGCGAGCGGATCACCAAGTTCTTCGCCGTTCCCACGATCTACATCGGGGTCCTGAACATGGATCTCGCGAAGTACGATCTGTCCTCGATCGACTACTACTTTTCCGCGGCGGCGACGATGCCCGAGGAGATCTCGCGGCGCTGGACCGAGCGGTTCGGCCGCCGCGTGTTCGAAGGCTACGGGCTCACCGAGTGCTCGCCGTTCGCCTGCTACAACCACGCGACCGAGCACCGCTTCGGCAGCGTCGGCACCGCGGTCGAGGGCTTCACCCTTGCGATCCACGACGAGAACGACAAGGAAGTCGCGCGCGGCGAATGGGGCGAGATCGTGATCCGCGGCCCGGGCGTGATGAAGGGCTACTGGGGCAGGCCGGAGGACACCGACAAGGCGCTGCGGCACGGCTGGCTGCACTCGGGCGACATCGGCCGCATGGACCAGGACGGCTACGTTTACATCGTGGACCGCGTAAAGGACATGGTGAACGTCTCCGGCTTCAAGGTGTGGCCGGCCGAGGTCGAGCACGTGCTGTACCGGCATCCGGCGGTGCAGGAGGTCGCGGTCTACGGCGCGCCGGACGCCCTGAAGGGCGAGCAGGTTCGGGCGGCGGTGGTGCTCAAGGAGGGCAAGCACGCGAACGCCGAGGAGCTCGCGCAGTTCTGCCGCGACCGGCTCGCCGCCTACAAGATTCCCGCGCGGGTCGAGCTGGTCAGGGAACTGCCGAAGAGCGCGACCGGAAAGATCCTGAAGCGCGTGCTGCGCGACCAGGCGGCGAAGGGCTGAAGCATCTCGCCGCGTGCGGTGACGGCGTTTGTCGCTTGATCTGATCTCGAACCCCTGGTTCTACGCGGTCGCGGTTCCCGCGGTCATCCTCACCGGCGTCTCGAAGGGCGGCATCGGCGCCGCCGGCGGCTTCTCGGTGCCGCTGCTCTCGCTCGTGATCTCCCCGGTGCAGGCGGCGGCGATCATGCTGCCGATCCTGATCCTGATGGACCTGATCGGCCTCTACGCCTACCGCCGGGACTGGGATCGCAAGCTCATGAAGGTCATCGTGCCGGCGGGCCTCGTCGGCATCGGCATCGGGTGGGTGACCTTCAACTACCTGAACGACGACTGGATCCGCGTCCTGCTCGGCGTCATCGCCTGCGGCTTCGTCGCCTGGCAGGTCCTTGCCGGAGTGCCCGCACCCGCCCAGCCGAGCCGCTGGAAGGGCTACGCCTGCGCCGCGGGCTCGGGATTCACCAGCTTCGTCGCGCACTCGGGCGGCCCGCCGCTGGCGATCTATCTGCTGCCGATGCGCCTCGACAAGGCGCTCTACGTGGGGACCACGATCATCTTCTTCACGGCGATCAACGCCGCGAAGATCGTCCCCTATCTCATGCTGGGGTTGTTCGACGCGCGCAACGTCGGCACCGCGGTCGCGCTGCTGCCGATCGCGGTCGTCGGGATCCTGTTCGGGATCTGGACGCGCAAGCGGCTCAGCACGCTGTGGTTCTACCGCATCGCCTACACCCTGATGTTCGTCACCGGCGCGAAGCTGCTCTGGGACGGCGTCACCCACCTGCTCGCCGCGTGAGCGCCGTTTCCGGCAGCAACCTCGCCGGTCATTGCTTGCCCGGCCCGCCCTTACTCCGCGGATCGCGGTAGATGTCCCGCCCGTGCTGGCCGATGTCCTGGCGCAGCTTCTCGCGCTCCTCGGGCGACATCTGCCCGCGGCGGTGCTGCATGCCCGCCGCCGTCGGATCGTTGCCATCCGCGCTCGGGCGGCGGCCCCATCGGGCGCTCCGGCATCGGGCGGTCCATCCCGCGTCGGCCTCCCTGCCCCTGCCCCTGCCCCGGCCCGGGCTGCGCCCAAGCGGGCCACGCTGCAGCAAGCAGCGTTGCGAGCGTTGCCATGACCACCATCCGTTTCATCGCCGTTCAATGCGCTCCCGACTATGCGGGCAATGATGCCATCGTTCGTAGCGGACTTCCGCGTCGTGCATCTCGTTGTAATGTTGCCGTTCGCCCGTTCTCGCGGCGGACCGTCGCGTCGGCGTAATCGCACTCTAGGGCCTGCCTGTAAGCGGAATGTGTGAGGCGGCGCGAGGTTGTAACCGGCTGTTACGCGCTGCCCCCGGCTTACCGCGCGTTACCATTGCCTCGTCCGCCGCTCCGGGCGGCGGTAGCATCTCCAGCCCATGACCGAGACCAAGACCAAGATCCTGGTCGTCGACGACGACCTGCGGCTGCGCGACCTGCTGCACCGCTATCTCGGCGAGCAGGGCTTCGCCGTGCGCGCGGTGTCGGAGGCGCACGCGATGGACAAGCTGCTCGCGCACGAGCGCTTCGACCTCATGGTCCTCGACCTGATGCTGCCCGGCGAGGACGGGCTCTCGATCTGCCGCCGGCTGCGCGGGACCAAGAACACCATCCCGATCATCATGCTCACCGCCAAGGGCGAGGACGTGGACCGGATCGTCGGCCTGGAGATGGGCGCCGACGACTACCTGCCCAAGCCGTTCAACCCCCGCGAGCTGGTGGCGCGAATCAACGCGGTGCTGCGCCGGCGCGCCGCGCCCCTCCCGCCCGGCGCGCCGTCGGCGGAGGCGGAGTCGGTCGAATTCGGCGGCATGACCGTGAACCTCGCCACGCGCACCCTCCTCCGCAACGGCGAGCACATCGCGCTCACCACCGGGGAGTTCGCGCTGCTCAAGGTGCTGGTCACGCATCCGCGCGTGCCGCTCTCGCGCGACAAGCTGATGGAGCTCGCGCGCGGCCGCGAGTACGAGGTCTTCGATCGCGCGATCGACGTCCAGGTCTCGCGCCTGCGCAAGCTGATCGAGGCCGACCCGTCCAGCCCCACCTTCATCCAGACCGTCTGGGGGTTCGGCTACGTCTTCGTCCCCGACGGGACGAAGGCGTGATGACGATCTTCCCGCGCACCCTCCTCTGGCGCACGTTCGTCCTGATTGCCGCGCTGATCCTGCTCGCGGTGGCGGCGTGGTTCCAGATCGTTCCGCTTCTCCGAGCGCGAGCCGCGCGCGCGCCAGACCGCGGAGCTGGTGGCCAGCGTGGTGAACCTCACCCGCGCCGCGCTGGTGACCGCGCAGCCCGACCTGCGGCGCGAGCTGCTGCTCGACCTGCAGGAGCAGCGAAGGCATCCGCATCTACCCGGCCGAGCCCGACGAGCGCATCGACGCCGCTGCCGCTCGACCGACCCGGGACGCAGCCTCGTCGCCGAGGCAGATGCGCCGGCAGCTCGGGCCCGGACACGCGGCTCGCCGCCGAGCGCGACGGGCTGCCGGGCTTCTGGGTGAGCTTCCGCATCGACGGCGACGAGTACTGGGTGATGCTGCCGCGCGAGCGCATCGAGCGGCAGGCCGCGCTGCGCTGGCTCGGGTGGGGCGCGTTCGTGCTCGTCGCCGCGCTCGCGGGCGCGTGGCTGATCGTGTTCCGGCTGCGACGGCCGCTGCGCGCGCTCGTCGGCGCCGCGGCCGACGTCGGCCGCGGCCGCGTGCCCGCGCCGCTCGAGGAGTCGGGCCCGCAGGAAATCCAGACCGTGTCGCGGGCCTTCAACCAGATGACGCGCGACCTGGCGCGGCTCGAGGACGACCGCGCGCTCATTCTCGCGGGCGTGTCGCACGACCTGCGCACGCCGCTCGCGCGGCTGCGGCTCGGGCTGGAGATGGCGGATGCCGACGCGCAGCTCAAGGGCGGCATGGCCGCCGACATCGACGAGATGGATCGCATCATCGGCCAGTTCCTCGACTTCGCGCGCGCCGCGGGCGGTGAATCGGCCGCGCCGACCGATCTGGCCGCGCTCGCGCGCGAGGTGGCCGCGCACTACCGCGGCACGGGCCACGCGCTTGCGGACGAAATCGCGGACGTACCGCCGGTCGCGGTGCGCCGGCTCGCGGTGCGCCGGCTCATGACGAACCTGGTCGACAACGCATTCCGCTACGGCGAGAAGGACGTGCTGCTGCGCGTCGCGCGGGCCGGGCGCGCAGTCGCCGTCGAGGTGCTCGACCGTGGCCCGGGCATTCCCGCCGACGAGGTCGAGCGCCTCAAGCAGCCGTTCACGCGCCTGGAGACCGCGCGCAGCGGCAAGGGCGGCTCGGGCCTCGGCCTCGCGATCGTCGAGCGCATCGCCCGCATGCACGGCGGGGCGCTCGACCTCCTGCCGCGTGAAGGCGGAGGGCTCGTCGCGCGCGTGACCTTTCCAGTCGCAGGCTGAGGGGCTACGAACCGAGGCGTTCTTCAACGCTATCAATCGATAGCAGTATCCCTGTGCCCTGAATGTGACCGCCCGATCGGCGCGGGACTCCTCGTTAGTCACGCCTATCCTCACGTCGCGCCACGCCCGCTACGCTCACTGGCGTGAGTGGGCGCCCGACCTCGCCTTCGGCCGTCGCAATCACACTGTGAACCCCGGGGATCGCCAACCGCTCGCCGATCTCGGATCCGCCAACGACGATGATTCCGACAATTACGAAGAAAGCGAGTCGTTTCAACATGATCATTTGGATTCTCCAATCTTGAAATGCGCGGGCAAGTCACCTGTGCCCTCAAGGTTCCCTAGCTCGACCTTTTTCGCCTTGGTTCTGTTCTTGAAGCTGAAATCAGTGGCTGCAACCTCATTTCCAGTTTTCCAATCCCTGATCTGAATGATGTATTGAGGTTGGCCGGCAAGGTCCTTCGTGGCGATGCTATACCGACAAGGATAGGGACGTTTCCCTTGTGCGATCCAGATCTGCCAATCAACTTCCTTTTTTCGAAGAGCCAGGTAATCGCACTCAACGCCACCACGACGCCACTGCCAAGGTCCTTTACATCGACGACATCACGCATCAGCGCGTCGTCAGGAATTCGACAACAGCAGGTTCGCGGCAGCGAGGTGCCGGTGATACTCGTCCGCAACACATCGATCAGGTGATCAATCGTGCCCGGTATTTCCTGTTGTGCGTAGATGTTCAGGTTCTTGCCCAGCAAGGTCAGTGTTTTCCCGTCAAAAGAAGTCTCGACATCGGCAAACCCGCCGGCACGCATGGCACGGAGATCTTATTAGGCCGGTTAAGTGTCACGGCCCCTGAACTCACCAGGCGAGTTTTTGTTCATCTTTGGTGACGACCTCGAGGGCGACGTCGTATTTGAACGAGATCGCCTTCTGCGCCGCCAGATAATCGGACATGGCCTTGAGCAACTTCTTGGCATCTGCCTCATCGGCTCTCACGTCCACGGACGTCCCCAACATAACCGTCAAGGACAATGCCAACGCGGACATGCCGCGCAAAGCATTTTTCACTGCCTTTTCTGCCGTCTTCTTCATCTAGGCGTACCCCGTGAAATGGAGCGCCGAACTCGGCCCTCCGGAATGCTTGAACTTGGCGCAACATCCACTGACGTAGCTTGGACAGTGGCGTACGGAACCGCACGACGAACTCTCGCTCCCCTGGAAGAGGACTCCAAATTGTCATGGGCAATTCGTCTAGTTCGCTATTAACCTTACCATCACATGACAACCCAGTCCGAGCATAGGACCTTCAAACGCCCCCGGCAAGGCTCAGGACTGGGGCCCCTGGACCGCGGCGGCCTGAAGTCCTTGGACTTGGCGCCTCAATCGTCCTTTGTGCCGCCTACCTGTGTGTGCCCACTGATGCGGGGCCTCCTTCGGGGGCGCTAGGTACGGATCCGACCGGCCGCTTCGGGGCCAGTTCGAGGCCACCGATGCCGCTGATGGGTCGATTTCAGCCGGTCGTTCCGACTACCTTGAGTCGGAGCCCGCTGCCAGCCGTCGGGCAAGTGCCGCCTCGATTGAAAACCCGGCCGGACCTGATCACAATGCTTGTCTCGCCACGAGAAGGGAACAGGACATGAGCCACGCAAACCTCGAGGAGCTGCTGCGGGCGACCGGCAATCCGGTGGCGATGCTTCGCAACTCACAGATCGGAGCCTATGTCTATCCGGTGGTTCCGACCGAGTTTTCGAACTGGCGCGACGAGCAGCTTGCCTGGCAGACCACCGCCGTGCTCTTCGATCAGTCTCACCACATGGTGGAGCAGTACGTCGAAGGTCCCGACGCCGTCAAACTGCTCTCTGGGCTCGCGATCAACAGCTTCGCCAACTTTCCGGTCAACAGAGCGAAGCATTACGTTCCGTGCAGCTACGGCGGTCACGTGATCGGCGATGGGATCCTCTTTCACCTGGAAGAAGGGCGGCTCGTTTTCGTCGGGCGCGCGCCGGCCGCAAGCTGGATTCAGTTTCATGCCGAGACGGGCGGATACAAGGTCAAGACGGAAAAGGACGACCGCTCGCCCTCCAACCCGCGCGGCAAGGCGGTCGTTCGCAGGAACTACCGCTTCCAGATCCAGGGGCCCGCTGCGCCGCAGGTGATCGAGAAGCTGAACGGCGGACCGGTGCCGGAGATCAAGTTCTTTCACATGGGCGTCATCAACATCGCGGGACGGAAGGTCCGCGCCTTGCGTCACGGCATGGCCGGCGCGCCCGGACTGGAAGTCTGGGGGCCCTACGAGGAACGCGAGGAGATCCGCGCCGCCATTGTCGACGCCGGCAAGGACTTTGGGCTCAAGCAAGTCGGCTCCCGAGCCTACGCCACCAACACGCTGGAGTCGGGTTGGATACCGTCACCGCTTCCGGCGGTCTACACCGGGGAACAGATGAAGGCTTACCGGGAATGGCTGCCGGCGGCCAGCTACGAGGGCTCGGGCTCGATCGGCGGCAGTTTCTACTCGGACAACATCGAAGACTATTACGTGACCCCTTACGAGCTGGGCTACGGGCCGTTCGTCAAGTTCGACCACGAGTTCATCGGCCGGCAGGCACTCGAGAAGATCGCAGGCAAGCCGCATCGCAGGAAAGTCACGCTCGCCTGGAACGCCGATGACGTCGTAAAGGTGTTCAGGTCGATGCTCGAGCCGGGCGATCCCTACAAGTACATCGATATGCCGCTGTCGAACTACACGTCCGCCTCGTACGACAAGGTGCTGAAAGGTGGGAAAACGGTCGGCGTGTCGATGTTCGCCGGATACACCTACAACGAGCGGTCGTACCTCTCGCTCGCCCTGGTGGATCCGGAAATCGAGCCCGGCACCGAGGTCAGGCTCGTCTGGGGAGAGGAAAGCGGCGGTTCGCAGAAGACGACGGTCGAGCGCCACAGGCAGATCGAGATTCGGGCGATCGTCGGTCCCGCGCCTTACTCCAGCATGGCGCGCACGTCGTACGCGGAGGGTTGGCGCACCAACGCGACGGTCTGAAGACTTCGAGCGGATCCGCTCCCGAGTGCGCCCTAAACGCCTCGCGCCCAGCGCTCCGCGACCTCGTACGTACTGCCATCCGGACCCGTCACCGACCGCACCAGGACGAAGTCCCGAACCGGCCATTCGATCGGCTCCAGGCGTGGCAACCTGAAGCCCGGGCGCGCCTTGCGCACCAGCGTGAGGTGCGCGACGAACGGCTTCGGATCGAACGCGATCTTCGCGTCGACGAGCGCCGCCCGCAGATCCAGGACGAGCGCGTCGAGTTCCGGAGAGGACTCGCGCGCGCCTGCCCACGCGATCTGGTTGTGCCGCCAGTACCCGGGCTCGTCGATGCGGAGCGTGAACCGGCGGGGCGCGACGCGCGATGCCGCCGCGACGATGGACGGAAGCAACGCGGCGTCCGTGCTGCCGAGGAACGCCAGCGTGAGGTGGACGTTCTCCGGCCGCATCATTCGGCCGCCGCTCGCGCGGTGGATCGCCTGCGTCCAGTCGGCCAGCCGCGCGCGGGTCGCGTCGTCCGGCCAGAGCGCGAAGAAGAGACGCAGCGGCGCTACGGGACGTCCGGCGTGATCCACGTCTGCGGCGCATCCGCGAGCAGGACCACCGCCTCCGCGGCGATCCCCTCGCCGCGCCCGGTGAAGCCCAACCGCTCGGTCGTCTTCGCCTTCACGTTCACCTGTCCCGGTTTCAGCCCGAGATCGGCCGCGATGCACGCGATCATCGCCGGGATGTGCGGCGCCATCTTCGGCTGCTCCGCGATGATCGTCGCATCCACGTTCGCGACGCTGTAGCCTGCGGCCCCGACCTTCGTCATCGCAGCGCGGAGCAGCGCGCGACTGTCCGCTCCGCGATAGGCGGGATCGGTATCGGGGAAGTGCCGCCCGATGTCGCCGAGCGCCGCCGCGCCGAGCAGCGCGTCGGTGATCGCATGCAGCAGCACGTCGGCGTCCGAGTGCCCCGCGAGTCCGCGCTCGAACGGGATCTCGACGCCGCCGACGATCAGCTTGCGCCCCGGGACGAGCGCGTGTACGTCGAAGCCTTGGCCGATTCTCATGGGGTCCGGAACGTCTCGCTCCCCGAACTGTAGCGGATCGTGAGCCCGGGCGAGGTCCGCAGCGGCGCGCCGGACGGCCGCGCCCGCCCCGCGGCGTGCGCGCAGGCGTGAATCGTCACTGCCTCGGCGCGACCCCTTTGAGTGCCGACAGGAAGTCCATCGGCAGCGGAAACACGATGGTCGAGCTCTTGTCGCCGGCGATCGCGTTCAGCGTCTGCAGATAGCGCAGCTGCATCGCCTCGGGCTGGCGCGCGAGGATCTGCGCGGCCGCGAGCAGCTTCTCGGAGGCCTGCAGCTCGCCCTCGGCGTGGATCACCTTGGCGCGGCGCTCGCGCTCGGCTTCGGCCTGGCGCGCGATGGCGCGCACCATGGTCTCGTTCAGGTCGACATCCTTCATCTCGACGGTCGAGACCTTGATGCCCCACGCGTCGGTGGCGGCGTCGAGCACGCGCTGGATATCCAGGTTCAGCCGCTCGCGCTCGGCCAGCATCTCGTCGAGCTCGTGCTTGCCGAGCACCGAGCGCAGCGTGGTCTGCGCGAGCTGGCTCGTGGCGTTGAGGAAGTTGGCCACCTCGATGATTGCCTTCTGCGGATCGACGATGCGGAAGTACACCACCGCGTTGACCTTGACCGAGACGTTGTCGCGCGAGATCACGTCCTGGGTGGGCACGTCGAGCACCACGGTGCGCAGGTCGACGCGGACCATCTGCTGCACGCCGGGGATCAGGATGACGAGCCCCGGCCCCTTGACCCGCCAGAAGCGCCCGAGCTGGAACACCACTCCCCGCTCGTACTCGCGCAGGATGCGGAACGACGCCACCGCCAGCGCGATGACGATGACGATTGCGACGCCCAGACCGATGAAGCCCATGCTCATTCTCCCCGTGCGTTCTGCGGCGTGACGTTGAGGGTCAGGCCGTCCACCCCGGTGACCCGCACGTGCGCGCCCGGGGCGAGCGGCTCGCGACTCGCCACCTGCCACAGCTCGCCGTGCACGCGTGCCCAGGCGCCCGCGGCCGAGACCTCGAGCACTTCGCCCATGCTGCCGACAAGCGCCTCGCGCCCGGTCACGACGGGGCGCCGGCGCGCCTTCAGCGCCAGGTGTCCCACCAGCACCATGAAAGCGACCGACAGCACGGCGAGGAACGCCACGAGCGAGAGCGGAATGCCGAAGCCCGGCACCTCGGTGTCGATCAGGATCACCGCGCCGATCGCGAAGGCGATCACGCCGCCGATGCCGAGCGAGCCGAAGCTCGGCACGAAGCCTTCCGCGATCATCAGCGCGATGCCGAGGCCGATGAGCGCGAGCCCGGCGTAGCTCACCGGCAGCAGGTGGAACGCGTACAGCGCGACCAGCAGCGAGATCCCGCCGATGACCCCGGGCGCGACGAAGCCCGGGTTGGAGAACTCGAAGAACAGGCCGTAGATGCCGATCATCATGAGGATGATCGCGACGCTGGGATTGGTGATCACGCCGAGCAGCCGCGCCCGCCAGTCGGGCTCGTAGGCGAGGCGCGGGGCGTCTCCCGTGGCGAGGATCACCTCCCGTCCAAGCACGTTGATCTTCTTGCCGTCGAGCGCTTTGAGCAGGTCCGGCAGATCCGCCGCGACGTGATCCACGACCCGCAGGTTCAGGGCTTCGGTGGCCGACAGGCTGACCGACTCTCGCACCGCCTGCTCGGCCCAGTCGGCGTTGCGCCCGCGCATCTGCGCGAGCCCGCGAATGTAGGCCGCCGCGTCGCTGACCGCCTTCCGGGTCATCGGGTCCTTCGGTGCTCGCGGTGCCCTTCGCGCCGTCGTCCTTCGCGTCGTCCTTCGCGTCGTCCCTTGGCCCGAGGCCGATCGCCACAGGCGTGGCCGCGCCGAGATTCGTTCCGGGCGCCATCGCAGCGACGTGGCTTGCGTAGAGGATGTAGGTTCCGGCGCTCGCCGCGCGGGCGCCGCCCGGTGCCACGAACGCCGCCACTGGCACCGGCGAAGCGAGGATCGCCTTGATGATCTGCCGCATGGACGTGTCGAGCCCGCCGGGCGTGTCCATCTGCAGCACGACGAGCTGCGCGCCCTCGGCGGCCGCGTGCGCGAGGCCGCGGACGACGTAATCGGCACTCGCCGGGCCGATCGCGCCGTCCACGGTCAGCACCAGCACCGGCATCGGTGCGGCCTGCAGCAGACCGCACGCCACCGCAAACGCGCCCGCCAGGAGCAGTCGCCGCAAAGCGCCAAGCAGCGTCGCCATGGGCCTCCTCGCCACGACAGTCGAAGTGAGCAGCATACGCCCACCTGCCGCGTGCGCCGCTAGCCGTGTCGCCCGATGGTTCGATCCCTCACGATGAAGACGCGAGAACGAGGCTTGCGAGAGCGACGTCCTCCGGATAAGTCACCTTCAGGTTCCGCAGGTTGCCCGGCACCAGCCTCGGCTTCAGGCCGAGCCCCTCGACGGCGGCCGCCTCGTCGGTCACCACTGCGGCGGCCCCTAGCGCGCGCAGCAGCGTTCCGTACCGGAACATCTGCGGCGTCTGGGCGAGCCACAGCCGCTCGCGTGGCTCGGTCGCAGCAATGCGCTCCTGATCGTCCGCGCGCTTCAGCGTGTCGGCGAGCGGCACCGCGAGGATGCCGCCGTTGTCGTCGTCGCCGACGGCCGCGATCAGCCGCTCGACGTCCGCGCGCGTGAGGCAGGGTCGTGCAGCATCGTGCACGAGCACCCAGTCGTCCGGATCGACCACGTTCGCCATGGCCACCAGCCCGTTCAGCACGCTGTCGCGCCGCGTGGCGCCCCCGCACCAGAGGGGCGCGATGCGATCGCCAAACGCGGTCCAGTCGCAGGTGGCATAGCGCTCGTCGTCCGGCGCGAGCACGACGAACGCGACTTCGATGGACGGATGCGCGAGCAGCGCACGCACCGCGTGCGCGAGCATCGGCTCACCGCGGAGGTCGAGATACTGCTTGGGCGCTTCACCGCCGAGGCGGGCGCCCTGCCCCGCTGCCGGAATCAGGCCGTATCGGCGCGCGGTCATGACGCGTGGTCGTCGATTCGCATGAGCCCCACGACTATAATACGGGCGCGCCGCGTTGGACCGGGCAGGGACCCCGCCCGATTTCACGCGGCGTGGTGTTTGAGTGCAGCCCCCGCTGCAGGATGACTTGCGCCCGCAATTCCAGTGACCGCCGTTCCGACCGCTTCACGCGTTCGCTTCGGGAAGCTTCACGGCTCCTCCGATGCGCTGGCGCTCGCGCGTCTCGCGGCCGACCGCACGACCGGTCGTGGTCGTATGCGGCTCCGCGCTCGACGCGCAGCGCCTCCGCGAGGAGATCCCGTGGTTCGCGCCGGAGCTGCGCGTCAGCCTGTTCCCCGACTGGGAAACGCTGCCGTACGACACGTTCTCGCCGCACCAGGACCTGGTCTCCGAGCGCCTCGAGACGCTCCACCACATCACCTCCGGCGACTGCGACATCGCCATTGTCCCGGCCACCACCGCGCTCTATCGCCTGCCGCCGCCCGCCTACCTGGCCGGCTACACGTTCTTCATCAAGCAGGGCACGCGCCTGGACGCCGCGCAGCTGCGCGCGCAGTTCACGACCGCCGGGTACAGCCACGTCACGCAGGTCGTCGCCCCCGGCGAGTACTGCGTGCGCGGCGGGCTGATCGACCTCTTTCCGATGGGCAGCGCCCTGCCCTACCGGATCGACCTCGCCGACGAGCAGGTCGAGTCGCTCCGCACGTTCGACGTGGACACGCAGCGCACGGTCTACAAGGTCGCCGAGATCCGCCTGCTGCCGGCGCGGGAGTTCCCGCTGGACGATCCGGCGCGCGCGCGCTTCCGCGCGCGCTTTCGCGACGCGTTCGAGGGCGACCCCTCGAAGAGCACCGTCTACAAGGACGTCTCGAACGGCGTGGCGCCGCCCGGCATCGAGTACTACCTGCCGCTCTTCTTCGACGCCACCGGGCACCTGTTCGACTACCTCCCGGCCGGCGCGACGCTGGTGCTCCATCACGACGTGCACGGCGCAATCGACCAGTTCTGGCGCGACTGCAACTCGCGCTTCCAGCTGCTGCGCGGCGACCGCGACCGGCCGCTCCTCCCGCCGCCCACGCTGTTCCTGACCGCGGAGGACTTCTTCGTCGGCGCCCAGCGCTTCGCCCGGGTGGACCTGCACGCCCCCGCGCTGGCGCGCGACGACATCGATCTCGTCGCCACCTTGCCGGTGCCGGAGGTCGCGGTGGAGCGCCGCGCGGCCGATCCCCTGCATGCGCTCAAGACCTTCCTCGAGACGACCCCCGAGCGCGTCCTCGTGCTCGCCGAGTCGCCCGGCCGCCGCGAGACGATGACCGAGTACTTCGCGCAGTACGGCCTCGCGCCCGCGCCCTGCGCGGGGCTCGACGAGTTTCTTGCCGCCGAGCCCCGCTTCATGCTCGGCGTGGGACCGCTGTTCGGCGGCTTCGTCGCACCCGCCGAAACGCTGGACGCGCTCGGCCTTTCGCCCGCCGCGTTCGCGATCATCACCGAGGCCGAGCTCTACGCCGGGACCGCGCGCGCCCGCGCCGGCCGGGAGCAGGCGAAGCGCAGCTCGATCGAGGGGATGCTCCGCGACCTGTCGGAGCTCGTCGTCGGGGACCCGGTGGTGCACGAGCAGCACGGCGTCGGCCGCTATCGCGGGCTGGTGAGCCTCGATCTCGGCGACGGACCGACCGAATTCCTGCAGCTCGAGTATGCGGCCGCCGACAAGCTGTACGTGCCGGTGGCGCAGCTGCACACCATCGGACGGTACTCGGGCGGGCCGCCGGAGCAGGCGCCGCTGCACAAGCTGGGCGGCGCGGACTGGGAGAAGGCCAAGCGCCGGGCGGCGGCGCAGGTGCGCGACACCGCCGCGGAGCTCCTCGCCCTCTACGCCCAGCGCGCCGCGCGCCAAGGCCGGCCCTTCACCGTGAAGCAGCACGACCTGGAGGCGTTCGCGGAAGGGTTCGGCTTCGAGGAGACCGCCGATCAAATGGCGGCGATCGAGTCGGTGGTGCGCGACATGCGCGAGGGCAAGCCGATGGACCGCCTGGTCTGCGGCGACGTCGGGTTCGGCAAGACCGAAGTCGCCCTGCGCGCCGCGTTCGTCGCCGTGGCCGACGGCCAGCAGGTGGCGGTGCTCGCCCCGACCACGCTGCTCGCCGAACAGCACTTCAACACGTTCTCGGACCGCTTCGCCGACTGGCCGGTGCGCATCGCCGAGCTGTCGCGCTTTCGCACCGGCAAGGAGACGGCCGCGGCGGTGAAAGGGCTCGCCGACGGCAGCGTCGACATCGCCATCGGCACGCACAAGCTGCTCTCGCGCGACGTCAAGTTCCACCGGCTGGGGCTGGTGATCGTCGACGAGGAGCACCGCTTCGGCGTGCGGCAGAAGGAGCGCCTGAAGGCGTTGCGCGCCGAGGTCGACGTGCTCACGCTCACCGCGACACCCATTCCGCGCACGCTCGCGATGTCGCTCGAAGGGCTGCGCGACCTGTCGGTGATCGCCACCGCGCCCGCGAAGCGGCTCGCGATCAAGACGTTCGTCGCGCCCTACTCGGCCGGCACGATCCGCGAGGCCGCGCTGCGCGAGCTGAAGCGCGGCGGCCAGATCTACTTCCTGCACAACGAGGTCGACTCGATCGACGCGCAGGCCGCGCGCCTCGCCGAGCTCGTCCCGGAGGCGCGCGTCGCGGTCGCGCACGGCCAGCTGCGCGAGCGCGAGCTCGAGCGGGTGATGCGCGAGTTCCTGCAGCAGCGCACCAACCTGCTCGTCTGCTCCACCATCATCGAGACCGGGATCGACATCCCGACCGCGAACACGATCGTGATCCATCGCGCCGACCGGTTCGGCCTCGCCCAGCTGCACCAGCTGCGCGGCCGCGTCGGACGCTCCCACCACCAGGCATACGCCTACCTCCTCACCCCGCCCGAGGAGGCGCTGACCGCCACGGCGAAGAAGCGGCTCGAGGCGATCCAGATGATGGAGGAGCTCGGGTCGGGCTTCTACCTCGCGATGCACGATCTCGAGATCCGCGGCGCGGGCGAGGTGCTCGGCGAGTCGCAGAGCGGCGAGATGCAGGAAGTCGGCTTCAACCTCTTCAACGACATGCTCGCCCACGCCGTGCGCAGCCTGCAGGCGGGCCGCGAGCCCGATCTCACGCAGCCGCTCGGCGTCGTCACCGAGATCAACCTGCACGTGCCCGCCCTGCTGCCGGCCGACTACTGCTCCGACGTCCACGAGCGGCTCGTCCTCTACAAGCGTCTGGCGAACTGCGACTCGCCGGAGGCGCTCACCGCCATGCACGAGGAGCTCGTCGATCGCTTCGGTCCGCTGCCGGAAACGGCGCAGGCGCTCATCGAGAGCCATCGTCTCCGCATCCTCGGCCACCCGCTCGGCGTCGCACGGCTCGACGCGACGCCGGACCACGTGCAGATCCAGTTCGGCGCGCACGCCGCGGTCGACCCGGGGCGGGTGATCGAGCTGGTCCAGAAGCACCGCGGCTGGCGGCTGCTCGGGCCGACGAAGCTGCGCGCGGCGGTCCCGTCAGCGACGCTGAAGGAGCGTGCGGCCGCGGTGAAGCACGTGCTGGGGATGTTGAGCGCGCGCGGCGGTTGAGCCGGCGCGCGCCGTGTCACGGCGCGCGACCGTTGCCGGTGACGAGGTTCGAGGTGCCCGTGACCTGGCCGGCGCCGGGCGCGCGGATCACGGTCAGGCCGGGTACGGCGCCCCGAACGCCGATGCCGCCGGTGATCTGGGGCGATCCGATAATCGCGTTGCCGCTCGCGTCGTGGAGGAACCCCGCGCCCCGCGCGTCGTTGAGGAACCCCGTGCCGCGCGGATCGTTGACGAACACCGAACCGCCCGGCGCCAAGGTGCCGGTTCCGCCGGTCAGGGGCGTCAGGTTCGTAGCCGCCGCGGGCGGGGTGCCGGAAGTTCGGGGATCGACCGTCGATGCGCCTGCGGCGGACGGCGCTGCGGCGGGCGGGTTCAGCATGCGCGTCCCGCGATCGATGACCGTTTCGATCGGCGGCGGCGAGGCGAGCGTCTGCCGCACCTCCGCTGCGCGCTGCTCGATCGTCTGCGCACGGAGCGGCGCGGTCGCCGCCACGGCGACGAGCAGCGCAAGGGGGAGACGGCCGTAGCTGGCGCGCATGCCCTGATCGTACGCGCGCACGGGGCCGGATTCGCCGGAAAAGCGCCGCGTCACGGCTACTTGTCCACAACCTTGCGCAGGCGCGCGCCGTCGCCGCGGCCGTCGTCGGCGCCGCGGCCGAGGCGATCGAGCCGCTCGGCGAGCTCCACGATCCGCGCCTCGAGCTCGGCGGTGTGGTCGGTCAGGCCGCGGATCGCCTGCGCGACCGGATCGTCCTCGTGGGTCGAGAGGCCGTACGCGGAGAAGCCGAGCTTCGCGGCGTGCGCCTCGCGGGCCTGGTCCTGCTCGGCCATGATGATCTTCGCGGGAATCCCGACCGCCGTCGCGCCGGGCGGCACGTCCTTCACCACGACCGCGTTGGAGCCGACCTTCGCGTAGTCGCCGACGAGGATCGGGCCGAGGAGCTTCGCGCCCGCACCGACGACGACGCCGTTGCCGAGCGTCGGGTGGCGCTTGCCCTTGTTCCAGGTGGTGCCGCCGAGCGTCACGCCGTGGTAGAGCGTGACATCGTCGCCGATCTCCGCCGTCTCGCCGATCACGACGCCCATGCCGTGGTCGATGAAGAAGCGCCGGCCGATCGTCGCGCCGGGATGGATCTCGATCCCGGTGAACCAGCGCGCGAGGTGCGACATCCAGCGCGCGAGCCAGCGCAAGCGCCCCTTCCAGAGGAGGTGCGCGAACCGGTGCGACAGGAGCGCGTGGAAGCCCGGGTAGCACGTGACGACTTCCCAGGTGGAGCGCGCCGCGGGGTCGCGGTCGAACACGCTGGCGATGTCTTCACGGATCTTCGAGAACATGACTCAAGCCTCTGTTGGAGCGACCATTATCCGAAACCCGACTGTTCCAGTCAACTATGTCCTCGCCAGGGTTACTGTTACTTACTTCTTGTGCGGGCCCTGATCCCATGCCGAGAGCATGCCGCGCAGGATGTTGACCTCCTGCGACTCGAGCCGCGCGCGGCCGAACAGGCGGCGCAACCGCTCCATCAGCCGGCGGCGATTGTCCGGATCGAGAAATCCGCTCTGCACCACGCTCGCCTCGAGGTGCGCGAACAGGCTCTCCACCTCCGCGTGAGTCGCCGGCGGCGTGCGGTCGGTGTCCGGCGCGGCGCCGCCCAGCAGCGCCATCCGGGTCTCATACGCCGCAAGCTGCACCGCCGCGGCAAGGTTGAGCGAGGAGAACGTCGCGCTCGTCGCGATGTGCGCCACGCGCTGGCAGCGCATCACCTCCTCGTTCGAAAGGCCCGACATTTCGGTGCCGAACACGAACGCCACCTCGCCGCCGCTCGCCGCCTCGGTCGCGGCGAGGGCCGCCGCCGCGCGCAGGTCGAGGGCGAGCGGCGACAGGTCGCGCCGGCGCGCGGTGAGCGCGATTGCGAGGGTCACGCCCGCCAGCGCCTCGTCGAGGCCCGCGCAGACCTGCGCCGCGTCGAGCACATCGTCGGCGCCGACCGCCATGGCGGTGGCCTGCGGATCCGGAAAGCGGCGCGGGTTCACGACCACCAGGCGCGCGAGCCCCATCGTCTTGAGCGCGCGCGCCGCCGCGCCGATGTTGCCGGGATGCGTGGTGTGAGAGAGCACGACGCGCACGCGCGCGAGCGCCGTTTCCGACTCGGTCGTACCGGGAGCACTCATAGTCGATAGAATTGCGCCCTTCCGCGCACCGCCCCGCACCGCCCGCCCATGTCCGTCCTGCATCCGATGCTCAACATCGCCGTCAAGGCGGCACGCCGCGCGGGCGCGGTGATCAACCGCGCCTCGCGCGACCTCGACGGCGTCACCGTGACGCGCAAGCGGCACAACGACTTCGTCACCGAGGTCGATCAGGCGGCCGAGGCGGCGATCATCGAAGTGCTGCGGAAAGCTTACCCCGACCACGCGATCCTCGCGGAGGAGTCGGGCGCCGACGGCAGCTCCGAGTACCAGTGGGTCATCGATCCGCTCGACGGGACCACCAATTTCATCCACGGCTTTCCGCAGTACGCGGTCTCGATCGCGCTCCGCCACCGCGGCGTGCTCGAGCAGGCGGTGGTCTACGACCCGGGGCGGAACGAGCTGTTCACCGCGACGCGCGGCCGCGGCGCCTTCGTCAACGACCGGCGCATCCGCGTCTCCAAGCGCACGAAGCTCGCCGAGGCGCTGATCGGCACCGGCTTCCCGTTCCGCGACCTGGGACACCTCGACGAATACATGGCGGCGTTCAAGGTGGTGACCCGCGAGACCGCCGGCGTCCGCCGCGCCGGCGCCGCGGCGCTCGACCTCGCCTACGTCGCCGCGGGACGCCTCGACGGGTTCTGGGAGATCGGCCTGTCGGCCTGGGACATGGCCGCCGGCGCGCTCCTCATCCTGGAAGCCGGCGGGCTGGTCACCGACTTCGACGGGGAACCGAACTACCTCGACCGGGGCAACATCGTCTGCGGCGCGCCGAAAGTCTTCGTGCCCCTGCTGCAGGTCGTGCAGGCCGCTCATCCCACGCGCTGAGGTGCCGCCGCGCGGCCGCGCGGTCCGCGCTTCAAGCCGCGATCAGGTCGCAGACGATCGCCATGCGCACCAGCTCGGCGAGCGAGCGGGCGCCGGTTTTCTCCATGACCTTCGCACGGTGCACCTCGACGGTGCGGGTGGACAGCCCGAGCCGCGTCGCCACGACCTTGTTGGGCCGCCCCTCCGCAATGAGCAGCATCACCTCGTGCTCGCGGGGCGTCAGGGTCGCCATCCTTGCCTCGATCTCGGCGCGGTTCGAACCGGCGGGCGCCGGGTCGGCGTGGCCCTGCGCCAGCGCGCGGTGGACCGCATCGAGCAGCACCTGCTCGTTGAAGGGCTTCTCGATGAAATCGGCCGCGCCGGCCTTCATCGCGCGCACCGCCATCGCGATATCGCCGTGGCCGGTGATGATGATCACCGGCAGCCGCGCCGCCCGCGCGCGCAGCGCCTCCTGCAGCTCGAGCCCGCTCATGCCCGGCATGCGGACGTCGGCGACCACGCAGCCGGGTGCATTCGCGTCGAACGCCTCCAGGAACGCGGGCGCGCTGGGGAAGGTGCGGGACGCGAGGCCGACCGAGCGGAGCAGCATCGCGAGCGAATCGCGGATCGCGGGCTCGTCGTCGACCACGAAGACGGTAGGCTCAGGCATCGGCTTCCTCTAGCGGGGCGGCGGTCGGCAAGGTGAGGTGCAGCGTCGCGCCACCGCCGTCCCCGCAGGTGGCCCACAAGCGGCCGCCGTGCGCATCGGCGATCGAGCGGCTCAGCGCGAGCCCGATGCCCACGCCGTCGGCCTTGGTCGTATAAAAGGGCTCGAACACCTTCTCGAGCGCATCGGGCGGGAGCCCCGGACCGGTGTCGGCGACGCGAATCGCGACGAATCCCGGGTCCGCGCGCGCAGTTTCGATGCGGACGATGCGTTGCGCCGCGCCGCCCGCCACGATCGCCTCGACCGCGTTGCGCACGAGGTTCAGCAGCACCTGCTGGATCTGGATCGAATCGGCCAGCACCTCGGGGAGGCTCCCCGCGAGCGCGGGGATGAGATCGACGCCGCTGTTGCGCGCCTCGGGCGCGGCGAGGCGGAGCACCTCGGCGACCAGGAAGTTCGCGTCCACCGCGCTCACCTGCCCCTCGTCGCCGCGCACGAAGCTGCGCATCTTGCGCACCACCTCGCCCGCGCGCTCGGCCTCGGCGGCGACGCGCTGCATCACCTGCAGGGCCTCGTCGGTGGTGGAGGCGCCGCTGCGCAGCAGGCGGATGCAGGCATAGACGTAGTTCGCAATTGCGGTCAGCGGCTGATTCACCTCGTGCGCGATCGCGCTCGCCATCTCGCCCATCGAGCTCACGCGCGCGACGTGGGCGAGGCTCTGCAGGTGCTGGCGCGCCTGTTCCTCGGCGCGATGACGGTCGGTCACGTCGCGCGCCACCGCCACCAGCTCGTCGGGCGCGCTGCCGGCGCGCTCGTCGCGCGCCAGGCGCAGCGACCAGGCGAGCCACATCCACCCCTTCGCGGTGAGCACCCGGTTCTCCACGCTCGCCGAATAGGGGGGGTGCCACGCCGCCTGCCAGGCGCGCGCCGTCGCATCGCGATCGTCCGCGTGGACCTCGAAGGCGAGCGGCTTGCCGACCGCAGTGGCGGGATCGGCCCCGAAGAGCTGCCAGTACGACGGGCTCAGGAACCGGACCAGGCCGTCGCGGCCCACCGTCAGCACCAGCTCGGTCTGGTTCTCGACCAGCAGCCGGTACTGCTTCTCGCTCTCGCGCAACGCCGCCTCGGCGCGCTTGCGCGCCGTGACGTCCATGATGAGCGCGAAGCTGCCGGTGTAGCGTCCCTGCTCGTCGAACAGCGGCCGCGGGGAGACGTGGATCTCGATCCGCTCGCCGTTGCCGCGCTGCAGCGCGAGCTCGTACGAGTCGCCCACGCCCTGCTGCCGCAGGCGATGATGCGCCTCCCACTGCGCCCGTTGCTCGGGCACGACCAGGTCGATGCCGCGCCGTCCGATCACGTCTTCGCGCCGGTACCCGGTGATCTCGCAGAACCGGTCGCTCACGTACTGGAAGCGGCTCTCGGCATCGAGCATCGCGAGACCCTCGTTCATGCGCTCGATGAGCAGCCGGTTGCGCTGCTCGCTGGCGTGCACCGCGGCGTCGGCCACCTCGCGCTGGCGCAGCGCGGCCGAGAACAGGAGCGACGTGACGCCGAGCACCGTCAGGAAGAGGTAGAGCGACGCCAGCCCCTCGAGCCTGTCGCCGCCCGCAAACGGCCCTTCGCCCAGAGCCGTGTAAGACACCGCCATCATGGCGGCGAGAAAGAGCGCGCCGGAAACCTCGCGCGGCCCGAACCGCAGCCCGGCCCAGAACAGTACCGGAAAGAGCGCGTACGGAAGCTGCGCGACCGCGACCATGGGCGAGAAGCGCGCGCTGAAGACCAGGACGCTGACCCCGACGGTCGCGGCGGCAACCAGCGCGAGCTCGATGCGCCGGCCGCGCGGCACCGGCTCGCGGCGCGCGGCATACAGGGTCAGGCACAGCGGGGTGACGATCAGGATGCCGACGCCGGTCGCCAGCGCGCTCAGCACGATCGGCAGCCCGCTCGCAGGGCCCCAGTCGCCGCTCCACGCGAGCGTACCGGCACGCAGCGCCCCCTTCGTCACCGCGACCGTCCCCGCGCCCAGCACCGCGAACGCCAGCACGTCGGCGACCCGGCGCAGGCCGAGGTCGATCCGCGCGAACTTCTCGAGGAGCACCCACGCGAGCGCGGTGTAGACCGTCGTGAGCCCGGCCGAAGCGACCGCGCCCTCGTCCGGTCCGGCGGCGGTGAGATGGGCGATCAGGCAGCCGATGAACACGCCCGGCAGCGCGGGGGCGCGCCAGACGAGCAGCGCGGCGAGCGCGATGCCGGCCGAAGGCCACAGCATCGCGAGCGACTTGGTGGCCGGGAACAGCGCGAGCGCGACTTTCGCGGACAGCACGTACGCCGCGGCGATCCCCACCGTGAGGACCGCGAGCTGCGCGAACCGCCCCGCCCGGCCCGGCGCGTCGGGCGCAGGCCGATCGCCGGTCGCTGCATTCGCGGGTGTCGTCATCGCCGTTCTCCGGGTCTGCCGCCGTGTCGGTCCCTGGCCGCCTGTGCGCACCTTATCAGCACGGATTTCCGTACGCACTCGGTAGTACTACTTAGCGCGCGAACGCCCGTGCGTACTGTCCCGGAGCCGGCCTGCGCGCTCACCCGAATGGGCGGGCGTGCGGCGCACGGCCATCATCGGTCCCGTCTTCAGCAGGAGTGCCGAACGTGGGATTCGACGCAACACCGGGTGCGAGCGCCGCCGCCATCCAGCCCGTGCTCGCGGGGCTCGCGACACTGGGGCGCACGGCTTTCGCGCGCAGCGGGCGATTCACGGTGGCGGTCTCGGCGGCGGCCCTCGCCGCGTCGATCGTCGACGCGCTGGCCGTCGCGCCCCTCGCCGCCGAGCGCTTCTGGCGCGGCACCCATCTCTTTCTCAGCGACACCGACGGCGCGGGCGCGCGCGTCGCCCCGCGAGCGCTCGCACGACGCCTGCCGGTGCCGGCGAGCGGGCTGCACCTCGATATCGCCGACGGCCCCAACCCGCTGAAGGCCGCCGCGTACGAGCAGGAGCTGCGCGCCTTCTTCGGGCTACGCGCCGGACTCCTGCCGCGGTTCGATCTCGTCGTGCTCGCGCTCGGCGCCGACGGGCGCCTCGGCGGGCTCCTGCCCCGCGGCCGGGCGCTCGACGAGATCGAGCGTCTCGCCCGCGCCGACTTCGACCTCGAGCGCGGACAGTACGTCGTGACGCTCACCCCGCCGGTGATCCGTAATGCGGCGTCGATCTGCGTCGTGGCGCCGGACGGTTCGTCCGAAGCGGTCTCGCGCCGGATCGCCGCGGGTGCATCCGGCGCCGCGCGCGGTCCCATCGAAGTGCTGCGCGGCTACGCGGGCCGCGTGACCGTCGTTCCGAGTTTTCCCGTCGCCGACCACGCGGTCGCGCCGGCGAATCGTTGACGCCTACGCCAGGAGAGTCCTCATGCTGACATCCATCGACACTGCGGCGCTGAAGGAGCATCAGCGCTACCTGTACCGTTACGCGATCCAGCAGGTGCGCGACGCCGAAGCGGCGAACGACCTCGTTCAGGACACGCTGGTCGCGGCGCTCGAGAGCAACGGTCGCTTCCAGGGCCGCAGCGCCGTCCGCACGTGGCTCGTCGGCATCCTGAAGCACAAGATCGCCGACAGCTTCCGCCACCGCGCGCGGGCGCCGGTCAGCCTGGACGCGCTGGCGGAGGCTGACGGGCCCGGCGCAAGCGGTGCGGACGTTGCGGAACGCCTCGTCGGCGCCGCGCCGGCCGCCCAGGAGCCGGCCAACGCGGAGGCGCGGCGCCGTTTCTGGGAGGCGTGCCAGGCCCGCCTCAACCGCATGCCGGTCCAGGCCGCCCGGGCATTCGTCATGAGCGATGTGCTCGGCCACGATTCCGCCCAGGTGTGCCGGTCGCTCGGGATCACCGCCGCGAACTTCTGGACGACGCTGCACCGCGCGCGCCGGCGGCTGCAGAAGGAGCTCGCACCGCTGCGGCCGGTGTAGCCGCTCCGGCCGGCATTCGCCTCGCCCGCGCAGAGCGGCGAGCGCACCCCACTACAATAGCGGGCGATGAAGCCCGAGGCGCCTTCCCCCGCCGACGTTCCGGCGGGGCACACCCCCATGATGCAGCAGTATCTGGGCCTCAAAGCCCAGTATCCGGACATGCTGCTCTTCTACCGGATGGGGGATTTCTACGAGCTCTTCCACGAAGACGCCGAGAAGGCCGCACGCCTCCTCGACATCACCCTCACGCAGCGCGGCGCGTCCGCCGGCCGCCCGATCAAGATGGCCGGCGTGCCCTGGCACGCGGCCGAGCAGTACCTCGCGAAGCTGGTGAAGCTCGGCGAGTCGGTCGCCATCTGCGAGCAGGTCGGCGATGTCGCGACGGCGAAGGGCCCGGTGGAGCGCGCGGTCACGCGCATCGTCACGCCCGGCACGCTGACCGACGCGGGACTCCTCGACGAGCGAACCGACAACGTCCTGCTCGCGCTCGCGGCCGCGCGCGGCACCGTCGGCCTGGCCTGGCTCAACCTTGCGAGCGGCGACTTCCGGGTGATGGAGATCGGCGCCCGCGCGCTGCCTGACGAGCTGCGACGCATCGCGCCCGCCGAGCTCCTCGTCCCCGACGGCGCGAGCGTCGAACTGCCGTCGGACCTCGGCGCCGTGACGCACCTGCCCGTCTGGCACTTCGACACCGACGCCGCGCGGCGCCTGCTCGGCGAGCACTTCGGCACGGCCGGACTGTCCGGGTTCGGCGTCGACGACTTCGACGCGGCCCTGGGCGCCGCCGGCGCCCTGCTCGGCTACGCGCGGAAGACCCAGTCGCAGGCCTTGACGCACGTCGTCGCGTTGCTCGCCGAGCGCGGCGACGAATACGTGCGATTGGACGCGGCGACGCGCCGCAACCTGGAGCTGACGGAGACGCTGCGCGGCACGCCCGCGCCGACGCTGTTCAGCGAGATCGACGTCTGCGCCTCGGGCATGGGCAGCCGGCTGCTGCGGCACTGGGTGCATCACCCGCTGCGCGACCGCGCGACGCTCGCTGCGCGACAGGAGGCGGTGCGAGACCCTGTGCGGCGAGGCCGGGACCGGGCCGTACCGCGCCGCGCACTCGATGCTCAAGCGCTGCGCCGACATCGAGCGCATCGCCGCGCGGATCGCGCTGAAAAGTGCGCGGCCGCGCGAGCTTGCCGGCGCTGCGCGACTCGCTCGCGCTCCTGCCCGAGCTCGGCGCCCTGATCGGCGCGATCGACGCCCCGCGCCTCGCGGCCCTGTGCACGGGTCTCGCGCCGCCCGGCGCGTGCCTCGACCTGCTGCGACAGGCGATCGCGGAGGATCCGGCCGCCATGGTGCGCGACGGCGGCGTCATCGCGACCGGATACCGTGCGGAGCTCGACGAGCTGCGCGCGCTGCAATCGAACGCGGGCGATTTCCTCGTCGCCCTCGAGGCGCGCGAACGCGAGCGGACCGGCATCCCCAACCTGCGCGTCGAGTACAACCGCGTGCACGGCTACTACATCGAGGTCACCAACGCCCACGCCGACAAGATCCCCGACGACTACCGCCGGCGGCAGACGCTCAAGAACGCCGAGCGCTACATCACGCCCGAGCTGAAGGCGTTCGAGGACAAGGCCCTCTCCGCGCAGGAGCGCGCGCTGGCGCTGGAGAAATCGCTCTACGACGAGCTGCTCGCGGCGCTTGCGCCGCACACCCCGGGCCTGCAGTCGGTGGCGCGGGCCGTCGCCGAGATCGATGCGCTGTGCGCCTTCGCCGCCATCGCAGTCGCGCGCGACTGGCGGCGGCCGCAGTTCGTGGACGAGGCCGCGATCGAGATCGACGCGGGCCGGCACCCGGTCGTCGAATCGCAGGTCGAGCCGTTCATCGCCAACGACACCCGCCTCGCGCCGACGCGGCGGCTCCTGCTGATCACCGGCCCGAACATGGGGGGCAAGTCGACCTACATGCGCCAGGTGGCCCTGATCGTCCTGCTCGCGCACATCGGCAGCTTCGTCCCGGCGCGCGCCGCCCGCATCGGCCCGGTCGACCGCATCTTCACCCGCATCGGCGCCGCCGACGATCTCGCCGGCGGCCGCTCGACCTTCATGGTGGAGATGACCGAGAGCGCGAACATCCTGCACAACGGCGACCGAGCACAGCCTGGTGCTCATGGACGAAGTCGGGCGCGGGACCTCGACCTTCGACGGTCTCGCGCTCGCGTGGGCGATCGCGCGCCATCTGGTCGAGCGCACCCGGGCGTACACGCTCTTCGCTACCCACTATTTCGAGCTGACCGGCCTCGCGCAGGAGTACCGCGAGGTCGCGAACGTCCATCTCGATGCGGTCGAGCACAAGGACCGCATCGTGTTCCTGCACGCGCTCGAGGAGGGGCCGGCGAGCCAGAGCTACGGCCTGCAGGTCGCCGCGCTCGCCGGCGTGCCGGCCCCGGTCATCCGCGCCGCGCGCCGCTATCTTCAGTCGCTCGAGCATCGCAGCCTCCAGCGCGACGGTCACGCCGATCTCTTCGCGACGCCGCCCGCACCCGAGCCGGAACGGCATCCGGCCCTCGACCTGCTCGACGCGGTGGACCCCGACGAGCTCGCGCCGCGCGACGCCCTCGAGTTCCTCTACAAGCTGAAGAAGCTGTGAGGCGCGCGCTCGCCGCCCTGGCCCTGGCCGCGACGGCTTGCGCAGCGTCCGGCGCCGAGCGTTTCAGCTTCGCTGCGTTCGGCGACACGCCCTACTTCGCATTCGACGAGGCCGCCGTCGTGCGGCTGATCGACGGTCTCGCCGACGCGCGGGTGCGGTTCGTGGTGCACGTCGGGGATTTCAAGGCGGCGGCGATGCCGTGCTCGGACGAGCTGTTCGCGGAACGTCGGCGCATGTTCGACGCCTCGCCCGTGCCGTTCGTGTTCGTCCCCGGGGACAACGAGTGGACCGACTGCCATCGCGCCTTCGCGGGCAGCCACGACCCGCTGCGGCGGCTCGCGAAGCTGCGCGAGCTGTTCTACCCCGACGACGCCAGCCTCGGCCGGCAGACACTCCGCCTCGCCCGCCAGAGCGCGAACGCGCGCTTCGGCGCGTACCGCGAGAACGCGCGCTGGCTCATGGGCGGGATCGTCTTCGTCACCCTCAACGTCCCGGGAAGCAACAACAACCTCGGGCGCAATGCGGCGATGGACGCCGAACACGCCGCGCGGATGGCCGCGAACTTCGACTGGCTCGACGCCGCGGTCCGGCGGGCGGCCGGGCGCGACATCCGCGGCCTCGTGGTGTTCGCGCATGCGGACCCGGCGTTCGGCGGCACCGCGGCCCGCGTCGACGGCTACGCGAGCTTTCGCGAGGCCCTCGGGGCCCACGGCGTCGCGCTCGCCAAGCCGATGCTGCTCGTCCACGGCGACGGCCATCGCTATCGCATCGACCAGCCGCTGCGCGACCGCGCCACCGGCCGCCGCCTCGAGACGTTCACCCGCGTCGAGGTGTTCGGCGCCCCCGAGGTGGACTGGGTGCGCATCGACGTCGATCCCGCGAACCCGCGCCTCTTCTCGATCGGTCGCGGCACGACCGCCCCGCCGTCGCCCTAGCCCGGCACGCACCGGCACGCGCGGTCGGTTGATCTACGTCAACCGCGCACGCCCGCCGCTCCACGAGACTAGCCCAGGCGCCGCGCCGTGCGTCGCCGGCCGAGCCACCCTCTTCAGATCGGGCCCTGGGCGCATTCATGTACGCCATCGTTCGTCGGGAAGCCTTCTCCGACACGACCTTCCTGTGGGAGGTCGAGGCGCCCGACGTGGCGAAGTCCGCGGCCCCCGGGCACTTCGTGATGCTGCGCCTGCACGAAGGCGGCGAGCGCATTCCGCTCACCGTCGCCGACTACGACCCCGAAAAGGGCACGGTCACGCTCGTCATCCAGGCGCTCGGCAAGACGACGCTCGAGATGCGGGATCACTACAAGACCGGCGACACCTTCGCCGACTTCGTCGGCCCGCTCGGCCTCCCGCAGCACGTCGGCAAGGCCGGGCATGTCGTGCTGGTCGGCGGCGGCCTGGGCGTCGCGCCCGTCTATCCGCAGCTCCGGGCCTTCAAGGCGGCGGGCAACCGCACCACCGGGGTGATCGGCTTCCGCAACAAGGACCTCGTGTTCTGGGAAGACCGCTTCCGGTCCCACTGCGACGACCTGGTCGTCTGCACCGATGACGGCAGCTACGGCCGGCCCGGGCTTCGTCACCGCCGCGCTGCAGGACCTCTGCGAGCGGGACCGGCCCGATCTGGTGGTCGCGATCGGGCCGATGCCGATGATGAACGCGTGCGTGGAGACGACGCGTCCCTTCGGCGTGAAGACGATGGTGTCGCTCAACGCGATCATGGTCGACGGCACGGGCATGTGCGGCTCGTGCCGCGTCTCGGTCGGCGGCGAGGTGAAATTCGCGTGCGTGGACGGGCCCGACTTCGACGGTCACCAGGTCGACTTCAAGGAGCTGATGCTGCGCCAGCGCCGCTTCAAGGGCGAGGAAGCGGCGGCGGCGAGCGACTACGCGCACGTGTGCCACGTCGAAAAGGTGCTGTTCGAGCAGAACAAGACCAACTACAAGAAGTACAAGGACCTCGCGCCGCACGCGACCAAGATGCCCGAGCGCGATCCGCTCGAGCGCGCGCGCAACTTCAAGGAAGTGAACCTCGGCTACTCGATGGCCGATGCGCTGGCCGAGGCCGAGCGCTGCATCATGTGCTCGAAGCCCGCCTGCATCGAGGGCTGCCCGGTGTCGATCGACATCCCGCGCTTCATCCGGCACCTCCTGGTGCGCGACCTCGACGGCGCGCTCGCCGTCATCAACCAGTCCAACCTCTTCCCGTCGGTCTGCGGCCGCGTGTGCCCGCAGGAATCGCAGTGCGAGGCGCAGTGCGTGGTCGGCCGCAAGCTCGAATCGGTGGCGATCGGCCGGCTGGAGCGCTTCGTCGGCGACAACGCGCGACCGCGCCCGGCCGGGACGCAGCGCCTGCCGGGCCGGCTCGGCCGCGTCGCCGTCATCGGTTCCGGCCCGGCGGGGCTGGCGGTCGCGGCCGACCTCACGCGCTACGGCTGCGAGGTCACCGTGTACGAGGCGCTGCACGTGGTCGGCGGCGTGCTCCAGTACGGCATTCCGTCCTTCCGCCTGCCGCGCGAGATCATCAGCCGCGAGGTGGAGCACCTGCGCACGCTCGGCGTCAAGTTCGAGACCAACAAGGTGATCGGCAAGACCTTCTCGGTGCCGCAGCTGATGGGCGAGATGGGCTTCGACGCGGTGTTCATCGCGGCCGGCGCCGGCGCGCCCGCCTTCCTCGGCATTCCCGGCGAGTTCGCCGGCCAGGTCTACTCGGCCAACGAGTTCCTCACGCGCGTCAACCTGATGGGCGGCGACCGGTTCCCGTACCTCGACACGCCGATCACGCTGGGCAAGAGCGTGGTCGTGATCGGCGCCGGCAACACCGCGATGGACTGCCTGCGCGTGGCGAAGCGGCTGGGTACACCGACGGTGCGCTGCGTCTACCGGCGCTCGGAGGCCGAAGCGCCGGCGCGGATCGAGGAATTGCGCCACGCGAAAGAGGAAGGCATCGAGTTCTTCTTCCTGCACGGGCCGGTCGAGATCCTCACCGATGCCGACGGCAACGTGCGCGGCATGAAAGTGCAGAAAATGGCGCTGGGCGATCCCGACGAGAAGGGTCGCCGCAAACCGGTGCCGCTCGACGAGTTCATCGAGCTCGAGTGCGACACCGTGATCTACGCCCTCGGGACGAAGGCGAACCCCATCGTCACCCAGTCGACGCCCGGGCTCGGCCTCAACAAGTGGGGCTACATCGTCGCCGACGCCGCCACGCAGGCCACCAACCTGCCCGGCGTGTTCGCGGGCGGCGACATCGTCACCGGCGGCGCGACCGTGATCCTGGCGATGGGCGCCGGCCGCCGGGCCGCAAAGTCGATCGGCGCGTGGCTGCAGGGCGGCAAGCGAACCTGGCCGATCACGCCAGCCGACGTCGACGCGTTCGTCCCGCCGACGCCGCCCGCCGCCTCAGCCGCCGCCGACTCAAACGAGGCCCGTCCATCATGAACGTCTGTCCGCGCTGCCACCGGCCGATCGAGGGCGAGGAGGCCTACGTCTGCTGCGCCGGCATGGAGCTGCGCTGGCGCTGCACCGCCTGCGGCAAAGTGAGCGAGGGGTTTGCCTTTCCGTACGGCATGTGCCCGCACTGCAAGGGCCGGCTCGAGCTGCTCGAGCGCGGGCCGATCGAGGACGAGCGCGCGCTCGACGCGATCCGGATGGCCTTCGAGATCGAGCTCGGCGGACTCGCGTTCTATGAGCGCGCCGCCCGCGACGCGGCCGAGCCCGCGCTCAGCGACCTCTTCGGCCGCCTGGCCGAGATGGAGAAGGAGCACATGGCCACCCTCACGCGCCGCTATCACGCCGAGCTGCCGCCGAGCGCCGCGGATTTCCAGATCGACCGCGCCGCAATCTTCGCCGGCGTCGACCGCCATCCCGAGGACCCCGCGAACCTGTTCCGCATCGCGATCGCGTTCGAGCAGCGCGCGGCGCAGTTCTTCGCCGAGCACGGCGCACAGGCGCCCGAGGGCTCGGCGGAGCGCACGCTCTACAAGGAGCTCGCCGCCGAGGAACGCGAGCACGTCGAGATCCTCACCACGGAGTACGGCCGCTGGCAGAGCGGCCGCGCCGGGCTCCTGTAACCCGCCCGGACGCACACGAGAGGCCACAATGAGCGAGCGCTCGATCGTCCTGGACGGCAACGAGGCCGCGGCGCGGATCGCCCACCTCACCAACGAGGTGATCGCGATCTACCCGATCACGCCCGCTTCGCCGATGGGCGAGTTCGCCGACGCCTGGTCGGCCGCGCACCGCAAGAACCTCTGGGGCGTCGTCCCGGAGGTGATCGAGATGCAGAGCGAGGCCGGCGCCGCGGGGGCCGTGCACGGGTCGCTGCAGGCGGGCGCCCTGACCACGACGTTCACGGCGTCGCAGGGCCTGCTCCTGATGCTGCCGAACATGTTCAAGATCGCCGGCGAGCTGACGCCGACGGTCTTTCACATCGCCGCGCGCACGCTCGCGACGCACGCGCTCTCGATCTTCGGCGACCACAGCGACGTGATGGCGGCGCGCACGACCGGCTGGGCGATGCTCTGCTCGGCGAAGCGTCCAGGAGGCGCAGGACATGGCGATGATCGCGCAGATGGCGACGCTTGCGCGCGCGGGTGCCGTTCCTGCACTTCTTCGACGGCTTCCGCACCAGTCACGAGGTGAACAAGATCGACCTGCTGTTCGAAGAGGAGGTGCGCGCGCTGGTGGACGAGGATCTGGTCGACGCGCACCGCGCGCGCGCCCTGAATCCCGATCGCCCGGTGCTGCGCGGCACCGCGCAGAACCCGGACGTGTTCTTCCAGGCGCGCGAAGCCTGCAACCCGTTCTACGAGGCGGTCCCCGGCATCGTGCGCGAGTGCATGGACCGGTTCGCCAAGCTCACCGGCCGGCACTACCGGCGCTTCGACTACCAGGGCGCGCCCGACGCCGAGCGCGTGCTGGTGCAGATGGGCTCGGGCGTCGGCGCCTCGGGCGAGGCGGTTCGAAAGCTCGTCGCGGCCGGCGAGAAGGTCGGCCTGCTCAACGTGCGCCTCTACCGCCCGTTCGACGTCCAGGCGTTCGTGGCCGCGCTGCCCCGCAGCGTGCGCTCGATCGCGGTGCTCGACCGCACCAAGGAGCCCGGCGCGATCGGCGAGCCCCTCTACCAGGACGTGATCACGGCGCTCGCGGAAGGCTGGCCCGATGGAACGCCTGCCCCGCGCGTGATCGGCGGGCGCTACGGCCTGTCGTCCAAGGAGTACACGCCGGCGATGGCGAAAGCGGCCCTCGACGAGCTCGCCAAGCCGCAGCCCAAGCGTCACTTCACGGTCGGCATCGTCGATGACGTGACCCGGCTCTCGCTCGCCTGGGACGAGGGCTTCGACACCGAGCCGGCCGACGTGACGCGCGCCCTCTTCTACGGCCTCGGCGCCGACGGCACGGTCGGGGCGACCAAGAACTCGGTCAAGATCATCGGCGAGAACACGCCGCTGCATGCGCAGGGGTACTTCGTCTACGACAGCAAGAAGTCGGGGGCGATCACGGTCTCGCACCTGCGGTTCGGGCCGCAGCCGATCGAGTCGACCTACCTGATCCGGCAGGCGGACCTCGTCGCGTGCCACCAGTTCGAGTTCATGGAGAAGCTCGACGTCCTGGCGCTCGCGCGCCCCGGCGCGACGTTTCTGCTGAACAGCCCCTACGGCCCGGACGAGGTCTGGGACCGGCTGCCCGGCGAGGCGCAACGCACGATCGTCGAGCGGCGGCTGCGCATGTTCGTGATCGACGCGGTAAAGGTGGCAAAGGACGCGGGGCTCGCCGGCCGCCTGAACACGGTCATGCAGGCGTGCTTCTTCGCCATCTCCGGGATCCTGCCGCGCGAGGAGGCGATCGCGGAGATCAAGGAATCGATCCGCAAGACCTACGGCAAGCGCGGGGAAACGGTCCTCGCCCGCAACTTCGCGGCGGTGGATCAGTCCCTCGCCGCCCTCCACGAGGTGAAGGTGCCGGCGCGCACCGACTCCGCGCTCCGCCGCCGGCCGGTGGTCCCGCCGCTCGCGCCGGACTTCGTCCAGCGCGTCACCGCGATGATGCTCGACGGCAAGGGCGATCTCCTCCCCGTCTCGGCCCTGCCGGTCGACGGCACGTTCCCGACCGGCACGACGCAGTGGGAGAAGCGCAGCATCGCCCATGAGATCCCCATCTGGGACACCGAGGTGTGCACGCAGTGCGCGCTGTGCCCGCTCGTCTGCCCGCATGCGGCGATCCGCATGAACGTCTATTCGGCCGATCGCCTCAAGGACGCGCCCAAGGGCTTCCAGCATCAGGACTGGAACCGCAAGGACGGTCCCCTGGCCGGCCTGGCGTTCACCGTCCAGGTGGCGCCGGACGACTGCACCGGCTGCGGCGTCTGCGTCGACATCTGCCCGGCGCGCAACAAGCAGATGGTGAAGCGCAAGGCGATCAACTTGGAACCGAAGCTCGCGCACCTCGAGACCGAGCGCCGCAACTACGAGTTCTTCCTCGGGCTGCCCGAGGTTCGACCGTCGTTCGATACGATCGAGCTGATGAAGGGCGCGCAGCTGCGCGAGCCGCTGTTCGAGTACTCGGGGGCCTGTGCGGGTTGCGGCGAGACGCCGTACCTCAAGCTGCTGACGCAGCTCTTCGGTGATCACCTGCTGGTCGCGAACGCCACCGGGTGCTCGTCGATCTACGGCGGGAACCTGCCCTCCACGCCCTGGACGAAGAACCGCGCGGGCCAGGGCCCGGCGTGGTCGAACAGCCTGTTCGAGGACAACGCGGAGTTCGGCCTCGGCATGCGGCTCGCGATCGACGCGCAGCGCAGCCTCGCGGAGCGGCTGGTGAGCGAGCTGCGCGCCGAGATCGGGGCGGCCCGGGCCGATGCCCTGCTCCAGGCGCCGCAGGCGACCGACGAGGAGATCGGCGAGCAGCGCGACCGCGTGAAGGCGCTGAAGGCCCTCCTGCCGCAGCTGCGCTTCCCGGAGGCGAAGCAGCTCCTCGCCGTGGCGGACAGCCTGGTCACGCGGAGCGTCTGGATCGTCGGCGGCGACGGCTGGGCCTACGACATCGGCTACGGCGGCCTCGACCACGTGCTCGCCTCCGGCCGCAACGTCAACATCCTGGTGCTCGACACCGAGGTCTACAGCAACACCGGCGGCCAGGCGTCCAAGGCCACGCCGCGCGGCGCGGTGGCGAAGTTCGCCGCGGCGGGCAAGCCGATCGGCAAGAAGGACCTCGGCATGATCGCGATGGCCTACGGCAACGCGTACGTCGCGCAGGTCGCCATGGGCGCGAATCCGGTGCAGACGGTCCGCACGTTCCAGGAGGCCGCATCGTGGCCCGGCCCGTCGCTGATCATCGCGTACAGCCACTGCATCGCGCACGGCATCGACATGGCCACCGCGATGACCCACCAGAAGGAAGCCGTGAGGAGCGGCTACCTCACGCTGTACCGCTACGACCCGCGGCTCGGCATGCACGGCGCCGACCAGCCGCTGAAGCTCGACTCGCGCAAGCCCACGATCCCGTTCGAGCAGTTCGCGCTGAAGGAGGGGCGGTTCGCGATGCTGGCGCGCTCCGACCCGGAGCGCGCGAAGCAGCTCTTCAAGGCGGCGCAGGCGGACATCGACGCCCGCTGGCAGTACTACGAGCAGATGGCGGGCGTGCATCGGATCGTGCCGGAAGAAACCACCCCCGAGAGTGACAGTGAGGCGGAACCGGTCCCGGCCCCGACCGTGCCCGCCGGCGAGGAGCTGGAGTCATGAGCGTCGACCTGCGCACCCGCTATCTCGGCCTCGAGCTCGCGAACCCGATCGTCGCCTCCGCCTCCCCGCTCACCGGCACCGTCGAGAGCCTGAAGCGGCTCGAAGACGCCGGCGTGGCCGCGGTCGTGCTCCCCTCGCTCTTCGAGGAGCAGATCGAGCACGACGAGATGGCCGCCCACAAGTTGATGCTGTCCGGCGCGGAGATCTCCCCGGAGGCGCAGGGGTTCTTCCCCGAGCTCGCCTACGAGACCGGCCCCGACCAGTACCTGCAGCTGATCGCGGCGGCGAAGAAGGCGCTCTCGGTGCCGGTGATCCCGAGCCTGAACGGCCACACGCCCGGCGGCTGGACCCGGTACGCGAAGCACTTCGAGGAGGCCGGCGCCGACGCGATCGAGCTGAACGTCTACTTCCTCGCCGCGGATCCGGACGACACGAGCGCGGCGGTGGAGCAACGCTATGTCGATCTGGTCGCCGCGGTGCGGCGCGAGGTCAAGGTACCGGTGGCGGTGAAAGTGTCGCCCTACTTCAGCGCGATGGCCAACATGGCCGCTCGCCTCGCCCGCGCCGGCGCGTCGGGCCTGGTCCTGTTCAACCGCTTCGTGCAGCCCGACATCATGCTCGAGGAGCTGGAGGTCGCCCCGCACCTGGTGCTGTCCACCTCCGACGAGCTGCGCCTGGCGCTGCGCTGGATCGCGATCCTGCAGGGCCGCCTCGACGTGAGCCTCGCGGCGACGGGCGGCGCGCACACCGCCGAGGACGTGCTGAAGCTGCTGCTCGCCGGCGCCGACTGCGTGATGCTCGCGAGCAGCCTGCTCCGCAAGGGCCCCGCGCACGTGAGCGCCCTGCTGCGCGGCGTGGAGACGTGGATGACCGATCGGGAGTACGTCTCGGTCGCGCAGCTGAAGGGCTCGCTCAGCCAGCGTGCCTGCCCGGATCCGGCGGCGTTCGAGCGGTCGAATTACATGAAAGCGCTCAAGTCGTACACGAGCGAGTACGTCTGATTCGGCGTGGTCCGCGCCAGCAGCACCGCGGCAAAGGAGAAGAGCCATGTCCTCCAGTACACCCGCCGGCAAGGCCGGCGATCCCGCGCGGCGTCGACTTGCTGCGCGATCCGGCACTGAACAAGGGCACTGCGTTCACGGACGCCGAGCGCGACGCCCTCGGGCTGCGCGGACTCCTGCCCCCGCTCATCGCAACCCAGGAGGAGCAGGTCGGACGCATCCTGGAGAATCTGCGCCGCGTGCCCGATCCGCTCGACAAGTACATCCGGCTCGAGGCGCTGCACACGCGCAACGAGGCGCTCTTCTACCGGGTCCTGCTCGAGCATCCCGATGAGATGCTGCCGATCATCTACACGCCGACCGTGGGCCTCGCGTGCCAGCGCTTCGGCCACATCTACACGCGCCCGCGCGGGCTGTACATCACTGCGCGCGACCGCGGCCGGGTTGCATCGGTGCTCCGCAACTGGCCCTACCGCGAGGTGGACATCATCGTCGTGACCGACGGCGAGCGCATCCTGGGTCTCGGCGACCTCGGCGCGAACGGCATGGGCATTCCGGTAGGCAAGCTCGCCCTCTACAGCGCGTGCGCCGGGGTGCACCCGAACCGCACACTGCCGGTCACGCTCGACGTCGGCACCAACAACGCGGCGCTGCTCGAGGACCCGCTCTACCTCGGGCCTGAAGCAGCGCCGCGTCACCGGTCCGGACTACGACGCGCTCATCGAGGAGTTCGTCGTCGCGACGCAGGACGTCTTCCCCGGCGTGGTCGTGCAGTTCGAGGACTTCGCGAACCACAACGCCTTCCGCATGCTGCGCAAGTATCGCGAGCGGGTGTGCACCTTCAACGACGACATCCAGGGCACTGCATCGGTGGCGCTCGCGGGCGTGCTGTCGGCCCTGCGAATCACCGGCGGCCGGATGCGCGACCAGAAGATCCTGTTCATGGGCGCCGGCGAGGCCGCGACCGGCATTTCCGATCTCCTGTGCACGGCGATCCAGGCCGACGGACTGTCGGAGCAGGCGGCGCGGGAGCGGCTGTGGCTCTTCGACTCGCAAGGACTCGTGGTGAAGGGCCGCGCCGGCCTCGCCGAGCACAAGCTGCACTATGCGCACGATCACCGCCCGGTGGGCGACTTCCTCGCGGCGATCGAGGCGCTGCGGCCCACCGGCATCATCGGCGTCGCCGCGGTGGGCGGAACGTTCACCGAAGCCGTGCTGCGCAAGATGGCCGAGATCAACGCCCGGCCGATCGTGTTCGCGCTGTCGAACCCGACGTCGAAGGCCGAGTGCACTGCCGAAGAGGGGTACCGGTGGACCGACGGGCGGGCCCTTTTCGCCTGCGGCAGCCCGTTCGATCCGGTCACCGTGAACGGCAAGATCCACGTGCCCAGACAGGGCAACAACTCGTATATCTTCCCCGGCGTGGGCCTGGGCGCGATCGCGTGCAAGGCCCGCCACGTCACCGACGAGATGTTCCTCGCCGCAGCGCACGCGCTGTCGAAGCAGGTCACCGATCAGGATCTCGCGCAGGGAAGCCTCTATCCCCCGCTCGCGCGCGTCCGGGAGGTGTCCGCGCACATCGCGGCGGCGGTAGCGGAGGTGGCGTATTCGAAGGGACTCGCGACCCGTCCGCGGCCGGCGGACCTGCTCGGGTACGTCCGGTCGCACATGTACGACCCGGCGTACAAGAGCTATCTCTGATTGCTCAGGTCGAAGTCACCCCGCGCTATTGCGCCCCCGCCGGGCTTCCTGCAGCCGGTGGTTCCGCAATCAGCCTGACGCCGACATCGTTCAGCAAACGCTTGAATTCCGGTGAATCCCTGATGAGCGTTGCCGCCGCGGCGCGCAGGCGATCGACCGACTCGGCGGGAAGTACGAACGAAGTGGGCAGCTGATTCAGGTACTCGCGTTCGGCCTCGTCCTTCAGCGCCGCGAACGACACGTCGATGGCATAAATCTCGGCGTTCGGGATGCGCAATGCGGCGGCAACCGCGGGATCCTTGTTCACCGCCATTGCTGCCGAGTTGCGGATCAGGCGCGCCGTCTGCCACTGCTTGGCCGTGTCTCTCAGCAATTCGACCGCCTCGAAGGAGAAGGCGTCGATCGGCGTGCCCGCCGATTTGAGAAGAACCTGCACGGGCCCTGGAGGCCTCTCCGACTCGTCCCAGTTGGTCGGTGGCGAAGAGAGCGAATTGACGATGAAAACAACGATCCTGCGCGCATGGTCGAGCGGCGTCGGCATACCGGCTTCGTGCAATGCCTGGAATATCTCCAGCGCATCGAGCACGCCGCGCATCCCCAGATTGTCCGACACGCCGCCGTCGACGAGATGGAGGAAAGGGCGGCGGACGCTGTCGCCGAACGCTTCCTCGGCCTTGAGCGATCGGATGGCGCGTGCGGCGGGTCTCGGTGGGTCGTCGGATGCGACGAACGGCCTTACCCAGGCCGGCGGGACCCGGTTGCAGGTACCGCCGTAGTTGTTGATCGTGACCGGCGAGAGCACGACCGGAACGGCCGAAGAGGCCGCAGCGGCGCGCGACAACGGCACTGCGCCGAGGTCCGAGCAGATGACGTCGAAAACCCTCTGCGTGAACACGAAACGTGACCCGGTCGAAATGTCCGTCGCCGATGCCAGGATCAGCGGGCCGCCGGCGCGGGTGAGATCGCCAAACGTCGCGCCGTTGAACAGGATTTCGTCGTACAACTGGGCCGCCAGTTCGGAACGGCCCCAGCCTGTCGACCATAGTGCTCCCCAGTTAGTCGGGTTCAGGAAGCGGGCGATCATCTCGCCCTGCACATCGCGTTTCAGAAAGCGTTGCTCGTAGTCGGCAAACAGCTTGTCGCCATACAAGCCATAGGCGAGCGCGGTGAAGCTGCCGCCCGAAACGCCGGTGATGATGTTGACTGAGTCGAGCAAGCGACCCTTGTCGCCCTTCGGCAAGACCACCTCGGTCTTCCGGAGGAACTCCAAGACCCCGTAGGAAAAAGCGGCAGCACGAGTGCCGCCGCCCGAGAAGGCGAGGACGACCAGGTTCTCCTTGTCCGCGATATTTCCCTGGCGCGTCTCAAACCGGTATCCCGTTGTCAGGTCGGTCTGGGTGATCGGCGGGTTGCTCGGGCGGGTGGCGCAGCCGCTCGACAGGACGAGGAGCGCAGCAAAGAGGAGGCTGAACCTGTGTGTGGTATTCACAATTTCTTTCCTTCCGGAGTTCATTCCCGGGGCATTGTTGCCTTGTGGTGCGCCGCAGTGACCGCCTTCGATCGAACTGGGGGCGGCAAGGATGAACCGCTTTGGGCCACAATCGGCGGTCGAGCGCCCACCGAATTCACAGTCCGGGTCTGGATGTCAGGTCCTGGCGGCAAGCCGCCTATCGTTTCGGTCGCCTCGCGGTGAGTTGCCGGAAGCTGATTGTTGACAACCCGCTACGAGCCGCCGGCCGCCTTCGCGATATAGCGCTTGATTGCCCCGGGGTCCGCGTCGATCACCTCGAACCGCTGCGGTAGCGCCTCCAGGTTTTCGTGCCCCTTAGGCCGCGGCGGCACGGTGCCCAGCGCCTCGCGGATCGCGGCGTCGAACTTCACGGCGAGCGCCGTCTCCAGGCACACGAGCGGGACGCCCGGCTCCCGGAAACCCAGTCCCACCTTGATGCCGTCGGCGGTATGCGTGTCGACGACGTAGCCGTATTGCTGGCGCACGCGCCTGATTGTCGCCAGCCGGTCCGCGTGCGTGCTGAAGTCCGAGACGAAGCCGGTCTCCGCGACGCGCTGGTAGTACGCGGAATTGGAGAGATCGAACTCGCCCTCCACGTCGACCCGCCGCCAGAGCTCGCGCACCCTTGCGGGATCGCGCCCGACCAGGTCGAACACGTAGCGCTCGAAGTTCGACGCCTTCGAGATGTCCATCGACGGGCTCGAGGTCTGGAACACCTCGCGCGCGGCCCGCACCCGGTAGACGCCGGTACGGAAGAACTCGTCGAGCACGTTGTTCTCGTTCGTCGCCAGGATCAGCCGGCGGATCGGCAGCCCCATCGACCGCGCGACGTGGCCGGCGAGGATGTTCCCGAAATTGCCCGACGGAACGGCAAACGAGACCTGCTCGTCCTCACCGCGCGTCACGGCAAAGTAGCCCTTGAAGTAGTAGACGACCTGCGCGACCACCCGCGCCCAGTTGATCGAGTTCACCGACCCGATCCGCAGCCGCGCCTTGAAATCGAGGTCGGCGGAGACCGCCTTCACCACGTCCTGGCAGTCGTCGAACACCCCGCGTACCGCGAGATTGAAGATGTTCGGGTCGGCGAGCGAGTACATCTGAGCCGTCTGGAATGCGCTCATCTTGCCGAGCGGCGACAGCATGAAGACGCGGATCCCGCGCTTGCCGCGCAGCGCGTACTCGGCGGCCGAGCCGGTGTCGCCCGAGGTCGCGCCAAGGATGTTCAGCGTCTCGCCGCGGAGTGCCAGCACGTGCTCGAAGAGATTCCCGAGCAGCTGCATCGCGACGTCCTTGAAGGCGAGCGTCGGACCGTTCGAGAGCTGGAGCAGATGCAGGCCGGGCTCCAGCGTGCGGACCGGGGTGATCTCGTCCGAGCCGAACGCCGCCGCGGTGTAGGTCCGGTCGACGATCGACTTCAGCTCGGCGGCCGGGATGTCGTCGATGTAGCGCGACAGGATCTCGAACGCGAGCCCGCGGTAGTCGAGCTTGCGCCAGGCTGCGAGCGTCGCGCGGTCCACCCGCGGGTAGGACTCGGGAATCGTGAGGCCGCCGTCGGGCGCGAGGCCCTCGAGCAGGATGTCGCAGAAGGCGGCGGGCGCCATCCCGCCGCGCGTGGAGACGTAGCGCATCGCCTGGCGACTAGACGCGGCCCAGCTCTTCGAGCCGGATCCGCGTGATCTTGCCGGTCACGACAGGCAGCGCCTCGATCGCGCCGATCGCCGCGTTGACGTTCTTCTCCTGCGTGCGGTGCGTGAGCATGATGATGTCGACCTGCTCCTCGCCCTCCTCCGGCTCGCGCTGGATCATCGCGTCGATCGAGATCGAGCGGTCGGCGAGGATGCGGGTGATGTCGGCGAGCACGCCGGGCCGGTCGAGCACCCGCATGCGCAGGTAATACGAGGTCGTCACTTCCGCCATCGGCAGGATCGCCGTGGCGGCGAGCCGGTCGGGCTGGAACGCGAGATGCGGCACGCGGTGCTCGGGGTCCGCGGTGTGCAGGCGCGTGATGTCGACGAGGTCCGCCACCACCGCGCTCGCGGTCGGCTCGGCGCCGGCGCCGGCGCCGTAGTACATCGTCGGCCCGACCGCGTCGCCCTTGACGAGGATCGCGTTCATGACGCCCTCCACGTTCGCGATCAGGCGCCGCGCCGGGATCAGCGTCGGGTGCACGCGCAGCTCGATCCCGGCCGCGGTGCGCTTGGTGATCCCGAGGAGCTTGATCCGGTAGCCGAGGCTCTCGGCGTAGCGGATGTCGGACTGCGTGAGCTTGGCGATGCCCTCGCGGTAGCACCGGTCGAACTGCATCGGAATGCCGAAGGCGATCGCCGAGAGGATCGTGAGCTTGTGCGCGGCGTCGACGCCCTCGATGTCGAACGTCGGGTCGGCTTCCGCATAGCCGAGCCGCTGCGCCTCCCGCAGCACGTCGTCGAACGCGAGCCCCTTCTCGCGCATCTCGGACAGGATGAAGTTCGAGGTGCCGTTGATGATCCCGGCGATCCACTCGATCCGGTTGGCGGCCAGGCCCTCGCGCACGGCCTTGATGATCGGCACGCCACCGGCCACAGCCGCCTCGAACCCGACCATCACGCCGTGCTTCTGCGCGGCGGCGAAAATTTCATTGCCGTGCACCGCGAGCATCGCCTTGTTGGCGGTGACGACGTGTTTGCCGTTCGCGATGGCCTTGAGCGCGAGCTCCTTCGCGATCGTGTAGCCGCCGATCAGTTCGATCACGATGTCGATGTCGCGGCTCGTGACCACTTCGTTGCCGTCGGCGACGCATTTGGCCTGCCCGCCGGTGAGGCGCTGTGCCCGCGCGAGGTCCTTGTCGGCCACCATCGCGATGCGGATCTCGCGCCCGGCGCGGCGCTGGATCTCCTCGCGGTTGCGCGCGAGCACCGTCCAGGTGCCGCCGCCGACGGTGCCGATGCCGAGCAGCCCGACGTTGATCGGTTTCATGAGGTCGAACGGGAGTGGTGCGCGGCGATCACGCCGCGCGCGTGGTCTTGAGCAGACCGTCCCGGCGGAACATCTCCTTGATGCCGCGCACGGCCTGGCGGGTGCGGTTCTCGTTCTCGATCATCGCGATCCGCACGTGCGTGTCGCCGTACTCGCCGAAGCCGATGCCCGGCGACACCGCCACCTTGGCTTCGACCAGGAGCTTCTTCGCGAACTCGAGCGAGCCCATCGCGCGGTATGCCTCCGGAATCTCGGCCCAGACGTACATGGCGGCACGCGGGTTCTCCACCATCCAGCCGGCCTCGTGCAGCCCCTTGACCAGCACGTCCCTGCGCCGCTGGTACTTCAGCCGGATCTCCTCGACGCAGTCCTGCGGGCCTTCGAGCGCCACGATCGACGCCACCTGGATCGGGGTGAACGTGCCGTAGTCGTGGTAGCTCTTGATGCGCGCCAGCGCGTAGACCAGGTCGCGGTTGCCGACCATGAAGCCGACCCGCCAGCCAGCCATGTTGTAGCTCTTCGACATGGTGAAGAACTCGACCGCCACGTCGCGGGCGCCGGGCACCTCCATGATGGACGGGGCCCGATAGCCGTCGAAGACGATGTCCGCGTACGCAAGGTCGTGCGCGACGAGAATGTCGTGCTCCTTCGCCAGCGCGACGATGCGCTCGAAGAATTCCAGCTCGACGCACTGCCCGGTCGGATTGCCCGGGAAGTTCATGATGAGCATCTTCGGTTTCGGGAACGACTCCCTGATCGCGCGCTCGAGCTCCTCGAAGAAATCCACGTCGGGCGTATTGCGCACGTGCCGGATGTCGGCCCCCGCGATCACCGGGCCGTAGATGTGGATCGGGTAGCTCGGGTTCGGCACCAGCACGATGTCGCCGTGGTCGAGGGTCGCCAGCGCGAGGTGCGCGATGCCTTCCTTCGAGCCGATCGTGACGATCGCCTCCTTGTCCGGGTCGAGGTCCACGCCGTAGCGGCGCCGGTACCAGTTGCAGATCGCGAGCCGCAGGCGCGGGATGCCCTTCGACACCGAGTAGCCGTGCGTGTCCGGGTGCTGCACGCTCTCGACGAGCTTCTCGACGATGTGCGGCGGCGTGGGCCCGTCCGGATTGCCCATGCTCATGTCGATGATGTCGTCGCCGGCACGGCGCGCGGCCATCTTGAGTTCCGCCGTGATGTTGAACACGTACGGCGGGAGGCGCTCGATGCGCGGAAATTCCTTCATAGTCGTGACCGGGTCCGGGTTCCGTGTCGGCGCACGGGTCATGCGCCGCAGCAAGCTATAATCCTACCTGCTCTAACCCCTTACCGCAATTCGAGTTTTTCACGGTGAAGCTGCATCTTTCACACGCCACCGGCACCAACACCTTCACCGCCTACGGCACCGGATACGTGTCGGTCAACGGCCAGCGTTTCGAGCGCAGCCTGATCGTCCTGCCCGACCGCATCGTCGCGGACTGGGCGCCGGAGAGCTTCGATGCGCTCGCCCCCGCGCATCTCGATGCGCTGGTCGGCGCCGCGCCCGAGGTCGTGCTGCTCGGTACCGGCGCGCAGCTCCGCTTTCCGCGCCCGGAGATCACCCGCGCGCTCGTCGAGGCGCGCATCGGCCTCGAAGTGATGGACGCCCAGGCCGCGTGCCGCACCTTCAACATCCTCGCCGCCGAAGGCCGCAAGGTCGCCGCGGCCCTGCTCCTCGCGTGAGCGCGCGCTGCGCACTTCTCCGGAGACCCGACAAGCCATGACCGCCATCAGCTTCATGCTGCTTCTCGCGGGCGTCCTTCTCAACGCCGCCGCCCAGCTGCTGCTCAAGGCCGGCACCAATGCCGTCGGGCAATTCGAGTTTTCCGCCGCTAATGCAGTCCCCGTGGGAGTGAAGCTCGCCTTCGAGCCGCACATCCTGGGCGGCATCGCCTGCTACGTGGTGAGCGTCGTCGTCTGGATCCTGGCGCTGTCGCGCGTCGAAGTGAGCGTCGCCTATCCCATGCTCTCCATCGGCTACGTCGTAAATGCAATCGCCGCCTACTACCTGTTCGGCGAGGCGGTGTCGGCCACCCGCCTGGTCGGCATCGGCGTCATCATTCTCGGCGTGTTCATCGTCGCGCGCAGCTAGTGAGAATAGCGCTGCGCATCAGCGTCGCGACGGCGCGCGGGGCGGCGCTCGCGGTGCCACGCCTGGTCGAGCTGCTCAAGCGGCACGGCGCGGCGGCGACGTTCTACTTCAACCTCGGACCGGACCGGCTGCACCGGTTTCTCCCCGGGCGGGAGGTCGGCGCCCGCGCGCGGAGCGCCCTTGCGACCGCGCGCGAGGCGGGCTTCGAACTCGGGCTCTACGGGTGGGACCCGGCGCGCTGGACGCACCGGATGCGCCCCGGCGACGCGCCCTGGATCGAGTCCGCGCTCACCCGGGCCTGCGAGGCCTTCGAGCATCTCGTCGGCGAGCTGCCGCGCACCCACGCCGCGCCAGGCTGGCAAACGAACCGGCAGGTGCTGCGCCTGACGCAACGGCTCGGGTTCCAATACGCCGCCGACACGCGCGGGCATCATCCCTTCATGCCCGTGTGCGAGGCGGAGCTCGCGCTCTGCCCGCAGCTGCCGACCACCCTGCCGACGCTGGATGAGCTGATCGACGGCGGCGACGCGCGCGAAGAGACCGCGCACGAGCCCGTGCTCGACGCCACGACCGGCCGCGACGACACGAATCACGTCTTCGCGCTCCGCGCCGAGCTCGGCGCAACAATCCTCGCGCCCGCTTTCGAGCGGCTGCTCGAGGGGTGGCGCACGCGCGGCTGCGAGATCGTCGCGCTGCGCACGGTGTTCGAGTCGCTGGAACTCGCACGCCTGCCGCGCCACGTCGTGCAGCCGCACGAGCTCGCTGCGCGCGCGGGAACGTGCGCCGTGCAGGGACCGCCGTTTCTCGCCTGAGAGCATCGCTCCGGGGCGCACGGTTGCACGATTCGTCGATCCGCCCGACAATCCGGCTTGTGGCGCTCGGCGTCACCGACAGCAAAGCGATGCCAGACAAAGCGGTCAAGGACTTCTCGCTCCCCTCCACGGGCGGCGGCACTTTCCAGCTCGCGCAGTCGAAGGCCAGGTTCCTGGTCCTGTATTTCTATCCGAAGGACAACACGCCCGGCTGCACCACCGAGGGCCTGCAGTTCGCGGAACTGCACCGCGAGTTCGGCAAGGCCGGCGCGGCGGTCTACGGCGTCTCGCGCGACAGCCTGAAGTCGCACGAGAACTTCAAGGCCAAGATGAGTTTCCCCTTCGCGCTGCTGTCCGACGAGGACGAGAGCGTCTGCCAGATGTTCGGCGTCATCAAGATGAAGAACATGTACGGCAAGCAGGTGCGCGGGATCGAGCGCTCGACGTTCGTCCTCGACGCGAAGCACGTCATCCGCCGCGAGTGGCGCGGCGTGAAGGTTCCCGGCCACGCCAAAGAGGTACTCGACTTTGTCAAGACACTCTGAGCCCCATCTCCGCAACGACCCCGCCCACGGCGCCCAACGGGCGCCCGCCAAGAAGCCGCGCGAGAAGGCGCGATCCGCCGTCACCAAGCTCTTCGTCCTGGACACCAACGTCCTGATGCACGACCCGACGAGCCTCTTCCGGTTCGAGGAGCACGACATCTTCCTGCCGATGCAGACGCTGGAGGAGCTCGACAACAACAAGAAGGGGCTGTCGGAGGTCGCCCGCAACGCGCGCCAGGCGAGCCGCTTCCTCGACGACATCGTGAGCCGCGCCACCGGCAAGATCGAGGCCGGCATCGCGATCGCACGCCACGCTGCCGACATCGCGACCGGACGGCTGTTCCTGCAGACCGAAGTGATGAACGGCCGCCTGCCGGCCAGCCTGGCGACCGGGAAGGCCGACAACCAGATCCTCGGGGTCGTGACCGCGCTCGCCGAGCGGGAGAAGAGCCGCGACGTGATCCTGGTGTCCAAGGACATCAACATGCGCATCAAGGCGCATGCGCTGGGACTCGCGGCGGAGGACTACTACAACGACAAGGTGCTAGAGGACACCGATGTCCTCTACACCGGCGCGCGCGAGCTGCCCGCCGAATTCTGGGACCAGCACGGCAAGGACATCGAGTCCTGGAAGAAGGACGGCCGGACCTACTACCGCATCCGGGGTCCGTTGTGCCAGGAGCTCCTGCTCAACGAGTTCGTCTACCAGGAAGGCGAGCGCCCCCTGGTCGCGATGGTGAAGGAAGTGCACGGCCGGAGCGCCGTGCTGGAGACGCTGCGCGACTACACGCACGGGAAGAACGCGGTCTGGGGCATCACCGCGCGCAACCGCGAGCAGAACTTCGCGCTCAACCTGCTGATGAACCCGGACATCGATTTCGTGACGCTGCTCGGGCAGGCGGGCACCGGCAAGACGTTGCTCACGCTGGCGTCGGGGCTGATGCAGACCCTGGAGGTCAAGCACTACAGCGAGATCATCATGACGCGCGTGACGGTCCCGCTCGGCGAGGACATCGGCTTCCTGCCCGGCACCGAGGAAGAGAAAATGGGGCCCTGGATGGGCGCGCTCGAGGACAACCTGGACGTGCTGAACAACACCGACGACGAGGCCGGCGAATGGGGCCGCGCGGCGACGCGCGACCTGATCCGCTCGCGCATCAAGATCAAGTCGCTCAACTTCATGCGCGGGCGCACCTTCATCAACAAGTACCTGATCATCGACGAGGCGCAGAACCTGACGCCGAAGCAGATGAAGACGCTCATCACCCGCGCCGGGCCCGGCACGAAGGTGGTGTGCCTCGGCAACATCGCGCAGATCGACACCCCGTACCTGACCGAGGGCAGCTCCGGCCTGACCTACGTCGTGGACCGCTTCAAAGGCTGGTCGCACTCCGGGCACGTGACCCTGCAGCGCGGCGAGCGCTCGCGGCTCGCGGACCACGCCGCCGAAGCGCTGTGATCTGAAGGGGGCGCGGGGTCCTTCAGGCCCCCTCACCGGCACGAGGGCGCACGGGAGGCGCCTGAGCCCGAGCCGCTGCGTCCGGCAAAGTCGGCCGCGGCAATCTTCTTCGCGTTACCTCAGATTGCCGGTGTGGCCCAGCGAGTACCGGCCCGGTTGCGGCCACACGGTGAGCCCGTGCGGCTCCCTGCCCACCGGAATGATCTTCACCTCACCATTGCTCGTGTCGAACGCGTACACGACATGGTCGTAGCGGCCCGATAGCCACAGCCACTTGCCGTCGGCGCTGACGTTGCCCATGTCCGGACTGCCGCCGCCCGGGATCGGCCAGTTCGCCTCGACCTTCCGGGTCGCGAAGTCGATCACCGATACGCCGCCCTTGCCCTTCGCCGGGCCATGGATCTTGTTCGAGCCGCGGTTGGCGACATACAGCTTCTTCCCGTCGCGACTGGGATAGAGACCGTGCGTGCCTTTGCCGGTCTCGATGAAGCCGACCTGGCGGAACGACTCGCCGTCCACCACATGCACGCCGTCGGCCATCATGTCGGCGACGTAGAAGAGCTTGCCGTCCGGCGACGCCCGGATGTCCTGCGGCATGCCTTTCCAGGTCGTGCAGATCACCTCGTCCCTTCCGTCGGGTCCCTTGACGACCTTGGTCGGGCGGCCGGGCTGGATCACCTGCGTGGTGCCCAGCACCTTGCGGTTCACGAGGTCGATCTTGGTCACGGTGCCGGCGAATTCGCACGTGAAGATCGCGAACCTGCCGTCGATCGAGAAGTCGGCGTGGTTGATCCCGGCGCAACCCGGGACGTCGATCGTGTACTGCAGCTTCATCGTCACCGGATCGCGAAAATCGAGTCGCTTCAACGCTTCGGCAACGATGATCGCGGACTTGCCATCGGGCGAGAAGTACATGTTGTACGGATCGTCGACAGCGATCGGCTTGCCCGGCTTGCCGGTCTTCGGGTCGACGGGCGTGAGGCTGCCCTTGGTCGTGTTCTCGGCGTTGTTCGCCACCCACAGCGTGCGCAGGTCCCACGACGGCACGACGTGCTGGGGATTGAGGCCTACCCTGAATTTGTCGACGACCTTGAACGTCGCCGGGTCGATCACATAGACGTCGTTCGACTGGACGTGCGGCACGTAGACGCGCGGCAGGTCGTTCGCGAGCGCCGGACTCATCTTGGCCGCGGTGGTCTCGCTGTACAGGTTCGCCGGATCGGGCACCGGCGGCATTCCGGGCACGGTCGATATGGTCGGTGGAACGGGCGCTTCAGCCGGCGCTTTCGCCGGGGCCTGCGCGACGCAGGTCGTCGACAATGCAAAGGCAAGCGGCAGCGCGATCGGCAAGACACTGCGAGCGACGAACGTCACGACGACTCCTGAAGTTGCGGGATGGGACTGCCGGAAACAGGCGGCATGAGATCTTACCTGCGGGCCACCGCGGCGCGGATCGCCGCCACGGATTGGGTCACGATCGCGTCGATGCCCGGCTTGCCGAGCTCGGCAGTGGCGCGCCGGGGATCACCGGAAACACCGGGCGCGGCCGAGGTCCCCGGCGCGGACTGCTGCTGTTCCGGTCGCACGAGGCCCGGGTCGACGGCCAACGCGAGCGACGTGTCCGCGAGCCCGGCATGAAGGCCGATCTCGGCGTCGCTGTAGCCGCGCGCCTTGAGGGTCTTGGCATAGCCTTCGGTTGCCGCCCGGTAATACTCCACGATGGCGTACACGCGTACTGGGCTGCCCGCCCATTCGCGATCGAGCTGGCGGGCCACGCTCTCGTTGTCCTTCTGGTAGTCGCCGTGATCGCCCAGGAACACGATGTCGCGGAACCCGGCGAGCCGGAAGCTGCGCGCCGCGGAATCGAGCACCTTGCGGTACGCATCCGCTGGCACCGTAATCGTTCCCGGGTAACGCATGTGCCCCGTCGGCGGGTTGACACTGCCCTCGGGCACGTAGGCGATCACGGGGGCGACCAGCGCATTGCCAAGCTCCCGCGCGATCTTGCCGGAGAGCACTTTCGCGCGCACGTTGTGCTTGCCGAGCACCATGTGCGGCCCGTTCTGCTCGGTGCCGCCGATCGGCACCAGGATCGTGGTCTTGCCGGCACGTATCGCAGCGGCGAGTTCCGGGGACGTCAGGTCCTCGAGGAAAACGCTCGCCGGCGGCTGCGCGAGCGCGGTGGCGGACACGGCCAGTGCGGCAACGAGAAGCAGGCGCAACGTCGGACGGCGCATGGGCGCATTTTAAGCGACGCCGCTGCCCTCCTCCCGGTACCTAGAACCCGCTCGGCGCGGCGTAGTTCTCGAACCGGGTGTATTGCCCGAGGAAGGTGAGGTTGACCGTGCCGATCGGGCCGTTGCGCTGCTTGCCGACGATGATCTCGGCCTTGCCCTTCTCGCCGGAGTCGCGGTTGTAGACCTCGTCGCGGTAGATGAACAGGATCACGTCGGCGTCCTGCTCGAGCGCGCCCGACTCGCGCAGATCCGACATCATCGGGCGCTTGTCGTTGCGGCTCTCGACGCTGCGGTTGAGCTGGGAGAGCGCCACGACCGGCACCGCGAGTTCCTTCGCGAGCGCCTTGAGCGAGCGCGAGATCTCCGAGAGCTCGGTGGCGCGGTTCTCCTCGCGCCGGCCGCCGGCGACCATGAGTTGCAGGTAGTCCACCACGATGAGCCCGAGCTTGCCGTACTGCCGCGCGAGGCGGCGCGCGCGCGAGCGCAGTTCCAGCGGGTTGAGCGACCCGGTCTCGTCGATGTGGATCGGCGCGTCGTGCAGCTTGCCCAGCGCCGTCGGCGAGCCGGTTCCAGTCCTCGTCGGAGAGCCGGCCGGTGCGCAGCTTGTGCTGGTCGATGCGCGCCAGCGAGCCGAGCATCCGCGCGGCGAGCTGCGTGCCCGACATCTCCATGCTGAACACCGCGACCGGCGCGCTTCTCGTGCACCGCGACGTGCTCGCCGATGTTCAGCGCGAACGCGGTCTTGCCCATGCTCGGCCGGCCGGCGACGATCACGAGGTCGCCCTCCTGCAGCCCGGAGGTCATGGTGTCGAGATCGCGGTAGCCGGTCGGCACGCCGGTGACGTCGCTCGGGTTGTCGCGGCTGTAGAGGAAGTCGACCCGCTCCATCACCTGCGAGAGCAGCTGATGGATGTCGTGGAAGCCGCCGCCGGTGCGGGTGCGCGCCTCCGCGATCTGGAACACCTTCGACTCGGCCTCGTCGAGCAGCTGCCCGACCTCCTTGCCGGCCGGGCTGAACGCGCTGTCGGCGATGTCGTTGCCGACCGCGACGAGCTGCCGCATGATCGCGCGCTCGCGCACGATCTCGGCGTAGCGGCGGATGTTGTGCGCCGACGGCGTGTTCTGCGCGAGGCTCGCCAGGTAGGCGAGCCCGCCGGCCCGCTCCTTGTCCTCGCCCGACTCGATCGACTCGGCGACCGTGACCACGTCGGCCGGCTTGCCCTGCTCGATGAGCTTCGCGATGTGCCGGAAGATGCGCCGGTGATCGTCGCGGTAGAAATCGTCGACGGCGATCGCATCGCCGATGCGATCCCACGCGCCGTTGTCGAGGAGCAGCCCGCCGAGCACCGATTGCTCGGCCTCGATCGAGTGCGGCGGGACCTTCAGGCTGACGAGCTGACCGTCGGTCGCAGCCGGGCTCGGACTCTGGGAGAGGGGCTGCGCCATGGCGCTCGATTCTACCCTTCAAAAGGACGGGGGCCGCTGCACGGCCCCCGGTGAATTCCTACCCGCGAAGCGGGTTCCTCACGTCTCGCCCAAGACCGACACCTTGATGTGCACGACGATGTCGCTGTGCAGCGCGAGCGCGAGGTCGTAGTCGCCGATCGCCTTGAGCGGCCCTTGCGGCAGCCGGATCGCGGCGCGCTCGACCTCGTGTCCGAGGCCCTGCAGCGCCTCGGCGATGTCGTACGTCGTGACCGAGCCGAACAGCCGGCCGTCGACGCCGGCCTTGCGCGTGATCTGGACCGTGAGGCCGTCGACCTTCGCGCCGCGCTCCTGCGCCGCGGCGAGGGCGTCGGCCTGCGTCTTCTCCAGGTCGGCGCGGCGCGTCTCGAACTCCGCCAGGTTCTCCGGCGTCGCGCGCTTGGCCTTGCCCTGCGGGATCAGGAAGTTGCGCGCGAATCCGTCCTTCACTTTGACGACTTCACCGAGCCCGCCGAGGTTGACGACCTTCTCGAGGAGGATGACCTGCATGGCCTAGCGCCCCTCGTGGAGGTCGGTGTACGGGAGCAGCGCGAGGAAGCGCGCGCGCTTGATCGCATCCGACAACTGGCGCTGATAGCCGGTCTTCGTCCCGGTGATGCGCGCCGGGATGATCTTGCCGTTCTCGCCGACGAAGTCCTTGAGGAGATCGACGTCCTTGTAGTCGATCCACGCGATCTTCTCGGCGGTGAACCGGCAGAACTTCCGCCGCTTGAACAGCTGGCGCGACCCGCCGCGCTCGCGGCCCTTCGCGTCCTTCTTTGCATTGCGGCCACCGCGGCCGCCGCTACGTCCTCTGCTGGGAGGAGGCATCTCGATCTCCTTCTTTGAATTCCAATTCGGTTACGTGCAGCACCAGCTGCCGGCTCGACTTGCCCTTGCGGGCGAGGAACCCTGCGGCCACCATCGCGGCACCCAGGGGCGCCGCGGCAATCAGCCGGGCCAGTTCCTCGACCGCCACGCAGGCCATCTCCATTTCGACTTCGCGCGCTGCGCCGGCTTCGTCGTGCCGCGACGCGTGCGCCACCTGAAAGCTCACGATGGGGACGCCCGCGGGGGTGTAGCGAAGCGCGTCGCGCGCGGCCAGCGTGCCGGCGAGTGTCAGCCGGTTGCCGGGATCCAATCGCGCCTGCGTCAGGCCCGCGCCTCCGCCGGCCGGCTGGCTTCTGGCCGGCTGGTTTCTGGCCGACCCGCTTCGGGCTTCGCGGCGTCCCGGCTTCCCTCCTGACCGAGCAGGGATTTCGACTTCTCCTCCTTCATCATCGGCGAGGGGGCCGTGACCGGCCCCTTCATCTTGACGATGAGGTGGCGCAGCACCGCGTCGTTGAACTTGAACGAGTGCTCGAGCTCGCCGAGCGTCTCGTTGTCGCACTCGATGTTCATGAGCACGTAGTGCGCCTTGTGCAACTTCTCGATCGGGTAGGCGAGCTGGCGCCGGCCCCAGTCCTCGAGCCGGTGGACCTTGCCCTGGCGCGCGCCGACCGCATTGCGGTAGCGCTCGACCATGGCGGGCACCTGCTCGCTCTGGTCCGGATGGACGATGAATACGACTTCGTAATGCCGCATGCGGTCTCCTTGTGGGTGATCGGGACGCGGTTGACGGCCCGAGGTTCAGCCTCCCGGCATGGGCAACCGGTGAGGCAAGGAAAGCCGGGCGTGGCGCCCGGAGAGCCGCGGATTATAACGGTGTTCCGCGTGCCCGGGCAAGGCGAATCAACGACTTGCCGGCGGCGCGGTGGCCTGCCGCCGCCGTCGGGACTCGTACAGGCAAAGTCCCGCTGCCACCGAGACGTTCAGGCTCTCGACCTGGCCGTGCATCGGGATTCGCACCAGCTTGTCGCAACGCTCGCGCGTCAGGCGCCGCATCCCCTCGCCTTCGGACCCCAGCACCCAGGCGATCGCATCGGGAAGGTCGGTCCCGTAAAGGTCCTCCGCGCCCTCCTCGGCCGCCCCGACGATCCAGATCCCCTGCGTCCTTGAGCGCATCGAGCGTGCGCGCGAGATTCGTGGCCGCAAGGAACGGCACGCTTTCGGTCGCGCCGCTCGCCACTTTTGTGACGGTCGGCGAGAGCCCCGCGCTGCGGTCCTTCGGCACGATCACGGCGTGCGCGCCCGCCGCGTCGGCCACGCGCAGGCAGGCGCCGAGATTGTGCGGATCGGTGACCCCGTCGAGCACGAGCAGCAGCGCCGGCTCCTGCAGACGCGTCGAGCACCTCCTCCAGCGTGGCCTGCTCGTCGCGCCCCGTCACCCGCGCCACGATGCCCTGGTGGCGTCCGCCCCCGTAGAAACCGTCGAGACGCTTGCCGGGCACGCGCATCACGCGCACGCCGGCCGTCTCGGCGACCTGCACCACGTCGGCGAGCCGGGCGTCGTGCCGGCCCTCGTCGACCAGGATCTCGACCACCGAGGCGGGGTTCGTGCGCAGCCGGGCGAGCACCGCGTGGAAGCCGATCAGAACGCGCGCCTCCTTCATGCCGGCACGAAGTCGATGCGGCCAAGCTCCAGGTCCACGCGCACCACCCGCACGCGCACCCGGTCGGCAAGGCGGAAGGTCTTGCCGGTGCGCTCGCCGCGCAGGGCGTGATGCACGGGGTCGAAGTGGAAGTAGTCGGCGCCGAGCTCCGAGATGTGCACCAGTCCCTCGACGTACACCTCGTCGAGCGCGACGAAGATGCCGAAGCCCGTGACCGCGCTGATGCTGCCCTCGAACTCCTCGCCGACGCGGTCGCGCATGTAGTAGCACTTGAGCCAGGTCTGCACGTCCCGGGTCGCCTCGTCCGCCCGCCGCTCGGTCATCGAGCAGTGAATGCCGAGCTCGTTCCAGCTTGCCGGGCGCGTAGCGTCGCGCCGGCGAGCGCGGCCTTGATCGCGCGGTGGATCACGCAGGTCGGGATAGCGCCGGATGGGCGACGTGAAGTGCGTGTAGGACTCGTAGGCGAGGCCGAAGTGGCCGACGTTCTCCGGGCTGTACACCGCCTGCCGGAGCGAACGCAGCAGCACGGTCTGCAGGAGCTGGACGTCCGGGCGCTTCTTCACCTGCGCGAGCAGCTTTGCGTACTCCTTGGCGTGCGGCTCTTCGCCGCCGCCCAGCTGCAGGCCGAAGCTCTTCAGGAACTCGCGCAGCGCCTCGAGCTTCTCGGGCGTCGGACCCTCGTGGATGCGGTACAGCGCCTGGTGCCCGCGGCTCTTCAGGAAGTCCGAGGCGCACACGTTCGCCGCGAGCATGCACTCCTCGATCAAGCGGTGCGCGTCGTTGCGCGGCGCCGGCACGATGCGCGTCGATCTTGCCGCTGCGCATCGAACTCCAGCACCGTCTCCAGCGTCTCGAAGTCGATTGCGCCGCGCTGCGCCCGCGCCGTGAGCAGCGCCCGGAACACCTGGTCCAGCGTCTCGAGGTGACCGAGCGAGCGGCGCGATGCGCCCCTCGACGACGGCCGGCTTCTCGTAGAGCGCGCGCGCGACCTGGGTGTAGGTCAGGCGCGCATGCGAGCGGATTACCGCCGCATAGAACTCGTAGCGCCCGACCTCGCCGCGCGCCGAGACGCTCATGTCGCAGACCATCGCACAGCCGATCCACGTCCGGGTTGAGCGAGCACAACCCGTTCGAAAGCTTCTCCGGCAGCATCGGAATCACGCGGCGCGGGAAGTACACCGAATTGCCGCGCTCGCGCGCCTCCAGGTCGAGCGCATCGCCCGGCTGCACGTAGTGGCTGACGTCCGCGATCGCCACGCGCAGCCGGAAGCCCCGGCCTTCCTTCTCGCAGAGCACGGCGTCGTCGAAGTCCTTCGCGGTCTCGCCGTCGATCGTCACGAACGGCAGCGCGCGCAGGTCGGTCGCGGCCCGCGACGTCCGCCGGCCGCACCATCGCGCGGGAGGCGCGCCGCGAGCCGCGTCGCCCCGGCCGAGAACTCGAACGGCAGCTCGTGCTTGCGCAGCGCGATCTCGATCTCCATGCCCGGGTCGTCGTGCGTCGCCGAGCACCTCGACCACGCGACCGATCGGCTGGCGTCTGCCGGCCCGGCTGCACGACGATCTCGGCGGTGACCACCTGGCCGGGCTTGGCGCCGGCCGTCGCGCCGGGCTCGATCAGGATGTTGTGCTGATCCGCCGATCCGCGGCGGCGACGAACGCGACGCCGTGCTCGACGTGCAGCCGGCCGACGATGCGCGAGCGGGCGCGCTCCACGACTTCGACGATGCGCGCCTTCCCGGCGCCCGCGCCGGTCGTAGCCCGACGGCTGCGCGAGCACCGGATCGCCGTGCAGGACCTGCTTCATCTCGCCCGGCGGGAGATAGAGATCGGCCGAGCCGTCGTCGGGCGCCAGGAAGCCGAAGCCGTCCGGATGCGCCTCGATGCGCCCGCGCACGACGTCGACCTTCTGCGCGACGAGGATCGCGCCTTTGCGGTTGCGCAGGATCTGCCCGTCGCGCTCCATCGCGGCGAGGCGCCGCGCGAATCCCTCGGCTTCGTGCCGCTTCACGCCGACGAGCTGCGCGAGCGCGCGCTCGTCCACCGGGACCGCCTCGGCCTCGAGCACCTGGAGGATGAACTCGCGGCTCGGTAGCGGCTCGTCGTAACGGCTCGCCTCGCGCGCCTGGAACGGGTCCGCGGCGCGGCGGCCTGCCCGCTTGGCGGAACGCGGCGCCGAAGTCGACTTACCCTTCGCTTTCATTGATGCCCGACGGTGATTGAATTAGAATTCGCGCCGCGTGCCGAGGTGGCGAAATTGGTAGACGCACTAGGTTCAGGTCCTAGCGGTGGCAACACTGTGGGGGTTCGAGTCCCTTCCTCGGCACCACCGACCCCTCCCCTCCTGAGAACGTAGCCCGCGCCGCGGTCGGCGCGCCCCGCAGCGTCTCGCCTGCATCCACGCGCTTGCGCGCTCACGCGGTGCGCGCGCCCAGATCGTCGGCGCTTCATCAGGTCGTAGGGTTCGAACGGCTGGTGGATCCAGGGGTTCTCGGCGAGGTACTCGACGTAGTAGTCGGGCTTGTACTTCGAGCACTGCTTGTACCACAGCACCGCCGTGCGGATTTCGGTCACGGCCGGGTGCGCTTCCATGATGTGCCGTTTGACCGCGTCCAGCGTGACGCCGGAGTCCACCAGGTCGTCGACGAGCAGCACCCGCGCGCCGATGCCGTCGGTCGTCATCGACATGTGCTTCGACACCGTGAGCTCGCCCGATGCGTGCCCGCCTCGCCGATGTACGAGCTGGTGAAGATGATCGCGAGCGGCAGCTTGAAGATGCGCGACATCACGTCGCCGACGCGCAGGCCGCCGCGCGCGATGCACACGATCTGGTTGAACTTCCAGCCCGATTCGTGCACCTGCGCCGCGAGCCGCTCGATGGTCCTGTGGTAGTCGGACCAGCTGACGTAGAGGTCTCCTGCCATCGGTCTCGCGCCCGTATTGTCCTTAGCTCGCCTCACGATATGAGCGGATGCCTCCCCTCATACCCCCCTGGATCTGCCGACTGACGGTCATTTCATCCGTCGCGCTCAGTGAAACGGATGGCGCCGGACGATCGTCTCCGCACGATCCGGGCCGGTCGAGATCATGTCGATCGTGACGCTGCAGATCGCCTCGATGCGATCGAGATAGGCGCGCGCGTTGCGCGGCAGCGCCTCCGAGGCGCTGGATGCCGACCGTGCTCTCGCTCCAGCCGGGCAGGTCCTCGTAGACGGGCTCGCAGCGCGCCGTGTCGTCGGCGCCGGCGGGCAGCAGATCGCTGAACTGTCCGTCGATTCTGTAGCCGACACAGACCTTCAGCTCGTCCATGCCGTCCAGCACGTCGAGCTTGGTGACGCACAATCCCGAGACGCCGTTGATCTGGATCGAGCGCTTGAGCGCCGCGGCATCGAACCAGCCGCAGCGGCGCGGACGCCCGGTCGTCGCCCCGAACTCGTTGCCGCGCGTGCGCAGCCGCTCGCCGGTGTCGTTCTCGAGCTCGGTCGGGAACGGCCCGGAGCCCGACGCGCGTCGTGTAGGCCTTCGTGATCCCGAGGACGTAGTGCAGCATCTGCGGACCCACGCCGGCGCCGGCCGCCGCGGCGCCCGCCACGCAATTGCTCGACGTGACGAACGGATAGGTGCCGTGGTCGACGTCGAGCAGACGTGCCCTGGGCGCCCTCGAACAGCAGGTTCTTCCCCGGCGCGGTGCGCCTCGTACAGCGCGCGCGGCACATCGGTCACCAGCGGCGCGAGCCGGCTCGCCATCGCGAGCGCCTCGTCGCGCGTGCGGGCGAGGTCGACGGCGCGGCGTTCAGGTACTTCGTGAGGACGAAATTGTGGTAATCGAGCAGCTCCTCGAGCTTCGCCGTGAAGCGCGCCGGGACCAGCAGGTCCTGAAGCCGGATCGCGCGCCGCGCGACCTTGTCCTCGTAGGCCGGGCCGATTCCCCGTCCCGTCGTGCCGATCTTCCCCGCGCCGCGTGGCCGCCTCGCGCGCCACGTCGAGCGCGGCGTGATAGGGCAGGATGAGCGGGCAGGATTCCGAGATGCGCACGCGCCCATCGAGGTCCACGCCGGCGGCGTCGAGCTCGTCCATCTCCGCGAGCAGCGCGTGCGGCGACAGCACCACGCCGTTGCCGATGTAACAGGTGACGCCCTGGTGGAGGATGCCCGAGGGAATCAGGTGCAGCACGGTCTTGCGCCCGGCGATGACGAGCGTGTGCCCGGCGTTGTGGCCGCCCTGGAACCGCACCACGCCCTGCGCATGGTCGGTCAGCCAGTCGACGACTTTCCCCTTCCCCTCGTCCCCCCACTGGGTGCCGATGACGACGACGTTCTTGGCCATCCGGATGCTCGCGCCGGCCGCTTGCGCGGCTAGAGCGCTTCGACCTCCCATTTCTTGCCGCGCCGGACGAGCCGGCGATTGCAGCCGAGCTCGGCGCGCGCGGGCTCGTGTCCCGGAAGATCGACGATCACGACCTCCCCCTTCGCGCGGAGCGCATCGACGGCCGAACGCAACGCCGCGTCGTCCGCATGCGGTGCGAGGATCGCCCCCCGCCGCTCGGTCCGCGGCGCAACCCGGGCAATCTCGCGCAGGTCCATCGAGAACCCGGTAGCCGGGCGCGCCCGCCCGAACGCCTTGCCCACCTCGTCGTACCGGCCCCCGAGCGCGATCGCGCTCGGCAACCGCTCGCAGTAGGCCGCGAACACCACGCCGCTGTGGTAATGGTAGCCGCGCAAGTCCGCGAGGTCGATGCTCATCGCAATCCCGTTTCGCCTGCACGAGCGCGCGCAGATCGCCCAGCGCCGCTGCGATTTCCGGGTACGCGGGCAGCTCCCGCTGCGCCGCGTCGAGCACGTCCGGTCCGCCGTACAGGTCGGGCAGCGTGCGCAGTGCATCGCGGGTCGGCCCGTCGAGCGGCACGCTGAGCGCGCCGATCCCGGGACGATCCTTGGCGAGCAGCGCCTCGAGCAGCTCCGATTCGAGCTCCGGGGCGACGTTGCCCCGGCGTGCGATGGCACGGAACACCGCCACGTGTCCGACGTCCAGCCGGACGTCCGCAACGCGGCAAGCCGCTAGGGCCGCGCGCAGCAGCTGCTGGATCTCCACATCGCTCTCGATGCCGGCATGGCCGTAGATCTCGGCGCCGATCTGGAGCGGTTCGCGCGTCGCGGTCAGTCCGCGCGGTCGGGTATGCAGGACGGTCCCGCAGTAGCACAGCCGCGCGACCCCTTCGCGGTTGAGCAGATGCGCGTCGATGCGCGCCACCTGGGGCGTCATGTCGGCGCGCAGGCCCATGGTCCGGCCCGAGAGCTGGTCGATCAGCTTGAACGTGCGCAGATCGAGATCGCGCCCGGTGCCGGTCAGCAGGGAATCGATGTACTCGAGCATCGGCGGCATGACGAGCTCGTAGCCGTACCCGCGGAAGACCTCGAGCAGGCGCGCGCGCGCCAACTCGATCGCGCTCGCCTCGTCCGGCAGCACGTCTTCGACGAACTCCGGAAGCAGCCACTTGCGCATGGGAGGCTGCGGTGTGCGAGCGCCGGGCGCTAGCGTGCCAGCGCCACGAGCGCGAGGCCGGCGAGCAGCGAGGCGAGGCCGAAGAAACGCAGCTGACCGTCGGAGAACGCCAGGATCCGCCGGAACATGTCGCGCCACGTGGCCGGGGAAAGGAACGGGAGCAGGCCCTCGAGCACGAGCATCAGCCCGAGCGCCATGAGCAGCGTGCCCCCCATCGCTTACTTGCCGGCGGGTGCGGCGCGCGGCCCGCCGGGATTCTTCAGGTACTTGAAGAACTCCGAACTCGGATCCAGAACGAGCAGGTCGGAACGGTTGCGGAAGCTCGCCCGGTAGGCGTCCAGGCTGCGGTAGAAGGCGTAGAACTCGGGGTTCTCGCTGAAAGCGCGGGCGTAGATCGCGGTCGCCCGCGCATCGCCCTCGCCCTTCACCCGCTGCGCGTCGCGATAGGCCTCGGCAATGATGACCTCGCGGTCCTTGTCCGCCTCGGCGCGGATCTTCTCCGCGTCGGAGAAGCCCTGGGAGCGCAGCTCGGCCGCCACCGCGCGCCGCTCGGCCTCCATGCGCCGATACACCGCCTCGCTCACTTCCGGCGGCAGCTCGACCCGCTTGAGGCGCACGTCGACGATCTGCACGCCGATCCGCTTCGCGTCGTCCTCGAGCTTCTCGCGCACCACCTGCATGATCTTGTCGCGCTCGCCCGAGATCACCTCCTGGACGGTGCGCTTGCCGAACTCCTCACGGAGCGTCGAATTGACCGTCTGATTCAGGCGCGTCACCGCCAGCGGTTCGTCGCCGCGGACGCTGACGTAGTACTGCTTGGTGTCGGCGATGCGCCACATCACGAACGAGTCCACCAGCACGTTCTTCTTCTCGGAGGTGATGAAGCGCTCGGCGTCGGGCGTGTCGAGCGTGAGAATCCGCGTGTCGAAGTAGCGGACGTTCTGGATCAGCGGAATCTTGAACTTGAGGCCCGGCTCGGCGACCACGTGCTTGATCTCGCCGAGCTGGAACACGATCGCGCTCTCACGCTGGTCGACGGTAAACAGCGACAGGCTCGCGATCACCGCCGCAACGACGATGGCGCCGAGAATTACACCGATCCCGCCCTTCATGGCCGGCCCTCGCGATCGCGGCTGCGCAGCGAGTCGCGCGCGCGTCCGGGCGCCTCGGGCACCACCGCCGATTCCGCCGGGCGCGCGCCCGCCAGCCCTTCGCCGGCGCCGGTCGCCGGCATCTGCAGGAGCTTGTCGAGCGGGAGCATCAGCAGATTGCCGCCCGAACGCGCGTCGATCAGGATCTTGCTCGTGCTCGTCATGATCTGCTGCATCGTCTCGAGGTAGAGCCGCTCGCGCGTGACCGCCGGCGCCTTGTTGTACTCGACCAGCACGGAGCGAAAGCGCGCGGCCTCGCCTTCGGCGTTCGCCACGACCCGCTGCCGGTAGCCGTTCGCCTCCTCGGTGAGTCGTGAAGCCGCACCGCGTGCCTTGGGCACCACGTCGTTGTAGTACGCCTGCCCCTCGCTCTTCTGGCGCTCGAGGTCCTGCTTTGCCTTGACCGCGTCGTCGAACGCCGCCTGCACCTGCTCCGGCGGCTGCGCGTTCTGCATCGTCACGCGGCTGATCGACACGCCCGTCTTGTACCGGTCGAGGATGTCCTGCATCAGCTTCTGCGCGGAGGCCGCGATCTGCTCGCGCCCCTCGTAGAGCACGAAGTCCATGCTGGACTTGCCGACGATCTCGCGCATTCCCGACTCGGCGACCTGCATCACGACTTGATCAGGCCGGCGGACGTTGAACAGGTAATCTTCGGGGTCCTTGACCATGTACTGCACCGCGAACTGGATGTCGACGATGTTCTCGTCATCGGTCAGCATCAGGCCCTCGCGCGCCACCTTCGACTTCGGCGTGCCGCGGTAGCCGATTTCGACCGTGCGCACCTGGGAGACGTTGACGACTTCGACCGACTGGACCGGAAACGGCACGCGCCAGCGCAAGCCCGGGCGCGTTGCCTCGGAGTACTTGCCGAAGGTGAGGACGATTCCGCGCTGGCTTTCGTCCACGATGTAGAAGCCGCTGGCGAGCCAGACGACCAAGATCAACGCCGCAAGCAGTCCGAAGCCGCCGCCGAGTTGTCGCAGGCTCGGCGGTTCGCCGCCGCCGCCCGAGGTGCCGCCGCCGCGCCGCCCGAAAATGCCGGCGAGCCGCTGGTTGAAGTTGCGCCAGAGTTCGTCGAGGTCGGGCGGTCCCTGGTTCGCCGCCGCCCCCGCCGCCGCCGCCGCGGCGGCCCCATTGGGGATCGTTAAGTGACATGAGCGTCGCTCAGATTTTCCGTCTTGTTGGTGCTGATCCGGGAGGTGTCCTTCGAGGCTGCCACCTCGATCAGGGCCTGGCGCAACTCGCCTAGCCCCGCGCCCGTGCGGGCGCTCAGTCGGACGCGGCGGATGTTACCACAGTCGTCCCGGTCGACCCCCGCGGGAACGCCGTTGAGATCGATCTTGTTCATGACGAGGATCTGCGGCACCGCGGCGGCGCCGATCTCCTCCAGCACCTTGTTCACGTCCTCGACCTGCCGGTCGCGCGTCGGGCTCGCCGCGTCCACCACGTGCAGGAGCACGTCCGCGTGAACCGTCTCCTCGAGGGTCGCGCGGAACGCGGCAACCAGGCTGTGCGGGAGGGCGCGGATGAATCCCACCGTGTCGGACACGGTGATCCGCCCGACCTCGGGCAGGTAGAGCCGCCGAGTCGTCGTATCGAGCGTCGCGAACAGCTGGTCGGCCGCGTAGGCGCCGGCGTGCGTGAGCGCGTTGAAGAGCGTCGACTTGCCGGCGTTCGTGTAGCCGACGAGCGACACGGACATCACGTCGCCGCGCACGCGCGCGCGCCGCTGCACGTCGCGCTGGCGCTGCAGCTTCACGAGGCGCTCCTTGAGCAACTTGACCCGCTGGCCGAGCAGCCGCCGGTCGGTCTCGAGCTGGGTCTCGCCCGGGCCGCGCAGGCCGATGCCGCCCTTCTGGCGCTCGAGGTGCGTCCAGCCGCGCACCAGGCGCGTGGCGAGGTGCTGGAGCTGCGCAAGCTCGACCTGCACCTTGCCCTCGTGCGAGCTCGCGCGCTGCGCGAAGATGTCGAGGATGAGGCTCGTGCGGTCGACGACGCGACACTCGATCCGACGCTCGAGGTTGCGCTGCTGAGCGGGCGAGAGCTCGTGGTCGAAGATGACGACGCGCGCGCCGGTGTCGGCGCACGCCCGCGCGATCTGGTCGACCTTGCCCGACCCGGCGAACAGGGCGGGGTCGGGGCGGGTGCGCCGGCCCTCGACGACCGCGCGCACGTCTACCCCGGCGCTGGATGCGAGCAGGCGCAGCTCGGCGAGACTGTCCGCGTGGTCGTTGGAGCCGAAGTCCAGTGCAACGAGGACGGCGCCCTCGGCCGCGCGGGCCGCGCCGTTTAGGTGCTTGGGGCGTCCGGTGAACTCGCCGGCCGCCACTAACGACGCCGCATCAGTTGTCGCCGCCGTGATCGATGCTCAGGTTGACCGGGCGCGACGGCACGACCGTGGAGATGGCGTGCTTGTAGACCATCTGGGTGACGGTGTTCTTGAGCAACACGACGTACTGGTCGAACGATTCGATCTGGCCCTGGAGCTTGATTCCGTTCACGAGGTAGATGGAAACCGGAATGTGCTCCTTGCGCAGCGTGTTCAGGAACGGGTCTTGTAGCAGTTGCCCTTTGTTGCTCATGGTCGCGCTCCGGCAGCTACTTATCGAGCGGCTACTTTAACCGGTTTCCCCCATCCGTGCCATCGCCGGGGCGCGCCTCGCACAGCGATCCCGCGCAGGCTATGACCGCTGTCGAACATAGGGGTTCCGTCCGGTCTTGAACTCGATGCGCATCGGTGTGCCGACGAGGCCGAACGCCTTGCGGAAGACCCCCTCGAGGTAGCGGCGGTAGCTCGCCGGCACCGCGGCGAGCGCGGTCCCGTGGACCACGATGATCGGCGGGTTCACGCCGCCCTGGTGGGCGTACCGCAGCTTCGGCCGCACCAGACCGGCGCGCGGCGGCGCCTGGCGCGCGACCGCGTCGATCAGGGCGCGCGTGACCTTCGGCGTCGGGAGCCGCGCCGTCGCGGCCCGATAAGCCTCGTCCACCGACGCCAGCACGCGCCCGAGCCCCTCCCCGCGCAGTGCCGACACGAAATGCATGCGCGCGAAACCGAGGAACTCGAGTTTGCGCTCGAGGGTGCGGCGCGCGTGCTCGCGGTCGTACTCGGCGAGACCATCCCACTTGTTCGCCGCCACCACGATCGCGCGCCCGCGCTCCAGCACGTACCCGGCGAGATGCGCGTCCTGCTCGGACACGCCTTCGGCGGCATCGACCACGAGGATGACGACGTTGGCGCGGTCGATCGCCTGCAGCGTCTTCACGACCGAGAATTTCTCGACGGCCTCGAACACGCGCCCCTTGCGCCGCACGCCCGCGGTGTCGACGAGGACGTAACGCCGTCCCGCGCGCTCGAACGGCACCTCGATCGCGTCGCGCGTCGTGCCGGGCTCGTCGTAGACGATCATCCGGTCCTCGCCGAGCAGGCGGTTCACGAGCGTGGACTTGCCCACGTTCGGCCGGCCCACCACGGCGATGCGCGGCGCATCGTCCGCAGCGGGCGGCGCGGTCGCATCGTCCGGCGGAAACTCCGCGAGCACCTCGTCCATCAGCGCGCGTACGCCCTCGCCGTGCGCAGCGGCGATCGCGTGCGGCGCGCCGAGGGCGAGCTCGTGGAATTCGGCGGTCACGATCGCGGCGTCCATGCCCTCGGTCTTGTTGACCGCGACCCACACGCGCGCACGGAGCCGCCGCAGCTCCTCGCCGATGCGCCGGTCCTGCGGCGCCAGCCCGTCGCGGCCGTCGACGAGAAAGATGACGGCATCGGCCTCGGCAAGCGCGCTGGAGGTCTGCTTCGCCATCGCGCCGAGGATGCCCTCCCTGGCCACCGGCTCGAGGCCGCCGGTGTCGACCACGAAGTACGGGCGATCGCCCATCACGCCGTCGCCGTAGTGGCGGTCGCGGGTGAGCCCCGGCAGGTCGGCGACGAGCGCGTCGCGGCTGCGCGTGAGCCGGTTGAACAGCGTCGACTTGCCGACGTTGGGACGGCCGACGAGGACGATCGTGGGCTTCATGGAGGGCGCCCGGACCTACCGCGTCGCGATCGCGTACAGGTTCCCGCCGCTCGTCTGCACGAGGAAGCCGCTGCCCAGCGCGACCGGCGCGCTGCGGATGGCCGTGCCGTCGGTCGCGAAGCGCCCGACGAACGCGCCGGTGTCGCGGCCCAGGAAGTGCACCTGCCCCTCGAAATCGCCGAACGCCACCTCGGCGGCGATCGAAAGCGGCGCCGAGAGGCGCCGGTTGGCGAGCTTGTCCTGCCGCCAGAAGCTCCGGCCGGTGGTGCGCTCGAACGCCGCGACGGCCCCGCGGTCCTCGCTGACGTAGACCGAGCGCGCGTCGACCCCCAGCCCGGTGCTCGAGGAGATCGCGCGCGCCCAGATCTGGTTGCCGTTGGCTAGATCAAAGCACGCGACCCGCCCCTGGAACGCGACGGCGCACGCCTCGCGCTCGCCGACCCAGGGCAGGCCCACGACGTCGCTCACGCGCTCGAGCTCGGTGGTGCCCTTCGGGAGCGACACCGTCCCCTCCCAGCGCAGCCCGCCGTTCGTTAGCGCCACCGCGACGAGCTTGCCCCCCGAGAAGCCTGCGAACACGAACCCGCCCTCCACGACCGCGCCCACCGTGCTGCGCACCGCGAGCGCGGGTGCCGCGCGCTGGAACACCCAGCGCCGCCGGCCATCGCGCGCGTCGAGCGCGAAGATCCGGCTGTCGGCGCTGCGCGCGACCACCAGGTCGCCGGCGACGACCGGCGCGGAAAGGACCTCGCTCGACACGCGCGCGCGCCACAGCGTACCGCCGTCCGCATCGAGCGCGATCACCTCGCCCTCCGCCGAGCCGACGACGACCAGCTTGCCGTCGGCGCCAACCCCGCCCGACAGCCGCGCGGGCACGCGCACGCGCCACACCTGGCGCCCGGTCGCGGCGTCGAGCCGGACGACGGTGCCATCCGCTGCCGCGGCGAAGACGCTGCCCGCCGCCACGGCGGGCGTAAAGGTCTCGAGTTCGGCCTTGCCCACCGACGCCTGCCAGAGCACGCGCACCGGGATCGGGTTGGCAATCTGCGCGAGCGGCGCCGGCGGCGGCGGCGCCGCGCTGAACCAGTCGAGCGGATTCAGGCTGAATCCGCTGCATCCCCCGAGCGTGCACGCCGCAGCGAGCGCCGCGATCCGCCGGATCAGCGGCATGCGCCCGACCGCCGATCGAGTCGATTCCCGGCCTGCGCGCGGCCGGAGATCACTTCGCACCGACGCCATCGAGCTTCAGCTGGATCAGTTCGCGGGCCGGCTCCTCGCCTGCACCGAGCTTGGACAGCGCGGCCTGGTAGGCGGCCCTCGCCTCCGCGCCCTTGCCCTGTGCCTGCAGGACATCACCGCGGGCATCCTCGAACAGCGCCTCGAACGAGGCCGGCGGCTTGACCGCCAGCACCTTCAGCGCGTCGTCGTACGCCTTCTCGTCGAGCAGCACGGCCACCAGCCGGAGCCGCGCGAGCGCCTGCACCTCCGCATCGCGCCCCTTGTCCACGACCCACTGCAGCTGTACGCGCGCCGTCTTGAGGTCGCCGGCCTCGAAATGGGTCTTCGCGGAGACCAGCGCGCCCAGCGTCGCATACAGCGATCCGGAATAGGACTCGAGCAGCGAGCCGGCGAGCTCGCGCACCTTCTTCGCGTCGTTCGCCCCGGCCGCCCGTTGCAGCTCGGTATAAAGGGTCGCGGCCTGCGCCGACTGCGAGGTCTGATACCAGCCCCAGAACCGCCACGCGGCGATCAGCAGCAGCGCGGCCGAGATCGCAATCACGATCAGGTTGCCGTACCGGTCCCAGAACGACTTGATCTCGGCGATCTGTTCCTGCTCTTCGAGGTCGTAGGCGGCCATCTAGGCGTCGTCCGCGTAAAGGAGTTGAGAAAGATTGTCCGGCAGCGCATCGAGCGCAAGCCGGATCTGCGCGCGCTCGACGCGCAGCGGCTTCACGCTTGCCTCGCGGGCGGCGGCTTCGTCGTCGCCGACGATGACCGCCACCTGCGCGCCGCTTGCGTCCGCCCGGCGCATCTGGGCCTTGAAGCTCCCGCCGCCGCAGTGATGCGCGACCGAGAAACCGTGGTCGCGCAGCCGCTCGGCGACGGTGAACGCGAACCGGTCGGCCGCCTCGCCCTGGTGCACGAGGTAGACGTCCTGCGCCTCGGTCGCGACCGGCCCGCCCGCATCCCGCACCAGCGCAATCAGGCGCTCGACCCCCATCGCGAATCCGATCGCCGGGGCCGGCTTGCCGCCAATCTGGGCGAACAATCCGTCGTAGCGTCCGCCGCCGCAGACCGTCCCTTGCGCGCCGAGGCGGTCGGTCACCCACTCGAACACGGTGAGATTGTAGTAATCGAGCCCGCGCACCAGGTGGTGGTCGATGGCGAACGGCAGGCCGGCGTCCTTCAGGATGGCCTGCAGACCGTCGAAGTGCTTGAGCGACGCCTCGCCGAGATGATCGAGGAGCTTCGGTGCGCCGTCGATGATCGGTCGCATCGCGGGGTTCTTGCTGTCGAGCACGCGCAGCGGGTTGGTGACGAGCCGGCGGCGCGAATCGGCGTCGAGGTCCGCTTCGTGCCGCCTGAGATGCGCCACCAACGCGTCACGGTGCGCACGCCGCTCGTCGAGTGCACCGAGCGAGTTGATCTGCAGCCGCACGCCCTCGAGGCCGAGGTCGTCCCAGAGGCGCGCGCACATCAAGATGAGCTCGGCATCGACATCGGGCCCGGCGTAGCCGAGCGCCTCGGCACCGACCTGGTGGAACTGCCGGTAGCGTCCCTTCTGCGGCCGTTCGTGCCGGAACATCGGCCCCATGTACCAGAGCCGCTGCGGACCGGCGTGCAGCAGCGAGTGCTCGATGGCCGCGCGCACCGTCGAGGCCGTCGCTTCCGGCCGCAGGGTGAGGCTCTCCCCGTTCAATTCGTCGACGAAGCTGTACATCTCCTTCTCGACGATGTCGGTCGCCTCGCCGATCGCCCGCCGGAAGAGCGCGGTGTGCTCGAGCAGCGGCGTGCGGATGCTGCGATAGCCGTAGGCATGCGCCCACGAGCGCACGACGTCTTCGAAACGCTCCCACAGGGCGGCCTCGTCCGGAAGGATATCGTTCATCCCCCGGACCGCTTGAATGGTCTGGGTCATCGGCACGGGCGGCCGCTCTACGCGACCGCCTTCTCGGATGGGTTCGGGTCGGGCGCCGCTGCGCGGCGGCCCCGTCCGCTCGGGCCATAGGTCGCGCGGACGTAGTCCTCCACGATGCGCTGGAACTCCTCGGCAATCGCGTCGCCCTTCAGGGTGACCGTTTTCACGCCGTCGACGTACACCGGCGCAACGGGCCGCTCGCCCGAGCCCGGCAGGCTGATTCCGATGTTCGCCTGCTTCGACTCGCCCGGGCCGTTCACGACGCACCCCATCACGGCGACGTGCATCTCCTCGACGCCCGGATAGGCGCCGCGCCACACCGGCATCTGCGCCCGCAGGAAGCTCTGGATCTTGGCGGCGAGAGACTGGAACACCGTGCTCGTGGTGCGCCCGCAGCCGGGGCAGGCAATCACCAGCGGCGCGAACGAACGCAGCCCCATCGTCTGCAGCATCTCCTGCGCGACCACGACCTCGCGTGTCCGGTCGCCGCCGGGCTCCGGCGTGAGCGAGACGCGAATCGTGTCCCCGATGCCTTCCTGCAGCAGCACCGCCATCGCGGCGGTCGACGCGACGATGCCCTTGGAGCCCATGCCGGCCTCGGTCAGGCCCAGGTGGAGCGGGTAGTCGCAGCGGCGCGCGAGCTCCCGGTACACGGCGATCAGGTCCTGCACCCCGCTCACCTTGCACGAGAGCACGATGCGATCGCCGGCGAGGCCGAGCGCTTCCGCGCGCGCCGCGCTCTCGAGCGCCGAGGCGATCAGCGCTTCGCGCATCACCGCGTCCGCCCCGAGCGGCGCGGACGCGCTGCGCGTTCTCGTCCATCATTCGCGCCAGCAGCGCCTGGTCGAGGCTGCCCCAGTTGACGCCGATGCGCACCGGCTTGCCGAAGCGGCACGCGGTCGCGATCATCTGCGCAAACTGCTCGTCGCGCTTGGCGCCCTTGCCGACGTTGCCCGGATTGATCCGGTACTTGGCGAGCGCCTCCGCGCAACCCGGATGGTCGGCGAGCAGCCGGTGGCCGTTGAAGTGGAAGTCGCCGACGAGCGGGACGGCGCAGCCCATCGCGTCGAGTCGCGCGCGGATCGTCGGCACGGCGGCGGCCGCCTCCGCGGTGTTCACGGTGACCCGCACGACCTCCGACCCGGCGCCCGCGAGCTCGAAGACCTGTCGCACCGTGGCGTCCGCGTCGGCGGTGTCGGTGTTGGTCATCGACTGCACCATGACCGGCGCGCCGCCCCCGAGCAGGAGCTCGCCGATCCGGACCTGGCGCGATGCGCGGCGCTTCACCGGCATGGGCCCTGCCTCACTCGAGCTTGAGCCGCGCGACGTCGGTGCGCGTGAACGGCATCAGGTCGACGTCCGACTCGTTGTAGCGCAACCGCACGCCATGGGCGTTGCCGATCACGATCGAGAACGGCGCGACACCCTCGACCTCGCGCCGCGTGCCGGGCGGGTTGAGCTGCGAGAACACGACGCGGCCCTCGGCATCGCGAATCTCGACCCAGGACTCCCGGTTGAAGGCGAGCTCGATGCGCTTCGCCATCAGCACGGTCTCCACGGGTCGCGACGTCGTCGCCGGGGTGGCGATCGCCGCCGCCTCCGACCGGGAAGGATCCGGCGCCGGTGCGACGAGCGGAGTGACCACCTCGCGCGGGACGGGGGCAGCCGGGGCCGTCGGCCGCGCGGCCGCGACCCGCGGCGGCTCGGTCGGCCGCAGCAGCCATTCGACCACCACGCCCCCGACCGCGACGACCACCAGCACCGAGAGCACCACGTAGACAAGCGAGCCGCGGCGCGTCTGGCGCGGGATCGTCACGCCCATTCCGCGCGGACCGGTGACGGTGGGGCCTGCCGCGGTCAGCGGCGAGGCACGCAGCTGCGCCACCAGCGGCGTCGGCGTCCGCGCCGACGAGCTTCGCGTAGGCGCGGATCATCCCACGCACGAACGCCGGGCCGGCGAGCGCCTCGTAACGGTCCGTCTCGAGCGCCTCGATCTGCTTCGGGGAAAACTTGAGCCGCAGCGCGATCTCCGTCACGGTCAGTCCGCGCGCGACGCGCATCGGCGGCGAGCTGCTCGCCCGGGCGTGCGCGGCTCGGCGGCGGCGGAGTCTGCTGGGTCGCTCATGAGTGCCTCGTTTCAGTCGTAGTCGCCGCGCTGCAGCGCCTGATACTCGGTCGATCCGGCGTAGCGGCGCCTGAGCTGGTTCGCGAGGGTCCCCTCCGCGAGGCGGTCGCCGAGCTTGCGCTCGATGCGGACCGCGAGCCACAGCGACTCCGGCGTGCCGTCGGGGACGAGCCGGTTGAAGCGCGTGACCAGCACCTTGGCCTCCTGCAGCTGCCCGCGCCGATAGAGCAGGTCCGCATACGGCAGCAGCGCCTGCAGACTGTTCGGATCGAGGCGCAACGCGCGGTCGAAGTACGTCGCGGCTTCGGTCGGGTTGCGCTTGACCAGGCACCGGCCGGCCGCGGCGAAAGACTTTGCCGGCGACTGGTACAGCGGGTTCCGGATCGCGTTCAGGAACCATTGGATCGACTGCTCGTCGCGCCCGGACTGGCAGAGAAACCAGCCGTAATTGTGATTGAGGTCGGGGTCCTGCGGCGCGAGCTGCAGCCCGCGCCGGAAATTCGCGTCGGCGGCCGCGTTGTCCTTCAGCTCCATGTTCACCAAACCGAGGACGTTGTAGGCGGGCGCATAGGACGCGTCGGCCTGGATCGCGATGCGCGCCTCTTCGAGGGCGACGCCCAGGTTCCCGAGCTCGTAATACGCGCCGGCCAGGTCGGCATGCGCCTTCGCGCGCGTGCGCGCATCGCGTACCTCGCCGACCGCACCGGTGTCCGGGTCGGAACTCTGGACACTGCCGTCCGGCCGGGGCCCCGACCCACCCCCCTCGGTCGAGGCGCAGCCGACGATCAGCATCGCGAGCAGCGCCGTGACCAGCGAACGCCAGGAAGCGGCCGAGGTCATGCCACTCTCGCGAGCCGCTGTGCGCGCCGCGTCCGGTCGCGCACCTGACCGGCAAGCTGACCGCACGCCGCATCGATGTCGTCGCCGCGCGTCTTGCGCGTCGTCGTCACGACGCCGGCGGCACTGAGGATCGCCGAGAATCGCCGCACCGTCTCGCGCGGCGAGCGCGTGAAACCGGAGTCCGGGAACGGGTTGAAGGGGATCAGGTTGATCTTGCACGGCACCTCGGCCACGCGCCGCGCCAGCTCGCGCGCCTGCGCATCGGAGTCGTTCACGCCGTCCAGCATGACGTACTCGAAGGTCACGAAGTCGCGCGGTGCCTTCTCGAGGTAGCGCCGGCACGCCGCGAACAGCGTCGCGAGCGGGTATTTCTCGTTGATCGGCACGAGCCGGCTGCGCAGCGCGTCGTTCGGCGCGTGCAGGCTCACCGCGAGCGCGACCGGGCACTCGTCCCGCAGCCGATCCATCATCGGCACGATTCCGACCGTCGACACGGTCACGCGCCGCCGCGACAGCCCATAGGCGTTGTCGTCGAGCATCAGGCGCAGTGCCGGGAGCACGTTCTCGAGATTGAGGAGCGGCTCGCCCATGCCCATCAGCACCACGTTGCTGATCGCCCGCTCTGCGCCGTGCACCGCGCCCAGGGCGCGATTGGCCCACCAGAGCTGGCCGACGATCTCCGCGGTGGTGAGGTTGCGATTGAAGCCCTGGCGGCCGGTCGAGCAGAACCGGCACGCCATCGTGCAACCCGCCTGGGTCGAGACGCAGAGCGTGCCGCGGCCTTCCTCGGGAATGAAGACGGTCTCCACCGCGTTCGCGGCGCCGACGTCGAGCAGCCACTTGCGCGTGCCGTCCGCCGCGGTGCTGTCGCGGATCATCCGCGGCGGCACGACCTCCGCCGTCTCGGCGAGCCGCTCCCGGGCGCCGCGCGAGAGGTCGCTCATGCGTTCGAACTCGGACTCGCCCGCACGGTGCACCCACCGCAACACCTGGCGCGCGCGGAAGGGCTTCTCGCCGATCGCGGCGCAGAACTCAGCCATGCCGGCGGCGTCGAACTCGAGGAGGTTGGCCTTCATCCGCTGCGGCAGCGTCAGCGCGAGAACAGCTCGCGCGCCGGAAAGAAGAACGCAATCTCCGCGCGGGCGGTGTCCGGCCCGTCCGAACCGTGCACGGCGTTGGCGTCGATCGACGCGGCGAAGTCGGCGCGGATCGTTCCCGGCGCGGCCTTCTTCGGGTCGGTCGCGCCCATCAGCTCGCGGTTCTTCGCGATCGCATTCTCGCCTTCGAGCGCCTGAACGATCACCGGTCCCGAGGTCATGAACTTGACCAGGTCGCGAAAGAACGGGCGTTCGCGGTGCACCGCGTAGAAGCCCTCCGCGTCCTGCTGCGAGAGCCACATCATGCGCGCGGCAACGATCTTCAGGCCGGCGGCCTCGAAGCGCGCGTAGATCTGCCCGATCGCGTTTTTCGCGACGCCGTCGGGCTTGATGATCGATAGGGTCCGTTCCACCGCCATGCTCGCTCCCTTGCCGTTTCTTGGATATCGAAGTAACCCGTTATTTTATCACCGGTTTCGATCGGCGCCCCGGGTTCGCCGCAGTTTCCCGCCGGGGTTTCGCGCCGGAACGCACCCAAGCGGGCTCGAACCCGGCCTCGCCGGGACCGGCGCGCAGCGCCGCGGCGACCCCGATTCCCGCGACCCACGCCAGCTCCGCGCCGCAGTAGAGCAGCGGCAGCCGCTCCCGTTCCCACGGCGGAATGCCGCTCTCCTGGAGGAGCGCCTTGAGCGCGCGGCGCGGCCGGCGCGCGTCGAGGCGCAGCCGCTCCCCGCCGCGGCGCAGGCGGACCTCCAGGCCCCCGGACCGGACCGCGGCGGCCGCCAGCCCTCGTCCCGTCGTCCGCCGCAGGCGGAGGACACCGCCGAGTTCGGGGAGGGGCCACGTGCGCCCGCCCGGCCAACGGGCACGGAAGCCGGCGGGCACTTCGTCCGCCGGTCGCACCACCCACATGCCCCCGCGGAAGCGCCGGATCTCCGCCTTCCCCACCGCGACCCGGACCGCAGCGTCGGCCCGCGCGGAGAGCAACTGGCGCAGGACTTCTTCGAGGCGCGCGCTGTCCGGTGGAGCGATCCCGGCCTGCAGCAGGGCCAGGCGGAGCGCGCCCTTGGCGCGCGCCCGCGGCAGCGCCCCCAGCGCCGACACCGCGATCCGGCCATCGACGGCGGCACCGGCCGCGTCGTTCGCGGCGACGGCCAGCAAGACCTCGTTCGCCTCGGCGATCAGGGCGGCACTCCGAGCCAGGTTCGCCGCTGGCGCGTGGATTGATCTCCCGCAGCAGCGGCAGGATCCGATGTCGCACGAGGTTGCGCGCCCGCCGCGTGTCCGCGTTGCTCTCGTCCTCGACCCAGGTCAGCCTCCGGTCCCGCGCGAAGGCCTCGATCTCGGCCCGCGTGGCGCCGAGCAGCGGGCGGAGGAGCACCGGGGGCGGTCGGCGCCCGCGCGCGGACTGCGGCCGCACCGTCGGCATTCCCGCGAGCCCCGCGGGCCCGGCGCCGCGCGCGAGCTGGAGCAGCACGGTCTCGGCCTGGTCGTCTTCGTGCTGCGCGAGGGCGACGAAGTCCGAAGGCTGCGCGGCGAACAGGGCGTAGCGGGCCGCGCGCGCCGCGCCTTCGACGCCGAGCGCGTGATGCGGGGCAAGATCGGCCTTCTTCACCGCGCAGCGCAGCGCGTACCGGCGTGCGGCAGCGCGCGCGAACCGTGCCCATCGCGCCGCATTCGGGCTGATGCCGTGATCGACGTGCAGGCAGTCGAGCGCGAGCGCGCGACGCGGCGCGAGCGCCGCGAGCAGGTCGAGCAGTACGATCGAATCGACCCCGCCCGACAGGGCGAGCGTCAGGCGCGCGCCGCGCGGAACGTGGCGGGCAAGCTCCGCGCCGACGCGCTCGGCGAGGTCACTTGACCGCCGCTTCCTTGAACTTGCCATGGCCCATCAGCCGCTCGAAGCGCGCTTCGACGAGCTCCGACGGGCTCTTGTCCGCGAGGCTGCGCAGCGCATCCTGCAGCGCCTTCTTCAGGTTCTGCGCCGCGGCCGCGTGGTCGCGGTGCGCGCCGCCCAGCGGCTCGCTGATGATCTTGTCGACGAGCCCGAGCTGTCTTCAGCCGGGCCGAGGTGATGCCGAGCGTCTCGGCGGCCTCGGGCGCCATGTCGGCGTTCTTCCAGAGAATCGACGCACATCCTTCCGGCGAGATCACCGAGTAGGTCCCGTACTGCATCATCATCACGACGTCGCCGACGGCGATGGCGAGCGCGCCGCCCGAGCCGCCCTCGCCGATGATGGTGGCGACGATCGGGACCTTCAGCTCCGACATGACGTAGAGGCTGCGGCCGATCGCCTCCGACTGGCCGCGCTCCTCCGCGCCGATGCCCGGATAGGCGCCCGGCGTGTCGATGAAGGTCAGCACCGGCAGCCCGAACTTCTCCGCGAGCCGCATGAGGCGCATCGCCTTGCGGTAGCCCTCCGGGCGCGGCATGCCGAAGTTGCGGTGGATCTTCTCCTTGGTGTCGCGCCCCTTCTGGTGCCCGATGACCATCACCGGCTGCCCGTTGAAGCGCGCGAGCCCGCCGACGATCGACGCGTCGTCGGCGAACGCTCGGTCGCCGTGCAGCTCCTCGAAATCGGTGAAGAGGGCGTTGACGTAATCGAGCGTGTAGGGCCGCTGCGGGTGCCGGGCCACCTGCGCGACCTGCCACGGCGAGAGCTTCCCGTAGATCTCCTTGGTCAGCGCCTGGCTCTTCTTCTGCAGCCGCGAGATCTCCTCCGAGATGTCGACCGCCGAATCGTCCTGCACGTAGCGCAGCTCGTCGATGCGCGCTTCGAGCTCCGCGATCGGCTGCTCGAAATCGAGGAAGGTGGACTTGAGGGCGGGCGTCGCCATGGGACCGGGATTCTACTGCACGCGCCGATCGCTCAATACTCGACCGGCACGGGGTCGAGCGAACGCCAGAGGTACCACGTCGCCACGGAACGCCACGGCCGCCAACCCTCTGCAAGCACTTGAATGACAGCGGGTTGTGCGAGGTCGTCGCGACAGAAATAGTGGCTCGCGACGGCCCGCTGTAGGCCAAGGTCGGCCAGCGGGAGCACGTCGGGACGGAGTAGATTGAACAGGAGGAACATCTCCGCGGTCCAGCGTCCGATTCCGCGCACCTGCGATCAGCTCGGCGATCACCGCCTCGTCGTCCATCTCGGGCCAGCGGTGGGCGTGGATGGTGCCGTCGGTGAAGTGTTGCGCGAGATCGCGGAGGTACTCGGCCTTGCGCCCGGAGAGTCCGCATGTGCGCAGCTTCTCGATCCCGAGCGCGAGGACTTCCGCCGGCGCAAGCGTCGGCGCCGCCGTGCAGAAGCGCGCCCACACGCTGTCGGCCGCCTTCACCGAGATCTGCTGGCCGACGATCGAGCGTGCGAGCGTTTGGAACGGGTCGCCGCGGCTGCGCAACCCGATACGCGGATGCGCCCGGATGATCCCGGCCATCACCGGATCGCGTCGCGCGAGCGCGCGCTTGGCGCGCACCCAGTAGTCGGGCACGACGCTGTTGTTGCCGATCATGTTTCACCGCTCATGAGCGATCACGAGCGCGCCGCGGTCGGGAGGTTCAGCAGCAGGTTCTGCGGCTTCATCCGCACGACGTTTTCCTCATCCATCGCGAGTGCGAGGTAGACCGGCCGGCCCGCGATGTCCTGCCGCATCGCGGCGGGCTCGGCGAAGTCGAGCCGGAACAGCGCGAGCAGGCGCCGCATCCGGCCGGCCTCGACCTCCTCGCCGCGCCACAGGTCGTTCAGCACCGCGGTCGACTGGGCATCGAGCCCGATGTGCCAGGCCCAGCGCGGGTCCTCGATCTGCCGCACCGGCGCGACCTTCACCTCCACGCCGAAGAAATGCCCGATCCAGCGCTCGATCACCCGCGCGAACGCCGCGAGCGCCGGGCGGCCATGGTTGACGCTGATCACGAAGTCGTGGCGCTGATCGCGCAGCCAGTACAGGTGGGCGTTGTCCCGATCCAGGACGTCGAGGTTCACGGCCCGCATCGGCGTCTGCGCCTCGACGATCAGCCGGCCGAGGCTGCCGTACGTGCCGCCGGACGCGTGCAGCCCCACCATCTCCCGATCCGCCAGCATGATCTGCCCGTTGTCGACGCTCGCTTGCTGCTCGCGGTAGAAGAGCTCCCCGGCACGCGCCTCGAGCGGATCGGTCACGCCCTCGAGCACGTTGCGCAGGAGGATCTGGGCGAGCTGGTCGATGAAGAGCGGCGGCGTCTTCGACCTCGCCCGCGAAGATGCCCAGATAGCAGGCTTCGACCGAATCGGCCTCGAGCAGGCGCGCGCGGAAGTCGAGCAGCACGCGGTAGTTGAAGCGCGTGTCCTCGTCCTCGATCGCGGCCATGTCGGCCGCGCTCACCGGGCTGCGCGGCGCGTCGAGCAGGCGCTCGTGCAGGGCGCGCTCGCCGGGCCCGGACTCCTCCACCGGCCGGACCTCGGGGCGCAGCAGGTAGGCGCGCAGGAAATCGTCGGTGACGCGCAGCCGCCCGGAAGCGTCGCGCTCGAGCAGGTGAAATCCGGAGTTGCGCCAGAAGTCCTGGGCCATTGCGCCCGCTCGCGGCGCGCCCCGCGCTACGCGTCGGCGTGGACGAGGTCGAACACGCGGCTGTGGGACGCCACGTGCTGGAGCAGGAACTCCATCTGATCGGACAGGATGCGGCGGTTGGTGAGGATCAGGTACTCGGCCTTGTTCGGCACGTAGGGCACGTAGAAGAGCTCGATGCCCGCCTCGTTCGGCGTGCGGTTGCGCTTCACGCCGTTGCAGTGCCGGCAGGCGGTGACCACGTTGGTCCAGGTGTCGCGCCCGCCGCGCGACAGCGGCAGGATGTGGTCGCGCGTGAGGCGCAGGAAGCTGAATTCCCCGCCGCAGTACGCGCAGAGGTGACGGTCGCGGCGGAACAGCTCGCGGTTGTTCAGGGGCGGAATCTGCGCGAACCCCTTGATCGCCATCGCCTTGCCCTTCACCGCGATGATCGAGTGGCCGGTGATGCTCGAGCGCTCCCCGGTCGCGCGGCAGATCCCGCCGTAGGCGGTGAACGCGGTCTGGCCGAGCGTCCAGGCGACGAGGTTTTTCGCGTAGTAGAAGCAGGCCTGCTGCCAGCTGACCCAGCGATGCGGGACCCCGTGCGAGTCGAGGGTCAGGATCAGCGGGGCGTCCATGATGGCGGCATGTCGGTTCAGGATCGCGTCTGCGACCGATTGTGCCCTAAAAACAAGCCACCCCGCTAGGGTTGCCGCCGCTCCCCGGGATCCGTCGTCAGTAGAGCGCCCCGGCGAGCTTCCGGCGGTACTCGCCCACGAGGTCAGGCTGGTCGGCCGCGACACTGAAGAGCGCCACCACGGTCTTGCGCGCGCGCTCCCGCCACTCGCCGCGGTCGCGGCGCACGACCTCGATCAGCTCGTCGAGCGCGGCCCGGAACCGGCCTTCCGCCGCCAGGCGCTCCGCGTAGCCGAGGCGCGCGTCGAGATCCTCGGGACGGGCATCGAGGGCGGCCTTGAGCGTGGCGAGGTCGGGCAGGCACTGCCCCCGCCTCCACACCGCAACCCTGGCCGCGATCGCGGCCGCACGGTCGTCTCGCTGCTCCTCCGGCACCGACGCAAGCTGCTCCTCGGCGCCGGCATAGTCGTCGCGCGCGAGAAGGAGCGCGGCGAGATCGACATGCGCGGCCGCATTGTCGGGCTCGAGCGCGAGCGCTTCGCGCAGCGCCGCTTCCGCGGCGGTCGAATCGCCACGTGCGAGGGCCGCGGCCGCTGCGCGGCGCAGCTTCTCGCCACCCGAAGGCACGAGCAGGTCGATGAAGCCCCGCACGCCGGATTCGGGCAGCGCGCCGGTGAACTCGTCCACGAGCTCGCCGTCGACAAAGGCCTTCACGTTCGGGATCCCCCGCACGCCATATCGGGTCGCGATCTCGGGATTCGCGTCGGTGTCCAGCTTGGCGAGCAGGAACCGCCCGTCGTACTCGACCGCGAGCTTCTCCAGGATCGGCTTCAGCACGCGGCACGGCGCACACCAGGAGGCCCAGAAATCCACCAGCACGGGTACGGTCTTGGAGCGCTCGAGCACGTCCTGCTCGAACGTCGCGGTCGTCGTATCGAACGAATGGGGGGCCATTGGCGTCGTCCTCGGGTCAGCCTACGATATCAGGGCGAAACGCCGGGCTTCAACGCTCCCCCGGCGCCGCGGCTCCGTTGATCTCGGTCAATCGCCGGGTCGGCAGCGCGACTAACGTGGAGCTAAGGGAACCACCGGAGACTTCCATGCTCGACCAAGCCACCCTCGCCCGTTTCGGCACCGCGCTCGAGCGCCGCCGCACCGAGCTCGAGCAGGACATCCGCGCCAAGCTCGCCGCGGCACGCGACGTCGCGGGAAGCGCGGCCATCGACCAGATAATCGAAGGTGGCGACTACGCCAATGCCGATCTGATCGCCGCGCTCGACATTGCGGAAGTTCAGCGCGACGTGGTCGAACTGCGCGAGCTCAATGCGGCGCGGGCGCGGATCGATGCCGGGACGTACGGCGCCTGCGTGGACTGCGGGACCGACATCCCGCTCGGGCGGCTGGAGGCCTATCCGGCCGCGATCCGCTGCACCGCGTGCCAGACTCGTGCGGAGACGCGCGCTGGAACGAGCCACGCTCGTCTATAGACCAGACTTCCGCAGAAAGCAAAGCGGGCGACCCGAGGGTCACCCGAAAACAATTCCACAAAAGAAAACCCCGCCACGCGGGCGGGGTCCTGTTGCGCTACGTGTGACTCAGTGCAGTTTGCGTCGAGCGAAGCCGAGGCCGGCGAGGGCGAGGGCGAGGAGCGCGAGGATGCCGGGTTCGGGGACGCTGCCGCCGCCAGACTCAGTGCGGAACGCCAGCCCGAATGCGCCTCCTGTGAGCACCGGGTTGAACGTGGACTGGAACGTGGCCGCGCCAGTCGCGGTGTTAACCGAGTAAACACTCTGGCCAGCGACGCCGTAGAGGGTCACGTTGTCGGGGGTCGCCAGGCCGAACATGTCCCCGACGCCCAGATTACCCACGAACACACCGGCCCCTGTCGTGATGTCCACGTCGATGAGCTGGTTGCCCGACGACGCCATGAAGAGATCGCCGCCGACGAACGCAAGGTCGCCGCCCGACTGGAAGCCGATCCCGGACCCGATGGCTGTCGCGGCGCCGGTCGACGTGTTGACCGTGTAAAGCGTGCTGCCCGCCATGTAGAGGGTGCCGTTGGCGCCGAAGACCAGCGCGTTTGCAGTACCGGTGACGGAGCCCAGGCCGCCGATCAAGGTCACAGCCCCGGTGCCCTGGTTGACCGTGTACAGGCTCGAAAACGAGATGCCGTACAGGTCACCGGTGGGGCTGAACGCGATGTCCGTGAGGGCAACGCTCGTACTGCCGATCACCGACGTTGTGCCGGTCGCGACATCCACCGTCGCAAGTTGCGCGCCACCCGTGCTGACCCACAGGATCGGATCGGCATGCGAAGCCAGGGATGCAGAGATCAGGGCGCAGGCAGCCGCAGCGTGCTTCAGCCAGTTCGAGAGGCGCATCGGGCAGTCCTTGGAAGGAATGGTTGAATCGGAGCCATTCCACGCAAGAAGCATGCACAAGCACAAACGAAATAGCCAATCAACGACTTAGGCCAAACTCCGCAGCCTGCCGCCGCGCGACCGTAAAGAGCTCCGACACCTGAGGCCACTGCCGACGTATGCGGTGCGCGGGCCCAAACGAAAACCCCGCCACGCAGGCGGGGTCCCGTTGCGCTATCGGCCTCTCAGTGCGGCTTGAGGCGACGTGCCGCGAATCCAAGCAGCCCCAAGCCCGCCAGTAACAACGCGTAGGTTCCAGGTTCGGGGACAGACTCCAGCAATGAGACTCTCACGGTCGAGCCGCCAAGGTTGTCCTTCGTGAAGCTGTCGTTCCAGAACAGCCAGAGCTGCTCACCGGCCGCGACCGTAATGTTCGTGGAGTTGCCGAGTCCAAAAAACCGATTCCCCGCGCCCGTGACTTCGGAGGTGCCGACCCAGAAGGTCGCCGCATAAAACCACGTGTTCGGGAAGTTACTTGGGTTCGTGGCCCCGCCATCGAAGCCGGACTGGTACTTGGGAGCGCCCGGGTTGTTGACGGTGACCAAGCTCGACCAGAAGGTGTCGAGTGTCCCGGGGCCGACGGCCGCGTCAAAGACCGCCTGATCTACGAGGTTACCCGATTCGCTACCCGCGACGAGTTCCAGCTGGTAATTCCCCGTGGCCAGAGGCACGACGACCGGCACGCTGAACAGTCCGGTACTGTATTGGACGGGATTGATGGGGGCGAAAGCCGCGTTGCTGGCCAGGGAGTGGTAGAGGTAACTGATCTGGTACTCGCCGATCACGACCACCGCTTGGGCGGTCGTGGCACACAATCCCTGTAATCCCAGCGCGATGCATAGCAGCCATGCGCGTCTTATCCGAAGGTTCCGCATGTCGTTTCACTCCGTATTCAGTGTTTGGTTCTCCTTAGTCTGGTTCTCTCGCGGCATTGACGCCCGACCTCCTGGTAGATCCTTGAACGACTGCGCCAAAGCCGGGGGGACGGGAAAAACGCAAGATTCGCGCCGAACAGCTAATGTCGTTGAACCACATGGCATTTCGGACCCATGACGATTGCCTGGGGCCGGAGGGTGTAAAACCTGCCGACAGAAAAAGACCGATCAGGGCGCCGCCCTCCAGGACGGCACCGGCTTCGCGTCCTTCCGCAACCCCACAAACGAAAACCCCGCCACGCGGGCGGGGTCCTATTGCGCTAGGTGCAACTCAGTGCAACTTGCGGCGGCGAGAGAAACCGAGACCAGCGAGAGCGAGGCCGAGGAGCGCAAGGGTCGCGGGTTCTGGGATTGCCTGCTGTTGATTCACGACGATATTGTCGAAGCCTAACTTTCCGAAGTTAGTGCTGGGATTGAGGTCAACGAAACTCACTGAGACCAGGTTCTGCCACGCACTGCTGAAGGTGAATGTCTCGAATCCAAAGACCAGGTCTGTAGTGAATGTCGTCTGGATCGTTCCGCCGCCCTGCAAGCTGCCGGTCACGGTCAGCACGTTGCCCCTTGAAAAGGTGTCTTCCCATTCCGAAACATCGACGCTCTGAAGCGAGAACGGACTGCCGCCCACCTCGGTTACTACGAAGGCCTGATTAAGCGTGCCGCTGAAGTGGTCGTACAGAAGCCAGTCGGTGCCGTTGCTGGGTCGCGGTGCCGGCTGCAGGAATCCCAAGCCCTGATAGTGGCCGTGCGGCACGAAGACGTTAAAGCCGTTAAACGCTCTAGTAATGCCGTCATCCGTATTCTGTGTGTTGGGTACAGCCACACCTTCCATGTCAATGACCACAGCCAGAGCCGCGCCTGGCGCCGAAGTGGCAAGTCCGATTCCGACGGCACAGACTATCGAACGCAGTCGCTTGTTCATATCGGCCCTCCGATCTCTTGCTCTGATTAAGGTCTCCAAAGAGGATTGTGTGTAAAGCAAAATTCACGCTAACCAACACTTAAGTCGTATTTACAAGGACTTACCGAGTTCGAAACGAAGAGTGGCGCCATCGCTGTAACAAATTTCGACAAGCGATATCCAACTAAGACGTGCGCCAAGTCGAGCATCCGACCTTGCGATACCACCTACGGTGTGAACGTCCTCGGTTGGTGGTCGTGTCTCCGCGTGGGTGGTGGGAGCTGGAGGCGGGGACGGACTGTATGCGAGGGAGACAGTAGGCAGTGTCCTCCGGCCCGAATCACTTTCGGTCTCACAAAAGAAGAGAGGGGCACTAGGCCCCTCTTAAAAATGCTCTCACCCCAAAGGAGGAGGAAAAAGGCGAAAGCTAGTCCTTGAATAGCAGAAGGCGTGCCAGCCCTTGCCAAGGCTCCGCGCGTGACTTTTTTGGCACCGCAGGCACCCGTGATGTGAAGCACTCCACGCCAGCGACGCCACCCCGTCGGCGACGGTGTCGCCGGTCTGTCAGAGCCCGAGGTAAGCCTGACGCACCCGGTCGTCGGCGAGCAGTTCGGCCCCGCTCCCCCGCATCGCGATCCGCCCGTTTTCCAGCACGTAGGCCGATTGCGCGAGCCGCAGCGACACCGCGACGTTCTGCTCCACCAGGATGATCGTCAGGCCCCGCTGGTGGAGCGCCTTGATGGTGTGAAAAACTTCCTGAACCACAGTAGGCGCAAGCCCCAGCGAAGGCTCGTCGAACATGATCAGCTCCGGCTGACCCATCAGGCAGCGCCCGATCGCGAGCATCTGCTGCTCGCCGCCGGACAGGGTCCCGGCGGCCTGGCCCTCGCGCTCCCGCAGGCGCGGGAACAGCCCGAACACCTCCTCGAGCGTCGCCTTCATCCGCGCGCGCGCGCGCGCGAGCATGGCGCCCATCTCCAGGTTCTCGCGCACCGTCAGGGTCGGAAAGACCTGCCGTCCTTCCGCGACCTGCCCCACGCCGAGCTCGCACACCGCGTGGCTCGGCAGCCCGCCGATCTCGCGCCCGCGATAACGGATGCCGCCCCGCCGCGGCGTCTCGATGCCGGCGATGGCCCGGATCAGGCTCGACTTGCCCGCGCCGTTCGAACCGACGATCGCGACGATCGCGCCCTCGTCCGCCGCGATCGACACCCCGTCGAGCGCCTGGGCGTCGCCGTAGAAAAGGTCGAGGTCGCGAACTTCGAGGACGGCCGTCACAGGGCCTCTTCACCCAGGTAGCACTCGAGCACCGCCGGATCGCGCACCACCTCCTGCGGCGTGCCCTCGCAGATCTTCTCGCCGTGATGCAGCACCACCACCCGCGCCGCGAGCGCCATCACCGCGCGCATGACGTGCTCGATCAGCAGGATCGTGAGGCCGGTCTCGCGATTGATGCGGCGGAACACGCCGACCATCTCGTCGACCTCGGTCGGCCGCAGGCCGGCCATGACCTCGTCGAGCAGCAGCAGTCGGGGCCGCGTGGCCATCGCGCGCGCCACTTCCAGCCGCTTGCGCTCCGGGAGCGTGAGGCTCGCCGCAAGCGCGCCGCTCTTGTCTTGCAGGTGCAGCAGGTCCAGCACCCGATTCGCCTCGCGCCGCGCGTCGGCCACGCGCGCCGAGGCGTTCAGCGCGCCGACCACGACATTGTCGAGCACGGTCATCTGCGGGAACGGCTTCACGACCTGGAAGGTCCGGCCGATGCCGGCGCGGCAGACCTGGTGCGGAAGCAGGCCGTTGATGGCGCGTCCGCCGAGCGACACCGTTCCGGCGTCGGGTGCAAAAACGCCCGCGATCACGTTGAAGCAGGTGGTCTTGCCCGCGCCGTTGGGTCCGATCATCGCCGCGATGGCGCCCTCCGCGACGTCGAAGGACACGCCCTGCACCGCGCGCAGGCCGCGAAAGGCCTTGCTGAGGTCGCGCACCTCGAGAAGCGCCATCGTCACCGCCTGGTCAGGCCGAGCCGCCGGGCGATCGTCGGCCAGATGCCGTGCGGGAGGAACATCACCACCACCAGCAGGCACAGGCCGTAGAACACCTGCTTCACGCCCGGAATCTCGAGCCCGGCGAGCGCCATGAGCTCGGTGATCCCGTCGGCCAGGATGGTGAGCACCGCCGCGCCCAGGATCGGCCCGAAGAGCGTGCCGAGGCCGCCGATGATCGGGCCGAGGATGATCTCGATCGAGCGGCTGATGTGGAAGATCTGCTCCGGGAAGAGGTTGTTGTAATAGAACGCGAAGAACACGCCCGAGACGGCGGTCATCGCGGCGCTGATCACCACTGCCAGCATCTTCCAGCGGAAGGTGTTGATCCCGAGCGCCTGCGCCGCCTCCTCGTTCTCGCGGATCGCCTGCCAGTAGTAGCCGGCGCGGCTGCGCAGGAGCCAGGCGCAAAGCGCGAACGCGCCGGCCGTGAGCACGAGCATCACGTAATAGAACATCCGCGGTGTGCCGCGGAGATCGAGGAGATCCCACGCCTCGCGCTGCTCGACCTTGATGAACAGCCCGCCCGGACCGCCGAGCCACTGGATGTGGTCGAAGCCGATGCGGGTGAATTCGGCGAACGCGATCGTGAGGAGCGCGAAGTACACCCCCGAGATCCCGAACCGGAAGGCGAGGAACCCGATCACCACACCGGCCGCCACGCAGATCGCGATCGCGACCCAGACGCCCGCCCACGGCCCGATCCCGTAGTGGAAAAAGAGCCCGGCCGCCGCATAGGCCCCGAGACCCACGTACAGCGAGTGCCCGAGCGAGAGCTGGCCGGCAAAGCCCATCATCACGTTCCACGCCTGACCGGTGTAGGCGAAGAACAGGATGAGGGTCGCGACCGACAGCACGTAGCTGCCCGCGATCCACGGGAGCGCGACCAGCGCCGCGCCGAGCAGCGCGAGGAGGATCGCTGCGCGCCGCTCCGGGCTCACGTCCGCTTGCCCAACAGCCCCTGGGGCCTGAAGAGGAGAACGAGAATCAGCAGCGCGAAGCTGAACATGCTCTTCGCCGAGGGCACGATGAGCAACCCTGCCAGCGCCTCGGAGACGCCGATCAGCACACCGCCGAGAAGCGCGCCCGGCATCGAGCCGAGCCCGCCGACGATCACGATGACGAACGCGAGCAGCGTGTACGCCGGCCCCAGCACCGGGGTGACGTCGACGAGCAGGATCATCATGCAGCCCGCGACCGCGACGCAGGCCGATCCGACGCCGAAGGTCAGCGCATAGAGCCGCTTCACGTTCAGCCCGACCACCTGGGCGCCCAGGTGGTTGTCGGCGCAGGCGCGGATCGCCTTCCCGACCAGGGTGAGGCGGAAGAAAGCGAACAGCCCGGCGCTGGTCGCGAGCGCGATGCCCGCGGCGAGCAGGCGCGCCTTGTCGATCAGGATCGGGCCGAGCGCGTAGGACTCGAGCTGGTAGTCGACCTGCACGCTGCGCGCGTCCGGTCCGAAGGCCATCAGCAGCGCGTTGACCATGATCAGCGCGACCGCCACGAGCAGCATGAACTGCGAATGCTCCGGCCGGGTGATGAACGGGTTGATCAGGGTGGACTGCAACGCGTAGCCGAAGCCGAAGAACGCCACCGCCACCGGCACCACGGCGAGCAGCGGATCGAGCCCGAGCGCCCCGAACAGGAGGACCGCCGCGTACATCGCGATCGTCATCATCTCGCCGTGCGCGAAGTTCACGACCCGCACGACGCCGAAGATCACCGACAGCCCGAGCGCCATCAGCCCGTAGACGAGGCCGGTGAGCAGCCCCGCGATGACGACGTTGGCGATCAGGTCAGGCGTCATGGCAGAAAAAAGGCCGGCGCGAGCCGGCCCTCCTCCGGGATCCTCGCCCTAGGCCTTGTACTCCGGCATCGGGAACACCGGCTTCGCCGTCGCGGCGGCGGTCGGCAGCACCACGGTCGGCGTCAGGTTCAGGTTCTGGACGCACGCGGAGCCGATCCCTTCGACCTGCCCCTTCGCGTTGAACTTGATCGGCGCCCCGAGCGTCATCTTGCTCGTGATGTTGGTCTGTCGGATCGCCTCGGCGAGCACTTTCGGGTCGGTCGACTTGGCGCGCCTGAACGCATCGGCGGCGATGAGGACCGCCTCGAACGTGAACCCCGCGTTCAGGCCGTGGAAGACGAGCTTGTCCTTCGGGTTCTGCTTGAGGAACGCCTTCTCGACGACCTTCGTGAGCGCCGCGTTCGGGTCGTACCACGGCACGTTCGAGACGCAGTGCTCGGAGAGTTTGCCCAGCGTCCGGAAAAATTGCTCCTCGTACATGCCCGGCGACCCGGGGCTGATGACGCCCATCGGGTTCCAGCGCTGCTTGACCATCTCGCGGCGCAGGATGATGGAGTCCTGCAACCGGCACACGAGCAGCAGGAAGTCGGCCTTGGACGCCTTCGCCTTGGACACCTCGACCGTGAGGTCCTTGGCGGCCGGGTCGTAGGCGATCGTGTCGACGACCTTGAACGGCAGCTGCGTCTGGCGCGGCAGCAGGGCGCCGATGCCTTTGGTCATCGCCTGCCCGAACGTGTCGTTCACGTGCATGTACACGGCGGTGCGGGGCACCGTGTTGGTCGCCTGGAACAGGTCGCCGATCAGGACGAGCCCGTTGCGCACGATGTCGATCGCGGTCTGGAAGTTGCGGAAGACGTACTTGTAGCCCTGCTCGGTGATCTGCGGCGCGGCGGCGATGTTGATGACGAAGGGCACCCCGCGCTGCTCGGCCACCTGCGCGATCGCCGCGGCCGCCCCGGAGTCGAACGGCCCGACCAGGACGTTCGCCCCCTCCTGGATGAGGCGCTCCGCCCGCGTGCGCGCGACGTCGATGTTGGTCTCGGTATCGGCGTTCATCAGCTCGACGTCGACGCCGAGCATCTCCTTGATCACGCCCGGGGCGAGGTCCGCGCCTTTCTGGCACGACTGGCCGATGAAGCCCTGGAAGCCGGAGCGCGGCAGCAGCACCCCGACCTTGAGCCGCGTTCCCTGCGCGCGCACGATGGCCGGAAAGCCGAGCGTCGAAAGCGCAGCCGCTGCGCCCGCGCCCTGCACCACGCGGCGCCGGGACGGCGAAACCGGGTTCGATCCGTTATTCATGTTCCTCCTCCTCTGAAGCCCTCATTCCCTGCCCGTCGGGCAGACCCGTCCGAATTGTTGGCTGCGGGCCGCTTTTGCGCAAGTCCGCCGGCAATGCGCCCCCCGGCCGTCGAGGACCTGCCCTGCCTATAATCGCGCCATGGACTGGCTGCACGAGATCGCGCTCGCCGCGGGGCTCGCCTGGGCGAGCGGCATCCGCCTCTACGCCGCGCTGCTCATCGCCGGCGCGCTCGCGCACTTCGGCTGGCTCGAGCTCCCGCCGGCGCTCGAGGTGCTGAAGCACCCGCTGGTCATCGGCGCAGCGGGGGTGATGGCGCTCGGCGAGTTCCTCGCCGACAAGGTGCCCGCGTTCGACAGCGCGTGGGACGCCGTGCACACCTTCATCCGCGTGCCGGCCGGGGCGTTCCTCGCCGCCGCCGCGCTCGGGCAGACCGATCCGGTGTGGATCGCGGTCGCGGCGATCCTCGGCGGCGCGATCGCCTCCGGCACGCACCTGACGAAAGCCGGTACGCGCGCGCTGATCAATGCCTCGCCCGAGCCGTTCTCCAACTGGACTGCGTCGGTGGGCGAGGACGTTCTGGTGCCGGTCGGACTGCTTGCGGCAATCAAGCTGCCCGCGCTGTTCCTCGGGGCCCTTGCGATTTTCCTGATCGCCGCGGTTTGGCTGCTGCCGAAGCTCTTCCGCGCGGCCGCGCGAACCTTCCGCCGCGTCGCCGGCGGGAAGCCGCTGACGCGGTAGAAATTCCCTGCTGTGCCGCCCCCGACGGCGGTGGGGCTCCGGTGGTCCGGCCTAGTGATCCTCGAGTCGCAGCGTCCAGCTCTCGCCCAGATCGCCGGTGTCCGGATCCACCCAGCCGGACACGCCGATCTCGGCCTCCTGCTCCTCGAGCGTCTCGTCGTTTTCCACGTCGTCCGACTCGGCGTCGAACAGCATGTCCGCGCGGGCCTCGGCGGCGCTTGCGAAGGGGCCGTATTCCGCGCCGGTCTCCCGCGACAGCCAGTAGAAGCCGTCCGCGCGCTCGACAATCCGGCTCTCCTCGGGCTGCGGCGCGGTCTGCGGAATCACTCGGGCCATGGCCTGACTCCTTGAAGCGGCGTTTCGGGCACCCATTTACAGTGTCACGCGGCGCAGGGTGCGCGGTCATTCTGACCCTCGCCCGCGCCAACCGCAACCGCTACCTGCCCGCACCGCATCGCGGAATCGCCTTCGACCAACCGAAACCGCCGGAGCCTGCCATGGAACGCCAAACCCAGATCAACGTCTGGTACCTCGTCATCGCCGTGCTCGGGGTGATGTGGCTCGGCAGCCTCTGGAAGGAGGCGCGCACGGTCGAGCCGATCACCTACAGCGAGTTCGTCGGCTACCTCAAGGAGGGCAAGATCGCCGAGGTGGTGATCCGCGACAACTTCGTCGAAGGCACGTTCAAGGAGCCGCAGCCCGACAAGCGCACCCGCTTCGTCGCGGTGCGGGTGGACGAGAACATCGCGAAGGACCTCCAGCAGTACGACGTCAAGTTCACCGGCGTCATCGAAAACACCTTCCTGCGCGACATGCTCGGCTGGGTGATTCCCGCCCTCGTCTTCTTCGGGCTGTGGTGGTTCGTCATGCGCAAGTTCGCCGAGAAGCAGGGGCTCGGGGGCGGTTTCCTCTCGGTCGGCAAGAGCAAGGCGAAGCTGTACATGGAGAAGGACGTCAAGGTCACCTTCGCCGACGTCGCCGGCGTGGACGAGGCGAAGGAGGAATTGCAGGAGGTGGTCCAGTTCCTCAAGAATCCCCAGGACTACGGCCGGCTCGGCGGCCGGCTGCCGAAGGGCATCCTCCTGGTCGGCCCGCCCGGCACCGGCAAGACGCTGCTCGCGCGCGCGGTCGCCGGCGAGGCGGGCGTCGCGTTCCTCTCGATCAACGGCTCGGAGTTCGTCGAGATGTTCGTCGGCGTCGGCGCGGCGCGCGTGCGCGATCTCTTCGACCAGGCGCGCAAGCTGGCGCCGGCCATCATCTTCATCGACGAGGTCGACGCGCTCGGCCGGGCGCGCGGCGCCTACGGCGTCGGCGGCCACGACGAGAAGGAGCAGACCCTCAACCAGCTGCTCGCCGAGCTCGACGGCTTCGATCCCTCCGCCGGACTGGTGCTGCTCGCGGCGACCAACCGGCCCGAGGTCCTCGATCCGGCGCTGCTGCGCGCCGGCCGCTTCGACCGCCAGGTGCTCGTCGACCGCCCGGACAAGAAGGGGCGCATCGCGATCCTCAACGTGCACCTGAAGAAAGCGAAGCTCGCCGACGACGTCGATCCCGAGAAGATCGCCGCGCTGACGCCCGGCTTCTCCGGCGCGGAGCTGGCGAACCTGGTGAACGAGGCCGCGCTGCTCGCCACCCGCCGCGGCGCCGACGCGGTCGCGCTCGCGGACTTCAACAACGGCGTCGAGCGCATCGTCGCCGGCCTGGAGAAGAAGAACCGCGTCCTCAACGAGAAGGAGCGCCGCACCGTCGCCTACCACGAGATGGGCCACGCGCTGGTCGCGATGACGATCCCCGGGTCGGATCCGGTGCACAAGATCTCGATCATCCCGCGCGGCGTCGGCGCGCTCGGCTACACCATCCAGCGGCCGACCGAGGACCGGTTCCTGATGACCACCGGCGAGCTGGAGAACAAGATGGCCGTCCTGCTCGGCGGCCGGGCGGCCGAGCACGTGGTGTTCGACGAGATCTCCACCGGCGCGGCCGACGACCTGATGAAAGTCACCGAACATCGCGCGCAGCATGGTCACGCGCTTCGGCATGACGAGCGCCCTGGGCCAGGTCGCCTACGAGGGCGAGCAGGCCCAGTTCCTGGCGACGCCGGGCGGCGGCCTGAAGAGTCGCGAATTCAGCGAGGAGACGGCGCGCGAGATCGACACCGCGGTGAAGGGCATCGTCGACCGCGCGTTCGGGCGGGCGGTGCAGATCCTGACCGACCGCCGCGCGACGCTCGAGCGCGGCGCGCAGCTGCTGTTGCAGAAGGAAACCCTGGCCGAGGACGAGCTGCGCGACCTGCAGGGACCGGCTGCTGCAGCGAAAGCGGCCTGACCGGATGACGACCCGCGCCGCGGCGCCGCCGCGATGCCGGCTGTCACATTCCCGCCGCAGGCGCGCGGTAGTCTGCACGCCATGCGCGCGCCACGCCGGCTTTCTCCTGCAAAAACATCGCCCTCCGCGCTTGATCTTTGCCCTTCCGGCAGGCAAGATGCGGGCCACTCGACGGGCCCTGCCGCCCGCGATTCAATCCGGGAAGACGAACTGAAAGCACAACTGAAAGCCGCCATCCAGCCGGGCTGGAGCGCCGCCGAATCGGCCGAGCTCTACGGCATCAAGAGCTGGGGCGCGGGCTACTTCGATCTTTCCGACGACGGCACCGTGGCGGTCAGCGTTCCGTTCAACGGCACGCGCGCCCGCGTCAGCCTCCTCGACATCATCGCCGGCATGCAGCAGCGCGGCCTGCAGATGCCGGTCCTGCTGCGCATCGAGAACATCCTCGACGCCCAGGTCTCGCTCCTCAACGAGAGCTTCGGGCGGGCGATGGGCTCCCTCAGCTACGGCGGGAGCTACCGCGGCGTCTTCCCGATCAAGGTCAACCAGCAGTGCCAGGTGATCGAGGAGATCGCCGCTTCGGCGCGCGCTACGACCACGGCCTCGAGGCCGGCAGCAAGGCCGAGCTGATCATCGCGCTCGCCAGCATGGAGCCCGACTCCGGCTACATCGTCTGCAACGGCTACAAGGACGCCGAGTTCATCGACCTCGGCCTGTAGGCGCTCAAGCTCGGCTATCGCGTCTTCTTCGTGCTCGAGACGCCGACCGAGCTGCCGATCGTCCTCGAGACGAGCCGCACCCTCGGGATCCGCCCGATGCTCGGCGTGCGGGTGAAGCTCGCCTCGCGCGTGAGCGGCGCGTGGAACGAGTCGAGCGGCGACCGCAGCATCTTCGGCCTCACGACCTCGCAGATCGTCGAGCTGATCGACTCGCTCAAGCAGCACGAGATGCTCGACTGCCTGCAGCTGCTGCACTATCACCTCGGCTCGCAGATCCCGAACATCCGCGACATCCGCAGCGGCGTGCTCGAAGCCTGCCGCTTCTACGTCGACCTCAAGCAGGAGGGCGCGGCGCTCGGCTACCTCGATCTCGGCGGCGGCCTCGCGGTCGACTACGACGGCTCGCAGACGAGCTACGCCTACAGCAAGAACTACTCGCTCGACGAGTACTGCCTCGACGTCGTCGAGGCGATCATGAGCGTGCTCGACCCGCAGGGCATCGAGCACCCGGTCATCATCACCGAGTCGGGCCGCGCCACCGTCGCCTACTCCTCGGTGCTGCTGTTCAACATCCTCGATGTCACGCGCTTCGAGCCGGGCCAGATCCCCGCGCCGAACCCCAAGGCGAGCACGAGCTGATCGGCAACCTGCGCGACTCGCTCAAGAACATCAGTCCGCGCAATCTGCAGGAGTGCTACAACGACGCGCTCTTCTACCGCGACGAGATCCGCGATCTCTTCAAGCGCGGGCAGATCCGCGCTGCGCGAGCGCTCGCTCGCGGAGAACATCTTCCTCGAGATCGTGAGCGCGATCGTCCGGCGACCTGCAGGACGTGAAGCGCAAGCCGCCCGGACTGGACGGCCTCGAGCAGTCGCTCTCCGACATCTACTACGGCAACTTCTCGGTGTTCCAGTCGCTGCCCGACGTGTGGGCGATCGACCAGATCTTCCCGATCATGCCGATGCACCGCCTCACCGAGGAGCCGACGCCGCCAGGCCATCATCGCCGACATCACCTGCGACTGCGACGGCAAGATCGACCAGTTCATCGGCAACCGCGGCATCCGCAAGACGCTGCCGGTGCACCCGCTGGTCGACGGCGAGCCCTACTACCTGGGTGTCTTCCTGGTCGGCGCCTACCAGGAGACGCTCGGCGACCTGCACAACCTGATGGGCGACACCAACGTCGTGAGCGTCCGCATCAACGAGGACGGCACGTTCGACTTCGTGCGCGAGATGAGCGGGGACAGCATCGCCGACGTGCTGAGCTACGTCGAGTACGAGCCGCAGCAGCTCCTCGAGCAGTTCCGCAAGACCGCCGAGCAGGCGGTGCGCGACGGCCGCGATCTCGCGTCGCCGAGCGGCAGGCGGTCCTCGAGGCGTTCGCGGCCAGCCTGCGCGGCTACACCTACTACGAAGACTGACCCCGGAGGACCCAGTATGGCCAAGGTGCTGATCATCGGCGCGGGTGGGGTCGGCCAGGTGGTGACGCACAAGTGCGCGCAGGTGCCGGAGGTGTTCTCCGAGATCGTGCTGGCCAGCCGCACCGAGGCGAAGTGCAAGAGCATCGCCGCCGACGTCCTCGCGCGGACGGGGCGCACGATGCGCACGGCGCAGGTGGATGCCGACAAGGTGCCGGAGATGACGGCGCTCATCGAGCGCGAGAAGCCGGCGCTCGTGATCAACGTCGCCCTGCCCTACCAGGACCTGCCGATCATGGACGCCTGCCTCGCGGCCGGCGTCGACTACCTCGACACCGCCAACTACGAGCCGCGCGACACCGCCAAGTTCGAGTACAGCTGGCAGTGGGCCTACCAGGACCGCTTCCGCGAGCGCGGGCTCATGGCGCTGCTCGGCTGCGGCTTCGATCCCGGGCGTGACCAACGTCTTCACCGCGCTACCTCGCCAAGCACCACTTCGACGACGATCGACGAGCTCGACATCATCGACTGCAACGCGCGGCGACCACGGCCAGCCGTTCGCGACCAACTTCAACCCCGAGATCAACATCCGCGAGGTCACCGCGCGCGGCCGGTACTGGGAGAACGGCGAGTGGACAGACGACCGACCCGCTCTCGGTCAACCGGATGTACGACTTCCCCGACGGTATCGGGCCGAAGAAGATCTTCCTCCTGTACCACGAGGAGCTCGAGTCGCTCGTCAAGAACTTCCCGAGCGCTGAAGCGGGCGCGGTTCTGGATGACCTTCTCGGACAACTACCTGACGCACCTGCGCGTGCTGCGGAACGTCGGCATGACCGCGCATCGAGCCGGTGACGTTCCAGGGCCGCGAGATCATCCCGCTGCAGTTCCTCAAGGCCGCTGCTGCCCGATCCGGCGACGCTCGGGCCGCGCACCAAGGGCAAGACCTGCATCGGCTGCCTCGTGCGCGGCATGAAGGACGGCAAGGAGAAGCTCGTCTTCATCTACAACATCTGCGACCACGAGGCCTGCTACCGCGAGGTCGGCGCGCAGGCGATCTCCTACACCACCGGCGTGCCGGCGATGATCGGCGCGAAGATGATGCTGACCGGCAAGTGGCGCGGCGCGGGCGTGTTCAACATCGAGCAGTTCGATCCCGATCCGTTCATGGACGCCTGAACCAGCACGGCCTGCCGTGGACGGTGATCGACGCCCGACGCGCCGATGGCGTGATCGCCCGGCGCAGCGACGCCGGCGTTCCGGCGCGCTCGACCCGCGCCGCGTCGCCCTCGCCGTGCTTCGTCGTCGACGAGGTCGCGATCGAGGAGAACCTGCGGGTGCTCGACGCCGTCCAGCGCGCGAGCGGCGCGAAGATCCTGCTCGCGCTCAAGGCCTTCTCGATGTGGAGCCTCGCGCCGCTCGTCGCGCGCTACCTCGAGGGGCACCTGCGCGAGCGGCCTGCACGAGGCGCGCCTCGGCCGCGAGGAGTACGGCGGCGAGGTCCACACCTTCTCCGCGGCCTACACGGAAGCCGATCTGCGCGAGATCCTCGAGATCGCCGACCACGTCGTGTTCAACTCCTTCGCGCAGTGGCGAGCGGTTTCAGCCGCTGGTGCGCGCGGCGCGCGCCGCGCCGGCCGGCGCTGCGCTTCGGCCTGCGGGTCAATCCGGAGCACTCCGAGGGCAAGGTCCCGCTCTACGATCCCGCCGCGCCCTTGCTCGCGCCTGGGCATCCCGCCGGTCCGCAGTTTCGGGGCGATCTCGCCGGCATCAGCGGGCTGCACTTCCACACCCTGTGCGAAGCAGGACTTCCCGCCGCTCGCAGCGCACCGTCGCGGCGTTCGAGGAGAAGTTCGGCGAGTTCATCCCGCGGCATGGAGTGGATCAACTTCGGCGGCGGCCACCACATCACGCGCCCCGACTACCAGGTCGACGACCTGGTGCGCCTGCTTCGCGACTTCCGGCGACCGTCACGGCGTGCAGGTCTACCTCGAGCCGGGCGAGGCGATCGCGCTCGAGCGCCGGCGTGCTGGTGGCCGAGGTGCTCGACCTGCCGTTCAACGGCATGCCGCATCGCGATCCTCGACACCTCGGCGACCTGCCACATGCCCGACGTGCTCGAGATGCCCTACCGGCCGCGCATCATCGGCGCGGGCGCACCCGGCGAGCACCCGCAGACCTACCGCCTCGGCGGCCTGACCTGCCTCGCCGGCGACGTGATCGGCGACTACTCGTTTCGCCGCGCCGCTGCGCGTCGGCAGCCGCGTGATGTTCGACGACATGGCGCATCTACACGATGGTCAAGACGAGCACCTTCAACGGCATCCGCCTGCCGAGCATCGCGATCTGGAACTCGGACACGGACGCGCTGCGCGTCGTGCGCGAGTTCGGGTACGACGAGTTCAAGCGCCGGCTGTCATGACGAAAGCGCCTGCGCGCCGGCGACTGCCGCGCTTCCTCGGCACGGAGCTCGGCCCGATCGCGCCGGAGGCGGCGCGCTTCCACGTCGTGCCGGTGCCGTACGAGAAGACCGTCTCCTACGGCGGCGGCACGGCGAAGGGTCCCGCCGCGATCCTCGCTGCCTCCGGTCAGCTCGAGCGCTGGGACGGCGCGAGCGACCCGGGCGCCGAAGGCATCTACACCTGGCCCGCGATCGACTGCCGCGGCAAGCCGGAGAAGGTCATCGCCGCGATCGCGGCGACGGTGACGAAGATCCTGCGCCTGGGGAAGATGCCGGTGGTGCTCGGCGGCGAGCACACGGTCACCTGGGGGGTCATCAAGGGTTATCTCGACGCCGGCGTGCGCGACTTCGGCGTCGTGCAGATCGATGCGCACGCCGATCTGCGCGATCGCTATGAAGGCGATCCGCTCAGCCACGCATCGGTGATGCGCCGGGTCGTCGAGGCCGGCGTGCCGCTCTTCCAGCTCGGCAACCGCGCCTACTGCGAAGAAGAGCGTGCCGCCCGCGCGCAGTACAACGTGCGCTACATCGACGCCGACCGGCTCGTGCGCGAGCGCATCGACGCGATCACGCTGCCGGAGGATTTCCCGCGGCAGGTGTTCTTCACGCTCGACGTGGACGGCATCGACCCGTCGGTGCTGCCGGCGACCGGCACGCCCGTCCCGGGCGGGCTCGGCTGGTACCAGACGCTCGGGCTGTTCGAGTCGGTGGCGCGGCAGCGCCGCATCATCGGCTTCGATCTCCTGGAGTTCGCGCCGATCCGCGGGTTCCACGCCTTCGACTTCGCGGCGGCGTTTCTGGTCTACAAGCTGATGGGCGATCGTGCAGCGCACGAGCGCAGTCAGCCCTTGATGCAGATCCGCGGCCGCAGCTCCGCCACGCGCCGCGCGAGCCCCGCCTTCTCGGTCGACTCGGCCACGAGCTGCACGTCCTTGTAGGCGCCGGGCGCCTCCTCGGCGACGCCGCGCATCGAGCGCGTGCGGATGATGATGCCGGCGCGCGCCAGCTCGTCGACGACCTGGCGCCCCTGCCAGCGCTTGAGCGCCGCGCTGCGGCTCATCGCCCGCCCGGCGCCGTGGCTCGCCGAGCTGAACGCCCGCCCTTCGCTCTCGGTGGTGCCGGCGAGGACGTAGGACGCCGTGCCCATGCTGCCGCCGATGATCACCGGCTGCCCCACCGCGCGATAGCGCTCGGGAATGTCGGGGTGGCCCGGACCGAAAGCGCGCGTCGCGCCCTTGCGATGGACGTAGAGCAGGCGCCGCTTGCCGCCGACCTCGTGCCACTCGGGCTTGCACGTGTTGTGCGAGACGTCGAACAGCGTCTCGATCGACTGGCCCGGGAAGAAGTGGCCGAACACCTTGCGCGTGATGTGCGCCAGGATCTGGCGGTTCGCGAGCGCGACGTTGATCGCCCCGTTCATCGCACCGAGGTACGCCTCGCCCTCGGGCGAGCGGATCGGCGCGCAGGCGAGCTCCCGGTCGGGCAGGTCGATCCCGAGCCGTCCGGCCCCCTTCGCTAGGCTCACCAGGTACTCGGTGCCGATCTGGTGACCGAGCCCGCGCGAGCCGCAGTGGATGGACACCACCACCTGCCCCACGGAAAGCCCGAAGGCCGCCGCCGCCGCCGCGTCGAAGATCTTCTCGACGACCTGCACCTCGAGGTAGTGGTTGCCCGAGCCGAGCGTGCCCATCTCGCCGCGCTGGCGCGACTTGGCGAGCGCGGAGACGTTGCCGGGCTGCGCGCCCGCCATGCAGCCGTTCTCCTCGACGTACTCGAGGTCCGCGTCGACCCCGTAGCCCTCGCGCACCGCCCACTGCGCGCCGCCGGTGAGGACCTTGTCGAGCTCGTGCGGCGAGAGCTTCAGACTGCCCTCCTCTCCCATGCCCGCCGGAATGTCCCGGAACAGCCCGTCGGAGAGCTTGCGCGCCACCGGCTCGAGGTCCGCCGCCCGCAGGCTGGTGCGCAGGCAGCGGATGCCGCACGAGATGTCGAAGCCGACGCCGCCCGCCGAGATGATGCCGCCGCGCTCGGGATCGAACGCCGCCACCCCGCCGATCGGGAAGCCGTAGCCCCAGTGCGCGTCCGGCATGGTCATCGCATAGCCGACGAGCCCGGGAAGCTTCGCCACGTTGGTGATCTGCTCGCGCACCTTGTCGTCCATCGTCGCGAGCAGATCCGCGTCGCCATACAGCCGCACCTCGCTCCGCGTCTCGCCGGCGGCCCGGGGGATCGTCCAGGTGCAGTCGTCGATGCGTTGCAGGGTCTGCAGATCCATGGCCTCGCTCCTTCCAAACGTCGACGATGCAGCGCGCTTCCCAGCCGCCGTCCACCTCGCGCACCGACAGCATCGTGAGCGTCGCGCCCTTCACCTCCGTGCCGCGCTCGAGATCGGCACGCCACGGCTCGCCCGCGCGCTCCCGCGCCAGTGTGCGCCGTCGCGCCGCAGCTCGAAACGCCCGAGCACGACGCGGCGGTCGCGCGCATGCCCGAGCAGCGCGTTCAGCCACGTGACGAGCGCCAGCTCGACGTCCGCCTCCTCGAATTCGATCGGGACCGTTTCCAGCGCCCGGACCGCGGCGATGTCGATCATGATCCCGAACGTCGCTTCGGCGGCGGCGACGAACGCTTCCTCGATCGTCGTGCCGCGGCCGATCACGCCGAAGTCGGCGTCGTGCTCGAACAGCGCGTGCGTCCGCGCCATCGGCTCACCCGACGACGACGACCGGGCACGGCACCGCATCGACGATCCCCGCCAGCACGCCTGGCTCGCGGCCGTCCCCGGGCCAGACGAGCACCGCGGCGCTCTGGGCCCGCGCCGTGCGCGCGATCGTCCCCGCCGCGAGGTCGGGGATGCTGACGTACTGCGAGGGGGCCGGCGTGCCGGAGGCGGCGACTGCCGCAGCCTGCTCGCGGAGCCGCCGGAACGGCTCCGGTCCGCTTGCGGGGATCAGGATCACGAGCGCGCCGGGCGCGACCCTGGCCAGCGCCTGGGCCGCCGCGAGCGCTTGCGCGCCGGCGGCGCTGCCGTCGAAGAGCGTGAGGACGGGCGACGCCGCAGGGTCGCGAAGCGCGCTTGCGCGGCTGCCTCACCGTTTTCGGGCATCGTCCGCCGCGACGCTCCGCCCGAACACGAGGATGTCGGCGACGTCCGCGTAGCCGAACGCCGTCCGCAGCACGTCGCCGCGCAGGACGTTGAGCTGCCACGGCAGCTCGAGCGCCGCGGCCGTCGCGGCGAGCTGTCTGCGCACCTGCCTCGATCTGCCCCCGCAGCCCGCGCTCGACGTCCGCCGCCTCGAGACGACGCAGGCGGGCGGAGGGAAATCCCAGCTCGTGTGCGAATGGCAGCGCCGCGAGCCGCAGCAGCCGCTCGTCCTCGACGAACAGCGCATCCAGCATCGCGTGGAGCCCGGCCGCGAGCGCGGCGCCGGTCTCGATCAACGGCGCCACCCGCGACGCGGTGTCGAACGCGACGACGACGCGGATCCGCTCAGCCACGCGTGCCCCGCCGCCCGCGGCCTCCCGGCCGCACGGGTGCGCGCACCACGACCGCGGCGCGGTGACGCACAGCGAGCTCCTCCAGCCGCCGCGCGACGCGCGCGTTGACGGTCTCCGGGGGCAGCGCGCCCACTGCGTCCGGCGCCCCCGCCGGAATGCCCGTCAGCAGCTCGATCGCCTCGTCGACGCTGCGCACCGGATACACGCCGAACCGGCCGGCCGCGCAGGCCGCGATCACGTCCTCGCGCAGCATGAGGTGCTCCACGTTCGCCGCCGGAATCACGACGCCCTGCTCGCCCGTCAGCCCGCGCGCCGCGCAGATGTCGAAGAATCCCTCGATCTTCTCGTTCACCGCGCCGATCGCCTGCACCTCGCCGAGCTGGTTCACCGAGCCGGTCACCGCGAGCGACTGGCGAATCGGCGTCGCCGCCAGGGAGGACAGCAGCGCGCACAGCTCGGCGAGCGAGGCGCTGTCGCCGTCCACCGTCCCGTAGGTCTGCTCGAACGCGAGGCTCGCGGCGAGCGCGTGCGGCCGGTTGTGCGAGTACCGTGCGGCAAGAAACGACGCGAGGATCAGCACGCCCTTGGAATGGATCGCTCCGCCGAGTCGCACCTCGCGCTGGATGTCGATCACCTGTCCTTCTCCGAGGCGCGTGGTCGCGGTGACGCGCGTGGGCTCGGCGAACGCGAAGTCGCCGAGATCGAAGACCGACAGCGCGTTCACCTGCGCGACCTTCGCGCCCGCGGTGTCGATCATGACCGTGCCGCGGAGGATGTTCTCGTGCACCTGCTCGCGCAGGCGATCGGCGCGGTAGCGCTGTGCCTCGAGCGCGGTGCGCACGTCCTCCGCCCCCACTGCCGCGCGTCCGGCCTGGCGCGCGAGGAAGTCGGCCTCGCCGAGCATGTCGACCACGCGCCGCAGATTCGCGCTCACCTTGGTGCTGTCGCCGGCGAGGCGCGCGCCGAAATCGATCGATGCCGCCACCGCGTCCCGGCCGAGCGGCAGGAGGCCGTCGCGCCGCGCCACCGTCGCGAGCAGCCGCGCATACTGCGCCTCGTTCTCCGGCGTGCGCTCGAACTCGTCGGAGAAATCGGCGGCGACCCGGAAGAGCTGGACGAACTCCGGGTCGTACGCCTGCAGGAGGTAATAGAGGTAGCGCTCGCCGATCAGGATGATCTTCACGCGCAGCGGGATCGGCTCGGGCTCCAGCGAGACGGTGCTCACCAGGCTGTACATCTCGGCGAGCGACTCGATGCGCGCCTCGCGGCGCGTCAGCGCCCGCTTGAGCGCCTCCCACGCGAACGGCTGCACCAGGAGCTTCGCCGCGTCCACGATGAGATAGCCGCCGTTCGCGCGGTGCAGGGCGCCCGCCTTGATCAGCCCGAAGTCGGTCACCAGCGTGCCGAGCTGGGAGATGTGATCCACGCGCCCGACGAGGTTCTGGTAGGTGGGATGGTCGGCGTTGATCACCGGTGCGCCCGCGCTGTCGCCATGGTCGACGAGCAGGTTGACCTCGTAGCGCCGGGTCGACGGCTCCTCGCCGCGCGCGATGCCCGGCAGCGTCGGCACCGGCCCTTCGCGCTTGCGGAAGTCGTCGACGTTCTCGATGACGTCGGCCTGCACCGCGTCGAGGTACGCGATCACGCGCTCGAGCCCGGCGTAGCGCCGCTTCAGCTCGTCGACGAGATGCCCGACGGCGAGCAGCGTCATGTCGCGATTGAGGTGCTTGATGCGCTCGAGCCGCTCCTTGCGCCAGCGCAGCACGTCGCGCACGACATGCTCGAGCTGCGACTGCAGCTGGGTGATCGCCCCTTCGATGCGCTTCTGCTCCGCCTCGGGGAGCTTGCCGAAGTCCTCGGGGCTCATCACCTCGCCGTCCTTCACCGGCGCGAACGAGAACCCGGCGGGCGTGCGCAGCAGCGCGATCCCCTGCTCGGTCGCCTGTGCGCCGAGCGTGCTGAATGCATGCTCGTGCCGGTCGCGGAACTCGGCGTCGACCGCCTCGACCTTGGCGGAGTACTCCTCGCTCTCGAAGACCGCGGGGATCGTCCCCTGCAGCTCCTCGATGAGCGCGCGCATGTCGTCGCGCAGCTCGTGCCCGCGACCCGGCGGCAGCTCCAGCGCGAGCGGCCGGTGCGGCGCGGCGAAGTTGTTGACGTACGCCCAGTCGGGCGGACGCGCCGCCTTGCCCGCGCGCTCGGCGATGACGCGCTCGACCAGCGTGTGGCGCCCGGTCCCGGGCGGCCCCATCACGTACACGTGGTAGCGGTCGCGGTCCATGCCGACGCCGAACTCCACCGCCCGCGCCGCGCGGGGCTGGCCGATGAGCTCCCGCAGGTCGTCGAGCTCGGCGGTGGTCGCGAACGCGAAGCGCGACGGATCGGTGCGGTGCGCGAGACGGTCGCTCGGGAGCGGTTCGGTCATGCAAGGCGTCCCTTGGTGGATGCGGTTGCGGCGGTCGTACGATCGACCTCCGGCGCCCGATGCGCGAGCGCCCGCACGGCGCGGCGGTACGGCATCGTGCGCATCATGTTCCCACCCTACCCGGGGGGATGCCCCCGGGCTTGACCGGCGTCAAATCGCCGGATCAGATCGAGATCGAGCCGATGCGGTTGTGGATCGCGCGCAGCACCGACAGCGCCGCGAGCGTCGAAGTCTTGGGATTCTCCTCGAGCGGCTTGCCCTGCACCTCGATGCGCAGCTGCCCGAAATCGCCCTCGGCCTCGATGAGGTGCACGTTGCCCGGCGCTGCGGGGTCGGCATTGAGCGAGCACTCGGTCGCCTCGAACCCGACGCCCGCGAGCGCGATCGTCGCCGCCACGTTGGCGTTCTGCGGGAAGAGCCGCGCGGCGTCGCCCGCGTTGCCGCGGTAGAACTCGATCGGCCCCTCGATCGCGTCGAGGTCGCAGAGCTTCTCCGCGTGCGTGCCGCGCCATGCCTGCGGCGCCTTGCGCGAGGTGTAGCGAACCCGGGTGAGGCCGCCCAGCCGAGCGGCCGCGAGCGCGTCCACGCCCGCGATCGCGCCGGCGGGGATCATCAGCTTGCCGATGTGCATGCGGCTCGCGCGCTCGAGCCGCTGGAGGAGCGCGGCATCGGTGAGCGCGCCCACGGAGGTCACCAGGAAATCCATGCCGCTCGTCAGGCACGCCTCGCCATATTCGGCGACCGCCGCATGGCCGGCGCATTCGATCGCCAGCTCCGGAATCTCGCGCAGCTTGGCGAGGCTGTCGACGACCTCCTCGGGCGCGACGCCCTCCTTCACAGCGCGTGCGCCCGCCGCCGAGCCGGGCCGCACCAGGACCGACAGGCGGACGCGCTTCGCGTCTTTGCGCAGCGCACGGGCAACGGTGCTGCCGATGGCGCCGAGCCCGATGAGCAGGATGTGCCGCATGTTCCCTCCGTGAGGGCCGCAACTTTACGCGGGTGGGCGCACGCCGAACAGGTCCATCCGCGAGCGTCGACCCGGCAGGCTCGCCGACCCGCCGCCGCCGCCCAACAAAACGCTTGACAGGACATCCAGAGTGAGGGCAACATGTTCCGTATTCAAAACGTTGTTCCTTATTTGGAACATACGACCTTCAACGTATGCCCCTGGGAGACACGAGGCCCCCCATGCCCGGCGAATGGCACGACGTAGCGGCGATCGAGGCGGTGACGGAGGACATGCCCCTGGCGGTGAAGGTCGGCGACCGCGAGTTCGGGATCTACCTGCTCAACGGCACCCACTACGCCCTCGAAGATGTCTGCCCGCACGCCTACGCCCTGCTCTCGCAGGGCTTCGTGGACGGCGACGAGGTCGAATGCCCGCTCCACGGCGCGAAGTTTCACATTCCCACCGGCAAGTGCACCAAGGAACCCGGCGGCCGGGACCTCGCCTGCTTCGCGGTCCGGAGCGAAGGCGGACGGCTGTTCGTGAAGATCGACTGATTCGCGAGGAAGCGCCCATGCCCGACGTCCGCATCGAATTCCGCAACGTCACGAAGCGTTTTCCCGCCCGGACGCCGCACGGCGAGTCGGTGACGGCGGTCCAGAACGTCACCGTCACGATTCGCGACGGCGAAGTCGTGGCGCTGATCGGGCCGAGCGGCTGCGGGAAATCGACGCTGCTCAACATGGGCTCGGGCCTGTACCTGCCGACCGAGGGCGAAGTGCTGGTGGACGGCAAGCGGGTGGCCGGACCGAACCCGCAAGTCGCATTCATGCTCCAGAAGGATCTCCTCCTGCCCTGGCGCACGATCCGCGAGAACGCCGAGCTCGGGCTGGAGATCCGCGGCGTGGCGGCCCAGGAGCGCCGCGAGCGGGCCCACGCGCAGCTCACGAAATGCCATCTCTCGGGCTTCGAGAACCACTACCCGCACCAGCTCTCCGGCGGCATGCGCCAGCGCGCGGCGCTCGCGCGCACGCTCGTCGTGAATCCGCTCGTGCTGCTCATGGACGAGCCGTTCTCCGCCCTCGACGCGCAGACCAAGATGGTGCTCCAGCAGGACCTGGCGCAGACCCTCGCGGCGGAGAAGAAGACCGCGCTCCTCATCACCCACGACCTGGTCGAGTCGATCGCCCTCGCCGACCGCGTCCTCGTCATGAGCAAGCGCCCCGGCACGATCATCGAGGAGATCGTCATCGATGACCTGCCCGGCCGGAACGACCCCATGCTCCGTCGCCGCAAGCCGCGCGTGCAGGAGTACGCCGCGCGCCTGATGGAGCTCCTCCACATCCACGACAAGGTCGAAGCCGAGGCCATCTAGCCCCGGCCCGGACACCGCCCACCGCCCCTTCCCCAGGAGGACCGACGATGCTGACGAAACGCGCATTTCTCAAGACCACCCTCGCCCTCGCGGCGGCAATGGCTGCCGTCGCGCAGCCGGCGCGCGCGCAGACCGAGGAGGTGACCTATCTCCTGCCGGCCGCGGCGTTCCTGCCGGCCTTCGGGCCGTGGATGCTGGCGCAGGCGCGCGGCTACTACGCCCAGGAAGGGCTGAAGGTGAATTTCGTCGTCGCGAAGGGCGGGGTGGACGTCGCGAAGCAGGTCGGCGCGGGCAACGCCCAGATCGGCGGCGCGATCGGCGACACGCCGATCATCGCGCGCGCGCAGGGGGTCCCGGTCAAGGCGGTCGCGGTGCTCGGCGGGCGCTCGCTCACCCAGCTCGTCGTCCACGACGGCAAGGGCATCAACGGGCCCGAAGGACCTCAAGGGCCGGACCATCACCACGATGGCCTACCAGGACACCACCTTCTTCGCGCTGCAGGGGATGCTCGCCTCCGCGGGCCTGACCAAGGCCGACGTCGATGCGCAGGCCGCCGGGCCGGCGGGCGTGTGGCAGCTCTTCGCCGCCGGCAAGGCCGACGCGATGGCGGCGGTGCCCGACTGGATCGTCTCGGCGACCCAGGCCGGGCGCGAAGGTGAAGGTCTTCTCCTCCGACGAGCTACTTCAAGAGCATGGCGCAGGCGATCCTCGTCTCCGACGAGACCATCCAGAAGCGCCCGGAGCTGGTGCGCAAGCTCGTGCGCGCGACGCTGCAAGGGCATGCAGGACATCATGAAGGACCCGGCGGCGGCCGCGCGCGACTATGCGAACGCCGTGCCGCAGCACAAGGGCAAGGAAGCCAGCGTCGAGGCGGTGTTCAAGCTGTACAACACCTACGTGTATCCCGGGCAGAAGGTGCTCGGCGCGATGGATCCGGACCGGCTCGCGGCGGTGCAGAAGTTCTACGTCAAGGAAGGCATCGTCGCGAAGGAAACGCCGATCGCCGAGCTCTACACCAACCAGTTCGTGCAGTAGCCGGCGCGCGCGCCCCCTCAAGCGCGGAGGAGTTGCAGATGGCCAACTCAGTCGAATCAGTCGAGACGGGCGACGCGCCGCGGCCGGACGCGCGCGCGGAGCCCCAGTCCGTCGCGGTGGTGGTGGCGACGGCGGGCACGCGGGTCGCGGGCGACTCCGCGCCGAGCGCCTCCGGCTTCACGCCCGGCACGCTCGGCGCGAGCGTCGCGGTGCTCGTCGTGTTCCTCGCAGTGTGGGAGTGGCTGCCGCGCGCAGCGGGCGTGCCGGAGTTCGTTCTGCCCCCGCCCTCGAAGGTCTGGTCGGAGTTCCTCAGGATGCTCGCCAACGACCGGCTGCTCTGGCATACGGGGATCACCACGCTCGAGATCATCGTCGGCTTCATCCTCGGCTGCCTGCTCGGGGTGGTGATCGGGTTCGTGCTCGGCCTGTCGCCCAAGACCGAGCTCGTCCTGTCGCCCTACATCCTCGCGCTCCAGATCGCGCCGAAGGTCGCGTTCGCGCCGCTGTTCGTCATGTGGCTCGGCTACACCGTCTACCCGAAGATCCTGGTGGCGATCCTGATCGTGTTCTTCCCGGTGATGGTCAACGTGCTCACCGCGGTGCGCACGGTCGACCCCGACATGGTGAGCCTGGCGCGCTCGTTCTCGGCCACCCGCATGCAGATCTTCCGGCTGATCGAGTACCCCGCGTCGCTCCCGCCGCTCTTCGCCGGACTGCGCATCGCCGCGACGCTCGCGGTGATCGGCGTGGTGGTCGGCGAGCTCGTCGGCGGCAACATGGGGCTGGGCTACCTGCTCACCTACGGCGAAGGACAGGGCAACACCGCGATGGTCTTCGTCACGATCATCGTGCTGACGCTGATCGGCATCGTCGCGTACGCCGCGGTGGCGCTCGGCGAGCGGCGCGTGCTCCACTACCTGCCGCGGGCGCAGCACTCGGCGACCTAGGCGCAAGCATCAACCAAGGAGGCAGCCATGTCCGAAGTCGGACCCCTGTTGACGCACATGCCCGCGGCGAACACCGCGGGCATCGTGCAGGACTTCAATCCGTACCTGCAGGCGTTTCGCGCGGCGCGCCGCAGCGAAGCGGCCGGCAAGGGCCAGATCTACAACGCGCCCGAGCGCGAGCTGATCATCTGGCAGACGCGTCCCGCACCGCCGAGCGAGTTCGAGCTGTCCCTCGCCGCAGCGCTGGAGCAGATCTTCGCGCAGCGCATCTACGAGCTCCCCGACATCGTCGCCGCGCTCAACCGCGACGGCCCGCGCACGCGCGAAGGCGCGGCCTGGACCGAAGCGAACTTCGTCCCCACCTTCCGCGAGCTCGGCCAGCTCGCCTTCGGCTGAGGAGATCCCCGATGGTCGATGCACAGGCAGTCGAACGGCTCGTCAATCGCGGGCTCCGCAACCAGTGGTATCCGGTGCTGCCGAGCTGGGCGGTCGCCGGCGGCGCCGGTGGGCATCACGCGCCTCTCCGAGAACCTGGTCGCTGTGGCGCGACGACGACGGCACGGTGCGCGCGGTCGAGGATCGCTGTCCGCACCGCGGCGCGCGGCTCTCGCTCGGGTGGAACCTCGGCGACCGGCTCGCGTGCTGGTACCACGGCGTGGAGGTCGACGGCACCGGCACGGTCCGCAAGGTGCCGGCGGTCAGCCCCTGCCCGCTCGAGGGCAAGCAGTGCGTGAAGAGCTACCCCGTCAAGGAGCACCGCGGCGCGATCTTCGCGTACTTCGGCGACGAGGCGCACCCCGAGCCGTGCGCGCTCGAGCTCCCCGAGGAGCTCGCAAGCCCCGCCTACGGCGCGATCCTCTGCTTCGCGAAGTGGAAGTGCAACTACCGCTACGCGATCGACAACGTCATGGACCCGATGCACGGCGCGTACCTGCACGCGGTGTCGCACTCGATGGCCTCCGGCGACAAGACCGCGAACATGCAGCTGCGCAAGACCCCGACCGGGCTCGCGTTCGAGAAGACCAACCAGCGCGACGTGAACTTCGACTGGGTGGAGCTCGGGCAGTCGGGCGCCACCTGGCTGCGCCTGTCGATCCCCTACCGCGCGAACGCCGGCCCGGGCGGCAATTTCGGCATCGTCGGCTTCGCCACCCCGGTGGACGAGGAGAACTGCCTGGTGTTCTTCTGGCGCACGCGCAAGTGCGAGGGCTGGCTCCGCGACGTCTGGCAGTTCATGTACCGGACGAAGCTCGAGGGGCTGCACTGGGCGGTGCTCGAGCAGGACCGGTTCGTGCTCGAGAACCTTGCGCCCGATGCGCGCTCGCAAGAGTTCCTCTACCAGCACGACACCGGCCTCGCCCGGGTGCGCCGCGTCCTGCAGAAGCAGGCCGAGGAGCAGCTGGCGGCGCTCGAGGCGCATCGCGCGCGGGCTGCGCCGGCGCGGGCGAGCGCCTGATCGCCGTCGGGCAGGACCGTGGACATGCTGCGTGACCGCCGCATCCTGATCACCGGCGCCGCCCGCGGGCTCGGCCGTGCCTTCGCGGAGCATGCGATCGCGGCCGGGGCGCGCGTCGCGGTGGCCGACATCCTCGAGGACGCGGGCCGGGCCACCGCGGCCGAGATCGGCGCGGTGTTCGCGCCGCTCGACCTCGCCTCCCCGGCCTCGATCGAGGGCTGTGTCGCGCGCGCTGCGGAGGCGCTCGGCGGGCTCGACGGGCTCGTCAACAACGGCGCGATCACCAGCTCCGGCGGCAAGACGCTCGAGGCGCTCGACGTGGACGTGTGGGACCGCGTGATGACCGTGAACGTGCGCGGCACCTGGCTCGCCGACGCGCGCCGCCCTGCCCGCACCTGCGGGCGTCCGGCACAGGGCGCGATCATCAACCTCGCCTCCGACACCGCGCTGTGGGGCGCGCCGAAGCTGCTCGCCTACGTCGCGAGCAAGGGCGCGGTGATCGCGATGACGCGCTCGCTGGCGCGCGAGCTCGGCGCCGATGCGATCACCGTCAACGCGGTCGCGCCCGGGCTGACGCTGGTCGAGGCGACCGAGTACGTCCCGGCGGACCGCCATCGGCACTACGTCGACGGCCGCGCGATCCAGCGCGCAGCAGCTGCCTGAGGACGTCTGCGGCGCGGTGACCTTCCTGCTCTCCGACGCCGCGGGGTTCATCACCGGACAACTGCTCGCCGTGAACGGCGGGTTCGTCATGCACTGAATCGAGTTCGAACTCAATCTGAACAGGAGACCAGACATGGGCGATCAGGCAGTCAAGGAAGCGCAGGCGCAGCGGTCGTGGGACCGCCCGGCGGGGGCGAGCCTCGCGCAGTGGATGGAGTCGCGCGTCGCGCGGCACTCGACCCGCAAGTACGACTGGAACGCGCTCAAGTTCCAGGCCGACTACGACCCGAAGTACCGGCGCGCGCAGATGCGCTACGTCGGCACCGGCGGCACCGGCGTCGCGGCGGACACGAACACCATTCCGGCCGAGCACTTCACGTTCTCCACCATGATCCTGCCCGGCCGGCGCCGAAGGCCCGCTGCACGTGCACAACGACGTCGAGGAGATCTTCTTCGTGCTGCGCGGCAAGGTGAAGCTCATCGCCGAAAAGGACGGCGAGCGCTGGGAGGCGGTCGTCGGCGAGCGTGACCTGATCTCGTGGCCCGCCCGGGCGTCTACCGCGGCGAGATCAACATCGGCGAGGAGGACGCGCTGATGTGCGTGATGCTCGGCTCCGCCAAGCCGGTCACGCCGACGTATCCGCCCGACCATCCCCTCACCAAGATCAAGCGCGGCTGATGTCCTCCGCTCCCGGCCTCGCGGACGCGCGCGTCGCCCGCCACCCGCTCGACGAGCGGCGGACCGCGCGCGGCGTCGTGTCCTTCCGCGCGGCCGGCGCGGGGCCGGTGCTGTGCCTCCTCCACGGCATCGGCAGCCAGTCCGGCTCGTGGGCGCCGCAGCTCGACGCGCTCGGCGCGCGCTACCGCGTGATTGCCTGGGACGCGCCGGGGTACGGACGCTCCGACGCGCTTCCCTCTGCCGCACCCGACGCGGCCGACTACGCCGCGACGCTCGCCGCGCTCTGGGACGCGCTCGGCGTCGAGCGGGCGGTCGTGGTGGCGAGTTCGCTCGGCGCGCTCATCGCCGGCGCGTTCGCGGCGCGCTGGCCCGACCGCGTGGCGCGGACTGGTGCTGCTCAACCCGGCCGGGGGCTACGGCCGCGCCGACCCGGCGGAGCGTGCGGCGCAGCTCGCTGCAGCGGCTCGACCGCCTCGCGGCGCTCGGTCCCGAGGGGATGGCGCGCGAGCTCGCGCCCGGGATGCTCTCCGCCGCGGCGTCGGCGGAGGCGCGCGCGCTCGCCGCCTGGAGCACCGCGCGGCTCCGTCCCGAGGGCTACGCGCAGGCCGCGCGGATGCTCGCGAGCGGCAGCCTGGCCGAGGACGCGGCGCGCTACGACGGTCCGGTGCTGGTCGTTGCAGCGAGCGCCGACACGATCACGCCGCCCGCCGGTTGCGAGGCGATCGCCGCGGCGTTCTCGCAAGGCGCGTACCGCCTGCTCGAGGGCATCGGGCACCTGTCGTATCTGGACGCCCCGGACACGGTGAACGCGCTGATCGGCGATTTCGCAGCGGCCTGTCTAGGAAAGGCCACGGCATGAACGACGCATCTCCCAAGTACAACGTGCCCGGTCTCGAGCGAGGATTGCGGATCCTGCAGCTCTTCGACCGCAACCACCGCGTGCTGACCGGCGCCGAAGTGTCGCGTGCGCTGAAGATCCCGCGCACCACTGCCTTTCGCCTCGCACAGACCCTCGAGCGGCTCGGCTTCCTCGAACGCGAGGGCGACGGCTTTCGCATCGGACCGGCGGTGATGCGCCTCGGCTTCGAGTACATCGCCTCGCTCGAGATCACCGAGCTCGCGCGCCCGGTGCTCGAGCGGCTGCGCGACGAGTCGGGCTTCTCCACGCAGCTCGTGGTCCGCGATGGGCGCGACGTCGTGGTCGTGCTGCGCGCGGCGAGCCAGTCGATGTTCTCGAGCAACGTGAACATCGGCACGCGCTTCCCGGTGCACGCGACGATCCTGGGACGCGCGCTGCTGTGCGAACACAGCCGAGGACGAGCTCGCCCAGCTCTTCCCGGAGCGCGCGCTCCAGTCCTACTCGCAGAACACGCCGAAGACGGTCGCCGAGCTGAGATCGCTGCTGAAGGAGGACCGCGCGCGCGGCTACGTGACGAGCGAGGGCTTCTTCGAGCGCGGCATCTCCGCGATCGCCGCACCGGTGCGCGACCAGAGCGGCCGGATCGTCGCCGCGGTGAGCATCACCGCGCAGCGCCCGACGCTCGAGCCGAAAGACCTGCGCGAGCGGCTGGTTCGGCAGGTGCGGGAGGCCGCCACCGAGCTCGCGCACAAGCTCAACTACCGTCCCGCGGAGCAGGCGGCATGACCCTCGCGGCCCGCTTCTCGCTCGGCGTCGAGGACCGCGTCGCGGTCGTCACCGGCGGCTCATCCGGCATCGGTCTCGCGACCGCGCGCGTGCTGCTCGCGGCCGGGGCCCGGGTGGCGATCTGCGGGCGCGACGGTGCGCGGCTCGACGCCGCGCACGCCGAGCTGACTGCGCTCGCGGGGCGCGAACGCGTGCTCGCCGAGCGCTGCGACGTCCTGGATGCCGGCGCGGTCGAGGCCTTTGCCCGCGCCGTCGAAGCGCGCCTCGGGCCGGCCGGAATTCTCGTCAACAACGCCGGCCAGGGCCGCGTGTCGACCTTCGCCGACACGACCGACGAGGCGTGGCGGGAGGAGCTCGAGCTCAAGTTCTTCAGCGTCATCCGCCCGACGCGCGCCTTCCTTGCGCAGCTCGAGCGCGCCGGCGCCGGCGCGATCGTCTGCGTCAACTCGCTGCTCGCGCGCCAGCCCGAGCCGCACATGGTCGCCACCTCCGCGGCGCGGGCCGGCATTCTCAACCTCACCCGGTCGCTCGCGACCGAGTTCGCGCCCAAGGGCGTGCGGGTGAACATGGTCCTGATCGGTCTGGTGGAGTCCGGCCAGTGGCGGCGCCGCTACGAAGCCCAGGCCGCCCCCGGCGAGAGCTGGGACGCCTGGACCGGCGAGCTCGCGCGTGCCAAACACATTCCGCTCGGCCGGCTCGGCAAGCCCGAGGAGGCGGCGCACGCGATCGCGTTCCTCGCCTCGCCGCTCGCCGCCTACACCACCGGCAGCTTCATCGACGTCTCAGGGGGACATTCCCGTCATGTCTAAGCAACGCATTACCGTCGGCGAGCTCGTCGCCGCATTCCTCGAGGAATGCGGCGTGCGCGCGGCGTTCGGCGTGATCTCCATCCACAACATGCCGATCCTCGACGCTTTCGGCCGGCGCGCCGCCGCGGCGGCCGCGCAAGGCAAGCCGGCACCGATCCGGTTCGTGCCGGCGCGCAGCGAGCCCGGCGCCGTCAACATGGCGGATGCCCATGCGCGCGTCTCGGGCGGCCTCGGCGTCGCGGTCACCAGCACCGGCACCGCCGCCGGCAACGCCTGCGGCGCGATGGTCGAGGCGCTGACGGCCGGCACGCCGGTGCTGCACCTCACCGGCCAGATCGAAGTGCCGTACCTCGACCGCGAGCTCGCCTACATCCACGAGGCGCCGGAGCAGCTCGAGATGCTGCGCGCGGTGTCGAAGACCGCATTCCGGGTGCGCAGCCCCGAGACCGCGCTGGGGACCCTGCGCGAGGCGGTGCGAGTCGCGCTCACCCCGCCCACCGGGCCGGTCAGCGTCGAGATCCCGATCGACGTGCAGGCCGCGGAGATCGAACTGCCCGACACGCTCGCGCCCGCGACGGTCACGCTGCCGCAGCCGTGCGCCGCGGCGCTCGACCGGCTCGCCGAGCGGCTCGCCCGCGCCAAGCGCCCGCTGCTGTGGCTCGGCGGCGGCGCGCGCCACGCGGGCGCCGAGGTCCGCCGGCTGCTCGACCTCGGCTTCGGCGTCGTGACCAGCGTGCAGGGGCGCGGCGTCGTTCCCGAGGACCATCCGATGTCGCTCGGGGCGTTCAACCTCTACGAGCCGGTGGAGAAGTTCTACGCCACCTGCGACGCGATGGTGGTCGTGGGCTCGCGGCTGCGCAGCAACGAGACGCTCAAGTACAAGCTCAAGCTGCCGCGCCCCCTCTTCCGCATCGACGCCGATCCGCAACAGCAGGGACGCTGCTACGTCGACGACGGCTTCGTCCCGCGGCGACGCCGCGCTGGCGCTCGCCGGTCTCGCCGACCGCCTCGCCGGCAGGATGAAGGTCGACCCCGCCCTAGGACGCGATCTCGCGGCCGCGCGCATGGCCGCCGAGAAGCTCGTCCGGACCGGCCTTGGACCCTACGCAACGCTGGTCGACGCGCTCCAGCGCGCCGCCGGCCGCGACTTCGTCTGGGTGCGCGACGTTACGGTATCCAACAGCACGTGGGGAAATCGCAGCCTGCGAATCGCCGGCCCGCGCGACGGCGTCCACGCGCTCGGCGGCGGCATCGGCCAGGGCGTGCAGATGGCCATCGGCGCGGCGCTCGGCGCAGGATCGCGCAAGACGCTGTGCCTGGTCGGCGACGGCGGGCTGCAGGTCAACATCGGCGAGCTCGCGACGCTGGTGCAGGAGCAGGCCGACGTCGTCGTCGTCCTCATGAACGACCGCGGCTACGGCGTCATCCGCAACATCCAGGACGCGCAGTACGGCGGGCGCCGGTACTACGCCGACCTGCATACGCCGGACTTCGAGCGCCTCGCACAGTCGATTGCGCCTGCCGTTCCATCGGGTGCGCGATCTCGCAGCCGTGGAGGGCATTCTCAAGGACGCGATCGGGCGACGCGGTCCGACGCTCGTCGAGGTGGACATGGTTGCGGTCGGCCCGTTCGCGAGCGCGTTCGCGGGCCCGCCGGTGAAGGCCAAAGCGGCGGCCGCATGAGCGTGCTACCGATTTGCGTCGGCGGCGAGTGGCGGCGCGGTCGCGGCGACGTGTATGCGACGCGGTATCCAGCCGACGACACGGTGAACGCGGAGCTCGCCGCCGCGAGCGTCGCCGACGTCGAGGAAGCGATCGAGGCCGCCGACGCGGCGCGCCGGCGGCCGGACTGGGCGAACCTGAAGCCGCACGAGCGCGCGAGCGTCCTGTACCGCATCAGCACGCTGATCCGCGAGCGGGCCGAAGCGCTGGCCCAGCTCCAGCGGCGCGACAACGGCAAGCCGATCAGCGAAACCCGCGCGCTGGTCGCGAGCGCCGCCGGCACCTTCCAGTTCTTTGCCGCCGCGTGCGAGACGCTCGAGGAGGCGCTGACGCCGCCGCGCGGCGACTACCTCACGATGAGCGTGCACGAGCCGCTCGGCGTGGTCGCGGCGATCACGCCCTGGAACTCGCCGATCGCGAGCGAGGCGCAGAAGCTCGCGCCCGCGCTCGCCGCGGGCAACGGGGTGGTCGTCAAGCCGGCCGAGGTCACGCCGCTCCTCGCCCTCGAGCTCGGGCGCATCTGCGAGCAGGCCGGCGTGCCGAAGGGCGTCGTGAGCGTCGTGCCGGGCAAGGGGTCGGTGATCGGCGATGCGATCGTGAAGCACCCGCTGGTGAAGAAGGTCTCGTTCACCGGCGGCACGACGACCGGCCGCGCGCTCGCGAAGCTCGCGGCCGAGAAGCTCATGCCGGTGACCCTCGAGCTCGGCGGCAAGTCGCCGACGATCGTGTGCGAGGACGCCGATCTCGACCACGCGGTGAACGGCGTGCTCTACGGCATCTTCAGCTCCTCGGGCGAGTCGTGCATCGCCGGCTCGCGCCTGTTCGTGCACGAGTCGATCCGCACGCAGTTCCTCGACCGGCTGGTGGCGAAAGCGAACGCGCTGCGGGTCGGCGACCCGGAGGACGTGCGCACCCAGATGGGTCCGCTCATCACCGCCAAGCACCGTGAGTCCATCGAGCGCTACGTGCGGCTCGGCCTCGACGAGGGCGGCAAGCTCCTTGCCGGCGGCGAGCGTCCGCAGGGCGGCCTCTACGACCGCGGCTGGTTCTACCGGCCGACGATCCTGGCGGGACTGACGAACCGCGCGCGCATCTGCCAGGAAGAGATCTTCGGGCCGGTGCTGGTGACGATGTCCTACCGCGACGAGGCCGATCTGCTCGCCCAGGCGAACGACAGCGTCTTCGGCCTCGCCGCCGGGATCTGGACGCGCGACTACAAGCGCGCGTGGCGGATCGCGCGGGCGCTCGAGACCGGCACCGTCTGGATCAACACCTACAAGCTGTTCTCGATCTCGACGCCGTTCACCGGCATCAAGGAGAGCGGGCTCGGCATCGAGAAGGGCCGGCTCGGCATCCTCCAGTACAAGCACCAGAAGAGCCTATATTGGGGATTGAACGACCGGCCGCTGCCCTGGGCCGACTGAAGGACACCCGCCCATGAGCATCCTCGGAATCGACCGCATCACCTACGGCGTCGCGGACGCCGCGGCCTGCCGCAAGTTCTTTCTCGACTGGGGCCTGAAGCTCGTGCACGAATCGGGCGACGCGCTCGACTTCGAGACGCTGAACGGTTGCGAGGTGCACGTGCGCGGCATCGAGGACCCGACGCTGCCGCCGGCGATCGAGGACGGGCCGACGCTGCGCGAGGTCGTGTGGGGCGTGGAGTCGCGCGCGGACATCGACCGGCTGCGCGCGGCGCTCGGTGCCGATGCGCACTACGCCGAGCGCTACGGCACGCTGCACGTCACCGACCCGAACGGGCTCGCCCTCGCCTTCCGCGTGACGCACAAGCGCAAGGTCGACCTGACGGGCGTGCCGATGAACGCCTGGGGCCAGCCGGGCCGCGGCGTGAACCGGCGCAGCACGTTCTACGAGCGCGCCGAGCCGATCGAGGTCGGGCACGTGGTCTTCTTCACCGACCAGCTCGCAGAGCTCGAGCGCTTCTACGTCGAGAAGCTCGGCTTCGCGGTGTCGGACCGCTACCCGGGCCGCGGCGTGTTCCTGCGCTGCGCGCCGGAGGGCGGCCATCACGACCTCTTCCTCCTCCAGCCGCCGCAGCCGAAGCGCGGGCTCAACCACGTGGCCTTCACGGTGCGCGACATCCACGAGGTCTTCGGCGGCGGGCTGCACATCTCGCGCTGCGGCTGGCCGACCGAGATCGGCCCGGGGCGCCATCCGATCTCCTCGGCGTACTTCTGGTACGTCAAGAATCCGGCCGGCGCGCTGGCCGAGTACTACACCGACGAGGACCAGCTCGACGGCGCCTGGCAGCCGCGCGAGTTCCAGCAGGCGCCGGAGGTGTTCGCCGAGTGGGCGGTCAGCGGCGGCATCGACGGCAAGACGCGCCGGCAGGGCCGCGGGCCGGCCTGACCGGATGGCCGACCGCTTCGACCTCGTCGTCCGCAACGGCACCGTCATCGACGGCACGCGCGCGCCGCGCTTCGCGGCCGACGTCGCCGTGCAGGGCGATCGCATCGTGCGCGTCGGCAAGCTCGACGGCGCGCGCGGCGCGCTCGAGATCGACGCCGCCGGCAGGATCGTCGCGCCGGGGTTCATCGACGCGCACACCCACGACGACCGGCTGATGCTGTCGGCGCCGGAGATGGCGCCCAAGGTCAGCCAGGGCGTCACCACGGTCGTCGCCGGCAACTGCGGCATTTCGCTCGCGCCGATGCCCGGCGGCCCCCGGCGGCCGGTCACCCCGCCGCTCGATCTGCTCGACGACGACGGCGGCTGGTTCCGCTTCCCGACGTTTGCCGATTACGTCGGCGCGCTGCGCGACGCGCCGGCGGCGACCAACGCCGCCCTCCTCGTCGGCCACAGCACGCTCCGCGTCGCCACGCTCGACGATCTGGAGCGCCCCGCCCGCCCGGCCGAGATCGAGCGGATGCGCGGGCTCGTGCGCGAGGCGCTCGCCGCGGGCGCGATCGGCGTCTCGACGGGGCTCTACTACGAGCCGGCCGCCGCCGCGCCGACCGAGGAGGTCATCGAGATCTGCCGCCCGCTCGCCGAGTTCGGCGGCCTCTACTGCACGCACATGCGCGACGAGGCCGAGAAGGTGCTCGACTCGCTGGAGGAATCCTTCCGCGTCGGCCGCGAGGTCGGCGTGCCGGTCGTGATCTCCCACCACAAGGTCGCCGGCCTGCCGAACCACGGCCGCTCGCGCGAGACGCTGCCGCTCATCGGCGCGCGGATGCGCACGCAGGCGATCGGGCTCGACTGCTACCCCTATTGCGCGTCCTCCACGATCCTCAGCGCCGGACGCGCCGCGGTCGCGTCGAAGACGCTCGTGACGTGGTCGAAGCCGCATCCGGAGTACTCGGGAATGGACGTGGCCGAAGTCGCGGCGAAGATGGGCGTGTCGCCGGACGCGGCGATCGACCGGCTGCTGCCGGCCGGCGCGATCTACTTCGCGATGGACGAAGGCGACGTGCAGCGCATCCTGGCGTTCGAGCCGACCATGGTCGGCTCCGACGGTCTGCCGCACGACGCCGCGCCGCATCCGCGGCTGTGGAGCAGTTTTCCCCGGGTGCTCGGCCACTACGCGCGCGACCTCGGCCTCTTCCCGCTCGAGACCGCCGTGCACAAGATGACCGGTCTCACCGCCCGCACGTTCGGACTGAAGGATCGCGGCGTGGTACGCGAGGGCGCCTTCGCCGATCTCACGCTCTTCGACCCGGACACCGTGGGCGAGGCCGGAACGTTCGCGCGGCCCATCCAGCCAGCGCACGGGATCGATACCGTCATCGTGAACGGCGCGGTCGTGTGGCGCGGCGGCGCGCCGAGCGGCGCTCGCCCGGGTCGCGTGCTCGCACGCGAGGCGCAGGCGTGACCGAGCACGTCGTCATCGTCGGTGCCGGCCAGGCCGGCGGCTGGGCGGCGAAAACACTCCGCGGCGAGGGATTCGCGGGCCGCATCACTCTGATTGGCCTCGAGCCGCACCCGCCCTACGAGCGCCCCCCGCTCTCAAAGGGTGTGCTCGCCGGCGCCGCGACGGTGGAGAGTTGCTATCTCTTCAAGCCGGACGCATTCGCCGCGCTGAACCTCGACTTCCGCGCGGGCGTGCGCGCGACGCGCATCGACCGCGCGGCGCGCGCCGTCCACCTCGAGGACGGGACGTCGGTCGCCTACGACAAGCTGATCCTCGCGACCGGGGGCGAGGCGCGCCGGCTGCCGGTGCCGGGCGGCGACGGACCGCGCGTGCACTATCTGCGCACGCTGGACGAGTCGCTCGCGATCCGGGCGGCGCTCGGCCCCGGGCGCCGGCTCGCGGTGGCAGGCGGCGGCTGGATCGGGCTCGAGGTCGCGGCGACCGCGCGCAAGAGCGGCGCGGAAGTCACCGTCCTCGAGGCGCTCGACCGCGTGTGCGCGCGTGCCGTTCCGCCTTCCGTCTCGGAGTTCCTGCGCGGTCTGCACGAGCGGAACGGCGTCTCGATCCGCACGAGTTGCGGCGTGAAGGCGATCGAAGACCGCGGCGCTAGCGGGCTGCGCCTCACGCTCGGAGACGGCTCGACCCTCGACGCGGACGCGGTGGTCGTCGGCATCGGCCTCGTCCCGCAGATTCAGCTCGCGCGCGAAGCGGGGCTCGAGATCGGCGACGGCGTGCTGGTCGACGAAGGGTGCCGCACGTCCGACCCGAACATCCTCGTTGCGGGCGATTGCGCGAACATGCCGCTCGCCTGCCTCGGCCGCCGCGTGCGGCTCGAGTCGTGGGCGAATGCGCAGAACCAGGCCATCGCCGCAGCGAAGAGCGCGCTGGGCGAGGACGTGCGCTACGACGAGCTGCCCTGGTTCTGGTCCGACCAGTTCGACGCCAACGTGCAGCTCCTCGGGCTGCCGGAGCGCTGGCCGGAGCCGGTCGCGCGCGGGGATCGGAACGGCGCGAGCTTCAGCCTCTTCTATCTCGACGGCGAGCGGATCGTCGCGGTCGTCAGCGTCAATGCGCCCCGCGACCTGCGCGCGGCGAAGCGGCTCATGCAGCTCGGGCGTGCCGTGCGCGCGACCGATCTCGCCGATCCAGCGGTCAACCTCGCGAAGCTTTAAGCTTGTCGATCCGGTCCGCCCTCCGGGCGAATCGGTTCCGGCGCGCGGTCACTGAGACCCGTGCTCGTCAAAGGACGGGGAAGGATCATGGTCGACCGAATCTGGCAGAAGAACTATCCGGCCGGCATTCCGGCGGAGATCGACGCCGACCAGTTCGCGTCCGTTCCGGACCTGCTCGAGAAGATCGTCGCCAAGTTTGCCGACAAGCCGGCCTACCACAACCTCGGCCACACCTTGAGCTTTACGGCGCTGGAGCGGCTGTCGCGCGAGTTCGCCGCCTTTCTGCAGGGGCTGCCGGGCATGGCCAAGGGCGAGCGCGTCGCCATCATGTCGCCGAACCTGCTGCAGTACCCGGTGGCGCTGTTCGGCATCCTGCGCGCGGGCATGACGGTGGTGAACGTCAACCCCCTGTACTCGCCGCGCGAGCTGCAGCACCAGCTGAAGGACTCCGGCGCCCGCGCCATCGTCATTCTCGAGAACTTCGCCAGCACGCTGCAGCAGGTGCTAAAGAACACGCCGGTCGAGCACGTGATCACCACCCAGGTCGGAGACCTGCTGCCGATCCCGAAACGCTGGATCGTCAATCTCGTCATCAAGCGGGTGAAGAAGATGGTGCCCGATTGGCGCATCGAAGGCGCCATGAGCTTCCGCGCAGCGCTCGCCCGTGGCGCGGCGGCGCAGTTCATACCGGTCCAGGTGACGCGGGACGACATCGCGTTCCTCCAGTACACCGGCGGCACCACCGGCGTAGCGAAGGGCGCGATGCTCACCCACCGGAACATCCTTGCCAATCTCGAGCAGACGGGCGTGTGGGTCTCGGGCACCTTCAAGGCGGGCGCCGAGGTTGTCGTCGCGCCGCTGCCCATGTACCACATCTTCTGCCTCACCTCGACGCTGTCGTTCATGAAGTGGGGCAGCCTGATCGTCCTCATCACCAACCCGCGCGACCTGCCGGGCTTCGTCAAGGAGCTCCGGCAGTGGAGGTTCAGCGTGATGACCGGCGTCAACACCCTGTTTAACGGCCTCATGAATACGCCCGGATTCGACCAGCTCGACTTTTCCGCGCTCAAGGTGGTGGTCGCCGGCGGCGCGGCGGTGCAAAAGCCGGTGGCCGAACGCTGGAAGCAGATGACCGGCCACTATCTCACGGAGGCTTACGGTCTGACCGAAACCTCGCCTGGCGTCTGCGCCAATCCGCTCGGCGCGCCCTGGAACGGCACCATCGGCTTGCCCTTTCCTTCCACCGACGTCTCGATCCGCGACGACAAATTCAACGAGCTGCCGGTGTGGACCGGCGCAGGCGACATCGAGGCGCACACCGGCGAGATCTGCATCCGCGGCCCGCAGGTGATGAAGGGCTACTGGAACCACCCCGAGGAAACCGCCAAGGTGATGCAGGACGGCTGGCTGAAGACGGGCGACGTCGGCCATTTGAATGCCGACGGCTACATCACCATCACCGATCGCAAGAAGGACATGATCCTGGTCTCGGGATTCAACGTCTATCCGAACGAGATCGAGAGCGTGGTGGCGACGCATCCGGGCGTGCTCGAATGCGGGGTGGTGGGCGTTCCCGACGAGAAGACGGGCGAGGCGGTGAAGGTCGTCATCGTGAAGAAGGACCCGAACCTCACGAAGGAAGCGGTGCTCGTGCACTGCAAATCCCTGCTCACCGGCTACAAGATGCCGCGCCACGTGGAGTTCCGCGACACCTTGCCGAAGACGCCGATCGGGAAAGTCCTGCGGCGCGAGCTGCGCGACGCGTCCGACAAGGAGACGCCCTCGATCTCGCGCGGGTCTTCGTGACCGGCGCCTACGCGACGGCCGCAGTCTCGCGAGCGGGTTCGTAGTCCGAACGGCCTACTTTCCGGCGCGGTGCCGCCCCGCGAAACTTGCCGCACCCGACATCCGGATCCCGACATGGCCACTCCCCGACGCAAATCCGCCACGCGCCGCAGCGCGCGCGTAAAGAACATCGTTCCCGACGCGCCCGACTTTCGCGACCGCCTGTACCTGGCGCCGGTGCACAGTCGCCCCCCGGCGCAGCTCGCGCCGCGCAAGACGCTCCCGGTGCTGAACCAGGAGGACACCAACGCCTGCACCGGCTTCGCGCTGGCGAGCGTCGTCCACTGGCTCCTGAAGGAGCAGGACGCGACGCCCGAGCGGGTGTCGCCGTTCATGCTGTACTCGATGGCGCGGCGCTACGACGAGTTCCGGGGCGCCGAGGCGGACACCGGCTCGAGCCTGCGCGGCGCGCTCAAGGGGTGGCACAAGCACGGCGCCTGCCACGCCAAGCTGTGGCCGGCGCTGAAGATGCCCAAGGTCCCGCCCGATCCCACGAACGACTGGTGGATCGACGCGGTGCGCCGCCCGCTCGGCGCCTACTATCGCATCGACCCGCAGATGATCGCCGACCTGCACGTCGCGCTCGACGAGGTCGGAATCCTCTACGCGAGCGCCGTCTGCCATGCCGGCTGGGACGAGGGCGACAACGCAAAGGTCAAGGCGCCGAAGTGCTGGGAAATCCCGCGTCGGACCGCGCTCGCGAGCGACGGCGGGCACGCTTTCGTCATCGTCGGCTACGACGAGCGCGGCTTCATCATCCAGAACTCCTGGGGCGACCGCTGGGGCACCCGCGGGCTCGCGCGCCTGACCTACGAGGACTGGCGCGAGAACGCCATGGACTGCTGGGTCGTGCAGATGGGCGTCGTGACCGCGCTGCACCTCGCCGTGGCGCAGGCGCCGACGCTGCGGCTCTCCCCCCGCGGCAAGGTCCAGCTGGCCGCGGAGGAGAAGCTGCGCAACCACGAGCTCGCGCCGTTCATCGTCGACATGGAGAACGACGGCGCGCTCTCCACGAGCGGCGACTTCCGCACCAATGCGGGCGACGTCAAGGCGCTCGTCTCGACGTTCCTCGAGCGCGCGCGGTCGGACTGGGGCCTCGGGCCGAACGACCCGGTGGACATCGCGGTGTACGCGCACGGCGGGCTCGTCTCGGAGAAAGGCGCCGCGAACGCGGCGGCGCGCTGGATTCCCGCGCTCTACGAGAACCACATCTTTCCGGTCTTCCTGATGTGGGAGACCGACCTCTTCAAGACGCTGGAGAACATCGCGAAGGAGCTGATCCTCGGCGAGCCGCGCCGCACCGCCGGGCTGCAGCGCTGGTGGAACGAGCGCATCGAGAAGCTCTTCGCCGGCCCCGGCACCGCGGTCTGGAGCGAGATCAAGGAGAACGCCGCGCTCATCACCGGGTCGGCGCACGGCGGCGGCATGATCCTCTACCGGGCGGCGACCGAGTCCCCGGCGTTCAATCCGCGCCGCGACCGGCTCCACCTCGTCGGCCACTCGGCCGGCGCGGTCGTGCACGCGCACCTGGTCGATGCGCTCGCGCCGCGCGGCTGGAAGTTCCACACCGTGAACCTGATGGCCCCGGCGGCGCGGGTGGACCTCTTCAGGGAGAAGCTGCTGCCGCACATCCGCAGCCGCAAGATCCTGCAGTACAACCAGTGGCACCTGTCGGATGCGCTCGAGCGCGCCGACTCGACCTGCCGGGCGATCCTGGGCTACGGGCGCTCGCTGCTGTACCTCGTCTCGCAGGCCTGCGAGGGCGGGACGCCCACGCCGCTCATCGGCATGGAGACCGCCTTCGAGGAGATCCGGCAGCTCTACCTCGACAACGTCAAGGCCTACACCGCGCAGTGCGCCGATTCGGCGGCGAGCACGCACGGCGCCTTCGACGACGACGACGTCACGGTGAAGAGCGTGATCCGGCGCATCAAGGCCGCGCGGCGCTGACGCCGCCCGCGCGGCGGGGATCCGGAGAAGCCTGAACAGGGCTCCGGCGTCCGCCGGAGCGACGGCGCTGGGGCGCTAGGGCGCGAGCATCCGATCGATCTGCGCGATGTAGTCGTGCGCGCGGATCTCCTCGCCGACCGAATGCGTCGACGCCTCTTCGAGGATGGCGCGGACGGTCTTCAGGCTCTCGCCCATCCACGAGTGCTTGGGCGTGGGCGAGTAGAGCGTCCGCCGCAGCGTCTCGACCTCGTCGTGGAGCTCGCGCAGGAGCGGGTCGTCGCTGCGGGCACTGTCGACCCGCTTCGCGAGCGACTTGGCGAAGCCCTTCGCCACGTCGGTATCGAGATGCGTGTAGCGCTCCGGCGGTTGGGGTGGTGGCGGGGGCTCGGGCGCCGCCGCGAGCGGCGGCGGTGCGGCCTCGATGTGCTCGATGACCGACGGCGGCGCGGGTGCCTGCTCCACTTCGGGGGGCCGCATCGCTTCCGGAGCCGGCGGCGCCGCGGCCGGTCGCGGCGGCTCGGGCGCCTTCGGGGGCTCGGGCGCGGCCTTCGGCGGCGCGGCGTGTTTCTTCCGCGCGCTCGTCGAGCGGGCCGGCAGGATTCCGTCCAGCCAGTTCGGCAACGCCTTGTCGGCGGGCGGCTTCGGCGCCTCCTCCGCGACCTTCGCCTCCTGCGGGGCGGGCGCCGGCGGAGGTGCGACCGGCTCGGGCGGCGGGGCCGCTTTCGGCTCCTCGACCGGACGCGGGACTTCTTTCTTCTCGGCTTTCTCGATCCGCTCGGCCTTCTCGGCCTTCTCGACCTTCTCCGCCTTCTCGGCCGGCCGGGGCGCCGGCACTGCCACCGGCGTGACGACGACCGGCGGCGCGTGCGCGGAAGCGGGCCGCGGGTAGTTCGCGTCGTTCTCCGCGAGCTTCTTCGCGACCGCGCGCTCGACGTCGATGTCGAGCTTGTCGGCGAGTCGCAGCGTGTGGAGGATCAGGTCGGCGATCGCCTCCGCGGCGGCCTCGCGCTTGTACTCGCTCTCGATGCCCTGCGACTGCGCGTCGGTGAGCCAGCGGAAGAGGTCGAGGAGCATGCCCGCCTCGCCCGCGAGCGCGATCGCGAGGTTGCGCGGGTTGTGCATCTCGTCCCAGCCCCGCTCCGCCGCGAACGCGGCGAGCCGGGCCTGCAATGCCTTCACGTCCATCGGCGCTCCCTGATGCCGAACTTGTCCGCGAATGATGCCGCGTGCGGCCGGTGCCGCGCCAGAGCCTCCCGCGCGGCGCGCAGGCATTGTGGCACGCGCGCCGCCGCGCCGGGCTCAGCCTTCCCGCCAGCCGGCGAGCAGCGGGAAGTACAGCCCGAGCCGATCGACGTCGCCGAGGGCGCGCGCGTAGCGCGCGAGCTGCGCGGCATACCGCTCGCGCTCGCGCTCGAGAAACGCCTCCACGTCCGCGCCCTCGTGCTGGCTCGTCTTGTAGTCCACGATCCAGCGCGCGCCCGATTCGTCCCGGAACAGCCGGTCGATCGCCAGCCGCCGGACCGACCCGTCGACGCGGCCGGTAATGCGGTACTCGGTGGCGGCCTCGCGGTGCGGGCCGAGCACCCAGCGGCCGCGCGGGTCCGAGATCGCCCGCGTAAGCGCGGTCAGCACGCGCGCCACCGCATCCGGACGCTCGGACTCGCGCACGTCGCGGGCCGCAAGCTCGGCCTGCACCGTCGGGCGCAGCCGCTCGATGCGCGCCTCGTCCCACCCGGCGAGCGCGTCGTCGGCGATGCGCTGCAGCCAGCGGTGCGCCACGCTGCCGACGTGCCGCGCCGTCTCGCCCACCCAGGAGAACTCGATCCCGTCCTGCGCGCGCGCCTCGTCGTCGGGCGGCTGCCAGGCGGCCGCAGCCGGCGGCGGCGCGAGCGCCCAGCCCGGGGCGAGCCGCCGGATCGACAGGTCCATGGTCCGCCGGCACGCTCGCCGGGAGGTGGTCCTTGCGACCGTCGTCGCGCGCGGCGGCCGCGAACCGCGCCTCGACCACCGGCCAGAGTTTCGCGAGCAGCGTGTGCACGCCGGGCGGGCGCGGCGCGCCGGCGCGGTCGTCGAGCGCGGCGACACCGAGGAGATGCAGCCGGCGCCGCGCGCGCGTGGCGGCGACGTACAGGAGGCGACCGGCCTCGTGGCCGGCCCGCTCCGCGTCGAGCCGCCGGAGCCAGGCGTAGATCGCGTCGCCGTCCGCGCCGGCCTCCTCGATCGGCGCGACCAGCAGCTGGGCCTCGTTGCCGGCGCCGGCCGGGCGCTCCATCCAGAGGAAAAGGCGCTTCTCGTCGGCGCGCGGCGCGCGCCCCAGGCCGGGAACGATCACGTGGTCGAACTCGAGGCCCTTGGCCTTGTGGATCGTCATGATCTGCACGTCGTGCTCGCTCGCGTGCACGTCGGGCAGCGCCCAGAGCTCGGCGACGCGCGCCTCGAACGCGGCGAGATCCTGGAGCGCGCCCGCGTGTTCAGCGGCTTCCAGCGCATCGAGGTAGATCCCGGCGTCCTCGAGGTCGGTCGCATCCGGGACGCACGCGGGGCCGCCGAGCGCGAGCCACGCCCCCTCGACCCGGTCGCGCAGGCTGCCGCGCAGTCGGTTCGCCGCCGACGCGTCCATCACCTCGCGCACCCGCGCGAGCCGCTCGCGCCCGTCGTCGGACAGCGCCGCGATGCGCGCGTCGTCGCTGCATCAGTTCGGGCACGGTGCGCGCGTCGTCGCCCTCCGCGAGCGCGGCGAGATCCGCGAGCGTGAGGCCGCACCAGGGCGCGCGCAGCACCGCGAGCCAGGCGAGGCGGTCGGCCGGATGCGTCACCGCGCGGGTGAGCGCCAGCAGGTCCTGCACCACCGGGCGCGTCCCGAGCGGCTCGATCTCGATCGCGCGGAACCGCAGGCCCGCGGCGCGCAGCCGCGGCACGATCTCGCGCAGCTGGCCGCGGTTGCGCACCAGCACCGCGACGCTCGCGTCGGGCTCCGCCGCCCGCGCGTGCCCGACGAGGTCGACCACGCGCGCCGCCTCGCCCGCGTCGTCGCCGTCGAAGAACGGATGCACCACGACCGGCTCGCCCGGCAGCGCCGCGTGCACCGCGGCCGACGCCGCGTACGCGCACTGCGCCCGCGGCCACGTCCTCGCGCCCGGGCATGACCTGCCGGAACGTCGCGTTGACCCATTCGACGATGCCCGCCTGCGAGCGGAAGTTGGCGGTCAGGCGGACCGGCGTCAGCGCGACGCTGCCGATCCGCGCGTTCTCCCAGGCGCGCAGGAACTCGCCGACCTCCGCTTCGCGGAAGCGGTAGATCGACTGCATCGGGTCGCCGACCACGAACAGCGTGCGCCCGTCGCCGGGCTCCCAGCCGGCGGTGAGCTTCGTGATCAGCTCGTACTGCGTGATCGAAGTGTCCTGGAACTCGTCCACCAGCAGATGGCGGATCCGGTAGTCGAGCGCGAGCGCGAGATCGGTCGGCGCCTCGTCCTCCCCGAGCGCGCGCAGCGCCGCCTGCGCGACCTCGGTGAAGTCCACCTGCCCGCGTGCCTGGCAGACGACCTTGAGCTGCGCGAGCGCGTGCGGCAGCAGGTTGCCGATCGCCGCGAGCGCTTCCCATTGTGCCGCGCTGTATCGCGGCGGCGGCAACCGGCGCAGGTCGCCAAGCGCCTCCCGGAAGTCTTCTCCCAGGGACGCCATGAGTGCCGTCGCGCGGTGCTTCCAGGGCTCTCCCGGCTTGCCCGCCGGGAAACCCTCGGTCTTCGTCAGGCGCGCACGCCAAGCGTCCTCGTTGGTCAGCAGCATGCCGGCGAGCGCCGTCCACGAGTCGATGTCGTCGGCGAACCGGACCCGGCCCGCATTGGCGAAGGCGTACTCGCCCATCGCCGCAAGCTCTTGCCTCAGCGCGTCCGGGACCCGGGCACGCACGCGCTCGAGCGCGTCGTCGCGGACGCTGGCGAGCGCGGCCTCGAGCGCCGATCGATCGAGCCGCCGGAGGTGCCGGATCCAGTGGTCGCGCCGCCGGAGCATGCCGGCGAGCAGCTGCTCGACGCGCGCGACGTCGTTGTCGAGATGCGCCAGCAGGTGCGCCACGTCGACGGCGACGTCGTCACGGGACTCGACCTCCTCGAGCGTCGCGCGCGCGGCCTCGAGGTAGAGCTCGTCGGCGTCCTCCACGGTCTCGGGCGGCGCGCCGAACTGGGACAGGATCGGCATCTGCCGCGCGAGCGACGCACACAACGCGTCGATCGTCTGGATGCGCAGACGCGCAGGGTTCTCGGCGATGCGCCAGCCGTGCACGTCATCCTGCCTCGCAACGGCCCGGGCAAGCTCGAGCGTGCGCGCCTCGTGCGGGCCTTCGGGCGCCTTGCCGCGGCGCGCCGCATCGAGCGCCCGCAGCACGCGCGTGCGCATCTCTCCCGCCGCCTTGCGGGTGAAGGTGATGGCGACGATCTCCTCCGGCGCATCGACCGTGGCGAGCAGCAGGAGGGTGCGCTGGATCAGGAGCTCCGTCTTGCCGGACCCGGCGGGCGCCTGCACGATGAACGACCGCGCCGGGTCGAGCGCGCGGTCGCGCTCCACCGCGTCGGGAATCCCCGCCGCCGTCATTCGCCCTCCTCCGCCGCGCCCTCGGCGTGCTCGTGGATGCGGCAGAGCGGCTGCAGATCGCAGAGGCGGCAGGTGTGCGCGGGACGCTTCGGATCGACGGCGGCGCTCCCCGCCGCAAATTCGCCCGCGAGCCGCTCGAGCTCGGCGCGCCACAGGACGCGTTGCTCGTCCCAGCTCACCGGCGGCGTCCTGGTGCCCGGCAGCAAACCCGCGTCGCGTCCCAATCCCACGAACTTCATGTCCCCGGCGCGCACCTGCGCGAAGGCCACCGCCGCCGCATCCGGCTCCGCGACGGTGACATAGAGCGGCAGCTGCGGCTCGTCGGGCCGCTCGCCGAGCAGCGACGGGACCGCCGCGCGGCCGGTCTTGTAGTCGATCACGACGCGCTCGCCCGAGGCGAGCTGGTCGACGCGATCGAGGCGCAGGCTCAGCTTGAGTGTCCCCAGCCCGGCTGCGCGCTGCCCTTCGGTCGCGAGCACCGTGAAGCCGCCCCGGCTGCGCTCATGGTCGAGCCACGCGCGTGCGAGACGGACGAGCCGATCGCGCTCGATCGCCGCAAAACGCCCGCTCAGCGTCGTCGGGCGATCGCGCCGCTGGCGCCCGATCGCCTCGTCGGCGGCCGCGACGAGCAGCGCCTCGAGCGCGGCGCCATCGATCGCGTCGAGGGCGTCCTTGCGCTCGAGCCTCGCCCAGACCGAAGCGAGCACGCGGTGAACGAGCGTCCCGCGCTCGATCGCGTCCAGCCCGGTGTGCGGCGCGCCGATCCCCTCGGCGCGAAGCCGGTGCACCGCGAAGGCCCGGAAGGCGCACGCCGCCTGGTCCTTGATGAGCGCAGCACCGCCATGCGCGGCCACGGCCGGAGGCAGCGCCGGCGCCTGGCTGTCGTGGAGGCGCTCGACTGCGGCGGCGCGATGGATCGCGTCGCGCCAGGTCGGATACTCCGGCAGGGCCAGGTCCGCCTCGCCCACCGCGGCGATCAGCGGGCTCGGCGCGAGGTCGCGTTCGCCGTCGCGCCGCGGGTAGGAGAGCACGACCTCCCCCGCGCAACCGAGCCATTCCGCGGTGAGCTCGCGCGCGCGCTCCAGCGCCGCCGCGGGCGAGGCATTCGGTACGCCCGCGGCGCGCTGCAGGCGCACGGGGATGAACGGATTGAGGTGCGCCGGCGCCGGCCAAGCCTCGTCCGAGAGACCCATGACCCACAGATGATCGAACGACATCCCGGCGGCCTCGATGAGCCCGAGCACCTGCACCGGCACCTCGGGCGTCTCCGGCTGGAACAGCGTCTCGGCGGCCATGCGCCCGAGCCGGGCGAGGGCCTCGTCGAAGCGGAGCGTTCCCAGGACCCGGTCGAGGCCCGCGAACCGGGCGACGACCTCGTGCCACTTCTTCAGCGTCTGGTACTCGGCGGAGTCGAGGACGCGCTCCCCGGGAAAGCCGAGCAGCGAGAGCGCCTCGCTGAACGCGCGCGCCCACTCGCCGGGGGCGCGCGTCGTGAACAGGCGCTGCTTCCTGAACTCGGCATAGGCCGCGAGCGTGCGCGCGAGCGCGGGCGCCGCGTCGGCCATCTCCACCAGCCGATCGAGCCGGATGAGCGGCTCGGCGCGCCGCCGCAACTTCGCATCGAGCCGGGCGCGCTGGTGCCGCTCCGACTCGCCGCCGGCGACGAACGGCGAGCGAACGAGGCCGCTCGCCCGCTCGAACTCGATCTCGCGGCCGCCGAGCGCGAGCGCCGCGAGGGCATGGGCGACGAGCGGATAGCCGGCCAGCGGTTCGCCGAGCGAGAGGTTGAACGGCAGGACGGTCGCGGTCCGGCCCGGGTCCATCGTCTGGGCGAGCGCGCGGCGCAAGGCGCCCTTGCGCGCGGCGATGTCGGGCACGACGATGGCGATGCGCGCGCGCGCCATTCGCCTCGAGTCGCGCCCGCGCCCAGCGCGCCGCCCTGAGCATCTCGTCGCGCGCATCGAGGGCCGCAACGCGCACCGCCGCGCCCGCGCGGCGCGCGGGGCCGCAGCTCGCGAGCCGGACGCCGCCTGCCGCGAGGTCGTCGAGGAAAGCGCGCTGCTGCGGCGTCACGACGTCGAAGCCGTACGCGATGACGAGCTTCGGCCGCTTCACCCGCGCGTTATCGAGCGTGCTCGACACGATCGCGGGCAGCCGCGCGCGGTCCGTCACGCGGTCGCGTTTCGTCCGCGCGCCATAGGCGCGCGCCCAGGCGGCGAACGCGGCGCCATCATCGTCGAGCGTGGCGTGGCCGAACTCGTCCAGGAGTCGCCACGCATGCGCGAGCGCCCAGGCCTCGGCCGCGCGCGCCGCGGTCTCGGGCACGGCGAGGAGGCTGCCGCCGACCGGCGACTGGCGCACGACCTCCTCCCACAGGCTCTGCGCCTGATCCGGCGTCAGCAGGAGCGGCAGCCCGGCGCCGGCCTCCGAATAGAGCGCGTCGTCGTAGAGCCGCTCGACGAACGCCGAGTACGGCAGGATGTCCGCGGTTTCCCAGACCGTGCGACCCGCCGCGACCTGCCGCTGGTCGAATTCCGCCAGCAGCGACTGCGCCAGCCGGCGGTTGGGCGTGATGACCGTTGCCTGCCCGGCATGACCGTCCGCGAGGCGGGCGAACAGCTCATCTCTCGCGAGCGCAGGCAGGGCGTCCGGCATCGCGCCGGATGATAGGTCACCCGACACGAGGACGCCGGGCGCGATCAGCGTTGCGCGCTCTGAACCGTGCTGGGAGCGGACGTCGCCTGCGGACGCGCGTCCGGCTCGTCGCCGAAGAACCCGGTCAGCAGGATCGCGAGGAAGCCCGCGATCGCGACCGCCCGATCGCCTGCGGTCGACGTGCGCGATTCATCGAGCGGGCTCATCGCGCCCTCCGCGCGATCGCGGCAGGCCGGCTGCGCGACTGGCGCAAGGCGGCGCGGATCAGCCGGCGCCGCGCGGCGCGCGTGCCGGTGGGAAGCGCGAACAGGCGCCGCGGCGGGCGCGCGGGCCAGAACTCCTGGACGGTAATGCCGTGCATGGTGCCTCCGGGTTGTCACTTGTGGATCGCCGCGCCAGTATGCGCAGGGGTGTGGCTCATGGCGCGAGCCACCGCCAGCCCGACCGCGTGCCGCGGCGGTTCCCCGGTCCGGTTCCCCGCGCTGTCGAGCGGACTTACACCGCCTCGCAGGCAAAGCGCGGCCCGGCAACCAACCCATTGAAACGCCAAAAGATGCGTCGTTGCGCATGGAACGTGCTTGCGCGCGCACCCGGACTGCAATCGTGAGCACGGCACACAGAAGCGCGAGTTCCGCCCGGGCGCCGGCGCGGCCGAGCGCTTCGTCCCCCGATGAATCCCCCCGAAGATCGCCGCGCCACGCCGCCGCGCGTGGACATCGGTGCGAGCGCGACCGTCACGTTTGCCGCGACCGTGCGAAATGTCATCGCGCGCTCCGGCGAAATCGCATATGCGCGCGGCGAACCTTACGGCTCGCTGACAAGACGCGGGCGTGCGCGTGCTGCGGGGCGCGGGCCAAAGTGCGAAGATCGCACTACTCGAGAACCTGCGCGCAGCACCGCGCGAGTTCGTCGCGGTGCAGGTCCGAAGCACCATTTGACGGAGTGCGCGCGGCGCGCGACGGGGGCGCTCGCAAAGCCTGCCTATCAGGGAGTTGACCGAGATGTTCTGTGATGCGCGTCGCGTCGAGGACGCGACGGTGGCCCGCTCGACCGTCTGCATCATTGGCGGCGGCGCAGCGGGATTGACGATCGCGCTCGAGTTCGAGCGCCGCGGCATCGACACCATCGTGCTGGAGAGCGGCGGCTTCGGCCCCGACCCGCTGACGATGGACCTCTACCGCGGCGAGAGCGTCGGCGTTCCGTACCACTTCGGCGACGACTACCGCAGCCGCTTCCTCGGCGGCTGCAGCAACTGCTGGGGCGGCTGGTGCCGGCCGATGGATCCCGAGGATCTGCAGAGGCGCGACTGGGTCCCCGACAGCGGCTGGCCGTTCGGAATCGGGGAGCTCGAGCCGTTCTACGAGCGCGCGCACAAGGTGCTCAAGCTCGGCCCCACGAACTACGACATCGAGCACTGGGTGAGCGCGATCGGGCGAATGGACGTGCGCCGGATGCCGCTCGCCGGCGGCGAGGTGCACGACAGCCTCTCGCAATTCAGCCCGCCGGTGCGCTTCGGCAAGCACTACCGGCGCGACCTCAAGGCGGCGCGGCACGTGCGCGTCTACCTGCACGCCAACGTCGTCGACATCGAGACCGATGCCGACGGCGGCGCCGTGCGCCGCGTGCAGGTGCGCACGCACGGCGGCCGGCGCATGGCGGTGGAGGCGCGCGAGTTCGTGCTCGCCTGCGGCGGCATCGAGAACGCGCGCATCCTGCTCGCCTGCAACCGCAGGCACGCGAGCGGACTCGGCAACTCGAGCGGGCTCGTCGGCCGCTATTTCATGGATCACCCGCGCCTGCAGCTCGGCAAGCTGACGCTGCGGGAGCCGTGGCGGCGAAACAAGCTGTACGACATCATGTTCCACTACCTGAACCGCGCGGTGCGCGCCAACGGCACGCACGTCTCGGCGCAGTTGACGGTGTCGCACGCGGTGCAGAAGCGCGAGCGCATGCTGAACGCGCGCGTCTGGTTCAGCTCCATCTTCCCGGGCGAGGGCACGGCGGCGGCCGAGGCGCTCAAGCGCATGAAATTCCGCCTGCACGGGAAGATCGACCCGAGCCATGGGTTCTGGCGCGACATCGGCATCCTGGCGCGCGAGCCGCTGAACGCCGCCAACTTCATCGCCGCGCGGCAGCTGCGCCCGGTGGGCGTCCTGAAAGAGCTGCACTTCCAGATGATCAGGGAGGCGCATCTCCAGATGATCTGCGAGCCGGCGCCCGATCCCGACAGCCGCGTCACGCTGGCGGAGTCGCGCGACGCGCTCGGCATGCCGCGCGCGCGGGTCGACTGGCGCCTCGGCGACCTCGTCAAGCACACCTTCGATCGCACCGTCGCGATCGTCGGCAAGGCGCTCAGCGACGCCGGCATCGCCGAGGTCGCCTACGATCCGCCGCAGCTCGGGCGCGAATGGCCCGAGACGATCGAGGGCACCTGGCACCACATGGGCACGACGCGCATGGACGACTCGTCGCGGCGCGGCGTCGTCGACCGGCACGGCCGCATGCACGACCTGCACAACCTGTACGTCGCCGGCAGCTCGGTGTTCCCGACCGCCGGCGCGAACTATCCGACCATCACGCTGGTGGCGCTGGCGCTGCGCCTGTCGGACCACATCGCCGCCCGGGTGGCGAAGCCCGTCGCAGCGGCGCAGGAGGCCGGCGCGCGCGCCGCGGCGCCGTCCGACGCCGTCCTCGTGCGCGCGCGCAGCTAGCGCCATGCGGATCGCGCTGCTGGGGCCGTTCACCGGTTCGTCGCTCGCCGGCGCGTTCGCGTTCCCGCAGGACCTCGGCCCGCTGCCGCCGGGCTACCCCGGCGCCCCGCTGATGACGGTGCTCGCCGCGGCGCTGGTCGAGCGCGGCCACGAGGTGGCGGCGATCTCCACCGACTACTCGACGCCGATCGCGCAGCTGAAGCCCTTCCGCGCGTTCGCCGGGCGCGGCATCAAGGCCTACTTCTGTCCGCAGCGCCCGCACGCCTTCCGCAGCGCCGGCGGCAAGCGCGGCCGCATGCTCGACTTCTTCCGCTACGAGCGCGACTGCCTGCGGGCGGCGATCGCCGATTTCGCGCCCGGGATCATCCACGCGCACTGGACCTACGAGTTCGTCTGGGCGGCGCTCGACAGCGGCGTGCCCACGCTCGCCACCGCGCACGACTCGCCGCTGAAGGTGGTGCGCTTCACGCCCAACCCGTACCGCCTGTGGCGCCTGTTCATGGCCCGGCGCGTGCTCGCCCGCTGCCGGCATCTGACGGCCGTCTCGCCGGACCTCGAGCGCGACCTGAGGCACCTCGCCCCGGCGGCGATCCACGTCGTCGCCAACCCGATCTCGAACGCGATCCTGGAGGCGCCGGGCTGCACGCCCGAAGCGCTGGACGGCAAACGGCTCATGATGGTGCTCAACGGCTGGACCGACCTGAAGAATGGCGCCACGGCGCTGCACGCGTTCAGCCTGGCGCGCCGGGCGGACCCGCAGCTGCGTCTCGCGTGCTTCGGCGCGGGCTTCGAGCCGGGCGGGGAGGCGCAGCGCTGGGCCGAGGGCCATGGGTTCGCGGCGAACGTCGAGTTCCGCGGCCCGACGCCGCACGGCCGCATACTCGAGGCCATGCGCACGAGCATGGCGCTGCTGCACCCCTCGCGCTGGGAAGCCTGCTGCATGTCGATCGCCGAGGCGATGAGCGTGGGCCTGCCGGTCATCGGGGGCCAGGCCACCGACGGCGTGCCCTGGCAGCTCGACGGCGGGCGCGCCGGCGTGCTCACCGACGTTACCTCCGCGCGGGCCATGGCCGAGGCGATCGTCGCGCTCGGCCGCGACCGCTCGCGCTGGCAGGCCCTCTCCGCGGCGGCGCGGGCCCGGGCGCGCGAGCTCTTCGCCGTCGATGCGGTGGTCGAGCGCTACCTGTCCCTCTACGCGGCCGTGCGATCCGCCCGATCGACCCCGTCGGCGATGGCGCCGGCCGGTGCCTGAGCCGGACTCGCGCGCACGTCCGCGCTAGTAGCGCGCCAGCGCCGCCGCGAGCTGCGCCTTTACCGCGGCCCGCAGGCTCGCCGGTTCGAGCACCTCGACATGCGGCCCGTGGCGCAGGATGTCCATCGCGAGCTCGCGCGGATCGGAGAACGGCACCTCGAGCAGATAGCTGCCGTCGGCCTCGAAGCGCGATCTTCTGCTGCGGGTGCCACTGCCTCGGCCGCCACCCACCGCGCGCGCTCGGGCGTGAACCGCAGCTTCGCCCAGGTCGTCTTGCGGCCCGAGAAGATGCCGTAGCCCGGCCGCGAGCACCTCGTCGAGATCGCGCTCCGGGACGTTCTTCGCCTTCTTGTCGACCGGCGCCGCCGCCTGGATCGCGTCGACCGCGAAGCTGCGCAGGTCCTCGCGCAGATGGCACCACGCGTCGCAGTACCAGTTCTCGCGGTAGTGGACGAGCCGCTGCGGGCTGATCTCGCGCTCGGTGCGCTCGTTCGAGCCGCGGCTCACGTACGCGATGCGCAGGCGCTGGCGATTCAGCACCGCGCTCGCGACCCGCTCGAAGTGCGGCAGCGCGAGTGAGCGCGCGCCGAGATGGAGGATGCGGATGCGGCGCTCGATCTCGTCGGCCGGATGCTCGCCCGCGCCGAGGGCGGCGCGCAGGCGCGCGAGCAGCGGCTTGACGTGCGGCTCGAGCAGCCCGGGCTGCAGGCTCGCGAGGAGGTGCTGCATCGTCAGCAGCGCGCGGATCTCCTCGGGGCTGAACCAGAGTCCCGGGAGCTCGTAGCGCGGCGCCCCCGCCGCGACTTCCACGAAGCGGTACCCGCGCTTCTCCCGGTCCCATTCGATCGGCGCGTTCATGCGATCGCGCATGTATTCGAGATCGCGCTTGAACGTGGCGCGCGACACGCCCAGCTCGCGGAGCAGGTCCGCGAGCCGCACCGTGCCCCGGGCCTGGAGCAGGCGCTGGATCTTGTAGAAGCGTTCGGTGCGGTCCATCGGGTCGCGAGTGACGGATCCCTGTCACTTTGGGCAGCGTGCTGCGGCGCCGCTGCCGGGGTTGAAAAAACTTGTCACAGAACGCGCTACGCCGCAAAGCGCTCTGCTACCTTGAGCCCGTCGTCATCGCAAGGCGCAGCGGATCGCAGCCGCAGCGCCCCGCGATAAGAGTTCCCCTGCGGTAACTTGAGGGCCGTGCACCGCACGGCCTTTTCTTTTTCCTACGCCACGAACTCCCGCAAGAGCTTCCCGGCGCGCGGCGGCGCCGCGAGCGGCCCCTTCTCGTCGACCACGCGCTGCCCGTTCACCCACACGCCGTGCAGGCCGACCGCCGGCGTCATCAGGCGCGCCGCGCCCGCCGGAAGATCGAACCGGCGCTCCTTCGGCCCGCGCCCGACGGTGGCGGGATCGAACAGCATCAGGTCGGCCGCGCAACCCGCCTCGAGCCGGCCGCGATCGGGAATGCCGAACACCGCGGCCGGCTCGCTCGTGAGCTTGCGGATCGCGGCCGCGACGCTGAGCGCACCCCGCTCGCGTACCCAGTGCCCGAGCAGATGCAGCCCGAAGCCGGCGTCGTTGAAGAACGTGAGGTGCGCCCCGGCGTCCGACAGCGACACGAGGCTGTGCGGGTGGGTGACCAGCCGCTGCACGGCGTCTTCCTCGGCATTGAGGAGCAACGCGGCGAATACCGTCTCGAGGTCTTCAGCCAACGCCAGATCGAGCAGCGCGTCGAGCGGATGCTTGCCCTGCGCGGTCCCGATCTGCGCCAGCGACCGGTTCTCCAGCGCGCGGTGCTCCGGACGCGCGCACTCGACGACCAGCACGCGATCCCATTCGCCGTTGAACAGGCGGAACGTGGCCGGGCGCGCGAGCTCCGCGCGGATCGCGTCCCGGAACGCGCGGTCCGCGATGACGCGCTTGAACGCTTCGCCCTTCTGCCCGAGCGCCGGCTGCCACGCGGCGAGCCCCTCGAAGGGGTACGGCGCCGCGAGCGTGAAATCCATCGTGAGCGGACAGCAGGAGATGGCACCGACGAGCTTGCGGCCGCGCCCGCGCGCGGCGCCGATCAGGTCCAGATCGCGAAACACCGCGTCGGGATTGGTGGAACTGTGGAGCAAGCGCCGCGACCACGACCGGCCGGCCGCTCCGCGCCGCGATCTCCTCCAGGAACTCGATCCGGGTCTGGCCGCCCTTGGTGAGCATGAACACGCCGCGCCCCGCTTCGCCGAGCGCACCGGTGAGCGCGAAGAGCTCCGCCTCGTCGGCCAGCCGCGACGGCATCGGGATGCCGCCGTCGCCGTTGTGCGCGGGCGAGGTCGAGGTCGCGAATCCGATCGCCCCGGCCTGCATGCCTGCGACGACGATGGCGCGCATCTGCGCGATCTCCTCGGGCGTGGCGGCGCGCCGCGGGGCATCCTCCCGCATCACGAACGTGCGCACGCCCGAGTGCCCGACGAACGCGGCGACGTTGAGACCGAGCCCCGGCCGCTCGATCGCGCGCAGGTAGTCGGGAAAGCTCTCGAACTCCCAGCGGATGCCGGCGCGCAGGGCCTCGATCGACATGCCCTCCACGTTCGTGAGGTTGCGCATCGTCAGGTCGCGGTCCGCGGGGCGGCACGGCGCGATGGTGAAGCCGCAGTTGCCGATGATCGCGGTGGTGACGCCGAGCGCGGATGAGGCGGCGAGGTCCGGGTCCCACGTGACCTGCGCGTCGTAATGGGTGTGGTTGTCGATGATGCCCGGCGCGAGCGCGAGGCCCTGCGCGTCCACGACCTCGCGCGCGGCGCCGACGCCGGCGCCGATCGCCGCGATGCGGCCGCCGCTGACCGCGAGGTCGCCGTGACGCGACGGCGCACCCAGGCCGTCGTAGAGCTGCGCGTTGCGGATGACGAGGTCGTGCATCGACGGGATCCCGGCGGCGAGGCCCGAATCTTACCGCCCTCCGCTGTTCGGGTACGCTTCGCCGCTCGCGACCACGGAGGACACGATGCCCCACGCGACCGCCAGCGACGGCGTCAAGCTCTATTACGAGGAGGCCGGCAGCGGCAACGCGGTCATCTTCGTGCACGAATTTGCCGGCGACCATCGCAGCTGGGAGCCGCAGATGCGGTACTTCTCGCGCCGGTACCGCTGCATCACCTACAGCGCACGCGGCTACCCGCCGTCGGACGTTCCCGACGAGGTCGCGAAGTATTCTCAGGAACGCGCCCGGGACGACATCGTCGCGGTGCTCGATCACCTCGGGATCGACAAGGCGCACGTCGTCGGGCTCTCGATGGGCGGGTTCGCGACGCTCCACTTCGGTCTGAAGCATCCCGCCCGGGCACGCTCGCTGGTGATCGGCGGCTGCGGCTACGGGGCGAAGCCGGGCGAAGAGGCCGGCTTCCGCGCCGAGTGCGAGGCTGCCGCCGCCGCGTTCGACGTCGAAGGCGCGCAGGCGGCGCTGAAGTACGCCATCGGGCCGACGCGCGTCCAGTTCCAGAACAAGAATCCGCGCGCCTGGCAGGAGTTCGCCGACCAGCTCGCCGGCCACTCGCCGATGGGGTCCGCGCTCACGCTGCGCGGCGTCCAGATGCGCCGCCCGTCGCTCTACCAGCTCGTCGAGGGCATGCAGAAGATCGACGTGCCGACGCTGGTGATGACCGGCGACGAGGACGAACCGTGCCTCGAGGCGAGCCTCTTCCTGAAGCGCTCGATCCCCACCGCCGGACTGCTCGTGATGCCACGCGCCGGCCACACCATCAATATCGAGGACCCCGAGGCCTTCAACGCCGCGGTCGCCGACTTCCTCGCCGCCGTGGAAGCCGGCCGCTGGGAGCGGCGCGATCCGCGCTCGCTCGGCAGCGGCATTCTCGGGTTCGTCAAGAAGTAGCGGACCATCAGGCGATCGCCGCCGCACCGAGGTGCGGCACGATCGCCTCCGCGTACCACTTGTCGAACGCGTGGACGCAGCGCTCGCTCGAGTGGTAGGGGCCCGGCACGTAGCCCGCCGACGCCGCGCCGCGCTGCACGCGCTCGCAGAGCGCCCAGTCCTGCCGGTTGGTGAGATCCCAGAACTCGACCATGTCGGCCGGATCGAACCCGGGCGCGGCCAGGCTCGCCTGCGGGAAGAGCCACTCGCACACGACGCGCGTGCGGTCCGGCGCGAGCGGCCAAGCGCGGTGGACGAGGACGTACTGCGGATGCAGGCCGAGCATCAGGTTCGGATAGACGAGGTAGTAGTGCACCAGCCGGTGGTCCGCGTCGGCGAGCCCGGGAATCGGCGCCAGCGTCGTCGCCCCGCTCATGGACATCGTCGTGAACCCTTCCCGGAGCTGCATCGGCCCGCCGTTGAACGAGACGCCGCACTGCGCGAATCCGCTCGTCAGATCGCTGATGCGGCTCAACTGCGGGTGCACCAGGGGGCAGTGGTAGCACTCGCTGTAGTTCTCCGCGACTATCTTCCAGTTCGCTTCGACCGTGTACTCGATCGCTCGCGCGCGCCGCAGTTCGTCCAGCCGATACCGTCCGAGGTCCGGCAGATCGGCGAGCGCTGCGCCCAGTGCAGGCGCAGCGCGGTCCAAGTTCACGAACACGAAGCCGCCCAGCGTCTCCAGGCGGACCTGCGCCAGTGGAAAGTCCCCGGGTCGGAACCCGGCCTCGGCGCGCGGGGCGCGCAGCAGCCGGCCGTCGAGCGCGTAGGTCCAGGCGTGGTAGGGGCAACCGATCGCGCCGCGCAGGCGCCCGCACGGCTCCTCGACGAGTTGCGCGCCGCGGTGACGGCAGACATTGAAGAACGCCCGCAGCGCGCGATCCTCGCCGCGCACGACCAGGATCCGCTCGCCGCCGATCGCCTGGGTCAGGTAGCTCCCGACGTCGGGCAGGTCGTCCTCGCGCCCGACGCAGAGCCACATGCGCCCGAACAGGGCCCGCCCCTCCAGCGCGAAGATTTCCGGGTCGGTGTAAACGCGCCGCGGCAGCGTGCGCGCCTCCGCGAGCGGGCGGCACGTGACCGCCAGCGCCGCATGCAGTCCCGCCCTGCGTTCGACCGTCGTCGGTGCCCGTTCCATCGCGCTAGTTATACCATCGCCGCTTTCCGGGAAAAGGAGCGACCATGGACCTCGGACTCAAGGGCAAAAGCGTACTCATAACGGGTGGCTCCAAAGGCATCGGCCTCGCGTGCGCCATGCGCTTCGCGGCGGAAGGGTGCAACCTGCACCTGGTCTCGCGCGATCCGGGGCGGCTCGACGCGGCGCGCGCCGCGGTGCGCGCGCAGGGACCCGTCGAAGTGACGCTGCACGCAGCGGATCTGCGCGACGGGGCGGCGGTGAAACGCGTCGCGGCGGCCGCCGGCGCGGTGGACATCCTCGTCAACAACGCGGGCGACATCCCGGGCGGCTCGGTGCTCGACATCGACGAGGCCAACTGGCGCCATGCCTGGGACCTCAAGCTCTTCGGCTACGTCAACATGACGCGCGAGGTGCTCGGCGCGATGAAGGCGCGACACGATCGAGGAAAAGGCGGCGGCGTGATCGTGAACGTGATCGGCATGGCCGGCGAGAAGCCGAGCTACGAGTACATCTGCGGCGCGGTGGCGAATGCCGGCCTCGCGGCGTTCACCAAGGGCCTCGGCGGCAAGACGCCGGAGTTCGGCGTGCGGGTGGTCGCGGTGCATCCTCCGGCGACGCGCACCGACCGGATCATGACCCTGGTGCGCAACGTGGCGAAGCAGAAGTACGGCGACGAGTCGAAGGCCGACGAGGTCCTGGCGAGCGGCAGCTTCGGGCGCGTGATCGAGCCCGAACAGGTCGCCGACACGGTCGCGTTCCTCGCTTCGGACCGCGCGAGTCACCTTTCCGGGATCGTGGTGAACCTCGGGTAGCTTTTCGCGGCGCGATAGGTCGCGCCTGCCGACCTGTCGCTCTCGTCAGCGCGGGAAGAGCGGTCCGACGGGCTGCAATCTTGCCCAGGTCGCGGAGGCCGGCCTCGTCGCCGACCCACGACACCCGACCGCCCCCGAATAATCGCGCGCGCGGCGTGCGCCGCGCGAGATCCTCTGATTTCACTCGTCATCTTGCCGCACTAGGCGCATGCGGGCACGTGTCTTGCACCTGCTCAACGGTGCTAAGCCAAAGGAGTGACAAACATGCACACAGGTTCCGTGAAACGCCGTTGGGGCGTAGCGCCCTGCGCCATCAGTGCGTTCCTGGGCGCGTCGGTAGCGCTGGCGGCGGAAGTCAGGAGTCCGTCCGACGCCGAAGCGCGCTATCGACAGGACCGCGCGATGTGCGAGAGCGGACAGTCGCAGCAGGACCGCGCCACGTGCCTGAGGGAAGCCGGCGCCGCATTGGCGGAGGCCCGGCGCGGCCGGCTCGACGACGGCCTGGCTCAGTACCAGAAAAACGCGCTGATCCGCTGCGAAGGTCTGCCGAGCGAGGAGCGCGACGCGTGTCAGGCGCGAATGCAGGGCCAGGGCACGACGCGCGGGAGCGTGGCGGAAGGGGGCATTTACAGGGAACTCGTTACGCGGGAAACGCCGTCTCAATAGCTACGAGCGGAAATTTTCCGCACCAGCACGGCCGGCACCGTCGACCACCGCAATCGAGGCGGCGCCCGGCGCCGCTCAGCGCCCCTTGAAGTCCGGCGTCCGCTTCTCCATGAAGGCGGTGCGGCCCTCGGTGTAGTCCGCGCTCGCGAAGCAGGCGTCGATCTGCTGCTGGAGCGCGGCGAGGTCGCGGTCGGCCGGGTCCTTCAGCACCTCGCGGATCGCGCGCCTTCGCCGCGATGAGCGACAGCGGCGCGTTCTCGCCGATCGTCGCGGCGTAGGCGCGCCGACCTCGCGCTCCAGGTCGGCCGCCGGCACGACGCGCCGCACGAAGCCCATCCGCAGCGCGTCCTGCGCGTCGAACTTGCGCGCACTGAAGAAGATGTCCGCGGTGTTCGCCGCGCCGAGCACTGCACGAAGCGCCGCATCCCGGTGTAGCTGTAGCCGAGGCCGAGCCGCGCCGCCGGCATCCGGAACACCGCGTCGTCGCTGCAGAAGCGCACGTCGCACGCCGCCGCGAGACCGAGCCCGCCGCCCATGCAGATGCCGCGGATCTTCGCGACCACCGGCTTCGCGCAGAGGAGCGGCGCGAGATAGGCCGCCTCCACCGCCCGGTTGTAGGCCGCGCGCGCCTCCTCGCTCGCACGGTTCTGCTCGAACTGCGAGATGTCGGCGCCCGACACGAACGCCTTGTCGCCGTCGCCGGCGAGCACGACCAGCCGCACCGCCGGGTCCGCGTCGAAGGCCGCGAGCGCGCTCCGGCAGCGCGCGCCACATGTCGAACGTCATCGCGTTGAAGCGCGCGGGGTTCGAGAACACGATCCAGCCGACCGCGCCTTCGCGCCGCGTGATGAGCTCAGCCAATTTCGTCTCCACCTTTGGTTGTTCTTGCCGCGCGCGTTCGCCCCGCGGCATTGCGATCCTGCTAGATCACCCGCGCGTCGCGCAGCCGCACGATGTCCGCCGCGCCGTAGCCGAGCTCGTGCAGGATCTCCTCGGTGTGCTCGCCGCGCTCCGGGGTCGCGGTCGCGAGCGAGGCCGGCGTGCGCGAGAGCTGCACCGCCTGGTTGACGAGCCGGATCGTGCCGAGCGTGGGATGCTCGACCGGCGCCGCCGCTTCGAGGTGCTGCACCTGCGGGTCGTCGAAGACCTTGTCGACCGTGTAGATCGGCCCGCACGGCACGCCGGCCTCGTTGAGGATCGCGATCCACGCGGCGCTGGTGCGCTCGCCGAAGGTCTCGTTCAGCGCCGCGTTGAGCGGCGCGCGGTTCTTCGCCCGGTCGGCCTGTCCCTGGAACTCGGGCCGCTCCAGCAAATCGGCGCGGCCGATCGCCTTGCACAGCCGCAGCCACATGCCGTCGCCGGACGCACCCATGTTGATGTAGCCGTCGGCGGTCTTGTAGGCCGAGGTCGGCATGCTGGTCGGATGATCGTTCCCGACCTGGCCCGGGACCTCGCCTTTCATCAGGTAGCGCGCCGCCTGGAAGTCCATGAGGCCGATGCCGGCCTGCAGCAGCGACGACTGCACCCACTGGCCTTCGCCGGACTGCTCGCGCTCGAGCAGCGCGGTCATGATCCCGAGCGCCGCGTAGAGCCCGGCGGAGATGTCCGCGATCGCGGTGCCGGTGCGCATCGGCCCCTGCCCCGGCTGGCCGGTCACCGACATCAGCCCGCTCATCCCCTGCGCGATCTGGTCGAAGCCGGGCCGCTCGCGATAGGGACCGTCCTGCCCGAACCCGGAGATGCTCGCGAGGATGATGCGCGGGTTGACCGCCTTGAGCGAGTCGTAGTCCACGCCGAGCCGGTACTTGACGTCGGGCCGGTAGTTCTCGACCACGATGTCCGCGGTCTCGACCAGCTTGCAGCAGGATCGCCCGCCCCGCCTCCTGTTTGAGGTTGAGCGTGATCGAGCGCTTGTTGCGGTGCAGGTTCTGGAAGTCGGGGCCGTGGCGCGGGCCGCCCATGTCCTCGTTCGGGTCCACGCCGGGCGGCGACTCGACCTTGATCACGTCGGCGCCGAAGTCGGCGAACTGCTTGACGCAGGTCGGGCCGGCGCGCACGCGCGTGAGATCGATGATCCGGAGGCGCGCGAGCGCGGTGGACGCGGGGACTCTGGGCATCGGCACGACGTCACTTTGAACGAGGGCGCTATCATAGCCTGCCCATCCAGCCGGACGATCACGAACATCCCATGAGCACCCGCGAGCAGGACCTGCAGGAAATCCGCACCGCCGTCGCGAAGCTGTGCGCCGGCTTTCCCGGCGAGTACTGGCGCGCGCTCGACCGCGAGCGCAAGTACCCGACCGAGTTCGTGCGCGCGCTCACCGAGGCCGGCTACCTCTCCTGCCTGATCCCCGAGCAGTACGGCGGGCAGCGGTCTCGGCCTCTCCTTCGCCGCGACGATCCTCGAGGAGATCCAGGCGAGCGGCGCGAACGGCGCGGCGACGCACGCGCAGATGTACATCATGGGCACGCTGCTCCGCCACGGCACCGAGGCGCAGAAGCGCGCGTACCTGCCGAAGATCGCGACCGGCGAGCTGCGCCTGCAGGCGTTCGGCGTGACCGAGCCGACCGCCGGCACCGACACCACCTCGATCCGCACCACCGCCGTCCGCCAGGGCGACAAGTACGTCGTGAACGGCCAGAAGGTGTGGACCTCGCGCGCCGAGCACTCCGACCTCATGCTGCTCCTCGCGCGCACCACGCCGCGGGACCAGGTGGCCAAGAAGACCGAAGGCATGTCGGTGTTCCTGGTCGACATGCGCAAGGTCCTCGGGCACGGGCTCACGATCCGCCCGATCCGGACGATGATCAACCACTCCACGACCGAGGTGTTCTTCGACAACATGGAGGTGCCGGCGGAGAACCTCATCGGCGAGGAAGGCAAGGGCTTCCGCTACATCCTCGACGGCATGAACGCCGAGCGCATCCTGATCGCCGCCGAGTGCGTCGGCGACGGCCGCTGGTTCATCGAGAAGGCGCGCAACTACGCCGTCGAGCGCAAGGTCTTCGGGCGGGCCATCGGACAGAACCAGGGCATCCAGTTCCCGATCGCGCGCGCCTATATGTCGATCCGCGCGGCGGCGCTCATGGTCGAGCGCGCGTGCGACCTGTACGAGCACGGCAAGCCGTGCGGCGCCGAGGCGAACATGGCGAAGCAGCTCGCCGTCGGAGGCGTCCTGGCAGGCCGCCGACATGTGCATGCAGACCCACGGCGGCTTCGCGTTCGCGGAGGAGTACGACGTCGAGCGCAAGTTCCGCGAGACACGCCTGTACCAGATCGCGCCGATTTCGACCAACCTCGTGCTCTCGTACATCGCCGAGCACGTGCTCGGGCTGCCGCGTTCCTACTAGCCCGGACCGCGCGCCGCCCACCACGCCCGGATCGCCTCGCGCGTCGCCTCGTAGCCGCGCGCGGCGATCGCGTCGATGCGCTCGAACGCGAGCAGGCGCAGGTCCGCGACGGGAATGCGCAGATACAGGCTCGCCTGCTCCGCGATGCGGCGCTCGCGCGTCCAGTAGACGCTGGCGACGAAGGAGCTGCGCGCCAGCACGCTCATGATGGTCGGCGGCCGGCCGGCGCCGGGACGGGGCGCGAACCGCTCCCACAGCACGCGCCAGCCCGACACCTCGGGCTCGAATCCCGCGGGCGCGGCCATCTCCAGCTCGGCGCCGACGTCCACCGCGATGACTGCGCCGATCTCGGGCTTGGCGACCATCACGTCGATCGGCAGGTTGTTGACGAGCCCGCCGTCCACGTGCAGGTCGTTGCCGAGACGCATCGGCGGCAGGATGCCCGGGAGCGAGATGCTCGCGCGCAGCGCCGGGGCGACCGCGCCGCGCTCGTGCACGGCCTGCGCCGCGCGCGAGAGATTGGTCGAGATGCAGAGATAGGGCAGCGGCAGATCCTCGATCGCGAGCGCGCCGAAGGCCGCGTCGAGCTGGCCCCGAATGCGGCGGCCCGCGAGCAGCGACACGAGCGGCAGGGTCGGGTCCTTCAGCGCCTGGAAGTGCGCCCGGCAGCGCGCCAGCGCCTCGTCCGGCGCCACGCCCTGCGCGACGAGCGCGGCGATGATCGCGCCGATGCTGGTCCCGCCCACCCAGTCGATCGGCACGCCGGCCTCGGCGAGCGCGCGCAACACACCCAGGTGCGCGAAGCCGCGCGCTCCGCCCCCGCCGAGCACGAGTCCGATCGCCTCTCCGGCGAGGCAGCGCGCGAGCCGCGCGAAATCCGCGGGCGAGTCCATTGCCACGTGGTAGTGCGCGTCGAGCTTGAACCGGTCGAGGAGCCGCCCGGTGCCGACCGGCAGCGTGGCCTGCGCCGGACGGAGAAAGACGATGCTCGCACGCGGCGCCTGTGATCCCGGCGCGCGGCCGGCGAGGTAGCGCTCGAGCTCCAGCGCGTCCTGCGCGCCGCCCGCCGCCGCGACGAAGAGCACGTGGTCGGCCTGGCGCACGGCGCGCTCGGTCCAGCGCGAGCCGGACGCCGCCTCGTACAGCACGAAGCGATGCCGCAGCTCCTGCTCGTTCAGCCATTCGACCAACCGCACGGCGGCGGCGTCGCTCTCGGCGCAACCGGCGATCCCGTCGCGGCCGAGCGCGCGATCGACTTCGCGGGCATCGAGGTGCCGCGTCGCGCCGTGGGCGGCGAGGGCTGCGCCGAGCCGCTGCACGAACGCCGTGATCGGCACGTGCGCGTCCGCGGGCACGATCGCGACCGTGCGTACGCCTGCGCGGGCCCGCGCCGGGGACTGGCTCGAGCGGCGCAGGCGCTCGACCAGGAGCCCCGCGATCCGCCGCAGCACGCTCGGGTGGCGATGGACGAGACCGAGGAACGCGTCGGCCGGCAGCCGCGCGAGCAGCGAGTCGCGCACGGCGTGGACGGTGGCCGAGCGCGGCTCGCCGGAGAGCAGCGCCATCTCGCCGAGCGTCTCGCCCGCGCCCACTTCGTTGAGCGCCCGGGCGCCGTCGAGGATGCGCAGCCGGCCGCTGATCACGACGTAGGCGGCGTCGCCCGGGTCGCCGCGGCGGAACAGGGTCTCGCCGCCGGCGAGCGTGATCCACTCGGCGTTCGCCTCGATCTCGGCGAGTACTGCCGGATCGGCCGCGTCGAACAGGCCGGCGAGATGCTCTGCGAGCCGGGAGTGCCGGAGCGTCTGCTGCACGGTGCCGGTGCGGCCGCCCGAAGCCGGGGCGACGCTCCACTCGAAATGGCGAAGCGTCCAGTCTAGCAGCAGGGGCTTTCGCCTCCGGGCGCACCCGCCCCGCTCGGGCGAACGCGGTTTGGCGGCTTGCGACGCACTGCGTCGGAATCTTGCGACGTCAAACCGTCATGCGGTGGTGCAGCAGCCCTGCCGCCTGCACCGCGGCCGGGCGTTTGTCGCACTTCTCCGGGCACTTTTCCCCACCCGTCCGGCGCCAAAACAGGCACCTTCGCGCTACCGGATTTTCGCGGGACCGGCGACAGGAACTAGTTTCCGGGCGCGACCCACCGGGACGGCCTGCGGCGCGCTTCTTGCACCGCTCCGGGCATGGGCGCCCGCCAGGCGGCGCTTCCAGGTCCCTGGCCGGCGGTGAACGCTTGGCCTGTTGGAAGGAGCACTCGCATGACTGCTCGCCTGCGCCGCATCTGTCTGTGCCTTCTCGCCGGGCGCGCTCGTCGCGCTCGGCGCCACCGCCCGCGCCGCGGACCTCTCGCAGCCGATGATGCTGGTCGCGAAGCCCGAGCTCGGGGAGTTCTACGCGCGCACGATCCTGTTCGCGCGCGCGCTCCCGAACGGGCAGCACGTCGGCTTCATCATCAACCGCCCGACGCAGGTCACGCTCGGCAAGCTGTTCCCCGACCACGCGCCCTCGCAGAAGGTGGTCGACCCGGTGTTCCTCGGCGGCCCGGTCTACACCAACACCCTCTTCGCGGTCGTCCACCGCACCGACAGTCCGGGCGGGCGCTCGGTCGCGCTGCTCGACGACATGTACCTCGCGACGGACACCGAGGTCGTCGACCGCATCATCGAGCAGGACGCCGAGCGCGCGCGCTACATCGCCGGGCTGGTCGCGTGGCAGCCCGGCGAGCTCGAGCACGAGGTCAAGAGCGGGTTCTGGTTCGTGATCGACGCCGACGCCGACCTCGTGTTCCGCAGATCGACCGACGGGCTCTGGGAAGAGCTCGTGCGGCGGTCGGCGTCCGGGGTCTAGCGCGCCGCGGAAACCTGCTGCGCGTTCGCGACGAGCGCCAGCGCAGCGGGGTCATCCCAGCGCGCGGCGGCGGCCGCGAACGCCGCCACGAGCGTCGCGTCCGACGCCTCCATCAGCTGCAATCACCTCGCGCCGCGACTCGAGCAGCCCCGGCAGCTGCTCGTCGCAGCGCGCGATCGGCGTCGGGTAGCGCCGGACCGCCTCGCTCAACGGCCGCGCCGCGCTGCTCGAGGTACGCGCGGATCTCGCGGCAGAGTTGCGCTGCCGCACCCTGCAACTGTGCGGTTTCCATTCGGACTCACTCCATTTCGATGCGCTCGAACGCGAGCTCCAGGTGCTCCACCGCGAGCTCCTGGCCGGCCGCCCTGAGACCCGCATAGAGCAGCTTCACGGGGCGGGCGCGCAGCAGCTTCCAGGTGAGCACCACCGCGCTGTGGTCCTCGTTCTGGAGCTGGATGACCACGGTCCGCAACGCGTTCTGGTCGCCGTTGCGGACCTGGTTCCACCACTGGTAGAGATTCAGCGAGCCCACGACGCCGCGCTTCAGGACGACATTGCCGTGGCGCTCCAGGCCCGTGAGCTTGATGACGCCGTTCTCCTTCGCGTTGCCGTTGCGGTACTCGATGACGTCGAGGGCGAACTCGGGGAAGACCACCTCGCTGAAACCCGCCTCCGGTCCGTCCGTGTGGCCGATGCCCAGGTCCACGAGGAAGTTGAAGCCCGGATAGGGCCGATCACGCTGTACCGCCATCGTTCCCTCCTTCGGTCGCCCCGCGCCGGACGTAGCCGATGTCGCGGTAAATCTCCAGATCATGCGCGACGGTCGCGCTGCGCCGCCGCCCCGACGCGTCCACGTAGCTTACGCGCGCCGCAAAGCGCGTGGGCGCCTCGCGAGCGAACCAGCTCGCGGTCGTGTCGAGGAACGTCCGGATCGATTTGCGCGGGGCGAGGAACTCGATGTTGCGGAACAGCGCCAGCGTCGCGACGTCGATGCGCCCGCCGGCGCCGGGGAGCGGACGGTCGAACCGGACCGAGACTTTTCGGGCGGGCGCGTCGCCGATGTTCTGCACGGCCAGGAACAATAGGCCGTCCTCGAAGTCCACATCGACGATCACCGCCCCCTGCCAGCGCCCGGGGCCCGTCGTGCGGCGCGTCGTCGCCATCGCCATCGGGTCCTATGTCGCGTTCAGGGTTTGCGCCAGGCCGGCGAAGAACGCGAGGCTGCGCGGATTCGCCATCGCATCGGCGCTCGCCACCTTGTCGACCGGCATTCCGAGCAGCAGCTTGCGCACCGGCAGCTCCATCTTCTTGCCGGTGAGCGTGCGCGGCACTTCCTCGATCGCGTAGATCTCGTCCGGGACGTGGCGCGCGGACGCGGCGGCCCGGACGCGCTCCCGGATGCGCTGCTTGAGCGCGCTCGTCGAGCGCGCAGCCCGGGCGCAGCACGACGAACAGCGGCAGGAACGACTGGCGGCCGAGGTACTCGCAGTCGACCACCAGGCTGTCGAGCACCTCGGGCAGCTCCTCCACGACGCGATAGATCTCGGCCGTGCCCATGCGGATGCCGTACCGGTTGATCGTGGTGTCCGAGCGGCCGTAGATCACGCTCGTGCCGCGGTCGGTGAAGCGGATCCAGTCGCCATGGCGCCACCGGCCGGGATAGGTCTCGAAGTAGCTCTCGCGATAGCGGCGGGCGTCCGGGTCGTTCCAGAAGTAGAGCGGCATCGTCGGCATCGGCTCGGTCACGACCAGCTCGCCGACCTCGCCGACCCGCGGGCGGCCCGCCTCGTCGAACGCCTCGACCGCGACGCCGAGGCATTTGGCCTGCATCTCGCCCGCGGTCACGGGGAGGATCGGACACCCGGCAACGAAGCCGCACGCGATGTCGGTCCCGCCGCTGATCGGCGCGACCCACCAGTCGCGCTTCACCTTCGCCGTAGAGCCATTCGAAGGCGTCGACGCTCAGCGGGGAGCCGGTCACGCTGATCGCATCCAGCGCCGCGAGGTCGGCGAGCCGCGCAGGCTCGACGCCCGCCTTCATCCAGCCCCCGATGAGCGCCGCGCCGCAGCCGAAGTGGCGCGTGCCCGTCTCACCGATGACGCGCCAGATCTCGCCCGCGTCCGGCCACGCCGGGTGGCCGTCGAAGGTCACCAGCGTGCAGCCCGCGAGCAGGCCGCTCGCCAGCAGGTTCCACACGATCCAGCCGGTGCTCGACATCCAGAAGAAGCGGTCGCCCGCGCGCAGGTCCTGGTGGAGCAGGCAGCGTCTTGAGGTGCTCGATCACGACCCCGCCGTGGCCATGGACGATCGCCTTGGGCACGCCGGTCGTCCCGGACGAGTAGACGATCCACAGCGGGTGATCGAACGGCACCTGCTCGAACGCGAGCGGCGCGTCCGCCTCCAGCAGGCTGGCGTAGGTCGCGGCGCCGGGCAGGCGCGCGGCCGGATCGAGATACGGCAGGAACACCACCCGCGCCAGGGTCGGCAGCTGCGCGACGATCTCCGCGAGCACCGGCCGGCGGTCGAAAGCCTTGCCGCCGTAGCGGTAGCCGTCCACCGCGAACAGGACCTTCGGCTCGATCTGGCGGAAGCGGTCGAGCACCGCGCCGCTGCCCATGTCGGGCGAGCAGCTCGACCAGATGGCGCCGACGCTCGCCGTGGCGAGGAACGCCGCGATGGTCTCGGGAATGTTCGGCATGTACGAGACCACGCGATCGCCCGGCTTGCACGCCCGAACGCGCGCAGACTGGCGGCGATCGAGGCGACGCTGCGCTCGAGCGCCGCCCACGAGATCTCCTGCGCCGGCCGCGCCTCCGACCGCGCGAGGATCGCCGGGAACCGGGCCGACGCGTTGCGCAGGGCATGCTCGGCGTAGTTGAGACGGGCGCCCTCGAACCACCTGGCGCCCGGCATCGTCCGCGCGTCGAGCACGCGCGTGTACGGCGTCGACGATCGGATCGCGAGGAACTCCCACAGCGACGCCCAGAAGTCCTCGAGTCGCTCGACCGACCAGCGATGCAGGGACGCGTAGTCCGCGAAGCGCAACCCCTTGCGCTCTTCCAGCCAGCGCAGGTAGCGCGCGAGCTCGCTCGCGTCGCGCCGCTCGCGCGGCGGCGTCCAGAGCACGGTGCCTTCGGCCAACGCCATCGCTCCAAGTCCTTCTCGTGTCGGGTGGCGAAAGCTTACCGCGATCCCGCGCATGGACACGCGCGCGCCGCGCGGCGATACTCGGCGCCGTCATGCCCCGCATCACCCCCGATTTCGAGACCGGCCGGCCGGTCACCATGGCGCCGCGCGGCATGGTGGTCTCCCCCCACTCGCTCGCCTCGCAGGCCGGGGTCGAGGCGCTGCAGGCGGGCGGCTCGGCCGTGGACGCCGCGATCGCGGCGAGCGCGGCGCTCGCGGTCCTCTACCCGCACATGACGAGCGTCGGCGGCGACGCGTTCTGGCTCGTCTACGACGCCGCGCGCGATCGGGTGCGCTACCTCGACGGCGCCGGCCGCGCGGCGGCCGGCGCGAGCGTCGGCTGGTTCCACGCGCGCGGCCTCGCCGAGATCCCGTACCGCGGCGTGCTGCCGGCGACGCTCACCGTGCCCGGCGCGGTCGCGAGCTGGAGCGAGGCCCATGCGGCGTACGGCCGCGTCCCGTGGGCGCGCAATCTCGACCGGGCGATCGACTTCGCCCGGGACGGTTTTCCGGTCACCGAGCGGCTGGCGAAGTGCATCGCGGCGATGCTGGCGGAGGGCGCGCTGGACGAGGGCGCGCGCGCGATCTTCGCCCCGGGGGGCGGCGCGCCCCGGGCCGGCGCGACGCTCGCCAATCCCGACCTCGCGCGCACCCTCGGGGCGATCGCCGCGGAGGGCCGCGAGGGGTTCTACGCCGGCGCGGTCGGGCGCGAGCTCGCGCGCTTCGCGAAAGCCGCCGACGGGTTCTTCGACGAGCGCGACCTCGCCGCGCAGACCGCGACCTGGGGCGAGCCGATCGCCGGCACCTACCGCGGCGTGACGATCTACGAGACCCCCGCCCCGACGCAGGGCTTCACGGTGCTCGAGATGCTGAACATCCTGGAGGACTACGCGGTCGGCGCCTGGGCGTTCCTCGGCCCGGAGCACGTGCACCACCTGGTGCAGGCGAAGCAGCTCGCGTATCACGACCGCGACACGCTGCTCGCGGACCCGGCCTACGCGCGCGTGCCGATGGAGCGCCTGATCTCGAAAGCCTACGCCGCGGAGCGGCGCCGGCTGGTCGACCCGCAGCGCGCGCTGCCGTGGGACAAGGTGCCCGCCTACGGGACGCTGCGCGGGGACACCGTGTATGTCGGCGCGGTCGACGCCGACGGGAACGCCGCATCGCTCATCCAGAGCGTCTACGGGTTCTTCGGCGCGGGGGTCGTCGCCGGCCGGACCGGCGTGGTGCTGCAGAACCGCAGCGCGTACTTCGCGCTCGACCCGGACCATCCGAACCGCCTCGAAGCCGGGAAGAAGCCGGCCCACACGCTCATCGCGTCGCTCGCCGTCCGCGACGGCAAGCTGTGGCAGGTCCTCGGGTGCATGGGCGCCGACGGCCAGCCGCAGATCCACCTGCAGGCCTATGTCGGCCTGATCGACTTCGGGCTGAACGCGCAGCAGGCCGTCGAGGCGCCGCGCTGGCTGTCGGGGCGGTTCGGGCTCCACGACGCGCGCGACCAGCTCAACCTCGAGGGGCGCTTCGCGCCGGCGACGCTCGCCGAGCTCGAGCGGCGCGGCCACCCGATCAACCGCTGGCCGGATCGCGACGAGCGGGCCGGGCACGCCCACTGCATCACGATCGATCCGGACAGCGGCCTGCGGCTCGGCGGCGCCGACCCGCGCAGCGACGGCGCAGCGATCGGTTACTAGTCGGGGTTCCCGATAGCGGGGCGCGCGAGGAGGAATGCACACGCGCGCCGCGCGCCCTTCACGGGCGGGCGCCACAAACTAAAACGGCCCGGGTCAGGAGCCCGGGCCGTTCGCGTCTACAGACTAGACGCGGGCGTGGCGCTTAGCGCTTCTTCGCCTTCTTCTTCGCAGCTTTCTTCTTCGCAGCCATGTGAATCTCCTTGTAGTAACGCGCCAAAGTGTGGCGCGCGATCGTTCTATATCACCGTTCTGCAAGAAATACAACGGCATTTTCGCCATCCGGACGCCGGACGTTGCGCGCATGCGACGCGCTCAAGGCGCCCGATCGCCGTCCGCGCGCGCTTCCAACGCCTCCCGATAGCGCGCTTCCAACCGCCGCGTGAAGCCGGCGTGGTCGAGCAGCGGCGACGCGCGCAGCCGCTCGCGCAGGCCGGCGCGCAAGCGGGCGCGACGCGGTCCATCGTGCGCGAGGGCCACTGCCGTCGCGACGTACGCCGCGTCCGATTGCGCCGCGAGCTCGCCGAGCCCGACGCAGTCGAGCAGCGAGGCGCCGACCCGGGACATGTGCACGGTCCCGACGCGCGAGACGACCGGCACGCCCATCCACAGCGCCTCGCAGGTCGTGGTCGTGCCGTTGTAAGGGAAGGTGTCGAGCGCGACGTCGACCCCGGCGTAGGTCGCGAGATGGCTCGCGCGGTCTGCCCGCCAGTCCTCCACCGCGATGCGCGCCGCCGCCACGCCGTGGCGCTCGAAGCACTCGAGCACCCGCGAGCGGGTCTCCGCGCGGTCGAGCGGCCCGGACTTCAGCACCAGCCGCGCGCCCGGCACGCGCGCGAGGATGTCGGCCCAGACCGCGATCGTCCCGGGATTGAGCTTGGCGACGTGATTGAACGAGCCGAACACGACCGGCGCGCCGCTGCGGTCGACGACCGGCGGGCTGTCGGCCGGCGGCTCGTAGGTGAGGAAGGCGCCCTCGATCCGGCACAGCCGCTCGGTGTGCCGCGCGTCGGCCTCGGGCGCCGGATCGGCGATCGCGTCCGTGATGCGCGCGTCCATCGTCGCCAGGCCGGTGGTGTCCGGATAGCCGAGCCAGGTCACCTGCAGCGGGGCCGGCTTGCGCGCGAAGACCGCCAGCCGGTTGCCCTTGCAGTGGCCGGCGAGATCGACGAGGACATCGATGCGGTCCGCGCGGATGAGCGCCTCCAGCGTGTCGTCGCCGGCGCCGGCCACCTCCCGCCAGCCGTCGGCCGCTTGCCGGATCCGCGCGGTGGTGTCGTCGGACAGCCGGTGCGTGTAGTAACAGAAGACCTCGTAGCGGCTCCGGTCGTGGGCCGCGATGACCGGGGCGATGAAGTACCCCACCGAATGCCGCGAGAAGTTCGGCGACACGTAACCGATGCGGAGGCGGCGACGCGGATCCCGCGGATGCGCGCCCGCGCCGTCCTGCGGCGGGCGCGTCCGGCGCATCAGCTCCCCGTAGCGGCGATGGAGCTCGAACAGGCCGGCCGGGTCGGCAGGCGCGAGGTAGTGGCTGAAAAAGAGAATGCCGGAGAAGATGGACGACGAGTCCGGCGCCAGCTCGAGCGCGGTCCGATAGGCCGCGAGGGCGTCCTCGATCGACCACAGGTCGGCCTGCACGTTGCCCACGCCGAGCCAGGCGTCGACCGCGCGCGGGTCGCGCTCGGTCCAGGCGCGGTAGCACTCCAGCGCCTCGGTCAGCCGCCCGGCACGCTCGTGCGCTTCGGCCTCGCGCCGCAGGTCGTCCGGCGCACGCGTGGCCGCGGCGGCGCGCGCCGGCGACCGCTTCGTCCCGAGCAGGCTGCGGATCAGGTCGAGCAGCAGGCCGGCGTGCCTCGTGGCGCGGGGCTTACCGCGCGGCTTGCGCGGCGTCGACCCGCGCGCGGAGCTTCTTCGCCCAGGCGTCGAGCGCCGCCTTCACCTGTCCCCAGGTCGCGCCGCCGGCCTCCTGGCGGATCGGGTTGGCGCGCGCGCTGTCGCGGTAGGCGCCCAGCAGCTGGTTCGTGGTGCTGTCGTAGAAGCCGACCTCGATCGTCGCGCCGATGATGTAGCTGTTGCCCGCGGCGACCCGGTCGCGCGTGATCGCATCCAGGCCCGTCGCCTCCTTCACGCCCGTGAAGACGATCCCGACCGGCGTGAACTGGTACAAGTGGATGGGGTTTTCGCGGTGCATGTCCACGATCGCCGCGCGAATGCGCACCACGTCCGGTCCGGGCTCGGCCACCACCGGGTACCGGTCCTGAAGCTGCCCGACCGTGGCGGTCCGGAAGTAGTCCGTGATCGCCTTGAGCTCGTCCGGATAGATGCCCTTGTAGTCCGACTGCGGGCTGTACCAGACCAGCACCGGGTCGATCATGAACCGCGTGTACTTCGCGCCGTCGCCGGGCTTGAAGCCCGGCCGACGGTAGATCAGCGCGCCGCTGCCGTCGGGCGCGGGCTCGAAGTCGACCGTGCGCCCGAGAAACCCCGACGGGTCGCCGGTGGTCGTCGCGCAGCCCGCAAGCGCCAGCGCGGCCGCGGCCGCGAGTCCGCACAGGAAGAGCCTCGTCATTCGCATCCCCTTTTTGTTATCGAATGTCGCGCCCGGATCAGCGCTCGTAGAGCTTCAGCACGGCGCCGGTGTCGAGCTCCGCGTGCCCCAGGTGAATCAGCATCCGGTAGAGGGACAGCGCCTCCCCCATCATCGGCGTCGGGGCCTTCAGCCCCGCCGCGAACTCGTTCACCATCTCCAGGTCCTTGAGCAGCTGGCGCGCATAACCCAGGGGCGCGAAGTCGCGCTGGACCATGCGCGGGTAGAGCTTCTGCAGGAGCGAGCCGTCGGCGTGCCCGCCGGCGAGGCACTCGGGCAGCTTCGCGGCGTCGATGCCGGCCGCTTCGGCGAGCACGATCGCCTCCGCCATCACCGCGTGGCCGCAGCCGACGATGAGCTGGTTCAGCATCTTCGCGACCATGCCGGCGCCGGCCGGGCCCATGTGCGTGAAGCGCGCCGCGACGTCGGCGAACAGGGGCCGCGCGCGCTCGATGTCCGCGCCCTCGCCGCCCGCCATCACCGTGAGCGTGCCCGAGCCCGACGCGGGCGGGCCGCCGGACACCGGCGCGTCGATCCAGCTGCAGCCCGTCTGCGCCTTGAGCTGCGCGGCCCAGGCCTTGCACTTGTCGACCTTGATGGTCGAGAAGTCGATCAGGAGCTGCGGCGGACGCGAGCGCGGTCGCGACGCCGTCGGCGCCGAACACCGCCTGCTCGACCGCTTCGTTGGTCGGCAGGTTGAGCAGCACGAAGTCGACGCCGGTCGCCGCGTCGGCCGGCGAGGTGGCGGGCTGCGCCCCGGCCGCGCGCGCGGCCTCGATCTGCGCCGGGACGATGTCGTAGGCCTTCACCGCGTAGCCGCGCGGCAGGAGGTGCTTGACCATCGGCAGGCCCATCAGGCCCACGCCGACGTAGCCGAGGCGAGGTTTGGTGTTCATGATTTCAGTCGATTCCGTAAATGCGGACGGCGTTGTCGTGGAAGAGCTTCCGCTGCTCGTCCGCGGGGAAGTCGCGGACGATCGTCCGGAAGCCGGAGAAGATCGCGTCGAACGTGGCGCACAGCCCGTCGACCGGGAAGTTGCTCGCGAACAGGCAGCGGTCGGGGCCGAAGAGGTCGATGGTCGTGAGCACGATCGCGCGGTTCGCCGCCGCCGTCCACGGCTGCCCGGGCACGCCGAGCCCCGAGATCTTGACCGCGACGTTCGGGCACTGCGCGAGCGTCGCCATGTGCTTCTGCCACGCCGCGATGCCCGCCGCGCTGCGGTCGGCCGGGAGCCCGGTGTGGTTGAGCACGATCTGCGTCGCCGGAAAATCCCGCGCGAGCTGCGCGGCCTCCGCGAGATGCCACCACGGGGTCTGCAGGTCGAAGCGCAGCCGGTGGCGCGCGAGGAGCGCGAAGCCGGCGCGCCATTTCGCGTCGGTCATCCCGCCCGGGGCGCCGTCGGCGGGCGCGCCGTTGGCGCGCGGCTTGTGGCGGATGCTCCGCACGAACGGGAACGCGGCCTGCTGCTCGAGCACGGCGCCGGCGTCTTCGCGATCGAGCCGGGCCTGCGCCACCGCGACGGTGGGAAAACCGGTGTCGCGGCGCAATTGCGCGACGTAGCGCATCTCGCCGACCGGGTCGCGCGGGTCCCACTCGGTCTCCACGTAGACCGTCTTGACGACCTCATGCGGTCGCGCGTCGGCGAAGTAGTCGGCCGGGAGATAGGGGCGCCGGATCGCGCGATAGTCGCCGTAGCGGAACGGGATCGGCGGCTCGTCGCAGAGCCAGGGGTAGTAATTGACCCGCGGATCCCAGAAGTGCTGGTGCGCGTCGACGATCGGGGCCGCGCCGGTCATCCTTCGGCCAGCGCGTATTCCCGCGCCGCGGCGGAGTAGCCGAGCAGCAGCTCGGCAGGCGCAGTGCCCACGCACCGGATCGTATGGACGGCGCCCCGCGGCACGACCGCGCACGCGCCGGCCGACATGTGGATGCGGCGCTCGCCGATGCCGCACTCGATCTCGCCGTCGACGACGTAGATCGATTCCTCGCAGTTGCGGTGCACGTGCGTGTCGCCGGACTTGCCGGGCTCCACGCGCAGGCGGGCGAGCGCCAGCTCCGTGCTGTTGCCGACCTCGGCGCCCGCGAGCCACTCGATGGCGCCCCAGTCGAACTCGTGCCGGACGATGCGATGCGGACCGATCATGGGAAGGCTCCTTCGCGACGAACGGGCGTGGCGAGGTTAGCACTAATTGTGCTAGAAACCAGTCTGCAAAAACCAGCGTGCCAAAACCAGCCGCGAGCCCCGGCCAGCCTACAAACGGGGCGCCCGACCACCTGAGGAGATCGACATGACGCACGCCACCCGCACGCTGCTCGCCCTCGCCGCCGCCACGCTCGTCGCCCTGCCCGCATGGGCGCAGACCTACCCCACCAAGCCGGTGAGGATCATCGTGCCGTTCTCGGCGGGCGGCCCGGCCGACATCTACGCGCGCTACCTCGGGCAGCGGCTCGAGAAGTCGATGGGCCAGTCGTTCGTGATCGAGAACCGCCCCGGCGGCGGCGGCGATCATCGGCACCGACGCGGTCGCGAAGGCGGCGCCCGACGGCTACACGCTGCTGATGATGTCGAACACCCACACGGTCAACGAGTCGCTGGTGCGCGAACAAGCCGTTCAAGCTGATGCGCGACTTCGTGCCGGTCGCGCCGGTCAACTACTCCGACCTGCTGCTGGTCGTGCACCCGGCGGTGCCGGCGAAGAACCTGAAGGAGCTGCATCGCCCTCGCCAAGGCGAAGCCGGGCAAGCTCAACTACGCCTCCTCCGGCCCGGGCACGCCCTATCACATGGCGGGCGAGCTCTTCAAGGCGATGGCCGGCGCGAACATCGTGCACGTGCCGCACAAGGGCAGCGCCGGGGCGCGCACCGACGTGATCGGCGGCCAGGTGGAGATGATGTTCGACGCCGATCACCACCATGGCCGAAGCGTCGCGAGGCCGGCAAGGTGCGGGCGCTCGGCACCGACGCGGCAAGACGCGCTCGGCCGTGCTGCCGGACGTGCCGACGGTCGCCGGAGGCCGGCGTGCCCGGCTACGAGGCGACCATCTGGCTCGGCATCATGGCGCCGGCGGGCACGCCGAAGCCGATCGTCGACCAGCTCAACGCCGAGATCACCAAGATCGTCGACAGCCCCGAGGTCAAGGCGGCCTGGGCGAAGCAGGGCGCGGTGCCGATGATCATGACGCCGCCGAGTTCGACCCAGTATCTGCGCGGACGACATCGAGAAGTGGGCGAAGGTGGTGAAGATCGTCGGGCGTCAAGGTGCGACTGAGCGCGCGTGCGCGGTCCGCCTCAACGTCAACGGCGCCGACCGCGACGTCGCCGCCGACCGAGGACACGCCGCTGCTCTACGTGCTGCGCAACGACCTCGGCCTGACGGCCGCGCACTTCGGCTGCGGCGCCGACCAGTGCGGCGCCTGCTTCGTGCTGATCGACGGGCGGGCGGTCGCGTCCTGCGACACGCCGCTGTGGGCGGCGGCCGGCAAGACGATCGTCACCCGTGGAAGGCCTCGGCACGCCCGAGCGCCCGCACCCGCTGCAGATGCGCCTTCATCGACGAGCAGGCGGCGCAGTGCGGCTACTGCCTCTCCGGCATCCTCGTCGAGCGCCGCCGCGCTGCTCGCGCGCAACCGCGACCCCGACCGAGGCCGAGGTGCGCGCGGCGCTCGACCGCAACCTGTGCCGCTGCGGCGCGCACAACCGCATCGTGCGCGCGGTGCTGCGCGCGGCCGGCGGAGCGGCCGGCATGAGCTCGGCGTTCCGCCCTGCGGCGACGGCGGCGCTGCGAAGCTGCCCGGTAGCCTGCACACCAACCGGCGTCTCGGCGCAGTGGCTGCGCATCCTGCCGCGACGGCTGGTCGAGGTGCGCTCCGGCAAGGTCGAGCTCGGCCAGGGCATCGTCGACCGCGCTGGCGCAGATCGTCGCCGACGAGCTCGACGTCGGCCTCGACCGCGTGCGCATGGTCGCCGGCCAGCACCGCACGAGCCCCGACGAGGCCGTCACCTCGGGCAGCCTGTCGGTCCAGGAGTCCGGCACCGCGCTGCGCTATGCCTGCGCCGAGGCGCGCGCCATCTATCTGGAGGCCGCCGCCGCAGCGGCTGGGCGTGCCGGCCGACACGCCTCGCAGGTGAGCGACGGCACCATCGTCGGCCGCCGGCAACGCTGCGCACCAGCTACTGGGAGCTCGCCGACGACGGCGCTGCTCGACGCGCGAGGCCACCGCCGGCGTGCCGCCGAAGCCCGGCGCAGCGCGCGTCGTCGGCACGCCGCTGCTCCGCGCTCGACCTCGCCGGACAAGGTGTTCGGCCGGCCGCGCTTCGTGCACGACCTCGAGCTGCCGGGCATGCTGCACGGGCGCGTGCTGCGCCCGCCCTCGCCCGGCGCCGTGCTGCTGTCGCTCGACGACGCCAAGGCGCGTGCGCTGCCCGGGCGTCGTCGCGGTCGTGCGCGACGGCAGCTTCCTCGGCGTGCGTCGCCGAGACGCGAGGAGGTCGCGGTCAAGGCGCTCGAGCGCGCTGCGCGCGGGCGCGGCCTGGACGCGAGCGCGACGACGCTGCCCGACGAGGCGACCCTCGCCGACTGGCTGCAAGCGCCAGCCGGTCGAGACGACGATCGTCGACGAGCGCGACGGCCGCCGCCGCGCCGGACGCGGCGCGCACCCTGCGCGCGCGGTACACGCGCCCCTACCTCGCGCACGCGTCGATCGGCGCCGTCGTGCGCGCTCGCGCAGTGGCAGGGCGACGCGCTGCAGGTCTGGACGCACAGCCAGGGCATCTACAACCTGCGCGCCGACCTGGCGCTCGCGCTCGGGCTCGCCGCCCGAGAGCATCGTCGTCGCGCACGTCGAGGGCGCCGGCTGCTACGGCCACAACGGCGCCGACGACGTCGCGCTCGACGCCGCGCTGCTCGCGCGCGCGGCCGGCGGGCGGCCGGTGCGCGCTGCACTGGTCGCGCGAGGACGAGCTCGCCTGGTCGCCGTTCGGGCCGGCCATGGCGGTCGAGATCGAGGCCGACCTCGACGCGGCGGGCGAGGTCGTCGCGCTGGCGCCACGACGTCTGGAGCAACGGCCACGTCACGCGCCCGGGCCGCGCGGCGACGCCGACGCTGCTCGCGGCCGCGCACCTCGAGCAGGCCCTTCGAGCGCGTGCTCGCCATCAACCCGCCGATGCCGGCGGCGGCGGCGCGGAGCGCAACGCGGTGCCGCTCTACGACTTCCCGGCGCTGGCGGATCGTCAACCACCGGCTGCTCGCCATGCCGATGCGCACGTCGGCGCTGCGCGTCGCTCGGCGCGTTCGCCAACGTGTTCGCGATCGAATCGTTCGTGGACGAGCTGGCGCGCGCCCGCGGCGAGGACCCGGTGGCGTTCCGCCTGCGCCACCTCGCACGATCCGCGCGCGCGCGCCGTGCTCGAGGCGGCGGCGCGGCGCGCCGGCTGGGCGCAGTGGCGGCGGCGCGAGGCCTGGGGCCACGGCATCGGCTTCGCGCGCTACAAGAACATCGGCGCCTACTGCGCCGTCGTCGCCGAGGTCGAGGCCGAGCGCGAGATTCGCGTGCGCCGGCTGGTGGTCGCCGTCGACGTCGGGCGAGGTCGATCAACCCGGACGGCGTCGCCAACCAGATCGAGGGCGGCGCGATCCAGGCGACCAGCTGGACGCTCAAGGAGGCGGTGCGCTTCGACCGCCTGCGCGTCACGAGCGACACCTGGGAGACCTACCCGATCCTGCGCTTCTCGGAGGTGCCGGCGGTCGAGGTCGAGATCGTCGCCCGGCCCGAGCAGCCGTCGGTCGGCGCCGGCGAGGCCGCGCACGGGCCGACCGCGGCGGCCATCGCGCAACGCCGTGTACGACGCGCTCGGCGTGCGCGTGCGCGATCTGCCGATCACGCGCGAGCGCATCATCGCGGCGTCGGACTGAGCGATGCGCCTGCACGTGCTGAGCGGCGGCGCGGCGCAGGGCGTCGTCGCCGCGCTGTCGGCGCGAGTTTCAAGGCAGCGACCGGCTACGCGATCGACGGCACCTTCGGCGCCGTCGGGGCGATGAAGCGAGAAGCTGCTCGCCGGCGCGCCGGCGGACGTGCTGATCCTCACGCGCGCCTTGATCGACGAGCTGGCCGACGCGGGACAGGTGGATGCCCGGGACGCGCGCCGATCTCGGGCGTGGTGCGCACCGGCGTCGCCGTGCGGGCGGGCGATCCGACGCCGGATGTGAGCGACCCCGAAGCGCTGCGCACGGCGCTGCGCGCGGCGGGCGCCATCTATCTTCCCCGACCCGCAGCGCGCCACGGCCGGCATCCATTTCGCGCGCGTGCTGGAGACGCTCGGGATCGCGGCCGAGATCGCCGGACGACTGAGCACGCATCCGAACGGCGCCACCGCAATGCGCGCGCTGGCGAAGGCGACCGGCGAGCGTCCGATCGGCTGCACGCAGATCACCGAGATCCTCAACACGCCGGGGGTCACGCTCGTCGCGCCGCTGCCGCGCGAGTTCGAGCTGGCGACGGTCTACACGGCGGCAGTCTGCACGCGTGCTGCCGTGCCCGATGCGGCGCGGCGGCTCGTCGCGCTCCTGTCAGCCGGCGGAGACGCGTCGCGGTGCGCGTGCGGGCCGGCTTCGAGCGCTGAGCGCGCCGGCGCGGGCGCGGCGTTCCCGCGGGGTCGACAAAGGCGCTACCGCGACTCACGCTGTGGCCGGCGCGGACTTCTGTGCGGCGCGCTTCATGCCTGCCAGCAGCTCGCTCGAACCCGCCCCCCACTTCGAGATCACGCTCACGGCCTGCGTGAACGGCACGTCGACCGGATGCACGCGCTCGTTCGCGATGATGTAAATCGAGCCGGCTGCAGGCGTGGGCACCGAGGGCACGAAGACCGCGCACTGGCCGTCGCCGCAGTCCTCGACGAGAAACGCCGGCACGAGAGCGTCTTCGATCTCGACCAACACCACGGCGAGGGTTTTCTCGTCCGTTTTTCCGGCAATGCGTCCCGCGAGCCCGCGGATCAGCGCATAGCCCGGGATCTTTTCGAGCAGGGACCGTTCCAGGGCGTTCTTCGCCCACAGGCCGGGGCCCGTGCGCACCGCAATCCCGCAGACGAAGCAGACGCCGATCAGCACCAGTATCGCGATCACCTCGCGGAACGGCAGGGTCACCGGCAGTCCGTGGGTGATGGGCGCGACCAGCCCGACCACCCCAGCGAATGCCTTCAGCAGCAGGAGCACGGTCAGGTACACGGGAAGGATCACGAGGACGCCGCCGATCAGCGTGGTCTTGGTGAACTCAGCGATGGAGCGCATCTGTCTCCCCTTTGGCCGATGTGATGGCGGATTGTGCCGCAGTCGTGTCCCGGTAGCCGGGTTCGGGTCGCCGCGTCACATCCGCCCGGCTTTGTCCTGGGTCAACTCCCCGGGGTCCGCAAGTCCGGATCATCTTAGGCTTATTACCACCACTCATTTCATCAATCCACTTCCCATTGCACAACGTATACTGTTCAATTTTTTCCCAGCCTGCCAATCACTCTGCCAAATTCTGCAGAGATCTCATACCTGTTCCAGATTCAATAGCACAGCACCTTGCCCAGATCTCATTTCAGCCCTTAGTTATACAAACATTTGAAGAATCATATCAACTTAATCTTCTCAGCGCAGCTTGGCGAGGAATTCCAGCAGCAGTTCGTTCACCCGCCCGGCCTGTTCCTGCTGCACCCAGTGGCCGGCGCCCTCCACCAGATAGCAGCCGTGCAGGTCGGTGCAGCCCTGGCCCTGCATGCGCTCGAAGTCGCCAGGCCGCTGGTACACGCCCCAGTCCTGGCGCCCGGCCACGAAGAGCGCCGGCACGTCGATGCGACGGCCCGCGAACAGCCGCAGCTCGGTGGCGATGGCCGGCGAGGTCATGCAGCGGTACCACTGCAGGCCGCCCTGGAAGCCGGTGCGCGCGAACTCGCCGGCGTACACCGCCAGCTCGGCCTCGGTGAGCCAGCCACACGAAGCCACCTGGGCGGGCGTGGGCATGTGTGACGCCACGGTGGCGGCCATGTCCGCGTTCAGGTCCATGATGTAGTAGGTGGGCAGGCGAGCGAGCTCGGCCGCCGTCCATCCGCCCAGCGGCTCGGGTCGGTTGTCGTGCCAGTCGGCGCTCTTGTGGTGGTAGTAGGCGCGCAGGAAGGCGTGCAGGCCCTGCGGGCAGTGGCGCATGTGCGCGTCCGCTTCGCGGGTGGAGTAGTACCACTGGTAGTGCTTGCGGGGACGCTCGAGCGCCGCGAGCGCGGCGTGGATGTCCACCGCGCCGGGCACGGCATCGAAGGCGTCCAGCGCCGGCGGGCCCGCGAAGGGTGCGCTCATCAGCGCCACGGCGGGGAAGACATCCGGGCGCGCCAGCGCGCACCACGCCGCCAGCGGCGAGCCGAAGTCGTGGCCCACCACCGCGTGCACCCGGTCGCGGCCCAGGGCACGCACCAGCCCGAGCACGTCGGTCACCAGGTTGAACATGCGGAACTGGCGCACATCGCCATCGAAGGATGTGTCGCAACCCGTGGTGCGCCCGTAGCCGCGCAGGTCCGGCGCCACCACGTGATACCCGGCCGCGGACAGCGCCGGGATCACCTTGCGCCAGCTCCAGGCCAACTCCGGGAAGCCGTGCAGCAGCAGCACGACGGGGCGTCCCCGTGGCTCGTGACCGGCCTCGAGCACGTGCATGGCGAGGCCGTTGATGCCGGGAACGATGCGGGCGCGCACCCCGACAGGCAGCAGGGCGGTGTCGAGCGGCCCGGGAGACCCCTTGGTGGAAGCGTTCATGGCGTCGTCATCTCACCGCGCAAGTGCGGGCGAGAACGCTAGCAGAAACATGCGAATCTCCTCAATCAACGGCGCCACCCGGATGGTGGCGATGAGCTTGGCCCGCCGGGACGCCGGCGGTCGTGAAGCCGCCGTGCCGGCTGCGATCGAGGCGGCGTCGCGCTCCCGCCGCTGCGCTCGCCGTCAACCAGGGCGGCGCGGCGAGCGTGAAGACCGTTGTACTCATCCCGCCGGAGGAGGTGGACAAGGCGGGCAAGAAGGCCGTGGAGTATCGGGCGCCGGGGCGCTGACGCACTGGAGCGCCCGCCCAGGTTCGTCGACGCTCAGCCTGCGCGGAGAAACCCGCGCGGCGCCTGGTGCAGGCGCTCGCAGCCCGTCGGCGTGATTCGCACCAGCTCCCCGACCTGCACTCCCGCCTTGCCGTCGCGCGTGACCACGTTCGGCTGCACGACGATCGTCATGTTCGCCTCGAGGCGCAGATCGGAGAGCGGCCCGGCCGGCCGGCTGGTCGAGCCCACGATCGGCTGCCAGTAGCCGCCGCCGAAGCCGTGGACGACGTCGTCGCAGATGGTGAATCCCGCCTGCTCGACCAGCGCGGTCGCAGCGAGGATCTCCGCCGCGGTCGCGCCCGCGCGCAGGACGCCGGCAATCGCGTCGAACGCCGCCTCGGCGGTCGCGTGCAGATCGCGATAGAGCGGCGTCGGCTCGGCCTCGATCGCGTAGGTGCGCAGCACCTGGCCCGGATAGTCGTGGAAGAAGTTCGCGCTGATCTCGACGAACATCGCATCGCCGGCGTTCACCCGCCGCGTCGAGTGGAACTGCCGCGGCACGCACAGGTCCGGTGCCGTCATCGACGTCACGCCGATGTAGTGGATAAGCGTCGTCCCGCCGTGGCCCACGTAGGCGTGCTCGACGATCGCGGCCAGCTCGCGCTCGTTCAGTCCGGCGCGCGCCTCCCGCGCAAGCGCCGCGATCGCGAGATCGCTCAGCCACGCACCGACGCGCAGCCAGTCGATCTCCTCGTCCGACTTGCGCATCCGCAGCCACGGGTACTCCGGCCCGAGGTCGACGAGATCGAACTCACCCGCCAGCGCACGCACCTTCGACCAGGCGAGCGGCCCCATCAGGCCCACCCGCCGCGCGCTGCGCGACTTGAGCGCTTCGATCGCCTTGCGCACCCCCCGGTGCTCGCCCCACTCGACCTCGGCGTCGCGCGCGATGCGCCGGGCGAGCGGCAGGTGGTTGAACCACTCGATGAACATGCGCTCGCGTGCGCCCGGCGCGAAGACGACGAGCGCCTCGGCGGTGATCGGCCAGCCGGTCAGCCACTGCACGCCGCTGCCGGCGCGGTTCTCGCCGCACACGAGGACGTGGTCGCACCCGTGCTTGGCCATTGATTGCGCAAGTGCGCTGCGGCGGCGCGTGAACTCCGCATCCGAGAACCGCGGATAGTCCTGCTCGAGCAGCGGCCGCAGCCGCCCCTCGAGGGTCGGCGACGTCACGGCGAACCCGCCCGGCCCGCGCGATCGATCAGCTTCACCAGCACCGGCCAGTAGTTGGCGCCGAAACCCGCCGCGGAACTCGCCCGCAACAGGTCGGCCGTGAGCCGCGCGCCACGCGCTTCGACGCCGCACCCCTCTGCGAGCTCGAGCGCGAGACGGATGTCCTTGAGCGCGTAGTCCGTCGGGAACGCCTTCTCCGGGAACAACCCGGGCACCATCGCCTTCATGCCGTGATTGCGCAGCGCGAAGCTGTCGGCCGAGCCGCGCGTGAGCGCCTCGAAGAGCTGGGCGCCCTCCACTCCGGCGCGCTCGCCGATCACCAGCGCCTCGGCCAGCGCCTGCCCCGTCATGAACAGGACCATGTTGTTGAGGATCTTGACCACCTGGCCGTTGCCCACCGGACCGCAGTGGACGACGTCGCTGCCCATGCAGGCGAGCAGCGGCTCGACCGCGCGGAACTGCGCGTCGGAGCTCCCGACCATGATCAGCAGCGTGCCCGCCTGCGCGGCCGCGCGCGTACGCGCGACCGGCGCATCCACGAACTCGATGCCGGCGGCGGCAAGCGCGGTTGCGATCCGGCGCGTCGCCTCCACCGCGCCGGTGCTCATGTCGACGACGGCGCGAGTGCGACCGCGGGCGGCAACGATGCCGGCGGCGCCGAGGCACACCGCGTCCACTTCGGCCGCGCTCGGCAGGGAAAGGAATATGACGTCCGCGCTTGCGGCGACTTCGGCAATCGACGCGCACGCACGCACGCCGTGAGGTGCGAGCCGCGCAAGCGGCGCGGGATCGAGATCGAAGGCGGCGACCGGGCGGTTGCTCTTGCGCGCCAGATTGGCGCACATCGGCTCGCCCATCACGCCGAGGCCGATGAAGCCGAGGTCGCGACCGCGCGCCCGCGTCACTCATAGGGCGCGCGCTGCCGGTGCCCGAAGCGTCAGCGCCGCCGGCGCTGCGGCGGCACGCCGACCGGTGCGGACGGACGCTCGTCCTTGTGGCGGAAGTTGATGCGGCCCTTGCTCAGGTCGTAAGGCGACATCTCGAGCGTGACCTTGTCGCCGGCGAGGATGCGGATGCGGTGCTTGCGGATCTTGCCCGAGGCGTACGCGATCACTTCGGTGCCGTTCGAGAGCGTGACCCGGAAGCGGGTGTCCGGGAAAACCTCGCTGACGACGCCCTCCACCTCGATCAGCTCTTCCTTTGGCATTGCGTCTCCTATGCGCGCGAGCGGACGCCGCGCGCGGCCCGACGCCGGCGGCGAGTGGGAGCCGGGGCGGCGGGCGCCGCCACGACGGAGCTCAGACCGCTTTCAGGTTGACGGCCGAGACGCGGCCGTCGCGCCCCGACTGGAGCTCGAACTGGACCTTCTGCTTCTCGGCGAGCGTGCCCATGCCGGCGCGCTCGACGGCGGAGATGTGCACGAACACGTCCTTCGAGCCGTCGTCGGGCTGGATGAACCCGAAGCCTTTGGATGCGTTGAAGAACTTTACGGTGCCAGTAGCCATGGAGTTCCTCCTGATCTGGCGTTGCCGGGCGCGGGAGTACGCACGGCCTCAAATCACGCACGGGAACAGACCAGAATTTCACCCCGAGGGGGTGCAGTGGACGACCCAGCTAATTCGATGGGCGGAAATATGCTTCGGGTCGAAAATTTTTGCAAGTCCCGGGGGCGCCGCGGCACGGCAGCACCAGCCGTCTACCGGCGGGGCAGCCCGAGCGCGCCCGCCATCCAGTCCGCGGTCTGGGTCCGGTACCGATAGGGTCGGTTGTTGGCGATGTGATTGCCGTCCGCCACGACGACCAGCTCGACCGGTCCCGCCGCTTCCGCGGCGATCCGTTCGGCGTCCTGCCACGGCACGAGTCGATCGAGTTTCCCGGTCACGAGGCAAAGCGGGCACGCGATCCTCCGCGCGGCCTCCTTGAGCGTGAGCGTCGCCGCGTGACGCCGCGCCGCATCCTGCGTCGGCAGGTGGCTGCGCACGCGGAAGGCCTCGCGCGTGAGGTCGGGCAGCGCGTCCCACACCGCAGCCCAGTCGTACGGTCCAGCAAGTCCGATGCAGGCCTTGATGCGCTTCTCGTACGCGGCGGCACGCGGCGCGTAGTAGCCGCCGAGGCTCACCCCCCACAGCCCGATGCGGCTCGCGTCGAGATCGCCGCGCCCCTCGATCCAGTCCACCATGCTGCGCACCGGCACTTCGTAGTCGCCCCGGATCGGGAAGTCGTACTCCGCCTCGCCCTGCCCCGGCCCGTCGACGCAGAGCGTCGCCAGGCCGCGCGCGAGAAACGGCAGCTCGTAGGCTTCGAGCTCCTCCTTGGCCGAGTCGAGCCCGGGCACCATGATCAGCACCGGTGGCGGCACGACGCCCTCCGGCTTGCGCAGAATTCCCGCGAGCGCGCGGCTTGCGTAGGGGATTTCGACGCGCTCGCCCGGCGGGCGCAGGTGCGGCAATGCGAGCTGCCGGCACTCGATCGCTTTAAGGTGCGCGGCGCGCATCTGCGCCACATCGTGAACGAACAGGAATTTCGCGAAGTGGTAGTACACCGCGGCGCGCGCGAGGTGCTCGCCGGCGCTCAGCTTGAAGCCCGCGGCGAGCGCCTCGCGCCCGAGGGCCTCGTGCACGGCGGCGCGCGCGGACCACGCGCCGCACCAGTCCTCCCAGCGCTCGATCCCGGCGGTCACCTCCTGGAAATCGGCGAGCGCGACGCCGTTCGAGATGAAGCGCGGCAGCCAGTGCGAAATGGCGGTCTCGACGCGCGGATCACGGGCCATTCGATCTGTCCTGCGCTTGACGGAGGGGCGACGCCGGAACTCTAACCTGCGCGCGCGCCGCGCGCTAACATCGCGCCATGGGACCGCTTGCCGGCGTAAAGGTGCTCGAGTTCGAGGCGATCGGGCCGGGGCCGTTCTGCGCAATGATGCTGGCCGACATGGGCGCCGACGTGCTGCTCGTCGACCGCCCCAGCGATCCGCGGCTCGGCTTCGACCGCGACCGCCGCACCGACGCGATGCTGCGCGGCCGGCGCTCGGTGACGCTCGATCTCAAGTCGCCGGACGGCGTCGCCGCCGCGCTCGCGCTCGCCGCGCGCGCCGACGCGGTGATCGAGGGCTTCCGTCCCGGCGTGATGGAGCGGCTCGCGCTCGGGCCCGACGTGCTCCTCGCGCGCAACCCGAAGCTCGTCTACGGCCGGATGACCGGCTGGGGCCAGGACGGTCCGCTCGCGGCGCGCGCCGGCCACGACATCAACTACATCGCCCTGTCGGGCGCCCTGCACGCCATCGGGCGCGCCGGCAGCGCGCCGGTGCCGCCGCTCAACCTGGTCGGCGATTTCGGCGGCGGCGGGATGCTGCTCGCCTTCGGGATCGCGTGCGCGCTGCTCGAGGCGCAGCGCTCGGGCAAGGGACAGGTCGTCGACGCGGCGATGGTGGAAGGCGCCTCGCTCCTCGCGACGATGTTCGCGGGCATGCTGGCCGCGGGCCGCTGGAGCGACGTGCGCGGCGAGAACGTGCTCGACTCCGGCGCGCCCTGGTACGACAGCTATGAAACGCGCGACGGGCGATTCGTGGCGATCGGGTCGATCGAGCCGAAGTTCTACGCGGAGCTGCTCGCCCGCCTGGGCCTCGCGGGAGAAAAGCTCCCCGAGCAGAACGACCGGTCGGGCTGGCCGGTGCTACGCCGTCGCTTCGCGGAAGTCTTCCGCTCGAAGACGCGCGACGAGTGGAGTGCGGCGTTCGAAGGATCGGACGCGTGCTTCGCGCCGGTCCTCACCTTCGCCGAGGCGCGCGAGCATCCGCACAATCGCGCGCGCCGCGCGTACGTGACGGTCGGAGACGTGCCGCAGCCGGCGCCTGCGCCGCGCTTTTCGCGGACGCCGGGCGCCGTGCGCGGCGCCCCGCCCGAGCGCGGCGCGCACGGACGGGACGCCCTGGCCGACTGGGGCTTCTCGAGCGCCGAGATCGAGCGACTCGCGTCGCTCGGCCTCGGGTTCACGGCGTGACGGTCAAGCCGCCTTCTTCGCCCAGCGCTCCAGCTCTTCCCAGCCGCCGATGCGCGTGCCGTTGACGAACACCTGCGGCACGGTCTGCGCGTTCGCGATCGCGCCGACGACGCGGCTGCGGACCTTGTGGTCGAGCGGCACCTCGACGTAGTCGTACCCGAGCTCGCCGAGGAGCGCCTTGGCCTTCGCGCAGAACGAGCAGCCCTCGCGCGTCAGGATCGCGACCTGATCCGGCTTCTTGGCCTTCGGGTTGATGTAGGCGAGCATCGTATCGGCGTCGGACACCTCGAACGGGTCGCCCGGCTTCTGCGGCTCGACGAACATCTTCTCGACCACGCCGTCGCGCACCAGCATCGAGTAGCGCCACGAGCGCTTGCCGAAGCCGAGGTCGGCCTTGTCCACGAGCATGCCCATGCCATCGGTGAACTCGCCGTTGCCGTCGGGCAGCAGGAAGACGTTGCCGGCCTCCTGGTCCTTCGCCCACTCGTTCATCACGAACGCGTCGTTGACCGACACGCACACGATCCGGTCGATGCCGTTCGCGAAGAACGCCGGCGCGAGCTCGTTGTAGCGCGGCAGGTGGGTCGACGAGCAGGTCGGCGTGAACGCCCCCGGCAGCGAGAAGACGACCACGTTCTTTCCCTTGAAGACGTCGTCGGTGGTCACGGTCTTCCACTCGCCGCCCTCGCGGGTGCGGAACGACACTTGCGGAACCTTGCGGCCGGCGCGGCTTTCGAGCATGGCTGACTCCCTGGCTGTGGTTGAACGATGAACGGGACTTTACGGACCGCGCCCTGTGCAGCCCAATACTTGATTGGTATCCTCCCGATAGGCCCAGGCTATCGGTTACGAACCAGCGAGAACCCCATGACCCTCACCGAGCTCAAGTACCTGGTCGCGGTCGCCGAAGAGCGTCACTTCGGCCGCGCGGCCGCGCGCTGCTTCGTCAGCCAGCCGAGCCTCTCGGCGGCGATCCGGAACGTCGAGGACGAGCTCGGCGTGCCGCTCTTCGAGCGCAGCAAGCAGGGCGTGCTGGTGACCGAGATCGGCGCGGACGTCGTGGCGCAGGCGCGGCGCACGCTGGAGGAGGCGGCGCGCGTCAAGACGGTCGCGCGCCAGGGGAAGAACCCGCTGAAGGGGGTCCTGCGACTCGGCGTGATCCACACCATTGCCCCGTACGTCCTGCCCGACCTGGTGATGGCGCTGCGCAAGCTCGCGCCCGACATGCCGCTCGACATCGAGGAGAACATGACCGCCAGCCTCGACCGGATGCTGAAGGCCGGCGAGCTCGACGTGGCGATCCTCGCCCTGCCCTACGACGCGCCCGGGATCGAGGTGCTGCCGGTCTACGACGAGGCGTTCCGCGTCGTCGCGCCCGCCCGGCACCGCTTGGCGCGCAAGAAGACGATCGCGGCCGACGAGCTCGACGCCGCCGAGCTGCTGCTGCTGCCGGAGGGTCACTGCCTGCGCGACCAGGTGCTGGACACCTGCCAGGAGTTCTCCCGCCCGCCGGCGCCCGGGCGGCAGGGCAACTCGCTGGAGACGCTGCGCAGCATGGTCGCATCGGGCCTGGGCGTGACCGTGCTGCCCGCGACCGCGCTCACCCGGCGCTACGCGACGCCGCTCGTGAAGGCGATCGATTTTGCCGCGCCGCATCCGAAGCGGCGCGTTGCCCTCGCTTGGCGCAGGGGCTTTTCGCGCCCGGCCGCCGTCCGCAAGCTTGCGGAGGCGCTGCGCGGCCTCGACCTGCCAGTGCAGCCGCTTGCGGAACCCGAACGGGCCCGCGCCGTCTGACGCATTTGGCGAGCCCTCGTGCTACCGTTCGCAGCGTGAAAAGAACCGCCCTTTACAGCCGCTCCGGCCGACCGCGGACGCCTGCCGCGGCCGAGCCGGTCGAATCCCCGAGCCCGAGTGCACCGGTCGCGCCCGCAGCGCCGCAACCTTCGCGCTGGCGCGGGTTTTTCGCCCGCCACGAACGGATCCTGCTCCTCGCCATCGGCGGACTGCTCGCCGCGCTTGCGATCGTCGCGTACAACGGCCGGACGCCGACCGCACGTGCGCTGACCCAGCAGGAGATCGACGCGGCGGTACTGCACACGCTGCAAACCAAGCCGCTGCCCTCCCACGCCGCGAAGGCGTACGAGGTCATCCGCCCGTCGGTGGTGCGGGTGCAGGGGCTGGGCCTCGACGAGATCGGCGGCGAGGAGATCGAGCACGGCATCGGCAGCGGCGTGGTGATCGTCGACAAGGGAATCATCCTCACCAACCTGCACGTCGTCGCCGGCGCGAAGCGCGTGAAGGTGGTCTTCGAGGACGGCCTCGAGTCCGAGGCCGAGATCGTCGGCCTGCACCCGGAGCACGATCTCGCCGTGCTGCAGGCGAAGACGATTCCGGACGACCTCGTCGCCGCGACGATGCGCTCCACCGGGGACCTCGCGCCGGGCGATCACGTCGTGGCGGTCGGCTTTCCGTTCGGGATCGGGCCGTCGGTGTCGGCCGGCGTCGTGTCGGGACTCAAGCGCGAGTTCCGCTCGCCCGAGGGCAAGCGCGTGCTGACCAATCTCATCCAGTTCGACGCGGCGGCGAATCCGGGCAGCTCCGGCGGACCGCTCGTCACCGCCGAGGGCGAGGTGGTCGGCATCGTCACGGCGATTCTCAACCCGACGGAGAGCCGCGTGTTCATCGGCATCGGCTTCGCGGTGCCGATCGAGAACGCCGCCTCCGCCGCCGGCATGCATCCGTTCTAAACCAGAGGAACCGGGCCCACACGCATGGAAAACGTCAAGAACGCCGGGCGCGCCGAGATGGCGGCGCTGATGGAACGCATCCTCTACGAGGTCAAGAAAGTGGTCGTGGGCCAGGACCACTTCCTCGAGCGCGTGCTCGTGGCGATCCTCGCGCAGGGACACCTGCTGGTCGAGGGGGTGCCGGGGCTGGCGAAGACGCTCACGGTCAAGACGCTCGCGCGGACCATCCGCGGCACGTTCAAGCGCATCCAGTTCACGCCCGACCTCGTGCCCGCCGACCTGGTCGGCACGCGGATCTACAACCAGAAGACCGGCGACTTCGCCACTTCGCTCGGGCCGGTGTTCACCAACCTCCTGCTCGCCGACGAGATCAACCGCGCGCCAGCCAAAGTGCAAAGCGCCCTGCTCGAAGTGATGCAGGAATACCAGGTGACGATCGCCGGACAGACGCACCTGGTGCCGGCGCCGTTCCTCACGATGGCGACGCAGAACCCGATCGAGACCGAGGGCACCTACCCGCTGCCCGAGGCGCAGGTCGACCGCTTCATGATGAAAGTGCTGGTCGGCTATCCGACCGAGGAAGAGGAGTTCGTCATCGTCGACCGCGTCACCGGCGTCGCCGAGCCCGACGTCGCGGCGGTGGCGACCACCGACCAGCTGAGCGCGCTGCAGCGCGACTGCCGCAAGAGCTACGTCGACCCCTCGCTGATGCAGTACGCGGTGCGGCTCGCCGCCGCCACGCGCTTCCCCGAGCGCCACGGCCTCCCCGGCCTCGCGAAATATCTCTCCTTCGGCGCGAGCCCGCGCGCCCCGATCCACACGATCGAGGGCGCGAAGGCGCTCGCGTATCTGCGCGGACGCACCTACGTGCTCCCCGAGGACGTGACCGACCTGGTGCCCGACGTGTTCCGTCATCGCCTGGTGCTCACCTACCAGGCGCTGTCCGAGGGCAAGACCGCGGACGACCTGATCCGCCAGGTCATGCAGAAGATCCCGGCCCCCGAGAAGCCGCTGGAGGCGCATGTCCGGGTCGCCGCAGGCGCCTAGCTCGGCAACGCCCGCGGCGGCAGCGCCGGCGCGGACGACCGAGCCCGAGCAGGTCCTCCGCCGGCTCGAGTGGACCGTCATCCGGCGCCTCGACGGGGCCGTGCACGGCAACTACCGGACGCTCTTCCGCGGCTTCGGGCTCGACCTCGCCGACATCCGCGAGTACCAGTACCAGGACGACGTCCGCCACATCGACTGGAACGTCACCGCGCGGCTCCAGACCCCGTACGTCCGCGAGTACAACGAGGACCGCGAGGTCACCGGCTGGTTCCTGCTCGACCTGAGCCCGTCGGTGGACTTCGGCTCGCGCGAGAAGAAGCGCACGGTGTCGGCCGAGTTCGTCACGGTGGTCGCGCGGCTGCTCGGCCGGCACGGCAACCGGGTCGGCGCGATGTTCTACGGCGACAGCGTCGAGGCCGTGATCCCGGCGCGCGCCGGGCGACGGCACGTCCTGCACCTGCTGCACGAGATGCTGTCCCGGCCGGCGCGCGCGCAGTCGAAGGAGACCGACCTGCGCGAATTCCTCGCGGCGGCGTTCCAGGCCATGCCGCGACGCTCGCTCGTGTTCGTCGTGTCGGACTTCATCAGCACCCCCGGATGGGCGGAGCCGCTCGCCCATCTCGCGCAGCGGCACGAGGTGGTCGCGGTGCGGCTCTACGATCCGCTCGAGATGGAGCTCCCGGACCTCGGGCTGCTGGTCGTCCAGGATGCCGAGACCGGCGAGCAGCTCTTCGTCGACACGCACGACAGCGCCTTCCGCAAGCGCTTCGCGGCCGCCGCCGAGCTGCGCGAGCGCACGCTCCGGGCGGCATTCCGCGACGCCGGCGTCGACGCGCTCGAGCTCTCCACCGACGACGACCTGGTCGACGCCATCCTGCGCTTCGCCGACCTGCGCAAGCGGCGCAGCCAGCTCGCGGGCGGCGGCACCCTGCCGCGGCACCTGGAAGGCGCGGGATGACGTTCATCTGGCCGGGCATGCTGTGGCTGCTCGCCGCCCTTCCGGTGGTGGTCGCGGCGTACGTGTGGCTGCTGCGCCGGCGGAAGAAAGCGGTCGCCCGCTACGCGAACCTCAACATGGTGAAGGAAGCGCTCGGCGCGGGCCCGCGCTTCCGCCGGCACGTCCCGCCGATCCTGTTCCTCGTCGCGCTCGCCCTGATGATCACGGCGATCGCGCGGCCCGCCGCCGTGGTGATGCTGCCGTCGCAGCAGGAGACGCTCATCCTCGCCATGGACGTCTCGGGCAGCATGCGCGCGAAGGACGTCGAGCCGACCCGGCTCGCCGCGGCGCAGACCGCCGCGAAGACGTTCGTCAGCAGCCTGCCGCGCACGGTGCGCGTGGGCGTGGTGTCGTTCGCCGGCACCGCGGCGGTGGTGCAGGCGCCGACGCACAGCCGCGAGGACGTGATCGCGGCGATCGACCGCTTCCAGCTCCAGCGCGGCACCGCGATCGGCAGCGGGATCATCGTTTCGCTCGCGACGATCTTCCCGAACGCCGGCATCGACGTGAGCGAGCTCATCTACGAGCGCAACGCGCCGCGCCCGGTTCCCCGGCCGATCGACCCGGGCCGCAAGGCCGAGAAGAAGGAGTTCAAGCCGGTTCCGCCGGGCTCGCACGCCGGGGCCGCGATCATCCTGCTCACCGACGGCCAGCGCACCGCGGGCCCCGACTCGGTCGAGGCGGCCAAAATGGCGGCCGACCGCGGCGTGCGCGTCTTCACGGTCGGGTTCGGCACCGTGAACGGCGAGGTGCTGGGGTTCGAGGGCTGGTCGTTCCGCGCGCGCCTCGACGAGGAGACCCTCAAGGCGGTCGCCAACATGACGCGCGGCGAGTACTTCCACGCCGGCAGCGCGACCGACCTGAGGAAGGTCTACGAGACGCTCAACGCCCGCATCATCTTCGAGAAGAAGGAGATGGAGATCACCGCCTTCTTCTCCGCCGCCGCGGCGGCGCTCGCCCTGCTCGCCGCGGGGCTCTCGATGCTCTGGTTCAACCGGATCCTGTAGCGGCAACCCCGCGAATCCGGGTGAAACGTCACGCCCGGAACCCGGAATCGAGGGGCCGCGCCGGCGCAGGTGCGATACTGGCTGCCTCATGCATCGCATTGCGCCAATGAAGCGTGCGGCCTGGATTGCGGGGGCCGCCCTCGTGCTCGGATCGCTCGTTCCGGTCCCCGCGTCGGCCCGCTGCGTCCGCGACGTCGCGGAGTCGGGCGCGGTCGGCGTGCGCTGCTCGGACGGCGTGCGGGGCCGCCTCCCGTCCGACGACGTGGCACGGCCGGCGCCAAGCGTCTCGACCCGGTCCGGCGGCTCGGCCCTCGGCACGCGCGGCAACAACTCCGCCCTGTCGGGCAGCGGGGCACCGCAATCGGCGCTGTCGAGCGGCGCGGCGTCGAATGCGCAGCGCGGCCCCTACGGCGGCGGCCGGCCCGGCGACACCTCGGGCGGCATGTACTCGCTCTCGCGCGGAGCCGACTCCGGCTCTTCCGGCGACCGGCGACCGTACTAGGTCGCGGGCCGGGACGCGCCCCGGCGCAGGCGGTCAGTTCGCCTTCACGTTCGCCGCTTTCACCACGGCACCCCAGCGCTCGAGCTCGCTTTTCAGGTGGCGATCCGCCGCCTCGGGCGAGTTGCCGACCATCTCCGAGCCCGCGTCGAGCAGCCGCTGGCGGACTTCGGGGAGCGCGAGCGCCTTCACGATCTCGGCGTTGAGGCGCGCGATCACCTCGGGCGGCGTGCCCGCCGGCGCGACGAACCCGAACCACGCGACCGCCTCGAAGTCACGCACCCCGGCCTCGGCGATGGACGGCACCTCCGGAAGCTGCGGGTGGCGCTTTGCGCTCGAGACGGCGAGCGGCCGGAGCTTGCCCGCCCTGAAGTGCGGCATCAGCGCGACGATGTTGTCGAACATGATCTGGATCTGGCCGCCCATCAGGTCGATGTGCGCCGGACCCGAGCCCTTGTAGGGCACGTGCTGCATGTCGATCCCGGTGTCGATCTTGAACTTCTCGCCGGTGAGATGGTGCGAGGTGCCCACCCCGGCCGAGCCGAAGCTCACCTTCCCCGGGTTGGCTTTGGCGTAGGCGATCAGCTCGCCCACCGTCTGCGGCGGGAACTGCAGGTTCGCCGCCAGCGCGAGCGGCGAATGCGTCATCACGGTGATCGAGGCGAAATCCTTCCCGGTGTCGTACTTCAGATTGGGAAATACCCACGCGCTCACCGGCAGCGCCGCCGTCGAGAGGAGCAACGTATAGCCGTCCGGAGGCGACTTCGCCACGAACTCGGCCCCGATCGTGCCCCCGGCGCCGGTGCGGTTCTCCACCACGAACGGCTGCCCCGTCGCCTGCGTGAGCCGTTCGGAGATCATCCGTCCGATGATGTCCGAGGTCGTGCCCGGCGCGAACGCCACGATCACCTTGACCGGCTTGGTCGGATAGGCCTGGCCGAACGCGCTCGCGGTGGAGAACGCCAGCAGTAGCGGGAGCACTCGGGTGAGGCGTCGGATCATTTGAGAGCCTTTCCGGTTGGAGGGCGGCTAGCTTAGCAGGCACGCGCCGCGCGGAATGCCGCCGCCCGGATCGGATACGATCCGGCGACCGCAGCGCACCGTGGAGGGACCGCTTGTTCGCAGGCTTCGCGCTCGAGCACGTTGACGCCGAAGGCGTCCGCATCCGCACGCGCCACTGCCTGAGCGCGGACCGGCCGCCGCTCCTCCTGCTGCACGGCAATCCCCAGACCCACTGCATGTGGCACCGCGTCGCGCCGCAACTCGCCGCGCGGTTCAGCGTCGTCGCGACTGACCTGACCGGCTACGGGGAGAGCGCCAAACCCGTGACGACGCCCGATCACGCGCCCTACTCCAAGCGCGCGATGGCGCGCGACCAGATCGCCGTGATGCGGCGGCTGGGGTTCGAGCGATTCTTCGTCGCCGGGCACGATCGTGGCGCGCGGGTTGCCTACCGGATGGCCCTTGATCACCCCGAGCGCGTCACGCGGCTCGCGGTGCTCGACATCGTGCCCACCTGGGAGGCCTACAAGCGCGCCGACATGGCATTCGGCCTGAGCTACTTCCACTGGTTCTTCATGACCCAACCGTTCGACCTCCCGGAGCGGCTGATCGGCGCCGATCCGGAGTTCTACTGGCGGCGGCACACCGCGCGCGAGCCTAAGGGCCCCGGATTCTTCGCCGCCGACGCGCTCGAGGATTACCTGCGCTGCTTTCGCAACCCCGCGACGATCCATGCGATCTGCGAGGACTATCGCGCCGCAGCGTCGATCGACATGGCGCACGACGAGGCCGACCGCAACGCGGGCCGCAAGATCGCGGCGCCGGTGCTCGCGCTGTGGGGCGCGAAGGGGCGGCTGGAAGCGTGGTACGACGTGCTCGCGATCTGGCGCGACTGGGCGCGCGACGTGCGCGGCCGCGCCCTCGACTGCGGTCATTACCTGCCCGAGGAGCGGCCGGACGAGGTGCTGGCAGCGTTCGAGGACTTCTTCGTCGCGTGAGCGTCAGGCGCGTGCCGCGCCCAGGGCGAGGTTCCGCCCGGACGCCACATCGAAGAGATGAAGCTTCGCCGGGTCGAACGACACCCGGACGCGCGCGCCCTGCTCGACCGGTAGCTCGGCCTTGACCTCCGCGGTCACCCGCGCACCGCCCCCGAGGTCGAGATCGACGAGTTTCTCGGAACCGACGAGCTGGACCAGCGTCACCTCGCCCGGCACCGACGCGCCGTCTGCCCCGTCGAGTCGAACGTCCTGCGGACGAACCCCGAGACGCACCACGCGGTCGGTGCCGGACGCGAGGGCCGATGCGGCGACCGCCGACACCCGCTCCCCCGCCGGGATCGAAACTTCGCCGCCGCCGATGCGCGCACCTTCGATGAAGTTCATCGGCGGGCTGCCGATGAATCCGGCGACGAAGGTGTTGGCCGGACGGTTGTAGATCTCGGCCGGCGTCGCGTACTGCTGCACCACCCCGTGCTCCATGACGGCGATGAGGTCGGACATCGTCATCGCCTCGAGCTGGTCATGCGTCACGTAGACCGTCGTCGCCTCGAGCCGCAGGTGAAACCGCTTGAGCTCGCCGCGCATGGTCACGCGCAGCTTCGCGTCGAGATTCGAGAGCGGCTCGTCCATGAGGAAGAGCCAGGGCTTGCGCACCATCGCCCGCCCGAGCGCCACGCGCTGGCGCTGCCCGCCGGAGAGCTGCCGCGGCTTCCGGCCCAGGAGGTGCTCGATTTCCAGAACGCGCGCCACCTCCCGCACGCGGCGGTCGAGTTCGTCGCGCGGCACACCCCTCACCTTCAGGCCGTAGCCGATGTTGGCGCGCACGTCCATGTGCGGGTAGAGCGCGTAACTCTGGAACACCATGGCGACGTCGCGCTTTCCGGGGGCGAGATCGCTCACCTTCTCTTCGCCGTGCCAGATCGCGCCGCTCGTCGCCGACTCGAGCCCCGCGAGGATGCGGAGCAGCGTCGTCTTCCCGCATCCGCTCGGGCCCACCAAGGTGACGAACGCCTTCTCGGGGAACTCGAGATGGATGTCCTTGAGCACCGGGACCGGGCCGAAGGACTTGTAGATGTGGTCGAGCCGGATCGTCACCGCCGTCAGCCCTTCACCGCGCCCGCGCCGAAGCCGGCGACGAGGTGGCGCTGCATCAGCATGAAGAGGCATCGCCATCGGCACCGTCATCAGCACCGCGGAGGCCATCATCAGGCCCCAGTCGACGTGCACGCCCTCGAAGAAGTGCATCACGCCCACGGTGAGCGGGAGGTTCTCGATCGAGTTGATGAATACGCGGGCGAACAGGAAATCGTTCCAGGACACGATCAGGGAGAAGATCGCGGCCGCGATGATGCCGGGGAGCGCCGACGGCAGGACGATGTCCACGAAGACGCGCAGGCGGCTCGCGCCGTCGATCATCGCCGCCTCCTCGAGCTCGATCGGGATGCCGCGGAAGAACGCCCAGAGCAGCCACATCGAGAACGGCAGCGTGATCGAGACGTAGCCGAACGTGAGGCTCCACAGGCTGTTCGTGAGCGAGAGCTGCGCCATCACCAGGAACAGCGGGAACACCAGGATGATCGACGGAATCATGTAGCCGAGCAGGCTGAAGTAAGGAATGATGCGCCGCCCCCAGTACCGGAATCGCGTCACGCTGTAGGCGGCGAGCGTGCTGATCACGATGCTGATCAGCGTCGACGCCGCCGCTCACGATCAGGCTGTTCGTGAACCAGGCGGTGAAGTGCTGCGGGGCCGCGGTCGTCGGCACGTAGGCCTGGTCGGCGCGGAAGTACTGCTCCTTGCCGGTGATGAGGTTGCGGTAGTTCGCAGCGGTGGCCTCGGTCGGAATCAGCCGCGGCGGGGTCGCCATCACCTCTTTTGGCCCCTTGATGGACGTCGAGAACGCCCAGATGAGCGGGAAGCAGATCAGGAACGTGACCGTGAGCAGGACGAGGTACGCGAGGATCCGACGGACGACGCTCAGCTCGCTCATTCGGCGTCCTCGGATGCAAAGCGGAACACCCGCATGTAAATGAGGCTCCCGGCAAACAGCAGGAGCATCATCACCACGCCGGTCGCCGCGCCCACCCCCATCTTCAGGCTCGCCACCGACTGCTCGAACGAGTAGATCGCGAGGTTGAACGTGGAAGTTCCCGGACCGCCCTTGGTGAGGAGATAGATCTCCTCGAACTTGTTGAACGTCCAGATGGTGCGGAAGATCACCACGACCACCAGCACTTCGGCGAGCTGCGGCAGCGTGATGTCGAGGAAGCGGCGCAGCGGCCCGGCGCCGTCGACCTTGGCCGCGTCATAGAGCTCGAGCGGGATGGTCTGCAGCCGCGCGAGCACGCAGATGGTGACGAACGGCGTGTACTTCCACACGTTCAGCATGATCGTCGAGAGCATCGCCATGCTCGGTGTCGCGAGCCAGTAGATGCTCTCGTCGATCAGGCCCGCCCCGCGCAGCGACCAGTTCACCACGCCGATGTCGGGGTTCAGCATCCACTGCAGGATGAGCGCGATGACCACCGTCGGCACGATGTACGGGAACAGCAGCAGGCCGCGGAAGACCGAGATCCCGCGCAGCGGCAGGTGCAGGAGCAGCGCCAGGAGCACGCCGATCACGGTCTGCAGGACGATCGAGCACCCGGTCCAGACCGCGGCCTGCCGGAACGACTGCCAGAACAGCGGGTCGTCGAAGATGGTGCCGAAGTTCTCGAGCCCGACGAACACGCTCGCGTCGGGGTTGAGCGGGTTGTGCTGGTAGAACGCGAGGCGCACCGACTCGAGCACCGGGTACACCATGAACACCAGCGCCGCCACGACGAACGGCACGATGAACAGGATCCCGATGCGGTTGTCGGCGACGCGCCAGTCGGTCGAAGGGCTCATTCTCGGACGCTGAGAAATACGGACGCGCGAGGCGCGCGCCGGACGGCCCTCCGTCCGGCGCGTCCCGGGCGCGGTCGGCGGCTACGCGATCTGCAGCAGGCGCAGGTTGTCCTTGCGCACCTGCTCGAGCTCCCGCGCGCCCCACTTGGCCGCGTCGGGCGCTTTCCAGTTGTCGACCACGACCTTCTGCACCGTCTGCGCCAGGATCGACCGCCCGTGGACCACGCCGGCGAGCGGGTTGACCCCCTTCAGCAGTTCGTTGCCGGTCGACGAGGAGTTGGGGAGCGAGTTCACGTAGTAGTTCATGATCGTCTCGCGCTTGGTCTTGAAGAACGGATGCTCCTGCAGGCGCGGCGCGCTGAGGACATCCTTGTAGACCGGCGAGACGTTGGGCATGAGCGAATGGCAATAGCGCACCAGCCACTCCTGGCTGGTCTGGTAGTACACGAGCGCGGCCTTCACCTCCTCGACGAACTGGTTGTTCGGCCGCGGGATGCACCAGCCCTGGAAGTCGTTCCAGTTCGAGCGGCGGCCGGTCTTCGGGTGACGCGCGTGGTTGAACGACTGCAGGTTCGCGAAGACTGCCGGGTTCTCCTCCGCCGCGCGACCGTACGGCCGGCCCCAGTAGAACGAGATCCCGGCCCGCCCGGTGACGATCGAGTCGACGACCTCGAGGAAGCTGTAGCTCACCGCCCCCTTCGGCATGTACGGCTGCAGCGACTTGACGTACTCCAGCGCTTCCACCGTTTCGGGCGAGTCGAACACCACTTGATACTTGTTCTGGACGTCGAACATCCGCCCGCCGGCCGAGTGCAGCAGCGCCGCGAAGTGGTAATCGGTGCAGAGATTGCGGCCGAGCGCGAGCGAGATGCCGGCCATGTCCTTCCTCTTCTCGGAGATCGTCCGCGCCGCGTTCCGCAGGTCGTCCCAGTTCCAGTTGTCCGGATTGCCTAGTCCGAGCTCGTTGACGACGTCCATGCGCACGACCAGCAGATGCGGCTGGTGGTGCGCGGGCAGCACGTACTGCTTGCCCTTCCACGCGCCCCAGTACTCCCACTTCACGCCGTCGACCAGGCGGTTGCGGCCGACTTTCTGCACCACGTCGTCCAGCGGTTCGAGCAGCAGGTCCGCCATCAGCTGGTAGGCGATCGGCGACTCGACGCTGATGCAGTGCGCCGGATTGCGCGCGGCGAGATCGGTCATCAGCTTCACGTACACGCTGTCCCAGGACAGCGTCTCGAGCTTGAAGGCGATGCCCGGCGCGAACTTCTTCGCCCACTCGTTCATCGCATCGACCGCGACGCCGGCGTACGGCCCGGGCTCGCCCCACACGCGCACGGTGCCGGTCTTGGTGGATTTCGTCTGCGCCCAGGCGGGCAGCGCGCCGGTCGCCGCCGCGCCGCCGGAGAGCGCCGCGAGGTCGGTGATGAACTTGCGCCGCGGCGACGACTCCGGGTCGGGCGTGCCGCTGGGGATCCTGGTCTTCATCGTCTTCTCCTTTGGTAGGATGCTCTGCTTGTCAGCCGTAGCGCTTCTCGCGGACGTCCGCGGTGATGCCATGCGCGATCATCCCCTCGACGGTGCAGATCCGGCTCATCACCGGCGCGATCCGCCGGCTCGCTTCGCGCGAGAGGTATTGGTAGGTCACGGTCTTGATGAACTTGCCGACCCACAGTCCGCCGGTGTACCGCGCGGCGCGCGCCGTGGGCAGCGTGTGGTTCGTGCCGATGCCCTTGTCGCCGTAGGCGACGGTCGCCTCCTCGCCGAGGAACAGGCTGCCGTAGTTCTTCAGCCGGTCGAGATAGAGCTTGCGCTTGCCCGACTCGACCATCACTTCGAGATGCTCGGGCGCGTAGTCGTCGGACGCGGCGATCGCCTCATCGTCGGTGTCGACCACCACCACTTCGCCGTGATCGCGCCAGGCCGGCCCGGCGGTCTTTGCCGTCGCGAGCGTCTCGAGCTGCCGATCGACCTCGCGCAGCACCGCCTCGCCCAGCTTGCGCGAGGTGGTGACGAGCCACGCCGGGCTGTCGGGACCGTGCTCGGCCTGTCCGAGCAGGTCGGTCGCGACGAGCGCGGGATCGGCCGAGCCGTCGGCGACGATCAGGATCTCGGTCGGTCCGGCGAGCAGATCGATGCCGACCTGCCCGAAGAGCTGCCGCTTGGATTCCGCGACGAACGGATTGCCCGCGCCGGTGACCATATCGACGGGTTTCATACCGACACACCCGTACGCCATCGCGGCCATCGCCTGGACGCCGCCGAGGTTGTAGATCTCGTTCGCGCCCGAGGCATGCAGGGCGTAGAGCGTGTAGGGATACATGCCGTTCGCGTCCCGCGGCGGCGCGCAGCCGACGATGGACTCGCACCCGGCGACCCGCGCGGTGCCCACGCTCATGATGGCCGAGGCAACCAGTGGAAACTTCCCGCCCGGGACGTAGCACCCCACCCGCGAGATCGGGATCATCTTCTGGCCGATGAAGATGCCCGGCTCGATCTCGGCCTCGAAGCTCCTGAGCGTCTCGAGCTGGCGCTTCGCGAACTCGGACACCTGCTTGAGCGAATAGGCGAAATCGGCCTTGAACGTCTCGGGCAGCGTGCGCTCGACCTTGCGGATTTCGTCCTGGCCGACCCGGAACTCGCCCGACTCCCACTTGTCGAGCTCGCGAGCGTACCGCCGCACGGCGTCGTCGCGGTCGCGCGCGATGTCGGCCAGCATCCGCCGCACCGTGTCTTCGAGTTTCGTCCGGTCCTGCGGCGCGGGAGGTGGGGCTTGCTTCAGGTAGGTTCGCATCGAGCTCGGTCTCGCGAAGGGTTTGGAGAGCTTATACGCCGACGATGCAGAGCCCGTGCGCGGCCCGTCAAGCTGCGACGCACAAATGAGGCGATGCAGTTATCCTCGCGCCCACCGGCGGCCGGCCCGCCGCTGACAATACACGGAGAACGGTAGCGTGCCTCACGTCAGTGGTGCCGAAGCGCTCGTCCGGATGCTGGCGCTGCACGAGGTGGAAGTGCTCTTCGGCCTGTGCGGCGACACGAGCCTGCCCTTCTACGACGCGCTGCGCCAGGTCGATCACCGCATCCGGCACGTGCTGTGCCGCGACGAACGCTCGGCGGGCTACATGGCGGACGGCTATGCCCGGGTGACCGGCAAGGTGGGCGTGTGCGAAGGGCCGAGCGGCGGCGGCGCCACCTACATCCTCCCCGGCGTCGTCGAGGCCAACGAATCTTCGGTCCCGGTGCTCGCGCTGACCACCGACGTGTCGGTGGCATCGCGCGGCCGGTTCACCCTCACCGAGCTGGATCAGGAAAGCCTGTTCCGTCCGGTCACGAAGTGGAACAGGCGGCTCGATCGAGCGGAGGACATTCCGCGCTTCGTGCGCACCGCCTTCGCGCAGATGACGACCGGCAGACCCGGCGCAGCCCAGATCGGCGTGCCCTATGACGTGCAGCTCGGCCAGGTCGACGCGGCCGACCTGTGGGCCGATAAGACCTTCGCGCGCTATCCCGCGCACCGCACCGCCCCCGACCCCGGTGCAGTGACGGCGCTCGCGCGGCTGATCGCGCAGGCCGAACGACCGCTGCTGATCTGCGGCGGCGGCGTCGTGATCTCGTCCGCCGAGACCGAGCTCGCGCGGCTCGCCGAGCGCATCGGCGCACCGGTGGCGACCACCATCAGCGGCCAGGGCAGCATCGGCGACGATCATCCGCTCGCGGTCGGCGTCGTGGGCACCAACGGCGGCACGCCGCAGACGCGCGCGCTCGTCGCGGATGCGGACCTCGTCGTCTTCATCGGTTGTCGCGCCGGATCGGTCACCACCGAGCGCCGCCGCGTCCCGGCCCCGGGCCGCGCGCGAATTGGCCACGTGGACGTCGACCCCGGGGTGATCGGCACGAACTACCCCACCGATGCGGCGATCGTCGGCGACGCGCGGTTGTGCCTCGCTGCGCTGAACGCGGAACTCGCGGGGATCGGCACGCGTCGCGAGCGCGTCGAGGCGGCGGCGCGCGCCACGGCGAAGGCGAAGGACGAGAAGTTCGCGGCGTTCCGGCGCCTCGCCGAATCGCTCGAAGCCCCGATCAAGCCGGAGCGCCTCGTCGCGGATCTGCAGGCGGTGGCGCCGCCGGACGCGATCCTTGTCGCCGATCCCGGCACGCCGTGTCCGTATTTCTCCGCCTATTACACGCAGCAGAAGCCGGGGCGCCAGTTCATCTCGAACCGCGCGCATGGGGCGCTCGGCTATGCGCTCTCGGCGGCCGTCGGCGCGCAGTTCGGCCGCCCCAGTAGCAAGTGCATCGCCGTGATGGGCGATGGCAGCTTCGGGTTTACCGTCGGTGAGCTCGAGACGGTGATCCGCCACAAGCTGCCGATCACGTTCGTCGTCGTGTCGAACGCGTCGTACGGCTGGATCAAGGCGGGGCAGCGGGCGGGCTTCGACCGGCGCTACTTCTCCGTCGACTTCGAGCGCACCGACCACGCGCGCGTCGCGGCCGCGTACGGGCTCAAGTCGTGGAGCGTGACTGACCCGGCCCGGTTGCGTGGCGCGCTCGCCGAGGCGATCGCGCATGGCGGACCGACGCTCGTCGACGTCATCACGCAGCCGCTGCACGAAGCGAACGCGCCGGTGAGCGAATGGGTCGCCTAGGGAAACTCTGAAAAACCCGGGGATACCTCCCCGTGCCCCTATGAATGAGGCTCTGAAAAACGGGGTTTTCCAGAGCATTCTTAGACTGGCACACGAACGCATTCGAGGTCCAACACAGGAGGCAAGCATGAGCGGCAAGATCGACGCGAAGATGAAGGAACTCGGCATCACCCTCCCCGCGCCGGGCGAACCCGCCGGCAACTATGTCGGTTTCGTCGTGACCGGAAACCTGGCGTTCCTCGCCGGTCAGGTGCCGCAGGAGAACGGCGTCAAGAAGTTCATCGGCAAGCTCGGACGCGAGTTTTCCGTCGAGGAGGGCCAGAAGGCCGCGGAGCTCGCGGGGCTCAACATGCTCGCGCGGCTGAAAGCCGCGTGCAACGGCGACCTCGATCGCGTGGTCCGCTGCGTAAAGATCGTGGGATTCGTGAACGGGACGCCGGACTTCGGCGATCACCCGAAAGTCGTCAACGGCGCCTCGGACCTCGTCGTCAAGGTGTTCGGCGAAGCCGGCCGGCACGCGCGTTCGGCCGTCGGCATGGGCTCCCTGCCCTTCGGCGTCGCGGTCGAGGTCGAGGGCGTCTTCGAGATCCGGGTATGACGCGCGCGGGCGGCGCTCGCTAGCGCTTGTACCACCACTTGGTCTCGCTGACGTCCACCTCCCAGGGGCGGATGGGCGTGGCGAGGCCGAATTGCGCCGCGTGCAGGCGGGCCACTTCCATGATCGCCCACAGGTGCTCCATCGGGAAGCCCTGCCGCCCGCCGCGCTCGTCGATCACGAGCTTGGAGAAGTAGTCGTCCAGCGCGCGCTTGCCCCAGTCCTGGCGGATGCGCGCCGCGATCCGCGGATAGCCGCGCTCGACGATCGGCCACGGGTCGGGCCGCTCCTTCTGCCGCTCGACCTCGCGGAGCGCCTTCCACCGCTCGCTGACCTCCCGGGTCAGCGTCGCGTCGCCCTTGAGCTGCGGGAACTCGATCTCGGCGGCCTCATCGGTGGTCTCCTGCGGCAGGTTCAGGCGCTTGCGGAGGGCTTCCTCGCCGGCCTCCGGGTCGAAGACGGCGAACGCGTCGAGATCCGGGGCGGCGTTCTCGCCCGGCGGAGGGTCGGTCGGCTTCTTCGGCTCGCTCATCGCAACGTGGGTCCCGTTGCGGGGAAATGATAATGGGACGCGGCAGTTACAGGAAGGAACTGTTCCTTAAGGGCTTTACCGTCCCGTCCTCGCAAACCCGATGAATCCGCGGACATAGTTCCGCAGGCGGGTGCGGATGGCCTCATCCACCAGCTTGCCGGTCGGATCGAACACCTTCGACGCCCCGCCCACGTAGAGCAGCTGGCCGAACCACGGCCGCATCCCCAGCGCCCGGAGCACCGGCAGCCAGGCCGCCTGGGACTGGATAGTGCCGAACGCGCCGGGGGACGCGCCGATCAACCCCACCGGCCGGTCGCCGAAGACCCGCTTGATGTCCGAGGCCGGCCGGCTCAGCCAATCGATCGCGTTCTTGAAGACGCCCGGGATCGAGTTGTTGTACTCGGGCGTCACCAGCAGCAGGGCGTCCGCCGCGGCGATGCGTTCTTTCAGTTCGGCCACGCGCGGCGGGATGCCCTCGGCCGCCTCGGCGTCGCCGTCGTAGAGCGGAATGCCGCGGATGGTTTCGACCTCGATCGTCGCCTCCGGCGGACATTCCGCCACCGCCGCGCGCAGCAACGCCGAATTGAACGACCCGCTCCGCAGACTTCCGGCAATTCCGATGATTCGCATGTCGGCGGCTCGCGTCGGCAATCAGGCGGCAGCCTGGGTGAGCACCCCGCTCTGATAGTCGCGGATCGCCTGCTCGATCTCGGCGCGCGTGTTCATCACGAACGGACCGTACTGCACGATCGGCTCGCCGATCGGCCGGCCGGCGAGCACGATGAAGCGCGCGCCGTCGGGCCCGGCGGTCGCCTCGATCCGCGCGCCCGGCGAGAGGAATCCCGCGCTGTGCGTCTTCAGCGTGCGCCCGCCCACGACCACGCTGCCCTCGAAGGGGTAGATGAAGGCGTTGTGGTCGCTGTGAACGGGCTGCGCGAACGCGCCGCCCGCGGGCAACTCGATGTCCAGGTAGAGCGGATCGGTGGAGAGCCCCTGGATCGGACCCGATGCGGACCGGCCGTCGACCTCGAGCGCACCGGCGATCACCTTCGCGCGCCCGCCGCCGGGCAGTGCGACCACCGGGATCTCGCCGGGCTGGATGTCGCGATAGCCGGCGGGCTTCATCTTCTCGCGCGCCGGCAAATTGATCCAGAGCTGGAAGCCGCGCATGCGCCCGCGCTCCTGCTGCGGCATCTCCGAGTGGATGATGCCGCGGCCGGCGGTCATCCACTGCACGCCGCCGGAGCGCAGCTCGCCCGTATTGCCGAGATGGTCCTGGTGCTGCATGTGACCGTCGAGCATGTAGGTCACGGTCTCGAACCCGCGATGCGGATGCGCCGGGAAACCGGCGACGTAATCGTCGGGATTCTCCGAAGAGAACTCGTCGAGCATGAGAAACGGGTCGAGCCGCGCGCGATCCGACCGCCCGAGGCTGCGGCGCAGCTTGACGCCGGCGCCGTCCGAGGCCGGGACCGACTCGATGATCTCCCGCACTGTGCGTGTGGTCATTGGAATGCTCCTGGTTAGAACCGGCGGCGTCGAGCGCTAAGCTGCGGCCAGTTCCGGTGCGTTCAATCGCTGAATGGCACGCGCGGCTTGCGCGAGCCCGGCTTCCTTCGCCGCCGGGCTGATGGCGAGGCCCTCGGCGTAGACGAACTCGACGTCCTCGATCCCGACGAACGCGAGAAACTGTCGCACGAAACCGGACTGGGTGTCGGCCGGCGTGCCGCTGTACCGCCCGCCCCGCGTGGCAAACACGTATGCCTTCTTGCCCGTCAGCAGGCCCACCGGACCGTTCTCGGTGTAGCGGAAGGTCACGCCGGCGCGCGCGATATGGTCGATGTACGCCTTGAGCGTGGAGGGCTCGCCGAAGTTGTACATCGGCAGGCCGAGCACGATCACGTCCGCACCCTTCAGTTCGTCGATCAGCGCATCGGACTCGTCGACGATCGCCTGCTGCGCGGGGGTGCGCTCGCCCGGTTTGGCGAGAAAGGCCTGGAAGCGCTCGGCGGTGAGATGCGGCACGGGCTCGCGCGCGAGGTCGCGCACGATGACCCGGCCCGCGGGATGCGCGGCGCGCCAGCGGGCGACGAACTGCTCGGCCAGGCGACTCGACTGGCCGCTCGTGGAGAAGAGGCTCGTATTCAGCTGCAACAGCGTGTTCATCGGTCGGCTCCTGGTTGGTGGAAATCGATGGGCCGATGATCGGGTTTACCCAGTCGATAAAAAAGCGCAAAGTTTCGCCTTAATCAATCGACTAAATCGATATATGACGCCTAACCCTCGGATTGCACTGGATCAATGGCGCACCCTCCTGGCGGTCGTCGACGCGGGCGGCTACGCCCAAGCGGCGGCGCTCCTCCACAAGAGCCAGTCCACGGTCACCTACGCCGTGAAGAAGATCGAGTCGCTTCTCGACGTGAAGGTATTCGAGATCCGCGGCCGGAAGGCGGTGCTGACCGAGGCGGGTCAGGTGCTCTGCCGGCGCGCGCGCACGCTGCTCGACGAAGCCGGCGCGCTGGAGCGCGGCGCCGGCGCGATGGCGGCTGATTGGCAGCCGGAGATTCGGCTCGCGGTCGAGATCATTTTCCCGACCTGGCTGCTCCTCGAGTGCCTTGCGCAGTTTGCCGCGGAGCGCCCGGAGACGCGGATCGAGCTCTACGAGACCGTGCTCGGCGGCACGGACGAGGCGTTGCTCGAAGGCCGCGTCGACTTCGCGATCTGCTCACGGCTCCCCACGGGCCGCCTCGGCGACCCGCTCGCCCGCGCGCGGTTCGTCGCCGCCGCACATCCGGATCACCCGCTCCACAAACTGGGACGCGAGCTGACCTATCGCGACTTGCGCCGCCACCGACAGCTCGTGATCCGCGACTCGGGCGCGCAACGCCGGCGCGGGGGCGCCTGGCTCGGCGCCGAGCGCCGCTGGACGGTGAGCAACAAGGCGACCTCGATTCGCGCGGCGACGCTGGGACTCGGTTTCGCCTGGTATCCGGAAGACAGCATCCGCAGCGAGCTCGAGTCCGGCGCCCTGAAGCCGCTGCCGCTGCGGGAGGGTGCCGAGCGCTGGGCCGATCTCTATCTCGTGTTCGCCGACCCCGACCATGCGTCGCGCGACGAGCTTCGCCTGGCGCAGATCATTCGCGAAGCTGCCGCGCGAGAGTGCGTACGGGTCACGACGAGCGAGGCGCGGCCCTGACTCGCGCGATGCGACTGGGTCCGTCCGGCTCGCGGCCGCTTGCCTCTAGTCGAAACTGACGATCTCGACCCAGTTCGAGCCCTTCCCCGTCGGGTACTTTTTGAGCAGCCGGAGCGCGCCGCTCGCCGGGTCGATGGCATAGACCGAGATCGTTTCCGACTTCTCCCCGGCCGCGACCAGGTATCGTCCCTTCGGGTCGATCGCGAAGCCCCGCGGCTGCCGCTCGGTCGGTGTGCTCCCCAGATAGGTCAGAGCGCCCGTTTCCGCGTTGACGCTGAATGCGGCCAGCGTGCTGCTGGTGCGTTCCGTCGCGTACAGGAACCTGCCGTTCGGGGTCATGTGGAGGTCCGCGGCCCAGATGTCGTTGTCGGTGTTGCGCGGCGGGGCGCCCGCCACGCCGACCGCGCCGCGCGGCGCACCGGGCACCAGCTTCGTGTCGGGCGGCAGTGCGGAGGCCGCGCTCACTTCTTTCAGCAAGCCGGTCTTGGCATCAAGCGACAGGGTCGTGACCGTCGCAACCAATTCGTTCAACAGGTACACGAACTTGTTGTCCGGAGAGACGATCAGATGCCGCGGTCCGGTCATCGGTTTCATCTGCGCGACTGCCGGGGTGTTCGACGATAGGCGCCCGGATTTCTCGTCGAACACGAACTGGAAGATCTGATCGGTCCCGAGATGGGGCACGTAGACAAACCGGTTGGACTTATCGGCGACGATCGCGTGCGCGTTCCGGCCGGTCGGAATCACTTGCAGGGGCTCGGCGGCCACGCGTCCGTCGGTGTCGATCGCGTTCACGCTGACGAGATGCCCGCCGTAGGAGGCGCCGAACAGGAAGCGCCCCGTCCGGTCGAGCGAAATGTAGGGAAAACTCTCTGCCAGCGGCGCAGTCGAAACCGACCTCAAAGCGCCGGTACCGGAATCGATGGCGTAGGTGTGCACGGTGAACGGCTTGGACCGCGACGCGGCGTAGAGAAAGCGCCGGTCGGCGCTCACCGCCATGGGCATCACCACGCTCGCTGCCTTGACGCGCGCACCGGGCGTCAGTTCACCCGAGTCCAGCAACCGATAGGTGCCGATGTCCCCGTCCTCGGCATTGGAGACATAGACGAATGTCGCTGCCACTGCCGGCGCGCCGCCGGCCCCTGCCATCATCGCGGTCACGGTCAGCCCCTTTATCCAGCGTGCGAAACGAGTCATGGCCTTGCCTCCTGGTCGTTCTTGTTGAGTTGTCGGACGAGCCCGGCGCTCGCGTGGCGGAGTTTAGCCCGCTGGCGCCCCGGCCAGGTCCGGGGAGCGACCCGGCTCGTCCGGCTGCCCTGTCACGCTTGGCCTCAATCGATGGAACCGTGCCGGAATTATCGATCCCCGGGAGGTGTTAACTTGCCCGCCACAGCCGTACGCAGCCCGACCCAATCGCGATCCACCTACTCCAGGAGGCACCCGATGAAGAAACTGCTCGGATTGTCCGTCGTACTGGCCCTCGCGCCGGTTTCGCAAGCCGCAGACATCGAGGCCGGCAAGGCGAAAGCCGCGACCGTGTGCGCCGCCTGCCACGGCGCGACCGGGGTCAGCGTGAGCGACACGATCCCGAACCTTGCGGCGCAGCGCGCGGGCTACCTCGAAGCGCAGCTGAAAGTGCTCAAGGACGGCACGCGCAAGAACCCGGTCATGAACGCGATCGCGGCCCAGCTCAGCCCCGATGACATAGCGAACGTTGCGGCGTACTTTGCCGCGCAACCCGGCGCCGCGTCGAGCGCCAAGTCGAACTTCCTGCCGAGCCTGGCGACGTCCCGCGTGACGTTTCCGGAGGGCTACAAGGACACCTTCGTCAAGTACCACACGATCAATTTTCCGGCGACCGGGCAGGTCCGCTACTACTTTGCCAACAAGACCGCCGTGCAGGCCGCGAAAGAGGGCAAGGCGCTGCCCGACGGCTCGGTGCTGTTCGCCGAGGTCTATGCGGCAAGACGCGACGCCGACAAGAAACCGGTCATGGGCAACGACGGTTTTTTCGTCGCGGAGAAGCTGCTCTTCTACACCGCGATGGCGCGGGGCGCGGGCTGGGGCGCGGACATCCCCGAGATGCTGCGCAACGAGAACTGGAACTACGCCGTGTTCACCCTCGACAAGCAGCAGCGGCCCGGCGTGAACCAGGCCGAGTGCCTCGCCTGCCACAAGCCGCTCGACAAGGTGAGCTACACCTTCACGCTGAAGCAGATCGCGGAAGCGAAATAGGCAGGGCGGCGCGAGCCGGCTATCGGCGCTGCGCAATCGCCGCTGCGACCGCATCCCAGGCGGCGTCGAACGCTTCGGGCGTGAAGCCGGCGCCCGAGGGCAACCAGTTTCCGGTACGCCCGCCCGCCAGCGTGTAGTGCCCGACCACGTCGAGGTGATCGGCGCGCGCCACGTGCAGCACCCGACCGTGCAGCTGGCTCAGCGTCGGCACGATGCCGTCGCTGATGCGCGGGGTCGCCTTGCAGCCGAGCCCCCGATCGAGCAGCCGCTGGGTCGCCTTGGCCGGTTTCGGGTAGGGGTAATGCGGGTGCGGCCGCGCCGTCAGCGCGTGCAGCAGCCTGAACAGCGTGCGCAGCGCAACGTGCTCCGGATCGAGGAGTTCCTTGATCGCGAACGTCTCGCGCGGCTCGGGCACCCCCGCGACGACGCAGCCGTAGTCGACGCCGGCACGATCCGCAACGGCTGCATCGAACAGCGCGATGCCCTCGGGCGTGAGCTGCAGCACTGCCCCCTGGTCCCGCTCGATCTCGCCGAGGTAGTTCCACAGGGGGTCGCGGCGGTCGAACCGGATCTTGCGCAACAGGCTCGCGGCGATGCGATCGAGCGGCGTTTCCGTGCGTCCCAGCCAGTCGTCGACCCGTGCGACCAGCGCGATGGCCTTTGCCGCAGCGAGAATGGCGCCGCGTCCCTGTCCCGACGTCGCCAGGGCGCTGAGTATCAGCAGCAGGGTCTGGCCGTGGACGGTGATGAAGTGATTGGCGAGCGGCGTGCCGTGGTGCGGCGTGGTCACCGTGATGGCCGTCCTCGTCAGGCGGGCAATGCGCTCTTCCGATTCGTCGCTTGCGATCTTCACGCCCGGCGTCAGCAGCATGCGCACGTCGAGGCCACCCGTCGAGTGGCCGACGAAATGCAGCGCCCGCGCTTTGAGGCCGCCACTGCGGAGCACCTGCCGGCGCAGCACGTCGGCGCGCCGTGGAATCGAGGCCGTCGGCTGCACTCGGCACCGCACGATGCGAGCCTCGACGCCGCGCCGGCGGAGCGCGCGGCCGAGCGCCCGCTCCACGTCCTCGAAATAGCTCACCGCCCCGACGGACGTGAAGCCGAAGAAGCCCGGCACCAGGAACACGAGTCGTGTCGTCATGGCCGGATTATGCGGGCATGCGCAGGCGCCGCGCCCCGCCCGGTGCGGGTGGATCGAGAACCAAAGGCGTATAGTGGTCAGCCTACAGAGGCGCTAGCAGCTCTCACCTCTCCCGCCCCCGATTGGCAACCCCGGGCCGTCGTCCCACTACGGGGATTTGCTGTGCGTGTCATCGAACGAATCACCGGCACCGCCGAAGGCTACGTGCTCGCAGGCACCGTCTCCCGCGACGAAGGCGGCCGGTACGTTGCCGACGCAAAGACCTACCTGCTGACGGTCGGCGCCTTCAGCCGCCCGCTTCGATCGGTCGCGACGACTCGAGCGAACGGCCCCGATATCCACGCGGCGGGGGCTTCGGCCCCGGAAGCGCGCACGCGGTTATGCACTGAGGCGAAAGCGCAACTCGGCGCAGCCGTGACCAGCCTCGTGTGGCGCCCGGTGCTGGCCTTGGTGTCGGCCCAATGAGGTCCGGTGACCCGGGCGGAGCGCTCGCGTACGCGCTGAGGGCAGTCCGCCGCCGAACTCCGGGGCGCTTCTGATCCCGTTCTTTCGCTCGTCATCGCATCGCCGCTTCCGACGCGCCAGCCGAAGATCGCATTCCGCCTACCCGCGGGATAAGAACACGCGGGGCAGAAGCGTCATGCTGGGAGCGGCAATCTTGCGCGCCTTCGGGCGCGCGTCGCCGGCCGCGCCGTGGGACAACGACAAGTCGATCCGCGAGGAGCTGTTCAGCGTCGAGCGCCTCGAGCAGCACGCCGAGAGCCTGGCGGCGGCGCAGCCGGTCACCCCGACGCCGACGACCGGGCGCAGCCTCGCCGCGCGGCTGGGGGACAACGAGGCGGTGCTCCTCGAGGCGTATCGCGCCATCGCGAAGGCGGTCGGCGAAGGCCGCGCGATCACGCCGGCCGCCGAGTGGCTGCTCGACAACTTCCACGTCGTCGAAGAGCAGATCCGCGAGATCCGCGACGATCTGCCGCCCGGCTACTACCGGCAGCTGCCGAAGCTCGCCGACGGTCCGTTCGCGGGCTATCCGCGCGTGTTCGGCGTGGCCTGGGCCTTCGTCGCGCACACCGACAGCCGCTTCGATCCCGAGATGCTGCGCCGCTTCGTGCGCGCCTACCAGCGCGTTCAGCCGCTGACGATCGGCGAGCTGTGGGCGGTCGCGATCACGCTGCGCATCGTGCTGGTCGAGAACCTGCGCCGCGGCGCCGAGCGCATCGTGCAGCAGCCGCGCCGCGCGCCAGGAGGCCGACGCGCTGGCCGACCGGCTGCTGGGCGTGAACGGCGCGCCGCGGCCGAGCCGGTCGACGCGCTGCTGCGCGACCATCGAGCAGGCGCGCCCTGCCGACGGCCTTCGCCGTGCAGCTCGTGCAGCGGCTGCGCGACCAGGATCCGCGCGTGACGCCGGCGCTGCGCTGGCTCGAGGAGCGCCTGGCCGCGCAGGGCACGACCGCCGACGAGATCGTGCGCGACGAGCACCAGCGGCAGGGCGCGACGAACGTGACGGTGCGCAACATCATCACCAGCATGCGCCTGATCTCCGACGTCGACTGGGCGGAGCTCGTTCGAGAGCGTCAGCCTCGTCGACGACGCGCTGCGGGCCGGCAGCGACTTCGCGGCGCATGGATTTCGCGACGCGCAATCTCTACCGCAGCGCGATCGAGGAGCTGGCGCGCGGCTCGCGCGCGCACCGAGCTCGAGATCGCCACGCGGCGCTGCGGCCGCGGCGGCGCGGCGGCGAAGCGACGGCGACGCCGCCGCGAGCGCGATCCCGGGCTATCACCTGATCGCGGGCGGGCGCGCCGGCGTTCGAGCGCGACGATCGGCTTCCGCGCGCCGCTGCGCGACTGGCCGGCGCGCGCTGCAACGCGCGCTCGGGCATCGGCGGCTATGTCGGCGCCGTCGTCGCTGGTCGCGGCCGCCGTGCTGCTCGCCTGCCGCTGCTCGCACTGGCGCGGCGCGGGCGTCGGCGGCGGCTGGCTTGGCGCTGCTCGCGCTCCTCGGGCTCGTGCCGGCGATCGATGCGGCGGTGGCGCTGGTCAACCGCGGCGTCACGCAAGCGGTTCGGCGCGACGATCCTGCCCGGCCTCGAGCTGCGCGACGGCGTGCCGGCGCACCTGCGCACCGCTGGTCGCCGTGCCGACGCTGCTGACGACCGCAGGCCGCGATCGAGGAGCAGATCGAGCGGCTCGAGGTCCACTACCTCGCGAGCCCGGACGGCGAGCTCCACTTCGCGCTGCTCTCGGACTGGACCGACGCGGCGACCGAGACACGTGCGACGGCGACGACGCGCTGCTCGACGCGGCCGCCGCGGGCATCGCGCGGCTGAACCGGCGCTACGGGCCGGCGCCCGGCGGCGACCGCTTCCTGCTGCTGCATCGCCGGCGGGTCTGGAACGAGGGCGAAGGCAGCGCTGGATGGGCTGGGAGCGCAAGCGCGGCAAGCTGCACGAGCTGAACCGGCTGCTGCGCGGCGCGACCGACACGACCTTCATCGACGTCGGCGGGCGGCCGCCGGCCGTGCCCGCCGGACGTCCGCTACGTCATCACGCTCGACGCCGACACGCGGCTGCCGCGCGAGGCGGCGCGGCGGCTGGTCGGCAAGATGGCGCATCCGCTCAACCGGCCGCGCTTCGATCCGCGCACGCGGCCGCGTCGTCGAGGGCTACGCGCGTGCTGCAGCCGCGCGTCACGCCGTCGCTGCCGATCGGCCGCGAGGGCTCGCTGTTCCAGCGCGTCTTCTCCGAGCACGAGCGGCATCGATCCGTACGCCGCCGCCGTCTCCGACGTCTATCAGGACCTGTTCGGCGAGGGCTCCTACACCGGCAAGGGCATCTACGACGTCGACGCCTTCGAGGCCGCGCTCGCCGGCCGCGTGCCCGAGAGCACGCTGCTCAGCCACGACCTGTTCGAGGGCATCTTCGCCCGCGCCGGCCTGGTCTCCGACATCGAGGTCGTCGAGGAGTTTCCCGTCGCGCTACGACGTCGCGGCGGCGCGCCAGCACCGCTGGGCGCGCGGCGACTGGCAGCTGCTGCCGTGGATCCTCGGGCGCGGCGACGCGGCGCGGCGCGGCACGCGGCGCGATGCCGCTGATCGGCCGCTGGAAGATGCTCGACAACCTGCGCCGCTCGCTGTCCGCGCCGGCGAGCGTCGCTCGCGCTGGTCGCGGGCTGGACGCTGCCGCTGCACAGCCGCGGTCGTCTGGACCGGCTTCGTCCTGGCGACGATCGCGCTGCCGGCGCTGCTGCCGGTGCTCGCCGCGATCGTGCCGCGCCGCGCCCGGCATCACCGCAGCGCAGCCACCTGCGCGCGCTCGGCGCGGACCTCGCGGCTCGCGCTGCTCGCAGACCGCGCTGCTGATCGCGTTCCTCGCGCATCAGGCCTGGCTGATGGCGCGATGCGATCGTGCGCACGCTGTTCCGGCTGCTCGTGACGCCGCCGGCACCTGCTCGAGTGGGTCACGGCGGCGCAGGCCAGCGTCGGCCCGCCGGCTCGACCTCGCCGGCTTCTACCGGCGGATGGGCGGCGGCGTCGCTGATCGGCGTCGTCGCGGCGATCGTCGTCGCGTGGCTCGGGCGCGGCGCCTGGCCGGTGGCGGCGCCGTTCGTGCTCGCTGTGGCTCGCCGCGCCGGCCATCGCGCGCTGGAGCGAGCCGCTCGCCGCCGGTCGCCGGGCGCGTGCCGGTCTCGGCCGCGGACGCGCGCGCGCTGCGGCTGGTCGCGCGCCGCACCTGGCGCTTCTTCGAGACCTTCGTCACGGCGGCGGACCACATGCTGCCGCCGGACAATTTCCAGGAAGATCCGCAGCCGGTCGTCGCGCACCGCACCTCGCCCACCAACCTCGGCCTCTACCTGCTGTCCGCCGTCAGCGCGCGCGACTTCGGCTGGATCGGGACGGCCGAGGCCGTCGAGCGGCTGGAGGCGACGCTCGCGACGATGGGCGGCCTCGCAGCGCTTCCGCGGCCACTTCTACAACTGGTACGACACGCGCGATCTGCGGCCGCTCGACCCGCGCTACGTCTCGTCGGTGGACAGCGGCAATCTGGCCGGACACCTGATCGCGCTGGCGAACGCCTGCCGGGAGTGGAGCGGCCGACCGGTGGCCGGGCGCCGCGCTCGTCGCCGGCGTCGACGACGCGCTGCAGCTCGCGCGCGAGGCGCTGCAGGGCCTGCCCGACGACCGGCGGACGCAGACGATCACGCGGCAGCAGCTCGGCGATGCGCTCGATGCGCTGGCGGCCGCGCTGCAGCGGGCACCGATGCCCGCCGACGGACATCGGCGCGCGGCTGGCGGAGCTCGCGCCGCACGCCGCAACGATGGCCGACATCGCCCGCACGCTCGCGAGCGAGCGCGGCGACGATGCCGGCGCCGAGATGCTGTTCTGGGCGGAGGCGACGCTGCGCGTCGATCGAGAGCCACCGCCGCGACGTGCGCCGCAATGGCCGACGCCGCGCACGCCCTGGAGCGCCGGCTCGCGACGCTCGAGGCGACGGCGCGAGCGATGGCGGTCGCGATGGAGTTCGGCTTCCTGCTCGACCCGGAGCGCAAGCTGCTCTCGATCGGCTACCGGGTCGCCGACGGCGCGCTCGATCCGAGCTGCTACGACCTGCTCGCCTCCGAGGCGCGCCTGGCGAGCTTCGTCGCGATCGCCAAGGGCGACGTGCCGGCGCGGCACTGGTTCCGGCTCGGGCGCGCCGTGACGCCGATCGGCCGCGGCGCCGCGCTGATCTCCTGGTCGGGATCGATGTTCGAGTACCTGATGCCGTCGCTGGTGATGCGCGCGCCGGCGGGCAGCCTGCTCGAGCAGACCAGCCGCCTCGATCGTGCGCCGGCAGATCGACTACGGCGCCGCGCTCGGCGTGCCGTGGGGCGTCTCGGAGTCCGCGTACAACGCGCGCGACCTCGAGCTCACCTATCAGTACTCGAACTTCGGCGTCCCGGGCCTCGGCCTGAAGCGCGGCCTCGGCGAGAACGCCGTCATCGCGCCCTACGCGACGGCGCTCGCGGCGATGGTCGACCCGGCGCGCCGCGGCGCGGAACTTCGCGCGGCTCGCCGCGGTCGGCGCGCGCGGCCGCTACGGCTTCTACGAGGCGCTGGACTACACGCCGACGCGGCTGCCCGAGGGCGAGGACGTCGCGATCGTGCGCGCCTACATGGCGCACCACCAGGGCATGACGCTGGTCGCGATCGCCAACGCGCTGCTCGACGGCGCGATGCGCGCGCGCTTCCACGCCGAGCCGATCGTGCAGGCGACCGAGCTGCTGCTGCAGGAGCGCACGCCGCGCGACGTCGCGGTGGCGCATCCGCGGGCGGAGGAGGTCGAGACGGCGGCGACGGTGCGCGAGCTGGAGCTGCCGGCGGTGCGGCGATTCCATTCCGCGCACGACGCCACGCCGCAGGCGCACCTGCTCTCGAACGGCCGCTACGCGGTGATGCTGACGGCGCGCCGGCTCCGGCTACAGCCGCTGGCGCGACCTCGGCGGTCACGCGCTGGCGCGAGGACGTCACGCGCGACGACTGGGGCACGCTACGTCTTCCTGCGCGACGTGCAGAGCGGCGACGTGTGGTCGGCCGGCTACCAGCCGAGCGGCGTCGAGCCGGACGCGCTACGAGGTCGCGTTCACCGAGGACCGCGCCGAGTTCGTCGCGGCGCGACGGCACGATCACCACGACGCTCGAGGTCGTCGTCTCGCCGGAGGACGACGCCGAGGTCCGCCGCGTCTCGATCGCGAATCACGGGCAGCCGCGACGCGCGAGATCGAGCTCACCTCCTACGCCGAGCTCGTGCTGGCGCCGCCCGCGGCCGACGCGGCGCATCCGGCCTTCTCCAAGCTGTTCGTGCAGACGGAGTACCTCGCCGAGCGTCGGCGCGCTCCTGGCGACGCGGCGGCGGCGCTCGCCGGCCGAGCCGGAGATCTGGGCGGCGCATCTGGCCGTCGTCGAGGGCGAGGCGGTGGGCGACCCGGAGTTCGAGACCGACCGCGCGCGCTTCCTCGGCCGCGGGCGCGAGGTCCGGGCGCCGATCGCCGTGATGGACGGCCGGCCGCTCTCCGAACACGCGTCGGCACGGTGCTCGATCCGGTCTTCGCCCTGCGCCGCCGCGTGCGGATTCCGCCGGGCGCGACGGCGCGCGTCGCGTTCTGGACGCTGGTCGCCGCGTCGACGCGCAGCGACGTGCTCGACCTGGTCGACAAGCATCACGACGCCGACCGCCTTCGAGCGCGCCGCCACGCTGGCGTGGACCCAGGCGCAGGTGCAGCTGCGTCATCTCGGCATCGACGCCGGAGGAGGCGAACCTCTTCCAGCGTCTCGCCGGCTCACGTGCTCTACGCCGATCCCGCGCTGCGGCCGTCGTCCGACGCCATCCGGCGCGGCGGCGGCGGGCCGGCCGGCGCTGTGGGCGCAGGGCATCTCCGGCGACCTGCCGATCGTGCTGCGTGCGGATCGACGAGCGCCGAGGATCTCGCCATCGTCCGGCAGCTGCTGCGCGCCCACGAGTACTGGCGGATGAAGCAGCTCGCCGTCGATCTCGTGATCCTGAACGAGCGCGGCGTCGTCCTACGTCCAGGATCTGCAGATCGCGCTCGAGACGCTGGTGCGGACGAGCCAGTCGCGGCCGCAGATCGGCGCGGACGCCGCGCGCGGCGCGCGTCTTCGTGCTGCGCGCCGATCTCATTCCGGCCGAGACGCGCGCCCTGCTGCTCGCCGTGGCGCGCGTGGTGCTCGTCGGCCGGCGCGGCAGGCTCGCCGAGCAGCTCGAGCGTCCGCCCGGAGGCCGACGCTGCGCGCCGCGCACCGCCGCCGCGCGCGCGCCGCCCGAGACCGCGCCGCGGCCGTGCCGCGTCGCCGCCGGACCTCGAGTTCTTCAACGGCCTCGGCGGATTCGCCGCCGACGGGCGCGAGTACGTGACGGTCCTCGGCGCCGGGCAGTGCGACGCCGGCGCCGTGGATCAACGTCATCGCCAATCCCGGCTTCGGCTTCCAGGTCGTCGGCCGAGGGCGGCGGCTACACCTGGTCGCGTCAACAGCCGCGAGAACCAGCTCACGCCCTGGTCGAACGATCCGGTCAGCGACCGGCCGGGCGAGGTCGCTCTACGTGCGCGACGAGGACACGCGGCGAGCTGTGGGGGCCGACGGCCGCTGCCGATCCGCGACGAGGCCGCGCCCTACGTCGCCCGCCACGGCCAGGGCTACAGCCGCTTCGAGCACACCGCGCACGGCATCGCGCTCGAGCTGCTGCAGTACGTGCCGCTCGACGATCCGGTCAAGATCTCGCGGCTGACGATCCGCAACACTCTCGGCGCGCACGCGGCGGCTCTCGGTCACCGCCTACGTCGAGTGGGTGCTCGGCGCCGTCGCGCGGCGCGTCGGCGCCGTTCGTCGTGACCGAGATCGATCCGGAGACCGGCGCGATGTTCGCGCGCAATCCCTGGAGCACGACGTTCGGCGCGCGCGTCGCCTTCGCGGATCTCGGCGGACGCCAGACCGCGTGGACCGGCGACCGGCGCGAGTTCCTCGGCCGCAACGGCACGCTCGCACGACCCGGCGGCGCTGGCCGGCGGACGCGCCGCTCTCGCAAGCGCGTCGGCGCGGGCCTCGATCCCTGCGGCGCGCTGCAGGCGCCGATCGAGCTCGAGCCGGGCGGCACGGCCGAGATCGTCTTCCTGCTCGGCGAGGCGGCGACGGCGGCCGAGGCGCACGCGCTGATCGCGCGCTACCGCAGCGCCGATCTCGACGCGGTGCTGCGCGACGGTCGACCGAGCACTGGGACGAGGTGCTCGGCGCGGTGCAGGTGAAGACGCCGGACCGGGCGATGGACCTCATGCTGAACCGCTGGCTGCTCTACCAGACGCTCGCCTGCCGCGTCTGGGCGCGCTCGGCGTTCTACCAGGCGAGCGGCGCCTACGGCTTCCGCGACCAGCTGCAGGACGGCATGGCGCTCGCCGTGTCGCAGCCCGGCGCTGACGCGCGAGCATCTGCTGCGCGCCGCGGCGCGGCAGTTCGTCGAAGGCGACGTGCAGCACTGGTGGCTGCCGCCGTCGGGCCAGGGCGTGCGCACGCGCATCTCCGACGATCGCGTCTGGCTCGCCTACGCCGCCGCGCACTACGTCGACGACGACCGGCGACGCCGCGGTGCTCGACGAGACCGTTCCGTTCCTCGAGGGCCGGCGCTGCGCGCCGGGCGAGCACGACGCCTTCTTCCAGCCGATGGTCGCCGACGAGAGCGGCGACGCTGTTCGAGCACTGCGCGCGCGGCGCTCGACCGGAGCCTCGACGGTCGGCGCGCACGGCCTGCCGCTGATCGGCACGCGGCGACTGGAACGACGGCATGAACCGCGTCGGCGAGCAGCGGCAAGGGCGAGAGCGTCTGGCTCGGCTGGTTCCTGCACGCGACGCTCGCGGCGTTCGCGCCGCTCGCGGAGGCGCGCGGCGAAGACGGCGCGCGCGCGCGACGTGGCGCGCGCACGCCGCCGCGCTGCGCGACGCGCTCGAGCGCGACGGCTGGGACGGCGACTGGTATCGGCGCGGCTACTTCGACGACGGCACGCCGCTCGGCTCGGCCGCGAGCGACGAATGCCGGATCGACTCGATCGCGCAGTCCTGGAGCGTGATCTCGGGCGCGGCGGATCCGGCGCGCGCGGCGCGCGCGATGGCGGCGGTGGACGAGCAGCTCGATCCGCCGCGACGACGGCCTGGCGCTGCTGTTCACGCCGCCGTTCGACCGCACGCCGCTCGATCCCGGCTACATCAAGGGCTATCCGCCGGGCATCCGCGAGAACGGCGGCCAGTACACCCACGCCGCGGTCTGGTCGGTGATCGCCTTCGCGGCGCTCGGCGACGGCGACAAGGCCGCCGAGCTGTTCTCGCTCCTGAATCCGATCAACCACGCGCAGCACGCGCGCGGACGTGCAGCGCTACAAGGTCGAGCCCTACGTCGTCGCCGCCGACGTCTACTCGGTCGCGCCGCACGTCGGGCGCGGCGGCTGGACCTGGTACACCGGCTCGGCCGGCTGGATGTACCGCGCCGGCCTCGAGTGCGATCCTCGGCTTTCGCGTGCAGGGCGACGGTCCTGTGCCTCGATCCCTGCATTCCGCAGGGCGTGGCCGCGGCTTCGAGATCGTCTTCCGGTACCGCTCGGCGCGCTACGAGATCGCGGTCGAGAATCCCGACGGCGTCAGCCGCGGCGTCGCGCACGCGGAGCTCGACGGCAAGTCGCTGCCGGAGGGCGCGACGCGAGTTCCGCTCGTGGACGATGGTCAGGTTCACAAGGTGCGCGTGATCCTCGGGTAGGATCTGCTCGTCCAGTCGAGCGTGCCTGCAACTGGATTCTCCGCCGCACCCGCGCCCGCGACCGAGGCCTAGGAAATGAAGACCTATCACATTGACTGCGAACTCGACTATGACGTCGACAAGCAGTCGCTGTTCGTGTTCAATCTTGGCGTCCCGTCCACGCCGGGTCAGCGCGTCATCGCCGAGACGGTCTCGACCACGCCGGCCCGCTTGCTGGACGAGTTTCGCGACGAGAGCGGGCGCAACCGCTTCTTCCGGGTCGACGTTTCCCCGGGCGAGTTCAGCATCCGCTATCTAGCGACGGTTGAGGTGCAGGCGCCCGACTGTGACAGCGCTGCGCCCGAGACGCCGCTCGCAAAGCTGCCGGGGGAGGTGCTCTCCTATGTGCAGGGAAGTCGCTACTGCGAAGTCGAAGCGCTCTACAACTTCGCCGTCCGTACGTTCGGGAACATGCCGCCCGGCTATCAGCGCGTGGAATCGATCTGCCGCTGGGTCAAGGAAAACGTCGCCTACCAGTTGGGATCCTCGACGACGACCTACAGCGCGCGTGACGTGCTGGCCAACCGCGCCGGGGTCTGTCGCGACTTCGCCCATCTCGTTATTGCCCTGTGCCGTGCGCTGAACATCCCCGCAAGATTCGTGACTGCGTATACCAAGTACGAGGATCCGCCCCAGGACTTTCATGCGGTGGTCGAGGCTTTCCTCGGCGATCGATGGCACCTTTTCGACCCGACTGAACTGGCTCCGATCTCCGCTCTGGTCCGGCTCGGAACCGGGCGCGATGCTTCCGACGTGCCCTTTGCAACGTTTTTCGGCACCGCCCGCCTCAGGCGTCTCAGCCCGCTGGTGGAGCCGGCGAGCGGGGACGAGACGCTCGTCTCCCTGCAGACCGCGAATTCGGGAATCCTGCTGGCACCGGAAGTACCGCGCACCGGGTAAGTGCTGTAGGAAACAGAGAGATGACGTAGCCGCTCTGATCCTGGCTCAGCTCATGGCCACGCGTGGCCCGCGCGTCGGTTCCCCCGATGAGCATCCACGCAAGACCGAAGCGGGCGATCCACGACGCGTTCCTCAGGTCACCCATACGTGCTCCCAACCCAGGGTGCGATAGCGTACAGACAGGCCTCGACTAGAAAGAGGACATTGACGGTGGTGCGTAATTGACGAATCGCCGCTGGTTTCTCGGTTGTGAACTGCGTTGATGCCGCGTTGACGTTTGACACGTTGTTGCATTCACCTTGAGGACGATGATCATGATGCACAGGTTTCTTATTGTCGCTGTCGCCGCATGGATTGCACTGCTTGCTGGCTGCCACACGATGGACGGACTGGGACAGGACATCGAGCGCGGTGGTCAGAAGATGCAGGACAAGGCGAACAAGTAGCCGCGTCACGGCCGGAATCCATTCCGTCGATCCGCACGTCGTGCGCGGCGGATGGACGGGCACACCAGCGCGGTCGATTGGCCATATTGGACCAGCAGCGAAGCGATCATCGGCTGTCGTCTACACGGCATTCCGCCCAGACTCCCCACCGAACAGGTACAACAGTGAACGCAGTGATCATCCACGTGACCGCGCTTGCGGCCAACTCTTGGGAGGTATGAAAGATGAAATCCGGTAAAACCCTAACCACAGCCTTGATCATGACCGCGCTCCTTGCGGCGCTATTCGGTTGCCAAAAGCAGGAAGGCCCGGCAGAGAAAGCGGGCAGGCAAGTCGACAAAGCGGTCGAAAGTGTCGGACAGCAAATCGAGAAAGCGGGCGACGCCATCCAGGACGCGGCAAAGGGCGACAAGAAGTAATCGTTGCTCAGCGGGCCAACGCGACGACCCGACTGGAGCGGGACGCGTTCAGGGCCATCGAGGTCCCCGCCGACCGACCATGGGGCGCGCAATCCCCAGCGATCGCTGGATCCCTTGTTTGAGTAGTCCCTGAACGGCGCGATGGCGCGCTCGCGCCGTTAGTCCTCTTAGGCGCCATTTGACGCTCTCGCATTCAACTCATCCAACGTTAGAGGGGTGGCACATTACCCTTGAAGCGGTCGGTCGCTAGACGCCGTTCAAGCCAACTCGTCGGACAATCGATGATTGACATCACGGTGATGGATTTCATCTGCGCGCACGGCAATGATGACGTCGCGCAGCCGCGCGTCAGGCGAAAGCTTCCAGTAATCGATGGCGATCTTGGGCGCCGGGACGTTGGCGTATGTGCCGTTCTCTACGCCAGCCAGATACTCGGTGTAGCTGTGGACCGCCTCCTCTTCGAAGTAACCCGTTACGCGATGCGCGGTCTTTGCTGACAACAGGTAAAGCAGAAAGAAAGAATTGTAGAAGATGCCTTGAGCCACCAGAATCAGCAGGCGCTCGAGGCCAGAGGGTCGGGCGATGTGGACGAAGGTCATCAAGTGCATGCGCTCGTTCTGCGCTTCTTCCAGGAGCGTGCGGATCCGGCCGCGATCGTCTTCCATGCGCCGCAGGGAATGCAGATGTTGCAAGGCGCCGCCCACCATGCCCGGAACCGCGGCAATCGTTTCCAGTACGACCGCACGATGACCGTATCGACGAGCGAAAAAAGCGTCGGCGAAGAATCGGAGGAACCGGGTGAAAGCATAGGCAACCCGGTCGGACCAATTCTTTGGAGCGTAGTGTCGCTGGATCGGTGTTGTGACAGACATGCCTAGGCCTCCTTAAAATCGAAAAGACCTTTCATGGGATCGCCGATGCGCCGGCCCTGGGGTCGGCCGTTGGAGATGACTCAGTCCCCCAGCAATTCGGCCAGCGGATGCAGCGGCTCCACATTATGAGACACCGCTTTAACGATGACGATGATGGGAATGCCCAGCAGCATTCCCAAGTCACCCCACAGCCAACCTCACGACAAGAGCGGAATCAGATGCGTCCCATCAGGAACAGGACGAGAAGGATCACCAGAATCACGCCCACGATGCCGCTTGGCGCGTAGCCCCAGCTACGGGCGTGCGGCCATACCGGCAAAACGCCCAAAAGCATCAGAATGATGATGATCAACAGAATGGTGCCGATACTCATGGTTCGCTCCTTGGCCCGTTCCCCTCCACTGCCGTCGGCAGTGAATTCAGGGCGCTCTGTGGAGGAGCATAGCGGCGGCGAGGGGACTGATCTGTACGCTAGCGTACAGAGGTTTGCTGTTGGGCAAGATCTAGCGCGTTGCCCTGATTTGACTGCTGGCGGGTCCTCAACGAAGAGCCACGCCCCAGTGGCCATGTCAACAACGCAACGCAGGCTGCGGACAGGAGAATCGATGATGCGCAAAGGTAAGCGGTTTCTGACGAGGATCGGCAACGCCGTGGGAGCAACCAAGGACAAGGCGTGGAAGATGGGCGGCTCGCTTATAAAGCGGGTGAAAGTTGCGGCATCGGACGCCAAGCGCGGAGCGGGGAAGGCCCGGGCCTTGGTCGCGAAGAGGACGCGGGCCGCCACAGCAAGCGTGCAACGCCGGGCGAAGGCCACCGAAGTGGATGCGAAGAGAGCCATGGGCAAGGCGAAGCGCACGGTGAGAAGCAGGCTGAAGGTGGCGGCCGCGGGTGCCAGAAAGGCTGCCGGCCGAGTCGAGCGCGCCATGAGCCCGAAAAGACGCGCCGCGACGCGCAGGTCCGGCAAGGCAACGAAGGTCCCGGGACGGAGGGCGACCTCTACGAGGTCCGTGCTGAAGAAGGGCGTGGCCAAGGCCGGGACGGCCGCGAGGAAGGCCGGCGCCGCGGTCGACAGGGCCGCCAAGCGGGCAGCGAGGAGGCTCGCAAGAAAGCCGGCGAAGAGAAGCAGGGCTCAGCGCTGAACGACGTTTGACTCCGTCGGTGTGGCTAAGCGGACAGGGTTCGGGCGGCTTTATTGTTGGCCCGGAGAATCTCTCTGCAACGGAGCGACCACAAGTCTTCGCGCGCACACGATCGCCGCAGCATCGATCACTTCGTCGCCTCGAGCACCAGGCCTCCGTCGGTCTCCCACTCCTGCTCGGCGGAGTGGTCGGAACGATCGAACCGGCGGGCAGCCTCTTGCCAGTTCACAACCGACCACCAGCCCTTCAGGTAGTCGGCGCGCCGGTTCTCATGCTTCAGGTAGTAGGCATGCTCCCAGACGTCGTTGACCAGGATCGGAAAGTGGCCCTGCATCATCGGATTGTCGTGGCCGGGCGTGGTCATCACCTGGAGCCCGCCGCCGTCCTTCTGCGCTCTCGCAAGCCAGACCCACCCTGACCCGAACACTTTCCCGCCCGCTTCGTCGAACTGCGCCTTGAACTGCTCGAGGCTGCCGAAGGCAAGGTTGATCGCGTCGGCAAGCGGGCCCGCCGGCGCGCCGCCGCCGGTTGGAGACATGGCCCGCCAGAACAACCGGTGGTTCACGTGTCCTCCCGCGTTGTTGCGAACGGCTGTGCGGATCTTCTCCGGCACCTTGTTGAGGTTCAGCAACAGCCATGACGCTGTGCGCTCGTGCAGTTCCGGGAACGGTTCCAACGCCGCATTCAGGTTCGTCACATACGACGCATGATGCTGATCGTGATGCAGCGTCATGGTGTGCGCGTCGATGTGCGGCTCCAGCGCCGCATAGCCGTACGGCAAAGGTGGAAGCAGATGTTTCATCGGATCGCCTTCCTCGCTCTACTTGAGGCACATGTCATTCTTGACCGCCTTCACGCCGTTGCCACCTGGTTAGTAAGATCGCAACGCGACCTCCATAAATGCGTGCGAATCGCGTCATAGTCGGATTCTCCGCGTCGCCCGCACTGCAGCGCTAGTCGTCGTGCGCGCCGTCAGTCAATGACCATGACCCGCGCCCCCGGTCGCCACGTCCGCGGGGTGGCCTCGTTGAATACCCGCGTCGAACCGTCCTGAAAGCGAATGGTGAGCTCGTAGCTCCGAGTCGATTCCACCGCGTGGTCACCGCGGGTGTCGATCTCCCGCACCAACTCGACTACGCCGCACCCGGCGCATGTTGCTCTGGTTGGCGTGTGGCTCGCCACACTAACGGAGGCCAGGTCTCCTCCTAGCGGCCGCTGCATTTACCGATTGGAGCGATCGCTCAGAGAGGGACGTGTCCTCATCGGGATTTCCACTCGCGGTCGGCAGCCACGTCATGAACGACGCAATGCCGGCAGCGCACAACAGCGTTGTCGCGGCATTTGCGATCCAGATCGGCAAGTGCGGAGATCGATCGACTTGCGTTCGCTTGTTCATTTACTTCGGACCTGGCTGTTTCGAACGACGCTCTCGCCGATATCGTCTTCACCGGAAGCCGACCCTCGCAGCATGCAGTCGGTACACCGCGTCGGCAGCTCGAGAACAGCGTAGTGGCAAGACCGCGCGCCGTCGGTACGCTAGCGCACATGGGGCCGCTGTCCAGCGCCGGCCAGGTCCGCCATGGTCGGCACCCTGCTCGCCCTGGCGCGGGTGCCTTTGCATTCGGAGCGCTACCGCACAGACGGCGCCGGCTCCGAACCGTACCGTGTGCCTTGAGGCAAAGGGCGAGTCGCGGCGGGCATCGGTTCGGAGATCATCATTCCCGGACAGCCACTGCGATCCCATCCTCCCTCTCACGCAAAGGAGTCGCACATGGGCAACATCGTTTACATCGTCGGCGCGATCGTCATCGTCGTCGCACTCTTGTCGTTCTTCGGGCTCCGCTAGCCCGTCAAAGAGGACGCCGGACGGTACCCCCGGCCACGGCGCCGCCGCGCGCACGGGCGACCGTCGTGAATTCCACATCGGCCGCACGCGAGCAGATCCCCGCTCGCTGCGGCCGTTGCCATTGCCCCGGCGCTGCTGCTGCGCGCTGGTCTCGGGATCTGCTGGAGATCGAACTGCGCGTGGTTCCGCAGGAGCGAGCTGTGACGAGGCAGCTCTCGGGTCCGTTACCGTGCGAACCAGAAGCCCCTAAAGGGGATGTTGGTCAACGGGGCCGATTTGCGGCCTGATAGAGCGGCATGACGGTCGGCAGCAGCGCCTCGATTTCCTGGACACGCGTCGCATCCGCGGGGTGGCTGCTGAGGAACTGAGGTGGCTGCCCGCCCTTGTTGGCAGCAATCATCTTCTGCCACAACGTCACTCCGGCGCGCGGGTTGTAGCCCGCCCGCGCCGCAAGCTCCAGTCCGATGCGGTCGGCTTCGCTCTCGTCGGCGCGACTGAACCGGGTTGCGATCAAGGCCTCGTAACCGGCATTCGCAAGCCCGGCCGAGCCCTCGCCGAGGCCGAGCAGCGCGGCACCGACGCCGATCGCGGTCTGCGCGGCGATCGCCTGCGACAGGTGCTCTCGCGAATGCTCGCGCAGCGCATGCGCGATCTCGTGCCCCATCACGATCGCAATCTCGTCGTCGGTCAGGCGGAGCTGGTTGATCAGCCCGCTGTAGAACATGATCTTCCCGCCGGGCATGCAGAACGCGTTGAGCTCGTCGCTGGCCAGCACGTTCACTTCCCACTGCCAGCCTGGGGCGTCGCGGCGGAACACTGCGGTCTGCGGTTCGATACGGCTGGCCACCGCGCGCACGCGTTGCAGCATCGCGGGATCGGTGTTCAACGCGCCTTGGCGTGCTGCGTCCGACTTCAGCTTGGCGTAGCCCTGCGCGGCCATCTGCTCGAGCTGCTCCGAGGACACGAGCATCAGCTGAGAGCGGTCGGCGCCGACCGCGCCACCCGTGGTGGTGGTCGCACATCCGCTGAGCGTCCCCAGCCACGAGCCCAGCAGTATCGCCGCGAAGATTCGAAAGGTCGTCATGATTTCCTGCTGTGGTTGACTACTCGAGCCGCGTCTCACCCGTGAGCGTTCTCACTCTTCCTGTTCGACCCGACGCGCACCCCGCGCACTCCGGTCGAATGGCGGATCGTCACGGCCATTGTCCAGTATGACGCCTCGAAGGTTCCGTCTGAGTCCGATGGCGTCGCCCAATGCGTAACCCCATCCCTTGCTGGACGGCAAGGACGGCGCGACCGGATCGACGCTGAATCGCGATGATCGAGATCGTTCCCAATGTCATTTCGCTCTCCTTGGGTGCCGATTCGCGATTCCGCAGCCGCAGCTGCAGACCGTACGACCGCCGTGCAATGTCCGCCCTGCCGATCGTGTCACGCCGCACTGATCGGCCGCCGCACCCAGCGTGGACACGAACTTATCTGCGACTGGCAGACGGACGGTAGGATGGCGTTACCGGCGGTTGAGTGAACTGCTCGGGCACGAGCTATGTGCGCTGACAGACGGACGGCAAAGAGTTTCCGAGCAACAGAAACGTTGGATTCGCAGTTCAAGGACAACGCCGTGGCCGTCGATTTCGATGCCGAACTCGGAAAGCTGCTCGATCAGTACGACGAGAAGCGCAGCGCCGTGGCGGCCAGGATGCGGCAGATCAAGGCGGACGAGGTCGCTTTCCTGGACGAGTTCGCGAACCTCAGGCGTATGGTCGTGCGACCCGTGTTCGAGGCGGTCGGTGCCGCCCTGAAGGCCCGCGGACACGATTTCAGCATCTCCGAGGACGAGTACGCCTTCGAGCAGGGCGGCAACACGACGGAGGCGAAAATCTCGATCCGCATTCTGCCTGCCGGGCTTGACGGCGCCGCCCCGCGGCCGGACCAGTCTCCGTCGCTGGCTTTCGCCACCCGGTACTACAACCGGGTGGTGGAAATCCACGGCGGCCCCCTGGTTTCCCGGGCGGATGGATCCGCAGGTCCGCGCGGCGAGTATCAGCTGGCGCAGGTCACCACGGAGCTCGTGAGGAACGAGCTCCTGAAGCTGGTCGCTGAAATCGCCCGGTGATGAGCGGTCGATCCGGCGCGCGACCACCGCGATGCAGAATCCGAACGCGCGGATGCCATGCGTCCTGGTCAGCCGCCGCTTGCTGCACGACGCCACCGCTCGGTCGGTGGTGACCGAGCGGAACCTGGTGTCGACGAACTTCGAGCACTGATTGCGCCAATCCGAGCGGGACCACCGCCCTGCTCGTCACCGCCTGCGATGATCGCGCCCGGCCGGGTCCGGCGGACCAGCGAAGGGCCGGGTTCCCTGCTTACATGACAAGCTTGTTCAGCGCCTCGGCGCAGGCCGTGGCGACCTGGCGGTTCGGCTCAGCGGTGCTGCCGGGCATCGTGGCCCAGCCGCTTTTCCCGACATAGTCGCCCTGCTCCCAGCTCTTGACCTCTTTGAGCGCCACTAGCTTGGCCGGTGCATCGCCGCTCCGCTGAAACTGGGCCACGCAGATCGGCGTGAGCGTTGCCAGGATCGCTTCATCGGCCCGCCCGCTGGCACGCTTCTCCGCCGTGGCGCCGGTCACCCAGCCGCCCCAGCTGAATCCGACGATTGCGAGCGCGATCGCGCCCGCTGCCGCGCCCCAGAGAAATGGCGTTGTTTGGGTTGGAAGACTGGGAATGTTCATAAAGCCTCCTTGATTCGTGGGAACAGGACGCACGGGAAGGACGCGTCCGCGTCCCACTTGGTATACGCCGTTCCGCGAGGCGGTCGGTGCGCTGTCGCACATAGGACGCAGTATCGGGAGAAGCGGTATGTGGGTTTGCAAGTGTGAACCGTCACGAGAAGTGGTCCTCGCCGCTCTGCAGGCCAAATGACCTCGGGCGGATCCTGGCGGAGTGCCGGCCGCGCCAGTCAGAGCCCGCGTGGGTCGCCTTGGCCTGAGTCGCCCTGATCGGCGTCGCCCCGGCCTGAATCGCGCCAACTCGAGTCGCCGCCGCTACGCAGCGGCTGCCGCGGGAACAGCACCCGGAAGGTCGTCCCTTTGCCGGCCTCGGTGTGCAGCTCGAGGCTGGCGTCCAGCAGCTCGCAGAGGCGCTTGACGATCGCGAGCCCGATCCCCTCGCCGACAGGCTCGTCGGCGGCGCGACGTCCCGACTGCGAGCGCAGGAGCGGCGCTGGCTCGGCCTCCGCTGACGGCGCACCGTCGGCCTCCGCCTGCTCGCCCACCGCTTGCGCGTCGTCGGTCGCAGCCTTCAGTGCGCGCGCGAGCGGCGCGGAGGCGCCGGCCTGCAGCCCGGGTCCGGTGTCCTGCACCGACAGCAACCAGCGCCAGCCCGGGTCGGACGGGTCGGGTCCCCAGGTGACCTTCACCGTGCCGCGCTCGGTGGACTTCAGCGCATTCACGACGAGGTTCTGCGCGATCCGGTAGGTCTTGAATCGGTCGCCCTCGACGGCGAGCGCCGCCGGCCCGTCGGCGACGAGCGCGAGCCCGCGCTCCGCCGCGAGCGGCTGCAACGACATGCACACTTCGCCGAGCAGCGCCGCCGCGTCGAACGGCCCGTCGACGCGGCGCTCATGGCCCGCCTCGAGGCGGGCGAGGCTGATCAGGTCGTTGAGGAGCGTGGTCATCGAGACCACGCCACGGTGCAGCGTGGCAAGAGACTGCGCGCGCGCATCGCCGGCGGCGCCTTCGTCGTCGAGCGCCACGGTCGCGTTCTCCACCTCGCCGAGGCTGCCACGCAAATCGTGCGTGGCCTTGCGGAGGAACTCGGCCCGGCGAGCCTCGAGCGCCTCGAGCGCCTCGAGTGCCTGCATCAGCTCGCGCACGCGTCCCGCCGCTTCGCTGCGCTGCAACTGCTGGTATTGATCGGCGCTCTCGCACACGCCGTCGCTGCACAGCTCCGCGAGCGCGCGGCGCGCGGCGGCCATCGCCTCGGGGCCGGTTCCGGGGTGCGCGAGCGAGTAGGCTTCCAGCTCGTCGACGAGGCACAGGTGCAGGTGGCGCCACTCCCGCATCGCCTCGCGCTGCCGGTAACCCTGCTGCCAGCGGTGCATCCCGTGGCCCGCCGCGCCTTCGCGCTGGTCCTCGGCGGCCTCCGCCCGCTCTTCGCCGAAGCGGGCGCGGAGCATCCGCTCGAAGGCGTCGAGCACCTCGGGAACGTGGTCGAAGAACTGCGCGCGCGACAGCGCGGAAGCGGACGTCAGCTCCGGGTCCGCGTCGGTGGCCTGCCGCCAGCGCTGCAACAGCGCGTCGCGGCCCGCGGCGAGATGCGCGGCAACCGCGTCTATCTGCGCCCTAGCGCTTTCCCCTGCCGTCATTCTTGTTCTCGTTGATGGTGAACGGATTCCCGTTCGGCGGATCTACCTCAGACGAATGTCGCCGAACAGTCCCAGCACCCCGACGACGATCAGGTAAATCGCGACGATGTAGTTCAGCATCCGGGGCGCGATCAGGATGAGAACGCCGGCGAGAAGCGATACCAGGGGAGCAAGGCTCAAGGTAATGTTCATGGCGACTTCCTTTGTGCGCAAAAGCTGATCGTGGCGGCAATTGTCCTTCCGCCTCCCCGGGACGCTCTGTGCGCTCGCGTACACACGCGAGGAATCTTCGCCGTAGTCCTTGACGCAGTCTGCCAGCGGCAGTTCTCATGACCCACCTCAATGCGCGCGGCGACCGCTCGCCAGCGCGTCTCTGTGCGCTTGCGCACAGAGAGTGCTACCCTGCTTCGGGCGGTACTGGATATGGCAACAACGGCCTGCGCCGCAAATTCCCGAAACGAACAGGCTGCTGGCGGTCCTGCCGGCGGCCGAACGCGAACACCTGTATCCCCATCTCGAGCCGGTCTCGATGACGCTCGGAGACGTCGTCTACGAGTCCGGCAGCCGGCAGGACTACGTCTACTTCCCCACGACCTCGATCGTGTCCCTGCTCTACGTCATGGAGGACGGGTCGTCCGCCGAGATCGCCGTGGTGGGCAACGAGGGCATGGTCGGCGATCTCCCTCTTCATGGGAGGTGAGACCACCCCGAGCCGCGCCATCGTGCAGAGCGCCGGCGCAGCGTTCCGGCTTTCGGGGCAGCTGCTGAAGCGCGAGTTCACTCGCGCCGGGCCGATGCAGCATCTGCTGCTGCGCTACACCCAGGCGTTGCTGACGCAGATGGCGCAGACGGCGGTCTGCAACCGGCATCATTCGGTGGATCAACAGCTCTGCCGGTGGCTGCTGCTGAGTCTCGATCGGCTGCCCTCCAACAAGCTCACCATGACGCAGGAATTGATCGCCAACATGCTCGGGGTGCGCCGCGAAGGGGTCACGGAGGCCGCCGGGAAGCTGCAGAGCGCCGGCCTGATCCGCTACAGCCGTGGCCGCATCACGGTGCTGGATCGGCCGGGACTGGAGGCCCGGGCGTGCGAGTGCTACGACGTGGTCAGGCGGGAGTCCGATCGCCTGCTCCCCGAATACTGCCCGCGACGTGATGCGCGCGAAGGAGCGCGGGTCACGGTCGCGCCGCTAGGCATCCTCGCTAGCCGAGGATGCGGTCGTACACGTTCTGCGCGGCCCGGTAACACCCGCAGGCGGCGGCTTCCAGGCCGCTGCGGGCAAGAACCGTGATGTTGCCGCGACGGTAGCGAATCAGCTTCCGCCTCTGCAACCCCCCCGCCGCCTTGGTCACACCGACCCGGCGCACCCCGAGCATCTCGGCGAGCAGCTCGTGCGTCAGGCGGAACTCGTCCGCATGCGCCCGGTCGTGCGTCATCAGCAGCCAGCGGGCGAGGCGCGCCTCCAGCACGTGGAAGTGCGTACACGCCGCGGTCTGCGCGAGCTGCGCCATCGAGACGTAGAGGTAGCGGTTCAGCTCGCGCTGCAGGGCAGCGCTATGGGCGAGTTCGCGGAGGAACGGCGCAGCCCCCATTCGCATCGCGGCGCCCGAGCCCTGGACCAGCGCGCGCAGGGGTGAGACCGTCGACGCCCAGCATGAGGGTGATGCCGAGCATGCCTTCGCTGCCGACGAGCCCCACCTCGAGGCTCGTGCAGCCGTCGCGCGGCGTCAACAGCGAGATGAACCCGTCGGTGGGGAAGTAGACGTGCCGGATCCGGTCGCCGGGCTCGCAGAGCACATCGGCGAACGCGAGGTCGACCGCGCTCGCAGCCCGCAAGCAGGTGCTCGCGGTCCTTGCGGGGCAACGCCGCGATCAGAGCATTCGTGACGGAGGCGCGCCGCGTGGATGACACCGAACTCTCCCGGAGGCTTTAGGGGACCCGTCAGAGGGCGGAGATAGAACGTACAGGAGAATCAGGATCCAGTACGTTCGCTAGCGCACGGAACGGAGAAGCGTTTCGGCGTATCAATGCACCATCGGTAGCACAGCTCAAGCACCTCACAACCCCGAGACGATCACGGCCGTCGGCCGCACCGACCGCCTCGGTTCACAGCGACAACCCGCGTCGCGCACCGGTGGCTCGCGCACTGCGACCGCCAGAGATGTCCAATCACCGCAAGGAGAATCGCAATGAACTGGGATCAAGTGGAAGGCAATTGGAAGCAGCTCAAGGGCAACGTCAAGGAACAGTGGGGCAAGCTCACCGACGACCAGCTCGACGTGATTGCAGGCAAGCGCGATCAGCTCGCCGGCAAGATCCAGGAAACCTACGGGATCTCGAAAGAAGAAGCCGAGCGGCAGCTCTCCGCCTGGCAGAAACGCCAGCGTGAGGTCAACCGGCCGGCCTAACCCGGCCACGGCGGGCGCGAAGGCGCCCGCCGATGCTTCAGTCTCTCAATTGCAACACGAAGGAACGACAGTGAATAAACTCAACATCAGTGCAAAGTCCTGAGCAGCATTCCACCGGCTACGAGGTTCATCTCGCCCGGTCTTAGCGGTGCTGGCCGCGTCCGGCCGCATGTATTTGCGGCCGGACGCGGCTATGTGCGTCAGCGCACCGATCCCGATGCGCCGTGTACGTAGTCTGTATCGGCGCGCCCTGCCCTCGAGTCCCGCAGTGCCGCGGGACGGGCGCGCGAACGCGAATCGCCGGGCCAGTCGCAACGCCGGGACCTCACGCTGGAAAAAGGGAACGACGACATGGAATTCCTCTGGTTCATTCTGATTGGCGTGACTGCCGGATGGATGGCGGGACAATACATGCGAGGCGGCGGCTTCGGGGTTGTCGGCGACATCGTGACGGGCGTATCCGGCGCGCTGGTGGGCGGATTCCTGTTTCACCAGCTGGGCCTCGCCGCCGGGGGCGGGTTGATCGGCGCCTTGATCGTGGCGACCATCGGTGCCGGGGTCCTGTTGTTCCTGGTGCGCATGATCAAGCCTGCCTAGCGACCGCACCACGGCGCACTACGCGCGCGAGCGGACGCCGTTGGCCTTTGGCTTCGATGCTCGCGGCGAGCTCGAGCACACGCGGGAGAGTCGGAGCGAGTTTCCCTCGCGCCGGGTCAGCCCGAATCGCCGGTCGGGCGCAGCCGCGCCTCGAGCCCCGATGATTCGAGGCTCGCCGTGATCGCCGCCGCGATCGCGCGCGCCTTGGCTTGGTGGCTGCTGCGCGGCGTCGCGCTCGCCCCGGGCGGCGCACACTCGAGCCAGCGCGTTCGCCGTATCCCACTGAAGCCGCGTTCGGCCGATGCCCTCGGCGAGGGCCGCCGCCCGCGACAGTTCGGCATGCGCCGCCGCGTACTCCTTCTCGGCGAGCAGCGCCTCGCCCCGCCAGCGCCGCGCGCTCGCCTCGAGTTCGCGCAGGCCGTTCGGCTCGGCGAGCGCGAGCAGCTCGTCCCCGAATGCCCGGCAGCGGCGCGGGTCGCCCTGGGCGAGCGCGACCTCGGCCAGCCCTTCGAGACACCGGGTCATCATGTACCGCTCGGAGGCGCGCCGCGACTGGTCGAGCGCGGCCTCCAGGGCAGGTGCCACGTCCCGCTGCCCGAGCCGCGCCCGTGCGATCGCGAGGTTCGCGTCGATGGCCGTGCGCCAGAACATGATGCCGGCGTCGCGCCCGAGCGCGAGCCCGCGCGCCATGTATTCCGCCGCCTGCTCGTGCAGATCGAGGTCGAGCAGCAGATGCCCGAGAAAATCGTAGGCGATGAGCTGATAGCGCACGTGCTTCAGGCTCTGCAGCCAGCGCAGCGTCTTCAACATGCCGGCCCAGGCCGCGCCGTAATGCCCGGTGCAGGCCCGCACGTGGTCGAGCCCGAGCAGCGTCGGACCCATGTGCCACTGCAAGTCCGCCGCGCGCGCGATCTCGAGGGCCGCCTCGAAGTTCACCAGCGCGCGCGGATAGTCGCCGAGGCCCTTGGTCCCGACGCAGGCGTGTCCGATCATCATCAGGTTCTCGGACTCGTAGCTCTTGTCGCCGATGCCGCGGGCGAGCTCGAGCGACCGCGTGTAGCACCGGATCGCCGCGGCCGGCTCCGCGTTCGCGAAGTGCGCCTCGCCCCGGCCGTGATAGGCCTGCACGGCCACCAGATCCGTGAGCGCGGTGCGCTCGCAGATCTCCACCGCCTCCTGGTGGAACCGGATGGCCTGCTCGTTCCGGCCGGTGCTCCATGCCACCGTGCCGAGGTGATACAGCGTGTCGGCCGCATGGCGCTCGTCGTTCATGACGCGCGATTCCGCCAGCGCATCGATCAGGCAGGCTGTCGCGGCCTCGTAGGCGTCGCCGCGCCGATACGCCATGCCCAGCTGGATCAGCGCGTCGCGCGCCTTGTCCCGCTCGCCGCTCGCACGGGCGGCCTCCATGACGCGGCGAATGTCGGCGACGGCGCCCTCCGTCAGCCCGGCCTGCGCGCGCGCCCCGCCGCGCCGCTCGTAGAGGGCGAGCCGCGCACGCTCGTTCAGCGCTTCCGGATGCGCCTCGGACAGCGCGACGGCGCGATCAAACCAGTGCAGCGCATCGCGCATCGCGAAGAGCGCCTGGGAGCGCTCGCCGGCCAGGACCAGGTACTCGAGCGCCTTTGACCAGACTTGCGCCCGCTCGTAGTGCTCCGCCAGCCGGGCATCGCGCTCGTGTGCTTCGCCTTCGCCGCGGCGCTCCAGGGCTTCGGCCACCGACCGATGCAGGAGCTTGCGACGCGCCCCGCCGATGTCGCGATAGACCACTTCGCGCACCTTGTCGTGGCTGAAGTCGTACACCCCGCCTTCGCCCTCCTCGCGCAGCAGGTGGCGCTTCACGAGCGCCTCCACCGCGTCGAGCAGCGCCCCTTCCGGCTCGCGCGTCACCGCGAGCAGGGTGTCGAAGTCGAAGCGCCGGCCGAGGACCGCCGCGGTTTCGAGCGTCGGCCGGATTTCGCCGGGCACGTGCGCGAGTCGCGCGCGCACGGCGGCGCGCAACGCGCCCGGAAGCATCCGGCCGTCGCTCGTGCGCGGCTCGAGCTGCGTCTCGCCCTCGCTGAGGGACTGCAGGATCGACGTCAGGAAGAACGGATTGCCCTCGGTTTCGCGATGCAGGCGCGCGGCCAGCCCCGGCGCGACGAGCTTCGCATCGCCGAGCGCCGCGACCAGCGCCTCCGCGTCCGCAAGGTCGAACCGCGCGAGCGGCACGCGGCGCGCGCCGGCCTCGCGGCGCAGGCTCTCGACGAGGCGCGCGAGCCGCTCGTCGCTCTCGAGCTCGTCGTCGCGATACGCGTAGATCGCGAGCGCCGGTCGGTCGGCGACGTGACGGGCGAGGTAGTGGAGCACCTGGGCGCTCGCCTCGTCCGCCCACTGAATGTCGTCCACCATCAGAATGAACGGGCGCGCCTCTCGCGAAGCCTCGAGGAGCTGGCCCACTGCGCGCGCCAGGCGCGCCTGGCGCGCCTCGGGGAAATCGCGCGACAGCTGCGGCAGATCCGGAAAGCGTTCGGCCACCGCGGGCACCAGCGCGACGAGCTCGGCCGCCGATACGGGCGCGATGTTGCGCAGCGCGGCCGGCGACGCCGCGTCGAGCGCGCGCGTGACGAGGTCGACGATGGGCTGATAGGGGATCGCCCGCTCGATCTCGTAGCAGTTGGTCGTGAGCGTGCGCAGGCCCTTGGCTTCCGCGTAGCGGGCGACCTCGCGCATCAGCCGGCTCTTCCCGATGCCCGGCTCGCCTTCCAGCAGGACGGTCTGCCCGGCGCCCGCGGCGAGCCGCGTGACGAGCCCGATGAGCAAGCCGTACTCGTTGCTTCGGCCGACAAATGGCGTGGCATCGCTCGCCGCACCGGTTGCCGACCCGGGCGGCGCGTGGGTCGAATCGGCGGGCGTGTCGGCGCCGACGGGCCGGACGTCCAGGTGCAGACGGTTTGCGGCCCGCACCGCCCGTGCCGCAGCGAGAAAATCGCGCTGCTCCTCCGGCGGGATGGCGAGCGCCGCGGCGAGCCGTTCGGCGAGCGGGCGAGACGGGCCTGCGCTCGTCGGCTTCGATCTTGCGGATCGCGAAGCCCGAGCAGCTGACCCGCTGGGCGAGCGCCTCCTGGGTGAGATCGAGCGCCTTGCGGCGACGCCGCAGCCAGTAGCCGAAGGAAACCGCCCGATCCTGCACGCCGCCTAGACCCCCGTCGTCTCAATGCCCCTGATCAAGGCGGCATTGTCCCCGCAATTGTCCCGCCCTTTGTCCCGCTTTGCGGGACCCGGTCCCCGCTCGTGTGCGGTGAGATGGCGGCACGTCGATGGGCAACGCCTGACCCGCATCGGACGCTGAGCGACGGGACCAGGCTGCTGCCCTGAAACAGACCCAAAACCCATCCACTCGGAGAACCGACATGTCCGCAGTCCTTTCCGCCACCCCGCCCGGTATCGACCTCACCGCCGTCAAGGGCAAGCAACAAGCCGCCTGGTCCGCCGGCGACTACGCCGTCGTCGGCACCACGCTGCAGATCGTCGGCGAGTCGCTGTGCGAGGCGCTCGATCTGCGCGCCGGCGAGCGGGTGCTCGACGTCGCCGCCGGGAACGGCAACGCGACCCTCGCCGCGGCGCGGCGCTGGACCGATGTCACCTCGACCGATTACGTCCCGGCGCTGCTCGAGCGCGGGCGCGCCCGGGCGAGCGCCGAGGGCCTGCCGGTGCAGTTCGAGCCGGCGGACGCCGAAAACCTTCAGTTCGGCGATGCGCATTTCGATGTCGTGATGTCCACGTTCGGCGTGATGTTCACGCCCGACCAGGAGAAGGCCGCCGCCGAAATGGCGCGCGTCTGCAAGCCGGGCGGCCGGATCGGTCTCGCCAACTGGACCCCGTCGAGCTTCATCGGCGAGCTCTTCAAGCTGATGGGCCGGTACCTGCCCCCGCCGGCGGGCGTGAAGTCGCCCGCGCTCTGGGGCACGGAGGAGCGGCTGCGCGAGCTGTTCGGCAACCGGCTCGACGCGATCGCGATCGGCCGCAAGCACTTCGTATTCCGCTACCACAGCCCGGCCCACTGGCTCGAGATCTTCCGCACCTACTACGGGCCGATGCACAAGGCGTTCGGCGCGCTGGACTCGACCAAGCAGGAAGCGCTCGCCGCGGACCTGATTGCCCTGGCCCAACGGTTCAATCGCGCGACCGACGGCTCGCTGGTGGCCCCGGGCGAGTACCTCGAGGTGGTCATCACGCGCAAATGATCGGCCATCGGCAGCCGCACGATTTCATGGCCCACAACAGGAGCAACCGACTATGACGACCACCCTCTACCAACGACTGGGCGGCGCCGAAGGCATCGCCCGACTCGTGGACGACGTCATCGACGCCCACCTGGCAAATCCCATCGTAAAGACCCGATTCCAGAACATCAAGGACCTGGACAAGACCCGGAAGATGGCCCGGCAGTTTTTCGGTGCCGGGTCCGGCGGCCCGGAAACCTACACCGGCATGGACATGCCCACCGCGCACAAGGGCATGAACATCAGCGAACAGGAGTACCTGGCGGTGACCGACGATATCGTCGGCGCGATGGAGAAAAACGGACTGAGCGAGGACACGAAGAAGGACGTGATCGCGATTCTCTATTCGCTCAAGGGCGGGATCATCCGCCTTTGAGCGGCCCGGCACGGGTAGGTGGTCAACAAGCGCCGATAGTGGGACGATAGGGCCATGAAGATTGCAGACAGCGCGCTGGGACTCGTCGGCAACACGCCGCTCGTGCGGTTGAACCGGGTGGCGGCGGGCTGCCCCGCGCAGATCGTGGCCAAGCTCGAGTACTACGCCCCGGGCGCGAGCGTCAAGGACCGCATCGGCGTCGCGATGATCGAGGCCGCGGAGCGTGCCGGCGCGTTGCGGCCCGACATGGTCGTCGTGGAGCCGACCAGCGGGAATACCGGCATCGCGCTCGCCTGGGTCTGCGCGGTGAAGGGCTATCGCTGCCTGCTCTTCATGCCGGAGTCGATGAGCCGGGAGCGCCGGGCGGTGATCCGCGCGTTCGGCGCCGAGCTCGTCCTCACCCCGGCCGCCGAAGGCGCCATCGGGGCCGTCAAGCGGGCGGAAGAACTGGCGGCCTCGGATCCCAAGCGTTACTTCATCCCGCAGCAGTTCAACAATCCGGCCAACCCGGAGGTCCATCGCCGCACGACCGCCGAAGAGATCTGGCGCGATACGGACGGTGCGGCCGACGTTCTCGTCTCCGGCATCGGCACCGGCGGGACGATCACCGGCGTGGGCGAGATCATCAAGTCGCGCAAGCCGGGTTTCAAGTGCATCGCGGTCGAGCCCGACGCGTCGCCGGTCCTCTCCGGCGGCGCGAAGGGGCCGCACGCGATCCAGGGCCTGGGCGCCGGATTCGTCCCCGAGATCCTGAACCGCGGCGTGATGGACGAGATCATCCGCGTGACGAACGACGCCGCAATCGAGACCGCGCGCCGCATGGCGAAGGAGGAAGGCCTGCTCGTCGGCATCTCCTCGGGCGCGGCGGTGTGGGCCGCGCTGCAGGTGGCGCGCCGGCCCGAGCACGCGCGGCAGATGATCGTCGCTGTCCTGCCCTCCTACGGCGAGCGCTACCTGAGCTCGCCCCTGTTCTCGGGACTCATGGACTGAGCGATCCGCAGCGGGTGTCACGCCGCAGCCGGGAAGCCCGCTGCGGCTCGATCAGTCGCCTCATCACGCTCGCCTCTCTCCGCACGCAGACTTAGGGCGCGTCCTGCGTGAGCGTCAGGAGCACGTCGGCGTACCAGGCGCAGTTCAGGTCGAGGCGCTCGTCCTGCGCGAGGTCGCGGTTCGCAACGTCCATCCGGGTCGCGTGGACGCCGAGCAGCCGCCACGGCAGGTCCGCCCGACCGGCGCCCTGGGTCGGGTCGCGCGCGACCACCGGTGCGCCGCTCGTGCCGCGGTGCATCCGGGCGTCGGTCAGAAAGTAGCCGTGGCCCTGGAACCGGATCCCGAACGCCGAGGCGATGACCGCCTGGCGCGCGACCGGCAGGCGATGCAGCGCGTCGTGAAAGCCCAGCGGGAAGCCGACGATCAGCACCGACGTTCCCACTTCGACCTGATCGAGCTGCTGCACCAGGTGAGCGGGCGTAAACGGGTGCGAGAGCAGCGTCTGCGGCAGGGCCGGACGCTCGAGCTCCACGGCGACGACGTCGATCGTGCCGGCCGAGTCGCGCCCCTCGCGCCAGACCGATTTTCCGTTCCGATAGAGCGGAATGGAGAACTGGATCGTCTCGGCGACGTTCTCCGGCGCCACGTGCAGCTCGATCTCGAGCCGGTCCGGGTGATGACCGCTCGCCTCGTCGAGCACCACGTGCCGGTTCGTCACCAGGAACAGCCGGCCATCCCGCGCGAAGAAGAAACCGGTCGCGTTGGTCAGGCGCTGCTGTCCGAACAGCGTCGTGACGCGAGTCACGGCCAGCAGCAGCGATTCGATCATCATGCGGGCCTCCGCCAGACGCTCGCCAGCCAGGGCTGCCGTTCGCGCGGCAGGCCGGGCGGGCGGTAATAGTGGGTCAGCTCGACGAACCCCGCCGCTGACACGTAGCGGCGCCAACGATCGAGATCGTGAAAGGCGCCGAAGCGCCCCCTGCTCCACCCTTCCTCGTTATGACCGTGCGGGTTCGAGCTGAACAGCACCCCGCCCGGTTTCAGCGTCGCGTGCAGTTCCCGCAGCACGCGCGGCAGCTCCTGGCTGGGGACGTGAAACAGTGCGGCGTTCGCGAACACCCCGTCGAACCGGCCCTGCGGCAGCTCGAGCTTGAGGAAGTCCTGCTGCCACACCTCGCAGCCGCTGTCGGCGCGCGCCATCTCGGCGAAGCGGCCAGCGCCCTCCAGGCCTATCGCAATGTGGCCGAGGTCGGTAAACACCTTGAGATCGCGCCCGGGCCCGCAACCGAGATCGAGAATCGTGAACGGCGGCGCGCTCTCGATATATTGCAGCAGCGCGGCGATGTTCTGGCTGACGTCGTGATCCTGCGTGCCTTGCCGGAAATCCTCGGCACGCTGGTTGTAATGCTCGAGCGTCAGGCGGGCGAGCTCGTCGAGCTCAGGCGGACCCAGCTTCATGTCGAATCCATCGCCGCGCGGGCTTTCATGGCGACGATGATACGGGACCGCCCGCGGGCGGCGCGCCGGGCGCTGGGTCAGCGCAGGCCCCTATAGCGGACACTTACCGCGGAAGACGGTGCCGCTCAGCGAGTAGCGCCGCTCACTGCGGGGCCTTCCTAAGGAGCGGAATGCGCTTGGCGGGGAAGTTTCCTTCCCAACCGCAGCCCATCGACCGGCAGCGATAGCGGTGTTGCGGCCAAATCAGGCTGACCACGCGATCGATGAGCCGGCGCTTCACCCGGACGAGATGGGCAGACCACCCGGAGCCATGGCATCGGGGGCACTGGGGTTGGAGGGATGCTTCCACCGCTTCCTCGCGATCGCAGTCGAAAAAAGGCCCGGATCGGGGAGGCCGAAACCGGGCCGAGTAGTGCAGGTGCTTATCAGGGAGGAGCTAAACACCTGACGCGATCATCCCCGCACGCTCCGAGTCGGTCTGTGCGCTGGCGTACTTAGGGTGCAAATCACGAGGTCCCGCGCGATCGCGGGGTTGAGGAAGATCCGATGCCTCAGCAGCCGTTGGCGTCGACGCACCACGATTTTCTCCGTATGTACGCCAGCGTACACACGGCTCCTCTACCCCGGAGCAGGCTCGGCGCGGGTTGGTTGATGCGGCGCTTCCGGCGTCACTTCACCCGCTCGCTCGAGCGAGACTTTGCCCTGCGCTTCCTTGACGATGTGCCGGCTGGTGCGCTCCCATTTCCGGCGCAGCGCTTCATCCGACATGGCGGACGCAAGTGCGGCGTTGGGCGGAGCCGCCGGGTCGAGAGCTGACAACAGTTGGTCGAATTCCATGCGCTACCGCCGGTTCGCCCCAGATCGAGACCTCCCCATCATAGGCCTCCGGAGCGTCCCACCCCGAGTTTACTTGCGTGCCGGCGGAGGCAGCGTTGAGGGCGTTGTCCGCTGGGGGCAGTCTCCTGACCCAATGTGCGCTGCCGCACCGAATGCGGCCGGCGCTTGAGCTAACGTTGCGAATCGAGCGCCGACCCGGGCGCATCGCATACAGGAGATCGTCATACCCATGTCGACTTGGATCATCGTCGGGCTGGTCATGGGGTTCCTCGCCAGCACGTCCGTGATCAGGTCGAGCCACGGTCTCGTCATGGACCTGGGTCTCGGCATCGCCGGCGCGGTGGGCGCTGGCCTGCTCTTCAGCGCCGTCGTCGCGTCGGGCGCAACCGCGCTCAACGCGCTCGGTCTGCTGGTGACCGCCTCCGGCGCGGGCGCGGCGCTCGTCGCGTTCCACGCCCTGTTCCCGAGCGCCCCGCAGTCGTAGGTCGCGGCGCGCCGGTGCGTGGCGCGCCCGGCACGAGCCTGCGCCGGACCCTCAGTGGCGAACCCGCGTGGACGCGCGAGAAAACCCTCGAAAAATCGCGCACTTTCGCGTACAGTGCGGGCTGTGCTGCATTGCAGCACCTCGCCCCCGACCCTTTTCCAGGTTCCGTCGAAAGCGTTCCTTTCGGTTTGGCATCGCGGCTTCAGGTTGGTGCCGATCACCCGAAAGGACGTCCATGAGCTTCGCGACGCTCGGCCTGAATTCGTCTCTGCTCGAAACCCTCACGGCCCGCGCCTATAGCACGCCCACGCCCGTGCAACGCGCCGCGATTCCTGCGGCGCTCGCCGGCACCGACCTGCTGGTCTCGTCGCAGACCGGGAGCGGCAAGACCGCGGCCTTTCTGCTGCCCGCCTTGCAGCGCCTCGCTACGGTGGCGCCCACCGGACGAGGGACCGGCCCCCGCATCCTCGTGCTGGCGCCGACGCGCGAGCTCGCGCTGCAGGTGGACAAGGCCGCGCACACCTACGGCGACGGCCAGCGCCTGCGCACCGCGTGTCTCGTCGGCGGCATGCCGTACGGACTGCAGCTGAAGCAGCTCGGCAAGCCGGTGGACATCGTGATCGCCACGCCCGGCCGCCTGAAGGACCATCTCGACCGCGGCCGCGTCGACCTGGCGCGCGTCGAGGTCCTCGTGCTCGACGAAGCGGACCGCATGCTCGACATGGGGTTCGTCGAGGACATCGAGGCGATCGTCGCCCGCACCCCCGCGACGCGCCAGACGCTGCTCTTCTCGGCGACGCTCGACGGCGTCGTGGGCCGGCTGGCGCAGCGCGTGACGCGCGCGGCGCAGCGGATCGACATCGCTACGAGCGCCGTGCACGACGCGAAGATCGACCAGCGCGCGCTGTTCGCCGACGACCTGCCGCACAAGACGCGCCTGCTCGACGCCCTCCTCCGCGACACCGACATCCGGCAAGCGCTCGTTTTCACCGCCACCAAGCAGTCGGCGGAAGACCTGTCCGGCGCGCTGCGCGAGCAGGGCTTCTCGGCCGGCGCCCTGCACGGCGACATGCGCCAGCGCGAGCGCAACCTCACGCTCCAGCACCTGCGCGACGGCCGCATGCGCGTGCTCGTCGCCACGGACGTGGCGGCGCGCGGGCTCGACGTTCCCGGCATCAGCCACGTCATCAACTTCGACGCGCCGCGCCAGGCCGAGGACTACGTGCACCGCATCGGCCGTACCGGCCGAGCGGGCCGGGCGGGCGTTGCGGTCACGCTGCTCGCGCACCGCGAGAAGCACCTGGTGCACAGCATCGAGCGCTATACCGGCAATGCGCTGCGCGTCGCGGTCATCCCGGGCCTCGAGCCCGTGGCACGCGCCGAGCGCCCCGCGCGTCCGCGCAACGACGGCAACCGGCGCAACAACGGCGGCGGCTGGAAGGTGTCGCCGGAGTGGAAAAGCAGCTCGCGGCCGACCAACCATCGCCGGCGCGCCGGAAACTGAGCCGGAACTGGACTGGCTAAGGCGCCCTGGCTCGAGGGCGCCCGTCAGCCCTTCTTGCCGGGGAAGGAGCCGCCCGGCTTGCCCTGCGCCGGCATGAACGGCGCTGCCGGACCGGCGGGTTTCTTCGGTTGCTTGGGTTTCTTGGCTTCGCGATTGCTGCGTTGCTGACCTTTGGGCATTCGGATTCTCCTTGAGAAGGATTCATGCTCGGATTACGGTTCGATTATCCGCGTTTGGGAACGAACCGCACGACGCGCGCTTGGTGCGCCGCTGGTCTCCGGGGCGCAACACTCACCGTCGATGCGCGATCGTGCCCGAGAAATCCTTCGATGCCCCATTGCATTCCGCGTCCACGACCCCATCTTCCTCGCGTCGAATTCGCTTTGGGTCGGCCCGCAGTTTCCCCTCCAGGGTGCCACTTCCGGACTATTCCCTCGGTGATTTGATGCCCCGCGCACTCTGGCGCGGGTCAACGTCACACCTCTACTGGAGGGTTTCATGTCTACAGGTACCGTGAAGTTTTTCAACACCTCGAAGGGTTTCGGCTTCATTCGTCCCGACGACGGCTCGAAGGATGTCTTCGTGCACGTGTCGGCCGTCGAGCGCGCCGGCCTCGGCAGTCTCAGCGAGGGGCAGAAGCTCTCGTTCGAGCTCGAGCAGGGCAAGGACGGCAAGTCGTCCGCCGGCGAGCTGAAAGCGCTCTAAAGCGCTGTCGCGGGGGCGGCGCTCGCCGCCCCCGTGTTTCGGACCGCGCGCTTGCCCGGCCGCGTCCGTCTTCCCTGCGGGTTCGACCCGCGTCATCCTCCCCTCTGCCGGCCCCGCCGCCGCCCGGTCGCATCGCTGCACGCAAGCGACCTTTCCTCCGCTGCGTCATCGCCTCCGAGCGCGTCATTCGCGACGCGGCCAACGGCCAAACGCGAAGGGCTTTATTCTTGTCACCTTCGTCAACTGCAGAACCCATTGCAAAGGATCCCGGATGGCCAAACCGAACTATGCGTTCGCAAAGCGACAGAGAGATCTTGCCAAGAAGCAGAAGAAGGAAGAGAAACGGCTCCGCAAAGCCGCCACCCAGCCCGAGCAGCGGCCTGCGGAGGGCGTGCCGCAAACGCCCGGCGAGGAAGCGCCCAAGTCCTGAGCGGCGCGCGGGGCGCGACCCTGCGCCATCCGGCCTTAGGTCACGAACGCGCGGGAAAGCCGTCGCACGCGACGAGCAGGTCGCTGCCAAGCGCGTATAGTCGATCGTCTGCAGAGGCGCTAGCACTTCCCACCTCTCCGCCCCCGATTGGCGACCCCGGGCCGTTTTCCTGCTGCGGGGCTCGCAATGCGCGTGGTCGAACGAATCTCCGGCATCGCCGGACGCTACGTGCTCACCGGCACGGTTTCTCTCGACGAGCGCGGCCGCTACATCGCCCGCGCAACCACCTGCATTCATACCGTCAGCCCGCGCCGGCGCGCCTCGCAGTCGGTCGCGACGGCGAACGCGAGCGGCCCCGACCTCGAGGCGAGCGGCGCTTCGGCTCCGGAAGCACGGACGCGCCTGTGCGTCGCCGCCCGGGAGCAACTCGCCGCGACCGTCACGAGCTTCGTGTGGCGTCCGGTCCTGGTCCTGGTGGCCACCCAATGACATCGGGAGCGTGAGGGCTCTCGAGAAACGACGCCTCGGCGGTCCGCCGCCGCACCGACCCGCCGCCCCGTTCGGGGCCGGGAACAGCGAATAGTGGGAGAGATCGATGGCAATCGGAACCTGGTTCATCGCCGGCCTGATCGTGGGCTTTCTGGCCAACAAACTGATCGTGCGGACCGGTGAGGGCCTGATGCGGGACTTCGGCCTCGGCATCACGGGTGCGGCCCTCGCCGGCGCGCTCTTCGGCGCCGTCAGCACGCCCGACGCAAGCGTGATCAACGTGTTCGGCCTCATCGTGACGCTGGCCGGCGCGAGCGCGGCGCTGGTCGTGTACCACACGCTGTACCCGCACGTGCGCGCAGGCTAGACGGCCGGCACGAGGCGACGGCTTCCGTCTGCGGCCGGGTCGACGCCGCCTAGAGCTCGATCGGCTCGATCAGCTTCGCGGTGTCCGCCACCCGGCCATTGATGGCCGTGCTCACCGGGGCGTAGACGAACGCCGACTGCGCGCGCGCGGCGATGAGCGCGGCGACCCGGACCGGATCCGCGAGCTCGCCGCTCAGCCACTCGGCGTGCGCGTCGTCCGGCAGGATCACCGGCATCCGGTCGTGGATCTCGGCCACCGGTCCCGCCGCGGCCCGGGTCAGGATCGCGCAACTCAACCCGCTCGCGCGCGCGTCCGGGGCCTGCCAGAAGGACATCAGCCCGGCGAAGCAGAACGGGGCACCGTCGGGACGGCGCATGAAGTACGGCTGCTTGTAGCGCTTCACCTCGCCCGTCTCTCGATCGAGCCGCTCCATCTCGCGCCACTCGTACCAGCCTTCCGCCGGCATCAGGCAGCGCGACTGGCGATAGGCGTGACGCCACATCGGCTTCGCGGCCGCCTCCTCGGAGCGCGCGTTGATCGTCGACTGCGGCGGCCTCGCGTTCTTCCACCAATGCGGGATGAAACCCCAGCGCGCCGTCGCGAGCCCGGGCTCGCCCGTATCGGGGTCGATGCGGATCGTCGGGACGTTCGTGGTCGGGAGCACGTTGTAGCGCCGCTCAAACGGATTGCTGTTGTCCCGGCCGACGTGCCACGCACGCTCGACCGCGGCGGCGTCGGGATGAACGTAGCGTCCACACATCTGCGGGTTTCCCTTGCTTGCGCCATTCGCCCGGCGGCGCCGGCTGCGGATCTTTTCACAACCCGGCCCGTCGCGCCTGCGGGATTGCGAGCGCGTGATTTTCGTCGCGCGCTTGCTCGTCTTGGTGAATAGGTCACCGGATCGCGGCCAATAGCGCCCGCCTGCGAAGCGCCTGCAGGGACAAACTGGCCTCCATCGAGATGCGGGGCTTTTCCCGGGCTCGACGGGCTCCGAAAAGCGCCCAAACCCTCAACCACTGCAAAAGGAGAAACACCATGAAACGCAATCTGATCGGCCTCGCCGCTGTCGCCCTCGCGCTCGTCGCCAACGCCGCCGTCGCGGACAACAACTTCGCGTTCGACGACCCGTACTGGAAGCAAGCCGAAATCGCCGTGTCCGTCCAGTCGACGCAGTCGACGGAATCGCGCGGCAAGTACAGCCTCGTCGACGACTACAACCCGTAAGCAATGGGCAAGGGTGCCGGGGCGCTCGCGCTCCGGCCACCCCCGGCCTCTGACCAGGAGGCGCCAATGGACACCCTGACGATCCGCATCGCCCGCACTGCCCTCCCGACCACCCTCGCGTTCGCAATGCTCCTGGCGCCGCTTCTGGGGCGCGCCGGAGACGCACCGACCGACTGCCACGAGATCCCGAAGTTCGTGCTCGACCGCACCGAGATCGTGACCGAGGTGGACTGAGGCGGCCGGGCTTTCAGCGCGCCCCTAGCCCAATTTCTGCAGCTTCTGCAGCGAGCGCATCCGCCACGGTATGGTCTGGTCCGGAAAGAGCCGCGGATACTCCGTGTAGCTGACCTCGCCGACGTAGATGTCGCCGCGCGAGTCGACCGCCAATCCGTGCGGCGCGATGAACTTGCCGGTCTCGAGGCCGGGCCCCGCCGCGCCGCCGAGCCGCGCGACGAGCTTGCCGTCGCCGTCGACGATCGAGAGGCGCGGCCCGATGTTGGGGTGGCTGCGGTTCACCGCCATCGACGGCCCGAGCTCGCCGATGAGGAACTGCGCCTTCGGTCCGCGGCAGCAGTACAGGCCGCAGGGCCGATGCATGTTGACCCATTGCGTCTCGTAGCGTCCGTTGCCGTCGAACACCTGGACGCGGTGATTCTCGCGGTCGGCCACGTAGACCCAGCCTTCCGGGTCGGTGGCGATGTTGTGCGCGATGTTGAACTGGCCCGGGTCGGTGCCCGGCTCGCCCCAGGACAGGAGAAGCTTTCCGTCCGGCGAGTACTTGTGCACGCGCGCGTTGCCGTACCCGTCGCTCACGTAGATCTCGCCTTTGGGCGAGAGGGCCGTGTGCGTGCAGCGGTGGAACGGCTTGCCGCTCATGTACGGCGCCGCCTGACCGGGAACGCCGATCTCGAGGAGCACCTTGCCCTCGGTGGTGCACTTGCGCACGAAGTGCCCGCCGTCGTCGGTGCAGTAGAGGATGTCGTTGGCGTCGATGTGCAGGCCGTGCGCACGCGTGAAGGTCCCCTCGCCCCAGGAACGCAGGAAGCTGCCGTCGCGGTCGAACACCATCATCGGGTGCTCGCCGCGGTTGAACACGTAGACGCGGTCCTTGCTGTCCACCGCCACGGCGGCGACGTCCTTGAACTCCCACCCCTCGGGCAGCTTCGCCCAGTCCTCCACCACGCGGTAGCGGTGCTCGCCGCTGCCCAGGATCGCCGTCATCGGATCACTCCTGTCACTTGGGTTTCTGGAACTTCAGCACGAACTCGTCCACCGGCGTCGGCGCCCGGAACACGATCACGTCGCGCCTGTCCTCCGGATGGCGCAGGAACTCGCCGCTCGCGACCCGCTTGAATCCGGCCGCTTCGATCTCGCGGGTGAGCGACGATTCCTCGATCCGATGCAGGCTCTTCGTGACGCCGATGCCGTCCCCGGCGCGCGCCGAGTGGTCCGCGACGATGAGCACGCCGCCCGGCTTCAGCAGCTCGTAGAGACGCCGATTCATCTTCGCGCGGTCGACGCCCATGTGGACGGTGTCGTGATACGCGAAGAAGAACGTGATCACGTCGAGACTGCCCACCCCGGGCGGGAGCGGATCCTCGAACGGACGCAGCACGTATTCGACGTTCTTCATCGCCGGACCTTTCGCGCGGCTCGCGAATGCATCGCTCGCACGCTGCATCACCGGCGGCTGGTCCTGCGCGTACACCTTGCCGCCCGGTCCGACGGCGCGCGCGAGCAGCTCCGCCGTGTATCCGCCGCCCGCGCCCATCTCGAGCACCGTCATGCCGGGGCCGACGCCGGTGAACGCGAAGAGCTTCACCGGATCGCGCCGCTGGTCGGTCTTCCGGTCGGCCTCGCTGCGATCGGGCGCGGCGACGATCGCCGCGTAATCGGCCGCCGGTTTAGGACCCGCCAGGTCCGCGCACCCGGAGAGAATGCCGATCGCGACCAGTGCAGCCGAGAGGAACGACGGGATGGCACGCGAATTCATGGGCGGGACTCCATAGCGGATGGGAGGGTGGCGGCGCGAGAGCGGGTATTCGCGGTCGATCAGAGAATCGCCTAAGATGATACTGGCAGCCGACCGGGCACGAGGAGTAAAGCGACTTGGAAAAGATCAACCTTCAGTTCACCCTGTTCTCCGCGTTCTACTCGCCGCTCATTTCGACGATGTCGGGCGGATTCCTCAAGGCGGAAGGCCTGGATCCGCAATGGTCGATTTCGCCGCCGGGCGTCTCGGCGCTCGCGGCCTTGAAAGACGGCTCCGCTCACGTCGTTCAATCGGCGCTGAGCCAGGGGTTCACGTCGCTCAACGAGGGCGAGACGCCGGCCGCAGTCCATTTCGCCCAGGTCAACGAGATGGACGGCTTCTTCCTCACCGGACGCAAGGCGGATCCCGCCTTCGCCTGGAACAAGCTGGAAGGCGCCGAGGTCGTCATGTTCAAGGGTGGCCAGCCGCTCGCGATGTTCAAGTATGCCTGCTACAAGGCCGGCATCGACTTCGACAAGATCAAGCCCGTCTTCCCCGGCGGCGCCGCCGAAATCGACCGCGCCTTCCGTGACGGCCAGGGGCAGTACGTTCAGCAGCAGGGCCCGTTCCCGCAGCAGCTGCAAGCCGACGGCGTCGGACACGTCGTGGCCCAGGTGGGCAGACAGATCGGACCCTGCGGCTTTTCCAGCCTTGCGGCGACCCGTGACTGGCTTGGAACGGACATGGCGAAGGCGTTCATACGGGCCTACCGGAAAACCCGGGCCTACATGAACGAGACGCCGGCCGCCGAGATCGCCAAGGCGGAAAAGCAGTATTTCCCCGAGATCGGCGAGAGCGTGCTCGCCGATTGCATCGCGACCTATCAGCAGCTCGGCTGCTGGACGCCGCACGTGGAGATCACGCGCGCGGCCTACGAGCGGACGCTGGACGTCTTCGAGTACAACGGGCTGCTGAAGCGGCGCTATCGCTACGAGGAAGTCTGCTCCGAACCGCCCGCAACCGATTGAGAAATCGTTTCAGTTTGACTGTCGCGCCGGGCTCCGGGCCCGAGGCGTCCGCGGAGATCGCAATGTCCAGCTCCATTCCCGCCAAAGCGGCCCGCCCGTCCGGCAACGTTGCCCCGGCCGGCAGCGCGCTCTGGAATCTCGGCTTCCGGCCGTTCTATCTGCTCGCGAGCGGATTCGCCGCGGCGTCGATCGCGCTCTGGGTCCTGCAGTACGCCGGAATCCTGCCGATCGCCTACCTGCGCGGCGCCGTCTGGCACGGCCACGAGATGATCTTCGGCTACACGCTGGCCGTGATCGCCGGGTTCCTCTTCACTGCCGTGCGGAACTGGACCGGCCGGCCGACGCCTGCGGGAGGCTGGCTGATCGCACTTTGCGCCCTCTGGCTCGCGGGTCGCCTGCTGGTGCTGTCGCCCTTCGGGCTGGCCGCGGCGCTCGCGAGCGCGGCCTTCCCGGTCGCGGTCGCGATCGGCATCGCGGTGCCGCTCGTGCAAAGCGGCAACACGCGCAACTACTTCTTCGTCGGCCTGCTCGTTCTCATGGGCGCAGCGGACCTCGCGTTTCACCTCGCGCTGCTCGGCGTGCTCGACCTGCCGGCGCGACCGGGGTTGCAGGCGGGACTGGACGTCATCCTGTTCGTGATGGCGGTCATGGGCGGCCGGGTGATCCCGATGTTCACCAACAACGGCGTCCCCGGCGCCAATGCCCGGCGGCACGCGACGGTCGAGAAGCTTGCGCTCGGCAGCACCCTCGTCCTGCTGATCGTCGATGTGCTGCCCGTGCCGGCGCCCGCAATCGCGGCGGTCGCGCTCGCCTGCGCGGTGGCGCACGGCGCTCGCCTGGCGCTGTGGGATTCGAGGAAAACCTTCGGGACGCCGCTCGTCTGGATCCTGCACGCCGCCTACGCGTGGATCGTCGTGCATCTCGCCCTCCGCGCGCTCGCGGCGATGGGGTGGGTCCCGGAGCCGCTGGCCATCCACGCGCTGACCATCGGCGCAATCGGCGGGCTGACGATCGGAATGATGACCCGGACCGCGCGCGGCCATTCAGGCCTTCCGCTCATCGCGGGCCGCGCGGAATTCGCCTGCTATCTGCTCGTCCAGCTGGCTGCAGCCGTCCGGGTGCTGGGACCGCTCGTGGCGCCGGGCGCCTACCTCGCCGGCGTCATCGCCTCCGGCGCACTCTGGTCGGCCGCATTCGCGCTGTACTTCATCCGCTATTGGCCGATCCTGACGCGGCCTCGGTTCGACGGTAAGCCGGGATGAGCCGTGGTGCTGCGGGCGCGGGCCGACGCACCGCATCGCGCAGGCAACGCCCGCCCCTGCGGCGCGGAGTGCGCGGCTCTAGGCACCGGCGAGCGTGCGGCGCACGACTCGGTGCTTCCCTTCTGACGGGATGACGTTGTAGTGGCGCATGATGCTCTCGAGGACCGCGCCGGCGATCGCCCGCCCCTTGTCGGAGATCGCGCCGCAGTATTCGCGGCGTCCCCGCGGATCGATGTCTCCGAGCTTCAGTCCGCGCACGACGCTGGTGCCGGGGCGGATCAATCCGCGGAGCATGCCGCCCAGCGGCGCGGTCACCGGAGAGCCGGCCACCTCGCCGATGAGGTCGCCGCAGGCGACCAGATCGCCGATCGCACGGGTGGTCCGGAAGATGCCCGCCGCGGGTGCCCGGAGCACGCGATCGCCCGCGTGCCCCGCAATCTCGCCCGGGATGCCGGTATTCGGCTCCGCGCTGCCGGCGAGGAGGATCCGACCGAGGTTGTGCCCCCGATTGGTCTCGACGACCGCGTGGCAGTCCGTGCCGGCTTCGAAGCCCGGTCCGAGCGCGATCACCAGCGGCGCGTCGGCTTTCCGGGTGCCGGTGTTGCGCTTGGCGAGGATCGCATCGACCACCACCTCGGCTGCTAGGCCCCCAAAACCGGCCCAGTCGCCGGTCGACACGACGGGGATCTCGCCGGCACGCCACGCATGCTCGATCCCCGCCGGGCCGCGGGCCCGCGCGGCGCGCACGCCCTCGACCTCTGCTGCGCCCGATTCGAGCGCCACGCAAAAGGACACCTGCCGGCGCACGCAGAGCGGGTGCTCGAGGTCGAGCATGCAGATCCGCCGCAGGTTCGCCATGTAGAGCCGCCAGGCGATCGCGCTCGCCATCTCGCCCGCGCCCTTCACTAGGATCACCGGGGATACCGGCGCAAGGACACCAGCGCCCGGCACGGGTCTGACTCGGTCGGCGCCCATGCTTGCGAGCTCCCTAATTTTCGCGCACGACCCGCCGCGCCTTGCCTTCCACGCGGGGCAGGCTCCCGATCGCGCACACCTCCACGTCCGGCGTGACGCCGACCCGGTACTTCACGGTCTCGACCATGTAGTCGACCGCCGACTTCATCCGGACCTGCGCCACGCGCTCGTGCGCCGGCTCGACGCGGATGCGCAGGTGCCGGCCGCTGCCCATCCGCGGCACGACGATCTGGTACTCCTGCGAGAAGTCGTCGATCTCGTGCAGGAGGTTCTGGATCTGCGTCGGGAAGATGTTCACCCCGGCGAACTGGAACATGTCGTCGGTGCGGCCGAGCACCCCGCCGTCGAGGCGCACGAACGTGCGGCCGCACTCGCAAGGCGTGCGATCGAAACGGACCAGGTCGCGGGTGCGATAGCGGATGAGCGGCATGCTCTCGCAGCAGAGGTTGGTGAGGACGAGTTCCCCGACCGCGCCGTCGGGCAGCGGCTCGAGCGTCTCCGGATCCAGCACCTCGGCGAGCAGCATGCTCTCGACGACGTGCGTGCCCTTGTGCCGGATGCACTCGTAGCCGAAGTTGCTGATCTCGGTCGAGCCGACGTCGTCGAAGCACTCGGCGCCCCATTGCGATTCGAGCGCCTTCTTCGTCGCGAGGACCGCCGCGCCGGGCTCGCCCGCGGCCACGACCTTGACGATCGATGAGCCCGGCAGGTCGATGCCGTTCTTGCGCGCGGTCTCCGCGAGATAGAGGAGATAGGAAGGCGTGCCGCACACGGTGGTGGCCTGCCAGTCGAGCATGGCCCGCAGGCGATCCTTCGAGCTCAATCCCCCGCCTGGAACGACCATGAGCCCCGCCTTCTCCATCGCCATCTGAAAGCCCCACCAGGCGACGAACAGGCCGTAGTTGAACGGGACGAAGAGCACGTCCGCCTCGGTCAGCCCGAAGCCGCAGCGGAAGTAGCTGAACTGCTCGTAGTAGTTCTCGAGCCAGTCCTTGCGGCTCAGCATCACCCGCACCGGGCGCCCGGTGGTTCCCGAAGTCTGGAAGACCCGCACCGCCTCGCGCGGCGTCACGCAGCCGAAGTCGCCCCACGGCGGGCTCTGCTCCTGGCTCTCGCGCAGCTCGTCCTTCACGGTGAACGGGATGCGGCGCACGTCGTCGATCGAACGGATTTCGCCCGGCCTGATTCCGGCAGCGTCGAGCTTGCGCCGGTAGAACGGGCTGCGCGCGTAGACGTAGGCGAGCTGTTCGCCGAGCTTGCCGAGCTGATAGCGCTCCAGCTCGGCGCGCGGCATGCATTCCAGCCGCGGGTTCCAATAGGTGACCGGGCTCGCGCTCAGGGGCGTGCCCTGGCGCTGCGCGCCAAGGGATTCGCCGCGGAGCCCACCCGGCGGGTTCATGCGCCCACCGACTCGGTCCCGGTCTTGCGGCCCGACTTGGCCTGGTACTGGAGGCGCTTGAGCCCTTCGAGGATCTTCTCGGCGGTGAACGGCGTCGAGTGCAGCCGGACGCCGGTGGCGTCGTACACCGCGTTGCCCATCGCCGCGAGAATCCCCGACACCAGACCCTCCCCGACCTCCTTCGTGCGATACGGCTCGCCGACCTTGTACTGCTCGGTGATCACGTCGGCTTCCTCGGAGACCGCCATGTTGTGGATGGTCGGCATGCGGTAGTCGAGCCAGTTCGGGTTCAGCGTGTAGCCGTCCTTGGTCAGCACTTCCTCCATGAACGCGTGGCCGAGCGCCATCGAGATCTGGCCGTCGACCTGGCCCTTGACGAGCGCGGGGTTGATCGGGAACCCGCAGTCGTGCACGGTCAGCGCCTTCACCAGCCGCGCCTCGCCGGTCTCGATGTCGACCTCGACCTCGGCGACCTGGGCGCTGAAGGCGTAGTTCTCGGTCCAGCGGCCCTTCGTGGTCGCGAGGCTCGGGTGGTTCGGCTCGTCGCGCATCGTGCGCCAGAAGCCCTCGCCGATGACGGTGTCGCCGCGCCGGGTGGCGACGCTGTGGGCGATGATCTCCCGGTAGGTCATGCGCAGCGCCGGATCGAGCCGGTGGTGCACCGCCTTGTCCTGCACGCGCAGCTTCTCGACCGGCAGCCCCATCTTCTCCGCCGCCACCTGCAGGAGCTTCTCCCGGGCGTTGTCCGGCGGCCTGCCGCGCGGCGTTGCCGGTGACGTAGGTCATGCCGCTGATCCACGCGCCGATGTCCTGCGGCGTCGTGTCGGTGTCCGACGAGATGATCTTCACGTCGTCCATGCCGATCGCGAGCTCCTCCGCGACGATCTGCGCGATCACCGTCTCGGAGCCCTGGCCGATGTCGATCGCGCCGGTGAGCACGATCGCGGAGCCGTCGTCGTTCATCTTGACGATCACCCCCGAGCCGTTGGGATAGATCAGCGTGCCGCCCATGTAGGCCGAGACGCCGATGCCGATGCCCCGCCGGATCGTGCCGCGCGGCGGGGATTTGCGGTCGCGGCCGTGCTTCTCGAGAAAACCGGATCGCTCGGCCGCCACCCGGACGCATTCGTCGAGGCCGCAGTTGTGCGTGTTGTCGCCGTTGGGCAGCGCCTCCCCCGGCTGGCGCGCGTTGCGGAGCCGGATCGTGATCGGATCGATCCCGAGCGCCTCGGCGATCGTGTCGAGCTGCGACTCGATCGCGAACCGGACCTTCGGGGCGCCGTGGCCGCGCTGGGGCGCGCGCACCGTGTGGTTGGTGTAGACCGACAGCCCCTCGTACTTCAGGTTGGGAATGCGGTAGGGAATCATGGTGAATCCCCAGGCGAGGAAGATGACCACCACGCCGCTGCCGCGGAAGGCGCCCGCGTTGTTGATCGCCCGGATCCGCTGCGCGACGATCGTGCCGTCCTTCTTGACGCCGGTCTTGATCTCGAGGATGAGCGGCTGCGCATGGCGGAAGGCCGAGAAGATCTCCTCGCGGCTCGCCACGATCCGGACCGGCCGGCCGGTGAGCATGGACAGCCGCGCCGCGCAGTACTCGTGCGAGTAGAGGTCGATCTTGCCGCCGAACGTGCCGCCGACGTAGGTCTTGTGGATGCGGACCGAGGAGTACGGCAGGTCGAGCGTCCGTGCGAGCTTGGCGCGCTTGACGAAGGCGCCCATCGAGGAGGTCCACACGTTGAGCTTGTCGTTCTCCCAATGCGCGAGCGTGGCGTGCGGCTCGAGGTAGCCGTGCGTGCGCAGCTGGCACTCGAAGCGGTCTTCGCGGACGTAATCCGATTCCGCGAACCCTTTCTCGACATCGCCCCACTCGGTCTCCGTGTTGCCGCCGATGTTGACGTGCGGCCCCCGGAACTTGGCATGATTGGGATGGATCTCCGGCGCCCCCGGCTGCATCGCCGCCTCCGGCTCGAACACCGCCGGGAGCAGTTCGTACGTCACGTCGATCAGCTCCAGCGCGCGCTGCGCGGTGAGCGGATCGACCGCGGCGACGGCCGCGATCTCCTCGCCCACGTGCACCACCTTCCCGCGCGCCAGCACTTCCTGGTCGGCGGGATAGCGCGGCGTCTCGACGAATCCATGCCGGATCCCTTTGGTGTCGTCGACCGTGATGACCGCCTTCACGCCGGGCAGTGCCCTGGCGCGCGAAGTGTCGATGCGCACGATCCGCGCGTGCGGATGCGGGCTGCGCAGGATGCGGCCGGACAGGGTGTTCGGCAGCTTGACGTCCTGCGTGTAGACCGCGCGGCCGGTGACCTTGTCCGGTCCGTCCTTCCGCCGGAAGCTCTTGCCCACGTAGTTGAGTTCGCTCATCGAGGGATTCCTTTGCGGCACCGGGTCCACGCCCGGCCGGAGGCTCACTTCATCACCGGCTTCACGCCCTGGCCGGACGCCTGCAGCACGGCATCGACGATGGCGTTGTAGCCGGTGCACCGGCACAGATTGCCCTCGAGCGCCTTGTTGATCGCCTCGCGTGAGGGTTTCGCGTTGTCCCGCAGCAGCGCGGTCGCCGACATCAGCATCCCGGAGGTGCAGAACCCGCACTGGACCGCGCCCTGGTCGAGGAACGCCTCCTGGATCGGGCTGAGCTTCTCGCCGTCCGCGAGACCCTCCACGGTCGTGACGTGCCGGCCGTCGCATTCGATCGCCAGCGTCAGGCAGGCGAGCACCGGTCGCCCGTCGAGAAGGACGGTGCAGGCGCCGCAGGTCCCGGATTCGCAGCTCGCCTTGGTGCCGGTCAGGCCGATCGCCTCGCGGATCACCTCGACGAGCGTCAGGCGCGGCCTGACGGGGACCTCGTGCCATTCGCCGTTCACCGACAGGGAGACGAGCTGCGATCCCGTTCTCCGCTTGGCCTCGAGCCGCGCTTTCGTCACATCGAGCATCCATGTCCTCCTTGGGCGCGGTCCACCGCATGGGCGAGGGTCCGCCTCAGGTGCACCCGAATGTTGTCAACGAGACAGCGCTTGCTGAAGCCGTGATGCGGCAGCGGGTTGAGCTCGCGTGCGGCCTCCGCGGCGACGCGCGCGAGGCACTCGTCGTCGGGCATCGCGCCAGACAGCAGACGCTCGGCCGCCACCGCCCGCAACGGCCGTTCCCGCACTGCGCCGATGCCGATGCGCGCTTCGACGCAGCGTCCGTCGGCAGCGAGGCGCACGGTGACCGCCATCACCGCCATCCCGAACTCCAGCCCGCCGCGCACCGTCGACTTGTGAAAGCCCCAGCCGGAACGCGGCGGCGAGGCCGGGACGATCGCCGCGCGAATGAGTTCCGCATCGCCCAGACGCAGCGGCTTCAGTCCGTCGCCGGTGTAGAGCGCTTCGGGCGCGATCTGGCGGACCCCCGTCGGTCCGAGCAGCTCGAGTCGCGCGTCGAGCGCGATCAGCGCGGGCGCAACGTCGGACATGTGCACCGACCAGCACGTGTCGGGCTTGTTCTGCGGGAAGGGATAGCACTGCGCCCCGCCGCGCTTGTAGCAGGGCGCGGCGAACTGATAGTCGTGATTCTGGTTGTACTGCAGGCAGCGCGTTTCCTGGCAGAGGTTGCCGCCGAGCGTGCCCATCTGCCGGATCTGGTGGCCGCCCACCGCGTGCGCGGCGGCGGCGAGCATCGGCGCGTGCGCCGCCAGCAGCGCCGAGGACTGAAGGTCGGCCAGGCGCGACAGGGCGTCGATGCGGATCGCGCCGTCGGGCAGCGTCGTCGGGGGCTGAGGCGGAATCGCGCCGAGGCCAACGAGGACGGCCGGCTTGATGAGCCCGGCGCGCAGATTGGGCAGCACGTCCGTTCCGCCGGCCATGAGCCGGGCGTCGTCCCCGAGATCGCCGAGCAGGGCCACGGCGTCCTCGAGTGCGCTCGCGCGCTCGTAGTCGAAGTCGAACAGGATCATCGGCGGTTCCTCGGTTCAGCCGGGATCGCCGCCGATCCCGCTGCTCCTGGTTCCGCAAATGTCCCGAGCGCCGCTTGCGCACCCGGGTGACTCGCCTCGCGGTGCGAACCGGCCGCACGCGCTGGGGTCTTATAGTTTGTGATGCAAACTGTAGGCTCGGCCGATCGGCGTGTCAACTGCCGTGCCGGCACGGCGCGCGAAGCCGCCGTCCCGGCGCACGCGCGCAGTCAAGAGCGATTCTCATCCCTGCCGTCGCTGACGCCGCGCCGGCGCCGCGGCGTCAGCGACCGAACACGCCGGCGATGCGGTCGAGCAGCCTCAGGAGCAGCGCGCGCTCGCCGCGCCCCAGCACGGCGTCCATGGCCCGCTCCTGCGCCTCGACGTGCCGGGTTGCGCGACGCAACACGGCGCGCCCCGCGGGCGTCAGCCGCAGCGCGTGGTACCGCCGGTCCGCCGCGTTTCGGTTGCTCTCGATCAACCCCCGCTCCGCCAGCCGTTTCAGCGCGAGCGACAGCGACGCCTTGTCGAGCTGGTAGACGCGGGCGAGCCGCAGCGAGCTCACGCCCGGGATTGCCCTCCAGCGTGGCAAGCAGGCTGAACTCCCCCGGCGTCACGCCGAGCGCCTTGATCGAGCGGGACAGGTCCCTGAAGATCGACGACTGCGCGAGGCGAATCTGGTAGCCGAGATACCCCGGCAGCTTGCCGAAGTCGAGGTCGTCGACCGCGGCTGCCTTCGACTTCGGCCGCGCGCGCGGATTACGCACGGGCCGCCCGACGCAGGCTCAGCAGCTGGCTCACGACGCCGACGGCGATCTCGGCCGGCGTGTTGTTGCCGATCTTCGCGCCCACCGGGCAGACCAGCGCGTCGATGAACGACTGCCCGACACCGTCCTCGGCGAGCTGCTTGCGAATGATGCGCGCCTTCGCATCGCTGCCGATCAGTCCCAGGTGGGCGATGTCCAGCCGCCGCGCCGCGATCGCCCGGAGGATCGGCAGGTCGGCGCCGTGGCCCATCGTCATGATCAGCACGTCGGCGCCCGGCGCGATCCGCCCGATGCCGTCGCAATAGTCCGCGACGTGGTCGATCTGCAGCCGGTCGCCGCGCGGCAGCCGCTCCAGCCACTCCGCCCGCGTGTCGACGCAGACCACGCGGCAGTCGAGCTCGACCAGGAACCGGCAGAGCGTCTGGGCGACGTGCCCGGCGCCGAAGATGACGATGTTCCAGTCGGCTGCGGGGCGGCAGACCTCGAAATAGAGCGCCACCTCCCCGCCGCAGGTCATCCCCAGGTCCCGCTGCAGGTTCACGCGCTGGAAGTGATTCCGCGCGCCCGGGCTGCCGGCGAGGAACTCGCGCGCCCGCTCCGCGCAGATCGCCTCGAGGCGCCCGCCGCCTACCGTGCCGTGCACGAGCCCCGCGGCGGTGAAGATCGCGGTCGCACCGACGATCTGCGGGATGCTGCCGCGCCCGTCCACGATCGTCGTCACGCAGAACGGCCCGCCTTCCCGCTGGAGCCGATCGATCTCGCGCAGGACCGCCGGCTCAAGCATCGCGGCGGAGCCGTGGCGCACGGGGCTTGCGGGATCGGGAGGCCGGGCTCATAGTTTGCAACACAAACTGTATTGGCGGCCTCTGCACGTGTCAATGTCCGGACGCAAAGTCTGCCCGCATCCCGCCCGGGGCGAAACCGTGCCTGCCGGGCGCTCATGGCCGCCGGTGCGCTGACGCTCACGGCCGCGCTGGGCGTCGGCCCGGGCGACGTGGTCGCGTTCGTGGGCGGCGGCGGCAAGACGACCGCCATGCTGCGTCTGGCCGCCGAGATCGCGTCCGCCGGCGGGCGGGTCGTCACGACGACCACGACCCGCCTCGCGGCGAGCGAGGTGCTCCTCGCCCCGGTACACGTCCGGACGATTGCCGCGCTGCCGGCCGCGCTCGCGACCGCCCGGCACGTCCTGCTCACCGGCGCGATCGATGCGCTCGCGGACAAGGCGCTCGGCGTCGCGCCCGAGGCGCTCTGTGCATTGCAGCTCCCGGGGACGACGCTCGTGATCGAGGCCGACGGCTCGCGGCGATTGCCGTTCAAGGCGCCCGGCGAGCATGAACCGGTCATCCCCGCCTGCAGCACCCTCGTCGTGCCGGTCGTCGGCATCGATGCCGTGGGCAGGCCGCTGGACGCCCGGCACGTCCATCGGCCGGAACGGGTGTCGCACATCCACGCCGGCGAGACGGTAACGCCGGAGATGATCGCCGCCGTGATGACCGACCCGCGCGGCGGCTGCAAGAACGTCCCTGCCGGCGCGCGCATCGTCCTGCTGATCAATCAGGTCGACAACGGCGATCGGCGGCGACTCGCACGCGACATCGCCGTGCGCGTGCTGGATGCCGGGCCGATCGCGACGGTTGCCCTCGCGGCGCTGACCGGAGGCGGTCACCCGGTTCTCGAGGTGCTGCGTCGCTGAACGGGCGCGCGGTCCGGCCGTGAGGGCCCGGCGCGGCGATGCAACCGTGCGCGACTCGAGCCCTTGGTGTGACCTGCATTAAGGCTGAGTGCCGAGCGCGGGGACTAGGCTGTCGCGCTACAAGAACGATCTCACTCACCCGGACGAAGGAGGAGGAACCATGCGCATGCACGGAGCAGCCTGGATCGCGGCCGCGGCGCTCGCCGCCAGCAGCGGTCTCGCCGTCGCCCAGACGATCAAGATCGGCATCATCAACACCTACTCGGGACCGCTCGCCGCGCAGGGCGATCAGCTCGACAAGGGGTTCAAGCTCTATCTCAAGCTGAACGGCGACAAGCTTCCGCCCGGCGTGAAGGTGGAACCGATCTATCGCGACGACACCGGCCCGAACCCGGACACGGCGAAGCGCCTCGCGCAGGAGCTCATCATCCGCGACAAGGTCCAGTTCCTGACCGGCACCGTCTGGACGCCGAACGCGGCGGCGATCGCGCCGCTCACCGCGGAGGCCAAGGTCCCGTTCATCAGCGCGAACGCGGCGGGCGTGAACATCCCGTATGCCTCGCCCTACTTCGCGCGCGTGTCGTTCACGCTGTGGCAGTCCGCCTATCCGCTCGGCCAGTGGGCGGCGAAGAAGTACAAGCGGGTCTACACCGCGGTCAGCGACTTCTCGCCGGGCCACGAGGCCGAAGAGGGCTTCATCACCGGCTTCAAGGCGGGCGGCGGGGAGGTCGTCGGCAGCGTCCGCATCCCGCTCGCGAATCCGGACTTCGTCCCGTACATGCAGCGCATCAAGGACACGAAGCCCGACGCATTGTTCGCGTTCAACCCCGCCGGCAAGCAGGCCACCGCCCAGATGAAGGCGTACGCCGACCTTGGCCTCGCGAAGGACGGCATCAAGTACATCGGCACGGGGGACATCACGACCGACGAGGAGCTCCAGGGGATGGGCGATGTCGCGCTCGGGGTGGTGACCGTGCATCACTACTCCGCCGCCGCGGATCGGCCGGCCAACAAGGCCTTCGTCGCCGCGTTCAAGAAGGAGTACGGCGAGAAGCTGTCGCCCGGCTTCATGGTGGTCGGGGCATGGGACGCGATGGACGCGATCTTCTATGCGATCCGCGAGCAGCAGGGCAAGGTCGACCCGGACCGGACCATGGCGCTGCTCAAGCAATACAAGAACGCGAACAGTCCGCGCGGCGCGATCGCGCTCGACCCGGACACGCGCGACATCATGCAGAACGAGTATCTGCGCGAGGTCCGCAGGGTCGGCGACGTGCTCGTCAACGTCGAGCTCGAGACGGTCGCGACGATGATCAAGGATCCCTTCAAGGAAATGAAGAAGAAATAGCGTGCCGGCGGCAGAACGCCGCAGCGGCGCGGGAGCGCGGCTCCCGCGCGCGGCAGGCAAGACGACTTGACGACGCATCCCGGCGGGAGGCCCTCGTGATCAAAGCCATCTACTTCTTCAAGCGCCGGCCCGGGATGTCGGTCGAGGACTTCCAGGCGCACTGGCGGACGACCCACGCCGCGATCATCGCCGCGCTGCCGGGCATCCGCCGGTACGTCCAGAACCACGTGCTGCCCTCCGCCTACCGCAAGGGCGAGCCCGCCTTCGACGGGGTCGCCGAAAGCTGGTTCGACGACACCCGGGCGCTGAAGGCGCTCGCGAGCACGCCGCAGTACGCCGCCGTCCTCGCCGACGAGCCGCAGTTCATCGACGCCACGACCATGGGCTCGATCATCACCGACGAGCACGTGATCAAGGACGGTCCGGCGCCCGCGGGCGGCATAAAGACCGTCGACCTCGTCACCCACAAGGCGGAAATGCCGCTTGAGGCCTTCTTCCGGTACTGGCGGGGGGAGCACGGCGCGCTGGGCGCCGCCAGCCCGGCGGTCCGGCGCTACGTGCAGAGCCACACGCGCGGCGCGATCTACGCCGCCGGCCGGACGCCCGCCTACGACGGTGCGGCGATGATGTGGTTCGACGACATGCCGGCGCTGCGCGCGGCCGCCGCGACCCCGGAGTTCGAGCGCCTGCGCGCCGACGTCGGGAATTTCATCGCGCGCGACCGGTCGCCCGCCGTGCTCGCGGCCGAGCACGTGGTCCTCGCCTAGCCCCGGGCAGCCGACCGCAGACCGGCTGCCGCACGCACGATCTCTCCGGGGAGGAGGCGATGCTCGAAGGGTGTACGCCATGGCCGCCGGAGCTTGCCCGACGCTATGTCCGCGACGGCTGGTGGCAGGCCCGAACGCTCGCGGAGGCGATCGAGCAGGCTGCGCGCGCGCATCCGCACCGCATCTTCCTGTCGGACCGTGATGGCCGGCTGACGTACCAGGAGGTCGACCGTCTCGCCGACCGGCTCGCCGTCGAGCTGGTCGGGTGCGGCCTGCGATCGCGCGACATCGTCCTGGTTCAGCTGCCGAACGTCCGGGAGTTCGTGCTCGTCTTCTTCGCGCTCCACAAGATCGGCGTCGTTCCCGTCCTGTGCCTGCCCGCTTACCGGCGCTCGGAGATCGGGCATTTCGCGGCGATGACCGGTGCGACGGCGCACTTTATTTCGCCCGGCTTCCGCGGCTTCGACTACGTGGCCATGGCGAAAGAGGTGCAGGCCGGCGCACCGGCATTGCAGCACCTGATCGCCACCGGGTACGGCACCGACCCGGGCGTCCGCTACATCGGGCCGTGGCTGGAGCGTGCGTCCGAGCCGGTGGATCGCGAATCGGCGCTGGGCCCGCATCGCCCCGATCCCTTCGACGTGGCGTTCATGCTGCTGTCGGGCGGCACCACCGGCGTCCCCAAGCTCGTTCCGCGCACGCATGCCGACTACGCGTACAACGCCCGCGAGTGCGCCCGTGCGCTGGGATGGGGGCCCGACACCGTGTACATGGTCGGCCTGCCGGCCGCGCACAACTTCGCGCTGGGCGCACCGGGAATGGTCGCCGCGCTGACCGTCGGCGGCAGCGTGGCCCTCGCCTCCTCCACCGATCCCGACGAGCTGCTCGGTGCCATCGAGCGACACCGGCCGACCGTTCTGCCGGTGACGCCGGCGCTGCTCTTCGCCCTGCTCGACTGCCCGCGACGGGACAATTACGACCTGACGTCCCTGCGGCAGGTCTGCGTGGGCGGGCAGCGCATGCTGCCGGAACTCTTCGACCGCTTGCGCGCGACGTTCCGGCACGCGCATGCCGCTCCAGGCGTTCGGCATGGCCGAAGGACTGACCAACCTGAGCCGGCCCGACGATCCGCTGCCGATCCGGCGCGAGACGCAGGGGCGACCCGTTTCGCCGGCCGACGAGATCCGGGTCGTGAACGAGGACGGCACCGACGTCCCGGTCGGCGCGGTGGGCGAGCTGATCACGCGCGGGCCTTACACGATCTGCGGCTATTACCGCAGCGCGGAGCACAACCGGACCGCGTTCACGCCGGACGGGTATTACCGCACCGGCGACCTCGTCCGGGTTCACGCGAGCGGAAACCTGGTCGTCGAGGGGCGCAAGAAGGACCTCGTCAACCGCGGTGGCGAGAAGATCAGCGCCGAAGAGGTCGAGAACCTGATCCTCGCGCACGAAAAGGTGCAGATGGTCGCCGTCGTGGCGATGCCGGACCCGGTCATGGGCGAGCGCAGCTGCGCCTTCGTCATTCCGAAGGCCAACGCCTCGCTCTCCCTCGTCGAGCTCAACGAGTTCCTGCTCACGCGCCAGATCGCGAAGTTCAAGCTGCCCGAGCGGCTCGAGATGGTCCAGTCGTTCCCGTGCACCGCGATGGGGAAGGTCTCCAAGAAGGCGCTGCGCGAGGACATCGCAGCCAAGGTGCAGGCAGAGAGCGGCGCGGGGGGCGCGCCGCCGCGCGGAGCGTAGTACCTTTGCGCATGGCCACTCCCCTCCCGCTCTGCCCGATCACCTGCGAACCCACCGATGAGCCGTGCGCCACGTCGCGCCGCGCGGTCGAGGCGAAGCGATGACGGCGCCGCCCCTCGCCGGGGTTCGCGTGCTCGACTTCAGCACGCTGCTGCCCGGCCCGCTCGCAACGCTCCTGCTCGCCGAGGCGGGCGCGGAGGTCATCAAGATCGAGCGCCCGGGGCGCGGCGACGAGATGCGCTCCTACGCGCCCAAGTTCGGCGCGGACAGCGTGAACTTCGCGCTCCTCAATCGCGGCAAGCGGTCGATCGCGATCGACCTGAAGGATCCGCTCGAGGTCGAGCGCCTGCTCCCGCTCGTCGCCGGCGCCGACGTGCTGGTCGAGCAGTTCCGGCCCGGCGTGATGGACCGCCTGGGCCTCGGCTACGAGCGGCTGAAGGCGCTCAACCCGCGGCTCGTGTACTGCGCGATCACCGGCTTCGGCCAGGCGGGTCCGCGCGCCCAGGACGCCGCGCACGACCTCAACTACGTCGCCGAGACGGGGATGCTCGGGCTCGCCGCCGGCGCGGACGGCGCGCCGGTGCTGCCGATGGCGCTCGTCGCCGACATCGCCGGCGGCGCCTATCCGGCCGCGCTCAACATCCTGCTCGCGCTCAGAGCGCGCGACCTCACCGGCCAGGGCTGCAAGCTCGACGTCGCGATGACCGACAACCTCTTCACCTTCATGTACTGGGCGATCGGCAACGGGCTGGCGGCGGGCGCGTGGCCGGCGCCCGGCGGCGAGCTCGTCACGGGCGGCTCGCCGCGCTACCAGATCTACCGCACCGCCGACGACCAGTTCGTCGCGGCCGCACCGCTCGAGCAGAAGTTCTGGGACGGCTTCTGCGCGGCGATCGGGCTCGAGGCGGCGTGGCATGACGACGCCCGCGACCCGGCGGCGGTGACGCGCGCCGTCGCGGCGCGCATCCGCGCGCAGCCGGCGTCGCACTGGCGCGAGGCGTTCGCCGGCAAGGACGTCTGCGCGTGTCTCGTCAAGACGGTGCGGGAGGCGCTCGCGGATGCGCACTTCATCGAGCGCGGGCTGTTCGCGCACCGGCTCGTGGCCGGCGGCCGGCAGATCCCCGCGCTGCCCGTACCGGTCGCTCCGGCGTTCCGCGGCGCGGCCAGCACAGCGGGCTACCCGCTGCTCGGCGAGGACAACGCCCTGCTCGACCCGCGCGGCGCGCAGTAAGCGCCGCCGCGCTATTTCATGTGCTTGCGGAACTCGGGCTTGCGCTTCTCCTTGAGCGCCGCGACGCCTTCCTTCGACTCGTCCGTCTGGTAGTACATGCTGAGCGCCTGCATCCCCATGTCGGCGATGCCGATGATGCCAGCCGTGTCGGCGTTGAACGAGCGCTTGGCGATCGCGATGGCGGTCGGGCTCTTCTCCACGATCTCCGCGCACCAGCGCGCCACCTCCGCGTCGAGGTCCGCATCCGGCACCACCGCGTTCACCATGCCCATGGCGAGCGCATCGCGGGCGCTGTAGCGCCGGCACAGGAACCACACCTCGCGCGCGCGCTTCTCGCCGATCACGCGCGCCATGTACGCCGTCCCGAACCCGGGATCGACCGAGCCCATCTTCGGCCCCACCTGCCCGAACACCGCCGACTCGGCGGCCAGGGTGAGGTCGCAGATCAGGGCGAGCACGTTTCCGCCGCCGATCGCGTAGCCCCGCACCTTGGCGATCACGGGCTTCGGGACGTCCCGGATCACCCGCTGCAGGTCCTCGATCGGCAGGCCGATCATGCCGCGCCCGTCGTAGCTGCCTTCGTGCGCCCCCTGGTCGCCGCCGGTGCAGAACGCCTTCTCGCCCGCTCCGGTCAGCACGATGACGCCGATGTCGCGGTCCCACCCGGCGCGGTGAAAGGCGCTGATCAGCTCCTCGCAGGTCTTGCCGCGAAACGCGTTGAACTTCTGCGGCCGGTTGATCGTGATGGTCGCGACGCCGTTCTCGGCGTGGTAGATGATGTCTTCGTACATGAGCGATCCCTGCAGTTGGCGCGAGGCCCGGTCCGGGCCCCGCGCGCGCCTACGCTTGCGACGCGTCCGGGTCTGCCCGGACGCGCACCCCGGTCAGAACTTCGGCATCTTGCAGGTACCGCTCGGCGGCGGGCTCGCCTGATCGGCCGCGAAGGTGGTGGTGATGATCGGCCGGAGCTTGCCACCCTGCTCGCCGACGTAGCCGAAGAAGTTCGGCTGCACCATCTGGTGGTCCTCGGCGCGGATCAGCGACTTGCCGTAGATCGTGTCGAAGGTCCCGCCGCGCAAGGCGCGCGCGACGTCGAGCGGCTTGGAGCTCTTCGCGCGCTCGATCGCCTGGATGATCACCTGCATCCCGACGTAGGTCTCGCCCTCGAAGTTCGTCGGCTCGTCGCCGTTGTAGGCCTTCTTCCACGCCTCCACGAAGCGCTTGTTCGCGGGCGTGTCGAGCGTCGAGCTGTAGTTGATGATGCCCCAGATCCCCTTCGAGGTGTCCCCCAGCGTCTTGACCGTGTTGTCGGTGACGAAGCTCACCCCCGCGACGAACGTGCTGTCGAGCAGGCCGAACTGCTTCGCCTGGGTGGCGAAGTTGATCGCGTCGCGCCCGGCGAGCGCGATCCACACGCCCTGCGCGCCGGAGTTCTTGATCTGCTGGATGTAGGGCGCGAAGTCGTTCGTGCCGAAGGGCGAGTAGAACTCGCCGACCACCTGCTTGTTGTTCGCCTTGGCCGCGGCGCCGAAGCTCTGCCCGGAGTTGCGGCCCCAGGCGATGTCGGCGGCCATGATGGCCCACTTGGTCTCCTTGCGCGTGCCGAGCCACGGCCGCACCACCGCCGCGTCCTGCTCGTCCGGGTGATTCACGCGGAACACGCGCGGCACGCAGTTGGCGCCGGTGAGCGCGTCGGCCTTGTTGATCGTCACGACGTAGAGCGCGTCCCAGCGCTCGAGCATCGGCGCCATCGCCAGGCCCTCGCCGGACGCGATCGTCCCGGTGAGGAGGTTGTAGCCCTCGAGCGCGAGCTTCTCGGCCTGCTTGCGCGCGACTTCGGGCTTCGCCTCGGTGTCGAGCAGCTTGTACTCGAGCTTGCGCCCGCCGATCCCGCCTTTGGCGTTCACTTCCTGCACGGCGAAATCCACCGCCCGCTTCGCCTGGTTGCCCAGGTCGGCGTAGGTGCCCGACATCGCCGTGGGCACGCCGATCTTGATGGTTTCCTGCGCCAGCCCCGGCGCCTGTGCGGCAAGCATCGCCGCAATCCCCGCGCCCAACCCGACCAATTGTGTCCGCAACGCTCTTGCCTGCATGACTTCCTCCGTTCGTTGAAACGCCACCGATCAAACCGCTACATGTTCCTTCAGCTTCTCCATCGACAGGTCGGCCAGACGGCCCTGGTCCACGATCTGTCCTTTCGAAAGCACGTAGTACCGCTCCGCGACCCGTCGCACCAGCCCGAAGTTCTGCTCGATGAGGAGCAGCCCGGTCCCGCCGTCGGCGAGCCGGCGCAGCACGACGGCAAGCTCGTCCACGATCACCGGCGCGAGCCCTTCGCTCGGCTCGTCGAGCACGAGCAGCGCGGGATTCGCCATCAGCGCCCGGCCGATGGCGAGCATCTGCTGCTGGCCGCCCGAGAGTGCCGTGCCCGGCGTGTCGGCGCGCTCCCGCAGCACCGGAAAGAGCTCGAACACCCGCTCGAGGTTCCAGGTACCCGGGCGCCGCACCGCGGCGCCGAGGAGCAGGTTCTCGCGCACCGTCAGGTTCGGGATGATGTGCCGGCCCTGCAGCACTACGGCGACCCCGGCGCGCGCGGCCGTGAAGTGCTGGATCGTCCGCGGCGCCGCGCCGCGGAAGCGGATCTCGCCCGCGCGCAACCGCGCGACGCCGAGGAAGGTGTTCACGACCGTGCTCTTGCCCACGCCGTTGCGGCCGAGGATCGCGACGCGCTCGTTCTCGCTCACCGCGAGGTCGATCCCGTGCAGCACCCGCGACTCGCCGTATCCCGCCTCCACCCCGCGAAAGCCGAGGAGCTCGCTCATTCGACCGAGCTCCCGAGATAGGCGGTCACCACCTCCGGGATCGCGCGGATCTCGGCGGGCGTGCCCTCGGCGAGCACGCGCCCGAGGTGCAGCACCGTGATCCGGTCGCAGATCGAGAACACGACGTCCATGTCGTGCTCCACGAGAAGCACGGTCACCCGCCAGCGGCTCGCGAGGTCGCGCAGCAGCGCGGCGAGCGCCACCGATTCCTTCATCGACAGGCCGGCCGCCGGCTCGTCGAGCAGCAGCACGGTGGGCCGGCCGATCAGCGCGAGCGCGAGATCGAGCCGGCGCCGGTCGCCGTAGGAGACGTCCGCGGCCCGCATGTGCGCGATTCCCGTGAGGCCCATCTCGTGCAGGACCTCGTCGACGTTCGGCGTCTCGGCGTGCCACGCCGCGACCTCGAGCTGCTCGCGCACCGCGAGCTCCGGGAAGATGTTGGTGCGCTGGAACGAGCGGGCGAGCCCGCCGCGGCGACGCTGCTGCACCGTGAGCCCGCTGATGTCCGCGCCGCGCAGCCGCACCGTGCCCTGCCAGGGGTCGGCGCGTCCCGAGAGCACGTCGATCAGCGTGGACTTGCCCGCGCCGTTGGGCCCGATCAGCCCGCGGATCTCGCCGTCCGGCACCGCGATCTTCACCGCGTCGAGCGCCGTGAAGCCGCCGTAGCGGCGCGTCAGCCCCTCGCCCTCGATCGCGAAGGTCTCAGCCATCGCCGCGCACGCCGGCCGGGCGGAAGCGCTCGAGCAGCCTGGTCAGCGCGCCGCCGAGCCCCATCGGCAGCGCGACCGTCACGAGGATCAGCGTGAGCCCGATCATCGCCGGCCAGTGCTCGGTGAGATCGCCCGCCAGGTCCTTGAAGAAGAAGAAGAACACCGCGCCGAGCGCCGGCCCCCAGAGGAGCCGGGTGCCGCCGACGATCGCCATGATGAGCGCCGAGCCCGACAGGCTCCAGTGCAGCGACTCGGGCGAGACGAACCCGTTATAGAGCGCGAACAGCGTCCCCGCGAGCGAACCGATCAGGGCCGAGAGCGCGAAGATGAGCGCGCGCGGCACGACCGTCTGGTAGCCGAGGAAGCGCGCGCGCTCTTCGTTCTCGCGGATGGCCGTGGTCACGCGCCCGAACCGGCTGCGCACGAGCAGGCCGAGGCCGAAGAGCACCGCCACCAGCACGAGCCAGCAGACCACGAACATGCTCTGCGGGCGCTGGAACACCTCGGTCGCCACGCCGAAGATGGCCTTCGGGAGGCTGATCGCCAGGCCGTCGTCGCCACCGGTGGCGTGGCGCGCCCGCACCGCGAACTCGTGGAACGCCTGCCCGATCGCCAGCGTGAGCATCGAGAAGGCGACGCCGGGGATGCGCACGATCACCAGGCCGAGCAGGAACGCGAGGAGCGTCGGCGCCGCGACCGCGAGCACGATCGACACCTCGATCGGCCACAGCCCGTGCTTGGCCGGCAACGCGATGAAGTAGCCCGCCAGCCCGAAGAACGCCGCGTGACCGAAGCTCACCACGCCCACCTGCCGGATCAGGAGCCCCACCGCGGTCGCGAGGATGCCGCCGATGACCGCCTGGGTGAGGAGCGTGATCGCGAGCGTCGAGGTCACTACCAGCGGCAGGACCACGCCGAAGGCGATCGCGCCTGCGAGCCCGAGCCAGGACCGCCGCGAGAGCAACGCGCCGGCCGGCGGCGCGGAAATCGCGATGCGCCCGCGGGCTGGCTCATACGTGCTGTCCCGCGAACCCGGAGGGTTTCCAGATCAGGATGCCCATCATGAGCAGGAACGGGATCATCGTCGCCGCCCAGGGCACGTAGACCACGCCGAAGTTGTGCAGCTGCCCGATCACGAGCGCGGCGAAGAACGCGCCGGAGAAGCTGCCGAGCCCGCCCACGACCACCACGATGAACGAGTCGATCAGGATGAAGCTGCCCATGCTCGGCGAGAGCGCGAGCAGCGGCGCGGACACCGTGCCCGACAGGCCCGCGAGCGCCGCGCCGGCGGCGACCACCACGAGGCTGACGCGGTCGGTGTTCACGCCGAGGATCGCGGTGGTGGTGCGATCGACGCTCGAGGCGCGGACGAAGAGCCCGATGCGGCTCATCCGCAGCCACAGCGAGAGTCCGATTGCCACCGCCGCGGCGAGCGCGATGACGAAGAGGCGATAGGTCGGGAAGCTCTCGCCGAGGATCTGCACCGTTCCGGCGAGCGCCTCGGGCGGCTTGAGCGAGAGGAAGTCCTTGCCCCAGATCGTGCGCACCGCGTCCTCGAGCACGAGCAGGATGCCGAAGGTCACGAGCACGGTGACGATCGGGTCCTCGCGCTGCAGCGGCCGGAACACGACCGCGTCGAGGAACACCCCGAGCACCGCGAGCACCACGACCGAGACGACGAGCCCGAGCCAGAAATTGCCGAAGTAGGTGGCGATCGTGTAGCCGACGTAGGCGCCGACCATGAACAGGCTGCCGTGCGCGAAGTTCACGACGCGGCGCAGCCCGAAGATGAGGACGAGCCCGACCGAAAGGATGTAGAGCAGGCCGCCATAGACGAGCCCGTTGAGCGTCTGCAGGAGCATCGTTCGCTCGCGCGCCCGCGCACGCCGGAGCCGGCACGCGCGGACGGGACTCCTCCTTTGTCGAATTCGATCCGCGCGGAACCGCGGCCTTGCCTGCCCTCCGACGCCCCGGCCCGCGCGCCGAAGGATCGTTGGTTCGGTGCGGAGCGTCAAGGCTCCGGCGCAAAACCGCGCGCACGCGACTCGGGCATCCCGCGCCGCAACATGCGCAACGCGCGAATCCGTGATCTCGATGCGATCGAGCACCGCGCACCCGATGCTAGACTCGCGCTCCACTGCGCGTCGCGCGCGCCGCGAGGGCGAATCATGTTCTATCACATCGTGATGATGCGTTTTCAGGATGCGGACCGCGCCTTCCACGATCGGGTGCACGGCTACGTCGAGCGCGTGAAGCGCGAGCTGCCCTACGTGCGCGCCTACGACTACTGCCGCAACGAGGCGGCGCGGGCGAAGGGCTTCGACTGCGCGATCGTCGCGTGCTTCGACTCGAGCGCCGACCACGACCGCTACCAGGTGTCCGACGTGCACCAGGAGATGAAGGCGTTCATGATGCCGCGCGTCGCGGACCTCGTCGTCTGCGATTCGGACACCGCCGGCGCGCGCCCGTGAGGGATCCCGCGGCCGCGGGTGCCGGCGGGTACGCCTGGCAGCCAAGCGAGGCGATCAAGGCGGCCGCCAACTGGCAGGCGTTCCTCCGCGCGGAGCGGCTGCCGGACTACCCGGCGCTCGCGCGCAAGGCGGCCGCCGAGCCGGAATGGTTCTGGGACGCGCTGATCCGCTTTCTCGGCGTCCGGTTCGTCACGCCCTATTCGCGGGTGCTCGACCTGTCGGCCGGCATCGCGTGGCCGAAGTGGTGCGTCGGCGGCACCACCAACGCGACGCTCTCGTGCCTCGACCGGCACGTCGAGGCGGCGCGCCGCGACCATCCCGCGATCGTGTGGGAGTCCGAGGACGGCGCGGTCCGCACGTGGACCTACGCGGCGCTCCACGCCGAGACGTGCCGGCTCGCCGGCGGGCTCGCGCGGCTCGGGCTGCGCCCCGGCGACGCGGTCGGCCTCTACATGCCGATGATGCCCGAGACGGCAGCGGCGTTTCTCGCCCTCGCGCGCCTCGGCTGCATCGCGCTGCCGCTCTTCTCCGGGTTCGGCGCGGCGGCGATCGCCGCGCGCCTGAACGACGGCAACGCCGTCGCCGCGATCACGGTCGATGCGTGCCTGCGGCGCGGGCGCGCGGTGCCGATGAAGGCCACGCTCGACGAAGCCGCGCGCGAGATCCCGACGCTGCGGCACGTGGTGGTCGCGCGGCGCCTCGCGGGCGACGCGCCGATGCAGGCGGGGCGGGACGTGTGGTGGCACGACCTCGTCGCCGGATGCGCGCCGACGCACCCCGCGGCGGAGCTGGACGCCGAGGCACCGCTCCTGATCGTCTACACGTCGGGCACGACGGGCAAGCCGAAAGGCACGGTGCACACGCACTGCGGCTTCACCGTGAAGACCGGCGAGGATTTCCTGCTCTGCTTCGACCTCAAGCCGGCGGACCGGATGCTCTGGATGACCGACATGGGCTGGCTCGTCGGCCCGATCCAGATCCTCGCCGCCACGCTCGCCGGCGCGACGCTCGTCATGGCCGAAGGCACGCCCGACTACCCGGAGCCGGGCCGGCTCTGGCGGCTCATCGCGACGCACCGGGTGAGCTTCCTCGGCCTGAGCCCCACGATCGCGCGCATCCTGCTCCGCTACGGCGACGCGGTGGTTGCGCAGCACGACCTCACGTCGCTGCGCCTCGTCGCCTCGACCGGCGAGCCGTGGGATCCGCAGTCCTGGAACTGGGTGTTCGAGAAGGTGCTCGGGCGGCGCGGCCCGCTCATGAACTACTCGGGCGGCACCGAGATGGGCGGACTGGTCGCCACCAACCTCCTCTACCCGATCAAGCCCGCGAGTTTCTTCGGCCCCATCCCCGGGACGGGCGCTGACATCGTCGACGCGAACGGCCGCAGCGTCGCCACCGGCGAAGTCGGCGAGCTCGTCATGCGCGAAGCCTGCATCGGGACCACGCGCGGGCTGTGGCGCGACCCGGAGCGCTATCTGGAGAACTACTGGACCCGGATTCCCGGCATGTGGGTGCACGGTGACTGGGCGTCGCGCGACGCCGACGGCTGCTGGCACATCCACGGCCGCTCGGACGACACCATCAAGATCGCCGGCAAGCGCACCGGACCCGCCGAGATCGAGGCGCTCGTCCTCGCCACGCGGCGGGTGACCGATGCGGCGGCCGTGGCCGTGCCCGATCCGACCAAGGGGTCCGCCGTGGTGTGCGCAGTCGTCGCCGCACCGGGCGAGACCGCCGGCGCCGCGCTCGCCGAGGCGCTCGCGGCGGCCGTGGTGGCGGGCCTCGGGCCGCCGTTCCGGCCGAGCCGCGTCGTGTTCGTGTCGGACCTGCCCAAGACGCGCAACATGAAGACCATGCGCCGCGTGGTGCGCGCGGCGCTCACCGGCGAGCCGGCCGGCGACCTCACCACCCTCGTGAACCCCGAGGTCGTGGACGAGTTGCGGCGCGTCGTCGCGGCCGGGTAGGCCCGCCGATGCGACTCGCCGGAAGGATCGCGCTCGTCACCGGCGCCGGCGGCCCGATGGGGCGCACCATCGCGCAGCGCTTCGCGCAGGAGGGTGCCGCGCTCGTCCTTGCCGAGATCTCGGCCAACCGCCTGCGCGAGGCGCAGGCGGCGGTGGACGCCCTGCTCGCACCCGGCGCCGGGGTCGTCGCGCACCGCGCCGACGTGACGCAGGCCGACGAGGCGCGGGCCGTGGTGGAGGCCGGGCTCGCGCGCTTCGGCCGCATCGACATCCTGATCAACGTCGTGGGCGGGATCCGCGGCACGACGCTGTTCGCGCCGCTCCTCGAGATCGACGAGGCCCGCTGGGACGACACGTTCCGGCTCAACCTCAAGGCGAACTTCCACCTCGTGCGACGCGTCGCGCCGGGCATGCTCGAGCGCCGCTACGGGAAGATCGTCAACCTCGCGTCGATGAACTTCGCGGGCGAGGCCGGCTCCTCCGACTACGGCGCCGCGAAGGCGGCGGTCGCTTCGCTCACGCGCACGCTCGCGCTCGAGCTCGCGCCCCACGTCAACGTGAATTGCATCGCCCCCGGGACGATCCGGACGACCGTCGTGAGCCGCATGCCGCCCGAGGAGCTCGAGCGCTACGCGGCGAAGCCGCTGCTGAAGCGGCTCGGCGAGCCGCTGGACATCGCGAACGCGGCGCTGTTCCTGGCGAGCGACGAATCGTCCTACGTCACCGGCGAGATCCTCGCCGTCACCGGCGGGGTGTGGCCGGCGCTCTGAGGCGCGCTCAGCCGGCGGTGTAGCCGCCGTCGACGAACAGCGTCTGCCCGGTGACGAAGCGCGCGGCCGGCGACGCGAGGAAGACGAGCGCCCCCGCGATGTCCTCCGGCTCCCCGAGCCGGCCGAGCGGCGTGCGGTCGAGCACCGCCTGGTAGAGCCGGGGCTGCGTGCGCACGAGCTCCCGGTTGAGGTCGGTCACGATCACGGTCGGCGCGATCGCGTTCACCCGGATCCCGTGCGGCCCGAGCTCGAGCGCGAGCGCGCGCGTGAGGTTCGCGACCGCCGCCTTCGCCGCCGAGTAGGCGGTGCGATTCGCCATGCCGCGCGCCGAGAGGATCGAGCCCATGCTGATGATCGCGCCTTCGCGCTGGCGCATCATCACCGGCGCGACGGCGCGCGCGCAGTAGAAGGCGCCGGTGGCGCTGGTGTCCATGATGCGGTGCCAGTCCTCGTCGGTCAGCTCGACGACCGTCTTCGGCGAGGTGACGCCCGCGTTGTTGAGCAGGATGTCGATCCGCCCGAATTCACCGACCGCCCGCTCGACCATGCGGTTCACGTCCGCACTGCGGGTGACGTCGGCGACGATCGCCGCCGCGCGACGGCCGATGCCGCGCACCGCGTCCGCGGCCGCCTGAAGGCTCGCGCCCGTCCGGCCGACGACCACGACGTCCGCGCCGGCCGCGGCGAAGGCGTGGGCCGCCAGGCGCCCGAGCCCGCCGCCGCCGCCGGTGACCACCGCGACCTTTCCGTCCAGGCGCAGCGACGGCAACGCGTCCATCGCGGTCCTCCGTCAGCCCGCCATCTGCCCGCCGTCGAGCGGCAGGGCGATGCCGGTGATCATGCGTGCCTCGTCGGAGGCGAGGAAGACGGCCGCGTTGCCCGTGTCCACGGGCTCGGGCATGCGCCCGAGCGGGATGGTCGCGCGGAAGCGCTTGCGCGCCTCCGCCATGTCGTCGGCCATGCCGGGCAGGAACTTCGGCAGCATCGGCGTCTCGGTGACCGTCGGGCAGATCGCGTTCACGCGGATGTTCGCGGGCGCGAGCTCGAGCGCGAGCCCCTTCACGAGCCCGACGATGCCGTGCTTCGACGCCGTGTAGACGGTGTAGTTCGGACGCGCCTTGATCCCCTGCAGCGACGAGGTGAAGAGGATTACCGCCCCGCCGGCGCGGCGCTTGCCCGCCTCGCGCAGCGCGGGCAGCGCCTCCTGCGTCATCTTGAACACGCCGATGAGGTTCACCCCGATCACGCGCTCGAGCGTGGCGTCGTCCGCGCTCTCCACCGGCCCCGCGAACGGGCCGCCGGCGTTGTTGTGCAGGATGTCGAGCGCGCCGAAACGCGCGAGCGTCGCCTCGACCGCGGCGCGACACTGGCGGCGATCCGTGTGATCGCAGCGCACGAAGTGCCCCGCGGCCCCGAGCTCGCGCGCCAGCGCGGTGCCCCTCGCCTCGTCGATATCGGCAATCGTGACGCGGGCGCCCTCTTCGACGAAGCGCCGCACCGTCGCCGCGCCGAGGCCCGACGCGCCGCCGGTCACGATCGCCACACGGTCCGTCAGTCGCGACATGTCGGTCCTCGTCTCAATTCGGCCCGGCGAGATCCGCCGCGCACGCCCGCTCGGCGATCACCGCGGTGATGCGGCCGTACAGGTGCTGGTACTGGCTGCGCATGAGCGGATCGGTGCTCGCGAGCAGCTTTTCGGCTTCGCACCGCAGCGTCTCCAGGATTCTCGTCTCGTCATCGGCGTCCATCGCGTCGCTCCAGCTATGTTTTTGCGGCGTAGCCGCTCTTGCGCTCGTCCGTCCAGCGCCGCGCCTTGTAGAGATATTGCGGCAGCTCGGCGGCCGGCACCACGCGCAGCTGCATCTGCACGTTCGTGCGCTCCTTGATCCCGTCGCGGAGCGCTGCGAGCAGGCGCTCCTGCGCCGCGGGTGCGAGGCCGAGCGCCGCGGCCTTGAGCGCGAGCCGGATCTCCACCTCGGTGCGCCCCGCGCCGTCCACGAACACGCGGCCGGCGTACTCGGCGACCTCCGGATGCGCGAAGACCACCTGGTCCACCGTCAGCGGCCACACGTTGTTGCCGCGGATCTTGAGCATGTCGTCGTAGCGGCCCACGCCGCCCGCCTCGATGCAATGCCACGGCCGCCCGCAGTCGCAGGCGTCGTGCGGGAACCACCGGCCCCGGTCCCGGGTGGAGAAGCGCAGCACCGGCGAGCCCTGGATGTCGAGGTTGGTCAGGACGATCTCGCCCTCCTCGCCGGGTGCGACCGGCGCGCCGGTGTCCGGATCCACGACCTCGGTGTAGTTCAGCCACTCGAAGACGTGCATGAGGCCGCGGCGCCCATCGGGCCGCACCGCCCCGCGCTCGCAGGTCGAGCAGACGAACCCGGCGCCCTGCGTGCTGCCGTATCCCTCGTGCACGCGGCACTGCCACGCGTCCTCGATCGCGCGCGCCCACTCGGCGGGATAGCCCTCCGCGACGATGAAGAGGCCGCGCATCATCGGCAGCAGGTCCGCGGGCCGGATGCCGCGCCGGCGGAACGCTTCGGTGAGCGTGTGCAGGTAGTTCGTCGAGGCGTAGATGAAGTGCAGCTCGCCGAGCCGCGCCAGGAGGTCGACCTTGGCGTCGGTGCTCAGCGCGCCGCCCGCGTGCACCGCGGTCGCGCCCGCGATGCGGAAGCCCTCGGGGGGGCCCCACCCGCCGGTGGTGAGCCCGCCGGCGGGCACGCAGTTGAGCGCCATCTGGCCCGGCCGCAGTCCCGCCATGTACCAGGGCAGGTAGTGGAGAAAACCCTGCATGGCGACATCGTGCTGCGTGCGGCCGTAGATTTCCTGGCCCTTGCCCGAAGTGCCGCCGGTCATGTTGACGAGCACCACCTCCTCGCGCGGCACGCCGAGGCGGGTCCCGAACGGCGGCGCCTCCTGCTGGTTCGCGAGGAACTCCTCCTTCGTCGAGAGCGGAATCCGCCGCAGGTCCGCGAGACTGCGCAGGTCCTCCGGCCGCATGCGCGCCGACTCCAGCTTGCGCCGGTAGAACGGATTCGTGTGCCAGACGCGCTCGAGCTGGCGCCGCAGCTTCGCGACCAGGAGGCGGTCCAGCTCGGCGCGCGCCATGCGCTCGAAGGGCGCGAGCGCGGCAGACTGGCCGAAGAAGGCCTCCGTCTCCTTCATCGCGCCGGGGCGCCGGACGGCCTGAAGCGCGGCAGCGTGGTGCCCGGCGCGACGTCGTCGAAGACCACCTCGACGCGCATGTCGCCGCGCACGTCCGAGGGCGCGCAGCCGACGATGTTGCTCGCCATGCGCACGCCTTCGTCGAGCTCGATGAGGGCCACGACATAGGGGACCTCCCCGGCGTAGACCTCCTTCGGCACCGGGTGGGTCACCACGATCCAGCTGAACACCTTGCCCCGTCCGGCCGACTGGATCCAGGCTGCGCCGCGCGCGCGGCAATGCGGGCAGAACGGGCCCGGCGGATAACGCACCGCGCCGCACGCCGCGCACTTCTGGAGGACGAGCCGGTGCTCGCGGCAGGCGTCCCAGAACGGCGCCGAGTCGGGGTCGGGCACGGGCACCGGCTTGAGGTAATCGCCCATCCGCCTAGCGCCTCAGGACCAGCGCGCTGCCGCAGGTCATCGCGCCCGCGCTCGTGAACGCGATCTCCGCCCCGGCGATCTGGCGCGCGCCGGCGTTGCCGCGCAGCTGCCGCACCGCCTCGAGCACGTGATTCAGGCCGTGGATGTAGGCCTCCGAGAGCAGCCCGCCGTGGGTGTTGATCGGCAGCTCGCCGTCGCGCGCAATGCGACCGCCCTGCACGAACGCGCCGCCCTCGCCTTCGCGGCAAAAGCCGAAGCCCTCGAGCTGCATGAGCACGCTGTAGGTGAAGCAGTCGTAGATCTCGGCCACGTCCACGTCGCCCGGTCCCACGCCGGCGCTCTTCCAGAGGTCGGCGGCGATGTACTTGCTGTAGTTGTGCGCGTGATCCGGCCAGCGCAGCGCGTCGAACAGATCGTCGCCCTGGTTGGGCCCGCCGCCGTAGGCGCCGCCCATGATGTGCACCGGGCGATTGCGCAGGTCGCGCGCGCGCTCCGCGCCGGTCACCAGGACCGCGCAGGCGCCGTCCGACTCGAGGCAGATGTCGAGCATCCGGAACGGCTCGACGATCATGCGCGAGGCCATGTAGTCCGCGAGCGTCATCGGCTCGCGCTGCATCGCCCGCTCGTTGAGCGCCGCGTTCTGGCGGCACGTGATGGCCACCGCCGCCAGCTGCTCGCTCGTCGTGCCGTACTCGAGCATGTGCCGCCGGCACCACATCGCCATCGCCTGCGGATAGGTGATCCAGCCGAACGGGGCGGTGTACTGCGTGACGCCGCGCGCGGAGAGCTCGCGCCCCCCGCCAAGGCGGAATCCGGACCGGCCGTTCATCGCGCGGTAGCACAGCACGTTCCTGGCGAGACCCGCCTCGATTGCGGCGGCCGCGGCAAGCACGATCAGGTTCGCCGCATTGCCCCCGCCGGCGTAATCGACCGCGTACTGCACCGCCGGAATGCCGAGGCTCGTGGCGACCGCGGTCGCGGGCACGGAGTCGTTGAAATGGAAGCTGACGATGCCGTCGATCTCTTCGAGCGCAACGCCGGCGTCGTTCGCCGCCTTGAGGCACGCTTCCGACGCGAGATCGAGCACGGTCCGCCCCGAGGCCTTCGTGTAGGCGGTTTCGCCGATGCCGGCGATGCAGTACTTGTCGCGCAGGGTCCACATCGCTTGCCTCCGGCTAGCTGCCGCCGCCGCTCCGATAGACGGGTCTGCGCTTCTCGCCGAACGCGAGCAGGCCCTCGGTCGCATCCGGATCGGTCGTGGCGTAGCGGTGCACGTAGTCCATCTCGAGTGCGAGGCCTTCCTCGAGCGAGCGTTGCATGCCGGCGTTCACGAGATGCTTCATGCCTTTGAGTCCCGCGCGGCTCTTGTCGAGCAGGCTCGCCGCGATCTCGCGCGCGCGCTCCATGAGCCGCGCGTCGGGCACGACCTCGCCGACGAGCCCGATGCGCTCGCACTCGCGCGCGGGCAGGAGCTCGCCGGAGAACATCAGGCGCTTCGCGCGCGGGACGCCGATCGCGCGCGGCAGCCGCTGCGAGCCGCCCGCGCCGGGAAGCTGGCCGAAGTTGACGTGGCCGTCGCCGATCTTCGCCCCTTCCGCGGCGAGCACGATGTCGCACGCGAGCATGAGCTCCAGCCCGCCGGCGACGCAAAAGCCGTTCACCGCGGCGATGTAGATCCGCTCCGAGGCCTCGAGCGCGGCGAGCAGATCGTGGAAGTCCTGCAGGAACGCCCGAAACTCGCCGGGCGACCGGTAGAGCTTCACGTAGCCCGCCAGATCGCCGCCCGCGGAGAACGCCCGACCCGCGCCGGTCAGCACGACCACGGCCACGTCGGGGTCGCGCTCCAGGGCCGCCGTCTCGTCCCGCAGCTCGCGCACGGTCCCCCGGTCGAGCGGGTTCATCTTGTCCGGCCGGTTGAGGGTGATGACGGCCAGGCCGCCCGCGCGCTCGACGAGGATGTTCCGGTGCGTCACCGCGCCTCGGTGCGAAGGTTCGCTGCCGCCTCGCGCAGCTTGAACTTCTGGATCTTGCCCGATGGCGTGCGCGGCATGGCCTCGACGAGCTCGACCCGCTCGGGCCAGTAGTTCTTGGCCATGCCTTCCTTCGCCAGGAACGCGGTCAGCTCCTCGAAGGTCGGGCTGCTCGCCCGGGCGCGGGACCACGAACGCGCAGGCGCGCTCGCCGAGCCGCGGGTCGGGCATCGCGACCACCGCCACGTCCTGCACCTTCGGATGGCGGTAGAGCAGGTTCTCGATCTCGATCGACCGGGATGTTCTCGCCGCCGCGGATGATGACGTCCTTGGTGCGGCCGGTGATGCGGACGTAGCCGTCCCGGTCGATGCGCGCGAGGTCGCCGGTCTCGAACCACCCGTCGGCATCCCAGGCGTTGAGCTCCGGCTTCTTGAGGTAGCCGACGAAAGTGAAGGTGCCGCGCGCCTGCAGCCGCCCCACGGTGTCCGGGGGCGAGACCGCCCCGTTCGCGTCCACCACGCGCACCTCCATGCCGCCGATCGCGTGCCCGTCGGTGCCGAAGATCTTCTCCGCCGGGTCGCCGGGCCGGGCGATGGTCACCCCGCCGTTCTCGGTCATGCCCCAGCACGACAGCACCTCGATGCCGAGCCGCTCGGTCGCCTTCTGGACGATCACGCTGCGGGATCGGCGCGCCGGCGCAGACGAACGTGCGCAGGGTCTTCACGCTTTCGCGGGTGACCGCCTCGCTGTTCGCGAGATCCGAGAGGAACGGCGTCGAGGCCATGGTGAAGGTCGCGCCCTCGGCCTGGATGAGGCGCGCGGCGTCGGGCGCCGACCAGATGTCGAGCAGCACCAGCTTCGTCTTGAGCAGGATCGGCATCATCATGCCGTAGACGAACCCGGTCTGGTGCGCGAGCGGCGACGCCATGAACACCACGTCCTGCGGCCCGAGCCGCACCCAGTCGATGTACTGCAGCGCCATCACGAGCAGCGTGTTCGAGACGTGCATCACGGCCTTCGGCTCGCCGCTCGTCCCCGAGGTGTAGAGCAGCTCCGTGAGGTCGTTCGGGCCCGGGCGCCGCGCCCGGAACAGCGCCGCGGCGTCGGTCTCCTTCTCCCAGGCGCGCTCGAGGAAGTGGCGCTCGAAGGACTGCTCGCCCGTGCCGTTGACCACGAAGGTGTGGCGGACGCTCGCGAGGTCCGGCCGGATCTCCGCGAGCATCGCGGCGTAGTCGAAGTCGCGGTAGCGCGCGGGCACGATCACCACGCGCGACTCGGCGAAGTTGAGCATGTAGCGCAGCTCGCGCTGCCGGAAGATCGGCATCAGCGGATTCGCGACCGCGCCGATGCGCACGCAAGCGAGGTAGAGCGCCGGGTACTGCCACCAGTTCGGGAGCTGGAAGGACACCACCTCGCCGGGTTGCACGCCGAGCGCCGCGAGCCCGAGCGCGATGCGCTCCACGCGGTGCGCCAGCGCCGCGTAGGTGAGCGCGGTGCGCTCGCCGGTGGCGCTGTTCGCGCCGGTGATCGCGACCTGATCCGGCACCGCCTTGACCGCCTCGTCCAGGTAGTCGGTCAGGAGGCGGTCCGGCCAGAGGCCGCGCGCTTTCTCGGCGCGCAGGCGCGCGTCGGACAGGTCGATCTGAAACGCCATCGCTCTCCTCCTCCTCGCCTCGGGTCGCGTCGTCGAGCGCGGTCTTCCGCGTGCGCTGCCGCGATCGATTGGCGCGCGCCGTCAATCGGCCATGCGCGGGGCGAGCCCCGCGGCGACCCCGGCCCGGGTCGCGAGCACGAGCTTACCCTGTATGCCGCGGCTCGCCATCCGGCGCAGCGCCACGGGCGCCTGCTCGAGCGGATACACCGCCGCGATGGCCGGCTTCAGCTTGCCTTCCCGCCACAGGGCGTAGAGCGCGTCCTGCACCCGGCGCACCCACGCCGGGTCGCGCTCGCGGTAGTCGCTCCAGTGCAGGCCCGAGGCGGAGATGTTCTTGATCAGCAGGTAGTTGGCGCGAATGGTCGGAAACGCGCCCCCGACGAAGCCGACCACCACGATGCGGCCCGACCAGGCGAGCGCGCGCAGGCAGGCCTCGAAGACCTCGCCCCCGACGTTCTCGATCACGACGTCGGCGCCGTGCCCGCCGGTCAGCGTGCGGACCTCCTCGCGCAGCGCCTCCCGCAGTCCCGTTGCGCGACAGGTCGATCACCGCGTCCGCGCCCTGCGCGCGCACGAAGTCCGCCTTCGACGGCGTCCCGATGCCGGCCAGCACGCGGCCCCCGAGCGCCTTCGCGAGCTGGACTGCGGCGCTCCCGACGCCGCCCGAGGCGCCGGTCACCAGCACCCACTCGCCGGCGCGAAACCGGCCGTGCTCGACGAGCGCGAAGTGCGCCGTGAGATAGGTGAGGCCGAGGGTCGCGCCGGTGACGAAGTCCATGCCGTCGGGCAGCGGGTACACGGTGGCGGCGCGCACGACGACCTGCTCCACGTAGCCGCCGTTCTCCATCTGCGCGGCGACGCGCTGGCCGGGCGCGAGCGCGCTCACGCCTTCGCCCACGGCCCGCACGATGCCCGCGACTTCCTTGCCGGGGCTGAAGGGCAGCGGCGCGAGGATCTGGTACTCGCCCCGCGCGACGAGCAGGTCCGGAAAGTTCACGCCGCACGCGTGGACCTCGATCAGGACCTCGCCGGGCCCCGGGGCCGGGACCGGGACCTCCGCGACCGCGAGATCCTCCGGCGCGCCGAATCGCCGCACTTGAATCGCGCGCACCGGCGCCTCAGCTCGAGCCCGCGCGCCGGACCATCGTCACTCGCGCGCGATCGCGCGGCTGATCACGAGGTGCTGGATGTCGTTCGTGCCCTCGTAGATCTTGGCGCCGCGCACCGCGCGGTAGATGCGCTCCACGCCGTAGTCCGCGATGTAGCCGTAGCCGCCGAAGGTCTGGATCGCGTCCGAGCACACGCGCTCGGCCATCTCCGAGGCGAAGAGCTTCGCCATCGACGCCTCCTTGAGGCACGGCAGCCCGGCGCTGCGCAGCGCCGCGGCGTGCAGCACGAGCTGCCGGGCGGCCTCGATGGCCGTCGCCATGTCGGCGAGGCGGAACGCCACCGCCTGGTGCTCGATGATCGGCTTGCCGAAGGTGATCCGCTCCTTCGCGTACGCCAGCGCGAGCTCCATCGCCGCGCGCGCCATGCCGATGCACTGGGATGCGATGCCGATGCGCCCGCCCTCCAGGTTCGAGAGCGCGATGCGATAGCCCTCGCCCTCGCCGCCGAGCAGCGCGTCGGCCGGGAGGCGCGCGTCCGCGAACACGATCTCGCAGGTGTCGGAGGCGTTCTGCCCCATCTTCTTCTCGACGCGCGCGACCCGGTAGCCCGGGTTGGCGGTCTCGATGAGGAAGGCGCTGATCCCGCGCTTGCCCGCCGCCGGATCCGTCACCGCGAAGACGAGCGCGAGGTCCGCCGTGCTCCCGCTGGTGATGAACTGCTTGGTGCCGTTCAGCACCCAGCCTTCTGCGGTCCGCGTCGCCCGCGTGTGCAGCGCCGACGCGTCGGAGCCGCCCTGCGGCTCGGTGAGGCAGAAGGCGCAGAGCAGCTCGCCGCGCGCCATCGGCCGCAGGTACTTCTCCTTCTGCGCCGGGGTGCCGTACTCGAGGAGGGGCATGCACCCGACGGAGTTGTGCCCGCTCATCACCGTCGAGATGGCGCCGTCGCCGGCGGCGACCTCCTCGAGCGCGAGCGCATAGGACGACGTAGTCGAGCCCGGCGCCGTCCCACTCGGGCGGGACGGTCACCCCCATGAACCCGAGCTGGCCCAGCGCCTTCACGGCCGCGCGCGGGAAAGTGGCGGTGCGATCCCACTCGGCCGAATGCGGCGCGAGCTCCCGGCGCGCGAACTCGCGCGCCGTATCGCGCGCCATGCGTTGTTCTTCACTCAGGAGCACGGGCGGTCTTGCGCGGGAAGAGCGGATGCTCGGTTGGAGGGGCCGGCCGATTCTCGGATCGGTACCTGCCGCTGTCAAGGACGCAAGCGCACGGTTTTCCGGAATCTCGCAGCGGGCGACGCGGAAGAGACTGCGCGACCGCTGAACTGAAAAGGCCCCTGCTTATCGCCGCGCCCTGGGGCGATCCGCCCTGCCCCTTGCGAAGTCGCGCCGTACTCGTAATATGCCGGGGCCGGACCAGGAACAGGCGCGGGGTGATCCAGTGAACGGGGGACCTTGCGCTCTCGATCGCACGTTTTGGGGGACTCGAGAGATGAAGAACGCAGAAATCGAAAAAGTGGTGCAGGCCGGGGTGCTGACGGCGGATGCCGGCCGGCGCATGCTTCTGCGGGGCATGCTCGGCCTCGGCGGCGCGCTGGCCCTGGGCGCATGCGGCACGCCGACCGTCGGCACAAGCGGCACCCGTCTCACGGGCGGACGGTTCTCCGCTCGATGGCTGGGCGGCGGTATCGTGGAACTCGCCACGCCGGACTACAAGCAGATCGCTTTCGCCGATGCGTGGATCTGGAACAACGCGGGCTGGACCCGCTTCGGGGTCCAGAAGCCGGCCGAGTACGCCACCAAGGAAGGCTTCGCCCAGTACGTCGCCGGAAAGAGGCCGGAGGCGGTGTTCGTCCTGCTCACCCACGACCACGGCGATCACATCGGCGACTATTTCGAGATGCTGCAGGTGCTCTCTGCCGCCGGCGTGCCGGTCATGACGACCGGGCAGAGCGACCTCATGCGCAAGGGCCTGGTCGCCGATTTCAAGAAGGCCGGACTCGATCCCGCCAAGATCGTCTCCAATGGCGGCGCCGGCATGAACTTCGGCGGAATCACGAAGCACGGCGCCATGACCGTGCGCCTGGTGCCCGCCGTCCATTCGAACCTGGCCGGCTTTCCGTCCGCGGGCTTCATGCTCGACATCGGCGGCGCGCGCGTCTACATCAGCGGCGACACCGACGTCTTCGGGGATCTGCAGCATCTCGGCGAGCGTTACCAGCCCAACGTGGCGATCGTCACCGATCGGCAACGGGCCCTTCACCCAGGGTCCGCAGGAAGCCGCTCTCGCATGCAAGCTGCTCGGCGTGTCGCACGCGATTCCGGTGCATTACGCGCACAACCCGCTCGTGCGCGGGGTCGAGGCGGGCGAAGAATTCAGCCGCGCCCTGGCCCAGATCGCTCCGGGAATACAAGCGATCGTGATGAAGCCGGGCGAGACGCGGATGTTCCAGCTCTGAGGCTGATTTGAACCCACGCCCCCCTGGTTCGCGGGCCTAGCGGGCGTCCGCGCGGACCAGGTCGGCACCCTTCTCCGCAATCATGACGGTCGCGGCGTTCGTGTTGCCGGACACGACGGTCGGCATGACGGACGCATCGATGACGCGCAGGCCGTCCAGGCCGCGCACGCGCAGCCGCGGATCGACCACCGCCGTCGCGTCCTGGCCGATGCGGCAGGTGCCGCAGGGGTGGTAGCCCGACGAGCCGAAGTTGCGCACCGCTTCGAGGAGCGCCGCGTCGCTCTGCACCGCCGGGCCGGGCTGGCTCTCCGCCAGCACGTACGGTGAGAGCGCCGGGGTGGCCGCGAGCCGGCGCACGAACTTCGCGCCCTCGACCATGATGCGGCGGTCGTACTCGGTGTCGAGGTAGTTCGGCTTGAGCGCCGGGGCCTCGAACGGGTCCGGCGAGCGGATCTCGACCGCGCCCCGGCTCGTCGGCCGCATCGGGTAGTAGACGAGCGTGAAGCCCGGCCACGGATGCGGCGCCGCGCCGCGGCTCTCGGCGCTCACGGTGCTGATGAACACCTGCAGGTCGGGCGTGCGCGCGTCGGGCAGGACCCGCGTGATGAGGCCGCCGCTCATGACCCCGATCGCCATCGGCCCGCTGCGAAACAGCAGGTACCGCAATCCGGTCCGCGCCTTTCGCCACAGGTTCTTCAGCTCGTCGTTCGTCGTGACCGGCTTCGTGCACTTGTAGAGGAAGCGCAGCGCGAGGTGATCCTGCAGGTTCGCGCCGACGCCGGGCAGGTCCGCGACGACCGGGATGCCGAGGCGCTGGAGCGCCGCGCCCGGGCCGATCCCGGAGAGCTGGAGGAGCTGCGGCGACAGGAGCGCACCGGCCGCGAGGATCACCTCTCGCCCGGCGTGCGCGCGGACCTCGGTTCCCGCTTTCCGGTACCGGACGCCGCACGCTCGACGTCCCTCGAAGAGCACCGACGTGACGCGCGCGTTCGTCTCCACCGTCAGGTTCGCGCGCGAGCGCGCGGGTTTGAGGTACGCCGTGGCCGCGGAGCAGCGCCGCGCGTTGCGGGTGGTGAGGTGGAGGTAGCCCGCGCCCTCCTGGGTCGGGCCGTTGAAGTCGTCGTTGCGCGGAATACCGAGGTCGGACGCCGCGCCGATGAAGGCGTCCACGAGCTCGCCGCGCTGCGTGATCTTCTCGACCGAGATCGCGCTCTTCCGGAAGTACGGCAGGACGCCCTGCCAGTCCCAGCCTTCGGCGCCCTGCGCCGCCCAGGCGTCGAAATCCTCCGGCTGGCCGCGGATCTGGATCAGGCCGTTCACGGCGCTCGAGCCGCCGAGCGTCCGGCCGCGCGGCCAGTACACGCGCCGGCCGTTCATGTTCGGGTCCGGCTCGGTCTCGAAGCCCCAATTCAGCACCGGGTGGAACATCGTCTTCCCGTAGCCGATCGGCACGTGGATCCACGGGTTCGTGTCGGGCGGCCCGGCCTCGAGGAGCAGCACGCGGTGCCGGCCGTCCTCGCTCAGGCGGTTGGCGAGCACGCAGCCCGCCGAGCCGGCGCCGACGACGACGTAGTCGTAGGTCATTCCACCACGCGGAGCGTGCGCGCGGCCGGATCGATCTCGACGGTCGCGCCGTGCGGGATCTCGGCGGTCACGTCGCCGTCGAACCCGGCGAGCAGCGTGAGGTCGCCGAACGCCGCGCCCTGCGCGATGATCGGGTTCACGCTGTTGAGCACGAGCGCGAGCGGCACGACGCCGCGCGAGGCCATCTCGCGCAGCATCCAGGCGCTCGCCACGCCGCCCTTGGCGGTGTCGAGCACCAGGATCTTCCCGACGTAGGACTGCCCGGCGAGCCGGTGCGTCGGGCGCGAGAACGTGCCGGCGATGCGGTCGAGGTCGTAGCGGGCGGAGAAGCCGTCCTTCGCGACCAGCGCCTGGCCGCGCACCGCTCGCCCCATCGCCTGCCGTGCGAAGAGCGTCTTCACGGCAGCCTCCCGGTCTCGGCCGCCTGCACGCACTGCTCCATCGTGGCGAGGAGCGGCACGTAGCCGTAGCCGCCGAGGATGTTGACCATCTTCGTGCTGTTGGTGGCGAGGCGCTTCCAGCCGTTCGCCTCGGCGATCTCGCGCGCGTAGGACTGGTAGAAGCACATGCCGGCGAGCACGTGGCCGCCGGCGTCCTCGATGCGCTTCGTGAAGCCGAAGCGGTCGGCGTCGGGCTTCACCTGCGGGCTGGTGATCGCGAGGAGCGGTCTTGCGAAGCGGCGCCCGTCGCAGAGCGCGGCGAGGTCGCGCAGCTCGTAGAGGCTGAGCTGCGGCGCCGAGAACACCACCACGTCGACCTCCTTCTCGCCCGCGTACTGCGCCTGCAGGGCCCGCACCTCGCGCTCGCCGAGGCGGTGCGCGACCGCGAGCTTCTCCCCGCCGGTGTCCTCGAGCCGGACCGCCTCGGGCGTGATGCCGACCAGGTGGAACATCGCGCTCGAGCCGAAGCTCGCCATCGCGGCGCCGAAGTGCTTCAGCTCGTCGGACCGCGGCACCCGGTCGAGACCCTCGACCACCGGCACCGCCCAGTAGTGGCCGGCGAGCCGGCCGACGAGGCCGCCGAGCGCGCCCCAGTCGTTCAGGGTGACCGGCGTCCAGTCGGCGCGGAAGCGCACGCTCGCGCGCCGCTGCGCGTCGAGGTGGAAGCCGTAGCGCGGCGTGCGGCCGGTCAGGCCGGCGGCGACGGCCGAGGGCCCGCCCTCGAAGTTCGAGCGCGCGCCGCACACCGCGTTGCAGTAGATCACGACGCCGGTGTCGCCGAAGGCGACGCTCTCGCCGCGCGCCGGCGCCTGGATCGTCTGGTAGTTGATGCAGGTGTCGGTCATCATGATCCCGAGGCGCCGGAACGCCTCGATCGCGCGGCGTTCCAGGTCGAGGATCCAGCCGGCGTGCTTGAGGACCGAGGCCTTCGCGAAGTCGGTGCCGCGCGGGTCCATGATCGTGGGCACGCGCACGCGCGCCGACGGCTCGTCGCGGGTGAGCGACTCGACCCATTCCACGCCCGCTTTGCCGAGGCTCTCGGTGTCGGCCATGATGTGCGCCTGCGTCACCGGCACGAAGTCCGCGGCGCCGAAGAAGTCGCCGACCTTCACCTGGTGCTCGAGCGCGGCCCGGACCGCCGCGCCGAGCTCGCCGGCCTGCATGGCGCGCTCCAGATCGTTCAGTTTCATCGGATCCCCTGGATGGAAGACATGATCGGCACCTTGCCGCGCAGGCGCAGCACGAATTCGTAGCTCTCGGCGTTCGCCCAGTAGAGCGTGTACTCGAGCGGCGCGGACGCGGCGTCGTACGAGACGCGCTCCAGCGCGATGAGCGGCACGCCGGCGCGCAGGTGCAGGAGCTTGCGCAGCGCGGGCGTCGCCGCGCGCGCGCGCACGGAGAGGTCGGCGTGGCTCACCTTGACGTCGAGGACGCTCTCGAAGAGCTGGTAGGTCGAATACTGCGCGACCGCTTCGCGCGCGGGCCGGAGCCGCGGGGCGAGGTAGACCCACGACACCGCGAAGGGCTCCCCCCGCCGCAGGTACAGGCGCTTCCAGTGGATCACCTTGCGCGCGCCGGAGCGCAGCCGCTCGTTGACGTCCGCCGGCGCGACGCGCTCGGCGTACTCGAGGAGCTCGGTCTTCGGGTCGACGCCGCGCGCGACCAGTTCGTCGTAGATGCCGTGCAGGTCGAGGAGATCGTGATGCACCGGCGGCTCGGCGACGAAGGTCCCCTTGCCCTGCCGGCGCACGACGAGCTTCTCGCGCACGAGGTGCAGCACCGCCTGGCGCGCCGTGATGCGCGATACGCCGTGGCGCGCCGCGAGCTCCGGCTCCCCGGGCAGGCGGTCGCCCGGCCGGTACGCGCCCTGCGCGATCGCGCCGCGCAGCTGCTGCGCGAGCTGCCGGTGCATGGCCACGGCGCTGTCGCGGCGCAGCTTCACAGCCGCAGCCCCGACTGGCGGTCGAAGACGTGCAGCGCATCGGCGTCGAGCTGGATGCGCACCTGGGCGCGCTCCGCGGGGCGCTCGCTCACCTTCGCGCGCACGAGCAGCTCGCCCACGGCGAGGTCGGCGTAGGACGCTTCGCCGAGCGCCTCGCTCATCGTCACCGTTGCGGGCAGGCCTTCGGCCGCGAGCCGCACGCCCGAGGGCCGCACGCCCAGGACGACCTCCCGCGTCCCGTATCCCTGCAGGGACGGAAACGGCAGGACGGTGCCCTCGATCTCGGCCGTCCCCTCGCGCAGCCGCGCCGGGACGAGGTTCATCGGCGGGTTCCCGAGGAACCCCGCCACCGCCACGGTCGCGGGCCGGCTGAAGACCTCCTCCGGCGTGCCCATCTGCACGATGCGCCCGTCCATGAAGACCGCGAGCCGGTCGGAGAGCGAGAGCGCCTCCTCCTGGTCGTGGGTGACGTAGACCGCGGTCACGTTCAGCGCACGCTGCAGCCGCTTCAGCTCGACGCGGGTCTCGACGCGCAGCTTCGCGTCGAGGTTCGAGAGCGGCTCGTCGAGGAGGAAGAGCGCGGGCTTGCGCACGATCGCGCGCGCGAGGGCGCAGCGCTGCTGCTGGCCGCCGGAGAGCTGGCCGGGCTTGCGGTCGAGCAGGTGGTCGATCCGGACCCGCGCGGCGGCGTCCTGCACCGAGCGGGCGATCTCGTCGCCCGCGACGCCGACCATCTTCAGCGGAAAGGCGATGTTCTCCCGCACCGTCATGTGCGGATAGAGCGCGTAGCTCTGGAACACCATCGCGACGTCGCGCGCGCCCGGCTCGAGGCGGGTGACGTCCTCGCCGTCCACGCGCACCGTGCCCGCGTCGGCCTGCTCGAGGCCCGCGAGGATGCGCAGCGTCGTCGTCTTCCCGGAGCCCGAGGGGCCCAGCAGCGAGAAGAACTCGCCCGCGCGGATCTCGAGGTCGATGCCGCGCGAGCGCCGTCACCGCGCCGTGGCGCTTGACGATGCCGGAGAGCTCGACCCGTGCCGCGCCTTTCACCGGCACTATCGCCGCCCTCCGCCCTTCACCGCGCCGACCGTCAGCCCCTTCACGATGTGCTTCTGCGCGACGAGGCCGAGCGCGATCACCGGCGCCATGCCGACCATCGCCGCCGCGGCGAGCCGCGCCCACTGCGTCTGCTCGAGCGAGATGAAGTTGAACATCGCCACCGTGACCGTGCGCACGGTGTTGCCGCCGAGGACGACGGCGAAGAGGAACTCGTTCCAGGAGTTGAGGAACACGAAGATCACGGTCACCGCGATCCCGCCCCTCGCCTGCGGCAGGATCACGTACCACAGGGCGCGCCAGCGCCCGGCACGGTCGAGAAGCGCCGCCTCCTCCATCTCGCGCGGGATCTCCTCGAAGTACGAGACCAGCAGCCAGATCGCGAAGGGCAGCGCGAAGGTGAGGTACACGAGCACCAGGCCCTGGTAGGTGTCGGTCCAGCCGATCTTGCGCAGGATGAGGAAGTACGGGATCACCAGGCCGACCGGCGGCAGCATCTGCGTGGCGAGCACGTAGAAGCCGGTCGCCTTCCGGAAGGGAAGATCCAGGCGGGACAGCGCATAGGCCGCCGGGATGGCGAACAGCATCGTCAGCGCGGTGGTCAGGACCGAGACGATGGCGCTCGAGGCCAGGTTCGGCAGGATCGAGGTGGCGCCGAAGAGCACGTCGCGGTAGTTGCCGAGCGTCGGCTCGAACACCACCATGGGCGGATAGGCGAGGACGTCGCGCTCGGTCTTGAGCGACGTGAGCAGGCCCCAGATCACCGGGAAGGTCCACACGACCAGCATGAGCACCGCGCCGGCGAAGAGGACGGCGGTGCGGAGCTTCACCGGCCTCTCCTGAGCGCGAACAGGCCGAACGACACGGCGAGCGTGATGACCAGCAGCACCGTCGCGACCGCGGCGCCGAACCCCAGGCTGAGCTCGGTGAACGAGAGCCGGTAGGCGTACAGGTTGAGGATCTCGGTGGCGGAGCCCGGCCCGCCGCCGGTCGCGGCGAAGATCGCGGCGAACGCCGAGAGCGCGGTCACCATGCGCAGGATCACGACGATCACGATCGCCGGCCGGATCAGCGGCAGCGTGATGTAGCGGAAGCGCTGCCACGGCCCGGCGCGGTCGAGCCGCGCCGCCTCGTAGATGTCGGGCGGGAGCGCGGCGAGGCTCGCGAGCAGGACCAGGAAGGCGAACGGGGTCCACTGCCAGGTGTGGATGGCGATGACCGAGACGAGCGCGAGCTGCGGGTCGCCGAGCCAGTTGAAGCTCCCGAGGCCGAGCGCGCGCGTGACGAAGTCCAGGATGCCGAAGTCGGGCGCGAGGACGAGCGAGCGCCAGAAGAGGCCGGCCACGACCGGCGCGAGCACGATCGGCAGGATCGCCGCGACGCGCAGGAGCGCCTGGCCGGCCCGCACCTGCATGACCAGCAGCGCGAGGCCCAGGCCCACGACCACCTGCAGCACGACCGTCGTGCCGGTGTAGACGACGGTGAGCCAGAGCGAGCTCCAGAAGCGCCGGTCGCCGCCGAGCTGCGCGTAGTTCTCGAGCCCCGCGAAGCCGGTGAGCCACGGCATCGAGAGGTCGATGCGCTGCAGGCTCGTCCAGAGGAGGTAGACGAGCGGCACGGTCGTCGTGACGACGAGCAGCAGCAGCGCGGGGAGGCAGAGCGCCAGCGCGAAGCGGCGCTCCCCCGCCCTGGGGCCGGTGCGCGGCATGTCCCGCGCCGCTCAGCTCTTCAGGAGCTGCGCGATCCGGGCCTGCGCCTCGTCGAGCGCTTCCTTCGGCTTCTGCTGGCCGACGAGCGCCGCCTGGATCGCGGTCGCCATGGTCTCGCCCACGGCCGGCCACTGCGGCATGCGCGGGCGCCAGTCGACGTCGAGGTCCTGGCGCATCGAGTCGATCGAGGCCTGCAGGAAGTTCGCGCCGAGGCCGCCGGCGAGCGTCGCGAACTCCTTCGACTGCCAGAGCGAGAGCCGGTTGAGGCCGAGGCGCTTCACCGGCCCCTGCGCCTTCCAGGACGTGCGCGCCTGCGTCTCGGCGGCGCTCGCCCATTGGATGAAGAGCCACGTGGCGACCTTCGCCCGGTCGGATTGCGCCGCGTTGATCGGGAAGCCCCAGTTCCAGATCGAGGAGACGCGCTTGCCCGCGGGCCCCCTCGGCCAGCGCGCGTAACCGATCTTGCCGAGGACCTTCGAGCGTTCGGGGTTGTTCAGCACCGAGGCGGAGGTGTTCGCGTCGATGTACAGGCCGAGCGTGCTCTGCGAGAACGCGTCCGCGAGGTCGGGCCAGTTCCAGTTGCGCACCGCGGGCGGCGCGTACTTGGTGAGGAGGTCCACGTACCACTCGAGCGCCGCGACGCCCTCCTTGCTGTTCGCGCGGAACGCGCCGCCGCCGAACCACTCCCCGCCGAAGGCGCGGAAGATCGACGGGTAGATGTACATGTTCTGGCCCGCGCCCTTGAAGCCGCGCAGCGCCGCGGCCCACACGCGGTTGTTCGGATCGTGGATCGCCGCGGCGTTCTTGACCACGTCGTCGAAGGTCTCGGCGGGCTTGAGCCCCTTCGCGTCGTAGAGGTCCTTGCGGTAGATCTGCAGCGTCGACTCGCCGTCGAACGGCACGCCGTAGAGCTGCCCCTTCACGCTGTTCGCGCCGCGCCACGCCGGGATCACGTCGTCGGCCCGGTACCAGGCCGCGTCGGTGAGCTTCGCGTCGCCCAGGTACTTCTGGATCGGCTCGACCCAGTTGTTCGAGACGTAGAGGTCGTAGTACATCGGGTCGGCCGCGTGCGTCGCGTACGTCCCGGTCTTCGACGAGAGGTCGAGGATCGCCTTCTGGCGGATCTGCCCCGGCGGGACCTTCTCGTAGCGCACCTCGATCCCGGTGAGCGCCTGGAAGTCCGGCGTCACCGCGATCAGCGCGTCGAAGTAGCCGGCGGGGATGACCGCGACGGTCAGTTTCTCGCCCTCGGCCTGGCGCCAGTTGATCTTCGCGCTCTGGTAGGCGCCGAGGTCGGCCTGCGCGTGTGCGTACCGCGCGATCCAGGGCGCGCCGAGGACGAGCGGTGCGGCGGCGCCGGCTTTGAGGATGCGGCGGCGGGTCGTGGAATCGGGCTTCATCGGGTTCTCCTCCTCTCAGGGTCCGGGGTTGCCTTATAACAATATAGGACAAGTGAGGTCAACCGCGATGGCGAGCAGGGCGAGCCTTGCACTGCAGCACCAACGGCAAGTCGGGAAGACCGCTCGTTTCCGGATCCGGAGACAGCATGCCGTGGCGAGCATCGCGCTGGCGCACCGATTTCACGTCCACTTCCAACCGGGTGCGAAGCCTCGCTCTGAGCACGCCTCAACGGGGTGCCCCGCCGTGGGCACGCTGTTTGCAGCACGCTGCAGGTGCTACGCCTTGCCACCCGTCGTGCTGCACTCCTGTCGCTGAGCCTCCTGCTCGCCGCGTGCGGCGGCGCGACCCGTCTGGCCTACGAAAGCGGCGACGCATGGGTGCTGGTCCTGACCGACCGGTACCTGGATCTCGAGGGCGAGCAGTGGCGGCTCGCGCGCGCGGCTATCCGTCACTTGCACGCCTGGCATCGGCGGACGGAGCTGCCCCGCTATGCCGCGTTGCTCCAGAGCACGGCGGGCCGCGTTGAACGGGGACTGACCCGCGCAGACGTCGAGTGGGCCATTCAGAACCTGCGCGTTCGCTACGCCATACTGGTCGACGCCGCCGTTCGGGAAAGCGCCCCGCTCCTGCACGTGCTCGAGGCCGACAACATCGCCGCACTCGAACGCCGCTTCGCGGCCGAGGACCGGAAACGCATTCGCGAAACGCTATCGGGCGACGTGGCGAAGCGTGAACGCGCCCGCACGCTAGGCATTGTGAAACGCGTCGAGGAATGGACCGGACCGCTCTCCGGTGCGCAACATGAAGTGGTGCGGCGCTTCGTGCGGGCGACCGCCGATCGTCCGCGCCAGGCGCACGAGCACCGCAGCCGCAAGCAGCGCGAGCTGGTGGCGCTGCTCGTGCGCGAAGTCGGGTCGGCGAAAGCAGCGAGCCCGGAGCAGCTGCGCTCGTTCCTCGTCGGCTGGGAAGCCGAGCGCCGTATCGCGCAACGCGAGTACGACGCACGATTTGTGGAGCTGATCCTCCAGCTCGACCGCACCCTCACCGCGAGCCAGCGGACGCACGCCATCGGGCGGCTCGGCCGGTACGCCGAGGATTGCCGGCAGTTGTCGCGCGCGAACTCCCCGGCGGCTAACGCGGTGTCGGCGATGACTTCCGCGCGCTGAGCGCAGGCATTCCGCTGCACGGCAAAGCCCCTGCAATGGCTCGGACCCGATCCGTGGCGACGCAGGCGGCATCCCCTCCGGACGTTGCGACAGGCCGCGCGAACGGTTACCCGGACCGGGTCTCTTCGCTTGCGCGACGGGCGATGAACAGGCGTGTGATCTCCGCTCCAATGAAGAAGATGCTCGCCGAATAGAAGACCCAGAGCAACAGCACGGCCAGCGAGCCGGCCGCGCCGAACGCCGATGCAGGGGCGGAATTTCCGAGATACGCGCCGATCGCGAGCCGTCCCACCATGAAGAGCAGCGCCGTGACCCCCGCCGCGAGCAGGACGTCGCGCCACGCCAGTTGTGCCTCGGGGAGCAGTTTGTAGATCGCGGCGAAGAGGCCGAGCACGACGACGAGCGTGGCAATCCACGACAACCCTGTCACCAGCCAGCCGGTTTCGGTGCCAATGCCGATCACCCGGGTCGATATCACTGCGAGCACCGCGTTGACCGCCAGCGAAACCAGCAGCAGGAACGCGAGCACCAGGACGAGACCGAACGAGAGCAGGCGCGCTCGGAGCAGCCCCCAGAGGCCGGTGGGACTCCGACGCTCGACCTGAAAGATCTCGTCGAGGCTGTCTTTCAGCTCGGCAAATGCGGTGGTCGCCCCGACCAGCAGCGCGACGAATGCCGCGAGCGCCGCCCATCCGCCCTCGTCCTTGCGCGTGCTTCCCGCAAGCAGATCGCCGAGCAGCGCCGCGCCCGGTTCCCCGATCAGCATTCGTATCTGGTCGAGGATCGCTGCGCTGAGCGCGGTCGTCTCGACGAGCAGGCCGGCGACGGCGAGCACGATGACGAGGATCGGGGCAAGGGAGAAGGCGGTGTAATACGCGACCGCCGCCGCCTTGCGGCCGCAACGGTCCTCCGACCATGCACTGGCAAGCCGGGTTAGCGCGTTCCGAAGGCCCTTGAAGGGCCCGCTGCGCGGCCTGCGCATCGCCGTTCGTCCGGCCGCCATGGGCATCCGAGTCACCGCGTTGCGCGCCAGAGAGGATACGGAGGCGGGCCCACGGTGGTCACGGGGATATGTCCCGCACCTGGACGTCGGATCCGCCGCACTCGACCGATGTTCTGCCAAAGAACCATGCGAAAGTTAGTGTCCGAAGGCCGCGCGCGGGCTCTTTCCCGCCCTGCCCGACCCTCGCAATTGCCGTGCCACGGTCGCACTCTCCGGGTCCTCGGATTGCAACGCGTATCGGGGGACTGCCGACTGAGAAGGGTCGCCAATGTTGCAGGGCGCAGTCGTAGCACTCATCGTCGCGGGATTGGCCGGCGTGTTCGGGTATGCCGGCGTGAGCGTGAGCGGACCGCAATTGCACGACGCGGCCTGGACGTTCCTTCTCGTGGGAGCGATTCTGTTTGCCGCTTATCTGGGAACGACGCGGTTGCGCCGCTGGACCGGTCCCCACGGGCGCCATGAACGACGATGACGTTCGGAATTGATCATGGCTAAGTCCAACACGGCTCGTTCGCAGGGCGCAGCGGTCGCAGCGCAGCAGCGGCACATCCAGCGCGCCCAGGATGCGCGCGATCGGGCGCGGGCTCACAAGAGATCCGCGGCCGGCGGTGCGGTGCAGGCAGGCGCTCGCGCGCAGCCGGTCGAACTTCCGGCCCAGCACATTGCGAAGCCTGGCAACGAGGCCGATCTCGAGCTCGAGCCGCGGTTTCTCGCGCCGGACTACCAGGGCAGCGGCAAACTCGAGGGAATGGTCGCGATCGTCACGGGCGGCGATTCCGGCATCGGCCGCGCCGTTGCGGTGCTGTTCGCGCGCGAAGGTGCGGATGTCGCGATTCTCTACCTCAGCGAACACGCGGACGCCAGAAGGACGCAGCGCTTCGTGCAAGCCGAAGGACGTCGTTGCCTGGTGATTGCCGGCGACGTAAAGGACAGCGCGTTCTGTCGCAAGGCGGTGGACAGAGTCGTGCGCGAGTTCGGCGGGCTCCACGTGCTGGTGAACAACGCCGCCTTCCAGGAGCACGCCGACTCGCTGGAGGACATCACCGACGAGCGCTTCGACGAAACGCTCCGGACCAACGTCTACGGCTACTTCCACATGGCGCGCGCGGCCGTGCGGCATCTCAAGCGCGGCGGCTCGATCATCAATACCGGCTCGGTCGTCGGTCTGGAGGGCAGCCCCAGCCTGCTCGACTACTCGACGACCAAGGGCGCGATCCACGCGTTCACCAAGGCGTTGGCGCAGAACCTCGCGAGCAGGGCGATCCGCGTGAACGCCATCGCGCCGGGACCGGTCTGGACGCCGCTGAATCCGGCGGACAAACCGGCCGAAAAGGTCGCCGCTTTCGGCCGCGACACCGACATGAAGCGCGTCGCGCAGCCCGAAGAGCTTTCGCCAGCGTATGTCTTCCTGGCCTCGCCAGTGTGCTCGTCCTACATCACCGGGATCGTGTTGCCCGTCACGGGCAGTGTCGTGTCGGTCGGAACGCAACGTCGCTGCGAGCCTCCTGCGCGTCAGCGAGAAGCGCGGGCCAGCTCACGTGGTCCCCGCGAGCGCGGTCCGAAGGCTAGCGGACCGGCTCGGCGAGGGGGCGCGTGTTCACTGCCTCGACGCGCGCTCCCTTGATGATCCGACGTGCGCCGCGCGCGCCGATCCCCCCACCGATCATCCCGGCGACGAGCGAGAGAATGATTGCGCCCGCGAGCCACGCAGTCGCGGCCGCAGCGACCGCGGCTGTCTGCTCGGCCTTCGCGGCCGCCCCGGGCGCGGCGGACGATGTCGCCCGTCCGATCAGCACGGTAGCCAGATCGACCGAGCGGTTCGCTTCTTCTTCGGTGAGCTGGCCCTGCTCCTGGAACAGACGCACTGCTCGCGCGCGGTCGCCGGCGCGCAATGCCTCGATTACCGATTGCGTGAGCGGCGAGCCCGCTGCCATGCCGCTCTGCGGCGTGATCGAACCCACCGCGGTACGCGCCTGCGGAGCGGCCAGTCCGAAGAGTCCTCCGAACATCGCGCCCATCGCCGTGGTGGTGAGAATCGCGAAAAGCAGCGTGGTCGCGCCCCAGGACACGGAACCGTGCAGCACGCCGTCGGCCAACCGTCGCAGCCCCGAGGCGCGCGCGGCGACGTAGCCGCCGGTCAATGCTGCAATGAACATCGACAGGACGTTCCAGATCGCGGCGGCGACCGGCACCGATTCCAGCGGGACGCCCGGCTCGTAGAGCGCAAAGCCGAGGGCCGCGCCAGCCAGCGCAAACACCAAGTGCAAGGCGATGCCGATCGACATCCCGGCAAGCACCGCGGCCCAGCGCACGGCGTGGACCGGGGATGGCCGGACGGAAACGAGGGTTTCGGGCATAGGATGCCTCCGCGGCTGCAAACGAAGTGGACAGCGTGATCAGATCGAGGGCGGGTCGGTCTCGCGCTCGAAGTGGCGGTGCTTCGCGATCGCCTGGATGAACGCCGGCAGCGCGGTCGGCGCGTTGCCGGAGGGCGCTAGCACCAGGCCGGGATCGGGTGCACCGCTCGGCAGCGCGTCTGCGATGCCGGCCGCCTCGAGCAGTGCGGCGGCGCGACCGAGCACGAGGATCGGCTTGCAGTGACGATACTGATCCTTGAGGAACTCGATCACCTGCCCCTCCGCTACGAGCGCGCCTACGCCGGCCTCGCCGTCGGGCAGCACCATCCCATCGAACAGCACCGAGGGCGCGGCTTCGAGACTCACCTCCACGTCGAGCGTACCCCCGTCTTCGCCTTCGACCTTGCCGAGGCGGGTTCCCAGGTAGCGCGGCACCGCGCCCGCTTCGCTAAGCGCACGGTGAATCTCCGCGGCACTTGCGCCCTTCACACCGTTCGCGACGAGGATCGCGATGCGCCGCGTCTGGATGCTGCCGCCCCCCGGCCGTGCAAAGAGCGATAGCGCGGGCGAGCGCACGATTTCGGGTTTCGCGGGTTTCGCCAACACCGGCGGCAGCGGCGCGGGCATCGACATCCCCAGGCCGGCGGCAATTTTCGCCGCGAAGCCGTCATCGACGTTGGCAAGCATGGCCACGACGCGCTCCCGGACCGCCCGGGTCTGAACGCGGGTCAGCTCGAACCGGAACGCGCGCACGATGTGCGCCTGCTCGGTCGCCGTCTGACTGTTGTAGAAGAGGCGCGCCTGGGTGTAGTGATCGGCAAAACGCTCCGGCTTGCCGCGCACCGCGTCCCCCTCGATGCTTTCGGGGAACGACATGAAGCCGCGCCTGCCGGCCTGGAAGGGGCAACCCCCGCCCAGCGAGTTGGGCTCGTAGGCGACCCGGCCGCGCGCGATCGCCTGACGGTGCATGCCGTCGCGCTGGTTGTTGTGTACCTGCGCCAGAGGCGCGTTGATCGGGATCTCGTGGAAGTTCGCCCCCCCGAGCCGCGTGAGCTGCGTGTCGAAGTACGAATGGATCCGACCCGCGAGCAGCGGATCGTTGCTGAAGTCGATTCCCGGAACGATGTTCGCGGTGCAGAAGGCGACCTGCTCGGTCTCGGCGAAGAAGTTGTCGGGATTGCGGTTCAGCACCAGGCGCCCGACATGCCGCAGCGGCACGAGTTCCTCGGGCACGATCTTGGTCGCATCGAGCACGTCGAAGCTGAATTTCTCGGCCTGCGCCTCGGTGAAGATCTGCACTCCCAGTTCGTACTCGGGATATGCGCCCGCCTCGATCGCCTCCCACAGGTCGCGCCGGTGGAAGTCCGGATCGGCGCCGGAAAGCTTCACCGCCTCGTCCCAGTCGAGGGAGTGCGTTCCCGCCACCGGGGTCCAATGGAACTTGACGAACCTCGACTCGCCGACCTGGTTCACGAGCCGGAAGGTGTGCACCCCGAACCCCTGCATCATGCGGTAGCTGCGGGGAATGGCCCGGTCGGACATGACCCACATCAGCATGTGGGTCGATTCCGGCATCAGCGACACGAAGTCCCAGAAGGTGTCGTGCGCGCTGGAGGCCTGCGGCATCGCGAAGTGCGGCTCCGGCTTGAGCGCGTGCACGAGGTCCGGGAACTTCATTGCGTCCTGGATAAAGAAGACCGGGATGTTGTTGCCGACGAGGTCGAAGTTGCCGGCCTCGGTGTAGAACTTGACTGCGAAGCCCCGCGCGTCGCGGACCGTGTCGGCCGACCCGCGCTCGCCAGCGACGGTCGAGAAGCGGACGAACACCGGGGTGCGCCTGCCCGCCGAGGTGAAGAGCGAGGCGCTGGTGTACTCGGCGAGCGATTCCTCGCACTCGAAATAGCCATGCGCGGCGGAGCCGCGGGCATGCACCACTCGTTCCGGAATCCGCTCGTGGTCGAAGTGCGTGATCTTCTCGCGCAAGATGAAGTCCGCGAGCAGCGCCGGGCCACGCAGCCCGGCCTTGAGCGAGCTCTGGTTCTCCGCGACAGCGACGCCCTGATTGGTGGTGAGCGCGCGTCCGCCGGAGTCGACGCGTACCCGGTCGAGCGAGCCATTGTTCGGGTTGTGGCCCGGCTGACGCGGCGCGGCTCCGGCCTTGTCCGAAGCGTTCGCCTCGGTCAGCGTGCTTGCCGTCGCAGCAGGGCCGGGCGGGTCGATGCATTCGCCCACCCGCGGGGCCGCTGCCGCTTTGCCATGTTCGAGTGCCTTGTTCTTGTTGTAGGGCATCGATCCGGCGAGCGCCTCGACGGCCGCGATCTTCGCGGCCAAAGCGTCATCGGCGGGACCGCCGGCGGCGGCAGGCCCGCTGATTGTCGTGCGCGCCGACGATTTCGCCGGCCCGTTCGGGTCACCGTTGGAATTCGCATTGCGCGTATTGCGTTTGGCCATGGCGCTTCGCAACCAGGAAAAGGGGTTCGAGATGCAGAGCAATGCGCATGCCGCGCGCATTCCGCGAGCAGCAGCGCGCGTCGATCCGGGCCCCAGGCTTGCAGGCAATGAAAAATGAGCCGCGGATTCCGGCGGAGCAACCCTCGTTCTCGTTGCATGCGCTTCACGCCGACGGCTCGCCGCCCTGCAGCTCCGGAACGCCGATGGAGTCGAGGTAAGTAGTAAGCCGGTCGTGAACCGCGTCGACGCCTTCGACGTGACGGACCGCGGCTACAAGATCCGCCCGCTCTCCTGCGAGCACCGCGCCGCGCAGCGTGACCCGCCCACGCCCCGCGGCGACGTGAATCGACTTCGGATGCGTCGTGAACCGTCCCAGCGCGGCGCGAACGCGTTGAACCAGCCGATCGTCGGGAATCGCTCGCCGGTCCCTGCCCCATGGGAACCGCGCGCGAATCAGTGCGCGCCGGCGCTTTCCGCGCACCGCCAGCAACGCCATCGCCATTGCGCCGACCGCGATTCCGACCAAAGGCCACGAAGCTCGCGACATCCACGTCCTCCTGAACTCTGCTCCTGAGAAGACGCTGCAACCGACGTTCCCCGCGGCACCGGCACGACGTCCCAGCGCTGCCGCGCCTGCCGTTTCAAGCTGCGCCGCCAACGTGGCGTCGTCGGGCCGCGCCGACACCATGTAGGGCTTACGCGAGCGTGCAGAACTTGCAGTGACGGTGGGGCCTTGCGGAAAGGCACGTCAATTGCACATCGACCCGAATGGGGCGATTTAACGCGTTTGTGGCGCTGGCGGTCGCCGCCGTGGCGATCGGGACCCCAGCGTGCCAGGCGATGCCAGCTGCGGAACGCTCAGGTGGAGTCCCCGCCGATCCGATCGGCGCCACAGTCCGGGACATCCACGGCCGTCGCGTGGGCATCGTGCGCGAGGTCGAGTACGCCCGATCCGGTGTACGCAACGTCGTGATCGCCTTAGGGGTCCTGCGGAGCGGCGGGAATCGGTACGTCATTATTCCGTGGGAGCACCTGGACACCGAGGGCGGCGAGCTTCGATTCCGAGGTGCGCGGGAGCGGCTCGTCGACGCGCCGCGCCGCGGAGACGGCGCGACCCCCCGCTAGCCGACCCGCATCGGGCACGGCCGCTGCTACCCAGACCTTACTGCCGGTGACTTCACCGCATGTCGCTTGAACGCGACACATCCCACTTTCCAAGGAGCCCCTATGCAACCGAAACAGATCGCCATTGCCGTGTCCGCCGCGTTCGTGCTCGCCGCACCGGCATTCGCCGCCGACGACGCGCGGCGCGACCAGCGCTCGCAGGACAGCATGAGCAACCCGTCCCACGGTGACGCCGTGCGCGGCGCCGGAATGTCGCAAAGCGGTACGAGCGGCCAAACGCAAAGCTCGGCCGCCGTGCGCGAAGCGCAGCAGGCCCTCCAGCAGAAAGGTTTCGACGTGGGGCCGATCGACGGTGTCATGGGTCCGAAGACCTCGGCAGCGCTACGCGAGTTTCAGCAGGCGGAGGGTCTGAAGAGTTCTGGCCGTCTCGATCAGCAGACGCTCTCGGCACTGAACGTTCAGGCCGACATTCGTTCAAGCGGCGCAAGTGCGCGTGACGAAATGTCCGCGAACTCGGGCCGCCGCGGCGTGTCAGGCGCTGCCAGCGGCCCCAGCGTTTCGAGCGACGCCACCTCGCCGTCGCCGTCATCGACCCAGAGCGGCAAGACCGGAACCACCGGCACCGCTCAAGGCCGCGCGGCCCGGACTCCGTCGAGTACGGGTGCGGCGCCGTCCGCGGACGCGAGCAGCGGCACTTCCGGAATCCGCCGTGACCCGGCGATGTCGAGCGACAAGACCTCGCCGTCACCCGAATCGACCAGCAGCGGCGCCACGCCGCGCACCGGCGGCTAAGTCGCGACGGGGCGGGCGTCGCGCGCGACGCCCGCCGGACCCGGTTCCCTCTCTACCTCATGGAGTCGACTATGCACCTTCGCACGCTGAGCGTTTTGGTTCTCGCGATGGGCACCGCGTTCTGCACCGTCGCCATCGCCCAAGCACCGAACCCAACCCAACCATCGACCGGCACCGGGGCGACGCCGGGAGGGATCCCGCCGAGCACGACGATTCCCGGCACCGTGGACTTTGGCGGGATCGATGCGGACGGCGACGGATTCATCTCGCGCGCGGAAGCCTCTCGCGCGGGCGTGGCCGGGCAGTTCACGAAGCTGGACAAGAACAATGACGGCCGACTCGATCGCGCCGAGTTCTCCGCCCACCGCGGCGACCCAGCGCGGACCCCGGGCCTGCAGTCCGGCACCTCGTCGTCGTCGACCGGAACCGGCACGACCACTCGATAGCGCACCGAACCCGGGCGCGCCCGGGCGGCGGCCGCTTCCAGGCGCGGGGCACCCTCGCGCCGCTTCTTCGTGTCCATTTCCAGGCATGCCGATTGCTGGGTAGGCGATTCGAACCGAAGCGGCCCGCGTGTCGATGCTGACCGAAGACGACGCCTATCTCTTCTGGGGGCCGCCGCGCCGCCGGCAGGACGACGAGCGGCGATGAGGCGTCAACACGCGATGCCCTTCGGCGCCACGCCAGCGCCCGACGGCGCGACGCGCTTCCGGCTGTGGGCGCCGGGGGCGGGACGCGTCACGCTCGAGCTCACGGGCGACGCCACCCGCGCCGCGCTCCCGATGACCGCGCTCGAGGACGGCTGGCACGAGGCGGTCGTTCCGCGCTGCGGCGCCGGTGCGCGCTACGCGTTTCGCGCCGGCGCCGGCCAACCCGTTCCCGACCCGGCGTCGCGCTGCAATCCCGACGACGTGCACGCCTCGAGCATGGTGGTGGACCCGCTCGCTTTCGACTGGCCCGACGCCGCTTGGCGCGGCCGCCCCTGGGAAGAGGCGGTGATCTACGAGCTGCACATCGGGACGTTCACGTTCGGCGGGGACTTTCGCCGCCGCGATCGAACGGCTCGACCATCTCGTGGCCCTAGGCGTCACTGCCATCGAGATCATGCCGCTCGCCGAGTTCGCCGGACGGCGCAACTGGGGCTACGACGGCGTGCTGCCGTTCGCCCCCGAGAGCGCGTACGGCACGCCCGAGGACCTGAAAACGCTCATCGCCGCGGCGCACGCGCGCGAGCTGATGGTGCTGCTCGACGTCGTCTACAACCACTTCGGCCCGGAAGGCAACTACCTGCACGCCTACGCGCCGCAGTTCTTCCATGCAGCACCATCAGACACCCTGGGGCGCCGCCATCAACTTCGACGCCGCGGGCGCGCGCACCGTGCGCGAGTTCTTCATCCACAACGCGCTCTACTGGCTCGAGGAGTACCACTTCGACGGGCTGCGCCTCGATGCGGTGCACGCGATCGTCGACGAGTCCGATCCGCACATCGTGGCAGAGCTCGCGCGCGCGGTGCGCGACGGGCCGGGGCGTGAACGGCACGTGCACCTCGTGCTCGAGAACGACCGGCAACGAGGCGCGCTATCTCGCGCGTGAGACGAGTCGGGCCCCGTCCCTCGCGAATGCGCAGTGGAACGACGACGTGCACCACGCCTTGCACGTGCTGGTCACCGGCGAGCGCGACGGCTACTACGCGGACTACGCGGAACAGCCCGTTTCTGCGGCTTGGCCGCGCGCTCGCCGAGGGCTTCGCCTATCAGGGCGAGCGCTCCGCGTTTCGCGGCGGCGGCGCCGCGCGGCGAGCCGAGCGCCCACCTGCCGCCGACCGCGTTCGTGGACTTCCTCGCAGATCGCACGACCAGGTCGGCAACCGCGCGTTCGGCGAGCGGATCGGCGCGCTCGCCGCGCCCGAGGCGCTGCGTCGCCGCGACTGCATGCGTGCTGCTCGCGCCATCGGTGCCGCTGCTCTTCATGGGCGAGGAGTTCGCCGCCAGCACGCCGTTTCTCTTTTTCTGCGACTTCGGTCCCGATCTCGCCGCGGCGGTAGCGCGCGGGCGACGCGAGGAGTTCGGCGCGCTTCGCGCGCTTCGCCGACCCCGAGTTGCGCGCCAGCATTCCCGATCCGAACGACCGCACGACATTCGAGCGCTCGCGGCTCGCACTGGAGCGAGGCCGAGCAGAGCCCGCACCGCGAATGGCTGGAGTTCTGCCGCGCCCTGCTCGCGCTGCGTCGCCAGCACGTCGTGCCACGCCTCACCGGGATGTCGGGCGGCGGAACGTTCGAATGCGTGCCGCCCGGGGCGCTCGCGGTGCACTGGACGCTCGGCGACGGCACGCGGCTGCATCTCGCTGCAAATCTGTCGGCCGCCTCCGCCGACGCAGTGCGACTGCCCGGCATGGTGATCTACGCGAACGGCGTCGCCCCGGCGCTCGGCTCGCGCCCTGGTCGGTCGTCTGGACGCTCGAATTGTCCGATGCGTGACACGACCGCTCGAGCACCTGGCGGAGCGCCACGGCATCGTGCGCGGCTACTCACGACATCTGGGGCACGGCACGCGCCGCGCGACGCCGCGCGCGGTGCTCGCGGCGATGGGCGTCTCGCGGCGATCGCACGTGGAGCGAGCGCGCACGCGGCCGATGCGCGCGATGTGCTGCCGGCCGCGGTGGTCGTCCGTGCCGACCGCGCAACCGCTTGCGCATTCCGGCGTGGCGCTCCGAGGGCACGCGGCGCTGACGTGGCATCTCGAGGAAGACGTGCCGGCGCCGCGAACTGCATCGCGGCGCGACTCGAACGGCGGCGAGCGTCAGCGATCCGGCCGGGCACGCTGCCGCTGCGGCTACCACCGCCTGACGATCTCGCCGCGGCAGCGAAGCGCTCGCGACGAGCACGCTCATCGTCGCGCCGACAGCGTGCTTCACCCCGCCGGCGCTGGCCGATGGCGCGCGCATCTGGGGCGCCGCGGTCCAGCTCTACGCGCTGCGCTCCGCGCGCAACTGGGGCATCGGCGACTTCACCGACCTGCGCACGCTCGTCGAGTGCGTGGGGCGCGCGCGGCGCGGGCCTCGTCGGCGTCAACCCGCTGCATGCGCTCTTCCCGCACAACCCGGCGCACGCGAGCCCGTACAGCCCGTCGAGCCGGCTGTTCCTCAACGTGCTCTACCTCGACGTCGAGGCGATCGCGGACTTCGCGCGAGTGCGACGCGGCTCGCGCGCGCTGGTGCGCTCGGCGCGCGTTCCGGGCGCGGCTGCGAGGCGCTGCGCGCGGCGGCGCTGGTCGACTATCCCGGCGTCGCGGCGGCCAAGCTGCGCGGTGCTCGAGCTCCTGTATGCGCACTTCCGCGCGGCAACATCTCGCACGCGACACGCGCGCGCGCGCGAGCGTTCGCAGCGTTCCGCGCGCGTGAGCGGCGAGGCGCTGCGCCGCCACGCGCTGTTCGAGGCGCTGCAGGAGCATTTCCAGCGCGACGGATCCGGCGGCCTGGGGCTGGCCGGCCTGGCCCGCGGCGTATCGCGACCCGGCCTCCGCCGAGGTCGCGCGGTTCGCGCGACGAGCAGCGCGACGCGCGTGGAGCTTCTTCGAGTACCTGCAGTGGCAGGCGGACCTGCAGCTCGCGCGCGGTCGCGCGGCGCGCCGCGCGAGCTCGGCCTCGGCGTCGGCCTCTACGCCGATCTCGCGGTGTCGGTCGATCGCGCCGGCGCCGAGAGCTGGGCGAACCAGGCGCTCTACGCGCTCGGCGCGAGCGTCGGCGCGCCGCCCGACGACTTCAACCCGCAGGGCCAGGACTGGGGCCTGCCGCCGCTCGTCCCCGAGCGCCTGCGCGCGGCGGCGTACGCGCCCTTCATCGCAACGCTGCGCGCGAACATGCGCCACGCGGGCGCGCTGCGCATCGACCACGTCATGGGGCTGCTGCGGCTGTTCTGGGTCCCGCCGGGAAGCACGCCCGCGCGACGGCGCCTACGTGCGCTATCCGTTCGACGACCTGCTCGGCATCCTCGCGCTCGAGAGCCATCGCAACCGCTGCCTGGTGATCGGCGAGGACCTCGGCACCGTCCCCGACGAGGTGCGCGCCGGCGCTCGCCGCGCACGGCGTGCTGTCGTACCGCCTGCTGCTCTTCGAGCGCGACGGCGCCGGCGAGTTCAAGCCGCCCGACGGCGTATCCGCCGAGGCGCTCGTCGCGGCGAGCACGCACGACCTGCCGACGCTCGCGGGCTGGTGGGCAGGCCACGACCTCGCGCTGCAGGCGCGCAGCTTGGCCTGATGCCGGACGGTCCGGCGCGCGACAGGCGCAGGTCGCGCGGGCGCACGACCGCGCGGCGCTCGCTGCGCGCGCTGCGCGCGAGGCGCCGCCTCGCGCCGCCGGACGCGATCCGCCGCGGCGGAGTTGACGCCCGAGCTCGCGTGCGCCGTGCACGCTTTCTCGCGCGCAGCCCGGCGCAGCTCCTGGTCGTGCAGCTCGAGGACGTGCTCGGCGTGCACGACCAGGCGAACCTGCCCGGCACGACCGGCGAGCAGCACCCGAACTGGCGGCGCAAGCTGCCGCTGGCGCTCGAGCGCTGGGCCGCGACGATCGCGCGCTTCGTCGCGCTCGCGCGCGCGTCGCTCGCGGCGCGAGCGCCCGCAGCGCGCGCGGCCGCGCGGCGCCGGCGCGCGCATCGTTCCGCGCGCGACCTACCGCCTGCAGCTGCACCGCGACTTCAGCTTCGCACGAGGCGACCGCGCTCGTGCCCTATCTCGCCGCGCTCGGCGTGAGCCACGTGTACTGCTCGCCCGTACCTGCGCGCGCGGCCGGGCAGCACGCACGGCTACGACATCGTCGATCACGACGCGCTCAACCCCGAGATCGGCACGCGCGAGGACTTCGACGCGCTTCGTGCGCGACGCTGGCGCGCCACGGCATGGGCCAGATGCTCGACATGGTGCCGAACCACATGGGCGTGCTGGGCGCGGACAACGCGTGGTGGATGGACGTGCTCGAGAACGGCCCGGCGTCGGCGTACGCCGACTTCTTCGACATCGACTGGGCGCCGCTCGATCCGGATCTCGCCGGCAAGGTGCTGGTGCCCGTGCTCGGCGACCACTACGGCGCGGTGCTCGAGCGGGGCGAGCTGCGTGCTCGAGTTCGAGCGCGCACGCCGGCTCGTTCGCGGTGCGCTACCACGAGCACCGGTTTCCGATCGACCCGCGCGAGTACCCGCAGGTGCTCGAGCACGCGGCCGCTGGCATTGGATCCGGAGGCGCTCGACGCCGACGCGCGCGGCGCATTCCTGCGCCTCGTCGCGGCGTTCGCGTCATCTGCCGCCGCGCGACCGCACCGCGCCCGAGGCGCGTGGCCGAGCGCGCCCGCGACAAGGAAGTGCACAAGGCCGCGCCTCGCGCGCCTCGCCGCGCCACCCGCCCCTGGCGGCGGCGATCGCGCGCGCGGTCGCGCCGCTTCAACGGCGGCGCCGGCGACCGCGCGAGCTTCGACGCGCTGCACGAGCTGCTCGAGCGCCAGGCCTACCGCCTCGCCTACTGGCGCGTCGCCGCGGACGAGATCAACTACCGGCGCTTCTTCGACATCAACGACCTCGCCGCGCTGCGCATGGAGAACGACGCGGCGTTCGAGGCGACGCATCGCTTCGTGCTCGGGCTCGCGGCGACGGGCCGCGTCGACGGCCTGCGCATCGACCATCCGGACGGGCTCTACGATCCGGCGCACTACTTCCGGCGCCTGCAGGAGCGCTACGCCGACCGCGCCGGCATCGCCCGCGCGGCGCTCGATGCCGCACGCCCGCGACCGCTCTACGTGGTGGTCGAGAAGATCGTCGCGCCGCACGAGCAGCCTGCCGGAGAGCTGGCCGGTGCACGGCACCACCGGCTACCGCTTCGCGAACGTGGTGAACGGCCTGTTCGTCGACACCGCGGCCGCGCTCGCGTGTCGACCGCACCTGGCGGGCCTTCGTCGCGCGACGAGGCGCTCGACTTCGACGAGGCTGCCTATCGCGGGCAAGCGCGCGATCCTGCGCGGCGCGCTCGCGGGCGAGCTCACGGTGCTCGGCGAACCGGCTGCTGCGCATCGCGCGCGCCGACCGCCGCACGCGCGACTTCACGCTCGAACACGCTGCGCGAGGCGCTGGCCGAAGTGGTCGCGTGCTTCCCGGTCTACCGCACCTACCTCGCCGAACGCGCCACCCGCGCAGGACCGGCGCTACATCGACTGGGCGATCGGGCGGGCGCAGCGCCGCAGCCTGCGCGGCCGACGCGAGCATCTTCGACTTCGTGCGCGCCGCGCTGCTCGCGCGAGCCCCCGCCGGCGCCTCCGCGACCCTGGCTGCGGCGTATCGCGGCGTTCGCCATGCAGCTTCCAGCAGTTCACCGCGCCGGTGACGGCGAAGGGCGTCGAGGACACGAGCTTCTACGTCTTCAACCGGCTGATCTCGCTCAACGACGTCGGGCGGCGACCCGGACCACTTCGGCATGACCCGTCGCGGCGTTCCACGGCGCCGCCGCCGACCGCGCCGCGAAATGGCCGCACACCATGCTCGCGACCTCCACGCACGACAACAAGCGCTCGGAGGACGTGCGCGCGCGCATCGACGTGATCTCCGAGATGCCGGCCGCTGTGGCGCCTGGCGACGCGCCGCTGGAGCCGGCTGAACCGGAGCAAGCGGCGCATGCTGCGGCGCCGGCCCGCGCCCTCGCGCAACGACGAGTACCTGCTCTACCAGACGCTGGTCGGCAGCTTCCCGGCCGGCGCGCTGGATGCGTCCGCCCTCGCGGCCTACCGCGAGCGGATCCAGGCATTCATGCTCAAGGCGGTGCGCGAGGCCAAGGTGCACACGAGCTGGATCACCCCGGATGCCGAGTACGAAGCCGCGGTGTCGGGTTTCGTCGCGGCGCTCCTGGCGCGAGTCGATGGCGATCTCTTCCTGGACGATTTCCGCGCGCAGCTGCCGACGTTCGCCTGGTTCGGACTGCTCAACTCGATTTCGATGGCGCTGCTCAAGCTCACCTCCCCGGGCGTCCCCGACCTGTACCAGGGCAACGAGCTTCTCGACTTCAGCCTCGTCGATCCCGACAATCGCCGCCCGGTCGACTATGCGGTCCGGCGCGCGGCGCTCGACGCGCTCCAGGAGATCGCTGCCGGTCCGGCAGCGACGCTCCCCGACCGGGTGCGCGCGCTGTTCGCAAGCCCGCACGAAGGTCGCGCCAAGCTGTGGGTGATCATGCGGGCCCTGCAATTGCGGCGCGAGCAGCCCGACCTCTTCGCGCACGGCGATTACCACCCGATCACGCTCGCGGGCGCGCGCTCGTATCACGCGGTGGCATACGCCCGTCGGCTTGGCTCGCGTGGCGTCGTCGCGATCGTCGGGCGACTTTTCACCCCGCTTGGACCGGCGCTCGGCGTCGCGCCACTTGGCGCCGCCGCGTGGGATGACACGACGGCCTCGCTCGCATTTATTCCGGCGGGCACAGCGCTCACAAACGTCCTCACCGGTGAAACCGTCACCACCGCTGACAGGGCGCTGCCGCTCGCCCGCGCCTTTGCGCACTTTCCCGGGGCGCTGCTCACCTACGACGCCGCGGCCCTGCCCTGAGGACGCCTCCGGAATGCGGTCCGCGCGCGGGTGCCGAGCGCGCCCGCGTTCAGGTCGCTGCATCCTTGACCGGGCGCGCGGTTTCAGAGCCGAGCAGTGCCGCAAGCCGGATCGGGTCGACCGGCTTTACGAGGTGTGCCTCGAAGCCGGCTGCGGCCGAGCGGCGCATATCCTCCACGAGCCCGTATCCCGATAGCGCGATCAGTCGCACTTCGCCATTGAACTGCGCCCGCAGCGCGCCGGCGAGCGCGTAGCCGTCCATGCCCGGGAGACCGATGTCGATGATCGCGACATCGGGCTGCAAATCGGCGGCGGCCGCGAGGGCGGCGGCGCCGTCGGCGACCGCGCGGACGTCGTGTCCTTCGATCGCGAGAGCGGCCTCGAGCATCTCGCGCACGTCGGCGTTGTCCTCGACGACCAGGATGCGGCGTGCGCGCCCGTCGTGGCGCGGTTGACGGTCTGCACCCGCGGCGGCCGGCTCCGGCTCGATTGCGCGGAGCCGCACGACGAACCGCGCACCGCGTCCCGCGCCGGCGCTATGCGCCTCGGCCGCTACCGTCGTGCAGCTCCGCGAGTCGCCGCACCAGCGTGAGGCCGATACCGAGCCCGCCGGCGGCACGCGCCGGCTCCTGCTTGCCCTGGGTGAAGAGATCGAAAATGCGCGGCAGCAGGCCCGGCTCGATGCCCACGCCACTGTCCGCAACGTCAGATCACCACGTCGTGTCCTGCGCGTTCCGTGACGATCTTCACCGTGCCGCCGGGCGGCGTGAACTTGATCGCGTTGCCGACCAGGTTGACGATGATCTGCTCGAGTCGGATCGCGTCGCCGCTCACCCAGGCGGGCGCGAGACTCGTCTCGAAGCGGTGCGCGCCGGTCTTGCCCGCTGCGGACAGCGCGGCGAGCGCGCGACGTGCGCAGTCGGCGACGTCGACCGGGACGCGCTTGATTCCGATCTTGCTGTGCATCACGCGCGCCACGTCGAGCAGGTCGTCGAGCAGCCGGCCCTGGTGCGTTGCCTGGCGGTTGATCACCTCCAGCGCGCGGCCCGCGGCCGGGCTCGTCAGGTTGACGCGCTCGAGAACGCGTCCGGCGTTGCTGATCGCGGCGAGCGGGTTGCGCAGCTCGTGCCCGAGCATCGCCAGGAACTCGTCCTTCGCGCGGCTCTCGCTTTCCGCGTGCGCGCGCGCCGCCCGCTCGCGCTCGAGGAGCGCGTTGCGCTCCCTCTCCGCCGCGATCCGGATGTCCGCCTCGTGTACGAGGCGCGCGCCCGCCGCGCGCAGCGCGTCGCCGAGCGCGTCGAGCTCCGCGATACGCGTGGGCGGCATCGTTACCGCCCGGCCTGCGGCCACGTCCTGCGCCGCGACTGCGGCCGCGCGGATCGCCCCGGCGCCACGCCGCGCTGCAGCGATCGCGAGCCAGCCGCTCGCCATGAACACCAGCAGACCCATGCCGCCCAGGAGCGCCAGCGAGCGCGTGAGCGACTGCTCGATCGGCGCTGCCGGGATTCCGACCGCGACCGTCCATCCGAAAGCGGGGACCGGCGCCCAGGCGGTGTAAACGGCATCGCCCTCGAAGGTGCGGAAGCGCCCCCAGCCACGCGGCGCTTCCTCGATCGCGGCATGCAGCGCGGGGACCGTTTGCCTGCCGGCATAGGCCGCGCCGCCGCGCGAACGCCGGATGATGCGGTGTTCCCGATCGAGCACGACCGCCACGCCATTCTCGTGAACATGCTTGAGCAGCATCGCCTCCAGCTGTCCGAGCTCGATCGTCGCGGCGAGGACATAGCGCACGCGGTCGGCGTGGATCACCGGAACCGCCAAATCCACGACCGCCTTGCCTGTTACGGCGCCGACGAACACGTCCGAGACCGCGGGGCGGCCGGTATCGATGATCGCGCGCGCGTACGCGCGGTCCGTGGCCGGCGGCAACGCGCGATCCGCGGGGGCGGCGAGATTGAAGAGCTGCCGGCCAGCGAGATCGAGCAGAACGATGTTCTCCCAGTCGGGGCTCAAGGCGAGGAAATTCTGAGCGAGCGCGCGGTACTCGTCGATTGCGCCGGTGCGCAGGATCGGCGAGGAGCCGAGCAACTCGAGGCGCCGGATGCCGCCTTCCAGTTCGCGCTCCACCACGGTCGCGAGCGCGTCCACGGCGCCTTCGTGCTGCGCGCGAACCTCATCGCGCTGGCCGACCCACAGCTGCAGCAGCAGCACCGCCGCGAACGCCGCCACCGGCACCAGGCCCGCGAGCAGCAAGCCGATGAGGTGCGCGCGGATACTCCGCGGACGGCGCGGTCGGGAGCATGCCGCAGTCTAGCGTGGCCGTTGCAGGCGAGTACAGGTTGTAGAAGTTACCGACGCCGGTGCATGCGCGGTGCATTCGCACATTGCGCCACGCGCCGGTCAGCCAAGCCAAGCAGCGCTAAGCCGCCAACGACGAGGCGGTGCGCCCCTGGGAGCGGTTCTTGCTCACGAAGAGTGAAACCGTCCATCGGGCGCGCGCGACGCGTCCTCGGCCGGAAACCTGAACCTTTGCAGGAGAGCGGGAAATGAGGCTTCGTCGTGCTGCCGTGACTCTCGCGGCACTTCTGATCGCGGTGGCGCCGCTCGCCGCGAACACTGAAACGCCGGACCCGCTGGCGGCGCCCGTCGTGCTCGTGGCGCACCCCCAGCTCGCGCAGTTCTATCGGGGCACGGTGCTGTTCGTTCGACCCGTCGCAGGCGGCGCCCACGTGGGCTTCATCATCAACCGGCCGACCGACGTCACCCTCGGCAGCCTCTTCCCGGGACACGTGCCGTCTCAGCAGGTCCGCAACCCCGTGCTGCTCGGCGGACCGGCCTATACGGACACGCTGTTCGCGGTCGTCCAGAAGCAGGCAAGCCCGGGCGGGCATTCGATCCCGTTTGCGAGCGACGTCTTCGTCGCCTTCGACGTCGACGTGGTGGACGGAATTATCGAGCGGGACGGCAACACCGCGCGCTTCGTGGTGGGCCTGGTCCTGTGGGGACCCGGTGAGCTCGCGCACGAAATCCGCAACGGCTACTGGTTCGTCCGCGAACCCGATGCCCAGCTCATCTTCGGCAAGTCGGCCGACGGTCTCTGGGAAGAGCTGGTCCAGCGATCGCGCAGCTACGTGTGAGTGGACGGGCAGCCGTTGGCCACCCGCATCGGCCCACGCGAGGTCGCGAGCCGCGAGGCCCGGACACCCGAGGCGCGTGATCGCTATACCGCACGCGTTCTCATCGCGCTCGGACTGACTGCCGGGCTGATCGCGCTGTGGCGCGCCGCCGACGTCGTGATGATCGCCTTCGGCGGGGTATTGCTCGCGGTGGCGTTGCGGGCGCTCGCCCGCATCTTCGCGCGCTACACGCCGCTGCCCGATCGGGCGGCGCTGCCGGGGGCGATACTCGCCGTGGTCGCGTCCATCGGTCTGGTGGCGTGGCTCGTCGGCGACACGCTCGCCGGCGAGCTCGGGCAGCTCGCGACACGCCTGCCGGCGGCACTGGACAAGGTCCGCGACTGGCTTGCGATGCACGCGGCGGGCCAAGCGGTGCTGGACTCGCTTGGCGCGGTGAACGGTGCGGAATCGGTCTCCCGGCTGGCCGGGGCGGCAATCTCCACGCTCGGCGCGGTCGCGAATGCGCTGGTGCTGCTGGTGCTCGGCATCTACTTCGCCGTGGACCCGGGCCTCTACCACCGGGGATTCCTGCGGCTCGTACCGTCGATCCACCGCGCGCGTGTCGCCGAGACGCTTGGTGCTGCGGCTGACGCGTTGCGGGATTGGCTCGGCGGCGCGGTGGTCGCGATGCTTGCCGTGGGGAGCGTGACGGGCCTCGGACTCTGGGCGCTCGGAGTGCCGTTCGCGCTTTCGCTCGCCGTGATCGCCGCGCTGCTCGAGTTCGTGCCCTTCCTCGGGCCGCTTGTCGCCGCGATCCCCGCCGTGCTCGTCGGGTTCAGCGAATCGCCCGTCACGGCCATCTACGTCGCGCTCCTCTATCTCGCCATCCAGCAGATCGAAGGCTACCTGCTCACGCCACTCGTGCAGCGCTGGGCGGTCGCGCTGCCGCCGGCGCTCGCGGTCCTCGCCGTCCTCGTGTTCGGCGTGCTGATTGGCCTTCCGGGGGTGCTGTTTGCGGTGCCGCTCCTCGTCGTCGTGATAGTCATCGTTCGTAAGCTCTATATCGAGCCGGACGAAGCGGCGCGGTAGGCGGCTCAAACGAGTACCGCGACCTCGATCCCGCCCACCTCGCTCAGCACGTGCACACCGACATCCTGCGTGTGTCGCTCGAAGGCAAGATCGACCCGTCCGTCCGCAAGCTGCAGGTTGCGCACCTCCAGCCGGTCCAGGAAGTCGGGGAGCACGGGCTGGCAAAGGCTGATGCGCCGCGCGTCGGGCTGGAACGTGATGCCCAGACACGCCTCCAGCAGATAGAAGACGGCGACGCTCGCCCAGGCCTGCGGCGAGCACGCCACCGGGTACAGCGTCGGCGCCTCGCCCGGCCGCCGCACGAAGCCGCAGTAGAGCTCGGGCAACCGGTTCAAGTCGAGCAATGCCGCGGCTTCGCACAGCGCGAGGAGAATGCGCAGCGTTGCGCGCTTCTGACCGTATCGAGCGCAGCCCATGGCGATCAGGGCATTGTCGTGCGGCCACACCGACCCGTTGTGATAGGACATCGGATTGAATCGCGGCTCGCCTGCGGCGACCGTGCGCACGCCCCAACCCGAGAAGAACGCCGGCCCGAGCAGCGCGGCGACCGTGCGCCGGGCGCGGTCCGGCCGCGCAATGCCGCTCCACAGCACCTGCCCCGCGTTGGAGGCGCGCACCTCGCAGCGCCGCTTGTCGCCGTCGAGCGCGAGGGCGTACACGCCGAGCGCTTCCGACCAGAACGCCGCCTCGAAGCGCTCGCGCAGCGTTTCGGCGGCCTGGTCGAGCGTCGCGGCCCGGTCCACTCTGCCGAGCGCCCGCGCGAGCGTTGCAGCGGCCCGCCGCGCCGCATACACGTACCCCTGCACTTCGGCGAGCGCGATCGCGCCGGTCGCGATTGCCCCGTCGCGGTGAAAGATCGCGTCCTCCGAGTCCTTCCAGCCCTGATGCACCAGCCCGCGGCTCGAACGGCGCCGGTATTCCACGAATCCGTCGCCATCCGCGTCGCCGTAGCGGTCGATCCATTCGAGCGCGCGCTCGATGTGCAACCACAGCGTGCCGATGAACGCGAGATCGCCGGTGCGTTCGAAATAGGCGCCGGCGAGCACGATGAAGAGCGGCGTGGCGTCGACGCTGCCGTAATAGCGACCAAACGGGATCTCCCCGGTCGCCGCCAGCTCGCCCTGCCGCACCTCGTGCAGGATCTTTCCCGGCTCCGCATCGTGCTCGGCGCTGTCTTCGACGGCCTGCATCCGGGCGAGGTACGTCAGGGTGCCGCGCGCCAGCTCCGGATGGAGCCAGAGGCACTGCAGCGCGGTCAGGATGCCGTCGCGGCCGAACGGCGTGCTGAACCAGGGCACGCCCGCGTACGCGTAAGGACCTTCGGGGTTGCCGGCGGCGAGCAGGGTCAGATCCCCGCTCGAGCGTCGCACCCACGCATCGAACTGGATGTGGCCGGAGCGCAGATCGCAGCACGGCGCCCGCGCGCGCACCGTGTCCATCGCGGCGTACGCGTCCGCGTAGTTCACCGGCGCCTCCACCCCAGGGCCCGGCTCGCACGCGACGGCGACATAGAGATCCTGCTGCCCTCCCGGCTCCAGCGTCACCGCGAACGCCGCTTCGTGCGCGTCAAGCCGCGCGGGCGCCGGCTCGAATGCGACCGCGGTGCGGCGCACTGCCTGGTCGCGCCCGCGATAGGCAAGGATCGCGCGCGCCCGCAACAACTCGGGCGCGAGTTCCTCGCCGCGTTGGGCACGCTCGAATCCCCGCACCTCGAAAATGTCGCGGTAGTCGGCGGCGAACGCGATGGTGAGCCACACGGTCACCGCCTCGGTGCCGTAGTTCGTCACGCGGATGTGCTCCTGCGCGCCGCCGCGCTGCAGGAGCCGCGCGCGAAAGAAGTGCACTGTGCCCTTGCGCACGACGACCCGGTCGCCGTCGAGGAGATCCGGCGTCGTGAGATCGGCCGTCAGCAGGCCGTCGTCGCGGACACTCGAGTTGAGCAGCATCGGCCGGCGGCCATTCACCCGCAAGGCGAGCTGCGACAGGAAGCGCGTGCCCTGGTGATAGAGGCCATGGACGCCGCTGCCGGCGATCGGGACGTCCCCGAAGCGGTCGAAAACGCCGAACGTCTCACCGGCCTTCAGCACGCGCGTCCGCTCGTCGGCGAGCGAAGACGTGACGCTCACGTACCACTGGTCGGCAATGCGGACCGCGTCTTCCACGCGCTCAGGCGGCCGTTGCAGTGCGGACCTCGGCTACGCGACGGTACGTCGCGACGTACTCGCTCGCCATGCGCTGCACCGTGAAATGCCGCTCGAACCGCTCGCGGCAACGCCTTCGGTCGATGTCCCCAAGACGATGCACACAGGCGATGGCCGCCGGCAAGTCCTCGACGACGAACCCCGTCACGCCCTCGGTCACGATCTCGGGCACCGAACCGCAGCGGTAGCCGATCACGGGTGTGCCGCACGCCAACGCCTCGATCATCACGAGGCCGAACGGCTCCGGCCAGTCGATCGGGAAAAGCACGCCGAGCGCGCCGCCGAGGAACGCCCCCTTCTCGCCGTCTGAGATCTCGCCGACGAACTCGACCCCGGGTCCGGCGAGCAGCGGACGGATCCGCTCTTCGAAATAGGCCGTGTCGACCCTGTCGACCTTCGCCGCAATGCGCAGCGGCACACCCGCGCGGCGCGCAATCGCAATCGCCCGGTCGGGCCGCTTCTCTGGCGAGATGCGCCCGAGGAATGCAAGGTAGCCCTCCGACCGCGGCCGGAACGGGAGCAGATTCGTCGGCAGGCCGTGGTAGATGGTTGCGACCCAGTTCGCCTCGGGCGCCGGCGCGCGCTGCGCATGGGAGATCGAGACGACCGGGACATGCGAGAACCGGCGCAGGATCCGTACCGTCTCGGTGCCGTCCAGGCGGCCGTGCAGCGTCGTCACGCTCGGGGTCGCCAGCTTGTGCACGGAGGGGAACTGCAAGTAGTCGAGGTGGAAATGGATCACGTCGAACTCGCCGGAGGCGCGCAGCACCTCGTCCAGCAGCATCACGTGATAGGCCATCGGGTCCCGGCAGCCCGGATCAAGGCGCAGGCCCTGCGGAACGACCGCGCGCAGGCGGGCCCGCGTGACCGAGTCACCCGAGGCGAACAGCGTGACGTCGTGACCCTGACGGACCAGTTCCTCGGTGAGGTAGGAAGCGACGCGCTCCGTTCCGCCGTACAGCTTCGGCGGTACGCTCTCCATGAGCGGCGCGACGACTGCGATCCGCAAACAAGCTCTCCAGTCCGAGCGATTGATGGGGCGGGTTTCGCGGGGCCGGGCCGGGCCGGCCCGTCCGGCCCGCGCACCCGAAAAAAGCGGCGCACGGGCCGGTGCGCCCGCGCCCCGCTCCGGCATTCCGCGCTACACCCGGGGCCGTCGCCCCATCACGAAGAACACTACCGCGACGATCAGGCCGAGGATGAACAGGATCCACGCCATGTTCATCGACAGGCCGGCGACGCCGGTAAAGCCCAGCAGCGCAGCGACGAGCGCGATTACGAGAAATACGGCTGCCCAGTACAACATGCGAGTCTCCTTTCCGGTTGGGTGAAGCGTCTTAGCCTCAGCAATCCACGTGCCCGATGGCGTCGGACTACGTCGCCGCGGCAGTCGCCGGGGACGCCGTCCCAACCGCCTCGCGGGTGGTGACTGACGCCGCAGTCGCCGAACGAGCGGAGACGATCGGCACGAGCGCTGCGATCTGCTCACGGCTCTGTGCGAGCGTCGTCGCGACTGCGTCCGCGCCCGCCGCCACCAGCGCGCCGCCCGCCTCCGTGGCGTCTCCGGCGAGGCCCCAGCGGCCGACGAAGATCTTTAGCTCGGGAAAGCGCGTGCGCAGCCGCCGGCACAGCAGGCGCGCGTGCGTCGCGCCGCCCGGCGGCAGCGCGGCGATACACACGATCCGTGCCCCCTGCGCCTTCACCAACGCGAGCACTTCGGACGCGAGCAGCGCGTGGCTGGCCACCGTGAGGTCGCAGTGCTCGGTCCGCAGCAGCGCCGCGAGCATCCTCAAGCCCAGCTTGTCGGCGTCGTCCCGCGCCGGACAGCCGAGCACGGCAAGGCGCGGCAGCGCCGGCGGTGCGACCCCCGGCGCGGCGTCCGCCGCGGCCTGTTCGGCGTCGCGTGCCACAAGGTCGTCGAGGATCTCGCGCGTCGCGGCCAGCACGAAGTGCAGTTCGTCCTCGTCGATCCGGCCGCTCTCTAGATCGCGCCGCGCATTGACCAACGCCCGCACCAGCAGCGCGTCGCAAGTCTGCACAAGCGTGCCGCCCTTTAGGTGTCGAACCGCAATTGCCGCCGCCTCATCCCGGTCTTGTGCGAGCAACCGCTGGTAGTACGCGAGGCCGGGCTCGAGCGCCGGCCGGTCGCCGAGCAGCGTGTCGAAGAAACTGAGAAACGGAACGTACTTGCCGAGCAGCACCAGGCAGACGGTCAGCGGCATGGCGAGGACCAAGCCGACCGGCCCCCACAGCCAGGTCCAGAAGGCCACCATGACCAGCGTCGCCGTCTCGGAAATGCCGACGCGGCGACCATACAGCCACGGCTCGACCACCATGCTCGTCACGAGCTCGAGTGCGAGGAACAGCCCGACCACGAGCAGCGGCGGCGTCCAGCTCTCCGAGATCAGCACGCTGAGCCCGAGCGGCAAGAGCGCGGCCAACCAGGCGCCGAGATAGGGAATGTAGCGCAGCACCGCGGCGAAGAAACCCCAGGTGAGCGCGTACGGCAGGCCGATCAGCAGCAGCCCCGCCCCGAAGATCACGCCGAAGCCCCCATTGATCGCGAGCTGCATGAAGAGGTAGCGACTGATGCGCTCGCCGGCTTCGTCCAGCGCCTTGGTCGTGACGGTCAGCCGGCCGCGACCGAACACGCTGATGACGCGATCGCGCAGGTCTTCGCGCCGGATCAACATGAAGATCACGAGGACAAGGGCGAGTGCAAGCCCGGCCGCAGTCTCCACGACCGGTCCGTAGGTCGACCAGAGCTTGCCGACTTCCAGGGGTTCGGCGACCGTGCGCACCGGCAGGGGCGCCGGCTCGGGGGCGTCCGCCTGGACCACGGGTCGGCGAGACGGGACCTGGGGCACCTGTGCGGGCGCCTCCATCTGGCGGCTGATCCGCTTCATTGCCCGCCGGATCTTCGTGACGAGCCCGGTATCGTCGCCCTTCAGCTCGGCAATGCGGGACTTCAGGTTGTTCTCGTATCGCGGCAGCGCATCGACCAGGGAGTTCAGCTCCCGCGCCACCATCGAGCCGAGACCGGCGACCAGCGCGGTGGCGAGCCCGACCGACGCGACGACCGCGACGACGCGCGGGACCGCGCGCCGCTGCACGAGCGTCACCAGCGGACTGAGGATAAACGTCAGAAGGACTGCGAGCGCTATCGGCACGACCACCGGCCGCAGCCAGTACAGCAGTCCGAGTGCGAGCGCGAAGCTTGCGAGCATCACGAACGCGCGCGTGGCCACCGGAGGAACGCTTGCGTGCCGCGGCTCGGGCAATCTGACCCCCTGGTTTGACAGCGAAACGCTCTGGCATTGCAAGCCACGTGCCCGCCCATCACGAGGCCGTGCCCGGGCACGCCGATTGCGGCAAGAGCAGGCGTGACCGGCTCGGTGCAGGTCGCCTATTCCACAACCAACCGCAGGAGAAACTCGGACATGAACTGGGATCGAATCGAAGGCAACTGGAAGCAGGTGAAAGGCCAAGTCAAGGAGAAGTGGGGCAAGCTCACCGACGATCACCTTGACGTCATCGCAGGCAAGCGCGACCAGCTCGTGGGACGGATTCAGGAGGCCTACGGCATCTCGCGCGATGAGGCCGATCGCCAGGTGCGGGACTGGGAAACGACCACACGCGATGTGAACGATCGCTCGTACACCGGATAAGGAGATCAGCGATGACGCTCAAACCCATTGCCGCCGTGATCGTCGCCCTGGGCGTCGGCTCGGCCGGGGCTGCGTATGGCGCCGACGCGCTCAGCCGGGACGCCTACAAGGCCGAGAAGGATCGCATCGACGCGCAGTACAAGTCGGCCAAGCAGGCGTGCAACAGCTTCAAGGGCAACGCCGAAGACGTCTGCAAGGCCGAGGCGGAGGCGGAGCAGCGCACCGCCGACGCCGAACTCGACGCCAGGAACAAGGGCACCGTGGAAGCGCACCAGAAAGCGCGCATCGTGCGTGCCGAAGCCCAGTACAAGGTCGCGCGCGAGAAGTGCGACGATCTGGCCGGCAACGCCAAGGACGTGTGCGTGAAGGAGGCCAAGGCGGCGGAGACCAAGGCGAAAGCCGAGGCCAAGGCCGATCGCCGGGTCGCCGAGACGCGTACCGAGTCGAAGCAGCGCACCGCGGAGGCACGCAAGGACGCCGCCGAGGCGTCGCGCGACGCCGATTACCGCGTGGCGCGCGAGCGCTGTGACCAACTCGCCGGCGACGCGAAGGACGCCTGCATGCGCGACGTGCGGGCGAAGTTCGGCAGGTCCTGAGGCCGCAACCGGACGCCGTGGCAAGTACGGCGTCCGGGCTTCTTCTGGAACGTCATCCGTGCTCGATCGCCGCTCGCTCATTCTGGGGCTCGCCCTCAGCGCGAGCCTTGCGCTTGCCGCGTGCGAGCGCACCGACCGGAACGCCCTGCGCTCCGATGCCAAGAAGCTGGCCGAGGATACCGGTACGGCCGCACGCAACACGGCGCGCAAACTCGAAGTCGACGCGAAAAAGGCCGCCGACACGGCCATTCAGGTTGCCGGCGACACCGCGATCGCGGCGCGTGTAAAGGCTGCCCTCGTCGCCGAAAAGAACGTCAAGAGCACCGATGTCAGCGTGGACGCCTTCCAGGGCCGGGTCATCCTGCGCGGCACCGTCCCCGACGCGGAGCAGATCGCCCTCGCCGCCCAGGTCGCGCGCGCGGTCGACGGGGTGAAATCGGTCGACAACCGGCTGGTCGTGAACTAGCTGGCCCGGCACCGTCGCAGCCGTCAGCAACGGCCGCGGGCGCGCAAGGCCCTGCGTAACGCTTACACGCCGGGGCAACCCTTACCGGCCGAAGCATCGCCCCCCTGGGAGCCGGAGCTCGATCGATTCGTCAACACCGGCAAGGAACCCGCGCCGCTGCGGCACGAGCGTGTAAGAACTTCCTGCTCACGCGGGGACGCTGAGCGGGCATGAAGTATGCGAGAGGGCGGGACGACCCGGGCGCGTCGGGAGGGGATCAGAGCGATGAATGCAGACCGAGTGCTGGCGATGGTCCTCGCTGGCGGGGAGGGAACCCGGCTCGCGCCACTGACCGCCGTGCGCTCCAAGCCGGCGGTGCCCTTCGGCGCCCGCTACCGCATCATCGACTTCGTGCTGTCGAACCTCGTGAACTCGGAGATCTACTCGATCTACATGCTGGTGCAGTACCGCTCGCAGCCGCTGATCGAGCATATCCGCAACGCCTGGGTCCTCGCGCCCATCCTGCCGCACCACTTCGTCACGGTCGTGCCGCCCCAGATGCACGAGGGCCCGGAGTGGTTTCAGGGCACCGCCGACGCGGTCTACCAGAATCTGGACCTCTTGCGCGCGCATGCGCCCACGCTGGTCGTGGTGTTCGGCGGCGATCATATCTATCGCATGGACGTGCGCGACATGATCGATTTTCATTGCGCACGGCAGGCCGACGTGACGGTCGCGGCCGTGCCGGTGCCGCGCACCGAGGCCTCGACGCTCGGCGTGATCACGTGCGAGCCGTGCGGGCGCATCCGCCGGTTCATCGAGAAACCGGCCGATCCGCCGGCGATGCCGGGCGATCCGACGCGCGCCTATGCCTCGATGGGCAACTACGTCTTCAGTACCGCGACCCTGGTGAGCGCGCTCAGCGAGTCCCGCAAGCGCGGCGAGAAGGACTTCGGCCGGCACGTGTTGCCGCGGCTGGCCGAATCGCACCGCGTCTACGCGTACGACTTCACCCAGAACCGGGTGCCCGGCGTACGCCACCAGGAAGAGCGTGCGTACTGGCGCGATGTCGGCACGGTGGACGCCTACTTCGCCGCCAGCATGGACACGCTCGGCGCCGAGCCGCGCTTCAACCTGTTCAACCCGCGCTGGCCGATCCGGTCGAGCAACCACCAGGCGCCGGCGGCACACATCCTCGATGCGCACATCCAGACGAGTCACATCGGCACCGGCGCCGTCGTGAAAGGCGGCACGATCCGCAACTCGATCATCCGGCGCGAGGTCACGATCGCAGAAGACGTCGTGCTCGAGGACTGCGTGATCATGGACCACTGTTCGATCGCCCGCGGCGCCCGCCTGCGCCGCACGATCGTGGATCGCTACAACTGCATCGAGGCCGGCACGCGCATCGGTTTCGACCCGGATGCCGACCGTGCGCGCTACCACGTGACGGACTCGGGCGTGGTCGTCGTACCGATGGGTCCGGTTCCCGCGCATGCGAACCTCTACGAGTGACACGTTGACTTTCGAAGGAGCAGCCCATGGCAAAGCCGAAGTTGAAGCCGACCGCCTCCGGCGACCGGTCGGGCGAGCTGCCGGGATCGGGGGCCGACCCGGCCGTCAACGACCCGGGCATGCGTGCCGAGCCGGCGTCCCGGCACGCGCCCGCCGTGAACGATCCGGGGGCCCGCGACCCCGCAGGCCGGGACGCGCGCGAGGCGCGCATTCGTGAGCGCGCGTATCGACGCGCGGAAGCCCGCGGTTTCGCGCCAGGGCGGGAACTCGAGGACTGGCTCGCCGCCGAAGACGAGCTCCTCGACGACGACGACGCGCCGCGCCACCCTGATCCGCCGCTCGGAGTGGGCGGCGCGGCGACGCTTGCGACCTACAATATCCACCGGGCCATCGGCCGCGATGGCGTGTTCGGCCCCGATCGCGTCGCTGCGGTGCTCGACGAGATCGGCGCGGACGTGTACGCGCTGCAGGAGGTCCAGTCCGGTCGCACCGGCCGCGCGCTGCTCCATCAGCTGCGCGATCGCCTCGGTGCCGAAGCGATATCGGGCGTCACGCTGCTCCGCAAGGACGCCGAGTACGGTAATGCCATTCTCACCCGCTACCCGGTGCGCAACGTCGAACGCCTCGACCTGAGCGTCTCGCCACACGAGCCGCGCGGTGCGCTCGACGTCCTGCTCGATGCCGGAACCACGCCCCTGCGCGTGCTTGCGACGCACCTCGGCTTGTGGCCCTACGAGCGGCGCCGACAGGTCCGGCGGCTGCTCGCAGCGCTCGCGGCCGGACCCGACGTCCCGACCGTCCTCATGGGGGACATCAACGAGTGGTTCCTTTGGGGCCGGCCGCTGCGCTGGCTGCATGTGCAGTTCCGGCGCACGCCGGCGCCTGCGACGTTTCCGGCGCATCGCCCCGTGTTCGCGCTCGACCGGCTGTGGGTGCGGCCGCGCACGGTCCTGCAGCAGCTCGCAGTGCATGCGAGCCCGCTCGCGCGCGTCGCGTCCGACCATCTGCCCCTCGTCGCCACGCTCAGATGGTGACCGCGCCACGCAGTCCCGGCAGACCGGCGACGGTGTCCGCAGTCTGGCCGGGCCGCCCCTACCCCCTCGGCGCCACCTGGGACGGCGAAGGGGTGAATTTCGCGCTGTTCTCCGAGCACGCGGAAAAGGTGGTGTTGTGCCTCTTCGACTCGGCCGGGCGCCGCGAGCTGCAGCGAATCGTCCTCAACGAGCACACCGACCAGATCTGGCACTGTTACCTGCCCGAGGCACGGCCCGGGTTGGTGTACGCCTACCGCGTGCATGGGCCCTATCGGCCCGAAGAGGGCCACCGTTTCAATCCGCACAAGCTGCTGCTCGACCCGTACGCGCGCGACATCGTCGGCGCGCTGCGCTGGAGCGACGCGCACTTCGGTTATGCGGTGGGTCACAAGCGCGCGGACCTGTCGTTCGACCGCCGCGACAGCGCGGGCGGGATGCCCAAGTGCAAGGTCACGGACCCGGCGTTCACCTGGGGCGGCGATCGACGGCCGGAGGTGCCGTGGAACGATATGGTGATCTACGAGGCGCATGTCCGCGGGTTCACCATGCAGCATCCGGACGTGCCGCCGGCGCTGCGCGGGACCTACGCCGGACTCACGTGCCAGAGCGTTGTCGAGCATCTGCAGCAGCTCGGCGTGACCACGCTCGAGCTGCTGCCCGTGCACGCGTTCGTGAACGATCGGCTCCTCGTCGAGCGCGGCCTGGCCAACTACTGGGGCTACAACACGATCGGATTCTTCGCCCCCGACCTGCGCTACTCGGCCTCGGGCAAGCTGGGCGAGTTCAAGACGATGGTCAAGACGCTGCACTCGGCCGGAATCGAAGTCATTCTCGATGTGGTCTACAACCACACTGCGGAGGGCAACGAACTCGGCCCGACGCTCGCCTTTCGCGGCATCGACAACGCCGCCTACTACCGTCTGGCCGATCCCCCGCGCCACTATGTCGACTTCACCGGCTGCGGCAACACATTGAACATGCGGCACCCGCGGGTTCTGCAGCTGCTGATGGACTCGCTGCGCTACTGGGTCGCCGACATGCACGTCGACGGTTTCCGGTTCGATCTCGCGTCGGCGCTCGCCCGTGAGCTGCACGAGGTCGACCGGCTGGGCGCGTTCTTCGACCTGCTGCGCCAGGACCCGGTGCTCAACCAGGTGAAGCTCATCGCCGAGCCGTGGGATCTCGGCGCGGGGGGCTACCAGGTCGGCAACTTCCCGGCCGGGTGGGCCGAGTGGAACGACAAGTACCGCGATACGATGCGCGCGTACTGGAAAGGCGACGGTGGGCAGATCGGCGAGTTCGCGCGCCGCTTCACCGGTTCGAGCGACCTCTACGGCCGCAGCGGCCGGCGACCCTACGCGAGCATCAATTTCGCCGCGGCGCACGACGGGTTCACCCTCGAGGACCTGGTGTCGTACAACGAGAAGCACAACGACGCGAACCTCGAAGCGAACCGGGATGGCCATAACCACAACCTGTCCTGGAACTGCGGCGCCGAGGGACCGACTGCCGATCCGGCGGTGCGGGCGCTGCGCCAGCGGCAGAAGCGCAATCTGCTTGCGACCCTTTTCCTGTCGCAGGGCATCCCGATGCTGCTCGCCGGCGACGAGATGGGCCGCACCCAGCGTGGCAACAACAACGCCTACTGCCAGGACAACGAGGTCTCGTGGCTGAACTGGGACCTGGGCGGCGATGAGCGCAGCTTCCGTGCGTTCGTCCAGCAGCTGATTGCGCTCCGCCGCGCGCACCCGGTGTTCCGCCGACGCCACTTCTTCCAGGGGCGCCCGTTGCGCGGGCGCGAAGTGAAGGACATCCTGTGGCTGAAACCCGACGGCACCGAAATGACGGACGAAGAGTGGGATCAGCACTTCGCCCGTTGCCTTGGGGTGTATCTCTCCGGCGTCGGACTCCCTGAAACCGATGCGCGCGGGCGGCCGGTCATCGACGACGATTTCATCGTCCTGTTCAACGCGCACCACGAGCCGATCGACTTCCGTCTGCCCGTCATCGGGCGTGGCGCCTGGGAAAGCGTGATCGACACTTCGACCGAGAGTGGCGGCCGGCTGGACGGCTGGCACTCGGCGCCCGAGCAGCCCTATCCGCTGCAGGGGAGGACGCTCGCGTTGCTGGTGCAGCGGCGCGGCGTTAGCGGCGCGGCCTGACGGCGTAGTCGCCCGGCTTGAGCAGGCCCTCGCGGCACAGGCGATTGAGCAGCTGGTAGGGCGCGACGAACGACGCCGAGCCCGCCAGCCAGTCTTCGAACTGGCGCTCCAGGAACGGATCGCATCCGCCGTGCACATACGCGCACAGCGGACGCGAACGCGCGGAGCAGCCAAGCTCGCCATCGACCGAGAACCACCGCTTCTGCGGAAACGTCATCCGCACCATGCGCTCGAGCTCTTCGGGTTCGATGACGAACACGGCCGTGCGCCCCCTAGACCCCGGGGCCGCGCCGGCCGATCACCGTGAACACGAGGAAAAGTATCACGCCGACGACGAACAGGATCCACGCGATGTTGACCGCCGTGCCGGCGAGCCCGGAGAGCCCGAGCACCGCGGCGATCAGCGCCACCACCAGAAACACGACAGCCCAAGAGAACATGGTTCGGCTCCTCTATTAGTAGCGTCCGCAGAACGGACTGGTGGGTTCAATGTGGTGCTGCCGCTCTTTACGCAACCGGCGTTCCCGGGTAGATCCGGGAAGGCGATGCCCATTGCTCGGGTGCGGGGCGCGGGCGCAGGGTAAAGATTTCCGGCCCTGGGTCGATTTGGGGTGCCCCACACCAGGGTGCGAGCCCTTACGATGGAGCCATCCGGACCGGAGCCAGAACGGGTCAGATCACGCGCCAGTCGGCCACCGGTGTGCGCTCGAGCGGCGCTTCGCCTTCGGCCGAGAGCGTCGACACATCCGGGACGTTCCAGAGACGGAAGCCGCCCCGGAACGCGGCCAGGTTGTGCCCGATTCGCGTACCGGTTTCGTCGTTCTTGAGATACTTCGCGTTGCCGCCGCCGAGCACGACGTAGTCGACGGAAAATGCGTTGGCGAAAACTTGCAAGGCGCGCACCACTTCCTTGCGCCAGGCGCGCTTGCCGAGGCGTTGGAGCCCGTCGCGGCCGAGCGTCTTCCAGAGCGCGCGCCGGCCGCGCCACGGCAGACCGCCCAGCTCGAGCGGCACGATCACGTGCTGCGCAATGAAGGCCGAGCCGACGCCGGTCCCGAGACCGATGAACAGCATCCGCCCGCCGTCGTAGCTGCCGAGCGCCTGCATCGCCGCGTCGTTGAGAATGCGCACCGGGCGATCGAAGGCCGCCGCAAAATTGAATCCCACCCAACCCGGCCCGAGATTACCCGGCTCGGCGCTCGGTCCCTGTGCGCCCACCAGTCCGGGGTATCCGATCGAGACCGCCTCGTAGTCCCAGTCGGCGCAGCGCTCGGTCACGAGCTCCACCATCCGGGTCGGCGTGAGCTCGGGGCCCGAGGGCACCTTGCGCGGCTCGGTGTGCCCGCTCGCCAGCACCTTCACGGAGCTGCCGCCGATATCGACGACAAGGATCCGCGTTGGTGCCGCGAGTGCCCGGCGCCTTGCCGGACGGGAGCGGCGCGCCGAGCGCACCCCGTTGCGTTTTTGGCGCGCCTTCACCCGGTGGTCGGCAGCGTGTAGCTACCGGGAACGACCCGAATGACCGCAGCGCGCGAACCCGTGTCCCGGGACCACAGCAAGGCCTCGGAAGGACGCAGCGCCGTCGCCTCGAGTTCGAGTCGCCCGATGCCGGCGACTCGGCCGAACTGCCGGAGCGTCGCCTCGGGCGACTCGCCGAGCGCCAAGACCCGGTCGACGGTCCGCAGCGCCGCAGCTTCGACCGATTCGGGGTGGACGGTAACCAGAATCATCCCGCTCATCGCGTCGCGATCGGCGCGATGCGCCGGATCGTCCGGCATGAGATGGTGCGCCTCGTCGATCACCAAAAGGTGCGGCCGTCCCGTCGTCGCGCGCAGCGCCTCCAGCCGCGGCAGCAGCCCGCGAAAAAACCGCGGCCGGTCGGCAAGCGGCACCGCGATCAGGTTCATCACGACGTTCGCCGCGGGCTTCTCGAGCGCGGTGAACACCTCGGCCGCGCCGGGCCCGCGCTCGCCGTTGCCGAAGACGATGGCATCGGCGAGTTCCGAATAATCCCCTTCCGGATCGACCACGCAGAACTGGTAGCCTGCGGCGGCGAATCGCTCGAGTACGCCGCTGACGAACGTCGACTTCCCGCTGCCCGAGGCGCCGGCCACGAGCAGGTTGCCCCCCGCGGGCGCCAGATGCGCGACCGTGCCGTCGGCACGCGTCCCCAGCGCGATCTGCCGGCGCGGCGCGCGGGGCGGCGTCGCCCGCAAGTCGTGCGCGATGATATCGCGCGCCAGTTCGATCACGGCTGCGCCGTTCTCGCGCGTGCTGATGCGGTCGACCTCGCGCTGAAGCATCGGCAGCGCATTGGCGACCGCGACGCCGTACTCCGCGGCGTGCAGCAGCGCATGGTCGTTCTCGGCGTCGCCGATCGCCGCGACATTGCGCGGCGAAAGCCTCAGCTCCTCGAGGGCAGCCATGAGGCCGCTCGCCTTGTTGACCGAGGCGGGCAGCACCATGACCGCGCCCTTGTTGAAGATCACCTGCAGCTCGAGCCCGAGATCGCGGATCGCCTCCAGCACGAGGGTCTCGTTCGGATGGACCGTGGCGACGATCGTCTCGCCCACCGATAGCGGCGCGACGCCGCGGCGCGCGAGCTCGCGCGCGAATGCGGGCGGCGGTGCTTCGGCGAGCGTGCGGCGCACCCGGGTCGCGGGCGTGTAGAGCAGCGCGCCGTTCTCGGCGACCACCCGGTCGAACACCCCGATCTCGGGGAAGATACCGAGCAACTCGTCGAGCTCGCGGCCGGTGACGAGCACGAGCCGGCGCCCGCTCGCGGCGAGCTGCTCGAGCGCGTGCAGCGTGTCCGGCGCGACCCGGCCGTGAGTGGCAAGGGTGCCGTCGTAATCGATGGCAAGGGCGGCGTATCGCATCAGGCGTTGCTCGCCCGCCAGCGAGCAAGTCGTGCGCCCGGCCGCGTCGCTCCGTCCGCGCTCGCGCCGGCTGTAAGTCTTACAAGTCCCCGCGCCACGGGCTGGGGCCGCCGTCCTCCGCGCCGGCCGGCGCACCGCCGGGACCAGCGACTTCCTCGAACAGCGACACAATGGCGCGCACCAGCCGCTCGCGGTCGACCGGCTTGGCGATCAGCCCACGAAAGCCGGCGCTCGCGAGCCGCTCGCGATCGAACTCCGTGAACGCAGTGACCGCAAGGGCGGGAATGAGGCGCTCGCGCGCGACGTCCCTCGCACTCTCGACCGCGCGCACGCGCGCAAGGACCGCGAAACCGTCTTCCTCCGGCATCGCCAGGTCGAGCAGCAGCGCATCCGGCGGGTGTCCCCCGGACAGTGATTTGGCGATTCGTGCGGCCATTTCGGGCCCGGAAGCAAACACCTCCACGCCCGCCCCCGCCTGGCGCAGCACGAAGGCAAGCGTCTCGCGCACATCGGCGTCGTCGTCGATCACGAAAATGGTGCGGCCGGCAAGCGCGGCTTCGCGTGCATGGCGCTCGGCCTGCGCCTCGTCGCGGCGCAGGGCCGGTGCCGCCGCCTCCGGCGCAGGAAGCTCGATGGTGAACCGCGCGCCCTGGCCGGTGCCCGGACTGTCCGCTCGGACCGCGCCGCCATGCAGCTCCACCAGGTGACGCACCAGCGCAAGCCCGATGCCGAGTCCGCCCGCCCGACGCGTCGTCGACGTGTCCGCCTGCGTGAACCGGTCGAAGACATGCGGCAGGAACTCGGGAGCGATGCCGATGCCGTTGTCGCAGACCGCAAGCTGCACCTGATTGCCGGCGCGCCCGATGATGGTCTCGACCACGCCGTTCTCCGGCGTGAACTTGATCGCGTTGGACAGCAGGTTGGTCACGACCTGCTGCAGCCGTCCGCCGTCACCCTCGATGACGACCACCGGCTGATCGATCGTGGCGCGCAGCTCGATGTGCTTGGCCGCCGCGAGCGGGCGCACGAGCTCGAGCGCCGCATTCACCACCTCGACCAGGTCGACCGACCTGCGCTCGAGAGTGAGCTTGCCACTCATGATGCGCGCGGTGTCGAGCAGGTCGTCGATGAGCCGCGCCTGATGCTCGACGCTGCGCTTGATGGCGGCGGTCGCCCGCTCGACGAGCGCCGGATCGAGCGGGCGTGTGCTGGCGAGAAGATGAGCCCACCCGCGCAGCGCATTCAACGGCGACCGCAGCTCGTGCGACACGATGGCGAGGAACTCGTCCTTCGCGCGGTTCGCGCGCTCGGCCTCCTCGCGCAGGCGCTGCTCGATTGCGAACAGGCGCTCGAGCTCGCGCTCCGCGCGCTTGCGATCGGTGATGTCGGTCGCCACGCCGATGAGGCCCACGATCCGACCGCGCTCGTCGCGCAGCGGCGACTTCGTGGTGAGGTAGGTGCGCGGTCCGCCGTCGTGCGCGAACTGCTCCTCGACCACGCTCGACTGCCCGGATTCAATGACACGCCGGTCTTCCGCTTCGCTCTGCCGGCCGTAACGCGGTTCGGGCGCGAGATCGAGCGTCCTGCGGCCGAGCACCTGCGCCTCGGTCATTGCCCGCGCCTTGAGCCAGGCCGGGTTGGCGAGCAGGATGCGCCCCTCGAGATCCTGCGCATGAATCAGATCCGGGGTGCTCGCGGTGATCTGCGCGAGCAGGCGCGTGCGCTCCATCACGCGCCGGTCGAGCTCGGCGTAGGCCTCGCGCATCGCGCGCTCCCCCTCGCGCCGCATGGCGGCGTCGCGCAGCACGAGCACCCCGCCTGCGATCTCGCCGCGCTCGTCGCGAAGCGGCGCGGCGACGAGCTCGACCGGGTGCACCGCGCCGCCCCGTGCGCGCACCACCGGTTCGCCGCCCGCCACGACGGTTCTGCCCTCCTCGAGCGCCCGATCGAGCGGCGACTCCACGGGTCTCTCGGTGACCCCGTCCACGACGTGGAGCAGCTCGGCGAGGGGCCGTCCGCTCGCCGCCATCGCCGTCCAGCCCGTGAAGGCCTCGGCCGCGGGGTTCACGAACCGTACTTGCCCGTCGCGATCGGTCGCGATCACGCCGTCGCCGATGCTCGCCAGCACGACCTGAAGACGCTCGCGCTGCGCGCGCGCGTCCGCTTCGGCGCCGCGGCGCGACGCGTCGATCTGGTCGAGTGCCGCGGCGATCCACAACGCGAGCGCCCCGAGCACGACCGTCATCAGCAGCGTGAGCAGGCCGGCGCCGAGCGTCTCGTCGATGATGCCCAGCCGCTCGGCGAGCAGGCGCAGCCAGCCGAGCGCCAGGGGCACGAGCAGCGCCGCCGGCATCAACCAGCGGGTCACGACCGCCCCGGGCCGCTGGTCTGCGAGGACGCGCTCGAGCCACGGATCGGGCCGTCCGGCCAGCAGGCTGAGCGCAAGCAGCATGAACCCGATCGCCCCCGGCAGCGACATGCCCAGCAACGGCGCCGGCGCGTAGAAGAGCAGGACGCGGAAGATCATTCCGACGAGCGCCACGAACGCCAGCGCGGCGATTCCGGCGGCAAGCGTTTCGGTCATGGCATCGGCGATTGACGTGCGGGACGCGTGCAGAGCGACACCGGCGGCAAGGCCGAGGGTGGCCAGCGCCGAGGGGACGGACATCAACCGGGCCTCTTCCGGCGCGCCCAGCCCCAGGAACCCGAAGTCCAACCCGAGCGTGACCCCAGCGGCACGCGCGACCAGGGTGCCCCCCGCGAGGACGGCGATCAGGAGCGCGCCGCCGACGGCTGGGCGCAAATGACCGCGCTGCGCTGCGTGCAGCGCGGTCGCTCCCACGACGAGCGACAGCACCGAGCCGATCTGGATCAGCGGGAAATCCGCGCCGAAGGTTCGCAACGCAGCGCGGTTGATCACCCAGCCGAGCAGCCCGAGCAGGCCGATCGAGCCGGCGACTGCGTTGGCGAGCGTGGCCGTCCGTCGCAACGCGACGCGCACGCGCGTCAGGCGTGCATCCGCCGACAGATTGGGAGCCATCACGTGCGCGTCGATTCTAGGCGGGCGAAACAAGCAGGCGCTATACGCAGGCTTGTGCAGGAACCATAAGGCATCCGCACGAACCATGCCATCGGAGCAGGCGATTGCAGGAACCGTGCCAGCGGAGATCGGTGGGCATACCGATTGCTGCGATGGCCTTCGTCCCCACGCCGATCGCAATGGAAGGACCGATGGCGAGCACCAGCCCCTGGACCGAGCTGGCCGGTTGGCGCCGGCCGCTCGCGGTCACCCTCGCCGCGGTGCCGATCGTCGTTGCGGCCGTTGCGCTTTTCGTGGCGCTGTTCGACTGGAACGCTGCGCGCGGCATGATCGAGCGCCGGTTTGCCGAGAAGACCGGGCGCGTGCTCGTAATCGGCGGGGACCTCGACGTCCAGCTCGGTTGGCCGCCTCGAGTCGTCGCGCACGCGGTCAGTGTCGGGAACCCCGACTGGGCGCGCCGACGCGAGCTGGTCACGGCGCACCGCGTCACGCTGTCGTTTTCATTTGCGGCGCTGGCTCACGGCGCGGTGCGATTTCACGAGGTCGAGCTGCTCGCGCCGCAGCTCGCGCTCGAGCAACGCGATGGACTGAAGACTTGGGCCTTGGGTGGCGGGGGCACGGGCCGACCAGTGGAGATCGGCCGCCTCCGCATCGAGGACGGCGTGGTCGAGTTTCTCGATTCGGCGGCGGACACTGCACTGATCGCCGAGATTTCGTCCCGCGGCGACGCCTCCGCGGACGAGGTGACGGTGTCCGCTCGCGGCAGGTACCGCGGTGAGCCCTTTCGCCTGCGGGCGGAGGGCCCTTCGGTGCTGCAGCTTGCCGACCGCTCGAGGCCGTATCCCCTGGAAGCGAACGTGCGCGCCGGTGCGACCCGCGCCAGCTTCGAGGGAACGGTAACCGGGTTGCCGTCGCCGAGCGCGCTCGATCTGCGCGTCGACCTCTCGGGCGACGACCTTGCGCAGCTGCGGCGCCTGGTCGGCATCGGTGCGCCCTCGACTCCACCGTACGCCCTGCAGGGGCAACTTCGGCGCGCAGGTGAAAAATGGTCCTTCGATGCGGTCGAGGGAACGATCGGCGACAGCGACGTCGTGGGTGAGCTCGCGTACTCGCCCGCGCCGCGCCCGCATCTCACGCTCGCAATTGCCTCCCAGCGGCTCGACTTCGACGACCTCGGCCCGCTGATCGGCGCGCCCCCCAAGACGACCCCCGGCGAGACGGCGTCGTCCGAGCAGCGCGAGGAGGCGCAACGCATGCAGCAGCGTAAACAGGCGCTGCCGAGAAAGCCCTTCGACTTCACCCGCTGGCAGCGTATGGACGTCGATCTATCACTCGTCGGCCGAAGCGTCGTGCACCCGCCGACGCTCCCGATCCAGGCGCTCGAGGCCACGCTCCAGATCCGCGACGGCGTGCTGCGCATTGCGCCGTTGCGCCTGCGCGCCGCAGGCGGGGAGATTGTTGCAACGATCGAGCTGGATGGACGCCGCCCGCCGCTGCGCGGCGTGGCCGAACTGGACTTCCGCCGCCTTGCCCTGCGCGAGCTCTTCCCCACCGTCCAGGCGATGCACGGTGCCCGCGGGGTCGCACACGGTCGCGCGCGCCTCGCCGGAACCGGCAGCTCCGTGGCCGAGCTGCTCGGCAGTGCCAGCGGGCGCATTACCCTCGCGGTCGATCATGGAACGATCAGCCAGCGTGTGCTCGAGCTGATCGGCCTGGACATCGCCGAGAGCGCGCTGCTGCTCGCAACCGGGGATCGCGAGATCGCGCTCCGCTGCGCGGTGGCGGATCTCGGCGTGCGCGCGGGCATTGCCACCTCGAACGTCCTGGTCATCGACACCGACGACACGCTGGTCGTGGGTGCAGGCGTCGTGGATCTGGCCGGCGAGCGGCTGGATCTCACCGTGTATCCCCAACCCAAGGACATGAGTCCCCTCGCCGCGCGCACCGCGCTGCACGTTCGCGGACCGCTGCGCGACCCCACGATCGTCCCGGACGCCAAGGGACTCGCCGCGCGCGGCGTGACGGCCGCGTTGCTCGCGCTCGTAAACCCGCTGCTCGCGCTCGTGCCGTTCATCGAGACCGGCCCGGGGAAGGAGAGCGACTGCGCCGGCCTGCTCGCCCGCGCGAAGGACTGGTCGCAGCGGCAATCCGAGCCCGCCCGCGGCCGCAACGCGTCCCGATGAAGACCCGGCGTGCGGTCGGAACGAGGCGGTCCTGATGGCACGATCGAGCCCACGCCGGCCGCAGGTTCGTCGCGCCGCGCCGCTCCCGTCGGAGCTCGGGTTGCAGCTGCCGCACGAGCGAGACGAGTCGCCGATGCCGGAGGCGGGCGGGGTGCGAGGCCCGCGCGGCAAGATCCGCCAAGCGGCGCGCGACATCGAGCGGGGACTGATCGATACCGAAGCGCGCGGCACGCCTTCGAACGTTCCCCGCAGCCGCGGCTCAGGCCGCCGGCGACGCACGCCCTGAGGGGAGCCTCTTCGCGTTCGTGCAGAAATTACAACGGCCGGTCAGATCGGCGCGCGATCCCGGGCACGTGCCCGGTCCTCGTCGCGGTGGTGCACGGGCACGGCGCTTGCGCGAGCTATGGGTACGCACCTTTGCGTGAGTTCTCGATCGAAAGGATCTCCATGACAAAGCATCGCTTGTTGCTTGTGGCCGGTGCGGTCGCCGCTGCCCTTGCGGCGCCCCACGCCGTCGCCCAGTCCGGGACGGACCCCTACCGCACGTCCTCGCACAGCTGGTGGGGCGAGCGCTGGTTCGGCGGCTGGTTCAGCAGTCCCGCCAATCGAGGCGCCTGGATCCAAACGGACCCGGACCGGTACGACGGCAATCGCACCTGGTATCCGCATCCGCGCGCGCACATCGGTCCCGACAACGCCTATCGCAGCCCGACCGACGGGGATTCGGGCGGGGCCGGAATTCCCGCCCCCAACGGCGTCGTGCCGAGCACGTCGCCGCTCGTCTCGTCGGGCGAGCCGCCGTATCCCCCCGCGCGCCTGGCCGCGAGCGAGTATCGGGACGGTCGCTCTGGGCCGGCACGGTCCGAATCCACCGATCCGCAGCAGAACCCCCAGCGTAGCGCCACCGATGGGCGCTCCGGCGGCACAGGGGTGCCCTCGTCGACGAGCGGCGCAGTCCCCTCGACGCAACCCCAGGAGGACGCGCGCGATCGGTCGGCGACCACCGGACCGACCACCATCCGGTAGCAACCCGGTAGGCCCGGAGCGCCGCGCGTGCTGCGGCGCCCCGGGTACGCGGCTCATGCGATCGTTCGCGCCACGTTCTCCTCGCCTGCATGCTGGGGTCGGCTTCCGGCGTCAGCGCACAGGTCTATCGTTGGATTGACGATAGCGGCCGCGTGAGTTACGGAAACGTTCCTCCGCCGGGAGCGGCGGGCACCCTGCAGCTGGAGCTCCGCACCGCGCCGGCGGAGTCGATCGTGCGAGCGCCATCGAATTCTCGGCCCGCGCGACCGCGCGAATTTCCGGCGGCTGCGCGTGTCGCGCCGAGCGCGTTCCCGGGCACGGTTGACCAGGCCACGGTAGCGAGTCTGGAACGCGCACTCCATGTGCAAGCGTGCGAAAGGCGATCTGCCGATTGCCGTGGCGCGCCGACCGTGGCGCTCGCTTCCGCGGCACTCACGCCGCTTTCGGCGCTGCACGTTCCTTGACTCGCCGCCCACGCTAAGCGCCGTGGACGGGCTGGATGCTCTGCAATGGCCGGCGATGCTCGTCACCGTGCTGGCGGCCTGGTTGGTCGCGTCGCGATCGCCCCGGCGCCGGCAGCTCGGTTTCTGGGGGTTTCTCGCGAGCAATGTGCTGTGGGTGCTGTGGGGATGGCACGCCGGCGCCACCGCTCTCATCGTGCTGCAGTTTGCGCTTGCGGCCTTGAACATCCGTGGCGCGTACAACAACGACGCCGCGGCTCGATCCGCGCGGCGTGCGACGATTGAAGGACCGCCTCAGCGCGCCCTTGGGACCGGGTCGCCGGCGTCGGCGCGGACGGGATCGTTCGGCGGCAGGCCAGCCGGCGCGCGGGGGACGCCGTGGCGCCTCCGACCACAGGCGTCGCCCGAGTGCCCACGGCGAGCCGTAGCGCGCGCGAATGAGCGCGATCGCCGCGCCGGCGAGAACGCCCCCCAGGCCACGCTTGCGCGCGGAAGGAGGCCGACCGCCCTGGTCGCAACACCTCGCCCAGCACAAAGCCGAGCCCCGCGACCGCAAGGAGATTCTTCGGCGCAGCGACTGCGTCGCGCGCCGTTTCCCCGCAGTCCTCGAGGAGGGCCGCCAAGGCGTGGCGTTCGCGCGCGATGCGGGATTCCACCGCACGGATCGCGTCGTCCAGGTCACGCATCACGGTCTGCTGGTCCGGCAGGCGGCGGATCGCCCTTGAGTTGCCGCAGCGTGGCCGCAAAGGGCAGCGTCCTGAAGAAACCGCGCATCCACAAGGCGAGGGCGACCGCGGCGACGACGTTGACCAGCGCGGCGGCACCGAGCGCAGCGGGCCAGGACGCGCCGCTGCCGAGCAGCCACACGATCCCGCCCGTCACCAGTGCGAGCCAGGCGGTAACGACCAGCACCGCGACCATCAGCCCGGCCGAAAGCAACCACGCGAGGGTGATCGCGGCGTGTCGCGCATCCAGAACGGCGAGCAGCGCGTAGTCCGCGGCCAGCGTCCGGGCGTGCTGCAGGAGCATTGCCGCGAGCGCGCTGAGACTGCGCGCCCCCGGGGCACCGGCGGGGGATGCTGCAGCCGGTTGCACGCGGTCAGCGTCCGGACAGTCGGCTCAGCAGGTAGCCGGCTGCGAGCGCCATGCCCATCGCGGCGAACGGATGCTCGCGGACATATCCGCGGGTGGCGTCCATCCACTCGTTCTTGCTGGCAAGCCACTCCTCGCTGCGGGCGCTGAGCCGGTCGGCCGCCGACGACGCGACCGCGGCGGCGCGCTCGACCGTGTCGTGCGCGCTGTTCCGGACGCGATCGATGCCGGCTTGGGCGCGTTGCGTCACATCGCGCGGATCGAGCGAAGAGGAGGATGTAGGGGTCGGGGTTTGCATCGGAGAGCTCCTGGTTTGAAATGAGCCGGCGCCGCTCGGCCGGGACGCGATGGTGTTTGCAAGCCTCGTGCCCGCGCGACAAGAAAACGGCCCGCCGTCAGCGGGCCGAATGTCGCGGCGAGGGAGGGGGCCGAAACAGGGGGAGATCGGTCGCGCGCCACCCGTGTATGGCTGGTCGCTTCAACGTCAGTCGTTCGCCGCGACGCGCGGCGCGATCGGCGGGCGGCGCGCCGACGCCGGCGCGTCGTGCGTCGCGGCGGCCCGCACGATCGCGGCGAACTGCTGCCCCACGACCGGGTGGCGCAGGCCGAAATGGACGGTCGCCGCGAGGTATCCGAGGCGCGTGCCGCAATCGAAGCGCTCGCCCTCGAGCTCGCGCGCCACGATGGGATGCACTGCAAGCATGGCCGCGAGCGCATCGGCGAGCTCGACCTCGCCGGTGTCCCGCGGCGGGGTGGTCGCCAGATAGTCGAATACGGCCGGGGTGAGGACAAACCGCCCCGCCACCGGCGCCGCCCCGGCCCCCGCATCGGCAGGTCCATAAACGCGCGTCACGCGCGCAACGCGCGGTGCCATGCGCACACCGTCGACGGCGGCCTGCACACAGCCTTCCCCCGGGGGCAGCGTCGCGATGGTCGGCTGCCCCCAGCGCGTGAACGTATCGAGGACCTGCGCCGCGGCCGGCATCGGCGCGTCCACGAGCTCATCCGGAAGGATGACCAGGAACGGCTCGTCGCCGAGGAGCACGCGCGCGCAAGTCAGCGCGTGGCCCAGCCCGAACGGCTCGGCCTGGCGAACGAAGAGGTAGGTCACGTCGCGCGGGAACAGCTGGCGCAGCTCCGCGAGCAATTCGTAGCGGTTGTGCAGGACCAGGGCGCTTTCCAGCTCGTACGCCTTGTCGAAGTGATCCTCGATGGCGCGCTTGTTGCGGTGGGTGACAAAGATCATCTGGCGCATGCCGGCCCGCAGCGCCTCTTCGACCGCGTAGTGGATCAACGGCTTGTCCACCACCGCCAGGAGCTCTTTTGGCGTCGCCTTCGTGGCGGGCAGGATCCCGGTACCGTAGCCGCCGATCGGGAACACCGCTTTGTTCACCTGCCCATCCTTCATGAATTTTCATCCCGTTCAGGCGCGGGAAACGCGCGCCGCTTGTGTCAACAGCAATCTGCGTGCCTGCCCCGCGGCTGCGGCTGCGGCGCTCCCCGCGGCACGCCGGTTGCCTACGTGAATGCCATGCAACGCCGAAAACACATCAAGGCCGCTTCGCCCGGGGCCGCGACACGCTCGCCGTCGACCACCCGGGCCCGTTCCGGTGAAAAGCCGCCGCTCGGACCCGGGTGCGGGGTACGGCAATTCGACGTCGTCGCAGAACCGATGGCGACCGAGGCGATCGTGCGGCAAGCGCGTTACGCCAAGCCGCGTTGAGTCTGCGCGACGCTCAGTTGCTCGCGCGCCCAACCATTTCCGTGCGCACCTCGTCCGCCAGCACAAAGAGCAACGAACGCGATAGACGAAACTCGTCGAGCAGGCGTCGGCATCCATAATCGTAGCCGTGGCGGCGCCGATGCTGCGCGTAACGTCGCGCCGCGCGATCGAGCTGCAGGATCGTTCCGACCAGCGCTGCTTGTAATTCCTGCTCGAGCGTGTCGTTACGGGTAGATCTCAGGTCACGATGCATCGCTGAATCCTCCTTCCAAGACGTGCACCAGGGTCTAAGCACCTTGCGTGCCGGAACCTGACGGGTACGCGCATTGCAGTGCATGCGCGCACTCGCGGAAGGAGCAAGGTCGAATGCACGTCCGCACCGGATCGAGATTTCTCTCTGCATTGTTCGCGCTTGCGATTGCGACGTCCGCCGCCGCCCTCACCCCGGCCGAATACGGCGTGGCGCGGCAGAGAGCCGATGCGCAATACAAGCTCGAGCGAGAAAAGTGCAAGTCGCTGAGCGGCAACGCGCGGGATGTCTGCGTCAAAGATGCAAAGGCAGTGCGCGACTCGGCCCAGGCCGATGCCTACGCCGCATTCAAGGGCACGCCTGAAGCGCGCGCCGAAGCAGCCGAGGACAAGGCCGAAGCGCGCTACCGCGTGGCACGACAGCGCTGCGAGCCGCTCGGCGGCGACGAACGGGGCGCGTGTATCAGGCGCGCGCTGGCCGAGCGGGCGCGCGGCCAGGCTGCCGCCGGCGAGATCCGCGATCTGGCCAAAGCGAAAAGCGCCCGCACGCGCGAGCGCTGCGAGGCGCTGAGCGGCGAGACACGCGAGCGCTGCGTCGCCGACCGGCGTGCAAACGAGCGCCCGTGATGCGCGCGCCGGACGCCCACCGCAAATGCCCAACGCGCCGCGTCGTGGTTACCGGCGGACTGCACGCCCCCGGCTGGCGCGCGTGTCCGCCTTCAGCACTCGCGCCATAAAGCTCAGCGCGGCGCGCTTGCGCGCCGCGCTTTCCGCGGCCACGCAGTCGGCCGGGACCCAGAGCTCGAAACCACGCTGAAACGCATCGCTTGCCGTGAATAGCACGCAGATGTCCGCCGCGAGCCCGGCGACGATCAGGCGGCGTGCGCCAAGCTGCGCAAGCAGGACGGCGAGCGGCGTGGCGAAGAACGCGGAGTGGCGCGGCTTGAGCACCGCGATGTCGGAGGGCGCGGGGGCCAACAGTTCCACGAGCTGACGACTCGGGCCCGGTCTCCGCCGGCAGGATTCGACCAGTCGGCTGAATTCCGAGCGCCACGCGCCGAAGTTGTCATTGGCGTAGATCGCCTGCACCCCGCGCGCGGTGAGGCGCGCCTTCAGCCGTGCGGTATGGCGCGCCGCCGCGACGGCCGGCCGGCTGATCCGTTGCGCACCGGGAAATTTCAGCGGATTGACGAAATCGATGAGCAGCAGCACCGAGCGGCTCCGCCGGAGCCGCCCGATACCGGGCGCAGGCAATTCAGGCAGACGACCGACGGCGCTCAGACGGTGCGCGGTGAGGTTGCGGCCGCGCCATTCTTCGCGGGGGGCGGCGCTGCGGCATCGGCATGCTCCTCGGGCTCCTCGTCGAGGCTCGGCTCGCCCGTCCGCTTGCCGTGATAGACCGCCAGACGGTTGTACAGCGTCTTCAAGCTGATGCCCAGCGTCTCGGCGGCCCGGCGCTTCACGTTCCCGCATTCGGCGAGGGTCGCCTCGATCAGCCTGCCGATTGACCTCCTCGAGGCTCGAGCCGATCCGTACGGTCAGTATCGACGACTGCTCCGGCTCCACGAACGTCTCGGGCGCGAGTTCCACATCGATCACGCTGTCGGCGAGGATGTACGCACGCTGTACGTAGTTCTTCAGCTCGCGCACGTTGCCGGGCCAGCGGTGCGCATACAACGCGGCGATCGCGGCCGGCGCGAACGCCTTGCTCGTGCCCTCCTCCTTGTTCAATGCGTCGAGGAAGTGCTGCGCCAGCAGCTCGATATCGGTCCCCCGCTCGCGCAGCAGCGGCATCTGGATCGGGAACACGTTGAGGCGGTGGAACAGGTCTTCGCGCAGCCGGCCCTCCGCCACCGCCTTCTCGGGCACGCGGTTGGTCGCCGCAACGAGGCGGACGTCCGTGGCGATCGGCGTATTCATGCCGACGCGCACGAACGTGCCGCTCTCCAGCACGCGCAGCAGCTTGACCTGCAGCTCCGGCGGCATTTCGGTGATCTCGTCGAGGAACAGCGTGCCGCCGTGCGCGCGCTCGAAGAAGCCCTTGTGCTGGCGGTCGGCCCCGGTGAAGCTGCCTTTCTCGTGGCCGAATAGCTCGCTCTCGATCAGCTGCGGCGACATCGCACCGCAGTTGAGCGGCAGGAAGGGCGCGCGCTTGCGCCGGCTCAGATCGTGGATGGTTTGCGCGGCGATCTCCTTCCCGGTGCCGCTCTCGCCGATCAGCAACACCGTCGCGGAGGTGGGCGCCACGCGCGCGAGCTGGTCGTACAGCCGCTGCATCGGCGGCGAGTTGCCCAGCAATTGCCCCATGCGGCCCAGCTTGCGCAGTTCGCTGCGCAGCTCGCCGATCTCCTCGCGCAGCTCGTCGGGCCGCGGGACGCGATGCAGGATGGCCTTGAGCCGGTCGATGTCCACCGGCTTCACCAGGTAGTCGGTCGTCCCGGCGCGCAACGCGTCGATCGCGCTCTCCACGCTCGCATGGCCGGTCATCAGGACGAACTCCGTGGCATCGCGCTTTTCGAGATTCTCGAGGAGCTCGATGCCCTGGCCGTCGGGCAGCAGCAGGTCGGACAGCAGAACGTCGGGAACGAGGCGCGTGAGCTGGATGCGGGCGGCGCGCAGCGAATCGGCGGTGGCGACGGTAAACCCTTCCGCCTTCACGAACTCGGAGAGCCAGTCGAGGGTCTCGGCGTCGTCGTCGACGAGCAGGACATGCGGCATGGAACCTCCTTCACAGGTGTGTCTTAGTTATTAGTCGTGCAGTGCGCGGCGGTAGGCATTACCGGCCGATTGTAAATTTTGCACGCCAATGGGGCCTTTGGGCGGGCGGACGGGGGTTCGCGGCAGGGGTATGCAACTTGCATACCAAGTCAGACGTCCATTTTAGGAGGTCCGCCATGACCCGAGGCATTGCGTTCGTCGGCCTGCTCGCCATCGGGCTGGCCGCACAGAACATTCTGCATTACGCACGGTACAAGCGCGCACGGCGCGAGCAGAACCGGGCGCTTCAGACCTGGGAGACGGAGGGCGGCGCAGTGCCGACGGGCCCGGCCCAGACCGCCGCGCAGGTCACGCCGGTGCCGGCCAGGGCCGAGCTCGCCGGTTGACGGACGACGAACGCAGGCCCATTCGTCCGCGCTCCGCCGGACCGGGTCGCTGGCCCGCTGCCTCTACCCGGCGGGCATGGCCGTTGCATGATCCCGCTGGCGTCCGCGCACCTAGCGTGCGGGTCATGCCGAGCCGGGCGCCCCGTCCTCTCCTCCCCCGCGGGGCGCCCGGCTGGACGCGGCCGCCGTAGGGAGACGACATGGACGTCGACTGGCGTGCGCTGTTTGAATTGAGCGTACCCCCCCTGGAGCTCGTAATCCGCGGCAGCGCGGTTTACGGGTTCCTGTTCGTGCTGTTCCGCGTTGTCCTGCGGCGCGACGTAGGCGCGATCGGGGTCGCCGACGTGCTGCTGGTCGTCTTGATCGCGGACGCCGCGCAGAATGCGATGGCCGGCGAGTATCGCTCGATCACCGATGGCCTCGTGCTGGTGTCGACGATCATCGGCTGGAACGTACTGATCGATTGGCTCGCCTTCCGGTTCCGGCGCGTCCGCACGATTCTCGAGCCGAGCCCCCTCGTGCTGGTGCGCGACGGGCGCATTCTGCATCGCAATCTGCGGCGCGAGTTCATGTCGGTCGAGGACCTGCTCGGCAAGCTGCGCGAGCACGGCGTCGACGATGTCCACCACGTTCGCGCCGCGCAGCTCGAAAGCGACGGCGAGATCAGCGTCATCCGGCGCTCGCAGCGCAAGCGCGACTCGGCCCCGTCGGGAAGCTCGCAGCGTGCGGCCGCGCGCTAACGCCGTGCAAAGGGCTCGGCGGTTCACCTCCCGGTTCGGACCCATGCCGTATTCCGGATTTCGAAGAGGGTCTTGGGCGAGCCCACCAGGTCTCGTCGTCCCTACGGCGAACGCAGAACGATCCCAGCGTCGGACCATTGCGGCAGGGGCTTGCTACGGCCGACAACACGAATTCCCGCCCTTTACGATGACCGATCCACGAGACGCGACACTGCCTCGCCAAGATCCAGGCGCGGTGTTGGGCACTGCCCGCGGCGCGACTCCCCGAAGGCAGGTAATGGGGCAAGGCGACGAAGAGGACCCACTGCGCTCGGTCGCCCTGCAGAACGCCCGCAGCATTCTCCTGGCGCGCCAGCGCGCCGAGCAGGAACTCATAGAAGCGCAGGAAGCCTTGGAGTTGAAGACGCACGAGCTCGCCCATTCCCTAGCGCTGGTGCGCGCGACGCTCGAATGCGCCACGGACGGAATTGTGGTGGTGGACGAGTTCGGCAAGGTAACGGGTTTCAACGAAAACTTCCTGAAGATGTGGGGGATTCCACCCGAGGTGATGAGCGCAGTGGATCACCGGCACCTGCTCGAGATGAGCGGCCACCGGTTCCGGGATCCCGGGCAGTTCCTCGCCCGGATCGAGGACATTTCCGCCTCCTCGCTGCCGGAGGCCTTCGACCTGCTGGAGCTCGCCGACGGCAGCGTGTTCGAGCGATATTCAAGGAGCCAGTTTGTCGACAGGCGCAACGTCGGCCGCGTCTGGAGCTTTCGCGACGTTACCGAGCGCAAACGCGCCGAAGAAGAGCGCAAGCAGCTCCTCGAGCGCGAACAGCTCGCGCGGGCGGAAGCCGAGCGGGCGAGCCGGATAAAGGAGGACTTTCTTGCGAATCTCTCTCACGAGCTGCGGACTCCCCTCAATGCCATCGTCGGCTGGACACAGGTGCTCCGACGCCGCGCCATGGATGACGCCGAGATTCGCCAGGGTCTCGAGACGATCGAGCGCAACGCGCGCGTGCAGGCGCAGCTGATCGAAGACCTTCTGGACATGAGCCGGATCACCTCGGGCAAGGTGCGCCTCGACGTCCAGCCGGTCGACCCGGTCTCCTTCATCGAGGCCGCGGTGGACGCGGTGCGACCCGCGGCCGACGCGCGCGGCATCAGGCTAGAAAAAATACTCGACCCTGCGGCCGGGCCGATCTCCGGCGATCCGCGACGATTGCAGCAGGTGATCTGGAATCTTCTTTCCAACGCCATCAAGTTCACGCCGAAGGACGGAACGGTGCAGGTGCTGCTGGAACGCGTCGGCGCACAGGTCGAGATCAGCGTGGCCGACACCGGCATCGGGATCACGCCCGCGTTTGTCGCCCATGCGTTCGAGCGCTTCCGGCAGGCCGACGCCTCGTCCGCGCGCAGGCATGGCGGTCTCGGCCTCGGCCTCGCCATCGTCAAGCAGCTCGTCGAGCTCCATGGCGGGACTGTGCAAGTGAAGAGCCTGGGTGAAGGCGCCGGGACCGTGTTCACCGTGCAGCTTCCGATTGCGGCAGTCCACCGGACGGCGGACAACGGGGAACGACTTCATCCGCACCCCGCGAAGACGCTGTCCTCCGACTTCAAGATCTCCGACCTCTCCGGGATCAAGGTGCTGGTGGTCGACGACGAAGCCGATGCGCGCGATCTGTTCAAGCGGGTGCTCGCGGACTGCGGCGCGGAGGTCCTCACGGTTGCCTCCGCCGGCGAGGCGCTCGTCGTAGTGGAAACGGAGCGCCCGCATGTGCTCCTGAGCGACATCGGCATGCCCGATATCGACGGCTTCGAGCTGCTCCGGCGCGTGCGGGCGCTCGGGCCGGCGCGGGGTGGAAAACTCCCTGCGATCGCACTGACCGCTTTTGCGCGCTCGGAAGACCGGACGCGGGCATTGCGCGCCGGCTTTCTGGTGCACGTCGCAAAACCGGTCGAACCTGCCGAGCTGGTCGCTACCGTGGCAGCCGTTGCGGGGCGGACGGGCGAATCCGAGAAGGAGTAATCCGCGTCAACGCCCCTTCCCCGGCACGCGGCTCGGGCCCCGCACCGGCGGGATCGGGGCGTCGGGAAAATCGCCCGCGCTCACCCATATGAGCAGCCCGCATACGAAGCCGGTGACCGCACCGAGCGCGGCCCCGCACGCGATCGCGACGGCATCGGCCAATAGATGGTTTGCAAAGAGCGCGCCGGCCCCCGCGCCGACGGCGCCGCCTTGCAGCACGGCCCGGTGAAGCGCTACGACATGGTTGTTCTCGGGATGAGGCATGTGGGCGGCTCCGCTGAATTCGCTCTCCGAGCGAGCAGCAGGCAGCGTGCCCCGGCGGGTGCGCGCATCAGGCGCGCCGGCGTCGCAAGTGCCAATCCATTACCGGGGTTGCGGACACCCCGTGCGCGAACACCGACGCCGCAATCACGGCCAGCGTCGCCATGGCGAGGACTGCGGTGTCCGCCCCCGCAACGTCGCGTTCGAGGGCAAATGCGAGCCAGTAGAGCGAACCGATGCCGCGCACGCCGAACCACTGCAACAACCGCCGCTCGCGCGGCGCCAGCGGAGCGCCCGCCAACCCGAGCGCGACTGCAGCCGGCCTGACAACGAGCAGCATGGCGACCGCAAACGCCCACGCGCGCCAGTCGAACAGAGCCGCGTCAAGGAGCGCGCCCGCCATCACGACCACCACCACTTCGGCGATTCGCTCGATCTGTCGATTGAACACCAGCAGCTCGTGCGCCATCGCCGCGGGCGCGCCCGCCGTTTCCTGGGCCGCAGGGCTCGGGCCGGCCTGCGCGCTTGCGCGCCGCTCGATGCGTCGCACCGCGACACCGGCGGCGAACACCGCGAGGAAACCTTCGGCGCGCACCACTGATGCCAGTCCGTACGCCAGCGCGATGAGCCCGAGCACCAGGAATACCTCGAGGCCTGGCGTCGATCGGCCACGCCGCCGCAGACCGAGCGCGACGCGTGCGAAGGCGGTGCCGCACAGCGCGCCCAGCGCCACCCCCGCGGGTACCGACCATGCAATCTCGCGCACGATCGCCGGCGCAACCGTCTCGACCGGGTCGAGCAGCGCCAGTCCGAGCACGATGCCGACCGCAGCGAGGCCGTCGTTCATACCACCCTCCGCGGTGAGGCCGAACCGCACCCGGTCGCGCTCGGTCGGGTGCTTGAGCTGCAGCTCGGAGGCGAGGACCGGATCCGTCGGGGCGACGATCGACGCCAGCAGGATCGCGGCGCCGGCGCCGAGACCGAAGATCGCCCACGCAGCAAGCGCGCCGCCGGCGATGGTCAATACCATGGCCGGACCGACGAGAAGCAGCGGCACCCGCCACGCCGAATCCGTGAGCGGAACGCCGAGGCGCAGGCCGACGCTAAAGAGCGACAGCACCACGCCGACCTCCGCGATCGCGCGGATGAGCGAGCGGTGCGACTCGAGATCGATCTCGAGCAGACCGAAGGCACCCGGCCCGAGCAGGAAGCCGAAAGCGAGGTAGACGATCGCGGGCGACACCGGGAGGCGCTCGATCGCCGCGCCGATCACCGCCATCAGCAAGAGCAGGCTGCCCGCGGCCAGAAACCATACGCTGAGTCCGTCCATCGATGAGGAGAAGCAAGCACGGGTCCGGACCCCGGGAACCTTTTACGTGGTCGACACGAACTTACGCGGCGCCCGGAACGCGCATCCGCCGCCGCGCCCCGGCGGCTTGGCATGGCACGGCGTTTGCAGTTGTCGCATCAGGCGCGTGCCGCGCGCCGACTCTTTCGGGGCTCGGATCCAATGAAGATCGCTCTCATCAGCGCGCACGCCTCGCCGCTCGGACCGCTCGGCGGACCGGCCCAGGGCGCGCAGGGCACCTACGCACGGCACCTCGCGCGCGCGCTCGCCTGCGCCGGTCACCAGGTCGACGTGTTTACGCGTCGCGATGATCTGTGGTCGGCTCCGGTGGTCGAGCTCGCGCCCAATGCCTCGGTGGTGCACGTTCCGGCCGGACCGCCGCGCGCCGCGAGCCCGACGGCGCTCGTGACGCACATGAGCGAGTTTGCCTCCCGCATCGCCGACCACTGCGCCCCGGCAAGTGGCCGGTACGACATGGTGCACGCGAACTTCTTCTTGTCCGGGGCCGCGGCACTGTTGCTCAAGGCGCGCTTCGGCATTCCGTTCGTCGCGACCCTGCACTCGCTTGGGCGCGCCCTGCGTCGCCACCCCGAATGCGTCGATCCGTTTCCACCCGCGCGCGTCCACATCGAGGACGAGATCGTCGCCGCAGCCGGCCGGCTGATGGCCGGTTCGGACGAGGATCGGCAGGACCTGATCGCGCTCTATGGCGCCGAGCCCCGCCGGATCGACGTCGTGCCAGTCGGCTTCGATCCCGCGGAGTTCGGCCCTGGCAGCCGCAGCGCGCGTGCGCGCTTGGGCCTCGGGGCCGACGACTTCGTTCTGCTGCACGTCGGGCGCCTGGCGCCCGGCGATGGCGTTGACAACGCGATCCGGGCGCTCGCGCACCTGCGTCGGGAGCACGGGATCGACGCGCGGCTTCTGGTGGTCGGTGGCGAAGGCGATGGACCCGATGCGCAGCGCACACCCGAGTTGGATCGCCTTGGTTTGATCGCCGAGGCCCACCGGCTGTCTGACCGAATCACATTCGTAGGCGCGCGGCCACGCGCTGTCCTGCGCGATTACTACCGCGCGGCGGATGTGTTCGTGACCACGCCCGTATACGAGCCGTTCGCGCTTGCGCCCACTGAAGCGCTGGCATGCGGCATCCCGGTGGTCGGCGCGGCGGTCGGCGGCATCGCGCACGCGGTGGTCGATGCCGTCACCGGCTTCCTCGTCCCGCCCGACGATCCAGCCGCGCTCGCGGAGCGCCTCTCTCGGTTGCGGCGGAATCCGGAGCTTGCGCGCGCCTACGGCCGGGCCGGAATCCGGCGCATGCGCGCCGGTTTCACCTGGCGGCACATCGCGGCCGACGCCGCGTGCGCGTATGCGACGCTGCTCGCGCCGCACCGTCCGCGACGGGTGAGCGCGGTGAGCTAGCGTGCACCCGGCTAGGAACTGTACGCAGCCGCTCGAGGCACCTGGCCAGGTTCAGCGGGGAAGTCGTGCCGCCAGGAGCCCGAGAAGAAATCCCAGCGCGGCGGACACGAGCACCGACCGGAACGGGTAACACTGGACGTAGCCCGCGGCGGTCTCGCGAAAAGCTTCCGCACGCGCCTGCGCGTGCAGCGCCGCATCCGCGAGTTGGTCGCGCGTCGTCGCCGCAACCTCCGCCACGCGTCCGGCGACGTCCGCAGCGATCCCGTCCTCGGTACGGTGTGGTCGGGCATCCGCGTCGGGAAAGGGGTATGTCAAAGGCTCGCGGGTCGATGGGGTATTCATGGTGTCCTCCGGTCAGTTGCACGCACCCGTGCGCGGGTAACGCATACACGTCGACGCACTTCTTACATGGACTGCGGGGCTGGCGCCCGCTGCGGACGGCGCGCCAGGCGCTCGCGCAGCGCGTGCAAGCTCCCGAGGCAGGCCAGAAGGCCGTCGAACTCCCGCTCGATCGTGCGCCGGATCTCGGATGGCAGCTTCGCCTCGAGCGCATCCCGGAACGCGACGATCACGAGATTTTCGCGGCGCTCGCATTCGGCGAGCAGCGCAAGATCGCCTAGATCCTCGGCGCTCAGACGCGACTCGGTGTCGGCGTGGCCCGACGGTGCGGTCGCTACCCCTTCTGCGCGCGCGATCGAACGCAGCACGCCCGCAGCGCGGGCGAAGCGGTAAGCCCGGTCAAGCAGCAGCGCGCGCGCCTCGTCGTTGCGGACCGTCGCGACTGCCGCGTGAAAGGCCGCCTCGCTCTGCGCCGTGACGCGCATCAGTGCCTCGAGGCTGTCGGTGAGACTTTGCGTTTCGATCATGGGGCGATGCGAAGCAGCGCACGTGCCCGAAAGGCGCGCCCGGGAACGCGCCTTGCGGCCCTCGCGGAGCGAGACCGCACTCGCCGGACACTCTTCCCCATGCTCACTCGACGAGGAGAATCCCAGATGGACGAAACGAACCGTACCCACGCCGACGCAGGCGCACAGATCGTAGGTTCGTCGTATCGGGCCGGCAACGCCGGACCGGGCCCGCGCGTGATGTCGGCGAGCACGCTCGAAGGCGACACCGTCGTGAACCGCGAAGGCGAGAAACTCGGCACGATCGACGAGATCATGCTCGATGTGCCCACCGGCCGAATCGCGTACGCCGTGCTCTCGAGCGGCGGCTTTCTGGGCGTGGCCGACCGCCTGTTCGCCATACCGTGGCGCGCCATGACGCTCGACCCGGAAAACAAGTGCTTCATTCTCGATGTCGCCAAAGAGCGACTCCAGCTCGCCCCCGGGTTCGACAAGGATCACTGGCCGACGATGGGCGACGAGACCTGGGCGAAGGACGTCCATGGCTACTACGGGCAACGCCCGTACTGGGAATAGCGGCATTCCCCGAGCCGGGCCGCGCGCCCGGCTGTTTTCCCGTCTGCACCCGGAGCATGTCGAATTTGCAAGCTCGGGCGGTCGGTGGATCGTCTTCCTTATTTGAAACCTTTGTTTCGGCGTCGCTTTGCAGCGCGAAAACCATGGGCACACAATCTGCTTAAAGAGACGAATGTGTAGAGCCAGTGGGAGACGCTCATCATGCGACTGCTCGATCCGAGGTTCAAGTACATCCCTGCGGCGCGCACGGACGTGGCGGCGACGTGGCGCCGCTTCGGCTTTAAGCCCATGACCGATGCGGAACGACGATCCCGCAAGCTGCGGAGCGGGGACAGCACGGTCCCCGCCGACGACGCAAGGACGAGCGTCGCGCCGCGGCGGCCACGCCGGCCGACTCTCACCCTCGCCGTGAACGCGAACGAGTGACACCGTCGCCGCGCGACGTGGAGATCGTTTACCGGGTCCTTACCCGCACCCACCCGCGCCCAGCGCCGTTCTGGATCGTCGCAAAGGCGTCTCACCCACTTCCAGGCCGGAAGACCCGGGCTGCGCTGCGAGCGCTGGTGGCGGCTGGCCTGGCGTGCTCGCCGCGCCGCGGCCACTACGTGGCGACACGGCCCGCTGCAACGTTTCGTGCTCGGCGTCTGCGACGGTCCGGCTGCGCGAATTCGGATTGAACGTCTCGCCCGCGCGAGGCCTGCGCAGGCACGCGGATTGCGGGAGGGTCCTCGTGCTCACCGGCCACGCCGGCCCTGCAAGGAGGAGCAAGCATGAGTCATACGATGGAGCTGCGGCTGCGCCAGCACCTGACGCTGACGCCGCAGCTTCAGCAGGCGCTGCGGCTGCTGCAGCTTTCCTCGCTGGAGTTCGAACAGGAGATGCGCGCCGCGCTCACCGCCAATCCGTTTCTCGAGGACGAAGAGGAAGCGGAGGACACGCCGAGCGCCACGCCGGAAACCCCCCCGGAGCCCGCGACCGTCGAAGCAGACGCGCCGGCGTCCGGTGACGACGACCCCGCGGACGCGCGCCTCGGCTTCGAGGATCTTCCGCGCGCTGCCGCCGCGCACGACGACGACGAGTCCGACTGGACCGAGTGGTCGGAGGCGCAGCTTACGCTGCGCGATCACCTCCGGGGGCAGCTGCTCCTGTCGCAGATGGGCGACCGAGATCGCGCGCTCGCGCAGCTGGTGATCGAAGGGCTCGACGAGGACGGCTATCTGGGTGTCGAGCTCGACGAACTCGCGGCGCTCGTTCGCGCCGACGCGGAGGTCGAGCCGGAGGACCTGCTGGCCGCGCTGCGCCTGGTCCAGACCCTCGAACCGGCCGGGGTCGGTGCGCGCTCATTGCAGGAATGCTTGATGCTCCAGCTCCGTGCGCTACCGGACACGACGACCGGGCTCGCCATCGCGCGCGCGCTGGTGGACGAGCACCTCGAGCTCCTCGTCAGCCGTGATTTCAATCGGCTCCAGCAGATGCTCGGCTGCAGCGAGACCGACCTCCATGTGGCCCGTACCTTGCTGCGCTCGCTCGATCCGCACCCCGGCCGGCGTTTCGGCCCGGACGAGACGCGCTACGTCGTTGCCGACGTGATCGTGAGCAAAGTGCGCGGGCGCTGGACCGCGGCGCTCAATCCGGCCGTGCTGCCGCGCATTCGCATCAATCGCGCGTACGCCGATCTGGCGGGCAGCCGTGCGGCAGGCGGCACGCAGATGTCCCGCCAGCTCCAGGAGGCGCGTTGGCTCATCCGCAACATGGAGCAGCGTTTCGTCACGATCCACCGCGTCGCCGAGGCGATCGTCGCCAAGCAACGCAGCTTCTTCGATTACGGCGAAGTGGCGATGCGACCCCTGGCGCTGAAGGACGTCGCGACCGAGCTCGGCCTGCACGAATCGACGGTGTGCCGCGTGACCAACGGCAAGTACATGGCAACCCCGCGCGGGCTGTTCGAGTTCAAGCGCTTCTTTTCGCGCGAGCTGGCGACCGAGAACGGCGGTGCGTGCTCGGCGACCGCGATCCGCGCGCTATTGAAGGAACTGATCGCCAACGAGAGTCCGCGCGACCCGCTCTCGGATGCACAGCTCACGCGGCTGCTCGCCGGGCAAGGCCTCTGTGTCGCCCGGCGGACGATCACCAAGTACCGCACCGCGATGCGCGTGCCGAGCGTCGAGTTGCGGCGGGCCATGGCACACAACGCGGCAGCGTAACGGAGCGCGCGTATGGCAGAGCTGGTGGTGGGGCGATTCGACGATATCGTGCCGGCGCAGCGGCTTCTCGAAGCGCTGTCGCGGGAGGGCTTCGCGCCGCGTGAGTACGGCCTCTTCTACGTCGGGCCGCCCGGGCAACACGCGAAGTTTCCGGTCGGTGGCGATGCGTACGCCGATGAGGGCGCCAAGGCGGCAGGCAAGACTGCGGCCTCCGGTGCCGCGGTCGGCGGTGCCGCCGGCCTGGCGGTCGGCGCTGTCGCCGCCGCTGCCCTACCCGTTGCGGGCGCGATCGCAGCGCTGGCGGCCACAGGCATCGGCGCCTATATCGGCTCGCTCTACGGGGCGCTTGCGGGCACCGAGTCCGGCGACCCCTCGAAGGCGACGCAAGCGCACCCGGTTGAGCAGCCGGGCGGGCCGCGCGTGGCGATCTGCGTGGATCGTCCGGGCACGGAGGCGCACGCACTGGCGCTTCTCGCGCGCTTCGGCGCGAGCGACATCGGCCGCGCCGAAGGCGAGTGGCGCCAAGGGGCCTGGAAAGACTTCGATCCGCGCGTACCACCGGAGCCGGTGGAGCAATCCGGCGGGCGGTGAGCCGCTCGCGCGTACGAATGCGACCGGACGACGCGAGCGGCCGGCTTCCGACCGCGGTGCGCCCATACCGCGTGGCACGCGCATCAACGGCTACGACTCAACCGCGGCGTGACCCGCCGCCCCACCGAAGGCGAAGGCGCCAAGCTCCGCAGGTCGCGCACCACGGGGCACGGTGCTTGCTCTCTTTGCGGGTGAGAGCGTCCTAGGAAGCCGAGACCCCGATCTGAGGGGATTTGAAGCGCGTCGTGCGGCCGAAGGGCAGCCAAATGCGAATCAGCCTCGCCGAACGGTTCGACGCTTTGTCCAGTCCGGTACCTCGCGCACCGGCCGGACGGCGCTCTCCCCGCGCCTCCCGCGTCCTGACCTTTACCGCACTCCTCCTCTGGGCGGCGCTCGCGGGCACGCCCCTGTCCGCGGCCTCCCCGGCGCCTTCGCCCGAGCCCGAGAAGCCCCTCAGCACCGCGGAGATTCTCGGTGCGGTGGTGAGGATCCACGTCCAGACGGTCGCGAACGCACGCAGCGCGTCGAGCGCCGGTCGCGAGCGGCACGGGTCCGGCGTGGTCGTCGAGCCGGGCGGGCTGATTCTCACGAGCGCGCTGCTCGTACAGGAAGCAGACGCGATCGTCGTCACCACGCTGGATGCCCGCACGGTCCCGGCGGCCGTGGCGGCGCACGATCCGGCACTCGGGATCGCCGTGCTGCGGCCGGCGGCGCCCCTTGGCGTCCGCCCCCTTTCAGTGGGCCGCTCCGCGATGCTGGCGCCGCGCGCGTGGGTGTCGGTCGCATCGGCTGCGCGTCACCGCACGGTGTCGGTGGCCGAGGTCATCGACAAACGCGATTTCGCGAACGAGCGCGAGTTCCTTGTGGAGGACGCCATCTTCACCGCCCCGGTCGTCCCCGAGTGCGCAGGCGCGGCGCTCGTCGACGGCACCGGCAAACTGATCGGGATCGGCGCGCTGGCGGTGAAGGAAGTTCGGGGCCCGGAAGCGGCATTCGGCCCCGGTAATGTTTTCATCCCCGTTGAACGTTTTCTACCCGCCCTTTCCCGGTTGGCCCGCGCCGATGGGAGCAGCGCTCCGCGTCGACCGTGGTTGGGGCTCGTCACCCGGACTTCAGACATAGGCCTGGTCGTAACCGACGTGCCGCCCGACAGTCCCGCCGAGCGGGCCGGCCTGCGAGTCGGCGACGCCATCGCGGCAGTCGACGGGACACCGGTCCGGACGCACGCCGAGCTCTATCGCAGCGTGTGGCGGACCGGCGTTCCGGGTACCGCCATCCGCTTGACGATCCGGCGTGACGGCACCACGCGCGAGGTCCGGATACGCGCGATCGAGGTCCAGGACTACCTCATCCACCGTGCGCGACTGACGATGGGCACGTCGCCTGCATGACGCCCGGGCAGCGCTCGTCGATTCACTAGAAGCCGAAGATGAGATCCGTGATCGCCATGTCTTGCGTCGCCGCCAGTCTTGTCGCCGCACCGCTGAACGCGCAGACCCAATCACCCGAGACCGCGAACCAGGCGCCCGCAGCAAGTCCATTGGCGCCCGAGTCGCGCACCAGTCCCGGCGCCCTGCGCGAGGGCGAGCGCGTCGGCGCGCCGCGCGAACGCACCATCGACGAACCCGCCGAGCGTCCGGGCGGCCGCATCTCGGAGACCGCCCCAAGCCCGCGCGCCGGGACGACGGGCGAAGCACGTTTCCGGGCGGATCTCGCGTCGTGCCGTGCCCATGAGCCCGAATCCCGGACGAGCTGCCGGCAGGAGATGTTTGCGGCCCGTGCGCAAGGGCTCTACCGCAACTAGTCCGGCGCGAGACCAATCGCCTCCCGTCATTGTTGCGCAACGGGGAGCTTCGGCTCCCCGCGTTAGATCCCGTCAGCCGAACCGCAATCGCACCGCCTCAGCGCGGCGCGACGCGTGCGAACGAAGGCGCGACGTCGAACGTCGCGGGGGTCGGGTTGTCGCAGTCAACGCGCCGCTCCGCCACGCACTGCTTGCGCCAGCTTTCAATCCGCGTGGCGTCGTCGGCGCCGATCGGCCCGCTCCCCGACAGGAGACCCGCCCGCGCCGGCGGCGCGGACTCGCCTTCCGGCTGCGGCGGCACGACCGCCCGGGGCTTGGGTACGGGGATGATGCTCACGTTGCCTGCTTCCATCGTCAGGCGAATCACGTTACGGGCGCGCGCCGGGGGCCGCTCGCCGTAGCTGGAGGCGCCTCGTTCATCCGTCCACTTGTACACGTCAGCGCCCGCTGCGACGGGCGCGGCGGCGGCCACGACCGCCGCAAGCCACAGAAGGGGATTTGGCACGAGAATGCTCCCGAAGGTCGCGCTATTTCGCCGGCGCGGAGTGCGCCTCCGCACTCTGCTTGTCGCCGCCATGCGGGCCGGCGGAGCCCGGCAGCTCGCGTGCCCGGTACGGCATGTTCTTGTCGGCGACGCGGCCTCCGCCATCCGCTGCCGGCGCATTCGGTTGCGCGCGACGATAGCGGGCGACGACCTCGTCTTGCACCCGCTCGAGCGCGGCCTTTTCGCGCGCGAGCTGCGCCTCCTCTTGCGCCCGCCTCTGCTGTGCGGCGGCCTGCTCGTCCGGGGTCGGAGGCGGCATCTTCGCCGGCGCCGAGCCGGCCCAGATTGCGGCCCCGAGTGCGATCACCAGCGCGGTCGACGATGCGCGGGTCACTTGCATCAGCGCCGCCGCGCTAGCGATCGATCTCCACTGTGCCATCGGTGCCTCCGTAAGAAGGTGGTGCCGGGGAGCTGCAACCGGCGTGCCCAGGCCGACGCAGGCATGCGCGTTGCGTCAGAGGACTCGTCCCGCCTGCTGCAGGTTCTGGTCGGCGAAGGCCCAGTTCAGCCGCTTCTCGACCACCGCCCGCACGTGCTCCTCGCGGCGGTTCTGGTAGTCGAGGTAGTACGCGTGCTCCCAGACATCCACCACCAGCAGCGGCGTGCGTCCGTGCGCAAGCGGACTGTCGGCATTGGCGGTGGTCTCGATGCCGAGCTTGCCGCCGTCGAGGACGAGCCAGGCCCACCCGCTTCCAAACTGCCCGGTCGCGGCCTCGGTGAACGCCGCGCAGAACGCATCGTAGCCGCCGAGATCGCGGTCGAGCAGGGGCCGCAGCCGTTCCGACGGCGATTCGGCCTGCGGCGAGAGGCTGCGCCAGTAGAACTGGTGATTCCACGCCTGTCCGGCGTTGTTGAACACCGGCGCGAGCTTGGCCCCGCGCGCAGTGCGCCTGACGAGCTCGTCGAGTGCCAGCCCCGCCAGATTCTCGTGGTCCGCCATGAGCTCGTTCAGCTTGTCCACGTACGCGCGGTGGTGCTTTCCATGGTGCAGCTCGATCGTTTCTCGCGAGATCACCGGCGCGAGCGCGCCCGCGTCGAACGGCAGCGGTGGCAGGGTGAAAGTTTCGGTGGTGGGCGGCAAAGCGGTCGCAGTCTCGTACATGTCGTGCCTTTCCAAGAAGTTCACAGCAGGTATTCCCACGTGCGCGCGAACCACTCGCGCAGCCGCGGCAGCGGGCCGCGCTTACGCCAGTCTGCGAGCGTGATCTCGGCCGAGCGATTGACGTCGCGCTCGAACAGCTCTTCCATGCTGCGCGCGAACGCCGGGCCGAGCACGATGACGTCGGCCTCGAAGTTGTGCACGAAGCTCCGCCAGTCGAGGTTGGTCGAGCCCACGCTCGACCAGACGCCATCGATGACCGCGGTCTTGGCGTGTACCAGGGCATCGCGGCGCTCGAAGATGCGCACCCTGGCGGCGAGCAGATCGTCGTAGTGCGAGCGCCCGGCATAGAGCGGCGCCCAGAAGTCGCTCACGCCCGGCAGCACGAGCCGCACGTCGACGCCTCGCGCGGCGGCATCCTTCAGTGCGCGGACCGACTCCGGGTCGGGAACGAAATAGCCATACGTCAGCCACACCCGCGCCCGTGCGCGACCGATCGCCGCAAGCAACGCGACGTACATCTCGCTCGCGCCCCGCTCGGGGTCGTTGCCGACCAACCGCATCGCCCAGTCGCCGGCGGGCGCCATACGGGGAAAATACGCCGCCGGCTGCGTCACCGGCCCGCAGCGCTGGCGCTGCCAGGCATCCAGGAAGAGCTGTTGGAACTCGCCCACGATCGGCCCCCGCGTCAGGATGTGGGTGTCGCGCCAACCCGAATCGCGCGGTGCCGCGGGCGGTCGGCTGCCGAACGAGCCCGACGAGTAGACCCCGCTGATGTTGACCCCGCCGGTAAAGGCGACGCGCCCGTCCACCACGAGCACCTTGCGATGGTCGCGGTTGTTGATGGACCAGCCGCGCGGCGCCTTGGCGGGATTGACCGGGTTGAACTCGCACACGGCGATGTCCGCGGCCCGCAGGCGCTCGAAGTATTCTTTCGGCGTCCCGAGCGACCCGACACTGTCGTACAGCACCCGCACCCGCACGCCCTCCGATCGCTTGCGCACGAGCAGCTCGGCGAGCCGGTCACCGATCTCGTCGGCCTCGACGATGTAGCTCTGCAGATGGATGTGGTCGCGGGCGCCCGCGATCGCCTGGAACATCGCCTGGTGCGTCGCCGGTCCGTCGACCAGAAGCCGGGCACTATTGCCGAGGACCAGGGGGGCGCTGACCGGTGCCTCGCGCAGATGCGCGAGCAGGTCAGTCTCCCCCGCCCCGGCGAGCCTCGTGACGACCTGTGCGGTGGCGGCGGGGCCGAGCGGCCCGCTCGCGCCGATGACGCGCAGCGGCGCCGCCGGGGTGTCATTACGCCGATCCGCGCCGGGCGTCCCGGCACAGCTTGCGCAGACGAAGCTGGCGGCGGCCAGCAGAGTCCGGATCCGCACGCCAGCTCACCCGCGAGTCCGCAGGGTCAGGAAGCGGGCTTCACGCGCATGTCGTTCTTGACCGAACGGACGCCGCCGACCTTTTCCGCGGCACTGAGCGCCTTCTCCGCCGCATCCGTGGAGTCGACGAACCCGCTCAACGACACCACGCCGCGATAGGTTTCGACATTTATCTCATTGGCTTTAATGCCGGGTTCCTTGATGAGCGCCGTCTTGACCCGCGCGGTTACTGCCGCGTCGTCGACGTATTCGCCGGCGCCCTGCCGTGTGCTGGTGGGCGCGCAGCCGACACCGCCGGCGAGCATCGCGGCCGCAAGAACTGCAAGGACGAATGAACGTTGCGGTTTCATGGAAAGTCCTTCTGAAGTTTGCGCGGCGTCAGCTGCCGACGCTAAGTTTGCTGTCGACCGATTTCACGCCATCGACCCTGCGGGCGACTTCGAGCGCGCGCGCGACCTCCGACTGATCGGTGACGCGCCCGGACAGCGTTACCGTGCCCTGGACCGTGTCGACGTTGATGCTGGTCGCGCTAACGTCTTTCTCGGCCGCAAGGGCCATCTTCACTTTCGCGGTAATGCCTGCGTCGTCGACGGTCTGGCCCACCGTGCGGTCGGCGCTCGGCGCACCGGGCACAGCGGGAGGCGTCGCCGGCGCACGCGAGGTGACCGGCGGCGTTGTTGCCGAGGTGCGATCGCGGTCGGCGGGCCGATCGCAGGCGGCGAGACCGGCGACCAGGACGCCGGCTGCGGCGGTGACAAGTGAGGCACGAAGTTTGTTCATGGCAGGCTCCTGTTGATCGAAGTGCGGCCCCGCGCGAGCGCAGGGACCGCGGTGCGACGACTACTGCTTCTGACGCTGCGAGGATCGCGGCTCGGACGAGTCGGTACCTTGACGCGTACCCTGCCCTTGGCCGGCGCCTCTGCGGTCCTGCTTGTCGGCGATGACATCCGGTTTCACGTCCGGCACATCGCCCGGTTGCCGCAGCGGATCGCGCTGCCGGTCCGGAGCGGGCATGCCCTTGTCGTTCGGGTCCTCGTTCCGACCGGGCGCACGCTCGACCTCGGTCGGATCGCTGTTGGGGCCCCGATTGGGGGTTTGCGGGTTTTGCATTCGCTTGCTCCTTGGTGTGAACCGCTCGGGGTGTCGGCGCGCAACGACGCCGATCGACGCGCAGGCGTCGCAAGCAGTCGATCGGAGTACCGCAATCCGCATACCCGACCGGCGCGGTGCGCCCCTACCCGGCGGCGCTCTGAGGTGCGGCAAGAATTGCCGCCGCCGGTGTAGGAATTGCCAACGCAAGGCCGGACTCAGGTCGGGCGCTTTCCGCGCGTGCGGAGCGGACCCTTGGTGAGGGCGGGATCTTCCCCTTTGGCACGCGCGGCGCCCGCCCGCTCGGCGCGCTTCATCGATTTCGCTTCATCGGCGTCGCGCGGTGCGGCGCGTCGTGCGGCGTCGTCGACGCGACCCGACTCGACGAACCGGCGCGTCGCCGCGTTGTATCGGCGCGTGCCCTCGTAACTCCCCTCACCTTCCACGCCGCCCGCGGCGATCGGCGGCGACGCCTTGCGACGCGTGGTCGGTACGCTGCGCTTGATTCCCATCTCGATCCTCCTTGCGTGCGGCGCGCGTCGCGCACCTCTAGCTGACAACAAGCGGGCCAGCAGCAAGCGCAGTGCCCGTCCGACCCGACGCTCGCGGCCTTCGGGGACCGGGGATTGCTCCTGCGCAGCCGAAGTGAGCTTTTGCGAGGAGCCCCACCCATGGTCCTCCGTGCGAAAAATGCAGTCGGACCGATCGAAGTGCGCGGGCGGTCGGTGCTGCGCGCCCCCGGTTACAGCCTGGCCGAGCTCGAGCGTGCCGGCCTGACCGCGCAGGACGCTGCGCGCCTCGGCGTACCGCTCGACCGCGCACGCCGGACGCACCTCGGCTGCAACGTCATCGAACTGCATGCGCTCGCCGCCGCGCGACGCGAAGGAGGTATGAAATGAACGCCGACGCGATCGCCATCGACGCCATTCGCACCGCCCTGCGGGCGCGCTTGCACGAGGTACGCGGCCGGCTCAGCGCGGCGCTCGCCACCACCCCGGACGCGAGCATGGAGGCGATTGCCGGTGAGGTGCGCGATCTGGGCGATGAATCGGTCGCCGCCGAACGGACGGAGGTCCGGCACGCCCTGATCGGCCGAGATGTCGGAGAGATCGGCGAGCTCGAAGCCGCGCTCCTGCGCCTGGACTCGGGCGGCTACGGACGCTGCAGCGAGTGTGACCTGGATATCGAGGCCAATCGGTTGCGGGCACAGCCCGCGGCGTGCCGTTGCGGCCACTGCCAGGCGGAGTTCGAGCGGCGGCGCGCGCGGTCCGGCCGGCATTGAACAGAAGTCGACCGGCGACTTGCGCTAACGCGCGCCTATTTCCGGAGATCGAGCTCGCGGCGCGATAGTGCGAACAACAAAACGGCCATGGCGACGATGCCGGCCAGTGAAAATAGCACCTCCGCGAGGCCGCCGAGTCCGGCGAGATCGGCAACCAGGGCAAGAATCAGCAAGCCCACAATGCAGGACATTCCGCTCTCCCTGGATTGTTTGTTGCCAGAAAAGCAATCGGTGTGCCCAAGTGCTGGCGACGGTTTGACCTGCAAACCCATCGCAGCGCAACGGCACTTCGCTCAGCCCCCGACCGTCGATGCGGCATTAGCTGCGGCGCAACGCGCCTGTCCAGCCGCAGCCGAGCGTCCGACAGCGGTAGCGCCTGCGCGGCGCGACCAAGCTGACGAGCCGGTCGAGCGGCTGGCGCGCGATCCGTGACAACCGTCCCCCGCACTGCGGGCAGCGCACGACAGCGCTCGCCGTGGTCGTGCCGCGATGCGGGCGCGGCTCGAGGCTCATCGAACTCATTTGATCAGGTGCAGCCACGCATCAGACACACCGGCGCGAGCACCGGCACCGGAATGCCGACGAGCCAGGCCAGGAGGTAACCCCAGCGGCCGTACTGCTGGTGAGGGGTGGATCTCGGCAACAGTAGAGCCAGAAGCCTGCACACGGGGTCACCTCGCCGAGCGTTCAGCAATCGCCGTGCCTCCCGGGCACGAAAGCTGCCCCGGTCCGGGCATTGCGGAGCCGTTCACCGCGCTTCGTCCGGGAGTGCTCGTGTCCCTTGGCGCAATCCTTTGTAGCGGTGCTCACGATGCTTGGGAGAATCTGATGCCGACGAAAAACTTACCGGGCAGGGCATTTCTTGCATGCCGCCGGCTCGTGGGGCGGTGCGCGGTCGTCGTCTGCCTCAGCGCCTGCGCCACGGTCGAAACCACCGAATCGGGCACGGTTGGGGTCGACCGCCGCCAATCGATGTCGCCGCTCGTGAGCGAGGAAGAGATCAACCGCGGCGCAACCGAGGCCTACGCGCAGGTCCTGGCCGACGCCCGCGCGAAGAACGCGCTTAACCGGGATGCCGCACAAGTCGCGCGCGTGCGCACCGTTGCGCAGCGCTTGATCCCCCCGACCGCGACGTTCCGGCCCGATGCGCCGAACTGGAAGTGGGAGGTGAACGTCCTCAGCACGAGCGAGCTCAACGCCTGGGTCATGCCGGGCGGCAAGATCGCCGTCTATACCGGCCTGATCGAACGGTTGCAGCTCACCGACGCCGAGCTAGCGGCGGTGATGGGCCATGAGATCGCCCACGCGCTGCGCGAGCACGGTCGCGAGCGCGCGTCGCGCGCCATCGGCCAGGGTGTGGCGCTTGGCGTGCTGGGGGCGGTCGCCGGAATCGGGGACGCGGGAATGAACGTCGCCCAGCTTGCGCTCGAGGTGACCCTCAACCTGCCGAACTCCCGCACCCACGAGGTCGAGGCCGACCGCATCGGCGTCGAGCTCGCCGCTCGCGCCGGGTACGATCCGCATGCCGCGGTCACGCTCTGGCAGAAGATGGGACAGGTCGCGCAGGGAGGGCCGCCGAAGTGGCTCTCCACGCATCCGCCGCGCGAGGACCGGTTGCGCGATCTGCAGGAGTACGCAGACAAGGTGATGCCGCTCTATCAGGCGCGGCGCTGAAATCGGACCCGGAAAAAAGCGACCCGCCCTTTGGCGGGTCGTGAATCCCTTACCCGAGGAGGAGGCAGGCAAGGGCGGAGGGACGGTCCCGGATGCGCGCCCATCTCCGAGCACGCGGCGTGCCCAGTGCATGGCGGAGGCCCGGAGCGGGTCCGGCACGCCGGTTGCTCACAGCGGGGCGTGGCGCAATCCGCGCCGGATCGACAGGAGATACGACCATGACGCGAATCATCTGGGCAGTGCTTGTCGCCGCGGTGCTCGCCGGGTGCAACACCATGCACGGCCTCGGCCAGGACGTCGAGCGTGGTGGCGAGAAGATCCAAGGCGCCGCAGACAAGAACAAGCGTTAGCCTGAACGCCGCCGGGAACCATTCCCGCGCGGCGCTCTAACCGAACGGCCCGGAGCAGGCCCGGTTCAGCGTTTCCGAGCTGCGCGCGCGAGGTGGAGCACGGCCGCGATCAGCTCATCGGCGTCGGCCGGTTTCGGAATATAGGCCTGAAAGCCGGCCGCAAACGCGCGCACGCAATCCTCGTGGCGAGCGCGGCCGGTGAGCGCGGCGGCGGGAACACGATCGCCTCCGGGCAGCGCCCGGATCGCGCCAATCAGCTCGTAGCCATCCTGCCCCGGCATCCCGATGTCGGACACGATTATGGTCGGCCACCAGACTCGCAGCGCCGCGAGCGCCTCCGCACCGCTGCCGGCAGTGCGCACTTCGGCGCCGGCCGATTCGAGCAGGGCCGCGAGCACGTCACGGGCGTCGTAATCGTCATCGACCGCGAGCACCCGCTCGCCCACGAGCGCCGCACTCGAAAAGACGCCTTCTGCCGTGTTGTAGGAATGCGGACCGCTTGTCATAGCGAAACGCCCAAGCAGCCCGCGTACCTGAACGCGCCAGTCGTGGACTTGATCGCGTCCGCAGGTTTAGGGACCCCACTACCGGCCGCCCCCGGGGGGCAGTTGCGGCGCTATGCGCGGCGCATCATGAACCGGGCGACTCAAGCCGCTTCCGAGCGCCGCGCGGGCAACGCCGCGAGAATCCGCTCGAGCGCCTCGAAATCAATCGGCTTGACCAGATGCCCGTCGAATCCGGCCTCGTCGGAGGCGCGCCGGTCCTCGTCGGTCCCGTACCCCGTCAGCGCGATGAGCACCGTCTCCCGGAGGCCGAGGTCGCCGCGCAGCCGGCGCGCGACCTCGTGCCCGCTCATTCCCGGCATGCCGATGTCGAGGAGCACGAGGTCCGGGACGAGCCGGCGCGCGAGCTCCAGCGCCTGCCGCCCGTCGTGCGCCTGGTGCACCTCATGGCCGACGATGCCCAGCAGCGCGGCAAGGCTCTCGGCGGAGTCCGGGTTGTCGTCGACCACCAGCACGCGCCGTGGCCCCGCACCTATCACCCCCGGCACGCGTGCGGCCGGGCGCTCGACCGCACGCGCCGGCGCCGCGATCGCAGGGAGGCGGACGATGAACTCCGCGCCCTCGCCCACGCCGGCGCTCGAGACCTCCACCGTCCCGCCGTGGAGCGCGACCAGCTCCCGCACGAGCGCGAGGCCCACGCCGAGCCCCCCTTCCTGACGCTCGGGACCCTGCTCGCCCTGGCTGAAGAGATCGAAAATCCGCGGCAGCAGCTTCGGCGCAATGCCAATCCCGCTGTCCACGAGGCGCAGCACGCCCTCCGCGCCCGAGGCATCCGTTCCCTCGCGCCGCTCCACCCGCAGCTCGATGCGCCCCGCCTCGCCGGTGTACTTGATTGCGTTCGCGAGGAGATTCGCCACCACCTGGGTGAGGCGTACCGGATCGCCGTCCACCCAGAGCGGTTCAGGGGGGGTGTGCACCGTCAGCCACTGCCGCCGCTCGTTCAGGTGCGGCACCGCCGTCTCGACGGCACGCTCGACGACGCTCGCAAGCTCGACCGGCTCCCGGCGCAGGCTGATTTTCCCGGTGGTGATGCGCGACACGTCCAGGAGATCGTCGACCAGCCGAACGAGATGGGCGATCTGACGCGCGAGCACGTCGCGCGCGGCGTCGACGTGCGGCTCCCCCGACGCGGCGACATGGAGCACCCCCACCGCATTGGCGATCGCCGCCAGCGGATTGCGGAGCTCGTGCGACAGCGTCGCCAGGAACGTATTCTTGCGCCGGTCGGCTTCCTGGAGCGCGTGTTCCGCCCGCTCACGCTCGGCGATCTCGCGCACCAGCGCGGCGTTGTTCTGAGCGAGTTCGGCATTGGCGCGTGCGAGCGTCTCGTTCAGCGCGGCAAGCTCGCGCGTGCGCTCTGCCTGGAGACTCTTGTGCGCCTCCTCGAGCGAGCGGTTGAGGCGCTCGAGCTTCTTGCGCTGCGCATGCAGCTCGGCGAGCACCTGCACCTTGCTGCGCAGGATCTCGGGCACCACCGGAACATAGACGTAGTCGACCGCGCCGAGCTGGTAGCCCTTCAGCCGGTCGAGGTCGGTGACGTGGACCGCGGTGACGAAGATGATCGGCGTCTTCTCGAACCGCGGATGGCGATGAATGAGTGGTCGCGGTCTCGAAGCCGTCCATGCCCGGCATGTTCACGTCGAGCAGGATCGCGGCGAACTCGCGCTCCATGAGCCGCGCGAGCGCCTCCGTGCCCGACTGCGCCCGCACGAGATCGAGACCGAGCTCGCCGAGGATCGCCTCGTAGCTCAGCAGCCGCGCCGGCTGGTCGTCGACCAGCAGGACGCTTACGCGATCGAGCGTCGTCGGCGCTCACCGGTGCAGCCACATCCGCAGCAGCGAGAGCAGCTGCTCGGTGTTCACCGGCTTGGCGATGTAGTCGGACGCGCCGGCCTCGAGGCACTTCTCGCGGTCGCCCTTCATCGCCTTCGCGGTCAGCGCGATGATCGGCAGCAGCCGGAAGCTCGGGCATCGCGCGGATCCGCCGCATCGTCTCGTAGCCGTCCATCTCCGGCATCATGATGTCCATCAGCACGAGCGCGAGGTCCGGCGTCCGCCCGATCCGCTCGATCGCTTCCTGGCCGTTGGTCGTCGCGGCGATCACGTCCATGCCGTGGCGCTCGAGCACGGCTCGATGAGCGCGAAGATGTTGCGCACGTCGTCGTCGACCACCAGCACCTTGCGGTCGGCGAGCGCCTCGTCGCTGCCGTGCAGGCGCTCGAGCATGCGCTGCTTCGGCTCGGGCAGGTCGGCGACCACGCGGTGCAGGAAGAGCGCGGTCTCGTCGAGCAGGCGCTCGGGCGACTGCACCCCCTTCAGCACGATGCTCTTCGCCATGCGTCGCAGCTGCGACCTCCTCGTCGTGCGTGAGCTCCTTGCCGGTGAACACGACGATCGGCAGGTCGCGCAACGCGCCATCCTGCTGGATCGCGTCGAGCAGCTCGAAGCCCGAGATGTCGGGCAGGCGCAGGTCGAGCACCACGCAGTCGAACGCGCTCTGCGCGGAGCTTCAGGAGCGCTTCGGCGCCGGTGCCGACGGCGACGATCTCGACGTCATCGTGAGCGATGCAGGTTCGACGATGCGCAGGCGCTCGCCCGGATCGTCCTCCACCACCAGCAGCTGGCGCACGCGCGGCGCGGCGAATCGCTTGATGCGATCGAACGCCTCGGCCAGGCCCTCGGTGGTCAGCGGCTTGTTCACGTACGCGAACGCGCCCCGTTCGAGGCCGTGCTGCCGCTCCTCCTCGACGGTCACGATCTGCACCGGAATATGCCGGGTCGCCGGGTCCTGCTTGAGCTGGTTGAGCACCGTCCAGCCGAGCATGTCGGGCAGGAAGATGTCGAGCGATGACCGCGGTCGGCGGATGCCGTCGCGCGAGCGCCAGGGCGTCGGTCCCGCGCATGGCGACCAGGCCCTTGAAGCCGCGCTCGCGCGCGAGGTCCAGGAGCACGCGCGCGTAGTGCGGATCGTCCTCGACGATCAGCAGCACGGCGTCGCCCGGGACGAGCGCCTCGCGATCGTCGGGCACCTGCTCGGTCCGCGGCGCGGGCAGCACGATGGGCTGGAACGGCGCGCGCGCTTCGGCCCCCGGTCCCTGCGCGGCGGCCTTGAGGCCGAACGCCGGACCCATGTACGTCACGCGGCAGATACAGGGTGAAGGTGCTGCCGGTTCCCGGGACGCTGTGGAGCCGGATCTCGCCGCCGAGCAGGTGTGCGAGCTCGCGGCTGATCGCGAGCCCGAGCCCGGTGCCGCCGTAGCGCGCGCGACGTGCCGGCATCGGCCTGCTGGAACGCCTCGAAGATGATCCGCTGCTTCTCGGGCGGGATGCCGATTCCGGTATCGCTGACCGTGAACCGCACCACCGCGGCGGCCTGCCCGAGCACCGGATGATCGTGACTCCAGCCGCTGTCGGCCACCGCGACCTCGAAGCGCACGCCGCCGTGCATCGGTGAACTTGAAGGCGTTCGACAGCAGGTTCTTGAGCACCTGCATCAGGCGCTTGGAGTCGGTGGTGATCGCGCGCCCGAGCCGCGGGTCGAACTCGGTGGTGAACGAGAGCTTGCGCGACTCGGCGTCGTGGCGGAAGTTGCGCTCCACGGTCTCGCGCAGATCGGCGAACGGCACTTCCTCGCTCTCCACCGTGACCGTCCCGGACTCGATCTTCGACAGATCGAGAATGTCGCTGATCAGGTTCAGCAGATCGGTGCCGGCGCCGTGGATGGTCTTCGCGAACTCGATCTGCTTGCGAGGTGAGATTGCGGTCGGCGTTCTCGGCGAGCTGCTGGCCGAGGATGAGAATGCTGTTGAGCGGCGTGCGCAGCTCGTGCGACATGTTGGCCAGGAACTCCGACTTGTAGCGCGAGGTGAGCGCGAGCTCGGTGGCCTTCTCCTCGACCGCGCGCCGCGCCTGATCGATTTCCTGGTTCTTGCGCTCGACCTCGGCGTTCTGCGCCGCCAGCTCGCGCGCCTTCTGGCCCAGCTCCTCGTTGGTCTGCTGCAGCTCGCGCTGCTGCGCCTGCAGCTCGGCGGCGAGCTCCTGGGACTGCTTGAGCAGCCCTTCGGTGCGCATCGTCGCTTCGATGGTGTTCAGCACGATGCCGATCGAGCCGGTGAGCTGCTCGAGGAACGCGAGGTGCGAGGCGGTGAACTTCGTCAGCGATGCGAGCTCGATGACCGCCTTCACTTCGCCTTCGAAGAGCACCGGCAGCACGATCACGTTCTGCGGCGGCGCGATCACCAGGCCGGATCCGATCCGGACCGACTCGGTCGGAATCTCGCTGAGCAGGATGCGCTGGCGATCTCCCGCGCACTGCCCGACCAGTCCTTCGCCGATGCGGAAGCGCCGCGGCTCGCCGAGCTCCGGCCGGTCGGCGTAGCCGGCGAGCTGCTTGAGGCACGGCGGCTCTTCCGAATCGTCCATCACGTACATCACGCCTTGCTGCGCGTTCACGAGCGGCGCCATTTCGGAGAGCAGCATCTGCGCGACGGTGAGGAGATCGCGCTGTCCCTGCATCATCGCGCCGAACTTGGCGATGTTGGTCTTCAGCCAGTCCTGCTCGGTATTGCGCTCGGTCGTGCCGCGCAGGTTGCCGATCATGGCGTTGATGTAGTCCTTCAGCTCGGCCACTTCGCCGCTCGCGTGCACCTGGATCGAACGGGTGAGGTCGCCCTTGGTCACCGCGGTGGTCACCTCCGCGATCGCGCGGACCTGGGTCGTCAGGTTCGCGGCGAGCAGGTTCACGTTGTCGGTGAGGTCCTTCCACGTGCCCGCGACGCCCGGCACCTGCGCCTGGCCGCCGAGCTTGCCTTCGGTGCCGACTTCGCGCGCCACCCGCGTCACTTCGGCGGCGAACGCGTTGAGCTGGTCGACCATGGTGTTGAGGGTGTTCTTCAGCTCGAGGATCTCGCCCTTCACGTCGACGGCGATTTTGCGCGAGAGGTCGCCGGCGGCAATGGCGGTCGCGACCTCGGCGATGTTGCGCACCTGGGCGGTGAGGTTCGAGGCCATCGAGTTGACGTTATCGGTGAGATCCTTCCAGACCCCGCTGACGCCCTTCACCTGCGCCTGGCCGCCGAGCTTGCCGTCGGTGCCGACCTCGCGCGCGACCCGCGTCACTTCCGACGCGAATGCGTTGAGCTGGTCGACCATCGTGTTGACCGTCTCCTTCACCTGGAGAATCTCGCCGCGGACGTCGACCGTGATCTTGCGCGACAGGTCGCCGCGCGCGACCGCCGTCGTGACCTCGGCGATGTTGCGCACCTGCGAGGTGAGGTTGGTGGCCATCGCGTTCACGGAGTCGGTCAGGTCCTTCCACGTCCCCGCGACCCCGGGCACGATCGCCTGGCCACCGAGCTTGCCGTCGGTGCCGACCTCGCGCGCGACGCGCGTCACCTCGGCCGCGAAGCCGTTGAGCTGGTCGACCATCGTGTTGATGGTGTTCTTCAGCTCGAGGATCTCGCCCTTCACGTCGACGGTGATCTTGCGCGACAGGTCGCCGCGCGCGACCGCCGTCGTCACCTCGGCGATGTTGCGCACCTGTCCGGTCAGATTGCTCGCCATCCAGTTGACGTTGTCGGTGAGGCCCTTCCACGTCCCCGCGACGCCGGGGACTTCGGCCTGCCCGCCGAGCTTGCCCTCGGTGCCGACCTCGCGCGCCACCCGCGTTACTTCGGCGGCAAAGCTGTTGAGCTGGTCGACCATCGTGTTGATGGTGTTCTTCAGCTCCAGGATCTCGCCTTTCACGTCGACCGCGATCTTGCGCGAGAGATCCCCGCGCGCGACCGCCGTCGTCACCTCGGCGATGTTGCGCACCTGTCCGGTGAGGTTGGTGGCCATCGCGTTGACCGAGTCGGTCAGGTCTTTCCACGTCCCGGCGACGCCGGGCACCCGCGCCTGGCCGCCGAGCTTGCCTTCGGTGCCGACCTCGCGCGCGACCCGCGTCACCTCGGCGGCGAAGCCATTGAGCTGGTCGACCATCGTGTTGACGGTCTCCTTGAGCTGCAGGATCTCGCCGCGGACGTCGACCGTGATCTTGCGCGACAGGTCGCCGCGCGCGACCGCCGTCGTGACTTCGGCGATGTTCCGCACCTGCGAAGTGAGGTTCGTCGCCATCGCGTTGACCGAGTCGGTGAGGTCTTTCCAGGTTCCGGCGACCCCGGGCACGATCGCCTGCCCGCCGAGCTTCCCGTCGGTGCCCACTTCGCGCGCGACGCGGGTGACCTCGGAGGCGAACGACCGCAGCTGATCGACCATCGTGTTGATGGCCTCCTTCAGCTGCAGGATCTCGCCGCGCACGTCGACCGTGATCTTGCGCGAGAGATCGCCGTTCGCGACGGCGATCGTCACCTCCGAGATGTTGCGCACCTGCGCGGTGAGGTTGGAGGCCATCGAGTTGACGTTGTCGGTGAGGTCCTTCCAGACCCCGCTCACGCCCTTCACCTGCGCTTGCCCGCCGAGCTTGCCGTCGGTGCCGACCTCGCGCGCGACGCGCGTCACTTCGGAGGTGAACACGTTCATCTGCTCGATCATCGTGTTCACCAGCGTCGCAGAGCGCAGGAACTCGCCTTCGAGCGGCCGGCCTTCCACCTCGAGCCGCATCGTTTGCGAGAGGTCGCCTTTGGCGACCGCGGCGATCGTGCGCGTGACCTCCGTCGTCGGCCAGAGGAGATCGTCGACGAGCGCGTTGACCGAGGCCTCCATCCCGCCCCATGCCCCGCTGCGTCGCTCCCCGCACACCCGCTGCCGCGTCTGGCCTTGCTTGCCGACCGCCTGCCCCACCCGCTCGAGTTCGCCGGCGAGGCGCTGGTTGGTCGCAACGATCTCGTTGAAGGTATCGGCGATCTTCCCCGCGATCCCGGTCCATTCGCTGGGCAGGCGCACCGTGAAGTCGCCATCGCGTACGGCCCGCAGGGCACGCAGCAGTTCGCGGGGGTCGACGGGGCGGTCGCCTGCAAGCCTACCTACAGGCGCGACGCTCTCAGCAGCGGTCTGCATGGGGGTTCTTCCTCATTGCGGGAATCTGCGGCGGCCTGCTTGCGAATGGCGACGCTCGAACCGGGCGCGAGCGGTCCGTCGGGGGCGACCCAAAGCCCTACCGTCCGGCAGGATCTCCGCCATTGCCTTGCCTCCAATTCGCGCGGACCCGGGCCGGGCTGCCGGTAAGAACTTCCCCGACCGTGTAGTTGTTACAGCGCCTCGGCGAGTTTTCTGGAGGGTCAGCAGCGCGAAAGCGAACGAAGGCAAGTTCCGTACCGCAGGCCCGACACTCGTCGTAGACTGCCGGCCTGGTCATGGCGCACCGGTCACTCGCCCTCCGATGAATGATCCGCTGGCTTCCATCGCGGCGGCGCTGGCGGCGCGCCGCCCCGCCATCCTGCAGCGCTGGCGCTCGGCGGCCGACGCCGACCCCGAGCTGACGACCGTCTCGGCGCTCTCGCGCGCGCAGTTCTTCGACCACATTCCGGAGGTCCTCGATGCCTTCGAGCGCCGGCTGCGCGCGCGCCGTCCGGACGAGCGCGCCGATGCCGCGCGCGACGAGCGCGACGGGGCCGTGGGGCATGGCCTGGTGCGCTGGCAGCAGGGCTACCGCCAGCGCGAGCTGATGCGCGAGTGGCGGCACCTGCACCTCATTCTTGTCGACGAGCTGGAAATGCTCGCGACCGCCGACCCCGCGCTCGACCGCGGCGCGTGCGCGCACGCCCGCCGCGAGCTGGCGGCGCTCGCCGCCGACGGCGTGTGCGAAAGCGCGACGCAGTACGCGCGCCTGCAGCAGGTCGAAGCCGCGGGTCGCCTGACCGATCTGGAAACGGCGCTCGCCGCGCTCGGGCGGGTGCAGTCGGAACGCGCCGAGGTCCTCCGCGAGGCGGCACACGACCTGCGCGGGAGCCTCGGTGTCGTGCATCAAGCCGCCCTTGCGCTGAAGATCGACCCCGCATCGCCGCCTGCGCAGGTGGACAAGATCTCGTTGCTCGAGCGCGGCGTCGTGGCGATGCAGGGGCTGCTCAACGACCTGATCGGCCTCGCGCGCCTGGAAGCGGGCCACGAGCGCCCGATGGTCGCGCCGTTCGACGCGGCGGCGACCTTGCGGGAGCTCTGCACCACGCTGCAGCCGCTCGCCCGCTCGCGCGGGCTTGCGCTGCTCGGCGAAGGGTGCGCAGCGCTCCCGGTCGAGGGCGACGCGAACAAGCTGCGCCGCATCGCGCAGAACCTGCTGCTGAACGCCCTCAAGTACACCGTGCGTGGCGGCGTCGTGCTGAGTTGGGATTGGGAGGACGCTCCGGGCGAGGCCCGGCGCTGGATGCTCTGCGTGCAGGACACCGGCCCCGGACTGACCGCCCGCGACGGCGGGCCGATCGCGCACGCGCTGAAGACGGCAACGGAGGAAGCGCAGGCGGTCGGGGAGCGTGCCGCACCCGGCAGCGCCGCGGCCGCTGCCCCCGACCCGCCCCCTCTCCTCGCGGCCCTCTCCGCGCCGGGTTCCGCGGAGGCGCCCGGCGAGGGGATTGGGCTCGCCATCGTCAAGCGCCTGTGCGAGCTCCTCGACGCGAGCATGGAGCTGCACACCGAGCCCGGCAAGGGCAGCACCTTCCGCGTTTTCTTTCCGCGGAAGTACTAGCGGGGCCAGGCCGTTGCGCTCGCTACCGCCCGGGGCGCTGCGCACCGCGCTCAGGCGGGAGGCAGACCGCCGCGGCGAAGTCCGGCGTCACGTCGAGGCGTTCGCCGGGCGAGCGGACGATGCCGGCGCCTGCGCTTGCCGCGCGAGCCACTTGCGAACCGCCAGCGTCAGCACCGCAAAGACGATCAGCACGCCCGCAACCACCCAGTAGTTGATCCTCGCGGGGTCGCGCAACGCGGCTTCCAGCTGGTCACCGAACACGGTCGCCGCGAGCACGCCGGGCAGCATGCCGAGAAACGTGCCGAGCATGAAGTGCCACAACCGGATGTGCACGGCGCCGGCGACGAGACTTTCGATCACGAACGGCGCGATCGGCACGAGCCGCACGGCCGTCACGGCGAGAATGCCGCGCTGACGCAGCGCGCTGCTCAGGCGGTTGAGCTTTCGGCCGGACAGCCGCCGCAACGTGTCCCGTCCCGCATGCCGGCCCGCCACGTAGCCCGCGAGCGCCGCCAGCAGGATTCCGCCCATCGCATAACCGAATCCGAGCCACGGCCCGAACGCGACGACGGCGGCGAGCGTGATCACCGGCCGCGGAAACATCACGACGCTCGCGGGGGTGTACGCCAGCACGATCGCGAGCGGTGCCCACCAGGCTCGGGCGAAGGAATCGACCCAGTCGATCACGTTCTCCGGCGTCACCCACGCCGCCAGCGGCGTGTAGCGCCACGCTGCGGTGAGACCCGCGACGGCCAGCGCGACCGCGGCGACAGTCGTCCACAGCGGCAGCGCGCGCCGCACGCGCGTGTCCGGATCGAACTGCTCCACCAGCCGCTCGAGCGAGACCGGCTGCTCCAGATCAGCGATCGCCGCCGCCTGTACCGCGGTCTCGGACCACTCCGGCAGCTCGTTCAGTGGACGCAACGTGCGCGACGGGGTCCCGAGCCTCGCCACCGCGCCGTGGATCGATCCCGAGCGGTGGATCGCCTCCGCGACTTCCGTGACCTCGGCCCCGAGATGCTCCGCGAGAATCCGGTCGCGGAACCCGCGGATCGTGTGCGCGATTCGCGCCTCGCCCAGGGCCTCGATCACCACGTCGCACTCCGTGTCGACGCCCATCGAGCGATTGCTGAGGTTCGACGAGCCGATGCGCAGCCACTCGTCGTCGACGATCATCAGCTTGGAATGCACGTCGATGCAGGTGCCCTCGGCGAGCCCGTCGATATGCGGGTAGTAGATGTGAAAGCGTCCGTTCCGGTCGGCCGCGCGCAGGGTCTTGACGAGGCGCGTGCGCAGCACGTGCATGGTGGCTTCCTCGAGCCAGCCGTGGCTAAGGAGGCGAGTGACGAGCACGATCTCCGGGCCGTCCGGATCGGCGAGCCGCGCGGCCAGCGCCGCGCCGATCGTGCGCGAGGTGAAGTACTGGTTCTCGATGAAGATGTAGCGCCGGGCGCGCGCGATCATGTCGAGGTACAGCTGCTCGACGTGGCGGATCCCCGGATCGCCGTTGATCGCCGGGGTAGTGCATGCGATGGCGAGTCGTGCGTCGGTTACGTCCGGACGCAGGCCGGGCGGCCAGGGGTCGCGTGCGACAGGCCGGGCGGGCGGCAGGGCCGCGCCGGTCGCCACGCGCCAGCGCCGGCGCGCGATCGCCGCCAGCTCGCGCGCCGCGGCGCCATCGAGCGCGACCATCAGGTCGTGGAACGGCGGGTAGGGTTTGCCGAACGCGATTCGACGCGGGTCGCTCGGCCGGTGCTCCGGCGTATCCCAGCGGCGGGCGGTGAGATCGAGCCCGCCGACGAACGCGACGCGATCGTCGATCACGACGATCTTCTGGTGATGCGAGCCCGCGACGGGATGGCTGTCGTCGTACCGGAGGTGGACGCGCCGATGCGGCTTCCACGCGAGACCGTAGACGGGCGGGAACTCGCGGTCGTGCCCGAAGATCATCGGATAGTCCCAGTCGAGCACGTGGATTTCGAGCTTCCGGCGGCGGCGCGCCAGGCGGTTCAGAAAATCCCCGAGCGTCTCCCGGCAGGCGCCATCAGCGTCGAAGCACAGTCCGGTGCGGCTGTCGAAGTCCCAGGCGAGGATGAGAATCGAGCGCTCCGCGCGCTCGGCCGCCGCGACGAACGCCTTGAAGTAGTCGTCCGCATCAACGAGGAATGCGACCCGGTCCGCACCCACGACCGCCCCGCAGTTCGCGCCGTCCCGGAACAGGGTGGGCGGCGCCGCGGCGGGGGCGGGAATGAAATCTGCTCGAGCGAATGGGGCCGACATGCCGCGGCTCGTTGCAAGAACGGTGCCGTGCCGGTGCCGCCGCAGGGTATGCCCGGAAATGGGGCATTTGATACACGCCGCGCGCAAAATTTTCACGAGGAGCCCACGTGAAGCGGAAGACCTTGCGATTCGGAATCGGCTTTCGCGTGGCGTTCGGCAACCGGCGCTCGCAGGCGGCGGAAATGGTGATCGCGCCCGGCGGCACGGAGGGCGGCCCGCAAAATCGCCATCGCGGCGCCGACCAGTGGCTGTTTGTGGTTGCCGGAACCGGCACCGCGACGGTCGGCCGCAGCCGTTACCCCCTGCGGGCCGGGACCTTGCTGCTCATCGAGCGCGGCGCAAGACATCAGGTCCGCAACAGCGGTCGCACGCTCCTGCGGACCCTGAACCTCTACGTGCCCCCGGCCTATCGCACCGACGGCGAGCCGCTACCGCGCGGCCGCAAGTGACCGGTCAGCGCCTGTTCGTCAGGCGTCGGTACTCGGCCATGTGCCGGAGTGCGCCGCGCGGATCGCCGTCCGCCTCGTAGATCAGCCCCAGGTTGTAATGGCAATCGGCGAACCGCGGATCGGCGACGAGCGCGGCGCGGTAGGCCGCAATCGCGTCGGCGCGCCGTCCGGCGTCCTCCAGCAAGACGCCCAGGTTGTAGAACAGAATGGGATGGCCGCCCGTGTATCGCAGTCCTTCCCGATAGACGCGCTCGGCTGCGTCGAACTGCCCGGTCTCGTGCAGGACGCGTCCGAGGTTCACTCGCGCCGCAGCGTGAGCGGGATCGAGCGCGAGCGCGCGCTCGTAGGCGGTCAGCGCGGCGGCCGGCTGCGTCGACTCGGCCACCGCGCCGCGCTCGAACCAGTGCTCCGCATCGCGCGCTGGCTCGCGCGCCAGCACGCTCAACTGGTCACCGGAAACGCTGACCTCGAGATCGAGCAGGTACTGGCCCGAGTCGGCCTGCCACGTGCTGGAGCCTTCGGCGACCGCCACGCGGTCGCCGACCGCACGGATCCGCAGGCCCGACAGCGGGGCCGTCGCCGGAAGGCGGCGGCGCAGCGCGCGCAACGAGCGCATCATGCGCCGCGGCGGCACCCGCGCCGCGCGCAGCGCACGCGCCATGCGCAGCACGATCAGATCGCGGAACGAGAAGCGGTACTCGCCCCGCACGCCGCGGCGCGGTGCCACGAAGCCCGCACGGACCAACCCGAGAATCGCGCTGCGGGGCATGCCGAGCAGCCGCTCGACGTCCCCGACACCGAAGTCGGACACGGGTGCGCGCCCGCTATTTTCTTGCCGCCTTGCGCGCGGTCGCCGATTGGGTCACGCGCTTCGGCTCCTTGCGCCGCTTCGCCGGCGCGGCGCGCGCCGCCTCCGGCGCGCGCTTGCCGAGGCTCGCGCGCAGCGCCGCCATGAGATCGATCACCTGTGCCCCCGGTCCGGACGGTGCCTCGGCCACCGCCACCTCCTCGCCCTCGACTTTCTTCTGCACGGCCGCCTCGATCCGCGCCTTGACCTCATCCTGGTACGACGCCGGGTCGAATGCGTCGGCCGTTTGTTGCTCGATCAGCTGCCGTGCCAGCTTGAGCTCCGCCTCGCGGACCTCGGTCGGGGGAATCTCGAGCTCGGTGATCGGACGCACCTCGGCCGCATAGAGGAGCTGCTGCATGACCAGGCCTTCCTCGACCGGACGCAGCATCACGATGTACTGCTTGCCGCGCGCCGCCCAGCGCCCGAGTGCGCAGCGCCCGGCCTCGCGCAGGGCCTTCGTGAGCAGCGCATAAGCCTTCGCGCCCCCTTTGTCCGGGGCGAGGTAATAGGCCTTGTCGAAATACACGGGATCCACGCTCTCGAGCGGGACGAACGCCGTGATCTCGACCGCACGGGTCCCCGCCTCCTCGAGCGCCTTCAGCTCGTCCGGCGTAAAGACCACGTACTGGTCTTTCGCGAACTCGTAGCCCTTGACGGTGTCCTCGCGCGGCACCACCACGCCCTCCTTCGCGCACACGTACTGCTGCTTGAGGCGGGAGCCGCAGGGCGGCTTGTGCAGCATGTTGAACGAAATCGCCCCGGACGGCTGGGTCGCGGAGTACAGCTTTACCGGGATCGCGACCAGGCCGAAGGAAACGGTCAGCGAGCCAATCGATCGAGCCGCCATGGGATGCTCCTCAATGTCCGGTCCCGCGCTGCACCTTCAGCGCCTGCGCGAGGTCTTGCTTGTCCGTGAGCGCGCTCTTCCAGCGGTCGCCGGTGCGCGCGAGCCGTTCCGGCGCGTCCATGAGCCGGAAGTCGAGCGGGTGCGCATGCTCCAGCTCCTTCCAGGTGACCGGCATCGAGACCGGCGCGCCGGGCAGCGCCCGCGGCGAGTACGCCGCATTGAGCGTCTTCCCGCGCACATTCATGCTGTAGTCCATGAAAATCTTCCCGGTGCGCTTTTTCACGCTCCATTCCATCGTGATGTCGCGCGGGTGAGCGCGCAGCAAGTGGCGTCCCACCCGCTCGCTCACCTCGCGCGCGACCGCAAAATCGATCGTCCGCGCGATCGGGACGAAGACATGCAGGCCGGTCTTGCCGGAGGTCTTGACGATCGGCTCGAGCCGCATTTCCTGCAGCAGCTCGCGCAACCAGAATGCGACCTCCCTGCCCTTCTCGAAGGCGGTGGTGTTGAGCTCGGGCTCCGCGCCCGCCGCCTCCTTGCCCGAGTAGATGTAGGGGTCGATGTCGAACACCACATAGTCGGGGTGGTTGAGCACGGAGTCCTTCAGTGCCGCCGGCGTCGAGAAATCGGTCCCGCGCTGCGCGGCATCCGGGCCGGGCCGCGTCCGCGAGTGCCAGACGTGGAACTCGAGCGTGCCCGCCTGCGCCACCCAGAGCAGGGTCGCAAGGTCGTTGCACACCAGATAGTCCTGGCGCTCGTCGTTGCTCGCCGAAAATACGGTCACCGTCCGCACGAACTCCGGGCGCGTGCCCGACCAGTGCTTCTGGAAGAACCGCTCGCCCTCGATGCCTTCGGGAAAGCGGATCATCGTCAGCGGGCGGTCGGCCAGGTGCGGGAGCATGAACGGCGACACGCGCGTCAGATAGCGCAGCAGGTCACGCTTGGTGAGTGCGGGCTGTCGCAGCTTGCGCTCGGCCGGCCAGTACACCCGGTCGAGGTGGGTGAGCTTGACGCGCGCGGCACCGATGACCAGCTGCAGGGTGTCGCGTGGTTCGTCGAGCTGGCGCAGCACCGCGTCGATGTCCGATTGAGCGCTCTGACGACGGGTTCGCCCGCGTTGCGCGCCGCACGGCGCGGCCGGTCACCGCTTTCGGGTCGACATCGTCGCGGAATCGCAGGAACACCGGCGCGCGCAGGTGTCCATCGGGCGTCCATTCGGCGAACTTGACCTCCGCGACCAGGCGCGGCTCGAGCCACGTCGGCGCGCCGTTCGCGGCAGGACGCGTGGCAAACGGCGACTTCGCGGTCTCCAGCGGTGCGGCGCGGCGCCGCACCGCCGTCAGGGTCGACGCGTCGAAGCCGGTGCCGACATGACCGACGTAGCGCAGCTTGCCCTTCACCCTGGCTTCGTTCACGCCCAGCATCAGGGCACCGAGGGAGGCGCGCGCGCCTTTGCCCCGCGTGTAGCCGCCGACGATGAACTCGGCGCTCTGCGTCGACTTGATCTTGCGCCAGCTCGCCGAGCGACGTCCGGGCGTATAGAGGCTCGCGCGCTTCTTTGCCATGACGCCTTCGAAGCCGTTGGCGAGTGCGGCGTCATACAACCCGTCGCCGTCTGCCTGGGCATGCACCAGCTGCACATGCGGAGACGGAAAGAGACACTGCGCGAGATAGCGGCGGCGCGCGCTGTACGGTGCCTCACGCAGGCCAATGCCGGCAAAGTGCAGCAAATCGAAGCAGAAGAAGATCGCGGGCGTGGTCGCGTCTGCCGCGGCGATCTCGCGCTCGGTCTTGAGCTGCACCCGTTTCTGCAGCGCGCTGAACGACGGACGGCCGTCCGCATCCAGCGCGACGACCTCGCCGTCGAGCACCATCGTGCCGGCCTCCTGCGCGGCCAGCTCGGCGCCGATCGCGGGAAACGCACGAGTGAGATCGAGGCCGCGGCGGGAGCGAAGCACGACGCGGTCGCCGTCGATGAACGCGAGCACACGATAGCCATCGAGTTTCGGCTCGAAGAGCCAGTCCGGGTCCATGAAGGGTGCATCGCCCGGCTCGGCGAGCATCGGTTTGAGCGTGGTCGGCAGCGGCTCCACTGGGCCGCTGGGCGCCAGGTCCGCGGCGCTCAAGCGCACAGGGGTTGGCGCGGCTTTTAGTGCGCTCACATCCAGGTCGGACAGGACCGAGCGCGCCCGCGCCAGCACATCGTCCGTCGTCGCGAAGCGATCGCGGCGTTTGATGAGGAACCAGCTCTTGCGGTCGGACGCGCGCACGAGCGCAAACGACCCGTTCAGCTTGATCCCCCGCAGCGTAAAGCTGAGCTTGCCCTTTTCGATCCCCTCCCGCACCCGGCGCTCCGCCAACGCGCGATCGTCGTAGTGGTGCGTATCGTCGTCATCGGGCGTGTACACGCCGCAATCCCACACGATCACCTGCCCTGCACCGTACTGCTTGGGCGGGATCACGCCCTCGAACGAGGCGTACTCGAATGGATGGTCTTCGGTTTGAACGGCGAGCCGCTTGTGGGCGGGATCCAGCGACGGACCTTTCGGGACTGCCCAGGACTTGAGCACGCCGTCGGCTTCGAGGCGGAAGTCGTAATGCAGGCGACGGGCTGCATGCTGCTGTACGACGAAGACGAGCGGCCCCGTTCGCGCACGCACCGCCCGCGGCGCCGGCTCGGGCGTCGCGGCGAAAGCGCGTTTCTCCGCGTAGTCGCGCAGCGCCCGGGGCGGCGGGCCGGGCCGTTTGCGTCGCGCGGTATGGGGGGAGACTGGCATCGCATTTGCAGGCTGGACGCTATCTCTAGCAAGACCAGGGCCCCTCGCGCCTTGCCGGCTGCACGCACGTCGGAACGGCCCTCGCCTGTAACGCTTACGGCGCGCTGAAAAAGTTACACGCGGGGCATGGGGCGGCGGAGACCCGAAGCGATAAGCAGGTGTCGCCAATCGACGACAGGTTGTGCCGCGCGCTGCACTCGTGTCTCCTTGCAATCCGCGCGACACGGGCACTGGAGATGCGGCATCCCGTGATGTCGCACCGCATGCGGTTCTCGGAGACTCGTACGCAATGAATCGCCGCTCAAGCCGCACCAAGATCGATCGTGCGGAGGCGCCGCAACGACGACGGCTACGCATCCTTCTCTCGGCCTACGCCTGCGAGCCGGACAAAGACTCCGCGCCCGATAGCGCCTGGCGCTGGGCGGTGGGGCTCGCGCACGCCGGACACGAAGTCTGGGTCATCACGCGTGCCGCCAGCGCGACCGCGATCGAGCGTGCGCTCGCCGAACGGCGCGACGTCAACGTGCAGGTCATTTACTACGACGCGCCGGCATGGGCGCACAGCTGGCGGCGTGGCGCGCCCGACTACTCCCTGCTCTGGGAATGGGGGGCCTACCGACTGGCGCGGCGGCTATGCCGCACGACGCGATTCGACATCGTGCATCACGTCACTTTCGGGGTCTTTCGTGACCCCTCGTTTATGGCGTTCCTCGGCGTGCCGTTCGTATTCGGACCGGTCGGGGGCGGCGAATCGGTGCCGCGCGCCCTGCGCAAGACTTTACCGCTGCGCGGCCGCATGGTCGACCGCGGACGCGACGTCGCCAATTGGATGGTATGCATCGATCCCCTCATGGCCGCGGTGTATCGTCGCGCAGCCGCGATTCTGTGCAAGACGGACGAGACGCGCGCTGCGATCCCCGCACGCTATCGCGACAAATGCCGCGTCCAGCTCGACGTCGGTATCGACGACCCGGGCGAGCAGCGCCTCCAGCCGCGCTCGCGCGAGACGGGCCGCTTCCGGGTGCTTTACGTCGGGCCCCTCGCTTATGCGAAGGGGGTGCATCTCGGGCTGGCTGCGCTTGCCCGCCTGCGCACGACGCATCCGGAGGCGACGTTCACGATCATCGGCAGCGGTCCGGACGCGGCGTGGTTGCGTCGCACGGCCCGACACTTTGGCGTCGAGGACGCGGTCAGCTGGATTCCGCAACTCGATCGCCCGGGCATCGCACGCGCTTATGCGGGTCACGACGCCTTCCTCTATCCGAGCCTGCACGAGCCGAGCGCCGACGCAGTGCTCGAGGCCCTTTCGCGGGGGCTACCCGTGGTGGGCATTGCCGCCGGCGGGCCGGCAGTCCTCGCCGACCCGCCCTGCGCACTGCTCGTGCCCCCGGGGGAGCCGGGCGAGACCGTGGCGGCGCTGGCGGGCGCGCTCGCGCGCATCGCGGAGGACACCGCGCTCGCGCGGTCCATGGTCGACACTGCGGTGCGCCGCACGCGGCAGGACTTTGGACGGGAGCGCGAAGTGGCGCGCATGGAACAGCTCTATCGCACGGCGCTGCGCATTCCGCCCGTGGGCGGCACGCCGACCGCCCGGTAGGCCGACCCCGCGCGGCTGCGGGCATGTGCATTGCTCCACCGCGAAAACCATGAGTCCATCCGATCGCGAACGGTCCCGGGCAATGCGCGCCCAGCTTCAGGCCCGGCTCGATGAGCTGCGGACCAAGGTCTCCGAGGAGATCGTCCCCGAGCCCGAGCAGACCTTCAGTGGCATCGCCGGCGAGGTGCAGGACCTGGGCGACGCATCGGTGGCCATCGAGCAGACCGCGCTGCGCGGCGCGCTGCTCGAGCGCGATGTCACCGAGCTGACGGCGGTCGGCAGCGCCCTCGGGCGAATCGCCGACGGCAGCTATGGCCGATGTGTCGACTGCGAACTCGAGATCGATCCGGCGCGCCTCGCGGTGGTGCCCACGGCAGCGCGCTGCAGCTTCTGCCAGGAGCTCTTCGAGCGCAGGACGGCGAGGATTTCCGCCCCGTGAGACCCGGGGCGCCCTGAGCAGTCACCCAGCCCGAGATCGCGGATGCGGGGCGTGATCACCGCATTTCGGACATCTCCCGCGCCGGCGCGCATCGTGCAACTGCCGGAGAATGCCCGCGAATGATCCGAACCGCGCAAGGGGGTGACCATGAACAAGCCGTCCGCAACGACAGGACAACTGGAACTCTACAGTCGCCCCGCCCGGTTCTTTCACTGGGCGATCGTCGCATTGATCCTCGTCCAGGCCCCGGTCGGGGCCTATATGGCCTATCGCGGAAACACGCTGAAGATCTGGGATGCAGTGACGGGCGGGCTCTACACCAGCCATAAGCTCCTCGGCGTCACCCTCCTCGCGGTCGTTGTTTGCCGGCTCGCCTATCGGCTGACACATGGCATTCCGGCCGACGAGCCGACCCTCACGGCGTGGCAGAAGGTCGCGAGCCGCTTGAACCATTGGGGCTTGTACATTTTGCTGCTCTGCGTGCCGATCGCAGGCTACATCGGGATCTCGCTCTATCCCGCGCTCGACATTCTCGGCCTGTTCTCGCTCCCCGCGGTCGTCGAGCCGAACCGGGAGGCCTCCGCCACGGCTTTCCTGGTCCATCGGCTCCTGGGGCGGTTGCTTGTCCTGCTGATCGCAATCCATGTCGCTGCGGCGCTGTTTCATTACTTCATCCGCAAGGACAACGTGCTGGCACGCATGTTGCCGCGCCTACTTCGACGTTAACGAGGCGTCGTGCGCCGGTCGTCCCGGCACCGGGCTTCTGAGAACCGCACGCAATCATGCGCCTGGCGGCCAACACCCGAAGGGTCCTGAAGCAACCGGCTGCCTTCGGCCTGCGCGTGCTCAGGGCCTTTCGAGCGAATCAGGGCCTGCTCCTTGCCGGGGCGGTCGCCTACTACACGCTGCTCTCCCTGGTGCCGCTGCTCATCCTCGTGATGATCGTGCTATCCCACGTCATCGACGCCGAGCGGCTGCTGGCAACGCTCAACGCGTATCTGGAATTCGTCGTGCCCGGGCGGTCGCGCGCGCTGGTGGAGGAGCTGCGTACCTTCCTCGATCATCGCCACGTGATCGGCCCGGTACTGCTGCTCACGCTCCTGTTCTTCAGTGCGCTCGCATTCACCGTGCTGGAGAACGCGATGTCGGTGATTTTCTACCATCGCGTGGCGATAAAGCGGAGACGGTTCATCAGCTCGGTCCTGATGCCCTATGTGTTCATTCTGTTCCTGGGGATCGGTTTTCTGGTCGTTACCGTCGTATCGGGCGCGCTCGAATCCCTCGGCGCGCGGGAATTGCGGCTCTTTGGCGAAGTGCGCTCGCTCGGCACGCTTTCCGCCGCGCTCGTGTACCTCATCGGGGTCGCCGGCGAGATCCTGATGCTGACCGCGATATACCTCGTGATGCCGGTGGGCCGGCTCTCGCTGCGCTACGCGCTGATCGGCGGCGTAACGGCCGGGCTGCTATGGGAGCTCACCCGCCACGTCCTGGTCTGGTACTACGCCTCGATGTCGTCGATCCAGCTCGTGTACGGCTCGTTGACGACGTCGATCATCGTGCTGCTGAGCGTCGAGATCGGGGCCATTGTCCTGCTCGTCGGGGCGCAAGTCATCGCCGAGTACGAGCGCATCAGCCGCGAGCCGATCGACACCCCGCCCAAACCGATGCGGACCGAGTCGCCGCGGCCATGAGCATGAATCGCCAGTGATTTGATGCCCGGCGCCGCGATTCGTAGAGCGCGCTCTGGTCGAATATCACCTGGCGGCGCTGCTCATGATTGAAGGTGCTCGGGCGCCACGGCTCACGCCGCGCCCCCGCAATGCTTCAGATAGATGTGCTTCAGCGTTTCAAATTCCGCAAGCGGCGCATGAGCGATGCGCTCGACCAGTGCCTTGCGGACTTCCTCGACCGGTCGGTGGCCCTTGAGCGCCTTCACGGTCTCCTCGAGGCGATCGATGGGTGTGCGCTGCAAGAGCTCGACCGCCGATTCCCCCTGGTCGGATTCGATCCCGATTCTTAGACGCATTCTTCTTCTCCCATGCGTATGAGGCCTGACACCATTGCAGTAGCAGTTTTCGGACCAGATGAGCGTGTAACCCGGCACTTCGTGAACTACGGTAGGACCGTACCGGCAGATCACGAGACGCGGGACCGACCGTAGCCAGGTACGGAGTCCGCCTCGAAGCCGGCCCTCTCGGGCCCGCCGCTTGCGTCCGCGCCAGCCGACGGCGAAGTGAATGTCGCGTGAGTCGCTCACGAGCGAAAAGGACCTCGAATGCCCCGCGGAGACAAATCGGCATACACCGACAAGCAGAAGCGCAAGGCCGAGCACATCGAAGCCGGCTACAAGCGGCGCGGCATCGGGTCGCACGAGGCCGAGCGGCGTGCCTGGGCCACCGTCAACCGGCAGGACGGCGGAGGCAAGAAGGCAGGTTCCGGCCGCCGCAGCAGGACAAAGTCATCGTCCACGCGCCGGAGCACGAAACCGGGCCATTGAGATTGGGCCACACCCCGACGCAGGGACGACCGTTTCGCGCGCGACGTCGATGAGACTCGCATCGCCTGCTTGGATCCTCCTGGTGGTGGTTGGGCTGACCGCCTGCGGAGAATCGGCGCGTATCCCGTTCCACGCCGGGGTCGGGCTCGACCCCCTGCTGCCGCCCCCGCGGTCGACGGTTCTCCCGACGGTAAACATCGCGCCGGCAAAAGGGTGGCCCGCCGGAGCAACGCCGGTCGCCGCCGACGGGCTGAAGGTGGCAGCGTTCGCGACCGGACTTGATCACCCGCGCTGGCTCTATGTCCTGCCCAATGGTGACGTGCTGGTGGCGGAGACGAATCGGCCGCCTCCGCCGCCCGATGCCGAGAGCGGCGGGATCAAGCGATGGATCATGAAGCAGGTGATGGCGCGCGCCGGCGCGACGGGTCGGAGCGCCGACCGCATCACCCTGCTGCGCGACGCGGATGGCGACGGCATCGCCGAGACGCGCGTGGTGTTCCTCGAAGGACTGCATTCGCCCTTCGGCATGGCGCTCATTGGCGAAGACTTTTTCGTGGCGAACGCGAACGCCATCGTGCGCTTCCCCTATAGGAGAGGTGCAGATCATCTCGACGCAGCGGCGGGCGTCAAGGTGGTCGATCTGCCCGCGGGCATCAACCATCACTGGACGAAGAACCTGCTCGCGAGCCGAGACGGCACGCGGCTCTATGTGACCGTCGGGTCGAACAGCAACATCGGGGAGAACGGCATGGCCGCGGAGGAGGGTCGAGCCGCGATCTGGGAGATCGACCCGCATCGCGCGACGAAGCGGCTGTTCGCCTCCGGGCTGCGCAATCCGAACGGCATGGCGTGGGAACCGCAGTCCGGTGTGCTGTGGACTGTCGTGAACGAGCGCGACGAGCTCGGCAGCGACCTCGTGCCCGACTACCTGACCTCCGTCGTCGAGGGCGGATTCTACGGCTGGCCTTACAGCTACTACGGGCCGCATGTCGACGCGCGCGTCCAGCCGCCACGCCCCGACCTCGTCGCAAAGGCGATCAAGCCCGACTACGCGCTCGGCGCCCACGTCGCCCCCCTCGGCCTGGCGACTTCCGAGGGCGCTGCGTTGCCCGCCCGATACGCGCGGGGCATGTTTGTCGGGTTGCACGGATCCTGGAATCGCCGGCCGCTCAGCGGCTATGCCGTCGTCTTTGTGGCCTTCCGGGACGGCCAGCCCTCGGGTATGCCGTCGGAAGTCTTGACCGGTTTCGTCAACGCCTCCGGGGACGCGCAGGGGCGGCCGGTGGGTGTTGTGATCGACACGCGCGGCGCGTTGCTCGTCGCCGATGATGTCGGCAATACCGTCTGGCGTGTCTCGGCGGCCGGCGGGGCGCGCTGAGCTACGCGGCTGTGCCGGCCCCGGCAGGTGGCCTTCGTTCAGGTGTCCGCCGGCCCGGGACGGCTCAAATGTCGCAGGATCGCGCTCGGCGAACCCTCGGCCGCTTCGCAGAGGCGCATCAGTGCGGCGAGCTCGCGGCCAATGCCCTGCAGCGTGGCCACCTCCCGCTCGACCTCGGCGAGCCGCGCGCCAGCGATTGCCCGCGCCTCGGCGCAACCCTGCGGGTCGTCGCTTGCCGCAATAAGCCCCGCCACCTGAGGGATGGAGAATAGGAGGCGCCGCGCGCCCCGGATGACCAGCAGGCGCTCCACGGCCTCCGGCCCGTAGCGCCGCGCCGTGCCCTTCGTGCGGGGCGGGACCGGCAACAGCCCGATGCGCTGATAGTAGCGAATCGTCTCGATGTGGACGCCCGTGGCGCGAGCCAGCTCGCCAATCGTGTAGCCCTTCACGAAGGTTCCTTGCTCCACGTTGTGCTGCACGGCCCGCCGGCGACCCGGCGCGAGGCCTTGCTGCAGTGCCCTCTGGCTGTCCCCAATCGAGGAGCAAGGCGCGGGCCCCCGGAGTCTTTGCAAGCCCGCCATCACCCCTTGTCCGCATGGTGGCTTCGACGCAGACATTCGCAGCCGTAGTCCACTACGGTGCAAGACGGGGGCGTCGTGCTCGCGCCCGACGCCTTGGGTGTCCGCCGGGGGCAGCGATTCCGGACCCGGTGTTGCGCGCAAGCGGCCACCTGAACCTGACGTACCCTGTCTCGCCCTGACTCTTCCACTCCGACCACGGTATCGAGTACGCTGCGATCGTGTCACGCAGCGCCTTGCCCCTCTGGGGATCACGCCACACATGAAAGCCCCGGCGCCAACGAAATTAGGGATACAACCTCCCGCGCAGAGGAGCGATCGGGCCATCGTCACCCTCGACGGGGTGACCGAGCAAAATCAGGAGCAAGTGGCGCGTGCGTGGCTTGCGGCGGTCGTCGAGTCCTCGGATGACGCGATCGTCAGCAAGACGCTGGAAGGCGTCATCACATCCTGGAACCGCGCCGCCGAGACAATGTTCGGCTACACCGCAGCCGAGGCGGTTGGGCGGCCCATCACGCTCATCATTCCCGCGGAGCGATGGGCGGAAGAAGCCGACGTGCTCGCTCGTGTCCGGCGCGGGGAGAAGGTGGACCACTTCGAGACCGAGCGCGTCGGCAAGGACGGTCGGCGGGTCACCATCTCGCTCACCGTTTCGCCGGTAAAGGACGCAGCCGGTCATGTTATCGGCGCGTCCAAGGTGGCGCGCGACATCACCGGGCGCCGCAAGCTGGAAGCGGACATCCTCCTGCGCGCCCGCGAGCTGCAACGTGCCAACGAGCGGCTGCGCGAGAGCGAAGAGCGCCTGCATCTGTCGCAGCAGGTCGCACACATCGGGACGTTCGACTGGAATATCGAAACGGGCGTCAACATCTGGACGCCCGAATTGGAAGCGATGCATGGACTCGCCCCGGGCGGATTCTCGAACACTCAGACCGCGTGGGAAAACCTGCTGCATCCCGACGACCGGGAGGCCGCCTTGCGGTGTGTGGCGCTCGCCCTACGGACCGGCCAGCCCGGGGAAGGCGAGTGGCGCGTTGTATGGCCGAACGGTGCGGTGCACTGGATTGCCGCCCGGTTTCAGGCCTTCAAGAACGAGGCCGGCCAGCCCGTCCGATTGGCCGGTGTCAACGTCGACATCACCGAGCGCAGGCAGGCGGAGAAGAAGTTGCGCGACAGCGAGCTGCGATTCCGTCGATTCATGGAGCAGCTGCCGGGCCTCGCGTGGATCAAGGACCGCGCGGGCCGCTATGTCTACGCCAACGACGCGGCGGAGCGGGCTTTCGGCATCCGCGTGACCGAGCTGCTGGGACGGACCGATCGGGAGCTCTTTCCGCCGGAGACCGCGGCGCGGTTCGAAGAGCACGACCAGCGGGCCCTCGACAGCGAGGCAGGCATCCAGACGATCGAGGCGCTGCGGCATCCGGACGGCACCGTCCATCACTCGCTCGTCAGCAAATTCCCCATCGCCGGCCGCGAGGGCGAGGACATCGTGGTCGGCGGCGTCGCCATCGACATCACCGAGCGCAAGCAGTATGAGGACGCCCTGGCCGATGCGGACCGCCGCAAGAACGAGTTTCTGGCGATGCTCGCCCACGAGCTCCGTAACCCGCTGGCACCGATTCGCAATGCGCTCGAGATCATGCGACGGGTAGCCGGGAGCGAATCGTCGAGCCCCCACTCCATCGACGCGGCCGTCGCGATGATGGAGCGGCAGGTCGGCCACATGGTGCGGCTGGTGGACGATCTGCTCGACGTGGGCCGCATCAGCCGCGGCAAGATCGAACTGCGCAGGGAGCGGGTGGAACTCGCCTCGATCGTGCACCACGCCGTGGAAGCGGCGCGCCCGCTCTGCGAAAGCATGGGCCATGAGTTGACCGTCACGCTGCCGACGGAGCCGATTTATCTCAGCGCCGATCCGATCCGGCTGGCTCAGGTGGTGGGCAACCTGCTGAACAATGCCTGCAAGTTCACCGGCAACGGGGGGCACATCGGGCTGACCGTTGAGAGGGCGGGCGGCGAGAACGCGCCCGCCGAGACCGTCATCCGCGTGCGGGACGACGGCATAGGCATCGCCGCCGACCAGCTGCCCCGCATTTTCGATCTGTTCACGCAGGTCGAAGGCGCCCGCGTGCGCTCGGCCGCGGGTCTCGGGATCGGTCTGACGCTGGCGCGCAACCTCGTGGAGCTGCACGGCGGCACCATCGAAGCCCACAGTGACGGATTGGGTCAGGGCAGTGAGTTTGTGGTGCGTCTGCCGATACTGATGGAAGCGTTCCGCACCCCTACGGAACCTGGCGAGACCGGCGTAGCGGCCGTACCGAGCCGCCGTATCCTCGTCGTCGACGACAACCGGGACGCCGCCGAATCGCTCGCGACGCTGCTCCAGCTGAACGGCCACGAGACTCGGACGGTCTACGACGGCGTCGCGGCCGTCGAGGCGGCGGCACGGTTCGAGCCGGACGTGGTTCTGCTGGACATCGGCTTGCCGAGACTTGACGGCTACGAAGCCGGCCGGCGGATCCGGGCGCAGCACCGGGACAAGCGCTTGACGCTGGTGGCGCTGACCGGACGGGGCCTGGGCGAGGATCGCCGCCGCTCCGACGAAGCCGGGTTTGACGCTCACATGGTCAAGCCGGTGGAGCCCGATGCGCTGATGAGAATGTTGTCCGAGCTCGGCCCGGTCCGGGCCGGGGTCATGTCCGCCAGCACGAGGTCCGACGCCGGCGAACCGGCCCCCGGTTGAGGCCAACTCCCGGCCGGAGGGGCGACGCCAGTCGCCCCTCTGCACGTGCGCGGCGCGAACGTTGGCAGCGACTAGCGCGATTTCGCGCTCGCCTGCTCCGCGCGCGCGGCGCCGATCGCCGTCTTCACATGCTTCTTCTCCTCCGGCGGCGGAAGGACTGCCTTCATCCCGAGCGATTCGATCCACAGCTCGCGCAGCCAGCCCTTGCTGTGGTAGAGATGCTCGTCTTCCTGGTCCTCAACCTCGTCGTACGCGTCCGCGAGGGCCTTTCCCTGCGGACCCTTGAGCTTCTTCGCGCACTTCCCGATCAGCTCCCAGTTGGCGTGGTCCTTCGTCTCGGCCAGCACCACGCATTCGCAGGCCACGATCTGCGCCGCGTCGGGATCTCCGCCCGATTGCGCCTTCTTCATCGCTTCCACCAACGCTCTACCGTTGTGACGCACGATCGTCCGTCCGGGCGTGTCCTGATCGGAATTCAGATCCAGGGCGCGGCAGACATCCTCCAGGATCTCGACGTGCCGGTGCGTCTCGCCAAGGTACTTCTGCCACTCTTCCTGCAGATCCGCATTGACCGCGCACTGAAGCGCCGTTTCGTAGATTGTGACGCCGCCCATCTCGTGCTCGAGCGCCTGCAGCAGCAGTTCGTTCAACTGTTCGGATTTCATTGGACACTCCGGATGACAATGTTTCGGTTCGCCTCCACACGGGCAGTGAGAGGCTCGTCCGGCGAACGTCGTTGTCCGTCGCCGGTCCCGCTTGCATGCAATTCAGGTGCCCCGTCGGATAGAGCGCATCGCCTGGAGCGGATGCTCTGCGCGACGAGAACGCGCCCTGGCCCAGGTCAAGAACGACGTGGGGATGTAGTTCCTACCGTTGGCGGGCATCCCCGACCCGGCACTGGCGCTATCGAGCGTGCCGCAATATCCGGCCCGGCGGATCTAGAGGATGCCGAAAACGTACAACGCGATGATGACGATGACGGGCACACCCAGCAACCAGAGACCGATGCCTTTCATTTGCCTATTCTCCTGTGGGTTTAACGACGCCGAAAGTTCCCTTTCAATTGTCTGCAACCCGCGTGCCCGGCCAGAGTCTTGACACGGGCGAGCCCGATCGCGCCGCGGGCGTGGCGTAGGGAAGCGAAGACCTCATGAGTTCGGCAACGCGCGGTGCAGTCGGCCAAGGGCTTCCGGATCACCGAGAAGCGCGTTCTTCTCCGCGGGGTGGAGCGCCTCCGGCCCGCCTTCGAGCGCCCGTTCGACGAGCCGGCAGTGCTGCCGGTGCGCGCCGGGTGAAGGGGTCCCGCGCGCGACTCCGCAGGCCCGGACGAGTGCATTCACCGCCGGATCAAGAATCGCCTCCGGAAAACCCGGCAGCGGCGCGGCACGTCGGGCGGCCGACCACGTCCAGCGGAGCTCGCTCGGCGGTCGCGATTCCTCGGGGATGAGGAACAGACGCGCCCGGCGCGCGCGCACGACCGAGGGAGACGCGGCTCGAGAGAACGGAGATCGGAATCGACAACGCGAGCGCGCCGGTAATGGGCGCGAGCCACCAGGCGAATCCCGGATTGAGTCCGTAGACGCCCGCCGCCCACAGGATGCCGAGCAGCGAGTGACCGCCGTGGCGGCGGATGGCCTCGACCCACCCGGTCTCCGCGTCTTCGCGCGGCGGTGACCGCCAGCCCAGGGCGCCGCCGCTGAGCGCACCCGCGACGAATTGCGTATGGAACAGCATCCGGATCGGCGCGAGCAGCGCCGAAAGGATCGACTCGAGGAGCACGCCCGTGGCCACGCGTCGCGCACCGCCGAAACCGCGCGAACCCTGCATGATGACGAGCGCGCCCGCCAGGACCTTGGGCACGAACAGCAGCGCGGCGGTGGCACCGAAGAGCGCGACCGCCCAGTCGGGGTGCCATTGCGGCCACAGCGGATAGAGCTGTTCGGGGCGGACGAAGTAGGCGGGAGGAACGAGCGTGTGGACCGCGAGCAATGCGGTGGAGAGCAGGAGGAACAGGAACCAGAGGGGCGCCGACAGGTAGGCCATGAGGCCGGTCATGAACACGGCGCGGTGCGCCGGGTGCAATCCTTCGGCGAACAGCAGCCGCGAGTTGATCAGGTTGCCGCGGCACCAGCGCCGATCGCGGAGGAGCTCGTCCACGAGGTTCGGCGGCATCTCCTCGTGGCTGCCCGGCAGATCGTAGACGAGCCAGACCGCCCAGCCCGCCCGGCGCATCAGGGCCGCCTCGACGAAGTCGTGCGAGAGGATCTCGCCGGACAGCGCGCCGCGGCCCGGCAAACGGCCGAGCGCGCAATGGCGCATGAAGGGCGCGACGCGAAGGATCGCGTTGTGGCCCCAGTAGTGGGATTCCCCGAGCTGCCAGAAGTGCAGGCCCGCGGCGAAGAGCGGCCCGTACACGCGGCTGGCGAACTGCTGCACGCGCGCAAAGAGCGTGTCGCGCCCCGCGGTGCGCGGCACGGTCTGGAGGATGCCGGCGTCGGGGTGGGCTTCCATCAGGCGCACCAGCGCGGTCAGGCACTCGCCGCTCATCACGCTATCGGCGTCGAGCACCACCATGTAGCGGTAGTTGCGGCCCCAGCGGCGACAGAAGTCGGCGAGGTTGCCGCTCTTGCGTTTGAGTCGGTGCGTGCGCAGGCGGTAGAAGAGGCGCCCGTCGGCACCGAGCGCACGGCAGGCGTCGTGCCATGCCACCACCTCGGCGACGCGCAGGTCCGGGTCGCTGGTGTCCGACAGCACGAAAAAGTCGAAGTGCCGCAGCTCGCCCGTGGCGGCGAGCGAACGAAAAGTCGCGCGCAGCCCGGCGAAGACGCGGGGCACGTTCTCGTTCGCGATCGGCATCACGATAGCCGTGCGCGCCCCCGCCTCGATCGGCGCGCTTGCCGCCGCAGTGCGCGCGAGCCGGTACCGGTCACGGCCCGACAGCAACACGAAAAAACCCGTGAGCGCCGTCCAGAACCCGGCCGACACCCACGCGAAGAGCGGCACGAAAAGCGCCAGGGTCGCCATCTCGAGCGGCCGTGTGCCATGGTAGGGAAGGACGGCGGCCATGGACCACGTGGCGAACGCGGTCTGAACGAGGACGAGCAGAAGCAGTAGCGCGCGGCGGATCGCGCCTGCACGCCGCCAGGGTGCCGCCGGCGCGCCGCGGCGCGCCGGCGCGCGACCCAAGAGCGAAAAAACGCTCCGGAGCGGCCAGGCGTGCGGCGCCATCGGCGTGCGGTTCAGCGGCGGCGCCATCCGTGACCGGAGCGTGCCGTCCGGCGCGGTGATGAGGTCGCCGGTCAGCCAGGGGGTAAGGCGTACGCCCATGTCTCGGACAACGTGTCGTCGCCGCTGCGCAGGAACGCGCGCAGCTCCACGGGCTTGCCGGCATCCACCCGACGCACGCGCAGAGCGAGGCGCGCTCCCCCGGTCACCTCGTTCCGATAGGCGGTGCGCTCGAGAATCTCGCCGTTGTCGACCGCGGTCGCGACGCCCTCCAGCGGGGCGTCGGTCGCCAGCTTCTTCAGCGCCGGGCCCTCGAAGTCGATCACGAACCCAATGCTGTCATCGGGCTTACGGACGTAGCCCCGGCCGCGCCGGGTCTGCGTGACCCAGGCCCCGGGCGCTCTCGCCTCGACCTCGAGCTGCCACAGCACGCGGTACTCGAAGTCGTAGGGCGCCAGCGGCTTCGGCGCGCGGTCCGGAACCCAGTAGGCCACGATGTTGTCGTTCGTCTCGTCGGGCGACGGAATCTGCACGAGCTCGATGCGCCCCGGGCCCCAGTCGCCGCGCGGCTGCACCCAACCGCTCGGCCGCAGCTCGTACCGGGCTTCGAGGTCCTCGTAGCGGCGGAAGTCGCGGTCGCGCTGCATGAGACCGAAGCCGCGCGGATTGGCCGTAACGAACGAACTCACCAGCAAGCGTCTGGGATTCGCGAGCGGTCGCCAGATCCATTCGCCGCTCCCGGAATGGACGGACAGGCCGTCCGAATCGTGCACCTCGGGGCGAAAGTCCTCGCGCGCGAGGGGCTGGTTCTCGCCGAAGTAGAACATGCTGGTGAGCGGCGCAAGCCCGAGCTTGCCGACCGACTCCCGGAGATAGAGCCGGGCCCTGACGTCGAGCACGGTCGACACGCCCGGTCTCAGCACGAAGCGGTAGGCACCCGTCATCCGGCGCGAGTCGAGCAGAGCGTAGATCGTGAGGTCCCGCGCATCGCGCGCCGGGCGCTCGATCCAGAACTCGACGAAGCGCGGAAACTCCTCCCCGGACGCTGCCGCGGTGTCCACCGCGAGCCCCCGCGCGGAGAGGCCGTAGCGCTGCCCCTTGCCAAGCGCGCGGAAGTAGCTCGCGCCCAGGAAGACCAGGACCTCGTCCTTGTATTGCGGTGAGTTGAGCGGGAAATGGACCCGGAATCCCGCGTACCCCAGCCCGGTGAGGGTTCTGGGGTCGACCTTGTTGGCACCGTAGTCGAACTGGTCCGGGTCGAACCGGAGCTCGCGTACGCCTGCGGCGGTGACCTCGTGGATGCGCACCGGCTCGGCGAAATGCCAGCCAGGATGAAAGAAGGCGATCTCGAAGGGAAGCTGGGCGCTCCGCCAAAGGAAGCGGTCGGGTTTGTAGCGAATGTCCCGGTACTGGTCGTACTGAAGATTCTGCAGCGCTCGCGGGAGCCCACCGCTCCGGGCGAAGGGCGCCACGGCAGCCGCCTGCGCGCGCCGATCGACCTCCTCGAAACCGAACGACGGCACCGACGCGGCCGCGGCGAGCGAGCACGTCGATGCCAGCGCGAGAACGAGCCGCCCGAGGCGGCTCGCGTGATTTCGGCTTCCCCTGATTCGCATCGCGCGAGGGAAAGCAAGCGCGGGTCCTAGCGCTTAATGCTCGGTGGCGAAGTGGTTCTTGATCAAGCCACGGCGGGTCGAGGAACTCTTGCGTCGCGCATTGCAGTTCCTGCACGCAAAGCGCATACGGCGTAAGCCGTGCACACCGCCTCGCCGCCCCCGATCCGCGGACGGCCGGCAATTGCTTCGGTCATGAACGCAGAAGGCGCGGGATCACTGACCTCCCTCGGGTTCGTCCGGAGGCTCGAGTCCGCGGTCCGGTCCTGCGCTGAGCGACGCATTCAGCGCCGTAGCAAGCGCCGCCTCGCCGCTCACGAAAGAAGACCACTTCAGCGCGTAGCCTTTCCGCCGCCCCTTCGGAACCAGCCGAAAGCCGTTCGGCTCGATGTGGAGGACGTAGGGCGCGTGATCGATCTCGATCTCGCGTTTCAGTACGCCGCGTAGCTTTGTCGTCATCCAATTCCCCTTCGCACACCAGTCGCGCGTCCGGGCCGATGCAATCTCCATGCCGCCCGAGCACTCGGGCCCTCCGTTTGCTTCGTTGGCCGAACTCACGTCCCTCTCTGCACACGCGCATGACGTGGAAGATTGCACTCATCGCTTGCCTCGGCCTCGTGGCTGGTGGTTGCGGCGATTCGAACCCCAGCACAGGCTCGGCCGCCCCGACTGAGACCCAGTTGCCCGACACCAGCGCAGGGGATCCGATGCGGACTAAGGACCTATCCGAGCGGATTGCAGATCTACAGTGGCGAAACGGGCGCTATGACGCTTCACGTCGATTGCGCGGTCCGCAGCGACGACGTGAATCCGTGCATGGCCTCGGTCGGTCAGGAATGCGATGGGAAGCGCATGATGGGATGGACCGCCGCGGGGGACGCGGTGCAGAAAACCCTCGATTCGTCGCGCGACTAGGATCGGATTGACCGTTCGGCCTGCCCGTCCGGTCGATGTCGAGGACCCTCTTCGTGAACGCGAACTCGATGAGCTCGAGTGCACGTTGGGGGAGGCCATGTCCGAACTGGTCTTCATGCACCTGGCCAGGCCGGAGCGGTTCGTCGAAAGGCTAGAGTCCTTCCAACGACTGACACGTGCTGAGTACGCGTCCCTCACCGCTTATGGTCATGCCAGATGAGCGGCGAACCGTCCGGTCCGGCGCTGGGGTGCAAACTGAGCTGCCCGCGCCGGCGCGGGCGCGCTGCCTCGAACAGCGCCGCACCGGCGGAGGTGGATGCCGAACGCCGACCCGCCGATCGGGCTGCGCGGCGCCCGCAAGCGCGGACGCCCTAACGCGGCGCGAGCCGCCCGGCCGAGTCGGAGACGACGATGTCGATGCGCTCGCGCGGAAACGCGCCCGGCGCCACGCTGCGCGCGGTACCGAACGGACGCACCTCGATCCGGCGGCCCGCGATGCCGCGCGCGAGCAGGGCATCGCGCACGGCCAGCGTGCGCTGCTCCGAGAGCGTGTAGTTCACCGGCACCCCGCGGAAGTCGACGGCGAAGCCCTCCACGACGACGACCCGCTCGGCGTTGTCGCGCAGGAACGCGGCGAGCGTGTCGAGCATGCCCAGCGCCTGCGGGCGCAGCACCGACCGGCCCGGCTCGAAGAGCGTCTCGTCGAGCGTAATCACGGTCCCGGTGCCCGGTGCCGGACGCGCGGCGAGTGCGCTCAGCGCGCCGTCGGGCGCGGCCGTCACGACGGCGGGGGGTGCGATCTGGGCCGCCGCTGCGGCGGCGGCCGCGGCGCGCGCGCGCGCCTCCTCGGCGAGGAGCTGCGCCTGCGCCGCCTGGGCCTGGGCGGCGGCGGCGCGGCGTTGCGCCTCCTCCGCTTCGAGCCGGATGGCGGCGACTCGCTGCCGCGCGAGGTCCTGCGCGAGCAGGGCGCGGTCGCGCGCCACGTTCGCGAGACGCGACACCTCGGCCGGATCGGTCCACTGCTGCGAGGCGCTTTCCGCGCGAGCGAGCGCGTCCTCGGCCGCGCGCAGCGCCTCCGGCGCGTGGCTCGCGACGGCGGGTTCGGTGCGCGCCCGCGCGACGTCGATGCGGGCGTCTTCGAGCGCGGCGTTGCGCACCGGGGTGGCGCACCCTGCCAGCGCGATCACGGCCGCGGCCAGGGCCGCATACAGGGACAGGCGGTGGGTCGTCATGGGCATCTCCTGCGTCGTCGTTCACCAGACGAAGCAAGCCGCGTACCCCGCGCTACTTCAGCGTCGCCAGATAGGCGGCGATGTCGCGCGCGTCGCGCTCGGTGACGCCGAGGTCGGGCATGGCGGTCGGCGGATCGATCGACTGCGGTGCACGCAGCCAGCGCACCATGTTCTCCGGGGTGTTGGGCACCACCCCGCCCAGCATCCGGCGCGTGGCGATCCCCGCGAGCGGCGGGCCGACGCGCGCCTTCGGCCCGGTGGCGCCGGGAATCTCGTGGCACGCGACGCAGGCGTACTGGTGCAGCGCGGTGCGTCCGCGCTCCGGGTCGGGGTCGCCGGGGCGTTCCGGCGGCGTGCGCGGAACCTCCCGGACGGTCAGCGCGCGATAGTCCGACGGCGACAGCCGCGGCAGCTCGAGGACGAATGCGACCACCGCCCAGATGTCGTCGTCGGCCAGCCGGAACCGCCAGGCCGGCATGCCGGTCATCTTGAGCCCGTGCTTCACCACCCAGAAGATCTCCGCGGGCCGCCACTCGCGCCCCGTCTGCGCGAGCGGCGCCGGCAGCGGCATCAGGCCGAGCGCGAACGGCTCCGGCGCGACGCCCGGCGCGCCGTGGCAGCTCACGCAGTGCGCGCGGAAGAGCGCGGCGCCCCGGTCCAGCTGCGCCGCTGCGCCGAGCGGCGGCGCCTCGATCGCCCCGGCACGGCGCGCGACGGCGCGTCGCATGGTCTGCTCGATGGCCCAGTTCGTCGGCGGCAGATGCGGATCGGTCGCCGACACGTCGTACGTGCCCGACGCGACGAAGGCCCCCGCGAGCGCGCAGAGCGCGGCGAGCGATAGCGCCATGACGAGCGTCGTCCTCACCGCATCCCGTACAGGTAGGCGATCATGTCCCGCGCGTGGCCCGGCTCCACGCCGAGATCGGGCATCGCAGTCAGGGGATCGGCGCGCTGCGGCGCGCGGATGAAGCGCGCCATGTTCTCTGGCGTGTTCGCGAGGACCCCGCCGAGATAGACCCGGCGCGCGACGCCGTCGAGCGGCGGGCCGACGTTGCCGTTCGCGCCCGGCACGCCGGGGATCGCATGGCAGGCGCCGCAGCCGTACTGCCGCAGCAGCAGGCGGCCCCGTTCCGCCTCGCCCGGCGCCGCGGACCGCGGCTCGCTGCAGCCGGCGGCGAGGAGTGCGAGCGCGACCGCGATCATGCGCATGGCGGCATCAGGAGGCCTGCGGCCGACTCCAGCACGACCGCGAACAGCGCGGCGGCGGCGCTCGCCGCGGCGATCCAACCGACGAACGTCCCGCGCCGCGCGCGCGCAATCACCGTCAGCAGCAGCGCCGCGGCCGTGGCGCCGCCGATCGCGACGGTCCAGGGCACTGCCTCGGACAGACCGCGCGCGCACGCGACCGCGGTCACGCCGTACAGCGCGCCGAAATGCACCGCCCAGATCGCCGCACCCGCGGAGAGCCACGCGAGCTCGCGCATTCAGCCTACCAGCCGCGGGAAACCGTGCACCAGCGCGAGCCCCGCGAGCGTCTGGCCGACGGTGTAGTTGAGGAACAGCCGCGCGTTGTCGAACGTCACCCGCCGCGTGCGGTCGAGGCGCCCCGCGGCCTGCCGCGCGAGCGCAAACAGGACGAGGACGATCGCGGCCGCGGCGAAGAACGCGTCCACGGCGAGCACCGCATGGACGATCGCGCCGTACGCGGAGTCGGCCGGAGCGAGGTCGCGGTGCGCGGCCAGCGAGACGGCGGTCGCGGCGGCGAGGAGCGGCACGGCGAGCACGAGCGGATAGCAATGCCCCCGGCCGGCGAGCGTGCGCTGCGCGAGCGTCGCGGCGGCGCTCGCCGCGAGGAGCACGGCCGCGGCCATCAGCGGATAGGGGACCGGCACGTCCGCGCGCACCCACTGGTCCGGCGACACCGTCCAGAGATAGAGATACGAGAACAGCAGGCACCCGTACAGCGACGCCGCGACGAGCATGAGGATCACCATCGCCCACCACGACTGGGACAGCGGTCCGCTCGCGTAGACCGGCAGGCGGAGGCCGCCGCCGATGTCGACGGGTGGACGGTCCGCCGGCGGATCGAGCTCCCAGACCCAGTGCAGCAGCGCGGCGAGCGCGACCGCGCCGCACGCCGCAGCCGGCACGACCAGCTTGACCGTGAGCAGCAGGAAGAACGCGGCGGTGAACCACGCCGCGACGAGCGGCGCCCAGCCCGGCATCGGCATCCGCAGCACGTACTGCGGCTTCGCGTCGAGCGCGCTGGTGACGAGCGTCTCGCGCCCGCCGGTGGCCGCGCCCGGCAGGTAGTAGCGGCCCGCCTCCACGTCCGCGGCGAGATTCGCGCTGGTCCCACAGCGGCTCGCGGCTCGCGACGAGCGGGATGCTGCGGCTCGAGTAGTTGCCGGTCGGCAGCCACTCGAGCGTGCCGGCGTTCCAGACGTTGCCGGCGTTGCCTTCGGCCGACATGCGGAAGTGCCGCGCGAGGTCGATCACGAACAGCGCAACGCCGGCGGCGATCATGAACGCGCCGACGGTGGACACGAGGTTGAGCGCGTCCCAGCCCATCTCCGGCGGCGTAGGTGTAGACGCGCCGCGGCATGCCGAGCAGGCCGGTGAGGTGCATCGGGAAGAACGCGACGTTGAAGCCGACGAACATGAGCCCGAACACCCAGCGCCCGACGCGCTCGGACAGCGCGTGGCGGCTCGTGAACGGCACCCAGTAGTAGAACGCCGCGAACAGCGGGAACACCATGCCGCCGATCAGCACGTAGTGCAGGTGCGCGACGATGAAGTAGGTGTCGTGCACCTGCCAGTCGAACGGCACCACCGCCACCATCACGCCGGTGAGCCCGCCGAGCACGAAGATGAACAGGAAGCCGAGCACGAAGAGCGTCGGGGTCGTGAGCTTCGCCCTGCCGCGCGCGAAGCGTCGCGATCCACGCGAACACCTGGATGCCCGCTCGGGATCGCGACCGCCATGCTCGCCGCCGGGAAGAACGCGAGCGAGAGCCGCGGGATGCCGGTCGCGAACATGTGGTGCACCCACAGGCCGAAGCTGAGGAAGCCGGTGGCGACCAGCGCGAGCACGACCAGCCGGTAGCCGACGAGCGGCGCGCGCGCCATCGTCGGCACGATCATCGACACCATGCCCGCGGCCGGCAGGAAGATGATGTAGACCTCGGGATGGCCGAAGAACCAGAACAGGTGCTGCCACAGCAGCGGGTCGCCGCCCTTGCCCGCGTCGAAGAACGGCCAGTCGAAGGCGCGCTCGAGCTCGAGCAGCAGCGTGGCGAGGATCACCGCGGGAAACGCGAACACGATCATGACCGCGAACACCAGCATCGCCCAGGCGAAGACCGGCATGCGCGCGAGCGTCATGCCCGGCGCGCGGGTGCGCAGCACGCCGACGATGATCTCGATCGCGCCGGCGATCGCCGAGATCTCGATGAAGCCGATGCCGAGCAGCCAGAAGTCCGCGTTGATGCCCGGCGAATACACCCCGGTGGTGAGCGGCGGATACATGAACCAGCCGCCGTCGGGGCGAGGCCGAAGAACAGGCTGCGAGAAGAACACGAGGCCGCCGACCAGGTAGGCCCAGAACGCGTAGGCCGAGAGGCGCGGGAACGGCAGGTCGCGCGCGCCGAGCATGTTCGGCAGCAGCAGCACGCCCATCGCCTCCACCGCCGGCACGGCGAACAGGAACATCATCACCGTGCCGTGCATCGTGAAGAGCTGGTTGTAGAGCTCGGGGGCCGACCAGGTCGTTGCCGGGCACCGCGAGCTGCGCGCGCATCAGCAGCGCGAGCACGCCGGCGAGCACGAAGAACAGCAGCGCCGTGCCGACGTAGAACACGCCGATGTAGTTGTTGTTGATGACAGTGATGAAGCGCAGGCCGCGCGGCGGCTGCCAGAGCCGCTCGAGCGTCGCGAGCTCGCCCCGCGGGCGCGGCAGCCGGTTCGGCAGCTCGGCCGTCGCGCTCGCCACCTACTCCAGGCTCGCGAGATACGCGGCGAGCGCCCGCAGGTCGACGCCGTCGAAGGCCTCGAACGCGGGCATCAGGTTGCCCGGCTTGAGGTGCTGGCTCGAGACGATCCACGCTGCGAGCGTCCCGGCGTTCGTCGGCAGCAGGCCGGCGCCGATCGAGCGCCGGCTGCCAACGTGCGTGAGGTCGGGGCCGCGCAGCCCCGCCGCCCCCGTGCCGCGCACCGCGTGACAGGTCGCGCAGTGCGCGAGCAACAGCGCACGGCCGCGCCGCTGCTCGTCGCTGGCGGGAGCCGCCGCGACCTGGCGCTGCGCGGCCGCCCAGCGCTCGAAGCCGTCCGGCGTCTCGGCGAGCACGTGGAGCGCCATGAGCGCGTGCGGGCCGCCGCAGTACTCGGCGCACTGCCCGCGGAAGGCGCCCGGCCGGGCGGCGTGCAGGCGCAGGCGGTGGATCCGGCCCGGGATCATGTCGAGCTTGCCGGCGAGCGCCGGTACCCAGAAGCTGTGGATCACGTCGGCGGAAGCGAGCCGCAGCTCGACGGTCGCGCCCGCCGGGATGCGGATCTCGTTCGCGGTCGCGAAGTCGCGGCGGCCGTCCGCGTCCAGGTAGTGGACGCGCCACCACCACTGCTCGCCGATCACCTCGATCGTGAGGTCTGCATCGGTCAACGCCGCCGGAGCGGCGCGCACCAGCGTCCAGACGAGCAGCGCCGAAACCACGACCGCGGGGAACACGATCCCCCCGCCCACGATCAGCGGCCGCGCACCGAGCCGCGCGGCACGCGCGCGCGGCGCGAACACCGCATACGCGGCGAGCGCCACCACCAGCGCCAGCACGGCCGCCGCGCCGGCGAGCATGACCCACCAGAATTCGGCGATCAGGCCCGCGACCGGCCCTTGCGGGGCGAGCGCCGATTGGCTGCTCGCGGGGAGGCTATCCGGCACGCGGCACCCATGCGGTCGCGATCGCGAGCCCTGCGGCGAGGTAGCAGAGACCGCCCGGCACCCACATGATCAATCCGGCGAGCTGCTGATCCTCGAGGCCGTAGCCGGGATAGAGGGCGTGCGGTGCGAGCGCGAGGAGCGCGCCGAGCAGGCCGGTGTGAATGAGCGTCCCGAGCGCAAGCAGTGGCGCGGCGGCGGAGCGCGCCGCGTGGGCGCGGAGGAGCGCCCACCAGAAGGCGAGCGCGGTGCCGATGAGGACGACGTGTTCGAGGACGTGCATCCAGGGGTAGGCGGCGGCCCAGTCGACCACGCGCGGCGCGTGGGCGAGCCAGATCGCGGCGGCGTGCAACGCGAATGCCGCGCGCGGTCGGCCGATCGGCTGCAGCGCGCGCACGGCGGTCGCGACCGCGCGCCGGGCTGCGACCGGCCAACCTGCCAGGCGGGGCGACGGGTGCGCGAGCGCCAGCAGCGGCGCTGCGACGCCGATCAGCAGCATGTGCTGCACCATATGGGCGGCGAGGCTCGCCTCGGCCGCGGACTCGAGCGGTCCGGACAGCGCCGCGAGGAGGACGAGGAGCGCGGCCGCGAACGACCCGGGCGAGCGCAGGCGCAGCGGGAGGAGGCGCGCGTGGGCGCCGCTCGGCGCGGGATCCATAGCAGCCGGCGACGGTTGCAAACGACGGGCCCGGCCCCGTGACCGCAGCGCTCGCGCGGCGGCGTCGGTAAGTTCGACACGGGGCGTGTAAGCGCTGCACGCGCGCGTCCTGAAGCGCAGAAGGCCGGCCCGCGGCCGGCCTTCTGCGTCAGCGAGACGCTTACTCCTTCTTGCGCGAGCTGGTCGAGCCGAAGGTACCGGCTGACGCCGCGCCGATGCCCGACGACCCCGACGCGGTCCCGCTCTCGCTCTCGGACTCGCCGCGCGCGACGCGCACGCGGTTATCGATGTCCTGCACGCCGGGGCAGTTGTCGACGAGGTCTTCGATCTGGTGCTTCATGCGGCGTTCGGGGACGCTGCCTTCCAGCGTGACCTTGCCGTTCTGCACCTCCACGCTCACCTCCGCCGCGTCGATGTGGACACTGTTCATCAGCCGCTCGGAGATGTCCTCCTTCAGACGCTCGTCGGAGCGCTTGTAGCCCTTCGGGCCGCGGCGCACGCGCTGGCTCCCCGAGTAGGCGCCCCACTGCGGGCCGTAGTCCATCGAGCCGCCCTGACCGTAGCCGTGACCCTGGCCGAATCCTTCCTGCTCGGCGCCGTACCCGCCTTGGCCATAACCGCCCTGCCCCATGCCGTAGCTGCCGCTGCCCCAGCTTTGCTCATGGCGGCCATAGCGACCGTGGCCCTGGCCGTAACTGTCCTGGCCGTAGCTGCCCTGATCGTAATTGCCTTGGCCGTAGCGGCCCTGGCCATAGTTCCCTTGACCGTAGCTACCCTGACCGAACGTTCCCGGCCCGTAGCCGCCTTGGCCACCCTGACCGTAGCCACCCTGGCGCTGTCCGTAGCTTCCCTGGCCGGCGCTGCCGGAGCCGCGCTGCCCGTAGCTGCCTTGCCTGGAGCCGTAACCGCCGCCCTGCCCGTACTCATCAGAATTCCACGACCCGTCCTGGTAGCCGCCGGCTTCGCTCGACCACGTCTCGCGATCGTCCTGCCCGTAACCGCGCTGCGCGTGGCCGCCACGCTGGAGGTCCTCCGGATGCTCTGTACGGTATTCGTTCTGCGCGGACGGGCGCTCGCCCCAGCCGCCGGAGCCGCGCTGCGCGCCTTCGGACTCGGCTGGCCGCCAGCGTTGCGCCCGGGAGTCCTCGTGTTGACCGCGCCCGTAGCGATTGTCTCGATGCTGAACCATGAGTGTGTTCCCTCGCTTGATGATGTGTGGATGGAGCTGAAGCTGCGGAGATGCGCGCGCGAACGACGCGTGCACGCGTGAAAGGGAAGCAAGCGCGAGTCCCGCGGCACGCGCTCAGCGCGGCGGTTCCAGGCGTAGTCGAGTACGGTGCGAGCGGGCACGCGCGTTGCACCGCTCCTGCATGTCAGTCCTCAGGAGATCGCCATGCCGGTCTGCGAAGTCTGTGGCAACGACTACCCGCGCTCGTTCGAGGTGGTGGCGCGCGGCGAGCGCCACACCTTTGACAGCTTCGAGTGCGCGATCCACCGCCTCGCCCCACGCTGCGCGCACTGCGGCTGCACGATCGTCGGCCACGGCACCGAGGCCGACGGGCGCTTTTACTGCTGCGCGCACTGCGCGCGGCACCACGGCGTCGGGGGCGCGGTCGACCATTTGGCGTGACGGCGGTGCGCAGCCGCATTCTCAGCGACGACGAAGAACGCACCATCGCGCTCGTCTTCGACACCGGCGACGAGGCGATGGGGATGCTCGCCCGGTTCGCGAACAGGGAACGCATCGGCGCGGCGCGATTTACCGCGATCGGCGCGTTCAGCCGCGCGGTGCTCGGCTACTTCGACTGGCAGCGCAAGGACTACGAGCGCATCCGGGTGGACGAGCAGGTGGAGGTGATCGCGCTGATCGGCGACGTGGCGCTCGAGCGCGGCCGGCCCAAGATCCACGCGCACGCCGTCCTCGGCCGCCGCGACGGCAGCACGTGCGGCGGTCATTTGCTCGAGGGGCACGTGCGTCCGACCCTCGAGGTGATGCTCGAGCAGTCGCCCGCGCACCTCGCGCGCACGACCGACGCCGCGTCCGGCCTCGCGCTGATCGACCTCGGGCGAACGGCGCGATGAGCGCTGCTCAATGGCGCAACGTCCTGGCCGGCGCGCTCCTCGCCTTTGCGCTTCCCGCCGGCCCGATCGAGCCCGTACCGGCCGTGCAGAACGAGTCGCCGAAGCCGCAAGACCGCTCCGACGCGTTCCGCAAGCTCGACGCCGACAAGGACGGCTTCCTCTCGCGGCGGGAAGCGGCGGCGCAGCCGGAGGTCGCAGCCAACTTCGACGAAGCCGACCGCAACCACGACGGCAAGCTCGGTCCGGAGGAGTTCGAGACGGTGCCCGTCAACCGCCGCGATCAGTCGGGCGCGTTCCAGGGGCCCCCGCGAGGCTGACGGCCCGTCCCTCGAACCGCGATAAGCGGTCTCACCAGGGTGGCGTCGCAGCGAGGATCAGATTGGGCAATCCCATCCGGTGGCGCAACCGATCGATCGCCTGCGCGCGGCGCATCGGCTTCGGGATGTCGAACTCGAACAGTTCACACGGCGGCGCGTCGACGCCGGATGCCGCGAGGATCGCGTTCGTGGCCCGCCGCGCGGCCTCGTTGGCCGCCTCCATGGTGGCGAGGTCGGTGTACGTGCGGACGTAGTCGGACGCGAGGAACAGGTTGCCGATCTCGGTGTGCGCCTCCGGTCGGAGTGCCAACGAGCCGACGTGGTTGATCAGGAGCGGCTCGGCGTTCGTCACGGTGCCCGGGTTGGGCAGCTGGATGCCGGGATCGAGGAACCAGCCGAGCAGGTTGTCGTCCTCGAGCTGGACCCGGTCGGCCGAGTTCAATGCCGCCTTCAGCTGCGCCCAGACCTCGTCCCGGATCTCCTCCCGGCTCGCCGCCGCCATCGCCGGTTTGCCGTTGAAGTTCCCCGGGGCGGTCCAGTTCGAGATGTCGACCGACAGGATGCCGCCCACCCTTCCGTCGCCGTACTGCGCGAGATCGTAGTCGCGCCAGAACTGCCGCTGGGAGATCGAGGTCAGCGCCCAGTTCGAATCGAGATAGATCGCGTGGCCGTCGGCGAGCGGCCGATCGGTGCGGAGGTAGAACTGGATGCCGTTCATCCACTCGGTGCGCAGCTCCCCGAGCCGCGCGAGCGACGGCGCCGCGCCGGCGAGCGCCGGCGTGACGAGCCCCTGCATGATCTCCACCGGGATCGCCGCGACGTAGCAATCCGCGCGCACGTCCTCCAGGCGACCATCGCGCTCGATCGTCACGCCGGCGAGCGCACCGCCCGAAAGGTTCAGCGACCGCACGGTCGCGTTCGGCTCGAACCGGACGCCGAGCGCGGTCAGGTGCCTGCGCCACGGCTCGATCCAGGCGGCGTTGGTGGGGCCGTTCAGCAGACGGTCGAACACGCCGCCGGGGACGAGGATGCCGTAGAACAGCTGCAGCAGGATGCGGCCGACGGTGCGCGTGCTGCTGTCCTCGGCGCGCATCGCGACGAGCGAACGGGTCATGCCTTGGCCGAGGTAGCGCCGGTAGTTCTCGGACTTCTCGTTCGCGCCGATGAAGTCCCAGAAGGACACGTGTTCGAACTCGTCGCGGTAGCGCTCCTCGCAGCTCGTCGCCAGGGCGATCAACCGCGTGACGAAGTACGCGATCTCGCTGCGCGGGATGTCGAGCTTGTCGAACAGCGCCAGGAACGCGGTCCTGAAGTCCTCCAGCGTCTCCGGAAACCGGGCCACCCAGATCGGGTCGAGCTTGCCGTCGCGCGCCAGGAGGATCCGCGTGGCCTGGACGAGGTTGTCGCGACAGCTCCGGCCGCCCTCCCCGAAGGGAATCCGGGCCATCGTGTCGGTGATGTGCTTGTAGAAGCCCGGGAAGAACCGGAAGCCGTGCTCGCCCGGCAGGTCCATCCGGCCGCCGGTGCCGGTGTCCGGCACCGAGGTGCTGCGCGCCTTGCCGCCGAAGGTCGGCTGGCGCTCGTAGACCACGACCTTGAAGCCGCGCTCGGCGAGCTCGTGCGCGGCGCTCAGCCCGCCGACGCCGCCGCCGAGGATCGCAATGCTGGAAATCGAGGCCATGGATGCGCTCCTCGGCAGGGTCCGAAACGACACGCTGCCTGACTGCGAGCGTACGAACGGGGACAGAGGCTGGCAATAAGCCATTCGGCCGGGGACCTCCAGGGCGCGCGCATGGCGCGCCAGGGGCAGCGGCCGCGGCGCGAATTCGGAGGCGTGCGCGCCGGCGGCCAGGCCGCAGTCCTGCTGAATCGCGACGGCAGTCGGCGGCCCTTTTCCCGAGCGTGCCCGGCATCCCGGCATGGCCGGCGGGCCGGTCGATCGCGATCCGCGGCTCAGGAATCGAGCATCTTCATCGCCTGTACGAGGCTGCGCCGCATGCGCGACAGCGATTCGGCCAGCGACCCGATCTCGTCGTAGCTGCTGGCGACGAAATCCGGCGCGTCGACGGCGCCGAGACTGATTCTGTCGGCCAGCGCCGAGATGCGGGTCACGGGATGGATGAACATCCACCAGAGCAGCAGATTCAGGGTCAAGGCAACCGCGACCAGCACCGCGACCAGGGACATCATGAACACGCGAAAGCTGTGTTCGGCACGGGCCTGCGCGACCGCCACAGGCACCTGCACGATCTGCGCGGCGATGATCTGGTCGACTTTCCAGCCGAAGCCGTTGGTCCGCCCGTATATGGCGACCATCGTGGCCGGTGCGTTGTCGGCCGTATCGTGACAGGCGAGGCAGCCGGCGGCCGCCTTCAGCGGCTGCGCGACGAAGAGCATGCGTCCGTTGGGCGTCTCGCGCTCCCCCGACAGCGGCGTCTTGGCCCCGCCGTTGCGGAACTGGCTGATGATGTCCGCCTCCCAATCGGCCGCCCGGTTTTCGGGATTGGTCGGATTCAGGGCGGGCTCGCGATACAGGAACTGCGTGTATTCAGCATTGGTGTCGCGCAGCGACTTCAGGACCTCGATGGCGGAAAACGCAGACACCATCTCCGGACGAAACTCGTACTTGACCTGCGTCAAGAGCAGCGGGTAGATGCGCTTGAGGGTGTAGGTCCGCACCGCCGAAGCGCTGTCGATCAGCAGCTTGGCGTTGTAGTAGACCTCCTCGCGCGCGTTCTGCTGCACCAGGTTCCAGGTGATGGCGCCGGACGCGCCGAGCGCGGCGGCAAACACCGCCAGCAGCACGAGGTTGAACTTCAGCAGCAGCTTCATGTCGGGGTCCCTGCCGGAGGATGGAAGTGTCTGGACGCGTTGTGCTCGAGTGAGTTGCTGATCGGTGGCCGGACTGGGTCGCGAGATCGGGTCCTGATCGCCTTGTTCACGGGTATATGGGCTGCGGAGGACGCGGTTCCCCGCGCAGCGGTCCGGGAACGAATCTACCTCCTCTCGTGTAACCGACACGTATCGGCTGGTAACCGAAGGGTAATCGGGCGGCAGCGTCGGCGGCCGCTCCGAGGACGCTCGGCGAGCGTCCTCTCGCGGGACATCAGCATTGCGATCTGCGTGTTGCTCATGTTCGGCAATGAGGTCGCGATGCGGGAGGCTCCTCGGGGTCCGGAGCACCGCCGTTGAACGGCCTCACGAACGCGCTTCGAGAATCAGGTTGAACGGCGTCCGGGCGGCCTGGCGGAAGCGGTGGAATCCGGCCTTGCGGAAGATCTGCGCGAGCTGCCGTTCACCGGCCTGGGCACCGAGCACGTGCGTGCCGTTCTCCGAGATCGCGTGCGCGCAGCAGAGGGTCGTGGACGCCGAATAGTACAGACGCCCGACCGGGTTGATGTTGTCCTCCACGCGGTCTGCGGCGAACGGCTCGACGAGCATCACCGTGCCGTCGCCCGCCAGCGCTTTCCGGGCATGCCCGGCGGCGTCCAGGGGACGACCCATGTCGTGCAGACAGTCGAAGAAGCAGATCAGGTCATAGTCGCGGCCGGGATAGCCGCTGGCGTCCGCCACTTCGAACGTGACGCGGTCGGCAACCCCGGCCGCCGCGGCCACCTCGCGTGCCGCCCGGATCGAGGCTTCGTGGCCGTCGAATCCCCAGAAGCGCGACTGCGGGTAGGCCTGCGCCATCAGCACGGTCGAGTGCCCGTGCCCGCAGCCCACATCGGCGACACGAGCGCCGGCCCGGAGCTTGTCGGTGACGCCCTCCAGCGCGGGCAACCACTCGGCCACCAGGCTGCCGCGATAGGCGTTGCGATAAAAGGCGGCGACGCCGCAGTAGAGCCGCTCGTTGTGATCGCTCCAGCTGACGCCATGGCCGTGGCGGATGGCGTCGAGCGCCTTGGTTTCGTCGAACCACATCGACGCGACCACCTGCCACGCCGGCGGGATGAAGACCGGGCTGTCCTCCGCGGCGAGCACGTAGGCCTGCTCGGCCGTCAGTTCGTAGGTGCCGCTCGCCGCGTGGTAGGTGACGTAGCCGCCCGCCACTTGCGAGTTCAGCCACTCGCGCACGTAACGCTCTGCGCACTCGGCCCGCCGGGCGAGCTCCTGCGAGGTCAGAGGCCCTGCACCGGCCAGGGCCTTGTAAAGGCCGAGCTTGCTCCCTAGACTCACCATGACGCCGCCGTAGCCGGCGGAGAGGTCGCCGACGACTTTCTCGAGCAGGCCGCCCAGCTTCTGTTCGTCCAATCTCATCTGAATGTCCTCCATCAGGATTCCGAGGCGCGACTGCGACCCGGCGGCCTGAATGGTCGAGGTTGGACGCGCGAATTTTGAGTGGCAATCGCGCCAGGACCGGTCCAAACGAGCCAGGAGGCCACGACCGATGACTGACACCGCCGCCCCGCTGCACGTCAGTCTCGTCGCGATCCCGGACGCGGTGATCTCGACTTTGAGCGGCCTGTACGACGTCATGCGGTCGTTCGCCATGCTCCGCGACGCCGACCCCGCGATTCCCGACCGGCCGCCGTTCCAGGTCGAGATCGTCGCAACCCGGCGAGGTGCCGTGAGCCTCGCGAGCGGATTGGCCGTGGAGGCTCATCGCGGCATCGACGAGGTGAAGACGACCGACATCGTGATCGTGCCCTCGGTGCTGGTGGGCGCAGAAGGATGGCGCCAGCGCCGGTACCCGGAGATCGTCGATTGGCTGAGGACCATGCACGAGGGCGGCGCGAGCCTGTGCTCGGCGTGCTCGGGCATCTTCCTCCTCGCCGAAACCGGGCTGTTCGACGGGCGTGAGACCACGGTCCACTGGGGCTATGCGCCGGCGTTCAAGCGGAGCTTCCCCAACGTGCCGGTCAGCCCGGAGCGCGTGCTCGTCGTTGCGGGAGACCGCCAGCAGCTGGTGTCGTCGGGCGCCTCCACCTCCTGGCACGACCTGGCCCTGTACCTCATCGCGCGGCACGTCGGCGCGACCGCCGCGCAGTCGGTCGCCCGGTTCTTCGCGCTCCAGTGGCATCAAGACGGGCTCGCCCCCTACATCGTGTTCGATGGCCCCAGGAACCACACCGATGCCGCCGTGCTCGATGCCCAGGCGTGGCTGACCAGGAACTTTTCGTCGCCGAACCCGGTCGAGGAAATCGTGCGCCGATCGGGTCTGGCCGAACGCACCTTCAAACGCCGCTTCACGGCCGCGACCGGCTATCCCCCGCTCGAGTACGTCCAGCGCCTGCGCGTCGAGGAAGCCAAGCGCCGGCTGGAGCGGACCGACGCACCGGTCGACGACATCGGATGGAAGATCGGGTACGAGGACGCGGCGTTCTTCCGGCGCCTGTTCAAGCGCATGACCGGGCTGTCGCCAAGCGCTTACCGCCGCACGTTCCAGATTCCCGCCTTTGCCCGTTCGCCGTCGCCAGGCGGGGCAACGCCGAACCGCTCTCAGTAAAAAAATGCCTGGCCATTATGATAATGGCATAGCATGCAAGCCTTGTAAGACGTGCGCCTATTAGGCGGAACAGATGCGCAGTGCCGGGCGCCGCGGCAACGGGGCGAGCGTCCGGCGCCTGAAGTGTGGGTGCTACCGATGAATGAATCCCAACGCACTTCGGCGCAAGAGAAAGCGAAACCTGACTCAGCGATAGCAAAACCGCGCAAACGGTCGGCAAGCGGTGCGCACTCCACTCCTACGCGCACGCCCCTAATCGCATCCGCCTACCGCCAGCGCCAAATGCAAAGGAGTTGACTATGGGCCCCCGCCTGATGATTCTCAATGTCGCCGCTTCGCCGCTGATCGCATGCATCCTCAGCGCGGGCTGGGCCTACGGCCAAAGTGCGCCACTCTCGCCGAGTGCGTCACCCTTCCAGAGTGCGCCACCTTCCCAGAGTGCGCCACTTCCCCCAAGTCCGCCACCCGTCCAGAGTTCGCCACGCCCTCCGAGTGCGCCACCTTCCCAGAGTGCGCCACGCCCCCCGAGTCTGCCACCCCCGACTGTCAACCGTGCTCCGATATGGCTATCGGGAACTACGATCGAGTTCGTGGAAGGCGTTCCCGCGGTGGTGTCGATGCTAGGTTTCGTGCGCGATCCGGATTCAGATCCCCTCGTGATCACGCTCCAGTCTGGTAGCCTTTGGCCCGGATTTACCTGGCATCCGACCAATTACACCATCGCCTACGATGGTAGGCCGATGGGTGCGAAAGTCGATGCACCGATCGTCGCCCCGGCAGTCATCTTCAGCGCCGACGACGGGAGGCCATGATGGCGAAAAGCAGCCGTCCTCGCTGTCGTCCTGCGGGCGTTTGGGGTGCTCGCAGGTAACGGATAGTGCGAGCGGCACGGGCTAGTCGTCGTGTTCCCGCGCAGGCTCCCACGACGGCCCCGGCTACGCGTCCCTCCACAGCCCCAAAACGAAAACCCCGCCACGCGGGCGGGGGCCTGTTGCGCCAGCCTACCCAGGGCAGCCTCCGGCGCTAACTTTACTCTCGTGCCTTCGGCCAAAGGGCGCTCAATCCGTGCGCTACGATTTCTCCGTGAATTGCAATTTCTTCGGTTGGAGGTAGACCAGCGCTTCGTACTTCCCTCATACACGACAGAGACACGCCAACCTTCTGGCGCAACGTCCCTCGCCATGAATGAGACAGGCCTTCTTTGCGCCAATCCTTCCGCACGAGCGGCTCCGGCACGCGAACGAACTCGCCGAGAAGGGCCAAATGAAGGAGCCAGGGCCAATCAGCCGAGTACTCCCCGCCGAGATGCCGGTGCACGCCGCCGATTCGCTTGCCGGCGCTCGCTTTGAAGAGGCCGCGATTCGGAATCCACCAGGCGCCCTTCTTCCGGATCATGCGCGTGGCCCGTTCCAGGCGATTGTGGACACGCTCCAGCTCCAGATAGGCCTTCGTCCCCGCTCCAAGCTCAATGTCCGAGAAGGCCAGTACTGCGTCCGGGTTTGCGGTGAGCGCTTCAACCAGGCGGCTGACATACGTGGGTCTGACGGGGTCGTCATGGAACGCGAAGAAGAAGTAATCCCCTTCGGCCTGTTGTAGGAGCGCGGTGACATTGCCGGTCCACCCGCGGCGCACCTCGTGCCTTATGAATCTCCACCGGGACTGGGCGGCAGCGAACCGCCCGCAGATCTCCGGGGTTCGATCGGTCGAAGCGTCGTCCGAGATGAGAACCTGCAGATTCGGATAGGTCTGCGCGGCAAGCGACTCCAATACCGGTTCGATGAACGTCGCCGCGTTCCACGTGGGCATGAGCGCAACGACGCGCGGCGTCGCCGTTATCACCGGGGGTGCGGCGCTAACCATGCTGAAGCACGCGCTCGGCCGCGAGCTTTGCGAACAGCGGCGCCGTCGTCAGCTTGCCCGGATCGACGCTGTGATAACCATCGTTCGACTTCACACCGACGCGCGATCGGTCGTGAAGTCCGCTTGCCACATCATCGACATCAGTGCGTCCATACGCGACGATCGCGCCGGCATCGACGACTAGAGGCTGCGAGGCTGCCATGCCGGGATACCAGGCGTCGATTGCGGCGAGCACGTCATTGGCGACTGATCGACGCTCCTCGTCGCTGAGCTCGCCCCGGCACGGCGCAGTCCAAGAAGCAGGCGGTGCCAGTTCGTGCGTCCAGCCGCGCAGACCGAGTGGATACCAGGACAGATAGGCAGTCCCATCCGGTCGAATCACGACATCACCGTAGGGGCCGAGCACCATCGTCACGGAAGGCGCCTGTCGCAGACGCTCTGGCAGACGGGCAATAACCCGATACTTGAGGCGATGGAGCCATCCTGGCTCGGGACGAAGCCCTACCGTCTCGTCGATCGCCAGCCGGTTTTCCCAGGTCGCGTTCACCACCTGGCCGGCATCGAGTTGCCAATGTCCTTCGGGGCTGCTTCCCGCGATGCGAAAGTGCCCCGGATGACGAGTCACGGACTCGACCTTGCGCCCGGCGAGGAAGCGTATTTCGGGCGATTGGCGCACGGCGGCCCGAAGAATCGTCGCCAACTCATCCGTATCGATCGCGCGCTCCTCGGTCCAGAACGCGCCGGCGAACCGGTCGATTCTCAGTGTCGGCTCCAGCTCGCGCACTCGACAAGGACGGAAAAGCCGCTCGGGTCGATCGCCGAGGTAGTCGAGCTCTGAAGCCCGACTCAACTGCTCGCCGTACTCGTGCTCGACCGCCGCATAGTGCGCAGCGAGCGCCTCCTGCGATACCAGCGAGTCGGACGCAACCAGATACAGGAATGGCGTCGAGCATCGAAGCGAGTTCGCTCTGTCGCCGATCCAACGCGCCAGCAAAGCGCGAAACCGAAGCGCGCCCTGCAACTGGAGCCGCGCCGTCCCGAACGTGCGGTCGTTGGCGTAGATGAACCCGAGGTGGATCTTGCCCTCGTTGCGCAGGCTGGCCCGATTCATCGGCAGCTCATCTTGCTCGACGAGAGCCACCTGGCTTCCGTGCTTCGCCAATTCGAGCGCCGTGCCGACACCCGTGAGCCCAGCGCCAAGCACCGCTATGGCGGTATGCCCCTGATGCTTCAAGCCCTCTCCCAATGCTTCTTTTTCGTAGCGTTCCGATCCATGGCGGGCGGGTATCTGGTGAATCTAATCGAGAACAACCCACGCGCATGTGAAATTGTCCGCGCCACACATCGGTCCAACCACGCATCGTTGCGCCTTGCGGCGCCCGTCCCCGAGGTTAGCGGTGTGATCGTGCAGGCTTCCGTAGTCTCGATCACTCATCATCTGGAAAGCCTCCCTATTGACCTGCATCGCGCCTAGCTAGTCGATGCGAGCGCTACCATTCCATTCTCAGAGTCAACCACGGAGGGACAAGGATGGAGACCCTGCTTATCTGGACCGGGCGTTTGGCTGGGCTTGCTGGCGTTGTCCTCTGTGTCATCGCTGGCGCTGTGCGCCTCTCAGGCGCGTACTGGCTTGGCCAATTTCAGGCGACCACGTTTCTTCAGGTCGGCGTCGCGGGCATGGTTCTGGGGTGCTTTTTATTATTGATGGCACTGCTCGAGGGTTTTGACGGGCACCGCAAGGTAGGCTCCGAGTAGTACCGCCCCACCCGCCGATACGTGCTGGTTCGCGCGGGACTGCCACACCCGCCGCTACTCGGTCGGGCGACCTGACTGCGTCCACCTATGGTGTGTTACCGGCTCGAGGTGGTGCTCCCGTGCGGGCGGTGAGAGCGGGAGTCGGCCGAGCCAGAACAAGAAAGCCCGCGCTCGGCGGGCGTTCTGTGCGCGACAACGAGTTACTCAGTACGGCTTACTGCGGCGAGAGAAGCCCAGGCCAGCGAGGGCAGATCAGCCGTTCCTGGGAGTAGCCCTGAAACTGTCCGTTGCAACAGACTGAGCGCCAAGGACCCTGGGACAGCAACGACTCAACGCGAAGCGGGTTGCATCACTGCAACCCGTTGGGCGTTGCACGGGCTCCATGTTTCGACACGCGGCCATTCGGATGCGCTCGTCGGTGAATTTCACACGATCGTTCGGTCAAGAGTTCCGCCCGCTCAGGTGTTGGCGCTATTACGCTGCAGCCATGGCTCGCCGACATACCTGGAGGGATGCGCAGTAGCGGCCCTCGTCCCGGAGCCGGCGCGAGTGAGGAAATCCGGGACGGAGTCATCGGATGACGGCGCAGCGCGCCGCCTTCCCAGGCGGGCAATGGGCGCCGTGAGTAATACGCACACCGAAGAGGCGAGTGACCATGGACCGTGAGCGGGTGAAAAGTTCGCGCATATTCATCAGCTACCGTCGAGAGGACAGCGACATCTGGGTGGCGCGCCTCGTCGACGAGCTGCGCAAGCACTTCCCGTCCGGGCAGATCTTCCAGGACATCGCCAGCATCGATCCCGGCGCCGATTTCGTGACGGCGCTGGAAGAGGCGCTTGCCAGCGCGTCGGCGATGATCGTGATGATCGGCCCGGGGTGGCTGTCGGCGGCCGACAAGCAGGGTCGGAGGCGCCTGGACAGCCCGACCGATTTCGTGCGCCAGGAAGTCGCCGAAAGTCTGCGCCGAACGGACGTGCGCGTCTTCCCGGTCCTCGTGAACAGCGCGGAAATGCCGGCGGAAGCAGACCTGCCCGAGCCGCTCAAGCCTTTGGCTCGGCGGCAGGCATTTGATTTGACCGTTCGCCATTGGGCGAATGACGCCGCGCGGTTCGTCGAGGCATTGCGGCGAGCGCCGGGTCTAACGGACGAGCTCGGGACCGGCCAGGCGCCGCAACGGGAAGCGGAGGGTAATACTCGTCGCCGCGCTGCCGACGAGAGGCAGGATGCCGCACAGACGGGCCTGCACCGTGAAAGCACGGCGGTAGCGCGCCCGCGATCGTTCGCCTGGAAACTCGGAGTGACGATCGCCGCATCGCCGGCCTCGGAGCCCTCATGTTGTTTCGCGAGGTAGGACTGCCCCGGATCGCGCCCCCTCCACCAGCGACTTCACAGGTCATGTCCGCGCGACAGCCGGAGCAGGCGGGTGCCGCAGTCACCCTACCTCCGCCGGCATCGGTCGCGCCTACCGTGAAGTCGGAGAAATCGAGTGCGGCGTCCCGGCCGCCCCCCGCCGCGGCGCCCGCCCCCCAGCCAAAGCCTCCGCTGGCGGCGTCCACTGCGCGAAGTCCGGAGCCGGCGCAATCAATAGCACTGCAGTCGACAGCTGCCGCGAACATTGGCGGCGTTTGGCGCGACGACGAATATCCCGGCAACGGCTCCCGGATCAATCAGGACGGCGATCGCTTCTCCTTCACGCGCTGGGGAATTCTCCCGAACGGAGTGCGGTTCGAGTCGTCCGGCGACGGCAAGATCATCGGGCGACGTATCGTCAGCAGCTACAGGGCCCGATACCAATCCGGCGACACGTCGGCCGGACACTGTTCCGGCAACCTCTCCGCCGACGCGAAGCGAATCGCCCTGGACTGCAGGGATTCGCTACTCGGCGTGTTCTCCGGCGGCTCAACGCGGCAGTAATCCGCTCGACGGCAACACGCGCCGCCTCGTACTGGGTGTTCTTCTCCGCGAGGCGCGCCCAGTGGTACGCGGTCCGCTGACGGGGTCATAGGCCTTGAAAAGACCAGATGCTCCGTTGGGACGGCACGGACGAGCTGCAGGATCGGGGATCGGAAACGATAAAGGGGTTGCACGGTGGCAACCCCTTCGATTGACTGGCGCGCCCGGCAGGATTTGAACCCACGACCCCCTGGTTCGTAGGCGGTAGTGCAAATCGCGATTTCTGACTACGAATCAGCTATATGGGATACACGGTCTGTATCATTCGTCGCGCGGGACGGTACGCGCAAGTGCTTGATTGGGAGAGAAACGCTCACGGTCAGTGATACAGCTGGACAGCATCACGAGTTCATCACCCAGGGAGCCGTTTCCAAGTAACCAGATCCCTGGGCAGTTCACTGGACGGGCTCGAACGCGCGGTGCGCATCCGCGCGGCGTTCGCGGGTTGAGGCGGGCCCGCGTCGCGTCGAGGGCGCACTCTCCCGGATCCGCGCGCGACTAGACTAACGCCCGGGACTCGCTCCCGCAGGGTCGAACATGCCGCCATCACCGGAGCTCGCCAAGCTGTCGCGTCCGCGCTTGTATCGCGTGAGCGCGCGCGAGCGGGTGTTTCGCGTCCTAGACGAGCTACGGGAGTACCCCCTGGTGTGGGTAACCGGCGCGCCCGGGGCCGGCAAGAGCTCGGCCGTCGCGAGTTGGCTCGAGGTCCGGACGCTCGCCTCGATCTGGTATCACGTCGATCCGGGCGACGCCGACCCGGCGACGTTCTTCCATTACCTCGGGGGCACCCTGCCCGCCCGCGGCGCACGCGGACCGCTGCCGCCCTACGCCGACGAATACCGGCGCGACCTCCGGGGCTTCACGCGCCGCTGGTTCCGCGAGTTCTTTGCGCGCATGACACCCGCGAGCGTGCTCGTCTTCGACGATTTCCACGATGCGCGGACCGGGCACGCCGAGCGCGCGGCGCTTGCGGCCGGGCTCGAGGAGATCCCGGCCGGCATCACGGTTGTCGCCTTGAGCCGCAGCGAGCCACCGGCGGAGTTCGCGCGGTTAGCCGCGCGGCGGGCAATCGGGCGCGTCGGCGCCGAAGCGCTGCGGTTCACACGCGACGAGGCGGCCGCGCTCCTCCGCGCGGCGGGCGAGACCGACGAGCGGGCGATCGACCGCGTGTGGGAGCGAGTCGACGGCTGGGCGGCGGGGCTGGTCCTGTTGCACGAGCACGCGGTGGCGAGAGGCCGGGCCGACGAAGCCGGCGCGCACGGCCGGCCGGAGGCCGTGTTCAGGTATTTCGCCGGCGAGATCCTCAACAGCGGAGCGCCCGACGTCCGACGCGCGGCGATGGTCAGCGCGCTGCTTCCCCACATGAGCGTGCCCGTCGTCGCCGCGCTCACCGGCCATCCGAAGGCCGGGCCGCTGCTCGAGGACGCCTACCGGCGGCAGCTGTTCGTCACGCGCAGGGACGGTCGCGAGCCGGTCTACGAGTACCACGCGCTGTTCCGCGAGTTTCTGCTCGACCTGCTCCGCGCAAAGGCCGCGCCGGAGGAGCTCGCTCGCTTGCGCCGGCGCGCCGCCGAGCTGCTCGAGGACGACGGCGCGAACGGGAGCGCCGCCGAGCTCTACCGCGAGGCGGGCGACTGGGCGAATGCCGTGCGCCTGACGCTCGCCGATGCGCCAGCGATGATTGCGCAGGGACGGATGCAGACACTCGCGGATCGGATCGCCGCGCTGCCCCCGGCGGAGCGCGAACGCGAGCCCTGGCTCGCGTACTGGGAGGGCCTGGCGCGCGTGAACATCGCGCCGCTCACCGCGCTCGCGACTCTCGAGCAGGCTTACCAGGGATTCCTCGCGCGCGGCGACCAGGCCGGGCAGATCCAGGCTGCCGAAGCGGCGATCGGCGCGCGCTATCTCGCCTGGGAGGACTGGCGGCCGATCCTGCGCTGGATCGACATCCTCGAGCAGCTGCTCGAGGGCGCGCCGACCTTCGGCACGCCCGAAGCCGAAGCGCGCGCGCTTTCCGCGCTGGCGGTCGGGCTCACGTACTGCCGCCCGGGACACCCGAAGCTTGCGGCCTGCCTCGATCGGCTGGAGGCGCTGCTCGACGCGGTCACGGACAAGAACGTGCGGGTGACGGCTGCGACACGCCTGCTCGACGCGTTGCTCAAGACCGGGGACCATGGCGCCGCGCAGCGCGTCGCCGACCGCCTCCGGACCGCGCTCGAGGATCCGGAAATGCGACCCCTCGCGGGCGCGTGGGCCCGGCTCTGGCTCTCGAGCCGGCGGTTCTGGCAGGCACGCTTCGACGACTGTGCCGCGCTGGTCGGCGAAGCGCAGCGGATCGCGGAGGAGCAGAGCCTCGGATTCTTGTTGCCGGTGATCCTGCTCGCCCGGGGCCATGTGCTCGTCGTGCGAGGGGACACCGAAGCGCTGCGCGAGGTGATCGGCCAGCTCGCCGCGACCCCCGATCCCGCCCGCAAGGTCGAAAGCGCGCTCCTGCACGCGTTCCAGAGTTCCCTCGCTGCGCTGCAAGGCGATCTCCCGACTGCCGAGGGGGAGGCGCGAACCGCCGTCGCCCTCGCACTCGAGACCGGGTCGAGGCCCGTTGCATTCCTGTGCAATACGGGATTGCTGCTCGCGTTGGATGCGACCGGACGACGCGCCGAGTGCCGGGCGGTCCTCGAGTGCATGCAGTCGCTCGCGGCGGGGGTGAAAGGCGGTTGGCTCCGATTCAACCTCGCACTCTGGGAGGCGTACCTCCTGCACTGCGAGGGGGCGGACGGCTTTCGCGAGCCGCTCGCCGAGGCGCTCGGGCTCGGGCGCCGGGAGGGCTACTTCCACCAGCACCTCGGCGACCGCCGAATGAGCCGGCTGTGCGCAGCAGCGCTCGACGCGGGGATGGAGACCGAGTACGTAAAGCAGCTCGTCGCGCGGCGCGGGCTCGCGCCGCCCGCAGATCGCACGCCCGAGGACTGGCCGTGGCCGCTGCGGCTGCGCACCCTTGGCCGCTTCGAGATCGCACGCGACGGTGCGGCGCTCGAGGTCCGCGGCAAGGCGCAGAAGAAGCCTCTCGAGCTGCTGAAAGCGCTGGTCGCGTTGGGAAGCGAGGGGGTCGACGCGTCTCGCCTCGCCTCGCTCCTCTGGCCCGACGTCGACGGCGACGCAGCGAAGGCGTCGTTCGATACGACGCTCTATCGCCTGCGGAAGCTCCTCGCGCTCGACAGCGCGCTGCTGCTCGCCGAGGGCAAGCTCTCCCTCGACCGGCGGCAGTGTTGGGTCGATGTCTGGGCGTTCGAACACATCGTGCGCGAGGCCGATGCGCGCGCGCAGGCCGCCGACGCCACGGACGAGGAGGTCGTGCCCCTTGGGCGAGTGCTCCTCGACGCGTATCCCGGCCACTTCCTCGCCGAGGACGAGGACAACCGGTGGGCGATGGACTTGCGCGATCGGCTCCGCTCGAAGCTCGTGCGGACCGTGCTCGGGCTGGGCAACCGGCTGCAGGCGACCGGCCGGTGGGACGATTGCGTCACCCTCTACCAACGCACGCTCGAGCTCGACAACCTCACCGAGGCCCTGTATCGGGGCGTGATGATCTGCCACCGCGAGCTGGGGCAGGCGGCGGCCGCCCTTCAGGCCTACCGTCGATGTCGGGAGTTGCTCTCGGTCGTGCTCGGCCTCGCGCCGTCTGCGGAAACGGAAGCCGTGAGGCGCTCGCTCGAACCGGCGCCCTGACGCCGCCCGTGTTCCGGCGGGGTTAGGACCTCCGTCAGCTGGGTGTTAGTCGCGTGTTAGTCGCCTGCTGCGTCGCAATATAGACGCGCAACCGCAAAACGCGCCGGACCTCCTGCGTGCCCCCTGAACGCCAGCACTGGTGCGGATCTACGGGCGCACGGCCCCTCTCCAACCCGCGCGATTCGCGATCCGTGAGCGATCGCTGAGTCCCGCACTCCCACACTCGCCTCGCGATCACGGAGGTCCCCGCCTCCGGATCCCCACGAGGAGGCGACCAACATGCAAGCACTGCCGACCATCCCGCGGCCGGGCACGCGCCGGCCCTTCGTCGCGCTGCGGCCGATCCGGCCCGACGACGCTGCCGCGCTGCAGGGCTTCGTGCGCGCACTGTCGCCGGCGTCGCGCCGGCTGCGCTTTCATGCCGCGTTGAACGAGCTGTCCGAAACCTCGCTGCGGGCGCTGACCTGCGTAGATCAGCGCAGCCGCGTCGCCTTCGTGCTCACGGTCGCGGAGCACGGGACTGAGCGGATCCTCGGCGAAGCCCGCTATGCCGTGTCCGGCGACGGGGAGACGGCCGAATTCGCCATCGCGGTGGCGGACGCGTTCCGGGGCCTGGGGCTGGCGGAGCGGCTGCTCGCAGCACTGATCGACGCAGCTCGCGCCGCCGGACTGCGCTGGCTAATCGGCGAAGTGCTGGCCGGCAACGCGCGCATGCTTGCCTTCATGCGCCGCTGCGGTTTTGCCGCGACCACGCGCGGCGTGGAGTCCGGGCTGGTTCGCGTGGAGCGCAGCGTCGACTGGTCGCTGCCTGTGGCGCAGGCGCACGGATCCTGGACGGATATCGCACGCCGCCGGATCCGCCGCCTGCTGGCGGTATTGCTGCCTTCGCCGCGCGAGTTCGATTCAGTCTTCCAACCGTTCTGATGCTGGTCGGCGAGACCAGACTTCCGGGCGGTGCGCTACGGGACCGAGGAGTCCATCATGGACGGCACTAGGAAGCACTGAGGCGCCACGGAAGCAAATCCAACCGCGCGAACCTGAGCCATTGGCCGGGCACTGACTCTCCGCTCAGATGGATGCGGAGAAGCGATGAAGAGCGGACCGGAAAGAAAAGGCCCTAGCTCTCGCTAAGGCCGCGATGCTGTGGCGCGCCCGGCAGGATTTGAACCCACGACCCCCTGGTTCGTAGGCGGTCAGCCGCAACGGCTATTTTCCTTTTTTTATCATGCAGATACGCGCGGTCACGTGTATCATTGATTGTGCGACTTGGCGTTCGCAAGTCCTTGATTGAGTACGGATCACCTCATTTCAATGATACAGCTCTGGTTTCGCGCCAGGTAGTCGACCGAGCCCGCGCTGTCCGACACCGTAGGGTCGTTGCCGAAGAAGTTCGACACCGAGATCGAAAGCATCGCCGTCGTCTGACGGCCATGGCGGTTCAATAGCGGTAGAACATCTCCTGGATCGCGTCGCGCTCGCGGGTGGTCGCGAGCGCCAGCATCAGCAGGATGCGCGCCTTCTGCGGCATCAGGTCGTCCGACACGATGAAGCCGGCGCCGATCTTCTCGGGTGTAGCGACGACGCGCCCGGCGGTCGAGCGGGTGGCGAGCACCACGGGAATGCCCGCCCGAAGGGCGCGCTTGCCGGCCTCGACGAACGCGGCCGGATAGGTGCCGCCGCCGAAGCCGGCGAGCACGAGCCCGTCGGTGCCGCGCTCGCGCAGCGCATCGATCAGCACGCCGTCGGCGCCGGCATAGGCGTACACGATGTCGACACGCGGCAGCGTCTGCGCGCCGCGCACGTCGAAGGGCGTGGCGCCAGTGTGGAGACGCGTGACGTTGCGGTAGAACAGAACCTGCCCGTCGGCGTCGACGTAGCCCAGGCAGCCGAAGTCGCGGCTGCCGAACGTATTCACCCGGAAGGCGTTGGTCTTGGTGACGTCCCGCACGCTCTGGATCTCGTTGTTCAGCACGGCGAGCACGCCGCGGCCGGCGGCGTCGGGACAGGCGGCGAGGCGAATCGCGTCCAGCAGGTTGAGATCCGCGTCGGTGCCGAGCGCACTGGGCGGCCGCATCGCGCCGGTCAGGACGACCGGGCGGTCGGACTTGACCGTGAGGTGCAGGAAATAGCCGGTCTCCTCGAGCGTCGCCGTGCCGTGGGTGATCACCACGCCCTGCGGCGGCTGCGCGCTGCTCAGAAGCGCGTCGATGCGCCGGGCAAGCTGCAGCCACTCCGCCGGTCCGATCGACGAGCTGCCCACTCGAAGGAGGTCCTCGACCTCCACCTCGGCGATCTTGCTTGCCTCCGGGATGCGCGCGAGCATCTCCTCGATGCCCAGGCGCCGGCCCAGCTCCGGATACAGGGTGTAGTCGAGCCGGTGCGGGCCGAGGGCCGAAATGGTGCCGCCGGTTGCGATGACGTGCACGAGAGGGCGCGCAGCCATGGTGCTTCCTTGTCTGGGCGGTCGACGCCCCGGAGCGCTGGAGTTCGTTCAGGGCAGCAAGACGACCTTGCCGAAGATCTCCCTCGACTCCACGACGCGGTGCGCATCGGCGGCTTCGCCGAGAGGAAAGCTCCGGTGGATGACCGGCTTCAGCTTGCCCTCCGCAACCAGGCGCATGACGGTCCTGAGCTCCGTCACCGTGGCGTTCTTCGATCCGGCCAGTCGCAGCTCGCCGCGGAAGAACGGGATGATGTCGAAGGGCACGACCTCGCCCGCATGCGCGCCCACGGTGACGATCACGCCGTTCCGCTTCAGGCATTGCAGGCTCCGGGTGAAGACTTCGCCGCCGACGTGCTCCATCACCACGTCCACCCCGCGGCCGCCGGTGAGGTCGCGTACCCGCTCGGCGAAGTTCTCCCTGCTGTAGTTGATCAGGTGATGCGCGCCGAGCGCCTTCGCGCGCTCGAGCTTCTGGTCGCTGCTTGCAGTCCCGAATACCGTGGCTCCCGCCAGCCGCGCCACCTGGATCGCGGCGCTGCCGATGCCGGAGCCCGCCGCCTGGATGAGGACGCTCTGGCCGGCCTGCAGTCCGCCCCGGTTGATGAGCACGTGCCAGGCGGTGCCGAAGGCGATCTGGCTCGCGGCCGCGTCCTCGAAGCTGACGTGCGACGGCAGCGGATTCAGGTTGGCGACCGGCACCTTCACGTACTCGGCGTAACCCCCCGGCAGATCGAGCCCGAAAAAGCCCTCCCGCACGCAGAGGTTGTCGCGACCGTTCAGGCAGAACTCGCATGTTCCACACGGAACGCGGCAAGTTACCCAGACGCGGTCCCCTTCCTTGAGCGGCCCTCCCCTATCGCCGAGGGCGGCGATCTCGCCGGCGAATTCCCGGCCCAGGATGTGCGGAAAGGTGACCGGAATGCGCGAGGTCCCCGCGCGGTGATCTATGTCGACGTGGTTGATGCCCACCGCACGCACTCGCACCACCGCTTCGCCGGGCCCCGGCCTGGGCTCGGCGGTTTCCTCGCACACGAGGACTTCGGGGCCGCCGAAACGGTGAAACCAAGACACCTTCATCGTCATGCTCCGCTGTAATCGTTCGTGGTGCGCCGAGCCCGGATCTTTTCCGGGATGCGGCGCTTGAGGTACTGCCCGTCCTTGAGGTCGCCGTGGAATCGTCCGTCGGCGACCACGACCTTGCCGCGCAGCAGGGTCAGCACAGGCCAGCCGCCGACTTCCTTGCCTTCCCAGGGGGTGTAGTCGGTCTCGTGCAAGTCCCGGGCGCGCACCGTGCGACGCTCGCTCGGGTCGAGGATGGTGATGTCGGCGTCGGCTCCGACGGCGATCGCCCCCTTGCGTGGATACAGGCCGAGGATGCGGGCGGCGTTGGTCGACACGACGTCGACGAATTTCTCCAGGGAATAGCCGCGCTTCTCGACCATCTCGGTGTACATCACCGCCACGCGCGGCTCGACGCCGGAGTTGCCGCCGGTGGTGTCGTCGATGCGCCTGCCCTGGACCTTGACCGCGAGCGTGCAGCAGATCTCGTCGGTCCCGACGCAATGCAGGTCGCCGCGCGCCAGGCCGTCCCACAGGCGTTCCTGGTCGCGCTTCGACTTGAGCGAGGGGTAGGTGTGGTAGATCTGGCCGTTCGGCCGTCGATAGTCGTCGCTCGTGTAGACGAGATACTGGTGCAGCGTCTCGCCGTAGATCGGGAAGCCGCGCGCACGGCTCTCGGCGATCGCCTGCACGCCGGCCGCAGCGCTGACGTGCATCATGTAGAGCGCCATGCCCTCCACGTTCTCGGCGAGCCGGATGACGCGGCGGAACGACAGGTCCTCCGACAGCGTGTTGTGCACTTCCGCCATGTGCTCGAAGCCGGTCCGGTTCTCCGCGAACAGCTTCTCGTACATGTGCATCACGATGTCGTCGTCCTCGGCGTGGATGACGCAGAGCCCGCCGGCGCTCGCCGTCACCTTGAAGATCTCCCAGATGTCGCCGAACCGGACCATGCGGCCGCGGCGGCTCGGCGTGATGTCGGTGGTGAAGATCTTCACTGTCGGATAGCCGGCCTGCACCACCTCCGCGAGCTCGGCGACCGTCGCAGCCGGCACGCGGCCGCGCAGCATGACGTGGTAGGCGTAGTCGCAATAGCAGCGGCCGGCCCAGTCGCGGTCGCGCGCCTCGATGGCCTCACGCAGGCCCTGGCTCGACGACTCGTCGCCCTCGCGGTCGGGCTTGCACGCGGCGAAGTCGATGAGTGTCGTCGTGCCGCCCCAGAGCGCCGCCCGGCTGACCTGCTCCGGCGGGTCGCTGAGGCCGGAGGGCTCGCCCGGCTGGAAGGCCGGCATGTACCACGCGCAGTGCACGTGCGGATCAATCCCGCCCGGCATGACGATGCCGCCGCCGGCGTCGATCACGCGCCCTGCCTGAGTAGCGGTGAAGGTGCCGCGCGCGCCCAGCGCCGCGATCACGCCGTCCTTCACGGCGATCTCCCAGGAACCGACGCCGTGCGGCGTGACCACCCGATCGCCGCGGATCAATAGATCGAACATTGTGCCTCCTATCCCTCCCGTGCAGTCGGCGCGCCCGCTGCCGTGGCTGCGCCGGCCTGGAGCGCCGCCACCTCGCCGTCGAGCGCGTCGAGCAGCGCCTCGAGCCAGAGCGGGTCCAGGCCGAGCGCGATGACGACGATGCGCGTGGTGCAGTCCTCGTCCGGCCATGCATCGAGCCACGCCGGCGGATGGAACACGTGCTGCACGCCGTGGATTACCGCCGGACGGCCCGGGCTCTCGAGCACGTCGACGAGACCCTTGAGGCGCAGCAGGCGCGCGCCGCAGTGCTCCGCGAGAACCTGCAGGAACAGCGACAGCGTCACCGCGTGCAACGGCGTGCTGCGGCGCAGGCAGAAAGTGGTGACGGCATCATCGTTGCGGCCGGCCGCGTGGCCGTGGGCGTGATCCGCCGGATCGCGGGGGACGGCTTCGGCGGCGAGCCAGGCGCGCACGTCGGGGCCGTTCGCCTGCGCCCGGCCGCCGAACAGCCGGCTCGCGTCGACGGCCCCGTGCACCGCGATCAGCTTGGGCGCGGCGGGGTTGAGCGCGTCCACGCGCTCGGCGAGGCCGTTCGACCTCGGGTCGCTGAGATCGGTCTTGGTGAAGACGATGCGGTCGGCGATCGCCGCCTGCTTGACCGATTCGGGGTGTGCGTCGAGCGTGGCGGCGCCGGCCGCTGCATCGACTGTGGCGATCACCGACTCCAGGCACAGCGCGTCGGCGATCGCGGGGTCGGTCATCAGCGCCTGCAGGATCGGCGCCGGGTCGGCCAGCCCGGTCGTTTCGATCACGATGCGCTCGAACGGCGCGATCGCGCCGGCGGCGCGCCGCGCGAGGAGGCTCCCGGCCGTGCGCACCAGGTCGCCGCGCACGCTGCAACACATGCAGCCGCTGTCGAGCAGGACGATCTCCTCGTCGCTCACCTCGACCAGCAAATGGTCGAGCCCCACCTCGCCGAACTCGTTGACGATCACGGCAGTGCGCGCGAACGCCGGGTCGCGCAGCAGGCGCGCGAGCAGCGTCGTCTTCCCGCTGCCAAGGAAGCCGGTGATCACCGAGACGGGAACCGCGGCCATCGTCAGCGCGCGGCCGCGTCGCGGCCGTGGAGCTGCTGCGCGCCGATCACCAGCCGGCCCGAAGGTGCGTCGGGCGCGAGCGCTTCGCGCAGCCGCCGCAGCAGACCCGGCAGCCCGGCGTGGCGGTCCGGCCCGGCCTCCTCGCCGAACCCTGGCTCGCGCAGGGTCACGGCCCAGCCGGCCGGGGCGCTGTGGCTCACGCGTATCGCCGCGCCGGTCGGGAGAGCGATGACGAATCCGTTCGCATTTTCCGGGTCCGGGGCGACCGTGGCCGCAACGCCCCAGATGCCCAGCGCGCCGGAAAGAACGCTCGAGGTCCGCCTCTGCCATGCCGCGTCGTACAACACGAGGGAATCATATGCCGGCCGGAGGCGACGACGAGCCTCGGCGCGGCGGCCGGTTCCGAATCTCTTGCTTGCCATGTATTATCAACGGCGGAAGTATGGCAGCGGAAGATATTTGCCCCGTCGATGCGGATATTGCGGGCGTCGATACCGTCGCCTGTAACGAGAACCCTAGGAGGAGCCCCATGAAGCGTTCAGCTGCGGTTTCGATTTCCGTTTTCGCAGGCGCCCTCGCTTTCGCGGGCGCCGCATCTGCGCAGGCAAAGTTTCAGCTGCGGTGGGGTCACTATCTCGCCGACTCGCCGTTTGTCCAGCTCGAGAAGGACTACGCCGCCAGGATCGAGAAGCGGACCAACGGGCAGGTGAAGATCACGATCACCTTCGCCGGCGGGCTTGGCAAGGGCGAGGAGCTGCTGATGCTCACGTCGCGCGGCGCGATCGACATGACCGCCACCGCCCCGGGCTACAACCCGGATCAGCTCCACTACTGGCGGGCGTTCCAGCTGCCGCTCACTTTCCAGACGACGCAGCAGGCGATGATGGTCCTCGGCAAGGTGTACGAGGAGTTCCCGGTCTACCGCCAGGAGATGGACAAGGTCGGCGTGGTGTGGCTGCTCCAGCAGCCGCTCGGCGCCTATTACCTCAGCGGTCCCTCGCCGGACTGCACCAGCGTGGCCGCGCTGCGCGGCAAGAAGATCCGCAGCTTCGGCGCCGACATTCCGAAGGCGTTCAGCGCGATCGGCGCGGTGCCGGTGACCGTCGCGCCCACGGCGATCTACGAGGCGCTGCAGCGGGGCACCCTCGACTACTCGTTCATCAACGCGGGCAACATCCAGGCGTTCAAGCTGTTCGAGGTCGGCAAGCATCACTGCGGCCCGGTGATGGCGATCACCGGCCACAACATCACCATCGGCAAGCGCACCTGGGCGAAGCTGCCGCCGGACATCCAGAAGATCATGATCGAGGAAGGGCGCCAGACCATGAAGGACTATCTGGCGTGGGTCGACGACTTCGAGGCCAAGGCGGCGGCGAACATCAAGGCGCAGGGCGGCACGTTCGTGGCCTTCCCGGCCGACGAGCTGAAGAAGTGGAAGGCCGCGGCGCCCGACTTCCTCGGCGGAGTGGGAGAAGGCCACCGCCGCGGCCACCGGGGACGCCGAAACGCCGAAGAAGGTGGCGGCGCGCTGGAGACAGCTGCTCGCGCAATGAAGTCCGGGCAGGCGCAGGACCCGCGCGGTCGGCCGATCTGCTGACCGCGCGGAGCGAGCATGCAGCGTTTTAGTGCGACGCTGTCGCGGCTGGCGCTCGGCCTACTGCTGCTCGGCGCAGTGGGAATGATCGTGTCCATGCTGCTCGGCTTCGCCGACGTCGTGGGCACGAAGTTCCTCGATTGGCCGGTTCCCGGCACGCTCGAGGTCACCGAGAGCACCATGGTGCTGATCGTATTCGGTGCCCTCGCCTACGCCCAGGAGCGGCGCAGCCACATCCGCGTCGAGCTGCTCTACGGCCACGTCGGCCCGCGGGGGAAATCCTTCATGGAGCTCGTGACGCACGCGGTCGCGTTCGTCTTCTTCGCACTGGTCGCCTGGCAGGGCATCGGCGAGCTCGCCTACAGCTGGCAGATCCGCGAGGCGACCATGGGCACGGTGCGCCTCCCGCTTTACCCGGCGCGCTTCCTGCTCGTACTCGGCGCCGTGCTGCTCCTCTTCCGTCTGGCGATCGACATCGTCGAAGACTTCGGCCGCCTGCGGCGCGGCGAGCCGCCGCCCGCGCCCTCGGGCAGAGTGCCGGCCGAGGGTTAAGCGCCGAGCCATGCCAGTGCTGACTCCGGAAGTCGCCGGCTACATCGTGGTCGCGCTGCTGCTCCTGTGGCTCGCCCTCGGCGTTCACATCGGCGTCGCACTCGGCCTCGCCGGGTTCCTCGGGATCTACCTCACCGTCGGGCCCGACGCGGCGCTGGCGCAGATCTCCACGATCCCGTTCAGCACGACGAATTCCTTCACGCTCGCCGTGATCCCGCTCTTCATCCTGATGGGGTCCTTCGCGACGGTGGCCGCCATCACGACCGATCTCTTCCGCGCGGCCTACGTCTGGTTCGGCCACCTGCGGGGCGGGCTCGCCATGGCGACCGTCATGTCCTCGGCCGCATTCGGCGCGGCCTCGGGCTCCACCATCGTGAACGCCGCGGTGTTCACGAAAATGGCGATGCCCGAGATGACGCGCTTCGGCTACGACGTCCGCCTGGCCGCCGGCTGCATCGCAGCCGCCGGCACGCTCGCCGCGCTGATCCCGCCCAGCATCCTGATGGTGGTCTACGCGGTCATCACCGAGCAGTCGATCGGGAAGCTCCTGATCGCCGGCATCGTCCCGGGGATTCTGACGGCTCTCATTTATTGCGGCGGCATCTACGCGATCGCTCGCTTGCGGCCCGATATCGCGCCGCGCGCGAATCTCACGTTCAGCTGGGCGGAGCGATTCAAGGCGCTAAGTGGCGTCTCCGGGATCATCGTTCTCTTCGTGATCGTGATCGGCGGCATCTACGGCGGCTACTTCCCGGCGACGTACGCCGGCGCGGTGGGCGCGTTCGGCGCGTTCGTCATCGCCCTGGGTAAGCGCCGGCTGGGGATGGGGTCGCTCGTCGAAGTGCTGAAGGAAGCGGCGGTCACGACCTCGGTGATCTTCATCATCGTGGTGGGCGGGATCCTCTTCTCGCGCTTCCTCACTTACTCCGGGCTCGTCACGATCATCTCGAGCGCGCTGCTCGAGTTCGAGAGCAGCAAGTACGTGTACCTCGCCGGCTTCGTCCTGCTGTTCGTCGTGCTCGGCTGCTTCGTCGAGCCGATCGCGATCATGGTGATGACCCTGCCGATCATGTTCCCGGTCATGCAGGAGGCCGGCTTCGACCCGATCTGGCTCGGCGTCGTCTCGGTCAAGCTCGCGGAGATCGGGGTGCTCACCCCGCCCGTGGGCCTGAACGTGTTCGTGGTGAAGAGCGCCTCGCCGGTGCCGGTGACGCTCGGCCAGGCGTTCGCGGGGGTGACGCCCTTCATCCTCCTCGACCTGCTCTCGCTCGCGCTCTATGTCGCGTTCCCCGGCATGTTGCTGTGGCTGCCGAATCTCATGAGTTAGCCGCGCGGCGCGCTCGCGATCCGACGAGCCGAACTCCCTGGAGGTTGCAATGGCGGTGCTCAAGGCCGAAGGCAAGACGTTCCCGACCCGCACGCAGGTGCTCGTCATCGGCGCCGGCGCGTGCGGCACGATCGCGGCGCTCGCCGCCAACGAGCGCGGAGCGGAGGTGCTGATCCTCGAGCGCGATGCGAAGCCCACCGGCAGCACCTCGCTCTCCGGCGGGCAGATCCCGGCTGCGGGCACCAAGCTGCAGCGCGCCGCGGGGCTCCTTGACGACACGCCCGAGATCCTCGCCAATGACATCATCAACAAGGCCCACGGCGAGTGCGACCACGAGATCGCCTGGCATATTGCGCGCGAGTCGGCGCAAACCATCGACTGGCTGGTCGACCGCTACAGGCTGCCGGTGTCATGCATCCTCGATTTCCAGTATCCCGGCCACAGCCGCATGCACATGCATGCGTCGCCGTCGCGTTTCGGCGCGGAGCTGCTCGCGGCCCTGCTCGCCGCCGTGGAAGCAGAGGGCATCCCGCTCGCCACCTCCGCCCGTGCCTCCGGCCTGTATGCCGACCCCGACGGCCGCGTCCGCGGCGTGCGCGTAACGCGCCCCGACGGCAAGACCGAGGACATTGGCTGCGACGCGCTAATCCTCGCCTGCTGCGGCTACGGCGGCGACAAGGCCTTGATCGCCAAGTACATCCCGGAGATGGTCGATGCGCACTACCACGGCCATCCCGGCAACACCGGCGACGCGGTGAAGTGGGGCGAAGCGCTCGGCGCGTCAATCAAGGACATGGGCGCCTTCCAGGGGCACGGCGCGGTCGCCACGCCGCACAACACGCACATCGGCTGGCCCGCGATCACCGAGGGCGGCTACCAGATCAACAAGCACGGCAAGCGCTTCTCCAACGAGAACGAGGGTTATTCGGAACAGGCGCTCAAGGTGGCGCGCCAGCCCGACCACGTCGCCTGGCTCATCTTCGACGAGCGCGGCCACCGGATCTCGATGCAGATGCACAGCCACGTCGAGGCCGAGAACGCCGGCGCGCTCAAGGTCTGCAACACGCCGGAGGAGATCGCCCGGATCGTCGGCTGCGACGCGGCGACGCTGGCGGCGACGATGAAGGAGGTCGAGGATATCGCGGCCGGCGGGAAGAAAGATCCGTTCGGCCGCGACTTCACCACCAAGCCGCCGCTCGTGCCGCCGTACCGCGTGGTGAAGGTGATGGGCGCACTGTTCCACACGCAGGGCGGGCTGGAAGTGAACAAGGAGATGCGCGTGCTGAAAAAAGATGGCACGCCGTTCCCCAACCTGTTTGCCGGCGGCGGCGCCGCGCGCGGCCTCTCCGGCCCGGCCGACTGGGGCTACCTGTCGGGCTCCGGCCTGATGACGGCGACCAACATGGGACGTCTGGCCGGCGAAGCGGCCGCCGCACTGGTCAAGGGTTAGTCAGCCGACCTGCCGCAGCGCGCGGGACAAGGCGCCGAGATCCGGCGCGTCTGCCAGCTCCTCGACCGCGCACTCGACTGACGCGATTGCCTCCGGTCGCAGGGAGCGCGCTGCGTTGGCTCGGAACTTGGCGATGAGCGCCTCGCTGCCCGGCGGGCGCGTGCGATTGCCGTAGACGTCGTCGATTCGCACCGTTTCCGTCCGGCCTGCCTTCGTCTCGCACACGATTTCGGCTTCGAAGCGCTCGGGGAACCTGGCTGCGGGCAGCGGCTCCCAGCGGATCCGTCGCGCCAGCTCGCGCACCGCGGCGCTCGCCGGCGATTCGAACGTGGCGAGGTCCACCTTGCCGTCCACCAGGCGCGCCGCGACGGCGATCGGCAGGCTCCAGCGCGCGGCGTGCCCCGTTTCCGGGGTCTGCTTGCGCTCCCACGGATCGCAGATAACGGGCGCCTCGCCTTCCGGGACGCGGCAGAGGATGCGCGCCGCGTCCTCGGCGCCGATGCCGCGTTGCGCGAGCACGCCGGCGGCTTCTACGAACGGATGGAGGTAGTGACAGCACGGATAGAACTTGTACGCGGCGTCCGGCAGATGCCACTTGCGGCCGATGTCCCCGATCAGGGCCCGGAAGCGCTCCGGCGCCTCTTCATCGCCGGCAAACTGCCGGAACAGACCATGACGTCCCTCGAGCGAAGTCTCCGGGCCGGTCATCCCCGAGCGGGCGAGAAGCGTGGCGATGATCCCGCCGTGCGCAGCCCAGCCCGGATGCAGGGATTTCACCGACGAGCCATTGGTCAGGAACTCCATCACGCCCGAGGCCTGGCTGAGCGAGATCCCGAGCGCAGCGACGCTCTGGTCTTCGCTCGAGCCGAGTAGCTCGGAGGCGAGGAGCGCCGACGCCAGCGCGCCGCCGACCGAGGTGCTCATGAAGCCGTGCGCATGAAAGCGGGCCGGCGCGGCGAGGCCGAAGCGGATGAGCACCTCCCAGCCCCGCGCAAAGGCGCCGAGCAGCGCCGCACCGCTGGCGCCCCGGGCTTCGCCGACGGCGAGCGCCGCGGCCGCGATGACCGCGCTGCCGTGCTGGATCGAGGCGGTGTGGGTGTCGTCGTACTCCAGGCTGTGGATCAGGCCGCCGTTGACGAGCGCGGCGTCCGCCGCGGCGGCTCCTGCGGCCTGTCCGAATACCGTGGCAGGCCCGCCGCGCGCGACGTCCTTGCGCAAAATCGCGGTAGGCCGCACCGACCGCCGATCCGGCGGCGGCGAGACCGACGCCACAGGCGTCGAGGAGGTGCAGGCGCGCGGCGACCGCAACCTCCTCGGGCAGCGGCGTCCGCGCTGCCGCACGCAGCGCACCGACCAGCTCTCGAGCGAGAGTCACGACCTGACCATGTCGGCCACGACTTCGCGCCACGGCCGGGCGGCGAGCACGGCATCGCCACGAATGACGCGGGCCAGCGTGTCCGGTGCTGCGGGAAAGACCCCGGCCGCGTTCTCGGCGAGTTTCGCAAGCAGCGTCTGCTCGTCGAAGGGCTGATCGGCGCCACCGCGCGCGCTCTCGCAAACCGCGGACATTTCGCCGCCGTCCGCGAAGCGCATGGTCACGCGCGCCGGACGGTCCTTCGGCCACGGCTTCAGGTTCTGGTACGGCGCCATGCGCACGCGACGCCGCAGCTTCGCGATGCCGTCGTCGTCGAGCTTGTCGAACGTGAATGCACGCGCGCCGGCCGTCCCGAGACGCGCGGTCGCGGCGATCGCGTGCGGGATGGAGAACTTGGCGGCGAGCACCGTCTCCGGCTCCACGGTCGTCAGCGCCTGGCCGCCCGGCCCCGTCTCGACCAGGATCTCGGCGATGTCGTCCACCTTGCGCTCGTGCAGGCGGCCGCGCAGATCGAGCGTCGCCTCGACGGCGGAATGCGCGTAGGCGCAGCAGGCGAAGATCTTGTGGTAGCCGTTGGCGACCGACCACCCCGTACCGAGGCCATCGACGAGGGCTTCCGGGACGGCCCGGGTGTGGAACGAGCCGACGAAAACATCGTACGGCGTGACCGCACCGCCGCCGATCCCCGCCTCGGCCCAATCGGCCGCCCGCAGGCCGAGCCAGGCCCCGGCCGAGGTCCAGGCGTTGCGGACCAGGGGTCCTTCGACCGCCGTATCGAACGGGCCGGCGAACGACATGCTCGCCGCACCTGTGACGGCGTCCAGCATGGTCTTGGCGTCGTGACGGCGCACGAGCGAGGTCGCCACTGCCGCCCCGATGGGGGCGAACGCCGCGTGCGGATGTACGTTGAACACCGGAAACGGAAAAGCGAGCGCGAAGCGGGTCGTTACTTCATAGGCGAGCGCGAGCGCGAGCAGCACCTCCTCCACGGTGCGTCCCTGCGCCTCCGCTTCGGCGAGCAAGGCCGGGATCGTGTAAGCGCCGCCGTGGCAGGAGGCATTGCGGAAGCCCTCGTCGAGCTCGCACCACGTGATCGCCATGCCGTTCGCGCTGGCCGCGGAATAGCGATCGACGCGTGGGGCGCCGCGCGCGAAAACCATCGCCTCCGCCGCGGTCGATGCCGTGCGCGTCAAGCCTTCGCGTGCCCGAGTGACCTGCGGCTCGAGCGACCCGGCCACGATGGCGCCGATGTCGTCGGCGAGGATCGTGGCGGCGCGTCGGCGCACCGCCTCGGGCAGGGGCCTGGAAACCGACTCGGCGGCCCACTCGATCAGCTTGCGCGTGTTCGTGGCGGCTTGGGTCCGGGCGGGATCTGCGCTGTTGGCCATGATGCCATGCTCCTAGTTCAGCTTGCCGAGGATCGGCGGCTGGCCGATGCGGCGCCAGAGGTACTTGCCGTGACCGCCGGGGCCGACGATCTTGCCGTCCGCCATCACCGTCACGCCGCGCACGATGGTGCGGACCGGCCAGCCCTTCAGGACCTGGTTCTCGTAGAGGCTGTAGTCGGCGTACGAGCCCAGCTCGGCCGGCACGAACTTGCGCTCCTTGCCGAGATCGACCACCGTGAAGTCGGCGTCGTAGCCCGGCGCGATGTTGCCCTTGGCCGGTGTCGAGGTCGAAGATCTTCGCGGGCGCAGCGGCGAGCAGCTGGCAGATCCGCTGCAGCGGAAGCTTGCCGCTTGTGATAGCCCTCGGAAAGCAGCACCGGCAGGATGGCGGCGATGCCGGGGAACCCCTGCGCCGCGAGCCACAGCGGCTTGTCCTTGGTGACTCGCCGGCGCGCCGAGTGGTCGGAGGCGACGATGTCGATCGTGCCGTCGAACAGCGCCTCCCAGAGCGCGTCCTGGTCGTCTTTGGTGCGGAACGGCGGATTGGCCCGGCCGATGCCGCCGAGGTCGGAGTCCTCGGTGTGCGTGAGGTAGTGCGGGCAGGTCTCGATCCAGACCTGGTCGTAGCGCTTGCGCCACCGGCGCACCTCGTCCAGCGCGAGGCGCGAGGAGATGTGCGGGAAATAGACCCGCGCGCCGGTTCGCTCGGCGAAGTACATCGCGCGGATCGCGGGCTCCGGCCTCGGTGACGGCCGGCTTGCACGCCGCCCAGTCCTTCAGCGTGCTGCCGCCCGCCGCCTGCACCTTCTGGCGCGTGCGGTTGACGATCTCGATGTTCTCGGTGTGGCAGACGACGATCGGCTTGCCGACGCGCGCGGACTCGCCGAGGAGATCCCAGAAATAGCCGTCGTCGGTGCCGTCGAGGCCGAGGTAGCGGCCTTCCTCGCCCTTGAAATTCATGAAGTACTTGAACGAGGTGACGCCGTAGTCCTTGATGTAGCGAGCCGAGCTCCTTGATGTGCAGCTCGTTGGCGGTGCTGAAGTGGAAGCCGTAGTCGACGTGACAGCGTGTGCGCGCGTATTCCTGCTCGCGCTTGTAGACGTCGGCGTAGGCCTCGTTGTTGAGGAAGTAGCCGAGGATGGTGGCGATGCCGCCCTGGGCGGCGTACACCGTCTCGTGCGTGTACTCGGTGATCTTCTCGCCGAAGCCGAAGTGCACGTGCGCGTCGATGAGGCCCGGAAACACGTGCAGGCCCGCCGCCGACTGCTCCGGGGTGCCGGCCGGCACCGGCGCGCCGGGCGAAAGCACCGCCGCGATCTTGCCGCCCTGCACCAGGACGTCCTGCGGCGCGGGTGCCCGATCCGGGAAAACCACGGTGCCGCCGCGTAGCACGAAATCGCTCATCGTTCCTCCTGCCTTTCGCGTAGGTCCTTCATCGAGTAGACGGCCTGCGTTCCGGCCGTGGTGTTGAGCGCGGGCAGCGTCGCCGCGAGGTCCTGCTCGTCGAGATCGCGCGCGATGCACACGAGCCGATTGCCGTGGTCCGCGTCGGGCCACTCCCGCAGCCGCTGCGGCGGATGGAACACGCCCTGCACGCCCTGCACGAGCGCGACCTCGCCGCTGTCTGCCATGTGCAGCAGCCCCTTCACGCGGATCAGCCGCGGGCCGAACTCCGACGTCACGAGCCGGCACCAGGCCGACCATCCAGCCCAGGTGATCGGCGGGGCGGGGCGAAAGGCGTGCGCGCGGATCCCGGAAAAATGGTCCCGTCTGCGGATCGGGCCGAGCGAAGCGATCGGAGCGCAGTGGCGCCGCACGGCCGGCAGCGTCGCGAAGAGGCCGGCGACCGAATCGCACACCTCGACTTCCGGGTTCAGCTCACGCACAAAATCGAGTGCCGGCGCCGGATCCGCGAGGTCGGTCTTGGTCGCGACGACGCGGTCGGCGAGCGCTGCCTGCTTGTCGAGCTCGGGATACTGCGTGCGCGAGGCGAGGAAGTGCTGCGCGTCGACGGCGCAGACGGTGCCCGCGAAGGCGTAGTCCGCGGTCACGAGCGGGTGGCCGGCGATCACGTTGACGAGCGGCGCCGGATCCGCGGCCCCGCTCGTCTCGATGATCACGCGCTCGAAGGGCGGGATCTCGCCGCGCGCGCGCCGGCCGTTCAGGTCGGCGAGCGTCTCGTGCAGCGCACCGGTGTTCGCGCAGCACAGGCACCCGGCGTCCAGGAGCACGACGTTGTCGGTCGCCTGCGCGATGACCAGGTTGTCGAGGCCGATCGCGCCCAGCTCGTTGACGACGACCGCCGTGTTGGCGAGCGCCGGCTCCTTGAGCGCCCTGTTGAGCAGCGTCGTCTTGCCGCTGCCGAGAAACCCAGTCAGCAGGAAGACCGGCGTCTTCGCGCCGCTCATGCGGCGCTCCGCCGCCGGGCCGGCGCCTGGTCGCCGAACAGCTCCAGCATCGCGCCGCGCAGCCACTGGTTGGCCGCGTCGTTCTCCACGCGCGCGTGCCAGTAGAGGGAGACATCGAAGCTGGGGATCGGGATCGGCAACGGATGCACCTTGACCTTCACCAGCCGCGCCGAGGCCTCGGCGACGCGGCTCGGCAGGCTGACGATCAGGTCGGTGCTCGCGACGATCAGCGGCACCACCACGAAGTGCGGCACGCGCAGCGCCACGTTCTCTTCGCACGCCGTGCTCGGCGAGCGTGCGCTCGAGCACCTGATGCCCCGAGCCCATCGAGGAGATGAGGACGTGGCGCGCCGCCAGGAACTCCTTGAGCGTGAGTGCTGCACGCCGGCCGAGCGGATGGTCCGGCCGCGTCATGCACACGTAGTGCTCCTCGAACAGGCGAGTGCGACGGAACTTGTCGCGCAGCTGCGGCACGTATCCCACCGCGAGATCGATGTCGCCGCTCTCGAGCCGCAGCGCGAGCTCGCCCGCCGGCAGCTGCGCCGTCTCCAGCCGGATCACGGGGCTGTGCTCGTGCAGATGGCGCATCAGCTTCGGCAGCAGGACGGTCTCGCCGACGTCCGTCATGTAGACGCGGAGCGTCCGCGTCGTGCGGCGCGGATCGAAGGCTTCGCGCGATCCGAGGGCGCCGCGCACCATCGCCAGCGCGTCGGTGAGCGCCGGCGCGAGCTCGAGCGCGCGCGGCGTGGGCAACATGCCGGAGCGCGTGTTGACGAACAGCGGGTCGCCGAGCTGGCGGCGCAGCCGGCCGAGCGCGCTGCTCATCGCCGACTGCGTCAACCCCATTTCCGCCGCGGCGCGCGTCACGCTGCCGTGGCGGAACAGCGCCTCGAACACCGGCAGCAGATTGAGGTCGGGGAGGTCGTTCACCGCATCTACATCGTGGATATGTCAATTCATGGCCATCAATTTGACTGATATTATAGAACTGCTCTAATCTCTCGCGGACAACCTCCGGTCGTCACCGGAAAGGAGCTGCCGCATGAAGCCCTGGGACGGCATCATCAGCGAAGAGGACCAGAAGGCCACCTACGCGGCCGGCTTCGGCCGCCCGGGCGGCGTCGGCAAGCGGCCGGCGCTGCTCATCATCGACGTGCAGTACCGCACCGTCGGCACGAAGCCGATGCCGTTCTGGGACGCGATCAAGGAATTCCCGACCTCCTGCGGCGAGGTCGGCTGGAACGCGATGCGCAACATCGCGACCGTGCTCGCGGAGTTCCGCCGCAACGAGCTGGCCGGTGCTCTATCCGCACGTCGCGCCGAAGAACAAGGCCACCGACGGCGGGCGCCTCGCGCAGAAGGTGCCCGCCATCATGGACATCCCGGAGCGCGGCTACGAGTTTCCGCCCGAGATCGCGCCGCGCGAGGGCGACGTGCTGCTGCCGAAGAAGCACCCGAGCGCGTTCTTCGCCACGCCGCTCGTGAGCCACCTCGTCGACCTCGGCGCCGACACGCTGGTCGTCACCGGCTGCACCACCAGCGGCTGCGTGCGCGGCAGCGTCGTGGACGGCTTCGCCTACAACTTCCGCGTGCTCGTGCCGCACGACTGCGTCTACGACCGCAGCGCGCACCTCGCACGCGGTGAACCTCTTCGACATGGCGGCGAAGTACGCCGACGTCGGCACCACCGTCGAGATCCTCGAGAAGCTGCGCCCGCTCGCCAAGGCCGCCCCGATGCGCAAGGCCGGCTGAACGGGGCACTGCGGTGAGCGAGGCGGTCCTGGTGCTTGACATGACCCGGGACTCGATCGCGCCCGAGGCGCGGGCGGTCGAGAAGCGCCGCGCCATCGGCCCGCGGGTCGCCGCTTAGCTCGCCTGGGCGCGCGGCAAGAGCATGCCGGTGGTGTTCGTCTGCAGCGCCCGGCGGAGGACCGACAAGTGGTTCCTCAAGCACTGGGAGCTCGCAAACGAGATCTGGACGCCAGGACAGGAGCCGATCCCCGAGCTCTTCCAGCCTGGCCAGGACACCGTGGTCCACAAGCGGCGCTACAGCGGCTTCTTCCACTCGGACCTCGAGCTCACCCTGCGCGAGCTCGGCGTGGACGCGCTGCAGCTGATCGGCTGGTCGACTTCGCTCGCGGTGGCTACGACCGCCGTCGACGCCTGGCAGCTCGGCTTTCCGACCACGGTGGTGAGCGATCTCACGGTGGCGCACGCATGGGGCGGCCACTCGGTCGCGGAGAACCAGCAGTGGTCCCTCGACTTCATCGCGGCGATGGCCAAGTCGCGCATCGCGACCTCCGACGAACTGATGCGATGAGCGTCGCAGGCGGCGCGACGCGGCGCGACCTTCGCGTCGGCGGCGCGATTTTCGACTACTACAGCCTCGCCGCCGCCGAGGCGCTCGGCCTCGCCGGCGTGTCGCGGCTGCCCGTGCTCGCTCAAGGTCGTGCTCGAAAACGTGCTTCGGCAGCATGCCGAGGGCCGCTCCGACGGCGCCGACATCGCCGCGGTGGCGGGATGGCTGCGCCGGCCGCCGCGCCGAACGCGAGATCGCCTTCCGCTTCACGCGCGTGCTGATGCCCGACTCCTCGGGCGTGCCCCTGCTCGGCGACCTGGCGGCGATGCGCGACGCGATGATCCGGCTCGGCGGCGATCCGCGGCGGCTCAACCCGTCGGTGCCCGTCGACCTCATCGTCGACCACTCGGTGATGGTCGACGCCTACGCCGCGGCGGATGCGGCGACCCGCAACGAGGCGCTGGAGCTCGAGCGCAACGCGGAGCGCTACGCGTTCCTGCGCTGGGGCGCACAGGCCTTCGACAACCTGCGCATCGTGCCGCCGGGCAACGGCATCTGTCACCAGGTCAATCTCGAGCACCTCGCGCGGGTGGTGTGGACGAGCGACGCGGGCGGCACGCGGCCGAGCGCCTACCCGGACTCGGTCCTCGGCATGGACAGCCACACCGCCATGATCAACAGCCTCGGCATCCTCGGCTGGGGCGTCGGCGGCCTCGAGGGCGGCGCCGGCGCGCTGGGCGAATCGGTCGCGATGCTGGTGCCGGAGGTCATCGGGTGCCGGCTCACCGGCAGCCCGCGGCCCGGCGTCACCGCCACGGATGTCGTCCTGACCGTCACGCAGGCGCTGCGGCGTCACAAGGTGGTGGACAAGTTCGTCGAGTACTTCGGGCCCGGCGTGGCGGCGCTCGCGGTGCCCGACCGCGCCACCGTAGCCAACATGAGCCCGGAGAACGGCGCCACCATGGGCTTCTTCCCGGTGGACGCCGAGACGCTGCGCTACCTGCGACTGACCGGGCGCGACGAAGCACAGGTCGCCCTGGTCGAGGCCTACTGCAAGGCGCAGGGACTTGTGGCGCGACGCGGAGACGCCGCCGCCCGAATTCACCGCGGTGATCGAGGTCGACCTCTCCGCCGTGGAGCCGAGCGTTGCCGGGCCCAGTCGGCCGCAGGACCGCGTGCCGCTCGCCGCAGCGCCCGCGGCGTTCCGGGACTTCCTGGCGGCCTCCAGGAGCCGGAACAAGGTTCCGCGGCCTCGTCGCTCAAGGACGGCGACGTGGTGATCGCCGCGATCACGAGCTGCACCAACACCTCGAACCCGTCGGTGATGATCGGCGCGGGCCTGCTCGCGCGGAACGCGGTTGCGCGCGGGCTGAAGCCGCGCCCGTGGGTGAAGACGTCGCTCTCGCCCGGCTCGCGCGTCGTCGCCGACTATCTCGCGCGGAGCGGCCTGCAGCGCTCGCTCGACGCCCTCGGCTTCCAGCCGACGGGCTTCGGCTGCATGACCTGCATGGGCAACTCCGGTCCCTTGCCGGCCCCGGTGGCCGAGGCGATCGAGACGGAGGGCACCACCGCCGTAGCCGTCCTCTCGGGCAATCGCAATTTCGAGGGCCGCATTCACCCGGCCGTGCGGGCCAGCTTCCTCGCCTCGCCGCCGCTCGTGGTGGCCTATGCGCTGGCGGGCAGCGTGCTCGTCAACCTGGCCGCAGAACCGCTCGGCGAGGACGGCGAAGGCAGGCCGGTATACCTGCACGACATCTGGCCCGACGGCGCGGAGATCGACAGAATCATAGGCGAGGCGGTGACGCCGGCGCTTTACTGCGCGCGTTTCACCACGATGCGGCAGGGCACGCCGGGGTGGCGGGCCCTGCGCGGCGCCGCGGGCATCACATTCCCGTGGGACCCTGCCAGCACCTTCATACGGCGCCCACCGTTCTTCGACGACATGGCGGCGGCGCGGCCCGAGATCGACGACATCCGGGGCGCGCGCGTGCTGGCGATGTTCGACGACATGTTCACCACCGATCACATCTCGCCGATCGGCGTCATCTCGCAACGGCACCCCCGCCGCCGAATACCTCGGCTCGCTCGGCATCGCGCCGCGCGACTTCGTCAACTACGCGGCGCGGCGCCTCAACCACGACGTGATGATCCGCGGCACCTTCGCCAACGTCCGGGTGCGGAACGAGATGACGCCGGAGGTCGAGGGCAGCAGCACGGTGCACTACCCGGACGGCGAGCGCATGCCGATCCACGCCGCGGCGGCCAGGTACCGGGACGAAGGCGTGCCGCTGGTGGTGATCGCCGGCAGCGAGTACGGCGCCGGGTCCTCGCGCGACTGGGCGGCGAAGGGCACGCGCCTGCTGGGCGTGCGGGCGGTGATCGCCGAGAGCTTCGAGCGCATCCACCGCTCCAACCTCGTCGGCATGGGCGTGCTGCCGCTGCAGTTCGCGGGCGGCGTCACGCGCAAGACGCTCGGCCTGACCGGCGCGGAGCTCTTCGACGTCGCCGGCATCCGCGGCTACGCCGCCCCGCGCAGCGAGCTCGCCTGCACGATTACCCGCGCCGACGGCAGGCGCGACACGATCCGGCTGCTCGCGCGCCTGGACACGACGCGCGAGGTCGACTATTTCCGCAACGGCGGCCTGCTGCACCACGTGGTGCGCCACCGCCTGACCCCCGAGGTGCATTCATGAGTCCGAGAAAGAAGCTGCGCGAGCTGCTCGCCAAGGACACCTACACCATCGTGCCGGGCGCCCACGACACGCTGACCGCGCGGCTCGTGCAGGTCGCGGGCTTCGAGGCGGTCTACCTCACCGGCGGCGGCTACTCGCGCGCGAGCGGCTATCCCGGACGTGGGCCTGCTCACGATGACCGAGATCACGCAGTACATCTCGCGCACCGTGGACGCCGTGGACATCCCGGTGATCGCCGACATGGACGCCGGCTACGGCAACGCGCTCAACGTCATCCGCAGCGTGCGCGAGTACGAGAAGACCGGCGTCGCCGCCTTCCATCTCGAGGACCAGGTCTCGCCCAAGAAGTGCGGCCACTACGAGGGCAAGCAGATGGTGAGCAAGGCGGAGATGGTCGGCAAGATCAAGGCGGCGGTGGACACGCGGCGCGATGCGGACATGGTGATCATCGCGCGCTCGGACGCGCGCGCCGTCGAGGGCCTGCAGGCGTCGATCGACCGCGTGAACGCGTACCTCGATGCCGGCGCCGACGTCGGGTTCGTCGAGGCGCCGCAGTCGGCCGAGGAGCTCGCCGCCGCGGCGCGGCAGCTCAAGAAGCCGGCGCTCTGCAACATCTTCGAGGGCGGCAAGACGCCGGTGCTGCCGGCGCGGGAGCTGGCGGCGATGGGCTACCGCATCGGCATCTATCCCGTCGCAGACCCATCGCGCGGCGATCGCCGCGGCCAAGCGGGTGCTCGCCGTGCTCAAGCGCGACGGCGACACGGCGGCCATCGAGAGCGAGCTCGCCACGTTCAACGACCGCGAGGAGGCGGTGAACGCGAAGCGCTGGCGCGACCTCGAGACGAAGTATCTCCGGGACGTCTGAGCCGGTCGGCGCATGCGGCTCACGCTGTGCGAGAACATGCGCGCGGTGCCCTACGTGCCGTTCTATCTCGCGCTCGCCGGGGACTACTGGCGCAGCGAAGGACTCGACATCCGCCACGTCGTTTCGCCGAGCACCTCGCGGACGGCGACCGCGCTGCTCGACGGCAGCGTCGACGTCTCCTGGGGCGGGCCGATGCGGGTGATGATGCATCACGACGCCGACCCGGCCTGTCCGCTGGTGTGCTTCGCGCAGGTCGTCGCGCGCGATCCGTTCCTGCTCGTCGGCCGCGGCCGCAAGCCGGCGTTCCGCTGGCGCGACCTCGTCGGGCTGCGGGTGGCGCCCGCCGGGGACGTGCCCACGCCGTGGATGACGTTCCAGGACGACCTGCAGCGCGCGGGGCTCGATCCCGCGGCGATCGCCGGACGCCGGGTGCGCCCGATGGCGGACAACGTGCGGGCGTTCCTGCGCGGCACGGTGGACGTCGTCCAGGTGTTCGAGCCGCACGCGGATCGCCTCGTCAGCGCAGGTCGCGGCCACGTCTGGCACCGCTTCAGCGAGCGCGGCGACGTCGTCTACACGACGTTCTATTCGACGCGCCGGTTCACCCGCGCGCGGCGCGAGGCCTGCCGGCGCCTGGTGCGCGGCATCGCGCGCGCGCAGGCGGCGCTCTTCGCCGCGACGCCGCGCGCGATCGCCGATGCCGTGGCGCCGTTCCTGCCGGAGCTCTCGCGCGACGCGCTGACGCGGATCGTCGGCGCCTACCGCGCGAGCGGCCTCTGGGCGCGAACGCCCGATCTTCCGCCGGCGCCCTATCTGCGGCTCAAGGCGGCCCTCGTCTCCGGCGGGCTGATCCGCAGCGACCCGCCCTACGAGAAGGTCGTGGACGCGGCGCTTTCGCGCGTCGACTGAAACGGGAGTGCCGAATCGATGAGCGCAACGAACGTCGTTCCGACCATCGACATCGGCCCGTTTCTCGCGCGGTGACGCCGCCGCCAAGCGCGACGGTTGCCGGGCAGGTCGCAGCAGACCTGCGAGCGCACCGGGTTCCTGATCATCGCCGGTCACGGCTTCCCGCTCGACCTGCTCGAGCGCGCGCAGCGGCTGCTCTTCGCGTTCTTCGACCTGCCGGAGGACACCAAGAACCGCTGGCATCCGACCGGCCCTTCCAAGCAGCGCGGCTACCACGGCTTCGCGACGCGCGGCCTCGCCTACACCCTCGGGCAGCAGACGCCGCCGGATCTCCGCGAGACCGTGTTTCTCGGGCCGGTCGACGATCACCGCGAGCTACTACGCGGCGATGCCCGAGGCCGCGACGAGCTACGCGCCCAACCTGATCCCCACCGAGCCGGCGGGCCTCGAGCCGACGCTGGTTGCGCTCTACCGCGCCTACGAGCGCCTCGCCGCCGACATGATGCGGGTGTTCGCGGCGGCGCTGCGCGCTGCCTGAAGCGTTCTTCGACGGCATCCTCGCGCGCCACTTCAGCATCATGTCCTGCCACCACTATCCCGGTGCTCACGCGGCCGCCGCTGCCGGGTCAGCTGCGCACCGGCGCGCATACCGACTACGGCGCGATGACGATCCTCGCCGCGACCGACGCCGACGGCGGGCTCGAAGTGCGCCTGCCCGACGACAGCTGGGCGGCCGTGACCCCGCGCGCCGGCGAGTTCGTCGTCAACCTCGGCGACATGATGGCGCGCTGGACCAACGACCGCTGGGCCTCGACGCTGCATCGCGTGGTCAACCCGCCGCTCGGCGCGGCGCAGAGCCGGCGGCTCTCGATCGGCATGTTCGTGCATCCCGAACTACGACCAGCGCATCGAGTGCGTGCCGACCTGCCTCGCGCCGGGCGAGGCGCCCCGCTACCCGGCGATCACCGCGGGCGAGCACATCAAGCGCAAGATCGAGCGCAGCCACGAGACCGCGTGACCGGGTGCACCCCTCAGCCGGCCAGCGCGATGCACTCGATCTCGATCTTCATGCCGGCGCTCAGCTGCACGCCGCACGTGGTGCGGGCCGGCGGATCCTTCGGGAAGAACTGCCGGTACACCGCGTTCATGTTGTCGAACTCGAGCATGTCGTAGAGCAGCACGGTGATCTTGACCACGCGCTCGAGGGACGACCCGGCCGACTCGAGCATGTGCCGCATGTTGGTCGAGCGTCTGGCGCGTCTCGTGCGCCATCGTGCCCGGGCTGCGCTCGCCGGTCGCCGGATCGGTCGACAGCATTCCCGAGAGGAAGATGAAGTCCCCGGCCCGGATCCCCGGGCTATGCGGCAGGTTGAAATTGCGCGACACGTTGAGCCGGTCGTTCTGCGGGACGACGATTTCGCGGGCACGGTGTTGCGAGACACGGGCATCGGGTTGCTCCGGAAGTTAGACGACGGCGATCGCGTCGAGCTGCACCTTGAACGCGTCGATGATCCGCACGCTCCACACCGTGCGCGCCGGCGGGCCTTGCGGCACGTACTGGCGGTACACGCGGTTGAGCGCGTCGTACTCGATGCGGTCGTAGATCATGGCGCGGACCTGGACCAGGCGCGCGAGCGACGACCCGGCGCTCTCCAGCACGAGCTGCAGGTTCTGGAAAGCGCGATGGGCCTCGCTCGTCAACGTGCCGTTCAGCCGCTCGCCGCTGTCGGGATCGATCGCGACCACGCCCGACACGAAGAGATAGTCGCCGGCGCGGATCGCCGTGCTCTGCACCCAGCCGTAGCCCGCGGCCATGTCCAGGCCGCGGCGCGGCGGCGGCACGACGATCCGGGCGAGGACGCTCAGCGTTCATCATGAGCCGTTCGTACCTCTTGCATGACCATCGATGTTGCGCATTCTAACGATCGCATGCCGCGCCTGGACGTAGCCGATGAGCGCCGATTGGCGCCTCTTCCTGGGCGTGACGCTGCCGCTCGCGACGCTCGGCCTCATCAATCAGGCCGCGCGCACCGTCATGGCGATCATCGGCCCGGTGCTGGCGGTGGAGTTCTCGCTGTCCGGGAGCGAGCTGGGGCTGCTCGCGGCGTGCATGCTCGCCGCCTACGCCGTGGCGCAGCTGCCGGACGGCGTCGCGCTCGACCGCCTCGGGCCGCGGCGCGTGCAAGCGACGCTCAGCCTGCTGACCGCCGCGGGCTTCGCCGTGTTCGCGCTGTCCGACGGGCTGGCCGGCTTCGTCCTCGCGCGCGTGATCATCGGCGTGGGCGTCTCGGCCGGGCTGATGGCGATCATCAAGGCGAACACCCAGTGGTTCGCGCCCGCGAAGGTGGCGAAGATGACCGGCATCGCGGTGGCGATCGCCGGGCTCGGCAGCGTGCTCACCACGGCGCCGGTCCAGGCCGCGCTGCCGGCGCTCGGCTGGCGCGGCGTGTTGTGGCTGCTCTGCGCGACCGCAGCCGCCGTGGCGCTGTGGATCTTCCTCTCGGTTCCGGACAAGCCCGCCGCCGCAAAGCAGGCCGGGCTCGAGAGCCGAGCTGTCGGTGAGCGGCATCGCGTCTATCGCTCGCCGCTCTTCTGGCGCTTCGGATCGGCGGTCGCGATACTGTCGGTCCTCAATTTCGCCTATCTCGGCCTGTGGGCCGGGCCGTGGCTGCGCGACGTCGCGGGCTACGACGGCCAGGCGAGGGCGAACACGTTGCTTCTCTACACGCTCAGCATGATGGCGGGCGCGCTCGTCATCGGCACCGCGAGCAGCCGCGCACGGGCGCGCGGCTACTCCGCGGTGCTCGTGCCCCTGGTCTGCATCGCCGGCCAGGTCGCCGCGCAGATCGGGCTGGCGCTGCAGCCGGCCGGCCCCGCGGCGGTGACGATCCTGTGGATTCTCTTCGCTGTTCTGCGCCGCCGGCGCGGCCCCGGGCTACGTCGCGGTCGGCCAGATGTTCCCGCCCGAGCAGATGGGCCGCGTGGCGACCGCGGTCAACACGCTGACGCTGCGGCGGCGCCTTCCTGCTGCAGGCGGCGATCGGCTGGATCCTCGACCTGTGGCCGCGCACCGCGGCCGGCGGCTGGGACCCGGCGCGGCTATTCCGCTGCGCTCGCGCTCTCGGTGACCGTCCAGGCGTTCCTGGCGGTGCAGCTTCTGCGCATGAGGAGATAGATGGCACGCGAAATCGCGATCGAACGTTTCGGCGGTCCGGAAGTCCTGCAGATGCGCGCGGTCCCGGATCCTGCACCGGGTCCGGGCGAAGTCCGCATCCGGCAGACCGCCATCGGCGTCAATTTCACCGACGTGCACGGCCGGCGCGGCGACTACGCGCCGCTGCGGGCGATGCCGATGCCGCTCGTGCTCGGCATGGAAGCGGCGGGCGTGGTGGAGGCGCTGGGCGCGGGCGTCGAGCGCTTCCGCGTCGGCGACCGGATCGCGTACGCCTCGGCACCGATCGGGTCGTATCGCGACGCGCGGAACTTCCCCGCGGAGCGCTGCGTCGCGCTGCCTGCGGGCGTTCCGGACGAGGTCGCCGCGGCCGCACTGCTCAAGGGACTGACCGTGCACATGCTCGTGCGTCGCGTCTTCCGCGTCTCGCCGGGCGCATGGGTCGTGTTCCACTCGGCCGCCGGCGGCGTCGGCACGCTCGCCGGCCAGTGGCTGCGGGCGATTGGCGCCCGCGCGATCGGTGTCGTCGGATCGACAGCCAAGGTCGACGCCGCGCGCGCCGCGGGCTATGAGGCCGTCTTCGTGCGCGGCAGCGACGACTGGCCGGCGCGGGTGCGCGAGCTCGCCGGCGGCGGCGTTGCGGTGGTCTACGATCCGGTTGGCCGCGCGACCTGGGAGGGTTCGCTCGCCTGCCTCGCGCCGCGCGGTCACCTGGTGTGCTTCGGCAACTCCTCGGGTCTCGTGCCGCCGTTTTCGGTCAACGAGCTGCGCGATCGCGGCAGCCTGTCGCTGTCGTGGGTGCGGTTCAGCGACTACACCGCGAAGCGGCCGGAGCTGGAGGCCGCGGCGCAGGAGCTGTTTGACGCGGTCGCCGGCGGCGCGCTGCGCCCGCCGGCACCGCAGCGGCTGCCGCTCGAACTGGCCGCCGAGGCGCACCGGCTGCTCGAGGGCGGGCAGACGACCGGCCCGCTGGTGCTGGTGCCCTGAGTCCAGGAGAGAGTGTCCACTGCAAGAGGATGAACAGAGCATGAAACGGGGTTACGCGGAGACGCAGCAGGGGCAGATCCACTTCTACACGCACGGCCGCGGCGAGCCGCTGCTGCTGCTGCACGAGACGCCGCGCTCGGCGTGGAGCTTCGCGCCGCTGATGCGGCTGCTGGGCGGACGATTCCGCTGCTTTGCACCGGACACGTTGGGTTTCGGCATGTCCGACCGGCTGCCGGCGAAGGCAAAGATGGAAGACCTCGGCCGTTGCATGGTCCAATTCCTCGACGCTCAGGGGATCCGGCGGGTCCACGTGCTCGGGTTCCATACCGGCAACAAGATCGGTGCCGCGATGGCCGCCGATCGTCCGGACCGGGTCGGCAGGCTCGTGCTGATCGGCATGACCCATAGCCTCGTGGTCTCGCGCAAGGATCGCGATGCGGCGATCATGGCCATCGTGAGCAAGCACATGGGCACCCACCGCGAGGCGCCGGACGGCTCGCACCTGCTGCGCACATGGGCCGCCGACTACGCCGGCCTCGCGGACGTATGGTGGAAGCCGGCGATCATGACCGCGCGCCGGATCACCGCGCAGGCGCTAGGCGGACAGGAGGCCCGCGCCATCGAGATGATCCAGTGTCGCCGGAGCATCAAGCAGATCTACGCGATGAATTTCGGCTTCGACCTGAGCGCTACGCTGCGACGAGTCAAGGCGCCTACGCAGGTAATCGAGTGCCGCGTGCCCGAAGAGGTCCACCTCGGCGCCCAGGGGCCGAAGATGCTGAAGCTGCTGAAGCGGGCTGAACTGGTCACGCTGCGGGGAGCGAGCTTCGATGCGACCGAGACCCACGCCGCGCACATCGCCCGCGCGGCGAGCCGGTTCCTGCTGAAAAACTAGGAGGACGGCAATGCGCATCTGGCACCAGAGCTTCACCGACCTGACGGTCATGCCGCTGTATCGCAAGACGCTGGCGGAACACGCTGCCGCCGTGATGGGCGACGACGCACGGGTCAGCGTCCACGGCCTGCGGCCGGGAACCTACGCCCAGGGCTGTGCGCCGATCGACGCCATCAAGTACCGCTATGTGGCTGCGGTGCACGAGCTGCAGATCTGCGATGCGGCGCTGGTCGCAGAGCGCGAAGGCTTCGATGCGATGGCGATCGGCTGCTTCTTCGACCCGGGCCTGCGGGCGGCCCGGTCGCTGGTGAACATCCCGGTCGCCAGCCTCGGTGAAAGCTGTGCGCTCGCCGCCTGCTCGCTGGGCAGGAAGTTCGGCCTCGTCACCCTGTGCGAGGACCAATCGGCCGACTATTCCGACATGATGCACGCCTACGGGCTCGAACGTCGTTACGCGGGAGCGGTCTCGCTCGATCCCCCGATCGACGAGTTCGCGCTGGAGGCGGACGAGGCGACAGCACGCGCGATCGAGGAGCGTTTCGGCGCGGCCTGCACGCGGATCATCGAGCTCGGCGCAGAGGTCGTCATCCCCGCCGACGGGGTGCTCAATGAATTCCTCGTCCGCCGCGGATGCCTGAAGGCGCGCGGCGAAGTGCCGGTGATGGACAGCCTCGGCGTGCTGTTCCAGCATGCGGCGTTCCTCGCCCGGCTGGCACGCACCACCGGGACCGGGGTCAGCCGCCACCAGTTCTACGCTCGCCCGTCCGCGGCGCTGGTCGAGCACGTGCGGCGCTTTTCGCACCAGAAGGACCTTGCGAGCGACTTCTCCGGGGAACGTTGAACCATTCCCGTTCTCATCGTCGAAGAGCCTTCTTCCCAGCCCGCTCTCACCTTGTCTCCGTGCAGGCCCTCGACGAGAATGCTGCAGACTCGCATAAGGAGTGGTCGCTGAAAACCACGACCGTTCGACGATGATTTGGCCATGATCCAAGGGAGTGCACCATGAAGATGCAGGACCAACCCGTCAATCACCTGGTTGCGAGAGACTCCGTCGGCGATGGGGGACGGATCGTCTGGGATTTCCTCACTCTATTCGCGCAGCGCCGCTACGGCGAGGCAAACGCCTTTCTCGCCCCCGGCTGCCGCATGGTGTTTCCGGGCGGGGTAGTGATGTCCGACTGTCTGCAAGTGCCGCAACGAGCGGCATCAATCTACCTCTGGGTCAAGAAGACGTTCGAGCGCTTCGATGAGTACGAGGCGGCTGACGGCATCGTCGTCTACAACTATGGGACGCTGTGGGGCGAATGGCTGGACGGGACCCCCTTCGATGGCGTCCGCTATATCGACCGCTTCCTTATCCGCGATGGGAAGATCGTCGATCAACAGGTGTGGAACGACCTCTGCGTCGCTGCCGCCGCCCGGGTGCGTCGCTGAGCCAGCTCGGAGCGCTCGGGTCCAGTTGACCGCTTGCGCGTTGGCGATAACTAGTCGCGCAAGGGTCGCGCAGGAAAGAAGAACACCTGGTTTTGAGGGTCCAAGTGCTTGAATTCTGGCGCGCCCGGCAGGATTTGAACCCACGACCCCCTGGTTCGTAGCCAGGTACTCTATCCAACTGAGCTACGGGCGCGAGGCGCGGATTTTAGCAGAGGGGCGCTCGCGGGGCCACCCGCAGTGAGCTAGCCCCCGGCGCCCGGCGCACTGCCCCGCCTGCGACGCAGGCGCCGGGCGCGAGCCAGCATCACCACGGCGATCCAAGCTGCAATAAGGGCGATCGGCCACGCGAGGATCGGCGGCCACAGGACCCCGACGACTGCAACGAGCACGAGAACCAAGCCGATCGTGCCGATGAGGCTCGCCTCGGCCGGGCCGAGGACCCGGCGGTTCGTGAGTACCGCGCCTACAGTGGCACCGACGCTTAGCGCGCCGGCGGCGGCCCGTCCGGCGCTTCCGGAAAGGGCGCGTCGTGTCCGCTCCGGACCGCGTGCAACTCCCGATGGGCGAATGCGACGCCGGCGACCGAGCACGATCTCGGTCGCACGATCGAGATCCGCTTCGTACATGTCCGCCATCTCGTCGACGATCCGCTCGTCCTCGATCGCGACGTCGAGTTCGTAGTTGGCGAGGAAGCTCGCGAAATTGAGGTTCGTCGACCCGACCCGCGCCCAACGCCGGTCGGCGATCGCGGTCTTTGCGTGCAGCATGCTGCCCGTCCATTCGAAGACGCGCACGCCCGACTCGAGGAGCGCGCGATAGCCGGCGCGCGACAGGCGGCTCACGAGTGGAAGGTCGCTCGCGCCCGGCACGAGCAGCCGTACGTCCACACCGTCGTGCGCCGCTGCGCACAGCGCATGCACATATGGCGTGACCCCGACGAAGTACGCATCAGTGAGCCACAATCGCTCACGCGCTTCCGCGGCGATCAGCTGATCGAGACGGAACACGCGCCCCGCGCTGGGAACGCTCGCGACGACTCGCAGCGCGACGTCGCCTGCGGCGGGAATGGCGTCAGCGGGGGTGAATGCGGCGTCGGGCAAGGGTGCACCGATCGCCCCCCACACCTGGTCGAACGCACGCTCGAGCTGCGGCACCGCCGGGCCCCGGATCTCGACGCCGGTGTCGCGCCACGCGTCGATCCTTCGCTCCGGGTTGCCGAGCCATTTCGCGCTCACGCACAGCCCGGTGACGAATCCGACACGGCCGTCGACAGCGAGCATCTTCCGGTGGTCGCGGGTGAGCCAGCCGATCGGGCTGTCCAGGCGCGGCGGGTTGAAGCAGCGCACCTCTCCGCCCGCCTCCACGAGTGGGCGGAACAGCGACCGTGCGCCGCTCGTTCCGAGCCAGTCGTAGATCACGCGCACGCTCACGCCTGCGCGCACGCGCTCGACCAGCGCCGCGACGAACCCGCGTCCGACCTCGTCGTTCTGAAAGATGTAGCACTCGAAGAGGATGCTGCGCTCGGCCGCGCCGATGGCCGCGCGCCACGCGGGGAAGTGCTCGGCCGCGTCCCTCAGCACCCGCACGCTGTTGCCGCCGATGAGTGGCGCGCCGGAGGTGCGGGACAGCGCCTGGTCGGCGGCCAGGCGGAGCGTCTCCAGCTCGGTGACCAGACCGATCGGCTCCGACGTGCCGCTCTTGAGGCGCTCCATCACCGCAAAGTTAGCACGCGGCCGGAACCTGAAAAACGAAACGCCGCACGAGGCGGCGTTTCGGGTCGGAACTGGCGGAGAGAGAGGGATTCGAACCCTCGATACGGGTTTGGCCCGTATAACGCCTTAGCAGGGCGCCCCCTTCGGCCACTCGGGCATCTCTCCGGGGCTCACTAACGTTCGCTATGTCGAGATGCCCTTCGGCCTACGGGGCCGCCTTGCGCCCCGAACTCAACGATCGCGCAAAGCGCGATGGCCACTCGGGCATCTCTCCGGCGATTACTACCGTTCGCTATGTCGAGATGCCCTCCGGCCTACGGGGCCGCCTTGCGCCCCGAACTCAACGATCGCGCAAAGCGCGATGGCCACTCGGGCATCTCTCCGGCGATTACTACCGTTCGCTATGTCGAGATGCCCTCTCGGGCATCTCTTCGAAAGCGGGCCGACTATAGCACCGCTCAGCTCGCCTGATCCAGGCTGAAAGCCTTGTGGAGCACCCGCACCGCGAGCTCCATGTACTTCTCGTCGACCACGACCGAGATCTTGATCTCCGAGGTCGAGATCATCTGGATGTTGATCCCCTCCTCGGACAGCGTGCGGAACATCTGGCTGGCGATGCCCACGTGCGAGCGCATGCCCGAGGCCCACCATGGAGACCTTGCAGACCCGGTTGTCGCCGACGATGGCCTTCGCGCCGATGTGGGACTGCACCTTCTTCGCGATGTCCATCGCCTTCTGGTAGTCGTTGCGGTGCACGGTGAACGAGAAGTCGGTGATGCCCTCGACGCTCGCGTTCTGGATGATCATGTCGACGTCGACGTTCGCGTCGGCGATCGGGCCGAGGATCGCGTACGCGATGCCCGGCCGGTCGGGGACGCCCATCACCGTGATCTTCGCCTCGTCGCGGCTGAACGCGATGCCCGAGATGATTGCCTGTTCCATCTTGTCGTCTTCCTCGAACGTGATCAGGGTGCCCTCGCCTTCGTCCTCGAAGCTCGAGAGCACGCGCAGACGCACCCGGTACTTGCCGGCGAACTCGACCGACCGGATCTGGAGCACCTTGGACCCGAGGCTCGCCATCTCGAGCATCTCCTCGAAGCTGACGGTCTTCAGGCGCCGGGCCTCCGGCACGATCCGCGGATCGGTGGTGTAGACGCCGTCCACGTCGGTGTAGATCTGGCACTCGTCGGCCTTGAGGGCCGCGGCAACGGCGACGGCGGAGGTGTCCGACCCGCCGCGGCCGAGCGTGGTGAGATTGCCGGCGCTGTCGATGCCCTGGAAGCCCGCGACCACCGGGATGTAGCCCGGCGGCGAGATCCGCGCGCAGCCGCTCCTCGTCGATGCTCACGATGCGCGCCTTGCTGAACGCGCTGTCGGTGAGGACGCGGACCTGGGCCCCGGTGTAGCTCTTGCGCCTTCAGGCCGAGGTCCATGAGCGCCATCGACAGCAGGCCGATCGTGACCTGCTCGCCGGTCGAGGCGACCACGTCGAGCTCGCGCGCGTCGGGATTCGCCTGCACTTCCTTCGCGAGCGCGAGCAGCCGGTTCGTCTCGCCCGACATGGCCGAGGGCACGACGACGAGCTGGTGGCCCTGGGCCTTCCACCGCGCGACGCGGCGGGCGACCGCCTTGATGCGCTCGACGCTGCCGACCGAGGTGCCGCCGAATTTCTGGACGATTAGTGCCATGCAGCAAGCCGTGAAAAGAGCGCGATTTTACAGGATCGCCCCGCGCTTTCCGCCCCTTCGGCAGGGTCCGGGCCGGGCCCGGGGGTTTCACCAATGTTTACCATTCGGCGGCGCCCCGGATATGACGCTGTGCTACGATTCCGCGCAGCCCGACGGGTATGGGCGGGGCGGCATGGGGAGAAAGAAAAGACATGAAAATCTTCAACTGGGTCATCAATCCGAAGGAAGTCCGCACGAAGCTGGGGCTCAACCAGCAGGACTTCTGGACCAGGATCGGCGTCACGCAGAGCGGCGGGTCGCGCTACGAGAGCGGGCGGGAGATGCCGAAGCCCGTCCAGGAGCTGCTCCGCCTGGTGCACGTCGAGAAGATCGACCTCACGAAGGTCAAGAAGGAGGACTTCGAGGTCATCGAGTACCTCAAGACCGCCAACCCGGACCTGTATCGCGAGCTGCGCAAGCGGTCGAAGGGCAAGCGCAGCAAGAACGGGCCCGACAGCGAGCACTGAGCCCGGGACGGACTGCAGGACGGAACAGGCCGGCGTAGCCGGCCTGTTTGCATTGGGAAACCTGGCGGAGAGTGAGGGATTCGAACCCCCGGGCCCTTGCGGGCCAACGGTTTTCAAGACCGCCGCATTAAACCGCTCTGCCAACTCTCCGTTTCCGGAGTCTACCAAAAGGATCAAAGGGTTAGCGAGCCCTTGGCGATTGCCCCGGCGCGCCCCATATCATTCGTTGCGATGGGTCGCCCGGGGCGACCCCCGCTATACTCGCGGCGCGAAACTTGCGCGGCCAGATGCGATCAAAGCATCGTCCGCAAGGACCAACCAGGAGGAATGCATGCAACCCCAGTTGCAACCCGTACCCGGCAACGCCCCCGCCTCCACCCAGGAGCGGGCGCTCCAGCAGCACCGCGTCCTGCGCAACACCTACCTGCTGCTCGCGGTCTCGCTCATCCCGACCGCGATCGGCGCCGCGATCGGCACCAACCTGAACCTCTCGTTCCTGCGGTCGAGCCCGTTCATCTCGTTCTTCGCGATCCTCGCGATCTTCTACGGCTGGATCTTCGCGATCGAGCGCAACCGCGACAGCGGGCTCGGGGTGGCGCTGCTGCTCGGCTTCACGCTGTTCATGGGGCTGCTCCTCGGACCGCTCTTCCAGCAGATCCTCGGCCTGAACAACGGCGCGCAGCTCATCATGCTGGCCGCCGGCGGCACCGCGGCGGTGTTCTTCGGCCTGTCGGCGGTCGCCTCGAGCACGACGCGCGACTTCAGCGGCCTCGGCCGGTTCCTGCTGGTCGGCGCCATCGTGATCATGCTCGGCGTGGTGGCGAACCTCTTCTTCGCGAGCCCGGTCTTCCACCTCGCGATCGTCGGCGCGTTCATCGTGTTCTCGTCGCTGATCATCCTGTGGCAGATCAACTCGATCGTGCGCGGCGGGGAGACGAACTACGTCTCGGCCACGCTCACGCTGTACGTCGCGGTGTACAACCTCTTCACGAGCCTGCTGCAGCTCCTGGGGATCTTCGGCGGCGACCGCGACTGAGCGGGGCGCCTCTGCCGGGAAAGGGCGGCTGCGGCCGCCCTTTTTCATGGGCGCTCGAACAGCGCGATCGACTCGACGTGCGCGGTGTGCGGGAACATGTTCACCACGCCGGCGGCGGCGAGCCGGTAACCCTTCACGTTCGCGAGCACCCCCGCATCGCGCGCGAGCGTCGCCGGATCGCACGACACGTACACGATCCGCCGCGGGCCGTCGAATCGCCCAACGCCTTGACGACCTCGATCGCGCCCTCGCGCGGCGGGTCGATCAGCATGGCGTCGCACCGCGGCAGCGCGGCGCACGCAGCGGGCTCGAAGAGATTGGCCACCTGGAACTGCGCAACGAGCCCGTTCGCCGCCGCATTGCTGCGCGCGCGCTCCACCAGGCCCGCATGGCCCTCGATGCCGATCACCTCGGCGCCGCAGGCGGCGATCGGCAGCGCGAAGTTTCCCAGGCCGCAGAAGAGATCGAGGATGCGCTCGCCCGGCCGCGGCGCGAGGAGCCCCAGCGCGCGGCGCACCAGGATCGCGTTGACGGCGGGGTTCACCTGGGTGAACTCGGTCGGCGCGAAGTACAGCCGCAGCCGAACTCCGGCAGCGCGTAGTAGAGCGGCGGCGCGTCGAGCGGGTGGAACGGCTGCGCCGACGCCGGCCCGGCCGGCTGCAGCCAGAACTGGATGCCGTGCCGGTCGGCGAACGCGCGCAGGGCGGCCTCGTCTCCGGTGGCGAGCGGCGCGAGGTTCCTCACCACGAGCACGACCACTTCCGCGCCGACGGCGACCTCGATCTGCGGCACGCGGTCCCGGATCGACAGCCCGCTCACCAGCTCCCGGAGCGGGACGATCAGCGCCGAGATGCGCGGCGGCAGCACTTCGCAGCTCGTCATGTCGGCGACGTAGGTCGTCCGGCGCTCGCGAAAGCCGACCAGGGCGCCGCCCTTCTTCGGGACGAACCGCGCCGAGAACCGCGCCCGGTGCCGGTAGCCCCACGCCTCCCCGTGGATCGGCGGCAGCATGCTCTCCGGCACGCACCTTTCCGAGGTGCCACAAGGCGTCCTCGAGGACGCGCTGCTTTGCGGCGACCTGGGTGCGCGCCTCGATGTGCTGCATCGCGCAGCCGCCGCAGACGCCGAAGAAGCGGCAGCGCGGCGCGACGCGCGCGGCGCTCTCCCGGAGCACGCGCGTGACCCGGCCGGCGTCGTAGGAGGGCTTGCTCTTGAGGACTTCGTACTCGACGCGCTCGCGCGGCAGCGCGCCCTCGACGAACACCGCCTTGCCGTCGACGTGCGCGACGCCGCGTCCCTCGCGATCGAGGGATTCGATGACCGCGACGTTCATCCCGGCTCGACCTAGCCCTTCGGCCAGGCGGCGAGGAACTCGCGCCAGTGCGGCGCGTCGAGCTTGCCGAGCGTCGCGCGGGCGAGGGCGAGCTCGGCCGCGTACTCCGCGCGGTCGAGCGCCCCGCGCATCAGCTGGAAGCGCAGGTAGACGAGCCAGGTGTTGAGCGATGTCGGTCTCGCAGTACGCGCGCACGTCCGCGATGCGGCCCGCGCGGAACGCGTCCCACACCTGCGAGCCGTCCATGCCCGAGCTTCCCCGGCAGGCCGATCAGCCGCGCGACCTGGTCGAGCGGCGCGGACGCGCGCGGCTGGTACATGGCGAGCAGGTCCATCAGATCCAGGTGGCGCGTGTGGTAGCGGTTGATGTAGTTGTTGAAGCGGAAGTCGCGGCTGTCGGCGTAGTCGCCCTCGCCCATGTCCCAGTAGCGCGGCGCGGTGACGCCGTGCACGCAGCCCGCGGTAGTGCAGCACCGGCAGGTCGAAGCCGCCGCCGTTCCAGGAGACGAGCTGCGGCGTGTACTTCTCGACCCCGTCGTAGAACCGCTGGATGAGCTCGCCTTCGCCGTCCTCGGCGCGTGCCGAGCGACCACACGCGCAGGCCCTCGCCCTCGCGCAGTACGCACGCGATCGCCACCACGCGCTGCAGGTGCAGCGGCAGGAAATCCTGCCCGGTCGCCGCACGCCGCCGCTGGAAGGCGGTCTCGGCGACGTCCGCGTCGGAGAGCGAGTCGTCGAGATCGAGCAGCGTGCGCATAGCCCGCGACGTCCGGGACGGTCTCGATGTCGAAGACGAGCGTGGCCGCCACTCGACACGGGCTCAGGCCGGGAAGACGCCGGTGGAGAGGTAGCGGTCGCCGCGGTCGCAGGTGATGCAGACGATCACCGCGTTCCGGACTTCCCGCGAGACGCGCAGCGCCACCGCGAGCGCCCCGCCCGAGGAGATGCCGGCGAAGATCCCCTCCTCCGCAGCCATCCGGCGCGTCATCGCCTCCGCATCCGCCTGGCTCACCGGCTCGATGCGGTCCACGCGGGACTTGTCGTAGATCCTGGGCAGGTAGGCCTCGGGCCACTTGCGGATGCCGGGGATCTTCGAGCCTTCCTCCGGCTGGCAGCCGACGATCTGGATCGCGGGATTCTTTTCCTTCAGGAAGCGCGATGCGCCCATGATCGTGCCCGTCGTCCCCATGCTCGACACGAAGTGGGTGATGGTGCCCTGCGTGTCGCGCCAGATCTCGGGCCCGGTCGTCTCGTAGTGCGAGAGCGGATTGTCGGGGTTTGCGAACTGGTCGAGCACGATCCCCTTGCCTTCCGCCTGCATCTGCTCGGCGAGGTCGCGCGCGTACTCCATGCCGCCCTTCGACGCCGGCGTCAGGATGAGCTGCGGCGCCATAGGCCGTCATGCTCGCCCGCCGCTCGACCGAGAGGTCGTCGGGCATGATCAGGATCATCCGGTAGCCGCGCATCGCCGCCACCATCGCGAGCGCGATCCCGGTATTGCCGCTGGTCGCCTCGATCAGCGTGTCGCCCGGCTTGATGCGGCCACGCTCCTCGGCCTTGCGGATCATCCACAGCGCGGGACGGTCCTTCACCGAGCCGGCCGGGTTGTTGCCCTCGAGCTTGCACAGCACCGCGTTGGTCGTCTCGCCCGGCAGCCGCTTGAGCCGCACGAGCGGCGTGTTGCCGACCGTGTCGTCGATCGTCTTCCAGGTCGATCCGCTCATCCGGCCGCCCCCGCCGCGTGCCGCAGCAGCGAAGCGACGTACCGCTCGACGCCTTCGGCCACGGTCAGGAATGGCGTCTCGTACCCGCTCTCGCGCAGCGCGGTCAGATCTGCCTCGGTGAAGCTCTGATACTTGCCCTTGAGTGCGTCGGGAAAGGCGATGTACTGGAGCGCGCCTTGCGCCAGCAACTCGGCACGGGTGAGCGGCGGCTGACGCGCCGACTTGCGGCAGGTGTTGATCACCGCCTCGGCGACGTCGTTGAACGACTGCGCGCGACCGGTGCCGACGTTGAAGATGCCCGATAGCTGCGGCCGCTCGAGGAAGTGCAGGTTGACATTGACGACGTCTTCCACCGACACGAAGTCGCGCCGCTGCTCGCCGTCCGCGTAGCCGCCGGAGCCCGCGAACAGCTTCACGCGGCCCTCGGCGCGGTACTGGTTGAAGAAGTGCCAGGCGACCGAGGCCATGCGGCCCTTGTGGGCCTCGTTCGGCCCGTAGACGTTGAAGTAGCGGAAACCCGCCACCTGCGCGGGCGCGTCGGCGAGCCGCCGTCGCACGACCTGGTCGAAGAGGTACTTCGAGTAGCCGTAGACGTTCAGCGGCCCCTCGTGCTCCGGCGATTCCCGGAACACGCGCCCGCCGCCGTACACCGCGGCCGACGACGCATAGAGAAAGGGGATCTCCTCGTCCATGCAGAAATCGAGGAGCGCGAGCGAGTACCGGTAGTTGTTCTCCATCATGTAGCGCCCGTCCGGCTCCATCGTGTCGGAGCAGGCGCCCTGGTGGAGGATCGCGTCGAGCGCGCCGTCGAACTCGCCGCCGCCGAGCCGCTCGAGGAAGTCGCGCTTGTCGAGATAGTCGGCGATCTCGCAGCCGACGAGATTGCGTGAACTTCTCGGCGCGCTCGAGATTGTCGACCGCGATGATGTTCGCTCACGCCGCGCTCGTTGAGCGCGCGGACGAGGTTCGAGCCGATGAAGCCGGCAGCACCGGTGACGACGTAATAGGTACTCATGATCCTGTGGACGCAGCCGCGAGGTCGGCGGCGAGCTCGTCCGGATGGACGACCGCAGTGCCGAGTTTACCAACCACGATGCCCGCCGCGTGATTCGCGACGTGCATGGCGTCCGGGAGGTCCGCGCCGCACGCCATCATCACCGCGAGGGTCGCGATCACGGTGTCCCCGGCGCCGGTGACGTCGGACACCTCCCGTGCCTTCGCCCGCTCGTGCTGCACGCTCCCTTCGCGATAGAGGGTCATTCCCTCCTCCGCGCGGGTGACCAGCAGCGCGTCGAATCCCAACTCCGCGCGCAGCCGCTGTGCCCGGCCGGTCATGTCGGCCTCGTCCTTCCAGCGGCCCACGACCTCGCGCAACTCCTTCTTGTTCGGCGTCACGAGGTTCGCGCCGCGGTAGCGCGCGTAGTCGTCGCCCTTGGGATCGACCAGCACCGTGCGCCCGCGCTTGCGCGCCGCGGCGATCATGCGCTCGATGTGGGTCAGGCCGCCCTTGCCGTAGTCGGACAGCACGACGACGTCGTAGTTCGCGAGGCTCGCCTCGAACTCGGACAGCTTGTCGGCCAGCACCTCGTGCGAGGGGGCGGTCTCGAAGTCGATGCGCAGCATGTGCTGCTGGCGCCCGATGACGCGCAGCTTTACTGTAGTCGCGAGCGTGGGGTCGCGGTGCAGGCTGGCGCGAACGCCCTCCGCCTGCACCAGCCGCTCGAGCGTGATGCCGGCCTCGTCCTCGCCCACCACCGACAGCAGCCCCGCCGTGGCTCCGAGCGCGGCCGCGTTGCGCGCGACGTTCGCCGCGCCGCCGGGGCGCTCCTCGGTGCGTTCGATGCTGCACCACCGGCACCGGCGCCTCCGGCGAAATGCGGCTCACGTCGCCGAACCAGTAGCGGTCCAGCATCACGTCGCCCACGACCAGCACCCGTGCGCGCGCGAAATCGGGGAGCGCGCCGCCGGCCCGCGCCTTTCCCGCTTCGCGCTTTGCTCGTCCGGTCATTTGCGGCCGATCGGGAAGTATTCGAACCCGGCGCCCCGCACCAGCTCCGGGTCGTAGAGGTTGCGGCCGTCGAAGATCACCGGTTGCTTCAGCCGCCCCTTCAGGCCGTCGAAGTCGGGGCTGCGGAACTCCTTCCACTCGGTGACGATGACCAGCGCATCCGCGCCCGCCGCCGCGGCCAGCGGAGATTCGGCAAAGGCGACGCGCGCCTCGCCGGCGTAGATCCGGCGCGCCTCGGGCATCGCCGCGGGATCGTAGGCGCACACCGATGCGCCGCGCGCCAGGAGATCGGCAATGAGCACGCGGCTCGGCGCCTCGCGCATGTCGTCGGTGTTGGGCTTGAACGCGAGGCCCCAGAGCGCGAACCGACGCCCGGCGAGGTCGGCGCCGAAGCGGCGCGCGATCTTTGCCGGCAGCACGTGCTTCTGCGCGTCGTTCGCCCGCTCGACCGCCTCGAGCACCTGCAGCTCGAGCCCGGCGTCCCGCCCCGACTTGATGATCGCCTTGACGTCCTTCGGGAAGCACGACCCGCCGTAGCCGACCCCGGGGTACAGGAAGTGATACCCGATGCGGGGATCCGAACCGATGCCGCGCCGCACCTGCTCCACGTCCGCGCCGAGCCGCTCGGCGAGGTTGGCGATCTCGTTCATGAACGAGATGCGCGTGGCGAGCATCGCGTTGGCGGCGTACTTGGTGAGCTCCGCCGAGCGGACGTCCATCACGATCAGGCGCTCGTGGTTGCGCTGGAACGGCGCATACAGGGCGCGCATGATGCGCGTCGCCTCCGCGTCGTCGCTGCCGATCACGACGCGGTCCGGGCGCATGAAGTCCTCGACCGCGGCGCCTTCCTTCAGGAACTCGGGATTCGACACCACGGTGAACGGCACCGCGGCGCCGCGCTCGGCCAGCGCCGCAGCGATCGCGTCGCGCACCGCGTCCGCGGTGCCCACCGGCACGGTCGACTTGTCGACCACGATCCGGTGCGCGTCCATGTGCCGCCCGATCGTGCGCGCGGCCGCCACGACGTGCTGCAGGTCGGCCGAGCCGTCCTCGTCCGGCGGCGTCCCCACGGCGATGAACTGGATGCGGCCGTGCGCGACGCTCGCCGCGGCGTCGGTCGTGAAGCGCAGGCGCCCGGCGGCGCGGTTGCGCGCCACCATCTCCGCGAGCCCCGGCTCGTGGATGGGAATGCCGCCGTCGTTCAGGACGCCGATCTTGCGCGCGTCCACGTCGTAGCACAGCACGTCGTTCCCGACCTCGGCCAGGCACGCGCCCGACACCAGGCCGACGTAGCCGGTGCCGATCATGGTGATCTTCAAACGTCGCTCCTCGAATTCATCGCCTGCCGTTTCATGCGTGCGGCCGATCACGGCGCAAGGTCGAACTCCTCGGTCCGCCGCGGCGGGTAGGTCTCCCAGGCCATGCAGGCCGGGCACTGCCAGTAGAACTGCCGCGCGCGGAAGCCGCAGTTGTCGCAGCGGTAGCGCGCGAGCCGGCGCGTCTGCCCCTGCACCAGGCTGCGCACGAGTTCGAGGTCGTGCCGCCGGTCCGCCGGGGCGTTGAGCAGCTGCGCTTCGAGCAGCTTGTCGAGCCCGAGCAGGGTGGGGTTGCGCCGCAGCTCGTCGCGCACCAGCGCGTAGGCCGCATCCGCGCCCTCGGCGTCGAGCGTCGACTGGAACGCCACGTCGAGCAGATCGAGCGACGGCGAGGACGCGAGGTAGCCGCGCAGCAGCGTGAGGCCGCTCGCCGGCTGCCCGAGCGCCTGGAAGCTCTTGAGCAGCCGGTGCGCGACGAGCGCGAGAAACACCGGATTCTGGGTCTCGACCCGCTTCCAGTGCTCGATCGCCTCGTCGTGATGCCCGGCCGCCGCCGCGAGATCGCCGAGCTGGATGCTCGCGCGCACGCATTTGCGGTTTTCCTTGAGCGCCTCCTCGAGCTGCGCGCGGGCCGAGTCGGGGCGCGAATGCGTTGCCTCGACCGCCGCCATCTCGCAGCGGAACTCCGCGATCTCCTTCTGCCAGGACTGCCCGGTCTCCTTCTCCAGGCTGCGCGTGACCTCGATCGCCTTCTCCCACTCCTTCTCCTGCTGGTAGATCTCGAGCAGGTGCTTCAGCGCGTCGAGCCGCTGCGGCCCGTCGCGCAGCTTCGCGAACGCCTCCTCGGCGCGATCGAGCAGCCCCGCCTTGAGGTAGTCCTGGCCCAGCTCGAACAGGGCCTGCCGCCGCTGCTCCGCCGCGAGATCCGAGCGCTCCAGCAGGTTCTTGTGCATGCGGATCGCCCGCTCGGTCTCGCCGCGCCGGCGGAACAGGCTCCCGAGCGCGAAGTGCAGGTCGACGGTCTCCGGGTCGACCTTGACCACCTCGATGAACGCCTCGATCGCCTTGTCGGGCTCCTCGTTCAGCAGGAAATTGAGCCCCTTGAAATAGGTGCGCGGAACGCGCCGGGACTCGGTGACGAGGTGCTTGATGTCGATGCGCGCGGCGAGCCAGCCCAGCCCGAAGAAGACCGGGAAGGCGATCAGCCACCAGACTTCGAATTCCATGGGTCGCGCCGCGGCGGTCGGGCGGCTACGGCTGGGAGGGCACGTCCGGGGCCAGCGTCCGCGCCGGCTCCCGTGGCGCGGTCTCCGCGGCGCGCAGGCGCAGCTCCTTCTGCAGCCCGGCGATGCTGCGCCGCTGGCGCACGATGGGCGGCAGGCACGCGATCACCCCGCAGCGCGGCCCCGACGGCGAAGCTCGCCAGGACCACGAACACGAGCGGCGCCTGCCAGGACTGATCGAAGTAGAACTGCAGCGTGACCGGGTCGGTGTTCTTGATCGCGAAGAGCAGCGCGACGACGAACACCGCCACCCACAGGAACGACGTGAGGAGCCTCACGAAGGCCATCTGTCCAGCCCTCCGGCCGCGAAAACCCGGGCCGCCCGGCGCGCGGCCCGGCGCACTAGCCCGCGCCCGCCTGCCGCTGCTGCTCCTCGAGCTCGCCGTCGACGCGCTCGCGCAGCTCCTTGCCGGCCTTGAAGTGGGGCACGAACTTCTCGGGCACGTGCACCCGCTCGCCCGACTTCGGGTTGCGTCCGACGCGCGCAGGCCGGTGATTGAGGCCGAAACTGCCGAAGCCGCGGATCTCGATCCGCTGGCCGCTCACCAGGCTCTGCGTCATCGCGTCGAGGATCATCTTGACCGCGTACTCGGCGTCCTTCGCCACGAGCTGCGGATAGCGGGCCGCCAGCCGCGCGATGAGCTCCGACTTCGTCATTGCCTCCCCCCCGAGAGCGGCCGCGCGCTTAGTCGCGCTGGGCGTTCTTGTTGTCGAGCTTCGCCTTCAGCAGCGCGCCGAGGTTCGTCGAGCCGCTGCTCGCCGCCGACGCGCTCTGCAGCTTCGCCATCGCCTCGTTCTCGTCCGCAACGTCCTTGGCCTTGATGGACAGGTTGATGTTGCGGTTCTTGCGGTCGATGTTGACGATCATCGCGGTGACGGTATCGCCGTCCTTGAGGTGCGTGCGCGCATCCTCCACCCGGTCGCGGGCGACCTCGGAAGCACGCAGGTAGCCCTCGATGTCGCCGGCGAGCAGGATCACGGCGCCCTTGGCATCGACGCTCTTCACCGTGCCGGTGACCAGCGCGCCCTTGTCGTGGGTCGCCACGAAGGTGTTGAACGGATCGCCCTCGATCTGCTTGATGCCGAGCGAGATGCGCTCGCGCTCGACGTCGATCGACAGCACCACCGCGTCGAGCTCGTCGCCCTTCTTGTAGTCGCGCACGGCTTCCTCGCCGGGCTTGTTCCACGACAGGTCGGACAGGTGCACCAGCCCGTCGATGCCGCCGGGCAGGCCGATGAAGATGCCGAAGTCGGTGATCGACTTGATGACGCCGTGCACCTTCTCGCTCTTGCGGTGGTTCTGGGCGAACTCCTCCCAGGGGTTGGGCATGCACTGCTTCATGCCGAGCGAGATGCGGCGGCGGTCCTCGTCGATCTCGAGGATCATGACCTCGACCTCGTCGCCGAGCTGGACGACCTTCGACGGGTGCACGTTCTTGTTCGTCCAGTCCATCTCGGAGACGTGCACCAGGCCCTCGATGCCGGCCTCGATCTCGACGAACGCGCCGTAGTCGGTCAGGTTGGTGACCTTGCCGAACAGGCGCGTGCCGGGCGGGTAGCGGCGGGAGATGCCGACCCACGGGTCCTCGCCGAGCTGCTTGAGGCCGAGCGAGACGCGGTTCTTCTCCTGGTCGAAGCGCAGCACCTTCGCCTGCACCTCGTCGCCGACGGACAGCACCTCGGAGGGGTGCTTGACGCGCCGCCACGCGAGGTCGGTGATGTGCAGCAGGCCGTCGATGCCGCCGAGGTCGACGAACGCGCCGTAGTCGGTGATGTTCTTGACGATGCCCTTGACGACGGTGCCCTCCTGCAGGCTCGAGAGCAGCGCCTCGCGCTCGGCGCCGGCGGTCTGCTCGAGCACCGCGCGCCGCGACACCACGACGTTGTTGCGCTTGCGGTCGAGCTTGATGACCTTGAAGTCCATCGCCTTGCCCTCGTAGGGCGTGGTGTCCTTCACCGGGCGCATGTCGACCAGCGACCCGGGCAGGAACGCGCGGATGCCGTTGATCATCACGGTCAGGCCGCCCTTCACCTTGCCGGTGATCGTGCCCTGCACGACCTCGGCGGACTCGAGCGCCTTCTCGAGGTCGAGCCACGCGGCCAGGCGCTTCGCCTTGTCGCGCGACAGGCGCGTCTCGCCGTAGCCGTCCTCCAGCGCCTCGATCGCGACCGAGACGAAGTCGCCCGGATTCACATCGAGCTCGCCGCGGTCGCTGCGGAACTCGTCGAGCGCGATGTAGCTCTCCGACTTGAGGCCGGCGTTGACCACGACGAAGTTCTGGTCGACGCGCACCACCTCCGCGGTGATCACCTCGCCGATGCGCATCTCCTTGCGGCTAAGGCTTTCCTCGAAGAGCGCAGCGAAACTTTCCTGCGGGGCGACCGCGGGGGAGACATTTGACATGAGTGACCTGATCCTTCACCCGCGCGGGCAGTGCGCCGCGACGGGGTTGGTTGCAAAACGGCAAGCGGGCTCGTCGCCCTCCTTGCCACCCGTTCCTACGTTCATGCGTTCATTTGCCCGTCTCGCGATACCACGACAACACGGCTTGCGCGGCCTCGTCCGCGGTCATCCCCGTGGTGTCGAGGACTCTCGCGTCGGCGGCCGCCTTGAGAGGGGCCACCGCTCGTTGCGGCATCGCGCGCGTCGCGCTCGCGTAGATCGAGCAAAAGAGTCTGGATGTTAGCAGGGATTCCTTTGCCATTCAACTGGTTATATCGGCGCTCGGCGCGGGCTTCCAGGGTCGCGGTCAGGAAGACTTTGAGGCGCGCGTCCGGAAACACGACCGAGCCCATGTCGCGGCCGTCGGCCACCAGGCCGGGGGATTGACGGAAGGCCCGCTGGCGGTCGAGCAGCGCGGCACGGACCCCGGGAATGGCGGCCACCCGGGACGAGGCGACGCTGCAGGCCTCGGTGCGAATCGCCTCGGTCACGCGCCGCCCGTCCAGCCAGACCTCGCCCGCATCGAAGCGGACATCCAGCGACGCGGCGAGCGCGGCAAGCGCAGGTTCGTCCCCCAGGTCCACGCCGCGCGTGGTCGCAGCCAGGGCGACGAGCCGGTACAGCGCCCCGCTGTCCAGGTAGTGGTAGCCGAGCGTGCTGCGCCACGATCTGGGCCACCGTCCCCTTGCCGGAGGCGGACGGCCCGTCGATCGCGATCACGGGCGCCGGGGCGGTCATCCGGGGCGGTCGCTCACCCGCCTGCCGTCAGGCGCGCGAGCGCCTGGAAGTAATCGGGAAAGGTCTTGTTCACGCAGGCCGGGTCGTTGATCCGCACCGGCACCCCGCCGAGCGCCACCAGCGAGAAGCACATCGCCATCCGGTGGTCGTCGTAGGTGTCGATGACGGCGTTGGGGGTGAGGCGCCCGCCGCGCGGGGGCGTGATCCGAAGCGAGTCCGCGCCCTCCTCCACGACCGCGCCGACCTTGCGCAGCTCGGTCGCCATCGCCGCGAGGCGATCGGTCTCCTTGACCCGCCAGCTGGCGACATTGCGGATGGTCGCAGGGACCGTCGGCGAACAGCGCGAGCACCGCCGCGGTCATGGCCGCATCGGGGATGTGATTCAGGTCGAGGTCGATCGCGCGCAGCGGGCGCGCGCCGCGCACCTCGATCCAGTTGTCGCCGACCGTGACGCTCGCGCCCATCGCGTCGAGCACCTCGACGAAGCGCACGTCGCCCTGGACGCTGGCGCGCCCGACGCCCTCGACGCGCACCGGGCCGCCGCCGATCGCGCCGGCCGCGAGGAAATACGACGCCGACGACGCGTCGCCCTTCGACGTGGATCGTCGCCGGGGCTGCGATAACGCGCGCCGGCCGGAACGACGAACCGCCGCCAGCCCGCGCGCTCGACCGCGACGCCGAACCGCTGCATCGAGTTGAGCGTGATCTCGACGTAGGGCTTGGAGATGAGCTCGCCCGCCACGTCCACCGCGACGCGCCGCCCGGCCAGCGGCAGCGCCATCAGCAGCGCGGTCAGGAACTGGCTCGACACGTCGCCGCGCACGCGCACCGCGCGGCGCGGACGCAAGCCGCGCCGGGCCGATCTCGAGCGGCGGGATAGCCCTCCTTCCCGAGGTAGCCGATCTCGGCACCGAGCGCGCGCAGCGCGTCGACGAGGTCGCCGATCGGCCGCTCGTGCATGCGCGGGACGCCCGACGAGCCGGTACGTCGCCGCCCGACAGCGCGAGCACCGCGGTGAGCGGCCGGAACGCCGTGCCGGCGTTGCCGAGAAACAGCGCCGCGCTGCTTGACCGGAACGACGCCGGCGCACCCCTGCACGCGGTAGCCCCCAGGCTCGCCGGTCGCCTGCCAGGCGATGCCGAGCGCCCGGAGCGCCTCGAGCATGCGCGCCGTGTCGTCGGAGTCGAGCAGCCCGGCGATCTCGTGTGGCGCCTGCGGCGAGCGCCGCGAGCAGCAGCGTGCGGTTGGAGATGCTCTTCGAGCCGGGCAGCGCGACCGCGCCGGCGACGCGCGCAACGGGCGCGAGATCGAGGTGGTCCGGGCGCGCGGCGGCTTGCGCCATCGGGCGGTCAGTCGGCGCGGTCCGGCGCGCCGCGCCGCGCGCTCCAGGCCCGGCGCGCGGCACGCGCCTCCTCGAACGCGCGCTGCAGGCCCGCGGCGTCGCCCTGCTCGAGCATCGCGCCGAGGCGGGCGAGCTCGTCCTGGTAGCGGCGCAGGTCCCCGAGCAGCGCGTCGCGGTTCGCGAGGCAGATGTCGCGCCACATCTCGGCGTTGCTCGCGGCGAGGCGCGTGAAGTCGCGGAAGCCGCTGCCGGCGTGGGCGAAGAAGCGCCCCGAGTCGGCGCGCTGCGCGATGTCCCGCATGAGCGCGAAGGAGAGCAGGTGCGGCAGGTGGCTCACCGCCGCAAGCACGGCGTCGTGGTCCGAGGGCGACATCTCGGTCACGCGGGCGCCGCACGCCTGCCACGCCGCGCGGACGCGCTCGATCGCCGCGGGACGGTTCTCGGGCAGCGGCGTCAGGATCACTTCGCGGCCGCGATAGAGCCCGGCCGAGGCGGCCGCGACCCCGCTTTCGTCGGAGCCGGCGATCGGATGCGCCGGCACGAACTGGGTGATGCTCGCGCGCAACGCGGCGCGCGCCGCGGCGATCACGTCCGATTTCGTGCTGCCCCCGTCGGTCACGACCGTCTCCGGCGCAAGGCGCGGGGCGATCCGATCGAAGAGCGCGGCCATCGCGCCCACCGGCGTCGCGACCAGGACGAAGTCCGCGTTTTCCACCGCCGCGCCGGCATCGGGCTGCGCCGTGTCGATCACGCCGAGCTCGAGCGCGCGACGGATGTTCGCGGGGTCGCGTCCGACCCCGATCACCCGCCCCACCGCGCCGGCCGCCTTGAGCGCGAGCGCGAACGACCCGCCGATCAGTCCGACGCCGATGACGGCGAGCGTGTCGATCCGCGGCACGGGTCAGGGCTTGCCCAACGCCTCGGCCAGCGCCGCGAGGAACCGCTCGTTCTCCTCCGGCAGCCCGACGGTCACGCGCAGGTGATCCGGGAGCCGTAGCCGGCGACGGGTCGCACGATGACGCCCGGCGCGCAGCAGCTTCTGGTACACGACGCCCGCCTGGGTCGCGCCGCCCGCGCGCGGGATCTCGACGGTGACGAAGTTCGCGAACGAGGGGATCCAGGCGAGCCCGAGGCGCTTGAAGCCGCCCGCGAGCTGCGCCAGTCCGGCCAGGTTCAACGCGTGGCTCTTGCGCAGGAACGGTTCGTCGTCGAGCGCGGCGATCGCCGCGACCAGCGCGAGGTTGTTCACGTTGAAGGGCTGCCGCACCCGGTTCAGCAGGTCGGCGATCGACGGGATCGCAGAGCGCGTAGCCGACGCGCAGGCCGGCGAGCCCGTAGGCCTTCGAGAAGGTCCGCGTGATGACGAGATTGCGGATGCCGCGCGAGCCACGGCAGGCTGTCGTAGCGCGCCGCAGCCGGCAGATACTCGTTGTATGCCTCGTCGAGCACCACGACGACGTCCGTCGGCGCCGCCTGCAGGAACGCCTCGATCTCGGCGCCGGCGAGCAGCGTGCCGGTCGGGTTGTTCGGGTTGGCGATGAACACGACGCGCGTCTCGGGCTCGATCGCCTTGCGCATGGCCGGCAGGTCGTGACCGTAGGCCTGCGCCGGCACGACGATGCCGCGCGCGCCGCGGGCCTGCGTCGCGAGCGGGTACACGGCGAACGCGTGCTGCGAGTACACCGCCGAGCGGCCCGGCGCGAGAAATGCGCCGCGCCACCATCTCGAGGACGTCGTTGGAGCCGTTGCCGAGGACGATGTGGTCCATCGCCACGCCGAGCTTGCGCGACAGCGCCTTGGTCAGGTCGAACCCGTCGGGGTAGCGCGCGAGATCCGGCAGCGCCGCCTCGATCGCGGCGCGGGCGCGCGGCGAGACCCCGAGCGGATTCTCGTTCGAGGCGAGCTTGACGATGCGCGCCTCGTCGAGCCCCATCTCCCGGGCGAGCTCGGTGATCGGCTTGCCGGGCTGATAGGGCGCGATCGCGCGCACGTACGCGGGCGCATGCTCGCACGGGTCGGCGGGCGTCATGGCTTGCTCCGGGAGGCTCATAGGACGGCGGAAGGATAGGAGCCGAGGACCTTCAGGAACGGCGCGAGGCCCTTCAGCTCGGCGAGCGCGTTGGCCACCTTGGGGTCGCGCTGGTGGCCCTCGACGTCGACGTAGAACATGTACTCCCAGCGGCCGAGCCGCGCCGGGCGCGACTCGATGCGGCTCATGCTCACGCCGTGCTTGGCGAACGGCGCGAGAGCGCGTGCACCGCGCCCGGTCGGTTGGGCGCCGACATCACGAGCGAGGTGAGATCCTTGCCGGTGGGCGCCGTCTCGAGGCTGCCGAGCACGAGGAAGCGCGTGAGGTTGTTCGGCTCGTCCTCGATGTTCTCGGCGAGCAGGTTGAGGCCGTACCGCTCCGCGGCGATCGCGGGACCGACGGCGCAGGCGGTCGGCTCCTGCGCGGCGAGTCGCGCCGCCTCGGCGTTGCTCGCGACCTGCACGCGCTCGACTTGCGGCAGGTTCGCGGCGAGCCACTGGTGGCACTGGGCGAGCGACTGGGCGTGCGAGTAGACGCGCGCCACGCCGGCCAGCGAATCGCCCTTCGCCATCAGATTCTGGTGCACGCGCAGCACCACCTCGCGCGCAGATCGCGAGCGGCGTCTGCAGCAGCAGATCGAGCGTGCGCCCGACCGCGCCCTCGGTCGAGTTCTCGACCGGCACGACGGCGAACTGGGTCGCGCCCGTCTCCGCCTCGCGGAACACCTCGTCGATCGACGGCAGCGGCACGCCGTCCACCGAATGCCCGAAGTGCTTCCCGACCGCCATCTCGCTGAACGTCCCGGCCGGGCCGAGGTAGGCGACTGTGCAGCCGCTGCTCGAGCGCGCGGCACGCCGAGATGATCTCGGCGAAGACGCGGCCGAGGGACTCGTTCGGGAGCGGGCCGGGGTTCGCGGACGTGGCGCGACGCAGCACCTCCGCCTCCCGCTCCGGACGCTAGCACCGGCCCGTCGCCCTTCAGCTTGCCGATCTCCTGCGCGAGCCGCGCACGCTCGGAGAGCAGCTTCACGAGCTCGCCGTCGATCCGGTCGATCCCGGCGCGTCGCCCGGCAGATGCCTTTGTCGCTCGAATCGTCGTCCATGATCCGCTCAGGAAGGCAGGTAGCGTACTGCCAGCACGCCGTCGATGCGGCGGATCGTCTCGATGGCCTCGTCCGGGACGCGGCTGTCCACGTCCACCAGCGTGTAGGCCATCTCGCCCTTCGACTTGTTGAGCATGTTGTGGATGTTCAGGCCGGCGCTGCGCCATCGCGGTGGAGATCTGGCCGAGCATGTTCGGGACGTTCGCGTTGGCGATCGCGACGCGGAACGGCGCCTCGCGCGGCATGACGACGTCGGGGAAGTTCACCGCGTTGCGGATCGTGCCGTCCTCGAGATACTCGCGCACCTGGTCCACGACCATCACCGCGCAGTTGTCCTCGGCTTCCCGCGTCGACGCGCCCAGATGGGGGAGCGCCACACGCCCGCCTGGCCGGCGAGCCGCGCCGCCGGGAAATCGGTGACGTAAGTCTTCAGGCGGTGCGCGCCGAGCGCCTCGACCACGGCCTGGTCGTCGACGATCCCCTCGCGCGAGAAGTTGAGCAGGATCGGTGCCGGGCCGCACTTGCGCGAGACGCTCCGCGTTCACGAGCGCGCGCGTCGCTTTCGTCAGCGGCACGTGCAGCGTGACGAAATGGCTGCCCTTCAGCACCTCCTCGATCGAATGCGCCTTCTTCACCTGCGCGGGCAGGCTCCAGGCCGCATCGACGGTGATCTCCGGATCGTAGCCGAGGACGTTCATGCCGAGCCGGATCGCCGCATCCGCCACCAGGCTGCCGATCTTGCCGAGCCCGATCACGCCGAGCGTGTGCCCGGGCAGCTCGACGCCGGCGAAGCGCTTCTTCTCGTCCTCGACCTGCCGCTCGATCGACTCGTCGTCGCCGCGCAGGCCGGCGACGAACTGGACCGCCGGGACGAGGTTGCGCGCCGCGATCAGCATGCCCGCGAGGACGAGCTCCTTGACCGCGTTCGCGTTCGCGCCGGGCGCGTTGAAGACCGGCGCGCCGCGCTTGCTCATCTCCGCCACCGGGATGTTGTTCGTCCCGGCGCCCGCGCGGCCGATGGCCTGCACCGAGGGCGGGATCGGCATCGCATGCATGTCCGGCGAGCGGACGAGGATCGCGTCCGGGCGCGCGACCTCCTTGCCGACCGTGTAGCGCTCCGCCGGCAGACGCTTCAGGCCGACCTGCGAGATCTGGTTCAAGACGAGGATGTCGAAGCGCCTCAGCCATTTTTGCGCCTCGAACTCCTTCATGTACTCGACCAGGCACTTCACGCCCTCGATCGGCATCGCGTTGTAGATCGACGCGCGCATGCCGCCGACCGAGCGATGGCCCTTGAGCTGGACCATCCCGCGCGTCTCCGCGCCCTTGAGGAAGGCCTCGTCGAGCGCTTCGTCACGCAGCGTGAACGGGATGTTCATGCGCGAGCGGTCCGCTTCCCGCACCGGGCTGCGGAACAGCGTCGAGTCGCCGAGGTAGTCGTAGAGCAACCGCGGCCTTGGCGACGTTCCGGCGCTCCATCGCCTCCAGGCCGCCCAGCTTCTTCAGCCACTTGAACACCAGCCCGGCGATGTAGATCGCGTACGTCGGCGGCGTGTTCGACATCGACTGGGCGTCGGCGTGGACCTTGTAATCGAGCATGCCCGCGGTGCCCGTCGGCGCGTGCCCGAGCAGGTCGTCGCGCACGATCACGATCGTCAGGCCGGCGGGACCGATGTTCTTCTGCGCACCGGCGTAGATCAGGCCGTACTTCGAGACATCGATCGGGCGCGACAGGATGTGCGAGGACATGTCGGCGACGAGCGGCACCGCGCCGGTGTCGGGGACCCAGTGGAACTCCACGCCGCCGATCGTCTCGTTCGTGCACACGTGCACGTAGGCGGCATCCGGGTCGAGCGTCCAGCGCGCACGCTCGGGCACATACGAGAAGTTCCCGTCCTCCGCCGACGCGGCGACGTTCACCTTGCAGAAGTTCTTCGCCTCCTTGATCGCCTTCTTCGACCACTCGCCGGTGTTGACGTAGTCGGCCGAACCCTTCCCGCGCAGCAGATTCATCGGCACCATCGCGAACTGCAGCGACGCCCCGCCCTGCAGGAACAGCACCTTGTAGTTCGCCGGGATCGCCAGCAGGCTCGCGCAGATCGGCCTCCGCCTCCTCCGCGATGGCGATGAACTCCTTGCCGCGATGGCTCATCTCCATCACGGACATGTCGCTGCCGTGCCAGTCGAGCATCTCGGCGGCCGCCTGCCGGAGGACTTCCTCCGGGAGCACCGCGGGTCCGGCGCTGAAATTGAACACTCTCACGCTGGGCGCCCCTCGCCGCCTTCGGGTCCGCTCTCGCCGTCGCCGTTGCCGTTGCCGTTGCCGGTGCCGGTGCCGGCGTCGCTGTCGCCCTCGCCGCCGTGACCGTTGCCGTTCTCGTCCTCCGGCTCGGCAATCTTCTCGACCCCGGCGAGCTTGGTCCCCGCGTCGAGGTTGATCAGGCTCACCCCCTGCGTCGACCGGCCCATCTCGCGAATCTGGGCCACCTTGGTGCGGATCAGGACGCCGCCGGTGGACACCAGCATGATCTCGTCCTTCTCGTCCACCAGCGCGGCGCTCACCACCTTGCCGTTGCGCTCGCTCGTCTGGATCGCGATCACCCCCTGGGTGCCGCGGCCATAGCGCGGGTACTCCGCGATCGCGGTGCGCTTGCCGTAGCCGTTCTCGGTCGCGGTCAGCACGCTCTTCGCTTCCGCGTCGGCGACCACCATCGAGATCACGCGACTGCCCTCGCCGAGCTTCATCCCGCGCACGCCGCGCGCGCCGCGGCCCATCGGGCGCACGTCGTCCTCGGCGAACCGCACCGCCTTGCCGTCGTCGGAGAACAGCATCACGTCGCAGCGCCCGTCGGTGATCGCCGCCCCGACCAGGTAGTCGCCTTCCTCGAGGTCGACCGCGATGATCCCCTTCTCGCGCGGCCGCGAGAAATCCGAGAGCGGGGTCTTCTTCACCGTGCCGCTGGCGGTCGCCATGAAGACGAAGTGGTTCTCGTCGAACGTCTTGACCGGCAGCACCGCGCTGATCCGCTCGCCCTCGGCGAGCGGGAAGAGATTCACGATCGGCTTGCCGCGGCTCGAGCTCGTCCCGGCCGGCACCTCGTAGCCCTTGAGCCAGTACACCTGGCCGCGGTTCGAGAAGCACAGGATGTAGTCGTGGGTGTGCGCGATGAACAGGCGCTCGATGAAGTCGTCCTCCCGCATCGATGCCGCCTGCCGGCCGCGCCCGCCGCGGCGCTGCGCGCGGTAGTCCGCCACCGGCTGCGCCTTGATGTAGCCCGCGTGCGAGAACGTGACCACCACGTCCTGCGGTGCGATCAAGTCCTCGACGGCGATGTCCTCGGCGTTGAGCACGATCTCGCTGCGGCGCTTGTCGCCGTACTGCGCCTTGATCGCCGCGAGCTCCGCGCCGATGATCGAGGTGATCCGCGTCGGCTTGGACAGGATGTCGAGGAGGTCCGAGATGACCTCGAGCAGCTCCTTGTAGTCGGCGACGATCTTCTCCTGCTCGAGGCCGGTGAGGCGCTGCAGCTGCATCTCGAGGATGCGCTGCGCCTGGGGGTCGGAGAGCCGGTAGCCGTCCGCGGTCAGGCCGAAGTTCGGGCCGAGGTCCTCGGGCTGCGTCGCGCCCTCGGGCGCGCGCGCGAGCATCTCGGTCACGAGCTGCGACGGCCAGCTCTTCGCCCATCAGGCCCTGCTTGGCCTCGGCCGGGGTGCGCGCCGCCTTGATGAGCGCGATGATCTCGTCGACGTTCGACAGCGCGACCGCGAGGCCCTCCTGCAGGTGCGCCTTCTCGCGCGCCTTGCGCAGGTCGTAGACGGTGCGCCGGGTCACCACCTCGCGCCGGTGCGCGAGGAACGCGGCGAGCATCTGCCTGAGGTTGAGCAGCTTCGGCTGGCCGTCGAGCAGCGCGACCATGTTGATGCCGAAGCTGTCCTGCAGCTGGGTCTGCTTGTAGAGGTTGTTCAGGACCACCTCGGGGAGCTCGCCGCGCTTCAGCTCGATCACCACGCGCATGCCGGACTTGTCCGACTCGTCGCGGATGTCGGAGATGCCCTCGATGCGCTTCTCGTGCACGTACTCGGCGATCTTCTCCTGCAGCACCCGCTTGTTCACCTGGTAGGGCAGCTCGTCGACGATGATCGCCTGGCGCTGGCCGCCGGCGATGTCCTCGAAGTGCGTGCGCGCGCGGATGACGACGCGGCCGCGCCCGGTGCGGTAGCCCTCGTGCACGCCGGCGAGCCCGTAGATCAGCCCGGCGGTCGGGAAATCGGGCGCCGGCATCAGCTTGATCAGCTCCTCGATCGCGAGGTCGGGCTGCGCGAGCAGCGCGAGGCACGCATCGACCGTCTCGCCGAGGTTGTGCGGCGGGATGTTGGTGGCCATCCCGACCGCGATCCCCGAGGAGCCGTTCACCAGCAGGTTCGGCAGCCGCGTCGGCAGGACGGTCGGCTCCTGCTCCTTGCCGTCGTAGTTCGGGACGAAATCGACCGTCTCGCTGTCGATGTCGGCCAGCAGCTCGGCGGCGATGCGGTCGAGCCGGCACTCGGTGTAGCGCATCGCCGCCGCGTTGTCGCCGTCGACCGAGCCGAAGTTGCCCTGGCCGTCGACGAGCGGGTAGCGCATCGAGAAGTCCTGCGCCATCCGCACCAGCGTGTCGTAGATGGCGGTGTCGCCGTGCGGGTGGTACTTGCCCATCACCTCGCCGACCACGCGGGCGCACTTCACGTACGGCCGGTTCCAGACGGTGTTCGCCTCCTGCATCGCGAACAGGACCCGGCGATGCACGGGCTTCAGGCCGTCGCGCACGTCGGGGAGCGCGCGGCCGACGATCACGCTCATCGCGTAATCGAGATACGAGCGCCGCATCTCCTCTTCGAGGCTTACCGGCAGCGTTTCCTTGGCGAACTGTTCCATTCAGGCGGGGCTTGTTTCGGGTGTCGGCCGGGCGCGATCGAGGCCCGTGCAAAGCGTTGAATTTTAGCATTCAGGACCTTCACGGTCCAAGGTTCGCGACGCGTGAAAGCGCAGGCTTCCCGAACGGATGCGGTAGTATCCGCACGCTCCGATGTCCAACCCGCCCGCAGCCGCCGACCTCGTCATCGACGCGCGCTGGGTCGTACCGGTCGAGCCCGACGGCGTGGTCCTCGAAGATCACAGCGTGGTCGTTCGCGCCGGACGCATCGCCGCGGTGCTGCCGTCCCCGGACGCGGCCCGCGCCTTCCCGACCGCCCAGCGCGTCGCGCTGCGCGAGCACGTCCTGATCCCGGGACTGGTGAACCTCCACACGCATGCCGCGATGAGCCTGATGCGCGGCCTCGCCGACGACCGGCCGCTGATGGAATGGCTCAAGGATCACGTCTGGCCGGTCGAACTGAAGCACGTGTCGCCGGAGTTCGTCTACGACGGCACCCTGCTCGCGTGCGCGGAGATGCTGCGCGGCGGGGTCACCTTCTTCAACGACATGTATTTCTTTCCGGAGGCGGCGGCCCGCGCGTGCCTCGACAGCGGCATGCGCGCCGGCATCGGGCTGATCGCGGTCGAGTTCCCGAGCGCCTACGCCTCCGACGCGGATGACTACCTGGCGAAAGGGCTCGCGCTGCGCGACCGGCTCGGGGCCGAGGAGCGCCTCTCGTTCTGCATCGCGCCGCACGCGCCGTACACGGTGGCCGACCGGACCTTCGAGCGGATCGCGATCCTCGCGGAGGAACTCGATCTGCCGGTCCACATCCACCTTCACGAGACCGTCGAGGAGGTCCGGGCGGGCGTCGCGGCCCACGGCAAGCGCCCCCTCGAACGCCTCGAGGCGCTCGGGCTCGTCAGCCCGCGGCTGATCGGAGTCCATGCGATCCACCTCGACGACGCGGAGATCGCCACGCTGGCCCGCAATGGCTGCTCCGTCGCGCATTGCCCCTCGTCGAACCTGAAGCTCGCCAGCGGCTTCGCCCCGGTGGCGGCGCTGCTGGACGCGGGCGTCAACGTCGGCATCGGAACCGACGGCGCCGCGAGCAACAACCGCCTCGACATGTTCCAGGAAATGCGCACCGCGGCACTGCTGGCGAAAGCGGTGGCGGGCCGGGCCGACGCCTTCCCCGCACAGGCCGCGCTGCGCTGCGCGACCCTCGGCGGCGCCCGCGCCGTCGGCCTGGAGGCGCGGCTTGGATCGATCACGCCCGGCAAGTGGGCCGACCTGTGCGCGGTCACGCTGGGGGAGCCCGAAACGCAGCCCTGCTATGACCCGATTTCACATCTGGTCTATGCCTGCGGGCGGGAACACGTCACCCACGTCTGGGTCGGGGGCCGCGCGCTGCTCGCGGACCGCGTCCTGCGACAAATCGATCCGCGAGTGTTGGAAAAGCGGACAGTGTTGTGGCAGAATTCCCTGCGTAAATAAGAAGCTTGACCATTTGCGGTCGCAGGGACGGCGCAGGTAGCGGCCACCCTTCAATTTTGAGGAAAGGGGATTCGATGTTCAAACCACTTGCATTTCTTGCCGGATCGCTGGTCGCGCTCGGCCTGGTCGCTGCGCCCGCGTTCGCGCAGCAGGGCAAGGGCACCTCGGGTTACTTGACCGACACCCGCAACGCCATCATCAAGGACCCGTACAACCTCTGCTGGCGCACCGGGTACTGGACGCCGGCGATCGCCAATTGCGAATGCGACAAGGATCTGCTGCCGAAGCAGGTCTGCGAGCCGCCGCCCCCGCCGACGCCCGCCGCCGCCCCGGCGCCGCCGCCCGACGCCTGCGGCCAAGCCCGCGCCGAAGCCGGTCACCGAGAAGGTCACCTTCGCGGCCGACGTCTTCTTCGACTTCGACAAGGCGGTCCTGAAGCCCGAAGGCAAGGCCAAGCTCGATGACCTGGTCGGCAAGCTGAAGACCACGGCGCTCGAGGTGATCATCGCCATCGGTCACACGGACAGCATCGGCTCGAAGGAATACAACCAGAAGCTGTCGGTCCGCCGTGCCGAAGCCGTCAAGGCGCACCTGGTCAGCAAGGGCATCGAGCCGAACCGGATCTACACCGAGGGCAAGGGCCTGACGCAGCCGATCGCGGACAACCGTACCGCCGCCGGCCGCGCCAAGAACCGCCGCGTGGAGATCGAGGTGGTCGGCACGCGCCAGAAGTAGCGTCCCGCCGCTGCAGCAGAAAGCCCCGCTTCGGCGGGGCTTTTTGTTGCCGGCCGCCGCCCGGCAAATCCGAATCGACCGGGTGTCGCGGCGGCGCCACACCGGCGTGTTGACTTCCGCCGTTTGTGGCATAGTTGCACGCGGTAAGATGCCGACTGGGCCGGTATACGTGGCAGGAAGGCCGGCACTTAAAAAAACAGGGCTCGATTTCTTCTGGAAGGGGAAAGCATGTTCAAACAGACGACACTCATCGCTGCGTCGGCCGTCGTGATCGGCCTGGTCGCTGCGCCCGCGTTCGCGCAGCAGGGCAAGGGCACCTCGGGTTACTTGACCGACACCCGCAACGCCATCATCAAGGACCCGTACAACCTCTGCTGGCGCACCGGGTACTGGACGCCGGCGATCGCCAATTGCGAATGCGACAAGGATCTGCTGCCGAAGCAGGTCTGCGAGCCGCCGCCCCCGCCGACGCCCGCCGCCGCCCCGCGCCGCCGGCGCCGAAGCCTGCGGCCAAGCCCGCGCCGAAGCCGGTCACCGAGAAGGTCACCTTCGCGGCCGACGTCTTCTTCGACTTCGACAAGGCGGTCCTGAAGCCCGAAGGCAAGGCCAAGCTCGATGACCTGGTCGGCAAGCTGAAGACCACGGCGCTCGAGGTGATCATCGCCATCGGTCACACGGACAGCATCGGCTCGAAGGAATACAACCAGAAGCTGTCGGTCCGCCGTGCCGAAGCCGTCAAGGCGCACCTGGTCAGCAAGGGCATCGAGCCGAACCGGATCTACACCGAGGGCAAGGGCCTGACGCAGCCGATCGCGGACAACCGTACCGCCGCCGGCCGCGCCAAGAACCGCCGCGTGGAGATCGAGGTGGTCGGCACGCGCCAGAAGTAGCGTCCCGCCGCTGCAGCAGAAAGCCCCGCTTCGGCGGGGCTTTTTGTTTTGGGAATCGCACCAAGCTAAGCTAACGCCTGGCGAAACGCTGCAACACCCGGGGATACCTCCCCGACCCCTATGGATGACGTTCCGAATATCGAGCGTTTTCAGGACATCCCTTGATCCATGACTGAAACGACGACGAACGTTGACCCGAAGGAGCTCGCGAAATTCAGCGAGCTGGCCCACCGCTGGTGGGACCCCGCGGGCGAGTTCCGGCCGCTCCATCAGATCAACCCGCTGCGGCTCGCCTGGATCGACGGCAAGGCAAGGCTCGCCGGCAAGCGCGTGCTGGACGTCGGTTGCGGCGGCGGCATCCTCGCCGAAGCCATGGCCCGCGCGCGGCGCCCGCGTGAAGGGCATCGACCTCGCCGACAAACCCCTCGCGGTTGCGCGGCTGCATCGCCTGGAGTCGCAGCTGCCGGTCGACTACGAGGCGGTTTCCGCGGAGGACCTGGCGGCGCGCGAGCCCGGCACCTACGACGTGGTGACCTGCCTGGAAGTGCTGGAGCACGTCCCGGACCCGGCCAGCACGGTCCGCGCCTGCGCGTCCCTCGCGCGGCCGGGCGGGCATCTGTTCTTCGCGACGATCAACCGCAACCCGAAGTCGTACCTGTTCGCGATCATCGGCGCGGAATACGTGCTGCGCCTGCTGCCTCGGGGCACGCACGATTACGCCCGGTTCATCAAGCCGTCCGAGCTGTCGCGCTGGTGCCGGGCGCCCGGACTGGAGGTCGCCGGCCTCGTCGGCATGACCTACAACCCGCTCACGCAGATCTACGCGCTCGGTCCCGACACCGACGTGAACTACATCGTCCACGCGATCCGGCCGGAATGACGATCCGGGCGGTCCTGTTCGACCTCGACGGCACGCTCGCGGACACCGCGCCCGATCTCGCGGGCGCGCTCAACGCGCTGCTCGAGGAGCGACGCCGGCCGCCCGTACCGGTGGACGCGGCGCGCCCCCTCACCTCGAGCGGCGCGCGCGGGATGCTGCGGGTCGGCTTCGGCATCGATCCCGGCCATGCCGAGTACGAGCCCCTGAAGGCGCGGTTTCTGGACCTGTACGCAGAGCGGATCTGCGTCGAGACCGCGCTCTTCGCGGGCATGGCGGAACTGCTCGCGGCGCTCGAGGCGCGCGCCGTGCCTTGGGGCGTGGTCACCAACAAGGCCGAGCGCTTCACGCGGCCGTTGCTCGAAGCCCTCGCCCTGCTCGACCGCGCCGCGTGCGTCGTCGGCGGCGACACCACCGCGCGCGCCAAGCCGCACCCCGACCCGCTGCTGCACGCCGCGCGCCACATCGGCATCGCGGCGGGCCTGTGCCTGTACGTCGGCGACGATCTGCGGGACATCCAGGCCGCGCGCGCGGCCGGGATGCCGGCGATCGCGGCCGCCTACGGCTATCTCGGCGAAAACGGCGACCCGCACGCGTGGGGCGCCGACGCCGTCATCCATCACCCGCTCGAAGTCTTGAACCACCTCGGATCACCCATATAATGGATGTACGCGGGGCCGTTCTGCGGCCCCGCGGGAAATCCGTGCGCAGCACACGTCCATTGGGGGCGACCTGGTCTCGACGGGGGTTTCGAAGCAGCACAGGGCATGCCGAGGGCCAGCGACCTCGTTAATCCAACTGGAAACACTACAAACGCCAACGACGAGCGTTTCGCTCTCGCCGCCTAACACCGGCGAGACGCTGCACTAGCCTGCTGATGGGCTAGGCCCCGAGAGGGGTGCAGCGTCATTCACATCAGCCTCTCCGCCCGGTCTGGCCGCTTGGCCGGGTGGATCCGTCGAAGCGGCTGGCTGAGCGTCAGCCTGCCGGTCGGCGGGCGCGAGGCGAGATCCAAACGACCAGGCTAAGCATGTAGTCCTGACTGCGGAGGACTTTCGGACGCGGGTTCGATTCCCGCCGCCTCCACCACTTTCCTCTCTCAGAACTCCAAAACGGCCTGCAAGAGCCGTTCCGTCATAGTGCGCTAGTGCCCTTTTGTCTGCATGCGCTCCGGAAGTCCGACCGCCGATTCGTCGCCGCGATTGACGGCTCAGCGCATCAGACCTGCCGCCGTACGAGGGCGCACGGGGATCGACTCAAGCGGCGCGTTGCGACGGTACAACTCGACGGCGCCGCGACAAGGAATTCGACATGCCGAACCCGACCGACCGCAGCTCCCGCGACTGCGCGGCCGGCACAAACGAAAACCCCGCCACGCGGGCGGGGTCCTGTTGCACTAGTTACTGCTTAGTGCAGCTTGCGGCGGCGAGCGAAGCCGAGACCAGCGAAGGCGAGGCCGAGTAGCGCGAGTGATGCCGGCTCCGGCACGGCGGTGGCTGCCGTTGAGAACGCCACTTCGCCAATGCCGCACAGGAGGCTCGTGGAGCCGTCGGGCTGCGGGCAACCACTGATGTCGAAGCGCACGTAGCGCGTGTTGATCGCGCCCAAAGCGAAGACCTGCACCCCGTAGTCCTGTACGAAGGGTGAGTCGACTGGGCTGATGCTGGTAAGCGACGCAAACGTAACGCCATCGTCCGAGATCGAGATGCGGCCGGTGCCGAAGCCGCTGAACTCCTCGTTCCACAGCGCCAGGCGGTCGACGCCAATCACGCCGCCCAAGTCATAGGTCACCTGGGCGCTGGTCACGCCCGAGGCGCTGAACCATTCGTTGTTATCGGCCTGCAGGGTGTGAATGGGGTTGGTCGCCACATACAGATCGAAATCGTCCACGCCACTCACGAAAGGCGTGAACAGACCGGACCGGTCGATGGTGTTGCCGATGTCATAGGTCGCGCTGAAGGTCGAGCTGGCCGTGGCCGACACGGGCGATATGATCACCGCCGCGCTGGCAGACGTTCCAACCATCGCGGTAACCGTAAAGATGGCGATGGCGGGCAGCATGCGTGGGTTCATGGCCTTGATCCTTTCAGTAGCGATGAAAAGATAACGGCAGGTCGGGTGCAAGAGTTGTACCAGGATTAAATATCAATGGGTTACCGGTTTCACGGCGGCCAGTTGTAAGAATTTCTGACGCGTTGCCGCCAGGCGCCATGCGGATACTGGCTATCCACTAGGGGAAGCCTTGAACCCCGGCGGCTGCGGCCTTTCCCTACGGTCGGCGGGCTGAGGTTCGATCTCCGCCGCATCCACCACAACGCCAAAGGGACCCCGACGGGGCCCTGCGCGTTCGCGCCTGGCGCCTGTCTCTACGGTGCCCGCACCTCGATCCGTCGCTCGGCAAGAGCGGCCCGCAGCGCTGTCGCGAATCGGACCGCGCCCGGCTGGTCCCCGTGCAGGCAGAGCGTCCCGGCATCGACGGGCACTTCCACGCCGTCGAGCGACCGGAGCTTGCCCTGCTCCACCATCATCAGCACCTGCGCCACCGACGCCGCCTCTTCGGTGATCATCGCGCCCGGCCGGCTACGCGGCGTGAGCGTACCGTCCGACTGGTAGGAGCGATCGCCGAACACTTCGCCAACCGCCCGGACGCCGTGCTTCGCTTCGCGGCGTCCATCATCGCGCTGCCGGAGAGCGCGTAGAGCATCGTCGCCGCCGCCGAGTCCTTCGTCGCGCGCACGATCGCATCGGCGAGTCGCCGGATCCTTCGCCGCCATGTTGTAGAGCATCCCGTGGATCTTCACGTGATGCAGGCGGGCGCCCGCCGCGCGAGCGAATGCCTCGACCGCGCCCGACTGGTAGAGGACGAGGTCATAGCACTCCTGCGCGCTGATCTTCATCTCCCGGCGCCCGAACCCCTGCAGATCGGGCAGGGACGGATGCGCCCCCACCGCGACCCCATGGTCGACCGCGAGCCGGACGGTCGCGCGGATCGTCGACGGATCGCCCGCATGGAAGCCGCATGCGACGTTCGCCGACGAGATGAGCGGCATGAGCGCGCGATCGTCGCCCATCTTCCAGGCGCCGTAGCTCTCGCCCATGTCGCAGTTGAGGTCAATCGTCGTCATCGCCGAACTCCCAGAGAATGCGCTCGATCAGCTCGCTCACCCGTCTCGCGAGCGCCTCGCGCGCCGCGTCCGCCTCGTCGAACTTCACCGCCAAAAACCGCACCGCGCCGCCCGGCGGCACCTGCGCCACCGCCGGCGCGTCGGCGGCGATCACTTCCGCGATCTTAGGATAGCCGCCCGTCGTCTGGTGATCCGCCATGAGCACGATCGGCTGGCCGCTCGCCGGGACCTGCACGGTCCCCAGGCACGTGGCCTGCGACAGGATCTCGGTGGGCGCGACGAGCTCGAGCCGCGGACCGAGGAGCCGGTACCCCATGCGGTTCGAGTCGGGCGCGACGCGCCAGCGCTCGCCGTAGAACGCCGTGCGCGCCGCGTCGGTGAACTGCTTCGCGTGCGCGCCTTCGACGGCACGCGCCAGCGCCGGGTCGGTCGTGGACACGGTAAGCGCCGGCGCGAGCCAGCGAACGCTGCGCGCCGCCCCGCCGGCGAGCTCGACCGCGTGCCGTTTGCGGATCGCGCGCGCGAAGCGTTCCGTCGCAACCGCCTCCGCATCCGCGACGAGCGGAAGCGACGCGCCGGACGACACCAGCCGTCCGTCGAGTCCGCCGAACGCCCCCGGCAGATAGGTGCTGCGACTGCCGAGCACCACGGGCAGGTCGAAGCCCCCGGCGACCGCGAGATAACCGAAGGCTCCCGCGGTCGCGCGCCCGATGCGCAGCCGGGCTCCCGCGCGCACCAGCACCGGGCGCGCGTCGGGGAACGGCGCGCCGTCGATCCAGGCCTCGAACCGCGCGCCGGCGAGCGCGACGAGCGCGGCCTTCTCGAACAGCAGCTCGGGGCCCGAAATCGCGATCTCGAGCGTCGCGGCATCGACGCGATTGCCGACGAGCGCGTTCGCGATGCGGTGCGACACGGCGTCCATCGCGCCGCCGGGAACGATCCCGAGATGCTGCATCCCGCTGCGCCCGAGGTCCTGCAGCGTCGCGAGGGCTCCGGGCCGCAGCACCTTCACCGTCATCGCCCGCGGGCCCCGGCAAGTCGCTCGAACTCGGCCGGCGCGATCGGCACGAAGACGACGGCGTCGCCTGCCTCGAGCAGGCTCGGCGGTTCGCGCTCCGGATCGAAGAGCGCGAGCGGCGTGCGGCCGATGACGTTCCAGCCGCCGGGCGTGACGAACGGGTAGATCGAGGTCTGGCCGTTGGCGATCGCGACGGCGCCGCGCTCCATCCGTGGGCGCGGCGTGGCGCGACGCGGCACCGCGAGCCGCGCGTCGAGCCCGCCGATGTACGGATGTCCGGGGACGAAGCCGATCATCAGCACCCGGTGCGACGCCTCGACGTGCGCGCGCACCACCTCGGCGGCCGAGAGTCCGGTGACCGCGGCGATCTCCGCGAGATCGAGCGCGTGCGGCAGCTCGTAGCAGACCGGGATCTCCACCGTCCGGCCCGGCGGCGCGGCGGACGCGCCGCCCGCGCGCTCCAGCGCCTCCAGCAGCAGGCGCGTCGCGCCGTTGCGGTGCGCGGCCGCGTCGGTGGCGGTTTCCGCGGCGAAGTGCACCGTCACCGTCACGAGCGCGGGCATGACATCCACCACCCACTCGGGCGCGTTCCGCCGCACATCGGCGGCAATCCGGTGCGCCGCGGCATTGGCGTCCAGGTCCAGCGTGTCGGCGAGCTCGGCCATTACCGCCCCGTCGCCGAGCGGGACGACGCGTGGCGCGAAGGCCGGGTTGTCGCCGGAGCGCGGACGGGAGCTCATCCGTGCCATCTTGCCACGCCGCACGTGTCGCGCGGGCGACAGCGCCGATCGCCGGTCCTTGCTAATCTGACGGTCGAAGTCCCGCTCACCCGTTCCCCGCAATGCCCACCTTCGCCACCTCCGCCACCGATCGGGTCCGCGCGTACGCACGCACCCCCCGCGCGCGCAAGATCCTGTGGTGGATCGTGGGCCTCGTCGCCGCGTTCGCGGTGATCGGCTTCTTCGTCGTGCCGCCGATCGCCAAGTCGCTGCTCGAGGATGAGCTGTCCCAGGCCCTGCATCGGAAGGTCGCGATCGAGGCCCTGCGCGTCAATCCGTTCGCCCCGTCGGTCACGGTGCGGGGCTTCGCCGTGCGCGATCGGACGGGCGATGCACTGTTCGTCACGTTCGACGAGCTGTACGTCAACGCTGCCTGGACCTCGCTCTTCCGGCTCGCGCCGGTCGTGGACGAAGCGAAGCTCACCAAGCCGCACGTGCGGGTGGTGCGCAACGCCGATCGAACCTACAACTTCCAGGACCTGGTCGACGAGGCGCTCGCGCAGCCGAAGAGCGAGGAACCGCCACAGAAATTCGCCGTTTTCAACATCCAGCTTCTTGACGGCCGGATCGATATCGACGACCGGGCGGAGGACGAGAAGCACGAGGTCGCGGACCTGCGGATCGGCATCCCGTTCATCTCCAGCCTGCCGGCGCATATCGAGGTGAAGGTCGCGCCCGAGCTGTCGGCGACAGTGAACGGCGCGCCCCTCGGGGTGAAAGGCGAGACCCAGCCCTTTCACGAGACCCGCGTCACCACCGTGAACGTGGACCTCGACGATTTCGACCTCACCCGGCTGGTCGACTACTTGCCCTTCAAGCTGCGCGCGAAAGTCAAGTCGGCGCGCCTCGACACCCGGCTGGTCGTCGCGTTCGAGCAGCGCGACGGGAAAACGCCGCAGATCAAGGTGCACGGCACCACGGCAGTGAAGCAGGTGACCGCACTCGACCCCGAGGATCGCCCCATGCTCGCCTGGCAGCGCCTCGGGATTGAAATCAACGAGGTCGATGCACTCGCGCCGGCGGTCGACCTGAAGAGCGTCGCGCTCGAGGCGCCGGACATCCATGTCCGACGCGACAAGTCCGGCGTGATCAACCTCGAGCGGGTTGCGGGCGCGGCCGCGGCTGGCGTGGAAACGCAACGGGAGGCCCGCAAGGAGACCGGCGCCGTCGCGCTGCCGATCAAGATCGCCCGCCTCGCGCTCAGCTCGGGCAAGGTGCGGTTCACCGACGAGACCACCGCACCGGCGTTCGAGACCGCCCTCGAGGCGCTGGAAGTCGAGGGTCGCGACATCGACAACGCGAAGGGCAAGCGTTCCGAATGGAGCGTGACGACGCGAACCGACGCCGCGGAAACGGTGAAGCTCGCAGCCGGCCTGGTCCCCGACCCGCCGACGATCGACGGCCGGGTCGACATCGCCGCCGTCAAGCTCAAGCGCTATCAGCCGTACGTCAAGCAGGCGGCCGACCTCGAAATCGAGGATGGCCAGGTGGACCTGGGCCTCGCGTTCAAATGGGCTGCGGACCAGGCGATGCAGAAGCACGACCTCAAGGTCTCGGACCTCGGGCTCGTGCTGAAAAGCCTCCGGGCCCGCCTGCCGGGCGAGAAAGAGCCCCTCGTACGCATCGCGTCAGCCGAGGTCAAGGGCGCGGGCGCCGATCTCGCCACGCAGACCGCGAACCTCGGGCAGATCGCGGTGCGCGAGGCCACCGCGACCCTGCGCCGTGAAAAGGACGGCCGGCTGAACGTCGAGCGCATCGCGCGCGCCGGCAAGACCGGATCGCCGGAGAAGCCGGGAAGCGCGCCGGCGGCGCAACCCTGGCGGATCGACCTCGGTGAGCTCTCGCTCGATCGCGGCGCGGTCGCATTCGAGGATCTCGCCATCGGCGATCCGCTGCGGATCAGCGTCGCGCCGATCCAGCTGAAGGCCGAGAAGCTGTCGACCGCAAAGGGACAGCGCGGCAATGTCACCCTCCGGGCCACGATCGACAAGAGCGGGACCCTCGCGGCGAGCGGGCCGCTCACGCTCGACCCGCTGTCGGGCAACCTGCGGGTCGACGCACGGACGATCGGCATCACGCCGGCGCAACGCTACATCGACGACCAGGTCAACCTCGCGATCACCTCGGGCGCCGTCTCGGCAAAGGGCGTGGCCGCGTTCGAGATGCCGGCGGGCGGCGCGATCAAGGCGTCCTACAAGGGCGACTTCGGCCTCACCGACTTCGCTGCGGTGGACAAGCCGACCGCGCAGGACCTCCTGAGGTGGAAGTCGCTCTCGCTCGGCGCAATCGACTTCAACCTCGAGCCGCTGAAAGTGGCGCTCGACGAGATCGCCCTCGCCGACTTCTACGCGCGCATCATCCTCTCCGCCGAGGGCCGGCTCAACCTGCAGGATCTGGCGAGGCCCCCCGGCGCGCCCGCGCCTGCGCCCGCCGACGCGCCCGCGGCCAAGGACCAGGCGCCCACGCCAAAACCCGCCGCGCCGGCCGCCGGCGACAAACCGCCCGCGGCGCAGCCCGCTATCGCCGGGCTGCCGTCGAGCATCCGCATCGGCAAGATCACGCTGCAGGGCGGCAACGTCAATTTCAGCGACTTCTTCATCAAGCCGAACTACACGGCGAACCTGACCGGCGTCGGCGGCGTGGTGACCGAGATGACGCCCGAGAAGGCGGGCGACGTGGAGCTGCGCGCGAAGCTCGACAACGCCGCGCCGGTCGAGATCCTCGGGCGCGTGAACCCGCTCGCCGCCGATCTCTTCCTCGACATCAAGGCGAGCGCCAAGGACATCGAGCTGCCGCCGATGTCGCCCTACTCGATCAAGTACGCCGGGTACGGCATCGAGCGCGGCAAGCTCTCGGTGAACCTGAAGTACCACATCGAGAACCGCAAGCTCGCAGCGGAGAACAACATCTACCTCGACCAGCTCACCTTCGGCGAGAAGGTCGAGAGTCCCACCGCCACGAAGCTTCCGGTCACGCTCGCGGTCGCGCTGCTCAAGGACCGCAACGGCGTGATCGACGTGAACCTGCCGATCTCCGGCTCGCTCGACGATCCGCAGTTCAGCGTCATCGGGATCGTCTTCCAGGTGATCGGCAACCTCATCGTCAAGGCGATCACCGCGCCGTTCGCGCTGCTCGGGGCGGCGTTCGGCGGCGGCGAGGAGCTCGCGTACCTGGAGTTCGCGCCCGGATCGGCCGCGCTCGACGGCGACGACATCGGCAAGCTCAAGAACCTGACGAAGGCGCTGACGGAGCGTCCGGGCCTGAAACTCGACGTCGCCGGACGCGTCGATCCCGGGGTCGACCGGGAAGGGCTCAAGCGCGCGTCGATCGACCGCAAGGTGAAGGCGCAGAAGTTCGACGATCTCCGGCGCGAGGGCAAGGCCCCGGCCTCGGCCGACGCCGTCACCGTGGAGAGCGCGGAATACGAGAAGTACCTGCGCCGCGCGTACGGCGACGAGAAGTTTCCGAAGCCGCGCAACGTGATCGGGTTCGCGAAGGACCTGCCGGTGCCGGAGATGGAAACCCTGATGCTCACCCACGCGCAGGTCACCGACGAGGATCTTCGCGTGCTCGCCAACGCGCGCGCGCAGTCCGCGAAGGACTGGATCGTGACCGACGGCAAGGTGCCGGCCGAGCGCGTGTTCATCGTCGCGCCGAAGCTCAGCGCCGAAGGCATCAAGGACAAGGGCAAGCCGACGCGCGCCGACTTCGCGGTCAAGTGACCCGCGCCAGCTCGCGCAGCGTCGCCTTCAGCACCTTGCCGGTGGCCGAAGCCGGCAGCGCGGGCATCACGACGATCTCGGCGGGCACCTTGTAGGGCGCGAGGCGCGCAGCGGCAAACGCGTGCAGCTCCGCCGGCGTCGCGGCGGCGCCGGCCCGCAGCTCGACGAACGCCACGACCTCCTCGTTGCCGGGCACCGTGCGCCCCACCACCGCGGTCTGCGCGACCGCCGGATGCTGGCCGAGCACGCCTTCGACCTCGACGGGATAGACGTTGAAACCGGAGCGGATGATCAGCTCCTTCGTGCGCCCGACGATGAAGAGATTCCCGTCGCCGTCCTGCCGCGCGAGATCGCCCGTGTTGAACCAGCCTTCGGCATCGATCACCTGCGCGGTCTGCGCCGGATCGCGGTAGTAGCCGAGCATGACATTCGGCCCGCGCACGTGCAGCTCGCCGACTTCGCCGCGCGGCACCGCGCGGCCGTCGGCGCCGACGAAGCGCAGCTCGATTCCCGGGACGGGCGGCCCGACCGAGAGATCCGCGCGCGGCGCCTCGATTCGGCTCAGCGAGATGGTGGGGGACGTTTCGGTCAGGCCGTAGCCGTTGTGCAACGGCTGCCCGAGCACGCCTTCCGCCTCGGCCTTCAGCGCGGGATCGAGCGGCGCGCCGCCGGCGTATGCGAACCGCAGCCGCGGCGCGCGGATTGCGCGGCCGGTGCGCTGCGCGTGTTCCAGCAGCCGCGTGTACATCGCCGGAACGCCCGGCAGCACCGTGATGCCGTCGTGCTCTAGCGCGTCGGCCAGTCCCTCGGCCGTGAAGCGCGGGACGAGATGCAGCGCCGCGCCGGCGAGCAGGCTGCCCATGCAGCCCGAGGCCAGGCCGAAAATGTGCGAGATCGGCAGCGCGACATAGACCCGATCGTCGGGCACGAGCCGGCGCAGGACCGCACCGGAGACCGCGGCGAACAGCAGATTGCGGTGGGACAGCAGGACGCCCTTCGGCGCGCCGGTCGTTCCGGTCGTGTAGACCAGCGCGGCGACCTGGCGCGCGGGATCGTCCTCGATCGGCGCCGCGACGACGGCCGCGTCGACCGGAGCGACGGCGATGTCGCCGACGCCCGGGAGCGGTAGCGCCGCCGCGCCGGCGCGCTCCGCATGCGCGGCGGCGTCGCGCGAGACCGCGGGGGTGAACAGCATCCGCCGCGGCGTGCAGTGCGCGGCGATGGCTTCGATTTCCCGGGCGGAAAGCCGCGCGTTCACCAGCACCGGCCAGGCATCGATGCGGGGGACTGCGAGCGCGAGGACGAGTGCGGCCGCGCTGTTCTCGTTGACGATCAGGACCCGGTCGCCGCCGCGCACGCCGAGTCCGCGGAGCACTGCTGCGGCGCCGTCGACGGCAGCTGCGAACTCGCGGTAGCTCAGGGCGCCGTCGGGCGCGGTCACCGCCGGCGCGTCGGCATGCCGCGCCGCGCCCCGCGGGGCGAGATCATCGACGCGCGGCGGCGGCTCGAGCGGCTGCGCGAGCGGGACGCGCGCGTCGCCCCCGCTCAAGCGCCCATCGCGACGAGGACGCTGCAGGGCGCGTAATCGAGCAGCGTGGCGCCCACCGAGCCGCGCCACCAGCGCGCGGCGAAGGACTGCTTCTGCTTGTGGCCGACCACGATCAGGTCGCACTTCAGCTCGGTCGCGAGCCGGCAGATCTCCTCCACCGGTTCGCCGACCGCGAGATGGCCCTCGACCGCATAGCCGCGCTCCTTCAGCGCCGCGAGGCCTTCGCCGAGGACGTCCTGCATGCGTTTCTTCTCCTCCTCGATGAGCTCTTCGGGCAGGAACCCTTCGGTGAGAAACATGCTGGACGGCATGCTCGCGACCGCGAGCAGGTGCGTTTCGGCCCGCTCGAACGCCGCGATTTCGGTGCAAGCGAGCAACGCCGCCTTACCCTCGCGCGTGCCGTTGTACGCCATGAGAATGCGCTTATACATCGGTCGCCCTCCTATGGACAAAACCTTCCGCGCCGATCCTGGGTGCGCCGCACGGGGCGGCGCGCCGGGCCGTCGGGCGACCTCTCCTCGCCGGCGCGAACTGGCGAGAGAGTGCCGAAAAGCGCAAGGGGCGTCAATCAGCTTAAGGCGCATCAAGCGACGCGCGCTCGCCGCAGGCTACAATCGCTCGCGCCCGCTCTCCTCCGACTGCTACGCCCATGCCCCTCGACCCGCAGCGCCAGGATCTCGCCATCGGCATCGTCGGCACCGGCGTCATGGGACGCGGCATCGCGCAGATCGCCGCGCAGGCGGGCATCCGCGTGGTGCTCTACGACACCCGCGCCGAGGCCGCCGCTGCGGCGCAGGATCACGTCACCGGGTCGCTCGCGAAGCTCGCGGAAAAGGGCAAGGTGCCGGTCGACGCGGCGCGGCGCGCCGCCGGGCTGCTCGAGGTCGGTCAGGTGCTCGGCCATCTGGCCGGATGCCAGGTCGTGATCGAGGCGATCGTCGAGCAGCTCGACGCGAAGCGCGCCCTCTTTCGCGAGCTCGAGGCCCTGGTCTCGCCCGACTGCGTGCTCGCCACCAACACCTCGTCCCTGCAGGTGACCGCAATCGCCGCGGGATGCGCGCACCCCGAGCGCGTCGGCGGCTTCCATTTCTTCAATCCGGTGCCGCTCATGAAGGTCGTCGAAGTGGTCGACGGTCTTCGCACCGCGCCCTGGGTCGGCGACGCGCTCGTCGCGCTCGCCCGGCGCATGGGCCACACGCCGGTGCGCGCGCAGGACACGCCGGGGTTCATCGTCAACCATGCGGGCCGCGGCTTCACCACCGAAGCGCTCGCGTGCCTGCGCGAAGGCGTCGCCGAGTTCTGGGAGATCGACCGCTGCCTGCGCGATCAGGCCGGCTTCCGCATGGGGCCTTTCGAGCTCATGGACCTGACCGGGCTCGACGTGTCGCACCCGGTGATGGAATCGATCTACGACCAGTACTACCAGGAGCCGCGCTATCGACCCTCGCCGACCACCGCGCAGCGCGTCGTCGCCGGGCTGCTCGGCCGCAAGTCGCAGAATCGCGGCTTCTACGCGTACGCCGAGGGACGCGCGCAACCGATGCCGGTGGCGCCCGTGCCGGATGCGCCGGTGCCGAAAGTCTGGGTCGCGCGGCACGGCCTGCACGACCGGCTCGCGGCGACGGTCGCGACGCTCGGCGCACACGTCGACCACGGGGACCGCCCGGGACCCGACTCGTTGTGCCTGGTGGCACCGCTCGGACTCGATGCGACGAGCGCCGCGGTGGCAGAGGGCATCGACGCCACGCGCACGGTCGCGGTGGACTGCCTGTTCGGCCTCGACAAGCGCCGCACGATCATGGCGACGCCCGCCACCCTGCCGGAAATGCGCGCGGCCGCGCACGCCCTGCTCGCCCGCGACGGCGTGCCGGTGTCGCCGATCCGCGACAGCGCGGGCTTCGTCGCGCAGCGCGTGGTGGCGCACATCGTCAACATCGGCTGCGACATCGTGCAGCAGCGCATCTGCTCGCCGCAGGACCTCGACCTCGCCGTGACGCTCGGGCTCGGATATCCGCTCGGCCCCCTCGCCTGGGGCGACGCGATCGGCCCGGCGCGCGTGCTCGAGATCCTCGAGCGCCTGCAGTCCTTCTATGGCGACCCGCGCTACCGGCCGAGCCCGTGGCTGAAGCGCCGCGCGTTGCTTGGACTATCATTGCTCACGCCCGAAAACTGATCCGCCCCGCACGGAGACGCCGCATGAACGCCCCGCTCAAAGCCAAGGTCGGCAAGGCCCAGTTCGTCTGGGACGACCCGCTGCTGCTCAACGACCAGCTCACCGAGGACGAGCGCATGGTGCGCGAGGCGGCCGCCGCGTACTGCCAGGAGCGGCTCGCGCCGCGCGTGCTCGAGGCCTTCCGCCACGAGCGCACCGACCCGTCGATCTTCCGCGAGATGGGCGCGCTCGGCCTGCTCGGCCCCACGATCCCGGCGGAGTACGGCGGCCCCGGCCTCGGCTACGTGTCCTACGGCCTGATCGCGCGCGAGGTCGAGCGCGTCGACTCCGGCTACCGCTCGATGATGAGCGTGCAGAGCTCGCTCGTCATGGTGCCGATCTACGAGTTCGGCACCGAGGCGCAGCGCCGGAAGTACCTGCCGAAGCTCGCCACGGGCGAGTGGATCGGCTGCTTCGGCCTGACCGAGCCCAACCACGGCTCCGACCCGGCGAGCATGGTCACGCGCGCGAAGAAGGTGCCGGGCGGCTACAGCCTGAGCGGGACCAAGATGTGGATCTCGAATTCGCCGATCGCCGACGTGTTCGTGGTCTGGGCCAAGGACGACGCGGGCGAGATCCGCGGCTTCGTGCTCGACAAGGGGGCCAAGGGCCTCACCGCGCCGGCGATCCACGGCAAGGTCGGGCTGCGCGCCTCGATCACCGGCGAGGTCGTGATGGACGAGGTGTTCTGCCCCGAGGAGAACGCCTTTCCCGAGGTGCGCGGCCTGAAGGGCCCGTTCACCTGCCTCAACTCCGCGCGCTACGGCATCGCCTGGGGCGCGCTCGGCGCGGCCGAGGACTGCTGGCACCGCGCGCGCCAGTACGTGCTCGACCGCAAGCAGTTCGGCCGCCCGCTCGCCGCCAACCAGCTCATCCAGAAAAAGCTCGCCGACATGCAGACCGAGATCACGCTCGGGCTGCAGGGGTGCCTGCGCCTCGGGCGCATGAAGGACGAGGGCACCGCCGCGGTGGAGATCACCTCGATCATGAAGCGCAACTCGTGCGGCAAGTCGCTCGACATCGCGCGCCTGGCGCGCGACATGATGGGCGGCAACGGGATCTCCGACGAGTTCGGCGTGGCGCGCCACCTCGTGAACCTCGAGGTCGTGAACACCTACGAAGGGACGCACGACGTCCACGCGCTGATCCTTGGACGGGCGCAGACGGGAATCCAGGCGTTCTTCTGATGCCGGGGGCGGCCCGCCCTCCGGCATGGAAGCCGGACGCACGAAAGCGGTGCGCCTGGTGTCTCGGCAGCGAACGCTACGTTCGCTACCACGACGAGGAGTGGGGCGTGCCGGTGCACGACGACCGCCTGCTGTTCGAGTTCCTGATCCTGGAAGGCGCGCAGGCCGGTCTGTCCTGGTCGACGATCCTGAACAAGCGCGCGAACTACCGGCGGGCGTTCGACGGCTTCGACCCCGAGCGCATCGCCCGCTACGGCGCGCGCCAGAAGGCCGCCCTGCTCGCCGACGCGGGAATCGTCCGTAACCGCCTGAAAATCGAGGCGGCGGTGCAGAATGCCCGGTGCGCGCTAGCGGTGCGCGAGCGCTACGGCAGCCTGGATGCCTACCTGTGGCGGTTCGTGGACGGCCGCCCCATCCGGAATCGCTGGCGGCGCGTAGATCAGGTACCGGCCCGCACCGCGATCTCCGATTCCATGGCAAACGACCTCCGGCACGCAGGTTTTCGCTTCGTCGGCACCACAATTTGCTACGCTTTCATGCAGGCGGTGGGGATGGCGAACGATCACCTGGTGACCTGCTTCCGACACGCCGCCGTGACCTCGCTAGAATAGGGTCGTTGACGCGTCGCTTCCGAGGATGAACCGATGACACTCTGGCCCCGCCTGCTCGCCGCCGTGCTCCTAGCCGTCGTCGCCTCGACGACGTGGGCGCAGGGCCAGACGCCGTCGACCGACGGCGCCGTTTTCCTGGTCGCAGCGCCGGCCCTGCGCGATCCGGAATACCGCCAGACCGTCCTGATCGCGTCGCCGACCGCGAACGGCGGTCACGTCGGCGTAATCATCAATCGCCCGACACGCCGCTCGCTGTCGAGCCTGTTTCCCGAGCACGAGCCGTCCAAGAAAGTGGTGGAGCCGGTGTTCTTCGGCGGTCCGTTTTCGACCACCGCGCTCGTTGCGGTGGTGCGCGGCGACGCCAGTCCCGGCCAGGGCTCGCTCCTGATGATGTCCAACCTCTATCTCGCGATCAACGTCAACACCATCGACAAGATCATCGAGGAGCGGCCGACCGATGCGCGCTTCTACGTCGGCTACGTCGGCTGGCGTCCCGGCGAGCTGCGGCGCGAGATCGACCGCGGCCTGTGGCACGTCCTGAACCCGGACGTGAACACGATCTTCCGCAAGGACACCGACTCGCTGTGGGAGGAGATGCTGCGGATGTCGCGGCAGATCAGCGCGTCGGCGCCCGCGGAGCGCGCGTCAGACTGAAGCGACGTGCGCTCGACGGGCGCCCGCGCGGCGCTGGGACTGCTGCTCGCTGCCGTCCTCGCGCTGGGCGCTCCGGCCGCCACCGCGCAGCCGACCGACCGCGGGTTCTTCCTGGTCGCGAAGCCGAGCATCGTCGACCCGACCTTCCAGCGCACCGTCGTGCTGGTCGCGAACGCGCCGGATGGCGCCACGCTCGGAGTAATCATCAACCGCCCGACCCAGCAGTCGCTGGCGAGCATCCTGCCCGGCAACCCCACGCTGGCGAAATTCACCGAGCCGCTCTACTTCGGCGGTCCGGTGGAGCGCGTGGGGCTCTTTGCCGTGTTCCGCGCGCAGGAGGCGCCCGGCCAGTCGCTGCACGCCGGCGATGACGTGCACCTCGCGCTGCATCCCCCGACGGTCGAGCAGCTGCTGCTCAAACCGCCCGAGCACCTGCGCTTCTTCAACGGCTACTCGGGCTGGGCGCCCGGGCAGCTCGCGAACGAGCTGCAGCGCGGCGACTGGTGGGTGTTCGAGGCGGACGCCGACACGGTGTTCCGCAAGGACACCTCGACGATCTGGGAGGAGCTCGCCCGGCGCGCGCGCTCGCTCACCGCGCAGGCGGACCACCCCCCGATGACCGGCCGGAGCCGCGCGGCCGGATCGCGTGCGCCCGGCCCGCCGGCGGTTTCGGGCAGGCCGGGACCTCAGTAGCCCCCGCCCCGACGACCAACCTTCGCCAGACTGACCGCTCGCGTGCGCCTTCCGTACACAAGACTGCTGCGCGCCAGGATCGGGGGATTGCGCAAGGCGTTCAGGCGCGTCGCGTCCGTGGACAAGCCCCCGGGCGAGCCCGTGTCCCGCGTATTCGGACTCGACCGGGGAAGTTCGATCGACCGCTACTGGATCGAGTCCTTCCTCGCGCGCAACTCGTCCGACGCGGCCGGATCGGCGCTCGAGGTCGGCGGCACCGGATACATCAGCCGGTTCTTCCCCCGCCAGGGCCCGCATCACCTCGAGCTCGCCGACGACGGCACCCCGAACTGCGTGGTGTGCGATCTCGAGGCAGGTACGCGTGCCGCGGCCGGATCGTTCGACACGTTCGTCGCGACGCAGGTCTTCAATTTCGTCTACGAGACGCGGGCCGCCCTTCGCTCGGCCGCCGCGCTGCTCAACCCCGGCGGCGTGATGCTCGGCAGCGTCGGCGGGATCACCCAGGTGAGCCGCTACGACGCGGACCGGTGGGGGCACTACTACTCGTTCACCGTCCAGTCCTGGGAGCGCCTGCTCAGGGAGGCGTTCGACGAAGTGCACGTCGAAGCGTTCGGCAACGTCGACAGCGCGTGCGCGTTCCTCAACGGCCTGTGCGCGGAGGAGGTCGATCGCACCGTACTGGACCACCACGATCCGGACTACCCGGTCCTCCTCTGCTTTCGGGCCACCGGCCCCAGGCGCGGCGCCTGAGCGCGCCCGCGGAAGTCGAACGACGGCCCGCTGCGGCGCTCAGAACAGCACTACGCTCCTGATTGACCGGCCCGCATGCATGAGGTCGAAGGCCTCGTTGATGCGCTCGAGCGGCATCGTGTGAGTGATCAGGTCGTCGATGTTGATCTTGCCGTCCATGTACCAGTCGACGATTCGCGGCACGTCGGTACGCCCGCGCGCGCCGCCGAAAGCGGTGCCCTTCCACACCCGCCCCGTCACCAGCTGGAAGGGCCGCGTCTTGATCTCCTGTCCGGCGCCCGCGACGCCGATGATGACCGACACGCCCCATCCCCGGTGGCAGCACTCCAGCGCCTGGCGCATGACGTCCACATTGCCGATGCACTCGAAGCTGTAGTCGGCGCCGCCGCCGGTGAGTTCCACGAGGTGCGCGACCAGATCGCCGCCGACGTCTTTCGGGTTCACGAAATGGGTCAGGCCGAACTTGCGCGCGAGCGCTGCGCGCGCCGGGTTGAGGTCGACGCCGACGATCATGTTCGCGCCGACGAGGCGGGCGCCCTGCACCACGTTCAGTCCGATGCCGCCCAGGCCGAACACCACGACATTGGCGCCGGCCTCCACCTTCGCGGTGTTGATGACCGCCCCGATGCCGGTGGTCACCCCGCACCCGATGTAGCAGACCTTGTCGAACGGGGCGTCCGCGCGGATCTTCGCCAGCGCGATCTCCGGCAGCACGGTGTAGTTCGCGAACGTCGAGCAGCCCATGTAATGGTGGATCAGCTTTCCGCCGATCGAGAAACGGCTGGTGCCGTCGGGCATGACGCCCTTGCCCTGGGTGCCGCGGATCGCGGTGCAGAGGTTGGTCTTGCGCGACAGGCAGCTCTTGCACTGCCGGCATTCGGGCGTGTAGAGCGGAATCACGTGATCGCCCTTCTGCAGGGACGCGACCCCCGGCCCCACGTCCACCACCACGCCCGCGCCCTCGTGACCGAAGATCGCGGGAAACAGCCCCTCGGGATCGGCGCCGGACCGGGTGAACTCGTCGGTGTGGCAGACGCCGGTCGCCCGGATCTCGACCAGGACCTCGCCCGCCTTCGGGCCGTCGAGATCCACGGTCTCGATCGCGAGAGGCTGGCCGGGGGCATAGGCGACTGCGGCTTTCACTTTCATGATCGGGCGCTCCATGTCTCGCGTGCCACGCGAGTTCGAGCGCGATCTTACCGAGCGCGCGATCCGGCCGCGCCCCTTGACAGATGCAGGTCGATCCCCTAAAAAGCCCGGGACGTGGGTAGAAGCGGTCGGCCGGGTGAGCAGGCGGTGCAACGCCGCAGCCGCCCGGTGGGAGATTGCTCACAGGCGAGGTGATTCGCCCCGTGCGATCCCGACCGCGAGTCTGCCTGCGCCCCGCACCCGATCGGTGCGCGAGCGAGCAGGCCCCGGAGCGGGCCGTCCCCGGTGCGCATCGCCTTCGCGTTACCAACCGATCACCGAAGGAGCGCCCGCATGATCATCGACTCGGCCTGCCATCCCACGAAGGTCGTCGATCTCGCCTGGTGGCACGACGGCGAACCGTTCACCGGCGAGCGCCTGATCAAGATGATGGACGGCCCGTACACGGTCAGCGGCAAGCCCCGCCGCGTCGACAAGGCCTTCATCCAGCCCGCGGAAGGCAACACGCTCTACACCTGGACCGACGGCACGCGCACCGGCCGCGACGCCATCCGGGCGTACATGGACTACACGGTCGAGCTCGTCCAGAAGTATCCCGACCGGTTCCTCGGCTGCTTCGTCTACAACCCGCGCTACGGCACGGAGAACGGCGCCCTGGAGATCGAGCGCCACGCGAAGGAGTTCGGCTTCAAGATGGTGCAGCTCCACGCGAACCTGCACGCCTACCGGCCGGACCGCGCGAAGGACTGGCTGCGCCCTGCCCTGAAGAAGTGCGCGGAACTCGGCCTGCTGGTCCGGCTCCACACCGGCGACGGGCCGTACAGCATCCCGACCGAATGGGTGCCGATCATCCGCGAATTCCCGACGATCAACTTCCTCATGGCGCACTTCGGCGTGCAGACCGGCGGCGTGTACTGCTTCGAGCCGTTCCAGATGGCGATGGACATGCCGAACGTGTACTGCGAGTCGGGCTATTGCCTGCAATCCCGCATCGTCGAGTTCGCGAAGGACCTGCCCAAGCACAAGATCATCTTCGGCACGTCCACCCCGCCCAACGAGCCGGGCATGTGGCTGCGGCTGCTCGAGGTGCTGTGCATGGAGCCGCCGCAGGGCCTGAATCTCGACGAGGATTCGCTCGAGGATTATCTCGGCAACAACCTGGCGCGGATGATCGGCCTGAAGCCGAGCGCGCCGCCGCGCACGGTCGAAGAGGCGAAGGCGCGCCTCGCGGCGAAGTCGCCGGTCGCCGCATAGCGAAGCATCCGGAGAGCGTCAGATGATCATCGACACCCACCTGCACCCGACCAACCTCGTCGACGAGGCGTGGCGGCACACCGGCACGCCGTTCAACGGCGAGCGCATGCTCAAGCTGATGGACGGCCCGTACATGATCAACGGCAAGCCGCGCCGCATCGACATGGGATTCATCCAGCCGCCGCCGGGCAACACCGGCTATCGGGACGGCAACCGCATGGGCCGCGACGGGATCCGCGACTACATGGCCTACTGCGCGGAGCTGTGCCAGAAGTATCCCGACCGCTTCATCGGCAACTTCAACTACAACCCGCGCTGGGGGCCGGAGAACGGCGCCCTGGAGCTCGAGTTCCACGTGAAGGAGTACGGCTTCAAGATGCTGAAGCTGCACACCAACATGCACGGCTACCGTCCCGACCGCGCGCTCGACTGGCTGCGCCCGGCGATGAAGATGTGCGCGAAGTACAACGTGGTCGTGCTCATCCACACGGGCGACGGGCCGTACAGCATTCCGACGCAGTTCTACCCGATCATCCGCGAGTTCCCGATGGTGCAGTTCATCATCGGGCACTTCGGCGTCCAGACCGGCGGCAACTATTCCTTCGAGGCGTTCTGGATGGCGATGGACACCCCGAACGTCGTGTGCGAGTCGGGCTGGTGCTTCCAGTCGCGCATCGTGGAGTTCGCCAAGGAGCTGCCGCGGCACAAGATCGTCTTCGGCACGGACTCGCCGCCGAACGAACCGGGGATGTGGCTGCGCGAGCTGGAGGTGCTGTGCCAGCCGCCGCCGCAGGGCATGGGCCTCGACGAGGACGGCCTCGAGGACTACATGGGCAACAACATCGCGCGCATGGTCGGCATCAAGACCTCGCCGCCGCCGCGCACCATGGAGGAGGCGCAGGCGCGGCTCAAGGACAGCTACGCCGGCGTGAAGTGATCGGCTGGCGCGCCGGGAATCCAGGCCCATGACGCACCCGCCCGGCGCGCAGGATTTCCACGGCTTCCTCGAGCGCTATCGCGCCGCGCACGCGGACGACGTCCTCGTCGTCGCCGACGAGGTCTCTGCCGACCAGGACATCACCGCGGTACTGTGGCAGCTCGCGGCTGCGGGCCGCGACTCCCCTACTCGTGTTCGAGCGCGTAAAGGGGCTCGGCGCGCGCGTCGCCACGAACGTCTTCGGCTCGCGCGCGCGCATCGCGCGGCTGCTCGGCACGGCGCCCGCGCGGCTGCACGAGGCCTACCAGGCGCGCTCGCATGCGGCCTGCGATTTCCGCGTCGTCGATTCGGGGCCGGTCCTCGACACGGTCGAAACGCGCGCGATCGACCTCGCGAAGCTGCCGCTGCTCAAGCACTTCGAAACCGACCGCGCGCCGTACGTGACGAGCGGCATCATCGCCGCGGAGCATCCGGACACCGGCGCGGGCAACCTGAGCTACCACCGCGCGATGGTGCACTCGAAATCCGCGCTCGCGACCAGCCTGCATTCGCGCGGCCATCTCTGGCGGCTGCTGCAGCTCTACGCGGAGCGCGGCCGCCCGATGCCGGTTGCGATGGTCATCGGCGCGCACCCGCTGTTCATGCTCGCCGCCTCTGCGCGCGTCGGGTTCGGCGTGGACGAGCGCCGCGTCGCCGGCGGGCTGTTCGGCGCGCCGCTCGAGGTCGTGCGCACGCCGGTGCACGGCATCGCGGTACCGGCCGCCGCGGAAATCGTGCTCGAAGGCACCATCGATCCGGTGGCGCAGGCGGAAGAAGGACCGTTCGGCGAGTTCACCGGCTACTCGTCCAACCGGTCGACGAACAACCTCTTCAAGGTGGATGCGATCCTGCGGCGGCGCGATGCCTGGCTCGTCGACGTTGCGGGCGGCAATTCGGCCGAGCACCTCAACCTCGGCCGCGTCCCGCGCGAATCCGAGATGGTCGAGAAGCTGAAGGAGCGCTTCCCGAGCGTCACCGCGGTCCACTACCCGACCTCGGGCACGCACTTCCATGCTTACGTCGCCCTGAAGCAGCTGCGGCCTGGCGAGGCGCGCCAGGTGATGCTCGGACTCCTCGGCTGGGATCCCTACCTCAAGACGGTGATCGCGGTCGATCCCGACGTGGACATCACCAGCGATTCGGAGGTGCTGTGGGCGCTCGCGACGCACTTCCAGCCCCACCGCGACGTGCTGATCGTCGATGGCTTGCCGGGCAGCGCGCTCGACCCGTCCGCGTCGGGCGTCGGCACCACGTCCCGGATGGGGCTCGATGCGACCCGCGGGCCCGGATTCGAGGGCATCCGGGCAAAGGTGTCGGAAGAGGCGCGCGCACGCGCCGCCGGGATCCTGTCGCGATTGCGGTCCTAGCCCATGAGTGTCCACGACCTCCGCAGCTACCTCGAAGTCGTCCGCACGGCGGGCGAGCTGAACGAGATCCGCCGTGCCGTCGACCCGGTGCGCGAACTCGGCGCCGTGCTCAAGGCGTGCGAGCGCGCCGACAAAGCGGCGTTCTTCCACAAGGTGAAGGGCTTCGACGTGCCGGTGGTGGGCGGCCTGCTCAGCTCGCCGCGCCGGATCGCGCTCGCGCTCGGCTGCACGGTGCCGGACGTCGGCAGCCGCATGGCCGCGGCCACGGAGAAGCCGATCCCCGCGCAGATCGTTGCGGGCGGAGCGCCCTGCCAGGAAGTCCTCATCGAGCAGCCCGACCTCGGGCGTTGGCCGATCCCGACGCATTCGCCGCTCGACGCCGGTGCGTTCATCACCGCGGGGGTGGTGATCGCGCGCGACCCGCAGACCGGTCGACATAATCTGTCCTACAACCGCATGCAGATCTTCGGGGCGGACCGCGCCGGCATCAGCATGAACATCTGGCGGCACATCAAGGCGTTCTTCGACAAGATCGAGCCGGAAGGCAAGAACTTGCCTTTTTGCGTGGCGATCGGTCCGGACCCGGTGGTGATGATGGCCGCGGCGTTCCGCTACGACGGCGACGAGTACGAGGTCGCCGGCGCGCTGCGCGGCGCGCCGATTCCCGTGGTGCGAGCACTGACGTGCGACGTAATGGTGCCGGCCTCCTCCGAGATCGTTCTGGAGGGCGAAGTCCTCGCCGGCGTGCGGGAGATGGAAGGCCCGATGGCCGAGTTCACCGGGCACTACTCGGGCAAGGATCCCAAGCACGTCGCGCGCATCACGCGCATCACCCACCGGAAGAACCCGATCTTCCAGACGATGAACGGCGGCGGCTACGAGCACGTCAGCGTCGGGAACATGATCACGCGCGAGCCGCTGCTCGAGCGCTTCGTCCGGCACATCACGACGCGGCTCAAGGCCGTGCACCTGCCGCCCTACGCCGCCGGCTTCACCGCGATCATCAGCCTCGACAAGCCCGAGCCGGGCGAGGCGCGCAACGTCGCGCTCGCCGCGATGGCGGCGCACGTGAACTTCAAAACGGTAATCGTGGTCGACAGCGACGTGGACATCCACGATCCCGCCGACGTCATGTGGGCGCTCGGGACTCGCGTGCGCTGGCACGAGGACGTGATCCCGATCCCGGGCGCGCACGGCAACGAGCTCGATCCGTCGTCGGACGCGCATGGGGTGGTCGCGAAAGTCATCATCGACGCGACCCTGCCGCGCGAGCGGCACGAGCGCTACGTCAAGGTCGTCTACCCGCCGGTGGACCTCGAGCGCTACCTCCGGGACGAGCCGGCCGCGGTTCCGCCCGCCTCAGGCCCTGCGGCAACCGATTCGAAGCGATAAGGACCGACGCCGCATCCCGCCTACGATGCACTTTTCCTAGTGAGGGTCGAACGATGAAACGACTTGGTGCAGCATGGGTTGCAATGTCACTCGCGCTGGCGGCGGCCGGCGCCTCCGCGCAAGTCGCAGGCGAGCAGGCGGGCAGCTACCCGTCGCGCGCGATCCGCATGATCGTGCCCTACGGGGCCGGCGGGGTGTCCGACATCATCGGTCGGGTGCTCGCGCAGAAGCTGTCGGAGCAGCTCGGGCAGCCGGTGGTCGTGGAAAACCGTGGCGGCGCCGGCGGGATGCTCGGGACCGGCATGGTGGCCAAGTCGACGCCCGACGGTTACACCCTGGTGCTGTCGAGCCTGAGCGCGTACGCCATCGGCCCGCGACTGGTCCGGACGAGCCCCTACGATCCGGTGAACGACTTCACCGCGATCGGCGGCGTCGCGCTCACCCCGACCGTCCTCACCGTGAACCTGGCGATTGCGCCCCGGACCGTCAAGGAGCTGATTGCCTACGCCAGGGCGAACCCCGGAACGCTGAACTACGGCTCCTCGGGCGTGGGCAGCATCGGCCACATCTCGGCCGAACTGCTGCGCGCCGCGTCCGGCGTCGACCTCGTGCACATCCCGTACAAGAGCGCGGCGTTCGCCTATCCGGACATGATGTCCGGCAACGTCACCATGGTCTTCGATGCGCTGCCCTCGGCGATCCAGTACATCCGCACCGGCAAAGTCCGGCCGGTCGCGATGATGTCGGACCAGCGGTCGCCGCTCCTGCCCGACGTGCCGACGTTCGCCGAGTCCGGGTATCCGGGGGTGACGCTGCGCCTCTGGGTGGGCCTGCACGGTCCGGCCGGCCTGCCGCCCGCGGTCGTGCAGCGGCTCAACGACGCGCTCGCGAAGGCGCTCGTCGCGCCCGACCTGCGCGAGCGCTACGCGTCGGTCGGCGCGGACCCGCTGCCGATGCCGGCGCGGGAGTTCGCTGCCATGGTCCGCGAGGACGTCACGAAGCTCGCGAAGACGATCGAGGCGGCCGGGATCAAGCCCGAATAGCAGACCCCGCGCCGACTCAGCGCTCCCGCAGCACCCCGCGCTTTTCGAACTCAGCGCGGATGCGACCCGTGAACTCGAGAAACGCCGGCTCCGCGTGGATGTGCCACCGCCGCGGGCGCGGCAGATCGATGCGCAGATCGAGGTCGATCCGCCCCGGCCGCGGCGACATCACGAGCACCCGGTCCGCGAGGAACACCGCCTCTGCGATGTCGTGGGTGATGAAGACCACCGTATTGCGGACGTCGAGCCACATCGCTTGCAGGTCGATGATCATCTGCTCGCGCGTGAGCGCGTCGAGCGCGCCAAACGGCTCGTCCATCAACAGGAGCCCCGGCTCCTGTATGAGCGCCCGAGCGAGCGCTACGCGCTGCTTCATGCCGCCCGAGAGCTCCGACGGGTACTTCTGCCCGAACCCGGCGAGGCCGACCTGCTCGAGGAGCGCCTCCGCGCGCGGAGCGTACTTGCTCCGCTCCCAACCCTTGATCTCCGCGGGCAGAAGCAAATTGTCGAGGACGGTACGCCAGTAGAGCAGCAGGTCGGTCTGGAACACGACGCCGACCTTGGGATGAGGCCGCCTGACCTCCTCGCCGTCGATCAGGATGCGTCCGGCGGATACCGGAAACAGCGCGGCGACGAGCGAAAGCAACGTGCTCTTGCCGCAGCCGCTCGGGCCGACGACGGCGACGAACTCTCCCGGCGCGACCTCGAAATCGGTCGGATCTAGCGCAGGAAGCGGGTCGCCCTCGCGCGTCTCATAGATCTTGGTGACGCTCTCGATGCGCAGCGCGACGCCATGCGAGCTCATGCGCGCGGTCTGCGCCTAGCGCGCATGGTCGCGCTGAAACACGAGCCGCGCCTCGAACGCCGCGAGCACGAAGTACAGCGTCACGCCCACTAGCGAAATCACCACCACCGCGGCGAAGTTGAGCGTGGTGTCGAACTGCGAGTGGGCCTGCAGCTGCAGATAGCCGAGCCCGCGCTCGGCAGCCACATACTCGCCGATCACCGCCCCGATCACGGCGAGCGCGATCCCGACCTTGAACCCGCCGAACACGCTCGGCAGCGCCGCCGGCAGGCGGATCTTCCAGAAGGTCTGCCGCTCGCTCGCGCCCATCGAGCGCACGAGATACACGAGGCTCTTGTCGAGCGATTGCAGGCCGACCACGGTCGAGATGACGATCGGGAAGAACGAGATCAGGAACGCGAGGAAGATCTTCGGCGCCCAGCCGTACCCGAGGTAGAGCACCAGCAGCGGCGCGAGCGCCACCTTCGGGATCGTCTGCAGACCGACCAGCAGCGGGTAGATCGCCTTCTCGACGAGGCGCGAGTAGAAAATCGCCAGCGCGAAGGGAACGCCGGCCAGCGCCGCGAGCCCGAAACCACCGACCACTTCGAGCATCGTGATCCGGGTGTGCGCGAAGAGCAGCGCGAAGTCGATGTAGATCCGCTTGAGGATCGCCCAGGGCGAGGGCAGGATGAATTCCGAGATGCCGAGGAGCGACACGGCGCCCTGCCAGACGAGCAGCACGGCGACCGCGAGCACCGGCGCGGCGAGTCGCTCGAGCACGGCCCGCTTCAGCTTTCGTCGATTCCGTGGGGTCATCGAAACGAAAACGAGCCGCGGGTGGCGGCTCGTCTCGCGAGAGTTCGATTGCGCTTATTGCAGCAGCGTGTTGGTGTAGTAGGTGTTCAGCGGCTTTGGCGCTTCGATTTCTTTCGCGTTCTGCAGGATCTCGAGCGCCGCGGCAATCACCTTGTCGTCGATCCAGCCGACCGGCCGTCCGCCGCTGGCGGGGATCGCATCCACCGTCGCCTTGACCTGCTTGATCACGATCGTCTCGGCCGGCCCGCCCGACCAGCTCTTGAGCATCATGCGTGCCGCGTCGGCGGGATCCTTTTGCGCGTCGCCGACCGCTTTGCCCGTGGCGCGCAGAAGCTTCCTCAGCGCCTCGGGCTTCTCGGCGATGAGCTTGTCGCTCGTCACCAGCGCCATTCCCGGCACCTGCAGGCCGTGTTTCGGCAGATCGAGAACCACGAAGTTCGCGTCCTTCTGCTGCGCTTCGATCAGCGGCAGATCGTTGGTCTGGTAGACGCTTAGGCCGTCGACCTTGCGCGCGACGAACTGCGAGGCACGCGCCTGCGGCGCCATCTGGACCTTGTTGATCTTCGTGCAGTCGACGTTGTTCAGCTTGCACAGCACGTCGAGGTAGGAGGTCGCGGTCTCGCCGACCGAGTGCGGAATCGTCTTGCCCTCGAGATCCTTGGGCGTGCGGATCGGGTTGTCGGGGTACGAGATGATCGCCATCGGCGTTTGCGGGTGGTAGAGCGCGATCAGCTTCACCGGCATGCCTTTGGTGATCGCCGTGAGCGCGAAGATTCCGGGCAGCAGCACCGCGTCCTCCTGGCCCTGGAGCAGCGCGCCGAGCGCGGCCTGCGCGCCGGCACCCTCGCCGAGGCGCACGTTGAGGCCTTCCTGCTTGTAATAGCCCTTCTCCTGCGCGACGTACATGGGCGCGTACTCGCCCTTGAGCTTCCACGAGAAGCGGACGTTGACGTCTTGCGCCATCGCCGCGCCGGCGAATCCCACCGCGAGAAGCGCCGCTGCGGCGCGAACGAGACCCCGGGGCCGAGCTGTCATGGGTTCCTCCTGTGTGGAAGTTGCGCGCGCAAGCATACCGCCTTTCCCCGCTCACGAGCCGCCTTTGGCGCGCGCCGCGCGAATTGCGCGCGCGAGGTTGTCGAGCGACAGCGGCATGGCCGTCACCGCGACCCCGAGCGGCGCGAGCGCGTGCGCCACGGCGTTGCCGACCGCCGCGCCGACCGCGACGATCCCGCCCTCCCCGGCGCCCTTCGCACCGAGGGGGTTGAGCAGCGAGGGCGACTCCTCGAAGGTCAACGCGGACACGTTCGGAAAATCGGTCGCGGTCGGCAGCAGGTAGTCGGCGAAGGTGCCGGTAAGAAGCTGCCCCTCGGCGTCGTACTTGAACTCGTCCAGGAAGGCGCCCCCCAGTCCCTGCACCGCCGCGCCGATCGCCTGGCCGTGGACGATCAGCGGGTTGATCGCCCGTCCCACGTCCTCGGTGGAGAGATAGTCGAGCACGTCGACCCGTGCGGTCTCCGGATCCACGGCGACGTGGCACAGATGCACGCCGTACGTATAGGTGCGCTTGGCGACCTCGAACGTCGCGAGTGCCTCCAGCGCCGGATGCGATGCCCCGGCAAGCCCCTCGAGGTCGAGCGACGCAACGGCCACACCGCGCTCGGCCGCGAGCGCCTCGAGCTGCGCGAGGAGCTTCTCGCCGGCGAGCATGACGGCGCTCCCACCCACCACCACGGCGCGGCTGTGGAACGTTCCAAAGCCCTGCGGCACGAGTCCGGTCGAGCCGTGATGCACGGTGATCGCCGCGAGCGGCACGCCAAGCGTGCCGGCGAGGATCTGCGCAAGCGAGGTCTCGTGGCCCTGCCCGGCCGACGACGTGCCGGTGTAGAGATCGAAGCGGCCTTTGCCGCGCGCGACGACGCGCGCCGACTCGGCCGGCCCGGCGCCGCTCGACTCGACGAAACAGCCGAAGCCCACGCCGTGCAGCCGCCCGTCACACGCTGCGGCGGCGCGCTTCACCCGGCCGGTGTAGTCGAATGCCTCCAGCGCACGCCGGAACAGGCCGGGGTAGTCGCCGGTGTCGTACTCGGTCTCCGGCTCGTAGGGCACCGTCTTGCCGATCGACCAGGGCAGCTCGTCGGGCCGGATGAGGTTCTTCTCCCGGAACGCAACACGATCGATCCCGAGTTCGCCGCAGGCGATGTCGAACAGCCGCTCGCGGAAGAAATTCGCTTCGAACCGCCCCGGCGCCCGGTAGGTGCCCACCGGCGTCTTGTTCGTCATCGCGAGCTCGACATCGCAGCCGAAGTGACGCAGGCGGTAGGGGCCCAGCAGGAACTGCGCGGCCTTCGACGGCACGACACCGCTGTTGGTGCGCGTGTAGGCGCCCATGTCCACCGCGAGCCGCCCGCGCAAGGCGAGCAGCGTGCCGTCGCGCGCGAGCGCGACCGACAGCTCGCACTCCATCTCGCGCGAGTGGTTCGCGGCCATCAGGTGCTCGCGCCGGTCCTCGATCCACTTCACCGGGCGCCCGAGCGCGAGCGCCGCGAACGGGATCAGGAGATCCTCGGGATAGAACTCGCCGCGCGCCCCGAAGCTGCCGCCGACGTCGACCTCGATCATCGCGATCGAATCGACCGGGCGATTGAGCATCGCCGCGAGCGTGCGCCGGTTCCAGAACGGGACCTTCGTCGCGCCCCAGACCTCGAGCGTGCCGTCGCGCTCGAGGCACACGAGGCCGCGCGTCTCCATCGGCACTGCGCCGTGGCGCTGGCAGCGGAAGGTCTCGGTGCGCACGTAGTCCGCGCGCGCGAACGCCGCGTCGACGTCGCCGAGGCCGACGTGGTAAGTGCACGAGCGGTTGGTCCCCGCTTCAGGGAAGAGCAGCGTGCGATCCGCGCGCGCGGCCGCGACGTCGACGACCGCGGGCCGCGGCTCGTAGTCCACCGCGACGAGCTCCGCCGCGTCCTCGGCGATGTAGCGGTCGCGGGCCACGACCAGCGCGACCGGTTCGCCGACGTAGCGCACTCGGTCTTCCGCGAGCGGACGCTGGAGATAATTCTCGGTGCCCTCGAGCGGTCCGGTCCGGACCGGGATCGGCGCGGCGTGCGCAGCGATGTCGGCGAAGGTGAGCACGGCGGCGACGCCCGGCACGGCGAGCGCCGCGGCCGCGTCGATGCCCAGCAGCCGCGCGTGGGCATGCGTACTGCGCACGACCACCGCGTGCAGCATCCCGGGGAACTTCAGGTCGTCGACGTAACGCCCGCGTCCGGTGACGAAACGCAAGTCCTCGCTGCGCGGCACCGCACGTCCCACCCAGCCGGGAGTTGCGTCGCCGGCCTTCATCCGCGACCCGCCTTCGCGGCCGCGAGCACCGCTTCGACGATGCCGATGTACCCGGTGCACCGGCAGAGGCTTCCCGAGAGCGCGGCACGGACCTCGTCGGGCGTCGGATCCGGATTCTCCGCCAGCAGCGCGGTCGCCGTGACGAGAAATCCCGGCGTGCAGAATCCGCACTGGAGCGCGTGGTGCGTATGAAACGCCCGCTGCAGCGGCGCAAGCTCGCCGTCCGGCGCGAGCCCCTCCACCGTCACGACATTCGCGCCGTCCGCCTGCACGGCGAACATCAGGCACGACCGCACCGCTGCGCCGTCGACCAGCACCGTGCACGCGCCGCACGCGCCGTGCTCGCAGCCGAGATGGGTACCGGTGAGCTCGAGCGCTTCGCGCAGGAAGTCGGCGAGCGACTGGCGCGGCTCGACCGCGCCGCGCGCAGGCTGCCCGTTGACCGTGAGCGAGATTTCGACCATCAGGCCGCCTGCGCCGGTGCCAGTCCGAGCGCCTGCTCGAGCGCGCGACGCACCAGCACCTCGACGAGCTCGGCTCGGTATTCCGCGCTCGCGTGGTGATCCGCGCGGGTCGGAATGCGGGCGCGCGCGATCCGGCCCGCCTCTCGGGCACCCGCCGTTCCGAGTCGACCCAGGAGCGCCTGAGCCGCCTCGGTCGCGACGACCGGCGTGTCGGTGGCACCGAACACCGCGATGCGTGCCGCCGCGACGCCGCCCTGCGCATCGAGGTCCACGGTCGTCGCGACGCCGACGATCGCGAAGTCGCCCTGCCGGCGTGCGATCTCGACGAACCCGTGACGGCGTCGCGCCGGCCACGCGGGGAAGCGCACCGCGGTCAGGAGTTCGCCGGGGCCGAGCGCCGTGGTGAACAGTCCGGTGAAGAAGTCGGCGGCGGCGACGACACGCGTCCCGCCGCGGCGCGCGATCGTCAGCTCGGCACCGCAGGCCAGCGCGACCGCCGGCCACTCGGCCGCGGGATCGGCGTGGCAGAGGCTCCCGCCGATCGTGCCGCGATTGCGGATCGGCACGTGCGCGATATGCGGAACGGCCGCGGCGGCGAGCGGCTGCGCCCGGCGTACGCGGGGATCGGTCTCGAACACGCGATGGCGCGTCATGGCACCCACCCTCAGCGCGTCCCCCGGCTCGAACGCAACGCCCCCGAGTTCGGGAATCCGATTGAGATCGACGAGCAGCGGCGGCGCAGCCAAGCGGAAGTTGAGCACCGGCACGAGGCTCTGTCCGCCGGCCAGCAGCTTCGCGTCCGGATTCGCCTCGATGAGCGCGAGCGCCTCGTCGAGCGAGGTCGGTGCGCAATACTCGAAGGCGGCGGGTTTCATGCCGTGGCGAATCGGCCGGTGCTCATGCCATGGCCCGCAGCCCGTCGTAGCACAGCTTGAGCCCGGTCAGCAGCAGGAACACGTAGATCAGGGTGTAGAACAGCTTGTCGCGGACGCGCCGCTGCATCCACACGCCGATCCAGACGCCGGCGACGCCCACCGGGACGAGCGCCGCCGCCGTCGCCACATTCTGGACGCTGAAGAGGCCGAGCCACCAGTAGGGCACGACCTTCGCCCAGTTGAGTCCCGCGAAGAGGAACGCGACGGTACCGACGAGCAGCGCCTGCGGGAGCCGGAGCGGCAGCAGGTAGACCTGCAGCGGCGGACTCCCGGCGTGCGCGATGAATCCGGTGAGCCCGGACACCGTGCCCCAGAACCAGCCTTTCGCGGTCGAGCGCGGCGCCGGTGCAGCGTTCGGCACGTGCGCGGCCCAGCGGTACAGCACGAAAGCGACCGCGATCACACCGAGCGCCAGCCGGATCGCATCCGGCGTGATGTAGCGGAACGCGGCCGTCCCGATGCCCATGCCCAGGATGCTGGCCGGCAGGAGCAGCTTGATGAGGCCCGCATCCCACGAGCGGCGGTACGCCCAGAGGGCGGCGAGATCCATGACGAGCAGGATCGGCAGCATGATCGCGGCGGCCTGCGGCACCGGGACCGCGAGCGCCATGAGCGGCACCGCGACGATGCCGAAGCCGCCGGCGAAACCGCCCTTGGCAATGCCGTAGAGCAGGACCGCGGGCACCGCGGCGAGATAGAAGATCGGGTCGTCGATCACGCCGCACAGGTCGGGCGTTGCACCACTTCAAGCGGCGAGACAGTCGCGCAACCCTGCCTCGATCGCCGCCCGGTCGAGGTTGCGGCCGATGAACACGATCTTGCTCGACGGCGCCTCGGCGCCCCACGGGTTGGCCGGACGCAGCTCCATGATCTGATGCACCGCCTGGAGGACGCAGCGGCGATGATCGTCGGCGACTGCGACGATCCCCTTCACGCGGTAGATGTCGTCGCCCTGCGCGTCGAGCAGCCGCTTGAGGAAAGCCGCCAGGCGAAAGCGGTCGAAGCGCATCGTCGTAGACGGCCGCCATCGACTCGACCGCCGCATCGTGCTCGTGCGCATGATGGTGGTCGTCGAGGAAGTCCGGCTCGACCGCCATGGTGTGCGCGAGATCGAACGCGCCGATGCCGAGGATGCGGTCGAGCGCGACTTTCGCGTAGCTCGACCGGATGATCTCCGCGGTCGCGTTCAGCCCGCGCACCCGCGCCTCGATCGCCGCGGCCTCCGCCTCGTCCACGAGATCGACCTTGTTGACGATGACGCGGTCGGCGGTGACGATCTGGTCGACCGCCTGGTTGTCGTGCCCGTGCAGGCGCGGGTCGTCGAGGTGCTGCCCGATGTGCTTCGCGTCCACCAGCGTGACGATCCCGTCGAGCGTGACCTGTCGCGCCACCTCGTCGTCGACGAAGAAGGTCGCCGCGACCGGCTGCGGATCGGCGAGCCCGCTCGTCTCGACCAGGATGTGGTCGAATTTCTCGCGCCGACCCATGAGATTCTTGAGGATCTTGATGAGATCGGTGCGCACGCTGCCGACGCAGCAGATGCAGCCGTTCGTGAACTCGTAGATCTGCTCCTCGGAGGTGAGCACCAGCCCGGAGTCGATGTTCACTTCGCCGAACTCGTTCTCGATGACCGCGATGCGGTGGCCGTGGCGCTCGGTGAGAATGTAGTTGAGCAGCGTCGTCTTCCCCGATCCGAGGAAGCCGGTGAGGATGGTGACGGGAACCGGCGGCGCGGCCCCGGTGTCAGGCATTTTCATCGGGCTTGTCCTGCAGCGCCGCGAGCACCTGCTCCGGCGTGATCGGGAAATGGCGGAAGCGCACGCCGATCGCGGCGTACACGGCGTTGGCGATCGCGGGGCCGATGGCGATGATCGGGTCCTCGCCGATGCCCTTCGCGCCGAACGGCCCGCCCGGGTCCGGTGCCGTCTCCAGGAGGATCGTCCTGATCGGCGGCATGTCCATCGACAGCGGCATCTTGTAGTCGACGAACCCGGCGTTGAGCGACCGGCCGTTGGCGGGATCGACGACGTAATCCTCGGTCAGCGTGTGGCCGATGCCCTGCTGGATCCCGCCCTCGATCTGGCCGGCGGCCGCGACCGGGTGCACGACCTTGCCGATCTCGTGCACCGGGACCACCTGCAGCACGTCGATCTGGCCGGTCCCGGTGTCGACCTGCACCTCCACGAAGTGCGCGGCGAAGGAGTAGGACTTGGTCGGCGTGTAGGTGCCGTTGCCGACGATGTTCGCCGCGGGGATGCCGAGCTTCGGCCCCATCGCCGCGCGCACGGTGACGCGCTTCCCGGCGACACCGCGCACCGCGATCACGCCGTCGCGGATCTCCAGGTCCTCGGGCGCCACCTCGAGCTGCTCGCCCGCACGCTTGAGGAGCTGCTGCTTCACCTCGCCCGCCGCCATCTGCGCCGCGCGTCCGACCATGAAAGTGGTGTGGCTCGCGAAGGCGCCGATGTCCCACGGCACGATGTCGGTGTCGCCGTGGACCACCGACACGTCGTCGAAGCGCAGCCCGAGCTCCTCCGCGACGATCTGCGCGAGCGCGGTGTGCGCGCCGGTGCCGAGCCCGGCCGCGCCGGTGAGCAGGACCGCGGTGCCGTCCTCGTTCATCTTGACGATCGCGTTGCCCTGCTCCTTGATGCCGGGATAGGCGCTCGAGCCGTGCATCTCGCAGCCCATGCCCCAGCCGCGGCGGAGCGTTCCCGTATTCTCGCGCGGCTGGCGCCGCAGCCGCGCCCAGCCCACCTCCTCCGCACCGCGCCGGATGCAGTCCTCGAGGCCGTGGCCGACGATCGGATGGCCGGAGGGCGCGAGGTCGCCCGCGCGCACCGCGTTCTTGAGCTTCAGCGCGACCGGATCCATGCCGAGCCGCTCGGCGGCCTCGTCGAGCTGGATGTCGAGCGCGTAGTAGGTCTGCACCACGCCGTAGCCCCGGAACGCGCCGGCGATGGGCGTATTGGTGTAGACGCACCGCCCGTCGAGATGCACGTTCTCGCAGCGATAGAGCGAGGTGAGCGCGGAGGTGCCGACGATCGTCACGCCGGGGCCGTGCGAGCCGTACGCGCCGCTGTTGAAGACGGTGCGCGCCTCGCGCGCGACGATCGTGCCGTCCTTCCTGAAGCCCTGCTTCAGCCAGATCTTGCACGGGTGGCGCGAGCGGCCGCCGACGAAGGTCTCGCCGCGCGTGTACTCCATGCGCACCGGATGGCGCGTCTCCTTCGCGAGCAGCGCGCACAGGAACTCGTGCTGGAAGAGGTCCTGCTTCGCGCCGAAGCCTCCGCCCATGTGGTCGACCAGCACCCGCACCTTGGTGAGCGGCAGCCCGAGCACTTCGGCCAGGATGCCGCGCACCATGAACGCGGCCTGCGTCGACACCCACACCGTGAGCTTGCCCGTGTTGTCCCACTTGCACACGCAAATATTCGGCTCCATGTACGCCGGCGTCGGGCGGCCGGTTTCGTACTCGCCTTCGATGACGAGATCGGCCGCGGCGAACCCCTTCGCCACGTCGCCGCGGGTGACGACGACCGGCTTGAACAGCAGGTTCCCCTCGTACGCCGTCTCGTGGATCACGGGCGCGCCGGGCGCCTGCGCCGCCTCGACGGTGAACACGGCCGGCAGCGGCTCGTACTCGACCTCGATCAGGTCGAGCGCCTCTTCGGCGATCTCCTCGCTCGTCGCCGCCACGGCGGCGACGCCCTCGCCCCAGTAACGCACCTTCCGGTCGAGGATGTACTGGTCGCACGTGACCGAGATCGAGCGCGGGTGCGGCGCGCCGTAGTGCAGGATGCGCGGGACGTTCTCGTGCGTGAGCACCGCCTTCACGCCGGGCAGCGCGAGCGCGCGGCTCGCGTCGATGCGCCGGATGTTGGCGTGCGCGATCGTGGAGCGCTTGATCTTCCCGTGCAGCATCCCGGCGAGCTTCACGTCGCCGGCGTACTGCGCGGTGCCGGTGACCTTGCCGATGAGGTCGGTGCGCTTGACGCTGGTCCCGACGATGGTGCTTCCCACGATGCTCACGATTTCGCCTCCGCGAGATCCTTGGCCGCCGCCTGGATCGCCGTCACGATCTTCGTGTAACCGGTGCACCGGCAGATGTTGCCCGCGATCCCGAACCGGATCTCGTCCTCGGTCGGCGCCGGGTTCTCGTCGAGGAGCGCCTTCGCCATCATGATGAAGCCGGGCGTGCAGAAGCCGCACTGGGCGGCGCCGTGCTGCATGAAGGCTTCCTGCAGCGGATGCAGCCGCTCCGGGCCGCTCTGCAGGCCCTCGATCGTCACGACGTCGCAGCCAGCGACCTCGACGCCGAGCACGAGGCACGAGTTGACCGGCTTGCCGTCGAGCAGCACGGTGCACGCGCCGCAGTCGCCGACGTCGCAGCCCTTCTTCGTGCCGGTGAGCCCGACCTCGTTGCGCAGCACGTCGAGCAGGCTGCGGTAGGGCTCGAGCGCGAGCGTCCTGGCGCTCGCCGTTGATCGTGACTGCCACGACTCGCTTCACCGCACCGCCTCCATCGCTCGTTCGATCGCGCGCCGCGTGAGCACGCCCACCATCTCGCGCCGGTAGTCGGCGCTCCCGCGCACGTTGCTGATCGGACGGCACTCGCCCATCGCGATCCGCGCCGCGGTCTCGATCGCCGCGCCGTCCAGCGTGCGGCCGCGCAGGGCGTCCTCCGCCAGCCGCGCGCGGATCGGCGTCGGCGCGACCGCGCCGAGCGCAATGCGGATCTCGCGGCACGCGCCGCCGTCGAGCGTGAGCGACACGCCGACGCCGACGGTCGCGAGCTCCATCGCCTTGCGGCGGCCGTGCTTGAGGTAGTGCTTGCCGGTGCGCGGCGGCGGCGCCGGGACGGCGATCCCGGTCACCAACTCCCCCGGCGCGAGGACGGTCTTGCCGGGCCCGGTGAAGAACGCTTCGAGCGCGACCGTGCGCTCGCCCGCGGGTCCGTAGATCCGCACCGTCGCGCCGTCGGCGATCAGCGGGGGCAGCGTGTCCGCCGACGGCGAGGCGCGGCAGATGTTGCCGACGATCGTGGCCCGATGGCGCACCTGGATCGAGCCGAGCTCGCGCGCGGCCTGCGCGAGGCCCGGATACTTCCCGAGCACCACGGGCGAGACCTCGATCTCCCGCGCCGTCACGAGCGCGCCGAACCGCAGGCCGGTCCGGTCGTCGTACTCGAGCGCGGCAAGCCCCGGCACCTTTTTGAGGTTGACGACATGGCGCGGCCAGCGGATGTGCTCCTTGATCTCGACCAGAAGGTCGGTCCCGCCCGCGAGGAGGCTCGCCTCCGCGCCGTGGCGGGCGAGCAGCGACGACGTCTCGTCGAGGTTCGCCGGTTCGTAGTACTCGAAGCGCCGCATCGCCTCAGGCCGCGAGCTTTCGCACCGCCTCGCGCGCGCGCGCGAGCAGCCGCGGCAGGTCCTGCCCGGGAATGGCGTCGTTCTCGACCACCACCCGTCCCTGCACGGTGAGGAGCCGGAAATGCGGCCGGCCGCCGCTCGCCACCGGCCCGATGGCGGGATCGTGCAGGCCGGCATAGCGCGGGCTGATCGAGCGAGTAGACCGCGAGGTCCGCCGCGCGGCCGACCTCGAGCGTGCCGATGTTGTCGATCCCGAGCACGCGCGCGCCGCCGCGGGTGCCCCAGTGGATCACGTCCTCGACGGTCACGGCGGCGGCGCCCTTCACCGCCCGGTGCGTGTGCCAGCAGGTGTGCGCTTCCGAGATCGAGTCCGCCGCTTCGTTCGAGGCCGCCCCGTCCACGCCGATCGACACCGGTGCGCCGGCGCGGGCGAGTTCCGGCACCGGGGCGACGCCGCTGCCGAGCCGGCAGTTCGACGCCGGACAATGCGCGATGCCGGTACCGGTCTCGCCGACGAGCCGGATCTCCGACTCGGACACATGCACCATGTGCGCGAACCAGACGTCGCCGCCGAGCCATTCGTGCTCGGCCATGAACTCGACCGGCTTGCGGTCGTGCCGCTCGCGGCAGAAAGCGACGTAGTCGGCGGTCTCGGAGAGGTGGGTGTGCGTCCGGATGCCGAGCGCTCGGGCCGCGCGAATCGCGGGCTTCAGCTCATCCGGGCGCAGCGACCAGGTCGGCGTCGCGGGCGCGAGCACGACGCGGCGCATCGCCTCGGGGCCGGGATCGTGATACGCCCCGACCAGCCGCTCGACGTCGCCAATGATGCGCGTCCAGCGTCTCGGGCTGAACCGCGTTCGGGTCGTTCGCCTCGAACGCCCGCTTGACGGTCGCCCCGCCCCGGCACAGGACGAACCGGATGCCCAGCCGCGCGGCGAGGTCGAAGTACAGTTTCCCCGGGTCGTATCCCATCCCGGGCCAGTAGACGTAGTGATGATCGGCGATCGTCGTGCAGCCGGAGAGCATGAGCTCCGTGATCCCGATCTCCGCCGCGATCGACAGCAATTCCGCGTCGAAGCGGTGGCGGTAGCGATACGGCACGGCGTCCAGCCAGCCGGCGAGCGGCAGGTTGATGCCCTCCGGCACGCCCTTGAGCACCGACTGGGCGAGGTGATGGTGGGTGTTGACCCAGCCGGGGTACACGACGCAGTCGGTGGCGTCGACCACGCGCTCGCCGGCCTCGCGCGCGAGCGCGCCGATCGCGCCGATGCGGCCGTCCGCGTCGATGCGCAGGTCGCGCCCGGCCGTCCGGGCCCGTTCGCCCGCGAGGCCGGTCATGATCGTGGTCGGCGTTCCGGATCAGCATCGTCAGCTCTCGTGCACGACTTCGGACTCGTGCCAGCTCGCGAGCGCGAGCTTGGAGAGAAACACCATCAGCAGGAACAGCAGCACGCCCGGTCACCGTGATCATGAGCAGCGCCGCGAACAGGCGCGGGATGTTGATCTGGTAGCCCGCCTGCAGGATCTGGTAGGCGAGTCCCGCGCCGGTGCCGCCGGTGCCGGCGACGAACTCGGCCACGACCGCGCCGATCAGCGCGAGGCCCGAGGAGATGCGCAGGCCGCCGAAGAAGTACGGCGCGGCCGACGGGATGCGCAGCTGCGTGAGCGTCTGCCAGCGCGTCGCCTTGTTCATGCGGAACAGGTTGATCAGCCCGGGGTTCACGCTGCGCAGCCCGAGGATCGTGTTGGAGATGATCGGGAACAGCGCGACGATCGTGGCGCAGACGACGAGCGCCAGGGTCGGCTGCTTGACCCAGATGATGATGAGCGGCGCGATCGCCACGATCGGCGTGACCTGCAGCAGCACCGCGTAGGGGAAGAGACTCATCTCGACCCAGCGGCTCTGGACGAACAGGAACGCCACCGTCGTGCCGATGACGACCGCCAGGAAGAACGCGCCGAACGTGATCTTGAGCGTCACCAGCAGCGAGTTGAACAGCAGGCCCCAGTCGGCGATCAGCGTGTCGAGCACGAGCAGCGGCCCGGGCACGAGGAACTTCGGGCACGTCGAACGCCTTCACCAGCACGTGCCAGAGCACCAGCACGACCACGCCCACCGCGAGCGGCGCGGCCCAGCGGATGAGGCGTTCGCTCACAGGTCGGTCGCTCCCTTCGCGCTCGCTTCGGCCAGGAGCTCGGTCAGCTCCTTCGCGTAGGCGGCGAACTTCTGGGTGACGCGGAAGCCTTCCGTGCGCGGGTGCGGCTCGTCGATCACCACGTTCTTCAGCACCCGCCCCGGCCGCGCCGCCATGACCACGATGCGGGTCGACAGGAAGATCGCCTCGTAGATGCTGTGCGTCACGAACACGACGGTGAGCTTCTTCTTCCACCACAGCTGGATGAGGTCGGCGTCGAGCTTGTTGCGGGTGATCTCGTCGAGCGCGCCGAACGGCTCGTCCATCAGCAGCAGGTTCGGCTCGGTCACGAGCGCGCGCGCGATCGAGACGCGCATCTGCATCCCGCCGGAGAGCTGCCGCGGATAGTGGGTCTCGAAACCGGTGAGTCCGACGAGCGCCAATGCCTCCGCGACGCGCGCGTCCGCATCCGAGCGCGCCATCTGCGCGAGGTCGAGCGGCAGGCGCACGTTGCGCTGCACGCGCGCCCACGGCATGAGCGTCGCGTCCTGGAACACCATCACGAGGTTCTTGCCCGGCTCGCCGACGTGATCGAAGCCGCTCTGCCACCAGCCGAGGCTGCCCGCGGACGGTGCGATCAGGTTGGCGATCATCTTCAGCAGCGTCGACTTCCCGCAGCCCGAGGGACCGAGCAGCGTGACGAATTCGCCGCCCCGGATCGTGAGGTCGACCGGGCTGAGCGCCCGGGTGCCGTTGGCGAACACCTTGTCGGCGCCCCGGATCTCGACGACCGGGTCCGCGTCGGACGCAAGCAGTGCGGACATTGCGATGGGTGGCCTGGAAGTCCCCGGGCCGCGCGCGCTCTCGCCGTCGGGCGAGCACGGCGCGGCGCGCCTGGCGACGCGGGCGGCGCGAGCGCCGCCCGGCGCGCGCCTTACGGCATCACCTTCAGGTCCTTCACGAACTGCGTCGTGTACGCCTGCCGGACGTCGACGCTCGCCGGCAGCAGCCCGGCCGAGACCATGTACTCGTGGGTCTTCTTCCAGCGCTCGTCGGTCATCACCCCGATGCCCATCTTCGCGGCGTCCCCGCCGCCGACCAGGTTCTGCTCCTTCAGCTTCGCGATCGCGTAGGCGAGCTGGTCGTCCTTCATGTTCGGGTTGTCCTTCTTGATCAGCTCGTTCGCGGCGGCCGGATCCTCCAGGTAGCCCTTCCAGCCTTCCATCGAGGCACGCACGAAGCGCTGCACCACGTCGGGCTTCTCCTTCACGATCTTCTGGGTCGCCACGATGGTCGTGCCGTACGGCGGGAAGCCGTCGCGCGCGAACAGGAAGAACCGCGCCTTCACGCCGGCCTTTTCCGCCTGGAACGGCTCGGAGGACATGTAGGCCTGCTGCGCGAGGTTCTTGTCCGCGAGGAAGGGCTGCAGGTTGAACGTGTACGGACGCACCTGCTCCTCGGCGTAGCCGTATCTCTGTCGCATCCAGGGCCACCAGGAAGAACGGCCCGCGGTGGCGACGAGGATGGTCTTGCCCTTGAGGTCGCCGAGGCTCTTGACGTCCTCGTGCACGAGGAGGCCCTGGAGATCGTGCTGGAAGGAGGTTGCCACGGTCACCGGCGTGAGGCCCTGCTCGAGGGACTTCAGGACCTGGAAGTCGTAGCCCATGTGCATGTCGGCCTGGCCCGCCATCATGAGCTGCATGCCGTTCACCTGGGGGCCGCCCATCTTGATGGTGACGTCGAGGCCGTGCTTCTTGTACAGCCCCTTCGCGAGCGCCTGGTAGAAGCCGCCGTGCTCGGCCTGCGCGTACCAGCTGGTCATGAAAGTGATCTTGTCCTGCGCCGGCGCCGCGAGCGGGAGCGCGAGCAATGCGAGCGAGAGAACCCTGGCTAAGCGGTCGAACATGACTACCCTCCTCGGAGAATGGTGTGGCAGAAAGACACGGGGGGTGCAGCGCGGGGGATCCGCCGGCAATGGCGGTCCCGCTTGTTCTTGTCGGGGCAGCAGGGAAGATCGCGACATGGGTAATCCCGGCCAGGATCGCACAGCGACGACTTACGTCTGTGAGCAATCTCCGACCGGGCCGCATTGGCGTTGCGCCGTCGACGGTCCGGCTGACCGCTTCTACCCACCCACGTTCAAGCCGCGTGTATAGGGGATCACCCCGGGGTTGTCAAGCCGCCGGGGGCCGTCCGCGCGCGCGCGCCTCAGGCGGCGCGCGCCTGCGCGCCGGCCACCTTCTCGAACGTCATCCCGCCCTTCTTCCAGTCGACGCGGATCGAGTCCTTGGGCGCGAAGCGCCCCTCCAGGAGCGCCTTCGCCAGCGGGTTCTCGATCGTCTGCTGGATCGCGCGCTTCAGCGGCCGCGCCCCGTACACCGGATCGAAGCCCGCCTTCGCCAGCTCCGCGAGCGCCGCGTCGCTCACGTCGAGTCCCAGCTCGAGCTTCGCCAGCCGCGCGGCGAGGAAGCCGAGCTGGATCTTCGCGATGCTCGAGATGTGCTTCTCGTCGAGCGCGTGGAACACGACGATCTCGTCGACGCGGTTCACGAACTCGGGCCGGAAGTGGGTCTTGACCTCGGCCATCACCGCGGTCTTGATCAGTCCGGGGTCGTCCCCCGCCATCGACTGGATCATCTGCGACCCCAGGTTCGAGGTCATCACGATGACCGTGTTCTTGAAGTCGACCGTGCGCCCCTGCCCGTCGGTCAGGCGGCCGTCGTCGAGCACCTGCAGCAGCACGTTGAACACGTCCGGGTGCGCCTTCTCGATCTCGTCGAGCAGGATCACCGCGTAGGGCCGGCGCCGCACCGCCTCGGTGAGCGTGCCGCCCTCCTCGTAGCCGACGTATCCCGGCGGCGCGCCGATCAGCCGCGCCACCGAGTGCTTCTCCATGAACTCGCTCATGTCGACGCGGACGAGGTGCTCCTCCGAGTCGAACAGGAACGTGGCGAGCGCCTTGCAGAGCTCGGTCTTCCCGACCCCGGTCGGGCCGAGGAACAGGAACGAGCCGTACGGCCGGTTCGGGTCCGAGAGTCCCGAGCGCGAGCGGCGGATCGCGTCGGCGACGAGCCGCACCGCCTCGTCCTGGCCGACGACGCGCTCGTGGAGCTTCGCTTCCATGAAGAGCAGCTTGTCCCGCTCGCCCTGCATCATCTTCGCCACCGGGATGCCGGTCGCGCGCGAGACGACTTCCGCGATCTCCTCCGCGCCGACCTGGGTGCGCAGCAGCTTCGGCTTGTCCTTGGACGCGCCCGCCTTCTCCGCGGCCTTCAGCTGCGCCTCGAGCTGCGGGAGCTTGCCGTACTGCAGCTCGGCGACCTTGTCGAGCTTGCCCTCGCGCTGCAGCTTCGCGATGTCGGCGCGCACGCGCTCGATCTCTTCCTTGATGTGCGCGCTGCCCTGCACGGCCAGCTTCTCGGCCTTCCAGATTTCCTCGAGGTCCGCGGACTCGCGCGCGAGCTTGGCGATCTCTTCCTCGATCGCCGCCAGGCGCTTGCGCGAGGCTTCGTCCTTCTCCTTCTTCATCGCCTCGCGCTCGATCTTGAGCTGGATCAGCCGGCGGTCGAGCTTGTCCATCGCCTCCGGCTTGGAATCGATCTCCATCTTGATGCGCGCGGCGGCCTCGTCGATGAGGTCGATCGCCTTGTCCGGCAGGAAACGATCGGTGATGTAGCGGTTCGAGAGCTCCGCCGCGGCGACGATCGCCGGGTCGGTGATGTCGACGCCGTGGTGCAGCTCGTACTTCTCCTGCAGGCCGCGCAGGATCGCGATCGTCGCCTCGACGCTCGGCTCCTCCACCAGCACCTTCTGGAAGCGGCGCTCGAGCGCGGCGTCCTTCTCGATGTACTTGCGGTACTCGTCGAGCGTGGTCGCGCCGACGCAGTGCAGCTCGCCGCGCGCCAGCGCCGGCTTCAGCATGTTGCCCGCGTCGATCGCGCCCTCGGCCTTGCCCGCGCCGACCATGGTGTGCAGCTCGTCGATGAAGACGATGGTGCGCCCCTCGTCCTGCGCGAGCTCCTTCAGGACCGCCTTCAGGCGCTCCTCGAACTCGCCGCGGTACTTCGCCCCTGCGAGGAGCCCGGCCATGTCGAGCACCAGCACGCGCTTGTCCTTGAGCGTCTCCGGCACCTCGCCGTTGACGATGCGCTGCGCGAGGCCCTCGACGATCGCGGTCTTGCCCACGCCCGGCTCGCCGATGAGCACCGGGTTGTTCTTGGTGCGCCGCTGGAGGATCTGGATCACGCGGCGGATCTCGTCGTCGCGGCCGATCACCGGGTCGAGCTTGCCGGCGCGCGCGCGCTCGGTCAGGTCGAGGGTGTACTTCTCGAGCGCCTTGCGGCTGCCCCTCCGCCTCGGCGCTGCCGACCGATTCGCCGCCGCGCACCGCGCGGATCGCCTGCTCGATCGCCTTGCGCGTGCCGCCCGCTTCCTTGAGCAGCCGGCCCGCCTCGCCCTTGTCCTCGGTCAGCGCGAGCACGAAGAGCTCGGACGCGATGTACTGGTCGCCGCGTTTCTGCGCCTCCTTGTCCGTCAGGTTCAGGACGTTGTTCAGGTCCCGGGAGATCTGCACCTCGCCGCCGGTGCCCGAGACCTTGGGCAGCCGCTCGATCGCCTTCTTCAGGTCGTCCTTCAGGCGCGCGACGTTCACCCCCGCGCTGGAGAGCAGCGCGGCGGTGCCGCCGTCCTCCTGGCCGAGCAGCGCCTGGAGCGTGTGCGTCGGCTCGATGAAGGGATTGTCCGCGCCGACGGCGAGGCTCTGCGCGTCGGAAAGCGCCTGCTGGAACTTCGTGGTCAGCCGGTCGAGCCGCATGAGTGCACTCCCTCAGTTCGGTACTGCTATAGGTAATGTGGACAAGTGCCGGTTTTTTCAAGCCTTGCCGCGGCCGGTCGATGGGCCCGCCCGCACGCTTGCGCTAGACTTCTCGATCAGCGAAAAAATCCTTCGAAATGATGAAGTTCGAGCTCGAATGGCGCATCGGCAAGTACCCGATCAAGCAGGAGATCGGGCGGGGCGCCACCAGCCGCGTCTACCTCGGACGCGACCCGTTCGCCGACCGCGACGTCGCGATCAAGGTGTTCTTCTTCGAGGAGAGCGTCAGCGAGCAGACCGCGAAGCTGCTGCGCAAGGGCTTCCTCGCGGAGGCCGCGCTCGCCGGCCGGCTCAACCACCCGCACATCGTCGAGATCTTCGACGCCGTCAGCGAGCCCGAGTACAGCTACATCGTCATGGAGTACGTCCGGGGCACCACCCTCGAGACCTACAGCGAGATCGACAGCCTGCTGCCGCTGTCGAAGGTGGTCGAGGTGATCTTCAAGTGCATCCGGGCGCTCGACTACGCGTTCCAGATGGGCGTGATCCACCGCGACATCAAGCCCGGCAACCTCCTCTACAGCCCGGAAGGCGAGATCAAGGTCAGCGACTTCGGCGCCTCGTTCCAGGAGCAGCTCGCGCAGGACACCACCCAGCTCACCGGGATCGGCTCGCCCGCGTACATGTCGCCCGAGCAGATCCGGCTCGAGGACATCACCCACCACACCGACATCTACTCGCTCGGCGTGGTGATGTACAAGCTGCTCACCGGGCGGCTGCCGTTCAACGCGTCCAACCAGCTCTCGCTCACCTACGAGATCCTGAACGTCACCCCGCCGCCGCCGTCGCAGCTGCGGCCGGAGCTGCCGGCCCTGCTCGACGAGATCTGCCTCAAGGCGATGGAGAAGAGCGCGGCGAACCGCTACCAGAGCTGGATCGAGTTCGGCAAGGACCTCTCCAAGGCGTTCGGCGCCCTGCGGCTCGCCGGCGAATCGATCTCGGACTCGGCGAAGTTCGCCGAGCTGAAGAACCTGTCGTTCTTCGCGGACTTCGACGACGCGACGCTGTGGGAGGCGCTGCGCATCAGCCAGTGGCGCGAGATCCCGCGCGACACCGTGATCATCCGCGAGGGCGACCACGGCGAGAGCTTCTTCCTGCTGATCGAGGGCGAGGTCGACGTGTCGATCGGCGGCACCTCGATCAACACCATCCGGCGCGCCGGCTGCTTCGGCGAGCTGCTCTACTTCAGCGACCAGATCACCAAGCGGACCACGACCATCAGGGCGCTCGGCAACATCACCGTCATCGAGATCAAGTCGATCGCGCTCAGAGTGGCGAGCTCGACCTGTCAGGTGAACTTCCAGAAGGCGTTCATGCGCGTGCTGATCGATCGCCTCACGCAGGCGAACGCGACGCTCGCCGGCCGCGGCTGAGCCGCGGCTCCGCCGCCGCGGTCACTTCCCACACTTCGCGCAGCACGTCGAGCAGGGCCGCGATCGCGGGATCGTGCGCGCGCTCGGCGAGGTAGACGAACCACAGCGTGGTCGTGACGCGGACGTCCCGCCACAGGCACACCTCGCCTGCCGCCTCCTTCTCGCGGGCGAGGTCCTCGCGCATGAGCGCCACCCCGACGCCGGCGCCGACGAGCGTGCTGATCAGCGACTCCTGGTCGGCCACGACGACCTTGGCCGGCGCCAGGGCGTGCTTGGCGAAGAGCTCGTTGACCAGCTGGTTGTGGGTGCTGATCGAGGGGGTCATGATCCACGGCAGCGCGGCGAGTTCCGTCCAGCCCGCCGCCGCGATCCGGTCGCACCACTGCGCCGGTGCCACGACCCGGTACGCCATGTCGCCCAGCCGCAGGCCGGCCATCGTCGGATGGGCGAGCTTGCCGAAATAGAAGCTCGCGTCGAGCTCGCCCTGGCGCACCTGCTCGAACGCCTCGCCGCTGACCGCCTGGTGCAGCTCGATCTGGAGGAGCGGGTAGCGTTCCATCGCCGCGTTCAGGAGCGCCCCGACGCGGATGAACTCGGGGTCGGAGACCGTGCCGATCCGGGCCCGGGCCGCGACCTCGCCCCTGAGGGCGCGCGCCGCGGCGCCCAGGGACTGGGCGGCCGCGAGCACCTTCTCCGCCTCCGCCAGGAGCTGGCGTCCGCCGACCGTCAGCTGCATCCCGCTCGAGGTGCGGTCGAACAACGCCACGCCGAGCTCGTCCTCGAGCGCCTTGATCTGGGCGCTCAGCGCCGGCTGGCTGATGTGCAGGCGCTCCGCGGCCCGGGTCAGGTTGCCGACCTCGGCGACCACGGCGAAGCCGCGCAATTGGTAAAGCTCCACTAAATCTAGCTCCTGCGTCTTAAGTGATTGATTTTATATGCCTCACGACTCCCGAATACCGTGAATTTAGACACGGTATAGCCGGCACCGATGGCGCCGATCCAAACATGCGATTTGTAGGCCCTCAGCGGAGGCTATATGTTGGCATCGTGCAATGCAACAACGCATTGAGATCAGAGAGCTAGCAAGGAGTACGAGATGAGACTGACAGCCCCCCTGTACGAAGGCGACAGCCTGATTCGGTCCGGCCCGGCGTTCGGTGCGGACGAGGTCCCGGCGACCGCCGAAACCGCCGCAGAGGTGCAGCCCCAGCCCGTCAAACCGGAAGCGGACACCGTTTTCGAGCTGAGCGTGGTCGAGATCGAGGCCCGGGCTCGCGCCATGCGCGCAGCCTACATCAGCGCCATGGTGGGGCGGCTTTGGGACCGCTTCGAAGCCTGGCTCGAGAAGGGCCGGCGGACCCGTGACGAGGCGTATCTCGCGCGCGCCGCGAACCTGTCCGATCTCGAGGCGCGCATGCGCAAGCTCGAGCGGGACGGCTACGTCGCCCACATCTGACCTGACGAACCCCTCGCGCCGGCCCGGAATCCGGGCCGGCTAGACGATTCCCCCCGCGCTGGATCGGGCGCCGGGGAGCGGCCGGGATCCTCCTCCCTCCTCCTCCTCCCGGCCGCCTCCGGTCCCGTCCAGCGCGATCCGGGGAACCCGCCTTCCCCGCGTGATCGGAGCCGCCCCGCCCGGCCCCACTACAATCGCCCCCCGGGCGCCCGCTCCCACGGCGCCGCCAAGCAGGGGCACCCGCCATTGAAGCGAAGCATCCGGTCTGCGCACCGGGCCGTCGCCGAGTAAACCCGTGAACCTCGCGGTCCTCCTCGCGCGGGCCGGGCGCGTCTTCCCGGACGCGCCGGCGCTCGCGCTCGGCGAGCGCGTGGTCGCCGACTATCGCGGACTTGCGGGCGCGTGCGCCCGGCTCGGCGCCGCGCTGCGCGCGCGGCTCCGGCTCGCTCCGGGCGACCGGATCGCGCTGTTCATGTCCAACTGCCCGGCCTATGTCGAGCTGACGTGGGCCGCCTGGTGGGCCGGCCTCGCGCTCGTGCCGATCAACGCCAAGCTCCATCCGAAGGAAGCCGAGTACATCCTCGACCACTCTGGCGCCCGCGTGTGCTTCGTCGATGCCGAGCACGCGCCGGCGATCGGCGCGCTCGCCGCGAGCGTGCCGGGGCTGGAACGCACGATCGCGGTCGGGGGCGACGAGTACCGCGCCCTCGCCGGCGACCCCGAGCTCGCCGTCGCCGACGCCGCGCCCGACGATCTCGCCTGGCTCTTCTACACGAGCGGCACGACCGGCCGGCCGAAGGGCGTGATGCTCACGCACCGCAACCTGCTCGCGATGACGCTCTGCTACTTTGCCGACGTCGATGCCATCCGGCTCGGGGAATCGATCGTCCACGCCGCGCCGATGTCGCACGGGTCCGGCATCTACGGCCCGCCGCACGTCGCTGCGGGCGCGCTGCAGGTCATCCCGGAGAGCGGCGGGTTCGAGCCGGCCGAGATCTTCTCGCTCGCAGCGTGCGTGGCCGGGCATGGCGATGTTCGCCGCGCCGACGATGGTCAAGCGCCTCGTGGATCACGCGCGCGCCGCGCGGCCCGCGCTCGACGGGCTGAAGACGATCGTCTACGGCGGCGGCCCGATGTACCTCGCCGACATCCAGGACGCGATCGCGGTCATGGGCCAGCGCTTCGTGCAGATCTACGGCCAGGGCGAGAGCCCGATGACCATTACCGCGCTCTCGCGCCATCACCATGGCGACGCGGCCCACCCGCGCCACGCGCAGCGGCTCGCCTCGGTCGGCGTCGCGCAGTCGTGCGTCGAGGTGCGCGTCGCGGACGGCCAGGATCGGCCGCTCCCGGCGGGCGCGCCCGGCGAGATCCTGGTGCGCGGCGACGTGGTGATGAAGGGCTACTGGCGCAACCTCGAGGCGACGGCCGCGTCGCTGCGCGGCGGCTGGCTCCACACCGGCGACGTCGGCGCCATGGACGAGGACGGATTCCTCACGCTGATGGACCGCTCGAAAGACCTGATCATCAGCGGCGGCTCGAACATCTACCCGCGCGAGGTCGAGGAGGTGCTGCTTCGCCATCCCGGCATCCACGAGGTCTCCGTGGTCGGCCGGCCGCACCCCGAGTGGGGCGAGGAGGTCGTGGCGTTCGTCGTGTGTCGCGCGGGCGCCTCCGCGAGTCCCGCGGAGCTCGACGCCCTCTGCCTCGACAACATCGCGCGCTTCAAGCGCCCGAAGTCGTACCGCTTCGTCGACAGCCTGCCGAAAAACAACTACGGCAAGGTGCTGAAGACCGAGCTGCGCGCCGCACTCGGTCGCGAGGACCCATGATCTTCGAGCTCGACGCCTACTCGCCAACGCAGATCGCCGAGAAGGTCGAGACCATCGGCGTCGCGAAGGCGCGGCTCCCGCCGCTCGCCGTCTTCATGCTCGCGGTGCTTGCGGGCGGCTTCATCGGGCTCGGCGCGCTCTACGCGGTGATCGTGACCGCCGACCCCGCGCTGTCCTTCGCGACCGCGCGGGTGCTCGGCGGCGTGGTGTTCTCGCTCGGCCTGGTCCTGGTGGTCGTCGCGGGCGCGGAGCTCTTCACCGGCAACAACCTGATGGTGATGGCCTGGGCGAGCCGGCGGATCTCGACCGGGGAGCTCGCCCGCAACTGGGCCATCGTCTATGCCGGCAACATGGTGGGCGCGGCCGGATTGGCGCTGGTCGTCTTTCTCGCCAACCACGCGGCGTCGAACGGCGGGCTGATCGGCGCGCAATACGTGAAGATCGCGGCGGCCAAGGCGGCGCTGCCGTTCTGGGAAGCGTTCATGAACGGCGTGCTGTGCAACCTGCTCGTCTGCCTGGCCGTCTGGATCTCGCTCGCCGGCCGCACCGTCACCGACCGGATCCTCGCCATCGTGTTCCCGATCTCGGCCTTCGTCGCCGCCGGGTTCGAGCACTGCGTCGCGAACATGTACCTCATCCCCCTCGGCATCCTGCTGAAGGGCAGCGCGGGGAGCACGCTGCCGCAGGCGGCGGCCCTCGACTGGTCCGGGCTCCTTCACAACCTCGTGCCGGTGACGCTCGGCAACATCGTCGGCGGCGCGGGGCTGGTCGCCGCGATCTACTTCCTGATCTATCGGGTCGCGCTGCGCGATCATCGATCCGCGAGGAACGCGGCCACTGCCGCGGCGCCCGCATCGGCCGACTTGATGCAGTCGCCGACCGACACGCCGCCGCGGTAGTTGGCGCGGAAGAAGAGGCCCGGCACGACGGCCTCCGCCTGCTCGAGCGCGGCGATGCGCCCGAGATGCCCGAGCGTGTACTGCGGGATCGCGCGCGGCCATTGCACGACCTCGCGCCACAACGGCGACGCGGCGCCGAGCAGCGCTGCCAGTTCCTGCTCCACCGCCGCGGCGATCTCATCGGGACGTGACCCCGCGAGCTGCGGGTTGCGGGCCCCACCAACGAACGTCGTCAGCACGACGGTGTCCGCCGGCGCCCGGCCGTCGAACATGCTGCTCGAGAAGAGCGTGCCGAGGATCGCCCTGCCTTCCTTGCGCGGCGAGAGGAAGCCGAAGCCGTCGAGCGCGTGCTTCACGTCCGCGCGGCGATAGGCCGACGCAACCACGGCGACCGGCGAATACGGAATGGCATCGAGCGCCTGCGCTGCAGCGGGCGCCAGCGCCCGCGCGAGGCCCGCGGCCGCGTCCGCCGGCACGGCAAGCACGACCGCGCGTGCGCATGCCGCCGTCCGCTCACCCTGCACCATGAACGTGCCCTCACCGGCACGCGTGAGCCCGACGATGCGAACGCCCGTCTCGAGCCCGCGCAGCGCGCGCGCGAGCGCGTCGGGGAGCGTCTGCATGCCGTTGCGGAACGAGAAGCTCGACGCGGTGTTCTTGGCCCTCTCTCGCGCGCGCGCGCGCTCGCGTGCGCCGAGGATCTGCCCGCGGATCAGGCTGCGGTAGCGCTGCTCGAGGGCGTGCAGCCTCGGAAACGCCGCCCGCACCGAGAGCTGCTCCGGGTCGCCGGCGTAGATGCCGGCGACGAACGGCTCGATCGCGTAGTCGAGAAACTCGGCGCCCAGGCGCCGGCGGACGAAGGCCGCGACCGTCTCGTCGCGGTCGGGCGGCGCCGGCGCGACGAACGGCTCGCGCGCGAGTGCGAGCTTCGCTCCCAGCGAGAAGAGCGACGTCGTCAGAAACGCGCCCGGCGAAGTCGGCAGGGGCACCAGGCGCCCGCCCCGGAGCACATAGCGCTTGGCCGCCGCGGCGGTCGCGTCGAGACGCTCGTCCGCGATCCCCGCCGCCTCGAGCAACTCGCCGATCAGCGGCGTGGTGTCGAGCGTGCTGTTGGGCCCGGTCTCGTAAAGGACGCCGTCGCGGCGATGCGAGGCGATCACGCCCCCGGCACGCGGCGCGGCCTCGAACACGCGCACCGCGTGACCGCGGCGCTGCAGGTGGAAGGCGGTGGCGAGGCCCGAGATGCCCGCGCCGACGACGACGACGTCGCAGTCCATGCGCCCGGCCGTCGCGGCGCGCTCAGGGAAGCGCGCTGTCGATGACGACGGCGATTCCGCTGGCGCCCACCTTGACCGGTTTCGACAGGCCCTCGAGAGTCGCCGCTCTGCGGCGTCGCATTCCCGGATCGCGAGATGCGCGCACCCACCACGACCTCGGGAAAGCTCGAAAGCTTCATGTTCGGCGCCATCGCCATCGAGTCGTCGAGCGCGAACTCGATGGGGAGGTCGCGCACCTGCTTGCGCACGATCGCGAGCGGCATGCGCGGCCCCTCGGCAGCGCGCGCGAAGACGAACACCGTGTCGGTCGGCGCGACCTTCGCCTTGAGCGCCGGGCTCAAGTCGACCTTGCCGGCGACGCGGCCGCCGGCGGGTGCGATCGCGACGATCGCAGGCGGCGCGGCGGCGCCCTTGATCCCGCCCAGCTCGCGCGCCTCCGCGATGCTCGAGTCGATCGACTGGGCGATCGGCGACCCGGGCGGCGCCGTGGCCTTCAGCTTCTCCCAGTACGCGATCGCGGTCTTGTAGTCCTTGCGATTGAACGCCTCGGTGCCAACGAGCGCCAGCGCCTTCCAGTGCGTTGGGTCGGCCGCGAGCGCGCGCTTGGCGAGCTCCAGCGGTTTGCCGCTGAGATTTCCGCCCGACGTCACTGCGAGCGCGTCGGCATAGTCGGCGAGCAGATCGGGATCGTTCGGCACGAGCTGGATGACGCGCTCGTACGCCTTTACGGCATCGGCATGGCGGTTCATGACCGCGTACGAACGCGCGAGCACCACCCAGCCGTTGACGTTGTCGGGCTCCTTCTCGAGCCGCGCCGCGAGATCGGCGACCATTTTCTCGACCTGCTCGCGCGTGACCTGGTGCCCGCCCTCCCCCTCGGCGGCGGCCTGCGCCTGCGGTCCGAGGGCGTCCGGCGTGCCGATCACGAGGTACAGCAGCACCGCCACGACCGGAACGAAGCCGGCGAGCACGGCGGCGACCCAGGGGGTGCCGCGCTCGTGCGTCGCTGCGCCTGCAGACGGCGACACCTCTTCGATGACGCGGCGTTCCAGCTCGCGCCGCGCCTGTGCGTGGCTCGCGGCGGAGATCGTGCCGCGCGCGAGGTCGACGTCGAGCTCGGCGACCTGGTCGCGCAGGATCGCCACGTTGGACGCATCGCGATCGACGTCGCGTGCGTCGCGACGCCGCAGCAGCGGCACGAGGATCCATGCCACCGCGACGGCCACCATCGCGGTGGCGACGAGCGCGAAGCCGATCACTTCGGCGGTTCTCCGCCCAGCAGCCGCCCGGCGCGCGCCCGCTCGTCCGCGGACAGCGGTCGCTCGTCGGTCGCGCGCTGGCGCTGCCGCAGCGCGCGCCGCAGGGTCCAGAGGCCGAGGAGCAGCAGCGCCGCCGGACCGAGCCACAGCAGCACGGTGCTGGCCTTGAACGGCGGTCGGTAGAGGACGAAGTCGCCGTAGCGCTGCACCATGAAATCGACGATCTCCCCGTCGCTCCTGCCGGCGGCGATCTGCTCGTTGATCTGGCGGCGCAGATCCAGCGCCAGCTCGGCGTTCGACTCCGCGATCGACTGGTTCTGGCAGACGAGGCAGCGGAGCTGCTCGGACAGGGCCACGGCGCGCTTCGCCGCGACCGGATCCTGCTCGGTCGGGACCGCGTCCTTCGCGAATGCGACGAGCGGGGCCAGCGCCAGGACGATCAGGAGGAGGAAGCGCGTCACGACTTCTGCAGCTCCTTCACGAGCGGCAGGATCTTCGTCTGCAGCGCGTCGGGCGTGATCGGGCCGATGTGCTTGTAGCGGATCACCCCGGCCTTGTCGATCAGGAAGGTCTCGGGCACGCCGTACACGCCGTAGTCGATGCCGACGCGGCCGTTGAGGTCGGTGATCGACAGCTGGTACGGGTCGCCGAACTGCTTCAGCCAGGCCTTCGCCTCGTCCGGCTTGTCCTTGTAGTTGAGGCCGACCAGCGGCACGGTCTTCGCCTTCGCGAGCTCGACCAGCAGCGGGTGCTCGTCGCGGCAGGAGATGCACCAGGACGCCCACACGTTCAGGAGCCAGACCTGGCCGAGCATGTCCTTCTGCGTGAACGGCCGGTCGGGCGCGTGCAGCTGCGCGAGCTGGAACGCCGGCGCGGGCTTGCCGATCAGCGGCGACGGGACTTCACGCGGATTCAGGCCGAGCCCGACGAAGAGGAACGCGAGGATGACGACGAAAACGGCGAGCGGAATCGCGAAACGGCTCATGGGTGCCTCAGCTCCGTCAGCCGGCCGCCGCCGTGGCGCCCGACGCGACCGTAGCCTCGCGTGCGGCGCGGACCCGGTAGCGGCGATCGGACAGCGCGAGGAACCCGCCGAGCGCCATCAGGATGCAGCCGAACCAGATCCAGTTGATGAACGGCTTGTCGTAGACGCGCACCGCCCAGGAGCCGTCGCCCACCGGGTCGCCGAGCGACACGTAGATGTCGCCGAGGAACCCCGAGTCGATCGCCGCCTCGGTCATCGGCATCTGCTGCGCGAAGTAGATGCGCTTCTCCGGGTGCAGCGTCTCGATCGATTTGCCGTCCTTGCTGACGTCGACCGACGCGCGCGAGGCGGTGTAGTTCGGACCCGGCACGTCGCGCACGCCGTCGAAGCGGAACGTGTAGCTGCCGACCTTGACCGTGTCGCCGACGGCCATGCGCACATCGCGCTCGGTCTCGTAGCCCTTCACCAGCGTGACGCCGACGATGAACACCGCCACGCCGAGGTGCGCGAGCAGCATCCCCCAGTAGCCGCGCGGCTGGCTGGCGAGCCGCGCGCTCAAGCCCCCGCGCAGGTTGCGGATGCGCTCCCGCACGTTGACGACCGACGACGCGACGATCCAGAGCGCGAGCAGCAACCCGAAGCTCACGAGCGGCTTCCAGGTGCCGGCGAGGAACGGCAGCACGAGCGCGGTCACGAGGCTGACGCCGAGCGCCCACTTGAGCCGGGTCCACAGATCGGGCAGCCGCGCTTCCTTCCAGCGCGCGAGCGGGCCGACGCCCATCAGGAACACGAGCGGCGTCATGATCGGCACGAACACCGCGTCGAAGTACGGCGGCCCGACGGAGATCTTCGTCTGCCCCCGGCTCAGCGCGTCGAGGAACAGCGGGTAGAGCGTGCCGAGCAGCACCGAGCCGGCCGCGACGACGAGCAGCACGTTGTTCACGAGCAGCAGCGACTCGCGCGACACCATGTCGAACTTGCCGCCGAGCCCGACCTTGGGCGCGCGCACGGCGAAGAGCGCCAGCGAGCCGCCGATCACCAGCGCGAGGAATGCGAGGATGAAGACGCCGCGCTTCGGGTCGGTCGCGAACGCATGCACGGACGTGAGCACCCCGGAGCGCACCAGGAACGTGCCGAGGAGCGACAGCGAGAACGCGCAGATCGCGAGCAGCACGGTCCAGGTCTTGAAGCTGCCGCGCTTGTCGGTCACGGCGAGCGAGTGCACGAGCGCGGTGCCGACCAGCCACGGCATGAAGGACGCGTTCTCGACCGGGTCCCAGAACCACCAGCCGCCCCAGCCGAGCTCGTAGTAGGCCCACCAGCTGCCGATCATGATGCCGATCGTGAGGAAGCACCACGCGGCGGTGGTCCACGGGCGCGACCAGCGCGCCCAGGTCGCGTCGAGCCGGCCGCCGAGCAGCGCGGCGATGGCGAACGCGAACGCCACCGAGAAGCCGACGTAACCCATGTAGAGCATCGGCGGGTGGAACACCATGCCCGGATCCTGCAGCAGCGGGTTGAGGTCGCGCCCGTCGGCGGCGGCCGGGAACAGGCGGTCGAACGGATTGGAGGTCGCGAGCATGAAGAGCAGGAACCCGACGCTGACGAGCCCCATCACGCCGACCACGCGCGCCACCATCTCCTGCGGCAGGTGGCGGCTGAACAGCGTCACCGCGAGCGTCCACACGTTGAGCATCAGCACCCACAGCAGCAGCGAGCCCTCGTGCGAGCCCCAGCTGGCTGCGAACCGGTAATGCACCGGGAGCCTCGAGTTGGAGTGCGACGCGACGTTCAGGACCGAGAAGTCGTTCGTCACGAACGAGTAGGCGAGGCACGCGTACGCGAGGGCGACGAACAGGAACTGACCCTGCGCGACCGGCCGCGCGAGCGCCGTCCAGCTCGCGATGCCGCGGTGCGCGCCGACGATCGGCAAGGTGCCCTGCACGAGCGCGAGCAGCAGCGCGAGGATGAGGGCGAACTGGCCGATCTCGGGAATCACGGTCGGAACCTCAGTTGGACTTGATCGTCTTCTGCGCCTTCGCGCCCTGCTCGAGCGCGTGCGCGGCCTCCGGCGGCATGTAGTTCTCGTCGTGCTTCGCGAGCACCTCGGTCGCCTGGAACACGCCGTCCGGGCCGAGGCGTCCCTGCGCGACCACGCCCTTCCCCTCCTTGAAGAGATCGGGAAGGATGCCCGTGTACTTCACCTGGACCGACTTGGCCGTGTCGGTCACCTTGAACTGCACCGTCAGCCCGTCGCCGCCGCGCTTGAGGCTCCCTTCCTCGACCATGCCGCCGATGCGGAACGGCTTGCCGACGGGCGCCTCGTTCGCGGCGATCTGCGACGGCGTGAAGAAGAACACCAGGTTCTGCTGGAACGCGGTGAGCACGAGCGTCACCGCCCCCGCCAGGAGCACGAGCCCCGTTCCGATCAGCAACGCACGCTTGTGTCTCGGTTTCATCGCCTTCGTCACGCTCCGCGCCGGCGGATGCGCTCCACTTCGTCGCGCGCCAGGCGCCGCCTGCGCCGCGCGAGCCAGACCTCGACCGCCAGCGCGGCGACGGTCACACCATACGAGCCCCAGACGAAGGCAGCATAGCCGCCCATCGCCCAGAATTCGTTCCAGCTGCCCCAGACCATAGATATCAGGCGCCGGGCGCCAGTTCCTTGATCCAGTCGGACCGGCGCTCGCGCTCGAGGATGATTGCCCGCACCCGCACCAGGGTGATGGCGATCGAGTACATCCAGAAGCCGAGCGCCATGACGAGCATCCCGGTCAGCATGGTAGCGGCCATCGTCGGCGCCTTGGTGAGGCTGACCGAGGCGCCCTGGTGGAGCGTGTTCCACCACTTGACCGAGAAGTAGATGATCGGGACGTTCACCACGCCGACGAGCGCCAGGACGGCGCCGGCCTTGTCCGCGCGGCGCGGATCGTCGATCGCGGCCTGCAGCGCCATGAAGCCGAGGTAGAGGAACAGCAGGATCAGCTCGGAGGTCAGGCGCGCATCCCAGACCCAGTAGGTGCCCCAGGTGGGCCGGCCCCAGAGCGCGCCGCTCCACAGCGCGATGAAGGTCATGATCGCCCCGGTGGGCGCGATCGCGGTGGCCATCATCGACGACAGCCGGGTGTTGAGCGCGAGCCCGACGCCGGCCCAGAACGCCATGACGACGTAGAGGAACATCGACATCCACGCGGCCGGCACGTGGATGAAGATGATGCGGTAGGACTCGCCCTGCGTCGCGTCGGTCGGCGCGACGAAGAAGCCGATGTACAGGCCGAGCGCGCAGAGCGCCGTCGCCGCGGCGGCGAACCACGGGATCATCTTCCCGGCGAGCGGGTAGAACAGGTTGGGCGCGGCGTACTTCCACCAGCCGCCGCCGGCCGCGAGCACGTTGGTCTGCAATTCAGTTCACTCTACCGAGATCCGCAACGCCGCCGAGACCGCCCAGGGCGTGAGAACGATGGCGAACAGCGCGAGCGCCCCGAGGAGCAGCAGATAAGGACCGCCGCCCAGCCCCGCCGCGACGGCCTCGACCGACCCCGCGCCGAGGATCAGCACCGGCACGTACAGGGGCAAAACGAGCAGCGATACTAGCACGCCGCCCCCTCTCAACCCGAGCGTCAGCGCCGCGCCGACCGCGCCGATCAGCGAGAGCACGGGCGTCCCCAGCGCGAGCGAGGCCATCAGCGTCGCGGTCTCGCCCACGCCGAGGTCGAACATGATCCCGAGCACGACCGCGATCGCCGTGACCGGGACGCCGGTGACGAGCCAGTGCGCCGCGGTCTTGCCGAGCACGATGAGCGGCAGCGGCTCCGCGGAGATCAGCATCTGCTCGAGCGTGCCGTCCGCGAAGTCCGCGGCGAAGAGCCGGTTGAGCGACAGGATCGCGGCGAGCAGCGCGGCGACCCACACCACGCCGGGCGCGATGGCGCGCAGCAGGTTCGGCTCCGCGCCGACGCCGAGCGGCACCATGGTCACGACCACGACGAAGAAGAGCAGCGTGTTCGCGACGTCCGCGCGCTGGCGGAACGCGAGCAGCAGGTCCCGCCGCACCACCGCGACGAGGGTTCTCAGCACGGCGTTTCCTGCTCGCCGCCGAGCTCGATCGTCTCGGCGCGCGCCGCTTCCACCGGCACTTCCTGGTGCGTGGTCAGCACCGCGATGCCGCCGCCCGCGAGGTGGCGCGCGACGAGCGCGCTCAGGGACGCGACGCCGCGCGCATCGAGCGCGGTGAAGGGCTCGTCGAGGATCCACAGCGGCACGCCGCCGCTCAGGAACAGCCGCGCGAGCGCGATGCGGCGCCGCTGCCCCTGCGAGAGGAAGCGCGCGAGCGAGTCCTCGAACCCGGCGAGCCCCACCGCGTCGAGCGCGCCGCGCAACGCGGGTTCGTCGGCCGCCGAGCCCGGCAATGCCGGCCGAGGCGCGCAGATTCTCGACGGCGGTGAGGTCGTCCTTCACGCCGTTCAGGTGCCCGACGTATGCGAGCGCGCTCCAGTACTCCTCCTTCAGCGCGCGGATCGCCTTGCCCCGCCAGCGGATCTCACCCTGCGTCGGCTGCAGCAGTCCGCACAGCATGCGCAGCAGGCTCGTCTTGCCGGTGCCGTTCGGACCGGCCACCCGCAGCAGCGTGCCTGGCTCGACGCGCAGGCCGAGCCCGCTGAACAGCACGCGCTCGCCGCGGGTGCATTCGAGATCGAGGGCTTCGAGCATCGGCGGATCGGAGCGGCCACGCGGTGCGGAGGCGCGAAGGGTAAGCGACCCGGGAGCGAGCCACAAGCCCCGGGGAAACGAAAGGGGCGCCCGCGCGGGGCGCCCCTCGTGTGCGGCGGTCTCAGTCGATCAGAACTTGTACTTGGCCATCGCGTACACGATGTTCGCCGAGTAGTTCTGGAACGCGTAATAGCCGCTCAGATAGCTCGTACCCGAGAAAGTTCGGCGTAGCACCGGCCGGAATCACGTACTGGTAGCCGTTGTACTGGTCGTCGCTGTACTTGTAGGTCTCGTACGCATACCCGCCGGTGAACTCCCAGTTCGCGGTTCAACTGGTACACGCCCTTCAAGTTCAGGGTGACCTTGCTCGTCGTGTCGTAGCTCCGGATCGGGAACGGGTTGCCGAAGTTGTTCTGCGAAACGATGTCCGCCCACCCCTGCGTGCGCGACCAGATCGCCGAGCCCTTGACGGTCAGCCGCTCCATCGCCTTCCAGTCCGTGCCGATGCCGAGCGCCCAGTTGCGGTCGTTGTTCTCGGCGTTCCAGTTGTACGTACGTTGCGTTCGGCGCAGTGTTCGGGTTGGCGCAGTTGCTGGCCGCAGGGCACGCGCCCGCGTTTATGTTGCGATGGAGCGAGTCGTACTGGATGAACTCGATGTCGCCGAAGAGCGTGACCCGGAACGCGTTCGGGTCGCCGTACGACGACGCTCGCGTAGTACTCCTGTCGCGTGTCCTTCTCGCGGCCGATGAGCGGCGACCAGTCGGGGTTGGCTTTGTAGTCGTTCCACTTCTAGTACCCCTCGAGCCCAAAGTCGAGGAACGGCATCGGCGCTCGAATCGACGCACGAGCCTTGACGGGTCTGGTTGAGATCGGAAAGGTCGTAACGTGCGACGAAGCGCTGCAGGTAAACGCGACTATTCGCGTCGAAGCCGGCGTTCTCGAGCTCGAAGTCGGAGCGGCGCTGGAGGTACGGTACGTGAGCCGCACGCCGACACGCTCGAACGAGTGCTGTTCGCGCCACTCGAGACTGAAGTCCACGGTCTCGTCGTCGCGATATCGTGCCGAGACGGCCCCGTCCCTGCGCTGGTCTGTGGTGTAATCGTATGACGCCGGTCAGCCGGTTCGCCCGATTGAAGCGGTATCCCAGCTCGATGCCGGCGATTGTGCTCCGCGTAGCCTTGCCGAACGCCCGGTCTGAGCACGTTCCGTGCCCGTCGCCGGTCGTTCCCGCCGTGAAGCAGGATAGCCCCGCCGTGAGGTCTTGAACGTGATCTGGCTCGACTGGTTGTCCTTGTCGTAGTAGTTGTAGTAGGCGCGCGAGTCGAGATTGCGCATCGGCATTGCGACGAAGAGTCCGAGCCACCGTCGTGTTCTTGACCTTGCCGTCGTAACTGGTCGACGGGTCGGATTGCGTCCCACCGGCGTGCGCCGCGCCGGCGGTCCGTTGAGCATCGTCGCCGAGCATGCCGGCATCGCTGGTGCGCTCGCTGTAGGTCACCCGCCCGGCGAGCTCGAGCCCCATGGCAGCATGTCGCAGCACGCCGTTCGTGCCGATCTTCCACAGATCGTTGTCGGGCGGGAGGAACGTGTCGTCGAGCTGGTTGCGCCCGACACCGCGCCGTCCCGCCGAAGAACGGATTGGACCAGCGCAGGATCTGGTTGTCGTTGGTGAACGTGCTCCTGGTGAAGTTGACGCCGAAATTGCCCCGCTTCGTCGCGTAGCCGCCCTCGACCACCAGTTGTTGGTCACGTAGTCGACCGGCGACGGGCAGGTCGACGAAGCCGTTGCCCGGGCTCGTCCCGGCTGCCGCAGAGTCGACCTTGTTGATCCCGGTGGTGCGCACCTGGTTGGCGTCCGCACGGACGTACCACGGCGACACGTAGATGTTCGAGAACTCGACCATCCCGCCGATGTTCTGGCGCTTCGGTGCGGAAGTCGAACGACGGTTCCAGCTCGCGGGAGTTCAGATTGCGGGAACGCCGGCGGTCAGCGTGCTCGTCCCGATCCCGCCGTACGGCGAGGTGGCGCCGTCGGGCGCGCATCGAGAGGTTGTGCTGCAGCCAGTCGCCGTACACCTGGTACTTGAACTGGTTGTACCTGCCGCCCTTCAGCTCGATGAACTGGTCGGTGCGATCGAGGTTCTCGGCGAAGAAGTCGAGGTAGTAGCGGTCGCCGCGGCCGCGGACGTCGATCTCGCTGAGGACCCCGCTCGACATGTCGCGGTACTCGTAGAACTCGGCCGGGTTCCGGGAGGTGACGTTGCTGTAGATTCCGCCGAAGCCGACCGAACCGGTGTACCTTCAGCCCCTGCTGGGCGACCGCGGCCGGCGACGCTGCGAACAGGCCGCGACGAGGATGCGGAAGCAGCTTCTTGTCCATGTCCGCCTCCCCTATCGCGTGAAGAACTGGCCGCGATTCGCCGGCGCGTTGCTGCCGTGGATCGCGTTATGGCAGTTCGTGCACGATCGCGCGATAAAGCGCGTGCTGGGCCCGCCTTGCGCCGGGGGCCGCTGCCAGCCCTGGCTACCGTCGTAGAACGTGCCCGGGGTGCCGCGACCAGTCGTGGCAGTCCTGGCAGATGTTCGGCACCTTCTCGTTGAGCAGCTTGTTGTGCGAGGAGCCGTGCGGAGTTGTGGCAGGTCAGGCAGTTCTGCTCGACCGGCGGGTGCTCCCACATGTACGGCCCGCGCTTGTCGGCGTGGCACGTCGTGCAGAGCTGATTCACCGATTCGTTCTTCACCATCGCGTGGCTCAGCGCGCCATGCGGGTTGTGGCAGTCGGAGCACTTCACCTTGCCCTCGATGATCGGGTGATGCGAAGGCTTTGTGAGCTGGGAGCGGATCTGCTTGTGGCACTGGGTGCAGGTCTCGTACTCGAGCTGCCGCACGGTGGTGACGAACGGGCTGACGGTCGGATCGCGGCGCTGGAGCGCGCCGGACGCGGCCGCCGGCGGCGGCGCGGCGTGCACGTTGTGGCAGTTGTTGCAGGAGACGTCGTTCTTCGAGTGGCGACCCGACTCCCAGAACGTGAGGTGACGGTTGCCGGCGTGGCAGGTCAGGCACACGCCGCTCTTCTCGGCTGCGGGCGCCTCCGGCTTGAAGCGCTGCGGCATCGGATTCTTCGTGGGCGCCTTGAGGTGCTCGCTCGCGTCGCCGTGGCAGGCCTGGCACTCGCGGCCGCTGCCGAACGGCGTGCGGGGATCGCCTTTCGCGCCGTGCTTGGTCAACGCCATGCCCGGGTAGGCCGCCTCGTGGCACTTGACGCACACGGGCTCGCCGGGTTGCTGGGCGACGAACTGGAAACGCGAGAAAAGCAGCAGCGCCGGCCGCGAGCGCGGCCACCGCGGACGAGAGCCTGAAGCGCATGAAGCATCCCCCTAGGTCCGGCTCGAGGAGACCCTGCCCCGAACGGTTGCCGCAGCGCCGGGCCGGAGGTTCTCCCCCCTCCGAGATGACGCTCTCGTCCGCTCTTTCCGGCGGATCGCCATTCGCGCGGTCTTGCGCGCCGCCCGCCGCGTTGCCGCGATCCGGGAGGCGGCGCTGCTGCCTGCTTGCTCTTCGGGTGCGGTCGATCGCCTTCGGCCCGCACCGCCAACTTTGTTCCGCAGCGTGTTGCGCTTTTTTGCGCCAAAGTTCGCGCTACGTCAATAGGCCGCCGGGCAAGTGTCGCGGCCGCGCCACGGATGCGGCGCCGCAACCAGAAATAAAAAGGGCCGGCGTTGCCGGCCCTCATCGGAATGTAACGACTGGCGTTACAGCGAAGCGATCCAGGACGCGACCAGCTTGAGGTCGTCGTCCTTCGCGCCCTTCACCGCGTCGGCGTGGTCCTTGCTCGCCTTCAGATCGGCGACCAGCTTGTCGGGGGCGCCCTTGTACTTCTTGGCGGCGTCCCGGAAGGACGGCCCGACCTTCTTGCTGCCCACGGCGTGGCAGGCGAGGCAACCGAGCTCCTTGGCCGTTGCCTCGGCCTTCTTGGCGTCGACCTGGGCGTGCGCGACGCTGCCGAGGGCCAGTGCGGCGGCGGCGATCGTGGTGGCAAGCATGCGTTTCATGCGGTACTCCTGGTCTGAGTTGAGGGCGGCGCGATTCTAGGCGATCCGTCCGGCCCGTGTTAGGTTCGGCACCGCTCCGGTCGCTCCACTGCCGTAACGATCACGGCGCGGCCCCGTTGACCGCCGGCCGACCGGATCGCGTTTGACCCGCGTCAAAGTGGATTGGGCCCGCCCGGCTCTAATGGCGTTGGGGCCGGCGGACGCCGCGTCGCAGCAAAACGGTGCCGTCAGAACAATCCGATCCGAACATGGCGCAGCCGAGGGAGAGAACCGACGAGGACCGGGCCGTCGAGGCCGCGATCGCGCGCGTCCTCGACGCCGAACGCGCCGCGCGCGCCGCCGTCGAGGCCTCGCAGCGCGAGGCCGAGGCCCTCCGCGCCGACGCCCGCGCGCGCGAGAAGCGCATCGCCGAGCGCGCGGCCGCCCGCATCGCCGCGCTCCGCGCCGGGACCGCCGAGCGGCGGGCCGCTCGCCTTGCCGCCATCGAGGCCGAAGCGGTCGGACCCGACCCCCAGGCCGCGCAGGACGAGGCGGCGCGGTCCCGCCTCGCGAACGCGATCGCCCGGCTCGCCGACGAGCTCATCGGCAGGGAGTCCACGGAATGATCGGCGGACTCCCGGTCGAGTACGCCCAGGCGCGCCTGCAGACCCGCTACGGGCAGCGCGGCGACGAGTCGCTCTGGAACCAGCTCCGCAGCGCGCGCAGCCTGGCGGCGGCGCTCGAAACGCTGCGCGCCTCGCCGCTGCGGCGGTGGGTCGCCGCGATTCCGGTCGACGCGGACGCCGACGAGATCGAGCTGCGCCTGCGCACGGAACTCCGCGCGGGCATCGCCGAGGTCGCCGGATGGGTGTCCGGCGAGTGGCAGCGCGCTCTGGCCTGGACCGGGCATCTCGTGGACCTGCCGGCGGTCACCCGTCTCGCGCGCGGCGAGGCCCCCGCCCCCTGGATGCGCCGCGACCCCGTGCTGCAGCAATACGCGGACGCCGATGCCGACGCGCGCCGCGCGGCCCTGCGGAACGGACCGCTCGCGCCGGTCGTGCTGGCGATCGAGGCGCAGCTCGGCGAGGGCGCGCACAAGCGCGCGGCCGCGGCCGACGCGCTGGCGCTGGAGGTCTGGCTCGACGAGTGGCGCACCCGCTGGCCCGAGCGCGATAGCGACGAGGCCGCGGCGCTCGACGCGCTCGCGAGCCTCGTGATCCGGCATCTGGCGCGTTTCGGCGAGGTCGGCCAGGACGAGGCCTGGGCGATGCGCCGCGGCCTGGAGGCGCAGATCGCGGCGCGGTTCCGGCGCCATGCGTTCACGCCGGTCGCGGGCTTCGCCTACGCGGCCCTGGTGGCGCTCGACATCGAGAAGCTGCGCGCGCAACTCGTCACGCGCGCGGCGTTCGGGGTGGTGCCGTGATCCGCCCCGAAGCGGCGCGCTGGTTCGAGATCCTGGTCGCGCGCGACGACGCGTTCGTCGCGCTCGAGGCGCTCGCCATGACCGGCACGGTGGAGATCGAATGGCGACGCGGCACGCTCCAGCAGGAGGATGCCGCGCAGGTCAACCGGCTCCTCCGGGAATACGGCGTGCTGTCGCGGCGTTACCGGGCCTACTGGCCGGCCGCGCGGCTGCGCGCGACCTCGCGAATCGCGCCCGCCGACGCGCTCGCGGCCGCGATCGCGACGATCGGCGCCTGGTCGGCCGGGGCCGACCCGGTGATCGCGCGGCTGCAGGACGCCGAGACCGAGATCGCGCAGCTCGACACCGTGGCGCGGGTCATGGAGCGCCTGCGCGGCGCGCCGATCGACTTCTCCGCCATCGGGCAGCCGGGCGGCCGAGTGGTCGCGTGCGTGTTCGTCTACCCGAAGGGCGCGCGGCTGTCGCTGCCCTCGAGCGTGCTCCTCCATCCGATCGACTTCGAGGAGGAGACCGTCCTGCTGGCGGTCGGCGCGCCCGAGACGATCGAGCCGCTCGGCCAGGAAGTCGCGGCGGCGAACGGCCGGCGCGCGCAGGTGCCGGAGTGGCTGCGGCCGGACGCCGAGGAGAATCTCGCGCTGATCGCGGCGCGCCGTGCGGTGCGCAGCACGGACGCGGCGGCGGCCCGCGCCGAGCTCGCCGCCCTCGACGCCCGCCACGACCTGGCCACCGCGCTCGGCGACGTCGACGCGGGCGGCGTGGTGCTTCGACAACGTCGGCGCGATCGAAGGCGGCGAGGTGTTCTCGCGCATCACCGGCTGGACGAGCGACCATGACGGCCTGCGAGCCGCGATCGAGGGCGCGGACGCGCGCGCGCTCGCGAGCTTCCCGAAGCCGCCGCGCGGCGTGCATCCGCCGCTGCTGCTGCGCAACCCCTGGTGGGCGCGGCCGTTCGAGATCTTCAGCCGGCTCTTCGGCATGCCGGGCCAGCACGGCGCGGACCCGAGCATGCTGCTCGCGTTCGCGGTGCCGCTCCTCTTCGGCTACATGTTCGGCGACGTCGGCCAGGGGCTGGTGCTCGCGGCGGCCGGGTTCTGGCTGCGCAAGCGCATGCCCGTGCTGCGCCTCCTCATTCCCGCCGGGCTGTCGGCGGCGGTGTTCGGGTTGCTCTTCGGCAGCATCTTCAGCGTCGAGCATCTGATCCATCCGCTCTGGATCAACCCGCTCGAGAAGCCGCTCGTGGTGCTCGGCGTGCCGCTCGTCGGCGGCGTCGTCTTCCTCACGCTCGGATTCGCCCTGAGCGCGCTCGGGGCGTGGTGGCGCGGCGAGCTGGGCGAGTGGCTCGCGACCGAGGGCGGCTTCGTGCTCGTCTACTTCGGGCTCCTCGGGCTGTTCCTGAGCCTCCTCGGGCTGGTCCCGGGCCCAGCCGCGGCGCTCGTCGCAATGCTGGGCGCAGTCGTCTTCGCGGTCGGCCATGCGCGCGCGGAGGGACACGCGATCGGGGCCCTGAAGGCGCTCGGCGAGCTGGTCGAGCGCGGCATGCAGATCCTGATCAACACGCTCTCGTTCGCGCGCGTGGGCGCGTTCGCGCTTGCGCATGCCGGACTTTCCTCGGCCGTGGTCGCCCTCGCCGACGCGGCCGGCGGGACGTTCGGCTTTCTCGTCGTCCTTGCGCTCGGGAATGTACTGATCCTGGCACTGGAGGGGCTGGTCGTCTCGATCCAGACCACGCGCCTCGTGCTGTTCGAGTTCTTCGCCCGCTTCTTCCAGGCGGAGGGCCGCGAGTTCCGGCCGCTCGCGCCGCCCCCCATTGCACTCACGGAGAAATGACGATGCCAAGAATCAAGTTCGCACTCGCCCTGACCCTGGTCGCCGCCGCGCTGAGCCTGGGCGCCACCGCCCTCGTCTTCTGGGCGGGGCCGGCTGCGGCCCAGGCGCCCGCCGCGGCGGCGGGCCTCACCGGCGAAGCGGCCGGCTGGGGCCTGCTCGCCGCCGCGCTGGCGACCGGGCTCTCCTCGCTCGGCGCGGGCCTGGCGGTCGGCAAGCTCGGCGCCGCCGCGGTCGGCGCGCTGGCCGAGAAGCCGGAGCTGCTCGGCCGCCTGCTGATCTTCGTCGGCCTCGCGGAAGGGATCGCGATCTACGGCGTGATCATCTCGATCCTGATTCTGAATCGGCTGGGCTAGCCGGCGCAGGACGGTCCAACGCATGGCTTCCCCCATCGCATTCGTCGGCGACGCGACCATGGCGAGCGGCTACCGGCTCGCCGGCGTCGCGGTGCACGTCCCGCCGGCCGGCGAGGAGATGGCGGCGTTCGAGCGCGCGCGCAGCGAGGCCAAGGTCGTCCTGATCGCGATGGACATCGCGCTGAAGCTGCCGCTCGCGCGGCTCGAGCAGGCGATCGCCGCGCAGACGCCGCTCGTGCTGATCGTGCCGGACCCGGACGGGCGGCCCTCGCCGGTCGACCCGGCGGCGCGGGTGCGGCGGCAGCTGGGGCTCGAGGCATGAACGCGGAAGAACGCGCCCGCGCGCTGCTCGCGCTCGTCGCGGAGTACCGCGACTCGAAATCGCGCGAGACGCTCGACGCCGCCGGCGCGGAGGCGCGGGCGCTGGTCGCGCAGGCGTTCCGCCTGGCGCGCAGCCGCGTGCACGAGGCGATCATCGACGAGCGCAAGCGCTATGACGCCGCGGTGGCCGGCGCGGAGGCGCACCTCCGCACGCGCCAGCGCCTCGCGCACCAGGGGCGCGAGGCGGCGATGCTCGCCGAGGGCTGGCGGCTCCTGCCGGGCGCCCTGGCCGAACGCTGGCGCAGCCCGGCGGGGCGGCGACGCTGGGCCGAGACGCACCTCGGGCGTGCGCTCGCGTCCCTGCCGCGCACGGAGTGGGAGATCGCGCACGCGCCCGGCTGGGCCGAGGACGAGCGCCAGGCGGCCGCCGCGTGGCTCGCCGCGCACGGCGGCCCCGACCTGTCGCTTCGCCGCGGACGGCACGCTGACCGCAGGGTTCCGCGTGCGGGCGGGACACAACATGCTCGACGCGACGCTCGCGGGGCTGCTTGCCGACCGCAAAGGTCTCGAGGGACGGCTGCTGCATCACCTCGAGCAGGACGCAGGAGAAAGAGATTGAGCACGGCACGGATCAAGTGGATCAGCGGCCCGGTGCTGCGCGCACGCGCCGAAGGGCCCTTCAAGCTGCGCGAGGCGATCCGCGTCGGGCCGCAGGCGCTGCTCGGCGAGGTGATCCGCATCAACGAGGACGAGATCGTCGCGCAGGTGTACGAGGACACGACCGGCCTGCGCCCGGGCGTCGAGATCGAAGGCACCGGCGAGCTGCTCGGCGTCCGCCTCGGGCCCGGCGATGCTCGGCGACATCTTCGACGGGCTGATGCGCCCGCTCGCGGACGCCGCGACGAGCTACGTCGAGCCGGGCATGAGCGCGGCCCGCTCGACGGTGTTCAGCTTCACCCCGCGAGTGAAGCCGGGCGACCGGCTCGCGGCCGGCCAGCCGTTCGGCGAGGTCGGCGCCGGCAAGGGCAAGCCGCAGCGCGTGCTCGTGCCGCCGCGCATCGCCGGCGAGGTCGTGAGCATCGTGGCCGCCGGCGAGCTATGCCGACGACGCCCCGATCCTGCAGCTGCGCGGCGCGGACGGCAAGACGCACGACGTCGCGATGAGCCACTTCTGGCCGGTGCGCGACCCGCGCCCGGTGCGCGAGCGGCTGCCCTCCGACGAGCCGCTGATGACCGGACAGCGCATCCTCGATTCGCTCTTCCCGATCGCGCTCGGCGGCAAGGCCGCGATCCCGGGCGGCTTCGGCACCGGCAAGACGGTGCTGCTCGAGGCGCTGGCCAAGGCGTGCAGCGCCGACGTCATCGTCTACCTCGGCTGCGGCGAGCGCGGCAACGAGATGGCCGGCGTGCTCGACGAGTTCCCGGAGCTCGAGGACCCGCGCAGCGGCCGCCCGCTGATGGAGCGCACGGTCGTCATCGCCAACACCTCGAACATGCCGGTCGCGGCGCGCGAGGCGAGCATCTACACCGGCGTGACGGTCGCCGAGTACTTCCGCGACCAGGGCCTGCACGTGGCGCTGATGGCCGACTCGACCAGCCGCTGGGCCGAGGCGCTGCGCGAGGTCTCGGGCCGCCTCGGCGAGCTGCCCGGCGAAGGCGGGCTACCCGACCTACCTCTCGAGCCGCATCGCCGACTTCTACGAGCGCGCCGCGAAGGTGCGCACGCTCGGCGGCGACACCGGCTCGGTGACGCTGCTCGGCTCGGTGAGCCCGCCGTCGGGCGACTTCTCCGAGCCGGTGACGAGCCACACCAAGCGCTACGTGCGCTGCTTCTGGGCGCTCGACGCGCAGCGCGCCCAGGCGCGCTTCTACCCGGCGATCAACCCGCTGCAGTCCTACTCCGAGGACGCGCTGCGCATGGCCGAGTGGTGGCAGCAGGCCTACTCGAAGCTGCCCGCCGGGGGCAGCCCCGCGGCGAGCGGCGCGAACGAGTGGCTGGAGCTGCGCCGCCGCTTCCTGACGCTGCTCGACGAGCAGGCGCACCTCGAGCGCATGGCGCGCATCATCGGCAAGGACGCCCTGCCCGCGCGCCAGCAGCTCACCCTGTTCTGCGCCGAGCTCGTCAACGAGGCGTTCCTGCGCCAGTCGGCGTTCTCCGAGATCGACCGCTATGCGAGCCCGCAGCCGCCAGGCCGCGATGATGCGGCTGCTCGCCTACTTCGTCGACAAGGCGGAAGCGGCGCTGCACGCGGGCATCGCCCCCGAGCCGCATCGCCGCGATGCAGATCGTCCGCCCGCTGCAGCGCATGGGCGAGGAAATCGCGGAAACCGAGCTCGACAAGTTCGCCGCGCTCGAGGCGCGCATGGAGGCGGAGTTCCGCGAGCTCGCGCCGGTAAAGGAAGAAGAAAGTGCATCCTAGAGTCATAGTCACCGACGCAGCCACGCGCCTGGAAGGGCCGCTGCTCTTCCTGCGCCGCACGCTCGACGTCGGGCTGAACGAGGCGGTCGAGGTGCGCGGCGCCGACGGGCGCGCCCGCCTGGGCCGCGTCGCCGCCATCGACGAGACCCATCTCACGATCGAGCTGCTCGAGTCGAGCGCGGGCCTCGCCCTGCAGGAAACCGCGGTGCGCTTCCTCGGCGAGCCGATCTTCTTCGGCGTCGGGCCGGCCATGCTCGGGCGCGTGTTCAACGGCATCGGCGAGGCGATCGACGGCGGACCGCCGATCCCGGTGAAGAAGACGCTGCGCATCGAGGGGCTGCCGATCAACCCCGTCGCGCGCGCCACCCCGCGCGACTTCATCGAGACCGGCATCACCGCCATCGACCTGATGAACAGCCTGGTGCGCGGCCAGAAGCTGCCGATCTTCTCGGGCGCCGGCCTGCCGCACGACCGCATGGCGGTGGAGATCGCCTGCAACGCGCGGCTGCGCGGGGCGGGCGCCGGCGGGTTCGCGATCGTCTTCGCGGCGATCGGCGTGCCCTACGACAGCGCCGAGTACTTCCGGCGCTCGCTGGAGCAGTCGGGCGCGCTGGAGCGCGCGGCGCTGTTCCTCAACCTCGCGAGCGACTCCTCGACGCAGCGCCTGCTCACGCCGCGCTTCGCGCTCACCGCCGCGGAGTACCTCGCGTTCGAGGAAGGCAAGCACGTGCTGGTCATCCTCACCGACCTCACCAACTACTGCGAGGCGCTGCGCGAGGTCGCCGGCGCGAAGGGCGAGGTGCCGGGCCGCAAGGGCTATCCGGGCTACATGTACTCCGACCTCGCGACGCTGTACGAGCGCGCCGGCTGCCTGCACGGCGCCACGGGCACGCTGACGCAGTTCCCGATCCTCACCATGCCCTCGGACGACATCGGGCACCCGATTCCCGATCTCTCGGGGTACATCACCGAGGGGCAGATCGTGCTGTCGCGCGAGCTCGACCGCGCCGGCGTCTACCCGCCGGTGAACGTGCTGCCGAGCCTCTCGCGCCTGATGAAGGACGGCACCGGCAAGGGCTTCACCCACGCCGACCACCCCGCCCTGTCGAGCCAGCTCTACGCGGCGTACGCGCGGTCGATCCAGGCGCGCGTGCTCGCCAGCGTGGTCGGCGAGGAGGGCCTCTCCGAGACCGACCGCAAGTACCTCGCGTTCGGCAAGCGCTTCGAGCAGGACCTCGTGCGCCACCCGGAGGCGCGCACGCTCGAGGCGAGCATGGATGCCGGCTGGAAGATCCTGGGCGGGCTGCCGAAGTCCGAGCTCGCGCGCCTCTCCGACGCGCAGATCGAGCGCTACATCGACAAAGCGGCCTGAGCACATCGCGCCTCCGATGAGCGACATCACCCCGACCCGCAGCGTCGTCATCGCGCTCAAGGACGAGCGCCGGACGATGCGCGAGGGCTACGCGTTCCTCGACGAGAAGTGCCTGCTGCTCGCCGGCGCGATGCTGCTGGAGGTGCGGCGCTTCGAGACGCTGCGCGCCGAGCTCGCGGAGCTGCAGCGGGCGGCGCTGCGTGCGCTCCAGCTCGCGGCCGGCCGGCACGGCCTGCAGGGCGTGCAGTGCTACCCGCCGGCCGACGCCTCCTCCCTGCACGTTGCCACGCACCGCAAATCGCTGCTGGGAGTCGCCCTCCTCGAGGCGCGGCTGGAAGGCGTGGCGCACAAGGCCGAGCCCGCGCCGAACCCGTCGCCCGAGGCCGAGGCTCGCACGCGCGGCATTCGCGAAGCTGCTGCCGAAGCTCGTCGAGATGGCGGCGATGATCGGCAACCTCGAGCGCCTCTACCAGGAGTACCGGCGCACGGTCCGGCGCGTGCGCGCGCTGCAGGACGTGCTGCTGCCGGAGATCGACGCCACGCTGTACGAGGTCGAGACGCGGCTCGAGGAGCTCGAGCAGGACGAAGGGCTCTGGGTGCGCCTGAAGCGTTGACCGGGCCCGTGCGTGTCGTGGACAGCGCGGTTCCTGTAACGGAACCTGTTACACCGCGCCGAAGATCGGTCGCCTGACGGATGGTCAGACGGCGGATAGCCGCGTAACATCGGGCAGCGCGCAAAAATGAGCGTTGCGCACATTGAGGAGGGGGATATCGATGACGAAAGCGATTGTGGGTTGGATCGCCGTCGCGGCGGTCGCCGCGCTCGGTGCGGTGACGGCGGGCTGCGTGACCGGCCCGGGCGGCCCGACGGCCGACGGGTTCGTCGGCTCCGAGGCCTGCCAGAAGTGCCACCAGGCCGAGTACCGCACGTGGCGGGACACCCTACCACTCGAAGATGATCCGCACGCCCAAGGAGGGCCTGCTCAAGGGCGCCGGCGAGAACTGGGCGAAGGACGCGAAGGGCACCGCCGGTCCGACCAAGGGCAACATCGACGGCGAGGCCTACAAGCTCGACGACGTCCAGCTCGTCGTCGGCTCGTTCTGGAAGCAGCGCTTTCTCGTCAAGAACCCGGCGACCGGCAACCTGCAGTTCATGGACAAGCAGTGGAACGCCGTCCACAAGCAGTGGGAGAACTACGGGCAGAAGAACGACTGGGAGACCCAGTGCGCGACCTGCCACGCCACCGGCTACCGCCTGATCTCCTACGACCCGGCGAACCCCGCGACGCAGAAGGTCGCGATGTCCGAGCACAACACCGGCTGCGAGGCCTGCCACGGGCCGGGCGCGAAGCACGTCCAGTCGGGCAAGGGCGCCGATCTCTTCAACCCGGGCAAGGCGAGCAAGGAGCAGGCGTCGCTCGTCTGCGGCTACTGCCACGTCCGCAAGGAGAACTACAACTTCAAGACCGCCCAGGACCATCCGCGCGAGGACCAGCCGCATCCGGTCGTCGGGCAGACCTACAAGGCGGGCCAGGACGACTGGCGCAAGTGGTATCCGGACAAGATGCTGATCCCGGGCGTCAACCCGGCGCAGCCGATCAGCAAGAACTATCCGAAGACGGATCTGAACGACGCGTTCTGGCTCGACGAGCAGGCGCAGAAGAGCGGGCTCCACGACGCGCGCAAGCACCACGAGGAGTACCAGGAGTTCATCCAGTCCTCGCATTACAAGAAGAACGTGCTGAGCTGCTCCGACTGCCACTCGCCGCACGCGGTCGCCGGCAAGGCGCTGAGCGATCCGAAGGCGACGTGCGAAGGCTGCCACGGCAAGAAGTACGACGTGAGCAAGATCATGCCCGGCACCGGGAGCACCGCGGCCAACCTGTTCGTGGCCACGCACACGTTCAACCCGAACCAGGCGCGCAAGGGCGGGCCGCGCGCGACGAGCGCGCCGGAGTACTTCTACAAGAAGTAAAACGCGCCTGGCGCGGCCAAGGGGGCGGCACGCGCCGCCCCTTTGTTTTTCGGGTGCACGATCGCGGCGCCGCCGCGGGTTTGACGGAGTAGGACCCGGCTTGCTATACACCCGGAGTCCCCAACGAGGAGACGGAAAATGGCCGATTCGTCCCGACCCGGATTCATCACGCGCGCGTGGCGCGCCCTCACCTCCCCGAGCGCCAGGTGGTCGGTGCTCGCGCTGGTCGTCCCCGGCATCGTGATCGGCGCCGGCGGCGTGATCCTCACCGACGTGATGGTGAAACAGACCGGTACGGTCGAGTTCTGCGGCGAGGCCTGCCACTCGATGAAGGCGTTCACCCTGCCCGAGTACAAGGAGAGCTCGCACTTCTCGAACAAGGCGGGCGTGCAGGCGACCTGCGCCGATTGCCACATCCCGCACAGCTACCCGGCGAAGCTCTTCTACAAGGCGCAGGCCGGCATCCGCGACGTCATCCAGGAGACGCGCGGCGTCATCGACACCCAGGAGAAGTACGAAAAAGAGCGCTGGCGCATGGCCAACCACGTCTGGGACGAGATGAAGGCGAACGACTCGGCCAACTGCCGCCACTGCCACAACTGGGACTCGATGGCGATCTCGAAGCAGAAGCCGATGGCGCAGAAGCTGCACGAGCAGGCGCGCAAGAGCGGCGGCAAGATGACCTGCATCGACTGCCACAAGGGCATCGCGCACAAGGAGCCCGAGGAACCGGCGCAGCCGGCCGAGAAGACCTCCGAAAAGGCCGCGGTGAAGTAGCTACGTCAGCGCGCGGACGGTCAGGATGCCCAGGATCGTCAGCGCAATCGAGCCGACGAGGTGGCTGCCGATGTGCATGACGGCCCAGCCCCAGCGCTCCGACATGAGCAGCGCCACGGCTTCGCCCGAGAAGGCGGAGAAGGTCGTCAGCCCGCCGAGGAAACCGGTCACGACGAGCAGCCGCAGCTCGGGGGCGAGATGGCCGTGCGCTTCGAACAGCGCCACGGCGACGCCGATCAGGTAGCCGCCGATCAGGTTGGCGGCGAGCGTGCCGAGCGGGAGGTGGGGCAGCACCGCGTTCAACCCAACGCCGAGCGCCCAGCGCAGCCAGGCGCCGAGCGCGGCCCCGACGCCCACCGCCAGGGCGCCGGCGGCGTTCAAGCGGCGTCTTTCCTGCCGGCGACCCAGCGCGCCGCCGCCTCGTCGTCCGAGCCGCGCGCCTCGACCCAGCGCGCGCCCTCGGGCGTCTGCTCCTTCTTCCAGAACGGCGCGCGCGTCTTGAGGTAGTCCATGAGGAACTCGCACGCGGCGAACGCGTCGCCGCGATGCCCGCTGCTCACCACGACGAGCACGATCTGATCGGTCGGCTTGAGCTCGCCGACCCGGTGCACGACGGTGACGTCGATGATGCGCCAGCGCGCGATCGCCTCGTCGACGATCTTCGCGAGCGCCTTCTCGGTCATGCCGGGGTAGTGCTCGAGCGTCATGGTCGCGACCGACTCGCCGTCGTTGACGTCGCGGCAGACGCCGACGAAGCTCGCGATCGCGCCGACCTTCGGATTGCCGGCGCGCAGCTTCGCGATCTCGGCGCCGGCGTCGAAGTCCTCGGTCTGGATCCGGATCGTCGGCATCGATCAGCCTCCCGGTGACCGGCGGGAAGAACGCCACCTCGTCGCCCGGCTTCACCGGCGTCGCGGGATCCGCCATGTCCTGGTTCACCGCGACGCGCAGGGCCTTGCCGTTCGCGAGCACGCTCGCCCACGCGCCGCCGCGCGCCATCAGGTGCGCGCGCAGGCTCGCGACGGTCGCGACACCTTCGGGCAGCGCCACTTCCTCCGCCGCAGTGCCGAGGTCCTCGCGCAGCCGTGCAAAGAAGAGCAGCTTGACCATCGGATCAGTACAGCAGCTCGGCGAAGGGCAGGAAGCGCACCGTGTCGCCCCGCTTGATCGCATGCTTCGCCGGATTGTCGACCAGCCCGTCGCCCCACACCGTGGAGGTGAGCACGCCCGAGCTCTGGTTCGGATAGAGATCGAGCCCGCCGTCGCGGTTGAATCGCGCGCGCAGAAACTCGCGCCGTTGATCGGGCTTCGGCCAGTCGAAGTCCGCGCGTGCCGCGTACGCCCGCGTTGCGGTCTCCGCGATGCCCTGGCACCGCAGCACGAACGGCCGCACGAACAGCAGGAACGTCACGAAGCTCGACACCGGATTCCCCGGCAGCCCGATGAAGCTCGCCTCGCCGCCGTCGGTCGCGGCGCACCGCGCCGTACGCGAGCGGCCGGCCGGGCTTGATCGCGATGCGCCACAGGTCGAGGTGGCCCTCGGCCGTGACCGCCGGCTTCACGTGATCCTCCTCGCCCACGGACACGCCGCCCGACGTGACGATCACGTCGCTGATCGCCGCGGCTTCGCGCAGCGTCGCACGCGTCGCCTCGAGTGAATCGGGGACGATCCCGAGGTCGGCGACCTCGCAGCCGAGCATCTGCAGCAGCCCGGTGAGCGTGAAGCGGTTGGAGTTGTAGATGGCGCCTTCGGGCAGCGGCTCCCCCGGCATCGCCAGCTCGTTGCCGGTCGAGAAGAGCGCCGCCCTCACCCGCCGGAACACCGGCAGCGACGCGAGCCCGACGGACGCGGCGAGGCCGATCTCCTGCGCGCGCAGCCGCGTGCCCGCGTCGAGGATCGTGCTGCCCGCGCGGATGTCCTCGCCGGCGCGGCGGATCCACTCCCCCGGCTTGGGCGCATGCTTCACGATCACGTCGTCGCCGGCGGCCTCGCACTGCTCCTGCGGCACGACCGCATCCGCCCCCGGCGGGATCGGCGCGCCGGTGAAGATGCGCGCCGCCGTGCCCGGCTCGAGCGGCTTGCCGATCGCGCCGGCCGCGATGCGCTGCGCGACGCGCAGCCGTGCCGCGCCCGACGCGCAGTCGGCCGCGCGCACCGCGTAGCCGTCCATCGACGTGTTGTCGAGCGGCGGGACGTTCAGCGACGAAGTCTGCGGCCGTGCGAGCACGCGGCCGGTCGCGGCTCAACGTCGGCACCGTCTCGATCTCGCCCACGGCCCGCGCGCCGGCGAGCAGCCGGTCCAGCGCCTCCTCGACCGAGAGCAGGCCCTGGTTCATGCGAGCATCGTCCGCTTGAAGCCGTGGTGCACGAGGACGAACTCGGCGATCGCGTCGTAGTCGTTGAGGTCGAACTGAGGCAGCGGCGAATCGAAGGACCGGTCGGTGGCAAGCGCGACGATGTGCGGATCGTCCGGATGCAGCGGCGCCTTGCCGTTCGCCGCGCGGAAGATCTCGAGCTTCGGAATCGGGTCGAACTTGAAACCCTCGATGAGCAGCAGGTCGCACGGCGCCATGCGCGCGATCTGCTCCTCGAGCGTCGGTTCCGGCGCGCCGCGCAGCTCGTGCATGATGACCCACCGCTGGGCCGAGGCGACCATCACTTCCTTGCAGCCCGCCTCGCGATGCCGGTACGAGTCCTTGCCCGGGCGGTCGATGTCGAACTTGTGGTGGGCGTGCTTGATCAACGACACCGACAGGCCGTGCAGCACGAAACGCGGTACGAGCTGCTCGATCAGCGTCGTCTTGCCGCTGCCGGACCAGCCGGCGAATCCGAACACTTTCATGGATCAGGTGGCCGCAGCGCGGCGCGCATCCGCGCCCCGGCGCGTGCTGCGAAGCCCTTGATTGAAGGGGAGGATTCTAGCAGGGCGGCGGCGCCCGCCGACCCTGCAGGCGCCGGGGTCTCCGGCGCGGTGATGCGCCGTCCTGGCCCCGCCCGACGAAGCGATGCCGGCTTGGCCAACGGATTGATTCATCGCAAGTCTGCCGTACCCCGTGCTGCTAATCTGAATCGAGGTCGGATGTATGGACTGGGTCGCGTCGATTTCCCCGTTGGTGCAAGGCGGTTTCGGGAACCTGGCCGCCTACCTGGCGGCGCACGTGCTGCTTTGCCTGCTGCCCGCATTCTTCATCGCGGGCGCGATGACGGCGCTCATCCCGAAGCCGTCGATTACGCGCTTCCTCGGACGAAACACGCGCAAGAGCGTCTCCTACCCGGCCGCGGCGGCCGCCGGGTCGCTGCTCGCGGTCTGCTCGTGCACGATCGTGCCGATCTTCGCGGGCATCTACCGCAAGGGCGCGGGAATCGGGCCGGCCATCACCTTTCTCTTCTTCGCGCCGGCGGCGAACATCCTGGCGCTGGTCTACACGGGCGGCATCATCGGGCCGGACCTCGCCTTTGCCCGCTTCTTCCTGTCGCTCGCATTCGGGATCGGCATCGGGCTCCTCATGGCGATGATCTTCCGCTCCGAGGACGCCGCGCACGACCGCGCGACCGACGCGCTGTTCGCAGCACAGGACGCGAACGGCATGAGCCGCGCAGCGCTCGCCTTCCTCGCGGTGTGGGTGGTCCTGCTGCTCGCCGGCACGCTCAAGCTCGGGTTCCTCACCGACGCGCACTTTTCCCTGCTCGCCCCGCTCGCCGGCGTGGACGGCCTGCAATCGCGACTCGACTTACTCGTTCCTTACGATGCCGCCAAAGGTGAAGAAGGCGTTTCGGTACATGGCCTCGCCCTGCTCGCGCTGCTCGCTGCGATCGCGCTTGCCGCCTGGCGCGGCCTGGAGCGCGTCCACGACGGCTTCAACCGCTGGACCTGGAGCGCCCTCGCCCTGATCGCGCTCACGCTGCTGGTCGCATCGCTCTCGGTGGAGACCTCGCCCGTCGGCCTGCGGATCGGATTCACGGGCAAGTTCTTCGGCGTGCTCGCGACGCTCGGGCTGCTCGCCGCGCTCGCCCGGCGGCTCACGCCCGACGAGCTGCGCGACTGGCTGTGGGAGTCGTGGCGCTTCGTGAAGCAGATCTTTCCGCTGCTCGTCGCCGGGGTCTTCCTGGTCGGCGTGATCCGCGTCCTGATCCGGCCCGAATGGATCCAGGCGCTCGCGGGCGAGAACACGATCCTCGCCAACCTTGCGGGTGTGGCATTCGGCGTCTTCATGTACTTCCCGACCCTCGTCGAGGTGCCGATCGCGAAGATGTTCCTCGACCTCGGCATGCACCGCGGCCCGCTGCTCGCCTACCTGATGGCGGATCCCGAACTCAGCCTGCAGAGCATCCTGATCGTCTCGGCGATCATCGGGAAGCTGAGGACCTGGACGTACGTGGGCTGGGTCGCGATCTTCAGCACTATCGCCGGGCTCGTCTACGGCGCCTGGGTGGACGGCGCGAGTCTCGTACTGGTGGGCGCGTATCTCGCGGCCTTCCTCGGACTGCTCGCAGCCGGGTTGTGGTGGGCGGAGCGCCGCAATCACGCGCCGGCGGGAATGCCGGCCACGGCAGAGAAATGAATGGAGATACCCCAATGCTGACGATCAAGATTCTCGGACCGGGTTGCGCGAACTGCCGCCGGGTGGAAGAAGTGGCGCGCAAGGCCGCAACCGACCTCGGCGTCGAAGCCGAGTTCGTCAAGGTGACGGACTACAACGACATCCTGGCCTACAACGTCATGACGACGCCCGGCCTGGTGATCAACGAGAAGCTGGTTTGCTCGGGCAAGATCCCCGCCCCGAGCTCGGTCGCGGGCTGGATCAACGAGGCGCGTGCAACCTGAGTGGCGCGAAAGGACTCAGTTCGCCGGCTTGGTGGCGCGGATGAACGCGCTGACGAACTTGCCGTCGATCTCCTTCGCTACAGCGTCGACGTCAAACCCTTCCGCAGCCAGGAAGGCTCGCGCATCGTCGAGCCCGTAGACGCGCGTGACTTCCACGTCGATGCCGGTGAAACCGGCTGACGCAAGCTTGTTCCTGTAGTCGGCCTCCGAAAGCGCGCCGGCGATGCAGCCAACCCACAGCTCCATGCTCTTGCGGATGGCCGCCGGCACCTCGCCGCGCACGACGACATCCGACACCGCGAACCGCCCGCCCGGCTTGAGGACTCGAAAGGCCTCCTTCAGCACCCGGTCCTTGTCGCCCGACAGGTTGATCACGCAGTTCGAGATGATCACGTCGACCGTGCTGTCGGGCAACGGGATGGCCTCGATCTCTCCTCTCAGGAACTGGACGTTGGCGAGTCCGCTCTTGCGCTTGTTCTCCTCGGCCAGCGCCAGCATCTCGTCGGTCATGTCGAGGCCGTAGGCCTTGCCCGTGGGCCCCACCCGGCGCGCGGAAAGGATCACGTCGATGCCGCCCCCCGACCCCAGGTCGAGGACGATCTCGCCCGGCTTCAGCTCGGCCAGCGCGGTCGGATTGCCACACCCCAGCGAGGCCTGCAGTGCGGCATCGGGCACTTCGCCAGCCTGATCGGCGTCGTACAGATTGGAGGTGATCGGATCGCAGCAACTCGCCTGACTCGGCGCGCTGCCGCAGCAACTCGTCCGGCCCGCTTTCACCTGCGATGCGGCGGCGCCGTACTTCCCGCGGACGATTTCCTTCAATTCGTTGATTGCAGACATGGCTGGATCCTCTCGGTAGGAAGTGGCGGCGACTCGTGTCGGCACAGTCCGGGCACGCTCCAAGGGCTCATGGGCGAACGTCCGATGCAAGGGAGCCCGCAGGCTGCGGCGCCGCGAAATACTTGCGCTGGAAATGGAGCGCCGCGTTGACGAGCAGGATCAGCACCGGCACCTCGACCAGGGGGCCGATGACGGCCGCGAACGCTTCGCCGGAATTGATCCCGAATACGGCGATGGCGACGGCGATGGCGAGCTCGAAGTTGTTGCTCGCGGCAGTGAAGGACAGCGTCGCCGTCTTGGGGTAGTCGGCGCCGATCCGGCGCCCCATCCAGAACGACACCAGGAACATGACGACGAAGTAGATGACCAGCGGGATGGCGATGCGCACCACGTCCAGCGGAATGCGGACGATGTAGTCGCCCTTGAGCGAGAACATGACGAAGATGGTGAAGAGCAGCGCGATCAGCGTGATCGGGCTGATCTTCGGCACGAAGCGCTCGTGGTACCAGGCCTTGCCCTTGGCGCGCACCAGCGCAAAGCGGGTGAGCGCACCGGCGATAAAGGGAATGCCGAGATAGATGAAAACGCTCCACGCGATGTCGGCGATCGTGATGTCGACCTTGAACGACTGCAGGCCCAGCCACCCCGGCAGCACCGTGAGGAACACGTAGGCGTAGACCGAAAAGAAGAGCACCTGGAAGATCGAGTTGAAGGCGACGAGCCCCGCCGCGTATTCGGTGTCGCCCCTGGCGAGCTCGTTCCACACGATGACCATCGCGATGCAGCGCGCCAGCCCGATCAGGATCAGGCCCGCCATGTAGTGCGGGTGGTCGTGCAGGAAGACCACGGCCAGCACGAACATCAGGATCGGCCCGATGACCCAGTTCTGCACCAGCGACAACGCGAGCACCCGGCGGTTGCGGAACACGTCGCCCAGGTCCTCGTAGCGGACCTTTGCGAGCGGCGGGTACATCATGAGGATCAGTCCCACCGCGATCGGGATGTTCGTCGTCCCGCTCTGGAACCGGCTCCAGAATCCGCTGACGCCCGGGTAGAGGTAGCCCACCACGACCCCGGCGAACATGCCGAGGAAGATCCACAGGGTGAGGTAGCGGTCGAGAAAGCCGAGCCTGCGGGTGTGCTGTGTCATGAGGGCTGCCCGTCCGCTCGCGCTGTCAGCGTCCCGATCTCGCGCAGCTTCGCGTCGAGGGCGAGCCGGTCGAGCGATTCGAGCCGCAGGCTCGCGAAGATCCGGATGCGGTTGCCGAGGATCTGGAACGCGTTGAGGAACGCCCGGCGCTTCGCCTCGTCGCTTCCTTCGACCGCGGCGGGGTCCTCGACGCCCCAATGCGCCGTGATCGGCTGCCCGGGCCAGATCGGACAGACCTCACCCGCCGCGCTGTCGCAGACCGTGAAGACGAAGTCGAGCGGCGGGGAGCCGGGCTGCGCGAACTCGTCCCAGCTCTTGCTGCGCAATCCGTCCACCGGCAGGCGGTGCTTCTGCAGCAGCTCGAGCGCATACGGGTTCACCCGTCCGGCCGGATGGCTGCCGGCGCTGTACGCGCGAAAGCGTCCTTGCCCGAGGTTGTTCAGCACCGCCTCGGCGAGGATGCTCCGCGCCGAGTTCCCGGTGCACAGAAACAGCACGTTGTAGGTGCGGCCCGCCATCGGCGTTCAGCAGCAGCGACTGGTCTTGGCCCACTCGGTGAACTGCACGGGCTGGACCGCCGGCGCGCAGCACGCGGACGCCTCGGCGCCCTTCTTGGTGTCGGCGCCGAACGTGGGAATCTGGTCGAGCGTGTGGAACGTCTCCCACGCGATGCCCTGCGGGTCGTTGATCCAGTACTTGTCCGACTTGGCGTAGCAGCACGCGGCCTGCGACTGGTCGAACGCGGCGATCTCGGCCTTGCCGACCTGCGCGCGCAGCCCGGCGAGCTCCTCGTCGGAGTCGACCTGCAGCCCGAGGTGGTCGAGGCCGGGTTTCGCGCCGCGGCGCGAGATCGCGAAGTTGACGCGCGGATCCTCGAGCATCCACTTCGCGTAGTCGTCCTTCACGACGGACGGGCTGCGTCCCGAAGACGGTCGAGTAGAACCGGATGTTCGCGGCGAGATCGTCGACCGCGACGTGGACGTGGAAGCGTTTCATGTCTTGATCCTTTGCCTTGTGCGTTGAATGCGGATCTGCTGCGGCCCGCAGGCGTTGCCGCCGCAGCAGTTCTCGGTGAGGAACCCGACGAGCGCGTTCATCGCCCCGAAGTCGGCCGAGTAGTAGATGAAGCGGCCGTCCTGGCGCGGGCGAACGAGCCCCGCCCCCGCGAGCTGCGTCAGGTGAAAGGAGAGCGTGGCCGGCGGAATACCGAGCTGCTCTCCGATCGTTCCCGCGGCCCGGCCCTCCGGTCCGGCCTGCACCAGCAGGCGGAAGATGGCGAGCCGCGTGTCCTGGGCAAGGGCGCCGAGCGCCTTGAGCGCGTCTGTCGTTTCCATGTTTCTAGAATCTTCGAAACGATGGCCGCCTGTCAAGCGTGGATTTGTAACCAGGGCTCAGGCTTGCGATTCGATGCCGACGAACCGCTCGGTCAACTCGGCAAGCGCGCGATAGAAATCCGTTTGGGCACCAGCCCTTACGGCTGCGCTGAACGGCGCGATCCAGACGCCGAGGTGTTGCCCGAGGAACCGCCGGCGCAGGGCGTCCGCCGCCGCGAGGGCGGCGGTGTCGCCCGCCATGCGCGCCTGCGCGATCTTGAAGCGGAGCAGATAGAGGAACTCGAGCTCGGCCGCCACGTGGTCGGGCAGCTCGCGGAATTCGTCGGCGATCTCGAACCCGCCCTCGACGTAGAGCGCCGCGACCGCCATCGTCGAGTCCCGCATCAGGCCGCCGTCGGCTTCCAGCCAGACCGAGCCGTACGGCTGGGCGAGCGCCTTGACCGGGCCCAGGAAGAGACGCGTGTAGTCGACGAGCAGGTCCTCGAGCCGCGCGCCGGCAAACGCCGCGCCCAGCCTGCGCGCCTCCGCCTCGAGGCCGGGGTCGATCAGCGCCGCGGCGCCCGCGATCGAATCGAAGACCTGCTCCTCGGCGAGCTCGGGGCCCGGCTCGTAGTAGCAGGCCGCGAGCAACCGGGAGAGATCCGCGCGCGCGGCATCGCGCGCGCCGCCGGGGTCCGCCATGCGGTCAGGCGCGCGCGCTGTACTTGCCGACGTAGTGGACGTTCGGCTTCGTCCCCTTCTCCTCCTGCAGCCGGAACGACTTCTCCGCCCGCAGCACCTTGGCGATCTCGGCGTTCGGGTCCTCCTGGTCGCCGAAGATGCGCGCCCTGGACGGGCACACCTCCACGCACGCCGGCTGCAGGCCGTGGCTCGTCCGGTGGTAGCAGAAGGTGCACTTCTCGACCACCTCGTCCTTGCGCACGCGGCTGGACGTCGCCCGCCTGCCACTGGTTCATCGCGGGGGTGACGGCGCCCGCCCGCTTCGCGGTCTCGGCGCCCGACGCGGTGCACCCGGGGATCAGCGCGGTCGCATCGCTCCACTGCGGCTGGGTGTCGGCGTCCGGGCGGTTGAAGCTGATCACGCTGTAGGTCTCGCCGTTGAGGCTCTCGTCCCCAGCGTCCGGGCGCTGTACGGGCACGCGCTCTGGCACATGCGGCAGCCGATGCAGAGCGAGTTGTCGAACATCGTGACGCCTTCGGGCGTCTTGTACATCGCCTTCGGCGTGACCGGGCAGGCCTTGACGCACGGGGCGTCCGAGCAGTGGTTGCAGAGCACCGGCATGACCGTGTGGACGACGTTCGGGAAGGTCCCCTCCGTCTTCATCACGAAGTCGGCCCAGTTGAAGCTCTGGCCGTCGGCGCGGTTGCGCGTGTTGTTTTCGGCCTTGCACGCGAAGGCGCAGGCGCCGCAGCCGACGCACCGTCCGAGGTCGATCACCATTCCGAGTCTCATCGTTCGCTCCTTCGCTGCCCGCTCAGGCCCTGGCGACCCGCACGCCCACGAACCCGCCGTTGCGCGCGGTCGCGCCGCTCAGGCGGTCGTAGTCGTCGACCAGGATCTCGTTGTTGTTGCCGCCGCGCGGCTGCGCCTTGGCGTAGTCGGCCGCCGCGATCCGGCCGTAGGCCCAGTGGCCCTGGCCGTAGCACTTCATGACCGTGCCGGGCCGCACCCCTTCCCAGAGCTTGAGCTTGACCGTGATCGCGCCGGCGACCGAGCTCACTTTCACCATGTCGCCGGTCTTCAGACCGAGCTTGCCGCCGTCGGCCGGGTTCATCTTCAGCACGTCGTCCCACGAGACGTCGCCCGGGTCCACCTTCTTGAATTCCTGGTACCAGGCGAGGTTCGCCGAGCGGCCCTCGCGATTCAGGCGCGACTTGTAGTCGATGAAGGTGAACGGGTACTCCTCGAGGCTGCCGTGCCGCTTCGGCGGCTCGTAGTGCGGAACGAACGCGAGCTCGCCGCGCGCGACGTAGCCGGTCACGGTCATGATGTCGTCGACCGTGGTCTCGTACTTCTTCGCGTGCTCGGCGAGCCCCTTCTTCAGCGTCTCGCTGTAGAACTCGAACTTCTTGGTCGCGGTGTTGAACTTCCCGCCCCAGCCCTTCTTCAGCACGTACCTGGAGCCGGAGAACATGCCCTTGCGGCGGAACTCGGCCCAGCCCTGGATCGGCGCGTCGCCTTTCGGCGGTTCCTTCGCCATCCACAGCGGGGCGCTCGACATCTTGGCCGCGGTCACGGCGAACTCGAGCGCGTTCGTCGGGTTCTTGCCGGTCTCGGGATCCTTGAACTCCTTCGAGTAGTAGTCGAAGAGGTTCGGGAAGCCCTTGGCCTTCAGCTTCTCGGCCAGCAGCCAGACGACCTCGGTCTCCTCCTGCTTCACGTCCCACAGGCGCCGGACCGCAGCCTGCTGGATCGACGCGTAGCCGTAGCCGTTGCCCATGTTGGTGACGATCGACCAGCCCTCGGCCGAGTTGAAGGTCGAGGGCAGCACGATGTCGGCGAACTGCGTCATCTCCGACGGGTTCGTCACCATGTGCACGAAGAACGGCACCTTGGCGAGCGCCTGGTCCCAGCGCTTCGGGTCGGTGCACGAGAAGTTGAAGTTCGACCACGACGAGAGGAACACCTTGCACGCGCCGGGGTCCTTCAGCAGGCCGTTGGCGACGTTGTTGGTGACGACGCCGCTGCCGGGCCGGGCGTTCATCATCGCCGGCATGTCCTTCGCGCCCCGGCCGTCGAGCTTCTTGAACTTGCTTGCGCCCTTGGCGATGTCGTCCAGGTAGCCGTCGGACTTCGGGAACCCGGCGGTCGGCACGCTGCTCGACTGCCACGCGCCGCCCTCGGCGTCGACCGAGCCCAGCAGGCCGTTCAGCGCGTGCACCGCCATCGCGGTGTACGTCCCGCGCGGGTTCATCGCCGCGCCGGGGCCCATCCACACCGCAACCTTCGGCGCGCTCTTCCCCATCGTGCGCGCCACGCGCACGATCTGGTCGGCGGGGATCAGCGTCTCCTTCTCCGCCCAGGCCGGCGTCCGGTCCTTGAGCTCGACGTTCCACCACCTGACGAGGCCGAAGGTCTCGCGCTCGGCGAACGCCCCCTCGTCGACCGTGCGGCCGGCCACGAAGAGGTTCTTCCCGTCCTTGAAGTCGCCGACGAACTCGCGGCTCCACAGGCCCTCGGTCAGGAGCACGTGCGCGATCGCGCCGGCGAGCGCGCCGTCGGTGCCGGGCTTGACCGGCAGCCATTCGTGCGCCTTCGTGGCGACGGTGGTCAGGCGCGGGTCGACCACGATGACCTTGCCGCGCTTGATGATCTCCCCCAGCCGGTGAATGGTGTTGGGCACCTCGCGGTTCGACGCCACCGGGTCCACGCCCCAGCACACCAGGCATTGCGTCCGGTCGAGGTCGTAGTCGCGGTAGCCGAAATACCCCTGCGTGAGCCCCGGGCCCATCTTCTCGGCCTCGGCGCAGATCGCGCTGTGCGAGAAGTAGTTCGTCGTGCCGAAGACCCTGGGGAGGGCGCCATAGAGCAGGTCCGTCGACGTCGACGAGTACCGGCCGCGCATGTACACGAGCTTGTGCGCTTCGTTGTTCCGGCGCAGCTCGAGCATCTTCTCGGCGACCGTGTCGAGCGCCTCGTCCCAGGTGATCGGGACCCAGCGCGGGTCGACGCCGCGGCCCTTGGCCGGGTTGGTGCGCTTCATCGGCACCTTGATCCGGTCGGGGTCGTACACCTGCTGCGGGATCAGGTGGCCGCGCGGGCAGCAGTAGCCGTGGTTGGTCTTCGAGAGCGGGTTGCCGCGCACCCGCACGGCGCGCCCCTCCTGCACGAAGATCTGGATCGCGCACCATTGCGTGCAGCCCTGGCACGTGCTTGCGACCCAGTCGCCTTTCGCGGGCCCGGCCGGCCTCGCCTTGCGGACCGCCATGGCGCTCGTTTTTGGCTCGGTGGTCGCACAGCCCGCGGCGAGCATCGCTGCGGTGGCTGCGGATGCCTTGATGAATTCCCTTCTGGTCAGTCTCATGTGCGCGCCCCTAATCGCAGTGCAGCATTGAGACCATTCTGCGCACGCGGCATTGGCCGCGATTGACGTTCGTCAACCGGCCGGAAGATCAGGGTTTTCTAATTGAACGGGGACCGTTACACGCTGCCGCGGCTGGCTGGCATCGGCGCCGGGCAGCGCTGCACCGGGGCGTACGGCGCGGACGCGCGATTCAGGGCGCCGCGTTCGGAAAGAAGAGCTGCTGCCCGCCGATCGCGTACTGCGCGATCGCCCGCTGGCCGTCGGGCGACACGATCCAGTCCAGGAACTGCTGACCGAGCGTCCTTCTTCACGTGCGGGTGCTTCGCCGGGTTCACCAGCATCACGCCGTACTGGTTGAAGAGCCGCTTGTCCCCTTCGACCAGGATCGCGAGATCGCCCCGGTTCTTGAACGACAGCCACGTCCCGCGGTCGGCGAGGATGTACGCGTTCATCGAGGACGCGGTGTTGAGCGCCGGCCCCATGCCCGATCCCGTCTCGCGGTACCACGGCCCCTTCTGCGCCGGCATGTCGATTCCCGCCTCCTTCCACAGCCGCAGCTCGGCGGCGTGCGTGCCGCTCTTGTCGCCGCGCGAGACGAACGGCGCCTGCGCCGCCTGGATCTTCTTCAGCGCGGCGGTGATGTCCTTGCCGCCGGCGACCTTCGCGGGATCGCCCTTCGGTCCGATCAGCACGAAGTCGTTGTACATGACGTCCCGGTGTCCGACGCCGATAGCCCTCGCTCACGAACTTGCGCTCCGCGGCGGGGTCGTGCACGAACACCACGTCGGCGTCGCCGCGCCGCGCCATGTCGAGCGCCTGGCCGGTGCCGAGCGCGACGACGCGCACCTCGATGCCGGTGCTCTTCTGGAAGATCGGCAGGATGAAGCCGAACAGCCCCGACTGCTCGGTCGAGGTCGTCGAGGCGACGGTGATGTACTTCTCCTGCGCGTGGGCCGGCGCGAGAGCCGCGGCGGCGAGGAAAGCGAGGACGAGACGGCGAGTGATCACCACGGCAGTTCTCCTTTGAGGAATGCAGCGGCCTCGGGACGCTCGGGCGAAGTGAAGAAGCGGACCGCGGAGGCGCGCTCCACGACCCGCCCGTCGCAGAGGAAGACGATCTCGTCCGCGATGCGCCGCGCCTGCCCGAGGTTGTGCGTGACCATCACGATCTTGGTGCCGCCGGAGTGGATCGCCTGGATCGCCGACTCGATCTCGTGCGTCGCGCCCGGGTCGAGGTTCGCGGTCGGCTCGTCGAGGAACAGCACCTCGGGGTTGAGCGCCCACGCGCGCGCAAGCGCGAGCCGCTGCTGCTCGCCGCCGGACAGCACCCGCGCAGGGCGATCCGCGAGGTGGGTCAGCCCGACGCGCTCGAGCGCGGCCCGTGCGCGTGCATCGCGCTGCGTCGCGCGCGACGCCGGCGATCTTCAGGCCGTACGCCACGTTGGCGAGCGCGGAGCGGCGCAGCAGCACCGGCCGCTGGAAGACCATCGCCTGCTGGCGCGCGCCGTTCGCGCGCTCCGGCGCGCTCCAGGCGATCGCGCCCGGAGGTCGGCGCGAGCAGCCCGTGGCAGAGGCGCAGCAGCACGCTCTTGCCGGCGCCGTTCGGCCCGAGGATCACGGTGCGCGGCCCGGCCTCGATCGCGAGCGAGATCGTGTCGATGATGCGCCGCCCCCCCGCCTCGAAGCACACGCGATCGAGGGTGAGCGGCAGCAGCGACGCGGGCGCCTTCATTGCGGCCTCATCCATAGCGTTGCTGCGCCGCCTCCTTCACCAGGTACGCGGCGGCGTTCAGCGTCAGGACGATCGTCACGAGGATCGACGCCCGAGCCCGAGCGCGAGCGGCAGGTCGCCCTTGCTGGTCTCGAGCGCGATCGCGGTCGTCATGACGCGCGTGACGCCGTCGATGTTGCCGCCGACGATCATCACCGCGCCCGACCTCGGCCGCCGCGCGCCCGAAGCCGGCGAGCACCGTCGTCACCAGCGAGAACTTGGTGTCCCAGAGCAGCGTGAGCGCCGACTGCACCGGCCGCGCGCCGAGCGAGTGCAGCTGCTCCTGGTACTCGCGCCAGGCGTCCTCGACCGCCTGGCGCGCGAGCGCCGCGATGATCGGCGTGATCAGGATCGCCTGCGCGATCACCATCGCCGTGGGGGTGAACAGGATCCCGAGCGGGCCGAGCGGGCCGGCGCGCGACAGCAGGAGGTAGACGACCAGCCCGACCACCACCGGCGGCAGCCCCATCAGCGCGTTCAGCACCACGATCAGCGTCTTGCGGCCCGGAAACCGGCGTCACCGCGATCGCCGCGCCGAGCGGCAGCCCGACGAGCGTGGCGATCGCGACCGCCGCGAGGCTGACCCGCAGGCTGAGCACGACGATCTCGACCAGCTTCGGGTCGAGCTGCCCGATCATCTTCAGCGCTTCGAGGAAGGCGAGCTGGAGGGTGTCCATGTTTGCCGTGCGGGAATAAGCAATCGGCAATCGGCAAGCGGCTGCCGATTGATGCCTGGGAGCCTAAGGATGCTAGCCGCGTACCGCCTGGCGCGAAATATGCAAAACTTTGCATATGAGCGCGGCGCGCAAGCTCCTGGCCGAGGTCTCCTGGCGCACGCCCGGCGCGCGCGGCGCTGCGCTGGATCCGCGCGTGGTCGCGCTGCTGGAGGCAATCCGGCGCGAGGGCACGCTGCGCGCCGCGGTCGCGGCAACCGGAATCTCCTACCGCTCCGCTTGGGGTCTCCTGGCGGCAACGGGAGAGACCCTGGGCGCGCCGCTCGCCCTCCTCGAGCGCGGCCGCGGCGCGAAGGTCGCACCGCTCGGCGAGCGGCTGCTCGCGGCGCACGCCGCGGCCCGCGCCGCGCTCGCCGGCGTCGCGGTCGAGCTCGCGCCCCCACGCGGCCGCCGGTCCGGCGCGCACGCCCCGCCGCGGCTGCGGGTCGCCGCGAGCCACGACCTCGCACTCGCGGCGCTGCGCGACGCGTGGACCGAGTCCGGCGCGCTCGCACTCGACCTCGAGACGCACGGCAGCGTGGAGAGCCTCGCCGCGCTGCGGCGGGGCGCCGCCGACCTCGCGGGGTTCCACGTGGCGGCCGACGGGCTGGGCGCGCGCGAAGTGCTCGGCCGGCTCGACCCGGCCCGTTACGCGCTCGTCCGCTTCGCGCGCCGGCGCCAGGGCCTGATCGTCCCGCGCGGGAACCCGCGGCGGCTGCGCACGCTCGCCGACGTCGCGCAGCGGCGCCTGCGCTTCGTCAACCGGCAGCGCGGCTCGGGTACGCGCGTCCTGGTCGACCAGCTCCTGCGCGCGCAGGCGATCGATGCGTTGTCGTTGCGCGGCTACGCCACCGAGGAGTTCACGCACCTGGCCGTCGCCGCGACGGTCGCGGCCGGAAAGGCCGATGCGGGATTCGGGCTCGAGGCGGCAGCGCGCCAGTTCGGGCTCGGCTTCGTGCCGATCGCGGCGGAGCGGTACCTCTTCGCGTGCCGTCGCGGCGCGCTCCGTCAGGCGGCCATTCAACGCCTGCGCGAACTCCTGGCCGGCGCGGCGACGAAGCAGATCGTGGCGAAACTCGCGGGCTACGCGCTCGACGCGCCGGGAGAGCTCACCGAGCCCGCCGCACTCACCCCCTAGACTTGCCCGCGCCGCCCAACGGAGGCTATAGTGCGAGTCACGCGGGGATGCGCAGCCTCCCCGGCTCAAGACGGTGTCCCGTCCAAGCGCTGCGACCTCGTCCGCATCTTTGGAGGATCGCCATGGACACCGTCGCCTCGATTTCCGTTTCCTCGCTCCGCTCTCGTCATCGGCACGCCGCGCGCGCCGCTCGTCATCGACGTGCGCAAGCCGCCCGCGTTCGACTCCGATCCGCTCGTGATCGCCTCCGCCATCCGGCGCGGGCATGACACGGTCGCCGACTGGGCCGCCGCGCTCCCCGCCGGACGCGAGGTCGTCGCCTACTGCGTGCACGGCCACGAGGTGAGCCAGGGTGCGGTGCGGGCGCTCGCCGCGCAGGGGGTCGCCGCGCGCTATCTCGAAGGCGGCATCGAGGACTGGAAAGCGGCCGGCGCGCCGACCGTCCGCAAGCTGCCGGACATCGGCCATGGGTCGCTCGCCGCCACGCGCTGGGTGACGCGGGAGCGCCCGAAGATCGATCGTGTCGCCTGTCCCTGGCTCGTGCGACGCTTCGTCGATCCGCTGGCCGAGTTCGACTACGTGCCGCCGGAGCGCGTGCTCGGCGCGGCGCGCGAGCGCAAGGCCGTGCCCTACGACGTGCCCGGCGTGCAGTTCACCCATCGCGGCGAGCGCTGCAGCTTCGACGCGATGCTCGAGGACTTCCAGCTCCGCGAGCCCGCGCTCGACGCGCTCGCGGTCATCGTTCGCGGCGCGGACACGGCGCGGCTCGATCTCGCGCCGCAGGCGGCGGGACTGCTCGCCGTCTCGCTCGGCCTGTCGCGCACCTTCGCCGACGATGCGGCGATGCTCGAGGCGGCCATGCCGGTCTACGACGCGCTCTACGCCTGGTGCCGGGAGGCGCAGGGCGAGCCGCACAGCCGGAGCTACCCGTCGTGAGCGCACCCGCGGAACAGGTCGCGGCGCCGCCCGCGGCGGTCAGCTTCTGGCAGGCGTTCGCGTACTGGCTGAAGCTCGGCTTCATCAGCTTCGGCGGCCCGACCGGGCAGATCGCGATCATGCATCAGGAGCTGGTGGAGCGGCGGCGCTGGATCTCGGAGAGGCGCTTCCTGCACGCGCTCAACTACTGCATGCTGCTGCCCGGTCCGGAGGCGCAGCAGCTCGCGACCTACATCGGCTGGCTCATGCACCGCACCTGGGGCGGGATCGTCGCCGGCGGCCTGTTCGTGCTGCCGTCGCTCTTCATCCTGATCGCGCTCTCGTGGATCTACCTGCGCTTCGGCGACGTGCCGGCGGTCGCCGGCGTGCTCTACGGCATCAAGCCCGCGGTCACCGCGATCGTCCTGTTCGCCGCGTACCGGATCGGCTCGCGCGCGCTCAAGTACAGGCCGCTCTGGTTGATCAGCATCGCGGCGTTCGTCGCCATCTTCGCGTTCGACGTGCCGTTTCCCGCGATCGTCGCTGACGGCCGGCGTGATCGGCTACGTCTGGGGCCGTCTCGACCCGAAGCGGTTCCGCGGTGGCGGTCACGGCATCCGCTGCGGCGTCCTTCGGGCCCGGCGCTGATCGACGACGGCGCGGTGCTCCCCGCACACGCGCTTCAGCGCCGCGAAGGTCGTCGCGTTCGCGGTGGCGGGGCTCGCGATCTGGCTCGCCGCGCTCGGCGCGCTCGCCGCCGCCTTCGGCTGGCAGGGCACCCTCACGCAGATGGGCTGGTTCTTCACCAAGGCCGCGCTGCTCACCTTCGGCGGCGCGTATGCCGTGCTGCCGTACGTGTTACCAGGGCGCCGTCGAGCACTACGGCTGGCTGACCGCGACGCAGATGATCGACGGTCTCGCGCTCGGCGAGACCACGCCCGGCCCGCTCATCATGGTCGTCGCGTTCGTCGGCTTCGTCGGCGCCTGGACGCAAGGCGCTGTTCGGTCCCGAGGCGCTCCTCGCGGCGGCGTCGGCCGGCGCGACGGTCGCCACGTTCTTCACCTTCCTGCCGTCGTTCGTGTTCATCCTGCGTCGGCGCGCCGCTGGTCGAGTCGACGCACGGCGACATCCGCTTCACCGCGCCGCTCACCGGCATCACCGCCGCGATCGTCGGCGTGATCGTGAACCTCGCGGTGTTCTTCGCCTGGCACGTGTTCTGGCCGCAGGGGTTCGCCGGGCCGACCGACTTCTTCTCGATCGCGCTTGGCGATCGCCGCGCTCGTCGCCCTGTGGCGGTTCAAGGCCGGCATCATCCCGGTCATCGCCGCGTGCGGCGCGGCCGGACTCGTGCATCATCTCGTCCGGACGATCACCTGAAAGGAAGCCCCAGCATGTCCGCCTATCTCGTCGCGACCGGAACCGTGAAGAACCCCGAGGCGTACCAGGCGTACCGCACGCTCGCTGCGGCGGCGATCGCGCAGTACGGCGGGCGCTTCATCGCGCGCGGCGGCGCGAGCGAAGTGCTCGAGGGCAGCTTTCCCGGCCCGCGCGTCGTGATCGTGGAATTCCCGAGCCTCGAGCGCGCGCGGGAGTTCTTCCACTCGCCGGAGTATCAGGCGGCGCGCCAGAAGCGGCTGGCGGTGGCCGACCTCAACCTGATCATCGTCGAGGGCGTCTAGCCCGCCGCCTTCGTGCCGACGTGGATGCAGGCGATCCCGAACGTGAGGTTGCGGTAGCGCACGTCGGCGAAGCCGGCGCGCGCCATGATCGCCTTCATCTCTTCCTGATCCGGGAAGCGCCGGATCGACTCGATCAGGTAGTTGTACGCCTCGGGCGCGCGCGCGACCCATGCGCCGAGACGCGGGATGACGGTGAAGGAGAAGAGGTTGTAGAACGGCCGGATCGGCGCCCAGGCCTTCGAGAACTCGAGGCAGAGGAAGCGCCCGCCGGGCTTCAGCACCCGGCGGATCTCCGCCAGCGCCGCCGGCATGTCGGTGACATTGCGAATGCCGAACGAGATCGTGAGCGTGTCGATGGCGCCGTCGGCGAACGGCAGTCGCTCCGCCGCGCCGGCCAGCCAGACGAGCGCGCCGCGGCCGCGCTGCCGTCCGGCCTCCATCATCGCCACGCTCGGATCGCACACCGCCACCAGCCGGTCCGGCCCGGCCATCAGCGCCGCGATGTCGCCGGTGCCGCCGGCGAGATCGACGATCACCTGGCCCGCGCGCGGCGCCGCCATCCGCGCGAACGCGCGCTTCCAGAGCCGGTGCGTCCCCATGCTCATGAGGTCGTTCATGAGGTCGTAGCGCGGCGCGACGGTGTCGAACACCCTGCGGATGCGCCGCTCGCGCTCCGCCGGATCGACCTCCTGAAAACCGAAGCTGCGCGAGAGTTCGCTCATCGTACGGCCGCGCGCGGCGCTAGCGCACGACGAGCGCGATCGCGAGGAGGAGCCCGAACGCGAGCTGAAGCTGCGCGGTGCGCTTGAGGAACAGGTTGAGCGCCGTCGTGATCGGCGCGCGCCAGAACCCCACCACCAGCGCCGCGGCGAACGGCGCCGCGGCGAGCGGGAGGGCGACCCAGGCGCCGGCCTGCGCGACCGCGCCCAGCAGCGGCACGAGCGCGAACGCCGCGGCGACGAGCGCCGCGAACTCGACGCGCGTCGCGGCGCGGCCGATGCGGACCGCGAGCGTGATCTTGCCCGCCCGCAGGTCGCTGTCGAGGTCGCGGTAGTTGTTGACGACCAGCACCGCGGCGGCGAGCGCGCCCAGGATCGTGCCCGCAATGAGCGCCGCCGGCGAAAACCGATCGGCCTGGAGGAAATGGCTGCCCGTGGTCGCGACGATGCCGAAGAACACGAACACGAAGAACTCGCCGGAAGCGGTGTAGGCGATCGGACGCGGACCGCCGGTGTACGCGATCCCGGCGGCGACCGACGCCAGTCCGATCGCGAGGATCGGCCAGCCGCCCACCGAGACGAGGTACGCCCCCAGCACCAGCGCGAGCCCGAAGCTCGTCGCCGCCGCGCGGCGCACATCGGCCGGCGGAAGCCAGCCCATCGCGGTGGCGCGCGGCGGACCGAGGCGGTCGGGGGTGTCGGCGCCGCGCTCGTAGTCACCGACGTCGTTGAAGAGGTTGGTGCCGATCTGGATCAACATCGCCGCGACGAGCGCGACCAGCGCGACGATCCAGTCGATCGTGCCCGCGTCGCGCCAGGCGAGGGCCGTGCCGACCACGACGGGCACGACGGCGATGGACAGGGTGGCGGGTCGCGCCGCCGCCCACCACGCCCGCAGCGGAGAGGGCGCCGCGGTGGCGGCGAAGCTGGCGGACGTCGGCGTGCGGTCGGTCATGCGCGTTCCGGCTTGATCGCAGAGGCGGTTGCCCGGATACTCGCGCACCGCAACCGCGCGACGCGGCTTGGGTTCACTGCACTTCACTCCCGAAAGTCTCGAACGATTCTAGCATCGTCCCCCGTGGCCTCGGTCCTCGTGTTCGGCGCGAGCGGCTACGTCGGCGCCAACCTGGTGCCCCGGCTCACGCGCGCGGGGCTGCGGGTGCGGGCATCCGCGCGCAGCCGCAAAGTGCTCGAGGCGCGCGGTTGGACCGGCGTCGAGCTGGTCGAGGCGGACGCGCTCGCGCGGGAAACGCTCGCCCCGGCGCTCGCGGGCATCGAGATCGCCTACTACCTCGTCCATTCGATGGCCGCCGGAAAGTCCTTCGGCGCGCTCGACCTCCAGGCCGCGGAGAACTTCGCGGGCGCGGCGGCAGCGGCCGGCGTGAAGCGGATCGTCTATCTCGGCGGGCTCGTGCCGGCCGACGCGGACTCCGAGCACATCGTCTCCCGGCGCGAGACCGGGGAACGCCTGCGTGCGGGACCGGTGCCGGTGACCGAGATCCGCGCCGGCATCATCGTCGGCCCGGGATCCGCCGCGTTCGAGGTGATGCGCGACCTCGTGCTGCACCTGCCGCTGATGGTGACGCCGCGCTGGGTGCGCGCAAAGTCGCCGCCGATCGCGCTCGACAACCTGCTCGAGTACCTGGTGCGGATCGCTTTCGTCCCGGCCGCCGCCGGGCGGACCTACGACGCCGGCGGGCCGGAGGTCCTTTCCTACGAGGACATGATGCGATGCCTCGCCGACGTGGCGGGCAAGCGCCGCCCGCTGATCGTCCCGGTCCCGGTGCTGTCCCCGCGCCTGTCGTCGTACTGGCTCGGCCTCGTGACGGCCGTCCCCGCGTCGGTCGCCCGCGCGCTGATCGGCGGCCTCAAGCACGATTTCGCCGCCGACGACGCCGAGCTCCGGCGTCTCGCCCCGCAGCGGCTCCTGACGTTTCGCGAATCGGTCGAGACCGCGTTCGCGGCCGAGCGCGCGCACACCGTCGCCGCGCGCTGGACCGAGGGTGCGTTCTCGATGCGCGGCTTCCGGCACGACCATGCCTACTACGCGAAGAAGGCCGGGGGCAGCGCGATCGCGCACGCGTCGCCCGCGGCGGTGTGGCGCCAGGTGAGCTCGATCGGCGGCGACAACCGCTACTACTTCATGAACGCGCTCTGGTGGCTGCGCGAGGCTGCGGACTGGTGCGTCGGCGGACCCGGGTTCACGCGCGGCCGGCGGCACCCGACCGAGCTGCGAATCGGCGACGTCATCGACTACTGGACCGTGGTCGGCCTGGAGCCCGAGCGCCGGCTCACGCTGCACTTCGGCATGAAGGCGCCGGGCACGGGCATTCTCGAATTCGAGCTCGAGCGCGACGGGCCGAGCACGCGCATCACGATCACCGCGTACTGGCACCCCCGCGGGATCTGGGGCCTGGCGTACTGGTACGCGCTCGTCCCGGCGCATCTCTTCATCTTCAAGGGTTGGGCCCGCGCGATCGCCCGGCGCGCGGCGTCGTCCCGGCAGGATCTAGCGGACGATCTGCGCAGGCTCTGATCTCGGACAATATCCGGCCGGCAGACCGCTTCGACAATCGGTAGCCTACGCCCCACCCCAAGAGGAACGCTTCATGGCTGGCAAGAGAGAGACCGACCTCCCGAACGGCAACCCGACCCAGAACGGGGCCCGCCCGGCCGGCCGTGCCCCCCGCGCACGCGCGGTGGCCGACGGCGACACCGGCCCCCTGGACACCCCGGAATCCGTCGAGCGCTTCGCCGTCGCCCAGAACGCAGCGGCCGCCGAGCTCGCGCAGGTGAACGCGCTCGAGGACATCCTGTCCGGGCGAGCCGCCACCGAGGCCACCGCGCTGATGAAGATGCTGCTCAAGCAGCAGCAGGCGCGCGCGCGCGAGGAGCCCACCGCGCCCGACGACGAACTGTCTCCGGACTGGCGCAAGGGCGGCTACCCGTACAAGAACCTGCTGTCGCGCAAGGGCTACGAGAAGCAGAAATACCGTCTTCAGGTCGAGTTGCTCAAGCTGCAGTCGTGGGTGAAGGACACCGGCCAGCGCGTCGTGATCCTCTTCGAGGGACGGGACGCCGCCGGCAAGGGCGGGACGATCAAGCGCTTCATGGAGAACCTCAATCCGCGCGGCGCGCGCGTGGTGGCGCTGGAGAAGCCGACCGAAGTCGAGCGCGGCCAGTGGTACTACCAGCGCTACATCCAGCACCTGCCGACGGCCGGCGAGATCCTGCTGTTCGACCGGTCCTGGTACAACCGCGCCGGCGTCGAGCGGGTGATGGGCTTCTGCGAGCAGCAGGCGTATCTCGAGTTCATGCGCCAGACGCCCGAGCTCGAGCGCATGCTCGTGCGCAGCGGCCTGCACCTCATCAAGTTCTGGTTCTCGGTGAGTCGGGACGAGCAGCGCCGCCGCTTCAAGGAGCGGGAGGTGCACCCGCTCAAGCAATGGAAGCTCTCCGCGATCGACACGGCGTCGCTCGACAAGTGGGACGAGTACACCAAGGCCAAGGAAGCGATGTTCTTCTACACCGATACCGCCGACGCGCCGTGGACGGTGATCAAGTCCGACTGCAAGAAGCGCGCGCGGCTCAACGCGATGCGTTACCTGCTGCACGCGATGCCCTACGCGAAGAAGGACATCGAGCGCATCGGGCCGCTCGACCCGCTGATCGTCGGCCGCGCGCACGTCGTGTACGAGCGCGGCGAGAAGGTGACGCAACCCCTGCTTTGACGCCGCGTCCGGATTGCGCTCACCAATGGCCGTGCACAGAACAAGGAAGGGTCTCGATCTCCCGATCGCCGGGGCGCCCGCGCCGCAGATCGAGGCGGCGCGTCCGGCCGCGCGCGTCGCGCTCGTTGCCGCGGACTACGTCGGGTTGCGCGCAACGGTCCGGGTGCATCCCGGCGACCGGGTGCTGCGCGGCCAGCCGCTCCTCGTCGACAAGCACGGCGTACCCTACCCCGCGCCTGCCGCCGGTCGCGTCACCGCGGTGAACCGCGGCGAGCGGCGGGCCCTCCTCTCGGTCGTGGTCGACGTCGAGGAAGACGATCGGTCCGATCGGCAAGTCCCCCTCCCCGCGTTCACCGGACGCGAGGTCGCGACGCTGGACCGCGATGCGGTCCGCGCGCTGCTCCTGGAATCGGGCCTGTGGACGGCGCTGCGCACCCGACCGTTCAGCAGGATCCCCGCGCCCGCTGCCGCGCCCGAGGCGATCTTCGTCACCGCGATCGACACCCGGCCGCACGCGCCTGCGCCGGACCTCGTGCTCGCCGACCGCGCAGGGGACTTCGCCGCGGGCGTGCAGTGTCTCGCGCAGCTCACCGACGGCCCCGTGTACGTCTGCAAGGCAGCCGGAGCGCGCATCCCTGCGCCCGTTGCACCGCGCGTGCGGGTCGAGGAGTTCGCCGGTCCGCACCCGGCCGGCACGACGGGCCTGCACATCCACCTGCTGCACCCGGTGAGCCTCGCGCGCAGCGTGTGGCACATCGGCTACCAGGACGTCGCCGCGATCGGCACGCTCTTCCTGACCGGCCGCATTGACGTCGGACGCGTAATCTCGCTCGCCGGGCCGGGCGTCGCACGCCCGCGCCTGCTGCGCACACGCCTCGGCGCCTCGCACCGACGATCTGACTCGCGGCGAGCTGCGTCCCGGCGAGCAGCGCGTCGTCTCCGGCGCGGTGCTCGACGGCCGCACCGCGAGCGGCGACGCGACCGGCTACCTCGGCCGCTATCACCTCCAGGTGTCCGGGTTGCCCGAAGGACGCGACCGCGAGTTTCTGGGCTGGCTCGCGCCCGGCCGCGACAAGTTCTCGCTCACCGGCGTCGTGGTCGGCGCATTCGCGCGGCGGCGCCGCTTCCCGTTCACCACCACGACGAACGGCTCGCCGCGGGCGATGGTCCCGATCGGCACCTACGAGCGGGTCATGCCGCTCGATCTGCTGCCGACATTCCTGCTGCGCGCGCTGATCACCGGCGACGACGAGCGCGCCGAGGCGCTCGGCTGCCTCGAACTCGACGAGGAGGACCTTGCGCTGTGCACCTACGTGTGCCCGGGCAAGTACGAGTACGGGCCGCTGCTGCGCGGCGCGCTCGAGCGCATCGAGAAGGAAGCCTGATGCGGCGCCTGCGCGCATGGCTCGACCGGCAGGCGGTCCACTTCGAGAAGGGCGGGCGCCTGGAGCGGCTGCACGCCCTCTACGAGGTCGCGGACACCTTCCTCTACACGCCGCCGTCGGTGACCGGCGGCGGCGCGCACGTGCGCGACGCGATCGATCTCAAGCGCATGATGATGATCGTGGTCATCGCCGCGGCTGCCGTGCGTGCTGATGGCGATGTACAACACCGGCCTGCAGGCCAACCTCGCGCTCGATCCGGCCGGTGCGGGCGCGCTCGAAGGATGGCGCCACGCCGTCATCCGCGCACTGGGGGTCGGCTACTCGCCGGCGAGCTGGGTCGCGAACTTCGTGCACGGCGCGCTCTACTTCCTGCCGCTGTACGTCGTGACCATGGCGGTCGGCGGCGCCTGGGAAGTGCTCTTCAGCATGATCCGCCGCCACGCGGTCAACGAGGGCTTCCTCGTCACCGGGTTGCTCTTCCCGCTGATCCTGCCGCCGACGACGCCGCTCTGGCAGGCCGCGCTCGGCATCAGTTTCGGCGTCGTGCTCGCCAAGGAGGTCTTCGGCGGCACGGGCATGAACTTCATCAACCCGGCCCTCGCGGCGCGCGCGTTCGTGTTCTTCGCCTATCCCGCCGAGATGTCGGGCGACAAGGTCTGGACCGCGGTGCCGCAAGGTGCCGCCGTCGACGGCTTCTCGGGCGCGACGCTGCTGGCGCAGATGCGCGTCATGACCGAGCCCTTCGCGGCGCAGGGCCACTCGTGGTGGAACGCGTTCGTCGGGCTCGAGCCGGGCTCCATGGGCGAGACCTCGGCGGCGGCCTGCCTGATCGGCGCGGCGATCCTGATCGGCACCGGCGTCGGCTCCTGGCGCACGATGGCGGGAGTCGCGCTCGGCACCGTCGCGATGGCGCTCGCGCTCAACGCGATCGGCTCGGCCGGCAACCCGTGGCTCGGCGTGCCGTTCTGGTGGCACATGGTGCTGGGGGGCTGGGCGTTCGGCACCGTCTTCATGGCCACCGATCCGGTCACCTCCCCGTTCAGCGAGTCCGGCAAGTGGGTCTACGGGTTCCTGATCGGCCTCCTGGTGGTCCTCATCCGCGTGTTCAACCCGGCCTACCCCGAGTCGATGATGCTCGTGATCCTCTTCATGAACGTCATGGCGCCGGTGATCGACTACGGTTTCGTGAAGGCGAACATCAACCGCCGGAGCAAGCGTCGTGCCGCGACTTGACTCGACGCGCTACACGCTCGGCTTCGCGGCCGCGGTCTGCGTCGTCTGCGCGCTGCTCGTCGCGGTGTCGGCGGTCGGGCTGCGGCCGCGGCAGGAGGCGAACCAACGGCTGTACATGGAGAAGAACGTGCTGCTGGCGGCCGGGCTGATCCGTCACGACGAGGACCTGCCGGCCGCGGAGCTGCGGGCCATCTTCGACCGGAACATCGAGGTGCGGCTCGTCGACTTCGCCACCGGCGAGCTCGTCCCGGCCGACCGCGCCGACGCGCGCAGCTACGATCAGCGCCGGGCGCGCAACGACCCGCGCGCAGAGCCGGCCCGCGCCGGAGAACCGCGCCGGGATCGCGCGCATGCCGAACCACGGCCTGGTCTACTTCGTGACCCGGGAGGGCCGCATCGAGCAGGTGGTGCTCGCCATCGAAGGGCTCGGCATGTGGGGCACCCTGTACGGCTTCCTCGCCATCGACCGCGACGGCAACACGGTGCGCGGGCTGACCTACTACGACCAGAAGGAGACGCCCGGCCTCGGCGGCGAGATCGCCAACCCGAAGTGGCAGGCGCTGTGGCAGGGCCGCAGGGCCTACGACGACAACTGGGATGCACGCATCACCGTCATCAAGGGCAATGCCGGTCCGCCCGAAAAGGACCCTTTGCGCGTCGACGGCCTCTCCGGCGCCACCGTCACCAGCAACGCGGTGACCCGCCTGACGCAGTTCTGGCTCTCCGACGCCGCCTACGGCCGTTATCTGAAGAAGTTCCGCGCGGGAGCGAACACATGAGCGCAGCCGGAAGCCTCGCGATCGGCCGGCGGGAGCGCAGCGCGCTCCTCGACCCGGTCATCACCAACAATCCGATCGGCGTGCAGGTGCTCGGCATCTGCTCGGCGCTCGCCGTGACCACGCGGCTCGACAAGGCGCTGGTGATGGGCGTCGGCGTCATCCTGGTGACCGCATTCGCCAGCCTCGCGGTGAGCCTGGTGCGCAACTACACGCCGGCCAGCATCCGGATCATCGTGCAGCTGTCGATCATCGCGTCGCTGGTCATCGTGGTGGACCAGGTCCTGAAGGCCTACCTGTACGAGCTCTCGCTCGAGCTGTCGGTATACGTCGGGCTGATCATCACCAACTGCATCGTGATGGGCCGCGCCGAGGGCTTCGCGATGCAGAACCCGCCGTGGCTCTCCTTCATCGACGGCGTCGGCAACGGCATCGGCTATGCCCTGGTGCTGCTCGCGGTCGCGTTCTCCCGGGAGCTCCTCGGCGCGGGCAAGGTGTTCGGGCTCACGGTGCTCCCGCTCGTCAAGGACGGCGGCTGGTACAACCCGAACGGCCTGATGCTGCTCGCGCCCTCGGCGCTGTTCATCATCGCGCTCCTCATCTGGCTGCTGCGCACGCTGAAGCCGGCGCTGCAGGAGAAGGACTAGGTCGGGGCGAAGCGATGGAGCACTACCTCAATCTCGCCATCCGCTCGATCTTCCTCGAGAACATGGCGCTCGCCTTCTTCCTCGGCATGTGCTCGTTCCTGGCGTGCTCGCGGAAGGTGGAGACGGCGCTCGGCCTCGGCGTGGCGGTGGTGTTCGTGCAGCTGCTGACCGTGCCGCTGAACAACCTCATCCTGCGCTACCTGCTCGCCGAGGGCGCGCTCGGCTGGATCGGCCCGGGCCTTGCACGGGTGGACCTCGGCTTCCTGTCGTTCATCCTCTTCATCGGCACGATCGCCGCGGCGACCCAGGTGGTCGAGATGGCGGTCGACCGCTACGCGCCGCGGCTCTACGCGACGCTCGGCGTCTTCCTGCCGCTCATCGCGGTCAACTGCGTGATCCTCGCCGGATCGCTGTTCATGCAGGAGCGCGACTACACCTTCGGGGAAAGCGTGGTCTTCGCGCTCGGCTCGGGCTTCGGCTGGGCGCTCGCGATCGTCGCCATGGCGGCGGTGCGGGAGAAGATGAAGTACTCGAACGTGCCCGCGGGACTGAAGGGGCTCGGCATCACCTTCATCACCGCCGGGCTGATGTCGCTCGCCTTCATGCTGTTCTCCGGCATCCAGCTCTGAGGCGAACATGACCGCGATCGTGCTCGGCGTGGCGATGTTCACCGGCGTGATCCTGGCGCTGGTGGGCCTGCTGCTGGGCGCGCGGCGCCGCCTGGTCGCGACCGGCGACGTGGCCATCGTCATCAACGACAGCGCGTCGCAGACGCTAACGGTGCCCGCCGGCGGGACATTGCTCGGCGCCCTCACCGACAACGGGATCTTCATTCCCTCCGCCTGCGGCGGCAAGGGCGCGTGCGGCGTGTGCGAGGTGGTGGTCCGGGACGGCGGCGGCGAGCTGCTGCCGACCGAGACCGGCTTCATCTCGCCGGGCGAGGCGAAGCGCGGCCGCCGGCTCGCCTGCCAGGTGAAGGTCAAGCGCGACCTCCGGATCGAGCTCGCGCCGGAGGTGTTCAGCGTCCGCAAGTGGCGCTGTCGCGTGATCTCGAACCGGAACGTCGCGACGTTCATCAAGGAGCTCAAGCTCGCGCTGCCCGCGGGCGACGAGGTGCCGTTCCGCGCAGGGGGCTACGTGCAGATCGAGTGCCCCCCGCACCGGCTCGCGTTCAGGGACTTCGACATCGATGCGCCGTTCCGCGCCGCGTGGGACCGCTTCGACCTCTGGCGTTTCCGGTCGGAGGCGGCGGAGCCGCTGACGCGGGCGTACTCGATGGCGAACTATCCGAGCGAGAAGGGCATTCTGCTGTTCACGATCCGCATCTGCTTCCCGCCGGAGTATCGCGAGGACATCCCGCCCGGGATCATGAGCTCCTGGGTGTTCGCCCTGAAGCCGGGCGACGAGGTGACCGTGTCCGGTCCGTACGGGGAGTTTTTCGCGCGCGAGACCGACAGGGAGATGTGCTTCGTCGGCGGCGGCGCGGGCATGGCGCCGATGCGCTCGCACATCTTCGACCAGTTCCATCGCCTCCGCACGCAGCGCAAGGTCACCTTCTGGTACGGCGCGCGCAGCCTGCTGGAGGCCTTCTACGTTCCGGAATTCGACGCGCTGCAGGCCGCCAACCCCAACTTCGCGTGGCACCTCGCGCTCTCGGAGCCGCTCGCCGAGGACGCCTGGACCGGGCCGATCGGATTCATCCATCAGGTGCTCCACGACCGCTACCTGAAGGACCATCCGGCGCCGGAGGACATCGAGTACTACCTGTGCGGACCGGGACCGATGACGCGGGCCGTGATCGACATGCTGCTCGCGCTCGGGGTGGAGCGCGAGAACATCATGCTGGACGATTTCGGCTGATGACGGCCGCCGGCGTGGAACCATAAAGGACAAGCTCATGCAGGAACTGGTCGAAGCCGTCGTGCGGGACAAGGCGAGCGAGGAGCTGATCTCCGTCGCCGCGTCGGCGTCGGTGGCCGATGCGGTGGCGCTCATGAGCAAGCGCGAGGTCGGGGCGGTCCTCATCGTGACGGAGGACGGCCTGGTCGGCGGCATCTTCACGGAGCGCGACCTGCTCATGCGTGTCGTGGCGGCGGGACGCGATCCGAAGACGACGCCGATCTCGCTCGTCATGACCCGCGATGTCCAGTTCGTGTCGCCGGGAACCACCGTGGAGGCGGCGCTGAGCCTCATGTACGTTCAGCACCATCGCCACATGCTCGTGATCGACGGGCCGAAAGTGTACGGCCTCGTCTCGATGCGCGACCTCGTCCACCGGCTGGTCCGACACGGCCAGGGCCGGTTCGAGGCCGCCATTCGCCAGGCCGCAGCCGTGCACGGACCGGGTGCCGGCCCCGACAAAAGCGCGGAGAAATGACCATGCACAAGCTGCTTTCGCCCCGACGGCGCACCCTCCTCAAGGTTCTCGGCGCCGCCACGCTCGCGTCCGCCGGCTGCACCGACCCGCGTTCGGGCCCGGGCGTCCGACCGCGGGAGTTCGCGTTCGGCGGTCCGACGATGGGCACGCGCTACACCGCGAAGGTTGCGGCGCCGCGGCTCACGCCGACCGCGCAGGCCGCCGCGCGCGAAGCGCTGCGCCTCGCGCTCGAGACGGTCAACCTGCGAATGTCCACTTACTTGTACGACTCGGAGCTCACGCGCCTCAACCGTCACGCCGACGACGCGCCGTTCGCGCTCTCCCCCGACACGCTCGCCGGGTGTTCGAGTTGGCGCACGCAGGTGAGCGAGCGCTCGGGCGGCGCATTCGACGTCACGATCGGCCCGGTCGTCGACGCCTGGGGCTTCGGGCCGAACAAGCTCGACCAGGTGCCGCCCGAGGAGACGCTGCGCACACTCGGCGCGCGCGTCGGCTACCGGATGCTCACGTCGATGCGCGCGCCGGATCGTGACGCAAGGCGCGTCCCGATGTCCACGCCGATCTCTCCGGCATCGCCAAGGGCTTCGGCGTCGACCAGATCGCGCGCGTGCTCGAGGGCACGGCTTCGGCGACTACCTGGTCGAGGCGGGCGGCGAGGTGCGCGACACGCGGCGCAACGCGCACGGCGTGCCCTGGCGCATCGGCATCGAGCGTCCGGACGCGGCGTTGCCGCACGTCGCACTCGTCGTGCCGCTCGCCGACCTGCGATGGCGACCTCCGGCGACTACCGCAACTAGTTCGAGCACGACGGGCGTCGCTACGCGCACGAGATCGACCCGGCACCGGCGCACCGATCCGGCACGGGCTCGCGTCGGTCAGCGTCGTCGCGCCCGGACTGCGCGCTCGCCGACGCGATGGCGACGGCGCTGTTCGTGCTCGGGCCGGAGCGGGGACTCGCGCTCGCCGAGCGCGAGCGGCTCGCCGCCTACTTCATCGTGCGCGAGCGCGACGGCGCGTTCAGCGAGCGGCGAGTCGACGCGCATTCGCGGCGCTCGGCGCGACAGCGGCGTGAGGATGACGCGATGGACCTTCCCGCCGTCGCCCTGGTGATTCGTCGTGACGCTCGGCGCGTTCGCGCGTCGGCGTGGTCGCGATGATCCTGGGCGGAAAGCTCACCGGCCGCTGCCTGCGGGGCTCGTGCGGCGGGCCCGCGCGCGGGGCCCGACGGCGAGCCGCTCGCCTGCGCGACCTGTCCGAACCGGGAGCGCTCGACGCGCTAGCCCCTCAGCCGGCGACCACCGGAATCTTCCCGATCTTCGCGCGCCACTCGGCGGGGCCGGACTTGTGGACCGCGTTCCCCGCCGGATCGACGGCGACGATCACCGGCATGTCCTTGACCTCGAACTCGTAGACCGCTTCCATGCCGAGATCCTCGAACGCCCGGACCTTCGAGCCGCGGATCGCCTTGGAGACGAGGTAGGCCGCGCCGCCCACGGCGATGCAGTACAGCGCGCCGTGCTTCTTGATCGACTCGGTAGCGGCGGCGCCGCGCTCGGACTTGCCGATCATGCCGATCAGCCCGGCCTGCGCGAGCATCGGCTCGACGAACCGGTCCATGCGCGAGGACGTGGTCGGGCCGGCGGGGCCGACGACCTCGTCCCGCACCGGGTCGACCGGGCCGACGTAGTAGATGAAGCGGTTGGTGAAGTCGACGGGCAGCTTCTCGCCCTTCGCCATCATCTCGACGAGCCGCTTGTGGGCGGCGTCGCGGCCGGTGAGGATCTTTCCGGAGAGCAGCAGGCGGTCGCCCGCCTTGAACTGCGCGAGGTCGGCCTTCTTGAGCGCATCGACGTTGACGCGCTTCGACGTGGAGAGATCGAGCTCGAGCTTCGGCCAGTCGTCGAGGCTCGGCGGCTCGAAGCGTCGCCGGGCCGCTCCCGTCGAGCACGAAGTGGATGTGGCGCGTCGCGGCGCAGTTCGGCAGCAGCGCCACCGGCTTGGACGCGGCGTGCGTCGGGTAGTCGACCACCTTCACGTCGAGCACGGTGGTCAGGCCGCCGAGGCCCTGCGCGCCGATGCCGAGCGCATTCACCTTCTCGAAGAGCTCCAGGCGCAGCTCCTCGGCGCGGTTCTTCGGGCCGCGCGCCTTGAGCTCGTGCATGTTCATCGGCTCCATCATCGCCCACTTGGCCATCAGCATCGCCTTCTCGGGCGTGCCGCCGATGCCGAGCGAGAGCATCCCCGGCGGGCACCAGTCGGCGCCCATCGTCGGCACGACCGACAGCACCCAGTCCACGATCGAGTCGTTCGGCAGCAGCATCGCGAACTTCGACTTGTTCTCCGAGCCGCCGCCCTTCGCGGCGACGATCACCTCGACCTTGTCGCCCGGCACCAGCTCGACGTGCGTCACCGCCGGGGTGTTGTCCTTCGTGTTGACGCGCTTGCCGTCCGGGTCGGCGAGCACCGAGCCGCGCAGCTTGTTGTCGGGGTTCGTGTACGCGCGCCGCACGCCCTCGTTGACCATCTCCTCGAGCGAGAGCTTCGCCTGCCAGCGCACGTCCATGCCCACGCGGACGAACGCGATGCCGATCCCGGTGTCCTGGCACATCGGCCGATGGCCCTCGGCGCTCATGCGCGAGTTGATCAGGATCTGCGCCATCGCCTCCTTGGCCGCGGGCGAGGCCTCGCGCTGGTACGCCTCGTAGAGGTTCTTCAGGTAGTCGGCCGGGTGGTAATAGGAGATGAACTGGAACGCATCGGCGACGGACTGGACGAAGTCTTCCTGCTTGATGACGGTCATGGCGATCCTCCGGAAGACGTGCGGCGCGCCGCGCGACGGATCGCGACAAGTATAGGAGCGGCCCCGGCCACGATCTGCGCACGTCAAAGGGCGAACGGGTCGCGCGCGCCGCCCGTTCGACGACCCGGCGGGCTCACATGCGCTTGACGACTCCGCAGGCGAGCCGCGGTCCCGCGTTCCCCGTGGGCTGGGTCTTGTAGTCGTCGGGATCGCGATGCACGATCACGCCCCGGCCGACGACGCTCAGCGGACCGTCGGTCACGGTCAGCTCGTCGCCCTCCCATACCAGCTTCGCCGCACCGTTCGCATCCGCCTTGAGGGCCGGGATGTCGCCGGAGTGATGCGGGCCATGGCCGGGCTGCCCATGCGGCGCCCCTTTCGGGTTGAAGTGCCCGCCGGTGCTCATGCCGTCCCCCGAGCTGCAGTCGCCCTTCTCGTGGACGTGGAAGCCGTGTTCGGCATTCGGCTTCAGGCCCCTCACCTCGGCGGTCACCACGACCTTGCCGCCCCGCTGCTCGAACGTGACCGTCCCGGTCGCGGTGTTCCCCTTGGTCGCCTCGAGCTGCGCAACGGCTTTCGGGCCGGGGCTCTGGGCGCCCGCACATCCTGCGGCAAGGCCCGCGATGGCAACGGCGAGGAGGTTCATTCTCATCAGCTGGCTCTCCATAAAACAAAAAGGCGGCGCCCGTTGCCGGGCGCCGCCGGGATCTTGATCGGCACTACTTCTTCGCGGCAGGCGCCGGCGCAGCTGCCTTCGCCGCCGGCGCCGGGGGCGCAGCGGCGGCCGCGCCCGCCGTCTGGAACGGGCCGGGGTTCACGCACGGCGTCGTGACCTGGGGCGTGATCGTCTTGCCCTTGGCCTTCTCCGCGGCAATGTATTTCGCGGCGGTGCGGTTCTCGGCCTCGCACTGCTGGTACGCGCCGACCTTGCCGGCGTGCGCCGTCTTTGCCGCGGCCTCGGCCGCGGCGGCTTTCTGTGCGTCGGTCGGCGCAGCAGGCGCCGGCAGCTTGGCGAGCGCGACGCCGCTCGCCACGGCGAGCGCTACGGCGACTGCAATCGAGCGTGGTGTCATGTCTCCCCCTCAGCTGTGTTGGATCACGCCCAGCACCTGCGAGCGCGTCTCCGCCGGCACGTCGTCCGCGTACTTCTGGCGACTCTTGCCGGCCTTCACCTCGTCGTACCAGTACTCGTGGTGCTCCTTGGCCCAGGTCTCGTCCACGTACCCGGTGCGCATCGCCTGGTAGGCGCCGCGCATGCCGACGTGCCGAGATAGATGTGGAAGCACGCCATCGCGATGCCGAGCAGGCCGAACACCATGTGGATGACGTTCGCCGTCTGCATCGTGCTGCGGGTCTGGCCGAAGTTCGGGAAGTTGAGGATGTACCCGGTCACCACGAGCGTGATCGAGATGACCACGACCAGCCCCCAGAACAGCGCCTTCTCGCCGGCGTTGAAGCGGCCGGACGGCACGTGCCCGCCCTTCTTGTCGAGCATGCCGCCGAACTTGGCGATCCACTTCACGTCGTGGGCGCGCGGCAGGTTGTCGCGGACGAACATCACGATGAAGATCGGCAGCGCCACCGAGAAGATCGGCCCGACGAAGTTGTGCAGGTTCTTCGACGAACGTTCGCGAGCCACGCGAACAGCGTGTAGCCGATCACCGGCAGCAGGATGTGCTTGCCGAACGTGAGGACGAGGCCGGTGAGCCCGAGGATCACGAACGAGATCCCCATCGTCCAGTGCACGATCCGGTCGGCGGTCGAGAAGCGCCGGATCAGCCGCCCGGTCGGCCGGTCGTGCAGGCCGATCGAGCCGCGCCAGCTGTAGTAGCCGAACAGGGCGAGCAGCGCCAGGCCGATGATCGCGCCGCCGATCGTGGTGATCGGCACGCGCACTTCCCGCCAGGTCTCGCCGCGGCTCTGCACCAGCACCCCCGCCTCCGGGCCGCGCGCCGTGGTGTAGCCGGGATCGCCGGACCGGACCTCGCGCCAGAGCGGCGCGTTGTTGAGCGGCTGCGTCTGCTGGCGCTGCGCCTGCTGCGCCGCGGGCGATTCGTCCGCCTTGGGCTGCGGGGCCTGCTGCGCGAGCGCGGGGGCCGAGCATGCTACCGCCGCCGCGACGGCCAGTGCGGCGAAAGAGAGTCTGCTCATCGCGCTACCTCCCTGACGGGCCGGTGCGGGCGTACTCGTTCTGGTGCTGCGCGCGGGTGTTGATCGCCCGCTCCCAGTCCGCCTGCTTGCCGCCGAATTCCGGGCTGTCCCACGGTTTCGCGTCGGGCTTGCCCTGGTACTTGCCCTGCTTGTACTGCACCACCTGCGGCTGCTCGCCGCACCCGGCGAGGCCGAGGGCGACGATGGCAGCGAGGCCGACGATCAGCGTGCGCATGGTCATCGCCTCAGCTCTTCGGCTGCGCGGCCGGCGGCTTCTGCCCCGGACCGTAGGCCGTGCCCCAGCCCCAGACCTCGGAGCCCTTGCCGCGGGTCAGGACGCGCTGGCGGTAGATGTCGGCGATGATGTCGCCGTCGCCGCCCAGCAGCGCCTTGGTCGAGCACATCTCCGCGCACGCCGGCAGCTTGCCCATCGCCAGCCGGTTCTCGCCGTACTTGCTGAACTCCTCGGCCGAGTTGTCCTTCTCCGGTCCGCCGGCGCAGAACGTGCACTTGTCCATCTTGCCGCGCAGGCCGAACGCGCCCGCCTGCGGGAACTGCGGCGCCCCGAACGGGCAGGCGTAGAAGCAGTAGCCGCAGCCGATGCACAGGTCCTTGTCGTGCAGGACCACGCCTTCCTCGGTCTTGTAGAAGCAGTCCACCGGGCACACCGCCATGCACGGCGCATCCGAGCAGTGCATGCAGGCGACCGAGATCGACCGCTCGCCGGGCACGCCGTCGTTCATCGTCACGACGCGGCGGCGGTTGACGCCCCAGGGCACCTCGTTGGTGTTCTTGCATGCCGTCACGCAGCCGTTGCACTCGATGCAGCGCTCGGCGTCGCAGAGAAACTTCATTCTTGCCATGATCGTTCTCCTCGTCTCCTGGCGCGCCTAGGCCCGCTCGACCTGGCAGATGGTGGTCTTGGTTTCCTGCATCATCGTCACCGTGTCGTAGCCGTACGTGGTGGCGGTGTTGACCGCCTCGCCGCGCACGATCGGCGCCGCGCCGTCCGGGTAGAAGGGCAGCATGTCCTTGCCCTGCCACCAGCCGGAGAAGTGGAACGGGATGAAGGTCGTGTCCGGCCCGACCCGCTCGGTCACCAGCGCCTTCACCTTGATGCGCGCGCCGGTCGGCGTGGAGACGAACACGTACTCGCCGTTGCGGATGCCGCGGTCGTTCGCCGCCTTCGGGTTGATCTCGATGAAGTTGTCCTGCTGCAGCTCGGCGAGCCACGGGTTCGACCGGGTCTCCTCGCCGCCGCCCTCGTACTCCACCAGCCGTCCGGACGTGAGGATCAGCGGGAACTTCTCGGCCAGCTTGTTCTCGAGGTTCTTCTTCTGGACCGAGATGAAGAGCGTCGGCAGGCGCCAGAACGCGCGCTTGTCGGCCTGCGCCGGGTACTTCTCCATCAGGTCCGGCCGCGTGCCGTAGAGCGGCTCGCGGTGGATCGGGATCGCGTCGGGGAAGTTCCACACCACCGCGCGCGCCTTGGCGTTGCCGAACGGATGGCAGCCGTGGTTCTTCAACACGACGCGCTGGATCCCGCCCGAGAGGTCGGTCTTCCAGTTCTTGCCCTCGGCTTCCTTCTTCTCCTCGTCGGTGAGCTCATCCCACCAGCCGAGCTTCTTCAGGAGGACGTGGTCGAACTCGGGATAGCCGAACTGCAGATCCGCGCCCTTCGACGCCGAGCCGTCCTCGGCGAGCAGGTTCACGCCGTCGCGCTCGACGCCGAAGTTCGCGCGGAAGTTGCCGCCGCCGTCCATGACGTGCTTGGACGTGTCGTACAGGTTCGGGGAGCCCGGATGCTTCAGCGCCGGGTTGCCGTAGCACGGCCACGGCAGGCCGAAGTAGTCGCCGTCGCACGGGCCGCCCTTGGCGCGCAGCGTCTTCACGTCGAACGTGTGCATGTTCTTCATGTGAAGCTTCAGGCGCTCGGGCGACTGCCCGGTGTAGCCGATGGTCCACGTGCCGCGGTTGATCTCGTTGGCGAGCGTGTCCTCCATCGAGGGCTCTTCGTAGCCCTTCGCGGTCTTGATGAGGCGGAGGTTCTGCTTGCCGTCCTTCTTGCCGATGAACTGGTCGCCAAAGCCCCACTTCTGCGCGAACGCATACATGATCGCGTGATCGGAGCGCGACTCGAACAGCGGGTCGATCACCTTCTCGCGCCACTGGATCGAGCGGTTGGACGCGGTGACCGAGCCCTCGGTCTCGAACTGCGTCGCGGCGGGCAGCAGGTAGACCGCGCGGTTCGCGACCGCCTGCTTCTTGGCGTCGGCGAGGATCTTCTGCCCCTGCTCGTTCAGCGGCATCGCCGCCATTGCGGCCGTGGCGGACGGGTACGGGTCGACCACCACCAGCAGGTCGAGCGCGTGCATCGCCGCCTGCATCTCGACCCCGCGGGTCTGCGAGTTCGGCGCATGGCCCCAGAAGAACATCGCGCGGATGTTGGGGTCCTGGTCGATGTTGTCGTTCTGTTCCAGCACGCCGTCGATCCAGCGCGACACCGTGATGCCCGGCTTGGTCATCATCGCCGGCGTGGCGAACTGCTTCTCGAGCCAGGCGTAGTCGACGTTCCAGACGCGCGCCCAGTGCCGCCACGAGCCCGGGACGATCCCGTAGTAGCCCGGCAGCGAGTCGGGGTTCGGGCCGACGTCGGTCGCGCCCTGCACATTGTCGTGGCCGCGGAAGATGTTGGTGCCGCCGCCCGAGACGCCGACGTTGCCGAGCACGAGCTGCAGGATGCACGAGGCCCGCACCATCGCGTTGCCGGTGGTGTGCTGGGTCTGGCCCATGCACCACACGACCGTCGAGGGCCGGTTCTTCGCCAGCGCCTCGGCGACGCGCTTCATCTGGTCGGGCTTGACCCCGCAGGCCTCCTCGACCTTGTCGGGCGTCCACTTGGCCATGACCTCGGCCTTGACCTTGTCCATCCCGTAGACGCGGTCGTTGATGTACTTCTTGTCCTCCCAGCCGTTCTCGAAGATGTGGTAGACGAGGCCGAACAGGAACGGGATGTCGGTGCCCGAGCGGATGCGGACATATTCGTCCGCCTTCGCCGCCGTGCGCGTGAAGCGCGGATCGACGACGATCATCTTGGCGCCCGTCTCCTTGGCATGCAGCATGTGCAGCATCGACACCGGGTGCGCCTCGGCGGCGTTCGACCCGATGTACATGGCGCACTTCGAGTTCTGCATGTCGTTGTAGGAGTTGGTCATCGCGCCGTAGCCCCAGGTGTTGGCCACGCCCGCGACGGTGGTCGAGTGGCAGATGCGCGCCTGGTGGTCGCAGTTGTTCGTCCCCCACAGCGAGACGAACTTGCGGAACAGCATCGCCTGCTCGTTGTTGTGCTTCGACGAGCCGACGAAGTACGCGGCGTCGGGGCCCGATTCCTTGCGGATCGCCATCATCCGCTCGGTGATCTCGTTGAGCGCCTGGTCCCAGCTGATCTTCTGGTACTTGCCGTTCACGAGCTTCATCGGGTACTTCAGGCGGTGCGAGTGCTCGGTCATGCCGTGCTCGCGGACCGCGGCGCCCTTGGCGCAGTGCGCGCCGAGGTTGAGCGGCGAGTCGAACACCGGCTCCTGGCGCACCCACACGCCGTTCTGGACCACCGCGTCGACGGCGCACCCGACCGAGCAGTGCGTGCAGACGGTGCGCTTGACCTCGACCTTGCCGTCTGCGGCCTTCTTCTCCTGCGCCTCGGCCTTGCCGATCAGGTTGAACGGCAGCTGCGAGGCGAACGCGCCGGCGCCGACCGCGACGCCCGAGCGCTTGAGGAACGCGCGCCGGTCGATGGTGCGGGCGAGCGTGCCGGAGAGGCTCCGCGCGAGACGCGACTGCGGGGCGGACGTATTGGTGGACTTCCTCGTGAGCAGCATGGCGCCCTCCTCGCTCTAGACCAGCGTCGTGCGGTAGTAGTTGCGGATGTGCTCGGTCAGCTTGTACCCGGACGACTTGCCGCTCTCCTTCTGCGCCGTGGCTGCGGGCTGCGGCACCGCCTTCGCGCCGATCGCGGCGACCGCGGCTGCGCCGGTGGCGCCGGCTGCAATCAGGAAGTTCCTGCGGCTGGGCCTGGACTTGTCCATTTGCTGTCTCCTTCCGGGAAATCAGACCATCTCGAACGACTGGGATTCGACGTCGAAAAAGACTCTCATGACGCGTGCGACGTCTTTGTAGAACTGCGTTGCTGCGGCGTTGAGGATCTCATCCGTAAGCTGGATGTAAGCTCCCGAAATATAGCGCATAAAGAACCGCTTTTGTCCGCCAATCGCATGATCGTCGGCGCCAAGCGAAACGAGGTGGCGCATCACCTCGCAGAGCACCGCGACGTGATCCTCCGGTTCGTGCGAACCGCCGGCGCGCGCAAGACCCAACTGGCGCAGCTCGTCCCGCAGTGCAACAACAATGCGCTCGCGTGCCCGTCGGGGTGAGGTAGTGGCTGCAGTAGGGCGTCACCTGGGCCTTCCCGACGCCGACGAAAATCGAGTCGTATTCGAGCGTTAGCGCCTCGGGGATCGGCATCGCGGGCGGCGCGCGCGAGCGCGCGCCAGGCCCGGCCGAGCGGTACGTCGTCCGCGCCGAACAAGTCCTCGTGCCGCCGCGAGGGAATCGAGCAGCGCGCGGTCCGGTCCGGCGTAGCACAGCCGCGCGAGCAGCGCGTACAGGTCGGCGCGCGCCCGATCCTCCTCGGTCAGCACCGATTCCCCCGACGGCACTGGGGATTCCGGAGGCCGGACCGCGCTCACGGCTTCACGTCGAAGATCGACGCCTCGTTCTTGTTCTCCATCATGTCGATCACCCGGCAGTCGGCGCACATCTGCAGCCGGCGCAGCGCCCCGCCGGCGGCAAACATCGAATGGGCGGTCAATCTTCCCATCATCCCGTCGATCATCTGCTTCGTGCCGAACGGCTTCCCGCAGCGCACGCAGTTGAACGGCTCGGCCTGGTTGAGCACCACCTCCTGTTTCGCCTGCGGCGTCAGCAGCAGGCGCGGCGCGAGCGTGACCGCCTTCTCGGGGCAGGTCGTCACGCACAGCCCGCACTGGACGCAGTTGCGCTCGATGAACTTCAGCATCGGCGTCTCGCGCCCGTCGACGAGCGCGGAGGCCGGGCAGGCGCCGACGCACGCCATGCACAGCGTGCAGGTCTGCCGGTTCACGTCGACGCGGCCGTACGGCGCGCCCGCGGCGAGCGGAATCTCGTCGCGCGGCGCGGGCGCGTGCTTCGCCAGATGCTCGAGGACGAACTCGAGCGTCGCGCGTTTCTCGTTCGCGAGATTGAAGGTGGCCGCGTGCGCGGGCGCGTCCGCGGGCGCGAGACCCCAGAGCTCCGACTCGAACGCCGTCGCCTCGGTCGCGCGCACGAGCCGCAGGTGCGTGCCGCCGTAGCCGAGCGCGGTGAGGATCGTCTGCGCGTACCCGAGCTGGCGCTCGAGCGCGGGACCGTACTCGTCGGCTTCGGCGTCGGTCGCGGCGACGATCACCTGGCTCGCGCCGTACGCGATCGCGCCGAGCATCGCATCGATGCCGACCGAGGCGGCGTGGAAGATCTCGAGCGGAATCACGCGCGCCGGCAGCCCGCGCCCGCGGCGCGCGATCCGCGGGATCAGCTCGCGCGCGACGTCGGCGCCGTGCAGGAGGATGGCGGCATCCTTGCCGCCGGCCTTTGCATACACCGCCAGCAGCCGCTTGAGTCGCGCGCCGAGCTCCGCCACGCGCGGGCTCGCATAGGTCATCGCCCCCGACGGGCAGACCGTCGCACAGCCGCCGCAGCCGAGGCAGAGGTGCGGCTCGACGCGCACCTTGTCGCCGTCGGACGCAATCGCCTGCGTCGAGCAGGTGTCGAGACACGCCGTGCACCCGACCTTGGCCGAGCGCCCGTGCGCGCAGAGGCGCTCGTTGTAGACGAAGAACTTCGGCTTCTCGAACTCGCCGACCAGCTTCGCGAGCGCCGCGGCGGCGAGCGCCTGCTCGAGCGGGTCGCGGCCGGGCGCGAGATAGCCCTGCGGCTTGCGCGGCACCTTGAGCACCGGCTCCGCCGACAGGTCGAGCACGAGGTCGAAGCGCTCCCTGCGGGCCCGGTCGGCGCGCTCGAAGTCGATCGCCTTGACCGCGCCGCACGCCTTCACGCATTCGCGATGCGCCTTGCACTTGTCGAGATCGATCTGGTAGGTGAAGTCGATCGCCTGCTCCGGGCACGCGCGAATGCACGCATTGCAGCGCGTGCAGACGTCGAGGTCGATCGGGTTCGTCTGTTCCCACTCGACCTCGAACGCACCCAGCCACCCCTTCAGGGACGTCACGCGCCCGGACCAGACCGGGAAGCGGCGCACATCGGGCAGTTCTCCGCCACGCGCGTTGGTCACGAGCGCGCTCACCTCGAGCTCGCCAGCGAGGCGCTCGGCCCACTGCACGGCGACCTCCGCGGGACCGATCACGAGGAGACTGCCGCCCGAGCTGTAGGACACGCTCGGCACCGGCTCCGGCTCGGGCAGCTCGGCCGCGGCGAGCAGCGCGGCGATCTTGGGCGTCGCGTGCTTGCCTTCCGCGGACCAGCCGGCCACCTCGCGGATGTTCACGAACTTCAGGTCGCCTTTCGCGCCGATCCCGTCGGCGACCTCGGCGAAGAGCGGCGCCTCCTGGGTGCACGCAACCACGCAATCGCCGCCGCGTGCGGCGGCCTCGAATGCGGCCACCTCCTTGCGGCACAGCTCGGTGTGGATCTCGACCGGCTTGCCGGACCCGAGCGCCGCGGCCAGCGCGCGCGCGTCGAGCGCCATGGTCCGATTGCAGTTGCAGAGCTTCAGCGTCTTGTCCTCGAGCGGCATCGGGTGCAATCCTTCAGGCCGCTTCGGGCTTGCGAGGCGTGTCGCACAGGTTCCGAATCGACGGTGTCGACTGCTCCGGGCAGCGTGGTCTCCGCCGGAAGCGCCTCGGGCACGGCCGGCGCGTCGGGCGAGCTCGCGGCGACGGGCGCCGGCGCGGCTTCGGCCTGCTTCTTCTCGTCGTCGTCGTCGAACAGTCCGAGCGAGCGCGCGGCGCTGAGTGTCTTGAGCATCGCGGCCGGGATCGGGTCGGGGATCGAGTAGTCGTCGATATAGACGTCGAGTCGGTCCATCGTGTTGAAGTGCGGATCGCCGAAGAGCTTTCGGAGCGCGGCGCTCCGGGTGGCCGGGTCGACCTCCGGCTGGAGGAACGCCTTGTAGTCCGATTCGAGGCCCTTCAGCGTGTCGAGCGACGGCAGCTCGACCGCAGGCTCGGGCGCCGCGCTCGACGATGGCTCGGCCGGCGGCGGTGCGGGCGGCGGCTGCGGCACGGCCGGCTCGGCCAGCGCCTCCCCGCGTCGCGCGGCCACTTTCCGCCGCGACCAGCGCGCAACGAAGGGGTCCTTCGCCTCGTCGCTCACTCGTCTCTCCGGGCGCCCTTGAACGAGGGCGGGCGCGCGCGCTTCTTCGGCTCGGGCCGGTAGTTCGCGTCCACGTACTCGGCGAGCCAGGTCGCGATCTCCGCCGGCAGCGGCACGCCATCGACCTGCGCGCCGCCGTCCATCAGCCGGGCCGCCTCGTGGTAGCTCGGCGTCACGAGCTTCGGCACCGCCTGGCCGTCGTCCATGCGCCACATCACGAACATATAGGGCTCGGGCGCGGTCAGATTCAGGTAATAGCCCTCGGCTTCGTCCCGGTGGAGGACGATCTCGAAACCCGGATGCAGCCAGTGGGACGCGCCCGCCGTCCTCGAGGACGAGCCGCGGCGTCGCCGCATCGGGCTCGTCCGGGACGACGGCGACGGGCTGCCACGTTTCCGACTGCCAGCGGTTGGCAAGCGCGCGGCGCTCCATGACGACGGCGACGCGAACGCTTTGAGGGGATGGGCGAATGTATCTAGAATCGGAAAGTTGCATTGCACCGTTATGATGCGTGCTTCGAGTGCTGTTCAGCAAGCTTGACAATGTCTGACCGGATCATTCCCCTCGTCGACGCGCGCCGGGCCATCCCCCTGCCCGACGTGGGGCCTCTCGCGCCCGGCGCCCGGGTCGCCGACACGCTGCGGCCGGCCGCTGCGCGACCTGCGCATCTCGGTCACCGACCGCTGCAACTTCCGCTGCACCTACTGCATGCCGAAGGACGTCTTCGGCCCGGACTACAAGTTCCTGCCGCGCAGCGAGTCGCTGCTACGTTCGAGGAGATCACGCGCCTCGCGCGCCTCTTCAAGGAACACGGCATCGAGAAGATCCGCCTCACCGGCGGCGAGCCGCTGCTGCGCCGCGACCTCGAGCGCCTGATCGAGATGCTCGCGAACCTGGGCGGACTCGATCTCACCCTGACCACGAACGGCTCGCTGCTCGCGCGGAAAGCACGCGCGCTGCGCGACGCGGGCCTCAACCGCCTCACGGTGAGCCTCGACTCGCTCGACGACGCCGTGTTCCGCGCCATGAACGACGTCGACTTCCCGGTCGCGGCGGTGCTCGAGGGCATCGATGCGGCCACCGCGCGGGCCTCGCGCCGATCAAGATCAACATGGTGGTCAAGCGCGGCGTGAACGACCACACGGTCGTGGACATGGCGCGCCGCTTCAAGGGCAGCGGGCACATCGTCCGGTTCATCGAGTTCATGGACGTCGGCGCGACCAACGGCTGGCGCATGGACGACGTCGTGCCGTCCGCCGAGGTGATCCGGCGCATCAGCGCCGAGCTGCCGCTCGAGGCGGTCGAGCCGAACTACTACGGCGAGGTCGCGGAGCGCTGGCGCTACCGGGACGGCACGGGCGAGATCGGCGTGATCTCGTCGGTGACCCAGGCGTTCTGCCGCGCCTGCACCCGCGCGCGGCTCTCCACCGACGGCGCGCTCTACACGTGCCTGTTCGCGACCTCGGGCTACGACCTGCGCACGCTCCTGCGCGGCGGCGCCTCCGACGCCGAGATCCACGCCGCGATCGGGCGCATCTGGCGCGTGCGCGGCGACCGCTACTCCGAGATCCGCACCGCCGCGACGGCGCAGGCGCGCAAGGTCGAAATGTCCTACATCGGCGGATGAACGCGCCCCACGAAACCGCTGCTCACCGACGCCGCGCGCCCGGCCACCTTCGAGGTCGAGGCGCTGAACGAGAAAGGCGAGGCGCTGCCGACGCCGATCGCCGGCGAGCATCCGCTCACGCTCTACGTCGACAAGCGCGAGATCGTCACGCTGATGACGCTCGGGCAGGCGCCCGAGGCGCTCGCGATCGGCTACCTGCGCAACCAGCGGCTGGTGCGCTCGATCGAGGAGATCGCCGCGGTGCAGGTCGACTGGGAGACCGACTCGGTCGCGGTCACCACGCGCAAGGGCGTCAAGGGCCTCGGCGCGAAGATGAAGAAGCGCACGGTGACCACCGGCTGCGGCCAGGGCACCGTGTTCGGCGACCTGATGGAGGAGATCGAATCGATCAGCTTGCGCGACGACGTGCGGCTCGCCGAGGACACGCTGTACGCCCTGCTCGACGCGGTGCGCCGCCACGAGACGATCTACAAGGCGGCCGGCGCGGTGCACGGCTGCGCGCTGGCCACCAACGCGCCCGGCGCGAGCGAGATCCTCACCTTCGTCGAGGACGTGGGCCGGCACAACGCGGTCGACGCGATCGCCGGCCAGATGTGGCTCGACGGGCATCGACGGCTCGGACAAGATCTTCTACACCACCGGGCGCCTCACCTCCGAGATGGTGATCAAGTGCGCGCAGATGCAGATCCCGTTCCTCGTCTCGCGCTCCGGGCTGACCCAGATGGGCTGGACCATCGCGACGAAGCATCGGGATCACGATGCTCGGCCGCGCGGTCAACAAGCACTACCTGCTGTTCACCGGCCGGCACCGCTTCGTGAAGCAGTCGATGCCGACGATGACGGCTTGAGGCGATGGACCTCCGCGACACGCTACGCGTCACCGGCCTGATCCTCGCCGGCGGCCAGGGACGCCGCATGGGCGACGTCGACAAGGGCCTGCAGCCGCTGCGCGGCCGGCCGATGGTCGCCTGGGTGCTCGAGCGGCTGGCGCCGCAGGTGACCGAGGTGATCGTCAACGCCAATCAGAACCAGGCCGAGTACGCGCGCGCTCGGCTGCCGCGTCGTCGGCGACGAGATCGGCGGGTTCGCCGGCCCGCTCGCCGGACTGCAGGCGGGGCTCAAGGCGAACGTGCATCCTTTCCTCGTGACGGTGCCGTGCGACTCGCCGTTCCTGCCGCGCGACCTGGTGGCCCGGCTGCACGCCGCGCTGATCGCCAACCACGCCGACCTGGCCGTCGCGAAGACGGGCGATCAGCCGCATCCGGTCTTCTCGCTCGTGCGCGAGTCGCTCGCCGGGCACCTCACCAAGTTCCTGCGAGGGCGGCGGCCGCAAGATCGACGCGTGGTACGCCTCGCTGAAGGTCGTCGAGGTGCCCTTCGACGACCAGCCCGACGCGTTCTCGAACATCAACACGCCCGCAGATCTCGCCGAGCACGAAAAGCGGACGTGAGCTCGCTCAAGCAAATCGTCAGCTGCATGGACGACTACGACCCGGAGGCGCTGCCGGTCGAGACGGCGCGCCGGGTGATCCGCTCGCTCGTGACGCCGGTGACCGCGAACGAGCGCGTCGCGGTGCGCGCGAGCCTCGGTCGCGTGCTCGGCGCCGATGTCGTCTCCACCATGAACGTCCCCGCGCACGACAACTCGGCGATGGACGGATTCGCGGTGCGCGGCGCGGACCTCGACGCCGGACGGCGAGACCGTGCTGCACGAGATCGGCACCGCGTTCGCCGGACGGCGTCTTCGGCGGCGCCGTCGGGCCGGGCGAGTGCGTGCGCGTCATGACCGGCGCGGTGATGCCCGCCGGCACCGACACGGTCGTGATCCAGGAGGTGGTCCGGGTCGAGGGCGACCGCATCGTCGTGCCGCCGGGACAGACGACGGGCCAGAACCGCCGCTTCGCCGGCGAAGACCTCGCGGTCGGGCGCGTCGCGCTGCCCGCGGGACGGCTCGTGCGCCCGGCGGACCTCGGACTCCTCGCCTCGCTCGGCCTGGCCGAGGTGGCGGTGCGACGCCGGCTGCGCGTCGCGTTCTTCTCCACCGGCGACGAGCTCGCGTCGATCGGCGCGCCGCTCAAGGAAGGCGAGGTCTACGACTCGCAACCGCTACACGCTGTACGGAATGCTCGCGCGTCTCGGCGTCGACCTGATCGACATGGGCGTGGTGCGCGACGACCCGGCGAGCCTCGAGCGGGCATTTCTCGACGCGGCGGCGATCGCCGACGCGGTGATCACCTCCGGCGGCGTGTCGGTGGGCGAGGCGGACTTCACCCGCGACCTGCTCGGCCGCCTCGGCGAGGTGCTGTTCTGGAAGATCGCGATGCGCCCGGGCCGTCCGATGGCGGTCGGCCGCATCGGCGACGCGCACTTCTTCGGCCTGCCCGGCAATCCGGTCGCCGTGATGGTGACGTTCTACGGCTTCGTGCGCGACGCGCTGCTCGCGCTCGCCGGCCGCACCGACGACTACGCGTTGCCGCGTCCTGCAGGTGCGCAGCGCGACCGCGCTGCGCAAGAAGCCCGGGCGCACCGAGTTCCAGCGCGGCATCGTCGCGTGCGACGCCGATGGCCAGTGGAGCGTGCGCATCACCGGGCAGCAGGGCTCCGGCGTGCTGCGGTCGATGTCGGAGGCGAACTGCTTCATCGTGCTCGAGCACGCGCGCGGCGACGTCAAAGCCGGCGACCTCGTCAGCGTGCAGCTTTTCGAGGGGCTCGCGTAGCGCCTCAGCCCGAAGCGCCCGGCTCGGCGTCGTCCTGGCCCGTGCCGATCAGCTTGGCGGCCTGCGGCTCGGGCAGCGCCTCCACCTGCTTCAGCTTGCGCTCCATCTGGCGGGTGCGCGTCTCCGCCTCGACGATGGTGTTCGCCACCGTCTGCAGCTGCTGGCGCGTCCTCGCCAGCACCTGTCCGAACTTCCCGAACTCGTTCTTCACCGCCCCGAGCAGCGCCCACACCTCGCTCGAGCGCTGCTCGATCGCGAGCGTCCGGAAGCCCATCTGGAAGCTGTTGAGCATCGCGAGCAGCGTGGTCGGTCCGGCGACGGTCACGCGGTGGTCGCGCTGCAGCGCCTCGACCAGGCCGGGCCGCCGCAGCACCTCGGCGTAGAGCCCCTCGGTCGGAAGGTACAGCAGGCCGAAGTCGGTGGTGTGCGGCGGCGCGATGTACTTCTCGCGCAGGGTCTTCGCTTCGGCGCGCAGCCGGACTTCCAGCGCGCGGCCCGCCGCTTCGATCCCCTCGACGTCGGCGCGCTCCTGCGCCTCCTGCAGGCGCTGGTAGTCCTCGAGCGGGAACTTGGCGTCGACCGGCAGCCAGAGCGGCGCGCCGTTCTCGTCGCGGCCGGGAAACTTGATCGCGAACTCCACGACCTCGCGGCTGCCGGGAATCGTGGCCACGTTGCGCTCGTACTGCTCCGGCACCAGCACCTGCTCGAGGAGGTTGCCGAGCTGCACCTCGCCCCAGGTGCCGCGCGTCTTGACGTTGGTCAGCACGCGCTTGAGGTCGCCGACGCCGATCGCGAGCGACTGCATCTCGCCCAGGCCCTTGTGCACCTGCTCGAGCCGCTCGCTGACGAGCTTGAACGACTCGCCGAGCCGGTGCTCGAGCGTGGCGTGCAGCTTCTCGTCGACGGTGACGCGCATCTCCTCGAGCTTCTTCTCGTTGCCGGCGGCGATCTCGGCGAGGCGCTTTTCGACGGTGTCCCGCAGTTCGCCCAAGCTCAGCGCGAGCGCGTCCCCGAAGCGCTTGAGCTGCAGGGCGCTCTCCTCGCGCCCGCTCCGGCCTTCGACCAGCATGCCGGCGAGCTTCTGATCGACCGCGGTCCGCAGGCCTTCCAGTCCGCCGGCGAAGCCGGTCATCTGCGTCGTGAGCGTCTGGGTGATCTGGCCGCTCGCCGCCGCCTGTTCGACGCGCGCCGCCCGCGCCGCCTCCGCAGCCTCGTGCCGCCCGGCGGCCAGCGCATCGCGCAGCTCGCGCTCCAGCCGCTCGTGGTCGAGTGCGAAGTGATCGAGGCGCGCCTGCATCGCCGCGAGCTGCGCCGGCACCTCGCCGGCGCGATTCAGCGCCCCGGCCTGGCGAATGGCCAGCACGACGAGCACCAGGACGAGGACGGCAAGGACGACGAGGACGGCGAGCTGCGCTTCGATCATGCGCCGCATTGTAGCGAACGCGGTGGCTCATCCGGCGAGCCTGAGTACAATCCCGCGCCATGCACTGGAAGGACTTGCCTGCAATCCGGGAGGAAACGCACTTCGGCCGCGTCGTGCGCTGCTTCAGCGAGCGTCCGCGCAACCTCGACGCGATGTTCGCGGCGACCGTCGCCCGTCACGGTGCGCGCACCGCGCTGATCGATGGCGCCCATCGTCACGATTTCGCGAAGCTCGACCGCGTTGCCGACCGCGTCGCCGGCCATCTGCACCAGCTCGGCGTCCGGCGCGGCGACCGGATCGTGCTGCTGCTGGCGAACGAGCGCGAGTTCGTCTACCTGCTGCTCGCCGCGCTGCGCATCGGCGCCATCGTCGTCCCGGTCAATGTCCGCGAGCAGCGCCCGGAGATCACGTTCATCGTCAATCAGTGCGGCGCGAGGGCGATTGCGTTCGACGCACCGCTGGCGGGCCGGGTCCCGGCACCGGCCGATGCCCCTGCGGCGGCCGTGCGGCTCGCCGTCGGCGGCGCCGCGCCGGACGCCGTCGACTTCGACGCGCTGATGGACTCGCACTCCCCCGCCGCGCCGCGGGCGGACGCGCACGAGGACGAGACCGCGGTCATCCTCTACACGTCGGGCACGACCGGACGGCCGAAGGGCGCGATGCTGACGCACTTCAACCTGGTCCACTCGTGCCTCCACTACCGCGCGTGCATGGGCCTGAGCGAGACCGACCGCTCGCTGCTCGCGGTGCCGGCGAGTCATGTCACCGGCCTCGCGGCGATCCTGTTGCCGATGTTCGCGGTCGGCGCGAGCGTCGTGCTGATGCGCGAGTTCAAGGCGCACGCGTTCCTCGAGCTCGCCGCGCGCGAGCGCATGACGCACACCCTGGTGGTCCCGGCGATCTACAACCTCTGCCTGCGCGACCCGGACTTCGGGCGCTTCGACCTGTCCGCGTGGCGCATCGGCGGGTTCGGCGGCGCGCCGATGCCCGAGGGCACGCTGCGCCTGCTCGCGGAGAAGCTGCCGGGCCTCACTTTGATGAACGCCTACGGCGCGACCGAAACGACCTCGCCGACGACGATCATGCCGATGGGGATGCAGGCGGCGCACCTCGACAGCGTCGGCGCGGTGGTGCCGTGCGGCGACGTGCGCGTCATGGACGACGAAGGGCGCGAGGTGCCGCGCGGTCAGCCGGGCGAGCTCTGGATCGCCGGCCCGATGGTAGTGCCAGGCTACTGGGACAACCCGGAGGCCACGACGCGCGAGTTCGCCGGCGGCTACTGGAAGTCCGGCGACATCGGCTCGATCGACGCGCTCGGCTTCGTGCGCGTGTTCGACCGCAAGAAGGACCTCGTCAACCGCGGCGGCTACAAGATCCACAGCGCGGAGGTGGAGAGCGCGCTCAGCCTGCACCCGACGGTCATCGAGTCGGCGCTGATCGCGGTGCCCGATCCGGTGCTCGGCGAGAAGGCGCATGCCTACGTCGTGACGCACGATCCCGCGTGCACCGCGGAGGCGCTGCAGGCGCACTGCGCGCGCCACCTCGCCGACTACAAAGTGCCCGACTTCTTCACGCTGCGCGCGGAACCGCTGCCGCGCAACGCGAACGGGAAGCTGCTCAAGCGCCTGTTGCGGGCGGGATAGGGCCGCGCTCGAGCTTTCGCACGGGCGCGGTGCGCAGCGCCGCCAGCTCCTCCGGCGTCGGCCGCGGCAGGCTGCGCCAGTTCTCGAGGTCGCGCGCGAGCTCGGTCGCGTCCTGGTACCGGTCGTCCGGATGCTTGGCGAGCGCCTTGGCGAGGATGCGCTCGAACACCGCCGGGACGCGGTGGTTGTGAGCGCTCGGCGGCGCGTGCCGTTCGGCGACGATCGCGTTGAGGAGCTCGGTGACGCTGGCCCTTCGAAACGGCGGCACACCGGTGAGCATCTCGTACAGGACGACGCCGAGCGCATAGATGTCGGAACGCGGATCGGCGCCGTGCGCGACGATCTGTTCGGGCGCGAGATAGGTCGGCGACCCGACGAGCAGGCCGGTCTTGGTGCGCATGCCGTCGGGCAGCCGCGCGATGCCGAAGTCCATGAGCTTCACCACGCCGTCCGCGGTGATCATGATGTTCGGCGGCTTGACGTCGCGGTGGACGATCCCGTGCTTGTGCGCGGCGGCGAGCGCGCCCGCCACCTGGCTCGCGATCCGGCACGCCTCCCCGACCGCGAGCGGGGCGCCGGCATCGAGCATCTCCCGCAGCGTCCGTCCCGCCACGTACTCCATCGCGATGAATGCCACGCCGTCGGACTCGCCGACGTCGAAAACGGTCACCACGTTGGGATGGTTCACCCGGCCCGCGCTGCGCGCCTCGCGGAAGAAGCGCGCCTTGAACTCGGCAAACTGCTCGTCCTCGAGCTCGACGCCGAGCGTCTTGATGGCGACCGTGCGCTCGATCATCGGGTCGCGCGCCTTGTAGACGCGCCCCATCCCACCCTCGCCGAGGAGCGACTGGACCTCGTAGCGGCCGAGCGTGCGCGGGAGCATGGCGGATGGCGCCCGGTCAGGCCGCGGCGGGCGGATCCTCGCGGGTCTTCTTCAGCACCTTCGCCTCGACCAGCGCGATGTGCTCGCGCAGCGTGTAGAGCAGGTTCGCGAACGCGAGCGGGGTCGCGACGCGATGGACGTGTTCCTCGATGCGCTCGAGCTCGGCGAGCCAGTCCGCACGGGTGCGCGCGTCCGGGTCCTCGTCGAGCTCGCGCTCCAGGAACTTGAGCTGTCCGTACCACTTGTACACGCGCGAACGCGCGCGCCAGCCGTAGAGCGCCGGGGCGAAGCGCATGACCGGCAGCACGATCGCGACGAGCGGGATGAGCAGGACGAGCGTGCGCTCGATCAGGGTCGCCAGCCAGAACGGCATGTAGCGCTGGAACAGGCGCGTGCCCGACTTGTAGAACCGGTCGGCTTCCTTCGACAGCGGGAAATCCACCGCGCGCGCATTCGGGAACTCGCCCGGGCGCTGGAAGAGGCCGGGGCCGCCATGCGTCTGCACCGCGGCCTGCAGCAGGAGGTCGATCAGGGCGGGATGAGTGCTGTCGCGCGCGACGATCGTCGCCATCGGCGCGACCAGCTCGACGTCGGCCGCGGGGATGTCGCGCTGGAGGTCGATGCCGCCGCGCGGCAGCACGAGCCGCGCGAGGAACGGGAACCGGCGCGAGTACGCATCGGCGTGCACGAGGCTCATCAGCCGCACGCCCGGCGTGTAGAGCGCCGTCCACACCGCGCCCGACCGCGCGGGCCCGACGAGGAACACCGCGTCGACCTTGCCCTGCGCGAGCGCCTGGACCGCCTCGAGCCCGCCGACCGGAAGGAACTTCGTTCCCGGGTCGGTCTGCGGAACCCCGCTCGCCTCGAGGAGATCGAGCGCGAGCCGGCGCGTGCCGCTGCCCTCTCCCCCGACGGCGAGGCGCTTGCCCTTCAGCCGGACCAGCTGGTCGATGATCTCGCCGCCGCGGTAGAACACCCACAGCGGCTCGTGATAGAAGCTGCCGAGCGAAACCAGACCTTCGGCCTCGACGCCCGCGCCGATCCCGCCCTGCAGGAGTCCGACGTCCACGTCCTCCTTCGGGTCGAGCAGCCGCCGCAGGTTCTCGACCGCGCCGGCGGACGGCCGCTCGCGCAGCTCGATGCCCTGCGCTGCGAGATGGGGCTTGTAGCGCGCCGCGAACGCCTCGTAGGCGCCGCCCGGCGCGCCGGTCGACATGATGAGGAAGTTGGGCGGTTCGGGCCGGATGAACTGCGCCGCGAGCCAGAACCCGCCCGCGATGAGCGCGACGGCGGGAATGGCGACGGCGAGCATGTCGCGCAGGTTGAGGTCGCGAAAGCGGAAGCGATAGCGCAGCGGGTTCTTCATTCCGGACGGTTCCGCATCCAGTCGGCCGTGCCGAAGAACGCCTGCGCGAGCGCCGCACGCAGCTTCTCGTCCACGCCGAGTTCCTCCATCGCCCGGATCATGCACGCCATCCACGCATCGCGCTCGGCCGCGCCGATCGCGAACGGCAGGTGCCGCGCGCGCAGCATCGGATGCCCGTATCGCTCCGCGTAGAGCCCCGGCCCGCCAAGCCAGCCGGAAAGAAACAGGTAGAGCTTGTCCCGCGAGTTCGCGAGATCCGTCGGGTGCAGCCTGCGGATCCCCGCGAACGCCGGCTCCAGATCCATCAGGTCGTAGAACCGGTCGACCAGCTCGCGCAGCTTCGCATCGCCGCCGAGCAACTGGTATGGCGTTCCGGCCCGGTCCACGCGCTCGCGCCTCAGGCCTCGCGCAACGCCAGGATCGGGGGCCGGCTCAGCGCCGCGCGCGCCCCGGCCCACGCGTTGAGCGTGACGCAGGCGAGCCCGAGCAGCGGCCCGGCGAGCCACACCCAGTGGTTCACGTGATACTCGAACTGCAGCCCGCGCGTCGCGATCACGTAGCCGATCGCGGTCGCGCCGACCGCCGCGAGCAGCCCCGCGAGCAGGCCGAGCGCGACGAACTCCGCGCGCTGCGTGGCGAGGACCTGGGCGCGGCTCGCGCCGAGCGCGCGCATCACCGCCGCCTCCTGCACGCGCTCGTCCTGCGTGGCCAGCAGGGCGGCGTAGAGCACGAGCACGCCGGCGCCGAGCGCGAAGAGGAACACGAACTGGACGGCGCGGATCACCTTGTCGGCCATCGACTGCACCTGGCGCAGGATCGCGCTGGTGTCGATGACCGTCATGGTGGGGAAGCGCTGCGAGAGGCGGTTCACGAACGAGGCCTGCGCCTCGGGCAGGTGGAAGCTCGTCACGTAGCTCGCCGGGAAACCGTCGAGCAGCTTGGGCGTCGCGATCACGAAAAAGTTGACCCGCATCGAGTCCCAGTCGAGCTTGCGCAGGCCGGTGATCGGCGCGCTGAAGGTCCGCCCCGCGACCTGCCAGGTCAGCGTGTCGCCGAGCTTCCAGCCGAGCGACCTCGCGATGCCCTCCTCGACCGACAGCGCGCCGCGCTCGAGGTCGGCGGGACCGAACCACGCGCCGGCCAGCTGGGCGTTGTGCGCGGGACGCTCCGCCATGAACGACAGGTTGAACTCGCGCTCGACCAGGCGGCGCTCGCGCTCCTGGAAGCCGTCCGCATCGACCGGCTGGCCGTTCAAGGCGACGAACCGCCCGCGCACCATCGGGTAGGTGGTCGGCGCCGCGATGCCGCTCGCGGCGAAGAACTGGTCGAGCGGCGCGCGCTGATCGGGCTGGATGTTCACGATGAAGCGGTTCGGGGCATCGGGCGGCGTCTTCGCGCGCCAGGTCGCGAGCAGGTCCCCGCGCGTGAACGTGAGCAGCAGGATCGCGGCCAGGCCGAGGCTGAGCGCCATGATCTGGACCGTGTTCGTGTTCGCGCGACGGCGCAGGGACGCGAGACCGTAGCGCCAGCTCGGGCCGACCAGGCCGCTCAAGCTCGCCAGCGCGTGCAGCGCCGCGTACCCGACCGCGCCGAACACCACCAGCCCGGCCGCGAAGCCGCCGAGCACGATCAGCCCCAGCCGCGCGTCGCCGGCCTGCCAGACGAGCAGCGCGCCGACCGCCGCCGCGCCGACGCCGTACGCCGCGAGCGCGTTCTGCCGCGGCGCGCCCACGTCGCGACGGAGGACGCGCAGCGCCGCGACGTTCTTGAGCTGGAGCAGCGGGGGCAGCGCGAACCCGAGCAGCAGCGCGACGCCGATCAGGAATCCCTGCACCGCGGGCACGAGCGTCGGCTGCGGCAGCGCGACCAGCATCAGCTCGGCGACGAAGGCGGCGATCACGAACTGCGCCGCGTACCCGGCGAGACACCCGAGCACGGCCGCGATCACGCCGAGCACCGCGAACTCCCAGGCGAAGAGCCGCACCAGCTGGCCCTGCGTCGCACCGAGGCAGCGCATGACCGCGTAGCCGTCGAGGTGACGGCGCGTGTACCGCCGGGTCGCGAGCGAGACCGCGACCGCGGCGAGGATCACCGCGAGAAGCGCGGTCAGGCCGATGAACTTCTGCGCCCGCTCCAGCCCGGCGCGGATCTCGGGACGGGCGTTCTCGAGGCTCTGCAGCGACTCGCCGCGGCCGAGCTGCGGCTTCACCCAGTTCTCGAACCCGCGCGCGGCGTCCGGCTCCCCGGCCGCGAGCAGGTTGTACCAGACGCGGCTCCCCGGCTGCACGAGGCCGGTCGCCGGCACGTCGTCCCGGTGCATCAGGAGCCGCGGCGCGACGTTGAAGAACGAGGTGCTGCGATCCGGCTCGAGCGTGAGGATCGCCCCGACCGTGAATACCGCGTCGCCGAGCTCGAGCCGGTCGCCGGATTTCAATTCGAGCGCGAGCGCGAGGCGCTCGTCCGGCCAGACCGTGCCGCGCGCCGGGCCGCGGTCCGCTTCAGCGTCGGCGACGTTGAGCGCGGGCGCGCTCCGCAGCCTGCCGCGCAGCGGGTAGGTGTCGCTCACGGCCTTGATGCCGACCAGCTGCGAGCGCTCGCCGGCGCGCGCCATGCTGATGAGCGTCGTGCTCTCCGCGATGCGCAGCCCGCGGGCGGCGATCTCGTCGCGCACGCGCGCTGCCCACGGATGGTCGGCAATCAGCACCACGTCGCCGCCGAGGAGCTGATGCGCCTCCTTGAGCAGGGCCTGGCGGACGCGGTCGGCGAAGAACCCGACGCTCGTCACGCTGGCGACCGCGATCACCAGCGCGATCGCGAGGATGCGCAGTTCGCCCGCGCGCCAGTCGCGCTTCAGCATCCGCCAGCGCGAGCTTCAGCATCGCGTACCCGCCGCCGCTTCAGAACCTGCGCCGGTCACTGGATGCGCCCTCCCGAAAGCCGGATCTGCCGCGCGCAGCGGCGCGCGAGCGCCTCGTCGTGCGTGACCAGCACGAGCGTCGTGCCCTCCTCGGCATTGAGGCGGAAGACGAGATCGATGACGTCGGCGCCGGTGGCCGCGTCGAGGTTGCCGGTCGGCTCGTCGGCGAGCAGCAGCTTCGGCCGCATGACGAACGCGCGGGCGAGCGCCACGCGCTGCTGCTCGCCGCCCGAGAGGGTCTTGGGGTAGTGCTTCAGCCGCTCGCCGAGCCCGACGCGCTGGAGCATCTCGCGCGCCTTGCGCTCGGCGTCCGGATCGCCGCCGAGCTCGAGCGGCAGCATCACGTTCTCGATCGCGTTGAGCGGCGGCAGCAGCTGGAAGGACTGGAACACGAACCCGACCAGCCGCTTGCGCAGCCCGGCGCGCCCGTCCTCGTCGAGCGCGAAGAGCTCCTCCCCGTCGAGCCGCACGCTCCCGGCGGTCGGCGTGTCGAGCCCGGCGAGCAGCCCGAGGAGGGTCGACTTGCCCGAGCCGGAGGCGCCGAGAATCGCGACCGCTTCGCCGGGCATGACCGCGAGGTCGATATCCTGGAGAATCGCGAGCGTGGCCGCCCCGTTGGGCACGCTCTTGCCGAGGCCGCGCGCGACCACGATCGGCTGTGATGGATCAACGGACATGCTCAGAATCCTGCTCTTCACGCTATTCGCATCAGCGACCGCCTGGAGCGCCGCGACGGCGGCGGGGACGATCCTCGTCTACGGCGACAGCCTGTCGGCCGCGTACGGCATCGGCCAGAAGGAAGGCTGGGTGACCCTGCTCGAGGAACGGCTAAAGCAACGCAAGCTCGATTATAGCGTTGCGAACGCCAGCATCTCCGGCGAGACCACGAGCGGCGGCGCGGCGCGCATCGACGAGGCGCTCGCCCGGTTCAAGCCCGACGTCGTGATCGTCGCCCTCGGCGGCAACGACGGGCTGCGCGGCTTGCCGGTGCCGGAGATCAAGGCAAACCTAGCGAAGATCGTCGGCGCCGCGCAGGCGCGCAAGGCGCGGATCCTCGTCGTCGGCATGCGCATGCCGCCCAACTACGGCGCGAAATACACCCAGGCGTTCCAGCAGGCCTTCGCGGACGTCGCCAAGGAGCGCCGGGCGGCCTACGTGCCGTTCCTGCTCGACGGCATCGGCGACAACCGCAATCTCTTTCTCGCCGACCAGATCCACCCGAGCGCGCAGGCCCAGCCGATCATCCTCGAGACGGTGTGGAAGGGGCTGGAGCCGCTGCTCAAACGGTAGCTAGTTGGCACGACCCGAGGGGCCACACCCCCTCGGACACCCCAATTTCAGAAGAACCGCTGCCTGCGGCACCGGTTCTCACTCTCTTAGTGGGGTCCAATCCGCAGGTTCGCCGAGGCGATCAGGATCTCGCGCAGGAAGACCACGAGTGAACCGCTGAACGCGACCAGCGCGGCGATGAAGATGGTCGCGAGCACGAAGGACAGGTCGGCGCCGATGAACGCGTCGACGAACGCGACGATCAGCAGCACCGTCACGAGCAGCGCGCAGAGGACCGCGAGCGCGATCGCCCGGCCGATCAGGCGGGCGCGCACCGAGATCGTGCGCAGCTCCGCGTGGATCCGTTCCGCCAGCACCGCGTCCGCGCCGGCGAGCTCGCTCTCCACGCCGCGAGCGCGATCGACGACGCGGCCGAGGCGGGTGCTCATCGCGTTGACGATCGCTCCGACCCCGGCGAGGAGAAACACCGGCGCGACGGAGAGCTGGATGACCCCGGCGATCTCCGAGACGTTTGCAGCCGGGAACGCCATGAGGTCGGGCGCTAGACGACGGTGACCTGCGCCGGACCGGCGCTCATCTCGCCGATGCGCCGCGCCTCGGCGAAGCCGTCCTTGCGGAATTCGGCGAGCACCCGCTCGACCATGTCGGGCGCGCAGGCGACCAGCAGCCCGCCGCTCGTCTGCGGGTCGGTGACGAGCTTCTGCTTCCACTCCGGGAATCCCGCGGGGAGCTTCACGTCCTTGCCGTAGCCCGCCCAGTTGCGGCCGGAGGCGCCGGTGGCGACGCCCCGCTCCGCCCAGACCTGCGCGTCGGGAATGAGCGGGATGTCGTCGAAGCGGAGCGTCGCGCCGAGCTTCGATCCGCGGCAGATCTCGAGCAGGTGCCCCGCGAGACCGAAGCCCGTCACGTCGGTGAGGGCATGCACGCCGTCGAGATCCGACAGCCGCGCACCGGGCGTGTTGAGCTTGGTGGTCCACTTGATCATCTCGGCGTAGCCGGCGGCCGAGAGCTCGCCCTTCTTCAGCGCCGCCGACAGGATGCCGACGCCGAGGGGCTTGCCGAGGATGAGCGCATCGCCCGGCTTCGCCCGGTCGTTGCGCTTGACCTTGTCCGGGTGGACGACGCCGAGCGCGACCAGCCCGTAGATCGGCTCGAGCACGTCGATCGAGTGTCCGCCCGCGATCGGGATGCCCACCTCGGCGCACACCGACTCGCCGCCGGCGATGATGCGCTGGATCACCTCGACGCGGCAGCTTGTCGAGCGGCATGCCGACCACCGCGAGCGCGAAGAGCGGCTGTGCGCCCATCGCGTAGATGTCCGAGATGGCGTTGGTCGCGGCGATGCGGCCGAAGTCGTACGGGTCGTCGACGATCGGCGTGAAGAAGTCGGTCGTCGCGACGATCGCCTGGGTGTCGTTCAGCTTGTAGACCGCCGCGTCGTCGCTCGACTCGATGCCCACGAGCAGCGCCTGCGGGAGGGTGCGCGCGGGGCCCTGCGACAGGATCTCGGACAGGACGGCCGGGGCGATCTTGCAGCCGCAGCCGCCGCCGTGGCTGAACTGGGTGAGGCGGACGAGCTCGTTGGGGGCGTTCATGCGCTGCTTCTCCTGGGGTGCGGCGCCGGGGGGCGGTAGAATCTTGGTCGCTCGAGACGGCCGCGGACTTACTGGCGGCGCGAGTTTGCCACAAGAGTACGAAGCAGTGAGATTCCCGGATTCAGCCACCGTCGCGCAGATCGACCTCTTCGACGAGGTGATCGACGTCCGTTCGCCCGCGGAATACGCCGAGGACCACGTCCCCGGCGCGCTGAGCTGCCCGGTGCTCGACGACGCCGAGCGCGCGGCGATCGGCACGCTCTACAAGCAGGTCTCCCCCTTCGACGCCAAGCGGCGCGGCGCGGCGCTCGTCGCGCGCAACATCGCGCGCCACCTCGAGACCGCGTTCGCGGGCCGCGACCGCCAGTGGCGGCCGCTCGTTTACTGCTGGCGGGGCGGCAAGCGCTCCGGGGCGATGACGCACGTGCTGCGCGAGGTCGGCTGGCAGGCCGCGCAGCTCGAGGGCGGCTACAAGGCCTACCGGCGCGCGGTCGTGACGGCGCTCGAGACCGTGCCCCGCGGCTTCCGGTACCTCGTCCTCTGCGGCGAGACCGGCAGCGCGAAGAGCCGCGTGCTGGAGGCGCTCGCCGCACGCGGCGCGCAGGTGCTCGACCTCGAGCAGCTGGCGCGCGCACCGCGGCTCGGTGCTCGGCAACCTGCCCGACACGCCGCAGCCGGCGCAGAAGATGTTCGAGACGCTGGTGTGGGACGCGCTGCGCCGGCTCGACCCGGCGGCGCCGGTGTTCGTGGAGGCGGAGAGCAAGAAGATCGGCCAGCTGCAGGTGCCCGACGCGCTGCTCGAGACCATGCGCGCCGCCGAGTGCGCGCGCATCGAGGCGCCGGTCGAAGCGCGCGTGGCGTTCCTGATCGAGGAGTACCGCCACTTCCTGGCAGATCCGGCGGCGCTCAAGGCGCAGCTCGACTGCCTGATCGGGCTCTACGGCAAGGAGATCATCGCCGGCTGGCGCGAGCGCGCCGATCGGCGCGACTGGGACGGTCTCGTCGCGGCGCTCCTCACCGCGCATTACGACCCCGCGTATCGTCGCTCGACGCACAAGAACTACGCCCGGCTGGCGGACGCGCACGTCGTCCGGCCGCCCGACCTCAGCCCCGCGTCGATCGCGGGCCTGGCGACCGAGCTGCTCGCGCTCGCAGCGCGCGAGCCCGCGGTCGCGTGACCCCCTAAAAACCGCCCAGCACCCTGCAGGTGCTGGACCACGCTGCGGCCGAGCGCCGAGAGCGCGTAGCCGCCCTCGAGCACCGACACGATCCGGCCGCCGCCGGATTTGTCCACGACAGCCTTGACCTCGCGCGTCACCCAGCCGTAGTCGCCGTCGACGAGGCGCATCATCGCCATGTCGTCCTCGACGTGCGCGTCGAAGCCGGCCGAGAAGAACACCATCTCGGGCTGGAAGTCCTCGAGCGCCGGGAGCCAGCGCGTCGCGACCGCGTCGCGGAAGCCGGCGCTGCCGGTCCCCGCCGCGAGCGGCACGTTCACCATGTTCGGCGCCGGCCGCTCGGTCCCGCTGTAGGGGTAGAACGGGTGCTGGAACGTGCTCACCATCAGCACGCGCTCGTCGTCCTCGAAGATGTCCTCGGTCCCGTTGCCGTGGTGGACGTCGAAGTCGATCACCGCCACCCGCTCGAGGCCGTGGCGCTCGAGCGCGTGCCGGGCCGCCACCGCGACGTTGTTGAAGAAGCAGAAGCCCATCGCGCGGTTGCGCGTGGCGTGATGGCCGGGCGGCCGCACGCTGCAGAACGCGTTCTCCGCCTGGCCCGCGACCACCAGGTCGGTGGCGAGCACCGCCGCGCCCGCGGCGCGCAGCGCCGCCTCCCAGGTTCCCGGGCTCATCGCGGTGTCGGGGTCGAGGTGTACGATGCCCCGCTCCGGTGCCGCCGCCTGGACCATGTCGATGTATTCGCGCGGATGCACGCGCGCCAGCTGCTCGATCGTCGCGAGCGGCGCCTCGTGGTGCTGCAGGTACTGGGCGATGCCGGAGGAGATCAGCTGGTCGTCGATCGCGGACAGGCGCGACGGGCACTCCGGGTGGTAGCTCCCCATGTCGTGCCTGAGGCAGGCAGCATGGCTGATGAACGCGGTTGCCATATTTTCCTCAGTCCTCCGGTACTGCTGTAGAAATCATAGCCTAAGGGGGCATAAACTAACGAAATTCACCCCACACGGTCCGCATGGCAGTCTCCCTCCAGCGCGTCATCAACCAGGCCGGGCGCGTCGTCCTCGGCAAAGAGCATCAGATCCGGATGGCGCTCGCGTGCATGCTCGCGCGCGGCCATCTGCTGATCGAGGATCTGCCCGGGGTCGGCAAGACGACGCTCGCGCACGTGCTCGCGCGCTCGCTCGGCCTCGCCTTTCACCGCATCCAGTTCACCTCCGACATGCTCCCCGCCGACATTCTCGGCGTGTCGATCTACGAGCGCGATTCGGGCAGCTTCAAGTTCCACCCCGGCCCGATCTTCTCGCAGCTGGTCCTCGCCGACGAGGTGAACCGCGCGACGCCCAAGACGCAGTCGGCGCTGCTCGAGGCGATGGAAGAGCACCAGGTGACCGCCGAGGGCGAGACGCGCCGGCTGCCCGAGCCGTTCTTCGTCGTCGCGACGCAGAACCCGTCGCACCAGGTCGGCACCTTCCCGCTGCCCGAGTCGCAGCTCGACCGCTTCCAGATGCGCATCGAGCTCGGCTACCCGGACCGCGAGGCCGAGCGCGCGCTGCTGCAGGGGGTCGAGCGCCGCGACATGATCGCCACGCTCGAGCCGTGCCTCAACCCCGGCGAGCTGGTCGAGCTGCAGCAGCTCGTCAAGCGCGTGCACGTGTCGCCGGCGCTGTTCGACTACATCCAGGCGATCGTCGAGCATACGCGGCGCTCGCCGGAGTTCGTGACCGGGCTCTCGCCGCGCGCGGCGCTCGCGCTCACCGCCTGCGCGCGCGCGTGGGCCCTCATCGAAGGCCGCGACCACGCCCTGCCCGAGGACGTCCAGGCGGTGCTGCCCGGCGTGGCGACGCACCGCCTCCACCCGGTGATCAACGGCGTGAAGCGCACCAGCTCCGACATCGCGGTCGGGGTGCTGGAGGCGGTGCCGATTCCGTAACGGCCGCCGCCGAGTCGCGCGCCAGCCACGTTCGACCGCCTGCTGCACCGCTCGGAGCTCTTCCAGTTCTGGCGCCTCCTCTCGGGCCGCGCGGCGCCCGAGCGGGGACCGGTCGTGCTGTCGCAGCGGCGCGTCTACATCCTGCCGACGCGCCACGGGTACACGTTCGGCCTCGCCCTGCTGCTGATGCTCGCCGGGTCGATCAACTACCAGCTCTCGCTCGGCTACATCCTCACGTTCCTGCTCGCCGGCATGGGCGTGGTGTCGATTCTCCACACCTACCGCAATCTCGCCCACATCGCGGTGAGCGCCGGGCGGGTCGAGCCGGCGTTCGCCGGCGGCACCGTCCGCCTGCACCTGCACTTCGACAACCCGACGACGTTCGACCGCGTGGCGATCGCGGCGCGCTGCGGCCCCGCGCGTGCCGTGTGCGACGTGCCGGCCCGCGGCGCGGCGACCGTGGTGCTCCTGCTGCCGGCGGCGCGGCGCGGCTGGTTCCGCGTGCCGCGCGTGACCGTCGAGACGAGCTACCCGGTCGGGCTGCTGCGCGCGTGGAGCTACGTGCTGCCCGACGCCGCGGCGCTCGTCTATCCCCGGCCGGAGGAATCGGCCCTGCCGCCCCCGGCCGCGATGCCCGACCGCGGCGACGCGGCGATGTCCGGTACCGGCAATGACGACTACTGGGGGCTGCGCCCCTACCAGTCGAGCGACTCGCCGCGGCACATCGCCTGGAAGGCGTCCGCGCGCGGGGACATGCTGCTCACGAAAGTGTTCGTCGGGCACGGCGCGTACGAGCTGTGGCTCGACTGGCATACCCTGCCCGACTCGGTCGGCGTCGAGCGGCGGCTCTCGCTCCTCACCCACCAGGTGCTGGCCGCCGAGGACGCCAACGTCGCGTACGGGCTGCGCCTGCCCACGAGCGTCCTGGAGCCGGCGCTCGGCGAGAGCCACCGCGACGCCTGCCTGAAGGCGCTGGCGCTGTTCGATGGTCCCCGCACGTAACGACCCGCTGCCGTTCTACCCGCTGCTCGTGCTGCTCGCGGGCTGCCTGCTCGCGGCCGCGCCGCACGGGCCGCGGCTCCCCTGGTGGGTCACGATGCTCGCCGCCGCGATGCTCGGATGGCGCGCCTGGGCGCAATGGCGGAACGAGATCCTGCCGCGGCGCTGGCTCCTCCTGCTGCTGGTCATCGTCGGCCTCGGCGGCGTCTATCTCACCCACCGCACCGTGTTCGGCCGCGATGCCGGCGTCACGCTGCTGGTGCTGTTCCTGTCGCTGAAGCTGCTCGAGACCCGCACCCACCGCGACGCGGTCGTGGTCACGTTCCTCTGCTACTTTCTCGCGCTCACGAATTTCTTCTACAGCCAGACGGTCGCGACCGCCGCGCTGATGCTCGTGACGGTGCTGGTCCTCACCACCGCGCTGGTCGCCTTCAACGGCCTGCGCCGCCCGCTGCGCGAGAGCGCGCGCGTCGCGGCGCTGCTGCTCGCCCAGAGCGTGCCGGTCATGGTGATCCTGTTCTTCCTCTTTCCGCGCGTGACCGGGCCCGCTCTGGGGGCTGCCGGCGGACGCGTTCAGCGGCTCGACCGGCCTCTCCGACTCGATGACGCCGGGCAACATCTCGCTGCTGTCCCAGTCGGAGGCGATCGCCTTCCGCGCCAAGTTCGACGCGGCGAGCGCCCGACCGCCGGCGCCTCTACTGGCGCGGCCCGGTGTTCTGGGACTTCGACGGCCGCACCTGGCGCGCCGGCAACGTGCGCGTGTCGGAGCTCGCCGAGTTCGAGCCGCGCGGCCAGCCGCTCTTCTACTCGGTCACCCTCGAGCCCCACGAGCGCAACTGGCTGTTCGCGCTCGACATGCCCGCCAAGGTCCCGCCCGGGGCCGGCGCGACCGGCGACTTCCAGCTGCTCGCGCGCCTGCCGGTGCGCAACCGCGTGCGCTACGAGATGAGCTCGTTCCTCGAGTACCGCGCGATCGGCGGCGCGACCCCGCACGAGCTCGCCGCCGCCCGGCAGATCCCGGAGGACTTCAACCCGCGCGCGGTGGCCCTGGCGCAGAGCTGGCGGCGCGAGGCGGTGACCGACGAGCGCATCGTGGCCCGCGCGATCGAGTACTTCCGGCGCGCCAACCTGCAGTACACCCTCGCGCCGCCGCCGCTCGGCCGCGACTCGGTGGACGAGTTCCTGTTCGAGACGCAAGAGCGGCTTCTGCGAGCATTTCTCGTCGGCGTTCGTGTTCATGATGCGCGCCGCCGGCGTCCCGGCCCGCGTCGTCACCGGCTATCAGGGCGGCGAGCTGAACCCGATCGACGGCTACCTGGTCGTGCGCCAGTCCGATGCGCACGCCTGGGCCGAGGTGTGGACCGCGCAGGACGGCTGGATCCGGGTCGACCCGACCGCGGTCGCGGTCCCGCTGCGCGTCGAGTCGGGGCTCGCCGCGGCGGTGCCGGCCACCGATCCCCTGCCGCTGTTCGGGCGGGCCGACCTGACGTGGCTGCGCACGCTGCGCTACAACTGGGAGGCGCTCGCGAACTACTGGAACCAGTGGGTGGTCGGCTACAACACCGACCGCCAGCGCGATCTCCTCTCGCGGCTCGGCATGCCCTCGCCGTCGTGGGAGAAGATGGCCATGGCGCTCTTCTGGCTCGTCGGGCTGGTGGTCGCCGTCTTCTCGCTGTGGCTGCTGCGCCGGGCGCACGGCGAGGATCCGGTGACGCTCGCGTGGCGGCGCTTCTGCCGCAAGCTCGCGCGCCGCGGGACCGAGCGCCGCCCGAGCGAAGGCGCGCGCTCGTTTGCCGCGCGCGCCGCGGCCGAGCAGCCGCATGTCGCCGCGGACGTCAACGAGATCGGCGACCTCTACGTGAGCGTGCGGTACCGGCGCGATCCCGACCCGTCGCTCGTCGGCCTGCTGCGACAGCGGGTGCGGGAGTTGAAGGTGTGAGCGGCCGGCTGCGGATCATCGCCGCGCTGGGGCTCGCCTGCTGCGCCCCGACGCTCGGGGCGCAGGGCTACGCGGCGCGTCCGGACGTGCAGGTCTTCATCGCCGAGATGGTCGAGCGGCATGCGTTCCCGCAGCGCGGGCTCGAGCGCCTGTTCGCCAATGCCCGCTACCAGGACTCGATCGTCACCGCGATCACGCCGCTGCCGCGCGGCACGCGGTCGCTGGCAGACCTATCGCGCGAATTTCGTGAGCCCGCGCCGCGTCGAACTCGGCGCGCTGTTCTGGCGCGAAAACGCCGCGACGCTCGAGCGCGCGGCGCGCACCTTCGGCGTTCCGCCCGGGATCGTGGTCGCGATCATCGGCGTCGAGACCGAGTACGGGCGCAACACCGGATCGTTTCGCGTGCTCGACGCGCTCGCCACGCTCGCGTTCGACTACCCGCGCCGCGCGGAGTACTTCCGGTCGGAACTCGAGCAGTACCTGCTCTACACGCGGGAATCCGGGCTGGACGCCACCGCCCTCAAGGGTTCCTATGCCGGCGCGATCGGCATCCCGCAGTTCATGCCCGGCAGCATCCGGCGCTTCGGCGTCGATTTCGACAGCGACGGCCGCCGCGACCTGCGCGCGAGCCGCGCCGACGCGATCGGCAGCGTCGCGAACTTCCTCGCGTCCCACGGCTGGGTGGCCGATGCGCCGATCGCGCTGCCGGCGCGGGTGGAGGGCGAGGCGTACCGCGCGCTGGTCGACGGCGAGGTCGTGCCCATCCACCGCGCCGACGTGTTGCGCGCGGCCGGCGTGGAGTTCGCCGGCGCGGTCGAGCCCGAGACGCCGTGCGTCCTCGTCGAGCTCGAATCGCCGAATGCCGCGCCGGTCTTCCTCGTGGGCCTGCAGAACTTCTACGCGCTCACCCGCTACAATCGCTCGAGCTTCTACGCCGCTGCGGTCAACGACCTGGCCGAGGAGATCGGTGTCGCCTATCGATCCAGATAGTTCCCGGTGACGGCAGGCTCGTCCCTCGTCATCCGACCCGCGACGCGCGCGGACGTGCCGGTCCTGCTCGAGCTGATTCGCGGCCTCGCGGAATACGAGCGCCTGTCGCACCTCGTCACCGCCGACGCGCCGCTGCTCGAACGCGAGCTCTTTGCGCCGGGCGCCAATGCCGAGGCGCGTGATCGGGTTCGCCGGCGGCGAGCCGGTCGGGTTCGCGGTGTATTTCCACAACTTCTCGACGTTTCTCGGCCGCCGGGGGCTCTACCTCGAGGACCTGTTCGTGCAGCCCGCCCACCGCCGCCACGGCTACGGCCGCGCGCTCCTCCGGCACGTCGCGCGCATCGCGCACGAACGGGGGTGCGGGCGCTTCGAGTGGATGGCGCTCGACTGGAACGCGCCGGCCATCGGCTTCTACACCGCGCTCGGCGCGGTCGAGATGGCCGAGTGGCGGCTCTTCCGCGTCACCGGCGAGGCGCTGGCGCGCCTCGCCAGCGAAACCGACTAGAGCAGCGCCTCCTTCGACAGGCCGCGCCGCTTGAGCGTGCGGCGCAGCTGCGCGAGCGCCTCGACCTGGATCTGGCGCACGCGCTCGCGGGTGACGCCGAGCCGCCCCGCGAGCGCGTCGAGCGTCGCGACCTCGTGGCCGCCCAGGCCGAAGCGCCGCTCGATCACCTCGCGACTCCGGTCGCTCAGCTGGCCGAGCCAATCGTGCACCAGGTCCGCGATCTCGGCGCTTTCCAGCCGCGACTCGGGGCTCGCGCCCGTCTCGTCGGCGATCGACTCGCCGATCGAGAGCAGCGGGTCGATGTCGAGCGGCGCGTCGAGCGACGCGAGCCGCTCGCCGTGGCCGAGCACGCGGCGCACGTCCTCGACCGGCCGGCCGAGGAGAGCCGCGATCTCCTCGGCGCGCGGCTCCTGCTCGTTCGCCGCCTCGAGGTGGCGCTTCGCGCGCAGCACCGCGTTCAGGTCCTTCGCCACGTGCACCGGCAGCCGGATGGTGCGCGACTGGTTCATGAGCGCGCGCTCGACGCCCTGCCGGATCCACCACGTCGCGTAGGTCGAGAAGCGGAAGCCGCGCTCGGGGTCGAACTTCTCGAGCGCGTGCATCAGGCCGAGGTTGCCCTCCTCGACGAGATCGAGCAGCGGCAGGCCGCGGTGCAGGTACTGCCTGGCGATGCTCACCACCAGCCGCAGGTTGTGCTCGATCATCTTCTGGCGCGCGGCGAAGTCGCCGCGCACGACGCGCCGCGCGTACTCGAGCTCCTCCTCCGGCTTGAGCAGCCGGTTGTGCCCGATCTCGTGCAGGTAGCGCTGGGTGACGTCGGCAGGCGACCCGTTGTCTTCCACGCTCGCCGGCGCTGCGCCGGGCGCGCCCGCACCCACCCGCTCGCGCGCCGCCTCGAGGAACTCCTCGGGCGAGATCGAATCCTGGCTGGCGATCGGCATCGGGCCGCCCCGTGGCGCGTCGTCCTGCTGCGGACCCGCGCTCGACGCGAGGCGCGGTGCGTCAGTTCGGGCGGTTCGGCAGGTACTGCAGCGGGTCGACGGGCTTGCCGAGCCGCCGGATCTCGAAATGCAGCTTCGTCGAGTCGGCGCCGCTCGAACCGAGCTCCGCGATCTTCTGCCCCTTCGAAACGCTCTGCCCTTCTTTTACCAAGATCTGGCTGTTATGGGCATAAGCCGAAAGATAGGTGCCGTTGTGGCGGATGATGACGAGCTTGCCGTAGGCGGGAATGCCCTCGCCGCTATAGACGACCTTCCCGCCGGCGGAGGCATAGACCGGATCGCCTACGCGCCCGCCGATGTCCAGCCCCTTGTTGCCCGCCCCGTTGAAATTGGCGACGACCCGGCCGGCGGTCGGCCAGCTCCAGTCGACGCGCTCCTCGGGGCCGTCCGGCTCGGGCTTCGGCGTCGGCGCCGGCTCGATCTTCGCGACCGGCGGGGGCTCGGGCTTGGGCGCGGGCGCGGCGACGGGCGGCGGCGCCGGCGCCGGCGCCGCAGCGCGCGCGGCGTCGCCCCGCTGCAACGCGGCGAGGTTCTCGTCCGAATAGGGGAGGCGCACGCCCTTGGGCTCGGTCCTGAGCGCGCCCGCCGCGGCCGTGGCCGCTCCGGCCGCCGGCGCCGCCCCCGGCGGTGCGTCGGCGCCAAGCGGGCGAACGGCGATCGGTTGCGACGGCGCCACCGGGCTGACCGTGACCGGCCCCTCCGGCGACGGGCGCGGATCGACGTACGACGAGCGATTGACCGACGCTCAGCTTGGTGGGGTCCGAGAGCTGGTTCCACGCCGCCAGGTCCCGCCAGTCCACACCCTGATCGAGGGCGATGCTGTAGAGCGTGTCGCCGCGCTTGACGACGTAGGTCTCGGGCTGCGGCGCCGGCGCCGCGCTCGGCGCCGCCGGCTTGGCTGCGGCGGGCGGCAGCCGATCGACGACCGGCGCGGGCCGGCGCGACGCGCAGCCGGCGGTGACCGCGATCACGCAGCAGAGGACGACCAAGCGATAACCGAAACCGTTCATGCTGCCTTCTTGCCGCGTCCCGCCGTCAGCCTTTGCCCACGCGCATCGGCACGAATTTCACCGGGTCGAGCCGGTGCTCCTTGAACCCGCTCGCGGTCCGCTCGAAGACGCGCAGCTGCTGCTCGTCCGCGCCGACCGGAATCACCAGGCGCCCGCCGCGCGCGAGCTGGTCGAGCAGCGCGCGCGGCACCTGCGGCGGCGCCGCCGCGACCACGATCGCGTCGAACGGCGCCGCCTCCGGCAACCCCTTGAAGCCGTCGCCGTGCACCAGGCGCAGGTTCGCGATCCGGAGCGGCCGCAGGTTCGCGCGCGCCTTCTCGGCGAGCGCCCCGATGCGCTCGATCGAATAGGCCTCGGCCGCGAGGCGCGCGAGCACCGCGGCCTGGTAGCCACACCCGGTACCGACCTCGAGCACGCGGCCGAGTTCCCGGCCGGCGCGCGCCGCCTCGAGCATGCGGGCGACCACGTACGGCTGCGAAATCGTCTGCTCGAACCCGATCGGCAGCGCGGTGTCCTCGTACGCCCGGCTGGCCAGGGCGGCATCCACGAAGTGATGCCGCGGCACGGCCGCCATCGCCGCGAGCACCGCTTCGTCCGTGATGCCCTGCTCGCGCAGACGCGCGATCATCCGGTCGCGGGTGCGCTGCGACGTCATGCCGATGCCGGGCGGCTGCGCGCGCGGTCATGCGTGTCACGCCACCCACTCCCGGATCGCGCGTGATCTGGTGCGAGTGCGTCAGGTCGATCTGCAGCGGCGTGATCGACACGCGGTTCGACGCGACCGCGTGGAAATCGGTGCCCGGCCCGGCGTCCTGCGCCGCGCCCGCGGCGCCGATCCAGTACATCATCTCGCCGCGCGGATTCTCGACCTTCACGACGCCCTCGGCCTTGTGACGCTTGCCGAGCCGGGTGACCTCGATGCCGCCCAGCGTCTCGAACGGGACGTCCGGCACGTTGACGTTGAGCAGCACCGGATGCTCGATCGGCTGGGCCTGGAACCGCCGGACGATGTCGCGGGCAATGCGCGCCGCAGTGGGAAAGTGGCGCCCGGCCTTGCTCGTGAGCGACAGCGCCACCGACGGGATGCCGAGGAGAAAACCCTCGGTGGCCGCGGCGACGGTGCCCGAATAGATCGTGTCGTCGCCCATGTTCGCGCCGAGGTTGATGCCGGAGACGACGAGGTCCGGCAACTCGTCGAGGAGGCCGGTCACCGCCAGGTGCACGCAATCGGTCGGCGTGCCGTTCACGAACAGGAACCCGTTGGCGGAGCGCCGCACCGCGAGCGGGCGGTCGAGCGTCAGCGAATTGGAGGCGCCGCTGCGATCGCGCTCCGGCGCGACCACCGTGACTTCGCCCAGATCGGCCAGTGCATCGGCGAGATGCGCGAGACCCGGCGCGAAGTAGCCGTCGTCGTTGGAGAGGAGGATGCGCATCCGGCGACGCCGTCAGGCCCGGAAAACCGCGGAAGGACTCGCTGCGTGGTGTGTGTGCATCGTGCGCCGGGATTGTAGCGCACGCACCGCGGCTCGAGCGTCGTGCACGCACGACATTTTCGCGTGCGCCCCGTAGAATCCGCGCGACAGGAGGACTTCCAGCGATGAGCGCCACCCCCTTCCGCGTCGGCATCTCGCCCGACGTCCTCGACACCCGCGGCGGGACGATCTTTGATCCAGCCGCGCTCGAGCTGCTGGCCGCGCCGGGAATCGAGTGGCAGTACCTGACCGCCGCCGAGGAGAAGCTGATCGCGCCGGAGACGGCGGCCGCCTACGATGCCGTCTGCCTCATGCTCGGCCGCGTGACGCGGGAGACGTTCGCCCGGGGCGCGGGCCGCCTCAAGATCGTCGCGCGCTTCGGCGTCGGCTTCGACACGATCGACGTGCCGTCGTGCACCGAGCACGGCGTCCTGCTGACGATCGCGCCGGACGGCGTCCGCCGGCCGGTTGCGGTCAACGTCATCACCTTCGTCCTCGTGCTCGCGCAGCGGCTCTTCGCCAAGGACCGCCTCACGCGCGCGGGCCGCTGGGCCGAGAAGGTCAACTACATGGGCATGGGGGTGACCGGCCGCACGCTCGGCGCGATCGGCATGGGCAACATCGGCGCCGAAGTGTTCCGCCTCGCCCCGCCGTTCGGCATGCGCCACGTCGCGTACGACCCGTATGTCGCCCCGGACGCGGCGCGCGCGCTGGGCGTGGAACTGGTCGACCTCGACACCCTCCTCCGCACCGCGGACTTCGTGTGCGTGATGTGCCCGCTGAACGACGAGACCCGCGGCATGATCGGCGCGCGCGAGCTCGCGCTCATGAAGCCGTCCGCCTACCTGATCAACACCGCGCGCGGCCCGATCGTGCAGGAAAAGGCGCTCTGCGACGCGCTGGTGGCGCGCCGCATCGCCGGGGCGGCGCTCGACGTGTTCGAGGTCGAGCCGACGCCGGCCGACAACCCGATCCTCGCGCTCGACAACGTCGTCGTCACGCCGCACGCGTTCTGCTTCACCGACGAGTGCCTGACGGGCCTGGCGCGCAGCGCGTTCGCGAGCGTGCTGGATGTGGCGCAGGGCCGCGCGCCGCGACACGTCGTGAACCGCGCGGCGCTTGCGCACGCGCGGCTCGCCGGACTCGCCCCGATCCGGGCGTGAGGCCGCGCGGGAATCAGCCGCCCGGCGTCACCTCCCGGATGTGCTCGAGACCGTGACTCGCGGCCCCGAGCAGCGCCACCTGCGGGGCGGTGACGACGTGGACGGGCATCTGCGCGAGGACGCCCGACATGCGCCCCTTGTCCTGCACGCGCGCGAGGAACGCGCCCGCCTGAAGCAGCGGAAGGATGCGCGCGGGGATGCCGCCGGCGATGTAGACGCCGCCGGTGCTGAGCGTCTTGAGCATCAGGTTCGAGGTCTCGCTGCCGAGGATCGCGACGAAGCTCTCGAGCGCCGCGGCGCACAGCGGATCGGGCGTCGCTGGATCGAGCGCGCCGTCGATGATCACGCGCGCCTGTTCGTGCTCCGGCGCCTCGGCCAGCCGTGCGGCAATCGACGGGGACTCGCTCACGGTGCGCCGGTCGCGATGGAACCGGTAGAGATTGACCATGCCGATGCCCGAGCACACGCGCTCGTAGCTGACGTGGCCGAACCGCTCCCGCACGTATAGATAGAGCGCCGCTTCGTCGGGCGTCGCCGGCCCGAAGCTCGCATGGCCGCCTTCCGACGCGTACGCGCGATAGCGGTGGCCATCCCAGGTCAGGAACGCTTCCCCGAGCCCGGTACCGGGCGCGATCACCGCGATCGTGCCGCCCGCGACCGCCCTGCCGGCGTTCAGCGTGACGACGTCGGACGCGGCGAGGTGCGGCACTGCGGCGGCGGTCGCGACCAGATCGTTAAGCAGCCACACCGCTTTGACGCCGAGCGCCCGTGCGAGCGGCGCTTCCTCGAGCACCCATGGGAGATTGGTGAGTTGCGCCCGGCCACCCACTACCGGTCCGGCGACGTCGAAACACGCGTAATCGACCGCAAGTCCGTGCGCGTCGAGAAAGGCGCGCGCGAGCGGCACGATTCCGTCGTAGTCGGTGCTGGGAAGCCGGCCGGTCGCCAGCGGCGCGCGCGGCCCCGACCCGAGCGCGTACACGCCGAGGTCGGTCTTGGTGCCGCCGATGTCGGCGGCGAGCAGGCAGGGTCCGGGCACGCGGTGCGCGGTCGGCATCGGAGGTCTTTCGCGAACGCGGAGCAGATGATTGCCGCCGCCGATGGTACTACGCGCTCGTCACGCGAAGACTCGCGGCGCGGAGGGCACCCGCGGAAACGGCCCCGGGGTCGAGTACGGCGCTATGATGCGAGGAAGCCTTCGACGGGGAGCACGGACGTGATCGTCAAGCAGATCTGGACGGGCAACGCCTACCGCAACTTCAACTACCTCATCGCCTGCAGCGCGACCGGCGAGGCGCTCGCGATCGACCCCCTGGATCACGAAAAGTGCCTGAAAGCCGCCAAGGACGAGGGCTGGACCATCACCCAGATCCTGAACACGCACGAGCATCGCGACCACATTGGCGGCAACGATGCGATGGTCAAGAAGACCGGCGCCAGGATCCTGGCGCACAAGAACGCGGGCGACAAGATCTCCGGGATGGCGCGCGGCCTGGGCGCCGGTGACGTGGTGAAGGTGGGAAAGACCGTCGAGCTCGAGGTGCTGGACACGCCGGGCCACACGATGAGCCACGTGTGCCTGCTGTCGCACACCGACCAGCCGTCGCTGTTCTGCGGCGACACGCTGTTCAACGCCGGGGCCGGGAACTGCCACAACGGCGGCCATCCGGCGGAGCTCTACAGGACCTTCTCCGAGCAGCTCGACCGGCTGCCGTCGTCCACGTTGATCTACCCGGGCCACGACTACATCGAGAACAATCTGCGCTTCACCCTGAATCGCGAGCCGGACAACCGGACGGCGCAGGCGATGCTCGACCAGCTCGCGGGGCAGGACCCCAGCCGCGCGTACGTCTCGACGCTGGAGGTCGAGCGGCAGGTCAACACGTTCTTCCGGCTGACGAGCCCGACGGTGATCAAGACGCTGCGCGCGGCTTTTCCCGATCTCCCGGAGCATCCGGACCAGCGCACCGTGTTCGTGAAGCTGAGAGAGCTGCGCAACGACTGGTGAGCGGCGTATCGGTCACCGGCGGGCGGTCTGAGCTCGGCCGCTTACTCGCCAAGGCACGCGCGACCGGAAGCGTGCACATCAATATCGCGGGACAGCAGGCCAACACCCTGCTGCACGACGGACACGCCTGGAAGGGGTTTGCGCGGATTGCGTTGTCGGGCGTGCGCAGGGCGCTGCGCACCGACGCGAGCCTGCTCGTGCACGCCAGCTTCGCATTCGTGCTCGGCCGTCCGGGGCAGGATCCGTTGCGCTCGATTGCGGAGACAATCCTGGAGTGCGAGCAACTGGCGCTGTCGGGGCCGGTCCCCGCGTGCGTGGTGCGCCTCGGCTATCTGTACGGCCCGGCGAGCGGCGACCTGCTCGCCTACCGCAAGGCCTTCCGCCTCGGCCGGCCGTACTGGGCGGGCGCGCGCAAGGCGCTGCAATATCACCTGCACCAATACGATGCCGTCAACGCCCTGCTCGCGGCCGCGAAGCGCCGCAATGCCGGAAGGATTCTCTACGCGACCGACGGCAGGCCGGTCTCGTTCATGCAGTTCATGGACGACTTTGCCCGCAAGATCGGCCGGCGAACGCCGCTGCACGTGCCTGCCATCGCCGCCCCGGTCATGCGGCTGATCGTGCGCGAAGAGCACATGCAGCAGGCCGCGCTCGGCATGCCGCCGCGGGCGCCCGCGCCGCGCGTGCCCGGATGGCAGCCGGCGTTCTCCGACTACCGCGCCGGCCTCGATCAGAGCATCGAAGCGTGGCGCGGGTAGTCGGGAACGCGGAGCCTACCCGTCTATATCGGTCGTCGGCGGTGAGCCGGGCCCGCGGTCGACCACGCCGGCGAAGGTCAGCAGATCGGCGATCGTGAAGTTTCCGGTGACGTTGCCGAACCGGTCCGGGAGCGTCGGCCGCCAACGCGGATCCCGCGACAGGTAGGAGTCGCGGTCGAGCTGCAGCAGTCCGAGAAAAACCCGGCCGACGATGCTGGCGCCGACGTCGCCCAGCTGCAGCCCGTCGTGCTGGCGGTCCGCTTCCCTGAGGATGTAGAACCAGAGCGGCGTGGATTCGGCGAGGCCGAGCGTCTGAACGTCCGCCAGGTCTGCAGGCATCAGCGGCGCCGCGCCGATCTCGGCGGCGATCGCCTGACCGGACGGAATGCCCCACGTGACGTGCCGCAGCAGGTTGCGTTCCGCGAGCGAGGTGGGGTTCGTCTCCGCGCCCGGGATCGTCTGCACCGGGAGCGTGAAGAGCGCCGTGGTGAGGGTCGTGTCGATTCGCTTGTTCGGCCGAAAGCTGGCGGCATCGAACTTGAAGAACGTTTGCCACCCGATGAAGCGCCGCGGCGCGCGGGTGAAGCCGCGCAGGTCCACCGGATCGGCCTGTCCCTCGCCCGCCGGGTCGAAGATCATCCCGAAGAACGGCGCGCCGACCGCTGCGGCATCGGCGCCGCGGATGCCGTTGAAGTTCGCGCGGTAGGACGGCCGCACCATGCTGTGGCCCATGCGGTAGGCGGCGCCCTGGAACTCGACGGGGATGAACGGCACCCGGCTCGGAAAGACCCCGTCCCGCTGCGCGAGCAGACGGTCCACCCGGTTCCTGCCGATCACCTGCGGCAGGAACTCGTGCACGACGAGCCACTGGTAGTGCCAGGTCACGATCCGGCGCGCCTCGCGGTAGAGCTCTTCCGGCTCGTCGCGGCGCCGGCGCGCGGCCAGCAGGTCCACCACCTGGTTGTGGAACTGGATCATCGCGGCGTGGAACCCGCTGAGGATCACGTTCTCGTCGTTGCGCGGATCGCCGACGATCGCGACATTGCCCGCCGTGCGCGGCAGGTCCTCGAAGAGGCCGCCGTTTTCGATCCTGAGCCGGGCACTCACCCGCCGGTTGCGGCGCTCGTAGAGCTCCGGGCTCCGGAGCGGCCCGCCGCCGTAGACCGAGTCGAGGTCGAGGGCGGGCGTCCGTTCGTTGGCGGACTCCTCCGGCACCTTCGGCACGCCGAGCCGCGAGTTCAGATCGAACGTGAGGTCGTGGTCCAGGAACTGGCCGAAGAACGTGACGCCGGCCGTCTGGTTCGGGTTGTCGCGGTTGGTCTTGCTGTTGTCCGGGTTGGTGATCAGCTCGATCGGCCCGGCCGCGAGGTTGTCCCCCGCATCCATCAGGCCGCCCTTCCGGCCGAGCTCGCGCAGCGCCGCCGCGAGCGCCGCGCTCGGCGGCGCGAACGGCGGCAGGTTCGGGAACAGGCGGCTGAACCGGTCCGGGCGAATGGCGTGTCGCCCGCGCAGCAGCTGCTCCAGCGCTTCTTCCACGGTGCGCGCCTGGGCAACCGGGCCCAGCCCCAGCATCGCGGGGGCCACGGCCCCCGCGCCGAGCGCACCAAGGAACCTGCGTCGGCTGACTCCCGCCGAGATCTCCTGCGTCGTACTCATGCCTCCTCCTTGCTCGGGCGAACGACGGACATTCGGCGCGGATGCTGCTCGCGCCGGGCTGTGCTGCGGCTGCGCGGACCGGGCTGATGCGGCTGCTGGCTTATTATGCTTTTGTCATATGCCATGAGCATAACCAGATCGGCGCAAATGTCAACCGGCGACGGCGACGGCTCCCGCAGGCCGATCGTCCGCGACGGCACCCGCCTGCGGTCGTGACGCGCGCGGACTGTCGAAATCGTTACGGCGCGCTGTTTAGGAGCCCGGGTCGACGCGCTCCGGGAGCGCGGCGCGGCAAAGGTGCTTTCGGTCGGAGGCTTGACGAACGTGGGTCGCGCGAACGCCGGCGCAGTCGCGGAGACTCCACGACTGCGCTGACCAACGGTCCCCCGTTCACGTGGGATCTGAGAGGCGCGGTCTGTCAACCGCAATCCCGGCCGGGCCGTCGGGACGAAGTCGCCCGAGGCGAAGATCTCCGTATTTCACGCCACGACTTATGAACGCCCGCGGCGGTCGGAGACCGACGCAGGAGGATCGTTCTTGATCGCTATCAAGGGCCGCGACCGCGTTTTGGCTAGCTTAGCCGGCTCCAGCCTCGAGGAGCAACGAGTCATGTTCGGCCTACCCATCCGCAGCGTCATGGAGCGCAAGAAGGTTCTGACTGCGCCTCCTGAAACGACCGTCAGCGCGGCCGCCAAGCTGATGGCGAAGAGGAAGGTCGGTGCAGTAATGGTCGTGGAAGGCGGACGCCTGGTCGGCATTTTCACCGAGCGCGACGCGGTCTATCGCGTTATCGCGAAGGCGCGAGACGCCCGCACCACCCGCCTGGCCGAGGTGATGACACCCGCCCCGAAGACCGTCGCGCCCGACGAATCGTTCGGATACGCGATGCTCATGATGTACCAGCACGGCTTTCGGCACGCCCCGGTGATCGAGAACGGCCGGCCGGTCGGAATGGTCTCGGCGCGAAAGGCGCTCGACCCCGAGCTGGAAGAGTTCGTAGCCGAAGTGCAAAGGCGCAAGCACATCCGCCGGCTCGCCTGAGGCATGAGGAAGGCGCCCGGCGCGTCGCAAGTGGTGCGCTTCGGTCGACTGCCCGTGACGAGCGCGCCTTCTTCCAACGGAGGTCCAGCATGAAACAGAGAATCGACTGGAAGGCGGTCGCGCCGGAAGGACTGGCGGCCCAGCGCGGGCTCGAGACTTACGTCCGGCGCTCCGGGCTGGAGAGCGCGCTTCTCGAGCTCGTCAAGACGCGCGCATCGCAGATCAACGGCTGCGCCCACTGCCTGGACATGCACACGAAGGACGCCCGCGCCCATGGCGAAACCGAGCAGCGGCTCTACGCCCTTGCCGCATGGCATGAGGCCCCCTTCTACAGCGACCGGGAGCGCGCCGCGCTCGCGTGGACCGAGGCGGTGACACGCATCGGCGAAGACCGGGTAACGGACGAGGTGTACGCGGAGGCGCGGCGCCATTTCGGCGAAAAGGAGCTCGTCGACCTGACGCTCGCGATCGTGGCAATCAACGGCTGGAACCGGCTTGCGGTTGCGTTTCGCACGCCAGCCGGCACCTATCAGCCCGGCGTGCACGCCGCATCCTCGGACCCGCGCGCAACTGATTGAGATTATGGTCGGGGCGAAGTGATTCGAACACTCGACCCCCTGCACCCCATGCAGTGGTGATTCTCTTAACCAATCAGGGATTTGCTGGCAGTTCGTCTAACAAGACTCGTGGTTTTCGGGGCTTTTCCGTCAATGAGTTGAGGTTTGCGCTTAGACAATCGCCGCACGACGACCGTGGCGCGCCGAGCACCCGAAGACTTCCGCGAATCACGCCCGTTACAACCAAGAACTTACGGTTTCGCCCGACCCGTTCGCGACACGCACGACCTGCCCCCCGATAACCAGGCCACAGTGAACTTAGTGGAGTCCGCTTTCGGAAAAGCGAACGGACGTGAAGAGGCGGCTCACCTAGAAGCTCGAGCGACAACCACCAGGAACAGCCGCGCAGTTGCGAGCGCATCAGACGCCGCATCGTGACGGCTGAAGGCAATCCCAAACCGGGCAAGCCACGAGTCAAGATCATTGCGCCGACGCCCGTCGTCCGGCAAGACGTCCGACGCCACTTCAGCGAGGTCGATCCACCGACGTCGTAAGCGCTCGCCAAGGTATTCTCTTGTGGCTTGCTGATCATCGCCTCGGCAAAGCATGAGCGAGTGAGAGGCCTCGCCGCCGCCGGGCGCGGCCTCAGGCCCGGAGCGCGAGGGTCACCTTGTGCCCGAAGCCGAGTGCGTTGTCGATCAGCGTGACGCGCTCGGAGGCGAGCGCGTAGAACGCGCCCTGCTCGAAGGCCGCCCGCAGCTTGGGCGGCCCCCCGGCGAGCTCGGCGAGGAAGGCGTAGCGCGCGACGAGCGCAGCACGCGCTTCCTCCGCCTCGCTCCCGCCGAGACGCCGCGCCCGGCCGGCGATCTGCAACCCGCGGATGACGCGGAAGTCGGCGTAGTCGGGCGCGACCGTCGCGGTGACGCGCGCGTCGCGTTCGAGGTGCTGCGAATGCCGCGACTGCGGGTCCGAGGTCCACTGCAGGGTGAAGCCGGCGCGCGCGTACATGAGCGACGCGGCGTGCGCGCCCGCATCACCAACCGTCGCGAGCGTCATGACGTGATGCGCGTCGAGGAACGACTCGATGCGCGCGGCGAGGTCGTCCACCTCAGTCGCCCTTGATGCCGGCTTCCTTCACGAGCTTCGACCAGCGCGCGAGGTCCCGCTTGATCAGATCCCCGAACGCGGCGGGCGTGGCCGTCTGGATGGCGAAGAGCTGCGCCGCGAGCCGATCCTGCACGTCCTGCGAGCCGAGCGCCCGGCCGATCTCCGCATTCAGCTTCTGCACCGCCTCCGGCGGCGTCCCGGCCGGCGCGAGGATGCCGAACCAGATGTCCGCGTCGAAGCCTTCGAACCCCGCCGACTCCGCGATCACCGGCAGCGCCTTGTCCACCGGCGAGCGGGTCGGCGACGCGAGCGCGAGGATGCGCAGCTTCCCGCCCTTCGCCTGCGGCGCGGTGTTGGTGATGGTGTTGAAGAGGATCGGCACCTGCCCGCCGACGCCGTCGACGATCGCCGGGCCGCAGCCGCGGTAGGCGATGTGCACGATGTCCACCTTCGCGAGCTGCTTGAAGACGCTCGCCGGCGAGGTGCATCGCCGTGCCGTTGCCGCACGAGGAGTAGGAGTACTTGCCCGGGTTCTCGCGCGCGAGCTTCACCAGCTCGTCGATGCTCCTGGCGGGAAAAGCGGGATGCACCGCGAGTGCGACCGCAGTCGAGCCGATGAGCGCCACCGGCGTGAAGTCCTTGACGACGTCGAACGGCGCCTTCGCCACCGCCGGGTTGGTGACCACCGTGTTGTTCGCGACGAGCAGCGTGTAGCCGTCCGGAGGCGACTTGGCGACGTAGTCGGCGCCGACGTTGCCCGCCGCGCCGGTGCGATTCTCGACCACGAACTGCTGCCCGGTGGCCTCGAGCAGCTTGGGCGCGAGGATGCGCGCGACGACGTCGCTGCCGCCGCCGGGCGGAAACGGCGAGATGAGCTTCACCGGGTGGTTCGGGAATGCCTGGCCCAGGGCCGCCGTATTCGCGAACACGGCGACGAGGGCGAATGCGGTACGCGCTGCGATTCTCATGTGTGACCTCCTCCTCTTCGTCTACTCCGGCGCCGCGCGAATGCGCAACACCACTTTTCCGGTCGTCCGGCGCGCCAGCAGCGCGTCCTGCGCCGCGGCGAAGCGCTCGAACGGATAGACCGTCGCCGCGTGCGGACGGATCCGCCCTTCCGCATGCCACGCGAAGAGCTGCCGCACCGCCGCCCGCACCTCCGGCTCGTAGCGTTCGCGCTCGTCGACCGGGGACCAGCCTATGTAGGTGCCGAAGTTGAAACCGAGGACCGAGACGTTCTTCACGAGCAGGATGTTCGGCTCGATCTTCGGCAGCGCGCCGCTCGCGAACCCGATCGTGACGAGGCGGCCGCCCATCGCCACGGCGCGCAACGCCGCCTCGGACAGCGCGCCGCCGACCGGATCGAACACGGCGTCGACGCCCCGGTCGGAAGTCGCCTGTCGCACCGCGGCGCGGAGATCTCCGGTGGAGTAGTCGATCGTCTCGTCCGCCCCGTGCTCGCCCGCCAGTGCGCACTTCTCCGGCCCACCCGCGGCGGCGATCACACGGGCCCCGAGCGCCCGCCCCACTTCCACCGCGGCGAGCCCGACACCGCCTGCCGCAGCGAGCACGAGGAGCGTCTCGCCCGCGGCGAGGCGAGCGCGCCACGCAAGCCCGCCGTAGGCGGTGCAGTACGAGACGCCGAGGTGCAGCGCCGCCATCGAGTCGATCGCGTCGGGCAGCGGGTACACCGTGGACGCCGGGCTCACGGCCTGCTCCGCGAACCCGCCCCAGCCGATGAGCGCCAGCACGCGGTCACCGACGCGACAGGTCGTCACGCCGAGCGCGACCTCGATCACGCGTCCGACGACTTCGGCGCCGGGCACGAACGGCAGCGGCGGCCGGACCTGGTACTTTCCCGCGACCCACAGGCTGATCGAGAAGCTCAGGCTGGCGTAGTCGACCGCGATGCGCACGCCGCGCGGCGGCAGCTCGGGTGCGGGGAAGTCCTCGACCCGCAGATCGTGGTAGTCGCCATAGCGATGACAGACGATCGCGCACATGGGTCAGCCGGACATCAGCCGAGGCAGAAACAGCGCGAGCTGCGGGAAAGCGATCAGAGCGCCGATTCCCAGCGCAAGCGGCACGACGAAGATCAGCGATCCGGAGCTGATCTCGGCGAGATCGGCGCCCGGTACCGTCGCCTTGAGTACGAACAGGTTGAACCCGACCGGAGGGGTGATCGCCGCGATCTCGATGTTGATCGTCAGGACGATTCCGAACCACACCGGGTCGTACCCCAGCGCGAGCACGCTCGGGAACAGCGCCGGGACCATGATGACGAGGATGCTCATGGGGTCCATGAACATCCCGAGGACAATGAGAGCGAGATTGATCATCCCCATGATTGCCCACGGCGCCATGTCGAGCGCCACGATGGCTCGCGCCAGGCCTTGCGGTATCCCGAGCCGGGCCAGCACGAACGAGGCGAAGAGTCCAGCGACCATGAGCAGGATAAACATGGCGGTGGTTCGCGCCGTCGCACCAAGCGCCGCGCCGAGCACCGTGCGGCCGAGCGATCGGCTTGCGGCGGCGATGACGAGCGCTCCGGCGACCCCGACAGCCCCCGCCTCGGTCGGCGTCGCGATGCCGGCGTAGATCGAACCGAGCACTCCGATCGCCAACAGCATCACCAAGACCACTGCTTTGAAGCTGCGGCCGGCCGGCGGCGCTGCCGCCGCTCGAACGACCGCCGGCGCGCGCGACGCGACTATCATGGCAGTCAGCGAGAGCAACCCCGCCATGGCAAGGCCGGGCACGATGCCCGCCATGAAGAGTGCGCCGATCGATGTTTCGGTGATGACGCCGTAAAGGATGAGCGGGATCGACGGCGGAATGAGAATTCCGAGCGTCCCTCCCGCGGCGGTGACGCCGAAGGCGAGGCGCCGGTCGTAACCATGCCGGATCATCTCCGGCACCGACATCGATCCGATCGTCGCCGCAGTCACCGGGCTCGAGCCGCACACCGCGGCAAATCCCGCGCAGGCGAACACCGTTCCAACGGCCAGCGCGCCCGGAACGCCCCTGAACCAGGCGCGGGCGGCGTCGAAGAGGTCACGCCCGATTCCGCTCAGGGCGAGCAGCTCGCCCATGAGGACGTAAAGCGGCACGATGACGAGGACGAAGCTTCCGGCCTGCGAAAACGCGAGCGTCGCCAGCTGGCTGATCGCTGCACTGGGAAGAAACGCGCAAACGCCGAGCACGCCGAGAAGGCCGGTCGCCACCGCAACCGGCATGCCGGTTGCGAGAAGCAGCAGCAGCACGCCTACGAACAGCGCGAATCCGACGACGGGATCCATAGCTCGCAGAGCCCCACCAGGGCGGTGATCAGGAACTGCAGTGTTCCGACGGGCCCGATCCAGTAGACGTACTTCACGCGCATCGGAACGGCGGTCGGAAACATCTCGTCACGAACGAAAACATCCACCGCGGCGCGCGTGACCTGCCACAGGAGAATCGCGCCGAACAGAACTGTCAGTGTCATCGCGGTGATCCGCAGGCGCCGGGCCGCCGCCGGTGAAACCCATTGCAGAACGACGTCGACCGACACGTGCGCCCCGGCCTCGAGCGCGGGCGCCAGGGCGAGGAAGAAGAGATAGACGAGAAGGAACCGCGAGACGTCCAGCGCCCAGTCGGTCGGCGCGTCGAACACGTTCCGCATCAGCACGTCGTACAGCACGACTGCGAAGATCACGAGGGCGAGCGCTCCCGCGAGCGCGAGAAACGCCCGGTTCACCGCGCGCGTCGCGCGCTTCGTCACCTCGATCACCAGTAGCCTCGCAGGATGTCGGCGATTTGCCTGCCAGCAGGCCCGCTCTCCGCATCCATCTTTCCGAAGGCCGGTCGGATACCCGAGCGAAACGCGGCGAGCTCGACGTCATTAAGCGTGTAGATGTCGGCCCGCTGCTGCCGCATCTGGTCCGCGGCATCGTTGGTCGCCTTCACGAGGTACTCGGCGGAGCGGCGCTCAGCCTCGACGCCGATGCGCTTCATCGCGTCGCGATCGGCCGGGGAGAGCTTGCCGAATGCGCCCGCGTTGATGATGTAGGCGGAGAGGTTCACCGGCGCGCGCAGCACGGTGATCTTCGGCGCCACCTCGTGCAACTTGAAGCCGAGCGCGAGGACGTTGTTGCCGAGTGCGCAATCGATGGTGCGGTTCTGGAGCGCGAGGTACATCTCGCCGGGGTCCATAGCGACCGGGCTCGCGCCGAGTGCGCGGATCTGCTCGACCTGCCAGCGGCCTGCCGTGCGCACCTTGCGCCCTTTCCAGTCATCGGGCGCCTTCAGATGCCGGTCGCGGCACGCCACGTTCAACGGCCCGGACCCCTGTGACCACAGGTACTCGGCGTTTTGCACGCGAAAGAGCGTCTCCAAGACCGGACGCAGCCTCGCCTGCGATTCGACGAATGCCGCCCGGCCGTCCGGCATGCCGCCGATCGCCTCGATATACGAAACGGCGGGAACTTGGCCGGAGATCGCGCCCATGGCAACCACGCCCATGGGGACCGCGCCTTCGCGCACGCTGCGGAGCGTTTCGTTCACGTTCACCAGCGAGCCTGCGTAGTGCGGCACCGGCTTTACGCGGCCCTCGGTCTGCTTCTCGACCTCCTCCATCCACCACTTCAGCGTCACGCTCCAGAAATTGCGCTCGGGATGGAAGATCGCGAAATCGAGACGAGTCTGGGCGTGCGCGCTCGATAGAGCGAGGAGCAGCGTCAGGACGAGCGCGCTCAAACGGGTTTTCATGGTCGTTTCTCCATTGGCACCGAACGGGAAAGCCGTCCGCCGTGGCCGTCAGCGGGTCGCGGTGTCGTAGAACCGGGGGTCGTAGTACTTGCCGGGGTCGGTCAGCGGCTTCCGCGACTCGGACCATTTCGACCGCAGCACGAGTACCGTCCGTACCCCCTCGAGGTCGATGCGGGCCTTGCGCTCGAAGCCGCTCTTCGGGTCAAGCAGCACGCGGTACGACGTTTCCGCCGCCTGGCGATTGGCGTTTGGCAGGTTCTTCATGAAGATGGCCAGCGCCTCCTCGCGGTTCGCGGGCTCGTAGAGCCAATCCAGCGCCTGCGTGTACGCGCGGATGTAACCAACCACCGCCGCGCGATTGGCCTCCGCCCAGCTCAGTCTCACGCCCGCGACGAGGCCCTGATACCGGCCGAGGACGTCCGCGGCGTTGGCGAGCCGATTGAAGCCCTTCGCCTCGGCCTGGACCTCGAACGGCGAGATGAGCAGCGTGCCGGCATGCTTCTTCTCCATCAGCGCCTGGAACCGCTGCAGCACGCCGCCGGCGCGCTCGACGCCGTAGGCCGGCTCGCGCAGCCCCGCCCGGTCGAGCAGCTCGAAAAGAACGAAGGCGTAGCCGGTTGTGCGCGCATCGACCGACACCGTCTTGCCGCGCAGGTCCTGGTAAGTCTTCACCTCCGGCACGGTCACGAGCCGCAGGAACCCGTTGTCCCCGCCCATCACGGCGACGAGGTCCGGACCGACCACCTTCGCTTCGCCCTGCCCCTCGCGATACGCGACCAGGTTGTCGACCGCGGTCATCGCGATGTCGAACTTGCCCTCGATGAGTCCGGTGAGCTGGAAGACCGAGTTCGGTGTCGGCGTCACCTTCACGTCCACGCCGTTCTTCGCGAAGAACCCCTTCTCCTGCGCCACCCAGATGGGCCAGTTGAATCCGCCCGGGAAGACGATCAGGTTGATTTGCCGCGGCGGCTCCTGCCGCTGTGGCGAGGTGCATCCGCTCACCGCGATGACGAGCAGTGCAAAGAGTGCTGCAACGTAGCGACCCATCCTGGACCTCCTCCTTTTGATGTCTTGCACGCCGAGACGACGGCCGTTCGTCGTGAGCCTTGTTTCGGGCCGTCCGCCTACACTCCCAAGTACGCTTTCTTCACTGCCTCGTCCGACTGAAGCTCGGCCGAAGTGCCCGTGTAGCAGACCTCCCCCTTGGAGAGGATGTAATGGCGGTCGGCGAGCTTGAGTGCTGTGTCGAGATTCTGTTCGATCAACAGGATCGGGAGACCCTTGCCTTTCACGTCGCGCAGGACTTTCACAATCTTCTCGACGATGAGCGGCGCGAGGCCCTCGGTCGGCTCGTCGAGGAGGAGGAGCGCGGGATTCACCATCAGCGCCCTTGCGATGGCCAGCATCTGCTGCTCGCCGCCCGACAGATGGCACCCGAGGTGTTTCAGACGCTCACGCAGATTCGGGAAAATCTCGAGCACTTCGTCGAGACTCCATCGCACGTCCCCACCGTGGCGCTCACCCAGCGTGAGGTTCTCCCTCACGGTCAGGCTGGGGAAGATTCGCCTTTCCTGCGGAACGAAGCCGATGCCGCGCCGGGCGATCATGTAGGAATGCAGTCCGTTGAGCCGCGCGCCCCGGAAGCTGATCGAGCCCTCCGGTGGCCGGATGTAGCCCATGATCGTGAGGAGCGTCGTGCGTCTTGCCCGCGCCATTACGGCCGAGAAGACCCACGACTTCGCCCTCATGCACCGACAGCGACACGCCGCGCAGCACGTGGCTGTCGCCGTAGTAGGCATGGACAGCATTCAACTCGAGCATTGCGTCTGCCGGGCGGTCCCGAGATAGACCGCCTGCACCTCCGGATTTCCGGTGATCTCGCCGGGCGCGCCGGTCGCGAGCATCCGCCCGTAATGCAGCACCGTTATGCGGTCGGCAAGCGAGAACACCACCTGCATGTCGTGCTCGATCATCAGCACGGTGAGGGTGCGCGGCAGTCCAGCGACGAACTGCACCATCCGTGCCGTCTCGGCGGGAGACATGCCGGCAGTCGGCTCGTCGAGGAGCAGGAGGTCCGGTTCGGCTGCCAGCGCGATCGCGATCTCGACTTGACGCTGCTCTCCGTAGGAGAGGCTTTGGACCGGTTCGCCTCGCCGCTCGGCGAGTGCCACCTGCTCCAAGATCTCGACCGAGCGCTCTTCGAGCGCACCCAAGCGCGCGAGCGGCGCGAACGGCTCCAGCGGATTGCCCCGCCGCGCCAGGACGCCCAAGCGCACGTTGTCGAGCACGCTCAGGCGGCCGAAGAGGTTGTTGGTCTGGAAGGTGCGGCTGATGCCGAGTCTGCAGATGCGCTCTGGCTGCAGTCCCGCCGATGTCCCGCTCCTTGAACAAGATTCGGCCGGACGAGGGCTTGAGCTGCCCGCCAATCTGGTTCAGCAGGGTGGTCTTTCCTGCACCGTTGGGGCCGATGATCACGTGGCGCTCGCCCGCCTCGATCGCCAAGTTCACGCAGTCGGTCGCCACCAGGCTGCCGAAAGTCCGGTGCAGGTCCACGGTGCGCAGCAGGCTCATGGCTTCGAGGCGCTCCAGCGCTCGCGGCACCACCCGTAAATGCCTTGCTTGAAGAACAGCACGCACGCGATGAAGGTCGCTCCGACCACCAGCTCCCAGTGCGAGGAGTACGAGCTCACGACGTGCTTGAGCGCGAGATACACCACCGCCCCGATGACCGGTCCGAGAAGGCTTCCCATGCCACCGAGAATCACCATGATGAGGCCTTCGCCGGAGAGCACCCAGAAGAGCACAGTCGGCGAGACAAAGCCGTTGTGCATGGCGAAGAGTGCCCCCGCGACGGCCCCCAGGCACCCGGCGATGACGAACGAGAGAAGCTTGTAATTCGGCGTCGCGTAGCCCGCGGCGCGCATGCGCGCCTCGTTCTCGCGAATGCCGACGAACACGTGCCCCAGGGGGGCGGCCAGCAGCCGGGTGAGGCCGAGATAGACGACGCACGAACGCCGCGAGAACGACGTAGTAGGTCAGCTCGCCCGAACCGAGGCGGGGCGCCACCATGCCATCGGAGCCGCCGGTCAGCGAGCGCCACTTCAGAGCTGCCGTGTAGAGCAGCTGCGCAAACGCGAGCGTGAGCATGATGAAGTAAACGCCGCTCGCGCGAATGCAGAAGTATCCGATCACCGCGGCGAATGCACCCGCCACGACGATCGCGGCGAGCGCCCCAAGGAGCGGGTGCACGCCGAACTGCGTGCCCAGCACGGCTACCGTGTAGGCGCCCACGCCGAAGAACGCCGCGTGCCCGAAGGACACGAGCCCCGTATAGCCGAGCAGGAGGTTGAGGCTCATGGCGAAGACGCCGAAAAGCATCACCTCGCTCACCAGGCTGCGGGCGTAGTCGCCGAAAACAGCGGCACGGCGAGGAGCGCCGCGATCACGAGCGCCTGCGCCACGCTAGCCATGCTGGCGCAGCCCGAAGAGCCCGGTCGGACGGAAGAGCAGCACCGCGAGCATGACCACGTAGATGAGGAACATGGTCACTCCGGGAAGTACGCCTTGCCGAATGTATCTGCCTCTCCAATCAGCACGCTCGCGAGCAGTGCGCCCTTGAGACTCCCCATGCCGCCGATCACCACGACGATCAGCGTGGCAATCAGGATCTCGACGTCCATGCCAACGCTCAGCCCCAGCATCGGCGCGGCCGCCACGCCCGCGAGTGCGGCCAGCCCGAAGCCGAGCGCGAAAGTCCAGGTGAACATGCGCGAGACGTTAATGCCGAGGCCGGCGGCCATGTCCTGGTCGTCCACGGCGGCGCGCAGCCTTGAGCCGAGCCGCGTATGCTCGATGAGCAGCCACAGCCCGATTCCGAGGGCAAGTCCGACGACGATGATGAACATGCGGTACTTCGGCATGAGCAGGCCGAACACCGACACCGCGCCGGAGAGGGCCTCGGGCGCCGGCAGGCCGAGCACGTCCGCGCCCCAGATGCTGCGCACCACGTCGGCGAAGACGAAAATCAGTCCGACGGTGAGGAGCATCTGATCGAGATGGCCGCCGTGGGAGCGCCGGTACAGCGGGCGCAGGAAGACCGTCTCGACTAGCGCCCCGAGAAGCGCCACGGCAATCGGCGCGAGCACGAGCGCCAGCCAGAAATTCCCGGTCCAGCGCGCGAGAGCCAGCCCGGTGAAGGCGCCGAGCATGTAGAACGACCCGTGCGCGAGATTGAGCACCCGCATCAGGCCGAAGATCAGCGACAGCCCCGCCGAAAGCAGGAACAGCAGCATGCCGTACACCAGTCCGTTCAGGACCTGGAAGGCGAAGAGCTGCATCGGCGGGGCCGCTCGACCTATTTCGCGCCGGCTTGCCCTTCGGCCAGTACTGTTCGACCCCGTTCAGGACGTCGATCGGAACGTTGGCGAACTGCCCACCGGCGCCCGGCTGGACCTTGCGGACATAGAGGTTCAGCACCGCGTTCTGGTGGGCGTCGAACCGGAACTTGCCGCTCGGCGCGTCGAACTGGACCGCCTTGAGCGCCGCGACGAACTTGCCGCTGTCCGAGAGGTCGCCCTTCACCGCCTTGGCCGCCTCGACGATGGCCCGCGCGGCGAGATAGCCGCCCGAGGAGAAGACCCCGGGCTCGACTCCGAAGCGCTTGCGGTAGGCCTCTACAAAGCGCTTGTTCTCCGCGCTGTCGATCGCGGGCGAGTAGTTATAGTAGGAAATCGCGCCTTCCGCCGCCCGCCCGGACGCCTTGAGGATGAACTCGTCGGTCAACGGCCCGAAGCCGAGCAGCGGATACTTCTGCTTCAACCCGAAGTCGTTGTACTGCTGGACGAACCGCAGCGCCGCGGCGCCGCTCCAGAGCGCCCAGACGGCGTCCGGATTCGCCTGCTGGATGCGCGCGAAATATGGCGCAAAGTCGGCGGTCTCGACCGGAGCGTAGATCTTCTCGACCACCGTGCCGCCGGCCTGCTTGCAGCCGGTCTCGAGAAAGTCGCCCTGCTCGCGCCCGAACACGCTGTCGAACGCGATGGCCACGATCCGCTTGTAGCCGAGCTTGCTGCATGCGTAGGTGCCGAACGGCACGGTCATCTGGCCGCTCGCGAAGGAAGTGCGGAAGATGTAGGGGCTCCCAGCCTCCTGCGTGATCGGCCGGACCGCCGCTTCGCTCAGCACCAGCGGCACCTTGCGTTCGTGAATGTAGGGGCGCAACGCCATGGCATTGGGGCTCCAGATCACTCCCATGAGCACCTGCACCTTGTCGCTCTCGACCAGCTTCTTCGCTTTCGCAAGGGCGACGTCCGGCTTCGCCTCGTCGTCCTCGACGATCAGGGTCAGCTTGCGGCCCGCCACCTGGTTGCCGGCCTCCTCGAAGGCGAGCGTGGCGCCCTCGATCCCCTGCTTGGCCGGGCCCGCGTAGACGCCGGACGTCGGATAGAGCAGTCCGATCCGGATTTCACCCTGTGCCAATGCGATGCCTGCAAATCCGGCAAGCCCGGCGAGTACTCCCAGCCTCAACGCTTTCATGTCACCCCTCCTCTTGATGGATGCTTCTCGAGCAGACTCTTCAGCGTCTGCAAAAACCGGCCTGCGGCCACGCCGTCGATGATTCGATGGTCCGCCGCCAATGTGAGCGTCGCCATCGAACGGATCGCGACTTCCCCATCCCGCGGCACCACCCGCTCGGCGACTCGCCCCGCGGCGAGCACCGCGCACTGCGGTGGGCTGATGATCGGGACGAACCACTCGACTTCGAACATGCCCAGATTCGCGAGCGTGAAGGTCGCGCCGTCGGTGTCGACCGGCGTGAGCTTCTTGTCTGCAGCCTTGCGCGCCAGCTCCCTCGTCCGCTCGCCGATCTCGGGGACGCTAAGGGCGTCCGCGCGGCGTACGACCGGAGCAATGAGCCCGTTGCCCAATGCCATCGCGAATCCGACGTTGATCGCGTCGTAAATCACGATCCGGCCATCCCGCCAGCCGGCGTTGAGCGCGGCGTGGTCCTTCAGCGCCCTGGCGCACGCCCAGATCAGGACGTCGTTGATCGAAGGCGCGCGATCGCCGTCGCGCGCCTTCCACTCGGTGCGGGCAGCGAGAACCGACGTCATGTCGACATCGACGCTGACGTAGAAGTGGGGGACGGTCCGCTTGCTGACCGACATCCGCTCGGCGATGCCGCGCCGCATTGCGTTCGGCGTCACGATCGTTCCGCCCGGCTCGGCACTCCCGCCGCTCGCCGCGCCGGCGGCGCGCTCGACGTCTTCCGAGGTGATCCGCCCCTCCGGCCCCGTCCCGTCGATCGTGCCCAGATCGACGCCTAGCTCGCCCGCCAGACGTCTCGCCGCGGGTGACGCCTTCAGCTTGGCCTGTTCCGCCTCCGGCGAGCGCGGCTCGGCTGCGGGTGCTCGCGGTGCGGGCGCGGAGCGCGCTCCCGCCTTCGGTGCACCCTGCTCCGGCGCGTGCGGTAGCGGTTCCTCGGCTTCGCCGATGAGGCCGAGAACGTTTCCGACCGTGCGCTTCTCGCCTTCGCCCGCGAGCACCTTGCGCAGCACACCGGCCGCCTCGGCTTCCACTTCGACCACGCTCTTGTCGGTCTCGATGTCGAAGAGCGGCTCGCCCTTGCGGACCGCGTCGCCCTCGGCCTTGTGCCACTTGACGACGGTGCCATCCTCCATGGAGGGCCCGAGCTTCGGCATCGTGACCTCGATCACGCGAGCACCGCGCGAACGGCATCGACGATCCGGTCCACCGACGGCTCGATGTAGCGCTCGAGCGGCGGACTGAAGGGGACCGGGAGGTCGAGCGTGGCGACGCGCCGGACCGGCGCGCGCAGGCTCTCGAACCCTTCTTCCGCGACGAGCGCGGCGATCTCGGCCGCGACACCGCAACTGCGATGGCATTCGTCGGCCACGACCAGCCGGCCGGTGCGCCGGAGAGACGAGAGGATCGCGGCTTTGTCGAGCGGGACCAGCGTGCGCAGGTCGATCACCTCCACCTCGATGCCCTCGGCCGCCGCCCGTTCCGCCGCCTCGAGCGCCCGCCGGACCATCAGCGAAGTGGCGACGATGGTGACGTCCGTCCCGCGTCGCTTGATGTCCGCCTGCCCGAACGGGGTTGCGAACCCCTCTTCCGGAACCTCGCCCCGCACCTCGAAGAGCTTCACGTGGTCGACGAAGACCGTGGGGTTGTCGTCCGCACCGCGGCGGTGAGCAGGCCTTTCACGTCCCGCGGCGCGGACGGGAGCACGATCTCCAGGCCAGGGCTGTTCCAGAGCATCGCCTGCGGGCTGTGCGAATGCTGCGCCGCCCCGCCGCCGCGGATGCCGTGGAGGATGTGGAAGACCATCGGCACACGCATCTGGCCGCCGGTCATGTAGTGGATGTTGGCCGCCTCGTTCACGACCTGCGCGAAGCCCTGGAAGAGAAAGCTCGCGGTGGTCACGTCGACGATCGGCCGCAATCCCGAGATCGCCGCGCCGATCGCCATGCCGCAGACTGCGGCCTCCGAGATCGGCGGGTCGCACACCCGGGTGGGGAACTCCTTCCGGATGTCATCGATCAGCACGCGCCGCGGACTGAGGCCCAAAAAATACTGCCCATCAGGCACACGCGCGGGTCGCTGCGCATTGCGTCGCGCAGCGCCTCGACATTCGCCTCGGCGTAGCTGATCTCTCTCATCCGCCCTCCGCCGCGACGAACACGTCTTCGAGCGCCTCCCGGGGTCCGGGTAAGGGCTTCGAGCGCGAAGCGCACGGCCGCTTGCATCTCGTCCGCACCTGCCGTCGATCTCGACGAGCTGCTCCCTGCGACATGCACGGGACTCGAGCAGCTCCCGCAGGTACCGCAGCACGCCGTCCTGCGCGTACCACCAGCGTCTCGTTCGGAACGGAGGCAGGCGACCAGGCGTAGCCGACGTCCGTCTCGCCGGTCAGCAGCTGCGGCCACAGCGGCCGGTTGCCCGGCCAGCGGACGGTGCGTGCCTCGATGAAGCTGGGACCGCCACCGGACCGGGCGCGCGCGACCGCCTCTCGCGTCGCCGCGTCGACCGCGGCCGTGTCGGTGCCGTCGATGGCCACGGCCGGCACGCCGAACGGGTCGACGAGATCGGTCAGCGCCTCGGCGGCGAGCGTGGACGACGGGTACTCGTTGGCCTTCTGGCCGAGCGCCTCGGCGAGTTGTTCTCGCACAGAAAGATGACCGGCACCTTGCGCATCGCGGCGATGTTGACCGACTCGTAGAACACGCCTTCCTCCAGGGCGCCGTCGCCGAAGAGAGCGACGCTGACGCCCGTCGGGCCGAGCTGCTTGGCGGTAAACGCGGAGCCGACCGCGATCGGCACCGGGCCGCCGACGAGGGATGACGTGGTGGGGAAGCCGTGCTCCGCCACCGTCGCGTGGAGCGTGCCACCCTTGCCTCGGTTGATGCCCGTCGCCTTGCCGAAGATCTCGGCATAGAGGCGCTTGGGATCGGCGCCGCGCGCGATTAGGTGTCCGTGGTTGCGGTGCGTCGTCACGATGCGACGTCGCCGTGAGCTGCGCGAGCGCCGGGACCCCGGTGGACTCCTGCCCGACGTACACGTGGAAGTGGCCGATCGAGACGCCGGATTTCGAGTCTGGATGAGCGCCTCCTCGAAGCGGCGGATCAGGAGCAGGGTGCGCAGGATCTTCATTGACCGAGCGCCTTGTTGATCGCACCGCAGAGCCGTTCCTTGCTGGGAACGAACGCCTTCTCGAGCACCGGGCTCGCCGGCACGGGGGCGAACGGGGCCCCCACCCGCAGGACGGGTCCGTCGAGCTAGTCGAACGCCGCTTCCTGGACGCGCGCGGCGAGTTCGGCCCCGAAACCCCCCGACTCCACCGCCTCGTGGGCGACCACCAGCCGGCCGGTCCTGCGCACCGAGGCGAGCACGGTGTCGAGATCGAGCGGGACCAGCGTCCTTGGGTCGATGACCTCGACGTCGATCCCCTGCTCGCTCGCCAGCGTCTCCGCCGCTTCGAGAGCGACGTCCACCATGTGCGACCAGGTGACGACGGTGACGTCGGTGCCGCTGGCGACATACGCGCGCCTGGCCGAAGGGCACGAGGTGCTCCCCATCCGGCACCTCCCCGCGGCTCCAGTACAGCCCGCGATGCTCCAGGTACAGCACCGGGTCGTCGGAGCGGATGGCGGCCTGGAGCAGGCCCTGGGCGTCCGCCGGCGTGGACGGCGCCACGACCTTGAGGCCGGGCACGTGCGTGAGCCACGCCTCCAGGCTCTGGCTGTGATGTGCGCCGCTGGGCCCCGCGCGCCACCCTGGGCGCGGATGACGAGGGGCACCGCAGCAGCCCGCCGGTCATGTAGCGCAGCTTGGCGGCGTGGTTGACGAGCTGGTCCATGGCGAGCGTGATGAAGTCGATGTACATCACCTCGACGACCGGCCGCAGGCCGGCCAGCGGCCGCGCCGACGGCCATGCCCACGACGGTCGCCTCGCTGATGGGCGTGTCGCGGATGCGCCGCTCGCCGTATCGTCTCGACGAGCCCCTTGGTGGCCCCGAACGGCCCGCCGAGCGTGACGTCCTCGCCGAGGACGAAGACCGCCGGGTCGCGCTCGCAGCTCTGTCCTGCAGCGCCGGCGCGGATGCCGTCGATGAAGCGCGAGCTCGGTCATGCTCAGGCGGCGTCACCGAGCGTCGCGACGCTCGTCCGCGGCGGGCCAGGGCGCCGCCAGCGCGGCCTCGGTCGCGGCGTCCGCCGACGAGCTCGCGCACGCGCGCTCCAGCGCACGCAGCTCGTCGGCCTTCAGGCGCCCGTGTCGACGAGGATGCCGCAGGCGGCGAATCGGGTCCTTCGCCTTCCAGTCGGCGAGCTCGGACAGCTCCCGGTACTTGCCCGGGTCGCCCTCGTAGTGGCCGCGCAGCCGGTAGGTCAGTGCCTCCACGAAGGTCGGGCCGCCGCCCGCGCGCGCGCGCGCGACCGCCTCGCGCGCGCGCCGCGGACCGCGAGCGCGTCGTTGCCGTCGACGGTCACCGCCGGGATGCCGTACGTCTCGGCATGGCGCGCCAGGCGCTCCACCTTCGTGTGCGCGGAGAGCGGCGAGAACTCCGCGTAGCCGTTGTTCTCGCACACGAAGAGCACCGGCAGCCCCCACAGCGAGGCGATGTTGAGCGACTCGTGGAACGCGCCGCTCTGGCCGGCGCCGTCCCCGAAGAACGACCGCGGCGACCTCGCCGTCTCCCGCGTCCGTTGCACGCGAGCGCGGCCCCGAGCGCGAGCGGGATGTTGCCCGCCACGACGCCGGTCGCGGTCACGAAGCCGACCTCGGGGCGCGCGATGTGCATCGAGCCGCCCTTGCCGCCGCAGTAGCCGGTCGCCCGGCCGGCGATCTCCGCGAGCAGCGCGTCGGGTCGGCGCCTCGCGCCAGGCGTGGGCATGCGCGCGGTGCCCGCCGAACAGCCGGTCGCCCGGCGCGCAGCGCGGCCACGCAGCCGACCGCGACGCCCTCCTGGCCGATGCCCAGGTGGAGCAGCCCGTGCGACCTGGCCTTGCGCGTACAGCTCCGACGCCCGCTCCTCGAAGGCGCGGATGAGCCACATCCGCTCGAGCATGCCGAGGCGTCGAGCGCGATCGGCGGTCAGCTACCTGCCCGCGCGGCAGGGCTTCCGGCAGCCGCGACCCGATCCACCTTCAGCGTCGCGCGGATCGAGTCCACGACCCCGTACACCTCCGCGCGGCCTAAGCGATGGCGTCATCTCGTCGATGACGTCCTCGCAGCACCGTCGCGGGGTCGCGCTCGAGCGGTCGCCCACGCCGCCGCCGCCGCCGGAGACCTTGCCCAGGACCTCCCCGGTCTTGATCTGCACCATGCCGGTGCGGCTTCCGCGCGGGATCTTGTCTCGCCAGCGCCGGATGTACATCCGGCGACAGCGGCGACGGCCTCGCCGCCGACGGCGCCGGGCGGCTGGGTCAGGTCGCCGTCCGACGAGCCGGTCGCCGCGCCCACGTCGCCGCCGAGGTTCTCGACCTCCCAGAGCATGCCGCAGCCCGCCGCGCCAGCGACCCGCACCGGACAGGTCGGGCACGAAGTGCCACTTGCAGCGTCCGCCACGGGAAGCGGATCTCCATCTCCTCGACCGAGCCGCGGTTGATGGAGCCAAGGCCGGACATGCCCAGGGCGCCCTCGTAGCCGTCGAAGCCCCAGACCGCGCCCGCGCCGCCGTCGGCGTCGGTGGTCGTCTGGACGTAGCGCTCCCGGTCCGCGGATCGACGCCCGCGATGTAGTGGCCGCGGCGCGGCCCCAGCCCGCGATCGACTTGTCGGGCATCGCCTTGGACAGCGCGTTGACGATCGCCTCCAGGACCTGGGTGCCCACGTTCACCGGCGAGCCGCCGACCGTGGCGGGGTACGTGGCGTTGACCACGGTCCCGCCGGCGCGATGACCGTGACCGGCCGCATGGAGCCCTCGTTGTGGAACTCCGCGAGCGCCGGATCGAAGTACAGGAACGATGCCGGCGACGGCGCGCGGTAGGTCGAGGAGTAGGTGCAGTTGACGAAGCCCTTGCGCAGCCCGTCGCTCTCGGAGAAGTCGAGGATCAGCTCGTCGCCCTTGACGGTCGCCTCGCCCGAACCGTGACCTGCTCGTCGAGCACGGTGCCGTCGTCGTCCGTGGAGGACTCGCCCGTAGTAGGTGCCGTCCGGGACGTCCGGAGCTGGCTCGCGCACCGAGCGCTCCATCCGGTCGAGCATCTCCTCGACGCACTCCAGCACCGTGTCCTTGCCGTACTTGTCGAGCAGCGCGACGATCGCGGTTCTCGGCCACCTTGAGCGCAGCCATCAGGGCGTAGTTGTCGATCTTTACGCCTTCCGGGAACCGGACGTTGTTCCAGATGAGCTCCAGCACGTCGCGTCCGCTCCACGCCGGCGTCCACCACCTTGATGGGCGGGATCATGATCCCCTCGGCGTGGATGTCGTAGCCGTTGGGGAAGTAGCCCCCGGGAACGAGCCGCCGGTGTCCATCTGGTGCGCCCGCGCCATGGTGAAGAACAGCAGCTCGCCCTTGTAGAAGACGGGCCGGAAGAAGCCCCAGTCGGGCAGGTGGTTGCAGTAGCCCTTGTAGGGGTCGTTGGTCAGGATCACGTCCCCGGGCGCGATGTTGTCGCCGAACTTCTCGACCAGGGCCTTCACGGCGAATCCGGCGACAGGAACTGCACCGGCAGCCCCTCGGGGACCGCGATGGTGCTGCCCTTGGCGTCCCAGATGCCGACCGAGACATCGTGAAGCTGGCTGATCAGGTAGTTCTGCGCAGTGCGGTCGATCACGTGGCGCATCTCCTTGCAGATCGTCTGCATCGAGTGCCAGACGGTCGAGACCGTGATCGCGTCGACGGGTCGTTTGGACATGGGTTTTCTCCTAGGCAGCCTGCTGCTGCAGCACGTAGTTCCGGTAGCGGTCGACCTTGCAGGCGAACGCGGGCGGCACGACAACCGTCATCGTCGTCTCCTCGATGATTGCCGGTCCGGCGATCACGTTCCCCGCGCGCAGTCGCTCGGCGTCGTACACCGGCGTCTCGACGTCGGCGCCGTCGAACCGCACCCGTCTACGCCGTTTCAGGCCGGCGGCTGCGTCGCCGCCGCCCTCGGCGATCTCGCGCACTTGGAACGGGGCCTTGGGCGCAATCGCCTTTACACGCAAGGTGAGGATCTCCACGCCTTGCCACGGCATCGAGAACGTGAACAGCTCGTCGTGCTTCTTGGCGAATGCCTTGACCGCCTCGTCCACCTGCTCGCGGGTGAGCGTGCCGGCGGGGACCTCGGTCTCGACTTCGTGGAACTGCCCGACGTAGCGCATTTCGGCGGTGCGCTGCAGCCGCAACGATTGCGCCGGCACGCCGATCTTGCCGAACGACTCTTTCGCCTGCCGCTCCATTTCCTCGTAAGACCGGTTCATCGCGTCGAGATCGGCCTTGTCGGCGCGCACGACATACGATCGCGCGTAGTCCTCGCCCGGGTCCATGGCGAACATGCCGAATGCGCTGTAGAGCGCGGCGACCGAAGGAATGAGCACCGTCGGAATGCCGAGCTGCCGGGCAATGAACGCCCCGTGGGTGGGGCCCCCGCCTCCGCCCGCGATCAGAATCGATTCGCGCACGTCGTGGCCGTTCCGGGTCATGACCTCGGTGATCTTGTCCGCCATGGTGGAGTTGATCGAACGGAAGATCGCCTCCGCGGTCGTCGTCTCGTCCATGCCGAGCGGCGTCCCGACCCCGCTGCATGGATTTCTTCGCCCCTGCCACGTCGAGCTTGATCTCGCCGCCGAGAAAGTAGTCATGTGGGATGTACCCGAGGAGCACATCGGCGTCGGTCACGGTCGGCTGGTCGCCGCGCCCGTAGCATGCCGGGCCGGGATCGGCGCCGGCGCTCTCCGGTCCGACTTTGAGCAAGCCGAGCGAATCCATCTGGGCGAGGCTGCCCCCGCCGGCACCGACCGTGTGGATGTCGACCATCTTGATTGCGATGCGCTGGTCGCCCTCCCAGCTCTCGGTCGTCCGCGGAATCTCGCCGTCGCGAATCACGCAGACGTCGAAGCTCGTGCCCCCCATGTCGACCGAGATGAGGTTGCGCTCCTTCATCAGCTCGCCGAAGTAGGCCGCGCCGGACGGCGCGGCGGCGGGACCGGAGTGCAGGAGGTAAACCGCCCGGCCGATGCATTGCTCGACGGTCTGCACCAGGCCATTCGCCAGCATCATGAGCAACGACCCCTTGAACCCGGAGGCCGCCAGTCGCGCCTGCAGGCCCTTCAGGTAGTTCGTGACCACCGGCCCGACATAGGCGCCCACAACCGTAGTGTTGAAGCGGTCGAACTCCCGCCATACCGGCAGCGTTTCGTGGGAAGTCGTGACGTAGATGTCCGGGGCCGTCTCACGCACGATCTGGGCGGCCCTCAACTCGTGCTTGGGATTCTTGTACGAGTGCAGAAAGCAGACGGCGATTGAATTGACCCCATCCGCCTTGAGCGTGGCAACCGCTTCGGCGACCTGGTCCTCGTTCAGCGGGACGGCCACCTCGCCGGTGTAGAGGGTGCGCTCCTCAATCCCGATGCGGCGCGAGCGCGGAACCAGCGGGCGGTTCGGCGGAATGAAGATGTTGTAGAGCGACACGTCCACCGGCTTGATGCCGCGCCGTAGCTCCAGGATGTCGCGAAAATCCTTCGTCGTCAGCATCGCCGTCTTGGCCGCCCGACGACCGGTGAGCAGCGTATTGGTGGCGAGCGTCGTGCCGTGGATCAATACATCGACGGTGCCGAGGAACTCGCCAAGCGGCGACTTGTAGTGCCGGGCCGCCTTCTCGAGTGTGCTCATGAAGCCCTCGGATGGGTCGCTCGGGGTCGTGGAAGCCTTGAACTTCTTCAGCTCCCCCGACTCGTCGAGCACAAGGCAGTCGGTAAAAGTGCCGCCGACGTCGATCGTCACGCGCTTGCCTGGCCTCATTGCCATTGGATACCTCCGGTTGCCTGATCCGCTGTACTCAATCGAATGCGCCCGCCGCCCGGCAGGCCGCGTACTCTTCCGCGCGCATGCCGAGCAGCTCGAGCCAAACGCGCTCGTTGTGCTGGCCGAGCAGTGGCGCGGCACTGGTGACCTCGCCCGGCGTCTCGGAGAGGTCGAACGCCGGAAAGCAATACGCCTGGTTGCCGATGACAGGGTGCGGCTGGTGCCGCCACTGTCCGCGCGCGGCGAGCTGCGGGTCGTCGAACAAATCAGCGACGGTGCTGACCGCATGCGCGTGCACGCCGGCGGCCTGAAACGCTTGCGCCGCCGCGTCCGCTGTACGTGACGCAAGCCACGCCTCGAGCGCCTGGGGCGTAACCACCGCGTCGAGCCGGGCGCGCTCCTCCGCCGACCAGCACGACAGCGCGAGCCACGTCCCGCTCGCGCACGGATACGCCCCGTGCAGCACCGCATCCGGATCGTCGTTACCCGCGCGCTGCGCGATGCGCCCGTTCAGGTGGTAGTCGAGCAACGGTCCGGCGAGAAACTGGAGCCCGCACTCGTACTGCGAGACGTCGAGCCACGCGCCCTCGCCCGTGCGTCGGCGCCGCTCGAGCGCCGCGAGCACCGCCGAAGCGCCGAGCGTCGAGGCGATGAAATCGATGTACGGCCCGTAGAGCAGCATCGGCGGGCCGTCGGGCGCGCCGGTCAGATTGCACATGCCCGCGAGCGCGGTGAGCTGCGACCCGAAGCCCGGGGTATCTGCCCGCGGGCCGGTTTGCCCCATGTTGCAGGTCGAAAGCATCACCAGCCCCGGGCGCACGCCCTGCAGCGCGTCGTACCCGAGCCCGATGCGCGCCATCACGCCCGGGCGCATGTTCTCGATCACCACGTCGCTCGTCGCCACCAGCCGGCGCGCGAGCTCGACGCCGCGCGCGTTCTTCAGGTCAAGCGTGATCCCGAGCTTGGAGTCATTGAAGTAGGCGAAGCAACCGCCGCTGTCGATCCCCGGCTTGTTGTCCTTGTACGGCGGGTACTGCATGCGGAACCCGTCGGGCCGCGCGTGAGACTCGACGTGGATCACGGTCGCGCCGAAGTTCGCGAGCATCTTGCCGATGTGCGGCCCGGCCGCGTAGCTGCCGAACTCGGCGATCCGGACGCCGGCGAGGGCGCTGGAGGGCACGCTCATGCCCGCCTCGCAACCGGCGCTGCGCCGGCATCCGCAACGCAGAGCGGCGGCCGGACGCCATCCACGACCACGAAGGCCCCGCAATGGCGCTCGATGCGCCCGTCCGATCCGCGCATGTCCTGCCAGAAGCCGCGCGCCGCGAGCTGCGGATCGGCGGCGATGTCGGCGACGGTGGCTACCGGGTAGCCGAGCATCTCGCGCCGGTGCGCTTCCTCGAGGAACTCGCGCTTGGCGACGGTGGCGAAGAAGCGCCCGATCGGCGCCTCGATCGCGTCCACGTCGGCCTGCGTGGCGCGCGTGGGATCCCACTTGCTCCAGTCGATCGCCGCCAGCGGGCCGAGCTCGTAGCCCCGCTCGCGCATCCACGCGACGAGCTGCTCGTTGGTACGCCGTCCGGCCGCGCCGCCGTAGAGGATGAAGTTGAGGTAGCCGTCGCGGCACGGCCAGAACACGCGGTACTGCGCGCCGGTGACCGAGCGCCCGGTCATGTAGGCCCCCGCGCGCGTAGGCGTGATCCCGAGGATGTCGACGAACGCCGGTGCGTGCGAGAGCGCGGTGATCACCGCGGACTGCGCCGACACGTCGACGAGCTGCCCGCGGCCGGTGCGCCGCTGGTGGTGCAGCGCGACGAGCGCGCCGACCGCGGCCTGAGCGCCGGCCCACGCGTAGGCCTGCGGCGCGCTCACGCGCATTGGAGGGCCGTCCGGCTCGCCCGCGAGCGACATCGCGCCGCTCGCCGCCATGATCTCGAGGTCGGACGCGCGCCAGCCGGCCTTCGGGCCCTTCAATCCGAACGGGGTCACCGACGCGACGACTGCGCGCGGGTGGCGCTCGGAGAGGCGCACTGGATCGAGCGCGCCCGCTGCGCCCGGTTGCGGCGTGCAAAGAACGATGGCCGCGGCCCCGGCGAGCTCGTCGACCCGGGCCGCCCCGGCGCTCGTCGCGGCATCGATGCGCAACAGGCGCTTGTTGACGTTGAGCGCCTGCCACTCGACACCGCCGACGTCGAATCCCGGCGCCTCGATCTTGACGACGTCGGCGCCGAGATCTGCAGCAGCCGACCCGCCAGCCAGCCGAGCCGGTCGGTCGCGTCGACGACCGCGTAGCCGCGCAGCATCGCCGCCTCCGCCCTCGCCCGTCCTAGCGGCCGGTCCGCGCGAGGGAGAGCACCCAGCCCTTCATCCGCGCCTTCACCTTCCCGATCTGCTTCCCGTCGAAGAAGTCCTCGAGCTTCACGCGGTCGACCGGGTAGAGCGGACGGTGGAAGTCCTGCTCGTAGCCGAAGGGCACCGTCGCATCGATCCCCATGCCGCCCTCGAAGAGCGTGTTCGATCGCGGTCCACTGCTTGTCGCCTGCGGTCATGCGTTCGGCCGGCATGAAGGTCTGGCCGCGCCCGCCGGGCAATCGGGTTCAGGATGTCGGCGCGAGGATTCACCCGCGTGGTGAGGCACCACATGATGTCGTCCATCGAGTAGATGTCGGTGTCCTCGCTCACCGCGATCGCGAGCCGCATGCCCTGCGAGCACGAGAGGATCGCCGACAGGAAGTTGCGCTGCCAGCCCTCCTCGATTTTGTTGCGCTTCTTCACCTGGATGATGCAGCCGCCCCAGTCGGTCATGCAGTAGGGGATATGCACGTCCTGGATGATGCCCGGCTGCAGGCGCTCGCACAGCTCGAAGATCGCCGCCTCGCGGATCGTGGTGTCGATATTGGAGTCGTCGAACATGTGCACGCCGAGCGGGAAGATGATCGGCTTCGAGTCGGGCTTGCGCATCGTGACGGCGGTGACGTGGAAGGTCGGCGCCTTGTACGCCTTGCCCATGTAGCCCGCCCACTCGGGATGAAAGAAGGTCTTGCCCTGGACCCCTTCACGTTCGGATTCGGCGGTCTCGTAGCGTTTGTCACGCGGCACGATGTAGCCTTCGAGCACCTACTCGGCGTCGGCCAGGGCGTACGCATCGACGGTCTTCGCCTTCACCATGCGCACCGGGGTGCCCTGGATCGCACCCGCCACGCCCGACCTCGTCGCAGCCCTTCGGCAGGATCACGTAGTCGAATCCGGCGCCGGCCAGCATGGTGCAGGCCGGCGGCACGCCGAAGTTCATCGTGATCGGGATGCGCTCCTCCTTGTAGTGCTCGGTGAACACCTGCCACATGTGCGAGCCGGGCGAGATCTGGAAGGTGCCGACATTGCCCCACCGGAAGTTCATCCGGTTGTAGCCCATGTCGGTGCCGTCGTCGAAAGTCTTGCCGCGGATCAGGCGGATGCCCGAGCCGATCGTGAGCTCCTATTCGAGTGCCGTGTGGCGGATCGTCATGATCCACTTGTTGACGTCGATGTCTTTGGTGATCACGTGCTCCTGGACGGGGGCGTCCTTGCTCTCCACCACCACCGGGGGCAGCGGCTTGTTGAGCGCCTTGGCCAAGGCGCGCGTGCGTTGCGTCGGGTCGGAGAACCCGAACATGCGGTCGATGATGCGGATGTCGCCGAAGAGGTTGGTGATCGCCCGGGCGTGCGGGTAGCCCTTCACGTTGTTGAAGAGCATCGGACAGCTGCCGTCGAAGTGCTTCTGGAGGCCGGTCAGCTCGAGGTCGCCGCTCACCGGCTTGTCGGTCTCGACCAGCAGCCCCTCGGAGCGCAGCCACTCGACGGCGGCGCGCAGGCTGGTGACGTCGGGCTTCACGTTGCTGGGACTGGCAGGTTTCATCGTGTTCTCCTCGGGTGGTCTACTTGAGCGGTCGCACCGGCGCCGCGTGGCTCATCTCGCCGTCCCAGCGCTTGGCAAAGGCCGCATCGATGTCGAACTGGTCGAGCACGCGCGCGACGATGTGGTTAACGATGTCGTCGACGGAAGCGGGCTTGTTGTAGAAGGCGGGCATGGGCGGCACGATCGCCACGCCCATGCGCGCAAGCTTGAGCAGGTTCTCCAGGTGAACCTCCGAGAGCGGCGTCTCGCGCGGCACGAGTACCAGCTTGCGGCGCTCCTTGAGCACCACGTCGGCCGCCCGATGCACCAGACTCTCGCCGTAGCCGTGCGCGATCGCCGCCAACGTGCGCATCGAGCATGGTGCGATCACCATCCCTTCGGTGCGAAACGAGCCGGAAGACACCGTGGCCGCCATGTTGCCGGCGCCGTGTACCACGGTCGCCCGCGCACGAAGATCCGTGAGCGTGAGCCCCGTCTCGTGCTCGACGGTCTGCTGGCCCCACTTTGAGAGCACGAGATGGGTCTCGATCCCGGCGGCGCCGAGCGCTTCGAGCAAGCGCACACCGAAGATCGCGCCAGTCGCGCCGGTGATGCCTATGGTGATGCGCTTCGGATCGATGACCACCCCTCCTCCCATGTCGCACAACTCAATTTTGTGCACGTCGCGCCAAGTAGATCAATCTCGATCGTCAAATCGATATGAGTTGGCTATGATCTGTATCGTTACTGCTCTGGAGACGCCGATGCGTCGATTCATCAATCGATATTGCGCCGCAATCGTTGCTGCATTGATCGGTCAATCGACATGAGCCGCGCCGTTGCAGCCGAGTACATCACCGCAGCTGAGGCAACACGGTTGCTGCGCATCAAGCCGCAGACGCTCTACACCTACGTAAGCCGCGGGCTCATCCGTTCGGTGGCGCAGCTTGACGACAAGCGGCGTCTCTATCACCGCGAGGACATCCAGAACACGCGGGCGCGCGGTCTCGCGCGCCGCGGACAGGGCGCGGCTGCGGAGGGCGCGATGCGCTGGGGTGGGCAACCGGTGATCGACACCGCGATCACGGAGATCACGCCCGAGGGCCCGCGCTATCGAGGCCGGCTCGCGCTCGACCTCGCTCGTGAAGGCTGCTCTTTCGAGGCCGTGGCGGAGCTACTTTGGACCGGCGTCTTACAGCAGGTGCCGGGACACTGGCGCCTGAGCGCACTACCAGCCGGCTTCGGGACGCGGCTCAACGCGGCTGCGCGCGCTGGATCTCCGCCGCCGATCCTGCATCTTTTTGCCCTCGCGGCCGGAATGCTCGGGGCCGGTACGACGGTGGGCGCCGAAATCGGGCGCGGCGACACGCTGACTGCCGGCCGCGACCTCTTGCTGGTCCTCGCGGGATGCCTTGGCTACCTCGCCCGGCGCCCGGCGTTTCACACGCCAAAGGGCGATGTGCGCATCGCAGAGTTCGCAGCGCGCACCCTGCTCGCCCGCCCTTCTGCCCGAGCGGTCGAAGCGATCGACCGGGCGCTCGTGGTAAGTGCCGACCACGAGCTGTCGTCGTCAACGTTCGCCGCGCGCGTCGCGGCGTCGACTGGCGCCGAACTGCGCGCCTGCGTCGAGGCTGCCCTCGTGACGCACTCGGGCGCGACGCTTGGCGGCGGCTGCGACATCGCGGAGGACCTGCTGCACGACGCGGTCACGCGCGCCCAGGTCCGCCAGCGGCTGACGAGCGCCGAGAAGGCGGGCCTGCGCATCCCCGGCTTCAACCTGCCGCTGTATCCCAAGGGGGACCCCCGCGCCCGCTACCTGCTCGAGTTGGCCAAATCCTTGGAAGCGCGCAGCGCCCGCGCGCTGACCATCTACGCCTTTATCGAGGAGGCCGAGGAGCGCCTCGAGCTGCGACCAAGCATCGAGGTCGGCCTGGTGGCGCTCGCCGCGGCGCTCGGGCTGCCGGAGCGCAGCGCTGGCGCGATCTGGGCACTCGGTCGCGCGGCGGGCTGGATCGCGCACGTCATCGAGCAGCGCTTGGCAGGGTTCGTACTGCGCCCGCGGGCGCGCTATGGCAGCGCCCCTTAGTGCAGCAGATTCCTACTCTGTGGACATCAGCTGGCCTCGCACTCGAGATCATTGATTCGTGGGCTCTTCGCGCCAGGGGCGAAGCACCGATCGAGTGGAATTGTAGAAGTTTGTAGAAGCCTGCCTATTCTTTAGGCAGCGTCGAGAGCGACATAACGCGTTATCTGGCGGAGAGGGAGGGATTCGAACCCCCGGTACGGTAAACCGTACAACAGATTTCGAGTCCCGGCTTCAACTCGGCGCAGATCAATCCTTTAGCTTCATTCCGACGTCTACCAACCGCGCCTCAGAAATCTGCGCGTTCCTCCGAGAAATCCGCGTCTTGACGCGTTTTGTAGAAGTCGCGGGCGCCCCTTACCCAACTGCGTTCTGTCTACCCCGTTCAGTGGATCTCGGTGCCCTCCAGTTTCCCGAGGCTGCGGTCGAACGTCCCGAGCGGCAGGTGCCCCGCCTTGCGGGCCGCCTCGAGCATCAGACAGTCGGAGAAACCGAACGCAGGTCGCTTCCGGAAGATCTCGAGTGCACCGTCGACGACCTCTGCGCCCTCGAGGGGCAGGTCGCGATGGTTCAGCAGCATCTCCACTGCCGTGGCGATCGCGTGCGAATCGAGCTCGTAGACCGCAGAGAGCACCCTGGTCGCCTCCGCGAGCGCCGTCATGCCCTCGCTCAGCTCGGCAGACAGATCGCGCCTGCGCGCCCGACCCCGTCTAGCCGTTACCCCTGGCTTCCTGTCGCTCTCCTCGATTCCAATTCCGTCTTGAGCATTACCTTCAACGCCTTGCGCTGCTGGGGAGTCAGGTCTGCCATGGCTTCGCAGCCGCTCAGGCCTTGAGCTGGTCGCGGATCGGCAGCCGCCGGATGCGCTTCCCGGTGGCGGCGAAGATCGCGTTGCACAGGGCCGGCGGGACCGGCGGCACGCCCGGCTCGCCCACGCCGCCGAGCGGCCTGGCGAAATCGCCGCGCACGCACGTCGGGCGCGTGTCCCCTGCGCCGTTGACGAGCCGGGAGCGTCGCGGCATGGCGGAATCTCCTCAATTGAATGTGCGGCACCGGGTCGGGATCGCCCGCTCGATGCCGCAGCGGCGTTCAGCTCCGGCCGGTAAGGGCTCGCAGGTCCTCGCGGACCCGCGCCGGCTCCCGGTCAAGCGGCATGTTGGGCGTGTCGCGCGCGCCGTCCAGCGTCCGGGCGCATCGGCCGCCAGCGGCGCGAACAGCGCATCGAAGTCCGCCGTCGCGGGGCCGCGCTCGGCGACCAGCTCGAAGGTCTTGTGGTCGGCGGCGGCCGAGGACAGGCTCCGCACCAGCACCTCGGCGATTTGGCGGCGCGCCACCACGCCGTCGCGCGGCGTCCCGCTGTGACGGGTGTCGCCCTGCAGCGCGACCAGCCGCAGCTGGTCGTGGTCGTTGCGGTCGAACCAGCCGGGCCGCACGATGGTGTACGGCAGGCCGCTGGCGCGCACCAGCCGCTCGCCCCGGCGCTTCCAGTCGTGCGCCTCGGTGGCGCGGTTGTAGGCGCCATCGCGGTCGGTCGCGCCGATCGCGGTCATCAGTGCGATGCGCGCCTTGCGCCCGCCCAGCGCCGTCAGCACGTTGCGCACGCCGCCGTAATCGATGCGCTCGGCCCCGGCTTTGCCCTGCCCGTCCGAGCCGTGGGTGAAGACGATGGCATCCACGCCGTCCACCGCCGCCGCCAGGGTTTCCGGGCGGGTCAGGTCGCCGACCACCCGCTGCGCCTCGGCCGGCAGCCGTCGGGCGCCGGCCGGGTCGCGCACCAGCGCGCGCACGGCGTAACCTTCGCGCAGCGCCTCGTCTACGACGTGCCGGCCGATGCTGCCGGTGGCGCCGACCACCAGCACGGTCGAAGGACGCGCGCTCATGTCTGGCTGCTTCCTTCTCGGCTTCAGCGACGCCATGTCGATCGACGAAGCGGTACTTCACGTCGCCCTTGAGCATCCGCTCGTAGGCCTCGTTGATCTTCTGGATCGGGATGACCTCGACGTCGGAGGTGATGCCGTGCTCGCCGCAGAAGTCGAGCATCTCCTGCGTCTCGGCGATGCCGCCGATGATCGAGCCCGACGACGCTGCGGTTGCCGAAGATCAGCGCGAACGACGAGAGCGCCAGGCGGCTTCGGCGGCGCACCGACCAGCGTCAGGGTGCCGTCGAGCGCGCAGCAGGTTCAGGTATGGTTGATGTCGTGCTCGGCCGAGACCGTGTCGAGGATGAAGTCGAAGCGACCCGGCGTGCTTCTTCATCTCGTCGGCGTTGCTCGACACGACGACCTCGTCGGCGCCGAGCCGCTTGCGCATCCTCGATCTTGCCCGGCGACGTGGTGAACACGACGACGTGGGCGCCGAAGGCGTGGGCGAACTTCACGCCCATGTGCCCCAGCCCGCCCAGGCCGACGATGCCGACCTTCTTGCCCTGGCCCACCCCAGTGCGGCGCAGCGGCGAGTAGGTCGTGATGCCGGCGCACAGGAGCGGTGCAGCGCCGGCGAGGTCGAGCTTCGTCGGCACGCGCAGGACGAAGCGCTCGTCGACCACGATGCTCTCGGAGTAGCCGCCGTAGGTGATCGGCGCGGTCCCGTGCTTGTCGGCCGAGTTGAAGGTGAGCGTCCGGTTCGGGCAGAACTGCTCGAGCCCCGCCTGGCAGTTCGGGCACGTATGGCCGGAATCGACCATGCAGCCGACCGCCGCCAGGTCGCCGACCTTGAACTTCGTCACGCGTGCGCCGACCTTCGTCACGCGGCCGACGATCTCGTGGCCGGGCACGCACGGGTACGTCGTCGGGACGGCGTCGTGCCACTCGTCGCGGGCGTGGTGCAGGTCGGAGTGGCAGACGCCGCAGAACAGGATCTCGATCTGCACGTCGCGCTCGGTCGGGTCGCGCCGGGGGATCGTCGTCCGGGCGAGCGGGGAGGTCGCGGCGGTGGCCGCGTATGCCTTCGCGTTGTAGCGAGATGTCGTCATTTCAGTACCTCCTTCAATGAGATCCTGTTCCGTCCCACAGTCACGAACTCCGAGGCGCAAGCATCCTCAGCGCTTCGGCATCGACCGCTCCCAGAAGCGGATTGCCGCGCGCACCCAGCCGTCGGCGCTCGTGCCCGTGCCGAGCCCGAAGCCGTGGCCCACGTTCGGGTAGCGGTGGAACTCGACCGTGGTGCCCTGCCCGCGCAGACGATCCACGCGCCGCGCCATCACGGACGGCGAGGCGATCGCATCCTGCTCGCCGACGACCACGAAGGTCGGCGGCTCGTCGGAGGCGACCTCCGAATGCCCGGTGTAGGCCATCACCACGGCCGCAGGCCGGGGCAGATCGCCGCCGCCGAAGCGGGCGACCCCGTGCGAGGCGATGGCCGCCGCCATCCGCGCCCCTGCGGAACTGCCCCACAGCGAATAGTGCGCCGTACCGATGCCCAGGCGGTCGGCGTGGCGGAAGACGTAGGCGATCGCCGCGGCCATGTCGTCGGTCGCGGCGCCGCCGCCTTGACCGACCCGGTAGCGCAACACGAAGGCGTTGTAGCCCTGGCGGCTGATCTCGAGCGCGTACGGGAAGCCCTCGTGGACCGAGCCGACGTACGAGAACCCGCCGCCCGGCGCGATCAGCGCGAAGGGCGCGCCCGCCCGGCCGGGGAAGAAGAACAGGCCGGTGCTTGCCTTCGTCGGATCGCCCTGCTGTTCGGCCGGCGTGTAGAACTCGTGAAAGACTGGCGTGCCCCGCCCGACCTCGTCGATCAGGTGGTTCAACGCGCCAACGACCACCTCGGACACGACATGACTGTGATACGGCAGCAGCCCGCCGATGCGCTCGATCGGAAGGCTCTCGTCGATCGCCACGTCATCCCGCGGCAGCAGCCGTCGTGCGTGGCCCGCGAAGGCCGGGTGGCGCAGCAGTTCGCCCAGGGTCGAGCCGGTGCCGAGGTGGCGCGCGCGAGCCTCGCCTGCCTGGGCGGCCGGGGTCGTGTTCGCGTCGCGGGTCACGGCCGGAGAAGGCCCGTTCATCGGCCATCGCCAAGCTGCAGATGCAGGCCACGGCCAAGGCCGCGACCCGGGCCGCCGGTGCGCACGCCCGCATCAGCCATCCAGCCCGGGCACGGGTGGTCGACGTTCAGCCGCTGCGGACACGTCACCTTCCCGGTTTGGTGGCCAGTTGCCGCTCCAGGGCCTCGCGCGCGCGTCGGGCGTTCTCGGGGCCCACACGGTCGGCCAGTACTTGGGTGAGCTGGTGCAGCTGGCTGGCGGTGAGGCCCACGTTCATGCTGACGCGCATGTGCGACTGCAGTTGCGCCTCGGCCCCAGGCAGGGCGGACAGCATGCTCACGGTGGCGAGTTCGCGGCTCTGCCAGTCGAGGTTGTCGCGCTCGAAGATGGCGCCGAACAAATGGGTCTTGAGGTATTCGTCGATGGCCGGCGCGAACTCGTACACCGGTCCCCTGACCGGCGCGCCCACCAGCTTGGTCTGGTTGGCGGTGCCCGCGGCGAGCAGTGCCTCGCCCTTCGGTATGGCGCGGCTGGGCGCCCGGCCCGGCGCATCCTGGATGCCGCGCTGCTTGCGCGCCTCCAGCACCTTCATCAGTTCGGCAAGCGCATTGAGGCTGCGCGGAAAGCCGGCGTAGGCGTAGACCTGCACGAGGACTTCCCTGGCGTCGCTCACCGTCAGGCCCGCGTCCAGCCCCTGGTTCAAGGCGGTGCCCAGCCTGGCGATGTCGCCTGCGGCGGCGAAGGCCGCGATGGGCACGATGGCCTGCTGTCGGGCCGAGAGGGTATCGGATGCGGTTTGCGCACGGGTGGTTTGGGTGGCGTGGCCCAGTGCAGCCGCCATGCCCAAACCCAGGGCCATTGTCAGCACACGCGCCTTGCGGCTCTTTGCGGGCGTTGTATTGCTCATCGGTGCCTTTCTCTATCCATTCGACGTTCTTGCCATCACCGTTCCGGCAACGGCCTCGCGCCGGATCAGCGGCCGTACTGCTCGTCGGTGACCTTCTCCAGCCATTCCACGTTCTTGCCGTCCTTGTTGCCGGTGAGCGCCAGATGGGTCATCGCCGAGCCCGGCGCCGCGCCATGCCAGTGCTTGACGCCCGGCGGGCACCAGACGGCGTCGCCGAGCCTTGATCTCGACGACCGGCCCGCCCCAGACGCCGGTGCGGCCGACGCCGGCCGTGACGATCAGCCGCTGGCCGCCCGGATGCGTGTGCCAGGCCGAGCGGGCGCCGGGCTCGAAAGTCACGTAGGCGGCGCTGTAGGGCACATCGGCGGTGGCCGCGAACACCGGATCCACACGGACCTTGCCGGTGAAGTACTGCTCGGAACCTTGCGTCGACGGCTGCGCGCCGGCGCGCACGATCGTCTGCTCCTGCGGCGGCGTCTGTGCCGAGGCGATGCACACCGCGCCAGCGGTGGCCAGCAAGGCGGAGGGAACGGCGAACTTCATCATGGACTCCTTTCTGGTCTCGAGAAATCTGGCGGGCAGCCGCGGACTACTCGGCCGCCATCGCGAGCCGCAGTCCGATGCTGATGCCGCGGTAGTCCGGGTCATGTCTCCTAGCTGCACCAATGGAATGATGCGCGTGGCGATTATCGGGATAAAGACCCATAATCCACATGCCCTATTGAGCGGGTTTCAGCAATGGACCGGGAAGACTGGGGAAGCCTGGCGGCGTTCGCCGTCGTGGCCGAGGAACGCAGCTTCACCCGGGCGGCGGCGCGGCTGGGCGTCTCGCCTTCGGCCCTGAGCCATACGATGCGCCGGCTCGAGGAGAAGCTCGGCGTGCAGTTGCTCGCGCGCAGCACGCGCAGCGTCTCGACGACGCAGGCGGGCGAGCGTCTCCTCGCGCGGCTCAATCCGGCGATCGGCGAGATCTCGAGCGCCGTCGAGCAGCTCGGCGAGCTCTCCGGCCGGCCATCCGGGCATATCCGCATCAGCGCGCCCGGAGAGGCGGCGCGCCGCGTCATCGCACCCGCGCTGCCGACGTTCGTCGAGGCCTATCCCGACATCGTGGTGGAGGTGCTCATCGAGCAGGCTTTCACGAATATCGTCGAACGGCGCCTGGATGCGGGCATCCGCCTTGGCGAATCCCTCGAGAAGGACGTGGTCGCGGTGCCCGTGAGCGGTCCGCTCCGCATGGCGGCCATCGCATCGCCTGCCTACCTCAAGCGGCATGGCGTGCCGAAGACGCCGCGCGACCTGCGCTCGCATCGCTGCATCAACCTGCGGCTCGCGTCCGCCGGCACGCTCTACAAGTGGGAATTCGAGCGCGGCGCGGAGAAGATGGACATCGCGGTGGACGGCCCCCTCGTCTTCGACGCCGGAGGCATGGTGGTGGACGCCGCGCTGGCGAGCGTCGGGATTGGCTACGTCCTGGAAGACCGGGCGCTCGACGCCTTCGAGTCGGGCGCGCTCGTGCGCGTCCTCGCGGACTGGTGCCCGCCCTTTCCCGGCTTCTATCTCTACTACCCGGGCAGGCGTCAGCTCTCGCCGGCGCTCGCCGCGTTCATCGACGCACTCCGCGTGCCAAGCCACCCGAGAAAGCGCCGCTGATTACTGACCAGGATTCAGCAGGTCATGCGAATCGCCCCCCTGTATCGGGGTGATCCGCAGGCGCAACATGGCTCCCGTGCATCGGGACACGACGTCCCTCAACCGCGTGTACAGATCGCCACAGAGGAATCACGAGATGGAGCACAAGAAAATCCGGATCGCTGCGGCGCTCATGCTTGCCGCCACTCTCGGATCGCCGCACGGCGCGGCCGCCCAGAAGCCGCCATCCCCGCCGCTGATCATCCAGGAGCAGGGCAGCTTCGCCGTCGGCGGCACGGTGATCCGGAATCCCGGCACGTTCGATGCCGATCAAGCCGGAGTCCGGACGGCCAGACGCTTCACGGCGACCATGCGCGCGTGTTCTACCAGGTGCCGGTGAACGCCCGCAAGCTGCCGCTCGTGATCTGGCACGGCTTCGGGCAGTTCTCGAAGACCTGGGAAACCACGCCGGACGGACGCGAGGGGTTTCAGACCATCTTCCTGCGCCGGCGCTTCGCGGTGTACCTGCTCGACCAGCCGCGACGCGGCGGCGCGGGGCGCAGCACCGTCGCCGGCGACCATCACGCCGACGCCCGACGAGCAGGGTGGTTCGACACGTTCCGCCTCGGCATCTGGCCGGACTTCTTCCCGGGCGTGCAGTTCTCGCGCGACCCGGAGGCGCTGAACCAGTACTTCCGCCAGATGATCCCCGACACCGGGCCCTTCGATGCCAAGTCGTGACGCGACGCCGTCTCGGCGCTGTTCGACAAGATCGGACCCGGCGATCCTCGTGACCCATTCGCACAGCGGCGGGCTGGGATGGCGCGCCGCGATCAAGAACAGAAACGTCCGCGCGATCGTCTCCTACGAGCCGGGAAGCGGCTTCATCTTCCCGGAAGGCGAAGTGCCGCCGCCGATGCCGAGCTCCGGCGGCACGCTGGCAGGCGGTCGGCGTGCCGCTGGCGGAGTTCATGCCGCTGACGAAGATCCCGATCGTCATCTACTACGGCGACAACATTCCGACGGAGCCGATCGCGAACCCCGGACAGGACGGCTGGCGCGTGCGCCTGGCGATGGCGAGGCTGTGGCGCGGATGCCGTCAACCGCCACGGCGGCGACGTCACCGTCGTGCATCTGCCCGAGATCGGCATCCGCGGCAACACGCACTTCCCGTTCTCGGATCTGAACAACGTCGCAGATCGCGGACCTGATGTCCGAGTTTCTGAAGCAGAAGGGCTTGGACTGACCTGCTCCAGATCACCGATCGAGTGGAACTGTAGAAGTTTGTAGAAGCCTGCCTATTTTTTAGGCAGCGTCGAAAGCGACATAACGCGTTGATCTGGCGGAGAGGGTGGGATTCGAACCCACGGTGCGGCAAGCCGCACAACAGATTTCGAGTTCGGGGGTGTTTCCCGCAAGATCATGCCGTTACGACTGCGGACTTCTCCAACTCGGCTCGATTTCCCTACCGCGTTGCCCCGATCCCGCCGCGAATTGGAGAAGCTGATCGCCGAGCTCCGGCAATGCAAATGCGGTTGCACCAAATAGGGAAAGCGATCGATTTAATACCCCGTTCCCAAGGGTCGGATCCGACCCTCAACAGTTGTTCGAGCTTGCGGAAAGCCGACGTTCGTCAGCGCAAAAGCCGACTCCGGCGGCGGCGCACCCGGTGCCATCCGCTGCATCCCACGCGCTATGCGATAGGGCGTCGGGTATTCCCTACCTCAACGCACCCACTTCGAGCGTGATCTGGCTTTCGCTCAACAACGAGGCGATCGAGACTGCGCTCGGCGTCACAGCCCGAAAAAGCCGCGGGGAAATTCGCGTGGTGCTACGCCGCGTACGGAGGCCGGAAGGGCTTGCCGGCTCGAATCGGCGCTCCATGGAAGGGAGAAACCACGATTCCATTCGAGTTTCGTCCCTAGCGTTTGCCTTCCTGGCTCACATTAGTACAGCCGGATGACCGTATCGAAGTGCCAGGTGCGGCGGATTTCGACCACATCGTATTCGCGGGCCAGCGCATGTGGAAACGCTACGTACGGCTTCTGGCGCTCCACGATCTGTCGTATCGCGTCATCGACCTCCGCCACCCCGCTGGAGAGTTCAAAAGTCACCGACTCCACGGAACCGTCGCTTCGAATGGCGACCGTCACCAGTGGATCCCTGTGAGGCCGCTTCGCCACCTCGTGGATCGTTTCGACCTCGGTGTTGAATTGGATCTTCTGGGCCCACGCCTCCGCGTACCGGATGAGTTCGACGTTGGGGTGGGTGCGTCCGAACAGCTTGACTCGACGCCCGTTACTCAACGACAGGGGTAGCAGGTTGGGCTGGCGATCGGCAATCGAGGCGGCTTCACGCCGGGCGGCTTCTTCATCGAGTTGCCGTCCGATGGCCCGAAGCCTCTCTTCCCGTCTCGCCTCCTCTTGTTCGGCCTGGACACGCGCGGCCTGTTGGCGCGCTGTGGCCTGTCGCGCGGCCTCCTGTCGTGCAACTTCCTGTCGCGCAGCTTCCTGGCGTTCGGCCTCCTGTCGCGCGGCCTCGATACGGGCCGCCTCTTGACGAGCTGCTTCTTGCCGCTGCGCCTCCAGCTCGGCGGCTGCCTGTCGCGCGGCTTCCTGGCGTTCGGCCTCCTGTCGCGCGGCCTCGATACGGGCCGCCTCTTGACGAGCTGCTTCTTGCCGCTGCGCCTCCAGCTCGGCGGCTGCCTGTCGCGCGGCCCTTCCTGACGCGCGGCCTCCTGCCGCTGCAGCCTCCGACTCGCCGCTGCGCCTCCAGCTCGCGCGGTTTCCTGGCGTTCGGCCTCCTGCCGCTCGGCCTCGACACGGGCCGCCTCCTGACGAGCGGCCTCTTGCCGCTGCGCCTCCAGCTGCTGGCTGCCTCCTGTCGCGCGGCTTCCTGGCGTTCGGCCTCCGCCGCGCGGCTTCGATGCGGGCCGCCTCCTGACGAGCGGCCTCTTGCCGCGCCGCCGCTTGCGCCGCAGCCGCTTGCTCAACGGCTCGCTCCTGCGCCTTCGTGACGATTCGCTCCTGCGCTGCATCGCCGGCATCTCGAGACGCGGACATGACGGGCTCCGCGCTCGATGCGCTTGGCGCTGCCGCGATGTCAGACGTTGGCGCCGATGGAGCCGGGGCACGACCAACCGGCCTCGTTGGCGGGCTCCAGGTCGGTGACGGGCAATTCAAGGATCTGAGTGGGCGCCGCGTCGGCGGGCCCTTCGGCGCGCGGGAGCGCTTTCGCAGTGTCCGCACCGGCCGCGGCGTTTTGCGTTGGCTTGGCTTCTGCCGTCGGCCTGGCAGAGGGAACGATTGCTAGTCCGTGCGGCGCCGGTGGCGCGGAAGGAGTCGGATCCGGTCGACTGGCAGCAGGCTGCTCGACCGGTGCTTGCTGCAAGGGCTCTGCGACCGACGGGATCGCCGGCTCCGCGGGTGTGACCTGTGGCGGAACGAGCCCGACGATCAAACCGGGCGCCTCGATCCGTCGATCTCGCCAGGGGAAGCCGAAGCCCGGAAGCCCAAGCCCCTCGCCACCGAAAGTCAGGCTCAACAGCAGCGCATGAATCAGCAGCGAGAGCAGCAGCGCAAACGCTAGTCGCCTGTGTTCAATCAAGCGTGCTCCGTCATCGCTGCGCACGCGCCGCCCACGCTTTGCGCGTCTGGCGGCCGGACTTCCTACGGTGACTAGGATACGCGAGCCGACAAACGAGTGCCGATTCGACTACGGGATCACTTCATCGGCGCGCAGGAGGAGCGACTGCGGAATCGCGATGTCGAGAGCCTTCGCCGTTTTCAGGTTTACAGCCAGCTCGAACTTGCTGGGCCGCTCAAGCGGCAGGTCGCCCGACTTGTCGCCCTTCAGAATGCGATCGACATAGGTCGCCGCCCGGCAATACATCTGAGGGAAGTCCCGGCCGTATGACAATAGGCCGCCATCCCTCACGTACTCGCTGGAATCGCTGCAGGTCGCCAGCTTCTGCTTGAGCGCCAGCTCGGCGATGCGCCAGCGATAGCGGTTGAACGCGGGCGACGGAAGCACGAGGACGGCGTCGACGTGCTCGCGCCGGGCCGTCGCGATCGCCGTGGCGAGCTCGTTCGCATCGCCGATCTGGAAGATTCGCGGTACGAGGCCTCGTAGACTTTGCGGATGAGCCGCGCCCAGGCGGCTTTGGCGCGGCTTGCGAACTCGCTCGTGGGTTGGGGCTCGCCGCGCCAGGGTCCGGCGCGTCGCACTCGTTGCGGCGGCCGCGAGCAGCTTTGTCGGCTTCTGGCCGTTCAGCGACGTCCGCGAAGGTCCGCTTCTCTGGAAATGCCCCGGAGCAGCCGGAGCGTGGGAACGAGTTTGTCTCGCTCTGGCAGTTGGGATAGATTGCTCGGCAACTGACCGCTGATCCCGCTCAAGGCCGGCGCGGACTACGGTCCTCTTTCCCAGGAGGCGAAGCAAAGATGAACACAAGGTTCGTTATACGCATGTTGCGGCGATTTCCGCACTCTCTTCCGGCCCACGTTCCCAGCGAATCGAGATCAAGGCTGGATTGAATTTCATATCGATCAGATTTGATGCACAGAAGGGCAAGCTCGATGAAGGGT
>CAVUQY010000006.1:0-475501 GCA_963743805.1 uncultured beta proteobacterium | reverse complement strand
GTCCGTACCGCTCGATGCGTTCACCGTGTCCTGGCCATCGCCCTTGTTGAACGCGATGATGTCCGCACCGCTACCCGTCGCGATCGTGTCGTTGCCCGTGCCGCCGATGAACAACTGCCGGCCGGAGTTGCCCGTCAACGCGTCGGTCCCCCCGCCGCCATCGAGCAGCCCGTTGCCCCCCGAATCTTTCAGCGTGTCGTTGCCGCCAAGGCCCTGCAGCGCGTCGACGCCGCCGTTGCTGCTCAGCGTGTTGGTCGCGGCATTCCCGCGCAGCATGTTGTTGCCGCCGTTACCCGTCGCACTGAGTGCCGCCGTCCCGGTCAAAACGACGTGCTCGACGTACGGGCGACTGGAGATCGAGTAGGTGATCGACGCCTCGACCAGATCGGCGCCCGCGTTCGCGTTCTCGACGACGCTGTCGCCGGTGTTGTCCACCACGTAGGTGTCGTTGCCGAGGCCGCCGCGCAAGGTGTCCGCGCCGCCCTTACCGTCGAGCCGGTCGTCGCCGGACTTGCCGGTCAGCGTGTTGCTCGAAGACGTGCCGACCAGGAACTGCGGCGGTGCGGCGACCACGGTCACGAGCACCGGCAGCGTCGCGGTCGCGCCCGCCTTGTCCCTCGCGGTGATGCGCACGTCGGTCGTGCCCAGCGCGCCGATTGCCGGGGTGCCCGACAACGTGCCGGAGGCCGCGCTGATCGACAGCCACGACGGCAGGGCGGAACCGTTCGCCAGCTTCGCGCTGAAGGTGAGCGCGTCGCCCGCGTCGACGTCGACGAACGCGGCGTTGGCGAGATAGGCGAGCGGGGTTCCCTCCTCGACGGTCGCGGCGTCGGCCGCGCGCAGGAGCTGCGGCGCATCGTTGACGTTGACCACGTTGAGCACGAAGGTATCCGCGACGCTCGCCCCCGCGGTGTCGGTCGCGGTGACCGTGACGCTCACCGCGCCGACGTCGCCGTTCGCCGGCGTGCCGGAGAAGCGCCGCGCCGCCGGATCGAACGCGAGCCAGGCGGGCAGCGCGCCGCCGCCCGCGCGGGTGGCGCCGTACGCGAGCGCGTCGCCCGCGTCCGGATCGCTGAACGTTCCGGCCGAAAAGACGAAGCTGAACGCGCCATCCTCGGTCGCGCTGCGGTCGGGGATCGCGGCCGCGACCACCGGCGCGTGGTTCAGCCGCAGGACATCCAGCGTGAACGCGGTCGTCGCCGAAGCGCCCGCCGCGTCCGTCGCGGTCAGCGCGACGACGTACTCGCCGAGGTCTCCCGTCCCGGGCTCCGCGACGATCTGGCCCCAACCGCCCGCGCCGTCGACGCGGAGCCATCCGGGCAGTGGCGTGCCGTCGGCGAGCGTCGCCGAGTACGTCAACAGGTCGCCCGGATCTTCGTCGCCGAAGGTCCCCGGCTGGAAGCCGTATGCGAGCGCCTCGCCGGCGTGCGCGGTGAGCCGCGGAATCGCGTCGAGCACGATCGGCGCGTCGTTGACGTTCTGCACGGTGAGCGAGAAGGTCCGCGCCGCGATCGCGCCGATGGCGTCGGTCGCGACGAGCTCGATCGCGAGCGTGCCCACGTCGCCCGAGCCGGGCGTGCCGGCGAATGCGAGCGCCTGCGGATCGAAGGCCAGCCAGCCCGGCAGCGGCGCGCCGCCGGCGAGCCTGGCCGCGAGCGTCAACGTGTCGCCCGGGTCCACATCCGCGAACGGGGCGCCCGCGAGCTGCAGAGCGAAGGGTTGATCCTCGAGCGCCACGACCGGGCGCAGCGCGCCGCTGGCGAACGGCGCGAGGTTGATCGCACCCGCGCTCGCGCGCGCCTCGAATGCCGCGGCATCCCAGCTGATGGCGTCCGCAAACGCGACGCGCTCGATGCCGCCGCCGGCCGCCGCGCCGTCGATCGCGACGCGGTCGCCGGAGGCGAACACGAGCGCAATGCGCGCGCCGTCGCGCACGACCGCCGCCACGTCGGTCGAGCGGTGATTGAGAAACTCGAGCGCGTCGTCGCTGCCGCCGGCGTCACTCACGGCGTCGGCGCCGAAGCCGGTCGCAAACCGGTAGCGGTCGTTCCCCGCGCCGCCCAGCATCCGGTCGTTGCCGGCGCCGCCCTCGAGCGTGTCGGGCCCCGCGCCGCCGCGCAGATCGTCGTCGCCGCCGTTGCCGTAGAGCGACTGGCCGCCGTCTGAAGCGACCAGAAGGTCGGCGCCGGCCCCGCCCCAGACGATGGCCCCCGCCGTTGCCGTCGCGACGATGCCGCCCGCGACGACGCTGCGCAGGTCGAGCGCCGTGCCGTCGCCGAAGCCCAGGCGCTCCACCTCGTAGGCCGGGCTCGCGAGAAACTGCGCGATGCGCACCGATTCGAACAGGAGGTCCTGCGCCGGGTCGGCCGGGTGCGCGCGCGCGAAGCGCAGGACGAGATCGAAGCCGTCCGCGGCGACCGCCGCGAGATCGCCCTGGAGCGCCTCGACCACGACCTCGTCGGGCGCGCTGCCGGTCGTGCCGGCGTCGAGAATCCGGTCCTCGTCGATGCGCGCGACCGCACCGCGGGCACCGAGCAGCCGGCCGGTGCGATACGAGTCGCCGCCGGCGCCGCCCGCGAGCGTGTCCGATCCGGCACCGCCCTCGAGCGTATTGGCGTAAGCGTTCCCGATCAGCGCATCGTCACCGGCGCCGCCGACGAGCGCGGCCATCCCGACCACGTCCGACAGGGTCAGCCCTTCCACGTTGGCGTAGTCCGCGAGGCGATACTCCGCCGCGCCGCCCGCGGCGATCGTGACGCGGTCGAAGCCCTCGCCATCGAGCTCCACCGCGGTGTCGCCCGGGCCGAGCACGTACGCGTCGTCGCCCCGTCCGCCGGCGAGGACGTTCGGCGCGTCGTTGCGCGAACCGTCCAGCGTGTTCGCCCCGTCATTGCCGGTCCCGGTGATCGGCGCCGAGCCAACCAGGCGCAGCGCCTCGATCCCGGCCGGCAGCGCGAAGTCGATCGTCGTCTCGACGGTGTCCGTGCCCTGCGTGGCGCCCGCGGGCTCCACGATCCGGTCGCCCGGGTCGTCGATGACATAGACGTCGCTGCCGGCATGCCCGAGCAGCAGGTCCGCGCCGGGCCCGCCGTCGAGCACGATGTTGTTCGCCGCGTTCACCGCGCTCGCGTCGATCACGTTGTCCAGCGCGTTGCCGGTCGCGTACCGCCAGAGCGGCTCGTAGGTGCGGGCGACCGGATTCCAGAGCGACACGACGCCGGTCGTGCGCAGGACGAGGCGCTCGACGTTGTCGGGCAGCGCGTAGTCGTACGCGAGCGCGTCGATCGTGTCGAAGCCCTCGCCGGGCGCCTCGACGACGGCGTCGGGGACGAACCCGGTCGGATAGTTGTAGACGGCCTGCGGGTCGACGTCGATGTAGGTGTCGTCGCCCGGCCCGCCGATCAGCGTGTCGGCGCCCTTGTCGCCGTTCAGCACGTTGTCGTTCACGTTGCCGCGCAGGACGTTGTCGAGGGCGTTGCCGGTCGCCGCGGCGTTGAGCACGCCGGTGAGCGTGAGCTGCTCGACGTTCGCAGGCAGCGTGTAGGGCACCCCGCTCAGGATCGTGTCGATGCCCCCGCCGGACTGCTCGGTCACCGTGTCGCGCTCGTGATCGACGACGAACGTGTCGTCGCCCGCGGTGCCGGTCTGCGCGTCCGGCGTGCCGGCGACGAGGCGCGCGTCGATGTCGGCGCGCGCCCAGCGGGTGCCGTCGTCGAACTCGAAGAACTCGATCGCGCCCGCCGGTGCGAAGAAATCGGTGATGAGGAGCTGCGTCGCGCTGCCGCCGATCACCACCGTGAGGTCGATCGTCGCGTTGAACACCGACGCGCCTTCGGTGCGATGGAAGGCGAGATCGCCCGGCAGGAGGCCGGGGCCGAAGCGCAGGACGTCGCCGGGGCTGCCGGGCGACCACGCGTCGCGGATCTCGTCCGAGCCGTCGCCGAGGTTGTACAGGTAGAGATCGCTGCCCGCGCCGCCGATCAGCACGTCGGCGTCGGGCCCGCCCTCGAGCGTGTCGTCGCCGCCGTCGCCGCTCAGCCAGTCGCGACCGGCGCCGCCGAGGAGCACGTCGCTCGAGCCATAGGGCGAGCCGGCGTTGCCGCCGGTGAGATCGCCGTAGATCGAGTCGTCGCCGGCGCCGCCATCGAGCACGTCGGCGCCGGACTCTCCGTACAGGAGGTCGCGGCCGTCGCCGCCGAGCAGCCGGTCGTCGCCGAGATTCCCGGCGAGGACGTCGTCGCCGGCGCCCCCGTCGATCGTGTCCGCCCCGAAGAAGCCGCGCAACGAATCGGCGCCGGGCGTGCCGGCCGTGAGCCGCGCGCGCAATTCGGCCGCCGTCCACACGGTGCCGTCGGCGAAGCTCACGCGATCCACCGGATTGGTGTCGTCGGCCGTCGGGAAGGGGGCGATCGAGACCCACTCGCCGGTCGGCGCGCCCGCCCCGTCGAGGAGATCGAAGTAGACCGTATCGGTGGACGCGAAGAGGTCCCACACGCGGCGCACCGCCACGTCGTCCGGATCGCTCGCCCAGAAGGCGAGCACGTCCACCTCGTTCGACGCCTCGACGTCGTAGATCGAGTCGCGCCCGTCGCCGGGCGCGAAGCGGTAGGTGTCGCTTCCCGCGCCGCCGGTGACGACGTCGTCGCCGGGTCCGCCCTCGAGCGTGTCGTCGCCGGCCTCGCCGTAGAGCACGTCCGCGTCCGCGCCGCCGCGCAGCGTATCGCGCCCCTTGCCGCCGCGCAGCTCGTCGCTTTCGGCCTGCCCGAGCAGCTGGTCGTCGCCGTCCCCGCCGTAGAGCGTGTCGCGGCCGTCGCCGCCGTCGACGAGATCGTCGCCGCCGAGGCCGCTCAGCACATCGTCGCCGCCGCGCCCGTCGATCGTGTCCGCGAACGCGGTGCCGAAGAACGTGTCCGGCCCGTCGGTGAGCCGGCTCGGCACGCGCGCGGCGATCTCGATGCGGTCCCAGAAGCTGCCGTCGGCGAACGCGAGCGACTCGACGCCGTCGCCGGCGAACTGGCCGCGCACGGTCACCCGGTCGAGCGCGTTGCGCAGCGTCACCACGAGGTCGTCGGCGAGGCGCTCGAGCTCGACGTCGGCCGGCCCGACGCCCGCGAAGAGCGCGAGCGCGTCGGCATCGGCGCCGCCTCCGGTGTCCTCGACCACGTCCGCGCCGGCGCCGTAGCCGAAGAGATACACGTCGCCGCCCGGCCCGCCGCGCAGGATGTCGTTGCCGACCCCGCCGTCCAGGACGTCGTCGCCCGCGCCGGCGTCGAGGAGGTCGTCGCCGTCCTCGCCCCAGAGCGAGTCCGCGCCGTCGAGACCGGTCAGCGTGTCGGCGCCCGCGGCGCCGTAGAGCGTGTCGTCGGCGATCGACCCGGCGAGCAGATCGTCTCCCGGCGTCCCCGCGACCGGGATCGTCGGCAGGGCCTCGAGCTCGGCGAGCGAAATCGTCGCATCGGGCGTGGTCCCCACCGGATCGGCGAAGAACTCGATCGCCTCCACCTGGTCCGCAGCGGACAGATAGAAGCCGGGCAGCGTGATGCGGTCGTCGGAGATCAGGCTGTACAGCGTCAGCGTGCCGGCGACGTCCCGCTCGATGAGGAGATCGTCCGGGGTGAAGCCCCGCAGCTGCAGCCGGTCCGACGCGCCGGCGGCCGGATCGCCGTCGACGACGACGTCGTGCCCGTCGCCCATCGCAAAGACGTAGGTGTCGGCGCCGGGCCCGCCCGACAGCTCGTCGCGTCCGGCGCTTCCCGCGAGCGTGTCGTCGAAGTCCGACCCGGTCAGGCGGTCGTCGCCCGCGCTGCCCTCGATCGCCTCGATCGGCAACGCGTCGAGCGCCGACGCGTCGATGACCGTGCCGTCGTCGAGCTCGAATCGCTCGATGCGGCGCGCCGGATCGAGATAGTGCTGCTCGATCCGCACCTCGCCGCCGGGAATCGCGACGCGCAGGTCGCCGTTCGACTGGCGCGAGAAGCGCAGATCCGCCGCCGTGACCGTCGGTCCGAACCGGACCGTGTCGGTGCCGCCCGGGTCGGCGACGACGTCGCGGCCGCCGCCGGGATCGAAGAAGTAGGTATTGTCGGCGAGCGTGCCCGAGATCACCTCGCTGAGCCCGGTCGAAATCGCGGTGCCGTCGAGCGGATTGGCGGCGACGGGCACGTACTGGTTCCGCGGGAGGCGGCGGGACAGCTCCTCCGGCGTGAGCACCGTGCCGTCGGCGAACCGGTAGAACTGGATCCCGCCGGTGAAGCCGTTCTCGACCGCGAGCAGGTCGCCATTCCCGTACCCGATGACGAGGAACGCGCCGCCGCCATCGTCGCCCTGCTGGACCGTGATCGAGCCGGCGCCGATGCCCGGACCGAAGACGACCGTATTGACGCCCTGCTGGTCGAAGATCTTGTCGATGCCGTCGCCGACGTTGAGCTCGTAAGTGTCGTCGCCCTCGCCGCCATCCATCAGGTCATTGCCGGTGCCGCCGATGAGGTAGTCCTTGCCGGTCTCGCCCGCACGGCTCCCGTCGCCGTCGCCGAGCAGCTGATCGTCGCCGGCGCCGCCGAAGAGAACGTCATCGCCGCCCAGGCCGCGCAGATAATCGTTGCCGTCCTCGCCGTCGAGGAGGTCGGCGCCGTCGGCGCTCACCGGCTCGTTCTCGGCGTCTCCGAACAGGGAATCGTCGCCGGTGCCGCCGTAGAGAATGTCCGCGCCGCCATCGCCGACCATCCAGTCGGCGCCCGCGCCGCCGTCCAGATAGTCGCGGCCCTTCCGTTCGGGCGGCACGTCGCTCGAGTCCCCCTGCAGCGTGTCGTCGCCGTCGCCCCCGAAGAGCGTGTCGTCGCCGCCGTTCCCCCAGAGCTTGTCGTTGCCGTCCCCGCCGTCCAGGTAATCGTCGCGGTGGTACTCGGCGGCGAGCAGCGCGCTGTCCCCGATCAGGCTGTCGTCGTCGTCGCCGCCGTAGAGCTCGTCCGAGCCGCCGTCGCCGACCAGCGTGTCCGCCCCGGCGCCCCCGATCAGCACGTCGTTCGCGTGGTATCCGGGCAGCACGTGGTAGCGCAGGTCGGGCTCGCCCGGGCGAATGAAGACGAGCTCGCCTTCGGCCGCATCGCCGAAGAGCGTGTCCGCGCCGTCGCCGCCGACGAGCGTGTCCGCGCCGGCCGAGCCGTAGAGCGCGTCCGCGCCGTCGCCGCCGAAAATCAGGTCGACCCCGTCGCCGCCGATCGCGGTGTCCTCGCCCGCCCCGCCGTCGATCACGTTTGCGCCGTCGGCGTCGAGATTGAGGCTGCCGACCATGCCCTGCAGCCCGGTGATCATCCCGGCGACGACGAGCGCGCCGGCCGGCCGCAACTCGTCGATCGCGTCCTGCGGACTCTGCGGCATCATCCCGCCGCCGCCGACCAGAAAATCGCGCCCGTCGCCGCCGTACAGGACGTCGCCGCCCAGCCCCCCGTCGAGAAAATCGTCGCCGAAGCCGCCGTCGAGCACGTCGTCGTCGGGGCCGCCCTGCAGCACGTCCTCGTCGTCGCCGCCGTAGAGCTCGTCGGCTCCGTCGGAGGCGATGAGGAGGTCGCGGCCGGCCTCGCCGTAGAACTGCTGCGACCCGTCGCCGTTGGTGATCCAGTCGTTGCCGGAACCGCCCCAGCCTTCCGCTTCCGCGGTGCCGAGAAAGATGCGGTCGTTGCCGCCCAGGCCGAGGACCTTCTGCCGCGGCGCGTCGGCGACGAGGCGGTCGGGATCGTCCGTGCCGGTGAGCGTGCTCTTCTGGATCGTGGACGCGCCGGCGAGCGTGATGCCGAGTTCGCCGGGATTGAATCCGAGGATCGCCAGCGCGCCGGGCTCGCCCGGCCGCGTGATTGTCAGGATGCCGCGCCGTCCGGTGCCGGGCACCGAGGTGAAGACGTAGCGGAAGCCGAATCCGTCCTCGTACGAGTGCGCGTCGTTCGCCGGATCGACGAGCGTCTTCTGGCCGGTGAGCGGGAGCCAGCCGCCGTTCGTGTCCATCCAGGAGATCGTGCCCGCGCCGTCGCCGCCGAAGCCGTCGCCGGCGAAGTCGATGACGTAGTCCGTGCCGTCGCCCTTCCGGTAGCGGTACTCGTCCGCGTCTGCGCCGCCGATCAGGACGTCGGCGTCCTTGCCGCCGAGCAGCGTGTCATTCCCCGCGCCGCCGTAGAGCGTGTCCGTGCCGGCGCCGCCTTCGAGGTAGTCGGCGCCGTCCATTCCCGATAGACGGTCGTCGCCAGCCTGGCCGTAGAGGCGGTCTCCCTGGGCCGATCCGTCGATTGCGTCAGCGTCGGAGGTGCCGAATGCGACCCGCGCAGCGTCGCCTGCCTTCAGCTCGAATCGCATGCGCTCGAGTACCTTGCTGTCGCGCGCGGCGTTGTCGAGCGTCTCCGCGCCTGCGAGCACGCGTGCAAGCTGGGACCCGATGGGCGTCACCGCGACGGTGAAGCCGGCGCTCCCCACGTCCTCGTAGAGCCAGGTCCCGCCATCGGCGCTCACGGCGAAGCCTGCGTCGTCGATGTTGCGCTGGGCTTTGTACATGAGGAACTGCGCGCGATCGCGCAGAAACTCGTCGCTGTACTGAATCGCCTCCGCAGTCGTCCCGGGGTTCGTCACGTAGTCGAGACGGCCCCCGGCATTTAGTCGCGCGTCCTCTTGGTACTTGGCCCCGATGAGCACGAACGGATTCAGCTCAAGCAGGGCGTAGCGGTAGGCGTAAGCGTCCGAATCGTTCCCCTTGGCGCGGGCCGCGATCTCGTCGACGCCGACTACTGCGCCACCGAACACCGTCCGATAGGACTTCGGCACCGGTACTCCCGGCATGGCCTGGCGCCAGGCCGGCGTGTTGTTCTCCCACGTCACGTGCACGAGCGGATCGATCCGGTATTCCCCGAACCCAACCGTGATGGCGTTCAGCAGGCCCAAGCGTTCGTAGTACTTCTCCCGATTCTCGAGATTGCCGAACCCGACCGGGTCAGGCTGGCTCGGTGACCTGGTGTCGTCCTTGAGGATCTTCCAGACCGCATCGAGTGCGTTCTCCAGCGAGTCGGCTTCGACCGCGGTCTTCTCGAAGGCTGGATTCACGATCGGCAGCTTGAGCGCCCCCGCCGCGGCGGAAAGAAATCCGGCGTTCGTCGATCGCGCGTTGCTCGCGGCGGCGAGGAGCGCATCAATTCGAAACTGATCCTCGCCGGTGCCGATCAAAGTCGGGTCCAGCCGCACGAGGGCGTTGGTGAGCGCGAGCGAGTCGGCGATCAGCGTGATGCTGTGCGTCCGCGCGAAGTTGAAATCTCGGAACGGCTGGAGCGAGTCGAGATTGTTGGCGGACGTAACGCCTGAGTACCCATCAGGCTGATCCTCGATGAAGATCCAGTTCCGCTGGGCGGTGGCGGTCCGCCCGGCCTGCGCAATCCACGAATCATCGTTGTGAGCGCCATTTCCGAAGAGGGACGTAATCTTGTTCGCCGGGTCGTAGATGGAGCTGCTCGTCGACCACCCTTCGCCCAGGATCTCGACGCCCGCCACGCCGCGGGTAAAGAGGCTCAGCGCCGCGGAGGCCCACTGATACCGTGCGCTCTTGTAGATGTTCTGGTCTGTTCGCGTCCACGGATCGCCGGGTTCGGAGCGCGCGCGGTTGTAGAGCACGAATCCGGGCTCCCAGCGCAGGACCCGGTCGATGCCGGGAAGCCCCGTGCGCGGGATGAAAAAAGCGGGAGACAGCGCCGACCGCGCGTACGCGTCGATCCGCACGCGTGCTTCGGCAGTAAAGGCAGGATCGGTCTTGTACGCTTCGGGATTAGCGAGCAGGGAATTGAACATCGTCCGCAGGTTTGCGGTGGGATGTGCGAACGGGTCTGCGATCGCGGCGTTCTCCACGACCCCTCGGCCCGCCGCGTTGATCAGGATCGTCTGCTTGATGTCGTCGTAGTGGGTCTCGGTGAGCGCGAGCGCCATGTGCCCGCCGAGCGAGTACCCGAGCACGGTGAGGGCCCCGGGCTCGCGCGCGAGAAACTCCGTCTTGATCCGCTGGAAGTAGCGCTCGGCGGCATCGAGCTGGGCGTATGCGAAGCCGGTTATACCGATCTGCGCATCGGCTGCTGGCGGGTAGACCAGAGTGCCGCCGTTGCCGATGTCGCGCTCGCGATCCCCGCCATGCGCCTGTGGGAAGTACTCGGTGCTGCGGAAGGCAAGGGTGTATTCGCCGGTGGTCTTGTCGCGCAGGAGCGTCGCTGAGAAACCGCCGGCGTCGTTCGCGACGTGGTCCTTGATTTCCCACTTGCTTAGCAGGTATTCGACCTGGAGGTTAGTGAATCGCGTGGCACCGGGAAGGATCGCGGTCTGTTCCGCGTTGGGCTTGAGGGTCCCGTTTGCGTCGAGCAGCCCGTAGAGCGGCAACATTTGATTCGGCTGGTCTGGAACACCGTCGACGGTGACGGTAAGCCGAAGATCGTTGTTGCCCCAGAGCAGGCGTTCGCGGACTACGTTGCGGTCGTCAAGGGCGACGCCGTCCAGATACGCCTCAGCCACCGTCTGCAGCAAAATGTAGTCATACCAGCGGGGGTCATAGGGCGCACGGAGAGACATTGACTCATCTCCTTAGTCGTAATACTGATGCGGGGGAACGATCACCTTCGTAACGAACCACGAAGTGAAATCCACATCCTTGTTTCGCTTCCGGATCTGTCCGATCCCGGGCATCAAGGCGTACTCCGGACAGGCATTCGGGGAAAACCAGTTCACCGGCCCGCCGGCTGTGTTGGCCCCCAGCACGAACCCGCGACGTAATCCGAGGATCTCTCCGGTCTTTAGGTCTACCACTGCAAGTTCGCCGCCGGCCACGCCAGTCTCGCGATCGAACGGCCGTTTGATTTCCCGCCAAGTGAACCCATAGCGGCTCTTTAGCTCTGTCACGTACTCCATCTTCAGCGACTTGAAGTCTCCGTCATACCCATAGAAGCGCTGATACTTCGCCCCCGGCGGCACGGGCTGGAACAAACTCGGGTCGCGGTACTGCTTCAGGAGTTCGCCCCGGTCGTTCACGAGGAATGGGGTCTCGAGGACTCCGATACCGCGGAGCCGCCCTTACGCGACGTACCTTCTCCGGGCCGACAATCGAACGGCACTGCATCGATGCTGCCGCGCTCGCCGCGGATGTAGCCATACGGGTCCTCCATCACGTACCTGTCCCCGTAGGCGTAGTCGTTCTCCGCCGGGCGCGGGCGGATCTGGTAGATCGCTTCCTCGCCCTCGACGGTGCGGTAGATGAACTCCCCCGCCTCGGACTTGCACAGCGCACGCCAGTACTCGACCGGCGTCATCCCGGGCCGGTACACCGTCTCGGCGGGCGCCTCCGGCCACTTGATCGGCGGGGTGTCGTGGTAAGGCCAGGTCTCCGGCGCGGGCGTGCGCTTGAGCCGGAACACTTCGCAGCTGAGATCGCGCGGGTCTGCGGCCTTGCAGGCCTCGTACTTCGCCAGATCGTAGTTCTCGCCCAGGCCCGCGAGCGCGGGGTCGCGCTCCTTGAGCGGCGCCGTAGCGGCGGACCTTGCGGACGGGCTCTTTGCTTGCGGCTTATTGGGCGCGTCGCACCCGGCGAGCGCAAAGGCGAGGAGCAGTGCCCACACCCACGGCCGCCCGATCAGCGCGCGCGCCTTCCCGAGAGCCATGAGCCGACGAGCCTCCCCATCGATCCGCGCCGTGCGCGCGCCTCTTGTCCGGCGATCTGCGCACACGCGGTGGAGGCCAGCCTACCGTGAACTAATTCACACTTCAATCGACCATCGGTCTTTGAACTGTCAAAGACTGTGAACCGGCCGCACTGCCGAATGCTTAAGCGTTTCCACGCCTTAGCGTCAGAACCCGATCCGCTGCGGCGCACGCACCCGGCTTCCGGATCGATTCGCCTCAGCGAGGCGACGAACGCGGGTCGGCGTCTCGCCGAGCGGTCGAAAGCGACGGCGGATCGCTTCGGCGAGGTTCGGCGCGCGCGCCTGCTCTTCCGCGAGCGCCGCGCGCAGGATCATCCGCGCCTCGTCCTCCATTGACCGGTTGTGGTGTGCTGCGCGCAAGCTCAGCCGCGACTTGGTCTGCTCGTCCAGCTTGCGGATCGTGATGCTCGCCATCGCGGAGCTCCCTGCTATCAGCGATAGCACTTTATGCACCGCCTCGTAGCGGGTCAACCCGCGCCCCGCCGTGCCGCCTTTCGGCGAGCACGTGGATGCCCGAAATGCCCCTATGACGAGCCGGCCTCACGTCACTTCCACATGCGTGGATCGAATTCGAAGTGCGCCGCGCGGCCCACCCTGATACGCGCGAAGTCTGGAGGTTCGCGGTTTAGGAGGTAGTTCTTCTCCGACGGCACGATGACCGAAGGGACTTCCAGCACCGAAGTCCGACCGCGCCGGACCCAGGTCGAGCCGTAACGCATGCTCGGGTCTTCGGGCGGCTCCGCGCGCCAGCGCGCCGGTGGCCGACGGCACCGATCCACCGCAATGCTGTCCGGGATATCGATCCGGAAATATACGAACCGAATGCGGACGGCGTCCTCGCCGAGGTGAACGAAGGTTTCGATCGCGGCGAGCGCGAGGGATGCGGAGGTGTAGACCACGGCATCTCCGGCACGATTCCAGCGGCCGCCCGCGATGCGGGCCCCATCCCCGGTGAAAGCGGTGCGCGCGTGCCGGGCCTTGACGATTCGATAGCCGGCAGGCACGGTCGACCGCGCGTCGCGCGCGTCAGGCGTAGACCCCGTGCTCGATCCGAAGCAGAAGCTTCTCGACCTCGGCACAGCCGACATCCGTCGTCAGGAGCGAAAGCGGCGTGCGCCCCCCGAGCCCGATCTGCGGCCGCTTCAGCCAGTTGAGCGCCCGCCCGTCGTCTTCCAGCACTTCGATGGCCAGCGCACCGATCCGGGCGACTCTGAAGAGCCTGTCGCTCGTGACCGGATCGAGACGCGCGTGCGCCGTGCGGGCGCGCGAGAGCGTCTTCTGGCTGACTCCCGAGGAGGTCCGCGAGCACGTCGTCGCCGACGGCCATCCAGCGCTTGAGCGCCTCGGCGGAATCGACTGGGATCCCCCTGCGCACGACGTCCAGCCATTCCGTGGCGCTCCGGGGTTTCGCCTGCAACGCTCGTCGGCCTCCGAGCAACTCGGCGATATCGGCGATTACCGTCATGCCGGCAGTCCGATCAGACAGATGACTGAATACTGCTCGTCACTCGTCCGCGTCGCAAGCCACCAGCCGGGCGTTCTCCTCTCCGCCTGGACAGGCGGGGCGGTTCAGTTCAGCTCCTGCGCGCGCCCGTTGCGCCTAAGGCGACGCGCCCCTTTAGCGGCAGCGTGCAGCACCAGCAGCCGCAGCGGAAAGCGCAGCAGGAGATAGCGCAGGAAGAGCAGCTGCCGCGCGCCGCGCTTGGCGATCGACGGCAGCCGGTCGGGGCTTTCCGGCAGCAAGGCCAGCCGGCCGAGCCGCGACATCGTCGCCCGGACCACCGGCCCCGGGGCTGCAAACGCGAGCGACTGCAGGACTTCGCGCGGCACGGGCGTCGCGAAGAACGCCGTACCGAAGTCGAGGCCGTACCACAGCGCGCGCCCGAGCCCGTGCAGCCGCGCGCGGACGATCAGTTCCTCCCAGAACCCCGCCCGCGCGCCGTGCTCCCGGAGCAGCGCGTCCACGTCGACGAGATCGCGAAGCATCCCGGCGAGGTCCGAGTCCTGAAAGACGTGCGCGCACGCGTGCAGCACCTGGTCGGCGGGCGAGAGGACGCGAAACGGCGTCCCCTCGACGGGCATCGACGCGGCGAAAAGGGCCGCGTCGTCGACCCGCACGCGCCCGACCGGCGGCAGGATCGAGTGATGCAGGTCGAGCTGGAGCGGGTGCCCCGCGTGCTCGAGCGGGGGCAGCTCGTGGCTCCACTCGCGGTAGTAGCGCTCGTCGTAGTCGTCGAGCGACTCGCCGAACCGCCAGCCCGCCTCGCGCAGCAGGTGCTCGACCGGCGTCGAGGTGCGCCCGTGGCACGAGCAGATCGACGTCGGAGAACAGCCGCCCGCGCGCGCACGCGAGATCCTGCAGCAGGTACGCCCCGCCCTTGAGCACGACCACCGGGAAACCGCGTCCGCCGAGCAGCCGCCCGAGCTCGCCCAGCAGCCGGCGCGCCATCTGCGCGCGATGGGCGACGAGCGCCTGATCCGAGTCGAAGTGCGCGCGCACCGGCGGCGGGATGCGCTCGAGCACGCCGCGCGCCGCAAGGCGCGCACCGAGCGGCGCGAGCAGCCGCGTCGCGCGCGCAACGCGAACGACGCCATCCCACTCGCGCGCGCTCGCGCCGAGCGCCGCGGACGGTTCTCGGAGCAGCTCGAGCAGCAGTCGGACGCTGGGATCGATGCGGACGCCGGGGGACGGCATCCGGCGATTCTACTGGCGCGTGCGCCGTGACAGCTCGTCGATCAGCCCGTCGACCGTCGCGATCGCATCGTCGAGATCGCCGTACGACAGCCGGTCAGCCGGGGATCTGGACCAGCGTGCGAGGTTGAAGCGCCGAAAGGGCGCCAAGCAGCTCGGGAATCAGGGGACGGAGATCTTGAATCCTATTGCTTTTCGCGACGAGGACCGCGACCGCTACCGGCAAGGCGCTCAAATTCTGCTGATAGCGAAGATTCTGGTCCGCGGTCAGGAAGACGTCGAACTGATTGACGCTTCGCGCGAGGAGATCGCCGTTCTTGAGACTTGACCAGCCCATCTCCTGGACGGTGCGGACATCGTGACCGGGCAGCTCGGACTGGAGCTCCTTCGGCAAGGACTCATCAAGCAGGATGCGCATCCGGCGCCAGCGCCTCGCGGGCAAGCTCCAGCGCCGCAACGGCCTGCTCCCGGGTCACGGAGGGAAACGACTTCAAGAAATCGTCGAGCGAGTCGCCCGCCTCGAGGCAGTCGAAGAGATTCTTCACCGGGACGCGCGTCCCGACGAAGACCGGGGCACCGCCCTGAATCTCGGGATCGCTATGAATCACGGGGCGCGACATACGGTGGTCTCTCGAATGACTGTTCGCAAATGATACGCCGAGCGCCAGCCGCCGGGGCCTACACCGGGTTAGCCGGGGGCTCTCCTGCCGGAAGTGCCGGCGCGGGGCCGGGAGCTCGCTATCGCCGCAGCTGGAGCCGCCATCTCGACTGGCGCCGCGCGCGCGGCGCCGCACCGCTAGCGCGAGCTCAGCGCGACGCCGTGCCGCCGGCAAGACCGTCGATCAGCCCGTCGATCGTCGCGATCGCCTCGTCGAGATCGCCGTACGACAGCCGATAGACGTCGCACCGCTCGACGATCCGCCCCAGCGCGAGAAACGCGCCGCGCCCGAGCAGCCCGTAGTTGAACGAGTTCGCCGAGACCTTCGCGAACGCGCGCGACTTCGGCATCGGCTCCAGCGCCAGCGCCTCGCCCGCGGCGAACTGCGGAAAGAGAATCAACGCCGGCGCCGCCGGCTCATGCCGGCGCGCGGTGCTCGCCGCCGGCGGCGCGAGATGCGCGACGTCGCCCTTGCGCGTCTTCGGAAAGACCGGCCCGAGCGCGCTCGCCGGGGCGAACCGCCGGATCACGTCGATCGACGCGTCCTTCAGCGCCACCGGCTTGAGCAGCGGCAGCAGCATCCCGTCGCTCTGCCGGACCACGCCGAACTCGTCCGACAGCAGCCGGTAGCCGCGCGCGATCAGGGCCGCGACCAGCGTGCTCTTGCCCGACCCGGGCAACGCGGGAAGGACGATCCCCAGCCCGTTCTTCTCGACCACGCCGGCGTGCAGCAGCAGATGCGTGTTCGAGCGCTGCGCGATGCACCAGTTGAGCCCCCACTCGAGCAGCGGGAGATGCGTGTCGGCGGGAAACGGCTCGAACGGCAGCTCGCCGTCCACGAAGAACTCGATCTGCGGGCGCACGAAGCGGCGCAGTCCGCCTGCCTGGGTGACGCTCGCGGTCACGTCGAAGAACCCGTCGGCATCGCCCACCGGAAACTCGGCGTACACACGCTGCAGGGCCGCGCCGAGGCCGGGCACGTCCGAGCGCACGCGCGCCTTCACGAAGCCGAAGTCGAGCGCGAGGCCGGGGCCGGACAAGCGGTCGCGCACGTCGGCCGCGCTCAGCGCGCCGATCCGCTGCGGCTCAGTCATGGGCGCTCACGAGCCCGAGCGACTCGAGCTGATGGAGCAGGTCCGCGACCTGGTCGCCGAACTCGTCAGGCATGGGCGCGTCGCTCGCGCGGTTCACCGACGCGACGAGCTCTTCGACCGATTGCGGACGATCGAGCAGCGACTCGAGCACGAACGCCGCCGAGTCGTTCAGGAAGTGCGTTTCCCAGCTTACGGGATTGAAAACGAGCGCCTCGTCGTCGAAGCGCAGGAAGGCGGTGTCTTCAGGATGAGCGAGTTGCCAGCGCATGGACTTCCGAGGATGCGGCGCGCGGCGGGCCGCGAGGCGAGGCGCGTCAGGCCTGGTGCTTCATCCCGACGGCGGAGGTGTAGCAGGACCAGGTCGCGGGCGAGCCGTACGACTGGTTCTCCCACGCGAAGCCCTTGATCGTCCCGCTCTTGTCGATATAGGCGATCCCGTACAACTTCTGGCCGGTCATCTCGGCGTAGCACGACCCCTTGGTGTAGTTCGACGGCTGCGCCGGCGCATAGTACGGATTGGTCGAGTCCAACCGCCAGTACGTGTACTTGTCGAACCCGAGGAAGTACTTTCCGCTGTAATAGGGCTTGCCCACGGCAGGCGCCAGTTTGCACTCCGCGAGCTCGACGCGCATCCATTCGTCGCTGTGCAGCGCCCGCGACAGCTTGGGCGGCTTGGTCTCGATCGCTTTTGTCTTGCACCGATCGAAGCACGCGGCCGCGCTCGTGATCTGCGGTCGCGGACGCGGGCCGCACGGTCAACACCAGCGGTGCGGCGAGCGAGCCTTTGAGAAGACGGCGGCGGTCGGGTTTCATCGGCGATTCCATGGGCTCTACGATAGCAACTCCGGCGCGTTACTCCAAGGGGTCCGGGCCGTTCCAGCGGCCAAATTGCTCCTCGTTTCCTGCGCATGGGCGCTCGGAAATCGACACCTGTCAAACCGATCGACACTTTTCGCGCGGTTGCGATGCGCGATTGTTAAATTTCATGACAGAAGCGGAGCCCGGGCGCGCGCATCGCTGCGGTCGATCCGGTCGAGCACGATCGCGATACCGATCACGAGCAGCGACGGCGTGATGTCGGGCGTGCGCCCGACGATCCACCGCTGCGCGACCTCGATCAGCCCGACCCAGAGCGCAAGCGCGGCCGCGGCGCCGAGCAGCCGCCCGCCTGCCCGCTCGATCAGCCACAGCATCGCGCCGAAGGCGAACAGACTGCGCGAGCAGGCTGCGCACGTTCGCCGACATCGATCCCTCGAGCATCGCCTGGAACGGAATCCAGCCGAACGGCTCGGGCACGCTGCGCAGCTCGAGCGGCGCAAGCGCGCGCAGGGTGTACGCCGCGAGCATCGCCGCAAGCGTGGCGAGGATTGCGTTGCGCCCAAAGCCGTGTGCGAACGCAAGCCAGGCAGCGACGCCGGCGACGCAGGCGCATGCGAACGACAGCGACAGCGGCGACGCCTGGAGCACGAGCTTGGCCCCGAGCACGCCGAAGACGAGCGCCGCGAGCCGGCCGCCTACCCGCGGCGTCGGCGAGCTCTCGGCGAGCAGCATGCCGAGCACGACCACGCTCGCGAGGTGGAACGCGAAGCTCGCGAAGCTGAAGCTCGAGACGAGCGCGAGCGACTTGAGCGACTGCTTGATCGCGTACCAGTCGAGCGACGGCACGAACGGCCACAGCTCCGCCGCCGCCCACGCCACGATCAGCAGGACCGCGAATCGCGACCTCGCCCATGCCGCGCGAGGCAGCAACGCGACATGGCGCTCGAGCGCGAGCGTCAGGCCGATTCCGGCCACGGTGCCGATCGCATTCCAGAACACGTCCGAGAGCGCCGGGTCGCGCGTCGGCTCGAACACCTGGAGCACCTGCACCGCGAACGAGAACGCGGTCGCCGCGGCGAGCAGCAGCGCGGCCCGCACGGCGGTCAACTGTCGCGCGCCGATGCCCAGGACGCCCGCCGCGCCGAGCGGGATGAAGAGCAGCACGTTCCCGGCCACGTCCCCGAGCCCCGTCCAAAGCCTGCGCTGGGCAAGCAGCTCGTTCCAGAACGCGCCGAACGACGCCGGCATCGCGAACCCGAACGGGTAGAGCGAGCCGTACGCGATCAGCGCGGCGACGATCAGCGGCCAGCGGCAAATCCTCCCCATGGCCCGGACGATACGCGATGCGCGCGCGTCCGCCGCATTCGGCCGGGCCAACCGATAGCGCGTCATGCCCGGAGTTCCCCTGTAAACAATTGTCAACTCCGCGGACTTGCGCCCGCGCAGGCCGCCACGTCGGCCAAAAGTCTTATGCGGCCTGCAACGTCATGCCGCTAGCATAGGCGGCTCAATTCGAACCAGGAGCAGGGTCAATGGCCATCGACGTGGCATTGCCCGGGCAGGCTGCTGCACAGGCCCCGGAGAGGGCGGTGCAGCAGGGCAGGATCACCGCCGTCAACTTCCTCATCGTGCTCGCGCAGCTCGGCCTGTTCACGCTCGTGCTGCGCCAGTTCCAGATCGAGAGCGGCGCGTTCATTCGTCTCGCGCTGCTCGCCTTCGCGGGCTTCGCGATCCACGCGTGGCTGCCGCTGCGCTACCGGCTGCCGTTCTTCCTCGCGCTCTCGCTGGCGGGAATCGTCGCTCGTCCTCGGTCGCCGCGAACGGCGCCTGGCTCGTCGGCATCGGCCTCGTCCTGATCGGCATCTGCCACCTGCCGCTCGCGTTCGCCGCGCGGATCGCGATCCTGCTGTGCCGGTCGTCGTACTGCTGGTCGCGCAGCGCGCGCAGTGGATGCCCGCGCCCTGGTCCGAGGCGATCTGGCCGATCCTCGGCTCGATGTTCATGTTCCGGCTGATCGTCTATCTCTACGACCTGAAGCACGACAACGGCCCGACCGTCGCCGGTGCGCACGCTCGCGTACTTCTTCATGCTGCCGAACGTGTGCTTCCCGCTGTTCCCGGTGGTCGACTACAAGACCTTCCGGCGCAACTACTTACGACGACGACGCCTACCGCATCTACCAGACCGGCGTGGACTGGATGGTGCGCGGCGTCATCCACCTGCTCCTCTATCGCGTCGTCTACTACTACCTCACGCTGGCGCCGTCGGAGGTCCACGGCCCGGGCGACCTGGCGCAGTACATGGTCGCGAACTTCCTGCTGTACCTGCGCGTGTCGGGCCTGTTCCACCTGATCGTCGGCATGCTGCACCTGTTCGGCTTCCGGCTGCCGGAGACGCACCACCAGTACTTCCTCGCCTCGAGCTTCACGGACTTCTGGCGCCGCATCAACATCTACTGGAAGGACTTCATGCTGAAGGTGTTCTACTACCCGGCGTACTTCAGGCTGAAGCCGCTCGGGAACACCGCGGCGCTGGTCGCTCGCGACGCTGTTCGTCTTCCTGATGACCTGGTTCCTGCACGCCTACCAGTGGTTCTGGCTGCGCGGCACCTTCCTCTTCGTCTGGCAGGACATCCTCTTCTGGGCGATCCTCGGCCTGCTCGTGGTCGTCGAACTCGCTCTGGGAGATCGAAGCACGGCCGCGAGCGCAAGCTCGGCAAGGCCGCCGTGGACGCTGGCGCAGCCTCTGCGACGCTGACGTCTGAAGACCGTCGCCACGTTCTGCTTCATCTGCGTCCTGTGGTCGTTCTGGACGACCGAATCGATCGCCGAGTGGCTTCGGACTGTGGCAGCGCGGTGGGCGAGAAGGTCGCCGCGGATCTCGGCGCGCTCCACGGTCGCTCGTTGCTGGCCGGGCGTGCTGGCCGCAGCCACGCACCGGCGGTGGCGGCGGCTCGAAGCTGCGCGGCGACGAAGCCGTCGCATGGTCCGCGTCCGCTGCCATGACGCGTGCTCTCGCTCGGCGCTGCTCCTCGTCGTCGGCATCGAGAGGCATCTACACGCACTTCGGCCCGACCGTCGCGACGTTCATCCAGCCGCTGCGGTCCGGGCGGCTGAGCCGGCTCGACACCGCGAAGCTCGAGCGCGGCTACTACGAGCAGCTCCTGCAGGTCGAACCGGTTCAACTCGCAGCTCTGGGAGGTGTACGCGAAGAGGCCGGCGAACTGGCTCGACATCGAGAGCGGGCAGCTCAAGCGCCACGTCGGCGGATTCGCGCAGATGGAGCTGATTCCCTCGTTCGTGGCGTCCACGAATTACGGAACGCTCACCATCAACCGCTGGGGCATGCGCGACCAGGACTACGAGCTCAAGCCCGCGCCGGGCACGCTACCGGATCGGCGATGCTCGGCCCGTCGAACGTCATGGGCTGGGGCGTCGGCGACGGCGAGACCTTCGAGGCGCTGGTCGAGGAGCGGCTGAATCGCGAGCAGCGCGGGCGCGCCGTTCGCGCAGGTACGAGATCCTCAACTTCGGCGTCCCCGGCTACCAGCCGCCGCAGCAGCTCGTGGCGTTCGAGAGGGCGCTGACGCTTCAGCCCGAACGCGGTCTTCTACGTCGCGACCGGACGCGAGATCTCGCGCGGCCGCAGGTTATCTGTGCGAGGTCGTGCAAAGGCGCATCGAGATCCCGTATCCCGCGCTGCGAGGCGATCGTGGCGCGAGCCGGCGTCGCGCGCCGAGCATGGACGAAGCGACCGCGCTGCGGCGGCTCGAGCCCTTCCGCGCGCGACATCCTCGCCGCGGTCTATCGGCGCAGATCGCCGAGCAGTCGCGCGCGCCGCGGCATCGTGCCGGTGTGGGTCTTCCTGCCGCAGGTCGCGCGAGGGAAGCTGGCAGGAAGAGACGCCCGAGACGCGTGCGGCTGGCCGCGGCGGCCGGCTTCATCGTCGTGGACCTGTCCGACGTGTACAAGGGCGAGGACCTCGAGGCGATCCGGCTGGCCGAGTGGGACGAGCACCCGAATGCGCGCGGGCATCAGCTGATCGCCGAGCCGGCTCTACGCCGCGCTGCAGCGAGAAGCGCGATGCTCGTCTTCAAGACCGCCGCGCGCTGAACGCAACCGATCAATCCACACCGGAGCCGACGCCATGACCGACGCCATCAAAGGCCCGATCAAGGACTTCATCCTGAGCGAGTTCCTCCCCGGCGAGGACCCGGACGAGCTCACCGACGGCACGCCGCTCATCTCGGGCGGCATCCTCGACTCGATCGCGACGCTGAAGCTCGTGATGTTCCTGGAGGAGAAGTTCGGCATCACGCTTCGAAGCGCACGAGGTCGACCGCGAGCATCTCGACACGCTCGCCGACATCGCGCGCCTGGTCGCCTCGAAGAACCCGAAGCTTCGCCATGAGAGCGCCTGACGCGCTGCACGAGCATTTCGTCGCGCGCCGCGCAGCGCTACCCCGAGCGCGTCGCGGTCGTCGAGCCGGGGTACGGCACGATCACCTATCGGCGAGCTGGCCGCGCTCTCCGACCGCGTGCGCGACCGGCTCGTGCGCGCTCGGCGTGCGGCCCGGGCGACCGCGTCGGGATCTACGCTGCGCAAGTCGATCGACGCGGTGGCCGCGATCTTCGGCATCCTGAAGGCCGGCGCCGCCTACGTGCCGGTCGACCCCGGCGCGCCGCCGGCGCGGAACGCCTACATCCTGCAGAACTGCGCGGTCAAGGCGGTCGTCGATGGAGCGGCGCTTCGAAGCGAAGCTCCGGCCGGAGCTCGAGCAGCTGGGCGCCGGTGCCCGCCGCTCGTTCGTCGTCGACGACGCCGGCGCGCGGCGCGGGCCTGCGACGCGCGCTCGACGCGGCGGACGCGCGCAGGCGCCGCGCCGGCGATCGAGACGGCCACGGCCGCGGCCCGGCGACCTCGCCTACATCCTCTACACCTCCGGCTCGACCGGCAAGCCCAAGGGCGTGATGCTCTCGCACGAGAACGCGCGTGAGCTTCGTCGACTGGTGCACGCGAGGTCTTCGAGCCGCGGCCGGAGGACCGCTTCTCCTCGCACGCGCCGTTCCACTTCGACCTCTCGATCCTCGACATCTACGTCCCGCTCAAGCACGGCGCGACGCTGGTGCTGATCGGCGAGGACGTCGGCAAGGACGCGCCGAGCGCCTCGCCGCGCTGATCGCCGAGCAGCGCATCTCGATCTGGTACTCGGCGCCGTCGATCCTCGCGCTGCTCGCGCAGTTCGGCAAGCTCGACCGAGCACGACTACTCCGCGCTGCGGCATGGTGCTGCTTCGCCGGGCGAGGTGTTCCCGGTCAAGCACCTGCGACGCTCTGCGCTGCAGCTGGCCGAAGCCGCGCTACTTCAACCTCTACGGGCCGACCGAGACGAACGTCTGCACCTGCTACGAGGTCGTGCTGCCGGTTCCCGACGAGCGCGACCGAGCCGTACCCGATCGGCAAGGCCTGCTCGCATCTGCGCTGCAAGCGTGGTCGACGAGCGAGGGCGCGCGACGTCGCGCCGCGGCGAGGAAGGCGAGCTGTGCATCGCCGGGCCGCGGCGTGATGCAGGGCTACTGGGCGCTGCCCGAGCAGACGGCGCGCGCGTTCCTGACCGACGCCGACGGGCGTCCGCTGGTACCGGACCGGCGACATCGTGACCGAGGCGCGCCGACGGCGACTACACCTACCTCGGCCGGCGCGATCGCATGGTCAAGCGGCGCGGCTATCGCGTCGAGCTCGGCGAGATCGAAGCCGGCGCTCTACCGCCATGCCGGCGATCAAGGAGGCCGCGGTGGTCGCGATGCCCGACGAGGAGGCCGGCGTGCGCATCACCGCCTTCCTCAGCTGCGCACGAGGCGAAGCGGCCCTCGCTCATCGAGCTCAAGCGCTTCTGCGCCGAGCACCTGCCGCTCTACATGGTCCCGGACGCGTTCTCGCTGGCACGACGCGCTGCCCAAGACCTCGACCGACAAGATCGACTACCAGCGGCTCAAGGAGCTGGCCTGATGGACTTCGCACTCACCGAAGAACAGCGGATCCTGCGCGACAACATCGTCCGGTTCGCGCGCGAGCGTGCTGAACGAGGGCGTCGCGGAGCGCGACCGCGAGCAGACCTTCTCGCGCGAGCTCTGGCGCAAGTGCGGCGAGATCGGCATCCAGGGGCTGCCGGTGCCGGAGGAGTACGGCGGCAGCGGATGCGACCCGCTGACCATGCGCGATCGGCGCTCGAGGCGCTCGGCTACGGCTGCAAGGACGGCGGCCTGGTCTTCTCGCTCTGCGCGCACCTGCTGGCCTGCGTGGTGCCGATCTGGCAGCACGGCAACGAGGAGCAGAAGCGGCGCTACCTGCCGGGCCTGTGCGACGGCACGCTGATCGGCGTGCACGCGATGACCGAGCCCGGCTCGGGCTCCGACGCGTTCGCGCTGCGCACCCGGGCCGAGCGCGCGACGGATCGGGCTTCCGGATCAACGGGACCAAGACGTTCATCTCGAACGGCCCGGTCGCCGACGTCGTGATCGTGTTCGCGATGACCGATCCGAGCAAGGGCTATCACGGCGGCGTCACCGCGTTTCTCGTCGAGAGCGGCGCGCCGGGCTTCGCCGTCGGCGCGAAGTTCGAGAAGATGGGGCTGCGCACCTCGCCGATCGGCGAGCTCGTCTTCGACGACCTGCTACGTGCCGGCCGAGGCGGTCCTCGCCGGCGTCGGAGGCGGGTCCGCGGTCTTCACGTACGGCGATGGACTGGGAGCGCACCTGCCTGTTCGCGAGCCACGTCGGCGCGATGGAGCGCCTGCTCGAGACGTCGATCGCGTATGCGCGCACGCGCAGCCAGTTCGGCCAGGCGATCGGCAAGTTCCAGGCGGTGTCGCATCGCATCGCCGACATGAAGGTGCAGCTCGAAGCGGCGCGCCTGCTGACGTACCGTGCCGCCTGGCGCCTGGAGCACGCCGCGGAGCGCCTCGCTCGATGCGGCGATCGCCAAGCTGTTCGTCAGCGAAGTCGCTCGTCCAGGCGGCGCTCGGCACGGTGCAGATCCACGGCGGCTACGGCTTCATGACCGAGTACGAGGTCGAGCGCGCGCTGCGCGACGCGGTCGGCAGCACGCTGTACTCGGGCACGAGCGAGATGCAGCGCAACATCATCGCGCGGTGGCTCGGTCTTTGAGGCGCGCGCGGGATCGGTGCCTTCGCGGCGGGCGCCGCGGGCTTGCGCGCGAGCTGCAGGGGCCAGCCGGGCCGCGCAGCGCGCCGAGGCGTACGCGCCGACGTCGCCGGCGGCACGCGGCCGCGCCTCGAAATCGAGCCCGCTGTCGGGAAGATCGGCGACGTCGAGCGCCAGCGCGGTGACTCTGCCGGCACCCGGCCGCCACGAGAGGTCCAGCCCGTCGCCCGGGGCACGGTCCGGAGCGACGAGGTAGCGCGAGCCCGACTCTTGCGATCCGACCAGGTTGCCGCCGTCGTCGCGGCCTGCGAGCGGTTGGGAAGCGAAGATCGCGTTGCGCGCAACGAACTGCACGAACGCATCGTCGGCGCCCTGGAAATGCACGCCCGAGTCCCGGGCAACGATCGTGTTGTCGAACACCCGCACTCGCCTCGGCCGGTCGTTGTGGGGCTGGATCGCGATCGCACTCCCGGCGGTGTTCAGGAGCACGTTGCCGTAGAAGGCCACGTTGCCTTCGCCCTGGAACAGCGCCTCGGTGGGGTTCTGGTAGAAGAAGTTGCCGTAGATCGCGTACTCGTCGTCCGCGCCCGGCCCGCTCCGCGGGAAATGCCCGACCAGCAGGTTGGGGCGCGCGAAATTGCCGCCCGCCGCGCCGTTCGCCTTGCTGAACACGTTGTGCCGGATGATCGTCCGCGCCGGTCCGGGCGGCATGCCCGTGCCGGACGGCCTTTCCTTCTGGTGCTTGATCTGGAGGTTGTAGCCGATCGTGTCCACGATCACGTTGTGCTCGATGAGCCCGCCGACGAACGGCACGCCGCCGTCGGAGCCGCCGAGGTACATCCCGGTTCCCGCGCCGACGATCACGTTGCCGCGGATGACCCAGCCCCACGCGGGGCACTGGGTCGAGATGGCGACGTTCTGCTGATCGTGCCCGAAGCCGACGAGCACGAGGTTCTCGACCGTGATGTGATGCGCGAAGCGCGAGTTCGCCTCGGCCCGCACGCCGTCGACCGGCAGGCCGCGTCCATCGAGGCGCAGGTTGCGGATCACGACGTGGCTCGAGTCGCGGATGCTGACGGTGTTCGCGCCGGGCCGGCCGACGAAGACCGCCGCCGGGCCGGTGGCCGGCCCTTCGATCACGATCGGTCGCTGCGGTTCACCGTGCATGCGAGCGAATGGGAAGTCCGCCCGTGTACGTCCCCGGGGCGAGGCGCAACACGTCGCCCGGGCGAAGCTTCGGCAGCCACTGGAGGTAGTCGGCAGGAGTACCGACGCGTCTCCGCGGCGGAACCGGATACCGCAGCCAGGCAGCCGGCAATTCCGACCGCGACAAGGAGGTGTCTCACGATGCCGACAACTGCGCTGTGGGGCGGACCCGGCGTAACGTTGCTGTGACACTTGTCGCCGCGCACGGGCTGCCGGCGGGCCCCGGAACCGCCCGAATCGATCCGTGGAGAGGCATGCGTCACTACCCGGGGTCGCGACGCCTGCTAGTATTGCACGCGCACTTGCGTGGGTCCCCGCTCCGGGCCGTCGGCGTAACGGCGGCCGCATCGATCAGCCGTGCTGTCCCGTATCGACCGTCCATCTCGATCGCACTGCCACTATCGGTCGCCGAACGCCATCGCCACGACTAACCTGACGCCATGATCGAACGCGAACCCGTCGAAGTGAGCGGACGAGCCCCGTTACGGCGCGTGCGGCTGATTGCGCTCGCGGGCCTGGTCCTCGCTGCGATTGCAGTTCCGGCCATTGCGCAGTCGCCGACCGACTACTACCTCACGCGGTCCGACAAGGCGGCGGGCAACCTTCTCGAACAGGTCGAGAAGTATCACCTGGGCCCGGCAGTCTCGAATTTCCGCGCGGGCAAGTACGAGTACTCGTACAACGAGATCTCGCTTCATCCTGCGGTACTTTCCGAACCATCCCCAGGCCCTGGTGCTCCTGTCGGAGCTGTGCCCGAAGTGGAAACAGCCCGGACGATGCGACGCCGACGCGCGGTTCCAGCGTGCGCTGCAGATCAATCCGAACGTGGCCGATACCTACACGATCCAGGGCATGTACCTGCAGAACACCGGACGGACCGACCAGGCGATCGAGAACTACAAGAAGGCGCTCGAGCGCAACCCGGATTCTCTCAATGCGCACTACAACCTCGGCCTCGCATACGTGAGCAAGAAGAACTTCGAGGAGGCCAACAGGCACGCGCAGCAGGCCTACGCACTGGGGATGACCCTGCCCGGCCTCCGCAACATGCTGACCAAGGCCGGCGCGTGGAAGCCGCTCCCGGCGGAGCCCGCCGCGGCACCCCCCGCGGCGTCACCGCCCGCCGACGCCCCGTCGGAGAGCGGCTCGGCCCCGAAGTGAGCGGCGCCGCGCTGCGCGGACGCATTCCTGCGGCTGGCGCATCTCGACGTTCCCGGGCCCGTGCAGCGCACCGTCCCTCACCCGCTGCCCCAGGCGGCCGATGACCGGCGCGCGCCGCATGCGCCGGACTTGACGCTCGAAGCGCTCACCGACCGAGCCGCGATTCCTCGCGTCTGCGCGAGCAGTGGAACGCGCTCGTGACCGCCCACCGCGCGCCGAACGTCTTCCTGCGCCACGAATGGTTCGACGCGGCCTGGCAGTGGCGCAGGACGGACGGCGCGCTGCGCACGCTCGTGGCGCGGCGCGACGGCGAGCTCGTCGGCGCGATGCCGCTCCTTCGGACGTCGCGCGCATCCGCGATCGGGGCGTCGCCGCGTGCTCGAGTTCCTCACCGTGCCCGACACGCAGTGCTGCGACATCCTCGCGACCGCCGGCCACGCGGCGGCGGTCGCCGATTCGTTCGCCGGCGCGCTCGCTGCGCGCGGCAGCGAGTGGGACGTGCTGGAGCTCGGTTACCTCCAGGAGGACGCCACCGCCGTCACGGCCTTCGCCGACGCGCTGCGGCGCAGCGGATGCACCGTCGTCATCGAGCCCGCCGGGCAGCAACCCGTACATCGCGCTCGGTTCGACGTGGGACGCGTACTACGGCGCCCGCAGCCGGAGCCTCAAGAAGGCGAGCAACCTCGCCCTGAATCGCGTCGCCAAGTCGGGTGCGCCGACGGTCGACTGGCACCGGCCGGCGGCCGGGAGCCGAGCCTGCTCGCCACGATGATCGACGTGTCGTCGCGGAGCTGGAAGCGCGCCGACCGGCAACTCGCTCGACCAGCCCGGGCCGCAGGCGTTCATCCGCCGCCTCTCCGAGCTCGCCGCCGCGAGCGGCAGTGGCTGTCGGTCTGGACGCTCGCCCTCGACGGCAAGCCGATCGCGATGGAGTACCAGCTCGTCTTCGGCGGGCAGGTCCACGCCCTGCGCTCCGACTTCGACGAGGCGCTCGGCGAGATCTCGCCCGGCTCCTACCTGAACCGCGTGCTGCTCGAGCGCCTGTTCTCGGGCGAGTTCGTGCGCTACTACATGGGCCCCGGCGACAACGCCTACAAGCTGCGCTGGGCGGAAGGCGCAGCGCCGCTGCAGAAGCTCACCGCCTACTCGCGCTCGCCGCGCGGCCGTCTCGCCGCGCTGGTCGATCTGCGCCTCAAGCCGATGGCCCGTGCGCTCCGGGACCGGATCCGGCCGTCGCCCCCGGCCCGGGGCGAAGACTAGCCGGTGGTCATCGCGCGAAGGATGATCCGCCGATGAGCGGCGTTTGCGGCTGGATCGGTGGCGGTCCCCCTTCGGACCCGCGTGCCGCACTCGAGAAGATGAGCCTCGGGCTCGGCGGGCGCGGGAGACCTTCGCGTATCGATTTCACCGGCGGCGTCGCTGGCGGTTCGAGGCGACGCCGCACGGCGTGGCTGCACGAGGCCGACGACGTCGTCGTCGGGCTGGTGCGGGCACGCCCGCTGGGAGGACGGGTACCGCGCGCGGCGCCTCGCTCGCCGAGGTCTGCGCCCGGCTGATCGACGGCTACCGTGAGCGACGGACCGGCCGCGCTCGCGAGACCTCAAGGGCGATTTCGCGCTCGCGCTCCTCGATCGCCGGCGCGGCGAAGCGCTCCTCGCCGTGGACCGCGCGTGCATCCGCAACCTCACCTACCAGGCGACCGCGAGCGGCCTCCTCTTCGGGTCGACGCTGGACGCGCTCGCCGGCCACCCCGACGCGCGCCGCGAGCTCGATCCGCAGGCGATCTACGAGTACGCGTACTTCCACATGATCCCGGGCCCGGACACGGTCTTCCGGGACCAGCGGCGCCTTCCGGCGGGGCACTGCGTGCGCTTCGCGCGCGGCGAGGCCGAAGGTGACGCCCTACTGGTCGATCGCGTTCGCGGAGGACGGCACGGGCGAGGTCGCGGCACTACAAGCCCGCGTTCGTCAGCGTGCTGCGCGAGGCGACGCGCGAGGCCGTCGACGACGCGCGCGTCGGCGCCTTCCTCTCGGGCGGCACCGACAGCTCGACGGTCACCGGCATGATCGGGGCGGTGACCGGGCAGGCGCCGCGCAGCTTCTCGATCGGCTTCGACGCGCAGGGCTACGACGAGATGGCGTACGCGCGCATCGCGGCGCGCCACTTCCATGCCGAGCACCACGAGTACTACGTGACGCCCGAGCGACGTCGTCGACGCGATTCCCGCGGATCGCCGCGGCGTACGACCAGCCGTTCGGCAACGCCTCGGCCGTGCCGACCTACTACTGCGCGCGGCTCGCGAAGGAGCATGGCGTCGAGCGCCTGCTCGGCGGGGACGGCGGGGACGAGCTGTTCGGCGGCAACTCGCGCTACGCCAAGCAGCAGGTGCTCGCGCGCTACGCCCTGCATCCCGGCGGTGCTGCGCTCGCACCTCATCGAACCGATGCTGCGGCCGGCGTCCTTGTCGCGCGTGCCGGTCGTGCGCAAGGCGAAGAGCTACGTCGAGCAGGCGCGCCTGCCGATGCCCGCGCGGTACGAGGCGCAGAACCTGCTCGAACACCTCGGCGCCGAGCGCGTGTTCACGGCGGATTTTCTCGCGGAGGTCGACCGGCGAGCGGCCGCACGCTCTCATGCGCGCCCCGTTCGACGCGGCCGGCGCGAAGTCGCTCATCAACCAGATGCTCGCCATCGACGCCAAGCTCACCCTCGCCGACAACGACCTGCCGAAGGTCACGCGCATGTGCGAGCTCGCGGGGGTCGGACGTGGCGTTTCCGATGCTCGACGACCGGGTCGTGTCGTTCGCGGCCGGTCTGCCGCCGGACCTGAAGCTGAAGGGCACCCGGCTGCGCTACTTCTTCAAGGAGGCGCTGCGGGACTTCCTGCCGCCGGAGGTGATCGTGAAGCGAAAGCAGGGCTTCGGCCTGCCGGTCGGGCCGTGGCTGGCCGGGCACCGGCCGCTTGCCGAGCTCGCGCGGGCGAGCTGTGACGGCGTACGCGCCCGGGGAATCGTGCGCGGCGAGTTTCTAGACTGGCTGTGGCGGGAGGGGCTCGCCACGCACCCAGCGTACTATGGCGTGATGGCGTGGCTGTTAATGGTGCTTGGACAGTGGTTCGAGATCCGACATTTGTGATGGACTGGCAAGGCCGGGCTGGAAGCGGGCTCAAGACGACTTGACCGCCTCGATGAAAACGTAGTCCCCGCCGAACAAGACACTAGATCGATTCGCCTGGTTCAATCTCAAGTACCTGCGCTGCCCAGGTGGCATGCACCAGCCGAACAAGTAGATCAGCATTGCGACCGGAAAGAAGATACGGTCTCTCCATGTGACGGCTGCGGATCGCACGTCCACCACGCGGAATCCCGATTGCTCCAGGATGATGCTCAATCTCGGATACATCAGCAACAGGCGTACGTTTGCTTCCGGATCGTCGGTCGTTTGCAGGCATTCCTGGGTATCGACCATGTAGTCCACCGACCCGCTGATGAGAAAACGCACCCGCTTCCAGATGGAGGAATAATTATTGGAATTGATGTAGAGGCGCCCGCCCGGTCGAAGTATCCGATAGAACTCCCGAATCGCCACGTGCGGAAACAACAGTCGGTGCAATCCGTTCACGCAGGCAACAGCGTCGAAGCTCGCGTCGTTGAAAGGCAATGAACGATTCAGATTTACCTGAGTAAAAGGGATATCCCTGACCTTCAAGTTTCCCGGATCGATATCGGCCGCGTGCACCTCCCACCCTTGCTCTCTGAAAAAGGCACACAACACGCCTTGCCCTGCCGGCACATCCAATATCTTGCACGCCGGTCGCGCACTTAACACGCGCCTGAGCGTATCGTGCGAGTTCCTTCCTCCAATTACACCGGCTCGCGCCATTGCTAAGCTGCCCTCTCATCGAAATAAGGCCCGTGAACGATTTGTATGGCGTTCCAAAGCCGCGCTACATTGCTCGCGACTGCGCTTCGCTCGTTTGCGGACCTGAGCATATGAAATCGCAAGATATAAGCATGGACCAGCAGTAGCATGTTGTCGCAAGGCGGGTTCGTTAAACCACACAGCGATAAGACCTCACGAACCCCTGGATCGAAAGCTCCTCCAAAGAATGCTCGCAGCAGATCGAATCGTCCGAGATCGGCCTCCCAGAGGATCAGGGATAGCAGATCATATAGAACTGGCTGCACGTTCTCCTGCCGCGTCCCAATCGATGAGCCACGGCTGCCCAGCCGACATGATGACGTTCTGCGCGTTGAGGTCGCCATGTGCCGGCAAAACCGCGAGGTTGGATCCGAGCCTCTCGAGCTGCTCACCTCGTTTCTCGACAAACAAACCGGGAATGGAATCCGGGGCAACTCTCCTCATCGTCTCAATGGCCCGTCGGGTCAATTCGAGATTCGGTTCGCTCGCCTCGCACCGTGCGAATACGAGATGCTGATGCAGCAGCACTCGAAAAGCTGCTTCCCGTTCGTCGCTTCGACATTGCGCCAGTTTGCGACCATGGATATAGGTATCGCACCGCCATAGCGTCCCGTCCTGGTGCACCGTGTACGACGCCGGGACAAAAAAATACGGACGGAACCGCTTCACGTTTTCGATATCCTGATAGCTGTTCTCCGGCACTCTCGACCGTGTCCAGACATCGTCCTTCTCTAGATCGAACAACTTCCAGTCACCCATCTTGGCAAGGTAACCGATCGTACAGTCCCGTCGCTGCGCACCACACGTCGGCTCCGGTATTACGGTATGCCAGGGCGGCAATGCTCGCTCAACGATGCTGCGAGCCACACGCCGCTTCACCAGACCATGTATTGCGTCATGCAATGAATCCGGCAACCTGGCGCGATGATGTCGCGCGTAGGAACCCAACACGTACCAAAGCCCCGGCCGACACCAATTGGCAGTGCTTTTGAGTCGCGCCTTCACCAGCTGCTTAGCCGTCTTGATTTCTCTGACCGTCGCGAGGTCTTCCGAGAGCATGTGGGCGGCCCTTCCTATTGGCTCGGCGCACTGCGGTAACTGCACATTTGACGCAACACGATCCAGTTGGTGAGGGTGTATATGACATCGGTCAAATGCGAACGCCGCGCTCGCGCATGGAACTATTCTACGATCGTCGAAAGCATTTCGATCTGGAGCGAGATCCCATTTGATCAGAGCACCCAGCAGGCCGTCGTCGCCTTGATCTGGGTCGGCAACCTGAAGGACGCATTGGTGCGTTGTGGTCCTTACAGCCTCACTGGCGTCCACCTATACCCGGTCTTTTGCGATGCGGAATCGATGCGGCAGTCCAGGCCGAGTGACGACGATCGCACTTCGCTGGCGCCTAATGTGCGGCATTCGATAGCCTGTCCGCGTCGTGTGCGTATCCACACCCCAGTACCGCGAAACGCGACGCCGAAAAGCTCAATTAGTTCCTCGCCGTGATCTCCCGACACGATCAGGTAATCTGCCCACTCCCCGTGCGAAACGCGCACACCAATCGCGCGCGTATCGGTCATCTCCGTATCCACGATTGTCGGCGGTACATCGCCGGTCACGGGTTCGACAAGAGTCGCCAGCAGGACTGGCCCGTCGGTCGTGGGGATTCGGACCGCGGGGGCAGGTTCCATCTCGCCGTACCGCACCGAAACCCACCCCGCGGCCGGCGTTCGCTCCCCTCTCACCACCTGCAGCTCCCGCGCACCCTGGCTGGTCGTCACCTGCAACTGCGCGTCGCCGACCGTCGCCACGATCGAGCGATCGCCCTCCGCGCGAAGGACGCATCCGGCGGCAAACTGAAGCGACAGCCACGCATCCCCGGTCACCGCGCTCGACGGCAGGCGGTCGTAGACGAGCCAGTACTCCCCCTCGACGTGCACCACGCCTCGCGTGTGCCCGGCGTACGGCGTGTCGCCCGTCGACGATCGCTTCCGCCCAGCTAAGCCCGGCCCCGCTGGCGAGCCGCCGCGACAGCACGCTCGACTTCAGCTCCCCCCACGGGAAGTCGCCGGGCTTCCGGCCGAGCGGGTCGTGCCCGGCAATGCACAGGCCGTTGTGGGCGGACGGCCCCAGGAAATGCGCACGCCATTCCGGCTCGCCTGCGGGCCAGCGCTCCTTCTCAGAGCGATACGTGTAGGTGCCCGCCTCGACGATCATCGGTGTTTCGCGAAGCCGGAGATAGATCGACAGGAGGTCCGCATGCATGTGCCCCGGATTGCACGGCAAGCTCCGGGCCGGGTCCGGTGCGCAAGGATCAAGCACGCCGTCGAGCGTGGCGTCGGGAAGCACGACGAACCCGCCCTTCGGAAACTCGAACGGGCCGATCGTCGCGCCGCGCCGAGTCCCGCTCGCCGCGAGTGCGCCAGCCAGCAGCCACGCCGCGCGCTCCAGGCCGGGCGCGCGCGGCGTCGACGCCGGCGAAGTCCGGCTCGTAGAGCGCGCGCAGGATCTCGCGATGCGACGCCGCGCCGACGCCGTCGAACGCATCGAGCGGGAAGAGCGGATGCTCGACCGTGTCCCCGATCGGCAAGGCGCACGCCTCCGGCCCGGAAAGCGCGGCCTGAAACTCGAGCATGCGGCGATGGCGCTCCAGAACCCACGGCTCGATCGGCACCTCGTTCCGGCGCGCAAGCAGGACGATCGCCGTCACCATCTCGCACACGAACTCGTGGTAATGCACCGAGTGCTCGAAACTCGTTCCGTCGTCGTAGACCTGGCGCTCGAACTCCCGCAAGAACAGCGGTTCGCCGTCGCGCCGCCATGCTGCAGCCTCTGCGAACTCGGGATAGAGCATCCCGAGATAGAACATCAGAAATGCGTCGCCCAGCAGGTGGTTGTTTGCGACCGACGTCCCGAGCTTCGAGTACACGAATCGCGCATCGGCGAGAAGAATCCGCAGCAGCTTGAACTCGAGATCCACGTCGCGCTCGTCGGCGGCCGCAAGGAACGCCAAGTCCCACGTGATCGCGAAGGCGCGATGGACCGCGATGAGAGGGCTCAGGTACGCAGGCGATTCCGTGCGTCCCTCGTCGCAGCGAGCCACGAATCGACGAGCGCCTTGAGTGTCGCGGCGGTCGGCGCACCGTACGCCCGCGCCCGGGCAAGCTGGGCGGCGAACGCGAAGTGGTGTGCGCGATGCAACTGAACGGTATCGGCGCCCGGACCGAGCGGCAGGCGATTCCAGTCGGGGACGCCGCCCGGCGGCAGTTGCGCGTTCTGCGCGGTCGTGATAGACGTAGCGCCGCCAATCGGTGGCGACATCGAGCGCGTGAGCTCGCGCCAGTCGGGATGCTCGCGCGCAAACCGCTCGGCGAGCGCCCCGATCTGCGCGGATCGACAAAGAATCGGGGCGCGCTACGATCGCGAAGGTGAGCCGTCAGCAGCGCTCGCGCGCTCGGCGACCCTGCCCGATCGGGCCGCTTCGCGAACCGGCGAGAGGGCAGGAAGATCGGCGCGAAGCGACGCGAACACCTCGGCATCCGAAGGAAACTCGGGCCTGTAGGGTCGCGGCGGACGAACGAGGTTGACGAGCGCGTCCCGGCAGACGCGAGCGGTGTTGCGAAAGCGGCTCAGCAATCGTGCGCTCTCATTCAAATGTGTGATGCACGGTGCCCGGCCGGTCGGGAACTGCCAGATTTCCCGCGCGTCCCGGGCGACACCTGTTCCATCGCGCGCGAAAACTTGGCATTCTCCGAGGGGGCCCGCCACGCGCTTCGACTGCGTCGGCTCGACATCGCCCCGGGCCGCAGTATACGAAAGCGCCGGCTATTGAAACACGCACTTTTCGTCGTTTTCCACTACCCCCCCGAAGCGAGCAGCAGCGGGGTGCTGCGCACGCTCAAGTTCTCCCGGTACCTGCGCGAGTACGGATGGGATGTCACCGTGCTCACGCTGCAGCGGGACGCCTACGAGGTCACGGACGCGAAGCTCGAGGCGCAGATCCCCGACTGGGTGCGCGTGGTGCGGACGAACTACCTGAACACGCGGCGGCACCTTTCCATCCGGGGCAGGTACGCGGCGATCGCGGCCGTGCCCGACACCTGGATCGGGTGGTACCCCTGGGCGGTAGCCGCCGGCCGCAGGATCATCGCGGAGCGACCGGTGGACCTCGTGTTCTCGACCAGCCCGCACGCCACCGCGCACCTGATCGCGCGGAAGCTGTCCGGGCAGGCGAACGCGCCCCTCGTGATCGACTTCCGCGATCCGTGGCACGAGGACCCGCCGGAGCCGGGCACGCCGGCCGTGGTGCGATGGTTCGCGCCGCGGCTCGAGCGCCGCGTCGTAAGCGCCGCGACCCACGTCGTGACGAGCACCACCCAGCTGCGCGACCTGCTGCGGGCACGCTATCGTGAGCAGGCCCCCGACAAGTTCACTGCCATCCTGAACGGCTACGACGAGGCGGATTTCGCCGAGCTGCCCGAGCGCCCCGCGACTTCGTCCGACCGGTTGGTGATCGTGCATGCGGGGAACATCAATGCGGACTTTCGCGATCCGATCCCGCTCTTGCGGGCGATCGCCCAAGCGGGCTCGCGCGGCAAACTCGACCCGTCGAGGATTCTCCTGCGGTTCATCGGCGGCGGCGCTTACGGCGACTCCGAAGCCCTGCGCGAGGCGGTCCGAGCGACCGGATTGAGCGAATCGGTCGAGGTTCTGGCGCGCCTGCCGTACGCCGAAGCGCTCGCCGAGCTGTCGAAGGCGGACCTGCTGTTGCTGCTCCAGGCCTCCGAAGACACCCAGTCGCTGGTGCCCGCCAAGCTCTACGAGTACCTGCGCGCAATGCGCCCCGTTCTGGCCCTGGTCCTGCCGGGGGCGACGAGCGAAGTCCTCGCCACGACCGGCGGCGGGTGGCTCGCGAACCCGCGCGATGCGGGCGAGCTCGAGACGACGCTGGTCGGGATCTACGGGCGCTGGGCCGACGGCACGCTGCGCGATCATCATGCGAACATGGACGTGCTCCGCCGGTTCGATCGCAGGAACCTGACCCGGGAACTGGCCGCGATCTTCGACACGGCCGTCCGCGCAGGCGGCCCTCGCGCAGCGGTCGGCTAGCAACCGGGCTCGGCGGCGACATTCCAGGCATGCCTTCGTTCATCGATACGGCGCTGGTGCGCTCCCTGGGCAGCCTGCTGTCGCCTGCGGGGCCGCGCGGGCGCTTGTCGATCCTGATCTATCACCGGGTGCTTCGAATGCGCGGACCCGCTGCTGCCCGAGATCCCCGACGCAGCGGCCTTCGGCGAGGAAATGGCGCACGTCGCAGCACGGTTCAACGTTTTGCCGCTGGGCGAGGCGATCGACCGCCTGCGCCGCGGCGCCCTGCCCGCCCGGGCGGTCTGCGTGACCTTCGACGACGGCTACGCCGACAACTGCGAAGTCGCGCTTCCCATCCTCACGCGCCTCGCGGTGCCGGCCACGTTCTTCGTCACGACGGGCTGCCTCGATGGCGGTCGGATGTGGAACGACACGGTGATCGAGTCGGTCCGTCGCGCGCAAGGCCCGCGGTTGGATCTGGGCGCAGCCGGCCTCGGCACGCACGGCATCGAAACGATGGAAGCGCGGCGCGAGACGGTCGGGAAGCTATTGGGCGCCATCAAGTACCTGGACCGGGCCCGGCGGCTCGAAGCCGTGCAGGCCGTCGCGTCGGCGGCCGGCGCGGCGCTGCCCGACAACCTGATGATGAGTCGGGCGCAGGTCCGCAGGTTGCGGAGCGCCGGGATGGAAATCGGCGGCCACACGATCACCCACCCGATCCTTGCCCGGATCGACGCGGCCGAGGCGGAACGGGAGATCGCCGGCGGCAAGGCCGAGCTGGAGGCGATCCTCGGCGAGAAGGTCGAGCTGTTCGCCTACCCGAACGGCAAGCCGATCGAGGACTACACGGCGGACCACGTGGCGATCGCCCGCCGGGTCGGCTTTCGCGCCGCGGTCACGACCTCCTGGGGCGCCGGCCGACGCGACGCCGATCCCTTTCAGTTGCCGCGGTTCACCCCTTGGGACCGCACACCGATCAAGTTCGCGGTGCGCCTGCTGCTCAACGCCCGGCAACCCGGCGTCGAGCTGCACTGAGGGCGCAGCGCGATCGCGATTCCCGAACCGGGAGCAGAACCTGCATCTTCCCTACGTCTACCGGGTTCCGCTCTGCGTTCCGTTCTGGAACGCGCGGACCTACGCCGCGCTCGTCCGGTCGTGCTGCCTCGGACGCGTGGTTGCGGGCCCCGACGTGTCGAGGCTGGAAGAGCGGCTCGCGGCGCACTTCTCGGTCGCCGCGGCCATCGCCTGCGACAGCGGCCGCGCCGCGCTGGAGCTCGCGCTTCGGGCGACCGGCGTGCGCGCGGGCGACGAGGTGGTCCTGCCGACGTTCTGCTGCGTCAGCATCGTTCCGCCCGTGCTCGCGATCGGTGCCGTACCGGTACTCGCGGACATCGGCGCGGACCTCGCGCTGACCGCCGACACGGTCGAGGCCGCCTGCAGTCCCCGCACGCGCGCGGTGGTGGTGGCCCACCTGTTCGGCAATCCGGCGCCGATCGACCGCATCGCAGCCGTCTGCCGGCGGCGGGGGATCGCGCTCATCGACGACGCCGCTCAGGCGCTCGGCGCGACGCTCGACGGGCAACCCCTGGGGACGTTCGGCGACGCCGGCGTCGTGAGCTTCGGCAACGGCAAGGTGTGCTTCGGTACCGGCGGCGGGGTGTTCGTCTCGCGCGATCCCGAGGTGCTCGCGCGAGCGAAGGCCGTAGCCTTCGCGCCACCTGATGCAGGCGCCGCACTAATGCGGGCGGCCGCGGTGCTCATGTGGCGGCGCTGGCGGCGCTGGTCGCTGCCTCTGAAAGTCGCCTGGACGCGCTTTCGTGGCGAGTCCGCGCAGGAACCCTATGCGGGTCGCGCAATGTCGAACCTCGATGCCGCGGTTGCCCTGACGCTGCTCGACTCGCTCGAGGCGAATCTCGCCGCGCGGCGCGCCAGGGTCGAGGCCTACCAGCGACTGCTCGGAGGGCAGCGCAAGTTCGCTCTCGTGCCCCATCGGCCGGGTTCCGCGTGTCTTACGCAGCTCGTCGATTTTCGCCAGGACGAGCCGCTCGCGCTCAAGGTGGTCGAGGTTCTTCGCGATGCGGGTTACGAGGTCGATCGGAGTTTTCGTCCGCTTCACCTTCAGGATTCCTACAGGAAATTCGCGTCCGGATCGCTGCCGGTGGCCGAGCGGATGTGGTCGTCCCTCGTCGAGCTGCCCTGCGAGCCGAGCGTGGCGCTCGACGACGTGGATCGCATCGCGGCGCTGATTCGCGCGACGGCGGGAAATTGACGCGTCGTTCGCAAGAGGGTCAGGCTAGACTCTCTCCGCATGAGCCTGCTCGACAAGGTCAAGCGTGTCCCGGAGATCTACTCGGCACACGGACTGCGCGGAGTCGCACGTGCGGTCGCGGACCGGTTCGTCGATCACACCGAGTTCGTCGTATTTCTTCGGGACCTGAGAGTCGAGGCGCCGCCCGCCGCGTGCGCGCTGTCTTTCCAACTGCGACGCGCCGACGATGCGCTTTTCCAGCGGTTCCGGGCGATGCCCGCGCCGTTTCCCCGCCACAGCGAATACCGATCGATCTTCGGAATGCGGCATTGCTACACCGCCTGGGTCGGGGAGGAGATCGGCGCACTGCTCTGGCCGGCGTTCCAGGCCGACAACAGGCGGATCATCAACCGATGCCGGGTTCTCCTGCCCGACGAGGCCCGCATTGCCAACGTGTGGGCTTCGCCGGCTTATCGGGGTACGGGCTTGATCGATGCGGCTTTCGAGCGGCTCGTAGCCGTGATCGCGGATGCGGGGTTTCGCTACCTTTACGTCTTCACCTGGGTCGGCAACGAGGCCGCAAAGAAGCTATACCGGCGGCGCGGGATGAGGGAAGTTGCGACGGTGCACCACGTCGCGTTCCGGTTCCAGAACGCGGGGCGAGGCCTCTACTTCCGGCAACGAATCCCCCGCGCGCCTCCGGGATCAGATCGGTCCGGCCGGGGATATGGCGATGCCCGAGACGATCGAATGACCTGGCGAGCCAACGCGATCTGGCCGAGCCCCCTGTTCTCGGTCGCATTGGCTGAACGGCCGCGATGGCGGAATCCCCGGGCAATCTTAGACGCGCCGTACTCGCCGGCGCCGCATGGTCTGTCGCCATGCGCTGGGCGGTGCGGTTCCTCGGCCTGATAAGTACGGCGATCCTCGCGCGGCTGCTTACGCCCGCTGACTTCGGGCTTGTCGCGATGGGGATGCTGGTCGTGGGATTCGTAGAGGCCTGGCTTTCGTTCGGTCTCGACACCGCTCTGATCCAGAATCAGCGTGCTACGCGGCAACACTACGACACGGCCTGGACGCTGAGAATCCTTCAGAGCGTGATCATCGCCGTCGGTGTCGCGATCGTCGCGCCTTACGCCGCTGCGTACTTCAACGAGCCGCGCGTCGTGCCCGTGATTTGGGCGCTATGCATCGTGCTCCCGATTGCCGCGTTCTCGAACATCGGCGTTATCGCCTTCCGCAAGGATCTCGAATTCCACAAGGAGTTCAAGCTCGGTGTCTCCGCCAAGCTGCTGGGGTTCTTCGTCACGATCGGGGCAGCGTTGTGGCTGCGCAACTACTGGGCGTTGGTGATCGGCACGCTCGGCGGCATGCTCCTCGGTTTGGGATTGAGTTACCTGATGCACCCTTATCGGCCGCGCTTTTCTCTGGCAAAGGTGCGTGAGCTGTGGTCGTTTTCCCAGTGGATGTTGGTTCGCAGCGTCGGTCATTTCGCCGAGATGAAAGCCGACGAGGCAATCGTCGGCAGCACGGGATCACCGCGGCAGATGGGTCTATACAGCGTGGCATCCGAACTTGGCCGGCTACCGGGGAGCGAGATCGCAGCGCCCCTGAATCAAGCGTTGGTACCCAGCTTCGCCAAGATGCAGGACGAACCGGGCAGGCTCGCTTCGGCGTTCCTCAATGTCCTGGGCACTGTCTCTGCGGTGACCATCCCCGCCTCCGTTGGACTTGCCCTGGTCGCCGAAGAAGCTGTTCTAGTCTTGATGGGGCCTCAGTGGGTCGAAGCCGTTCCGTTGCTCGTGCTATTGGCAATTACCGGCGCGGTTCGGACGGGTGATTCTCTGGCAACAAGCCTGCTCCTGGGGACGGGGCGCCCCGCGGTGGCGGCTGCCATGTCCTGGATCAACGCCATATTGCTCGTTGGCTTCTCCCTATGGCTCATCGGCAGTCATGGCATCGTCGGCGTTGCTCTTGCACGGCTGCTGGCTGGCGCTGTGCTCATGGGCATTTTTTACTGGGTGATTTGTCGCATCACGGAGATCCCCTTCGCGGAGCTCGGTCGACGACTCGGACGGCCGATCGTCGCGTCGCTCTTCATGACAGTGCCGGTCATTGCAGCACCTGATACCGGCGGCGGAGTCCTGGTTGACCTAGCCTTCAAGGTCTCGGTGGGTGCGGTAACGTACTTTGCTGCGCTGCTGCTTCTGTGGCGGATGTCGGGGCGACCGGAGGGGGCCGAGCGTCTCGTTCTTGGTTTTCTCGGTCGCACCCTGTTTCGCAAGTAGCTCGCCTAGCCTCTAGCCATAGAGTTCACAGGTGGCGGAGCGATGCTGAGGACAGTGCGGAAGTTCCCTCTCGTCACGTCAATCGCCTTGTTGCATTGCATGGCGTCGCCACACGACCCGAACACACTGAGGATCTGATGCTGAAAGTCAAGTCTTGCGATCGGCGAACCCGGCCTCGACCAGCAGTAGAAAGTTCCAGAACCGCAGCAACTCTTGCGCTTCAGGCCCGCGATGGGTTCCGAAGTCAGCCAGCCAGCCATGCAGCGCAGGGACATCCACGATGTGCGAGACGACGTCCGCATAATCGCGAGCCAAGCGCTTGAGATCGTCAAGATGTCGCTTGATGATCGCGGCTGTATCGATCTCTGGAGGCTTCAGATGAACCCCGAGAGATGGCCAAGCATCCACTGCAAGATTGACGAGCGTACCTTTCGCGCGGTCAATCAAGCGCGGCCTCGTCGGGGGGGCAAACAGTCGAGGATAGCGAGCGCGTGCGAAGTCCAAGTAGAGCGCCTGGTTTTGCAGATCCTCATATCCGAGGTTTCCCCAGAATTCCAGGAGTTCCCGCGTGTAGAACAGCGGCGCGACCGCTACCTCGTCCGTTAGGAAATTGATCTGCGATGCAGCGGCGCGGCGTTGCCGCGAGTAAAGATCCAAGTGCAGGGCGCGTTGGTGGTCCAGCGGAAATCGTCGATGCTCGGTCTCTGCGCGCAAAGCCGCTCGAATGGAGTCGCGTACCTGCTTTCGAACCTCAGGTCGAATCACCTGAGAACCTGTCCAGCTTCCGTCTGCGCGCAGATCCAGGCTCCAGGCTTCCCAGTTGGCAAGCCAGTCGCCTTTAAAGCGATCGACTAAGTGAAGTCCTGATAGCGCGTCACCGAGGAAACCGAGGACCACTTGGCCGCCCAGCGCACGTAGCGCGCGCCGCCAATCGTGTCCCCATCCCGCGACGTACTGGAAGCCAGCGACGACGCCGAGACGCTGCACTGCGGATCTCCATGAATCCCACGACGTGTGGAGCTCGGGGTCAAACAACTGGTGCGTCAGTCCCTCTCGCCGGCAGGTCGCAGTCGCCCCCTTTACATCGGTGCTTCCACGCAGCCCGAAGGTGATGCACGTGGGTCGTTGCGCATGCTGCAGGAGCAGCCCGAGTCCGTACCGGGAGTCCTTCCCAGAGGAGAGCGCTACGGCCCAAGGCTGTCGTGCGTCCGATGACCACTCCTGGAAGCTCCCGTCGAGGGCCGCGTCGAGCGCCTCGAATTTTGCATCGCGCGTGGTACCCACCCAACGGTCCCCGTACTCGAGCGTATCGAGGCGCTCCTGCCTGACGCGGCCGTCATGGAATTCAAGCGCGGTCTCCGGGGAGACGAGTGAAATCTCGTCGAAGCAGGTCGAACTGCCGAGGGGGTAGGTAATCGTGAGGCTGAGGAGACAACTGGTCTCCTCGAGCCGTGGTGATCGCGGAAGGGACCTGACGAGCGCCTGGAAATCGCTCGAGAAGGCGACACCTCCAGGTACCCGCGCCCAGTAGACCCAGCCCACACCGAGCCGATCACACAGCACCTTAAGGCGACGCTTTGCCTCGTCATATGCAAACGCAACCCAGTATCCGTCAATCTTCCGCAATGACCGCGGGATCTCGTCCCACGTGAGACGGGCAAGGTCGACCGTATCCCCCTTGCGCATTATCGGGCGACCGACGAGGAGTATCGAGACGCCGTCATCAGTCGTCGCGAGAATTCGATCCGTCGATTGCGCAGCGCTGAGGCGTACGTTTGCGACGAAGCCGGTTCGGCTCAACGCCATTTCGTCGGCCCCGTCGGCTTCGCTCAGCATCGCCAGACGCCTATCCTGCTCATCAGGAGGCGTCGCGGCAAGAAACCCGAATATGATTGTCATCGCGAGTCGTCTAAGTCATCAAATCCTGTCTGGATTGGCATGCCGAAAGGCTGCGCGTCGGAGACGCACGCTTTCCGCCGAGTGGGCGCGGTGGCTGGGTCTTGAGATCGAGCTAGAAGTCGTGAGTACGGGAGAGCGCGTGCCGGGGGATCTTTCTGCAGTGCCGCCAGTGATCGAGCACCGCCGGTCGGACATCTATGACATCGCGCGCCCTTCGCTGCAGTATTGTCCTGAGCGCGGCGAGATGGTCGTTCCTCGACTCAAGCATACCGTGGTACTCGCAAGAGCCGAAATCCCGACGGGGATCAATCGGCAATAGTTCCACCTAGGCTCGTGACATATGCTCATCAGTATGCTAGCGTCATAATTTTCGGAAGGGAGCTGGATGCAAAACTCCCGTCGTTACTTTCTAAAACAGCTTGCGGGTGTTGTTTCGATGCTGCTGGGAGGAACCCAGCTGGTCGGCTGCTTGGGAGAGTCTGACACTCAGCAGCCTGTACCTTCCGAACCCGCTGTCCAATCGGGCCCGACCGCGTCGGTCTCGCCGACAGCACAGCCGGCGGTGCCGGCGGAGTCAACATCGGCGGGACCGGCGCAGATGCCAGCCAACGCCGCCCCGGTCTGGCAGCCTTCTCCGGCGATCGAGTTCGTCGAGGGTGTTCCGGCCGTGGTGCCCATAAGCAGCTTTGTCAACGACCCGGATGGGGCCGCTCTGGTCATCACTTTGAACTCGGGCACGCTATTGCCCGGAATTACATGGAATCCGAACAACGCCACGCTGGCGTATGACGGCAGACCGCTCGGCGCAAAACCGGATGCGCCGGTCGTACTGACGGGCGTCACATTCGCCGCCGACGACCGGAGAACCTGACTGACGACATGTCCGGGGCCGGTGGTCGCGACGTTCGTGCACGCAACGGAAAGCCGGTTGGAGTCGTTTCAGTGACCTTCATTGCAGATCAAGGGAAGGCCTAGATGGCAACTACTGTCTCCAACCCGTTTCGCGTGCAAATCAGGACGTCAGTTGCAAGCATCGCGCCACCAGCGCTTGGCTCGATCAGCGACTTTGCCTACGAAGGAAAGCGGGCACTCCCGTCTCCCTTCATAGATCCGCAGACGGGCCAGCGCGGTAGCGTGATGTTCGGAAAGCATACGAACTTCCAGTTCTGTCCGGACGACGGAAGGATCTATGGCTACAGTGGGGATGGCGTTTACGTCGGGACCGGAAACGATAGCGGTACGATTCGACTAGTAAGGCTTGCATTCTCCGCTGCCCCGAGCCTTGCGCTCGCATACGACAACCCCTATCCATGGTGGGGGATCGCGGGAGTCCCGTTCCCGGCTGGGCAAGACTGCTGCCCGTTCATCTACGACTCGACCCGTGGCTGCTTCTGGATCATTGGTGGCTTTTATCAATCCGGCGCTGATGCGCGGAACATAGGCCTCAATAAGCGCTACGGCATCTGGCGATTCTGGACGCGAGGGCCGCTAATCGGAACCTACGAACAGGTCGTGGCGTATCCAGGGAGCGGTGCGCCTGCCCCACCGGCGAACGCACCAGGCGAGGGGATGACCGGGAACTACGTTCCCAAGATTGACTCATTGGTTTGGATGGGAACCTCAGTCAAGCGCCTCCACTGGTACAGGTGCTCCGACGGTACTACTGGAAGCTGCGATACCTCGGCCTATGCCGAATCCGTATCCAAGTATCCCGGCGTTGGCGTCGGAAAAGAGGGCACAAATGTATCTGGAGGCCAGACGGCCTACGATCCAGTCAACAACGAGTTGATCTGGCATTCATGGAACGGGGTAAACGATTTCAACGGCGTCTACGCGACAAAACTCAATAACTGGCCAGGTACACTGACGACCCGCCAGCTATATAGAGACCCGGCCGCGAACATAAGCTCTATCTACGGGCAGCAGCCCACCTGGATTCGTGGACGCAAGCTCTATACCGTGCATACGCCACACGGGTATGCGGACGCCGGCTTCAGTCTAGGGATTCTGGAAATTGACCTTGATTCTGCTAATCCGCAGTCCACCGCACGAAAAGCGTCTCACCCTACATTCGAGAACCCGACCAGTGGTTTCGCGCTGCATCCGGCGTGGCCCCTGAACGCCGGAGCATACGACCCGGTCAAGGACATCTTCGTCGGCACGCCTGCGCAATCGGGTACTGCGCCGTTCATCTTCCGCTGGAGTCCGCCGTCGTGGACGCCTGCCGCCGGGAATGTGAGCGCGATCACGACCGACGTAGACGGCGTTGCCGTGAACAGCATGAGTTCACTGATGCCAGCCGCAGGTGTCTACGGCGCGACCAACCGCAATCCGCTCGCATGGGCAAGCGCTTGCTACGCAAAGGATGTGTCTACGAACGGCGCCATGCTCATCAACAATGGCGGAGATGCGGACTACTGGGGAACGGAAGTTTACTGCTTCGATTTCGATACTCGCAGGTGGTCGAGGCTAAGCGACCCAACTACGGCGATGAGCGGCAGCCCCATCGACGATAGAGCCCGAAGCCCTGCCGATGCGCGCTATTTCAATCGCGGTGAGTGCGAACACGGTCCAGACCCAACGGCAACGGCCGGGTGGACTTCTTCAACGACCGGGCTTCTGCCTGCCGGCACGACGCCTGGTGTGCCTCACAACTACGATGGTGTGATGTACCTTCCCGGCAGCGTTGTGGGGAACCTGCGCGGCGCGCTGGTCAGACCGCATAGCCAGGTTGTCTACACGGCTGACGGCACAGGGAGATCGCACTACTTCGACCTGGACTATGCCCAGCCCCGCGGGCGAAAGGGATGGGGCCGGTTCTCGGCGAACAAGGCTGGGCCGAACCAGAACCCGCTGATTTCCGGACAAATCCCGATCATCGGCTACGACAAAGCGCAGGGGCGCGTCTATCACGCCTACGGCTACCTCGACCTCGCGACCCGGCTGCATACCAACAGGGCTTGGGTCAACCGCTCGAGCGAGACGAAGGGGTGCTTCGATCCTGTCCGTCGCCTCTGGCTGATGCCACGAATTGGCGGGTTCGGCGAAGGGAACAGTAGTGCGCCGGGCACGTTGATGGCCTGCGCGGTCGATTCCACCTCGAATTTCGTGGAACTGACCTTCGCCTTCTCGGCGGGGTCGGCCGCCTGGCTGCGTGGGCAGGCGTGGCAGGGCGGGCTCGAATACTTCGACGAGTTGGATTGTTTCTTCTTCTATTGCTGCGGTACTGCCGGAGCAAACTCACCCACTCCCGGCGTGCCCTATGCCACGCGGCAGAAGATTTGGAAGATCCAGCCGCCTGCGAGCAACCCGCTCACGAACGCCTGGACCGTCACCGAGATCACGATGCCCGGCGTCGCAGTGGACGCAGGCGGCGTGCAGGGTACATACGGTCGCTTCTTTCGGGTCGCCGCCGCTGAAATGCCTCGCGTTCTATAACGGTCCGGGTGCGGGCGGAAAGCTCTACCTCTACAAACCGCAAGGCGTGTAGGTGCGCAAGAAAATTGATAGTCGCAAGATCGTAGTCAACCGCGCTCCGGCCCCGGCGACGAACGCATCGCGCCAAGTTGCCTCCTAGTCGAGCGCGCCCGCGGCAATCGCCGTTCATTGCTGCGCCCCGGCTAGCCACCGGGGCATGTCGGCGCGGTCGGTCCTGGTTCCATCCGGGTATCGGTACGTGTTGGCGAGCGCTGTCGTCTCACGCCGCTTCGCGCCGAAGCATCTCGCGCAGCCTCGCGATGCTGTCCCTTATCGGACTAAGTACTTTCTCGCCCGAAACGCAGCGTACCGGGGTCGTGCCGAGACGATGCTTGAACCGGTAGATGCCGTGGAGTTCGTGCGCCTCGTCGGCTGACGCCGCCGGCACGCCGCCCCGATCGAGCACTCGGAAGCCCTCGCGCTTGAAGCTCGTCACGGCATGCCAGAAGAGGCCCGTCTGCGCGCTCAGTTTGTATCCGGCGTCCGTGCTGCCGCTGAAGATCGAATAGGCCTTGCCGGCAAACGTGGCGTAGAGGATCGCGGCCACGACCGCACCCTGCTGCCTCGCCACCAGTAGCCGGGCCGCGCCAGGTTCCACTAGCGTCCGATGCAGGAGCTCGTAATAGCCGTCGTCCGAGGGCAGGCTGAAACCCTGATCCCGCTCCAATCGCCGTTCCAGCGCGGTTTGCCTGACCATGCTCAGCGCCTTCAGCCCGTCGAGGGATGTGGTCGTCTCGTACTCGACGCCGTCGCGCGCAAGACGACGGATGCGATCCCGTTGATCCTTCTTGATCGCATTCAACAGCACGTCCTCCTCGGCCGTGAGGTCGACCATGAACTCCACTCTCTCCTCGGTGGCGTAGCCCAGATCCGACAACGACACCTGCGAGTTGCCCGAGAAATTGGAACCGATCGCCAGGCGCGCGCAGCCGAGATCCCGCGCCGCGCGCTCCGTCTCCTGAATCAGCCAGCGCACGCGATCGGGGTTCCCGTCGACCACGACCGGATACGACGCCGCCTCCATCCACCGGAGGAAAAGCCCCAGTATCGGATGGCGGGACTTTCTGAATAGCCCGAGCGCGGCGCCAACCACTGCGCCTGAATCGTCCTGGGCCTGAATGAAGACCGGCTCGCAGCCTTGCACCTCGCGCTGAAAGCGCGCCCAAGCGGTGGATTGAAAGACCGTGCCGTCGATCGCCTCGATCGATGCATCCCATCCTGGTGGAGCCGTGCCGACGAAAACATTCGCCTTCGCTTTCAATTGACCGATTCCTTGAACGACGATATCAACTCGGACTCCATTCGCTCTGTCAGCCGGGAATGCTTTGAGTATCGGATCGGGTGACCCAGAAAAACGCGCCGTCGTCGAATGTATGCCTGACGGCCTGCACACCCGGCTCTGAATTGAGCCGAGCCAGCATCCCGGTCTTCTCGGCCGCTATCGGGTCGTCGAGAAGAATGTTCCACTCCTTCGAGAAACGCTCTCGCATCGCTACGACGACGCCATAACGCCCGCCAGGCGTTTTCCAATTGGGCGGCCCGTCGCAGACGACGAGAGAAAAGACCTCAGGCAACTCCACCGCATGCACGTCGTACCACGAAATGCCGTCCCCGTAATCCCGAAGCGGCGCATAGCAGAGATGTACGTTGCGGACTCTTGTGGCGTTGGAGGAAGGCCGCGACCGTCTCATACCATTCGCGATCGTGCTCCAGTGTCCAGACGGAGAATCCGTTGCGCTCCGCAAGCGTCCCGAGGAGCAGTGTGCTCAACCCGCTGCCGCATTCGAGAACGGCACCTTTCAACTCCACCGCCCGCGCGGCGGCGGCCTCCAGGTATGACACCGTTGCGATGAACTCCGGATTTCCCCAGGCGGCATGGAGCGCGCTGATGGTTGCGCGACTTGGAGTGTCGCCGGGTCGCAAGCGCCGGATCTGATCCAGCGCTCGATTCACGGCGACGTGCCTGCGATGGGAAAGAATCTGCCGAAACAACGGAAGCCTCGAGAGCACGCCGGCATTCATGGTCGTGCTCCTGCCGTCGAGTGGAGTGGCTCAAGCATGCTCTACCCTCTGGGCCCGCTCCGGCCTAGCTCCAGCATGAGTGCATCAGCGAAGAACTTCGCCGCCCAGTTCAGGTACTCGTACGTGCCGTACTCGCCGGAAATCGGATGCGAGCCCTTGATGCCCCCGCGAATTCCCGGGTCGGCCGCGGTCAGGTCCTGCGTGCTGGAGAGATAGCGGTTGATCCGCCGGGCCGCATCGAGGTAGCGGGCGTCGCCGGTCTTTTCGCGGAGCCTCAGCCACACGATCGCCGTCTGGGCGTCGCCGGTCAGGCAGCTCCAGGTCGCCGATTCCTTCCACGCCGAGTCGAACTGGCCCGCAAGGCTTCCGTCCGGCCTTTGCCTGGCCAGCAACGCGTCCGCCGCGAGCTTCGCGGCCGCCTGGAACCGGGGCTCCCCGAGCCGTTCCCCGGCCTCGAACAGTCCCTCCATGGTGTAGGCGATCGTGTGCAGGAGCGGTCGTTGATCATCGTCGAGGCAGCACGCCTCGAACCAGCCGTTCTCTCGCTGCTTGGTCAGAACGAAGTCGAGGTTCCTCGCCGCAGCCTCCCGGTGCGCCCGGTCCCCCGTGATGAGGGAAGCCTCGAGCAGCCCCCATGCCGTGCGCGCGTCATAGACGTTCACGCCGGCCCGCGCGTACTGCGAGCCGTGACGCCGCCAGGCGCCGTCGGGGTCCATCGCGGCGACGAGGAAATCCGCGCCCCGCTGCGCAGCGTCAAGGAACGTTCGGTCTCCAGTTTCCCTGTAGGCCGCCGCCCAGCCGAAGAGCACCTGCCCCGTGTTGAAGATCGCCGGCGTAGGCGGAAAGCCGATCACGCCGCCCTGGACGGCGCCGCTCTCCATCTGGATATCGACCTCCCACCGGGCCATGCGAACGGCGCGATCCCGGTACTCCTTCTTCCCGGTCATCGCCGCGTACGCGAAGAACGTCGGAATGATGTAGCCGGTCGTTTCCGGATACGACGCGAGCCAGCCGGACCGCTGGTGGCTTCGCATGTGCCGGAGGACATAGCTGCGCGAGACACCGTCGTCGGGCGTCGCGTCCTGTGCGCGGCAGAGCCATTGCATGGCCGCCTCGAGGTGAACCTCGGGGTCGTGCACCGGATGGCGGCGTCCGAGCAGGTCAGGGACGGCAACGGAAACCCGTTTCAGCAGCAGCATCTAGGACGACCTCGCAACCTGAATCTCGGACCCCGGCTGGCGCTCACCGGTAACGACGTATGCGTGACTCAGCGCGCTGCCGATCCACGGCAACGACCTGAGCACAGCCCGCATCACGCCGGACTCGAACACGGGCTGGAACCGCTGCGCCCGGGCGGGGAGGATCGGCACCCACATGACCCGGACCCGGCCGAGCCCGTTGCGCTCGAAGACGCGCCTCAGGCTGCGCGGCGCGTCGTAGCGCAGATGCCGCTCCCGCTTGCGCGCCCGCTCCAGTGCGCGCTTCAGCCACGGTCGGGAGACAGTGCGCATTGAGTGCGTCCACCCACACCTGCCCGCCGGGGCGCACCACCCTCGACAGCTCGGCGATCGCGTCGCCGGGATCGGAGAGGGCCTGGAGCACGCCGAAGCAGATCGCCCCGTCGAACGAAGCGCTCCGAAACGGGAGCTGCGTCGCATCTCCCGCGGTCCAGGAGAGCGTTGCCGGCCCGGACCGGGCCCGAGCCTTGAGCAGCGAGGGCACGGAGTAATCGAGGCCGACCACGCGCTGGCCGGCCCTTGCCATCGCCCGGGAGTAGGTGCCTGCGCCGCATCCTGCATCCAGCCAGGTGCCGCCCGAACCGGGCGGCTGCCAGAACCTGAGGAAATTGCGCACCCTCGCCTGCAGGCCCGAATCGGACCAGCCGGCGATGCCGGCGTCGTCCTCCTGGCTGTGGCCGTAGTCCTCGAACCGACGGCGCCAGCCTGCTTCGAAGCCGCGACCTCACTTCCTGCCCGCCGACAAGGCCCGTCCGCTCGCCGGCGCACGCGCGTCGACGACGTTCGCCGTGGACGCCGCCGCCGGCGACCCGGCCGCTGCCTTCAACTCCCGCTCGACGACCACTTGCGTGAGGACGAGCAGGGAGATGATCACGTAGTAGCCGTCGAAGTAGGAGAGGCTGAGGAACGCGCCGCCCGTCCAGTACCCGATCAGGCACACCTGGCACATCGCGGCGAGATCGTAGGCCCAGCGCTGCTCGGGCACCTTCCGCGTCAGCGACATGATTCTCGACCCGGTCCGCCACGAGACGACCATGAGCAGCACGAACAGCCCGAGACCCACGAAGCCGTGGTTCCCGAGCGTGTCGAAGTAAATGCTGTGTCCCGACGCGCGGCTGAACGCCGGGCGCGTAGACCGCGAATGCCTCGGGCACGAAAGCGCCGAACCCGCCGCCGACGATAGGGCGATGCAGGGCCAGGTTGATGGCGAACTTCCAGGCCTCGATCCGGCCCATCGCGGAGCCATCCTCCTCGTACGTGAAGATGGTCGCCCATCCGCGCCCACCACGTCTCGGGCATGAACGTCAGAAAAACGGGGATGACGATCGCCATCACGATCCCGAGCGGCACCTTGTTGCGGCTCTTGAGCCAGAAGAAAACGCCCATCGCCGCGCCGCCGACGAGGGCGCCCCGCGACTGCGTGCCCAGGATCGCGACGGCGCTCAGGATCATGGCCATGGCCAGCCCCCATCGCACCCAGCGGCGGGTTTCGTTGAGCTGCAGATAGCGCATCAGCGGAAGCATCATCAACATGGCGAGGCCGATCTCGGTGTTGCCCGAGATGAAGGACCCCTCCGGTCCGAGCACCTGCTGACCACCGCCGCCGCGGAGCGTGAAGATGCCGCCCTTGACGCCGTAGAACCCGATGGAGAGGACCAGCACCCAGGTCAGAAGCTGAATGCGCAGCCGCTCCTGCATCAGCACCATGCCCAGCAGGATGACGAACTGGACCTTGAGCATCTTGATCAGCCCCTCGTACGACGCCTCCGGGGCGATCGCGAAAAGGTGCGTGAAGCTCATCCAGGCAATCAGTGCCAGCAGCGTCACGGTGACGGCATTCACCGGGAAGCGCTTCGGCTCCCTGGAGAAGAGCAGGCCGAAGATCGTCGCGATCGCGACCATCTGCGCGAACGGCATGTTGTACGCGAAGCCCCAGGTGAGCCGGTGCGGATTCATGATCCCGATCCAGTTCCACACCAGGATGCCGATCCACGGCCGCCACACGATGACGGGCAGCGACAGGAAAACGATCGCCGTGACGACGACGTCTCTCATGCCGCCCCGCCCGCCGGCATCGAGCCGTGCCAGGCCGGCACCTGGCTCACCACGTAGCGGAACTTGCCGGACCGCTCCGGCGTCACCGCGCTCACCCGCTCGACGATCACCTCGACGCTCTGCCCGAGCCGCGCCCTGAATCCCTTCCGGATCTCGTCCTCCACGCCCGGCGCATAGCCGCTCGCCGGCACCACGAGCACGCGCGTGCGCTCCGGCGACTCCTGCACGATCTTGAACGCCCCGATGCCGGGCAGGTCGCGCACCACGTACACGAGCGCGAGCCCGTGCATCACGGTGCCGTCCGCCGCCACCACGAAGTCCGTCGTGCGGCCCTGCACCTCGCGCAGCAGCGGGAGCCCGCGGCCGCAGGGACAGCGCGCCGCGTCGAGGATGCCGACGTCGCCGGTGCGGTAGCGGATGAACGGGAAGTCGCCCGTCGCGAGGTGCGTCACCACGATCTCGCCCGACTCGCCCGGCGGCAGGGGTTGACCCGCCGCATCGACGGTCTCGACGATGACGTCCTCGGCCGAGATGTGCATCCCGCCTTCCGGGCACTCGTGGGCGATGAAGCCCGCGTCGCGCCCGCCGTAGCCGTTCGCGACGGGGCACCCGAACGTCGACGCGATCAGCGCCTTCTGGTCGTCGTACAGCCGCTCGGCCGTCACGAACGCGACCCGGATCCCCAGGTCGTCCATGCGCACGCCGCGCGCCCGCGCATGCCGCGCGATGTGCGCGAGCGCCGACGGGTACCCGAAGAGCATCTTCGGACGCATCGCCCGGATCGCGTCGATGAACCCGTCGAGCTTCGCCGGGGACATCTCGAACGCCGACAGGAGCTTCGTGCGGAGAAGCCGGTCGCGGAACGCGCGCACCCGATCCTGCGCGCCCAGCTCGATCGGCGAACCCCAGACGACGATCTCCGGATCGCCGATGTCCACGCCCCACCAGCGCGTGGCGCGCCACTTCGCGGCGACGTCGTGCGTCACCCGGTCCGCGCCGATGAAGAAGACGAGCGGCTCGCCGCTGGACCCGCCGGTGTTGTATCGCTTCAGCGACGATGCGCCGATCGGACTTCAGCCGGTCGGCATTGGCCCGGATCAGGTCCTTGGTCAGGAACGGCAGCTTCGCCAGATCCCGGAGCGTGCCGACCTGCGCCGGCGCAAGTCCGAGCCGGTTCATGACGTCGCGGTAATACGGCACCTCCGCGCTCGCGCGACCGAGCAGCGCCCGCAGCTTCTCGAGCTGAAGGGCGACGAGCCGCTCCGCCGGCCACCATTGCGTGCGCTCGAGGTCGCGCCGGACGGCGACGGTCGCGTGGCCCTTGAGGCGCTCGTGCAGCGGGAAGACGAGCGACGCGCAGGCGCGAGTGTAGAGGCCGGGCATCGCCTACTTGCTCACGGTCGCCGGCCGCGGATGCGACGGCTTCGGCAGAAGCGCCGCGTAGATTTCGAGCCAGGCCTCCCGAACGCGCGGCCAGGCGAACTGCTCCGCTGCGGCGCGCCCGGCCTCGGCCAGCGACGCGGCGAGCGCGGGCGAGTCCAGCACGCGCAGGGCGGCCTCCGCCATCGCATCCGGACGGCGGGCCTCGACCAGCAACGCGTTCCGCCCCTCGTCCACGAGGAACGGGACCCCGCCGACGCGCGTGCTCACGACCGGAACCCCGGACGCCCACGCCTCGAGGATGGAGATCGGCATGTTGTCGACGGTGCTCGGGTTGAGCATCAGGGAGGCGGATCGATAGAGCGCCGGCATTTCATGGTTCTCGATGCGCCCGCTGAACGCGATCGCGTCCGCGAGGCCGAGCTCGACGGCGAGCGCCCGAAGCGCCGCCTCCGACGGCCCGGAACCGGCGATCGTCAATCGCGCATCCGGATGACGGCCTCGCACCACCGCAAACGCGCGGATCGCCGTTTCCACGTCGTAGATCGGTTCCAGGTTGCGCGTGACGACCAGATGCGGGGCCGCCGGCGCGGCGGCGCGCCGAGCGAACCGCGCGACGTCGACGATGTTCGGGACGATTCGGGCCGCGACCCCATAGCGCGCGAACACCGAAGCGAGAAAGCGGCTGGGGACGACCACGGCTGCCGCGCGCGCGAGCACGGGCCTCACCCGCGAGAAGGACGCCGCGAAGAAGCGATCCGCGTCGCCGCCCCGGTAGTTCACCACCGCCGGCACCTTGCGGACGCGCGCGATCAGGATGGCGGGCGCCGCGAACAGGTGCCATGCCCACCCGGAGTTCGCCATCACGTGGGCCAGGTCCACGCGGCCCAACGCCCGCCACAGGCGGACGAGGTAAGGCAGCAGACGGCACAGGGCCCGGATCCCGCGGACGTGCCCGACCCACGCCGGCCAATAAGGCGGGTTGACCTGCACGACCTCGACCTGGATCCCCTCGGCCCCCAGCAGCTCGGCGAGCTGGCGCGTCTGGTTCGCCATCCCGCCGGAGGGGGGCGGCAACGGCCCGACGAGCGCGATGCGCAGGGGTTCCATCTCACCAGCACAGCCCGACGTAGGTGCCGCGGCGCTGCTTGCCGGCCCCGATGTTCGCGAGATCGAGCACGACCTGGTCGTCGCGAACGTGCGTCTCGAGCGTTTCGATCGTGCGCGCGTCGTTCAGGCCCACGACCAGCACGTCCGACTCCCCGATCACCTGCTCGAGATCCTGGCGCATCAGCGCCCCGATGTGCGGGACGTGGGTCTCGATGAAGCGCCGGTTGGCGCCCAGCAGGTTGGAGAGCTGCACCTCGGGGTCGTAGACCAGCAGGTTCAAGCCCTTGCCGATCAGGTGCTCCGCAAGCAGCACCAGCGGGCTCTCGCGCAGGTCGTCGGTGCCGGACTTGAACGCGAGCCCGATCATCCCGACGCGCCGCTTGCCGCTCGACAGGACCTTGGCGATCGCGTGATCGATCTGCGCGCGATTGGACGGCAGGATGCTCGAGAGCATCGGCAGCTCCACGTCGCGCATCTTGGCGAGATACGTCGTGGCGCGAAGATCCTTCGGGAGGCACGAGCCGCCGAACGCGAAGCCCGGCTTGAGGTACGCCTTCGAGATGTTGAGCTGCGTGTCGCGGCAGACGAGGTCCATCACCTCGAACGGGTCCACGCCGAGCGCCTCGCACAGCCGCGCGGTCTCGTTCGCGAACGTGATCTTCAGGGCGTGGAAGTTGTTGCAGGCGTACTTCAGCATCTCCGCCGCGCGGATCGAGGTGGCGTGCAACTGACAGGGCAGGTGTCCGAAAAGCCGCGTGCAGCGTCTCCACTGGCGCGGGCGAAGACGCGCCGACGATGGTGAACGGCGGCTTGTCGTAATCGCGGATCGAGGAGCCCTCGCGCAGGAACTCCGGCTGGAAGCAGACGTGGAAGTCGACGCCGTCCTTCTTGCCGGACTCGCGCTCGAGGATCGGGCGCAGGACTTCCTCCACCGTGCCGGGCACGAGCGTCGAGCGAAAGACGATGACGTGCGGCGCGCGCTTGTCGCGCAGGGCGGCGCCGAGATCCTTCGCGAGCCGCAGCATGGCCGACTGGTCCTGGCTGCCGTTGGGCGCCGAGGGCGTGCCGACGCAGACCAGCGAAAGCTCGGTCTTCTCGACGGCCTCCCGGGTGTCGCGGGTGACCTCGACCCGGCCGCTCGCGGCCACCTGGGCCATCAGGTCGATCATGCCCTCCTCGACCACGGGCGTCTTGCCCGCGGCGATCAGGTCGAGCTTCGCCTGGTCGACGTCGACCCCGACGACGCGGTGGCCGTCGCGCGCGAGGCACGCGAGGGAGACCGCGCCGACGTAACCGAGTCCGAAGATGCTGATGTTCATCGGGGCGCTCAGCGCCCGCCGCGGCGCATCGCGCGCAGGGCGATCCAGTCCGGCAGCGTCCACACGCCGTGCCAGTGCAAGGACAGCGTGTTCGAGTCCTTGTAGAGCTCGGTGATGTCGCGGGGCAGGCCCGCCAGGCCGCGGGACTTCAGGCTGCGGCCCGAGGAGCTGGAACTCGAACCGCGCGACGGCCATACCGGACGGCGCGCTTCCAGTAGACCCGCCAGTCCGAAAGCCGCCAGGGCGACATGGACTCGAAGATGAAACCGGCGTCGGCGCAGGGCACGATGCGCTGTTCGTCGAAGCCGTTGTTCTTGGGGTCGAGGTCCCACTTGATCAGCGCGCCGATGAGCCCGTCGTCGCCTTCGAGCTTGAGCGGGATGCGCACGCCCTCCGCGTGCAGGCGCGCGACGAACGCGCCGCGCAGCGAGTAGAGGTTCGCAACGAGCCCGCGCTGCTCCAGGATCTCGCGCCGGTCGTGCGCGCCGCTGCGGCCGCTCATGGGCACGGCCGAGGCGGCGTGCGCGTGCGGCTCGGCCACGAGCGCCTTCGCCATCGCGCTGAACGAGCCGGGCACGAACCGGGCGTCGCCGTCGACGAAGAAGTACACGTCACGGTCCGGGCAGCGCGCCGGCACCGTCTCGTGGACGAAGACGTTCCAGGCGTTGCACTTGTCGCCGAGCTTGATCGACACGAGGTGCACGCCGGGACGGCGCTTGCCGTACTCGAGGACGATCTCCTCGGTGCGGTCGGAGCAGCCGTTCGCCATGACGAAGACGTCGAACGCCCGGCCGGGCTCGGCGTCGAAGATGCTGTCGAGGCAGGCGGCGATGTGCCGCTCCTCGTTGTGCGCGAGCACCATCACCGGCCACGCGGAAGTCGAATCAGTCCCCACTCATGCTCTCCGGTTTGCTATCCGTGTGTCGTGGCTGGAACGGCGGAGGTCGGGCGATGCTCCAGGAGCGCCCGCTCGATGATTGCGTCCAGCCGCTTCATCGAGCTCGGCCAGGCGTGATGCGAGAGCATCCGCGCACGGCCGGCCTGCGCGAGGCGCCGGCGCTCGGCGGGATCGCCGAGGATGCGCAAGATCGCGTCACGATACTCCTCGGGCGTGGACCCGACGAGGAAGTGTTCCCCACCTACGGCGTCGACGCCGCCCGCCGCGACGCGGCTCGTGACGACCGGCACGCCGGCCGCCATCGCCTCGAGGATCTTGTTCTGCGTGCCGCGCGCGATGTTGAGCGGCGCGACGGTCAGCGCCGAGCGCCGCAGGTACGGGCGCACGTCGGGCACGGATCCGGTCACCGTGACGCCGGGCAGCTCGCCGAGCTTGCGCACCGCCGGCGAGGGATCGGCGCCGACGATGTCGAGCTTGAGCCCCGGTCGCCGCTCGCGCAGCAGCGGCAGCGTGCGCGCGCAGAAGTCGAACATGCACTCCTGGTTCGGGTAGTAGTCCATGCGGCCCACGAAGCAGATCGTGTCGGGGTCGTAGGCCTCGTCGGTCGGCGCGAAGTACTGGCTGTCCACGCCGTTCGGGAACCAGTCGCTCGGCGTGTCGACGCCGTAGCCCTTCGAGCGTCTCCCACTCGGCGCGCGTCGTGGCGGTGCAGAAATCGAACCGCCGCGCGAGCCGCTTCTCCTCCGCGAGCAGCTTCATGCCTTCCCACCGGTAGCCGAGGCTCAGCGGGAACGGCTTGTAGCGCGCGTACTCGAGCCACTTCTGCGAGTCCATGTCGCCGAAGTCGAGAATCTTCGGCACGTCGCGCACGTGCGACACGTAATGCGCGACCGACGAGCAGTGGACGAAGATCAGGTCGAACTTGCGCTCGCGCAGCAGCCGGCGGATCGTGCCGGCCAGCTCGCTCGAATGGAAGTAGCTCGCCGAGGCGGTGATCGGCGTCGGCAGCGTCGCGATCATCCGCGCCCACTGCACCGGGGCGCTGACGGTCGCCATGTAGTACTCGCCGCAGTGCGGGGCGATGCCTTCGCCTTCCTTCGCCTCGGCCTCCGAGCGCGCGAGCGAGGCGACCGTCACCTCGTGCGACGCCGAGAGGTGCCGGATCATGTTGAACGGCCGGATCTTCCCGCCGCGCTTGGGCGGGAACGGAAACCGGTGGCAGACGTACAGGATCTTCATGCCGCGGCGCGGGCGGGCTGGCTGCGGCCCGCGAGTCCCTTCAGTTCGGCCGCCAGGTCCTCGGGCGAGCGCCCGTCGAGGAAGATGCGGCACCACACTTCCAGGTTCAGCAGCGCGAGCAGCCGGTCGGTGCCGTCGACGCGGTTCGCGCCGTGCGCGGCGATCAGCGCGCTCACCTCCGCCGGATCGAACAGGCCGCGCGCCGCGACCGCGCGCGGCGAGAGCAGCTCGCGGGTGACCGGCGCCAGCTCGCCCTTCAGCCAGGCGCCCATCGGCGCGCCGAAGCCGCGCTTCTTGCGGTCGAGGATCTCGCGCGGCAGCAGGTCCGCGACGCGCCGCCTTCAGCACGTGCTTCAGCTCGCCGCCGCGGATCTTGACCGACTCGGGCATGCGCGCGGCCAGCTCGACCAGCTCGTGGTCGAGCAGCGGCACGCGGCACTCGAGCGAGACCGCCATGCTCATCTTGTCGGTCAGCAGCAGCAGGTCGTCGGGGAGCTGCGTCTCGGCGTCGACGACGAGCATGCGGTTCAGGGCATCGTCGCTCGTCGCGTGCCGGAAGGCGTCCTCGATCGCGTCGCGACGCGGCGACCCGTTGAGCGCGCAGCAGCCGTCGCGTCTCGCCGCGCGGGAAGACCTCGACGTACGAGCGATAGCGCTCCTCGAACGGCAGGTCGGCCGAGGCGAGAAAGCCCTTCGTGAGGCGCAGCAGGTTGAGCACGCGCGAATGCCGGTCGCTCGGCAGCCGGTCGCCGGCGTTGATGAGCGTGCGCCGGAGCCAGCGCGGGCAGGCGCTCGAAGTACGCCTGGTAGTGATTGCCGAGATAGCGCCGGTAGCCGCCGAACAGCTCGTCGCCGCCCACGCCGGAGAGGATCACCGTCACCTCGCGCCGCGCGAACTCCGAGACGAGATAGGTGGTGAGGAAGGCGGTGTCCGCGATCGGCTCGTCCATGTGCCAGAGCGAGGCGCGGCAGCAGGCCGACGACGTCGGGCTTCACCACGATCTCGTGGTGCTCGGTGCCGAAGCGCTGCGCGATCTGCCGGGCGTAGGGCAGCTCGTTGTAGAAGGTCTCGGCGGCGCCGCCCGAGAACCCGATCGCGTACGTCCGCACCGGATGGTCGCTGTGCTTCGCCATCAGGCCGACGACGGTGCTCGAGTCGATCCCGCCCGAGAGGAAGCCGCCGATCGGCACGTCGCTCACCATCTGCATGCGCACCGCGTCGTCGAGGCGCGTGCGGACGCGCTCGGTCCACTCGGCTTCGGTGATGCCGTGGTCGACCGTGTCGGGGATGCGCCAGTAGCGCTGCGCGCTCACCTTGCCCGCTTCGGCGACGAGCACCGTCGCGGGCGGAAGCTTCTCGATGCCGCGGAAGATCGACTGCGGCGCCGGCACGTAGCCGAGGCTCATGTACGAATCGAGCGCGTCCGGATCCAGCTCGGCGCGGAAGCCGGGCAGCGCGAGGATCGCCTTCGCCTCGCTCGCGAACACCAGCCGCTTGCCGTCGCCGTGGACGTAGAGCGGCTTGACGCCGAGCCGATCGCGCCCGACCAGCAGCCGCCGGCGGCGCGCGTCCCAGAGCGCGAAGGCGTACATGCCGTTCAGGTGACGCGCGAAGTCGTCGCCGTGCTCGGCGTAGAGATGCAGGATCGTCTCGCAGTCGGAGCCGGTCTTGAACCGGTGGCCGCGCGCCTCGAGGTCGCGGCGCAGCTCGCGGAAGTTGTAGATCTCGCCGTTCGCGACGAGCCACAGCGTGCCGTCGGCGTTCGAGAGCGGCTGGTGGCCGCCCGACGAGGTCGATGATCGACAGCCGGCGCATGCCGATCGCGCAGGGGCCGTCGACGTGCACGCCCTCGTCGTCGGGGCCGCGATGGACGGTGACGCGCGCCATCGGCGCGAGCGCGTCGCGCGACGACGGGCGCGCCGTCGAGTCGCAGGATGCCGTAGATGCCGCACATGGCGCGCTACCCCGACGCCGCTCGCGAGACGGGCATGCGCCCGACGCCGACCAGCGGCTCGTAGACGCCGCGGTAGCGCGCGACGCTGCGCGCCCAGGTCCGCTCGGTCTCGACGAAGCGGCGCGCGCGGTCCCGGAACCGCGGCCAGTCGTCGCGTCGATCCAGCACCGCCTCGATCGCGTCGGCGAGCGCACCGGCGTCCCCCGCCGGAAAGAGCACCCCGGTCTCGCCGTCGCGGATCAGCTCGCGATGCCCGCCGACGTCGGAGGCGACGAGCATGCGGCCCTGCGCCATCGCCTCGAGCGGCTTGAGCGGCGTGACGAGGTCGGTCAGGCGCATGCGATGGCGCGGGTACGCGAGCACGTCGATCAGGTCGTAGTAGCGCTGCACTTCCTTGTGCGGCACGCGGCCGCTGAACACGACGCGATCGGCGACGCCGCGCGCGCGCGCCTGCTCGCGCAGGGCGGCTTCCTGCATCCCGCCGCCGACGAGCAGCACGCGCAGGTCCGGGTGGCGCTCGGCAAGCAATCGCCAGCGCATCGATCAGGAGATCGAGCCCTTCGTACCCGTAGAACGAGCCGGCGAACCCGACGACCGTCTTGCCGGTCAAGTCCGAGCGACTCGGCCAGCGCGCGGTCCGGCGCGCCGCCGAAGCGGAATGCGCCGGTGTCCACGGCATTCGGAATGACGGTGATGCGCGACTCGCGGGATGCCGCGGCCGGCGATCTCGCGGCGCAATCCCTCGCAGATCGTGGTGATGCGGTCGGCCCGGCGCAGCGCGAAGGTCTCGAGCGCGCGGGAGGCGCGATAGCGCAGGCTGCCCTCGCGGGTCACGCCGTGGTCCACCGCCGCGTCCTCCCAGAGCGCGCGCACCTCGTACACCACCGGGATGCCGCGCCGCCGCCCGACCCACAGCGCGGGCAGCACGTTCAGCACCGGCGAGTGCGCGTGGAGGACGTCGGGCCGGAACTCGCTCGCCAGCGCGTCGATGCGGCGCGCCGTGGCCGCCATCTCCCGCGCGTAGACCGCGCCGCCGGCGGTCATCCCGCTGTCGCGATCGAACGCCGTGCGGTGGAAGCGCCAGCCCTCGGCGTCTTCGACCGCGCCGGCGCCGCGCCGTGCCGCGGCGTGGTGAGCTGGAGCGTCTCCCACCCGAGCGCGCGCTGCTCGCGCAGGATCGCGACCGTGCGGAACGCATAGCCGCTGTGCAGCGGCAGCGAGTGGTCGAGGACGTGGAGGATGCGCATGCGCGATCCTCAAGCGATCTGCCGCAAGGCGGGCGCGTCGGACCGGTCGAGCACGTTGCGCAGAAACCCGTCGAACATCAGCAGCGTCCAGATCGGCGCGCTGTAGTCGCGCAGCCCCGACTGGTGCTCCTCGACCAGGCGCTTGAGGTACGCCGGGTTGAAGTAGCCGGTGGCGGCGAGGCGCTCGCCGAGCAGGCTCTCGCGCACGCGCGCGGCGAGCGGCCCGCGGAACCAGCGCGCGAGCGGCACCGCGAAGCCCATCTTCGGGCGGTACATGATCTCGTGCGGCAGATGGGGCTCCATCGCCTTCTTCAGCAGGACCTTCCCCTCCTGGCCGCGCACCTTCAACGACGTCGGAATGCCGGCGAGCCACTCGACCAGCGGGTGGTCCATCAGCGGCTCGCGCACCTCGAGCGAGTGCGCCATGCTCGCGCGGTCGACCTTGGTGTTGATGTCGCCGACGAGATAGGTCTTGAGGTCGAGGTACTGGACGAGCGCGAGCGGGTCGTCGGTGCCCGCGCGGCGGGCGTGGCGATGAAACACCTCGGCCGCGGTGTAGCCGCCGAGCTCGGCCTTGAAGCGGTTGCTGAACAGCTCGTGCCGCATGCCGTCGCGCAGGATCGACACGCTGTGGAAGTACGCGTCGACCGAGTCGCGCGCGAGCGCCTCGAAGGTGGACTTGGCGCGGAAGACGCGCGGCGCCCAGTCGGCCTTCGGGTACATGCGTCCGAGCGCGCCGAACACCGGCCGGCGCAGGCCGAGGGGCACCATGGCGCGCATGCGCTCTTCCGCGAGGTGCATCCGGTAGCGCCGGTAGCCGGCGAAGCTCTCGTCGCCGCCGTCGCCCGACAGCGCCACCGTCACGTGCTTGCGCGCGAGCTGGCAGACGCGGTAGGTCGGGATCGCCGAGCTGTCGGCGTAGGGCTCGTCGTAGAGGCGCGCGAGCTCGTCGATCAGGTCGAAGTCGTCGCTCTCGACCGTTTCGCTGCGATGGCGCGTGTGATAGCGCTCGGCCACGGTGCGCGCGAACGCCGACTCGTCGAAGCCGGGCTCGGTGAACGCGATCGAGCAGGTGTTGACCGGATCCGCCGACAGGCCCGCCATCATCGCCACGACCGCGCTCGAATCGACGCCGCCCGACAGGAACGCGCCGAGCGGCACCTCCGAGATCATGCGCAGCCGGACCGACTCGCGCAGCCGCGCGACGAGCTCCTCGGCCGCCTCGTGCTCGTTCAGCTTCGTGTCGAGCGTGAAGCGGACGTCCCAGTACTCCTTCGGCTCGGGCAGCGGCGCCCCGCGCTTCACGCAGAGCGTGTGCGCCGGCGGGAGCTTCAGCGCGCCGGGGAAGATCGTGCGCGGCTCGGGGATGTAGCCGAGCGCGAAGTACTCCTCGACCGCGAACGGATCGATGGTGCGCGCGAGACCGGGGTGCGCGAGCAGGCTCTTCAGCTCCGAGCCGAACGCGAGCTCGCCGTTCGGCAGCAGCGCGTAGAAGAGCGGCTTGACGCCGAGGCGGTCGCGCGCGAGGAACAGCGTCTCGCGGTTGCGGTCCCACAGCGCGAACGCGAACATGCCGCGGAAACGCGTCGACGCACGACTCGCCCCACTCCTCCCAGGCGTGGACGATGACTTCGGTGTCGCTCTTCGTGCGGAAGACGTGGCCGCGCGCGGTGAGCTGCGGAATCAGCTCCTGGTAGTTGTAGATCTCGCCGTTGAACACCACGACGACGCTGCCGTCCTCGTTGAAGAGCGGCTGCTGGCCGGTGGCGAGGTCGATGATCGAGAGCCGCCGGTGCCCGAGGCCGAGCCCGGGCTCGAAGTGCGTGGCCCCCTCGTCCGGACCGCGATGATGCTGGCGTCTCGTTCATGCGCGCGACGAGGTCGCGCGAGATCGCGCTGCGCCCGCGGGTGTCGAAGATGCCGACGATGCCGCACATGGCTCTAGCGCGCCCGCACGAAGTGGGACGACCCGACCGAGGGCTTGCCGGCGCCCGCCAGCAGCTCCTGGTACAGATCGCCGTAGCGACGGACCATGCCGTCGAGGCTGAAGAGCTGCTCCGCGCGCGCGCGTCCGGCGCGCCCGCGCGCGGCGGCGAGCTGCGGGGCGCGGAAGCACGCCACGATCTCGCGCGCGAGCGCCTCGGGGTCCTCCGGCGGCACCAGCGCGCCCGTCACGCCGTCCTCGACGAGCTCCGCGTTGCCGCCGACGTCGGTCGCGATCACCGGCAGGCCGGAGGCCATGGCCTCGAGGATCGTGTTCGAGATGCCTTCGGCGCGCGACGGCAGCACGAAGCAGTCGAGCCCGCGCAGGATCGCCGGCACGTCGGTGCGCTCGCCCGGCAGCCAGGCGAGGTGGGCGACGCGCGCCTGCGCGAGGATGCCCTCGACCGCCGCGCGCAGCGGGCCGTCCCCGACGATCGCGAGCCGCATGCGCGCCGCCGCGCCCGGCGTGATGGCCAGCGCGCGCACGAACGCCCGCGCCAGGGTGACCTGGTCCTTCACGCGCTGGAGCCGGCCGACCGTGCCCACGACCCACAGGTCGGGGTGATTGCACGGGCTGCCGGCGAGCGGGGCGCGCACCCCGTCGCTCGTCGGCCGGAAGCGCGCGGTGTCGACGCCGTTGCAGATGCGCACGACGCGCTCGCGCGGCACCCCGACCGCATCGACGAGGTACGACTCGAGGCCCTGCGACAGGGCCACGTAGCGGTGCACGAACGGGCGATACAGGCGGCGCAGCAGCCGGTACTTCCGGCTCGAGCCGACGAGATCGGCGACGTCCCAGCCGTGCTCGCCGTGGATCCGGACCGGCACGCCTGCCAGCGCGGCGGGAAGCGTCGCCTCGAGCGCGGCGAGGTTGCGCGTGTGAACGATGGCCGGCCGGAGCGACCGGAACAGCCGCAGCAGCTGGGGATAGACCCTGAAGCCGTGTCCGTCGCCTTTGTGGAGCGCGATGAAACGTCACGTCGTCGCGCGCGACCCGCTCGCGGAACGACGGTGACCTCGGTGAGCGCGACGACGGCGTGGCGGTACGTCCGCGGCAGGCATCCGGTTGATGAGGTTCGCGACGCCGTTCTCGAGGCCGCCGACGTCGAAGCGGTGCACGACGTGGACGACGAGCGGACGCGCATCCCGAACAGGCGCCTGCCGCTGCGCCATGGTCACCGCCCCCGCGTCGCGTTCAGGCGCGCTTCGATCGACGGCCCGGCGTCGGAAAGAAACTCGCCGAGCGTCTCGGCCGCCTGCGCGTCGCGCGCGTCGCTCATCGGCGTATAGACGATGACGACCGCCGAATCGTCGCCGCGCCCGGTCAGGCGGTCGAGGGCGGTGTAGAGCTTGGCGACGTGGTCGCTCGACGTGAGGCGGCCGTTGATCCAGTACCAGTGCCAGGCCTGCAGGCGCGTGCCGTCGCCGACGAGCTCCGCGGTCCCCAGCCGCACCGGTTCGCCGCCGAGCGCCGCGTCGCGATGACCGCCCGCGGCCTTGAACCAGCGGTTGTTGGTCGAGGTGACCAGCTGGTTCTGCGAGCTCACCAGCTCCGACTCCTGGCTCTGCTTCCGGTAGTACCCGATGTAGAGCCCGACCCGGCGGCCGTCCTTCACGAAAGCCTGGTGACGCTCGAACGTCGGTTTGTGGAATTCCGGGCGCCAGCTCGCGACGAGCCGGCTTTCCGGGGTCCATCCGCCGCCGGCCTCCACGGCGGCGAGCGCGCCGCCGTGCGCACCGTTGGCCGACTCGAGCATCGCGTTGACCGGCTTCCACATCGAGACGACGACGAGCGCGACGACCGCGGTCCCGATGAAGCGCGCGTCCGGCCGCCAGCCGACCACGGGCGCGCCGGGCGCGGGGCGCGGCGGCGCGGGCTTCTCGTCGAGGTCCTCGCGCCAGCGCGAGCCGACGAAGAACATGATCGCCATCACCACGCCGAAGAAGAGCCAGCCGTAGATGAGGTGGTCGACCCCGACCGCCAGCTTGTTGCCGCTCAGGTGCCCGATCATGACGATCATGTACGCGCGCAGCCAGTTGGCGACGATCGGCACCAGGATCGAGAACCCGACGAAGAGCAGTCGCCGTCGGAGCGACCGGTAGGTCAGGTACGCGTAGAGACAGCCGACCATCATCGACGCGATCAGGTAGCGGATGCCGCTGCACGCCTCGACGACCGACCAGCGGCCGGTCGGGATCTGGAAGTGGTTGCCCTCGCGGAACACCGGCACCCCGGTCGCCTTGATCGCCGCGATCGTGAAGTCCGCCGTCCAGTCGATCAGCGTCGGCACCAGGAATTCGCCGAACGGGACGGCGAAGAACAGGAACGCGATCGGGAAGGCGAGCTCGCGCACGATCGCCGTCCCGAGGATCGCCCACATCAGCAGCGGGATCATCGCGACGATCGCGAACTGCTCCAGCGCGAGCACGCTCGCCGACTCGCCGACCACCCAGGCGAGCCCGGCGAGCACGAGCCCGACGAGCGCGGGCGGGAACGGCCGGATCGGCAGCCGGGCGAGCGCCGCCCGGTCGCGCCAGACGAGGTACGCGAAGATCGGGACGACCACGAAGCCGTGCGCGAACGTCTCGGAGCGCATCCAGATCGAGACGATCGAGAACGTCGTCTGCCAGTACCACGCAAACACCCAGACTGCGCACGCGAGCGTCACCACGGCCGCGATCGCACGGGTCCTGCCGGAGGCCTCGAGCAGGCGCGCTTCGATGTGGGGTTCGGCGTGCATGCGGTGCCGGCTACCCCAGGTTCCGCACGATGTACGGCCCGATCGCATTGGCGATGCCGATCGGCAGCCGCCGCCACACGGCGATCATCGCCTGGTACTTCGGGTTCGACGGATTGTTCTGCGGGATCGCGTCGCCGCGGCGGAGCACGAACTCGTAGTGCAGCGGCTCGGGCTCGAAGCCCCAGTTCTTCTTGAAGTCGAACGACCCGGTGTCGCGCTTGCTGCGGCCGTAGTCGAACACGCGCAGGCCGCGCTCGCACGCGCGGCGCATCAGCTCCCAGTACTTGAAGTCGTTCGCCGCCAGCTCGCGCGCGGCGACGGCGTCGCCGGCGTAGTACGGCAGCACCTCGTCGCGGAAGTAGAAGCTGAGGACGCTCGACACCGGCGCGCCGTCGGGACCGAGAACGGTGAGCACCTCGACGTCGCGGCCGAAGACGCGTTGCAGCGCCTCGAAGTACCGCTTCGGCAGCGCGGGCGTGCCGTGTCGGTGCACGTTGTCGGCAAAGAGCGCGAAGAACCGGTCGACGCGACGGATCGATCTCGCTGCGCAGGCCGCGCTGGATGCCCTTGCGCACCATCGCCCGCTGCTTGCGCGGGATGGCGAGCATGTTCGCCTCGACGTCCGGCAGGATCTCCTTGCGGAAGGTGACGTAGAGGTCCTGGCGCGGCCAGTCGGGCTCGCGCGCGATGCGGTTGCGCAGCTCGAGGTGGTCGACGCCGAGCTTGTCCGCGAGCGCGCGCGCGGCGGCGTGCGAGCGCGGGCGCCGCGGCCGGATCGGTCGCGGCGACGCCGCCGTAGACGCCGAAGGGCAGCGAGACGAGCGAGTGGCCGAAGAGCCAGCTCTTCACCTGCGCGAGCGGGAGCACGCCGACGATCGTCGCGTCGCGCTCGGCGAGAAGGTAGTAAGTGCGGTGCCGGAAGACGGACTCGAGGATCTCCTTCCAGCCCGCGCGGTGGAAGAACGTCGCCTCGGGACAGCTTTCGACGAACGCGTCCCAGCGCGCGAGGTCGGCCGCCTCGGCCGAGCGCACGCGCAGGTCGCCGGTCGCGGACACCTGGGGCAGCTCGGTAGGCGCTCGAGCTTCACGCCGCCCTCCGTGCAGAAACACGCGGTCGCACCGGTCCCAGCGGAAATCGCGCGAGCAGCCGGCGCAGCCGGTGCTCGGTCTGATGGAGGTTCAGGTAGTGGCGCACGCGCGTCTTCATGCCGGCGCCCTTCACGCGCGGCTGCTCGGGATCGAGCTCCCACGGATGGAAGTAGAAGATCGCCGGCTGCTCGTCCACCTCGTTCACCCGCTTGATCGTCCACTTCGACACGCCGTACGGCAGCAGCCGGAAATACCCGCCGCCGCCCGCGGGCCAGTTGTGATCGAAGAGCCGCATCGTGGTGATCGGCACCTCGAGCAGGCCGGGCCGCGAGCGATAGGCGAAGCGCGGCGCGTCCGGGATGCCGTAGTGATCGTGGCGGATCGGATACACGCTCGAGCTGTAGCGATAGCCGGCCTTGCGGATGCAGTCGTGCGCCCACTCGGTCTCGGTGCTGATGGAGAAGCTCGGCGCGCGGTAGCCCCTGACCTCGACGCCGGCGATGTCCTCGAGGATGGTCTTCGCGAGGTGGATGTCCGCGTAGAACCCGTCGCTGTCGAGATCGTCCACGCGGTTGTGCGCATAGCCGTGGCTCGCGATCTCGTGCCCGTTCGCGGCGATGCGCCGGATCACCTCGGGGAAGCGCTCGGCGATCCAGCCGAGGGTGAAGAACGTCGCGTGCACGTCGGCGTCGTGCAGCAGCTGGAGGATCAGGTCGATGTTGCGCTCGACCCGGCAGGGCGTCTCGTCCCACTTGGCGCGCGGGAACCACGGCGCGAGCGCCCAGACCTGGAAGTAGTCCTCGACGTCCACGCTGAGGGCGTTGACGATGACCCGGCGGGCCTTGATCGTCGGCGCGCGCACCGCGTCAAGCTCCCAGCGTCGCATGGCGCGCCCCGATCCAGGCGCCGAGGTGCGCGGCGATGCGCTCGGCGGCATGCCCGTCCCAGAGCTCGGGCGCGCGCCCGCGCTTGCCGCCGCCGGCGAGGATCTCGTCGAGCAGGCGCAGCGTCAGCGCGCGGTCGCGGCGGACGATGGTGTTCGTGCCCTCGTCGACGGTGATGGGGCGCTCGGTGCTCTCGCGCAGGGTCAGGCAGGGGACGCCGAGCGCGGTGGTCTCCTCCTGCATGCCGCCGGAGTCGGTCAGCACGACGGCGGCCTTCGCCATCAGGCCGAGCATCTCGAGGTAGCCCTGCGGCGGCAGCACCGCGATCGCCGGCGTCGCGAGCAGCGCGGCGAGGCCGAAGCGGTCCACGTTGCCGCGCGTGCGCGGATGGAGCGCGCAGACGAGCGGCAGCTTGTCGGCGGCGGCGCGCAGGATCTCGAGGCACTCGCGCAGCGTGTCGGGCCGGTCGACGTTCGCCGGGCGATGCAGGGTGACCACCCCGAACCCCCGGCTCGTTACGCGCGAGCGCAGGGTCGAGTCCGGCGCGCCGCAACGTCTCCGCCGGCGGCACGGCGCGCGGCAGGTTGGCGCGCAGCGAATCGATCATCACGTTGCCGACGAATGCGATCCGCTCGGCCGGAATGCCCTCGCGCGCGAGGTTCGTCGCGGCCGACCGCTCGGTGGTGTAGAGCAGGTCGGAGATCTGGTCGGTGAGGACGCGATTGATCTCCTCCGGCATCGCGCGGTCGAAGCTGCGCAGGCCCGCCTCGACGTGCACGACCGGCACGTGCTTCTTCGCCGCCACCAGGCTGCACGCGAGCGTGGAGTTCACGTCGCCGACGACCAGCACCGCGGACGGCTGGTACTGGTCGAGCAGCGGCTCGAAGCGGCGCATGATCTCCGCGGTCTGCACCGCGTGGGTGCCGGAGCCGACCTCGAGGTTCAGGTCCGGCGCGGGCAGCTGCAGGTCGGCGAAGAGCTTGTCGCTCATCGCCGCGTCGTAGTGCTGGCCGGTGTGCACGAGCACCGCGCGCGGCATGCCGGGGTCGCGCGCGAACGCGGCGAGCAGCGGCGCCATCTTCATGAAGTTCGGCCGTGCGCCGACGACGCACAGCACGGGCCCGGCCATCGCGGGGTTTGCGCCCATCGGCGTTGCTCAGCCCTTCCGCGACGACTTGTTCTGGTTCTCGCGCTCGATCAGCGTGTGCACGAGGCTCACCGTCGAGTGCAGCAGGCGCTCGAGGCGCGTGACGCGCTCCTCGAGCTTCGCGAAGTCCGACTCCGTCGCCCGCACCTGGCCGATCGGCACCGGCAGGTTCGCGGTGGCCGGCCGCTCGGCGGGCAGCGTGGCCGCCTTCGGGTTGGTGACGATCTCGGGGCCGAGCTCCTTCTGGATCTCGCTCGCCACGCTCCGCACGTCGGCGGCGCCGATGCGGTGCTTCTCGGCGAGATAGCCCGCGAGCATCACGCGGTTGCAGACGAGATTCACGCGCCGCGGAATGCCCGCCGATGCGCCGAAGATCGCCTCGAGCGCGTCGGCATCGAACGCCGGGTCGCCCTTCCAGCCGACGTGCTTGAGGCGGTGCTCGATGTACGCGTGGGTCTCGGCCCGATCCATCGGCCCGAGGTGATACGACGCGATGACGCGCTGGCGCAGCTGCTGCAGCTGGCCGCTGTGCAGCACCTGCCGCAGCTCCGGCTGGCCGACGAGGAAGCTCTGCAGCAGCGCGCGGTTGTCGAGCTGGAAGTTCGACAGCATGCGCAGCTCCTCGACCGCGCGCGCGGTGAGGTTCTGGGCCTCGTCGACGACGAGCAGCGCGCGCTTGCGCTCGGGCACGAGCGACACGAAGAACGCTTCGAGGTTCGCGAGCAGCTGGGCCTTGTCGGTGGTGCGCGCGGGCACGCCGAACGCGCCGGCCACCGCCTTGAGCAGGTCCTCGGCGTCGAGCTGCGTCGTCACGATCTGCGCGGCCACGACCTTGGACGGATCGAGCCGCTTGAGCAGGCTGCGCACGAGCGTGGTCTTGCCCGCGCCGATCTCGCCCGTGACGACGATGAAGCCCTCGCTCTGGTACAGGCCGTACTGCAGGTACGCGTAGGCGCGCGCGTGGCCCCGGCTCGCGAAGAAGAACTCCGGATCCGGGTTCAGCTGAAACGGCTTCCCGCTCAGCCCGTAGAAGGCTTCATACATCGTTGTGGACTCAAAAGCGGTGGTTGAGGCCGACGAACACCGTGAAGGCGGTGTAGTCGTTCGTGACGTCCGACTCGAAGTCGCTGTAGGTCAGGCCCATGGAGCCGTCGGTCCGCGGGCCGAGCCGGGTCCCGGCCGAGACGACGAAGTAGTTGGTGGTCGATTTCCCGGTCAACGGCTCCGTGGCGGTCGTCTGGTAACGGCTCACGCTTGCGTTCAGGTTCGTGAGGCTGGTCAGCTGATGGCTGTAGGCGATCGAGCCGCCGCGCTGGGTGTTGTTCTGGCCGAAGCCCAGCTGGGGCGGAAGCACCGCTCCGGTGCCCCCGGAGATCACTTCCTGCTTGCGGTTGTACAGGGTGAACGCCGTGGAGTTCCGCACGCCGAGCCACGTGAACGTCGCCGATACCTGCTCGTACAGGATGACCTGCTGGACGTAGTAGTTCAGCGGGGCCTGGAGGGTCGCGGGCAGGCCGCTGGTGGCGAGGAACTGCTGCACCGCCTGGGCGCGCTGGACGGGGTCCGGGATGCGGGTCGTGAACGTGGCGTTGACGAGCGCTGCGACGTCCCCACCCGCCGCCCCGGCGAAGAGCTGCTGCGGGTACGTCGAGATGTCCTGCGACGCGTTGATGTTGAACGCCGTGAACGGGTTGCGGTGCGTCACGGCCGCGAGGTACGAGGACCCGAAGAACCGGTTCTGCCAGTTGCCGCTGACGTTGGTGCGCTCGGTGGGACGCCACTCGCCGCCGGCGCCGTAGACCGGGTTGCTCGACTCGGAGAAGTAGTAGTCGTTCCACTCGTAGCCGCCGATGCCGTAAACGAGCACCTGCGGATCGGGGCGGTAGTTGAGGTAGCCGCGCACGATCTCGCTGCTGACGTCCCGCTCCTGTCCCGAGAACGACGTGTTCGTCGCGGAGGCGTCGGCGCTCCAGCCGAACGTGCGGATGGGCGAGTCGAGCCGGCCGCTCCACCGCTGGTTGAACGAGGAGGTCGAGCCCGGCACGTCCTGCACCTGCCCGAGGTTGCTCCAGATGCTGTCGCTGCGCAGCAGATAGGTCGTGCCCCCCGGGAACACGCCGCGGATGTACGGGCTGAGCCGGAAGCCTGCCGACGTATACCGGTTGTCGGTTACGCCGATGTTGCTGCTCGGCGTCGGACCGAACGGCGAGAGGTACTGCTGGCTGACGTTGACCGCGCCCTCGATGAAGAAGAACTTCTCGATCGCCTCGACGTTGCCGAGCAGGTTGGCGTTGACGAAGATGTTGTCGCTGCTGCTGTTGGTGCTGTAGTCGCCGACGTAGTAGTTGCCTGGCACGCCGACGATGCCATTGAGCTGGACGCGCGCGCCGTTGCCGGCAGACGCCGAGGCCCGCGCCGAGCGTCGTGACGAAGCTCGCTCTGCGCCTGCCCCGAGGGCGCGAGGTTCGCGTTGTTGGTGTACGTCTCGCGTGACGTACACCGACGGGGTAAGGCGCCAGTTCTCCGCCGTCGCCGGGGTCGAAACGAGCCCGGTCGCGGAACCCAGCACGAGCGCTGATTCGGCCGCAATCACTTTCAACGTCCTGAGCCTCGATCCGCTCGCCGTCACTCCCCGTCCTTTGTGGCTCGGTGTTCTTGTTCTAGGGCGCGTTCCGGTAGCCGTACCCGTAGTAGCTCCCGATGTCGGAGGCGCGCGCCTTGTTGAGCAGCGTCATCACGAGCGGGCAGCGCTCGACCGACGCGAGCGCCTGCCGCAACGCGTTGCTGGTGGTCTGGTCGGCCTCGACCACGACGATGATCTGGCCCATGTGCGTCGCCAGCACCGGCGACTCGGTGGTGAGCAGCAGCGGCGGCGAATCGAACACGATGATGCGGTCCGGGTAGCGCGTCGCCATCTCGTGCACGAGCCGGGTCATCGCGTCGCTCGCCAGCAGCTCGGTCGCGCGCTCGTCGCGCGTGCCGGCGGGCAGGACCGACAGCTTGTCCACGTTGGTGCGCAGGATCACGCTCGACAGGTCGCGGGTCGGGTCGGTCAGCACGTCCAGCAGGCCGGCGCGCGGCGCGATGCCGAGGGTCTCGAGCACCGACGGGTTCGCGACGTCGGCATCGACGAGCAGCACCGTGTTGTCGAGCTCCATCGCGATGCTCAGGGCGAGGTTGACGGCGCAGAAGCTCTTGCCCTCGCCGGCCATCGCGCTCGTCACCATCACGAGGTTCCCGTCCTTCGCGCGCACGCCGCCTTTGCCGTGCGCGTTATCGAGCATGGGACGCTTGATCACGCGGAACTCGCGCGCGATCGCGGTGTGCGGCGCGTCCGGCGTGACCAGCCCCTGCCGCGCCAGCCGCGCCAGGTCGATCACGAGCCGCGGCCCGGAGGGCGACGCGGCGTCCGCCGCCTTTGGGGGGCACGCTGCGCGGCTCGGGCGCGCGCGCACGCGGGGTGCCGGCCTCGGACGCGGCGCGCGCGCGCGCGTTGGCCCGCTCGATGGCGGCGGCTTCGACCGCCTCCGCGTCGGACCCGGCGTCCTGCAGGCCATCCTGCAGGTCGACCCCGGTCCGCTTCAGTTCCTCGAGGCGCTTGGCGGCTTGTTCGATCAGACCCATGTCGCGTGCCTCAGATCGCGCCGCTGCGGATGGAGAGCAGGATGATCGCGGTCGCGAACATCCCGACCAGTCCGGCGACGCCGCCCGCGAACATCAGCACGCCGCGGCGCCGCTTCGCCGTCACCGCGGGGGACTGCAGCAGGCTCACCGTGCCGAGCACCGGGCGCTGCGTCAGCTCGCGGAGCGCGCGCACGTCGGGGAACGTCGGGACGATCTGGCTGAGCACGAAGCTCGCGAACAGGCCGGCGCCCAGCGCGGCGGCGAGGACCCCCGGCAGCATCACCAGCCGGTTGGGCGCGACCGGGTTCTGCGCGACGGTCGGCGGGTCGATGATGCGGAAGTCGGCGAGCCCGGTGGCGGCGTCCATCTGGTTGGCGAGCGAGGCGGACTCGCGGCGGGCGAGCAGGCTCTCGTAGTTCTTCTTCTGCACGTCGTAGTCGCGGTTGAGCTGGGCGAGCTCGGCCTCGACCTGCGGGAGCTTGCTCGCCAGGGCCTGCAGCTGCCGGTAGCGGGCCTCCAGATCGCCCGCCTTGGCGCGGAGCGACGCGACGTTCGCCTCCGATTCGGCCAGCGCGATGCGCAGCTGCTGGAAGACGGGGTTCGTGCTCGCGAGGATCGGGGACGACTTCGACGCGGGCTTCTCCGCGGCGGCTTTCTTGCGCGCCTCCGCTTCTTCGCGCTTCTGCTCTTCCAGCTGCGCGATCACGCGGCGCGTGCCGGCAACATCCGGGTGCTGGTCGGTATACCGGCGCAGTAGCTCGTCCATGTTGCGCTTCAACGCATCGATACGGGCGTCGATCTCCGCGGAAGCTGGGGCGCCCGTCGGACCGACCTGGGTCTCGGGCAGGAAGACGGGGTCCTCGCCGGCGACCTCGCGCTTGAGCGCGTCGCGCGACTGTTCGGCGGCGCGCAGCGCCGAGCGGGCCGCGTTGAGCTCTTCGCCGAGCGCGGTCATCTTGGTGAAGTAGTCGCGCCCGTCCGGACCCATCAGGCCCATGTTCTTGAGCTTGAACTCCTTCACCCGGTTCTCGGCTTCCTCGAGGCGCTTCTCGTAGGTCCGGATCTGATCCTCGATGAAGCGCCGGGCGGTGTCGGATCCCTTGCGCTGGTCGCCGAGGCTCGACTCGACGAAGATCGAGAGCAGCGACTGCACCACGCGGCGCGCCTCGTTGCGGTCGGAGTCGCGGTAGGCGATGGTGTAGAGATTCTCGCGGCCCCCGCCCTTGATCTGCAACGTGCGCGAGAGCTCGTCGATGAGCTGGTCGCGCTGCTTCGGCGTCTTGACCTGCAGGTCGAGGTCCGCCATGCGGATGAGCTTCTCGATGTTCGGCCGGCTGATGAGGGTGCGGCTGAGGATGTTGATCTGCTGCTCGACGTCGGGCTGCACCGCGAGGCCCGACATCAGCGGCTTGAGGATCGACTGCGTGTCGACGTAGACGCGCGCGCTCGCCTCGTACTTGTCGGGCATCTTGAACAGCACGCCGGCCCCGATCAGGCCGACCAGCCAGGCGAAACCGAGCCCCACCCAGCGGCGGCGCCACATGCCGCGCGCGTAAGTGGTGATCTGTCGGATCAGTTCATCCATGGATGTCGTTCCAGTTCGAACCGGCGCGATTGTACGCGGCTGCGCGCTCAGCGCGCGGGATCAGAACCAGCTCTGCGGAATGATCAGCACGTCGCCCGGCTTCAAGTCGACGTTCGCCGACACGTCGCCGCGCTTCACCAGGTCCCGGAGCCGGACGTTGTACTGCTTGCCGCCGTCGCTCGTGCGCAGCAGCACCGCGCTGTTGCCGTCCGCGAAATCGGTCAAGCCGCCGACGGCGATCATCAGGTCGAGCATCGTCATCTTCTGCCGGTACGGCAGCGCGGCGGGCTTCTGCGCCTCGCCGATCACGCGGATCGATTCGCTCGCCGGGCCGACGAACCCGGTCACGATGACGGTGACCACCGGATCGCGGATGTACTTGGCGAGCGCCTTCTCGATGTCGCGCGCGAGCGTCGTCGGGTCCTTGCCCATCGCGGGAAGATCTTCGACCAGCGGCGTGGTGATGAGGCCGTCGGGCCGCACCGGCACCGATTGCGACAACTCCGGGTTGCGCCACACGACGATGCTCACGTTGTCGCCGGGGCCGATCACGTACCGGTAATCCGGCGTGGCTGCACTGGTCGGCGCCGGCACCTTGTCGCCGGTCGCGCATCCGGCGATGCCGAGAAACGCCGCAGCCAGCAGCGTCCCCATGGCAATTCGGATCCCCCGCCCGTCGATCTTCGTGCAAGTGCGCATGTCTGGCCCCTTTCTTGTGTAAAAACAAGCCTTAGCGGGAGGATATTACTGCTTTTTCGAGACGTACAACGAGGATTTGAAGTTTACCCGCTTCGCATGACCGGGCCTATCGGACCAACGGCCAAACCGGGCTTAAGCCCCGGGAAAATGCCGCACTTTCACAATTGTTCACAGCGGCCCTTGCGACCGGCCCGCGCGCGCGGGTGCAGACTCGCCGCTATGACTTCGGCATGCGCCGGGTCGCCATGACTATGGCATACCCCGACCCGGCGCGACACCCACCACGACCCCCGGACGAACAATGCAGATCCGATCCCTCCGCGTGATCCCCCTCGCCGCCGCGCTGGCGCTGGCGGCCGGCCTGTCCGGGCCGCCGCCGGCGCTTGCCAACGCCCCCGCCGGGAAGCTCTACGAGGACGCCCTGTCGCGCTACGAGCGCCAGGACGTGAGCGGGGCGATCGTCCAGCTCAAGAACGCGCTCCAGCAGGACCCGAAGCTCCTCGCGGCGTATGTGCTGCTCGGCAAGGCCCTGCTGGCCCAGGGCGACGCGGTCGGGGCCGAGGAGGCCCTGTCCCGGGCGGTCGGGCTCGGCGTGGACCGGACGGAGGTCGCGCTCCCGCTCGGGGAGGCGCTGTACGGCCAGGGGAAGTACCAGGCCGTGCTCGAACGCTTCCCGCCGGACGCGGTGTCGGGCGCGAACCGCGCGCCGCTGCTGCTGCTGCGCGGGCGGGCGCACCTCGGGCTCGGCGACACGCGATCGGCGCAGGCGGCCTTCCAGGACGCGCTCGCGGTCGACCGTCGTTTCGTTCCGGCCCTGCTCGCCCTCGCGGACCTGTCGATGCGGCAGGGCAAGGCGAGCGACGCCGGGAAGCTCGCCGACGAGGCGGTCGCCGTCGCCCCCGAGGAGCCGCGGGTCTGGCACTTCAAGGGGACCCTGGCGCAGGGTCGGGGCGACCTGCGGGCGGCGCTCGAGAGTTACTCGAAGGCGCTGGCGCTGAACGAGCGCCTGCTCGAGCCGCGCGTCGCGCGCGCCTCGCTCCTCATCGATCTCGGCCAGCTCGACGAAGCGGGGCGCGACGTCGACGCGCTCAAGAGGCTCCATCCCAAGCAGCCGCGGGCGCTGTACGTTCGCGCGCTGTACGCCAGCAAGCGCGGCGACGAAGCCGTCACGCGCGACACGCTCGCCGAGCTGACGCGCGCGATCGATCCGGCGCCCCGGGAGCTGCTGCGCCGGAGCGCGCCGGAACTGCTGCTGATCGGCGGACTCGCCCACCACGGGCTCAAGCAGTACGAGAAGGCGTCGAGCTACCTCACCGACTACCTGGCGGTCGATCCGGGACACGTCGGGGCGCGGAAGCTGCTCGCGTCGATGACGCTCGCGCAGGGCGACGTGCGCGACGCGATCGCGCTGCTCGAGCCGGCGCGCAAGGCCGCGCCGAAGGATGCGCAGGTGCTGACCCTCCTCGCGTCGGCCCACATGGCGCGACGAGAGTATGCGCTCGCTTCCGGTTATCTCGAGGAGGCGCTGAAGCTGAGCGGCGGGGCTGCGGAGGTCGAGTCGACGGTGGGCATGAATCTCATCGCGAGCGGCCAGACCGACCAGGGCCTCCAGCACCTCCAGCGCGCGTTCGACAAGGACCCGGGCCAGTCCCGGGCCGGACTCGTGCTCGCGACGAGCCAGCTGCAGCGAGGCCAGGCAAAGGCCGCGGTCGCGACGGCCGAGAAGGTCGTGCAGCGCGAGCCCAGGAACCCGGTCGCCCTGAACCTGCTGGGACAGGCCCGGCAGGCCACCGGCGACCGCAAGGGCGCGCGCGCCGCCTACGAGGCCGCGGCCGCAGCGGAGCCGGGCGCGATCGCGGCGCGCGTTCATCTCGCCCGGCTGGATCTGGCGGAGCGGAACGTCGCGGGCGCGCGTGCGAGGCTGGACGCGCTGTTGAAGGACCAGCCGCAGAACACCATCCCGATGTACGAGCTCGCGCTGGTGGAGGACCGCGCGGGCCGCACGGAGGAGGCGGTCCGCTGGCTGGAAAAGATCCGCGCCCTCGAGCGCAAGAACGTGGCCGCTGCGGCGAAGCTCATCGACATCTACCTCCGGACCAAGGCCCCGGACAAGGCCGCGGAAGTCGCCAAGGGCCTCGACGCGGCGCTGCCCGAGGACATCGATGCCCAGATGGTGCTCGGCCGCGCCTACGTCGCCCTCGGCGACACGACGGCGGCGCAGACGTCCCTGTCGCGGGCGACCCGCCTCGCGGGCTACAGCCCCGCGCGTCAGACCGAGGTCGCCGGGTTGCAGCTCGCCCTCGGCAACCCGGACGGCGCGGTCTACAGCCTCGACAAGGCGCTCTCGGGCAATCCGGAGTACCTGCCGGCGCTCGCGCTGATGACCGACGTGGAGATCCGCAAGCGCGACTTCGCAAAGGCGGAGCTGCGCGCCAAGGGCATCGTGAAGGCACACCCGCAGCGGGCGATCGGCTATCGCCTGCTCGCCGACGTCGCGCGCGAGCGGGGCAACCGGCCGGACGCGCTCGCCGGCTACCAGACGGCGCACGCGAAGGAACCGTCGACCGAGAGCGCCATCCGGGCCTACCAGGCGCAGCTGCTGTACGGCAACCCGGCGAAAGCGGCGGAGTTCATGGAAGGCTGGGTGAAGTCGCATCCCAACGACCTGCGTGCGCTGCGCGCGCTGGCGGACGGGTATCTGCAAGCGAAGAACCTCACCGCCGCGCGCGCGCGCTACGAGGACCTGTTGAAGCGCCAGGCCGAGGACGCGTATGCGCTCAACAACTTTGCGAACGTGCTCCTCCTGCTGGGGGACCGGAGCGCGCTCGAGCACGCCCAGCGGGCGCACCAGCTCGCGCCGCAGGATGCGGCCATCCAGGACACGCTGGGCTGGGTGCTCGTGCAGCAGGGACAGGTGGACCAGGGGCTCCGGCACCTGCGCGAAGCCCGTCTGCGCGAGCCGAACAACCCGGAGATCCGGTACCACCTCGCGGCCGCGCTGGCGCGCGCGGGGCGCGCGGGAGAGGCGCGTGACGAGCTGGAGCAGGCGCTCAAGAGCGACCGGCCCTTCGACGGCGTGGGCGATGCGCGGAAGCTGCTGAGCGAGCTGCCCAAGTCGTGAGCCGCCGTTGTGACAATTGGCTGTCGGCGGGACTTACAGCGGCCCGGCAGACGCTTTCTCGACCGCCGCAACCGCCTGTTTCGCGGCGAAATTCCGGAACGGTACGCGACTTGCTTTTACTGCCGGGGAACGATCTAACTTGAGGCTGTGTTAACCATGCGCGCCACAACTAAAGTCGCTGCTCTCGGGGTCATCGGAATCGCCGCGGCCGGATTCAGCGTGCCGGCGTCGGCGGCGATCACCACCTGGAACTTCGTCTCGGGTGCCGGCTGCACGACGAGCGGCTCCGGCTTCGGCAACGCCCGCAACTGCCCCGGCGCGCCGGCCGTCGGCGCGACGGCCTGGTCGAGCACGGGCGTACCGGCGACCAACGTCACCTCCGAGCTCAATACGGGCCGGGTCGTCGTGTACGGCGGGGGGCTCGGGATCACGAACCAGGACGGCACCTACGGCCCGGGATCGGGCGACGCGAACGAGCGCGACAGCGACGACCCGGAGCACGGGATCGACAACGACCAGCGCAAGGACTCGATGCTGCTGACGTTCGGCAGCGCGGTAAACCTCACCGATCTGCAGATCGGTTACAGGTACGGCGACTCCGACATGACGGTGCTCGCCTTTACCGGGGGCTCGTGCAACGGGTCGGTCCTGGGTCAGACCTACAGCAGCCTCCTGTCGTGCGGTTGGTCGCTAGTGAGCCACCTCGCCAACGTTTCGACGGCCGGGTTCACGAGCATCAACAACACCAGCGCGATCTCGTCCCGGTACTGGCTGATCGGCACCTATATCTCGGACCTCGCGAACTCCGGCAAGACGGTCGGGACGATCGAGGCCAGCTCCGTCACCGTCAAGGATCACGTGAAGCTGCTGGCGGTCAAGGGCGATCCGAACGGGCGCGTGCCCGAGCCCGGCACCGCGGCGCTGCTCGGCATCGCGGCGCTGGGGTTCTGGCGGCTGCGCCGCAAGGCCTGAGTCAGACAGCGTTCGAAAACGCCGACCGGGGAGCGCCGGTCGGCGTTTTCGTTTTCGCGACCGCGGGACGCGCACCCGCGTCGGATCCTCGTCCTGCGCTAGTATCGGGCGCTCCATCCGCGGCTGCGCGACAGGCATGAGGACGACATGACGACCATCTTCATCAGCAGCCTGCCGTTCCGGGCGGACGAGGGCTTCATTCGCGAGCTGTTCGCGCCCTACGGCAAGGTCGGGTCGGTGGAACTGCACGCCGACTGGGTCAATCCGACCTACGAGCCGTACGCCTACGTCGAGCTGGATACGGCGGATCCCGCCCGTGCCGTCGACGCGCTGGACGGGCAGAAGTTCGGGCAGAACCACATCCGCGTGCACGAGCGGGTGTTCGTCCCGACCCGTGCCGCCAGGGCGGGGTGACCTCACGCGCGCCGTTTTCCCGGGGAGCCGACTCATGGCCAAGGACATCGACCAGAAAATCCTCGACGACCTGCGCCAGTTCGATTTCGTGGCGCAGAACATCTGGCCCCATGTGCGCGGGCTGTTCAAGGGGTCGATCGCCGCCCGCTGCAGCCAGTGCGTGATCTCGTCGCGCGTCCCCTACGTCAAGCTGACCGACGGCGTCTGCAACCTGTGCCACGAGCACAACAAGCTGCGCGCCAACGACGACGAAACCCTGTGGCAGCAGAAGTACGTCGAGCACCAGCGCAAGGAGCTCGACGAGATGCTGCGGAGCCACCAGGGCAAGGGCCGGGCCCGCTACGACGCCCTGGTGCTGTTCAGCGGCGGCAAGGACAGCTGCTACATGCTGTCGCGGATCCGCAAGAACTACCCCGGGCTGCGCCTGCTGCTGATGACCTGGGACAACGGCTTCTACTCGGTGCTGTCGCTGCAGCGCTGCAAGGAAGTGGCCGCGAAGCTCGACCTCGACCACATCGTCTACCGGCCGCGCTCGTCGGTCTACAAGACGCTCTACCGCTACACGCTGAAGAACGTCGAGATGAAGGGCAGCTACCAGACGGTCGACCGGCTGGACGGCACGCTGAACCAGATGCTCGGCTTCTACTTCGCCTACGACATGGACATCCCGCTGGTCCTCGCGGGGGTCGATTTCGCGCAGGAACTGATCATGCAGTTCCACTCCTACTACGTCATGCCGTTCGAGGACATGTGCACGCGCGTGCTGACCGACCGGATGGAGCGCCGGTCCGGGCTTCAAGATCGCCGACATCTTCACCGCGGAGGACCAGAAGCTCTTCTGGGACGGCACCGGCAAGGACCCCGACCGCATTCCGCAGTACGTGCTTCCGTTCGTCGCCTGGCGCCCCGACAAGGCCGCGATCCTGAGCGAGCTCGAAGGGGAGGGCCTGATGCCGGAGCGCGACTCGTCGCCGATCCTGACCAACAACCAGGTGCTGTCGATCATGACGGCGATCGACATCAAGACGATCGGCTACTGCAGCTTCGAGCCGGAGTTCGCCGAGATGATCCGGTTCCGCGAGAACGACCCGGTCTACTGGCGCAACGCCTTCGAGTTCGCGGAGTTCGGCCTGCGCTACAAGGTCATCCTGCAACGCACCGTCTCGAAGGTGCTGCGCAAGCTCGACCTGAAGTTCGAGGAAGTCGGGCTCGAGGCGTAGGCGCGCGGCCCGCGCCCCGTCAGACGTTCTGGCGCAGCGCGTCGACCACCGGAATCCGCGTCACGCGCCGCGCCGGGAAGAGCGCCGCCGCAACGGTGGCGGCGAACCCCACCACGAACGCCAGCGCGATCTCCTTCGGCACGATCCGAATCTGCGCCAGATAGCCGATCTCGCTGCTCGGGGGCGGCGGCATCGGAATGCCGATCGCCGAGATGATCAAGGCGAGCACGACGCCCAGAATCACGCCGGCGAGGCTGCCGGCCGCGCCGATCAGGACGTTCTCCAGCATCACGAGCTTGAACACGTCGACGCGGCGATTGCCGAGCGCCATCATCGTGCCGAAGTCGCCCACGCGCTCGAAGACGCTCATGTTGACGCTGTTGGCGACGCCGAGCAGGACCATCAGGAGCACGATCAGCCGCAGCACGCCGAACTGCCGGTCGTAGAGCGCCACGGTCTTGTCGTAGAAGTCGGTCAGCTCGTGCCACTGCTTGACTTCGTACTTCTCCGGGTCGAGCTGGCCGGCGAGGAGGGCCGCGATCCGCCGGGTCTGGAGCGAGTCCGCGAGCGAGACGACCAGCGTGTTGACGCCTTTCGCGTTGAGGAGCTCCTGGGCCACGGCCAGCGGGACGCGCACCGCGCGCGCGTCGTAGTCCCGCGAAAAGCTGCGGAACGTCCCGACGACCTCGAAGTCCAGCGTGTTCAGCGCGCCGCCCGCGGTGCTCACCATCAGGGTCACCTGGTCGCCGACGCGGATCCGGGACGCATCGGCGACGCCCTGGCCGACGATGATCGCGTAGCGGTCCTGGTCGGTGAGCGCTCGGCCGGATTCCATGCGGATGAAGGTGCCGAGCTTCGCCTCGCGGTCGGGCTCGATGCCCTCGCCGATGATCGAGCGGTCGGATCGGCCGCTGCCGAGAAGGCCCGAGAAGCTGACCCGCGCCATCACGTCGACCACGCCCGGCAGGCCGGCGATCTTCGCCTTCAACGGCTCGGGATCCTCCAGCATGAACCGGTCGGGCGCCCGCGCGCCCTTCTCGAAGAACCCCTGCGCGTTGACCTGGATGTGTCCGAACTGCGAATGGATCACCGCCTCGCGCAGCTGGATGAACATGTCCTCGATGAACCCGCCCGACAGGACGAGGCTCATGACGCCGAAGCAGACCGCGCCGAACGTCATCCCGGTGCGGAGCTTTCGCCCGAGCAGGTTGCGGAGCGCGAGCTCGAACATCCGGCTCAGCGGTTGAACCGCAGGGCGTCGACGATGACCATCCGCGAAGCCTTCCGCGCGGGATAGAGGCTCGCGATCAGGGCCGACACGACGGCGAGGATGAAGGCCTCGACGGACAGGCGCGGCGAGACCAGCACCTCGGCGTCGAAGCCCCAGGATTGCCCGGGCGGCGGCGGCATCGGAATGCCGATGTAGGAGAGCAGCCCGGCGAGCGCGGCGCCGAGCGCCAGCCCGAGGATCCCGCCGGCCACGCCCAGCATCGTGCCCTCGACGAGGAACAGGCGCAGGATCCCGCGGCGCGTCCGGCCGAGCGCCATCAGGGTGCCGATCTCGCCGGTCCGTTCCATCACGCTCATGATCATGGTGTTGAAGATGCTGAGCACGATGATCACGGCGATGATGAGGCGGATCACGCCCACCTGCTTCTCGAAGAGCGCGACCGCCTTCACGTGGAAGTCGGCGAGCTCGATCCACTCGGTGAAGACCAGGCCCTGGCCGGCGAACCGCTCGCGCAGGTGCCTGACCGTCGGCCGGGCGTGCTCGGTCCTGTCGAGGAGCAGGGCCCAGACGTGCGCGCTGTCGACCCGGAGGAGCTGCTGGGCGACGTCGAGCGGCACCCGCAGGGCGACGTCGTCATAGGCCTTGGACATCGTCGCGAACAGGCCGCGCACCCGGCACTCGACCGCGTTGACCCCCCCGCTCGCCGTGTTGGCGATGAGGACCACCGTGTCGCCCACGTCGACCCCGAGGTTGGCGGCCAGCCCGAGGCCCAGGATGATGCCCTTCGGGTCGTCGGTCGAGAGCTCGGCGCCCTTGGAGACGCGGATCCCGCTGCTGAGGATGCGCTCCTTGTCCGGCTCGACGGCCTCGGCGACGAACGAGACGGTTTCCTCGCCCCGGCTCGCCAGCCCGCTGAAGGCGAGGCGCTTTCCGAGCACGCGCAGACCCGGGAGACGCTCCAGCTCGTCCAGCACCGGCGACTGTCTTCGGCAGGAGAAAGCCGAAGGGATCGGCGCCCCCCTCCTCGAGGTATCCCTTGCGGCTCACCTGGATGTGGCCGAACTGGGACGTGATGGTGGTTTCGCGGTGCTTGAACAGGATCCAGTCGATGAAGCCGTTGGCGACGACCAGCGCGGCCACCCCGAAGGCGATGGCCGCGAGCCCGAACGCGGAGCGGCGCCGGTGGCGGGCGATGTTGCGGGCGGCAAGCAAGACATCGTTCAGCAAGTCCTGATTCCTGAAGGGGGACCGCTACCCGGCAGAAAGTGGTCGGACGCTGCGGCGCCATCCGCACGAAGGTCCTTCCATTCGCGCTTGAGGATGCCGCGGCGCTGACTACCGGCCGAGCCGAGCGCCGAGGCAGCTTCTTGGTTCCCTCATTTCAACTGGCATTGAGCAATCCCTATCCTCGCCAGAACGTATCGACATCTGAGACGGCAAGTGCGCGATAGCGCGTCCCCCTTGGCCTGGAGTGTCGGGTTGACGGCGACGTCGGCGTGGCTTACAGCGGTCGGCATGGGCAGAAGCCTCGCTCAACGCTAAGCCCTCTTTGGAGGCCGATTAATCAGGCGCTTAGGAGCGACGTCCATGAACCGAGTGAGATCAGTTTCGCAAGCCGAGGTTCGAGCTTGCCTGGCCAGTGGTCCAGCGACGCCTGCGGTGCCGCCTCGGCATTGCGCGGGTCGATCCGCGCCGCTTGTTGGTCCTGCAATGTCGATTGGCTTTACAAGGCCCGCCAGGTTGCTTTCAAGCCATGCATTATGTTATTGATTTATAGCCATAAAACATCAAAAAATCAAGTCGGCACGGTTGCTGCTATCTACCTCAGCGAGTACGTACCAGAAACAGGAAAGGTGGAAAAGATGCGCAAGTTGACTAAAGTTGCCGCCGCCGTAAGCACCGCTCTGCTTATGAGCTATGGGCTGACGGCGCAAGCGGACATCGTACGCCTTCACGCCCGCAGCGTATGCCGAGTCGGAGACTGCTGGTCTCCAATTTCCAGGTTCCTGAACAGCGCGGATGGTGCGTCCCTGGGCACCGCTCGTGGGCACGGGATCACCGGTATCGTGTCGAGCGTCACTTCGACGCTGCAGCGCTTCCCTGAACGGCGTCCCGGGGGTTCCGTCCCCCACGCCGTCCGGGACCATTATCAACCCGCTCGGTGCCGGTAACCCAACGATCACCACCAGGTTACCTCGGCACGCCCGGTGCCTACGTTCCGTTCGCCTCGTTCGGAGTCGGGACTCTGGACGCGGGCGTGTACGCGGGAGCCGTCGTCCACGCATCAAGGCAACGGGCTGCAACTCAACGGCAACGGGCCGACGACGGCGCAAACACAGGCGATCGTCAACATCAACAACGCCTCCGCGTTTGGTAGCGCCGATTCCCGGCAGACTCTCGGAGCGACCTTCACTCTCAACGTCATCACCGGGATCCTCTGCCGACGTACTATTCGACGCCGACGCTTTATGCGCATCGCTCTGGGCCAGGATCGGATCTTGGCCAACGCAACCCGTTCGTGGGGCTTGACGGTGACGTCCGAGTGGTTCCTTCACCAATCTCTTGGACTGGACACCCAACGGTGACGTCGGCGGTTTGTCAGGGTGCTTGCGTGGGCTTGGGCGTCTGCAGTGAGATGGCTGACCCCTTTGACCTCAACTTTGAGGTGAACACCCAGCTCACGGGCGACATCGACCAGACGCCGTACGGGCACATTTGGTGTGCGGGTTGCGCTTGGCGCCGGGTCGTACAGTTGTGACGCTCAGTCACGAGACCAATGCCGACGCAGCGGTGGTACCGGAGCCCGGTTCGTTGGCCCTGCTGGGTGCTGCGCTCCTGGGGTTCGCCGGCCTGCGTCGCAAGCTGAACAAGGCTTAAGCATCGATCCAGGCTTCGACGTCCGAAGCGAACGGCCTCTCTCGAGAGGCCGTTTTCTTTTCTGCCGCCGGGTGGTGCTCGCGATGCATCGCCCCCGTCCAGCGATCTCGCGAGTCCCGGCTCGCTACGCTTCGAAGCCAGTCGTAACGCCCCGGAGCGATGATCGCATCCGGGTCGAGCGCCTTCTTCAGCCGCTTCACGGTGCCCACGAACTCGTCGTCGCGGCCAGCGTCGAGCAGCCCCATCCCTCGCACCGACGCCCGGTACGGCGGATAGCCCAGCTCGAAGAGCCGCCGAACGCCGGCGTCGTAGCACTCGGCGCCGCGCCTCGATTCCGCGTCGTCCTCCGCGTCGTAGCTGGATCGTGTACACCGCCGCCAGCGCGCGCTCGTTGATCATGTTCACGGTCACGTGGCAGTCGAAGTCGAAGCGCGCGAAGAGCGCGTCCATTTCCGCGTTCAGCAGACGCGAGATCCTCGCGCCGGAACGGGACGATCGGCGCCATCCACATGATGCCGATCCGGTCCCGCGCGAGATCCGCGTCGTCGGAGAAGTCCGCCGGCACGCCCGCCTGGCGGCGCCAGTAGGAACCGCGCAGGAACGCCCCAGTGGGCACGCCGCTGTGCATGCCCGCGAGCGCCGCACCCAGCCGGATCTTCTTCTCCAGCCCGCGGAAGGGCGCCAGATGGCCGAAGCGCCGCACGAAGCCGCTGACCGAGCGCGAGAATGTGCCCAGGCAGAAAGATCACCTTCGCGTTCACACCCTTCAGCGCCGACTTGAGAAGCTTCCTGTGCAGGGCGACCTGCCGTGACGTGCCGTAGAACGCGCCCGACATCGACCACGCGCCGATCCCCGCTTCCTTGCGCAGCGCCGCCCGCACGTCCGGCGTCAGCCGCGCATGCCCGGGCAGCCGGTCGCGGGGAAACGGCGCGTCCGACGCCAATGCGCGCAGGTCGTTCCCGATGTGGGACACGCTCTGCAGAATGCGGCTCATCCGGAGCGCTCGAAGGGGCGCCAGGGCCTCGAGGAGATCCCGGTCCTCCTCGAACAGCACGATGTAGGGACAGAACGACTCCGGGATCGGCACCAGCCACAGGCCGAGCTTCGTGACGATCCCGAAGTTCGACTGCGTGAAGATCCCGTCGAGGAAGGGACCGATCCCGTAGGGATAGACGTGGGTCGTCTTCGCGTCCGGGTAGTGCCCGAACCCCGTCTGCAGCACCTCGCCCGTTCCGAGCACGACCTCCATGCCCGAGACCGACTGCAGGCGGTTGCCGTACGGGCTGTGTCCGAAGCCGCGCTCCACGATGTTGCCGATCAGGCTCGTGTGCGGCCCCGCGCCCGTGCAGTCGACCCAGAACGGCGCGCCGCTCTCGACCAGATGCTGCGCGAGCTGCCCTTGCGTGACGCCGGGCTCGACGACGGCGTAGCCGAGCTCCGGGTCGATGCGCTCGATCCGGTTCATCCGGCCGAGGTCGACGATCACCTGCCCGTCGTAGACGGCGCACGCGTCGCCGTAACCCCAGTTCCGCCCGGTGCTGATCGGATAGAGCGGCGTCCTGCAGCGACGCGCGATCTTCACCAGCGCCGCGACGTCGTCGCGCGTCCCCGGCTTCAGAACGGCCGCTGGCCGTCTGCTGGAAGAAGAAGTGCTGCGTGCGTAACGATCGAGCGTGCCATCGTCGACCAGAACGTGAGCGTCGCCCAGAAGCGCTCGCCACGCGGCGAGCGCGCCGGCCAAGTCGCTCCTCGCGTCGAGCGCACTGACGATCGGATTCGCGTCGTCGTCCGGCACGTTGCCTCTTCCTCACGAGGTCGGCCACGCGCGCCGTTTCGTCATCCGCTCGCCACGAGTCGACGCTGTGGCCCGAATTCTCCCAATCGATGCGCATCGCGTCAAACTGAGCGTCGTCGAAGCACGACGCGAAGTTCGCATGCTATGTCGTTGATCTGAGACAGTTGTGCAACGCATGATGATCTGGCACCGTTCGGCCAGAGCGGAACGTGCGACGGCGGGCATGCCGCTCAACCACAACAACTACTACACGATGGGCAAGGTGGGCATGGATCAGATCGACACGCTATTCGCACGCACGTTCTGGCTCTCGCATCCCGATCTCGCATTTCCAACCTTCCTCGAGCGGCGTGCGCCGACACAGCGCGAGCGCGCTGACCGGCGCGGAGACCTGCGCGGACTCAGTCTCGTCACCGCGGGTCCCGAGCCGGTGCGCGCGACGGTCGCGTCCTCGGCGGACCAGCTCGCCGCGGCGGCGCAGCTCGTCGAGTCGCGCTACGCGTGGCGCGGTTACGCCGTGCGGCCCTGCGCGAGCGAAGCCGCGATCACGATCGTCGCGACGCAGCGCGCGGATACCGTCGGCACGCTCAGCCTGCGTGGCGACGGCCCCGCCGGCCTCGCGGCCGACGAGGGCTACCGCGAAATCGTCGACCGCGTGCGCGCGCGCGGGACGGCGCGTCTGCGAGCTGACGCGGCTCGCGATCGGCGTCGACGCCGCGTGGCGCCCGACGCTCGGCGCGCTGATCGGCCTCACCTACCTCGCGGCCCGCGCGCTTCACGAGGCTACGGACGCATTCGTCGAGGTGAACCCGCGCCATGTGCGCTTCTACCAGCGGATGTTCGGCTTCGCCGCCGCCGCGGAGCAGCGCATGTGCCCGCGCGTCGGCGCGCCGGCGGTCCTGCTGCGGCTGGAGCTCGACCGGTTCGAGGCGCGATTGCGGCAGCTTGGCCTCTACGCGGCCGGGTCAGGTGCGCCCGCGGCGCTCGCGGCGTGATTGGGCGTCCCGGATCCGGAGGGCATTCGCGGCATGGTCGACGTGCGATCAAATCGCACTTAGCCGCTCTGCAGCTGCTGGAAGAAGTCCCGCCCCGCGGCGTGCTTCGCATCCAGTAAACCGACGGCGCGTCGAGCGCTCTGCGCCGCGCGCTTGCGGGCCTTGGGCGCGAGCCGCGCCACGGCTTCCTCGAGATCGCCCTGAAATTTCTCGGCGAGCACGGCGGCCAGCACTGCCGACTGCGCGAGGTCCTTGTCTGCCTTCTGCGCCGACGTGGGCGCGCGTAGCGAGGCGACGATCAGCTTGTGTACGCAATAGCGTGCGGGGGCGGGAATGCGGACGGGTATCACGTGGTCCCGGCCGAGCACGATGCCCTGCGCGGCCTCCTCGAGCAGGTAGTCGAAGAACGGCAGGCCCGTGGCGTGCGCACCCAGCTCGGGCACCGGATAGCTCAGATACCGGTCGTCCCCCGGGACAAGCAGGTCGACCTTGAGCGGTTGACCGCGGACCTTGAACGAAGTCGACGGCTTGCGCGAGTCGAGCTCGGGCACTTGCGCGAAAGGCAGGCCGGTTTGCCGGAGGATGTCGAGAATGCCGCCTTCCGGTCGAGTCGCAAGTTCGATCGGTCTATAGCGGGCGACGTCGATGTCCTCGGTGTAATAGTTCGCCGGGAGGCGTACCCCTAAAGCGTTGAGGAGCGCCCCGAACGCGTGGGTTCCGACGAGCATTGCGCCGTGCCGGAACACCCCCGCGTTGAAGAGCGCCGCCAGCGTGAGCGCGGTCGAATTGTCCGCCGCGGCGTAGCCCTGCTTGCGCAGCGTACGGGAGGTCTCGGCGAAGTAGCGGGCTTCGGCGATGCGCCCCTCCACCTCGGCGAGGTTCGACGCGGTCTCCGGTGCTTCCTTTGGGCCAATGTACTGGTCGGACCGCTTTCCCCGCGCGTCGTACACCCGCCAGTAAAGGTAGGCGTGGCCTTTCTTTTCCAGCGCGACGATTGTGCCCGGCGACGTCAGCAGCGCCGCGGACTGGGTCGTCGCCCGATCGGCCAGCGCCGAGTACAGCACCTGGAAGGGGCTGTCGAAATAGGAGAAACGGACCGGAAGCGCCATAGTTACCCACCACGATAGAATTGTAGTGGGTAACCTAGCCGTTTCCAAGCGCGCGATGAGCGACCTCCCGCCGATGGCGCGGCGGCTCGCGCCGGGGCTGCGCGCGGCTTCGGCCCAGCCTCAGAAGTCGTACCGGACTTCGGTGTAAACGCGATCGCGGTTGTTGTACCGCCCGAACACCCCGTCGTCGGAGCCGGTGAAGATGTCCAAGCCCACGCCCACCGTGGTGTTGCGGACCGGCGTCCAGTTCACGCGCGGGCGGATCAGCCCGCCGCCGCCGCTGAAGGTCTGGATCCACAAGAGCTGCGGTTCGACGGTCGGGGTGATCTTGCCGGAGATCATCGCGCTCACGCCGAAGCTCCCGTATTGCACGGCAAGCGTGTCGTCTCCGCCGCTGTAGATCCGCTGGAACGCCTGAAGATTGAGCTTGGCGTCGCGCGGCAGGACGAAGTCCGCGCCGACGACCCAGTCGACGGAGTCCTTCCCGAGCACGCCTTCCGGGGCATTCAGGTCGGTCGAGGCGAAGTTGCGGCCGTCCGTGTAGACGACCTCGGCGCGCCCCACGACCTCGCCGAAATCCTTGCTCACCGTCCCGCCGACCTGCCAGATGCGGTCGTAGCGCGGCTGGACCACGAACGGCAGCGCGGGGTTCACGCTCGGAAGCCGATAGAAGGTGGGCGAGCTGGAGTAGCTGCGGTAGTAGAACGCCGCGAGGTCCCAGCCGCCGACGAGCGTGTTGGCGCGCACGCCGTAGGCCGAGTTCCCGAGGTTCTGCGACGGCTTCTCGGGGTCGAGGAAGCCGGCGGCCACGCTCCCCGGGGTCGGCGACGGCAGGCGCACGGGATAGAAGTCCGAACCCGGCTTGCCGACGTTGTCGAAGGTCTGGAAGGGGATCCAGACGAGCTCGAGGTGCGAGTCGCCCTTGAAGTACTCGGCGCGGGCCGCCCACTGCGGCGCGCGGATCACGTCGAAGCTCGGCAGCAGGAACTCGCGCAGGTCCTTCGCCGAGACGACGTCGGCGACGAAGAAGCCGACGACCTCGCCCCACACGATGTTCTGCGCGCCGACGCGGAAGTCCCAGCTGGCGGCCGAGAAGTCGACGTAGGTCTCGCGCCAGAAGGCGTTCCACTTCTGGTCGTCCCGCACATCGGACAGATAGAAGTCCGAGGTGCCGTAGACGATATCCCCGTCGATGCGGCCGCCGATCTTCCACTTCAGGTTCTCGCCGACCTTGCCCTGCGCCGAAAGCTGGAACCGGTTCACCGCATTCGACCAATGCGACGGATCCGAGTAGGTGTAGGCACCGAGAAAGTCGTAGAAGCCGCTGAACGAGACCGGCTTCTCGGCGGCGGGCGCCCCGGCCGCGGGCGGCGTCGAGCCGAAGAGCTCGTCGCGCGAGCCCGGCGCCGGCTTCTGGGCCTGCGCCACCGCGGCGGCGCACCAGGCCGCGGCGAGCGCGACGCAGAAGTGCCGCGCGATGCTGCCGAACCGTGTCGTTCCCATTGCCGTCACCCCTTCTGCCGCGCGGTCCGCTCCGCGCGCCGCCGCCGCTCGTCGACGACGAGCCAGCGGGTGTCGGCGCGGATGCCGAGCATCCGGATCTGTCCGTCCTCGATGCGCACCAGGCGGTCGGCCTTGGCCATCACCTTCTTGTCGTGCGTGGAGAAGATGAACGTCGTCCCGAGCGAGGTGTTGATGTCTTTCATGAGGGCCAGGATGCCTTCACCGGTCTTGTGGTCGAGATTCGCGGTCGGCTCGTCGGCGAGCACGATCTTGGGCTGCGTCGCGAGCGCGCGCGCGATCGCGACGCGCTGGCGCTGCCCGCCGGAGAGCTGGTTGGGACGGTGATGCGCGAATTTCGCGAGCTGCACCAGCTTCAGGAGCTGTCCGACGCGCTCGAGGCGCTCCCGCTTCGTCAGCTCGGCGAGCTGCAGCAGCGGGTATTCGACGTTCTCCGCGGCCGAGAGCACCGGCAGCAGGTTGAAGGTCTGGAACACGAACCCGATCGTGCGCGCGCGCAAGTCGGCAAGCTGGTCCGGCGTCCGGCCGCTCACGTCCTGGCCGTCGATGAAGACCTGGCCGCTCGTGGGCGTGTCGATGCAGCCGATGAGATTCAGCAGCGTCGACTTGCCGCTCCCCGATGGTCCCGCGATCGCGAGGAATACGCCCTCCTCGATGTTCATCGTCACGTCGCGCAGGGCGGTCACGCGCTGCTCGCCGAGGAGATACTCCTTGGAGACGTTCTCCACACGAACCAGGCTCATGACTTCACCGCTCCGCTGCGCGCGCTGACTATACTAGCTGGCCCCGCTTCGCATTCGGCTCGACTCGCCCCGCCATGACAGCCACCGCAGCCTTCGTTGCCCGCCGGCCCGCGCGGCGCCTTGCCCTGGCAGCGATTGTTGCCGGTCTGATGTATTTTCTCAATAGTAACGCACAAACAGATGTTTCCAAAGAGGAAAAACTAGCAAGGGACGTGGTCGAGAAGGCCGACCGGATCCGCTTCCCGGACGAAGGCTTCCAGGTGGACGTGGCCATCGCCAACTCGAACGCCGGCCAGGTCACCGACACGCGGCAGTATCGCGTGCTCTCGAAGGGCGGCGAGAACACGATCGTGATGGTGACCGAGCCCGCGGTGGATCGCGGCCAGATCATGCTGATGAAGGGCCGCGACCTGTGGATCTTTCTGCCGAACGTGTCGCAGCCCGTGCGCCTGTCCCTCGCGCAGCGCCTGACCGGGCAGGTGGCGAACGGCGACATCGCGCGCGCGAATTTCTCGGGCGACTACACGCCGAAGATCCTGCGCACCGAGAAGATCGACGGCGAGGACCACTACGTCCTCGAGCTCACCGCGGTCGATCGGAGCGTGGCCTATCACCGCGTGCTCTACTGGGTGAAGCAGAAGAATCACTTTCCCCACAAGGCCGAGTTCTATTCGCTTTCCGACCGCCTGCTGAAGACGGCGCGCTACGAGAAATTCCAGCCGATGGCGGGTCGTGCGCGGCCGACGCGGCTCGTCATGCAGGACGCCCTGCGCAAGGGCGAGGAGTCGGTGCTGGAGTACTCGGGGATGGCCTTGCGCCCGCTCGAGGACAAGATCTTCACCCGCGACTACCTCAAGCGGCTGTAGCCGCGCGCGCGCCTGCGCCGGCGGTTCAGTCCGGCCGGGCGTCGAGGTCCTTCAGTCGCTGCAGGATGCCCACTTCCTCCTGCGGCGAGAAGCCGTAGGGAAAGAGCGAGCGCTCTTTCGGGAACTCCAGATGCCGGCCGCCGTACTTCTTGAGCCCTTCGGCGATCGTGTCGAACGCGGCGCACAGCAGGACCGCCGGCGCATGCACGCGCTGGTTCATCCGCTCCGGCCCGATCGGCTCGAACGAGAGCGCGCGGCGGTAGAACCCCACATGGCGCGGATTCACCTCGATCACGGCGAAGTTGTAGCCGTGGACGGCCGCGGCGTAGAGGTAGGTGGTGTGGAACAGGCCGGCCAGCACCGGCTTGCTGACGGTCAGCTCGTCGACGGCGAGCCGGGTGAACTCGCAGACCTTGCAGCCTTCCTTGCGCAGGACGTCGATCTCGTCCTTGTAGAGCTCATCGGCCGACAGGCCCTTCTCGGAATCGAACCGGATGCTGACCGTGCCGACGAGCTTGCCCTCGTCGTAGGCGACGAAGCTGAAAAGGTACGGGTCGCGCTGCTGCTGCGACTTCGTCGTGTAGCCGCGGTCGCCGTAGCGCTTGTCGATCAGCGTCCCGGCCGCCTGGCGGAACCCGGCGTGCTTGGTCGCCACGCGGATCTTGAAGGCCGACTGCTCGGCGCCCGGCTCCTCGAGGCCGGTGATCCCCTCCTCCGCCATGGTCAGGCTGCGGAACCGCAGGGGGCGGTCGTCGAAGACCGTCAGACCGCTCTTGAACTCGCGGCCGTTGGTGACGAAGGGAAGCGAAGGTTCGGTCGGCGGCTCGCTTTTCGGGGCAACAGAGTGCCGTCCGACCCGGCCGCGTAGCCGGTCGACGAGCTTGCGGACCGACTCTTTCATAGAAGCCTGTTCCGGGCGCTTTCCGGATCGCCCCCGAGCGATCCGTTGGCCAGAGTCTACACGCTAGGCAGCCGCGAACAGTAACCCGGAGCAACTCCCGCGCCAACAACTTGTGCTCGCCCGAAGGGATTGTTCTGTCAGACGTTTCTGCTCGATCGGAGAGCGGCTGAACAGCCTATGGACGCAGGAACGTAAAGCAGGCCGACGGCCGGTGGCGCGCGCCGCTATCGATCGAGTGCGCCTCACGAAATAGGCGCCCCGAAGCGCCATCCCTGCATGCGGACGCGCCAGATCATGCGAATCGCACGCACCGAGGTTCGTCGACCCCCTTTACAGCCAATAGCGTGTTTCACGCGGACTCGCCTGCTCATTTCCGTGATTTCAATGAGTTATTCACTGCTAATCAGGCTGGCATGTTTGGTGCTCGAAGTGCTCCGTTGGGGCGCGGTGGTGCGCCGCAATCAAAAGGAGGAGGAACTCCAATGACAAAGAAACTTCTCTCTATTGCGATCGCCGTCGCGCTCGGCGTGTCGGCGGGTACCGCAATCGCCGGACCAGTGATCCTCGGCGGGGACGACCTGACCGATCACGGGTCGAGGGTCGCAGGCGTAAACGTGGAAGGCTGGAAGTACATCGAAAAAGCGATCGCTGGATTGATTGCCACGCAAACGCGTGGGGGCACAATTACCTCGGATATCGCCGCTCTCGGGTCAGCGGCAAACCCCGCCTTCAACGCAGGTAACGCGGGCGGAGGGATTGGCTCCGCGGCCGACGTGCTCGGCAACACCGTCGCCTATTTTGACGGAGCCGCCGCGATCACCCAGTTCTTCGCCGACCTGGCCGCCGGGACGGTCAATCCCAGAGTGATCTGGATCGCCGGCGACCGACGCGACCAATGACCTCGACGCGGCCGAGAGCGCCGCGTTGACGGCAAACGCTGGGGCGATCAACACCTTCGTCGGGGCAGGAGGCGGCCTGATGTCGCACGGCACCGCGTATGGATGGCTGTCCGCGCTCCTCCCGACCGTGAACGCGGTGGCGGGGTGCAACTCGACGGGCGCGACGCTGACGGCAGCCGGCCAGGCTGCGTTCCCGGGGTTGTCGAACAACGACATCAATCAAAACGCGGGCCCCTGCCACAATCATTTCACGGGGAACTTCGGCGGCCTCCAGGTGCTGGCGTTCGATGGCAACAACCCGTCCCGCGCGTTCATCATCGGCGGCGGCGGCGGCACGGTGATCCAGTGCGGGCTGCCCGGGCAGCCGGCGTGTCCGACTGCGGTGCCCGAGCCGGGCGTGCTGTCGCTGTTGGGCCTCGCGCTTCTCGGGCTCGTGGGCATCCGCCGGCGTAATCGCTGACCAGATTATCGACTCGCGAAAAGCCCGCCCTATGCAGGCTGTGTCGAAACGCGGCTGACCTGGTAGCCCTTGGGAACGCCCTGCCCTCGCGCAGGGCGTTTTTCATTGTTTGGGCAGGATGGACGGGGTGGCTGCGAGGGCCTCAGGCGGCCGTGGCAGCGCTGATCCAGGCGGCGCCTTTGAGGTTGATGGTTCGTTTGAAGTTGTAGGCGAGGACCGCCAGACTCAACTCGCTTTTTGCGCCCCGCATCCCGCGCATGAGCAGGCGCGCGTTGCCCAGAATGTGCTCCTTGATCGTTCCGAAGGCATGCTCGACGGTCTGCCTTCGGTGCTGCATGGCCTCAGGGCGCGCCTGCAGCCGGGCCGCGGTGGCCTCCAGCGCCGCCTCGAAGAAGCTTCGGGTGACCCAACGCCGATCGGCGAATGGTCTTGCGATCCGGCGCCAGTCGTCCCAGCCATCCACATCAGCACCACATTGCCCTGGCACTCGCGCTCCAGACGACGCGACGAACGTACGCCACTCAGGTAGCCGTACAGGTAGAGCTTGAGCAGATCGCCAGGGTGGTAGGGCGGACGCCCCGTGGGCGCGGGCTGGGCACGCTCGAAACCCAGTTTGCCCAGGTCCAGCGAGTCCACCCAGGCGTCGATGACGCGCACCACCGCGTCGACCTCCACCAACTCATCGAGCATCACCGGGAACAACGCCGCCTGCGTGCGTCCCTCACCCACTCGATAGCCCATCCCGCCCGCAACGAAAAACCGCCTGCCAAGCAAACGCTTGGCAGGCGGTTTGGGAGGACGGACTCAGCAGGTTTTTACATAGCCTGCGAAGCCGCCCCTGTGTTGCAGATACCGTTTAGGCGGAGGCCTTCCGGCGGGCGAAGCCGAGGCCCGCAAGTGCGAGACCGAGCAGCGCGAGCGTCGTGGGCTCAGGAACGCCAGTGATTTCGCGACCGATCTTGCTCCGCACGGCCGGCTCGAAATCGGCGAAGTTGTCCACCGGGAGGACGAACCCGTCCGGTTCCGCCCCTAATGTTGGCGGTGTACCAGGCCGTAAGCGCGGCGTTGCCGATCGGAAGCCCGTTGATGGTATCGATCCCTGCCGCCAGCGCAGCGTTGCGTGCCGCGGCCGTATTCGCACCATCGTTCTCCTCGCCATCGCCAGATACGTCGATCACCTGCCGGAGCGACTCGAACCCATTGCCGCGCTGCGCCTATCTCGGTCCCGAATCGCGGTGTCGCAAAGTTGAGTGCGCTCCCCGGGGCCGTGAGCCCGGAGAAATTACGCGTCGCAGCGCTGATCGCGGCGGCGAAGGCATTCGCCTCAGCGGCATTGGTGATATGGGTCCAACTGACCTCGACGCTCTGCTCGCCTGCGCCAGACCACTCGATGTAGGTCACCGCGATTCCGCCGGTCAGGCCGGCGATCGCTGCCTGGAGCCCGGCGTCCTGAAATGCCGACACATAGCCGTTCTTCTGGAGGGCGTATTCGCCGGCGTCCACGCTTCCCGACACGTCCACGAGGAGCGCAAGCTCCAGCGCAACCGGAACGGCACTAGCTGGCGCTGCAAAAAACAGCGTCGTCGACGCAACCGCCGCGGCGAGCGCGGCTTTCAGTTTCTTAGGGTGCTTCATTGCCATTTCCTTCTCCTTCTGTATCGTTAGTTCACAATTCGCCGCCATGATCAAAGGCAACTCAGTGGTGTGACTAACAAGAACCGTGCCGATCCTGACATGCACATGATCCGCAAGTAAATTTCCTATCGCATGGCAACTCCGACGGAGTCGTCTGTAAGCCGGGTCGACATGACGCGGCCCATTTCGGGCACGCCGGTGATGAGGGCCTATGCAATCCGGGAGGTCGTTCCCAGAATCCGGTACGCCCGTCTCGTCGATCGATACGGACTGCGCTTCGCCTGGATGAGCGACGCGGAGCTCGCACGCTGCGAGGCGATCGTCGCCGAGGCCTTTGCGGCCTAGAAGCCGAACACCCGCCGCGCGTTCAGCCCCCTGACCCGCTCCCGCACCCCCTCCGCCAGCGCATCCACCCGCGCCAGGCACCCGATCGGATCCCCGATGGTGTGCGGGTAGTCGGACCCGTACATCACGTTCTCGCTGCCGAACACGCTCACCGCCATCTCGAGCGCGTCCTGCCGGAACACGACCGAGTCGGCGTAGATCTGGCGCGCGTAGTGCGAGGGCTTGAGCTTCGTCTTCGCCGCGGCCGCCGGGATGTTCTCCCAGCACTGGTCGAGCCGCCCGATCAGGAACGGCAGCGCGCCGCCCCCGTGGCCGGCGATGATCTTGACCTTCTCGTGCCGGTCGAAGAAGCCGTCGTAGATCATGCGCGCGAGGGCAAGCGAGGTGTCGAACGTGAAGCCGAGCGACGCGGTGAGCTGGAACTCGTGCATGCCCAGCTCGCCGACGCCCGGCGGCGCGGTCGGGTGGACCAGCACCGGCAGCGCCGCGTCGTCGATCGCCCGCCAGATCGACGCGAACGCGGGATCGGTGAGCGGCTTGCCGTTGATGTTCGCGAGCACCATCACGCCCGCGGCGCCCTGCGCGGTGGCGCGCTTCAGCTCCTCGACCGCGAGGTCCGCGTGCTGCCACGGCAGCGAGCAGAACCAGCGGATGCGCCCCGGGTGCGCGGTCTGCGCCTGCGCGAACGTGTCGTTCATCCCCTGCGCGGCCTTCAGGCTCACCTGCGCGTCGCCCCAGAAGACGTTCGGGCAGGTGAGCGACACGACGGAGACGTCGATGCGCGCCTTGTCCATGTTGCGGATGCGCAGGTCCCAGTCGAACATCGCCGGGACCGGCGTCATGAACGGCGCGCCGTCGAGGTGGATCGCGCGCAGGCCGCCCTTCACTTCCTGCAGCGTGTAGCGCGGGCGGCCGTGCTGCTCGAGGAGCTTCACCCAGTCGTGGGTGAGCATGTGGGTGTGGACGTCGATGACGGTCATTGCGCTTTGGCTCCGGAGGCTTTGACGACCTGCGCCCACTTCGCGATCTCGCTCTGCACGTAGGCGGCAAACGCGTCGGGCGAGTTGGTGACCGGCTCCATGCCGATGGCGAGGAGCTTCTCGCGCACGTCGGGCAGGCTGAGGATGCGCACGATCTCCGCGTTGAGCCGATCCACCACCGGGCGCGGCGTGCCGGCGGTGGTGAACACGCCGAACCACGCGCTGACGTCGAAGCCGGGCAAGCCCTGCTCCGCGATCGTCGGCACGTCGGGCAGCAGCGGCGAGCGCTTCGCGCCGGTCACCGCGAGCGAGCGCAGCTTGCCGGCCCGGATGTGCGGCAGCGCGGTCGGAATGTCGCCGAAGCTCATCGAGATCTGCCCCGAGAGGAGATCGACCATCGCCAGCGCGCCGCCCTTGTACGGCACGTGGACCATGTCGACGCCGGCCATGGTCTTGAAGAGCTCGCCCGCGAGGTGCTGCGAGGTGCCGTTGCCGGCCGAGCCGAAGGTGAGCTTCCCCGGGTTGGCCTTCGCGTACGCGATCAGCTCGGCGACGTTCTTCGCCGGCACCGACGGATGCACCGACAGCGAGTTGTTGATCGAGGCGGCGATCGTGACCGGCGCGAAGTCCTTCACCGCGTCGTAGGGCATCGCGCTGTAGAGGCTGACGTTGATCGCGTGCGTCGCGATCGTGCCCATGACGAGCGTGTAGCCGTCGGGCGCGGCCTTGGCGACGAGGTCGGCGCCGATGTTGCCGCCGGCGCCGGTGCGGTTCTCGACCAGGACCGGCTGGCCCCAGCTGTCCTGCATGCGGGCCGCGATCGTGCGCGTGAGCGTGTCGAGCGCGCCGCCGGCGGCGAACGGCGCGATGAAGCGGATGGGCTTCGCCGGGTAGGTCTGTGCCGTCGCGGCGCCCGCGAGCGCGAGCAGGGCGGCGAGTGCAAGCGATGCGTCCGAACACCATGTGTCTCCTCCATTTTGTTCCGGCGGATGATGCCACGCTGCGCTACATTTGCGCCTCGCCATGCGCCACCTCCTCGTCCTCGTCGCCGCGATCGGCCTCGCCGGCGCTGCGCTCGCGCAGACGCTCCCGTCCGGATTGCCGGGCCTCTCGTCCGCGAAGAAGGCCGACGCGCCCGCCGCGGCGCAGCCGGCCGCCGAACCCGACGCCGCGCTCGAGAAGCGCCTCGCCGACGCGCGCGCCGAGCTGGAGCGCATCGGGCGGCTGGTGGCCACCCGGGAGGGCGTGCCGGCCGGCGTGCCCAACGAAGCGCTGATCGAGCGGCGCGCGACGGCGGAGCGCCTCGTGCGCAGCTACGAGCAGATGCGCGACAACGCCCGCGTGCTCGACGAGACGCAGCGCCGGCGCGCCGAGCTCGGCGCGAAGGCCGCGGCCTGGACCGGATTCGCGACCCCGCCGCCCTACTCGCTCCTGATGGTCGACGAGCTGCGCGGCGCCGCGGCCGCCGCGCGCGACCGGCTGGACGCGTCCGAGTCGAAAGTGAAGCTGCTCGAGGCGCAGGCCGACACGGCGCGCGAGCGCCTGGCCCGCGCGCAGGCCGCGGTGCGCCAGGCCATCGAGCGCACCGAGGGCGCAGCCGAGGGCCAGCGGGGCGTCGCCGCGTGGGAACGCGATTCCGCCGAGCTGCGGGCCCGGTTCGAGGGCGCGCAGGTGTCGGTAATCGACGGGGCACGGCGGCTCGCGGTCGCGGAGGCCGGCGAGGCGCGCGACGAGCTCGCGTTCCTCGACCGGCAGCTCAAGGTGGCGTCCGGGTCGGTCACCTTCCCGCGCGCCGACCTCGACCGCATCCTCGCCCGCCTGGCCGCCGAGCGCGACGCGCTCGAGCGCGAGGCCGCCCAGGTGCGCGTCCGCGAGGAAACGCGGCGCAAGGCGCTCGAGGCGGCCCAGTCCGAGCTGGACAGCGCCCGGGCCGCCGCGGCGAAAGCCGGCAATGGCGGCGCCGGGCTCGCGCGTCTCGAGCGCACGCTGGATCTCCGCCGCCTGCAGGTGCAGAACGCCGACATCGGCTACGACCTGCTGCGCGCGCTGATCGACGTCAACAGCTTCAGCCGCTCGACCTGGGAAGGCCGCTTCGAGATCGCGAGCTCGAGCGACCCGGCCAAGAAACGCCTGACCTACGAAAGCGTGGTCGGGTTCCTGAAGCGCACCGAACCCTGGCGCGAGTACATCGCCAACGAGCTGGCGGTCGTGCGCGGCCGCATCACGCAGGCCGAGAACCAGATCGCCGTCGCCGGGTCGCCCGAGGACACCGCGGACGCGCGCGACCACTTGACCACCTGGCGGGAGCGCGAGGCCATCTACGCGCGGCTCCAGGCTTCGGTCGACCGCGAGCGCGCGACGCTCGAACGCTGGAAGGAAGAGTTCGAGGGCACGCGCGGCGCGCGGCCGTACTGGGCCTACGGGCTCGACGCCTGGTTCGCGGCGGCGAGCGTCGGGCGGAGCGTCTGGAACTTCGAGATGTTCACCGCCGAGGACACGGTCGAGGTGGACGGCCGCAAGATCACCTCGACGCGCAGCGTGACGGTCGGCAAGAGCGTGGGCGCGGTGGTGCTGCTCGTGCTCGGGTATGTCGTCGTGTCGTGGCTGGTGCGGCGCCTCGAGCGCACGCTGGTCGGACGCTTCAAGGCCGAGCCCGCGGCGGCGCGGATCGTGCGGCGCTGGCTGCAGGTGATCCTCGTCCTGGTGCTGTTCGTGCTCGCGCTCGACCTCGTGAAGATCCCGCTTACCGTGTTCGCGTTCCTCGGCGGGGCGCTCGCGATCGGATTCGGCTTCGGCGCGCAGGTCCTGATCAAGAACTTCATCAGCGGCGTGATGCTGCTCGTCGAGCGGCCGATCAAGGTCGGCGACATCGTGCAGATCGGCGACATCGTCGGCGCGGTCACCAACATCAGCATCCGCTCGTCGACGATCCGCACGACCGACGGCATCGAGACGCTGATTCCCAACTCGGTCTTCGTCGAATCGAACGTCACCAACTGGACCTATTCGAGCCCGCGGGTGCGCCGGTCGGTCAAGGTCGGCGTCGCGTACGGCTCGGACACGCGCAAGGTCGGGGACACGCTGCTCGGCGTGGCCGAGCGCCACGGACAGGTGCTCAAGGACCCGGCGCCGCGCGTGATCTTCGAGGACTTCGGCGCCGACGGGCTCGCGTTCAGCCTGGAGTACTGGATCGACTACGCGAAGGGCGCCGACGGCCGCCTGATCGCGAGCGACCTGCGCTTCATGATCGAGAAGGCGCTCGCCGAGGCGGGCATCGGCATCCCGTTCCCGCAGCGCGACCTGCACGTGGACGCTGCGGCGCCCTTGCGCGTGGAGGTCGTCTCGCGCGCCGACGCCCAGCCGGTGCGCGGCGCGGCGCGCGGCGCCGGGTAGGACGTCCCTCCCGGCCACGCCGGGTGGACCGCCCGCGCGCGATGGCGCCGGCATCGGTACGCGTATATCCTCCGACCCTTCTGCCCAAGGGAGACCCGCCGTGATCCGCCTCGCCGTCGCATTGCTCGCTATCCTCGCCGCCCCCGCCCTGGTCCACGCCCAGGCCCTGGACGGCACGCTCAAGAAGATCCGCGACTCGAAAACGGTCACGATCGCCTACCGCACCGACGCCCTGCCCTTCTCGTTCGAGGAGAACAAGCAGCCCGCCGGGTACACGGTCGACCTGTGCAAGCGCGTCGTGGCGAGCCTCGAGCAGCAGCTCAAGACCCAGCCGCTCGCGGTGAAGTGGGTCGCGGCGACCTCGCAGAACCGCATGGAGCTCGTCCAGAAGAAGCAGGCCGACATGGAGTGCGGGTCGACCACCGCGACGCTCTCGCGCATGGAGCAGGTCGACTTCTCGAGCCCGGTGTTCGTCGACACGACCGGACTGCTGGTGCGCAAGAGCTCGGGCGCGAAGTCGCTCGGCGGCCTGGCGGGCAAGAAGATCGCCGTCGTCGGCGGCACCACCAACCAGCGCGCGGTCGAGGGGGCGCTGAAGAAGCAGCTCGTGAGCGCCACGGTCGTGACGGTGAAGAACCGCGACGAAGGCATCGCGGCGCTCGAGGCCGGCACCGTCGACGCGCTCGCCAGCGACAAGATCCTGCTCGTCGGGCTGGCCGGCAAGGTGAAGGATCCGTCGCAGTACGAGCTGCTCGCCGACGACCTCGGCTTCGAGCCCTACGGGATCGTGCTGCCGCGCGGGGACGCGTCGTTCCGCCTCGCGGTCAACCGGGCGCTCGCGCAGATCTACTCGAGCGACGCGATCGTGGAGATCTTCCGCCGCACGTTCGGCCCCAATGCTTCGCCGAGCCCGGCGCTCCTGATCATGTACGGCCTCAACTCCTTCCCCGAGTGAGGCGCCCGGGCCGCGCCGCGGCCCGAGTGTCGGCCGGGCGCAGCGGCTGAACCGTGGCGTCACTTGCTCTACACGAGGCGGACGGCGGCGCGACGATCGCGCTCGGCGGCCGGCTCGACGCGTACTCGGTCGGGCCGCTCTGGAGCACGGCGCGCGCCGCGCTCGCCTCGCACCCGCGCACCCGGCTGACCGTCGACTGCCGGGCGGTCGACTACTGCGACGGCGCGGGGGTCGCGCTGCTCCTCGACATGCTGCGGCAGCCGCGGCCCGCGGGCGCGGAGGTGCGCATCGACGGTCTGGCCGAGCGCTTCCGGAATCTCCTCGACCAGTTCGATCCGAAATCCTTCGCCGAAAGCGCGCCCGCGCGCCCGCGGCGGAGCTTCATCGAGCGCGTCGGGATCGCCGGCACGGAGTTCTGGGCCGACCTGCGCGGCCAGATCGCGTTCGTCGGCGAGGCGACCGCCGCGCTCGCGTACGCGCTGCGCCACCCGCACATGCTGCGCTGGCGCGACATCCTCTACGTCGCCGAGGAAGCCGGCGTCAACGCGCTGCCGATCGTCGCGCTGATCGGCTTCCTGATGGGCGTGATCCTCGCGTTCCAGTCCGCGATCGCCATGAAGCAGTTCGGCGCGGAGATCTTCGTCGCGAACCTGCTCTCGCTCTCGATCCTGCGCGAGCTCGGGCCGCTCATGACCGCGATCCTGCTCGCCGGCCGCTCGGGCGCCGCGTTCGCCGCGGAGATCGGCACGATGAAGGTGAACCAGGAAATCGACGCGCTCACCACGATGGGCCTCGATCCGGTCAAGTTCCTGGTGGTCACGCGCGTGCTGGCGGCCACCGCGATGACGGTGCCGCTCGTCGTGTTCTCGGACCTGATCGGACTGGTCGGCGGCGCGCTCGTCATGCTGACCTTCGAGATCCCGATCGCGACCTACTACAAGCAGGCGGTGAGCTTCGCGACGATGACCGACTTCATGGGCGGTCTGGCGAAGTCGGTCGTGTTCGGCGTGCTGATCGCCGGCATCGGCTGCCTGCGCGGGCTGCAGACCGAGACCGGCGCCTCCGCGGTCGGCATCTCGGCGACGAATGCGGTCGTGAGCGGCATCATCCTGATCGTGTTCGTGGACGGCGTCTTCGCGGTCGTGTACTACTACCTCGGCATATGAGCGCACCGGTCCAGCAGGAAGTCGTCATCCGGGTCGAGAACCTCCGGACCGGGTTCGGCGACTTCATCGTCCACGAGAACGTGTCGTTCGAGATCCGGCGCGGGGAGGTGTTCGCGATCCTCGGCGGCTCGGGCTGCGGCAAGACCGTGCTGCTCAAGCACATGATCGGCCTGTACCGACCGCTCGGCGGCCGCGTGCTGATCTCCGGCGAGGACATCGCGACGGCGCAGGGCGAGCGCCGGCTGGCGATCCTCAGGCGCTTCGGCGTGATGTACCAGCTCGGCGCGCTGTTCGGGAACATGACGCTGCTCGAGAACATCCGCCTGCCGCTCGAGGAATACACGAGCCTCCCCGACGACGCGATGGATCTCCTCGCGGAGACGAAGCTGCGCCTGGTGAACCTCGGCGGCGCCGGCCACCTCACGCCGTCCGAGATCAGCGGCGGCATGATGAAGCGCGCCGCGATCGCCCGCGCGATGGCGCTCGACCCCGACATCGTGTTCCTCGACGAGCCCTCGGGAGGACTCGACCCGGTGACCTCGGCGGAGCTCGATCAGCTCGTCCTGCGGCTCTCCAAGAGCCTGGGCATCACCTTCGTCGTGATCACCCACGAGCTGCCGAGCATCTTCGGCATCGCCGACCGGTGCATCATGCTCGACAAGCGCGTGAAGGGCATCATCGCGGAGGGCCGGCCGGCGGACCTGCGCGACCACAGCCCGAACCCGCGCGTGCGGCAGTTCTTCAACCGGGAAGCCGAGAACGAAGTGGAAGCGGGGAGCGCAGCATGAGCCAGCAGGCCAACTACTTCCGGCTGGGGCTCTTCATCCTCGCGTCGATCGCGGTGTTCGTCGGGATCGTGCTGGCGCTCTCGGCCGGCCAGGTGTTCAGGCAGACCGTCGTGCTCGAGACCTACTTCAACGAGTCGGTGCAGGGGCTCGACTCGGGCTCGGCGGTGAAGTACCGCGGCGTGCAGCTCGGCCGCGTCACCAACATCAGCTTCACCTGGGCGCGCTACGAGCAGGACAAGCCGCGCAGCCAGCGCCGGCAGTACGTGCGGGTCGAGAGCGAGGTGGAGGCGGATCTCATCGGCTCGGTGGTCGAGTCCGACCCGGAGCGGATGCAGCATGCGATCGAACGGGGCCTGCGCGTGCGCATCGCGCCGGTCGGGATCACCGGAACGGCCTACCTCGAGATCGATCTCGTCGAAGACGCGCCGCCGCCGCTGGCCATCGACTGGACGCCGCAGCATCTCTACATCCCGTCGGCGCCGTCGAGCTACAACCAGATCGTGCGCGGGGCGCAGAACTTCCTCGTCAAGCTCGACCGGCTGGACCTGGAGGCGGTGTTTGCCGACGCGCAGCGGCTGCTCGTCACGGCCAACGCGAAGCTCGACCAGGCGCCGATCGACAAGCTCGCCGGCAACGCGGAGGCCACGCTCAAGGAGGTGCGGGCCGCGGCCGTGCAGCTGAACAAGGTGCTCGGCTCGCCGGAGATCAGCCAGGCGTCGAAGGACCTCGCTGCCGCGGCCGCGCGGGCGCGGGAGCTCCTCGCCAGCCCGAAGCTCGACAAGCTGCCCGAGGACGTGGCGGCCACCGCGGCGAGCCTGCGCGAGGTCATCGAAAGCCCGCAGGTGAAGAGCTCGCTCGCCAGCGCCGATCGCATCCTGCGGCGTCTCGACGAGCTGACGGCCGGAAGCGACGCCGACATCGCGGCGGCGCTCGCGAACCTGCGGCGGCTGTCCGAGAACCTGCGCGACCTCACCGAGAGCCTGAAGCGCTACCCGGGCGGCATCCTGAGCGACGCGCCGCGACCCGTCAGGGAGGGAGGGAAATGACCATGCGCGTGCTGCACGCCGCCCTGGCGATCGCCGTCGCCGCCGGGCTCGCCGCCTGCTCGTTCACGCGCCCGCCGGTCGAGCGCGCGACGTACGACCTCGCACCGGCGCGCGGCGCGGCACCGGGCGCGGCGGCCCGGTCCGTCGCGCTGAAGGTGAAGCCGTTCCGGACCGCGCCGCCGTACGACGGCCGGGAGTTCCTGTACCGCAGGTCCGACGGCCAGCTCGTCGCCGATTTCTACAACGGGTTCGCCGCCGGCCCCGGCGAGCTGGTGACGACCGCGACCACCGAGTGGCTGAAGGGCTCCGGCCTCTTCGGCGCGGTGCTCGAGCCCGGCATCTCCGCCGACGCGGCGTATGCGCTCGAGGGCACGGTGCTCGCGGTCTACGGCGACCTGCGCGAGGCCAAGCGGCCCGCCGCGGTGCTCGACGTGCAGGTGTACGTGGTGCGGGCCGGACCCGAAGGCCGCGAGCTGGTCCTCGACCGGCGGTTCAGCGAGCGCGTGGACCTCCCCGACGCCGCGCCCGAAGCGCTCGCGAAGGGTTACAACGAGGCGCTGGCGCGGATCCTCGGGCGCCTCGAGCGCGACCTCGGGGCGCTCGCCCTCAAGCGCTGACCGCCCGTCACGTCGCCGGCTTGGTCGCAGCCTTGGGCTTCGGCCTGGGCGGCGGCTTCGCCGCCTCCGCCTCCTTCTTCTTCGCCGCCCGCTCGGCCGCGGTGCAGGCGAAGCCCTTCGCGAGCGCGCCGTTCACGATCGTGCTCGGCCGCGCGTCGGTGAGGCTCGGGTACTCGCGGAGAAACCGCGCGACGACGTCCCACGCCTGGCCCGGCCTGGAGGTTCTCGGGCAGGCAGTACCACCCGCGGTCCGCGTTCGCGCGCGCGACGCCGAGCACGAACCCGGTGAAGTACCCGACGCGCGCCGCCAGGCTCGGATCGTCGGTGGACCCGCCGGAGTCCCTGAGCTTCTCGTAGTCGGCGGCGAACCGCACGAGCTCGGCGCCGTCGTACTTCCAGTCCTGGGCGGCGGCGGACAGGCCGGCGGCGCAGCAGAGCGCGGCGACGGCGCGTGCGAGCAGATCGGCGGGGCGAAAGCGCATGGCCGATTATGCGCACGGCCGCCGCCGCGCGTCAGCCGGGACGCCCGTCGGCGCGCGGTCGCAGGTAGAGCGGAAGGTAGCGCGCCGCCCACGCCAGGAACACGGCGAGCCACAGGACGGCGGCGGCGACCGACAGCCACAGTCGCAGCGCGGGCGGCATGAACCAGAGATCGGCGGCGGTGCGCATCCCGGCGGTCGTCGAGCAGGCCGAGAAACGCCCACCAGGTCAGCGGGTCGGCCTCGAGCGCCCGCCCCGAATGGCCGAGCGACACGCGCGACACCATCGCCACCGTCGTCGCGGCGAAGTACCCGATCGTCAGGGCGTGCAGCGGCGCGAGGCCGAGCGCGCCCGCGTGGCCGGCCGCCGTCGCCAGGCTGTCGAGCGCGTAGAGCGCGAACGCCACCGCGCCCGCGACCAGCGTGAGGTGCAGCATGACGAGCAGCCGGGCCCGGAAGCTCCCCTTCAATCCCCACTTCACGGCCAGGAGCGCCACCCAGGCGGCCATCGGGGCATCGGCGAGCCAGAGCCAGGCGCGCGCGCCGGCGAGCTCCAGCGCGAAGTGCGCCGCGGCGGCGGCCATGAGCAACGGCAGCGACCACTGCGGCCGGAACACCGCGTATCCCTCGATGATGCGGCTCGAGAAGAACGGCACCAGGCGGTGCTCGATGGTGAGGAAGAGCGGCACGAGGAAGAGCCACACCCCGGCGTGGCGCGACGCCGCCGCGAACATCGGCTCGTCGGTGGCGAGCCAGGCGCCGAACGCGGCGGCCGACAGCGCGCCGACGAACATGACGACGGTCAGCCCGACGGCGAAGCGGTCCCGGCCGCGGTTCTCCGCAACGACGCTGGCGAGGATCCCGGCGCCGATCAGCCAGCCCGCGACGAGCAGCGCGACGCCCGCGAGCAGGACCCGCGGATCGGTCGCGAGCCCGACGTAGATGAGCGCCACGCCGAGCGCCATCGGCAGCCCGGCGTAAAGATGGGCGCGATGCGGCATCGCCTCGCCGGTCCAGTTCGGCATCGCGGTCATGAGGAACCCGAACACGAAGAACGGGAACACCGTGTAGTTCATGAGGAACGCGTGGCCCCACGGCGGCGGCACGGTCCAGGCGATCGGCGCGTACAGGCCGGCGTATCGGCCGCCGAGGTCGACGAGCCACCAGAGCATCACCGCGACCGCCTGCACCGCGCCGAGCAGGAAGAAGAACCGGTGGGGGACCGTGCCGAGCAGGCGCAGCGCGGCGCCGGGGTCGAATGGGGGTGCCGGCGGACGTGCTGCGCGATTTTTGGAGAACTGCGGGGAGGACTGCGCGGCGGGCGCCGCGGTGGCCCGTGGCGGCGCTGCGGCGACGAGCGCGCGCGCCGCATCGAGCGACGGCACGCCGACCGACTGGAGCACGCCGTCGATCACGGTCGACGGAATCGTGCGCAGATTGAGCTTCGACACGATCTCGCGCCCCTCGGGCTTCGTGACGTCGACCACCGCGAACTCGATCGCGCGCTCGGCCGCGACCTGCCGCCAGATCGCCTCCGCAGCGGGGCAGGTCGGGCACCAGTGGGAGACGAGCAGCTCGACTTTCATTCGATCTCACGCTGCACAGCGCATGCACACGACGCCATACCGGTCGATCCACGCGCGCAGACCCTCGACCGCGGCGGCGCCGGTGACCAGCCCATCCAGCGCGTGCGCCGGATCGTCCGCGCGCAGGTCGACGATCCACGCGTCACCGTACGGCGCAATGTTCACGAGGTGCGGCATCTCGAGCAGCCGGTCGTTGCAGGCCACGATCGTGCCGTCGAACGGCGCCGGCACGCCGCCCGCCCACTTCCCCGATTCGAGCCGCGCGAGCGGCTTCCGGCGCGCGCGATGCGTGCCGGGCGAGCGGAAGGTCACGTACTGGAGCCGGCCGGCCATCGTCTGCGACGGATCGGTGAGCCCGACGCGGAAGATCCCGTCGCCGAGCGGCTTCACCCAGCAGTAGTCGAGGTCGTACCAGAGATCCTCGGGGATCTCGCAGCCCTGGTACTCGGCCATCGCCGGAACGCCTCGCTCGCGGTTGCTTGCGATCGAGGCTAGGCGGCGGGGGCTTCGCGGCGTTGATGTCCGTCAAAGAAGGGGGCCGGCGCGTCGCCGCCGCTACTCGACCGTCACCGATTTGGCGAGATTCCGCGGCTTGTCCACGTCGGTCCCGCGGGCAATCGCGGCGTTGTAGGCGAGGAGCTGGACCGGGATCGCGTGCACGATCGGCGAGAGCACGCCGACGTGCCGCGGCGTGCGGATGACGTGCACGCCCTCGCTCTCGGCGAAGTGGCTGTCGGCGTCGGCGAAGACGTAGAGCTCGCCGCCGCGCGCGCGCACTTCCTGCATGTTCGACTTCACCTTCTCGAGCAGCGCGTCGTTCGGCGCGATCACGACCACCGGCATGTTCTCGTCCACCAGCGCGAGCGGGCCGTGCTTGAGCTCGCCCGCCGGGTACGCCTCGGCGTGGATGTACGAGATCTCCTTGAGCTTGAGCGCGCCTTCGAGGGCGATCGGATAGTGGATGCCGCGGCCGAGGAAGAGCGCGTCCGGCTTCTGCGCGAAGCGCTCCGACCAGACGCGGATCTGCGGCTCGAGGTTGAGCGCGTGCTGCACGTTCCCGGGGAGGTGGCGCAGCGCCTCGATGTGCGCCGCCTCGGCGGCCGGGGACAGCCGGCCCTTCAGCTTCGCCAGGACGAGCGTGAGCGTGAACAGCGCCGCGAGCTGCGTCGTGAACGCCTTGGTCGAGGCGACCCCGATCTCCGCGCCGGCGCGGGTGTAGAAGACCAGCCGCGAAGCGCGCGGGATCGCGCTCTCGCGCACGTTGCAGATCGCGAGCGTGCGGTCGTGCCCGAGCTCCTTCGCGCGCTTGAGCGCCTCCATGGTGTCGAGCGTCTCGCCCGACTGGGAGATGGTGACGATGAGCTGCTTCGGATTGGGCACGACGTCGCGATAGCGGTACTCGCTCGCGATCTCCACCGCGGTCGGCACCTTCGCGATCGACTCGATCCAGTAGCGCGCGACCGACCCCGCGTAGAAGCTCGTGCCGCAGGCGATGATCTGCACGGCCTCGATGTCGCGCAGGACGCTCTCGCCCTCCGGCCCGAACAGGAGCGGCGTGACCCCGTCGCCGAGGATCGGCTCGAGGGAGTCCGAGAGCGCCTTGGGCTGCTCGTGGATCTCCTTCTGCATGAAGTGGCTGTAGGGCCCCAGCTCGAGCGAGGCGAGCGAGACGTCCGACACGTGCACCTTGCGCTCGACGGGCTTGCCCGTCGCGGTCGAAGACGCGCACGCCGCCGCGCGCGACCTCGGCCACGTCGCCCTCGTCCAGGTAGATCACGCGGCGCGTCGACGAGAGCACCGCCGACACGTCGGAGGCGACGAAGTTCTCGCCCTCGCCGAGGCCGACGAGCAGCGGACAGCCGACGCGCGCGCAGATCATGACGTCGGGGGCCTTGAGCGAAACGACGGCAATGGCATACGCGCCCACGAGATCGCGCACCGCCTTCTGCGTCGCCGCGAGCAGATCGTGCGTCGCGCCGTAGTAGTGGTGCACGAGGTGCGCGATCACCTCGGTGTCGGTCTGCGAGTCGAAGGCGTAGCCGAGCTGCTTCAGCCGGGCGCGCTGCTGGTCGTGGTTCTCGATGATGCCGTTGTGCACGACCGCGATCTCGTCGCGCGAGACGTGCGGGTGCGCATTCGGCTCGGTGACGCCGCCGTGCGTCGCCCAGCGCGTGTGGCCGATGCCGAGCCCGCCCGTCAGGCCGTCGGCCTGCGCCGCCGCCTCCATCTCCGCGACGCGGCCGACGCGGCGCACGCGCTTGATGGTGCCGTCGACGACCGCGACGCCCGCGGAGTCGTAGCCGCGGTACTCGAGCCGCTTCAGTCCCTCGACCAGGATCGGGACGACGTTACGATTGGCGATCGCGCCGACGATTCCGCACATCTACTTTTTCTTCCTCGGTCGCTGGTAATCGGCGCGCGCCACCTGCGTCTTCTCGTTCAGCGCGAGCGCGCCCGGCGGGACGTCCTTCCACACCGTGGTGCCCGCGGCGATGGTCGCGCCCCGCCCGACGGTGACCGGCGCGACGAGCTGCGTGTCGGAGCCGATGAACACCTCGTCCTCGATCACGGTGCGATGCTTGTGGGCGCCGTCGTAGTTGCAGGTGATGGTGCCGGCGCCGACGTTCACGTCGCGGCCGACCGCGCTGTCGCCGACGTAGGCGAGGTGGTTCGCCTTGGAGCGCGGGCCGAACGTGCTCGCCTTCACCTCGACGAAGTTGCCGACGTGCACCTCCTCGGCGAGCTTCGTCCCGGGCCGCAGGCGCGCGTACGGCCCGATGCGGCACGCGGCGCCGATGTCCGCGTCCTCCACGTGGCAGAAGGGCTCGAGCCGGGTGTCGGCCGCGACCCGCACGTTGCGCAGCACGCAGTGCGACGCGATCGAGACCCGATCGCCGAGGACGACCTCGCCCTCGAACACGCAGTTCACGTCGATCGCGACGTCGCGCCCGCACCGGAGCGGCCCGCGCACGTCGATGCGCGCCGGATCGGCGAGCGACACGCCGTCGTCCATCAGCGCATTCGCGATCGCGCGCTGGTGGATGCGCTCGAGCTCCGCGAGCTGCCCTTTCGAGTTGACGCCCATCGTCTCGGCGACCGCCTGCGGCTGCGCCGCGCGCACGCTCACGCCGTCGGCGACGGCAAGGGCGATCACGTCGGTGAGGTAGTACTCGCGCTGGGCGTTGTCGTCGCGCAGGCGGCCGAGCCAGCCGGCGAGCCGGGCGGTCGGCAGCACCATGATGCCGGTGTTGACCTCGCGGATCGCGCGCTCCGCGGCGCTCGCGTCCTTCTGCTCGACGATCCGTTTCACTTCACCGCCCGCCCGGACGATGCGCCCGTAGCCGGTGGGGTCGTCGAGCTCGACCGTCAGCACGGCGACGCCGTCGCCCGCGGCCTCGCGCAGGCGCGCGAGCGTCGCGGGGCGCGTGAGCGGCACGTCGCCGTACAGCACGAGCGTCTGCGCGGCCGCGCCGAGCTGCGGCAGCGCCTGCGCAAGCGCGTGCCCGGTGCCGAGCTGCGGTTCCTGGCGCACCCAGGCGACCGCCGGGTCGCCGAGCGCCTCGCGCACGCGCTCGCCGCCGTGGCCGTACACGACGCAGATCCGCTCGGGCGCGAGCGCCCGGGCGGTGGCGAGGACATGGGCGAGAAGCGGGCGGCCGGCGAGAGGATGGAGGACCTTCGGCAGGTCGGAGCGCATCCGCTTGCCCTGGCCGGCCGCCAGGATGACGACGTTCACTGCGGCGACCTTTGCAGCGCTGGTTTACTGCTGATGGCTTCGTGGGTGGCGTCGATGTTAGCACGCACCCTCCCCGCTCCTCCCGGAACTACGCCCGGTCACCGGGCGCAATACGCATGGCGCTAAACTCTGCCGCCCTTACTCGCCCGGAGGAGTCCCATGCGCCGCTTTCTCCTCGCCGCGTTCATCGTGGCCTGGTTCGCCCCGCTCGCCGCCCCGGCCCAGGACACGTGCAAGAACCGGGGCGAGCTCGACGCGCTCTACTGCGACGAGAACAAGGACCTCGTTGCCGACCCGCCCAAGGACCCGTCCAAGTTCAAGAACCCGTCGACGCTGGTGTTCACCTACACGCCGGTGGAGGATCCGGCGGTGTACGAGAACATCTTCAAGCCGTTCACCGACCACCTGTCGAAGTGCACCGGCAAGCGCGTGGTCTTCTACCAGGTGCAGTCGAACGCGGCCGAGATCGAGGCGATGCGCTCGGGCCGTCTGCACGTCGGCGGCTTCTCGACCGGCCCGACCAACTTCGCGGTGAACCTCGCCGGCGCGGTGCCGTTCGCGGTGAAGGGGGATGCCAAGGAGTGGCAGGGCTACCAGCTCTGGTTCGTGGTCAAGAAGGACAGCCCGTTCCAGAAGCTCGCCGACCTGAAGGGCAAGAAGGTGGCGCACGTCCAGCCCTCGTCGAACTCCGGCAACCTCGCGCCGCGCGCGCTCTTCCCCGCCCAGGGCCTCGTCCCCGACCAGGATTACAAGGTGGTCTACTCGGGCAAGCACGACCAGACGGTGATGGGCGTGCTGAGCGGCGACTACGACGGCGGCCCGGTCGCCTCGGACGTGTTCAATCGCATGGCCGAGCGCGGCCAGATCAAGGCCGATGACTTCCGCATCATCTGGAAGAGCCAGACGTTCCCGACGTCCTCGTTCGCCTACGCGCACGATCTCGAGCCGGGCCTGCGCGACCGGATGCTGAAGTGCTTCTACGAATACCGCTTCCCGGCCGAGATGCAGAAGGCCTTCGGCGGCGCCGACCGGTTCTTCCCGATCACCTTCCAGAAGGACTGGGCGATCGTGCGCCAGGTGGCCGACGGCAGCGGCGAGAAGTTCAACAAGACGGCGTTCGAGAGCCTGCAGAAGAAGGAAGCCGAGGCCGCGGCGAAGAAGGCGGCCGGGAAGAAGTAGCGTGACGACCGGCGCGCCGGCCGCGTCCGCCGCGGACCCGCGCCACCCGACGGCGGAGGCGCCGGCGCTGCGCATCCGCGGGCTGGTGAAGGCGTACGTGCCCGGCACGCCGGTGCTGCGCGGCATCGACCTCGACTTCGCGCCGCGCGGGATCACCGCGATCATCGGGCCGTCGGGCACCGGCAAGTCCACGCTCATCCGCTGCATCAACCGGCTGGTCGAGCCGACCGCCGGCGAGATCCTGTTCGAGGGCCAGGACCTCACCCGCCTGCGCGGCGCCGCGTTGCGCCTCGCGCGGCGCCACATCGGGATGGTGTTCCAGGAGTACAACCTGGTCGAACGCCTGACCGTGATGGAGAACCTGCTGTGCGGGCGGCTCGGCTACGTGACGCCGCTCAACGCGTGGCTGCGGCGCTACCCGCCGCGCGACGTCGAGCGGGCCTTCGAGCTGCTCGACACCGTCGGCCTCGGGCCCCACGCGCACGCCCGCGCCGACAGCCTCTCCGGCGGGCAGCGCCAGCGCGTCGGCATCGCGCGGGCGGTGATGCAGGAGCCGCGGCTGCTCCTCGCCGACGAGCCGACCTCCTCGCTCGATCCGAAGACCTCGGTGGAGATCATGGCGCTCGTCGCCGCGCTCTCGGAGAAGCACGGGTTTCCGGTGATCATCAACATCCACAACGTGGCGCTCGCCAAGCGCTTCGCGGGACGCATCGTGGGCATGACCGGCGGGCGCGTGGTCTACGACGGCGCGCCCGAGGCGATCACCGACGCGCACCTGCAGACGATCTACGGCGGCGAGGACTGGCTGCATTGAGCGCCGCCGCGCGCCGCGCTTTCGTGCCCAACTGGTGGGCGCGCGCCGCCTGGGTTGCGTTCGCGCTCTACGTCGCTCTACGCCGCGTCGCAACTGGAGTTCACGCCGGCGCGGTTCCTCGCCGGGATCGAGCACGGGGCGAAGTTCGTCGCGCGGCTCTTCCCGCCCGATCTCTCGCGCCTCGCGCTGCTCGCGAAGGGCATGGCGGAGAGCCTGCAGATCGCGGTGCTCGCCTCGGTGCTCGGGGTGCTGATTTCGGCGCCGCTCGCGCTCGCCGCCGCACGCAACCTGATGCCGGCGTGGGCGACCTGGCCGGCGCGCGCGGTGATGGTGCTGTGCCGTTCGTTCCATCCGGTGATCGTCGCGATCCTGTTCGTCAAGGCGGTGGGCTTCGGCGCGCTCGCCGGGATCCTGGCGCTCACCGTCGCCTCGGTGGGGTTCCTCGGCAAGCTGATGACCGAGGCGATCGAGGAGATCTCGCTCAAGCAGGTGGAGGCGGTGCGCGCGACCGGCGCGCCGTTCGCGTCGCTGGTGACCTACGCGGTGCTGCCGCAGGTGTTCTCGCGCCTGGTGGGGTTTGTCTCCTACGAGACCGACGCGAACCTGCGCAACTCGACCATGGTGGGGATCGTCGGCGCCGGCGGGATCGGCGGCACGCTGTTCGCCGCGTTCCAGCGCTTCGACTACGACTTCGTGTGCACGATCGTGCTGACCATCATCGCGCTGATCATGGCCGGCGAGGTCCTGACGGTGCGGGTGAAGCGCGTCTTCAGGGCATGAGCACGGCGCCCGGCCTCGCCGCGGTCGAGCGCGAGTGGCGGCGCTTCACGCCGGCCGAGCGGCTCGCGCGCTTCGCCGTCTACCTCGGCGATCGTGGCGGCGATCGTCGCGTCGCTGCAGTCGATCGAGATCATCCCGGAATTCCTGTACGACGCGCCCGAGCAGATCGGCGACATGCTGCGGCGGATGTGGCCGGTCGCGTGGGACCACTACCCGGAAGGCGTCCACGCAGCGCTTCTCGACTCGCTCCACATCGCCACGCTGGGAACGCTGGCCGCGGTGGTCATGGCGGTCCCGGTCGCCTTTCTCGCGGCGCGCAACGTGACGCCGGTGCCGTGGCTCAACTATCTCGCCAAGCTGATCCTGGTCTCGTCGCGTTCGGTGAACACGCTCATCTGGGCGCTCTTTTTCGTCGCCGTGTTCGGGCCGGGTGCGCTCGCGGGCACGATGGCGATCGCGTTCCACTCGATCGGATTCACCGGCAAGCTGCTGGGCGAGGCGCTGGAGGAGTCGAACCGCGGGACGATCGAGGCGCTGGAAGCCACCGGCGCGCCCCGGTTCGCGGTGCTGCTGAAGGGCTACTGGCCGCAGGTGAAACCGGCGTTCTGGGCGATCGTGCTGTTCCGGTGGGACATCAACGTGCGCGAATCGGCGGTCCTCGGCCTGGTCGGCGCGGGCGGCGTCGGCATGGCGCTCGACACGGCACTGAATCTGTTTCAATGGGACCGGGTCGCGATGGTGCTCCTCGCGATCTTCGCCGTCGTGGTCGCGGCCGAGGTCGTCGTGACGGGAATCCGACGGCGCGTACTATGAGAACCTCGTGAACGCCGGAACGCCGGAACGATGGAACGACGTGTCGAACATGTCATCCAACCCGAGGGATCATGCGTAATCTGTCCATGGATCGGACCGTCCTCGTTCTCGTCGCGGCAAGCGCCCTCGCGGCTCGGCGGCGTCGCGCACGCCCAGGTGTACAAGTGGGTCGACGACAAGGGCGTCGTCAACTATTCGAGCGCGCCGCCGGCCAAGGGCAAGGGCGTCGTCAAGCTGGACGAGGACCGCGTGACCACGATCCCGTCGCCGGGGGCGCGGCGCGACGATCCCGCGGCGGCCGCCAATCCCGCGGCGCCCGCCGATCCGGCGCTGCGCCAGCGGATCGACCAGCTCGAGCGCGAGGCCGCCGCGCAGCGGCAAAGCGCCGGACAGCAGGACGCGGCTGCCGCCGACGCCTATCGGCGCTGGCTCGAGCAGTGCCGCGCGGAACGCCGCGTCGACTGCGACGATCCGAACCGCGGTGCCCTCGATTCGCGCTACGACTACGCGTACCCGCCCCACGTGCGCCCGCCGATCGGCACCCCGACGCGGCCGGCGCCGGGCACGTTCCGTCCTACGCCGGACATCGTGCAGGGGGGCGGCGGCGCGGTCGGACCGTACTACCGGCCGCCACCCGGCGGGGTCGCGGCGGGGAGCGGCAGCTACGGCATCGGCGGCGGGTACAACCCGGCGCCGCCCGGCGGCGTGATCGTCGCGCCCGGTCCCGGCGGCATCGGCGCGCAGTACGTGCCGGTGCCCGAGTCGGCGGCGCCACCGCCGCGGCCGGTGCCGCGACCGCGTCCGACGCCACTGCAGCAGTAGCGAACGCTTTCCCATGCGAAAACGGCGCCCGAGGGCGCCGTTTTGCTTGGTGCGCGAGCCCGGTCAGCGCGGCAGCTCGGAGGCCCCCATCAGGAACTCGTCCACCGCGCGCGCGCACTGCCGGCCTTCGCGGATCGCCCAGACGACGAGCGACTGGCCGCGGCGGAGATCGCCGGCCGCGAACACCTTCGGCACCGAGGTCGCGTAGCAGCCGGGGCCGTCGGTCGTCGCCCGCGCGTTGCCGCGCGCATCCTTCGCGACGCCGAACGCATCGAGCACGCCGCCGAACGGGCTCGTGAAGCCCATCGCGAGCAGCACGAGATCCGCGGGCAGCTCGAACTCGGTCCCGGGCATTTCGATCATCTTCATCTGGCCGGTGGCCGGGTCCTTCTCCCATTTCACGCGCACCGCGACGAGCGACTCGCACCTTGCCGTTCTCGCCGCGGAACGACTTGGTGGTCACGGCCCAGTCGCGGTGGCAGCCTTCCTCGTGCGACGAGGAGGTGCGCAGGCGCACCGGCCAGTACGGCCACACCGGATTCTGATCGGCCTCCGGCGGCATCGGCAGCAGCTCGAACTGCGTCACCGACTTGGCGCCGTGCCGGTTCGACGTGCCGACGCAGTCGGAGCCGGTGTCGCCGCCGCCGATCACGACGACGTGCTTGCCGGTCGCCCAGAGCTCGCGGACGCCCTTGTCGCCGGCCACGCGCCGGTTCTGCAGCGGCAGGAACTCCATCGCGAAGTGCACGCCGTCGAGGTCGCGCCCGGGAATCGGGAGGTCGCGCGGCTGCTCGGCGCCGCCGGCGAGCACCACCGCGTCGAACTGGGCGACGAGCTGCTCCGGACCCACCGTTCTCTTCGCGTCGTTCGCGATCCCGCTGCCGGGCGGCGCCTTCCCGACGAACACGCCGGTGCGGAACTCGACGCCCTCGGCGCGCATCTGCTCGAGGCGGCGGTCGATGAGCCACTTCTCCATCTTGAAGTCGGGGATGCCGTAGCGCAGCAGCCCGCCGATGCGGTCGTTCTTCTCGAACACCACCACGTCGTGCCCGGCGCGCGCGAGCTGCTGCGCGCAGGCGAGGCCGGCGGGGCCCGAGCCGACGACCGCGACCGTCTTGCCGGTCTTGTGCTCCGGCGGCTGCGGCAGGACCCAGCCCGCTTCCCAGGCCTTGTCGATGATCGCGTGCTCGATCGACTTGATGCCGACCGGGTCGTTGTTGATGCGCAGCGTGCAGGCCTCCTCGCACGGCGCGGGGCAGATGCGGCCGGTGAACTCGGGGAAGTTGTTGGTCGAGTGCAGCGTCTCGATCGCGTGCTTCCAGTCCTGCCGGTAAACGAGGTCGTTCCAGTCCGGGATGATGTTGTTGACCGGGCAGCCGCTCATGCAGAACGGGGTGCCGCAGTCCATGCAGCGCGCGCCCTGGACCTTCGCCTCCTCGTCGGTGAGGTGAGCGACGAACTCGCGCCAGTGCTTCTTGCGCGCCTCGCGGCGCTTCGGCCGCCTCCTGCAGGCGCTGGTACTCGAGAAATCCGGTGACCTTGCCCATATGCGGCTCTCACGCCACGTGCGTTCTTGCCGCGACAGCGGCCGCGTTCTGCGCAGCTCGCCAGCGCGCGGCGGTACTCCTTCGGAAACACCTTCACGAACTTCGCCCGGTAGCCGGCCCAGTCGGCGAGAATCTCCTTCGCGCGCCGTGCTGCCGGTGTACTTCGCGTGGTTCTCGATCAGCCGCTTGCAGGATCGCCTCGTCCGAGTGGCCCATGTGCCACAGGTCGCGCGACACCTTGCGCCTCCTGCTCGCCCTCCGAGAGCACCGGCTCCAGGTCGACCATCGACGGTGTTGCAGCGTCGTCGCGAACGTGCCGTCGAGATCGAGCACGTAGGCGATGCCGCCCGACATGCCCGCCGCGAAGTTGCGGCCGGTCTGCCCGAGCACCGCGACCGTGCCGCCGGTCATGTACTCGCAGCCGTGGTCGCCGACGCCCTCGACCACCGCGTGCGCGCCGGAGTTGCGCACCGCGAAGCGCTCGCCCGGCCACGCCGCGGAAGTACGCCTCGCCCGCGATCGCGCCGTAGAGCACCACGTTGCCGGTGATGATGTTCTCGGTCGGCTCGCCGCGGAACTTGGGCGAGGGCTGCACGCTGATGCGCCCGCCCGACAGGCCCTTGCCGCAGTAGTCGTTGGTGTCGCCGACAGGTCGAGCGTGACGCCCTTCGCCAGGAACGCGCCGAAGCTCTGGCCCGCCGAGCCGGCGAAGCGCACGTGGATCGTGTCGTCCGGGCAGCCCGTCGTGCCCGTAGCGCTTCGCGATCTCGTCCGACAGCATCGTGCCGACGGTGCGGTTGATGTTGCGGATCGGCATGTCGATCGTCACCTTCTCGCCGCGCTCGAGCGCGGGCTCGGCGAGCTCGATCAGGCGGTTGTCGAGCGCCTTGCTCGAGCCCGTGGTCCTGCCGCTCGACGTTGCAGCGTGGCGACCTCGGGGCCGACCTGCGGGCTGATGGAAGATCCGCGAGAAGTCGAGCCCGCGCGCCTTCCAGTGCTCGATGCCCTTCTTCGTGTCGAGCAGGTCGGCGCGGCCGATCAGATCGTCGAGCTGTGCGCACGCCGAGCTGCGCCATCAGCTCGCGCGCTTCCTCGGCGACGAAGAAGAAGAAGTTGATGACGTGCTCGGGCTTGCCGTGGAACTTCCTGCGCAGCACCGGATCCTGCGTGGCCACGCCGACCGGGCAGGTGTTGAGGTGGCACTTGCGCATCATGATGCAGCCCGCGACGACCAGCGGCGCGGTGGCGAAGCCGAACTCGTCGGCGCCGAGCATGCGCGCCGATCGACCACGTCGCGGCCGGTCTTCATCTGGCCGTCGACCTGCACCGCGATGCGGCCGCGCAGGCGGTTGAGCACCAGCGTCTGCTGCGTCTCGGCGAGCCCGAGCTCCCACGGCGTGCCGGCGTGCTTGATCGACGACCAGGGCGAGGCGCCGGTGCCGCCGTCGTGGCCGGAGATGGTGACGTGATCGGCCTTCGCCTTGGCCACGCCCGCGGCGACCGTGCCGACGCCGACCTCGGACACCAGCTTCACGGTGATCGACGCGCGTCGGGTTGGCGTTCTTGAGGTCGTGGATGAGCTGCGCCAGGTCCTCGATCGAGTAGATGTCGTGGTGCGGCGGCGGCGAGATCAGCTCCACGCCCGGGCGTGGAGTAGCGCAGCTCGGCGATGTACTCGGACACCTTGCGGCCGGGCAGCTGGCCGCCCTCGCCGGGCTTGGCGCCCTGCGCCATCTTGATCTGGATCTGCTCGGCGCGAGGCCAGGTACTCCGCCGTGACGCCGAAGCGGCCCGAGGCCACCTGCTTGATCTTCGACTTGAGCGAGTCGCCCTGCCTTGAGCTCGAGGTCGCGCTCGATGCGGTCGCGGCCGAGGCGCGACGGCCAGCGTCTCGCCGGCCTTGATCGGCGCGTAGCGCTTGCGGTCCTCGCCGCCCTCGCCGGTGTTCGACTTGCCGCCGATGCGGTTCATCGCGATCGCGAGCGTGGTGTGCGCCTCGGTCGAGATCGAGCCGAGCGACATCGCGCCGGTCGAGAAGCGCTTGACGATCTCGGCGGCCGGCTCGACCTCCTCGATCGGGACCGGCTGTGCAGCGATCGAAGCGGAACTCGAACAGCCCGCGGAACGTCATGTGCCGCCGCGACTGGTCGTTGATGATCTGCGCGTACTCCTTGTAGGTCGCGAAGCTGCTTCTGGCGCGTCGAGTGCTGCAGCTTGGCGATCGCGTCGGGCGTCCACATGTGCTCTTCGCCGCGCACGCGGTACGCGTACTCGCCGCCCGCGTCGAGCGCGCGCGGCGAGCACCGGATCGTCGCCGAACGCCGCGCGGTGGATGCGCATCGCCTCCTCGGCGACCTCGAACACGCCGATGCCCTCGACGTTGGACGTGGTGCCGGTGAAGTACTTCTCGACCAGCGCTTCGCGCAGGCCGACCGCCTCGAAGATCTGCGCGCCGGTGTAGGACATGTAGGTCGAGATGCCCATCTTGGACATCACCTTGCGCAGGCCCTTGCCGATCGCCTTGATGAAGTTCTTGCAGGCTCTTGCGCCGTCCCGGTCCTCGGGCACGAGGCCCGTTCGCAGCTCGAGGAGCGTCTCGAAGGCGAGATACGGGTGCACCGCCTCGGCGCCGTAGCCGCCGAGCAGCGCGAAGTGATGCACCTCGCGCGCCGACCCGGTTTCGACCACGAGGCCGGTGGAGGTGCGCAGCCCCTTGCCGGTGAGATGCTGGTGGATCGCCGACAGCGCGAGCAGCGCGGGAATCGCGACGTGCTGCGCGGTCCATCTTGCGGTCGGAGATGATGATGATGCGTGTAGCCGGAGCGCACCGCGTCCTCGGCCTGCGCGCACAGGCTGGCGAGGCGCGCCTCGATCGCCTCCTTGCCCCAGGCCACCGGGTAGGTGATGTCGAGCTCGCAGCGACCGGAACTTGCCGTCGGTGTAGCTTGCTCGATGTGGCGGATCGTCTCCATCTGCGTCGAAGTCGAGCACCGGCTGGCTCACCTCGAGGCGCAGCGGCGGGTTCATCTCGTCGATGCCGAGCAGGTTCGGCTTCGGCCCGATGAAGCGACACCAGCGACATCACCAGCTCCTCGCGGATCGGATCGATCGGCGGGTTGGTGACCTGCGCGAACAGCTGCTTGAAGTAGTGGTAGAGCGTCTTGTTCTTGTTCGACAGCACCGCGAGCGGCGAGTCGTTGCCCATCGAGCCGATCGGCTCCTCGCCGTTGAGCGCCATCGGCGTCATCAGATGAACTTGATGTCTTCCTGCGTGTAGCCGAACGCCTGCTGGCGGTCGAGCAGCGGCTCGCGCGAGCGGCACGCGCTGCTCCTCCGGCGCGGGCAGGTCGTCGAGCTTGACGCGGATGCGCTCGATCCACTCGGCGTAGGGCTTGGCGCGAGGCGAGCGTGTCCTTCAGCTCCTTGTCGTCGACGATGCGGCCCTTCTCGAGGTCGACGAGGAACATCTTGCCCGGCTGCAGGCGCCACTTCTTGACGATCTGCTCCTCGGGGATCGGCAGGCAGCCGCACTCGGAGCCCATGATCGACGAGATCGTCGTCGGTGACGATGTAGCGGGCGGGGCGCAGGCCGTTGCGATCGAGCGTCGCGCCGATCTGGCGGCCGTCGGTGAACGCGATCGCCGCCGGGCCGTCCCACGGCTCCATCATCGCGGCGTGGTACTCGTAGAACGCGCGCCGGCGCGGGTCCATCAGCGTGTGCTTCTCCCACGCCTCGGGGATCATCATCATCATCGCGTGGGCGATCGAATAGCCGCCCATCACGAGCAGCTCGAGCGCGTTGTCGAAGCGACGCCGAGTCCGACTGGCCGGCGTAGATCAGCGGCCAGATCTTGTCGAGGTCGTCGCCGAGGATCGGGCTGGAGATCGCCCCCTGGCGCGCACGGATCCAGTTGACGTTGCCGCGCAGGGTGTTGATCTCGCCGTTGTGGGCGATCAGCCGGAACGGATGCGCCAGGTCCCAGGTCGGGAACGTGTTGGTCGAGAAGCGCTGGTGGACCAGCGCGAGCGCCGACACGACGCGCGGGTCCTGCAGGTCCTTGTAGTACTGGCCGACCTGGTAGGCCATCAGCATGCCCTTGTAGACGATCGTGCGCGCCGACATCGACGGCACGTAGAACTCCTTGCCGTGCGCGAGCTTCAGCGCCTGGATCGCGTGGCCGGAGGACTTGCGGATGATGTAGAGCTTGCGCTCGAGCGCGTCGGTGACGGTCACGCCCGCGCCGCGGCCGACGAAGACCTGCCGGATCACCGGCTCGAGCTTCTTGACCGACTCGCCCGAGGTCGGCGTTGTCGACCGGCACGTCGCGCCAGCCGAGCAGCACCTGGCCCTCGTCCTTGATCGCGCGCTCGATCTCGTATTCGCAGGCGAAGCGCGAGGCGGGCTCGCGCGGCAGGAACACCATCCCGACGCCGTACTGGCCGACCGGCGGCAGGGTCACGCCCTGCTTCGCCATCTCCTCGCGGAAGAACTGGTCGGGGATCTGGATCAGGATGCCCGGCGCCGTCGCCGGCTTGCGGGTCGGCGCCGACCGCGCCGCGGTGGGTCAGGTTCTTCAGGATCAGCAGCCCGTGCTCGACGATGTCGTGGCTCTTCTTGCCCTTGATGTTCGCGACGAAGCCGACGCCGCACGCGTCGTGCTCGTTCGCCGGGTCGTAGAGACCCTGGGCGGGGGGCGGAAAGACCGGCTCAGTCACGGCGCACCTCGGTTGGCTCGAGCCCGGGCGCGGCTCCGGCGAGACCGTGCATTTTTTCCGGGGGAGCTTGGGAATATACCTGCGAACCCCTGCGGGCTCAACCGGTTACCGCAGCGCGTCAACGCACCCCGGTGGGGCGCGGGAGCTACTTTGTGGAACAGGCGCTTAGCGTCGCCTGCAGGGCGTCGGCGGGCACGCTGTCGACGATGCGGGCCGCGCCGAGCCGGTCGAGCAGGATGAACCGGATGCGGCCGGCCTCCGCCTTCTTGTCGACCGCCATGAGGTCGAGATAGCGGCCGGGTCCGAGCGCCGGGCCGGCCACCGGCAGGCCGGCGCGCGCGAGCAGCCGGCTGGAGCCGATCGGCGGCCGCGCGTTCGAGCAGCCCGAGGCGGACGGAAAGGTCGGCCGCCATGACCATGCCCGCGCGCCACCGCCTCGCCGTGCAGCCAGGCGCCGAAGCCCAGGCCCGCCTCGATCGCATGGCCGAAGGTGTGGCCGAAGTTGAGCAGCGCGCGCACGCCGGTTTCGCGCTCGTCCTCGGCGACGACCGCCGCCTTGATCTCGCACCGAGCGCTTCACCGCGTAGGCGAGCGCGTCGCGATCGAGCGCGCAGCAGCGCATCGAGGTTCGCCTCGAGCCAGTCGAAGAACGCCGCGTCGCGGATCGCGCCGTGCTTGATCACCTCGGCCAGCCCGGCGCGCAGCTCGCGCGTCGGCAGCGTCGCGAGCGTGTCCATGTCGGCGAGCACCGCGAGCGGCTGGTGGAACGCGCCGATCATGTTCTTGCCGAGCGGATGGTTGATCGCGGTCTTGCCGCCCACGGAAGAATCCACCTGCGCGAGCAGCGTGGTCGGCACCTGCACGAACGGCACGCCGCGCTGGTAGGTCGCGGCGGCGAACCCGGCGAGGTCGCCGATCACGCCGCCGCCGAGCGCGACGAGCGCCGTCTTGCGGTCGCAGCGGTGCTCGAGCAGCGCGTCGAAGACCTGGTTGAGCGTCGGCCAGTCCTTGTGGGCCTCGCCGTCGGGGACGACGATTCGCACGCTGCCGATGCCGGCGGCCTCCAGCGACCGCGCGACCCGGTCGAGGTAGAGCGGCGCGACGGTCTGGTTGGTGACGAGGGCGACGCGCCGCTGCGGCAGGAGCGGGACCAGCAGGTCGGCGCGCTCGAGCAACCCGGCGCCGATGTGGATCGGGTAGGCGCGCTCCGCCAGGGCTACGCGGACAGTCTGCATGCCTCGGGCAGTCGCTTCAGCAGCTGGCCGACGAGCGCGGAGACGCTCTGCCGCCCGGTGTCGACGATGAGGTCGGCGACCTCGCGGTAGAGCGGGTCGCGGACGCCGAAGAGTTCCTCCAGGCGCACGAGCGGGTCGCCGGTCTGCAGCAGCGGCCGCCCCTTGTCGTGCCGCGTGCGCTGGTAGAGGTCGCGCGGCTGGGCCCGCAGGTAGATCACGAAGCCGCGCCCCTTGAGCAGCGTGCGATTCTCCGGCCGCAGCACGACGCCGCCCCCGGTCGCCAGCACGATGTCGTCGAGCTGCGGTCAGGCTTTCCAGCACCTGCGCCTCGCGCGCGCGAAATCCCTCCTCGCCCTCGATCTCGAAGATGGTGCCGATCCGCACGCCGGTGCGGCGCTCGATCTCCTGGTCGGTGTCGATGAACGTCCTTGCCGCAGGCGCTGCGCGAGCTGCCGGCCGATGGTGGTCTTGCCGGCGCCCATCAGCCCGACGAGGAAGATGTTGCGGCTCGTCTCCATGCGGCGCATTGTAAGCGGAGGACCAGCCCGGCTGCGCGGCGCTCGCGCACGCTTGCGTCGCGGTGCAGGCGGCGGACCAACGAAAAAGGCCGGGCAGCGCCCGGCCTTCGCGAAGCGTGGACTCGCGCGGCTACCGGACGCTCAGCCGCTCGTCGATGATCCGCGGCGTGAGGAAGACCAGCAGCTCGGTCTTGTTGTCCACGCGCAGCGTGTTGCGGAACAGCGGCCCGACCGCGGGCAGGTCGCCGAAGAACGGCACCTTGTTGACCTGGTTGCGCTCGTCCTGCGTGTAGATCCCGCCGATCACCACCGTGCCGCCGTTCTCGACCAGCACCGAGGTCCTGCACGTGCTTGGTGTCGATGGCGAAACCGGCCGTGGTCTGGATGCCGACCGCGTCCTTGTTGATGTCGACGTCCATGATCACGTTGCCGTCCGGCGTGATCTGCGGCTTCACGCGCAGCGCGAGCGTGGCCTTGCGGAACGCGACGCTGGTCGCGCCGCTCGAGGTCGCCTGCTGATACGGGAGCTCGGTGCCCTGCTCGATCAGCGCCTCGACCTGGTTCGCCGTCACGACGCGCGGGCTGGAAATCATCTTGCCCTTGCCGTCGCTCTCGAGCGCGGTGATCTCCAGGTTCAGGAACTTCGTCGCGGCGCTGTTGAACAGCATGAGCGAGAACTGCCCCGCCTGTGCGCCCGTCTCGGTCGGCGTCGCCGGCAGGTTGATCATGTTGGCCTGCGGGAAGCTCGGGATCGGGTTGGTCAGCATGCTCGTGTTGGTCGCCGCGTTCACGTTTGCGAGACCCGTGGCCGTGGAGACCGGAGACGTAACCCCGCCGCCGACGTTGAACAGGGGTCGTCCCCCGAAGAACTGATTGCCCGCAATGTTGTTGTACCCGAGGCGCACGCCGAGCGTCCGGCTGAACTTGTCGGTCGCCTCGACGATGCGCGCCTCGATCATCACCTGGCGGACCGGGATGTCGGAGGTCGCGATCATCTTGCGCACCGCTTCCAGCCGCGACGGGATGTCCTGCACGAACAGGATGTTGGTGCGCGGGTCGGCCACGACGCTGCCGCGCTTGGAGAGGATCGGTATGTTGGTGCCGCCGCCCCGCCGGACGACACGCCGCCCCGGAGCAGAATCACCATCTCGGAGGCTTTGGTGTAGTTGAGCTGGAAGGTCTCGGTGCGCAGCGGCTCGAGATCGGAGATCTGCTGCGGCGCCTCGAGCTCGAGCTTCTCCTTGGTGGCCAGCTCGTCGCGCGGCGCGATCCAGACGACGTTGCCGTTCTTGCGCATGTCGAGGCCGCGCGTCTGCAGGATGATGTCGAGCGCCTGGTCCCAGGGCACGTCCTTGAGACGCAGCGTCAGGTTGCCCCCCACCGTGTCGCTGGTGATGATGTTGAGATCGGTGAAGTCGGCGATCACGTTCAGCACGCTGCGCACGTCGACGTTCTGGAAGTTGAGCGACAGCTTGTCGCCCCGGTAGCCGCCGCGCGTGCCCTGCACGAGCTTGTTCGGGTCGTACTGGACCGGCTTCACCTCGATCACGAACTGCGTGTCGGTCTGGTAGGCGTTGTGCTCCCACAGCCCCTTCGGCTCGATCACCATGCGCACGTTCTCGCCCTGGGTGAACGTGCTCACGGTCGACACCGGGGTCGCGAAGTCCTGCACGTCGAGCCGCTTGCGCAGGTTCTCGGGCAGCTGGGTCTTCAGGAAGTCGACGATGAGCTGCTGGCCCTGCTGGCGGATGTCGATCCCGGTGGAGGTGTCCGACAGGTCGACCACGATCCGGCCCTCGCCGGCCTTGCCGCGGCGGAAGTCGATCTCGCGGATGTTGTGCTTGGCGTCAGTCGGTCCCCTCGGCGAACCGCTCGGCGGCCCGCGTTTTGGAACGCGCCTCGGCGACCGGAACCGGCGTGAGGACGACGCTCAGAACGTTGCCCTCGACCTGGCTCTCGTAGGTCACCATGTTGCGCAGGTTCAGCACCATGCGCGTGCGGTCGCCGACCTGCACCATGCTCATGCTGCGCAGCTCGCCTTCGTTGATGTCCTGGTTGTTCCGCCCGAGCGCGTTGCCGGTGCTCGGGAAGTCGAACGCGATGCGCGCGGGCTGGTTCACCGTGAAACTGGCGGGCGCCGCGGTAAGCGGCTGCTTCGTCGTGATTCGGACGATCACGCGCCCGCCCTGCGAGGCCACGTTGAGCGCCTCGATCGAGTTCGGCGGCGCAGACTGGGCGAGCGCGATGCCGGCCCAGAGCCAGGCCGCCGCCGCGACCAGAACGGTGATGAACGGCGTCCGATAGTTCTTCATTTCCTCGCCTCCTTGAGGTCGGCTTCCTGCAGCAGTAGCGTGCTCTCGCGCTCGGTCCAGTCGCCGCCGGCGTCCTGGACGAGTTCGCGCAGCGCGACCTCGCTGTCGGTGATCTTCGTGATCACCCCGAAATTCTGTCCGAGATAGTTCCCGACCCGGACGCGGTAGAGCCCGGCATCGGCCCTGACGAGCGCGTAGGTCTGCTTGCCGCGCTCGAGCGTGCCGACCATCTTCAGGCTCTCGAGCGGGAACGCCTCGAGCGGCTCCTTGGGCCGGCTCAGATCGGGCTGCAGCCCGCCCGCGCCCTGCCCGGCGCCCTTGGCGGCGACGAGCTGGATCTTCGCGGGCCCGAACGGGTCGGCGAGGTCGTAGGCGGTGTACGGCACCGGCTCGTAGGGCTTCACGACCGGCAGCGGGTCGACCTTGCCGCGCAGGTCCTTGGTCATGCTGGCGAGCTCGGCGCGCAGCTCCTGCTGCTCGCCGCCCTCGCATCCGGCGAGCGCCAGCGCGACGCCGAGAGTGATCGCGAGGCGCCTCATTTCTTCGCCGCCTTCGCGGCCTTCGCGGCGGCGCGTTGCGTGGCGACCTCTTCGTCGTCGAGGTACCGGAAGGTCTTGGCGATGGTGTCCATCGTCAGGGTCCCGTCCTTGCCGACGTTCAGATTGATGTCGTTCAGCGTGACGATGCGCGACAGCTGGCCGATGTCGCTCGCGAACGCGCCCATGTCGTGGTAGTTGCCCGTCACCTTGACGTTGATCGGGAGCTCGGCATAGAAGTCCCGCACCGTCTCGCTCTGCGCCGGCCGGAACAGCTCGAACTGGAGACCGCGGCCGAGGCCGGCCTGGTTGATGTCGACGAGCAGGGCTTCCATCTGCGACTTGTTCGGCAGCTGCTTCAGCAGCGCGCCGAAGGACGTTTCGATCTCGCGCTTCTGGTTCTCGAGCAGGTCGAGGTTCACCGCCTGCTTCTTCTTGTCGACGTACTCCGCCTTCAGCTTCTCCTCCTGCGCCCGCCCCGCCTCGAGCTCCTCGAGCTGGCCCTGCCAGTCGAAGAAGTAGGCGACCACCAAGATCACGGTGAGCAGCAGGAGCAGGAGCCCGAGCTTCGGCAGCGCCGGCCACGAGCCCGGATCGCTGGTGTTGAGGTTCTTGAACTGGTCGAGGACGCCGGCCATGGGCTACCCTTTCTTCGCGGCGCCGGCTTTGCCCGCCTTGGAGGCGTCTTCCTCGGTCACCGGGCGCTTGATCGTGAAGTTCATGTTGAACTCCGAGAGCCGGCGCTTGTTGACGTCGGACGCCTTGATCTCGACGAGCTGCGGCGAAGTCTGCGTGTTCTCGACCAGCGCGGAGCTTTGCAGGTTGCGCATGAACGTCGACACGCGCGCGTTGGACTGGGCGTAGCCGGTGAGGTTGACCTTCAGCCCGTCCTGCTTGACGGTCTTCAGATAGACGCCGTCGGGGGTCTGGCGCACCAGCTGGTCGAGGAGATCGACGGTGCGCGAGCGGTCGGTCTGCAGCGTCTCGATGATCTGCTTGCGCGACAGCAGCGCGCGGATCTCGTCGCGCAGCTTCCTGATCTCCGCGATCTGCTTGTCGAGCTTGGCGTTCTCGGCCTTCAGGAAGTCGTTGCGCTCGTTCTGCGCCGAGACGTAGCCGGCGATGACCCCGTGCACGGCGGCAGCGATGACCAGTCCCAGGATCGCGAAGCCCGCCGCGAGCACGCCGAGCTGCCTGCGACTCGCCTTGCGCCGCTCGTCGCGATGCGGCAGTAGGTTGATGCGGATCATTCGTCGAACCTCCGCATTGCCAGCCCGCAGGCGATCATCAGCGCCGGGGCGTCGGAGATGAGCTTCTTCAGCTGGATGCGCGGCGAGATCGACATGTTGGCGAACGGGTTCGCCACCATCGCGTTGATGCGCGAGCGCGAGCTGACCACGTCCTCGAACCCGGCCAGCGTCGAGGTGCCGCCGGTGAGCAGGATGTGCTCGATCGAGTTGAACTGCGTCGAGGTGAAGAAGAACTGCATCGCGCGCTGGATCTCGAGCGCCGCGTTCTCCATGAACGGCCGCAGCACCTCGGCGTCGAAGCTGTCCGGCAGGCCGCCGGAGCGCTTGGCGTTCTCCGCCTCCTCGCTCGACAGGCCGTAGTGCCGGGCGATGTCCTGCGTGAGCTGGTTGCCGCCGAACGGCTGCTCGCGCGATGTAGACCGCCTGGTCGTTGCGCAGCACCGTGATGTTCATGATGCTCGCGCCGATGTCCACCACGGCGATGTTCTGGTCCCGCCCCTCGTTGGGCAGCTGCTGGCGGATCAGCTCGAAGGCGGTCTGCATCGCGTAGGACTCGACGTCCATCACCAGCGCCTTCAGCCCCGCCGCCTCGGCGACGGCGACGCGGTCCTCGACCTTCTCCTTGCGCGAGGCGGCGATCAGGACCTCGACCTCTTCCGGTCCCGAGGGCGCCGGCCCGAGCACCTGGAAGTCGAGGTTCACCTCGTCCAGCGCAAACGGGATGTACTGGTTGGCCTCGCCTTCCACCTGGAGCTCGAGGTCGTCCTCGCGCAGGCCGGCCGGGCAGATGATCTTCTTGGTGATCACCGCCGCGGTGGGCAGCGCGAGCGCGACGTTCTTGGTCCGAGTCGCGAGCTTCTTCCACGCCGCGCCGCACCGCTTCGGCGACCGACTCGAGGTTGGCGATATTGCCGTCGAGCACCGAGTCCTTCGGGAGCGGCTCGATGGCGTAGCGCTCGACGCGATAGCGCGCCCTTCCCGGCATCGGCGAGCTCCACCATCTTGACGGCAGAGGAACTAATGTCCATCCCAAAGAGCGGCGGCGCTTTGGGCTTGAAGATATCAAGCTGCAACCTAATCCCCTTCGGAAGGAAATTTCCCTTAAGCTTTGGCTACTTAGGAGCGCTTCTAATACTTTGCTTTAAATCCTAGCCACAAGCCCAAGGCAAGTCTAGTCAATTTTTCACGGTTGCCCAGGAAGGGGGGTCCCCTATAATGGCCGGGCGTCCTCCCCGAAAGATCCGTCCCTTGAAGTGGTTACGCTGGACCGCCTTCCCCTTCGCGGTGCTCGCCGGCCTTGCGCTGGTCGGTCTCCTGCTGGGCGCCTTCCTGCTGCTGGTCGCCTACCCGAATCTCCCCTCGATCGACGCGCTGACCGACTACCAGCCCAAGATCCCGCTGCGGGTCTATACCGCCGACGGTGACCTGATCGGCGAGTTCGGCGAGGAGCGCCGCGCCATCGTGCGCATCAGCGACGTGCCGGAGGTCATGAAGCAGGCCATCCTCGCGGCCGAGGACGAGCGCTTCTACCAGCACCAGGGCGTCGATTATGTCGGCGTCATACGGGCAGCCTACTCCAATCTCGTCGCGGGAGGCAAGCGGCAAGGCGCCAGCACCATCACCATGCAGGTGGCCCGCAACTTCTTCCTGTCCAGCGAGAAGACGCTGACCCGCAAGATCTACGAGGCGCTGCTCGCTTTCAAGATCGAGTCCGAGCCTCACCAAGGACCAGATTCTCGAGATCTACATCAACCAGATCTACCTCGGCCAGCGCGCCTACGGGTTCGCCGCCGCGGCGCAGATCTACTTCGGCAAGGCGCTGCAGGACGTCACGCCGGCGGAGGCGGCCATGCTCGCCGGCCTGCCCAAGGCGCCGTCGAGCTTCAACCCCGTGGTCAATCCGAAGCGCGCCAAGCTGCGGCAGGCGTACGTGCTGCGCCGCATGCACGAGCTCGGCTATCTCAACGACACGCAGCTCGCCGACGCCCAGAAGCAGGAGCTGAAGGTGCGCCGCGACATCGACGGCTTCTCGGTCCACGCCGAGTACGTCGCCGAAATGGTGCGCCAGATGCTCTACGAGCGGTACCCGAACGACGTCTACACGCGCGGCTTCCGCGTCTACACCACGCTGACGAAACGCGACCAGGAAGCCGCCTATCAGGCGGTGCGCCGCGGCGTCCTCGACTACGACCGCCGCCATGGCTACCGCGGACCGGAGGGCTATGCGGACCTGCCCGCCGGCGCGGCGGAGGAGGGCCTCGAGGACGTGCTGCAGGAGTTCCCGGACAGCGACGACATGTTCGCGGCGGTGGTCCTGGAAGCCGCGCCGAAGCAGGTGCGGGCCTATCGGCGCGGGGGCGAGACCGTCACGATCGCCGGAGGCGGGCCTGCAGTTCGTCGCGAGCGCCGCTCGCGGAGAAGACCCCGCCCAATCGGCGCATCCGCCGCGGCGCGGTGATCCGGATCCAGAAGGACGAGAAGGGCGGCTGGCAGATCCTGCAGCTGCCCGAGGTCGAGGCGGCGTTCCTCGCCCTCGACCCGCAGACCGGCGCGATCCGCGCGCTCGTCGGCGGCTTCGATTTCCAGCGCAACAAGTACAACCACGTGACCCAGGCCTGGCGCCAGCCGGGGTCGTCCTTCAAGCCGTTCATCTACTCCGCGGCGCTCGAGAAGGGCTTCACGCCCGCGACGATCATCAACGACGCGCCGGTGGTCGTCGACGCCGCGCTCACCGGCGGCCAGGTGTGGGAGCCGAAGAACTACGACGGCAAGTACGAGGGCCCGATGCGCCTGCGCACCGCGCTCGCCAAGTCGAAGAACATGGTGTCGATCCGCATCCTGCAGTCGATCGGCCCGCAGTACGCGCAGGACTACGTGCGCCGCTTCGGCTTCGACGCGGACAAGCACCCGCCCTACCTCACCATGGCGCTCGGCGCAGGCTCGGTCACCCCGTGGCAGATGGCGCGGGGCTACAGCGTGTTCGCGAACGGCGGCTATCGCGTCGATCCCTACCTGATCGAACGGATCGTCGACGACCGCGGCAACCTGCTCGCGCAGGCCCAGCCCACGAAAGCGGGTGACCCGAGCCTGCGCGTGATCGACGGGCGCAATGCGTTCATCATGGATTCGATGATGCAGGACGTGATGCGCGTCGGCACCGCGGCGCGCGCCGCCTCGCTCGGCCGCAAGGACCTCGCGGGCAAGACCGGCACGACGAACGACCACGTCGACGCATGGTTCGCGGGCTACCAGCCGGGACTCGTCGGCGTGGCGTGGATCGGCTTCGACCAGCCCAAGAAGCTCGGCGCGAACGAGACCGGTGGCCTGGCCGCGCTGCCGATCTGGATGAACTACATGGGCCGCGTGCTCAAGGGCATCCCGGAGGCGCAGCAGACGGTGCCGGAAGGCGTCATCAGCGTGCGCATCGATCCGGAAACCGGCCTGCGGGCCGGCGACGGGAAGCTCGCCGAGTACTTCTATCGCGAGTTCCTCCCGGCCGACCAGCCCGCGACCGCGACCGCCGAGCAGTCGGGCGCCCGCAGTCCCGAGGAAGTCCGGAGCCAGCTGTTCTGACGCGCCGTGCGCGCAATGAGCCCGCCGGGCCGCCCCGCGGTGTTCACGTCAAGCGCGAATCCTTGGCGTGCAGCGTCAAGGTAGTCCAACGAGCGCAGGCGCGGCCTGCAGGTATCATGCTGCCACCCCGTTCCGCCATGCGCCTCCTCGCGATCTTCGTGCTCGTGCTCGCTGCCGCAGCGTGCGGCACGAAGGGCGCGCTTTACCTCCCGCCGCCCGAGACCGCGGACGACGCGGCCGCCAAGCAGAAGCGCTGACGATGCAGTACTTCGCGCTGCGCGACGGGCGGCTGCACGTCGAGTCGGTCCCGCTCGATGCGATAGCCGCGCGCTTCGGCACCCCCTGCTACGTCTACTCGCGCGCCGCCCTCGAGGACTCGTTCCGTGCATTCACGGCGGCCCTCGCCGGACGCGAGCACCTGGTGTGCTATGCGCTGAAGGCGAACTCGAACCTCGCGGTCCTGGGCGTGCTCGCGCGGCTCGGGGCCGGCTTCGACATCGTCTCCGGCGGCGAGCTCGCGCGCGTCATCGCCGCCGGCGGCGATCCGCGCAAGGTGGTGTTCTCGGGCGTCGGCAAGAGCGCCGCCGAGATCCGCCAGGCGCTCGCCGCGGACATCCTGTGCTTCAACGTGGAATCCGCAGCCGAGCTCGAGCGCATCGAGCGCCTCGCCGCCGAGCACGGCCGCCCCGCACCGGTCTCGTTCCGCGTGAACCCCGACGTCGACCCGAAAACCCATCCTTACATCTCGACCGGGCTCAAGGAGAACAAGTTCGGCGTCGCGTTCGAGGAGGCCCTCCCGCTCTATCGGCGCGCCGCCGCGTCGCGCAGCCTCCGCGTGGTCGGCGTGGATTTCCACATCGGCTCGCAGCTCACCGAGACGGCGCCCTTCGTGGCGGCGCTCGAGCGCGTCCTCGAGCTCGTCGACGCGCTCGGGCGCGAGGGCATTGCGCTGCACCATCTCGACCTCGGGGGCGGTCTCGGAATCCGCTATCGCGACGAGGCGCCGCCGCCGGTCGCGGCGTATCTCGGCGCGCTGCTCGAGCGCGTCGCCGCACGGCCGCTCAAGATCCTGCTCGAGCCCGGCCGCGCGCTGGTCGGGAACGCCGGCGCGCTGCTGACGCGCGTCGAGTACCTGAAGCCCGGGGCCGAGCACAACTTTGCGATCGTGGATGCGGCGATGAACGATTTGCTGCGGCCCGCCCTCTACGATGCATGGCATGACATCGTGCCGGTCGCCGCGCGGCCCGGCCCGACACGCCGCTACGACGTGGTGGGTCCGGTCTGCGAGACCGGGGATTTTCTCGGCCACGGCCGCGATCTCGCGCTCGCAGGAGGGCGACCTGCTCGCGATCATGTCCGCCGGCGCGTACGGCATGACCATGAGCTCGAACTACAACACGCGACCGCGCGCCGCCGAGGTGATGGTCGACGGGGCCGCGATGCACCTCGTACGAGCGCGCGAGGACGTGCCGGGCCTGTTCGCGCTCGAACGTAAACTTCCGTAAATTTTGTTGACCGCCCCACCCGCCGCGGCTACGGTCGCAGACCGTGGCAGGCACGGGGCAAGACCCCGCCAGGAGTCAGGAAAATGAGAGGTTTGGTCGCAGCGGGCGTCATCGCCGCGCTGCTGGTTGCGGGCTGCGGCGACAGCAAGTCCGACGCGAAGAAGTCGGCGGGCCCCGCGCCGACCCCAATTACTGCAGCGCAGGCCGAGGTGCGCACGCTCGAGCTCACCGAGGACTCGGTCGGCTCGCTCGAGAACTTCCTCGACCCGAAGGTCGGCGCCGAGGTGGCGGGACGAGTGGTCAGCGTCACCGCGTTCGTGGGCAAGAAGGTGAAGCGCGGCGACGCGCTCGCCGAGATCGATCCGGTGGATCTCGAGATCCAGAACCGCGGCGACGCGGCCGAGGTGGCCCGGCTGGAGACCCTGGTCGCGAACCAGGAGCGCATCGTCGCCAACCAGCAGAAGCTGGTCGAGAAGGCCTACATCTCGCAGAACGCGGTCGACGACTCGATCGCGCAGCGCAACGCGCTCGCCGAGCAGCTCAAGTCCGCGCGCGCGCGGCTCGACGGCAACCGCAACGCCCTGCGCAAGACCAAGGTCGTCGCTCCGATCGACGGCGAGGTCGAGGTGCAGGTCGTCGCCCAGGGCGACTACGTCAAGGTCGGCGACCCGATGTTCCAGCTCGTCGGCACGAGCAGGGTGCACGCGCACCTGCCGTTCCCGGAGGGCGCGGGACCGCGGCTGCGCATCGGTCAGCCGGTGCGCATCACCTCCCCGCTCGTGCCGGGCGTCGTGATCCAGGCCAGAATCGACGAGATCCGGCCGTCGATCACCGCCACGACGCGCGCGCTCGACGTGATCGTCAAGTTCGACACCGACGGCAAGTTTCGCGGCGGCGGCACGGTGAACGCGCAGGTGGTGACGGGCCGCAGGGAGAACGCGGTGGTCGTGCCGGAGCAGAGCATCGTCCTGCGGCCGGCCGGCAAGGTCGTCTACCTGGTCCAGGACGGGAAGGCGGTGCAGCGGGTGGTGGAGACCGGCGTGCGCAAGGACGGGGTCGTGGAGATCGTGTCCGGGCTCGCCGGCGGCGAAACGATCGCGGCCGACGGCGCCGGCTTCCTGACCAATAACGCCCCGGTTGCGGTCGCCAAGCCGCGCGCGGAAAAGCCGGTCGCGCCCGGGGCAGGGGGCGCGGCAGACAAGGGGGCCGGCAAGATCGACGGCGGCGCCGTCGTCGGCAAGGGAGGCGCGTCGTGACGCTGCCCGAGCTCTCCATCAAGCGCAGCGTGCTCGCGGTGATGCTCAACGCCGTGCTCGTGCTGTTCGGCCTCATCGCCTACGACCGGATGGGCATGGACAAGCTGCCCTACATCGAGTTTCCGGTGATCTCGGTGCAGACCACGCAGCGCGGCGCGAACCCCGACGTCATCGACGCGGCGATCACGACGGTGATCGAGAGCGTGGTGAACGGCGTGCCCGGCATCGAGCACATCCAGTCCACATCGTCGCCCGGCGTCTCGCAGATCAACATCACCTTCAACCTCGAGAAGCGCATCGACGTCGCCTTCAACGAGGTGCAGGCCAAGGTGAACCAGATCCTGCGCCGGCTCCCCAAGGACGCCGACCCGCCGGTGGTCGCCAAGGTCGAGACCAACACGAGCCCGATCTTCTGGATGGCGATCTCGGGCGACCGCACGCAGCAGCAGCTCAATCAGTACGCCATCAACGTCATCAAGAAAAAGCTGGAAACGATCGATGGCGTGGGCGAAGTGCGGGTCGGCGGGCGACGCGACCGGACGATCCGCGTGAATCTGCTGCCCGGGCGCATGGCGTCCTTCGGCATCGCCGCGCAGGACATCCAGGACGCGTTCAACCGCGAGCACCTGCAGCTCGCCGGCGGCTTCGTGGTCAGCTCGAGCACCGAGCACCTGGTAAAGCTCGACCTGGAGTTCCACACGCTGGACGAGCTCGAGAAGATGATCGTGGCGTTCCGCGACGGTTCCCCGGTGCGGCTCAAGGACATCGCCCAGATCGAGGACGGGCTCTCCGACTTCCGCCAGCTCGCGCGCTTCAACGGCCGGCAGGCCGTCGGCCTGGGCATCGTGAAGATCCCCAATACGAACACCGTCGCCATCGTCGACAAGGTCCGCGCGCGGTTGGACAACGACATCCTCCCGAACCTGCCGCCCGGGATGCAGATCGACATCGTGCAGAACGACTCGGTCTTCATCCGCGAGATCATCAACTCGCTCAAGGAGCATCTGGTCGAGGGCACCCTGCTCGCCGGGCTGGTGGTGCTGTTCTTCCTGCGCAGCGTCCGGTCGACCATCATCATCGCGCTTGCCATCCCGGTTTCGCTGCTCGGGTCGGTGGCCGTGATGTACTTCTTCGGCTACACGTTCAATTCAGTCACGATGCTCGCGCTCCTCCTGCTGATCGGGGTGGTGGTCGACGACTCGATCGTGGTGCTCGAGAACATCTTCCGGCACCGCGAGCATCTCGATCCGGATCCGATCTCGGCCGCGATGAACGGCAGCCGCGAGGTCACGTTCGCGGTGCTCGCCGCGACGCTATCGCTCATATCGATCTTCGCGCCGGTGATCTTCATCGGCGGCATCATCGGCCAGTTCTTCAAGTCGTTCGCGGTGGTGGTGACCTTCGGCGTGCTGGTGTCCTGGTTCGTCGCGCTGACGCTGACGCCGATGCTGTGCTCGCGCTTCCTGCGCGTGCACAAGCACGAAGGCCGCGTGCATCGCTGGCTCGATCGCGTGTTCGCGGGCATGGACAACGGCTATCGCTGGTTCCTCGAACGGTCACTGCGACACCGTTGGAAGGTGCTCGCGGCGACCCTGCTCGTCGTGCTCTCCAGCCAGTACTTCTTCAAGAACGTCGGCAAGGAGCTCGCGCCGCAGCAGGACGAGGGGCGCTTCCTGATCTCGATGCGGACCCCGCTCGGCTCCTCGATCGAGTACACCGACCGCAAGCTCCGCGAGGTGGAGGAGCTCACCAAGAAGTACCCGGAGATCGTCACCGAATGGGGCATCATCGGGCTCGGCAGCGCGCAGCAGGTCAACCAGGCGACGCTCGTCATCCGCATGCTGCCGAAGGCAGAGCGGCGCGCGCAGGGGATGCGCTCGCAGCAGCAGGTGCTCAATGCCCTGCGCCGCGAGCTCGCGCAGGTCGCCGGCGTGCGCGCGTTCCCGCGGCCGTTCGGCGTGTTCCCGGGCCAGCGCACCGAGCCGCTCCAGTTCGTCGTGACCGGGCCCAACCTGATGGAGATGGGCCGCCACGCGGCCGACATCCAGCGGATTCTTCAGGCCGACCCGGCGATCGGCCGGATGGACACCGACCTTCAGCTCGAGCTGCCGCAGTACATCCTCGCGCCCGACCGCACGCGCACACAGGCGTTCGGCCTCAGCTCGCAGGACGTCGCCCTCGCGCTCAACATGCTGACGGGCGGTATCGACATCGCGAAGTACAACGACGACCCGGGCGACGGACAGCGCTACGACGTGCGGGTCAAGGCCGCCGACGGCGAGTTCGTGCAACAGGGCGATCTCGCCAAGATCTACCTGCGCAACCGGCAGGGGCAGCTCATCCGCCTCGATGGCGTCGCGAGCTTCAAGGAGGTGCTCGGGCCGGCAGTGATCGGCAAGTTCGACCTCGAGTACGCGGCGACCTTCTACAACATCCCGAGCGTCACGCTCGGCGCGGCGATCGACAAGGTGAACGAGGCGGCGACGACACTGCCGCCCGGCTACCGCGTGCAGTTCATCGGCGAGGCGGCGGAGCTCGGCAAGACCGAGCGCTACGTGATGTTCGCGTTCGCCGTTGGCACAATCCTGTTGTTCATGGTGCTGGCGAGCCAGTTCAACTCGTTCGTGCAGCCGCTGATCATCATGCTCGCGGTCCCGCTCGCGGTCATCGGCGGGATCTTCGCCCTCTGGGTGAGCCAGCCGATCGCGCAGTTCGCGACCTGGCTCGGCTTCGAGACGGCGCCGCTCACGCTGAACATCTTCTCGATGATCGGGCTGGTGCTGCTGATCGGCCTGGTCGCCAAGAACTCGATCCTGCTCGTGGACCTCACGAACCAGCGGCGCGGCGAGGGGATGGGCGTCGACGCGGCGCTGCGCGATGCGTGTCCGACTCGCATGCGCCCGGTGCTCATGACCTCCGCGACGATCATCCTCGCGCTGCTTCCCGCGGCGCTCGGCTTCGGCTCGGGCTCCGAGACCAACCAGCCGCTCGCGGTCGCGGTGATCGGCGGCATGATCACCTCGACCCTGCTGACGCTCGTGGTCGTGCCCGCGGCCTACTCGCTGGTCGAGACGCGCGACTTCGCCCGGCCGCTGCGCCGCTGGCTACCGGCCCGCGCGGGCTGACGGCGCGGGCTGCGCCAGCGGCGCGCGTGCGCCGCCGCGTGCCGCACGCCGCCGCGTGTCGCTGACCTTCGCCGCGAACCGGTAGCCGAGCAGCAGCGCGAGGACCGCCGCGTAGATCACCGGCTCGGTCAGGTCCGCCTTCACCATCCACCAGAAGTGCAGCACGCCTAACGGCGCGATGACGTAGACGAGGCGATGCAGCGCGAGCCAGCGCTTCGCGCCGAGCCGCCGCACCATCCGGTCGGTGGAGGTGACCGCGAGCGGCAGCATGAGGACGAGCGCCGTGAAACCGACGGTGATGAACGGGCGCTTGACGATGTCCTTCAGGATCTCCGCGACGTCGAACACGTGATCGAAGGAAACGTAGCTCGACAGGTGCACCACGCCGTAGAAGAAAGCAAACAGCCCGAGCATGCGGCGGAAGCCCGCCAGCCAGTGCCAGCCGAGGAGCTTGCGCAGCGGGGTCACCGCAAGGGTGAGCAGCAGGAAGCGCAGCGTCCAGTCGCCGGTGGCGCGGGTGATGAACTCGGCGGGATTGGCGCCGAGTAATTCCGGGTCGAAGGCCAGCGCCGCCGCGAGCCGGGTCACCGGCACGAGGGCGGCGACGAAAACGACCGCCTTCAGCGCGCGAGCGGCCTTTGCGGACAGCTGCATCGCGTCCCTCAATAGAGCTTCTTGAGGTCCATGCCGGCGTACAGGCCCGCCACCTGGTCGCCGTAACCGTTGAAGAGCACCGTCTCGCGCTTGGAGAAGAGCTCGGGGATGCGACGCTCGCGCCGCTGGCTCCAGCGCGGATGATCGACGCCCGGGTTCACGTTCGAGTAGAAGCCGTACTCGTTCGGCGCGGCCTTCTCCCACGCCGTCTTCGGCTGCTGCTCGACGAAGCGGATGCGCACGATCGACTTGCCCGACTTGAAGCCGTACTTCCACGGCACCACGAGCCGCACCGGAGCGCCGTTCTGGTTCGGCAGCACTTCGCCGTAAAGCCCGACCGCCATGATCGTGAGCGGGTGCATCGCCTCGTCGATGCGGAGCCCCTCGACGTAGGGCCAGGCGAGCGCCGGCAGGCGGACGCCCGGCATCTCCTCGGGACGGTAGGCGGTCACGAACTCGACGAACTTCGCCTTCGCGGTCGGCTCCACGAGCCGGGCGAGGGCGTTGAACTCGAAGCCGATCCACGGGATGACCATCGACCACGCCTCGACGCAGCGCAGCCGGTAGATGCGCTCCTGGAGCGGCAGCTTGAGCAGCTCCTCGATCCCGAAGGTCCGCGGCTTCGCCACCTCGCCCTCGACGACCACGGACCACGGCCGCACCTTCAGCCGCTTCGCGTGCTGCATCGGGTCGGCCTTGTCGGTGCCGAACTCGTAGAAGTTGTTGTAGGTCGTGACGTGCTTGTACGCCGTCGGGGGCTCGGTGGTGCTCAGCGCGCTCTTGGCGACGTTCGGGAGCTTCTCGAGCCCGAGGGTCTTTTCCTGCGCGCGCGCGGCCGCCGCGAGCGCGCCCGCGGCCCCGAGAATCGAACCGGCGGCCGCGAGCTTGATCAGCTCGCGCCGGCGCTCGTAGCAGGCGCGCGGCGTGATGTCGGACGGCTTGATGTCGTCGGGACGCTTGATCAGCATGAGGAATCCAGTCGCGGGAGCGGGCGCGATGTTATACGAGTCGCGCGAGTCCCCGGATTCCTTACGGGCATGCGCCCCGGGGCCCGTCCGACCCCGGGGGAAATCAGGGGTTGAGCTGCTTGTAGACGGCCGTCGCCACGTCGAGCAGTTGCGGCTTGGCGAGATCGCCCGACAGCGCGTAGCCGAGCGTGCCGTCGATCCAGTAGAAGACCGCGACCTTCTCCTCCTGGCTGAAGCGAAACGCGGTGTCGCGCTGCGCGCCCTCGATGCGCGACACGTAGAGCGTCAGGCGCTTGCCTTTCGCATCCTGGTACATGAACTGCGCCACTGCGCCGCCCTGCCCCGGCAGCAGCCGCCCGCCGACCAGATCGAAGCCTTCCGCGGTCAGCAGCGGCGCCCTGACCTTCACCCCGAGCCGCTTCGAGAGCCAGTTGACGAGGTGCTCCTGCTCGGCGGCGCCGACTTCGACCGGGTGCCGCACCTCGGGCGAGTAGACCGCGTGCGCGATCGCAGCCTGCCTTGCCAGCGAGAGCGGCGCCGGACCGCCGCGCGTGCCCACCAATGCGTGGGCGAACCAGCCGACCGCCACCCCGACCACGAGCCAGCCCGCGGCGACGGCGATGCGCGCCGAGCGACGGGTGGTGTCGATCCGCCGCAGCCGCTCGGGCACCGGTTCGCTCAGCACCGGGTCGAAGGCCGCGCGGAGCGCGGCGTTCTGCTCGCGGTAGGCCTGCACCCGCGCTGCGTCCTCGGTGTGCGCGGCAAGATGCGCCTCGACCGCGCGCCGCGCGGCCGGATCGAGGCAGTCGTCCACGTACGCGTGGAGCTCGTGTTCGGTGACCTTCATTTCACGACCTTCAGCGCCGGCGCAGCGGGCGCGCCGGTGATGAGCGTGCGCAGCCGCTCGCGGCCGCGGAACAACCGCGACATCACGGTCCCGATCGGGATGTCGAGCGACTTCGCCGCTTCGGCGTAGGAAAACTGCTCGAGGCCGACCAGCAGGACGATCTCGCGCTGCTCCGGCGGCAACAGCGCAAGGGCGCTCTCGAGATCGCGGATCTCGAGCCGAGCGCCCTGGACCGACGGCACGGCCGGGAGGTCGTCCTCGTCCAGCGCCGCTTCGGGGTGCGCCTGCCGGGCGCGCAGCTGGTTCACGAAGACGTTGTGCATGATGGTGAACAGCCATGCCCGCAGATCGCTGCCCGGCCGCCAGAGGTGATGCTTGTTGAGGGCGCGCTCGAGCGTGTCCTGCACGAGGTCGTCCGCCGCGTGCTGGTCCCCGGCGAGCGCCCGCGCATACCGCCGCAGGCGCGGGATGTGCGGGGCGATCGACTGGAGATCCACGGTGTCGAGGCGCTGCGCCGGGCCTACTTCGCGACGCGCCAGACGTTGTTGAAGCCGTCCCCGGTCTTGTCGCCGGGCTTCTGGTCCTTGACCCAGAAGTAGAGGGGCTTGCCCTTGTAGGCCCATTGGAGCGTGCCGTCGTCGCGCTTCACTTTCGTGAAGCCGGCAACGTTCTGGTCGCCCGCACCCGCGATGAACGGCGGCCAGTTTGCGGCGCACGGCCCATTGCAGACGCTCTTGGTGGCGTCGCCCGGATCGTTGTCGAAGGTATAGAGGGTCATCTTTTTCGAGTAGTCGACGAGCACACCGCCATCGTATTCGGCGGGCGCTCCCTGCGCCCTCAAGCTGGCGCAGCCGGTTGCAAACAGGGTGGTGAGCACGAGGGCGGCAGCGGCTAGAAAGGTCGTTCTCATTGAATTTTCTCCTGACCAAAGCAACGGTGAGTGGCGAGGGATCGACGTCCGGGTCGAGGCGATCCGGACGACCGCCTGCAGCCAGCGGGTCAGCTCCCCTCAAAACACTGCCAACCGCGCGCTTATTCCCGCGCGAGCCTGCCGCCCGGGAACACCGCTGCAGGAAGTCCCCATTTTGAAGCAAGCGTCTCGGTCGCGTTCAGGATTTCCTCGGCGAGGGCAGGATGGTTGTATCGAATGCCCGCGAGCCGCGCCAGGGCGTCCGGTGCGCGCAGGTTCGCGCCCACGACGTGTATCCACTCGCCGGCGTGCGCGCCGACGGCTTCCGCACCGAGCAGCGCGCCGGAATCGAGGTCGGCCACGATTCGAACGAAGCCGCGCGGCTCGCCGATCGCGAGTGCCGCGGGACTCGTCGCGAGGGACGCGAACCCGGTCGCGGGCTCGTAGCCGGCTTCCTCGGCCTGCACTTCGGAGAGCCCGAGGCGGGCGAGCTCCAGCGCCGAGTAGACCACTTCGGGAACCGCGCCGGCGTCGCGGCGCGCGCTGCCCGGCGAAACGATGTTCGCGACGGCAACCGCCGCTTCGGCGAGCGCGTGGTTCGAAGTCATGCGCGGGTTCGCGCAGTCGCCGATCGCGTAGACGCCTTGCGCCGCCGTCATGGTGCGCTCGTCCGTCGGGACAAAGCCGCCAGCGTCCGCAACGACGTCCAGTGCGTCGAGGCCCAGTCCCGCGACGTTCGGCCGGCGTCCGCTCGCCACGAGCGCCCAGTCGACGCGCTCCGCAGAGCCGTCCGGAAGCTGCAGCGTCACGCCGCCGGCGTCGACCGAGCACGCACGCGGGCGGCCGACGCGCCGCGGGAGAATGCCGCGCTCGGCGAGCGCCTCGGCGAGCAGCGTCAGCGCCGGTGCGCTGAAGCCGAGGCGCACGAGCGGTTCCGACTGGACGAGCCAGACCACTTCGCAGCCGAGCATCGAGAGGATGAAGGCCATCTCGGTGCCGATCACGCCGCTGCCGATCACCGCGACGCGCCGGCCGGGCGGCGGCGGCGCGTCGAAGAGCTCATCGGTCGTGAGCACGCGTCCCGCGTGACGGGCGAGTGTCGGCGGCACGTAGGGCGACGAGCCGGTCGCGAGCACGATCGCCCCCGCGGAAAGCGTGCCGCTGTCCGCGATCTCGATTTCCCGCCCGGCACGCAACGTGGCACGCCCGGTCAGCGCGCTCACGCCGAGGCGCTCGAGATAATCGACGTAGCTCGCACGCACCGCCTCGACGATGCCGCGCTGGTGGCGCCAGGCCTGCGCGAGGTCGGGGGTCAGCCGGCCGGTGAGGCCGCGCGCGGAAAAGCCGGAGCCCGCGGCGACGAGCCGGGCGGTCGTGTACCAGGCCTTCTTGGGAACGCAGCCGCGGTTGAGGCAGGTCCCGCCCCAGACGCCCTGCTCGACGATCGCGACCTTCAGGCCGCGCAGCGCCCCGAGCACCGCGGCACGGTAGCCGCCGGGGCCGGAGCCCACGACGGCGAGGTCGAAAGTGCGACTCGCCGTCATGGCGCGGAGGGAGCGCCGGCGTCGATTGCGCCGGCGGTCGAGGTCGCGCTGTTAGCGCAGCCCCGCGATGTAGTCGGCGACCGCTTTCATCTCCGCGTCGCTCAGCTTCGCAGCGGTCGTGCGCATCATCTTGTTGGGATCGTTCGCCCGCGCGCCCGACTGGAACGCCATCAGCTGGGCGTGGAGGTAGTCGGCGTACTGCCCGGCGAGCGCCGGAAACTGCCCGGGTACGCCCTCGCCCCGCGGGCCGTGGCAGCCGGCGCACGCGGCGACGCCCTTCTCCGCGATGCCGGCGCGATAGATCTTCTGGCCGAGCTCGATCGTGTCCTTGTTGCGCGCTTTCTCGGGCTGCAGCCGCTGCGACGCGTAGTAGGCGGCGACGTTGCGCATGTCCTCCGGCGAGAGCGTGGCGGCGAATCCCGCCATGATTGCGTTGTTGCGCTCTGCCGGCTTGCCCGCCGCGGCGGGCTTGAAGTTCGCGAGCTGCTTGGCGAGATAGTCGGGAATCTGCCCCGCCAGCTTCGGGTTGGCCGGCGCGATGCTGTTGCCGTCTGCGCCGTGGCAGGCGGCGCACACCTGCGTGGCGATCTGCTGGCCCTTGGCGGCATCGGCCTTCGGCAGCGGCTGGGCGGCGAGCGCGGTGCCGCTCGCGAGCGCGGCGGCGATGAGCGCGCAGCAAAGCTTCATGGATTCTCTTCCCCTGTTTTTTCTGGCGCGAAGGCGGACGCGAGGCGCCGTGGCAAAGCTGTTATTCTAACCGCGATCGACGCCCTGTTGCGACCGGATGTCCTTGTTTCAGAACGCAACCTATCTCGCGTCGGCCCACCATCTTCAGGACCTGCCGCCGCCCGGCGAGCCCGAGGTCGCGTTCGCCGGCCGCTCCAACGCCGGCAAGTCGAGCGCGATCAACGCGCTCGCGAACCGCACGCGGCTCGCGTTCGTCAGCAAGACCCCGGGCCGCACGCAGCAGATCAATTTCTTCCAGCTCGCTGGCGGGGGCCTCTTGGTGGACCTGCCCGGCTATGGCTATGCGCGCGTGCCCGACGCGTTGCGCACCCACTGGGAGAGCACGCTGAGCGAGTTCCTGCAGACGCGCCGGAGCCTGTGCGGACTGGTCCTGGTGATGGATGCGCGCCACCCGCTCACGGCGCGCGACGAGCTGATGCTCGGCTGGTTCCGGCCCACGGGCCGGCCGGTCCACGTGCTGCTCACCAAGGCGGACAAGCTGAACCGTCGTGAGCAAGCGCTCACCCTCGAAAAGGTCCGCGCCAGACTGGCAACACTGGGTGGACTCGCTACGGCACAGCTCTTCTCGAGCCCGGACCGGTCCGGGCTCGAGGAGGCGGAAGCGGTGATCGCCGGATGGCTGATCGCTGCCGGCGCCAGAAATAAAGAAGCCCCAAGCCAAAGGGGGAAGCTTGGGGCTAAACGCCTTAAACGAAATTAAGGCCCCCGCTCAGGGAGGAGAAGCGGGAGACGGCCGAAGCCGTCTTTCTATCAGAGCGGCCCGGCCGGGAAAGGTTCCCGGCAATTTCGCCCGCCCTTCGCCCGCGTTGTAATCTGCTGTCCGGAAGCAAAAGACCTTACTGGAGCCGAGTCCATGAACATCCACGGCAGCTATCCGTCGGTCCGGATGCGGCGCATGCGGCGCGACGACTTCTCGCGCCGCATGATGCGCGAGCACCGGCTGACGACCGACGACCTGATCTATCCGGTGTTCGTGGTCGAGGGCCGCAATGCGGAGCAACCCGTCCCGTCGATGCCGGGCGTCGCGCGCTACACGCCGGACCGCCTCCTTGCGGTCGCGGAGGACGCGCTCAAGCTCGGCATCCCGACCCTGGCGCTCTTCCCGGCGATCGAGCCGTCGCTCAAGACCCCGGACGGGAAGGAGGCGATGAACCCGAAGGGGCTCGTCCCCCGCGTCGTCGCGGATCTCAAGAAGCACTTCCCGGAGCTCGGCGTGATGACGGACGTCGCGCTCGATCCGTACACGAGCCACGGCCAGGACGGCCTCATCGACGACGCCGGCTACATCGTGAACGATGAAACGATCACGGTGCTGCGCGAGCAGGCCCTGACGCAGGCGCAAGCGGGCGTGGACATCGTCGCGCCGTCGGACATGATGGACGGGCGCATCGGGGCGATCCGCGCCGCGCTGGACGAGAACCGCTTCATCCACACGCGGATCATGGCGTACTCGGCGAAGTACGCTTCCGGCTTCTACGGTCCGTTCCGCGACGCGGTCGGCTCGGCCGCGAATCTCGGCAAGAGCAACAAGCTCACCTACCAGATGGACCCCGCCAACACCGACGAAGCGCTCTGGGAGGTCGGTCTCGATCTGCAGGAAGGCGCCGACATGGTGATGGTGAAGCCCGGCATGCCGTACCTCGACATCGTCCGGCGCGTGCAGGACGAGTTCAAGGTGCCGACGTTCGTCTACCAGGTGAGCGGCGAGTACGCGATGCTGAAGGCCGCGTTCCAGCAGGGCTGGCTCGACGAGGAGAAGTGCGTCCTGGAAGCGCTGCTTGCGTTCAAGCGGGCGGGCGCGGACGGAGTATTGACTTACTTCGCCCGCGACGCAGCGCGGCTGCTGGGAAACAAAGTAAGGACTGCGCGTAGGCGCTACTGCGCGGGGTCGCCGAAGTCGAGCCGCGCCTCGCGAATCACCTGCTCCAGCACGCGTCCCTTGCGGTCCACCGCGTGGATGCGCGCCGGCAGGAGGTTGCGGTCTAGGTCGAGCCACACGTCCATCGACGCCCCGTCCGGATCCCGGCGCTGCAGGTGCAGGGCCCGCACGATGCCGATCGGCGTCTCGAACTGCGCCTCGCCGACCGTCTGATAGACATAGCGATAGAGCTTGCGGCCCGTCACGATGTCGAACTGCGCGGCGTCGGGCATCGGCGTGATGAAGTAGAGCTGGTGCAGCATCGAGAGCGGGTCCTGCGCGCCGGCGGGCAGGTCCACGAGCCGGCTCTCGCCCTTCGAAGCGAGCGCGAGCTTGCGCGCGGCCCAGTCGAAGTGCGCCGTCTCGGTGCGCTCGCGCATGCCGAGTTCCGCGCGGTACTCGGTCGGCACGAGGCCGTCCGTGGTGAACACGCCGTTCGAGCGCTGCACCAGGCGGCCGCCGAGAAACAGCGAGACGAACCCGACGGCCTCCGCGATCGTCTCGACCCGGTACTCGCGACCGTCCTGCGCCCACGTGTGCGTGACCTGGCCGACCTTGCTCGGCTGCGCGCCGTAAAAGAGATCGAACACCAGCCGGGCGTGCCGCAGCGGGTACTCGGCGGGTGCGGCAGCGGCTTCGATCGGCAGGAGCGGCCTTGCCGGACGCTGCATCGGAATCCGCCGCCGGCCCATCCGCCGAGCCTGTCGCCACCGCGTCCCATACGCCCTCGGGGTAGTCGTACTGCGGCACGACGGCGTTCTGCACCAGCGGAGGCGGCGGCGGTGCCGCACGCCGTGTCGCCCGTCGCGTGTCCGGCGCTGGTTTGGTCCGCGCTGGCTTGGTCGGCGCTACGACCGGGGCGGGGATCGGCGGCGGAATGATCCGCGCTTGGATCGGCGGCGGTGCAGGGCGGTCCTCGATCGAGGGACCGAGGTCGAAGCGCGGCGTCCCGAACAGCGCCAGCAGGTGCGCCGCGGCCGACGCCCCAATGGCGAGGAGAAGGGCACGGTCGCCGCGACGCATTCCAGCATTAACGCATGAACGCCCTAAGGGATGTCTGAACAAGTTCGGGGATACCTCCCCCACCCCTATGGATGAAGCGCTGAACAATGGCTAGTTCGGCGCTTCCCTAACCGAGTACGAGCGCGACGCCATGCGCCACATCGGCGCCCAGCGCGATCGAGCCGTCGGGCATCCGTGCCGGCCCAAGGCCGCCGGCCGCGAGCGCAGCCGCGGCAGCGTCGCGATCCGGAACGCGGATGAACAAGGCCGCCATGAACGGCGCGGACCGCGCGCTCATGCCGATCTTCGGGAGCCGGGCCGCTAAGCTGCGCGCGGTCGCAAACGCGATCGACGCGCCGCCGGTGCGGACGACCAGGCCCTCGGCAATCGGCTCGGCCTTCGTCGCCAGCAGCCGCTCATAGGGCCGCGCGGTCCCGGCCACGTCGTCGCCCACGATCGCCACGGCCGCGATCTCGGTCGCGCCGTTCGCATGGCGCTGATGCTCGGGCCGCCACACCACGTCGCGCGTGAGGTGCTCGCAGACGAACATCCGGCCGCCCGGCGTGTGATCGAGCGACGCCATGGCGACCCGGAAGCGCGCCTCGCGCTTGCCCCCGGGCAGGTCGACCGGGCGCGAGAACTCGACCGGATCGGTCGGCGCGAAGCCCGCCCAGAGCATTTCCGTATAGGCGCCCCTGGCGTTGGCCGTCTTCAGCGCGATTGCCGCGAGGCCCTCGCCCACGCGCGCGAAGTCGGTGTAGTACTGGCGCGACGGGTGCGGCGCGCCCTCCGGGCTCCAGAGCAGCTCGATGTAATCGTCCCCGAACATGACGCAGTGATTCTGCGACCCGAGGGAGTGGTAGCCGCGCGGCGTCACGGTGAAGCCCATGCGCCGGAACGTGTCGCGAGCGGCGTCAAGATCGCGCACGACCACCACGACGTGATCGATGCCTTTGATGTGTTGTCGCATAGGGAAGTATCTCTTGGCGGGTGAACGTCCGATGATACGCGCACTTTGTTGCATTGCAACATCCACATCCCTGCGCGGTCGTTGATCTACACTCGACCGCCCCGAAGCCCGAGAAGAACAATGCCGCTCATCGCCCCCCTGAAAGGCCTGCACGCCGAGATGACGGCGTGGCGGCGCGACCTCCACGCGCACCCCGAGACCGCGTTCGAGGAGACGCGGACCGCTCAGGTCGTCGCCGAGAAGCTCGCGTCGTTCGGCATCGAAGTGCATCGCGGGCTCGCGAAGACCGGGGTCGTCGGCGCGTTGCGCGCCGGCCGCGGCACGCGCGCAATCGGACTGCGCGCGGACCTCGACGCGCTCCACATCCACGAGCAGAACACGTTCGCGCACCGCTCCCACAACGAAGGACGGATGCACGCGTGCGGGCACGACGGCCACACGACGATGCTGCTCGGCGCCGCCCGGTACCTCGCCGAGACGAAGCGGTTCGACGGCACGGTGTACTTCATCTTCCAGCCGGCCGAGGAAAACGAGGGCGGCGGGCGCGCGATGGTCGAGGAGGGCCTGTTCAAGCGGTTCCCGGTCGAGGGCGTGTACGGCATGCACAACTGGCCGGGCATGCCGGTGGGGAAGTTCGGCGTGATGCCGGGGCCGATGATGGCGTCCTTCGACATCTTCGAGATCGTGGTCACCGGGCGCGGCGCGCACGGCGCGATGCCGCACGAAGGGATCGATCCGGTCGTCGCCGCGAGCGCGCTCGTGCAGGCGCTGCAGACGATCCCGAGCCGCACGGTGAACCCGATCGAGCCCGCGGTCGTGACGGTGACGCAGTTTCACGCCGGCGACGCCTGGAACGTCATCCCCGAGCAGGCCGTCCTGCGCGGAACCACGCGCGCATTCCGCCCCGAGGTGCAGGACCAGATCGAGGCGGGCATTCGGCGCGTCTGCGCCGGCATCGACGCGACCCACGGCACGCGCTGCGCGGTGCGCTACGAGCGGCGCTATCCGCCGACGGTCAACCATCCGCGCGAAACCGCGATCGCCGCCGCGGCGCTCGCGAAAGTCGTCGGGAAAGAGAACGTGCTCACCGACCTGCAGCCGACGATGGGCTCGGAGGACTTCGCCTTCATGCTGCAGGCGCAGCCCGGCTGCTACGTCTGGATCGGCAACGGCCCGGGCGAAGGCGGGTGCATGCTGCACAACCCGCGGTACGACTTCAACGATGAAATCCTGCCGATCGGCGCGAGCTACTGGGCGACGCTCGTGGAGCAGGTGCTGGCGGATAAGGCGCCTGACGTCGGCGCGCCGGCGCGCGTCAGTCAAGCCGCCCGGGCCGCACGTGGAGGAAGCAGCAGCCCTCGTCGCCCGGTTGCCACGTGTCGGCGCTGAAGGCGAACCCGGCCGCCTCGAAGGTGCCGTTGTCGACGATGCCGGCGATGTGGCAGAGCTTGGCCACCTTCGCTTCGGTCATTCCGGCCTCCAGCCACGCCTCCTTGAGCGGGCACGCGTGGAATTTGATGTCGAGACCGCCGGCGTCGCAGCGGCGCACCTCCGGCTGGAACACGCGGCCGCCGTCGGGCACGAACGCGATGAACGCCTCGCGCAGGCCCGCGATATCGCGCGGTCCGAAGCGCTTGAACTGCTGCCCGATCGCCAGGCCGCGCTTGTAGATCGCGCGCTTCAGAATTTCTTCCGCTTTCGCGGCGCCGAGTTCCGACTCGAGCTCGTCGTACACCGCCGCGTACACCATCGCGCGCGCCTTCATCGCGTTCCGCAGCTGGACCCGCAGCTCATCGCCTTCCGTCATGGGGTGTGCTCCTTTGCCGTAGACGCCATATTAGGGACGGCGCCACGATTGGGCTACCATTTGCGCCTTTTCCGGACGCACGCCCATGCGCTACATCGACCACGGACAGGGCGGCCCCGCGAGCGCGATGAAGCTCGCGGTCGGGCCGCAGCCCACGCTCAAGCCGGGCGAGGTGCTGATCGAGGTGCACTACGCCGGCGTCAACCGGCCCGACGTGCTGCAGCGCTCGGGCAGCTATCCGCCGCCGGCCGGCGCCTCGCCGATCCTCGGTCTCGAGGTGGCGGGAAGGATCGTCGAGGTCGCGCCCGATGTGACGCAGTGGAAGCCGGGCGATGTCGTCTGCGCGCTCACCCCCGGCGGCGGATACGCGGAGTACTGCACCACCGCCGCCGCGCACTGCCTCCCGGTGCCGAAAGGCCTGTCGGTGAAGGAGGCGGCGTCGCTTCCCGAGAACTGGTTCACCGTGTACGACAACGTGATGACGCGCGGACGGCTGAAGGCCGGCGAGACGTTCCTGGTCCACGGCGGCTCGAGCGGCATCGGCCTCGCGGCGATCCAGCTCGCCAAGGTGCTCGCCGGCGCGACCGTCTACACCACGGTCGGGAACGCGGAGAAGGCCGAGTACTGCCGGAAGATGGGCGCCGACGTCGCGCTCAACTACCGCGACCAGGACTGGCCGGCCGAGATCGCGAAGCTCACCGGCAAGCGCGGCGTCGACGTGATCCTCGACATGGTCGCGGGCGACTACGTGATGAAGAACGTCCGCTCGCTCGCGCTCGAGGGGCGCCTGGTGCAGATCGCGTTCCTCAGGGAGAGCAAGATCGCGGACTTCGACGCGATGCCGATCATGCTCAAGCGCCTGACCCTCACCGGATCGACGCTGCGCCCGCGCACCGTCGAGCAGAAGGCGGTGATCGCCGCCGCGCTGGCCCGCGACGTCTGGCCGCTGTTCGAGTCCGGCCAGCTCAAGAGCTATCTGTACCGCACCTTTCCGCTCGCCGAAGCGAGCGCCGCCCACGCGCTCATGGAGAGCTCGACGCACATCGGCAAGATCGTGCTGGAAGTGCGCGGACAATAGAAAAGAAACGGCCCCTCCCTGGGGGAGGGGCCGAAACCCCGGTCTCGGGGGGATGGGCTGAGGAGGCCCGGAAGTCAGTCGGCCGCGCGCGGTGCGTGGCCCGGTGAGAATTTCTCGTCCGACCGTGTCGCCGACGCGGGGCCGCGCACGTCGATCGAGGCAAGCGAGTGTCCGATGGCGAGGGCCGCGCCCCACGCGACCGCGGCGACCGAGCCCCAGAAGAACAGGTCCGCAACGTGGTTCAGGATCGTTTCCATCTCCGCCTCCTGCGCTGGTCGGGACTGCGCTCAGAAACCCTGGATCGGTTCCGCCGGCGCGCCTTCGGGCGACGGAAACTGGGTCGGGAAGTAGCCCGCTTCGCTCGCCACCGGCGCGGCGAGCGCCTGCGACACGACCTGCGGCACGCCGTCGCTGCAGGCGCTGATGAGCAGCACGCTCGACGCGAACGCACCTGCGATGGCGGCCTTGAGAAGGCGCGCGAATTCGGGACCGGTGTTCGAGGGTTTGCTGTTGCGCGTGTTCATGGTCGGCTCCTTTGTCTGATTGGGCCGATCGATTCGATCGACGTGAGCCCATCTTGCAGGAGCGGAACGCACGAAAGTCGCCAGTATTGGCGCGCGGCTTGTGACCTAGTTACATACCGGCCCCGAGAGCGGGGCGGCGCGTGACAAGCGTCACGCGAGCGCGGGGCGCGCTACCAGTTCGGCGGGAGCGGCTTGCGCAGGGTGATGAGCTTCTCGGAGACCGAGATGTAACCGCCCTCGCTCAGGTCCTTCAGGAGCCGGCTGATCATCTCGCGCGACGAGCCGACGCGGTCCGCGATCTCCTGGTGCGTCAGCTTCTCGGGAATCAGGCGCGTGCCGTCGCGCTCGACGGCGATGCTGTCGAACAGGCGGCGCACCCGCCCGTACACGTCGAGCAGCGCGAGATCGCGCGCGCTCTCGGTGGCGCGGCGCGCGCGCCGGATCACCTTGGCCAGCAGCTCGAACGCGAACTCGGGATGCTTCGCGATGTGATCCTTGAGCGTGACGCGCGTGACCACCGAGCAGGTCGTGGGCTCCAGCGTCATGACCGATGCGGACCGCGGCCCGCCGTCGAGGGCCATCTCGCCCACGTACTCGCCGGGACCGTGAATGTCGAACACGATCTCGCGGTCGTCGACGCCGGTCGCAAACACCTTCACCCGGCCGGCAAGCACGATGTAGAGGGTGTCGCCGTGGTCGCCCTCCTGCAGCATCACGACGTCTTTGCGGTACTGCTGCATGCGGCCGCGCGCCGCCAGCTCGCGCAGCGCGGGCGACTCGAGGGCGGCGACGAGCTGTTCGGGGTCGGGAGCGCTCGAGCTCGGCATGGTCGGAACATTCTAGAGCAACGAACTTGGCGGTGCCGAGCGTCCGTGCGCACCGCTCGCGGGTGTAACATCCGCCGCCGGCGAATGGCGGCGCGTTCAGAGAGCAGCTCGGCACCGCGATGGCAGCAGCGACACAGCAGACCGGGCCCGCCGCGCGGCTGCGCGGCGAGGCGGCCGGCGGCCTCGCCAGCGCCATCCCGGGCCTCGTCCACGCGCTCACGCTCGGTGTTCTCGCGTTCGCCCCGCTCGGGCCGGAGCATGTCGAGGTCGCGATTCGCGCCGGCTTTGCCGCCGCGATCTTCGGCGGGATCGCCGCGACGGCCCTCTCGGGGACCCCATTGCCGGCAACCGGCCCCCGGGCCTCGACGAGCCTCATTCTCGCGGGGTTCGTGACCACGCTCGCGGCCGACCCGGGGCTCGGCGTGCCCCAGGCGCTCGCGCTCGCCGCCCTTTGCACCGCCCTCGCCGGCGCGCTGCAGATCCTGTTCGGCGCCCTGCGCCTGGGGACGCTCGCGAAGTTCGTGCCCTACCCGGTCATCGCGGGGTTCATGTGCGGGGTCGCGATCCTGATCGTGCTGTCCCAGTTGCCGCATCTCCTCGGACTCGTCCCGGCAGCGCTGCGCGGCGCCCCTCTGGGTTGGCTCACCGCCGTCCAGCCGCTGAGTGCGGTCGTCGGCCTTGCGACCGCAGCGATGATCTGGATCATCGGGTGGCGCTGGAAGCGGCTGCCTGCCGCGCTGCTCGGATTGCTGGCTGGAACCGCCGTGTTCTATGCGCTCCGCGCCGCCGTCGGCGATGGCGCCGGGAGTCCTGTAGTGGGCCCCGTCCCGGGCGGGTTGCCTCTCCCGACGGCCCTCGGGAGCGTGCTCGATCTGGCCGGTACGCCGGCGCTTGCCAACCACTTTCCGGGGCTCGCCGCGACCGCAGCGGTCATCGCGATCATCGGCTCGCTCGACAGCCTGCTGGCCGCGGCGGCGATCGACGTCGCAGCGGGCGTCCGGCATCGGGGCAACCGCGAACTGGTTGCCCAGGGCGTCGGAAACATCGTGTCGGCGCTCTTCGCCGGTGTGCCCGTCGCGCTGTCGCCGACGCGAGCGATTCCCGCGTTCCGGGCGGGCGGGCGCACGCGTGCGATCGGCTTCATTGCGTCGGCGCTGCTCGCCGCCGTCCTGCTCGTCGGCGGCGGTGCGCTGGCCTACCTGCCGCTCGCGGTGCTGGGCGGGGTCATGCTGACCGTGGCGTGGGGGCTGGTCGACGTCTGGACCCGGGGCCTCGTCCGGCGCCTCGTGGCAGGGGACCGCGAACGGACACTGCTCTGGAGCGCGGCCGTGGTCGTGCTCGTGGCCGCGATCACCGTGCTGGTCAACTTCGTGATCGCGGTGACCGCCGGCGTATTCCTGTCGATGGCGCTGTTCATCGCGTCGATGAACCGCTCGCTGGTACGCACCGTGCAGAACGGCGCGGCGCGGCCGTCCCGGCGCATCTACGGCCCCGAGGAAGCGCGCGCGCTCACCGACGCCCGGCGGAAGATCGCCGTCGTCGAGCTCGAAGGAGCGCTCTTCTTCGGCAGCGCCGAGCGCCTCGGCGCGGAGGTCGAGCCGCTTGCCGCCACTGCGCGCTTCATCGTGCTCGACCTGCACCGGGTCAACTCGATCGACGCGAGCGGCGCGATCGCGCTGGAGCAGCTCGCGAACCGGCTCGGCGCGGCCGGGTCGAGCCTGTTGCTCGCCGGGGTCGTGCCGGACGGGCGCCATGGCCTCGCGCTGGTCGCCGCCGGCACCTACTCGAAGGCGGAGGCGCGTCGCTGGTTCGTCGACGCGGACCAGGCGATCGGCTGGGCGGAGGATCGCCTGCTCGGGCCCGCCCGCAGCGTGTCGTCCAAGGAGATTCCGCTGGAGCGGCTCGCCCTTGCCGCAGGCCTGAGCGAGGACGAGCTCGCGTCGCTGCGGCGCTCGCTCCGACGCGCGGAGCTCAACGCGGACGAAGTGCTGTTCCGCGAAGGCGAGCCCGGCGACAAGCTCTACCTGCTCGCTCGCGGGGCCGTATCGATCCTCGTCGACGGTGGCGGTCAGCAACGGCGCATCGTGACCTTTGCGCCCGGCTCGGTGTTCGGAGAGGCGGCGATGCTCGACGGCGCGCCGCGCTCAGCCACCGCGACCGTCATCGAGGACGCGATTGTCTACAGCCTGTCGCGTCGCGCGCTCGATGCGCTGGCGCGCAGCGACCCGAGTCTCGCCACCAAGCTGCTGGTGAATCTCGGGCGTCACCTGTCGGCGCGGCTGCGCCAGACGACCGACACGCTGCGCGAGCTGGTCGACTCGCGCGGCTAGCGGCCAGCGGCCAGCGGCTAGCCGCGGACCTGCGCGGGCGCAGGCGGCGGGGCCGGCGCGCGCTTGCGCCGGCGCTCGGTGAGCTTGCCGAGAATTCCCGCCGGCATGTAGATGATGAACAGCACGAGCAGCGCCCCGTAGATGAACGTGTCGAGGCCGTGCACGTCGTGGCCGATGCCGACGCGCAGGCCCTCCGCGAGCAGCAGCGTGAACACCGCGCCGACCGTCGGGCCGAGCTGCACGAACATCCCGCCCGCGATCACCGCGAACACGATCTGGAGCGAGATGCCGATGCCGGACACCGTGTCCGGATTGACGTAGAGCTGGTACTGCCCGTACAGCACGCCGCCGAAGGCGGTCATCGCCGCCGACAGGATCGTGATCATGAGCTTGGTGCGCGTCACGTTCACGCCCACCGACGCGGCGGCGTCTTCCTCCTGGCTGATCGCCTCCATCGCGTAGCGCGCCATGCTGCGGTCCACCCGGCGCCACACCCATAGCGCGCCGAGCCAGCAGGCGAGCATCACGTAGAACCACACCTCCTTCTGCGCGAACTGGAGCGCGTAGAGGGAGTACGACTCGCCGCCCGCGAGCGCGGTGTTCGGCGTCACGCCCAGCGATCCGCCGCTCTGGTCGCGCAGCGCGACGATGATCAGGCGCGCGATCTCGGACAGGGCGAGCGTGACGAGCGCGAAGTAGTGGCCGGTGATCCTGAAGCGGAAGCACGGATAGCCGATCAGCACGGCCACGACCACCGCCAGCGCCACGCCGACCACCATGCCGATCCACGGCGTGATCCCGAAGTGGTTCCAGAGCATGGTCACCGTGTACGCGCCGATGCCGAGGAACGCCCCGTGCCCGAACGACACCAGTCCGAAGCGCCCCATCAACGACCAGCTGGTGTACACGAAGCTCCACACCAGGATCATGATGATCAGGTGCAGGGGATAGTTCCCCAGCCCCATCCAGGGAAAAAGCGCGAGCAGCGCGAGCAGAATCCAGGGCATCGCGCGCACTGCGTCAGGCCTCGCAGACCTGCGGACGACCCGACGACCCCGCGCTGCACGGCACCCTCGCGCGGCCTGTCACTGCGTCGCGCGGCGTTCGCTCGTCATGACTCTTCGCCAGCAGCCCCTGCGGACGCACGAACATCATGACGATGAAAAACAGGAACGCCATGACGTAGCCCCACTCGATGTGGAAGAAGAACCCGCCGAGCGAGATGAGCTGGGCGAAGATGAACGCCGCCACGAACCCGCCGACCATGTTCCCGAGGCCGCCGAGGACGCAGATCAGGAAGGTGATCGGACCGAACGAGAGCCCGATCGCCGGGTGCACGTCGTACTGCAGGACGAGCAGGCACGCCCCGAGCCCGGCGAGCCCGCCGCCGATCGCGGAGGTGACGATGTAGATCCGCGCCGGGCTCACGCCCATCAACGGCATGATCGCGCGGTCCTGGCTGATCGCCCGGATCGCGGTCCCGAGGTAGGTCTTCTTGAGGAAGAAATAGAGCAGCGTCATCGCGACGAACGCGGTGAGCGCGGCGAAGATGCGCGAATACGGCAGGTAGATCTCGCCGAGCTGCAGCGACGGCAGGCTCAGGCCGAGGTTGCGGAACTGGACGCCGAACGCGAGCGTCGCCGCCGCCTGCAGGAAGAACAGCACCCCGCCGGTGACGAGCAGCTGGTTGATCGGCTCGGAGTTGAGCACCGGCCGGATGACGAGCACGTGCAGGAGCACGCCGAGCACCGCGACGACCAGGATGCCGATGGCGAAGGCGACCACGAGCGGCAGCTTGTAGACCGTGTACATGAAGTAGACGGTGTACATCCCGACCATCATCAGCTCGGCGTAGCAGATCCACACCACGTCGATCACGCCGAACACGAGGTTGAGTCCGAGCGCGAGCAGCGCGAGCACCCCGCCGAACAGCAGCCCGTTCAGCACCGTCTCGAGAAGGTAGATGTCGAAGATTGGCATCAGATCCCCACGTAAGCACGCCGGATGTCGTCGCTCGCGGCGAGGTCCGCCGCGCGCCCGCTTGCCTTGATGCGCCCGACCTCGAGCAGGTAGGCGCGGTCGACCACTTTGAGCACCTGCTGGACGTTCTGCTCGACGATCAGCACCGTGTAGCCCTCGCCGCGCAGTCGGTGCACGAGCTCGAAGATGCGCTGGACGATCACCGGCGCGAGCCCGGCCGACGGCTCGTCGAGCAGCAGCAGCCGGGGCTTCGACATGAGCCCGCGCGCGATCGCGCACATCTGCTGCTCGCCGCCGGAGAGCGTGCCCGCCAGCTGCTCGCGCCGCTCCTTCAGGCGCGGGAACAGCTCGTACACGTGCTCGAGCCGCGCAGCGAAGTGCGCGCGCGCCGACGCGACGAACGCGCCCATGCGCAGGTTCTCCTCGACCGTGAGGCGCGGGAACAGGCGGCGGTTCTCCGGCACGTGCGCGATCCCGAGGTCGATGACGCGGTGCGGCTCGACGTCGTTGACCCGGCCGCCTTCCATCAGGATCTCGCCGGCAGTGGTGTCGATGAGCTTCGAGATGACGCGCAGCAGCGTGGTCTTCCCGGCGCCGTTCGGTCCGATCACCGCCACCGCCTCGCCGGCGTCGACCTTGAGCGAGACGCCGAAGAGCGCCTGGAAGGTGCCGTATCCGGCCGAGACGTCGCGGAGCTCTAGCATCGCGTCGTCATTCCGGCTGCCAATCTCACGCTCGCGCCGCCACTTGCGCCTGCACCGCTGCGGCGTCGGTCCCGAGGTACACCTCGATCACCTTCGGGTCCGCGGCGACCTCGCGCGGCAGGCCCTCGGCGATCTTCTCGCCGTGGTCGAGCACGATGCACCGATCGACGACGCGCATCAGCACGCCCATGATGTGCTCGACCCAGATGATGGTGATGCCGCGCTCCTTGCGCACGCGCGCCAGCATGTCGGCGGCCTGGTTCATCTCGTGCTCGTCGAGCCCGCCGAGGCTCTCGTCGGCGAGCAGCAGGCGCGGTTGCGTCGCGAGCGCGCGCGCCATCTCGAGCTTCTTCAGGCCCGCCGCGCCCAGCCCCTCGACTCGCGCGTCGTGCGCATGGGGCAGCTGCACGAGATCGAGGGCCTCTTCCGCCTGCGCCCACGCCTGCGTTTTCGAGACGCGGCCCGCCTGGCCGAAGAAGGCGGCGACCGCCACGTTCTCGAGGATCGAGAGCCGGCGGAACGGCCGCGGGATCTGGTAGGTGCGGCCGATGCCCTTGTGGCAGACCTGCGCGGGCACGAGCCCGCCGATCTCCTCGCCGAGGAACCGGATCGAGCCGGCGGTCGGCGCGTACATGCCCGCGATGAGGTTGAAGGTCGTGCTCTTGCCCGAGCCGTTGGGCCCGATCAGCCCGAGGATCTCGCCCTGCTCGAGCGCGAAATCGACGCCCGACACGGCGGTGAAGCCGCCGAAGCGCTTGGTGAGCTGAGCGACCTGCAGCATCGGTGTTGCGCACCCTCCGGCGACAACCTCGGGCAACAAGAAAGGCCCGCCCGCCCTCCGAAAGGTTCAGGGCGAACGGGCCTTGCGCGGCCCGTTGCGCGCTACGGCGCGAACGGATGGCCCTTCGGGAACGGCAGGATCGGGTCGGTCGTGCGGATCGGCGTCGGCCACGCGATGTACGTGCGGCCGTTCACGTACTGCATCACGACCGGCGACGAGCGCTCGCTCTGCCCCGCCATCTGCGCGCCGGGCGGGAAGAACTTGACCCCGTAGCCCTGGATCGTGCCGCCGATCGGAATGTCGGTCTCGAGCGCGGCCTTGCGCAGCGCCTCCGAGTCGATTCCGCCGTGCTTCTTGATCGCGCGGGGCAGCACGTCGGTGAAGAAGATCCACGCCTGGTTGAAGCCCATGCTGGTGTGCGGCGGCACCTCGCCCGGGCCCTTCACCGCCTGGTAGCGCTTCACCATCTCGTTCGTGAGATCGCCGAGGCCGGGCTTCAGCGTCTTCGGATCGAGCAGCTGCGCCGCCACCGGGTCGACGTTGTAGAAGTAGTTGGTGTCGTCGCCGAAGGTCTCGCGCAGCTTCGCGATCTGCCCGTAGCCCGCGCCGTGGCCGATCAGCGCCTTGAACTTCAGGCCCTGTTCCTTCGACTGGCGCAGGAAGAGCGTGATGTCGGGGTTGTAGCCGGTGTGCAGGATCACGTCGGGGCGCGCGCGGCGCAGCTTCGTGACCAGGCTCGAGAGATCCGGCGCGGTGGCCGAATAGCCTTCCTTGAGCACGAGCTGCATGCCGTTCTTCTTGCAGGCGGCCTCGTTGCCGGCGGCGACGCCGGCGCCGTACGGACCGTCCTCATAGATGATCGCGACCTTGAGCGCGGCGGGCTTGATGCCCATCTTCTTCTCGCTGTTCTCGTTCAGGAACGCGCACGAGGCCTCGCCGAACTGGTCCGAGTGCACCTGCGGCCGGAACGCGTACTGGAGCTTCTTGTCCTTCAGCACCGCCGAAGCGACGCACACGTTCATCCAGAAGAACTTCTTCGCCGCGTCGGTCTTCTGCGCCATCGGCACGCAGTGGGCGCTCGAGTACACGCCCATCAGCATGTCGACCCGCTCCTGGCTGATCAGGCGCTCGGCCTCGGAGATCGCGACTTCGGCCTTCGACTGCGCGTCGGCGTAGGTCGGCCGGATGCGGTAGCCGTCGACGCCGCCCTTCTCGTTGATCATGTCGATCGCGATCTTGTTGCCGAGGTACGCGGCCTCCGAGCCGCCGGCCGCGAACGGCCCGGTCAGGTCGTAGATCACGCCGATCTTGATCTCCTTCTGAGCGACGGCGGGTGCAGCGACGGCGACGGCGACGAGGGCGACGGCGACCGACAGGCGACGCGCGATTGAGCCCAGCATGGGAACCTCCTCCAGGAAACGCGATGACGTTCTTGTTATTCGGCCGGGCAGTCTTGCAGATGGGCCGGGGAGCGTCAAGGCGGCGACGCGCGGATCGAGTCCGCGCGCACGATGATGCGGCGCGGGATGCGGGACGCTAGAAGCTGCGCGCCAGCGCGAGCGAGTGGAGGAACTTGTCGGCCGGCTGGTAGCCGATGACGCGCAGGCCCGGGATCTCGCGGCCGCCCTTGTCGAAGAAGATGATCCCGGGCGGTCCGAAAAGGCGGTAGCGCTTCAGGAGCTGCTGGTCCTCGGGCGTGTTCTTGGTCACGTCGACCTGCAGGAGCACCATCTGCGCCAGCTCCGCCTTCACCTTCGCGTCGCTGAAGGTGAAGCGCTCCATCTCCTTGCAGGAGACGCACCAGTCGGCATAGAAGTCGAGCATCACCGGCCGGGACACGTTCTTCAGCCGGGCGTCGAGCTCGGCGACCGTGCTCACGCGCTCGAAGCGAACGCCCTCGGCAGGACCGCCGGGGGCACCTGGCGCGTTGACGGCCTCAGCGACGCGCAGTCCCGCCAGCGGCTGCAGCACGTCGCGGCTGCCGGCGAGCGCGCCGATGACGAGCGCCGTGCCGGCAAGGAGCGCGATCACGCCGACGCCCTTCCAGAAGCGCGCGTAGCCCGATGCGTGCTCGGGCAGGGGGTCGAGCGCGTGCAGGTACATCGCGCCGATGATGAGCAGCGCGGCCCAGGCGAGCATGTGGAGCGCCGCCGGGATCACGGGCGCGACGATCCAGATCGCCAGACCGAGCAGCATGAAGCCGAAGAACTTCTTCACCGCCTTCATCCAGTGGCCGGACTTCGGCAGCAGCGCGCCGCCGGTCACGCCCACCACGATCAGCGGCACGCCCATCCCGAGCGCGAGCGAGAACAGCGCCGCGCCGCCGAGCGCGACATCGCGCGTCTGGCTGATGTAGAGGAGCGCGCCGGCGAGCGGCGCGGCGACGCACGGGCTCACGATCGCCGCCGAGAGCACGCCCATCAGCGCCACGCCGGCGATCTCGCCGCCCTTCAGCTTCTGGCTCGCCGCGGCGACCCGGGAGTGGAACACCGCCGGCAGCTGCAGCTCGTAGAACCCGAACATCGACGCCGCGAGCGCGACGAACACGGCGGCGAACGCCCCCAGCACCCACGGATTCTGGAGCGTGGCCGACAGCAGCGTCCCGGACAAGGCGGCCAGGATCCCGATCACGGTGTACGTGAGCGCCATGCCGAGCACGTACGTCAGCGACAGCGCGAATGCGTGCGCCTTCGCGATCGCGCGACCTTCGCCGATGATGATGCCCGAGAGGATCGGGACCATCGGCAGCACGCAGGGCGTGAAGGCGAGCAGGATTCCGGCGCCGAAGAACGCGGCCAGCATGAGCAGGAAGTTGCCCGAGAGGAGCGCCTGCTCGAAGCGCGCCTCGTCGCTCACGATGCCCGGCTCGCCGCGGACCTCGCGGCCGCCGAACTGCGCGCTCGAGATCGGCGGCGCCGCGGGCGCGCCGCCGGAGGCAAGCGCCGCGAGCTTCACCTCGACGGTCTGGACCTGCGGCGGATAGCACACGCCGATGTCGGCGCAGCCCTGCGAGGTCACCTCGAGTGTCAGGCGCTCCGCCCTCGCCCGTCACCGGCAGCGTGACCGCGACCTGCTTGCGGTAGGTCTCCATCAGCCCGAAGAACTCGTCCTTCTTGACCTCGCCCTTCGGGAACACGGCCGGTCCGAGCTTCACGTCGGCGGGCTCGGCCGCGAACGCGAACTTGTCGCGGTACATGTAGTACCCGCGCGCGATGTCGAAGCGGACCTCGACCGTCGTGGCGTCGATCGCCCGCGCCGACAGCCGGAACGCCTTTTCCGGTTCGAGCAGGTCCTGCGCCGCGGCCGTGGCGGCGAAGAGTCCGAAGAGCAGGGTGAGGAGCGCGCGCATGCGGTTCATTTCGCGGGGCGGGTTTCCGCCGCCACCCACTCGAGATAGGCCGGCAGCCCGCCGCCGAGTGGGACCGCGATGATCTCGGGAAGTTCGTAGGGGTGCAACTCCCGCACCACCCGCTCGAGCAGGGAATACCGGTCCCGGGTGGTCTTGGCGAACAGCGGGAATTCCTCCGCGGTCTCGACGGCGCCCTTCCAGCGGTAGACCGAGCGGCATGGCGCGAGGATGTTCACGCACGCCGCCGCGCGGCGCTCGACGAGGGCGCGCGCGAGCGTCTCGGCGCTGGCGCGGTCGGGGAGGTTGGTGATCACGAGGAGCGTCTCGAGGCTCATCCCGGCCCTCTTACGCGGTCGCGGCCGCGCCGCGGGGCACGCCTTCGAATACGGTCGGGTACCGCAGGCGGATGCCGAGCGCCTCCTTCATGCGGCGGTTCACCAGGCGCCGCGACTCGCTCATGAACGAGAGCAGCATCGGCGAGATCACGCGCGCCGCTTCCGCGCGCGACACCCGCGGCGCTCGCGGCGAGGCCGAAGCGGTCGGCGACGAGGTCGAACCACTGACCCATCTTCAGCTCGCTGTCGTCGGCTGCGTTGTAGATCCCGGGCGGCGCATCGGCCTCGAGCGCGCGAACGCAGATCGCCGCGAGATCATCGGCGTGCACGTGGTTCGTGTACACGTCGTCCTCCGTCGCGCAGCACCGGCGTGCCGCGCTTCAGGCGCTCGACCGGCAGGCGATCGGCCGCGTAGATGCCGGGCACGCGCAGGATCGTGGTCTGCACGCCGGTCGCCGCGCCCCACTCGCTCACCGCGCGCTCGGCATCGACGCGCCGCGCCGCGCGCGGCGTCCCGGGATTCACGGGGCGCGACTCGTCGACGCGCGCCCCGGCGCAGTCGCCGTACACCCCGCTCGTGCTGATGTAGACGAGCCTGCGTGGTAGCATCCGCGCGCCCGAGAGGGCGAGGATCAGGTTGCGCGTGCGCGCATCGCCGTCAACTGGACGACCGGTTTCGTCGGGCGGCGCGAGGTGCAGCACGAGCTCGGCGGCGCCGGCGAGCGGCGCGAGCGTCGCCGGGTGATCGAGGTCGCCGATCGCGAGGCGCACGCCGGTCGGCACGGCCGGCCCCGCCGCCCGGACGCAGGGCGCAGCGTGTCGTACCGCGCGACGAGCGCGGGCAGCGCGCGCCGGGCGACGTCGCCGACACCGACGATCAAGAGCCGTTCCATGCGGCGCTATTCTAGCCTTCAGCCAGGACGATTTTCCCTATGACGCATCAAGTCACCGTCCAACCGAGCGGGCACGTTTTCCAGGTTCCCGAAGGGGAAACGGTGCTCGCGGCCGCCCTCGGCGAGGGCTACCACCTCCCCTACGGCTGCCGCAACGGCGCGTGCGGCTCGTGCAAGGGCAAGCTCGTCGCCGGCCGCATCGACCAGGGCAAGTATCAGCATTCCGCCCTGTCGGAGGACGAGCGCGCCGCGGGCTACGCGCTGTTCTGCGTGGCGAAGCCGCTCTCGGACCTGACGATCGAGGTCCGGTCGATCGGCGCGGTCAAGGACATCCCGGTCAAGAAGCTGCCCTGCCGCGTGCACCGGCTCGAGCGCGTCGCCGACGACGTGATGATCGTGCACCTCAAGCTGCCGGCGAACGAGCGGCTGCAGTTCCTCGCCGGGCAGTACATCGAGTTCATCCTGAAGGACGGCACGCGCCGCAGCTTCTCGATGGCGAACCCGCCGCACGACGACGAGTTCCTCCAGCTGCACGTCCGGCACGTGCCCGGCGGTACGTTCACCGACCACGTCTTCGGCGCGATGAAGGAGCGCGACATCCTGCGCTTCGAGGGCCCGCTCGGCTCGTTCTTCCTGCAGGAGAGCGCGAAGCCGATCGTGTTCGTCGCCAGCGGGACCGGCTTCGCGCCGATCAAGGCGATCGTCGAGGACGCGCTCAAGAAGGGCGTCGATCGACCGATGACGCTTTACTGGGGCGCCCGCCGGCCGAAGGATCTCTACTTGAACGACCTGCCGCTGCGGTGGGCGGCCGAGCACGCGCACTTCAAGTACGTGCCGGTGATCTCGGACGCGCTGCCCGAGGACGCCTGGCAGGGCCGCACCGGGTTCGTCCACCGCGCGGTGATGGCGGACTTCGCCGACCTCTCCGGCCACCAGGTCTACGCCTGCGGGGTGCCGATCATGGTCGAGTCGGCCCGCCGCGACTTCACGCACGAGCGCAAGCTGCCGCTCGACGAGTTCTACGCCGACTCGTTCACGACGCAGGCCGACCTCGCCAAGGGCTAGAGCGGCTCGATTGGGTCGCCCGGGCGGATGACGCCGCCCGTGACGATCGTGCAGTTCAGTCCCGACCGGTTGGTGAGCGGGCCGAACAACTCGCGGCCGAGCAGGCCGTCGAGGTACTTGCACGGCACGTTCAGGCGCTCGCCGTTCAGGACCACCTCGCCGACGCGGAAGCGCCGGCCGACCAGATGGTTGAGCGGGCACGCCGCGCGTGGTGAGGTTGCGGCGCGTCTCCTGCGGCTCGATCGGGATGCGGTGATCGCGCCGGATCGCCTCCAGCGTCTCGATCTCGATCAGCGTGACCTGCCGGTCGGCGCGCGGCAGCTTGGAGTAGTAACCCTTCCCCGTCGCGTAGCGGTCGCCGTCGATGCCGACGCCCGCGACGAGGCGCGCCTCGGTGAGCTCCTGCATCGGCTGCGAGCCCGCCTCCGCGATGCAGACGTGGAGCAGTACGCCGCGGAACACCGTTTCCTCGCTCATGCTGCCGCCTCCGTCAAGTCGCCGCGGGCTGACCGATCTGCGCGTCGGCGGCCCGCCGCAATCGGTTTTCCGTCGATCCCCATCGTTCCGATGGGGCCCCTCGTCGGGTACCTCATGCGGCTTCCCCTCCAGATAGCCGCCACCACCTTCGGATCGTTGGCGATCTCGCGCGCCGGGCCGGACAGGGTGATCGCGCCGCTCTCCATCACGTAGGCACGCGCCGCGATCTCGAGCGCGAGCCGCGCGTTCTGCTCGACGAGCAGCACCGTCACGCCGCCCGCGTTGATCTCGCGCACCACCTCGAAGATCCGCTGCACCACGATCGGCGCGAGCCCCATGCTCGGCTCGTCGAGCAGCAGCAGCTTCGGCCGGCTCATCAGCGCGCGGGCGATCGCGAGCATCTGCTGCTCGCCGCCCGACAGCGTGCCGCCGGTCTGCGCGCGCCGTTCCCGGAGCCGGGGAAAGAGCGCGTGCATGCGCTCGCGGTCCGACGGGATCTCGCGATCGGTCCGTGCGTAGGCGCCCATGGCGAGGTTCTCGTCGACGGTGAGCTGCGGAAACACGCCGCGTCCCTCCGGAACCATCACCAGCCCCTGGCGCGCGCGCTCGAACGCGCGCGTGCCCGCGAGGTCGCGCCCGGCGTAACGCACCGCGCCCGGCGGCGCCGCGATCAGGCCCGCGATCGCGCGCAGCGTCGAGGACTTGCCCGCGCCGTTGGCGCCGATCAGGCACACGAGCTCGCCCTCGTCGACCGCGAGATCGATGCCCTTCACGGCGCGGATGCCGCCGTACCGGACCTCCAAGCCCGTGACCTCGAGCAGGCTCATGCGGCCAGCGCTCATGCGCGTCCGGTCCCGAGGTACGCCTCGATCACCTTCGGATCGCGCTGCACGTCGGCGGGCACGCCTTCGGCGATGCGGCTGCCGTAGTCGAGCACCAGCACCCGGTCGCACACGCCCATCACCAGGCGCACGTCGTGCTCGATCAGGAGGATCGTGACGCCGTCGGCGCGGATCTTCTCGAGCAGGCCGCGCAAGCGCCGCGTCTCCGATTCGTTCATGCCGGCGGCGGGCTCGTCGAGCGCGAGCAGCTTCGGGTCGGTGGCGAGCGCGCGCGCGATCTCGAGGCGGCGCTGGTCGCCGTACGGCAGGCTCCCGGCCGGGTCGTTCGCGCGCGCTGCGATGCCGACGTAATCCAGCAGCTCGCGCCGCGCGCTGCTCGATGGCCGCCTCCTCCGCGCGGGTCGCCGGGGTGCGCAGCACCGCGCCGACGACGCCTGCGCGGGTGCGTACGTGGCGGCCGATCATCACGTTCTCCAGCGCCGACAGGTTCGCGAAGAGCCGGATGTTCTGGAACGTGCGCGCGATGCCGCGCGCGGTGACCTCGTGCGGCTTCAGCCCCGCGAGGGACTGCTCGTCGAACGTGAAGTCGCCGGCGTCGGGCGCGTAGATCCCGGTCAGCACGTTGAAGAGGGTGGTCTTGCCGGCGCCGTTCGGGCCGATCAGGCCGTAGATCTCGCCGCGGCTGATCGAGAAGCTCACGTCCGACAGCGCCGCCACGCCGCCGAAGCGCTTGGACACGTTGCGCCCCGCGACCAGGCTCATCGCGGGAGGTCGCCGTTGCGCGCCGCGAGCTCGCGGCGGCGGACCGCCGAGGGCCAGAGCCCGCCCGGACGGAGGATCATGATCAGCACGAGCGCGAAGCCGAAGATCAGCATCCGGATCACCTCGGGCTCGACGAGCATCCGGCCGAACAGCGATCTCTGCACCGGCTCGACGGTGAACCGGAGGATCTCGGGGACGAACGAGAGCAGCACCGCGCCGAGGATCACGCCCCAGATGTTGCCCATTCCGCCCAGCACGACCATCGCGAGCACCATGATCGACTCGACCAGCACGAAACTCTCCGGGCTGATGAACCCCTGGATCGCCGCGAACATGCCGCCCGCCACGCCGCCGAACGACGCGCCCATCGCGAAGGCGAGCAGCTTGATCTGCGTCGTGTTGATCCCCATCGCGCGCGCGGCCACCTCGTCCTCGCGCACCGCCTCCCACGCGCGCCCGATGCGCGAGTTCTGCAGGCGCACGTTGACGGCGATGACGAGCACCAGGACGAGGAGCAGCAGGTAGTAGTACTTGATCGGCCCGCTCCAGGTGAGGCCGAGGAACCGCTCGGTCGTGGAGAAGTCGAACCCGCCCAGCCGGAACGGATCGATGCGCGCGATCCCCTGCGGGCCGTTGGTGATGTTGATCGGCTGGGACAGGTTGTTGAGGAAGATGCGGATGATCTCGCCGAACCCGAGCGTGACGATCGCCAGGTAATCGCCGCGCAGCTTGAGGGTCGGCGTCCCGAGCAGGATGCCGAACACCGCAGCCACGGTCGCGCCGATCGGCAGGATCACCCAGAACGGCAGGTGGATGTTGAAGTGCGGCGAGGCGAGCAGCGCGTAGGTGTACGCGCCGACCGCGTAGAAGGCGACGTACCCGAGATCGAGCAGCCCGGCGAAGCCCACGACGATGTTCAGGCCGAGCGACAGCAGGATGAACAGGATCGCGAGGTTCGTGATCCGTACCCAGCTCGTGCCGAACTGGCCGGCCAGCACGAACGGGAGCATCGCAAGGACGATCGCGGTCACCGCGATGCCGGCCCATAGCGCGGCCGGGTGCGCCTTCCCGCGTGCGAACGGAGCCTCGGCCATCCGCCTGCCCTAGGCGCGGTCGCCGACGCGCTCGCCGAGCAGCCCGGACGGCCGGAACACGAGCACGAGGATGAGCACGATGAACGCGAAAACGTCCTGGTAGTTCGAGCCGAACAGCACGAAGTGCCCGCCATTGGCGCAGGCCTCCGCCGGACCGAGCCCCCAGCGGCACAGGTCGGTCAGGTCGCCGATGTAGCCCGCGCCGAGCGCCTCGACGACGCCGAGCAGCACGCCGCCGAGCATGGCGCCCGGCAGGTTCCCGATCCCGCCGAGCACCGCCGCGCAGAAGGCCTTGAGGCCCAGGTTCGCCCCCATCGTGTAGTGGGCGATGCCGTAGTAGCTCGCGACCATCACGCCCGCCACGGCGGCGAGCGCCGGCGCCGATCACGAAAGTCGAGGCGATGATGCGGTTCACGTCCACGCCCATCAGGCCGGCGATCTGCGGGTTCTGCGCCGTCGCGCGCATCGCCGTGCCGAGCTTCGTGCGATACACCAGCGTCGCGAGGCCGGCCATCAGCAGGACGCACATGACGATGATCGTGATCTGCACGTTGGTGATCGTGGCGCCGCCCACGTGGTACATCTCGGTCTTGACGATCTGCGGGTACGCGAGGGGGTTGCGGCTCCAGATCATCATCGCGAAGTGCTGCAGGATGATCGAGATGCCGATCGCGGTGATGAGCGGCGCGAGCCGCGGCGCGCCGCGCAGCGGCCGGTAGGCGACGCGCTCCATGGTGTAGCCGAGCAGCATGCAGACGGGGATCGCGCATCCGGTGGCGATCAGCACGACGACGATCGGCGGCAGGCCCGCGCCCGCGAGCGCCACGATGACCGAGAACGCGACCATCGCGCCGATCATCACCACCTCGCCGTGGGCGAAGTTGATGAGCTGGATGATCCCGTAGACCATCGTGTAGCCGAGCGCGACGACGGCGTACACCGCGCCGACCGTCACGCCGTTGATGATCTGCTGGATGAAGATGTCCATCAGCGACCAGCCGAGCGGTTCTTGCAGCGCGGCCGCGGGTGCGGAGCAGGCCGCGCGGTCGACCGGGCACCGTTGATGATCTGCTGGATGAAGATGTCCACGCCCCCTCCCGTGCGTGCGGCGCGCGTAGGCTAGCACGGGCGCGCGGCCGGCCGCCGAAAAGCAGAAGGCCGGCGCACGGCCGGCCTTCCTTCGGGCTGGATCCCGGCGTACGCCGGGATGACCGCGCTACCGCACGATCACTTCTTCGCGGCGTCCTGCGTCGTCGCGCCGCTGACGGCCTTCGCCGCCGCCTCGCCCGCCTGCTTGGCCGCCTCGGCGGTGGCCGCGACCGCGGCCGTCGCCATCTGCAGGAAGTCGTTGTAGGGAATCGTCTTGCCGCCCTTGATGATCGCGAGCGGCTCGATCTTGCCGCCCTTCATCGTGAAGATCGTCATCTCGGCGTCCTTGCGATCGCCCTTCTCGTCGAACTCGATCGTGCCGGTGGCGCCCCGGAAGCTGATCTTCGCCAGCTCGGGCAGGTACTTCGCCGGATCGGCGGAGTTCGCCTTCTTCATCGCTTCGATGAGCAGATTCGTGGCGTCGTAGGTGAAGGGCGCGTACAGGATCGGCTCGACGTTGAACTTCGCCTTGTACCCGTCGAGGAACTTCTTGCTCGCCGCCGCGGCCGGGATGCCCGCCTGCGAGCAGAGCAGCCCCTCGGCGGCTTCGCCCGCGAGCTCCTTCATCTTGTCGGTGCACGCGCCGTCGCCGAACGCGAACACCGCCTTGATGCCGAGCTCGCGCCCCTGCTTCATCAGCGGCCCGCCGGTCGCGTCCATGCCGCCGTAGAAGACCGCGTCGGGCTTCTTGCCGCGCACCTTCGTGAGCACCGCCTTCCAGTCGGTGGTCTTGTCGGTGCCCTTCTCGCGCGGCAGCACGGTCACGCCCGCGGCCTTGAGGGTCTTCTCGACCTCGTTGGCGATGCCCTCGCCGTACGCGGTCGCATCGTCGATCACCGCCACCACCTTCGGCTTGGCGGTCGCGGCGAGATAGCTCGCGATCGCCGGGCCCTGCTGGTCGTCGCGCCCGACGACGCGGAACTGCGTCTTGAAGCCCTGCTCGGTGAGCTTGGGATTGGTCGCCGAGCCGGAGATCACCGGCATGCCGGCCTGGTTGTAGATCGACGACGCCGGGATCGAGGTGCCCGAATTGAGGTGGCCGACGACGCCGGCGACCTTCGCGTCGACGAGCTTCTGCGCGACGGTGGTGCCGACCTTCGGGTCGGCCTGGTCGTCATCGGCGATCAGCAGGAACTTCACGTCCTTGCCGTCGATCTTGATCTTGGCGGCATTGGCGTCGTCGATCGCGAGCCGCGCGCCGTTCTCGTTGTCCTTGCCGAGGTGCGCGATGCCGCCGGTGAGCGGCGCGACGTGACCGATGCTGACCGTCATGGTCGGCGGCGGCGGCGGTGCCGCCTCGGCAGCCTTGGCGGCGGGTTTCGGGGGTTCTTCCTTGCCGCACGCGACGAGGCCGAACGCGGCCACGATCGCGAGCGCAACGGCGCTCAAACGGGGTTGCATCGTGTCGTCTCCTGTGGAAACGGGGGGTGAGGGGGCGAAAAAAGCGCGCAATTATCTTGGCAGCGCGCGCGCATTGTCAATTTGCCGTAGCAGTGGAAATCCGACACCGGGACGCGGGCATCGGGGGTGAGCGGAACCGATCCGGTCAGGCGGTCCGGCGCGCTGGCCGGGGATTCGGAACCGCGGCCCCGGCTGTCGCCGGGGAACGACGTTTTTCGGGCCCGGCGAGCGGCGACAACGTCGGCCGCTCGGACGGGCCCGCGCAAGCGCTATTTGACCGACAGGACGTACTTGACCATCGCGTTCAGGTCGCTGTCCGGAACGCTGGCGTTCGGCGGCATCGGGATCTGGCCCCAGACGCCCTGGCCGCCCTTCTTGACCTTTTCGGCGAGCGACTTCTCGGCGCCGGCCTGGCCGCGGTACTTGGCGGCGACGTCCTTGTAGGACGGCCCGACCAGCTTCTTGTCCACGGCATGGCACGAGAGGCACGCGTACTTCTTCAGCAACTCATCGACGTTTTGCGCCGAGGCCGGCGCTGCGACCATCGCGGCAACGCCGCCGATCACGAGGGCCGAAACGAGCTTCTTCATGGAATCTCCAAAGTGCTGTTTTCGAGGGAGGCGTGATGCTACTTCATTCCGGCCGGCCCGAGCGCTTCCCGCAACGCCTCGAGGCGGGACACGGGCTCGAGGCATGTAACGCCGATGCATACGTACGCGTTGACGCGCCCGGGGGCCGGCGGCTTGTCGAGGGCGTCCGGGAGGTCATGCGTCACGCTGTCGATGCCGAGGATCAGGGCGGCCGGCCGGAACTCGGGCGCGAGCTCCTGTAGCCATGGGCGCAGTTGGGGCATCGGGCCGCGGAGCACCACGATCGTGGGCGGGGCAAGCTGCTCCTCCAGCGCCATCACGGTCGAGGCGTACCCGCCCGGGTAATGCCGCATCGAGGGGTAGAACGCGGCGACGCTGCGCTCGGCCGCCTCGAGGTAGCGCGGCTCGCCGACGAGGTGCCCGAGGCGCGCGAGCGCGAACGCCGCGACGCCGCTGCCCGACGGGGTGGCGTTGTCGTGCCCCGGCTTCGGGCGGTGGATGAGGCTCTCGTGGTCGTGGCTCGTGAAGAAGAACCCGCCGCCGGGGTCCTCGAAGCGCTCGAGCAGGGCGTCCGCGAGGTCGCGCGCGAGGGCGAGGTCCGCCGCCCGAAACTCGGCCTGCAGCATCTCGAGCGCCGCGTCGAGCAGGAACGCGTAGTCGTCGAGGTAGGCGTTGAGGTGGGCGCGGCCGTCCTTGTACGTGGCGAGCAGCCGGCGCTCGTCCTGCCGCCACAGCGTCGCGCGGATGAAGTCGAGCGCGCGGCGCGCCGAAGCGAGCCAGTCGTCGCGGCCGAACACGCGCGCGGCGCGCGCCATGCCGCGGATCGCGAGCGCGTTCCAGCTGGTGAGGATCTTCTCGTCGCGGCCGGGGCGGATCCGGCGGTCACGCGCGGCAGCGAGCTTCTGGCGCGCGGCCTCGAGCAGCTCCGCGCACTCGCCCGCGGTGCGGCCGAGCGACGCGGCGACCACCTGGAGGGGCTGCGCGATATGGAAGTGCCAGTGCCGGCCCTCGAAGTTCGCCTGCGCGTCCAGGCCGTAGTGCGGCGCGAGCACCGCGTACTCCTCGGCGGTGAGCAGGCGCGCGACCTCGCCCGGCGTCCAGACGTAGAACTTGCCCTCCTCGTGCTCGGAGTCGGCATCGAGCGAGGAGTAGTAGCCGCCCTCGGGCGACTGCATCTCGCGCTGGATCCAGCCCGCCGTCTCCTCGACGACGCGCGCGAACAGCGGTTGCCCGGTCGCGGCCCACGCGTCCGCGCACAGGCGCAGCAGCGGGCCGTTGTCGTAGAGCATCTTCTCGAAGTGCGGGATGGTCCAGGTCGCGTCCACCGAGTAGCGGCAGAACCCGCCGCCGAGCTGGTCGTAGATCCCGCCTTCGGCCATGCGCTCCAGCGTGAAGGTCGCGACGTGCAGCGCATGGCGGTCGCCGGTGGCGGCGAAGCGCCGCATCGCGAGCTCGATGTCGGTCGGGTGCGGAAACTTCGGCGCGCCGCCGAAGCCGCCGTGCGTGGCATCGAAGCTCGACTTGAGCGCGCCGACCGCCTCGGCGATCACCTCGGCGGAGAACGCCTCGCGCTGGCCGCCCTCCTGCGCGCCGATGCGTTCGAAGGCGGAGGCGACCGACTCGCTCTGGCGCGCGATGTCCTCGCGATGCTCGCGGTAATAGCGCGCGACGCGCTCGAGCAGTTGCGGGAAACCGGGCATGCCGTAGCGCGGCGTCTTCGGAAAGTACGTGCCGACGAAGAACGGCATCTGCTCCGGCGTGAGGAACGCGGTGAGCGGCCAGCCGCCGCCGCGCTGGTTGAACATCTGGTGCGCCGACTGGTAGATCTGGTCGATGTCGGGGCGCTCCTCGCGGTCGACCTTCACGTTCACGAACTGGTCGTTCATGAGCCGCGCGACTTCCGGGTCCTCGAACGACTCGTGCGCCATGACGTGACACCAGTGGCACGCGGAGTAGCCGATCGAGAGCAGGATCGGCTTGTCCTGCTCGCGCGCGATCCGCAGGGCCTCCTCGCCCCACGGCAGCCAGTCGACCGGGTTGGCGGCGTGCTGCTGCAGGTACGGGCTGGTTTCCTGCGCGAGGCGGTTGGGCATGCGCGCAATTATCGCAGGCGCTCCCGGATCGCGGGCACTTCTACGACCCTGACGGCGGCAATGGAATTGTCGGCCGTGCGCGGGGCGTCGCGGCCTGAACGGCGCGCCCGGGCATCGATTCGAGGCATCATGCCGCCGCGAACCCCTGAGCGGAGGCGGGTATGGCAAACCGGAACGTAGGCGTGATCGGACTCGGCGCGATGGGCCTCGGCGTGGCGCGGTCGCTCCTGCGGGCGGGGTTCAGGACGCACGCGTGCGACGTGCGCAAGGACGCGCTCGACGCATTTGCCAAGGACGGCGGTGTCCCGCACGCGACGCCTGCGGCCCTCGCGCGCGAATGCGAGGTCGTCGCGGTCCTCGTCGTGAACGCCGATCAGACCGAGCGCGTGCTGTTCGGCGAGGGCGGCGCGGCGGAAGCGCTCGCCCCGGGCTCGGTCGTGATCATGAGCGTGACGCTGCCACCGGATTTCGCGGAGCGCCTCGGCACGCGGCTCGCCGAGCGCGGCGTGCTCATGCTGGATGCGCCCGTGTCGGGCGGTGCGGCCAAGGCCGCCGCCGGACAGATGACGATCATGGCCTCCGGCGCAGCCGACACCTTTGCGGCGTGCGAGGACGTGCTCGCCGCGATCGCGACGAAGGTCTACCGCCTGGGCGATGCGCCCGGCATGGGCTCGAAGGTGAAGATGATCAATCAGCTGCTCGCCGGCGTGCACATCGCCGCGATGGCCGAGGCGATGGCGCTGGGCATCAAGGCGGGCGCCGACCCGCACGTGATGTACGAGGTCATCTCGAACTCCGCCGGCAGCTCGTGGATGTTCCAGAACCGCGCGCCGCACATTCTGGCGGGTGACTACACCCCGCTCTCCGCGGTAAACATCTTCGTCAAGGATCTCGGGATCGTGCTCGACTCGGCGCGCAAGCTCACCTTTCCGCTGCCGCTCACGGCGACCGCGCACCAGATGTTCCTCGCCACGAGCGCGCACGGCCACGGCGGCGAGGACGATTCGGCGGTGATCAAGATGTTCGCGGCGCTGACGGGGATCGAGCTGCCCGGGAAGGGCGGCTAGACCGGTACGTCGCTGCGCCGCATCCAGGCCGGCGCTTTGCAGGCTCGGCCGGGACGCCTATCCTTGCCGGACGCAACGCCCGTCCGGTCGGCGACTGCGCGAGATTCATTTCACCGACGTAAGCGTCGAGGCTGCAGCGGCGCGAGACTGATCATTCAAACGCGGGCCCCATGAAAGATGGATTGAACGCATCGCAGACCGTCGCGCTCCCCGCTTCGGGCGGCGCCGCAGCGGCGCCCGAGACGCCGCTGCGCGTCAACGTTTTCCCCGGGTCGCCGAACCTCCCCATCTTCACCGGCCTCGAGCGCGGCATCTTCGCCCGGCACGGGCTGAAGGTCGATCTGCAGAACACGCCGAACTCGCAGGCGCAGCGTGCCGGTCTGGCCGACGGCAAGTTCGAGATCGCGCACGCGGCGGTCGACAACGCGGTCGCCATGGTCGAAACCGCCGGCTGCGACACCATCATCGTCATGGGCGGCGACGCGAGCATGAACGAGTTCATGGTGCGCCCGGAGATCGGCGGCATTGCCGACGTTCGGGGCAAGGTCCTGGCCGTCGACGCGCCCAACACGGCCTACGCGCTCGTCGCGAAGAAAATCCTGAAGAACCACGGCCTGATCGAGGGCCGCGACTACTCGGTGCGCCCGGTCGGCGGCACGATGCAGCGCTCGCAGGCGATCGCGACCGATCCCGGGCTGGCGGCGGGGATGGTCAACCTGCCGTTCTCGATCACGATTCGCGCGCAAGGGTTGAAGAGCCTGGGGCGCTCGTGCGATCTGATCGGCCCCTACCAGGCGACCGGCGCGTTCGTCATGCGGTCCTGGGCGCAGGCCAACGGCGACGCGCTGGAGCGCTACATCGCCGCTTACGTCGAATCACTGCGAATCGCGATGGACCCTGCGAACAAGGGCGAGGCGGCGGCCACGCTCGTCAAGCACCTGAATCTCGATCCGCAGGTGGCCGAGCAGACCGTGGCGCAGCTGATGATCCCGGGCTTCGGCCTGACACCCGACGCGCGCTTCGACATGGAGGGCTTCCGCACCGTGCTGGCCCTGCGCGCGGAGATCGAGGGCCAGTGGGGCGGAAAGCCGCCCGCGCCGGAGAAGTATCTCGACCTCGGTTACTACGAGCGCGCGCTGAAGCGGCTGGGCACGAAATAGCTCAGTCGCCCTTCACCCACTCCAGGATCGGCTGCCACATCGCCACCTCGCGCTCGGCCTGCCAGTTCGGCAGGTCGAAGATCGAGCGCCCCTCGAACGCGGCGTTGGCGTACATCGTCGTGTCGCGCACCCAGCCGACCAGCGGCATGTCGTGCTCGCGGATGTAGGTGATGAGCTGCGTGCCCGCCCGCGTGCGCGGGTCGACGCGGCTGCCGATGATCCCGACGAAGGTCTTGTGCTTGCGCATCGCCTTCTCCTCCCTCAGCTCGGCGAGGAAGTCGCGCGTGGCGGCGATGTCGTAGAGCGACGGCTGGATCGGCACCAGCACCTTGTGCGCCTCCTTGACCATCTCGGTGAGGCGCTTGCCGTGCAGGCCCGCGGGCGAGTCGAGCACCAGCCACTGCGCCTTCTTCGGCAGGTGCTCGCGCTCGTCGAGGCGCACGATCTTCGGCAGGTAGGACGGCCGCAGCTTCAGCCACTCGAGCGACGAGTGCTGCCGGTCGAGGTCCCACAGGCAGACCGCGTCGCCCGAGTGAGCGAGGCAGCCCGCCAAATTAGTGGCCAGCGTCGTCTTGCCGCTGCCGCCTTTCGGATTGGCAACCAGAATCGCGCGCATCTCCGCTCCTCCCCTTGAGCGGAGGAAAGAGTACCGCGACTCGCGCCGATCCGGCTACTCGGTCCAGTCCGTGATGGCGCCCTTGCTCGCAGTCGACACGAGCTTCATGTACTTGCGCCATCAGCCCGGTCGTGTAGCGCGGCTTGGGCTGCTTCCACTTCTTGCGCCGCGCGGCGAGCTCCTTCGCGGATACGTTGACCTGGATGAGGTGCTTCTTGGCGTCGATGGTGATCGAGTCGCCCTCCTTCACGAGCGCGATCGGCCCGCCGACGTAGGCCTCCGGCGCGACGTGGCCGACCACCATGCCCCAGGTCCCCCCGGAGAAGCGGCCGTCGGTGATCAGCCCGACCGACTCGCCGAGCCCCTGGCCGATGAGCGCCGAGGTGGGCGCGAGCATCTCCTGCATCCCCGGGCCGCCTTTCGGGCCTTCGTAGCGGATCACCACCACGTCGCCCGGCTTGATCTTCTTCGCCATGATGGCCTTCATGCACGCGGGCTCGGAGTCGAACACGCGCGCCGGGCCGGTGATCGACGGATTCTTGAGGCCGGTGATTTTCGCGACGCAGCCCTCGGGTGCCAGGTTGCCCTTGAGGATCGCCAGATGCCCCTGCGCATACATGGGCGTGTCCCATTGCCGGATCACGTCCTGGTCCTTGCGCGGCGCGTCCGGAACGTCCTTGAGCTCTTCCGCCATCGTGCGACCGGTGATGGTCTTGCAGTCGCCGTGCAGGAGACCGTGCACGAGCAGCATCTTGAGCACCTGCGGGACGCCGCCGGCCTTGTGGAAGTCGGTGGCGACATAACGGCCCGACGGCTTCAGGTTGCAGAGCACCGGCACCTTGCGCCGCACGCGCTCGAAATCGTCAATCGTCCACTTGACGCCGGCCGCCGCCGCGATCGCCAGGTAGTGCAGCACCGCGTTGGTCGAGCCGCCGGTCGCCATGACGAGGGCGATCGCGTTCTCGATCGACTTGCGGGTGATGATGTCGCGCGGGCGGATGTTGTTCCGGATCGCGTTCACCAGCACCCGGGCCGAGACCGCGGCCGAGTCGGCCTTCTCGGGATCGGGCGAGGCCATCTGCGAGCTGCCGAGCACGCTCATCCCGAGCGCCTCGAAGGACGACGACATCGTGTTCGCGGTGAACATCCCGCCGCAGGCGCCGACCGAGGGGCAGGCGTTCTTCTCGATGCCGATGAAGTCCTCGTCGCTCATCTTGCCGGCGGCGTAGGCGCCGACCGCCTCGAACACCGACACGACGGTGAGGTCCTGCCCCTTCCACTTGCCGGGCTTGATCGTGCCGGCGTAGACGTAGATCCCCGGCACGTTCATGCGGGCGATCGCCATCATGCCGCCCGGCATGTTCTTGTCGCAGCCGCCGACCACGACCACGCCGTCCATCGCCTGGCCGTTCACGCTCGTCTCGATCGTGTCCGCGATCACCTCGCGCGACACGAGCGAGTACTTCATCGCCTCGGTGCCCATGCCGATGCCGTCGGTGATGGTGGGCACGCCGAACACCTGCGGCATCGCGCCGGCTTCCTTCAGCGCCGCCATCGCGCGGTCGACGAGCGGCTGGATGCCGGCGTTGCAGGGGTTCATGTTCGAGTGGCCGTTCGCCACGCCGACGATCGGCTTCTCGAAATCGGTGTCGCCGAAGCCGACCGCGCGCAGCATCGCGCGGTTGGGCGAGCGCGCCACGCCGCCGGTGATCATCTTGGAACGCCAATTCGGGGGAAGGGAAGGGGTCCCCCGCTTCTCATTGCCCGCCATGCCGCATCTCCTCTTGTGGTCCGGGAACTACAGAGTGCGCGAAGTTTAGCCGGTGCCGCGCCACCGTCGCAGCGATTCTGGGACGCGCCACTGATACCGTCCAATACATTAATATCGATACTGCAATACCCTGGAGGCATCAATGGAGCTGCGCCACGTGCGCTACTTCGTGACCGTCGCGGAGCATCTCAGCTTCGCGCGCGCCGCGCGGGCGCTGCACATCTCCCAGCCGCCGCTGTCGCGCCAGATCCGTGCGCTGGAGGACGAGCTCGGCACGCCGCTCCTGACGCGCACCAAGCGCGCGGTCGCGCTGACGCCGGCGGGCGCGGCCCTGCTCCCCGAGGCGCGGCGGCTGCTGCGCGACGCCGACGCGCTCAAGGCCGGCGCACGCGCCCACGCGTCCGGCGAAGTCGGCACGCTTGCGCTGGGATTCATCGGCCTGGCGGCCTACAACGTGCTGCCCGGCGTGCTCCCCGGTTTCCACCGCCTGCATCCGGGCGTGCGGCTCGCGCTGCGCGAGGCGACGAGCGACGTGCTCCTTGCCGCGATGCGGCAGGGCGAGATCGACGTCGCCCTGGTGCTGCCTCCGGCCGACGATCCGGCGCTCGAGTACGCAACGCTGCATCGCGACGTGCTGGTCGCGGCGCTGCCCGCGGCGCGGCGTGAGCTCCGCGGGCGGGGCCCGCTCCGGCTCGCAGCGCTCGCCGCCGAGCCGTTCGTCCTGTTCCCGCGCAAGGTCGGGACCTCGCTCTACGACCAGATCGTCGGTCTGTGCCGGCGCGCCGGATTCTCGCCGCGCGTCGAGCAGGAGGCGATCCAGATGCAGACCATCGTGAGCCTGGTCGCCGCCGGGATGGGCGTGGCGCTGGTGCCGGCATCGCTCCTGAGCATGCGTCGCACAGGAGTCACCTACCGGCCGCTGGCGGAGCGCAGCGCGACGGTCGAAGTCGGCGTCGTGTGGCGTCGTGGCGAGGGTTCGCCCGCGGCGCGGGCGTTCGTGGCCACTGCGCGCGCATGGGCCGCGCGACCGGGCGCGCGGGGCGCTAGACTTCCGGCCCTCGAATGACGGAGACGGTACGCATGGCCATCGCAGGCAAGGAACACTGGACCCGCAAGGGCGACGTCAAGCTCTTCCTCTGGCAGAAGCCCCCCGCCGCCGGGCGTCGCGAAGCAGGGCACGGTGCTCTTCGTGCACGGCTCGTCGATGGCGTCGCAGCCCACGTTCGACCTGCACGTTCCCGGGCGGCCGGACTCGTCGGTGATGGACTGGTTCGCGGCGCGCGGCTTCGACACCTGGTGCATGGATCACGAAGGCTACGGCCGCTCCGACAAGCAGCGCCCGATCAACTGCGACATCCCGAACGGCGCCGACGACCTCGCCGCGGGAACCGAGTACATCCTGAAGACGACCGGCGCGCGGAAGCTGCTCACGTACGGCATCTCCTCGGGGGCGCTGCGGGCCGCGCTCTTCGCGCAGCGCCATCCCGAGCGCGTGGCGCGGCTCGCGCTCGACGCCTTCGTCTGGACCGGCGAAGGCAGCCCGACGCTCGCCGAGCGGCGCAAGAAGCTTCCCGAGTTCCAGGCGAAGAACCGCCGCCCGATCGACCGCGCGTTCGTGCAGTCGATCTTCAGCCGCGACCACCCGGGCTGCGCCGACGAGGCGACGATCAACGCGTTCGCCGACGCGATCGTGGCGCTCGACGATTCGGTTCCGACCGGCACCTACGTCGACATGTGCTCGAAGCTGCCGCTCGTCGACCCGGCGCAGATCACCGTGCCGACGATCGTGATGCGCGGGCAGTACGACGGCATCGCGGGCTTCGACGATCTGGTCGAGTTCTTCAAGCGGCTGCCGAATCCGGACAAGCAGTTCGCCGTGATGGCCGGCATCTCGCACGCGAGCTTCCAGCAGAAGAACTACCAGACCGCGTATCACATCCTGCACGCGTTCTTCGCGCAGCCCGAACCCGTTTACCTCGGCTGAAGGAGGCCCCACGATGTCGCGCACCCTCCTCGCGAGCGCCCTCGCCGCCGCGCTGCTCGCCGCCGCAGGCGCGGCGTTCGCGCAGAGCTACCCCAACCGCCCGGTGCGCCTCGTCGTGCCGCTCTCGCCCGGCGGATTCGCCGACGTGCCCACGCGGATCATCGCGCCGAAGCTGTCCGCCGCGCTCGGCCAGCAGGTGTTCGTCGAGAACCGGCCCGGCGCCGGCGGTTCGATCGGCGCCGAGTTCGTCGCACGGTCGACCCCCGACGGCCACACGCTGCTCCTCGTCGCGACCCCGCACGTGATCACGCCTTCGCTGTACAAGAAACTCCCCTACGATGCGCTGAACGACTTCGCACCGATCATGCAGTTCGCCGCCGGACCGTACGTCCTGGTCGTGACCCCGCAGCTTCCGGTGGGCTCGGTGCGCGAGCTCGTCGCGGCCGCGAAGGCGCAGCCGGGAAAGATCGACTTCGCAAGCTCGGGCAACGGCAGTGCGCAGCACCTCGTCGCGGCGCTGTTCAATACCATGGCGGGCGTGGAGCTGAACCACGTCCCCTACAAGGGCAGCGGCCCGGCGATGCAGGACCTGCTGTCGGGCCAGGTGTCGGTGTCGTTCGCCGGCACGCCGAACGTCATGCCGCACCTCAAGGCGGGCAGGCTGCGCGCGCTCGGCGTGACGACGCCGAAGCGCTCGCCGGACTTGCCGGACGTGCCGACGATCGCGGAAGCGGGCGTGCCCGGCTACGAGGCGACCCTGTGGCTCGGCCTCGCCGCGCCGGCCGGCAGTGCCGGCGGAGATCGTCCAGCGCCTGAACACGGACATCTCGAATCTGCTGCGGGATCCCGACGTGCAGCAGGGTTTCCGCGGCGCGGGCGTGGATGCGAGCGTGCTCGGGCCGGCGGAGTTCGGCGCCTTCCTGCGCACCGAGTTCGAAAAGTGGGGCAAGGTCGTCCGGGATACGGGCGCGACGGTGAACTGACCGTCAGTTCCCCAGCCGTCCGATCCGCCGCACCTCCGGAAACAGCCGCAGCGCGCCGAGCACGAACGCGATCGTCGCCACGCCGCCGAACACGGCGGTGAACACCGGGCTGGTGAGCGCGGCGAGCAGGCCCGACTCGAACGCGCCGAGCTCGTTCGAGGAGCTGATGAACACGCGGTTGACCGCCGACACGCGCCCGCGCAGCGCATCCGGCGTGTGGAGCTGCACCACGGTCGCCCGGATCACCACGCTCACATTGTCGAGCGCGCCGGCGACGACCAGCGCGGCGAGCGACAGCCCGAACCACGGCGACAGCCCGAACACCACGATCGCCGCGCCGTACCCCGCCACCGACCCGACGAACGCCGCGCCGGCGCGGCGGAACGGGCGCATGGCGCCCTGCGCGATCGACATCGCGAACGCACCGATCGCCGGCGCCGAGGTGAGCCAGCCGAGACCGGTCGGGCCGACCTGCAGGATGTCTTTCGCGAACACCGGCAGCAGCGCAGTCACCCCGCCGAACAGGACGGCGAAGAGATCGAGCGAGATGACGCCGAGGATCGTCCGGGTGCGCCACACGTGCACGAGCCCGGCAAGGAGATCGCGCGGCGAGCGCGGCCGCTCCGCCCGCTCGATCCTGCGACGGCGGATGAGCATCACCGCCCCCGCGGCAACGGCCGCGAGCGCGAGCGCGGCGAGATAGACCGCGGTGGCCGTTCCGGTCGCGGCGATCAGCATGCCGGCCGCCACGGGCCCCACGATCGAAGCGAATTGAAAGAGGCCGGCGTTCCACGCGAGCGCGCGGCCCACCGTCTGCGGCGGCAGCAGCTGCGGGAGCAGGGCGTCGCGCGCCGGGCGGTTGAGGACCTGCCCGGCGCCGACGCAGGCCGCGGCGACGTAGATCCACCCCGGTGCGGCGCCCAGCAGGGACGCGGCCGCGAGGAGCACGCTGCCCCCGCCCCAGATCGCCATGCTCAGCGCGGCGATCCGGCGGCGGTCGAACTGATCGGCGAGCTGCCCGGCCGGCAGGAAGAGCAGGATCACGGGCGCGAACTGCGCGAGGCCGACCCAGCCGAGCGCGAGCGCCGACCCGGTGCGCTCGTAGAGATCCCAGCCGATCGCGACGCTCTGCGACCGCTCGATCAGCCCGGTGGCGAGGACGAAGACCGAGAACAGGCGATAGTCCCGCGAACGGAACGGCGCGAACGGATCGTGCGGGTCGGCGGCGCGGGGCGCGGTCATCGGTGCGGGGGGCGGCGGATTTTACTCGGCACGCGGGTTCGGGCATTCTTGCGCGCCCATGCTCACCCATCCGCACTTCGACCCGGTCGCGATCCAGCTCGGCCCGCTCGCCATCCGCTGGTACGGCCTGATGTACCTCGTCGGCTTTGCGGCGGCCTACGGGCTCGGCCGGCTGCGCATCGCCGCGGGCAAGTCATCGCGCGTGACGGTCGCGGTCCTCGACGATCTGCTCTTCTTCGGCGTGCTGGGCGTGATTCTCGGGGGACGGCTCGGCTACGTCCTGTTCTACAAGCCGGGCTACTACCTGCAGCACCCGGCGGAGATCCTCGCCGTGTGGCAGGGCGGCATGGCCTTCCACGGCGGGTTCCTCGGCGTGCTGCTCGCGGTGTGGTGGATCGCGCGCAAGCACCAGCTCCGCTGGCTCGAGGTGACCGATTTCCTCGCCCCGCTTGCGCCGCTCGCGTTCGCCGCGGGCCGGCTCGGCAACTTCATCAACGGCGAGCTGTGGGGTCGCGTGACCGAAGTCGCCTGGGGCATGGTGTTCCGCGGCGCAGGTCCGGCGCCGCGCCACCCGTCGCAGCTCTACCAGTTCGCGCTCGAGGGCATCGCGCTGTTCGTGATCCTGTGGCTCTACTCGTCGAAGCCGCGGCCCGACCGGCGCGGTGTCGGGCGTGTTCCTCATCGGGTACGGCGTGTTCCGCTTCAGCGCCGAGTACTTCCGCGAGCCCGACGATTTTCTGGGCCTGCTCGCGCTCGGGTTCAGCATGGGGCAGTGGCTCTCCCTGCCGATGATCGCCGCCGGGGTCGCCCTGCTCGCCTGGGCATTGCGCCGGCGTTAGAATCCGGGAAGCCGAGAGGAGGTGGCCGCTGCCAATGGACGAAGTCGAGCTCGCCATGCTCGAGCAGCGCATCATGCAGCTCAAGATCGAGCACCGCGATCTTGACGACGTGATCAAGCGCCTCGGCGACCAGCTCGTCTACGACCAGCTCCAGCTCCAGCGCCTCAAGCGCCGCAAGCTCCTCCTGAAGGATCAGATCTCCTGGCTGGAGCGCCAGGTCGATCCCGACATTCCCGCCTGAGGCCGTCAGCCGAGCGCCCGCGCGATCAGCGAGGCGCCCACCGCGAGCAGCGTCAGCGCGACCACCCGCATCACCGCCTCCCGCGAGATGCGCCGGAAGATGCGCGAGGCGACCGCGATGCCGGCGAGCGTCGCGGGAATCGCGATCGCGGCCGCGATCCACACTTTCACATCGGCGAGGAGCCCGGTGATCAGAAAGGCGACCACGCGCAGCCCGATGCTGAAGATCGAGGTCATCGTGAGCGTCGCGCGGTACTGCTCCTTGGTCAGCGGGCGATACGAAAGATAGATGGCGTAGGGCGGCCCGCCCGCGCCGAACAGCGACCCGGTGATGCCGCCCGAAACCCCTGCGACGTAGGCCCAGCGCGTACCGACGGTGCCGTGGCTCGCGCGGCGCGCGAGGCTGTAGATGGCGAAGATCAGGATGAACAGCCCGAGCGCGATCATCCCCGCCGCGCGCGGCAGATTGACGAGCAGCGTGGCGCCCAGGGCGAGCCCGACCACGATCATCGGGACCATGCGCACGACCTCGCCGCGCACCGCGTTGCGCGGGTTCTCGAGCCCGAGCCGCAACGCGCCGGAGAGATCCACCAGCGCGAAGGTCGCGATCACGAACGGCAGCGGCAGGAACAGCGCGGCGAGCGGCACCGTGATCAGCGCCGAGCCGAAGCCCGACAGCCCGTAGAGGATCGCGCCGGCGAACGCGATCGGCGCGAAGGCGAGAAGCGCCGTCCAGCCCTCTGGCACCTTACGCCAGCGCCTTCTCCAGCACGCGCGCCACGTGCAGCGCCTCGCGCCCGGCGCCGTCGCGAATCTGATGGCGGCAGCTCGTGCCGTCGGCCACGATCAGCGTACCGGGCTCCGCCGCGCGCACTTTCGGCAGCAGCGACGCCTCGGCCATCTTCATCGACACGTCGTAGTGCTTGGCGTCGTAGCCGAACGCGCCCGCCATCCCGCAGCAGCTCGACTCGATCGTCTCGACCGCGAGCCCGGGCACGAGCGCGAGCGCGCGCTCGACCGCGCCCATCGCGCCGAACGCCTTCTGGTGGCAATGGCCGTGCAGGAGCGCCTTCTTCTCCGCGAGGGGCTTCAGCTTCAGCGCGAGGCGTCCGGCGTCGGCCTCGCGCGCGAGGAACTCCTCGAACACGAGCGCGTTCATTGCGAGCGTTCCGGTGGTCTCGTCCGGGAGCATCGACAGGAACTCGTCGCGCAAGCCGAACAGGCACGAGGGCTCGAGGCCGACGACGGGGATGCCGCGCGCGACGTACGGGCGCGAGCGCCGCGACCATGCGGCGCGCCTCGGCGCGCGCCTCGTTCACCATGCCGGCGGCCAGGAACGTCCGGCCGCAGCAAAGGGGTCGCCCGCCGTCCGCCGCGCGCGCGACGTGCACGCGGTAGCCGGCCGCCTCCAGGACGCGGAGCGCGGCATGGGCGTTCTCGGGCTCGAAGTAGTTGTTGAACGTGTCGGCGAGCAGCACGACGTCGCACTCCTCCGGCGCGCGGACCTGGTAGCGCCCGGCGGCCGAGCGCAGGAACGGCCGCGCGCGCCACACCGGCAGCGGGCGCCGCGCGGAGAGTCCGACCAGCTTCTCGGTGAGCGTCGCGACGAACGGGACGCGGTCGCGCAGGTTCAGCAGCCACCCCAGTCGCGACGCGACCGATGCGTAGCGCGGCAGGAACGCGACCAGGCGGTCCTTGAGCGAGCGGCCGTGGCGTCCGTGATAGTGGTGCAGGAACTCGATCTTCATCTTGCGCCATGTCGACGCCGGTCGGGCACTCGCGCTTGCAGCCCTTGCACGACACGCACAGCGCCATCGTGTCGTAGCAGCGCCGCCGACGTGAGCGCGTCGGGGCCGAGCTGGCCGGAGAGGCGAGCCGCAGCGTGTTGGCGCGGCCGCGCGTGAGATGCTGCTCGTCGCCGGTCGCGCGGAACGACGGGCACATCGTGCCGGCGTCGAACTTGCGGCAGTGGCCGTTGTTGTTGCACATCTCGACCGCCGCGGCGAAGCCCTGCGACTGCGCGCCCGGCACGCTCCACTCCGACCAGTCGAGCGCGGTGTCGAGCGTGCGCGCCGCGTAGCCGGGCTTGAAGCGGAACAGCGTGCGGTCGTCCATCTTCGTCGGCCGCACGATCTTGCCGGGGTTCATCAGCCCCTTCGGGTCGAAGAGCGTCCTTGATCTCGCCGAGCGTGCGCGTCAGCCGCGCGCCCACGATCGGCTCGATCCACTCCGAGCGCACCAGGCCGTCGCCGTGCTCGCCCGAGTACGCGCCCTTGTACTCGCGCACCATGGCGCAGGCCTCCTCGGCGATGGCGCGCATCTTCTGCGCGCCGTCGGCCCGCATGTCGAGGATCGGCCGGACGTGCAGCGTGCCGACCGATGCGTGCGCGTACCAGGTGCCGCGCGTGCCGTGCTTCTCGAACACGTCGCGTGAGCCGGTCGGTGTACTCGGCGAGGTGCTCGAGCGGCACCGCGCAGTCCTCGATGAAGGACACGGGCTTGCCGTCGCCCTTCATCGACATCATGATGTTGAGCCCGGCCTTGCGGACTTCCCACACCTCCTTCTGGAGCTTCGCGTCGGTGATCTCGACGACGCTGTCCGGGCAGTCCGAGGTCGCCCATCAGCTCGACCAGCCGCGCCAGTTTGGTGACCTGGGCCCCGCGCTCGTCGCCGGCGAACTCGACCAGCAGGATCGCCGCCGGCTCGCCGCGGACGAACTGGTCGACGGTCGGCCGAACGCCGCGGTTGCCGCGGGCGAGGTCGATCATCGTGCGGTCGACGAGCTCCACCGCGTCCGGATCGAGCTTGACGATGTGCTGCGCGCACTCCATCGCGCGGTAGAACGTCGGGAAGTGGCACACGCCGAGCGTCTTGTGCTGCGGGAGCGGCGAGAGCTTCAGCGTCAGGCGCTTGCGAGTACGCGAGGGTGCCCTCCGAGCCGACCAGCAGGTGCGCGAGGTTGTGCGGAACGTGTGGCTGCACCATGTCGAGGTTGTAGCCCTGCACGCGGCGCAGCACCTGCGGCCACCGCGCCGCGATCTCGTCGGCCTCGCGGCGCACGATCGCGTGCAGCTTCGCCGCGAGCGCGCGGTAGCCGACCGGGCCGGCCGCGACCTCGTCGCTCGGGCCGAAGCGGAACTCGGTGCCGTCGGCGAGCCGCGCGTCGATCGCGGCCACGTTGTGCACCATGTTGCCGTAGCGGATCGAGCGCGAGCCGCACGAGTTGTTGCCCGCCATGCCGCCGATGGTGGCCTGCGCCGAGGTCGACACGTCCACCGGAAACCAGAGCCCGTGCGGGCGCAGGAACGCATTCAGCTGGTCGAGCACGATGCCGGGCTGCACCGTGACCGACGCGCGCGCCGCGTCGAACTCGACCACCTCGTTCAGGTGCTTCGAGTGATCGATGACCAGCGCCGCGCCGACCGTCTGACCGCACTGCGAGGTGCCGGCGCCGCGCGGCAGGACCGGCACGCCCGCCTCGAGCGCGATCTCCATCGCGCGGACCGCGGCGGCCTCGGTCCGCGGCACCACCACGCCGACCGGCTCGATCTGGTAGATCGACGCGTCCGTCGAGTAGCGCCCGCGGCTCGCGCGGTCGAAGAGGCACTCGCCCTCGACCTCGCGCTTCAGCCGCTGGGCGAGGCCCGAGTCGGCTGCGCCGGGGTGGAATTCGAGCCGGTGGAGGTTCATTCCTGCGGCGCCGCCCGGGCCGGCGTTCCTTCCCGACCGGGCCCTCTCGTTCGTTCAGTCGTAGGCGCCATCGTTCGCGCCTCCGGTGTCGACGGCGGCCAGCACCGCCGTCATCTTCGCGCCGAGGTGCCCGGAGAGCAGGCGCTGCAGCCGCGCGCCGTCGCGGGCGGCGAGCGCGGCGAGGATCTCCTCGTGCTCCGCCACGGCCTGGTCCCAGCGGCCGCGCGAGAGGTTGGCCAGGTAGCGGGCGCGCCGCACGTGCGCGTTGAGCGTGCGGTAGGTCGCGGCGAGCGTCGCGTTGCCGCTCGCCGCGACGATCGCGAGATGGATCGCCTGGTTGCAGCGGAAGTAGCCCGCGAGGTCGCCGCGCGCATGGCACGCGAGCATGTCGAAGTGCAGCGCGCGGATCTCGGCCAGCTGCGCAGCGGTGATGTTGCGGCACGCCAGCTGTCCGGCGAGCGCCTCGAGCGCGCCCATCACCTCGAACGTTTCGCGCACCGTCGCGAGCGTGAGCGGCGTGACGATCGCGCCGCGGTTGGGCTGCAGCGCCACCAGGCCCTCGGAGGCGAGCCGCTTGATCGCCTCGCGGAGCGGCGTGCGCGAGACGCCAAGGCGCTCGCACAGGACGCGCTCGACGAGCTTCGCGCCCGGCGCCAGCTCGCCCTGCACGATCATGTCGCGCAGGCGCTCGGTCGCGTCCTCGTGCAGCAGTCGCGGGGACAGCGCAATATCGTTCATCGACCGCATTGTATGCACTTTGGCCAGCCCCTTGCAATCCTTAAATCAATAGGTTGGGTGTGTGTTTGCCGCGATGCATCATTTTGCATACAAAAAGAGCTTGCCTTCGCCGACGCCCCGGCGCTAGCATCCAGGCTGCCCCACGCCCCTTCCGGACGGAGTTCCCATGACCTACCGCAGCGGCCGTCACTTTCTGCAGATCCCCGGCCCGACCAACGTGCCCGACCGCGTCCTGCGCGCGATCGACCTGCCGACGATGGACCATCGCGGCCCGGAGTTCGCGGCGCTCGGCCACGAGGTGCTCGACGGTCTGCGGACCGTCTTCAAGACCGCGCAGCCCGTGGTGATCTACCCGGCATCCGGCACCGGGGCCTGGGAAGCGGCCCTCGTGAACACGCTCTCGCCCGGCGACCGGGTGCTGATGGTCGAGACCGGCCACTTCGCGACGCTCTGGAACAAGATGGCGACCAAGCTCGGCCTGGTCACCGACTTCATTCCGACCGACTGGCGCCGCGGCGCCGACGCTGCCGTGCTCGAGGCGAAGCTCCGCGAGGACAAGGGGCACGCGATCAAAGCGGTCTGCGTCGTGCACAACGAGACGTCGACCGGCGCAACCAGCCGCATCGGGCTCGTGCGCAAGGCGATGGACGCGGCGAACCACCCCGCGCTGCTGCTCGTCGACACGATCAGCTCGCTCGGCTCGATCGACTACCGGCACGACGAGTGGGGCGTCGACGTCACGGTCGCCGGCTCGCAGAAGGGCCTGATGCTTCCGCCGGGACTCTCGTTCAATGCGGTCAGCGAGAAAGCGCCGCAAGGCCTCGGCGGCTGCGAAGCTGCCGCGGTCGTACTGGGGCTGGGACGAGATGCTCGCCGCGAACAAGACCGGCTACTTCCCGTACACGCCGGCCACCAACCTGCTCTACGGCTTGCGCGAAGCGCTGCGCATGCTGCAGGAGGAAGGGCTCGACAACGTCTTCGCGCGCCACGACCGCCACGCCGAGGCGACGCGGCGCGCGGTGCGCGCCTGGGGTCTCGAAGTGCTGTGCGCGGTGCCGGAGGAGTACTCGAGCTCGCTCACCGGGGTCATGACGCCGCCCGGTCACGACGCCGATCACGTGCGCAAGGTGATCCTCGAGGCGTTCGACATGTCGCTCGGCACCGGGCTCGGCAAGGTCGCCGGCAAGGTGTTCCGCATCGGCCACCTGGGCGACTTCAACGATCTCACGCTCGCGGGAACGCTCGCGGGCGTGGAAATGGGCCTCGGGCTCGCGGGCGTGCCGCACAAGAAGGGCGGTGCGCAGGCCGCAATGGACTACCTGGCCGAGTGTGCGCGCAAGCCCGCGCGCAAGGCAGCGTAGAACGACCGTAGAATCGCCGTACGCCCGCAGCCGGCCGGCAAGAGCCGGCGCGGGCGCCCCAATCCAAAGGAGGTCGCACCATGAATCGCTCCGCATACCGGGCGCTCGCCGCCCTCGCAGTCCTCGCCGGACCGTTCGCGCTGTCCGCGCACGCGCAGACCGAGATCAAATTCGGCCATGTCGGGGAGCCCGGATCGCTCTTCGCGGCCAGCGCGGATGAGTTCGCGCAGCGCGCCAACGCGAAGCTCGGCGGCAAGGCGAAGGTGGTCGTCTACGGCTCCAGCCAGCTCGGCGGGGACAAGGAGCTCTTGCAGAAGCTCAAGCTCGGCACCATCGACATCGCGCTGCCCTCGACGGTGATGTCCTCCGAGGCCGATCTGTTCGGCGTCTTCGAGATGCCCTACCTGGTGAAGGACCGCGCGCACATGCAGCGCATCGAGAAGGACGTGTTCTGGTCCGCGCTCGCGCCGGCCGCCGAGGCGAAGGGACTCAAGGTCATCGCGGTCTGGGAGAACGGCTATCGCCACATCACCAACTCCAAGCGCCCGATCAACACGCCGGATGACCTGAAGGGCATCAAGCTGCGCGTGCCCGAAGGCAAGTGGCGGGTGAAAATGTTCCAGGCCTACGGCGCGAACCCGAGCCCGATGAAGTTCTCCGAGGTCTTCACCGCGCTGCAGACCGGCGTCATGGACGGGCAAGAGAACCCGTTCACACAGATCTACAGCGCGAAATTCCAGGAAGTGCAGAAGTTCCTCTCCCTCACCGGCCACGTCTATACGCCCGCGTACGCCACCGTCGGCGCGAAGAAGTGGGCAAGCCTGCCCGCCGACGTGCGGCAGACGCTCGAGCAGACCGCGAAGGAGACGCAAGCCTTCGTCTATGCCAAGGCGGCGAAGGACGACGAGGACCTGCTCGGCAAGATCAAGTCGGCGGGGGTGCAGGTCAACGCGCCCAACAAGGATGCGTTCATCGCCGCCTCCAAGCCGGTGTACGAGGAGTTCGCAAAGGAAGTGACGGGCGCGAAGCAAGTGATCGACCGCGCCATCGCGCTCGGCAAGTGACGGATGACTTTCCGGTCGTTCCGCCGGGGATACGAGCGCTTCCTCGAGTGGATCTGCATCGCGCTCATGGCCGCGCTCGCCGCCGAGGTGACGGCGGGCGTGGTCTTCCGCTACTCGGGCCATTCCCTCGTCTGGTATGACGAGGTCGCCACCATCCTCCTTGCCTGGGTGACGTTCTACGGCTCGGCGCTGGCGGTCCTCAAGCACGCGCACATGGGCGTGCCCGAGATCGTGAGGATGCTGCCGCCCGGGCCGCGGGTCGCCGCCGCCGTCCTTGCGCAGCTTTGCACGCTGGCCTTCTTCGTGCTGCTCGCCTGGGTGGGCTATTCGATCCTCGAGGTCCTCGCGACCGACCGGCTCGTTTCGCTGCCGCAGGTTTCGGTGGCCTACGCGAACTCGGCGATCCCGATCGGCGCCGTCCTGTTCGTGGTGGGCCAGCTGCTGGTGTTTCCCGAGGTGTTGCGCGAAGCGCGCCGCGACGCGAGGCGCGTGGAGGAGTCCGCATGATCGGCTTCCTCGTCCTGGCCTGCGTGGTCGTGCTGGTGCTGATCAACGTGCCGATCGCCGTGGCGCTTTGCATCGCGTCGGTCGTGGCGATGCTCGCGACCCAGGGTGTCGCGAGCCTGCCCAACGTACCGCTCGCGCTCTACCAGGGCGCGACCAGCTTCCCGCTGATCGCGATCCCGCTCTTCATCCTCGCCGCCGCGATCATGAACACCTCGGGGATCTCGCACCGGCTGATCGACTTCTGCCAGGCGCTCGTCGGGTGGATGAGGGGGGCGCTGGCCCAGGTGAACGTGCTGAGCCACATGTTCTTCGCCGAGATCTCGGGCTCGGCGGTGGCGGGCGTGGCCGCCACCGCGTCCATCATCATGCCCGCCATGAAGAAGCGCGGTTACCCGGGCCCCTTCACGGCCGCGGTGACCTCTTCCACGGCCACGCTGGCGATCATCATCCCGCCGTCGATCCCGATGATCCTCTACGCGGTGATGGCGGGCACTTCGGTGGTGCAGATGTTCGTCGCGGGCATCGTGCCCGGCCTGCTCGCCGCATTCGGCTTCATGGGCCTGTGCTACTGGTACGCGCTCAAGTACAACTGGCCGGTGGAGCAGATCTTCCAGTGGGGCAAGCTCTGGCGCGCCTTCAAGGAGGCGTTCTGGGCGCTCACGCTGCCGATCATCATCCTCGGCGGCATCTTCGGCGGCGTGGTCACGGCGACCGAAGGCGCGGCGCTCGCCGTCGTCGCGGCCCTCTTCGTGGGCGGCGCTGGTCTATCGCGAGCTCGACTGGGCGCGGCTGCGCGAGGCGATCATCGACGGGACGGTGCAGACCGGTACCGTGATGCTGCTGGTCGCCGCCTCGGCCCTGCTCGGCCTCTATCTCACGGAGGTGCAGCTTCCGCAGCGCATCGCGGCGGCGATGCTCTCCATCACGAGCGAGAAGTGGGCCATTCTCGCGATCCTCAATATCTTCTTCCTCGTCATCGGGATGTTCCTGCACTCGGCGGCCGCCATCGTCCTGGTGGTTCCGATCGTGATGCCGGTGGTGACCGCGGCGGGGATCGATCCGGTCCATTTCGGCGTGATCGTGACGCTCAACCTCGCCATCGGCCAGCAGACGCCGCCCGTGGCGAGCGTCCTCCTGCTCACCTGCTCGATCGCGAAGGAGAGCGTCTGGGACGTGACCCGCGCGAACGTGCCCTTCATTGGCGTGCTCCTGGCCACGCTTCTGCTGATCACCTACGTACCCGTCGTCACGCTGGGTCTGGTGGACGTGTTCTACCGCTAGTCGATGGGCGAAATCATCCTCGTCGAACGTGACGGAGCGATCGCGACCGTCACGCTGAACAAGCCCGAGCGCCTGAACGCGCTCGATCGCTCGATGTGGGTGCGGCTCGGCGGGATCTTCGGCGAGCTCGACCGCGACGAATCCCTGCGCTGCATCGTGCTCCGGGGCGCGGGCGACAAGGCCTTCGCCGCCGGCGCCGACATCGCCGAGTTCGCCAACGAGCGCGCCAACGTCGCGCAGGCGAAGCGCTACGGCGAGGACGTGGCGGCTTCGCTGCGCGCGCTCGCCGAATGTCGCCATCCGACCGTGGCGCTGATCCAGGGCGCCTGCGTCGGCGGCGGACTGCTGGTGGCCGCGCAATGCGACCTGCGGATCTGCAACGAGTCCGCGCGCTTCGGCGTGCCGGTCAAGAACCTCGGGCTGACGGAGGCCTACGACGAGCTCGAGGGGATGATGCGCGTGATCGGGCCCGCGGCCAGTCTGGAGATCCTGCTCGAGGGGCGCATCTGGGGCGCGCGCGAGGCGTACGAGAAGGGGCTCGTCGCCCGCGTCGTGCCCGATGCCGGGGTCATCGAGGAGACGTACGCGACGGCGCGCCGCATCGCCGACGGCGCGCCGCTGGTCGCGCGCTGGCACAAGAAATTCGTGCGCCGGCTCGCCGACCCGCGTCCGCTGACGCCCGAGGAACACGACGAAAGCTTCGCCTGTTTCGACACCGAGGATTTCCGCATCGGCTACCGGGCGTTTCTCGACAAGAAAAAGCCCGAGTTCAAGGGCCGCTGAGGCTGCGGCAGCGCAGGGTTGACGGTAAGGGCGGGGGTCGCCAGACTACGCGGCCAACCCAGTCGGCAGGGTTCAGACCAGACGCCGGCATCGACCATTGAGAGGAAGGAGCTACGCCATGCATTCGTCATTCCGCGCGCTAGCGCTCGCAATCTCCGCATTCGCAATCGCCGTCGCGTCCACCGGCGCCGCGGCGCAGGCCTGGCCGGTCAAGCCGATCCGGGCGATCAACCCGTTCCCCGCCGGCGGCGGGACGGACACCTTCGCGCGACCCTGGGCCGCGAAGATGACGCAGCTCCTCGGCCAGCAGGTGCTGATCGAGAACATGGGCGGCGCGGGCGGCACCCTCGGCGCGGCGCGGGCGGCGAAGGAAGCGCCCGACGGGTACACCTGGTTCGTCGGCGCGATCCATCACACGATCGCCGAGTCGCTCTATACGAAGCTGCCGTACAGCCTCGAGCGCGATTTCACCGCGGTGACCATCCTGGCCTCGGTGCCGAACGTGGTCGTCCTCCATCCCAAGCACAGCTTCAAGTCGCTGCAGGAGATGATCGCCTTTGCCAAGGCGAACCCGGGCACGCTCAATTACGGCTCGGCCGGCAGCGGGACGAGTCACCACATGATCGGCGAGCTCTTCAAGCAGACCACCGGCGTCGACCTGACGCACGTGCCGTACAAGGGCGCGGGGCCGCTGATGCAGGACCTGCTCGCGGGACAGGTCGACATGGCGTTCGACGGCATGGGGACGTCCGCGAACCAGATCAAGGCGGGCAAGCTGCGCCCGCTGGCGGTGACCTCGGGCACCCGCAACCGCGTGATCCCGGACGTCCCGACGATGAAGGAGGCGGGCGTCGACTTTGCGATCTCGCTGACCTGGTACGCGCTCTTCGCGAGAGCAGGCACGCCGCAGCCGATCATCGACCGGATGTACGCCGAGACGGTGAAGGTGCTGCAGATGCCCGACATCAAGGACATCTGGGCAAGCCAGGGCGCCGATGCGGGCGGCCAGCCACCGGCCGAATTCGCGGCGTTCGTGCGGTCGGAGATCGAGAAGTGGGCCAAGGTGACCAAGACGGCCGGGATCAAGGTCGACCTCTGACGCCGGTAGATTCGGCTCCGCGCGAGAAGCCACGGTCCGCCGTGGCTTCTTGCTTTCGGATGAACCCCGCATGAACGCCTACACCTACTTTCGTCGCGGCTTCGCCGCCCGGCTCGCGGAAACCTTCCTCGAAGCCGACAGCGGCGAGCGCTACACCTACGCCGAGCTCGAGCGCGAGACCGCGCGGGTCGCGTCCTTTCTCACCGGCCTCGGCCTGCAGCAAGGCGACCGCGTCGCCGCGCAGATCGACAAGTCGCCGCAGGGACTGTTCCTCTACCTCGGCTGCATTCGCGCGGGGTTCTGCTTCCTGCCGCTCAACACCGCGTACCAGCGCGGCGAGCTCGGCTACTTCCTGCAGGACGCCGAGCCGCGCGTCGTCGTCTGCCGGCCGCAGATGCTCGGCACGTTCGAGGCGCTGGCGCAGTCCGCCGGCGCGCCGCGGCTCTACACGCTCGACGAGAACGGCAAGGGCGCGCTGACCGAAGCGATGTCGGGCGCGGCCACGTCGTTCGACGACCCGGCGCTCGGCGAGAGCGACCTCGCGGTGATCATCTACACCTCCGGCACGACCGGCCGCTCGAAGGGCGCGATGGTCACGCACGGCAACCTCACGTCGAACGGCGCCGTGCTGAAGGAATACTGGCGCTTCACTGCGCAGCGACGTGCTGCTGCATGCCCTGCCGACGTTCCACGTGCACGGCCTCTTCGTCGGCATCCACCCGATCCTGCTGGCCGGCGCGAAGATCCTCTTTCACCGCAAGTTCGACGCGCCGGCGATGGTCGCCGCGCTCCCGCGGGCCACGGCGATGATGGGCGTGCCGACCTTCTACGTGCGGCTGCTCGGCGAGCCCGGCCTCACGCGCGAGGCGGTCGCCCACATGCGCCTGTTCGTGTCCGGCAGCGCGCCGCTGCTGCTCGAGACGTTCAAAACCTGGCAGGACCGGACCGGCCACACCATCCTCGAGCGCTACGGCATGTCGGAGGCCGGGATGATCACGTCGAACCCGTACGAGGGCGAGCGCCGCGGCGGCACGGTCGGCTTCCCGCTGCCGGGCATTTCGGTGCGCGTCGTCGAGGACGGCAAAGTCCTCGGATCGGGTGCGCCCGGCGTCGTCGAGATCAAGGGGCCGAACGTGTTCGCCGGCTACTGGCGCATGCCGGAGAAGACGAAGGAGGAGTTCACCGCCGACGGCTGGTTCAGGACCGGCGACGTCGGCCAGTGGAGCGATGACGGCTATCTCTCGATCGTCGGGCGCGCCAAGGACCTCATCATCTCCGGCGGGTACAACGTCTATCCGAAGGAAATCGAGCTCGTGATCGACACGCTGCCGGGCGTCGTCGAGTCGGCGGTGGTCGGCGTGCCGCATCCCGATTTCGGCGAGTCGGTCACGGCGGTCGTGGTGAAGCAGAAGAACGCCGCGCTCGACGAGGCGGCGGTGATCGCCCACGTCAAGTCGCAGATCGCGAACTTCAAGGTCCCGAAGCGCGTCGTGTTCGTCGACGACCTGCCGCGCAACGCGATGGGCAAAGTGCAGAAGAACGTGCTGCGCGACGGCCTAAAAGACTAGGCGTCGCGCGTCACCACAGGCTGAACAGCATCCGCGCGGCGAGCACGAACATCAGCCCGGCGAAGATGCGCTTCAGCAGCCGTCCGGGCACGCGGTGCGCGAACCGCGCGCCGAGCGGCGCGGTCAGTACGCTCGCGATCGTGATGCCGGCCAGCGCCGGCAGATACACGTAGCCGATGCTCCAGGCGGGCAGTCCGGTGGCGTTCCAGCCGGTATAGAGGTACCCGATCGTGCCGCCGACGGCGATCGGGAAACCCGATCGCGGCCGCGGTGCCGACCGCCTGGATGATCGGCACATTGCAGTAGAGCATGAAGGGCACCGACATCACCGCCCCGCCGATCGCCACGAGCGACGAAAGCCCGCCTATCGCAGTGCCGGCCGCGAACATCCCCGTCGCGCCCGGCGGCTGCCGCGAGGGCTTGGGCTTCATATCGAGCGCCATGTTCAGCGCCGCCAGGAAGACGAACGCGGTGAAGTAGATTGCGAGCGTGCGCGTCGAGAGATAGTTGGCCACCACGGCGCCGACGATGCCGCCAAAGAGGATCCCGGGCGTGATGCGCCACGCGATCTGCCAGCGCACGCCGCCGCGCGCCGCGTGCGCGCGCACGCTCGAGATCGAGGTGAACAGGATCGTGGCCATCGCCGTGCCGACCGCGAGGTGCAGCACGTGCTCGCGCGGCAGCCCCTGCGCCTCGAGCATCATCGCGAGCGGCGGCACGACGAGCATCCCGCCTCCGATGCCGAGCATGCCGGCGAACACGCCGACCACGGCGCCGAGGGCGAGATAGCCCGCAATCCAGGACGCGATCTCGGGCATCGCGGCTAGGCGCCGCGCGCCGCGAGCAGCCGCGCCGCCAGCTCCGCGAACCCGGCGCCGCTCTCGCTCGCGGTCACGTACGCCGGCGCGTGTTCGAGGCGCGCGGCAAAACGGCGCACGTTGGCGACGCCGACCGAGAGCGGGAAGTACGCGAACATGGGCGCATCGTTCGGCGAGTCGCCGACGAACAGGTAGCGGTCGCGTTCGGCGTCGAGGTCCACGCCGAACCGCTCGCGCATCAGCGTCCTGGTCATGCCGAGCTTGTCGTAGACGCCGAACCAGCCGTTGACGTGGATCGAGCTGACCTTCGCGGTCATGCCGGCCTCGCGCATGATCGCAACGATGCGATCGACCGCGGCGGCGTCGAGACGCGGCACGTCCTCGCAGTAGTCGATGGCGAGATCGGCTTCGCGGTAGCGCTGGTCCGAGGCGAGCGCGGTGCCGGGGACTTCGGCCAGAACGCGATCCCGCACTGCCGCAAGCCGGTCGCGGTGGGCGGCGCGGACCGGATCGGCATCGCGAAAACGCTTAACGAGCTTGCGCGTGGCGCGATCGTAGGCGAAGTAGAACGCCCCGTTCTCGCCCACGACCGCGTCGACCGGCCACATGCGTGCGATGTGGTCGCACCATCCGGCGGGGCGCCCGGTGATCGGCACGACGAGGAACTCCGCGGCATGCAGCGAGGCGAGCGCCGCGTAGGCCTCGGCCGTGAGCTTGCCGTCCGTGGTCAGGGTGTCGTCGATGTCGGCGAACACCCCGCGCACGGACGCAAGGCTGCTTTCGGGCAAGCGATCGAGGGGCTGCATGGTGAAAGCCGTTGGCGTCGTGCAGGGCGCATAGTATCGTTACAACTCTCGCCCCGGCCAACGCAAGCGGACCTAGCCTACCGACATGAAAGCCAGCGACGTCATGACCCCGAACGTGGTCTCGGTCGGAACGGACACGCCCGTGCCCGACATCGCCACACTCATGCTCGAGCGGCGGATCAGCGCCGTGGCGGTCGTCGATGGCGAGGGCCGCGCAGTCGGCGTCGTCAGCGAGGGCGATCTCATCCGCCGTCCGGAGCTCGAGACCGACAAGCCGCGCTCGCGCTGGCTGCGGTTCCTGCTCTCGCCCGACGACGAGGCGCGCGACTTCGTCAAGACCCATGGGCTCCGTGCGCGGGATGTCATGAGCCGCCCCGTCCTGGGGGTTGCCCCCGATACGCCGCTCGCCGAGATCGTGGACCTGATGGGCAAGCAGCGGGTCAAGCGCGTCCTCGTCCTCGTCGGCGGCCGGCTTGCCGGAATCGTGACTCGCACCGATCTCCTGCGCGCCCTGCACGCGCGCGAGGCGCTGCCGACCGGCGGCGTACCGCCCGACGATCGCGCCCTGCGCGAAACCATCCTCCGCACGCTCGGCGCCGAGGACTGGGCCGACATCGCGATCGTCAACGTGCAGGTCGTCAACGGGCAGGTGGAGCTCTGGGGCGCGGTCGATACCGAGGACCAGCGCCGCGCCATCCGGGTCGCCGTCGAGGGTATCCCCGGCGTGCGCGGCGTCACCGAGCACCTCGTGCGGACGCGCGCGGGCTAGCCGGGAGAGTCTGAACGAGTGCTCGCGGAGGGGTCCGTCCCGACCTCGCGCGCGATCGTGTCGATGTGGCCCGCGTCGTAGCTCTTGGAGCGCAGGTCGGCGGTGCGCTCGTCGGCCCACCTTTCGTCCACCGTCCGGCTCTTGTAGATCAGGTAGTGCACGCCGAGCGCCACGCTCCAGACCGCGATCGGCCAGAACGACCACCAGCCGCCGCCGGTGGCCCAGTTCGCGGCGATCAGGGTCCCGGCGCCGAGCGCCATAGGCCCAGAGGTGACGGCGGAGCGCGCGCGCTGCGGTCGTGACACGCCTCGAACGCTCAATCCACGCCGGCGAGCCGTTGCCATGCGCGGGTCACCGCCACCACCCGGCGCGAGTAGACGAGCCAGGCGATCGCGACCGTGACCAGCAGGACCTTGTCGCCGAAATCGAGGTTGGGATGGAAGCCCCAGACCGCGAAGTACGCGAGCGCGGCGAGCGGCGCACCGGCGCACCAGAGCGCGGCCCAGGGGTGGCGCGTGACGCCGAGCATCACTGCCGCACAGCAGACGGTGAAAGCGTAGAGCGGCACGACCGCCGCGCCGCCGTGCGGCAGCTTCGGCGACATCGTAACGACGGCCAGCACGCCGAAGAGGACCCCCATGAAAAGCGCGTAGCCGAAGAGTTCGTACTGCGCCTGGGTTCGGCTCAGGTTCCGGACGCGCGTGAAATACGGCGTCCGGTCGTCGTCCCAGACGTAGCGCTTGAAGAGCTTTTCCCAGTCGAGGTCCATCGTGCGGGCCAGGCTAGCGCGGCGGAGCGTTCGCAGTCTCGGCGGGCGGGTCGGCCAGCACGGCGGGGTCGGACAGCTGCAGGCCGTACTCGTCCTCGAGCTTGACGCGCGTCTTGCCTTCGATCTTCTGCTCCGTCTCCGGCCAGTCGAGCGTCAGCAGCGGGAAGCGCAGCCCCTGTGGCCCCCACAGGATGGTGACGACCTGCAGCCAGGCCGCAAACCCGGCGATGGCCGCCACGAGGAGGCCGATGACGAGCACGCTCTTGATCATCCAGCGGTTGCCGAGCCCCACGGTCGACACCGAGCCCTCGCCGATCACGAACGAGCTGTGCACGTAGTCGACCGTGAAGAAGACCACCAGCAGGCAGTACGGGATCATGAAGCAGGTGAGGCCGAACAACTCGAGCCAGGCCTTCTTGCGGAAGGCGAGGTTGTCGCGGATCAAGTCGATCCGCACGTGCGTGTTGTGGATCACGCCGTAACCCAGCACCAGGCAGAAGAGCGCGGCGTGGAAATGCCACTCGAGCTCCTGCAGCACGGTCGAATCGAGCACCCGCCCGATGTTCTCCCGCATCCAGAGCTGCAGGCTGTGGATGCGCCCCTGATCGTCGATGTACCTGAGCTTGCGCGCGATGACGTCGATGCTGGTGACCACGACCACCGGCACGATCAGCCAGGACCCCCAGCGGCCGATGAAGTCCACCATGCGCCGCAGTCGGTCGGCGATGGTGACGGTCTTCGGTAATTCCCCCACGATCTGCGGGGATTGATCGTTCTGGGTCATTGCCGGCGCCTCAACTGTAGCTCACCTTCATCAGCCAGAGCGCGAGCTGCGGGAATGCAATCACGAGGATCAGCCCGACGAGCTGGAGGAGGACGAACGGGATGATCCCCTTGTAGATGCTCTGGATCTTCACCTCCTTCGGCGCGATCCCCTTGATGTAGAAGAGCGCGAAGCCGAACGGCGGGGTGAGGAACGAGGTCTGCAGGTTGACCGCCATCAGGATGATGAACCAGTACACGATGTCGGCCTGCGGCACGTGGTCGCCGAAGTCGAGCAGCTTGATGAGCGGCGAGAACACCGGCAGCACGATCAGCGTGATCTCGATCCAGTCGAGGAAGAAGCCGAGGAAGAAGACGATCCCCATCACCAGGAAGAGGAACCCCCAGCTGCCGAGATTCGCCTCCTTGATCAGGTGCTCGACGATGTCGTCGCCGCCGAGCGCGCGGTACACGTACGCGAAGCAGGTGGCGCTGATGATGATGAAGAACACCATCGAGATGGTCTTCGCCGCGCTCTGGCAGACCGTGTTCATCATCCTGAAGTTGAGCCGGCCCCACAGCCATGCGAGCACGATCGCGCCCGCGGCGCCCACCGCGCCCGCCTCGCTCGGCGTCGCCCAGCCGAGCAGGATCGAGAGCTTGATCAGGCCGATCAGGAACACCGGCGGGAAGAAGGCCCGCCAGAGCAGCGGCAACATCTTGCCCTTGGGCACGGTCAGCAGGTCCGGCGGCAGCGGCGGCGCGAGCCGAAGGCTTGATCTTCGCCACGAGGAAGACGAACAGCAGGTAGAGCGCCGACAGCGACAGGCCGGGGACGATCGCCGCCGAGAACAGGTTGCCCACCGAGACGCCCATCAGGTCCGCCATGATGATCAGCATGATGCTGGGCGGAATGAGGATGCCGAGCGTCCCCGACGCGGCGATGGTGCCGCAGGCGAGCGCGTGGCTGTACCCCTGCTTCATCATCGTCGGCAGCGCGAGCGCGGTCATCATGGTGACCGACGCGCCGATGATCCCCGTCATCGCGGCGAGGATCGTGCCCATGATGGTGACGCCGAGCGCGAGCGCCCCGGGCACGCGCTTGAGAAGCACCTGGACGCAGTAGAGCAGGTCCTGGGCGATGCCGCTGCGCTCCATCATGACGCCCATGAAGATGAAGGTCGGGATCGCGACGAGCACCAGGTTCTCGGCCGCCTGCCCCCAGATGCGCGGCACGAAGTTGAAGAACTGCACCAGCTTGAAGGAACCGAGGAAGAATCCGATCAATCCGAACAGGATCGCCAGGCCGCCGAGAATGAACGCCACCGGGTAGCCGGTGAAGAGCAGCACCCCGAGCGTCAGGAACATCAGGATGGGCAGATACTCCTGCGCCTTGTAGAGCAGGTCCTCGCGTGCGTCGGGCCCGAGGCCGGCGACATAAGCGAAGCCGAATCCGAGCGCGAGCAGCGCCGCGATCGCAAACGCATAGCGATTCGCGAGCCGGCTGCCGAGCCTAAGCAGGAACTCCATGGTGACCTCTCCGCCCGCGACGCCGACGCCGGGGCCGCTCTGGGCGGCCCCGGACCCCAGCCTGGATCTACTTGACGTAGCTCGGCTTCATCGCCTGGGCGTCACCCCAGAGCTTGTACTCCTTGCGGAACGCGAGGTAATCGTCGGCGATCTTCTTCATGAGCGGATCCTTGGCCGACTCCTCCTGCAGCACCTCGAGCCAGGTCTTTTCGAACACCGCGATCTGGTCGTCGGGCCAGCGCTTGATCTGCACGCCGTGCTTCGTCGTCATCTCCTTCATGGCGCCGAAGTTGTTCGCCTCGCTCTCGGCGTAATTGCGCATCAGCATGTTGCCGGACTCGACCTCGATCATCTTCTTGTAGCTCTTCGGCAGGGCGTCGAACGCCTTCTTGTTCATCAGGATGTGGTTGACCGAGACCTGCTGGTGCCAGCCGGGGAAGTAGTTGAACTTCGCGACCTGGTGGAAGCCCTGCTTGATGTCCATCGCCGGCATCGAGAACTCGGTCGCGTCGATCACGCCGCGCTCCAGGGCCGGGAAGATGTCCGCCGGCGCGAGCAGCTGCGTCGAGACGCCGAGCTTCTGCATGACCTTCGCGCCCAGGCCGAAGAAGCGCATCTTCATGCCCTTCAGCTCGATCGAGCGACTTGACCTCGGCGCGGAACCAGCCCGAGGTCTCGGGTCCGATCGCGTACGCGTCGAAAGACATCAGGCCGTGCTTGGCGTAGATCTCCTGCTCGAGCTTGTTGCCGTTGCCGTAACTACTTCCAGGCCATGAACTCGCCGATCTGCGGCCCGAACGGCACGGTGGTGAAGAACGCGAGCGCCGGGTACTTGCCGGCGTGGAAGCCCGGGGTCGTCCAGCAGGCTTCGACCGAGCCCTTGGAGGCGGCATCGAAGCACTCGAGGGTCGGGACCAGCGCGCCGGGCTCGTGGAACTTGATCTCGAAGCGCCCGTCGGACATCTCCATGATGTCCTTCTCGAACTGCTGCCCCGGCGGTCCGAGGTGGGGAAGCTGGCTGCCGAACGCGCTCTGCATCTTCCAGCGCACGCGCGGGCTTTGCTGCGCGAACACATCCGTGGCGACTGCAGTGGTCAAGACGACCGCGAACGCGGACGCCACCAGCTTGAGCTGGGCGTGTTGCATGAATCCTCCTCCTTCGTAGTGACGTCCGCCCGGGTCGAACCATTCGCCCGGGTATCGCTTCTTGGGACCGCGTCTGTTGCGCGGCTGCCGGCATCATAATTCACCAACTGGTGAATTCAAACCGACCGACGACCCCCCTCGGATGGTGCAGTGCGGTGGAAAGGGGCCTCAGGCGTGGCGCAACTGCCACGCCAGCGCGTCCTCGAGGCGATCGCCGCCCCAGAAGACCTCGCCGCGCGCGACGAACGTCGGTGCGCCGAAGATGCCGAGCGCCTGGGCGCGCTCGGTGTTGCCGCGCAATGCGTCCTTCACTGACTGCGATTGCGTGCGCTCGAGCCACGGCTGCGGATCCTGGTCCAGCGCCGCCAGGACGCGGCCCAGTGTCCCGGGCGTGGAGAGGTCGGCGCCCTCCGCAAAGTTCGCGACGTAAATCCCTCGCACCAACGCGGGCAACCACGGCTCATCGATCGCGGCGAGCGCGAGGCGGGCCGCGAGGATGCTCCGCTGCGGGAAGATCGTCGGACGCGCATACGGCAAGCCGTGCTTCTCGCACAGCCGCTCGAGGTCCCGCCACATGTAGCGGCCCTTCGCCGGGTAGAGGTTGAACGGCGAGTCGTTCCACCCCTGCGCCTGGAAGATCGGACCGAGCAGGAACGGCCGCCAGGCGATCGCCACGCCCGCCCGCGCGGCGAGCGTCTCGATCCGCATCGCGGCGGGGTACGAATAGGTGCTGGCGAACTCGAACCAGAACTCGAGCGGTTGCGTGCTCATGCCGTCGCCTCCATGAAATCCGCCAGCCGCGCACGCTGCGCCGCTGACATGTGCAGACCGCATTTCGTGCGCCGCCACAGCACGTCCTCGGGCGTGCGCGCCCACTCGCGCTCGACGAGGTAACGCAGCTCGCGCTCGTACAGCCCGCCGCCGAACGACTCGCCCAGGTCGCCATCGACCTTGACGTCATCGAGGATCTCCGCGGCGCACGTCCCGTGCCGGCGCAGCAGGTGTCGCAGCCAGGTCGCGTCGAGGCGCGGGTAGCGACGGTGATAGGCGGCCACCAGCTCGTCGAAGGAGGCGCCGCCGAAGTCGCCGCCGGGCAAGGACGCGCGCTCGGTCCAGGTGCGCCGCCCGGGAAACCACTTCGCAAGCTTCTCCAGCGCAGCCTCCGCGAGCTTGCGGTAAGTGGTGAGCTTGCCGCCGAAGATCGAGAGCAGCGGCGGGCCGTTCTCGTCGAGCACGAAGCGGTAGTCGCGCGTGATCGCGGACGGATCGTCCGTGCCGTCGTCGTAGAGCGGGCGCACCCCGCTCCAGGTGTGGACGACCATGCCGGGCGTGACCGGGCCGCAGCGTGTAGCGGCTCGCGGCCGCGCAGAGGTACTCGATCTCCTCGCGCGTGCACGTCGGCGGCGGGTCCATGCTCTCGATCGGCACGTCGGTGGTGCCGATCTCGGTGAATGCGTCCTCGTAGGGGATCAGGAAGATCACCCTGCCGTCGGGGTTCTGCAGGATGTACGCGTGCGCGTGCTCGTGAATGCGCGGCACGACGATGTGGCTGCCCTTCACCAGGCGCACGTCGCCCGGCGTCGGCACCGCGAGCTGCCGGTCGAGCAGGCTCCGGACCCAGGGTCCCGCGACGTTCACCAATGCGCGGCACGCGATCTCGCCGCGCGTACCGGTGGCGACGTCCTCGAGCATCACGCGCCAGAGCGCGCCGTCGCGCCGCCCTGCGACGCAGCGCGTGCGCGGCATGATCGTGGCCCCTTGCTCGGCGGCGCTCCGCGCGTTGAGCACCACCAGGCGCGCATCGTCCACGGCGCAGTCCGAATACGTGAATCCGCGCGTCAGGTCCGCGCGCAGGCCGGCGCCGTAGCGATCCGGCGTGAGGCGCACGCCGCGCGAGCCGGGAAGCGACACCCGCCGGCTCAAGTGGTCGTACATGAACAGGCCGATCCGGATCATCCAGCGCGGTCGCAGGTGCGGCTCGTGCGGCAGGACGAACTCGAGCGGCCAGACGACGTGCGGCGCCACGCGCAGCATCACCTCGCGCTCGGCGAGCGACTCGGCCACCAGCCGGAACTCGTAGTGCTCGAGGTAGCGCAGGCCGCCGTGGATCAGGCGCGTGCTCGCGGACGAGGTCGCCGAGCCGAGATCGCCCTGCTCCACGAGCAGGGTGCGCAGACCGCGCCCCGCCGCGTCGCGCGCGATGCCGACGCCGTTGATCCCGCCGCCGACGACGGCGAGATCGAACGGCTCGGGCGGTGCGGTCATGCGAGCGCGTCGCGCAGACGCGCGAGCAGCGCGTCGACGAACGCCGCGTCGTGGTACACCCCGAACCCGAAGCGCAGCCGGCGGCCGCGGCGGTCGACGAGGATGCGGTGCGCGGCGAGCCGTCGCTCGACGTCCTCGGCGGCGTCGAGATCGAAGGTCAGGAAGTTGCCGCGCGGCGCGCCATCCGGCGGGGTCAGCGCCGCGACGGGCAGCCGCGCGAGCGGCGTCGCCGCCAGGCCGTCGAGAAACTGCCGCTCCAGCGCGCCGACGTGTGCGTGGATCTCGCGTCCCGTCACGCCGAGCTCGTCGAGCCAGCGCATGACCGCGTTGAAGCGGTACAGACCGGAGGCGTCGAACGTCGAGCCCCAGAACCGCATCGCGTCCGCGCCGTAGCCGACCGCGTCGCCTTGCGCGCCGCTCAGCTGGCCGAAGTCGGAGAACCAGCCCGTATAGAGGGGGCGCAGGTCGCAGGCCTCCGGGATCGACAGGAAGCACGCGCCCTCGCCGGCCTGGACGTACTTGTAACCGCCGGCGGTATAGAAGATGCGCCGCCCGAGCGATCCGAGATGCACCGGGATCGCCATGAATGCGTGATAGCCGTCCACCGCGACGATCGTCTCGAGGGGAACGTCCGCAAGCACCTCGTCCAGCCGCTCGACCACGAACGACGAGTCGAAGAACACCTGCGACAGGAACACCAGGTCGTACGGAGTGCCGAGGGCCTGCCGGAAGCGCTCGCGGAACGACGCATACGGCTCCACCGGAACCCGCGTCACCTGCAGGCGCCCGGTCTCCTCGAGCCGGCGCGTCTGCCGGCCGAAGCTGTGGAACTCGCCCGTGGTGGTCAGCACGCGCGGGCGCCGCGACCAGTCGAGGCACGAGTACAGGCGGGCGACGAACTCGTGGGTGTTCGGGGCGAACGCGACGAGCTTCGGATCGGCGAGGCCGAGGTGGCGCGCCACGTGGCGCTTGCGCCTCGGGCACCACCTCGCCGAACACCTTCTCCTGCCACTTCCGGTTGGTGAGGCGCGCCGAGTCCTCCCAGTACTGCAGGTGCGCCGCGCGCGTGACGTCGGGCCAGGGATGGTGACTGTGCGCCGTGACGTGCAGCGCGTCGCCGATCGACGCGAGGAACGTTGCGTAGTGCGCCTCGCTAAGCATGCCAGCGGAAGCCGAGCTGCTCGCGCAGCTCGCTCGGCAGCGCGGGCAGCATCGAGCGGGGGATGAGGTACGTGGAGAGATTGAAGAAATCGAGGAACACCCGGTGCGCCTCGACCGTGCGCCGCAGGTAGTCCTGCCCGCTCGAGCCGCCGGTGCCGATCTTCGCGCCGATCATCCGCTGCACCATGAGCGCGTGCCGATAGCGCCAGAGCGAGAGGTTCTCGTCGATCGTCACGAGCGCGGTCAGCAGGCGGAACGGGTTCTGCAGGATCGGCTCGTCGCGGTAGAGCATGATCATCAGCGCGGCGAGGAACGCGTCGTACGACAGCCGACGGTGCCCGGCCGCACGCAGCGCCTCGTATTTCGCCGGGTCGAAGACGCTCCCGAACGTCTCGCGCGTGCGCTCGAGCTCCTCGAGCTGCGCGCGGCGCGCCGCCGGCGCGAGCTGCGCCTTGCCCGCGATCGTGGCGCGGTCCTCTTCGAGCATGCGCGTGACGTTCGCGCGGTAGGCCTGCCAGAAGTCGAACTGCCGCGATTGCACGAACGGCATGCGCTCGAGCCAGGCTTCGACGATGCCGAACAGGCTCGTCGCGCGCTCGGCGGCGCCCACCGCCGGGCGGTCGCGCGCGTCGAGGGAAGCCTCGTAGTCCGCCTCGTTGTAGCGCAGGCGCTGCGTGCGCGCCAGGCCGAGCTTGTTCTCGAGCTGCCGGAACTGCGCGCTCTGAAACCCCGAGGACGGCGTGAGGAGGTTGCGGAAGTCGAGGAAGTCGAGCGGCGTCATGGTCTCGAGCACGTCGATCTGGTCGACGAGCACGCCCTGGATCTTCACGATCCGCTCCAGATGGTGGAGCGCCCGGCCGACGTCCCGCTCCGCCACCACGTCGGCGCCCATGATCGCCAGCACCGCGTCGAGCTCGTGCAGCACCTGCTTGAACCAGAGCTCGTAGGTCTGGTGGGTGACGATGAAGAGGAGCTCGTCGTGCGCCGGCGCCCCGTGCTTCGCGCTCTCGAGCGCCTGGCAGGCGAGCAGCTCGTCGAGCTTGAGGTACTTGCCGTAGGAGAGGAGAGCCATGACGCGGCGATTATAGGAACAAAAAAGGCGACCCCGCGGGGTCGCCCTTCGGTGCCGGCCGGTGTGCCTATCTCTTTCTGAGCTTTCGGATCGCCGCGAGCTGCGCGGCGAGCATCGAGATCTCGCCCTCGACGGTCGCCAGCTCCTGCTTGCCCTGGGCGTTGCGCTTCGCGTCCTCGGCGCGCCTGAGCGCCTCCTGCGCCTTCGCCTCGTCGAGATCGTGCGCGCGGATCGCCGTGTCGGCGAGCACCGTCACGACCTTGGGCTGGACCTCGAGGACGCCGCCCGCGACGAAGATCAGCTGCTCCTCGCCGCCGCCGGCCGGCTTGATGCGCACCTCGCCGGGCTTGATGCGGGTGATGAGCGGCGTGTGCTGCGGGTAGATGCCGAGCTCGCCGACTTCGCCGGGCAGCACCACGAACTCCGCCTCGCCCGAGAAGATCGACTCCTCGGCGCTTACGACGTCGACTTGGATCGTGTTCGCCATCTCTCTTTACCTGGACGACCCGCCGCAGGCGGGTCGGGGAATTCGCCGTTTACGGTCTTTTCGTTGCCCTTATTGCAGTTGCTTCGCCTTTTCGAAGGCTTCCTCGATCGGGCCGACCATGTAGAACGCCTGCTCCGGCAGCGCGTCGCACTCGCCGTTCACGATCATCTTGAAGCCCTTGATCGTCTCGGCGAGCGGGACGATCTTGCCCGGCGAGCCGGTGAACACCTCGGCGACGTTGAACGGCTGCGAGAGGAAGCGCTGGATCTTGCGGGCGCGGGACACGGCGAGCTTGTCCTCCGGCGCCAGCTCGTCCATGCCGAGGATCGCGATGATGTCGCGCAGCTCCTTGTAGCGCTGCAGCGTCGCCTGCACCGCCCGGGTGGTGTTGTAGTGGTCCTCGCCGATCACGTGCGGGTCCACCTGGCGCGACGTGGAATCGAGCGGATCCACCGCCGGGTAGATGCCGAGCGACGCGATGTCGCGCGAGAGCACGACGGTCGCGTCGAGGTGGCCGAACGTCGTCGCCGGCGACGGGTCGGTCAGGTCGTCCGCCGGCACGTACACGGCCTGGATCGAGGTGATCGAGCCGACCTTGGTCGAGGTGATCCGCTCCTGCAGGCGGCCCATCTCCTCGGCGAGCGTCGGCTGGTAGCCCACCGCGGAAGGCATCCGGCCGAGCAGCGCGGACACTTCGGTGCCGGCGAGCGTGTAGCGGTAGATGTTGTCGATGAAGAGCAGGATGTCGCGGCCCTCGTCGCGGAACGCCTCGGCCATCGTGAGGCCGGTCAGGCCGACGCGCAGGCGGTTGCCGGGGGGCTCGTTCATCTGGCCGAACACCATCGCCACCTTGTCGAGCACCTTCGACTCCTCCATCTCGTGGTAGAAGTCGTTGCCCTCGCGCGTGCGCTCGCCGACGCCGGCGAACACCGAGTAGCCGCCGTAGCTCTTCGCGATGTTGTTGATGAGCTCCATCATGTTCACGGTCTTGCCGACGCCGGCGCCGCCGAACAGCCCGATCTTGCCGCCCTTCGCGAACGGGCAGACCAGGTCGATCACCTTGATGCCGGTGGGCAGGAGCTCGACCGAGGGCGAGAGCTCGTCGAACTTGGGCGCGGGTTGATGGATGGCGCGGAGCTGGTCGGACTTGATCGGGCCCGCGTCGTCGATCGGCCGGCCGAGCACGTCCATGATGCGGCCGAGCGTGCCGGGGCCGACCGGCACCGAGATCGGCGCGCCGGTGCCCGCCACCTTCATGCCGCGACGCAGGCCGTCGGAGGAGCCGAGCGCGATGCAGCGCACGATGCCGTCGCCGAGCTGCTGCTCGACCTCGAAGGTGAGGCCCTTTTCGGCGAACGATTTTTCCCCCGAATCCGCGAGCACGAGCGCGTCGTAGACCTTGGGCATTCCTTCGCGCGGGAACTGGATGTCGACCACCGCGCCGATGCACTGGACGATGGTGCCTTGAGCTTGTGCCATGTTTGGTCCTCTAGTTCGAAACTTTCCAGCCACAGGCGACACAGAGATCGCAGAGCATTCTTGCGAACTTGTTTCTCCGCGTCCTCTGTGACGGCTGTGGCTGCATATTCCTAAACCGCTGCCGCGCCGCCGACAATCTCCGAAATCTCCTTCGTGATCTGCGGCCTGCCGGTTCTTGTTGTAGATGAGCGTCAGCTCGTCGATGAGCGTGGCGGCGTTGTCGGACGCCGCCTTCATGGCGACCATCCGCGCCGACTGCTCCGAACCCATGCTCTCCGCGACCGCCTGGTAGATCACCGCCTCGATGTAGCGCGTGAGCACCTGGTCCAGCACCGCGCGGGCCTCCGGCTCGTAGATGTAGTCCCACGAGCCCTGCGGCGCGCCGAGGCGCTCGCCGGTGAGCGGCAGGAGCTGTCCCATCATGCGGTTCCTGCTTCATGGTGTTGATGAACCGCGTCGTGAAGATCATCAGGCGGTCGAACCGGTCGGAGATGTAGCCGTCGAGCATCAGCTTCACCGCGCCGATCAGCCGGTCGAGCTGCGGCCGGTCGCCGAGCTGGGTCACGTGCGACACGATGTTGGCGCCGAGCCGCTGCATGAAGGAGAAGCCCTTGTTGCCGATGCAGCAGACGTCGATCTCCTCGCCCTGCCCCTGCCATTCCTTGTAGTGCTGGAGCACGAGCCGCAGCAGGTTCGTGTTCATCGCGCCGCACAGACCCTTGTCGGTCGTGACCACGATGATCCCGATGCGCTTCACCGTGTCGCGGCTCACCAGGAACGGGTGGCGGTACTCCGGGTTCGCGTGGCTGATGCGCGCGGCGATGTTGAGGATCTTCTCGGTGTACGGCCGGCCGGCGCGCATGCGCTCCTGCGCCTTGCGCATCTTCGACGCGGCGACCATCTCCATCGCCTTGGTGATCTTCCGGGTGTTCTGCACACTCCGGATCTTCACCCTGATCTCTTTAGTGCCCGGCATGGGCGCGCTCCTAGAACGACCCCGACTTCTTCCAATCCTTGATCGCTTCGTGCAACGCCTTCTCGTCGTCGGCGGAGAGGTCCTTCTTGGCCTCCATCGAGTCGACCAGCGCGCCGTACTTGCCCTTCAGGTAGTCGCGCATCGAGCGTTCGGCCGCGAGCGCCTTCTTGACCTCGACGTCGTCGAAGTAGCCGTTGTTCACCGCGAACAGGGTGAGCGCCATCTCCCAGACCTGCTGCGGCTGGTACTGCGGCTGCTTCATCAGCTCGGTCACCATGCGCCCGCGCTCGAGCTGCTTGCGGGTCGCCTCGTCGAGGTCGGAGGCGAACTGCGCGAACGCCGCCAGCTCGCGGTACTGCGCGAGCGCGAGGCGCACGCCGCCGCCGGTGTCGCGCCGCTTCATGATCTTGGTCTGCGCCGCCCCGCCGACGCGCGACACCGAGACGCCCGCGTTGATCGCCGGCCGGATGCCGGCGTTGAAGAGGTCGGTCTCGAGGAAGATCTGGCCGTCGGTGATCGAGATCACGTTGGTCGGCACGAATGCGGTCACGTCGCCCGCCTGCGTCTCGATGATCGGCAGCGCCGTCAGCGAGCCGGTCTTGCCCTTGACCTTGCCGCCGGTGAGCTTCTCGACGTAATCGGGGTTCACGCGCGCGGCGCGCTCGAGCAGGCGGCTGTGGAGGTAGAACACGTCGCCCGGGTACGCCTCGCGGCCGGGGGGACGGCGCAGCAGCAGCGAGATCTGCCGGTACGCCCACGCCTGCTTGGTCAGATCGTCGTAGATGATCAGGGCATCCTGGCCGAGGTCGCGGAAGTACTCGCCCATCGTGCAGCCCGAGTAGGGCGCGATGTACTGCATCGCCGCCGAGTCGGCGGCCGAGGCCGCGACGATGACCGTGTAGGCCATCGCGCCGTGCTCCTCGAGCTTGCGCAGCACGTTCACGATCGTCGAGGCCTTCTGGCCGATCGCGACGTACACGCACATCAGGTCCTTGCCCTTCTGGTTGATGATCGTGTCGATCGCCACCGCGGTCTTGCCGGTCTGGCGGTCGCCGATGATCAGCTCGCGCTGGCCGCGGCCGATCGGCACCATCGCGTCGATCGACTTCAGGCCGGTCTGCACCGGCTGCGACACCGACTGCCGCGCGATCACGCCCGGCGCGACCTTTTCGATCACGTCGGTCTTCTTCGCGTTGATCGGGCCCTTGCCGTCGATCGGCTGGCCGAGCGCGTCGACGACGCGGCCGAGCAGCTCGGGCCCGACCGGCACCTCGAGAATGCGGCCGGTGCACTTCACCGTGTCGCCCTCGGTGATGTGCTCGTACGCGCCCAGGATCACCGCGCCCACCGAGTCGCGCTCGAGGTTGAGCGCGAGGCCGAAGGTGTTGTTCGGGAACTCGAGCATCTCGCCCTGCATCACGTCCGACAGGCCGTGGACGCGGCAGATGCCGTCGGTCACCGACACCACCGTGCCCTGCGTGCGGACGTCGGCCCCGAGGGTGAGGTTCTGGATCTTGCTCTTGATGAGGTCGCTGATCTCGGCCGAGCTGAGCTGTTGCATCGTGTGAACTCCTAAGAGCGTCTAACTGTATGAGGGGATACCTCCCCTCATACTCCCCTAATTCAGGCGCCTGACGGTCATTCTGTCAGTCGCTCTAAAAGCTAAACCTTGGCTATGGCGGTCGCCATCGCGGCGAGCTTGGACCGCACCGACCCGTCGATCACTTCGTCGCCCACGGTGACGCGCACGCCGCCGATCAGCTCCCGGTCGACGCGCACGTGCGGGCTGACCTTGCGCTTGAATTTTCGCTCCAGCTCGGTCACCAGCGCGGCGACCTGCGCGTCGTCGAGCGGGAAGGCCGACTCGATGTCGGCGTCCACCACGCCCTCGCGCGCGAGCTTGAGCGCCTCGAACTGGTCGCGGATCTCGGGAAGCAGCTCGAGCCGGCGGTTGCGGATCAGGATCTCGGCGAAGTTCTTCGCCTCGGCCGGGAGCTCGGCCTTGCAGGCGGCGAGAAAGAGCTCGTAGAGCTGGCCGGCGGAGATCTGCGGATCGCCGATGCAGGCCTGCATGTCGGCGTTGCCGGCGACCTGCGCCATCGCGCGCACCAGCTCCGACCAGTCGCCGAGGCGGCCCGCCTCGTCCGCGAGCTTGAACACCGCTTCGGCGTACGGGCGCGCGAGGGTCGCGATCTCGGCCATGGCGCTACTTCAGCTCCGCCTTCAGGCCCGAGAGCATGTCGGCGTGCGCCTTCGCGTCCACCTCGCGGCGCAGGATCTTCTCGGCGCCGGCCACGGCGAGCCGCGCGACCTGCTCGCGCAGCGACTCCTTGGCGCGTGCCACTTCCTGCGCGATCTCGGCCTTGGCGCCCGCCACCAGGCGCTCGCCCTCGGCCTTGGCCGCCTGCTTCGCTTCCTCGACCAGCTCCGCGGCGCGCTTCTCGGCGCTGGTGATGATGTCCTGCGCCTTGTTGCGCGCGTCGGCGAGCGACACTTCGACCTTCTTGCCGGCCTCGGCGAGCTCCGCGCGCCCGCGCTCGGCCGCGGCGAGCCCTTCGGCGATCTGCTTCTGGCGCGCCTCGATGGCGCGCATCAGGTACGGCCAGATGAACTTCGCCGTGAACCAGATGAGGATCGCGAAGGCAATGGCCTGCGCGACCAGGGTCAGATTCAGGTTCATGGATGCTCCGTATGGTCCCCGGGTCCTTAGACCTCAATGTCCCTGCGGGGCTGGACCCCGCGGGGCCGGTGCCTCAGCCGGCCGACTGGATGACGGCGAGCAGCGGGTTGCCGAACGCGAACAGCATCGCGAGGCCCACGCCGATGATGAACGACGCGTCGATCAGGCCGAGCAGCAGGAACACCTTCGCCTGCAGCGTCGGGATCATCTCCGGCTGGCGCGCCGCGCCCTCGAGAAAGCGGCTGCACATGATGCCCACGCCGATGCACGCGCCCGCGGCGCCCAGGCCGATGATCAGCCCGATGCCGACCCCGGTGTACGCCTGGATCATGGCCAGCATTTGCAGTTTTTCCATTCGTGTCTCCGTTGCGGTTGGATGTGAGATTGAAACGGTCAGTGATGCTCGTGCGCCATCGCCAGGTAGACGACGGTGAGCATCATGAAGATGAAGGCCTGCAGCAGCACGATCAGGATGTGGAAGATCGCCCAGCCCGCGCCCAGGACGCCGGCGAAGACCGTGCCGGCAAGGCCGGTGGCGGCCCAGATCCAGAGCAGGATGAAGATGATCTCGCCGGCGTACATGTTGCCGAACAGCCGCAGCGAGTGCGAGAGCGGCTTGGAGATGTACTCGACGAGATTGAAGAGGAGATTGAAGACGACCAGCAGCGGCGCGAGCCAGAGGGGCTTGATGCCGAACGGCGCGCACAGGAGCTCGTGGATCCAGCCGAAGAGCCCCTTCACCTTGATGCTGAAGAAGATCATCAGGATCCAGACCGACAGCGCGAGCGCGAAGGTCGTGTTGACGTCTGCGGTGGGCACCGGCCGCCAGTTGTGCTGGTGCAGGACGTTCTCGGTGAACCAGGCGATCCAGTCGACCGGGATGAAGTCCATGGCGTTCATGAGGACCACCCAGACGAACACCGTGAGCGCGACCGGGGCGACGAACTGGTGCCGGTCGCCGTGGGTGAAGATGCCCTTCACCTGGTCGTCCACGAATTCGATCATCAGCTCGACGAAGGCCTGCAGCTTGCCGGGCACGCCCGGCGTCGCGCGACGCACGACCCACCAGATGAACCCGATGCCGAGGAAGCCGAGCAGAACCGCGGTGACGAGCGAGTCGACGTGCAGCGTCCAGAACGCGCCGTCGCCGACCGGACTTGGCGTTGAACGTGAGGTGATGCGAGATGTACGAAGTCGGTGTGACTTGTTCGGCGGCCATGGTCGGGCGGGCGGGCGGTGGGAAGCTTCAGCTATCGCGCAAGGCGGGGGCGAAGGAAAGGATCAGCGCGGAGGCGAGAAACGATCCGATGAACCAGACGATCGCAACGTCCTTATAGTTGGTCAGCACAAGCCACAGCAGCACGACGATGAGGGCGATCTTCACCGCTTCGGCCCGGAGCACCGACAGCAGCGCGGTGCCCGCGTCGCGCGCCCCCCCGAGGGAAGCGACGGCCGCGAATCCCAGCGCGGCCGCGATGCCGACCAGCCCGCCAAGCGCGGCGGACAGGGCGCCGTTGCGTCCCGACGTGAGCCAGGCGATGGCGGCAAGCACAACGGTGGCGATCCCCTGCCACCGGAGCACCACGCGAATCGGCCGCATCCGCAGGAGTCGCATGGTCGGTGGCCGCCACCCGCAAAACCGGCGGATTCTACGAGTATTCGCCGCACCGCGTCAAACCGCTGGCCGCCCGGGCATGGATGGAACGGACCCCGTTCCATCCGTCGCTCGACAACCGGCCGTGGCGCGGCCTAGAGTGCCGCCGACGCAGGCGTTGTCAAGAACCCGCGGTTAAGAACCAGCGGTCAAAAACCAGCATCACCAAAAACCAGCGTCACCAGGAATCAGCGTTGCCGACAAACGTATCGCCAGAACCCGCACGGAACCACCGATGCCCACACCTCATCAGACCGGCACCTGCTCGAGCGCGGGGCTTATCCCTCGCGTATCGCCGCTTCGGCGCCGGCGACGGCCTGCCGGTCCTCATCGTCCACGGCCTCTCCTACTTCTCGTACGACTGGATCGACGTCGCGGCCGGGCTCGCGGCGGGGCGCCAGGTCGTCGCCATGGACATGCGCGGGTTCGGCGACTCCGCGCGCAGCCCGACCGGCGACTACAGCGTTCCCTCCATGGCCCAGGACATCCTCGCCGTGCTCGACCACCTCGGGTGGCCGCGGGCGGTCCTGATGGGGCACTCGATGGGCGGCCGGAGCACCGCGTTCGCCGCTGCCCGCAACCCGGCGCGCGTCGCGGGCCTGGTGCTGGTCGACTACACGCCCGAGAACGCCCCGGGCGGGTCGCAGCGGGTGGCGAAAACCGTCGCGGGCGTGCCGGACCGGTTCGAGAGCGTCGACGCGGCGATGCAGCACTTCAGCGTCGACCCCCACTCTCCCGCCGGGGCGGCGAAGCGCGAGCGGTTCGAGGCCTACCTCCGCAAGGTCGACGGCGGCTACGAGATCAAGCGCGATCCGCACTTCGCCAACCAGTTCCGCCGCCTGCTCGAGACCGGCGAGCGCCCGAAGCTCGGCGTGGACATGTGGCAGGTCGTGGGCGAGGTCCCCTGCCCGATCCTCGCCCTGCGCGGCCGGCAGTCCGACATGTTCGCGCCCGAGACGATGCCGAAGCTGCGCGCCGCGAATCCGCGCGTCCAGCTCGTCGAGCTGGACGGCGGCCACAACATCGCCGGCGACAACCCGGCAGGCCTGATCGCCACGGTCCGGCCATTTCTCGCTTCCCTGGAGGGCCGCAATGACCCAGCCGCCTGAGCTCGCCCCGGTGAAGACCCGGGGGATCGACCACCTCGCCTTCGTCACCGACGACCTGCCGGCGACGATGGACTTCTACACCCGCGTGCTCGGCATGCAGCTCGTGCACGTCCGGCGCGTGCCCTTCGAGCGCGACCGCGGCCAGCCGCCCTACGAGAACCTGCGCCACTACTTCTTCAACATGGGCAACGACACGCTGCTCGCGTTCTTCGAGTACCCGAAAGGGCTCGCGCGCTCGAATCGCGACCTGCCCGGCGGCATGCAGCACGTCGCGTTCCACGTGCGCGCGGACCGCTTCGACGCGATGATCGAGCACGTCAAGTCGTGCGGGGTGAACGTGATCGGCCCGGTGCCGCTCGGCGGGCGGTTCTGGTCCGCGTACTTCTTCGATCCGAACGGCATCCGGCTCGAGATCGCCACCAGCCGCGCGCCGGCCGAGCAGGGCGTGGTCGAGTCGGTGCTGCAGACCGAGGAGGAGGCCCGCGCCGAACTCGCGACGCTGTTCGCCGACCCGGCCGAGGTCGAGCGCTGGCTCGCGCGCATGCCGATCAAACGCGCGGTCGGCGCTCCCGCGTGAGCGGCGACGCGCCGGCCCTATAATTCCAGCCCCAAGGAGGAGACCCCGATGAACGCCAGGATCGTTCGTTCCGCAGTCGCGCTTGCCGCCGTGGCGGTGCTCTCGACCGCCGCGCACGCGCAGCAGAAGATCGAGATGAAGCTCGCCTACTTCGTGGGCGACCAGCACGCGATGTCGAAGTGGCTGATCAAGTGGTCCGACGAGCTCGAGAAGGGGTCCAACGGCCGCCTCGTCGTCAAGCGCTTCCCCGGCGCGCAGATGGGGCCCACGCCGCAGCACTACGACTTCGCGCGCACCGGCCAGGCCGACGTATCGTGGTTCCTGCACGGCGGCACGCCCGGCCGCTTCCCGCTCACCGAGATCATCAGCCTGCCGTACATGGTGGGCAGCTCGGAGATCGGCACCAAGGTCCTGAACGACCCGACCCTGCGGCAGAAGTACCTCGACGCCGAGCACAAGGGCGTCAAGGTGCTGATCCTCTTCACCCACCAGCCCGGCGGCCCGCACACGACCAAGAAGGCGATCCGCACCATGGACGACTTCAAGGGCATGCGCCTGCGGTTCGCGTCGCCGCCGATCCGCGACCTGGTGCAGGGCCTCGGCGCGACGCCGGTCGGCGTGCCGCCGACCGAGATCGCCGAGCAGCTGCAGAAGGGCACGATCGACGGCACGTTCATCGACTACGGCGGCGCCGGCATCGCGTTCAAGCTCGGCGGCACGATCAAGTACTCGACCGAGCTGTACGCCTACGTGGCGAGCTTCGGGCTGGCGATGAACGAGGACTTCTGGAACAAGCTCCCGCCGGACCTCAAGAAGCTCGTGATCGACACGACGACCGGCAAGGAGAAGGAGATCGGCCAGGCCTGGGACGCGCTCGACGTGCCGGGCAAGAAGGCGCTGATGGACGGCGGCGCCCAGGCGATCAAGTTCTCCGCGGAGGACGACGCGAAGGTGCGGCGGGTCGGCAGCCAGGTCACCTTCACCAAGATCAAGGAGCTCGAGGACAAGGGACTGCCGGCGCGGGTGGTCTACGAGCAGATGCGCGCCCTCTCGGACAAGCACGCGAAGACGTCGAAGAACTTCTGGAACTAGCGAGGCTCCGCCTACGAGTTCCCCGAGGTCGGCGGGACAGCGCCCGCCGACCTCGTCCAGCTGGCGGGCTGACGCCCGCGTAGCGATGAACCACTGGCGCGACTTCGTCGCAAAGCTCTGCGGCTGGGTGTCGGCCGCGTTCCTCGCGGCGATGCTGCTGCTGATCGTCGTCGACGTGGTGCTGCGCAAGTTCGGGCTGAGCCCGATCCACGGCACGTTCGAGCTGGTCGAGCTGCTGCTCGTCTGCACCTTCTTCTTCGCGCTGCCCGCCACCTTCCTGCGCGACGAGAACATCGTCGTGGACATGATCGACACCTGGCGTCCGCGCTGGGTGCCGGCGCTCAAGCGCGCCTCCGCCGCGGCCGCCGTCGTGCTGCTCGCCACGATCGCCTGGCAGTCGTGGCTGCAGGCGCGCAACGCGATGTCGTTCGGCGACGTCACCTCCGACCTCTCGCTGCCGAAGATCCTCTACTGGGCGCCGCTCGTCTTCGGCATCGCGGCCGGCGCGGTCGCGGCGGCCGCGATGGCGGTGAAGCGGGGCGCGCGGAAATGAGCCTCGGTCTGCTCGGCGTGCATCGGCGTCGTCGTGCTGCTCTTCGCGCTCGCGATGCGCGTTCCGATCGCGCTCGCGCTCGCCGGCGTCGGCTTCCTCGGCTACGCCGCTGCCGACGGGTGGGCGACGGCGCTGAAGATGCTCGGCAGCGTGCCGTTCAACCTGTCGACCGCGTACTCGCTGTCGGTGATCCCGCTCTTCATCCTGATGGGCGCGGTCGCCTCGCGTGCCGCGATGTCGCGCGAGCTGTTCGACGCGGCGAACGCGCTCTTCGCCGGCTTCCGCGGGGCGCTCACCCACGCGACGATCGGCGCCTGCGCCGCGTTCGGCGCGATCTGCGGCTCGTCGATCGCGACCGCCGCGACCTTCTCGAAGGTCTCGATCCCCGAGATGCGCCGCCACGGCTACGACCCGGGCTTCTCCGCCGGGGCGGTCGCCGCCGCAGGCACGCTCGGCATCATCATCCCGCCGTCGGTGATCCTCGCGATCTACTCGATCGTCGCCGAGCAGTCGCTGCCCAAGCTCTTCGCCGCGGCGCTGATTCCGGGCCTGATCCTCGCGGCTCTCTACGTGATCACGGTGTGGATCGTCGCGCGGCTGCGCCCCGACCTCATGCCGGAGACCGAGTCGATGCCGCTCGGGCAGCGACTGCGCGCGGCGCTCGGCATGTGGAAGCTCGCGCTGCTCTTCTTCCTCGCGGTGGTGGGCATCTATCTCGGCTGGTACTCGCCCACCGAGGCCGCGGCGGTGAGCGCGTTCGCCGCGATCGTGATCGCGTTCGCCACCGGGCACATGCGGTGGCGCGGCCTGCTCGACGCTTTCATGGAGACCGCCTACGCGACCGCGATGCTGTTCTTCATCGTGATCGGGGCATTCATCTTCGCCCGCTTCATCGTGCTCACCCAGTTCCCGACCGCGCTCGGCGACTGGGTGAAGGACTGGGGGTTGTCCCCGGTGATGGTGATCCTCGCGGTGATGGCGCTCTACTTCGTGCTCGGCACCTTCCTCGAGGAAGTGAGCACGATCCTGATCTCGGTGCCGGTCACCCTGCCGCTCGTCCTGGCCGTCGGCTACGACGGCATCTGGTTCGGCATCTTCGTCACCGTGATGGCGACGATCGGTCTGATCAGTCCACCGACCGGGATGACGGTGTTCGTGATCCAGGCGCAGAATCCGGACATCCCGGTCGCGCGCATCTACCGCGGCACGCTCGCGTTCCTCGCCGCGGACTTCGTGCTGGTCGGAATGCTGATCGCGTGGCCCGGGATCGTGTCCTGGTTGCCCGCGGTGCTGAAAATGTAGTTCCGAAGGGCGCGCTTGGGGGTCAAAAGGGGGCTGCGGCCCCCTTCGTCGATGGTTCCATAGGAGAAAGGCATGGCCGCTAATCCCGAGATCCTGATCGCAGGCGGGGGCCTGGGCGGGCTCGCCTGCGCCCTGGCGCTCGCCCGCAAGGGGCGCCGCGTGCGCGTACTCGAGAAGGCCGCCGAGTTCGGCGAAATCGGCTACGGCATCCAGATGGGGCCGAACATCCATCGCGTGATGCAGGTACTCGGCGTGATGGACACGCTCGAGCCGAAGGCGGTGTTTCCGGACGCGCTGGTGATGATGGACTCCGTCTCCGGCGAGGAGGTCACGCGCATCTCGCTCGGCGACGCGTTCGTCAAGCGGTTCGGCTACCGCTACTTCGTGATCCACCGGGGCGATCTGCACGGAACGCTGTTCGACGCCTGCAAGCAGCGCGCCGAGATCACGCTCGAGGCCTCGAAGGGGCTGGTGAAATTCGCGGAGCGCGCGGACGGCGTGACCGTCACCTGCGAGGACGGCTCGGAGTACTTCGGCGCGGCGCTCGTCGGCGCCGACGGCCTGTGGTCGCCGACGCGCAAGCAGATCGTGACCGACGCGCCGCGCCAGACCGGCCACACGGTGTACCGGGGACTGGTCCCGGTCGACGCGGTGGCCGACCGCCAGTTCCTGAACTCGATGGTGATCTGGTGCGGGCACGACACGCACCTCGTCCAGTACCGCCTGCGCGGCGGCACGGTCATGAACAACGTGGCGGTGTTCGTGAGCCCGCGCTTCAAGCGCGGCGAGAAGGAGTTCGGCCAGCCCGACGAACTGCACGAGATGTTCGCGCCGGCGGTGCCGCGGGTGCGCGACATGCTGAAGTACATCTCGCTCGAGCGGAACTGGGTGCTGCACGACCGCGATCCGGTAACCAACTGGACCAAGGGGCGCACGACGCTGCTCGGCGACGCGGCCCACCCGACCCTGCAGTACCTCGCGCAGGGGGCGTGCATGGCGTTCGAGGACGGCCTGGTGCTCGCCTCCGAGGTGGCGCGCCATGGCGACGACGTCAACGCCGCCTTCCTCGCCTACCAGGGCCGGCGCATGAATCGCACCGCGCGCGTCGTGCTGTCCGCGCGCTTCTTCGCCGAGGTCTGCCACGCCGGCGGCGGCGCGCGGCTCCTGCGCAACGAGCTCCTCGGCAAGCGCTCGCCCGACGATCCCTGGGAAGCCGACTGGCTCTATCGCGGCGTCGAGGTCGATTGATGGTCCAGCTGGGGATCTACAAGGGGGCATAGCCCCCTTGTTCAGTCGATTATGGGAGCGGCGCCGGAGTACCACGAGTACTTCGAGTACCGGCACTACCCGCTGCGCCGGCCGCGGATCGTCGACGGCGCGGACCCGGTCCGGCATCCGGTCGCGATCGTCGGCGGCGGCCCGATCGGGCTGGCGCTCGCGCTCGGCCTCGCGCGCCACGGCGTGCGCTCGGTCCTGATCGAGGCCGACGACACCGTCACTTACGGCAGTCGCGCCGCGTGCATCTCGCGCCGCAGCCTCGAGATCCTCGACCAGCTCGGCGTCGCGCGCGAAGTGCTCGACCAGGCGCTGCCGTGGACCGCGGGCACGAGCTACTACCGCGACGTGCCGGTCTACCGGCTGCAGATGCCGATGGACGAGAACCAGCGGTTCGCGCCGATGGTGAACCTGCAGCAGTGCATGTGCGAGCAGGTGCTGGTCGACCGCGCGGAAACGCTGGCGGACCGCATCGACATCCGCTGGCAGACGAAGCTCGCGGGCATCGTGCGCCGTGACGACGGCGTCGAGCTCGCGCTGGAAACCACGGAGGGGAGCTACCGCCTCGACGCGGACTGGGTGGTCGCGTGCGACGGCGCGCGCTCGGCGGTGCGGCAGGCGCTCGGCCTGCGCTTCTCCGGCACCACCTACGACGGCACGTACATCATCGTCGACATCCACCTCGAGTCCGACTACCCGACCGAGCGCCGTGCGTGGTTCGACCCGCCGTCGAATCCGGGCTCGACGATCCTGGTGCACAAGCAGCCGCGCGACATCTGGCGCGTCGACTACCAGCTCCGCGACGACGAGGACCCGCAGGAGGCGGTCAAGCCCGAGAACGTGCTGCCGCGGGTGCGCAGCCACCTCGAGTGGATCGGCGAGCGCGACGACTGGCGGCCGGTGTGGATCAGCGCGTATCGGGCGAACTGCCTCACGCTCGACAGCTACCGTCACGGGCGCGTGCTGTTCGCGGGCGACGCCGCGCACCTCGTGCCGATCTTCGGCGTGCGGGGCATGAACTCCGGGATCGACGACGCGCACAACCTCGCGTGGAAGCTCGCCTGGGTGGTGCAGGGAAAGGCGCGCGACCGCCTGCTCGACTCGTACTCCGTGGAGCGCGTGTTCGCGGCGCGGGAGAACATCCGCCACGCCTCGAAGTCGACCGAGTTCATGGCGCCGCCCTCGGCGGCCTTCAAGCTGATGCGCGAGGCCGCGCTCGGGCTGGCGACCCGGGACCCGTTCTTCGCGACGCTGATCAACCCGCGGCAGTCGAGCGCGATCACCTTCGCCGACTCGCCGCTGAACGCCGCGGATTCCGATGCGCTGCCGGCCGGCCCGGTGCCCGGCGCGGTGCTCGCGGAGTGCCCGGTGGAAAGTGGACAGGGCTCGCAGTACCTGACGGCGCTGCTCGGGACGGGCTACACGCTCCTGTGCCTGACTGCGAGCGACCCCCGGCCCACGCTGACGGGGTTGCCGCTCACGGCCGTATGGATCGCGCCCCGGCAGACCGCCGGCGCGGACGCATGGGACGCCACCGGGCGGCTCTACCCGCTCTACGGCGCCGCGCCCGCGGCGTTCTATCTCGTCCGGCCCGACGGGCACGTCGCCGGGCGCTGGGCCACCCTCAAACCCCAGTCCCTCCGCGCCGCCCTCGGGCGCGCGCTCGATTGAAGAGGCACGCGCCGATGCTCACCGACCAGGAATTGGACGAGGTCTACACCCAGGCCTGCACCACGATGACCGAGGTGGGCGAGGCCAAGATGCCGCTTTTCCTCGCGCGGCTCGCGCTGCTGCTGATGAAGGAGGTCGGGGACGCGGGGCGGGTGCGGGCGGCGATCGCGGCGGCGCAGAGCGGCATCACTGTCTGATTCGCGCCGCGGCTCGGGCGTGCACCCGCCAGTGCCCTAGTCCATAGAGCCGATTCTCCCGAACTGCCCGGACGCGCATAGTCGTTCAATGCACCCTGCGCCCAGGTCGGCTCGGGGCCGCAGAACGCATGCTGACGCCCGCTCTCGTCAATCAGTCACCGCGGCTAGCCACGAGTACAGGCGCGGGCAGTGAGGTGCTATCGTATGCGCGTGCCGGAACAATCTCGTTGCGGCGCCATGGACGGGGATCCATGCCAAGTGCGCTCGACGACAACTCGAACACGGAGCGCCGCGCGACGCCGAGCATCGAGCGGCGTCTCGCGGCGATCGCTTTCGCCGACGTGGCCGGCTACAGCAAGCTCATGGAACGGGATCAGCTCCGGACCATGCTGCAGTGGAAGGCGCTGCGTCAGGACCTCCTCGAACCGAAGATCACCGAGCACGGCGGGCACTTGCACCGGCGCGTCGGGGACGCCCTCCTGATCGAGTTCCAGAGCGCGGTCAACGCCGTCCAATGGGCGGTAGACGTGCAGCGCGGGATCACCGAGGCCGGTAGTCCCGGCGACGACGGCCTGCGGATTCGCGTCGGCATCAACATCGATGACGTCATCTTCGATGATGGTGACCTGCACGGCGACGGCGTGAATATCGCGTCGCGGATTCAGGAGCTCGCCTCGCCAGGTGAAGTACTCGTCACGGCCACGGTCCGTGACCAGGTCTGGAACAAGCTCGGGATCGGCATGACGGATCTCGGCGATCGCGCGCTCAAGAACATCAGCCGGCCGGTCCGCATCTACCGACTAGATCCGTCCCGACCGCGCGACAGCGTGGCCGCGCCGCGCGCGCAGCCACATCTCGCGTGGGGCAATCGGCCCTCGATTGCCGTGTTGCCGTTCCGCAATCTCGGCGGCGTGCCGGAGGAGGCCTACTTCGGGGAGGGGATCACCGAAGACATCATCGGCGCGCTCGCGCGCGGCCGATCCCTGTTCGTGATCGCCCGCCACTCCACGCTGCCGTATCGAGATCGGCAGGTGGATGCGCGTCAGATCGCCGCGGAGCTCGGCGTCCGTTACATCCTCGAAGGGAGCGTGCGACGGCAGACCGCGAAGCTGCGGATCAGCTGCGAGCTGATCGACGCAAGTCAGAACCGCACGATCTGGGGGCAAAACTACGACGGCGACAGTGGCGAACTGTTCGAGTTCCAGGACCTGATCGCGGCACGGATCGTGGCGACGGTGGAGCCGCGGGTGCACCAGGCGGAGACGGCGCGCGTGCGCCAGAAGCCTACCGATAGCCTGGACGCCTACGACTGCGTAATGCGCGCGTTCTCACTCCTTTATACGTTCAACACTGCGGAGTTCACGGAGGCGGGAGCGCTGCTCGATCGCGCCATCGAACTCGACCCGCACTTCGCGCAAGCGCACGCGTACAAGGCTTGGTGGTACATCCTGCTCACCGGAGAGGGACGATCGAAGGATTTTGCCGCCGACGCGGCAGCTGCCGAGGCGTGCGCGGAGCACGCCATTGCGCTCGACTCGGGGGACGCCGTTGTGCTGGCCGTCGCGGGCCACGTCGAGTCGTTCCTGCGCAAGCGTACGGATATCGCGGTCGATCTGTTCGAACGGGCGCTGGAAGCGAATCACAACTCCGCGTTTGCCTGGGGACTGAGCGCATCGACCTACTGCTTCCTCGGGTTGCCGGAGGAGGCCCTCGAGCGCCTCCGGAACGCATGGCGCCTGAGTCCGTTTGAGCCGCTCAACTTCTTTTTCTGGACCGTGGCCGGGATCGCACATTTCGTTGCGGGCCGGTACGACGAAGCGGTGACCTGGCTGCGCAAAGCGCGGCGGGAGAATCCGCGGTTCTGCCCGTGCCATCGGACGCTGGTGGCGAGCCTCGGGCAACTCGGACGCCTGGAAGAAGCGAAGTCCGCCGCGAGCGATCTGCTCGTTGTCGATCCGGGCGTTCCGCGTGTCGACCTTCGCATCCTGGTATCCACTCCAGCGTCCGGGCGACCTGGAGCGATTCGTCGAGGGGCTGCGGGCGGCGGGGTTGCCCGAGTAGACATGGCTCTGAACAACCGCGTGCCGGCAGGTGGCCGGCCTTAACCGGAGGGGAACTGACATGAGCTACGGAACAGGGACGGGGACGGGACTGGCACGGGAACGGGTACCGGTACTGGGTACCGGCACCGGGACGGGGACCGGCACCGGGACGGGGACCGGCGACCGGCGCGTCGTTCGGCAACACCCCGCCCGAGCTGAGCTTCAAGCCCTGGGCGCTGGACCTCACACCGGACATGCAGACCGGAGAGTTCCCGAAGCTGCCCCCAAAGCATTACGTCTCCGACCTGCTAAAGCCCTCATACACCGACGACGACTGGGACCCGCAGTTGCGTGCGGGCGCGATCGCGGGCGAGTTTGCGCGCCAGTTCGACGCGTGGAAAGGGCTCGACGACTGTCTCGACAAAGGGGAGGACTTGGGCTGGAAAGATGGAACCGACCCGGCGCGGAAGGCGTTCATCGAGACGGAGCTCAACAAGTTGTATCAGCTGATGATCGAGGAGCGAGATCGGTACCTAGCGGAGATCCGTCGCGCAGGCCGACGGTGCACCCAGCTACTGGCTCGCGATCCTGAACATGAATGCCGCCCAGAAACCATGGACGCTCACGCTCGATCAACGTTGCGCTCCGGATCGGCGACATGGTGGTGATGCACTTCAAGAGAAAATACGCACGGGTGCGCCCATCAACGCTGTTTCCCGGGCTGCTGCCGCCGTTCGGCCCGCCGCGCCATGCGTCGTTTCCGAGCGGGCATTCGCTACAGGGTCATCTCATGAGCGAGTTGCTCCTGCACGTCCCGGCCATCAAGGCGACGCACGAGGCGGAACTCGATGTGGCTCGCCGACCGCGTGGCGACGAATCGCGAGCGGATCGGAGTCCATTACGAGTCCGACAGCGTTGCGGGAGAGAAAATCGCCGCGAAGCTCGCGACGCAGCTGAAGGATGGCGCGATCCCGTGCGCGAGCTATCACGCACTCCTGCAGAAGATCGCGGACACGGAAGGAGTGGCCGGCGTAAGACCCGTCCGGGTCAGGCCACGGTAACGACCCGCAACCCCAGATTGTTGTCGCCGCGCACCAGCGGCTCGATCGGGCACCGGGTCTTCGGCTGCGCGCAGGGCAGACCGGTTTCGACCTCGACGTTGGCGCGGTCCTCCGCACAGGTCGCAACGGCGAGTAGTGCGAAGCGCTTCCCCTCGGGCGCGCCGGGGACGACGAACGGCCCAAACACCGCGGACTGATCGGTGGACAAGGCGTCAACCGCCACCGCGGCTCGCGGCGTCCCCGTCGATCTCTCTCCCACTCTGCACTTTGCCAAGCCGGCGCCTCGCCGGATCCCTCCACCGGCGCGCGCCAGACGCTCACTCGCACGTGCTCCGCCTTCTCCGCGGATCCACGGTTTCGCACCTTCACATAAAGAAAAGCGGGCGAATTCGCGCTCGGCTCCTGATGCAGCTCAACACCGTCCTTCGCCATGCGCGACCACAGTCCTGCACTACGCATGGGGTCGAACGCCTCGGCACCCTTCGCCGCATAGTGTCCACCAGCGCCGTCGTCAATATGAAGGTCGACAGCCTCGGCTTCGCCGGGCTCGTCCACGGGCAACGTGCGGCTCGGGTCGATATACAGCCCCTGCTGCTCGAACGCCCAGCGAACCGCCTTGTGCGCCGTGCCACCGTAGCGACGGTGGCCGGCGTCGCCGAACTGTTCCGTACCGACGTCGGCGTCGACCAGTGCGAGACGAAGTGGTCGGGCGTCGGCGCAGGCACCACCGATGCCGGGCCAAGCAGCGCAATCGCCCGCATGATGAGGTAGATCGTGTAGTCCGCCGCTGCTTCGCGCCGCTCGGTATCAGCTTGCGCCGACCCCTCGGGGGCGCCCTGCCGCCCGCATCACCGCCCATCGCGCGATAGAGCCTGAAGAGCGAGCTGGAGAGAATCTGTTCCGATCGGTATCCATGTGCCTCGGCGACGTGCGAGCCGTCGCGGCTGGTTTCTCCCAGGTATAGCGACCCGGACCAACCCCACCCGTCCTCCACGGCACGGTCATGCCGGCGGGGTAGGAATATCCAAGGAAAGCTCAGACCCCGCCATCCTGCTTCGGACGCGAGCTTCGACTTCGGGTCGGACAAGATTGCGCCTAGCGCGTCACCGGCGCTGTGCGCGAATCGAAACTCGAGCTCGCCGGTCGCCGCAGCGAGCAGCACGTGGCCGAACTCGTGCCAGTTCCAGCGTGGGTCGCACGCGACGCAAAGCGGCTTGCGCGTCGTAGAGCTCGCCAGGTCACCCAGCGCGAAACGGACTTCGAGTGATCCCCGCTGGAGCGGGAGCATCGTCGCGCTCGGCGTCGCCTGTCCATCGGGTCCCGGCGGCTGGGGCGCGCCTGCTGCATCCGGCGAGCCATCATCGTCGTCCGATCGTCGTCACGCGATCCTGGGTGGGTCGATCCAGCGCACTTGCGCATTCACGACCCTGCCGTCCTTTCCGGGCCCGGGGGTAATGCCTGCACGGTAGCGGATCAGGAGCGGGAGCTCCGCGAACGGGAAACACTCTTCTACCGCGAGGCCGTAACGCTTCAGTCGGTCGAAGAAGTTCTCCGCTTGGTGATGGGCGCTCACGGCCCCGAAACCGTGCGAGCGCAGATCGAGCCTGTCTTCGCGGCGCGGATCCCGGCAGTCCGCCACGCGCACCTTCTTGGCGGTGTTCACGCGGTTTGGAATCTTCGCGAATTTTCCTGGCGTCGCTCGCCGTGAGTACGGAGTGCGTGACCTTGAAGCGATCTCGCCTGCGAAGAGGGCGCTCCGCCGTCTCGCCCGGCTCACCAAGCCTCGGCACCTGCGGCATGAGCCCCCTCAGCATCTCGCTGTCGCGATACGGCCGTACTTCCCACCAGCCATCCGGCCCGACGCAGGACGCCGGATCCAGATCGAACCCCTTCAGAGGCATCGCGGCCGCGAATGCCGTCAGGCGGCCGTCGTCGTCCTATTTCCGGAGATGGCGGCTTACCCGATTCCGTCTGATCGCCAACACGGGTTACGAGCTCGTGAACCAGGCCGTCGCTCTCGGGAGCTGAGCTGCGCGTGCGCGCGCGAACCTCTAGCGCGAGATCCTCGGTAATGCGAAGTCCGAGCTCGATCACCTTCCTCGTCGGGCGAACCAGACCCGCAGATGCTGATGAGGTCCTGCGTCCGGAGCTGTTTCACGAGCGTCCATAGATAGTCGGGAGAACCGCCAAACAGCGTCTTGAATTTGGCCAGCTGTCGCTCTCCAAGTCTCGGGAGTGTGCTGCTCACACCAGTAATGCGCACGACGGCTGCGCCGTTCTTGGATCGGCCCTACGTGCGCAACGACGTCGCAGCCCCTGGCCGCCAAACAACGGCTGCCGGGTCACCTTCTCTCCCGGACTACCGGCGCACGGCCATGCGAGACAGGCGAGCAGCACCACGGTCCTGCCCGTCGGCAATCGACCCTCGGCGCGCTCCCCGCCGACCCAACCGAATAACGCGGGTCGCTGGGATCGAATTCCAGCCAGTGCAAGTTCGGCCGATCGCGCTCGAGCGAAGATCCCGGGGCGAGATCCTCCAGCCACTTTGCGGGCGCATCCGGCCAGAGGCTGGGTGCTTCGGGGCGACTGGTGAGCTGCGTGAGGTATTCCCACGCGATCTCCGCGAGCCCGCTCCATCCCGTCGCCTCCTGCCAGGTCGCTTCGGAAAGGGGAAGTCGGATGCCGGATCAACAACCCCTGAGTGCGGCCGGGGGCGACCCAAATGCCGTGTTGGCCGGGATTCCATGCTTCGTGGCTGCTCTTCCCCAGTGCTGCGTCCCATGGCGTCCCCTCCACTTGCCCGCGTGCATCGGATCGATCATACGCCCGCACCTGTTGCGCGACATCGTCCGTGCCGCTGAGGTCGGTCCTGCTTCGCGGGCGGTTGCCCGCCTGTGAATAGCGCACAAGGCGCTGGTTAGTACTTCCGACCTAGGCAACCTGCGCCCGCCTACTCTGGCATCACGTCAGCCGGACCATCCGGCCGCGATGAACCAGAAGGAGGAGACCATGAGCGCAACTCTGATCGAGCCACGAGGCCCCGCTGAAGATCCTGTCGGTGGACGACCACCCGCTCACGCGCGAGGCGCTGGGGCAAGTCCTCGCCCAGGTCGCGCCGCGCGTCGAGATGCTCGAGGCGGACACCCTCGCCGCGGCATGCGCGCGCCTGGCGGCCGATCCGGACATTCGCCTGGTGGTGCTCGATCCGAGCCTGCCCGATGCGGACGGCGTCGACGCGCTGAAGCCCATCATGGAAGCAAGCCCGCAGGCGCTGGTGCTGGTCCTCGCGGATCGCGACGATCCGGCGACGGCACGCGCCGCGCTGGCAGCCGGAGCGCACGGGTTCATCTCCCGGCGCGCCCCGACGCGCCTGCTGGTCGAGGCATTGCGCCTCGTGCTGGCCGGCGGCGTCTACATCCCGCCGGAAGCGCTCCGCGCGGACGCCGCCCCGGCCCGGACCCGGGCGGTCCCGCCGGCGAATCCGGACGCGTCGGCCGCCGCGTCGGAGAAGCCCCTCGGCCTGACGCCGCGCCAGCTCGACGTGCTGGCGCACCTCGTCCAGGGCAAGCCGAACAAGCTCATCTGCCGCGCGCTCGACCTCCGGGAAGGGACGATCAAGACCCACATCGCGGCCATCTACCGCGCCCTCGGCGTCGTGAACCGCACGGAGGCGGTGTACGCGGTCAGCAAGCTCGGCGTCCCGCTGCCCGTCGAGGCGTCGCGGCCAGCGGGCGCCAAAGTGCGCGAACCCGTTCGGCCGCACGCCGCACCCGCGCCCGTGCGCGCGGTCCCGAGCCGGCCCACCGGGATCGGCACCGGCTGGCTTGCTGCGGTGCGTCAGCTCCAGTTCGCGTAGCCCGGACCGGGCCGGCGCAATCGTCCAGGCGGACGATGTGAATAAGTCACAAAAACCGGGTTAGTACTGCCGCCTTAATCCTTCGCCGTCCCGTCTACGCTGGGGTCACTGGTCGGCCGGAACTTCCGGCCGCGATGACCCAACCGGGAGACGAGTCATGACTGCAGCAGCGATGGACGGCCGGAACACGAAGATCCTGGCGGTGGACGATCACCCGCTGACCCGCGAAGCCCTCGCGCGGCTCGTGGCCGACCTGGGGCCCGGAACCGAGGTCCTGGAGGCCGACAGCATCGCCGCGGCGCAGGACCGCCTCGCCGTGCACCCCGACGTGACCCTGGTGGTGCTCGACATCGCCCTGCCCGACGGGTCCGGCATGGACGGGCTCGAGCGGCTGCTGAAGACTCGCCCGAACACCCCGATCCTCGTGCTCTCCGCGCAGGACGATCCGGCGACCGCCCGTGCGGTGCTCGACGCCGGCGCGCGCGGCTTCATCTCCAAGCGCTCGCCCACCCGCGTGCTGACCGAGGCGCTGCGCCTCGTGCTCGTGGGCGGCACCTACGTCCCGCCGCAGGCGCTGCGCGCGATCACGACGACGAAGCCCCCGCAAGGCGGCGCGCCCCCGGCCCCGGCTGCGCCGACTTCCACACCGATCAAGTCGCTCGGCCTCACGCCGCGTCAGGTCGACGTGCTCACGCTCCTCGTGCAGGGCAAGCCGAACAAGCTGATCTGCCGGACGCTCAACCTCGCGGAAGGCACGGTCAAGACGCACACCGCCGCCATCTACCGCGCGCTCGGCGTCATGAACCGCACGCAGGCCGTCTACGCGGTGAACCGGCTCGGCATCGCGCTGCCGAGCGCGGATGAAGTGTGCCGGCGGGCGATCGAGACGACTTCGGCCACGAACCGCGTGATCAGCCTGCTCGGCCGGCAGTCCGGCCTGCAGCCCGCCTGAGCGGACCCGCCTACCCGGCGTACTCGGGCGCGATGCGGATGTCGAAGCGCCCGACGCGCTCGATCTCCGCGGTCAGGACGTCGCCCGGCTTGACCGGACCGACGCCCTCGGGCGTGCCGCTGAAGATCAGGTCGCCCGGATAGAGCGTGTACATGCTGGTCGCGTACTCGATCAGCCGGTGCACGTTGTAGACCATCCGCGCGGTGGTGCTGTCCTGGCGCGTCTCGCCGTTCACCTTGATCGAGAGCCGCAGGTTGTTCGGATCGGGGACCTCGTCCTTCGTCGTCAGCCACGGCCCGCACACCGCATAGGTGTCCACCGACTTGCGCCACGACGGCATCTCCGGCCCGCGGATGGTCATGTCGAGCCCGATCGAATAGCCGGCGACGAAGTCGAGCGCGTTCTCGAGCGTTGCTTTGCGGCACTCGCGCCCGATCACCACCGCGAGCTCGACCTCGTGGTCGTTGCGCTTGTCCGCGCCGCGCAGCCGGATCTCTTCTCCGGCGCCGATGAGCGCGCTGGTCGCCTTCAGGAACAGGCCCCAGTCGGTGATGTGGTTGAGCTTGCGCCCCGCCCCGAGCTTCGGGTCCGCCTTCGCCTCGTCGATGTGCGCCTGGTAGTTGATCGGCGCGTTGACGATCTTCGTCGGGTTCGCCACCGGCGACTTGAGCTTCACCTCGGCGAGCTTGCGCCGCGGCGCGCCTGCTTCCAGCGCGCGCACGCGCTCGAGCACGCGGTCGAGGTTGGCGATCAGCGGATCGCCGAGCGCGATCGGCCAGCGCTGCTGCGGGATGACCTCGAGTGCGGGCGTGACGTCGAGCACCTCCTCGCCCTTGACGAGCCCGAGGCGATCGTTGTCGAAGCGGCAGATCCTCATTGCACCCTCCGTTGCGTCACTCGAAGAGCCATTCTAGCCGGATGACTACTCCGCTCTTCTCGATCTTCGGCGGTGGCGCCGGGCGCGGCTCAGGCGGGCGCGGGCTCGAATCGCCGGCGGTATGCGACGTAGTACAGCACCGGGATCACCACCAGCGTCAGCAGGGTCGAGACGAGGATGCCGAAGATGAGCGAGATCGCGAGCCCGTTGAAGATCGGGTCGTCGAGGATGAACATCGCGCCGAGCATCGCCGCCGCCGCGGTGAGCGCGATCGGCTTCGCGCGCGCCGCGGCCGACTGCACGACCGCGTCGCGGAACGGCACGCCCTCGGCGGTCTTCAGGTTGATGAAGTCGACCAGCAGGATGGAGTTGCGCACGATGATCCCCGCCAGCGCGATCATGCCGATCATCGACGTCGCGGTGAAGTTCGCGCCGAGCAGGGCGTGCCCCGGCATCACCCCGATGATCGTCAGCGGGATCGGCGCCATGATCACGAGCGGGGTGAGGTAGGAGCGGAACTGCGCGACGACGAGCAGGTAGATCAGCACCAGCCCCACCGCGTACGCGAGCCCCATGTCGCGGAAGGTCTCGTAGGTCACCTGCCACTCGCCGTCCCACTTGATCGCGTAGCTGCGATACGGATCGGACGGCTGGCGGATGAAATACTCCGCGAGCGTGCCGCCCTCGCCGAGCGGCTGGCCCGCGACCCGCGCGCGGATGCCGAACATCCCGTAGAGCGGGCTGGCGATCGCGCCCGCCTGGTCGCCGACGACGTACACCACCGGCAGCAGGTCCTTGTGGTAGATCGGGCGATCGCGGTCGCCCGGCACGCGCTTCACCACTTCGGCGAGCGGGACGAGTCCGCCATCGGGGGCCCGGAGCGAGAGCTTGAGCACGTCGTCGAGCTCGCCGCTCCGCTCGGCCGGCAGCGCGACGCGCACCGGCACCTCGTACTTCGACTGGCCGTCGTGGATCGGGGTCACGTCCTCGCCGGAGAGCCCGAGCCGCATCGTGTCGACCACGTCGCGCCGGCTCACGCCCGCGAGCGCGGCCTTGGTCTGGTCCAACTTCAGCACGACCCGTGGCGCCGCGTCGTCGACCGAGTCGTCGATGCCGACGATGTCGGCGGTGGCGGCGAACGCCTCCCGGACCTGCTTGGCCACGCGGATGCGCCCGGCTTCGTCGGGGCCGTACACCTCGGCAACGATCGGCGCGAGCACCGGCGGACCGGGCGGCACCTCGACCACCTTGACCCGGGCGTCCCAGCGGCTCGCAATGCGCTCGAGCTCCGGCCGGACCGCCTGCGCGATCTCGTGGCTCTTGCGGTGCCGATCGCCCTTGTCCACGAGGTTCACCTGCAGGTCGCCGGTCTCGGCGGCATTGCGCAGGTAGTACTGGCGCACCAGGCCGTTGAAGTTGATCGGCGAGGCGAGCCCGGCGTACGCCTGGTAGTCGGTGACCTCCTCGACGGTGGCGAGATAGGCGCCCATGTCGCGCAGCGCGGCGGCGGTCACCTCGACCGGCGTGCCGGCCGGCAGGTCGACCACGACCTGGAACTCCGACTTGTTGTCGAACGGCAGCATCTTCAGCACGACGAGCTGGAAGGCCGGCAGCGCGACGGAAGCGGCGATCAGCGCAAGGACCGAGACGCCGAGCCAACGGCGGTTCCTTTTCGCACGCTCCACGGCGACGAACGGGCCGAGCACGCGGCGGAACAGCGCGTCGAGCCGGCCGCCGGGTTTCTCGGGCGCGTGGTGCGTGCGGCCGAGCAGCTTCAGCGCGAGCCACGGCGTCACCGTGAACGCGATCGCGAGCGAGATCACCATGCCCAGGCTCGCGTTGATCGGGATCGGGCTCATGTAGGGCCCCATCAGCCCGGACACGAAGGCCATCGGCAGCAGCGCGGCGATGACGGTGAACGTGGCGAGGATCGTCGGCCCGCCGACCTCGTCCACGGCGAGCGGGATCGCCTCGGCGAGCGGGCGGGACTCGAGGCTCATCCGGCGGTGGATGTTCTCGACCACGACGATCGCGTCGTCCACCAGGATCCCGATCGAGAAGATCAGGGCGAAGAGCGAGACCCGGTTCAGCGTGAAGCCCCAGGCCCAGGAGGCGAACAGCGTGGTCGCGAGGGTGAGCAGCACCGCGACGCCGACGATCACCGCCTCGCGCCAGCCGAGCGCGAACAGGACCAGCGCCACGACCAGCAGCGTCGCGAAGACGAGCTTCTGGATGAGCTGCTGCGCCTTGGCGTTCGCCGTCGCGCCGTAGTTTCGCGTCACCGTGACCTGCACGTCCGACGGAATGACCGTGCCGCGGAGCTCGTCCACGCGCTGGATCACCCGCTCGGCGACGTCGACGGCGTTCTCGCCCGGTTTCTTGGTGACCTGCAGCGTGACGGCCGGGTGCTCGCCCGCGGCCCGAATGCCCTTGCGCTCGCCCGCGGGGCCCGGGCCGGTCCAGACGTAGCGCGAGGGCGGCGCCGGCCCGTCCACCACCGCGGCGACGTCGGACAGGAAGACCGGGCGCCGCTCATGCGTGCCGACCACGAGGGCGCTCACGTCGGCGGCCGACTCGAGATAGCTGCCGGTTTCGACGACGACCTCGCGGTTCTCGCGCACCAGCTTGCCGGTCGGCGCGGCGACGTTGGAGAGCCGCAGGGCATTGCGGACGTCGAGCGCGGAGACGCCGTGCGCGTTCATGCGGTCGGCGTCGAGCAGTACCCGGATCTGCCGGCCCGGGCCGCCGAGCGTCTGGACCTCGCGCGTGCCGGGCACGCGCTTCAGCTCGACCTCCGCGGCGTGCGCGACCCGCTCGAGCTCGAAGGCGCCGCGCGCGGGATCGGTGGTCCAGAGCGTGAGCGTCACGACCGGGACGTCGTCGATGCCCTTCGGCTTGATGATCGGCTCGAGGACGCCGAGATTCGGCGAGACCCAGTCGCGGTTCGAGTGGATGGTGTCGTAGAGCCGCACCAGCGCATCGACGCGCGGCACGCCGACCTCGAACTGCACGGTCAGGATCGCCAGGCCGGGGCGCGAGACCGAGTACACGTGCTCGACGCCGGTCATCTGCGCGAGCACCTGCTCGGCGGGCGTGCTCACCAGGGTTTCGACGTCGCGCGCGGACGCGCCGGGAAACGGGACGAAGACGTTCGCCATCGTCACGTTGATCTGCGGCTCCTCCTCGCGCGGCGTCACCGCGATGGCGAAGAGGCCGAGGAGCGCCGCCACCAGCGCGATCAGCGGGGTGAGCTGCGAGCTCTGGAAGTAGCGTGCGATGCGGCCGGAGATGCCCATTGCCGCCTCAGGACCCCGCCGGCGCCCCGCCCATGCCGGCCTTGACCGGCTCGAGGGCGACGCGCTCGCCGGACTTCAGCCCGGCGAGGACCTCGACCGACCGCTCGTCGGACGCGGTGCCGAGCCGAACCTGGCGCAGCCGGGGATAGCCCTTCTCGTCGATCACGTAGACGCCGGTCACTTCGCTCCGGTGCAGCACGGCCTCGCGCGGCACCATGAGCCGCGGCGCCTGGCCGACGACGAAATGGGCGCGTGCGAACACGCCGGGGTAGACCCCGCGGACGTCCTCCGGGAGCTCGAGCCGCACGCGCGTGGTGTGGGTGCGCGGATCGGCCGCCGGCACCACCGTCACGCGGCTGGCGTCGATCCACTTGCCGATGGCGGGAAGCTCGACGCGCGCCTTGCCGCCGGCCTCGATCGCAGCGACCTGCGCCTGCGGGACGGTCGCGACGACGCGCAGCGTCGACGGGTCGAAGCCGGTCAGGAGCGGCTTGCCGGGCGTTGCCATTTCGCCCAGCTCGACGTGACGGGCCGAGACGACGCCGCTGTACGGCGCGAAGAGCGTGGCGAAGCTCCGCTCGGTCGCGGCCTGCCCGGCGCCGGCGAGGAGCGCGGCGACGCGAGCCTGCGCCGCCTTGTAGTCGGCCTCCGCCTTGTCGACCGCCGCCGAGCTGACGAATTTCTGCGCGAGCAGCTGCTTCGAGCGCTCGAAGTTGACGCGCGCGTTGCGCAGCGCCGCCTCGGCCTCGGCCACCTGCGCCTCGCTCGCCGCGAGCGCCTGGGTCGCGGCGCGCTCGTCGATCCGGGCGATCACGTCGCCTTTCTTGACGACGTCCCCGACGTCGAAGCGCAGCTCGACGATGCGGCCGGCGATCTGCGACGACACGGTCGACTGGCGGACCGCCTCGACGGTCGCCTCGGCCGAATAGGCGAGCTCGACGTCGCGCATCTCGACGACGCCGGTGCGCAGCTGCGGGGGCGCCGCCGCGGGCGCGACTTCCTTCTCGGCGCCGCACGCGACGAGCGCGAGGGCGGCGAGCAAAGCAACGGAGCGCTTCACGGCGACCCCCTTCTCAGATGCGCTCGGACACCCAGCGCACGAGCGAGCGGGCATCCATCGCGCCGGAAATGCGCTCCACCTCGCGGCCGTCCCGGAACACGGCCAGCGTGGGAATCGAGCGGATGCCGAAGCGCGCCGCCAGACCCTGGGCCTCCTCGGTGTTCAGCTTGGCGAATCGCACCCGGGTCGCCAGCTGGGCCGCCGCGGACTCGAACGCCGGCGCCATGGCCCGGCAGGGCCCGCACCACGGCGCCCAGAAGTCGACCACGACCGGCAGGTCGGTGCGCCCGACGAACGCGTCGAAGCTCCGTTCGTCGAGCGCGACCGGCTTGCCGTCGAGCAGCGGCGTGCCGCAGCCGCCGCACTTCGGCCCGTCACCGAGACGGGCGACGGGGATCCGGTTCGCCTTCAGGCACGCCGGGCACGCGACGTGCGCGTGACTTTCCGCCATCGCCGCCGCCTCGCTCATGGGCTTACCTTGGCGCTGCGCGCCAAGGATCGCGCTTGGGCGGCCCGGCGCCTCATGCGTGCGCCACGGTCCTGACGCCCAGCCGGCGCAGGATCGACGCGAGCGGGCAGATCCCGGTGAACCCGCTCTGGAGCAGGTTGGCGCCGACGAACACGCCGACCCAGAGGAAGTTGGCGTTGACGAACAGCGGGCTCGCGCGCGCGCCGAGCGCGAGCGCGATGAGCACGAAGGCGCCTGCGAAGCTGTGAACCATGCTGTCGACCGTCATGACTATCTCCTTGGGGTGGTTGAGAACTGCACGGCCGGGAAGATACCCTAGGGGGTATAGTATGTCAAGCTTGTGCTATTCAAGAGCGACGCAGGTCTGCGATGGCCTTGTCTATATATACCCCGTAGGGTATCCTGCGCGGCATGGCAACGAGCCGGGAGAAGTCGATGGCGGTGATCCGCGACGAGGACCACAAGCGGGAACTGGTGCTGCGCCTGCGCCGCGTGGAGGGCCAGCTGCGCGGCATCCAGGCGATGATCGAAGGCGGGGCGGACTGCGAGAAAGTGACGCAGCAGCTCAGCGCGAGCCGCCGCGCGCTCGACAAGGCGTTCTTCCAGGTGCTCGCGTGCGCGATCCAGGCCGGGCCGGAAGGCGCGGCGGCCGCGCCGCGGGGCGCCGCATCCGAGCGGCTGGAGCACGCCGCCGCGCTGCTGGCGAAGTTCGGCTGACGTGCGCGCGAGCTACTTCGCGCGCGCCGCCCAAATGACCGGGATCTTGGTGCAATCCGCTGCGCCGAAGCCTTCGCGCGCGGCCTGATCGAGACACTCGAGGGCCTGCGCGGTCACCGGCAGCGTGACGCCGCGGCTGCGGGCCTCCTCGATCATCGTGCGCAGGTCCTTGCGAACGACGTCGATCTCGACCGTCGGGGCAACGGTCTCGCCGCGGAGCTGCGCCGCCACCATCGGCGCGCGCGCCTTCAGCATGTTGGGCGCACCCGACGTGTCGGTGAAAATGTCCATCAGGCGTGCCGCGTCCAGCCCGAGGGGCTGCGTCAGCGCGAGCGCCTCGCCGAACGCCTGCCAGAACACGAGGAGCGGCAGGTTGATCGCGAGCTTCATCGACGCGCCGGCGCCCACCGGGCCGACGTGCTCGATGCGCCGGCACAGCTGCTCCAGGATCGGGCGCGCGCGCGCCACGTCCGCCGCGTCGCCACCGGCGAAGCCGAAGAGCTTGCCTTCCTTCGCCGGGCCGGTCGTGCCGCCCACCGGACACTCGACCAGCGCCGCGCCCTTCGCGCCGATCGCTGCCGCGAGGGCGCGCTGGGTCTCCGGGCGCACGGTGCTCATCTCGATGAAGAGCTTCCCGTTGACGTCGCCGGCAAGCAGCCCGCTCGGGCCGCGATACGCCGCGTCGATCGCGGCGGCGTCGGTGAGGATCGTGATGACCGCCTCCGCGCGCGCCGCGAGCGCCTCCGGCGTCGCGGCGACCTGCGCGCCGGCGGCGGCGAGCGGTGCGGTCTTCGCCGCGGTCCGGTTCCAGACCGCAACCTCGTGGCCGAGGCCGAGGAGGCGGGTGGCGATGGCCGCACCCATGCGGCCGGTGCCGGCGATGCCGATGCGCATGATCGCGTCTCCTGCAACGCGTGCGGAAGAGCGCCGCGATGCTAGCACGCACGATTTCACGTGCGGCGCAGCAATCCGCGCACGTTGACACTCGCGCGCGCCCTGGAGTCCAATGAGCCGGCGACAAATAAGACGACGGCGCCCCGCGCGAGGGCCGCCGCACCAAGGAGGCACGATGAAGCTGTTCGGTTTCTGGCGCTCGCTCGCGACGTTCCGCGTCCGGATCGCGCTCAATCTCAAGGGCGTGCCGTACGAGGAGGTCATGATCGATCTCCTCGAGGGCAACCAGTTCGAGGACGCCTACCGCAAGGTCAACCCGCAAAGCGTCGTGCCCGCGCTCGACGACGGCGAGGGGCCGGCGCTGTTCGAGTCGCTGGCGATCCTGGAGTACCTCGACGAGCGCTTCCCGAAGCCGCCGCTGCTGCCCGAAGGCGCCAGGGCGCGCGCACGCGTCCGGGGCATCTCCCAGATGGTGGCCTGCGACGCGCATCCGCTGATCGTGCCGCGCATCCGGAAGTACCTCGCGACCGAGTACCAGCAGGACGATGCCGGCGTCAACCGGTGGTGCCAGCACTGGTTCAACACGATGTCCGCCGCGCTCGAGCGGCAGCTCGCGGACAGTCCGGCAACGGGACGCTATTGCCACGGCGATGCGCTCACCATGGCGGATCTCTGCCTCGTGTCGCACGTCGTGGGTTCGCGCGCCTACTTCAAGTGCGACATGACGCCGTACCCCACGGTCACGCGCATCGCCGACGATTGCCTGAAGCAAGACGCCTTCGCCCGCGCGCACCCGCTGAAGCAGCCCGGCGCGGCGCCCGGGCACTGAGCTCAGTCCGCCAGCCCGCCCGCTGCGGCGAACAGCGCGGCGACCGCCTCCTGCGGAATGTTGCGCGTGATGAACACCAGTCGCGAGCGCCGATCCTCGCTCGGCCAGGCGTCGAGCGTTGTCGGCGGATGGAAGATGTGCTGCACGCCCTGCACGACGACCGGACCGCGCTCGCCCGCGACGTTGACGAGCCCCTTCACCCGCAGCAGGTCGGGACCGCGCATCGACGTGAGCAGCTCCATCGCGGCGGAGAACGTCTGCCACGAGAACGGCTGCTCGAACCAGAGCACGAACGACCGGATCGCGCGGTCGTGCGCGCCGGTCGCGAGGCGCTTGCCGAGATAACCATCCGCCCTCGCCGGGACTGCCCAGCCAGCGCTCGAGCTGAGCGCCGTCGGCCCGCGCGGTGCGCAGCCCGATGTCGAGGAAGAACGCCGGATCGATCTCGCCCTGGACCGCTGCGGCAAACTCGGCGCGCGGGTTGAGCGCGCGCAGCCGCGCGCGCAACGCTTCGACCTCCGCCGCGCCCGCGAGATCGGTCTTCGTGAGCAGCAGTCGATCCGCGACCGCGGCCTGCTTGACCGCCTCGGGCTGGGCGTCGAGTTGGCGCGCGCCGTTCACCGCATCCACGAGGGTCACGACGCCGTCGAGCCGGTACTGGGCCGCCAGCAGCGTATCGGCCGCGAAGGTCTGGATCACCGGCGCGGGATCGGCGAGACCGGTGGTCTCGACGACGACGCGATCGAAGTCGATCACTTCGCCGGCGCGGCGCTGCGCGAACAGCTCGCGCAACGTCTCCTGCAGATCGGTGCGCACGGTGCAGCAGAGGCAGCCGTTCGCGAGCAGCGTGATGTTCTCGGAGGACGCAGCGACGAGCTCATTGTCGATGCCGACTTCGCCGAACTCGTTGATCACCACCGCGACCCGGTTCATGCCCGGATGCGTGAGCAGCCGCCGGATCAGCGTCGTCTTGCCGCTGCCGAGGAAGCCGGTGACGACCGTGACCGGGAGACGGCCGGCGAGCGGGATCGCGCCTGCGCTCAGATCGTCATCTCCAGCACGTACAGCCCGCCGGCGAACCGGTCGACCGTGAAGACCAAGCCGCGGTCGTCGACGTACACGTCGTTGAGCTGGATCGCGCCGACCGGCGAGAGCTTCGGCGCACCCGGCACGAAGTACGCGATCTCCTGGGGCTGATACGGATTCGAGACGTCGTAGGCGCGCACGCCGGCGTTGAAGAACGTGCCGATGACGATGCTCTCGGAGTGCCACGAGGTCGGCACGGGCAGGTTCTCGTGCAGGTTGTGCGCGCCGAAGCGCCCGCCGCGCTTGGCGAACGCGTCGTAGGACGGCAGCGGAAAGGTCGAGATCGGCACCGGATTCGTCTCGACGCGCGCGTCGAGCACCCAGACGAGCTTCGGCCAGTCGGCGCCGTCGTCCAGGACGCACTCGTCGCTCGACGATCCAGCAGCCCGCGCGAGAACAGCGGCAGCACCGTGTGCAGAAAGCCGTTGAACGGCGGCGAGTGGTTCCAGCGCGTCACGGGCTTCGGGTGCGCCTTGTCGGCGATGTCGAGCACCACGAGCGCCGCCGTCGATGTAGCCGACGTAGGCGCGGTCCGGCCGCTGCGGAAAGACGTTGGTGTTGTGCGCGCGGAAGCCCATGTCGAACTGCGCCGGCAGGCGTGCGGGCGGGGGCACGTCGTCGCCATCGCGCGTGCCCGGCAGCCACCAGCGCCCGATTTCCCGGGGCTTCGCCGGATTGCGCACGTCGATGATGCGATAGAACTGGTCGTCCTTCGGATTGCGCGGCTTGAAGTCGGCGGCGCCGCCGGAGAGATGGATGTACTCGCCGTCGACGAACCACAAGGCGTGCACGCCGCGCGAGTGCGGCCCCGAGGCGTCGAAATGCGAGATGCGCTGCGGGCGCTCGGGTTCGCTGACGTCGAACAGGTCGAATCCCGCCGGCTGGATGTTCACCCCGCTCGTCTGGTAGGCCACCGCCATCATGTCGCCCACCACGTCGAGCGAGTTCGAGCGCATCCTGGCGTGCGGCAGGTCGGTCTGCACGATCACCTTCGGCGTGCGCGGATCGGTCACGTCCACGCCGGTGAAGTTCTTCGGCGCCGACTCGTGCGCCAGCCACAGGATGCGGCGGCCGTCGTGGGTCTGCTGCATGCCCATGCCCTCGCCGATGCCGCCGAACCCGGCGAGCTCGTGGTGGGCGAGCAGGCGCATGTTCCACGCGAGGGTCTGGTCGGCGCGTGCGCCGGGTGCGAGTGTGGCGGTCGGTTTCATGGCGGCAAGTCTATCAAGCGCTCATCGAGGACCCGTCCGGGGATTGCGAGAGCACAGGTCCGGCGGCTAGGATGGCTGCGCGAACGGCAGCCGAAACGAACACGAGCTGACCGTCGCTCACACCAGGAGGATTCCATGCTTCGTGCCCGATTCGCCGCCGCCGCTGCGGCCGCGCTCGCCCTGCTCGTCGCGGCCACCGCCGCGGCGCAGACCTACCCGACCAAGCCGGTGCGGATGATCGTGACCTACCCGCCCGGCGGCAGCTCCGATCTGATGGGCCGGGTGCTCGGCCAGAAGCTCTCCGACCTGTGGGGCCAGCAGGTGATCATCGAGAGCAAGCCCGGCGCCGCCGGCTCGATCGGCATGGAGTTCGCCGCGCGCCAGGCCGCCGACGGCTACTCGTTCGTGATCGGCAACTTCGGGCCGGTGGCGGTCAACCCGGTCCTGTCGAAGGTCCCGTACGACGTCCAGAAGGACTTCCTGCCGGTGTCGATGGTCTGCACCGGTCCGAACATCCTGGTGGTGAATTCGGCGATGCCGGTGAAGAGCGTCCAGGAGCTGGTGGCGGCGGCGAAGAAGGACGCGGGCAAGCTCAACTTCGGCACGAGCGGCCCGGGCAGCATGTCGCACCTCATCGGCGAGATGTTCAAGCGCTCGGCGCAGATCTCGATCGAGGGCATCCAGTACAAAGGCGGCGTGCTCGCCGTGCAGGACCTCCTCGCCGGCCAGGTGCAGATGATCTTCTCCGACGCGCTCCCGGTGATGCAGCACATCCGCGCCGGCAAGCTGCGGCCGATCGGCATCACGAGCAAGGACCGCTCGCCGCTCTCGCCCGACATCCCGACCATGGCCGAGCAGGGTTTCGCTGACCTCGTGGCGGTGAACTGGTGGGGCGTCCTCGTCCCCGCCGGCACGCCGCGGCCGATCGTGGACAAGCTGAATGCCGACCTGGTGAAGGTTCTCGCCGACCCGGACCTGAAGAAGAAATACGCCGACCTCGGCGTCGAGCCGATGTCGAGTACCCCCGAGTTCTTCGGGGACTTCATCCGCACCGAGTCGGCGCGCTACGCGAAAGTCATCAAGGACGCCGGGATCACGGCCAATTGAGCACTCACGGCTTCGAGCGCCGCCGCGTACGGCGCTCGAGCCCCGCCATCGCGCCGAGCACCGCGCACACCGACCCGGTGTCTTCCTTCGCGAAGCCCTCGGCGATCGCGGCGGTGTAGAGCGGCGCGGTGGCGGCGAAGAGCGGCGTCGGGCAGCCGAGCTGCGTGGCGTACTCGCCGATGATGTGCATGTCCTTCTGCCAGACCTCGACCTTCATGGTCGCGTCGGAGTAGTCGTCCCGCACCATCATCGGTCCGCGCACCTGGAACATGCGCGAGCTGCCCGCGCCGTCGCCGATCACCTTGAGCGTCTGCGCGAGATCGAGGCCGGCCTTGCGCGCGAGCACCATCGCTTCGGCCGCGGCGACGTTGTGGATCGCGACGAGCAGGTTCGCGACGTACTTCATCTTGGACCCGTTGCCGAACGCGCCGAGATAGTGGTGCCCGCGCGCGAAACCCTCGAACACCGGCACGCACTGCCGGTAGGCGCTGCGCGCGCCGCTGGCGTACACGAGCAGGTCCTTGGTGCGCGCCTGCGCGCCCGTACCCGAAAGCGGGCAGTCGAGGACCGTGGCGCCGCTGCGTTCCACGATCGCCCGCGCCGCCTGCTTCGCCTCGAGCGGCATGGTGCTCGTCTCGACCACAACGAGATCACCGCGCTTCGCGCGCGCGATCTCGTCGCTCACCGCGGCAAGCGCGGCGACCGTCGGAAGCGACGTGATCACGATACCGGCGCGCCGCGCCACGTCGGCGCCCGAGCGGGCCGCGACGCCGCCCGCCCGCTTGAGCGCGCGCCGGGCCGCGGGCGCAAGGTCGTAGCCGATCACCTTGAAGCCCGCCGCGAGCAGGTTCGTCGCCATCGCCCCGCCCATGATGCCGAGGCCGATCACTCCCACCGTGGTTTGCATGTGCGCCCCGCTCAGGGTACGAGCACCGACGAGCCGGTCGTGCGGCCCGCCTCGAGATCCGCGTGCGCCTTCGCCGCATCGGCCAGCGGCGTAGCGCTGCCCGATGTTCGGCTTGAGCACGCCGCGCTTCGACCAGGTCGAACACGGCGTTCGCGGAGGCGACCAGCTCCTCGCGCGCGGCGGTGTAGGTGACAAGCGTCGGCCGGGTGAAGTAGAGCGAACCGAGCTTCTGCAGCGTCGCGGCCTCGATCGGCGGCGGCGCCCCGGTCGTCGTGCCGAAGGAGACGAAGTAGCCGCGCGGGCGCAGGCATTTCAGCGACGCATCGAAGGTCGCCTTGCCGACCGAGTCGTACACCACCGGGACGCCGGCGCCGCCGGTGATCGCCTTCACGCGCTCGACGATGTCCTCCTTGGTGCGATCGATCACCTCCGCGTACCCGTTCTCCTTCGCGAGCCGGCACTTCTCCGCGCCCGCCGCGACGCCGATCATCCTGGCGCCGAGATGCTTTCCCCATTGGCCCGCGAACAGCCCGACGCCGCCCGAGGCGGCATAGAACAGCGCGTGCTCGCCCGCTTTCAGCGGATAGCAGCGGTTGAGCAGGTACTCGACCGTCATTGCCTTCAGCATCATCCCGGCCGCCTGCTCCTCGCTGACGCCGTCGGGCAGCTTCACGACCCGGACCGCCGGGACGACGCGAACGTCCGCGTAGGCACCGACGGCGCCGCCGGCGTAGGCCACGCGATCGCCGGCTTTCACGTCGCGCACATCGGGCCCGACCTTCTCGACCACGCCCGCCGCCTCCGTCCCGACGCCGCTCGGCAGCGGCAGCGGATAGAAGCCGGAGCGCTGGTAGACGTCCTGGTAGTTGAGGCCGATCGCCTTGTGACGAACGAGGATCTCGCCGGGACCGGGGTCGGCGATCTCGACGGTCTCGAGCTCGAGCACCTCGGGGCCGCCGGCAGCGGCAAAGCGGACGACTCGCGCGGTCGTGGTCATGGGTCAGGCTCCTGGTGAAGGGATCAAGGCACGATCGCCGGGTTCGCGATCGCCGCGAGGGTGCGCTTGCGCGAGCTCGCGACGTGGGCGCGCACGAGCGCCTGCGCCTGGCGCTTGTCGCGGCGCCCGATCGCGTCGATGATCGCCGTGTGCTCGTCGACGAAGCGCTGCAGGCCCTCGCGCCTGGGGACGGTCGTCAGGCTCATGTAGGTGAAGCGGTCGAACTGCTCGATGACCTCGACCGCGCTCCGCGCGAGCCGCGCGCTGCCGCAGCTCGCCGCGATCGCGATGTGGAACCGCCGGTTGTAGGCGATCCAGCTCGGCAGGTCGAGGCCGCGCGGCACGCTGCGGAACCCGTCCAGCGCCCGCAGCTGCGCGTCCGACGCGTGGTCGATCGCGCGCGCGACGCACGCGCGCTCGAGCAGATCGCGCATCTCGTACATCTCGACCGCGTCGGCCACCGAGATCGGCCGGACGCGATAGCCCTTGCGCGGCAGGACCTCGACGAGGCCCTGCTCCTGCAGCCGCAGCAGGGCGTCGCGGATCGGGGACTTGCTCACCTTGTATTGCGCCGCGAGCGCCTGCTCGTGGATCTGGGCGCCGGGGGCGAGCGCGCAGGACAGGATCGCGTCGCGCAGGCGCGCGTACACGTCGTTGCGGACCAGGCGACTCGTGGCGGACGGTTCGGGCGCGTTCATCGGGAACGATCGGAGGCCGACGGAGCGGGCGCCGAGTATATCAGCGGCGGTTGGGCGGACTCCGATTTTCGCTCGACGCACTGCGTCATCGCGCGTTCGGGTTGACATCCTCGGCGTCGCGCTGGAATATCAGGGCCGATAAGAAGAACGACTATCCGGTCGCAAGACCCCGGTCACACCAAAGGAGACCAAGCATGCAACCCCGCCGCACGTTCCTGACGGCCCTTTCCGCTTCGATCCTCGCACTCGCCGGCACGGGCGTCGCCCAGGCCGAAGACATCAAGCTGCGCATCGCCTCGGGACACCCGGCCGTCAACACCTACGTCAACCTGATGCAGACCTTCTTCGTCCCCGAAGTCACCAAGCGGGTGAAGGAGAAGACCCAGCACACGGTCGAGTTCGTCGAGGGCTACGGCGGCTCGATGGTCAAGGTGGCCGACACGCTCGAGGGCGTGCAGACCGGCATCATCGACATCGGCGGCTACTGCTTCTGCTTCGAGCCGTCGAACCTGCCGCTGCACGCGTTCCAGGTGATGCTGCCGTTCGGCACGATGAGACCCGGTGACGAGCGTGAAGCATGGCGCGCGCCGTGTACGACAAGGTGCCGTACATGTCCAAGGTCTTCGAGGACAAGTTCAACCAGAAGCTGCATCGCCCTGATCGCCGACAACGGCTACAACCTCGGCACCAACTTCGAGTGGAAGACCGTGGCCGACCTGAAGGGCCAGAAGCTCGCGGGCGCGGGCCTCAACCTGAAGTGGCTCGAGTTCGCCGGCGCGATCCCCGTGCAGTCGTCGCTGCCCGAGGCCTACACCGGCATGCAGACCGGCGTCTACAACGGCTGGATCATGTTCCCGTCGGGCGTGGGTGAACTTCAAGCTCTACGAGGTCGGCAAGTACTACACCGAGGTCGGCTTCGGCGCGATCACCTGGCACGGGCTCACGGTCAACAAGGCGCGCTGGGCGAAGCTGCCGAAGGACGTGCAGGACATCATGCTCCGAGGTCGCGCGCGAGTACGAGGCGCGCACCGGCACGGTGAACAAGGAGAACTACCCGAAGCAGATCGAGCAGCTGCAAGGCGCTCGGCGCGGTCGTCAAGTCGGTGCCCGACTCGGTGCGCGTCGAGTGGGCGAACTCGCTCAAGGGCTGGCCGCAGGACAAGGCGACCGAGCTCGACAAGGCAGGGCCTGCCCGCGTCGCAGGTGCTCAAGCTCGCGCTCGAGGAAGCCGAGAAGCTCGGGCACAAGTGGCCGGTGCGCTACCAGATCAAGTAGCGCGCGGCCAGCCGACTCCGACGCGCCTCGCCGACCCTCCCCCGCACGGGGGAGGGTGCCACCGATGCTCGCCCGCCTCAACGACTGGATCACCAAGGGGCTGCTCGTCGCCGCGGCGACGCTCGCCTTCCTGCTGTGCTTCCTGGTCGTCGCCGACGTTATCGGCCGCGTCGTCTTCAACCGCCCGCGTCAAGGGCACGAAGGAGATGGTCGAGGCCTCCATCGTCATCATCTGCTTCCTGCAGGCCGCCTACGCGATCCGCAGCGGCGGCATGATCCGCGTGGATGTCTTCGTCTCGTCACCTGCCGCCGCGCGGCCAGGCGGTGCTCGCCGTGGTCGGCGCGCTGCTCGGCGCGGCGTTCTTCGCGCTTGGTGTGCTGGGGCAGCCTCGACCCGGCCGCGCATGCGTGGACCTCGAACGAGTTCGAGGGCGAGGGCGCGCTGCGCATCCCCGTCGTGGCCGGCGCGCTTCGTCGTCGTGGCCGGGACCGCGCTCGCCGCGATCCAGTACCTGATCTCCGCCTGGCAGCACCTCCAGGCCGCGCGCGCGGGCACCTACGCGCCGGTCGGCCCGACTCGCGCGCACTAGGCTCGAGGCGACAGCGTCCATGTTCGGCGCCTTCGAGATGACGCTCCTCGTGAGCGTGCTGCTCGTCGATCGTGTTCTCGGGCGTGCACATCGCGGTGGCGCTCGGTGTCACCGCCGCGCTCGGCATCTACCTGATGCAGGGCGACATCGACGTCGTCCGGTCGTTCATCGCCAGCACGGCCTACGAGGCGCTGCGCGACTACGTCTTCGCGGTGATCCCGCTGTTCATGCTGATGGGCGAGTTTCTCGCCAAGTGCGGCGCGGCGCGGGACGTGTTCGCGCTGGTGAACCGGTTGACGCGGGTCGTTCCGGGCCGGCTTGCGATCGCCACGGTCGTCGCGAACGCGATCTTTGCATTCGTGACCGGCGTGAGCATCGCCGCCGCCGCGGCGTTCTCGCGCATCGCCTATCCCGAGATGAAGCGGCACGGCTACGAGCGGAAGTTCGCGCTGGGCTGCATCGCGGGCAGCGCCTGCCTCGGCATGCTGATTCCGCCGAGCGTGCTGATGATCGTGTGGGGCGTGCTGACCGAGCAGTCGATCGGCAAGCTCTTCCTCGCGGGGGTGCTGCCGGGATTCCTGCTGGTCGCGATCTTCTGCGCCTACATCCTGTGGGTGGCGATCTCGCAGCCGGCGCGCGTCGGGGCGGGCCTGGTGGCGCTGCCCGTCGGCGGCGGTGCAGCGGTCGCCGTCGCCGGCGCGCCGATCGGGACGCGCGAGCCCGAGGCCGAGGGCGACCCGGGACTCGCCACCGCGCTGTGGAGCACCTTGCTCGTCATCGCGTTGGTGCTCGGAACGCTGGGCGGCATCTGGCTCGGCGCGTTCACGCCGACCGAGGGCGCGGGCGTCGGCGCCGCGGCGGCGCTGGTGCTCGCGGTGATCAAGGGTCTGCGGCTGAAGGACGATGTTCGAGGTGGTCCTGTCGGTCGGGCGCACTTCCGCGCCGCTGCTCCTGCTGCTCTTCACGGCGCAGCTCTACTCGCGCGTGCTGTCGATGACCGGCGTCACCGGCGCCGCGAAGGAGCTCTTCATCGGCTCGGGCCTCGCGCCCTGGGCGATCCTCGTGATCATGATCGCGATCTGGTTCGTGCTCGGCTGCATCATCGACTCCATCTCGATCATCCTGCTGACGGTGCCGGTGTTCGCGCCGATCGCCCAGGCGGTCGGATTCGATCCGCTCGCGTTCGCGATCCTCGGCATCCTCGCGATCGAACGCGGCCTGCTCACGCCGCCGTTCGGGATCCTGGTGTTCACGGTGAAGGCGGCGCTGCCCAACGAACCCACGTCCGTGGGGGAGATCTTCAGAGGCTCGACGCCCTGGTGGATCTGCCTGCTCGCCGTGATCGTGTGCATCGCCTTCTTCCCCCAGATCGCGACCTACCTGCCGAACGTCGCCTTCAGCAAGTGACCGCCTGAGGAGAACTCCGATGCCCGCCTACTGGGTCGCCCGCTCCCGGATCGACGATCCGGTCCAGTACAAGAAGTACACCGACCTCGTGCCGGCGATCATCGCGCGCCACGGCGGGAAGGTGCTCGCGCGCGGCGGAAAGTTCCGCGTCATGGAGGGCCCGGACACCTTCCGGCGCTTCGTCGTCATAGAATTCCCCACCTTCGAGCAGGCGGTGGCCTGCTTCGAATCGCCGGAGTACCAGGAGGCCGCCGCGCACCGCAAGGCTGGCGGCGGCATCGTGGAGAACGTCATCGTCGATGGCGGCGACGCGACGCCGCGCTAGACCCCGTCCCAGAGACCAGAAAGGATCCGCAATGGAGTACGTCATCCCCGCGCCCCAGACCCCCTCGCTCAGCGTCGAGGGCACCAGCGCGCGCTTCCCCGTCGGCCGCATCTTCTGCGTCGGCCGCAACTACGCCGAGCACGCGCGCGAGATGGGCCACGACCCGAACCGCGAGCCGCCGTTCTTCTTCATGAAGCCGGGCACGGCGATCCTCGAGGGCAAGGATTTCCCGTACCCCTCGCAGACCAAGGACGTGCACCACGAAATGGAGCTCGTCGTCGCGCTCGGCAAGGGCGGGACGAACATCCCCGAGGCGAAGGCGCTCGAGCACGTCTACGGCTACGCGGTCGGGCTCGACATGACGCGCCGCGACCTGCAGGGCGAGGCGAAGAAGATGGGCCGGCCGTGGGACACCGGCAAGGCGTTCGACCACTCGGCCCCGTGCTCCGCGATCGTGCCGGCGTCCAAGATCGGCCATCCCGCGAAGGGCGCGGTCGTTCTGGAGGTGAACGGCCAGGTGAAGCAGAAGGGCGACCTTGCCGAGCTCATCTGGAAGATCCCCGAGATGATCGCGTTCCTGTCGACCCTGTTCGAGCTGAAGCCCGGCGACCTCATCTTCACCGGCACGCCCGCGGGCGTCGGCCCGGTGCAGAAGGGCGACACGCTGAAAGGCAGCGTCGCGGGCGTCGGGACGATCACCTTCAAAGTCGTCTAACGCTCCTTCCGGAGGCTGCCATGCCGCTTTCTCATCTCGAGCACTTCCTGATCCAGACCGCCGACCTCCAGGCCACGCGCGACTGGTACGTGCGCGTGCTCGGGATGAAGGAGGGCTGGCACCCGGACTTCAAGTTCCCGGTGGTCTGGCTCTACATCGGGGAGAAGGACGTGCTGCACCTCACCGAGGGCGGCGCGAACGTGTCGGAGAACCGCAAGAAGTACCTCGGCCAGCAGTCCACCGACGTGCACGGCAGCGGCGTGGTGGACCACGTCGCCTTCCGCGCCATGGGCCTGCCGCGACATGCTCGCGCATCTCGAGCGCGAGGGCATCCAGTTCACGCGGCGGATGGTGAGCGACCAGGGGCTCTACCAGCTCTTCCTGCACGACCCGAACGGCGTGAAGATCGAGCTCAATTTCGACAACAGCGAAGCGCTCCAGCACGGCATCAAGCCGGAGCTCAAGGCGAGCGAATTGACGAGTTAGGTCGAGGGCAGGAAAGCGTCGAGCAGCGCGGCCAGACGCTCCGGCGCCTCCTCCGGGACGAAGTGGCCGCATTCCGGGATCGCTTCGACGCGCAGGTTGGACGCGACCGGCTCGATCATCCGTTCCATCGCCGGGCCGAGCCAGTCCGCACCACCGATCGCCAGTACCGGCATCGTCAGTTTCCCTGCCGCGGCGCTCGCGCGGTTCTGCGCGGCGGTGTCGAAAATCGCGCGGTAGTAACCGAAGCCCGCATCCATCGCACCGGGCACGGAATAGATCCGCGCGTACTCGTCGAGCGCGGCCGCGTCGATCGCGTCCTTGCGCGTGGTGCGTGCGCGAAAAAGCCAGTCGAGATAGAACCGCTCGCGCCCGGCGATCAGCGCCGCAGGCAGGTCGGCGAGCGCGTTGAAATAGAAATGCCAGGTCATCTTCACGCGCTCGGGCGTGAGCGCGTAGACGTCGCCCGGCGTGATGCCGGGAATCGCGGCGTCGATCAGCGCCAGCCGTTTCAGCTTGTGCGCATAGCGCGCCGCGTACGCGTACCCGATCCAGGCACCGATGTCGTAGCCGACCAGCGCGAACCGCGCGATGCCGAGCGCGTCCGCGAGCTCGTCGATGCACGTGGCGATGTTGGCCGCGTCGTACCCGTCGCGCGGCGGCTCGGAATCACCGAGCCCGGGCGGATCGACGGCGATGATGCGGCGGCCCCGCGCGATTCCGGGAAGGACGTCGCGCCACAGGTAGCTCGATTGCGGCCAGCCGCTCACCAGAATCACCGGCTCGCCCGCACCCGCGGCGTAGCACCGGATCCGCCGCCCGCGCGCGGTGACGTCGCGGGGCGTGTAGCGCCTGCGGAATGCTTCGACCGTCACGTGCGGCGCTCAGCGCCCGCCGGAGACGTCCAGGATCGCACCGTGCACGTACGAGGCCGCGTCCGAGCAGAGCCACACTGCCGCTTCGGCGATCTCCATCGGAAAGCCCTCGCGTCCGATCGGCACGGTCGGCCCCACCGAGCGGATCGTGGCGTCTCCGCCGTGCGCCTGGTGGATGTCGGTGACGATCAGGCCCGGCCGGATCGCGTTGACGCGCACGCCTTCCTTGCCGACTTCCTTCGCGAGCCCGACGGTGAAGCTGTCGACGGCGCCCTTGCTCGCGGCGTAATGCGACTCCATGGGCAGCCCGCCGTGCCGTGCCGCGGCGGACGAGATGTTGAGAATCGCGCCGCCCTTGCCGCCGTGCTTCGTGGACATGCGCCGGAGGGCCTCCCGGGCGCAGTAGAAATAGCTGAAGGTGTTCACGGCGAACACCTGCGCGAGCACCGCGTCGTCGAGCTCGTCGAGCCGGCACTGTCGCCCGATGATGCCGGCGTTGTTCACCAGCGCGTCGACCTTTCCCAGCCGGCGGTCGGTCTCGTCGAACAGACGCTTTGCCTCGGCCGGCTGAGAGACGTCGGCCTGGACCGCGATCGCCTTGCCGCCGGCGCCGGCGATGCGCGCGACCACCTGCTCGGCCGCGTCCTTGCTGTGCGCGTAGTTGACGCAGACGGCGTAGCCGCGCTGTCCCGCGAGCTCCGCGATGGCGGCGCCGATGCCCTTGCCGGCGCCGGTGACGATCATGACCTTGGACATCAACGCAGCTTCGAGTAGCTGGTCGGCTGCAGGATGTAGTTGGTGGTGTGGGCCAGGATCGGTCCATCCTTCTCCGACTCGGTGCGCGCCGCGATCCATTCGGGATCGCCCATGAACGTGGTCCACTTCTTCTCGCGCTCGGCGAGGCTCTCCCACTCGAGCAGGTAGTAGAGGTCGTGATTGGTGGCGCCGATCGCCACCGTCCAGAATCCGACCTGCCGGATGCCGTGCTTTTCCCACAGCTTCAGGGTCGTGCCCTCGAAGCGCTTGTTGAGCGCGGGCAGGCGCCCGGGCAGGCAGTGGTAGATGCGAAGCTCGTGAATCACTCTCGTCTCCTGGGTGGTTAGACCTTGCCGAGCGCTTTGAGAATCCGCTCGGGCGTGAACGGCTGCGACGGTGACGCGCGCGCCGAGCGGCGTCAGCGCGTCGTTGATCGCATTCATCACCGCCGCGGGCGCGCCGGCGGTGCCGGCCTCGCCGGCGCCCTTCGCGCCGAGCTGCGACTGCTTCGTGGGCGTCTCCACGTGGCCGACGACGATGTCCGGCATCTCGCCCGACATCGGCACCAGGTAGTCGGCCATCGTGCCGTTGAGCAGCTGGCCGTTCTCGTCGTAGACGCATTCCTCGAAGAGCGCCGCCGCCGATGCCCTGCACGACGCCGCCGCGCACCTGCTCGTCGACCAGCATCGGGTTGATGACGCGTGCCGCAGTCCTCGACCGCCCAGTGCTTGAGCAGCTTCACGAAGCCGGTGTCGGCGTCGACCTCGACGTAGCGAGGCCTGGATGCCGTTCGTGAACGAGAAGCCGTACTCGCGCGGCGTGTAGTGCCGCGTGACCGTCAGCTCGGACTGGAACTTCGGCGGCAGCGTGTCGGGGCGGAAGTAGGCGACCCGGCCGAGCTCGACCAGCGGCAGCTTCGATTCGAGCGTCAGCTTGTTGACCACCTCGTTGTTGACGATGTCGAGCTCCGCCTTGTCCATGTTCAGGATCGCGGCGGCGATGTCGAGGATGTTCGAGCGCAGCGCGCGGCCCGCCTGCAGCACCGCCTCGCCGCCGATCGCCGGCGCCGCGCGAGGCCCACGTGCCGCCGCCGTAGGGCGTGACGCCGGTATCGCCGGTCATCACGCGCACCTTGTCCATCGTGACGCCGACCGCGCTCGCGGCGATCTGCGCGAAGATGCCCTCGGTCCCCTGGCCCTGCTCGGTGACGCTGCCGATGCACGGTCACCATGCCGGTGGGCTCGAGGCGCAGCGTCGCGCCGTCCTGCGCCGAGATGCGCGCGCCGCCGACGCCGTAGAACGCCGGCGACGGCTTGGTCACCTCGATGATCGCGGCGAGGCCGATGCCGCGGTACACGCCCTTCTTCGCGCAGCGCCGCCTGCTCGGCGCGCAGCGTCTTGTAGTCCATCATCGCGAGCAGCTTGTCGAGCGTCTTGTGGTGCGACAGGCGCTCGAACTTGATGCCCGACGGCGAACGTGTACGGATAGGCGTCGTCGGCGATCAGGTTCTTGCGCCGGAAGTCCGCCGGATCCATGCCGAGCTTCGCGGCCGCGAGATCGACGATGCCCTTCGGTGAGCGCGGCGGCGATCGGGTGCCCGACCGCGCGGTACTGGCAGGTCGACGTTCTTGTTGGTGAAGACCACGTTGCGTCCGCGCCCGGTAGTGCTGGTGCGTGTACGGCCCGCCGGTGAGGTTCACGACCTGGTTGCCCTCGATGCCGCTGGTGCGCGGGTACACCGAGTACGGCCCGATCGCGGTCAGGTCGTCGAGCTCGAACGCCAGGATCTCGCCGTCGTTCCGGCAGGCGAGGCGCACCTTCGACGCGGTGCTCGCGCGCATGGATGTCGGTGAGGAACGACTCGAGCCGGTCGGCGACGAACTTCACCGGGCGGCGCAGCATGACCGAGATCGCCGCGGTCGCCATCTCGTCGGGATACACGTGCACCTTGATGCCGAACGAGCCGCCGACGTCCTTGCAGATCACGCGCACGTTCGCCTCGGGGATGTTGAGGTGGCGCGAGAAGATGTCCTGCATCATGTGCGGCGCCTGCGTCGCGTGATACACGGTCAGCGAGTGGTCCGCGGCGTTGTAGTCGGCCAGGATCGAGCGCGGCTCCATGCACACGCCGGTGTGGCGGCCGAAGTCGAAGGTCTCCTCGACGACGAGATCCGCTTTTGCGAACGCGTCGTCGACGCCGCCCGTGTCGAGCTCGCGCTTGAAGCAGATGTTGTCGCCGAGCTCGGGGTGGATGACGTAGCGGTTGGAGAGCGCGTCCTCCATGTCCGTGACGACCGGCAGCTCCTCCCACTCCGCCTCCACGTGCGCGAGCGCATCCTCGGCCTGGTCGCGCGTCTCGGCCACGATTGCGGCGACCGCCTCGCCCTGCCAGCACGCGCGCTCGATCGCGATCGCGTACTGCGGCGCGCGACTTGATGCCCTTGAGGTGCGCGAGCACCGCGACCCACGGCGTGCAGTACTCGGCCACCGCGCGCCCGTCGAAGCACGCGATCACGCCGGGCTGGCGCGCCGCCTTGGTCAGATCGAGCGTCTTGATGCGGCGTGCGCGTACGGGCTGCGGAAGAAGACGACGTGCGCGAGGCGCGGGAAGCGCAGGTCGTCGACGAAGGTGCCGCGGCCCTGCGAGCAGGCGCTTCGCGTTGGGGCGCGGAACGCTCTGCCCGATGTAGCCCTTGTCGGTCTGCGTGCCGGGCGCGTGCAGCGGAAGTTCGGCGCGGGCGTTCATCGCTTCGCTCCGCCTTGCGCGTTCTCGAGCACCTCCTCGCACCGCGTCGACGATCGCGTGGTAACCGGTGCAGCGGCAGTAGTTGCCGGACATGTACTCGCGGATCTCGTCGCGCGAGGCCTCCGGCCGGGTGCGGACGCAGATCCTGCGCCGCCATCAGCATGCCCGGGCGTGCAGAAGCCGCACTGCAGCGCGTTGTGCTCGTGGAACGCCTTCTGCAGCGTCGGCGAGCTCGCCCGAGTCCGACAGCCCCTCGATGGTGTCGACCGTGCGGCCGTCGGCCTGCACCGCGAGCATGAGGCAGCCGCGCACGATCTCGCCGTCGACGCGAACGGTGCAGGCGCCGCAGACGCCGTGCTCGCAGCCGATGTGCGAGCCGGTGAGGCCGACGGTCGTCGCGCAGGAAATCGATCAGGTGCTGCCGCGCCGGCACGCGGCGCGTGACCGGCGTGCCGTTGACGGTGATGGTGGTTTCGATTGTCGTGTCCATGGCTAGGAGGCAAGTAGCGTCAGCGCCCGGCCGCACAGCACGCGGGCGAGGTGGAGCTTGGTGGCGGGGGAGCCGTTCAGGTCGCCGGTCGGCGCGAGATCCTTCGCGAGCGCCGCCTGCGCCGCTGCGATCGCGTCGGCGCCGAGCTTCTTCCCTTCGATCGCAGCCATGGCGCTCTTCGCCAGAATCGGGGTGGGCCCCGCGCCGACGAACGCAAGTCGCGCGTCCGAGAGCGTGCCGCCGGCCGCTTTCGCCAGGGCCGCGACGCCGACGATCGCGTAGTCGCCGTGGCGCCGCGCGAGCTCCAGGAACGCGCTGCGATAGCCGGCGCCGGGGATCGGGAACTCGACCGCGGTGATCACGTCGCCGGCGCTGAGCGCCGTCTCGAACAGGCCGCGATAGAACTCGCGCGCCGTCATGCGTCGTTCGCCGCTCTTGGCCGCAATGACGATCGTCGCGTCGAGCGCGACGCAGCACGCCGGCCACTCCGCGGCCGGGTCGCCGTGCGCGAGGCTGCCGCCGAGGGTCCCGGCATTGCGGATCGCGACGTGCGCGATGTGCGGCGCCGCCTGCGCGAGCAGCGGCAGATGCCTGGCGATCTCCGGCGAACGCTCGATGGCGCGATGCGTGGTCAGCGCGCCGATGCGCACGACATTGCCTTGAACCGTGATGCCGGCGAGCCCGGGCACGCCGGTGATGTCGATCAGCAGCGCGGGCGACGAGAGCCGCATGTTGAGCGTGGCGAGCAGCGTCTGCCCGCCGGCGAGCAGCTTCGCGTCCTCGCCGTGCTTTTCGGCGAGCGCGAAGACTTCGTCGAGCGAGCGCGGCTTCGCGTACGCGAAAGACGGGGCTTTCACGACGGACCTCCTTCGGTTGACGTGGCGCGTCCGCGCCGTGGCTGGCGTTCTTCTGGCGCGTAGTGTGCCACCTGTTGCGCCGCGAACGAAAGGGCTACGATCCAGGCATGGCGCACGAGACGCTCCTCCTGGTCGGCGAGGCACTCGCGCGGTACGGGTTCCCGGAGGGTCACCCCCTCGGCGTGGACCGGCAGGGTGCGTTCCTCGCCGAGGCGGCAGCGCAGGGCCTCGATCGGCGGGTCGCGGTCGCGGCGCCGCGCCTCGCGACCCGCGCCGAGATCGAGCGCTTCCACAGCGCCGACCACGTGAACTGGGTCGAGATCCGCTCGCGCATCGGCGAGGGCTACCTCGACTACGGCGACACGCCGGCGTTCCCCGGCTGCTACGAGATCGCGTCCGCGGTGGCCGGCACCGCGCTCGAGGGGCTGGAGCGGATCATGTCGGGGCAGGCGGTGCGCAGCTTCCAGGCGATCGGCGGCCTGCACCACGCGCGCCGCAGCCGCTCGGCCGGCTTTTGCGTCTTCAACGATCTCGGCGTGGTCATCGACAGCCTCCGCTCGCGCTTCGGCATCGCGCGCATCGGCTACGTCGACATCGACGTGCATCACGGGGACGGGATCTACTACCCGTACGAGGCCGACCCGGACCTGATCGTCGTCGACATCCACGAGGACGGCAACTTCCTCTACCCGGGCACCGGCCATGCGCACGAGATCGGCCGCGACCTGGCCGAGGGCACGAAGCTCAACCTGCCGCTCGCGCCCGGGTCGGGCGATCGCGAGTTCTTCGCCGCGTGGGAGAACGGGTCTCGCGCATCTGCGGCACTTCAAGCCGCAGTTCCTGATCCTCCAGGCCGGCGCGGACGGGCTCGCCGGGGACCCGCTCGCGGACCTGCGCCTCACGCCGGCCGTCCACGCGCGCGTCGCGCGCGACCTGCGCAAGCTCGCCGACGAGATGTGCAGCGGGCGACTGATGGCCTTCGGCGGCGGCGGGTACGCGCTACGCAATCTGGCCGCCGCGTGGACGGCCGTGCTCGGCGAGCTGGTCTAACGCCGCTTCTTTTTGGCCCGCTTGGGCCGCTCCGGCCACACGCCCACGCGCTCGAGCTCGTCCATCGACTCGGACGTGAACTCCGCGCGCGGCTCGTTGCCGCCGATCACGAACATGAGGATCGAGGGCTTGTTCTTCGGTCCCTTGGTGACGTTCATGAAGCGGCGATTCGCGCCGGGCGGAAACGAGATCACGTCGAGCGGCTTGAGCTCGACGTGTTCGATCTTGCCTTTCTCGTTCTCCCAGCTGCAGCGCCACGTCCCGGTCATCGCGATGAACGTCTCGTTGGTGTCGTGGTTGTGCAGCATCGGCCCCTTGCCCGGCAGCGCGCGGCAGTACCCGAGGTTGAAGCCCTCCGAGATCTTGATTGCGGCGTTGCGCGAGGACTGGGCGCCGACCGGCGACTGCAGCCCCGCGCCTTCGCCGGGCGGCGGCTGGAACCCGATGACGTTGTAGAGCGTGCGCTCGCAGCCGGGCATCTTGCTGTCGGGCAGCCCGCCGTCGAACCCCTTCAGCTTCGAGAAGCGCGCGACGCGTTTCATCATCTGCTTGCGCGAAACGCGGATGCGGGGCAGGGTCTCCTGGTAGGCCATCGGTCTCCTCCGTGATTGGGCGCGGGGCGTCGGCGCAGTTGACGCGGGACGCCGCGGGCGCCTAGATTATCAGCCGATAAACCGTAACGGAAGACGATGACCAAACGCGCGCTGGTGATCGGCGGCTCGCTCGGCGGGCTGTTCGCCGCCAACCTGCTCCTGCGGGCGGGCTGGCGGGTCGACGTGTACGAGAAGACGGGCGAGGCGCTCGCCGGCCGCGGTGCCGGGCTCGCCACCCACCCCGAGCTGATGCGCGCGCTCGAGCGCGCCGGCGCGCCGCTCGACGAGTCGGTCGGCGTGCGCGTCCGGCGCCGGGTCGCGCTCGCGCGCGATGGCAGCGTCGCGGGCACCCGCGACCTGCCGCAGGTGATGACGGCGTGGGGACGCATCTACCGGCTGCTGAAGGACGTCTTTCCGCCCGAGCGGTACCACTTCGGCCGCGGCGTCGCGCGCGTCGAGAACCGCCCGGACCGGGTGATCGCGACGTTCGATGACGGCGCGCAGGAGGAGGGCGACCTGCTCGTCGCGGCCGACGGCATCCGCTCGACCGTGCGCATGCAGCTCGCGCCCGAGGTGCGCCCGCAATACGCCGGCTACATCGCCTGGCGCGGCCTGATCGAGGAGCACGCGTTCCCGACCGCGCTCCGCGACGAGATCTTCGAGGACTTCGTGTTCGGCCTGCCGCCGCACGAGCAGATCGTCACGTATCCGGTGGCCGGGAAGGACAACACGACGCGCCGCGGCGAGCGCCGCTACAACTTCGTCTGGTACCGGCCGGCGGACGAGGCCGATCGCCTGCCGTGGCTGCTCACCGACGTGAACGGGACGCGGCACGAGGGCCAGATCCCGCCGCACCTGATCCGGCCCGACGTGATCGCCGCGATGCGGCGCGACGCGGGCGAGATCTTCGCGCCGCAGATCGCCAAGGTGATCGAGCTGACCGAAGCGCCGTTCATCCAGCCGATCTACGACCTCGAGTCGCCGCGCCTCGCGTTCGGCCGCATCGCGACGCTCGGCGACGCCGCGTTCGTCGCGCGGCCGCACGTCGGCATGGGCGTCCTGAAAGCGGGCGACGACGCGATCTCGCTCGTCGACCGGCTCGGCGCGCACGGCGACGACGTGGCCGCGGCGGTGACGGCGTACGAGCGCGACCGCCAGCCCTACGGCATGAAGTGCATCGCGCGCGCGCGCCACCTCGGGGCATACTTGCAGGCGCAGATCCGCTCGGGCGCCGAGCGCGAGATGGCCGAGCGCTATCGCACCACCGAGGCGGTGCTGCGGGAGACGGCGATCAGTCCGAGCGAGATCGAAGGGCTGCACTAGGAGGAACGCGGATGGTACGGGTGGCGGTCGTCGGGCTCGGCTGGTGGGGCCGCATCATCGTGCAGCTCCTCAAGGGGAGCGCCAAGATCCGGGCGGTGAAGGGCATCGACCCGAGCCCGCTCGCCGCGCCGTTCGCGCGCGAGCAGGGGCTCCCGCTCGCTGCCGAGCTGGGTGACGCGCTTTCCGATCCGCGAGGTCGACGCGGTCGTCCTGTGCACGCCGCATTCGCTGCACACCGATCAGATCGTCGCCGCCGCGAACGCGCGCAAGCACGTCTTCTGCGAGAAGCCGCTGTCGCTGTCGCGCAGCGAGGTCCTGCGCGCGATCGACGCGGTGAAGGCGAACGGCGTCCAGATCGCCGTCGGCCACGAGAAGCGCTTCGAGCCGCCGGTCCTGGAAGTCGCGCGGCTCGCCGAGAGCGGCGCGCTCGGGACGCTGCTGCAGATCGAGGCGAACTTCAGCCAGGACAAGTTTCTCACCATGCCGCTCGACAACTGGCGCGTGTCCGCGAAGGACGCGCCGGCGGGCCCGCTCACTGCCACCGGCATTCACCTCGTCGATCTGTCGGTGCGCTTCCTCGGACCGGCGCAGAGCGTGTGCGCGAGCGTGAAGCAGCTCGGCAGCCCGCTCGCGAACGGCGACACGCTCGCGATCCTGGCGAACTTCAAGAGCGGCGGGCACGCGCTCATCAGCGCCGTGCTCGCGACGCCGTTCGACGGTCGCGTTGCCGTGTACGGCTCGAAGGGCTGGGCCGAGGTGCGCGACAAGACCCACCCCGAATCACCGGAAGGCTGGACGCTCACCACCGCGCTGCGCGGCGAGCCGAAGCGCACCGTCGACTACTCGCCCGCGCCCGCGGTGCTGGCGAACCTCGAAGCGTTCGCCGATGCAATCGAGGGCCGCGCGCCATACCCGGTGCCGCACGAGCAGATGATCGCCACGGTGTCGGCGCTCGAGGCGATCGTGAAGTCGACGCGCAGCGGCGCCGTGGAGCCGGTCGCCGGCTGACGCCCGGGCCTCAAGGCCGCCCGGATCGCTTCGGCTCGCGCCTCACGAGCGCACGCAGCACCTTCGGCGCGCCGCTCGAGCATGCTGTCGACCGCGTGCTCGATCGTCTGCTCCGGCATGTTGCGCGCCTTCGCCTTGTAGATGAACTTGCGCACGCCGTAGTAGAAGATGCCGGCGTGCAGGACCCAGACGAGCTCGATCTCGTCGGGCTTGATCGGCACCTCGTCCTCGCCGGGCAGGCCGAGCTCGGCGCGCAGCTCCAGGCAGATCCGCCGGAACAGCAGCCGCTCGAGCAGCTCGATGTAGCGCCGGTTGATGTCCATGCCGGCCAGCCCCGAGTACATATAGAGCCGGATCCACTCGGGCCGGAAGATCACCGCGCTGTAGCGGCGGTAGAACTCGATCAGCCGGTCGCGCAGGCGCTGGCTGCGGTCCTCGAGCAGCGTCTCCCAGGTCGGGTCCCAGCGCGCCAGGAACACCTCGCGGTACACGCGCTCGATCAGCGCCTGCTTCGACGGAAAATAGCGGTAGAGCAGCGGCTGCGTGATGCCGAGCCGGCGCGAGAGCTCGCGCGTCTGTCCGCCGAAGCCCACCTCGGCGAAGTAGCGCACCGCCCCGGCAACGATCAGGCGCTCGCGCTCGGCCGGCGAGAGGCGCGTGCGGCGCGGCTTCGGGGTCGCGTCGCGGGGACCGCCAGCCGTCTTCGCGCCCCGTATGGTCGTCACTGCGGCGGCGGAACCTGGGTCCTGTACCAGTCGAGGATGCGCTCGCCGGGCCACAGCACGACGTCGGCCCGGGCACGGATGTGCTCGTAGAGCCGCTCGAGGTAGCCGATGCGGTGCGGCACGCCCGTGACGTAGGGGTGCACGCTGATCGCCATCACGCGCGTGATGGTCGCGCTCTCCGCGTACAGGCGGTCGAAGTGGTCGATGCCGCGCCGGAGCATCTCCTCCGAGCCGTGATGCTGGATCAGCATCATCGGGATGTCGTTGGTCTCGACCGTGTAGGGCACCGACACGACCGGTCCGCTGCGCGTGCGGATGTACGCCGGCTGATCGTCGAACACCCAGTCGGCGACGTACTCGATGCCTTCCTCGGCGAGGAGATCGATCGTCTCGTCGGTCTCGGTCAGGCCGGGGCTTTCCCAGCCGCGCGGCGCCTTGCCGGTGAACTGCCGGATCGCTGCCACCGTGTCGCGGATCGCGGTGCGCTGGTCCTCCACCTTGTGCATCGGCCCCTGCACCCAGCCGTGGCCCATGAACTCCCAGCCGGCGTCTTTCGCCGCCTGCGCCACGCGCGGATAGGTGCGGCACACGATCCCGTTGATCGCCAGTGTCGGCGTGATGCCGTACTTGCGCATGCAGTCGAACAGCCGCCAGAACCCGACCCGCATCCCGTACTCGTGCCACGCCCAGTTGGGCAGGTCGGGCAGCAGCGGCTGGCCCATCGGCGGCGGCAGCACCGTGCGCGGCATCGGCCGCTCGATCCCCCAGTCCTCGACGTTGACGATGGTCCAGACGGCCATGCGCGCGCCGTCGGGCAGCTTGAGCGGCGGCCGGTCGACGATCGCGCTGTACGGAACGCGCTCGCGCGGGAGCCGTGGGGCGTCGGTCATGGGCCTCTCCCTCGGGCGTTGCTAAGGATGCTCTGAAAAACCCCGTTTTTCGGAGCCTCATTCATAGGGGCACGGGGAGGTATCCCCGGGTTTTCAGAGTTTCCCTACAGGCCGAGATACAGCTTGCGGATCATCTCGTTGTCGGCGAGATCCTGCCGCGACTTGGCCTCGAACTCGATGTGGCCGTGGACGATCACGTACCCGCGGTCGGCGATGCGGATCGCCTGGTTGAAGTTCTGCTCCGCCATGAGCACGGTGAGACGGAACATCTTCTTGAGCTCGGCGATCTTCTCGATGGTGCGCGCGACCAGGATCGGCGCGAGCCCGACCGAGGGCTCGTCGACCAGCAGGATCCGCGGCGCGCTCATCAGCGCGCGCGCGAGCGCGACCATCTGCTGCTCGCCGCCGGACATGCTGCCCGCCAGCTGCTTGCGGCGCTCGGCGAGGCGCGGGAACGCCTCGTAGCAGAAGAGCAGGTTCTCGGCGAGCTTGCCGCGCGCCTTCGGGCGGTAGGCGCCGAGCAGGAGGTTCTCCTCGACCGTCAGCTTCGGGAAGAGGCGCCGGCCCTCGGGCACGAGCGCGATGCCGAGGTCCACGACCTGCTCGGGCGCGAGACCCACGAGGTCGCGCCGCACGCCGTCGATCTCGGCGACGATGCGGCCGGCGCTCGGCTTCACGAAGCCCATGACCGCCTTCATCAGCGTGCTCTTGCCGTTGCCGTTCGTGCCGAGCAGCGCGACGGTCTCGCCGTCGTCCACGTGGAGCGAGAAGTCCTCGAGCACCTGCACCGGGCCGTACCCGGCGCGCAGGCCTTCGACGGTGATGCTATTCGCCAAGGTAGGCCTTCCGCACTTCGGGGGTGGCGATCACGTCCTGCGGGTCGCCGTCGGCGATCTTGCGGCCGGCGTCGAGGCAGACCACGCGCTCGGAGAAGCGCATCACCGCGTGCATGATGTGCTCGATCATGATGATCGTGATCCCCGACTCGTTCAGCTTGAACAGGATGTCGAGGATCTCGTCCACCTCCGAGCCCGAGAGGCCCGCCATCGCCTCGTCGGAGATCAGCAGGCGCGGCCGCGCGGCCATCGCGCGCGCGAGCTCGAGCTTGCGCAGGTCGACCTGCGTCAGCTGGCCCGAGCGCGTCTCCGCCTTGTCGGCCAGGCCGATGCGGGTGAGGATCTCCATCGCCTCGCCGTGCGTGTCGGCGGTGTGGAGCGAGCCCCGGTGCACGACGTACTCGAGCGGCACGATGAGGTTCTCGAGGACCGACATGCTCGAGAACGGCCGCGGCAGCTGGAAGCTGCGCGCGATGCCGAGCCGCGTGCGCCGGTAGGCCGGCAGCCGGGAGATGTCCTGGCCGTCGAACCGGATCGCCCCGGCGTCGTTCAGGAAGGCGCCCGAGATGCAGTTGATGAGCGTGGTCTTGCCGGAGCCGTTCGGGCCGATCAGCCCGAACCGCTCGCCCGGCCGGATCGCGACGCTGACCTCGGTGAGCGCCGCGAAGCCGCCGAAGTGCTTCGAGACGCCCTGGACCTCGAGCAGCGGTGCGCTCATCGGACTACCCTCGCGCTTCGCGTTCGGATGTTCGCCCGTGGGGCGGCCCTGCGCGCTCACGCCTTCGCTCCGACCGAGGCGGCCGGCGCGCGCGGGCGCCGCAGCTTGCGCACGAGGCCGAGGATGCCGTCCGGCGCGCCCACCACGAACACCACGAGGAGGACACCGACCACCAGCACGTTCAGCTCCGAGGAGATCGTGACCGTCACGAGCTGCTGCACGGTGCCGAGCAGCACTGCGCCGATCACCGGGCCCATCCAGTGCGACATCCCGCCGATGATCGGCATGGCGAGCGCGGAGACCGCGTAATTCAGATTGAAGACCGAGGTGGGCTCGATGAACGAGAGGTACTGCGCGAACGGCGCGCCGGCGGCGCCCATCAACGCCCCCGAGAGCGTGGCCGCGAAGAGCTTGAGCTTCAGCGTCGGCACGCCCGAGCACTCCGCGGCGCCCTCGTTGTCCCGGATCGCGCGCAGGCCGCGGCCGATCCAGGACGTCTCGACGTAGCGGGCGCAGAACACGGCGATCACGGCGAGGATCGCCATGAGAAAGAAGACCCACTCGAGATAGCTGTGGAACAGCGCCGGCGCGGCGGGCCGCAGGATCGGCAGGCCTTTCGCGCCGCCGAGATACGGCGTGTTCACGACGGCGGTCTCGATGACGATCGCGACCGCCACCGTCGCGATCGAGAAGAAGATGCCGCGCAGCCTGAGGCTGAGCGCGCCGACCGCCAGGCCGAGCAGGCCGGACATCGTGGCGCCGGCCACGACCTGCACCAGGATCGGCGCCTCGAACGCCTTGAACAGCGCGACCCCGGTATACGCACCGACCGCGAAGAACGCGCCGGACCCGAAGTTCACGTAGCCGGCGTAGCCGCCGAGGATGTTCCAGGCGGTCGCGAGCACGATGAACTGCAGCACGACGTACGAGGCGAAGAACACGTACTCGTTGGACACCACGCGCGTCAGCCCGTAGATCAGCGCGAGAAAGACGATCGCGCCGACGATGAAGCGACGGGTGCCGGCGTCCATTGCCTAGCGCCCGAAGAGTCCCGCGGGCCGCACCGCGAGCACCATGAGCAGGATGCCGAACGAGACCGCCGGGGCCCAGGCGGCGCCGGCGGTCGACAGCACGATCGATTCCGCGATGCCCAGGATCAGCCCGGCGACGATGGTGCCCGGGCACGCTGCCCAGGCCCGCCAGCACCACGACGCAGAACGTGCGTCCGATGTAGATGCGGCCGAGCCCGGGTTCGACCGGCCCGACGATGATGAGGAGCGCGCCGGTCACCGCGGTCACCGCGGTCGCAATGCCGAACGCAATCCGCTTGACGCGCACGGGGTCGACGCCCATCAGCCGCAGCGCCCCCTCGTCCTGCGCCACCGCCTTGATGGCGCGGCCGGTGAAGGTGCGCGAGAGGTAGACGCTGAGCACGGCCATGAGGACCACGGCCATTCCGAACGCGACCAGCATGCGGTAGGGCAGGCGCATCTCGCCGATTTCGAGGCTGTGTGCCGATGTACGGCGCCTCGACCATGCGCTGGTCGACGCCGAACGCGAGGATCAGGCCGACTTCGACGATGAACGCCACGCCGAAGAAGAACGCCAGGCCGCGCAGGCCGGTGTCGGTGCCGCGCCGCTCGAAGGTCGCGTAGTAGAACTGGTAGACGCCGAGGCCGAACACGAAGAACACCGGCATCAGCAGGAGGCCGGCGACCAGCGGATCGAGACCGTAGCCGCCCAGCACGTACGCGCCGAACGCGCCGAGGACCAGGAACGCGGGATGCGCGATGTGCGGGACGTCGAGCAGGCCGAAGGCGATCGAGAGCCCGAGGCTCACCGCGGCGTAGAAGCAGCCGAGCAGCACGCCGGAGACGATCGCCTCGAAGAGAAGCTGGAGATCCAAGCGGTGTCCTGAAACGGTCGACGCCGCCTACCGGCCGGACGCGCGGCCCGGCCGGTGGGCAGCCGCGCGGGGCGGACCCGCGCGTCGTTCTTCTGCTGCGCTTACTTGCGCGCCTTGTCGTACGGCATGACCGTCGCCGGTCTGCATCGCGGCAGGCGCGATGATGACCTGCCTGCCGGGCTGGCGGAACTGCTCGAGGTCCTTGCCCTTAACGCCGCGGAACTGCGCCATCACCAGCTTCGGCGTCGCCCACTCGCCGACCGCGTCGTAGCGGATGTTGCCGACGATCGTCTTCATCTCGTTCTTGCGGATGTAGTCGGCGAGCACCTTGTGATCGAGGCTCTTGGTCGCGGTGACCGCCTGCTCGAGCATCTGGCCGATCGCGTAGTTGTAGGGCGGCAGGTAGAAGCCGAGCGGGTCGACCTTCTCCGGCACCGCGCGGGTGCGGTACTTCGCGAGGAAGTCGCGGATGCCGGGGTTGTCGAGCGTCTTCTCCGGCACGAAGCTGTTGTAGTTCACGAAGCCGTTCAGCATCGGGCCGAGCGCCTCCATGATCGGCGCGAACTGCAGGCCGACCATGCCGCCGCCGATGAGCTTGACCGAGGGGCCGACGCCGATCTCGTTCACCGCGCGCACGAGCGCGGCCGACTCGCTCGGGTACGAGCAGACGAACACGATGTCGGGCTTGGCGTTGCGCACCGCGCGCATCATCGACGAGAAGTCGACCGTGTTCGGCGGGTAGTTCTGGTCGTAGACGTTCTGCAGGCCCATCGCCTTGGAGATCGCGCGCGCGCCGGTGGCGAGGTTCTGCGCGAACTCGGCGTCGGCGGCCAGGAACGCGATCGTCTTGCCGCCGAGTGCCTTGCCGGCCTCGAGGAACGTGCCGCCCCAGGCCACCGCGCCCGCGCCCCACGGGCGCGTTGTTGAACCACTTGTCGTGCTTGATCTGGGCGTTGACGTCGAACGAGAAGTTGCCCATGAGCAGCAGGTCGCGCTGCTTCACGAGCGGCATGATCGGCGCGGTCGGGTTGGTCCCGTACGGCGCGATCAGCAGGTCGACCTTGTCGACGTCGAGCAGCTTGGTGTAGATGCCGGGCGTCGTCGCCGGGTTCGACTGGTCGTCGTAGGCGATGAGCTGCACCTTGCGGCCGAGCAGCCCGCCCTTCGCGTTGACGTCGTCGACCCACATGTTCAGCGCGAGCAGCGCGGCCTTGCCGCCGCCGCCGAGCGGGCCGGTCTGGGCGATGCCGATGCCGACCTTGATCGGCTGCTGCGCCGCGGCAAAGCCGGACGCGAGCATCGCGATTGCCGCGAACGCGGCGGCGATCAGTCTGATGGGTTTCATTGAGGTACCTCCTCCTGGACAGGACGCCGATGCTGACTGAGGGCTAGTCGGGTGTCAATGAGGGCGGTCTACGCCGCCGCTCGCGCGCCGCGGATCGCGGCATTGATCTTTGGGAGCACCTTCTCGGCCATCAGTTCCATCGAGCGCCGCGCGAGCCGCTCGTCGACCCAGTCCATGCCGCAGTAGAGCAGGGTGCCGAAGTCGCCGACCTGCTCGCGGAAGGCGAGCAGCTGCTCGGTGACCTGGTCCACCGTGCCGGCGACGACCAGGCGGTCCACGATGTGGTCGGTCGTCACCGCCGAGTCGGGCATGTCCTTGTCCGGCTTGAACAGGTTCGCGCGGCCGGCGCGGACCAGCTTGAAGCCGAGCTGCTTGTAGTAGAACCGGTAAGGGCTCTGCGCCCCGAACGCATACTCCCGCGCCGTGCGCTCGTCGTCGGCCACGAAGATCGTCTTCGCCACGCGCCAGTTCGCCGGGTCCGGCGTGCGGCCGATGCGCTGGCAGCCCTCGACGTACTTCGGCCAGTGGGACTGGACCCACTGCGGCAGCAGGAAGTTCGCCGAAATCATGTCCCACCCGCGCGCGGCCGCCTCGATCACGCCCTTCGAGAACGGCTCGACCGCGGTCACCACGATCGGCGGGTGCGGCCGTCTGGAAGGGCTTGAGCATGAGGCCCTGGCCGATGTCGGCGATGACCGTCTTCTCGGTGGAGAGGTTCCAGTACTTGCCCGCGCGCTTGATGGCGCCCTCGCTCGCCCACAGCGCGAGCACGTGGTCGATGCACTCGACGAACATCTCGGTGCGGGCCGCGCCCAGGTTGCCGAAGATCTCCCAGTCCGACGGCAGCCCGCCGGGACTGATGCCGAAGATGAACCGGCCCTCGAGCAGGTTGTCGAGCATTGCGACCTTGGACGCGATCGCCGCCGGGTGGCCGTTCGGCAGGTTGACCGTCCCGGTGCAGAGCTTGATGTTCTTCGTTGCCGGCGCGAGGCTCGCGAGGAACACCGAGCAGTCGGTGATGGTCTCGGCCGTGTCGGTGACGTGCTCGCCGACGTAGGCCTCGGTGAAGCCGAGCCGGTCGGCCAGGATGATCGCCTCACGATCCTCCTTGAGCGTCTGCGCATAGTTGCGCGACGGCGGATGCAGGGGCATCGTGAAATAGCCGAGCTTCATTGCGTTCTCCTTGATCGAGCACCGACTCAGGCGGCGTCGGCGATTCGTGCCGGCAGGCAATAGCGGCCGGCGCTGAAGACCAGCGGTTCGCCGTCGCGGTACCCGGCGCGCATGACGCGCCCGATGAAGATCACGTGATCCCCGCCATCGACGGTTCGTTCGGTCCGGCACTCGAACCAGGCCAGCGCGTCCGCGAGGCGCGGCGCACCCCCGTACCCCGTAACGTGGGGGACGTCGCCGAACTTGTGGGTTGCGGCCGTCGCGAACCGGTGCGACAGCGCGCGCTGGTCGGCGCCGAGCACGCTCACGGCGAACACGCCGGCCGCCGCGAAACTCGCGAACGACGGCGCGGTGCGCTGCAGGCACCAGAGGACCAGCGGCGGATCGAGCGAGACCGACGCGAACGAGTTGACGGTGAGGCCTTCGAGCTTGCCTCGGCGGTGCAGGTGGTGATGACGGCGACGCCCGTGGCGAACCGCCCGAGCGCATGGCGCAGCGCGCGCTGGTCGAACGGGTCGATCTCTCCGCTCAGGTCGAGCTTGCGCTCGGTCATGTCCGCTCCCGGTGCGCTGCCAGCGGGCCTTGTTTGTTCACCGCGGTGCGCAGCCACTGCGCCCGGCCCGTCGTCCGCGCGCCGCGAGGCGCGCAGGGTCCGCCAAGGCTAGCCGCGCCCTCCGATGGCCGGAAATTATTTGATCTGCTAGATTCCATCAGGAATCGTTATGAGGGTCGGGGATGTCCGAGAGCCTGCGCGACATGCGCCTGTTCGTCGCCGTCTACGAGGAGCGCTCGTTCACCGCCGCCGCGGCGCGCGAGAAGGCCACGCAGCCGGGCGTGTCGCAGCACATCCGCAAGCTCGAGGACCGGCTCGGGGTGAAGCTCTTCGCCCGCGACGGCGCGGTGCTGCCGACGCCGGCGGGGAACGCGTACTACCGCGGCTGCATCGAAGTGCTGCGCGCTCACGAGGAGGCCGGCCGGGCGCTCAAGCGCTTCGGCGGCGGACTGGCGGGCGAGATCGTCGTCGGGTTGATGCCGACGGTCACCCGGTGCTCGCTCGCCCCGGCGCTCGCGCGCTTCATGGAGATTCACCCGAACGTCGCGGTGCGCGTCGTCGAGGCCTATAGCGGGATCCTCACCGAGCAGGTGCGCGCGGGCGAGCTCGCGTTCGCGATCGTGCCGCCGGTGCTCGGCGAAGTGGGCCTCAAGAGCCGCCTCTTCCTGCGCACGCCCGAGCTGCTCGTGTCGGGCCGTCGCTCGCGGCTGCAACACCTGGCGCCGGTGCGACTCGCCGACCTCGGGCCGCTCGACCTCGTCGTGCCGAGCGCGGCGAATGCGCGCCGGCAACGCATCGAGACCTACCTCGCCGCGAACGGCGTCGCGGTCGCCCGCCGGCTGGAGCTCGACACGATGTTCGGCACGCTCGACTTCGTCGCCGGCACCGACTGGGTCACGATCCTGCCGGGGACGATGATGGTCTCGGACATCGAGCAGCGCGAGCTCACGATCAATCCGCTCGCCGACCCCGCGCTCGCGCTCGACCTGGTGCTGATCGAGCCGTCGCGGCGGCCGCTCGCGCCCGCCGCGGAAGCGTTCCTCGAGATCCTGGCCGAGGAAGCGCGGCGGCTCGACGCGCGCTGGCGGCCCGCGCGGGCCCGACGCCGCCGGGCGCCCTGAACCGGCGCGTTCACTTCATGTGCAGCTCGATGTCGCACAGCGACGGGGTCGCCCTCGCGCGCGATCTCGTTCTCGAGGAGGGCGCCGCAGCCCGGGCAGAAGAACTGCCGGAACACCGGCCGCTCGTCGATGTAGCGCTTCCAGTCGCCGACGTTGGGGTTCGACGCCGCGATCTCGTCGTCGGCGCGGACGGCGTGGTCCTTGTAGTTCTCGCGCACCGGCCCGAGGTCGGCGGCGCACTTCGCGCAGCAGGTGTGCAGGCTGCCGTTCGCCTTGCGCACGGCCAGGTTGTCGGTGATCTGCGCGATCACCTTGCCGGTGAGCGTGCGCACCGCGCCGTCCTTGCGCCGGTGGGCGTCGCGCCGCTCGGCGCGCAGGCGCCGCGTGGCCTCGCTGTCGAGCTTCTCGTCCGCGGTGACGACGACGCCGTAGATCTCGCGTGCCGCCTCGCGCGACACCGCGCGGTTCTCGACCACGTCCTTGTGAACGCGCTCGGGATCGCGCTCGAGCGGGTCGCCGAAGCCGCCGGCGGCGGTCCAGATGACGGAATAGACGTCCGGCAGGTGCTGCGGGAAGTTCTCCTGCCGGAGCTGCAGCTCGGCGTGGGTGCCCTGCACCTCGGCGAAGTCGCCGATCATCTCGCGCCGGTCGAGGCGCTCCCGGATGTCGGTGTCGCGCTTGAACTTGTACACGTTCACCGTCGCCGGGTAGCCGCCCATCATGCCGGTCGAGGTCGGGATCGCATTCCCGGACGAGAGCGTGTCGTGCGTGATCACCTGCGTGCGGTGCGGGATGAAGCAGGTCTCGGCCGAGAGCCCGCCGCGCCAGCGGCCCGCGCCGCCGGAGTCGACCACCTCCTTGCGGTAGAGGACGAGCAGCGGGAAGGACTGCTCGTTGTGCTCGACGTTCGGCAGCCGGCAGATCGGCGTGCGCGACTGCCCGCCGTTCGAAATGCCGTCGCCGGTGGAGAACGCGCCGATCGCGCCGCCGATCGGGTCCACGAGCAGGTAGCCGTACTTCTCGCCCCACTGGTCCGATGCCGCGGAAGATCGTCGCCGGCCACTGGCTGGTGCCGCCGATGCACATGATGTCCTCGCGCATGCGCGGGTCGCTGAACAGCATCTTCGAGAGCACGTTGTAGGCGGGATACAGCGAGATCTCCATCGCCTGCACCGGTGCGGTCGACACCGATGCGGGGAAGGTCGCGCAGTTGAAGGTGCCCGGCGTCGGATCGAACTCGACGTGGCGGAGCGCGCCGCCGATCGCGAAGTACTGGTCCCAGCACAGCAGCTGGTTGAGGGCGACCATGATCGCCCCGCGCCAGCCCGGAGAACGTCGCGTTCATCGCGCCGTCCTGCGGCGCGGTGCCGTCGTTCTCGAAGACGAGCTTGTTGCCCTGCTTGCGCAGCGTGAGCATCACCTGGTGCGTGCGGCGGTCGCCCGGCCGGCAGCACTCGACGTAGGTCCGGTCGCGCCAGACGCCGTCGGGCAGGCGCTTGCAGCTTGTCGAGAAAGGCGCGCTCGCTCGTGTCGAGGATGCGCTTCATCACCCCCTTCACGACCTCGGGGCCGTAGCGCTTGATGAGCCGCAGGATCCGGTCGCGCGCGGTCATGTTGCCGGCGAGCTGCGCGCGGAAGTCGAGCGCCACCGCGTCGGGCTTGCGCGACGCGCGCAGGTACGCTTCCTCGATGTCGCGCCGGATCTCGTTGCCCTCGACGATCTTGATCGGCGGAAGGCAGATGCCTTCCTCGTACGCGTTCTCGGCCGAGCCGCAGAAGGAGGACGGCGTGATGCCGCCGATGTCGTACTGGTGCAGGCAGTTGGTGACCCAGCAGAACAGCTCGCCGCTGCCAGAACACCGGGCAGATCAGCATCACGTCCTGCTGGTGCGCCGCGCCGACCCAGGGGTCGTTGGCGAGGAACATGTCGCCGTCCTTGATGCCCGGGTTGTCGCTGCGGTACTCGAGGATCCACTTCACCTGCGTGTCGGTGACGCCGGACATGTACTGCATGTAGGGCCCGAAGTACACGAACTCGCCGTCCTCGGTGAGGATCGACGGGTTGAGGTCGAGCGCGTACATCGCGACCGGCGAGCCCGAGATGCGCTGGATCGTCGCGCCGTGCTCCTCGTTCACGTGCCAGAGCGAGTGGCGCACCACCTCGTAGGTGATCGGATCGATGTCCTTGCGGTACTTGCCGTGCAGCTTGAGCTTCTTCGAGATCGTGAGCTTCTTCGGCGGCACGTAGCCGTAGGTCTTGCCGTCGAACTTGACGTCCTTCATCTCGCTGATCTTGGGCACGGCGGACTCCTCGGTGGGCGTCTACTTGAACAGGATCTCGAAGTTGCCGAACGCGTCCACCCGCAGCGTCCGTCCCGGATGGACGACCACGTTCGTCTGGCTGGTCTCCACGACGCACGGCCCCTTGACGCGATTCCCCGGCTTGAGCGCCGCGCCGTCCAGGATCGGTGTCCTGAGCGTGCGTTTCGGCTCGGCCCAGTAGATGTCGCGCGTGCCGCGCTTCGCGCCGCGGCGGGATCGCCGCGGTCAGCGTTCGCGCCTTGGACAGCCTGGGACGAGGCGTCGCGGCGGTCGCCCGCACCCGCAGCGTGACGATCTCCAGCCGCGCGCCGCGATAGGACGAGCCCTTCCCGTATAGCTGCTCGTACCGGGTATAGAAGCGCTGCCGCAACTGCTCCCAGAACGTGCTCTTTACGCGCCCCTCCGGCAGCATGACCTCGACCTCGTTGATCTGGCCGCGGTGCCGCATGTCGATCGAGAAGCTGAACTTGCGCCGCGCCGGCGCGATGCCGTCCTTCTCCATTTGCGCCTCGGCCCGGTGCTGCAGCTCGGCCAGGACCGCGTTGACGCGGGCCGGGTCGAACGGCGAGGTCTGCATGTCGACCTGTTCGTAGACGTGCAGGATGTCCGCGGCGGCGGCTCCGAACGCGCACCAGGTGGACGCGATCTCGCGCAGCGGCACCACCACCTTGCGCACGCCGAGCTCGGAACCGAACACGCTCGCGTGCACCGGCCCGGCGCCGCCGAAGGCGAAGAGCACGAAGTCGCGCGGGTCGTGGCCTTTCTCCACCGTCATCTTGCGGATGATGTCGGCCATCTTGAACTCGGCGATCTTCGCGATGCCGCTCGCGGCCTCCATGACCGACAGCCCGAGCGCGTCGGCCACGGACTTCACCGCGGCCACGGATTTCGCCTTGTCGAGCTTCATCCGCCCGCCGAGGAAATGGTCGGGATCGATGTAGCCCAGCACGACGTCCGCGTCGGTGACCGTCGGGGTGGTGTTGCCCTTGCCGTAGCAGGCCGGACCGGGATCGGCGCCGGCGCTCTCGGGACCGACCCGCAGGGTCCTGCCGAACGTGTCCACGCGCGCGAGGCTGCCGCCGCCCGAGCCGATCGCCTGGATGTCGACCTTCGGCAGGAAGTACTCGTACTGGATGACGTTCGAGATGAACGAATACTCCGGCTGCCCGTCCGCGATGATGCCGACGTCGAAGGACGTGCCGCCCATGTCGGTGGTGATGATGTCCGGCACGCCCATCAGCTTGCCGAAGAAGACCGAGCCGGTGACCCCCGACACGGGGCCCGAGTCGAGCGTGAGCAGCGGCGACTCCATCGCCCGGTCCACCGAGATCGAGCCACCCCCGCACTGGGTGATCTGCAGCGGCTGGCGATAGCCGTGGGCCTTGAGCTCGCGGTCGAGGTTGGAGAGGTAGCGCGACATCACCGGGCCGATGTAAGCGTTCAGCACCGTCGCGGTCGTGCGCTCGTATTCGCCCCATTTTGGCGCGATGTCGATCGAGCAGGAGACGAACATCCCCGGCGCGATCGCGCGCACCATCTCGCGCACCCGCTGCTCGTGCCCGGGGAAGCGGAACGACCAGAGGAAGCAGATCGCGATCGCCTCGCAGCCGTCGGCGACCAGCGTCCGGATCGCACGCTCCGCCTCGGCCTCGTTCAAGGGCACGACGACCTCGCCGAAGCAATCCACGCGCTCGGAGATCCCGTGGACGTACCGCTTCGGGACGATCGGGTCGGGCTTCTGGCTTTCGGGGAAGTGCACCACTTTGGCGATGTCGCGCGAGTTGACGCCGCGCGAGCCGCGCATGATGTGGATCGCGTCCTCGTGACCCTTGGTCGTGATCAGCCCGACCTTCGCGCCCTTGCGCTGGATGAGCGCGTTGGTGCCGACGGTGGTGCCGTGCGTGAGGACCGAGATCCGTCCGCAGAAGTCGTCGAACGGCAGCCCGAGCCGATCGGCCGCGACGCGCAGCGCGTCGAGCATGCCGACCGCAAAGTTGCCCGGAGTCGATGCAGCCTTGGTTGCGGTGATGCCGCCCTTGCGATCGAGGACGACGCAGTCGGTGAAGGTGCCGCCGATGTCGACACCAACGAGATACGGACCCACCCGCTCCTCCTGGATTTCGTTCTTGGTGTTCGCGCGCCGCCCGCGGCGCGGCCATGCAACTAGCGCGTCAGCTTCGCGAGCAGGTCGTCCAGATGTTCGATGCGACATATAGTTGATCACCAGCCGTCCGGCGCCCTTCTTCCCGGGCTTGATCTCGACCCCGGTGCCGAGCTTCTCCGACACTTCTTCCTCGAGCCGCTGGACGTCGCGGCTCGTGCGGGCCTTCGGCCGCGCCGTCTTCGCATGCGGATTCAGGATGTCGTTCACGAGCTGCTCGGTCTCGCGCACCGACAACCCCTTCGCCGCGACCCGCTGCGCCGTGCCGATCTGCAGCTCGCCGTCGAGCGCGAGCAGCGCCCGGCCATGGCCCATTTCGATCTTGCCGTCGAAGAGGAGCGCCTGCACCGCTTTCGTGAGGTTGAGCAACCGCAACAGGTTGGTCGTCGCGGCGCGCGAGCGGCCGATCGCGTCGGCGGCCTCCTGGTGGGTCAGCTTGAACTCGTCGACCAGGCGATGCACGCCCTGCGCCTCCTCCAGCGGATTGAGGTCTTCGCGCTGGATGTTCTCGATCAGCGCCATCGCGAGCGCCGCCTGGTCGGAGACCTCGCGCACGACGATCGGCACTTCCTGCAAGCCGGCCAGGCGCGCGGCGCGCCAGCGACGCTCGCCGGCGATGATCTCGTAGCGCTCGGCGTCGACCGGACGCACGAGGATCGGCTGCATCAGGCCCTGCACCTTGATCGAGGCGGCGAGCTCGCCGAGCGAGGTCTCGTCCATCCGGGTGCGCGGCTGGTACTTCCCCGGCTGCAGCCGGTCGACGCGCGCGGTGGCGAGCGACTCGCGTCCCGGCGGCGCGGCCGCTTCGTCGCCTCCGCCCAGCAATGCGTCGAGCCCGCGTCCCAGTCCCTTCTGCTTGATCATCGCCCTTCCCCCTCCGCCGATCACGCCGCGGCCTCGGCCTGCGGGGCGGCTTCCGCCCGGCCGAGGATCTCGCCGGCGAGCGCGAGATAGGCCTGCGAACCCTTGCAGGCCGCGTCGAAGTTGACCGCGGGCGCCCCAAAGCTCGGCGCTTCGGCGAGACGCACGTTGCGCGGAATGATCGTCCCGTACACCTTCGCGCCGAAATGCTGCTCGAGCTGGTCCGACACCTGCTGCGACAGCGTGTTGCGCGGGTCGAACATGGTGCGCAGCAGGCCTTCGATCTCGAGTTGCGGGTTCAGGTGCTGCCGCACCTTCTTGATCGTGTTGATGAGGTCCGACAGGCCCTCGAGCGCGTAGTACTCGCACTGCATCGGGATGAGCACCGCGTCGGCGGCCACGAGCCCGTTGACCGTCAGCAGGTTGAGCGCCGGCGGGCAGTCGAGCATGATGAAGTCGTACTCGTGGGCGACGTGCGCGAGCGCGCTCTTCAGCCGCGTCTCCCGATGCTCGAGCTCGACCATCTCCACCTCGGCGCCCGCGAGTTCGCGATTCGCGGGAAGGACGTCGTAGCCCCCGGACTCCGAGCGCTTGCGCACCACTTCGACCGTATTCAGTCCGAGGAGCACGTGGTACACGGTGTACTCGAGCGCGCGCTTGTCGACGCCCGAGCCCATCGTCGCGTTGCCCTGCGGATCGAGATCCACGAGCAGCACCCGCTTGCCCGCCTGCGCGAGCCCGGCGGCGACGTTCACCGTGGTCGTGGTCTTGCCGACGCCGCCCTTCTGGTTGGCGATCGCGATGATGCGCGTCACGCCGCACCCATGAGGACGAGATGCCGCTCGGCGTCGAGACCCGGCACGCGCAGCCGGACCACCTGCTGAACCCGATAGCCCTGCGGCAGACGCTCGATCTCCTCGAACGGATGCACGCCCTTCATCGCGGCGAGCACGCCCTGCGGCGCGAGCAGGCGGCCGGCGAGCGAGGCGAACTCGCCGAGCTCCGCGAAAGCGCGCGACACGATCGTGTCGAAGCGCGCCTCGGGCTGCCACGACTCGACCCGCTCCATCACGACCTGCACGTTCGCGAGCTGCAACTCGGCGACCGCCTGGGTCAGGAATGCGGACTTCTTGTGGTTGCTCTCCAGGAGCGTGACGTGCAGCGCCGGGCCGGCGACCGCGAGCGGAATGCCCGGCAGGCCGGCACCGCTGCCGACGTCGAGCACGCGCGGCCCGCGCACGTGCGGCAGCACCGCGAGCGAGTCGAGCAGATGATGCGTCACCATGCGGCTGCGCTCGCGGATGGCGGTCAGGTTGTAGACGCGGTTCCACTTCTCGAGCAGATCGAGATATCGCTCGAGCGTCGCGACCTGCGTATCGGCGAGCGCCAGGCCGAGCGCGGCTGACGCACGCCCGAGTTCGTGCGTACCGATCATGCCGCGCTCTTCTCCGGCTGATCCTTCCCGCGCACCGCGCGGCGCTTCAGATGCACGAGCAGCAGCGAGATGGCCGCCGGCGTCACGCCCTGGATGCGCGACGCCTGGCCGATCGTCTCGGGTCGTTGCTGCGCAAGCTTCTGCCGCACTTCCATCGACAGCCCGCGCACGACGCCGTAGTCCAGATCGCGCGGCAGCCGCGTCGACTCGTGCGCCTCTTGCCGCGCGACCTCGTCCTGCTGGCGCGCGATGTAGCCCGCGTACTTCGCCTGAACCTCCACCTGCGCGGCGACGGTCGCATCGGAGGTGCCCGGTCCCGCCCCGGGCAGCGTCATCAGCGCTGCGTACGTCACGTCCGGCCGCTTGAGCAGATCGAGCAGCGGGTACTCGCGCTCGATCGGTTGTCCGAGCACGCGCTCGGCGTCCCCGACCGGCAGCAGGCGCGGATTCACCCAGGTCGACTTGAGCCGTTCCTGTTCTGCGGCGATCGCATCGCGCTTGCGCGCGAACGCCTCCCACCGCGCGTCGTCGACCACGCCGAGCGTGCGCCCCGCCTCGGTGAGGCGCAGGTCCGCGTTGTCTTCGCGGAGCATCAGCCGGTATTCGGCGCGACTCGTGAACATCCGGTAAGGCTCCGCGACGCCGCGGGTGATCAGGTCGTCGACCAGAACCCCGATATAGGCCTCGTCGCGACGCGGACACCAGGCCGCCTTGCTGCGCACCAGGCGTGCAGCATTGATCCCGGCGAGAAGACCCTGCGCCGCGGCCTCCTCGTAACCGGTGGTGCCGTTGATCTGGCCGGCGAAGAAGAGACCCGCGATCGCCTTCGTTTCGAGGGAGGCCTTCAGGCCGCGCGGATCGAAGTAGTCGTACTCGATCGCGTAGCCCGGCCGAAGGATGTGTGCCTGCTCTAATCCTTTGATCGAACGTACTAATTCGAGCTGGACATCGAACGGCAGGCTGGTCGAGATGCCATTCGGGTAGATCTCGCGGGTTGCGAGCCCCTCGGGCTCGAGGAAGATCTGGTGGCTCGACTTGCCGGCGAACCGGTGAATCTTGTCCTCGATCGACGGGCAATAGCGTGGCCCGACGCCCTCGATCTTGCCGGTGTACATCGGCGAGCGATCGAGGCCCCCACGGATGATGTCGTGGGTGCGGGGATTCGTGTGCGTCACCCAGCAGGGCAACTGGGCCGGATGCATGTCGCGCGTGCCGACGAACGAGAACACCGGCGGCGGGTCGTCCCCCGGTTGCACCTCCATCACCGCGAAATCGATCGTGCGGCCGTCGAGTCGGGGGGGTGTCCCCGTCTTGAGGCGGCCGACCGGGAGTTTCAGTTCGCGCAGCCGCGCGGCGAGGCGAATCGACGGCGGATCCCCGGCCCGGCCCGCCGAGTAGTGCTCCAGGCCGACGTGAATCAGGCCGGCGAGGAAGGTCCCGGTGGTCAGTACAACCGACTGAGCGCTAAAGCGAATCCCGAGCTGGGTCACCGCACCGACGACGCGGTCACCGTCCAGGATGAGGTCGTCCACCGCCTGTTGAAACACCGTGAGGTTTGCCTGGCTTTCGAGACGGCCACGAATCGCTTGCCGATAGAGCACCCGATCCGCCTGGGCACGCGTCGCCCGGACCGCCGGGCCCTTGCTCGAATTGAGCGTGCGGAACTGAATCCCGGCCTGATCGGTCGCCAGCGCCATCGCGCCGCCGAGCGCATCCACCTCCTTGACCAGGTGCCCCTTGCCGATCCCGCCGATCGACGGGTTGCAGGACATCTGACCCAGGGTTTCGATGCTGTGCGTCAGCAGCAGCGTCTTGCACCCCGCACGGGCAGCCGCGAGCGCGGCCTCGGTGCCGGCATGGCCGCCACCGACGACGATCACCTCGAACGGGTCTGGGAAATTCATGGGATGGGCCGCTTTCGCGGAGCGCGGATTGTACGCCCTGCCCGGTGCTCACGGAATCGCTGCGGGTGGTCCGGGCGAGCGGCACGGGCGAATGTTCCACGTGGAACACGCGTGGGCACCCAATCGGCTGGCATGTTCCACGTGGAACATGCCTTTGCACCCCACCCGGACGAATTCAGGGGACGAGGACGCGCGCGAGCGCGCCCGCGAGCTTGTCGACCAGCTCGTGCAGGTGCGACTCCTCGACGATGTACGGGGGCGCGACCAGGACGTGATCGCCCCGGCGGCCGTCGATCGTTCCCCCCATCGGATAGCAGAGCAGCCCGTCCTCGAGTGCCTGCCGCTTCAGCCGGGAGTGGACGCGTCGCTCGGGGTCGAATGGGGCCTTGGACTCCCGGTCCGCAACCAGCTCGAGGGTCCAGAGGAGGCCACGACCCCGGATGTCGCCGACATTGGGGTGATCGGCAAACCGCTCTCGGAGCAGCCCGCCCAACCGGCTGCCGAGCGAGCGGACCCGCCCAAGCAGGCCCCGCTCGCGAATCGCCTGCTGCACCGCGAGCGCGGCCGCGCAGGCCACCGGGTGTCCGCTGTAGGTGTGGCCGTGCTGGAAGGCTCCGCTTCCGGCGACAATGGCATCGAAAATCGGCTGCCGTACCAGCAACGCGCCAATCGGCTGATACCCGGCAGCCAACCCTTTCCCGATCGTGATGAGGTCCGGTATCACTTGCTCGGCTTCGCACGCATACAGCGTCCCGCAGCGGCCCATGCCGCACATCACCTCGTCGAGGATCAGCAGCACCCCGTAGCGATCACAGACCTCGCGCACCCGCGCCAGGTACCCGGGAACCGGTGGCTGCGCACCAAGTGTCGCGCCGCAAACCGTCTCCGCCACAAACGCGATAACCGACTTCGGTCCGAGCCGCAGAATCTCGGCGTCGAGCTCGCGAGCCAGTCGCTCGCCGTAAGCCTCCGGGCTCTCCCCCGCCTGCAGGTCCCGGTACGGATAGCAGGGGGAAACGTGCGTGACGTCGACCAACAGCGGCTCGAATCGCTCCCGCCGGAGCGCGTTTCCGCCCGTTGCGAGCGCCCCCAGGGTGTTGCCGTGATAGCTCTGTCGGCGAGCAATCACTCTCGTCCTCTGCGGCTCCCCGACTTCAAGGAAGTACTGTCGGCCGAGCTTGAGGGCCGCTTCCATCGCCTCCGAGCCCCCTGAGACGAAGTACGCTTTCGCGATCCCTTCCGGCGCATGCGCGGTGAGGTCCGCAGCCAGCGCCTCCATGGGCTCGTTGGTGAAGAAGGAAGTGTGCGCGTACGGCAGGCGCCGGAGCTGGGCCTCGATCGCCGCGACGATCCCGGGGTCGCTATGGCCAAGGCACGACACGGCCGCGCCCCCGGACCCGTCGAGATACCGCTTGCCCGCCGCATCGATCAGGTACGGCCCGTCGCCGGCGACCGCAACCGGGTAGGTGTGCCGAGGGTCGCGATGGAAGACAGCGCTGTCCGCAGGCCCGCGGTTCATGCCGGGATTGTAGTGCGCCCGACCGCCGAAAAAACGCGGGGCCGCGCGCGGCGGCCCCGGTCCTGATGCGACTGCGCGGGGTCAGCGCATTGCGAGCCCGATCGCTTCACGGCGCAGGGCCAGCTCGCGCGGCAGCCGCGCGCCGAGCTTCTCGAACAGGTCGTCGTGCTGGCCGAGCTCGTCCTGCCACTCGTCGTGACGCAACGACGTCGCCGCGGCGTACTGCTCGCGCGAGAACCGGTCGAGCCCGGTCCACTCGAGATCCTCGAAGGCCGGCACCCAGCCGATCGGCGTCTCGACCGCGTGCGCGCGGCCGCGGCAGCGCTCCACGACCCACTTGAGCACGCGCATGTTGTCGCCGTAACCGGGCCAGACGAACTTGCCGTGCGCGTCGGTCCGGAACCAGTTGACGAGGAAAACATGCGGCCGATGCGACGCGGCGCGCCCGACGCTGAGCCAATGCGCGAAGTAGTCCGCCATGTTGTAGCCGACGAACGGGATCATCGCCATCGGGTCGCGGCGCACCACGCCGACCTTTCCGGTCGCGGCCGCGGTCGTCTCCGATCCCATCGTCGCGCCGAGGTACACGCCCGCGTCCCAGTCCGTCGCCTCGACGACGAGCGGTACCGTGTTCGAGCGCCGCCCGCCGAAGATCATCGCGCTGATCGGCACGCCGTTCGGGTTCTCCCACTCGGGATCCAGCGAGGCGAGCTGGGTGGCCGCCACGGTGAAGCGCGAGTTCGGATGCGCCGCCTTGCGGCCGGAATCCGGCGTCCAGGGCTGCCCCTGCCAGTCGGTGAGATGCGGCGGCGGCACGTCGGTCAGGCCTTCCCACCAGACATCGCCCTCGGGGGTGAGCGCCACGTTGGTGAAGATGGTGTTCGAGCGGATCGCGTCCAGGCAGTTCGGATTCGTCTTCGCCGAGGTGCCCGGCGCGACGCCGAACAGACCGGCTTCAGGATTGATGGCGTAGAGACGTCCGTCCTTGCCCGGCTTGATCCAGGCGATGTCCTCGCCGACCGTCGTGACCTTCCAGCCCGGGAAGGCGGGCGGCGGCACGAGCATCGCGAAGTTCGTCTTGCCGCAGGCGCTGGGAAACGCCGCGCTCACGTAGGTCTTCTCGCCGTTCGGCGCGGTCACGCCGAGGATGAGCATGTGCTCCGCAAGCCACCCCTGGTCGCGGCCCATGACCGACGCGATCCGCAGGCTGAAGCATTTCTTCCCGAGCAGCGCGTTGCCGCCGTAGCCCGAGCCGAACGACCAGATCTCGCGCGTCTCGGGGTAGTGGACGATGTACTTGTGCTCCTTGTTGCAGGGCCAGGGCACGTCCTTCTTCCCCGCCGCGAGGGGTGCGCCGACGGAATGCACGCACGGGACGAACTCGCCCTCGGCCCCGAGCAGCTCCCAGACCTTGGCGGTCATGCGCGTCATCACGCGCATGCTCACGGCCACGTACGGCGAGTCGGTGATCTCGATCCCGATCTGCGCGATGTGCGAGCCCAGCGGGCCCATCGAGAACGGCACCACGTACAGCGTGCGCCCGCGCATGCAGCCGTCGAAGAGCTGCGCGAGCGTGGCCCGCATCTCCGCGGGCGCCATCCAGTTGTTGGTCGGTCCGGCATCCTCCTTCGCCTTCGAGCAGATGAAGGTGCGGTCCTCCATCCGGGCGACGTCGGTCGGGTCGGAACGCGCGAGAAAGCTGCCCGGCCGAAGCTCGGGGTTCAGCCGCATCAAGGTTCCGCTCCGGACCATCTCCTCGCACAGCCGGTCGTACTCGGCCTGCGAGCCGTCGCACCAGTGGATCGCATCCGGCTTGGTGAGCTCGGCGATCTCGGCGACCCACTCGATCGCCCGGCGGTTGCGCACGTAATCCGGTACCGGGATGTGGGGAATGTAGGGTTGGTTCATCTGGCAGGGGCCCCGTTCGAGTGAAAGAGGGTGAGCCGCGCCCGCGTTGCTGTTCTTCTTCTGGGGGTGCCTGCAGGGCGGCCGGCTGAACTCCGGTGGGGCGAAACTCTAGCAGAAAAGCACCCCCTTACGCCGCTCCCGGGCCGCACTGGACGCAGGTTTTTCACTTTGTAACAAGGCGCCGCCGCAGCCAGCGGCTCAGCCGGAACACGGGCGCGGTCATGGTCACGAGCATGACCACCCGCGCGACGTGCGCGGCGGTCACCAGCGGCACCCCGAGCTGCACGACCTTCGCGGTGATGCACATCTCCGCGATCCCGCCGGGCGCGGTCGCGAGCACCATCGTCCCCGCCGCGATGTCCCCCAGCCGCGCGAGCACCAGCGCGAAGCCGGCCGAGAGCGCCATCGCGACGAACACGCTCAGCGTGACGACGAGCACGAAGCGCGGCGCCCGACGCATGAACTCGCGCTCGAAGCGCGCGCCGAGCGCGCACCCGAGCAGCACCTGTCCCGCGTTGCTCAGCACCGGCGGCATCGTGGACCACTGGATGCCGCTCGCCGTGAGCCCGATCGTGACCGCGAGCGCGCCGAGCATGAACGCGTTGGGCAGACGCAGGCGCTGGAATGCGAACCCGCCCGCGGCCGCACAGGCGAGGAGCGCGGCGAGCCCGGAGCGCGAGAACGCCGCACCCGCCTGCGCCGGCGGATCGCTGCCGTGCACGCCCAGCGCCGCAAAGGAGAAGGGAATTACGGTAACCACGATCAGGATGCGCAGGCTCTGCGCGAGCGCGATGCGATCCTGCTTGGCCCCGAAGCGCTCGCCGAGGACCGCCATCTCGGTGGCGCCGCCGGGCACGCTCGCGAAGAACGCGGTGGTGCGGTCGCTGTCGGAGAAGCGCGAGATGAACCACGCCCCCGCGTACGACAGGACGGTGGCGAACACCGCCGCCGCGACGAGCAGCTCCCAGCGTCCGCCGACCTCGCGCGCGACCGCCGGCGTGAAGTAGAGCCCGAGCGCCGTCGCGATGATCACCTGTCCGAGCTCGCGCCCGCCGCGGGGCGCCGCGAGCGACACGCCCGCGAGCTCGAGCGCCGCCATCGTGAAAAGGGGCCCGATCATCCACGGCAGCGGCGTGCCGATCCAGGCGCACAGCGCGCCGCCGAGCGTGCACGCGACGAGCGCGCGCGCGGCAGCCGCCCCGTCTCCCGCCCACGAGGTCACCGCGCCTGCGCGCCCTTGAAACGGCGCCATAGCCACGGCCCGAGGACGGCGGCCACTGCGAGCGCGAGCAGCACCGCGGCGATCGGCTGCGTGAAGAACACGCTTGCATCGCCCTCGCTGATCGCGAGCGCCCGCCGGAACTGCGTCTCCGCGAGCGGGCCGAGGATCAGGCCGATGATCGCCGGCGCGACCGGAATGTCCCAGCGCCGCATCGCGAAGCCGAGCAGCCCGAAGACGTAGAGCGTGGCGAGGTCGACCCACGACTGATGCAGGCTGTAGGCGCCGAGCGTGGCGAACAGGAGAATTCCGCCGTACAGCAGCGGACGCGGAATCGCGAGCACCCGCACCCAGATGCCGATCAGCGGCAGGTTGAGGACGAGCAGGATCACGTTGCCGACGTACAGGCTGGCGATCAGCCCCCAGACGAGCGCCCCCTGCGTCTGGAAGAGGAGCGGCCCGGGCTGGATGCCGTAGTTCTGGAATGCGCTCAGGAGGATTGCCGCCGTCGCCGAGGTCGGGATGCCGAGCGTGAGCAGCGGCACCAGCGTTCCGGTCGCCGCGGCGTTGTTCGCCGCCTCGGGTCCGGCGACGCCCTCGATCGCGCCGTTGCCGAACTCCTCCGGGTGCCTGGCAAGCTTCTTCTCGGTGGCGTAGGACAGGAAGGTGGGGATCTCGGCGCCGCCCGCCGGAATCGAGCCGAAGGGAAAGCCGAACAGCGTCCCGCGCAACCACGCCGGCGCCGAGCGGCGCCAGTCGTCGCCCGACATCCACAGCGAGCCCTTCAGCTTCTCGAGCGTCTCCGGCATGCGGCTCGCGTACGCGGCGACGTACAGCGTCTCGCCGACCGCGAAGAGCCCGACGGCGAGGACGACGACGTCGATCCCGTCGAGCAGCTCCGGCACCCCGAACGCGAAACGCGCCTGCCCGGTCTGGCTGTCGATCCCGATCAGACCCAGGAAGAGTCCGACGAAGAGCGCCGCCAGGCCGCGCACCGTCGAGGCGCCGAGGACCGCCGACACCGTCGTGAACGCGAACACCATCAGCGCGAAGTACTCCGCGGGGCCGAACTTGAGCGCCGCCTCGACGACGACCGGCGCGAGAAGCGTGAGCAGCAAGGTCGCGATCGTTCCGGCGACGAACGAACCGATCGCGCTGGTGGCGAGCGCCGGCCCGGCCCGGCCCGCCTTGGCCATCCGGTTGCCTTCGAGCGCGGTCGCGATCGACGCCGACTCGCCCGGCGCGTTCAGCAGGATCGTCGTGGTCGATCCGCCGAACATCGCCCCGTAGTAGATGCCGGCGAACATGATGAGCGCGCCGGTCGGCTCGAGCTTCACGGTCAGCGGCAAGAGCATCGCCACGGTAAGCGCCGGCCCGACGCCCGGCAGCACGCCGACAAACGTGCCGAGCGTGACGCCGATGAAGCCCCAGAGCAGGTTCGCCGGCTGCAGCGCGACCCCGAAGCCCGCCCACAGGGCGGTCAGGGTCTCCACTAGATCCCCGCGGTCCCGAGGAGCGGCGCGAGCCAGCCGCCGGGCAGCCCGACGTTCAGGAACCTCACGAAGAACAGGAACGCCGCGAGCGCGAGGGCGAAGCCGATGGCGAAGTCGCGCCCGAAGCGCGGACTGCCGAAGCCGCGCGCGATGCACGCGACCAGTGCTGCGCCCGCAATCACGAATCCCGCCGTACCGATGAGGATCATGTGGGCGAACAGCCCCGCGCTGACCCACAGGAACGCCGGGGCGTGGAAGGCATGCTCGCCGCGTCCCGCGGGCGAATCCTCGCCACGCTGCCGCCAGCCGCCGGTGAGCGCCTCGTACAGCAGCCAGACGCCGACGACGACCAGTCCGCCGCCCACGACACCGGGCATGAAGTTCGGGCCGATCCGCGCGTACCCGCCTTCGCCGGGCAGGAACGCCGTGCCGACGGAGACGCCGATCCCGAGCGCCAGCACGCCGATGGAGAGCGCGAGCTCGGCGCGCGAGCGGCGCGCGGCGCTCACTTCTTCTTCAGCCCGATGGAATCGATGATCGCGGTCACCCGCCGCGTGTCCTCTTCGAGGAACGCCTTGAACGGGTCGCCACCGAGGAACACCGGGCTCCACCCCATCTTTTCGAGCGACTGCTTCCAGGCCGGCGTCTCGGTCGCGTCCCGGACGAGTTTCACCAGCGCATCGCGCTGCGGCGGCGAGAGGCCCGGCGCGCCGAACACGCCGCGCCAGTTGCCGAGCTCCACGTCGACGCCCTGCTCCTTGAGCGATGGGATGCCGTCAACTGCCTGCGGCGCGGAGACCGCCAGCGCACGCAGCCGGCCGCCCTTGATCTGCTCGGCGAACTCGCCGATGCCCGACACGCCCGCGGTGACGTGACCGCCGATGATGCCGGTGAGCGCCTCGCCCCCGCCCTTGTAGGCGACATAGTTGATCTTGGACGGATCGGCACCGACTGCCTTCGCGATCAGGCCCACGAGAATGTGGTCGGTCCCACCCGCCGAGCCGCCGCCCCACGACACCTTCCCCGGGTTGTCCTTGAAGGCTTTCACCAGGTCCGCCAGCGTCTTGTGCGGCGAGCTCGCGGGCACCACGATCACCTCCCACTCGCTCGTGAGTCGTGCGATCGGCGTGACCATGCCCAGATTGACCGGCGACTGCTGCAGCACGATGCCGCCGACCATCACCATCCCCGCCACCATCAGCGCGTTGGGATCGCCCTTCGCGGCGTTGGCGAACTGCGCGAGCCCGATCGTGCCGGCGGCGCCGCCCTTGTTGTCGAACTGCACGCCGCTCACGAGCTTCGCGCTCTGCATCGCGGCGGCGAGTTGCCGTCCGGTCTGGTCCCATCCGCCGCCCGGGTTGGCGGGGATCATCATCTTCAGGCTGGGTTGAGCCGCGGCGGCGCCGGCGAGGAGCAATGCGCCGAGCGCAGCGACGGCAGTGCGAGCGGCGAACGACATGGCTCCTCTCCTCGGCGAAACGTGGCCGGTCATTCTACTGCCGCGAACCTGACGGAAAGCCTGCGTGCGCCGCGTCGGTCACTTGCCGATGCAGAAGCGGGAGAAGATCTCGCCGAGAAGGTCGTCGGCAGTGAACTCGCCGGTGATCGCGCCGAGCTGATCCTGCGCGAGCCGCAACTCCTCGGCGAGGAGCTCCGGCGCGTTCGCCTGTTGCGCCGCGGCCTCCAGGTGCTCCGCAGCGCGGCGCAGGCACACGAGGTGGCGCTCGCGCGCGACGAAGGGCGACTCCTCCGCCGGATGCCAGCCGGCGCGCTCGAGCAGATGGTTGCGCAGCAGATCGATGCCTGCGCCGGTCTTCGCGGACAGGTGCACGGTCGTCGCCCCGCCCTGCGCGCCGACGTGCGGCGCGGCACCCGACAGATCGATCTTGTTGTGGACGACGACGCGCGGCAGGCGATTCGGCAGCCGCGCGACGATCGCGTCGTCCGCAGCCGTGACGCCGGCGGCGGCGTCGACGATCAGCAGCAGCACGTCCGCGCGCTCGATCTCGCTCCAGGTGCGCGCGATGCCGAGGCGCTCGACTTCATCCGCGGCCTCGCGCAATCCGGCGGTGTCGACGAGATGCAGCGGGACGCCCTCGATCTGGACCGCCTGGCGCACCGTGTCGCGCGTCGTTCCGGGGATTGCCGTGACGATGGCGAGGTCCTCGCCGGCGAGGCGGTTCAGCAGGCTCGACTTGCCGACGTTCGGCTGCCCGGCGAGCACGACGTGCAGTCCGGTGCGCAGCAGACTGCCCTGCCTTGCGCGCGCGAGCGTCTCCGCGAGCGCAGTGCGCAGCCGCTCGAGCCGTCCGCGCGCGTCCGCGCGATCGAGGGGATCGAGCTCCTCCTCGGGAAAGTCGAGCGTCGCCTCGACCAGCATGCGCAGCTCGATCAGCGGGTCGACGAGATTCGCGGCATCGCGGCCGAGAACTCGCCCTGGAGGCTGCGCACTGCGCCGCGTGCCGCGGTTTCGGTCGCCGCTTCGATGACGTCCGCGACCGCTTCGGCCTGCGCGAGATCGAGCTTGTCGTTGAGGAACGCGCGCCGGGTGAACTCGCCCGGTTCGGCGAGGCGGGCACCGAGCTCGAAGCAGCGCCGCAGGAGCATCTGCAGGACCACCGGGCCGCCGTGGCCCTGGAGCTCGAGGACGTCCTCGGCGGTGTAGGAGTGCGGCGCGGGAAAGTAGAGCGCGATGCCGTCGTCGATGGCCGCCCCCGACGCATCGCGGAAGGTCGCGCGCGTCGCGTGACGGGGTTGCGGCAGCCGGCCGAGCAACCCGGCGGCGAACGACTCGAGGCGCGCGCCCGACACCCGGACCACGCCGACGCCCGCCCGTCCCGGCGCGGTGGCGATCGCCGCGATCGTGTCGGCGGCGCTCAGCGCTTCGCCGCGGCCGGCTTGTCTTTCCCGCCTTCCATCATGCGGGTGATCTGCCATTGCTGCGCGATCGACAGGACATTGTTGACGACCCAGTAGAGCACCAGCCCGGCCGGGAAGAAGAAGAACATCACGCCGAACGCGAACGGCATGATCATCATCACCTTCGCCTGCACGGGGTCGGGCGGGGTCGGGCTCATCTTGGTCTGGATGATCATCGATCCCATCATGATCGCCGGCAGGATGAAGAACGGGTCCGGCACCGAGAGGTCCTTGATCCAGCCGAAGAACGGCGCCTGGCGCAGCTCGACGGAGGCGAGCAGCACCCAGTACAGCGCGATGAACACCGGGATCTGCACCACGATCGGCAGGCAGCCGCCGAGCGGATTGATCTTCTCTTCCTTGTACAGCTCCATCATCGCCTGGTTCATCTTGGCGCGATCGTTGCCGTACATCTCCCGCATCTTGGTGAGGCGCGGCGTCACCTTCTTCATGCGCGCCATCGACTTGTAGCTCGCCGCCGAGAGCGGGAAGAAGATCAGCTTGATCAGCACGGTCAAGGCGATGATCGCGAGGCCCCAGTTGCCGAGCCAGCCGTGGAACCACTCGAGGACCCAGAAGAGCGGCGCGGCGATCACCGTGAGCCAGCCGTAGTCCACCACCAGGTCGAGGCCGGGCGCCACCGACTTGAGCTTCTCCTGCTCCTGCGGACCGGCGTAGACGCGCGCACCGACCGTGCCCGTCGCCCCGGGCGCAATCGGGGCGACCGGGAGAATCGCCCCCGTGGTGTACTGGTTATCGGCAATCTTGCGCGTGTAGTACTCGCGCGTCGCATTCTCCGGCGGCAGGATCGCCGTGACGAAATAGTGCTGGATCATGGCGGCCCAGCCGGTGTCCGCGCTCTTCGGATAGGGCACCTTCCCCTTGTCGATGTCGCCGAAGGGCACCTTCACGAACTTCTCCTGGTCCGTGTAGACCGCCGCGCCGGTGAAGGTGTAGAGCATCGCCTTGTCGTCGGCCGGCGCCTTGCCGTCGCGTGCGATCTGGAAATACGCATGCGCGGCGATCGGCGCCGAAGTCGCGTTCGCGATCTGGTGCGACACGTCGACGACATAGCTGCCGCGTCTGAACGTCAGCGTCTTCGTGACCTTCGCGCCGTCGGGCGATGCGGCGCGGAGCTTCACCTCGACGGCGTCCTGGCCCTCGGCGAGCGAGTAGGCCTTCCCCTCGCTCGTGAACACGGTCTTGTGATTCGGCAGGTTCGGTCCGATCAGACCGGTCTGGACGGCGTAATGATGATCGGCGCCGAGCAGCTGGAAGGTCTTGGACGTGTCCAGGCTGTCGCGATAGCGCTTCAGCTCGAGAAGGACGAGATCACCGCCGACCGGGTCGATGCCCGCGCGGAACAGATCGGTCTCGACCTTGATGAGCTCGCGCTGCGGCGCGGCCGACGTGCTCGAGGGCACCGCGTCGGGCGTGACCGCAGCAGGCGGGCTCGTCGCCGCGGTCGGCGCGGGGACGCTGGGTGTCGGCACGCCGGTCGCCTGGCCCTGGCCCTGGCCCTGCACCTGCTGCTGCGCGGGCGCAGGCGGACGCTGCTCGCGCTGCCACGCGTCCCAGAGCATCAGGATCGAGAACGAGAAGATGACGAAGAGAACGAGGCGTTGGGTGTCCATCGGGTGAGGACGTTATCGTTATCGGGTTACGGCACCGGGTCGTAGCCGCCGGGGTGCCAGGGATGGCAGCGCGCCACGCGCCGCACCGTAAGCCAGGTTCCGCGCAGCGCGCCGTGCCGCGCCAGCGCTTCCATCGCGTACTCCGAGCAGGTCGGGAAGAACCGGCAGCTCCGCCCCAGCATCGGGCTCAGAAGATACCGGTAGGCGGCGACCAGCGCGAGCAGGACTCTAGCCATTCGCCCCGCGCCGGAACAGTCCCGCGAGTTCGCCGAGCGTGATCGGCGGTTCCCCGGGGACCTTGACGAGGCGCACGACGCAGTCCTGGCCACCGATCGCGACCTGCGCGAGCCGGAACGCCTCGCGCGCCAGACGCCGGATGCGGTTCCGCACGACCGCGCGGGCTGCAAAGCGCTTCGGCACGATCAGCGCGAGCCGCGGACGGCCGAACTCGTTGGGAAGGCGATACAGATAGAGGCGGGTCGACCGCGCGAGGCGGCCCGACTTGAGCACCGCTGATACCTGCGCTGCACCGAGCCGCTGGCTCGGACGCAGCCGCAAACGTTCGCGACCGGACGTGAGGGTCAGATGCCGAGACGGGCGCGCCCCTTCGCGCGGCGCGCGCGAATCACCGCGCGCCCGCCGCGCGTACGCATGCGCACGAGGAAGCCGTGCGTGCGCTTGCGGCGCACCACAGAGGGTTGATAGGTCCGCTTCATTGCCGTGTTCCTTGGGAGATGGAAAACCCGGCATTAAACCAATGCGTTGCATACGCTGTCAACGAGCGTTAGAAGCTGTGGATAACTCGGGTCGGACCGGGTATCATTTCGGCCTCTCCGCCGCGCCGCGCTGCCCCCTCAACGACTGCCGGGAAAGACCTCGCCGAGACCATGCAGAGCCTGTGGCAATCCTGTCTCGCGCGCCTCGAAAAGGAGCTTCCTGCTCAACAATTTAACACCTGGATCCGGCCGCTCAACGCGGATCCCCGCGCGACCGACGTGCTGCGGCTGGTGGCGCCGAACCGCTTCGTTCTGCAGTGGGTAAAGGACCGCTTCCTGCGCCGGATCGAGGCCCTCGCGAGCGAGCCATCGGGGACGCCCGTACGGGTCGCCCTGGCGCTACCGGACGTCAGCGACCTGCCCGAGCCCGCGCCGCCGCCGCCACCGGCGAGGCCCCTCGCGACGACACCGGGCGCAAAAGCGCCCGGCCCGGAACGCAAGGCCGCCGACCGCCCCAGCCTCGCCTCCGAGTTCACGTTCGACAACTTCGTGCCGGGCAAGGCCAACCAGCTCGCTCGCGCGGCCGCGATGCAGGTCGCGGAGAACCCGGGCACCTCCTATAACCCGCTGTTCGTTTACGGCGGCGTCGGTCTGGGCAAGACCCACCTCATTCATGCCGTCGGCAACTACGTCATGATGCACCAGCCCAATGCCAGGGTGCGCTACCTCCACGCGGCGCAGTACATCTCGGACGTCGTGCGCGCCTACCAGCAGAAGTCCTTCGATGCGTTCAAGCGCTACTACCATTCCCTGGACGTGCTCCTGATCGACGACATCCAGTTCTTCACGGGCAAGGACCGCACCCAGGAGGAGTTCTTCTACGCGTTCAACGCGCTGATCGAGGCCCACAAGCAGATCATCATCACCTGCGACACCTATCCGCGCGACATCGTCGGCATCGACGATCGGCTCAAGACGCGGTTCAGCTGGGGCCTGACGGTGGCCCTGGAGCCGCCGGAGCAGGAGATGCGCGTCGCGATCGTGCTGCGAAAGGCCGAGGCGGTCGGCGTGCATCTCGACGAGGATGTCGCTTTTTTCATCGCCAAGCACATCCGGTCGAACGTGCGCGAGCTCGAGGGTGCGCTGAAGAACGTACTCGCTTTCGCACACTTCGGCGGGAAGGACCTCACCGTCGAGGTCGCGAAGGAAGCGCTCAAGGATCTCCTGTCGCTCCACAACCGGCAGATTTCGATCGAGAACATCCAGAAGACCGTTGCGGAGTTCTACAAGCTGAGAGTCGCCGACCTGCATTCCAAGAAGCGCACCCGCAGCATCGCGCGCCCGCGCCAGATGGCCATGGCGCTCGCCAAGGAACTCACCGAGATGAGCCTGCCCGACATCGGCGACGCCTTCGGCAATCGCGACCACACGACGGTGCTGCACGCCTGCCGGACGATCGCCGCCCTGCGCACCAAGAGCACCGACCTGAATCGAGACTTCCACGTCCTGGAACAGACCCTGAAAGGCTGAGGTTGTTGAGAACCTCTGGATAACTCGGACCCGATTGTGAGTAAAGCGGCGCGCACCTTCGAACCCCGGCGAGATGGCCGGGTTGTTCAGGCGCCGTCCACAGGCCGGCCCACAGGTTATCCCCAGCAAGATGCTCTAGACATCAACGGCTTTAACTCGTTATCCACAAAAAACGGCGCCCTCATCATCAGTCTCAGGAAAAGAATATGAATCTAGTGAAGACAAGCCGCGAGGCCCTGCTCAAGCCGCTGCAGTCGGTTGCCGGGATCATCGAGCGGCGCCACACGCTGCCGATCCTCTCGAACGTCCTCATCACGCGTGTGGACGACCGACTCTCTTTCGTCGCGACCGACATCGAGATCGAGATCAGCGCAACCGCGGGAGCGGAGGCCGCCGGGGAGGCCAAGGCGGTGACGGTCGGCGCCCGCAAGCTGCTCGACATCCTGCGCGCGCTGCCCGAAGGCAGCGAGGTCACGATGGCGCTCGCGGACAAGCGCCTGCAGATGCGCAGCGGCAAGAGCCGATTCCAGCTCCAGACGCTGCCGCCCGAGGACTTTCCCCGCCTGGCTGCGCCGGAGGGGGCGCCGGTGGCATTCGAGCTGCCGCAGCGCGAGCTGAAAGCGGTGCTCGCGCTCGTGCAGTACGCGATGGCGCAGCAGGACATCCGGTACTACCTGAACGGCCTGCTGATAATGGTCGACGCGGGCGAGTTGCGCGTCGTCGCGACCGACGGGCATCGGCTAGCGGTCGCGACGCGCGAGCTCGCCGCGCGCGACCTGGGCAAGCAGGAGGTGATCGTCCCCCGCAAGACCATCCTGGAGCTCACCAAGCTGCTCCAGGACAGCGACGACCCCGTGTCGGTCGAACTCTCGGGCAGCCAGGCCCGCTTCCGGTTCGACGGCGTGCTGCTTGCCTCCAAGCTGGTCGACGGAAAGTTTCCGGATTACCAGCGGGTGATTCCTGGCGCCCACCCGAAGCACCTGAAGATCGGACGGCAGACGCTCGGCGCGGCGCTGCAGCGCGCCGCGATTCTCACCAGCGACAAGTTCCGCGGCGTGCGCTGGGTGCTCGGCGACGGCAGCCTGAAGATCACCTGCACGAACACCGAGCAGGAGGAAGCGCAGGAGGAACTCGAGCTCGACTACAAAGGCGAGGCGCTCGACATCGGCTTCAACGTCGGCTACCTGCTCGACGTCCTGAACAATCTCGAGACCGAGGAAATCGAGGTGGCGCTGGGCGACGCGAACTCGAGCGCCCTGATCACCGTGCCCGGTCGGACGGACTTCAAGTACGTCGTCATGCCGATGCGCATCTAGGGCCGCCGGCGAATGAGCGAAGAGACTCCACCGCAGCAGCCCGGCGAGGCGACGCCGGCCCACCCGGACGGTGCGGAGATCCCGCGGCCGGACGCGGCGAGCTACGACTCCTCGAGCATCAAGGTGCTCAAGGGCCTGGACGCCGTGCGCAAGCGCCCGGGGATGTACATCGGCGACACCTCCGACGGCACCGGCCTGCATCACATGGTGTTCGAGGTGGTCGACAACGCAGTGGACGAGGCGCTCGCCGGCTACTGCGACGAGATCATCGTCACGATCCACACCGACAACTCCATCAGCGTCGCGGACAACGGCCGCGGCATCCCGACCGGGATCCACGAAGACGACGAGTTCAAGCGCTCGGCCGCGGAGATCGCGATGACCGAGCTCCACGCCGGCGGCAAGTTCGACTCCAACTCCTACAAAGTGTCCGGCGGACTGCACGGCGTCGGCGTCTCGGTGGTGAACGCGCTCTCCGACTGGCTGCGGCTCACGATCCGCCGCGACGGCCAGGTCCACTTCATGGAGTTCCATCGGGGCGAGCGCGTCGAGCCGCTCAAGGTCATCGGCAAGACCGAGCGCCGCGGCACCGAGGTGCACTTTCTCGCCAGCACCGATACGTTCGGGCACGTCGAGTATCACTACGACATCCTGGCGCGACGCCTCCGCGAGCTGTCATTTCTGAACAATGGCGTGCGAATCGTGCTGATCGATCAGCGCGCGGCCAAGGAGGAAGTGTTCTCGTTCGCGGGCGGCGTCCGGGGATTCGTGGAGTACATGAACCGGAACAAGACGGTGCTCCACAGCACCATCTTCCACGCCGGCGGGCAGAAGGAGGGCATGTTCATCGAGGTGGCGATGCAGTGGAACGACTCCTACCAGGAGCAGGTCCTCTGCTACACCAACAACATCCCGCAGCGCGACGGCGGCACCCACCTGACCGGCCTGCGGGCGGCGATGACGCGCACCCTCGGCAAGTACATCGAGCAGAACGAGATCGCCAAGAAGGCGAAGGTCGAGTGCACCGGCGACGACATGCGCGAAGGGCTCACCTGCGTGCTGTCGACCAAGATCCCGGAGCCCAAGTTCTCGTCGCAGACCAAGGACAAGCTGGTGTCCTCGGAGGTGCGGCCGGTCGTCGAGGAGATCGTGGCCGAGAAGCTGATGAGCTTCCTGCTCGAGAAGCCGCAGGACGCGCGCATCATCACCGGCAAGATCGTCGACGCCGCACGGGCGCGCGAAGCCGCGCGCAAGGCGCGCGAGATGACGCGCCGCAAGGGGGTGCTCGACGGCTTCGGGCTGCCGGGCAAGCTCGCGGACTGCCAGGAAAAGGACCCGGCGCTGTGCGAGCTGTACCTGGTCGAGGGCGACTCGGCCGGCGGGTCGGCCAAGCAGGGGCGCGATCGCAAGTTCCAGGCGATCCTCCCGCTCAAGGGCAAGATCCTGAACGTCGAGCGGGCGCGCTTCGACAAGCTGATCTCGTTCGCCGAGATCGCGACCCTGATCACCGCGCTCGGCACCGGGATCAAGGACGACTACAACATCGACAAGCTGCGCTACCACCGCATCATCATCATGACCGATGCGGACGTCGACGGCGCCCACATCCGCACACTGCTGCTGACGTTCTTCTATCGGCAGCTGCCCGAGCTGATCGAGCGGGGCCACATCTACATCGCGCAGCCGCCGCTCTACAAGGTGAAGGTAGGCAAGGACGAGCGCTACCTGAAGGACGACCACGAACGCGACCAGTACATGCTCAGGCAGGCGCTGGTGGGCGCGGCCCTGTACCCGCGTCGCGACGCCGCTCCGATCCAGGGCGACGCGCTCGCCCAGCTGTCGCAATCCTTTCTGCTCGCCGAGGCGGTGATCACCCGCCTGACGCGGCTGATCGACGAAGGCGCGCTGCATGCGATCCTGCAGGGCGCCCGCGTCGACCTATCGAATGCGGAGTCGACGAACGCCAGCGCGGCGCAACTGGTGGCGAAGCTCGGGAACGGCGATGTCCGGGTCCAGACGCGCTATGACGAGAAGCTCGAGCGCCACCAGCTCGTGATCGAGCGCAATCGCCACGGCAACCTCCGCTGGAGCGTCATCGACGAAGACTTCCTCGTCTCGGGCGACTACCGACAGATCACCGCCGCCGCGCAACTGGTCGGCGACCTGATCGGCCCCGGCGCCTACGTGCAGCGGGGCGAGCATCAGCACGTCGTGAGCGACTTCGGCGAGGCGGTGCATTGGCTGCGCGCCGAGGTCGAGCGCAACGCCGCGGTGCAGCGCTACAAGGGCCTGGGCGAGATGAATCCCGAGCAGTTGTGGGAGACGACCATGGACCCGGGGTCGCGCCGGCTCCTCAAGGTCCAGATCGAGGATGCGATCGCGGCGGACGAGATCTTCACGAAGCTGATGGGCGACGAGGTCGAGCCGCGCCGGGACTTCATCGAGCAGAACGCGCTGGTGGCGCGGCTGGACGTCTAGGCCGGGCTTACCCGGCGCGCTTCTTGGCGGCGAGCTTTCCTGCGGCCTGCTTGGCGCCGCTCGGGCGCTTGGCCGCTACGCCGGCGGCCTGAGGCGCGGTGCGTTTTGCCGGCGTCTTGCCGGCCGCTTTCGGCGCGTGGACGTCTTTCTCCGCCGCGGCGACGCTCGCGCTTCGACCGGAAGGCTTCGGCTTCGCAGCAGTCGGCGCCCTGCCCTCGGCTTTCGGCTCAGCGGGCTGCGCCGCGCCTTTCGCCTTCGCGCCCGCGCGCGGTGCGAACTCGAATCCGGCCCTGCCGTCGGGCTGGCGCACCAGAAAGGCGGAGAACGGCCGCCCTTTCTTGGAGATGAAGCGGTGCAGGAGGTCGGTCCTGCCGTGCTCGAGCAGCTTCGTCACCTGCTCGGGCTCGATCGGGCGCTGCAGAATGATCTTCCCGGTCCGAAAGTCGCACGACCGCGCCGGCCCCACCGACTTCTCGCAGACGTAGGCGAGCTCGTGGTCGAATACCGACGCGCCGCACTTGGGGCACTTTCCGAGCGGCTGCCGGCCGGTGAAATCCACCGGTGCGGCGTCCCGCTCGTCGGCCTGGCTCTGGCCGAAGTCGAGCTCGACGGTGAAGTCGTCCTTCATCTTCACCATTGCGGCGAACGGGCGTCCGATGCGGCTGCGGAATCCCTGTAACGGACCGATCGAGCGCGTCCGGATCAGGTCTTCGGCCTCCTCGTTCTCGATCCGGCGGCTGGCGATCACCTTCCACATCGAGAAGTCGCACTTCGAGCACTGGAACTTCTTGTAGTTCTCGTTGATCACGCTCCCGCACTTCGGGCATCGCGCGGCAAGCGTCGAAAGCGGCTCGTCGATGCTGGTGCCCTTCTTGATGCGCTCGACCAGATCGCGCGTGGTGTCGACGATGTGGTCCATGAAGGCGTCGCGGCGGAGCTTGCCCTGCTCGATCTGCTTGAGCTTGAACTCCCAGTCGCCGGTCAGTTCCGGGGAGCGCAGCTCGTCGATGCCGAACTTCTCGATCGCGTAGAGCAGATCGAACGCTTTCGCGGTCGGCTGCAGCTCGCGCCCGTTGCGGTGCACGTAGTCCTCGAAGATCAGGCCCTCGATGACCGAGGCGCGCGTGGCGGGCGTGCCGAGGCCCTTCGCCTTCATGGCCTCGGCGAGCTCCTCGTCCTCGACCAGCTTGCCGGCGTTCTCCATCGCCGACAGCAGCGTCGCCTCGGAGTAGCGCGCCGGCGGCTTCGTCTGGTTCTGCTGGACCTCCACGGCAGTCGTTTCGACCTTGCCGTCCGGGACCGGCGCGAGCGTCGGGGCGTCCTTGTCCTCGGCTTCCCGGCCGTAGACCGCCAGCCAGCCCGCGTTGAGCATGACCCGCCCTTCGCTCTTGAAGGGCTCGCCCTCGACGCGGGTGATCCGCGTGGTGACCAGGAACTCCGCCGCCGGATAGAACACGGCGAGGAACCGCTTGACCACCATGTCGTAGAGCTTCTGCTCCGGCTCGGACAGGTGCTTGGGCGCCTGCAAGGTGGGGATGATCGCGAAGTGGTCCGAGATCTTCTCGTTGTTGAAGATGCGCTTGTTGGGCCGGACCCATCCCTCCTTCAGCACCTTCGCGGCGAACGGCGCATATGCGCGGGTCGATGCAGTCCGGTCGGAGAGCATGTCGAGGGTCTTCTTCACCGTGCCGAGGTAGTCCTCGGGCAGTGCGCGCGCATCGGTCCGCGGATAGGTCAGGACCTTGTGCTTCTCGTAGAGCGCCTGGGCGAGGCCGAGCGTGTTGCGCGCGGAGAAGCCGAAGCGGGAGTTGGCCTCGCGCTGGAGCGTGGTCAGGTCATAGAGGAGCGGCGAGCCTTGCGTCGCGGGCTTGGACTCGTCGGTGACGATTCCCGGCTTGCCGAGGCACTTCGCGCGGATCGCCTCGGCGCGGGAAGCGTCCCAGAGCCGCTCGGCGCGCAGGTACTCGTCGCTCGGGTCGCGTTCGAACTTCTCGTCGAACCACCGGCCGCCGTACTCCCCGCCCTTGCCAGCGAAGGTGCCGAGAACCTCCCAGTAGTCGCGTGCGACGAACGCCTTGATGCGCTTCTCGCGCTCGACCAGGATCGCGAGGGTCGGCGTCTGCACCCGGCCCACCGTGGTCTTGTAGAAGCCGCCGTCCTTCGAGTTGAACGCGGTCATCGCGCGCGTGCCGTTGATGCCGACCAGCCAGTCGGATTCGGAGCGGCACACGGCGGCGTCGGCGAGCGGACGCATCTCCCGATCCGTGCGGAGCGCCGCGAAGCCGTCGCGGATCGCCGAAGGGGTCATCGACTGGAGCCACAGGCGCTCGACCGGCTTCTTCGCCCCCACGTGCTGCTCGATGTAGCGGAAGATGAGCTCGCCCTCGCGCCCGGCGTCGCACGCGTTGACGATCGCGGTCACGTCCTTGCGCTTGATCAGCCGCGCGAGCAGCTTGAGCCGGTCCTCGCTCCGCTCGATCGGCTTCAGGTCGAAATGCGGCGGGATCACCGGCAGATGGGCGAAGGACCACTTGCCCCGCTTCACCTCGTATTCCTCGGGCGCCGCGAGCTCGAGCAGATGCCCGATCGCGGACGAGATCAGGTACTCGTCGCTCTCGAAGTAGTCGCCATGCCGCGTGAATCCGCCCAGCGCGCGCGCGATGTCGTTCGCGACGGAGGGTTTCTCGGCGATGATGAGCTTCTTAGCCATTTCGGGCGGTCATGGGGCGCGCATTCGCCGGCGGCGCGGCGCGCGGGGTGAGTCAGGGAGCGCCGAAGTTTAAGGACTGCCCCGGCGCGAGGCAAGAAGAAGCGGCGACGCGGCGTCAGTGAATGTGCCGCGGGCCTCCTTCGGGCAGCAGCTCTTCGAGGATCAGCGTGTCGACGTCGCCGCGCCGGGCCCACAGTACCATCAGCACGATGACCTTGAGCTGATCGAGGTCGACCGTGTCCTCCGGCAGCGCCATCGCGCGATCGATGATCAGCTCGCGCAGGGGCGCGGTCAGCACGCCGGCGCTCTCCAGAAAGGTGATGAAGCCGCGCGACTCGGTGGTGAGTTTCGCGAGCTCGGCGTGGGTGTGCGCGCGGAATGCATCGCACAGCTCGAACGCCTCCGGATACTGCTCGTCGTTGGGGCGCGACAGGTGCCGCAACCAGTCGAGCGCGTCGGTGATGTCCTCGTCGCCGAACCCCGCGTCGGTCAGCTTGCGCGCGAGGGTGTCCGGGTCAGGGCAGGGCTCGCCCTGGTAGTAGTTCTCGAACAGGTAGACGAGGATCTCGAACATCGACGGCGGGAACGCTCCTGGTGGAGACTCGGTCAGGGGACCTCGGTCCCTGGTTGACGGTGCGGGCGTGACGCCCGTGAAATGCAGCAGTGCATTCAGTTCTGGTCGCGATTCGCCACGCGCTGGTATCTGCCGCCTGGGAGGCTCGCGACCTTCCCCTCGAGCTCCAGTTGCAGCAGCATCGCCGATACGACTTCGGCCGTCAAGCCGCTGCGCCCGCACAGAGTGTCAACATTGCACGGGTCGTATCCCAGGTGATGCAGCAGCGCGTGTGTTTCTTCCGGCGCAGTGTGTGACGGAGTTGGTGTCGGCGCGCCGCCGCCGAGCTCGCCCAGAACATCGTCCGCGCTTTCGACCAGCTTTGCGCCCTGCTTGATGAGCGCGTGGCAACCCTTCGACAAGGGCGAATGGATCGACCCCGGCACGGCGAAGACGTCGCGTCCCTGCTCGCCCGCGAGGCGCGCGGTGATCAGCGAGCCGCTGTCGAGCGCCGCCTCGACCACGAGCACGCCGCGCGCAAGGCCGCTGATGATGCGGTTGCGGCGCGGAAAGTTGGCCGCGACCGGCGGCGTACCGAGGGGAAACTCGCTGACGATCGCGCCGTTGCCGGCGAGCATCGTGAAGAGCTGGGCGTTACGCGCCGGATAGATCACGTCGATGCCGGTGCCGAGCACGCCGACCGTCGCACCGGTGCCGTCGAGTGCGCCACGGTGCGCGGCAGCGTCGATCCCGAGCGCGAGGCCGCTCACGATCGTCAGCCCTGCGCGGCTGAGCGCACGCGCGAGCGTCTCCGCGTTCGCGAGCCCCTGTGCAGTCGCATTCCGGCTGCCGACAATGGCCAGGCCGTTCGCGGCGAGGAGCGTCGCGCGTCCCCGCACATACAGCAGCGCCGGAGGGTCCGGGATCTCGAGGAGGCCGCGCGGGTAAGCCGCGTCGGCGAGCGTGATGATCGAGTTGCCGGGCTGTGCCGCCCAGTCCAGTGCGGCCTCGACGTCCGCCGCGCGCTCGTCGGTGCGCAGGCGCGTTGCGATCGCCTCGCCGACCGTGCGCGCGAGCGCCGCGTGCGATGCGCCGAGGACCTGCGAAGGCAGGCCGAACTCCGCGAGCAGCCTCCGGATGCCCTGGCCCCCGAGTCCGGAGGTCAGTGTGAGGCGCAACCACGCTGCGAGCTCGCCCTCCCGGGGCATCGGGCTCGCCTGGCGTGCGGTCAGGGCGTCTTGACGACGTCCCCGGGCGCGACCGGCCGCTCGACGCCGAGCGTGAGCGCGTAGGAGAGGTTGTCGAACGTGCGGAACACCATCATCAGACCGTAGCGCTCCTCGGGCAGCTCGATCGTCTCCTGCCGCGGCGCGCCCAGGTAGAACGGGCCGATGCTGCGATCGTTGGTCACCGTGGTGCTGCGGTAGATCGCGAGCACGTGGCCGACCTCGAGCCCGTCCTTCGCGCCCTTGTTCACGGTCACGATCGCGAGGTTGCCGGTCTCGCCGAACCCCTCGTAGATCGACTTCGCCAGTGCGTCGCTCCGGATCCCGGCCCAGTCAGCGCGGTCGAGCAACAGATCGGTGCGCGCATCGGAGTGGCCGTCGTAGATCGACATGATGCGGGCGCGGATCGGCTTGTCGGGCGCGCGCGGCGCGAAGCTGAAGATCTGCGGCTGCGGCGCGACGACCAGGCGATCGCCTTCGCTGATCTCCTGCTTCGAGGACAGCACCTGCACGGTGGTCGGACTGCCGGTGCGCGTCACCCGCGCGGTCCCGAGGTAGATCGCCTCGTAACCGAGGATGTCCTTCGAGTCCGGATCGACCAGGGCGATGCCGGGACGGTAGAGTTGCCACAGCGTTTCCTTGCTCTCGCCCATTCCGGTCACGTATGCGCGCGAGCCCGCGCCGATGTTGAAGCGGCCTTCCTGGGTCGCGAAGATGCGCGGGGCCTTGTCCAGACCCCCACGCTCGATGACGAGCGGCGCGGACAGGAACGGCTCGAGCACCTTCAGGGGGACGGTCGGGATCGCTTCGCGGGCGAGGGCCTCCGAGCGCACCCGGGGCTCGAGGCGCTCGACGGACAAGGTGCCGGTGGCCCGGTCGAGGCGGACGATGTCGCCCGGGAAGATGAGGTGCGGGTTCTTGATCTGTTCCTTGTTCAGGCGCCAGATGTCCGGCCAGCGCCACGGCTGGGTGAGGAACTTGCCGGAGATGCCCCAGAGCGTGTCGCCCTTCTGCACGACGTAACTGTCCGGCGCATTCGGCTGAATCTGCAGAACGTTGCCGCCCGCGCCGGACTGCTGGGCCCAGGCGACGGGGAGGGCCAAAACGAGGGCCAAAAGAAGGGCCGTGCTAGACTTGAACATGAGCACCTCGAGCCGATCTAAACGCTGGCAAGTGTTTGATTATTGGGGCTGACTGGCCAGACTTTAAGGACTTTCTTGAAATTCTGCACCTAATTATTTCACGCAGCAAGTAATTTATGGCCGTTCTGAACATCCTCCGCTACCCCGATCCCCGGCTCGAAAAGGTCGCCAAACCGGTGGAGCGGGTCGACGACGCCATCCGGCAGCTCGTGCGGGACATGGCGGAAACGATGTATGCCGCCCCGGGCATCGGGCTGGCGGCAACCCAGGTCGACGTCCACAAGCGGGTGATCGTGATCGACGCGTCCGACGCCCGGGATCAGCTCCTCGTCCTGATCAACCCCGAAATCGTGACGCGGGAAGGCGAGCAGGAGTGCGAGGAAGGGTGCCTCTCGGTGCCGGGAGTTTATGACGTTGTCAAGCGCGCCGAGAAGGTCAAAGTGCGCGCGCTGGATGGCGCGGGCCAGCCGTTCGAGCTCGTCGCGGAGGGCCTGCTCGCGGTCTGCATCCAGCACGAGATGGACCACCTCGAGGGCAAGGTCTTCGTCGAATACCTCTCGCGCCTGAAGCAGGCGCGCATCCGGTCCAAGCTGCAGAAGCAGGAGCGCCAAAGCGCCTGACCCGCGCGACGCGCCTGCTTCACCCCGACCCGGCGTCCTTCCCAACAGCGATGCGCGTCATCTTCGCCGGCACGCCGGCGTTCTCGGTCGCGGCCCTCGATGCCCTGGTGGCCGCTGGTCACGTTGTTGTGTTAGTGCTCACTCAGCCGGATCGGCCCTCGGGTCGCGGCCTGCGAACGGTGCCGAGCGCAGTGAAGTCGGCGGCCGAGCGCCACGGAATCCCCGTGCTCCAGCCGCTAACGCTCAAGGATCCCGGAACGCAAGCGCAGTTGCGCGACGCCCGCGCCGATGTGCTGGTCGTCGCGGCTTACGGCCTGATCCTGCCGCAGGCGGTGCTCGATCTGCCGCGCCACGGCGCGATCAATATCCACGCCTCACTGCTCCCGCGCTGGCGCGGCGCGGCGCCGATTCAGCGCGCGCTGCTCGCCGGTGACCCCGTGTCGGGCGTCAGCATCATGCAGATGGACGCCGGACTCGATACCGGGCCGGTGCTGCTCCGCGAGGCGGTCGACATCGCGCCCGACGAAACGGGCGGAACGCTTCACGACAAGCTCGCGTCGCTCGGCGCGAGGCTGATCGTCACCGCCCTGGAACGAATCTCGAGGGGCGACGCGCAGGCGACGCCGCAACCGGCCGACGGCGCGACCTACGCACCGAAGATCGGCAAGGCCGAGGCGCGCATCGACTGGACGCGCGCCGCCGTCGAGATCGAGCGCCAGATCCGGGCATTCAATCCGTTCCCCGGCGCGCTCGCACGATTGCGTGCCGACGACATCAAGGTGTGGCGGTCGACGCAGGTGTCGGCCGCGCCGGCCGCACCCGGAGTCGGATCACCCGGCGCGATTCTCCGCGTCGGCGACGCGGGCATCGAGGTCGCGTGCGGGGTCGGCGCCCTGCGGCTCACCGAGCTGCAGCGCGCCGGCGGCAAGCGGCTGTCGGCCGACGCGTTCCTGCGCGGATGCGCCGTCGCCCCGGGCGACTCGTTCGAGGCCGGTGGCGCCGATTGAATCTTCGCCGCGCCACCCCATCTAACCGGTCGCAGTCAAGCGCACTGCAGAGATCCGGAGGAAGGCATGTTCGGCAACTGGCTCAAGACGGGCATCCTGATGGCGGGCATCGTTGCCCTGTTCGGGATGCTGGGCGGCGCCATCGGCGGGCAACAGGGGATGCTGATCGCGCTCGTGATCGGCGGCGCCATGAACCTCTTCGCCTACTGGTTTTCCGACAAGCTGGTGCTGCGCATGTACAACGCTCAGGAGGTCGACGAGATCTCGGCGCCGCAGCTCTATCTCATGGTGAAGGATCTCGCCGGCCGCGCGGGGCTGCCGATGCCGCGCGTCTATCTCATCGACGAGCCGCAGCCCAATGCGTTCGCAACCGGGCGCAATCCGGACCACGCCGCCGTCGCGGCCACCACCGGCATCCTCCAGCTCCTCTCCCCACGCGAGCTGCGCGGCGTCATGGCGCACGAGCTGGCGCACGTCAAGCATCGCGACATACTCATCTCGACCCTCTCGGCCACGGTCGCCGGCGCGATCTCGACGCTCGCGAACTTCGGCCTGTTCTTCTCCGGCGGTCACAGCCGCGAGAACGGCGGCAACCCGCTGCTCGCGATCCTGGTCATGGTCTTCGCGCCGATCGCCGCGATGCTCATCCAGTTCGCGATCTCGCGCACGCGCGAGTTCGGCGCCGACCGCGGCGGCGCCGAGATCTCGGGCGACCCGCACGCGCTCGCCGATGCGCTCGCCAAGATCGACGCCTACGCGCGCGGCATTCCGATGCCCAGCGCGGAAGCGCAGCCGGCCACCGCCCAGATGATGATCATCAACCCGTTGTCGGGCGGCGGCATCAAGGGCCTGTTCAGCACCCACCCCGCAACCGAGGAGCGGATCGCGCGATTGCGCGCGATGGCGTGAGCGAGGCGACCGCCCGGACCGAGCGCCGGCAGCGGCCGGCGCTCTTCTTCCCTCTGGGGTATGCCGTGCGCCGCTATAATCCGCGCGCCCGACCCGCCCCGTGCTGCAGTCCCAACCCCTTGCCGAGACGCTTGCCGCCGCGAGCACCATCGTTGCGCGCGTGATCGCGGGCCGGAGCCTGGGCGCCGCCCTCGCCGACGAGGACGCGCCGACCGGGCGACGGCATCCGGCCGTGACCGACGCGGTGTACGGCACCCTGCGCGACTACGGCGCGCCCGATGCCATCATCGCCGCGCTCTCCCGCAAGGCCGCCCCGGATCCGGAGGTCCGCGCGTTGCTGCTCTGCGCCCTCCACGAGCTGCGCCACGCACGGCGCGCGCCCCACGTCGTCGTCGACCAGGCGGTGGCGGCGTGTGGACGCCTCGGGCATGGCCGGGCACGCGGCTTCGTCAACGCCGCGCTTCGCAACTACCTGCGCCAGCGCGAGACGCTCGAGCGCGCTGCCACGCGCAACGACGTCGGCCGTTTCGGCTATCCGCAATGGTGGGTCGATCGCGTGCGCACAGCGTATCCCGACGCCTGGCAATCGCTGCTCGCCGCGGGCAACGCGCGTCCGCCGCTGACGCTGCGGGTCAACCGGCGGCGCGCGAGCGTGGCCGCGATGCTGGCGAGACTCGAAGAAGCGGGCATCGACTCGCGGCAAGTTGGAGAGTGGGCCATCCGTCTGGTCAAGCCGCGGCCGGTCGAGGCGATTCCCGGCTTCGCCGCAGGCGAGGTGTCGGTGCAGGACGCGGGGGCGCAGCTGGCCGGCGTCCTGCTCGCGCCCCGTGACGGCATGCGCGTCCTGGACGCGTGCGCGGCGCCCGGCGGCAAGACCGGCCATCTCGCCGAAATTGCCGACACCGACCTCCTCGCCATCGATCGCGATTCCGGACGCCTCGCCGCGGTCGCGGCCAATCTTGCCCGTCTCGGACTGCACGCGGATGCGCGCCAGTCCGATGCCGCGGACCTGGACGCATGGTGGGACGGTCGGCCGTTCGATCGCGTTCTTGCCGACGTGCCGTGCAGCGCCTCGGGCGTCGTGCGACGCCATCCCGACATCAAATGGCTGCGGCGCGCGGCGGACCTGCGGGGATTCGTCCGCGAGCAGTCGCGCCTGCTCGACGCGCTGTGGCAGGTGCTCGCACCGGGTGGTAAATTGCTCTACGCCACGTGCTCGGTGTTTCCCGAAGAGAACGATGCGGTGCTGGCGGAGTTCGTTGCGCGCCGCGTCGACGCCCGGCGGCTCGACCTTCCCGGCCTGGCGGGCGGACAGCTCTTACCGGATGACGACCGCGACGGTTTCTTCTACGCCCTCCTCGAGAAGACGCAGCTAGAGCCATGAGGAACAACCGGACGATGCGCGCCGCCAGGGCGCACGAGCTCGCCGGGCGCGCGCGATCGCAGCCTGCGCGCCCATGATGCGTCGGGCGCAGCGGTGGTTCGCGCCGGTGTGGGTCGCGCTGGTCCTGGCGCTCGTCCCGCTCGGCGCGGCCGCGGACGAGATCGAGATCCGCGACACGCGGCTCGTCGCCACCGAAGACGGCATCGTCCTGAGCGCCGATTTCGAGTTCGATCTCACCTCGCGGCTCGAGGACGCCCTCGCCAAGGGCGTGCCGCTGTACTTCGTGGTCGAGTTCGAAATCTACCGGCCACGCTGGTACTGGCTCGACGAGCGCATCGGCGCCGCCTCCCGTTCCACCCGGCTGTCGTTCCACGCGCTCACGCGCACCTACCGGCTCAACACCGGCGCGCTGCACCAGAGCTTTGCAACGCTCGACGAAGCGCTGCGCACCCTGTCGCGGGTGCGCGGATGGCCGGTGCTCCCGAAGGGTGCCCTGGGGCCCGACAACACTTATGCCGCGTACTGCCGGATGCGCCTCGACACGACCCAGCTGCCGAAGCCGTTCCAGGTGAGCGCGCTCGCGAACCGCGAGTGGACGCTGGCCTCGCCGTGGAAGCGCTGGGAGCTGAGCGGGACGATCGAGCAGGCGGAGGCATCGCGATGACCTACGCACTGATCGTCAGCGCGGCGCTCGGGGGCATCCTGCTGTTCCTGCTGGCGGTGGCGAGCGCAAACACCTCGCTTTTTGCGCAGCACTACCCGTTGCTCCTGATCCTCAACGGCGTGATCGCGGTGGCGCTCGTCGCGCTGGTGGGCTATCAGCTCTGGCGCCTGCGGCGCGCGCTGCGCGAGAAGGTCTTCGGCTCGCGGCTCACGCTGCGCCTGCTGCTGCTGTTCGTCGTGATGGCGATCGTACCCGGCGCCCTCGTGTACACGGTTTCGCTGCAGTTCCTCGCGAAGAGCATCGAGTCGTGGTTCGACGTGCGCGTCGACAATGCGCTGGAGAGCGGACTGTCGCTCGGCCGCGACGCGCTCGACGCGATGCTCGAGGAGCTGCGCGGCAAGGCGCGCGTCATGGCGCTGGAGCTCGGGGATCTGCCGCCGCCCCAGCAGTCGATGGCGCTCATCCGGTTGCGTGAGCAGGCCGGCGTCGACGACGCGATGCTGGTCGGCCCGGGCGGCGCCATGATCGCGGGGGCGAGCCGCGAGCTCGCACGGCTCGTGCCCGAGGCCCCGCCCGCGGCGGTCCTGCGCCAGGCGCGCGGCGGGCGGCCCTATGCCGCGATCGAGGCGCTGCGGCGAGAAGGGGCTCGTCCTCCGGGTGGTCGTCCCGGTCGGAGGAACGACGATCGCGGACGAGTTGCGACTGCTGCAGCTCACGCACGCCGTCCCGCCGGGGGTCGCCGAGAAGGCCGAAACGGTGCAGTCGGTCTACCGCGACTACAAGGAGCTTTCGCTGCTGCGCGCCGGCCTCAAGCGGATCTACATCCTCACCCTCACCCTCACCTTGCTGCTCGCGCTGTTCTCGGCGATCGCGCTTGCATTCATCCTGAGCCGGCGCCTGTCCGAGCCGCTCGCCGAGCTCGCCGAGTCGACGCTCGCGGTCGCGCGCGGCGATTTCAGCCGCCGGCCGCGCGTGACCAGCCGCGACGAGCTCGGCATCCTCACGCGCTCGTTCAACAGCATGATCGGCCAGCTCGACGACGCGCGGGCCGCGGCCGACGCGAACCGCGAGCAGGTCGAAAGCGCCCGGGCGCACCTCGAGAACATCCTCGCGAACCTCTCCGCCGGCGTGCTCACCTTCGACGAGACGTTCCAGCTGCAGGTCGCGAACCACGGTGCGGCGGCGATCCTCGGGGACGAGGTGGTCGCCTGCATCGGCGGCCCGCTCGGCGGCTCCGCGGCGCTCGAGGTCCTCGCCGAGGCGATCCGGGACGGCTTCGCCGCGGAGCACACGCCCGGCGCGTGGCAGCGGGAGCTGGACATCGAGCGTCGCGGGATCACGATCCTGGTGCGCGGCTCGCGTCTGCCGGGCGGCGGCGGATACGTCGTGGTGTTCGACGACGTGACGCAGCTCATCGCCGCGCAGCGCGCGACCGCGTGGGGCGAGGTCGCGCGCCGGCTCGCCCACGAGATCAAGAACCCGCTCACGCCGATCCAGCTCTCCGCGGAGCGGCTGCAGATCAAGCTCGCGGACAAGCTCGCCCCGCCCGAGGCGCAGGCGCTGGCGCGCGCGACCGAGACGATCGTCAACCAGGTCGCGGCGATGAAGTCGATGGTCGACGACTTCCGCGACTATGCGCGCATGCCGGCGCCGAGCCTCGGCGCGCTCGATCTGAACCGGCTGGTGGGCGAGGTGCTCGTGCTGTACGACCACTCGCCGGCACGCATTACCGCGCGGCTCGACCCGGCGCTGCCGCCGGTGCGCGGCGACGCGGCGCAGCTGCGGCAGGTGATCCACAACCTCCTGCAGAACGCCGAAGATGCGCTCGCCGGAACCGCCGACCCGAGCATCGAGGTGCGCACCGAGCGTGCGGGCGAGCGCGTGCGGCTCGCGATCAGCGACAACGGCGGGGGCTTCGCCGAGTCGATCATGAAGCGCGCATTCGAGCCCTACGTGACCACCAAGCCGAAGGGCACCGGGCTCGGGCTTGCGATCGTGAAGAAGATCATCGACGAGCATCACGGCTCGGTGAGCATCGAGAACCGCGCCGGAGAGGCCGGCCGGGGCGGCGCCGCCGTCACAATCGCGCTGCCGCTCGCCGCGTAGCGCAAGGACCGAAATGGCAACGATACTGGTCGTCGACGACGAAGTCGGAATCCGCGAGCTCCTCTCGGAGATCCTCTCCGATGAAGGGCACACGGTGCGCCTGGCCGAGCACGCCACCGCGGCGCGCGAAGCCCGCGTGCGCGAGCGGCCCGATCTGGTGCTGCTCGACATCTGGATGCCGGACACCGATGGCATCTCGCTTCTCAAGGAGTGGGCGGCCGGCGGCCAGCTCACGATGCCGGTGGTGGTGATGTCGGGCCACGCCACGATCGACACCGCGGTCGAAGCGACGCGCATCGGGGCGCTGGACTTCCTCGAGAAACCGATCGCGATGCAGAAGCTCCTCGCGACGGTCAAGCGGGCATTGCGGGCCGGCGAGACTCGCGCCGAAGCGCGGCTCTCGCTGGCAAACCTGGGCCGGTCCGCGCCGATCGTCGATCTGCGCAAGCGCCTCGCGCAGCTGTCGCAGGCCGGCGCCTCCCTCCTGCTGCGCGGGGAGCCGGGCGTCATGCCCGATCTCTACGCGCGCGCGCTCCAGCACCCGGGCACGCCATGGGTGAACGCCGCGTCGGGGCTGGCCGAGTCGCCGGAGGATCTGCTCGGACAGGCTGCCGGCGGAATCCTGTTCGTCGATGACCTGGCGGCCCTCAGCCGCCTCCAGCAGAAGAACCTCGCGTTCATCGCGGTGCGCGGCGAGCGGCAGAAGCTCCGCATCGTCTCGTTCACGGCAGAGGATCCGCGTCGGCTGACCGACGAGCGCGGATTCGACCCGACCCTGCTCGCGCAGCTGTCGCAGCTCGTGCTGATGCTCCCCGCGCTGCGCCAGCACGCCGAGGACATCCCCGAGCTCGCGGCGATGCTGCTCGCCCAGTACGTTGAGGCGCGGTTCTGTCCGCCGCGCGAGTTCTCCACGGCGGCGCTCAACCTGCTGCGGAACTTCACCTGGCCGCGCAATCTCGAGGAGCTGCAGCAGGTCGTGCGCAGCGCGGCGCTCGCGGCGCTGCATGACGAGATCGGGGTCGAGGACGTGGAGCGGGTGCTGCTCGCGCCCCAGTCCGAGCCGGTCGCGGCCGGGCTGCCGCTCGATCTCCCGCTGCGCGAGGCGCGCGAGGCTTTCGAACGCGCGTACTTCGAGCACCATCTGGCGCGCGACGGATCGATCAGCCGGCTCGCGGAGCGGGCCGGCCTGGAGCGGACGCACCTGTACCGCAAGCTGAAGCAGCTCGGGATCGGCCCGGCGAAGAAGGACGAGTAGACAGGCATAGACGGCGCGCGCGGCGCCTCCCCGGACGCCAATGGGCATAGAATCCGCGCGCTGATCAGGGAGCGACAGTGAAAATCCTCATCATGGGCGCGGGCCAGGTCGGCTCGACGCTCGCCGAGAGCCTCGTCTCCGAGCAGAACGACATCACCGTCGTCGACATCGATCCGCGGCGACTCAAGGACCTCCAGGACCGGCTCGACCTGCGCACGGTCGTCGGCTTCGCGGCGCATCCGAGCACGCTCATCGAGGCGGGCATCGAGGACACCGACCTCCTGATCGCGGTCACGCAGTCCGACGAGACCAACCTGGCGGCGTGCAAGGTGGGCAAGATGCTGTTCAACGTGCCCACGCGGATCGCGCGCGTGCGCTCGCGCAGCATCCTCGCGCGCCCCGAGCTCCTGACCGACGAGGGCTTCGCGGTCGACTACGCGATCAGCCCCGAGGACATCGTCACCGAGGCGATCACGCGGCTGATCGAGTTCCCCGAGGCGCTGCAGGTCCTCGATTTCGCGGGCGGCCGCGTGACGATGGTGGCGGTGCGGGCGGTGGAGGGCGGGCCGCTCGTCGGCCTTCCCCTGAAGGACATGCGCAAGCATCTGACCAACGTCGACGCGCGCGTGACGGCGATCTTCCGCGGCGACCAGGCGATCATCCCCGACGGCGACACCGTCGTGAAGGCCGGCGACGAGGTGTTCTGCATCGCCGACACCGAGCACATCCGGCAGGTGATGCGCGAGCTGCGCAAGATGGACAAGCCGGTGAAGCGCCTGATGATCGCCGGCGGGGGCAACATCGGCCTGCGCCTCGCCCTGGCGCTGGAGAAGGAGTATCAGGTCAAGATCATCGAGTTCAACAAGGTCCGCGCGGAGCACATCGCCGACCGCCTGAACTCGGCGCTGGTCCTGCAGGGCGACGCGACCGACGAGGAGCTGCTCGAGAGCGAGAACATCGGCGAGATGGACCTCTTCCTCTCGCTCACGAACGACGACGAGAACAACATCATGAGCGCGCTGCTCGCCAAGCGGATGGGCGCGCGCCGGGTGGTCGCCCTGATCAACCGCCGCTCGTACGCCGACCTGGTGCAGGGCGGCCAGATCGACATCGCGATCTCGCCCGCGCAGGCGACCATCGGCAAGCTCCTGCAGCACATCCGCCGCGGCGACGTCGCGGCGGTGCACAGCCTGCGGCGCGGCGCAGCCGAGGCGCTCGAGCTCATCGCCCACGGCGACGAGAAGACCTGCAAGGTGATCGGCAAGAAGGTCGAGGACATCGAGCTGCCGCGCGGCGCGGCGATCGGGGCGATCGTGCGTGCGCTGCCGCGGCCCGAGGTGGTGCGCAAGAGCGACCTCGTGGCAACCGAGCGCATGAGCGAGGTGGTCATGGCGCACCACGACACCGTCATCCGCCCCGACGACCACGTCATCATGTTCCTCGCCAACAAGCGCATGATCCCGCGGGTCGAGAAGCTGTTCCAGGTCGGCTACAGCTTCATCTAGCGCGGCAAGATCCGTGCTGCGCGACTTTCGCGTTCCGATACCGGTGCTCGCGCGCTTCGCGCCGCTCGCGAGCACGTTCGGCCTGATCGTGGTGATGTTCGGGCTGTCGATCCTCGTCCCGCTCGTCGTTTCGCATGTGCTCGGCGACGGCGCCGAGGGCGCCTACGACGAGGCGGTCGCGATCACGCTTGTCGCGGGCGCGGTGCTCTGGCTCGCGTCCCGCCGATACTCGGGGGAGCTGCAGGTGCGCGACGGCTTCCTGCTCGTCGCCGCCGTGTACCTCGTGCTGCCGATCTTCGCCACGCTGCCGCTGATGCTGCAGATCGAGGGCCTGTCGTTCACCGACGCCTACTTCGAGGCCGCATCGGGTTTCACCGCATCGGGTGCGAGCGTCCTGTCGGACCTGGATCGGCTACCGGCGTCGATCAACCTCTGGCGCGCGCAGCTCATCTGGATGGGCGGAATGGGGGTGGTGGTGCTCGCGGTCGCGATCCTGCCATTGCTCGGCGTCGGCGGGTCGCAGGTGTTCAAGGCCGAGACGCCGACGCCGATGAAGGACACCAAACTGACGCCGCGCATCACCGAGACCGCAAAGGGATTGTGGCGCGTCTACCTGCTGCTCACCGTCGCCTGCGGCGTCGCATACTGGCTCGCCGGAATGAGCGCCATGGACGCGGTCATCCACGCGTTCACGACCATCGGGCTCGGCGGGTTCTCCTCGCACGACGCGAGCTTCGGCTACTGGAACTCGCCGCTGATCGAGGCGGTGGCGATCGTTTTCATGCTGATCGCGAGCATCAACTTCGCCACCCATTTCCTGGTGCTCCGGCAGCGCGCGCTCGCCCCCTACGCGCGCGACCCCGAGGCGGGCCTGGTCGTGCTGGCGATGCTCGGCAGCGCGATCCTGGTCGCCGTCTTCCTGTTCGGGCACGGAGTGTACGACACGTTTCCGACCGCGCTGCGCTACGCCACGTTCAACGTCGTCTCGATTGCGAGCACGACCGGCTACAGCAACACCGACTTCGGCCTCTGGCCGATCTTCGCACCGCTGTGGATGCTGTATCTCTGCTGTTTCGCCTCCTCGTCGGGATCGACGGGCGGCGGGATCAAGATGATCCGAGCGCTCGTCCTGCTCAAGCAATCGCTGCGCGAGTTCACGCGCATCGTGCATCCGCGCGCGGTCGCGCCGCTGCGCATCGGCGGCAACCCGGTGTCGAACAGCCTCATCTTCGCGGTGCTTGCATACATGCTCGTCTACGGCCTCACGATGGTTGGCCTTTCGCTGCTGCTGACCGCGACCGGGCTGGACTTCATTACCGCGTTCTCCGCAGTCACCGCGTGCATCAACAACATGGGCCCGGGCCTCGGCCAGGTCGGTCCCGCGACGACTTACGCGGTGCTCACGGACTTCCAGACCTGGTTGTGCACGATCGCGATGCTGCTCGGGCGCCTCGAGCTGTTCACGCTGCTGGTCGTCTTCACGCCGGCGTTCTGGCGCAAGTGACCGCACTCGCATAGCGGGCCGGAGCAACTCTCGTGCTGCAGCCGCTGCGCGCCCCGCTCTCCGTGCTGGCCCGCTACGCGCCTCTCGCGCAGACCTTCGCCCTGATCGTCATGATCTTCGGTCTGTCGCTCGCGTTGCCGGCGGTGATCGCCCACTTCCTCGGCGACGGCGCGGAGACCGCCTACGACGAGGCGCTCGCCGGCACGTTCGCCTGCGGCGCACTGCTCTGGCTCGCCGCGCGCGGTCACCGGGGCGAGCTGCAGGTGCGCGACGGCTTCCTGCTCGTCGCGCTCGCCTGGACGGTGCTGCCGGCGTTCGCCACGGTTCCGCTTCTGCTGGTGCTGCCGGAGCTCTCGTTCACCGATGCCTACTTCGAAGCGGTGTCCGGTCTGACCACGTCAGGGGCCACCACGCTCTCGGACCTCGACAAGCTGCCGCCATCGATCAACGTGTGGCGCACGCAGCTCGTCTGGATGGGGGGGATGGGCGTAATGGTGCTCGCGGTCGCCATCCTGCCGCTGCTCGGTGTCGGCGGGGCGCAGATCTTCAAGGCCGAGACGCCCGGGCCGATGAAGGACACGAAGCTCACGCCGCGCATCACCGAGACGGCCAAGGGCCTCTGGGCGGTGTATTTCGCGATGACCTTCGCCTGCATCGTCAGCTTCAAGCTCGCCGGCATGACCTGGCTCGACGCCCTGATCCACGCTTTCTCGACCATGGGTCTCGGCGGATTCTCGTCGCACGACGCGAGCTTCGGCCACTGGGACTCCCCGGCGATCGAGGCGGTGACGATCGTCTTCATGCTCGCAGCGAGCCTCAACTTCGCGACCCACTTCCTCGCGATGCGACGGCGCTCGCTCCAGCCGTACGCGCGGGATGCGGAAGCGGGGATGGTGATGCTGGCGATGCTGGGCAGCGTGCTGATGATCGCGCTGTACCTGTGGTGGACTGCGACGTACCCGGGCTTCTGGACAGCGCTGCGGTTCTCGGCCTTCAACGTCGTCTCGATCGCCAGCACCACCGGGTTCGCGAACACCGACTTCGCGCTCTGGCCGATCTTCGCGCCGCTGTGGATGCTCTACCTGTCCTGCTTCGCGACCTCGTCCGGGTCGACGGGCGGCGGCATGAAGATGATCCGGGCACTCGTGCTCCTCAAGCAGTCGTTCCGCGAGTTCACGCGCATCATCCACCCGCGTGCGATGGTGCCGTTGAAGATCGCCGGCCACGCCGTCGAGAACAATCTCATCTTCGCCGTGCTCGCGTTCACGCTGGTCTACGGCGCAACCTTGGTCGGCATGTCGCTGCTTCTCACTGCGACCGGACTCGACTTCATCACGGCGTTCTCCGCGGTCGCCGCCTGCATCAACAACATGGGTCCGGGGCTCGGGCAGGTCGGGCCGGCAACGACCTATGCGGTGCTCACCGACTTCCAGACCTGGGTGTGCACCATCGCAATGCTGCTCGGGCGCCTGGAGCTCTTCACCCTGCTCGTCGTGTTCACGCCGGCCTTCTGGCGCAAGTGACGCCGCTCGCGAACGTCCCGACCCTCGTGCTGATCGGGCCGAGCGGGGCCGGAAAGACCACGCTGATCGCGCGCCTGCTCGCGGCGCGACCGCACGCCGAGACCTGGGCGGTGCTCGCGAACGATCGCGGCGCGGTCCGGATCAGCCCGCGCGAAGGCGTGTCGGTGGCGGAGGTCGGCGGCGGCTGCGTGTGCTGCACCGCGCAGGTCGCGCTGCGTGTCGCGCTCACGCGCTTGCTGCGCGAGGCACGTCCCGCCCGCCTGTTCGTCGAGTTCGACGCCGCCAGCCATACAAGCGAGGCGCTGAAGACCTTGCGCAATCCTTGGCTCGCTTCGGTCCTCGCGATTGAAGCGGTTATCGGCGTCGTCGGGGACGGCGGACACCCATCCGGTGCCGCTGTGCGAGCAGGCCTCGCCGCGTGCGACGTCGTGTGCGTGCGCGGCGACCCCACGGCATTCGCGCCCCTCGCTGACGGCCAGCGGGTCCTCGCTGCAAGCGACGCGACGCTCGCCGCGCTTCAAGGCGTGAGCGTGAGCGACCCGAGGTAGAGCGGCAGGTCGACGCGTTCGGCGCGATCCTTCCGGCCGACGAACACGACCTGATAGAACCGGCCGTTGGCGGCGACCACGCGCGCGGCAACCAGCATCGGGGTCCCGGCGACGATGCCCTCGCCGGTGAACTCGCGGCCCTTCGCCGCGGTGCCGCGGACGTCGACTTCGCGCTCGGTGAGGAGCGTGCCGCCGATGTTCCTGAGCAGCGCGTCGCGAGCCATGGGCAGGAGCGCGTTCGGATCGCCGGGCGGCAGCGGCGCGTAAGCGACGCCGAAGGCCATCCCGTTCATCTGCGTCTGCAGCATCTGCATGCCGAGCTTTTCGCCGCCGAGCACGATGTCGCGCGCGGACTTCGCCGGCCGGCCGGGCAGCATCACCTTGAGCCGGGCGTCCTCCCAGTGAAGCTCCCGCCAGTCGAGCTCGGCCGAACAGCCCGCGAGGACGAGTGCGGCCGCGAGGGCCGCCAAGGCCCGGATCACGGCTCCCTCCGCTTGAGGTAGATCTCGTCCTTGAACGTGCCGACCCACGCGGGTTTGTAGACGGCGAAGAGCGTGATCAGCATCCCGGTGAGCGTAGCCTCCGCGAACGCCAGCAGCAACGCGATCGCGGGCCAGGCGTCGCCCGGGGAGTCGCCCGCGGGCTGCGCGATCGCGATCGCACCCGCGACGACGACCGCTGCCCCGAGCATCGCAAGGGCGCCGCCGAGGAACCCGGCCACGAAGACGTAGACGAAGAAGTTGGCGGGCAGGCGCGTCTCGGCGGCGCGCAGCACGAGGTGGCTGACGAGCACCGGCAGCACGCCCGCGACGAGCGCGCGCCCCGCGACGGCCATCCAGTCGCCGCCGCCGGCGAAGTTCGTCGCGACCGCCACGAGCGTCATCCCGACGATCGCCAGCGGCAGGCCGAACATCAGGTAGAGGAGCGTCGCCCCGAGCAGGTGGAAGTGGACCATCGGGCCGACGCGGCCGCCGATCGTCCAGAGCAGCGCGATCGCGACGAGCGCCCCGAGAAACACGTGGCTCTGCTCGTTCACGCCCAGGCGCGACCACGCGCCGCGCAGCAGCGCCCACGCCAGCAGCGGAGCGAGCACCAGCCATGCGACGACGTACGCGCTCGCCGGCAGGCCGTGGGGCAGATCCATGATCGATGGGACCGTCGCGGGACCGAGCGGTTCAGGGCACCGCGACCACCGCGTCGCCGACGCGGAGTGTCCCGCGTTCGAGCACGCGCGCGGTGATGCCGCCGTGTCCGCGCATCGCGTTGTAGCCGCCCGCGCCGAGCGCTTCCTCCATTCGCGAGCAGGGATGGCACGGGCCGCTGCACTCCAGCAGCGCCGCCCCGACGCGGAAGCGTCGGTCCTTGAGTGCGAGCAGGTTGATGCCCGAGACGACGATGTTCCGGCGCACCAGCGCCGGCGCGACGCGTGGCATCCCCATGAGCGACGCAACCGCCGCGAGGTGCTCCGCCTGGATCAGCGTGACCTCGCGCTTTCCGCCGCCGTAGTGGTCCCCGAGCAGCCCGCCGTCGCTCGCGAGCACTTCGGCCACCTGCTCGACGGATGCGTGCCGCGCCGGCCGCACCCCGATCCATTCGACGCGCCCGGCGCGCGGGAACGTTGCGAGCAGTCGCGCGAGCGTGCCGTCGGGATGCAACGCGTTACTTTGCCGCGACGCAGGCGATCTCGACGAGCATGCGCGGGTCGGCGAGTTTCGCCTCGACGGTCGCGCGCGCCGGCAGGTTGCTCGGGTCGATCCACGCCTTCCACACCGCGTTCATCCCCTCGCGGTTGCGGATGTCGGTGACCCACACGTTGGCCCACAGGATCTTCGACTTGCTGCTGCCGGCTTTGGCGAGCGCCGCGTCGATCGACGCCAGCACCTGCCTCGTCTGGCCCGCGATGTCCTGCGTCAGGTCGTCGGCGACGGTGCCGGCGACCCAGACCAGTCCGCCGTGCTCGACTGCGTCGGAGAGGATGCCGCCGTGGGGATTGTGCCGGATGATTGACATGAACACTCCTCGAGGACTGACTTGGGGGATTTACAAGGGGGCATCGCCCCCTTGTTCGTTTAACGACCGTGCTCGACTGCGTCGGAGAGGATGCCGCCGTGAGGGTTGTGTCTGACGATTGCCATGCCGCCTCCTTGGTGTGGTTCAGTTGTCATAGGCGAGCGCGGGCGCGAGCCAGCGCTCGGTCTTCTTCAGCTCCAGGGACTTGCGCCGCGCATAGTCCTCGACCTGGTCACGGCCGATCTTGCCGACCGCGAAGTACTGCGCCTGCGGGTGCGAGAAGTAGAAGCCGCTCACGCTCGCCGGCGGCCACATGGCGAAGCTCTCGGTGAGCGTGATGCCGAGCGCGGGCGCGCCGAGCAGGTCGAAGAGCGGCCCCTTCTCCGTGTGGTCCGGGCACGCCGGGTACCCCGGCGCGGGGCGGATGCCGACGTACTTCTCGCGGACGAGGTCGTCGTGGGCGAGCGACTCGCCCGCCGCGTAGCCCCAGATCTCCCTGCGCACGCGCGCGTGGAGGGCTTCGGCGAAGGCCTCTGCGAGGCGGTCCGCGAGCGCCTTGAGCATGATCGCGCTGTAGTCGTCGTGCGCGGCCTCGAACGCCTTGACGCGCTCCTCGCAGCCGAGCCCCGCGGTCACCGCGAAAGCGCCGAGCCAGTCGCGCCGGCCCGACGCCCGCGGCGCGACGAAGTCGGCGAGGCAGTGGTTGTGCCGGTCCTCGGCCTTCTGCGTCTGCTGGCGCAGGAAGCGGAATGTCGTCGCGACCGTCCGGCGCGAGTCGTCGGCGTAGACCTCGACGTCGTCGCCCACCGCGTCCGCGGGCACGAGCGTGATGACGCCGTTCGCGGTGAGCCATTTCTCGCGCACGATGCGCTCGAGCATCGCCTGCGCGTCGGCGAAGACGTTGCGCGCGGCCTCGCCGACCACCGGGTCGTCGAGGATCTTCGGGTAGCTGCCCGCGAGATCCCAGGTCTGGAAGAACGGCGACCAGTCGATGTACCGCGCGAGCTCGGCGAGGTCGTAGCCGCGGAACTCGTGCCGGCCGGGCTGCTTCGGCTGCGGCGGCGAGTAGCTGGTCCAGTCGATCGGGAAGTAGTTCGCGCGCGCCTCGCGCAGGCCGATGAGCGGCGCCTGGCCCTTCTTCGCGGCGTGCTGGACACGGGTCCGCTCGTAGTCCGCCCGCACCTCGGCGACGTACGCAGCGTGCAGCTCGGGCGAGAGCAGGCTGGTGCACACGCCGACCGATCGCGAAGCGTCCGGCACGTACACGACGGGACCGGGATAGTTCGGCGCGATCTTCACCGCGGTGTGCACGCGCGAGGTGGTGGCGCCGCCGATCAGGAGCGGGACGGTGAACCCCTCGCGCGCCATCTCGTGCGCGACGTGGGCCATCTCCTCGAGCGACGGCGTGATCAGGCCCGACAGGCCGATGATGTCGCAGTTCTCGTCGCGCGCGACCTGCAGGATCTTCTGCGCCGGCACCATGACCCCGAGGTTGAGCACCTCGAAGTTGTTGCACTGGAGCACGACCGCGACGATGTTCTTGCCGATGTCGTGCACGTCGCCCTTCACGGTCGCGACCACGATCTTGCCCTTCGGCTTGGTGTCGCCGGCGGCGGCCTTCTCGGCCTCGATGAACGGCACCAGGTGGGCGACCGCCTGCTTCATCACCCGCGCGGACTTGACCACCTGCGGCAGGAACATCTTGCCGGCGCCGAACAGGTCGCCGACGATGTTCATGCCGTCCATCAGCGGGCCCTCGATCACATGGATCGGCCGCTCCGCCTTGCACCGCGCCTCCTCGGTGTCGGCCACGACGTAGGTCGAGATCCCCTGCACGAGCGCGTGCGCGAGCCGTTCTTCGACCGTGCCCTTGCGCCACGACAGGTCCTCTTCCCTGGACTTCCCGCCGGACTTCACGGTTTCGGCGAACTTCACCATCCGCTCGGTCGCGTCGGGGCGGCGGTTGAGGATCACGTCCTCGACGTGCTCGAGCAGGTCCTTCGGAATGTCCGCGTACACGCCGAGCTGGCCGGCGTTGACGATCGCCATCGTCAGCCCCGCCTGGATCGCGTGGTACAGGAAGGCGGTGTGCATGGCTTCGCGCACCGGCTCGTTGCCGCGGAACGAGAACGAGAGGTTCGAGAGGCCGCCGGAGACGCTTGCGTCCGGGAGGTGCTGCCGGATCCAGCGCGTCGCCTCGATGAAGTCCACGCCGTAGTTGTTGTGCTCCTCGAGGCCGGTCGCGACCGCGAAGATGTTCGGATCGACGATGATGTCCTCGGCCGGGAACCCGACCTCGTTCACCAGCACGTCGTAACAGCGGCGCGCGATCTGCGTGCGGCGCTCGAGCGTGTCGGCCTGGCCCATCTCGTCGAACGACATCACCACCACGGCCGCGCCGTAGCGCCGGGCGAGCCGCGCGTGCTTCACGAACTCGTCGTGTCCCTCCTTGAGCGAGATCGAATTGACGATGGGCTTGCCCTGCACGCACTTCAGGCCGGCCTCGATGACCGACCACTTCGAGCTGTCGATCATGACCGGCACGCGCGAGATGTCCGGCTCGGCGGCGAGGAGGTTCAGGAACGTGGTCATGGCGCGCTCCGAGTCGAGCATCGCCTCGTCCATGTTGATGTCGATGACCTGCGCGCCGTTCTCCACCTGCTGGCGGGCGACCGACAGCGCGGCGGTGTAGTCGCCGGCCAGGATGAGCCGCGCGAACGCCTTCGAGCCGGTGACGTTGGTGCGCTCGCCGACGTTCACGAAGAGCGAATCCGGCACCGATGTTGCACGGCTCCAGGCCGGAGAGCCGGAGCCTGCGCTCGATCGTCGGCACCTGGCGCGGCGGGAGGCTCGCGACCGCGTCCGCGATCGCCTTGATGTGCGCGGGCGTCGTGCCGCAGCAGCCGCCGACGATGTTCAGGAAGCCCGCCTGCCCGAACTCCTCCAGCAGGGCGGCGGTGTAGTCGGGCGTCTCGTCGTAGCCCGTCTCGGCGAGGGGGTTCGGCAGTCCGGCGTTCGGGTAGCAGGAGACGTACGTGTCGGCGACGCTCGAGAGCTCCTCGATGTACGGGCGCATCAGCTTCGCGCCGAGCGCGCAGTTCAGGCCGACGGCGAGGGGCTCGGCGTGACGCACCGAGTTCCAGAACGCCTCGGTGGTCTGCCCGGTGAGCGTGCGGCCCGACTGATCGGTGATCGTGCCGGACACGATGACCGGCAGGCGCGCACCGGCCTCGTCGAAATGCCGGCGGATCGCGAAGATGGCGGCCTTCGCGTTGAGCGTGTCGAAGATCGTCTCGACCAGGATGAGGTCGGCGCCGCCGTCGCACAGCCCGCGCAGCGCTTCGGCGTACGCCTCCACCAGCTCGTCGAACGTGATGTTGCGGAAGCCCGGATCGTTGACGTCGGGCGAGATCGACGCGGTCTTGCTGGTCGGTCCGAGCGCCCCGGCGACGAAGCGCGGCTTCTCCGGCGTCCGTGCGGTCCATTCGTCCGCCGCGGCACGCGCGATGCGCGCCGCGGTGCAGTTGAGCTCGTAGACCAGCCCCTCCATCCCGTAGTCCGCCATCGACGGCCGGTTGGAGTTGAACGTGTTCGTCTCGATGAGGTCCGCGCCGGCCGCGAGGTACGCGCGGTGGATCTCGCCGATCAGCTCGGGCTGCGTGAGCGCGAGGAGATCGTTGTTGCCCTTGAGGTCGGAGGGCCAGTCGCGGAAGCGCGCGCCGCGATAGCCCGCCTCCGTGAGCCGGTGATTCTGGATCATCGTGCCCATCGCGCCGTCGAGGACGAGGATCCGGCGATTCAGGAGGGCGCGCAGCGCGACGGTGCAATCGGGACGCATGGTCATCTAGAGACGAAAAAACCCGTTCGGCTTGCGGGCCAAACGGGTTTCCCTCGCTTTAGCCGTATTTTTTTCACCCGGACCAGGGACTGCCGACCGGAGGCGCCCGCAAGCTGAAGCTTCAAATCGGCGCCGCGATGAAAGGCTACTAATCCGCTAGGCCCTTGTCAACAAACATCTTGTTGCAGCTGCACAAGACGGCATGAAAGCGCGTCGCCGCGCGCAAGGGGCTAGAATCGTCCTCCCTTACGAGGCCCGACCATGAAGCACCTCACGCCCAAGGAAACCGCCGAGTTTCTCAAGACGAACTCGAACGCGCTGTTCATCGACTGCCGGAGCGAGATGGAGTACCTCTTCGTCGGCCATCCGGTCGGCGCGCTGCACGTGCCCTGGAACGACGGGCCCGACTGGGAGGTCAACCCGCATTTCGTGGGACAGGTGAAGAAGGTCGCCGGCACCAATCACGCGAATCGCCCGATCGTGCTCATCTGCCGCAGCGGCAACCGCTCGGTGGAGGCCGGAGAGGCCCTGCGCAAGGCCGGCTTCACGCAGGTCTACAACGTGCTGCACGGCTTCGAGGGCGAGCTCGACGACCAGCACCACCGCGGCACCGTCGCCGGGTGGCGGTTCGAGGGGCTGCCGTGGGAGCAGGTCTAGTTATGCCGCCAATGGCGATGTGTCCATCGCCAATGACGTCGTAACTGCGCGTGTTGGAGCACCGCTGAAGTGCGCGGTGCTCAACGCGCGCAAGATCCCGCGATGACCCAGGCATCTGCGCGCGGGGATGTCGCCCGCCAATGACTTCGTCTCGGTCCCGAGCATACCCTCCGCTCGTCCTCGCCTGCACCGTCTGGGGCCTTGGTGCCGCGCTCTTTCTGATCGGGTTCTTTCACCGGGTCGCTCCGGCGGTGCTCACCCGCGAGCTCTCGACCGAGTTTGCGCTCACCGCCGCAGCGCTCGGAAATCTCTCCGCGGTGTACTTCTACAGCTACGTCGCGATGCAGATCCCCACCGGGCTGCTCGCCGATCACTGGGGCCCGCGGCGCACGCTCGCCGCGGGCGGCATGGTGGCGGCGCTCGGTGCCGTCCTCTTCGGCCTCGCCGAGTCGTACACATTGGTGGCGCTCGGACGCCTGCTCGTCGGCGGCGCCGTCGGCGTCGCGTTCGTGTCGATGCTCAAGCTCTCCACGCACTGGTTCCATTCCTCCCGCTTCGCGACGGTCACCGGCGTCGCCGTCGCAGCGGGCGTCGTCGGTGCGGTGTCGGCTGGCGCCCCGCTCCGGTTCGCTGCGGACGTCTTCGGCTGGCGGAACGTCATGGTCGCGAGCGGCGCACTCACCGCGCTGGTTGCGATCGCGACCTGGCTCGTGGTGCGCGACGATCCGCGCAGCCGCGGCTACCGGAGCTACATGCCGGACGGCAGGCCGGGCGCGAGCGGACACTCGGTGTTCGGCGGCCTGCGGACCTGCCTCCGCTCGCGCAACATGTGGCTCGTTTTCTTCATCAACGGTGCGATGGCCGGCGCGCCGCTCACGTTCGCCGGGCTGTGGGGCGTGCCGTTCCTGACCACGCACTACGGCCTGTCGACCGCCACCGCCGCGGGCATGACCTCGCTCGTGCTCGTCGCCTGGGCGCTCGGCGGTCCGGTCATCGGCGCGCTGTCGGACCGCATGGGCGAGCGCCAGCCGACCTACCTCGTCGGTTCGGCGATCGCGTTCGTCGGCTGGATCATCGTGACTTTCGTCGAGGACCTGCCGCTCGCGGGGCTCGCCGCCGTCCTGATCGTGATCGGTCTCGCCTCGGCGGCCGTCATGATCGGGTTCGCGCTGGTGAAGGAGACGGTGCCGCCCTCGCTCGCGGGAACGGCGGGCGGCTTCACCAACATGGGGAACATGCTCGGCGGCATGCTCCTGCAGCCGGCGGTCGGCTGGGTGCTCGACCGGATGTGGGGCGGCGAGATGGTGAACGGCGTGCGGGTGTTCGACCTCGACGCCTACCGGGCCGGATTCATGCTGATGCTGGCCTGGATGGGGGTTGCGGTCGCGCTGGTGCTGTTCACGCGCGAGACGCACTGCCGGCAGCTCGTGCGCTGATCGGCGCGCTCATTCGCTCCCGGGAAACGCGTCGCGCAGGCGGCGGCGCTGCAGTTTGCCGGTCGCGGTCTTCGGCAACTCGTCGACCCAGCGCACTTCGCGTGGGCGCTTGAGCTTCGGCAGGGCGTCGATGCCGTCCTGCACTGCGCGGCGCGCGACTTCCTCCTGGCCCGGCGCCGCCACCGCGAAGACGGCAATCGACGACAGGCCGTCCGTGTTGCGGAAGCCCACCGCGGCGAGCTCCTGGACGCTCGCGCCGCATGCGCTGGCGACGACCTGCTCCACTTCGAGGATGCTCACCCATTGCCCCGAGATCTTGAGCATGTCGTCGTCCCGGCCGCACAGCGCCCATCGGCCGTCTTGCCCGCGCTGGAACAGGTCGCCGGGCGAGAACCAGCCGTCCCGAAACGCATCGCGGTCGGCGTCCGGGCGCCGCCAGTAACCGCGCGCGATCGACGGGTGGCGCAACCACAGCCGGTGCGGCGTGCCCGGTTCGGGCGCTGGATCGGGGAGTCGAATTTCCACGCGCGGCGAAAGCGTGAGCGTGCCGCTCTCGTCGCTGCAGTGAAACAGCAGGAAGATCGTCTCCGACGTGCCGTAGCCGCTCGTCGGCTCCACTCCGGTCGCCTCGCGCCAGCTGCGCCGGACCGCAAGCGGCAACGCCTCGCCCGCCGAGACGTAGCGCCGCACGCCGGCGAGGCGTTGCGCGACGCCGGTCTGCAGCATCTTCAGGTAAAGCGTGGGGACGCTGAAGACGATCGTGGGCCGGTGTCGTGCCACCACCTGCGCGACGCGCTCGGCGGTCGGCCACTCGTGATCGAGCACCAGGGTCGCGCCGAGCCGCAGGCCCGCGCACAGGCCGTTCCCGAGCGCATAGGCGAAGAAGAGCTTCGAGGACGGGTACAGCCGGTCCGCAGGCGTCGCGCCGAGGACCGTCGCGGCGCAATCGGTCGCGGCGACGACCGTGCGCTGCGCGTGGATGACGCCCTTGGGCACGCCGGTCGTCCCCGAGGTGTAGATCCAGAGCGCCATGTCCTCGTCGGCGCGCGGCGCCGGGGGGGTCGGCGCCGCGCGACGTGCGGCCGCGCGGAAATCCGCGTCGACGATCGGCCGCGGCGGTAGCGCCGCGCCTTGCGCGAGACGCTCGAGCAAGGGGGCCGCTTCCGGGGTGCACCACGCAAAGCGTGCGCCGCTCTCATGCAGGATCGAGGTGAGCTCGCGCTCGAACAGGCGCGAGTTGAGCCCGACGGCGACGCCCCCGGCCCAGATCGCACCGAGATACGCGATCACCCAATCGATCGAGTCGGGGGCGAAGACCAGGACGCGGTCGTCGGGTGCGAGCCCGAGCGTGCGCCATGCGCTTGCGGCCCGCGCCACTGCGTCGCGCAGCTCGCGATAGCTGATGCGCGCGTCGTCGGACTCGATCGCGATCGCCTCGTCGCGACCGGTCGCGAGCAGATATTCGGCTGCGTTCATGTCCCGGCGGGCCGGACGATCGCCAGGCGGTCGCGGTTCATTCCGAGCGGCCCGTGCTCACGGTCTGGTCGGCGCGATCGGACCGATGGGTGCGATCGGTGCGGTCTTGAGTGCCGGCGCGGTCTGAATCGGGGCGGTTTGAATCGGCGCGGTCTGAAGCGGCGCGGTCTGAATGCGGAGCCGTCTGCAGAGTAGGCGCAGTCTGAATTGGCGCGGTCTGCAAAGTCGGCGCGGTTTGCAGCGTCGGGGCGGTCTGGATCGTCGCGGGCGCGATGCGCGGGTCGAGGGTCGTCCCCGCTCCGGATCTCGTCGCGTCCCGGGCCGCCGGGTCGAGCTGCCGAGGCCCCGCACCCTCGCCCCCCGTCTGCGCCGGCCCGCGCTTCGGTGCGCCGCCCGTCTGCGGGCCGGGCTGGCCTTGCGGCGTCGTGGGCGCCGGCCCGATCCCCGCACGATAGATCGGCGGCAGCTGCGGCAGGATCGCCGGCGCGGCGCCCTGGATCGAGATGAAGCCGACCTGGTTCGGACCGATGTTCTGCGTCACCCCCTGCCGGTTCTGGATGAACGTCTCGCCCGAGTACACGCGGTCGTAGGTCCCCGGCGGCACCTGCGGCACGACCCCGGGCGGCGGCGGCGGCACCACGACCGGCTCGTGATCGGTGCCCCGGATCCCGATCGTCGCCGACGGCGTGGTCACCCGATAGCCGTCGCGGTTCAGCCGCCCGATGAGACCGGTCACGGAGCGGAAGCCGCCCTTGAGCAGCGAGATGAACATGCTCGAGTCGCGATCGTTCTCGCCGGCGTGCGAGAACCGGTCGAACTTCATCTCGGTGTCGCCGCGGATGGACAGCATGCCGCCGTCCGCCAGACGGATCTGCGTCAGCGCGCCCGCGCCGGTGAGGATGGTTTCGCCTTCGCGGACCTCGCCTCCGCGCTCGGGCCGCCGGTCGCCCCCCGGGCTCAACACGCGGACGTCGCCGATCACCGTCAGGAACCGGCCGGCGACGTTCTGCGCCCAGGCCGACACGGTCGCGAGCGCGAGCAACGCCCCCGCGACGGCGGCCAGCCAGCGCGACGACGATCCACCGCTACGCAGCGAGTTCACGCTCGATTCACCGTTGAACCAGCGGCCCAAGCTAGTTGAAAAGCGGCCTGCCTTCAAGCCGGCGCACCCCCCATCTGCCAGATCGTGCCGGCCTGTCACGGACGGCGGCCCCAAAAAAGGAGGGCGCCCGATCGGGCGCCCTCGAAGCGAGCCCTGCCGGGCTCAGCCCCTGCTACTCGATGTGGCTCAGCCGTGGTAGGCGGCCTCGCCGTGGGAGTTGACGTCCAGGCCCTCGCGCTCTTCCTCCTCGGTCACACGGAGGCCGACGATGAGGTCTGCGATCTTGAATGCGATGAACGCCACGACCGCGGTCCAGACGACGGTCACGCCGACCGCCTTCGCCTGCACCCAGACCTGCTCGCCAATGCTGGTGAAGCCGGTCGCCGCGGTCACCCAGTCGGTGACGAAGCCCGGTCCGCCGAGCCCCGGCGCATTGAACACGCCGGTAAGCAGCGCGCCCAGTATGCCGCCCACCGCGTGCACGCCGAAGACGTCGAGCGAATCGTCGGCGCCGAGCATGCGCTTCAGACCGTTCACGCCCCACAGGCAGACGAGGCCTGCGGCGAGGCCGATCACGAACGCGCCCGGGATGCCGACGTTGCCCGCGGCCGGGGTGATCGCGACCAGGCCCGCAACCGCGCCGGACGCCGCGCCGAGCATCGAGGGCTTGCCCTTGAACAGCCATTCGCCGAACGACCACGACAGGACGGCGCAGGCGGTGGCGAGGAACGTGTTGATGAACGCCAGCGCTGCGGAGTTGCCGGCTTCGAGCGCGGAGCCCGCGTTGAACCCGAACCAGCCCACCCACAGCAGCGAGGCGCCGATCATCGTGAGCGGCAGGTTGTGCGGCGACATCGCCTCGCGGCCCCAGCCGACGCGCTTGCCCGCGAGGTACGCGCCCACCAGGCCCGCGACGCCCGCGTTGATGTGCACCACCGTGCCGCCGGCGAAGTCGAGCGCGCCCCACTGCCAGATCATCCCGGCCTTGGCGTTGAGCTCGTCGACCAGCTTCGGATCGGTGTACGCATCCGGCCCCATCCAGAACCACACCATGTGCGCGATCGGCGTGTAGGCGAAGGTGAACCAGATCACCATGAAGATCAGCACCGCGGAGAACTTCATCCGCTCGGCGAACGCGCCGACGATCAGGGCGCAGGTGATCGCCGCGAACGTCGCCTGGAAGGCGATGAACACGATCTCCGGGATCACCACGCCCTTGCTGAAGGTCGCGGCCATCGCGAACTCGCCCTTGCCCGCGTCGAGCGCGCCGCTCAGGAACAGGCGATCGAAGCCGCCGATGAAGCTGTTCCCCTCGGTAAAGGCGAGGCTGTAGCCGTAGACGCACCACAGCACGGTGATCAGCGAGAACGTCACGAACACCTGCATGAGGACCGACAGCATGTTCTTGGCGCGCACCATCCCGCCGTAGAAGAGCGCCAATGCCGGGATGCTCATCATGATGACGAGCGCGGTGCAGATCAGCATCCACGCGACGTCGCCCTTGTTCGGCGTCGGCGCGGGGGGCTTGGCCTCGGCGGGTTTCTCGGCCGCCGCCGGGGCCGCCGCTGCCGCCGGAGCGGCGGCCGCGGGCTTCGCTTCCGCCGCCGTGGCGGCCGGCGCGCCCTTGTCCTGGGCGAGGGCAATGCCCGGGGCGCCCAGCGTTACTGCGCCGAAGAGCGCGAGCAGCGCAATCAGCTTCTTCATGGATGTGCTCCCTTATATGGCTTCCGCGCCGGTCTCGCCGGTGCGGATGCGGATGACCTGCTCGAGCTCGAAGACGAAGATCTTTCCGTCGCCGATCTTGCCGGTGTTGGCGGCCTTCTCGATCGCCTCGACGACCTGATCGAGCATGTCGCTCTTGATCGCGGCCTCGATCTTGACCTTGGGCAGGAAGTCGACGACGTACTCGGCGCCGCGGTAGAGCTCGGTGTGGCCTTTCTGCCGCCCGAACCCCTTCACCTCGGTGACCGTGATGCCCTGCACGCCGATCGCGGACAGGGCCTCGCGCACTTCGTCAAGCTTGAACGGCTTGATGATCGCGGTGACTAGTTTCATGTGGTGTTTCCTCGGTGTGGGACGGCGCGGGCCGCGCCCGCGCCTGCCGCGATCAGAACGTCTTCTTGACGTAGATGACGAAGGCGTCGTCCGCCGTGTTCAGTTGGTTCAGATCGGTGTAGAAGCGCGCCTTGGCGTTGCTGTCGGTGTAGTAGAGCCCCGCCTCGAGGTTCTTGAACATCCCCGACGGCACGGTGTAGGAGACGCCGATCTTCCAGTCCTCGTAGGACGCCTTGCCGCCGTTCACGAAGTTGCCGGTGACGGGATCGATGTCGTCGTTGCCGTCGTTCTTGACGTCGAGGATCCCGAAGTGCGCGTTCACGGCAAACCCGGTCTCGCCGATCGGGTAGTTGCCGAAGAAGTCCAGGTACCAGGTGCCGTCGGTCTTCTGGCCGGTCGGGCGGGCGCCGAAGTAGTCGTCCACGTTGTAGGAGAACTTCAAGCCGAGCCATTTCCAGCCGAGTCCGGCGTACAGCTCCCACGTATTGGCGGATATGGCCCCGCCGACCTTGTTTCCCGGGTAGTAGTAGTAGATCGTCCCGACGTCCCAGTAGAAGTCGCTGCTACCGAAGTTCTTCTTGAACCCGCCGTAGAAATCCCACTCGAGGCTCGAGCTGCTGTACGTGCCGAAGTCCCGCAGCCAGCTGACGTTGCTCGCCCACGTCCCGGCATAGAAGCCGCTCGCGTGGCCGTAGTCGAACCCGCCCTGGACCGCCGGGTCCTCCGCGGTCTGGGTGATGCCGCGGAAGATGTACTCGCTAAAGAGCCCGACGTTGGCGGTGACCGTGTGCGGCGAGTCCTGCGCGAGCACCGGTGCGGCCGGTGCGGTGATTGCCGCAGTTGCCGCGGCGAGCAGAAGCTTCTTCATTGGATGCCCCCTTCAGGTAAGTGAAGAAAAATGCACAGTTGCTCAGCATTTCGTATGCCAGGGCGATTTGTCTTCTTTAAACAGAAGCTTGCCGTCGGCATAGCGCACCCCGCAGACCTGGAGGCACCGTCATGGGGCGTGGTTTGAAGGTGCGCGCACCGTTTGGGTGCCCACATTCGCGATCCCCGTGAGTGCGTCGGGCCTTTCGGCCCCGGTGCTAGACTGAAACGGGCGTTCGCAAGGACCGACGATGCAAGCCACCCCGTTCATCGATGAACTCACCGCGAAGCTGAGCCAGCTTGCGGCGACGAGCCCCGCCCGGGACGTGGAGAAGAATCTCCGCGCGCTGCTGTCGGCCGGACTCGCCCGCCTCGACGTCGTGACCCGCGAGGAGTTCGACGTGCAGGCGAAGCTGCTCGCGCGCACGCTCGAGAAGCTCGCTGCCCTCGAGTCGCGGCTCGCCGAGCTCGAGCGGCGCGCGGCCCCGCCGACCGAGCGCTGACCGCGTCGGCGGGCGCGGGGGCTCGGGCGTTCAACCCTCCGGGCTCCACTCCTTCGCCACGCGCGCGATGCCGCTTGCGGTCCTGAACTCCCGTGCTCTGGCCGGCCTGCAGGCGCCGCCGGTCACCGTCGAGGTGCACCTCGCCAACGGCCTGCCGAGCTTCGCCATCGTCGGCCTGCCCGACACCGAGGTGAAGGAGGCCAAGGACCGCGTGCGTGCGGCGCTCGTGAACTGCCGGTTCGAGTTCCCCGCCCGTCGCATCACGGTCAATCTCGCCCCCGCCGAGCTGCCCAAGGAGAGCGGGCGCTTCGACCTGCCGATCGCGCTCGGCATCCTCGCTGCATCGGAGCAGATCCCCGCCGGGCATCTCGGCGACTATGAGTTCGCGGGCGAGCTCTCTCTATCCGGGGAACTGCGCGCGGTTCGCGGGGCGCTCGCGATGACCCTGCACGCAGCGCGTTCGGGACGCGCGTTCGTGCTGCCGGCAGCGAGCGCGTGCGAGGCCGCGCTGGTGCGGAACGCCGCGATCTATCCCGCCGCGACGCTCCTCGACGTGTGCGCGCACCTGACCGGCGCGAAACCCCTCGCCCGGTTCGCGGACGTGCCGCGCGAGGAGTCCCTGGAATACCCCGACCTCGCCGACGTGCGCGGGCAGGCCCACGCCAAGCGCGCGCTCGAGGTCGCGGCCGCGGGCGGTCATTCGGTCCTGATGAGCGGGCCGCCCGGCACCGGGAAGTCGATGCTCGCCGCGCGCCTGCCCGGCCTGCTCCCGCCGATGACGGATGACGAAGCGCTCGACGCGGCGGCGGTGCAATCGCTCGCGTCGGGCGGCTTCCGGGTGGAACGCTGGCGGCAGCGCCCGTTCCGCGCGCCGCACCACACGGCTTCGGCCGTGGCGCTCGTCGGCGGCGGCGGCGATCCGCGACCGGGCGAGATCTCGCTCGCGCACCGCGGCGTGCTGTTCCTCGACGAGCTGCCCGAGTTCGACCGCCGGGTGCTCGAGGTGCTGCGCGAGCCGCTCGAGTCGGGCCGCGTGTCGATCTCGCGCGCCGCCCGACAGGCCGAGTTTCCCGCGCGCTTCCAGCTCATCGCCGCGATGAACCCGTGCCCGTGCGGCTATCTCGGTCACTTCAGCGGCAAGTGCCGCTGCACGCCCGATCAGGTGGCGCGCTATCGCGGCAAGCTCTCCGGGCCGCTGCTCGACCGGATCGACCTCCACATCGAGGTCCCCGCGGTGCCCGAGGCGGAACTGACCGGGCACGCGACCGGCGAGCCGAGCGCGACGGTGCGCGATCGCGTCGGCCGTGCGCGCGCGGCGCAGCTCGGGCGCCAGGGCAAGCCGAACACCGAGCTCGCCGCGCGCGAGACCGAGCAGCACTGCCGCGCGGACGATGCGGCGGAGAGCCTGCTCAAGACCGCGATCGCGCGGCTGAACCTCTCCGCGCGCGCGTATCACCGCGTGCTGCGCGTTGCCCGCACGATCGCGGACCTGGCAGGGGCCGATTCAATCGGGCCGGCGCACATTGCCGAGGCGGTGCAATACCGTCGCATCGACCGGAGCTTTTGAGTGGCGACCTACGCGATCGGCGACGTGCAGGGGTGCTGCGATGCGTTGCACGCGCTCCTCGGGGAGATCGGGTTCTCGCCGTCCCGCGACATGCTGTGGTTCGTCGGCGATCTCGTGAATCGCGGCACGCAGTCGGCGGCGGTGCTGCGGTTCGTGCGTTCGCTCGGCGAACGCGCTGTCGTCGTCCACGGCAACCACGACCTGCACACGCTCGCCGTCGCGGCGGGCAAGGCGAAACGGCGCGCCGACGACACGCTCGGGGACCTGCTCGGCGCGCCCGACCGCGACGAGCTGCTCGACTGGTTGCGGTTGCGGCCGCTGCTGCACGTCGATCGCGAGTACGTCATGGTCCACGCGGGGCTGCTGCCGTCGTGGTCGCTCGCGCAGGCCGCGGATCTGGCTGCCGAGGTGGAGGCGGCATTGCGCGCGCCCACGCACCGCGAGCTCTATGCATCGCTCTACGGCGCCAGGCCGGCCGCCTGGAGCGACTCGCTGCAGGGGGCGGAGCGGCTGCGCGTGATCGTGAACGCGATGACGCGGATGCGCTTCTGCACGCCGGATGGCGCGATGGACTTCAGCGTGAAAGGCGAGGTGGAGAAAGCCCTGCCCGGCTATCTGCCGTGGTTCGAGGTGCCGGACCGCAGGACCCGCGGCGTGCCGATCGTGTGCGGACACTGGTCCGCGCTGGGGCTGCGGATCACCCCGGATCTGCTGGCGCTGGATACGGGGTGCGTGTGGGGTGGCCGGCTGACGGCAATCCGGCTCGAGGATCGGCGGGTCTTCCAGGCGGCCTGTGAGCGTGCGGCAGACCCAGCTCGCGCGCGATGAGGCCGTGCACGCGCTGCGCCAACTCGCGGCGGTGCTGGCTCTCGGTGCTGACGCAAGGCGCGAACCGCAGCTCGACCGCCATGGCGGGCATCGCGGCGATCCGCCAGAGCGACTCCACAAGCGACGTGTCGTCGACGTAGACCGGCGCGTCGGTCTGCGCGCCGTCGCGATCGACGAAGCGCAGCGCCACCGGGAGCACCAGGGCGCGCGCGTCGATCGCCGGTTGCAGCAGCGCGGCGTGGAAATGCCTGAGCGAGCGCCCGTCGGTGGTGGTGCCTTCCGGGCAGACCGCGACCAGGCGTCCGGTCTCGAGGGCCGCGACCATGCGCTCGTTCGTGCGCCGCACGTGGCGGCGATTGCCGCGCTCGATGAACAGCGTCCCGACCCGCCGGACGAGATCGCCCACGATCGGCCAGTCGCGGATCTCCGACTTGGCGACGAAGAGGCCCGGCGTCACCGCGTACACGGCGAAGATGTCGAGCCAGGACACGTGGTTCGAGACGAGCAGGCAGCGCTCCGGCAGCGTCTCCGGCGCGTTGTGGCAGCGGACCTCGACCCGTAGAATCGCCAGCAGCTCGCGTCCCCAGCGGCGCAGCTCGTCATCCTGCCGTCCGGGCGGGAGCGACGCATAGCGGGTGTGCACCACCCATAAGCCGCGCACGACGTGCGCGACGAGGCGCAGGATGCGCGCGAGGCGGACGGGAACAGGTGTAGCGCGACGGGTCATAGCGGGTATCGAGGCCGGCATTCTAGACGGGAGCGACCGATGGACAACTGCGTGTTCTGCAAGATCGTGGCAAAACAGATTCCGGCAAACGTCGTCTACGAGGACGAGCACACGATCGCGTTCATGGACATCGGCGCGGTGAATCCCGGCCACATGCTGGTCGCCTGCAAGCCGCACGTGGAGAACGTGTTCGGCCTGGACGACGCGCTCGCCGCCGCGGTCATGCGCACGACCGCGCGCGTCGCGCGCGCGCTCAAGCAGGCGCTGGCGCCCGAGGGCGTGAACCTGTTTCAGGCGAACGGCGCGGCGGCGGAACAGACCGTCTTCCACTTCCACGTGCACGTCCTGCCGCGGCGCACCGGCGACGGGATGAAGCTCGTGTGGCCGGTGCAGAACCCGCCGCGCGAGGAGCTGCAGCGCAACGCCGAACTGCTGCGCGCCGCGCTCTAGGTCTTGCGGGGTGCCCGCGAACGCGGGCCGGTTAGTGACAGCCCCAGGCCTGACCGTTGATCGACAGGAGGCGGGTGCGCGAATTCGTTTGCAGGCGCGCCGCGCGCACGGTCAGAGGATCGAAGCTCCGAAGTTCCGGCGGTAGAGCTCGCCGATCTCCGCGCGGGTCGAGCGGTGGTTCTGTCCCCCGCGCGACGCCACCTTGATCGCGCCCATCAGCGAAGCGAGACGGCCGACCACCGGCCAGTCGAGCCCCGCTGCGATGCCGTAGAGGAGCCCCGCCCGGTACGCGTCCCCGCACCCGGTCGGGTCGACCACCTCGTCCGCCTTGACGCTGGGAATGTCGTGACGTTGACCCTTGGCGTAGATCGTGGACCCGCTCGCGCCCTTTGTCACGATGAGAGCGTCGACCATGCGGGCAAGCTCCTCGACCGGGCGCCCGGTCTTCTCCACCAGCATGCGGCCTTCGTAGTCGTTCACGGCGAGGTAGGTCGCCGCGTCGATCATCGCGAGCAGCTCCGGGCCGTCGAACATCGGCAGGCCCTGGCCCGGGTCGAACATGAACGGAATGCGCGCCGACGCGAGCTCGTTCACGTGCGCCACCATCCCCGCGCGCCCGTCGGGCGCCACGATCGCGAGGCCGGCCCCGAGGTGCGCGCCGATGCGGTTCTCGTGCGAGTGGTTCATCGCGCCCGGGTGAAAGGCCGTGATCTGATTGTCGTCCAGGTCGGTGGTGATGAACGCCTGCGCCGTCAGCGTGCCGGGCACGGTGCGGACCTGGTCTCGCGCGAGACCGAGCGAGTCCAAGCGCGCTAGATACGGCGCGGCATCCTCCCCGACGGTCGCCATGATCATCGGGTCGCCGCCGAGCAGCTTGAGGTTGTAGCCGATGTTGCCGGCGCAGCCGCCGAACTCCCGCCGCAGCTCCGGCACCAGGAAGGCGACGTTCAGGATGTGGATCTGCTCGGGCAGGATGTGCTCCTTGAACCGCCCCCGGAACACCATGATGTTGTCGTACGCGATCGAGCCGCAAATGAGGATTTTCATCGGGTCAGCGCTGATAGAAGAGGAAGATGCGGTAGCCGCTCGCGTTCAGTCCCGCGGCATCGATGTGCAGCTTCACGGGCTGCTCCGCGCCGGAGGCGAACGACCCGGCGTCGGCACGGATTGCTGCTGCGGCGTCGAGGTACTCGCGCGGTGCGAGCACCCGGCGCGCGACCGGCTGGTCGGCGGCGTCGGTGAGCGTGAGCTCGAGGTGCGGGAACGCCTGCGCGAAATTCGCGCGGTTGCGCAGGGCCGCCGAGAGCGTGAGCATGCCCGGCACGCCGCGCTCGGCGGCAAGCTCCGACGCCTCGATGCTGATGAGGTCGGCGTGGCGCGGCGGCGGAATGGCGCAGCGGAGGCGCGCGCACGCGGCTTCGAGCCACGGCCGCGACTCCGGGACGAGCAGCGCGAGCTCGCCGCGATAGGCGTACGCAAGCTGTCCTGCCAGCGCAAGCGCCATGACGAGCGCAGCGAGGCCCCAGAGCGCCGCGATCACCGTCGAGCGGCGGCGCGCGCGCGGGCCGAACTCGAAGTCGGAGTCGTCGTCCGAGACCGAGATCTCCGGCTCGGGCGGCGCGGTGGCGACGACCGGCTGGGCGACGACCGCCTCGACCTGCGCGAGCGCCTCGGTGTGCGACACCGGAACCGACGGTGTTGAGACGGGTGTTGAGACGGGCGTCGATGCGGGCGCGGCCGCGGGCGGCGCCTCCGGTTCGTCCTCGGTCGCGAGCGTGCTGCGTGCGTCGAAGATCGTTGCGCACTTGCCGCAGCGCACCTGCCCGTCGCGCGCCGCGAGCTGCTGCGGATAGACGCGGAACGCGGTGCCGCATGCGGGGCACCGGGTGCTCATCCTCATCGCCGCACGCCCTCCAGGCAGACCCAGCCGTCGTCCACGGCGAAGCGCGCCATCGCGAACCACTGCGCGTAGGCGGCCGTGACCGCGTCCGCCTGCGGGGCGAGGATGCCCGCGAGCGCGATTCGCCCGCCCGCCCGGCAATGCGCGGCGAGGGCCGGTGCGAGCACGATCAGGGGATTCGCGAGAATGTTCGCCACGATCAGGTCCACGGGAGGCTCGGGCGCGACGTCGCTACCGACGAAGCGCGCCGCGACCTCGTTGCGCGCCGCGTTGTCGCGGGCCGCCGCGACGGCGGCCGGGTCCACGTCCACCCCGACGGCCGCACGCGCGCCGAGCTTGAGCGCGGCGATGGCCAATATACCGGAACCGCACCCGTAATCGAGCACGCTCGAATCGGGTTGCACATGCTGCTCGAGCCAGCGCAGGCAGAGCCGCGTCGTCGGGTGGCTCCCGGTGCCGAACGCGAGCCCCGGATCGAGCCGGATGTTGAGCGCACCCGGGTCCGGCGCGGCGTGCCACGACGGCACGATCCAGAGCCGCGCGGAGATGCGGATCGGCGCAAACTGCGCCTGGCTCGCCCGCACCCAATCGGTGTCGCCGACCTCCTCGACTGCGAAGCGCGGCACCGTCCCCAGTCCGGCGTCGGACACCGCCGCCGCAAGCACCCCCTCCACGTCCGCCTCGGCCGCCACGAGCGCGCGGATGCGCGCCCGCGCCCACGCCCCTGCGGGACCGGCGTTCGGTTCGTCGAAGACCGGCTGCTCGTCCGGCGTGCCGGCGAGCGCATCCTCGACGGTGGCCGATGCGGCGCCGTGCGCGAGGAGCGCGTCGCTCAGCGCGTCGGCCGCCGCGGCATCGACCTCGACGACGAGCGCGCGCCAGGCCATCGCTCGCGCCCGCCCTACTTGCCGCCGCGCTTCGCGGCCTGCGCGAGCTTCTGCTCGAGGTAGTGGATGCTCGTGCCGCCGCGCACGAACCGCGCGTCGGTGAGGAGTTCCTGGTGCAGCGGGATGTTGGTCTGGATGCCCTCGACGACCATCTCCGAGAGCGCGATGCGCATGCGGCGGATCGCCTGGTCGCGCGTCGCCCCGTACGCGATCACCTTGCCGATCATCGAGTCGTAATGCGGCGGGACCGTATAGCCGTGATACACGTGCGAGTCCACGCGGATGCCCGGCCCGCCGGGCGGGTGGTACGAGGTGATGCGACCCGGCGAGGGGGTGAACTTGAACGGGTCCTCGGCGTTGATCCGGCACTCGATCGCGTGGCCGCGCACCATCACGTCGCGCTGCCGCACCGACAATCTCTCGCCCGCCGCGATGCGGATCTGCTCCTGCACGATGTCGACCCCGGTGACCAGCTCGGTGACCGGGTGCTCGACCTGCACGCGCGTGTTCATCTCGATGAAGTAGAACTCGCCGCCTTCGTAGAGGAACTCGAAGGTGCCCGCGCCGCGGTAGGTGATCTTCTTGCACGCCTCCACGCAGCGCTCGCCGACGCGCGTGAGGATCCGCGGCGGGATGTCGACGGCGGGCGCCTCCTCGATGACCTTCTGATGGCGCCGCTGCATCGAGCAATCGCGCTCGCCCAGGTATACCGCGCTCTTGTGCTCGTCGGCGAGCACCTGGATCTCGATGTGCCGCGGGTTCTCGAGGAACTTCTCCATGTACACCGTCGGATTTCCGAACGCCGACTGTGCCTCGGTGCGCGTGAGGCTGACCGCGGACGGCAGCGCCGCCTCGGTGTGCACGACGCGCATCCCGCGCCCGCCGCCGCCGCCGGCCGCCTTGATGATGACCGGGTACCTGATCGCGCGCGCGATCTTCACGACCTCCGCGGGATCCTCGGGGAGCGCCCCCTCCGAGCCCGGGACGCACGGGACCCCGGCCTTGAGCATCGCCTGCTTCGCGCTGACCTTGTCGCCCATCAGGCGGATGTTCTCGGGCCGCGGCCCGATGAACGTGAACCCGCTGCGCTCGACCTTGTCGGCGAAGTCGGCGTTCTCCGACAGGAACCCGTAGCCCGGATGGATCGCCTCGGCGTCGGTCACCTCCGCCGCGCTGATGATCGCCGGGATGTTGAGGTAGGACGCGGCCGACGGCGGCGGACCGATGCACACCGACTCGTCGGCGAGCTTCACGTACTTCGCCTCGCGGTCGGCCTCCGAGTGCACGACAACCGTGCGGATGCCCATCTCGCGACACGCGCGCTGGATGCGCAGCGCAATCTCGCCCCGGTTGGCGATCAGGATCTTCTCAAACATGCCGGACGCCGCGCCGCATCACTCGATCGCGAGCAGCGGCTCGCCGTACTCGACCGGTTGCCCGTTCTCCGCCAGGATCGCCTTCACCACGCCGTCCTTGTCGGCCTCGATCTCGTTGAGGAGCTTCATCGCCTCGATGATGCAGACCGTCTGCCCGGCCTTGACGGTGTCGCCGACCTCCACGAACGGCTTGGCGCCCGGCGACGGCGCGCGATAGAAGGTCCCGACCATCGGGGACTTGAGGACGTGCCCCTCGACCTTGGGCGGGACCTCCGCGGGAGCCGGGGGTGCGGCGCCTGCCGGGGCGGCCGGTGCGGGCGCCGCGGTCGGGGCCGGCAGCATCGCAACCACCTCCGGCACCGCCCGCCCGCCCTTGACGATCTTGACCTTCTCCTCGCCCTCCGTGATCTCGAGCTCGGCGATGCCCGATTCCTGGACGAGGTCGATCAGCTTCTTGAGTTTGCGCAGATCCATGTCGGATCCTCCCCTGTGCCGGGCGATGGCCCGCCCGGCCCGATTTCTAGGTTCCGCGTCTAGCTTGCTAGCGCGTATTCGAGTGCAAGGTCGTAGCCACGGCTTCCCAGCCCGCAGATCGTCCCCACCGCCAGATCGGAGAAGTAGGAGTGCCGGCGGAAGGGCTCGCGTGCGTGGATGTTGGACAGGTGCACCTCGAGGAACGGGATGGCGACCGCGGCGAGGGCGTCACGCAGCGCGACGCTGCTGTGCGTGAAGCCAGCAGGATTGACGATGATATAGGCAATTCCCTGCTTTTTCGCCGCATGTACTCGGTCGATCAGGGCGCCTTCGTGGTTGCTCTGGAAGGCTTCGAGTCGCGCCCCCCGCGCCGTTGCGGCCTTCGCCAAGCGCTGGATGATGTCACGCAGGGTCTCCCGACCGTAGATCCCCGGTTCACGCGCGCCGAGCAGGTTCAGGTTCGGTCCGTTCAGGACGAGGATCTTGCGCGCGGGTGCCCCCGGCCGGGTCCGGGCGGCTTTCGGGGCTCTAGCCATCCGGCGAAGTTTGCCGCAGATCCCGGATGTTGTCTAACCGCTGCCTTCCTGTTCGCCGAACATCGCCGCTTTACCCGAGCAACGGCGTGATGATTCGCGTCAGTTCGGCCTCGGAGATGAGGCCGAGGTGGGTCGCGACGATCTTCCCGTTGCGATCGAGGATCAGCGTATAGGGGAGTGCTCCGGGCCGGTTGCCGAGGCGCCGCGTCAGGTCGATGACTTCCATCCCGGCGACCAGGACCGGATAACCGACGCCGAGCTGCGCTGCGGATTTTCGTGCGTTGTCGGCAGAATCGACGGCGATGCCTACAATTTGCAGCCCTTTAGGCGCCAGTTCGCCGTGGATACGCACCAGTCCGGGGATTTCCTCGAGACAGGGTGGACACCAGCTGGCCCAGAAGTTGACCACCAAGACCCGGCCCCGCCATTGCTCAAGAGATCCAGGCTGCCCCGACAGATCCTTGAACTGCGCGACAGTGAGCGCTGACACGGCAGCGGGGTCCGGCCCGTCCGACCGCAACTGGAGATGCACGAGGATCCCGGCGGCGAGGGCAGCGGCGGCCGCGACTGCGACCAGCACGACTCGCAGCGAGCTAGTCATCCGCGTTCATCAGGGCCGATACGGCGGCGATGCCCGCGCGCTCCATCGGGCGCCCCAACAGGCTCGCCTTCAGCGCGGCCCGTTCGTCCTTGGCCGCATAGACGGCAAGATTGACCGGCACGTCGTCCCAGTCGACCCGCAGCACCGGGACGGCCCGGGCCTCGTCGCCGCAGTAGTGGCGCACCTCGGACACGTCGTACGGCACGTTCCGGTTCAACAGGAACAGCTCGACCGCCTTGAGATCATCGGTGAACAGCTGGAGGTCGACGTCGGCGTAGCGCCCGGCGGTGCCCTTGAGAACCGAGCCCGAAAGATAGGGGCGGAATGCGGCGAGCGAGCGCATTGCGTCGAGCGCCACCTCGCGCAGGGCGCGGACGCGGTCGCGCTGCTCCTCGCCCTGGTAGAGCGACTGGTACGCCCGCAGCTCTGCCTCGACCTCCTCGTTGGCGGGCAGCGATTCCGTGTCCCCGGCGCCGAGCTGGCGGGCCGCCTTGCGCTTGGCGAGCGCGAAATCGTCGACGCCGTCCTCCGCCATCAGGCGCGCGGCGGCGGCGGCAATCCGGGCGCGCATGTGCGACTGCTTCGTTCTGTTTTCTCGAGCCATCTTGATGTGACCTGCGCGTGCCCTGCGCGCGCCCTGCGCGTTTCGCCGTCGATCATACCGCACCGGAATCGGGCGAACGACCGCTTACAATCCGCACGCATGCACCTTCACATCCTCGGGATCTGCGGCACTTTCATGGGCGGCGTCGCGCTGCTCGCGCGCGATGCCGGGCACCGCGTGACGGGCTGCGACGCGAACGTGTATCCGCCGATGAGCACCCAGCTCGCGGCCGAAGGCATCGACATCGTCGCGGGGTTCGGCGCCGAGCAGCTCGCCCTCGCGCCCGATCTCTGGGTGATCGGCAACGTGGTGACGCGGGGCAACCCGCTCATGGAGGCGATCCTCGACCGCGGCGATCGCTACGTCTCGGGCCCGCAGTGGCTCGCCGAGAACGTGCTGGCGGGAAAGCACGTGGTTGCGGTGGCCGGGACCCACGGCAAGACCACGACGACGGCGATGCTGACCTGGATCCTCGAGCGCGGCGGGAAGCGCCCGGGCTTCCTGGTCGGCGGCGTGCCGAACGACTTCGGCGTCTCGGCGCGGCCCGCCCCGGAATCGCTCTTCGTCATCGAAGCGGACGAGTACGACACCGCGTTCTTCGACAAGCGCTCGAAGTTCGTGCACTACCCCGCGCGGACCGCGATCCTGAACAACCTCGAATTCGACCACGCGGACATCTTCCCGGACCTCGCCGCGATCGAGACCCAGTTCCATCACTTCGTGCGCCTGCTCCCGCGCTCGGCCCGGATCGTCGCCAACGGCGCGGACGCGGCGCTGGCGCGGGTGCTGGCGCGCGGCTGCTGGTCGGAGCTCGAACGGTTCGACGCCGCCGACGGCTGGTCGAGCCGGCCGGCCGAAGGCGGGTCGTTCGACGTGCTCTGGCGCGGCGCGCCGGTCGGACGCGTCGACTGGGATCTCACCGGGGACCACAACCGCGCGAATGCGCTCGCGGCGATCGCCGCCGCGCGCCACGTCGGCGTGGCGCCGGAGCTCGCCATTGCGGCACTGAACTGCTTCGGCGGCGTGAAGCGGCGCATGGAAGTGCGCGGCGTCGCGCACGGCGTGACCGTCTACGACGACTTCGCGCATCACCCCACCGCCATCCGCACGACGCTCGGCGGCCTGCGACGCGCGGTTGGTACGGCGCGGATCCTCGCGGTGCTCGAACCGCGCTCGAACACGATGAAGCTCGGGGTGATGAAAGCGGCGCTTCCCGACAGTCTCGCCGGCGCCGAGCGCGTGTTCTGCTACACCGGGAGCCTCGATTGGGACGCGCCGGCCGCGCTTGCCCCGCTCGGCAGCCGTGCGGAATGCCACGCGGATCTGGAAACCCTCGTGCAGGCGATCGCGCGCGAGGCGCGATCGGGCGATCACGTGCTGGTCATGTCGAACGGCGGCTTCGGCGGCATCCACCAGAAGCTGCTCGACCGGCTCGCGGCGGCCGACCAGTGAGCATCGTCTATCTGCACGGCTTCAACAGCGCGCCGCAATCGCACAAGGCGCAGGTCATGCAGCGCTACATGACCGAGCGCGGCCTCGGGGCGCGCTTCGTCTGTCCGAAGCTTCCGCACTCGCCGGACGACGCTATCGCCCTGGTCGAGCGCGAGATCGCGCGGCATGCGAACGAAGGCGTGACGCTCGTCGGGAGTTCCCTGGGCGGGTTCTATGCGACCCATCTTGCGGAGCAGTACGGCTTGCGCGCGGCGCTGCTCAACCCCGCGGTCCGGCCGGGCCGCGACCTCGAGAGCTATCTGGGCATGCAGCGCAACCTCTACACCGGCGAGGAATACGAGCTCACCCGCGAGCACGTTTCGGCGTGGCGCCGCCTGGACGTCGCCGTGGTCCATCCCGAACGCTACCTGCTCATCGTCGAGACCGGCGACGAGGTGCTCGACTACCGCGAGGCGGTCGCGCGGTATGCCGGCGCGCGGCAGGTGATCGTGGCCGGCGGCGATCACACGCTGCAGAGCTTTCCCGAGCATCTGCCGCTCATCCTCGAGTTCGCCGGCCTGCCGGCACGATGAACCGCCCGCCGCGGCATCGCGTCCGATGAACGTCCTGTACGAAGAAACCGGCAGCTTCAAGGTCGCCGCCGTGCTCACCGAGCACGACGCGTCGCTGCACGTCGAGGCGCCGCACGGCAAGCGGGTGAAGATCAAGTCTGCGAACGTACTGCTGCGGTTCGACGACGCCCGCCTCGACACCTTCCTCGACCGGGCCGAGGCGATCGCGCAGGAGATCGACACCGCTTTTCTCTGGGAAGCGTGCGGCGAGCCCGAGTTCGCGTTCCTGGATCTTGCACGCGAGTACCACGGCCGTGCGCCGGCGCCGCTGGAGGCGGCCGCAATCCTGCTCAAGCTGCACGCGGCGCCGATGTACTTCCATCGCAAGGGCAGGGGCCGTTTCAAGGCCGCGCCCCCGGAAACGTTGCAGGCGGCGCTGGCCGGGCAGGAACGCAAGCGCCAGCAGCAGGCGCAGATCGAGACATGGGTCGGCGAGCTCAAGGACGGCGCGCTGCCCGAAGCGATCCGGGCATTGCTGCCGCAGCTCCTCTACAAGCCCGACCGCAACCGCGCCGAAACGAAGGCGTTCGAACAGGCGTGCGCCGAGCTCGGCCTGTCGCCGGCGCGACTGCTCGAGCGCTGCGGCGCGCTTCCCTCCACGCATGACTTCCACCTCGGCCGGTTTCTATTCGAGCACTACCCGAAAGGCACCGGTTTCCCGGACGTCGTGCCGCCGACGGTGCCGACCGACTTGCCGATTGCCGCGGTCGCGGCATTCAGTCTCGACGATGCGACAACCACGGAGATCGACGATGCGCTCTCCGTGACGCGCCGCGCAGACGGACTGGTGCGGATCGGCGTGCACATTGCCGCGCCGGGCCTGGGCTTCGCGCCCGGCACCGAGATCGATCGAATCGCGCGCGAACGGCTGTCCACCGCCTACATGCCGGGCACGAAGATCATGATGCTGCCGCCGGCGGTCGTCGACCGCTACTCGCTGACCGAGGACGGACCGCGGGCGGCGGTGTCGCTCTACCTCGACGTCGATCCGACCTCGCTCGTCGTGCGCGGCGAGGAAACGCACATCGAGCGGGTGCCGATCGCGGAGAACCTCCGGCATCACGAGGTCGACCTGCTGAACGACGCGCTCGCCGAAGGCCATCCGGCCGCCGGCGTCCCGTTCGCCGCCGAGCTCGAGTTCCTGCACCGCTTCGCGCTCGTGCTGCAGGCCGGGCGCGGCAAGACCGGCAACCAGGTCGACCGCACCGAGTACAGCTTCTACGTCGAGAACGACCGCGTGACGATCACCGAGCGCAAGCGCGGCTCGCCGCTCGACAAGCTCGTGGCCGAGCTGATGATCCTGGTCAACCGCTCGTGGGGAAAGGTGCTCGACGATCGCGGGGTCGCGGCCATCTATCGGGCGCAGGGCGACGGCAAGGTGCGCATGACGACGGTCGCGGCCGAGCACCAGGGGCTCGGGGTGTCGCACTACGCCTGGTCCAGCTCGCCGCTGCGCCGCTACGTGGATCTGGTGAACCAGTGGCAGCTGCTCGCGTGCCTGCGCGGCGAGCCGCCGCCGTTCGGGCGCAAGTCGGCCGAGCTGCTCGCCGTGGTGCGCGACTTCGAGGTGACGTACGCGGCCCTGGACGAGTTCCAGCGGCAGATGGAGCACTATTGGTGCCTGCGCTGGCTGCTTCAGGAAGGGGTCTCGGTCTCCGCTGCCGAAGTCATCCGCGAGAACCTCGTCAAGCTCGCGCACATCCCGCTGTACGTGCGGGTGCCGTCGCTCCCGGACCTTCCGCCGGGTACGCCGGTCGAAGTCGAGGTGGTGGACGTGGATCTGATTGACACCCATGTACGCTGCGTCTATAAGAGGCCTCAAGAAAAACGAGAAGTCGCCTGAAAAAAACAAGCTAACCTATTGATTCAACAGATATAGAGACAGGCTTGCTGGTCTTCTCCGAATCTCCGCGCGGGGCGCTGGCCGAGCCGCCGGCGCCGCTGCTGACGCCGCTGTTGGGCACCGCTCTGGCCGCGTCGATCATCCTCCATGGCGCGCTGCTCGCGACGCGGTTCGGATTCCCGGACGCCACCAAGCTGCGCACGCCGCCGCAGACGCTCGACGTGGTGCTGGTCAACAGCAAGTCGCCGACGCGTCCGACCAAGCCCGATGCGCTGGCGCAGGCGAACCTCGACGGCGGCGGCAACACCGATGCGGACCGGCGCGCCAAGACGCCGTTGCCGGTCACGCGCGAAGTGGAACGCGGTCAGGACACGAAGCGCGCGCGCAAGCGCGTCGAGGACCTCGAGGCCAAGCAGCGCCAGCTGATGACGCAGCTCGCCCAGGCGAAGGCCGCCGTGCCGGTCGAGCAGGCGAAGCCCGACCCCGCCCCCGTCACGCCGGCGCCGGCCACCGGCGCGGACCTGATGGCCTCGGCGCTCGCGCTGGCGCGGATGGAAGCGCAGATCGCGCGCCAGATCGACGAATACAACAAGCGCCCCCGCAAGAAATTCGTCGGGGCGCGCGCATCCGAGTCGCGCTTCGCGATGTACGTCGAGGACTGGCGCCGGAAGGTCGAGCGGGTCGGCAACCTCAACTACCCGGACAACGCGCGCGGACGCGTCTACGGCAGCCTGCGGGTCACCGTGTCCATCAAACCCGACGGCAGCATCGAGGAGATCCAGGTCGACCGGCCGTCCGAGCACAAGATCCTGAACGAGGCGGCGCTGAAGATCGTGCGCCTCGCCGCCCCGTATGCGCCGTTCCCGCCGGAGATCCGGCGCGACACCGACATCCTGGTGATCACCCGCACGTGGACGTTCGCGCCCGGCGACAAGCTCTACAACGAGTAACCGACCCGCGCAGGACGCCGATCCAGGCGCACTCTTGCGCGGGATCGGGGCGTTGCAACCGGGGCAGTGGCCCCTGTTGCAGCATGCCGCCGAACGCCCGGCACGCCGCCGCGTGAAGATGCTCGCCCGGATCTGGAAAGGTTTGGCGTACACGGTCGGGGCGATCGTCCTGGTCGTCCTCCTGGTGCAGGGCTGGTACCTCGGCTGGGTGCTGTACTGGAATGCCTACAACCCGCGCGCCACGGCCTTTATGGAGCGACGGCTCGACGAGCTGCGCGCGAAGCAGCCGAACGCGGCGCTGAAGCACCAGTGGGCCGATTACGGGCGGATCTCGACGCACCTCAAGCGCGCCGTGGTCGCGGCCGAGGACGCGAAGTTCCTCGATCACGAGGGCTTCGACTGGGAGGGCATTCAGCGCGCCCTCGAGAAGAACCAGAAGCGCGGCAAGCCGGTCGCCGGCGGCTCCACCATCAGCCAGCAGCTCGCGAAGAACCTGTTTCTGTCGGGCGACCGGAGCTTCGTGCGCAAGGGGCAGGAGGCGGTCATCACGCTCATGCTGGAGACGGTGATGAGCAAACGGCGCATCCTCGAGGTCTATCTGAACGTCGCCGAGTGGGGCGAGGGCGTGTTCGGCGCCGAGGCGGCGGCGCGTCATTACTTCGGCGCGAGCGCGGCGAACTTGTCCCCGGCCCAGTCGGCCCGGCTCGCGGCGATGCTGCCGCGGCCGCGCTTCTACGACCGGAACCGGGGCTCGCAATACCTGGCGACGTACTCGGAGCGGATCCTCGCGCGCATGCCGTCTGCGCAGGTGCCATAGCGTGCACGAGCCACGGGTACGACGACTGACTCGGGGGATATACAAGGGGGTGTGCCCCCTTGTTCGAGCAATTCTGGCGACGTACTCGGAGCGGATCCTCGCGCGCATGCCGTCGGCGCAGGTGCCTTGAAGTCGGGGGAGGGAACGTTGGACATCTGGAAAATCGAGCCCGGCCGCGCGGCGGTGGCGATGGCCGCGGACGAGAAGCTGCCCGGCACGGGCTACGCGTGGCTCGATCTCGCGTACGGCGAAGTCGAGCATCTGCAGCGCGAGGTCGAGCGGCTCACCGGCGTGCGGATCTTCGACGATCACGTCTCCGACGCCGGGAACCCCGCGCACCCGTCGTTCTTCGACAACACCGACCAGTACGAGCTCGTGATCTTCCGCGGCCTCGCCCCGGACTCGGGCGCCGAGAAGATCGCCACCCGGCCGATGACGCTGTTCAATTTCGACCGTCTGCTGGTGACGGTGCGGGCGCCCGACAGCCGCTCCGTGACGCACGTGAAGAACCGCTTCCTGGCCACCCCGGCCAAGTGCCCGGGGAGCCCCGACGAGCTCATGCACCGCCTGCTCTCGTCGATGGTGGATCACTACCTCGAGCTGCGGCAGCCGCTCACGCAGCGCCTCGACCGCTGGCAGAAGCTGCTGCTCGACCCGCGCAAGCCGTTCCGCGAATGGGGCAAGCTGCTCGAGAGCCGCGGCGAGATCCGCAAGCTCCAGCACCTGTGCGAGGAGCAGCGCGACGCCATCCAGGAGTGGCGCGACTACCGGATCGCGGACATCGGCGCGACCCTGCAGGTGCGGGTCGCCGACCTCGTCGAGCACATCGAGCGCGTGCTGCACCACGCCCGCACGATCGAGGGCCAGGCGGAGTCGGCGGTGCAGCTCTACTTCGCCTCGACGACCTTCCGCACCACCGAGATCATGCGCCTGCTCACGATCATCACCGCGACCTTCATGCCGCTCACCCTGATCACCGGCATCTTCGGCATGAACTTCGAGTTCATTCCCGGCCTGCACTCGCCGGGCGGATTCTGGATCTCGCTCTTCGGCATGGCGGGGGTGGTGGCGGCGATGCTCGTCTACTTCCGCTTCAAGCGCTGGCTGTAGCCCGTCCGGCGCGGAGCGCGGCCCGCCGTCCGCGGCGCGGGTCGACGCCGGCCAGCACCGCGAGGCCGGCGACGAAGTACACCCCGGTGATGAGGATCGCCAGCCGGTGGTCGCCGCGCGAGAGCCAGCTCGCGAGCCCGTAGGTGACGGGCCCCAGGATCGAGGAGAGCTTCACCGCGAGGCCCCACAGCCCGAAGAACTCCGCGCGCCGGTCGCGCGGGCTCAGGTAGCCGACCAGGGCGCGGCCCGCCGACTGCGAGGCGCCGAGGCAGAGGCCGGCGAGATTCGCCGCCACCCAGAACGTCCCCCGGTCGGTGGCCCACCATGCGATCACCACCGTCGCGATCCAGCCCAGGAGCGTCAGCGCGATCGTCGGCACGTGCCCGAGCCGGTCCTGCACCTGGCCGAACGCGATCGCCCCGAGCGCGGCGGTCACGTTGACCGCCAGGATCAGCATGATCGAATCCTGGGTGGTGAAGCCCATGGCCTGCTGCGCGTAGATCGCGGCCAGCGCCACGACCGCCTGCACGCCCGCCTGGTAGCAGACCAGGCACGCCAGGAAGCGCGCGAGGTCCCGGTACTGGCGCGCGTGCCGGACGGTCTGTGTCGAGTCGCCCCAGCGCTTCGGCGACGAGGCCGCGCGCCGGGGCCGGCTGCGGCTCGGCGCGCTCGCGGAGCCAGACGAGCGTCGGCAGGCTGGCGGCGAGGAAGATCGCGGCGGTGATGAGCATGGTGACGGGGACGAAGTGATCGGCCGTCTCGCCGCGCGCCTGGGCCGCGGTGACGTAGGCGAGGCTCGCGCCGAGCGAGACGAGGCCGCCGATGTAGCCCAGCCCCCATCCCCAGCCGGACACCTTGCCGAGCGCCTTGCCTTTGGCGAGTTCCGGCAGGAACGCGGCGATGAGGTTCTCCCCGGTCGAGAAGAAGAAGTTGGAGGCCACCACCAGCACGCAGGTCAGCGCCAGCGTCCCCGGCCCCGCCGTCGCCAGGGCGGCCGTGCACGCGACGCAGCCGAGCGTGGTGAGGACGAGCAGCCGCTTCTTGGTCGCGTGGCGGTCGGCGTAGGCGCCGACGATCGGCGCGGTGACCATCACGGCGGCGTAGGAGACCGCCAGCGTCAGGGTCCACGCCAGCGTTGCCCACGGCGCGCCGCCGGCCACCACGGCGACGAAGTAGGCGTTGAAGACCGCCGTGATGACGACCGTGGTGTAGCCCGAGTTGGCGAAGTCGTACATCGCCCACGCCACGACCTCGCGCGGCCGCACGCCGGGCGCAAGCAGAGGAGTGCGCGCCCGGCGGGGCGCTGCAATTCGCGCGGTCATTTTCCTTCGCAATCATACAGTCGAGGGTTATCCTTCGACCCGCGCGAGCGGGGCACTCGATCAGGGCCGCGCGCGCGAACACATGGCCGAGACGATCGAGCGCAAGGAACTCGAAGACCTGCAGCAGGACCTGGACGGCGTCCGGGAGCTGCTGCGGCGGCATTGGCTCGTCGAAAGCCTGGTCGAGCGTCAGCAGATGCCCAAGCACGAGCTGGTCGAGTCGCTCGTGCACAAGCAGCACCTCGCCGAGCTGCACAAGAAGCTCGACGACATGCACCCGGCCGACATCGCCTACATCCTCGAGGCGCTGCCGATCAACGAGCGTCTCATCGTCTGGGATCTCGTCAAGGCGGAGCGCGACGGCGAGATCCTGCTCGAGCTGTCGGAGCCGGTTCGCGAGTCGGTCATCCGGACGATGGACTCGGACGAGCTCATCGCCGCGGTCGAGACCCTCGACACCGACGAGATCGCGGAGCTCGCGCCCGACCTTCCCGAAGAGGTCATCCAGGACGTCTTCCAGTCGCTGCCGGTCGCCGAGCGCGAGCAGCTGCGCGCCGCGATGTCCTACCCGGAGGACGCCGTCGGTGCGCTGATGGATTTCGACGTCGTGAGCGTGCGCGAGGACGTGACGCTCGAGGTCGTGACCCGGTACCTGCGCCGCTTCGAGGAACTGCCCGACCACACCGACCAGCTGTTCGTCGTCGACCGCGAGCAGCGGCTCAAGGGCGTGCTGCCGATCGCGCGGCTGGTGGTGACCGATCTCGAGAAGCCGGTCGCCGACGTGATGCTGCAGGAGTTCGTGACGCTCTATCCGGACGACAAGGCGCAGGACGCGGCGCAGGCGTTCGAGCGCTACGACCTGGTCTCGGCCGCGGTGATCGAGCAGAACGGCAAGCTCGTCGGGCGCGTCACGGTCGACGCGGTCGTCGACTTCATCCGCGCGAAGAGCGAGAGCGAGGCGCTCGCCGTGGCCGGCCTGCGCGAGACCGAGGACCTGTTCGCGCCGGTCTGGGAGTCGTTCAAGAACCGCTGGTCGTGGCTGGCGGTGAACCTCGTCACCGCCTTCGTCGCCTCGCGGGTGATCGGCGTGTTCGAAGGCTCGATCGAGAAGCTGGTCGCGCTCGCTGCGCTCATGCCGATCGTGGCGGGCATCGGCGGCAACTCCGGCAATCAGACCACCACCATGATCGTGCGCGCGCTGGCGCTGGGGCAGATCCAGGTCGAGCAGGCGAAGAAGCTGTTCGCGAAGGAGCTCGCGGTCGCGATCGCGAACGGGCTCGTCTGGGGCGGGATCCTCGGCGTGATCGCCTATCTGCTCTACAGCAGCGTGAAGCTCGGCGCGGTCATGACCGCCGCGATGACGCTCAACCTGCTGCTCGCGGCGGTCATGGGCGTGGCGATTCCGATCGCCATGGCGAAGCTCGGTCGCGACCCGGCGATCGGCTCGTCGGTGATGATCACCGCGTGCACCGACTCCGGCGGCTTCTTCATCTTCCTGGGCCTCGCGACGCTGTTCCTGCTCTGAGCGGGACGCGGCGCGACGCGCGCGGTCGCCGCCGGACGGCTACACTTCGCGCCGGAACAGTCCGTAACCGACGCGAAGGGGGAACCACGCATGTCGATGCTTCAGGAGTTCAAGAATTTCGCCATCAAGGGCAACGTGATGGATCTCGCCGTCGGCGTGATCATCGGCGCGGCCTTCGGCAAGATCGTCGATTCGGTGGTGAACGACCTGATCATGCCGATCATCGGCCGCGCCACCGGCGGCCTCGACTTCTCGAACTACTACGTCGCGCTGAAGGACATCCCGGCGGGCACGCCGCTGACGCTCGATGCGGTGAAGAAGGCCGGGGTGCCGGTATTCGCCTACGGCAACTTCATCACCATCGTGATCTACTTCGTGATCCTCGCCTTCATCATCTTCATGATGGTGAAGTGGATCAACAAGCTGAAGGCCGACGCGCCGCCCGCTCCGCCCGCCGATCCCGAGGAGGTCAAGCTGCTGCGCGAGATCCGCGACGCGCTGAAGAAGTGACCGCGCAGGCCGGCCGTTGCAGCGGCCGGCGTCGCGGCATAACCGGCGCACGCCGGGATCCGGCACTCGCGTACGCCGACGGAGACCGAGGGCCGCAAGTGCGGCCCTCGGCGCGCTAGCGCCCGAGCCAGCGCTCCGCGGCCGCGATCGTGTGCGCGATCTCGGCTTCGCCGTGCGCCGCGGAGACGAACCCCGCCTCGTACGCCGACGGCGCGTAATACACGCCGTCCTCGAGCATGGCGTGGAAGAACCGGTTGAACGCCTCCTTGTCGCACTCCATCACCTCGGCATACGACAGCGGCGGCGTGGCCCGGAAGTACACGCCGAACATCCCGCCGACGTGAGCGGCCGAGAAGATGGCGCCATGCTTCGCTGCGGCCGCGTTGAAGCCATCGACGAGACGCCGCGTCGCGGCCTCGAGCCGCTCGAAGAAGCCCGGCTCGAGCACGAGCTTCAGCGTGGCGAGCCCGGCCGCGACGGCCACCGGGTTGCCCGAGAGCGTTCCGGCCTGGTACACCGGCCCGAGCGGCGCGATCTTCGCCATGATGTCCCGGCGCCCGCCGAACGCGCCGACCGGCATGCCGCCGCCGATCACCTTGCCGAGCGTGGTGAGATCCGGCGCGATTCCGTAGAGGCCCTGGGCGCCGCGTGCGCCGACGCGGAAGCCGGTCATCACCTCGTCGAAGATCAGCACGGCGCCGTGCTTCGTGCACAGCGCACGCAGGGCGCCGAGAAACTCGCGCGTGCCCGGCACGAGGTTCATGTTCCCGGCCACCGGCTCGACGATGACGCCCGCGATCTCGTCCCCGTGCTTGCGGAACGCCTCTTCGAGACCGGCGACGTCGTTGAAGCCGAGCACCATCGTGTGCGTGGCGGTTTCGGGCGTGACGCCCGCCGAGCTCGGGTTGCCGAGCGTGAGGGCGCCCGAGCCGGCTTTCACGAGCAATGCGTCGCCGTGTCCGTGATAGCAGCCTTCGAACTTGACGATCTTCGCGCGCCCGGTGAACCCGCGCGCGAGCCGCAGCGCGGTCATCGTCGCCTCGGTCCCCGACGAGACGAGGCGCACCATCTCCATGCTCGGCAGCGTCTGGCACAGGAGCTCCGCCATCTCGATCTCGAGCTCGGTCGGCGCGCCGAAGGACAGGCCCTGCAGCGCGCGGCTGCGCACCGCCTCGACGACCTGCGGATGCGCGTGGCCCAGAATCAGCGGGCCCCACGAGCCGACGTAGTCGATGTAGCGCTTGCCGTCCGCATCCCAGAAGAACGGACCCTCGCCGCGCGCGAAGAAGCGGGGCGTGCCGCCGACGGCGCGAAACGCGCGCACCGGCGAGTTCACGCCGCCCGGAATCAGCATCTGTGCGCGGGCGAATAGCTGCTCGTTGCGATTCATGGCGATTCGATCCTTGCGAAGAGTTCCCGCAGCTCGCGGGCGCGCTGCTCGACATCGCCCGCCTCGAAGAGCGCGGTGATGACCGCGATTGCGTCGACCCCGGCCGCGAGGAGCTCGGCCGCATTGTCGACGGTGATGCCGCCGATGGCGACGATCCCGACGGAGAGCGTGCGGCGCGCCTCGCGGTACAGCGCCAGCGGCGCCCGGACCGCCCCCGGCTTGGTCGGCGAGGGAAACGCGGCGCCGAAGGCAACGTAATCGGCGCCCGCCGCGACCGCCGCGCGCGCCAGCTCGAGCCGGTTATAGCACGACGATCCGAGCAGCCGGCGCGACCCGAGCCGCCGGCGCGCCGCCGCAAGATCGCCGTCGCCGCTGCCGAGATGCGCGCCGTCCGCGCCGATCGCGATCGCCAGCTCGACATCGTCGTTCACGATCAGCGGTACGCCTGCGGGACGGCAGACCTCGAGCAGCGCAACGGCCTGCTCGTGCCGCAGCGCCGCCGGCGCCGCCTTGTTCCGGTACTGGACGGCGGCAGCGCCGCCCCGGATCGCTTCGCGTACCAGCCCGGCAAGCGCACGCGTGTCCGCAAGATCAGGCGTAAGCGCATAGAGGCCGCGCGGGAATCGGGTCATGAGGGTGCCGGGCGTTCCGCGCTGGCCAGGCATCCGCCCGCACGGTATGATCCGTGCCGATTTTAGCGCACCCCCTTCGCGACCCAACCCCTTATTTCGATGGTAGAAACCACTCAGACCTACAAGACCTGGATGTGCCTCATCTGCGGGTTCATCTATGACGAGGCCGCCGGGCTGCCCGACGAGGGGCTCGCGCCGGGTACGCGCTGGGAGGATGTGCCGATCAACTGGACCTGTCCCGAGTGCGGCGCGCGCAAGGACGATTTCGAGATGGTCGAGATCTAAGCCGTCTTCACGCCGCGAGGGAACGCCCCCTCGCGCGCCCCAAAGTCGGGGTTCCGCCGCCTTCGGCATCGAAATGCTCGCTCGAGCGAGGCCGCGCCGCGACCCCCCGGGGACGGCGCGCGTCGCACCCCTTTCCGGGCGATTCGCGCGCACCTGCATGGCGCCGCCTCGCCCATTCCCCCGCCGCCGGCCCCCCGGATTCCCCGGAATTGCCCCTCGCTCGGACCTATTGCACACTTCAGAAAGTGCGTTAAATAATTGGCCGAACCCACGAATCCCGGATAGCTTCCGGCTTCCGGACACGCTTAGAATGGGCCCCTGCCTCGGCGCAGGTGGCCCGCTCGCCGCCCTGTCGCGCGTGAGGCCGGAAAAAAGGGGCCCGACCTTGAGCGACACCGCCAGCCTGGCCGGCGTGAAAGTGATGGTGATCGACGATTCGAACACCATCCGCCGGAGCGCCGAGATCTTCCTCACGCAAGCCGGGTGCCAGGTGATCCTGGCCGAGGACGGGTTCGATGCGCTCGCCAAGATCACCGATCACCAGCCCGATCTGATCTTCTGCGACATCATGATGCCGCGCCTCGACGGCTATCAGACCTGCGCGCTGATCAAGAAGAACGCCCGGTTCGCGGGCACCCCGGTGATCATGCTGTCGTCCAAGGACGGCCTGTTCGACCGCGCGCGCGGCCGGATGGTCGGCTCGGACGAGTACCTCACCAAGCCTTTCACCAAAGACAGCCTGCTGAAGACGGTCGGCGCGCACGCGCCGCACCGCGTCTAGGACGGCGGAGGAACCCATGCCCGTGAAGAAGATTCTCGTCGTCGACGACTCCCCGACCGACCGCCAGTACATGCTGGAGACCCTGGCCAAGAAGGGTTTCCAGGTGGTGACCGCCGAGAACGGCGAGGACGCGATCGTCAAGGCCAAGGCCGAGCTGCCCGATCTGATCCTGATGGACGTCGTGATGCCCGGGCTGAACGGCTACCAGGCCACGCGCCAGATCACGCGCGACGATGCCACCAAGCACATTCCAGTGATCATGTGCACGAGCAAGGGCGCGGACACCGACAAGATCTGGGGCATGCGCCAGGGCGCGAACGACTACCTGGTGAAACCGGTCGATCCGGCCCAGCTGCTCGCCAAGATCGCGCAGTTGTCCGCGGCGCACTAGCCGCGACTGCCGGATGGCCCGCCGCGTCAGCCTCCGCGAGTTTCAGCAGGACCTCGTTCGCCGATTGAACGAGGCGGCCGCCGCCGACGCGCCGTCGGCGCGCCTCGGCGTGCAGGTCGGGTCGGAGGTGTGGCTGGTGCGGCTCGAGGAGGCGAGCGAGGTGATTCCGGTTCCGGCGATCGCGAACGTGCCCCTGACGCAGGGCTGGTTCAGGGGGCTCGCGAACATCCGCGGGAACCTTTTCAGCGTCATCGACCTGTCGGCGTTCCAGGGCGGGGAGCCCACGCCGCAGACACCGGACTCGCGCTTGCTGCTGGTGGCCGAGCGCTACCACCTGAACGCCGCGCTGCTGGTGAATCGCATGCTCGGGCTGCGCAATCTGCAGCATTTCGAGCCGCGCCCGCGCGAGGGCGAGCGGGCCTGGGAAGCCGGCCGGTTTGCGGACAAGGACGGACAGATCTGGCGCGAGTTGAGCATGAACGAGCTGGTTTACAGCGAGGGATTCCTGCAGGCGGGCCTGTAGCGGCCGGCGGGCGATCGAATACGGGGCTGCGGCGCGACGGGAAGCGCGCCGGCGGCGACAGAGCGACACGACAAGACGCAGCATCGCGGGGGAAGTCATGGCAATCAATCTCAAGGCGTTGAACATCGGCCTCGGCAAGGGCAAGGCCGCCGACAAGGCGCCGCCCGCCAAGGCGCCGGCCAAGAAGGCGCCGGTGCAGGCCAGCTCGACCTCGATCCTCGAGGCGGTCGGCGGCCCGAAAAAGAAGGGCGCGCTGGCCGGCAAGTCGTTTCGCGTGCAGACGCAGGTGCTGCTGATCGCGCTCGGCTTCCTGGTGTTCGTCATCGCCCTGGTCGGCTGGCTCGCGATCCGCACGACGTCGAACGGCGCCGCCTACATCAGCGCCGCCGGGCAGATGCGGATGCTGTCCCAGCGGATCGCGAAGGAATCGCAGCAGGGGCTGCAGGGCAACACCGCGGCGTTCGCGCGCCTCAAGTCGAGCCGCGACGAGTTCGCCGGCCTGCTCGAGTCGGTCACGTCCGGGGGCAAGGTCGGCGACGTCGAGGTGCCGCCGACGGGCGAGAGCGTCAAGCCGACGCTCGACAAGGTCGCGCAGGTCTGGCAGAAATCGGACAAGAACGTCGGGCTGGTGCTCGCGCAGCAGAAGAACCTCATCGCCCTCGGCGCCGCCGTCAAGGCGATCAACGACAACAACCCGGTGCTGCTCGACCTTGCCGAGCAGGTGTCGGCGCTGAAGCTCCAGTCGCAGGCGGGCGCGCGCGAGATCTCCGCCGCCGGCCAGCTCGTCATGCTGACGCAGCGCATGGCGAAGAACGCCAATGCGCTGCTCGCCTCGGACGTGATCGACCCGGAAGTGACCTTCCTGCTCGGCAAGGACTCGAACACCTTCCGCGACATCGTGCTCGCACTCACCAAGGGCAGCGACGCCTTGCGCGTGTCGGCGGCCCGCGACCCCGAGACGCAGGAGAAGCTGAAGGAGCTCGACGGGGCCTACCAGGAGTACCGCAAGGCGGTCAACTCGATCCTGGGCAACATGCAGCCGCTGGTGAACGCGAAGGCCGCGGGGCGCAACGTCGTGGCCGATTCCGAGGCGCTGCTGAAGTCCGCCGACGAGCTCGCGATCGCGTACGAGGGCGAGCTCGGCCAGACCTGGCTGAACTACATCATCATGGCCCTCGCCGCCGCCGGCGCCATCGTCATCGGGCTGCTGATGGCGAAGGCCTACCGCGACGAGAACGAGCGCCGCACCGCCGACCAGGTCCGGCTGCGGGAGGATTCGGAGCGCCTGCGGAGCGAGGCGGAGTCGCAGAACAAGGCGAACCAGGAGGCCATTCTCCGCCTGATGAACGAGATGGGCAGCCTCGCCGACGGCGATCTCACGGTGCAGGCGACCGTTACCGAGGACATCACCGGCGCGATCGCCGACTCGGTGAACTACACGATCGAGGAGCTGCGCGTGCTGGTCGGCCGCATCAACAGCGCGGCGGCGCAGGTGACCAGCGCGACCGAGTCCGCGCAGGCGACCTCGGTCAAGCTGCTGCAGGCCGCGGAGCGGCAGTCGAAGGAGATTCAGGAGGCGGGCGCGTCGGTGCTCAAGATGGCGCGCGCGATTAACGAGGTGTCGGCTAGCGCGTCGAAGTCGGTGAGCGTCGCGCGCCAGTCGCTGTCCGCCGCGCAGAAGGGCCAGGAGGCGGTGTCGAACTCGATCTCCGGCATGGGCGAGATCCGCGAGCAGATCCAGGAGACCGCGAAGCGGATCAAGCGCCTCGGCGAGTCCTCGCAGGAGATCGGCGAGATCGTGGAGCTGATCTCGGACATTACCGAGCAGACCAACGTGCTGGCGCTGAACGCCGCGATCCAGGCGGCGAGCGCGGGCGAGGCGGGACGCGGCTTCACGGTGGTCGCGGAAGAGGTGCAGCGCCTCGCCGAACGGTCGGGCGAGGCGACCAAGCAGATCGCGGCGATCGTGAAGACGATTCAGACCGACACCCACGATGCGGTGGCCGCCATGGAGAAGAGCACGGTCGGCGTGGTCGAGGGGGCGAAGCTGTCGGATGCCGCGGGCCAGGCGCTGTCGGAGATCGGCGAGGTGTCGCGCCGGCTCGCGCAGCTGATCGAGGAGATCTCGGTCACCGCGCAGGCGCAGGCGCAGGCGGCGGGTGTGGTCGCGACCTCGATGCAGGACATCCTGTCGGTGACCAAGCAGACCACGGAAGGCACGAAGCAGACCGCCGTGTCGGTCGGCCAGATCGCCAAGCTCGCGCAGGAACTGAAGGGTTCGGTGGCGAACTTCAAGATCGCGTAGGTCCCGCGGCGGGCGTCGAGAAATGGCTTTGCACCGCCGGCGGCCGCGCGGGGCAATGCGGTGGGAGCGGCCGATTGCGCGTGCCGGCTGGTCGGCGCAGGGCCGGCGGCGCGCGGACCATAACGAATACAAGACAGGGCGGCAGTCATGAGCACGCCGGGTGACTTCGACATCGGCCCGCTGACGTGGGTCAAGAGCGAGATCGATCAGGCGCTGGAACGCAGCTTGACCGCGCTGCGCGCCTACGCGTCCAATCCGGACGACTCGAACCAGATCCGGTTCTCGCAGACTCACTTCCACCAGGCCCACGGCGCGCTGCAGATCGTGGGGCTGGACGGCGTCACGCGCCTGTCCGAGGAGCTCGACGGGCTGCTCGGCGACATCGTCAAGGCGGGCGGGGCGCCCAAGCCCGAAGCGGTTGCCGCCGCCGAGCACGCCTTCGCCGCGATCACTGCTTACCTCGACCAGCTCCTCGTCGGCGAACCGAACCAGCCGCTCAAGCTCTTTGCCGTCTATCGCGACGTGGCCAAGCTGCGCGGGCGCGAGGGCGTCGATCCCGTCGACCTCTACTTCCCCGACCTGACGCGCCGGCCGCCGCGGCGCGACAAGGCGCCGGTGGAGGTGCCCGCCGGGCAGGGTCCGCAGTACTTCCGCGACCAGCGCGGACGCTACCAGCGCGGGCTGCTCAAGTGGCTCAAGAAGGACTGGACCGGCGTCGAGGACATGCGCGCCGCCGTCGCCGCCGTGGAGGCCGCGCAGACCAATCCCGCGAGCCGCGCGTTCTGGTGGGTGGCGCTCGGCTTCTTCGACGCACTGTTCGCCAAGGCGATCACCGACCAGGGGGCCGTGGCCCGGCTGGCGAACCGCGTCGAGCAACAGCTGAAGCGGTTGATGGAGGGCTCCGCGACCGTGGCGGAGCGGCTGATGCGCGAGGCCCTGTTCGCGGTCGCGCGTGCGCGCCCGGCGACCGAGCACGTGCGCAACGTCCAGGACGTGTTCCAGCTCGCGGGCTCGGTGCCGGCGAGCTTCGAGCTCAAGAGCGAGACCGCGCCGCAGATTCCGGCGCTCCGGTCGCTGCGCGAGGTGGTCGGAAATGCCAAAACGGCATGGAACAAGGTCGCATCCGGCCACCAGCCGAGCATCGCGAACTTCCGCGACCTCGCTGCCCAGATGCGGGACCGCGCTGCCGAGCTGAACCAGCCGGATCTCGCGAAGATCGCGGCCGAGGTGGCGACGCTGGCCGCCTGGATCGGGGAAGCGCCCGGCAATCTCACCGACGGCGTGGCGATGGAGACCGCGACCACGTTGCTGCTGGTCGAGAACGCGGTCGACAATTTCGCGAGCCTCGGCGCCGAGTTCGCGCAGCAGGTGAATCTCATGCAGCGCCGCCTGCAGGCGGTGGCGAAGGGCGAGGCGCCCCACGCGAGCCAGCCGGTGCCGGTGCTCGACGAGATGTCGCGCCGCGCGCAGGAGCGCATGCTGATGGCGCAGGTCGTCTCCGAGATCCAGGCGAGCCTGCGTGCGATCGAGCAGGCCCTGGACGCGTTCTTCCGCGACGCCGCGAAGCGGGGCGAGCTGGCGAGTCTCGACAAGCCGGTGCGGCAGGTGCTCGGCGCCCTCACGATGCTGAACGAGGATCGTGCGGCGGCGGGGCTCTCCCAGTGCGCGGCCGAGATCCAGCGCTTCGCGCAGGCCGACTATGTTCCCGCGCAGGGCGACTTCGAGCGCGTCGCCGGCACCCTGTCGGGCCTGGGCTTCTATGTGGACGCCCTGCAGCACGGCAAGGCGGATTTCGAGCAGTTCATGCGGCCGATCGCCGCCCGGAAGGCCGAGGCCGCCGAGCAGGCCGGGGAGCAGGCTGCCGGCGGGACCGTCGAGGCCGAGCTCGATCAGGCCAAGAAGGCACTCAACGCACTCTACGAGCGCTGGAAGCGCGAGCCGCAGAACGCCGCGCTGAAGGAAGAGTTGCGGCAGAAGGCCACCGCGCTGCAGAAGGACGCGGGGCTGGTGGCCGATGCGAAGCTCGAAGGCCAGGCCGTCGACATGCTGCGCATCCTCGGCGTGAGCGATGCCAAGCCGTTCGATCCCAGGGTCTCGCAGGTCCTCACCGCGATCCAGCCGGCCGCACCTGCCGCCCCGTCGCCCGAAGCGCAGAAGCTCATCGCGGCGAGCGCCGAGACGGTCGACGCGGAGCTGCTCGCCGTCTATCTCGAAGAGGCCGGCGAGGTGCTCGGCACGATCGGCGAGAGCCTCGAGCAGGTGCGCGACCTGCCGCAGAACATCGAGCTGCTGCGCACGATTCGCCGCGGCTTCCACACGTTGAAGGGCAGCGGCCGCATGGTCGGGCTCACGCGCCTCGGCGAGGCCGCGTGGGCGGTGGAACAGGTCATGAATCGCTGGCTCGAGGAAGAGCGCGCGGCGACCCCCGATCTGTTTACCCTGATCGCCGCGGCGCGCCAGTTCTTCGAGGGCGCCGTCGCGACCCTGAAGGCGAACGGCCCGAGCGCGGACGAATCCGCCATCGTGGCGATGGCGAACAAGGTCAAGGCCGGCGAAAGTCTCGGCGAAGCGGCGGTCGAGATCGCCCCGGCTGCGCCGGTCGTTGCGGCCCCCGCCGCGCCGCAAGTTGCCGCGACACCGCTGCCGGAGATCGATCTCGCGGCGATCGCGCCGCGCCCGCGCCCGAAACCCTCACCCCGGCGCCGACGGCGCCGGTGGAGCTCGCGCCGGCAGCGGGTCCGGCGGAGGAAGTGTCCGCGCCCGCGTTGCCCGATCTGGCATTTCCGGCGCTCGAGGTTCCGGCGCTGGAGGTTCCGGCGCTGGAGGTTCCGGCGCTGGAGGCGCCGATCGAGTCCGCGCTCGCCGAGGCGGCCGACGCCGAAGAGCGTCGTGACGATCGGCGACGCGAGCCTTTCCGTATCGCTGTACGGCATCTTCCTCGAGGAGACGCGCGCGCATCTCGATACGCTTGCCGCGGGTCGCCGCCGCCTGGACGAAGGCGAGAACGTCGCCGAGGACATCGAGCGCGCTGCGCACACGCTTGCCGGCATCGCCGGGACCGTCAAGTTCGATGCGATGAAGGACGTCGGCCACGCCCTCGAGGGCCTGCTCGAGCGGTTGCTCGGCAAGCCGGCCGACGCCCCCGCGCGTGCGCTGATCGGTGACGCGATCGAGCGCCTCGAGGCGATGCTGACGACGGCCACCGCACGGCAGTTGCCCGACGCGGTACCCGAGCTGATTGCGCGGCTGGACGGACTGGGGGTCGGCGACGCGGACGCGGAAGCGGCGCCGCTCGACTTCACCGCGCCTGTCGCGCCGCCCGAGACACTGACGGCGACGTCGGCCGCGGCCGATCTCGACTTCGCGCTGCCCGAAACCGCGACGTCGGCCGGGAACGATCTCGACTTCGCGCTACCCGAAGCCGCGCCGGCGGACCTGTCGCCGGCGGCTGCACCGGCCGCGCCGATCGCGCTCGATTTCTCCGATTTCTCGATGCCCGCCCCGATGGGCGAGCCGGCGATCACCGCCGTCGTGCCGCCTCCGGACGCGGCCAACGACAACGTCGCACTGTCGCCCGCCGTGCCGGAGAGCGTCCTCATACCTGCGCCGGAAAGCATCGCCGCGCCTGCGCCGGAGAGCGCCGCCGCGCCGGCCGATGCAAACCTGCCGGCGGTAGAGGTCGAAGAGATCGCGATGGAGCGGCGCACCCGCCGCCTCGACGACGACATCGACCCGGAGCTGCTGCCGATCTTCCTCGAGGAAGCGCAGGAACTCGTCCCGGCGGTCGGCCAGGGTTTGCGCGACTGGCGCGTCAGCCCCGACAACGCGGCCGCGGGGAACGCCCTGCAGCGCACGCTGCACACGCTCAAGGGCTCGGCGCGGATGTGCGGCGCGATGGCGCTCGGCGAGCTCACGCACCACATGGAGACGCGCGTCGAGAACGCGCTCGCGACCAAGGAGCTGCCCGCGGCGTTCTTCGAGGAGCTCGAGGTCTCCTACGACCGGATGGGGTTCCTCTACGACCGGCTGGTCAATCCGCAGGCGGCGGTTCCGGCCTCGATGGACGAGCCGGAGAGCCCGGCCGCCGTTCCGCCGGCCGCCGCCCCGCTGGCCGACGTCCCGCAGGCGGCCGCACCGCTGGCCGCCGCATCGCCGGTCGAGGCCGCGCCGTCGGCGCCCGCCGCGAGCGCGCCGGACAAGCCCGAGCAGAAGCCCGCCACGCAGGCGGAGCAGGATCTGGCGCAGGCGAGTCGCGCCATGCTGCGCGTGCGCGCCGACCTGATCGACCGCCTGGTGAACGAGGCCGGCGAAGTCTCGATCGCGCGCTCCCGGATCGAGGGCGACCTGCGCTCCATCAAGGGGGCGCTGTTCGAGTTCACCGAGAACGTCAACCGCATGCGCGCGCAGCTGCGCGACATCGAGATCCAGGCCGAGTCGCAGATGCAGTCGCGCATCTCGCTCGCGCAGGAGACCGAGACGTCGTTCGATCCGCTCGAGTTCGACCGCTTCACGCGGTTCCAGGAGCTCACGCGGATGATGGCCGAGAGCGTGAACGACGTCGCCACCGTGCACCAGAACCTGCTGAAGGCGGTGGGCGAGAGCGAGGCCGCCACTGACCGCGCAGGCGCGCCTCACCCGCGAGCTGCAGGCGAACCTCATGCGCATCCGCATGGTGCCGTTCGCGAGCGTGTCGGAGCGGCTGTTCCGCATCGTGCGCCAGGCCGCGAAGGAGACGGACAAGCGCGCGGTGCTCGACATCAAGGGCGGCCAGACCGAGGTCGACCGCTCGGTGCTCGAGCGCATCACCGCGCCGTTCGAGCACATGCTGCGCAACTCCGTGGCGCACGGCATCGAAGGGCCGGCGGAGCGCACCGCCAAGGGCAAGCCGGAGCTCGGCGAGATGCGGATCGAGGTGCGCCAGGAAGGCAACGAGATCGTGCTCTCGGTCGTGGACGACGGCGCCGGCCTCAACTTCGAGCGCATCCGCGCGAAAGCGCTCGCGCAGGGACTGCTCAAGCCGGAGGACAATCCGACCGACGGCGAAGTCGCCGAGTTCATCTTCCACCCCGGCTTCTCGACGGCGCAGGAGGTCACGCAGCTCGCCGGACGCGGCGTGGGCATGGACGTCGTCAAGAGCGAGATCTCCGCGCTGGGCGGCCGGGTCGACCTCTCCAGCGAGCACGGCAAGGGCACGCGCTTCACGATCTACCTGCCGCTCACCCTCGCCGTGACCCAGGCGGTGCTCGTGCGCGCCGGCGGCATCGCCTATGCGATCCCGGCCGTCGATGGTCGAGCAGGTGCGCCAGGTGAAGGCGCCCGAGCTCGAGTCCTACCGCACTGCCGGCGAGACCAGCTGGCAGGACCGCCGCTATCCGTTCCGCTACCTGCCGCAGCTCCTGGGCGACGCCGAGTTCGTCCCCGAGGCGCGTCGCGTCACGCCGGTGATGCTGCTGCGGACCGGCGCAAACACCGTCGCCCTGCAGGTCGACGAGGTGGTCGGCAGCCAGGAAATCGTGGTCAAGAACACCGGGCCGCTGCTGGCGCGCGTTGCCGGCATCACCGGCGCGACCGTGCTCGGCAACGGCGACATCGTGCTGATCCTGAACCCGGTCATCCTCGCGGGTCGCGAGGTGACGGTGAGCGTGCGGTCGCCGACCGCGCCGGTCGAGGCGAAGCCGGCGGCGCCGGCGGTGCCGACGATCATGATCGTCGACGACTCGCTCACGGTGCGCAAGATCACCGGGCGCCTGCTCGCGCGCGAGGGCTACAACGTGCTGACGGCGAAGGACGGCGTCGACGCGATGGAGCAGTTGCAGGAACACCTGCCCGACGTGATGCTGGTCGACATCGAGATGCCGCGCATGGACGGCTTCGACCTGACCCGCAACGTGCGCGCCGACCGCCGGCTGAAGCACGTGCCGATCATCATGATCACCTCGCGCACCGCCGACAAGCACCGCGCGTACGCGAAGGAGATCGGCGTGAACGTCTACCTGGGCAAGCCGTACCAGGAAGACGAACTGCTCCAGCACATCGGCGGGTTCGTCAAGAAGCCCGCGCTCGCCTGAGCGCCGCTCTCAGCGCTTTCCCGCCGCGCGCCGGTAGCGCTCCAGCGTGATCTGTCGCGACCGGTCGTGGTCGACGACCGGCGCGGGATAGTCCCGGCCGATCACGCACCCCGCAGCCTCCTGATCGACCGGACGCATCGCCCAGGGCGCATGGACGTGCCTGTCCGGCACGCGCGCGAGCTCCGGCACGTAGCGGCGGATGAACTTCCCGTCGGGATCGAACCGCTTCGACTGCGTCACCGGGTTGAAGATCCGGAAGTACGGCTGCGCATCGCAGCCGGTCGAGGCGGCCCACTGCCAGCCGCCGTTGTTCGCGGCGAGGTCGAAGTCGTTCAGGTGGTCGGCGAAGTACCGCTCGCCCCACCGCCAGTCGACGTGCAGGTCCTTGACCAGGAACGAGGCCGCCACCATCCGCAGCCGGTTGTGCATGTAGCCGGTCTGATTGATCTGGCGCATCGCCGCGTCGACGAGCGGATACCCGGTGCAGCCCCGCGCACCACGCGCGCCATCTTCGCGGGGTCGTTGTCGAACGCCACGTGGTCCAGCTCGCGCTTGAAGGCGTGACCGACGACGTGCGGGAAGTGATGCAGCACGGCGAAGTAGAAGTCGCGCCAGACGAGCTCCGAGAGCCAGGTCTCGGCGCCTGCCCCGCCTTCCGCCTGGGCGCGCCCGGCGAGCTCCCGGATCGAGACCGTCCCGAAGCGCAGGTGCACCGACAGGTACGACGGCCCCTTCACCGCGGGGTAGTCGCGGCGCTCGTGATACGCACGGATTCGATCGAGGAAGTCCTCGAGCAGGCGCTGTGCGCCCGACATGCCGGTGGGAACCGGCACCTCGCGCAGGTTGGTCGGCACGAAGCCGAGGTCCGCCAGCGCCGGGCACCGGGCGTCGGGCGGGGCCGCAAGGCTGCGCACGTATCGCTGCACCGGATACGGCTGGAGGTAGAAGCGGTCGAGCTTCTTCAGCCATGCGCGCTTGTAGGGCGTGAAGACGGTGTACGGCGAGCCGGCGGCCGGTGAGCACCTCGTCCTTCTCGAAGATCACCTGGTCCTTGAAGGTACGGAGCGCGACCTGCGCGGCAGCGAGCGCGCGACCGACCGCGGCATCGCGGTCGAGCGCCGCCGGCTCGTAGTCGTGGTTGGCGTAGACCGCGCCTGCCCCCAGGCGCAGGGCGAGCCGCGGGATCTCCTCGCGCGCGCGGCCGTGCAGCACGATCAGGCCGCCGCCGCGACCGCGGAGGGCGGCATCGAGCTCTTGGACCGAGTGCCAGATGAACTCGACGCGCCGGTCCGCGCGCGCGGCGAGCGCGTCGAGGATCTCGGTGTCGAAGCAGAACGCGCAGTAGACCCGCGGGTGGGATTTCAGCGCATGGTAGAGCGCGGCGTGGTCGTAATCGCGCAGATCGCGGCGAAACCACACCAGCGCGGCGTCGGCGGGCATTTCGGGGGACGGCGCTTGACGAGCGCGCCACTCTAGCACGGGTCGTCCGGCGCGCTCCGCGACCCGCGCTACAATTCCCGCCATGCCGGCGGTCGATCTCACCCACCACTTCCTGATCGCCATGCCGAACATGGCCGATCCGCATTTCGCGCGCACGCTCACCTTCATCTGCGAGCACAACGAGCAGGGCGCGCTCGGCCTGGTGGTGAACCGCCCGATCGACATGACGCTCGCGGCGCTCTTCGAGCGCATCAATCTCGACCTGAAGGTGAACGCGCTGCACGCGATCCCGGTGTACTTCGGCGGCCCGGTGCAGACCGATCGCGGCTTCGTGCTGCACGTGCCGCGCGGCGAATGGAGCTCGACCCTGCCGGTGCGCGACCACATCGGCCTGACCACCTCGCGCGACATCCTCGAGGCGGTCGGGGGCGGCACCGGCCCGGACAAGATCCTGGTCACGCTCGGCTATTCGGGCTGGGCCGCGGGGCAGCTCGAGCACGAGATCCTGCAGAACGCCTGGCTCACCGTCGAGGCGGACGAGCAGATCATCTTCGACCTGCCGGCCGAGGAGCGCCTGCCGGCGGCCATGGAGCAGCTCGGGGTCTCCTACGCGACCCTTGCGGACGAGGCGGGACATGCATGACCGGAGTCGAGACGGTGCTGGCGTTCGACTTCGGTGAGCGCTTCGTCGGGGTCGCCGTCGGCGAGACCGTCGTCGGCGTGGCCCATCCGCTGGTCACCATCGACGACCCGTCGACCGACGCGCGTTTTGCCGTGATCGGCGACCTGATCGAGGAATGGAAGCCGGCGCGGCTCGTGGTCGGGCTGCCCCTCGGCGCTGGACGGCGCCCCGCACGCGCTCACCCGCCGGGCGCAGCGGTTTGCGCGCCAGCTGGAAGGCCGGTACGGGCTGCCCGTGACGCTCGTCGACGAGCGGCTCTCGTCGGCGGAGGCGGAAGAGCGATTGCGCGCGATGGGCCGCGGCGGGCGGGCCGACAAGCACCTCGCGCATCCGGTCGCCGCCCAGGTGATCCTCCAGGATTTCCTCGATCGCCATGCAGCTGCCTGACGCCGAACTGCTCTGCGCGGACCTGGTGCGCCAGCTGCGTCCGCACGTCACGCCGGAGACCGGCATGGTCGGGATCCACACCGGCGGCGCCTGGCTCGCCGAGCGCCTGCATCAGGAGCTCGGCTTCGTCGTGCCGCTCGGGATGCTGGACATCTCGTTCTACCGCGACGACTACCGCAAGTCGGGGCTGCACAAGTCGGTGCGCGCCAGCAAGATCCCGTTCGACGTGAACGGGCGCCACCTCCTGCTCGTGGACGACGTGCTCTACACCGGGCGCACGATGCGCGCGGCGATGAACGAGCTGTTCGACTACGGCCGCCCGGAAACGATCCGGCTCGCCGCGCTGGTCGACCGGGGCGAGCGCCAGCTCCCGATCTGCGCGCAGTACGTCGGCACCAGCCTGACCGTGCCCAAGGGCAGCATGCTGCGGCTCGACCGCGACGCGAGCGGGCGCCTCACCCTGCGGATCGACGCGTGAGATGAGCGCAAACCCGCAACTGAACGCGAAGGGCGCGCTCACGCATCTCCTCACCCTCGAGGGGCTGCCGCGCGAGATCATCACGCACATCCTCGACACCGCGACCTCGTTCGTCGGCGTGACCGAGCGCGAGGTCAAGAAGGTGCCGCTGCTGCGCGGGATCAGCGTGTTCAACCTGTTCTTCGAGAACTCGACGCGCACCCGCACCACGTTCGAGATCGCGGCCAAGCGGCTGTCCGCCGACGTGATCAACCTCAACATCAGCACCTCGTCCGCGTCCAAGGGCGAGAGCCTGCTCGACACCGTCGACAATCTCTCGGCGATGCACGCCGACATGTTCGTCGTGCGGCACGCGCAGAGCGGTGCGGCGCACCTGATCGCCCGCCACGCCGGGCCGTACCAGCACGTGATCAACGCCGGCGACGGTCGCCACGCGCACCCGACCCAGGGCCTGCTCGACGCCTACACCATCCGCCACTACAAGAAGGAGTTCTCCGGGCTCGCGGTGGCGATCGTCGGCGACATCCTGCACTCGCGCGTCGCGCGCTCGCTCATCCACGCGCTGAACATCCTCGGCACGCCCGACGTGCGCGTCATCGGTCCGCAGACCCTGCTCCCCACCGGGGTGGAAAGCCTGGGCGTGCGCGTGTTCCACGACATGCGCAAGGGCCTCGCGGGCGCCGACGTCATCGTGATGCTGCGGCTGCAGAACGAGCGCATGCGCGGGCCGCTGCTGCCCTCGGCGCAGGAGTTCAACAAGTCCTACGGGCTGACGCCGGACAAGCTCGCGCTGCGAAGCCCGACGCGATCGTGATGCACCCCGGTCCGATGAACCGCGGCGTCGAGATCGACTCGTCGGTGGCCGACGGCGTGCAGTCGGTGATCCTGCCGCAGGTGACGTTCGGCATCGCGGTGCGCATGGCGGTGATGTCGATCCTGGGCGGGAGCTGAGGTGAACCCGCGCATCCACATCCGCGGCGGCCGGCTCGTCGATCCCGAAGCACGAGGTCGACGCGCAGCGCGACCTCTACGTCGCCGACGGGCGCGTGGTGGCCGCGGGCGCGGCGCCGGAGGGCTTCCGCGCCGATCGCACGATCGATGCGGCCGGCCTGGTCGTCGCGCCGGGGCTGGTCGACCTCGCGGCGCGCCTGCGCGAGCCCGGGTTCGAGTACAAGGCGACGCTCGAGTCGGAGATGCTCGCCGCGGTCGCCGGCGGCGTGACGAGCCTCGCCTGCCCGCCCGACACCGACCCGCCGCTCGACGAGCCGGGGCTGGTCGAGATGCTCACGCGCCGCGCGCGCAGCCTGAACCTGGCGAGGGTGTACCCGGTCGGCGCGCTCACCGCGAAGCTCGAGGGCGAGCGGCTCACCGAGATGGCGGAGCTCGCCGACCACGGCTGCGTCGCCTTCTCCCAGGCGAACGCGCCGATCACCGACACGCAGGTGCTCTGGCGCGCGCTGCAGTACGCCGCGACATTCGGCTTCGCGGTCTGGCTCCGGCCGCAGGATTCCTACCTCGCGAAGAACGGCGTCGCGCACGACGGCGAGTTCGCGACCCGCCTCGGCCTGCCGGGCATTCCGGCCCTCGCGGAGACGGTGGCGGTCGCCACGATCCTGCAGCTCGTCCGCGCCACCGGCACGCGCGTGCACCTGTGCCGGCTCTCCACCGCCGAGGGCGTGGCGATGGTGCGCGCGGCGAAGCGCGACGGGCTGCCGGTCACGTGCGACGTGGCGGTCCACCACCTGCATCTCTCCGACATGGACATCGGCTATTTCGACTCGCACGCGCACGTCGTGCCGCCGTTCCGGAGCGGCCGCGACCGCGACGCGCTGCGCGCCGGCGTTGCCGACGGCACGATCGACGCGGTGTGCTCCGACCACACGCCGGTCGACGAGGACGCGAAGCAGACGCCGTTCGGGGAGTCCGAGCCGGGCGCGACCGGCCTGGAGCTGCTGCTGCCGCTCGCGCTCAAGTGGGGCGAGGAGGCGCGTCTGCCGCTCGCGCGGACGCTCGCCCGCCTGACCTGCGAGCCGGCGCGGGTGCTCGGCATCGACGCCGGGCACCTCGGCGTCGGCGCGCCGGGCGACGTGTGCGTCTTCGACCCGAGCGCGCACTTCAAGGTCACGGCCGGGCGCGCTGCGCAGCCAGGGAAAGAACACGCCGTATCTCGGCTACGAGCTGCCCGGCGTCGTGCGCTGCACGCTGGTGCGCGGCGACGTGCGGTACGAAGCGCGCAGCTAGCGCACTAAGATCGTCGGGTCGCACTCCCCGGCGACAGCAAGCAGCTTCTCGCGCGACTGCGCGCCCTTCGCGACGGCCACCCGGCTTTTCGCGACGCCGAGCGTTTCCGCGACAAATGCGACCAGGGCGTCGTTGGCGCGTCCGTCGAGCGCCGGCGCCGCGATGCGCAGCTTGAGGCGGTCGCCGTGCAGCCCGGCCACCGCGGAGCGCTTCGCTCCGGGCTGAACGTGCACCGCGAGGGCCCAGCCGTCCGCCGTCCGGCGGGCCCAGACCGGTTCAGCCACCCAGGAGCAGCGCGCGCGGCGCGCCGTCGAGCACGATCAGCAGGATCTGCGCGATGACGAGCACGAACAGCGGCGAGAGGTCGATGCTGCCGATCGGCGGGACGAAGCGCCGGAAGAAGCCGTAGAACGGCCGCGTCAGGCTCTCGAACACGAACCCGAGCGGGTGCCCGGGGCTCACCCAGCTCAGCACCACCTGGACGATCACGACGAACATGAGCAGCTGCAGGCTGACCCGCACGAGCTCGATGATCGAGAGCAGCAGCACCGCGATCCCCGGCACGTTCATGTTCCCGCCCGCCGCCGCGGCGTAGAGCAGCACCATCATCGCGAGCTGCAGGAGCCAGGCGAGGAGGAGCGTCGCGAGGTCGTAGCCGCGGAACGACGGGATCACGCGCCGCAGCGGCAGCACCGCCCAGTCGGTGAGCGCGATCACGAACTGCCCGATCGGGTTGCGGAACGGGGCGCGCAGCGCCTGCATCCAGAAGCGCAGCATGACGACGAAGATCAGCAGGCCGAACGCGGTCTGGATGAGGAACTGGAGGATCTGCGCCAGCATCGGATCGCCCCGCGCGTCAGTCCTTGCCGAACTCGTCGCCGAGCTCGCGGGCGCGCTCGCTCGCCGCGCGCACCGCGCGCACGATCGCGTCGGCGACGCGGTCGGCCTGCAGCGCTGCGAGGGCGCGCTCGGTGGTGCCGCCCTTGGAGGTCACGCGCTCGCGCAGGGTGGCCGGCGCGTCGCTCGAGCGCGCCGCCAGCTCGGCCGCGCCGCGGAAGGTCTCGATGGCGAGCTGGCGCGCGCCGGCCGGCGTCCAGGCCCAGCTCGACCGCCGCCCGCTCCAGCGCCTCGATGAAGTAGAAGACGTACGCGGGGCCGCTCGCCGAAACCGCGGTCACCGGGTCGAGGAGGGCTTCGTCCTCGACCCAGATCGCCTCGCCGACCGCTTCGAGGATCGTCTGCACCTGCGCCCGCCCCTCGCTTCCCGCTTCGGGCCGGGCGTAGAGCCCGGTGATGCCCGGCGCCGATCAGCGCCGGCGTGTTCGGCATGCAGCGCGCGAGGCGCGCGTGCCCGCCGAGCCAGCGCGCGAGATCGACGAGGCGGATCCCGGCGGCGATCGACAGCACCAGCTCGCCGCGCAGGTGCGGCGCCAGCGCCCGCGCGACCTCGCGCATCTGCTGCGGCTTCACCGCCAGCACGACGACGTCGCCGAACGGCACGGCGGCCGCGGGCCCGTCGAAGCACTTGACGCCGAACGCCTGCTCGAGCCGCGTGCGCGCCTCGGCGGCGACCTCGACCACCTTGATCGCACCCGGCGCGAAGCCCTTCGCCACCAGGCCGCCGATCAGGGCCGTGGCCATGTTGCCGCCGCCGATGAATGTGATGTCCATGCAGTCAGGCCTCGAGTCGCTCCGATTATCGCGGATTACGCCGGCCCGCTCCGGAATCATCCGTCGGTCGGCGCCGCCGGCGGCCGCGCGCCGAAGATCGCGGTGCCCACCCGCACCATCGTCGCCCCGGCCGCGATCGCCGCCTCGAGATCGTCGGACATGCCCATCGACAGCGTGTCGAGCGCGAGGCCGTCGGCGGCCAGCCGGTCCCGGAGGTCGCGCAGCGACTCGAAGCGGCGACGCTGCAGCGCAGAGTCGTCGGTCGGCTCCGGAATGGCCATCAGGCCGCGCAGGCGCAGCCGCGGCAGCGCGGCGACCGCGCGCGCGAGCGCGGGGGCTTCCGCGGGCGCGACGCCGCTCTTGGTCGCCTCGCCGCTCACGTTCACCTGGATGCAGACCTGCAGCGGCGGCAACGCCTCGGGTCGCTGCGCCGCGAGCCGCTCGGCGATCTTCAGCCGGTCGATCGAATGCACCCACGCGAAGTGCGCCGCGATCGACCGCGTCTTGTTGCTCTGGATCGGCCCGATGAAGTGCCAGACGAGGTCGAGATCGCCGAGCGCGGCGATCTTCGCGACCGCGTCCTGCACGTGGTTCTCCCCGAAATCGCGCTGTCCGGCCGCGTGCGCGGCACGGACCGCGTCGGCCGGGAAGGTCTTGCTCACCGCGACGAGAACTATGTCACGAGGGTCCCGGCCGGCGGCCGCGCAGGCACGGGCGATGCGGGACTTTACGGCTTGCAGGCGCTTTTCAATTGTGTCCATAATGCCCCGGATTTTCCCGGTGCGCCAAGGGGTTGGCGGCGTACGTTGCAGAAGCGCTAGAGGATTATATGGACATCTCCGAGTTGCTCGCCTTCGTCGTCAAGAACAAAGCCTCCGACCTGCACCTCTCGGCCGGCCTGCCGCCGATGATCCGGGTGCACGGCGATGTCCGGCGCATCAACCTCCCGGCGCTCGAGCACAAGGACGTGCACGGGATGATCTACGACATCATGAACGACGCGCAGCGCAAGCACTACGAGGAAAACCTCGAGTGCGACTTCTCGTTCGCGATCCCGGGCCTCGCGCGCTTTCGCGTCAACGCGTTCGTGCAGCAGCGCGGCGCGGCCGCGGTGATGCGGACGATTCCGACCAAGGTGCTGACGCTCGAGGAGCTGAACGCGCCCAAGATCTTCACGGAGATCGCCGACCAGCCGCGCGGCATCGTGCTGGTGACCGGCCCGACCGGCTCGGGCAAGTCGACCACGCTCGCGGCGATGGTCAACCACATCAACGACAACGACTACGGGCACATCCTCACCATCGAGGACCCGATCGAGTTCGTGCACGAGTCGAAGAAGTGCCTGATCAACCAGCGCGAGGTCGGGCCGCACACGCTCTCGTTCGCGAACGCGCTGCGCTCGGCCCTGCGCGAGGACCCGGACGTGATCCTGGTCGGCGAGATGCGCGACCTCGAGACCATCCGCCTCGCCCTCACCGGCGCGGAGACCGGCCACCTGGTGTTCGGCACCCTGCACACGAGCTCCGCGGCCAAGACCATCGACCGGATCGTCGACGTGTTCCCGGCGGCGGAGAAGGAGATGGTGCGCGCGATGCTGTCGGAGTCGCTTGCGCGCGGTCATCTCGCAGACGCTGCTGAAGACCAAGGACGGCGGCGGGCGCGTCGCGGCGCACGAGATCATGATCGCGCACGCCGGCCATCCGGAACCTGATCCGCGAGAACAAGGTGGCGCAGATGTACTCGGCGATCCAGACCGGCCAGCAGACCGGCATGCAGACGCTCGACCAGAACCTGCTCGAGCTGGTCAAGCGCGGGGTCGTGAACGTCGCCGAGGCGCGCACCAAGGCGATGAACAAGGACAACTTCCACGGATAGAGGAACGAGCGCGTCCGGCGCGAATTCCCCGCGGGCGCCTGGCGGCGCCCCCGTCCGGATTGACCGAAGAGTAGTATTTGCAATCACTGCGCCCGTAGCTGGGGGGACCATAAATGGAACGCGACCAGGCAACGAAATTCATCTACGACCTGCTGCGCCTGCTGGTGGGCAAGAAGGGGTCCGACCTCTTCATCACCGTCGGCTTTCCCCCGGCGATCAAGCTCGACGGGAAGATGACCCCGGTGTCGCAGCAGCCGCTGTCCGCCCAGCACACGGCGGAGCTGGTGCGCTCGGTCATGAACGACCGCCAGGCGGCGGAGTTCGAGTCGACCAAGGAGTGCCAGTTCGCGATCAGCCCGTCCAACATCGGCCGGTTCCGGGTGAGCGCGTTCGTGCAGCATGGGCAACATCGGCATGGTGCTGCGCACGATCAACTCGAAGATCCCGACCTTCGAGGAGCTGAACCTGCCGCCGGTGCTGAAGGACGTCGCGATGACCAAGCGCGGCCTGGTCATCATGGTCGGCGCGACCGGCTCGGGCAAGTCGACCTCGCTCGCGGCGATGATCGGCTACCGCAACCAGAACTCGCACGGCCACATCATCACCATCGAGGACCCGGTCGAGTACGTCCATCCGCACGCCAACTGCCTCATCACGCAGCGCGAGATCGGCGTGGACACCGAGTCCTGGGAGAACGCGCTCAAGAACACGCTGCGCCAGGCCCCCGACGTGATCATGATGGGCGAGGTGCGCGACCGCGAGACGATGGACTACGCGATGGCGTTCGCCGAGACCGGCCACCTGTGCCTCGCGACGCTGCACGCGAACAGCGCCAACCAGGCCCTCGACCGGATCATCAACTTCTTCCCCGAGGAACGGCGCGCGCAGCTGCTGATGGACCTGTCGCTGAACCTGCGCGGGATGATCTCGCAGCGCCTCATCCCGCTGAAGGAAGGCAAGGGGCGGATCGCCGCGGTCGAGGTCATGCTCAACTCGCCGCTGATCGCCGACCTGATCTTCAAGGGCGAGGTGCACGAGATCAAGGAGCTGATGAAGCGCTCGCGCGAGCTCGGCATGCAGACCTTCGACCAGCACCTCTTCGAGCTCTACGACAACGGCATCATCACCTACGAGGACGCGCTGCGCAACGCCGACTCGGTCAACGACCTGCGGCTCTCGATCAAGCTGCACTCCAAGGAAGCGAAGAACCGCGACATCACCAAGGGCATCGAGCACCTTGATATCGTGAAGTGACCGGCGCGACCGCCGCGGTCATCCCTGCGCAGGCCGGGATCCAGGAAGGGCCGGCGATGCCGGCCCTTTTGATTTCGGCGCGGCCGTCTGCAGCAAGGTTTCCGCATGCATCGGCCTTGGCGTTCGGCGCGCCGATAGGATAGCCGGCGATGCCGCCCAGGCACGGTTTCCGAATTCCCGCCTCACTCCCGGCGCAAGCCGGGATCCAGGAAGGGCCGGCGATGCCGGCCCTTTTGATTTCCCGCTCACTCCCGGCGCAGCCGGGTCAGGAGGGCTGGCGCGGCACTTTTGATTTCGGCCTCTAGACGCGCCGCGTCTGCCGCTTCAGGCCGCGGATCTCGTTGAGCACCGCCTTCAGCCCCGCATGGTCGGTCGAGGCGAGGATCTCGTCCCGCTTCTTCCGCAGCGCGCGGATGCGCGCCTTGGTCTGCGTGCGCTGCTCACCGGCGGCGTGGTGGTGGCGATGCAGATGCGCGTCGATGCCGAGCGCCTTGCACAGGGCCTGCAGCAGATGGTCCTTGTTCATCTGCGTGTAGCCCTTCACCGCCTCGTGCTCGGTCGCCTTCGCGATCTCGCGCAGCTCGGCCACCGTCTTGTGCTTCAGCTCGTCGTACGTTTGCGCCATGCCTGCTCTCCTCGGAATCGGTATTCGGAATCGGTACTCGTAAGCGGGACGCCTTTATAGCGCGCCCGGCGCGGCTCGACAACTGCCTCAGCCCTTCTCGCGCATCGCGCCCTGCACGATGCGGTACTCGAACAGCCGGCACTCGAGCGGCCCGTTGAAGAGCGGGGTCCGCTTCGACGCCTTCAGCCCGATCAGCTTCGCGAGCCGCAGGTCGGCGGTGAGGAAGTAGCAGCGCCACCCCGCGAAGCGCGCCTTGAGCGCGTCGCCGAGCTGCGGATAGAACGCCGCGAGCTCGGCGTCCTCGCCGAGCCGCACGCCGTAGGGCGGATTGGCGACCAGAACACCGACCGGCGCGGGCGGAGAGAGCTCGAGGAGATTCGCCTGCTTGAGCTGCACCGCCCGCCCGAGCCCCGCGGCCTCGACCGCGGCGCGCGCTTTCGCGATCTCCGCGCCATATAGGTCGGCGCCGAAAATGGCCACCGGGCGGTCGCGGTGCTCGCGCCCCGACGCGCGCTCGCGCAGCTCGCGCCACAGGCGCGCGTCGAAGCCCTCGAGCCGCTCGAAGCCGAACTCGCGCCGGCTCCCCGGCGCTATGCCGAGCGCTATGGCGGCGGCCTCGAGGAGGATCGTCCCGCCGCCGCACATCGGATCGAGGAAGGGCTCGTCGCCGCGCCAGCCGGTGAGGGCGATGATCCCTGCGGCCAGGTTCTCCTTGAGCGGTGCTTCGCCGGTGCGCGTGCGCCAGCCGCGCTTGTAGAGCGGCTCGCCGGAGGTGTCCAGGTAGAGCGTGATCGTGCGCTCGTCCAGGAAGGCATGGATGCGCACGTCCGGCGCGCGGGTGTCCACGTCCGGCCGCGCGCCGACGACGGCGCGGAACCGGTCGCACACGGCGTCCTTGATCCGCAGGGTCGCGAACTCCAGGCTGCGCAGCGGCGAGCGGATCGCGTTCACGTCCACGCGGATCGAGCGGTCCACGCGGAAGCGTGACGTCCAGTCCTGCGCGTGGGCCGCGTCGTAGACGTCCTGCTCGTTGCGGTAGGGCGCCTCCGCGACGCGCCACAGGATCCGCGTCGCGACACGGCTCTCGAGGTTCGCCGCGTAGCAGGCGGCGAGGTCGCCGCGGAAGTGCGCGCCGCCGCCGGTCGTGCGGATCTCGCGCGCGCCGCACGCGGCGAGCTCCGCGGCGAGCGGCGCCTCGAGGCCGCGCGGGCAGGTGGCGAAGAACGATTGCACGGACATGGCGGATCGCGGAGGATAGCGCGCCCCGCAAGGGGGGAATGGACAACCTCGCCGACCGGTTGGCCGCGCGGCTGGCGACGCCGGCGCGCGTGCTCTACCGCCAGTTCGTCGAGAACGGGCTGCTCACGCCGACGCTCAAGATCCGGCGCGAGCAGGTGCTGAAGCGGTTCGCCGGGGAGATCGAGAAGGTCTACGGCGCGGACGCGCCGGCGGACTGAGCCGGGCGCCGGCGAAGGCCGCCCGGATGCGGGCCGTGCGCTCGAGCTCGTCCAGCGCCTCGAGCACCTTGCGGCGCAGGTCCGGGTCCAGTTTCGCCTGGCGCAGGAACCGCTTCGTCGCGCTCGCGGACGCGGCGTCGATCTGCCCGCCGAGGAACGCGGCGAGCCAGTGGTTCACGAAGAAGATCTTGCGCTCGCGCTTGAGCTGCGGGAGCCGGGCGAGCGCGCGCTCCAGGTACGGCGCGGTGAGCGCGGCCTGCTCGACGGTGTTGAACGGCGCGACGCTTTCCTCGATCCAGCTCTCGGGGAGCGCCCGGTCGCCGAACCACGCCGCGAAGTACTTCGCCTTGGTCGCCGCATCGGGCCGCGAGGCGGCCACCGCATAAGCGTAGCGGCGCCCGTCATCGCCCGGATCGGCCTGCGACTGCGCAGCCAGCAGCGCGTCCGCGTCCGGGTCGCCGAGCGCGAGCAATCGCTCGATGATGCGGAACCGCTCGCGCGAGCTCAGGCTCACGTCGGGCACCTCGCGTGCGCCGGCGAGGAGCGCCTTGAGCGTCGCCCGCGCTTCCGCGGTCGTCGCCGCGCCGACGTACGCGCGGAACCAGGTGACGCGCAGCCCCTTGTCGGCCGCGGTCGTCATGCCGCGCTCGAAGGCCGCCTCCACCCGCGGCGCGGTGGCCTCGCGCTGCGCGTCCGAGAGGTACCAGCGCAGCGCAGTCTGGGTGCGTCCGAGCAGGCTCGCGACCGTGAGCGCGTCGGTCTCGCGCGGCGCCTGGGCGAGGGCGAGGTCGATGTAGGCGAGCGGCGCGAGTCGCGCGTCGCGCACCTCCTCCCAGAGCGCATCGAGCAGCAGCGCGCGCAGGAACGGGTCGGCGATCGACCCCATGTCCGCCATGACCGCGGCGCGGCTCGCATCGTCGAGCAGGAAACGGCCGTAGGCGTAGTCGCCGTGGTTCGCGAAGACGTAGCGCGGCGCAGGCGTGCCCGCGAGCTCGCGCACCACCGTGCTGCGGCCCTCGAGCGTGACCGGCAGCGTGCGCGGGGCGCCATCGCCGGCGACGAGGAGCTCGGTGCGCATCGGCCAGATGCCGTCACCGCCGAGCGCGGGGACCTGCGCAATCGTGAAGCGCGCAATGCGTCCGTCGCCGTCCGCACGCCACGCGGTACGGACGACCGGCATGCCGCGGCGCTTCACCCACGCGTCCGCCCACTTGTCCAGCTTGCGGCCGGAGGCGCCCTCGAGTGCGCGGACGAGGTCGTCCCAGTCGGCGGCACCGTAGGCATGCGACTGCACGAACGCTTGAACGGCACGGCGGAACGCGTCGGGGCCGAGATAGAACTCGGCCTGCCGCAGCACGGCCGGCGCCTTGCTGTAGACGATGCTGCCGTACGCGGACTTCGCCGCCGACAGGTTGGGCAGGCGCTGCCAGATCGGCGTGGTGCCCTGCGTCCCGTCGGTGCGGTAGGCGGCCGCCTTGAGCTGGTGGAACGCGTTCCAGGCGCTGAACTCCGGGGTGATCGCCTCGGCCGCCTTGGCGGCCATGAGGTTCGCGAAGCCCTCCTTGAGCCAGAGGTCGTCGAACCACCGCATCGTGACGAGATCGCCGAACCACTGGTGCGAGGTCTCGTGGAAGACGAGCTGCGCGCGCCGCAGGCGGTCGGCCGCCGCGGGCTCGAACGGGAACAGCACCGCCTCCTCGCGCAGGAACGTCGCGCCGGCGTGCTCCATGCCGCCGTACGGAAACTCGGGCACGAGCACCAGATCGTGCTTCGGAAAAGGGAAGGGGAAGGCGAAGTAATCGGCGAAGAAGTACACCGCCTCGCGGTGCAGGCGGAACGTCTCGAACGCCTCGCGCTGCGCGCGGGCGAGCCGCGACTTGCGCACGAGGAGGCGCGCCTCGGGTTGCGGCGCGACGCCGTCTTCGCGGTCGTCGAGGATCGCGAACGGCCCGGCGGCGAAGGCGAAGAGGTAGGTGCTGATCGGCTCGCTCGCGCGGAAGCGCACGCGCCGCGTCGCGCCGTCGCTGATCGCCTCGGCGGCTGCGGCGTTCGACACCGCTTCCCAGCCGGCGGGGACGGTGAGCGACAGCGTGAAACGGCCCTTCAGGTCGGGCTGGTCGAAGCACGGGAAGACGGTGCTCGCGTCCGACGGGACGAACAGCGAGTACACGTACTCGCTGCCGTCCTCGCGGTCGCGGTAGAGCGTGACGGCCGTGCCGGCGGTCGCGATCGGCGACTCGAAGCGCAGTCGCACCGCGTTCTCCCCGGTGCGCACGAGCCGCGCCGGGATGACGAGGTGCTCGCGAACGATGCGCGGCTTGTCGATCGGGACGCCGTTCGCCTCGACGCGCGACAGCCGTCCGCCCGGGGGCGGCCGCCAGTCGAGGACGAGATCCACCGGCTTGCCGCGCACGGCGACTTGGATCTCGAGCTCCCCGGCGAGGCGCGCGACCGGCGCCGCGATCGTGACGTTCAGCGCGTAGCGAACGTCGCCGTAGTGCGCCGCCCGCCAGCGCGCCAGGTCGCGGGAAACGCCCGGCTCGAGCGCGGGCGCGGCGGCGGCCTCAGCCATGACCCTGCGGCCGCGAGGAGCGCGCCGCCGATCCGCATACCGGAGCGATAACGGCTCGGTCTTCCCCACGGGCGCACCGGTCACCGCTGCGGCGCGAAGCGCATCGTGCCCGAATCCACCGGCAACTCGATGAAGAGCTCTCCACCCTCGACGAAGAATCCAGCGGCGCGCTGCAGGTCGCCGAGGTAGCGCGCGTCGAGCGAGCCCGGCGGGCACGCCATCCGCGTGGTCGCGATCGGGCCGATCGCGAGCGTTCCGGCGCCGATGCGGTAGGCCCCGGTGCCGCGGTTGCAGTCGGCGCGCACCAGCAGGCGCCCGTTGGGTGCGAGCTCGAGCGTGTAGCGGTCGGGAGCAGGCGACTCGACGGTCTCGACCGGCGTGACCGTCCGCTCCCACTGCCAGACTTTCCCGGTGACGGCCTCGGGTGCGCGAACGCGAACCGGCGCGTCGTCGCCCGGGCCGGCGCTGCAGCCCGCGAGCAGGGCGCCGAGCATCATCGTGAACCCGGTGCTAACCCGCGACCATGCGGCGGTCACGGCCGGTCGGCGACCATCAGGAAGACCGGGAAGACGCGCATCGCGCCGCCGACCTTCCTGGGGTTCTCGTAGGCGGTGGTGAAGCGCACGTTCGCGAACCCGGCGGCGCGCGCCTTGGCCGCGAGCGCGTCCCGGTCGAAGCCGTTGTGTCCATCGAAGCCGGGGCCGTGGAAGGCGCCGCCCTCCGGATCGAGGTCGCCGATGCAGAGGTGGCCGCCCGGGGCGAGAATCGCGTGGAACTTGCGCAGGATCGCGTCGGTGTCCGGGATGTGGTGCAGCACCATCAGGAGGCACACGAGGTCATAGCGGTCGAAGCGCGCCGCGGGCGGCGCGTCGGCGAGCAGGTCGAGCTTCACCGCGGACATGTTGTGCGCGCCGGTCGCGGCGATCTTCCCGCGCAGCACGTCGAGCATGCCGTCGGACGCATCGGCGAGCGTGAGCTCGCCGGGGAACGGTGCGAGCGCGAAACCGAGCAGCCCGGTGCCGCAGCCGTACTCGAGCGCACGCATGCCGGGCCGGAACGGCACCTCGCGCCGGATCGCGTCGGCGACGGCGTGCGCACGCGCCGCCTTGACGGGATCGTCGTCCCAGGTTGCGGCGCGCTGGTCGAAGTCGGTCGTCATCTCCTGTTCGCTTTCCTCAGTCGTGTACCACTTCGGCTTTGAACCCCGCGGCGTCGAGCGCGGCGACGATCTCCCGCACGTGCTCCGGTCCGCGCGTCTGCAGCACGAACTCGACCTCGGCCGAGAGCACCGGCAGGTTCGTGAACGCGCGCTGGTGATGCACTTCCTCGATGTTGGCATTCGCCTCGGCGAGGCAGGCGGTGACCTTCGCCAGCGCGCCGGGCAGGTCGCGCATCTCGACGCGCAGCCGCACGAGCCGCCCGGACCGCACCAGGCCGCGCTCGATGATGTCGGACAGGACGAGCGGGTCGATGTTGCCGCCGGAGAGCACGACGCCGACCTTGCGGCCGCGGAACCGGTCGGGATGGCGCAGCAGCGCGGCGAGGCCGGCCGCGCCGGCGCCCTCGACGACGGTCTTCTCGATCTCGAGCAGCTGGACGATCGCCTGCTCGATGTCGCCGTCCTCGACGAGCAGCACGTCGGCGACGTGCGCGCGAATGATCGGCAGCGTCAGCGCGCCCGGCTCCTTCACCGCGATCCCCTCGGCGATGGTCGAGCCCGCGAACGTCGCCGCGCGCCCGTGCAGGGCGCAGTGCACCGCCGGAAAGCCGCTCGTCTCGACGCCGACGATCTCGATGCCCGGGTTCAGCGCCTTCGCCGCGATCGCGATGCCGGCGATCATCCCGCCGCCGCCGACCGGCACGACGAGCGTCTCGAGCTGCGGCGCGGCCGCGAGCATCTCCGGCGCGATCGTTCCCTGCCCGGCGATCACCAGCGGATCGTCGTACGGATGAACCACGGTCGCGCCGCGCTCGGCCGCGATCGCGAGCCCGGCGCGCCGCGCCTCGTCGAACGTCTCGCCCGACAGGATCACCTCGGCGCCGAAGCCGCGCGTGCGCTCGACCTTGATGTGCGGCGTGAAGCGCGGCATCACGATGGCGGCGCGGATGCCGAGTCGCTGTGCGTGGTACGCGACCGCCTGCGCGTGATTGCCCGCCGACACCGCCAGCACGCCGGCGGCGCGCTGGGCGTCGGTGAGGGTCCGCAGCTTGTTCAGCGCGCCGCGCTCCTTGAACGCGGCGGTGAACTGCAGGTTCTCGAACTTGAGCCAGACCTCCGCGCCGGTGATGCCGGAGAGGGTGCGCGAGACGATGCACGGCGTCTCGACGACGCTGCCCCGGATCGCCGCCGCGGCTTCGCGCACGTGCTCGAGCGTGATCATCGCGGCGTCAGAACGGCTTGAGCACGACGAGCAGCACCGCTGCGAGCAGCATCAGCACCGGCGCCTCGTTGAACCAGCGGAACCAGACGTGCGAGCGCACGGGGCCGCCGGCCTCGAACTTCCGGAGCAGACGACCGCACGCGTGGTGGTAGCCGAGCAGCAGGACGACGACGACGAGCTTCGCGTGCATCCAGCCGAGGCCCGCGCCGATGCCGTACCCGAGCCACAGCCACAGGCCGAACGCGACCGCCGGCACCGCCAGGAGCGTCATGAAGCGGTAGAGCTTGCGCGCCATGAGGAGCAGCCGCGCGCGCGCCGGCGCGTCGGTTTCCATCGCGAGATTCACGAAGATCCGGGGCAGGTAGAACAGGCCGGCGAACCAGGCCGTCACGAAGAGGATGTGGAACGCCTTTACCCAGAGCATCGCTCAGCTCGCGAGACGGCGGCGGAACAGGACGAGCGCAGCATAGAACCCGGCCACCGTGTAGGCAAGCAGCACCGCGACGTGCAGCAGCGTATCGGAGGGCAGCTCGCCGGCGAGCAGCGGCCGCACCAGCTCGGTGGCGTGGACGAGCGGCAGCAGGTGCGCGATCGCCTGCATGACGGCGGGGAGCTGCTCGACCGGGAAGAACACGCCCGACACCATCGCCATCGGCGTGATCACCAGCGTGAAGTAGTAGCTGAAGAAATCGTAGGAGGGCGACAGCGCGGTGATGACGAGGCCGAGCGCGCCGAAGCACAGACCCATGAGCGGCACGACGGCGAGCGCGAGGAGCGCGGTCGGCATCGTCACCAGGCCGAGCGCCCAGATCACCAGGAAGATGGCCAGGCCGGAGAGGAAGCTCTTGGCCGCGGCCCAGACGAGCTCCGCGAGCACGACGTCGTCGAGCCCGACCGGCGCGTTGACGATCGCGTCCCAGGTCTTCTGCACGTGCATGCGCGAGAACGCGGAATAGAGCGTCTCGAACGTGGCGGTGTTCATGGTCGAGAAGCACACCGTGCCGGCGGCGAGGAACACGATGTACGGCTGGCCGCCGACTCTCCGGCATCAACGCGCCGAGGCCGTAGCCGAGGCCGAGCATGTAGATCGTCGGGTCGGCGAGGTTGAAGAGGATCGACGGCGCGGCGAGCTTGCGCCAGACGAGGAAGTTGCGGCGCCAGACCGGGACGAAGCGGCGGGAGAGGCGCGGGAGGGCGTAGGCGGTGGTCACGGTTGCTCCTGGAGCAGGTGCGCGCGCTGCGGGGGTGGCATTGTCGCTTTGATGGCGATGATAACGACGTGATGCAGCGGGTACTGGTCGCGCTCGCATCAGCAGCGGCACGCAGTCGTAGTCGCGCAGCAGCTGGACGAGCGCGGCCTCCGAAAGCGACGAGTAGCCGAACTCGTGGCCGTGCATCGTGCCGACGATCTCGCCGTCGATGCCGCCCGCGGTGAACAGGAGCACCCCGCCGTCCGCGAGGCATCCGCACAACTTGCCGAGCACGAGCGTATGCGATGCGTACGGCAGGTGGAAGATGCTGTCCCAGGCGAGGACGAGGTCGAAGGAACGGGGCGGCGTCCATTCGGTGACGTCGTCGTGGACGAACTCGACCGACGGGTGTCGCGCGCTTGCGAGGTCGAGCATGCCGCGCGACACGTCGATGCCGGTGACCTGGAATCCGGCCTTCAGCAGCCGGTCGATCATGCGCCCGCCCGATGCCGCAGCCGACGTCGAGCGCGGTGCGGCGTGTCTTGCAGAAGGCGATCGCCCGCTCGAGGAAGCTCACGCCGTAGGTCGATTCGCGCAGATCGGCGTCGACCTGCGCGGCGACGGCGTCGTAGCGGCGGCCGGTTTCGCGGGGGTGCACGGAGTGCGATCGCTAGACGGACTGCCGGGCGTAGCTGACCGTCAGCGCTTCCCACACGTGGCCGTCGGGCTCGTTCCAGTAGACGATGCGGCCGCCGTGGTGCGTGTTGACCTGGCTGTCCACCGGCCCGTGCGGGGTGCTCCGGTAGGCGATGCCGCGCGCCTTGATCCGCGCCAGGATGCCGTCGAACTCCGCCTCGCTCACCCGGAAGCAGTAGTGCAGCACCGGAAATGGTTCGTCGGACTGGTCGAAGTCGAGGGTAAGGCTGTCGCTCACGTAGACCGGGCAGAAAGGGCCGACGCCCGACTCCGCCCAAGGGACGCCGAGCAGGTGGGCGAGCAACTCCGCCGCGGCCTTGCGGTCGCGGGAGGGGACGATCGTGTGGTCGAGTTGGATGCTCATCGCGTGTGTCCGTTGCAGTCGCGCGGTGATCGTCACAACCGTCCGGCGCTCAATGCGCGAACGGGCCGACGTGCCAAAGGTACGCGTAGGCCAGGACCAGGAGGAGCGCGGGGACGATTGCGCCGAGGAGGAAGGCGCTCAGGCGGCGGGTCACCGGGGCGAAGAGGAGCCAGCAGTTTAGCAGCGCGCCGACGACGAACCCGACGGGAAAGAGGACCAGAAAGAGCACCATGCCCCGGCCGCCCACCGACGGGCCCTCGCCGGTCGTCGTCGTGAGCAGCACCCAGAATGCGAGCACCGCGACCGGCAGCGGGGCGAGGACGCCGAACAGCAGCTTATCGGCCTTCCCGAGCGGCGGCCGCGCGGCGGGGGCGCGAGCGGGCGTCTCCATGATCGCTTTCCGGTCAGGCGCCGGAGATCCGCACGCGCGGGATCCAGTTGCGCTTGCGGCGGTCGAGGCGCTCGCCGGCGCCCTCGCCGTCGAAGTGGGTTGCCGTCCGGACGAGCGTTGCGGGGTCGATGCCCTCGAATGTGTTCACGTTGACGACCGCGTACAGGCCGCCGTCGATCGCGCTCGTCACGAAGGGCGCCACGCCGCAGCGCGCGCACACGTAGAAGTCGGCGGTCGCCGTGCCGAACCGGTACTTCGACACGAGCGAGGCGTCGCGCACTTCGGCGACGAGCGCCGCGTCCCGGTGCGAGGTCCAGTTGCCGCCGTGCTTCGTGCAGAAGCTGCAGCTGCACGCGCGCGTCCGGATCTCGCCGCCGTCGCCCGGCCAGTCGAGCGCGTAGCTGATGTTGCCGCAGTGGCACTTGCCCGAGATTTGCATGGTGGCACTCCGCGATGTTCGATGGGGTTCGCGTTCGGCGGCCTGTCCTTCCCGCAACTTGCGCCCCGTGAGCTCGAGAAACACGTTACGCGAGGGTCGGAGCCTACTTCAGCGCGCGCGCAGGCGCAGCCCGCGCTAAGCGGCTGCGGGTCGGGTCGAAAGGGGAGGCCGGGGTCACCGCGTTACCAGGCCGCGCGCGACCATGTAGCCGCCGACGGCGAGCATGGCGACGAAGAACCACTTTCGGAACGCGACGGGTTCGATGCGATCCCGCATGCGCTGGCCGGCGAACATGCCGATGAGCGCCGGCACCACCGCCGCGAGGGACGCGAGGAAGACGCTCGTCGGGTAGCGGCCGCTCGAGCCGAGGGCGACGGCGAGGGCGACGGTGGAGACCGTGAAGGAAAGGCCGAGGGCCTGGACGAGCTCGTCCTTGTCGAGGCGCAGCGCACTGAGGTACGGGACCGCGGGCACCACGAAGACGCCGGTCGCGCCGGAGAGGATGCCGGTGATGCCGCCGACGACCGGCGACAGGTGTCGCTCGGTACCGGGGGCCACCGCGAGTCTCGGCAGGAAGAGCCCGGCGAGGGCATATACGGCTAGCACCGCGCCGAGCGCGACCGAGGGCCAGCGCGACGAACCCGAAGTCAGGAACTGAATTCCGAGCGCCGTGCCGAGGCAGACGAAGACCATCATGCTCGCCAGGCGGCGCGCGATCACCCGCTTGGAGGGGCCGGTCGCAAACTGCCAGACGTTGGTGACGAGCGAGGGGACGACGAGCAGGGCGGCTGCCTGAACGGGCGCCATGACGAGCCCGAGTGCGCCCATGGCGACGGTCGGGAGACCCATGCCCACCACGCCCTTGACCCAGCCCGCCAGGAGGAAGACCGCGGCGACGAGGGTGATGGACTCAGGTGTGGGCATTGGTTACGGGAGGAATCTCGGACACCTCGGTTACGCCGGATCGAGATGTGAACGCGATCCGGGCGAGTGCACGCGAGCGTCGATTCCTTGGTCAGGGCGCAGCTCAACGAAGGGTGCCAACTGACGCTTCCCAGTGCTGCCCGTCGAACTTCACGATCTCGCAGCCAAGGCTCGCGAGATCGACGCCGTCGAGGCAACGCACGTTCACCGTGTACAGATTGGGAGCGGCGCGAGGGCGAGTGAACGTGTGAATGCCGCAAACGGTGCAGAAGTGGTGCTTGGCCACCATCGTTCCAAACTGGTAGGTGCCGAGATGCTCGTCGCCGGACAGGAGTCGGAAGTTCTCCGGTGGCACTCGGAAGTGCAAGATCCCTTTCTTCGAACAGATCGAGCAGTTGCACTCCGTGACGCGATCGATCACGGCGTCGATCTCGAAGCGAACGCGACCACAGTGACAGCTTCCGACATAGCGTGGCATCGCAGAGTGCCTTAACGTTTACGCGCCCTTAGGGCGGTGACGATCAACTCCGGCTGGAAGCCAGTCCCACCAGACGGGCGATGACTATGGCCGGAAACAGGACGCCCAGCGTGGACAATAAAGTGGCCAGCATCTTGGCGGACGTACTCACAGCATAAATGTCTCCGAAGCCCACGGTAGTCAGTGAAGCCAGGCTGAAATAAATGAAGTGAACATAGTCATCGTCCGTCCCGCTCAGCACGACATTACCGCCTATGGAAGCACCGGTAACGGCATGAATCACTTCCAGAGTCAGCGCTCCCATGAGTGCCAGCAAGAGGTAAACATTGACCGCTCCGACAATCCGGTAGGTGTTCACGATCTGGTCGCGAAACAGCAGCCGGAGGTTGATGAAGATGAACACCAGCGTGTTGGCGATGCCGATGACATTCTCCAGAACGTAAAATGAATATGGGTTTTCTCCGAAACGAATGAGTCGCAGCGCCAGGTGAACGCTGAACAGAATTGCGGAGACGGATATGAGCCCCACGCTGCGCGTCGAGAATATCCCGGAGAAAAACACGCTGAGCAAGAGCATGTTGAACAGCAGCACTCCGTGACCACTGATTTCCATGATTACCGGGAGTACGAATACTGCGGCAATGAGCATGATCAGCAAGGTGAGGAACTGGCATCGGCCAGCCAGTAAGACTGGAATTTTGTGATCAGATTTCGCATTGTGTATTGAAGTCGGAGTTGACTGCGGAGGAGCCGATCAGTCCCTGAGCTCCCGCCCCGTCAGCTTCAGAAACACGTCCTCGAGATTCGCCGGCCGGTGGAGATACCTCAGCCCCGCCTGCCGCTCGAGGTGCGCCAGCAGCGGCGCCGCGTCGCGCACGTAGCAGAACGCCGTGTCGCCCGCGCGCTCGACGCGCGCCGCCAGCGCGCGCGCTTCGCCGTCGCACCAGTCGTCGAGCCCATCGCCGTGCACTTCAACGACGTGCGGCTCGATCTGCTCGGCGATCAGCTCCCGCGGGCTGCCCTCGGCGATGAACCGTCCATGGTCCATCACCACGAGCCGCGTGCACAGGCGCTCCGCCTCTTCCATGAAGTGCGACGTGAGCAGGATCGTCTTCCCGCGCGCCAGCAACTGCTTCAGCCGATCCCACATGACGTGCCGTGCCTGCGGGTCCAACCCCGTCGTCGGCTCGTCGAGCACGAGGAAGTCCGGATCGTTCACGAGCGCGCGCGCGAGCGTCAGCCGCCGCCGCATCCCGCCCGACAGCGTCTGGATGCGCGACTCCGCCCGGCTCGCCAGCCCCGCGAACTCGAGCAGCTCCGGTAGCCGCGCGCGAATCGCGTCGTCGGCGAGGCCGAAGTAGCGCCCATAGACGATGAGGTTCTCGGTGACGGTGAAATCCGGGTCGAGGTTGTCGAACTGCGGCACCACGCCCACCGCCAACCGCGCGCGGCGCGCGTGCCGCGGCACCGGCTCGCCCATCAGCTCGATCGTCCCGCCGTCGGGCTCGATCAGCCCGAGCGCGAGCCGCAGCGTGGTCGTCTTCCCCGCGCCGTTCGGCCCGAGCAGCCCGAAGCACTCCCCGCGCCCGATCTCGAACGACACGCCGGCGACGACTTCCGCGTCACCGTAGCGCTTGCGCAGCGCCGCGACCCGCAGGACCGCCCCGGTCACTTCTGCCACTGGCCCTTCACGATCCGCCGCAGCAGGTGCAGGCGGCGATGGAAGAAGTGATCCGCGCCGGGCACGAGCACGATCGGCAGCTCCTGCGGCCGCGCCCACTCGAGCACGTTCGCGAGCGGCGCGGTCTCGTCCTGCTCGCCGTGGATCACGATCGTGTCCTCCGGCACCGTCCCGGGCGTGTAGGTGCGCCCGCCCGTCACCATGCCGTGCGGCATGCCGACGAGCACCAGCCGCTCGACCGCCACGCGGGCGGCCATGCGCGTGACGACGTACGCCCCGAACGAGAATCCCGCGGCCGCAACCGACAGCGGCCCGAACCGCCCCTGCGCCCACTCGACCACCGCGACGAGGTCGTCGGTCTCGCCCACGCCGTGATCGTGCTCGCCCTCGCTTGCGCCGACGCCGCGGAAGTTGGGCCGGACCGCGATGTAGCCCAGGTCGGCGAAGATGCGCGCGAGCGTCTGCGCGACCTTGTTGTCCAGCGTGCCGCCGAACAGCGGATGGGGGTGCGCGACCAGGCCGATCCCGCGCGCCGGTTCGTCGGCGCCCTCGCTGGGGAACACCGACGGATGGTCGATGACGACTTCGATCTTGCCGGCCGGACCGTCGACGGCGAGCCGCTCCGGCGGCCGCCGTACGCGTCATATGCGCAGCCGCTCGACGACGCGACCGTGCTTGAGGTGCTCCTCGACGATCTCGTCGATGTCCGACTTGTCCACGTACGTGTACCAGACCTCCTCGGGGTACACGACGATCACCGGCCCCTCGTCGCAACGGTCGAGGCAGCCGGCCTTGTTGACGCGCACCTTCCCCTTCCCGTCGAGGCCGAGCGCCTTGACGCGCTTCTTCGCGTAGTCGCGCAGCTCGTCCGCCTTGTGGTTCTGGCAGCAGTTCTCGCCCGGCTCGCGCTGGTTGCAGCAGAAGAACACGTGATGCTTGTAGTGGCTCATCGGGCGTCGGACAGGGGAGGAGTGCGACGATTTTACAGGGCCGCCGGCCCGGTGCGGCGTGCTAGGCTCGACGCGTGGAAACCGCATCGATCCTGCTCCTGTCCGGCGGCGTCGAGAGCACGACCCTCCTCGTGCAGCTCGCGGAGGCCGGCGAGCCGGTGCAGGCGCTCTTCATCGACTACGGCCAGCGCGGCGCGGCCGAGGAGCGCCGCGCGGCGGAGGGCCAGTGCGCGCGCCTCGGCGTGGAGCTCGTCGCGCTCGACCTCGCGCGCGTCGGCGCGACGTTCCGCCGCGGCCAGGACCGGAAGGCGCACGTCCCGCTCCCGCATCGGAACCTCGTCGCGCTCTCGCTCGGGCTCTCGTACGCCGCCAACCTCGGCGCGAAACGCCTATACCTCGCCGCGAACCGCGCGGACACGACCGAGTATCCCTCGTCGTCGCACGCCTTCCTCGCGCAGTTCCGGCTGATCTGCGGGCTGCTCGGCGACGTCGAGCTGCGCGCACCGTATCTCGATCTCTCGAAGGCCGACGTGATCCGGCGCGGGCTCGACCTCGGCGTCGACTACGACACCACCTACTCCTGCCTGCTCGGCTACCCGGTGCACTGCGGCCGCTGCCCGCAGTGCGTGAAGCGCCGCGAGGCGTTTCACGACGCCGGACTCGAGGAGCCGGCCGGGTTCTATCGCGCGTAACGCGCGGCACGTCGTCCTAGTAGGGCGGCGACAGCCAAGGTACGATGCCGCCCGCAGTTCGGGAGGATGAAGGCAATGCGATCGAAGTTGTTCAGCCTGTTGAAGTGGACCGTGGGACTGCTCGTCCTGGCGGTCCTGGGTCTGCTGGCGATCCGCGCGTACGACGCCCAGCGCGGCCCGCCGCTCTCGCGCTGGCACACCTACACGCCCCACGACCTCACGGCGAAGAAGATCCGGAAGATCGAATGGCCCGAGTACCTCAAGGCGGAGAACGAGCTCTTCGATGAAGTGCGGGCCAAGGTCACCGAGAAACTGGAACCCGAGGAGCGAGTCCCGACGAACCGCTACTTCGACGGGAGCCCGATCTATCCGGGGCGCTTCGTCACCGACTGGAATCGCTCCTACATCCTGGAGCCGGACGGCGCGCCGGTCGGTGCAGTCGTCCTGCTGCACGGGCTGACCGATTCCCCGTACAGCCTGCGGCACGTCGCGCGCCGGTACCGGGCGCACGGCTGGGTCAGCGTCGCGATCCGGCTGCCGGCGCACGGCACCGTGCCGGCCGGCCTGACCGACGTCGAGTGGGAGGACTGGGCGGAAGCCACGCGCCTCGCCGTGCGGGAGGCGCGCCGCCGCATCGGTCCGTCGAAGCCCCTGCACCTCGTCGGGTTCTCCAACGGCGGCGCGCTCGCGATGCAGTACGCGCTCGACGCCCTCGGCGACAAGGCGCTGACGCGGCCCGATCGCCTCGTGCTCATCTCGCCGATGATCGGCATCACGGCGTTCGCGCGGTTCGCCGGGATATTCGGCTGGCCCGCCGTGTTCCCGGCGTTCGCGAACGCCGCGTGGCTCAGCGTGACGCCGGAGTTCAATCCGTTCAAGTACAACTCGTTCCCCATCAACGGCGCGCGCCAGTCGTCGCTGCTGACGCGCGTCCTGCAGGAGCAGATCGCGAGCTACGCGCGCGACAACCGGCTCGCCGAGCTGCCGCCGATCCTGACCTTCCAGTCGGTGGTGGACTTCACCGTCAGCACGCGCGCGATCGTGACCGCGCTGTACGGCAACCTGCCCGCGAACGGCAGCGAGCTCGTGCTGTTCGACCTGAACCGGAACGCGCTGGTCAGTCCGCTCCTGCGCGCCAGCGTCGAGGGCGCCCTCGACCGCCTCGTGCCGGCGCCGCCGCGACCGTACACGACCACGATCATCGCCAACGCGGGCCCCGGCACCAACGAGGTCGTCGAGCGCGTCGTGGCGGCGGGGACGACGACGGAACGGACCCGGATGCTCGGCCTCGACGTACCCGCGCGAGGTGTACTCGCTGTCGCACGTCGCCATCCCGTTCCCGGTGAGCGATGCGCTCTACGGGATGGATCCGGGCACGGACGAGGACTTCGGCGTCAACCTGGGCACGATGACCACGCGCGGCGAGGTCGGGGTGCTGATCCTCCCGCTGGATTCGCTGGTGCGGGTGGCCTCCAACCCCTTCTTCCCCTACATGCGGGATCGCATCGAGGAGGGAATCGGCGGCCGCGCCGGGGGCAAGCCGCAGGCCGCGGCGGGTCTTCCGGCGAAGTGATCGACGCGCGGCGTCGTCGGCCGCGCGCGGTCTAGCTCCCGCGACGAAGGTCGGCCGCGTCCGGCTTTCCGGGCGCCGGCGGCGGCGTGATGCCCATCGAGACATAGATCCCGGTCAGCCGGTCGACCCCGATGTTCGCCGGACGCACCCAGTCGGCCGGCACGTAGAGCAGCGCGCCCCCGAACGGCACCGGCGCGGTCGGGACCAGCACCGCGACGTACCTGCGCCCGTCGATGTCGATCGGCTGCGGACTCGGCGCGAGCGCGAGCACCGCCACGCCGTCGCCGCCGAAGAAGCACCACACCGGACTCATCGCGCCGATGTCCGCCTCCTGCTTCTGGTCCAGCAGGCCGACGAACCGGTCGGCGAGGCCGTACACGCGGCCGATCAGCGGAATGCCCCGCAGCATGCGATCGACGAGCCTTTGGATCGGTCGCGTCAGACGGGATTGCACGAGCAGTCCCAGGAGATAGATCGCCGCGATCAGCACCAGGGCGCCGAAGAGATACGCGAGACCGGGATTGCTGGAGAAGGGATACCCCAGGGCGGCGAAGATCTTGCCGACGAAGCTGCCCGGCCCGACCAGCCCGTAGACGAGACTGAACACCCAGCCGAGCACCGCCACCGTCAGCGCGAGCGGCAACAGCATCAGCAGTCCCGCGAGCCAGGTCGCAGCGATGGATTGGGTGCTGCGCTTGAACATTGGGGTGGAGCTCCAGTTACGCGGTGTCGCCGTCCCGGGCGCGAGCGAAGGCGTCAGGCCGGATGGGCGGGCGCCGCACCCGACCGCGGCGCATCGACGATCTGCACCGGCATCGCGCTCAGCCGGTCGAAGAGCCGCGCCTCGCCGAGAACCGGCCACCAGTCGTAGAGGAAGATCTCGAGCGGCCGCCACAGCGCGACCCAGGCGCCGATCACGATGCTCTCGTGCAGGAACCGGCCGTAGTGGTACCGCCCGACGAGGTCGGCCAGGTGGTCCCCGATCAGGTTCGCGGCGGCGACGAACGCGAGACCGATCAGGAGGGCCCAGCGCCCGATGCGGAACAGCCGCCGGAGTCGCGCGCGGGTGACGGTCGCGCGCTGGGCGAAGTACTCGCGGACGGCCTGTCGCAGCGTTTCGACGTCCTCGCCCGTGGCGGCCTGGCGGGACAGGCGCACGACCAGCGCGAGCGGTGCGTTGCGCTGCAGCTCGCGGGCCGAGTCGACGATGAACTCCTCGACCTTCGGATCGAGATCGCGTTCGCGAAACGGGGCGGGATCCATCGAGTGGTACAGCTGCTTGAGCTCGCCGACGTGCACTTCGATGCGCGCGGCGTCGGCCCGCATTGTGTCGCCCCGCGAGTGGCGTTGCGCTGTCACATCCATGCCGTCAGTCCCGGAGCCACCGATCTCTCGCGCCTTCGCTCGTCCCGCGTCGCCGCGGCGAAGAGATCGTCCGTCCGGGCGCCGGCGGAGCGTACCGCCCGCGACGCCGGAGCGTCAACGATCGCGCGCTACTTGTCGTCTTTCGCCACCACTTCTTCGGGCCTCGTTCTGGACCGGATGGCGATGATGACCGGCACGAGCACGGACGCGACGATGCCGGCGGCGAAGCCGTTGTTGTACAGGTTGAGGCCGGCATGCAGCGGGCCCACGGTCTGCGCGGCGGACGAGTGCACGAAACCGGCCACGACGCCCCAGTGCCACCCGAAGCGTCCCGCGATCGGCGCGAGCGTCGTTCCGAACAGCGCGGCGAGCAGGACCGACGGATCGTCCGCGCTCCACGGCTTGGCGAGCGACCCGAGGAACACGCCGAGCATGATCGGCACGATGTTCCGCGGGTGCTTGCCGAACGCCGCGAAGCCGACGATCGTGAAGATCGCGCCGATCACCGGCCCGTTCAGCTCGCCGCCGACGGCGAGGATGTAGGCCATGCCGATCGCGCCGCACAGCCCCATGTTGGCGAGCGTCGGGCCGATCCCGGCGAGCGCGATGAAATCGGTCGGCGACTGACCCGACGTGCCGATCACCTTCCTTATCCCGGACGGAAGGCGCCGGTCGAAATGGAACCCGACGGCGATCATCGAGGCGAACACGACCGACAGGAACGCACCGAGCAGGACGTTGTTTCCGGTCGTCCAGATGAAGACCGGGTCGGGCACGAAGCCGTATGACTTGTACAGCGCGACGACGAGCGTCCCCACCAGGCCCGCGGTGAATCCCATGTTGTACAGGGTGAAGCCCATGTGGGCCTTGAAGAGCTGCGCCGCGGCGGGCGGCAGGATGAACCCGATCGCGAGGCTGGTGGCGATGGCGAGCGGGACGCTGACGGCCGGGGTGAGGCTGGTGCTGAACAGGATCTCGGAGAAGATCGGCGCGAGCGCCACGCCGAAGAACGCCGTGTTGATGTGCGTCGCGAACGTTTCACCCCTGAACCGGGAATACAGCGCGACGCCGATGACGATGCACCAGACGTTCAGCAGGTTCTTCCCGAACAGCGCGAAGCCGAGCACCAGGAAGAGGCACGCGACCGCGGCGCCGGTCATCTTCGCGCCCGCCTTGTAGTAAACGAGGCATGCGCACAGGGTCAGCAGCCCGGCGTTCACGCAGCCGGCGCCGATCCCGCCGATGCCGAAGTAGTCGGTGAGCAGGGTGTCGCGCGACGTGATGATCGCGACGAGGCCGCGGGCGACGGCGACGGGGCCGTCGACGGCGAGTCCGAACACGACGAACGCCGCGGCGTACGCGGCGACGATCAGCAGGATCGCCCGGTCGGAAATCTGCACCGGGCCCGCATCGCGGCGCACCACGTCGTCGGTCATCTGCTCACGCCTCGTTCAATCGGTGAAACCCGCCGCGCGCGGAACCTTGACCCGGCCGGATCGCATCGATACAGTGGCCCGCTCGCAGGCGCTGGCCGACTGCTCACGCGGGGGATCTCAATGCAACTCACACCCAGGGAGTTCGACAAGCTCCTCGTCTACATGCTGGCCGAGGTGGCGCTGAAGCGCAAGGCGAAGGGCATCAAGCTCAACTACCCGGAAGCCGTTGCCATCATCTCCGCCGCCGCCCTCGACGGCGCGCGCGACGGCAAGACGATCGAAGAGGTGACCAAGGAGGCGCGCACCGCGCTCACCAAGGCCGACGTGATGGACGGCGTCGCCGACCTGATTCCCGATGGTGCAGATCGAGGCGGTGTTCACCGACGGCAGCCGCCTCGTGACCGTGCACACCCCCATCCAGTGACGAGCGCGAGAGGAGCGTAGCCATGGCGGCACCCAAGAGTTACCCCAGCCTCGCGGCCGACGTCGATCCGGCGACGGCCAACGTACCGGTGGGCGGCTATGTGTGCCGGAAGGAGGCGGTCTCGTTCCACGAGAAGCTGCCGGTCACCGCGCTCAAGGTGCGCAACACCGGCGACCGCCCGGTGCAGGTCGGCTCGCACTTCCATTTCTTCGAGGTCAACCGCGCGCTCGAGTTCGACCGCACGGCCGCCTTCGGGCAGCACCTCAACATTCCGGCGTCCACGGCGCTCCGCTTCGAGCCCGGCGACGAGCGCGAGGTGAACCTGGTGCCCTACCTGGGCAAGCGCGCGGTCTACGGCTTCAACAACCTGGTCGACGGCGCGACCGCCGGCAAGACCGCCGAGGCGCGCAAGGCGAAGGCGGTCGCGCTGGCCGCGAAGCGCGGCTTCCGTTCGTCCGGCCGCGAAGAAGCGCTGAGCCGCAGCACTCCCCACGCGAGGACCCCGATGGCAACGATTTCACGCAACGAGTACGTCGGCCTGTTCGGTCCCACCACCGGCGACCGCATCCGCCTCGGCGACACCGGCCTCTTCGTCGAGATCGAGCGCGACCTGCGCGGCGCGCCCGGCGACGAGATCGTCTTCGGCGGCGGCAAGAGCCTGCGCGAAGGCATGGGCATGGACAACCGGATCACGCGCGCGGGCGGCGCGCCCGACCTGGTGATCACCAACGTGACGATCATCGACGCGGTGCTCGGCGTGGTGAAGGCCGACGTCGGCATCAAGGACGGCCGCATCTGCGCCATCGGCAAGGCCGGCAACCCGCAGACGATGGACGGGATCACGCCGGGCCTCGAGTGCGGCCTCGCGACCGACGCGATCTCGGGCGCGCACCTGATCCTGACCGCCGCGCGGCATCGACACGCACATCCACTACATCTCGCCGCAGCAGGCGTACGCGGCGCTGTCCAACGGCACGACGACCCTGATCGGCGGCGGCACCGGCCCGTCGGACGGCTCCAATGCGACGACCGTCACCTCGGGGCCGGGCAACATCCGCATGATGCTGCGCGCCTTCGAGAGCTGGCCGGTCAACGTCGGCATCCTCGGCAAGGGCCACGGGCACGGCAAGGCGGCGCTCGTCGAGCAGATCGAGGCCGGCGCGGTCGGCTTCAAGTGCCACGAGGACTGGGGCACCACGCCGGCGGTGCTGCGCTCGGCGCTCACCGTCGCCGACGAGATGGACGTGCAGGTGTGCATCCACACCGACACGCTCAACGAGTCCGGCTTCGTCGAGGACACGATCGACGCGTTCGAGGGCCGCGCGGTCCACTCGTTCCACACCGAGGGCTCGGGCGGCGGCCACGCGCCGGACATCATCAAGATCTCGGGCGCTGCCGAACGTGCTGCCGTCCTCGACCAACCCCACGCTCCCCTACGGCATCAACTCGCAGGCGGAGCTCTACGACATGATCATGGTGTGCCACCACCTCAGCCCCGACATCCCGTCGGACGTGGCGTTCACCGAGAGCCGCATCCGCGCCGAGACCATCGCCGCCGAGAACGTGCTGCACGACCTCGGCGTGATCTCGATGATGTCGAGCGACTCGCAGGCGATGGGCCGCATCGGCGAGTGCTGGCTGCGCACCATCCAGACCGCGGACGCGATGAAGACCGGGCGCGGCAAGCTGCCGGAGGACGCCAAGGGCAACGACAACTTCCGCGTCCTGCGCTACGTGGCGAAGATCACGATCAACCCGGCGATCACGCACGGCATCTCGCACGTGCTCGGCTCGGTCGAGGTCGGCAAGATCGCCGACCTGGTGCTGTGGGAGCCGGCGTTCTTCGGCGCCAAGCCGAAGCTCGTGCTCAAGGGCGGCGTCATCAGCTGGGCGGTGATGGGCGATCCGAACGCGTCGCTGCCGACGCCGCAGCCGGTCTACTACCGGCCGATGTTCGGCGCCTTCGGCAAGGCGCTGCCCGACACCTGCATCACCTTCGTCTCGGCCGCCGCGCACGCCGCGGGCATCAAGAAGAAGCTCGGCCTGGACCGGCAGGTGATGGCGGCGAAGAACATGCGCAAGATCGGCAAGCGCGACATGGTGCGCAATTCCGGCACGCCGAAGATCGAGGTGAGCCCGGAGACGTTCGCGGTCACGGTCGACGGCAAGCACGCCACCGTGAAGCCGCTGAAGACGGTGTCGCTCAACCAGAAGTACTTCTTCAGCTGATTCGCGCACCGTGATCCTCGTCGAAGCCGTGCTCGGCAACGCCGCCGACCCGGAGTGGGCGGCGCGCCTCGGCGCCGTGGCCGTCGACGAGCTCGCGCTCGACCACTGGGAGGCGCAGAAGAACCGCTTCCGCAAGAAGACCGCGGGCGGCGTCGAGCTCGCCGTTTCGCTCGACCGCGGCACGTTCATGCGCGACGGCGACGTGCTGCTCTGGGACGCGCCGGCCGGCCGCGCCGTCGTCGCGCGCATCAGCCTGCGCGACGTGATGATCATCCACCTGGACGGGATGGCCGGTGCGGCGCCCGACATCGCGCTCCGCACCTGCGTCGAGCTCGGCCATGCGCTCGGCAACCAGCACTGGCCGGCGCTCGTCAAGGGCAGCCCGCGTGTACGTGCCGCTCACCGTCGACCGCAAGGTGATGAGCTCGGTCATGAACACGCACCGCTTCGAGGGCATCCGCTACGAGTTCGTGCCCGGCGGCGAGATCGTCCCGTACCTCGCGCCGCACGAGTCGCGGCGGCTGTTCGGCGGCGCCGAGGGGCCGGTGCATTCGCACACGCACGAGCGCTACGTCGAGGTCGACGCGGCGACGGGCGAGACGTACGCCCGCCCGCCGGTGCGCGCGCATTCGCATTCGCATTCGCACCCGCATCCCCACCCGCACGCCGACCCGCACGAATGACCGCCCGCGACGACGCCGCCGCGGCGCCGGGCAGCGCGGCGAACCCCGCGCGCCTGCTGCAGTTCGGCGACTCGATGTTCCCGATCGGCAGCTTCGCGTTCTCGGGCGGGCTCGAATCGGCGATCCAGAAGCGGGTGGTGACCGACGCCGAGACGCTGCACGCGTACGCGCGCACCGCGGTCGAGCAGGCGGCGATGGGCGACGGCATCGCGCTCGTCTGGGCGCACCGCGCCGCGGCGGCGGGCGATCTCGACGAGCTCGTCCGCATCGACGAGCGGGTGTACGCGCGCAAGCTCTCGAGCGAGACGCGGACGATGTCGGTGCGCATGGGCAAGAAGTTCGCCGAGATGGGCGCCGAGGTGATCGGCGCGCCGCTGCTGAAGGCGTGGCGGGAGCGGATCGAATCCGGTGCCACCCCCGGGTGCTATCCGGTGGCGCTCGGCCTCAACTTCGCCGTGCAGGGCCTCCCCGAGCGCGACGCGTTCGTCGTGCACCAGTACGGCGTCGCGGCGATGATCCTGAGCGCGGCGCTGCGGCTGATGAAGATCAGCCACGTCGACACGCAGCGGATCCTCTACCGGCTCGACGCCGGCGCGGACGCCGCCTACGAGGCCGCGGCCGCCGCGCGCCTGTCCGACATGGCCGGCTTCGCGCCGCTCACCGAGATCCTGGCGGCGGTGCACGTCAAGGCGCACGTGCGCCTGTTCATGAACTGAAGGGATCGGAAACTTGGCGAAGAAGATCACGCGCATCGGCGTCGGCGGCCCGGTCGGGTCGGGCAAGACCGCGATCGTCGAGGCGATCACGCCGCGCCTCCTCGAGATGGGCATCAAGGTGCTGATCATCACCAACGACGTGGTGACGACCGAGGACGCCAAGCACGTCCAGCGGACGCTCAAGGGCATCCTGCTCGAGGAGCGCATCCTCGGCGTGGAGACCGGCGCCTGCCCGCACACCGCGGTGCGCGAGGACCCGAGCATGAACCTCGCCGCGGTCGAGGACATGGAGGCGCGCTTCCCCGACGGCGACCTGGTGCTGATCGAGAGCGGCGGCGACAACCTGACGCTGACCTTCTCCCCGGCGCTGGTCGACTTCTTCATCTACGTCATCGACGTCGCCGCCGGCGACAAGATCCCGCGCAAGAACGGCCCCGGCATCACGCAGTCGGACATCCTCGTCATCAACAAGACCGACCTCGCGCCGCACGTGGGCGCGAGCCTCGACGTGATGGAGCACGACTCGCGCCTGATGCGCGGCGACAAGCCGTTCCTGTTCACGAACTGCAAGACCGGCGAGGGCATCCCCGCGCTCGTCGAGCTGATCCGCAGCGACCTGCTGTTCGACCTGAAGCTGCCGGCGCGGCAGCCGGCCTAGCATGGGCGTCACCGAGCGCGCGCCGATCCTCGCCCCCTGGGCGGCGGCCGAGACGCTCGGGCTGACGGCCGCGGAGACTCGCGGCGTTCCAGGACGAGCCGCCGCAGATGGCGAGCGGCGCGGTCGGCAAGACCGGGTTCCTGAAGCTCGGCTTCGAGCGGCGCGGCGACACGACGATCCTCGCCGACCTCGACCGCCGCGCGCCCTACATGGCGCAGCGCGTGCTGTACCCGGACCCGGCGATGCCCGACCTCGCCTGGCTGTTCATGATCACGACGTCCGGGCTGCGTGCTGCAGGGCGACCGGCTCGCGCTCGAGATCGCGCTGGCGCCGCGCGCGCGGGCGCACGTCACCACCCAGTCGGCGACCAAGGTGCACTCGATGGACGCCAACTACGCGGTGCAGACGCAGTCGATCGCGCTCGCCGACGGCGCCTACCTCGAGTTCCTTCCCGAGCCGCTGATCCCGCATCGGCGCGCCCGCTTCCTCTCCGACACGCGCATCTCGATCGCGCCGACCGCGACGCTCCTCTACGCGGAGATCGTCCAGCCGGGACGCAAGCACCACCATCCGGACGAGTGCTTCGGTGCGACCCTGCTCTCGCTCGCGGTCGGCGCCGAGCGCCCCGACGGGCGGGCGCTCTTCACCGAGAAGCTCGTGATCGACCCGGCGCGGCGCCCGGTGCGGCAGACCGGCGTGATGGATTCGTTCGACGTTTTCGGCGAACGTGATCCTGCTCACGCCGAAGGACGGCGCCGATCGCGTCCACGCGCGGGTCGACGCCGACGTCGACCTGGCGAACGGCGTGGCCTTCGGCGCGTGCCGCCTGCCGAACGACGCCGGCCTGATCTTCAAGGTGCTCGGCCGCGAGACCGCGCAGGTCAAGGCGAAGGTGCGCGAGTTCTGGGGCATCGCGCGCGAAGAGATCACCGGGACGGCGCTACCGCCGCCCTTCTTCTGGCGCTGATCCGGGAGGCGACGATGAAGGCATTGCTGACGTGGTGGGAAGGCTGCTGCGCTGCGTCGAAGGTTCTGCGCTTCGTCGACTACAACCTGCGCGGCATCGGGCAGGTGATGTTCAAGGACAACCCGCTCTCGGGGCTCCTCTTCTTCGTCGCCATCGGCTGGGGGTCGTACGAGGCCGGCATGCCGCAGGTGGCGATCGGCGGGCTGGTGGCCGTCGTCGCGGCGACGCTCACGGCGCAGTGGCTGCGCGTCGAGGCGGCCGACCTCGGCGCCGGGCTGTACGGCTACAACGCCTACCTCGTCGGGCTCTCGTTCGGCACGTTCCTCGCGGTCTCGCCGCTCTGGTGGGTCTACGTCGTGCTCGGCGGCGCGGTGTCGGTGGTCGCCACGCTCGGGACCGCGAACGTGTTCAAGACCTGGGGCGTCGCCGCGCTCACCGCGCCGTTCGTCCTCACGGCGTGGCTGTTCCTGCTCGCCACCTACGTGTTCTCCGCGATCGAGGGCAGCGGGCTGCCGATGGCCGCCGAGATCGTGCCGATCGATCCGGCCGCGGCGAACCCGCTCGCGTTCGGCGACTTCGTCCAGGGGGTCCTGAAGAGCATCACGCAGGTGTTCCTGAAGGCGAGCATCCTCGCCGCGCTGCTGCTCCTCGTCGGGCTGGCGGTGAACTCGTTCGCCGCCGCGGCGTTCGCCCTCGCCGGCGCGATCGTCGCGGTGGTCACCGCGCACGTCCTCGGCGCCGAGAGCGATCTCATCACCGGCGGCCTGATGGGCTTCAGCCCGGTGCTGACCGCGATCGCGCTCGGCGCGGTCTTCTACAAGCCGGGCGCGCGCGTCGCGGTCTACGCGCTGGTGGGCACGGTGTTCACCGTCGTCGTCCAGGGCGCGATGAACGTCGCGCTGACGCCGTTCGGCATTCCCACGCTGACCGCGCCCTTCGTCCTCGCGTCCTGGCTCTTCCTGCTGCCGCGCCAGCACTTCGAATGACGCTCGCCTCGGTCCTCGCGCTCGGCTTCCTGCTCGGCATGCGACATGCCACCGACGCGGACCATCTCGCGGCCGTCGCCACGCTCGCGACGCGCAGCCGGTCGCTCGGCCACACCGTGCTGCAGGGGGTGGCCTGGGGAACCGGCCATACGCTCACGCTGATGCTCTTCGGCGGCGCGGTGCTGGTGCTCGGACTGGTGGTCCCCGCGCAGGCGGCGCAGGCGCTCGAGCTGGCGGTGGGCGTCATGCTCGTGCTGCTCGGCGCGGAGGCGCTCTACCGGCTGCGGCGCGAGCGCATCCACTTCCACGCCCATCACCACACGGGCGGCGTCGCGCATTTCCACGCCCATTCGCACCGGGGCGAGGGCGCGCCGCACGATCCGGCGCGTCACGAGCACCCGCACGGCTTCCCGGCCCGCGCCCTGCTCGTCGGCATGGTGCACGGCATGGCGGGCTCCGCGGCGCTGGTCCTGCTCAGCCTCGAGGCGATGAGCTCGCCCGCCCGGGGATTCGTCTACATCGCGATCTTCGGGCTCGGCTCGATCCTCGGCATGGCCCTGCTGTCGGCCGCCATCGCCGTGCCACTGCGGCTCACGTCGCGTCGCCTGAAGCAGACCCACGACGGACTGTCCGCAGCGGTCGGTCTCGCGACCCTCCTGCTCGGCTGCTACATCGTCTACCGGATCGGCGCAGGCGACGGCCTGCTCGGGTAGCGGCACGCGCTAGAAGCGCGCGATGAACGTCGCGGCGAAGAACGGCGCCGGGTCGAAGTCCTCCGACCGCAGCCGGTTGCCGGAGGAATCGTCCACCCGGAACTCGCCCGCCACGACCGCGCCCGCCCAGAGATGGAGCGCGAACTGGCGCCCGAAATCGCGCGTGACGCGCACGAACAGCGGCACGCCGCGCTCCTCGCCGATGCCGTCCGGCACCGGACCGCTTTCGCTGAGGCGGAAGCGCAGGGTGCGGAACGCGCCGCCGACGCCGATCTCCCACCCGCCGCCGAGCAGGTAGTCGAGCTCGAGCCCGGCGCCGCCCGCCGGTCCCGCGGCGAGCGGGTTGACGAGGCGCCAGCGGTCGCTCAGGCGCCAGTCGACGATCAGGAACGGGAACGCGCTCGTCTCCTCGATGCGGTCGAACACGCCGACGCCGAAGCCGAGCCGGTTGCCGTCGGCGAAGCGCTTCGTCGCCGATACGATGGCGCCCCACGAGAGCGAATCGCCGGTGTCGGCGCCGTTCTCGCGGAACCAGTCGACCGACGGTGCGACGCCGACGCTCCAGCCGTCGCGCACCTCGAACGAGAGCGGCACCGCGACGCCGTAGCGCTGCACGATGTTCCACGGCGCCACGCCGCCGAAGGCGGCCGGATTCGAGAACGAGTAGTCGTGGTAGTCGTAGTTGAGCGTGACGCCCGCGCGCACGCCGGGCGCGGCCTGCCCGGTCACGCCGCCGCGCACGACTGCGCGCGAAACGCTGAAATCCCCGCCCTGGTCGAGATCGCCCTTGCCCTCGTACGCGGGCGTGATGGAGACGAACGGCCGCCAGCCGGACTCCTGCGCCTGAGCTGCGCCCACGCCGAGGGCGAGGGCGACGAGGAGCCGCGACAGGCGGCGAATTGCGATCGGCTTCACGAGCGGGATCTCCGGTGGGGTTGGGTATGCGGTTTGCGCGGGGCTCAGGTCGCTGCAGGCGCAGCCGATCGCGCAGGGGGTGCATCGTCCGGTCGGGCGCCGAACACCGTGACGTAGAGCGTCGGCAGGAACACGAGCGTGAGCAGCGTCGCGACCATCAGTCCGCCCATGATGGCGAACGCCATCGGTCCCCAGAAGACCGTGGGCGCGATCGGGATGAGGCCGAGCACGGTGGAGAGCGCGGCGAGGGAGAGCGGGCGCATGCGCGAGCTTGCCGCCGCGACCACCGCGTCCCATACGCTCTTGCCCTCGGCGCGATCGGTCTCGATCTGCACGACGAGGATGACCGCATTCTTCGCCACCATGCCGATCAGCGCCAGGATGCCGAGGATCGCCACGAAGCCGAGCGGGCGGTTGAAGACGAGCAGCGCGAGCACGACACCGATCAGCGCGAGCGGCAGCACCGCGAGGACGATGCCGACGCGGCGGAAGCTCTGCAGCTGGAACATGAGCACGGTGAGCATCAGGCCCAGCATGAGCGGGATGACGGCGAACACCGACGCCTGGGACACCGCGCTCTCCTCGGCGATGCCGCCGAGCTCGATGCGGTAGCCCTTGGGAAGCTTCGCCGCCAGCGCCTCGATCTTCGGCTCGAGCTGCGCCACCACCGTGTCGGGCAGCGCGCCGGGCGCGACGTCGGCGCGGACGGTGAGCGTCGGCACGCGGTTGCGGCGCCAGACGAGCGGGTACTCCTGCTCGTAGTCGAAGGTGGCGAACTGGCTGAGCGGCACGGTGCGCCCGCTCGGTATCGGCACCTGCAGCGACCGCAGCGTGTCGATCTCGGCGCGCTCCTCGCCGACGGCGCGGGCGACGACGTTCACGAGATAGATGTCGTCGCGGATCTGCGTGACCGTCGTCCCGGTGATCGACGCGTTGAGCACGCCGCCGATCGCCGCCGAGGAGACGCCGAGCTGGCGCGCCTGGTCCTGGTCCACCTTGACGCGGAGCTGCCGCGCCGGCTCCATCCAGTCGAAGTTGATGCGCTGCGCGTCCGGCGTGGACGCCATGGTCTGCGCCACCTGCTGCGCGATGCGCGCGACCTCGTCCTTGTCGGGGCCGCTCACCCGGTACTGCACGGGCCAGCCCACCGGCGGTCCGAGCTCGAGCGGCCAGATGCCCGACACGACCTCGGGAAACTCCTCGGCGAGCAGCTTCTCGAGCCTCGCCTCCAGACGCTGGCGCGCCTCGAAGCTCTTCGCCACCACGACCGCCTGGCCGAAGAAGTCGTTCGCGAGCTGCACGTTGAGCGGCAGGTAGAAGCGGATCGCGCCGCGGCCCACGTAGGTGCTCCAGCTCTCGACGTCGGGATCCTTGGCGAGCGCCGCGTCGAACCGCTTCGCCACCGCCTCGGTCGCGAAGATCGAAGCGTTCTGGCGCAGGGTCAGGTCGACGACCAGCTCCGGCCGGTCCGAGGAGGGGAAGAACTGCGACGGCACGAAGCGCACCGCGTACACCGCGACCGCGAACACCGCGAGCGAGAGCGCGATGGTCAGCCACTTCGCGCGCATGGCGAATTCGAGGAAGCGCTTGTAGCCGCGCTCGAGCTTGCCCGGCTTCTGCTCCGCGGCGCCGCCCTTGGGGGCCTTGAGGATGGCGATCCCGATGACCGGCGCGAAGATCACCGCCACCAGCCAGGAGGTGATCAGCGCGATCGCGACGACGGCGAAGATCGAGAACGTGTACTCGCCCGCGGAGCTGCGCGCAAAACCGATCGGCACGAAGCTCGCGATGGTGATCAGCGTGCCGGCGAGCATCGGCGCGGCGAGGGTCCGGTACGCGAAGGTCGCCGGCCTGCTCCTTGGTGTCGCCGGCGGCGAGGCGCCGCAGGATCGCGTCCACCGTGGTCATCGCGTCGTCTACGAGCAGCGTGAGCGCGATGATGAGCGCGCCGAGCGAGATGCGGTGCAGGTCGATGTCGACGATCTGCATCACCGCGAAGACGACGGCGAGCGTGAGCGGAATGGCGATCGCCACCACCATGCCGGGTCGCACGCCGAGGCTGACGAAGCTCGCGCCGAGGATGATGAGCGATCGCCTGCCACAGCGAGGTCATGAAATCGTTGATGGCGACATCGACGACGACCGCCTGGTCGGAGACCAGGATGGGGCTCGATGCCGATCGGGAGGCCCGCGCGGATGTCCGCCATCTCGGCCTTGAGGTTCTTGCCCAGCGCGAGGATGTCGCCGCCGTCGCGCATCGCGATCGCGAGCCCGATCGCCGGCTTGCCGTTCACGGGAACAGCGGCTGCGGCGGGTCGGAGTAGCCGCGGCGGACTGGTGGCGATGTCGCGCAGCGGGCACGAGGCGATCGCCGACGCGGAAGTTGACCTTCTTCGATGTCCTCTTCGGTCTCGAACGCGCCGGACACGCGCAGGAAGATGCGCTCGTCGCCGGTCTGCAGCACGCCGGTCGGGCCGCACCATGTTCTGCGCCTGCAGCTGCTGCACGAGCGCGCATACGACAGCCCGAGGCCGGCGAGCCGTGCGGTGGAGAACTCGAGGTAGACGCGCTCGTCCTGGGCGCCGAGGATCTCGATCTTCGACACGTCGGGCACCGGCGAGCAGCCGCGAGCGCGCGTCCTCGACGTAGTCGCGCAGCTCCCGCTGGCCGAAGCCGTCGGCGGTGAAGCCGTAGATGATGCCGTAGGTGTCGCCGAAGTCGTCGTTGAAGCCCGGGCCGATCACGCCCTGCGGCAGCGTGCCGCGGATGTCGCCGATGTTGTTGCGCACCTGCTGCCAGATGTCGGCGGCATCTCGGGCGCGCGCGTGGACTGCAGCAGCTCCACGAACATGATGGTGATGCCCGCCGTGGTGTAGCTGCGGACGCGGTCGAGATTGCGCGTCTCCTGGAGCTTGCGCTCGATGCGCTCGGTGACCTGCGAGAGCGTGTCCTCGAGGGTCGCGCCCGGCCACGCGGCGGACACGACCATCGTGCGGATCGTGAACGGCGGATCCTCGGCGCGGCCGAGACCGCTTGAACGACATCGTCCCGGCGACGACCGCCACGATCATGAAGAAGACGACCAGCGACCGGCGCCTGATCGCCCATTCCGACAGGTTCGGACCGATCACTTCGCGGCTCCGAGCAGGCGCACCTTCTGGCCGGGATGGAGCGCCTGGACGCCGGCGGTCACGACGACGTCGCCCGCCTCGAGGCCCTCGGCGACGACGACCCGGTCCGCGTCGTGGCTCGCGACGCGGATCGGCCGCTGCGAGACGGTCTGGGTCTTGGGATCGACGATCCACACCGACGACTGCGCGCCGGCGCGGACCAGGGCGGAGCCCGGGATCTCGATCGCCGCGGCGGTCTCCATCCGCATCGTGCCGGTCACCGTCGAGCCGAGCCGCAGGCCGGCGGGCGGGTCGATCAGGCCGATGCGCACCTTGAACGTGCCGGTCACCGGGTCGGCGCGCGGCGAGACCTCGCGGACGCGGCCCTTCGCGGTGACGTTCGCGATCGGTGGTGAGCGCCACCGTGATCTCCGGGTTGGACGGGCGCCCGGTCCTTGACCTGCGCCGGGCACGTCGAACACCGCGTCGCGGCCTGCCTTGCGCGCGGCCTGCACGACCATGCGGCCGGCCGGCACGACCTCGCCGGGCTCGGCGCCCACCGCGGCGACGGTGCCGGGCGCGTCGGCGACGAGGCGCGTGTAGCTGACGCGGTTCTGCGCGAGGTCGACCTGCGACCGCGCGGAAATCACCGCGGCCTCGGCGCTCTGCGCGGTTGGCCGAGAACTGGTCGAACGCGGCCTGCGAGATGAAGCGCTGGTCGAGCAGCTCCCGCTGCCGGTTGAGGTTGTTCCGCTGCTCCACCGCCTGCGCCTGCGCGGAGGCGAGCTGCGCCCGCGCGGAGGCGAGCGCAGGCTTCCTCGTTCGAGGCGTCGAGGCGGGCGAGCAGCTGGCCCGGCCGGATCGCATCGCCGACGCGGACCGGGCGGTCGATCATCCGCCCGTCGATGCGGAACGCGTAGTTGACCTCGGTCTGCGCCTGCACCGTGCCGGTGAGCGACACCGTCTGGCCGGCGGCGAGCTTCATCACCGTCATCGTGCGCACCGGCCGGACCTCGGGCGGCGGCGCTTCGGGGGCGGGGCGGCAGGCGGCGAGGAGCGTGAGCGCGGCGAGCGCGAGAGGACCGGCGGTGCGGATGCGGAGCATGTGGGACTGGCCTTGCTGTCGGGGTCAGGAATTGTCCAGATTACGTTGCTGCGGCGCAACAGGAATCGCTGATGCTGCGTCGCCCGCGAGTCCCGCTGGGGTGCGCAGCATCCGGATGCCGAGGTAGGCGACCGCGATGGCGAGAAGCGGGCTCGCAAAGTTGAACACCGCGTACGGCAGGTAGCTCCACGTGGCGACGCCCGAGCGTCGCGGCCATGTAGGCGCCGCAGCTGTTCCACGGGATCAGCGCGGAAGTCGGCGTCGCCGACGCGCCGACCGTGCGCGACAGCACCACCGGGGCGAACCCGCGCTTTTCGAATGCGTTCTTGAACATCCGTCCCGGCAGGACGATCGCGATGTACTGGTCGGCGGTGACGATGTTGGTGCCGAGCACCGCCGCCACCAGCGACGCCACCAGGGCGCCGGCCGACTTCGCCGCGTCGATCACCGGCGTGATCAGGCGGTCGAGCACGCCCGCCTTCTCCACGACGCCGCCGAAGGCGAGCGCGGTGATGATCAGCCAGATCGTGTTCAGCATGCTCGCCATGCCGCCCCGGGTGACGAGCTGGTCGATCGCCGGGTGACCGGTGGTCGAGACGTAGCCGCTCGCGAGCGCGAGCCAGACCCCTTTGATCTGGAGCAGCCAGCCCGGCAGGCCGTCGCCCGCGTCCGCGAACCGCGCGACGCGCTCGGGCGCGACGAACGACCGCCAGCACGCCGCCGACGAGCGCGCCGATGAAGATCGCGGTGAACGGCGGGAACTTGAGCACCGCGAGCACGATGACGACGACGAGCGGCAGGAACAGCACGAGCGACGGCTGGAAGAACGTCTGGATCGCCTGGGCTTTCTCGACGGCGTCGAAGTCGCCCGGCCGGCCGAGGAGCCAGAAGACGACGAGCGAGAGCGCGAGGGCGACGCTGGAGGTGAGCGCGGTCTCGCGGACGTGCTGGTACAGGTCGACGCCGGCCGCGGCGGCGGCGAGATTGCTCGAGTCGGAGAGCGGCGAGGTCGTGTCGCCGAAGTAGGCGCCGGAGATGATCGCGGCGGCGGCGATCCCCGGATTCAGGTCCATGTTCAGCGCGATGCCCATCAGCCCGATGCCGATCGTGCCGACGACCGTCCACGAGCTGCCGATGCTCGCCGCGATCACGGCGCAGATCACCGTCGCGGTCACGTAGAAATAGTTGGGGCTGAGGAGCTGCAGCCCGTAGTAGACCATCGCGATGAGCGTGCCGCTCATCGCCCAGGCGCCGATCAGCGATCCCACCGCGAGCAGGATGAAGATCGCGCCGATGCCGGAGCCGACGCTCGCGACCGCCGCCGCCTGGAGGTCGGCGAGCTTGTGCCCGCGGCGCCACGCGATGAAGACCGCGATCATCGTGGCGACGACGAGCGCCACCTGGTTCGGCCCGCCCGCGCCCTTGTCGCCGAAGAGGAAGTAGGACAGCGCCACCAGCAGGATCAGCGCGGCGACGGGAATGACCGCCTCGGTGAGCGTCAGCGGCTGCGGCGTGTCGGGTCGGATCATTGGGGCTCAAACGGACGCCGCCCGCGGCGGCGCGGGCGGCGACGTTGCGTCCTAGGGCAGATCGATCTAGAAGTCCACCGCGTCCCGGATGATCGGGCAGGTCATGCAGTGCCCGCCGCCGCGCCCGCGGCCGAGCTCGGCGCCGACGATGGTGATCACCTCGATGCCTTCCTTGCGCAGCAGCGTGTTCGTGTAGGTGTTGCGGTCGTAGGCGTAGACCACGCCCGGCGAGGCGCACACCAGGTTGGCGCCGCTGTCCCACTGCGTGCGCTCGCGCTGGTAGTCGCTGCCGCCGGTCTCGACGACGCGCATCTTCTTCAGCCCGAGCGCCTCCTTCACCACGTCGACGAACGGCTTGTTCTCCGCGTGCAGCTCGACGCCGCTCGGATGGCTGCTCGGGCGGTACGAGAAGGTGCGGGTCTGGTTCATGAAGTCCGGCGCGAGCAGGACGCAGTCGCGGTCGGCGAACGTGAAGACGGTGTCGAGGTGCATCGCCGCGCGGATCTTCGGCATCGCCGCCACGATCACGCGCTCGGCCGCCTTCTTCGCGAACAGCGTCGCCGCGAGCTGGCTGATGCGCCTGGCGCGAAGTGCGCTCGCTCATGCCGATGAGCACGATGCCCTTGCCGATCGGCATGACGTCGCCGCCCTCGAGCGTGGCGAGGCCGTGGTCCTGGGTCGGGTCGCCCCACCAGACGTTGACCTTGCCGGCGAAGTCGGGATGGAACTTGTAGATCGCCGTGGTCAGGATCGTTTCCTCGTGCCGCGCCGGCCAGTACAGCGGCGTTGAGCGTCACGCCGCCGTAGATCCAGCAGGTGGTGTCGCGCGTGTAGAGCGTGTTCGGCAGCGGCGGCAGCAGGTATTCGGTGGCGCCCGCGGCCTCCTTGACGATCTTGAGCGCCTCGCCGCCGGTCGCTTCCGGAAAGTCGTGGGTCGACAGCCCGCCGATCAGCGTCTCGGCGAGGTTGCGGTTGTCCAGCCCGGCGAGGTAGCTCTGCAGCTCGTCGACGAAGCCCAGTCCCACCTGATTGGGCACGACCTGGTTGTCGAGGATCCATTTCTTGCCTTCGGGCACCGCCACGGTCTCGGCCAGCAGGTTGTGCATCTCGACCACGTCGACGCCGCGGTCGCGCATCTTGGTGCATGAAGTCGAAGTGGTCGCGCTTGGCGTTCTCGACCCACAGCACGTCGTCGAACAGCAGCTGCATCGCAGTTGATCGGCGTGAGGCGCTGGTGCGCGCGGCCCGGCGCGCAGACCATCACCTTGCGCAGCTGGCCGACCTCCGAGTGGACGCCGAACTTGACGCTCTTTGGCATCCGCCATGATGTCGCTCCAGTATCTTGGATCTAGATGGTGATGTAGCCGGTCGACCAGGCCGTAGAGCCGCGATGCACCGCACCGACCACGACCACGCCGAAGATGATCCACTCGACCGGCGTGAAGAGCTGCTTGCCCTGCTCGCGCCGGGTCCAGACGTAGAGGAGGGTTCCGGGCGCGTAGATCAGGAGCGAGAGCACCAGGAACTTCAGCCCGCCGGCGAAGAGCAGGAAGACCGTGTAGATCACCGCGAGGCCGGCGAAGATCAGGTCCGTCGTGCGCTCCTCGGGCCGCTGGCATCGTAGGTCTCGCGGGTCAGCACCAGCTTGCAGCGAATAGGCCGCGACCAGGAAGATAGGGCATCAGCGTCATGACGCTGGTCATGCTAGAGCATCAGCGTGAACGCGTCCTGCGGACCAGAGCGTGCTGATCGACGAAGCAGCTGGACCAGGATGTTGGTCATCCACAGCGCCGCCGCCGGCACCTTGTTCTCGTTCTCCTGGTCGCGAAGACCTTCGGCATGTCCCTGTCTTGCGCGGCGGCGGACAGCACCTCGGCGCACATCAGCGACCAGGCGAGGTAGGCGCCGAGCACCGAGACGATGCAGCCCGACGCTGATGAAGATCGCGCCCCAGGGCCCGACCACGGCCTCGAGCACCGCCGCCATCGACGGCTGGCGCAGTGCCGGCGATCTCGGCGCGCGGCAGCACGCCGTAGGGCAGCAGGGTCGACCAGCACCAGCAGCGCCAGGTCACGCCGAGGAAGCCGACCACCGTCGCCGTGCCCACGTCCGCGCGCTTCTTGGCGAAGCGCGAATAGACGCTGGCGCCCTCGATGCCGAGGAACACGAACACCGTGACCAGCATCGTCGCCGCGACCTGGTCGAACAGGCTCGCGTTCCTGGCGTAGCCCTGCGCCGCCCCAGAAGTTGGCGCCGAAGAGGTCGGGCTTGAAGGCGAAGATCAGGATCACGATGAACAGCAGGATCGGAACGATCTTGGCGATGGTGACGACCTTGTTGATGAACGCCGCCTCCTTGGTGCCGCGCAGGATCATGAAATGGAAGGCCCAGATGCCGACCGAGGAGACCACGATCGCGCTGACCGTGTTGCCGTCGCCGAAGACCGGGAAGAACGCGCCGAGCGTCGACTTGATCAGCACCCAGTAGGAGACGTTGCCGACGCAGGTGCCGATCCAGTAGCCGAAGGCCGACGGCGAAGCCCAGGATAGTTGCCGAACCCGGCCTTGGCGTAGGCGTAGACACCGGCATCGAGATCGGGCTTGCGCTCGGCGAGAAACTGGAACACCCGCGCGAGCGTGTACATGCCGCCCGCGGCGATGCACCACGCGATGATCGCGCCGAAGGGACCGGTTGCATTGGCGAAGGTGCGCGGCAGGGAGAAGATGCCCGAGCCCACCATTCCCCCGACGACCATGGCGGTCAGGGCGAACAGGGTGAGTTTCTGCGTCGATCCGTTGCTCATCGTGCCCCCATTCTTGTTGCGCGAGAGAGGAGTGCCCTCGCGTTGTGTCGGATGCCCGTGGTTCGCCGGTGAAACGCGCCTGCCCGATAGTGAAACGTCCGCAGCGACCGGAACCTGAATGCTGTCCGCGGCGGCCGTACTGTACTGGGACTCGAAGGAGATCGCGATTTTTTGTTGCGCCCACAACCATTCTTTTGGAAGAATGCGTCCGCGTCAAGGAGCAGCACATTCTCGCGAAGTTCGGCAGAGCTCTGCGCGCAACGGACTTCCCCGCGTCGAACGACTCAGGCGGACACAAAAACGAAACATTGATCCGTAGAGCCGAAGCGACGAACGGACTCGCGTTGGTTCGCGCAGGAGGGAGCATGAAGCGATCGATGCGCGCATTCGTCGCCACGATGGGGTTCCTCGTCGCGAGCGCGGCGCTCGGTGCCGATCCCGACCTCGGACGCGCCGAGCAGCTCGTGCGCGCGGGGAAGCTATCAGGACGCCTACGACCTGCTTGCGCCGTTCGAAGACGCGCGCAAGGGCGACGCTGAGTTCAACTACCTCCTCGGCCGCGCCGCGCTCGGCACCAAGCGCCCGGAGAAGGCGCTGGTGCTCTTCGAGCGCAGCCTCGCGCAGCGGCCGGACGACGGTCGCCGCGCATCTCGCGCTCGGCCGCGCCTACTTCGCGCTCGGCCGCTACGCCGAAGCGAAGATCGAGTTCGAGACGGTGCTGCGGGTCGATGACCTGCCGCCCGACCTTCTCACCCAGGTCGAGATCTACGACCAGTTGGCGCGGCAATCGCTGGACGAGGGCCGGCGCCTGACGAGCTTCGGCTATGCGGAGACCGGCATCGGCGGCTACCGGGTGAACTCGACGCGCGGCACCGACGCGTTCGGCGGCGGCGATCGCAGCGACTCGTTCTTCAACGCGCGCGTGGGCGGCGGGCTGAATTACGCGCTCGACAACGGTTACGCGCTGGATGCCAACCTGGACTACCGCTTCCGGTCCTTCGACAACGACGACATCCGCAACGATTCGGACTGGCGCTGGCGCGCCGCGGGCAGCCGCGCGTTCGGCGAGAACAACCTTGCGGTCGGATTCAGGGGCCGGGTGAGCTATCGCGGCGGCGGCCAGTATCGCAACGACTACTCGATCTTCACGAACTACCGCTATCGATACGACGAGGACAACCAGTTCACCGTCGGCGCCGAGCTCCAGCGGCGGCGATACCCGGACGGCCCGCTGCGCGAGCGCAGCCGCACCACCGCGACCGCCACCGCGGGCTGGGTCCGCTCGCTGTTCGACGGCCGTGGGAGCTTTTCCCTGACCGGGCACGGCGGGTACAACTACGCGACCAGCCGGCCGGACGGCGACTCCGCGATCTATGGCGCCACGGCCAACCTGGACTACACCTTCACCGACCGCCTCGCCGGCTTCATGTTCGCCTGGTGGGAGCGCGACGCGTTCAACACGGACGCCATCCACTTCCATCCAGATTCGCTCGATGAAGGCGTCGTGCTCAGGCGCAAGGACAACCTGTACGAGTTCGGCGGGGGTCTCGTCTGGGAGTTCGCGCGCGGCTGGACGTTCCGGCCGGAGATCCTCTACATCCGGGACGAGAGCAACTCGGTCGGGTTCAACTACAGCTCGACGGAGTACTGGCTCAACGTCCGCAAGGCTTTCTAACCGCACGCACGAGGAATTGCGTAGCGCCGCACCGGCCGGCCGGAGGGTCGATGCGCAGTAGGTGCGATGCCGGCATGGCCAGGCAGAACGAGAACGCGCGCATTTGCGACGCGTCAGCCACGAGAAGTCCCACCCAAGGAGCATCAAAGCATGCCGATCCTTCCTGCCGCTCTCCAGAACTGCTGCAACCACTCGACGCGCCGGAGCTTCCTGAAAACAGCCGGGATCGCGACGGCCGCGGGGCTCTTGACCGCGGGTCCATTTGCCCAGCTTGCCTACGCGGCGGCGCTTACCAAGGCGCAGCGGGACAAGCTGACGCCGGACGAGATCATCGCGATGATGAAGCGGGGCAACGAGCGCTTCCGCAGCGGCAAGGGAACGGCGCAGAACGTCCTCGCGCAGCAGCGGGCGAGCGCCAAGGGACAGTTTCCCGCGGCGGTGATCCTCAGCTGCATCGACTCGCGCGCGCCGGCGGAAACGATCATGGATCTCGGCATCGGCGACGTCTTCAACGCGCGCGTGGCCGGGAACATCGCCAATGACGACATCCTCGGCAGCATGGAGTTCGCCTGCGCCGCGGCCGGCGCCAAGGTCGTGCTGGTGATGGGTCACACGGCGTGCGGCGCGATCGCCGGCGCGATCGACGACGTGAAGCTCGGCAACCTCACCGGTCTGCTCGCCAGGATCCAGCCGGCGGTGAAAGCGGCCACCTACCAGGGCGACCGCTCTGCCAAGAACAGCGCTTTCGTGGATGCCGTAGCCCGCAAGAACGTGGAGCTCACCATGGAGGGCATCCGCAAGGGCAGTCCCGTGCTGAACGAGCTCAAGGCGAAGGGCGCGATCAACATCGTCGGGGCGATGTACGACATCCAAAGCGCGAAGGTGGAGTTCTTCTCCTGATCTACGCCCGCAGGGAGGGGCGATCCGAAGCGCCGGGCGACGGCTCGGCCGCGATGGGGATAACTCGGCGCCGGCAGTTCGCGATAGACTCGCGCCCCACGCTTGCGATTCGCCTGCAGAGGTCCCGTGGAGTCGTTGGTCATCCCTTTCCTGAAGGCGCTCGTCCTGATCCCGGTGACCCTGCTGCCGATCATCAACCCGCTCAGCACCGCGCCGCTCTTCGTCGCGACGGTCGGCGCCAATCGCAGCATCGCGCAGCGGCTGGCGCGCCAGGTGGCGATCAACGGCTGGTTCGTGGTGGTTACGTCCATGCTGATCGGCACGTACGTGCTGGCGTTCTTCGGCGTCTCGCTGCCCGTGGTGCGCCTCGGCGGCGGCCTGCTGGTGGCCGCCACGGCCTGGCGCATGCTCCATCGCACCGAGGACGACGACGTGCACGCCGCCGCGGCGGAACAGGCCGCGACGCTGTCGGATGCCGAGATCGTCCGGCGGAGCTTCTTCCCGATCACGTTCCCGCTCACGACCGGGCCCGGCACGATCGCGGCGTCGATCGCGCTCGGCGCGCAGATCCCGACGACGCCCGTCCTGTACCTGGCGGGCGCGGTCGTGGCGGCCGCCGGTGCGGCGCTCGTCTCCATCGTTCTCTACTTCATCTTCAAGAACTCCGCCGCGGTGCTCGACCGCCTCGGCGCCAGTCGGCATGCTCGTGATGATGCGGCTGATGGCGTTCATCCTGCTCTGCATCGGCATCCAGATCATGTGGAACGGCTGGGCCGAGCTGAACGGGGTGACGCCCTGACCCCGGCCCATGCGCGCATCGCCACGTACCGCAACCGCTAAAACAATGAGGCTCTACATGCGTTTCCTCCTCCCCGTCATCCTCACCCTCTGCGCCGTGCCGATCGCCGCTGCGCAAACGATCGACCGGTGCCGGATCCAGCCGGGCACGCACTGCGTGTCCGCGAACCTGCGCGGCGCGACCCTGCCCAAGGCGGATCTGACGAGGGCGGATCTCTCCCGCTCAAACTCTGAGCGGCGCGGACCTCACCGAGGCGCGGTTCGACCGCGCCAGGCTGCAGCGGGTCGATTTCCAGCGCGCGAATCTCACCAGGGCCTCGCTCGATCGCGCCAGTCTGCGCGGCGCGAACCTGAGCAACGCGAACCTCGCGCGGGCGAGCTTCAGCGCCGCGGACCTTCAGGGCGCCAGCCTCGGCGGCGCCGATTTGAGCGATGCGAACCTGAGCGGCGCGAGCCTTCGGTATGCGCGAATGGCGTCGGCGAAGCTGCGCGGCGCCAACCTGGAGCGGGCGGACCTGTTCGGCGCGGATCTGCGCGGCGCTGATCTCACGGGCGCCGACCTGCGGGGCGCGCGCTTCGAGAAAGCGAATCTGGAAGGGGCCAATCTGACCGGCGCGCAGCTCGAGAAGACGACGTTCCGCGGCGCCAACCTGCAGGCGTGCACCGGCTGTCCCGCGCCTGCGGCGCGATAGACCGCGGCACTGCGCGCGGCCTTTCCGCCCTACCCATCACACCTGGATCGAGAGAGGACGTTCATGTTCAACCTCACGCATCGCCTCGGTTTCGCATCGATGGTCGCCGCCCTGCTCGGCGTCGCCGGCCCCGCGTTCGCGCAGACCGGGCCGGCCGCCCTCGCCGCGTGCGCGGCGATCGGCGCGGACAGCGAGCGCCTCGCTTGCTACGACCGGGCCAGCGGGCGCACCGCCGCCGCGCCCCCGGCGCCCGGGCAGCCGTTTGCGCCCGGGCAGCCGCCGGCGGCCGTCGCCGGGCAGCCCGCGCCGGTCGCGCGCGGCCCCGCATCGCTGATCGACACCGCCTGGGGATTCGATCCGGGATCGGATCGATATGCGCTCACCGCGTACCACCAGAACTACCTGCTGTTCGCGCGCTACACCGACAACGTCAACACCGCGCCCTACGCGCCCGCCTTCCAGGCCGCCGGGCAGCCGGAGACGATCGACGACGTGGAAGCGAAGTTCCAGCTCAGCTTCAAGCTGCGGCTCTGGACGACCGACGACCGGCGCTGGGGCGTGTGGGCCGCGTACACCCAGCAGAACCAGTGGCAGGTGTACAACGACAACATCTCGCGCCCCTTCCGGGAGACCAACTACATGCCGGAGGTGTTCGTGAGCTACCGGCCCGGCCTCGCGCTCGGCGGCGGGTGGCAATGGAATCTCCTCAACGCGGGATTCAACCACCAGTCGAACGGCCGGACCGACACGATCTCGCGCAGCTGGAACCGGCTGTTCGCGGAGGCCGGCGTCGAGCGCGGCGACTTCGCCGTGCTCGCGAAGGCGTGGTACCGCATCAAGGAAGACGCGGACAAGGACGACAACCCGGACATCACCGACTACTACGGCTACGGCAGCCTCACCGCGATCTACAAGTGGCGCGACCACAGCTTCTCGCTGATGGGCCGGGGCAACATCAGCACGGGCAAGGGGGCCGCGCAGCTCACGTGGATGTCGCCCAAGCTGCTCGGACCGCTGCGCGCCTACGTGCAGGGCTTCACGGGCTACGGCGAGAGCATGATCGACTACAACTGGAACCAGACCACGATCGGCGCCGGCATCGCGATCAACGACGAGCTGTAGCCGGACGGCGGCGATGCCAGGGCACGCGACGGAAGGCAGGAGGCGCGCTGCGATCGCGCGCGGCGCGGGTTTCCTTTCGCGCTTTGGGTCGTCCTCATCGGTCTCGACCCGGTCGATCTGGCGGTCGGCGCCTGCGCCGCTGCGGCCGCCACCTGGACGAGCCTCCGGCTCCTCCCGCCCGAAGCGGGACGCGTTCGATTCGCCGTGCTCGTCGCGCTCCTGCCGCGGTTCCTGTGGCAGTCGGTGGTCGCCGGCGTCGACGTCGCGCGTCGCGCGTTCCATCCGCGGGTGCCGTTGCAGCCGGATTTCGTCGCGTATCCGGTGAATCTGCCCCGCGGCCCGGCGCGCAACGCCTTCGAGACGATCACGAGCCTCCTGCCGGGCACGGTGCCCTGCGACGAGGACGCGCAGACGATCATCTATCACTGCCTCGACACCGGGCAGCCGGTGGTGGAGCAGCTCGCCGCCGACGAACGCGCGTATGGACGCGCGTTCGTGCCGGGACGCGGCCATGGCTGAGTTCCTGTTCGCGACGTCGTGCTTCGTGCTGGCGACCGTCGCGCTGGGACTGGTGCGCATCCTCCGCGGACCGGCCGACGCCGACCGGATGATGGCCGCGCAGCTGCTCGGCAGCGGCGGCATCGCCGCACTGCTCCTTTTCGGCGCCGCGGCCGGCGTGGACTCGGTGATCGACCTGTCGCTGGCGCTCGCGCTGCTGGCGGCGTTCGCGACGGTGGCGTTCGTCAGATTCACCGCCTCGCCGCCGAGCGGCGAGGCCGGACCGGACGACGCCTTGTGAGCGCCGCGCTCGACCTCTTCACCGTCGTCGCCGTCGCCGCCGGCGCGTTCTTCTTCCTCGCCGGGACGGTCGGCCTCCTGCGCTTCCCCGACGTCTTCACCCACCTGCACGCGCTCAGCAAGGCCGACAATCTCGGCCTCGGCCTCGTGGTGCTCGGCCTCCTGCCGCAGGCGAACGGGCTGCTCGCGGGCCTCAAGCTCTTCGCGATCTGGCTGCTTGCCCTGCTCGTGGGAGCGGTCGTGTCCCAGCTGATCGCGCGCGCGGCGCGGCGCGCCGGACCGCGCGCATGATCGACGCGCTCAACGCCGGCATCGCGCTCCTCGTCCTGGGGCTGGCGATCTGGACGATCGTCGCGCGCGACACGTTCGCGGCGATCGTCGGCTTCGTCGCCTACGGCCTGCTTCTCACGCTCGCCTGGGTGGCAGCTGCGCGGCATCGACGTCGCGCTGACCGAAGCGGCGATCGGCGGCGGGCTGACCGGAGTGCTGCTGTTGCGCGCGGCGGCGAAGCTGCGCCGGACCGAGGCGGCGTCGAACGCCGAGCGGCCCGGGCTGCCGACGCGGCTCGCCGCGGCGATCGTGGCCGGCGGCGTGGCAGTGGCGCTCGCGATCGTCGTGCTGGCGCCGGCCGGGCCCGCGCCGACGCTCGTGCCCGAGGTCGCCGCCAACATCGCCGCGACCGGCGTGGGCAATCCGATTACCGCGGTGCTGCTCGCCTTCCGGGCGATCGACACGCTGCTGGAGGCGATCGTGCTGCTGTTCGCGCTGATCGGCGTGTGGTCGCTCGCGCCCGACCGCGTCTGGGGCGGACGCCCGGGGCCGCGCTACCGCGCCGATCCGGACGGGATCCTCGCCTACCTCGCGCGACTCTTGCCGCCGATCGGCATCATCGTGGGGGTCTACATCTTCTGGATCGGGGCGGACGCCCCCGGCGGCAAGTTCCAGGGCGCCACGATCCTCGCGGCGATGTGGCTGCTCGCGATGATGGCAGGTCTCGCCGACGCGCCGCCGGTCAGCCTCAGGCGGCTGCGCGCCGCGCTGGTGGCCGGCCCGGTCGTGTTCATCGCGGTCGGCGCCGCGGGCGTGGCGACGGCCGGGGCCTTCCTCGCCTATCCCGAGGGCCTCGCGAAGCCGCTGATCCTCGTCATCGAGTGGGCGCTGCTGCCCTCGCTCGCGCTGACCCTCGGCCTCATCATGGCCGGCGCGCCGCAGCGGCCGGAGGACCGATGAGCGCGGCGACGCTGTTCGGGCTGTGTGCGGCCGCGTTGGTGGGCGTCGGCGTGTACGGGTTCATCGTCAACCCGCAGCCGCTGCGCAAGATCCTCGCGTTCAACGTGGTGGGCAGCGGGGTGTTCCTGCTGTTCGGCGCGGTCGCGCGCCGCGGCGGCGGCGCTCGGGTGGGGCGGCGACCCGGTGCCGCAGGCGCTGCTGATCACCGGCATCGTCGTGGCGTTTTCAGCGACCGCGCTCGCGGTCACGCTGCTGCTCCGGCTTGCCGACGAAGCGGACTCGGTCACGCTGGCGTCCGATGCGCCGGCGCCGGCCGAGCCGGACGCTGCCCGCGATGCGTAGACGCCGCTCGAGATGACGACGACGCCCGACGGGCTCCTGCTCGTGGCTGCGGTGCTGGTGCCGTTCGTCGGCGTGCTCGCCGGCTTCGCGCTCGGCGGCCGCAACGCCCAGCGGGTCGCGATGCTCACGATCCTCGCCGGCGTCGGGATCGCGATCGCCATCGCGGCCGCGATGGCGCGATCCGGCGAGGGGCTCGTCTACCTGCTCGGCGGCTGGTCGCCGCCGCTCGGCATCGCGCTGCGCGCCGACGGCCTCGCGCTCGTCATGATCCTCGCCGTCGCGGTGGTGGTGCTCGGCATCGGCGTGTATGCGCGCGCCGATTTCGGGACGCCCTCCGGGGTGCGGGAGGCGCGCGCGCCGCTCGTCTTCTGGACGCTGCTCCTCGCGATCTGGGGCTCGCTCAATCTGGTGTTCGTCAGCGGGGATCTCTTCACGCTGTACGTCGCGCTGGAGCTGCTCACCTTCGCGGCCGTGCCCCTGGTGTCGCTCGACGGCAAGGGCGAGACGCTGCGCGCCGCGCTCCGCTACCTGCTGTACGCGCTCCTCGGTTCGGTCTTCTACCTCCTCGGCGCGGTGCTGATCTACGGCGCGTACGGCACGCTGGACATCCAGCTCCTGTCCGAGCGGATCGGCCCCGATCCGGCGACGCTCGCGGCGGCGGCGTTGATGACGGCGGGGCTGCTGGCCAAGACCGCGCTCTTTCCGCTGCACCTGTGGCTGCCGCCCGCGCACGCCGGTGCGCCCGCCGCGGCGAGCGCCGTGCTGTCGGGGCTGGTGATCAAGGGCTCGTGGTTTCTCGTCGTGCGGGTCTGGTTCGACGTCATGCCGGGCGTGGTGACGGCGCCGTCGGCCGAGCTGCTCGCGGCGCTCGGCGCGGGCGCGATCCTCGTCGGCAACGTGGTCGCCCTGCGGCAGGAGCGTCTGAAGCTGCTCGTCGCGTACTCGACGGTCGCGCAGATCGGCTACCTGTTCCTGATGTTTCCGCTCGCCTTCGACGCCGCGGCCGGCGCGCTCGTGCGCGGCGGCGCGCTGACCGGCGGCATGCTGCAGGCGATCTCCCACGCGACCGCGAAGGCGGCGATGTTCATGGCCGCCGGGCTCATCTACCTCTCGCTCGGCCACGATCGCATCGCCGGGCTCGCCGGCGTCGCGCGAGCGCTACCGGTGAGCGTGCTCACCTTCGCGCTCGCCGGCATCGCCCTGATGGGCCTGCCGCCGAGCGGCGCGTACGTCGCGAAGAAGCTCTTCTTCGACGCCGCCGGCGCGTCGGGACAGTGGTGGTGGGAAACGGTGCTCGACGTCGGCGGCCTGCTGACGGCGAGCTACGTCGTGCTCGTGCTCGCGCACGCGCTCGCGTCCGGCCGCGGGGCCGATCGAGTCGAAGAAACCGGTGTCGCGCATCGCCGAGCTCGCGGCGCTGGCGCTCGCGCTTTGCTCGCTCGCGCTCGGGTTCGTGGCCGACGGTGCGTTCTCGCTCGACGCCCTGACCGGCATGCTCAAGCTCTCGGACCTCGGGTCCGCCGTGCTGGTGCTCGTCGGCGGCGCGGTGCTGGCCGGCGCTCTCGGGCGCGACCTGCCTCCATCCATGGCGATCCTGCGGCCGCTGAATCACGCGACGAGGCCGGTGGGCCGGATGTTCGTGGGGATCGACGGCATCCTGCGTAGATGGCCGGTGGCGGGTCTTGCGCTGATCGGGGCGGCGATCGCGTTCGGCGCGGCGCTGCTGGCGCGCGGCTGACGCGCCGCGAACCGCTACTTCTTGCCGACCTTCGTGATCCAGAGGTAGATGTTCAGCGCGGCGATCACGAGCGCCACCGCCGCGCCGAAACCGAGCAGCTCGCGACTCGCCGTCCCAGGACACGATCTGGCCGAGGAAGGTCACCGCCATGACGGCGATCACCACCGTGACCAGGTTGCTCTTGAGGTCGTCGAAGGTGTGGATCTGCAGCCGCGCCGGCAGCTTCAGGTCGGCGTCGATGAACAGCTCGTAGAGGCTGAGCGCCATGATCAGCATCACGGTGCCGAGCAGGAAGAGATCGAAGATCTCGATGAAGTACAGCATCAGCGCCTTCGCGCCCTTCGTCGAGACATCGCCGCTCGCGACCGTTCGCGTAATCACCACTACGGTATCGACGAGGCCGTACGCGAACAGCGCGGCCGCGCCGGCGAGCGAGCCCAGCACGGCGGCAACCACCATGAACCGGCTCGCGTTCAGCAGGGCTCTCAATGCGTCATCCTTTTCGTCTGCCGGGGCTCAGCGCCAGAACCTCTCGCGCTCGGCGCGCGTGAGGCCCTTGTACGCGTCCGTGTCCCGGTCGAGCCCCTCCAGGTAGCCGAGCGCGAGCTCCCAGGACATGTTGTTGCGCTCCTCCTCGGTCGCCAGGTTGAGGAGCTTCCGGGCGTAGGCGCCAAACATGTAGACCTGCGTGTGGCGCGGCACCGCCTTGTTGTTGGCGAGGATGGCGAGCCGCTCGACGTCGAGCAGCATGAGGTGGAACCTCGCCTCCATCTCGGCGTCGCGATGGTCGCGCTGCAGCGTCCCGGCTTCGATTGCGGGGAGGTTGCGGGCGATGTAGCCGCGCTCGGCGAACAGCCACTGGTGCGCCTGATTGAAGCGCGAGAGGTTCTCGATCCGCCGGTTGCGCATCATCGACAGCGAGTTCACGACGAAGACCAGCACGGCCACCGTCGCCGCAATCACCGTCGCGTAGTCCCGCAGCTCGCTGCTCGTCACGATGTCGTCGCCTCCGGCTCGTCTTCAGCGCACCAGCTGGTACCGCAGCCCCGGCGGGCTGGTGACCCACGCCGGCCCCTCGGTGCCCTTGCGGTAGCCGAGCTCGTAGAGCCGTCCCATCACGACCGGGTCGAACACCTCGCTGCCTTCGATCTCGACGTCGTCGGGAATCGTGATCCAGTTCAGGCTCGCCTCGGTGGCGAGCGCGACCGCGTAGAGCCGGAAGAGGTCCCCGACGACCCCGGCCCGGCCCGCGGCCTGGAGCGTCCGCGACGCGATGCCGCGCAGCGACCGGGGCGTCTGTTCCGCCACCGGCGGCAACTGGCCGTTGTGGATGACGTAGATGTTCTCCCGGCCCGGCCCGCGGCCTGCGCGCGTGCGGATGATCGAAATGTCGAACACGCCGCCGGTGAGGAACAGGCGCGCCGCGACCGCGCCGTCGACGTGCATCTCGTCGTACCCGCGCCCGCCCGCCTCGACCTCGAAGAAGACCGGCGGGAAGGCGATCGGCACGGACGCGGAGGCGAGCATCACCTTGCGGAAGAGCTCGAGCGCGTCCGGCCGCCCGCTCGCCGCGATCAGGCCCATGTTCCAGATGACGAACTGCTGCGCGTCGAGGTCCACCGTGCCGACGTAGAGCCGCCGGCCTCGGGCGTGCGCGTCGGCGACCCGCGCGAGGAGCACCGCGTCCACGTGCTGGTCGATCAGGGACGCGAGCGGCCCGGAGTCGGCGAGCGAGTCCCCGGTCAGGAGCTGCGGGATGATCGAGAGCGCGCGGAAGATGTTGCGCGACGACGTGGTGGTGTAGAACTCGCGCAGCGCCCCGTCGTACGACGGGCCGACGAAGGCGAACGGTGCCATCAGCGCCCCGGTGGACACGCCGGAGACGATCTTGAAGACCGGCCGCTTCCCGGTCGTGGTCCAGCCGTTGAGCAGTCCCGCGCCGAACGCGCCGTTCGGGCCGCCTCCCGAGATCGCGAGATGCGCGTACTCGACGACGCCGTCGGCGCGCTGCGGGAAATCGTCGGGCGACTCCTGGTCGAACGACGCCGTGATATCGCGCTCCATGGCCGGGTTCGGCCGCCCGGCCCACGCCCGGACGTCGGGAAAGTGCGGGATCGTCGCCTGCTCGACGAGGTCGGGCGGGACCGCGTTGCGCGGCAGGAGCCCGCAGCCGCCGAGGAGCGGCGGCGAGCGCGAGAAGCGCGAGCGGCTTCGGCACGACGCGGCGCGGCCCGGGGCCGGCGTCAGTCCTGGCAGAGCAGGCGCACCCTGCGGTACGCGCGCTCGAAATCCTCGTCGGTCTCCGCATCGAAGAGCCGGTCCTTCGCCTGGATGCAGGCGTCGGCCTGGCGCACGTCCGCCGCGGTCGCCTTCGGCGGTGCACCGGCCGCCTTCGCGCCCTGCGCAGCCGGCCGCGGATTGCAGCGGCTGTCGTCGACCAGCCGCAGGTTGTTGAAGCCGCCGCGCTCGACGGCCACGCAGTCGCCCACGCGCAGCCCGGCTTCGTCGGTGACCATCCGGACGGTGGAAGTGCCGCCGATCAGGACCGTGTACTCGAAGGTCTGCCGCTGCGTCGCGATCCGTCCGAGCTGCTGCCCGCGCGAGCACGCCGCCGCCGGCGCGCAGCGCGCGCGTGCCGCTCGACCGGTTCGAGCCGGAGGCGGCGCCGAGCGCGCCGCCGAGGACCGCGCCGGTGGTCTGCGCGGCGCGGTTCTGCTCGGTGACCAGCGTTCACGCGGTGATGCGACCGTAGTTCACGCTGGTCTGGGCCGAAGCAGCGCCGCAGAGCGCGGCCAGAGCAACCCCGGCGAAGATTCTCGTCCAACCGCTACCGTTCGACATCTCACGTCCTCCGTTTGCAATGCTTCGTTCCACGCTTGCCGTTTCGAAGCCGGGCGATTATAGACGCGCGACGAACGAGACAGCGCGACTTCGACGAGGCGAAGAAGGGCTTCATCGCCGAGCCGCCCTTTCTGAAGATCATGGCCGATGCGGGCAACGTGGCCTGGGACATGGGCAGCTACCAGTGGCTGCTGCAAGCGAAGGACTTCCCGAGCATCCACGCGTCGCTGCAGCGCCAGGCCGTGCTGAACATGGCCTACGGCCTCTACGAGGTCCTGCCGGGCAGGATCTACCAGGTGCGCGGCTTCGACCTGGCCAACATCAGCTTCATCAAGGGCGATACCGGCTGGATCGTCTTCGACCCGCTGACGGCCAAGGAAACCGCCCGCGCGGCACTCGAGTTCATCAACGAGAAGCTCGGCAAGCGGCCGGTCCTGGGCGTCGTCTACTCCCACTCCCACGTCGACCACTTCGGCGGCGTGCGCGGCGTGGTGGACGAAGCCGACGTGGTCAGCGGCAAGGTCAAGGTCATCGCGCCCGAGGGCTTCATGCAGGCCGCGATCGAGGAGAACGTGTTCTCCGGCAACGCCATGTCGCGGCGCACCCAGTACTCCTACGCCGTGCTGCTGCCGCGCGACCCGCACGGTCACGTGGACCAGTCGATCGGCAAGAACGTTGCGAGCGGCAACGTCGGGCTGATCGCGCCGAACCTCATCATCAAGAAGGACTTCGAGGAAGTGACGATCGACGGCGTGAAGATGGTGTTCCAGAACACGCCGGACACCGAGGCACCGGTCGAGATGAACACCTACTTCCCGCAGTTCAAGGCCTTCTGGGCGGCGGAGAACATCACCGGCACGATCCACAACATCTACACGCCGCGCGGCGCGCCGGTGCGCAATGCGCTGAACTGGTCCAAGCAGATCAACGTCGCGCTGTACCGGTTCGGCCAGGAAGCCGAGGTGATGTTCGCCTCGCACAGCTGGCCGCGCTGGGGCAACGCGCGCATCCAGGAAGTGCTGCGCACGCAGCGCGACACCTATGCCAACCTCAACAACCAGTCGCTGCACTACGCCAACCTGGGCGTGACGATCAACGAGATCCAGAACGTCTATCAGCTGCCGCCGAGCCTGTGGAAGCAATGGTCCGCGCACAGCTACCACGGGTCGGAACAGCACAACAGCCGCGGCGTCATCAACCGCTTCCTCGGCTACTGGGACGGCAATCCGTTGAACATCGCGCCGCTGTCGCCCAAGGACTCGGCGCCGCTCTACGTCGAGATGATGGGCGGCTCGGACAGGATCAAGGCCAAGGGCAAGGAACTGATCGGCCAGGGCAGGTACCTCGAGGCGTCGGAGATCCTGAACAAGCTGGTGTTCGCGCAACCCGGGAACCAGGAGGCCAAGAACCTGCTGGCGGATGCCTTCGAGCAGCTCGGCTACCAGAAGGAAAGCCCGACGCTGCGCAACATCTTCCTGCAGGCGCGTACGAATTGCGCAACGGACTTCCGGCGGCACGCCCGTCAGGTCATCCGGCCCGACATGATCCGGGCGATGTCGACCGAGAACTGCTCGATTATCGACTCCGTCAAGGCCGGTGCGCAACGTCAGATCACGCCGTCCTTCGTCATCGTGGTGACGATCAGCTGGACGAACTGATCGATGATCTGCGGGACCGAGTCGAAACCCATCGACGTGGTCGTGGCCGCCGACCACAGCACCGCGGCGTTCTGCGCCTCGAACAGGCGCGTGTCGGCATGGACCTGCTGCGTCGTCGTGACCTGCGGCGGAATCGTCGTCGCCCACATCGAGTTGTAGTAGCCGTGGAAACCGCCCCAGCCCCCGCCCCACCCGGGGCCCCAGCCCGGCCCCCATCCGGGCCCCACGCCGGGCCCATCACCATTCCGGGCGAGACGTTGACCTGCGTGGAGACGTTGCTGATGCGCGTGACCATCGCGTGCGACACCCCGGCTTCGGCGACCGCCCGGCGCAGACGGTCTTCATCGACCGGGCCGTCTTGCGGGATGAACCGGTACGACGGCACCGCCTTGATGCCTGCAGCGGCGAGGGCGGCGACCATCCGGTCCTCGAAGAGCCGGCGACTGCTCGTGTCGCGGACGGCGGACATCACCAGCACGTTGCGCACCGCCTTCTTGCCGACGTACTCCGGATTCACCCATTGCGCATCCAGCCGGGTGGCCGGAATTGCGCAGGCGAGCAGCAGAACCGACGCGGCGACGGCGAGGAGGGCATTGGCGAAGCGCTTGCACATCGACTTGCTCCAGTTCCTTGCGGGCGCGCAGTCGTCCGCAGACGCCGCGAACGTTCGCGCGAGGCTACTCTCGGCTCGAGAAATTTCCGGCGCGCGCGCCGTCAATCCGAGCAGGTCGAGCGCAGCCGGCGCAGCGCTTCGTTCGAGGCCGGGAGATTGGCCGGATTCTCGCCCTGGAAGTAGCGCTCGCCCGGCGGCAACGAGGGGCTGCCGGCCGGCGGCCAGCCGCGCACCGCGACGACGCGCGGCGCAAGGCCGGCCGCGTTGATCCGGCCGCTGTCGATGTCGCGCTGGCAGACCAGCAGAACGCCGTTGGCCGCGATCGCACGGTCGCGCGCTGCGGCGAGCGGGCCGGCAGCCGACGTCGCGAGCGCCTGTGTTTCCGGCGGCAATGAAAGCAGGAAGAATCGTTGGCCCCCCGGGTTCTGCGCGATCGCACGGTCGACCACTTCCGCGAAGCTGAATCCGTAGCCGGCGATGTAAAGCCCGCCTTCGGTTTGCGCGGATGCCGGCGCCGCGATCCCCGCTGCGCAGACCGCCGCAGCGACCGCGATGAGACTCGAGCGAAGCGAGTGTCGTGTGTGCGGTCGGGCCATTGGCAGAACTCCTCCGACCCGATTATCCGACAAGCCGCGGTCGCTCGCCGGTAACCAGCGTCCGCCGCCACAGCATGCGGCAGAGCACGAGCGCCGCCGCCGCCGCGGCCAGGTGCTTCAGGGTGTGGCCGCTCACGAGATTTCCCAGCGCGAGGACCTCCCGGTCGAAGTGTTCCAGGACCTTCGCGATCACGTACCCCGCGAACACCCAGTACACGTCGCTGCCGCGCGTGTATCGCGACGGCAGCGTCAGCGCGAACACGAGCAGGATCACCACCGCGTAGCCCTGCACGACCGCGTAGGGCAGGACGTTGCCGGCGCCCGCCCGCTCCGTCGCGATCCAGTAGACGGCGGAAGCGGCCCCGGCCAGCAGCGCCGGTCCCAGCAGGGCGAGCCCGGCCCGCACGCTGACGCGATCGACAACCTGGGCGGAGATCAGGGCCATCAACGCGATCGTGATCGGCAGCCGGTCCCAGAACAGGCGCTCGTTGTCCGGCGCGAGGTGGTAGTACGCGGAGCCCGCCGCGGTCAGCAGCACGCCCAGGAAGAAGAGGCCGTAGGGCCAGCGCTCGGCCGCGAACTCGAAGCGCGTGCGCGGGCGCAGGACCACGACCAGGCCGGCGATCCCGGCCAGCAGGAACGCGCCGTTCGATACGACGTCGAGGACGTTCTCGATCCCGAATCCCGCACGGCGGTCCGCGAAGTCGTGATACGCGGCGGGTTGCGGTACGGCGGGCAGCAGGAAGGCCGCCGCGATGCTCAGCAGCGTGAAGCCGATGATGGTCCAGGTGCGCTTCGCCACGTCTCGCCGCGCTCCGGTGCCAGGGCGTCGCGGGTGGCCGCTCAGAACGAGCCGAACATGGAGCCGAGCACGATCACCGCGACGAGCGCGAGGATCGCGCCGACGATCCCGACCATCACGATGTCGAAGTAGCTCTTGCCGTGCGTCGACCCGCACACCGCGAGCAGGGTCACCACCGCGCCGTTGTGCGGCAGGCTGTCGAGCGTGCCGGCGCCGATCACCGCCACGCGGTGGAGCAGTGCGGGGTCGATGCCCTGCTCGGCAGCGAGGGCGAGGTAGGTCGGCCCGAGCGCATCGAGCGCGATCGTCAGGCCGCCCGATGCCGACCCGGTCAGCGCGGCGAGGATGTTGGTGGACACGGCGAGCGAGACGAGCGGCCCGCCGCCGATCGACAGCACCCAGTCGCGCACCACCTCGAACGCCGGCATCGCCGCCACGACCGCGCCGAACCCCACGAGGCTCGCCACGCTGAGCACCGGCAGGACCGAGGCGTTGGCGCCGGCGTCGACGGTCGCGCGCAAGCCGGAGAGGCGCCCGCGGTTGAGCACGACCAGCACGACGATGGCCGAGGCGAGCGCCACGACCACCGACCACACGCCGCTCACCGACGAGAGCGGGACCCCGCCCCAGCGCGGTTCGGCGAGGAAGCTCGTGTCGAGGCGCGGCAGCACCGCGAGGGACATCGCGAGATTGACGAGCACCACCACCACGAGCGGCAGCATCGCCACGAGCACGCCGGGGGATGCGTCGCTCTTGCGGCCGCGATGCGCCTCGGCCGGATCGAACGAGCTCGCGGTCGTCGCGCGCTCGCGCACGAGCGGGTCGTCGGCGGCCGCATCCGCGGCGACGGCCGCGGTGCCGTAGCCCTCGCCCTTGCGGCGCGCCGCGGCCTCCGCGCGCGCGAGCCACCACAGCCCGAAGCCGAGCATGATCGCCGCCGCGATCACGCCCAGCCCGGGCGCGGCGAACGGCGTGGTGCCGAAGAACGGCATCGGGATCGCGTTCTGGATCGCCGGCGTGCCCGGCAGCGCGGTCATCGTGAACGTCGAGGTGCCGAGCGCGATCGCCGCCGGCATCAGCCGGTTCGGGATGTCCGCCGCGCGGAACAGCGCCTGCGCCATCGGTCCGAGCACGAAGAACGCGACGAACAGGCTCACGCCGCCGTAGGTGACCAGCGCGCCGGCGAGCACGACCGCCAGGATCGCGCGCTTCGCACCGAGCTTCTCGGTCATGAACTGCGCGATCGCCCCGACCGAGCCGCTGTCCTCCATGAGCTTGCCGAACAGCGCGCCGAGCAGGAACAGCGGAAAGAACGAGGCGAGAAAGCCGGCCGCCGAACCCATGAAGGTCTGCGTCCAGTGCGCGAGCAGCGGCTCGCCGGCCGCAAGCGCGGCGATCAGGCCGGCCAGGGGCGCGAGGACGAGCACGCTCCAGCCGCGGAACGAGAGCCAGACGAGCGCGCCGAGGCCGAGCAGGATGCCGAGCAGACCCATGACGGCTAGATGCCTTCCAGATACGCGTCGATGTCGAGCGTCGACCGCACGCCGAGGTCGGTCCCGTGCGCGTCGAGGAATGCCGCTGCCGCGCGGCGCCCCTCGTCGCGCAGCATGCAGAAGAACGCCCACTCGGCGATGAGCTTGGAGGAGTAGCCGAGGTCGAGCATGAGATCGCTCGCGATGCGGTGGACGCGCATCTTCGCCCAGATGGCGCCCTCGCCCGTGCCCGGATCGGTCACGTGCCGCAGCAGCGCCGCCGCGCGCATCTCCTTGATCAGCGTCGCGTTGAAGGCGATCTCGTTGAGCCGGTTGTGGATCTCGCGCGCGGTCTTCGGCGTGCCGGGCCGCTCGATCGGGTTGATCTGCACCAGGATCGTGTCCGACGACGTGGCACTCGCGGATCAGCGGTGCCATCGACGGGTTGCCCGAGTAGCCGCCGTCCCAGTACGCCTCGCCGTCGATCTCCACCGCCTGGAACATCGTGGGCAGGCACGCCGAGGCGAGCAGCACGTCGGGCGTGACCTCGGCGTTGCGGAAAATGCGGCCGCGGCCGGTGCGCACGTTGGTCGCGGTGACGAAGAGCTTGATCGGCGCGCGGGCGACCCGGTCGAAGTCGACGCTGTCCGCCAGGATCTGGCGGAGCGGGTTCGAGCCCATGGGGTTGATGTCGTACGGCGAGAGCACTCGCGCCGCGACGTCGAGGGCCGCGAACACCGGCGAATAGTCGAGCGTCCAGGTGCCGGTCAGGATCTCGAGCGGGCCGCGGCGCAGGGGCTGAGCAGCGCCGCGTCCGACACGCGCTTCCAGAACTGCTCGAGCGCCGCCCGCGCCTGCTCGGGGCCGCCCGCAGCCAGCCCGTCGGCCATCACCGCGGCGTTCATCGCGCCCGCGGAGGTGCCGGAGACGCCGTCGAAACGCAGCCACGTCTCCTCGAGCAGCCGGTCGAGGACGCCCCAGGTGAAGGCGCCGTGCGCGCCGCCGCCCTGCAGCCCGAGATCGACCGAAACGGGATCGCGATTCATCGCCGTCTCCGCGGGGCGGTGTCGGTCCGGCTCATGCGAGCGCCTTGGCCTTGAGCTTCGCGAACTCGTCGGCCGTGATCGTGCCGGCGTCGAGCAGCGCCTTCGCATCGGCGATCTGGTCGGCCGGCGACTTGCCGGCGACGCCCTTGATGTACGCCTCGGTGTCGGACTTCGCCCGCTGCAGGGCCGCCCGCTGCCGTTCCGCCATGCCGCGGCCGCGGGCGACGATGTAGATGAGCGCCGTCAGCAGCGGCACGAAGATGAGGCCGATGATCCAGAGCGCCTTGAAGCCGCCCCCGAGCTCGTGATCGCGGAAGAGGTCGACGACGATCTGGAACAGGATGAGGATGTAGGCGATGAAAACGAAGGTGGAGAAAATCAGCCAGAGGATGTCCCAGAAATTGCTCATTCTTCTTTTTCCTTGTTCAAGTGGCGCAGGATTGCGCTGACGCGGAGGCTACGACGGTGACATCTCTTGTTCGAGGCGACGGCGTGGACGCCTCGATTGCTGCGCATGTTGCGCCGCACAAACATTCTCTCCCATTCGCATCCCCACGGCAACTGCCGCGAATTGCGACGTGGGTTCCGCCCGGACCGGGCCGGTGGCCGGGGCGCTCAATCGAACGCGCGCCGGTAGGTGAACCCGAAGCTCGACGTCGTCTGGCTCGTCTGCGCGTTCACGCTCAGCGTGCGCGTGAGCGCGAAGGTGAGCCGCACGAGGTTGGCGGCGACGGTGAGACCCTGCTCGTACTCGATGTAGAGCCGGTCCGAGACGCGCTTGCCGAACGCGACGACCTGTCCGCTCGCCGCGCCGCCGGACGCGCCGCGCACCGAGATGTCGTCGAGTCCGATGTCCTGGATGATGCGGCGGTGGAGCGGCACCGCCTGGTCGGAGGTGACGAGCTGCGCGGCCGCCGCCTGCAGCAGCGCGAGGTCGCCGCTCGACGCGTCGGGTGAGGCGCGCCCGAGCACCAGCCACGACAGCTTTTCCGCGTCCGGCACCGGCGGGCGCGAGGTCAGCCGGACCTGCGGGGCGCGGGCGGTGCCGGTCACCTCGACGCCCGCTTCGACCTGCAGGTTCTTGCGCAGCGCCAGGATGTCGAGCGCGGGGTTGTCGATCGGGCCGTCGAACAGCAGCCGCCCGCGCTCGATGTCGAGCTTCTGCCCGAACGCGCGATAGGTGCCGTTCGCCGTCTCGATCGCGCCGCGCGCGACGATCACGCCGTCCGGGCGCGACCGGACATGCAGCGTGCCGCGCAGGTAAGCGTCGATCCCCTGGCCGACGATGCGGAACCGCTGACCGGGATCGAGCGTCATGTCGACGTCGAGCGGCAGCGCCCGCGCGCCCGCGCGCTTCGCCGGTGCGTCGCGCCCGACGATCACGACATCGTCCCCGAGCCGGCCCGTGTCCTGCGCGGCGAACTCGATGTAACCCTCTTCGGCGCGCAGCTCGCCGCGCAGCGCGAGTTGCGCCTGCGACAGCGCAGCGGTGCCCGCGCCGGTGACCACCAGCCGCCGGTCGGGACGGTTGAAGATGCGCAGCCGATCCGCCCTCCACGCGAGCTTCGCGCCCTCGCCGCCGCGCGCGAGCGTGCCGGTCGCGGTCAGCTCGCCCTCGGGACCCTTGATGGCGAGATCCTCGAGCACCAGCGTGTCGCCCTCGAGCTTCGCGCGGAGCCGTCCCTCGCGGAGCGCGATGCCGTACTGCGGCACGTCGATCCGGACGTCGTCGGCGGTCGCGGTGCCGGCGAGCGCGGGCGCACCCAGCGTGCCGCCAAGCGCGAGGTCGAGCGCGGCGCGGCCGTTGATGATCGCGGCCGTGCCGACCGCCTCGTCGAGCAGACGCAGCGTCGTCACGTTCGCCGTGACCCGGCCGGCGAGGCGCGCGTCGCGCGCGAGGCCGCTCGCGCTCGCCGCGAGCGCGACGGTGCCGAGATTCGCCGCGTCCAGGCTGCCGGTCGCGGTCAGCGCGTCGTCGACGAACTTCGCTTCAATCGCGAGCTGCGACAGGCGCATCGCCTGCACCGGGCTGGCTGCGATCACGATGTCGCCGCTCTCGCGCTCGATGCGCGCGCTGCCGTTTACCCGCGGACTCATCTCGAGCGACCATTCGCCGCGCAGCCTGAGGTCGGTCCCGCGCTCGGGCTTCCAGCCGGCCGCGGCGAGCAGCGGCGCGGCCGGCAGCGCGCGCATCCGTCCCGCCGTCGAAAGCCGCCCGTTCTCCCAGACGAGGCGCTGGATCGCGAGCTCGCCTTCGAACCCGCGCACCGTCGCCTCGCCGAGCGCGACGCGGTCGGGGGCGATCTCGAGCAGCGCCGGCGCGGCGAGCGCCAGCGCGTACTCGCCGCGGTTCTCCAGGCGGGCGATCGCGCCGCGCCAGCTGCGCGCGCCGTCCCATTCGCCCTCGACGCGGACGAGGGCGTCGATGCCGTCGGCCGTCAGCGCGAGATCGATCGGCCGCTGCGCGCCCGCGGCGAGTTCACCCTTCGCCAACAGCGTGCCGATCGTCCGCTCGCTCGCCCAGCGCAACTTCGCGCCGCGCACGTCGAACGCGATCGTCGGCCGGCCGCCGCCGCTACCGATCGTCGCCTGCCCCGCGAGCTGTCCCGCGGCACGCGGGTCGATCTGCGCGAGATTGCGCGCGTCGAGCTCGAACGCGAGCGAATCACCGGGCCGACCGTAGCTGCCGTTGGCGGCGATGCGGTTCGCGCCGACGGTCATGGTGGCGTCGGCATCGCGCACGCCCTGGGGCGAGACGGCGAACGTGCCGCCGCCCGCCAGCGGCACGCCGCGAAAACGGCTGTCCGACAGCGCCATCCGCACGTCGGCGCGCCACGCCGGCTCGAGCGTGCCGGTCGCGCGGATGTCGCCGTTCAGGAGCGCCGTGGGCCAGTCGCCGAACGCCGCCGGATCGAAGCGGCGGAACTGCGCGCGCGCCTCGAACGGCTGCGCGCCGGCGAGCGACAGCGTTGCCGTTCCGCTCAGCTCGCCCCTGGCCCGCGGCCGCGCGCAGCTTCGGGATGAGCACGCGATCGCCTTCGCGCGATGCCACGCCGGCGATCGCGATGCCCTTCTCGCGCAGATCGACTTCGAGGTGCTGCGCGCCTTCGTCGACCCGCGCGACGATCTTTCCCGCGAGCCGCGTCTCGCGCAGCGGCGCGTGCAGGCCGCGGAGGTTCAGCGCCTCCACGACGAGGTTCCAGCGGCTCGCGCCCTTGGCGTCGATCTCGCCCGCGCCGCGCGCACGGCCCGCGACGCCGAGGTCGGCGACGAGCTCGGAGAGACGCAGCGCGCTGCCGTCGTACGCGAACCGGCTCGTCGCGCGCTTCAACGGCACGCGGCCGGCGGTCGGTGCGCCCGGCATCGCATTCTCGATCGCCACCTCGCCCGCAAAGCCGCCGCGCTCGCCGCCCGCGGCCTCGAGCCGGACCGTCGCCGCGGTTCTGGGCGCTTCGGGCACGAAGGCCGCGAGGTCGAAATCGCGCGCGCTCGCGCGGGCGCGCGCGAGCCACCGCTCCTCGAACGGCGCGAGCACGAGCTCGCCTTCGATCGGCGCCGTGCCCACGCGGCCGTCGAGCCGCACGTTCGTCGCGAGCAGCGTCCCGGCCAGTCCGGCGGTCGCGTCGACGGTCCAGGGCGACGTCGCTCGCACGAAGCGCACGCCGCCTTCGATCGGAAAGGGCTTCTCCGCCCCGAGCGTCGCGAGCCCGCTCGCGTCGCCCCACGGCGTGCGCGCGCGCGCCAGTTCGAGGCGATGCCCGTCCGGCCCGCCGCGGTACGCGCCGGACACGTCGCGGAACTCGGTCGTGTCGCCGCCGTCGACGAGCGTCACCGCGGCGAGGTCGAAGCGATCGACCGCGATCGCCACCGGCACGCCGAGGGTGTCCGGCGGTCCGGTCGACGGCGTCGGCAGGATCTCGATGCGGATCTCCTTCGCGCCGAGTGCGCTCGCCTCCAGCCGCTCGCGCAGCAGCGCGGCAAGCCGGAGATCGAGCGACACGTCCGTTGCGGTGATGCGCACGTCCGGGTCCGCGTACACGACGCGCGCCGCACCGATCGTCCCGATCAGCGAGCCGCGCGGCGATTCGATCCGCAGCCGGCCGTCGCTGAAACGCTCGAGGCGGGTGGTGATCCAGGCGAGTGCCGTCTCCGATCGCGCCGCCCACCACACGGCGGCGCCGACCGCGCAGACGACTGCGGCGAGCGCGATCAGGCCGATGCGAAAGCGGCGCGCCATCAGAAGGAGAGCCCCACCGAGAAATGCAGCCGCACCTTCCCGTCCTCCTGCCCGTACGCGACGTCGAGCCGGAACGGGCCGATCGGGCTCCGCGCCCGCACGCCGACACCGTAGCCGAGCGCGAGGCGGAAGTCGCCCAGATCGTCGGACGCGTTGCCGGCGTCGACGAACGCCGCCAGCCCGATGCCTTCCCAGAGCCAGCGGGTGTACTCGCCGCTCACGATCCCGAGGTAGCGGCCGCCCACCACGGCCTCGCCCTGCGTGACGCCGAGGGACTCGAAGTTGTAGCCGCGCACCGTGGTCGCGCCGCCGGTGCGGAAGAGCAGGGACTGCGGAATGCCCTCGTTCGACGGCGCGAGCACGGCGCCGGCCTCGGCGCGGAACGAGAGCTCGTGCGCGGTGCCGAGCGGCACGAACCACGCGAACCGGCCGATCACACGCCCGAAGCCCTCCGTGGAGATGCCCGGCACGCCGCCGCCGAGCTCGGCCTGCGCGACCCACCCGCGCCGGGGCGAGAGAACGTTGTCGGTCGTGCGCCAGGTGTGCACGTAATCGAGGAAGGTCGCGTAGACGTCCTCCGACGGGAAACCCGATGGCTCTTCCCGCGAGGCGATGAAGGCGGCGCCGAACGCGGCCCGCGAGCGCTCTTCGATCGCGGTGCGGCGCACGGCGAAGGTCAACTCGTCGGTCCGGAGGTTCTCGATGTCGGTGCGCTTGCCGCGCACGCCGACGGTGTCGGCCCAGCCGCTCGGACGCTCCGGCAGGTCGAGCGCGATCTCGGCGGACTGCTGCACGGTTTCGATGTTGGCGCCGAGGCGCAGGCGCCAGTCGCGCGCGAAGAAGTCGTTGTTGCGCCATTCGAAGCTGCCGCGGAACTTCGTGTCGGTGCTGTAGCCCAGGCCGAGCTCGAGCCGGCGCCGCGGCCCCTCGATGACGCTCACGCGCACCGGCACCTCGCCGCCGTCGGCCGCCGACGGGTCGGCGTCGACCTGCACGCTGGCGAAGTAGCCGGTGCCCACGAGGCGGCGCTGGAAGCGCTCGAGCTTCTCGCGGTCGTAGGGCTCGCCGGGAGCGAAGGTCCAGAGGTTCGTGACGCGATCTTCCTCGTGGCGCGCGACGCCGCGCACCTGCAGCGCGCCGAAGCGCAGGGGCGGGCCGCTGTCGATGGTGACCGCCAGCATCGCCGAGCGGGCGTCCGGATCGATGCGCGCCTCGCTCTGCGCGATGCGCGCGCCGGCGTACAAGCGCTCGGAGACGATCTCCACCGCGCGCCGCTTCGCCCGCTCCCAGCCGAGCTGCGTGAACACCGCGCCCGGGGGCAGGAGCCAGTCCTCGCGCACGGTCTTCAGCAGCGCGTCGGCGCGCGCGCTGTCGTCGGCGAGCGGGCCGCTGAAGCGGAGATCGAGGCCGGTCACCTTCGTCGGGTCGCCGGGCTCGACCGCGATCCTGACGACCTGCGGCTCGACGGCGGCGTCGAGGGTGGCCTTCACCGTCGGCGAGAAGTAGCCGTTCGCGGCGAGGATGTCGCGCGCCTCGATCTCCGCCTCGGTCATCAGGCGCGCGAGCAGCTCGGACGTCATCGTCTCGTAGCCCTGCCACCGGTACAGGTCGAGGCCCGAGCGCAGCTCGTCCGCGAGCGCGAGCGGCGCGTCGATGGCGACGCGGTACTTCACGTACGGATTCGGTGCTTGGGCGTGCGCCGGCGCGGCGAGCGCGAGGAGCAGTGCGACGAGGAGGGTCGCCCAGCAACACGGAAAGCGATCACGCACGGACGACAAGTCGATCGGCTCTGGTGAGGAACGCGCCGCGCGCGGGGTCGGGGGGCGGGCGAGGAGTGGTGGTTCGACTGCGTATTCTACTGGGGGAAGCGCTATGGCCATGCGCCGCCCGCACCTGGCGGCAGGCGCGGCGCCCGGCCGCACCGGGCAGTTGTTTTACGAAATGGTTTTATCCTAAAATAGCGCCGGTCGCTAATTTAGGCTCCCGCCGCCGATGAAGCGCGCGCTGCAAGGCCGCTACCTCAAGGTCGCCACCGCCGGCGAGGCGTTCAAGGCCTTCGTCCCTGCGCCCCTGCCGCCGCGCCCGGCCATCGACTGGACCCCGGCGCTGCATCGTCGCTTCGATGCCGCGCTGCTTGCGCTGGGACGGCTCGACGCGGTAACCGATCTCCTGCCGAACGCGGCGCTGCTGCTCTACGGCTTCGTGCGCAAGGAAGCCGTGTTGTCGTCGATGATCGAGGGCACGCAGTCCTCGCTCGCGGACCTGATGCTGTTCGAGCTCGACGAGCAACCGGGTGTGCCGGTGGAGGACGCGCGCGAAGTGAGCCGCTACGTGGCGGCGCTGGAACACGGCTTGAAGCGGCTGCGCGGGGGGTTTCCGCTGTCGCTGCGTCTGATACGCGAGGTGCACAAGGTGCTGCTCGGCCACGGCCGGGGGGCAAAGCTCACGCCGGGCGAGTTCCGCCGCAGTCAGGTCTGGATCGGCGGTACGCGGCCGGGCAACGCGGTGTTCGTGCCGCCGCCGGCGAACGAGGTCGACGAGTGCCTGAAGCACTTCGAGCGCTTCCTGCACGATCGACCCGAGCCGACGCCGCCCCTCGTCAAGGCCGCGCTGGCGCACGTGCAGTTCGAGACCATCCACCCGTTCCTCGACGGCAACGGGCGGGTCGGCCGCCTGCTGATCGCGCTGCAGCTTGCCGCCGACGGCCTGCTGCGCGAGCCGCTCCTGTACCTGAGCCTCCATTTCAAGGCGCACCGGCAGACCTATTACGAGCTGCTGAACGGGGTGCGCCTGTCGGGGGATTGGGAAACGTGGCTGGAGTTCTTCGCCGATGCCGTGGTCGCGAGCGCGACGCAGGCCGCCACGTCGGCCAGGCGCCTGCTGGAGCTCGCCTCCGCCGATGGCCGTCGCATCGAAGGACTGGGCCGCGCCGCGACTTCCGCGCTGGCGATCCACCGGGTGATGCAACGCCGGCCGATCGCCACCGCCGCATCGCTCGCGGCCGCCACCGGCCTCACGCCCGCAACGGTGAACAAGTCGCTGGCGCACCTGGAACGGGTCGGGGTGGTGACCGAGCTCACGCGCAAGCAGCGCGGGCGGGTGTTCAGTTATGCGCGCTACGTCGACATCCTCAACGAAGGCATGGCGTTGCCGGACGGCGCGGGGCGGCGATGAGCGACCGGCGCTGCGAGGCCGAATGACGATCCCGACCGACCCGTCCTGCCGTTTTGCGCCAGGCTATTGCGACATTCCCCTCGACCTTTTCTGAAGGAGACGCCGTGCCAAACATCCTGCTGATCCAGGGCCCCAACCTGAGCTACCTCGGCCGGCGGCAGCCGGAGATCTACGGCAAGACCTCCGCCGCGGAGCTCGACGCCATGCTCCTCGCCCACGCGCGCGCGAACAAGTACCAGCTCGACCTCTTCTACACGCACACCGAGGGCACCGCGATCGAGCGGCTCTACCGCGCGGTGGACGAGAAGGTCGACGGCCTGGTGATGAATCCCGCGGCCTTCATCTTCGCCGGCTACGCGCTGCGCGACACCCTGCGCGCGGTGCCGTTTCCGTACGTCGAGATCCACATCACCAACATCGAGAAGCGCGGGATCCATTCGATCCTCGCGGAGACGGCGGTGGGGCTGATCGCCGGGTTCGGCATGAAGTCGTACTTCCTCGGGCTCGACGCGATGCTCGATCACCTGAGCAAGCAGCGCGGCGCGAAGCGCGGCCCGGCGGCGAAGCGCGCCCGGTCGAGCCGGGCGCGTTAGCCGGGGAGCGGGCTCAGCGCTTCGCCGCGCCCGTCTGGCGCAGCGGATCGGTGCACACGTCCGCGCCGTCGCGCGGCAGCGGGCCCTGGGTGAGCCACTCGAACGGCACGACGATCACCGAGCCGAGCAGGCGAAGGATCGTCGCGAGGACGTCGCCCGCCTCGACGCCGACGCTGAAGTCGGTGAACGTGCCGGTGACCTGGAGCGGGGTCTGCAGGCTCGAGCAGCGCCAGTCCCTTCGCGCGCGGCCTGAAGCGGAACCCGATCGCCTCGGTCTCGAAATTCGCGCCGCCGGCGCCGCGCACGCGCACGCGAGTGGTGTCGATCACCATCGTGTCGTCCCGCAGCTTGCCGTCGTTCAGGTCGAAGCGGCCGACGACGCAGTTCACGCGCGATTCCGAACGCGGGTCGATGAACGGCAGCAGCGCGAGCATGACGTTCACCGACCACAGGTCGAAGACGCCCGCGCGCACGTCGTAGGGCCAGATGGCAAAGTCGATTCGCCCGCTGGCGTGACTCATGATCGCATCGAGCGACGGCGCCGTGCCCGCGAGCTCGAGGTTCAGGCTGAAGTAGCCGTCGACGTCGTCCCCGCGACGCAGGCGGCGCGCAAGGATGCCGTAGTCGAAGCGCTCGATATAGGCACCGGCGGCGAGCTCGATCGCGCCCTTGGTCGGGTCGTACGCGATCGAGAGCTTCGCGGTGCCGCCGGGCAGGTTGACCTCGATCGGGCCGAGGTAGAGCCGTCCCTCGACGATCTGCGCGACCAGCCGGCCGTCGCCGAGGCGGTCGGTGCCCGAGAGGACCTGCCGCACCTGCACGTCGACGAATGCGTCGAGCCGGCGCAGGAACGCGGCGCTGAGCAGCGCCTGGGTCTGCGTCGCCGCGCCGCGCGCCGTCGCGCGCAGGTCCTCCTGCGTCGTCGGCATCGACGGCGCGCCGTCGCTCGCCGCCTGGTACGGAAAATCGTCGAGCTGCACGTTGGGCGCGGTGATGCGCACGTCGAGGCGCGGGCGCGGGCCGGTCACGTCGAGCCGCCCGGTGCCGTTCAGCCGGCTCGTGCCGACGCGCACCTGGAGCCGCCGCACCTCGTAGCCGGTCGGCGTCATCTGGAACGGGCCGCGGATCGACCACGGGCCCCACGCCGGCAGCGCCACGCGCGCGAGCCCGCTCAAGCTGTCGAGCCGCTCGCCGCGCATCTCCAGCGTGAGCTGTCCGCCGCGCCCGAGCGGCAGCGCCACCTCGCCTTCGAGGGTGAGCTGCGCGCCTGCGGCCTTTGCATCCACCGAGAACGGCACCTTGCTGGCGTCGCGGGCGAAGTCGGCGAGCGTCCCGCTCCAGACCAGGATCTCGACCGGCGTCTCGTCGAGAGCGCCGTCGAGCCGGGCGGCGATGCGCTTGCCCGGGGGCGCGGCGATGATTGCCTCCTTCAGCCGGATCCTCGCCACCGGCGCCTTTGACGCGCCTTGCACCGCAATTTCGCCGCCGAGCAGGCGCGCCTCGAACGTCGAGCGCTCCGCCATGTCGCTTAGGCGGCTGCCCCGTCCGGTGATCTCGACCTGCAGCGCATCGGCGTGCCCGTCGATGTCCTCGGCGACGCCGAAGCCGGCGCAGCAGCGCTCCCACGTCGGTCCGCCCGGTGGACATCGCCAGCGAGACTTCGGGCACGTCGCTGCGCAGGTCGAGCCCGAAGAGCCCCTCGAACGGGACGCCGGCGAAGATCGCCGCGAACGGCGACGGCGGCAGGCGCCCTTCGCGGATGCGCGCGCCGAAACCGACGTCGGCGAGCTCGGCGCGGCCGAGCACCACCCGCTGCAGTCCGAGTCCGAGGTCGGCGTCCGCGAGGTCGATCCCGTAGGGCAGGATCGGGACGTCGATCTTCCCGTCCGCAGGGGCGGACTGCCTGGCGCGCAGCGTTTCCAGTTCGGGCAGGTCGATCAGCGTGCTGCGCACCGCTGCGACGATGACCGGCCTGCCGCCGATCCCGGTGCGATGCGCGTCGATGGTCAGGTCGCTGCGCCCGAGCTTCAGCGTCGTCTCGTCGAGGTGCCACGCGTCGCTCTCGACGCGCGCGCGGCCGCGCAGCGAGAGCGGCAGGTTCGACTCCGGCGCAACGCCCAGCCAGCGCGCGAGATTGCCCGAGCGCCGCGCGTCGAGCCGGAACGCGAGGTCGGTGCCGCGCGTCGCTTCGGGGCGAGCGAGCGTGCCCTCGATCCGCACCTTGGCGTCCGCGGCGGTGAGGTCGATTTCGACCGGCGCAGCGAGCTCGCGCAGCATGTCGGGCAGCTTGCCGCCGCGGAGCGCGAGCGTCGCGCGCTCGCCGAGCAGCGTGCCGCGCGCCGTGCCGCGCAGGCGCTCGCCGCGGCGCACGGCGACGTCGAGGGCATCCAGCGTGAATGCGACCGCGCGCCCGCCGGCGAAGTTGCCGTAGCTCAACCGCGAGGCCGCCACAGCGAGGGCCAGCTCGAGGTCGCTCACCAGGGCGCCGAGCGTCTCGCCGCGGCCGCCGAGCCGCAGGTCGAAGCGCCCGAGCGTCCCGTCGATGCCGGTCGCGCCGGTCAGCACGCGCGCGAGGTCGCCGAGCGCCGAACCCCGCGCGCCCAGCTCGAGCGCGAACGTCGGCGTGGCGGCCGCGGTGTCGAGGTCGAGGCGCCCGGTCAGCGGCACGCCGGCGAACGTCGCGCCGATCGGCGCGCGCACGCCTCGTTCGTCGGCGCGCAGCTCGAGCCGAGCGTCGCGCACGTCGCCCGGGAGACCGATCCAGCGCGCCGACGCGCAGGTCGAGATCGACGTCGAGCGGCGCGAGGTCGCGCAGCGGCAGGGTGTGCCGCGCCAGCTCGTCGTAGCCGAGCGGCTCGTCGCGCTTGCGTGGATCGCCGTCGAGGAAGGGCCGCAGATCCAGCGTCGCGACGGTCAGTGCGCCGGTCAGGCGCTGCCGCGCGCCGCCCAGCGTGAGCGCCAGATCACCGTGGAGCTCCGAGTCGCCGAGAACGCCGTGCAGCGCCTTGAGCTCGACCGCCGCCGCGCTCGCGAGAACTTTTCCGGTGAGCGCCGCGACCCCGAACTTCGGCAGCTTGGTCTGCAGGAAGCGCTCGACCTGCGCGAGGTCCTCGGTGCCCGCGCCGAAGTCGAACCGCGCTTCGCGCTTGGCCGCGTCCACGGTTCCGTCGGCGTGCAGCCGCGTGCCGAGGAACTCGAAGTCGAGCGTGAACGGCCAGGGCTCGCCCGATTCCTGGAGCAGGCGCGCCGAGCCGCCCGCCACCTCGGCCGTGTAGCGGAACGTGTCGTCGACGCGGCCGCGGACCTGGAGCTTCAGCGGCTCGTCCCAGCGGCCGCTGGCGCGCACCTCGTCGAGGGCGAGGACGTGGCGGGTATCCGAGCGCGCGTCCACGTACTCGACCGAGAGCCGGTTGAGCGCGATGCGATCGATCTCGATCGCCGGCTGGGGCAGTGCCGGCTCGGCGCGCGCTGCGGCGGCGACCTCGCGTGCGGCCCAGTTCGTGCGGCCGTCCGCGGCGCGCTCGAGGCGCACGCGGCCGTCGGCTGCCTCGAAGCTCAACACGTGCAGCTCGCCGCGCAGTGCCGCGAACAGGTCGACGCGCGCGCGCGCGTCGCCGAGCGCGGCGAACTCCTGGGCGGCGAAGCCGGGCGGGTTCAGGATGCGCACCCCGCCGACGCGCAGCCGCGTCTCGCGGCCGAGCACCAGCTCGAGCGCCCCTTCGAGCGCCACGGGCCGCCCCAGGGACGCGGTGGCCCGCGCAGTGATCGCGTCGCGCCAGCGCGCCATGTCGATCGCCACGTCGAACAGGACGAGCACGACGGCCGCGCCGAGGACCGCCGCGATCGGCAGGCCGACCAGCGCCGCGGCAAGTGCGGCGATCAGTCGCCGGCGCGTCATCGCGTGACGCGGGCGCGCGTGGCCATCGCGAGCAGGTAGACGAGCGCCGCGAACGGCCAGAGCGTCGAGACGGTGCGCGTCAGCCCGTTGAAGTTGAAGAAGTGCCCCTGCCACCAGACCGCGAGCGAGTGCGCGAGGTACGGATTCTCGGGCGCGAGATTGACGAGCGCGGTCGCCGCCATGAGCGCGAGCCCGCACAGCGCGACCGCACCCGCGCGCGGGAACCCGACCGCGCCGAGCGCGACGACGCTGCCGAGCGCGAGCCCGGTGGCCGCGCCCGGCGTGAGCCAGGCGAACGCCGCCTGCGGCTCGAAGAGGATCGCGAACGCGATGGTGCGGCCCGCGAGCGCAGCGACGATCGCGGCGGCCGCGATGCGCCGTCGCGGCCCGTCCGCGGCGACGAGCAGCGCGACGAACAGCGCCACCGCCACGACGTTCGCGGCGGCCACTCCCGCCTCGATGCGCACGAACGTCTCGGCCGGGTACAGCTCCGGGGTCGCGCCGCCGATGAGGCCGCGCAGGTCGCCGTTGCCGAACAGCAGCGTCTCGGGATTGAGCTGGGTGAAGAGCCACAGCCCGAGCAGCACCAGGCCGAGGTCGACGCCGTGCCCCGCCCCGAACAGGCGCGCGCGCACGCGCCGCAAGCCCGCTTCGGGCGCCAGGTGGCCGGAGATCGCAATCCCCGCGACGGCGCCAATCGCCGCGCCCACGGCGTTCGCGGCCAGGTCGGCGTTCGACGCGATGCGCTCGGGCAGATAGCTCTGCGCGGCTTCGAGCACGAGGCTCACCGCGGTCGCGCCCGGCGGTCGCGATCAGTGCCGCGGCCGCGCCGTTTACCCGCGGCGCGAGAGCGAGCACCGCGAGCAGGCCGAGCGGCAGGTAGGCCGCGACGTTCAGCGCGACGTCGAACCAGGTGAAGTACCGCGGCAGCGCGGCGCCGAGGAACGCGAGCGGCGAGAGACCCTGGTCGCGCCAGCCGTTGAGCGGATAGAGGCTGCCGTAGACGACGAGCAGCAGGTACGCGGCCAGCAGGTAGCGTGCGAGCGGCGAGGCGTGCGGGGCCATCGCGCGCGCCGCCTCAAACGAGCCGCGCGAGCGCGGCCTCGTAGGCCCGCAGCGCGTCGTCGGCGAACAGCGCGAACACGACGCGCTCGACCCGCGGCGCGGCCGCGACGAACGACGCGCAGGTCTCGACCGCGAGCGGCGCGGCGAGCTCGAGCGGATAGCCGTAGATGCCGCAGCTGATCGCGGGGAACGCGATCGTGCCGAGCCCGTGCGCGACCGCGATCTCGAGGCTGCGTCGGTAGCAGGCGGCGAGCAGCGCCGGCTCGCCGCGCGTGCCGCCATGCCACACCGGCCCGACGGCGTGGATCACGTGACGTGCGGGCAGCCGGTAGCCGCGCGTGAGCTTCGCGTCGCCGGTTGCGCAGCCGCCGAGGGTGCGGCACTCGGCGAGGAGCTCCGGACCGGCCGCGCGGTGGATCGCGCCGTCGACGCCGCCGCCGCCGAGGAGCGACGCATTGGCGGCGTTCACGATCGCGTCGACGGCGAGCGTGGTGATGTCGGCGCGGACGGCCTCGAAGCGCGTGCCCATGAATGCGCCAATTCAATCACGGATCGGACGCAGATGGCGTGCGCTAGACTTCGGCCGGTTCACGAAGGGGCCCGGCCATGCCTAGGAAAGAGATCCTCGACCGCATCGAGAAGTTCGTCGAACCGTACCGCGTCACGAAGGGCAAGGGCTTCCGCCTCAAGGACATCGACCCGGACGACACCCGCAAGCTCAAGTCCGACCAGAAGGACGAGGCGCAGGCGGTGCTCGCGCAGGGCGTCGAATGGCTCGCCGAGGAGCAGGACAAGCTCTACGCGCAGGACCGCTGGTCGGTGCTGCTCGTGTTCCAGGCGATGGACGCGGCGGGCAAGGACGGCACGATCAAGCACGTCATGAGCGGCGTGAACCCGCAGGGCTGCCAGGTGTACTCGTTCAAGTCGCCCTCGCCGGAGGAACTCGACCACGACTTCCTGTGGCGCACGACGAAGTGCCTGCCCGAGCGCGGCCGCATCGGCATCTTCAACCGCTCCTACTACGAGGAGGTGCTCGTGGTGCGGGTCCACGAGGCGATCCTCGCCCGCCAGAAGCTGCCGCGGCGGCTCGTGACCAAGCGGATCTGGGACGAGCGGCTCGAGGACATCGCGGCGTTCGAGCGCTATCTCGCGCGCAACGGCACGGTGATCCTCAAGTTCTTCCTGCACGTCTCGCGCAAGGAGCAGAAGAAGCGCTTCATGGAGCGCCTGGACCAGCCCGAGAAGCACTGGAAATTCGCCGCCGGGGACGTCCACGAGCGGCAGTACTGGGACGACTACATGGCGGCCTACGAGGACGCGATCCGCGCGACCGCGGCGAAGCACGCGCCGTGGTTCGTCGTGCCGGCCGACAACAAGTGGTTCACGCGCCTGGTCGTCGCCGCGGCGATCGTCGAGGCGCTGGAGAAGCTCGACCTCGCGTACCCGAAGATCGACGCGGCGACGAAGTCGGAGCTCACTGCGGCGCGCGCGGCGCTCCTGAAGGAAAAGTAGCCGCCCCGGGACCCCTACCGGGCCACGCCCTTGCGCGGGGTCAAGAGCCTGTCGCATCGGTGTGGTACCCTCATGGTGCAGTGCACCATTGAGTGCCCCCGTTTGCGCCGACCGCCCCGAAGGTGACCCCCATGACCGACCTAGGAAAACAGCTTTCCCGCACGCACGACCTGTCCGGAAAGGTCGCGCAGCTCTTCCAGAAGCGCGCGCAAACCGCGCAGCAGCGATTCACCGAGCGCGTGCAGAGCGCCTACGCGAAGCACGTCGCCGACCTCGTGTCCAAGCCGATGTCCCCGTGGGACATCTGGACCGACTGGTCGCGCTACGCGGTCGATTTCGCGCAGCGGTCCACGCTGTTCTGGGACGCGATCCGGCAGCGCGGCAACCAGTACGTCGAGCACAACCGGCAGGGCATGCCGCCGGTGCTGCACTTCGATTACGAGGTGGTGCTGGACGCGCGCACCTTTGACAAGCCGGTGAACTACGCGCTGCTGCGCATCGTCCCGCCACCGGGCGTGACCGTCGATCCGAAGCGCCGGCCGTACGTCATCATCGACCCGCGCGCCGGCCACGGCCCGGGCATCGGCGGGTTCAAGGACGACTCCCAGGTCGGCGTCGCGCTGCGCGAAGGCCACCCGGTCTACTTCGTGATGTTCTATCCGCAGCCCGAGCCGGGGCAGACGCTGCTCGACGTGACCGAGGCCGAGCGGAAGTTCGTGCACCGGGTGCGCGAGCTGCATCCCGACAGCCCCAGGCCCGTGATCGTGGGCAACTGCCAGGGCGGCTGGGCGGCGATGATGCTCGCCGCCGCCGATCCCGACGAGATGGGGCCGATCGTGATCAACGGCGCGCCGATGTCGTACTGGGGCGGCGCCTCGGGGGAGGAGCAGGCCGAGAACCCGATGCGGTACGCCGGCGGCGCCCTCGGCGGCACGTGGCTCGCTTCGCTCACCGCCGACCTCGGCAACGGGGTCTTCGACGGCGCCCACCTGGTGCAGAACTTCGAGAATCTGCATCCCGTCGAACACGTTCTGGGACAAGTACTACAACCTGTTCGCGAACGTCGACACCGAGACGCCGCGCTTCCTCGAGTTCGAGCGCTGGTGGGGCGGGTTCTTCCTGCTGAACCGCGAGGAGATCGAGTGGATCACGCAGGAGCTGTTCGTCGGCAACGATCTCTGGTCCGGGAAGATGAAGTCGAAGACCGGCGAGCTGCTCGACCTGAAGCGAGATCAAGTCGCCGATCATCCTGTTCGCCTCGATGGGCGACAACATCACGCCCGCGCAGCAGGCGTTCAACTGGGTGGCCGACGTGTACGGCTCGACCGACGAGATCAAGGCGCGCGGTCAGGTCATCGTCGGCCTCCTCCACAAGAGCATCGGACACCTCGGCATCTTCGTGTCCGGCGGCGTGGCGAAAAAGGAGCACGCGCAGATCGTCTCGGTGCTGAAGTCGATCGAGGCGCTGCCGCCCGGGCTGTTCGCCATGGAGATCCTCGAGACGAAGGGTGCCGACGGCAAGCCGAAGTACGACGTGCAGTTCCACGAGCGCACGGCTCGAGGAGGTCGTCGCGCGCGCCAGCCCCAACAAGCGCGTGGACGAGAAGCCGTTCGAGGCGGTCGAGGCGGTTTCCGACTTCAACCAGCGCGCCTACGAGCTCTTCGCGCAGCCGCTCGTGCAGGCGATGTCCAACGAGTACACCGCCAAGCTCGGGCGCGAGTTCCATCCGCTGCGCTTCCAGCGCTGGGCGTTTTCCGACCAGAATCCCTGGCTCGCCTGGCTCAAGCCCGCCGCGGCGATGGTCCAGGCGAACCGGCAGGCGCTCGGGGACGATGCGCCGAGCCGCCGGGTCGAGCAGATGATGTCCGAGATCCTGAGCGCGTCGCTCGATTACTACCGCGACGTCCGCGACGCGACGAGCGAAGCGCAGTTCTTCCAGACCTACGGCAACATGTTCGCGCTCTACATGGCGGACAAGCAGGAGGCCGAGGCGGCGCGCACGAAGCAGGTCGACCCGCGCGAGGCGCCGTTCGTCAAGGAGGCGCTCGCGTCGATCGCGGAAGGCGGCTACGCCGCGGCGGCCGCCCGGGTCGCGCGCGCTGCTGGCCGAGGACGACCCGACCATCCCGCTCGCGCCATACGAGCTCAAGCAGCGAGCTCGCGGCGGACTATGCCGAGTACCTGCCGCCGCTCGCCCGCGACGAGATGCGCCGCGTGCGGGGCGAGCAGGACATCGTCGTGCGCTATGCGCGGGAGCGGGCCATCGAGACGCTGCCGAAGCTCCTCGGCGAGCGCGCCGACCGCGAGCGGCTCCTCGCGTTCATGGACAAGCTCGGCGCCGACCCGCGCCTCTTCGGGCGCTCCATGAGCGCGCACGATCGCGACGTGGTCGAGACGGTGCGCCGGGTGCTCGGCGCCGCGCCGCCACGCCTCGCCGCGGTGAAGAAGAAAAACCAGGCGGCTTGAGCCCATGACGACCGGCAGCTATCGCAACATCAACCTTCGACGAGATCGAGATCGGCAAGCCGGTCTCGATCTCCCGCCCGGTCACGCACACCGAAGTCGAGGCGATGGCGCTCGTGTCGGGCGACGTGGATCCGTACCACGTCGAGGCCGGCGCGCTCGAGCGCGACGAGGGCCCGGTCAGCGCGCAGGCGGTCGGGGCGGAGGCGATCCTCTCCGGGCTGCTGAACCGGCGGATGCCCGGACCGGGCACGCGCATCCTGTCCCAGGACCTGCACTTCCGCGGCAAGATCCGCACCGGCGACACCGTCACGGCGACCGTGACGCCGCGCGAGAAGCGCGCCAAGGGGAACGTCGTCGTCTTCGAGTGCCGGGTCGCGCAGAGCGGCATCGACCTGATCACCGGCACCGTGACCGTCGAGGCGCCCACGCGCCGCATCGCGTACGACGAGGTGGCGACGCCGGAGCTGATCCTGCGTCACAACGACGCGATCACGAAGCTGCTCAAGCGCTGCGAGGGCCTCGACCCGGTGAGCTGCGCGATCGTGCACCCGTGCGACCGCGACTCGCTGCTCGGCGCGCTCGAGGCGGCCAAGCGCAAGCTGATCGTACCGGTGCTGGTCGGGCCCGAGGCGAAGATCCGTGCGGTCGCCGCCGCCGAGAAGGTGTGACCTGGGGTCCTATCGGATCGTCTCGACCGAGCACAGTCATGCCGCCGCGGAGCAGGCGGTCGCATTGGCGCGCGCCGGCGAAGTCGAGGCGCTGATGAAGGGCAGCCTCCACACCGACGAGCTGATGGGCGCGGTGGTGCCGTCGGCGACCGGCCTGCGCACCGCGCGGCGCATCAGCCACGTCTTCATCCTGGACGTGCCCGCCTACCCGCGGCCGCTCATGGTGACCGACGCGGCGATCAACATCTTCCCCGACCTCGAGTGCAAGGCCGACATCGTTCAGAACGCGATCGAGCTCGCGCAGATCCTGGGCATCGAGCAGCCGAAGGTCGCGATCCTCTCGGCGGTCGAGACGATCAACCCGAAGATCCAGTCCACGCTCGACGCCGCGGCGCTCTGCAAGATGGCCGACCGCGGGCAGATCACCGGGGGCCTGCTCGACGGTCCGCTCGCGTTCGACAACGCGATCAGCGAAGAGGCGGCCAAGACCAAGAAGATCGTCTCGCTCGTGGCGGGCAAGGCGGACATCCTGCTCGTGCCCGACCTCGAGGCCGGCAACATGGTCGCCAAGCAGCTGCAGTACCTCGCCGGCGCCGACAGCGCGGGCATCGTGCTCGGCACGCGCGTGCCGATCGTGCTCACGAGCCGCGCCGACAACGTGCGCACGCGGCTTGCGTCGGCGGCGGTCATGGCGCTCGTTGCGCACGCGCGGCGGGCGAAGCTCGCGCCGCAGCAGTAGGTTCGCAATGGCCGACGCGATCGTCGTACTCAACGCCGGTTCGTCCAGCATCAAGTTCTCGCTGTTCCTCGCGCGCGGCGCGGACCTGGAGCTCGACGTCCGGGGACAGATCGAGGGCATCTACACCGCGCCGCATTTCGTCGCGAAGGGCCGCGATGGCGCGACGAAGAGCGAGAAGTCCTGGGGCGAGGGGACCAAGCTCGGTCACGACGCGTCGCTGCGGCACCTGATGGATTTCCTGCGGCAGGAGCTCGCCGACGACCGGCTCGTCGGCGTCGGGCATCGCGTCGTGCACGGCGCGCTCGACTTCCGCGAGCCGGTGCGCATGGACGCGGGCGTGCTCGCGAAGCTGGAGAAGCTCGTCCCGCTCGCGCCGCTGCACCAGCCGCACAACCTCGCGCCGATCCGCGTCCTGCTCGGCGCTGCGCCGGAGCTGCCGCAGGTCGCGTGCTTCGACACGTCGTTCCACCGCACCAACCCCGATATCGCCCAGCGGTTCGCAATACCGTCCGAGCTCCACGACGCGGGCGTGCGCCGCTACGGCTTCCACGGCCTGTCGTACGAGTACATCGCCTCTGTGCTGCCGCAGCACGACGCGGCCGCCGCCGCGGGCAGGACGATCGTGCTGCATCTCGGCAACGGCGCGAGCATGTGCGCCATCGAGGGGGGCAAGAGCGTCGCGAGCACCATGGGCTTCACCGCGGTCGACGGCCTGCCGATGGGCACCCGCACCGGGGCGCTCGACCCGGGCGTGATCCTCTACCTGATGGACGAGCGCAAGCATGGACGCCCGCGCCATCGAGAAGCTGATCTACAACCAGTCGGGGCTGCTCGGCGTCTCGGGGATCTCGAGCGACATGCGCACGCTGCTTGCCTCCGACGACCCGCGGGCGAAGCTCGCGATCGACCTCTACTGCTATCGCATCCGCCGCGAGATGGGGTCGCTCGCCGCTGCGCTCGGCGGGCTCGACGCGATCGTGTTCACCGCCGGGATCGGCGAGAACTCGGCGGCGATCCGCGAGCGGATCTGCCGGGACGCGGCGTGGCTCGGTGCCGCGCTCGATCCCGCCGCCAACGCGAAGGGCGGGCCGCGCATCAACGCCGCGGGAAGCCGTGTCGCGGCGTGGGCGATTCCCACCAACGAGGAGCTGATGATCGCGCGCCACACCCGGCGCGTGCTCGGCGTCTAGCGCCGCGACGCGGGGCTGAATCCGGAGACCAGCATGGCAATCGACATTCCCCGCCCGGTGCTCAAGGGCAAGAAGGCGCTCGTCGTCGGCATCGCGAACGAGCATTCGATCGCGTACGGCTGCGCGGCCGCGTTCCACGAGCTCGGCGCCGACATCGCGATGACCTATCTCAACGAGAAGGCGCGCGCCTACGTCGAGCCGCTGGCGAAGACGCTCGAGTCGCCGCTCCTTCTGCCGCTGGACGTCGCGCGGCCCGGCGAGCTCGAGGCGGTCTTCGAGCGCGTGACCAAGGAATGGGGCCGGCTCGACATCCTCGTGCACTCCATCGCCTGGGCGCCGAAGGACGACCTGCAGGGCGGGCTGCTGAACTGCTTCGGCCGACGGCTTCGCGAAGGCGATGGACATCTCCTGCCACTCGTTCATCCGCATGGCGCGGCTCGCCGCGCCGCTGATGAAGGACGGCGGCACCATGTTCGCGATGAGCTATCACGGCGCGCAGAAGGTGGTCGCGAACTACAACGTGATGGGGCCGATCAAGGCGGCGCTCGAGGCCGCGTGCCGCTACCTCGCGTACGAGCTGGGCCCGCAAGGCATCCGCGTGCACCCGATTTCGCCCGGGCCGCTGAAGACGCGCGCCGCATCGGGCCTGAAGGACTTCGACATGATGCTGAACGACGCCATCCAGCGCGCCCCGGTGGGCGAGCTGGTCGACATCATGGACGTCGGCTTCGCCTGCGCGTATCTTGCGACGCCGTACGCGCGCCGCATTACCGGCCAGACCATCTACGTCGACGGTGGCGTGAACATCATGGCGTGAGGGCGCCGGGAGAGGAGCGAACCGATGAGCGAGAGACTCTGGATTGGCAACGTGCCGCCGGAAGCGACCGACGAAGAGCTGGTCGAGCTGGCGAAGAAGTACTCCGAGCTGGACGGCAAGGTGGTGCAGCGCGTCGAGGGCGACGCCTCGCGCCCGGCCCGGGTGCTCGAGTTCGTCGGCGCGCCGCTCGGCGCGGTGGACAAGCTCGCGCTGCGGCTCGCCGGGATGTACTGGAAGGAACGGCAGCTCCACGCGTTCCGGATGCACGACTAGGAACGCCCGGGCGGCCGGCGTTGCCGCGCCCCGACGATCTGGGGCAGAATGGCCCGGCACCAGACCTCGCCGCGTCCGCGCGCGAGGCGATTCGACAGGGATGAAGACCGTCGCGGCCCGCGGCGGTGCGTTCCTCGACCCACGCTGAGGAGGCACTCGATGAGCAAGCCCATTCCCACCCGTCTGCGCGCTCTGGCGCTCGCCGCCTGCCTGCTCGCCGCCGCCCCTGCCGTGGCGCAGCAGAAGGTGCTCCGGTTCATCCCCGAGGCCGACCTGCGCTCGATCGACCCGATCTGGACGACCGCGTACATCACGCGCAACCACGGCTACATGGTGTACGACACCCTGTTCGCCACCGACGCGAAGTTCCAGATCCAGCCGCAGATGGTGGACAAGTGGGACGTGAGCGCCGACAAGCTCACCTACACCTTCACGCTGCGCGACGGGCTGAAGTTCCACGACGGCCAGCCGGTGCGCTCGGCCGACTGCATCGCCTCGATCGAGCGCTGGGCGAAGCGCGACGTGCTCGGGCAGAAGCTCGGCGAGATGACCGAGTCGTGGACGGCGGTGAACGACAAGACCTTCCGCCTCAAGCTCAAGAAGCCGTTCGCGTACGTGCTCGAGGCGCTCGGCAAGCCGTCCTCGAACGTGCCGTTCATCATGCCCGAGCGCATCGCCAAGACCGACGCGTTCCAGCAGATTCCCGAGCCGATCGGCTCCGGCCCGTTCCGCATGGTCAAGGAGGAATGGGTTCCCGGCAACAAGGTCGTGTACGCCAAGTTCACCGACTACGTGCCGCGCAAGGAGCCGCCGTCCTGGGCGGCCGGCGGCAAGGTGGTCAAGGTGGACCGCGTCGAGTGGCGCTACATCCCCGACTCGGCGACCGCGGCCGCGGCGATCAACTCCGGCGAGGTCGACTGGTGGCAGCAGCTCCCGCCCGACCTGATCCCGGTGCTGGCGAAGAACAAGGACGTGAAGATCGAGAACACCGATCCGCTCGGCTCGATGGGGATGATCCGCTTCAACCACCTGCAGCCGCCGTTCAACAACCCGAAGCTGCGCCAGGCGCTGCTCCACGTGGTCGCCCAGCAGGACTACGCGATCGGCATCGCCGGCGACCCGAAGAACGGCAAGCCGTGCGCGTCGTACTTCACCTGCGGCACGCCGCTCGCGAACGACGCCGGCTCCGCGGTGCTCACCGGCAAGCGCGATCTCGACGCGGCCAAGCAGCTCGTCAAGGAGTCGGGCTACAAGGGCGAGAAGATCGTCGTCATGGACGCCACCGACCAGCCGATCGTGCACGCGCAGGCGCTGATCACGACCGAGATGCTGCGCAAGCTCGGCCTCAACGTCGAGCTGCAGGCGGGCGACTGGGGCACGCTGATCACGCGGCGCTCGTCGAAGGAGCCGGTCGAGAAGGGCGGCTGGTCGATCTTCCACACCTGGTGGGTCGGGCCGGACCAGGCGACGCCGGCGCTCAACGCCGCGCTGCGCGGCGCGGGCGACAAGGCGTGGTTCGGCTGGCCGACCGACGCGCGCGCTCGAGGAGCTGCGCGACCAGTGGTTCGCGGCGCCCGACCAGGCCGCGCAGAAGAAGATCGCCGAGCAGATCCAGACGCGTGCGTGGGAGGTCGTGCCCTACATCCCGACCGCGCAGTTCATCATCCCCACCGCGTACCGCACGAATCTCTCCGGCATCCTCGTCTCGCCGGTGAACTTCATGTGGAACGTGGAGAAGAAGTAGCGCAGCAGCTCGCGCGCTTCGGCGCGTGTTCGCCTATCTCGTAAAGCGGCTCCTCGCGACCATCCCCGTCATGGGGGTGGTCGCGCTCTTCGTCTTTTCGCTGCTCTACATCAGCCCGGGCGACCCGGCCGCGGTGATCGCCGGCGACATCGCCACCGACGAGGACATCGCGCGCATCCGCGAGAAGCTCGGCCTCGACCAGCCGTACCTCGTGCGCTTCGGCACCTGGCTCTGGGCGCTCGCTGCACGGCGACCTCGGCGTCTCGATCTTCACCAACCTGCCGGTGTCGCAGCTGATCGGGCAGCGGCTCGAGCCGACGCTCGTCGCTCACGCTCTGCACGTTGATCGTCACCGTGCTGATCGCGGTGCCGATGGGCGTGATCGCCGCCTGGCAGCGTCGGCACCTGGGTCGACCGCGTCGTGATGGGGTTCTCGGTGCTCGGCTTCTCGGTGCCGGTGTTCGTGCTCGCCTACCTGCTGATCTTCGTGTTCGCGATCGAGCTCGAATGGCTGCCGGTGCAGGGCTACGCGCCGCATCACCGAGGGCGTCTGGCCGTTCCTGCGCCACATGATCCTGCCGAGCGTGGCGCTCGGCACGGTCTACATGGCGCTGATCGCGCGCATCACGCGCGCCACGCATGCTCGACGTGCTGGCGCAGGACTACATCCGCACCGCCCAGGCCAAGGGCCTCGCGCTCGCGCGACGTGCTGCATGCGCCACGCGCTCAAGAACGCGGCGGTGCCGATCGTCACCGTGATCGGCATCGGCATCGCGCTGCTGATCTCCGGCGTGGTGGTCACCGAGACCGTGTTCGCGATTCCCGGCATCGGCCGGCTCACCGTGGATGCGATCCTGCGGCGCGACTACCCGATCATCCAGGGCGTGACGCTGCTCTTCTCCGCGGTCTACGTGCTCATCAACCTCGCCGTCGACCTGAGCTACACGCTGCTCGATCCGCGGATCCGGTACTAGCATGAGCGCCGACCGCAGACGCGCATCCCCGCGCGCGCCGCTCGGTCTCGCCGACCTGGGGCCGATTCAAGGACGCGCTGCGCCGGCACCCGACCGCGATCTTCGGCGCAGTCGTGCTCGCCGCTGATGATCGCGGTGGCGATCTTCGCGCCGCTGCTCGGCACGGTCGATCCGCAGGCGATGTCGCCGGTCAAGCGGCTGCGGCCGCCGCAGGCGGAGTACTGGTTCGGCACCGACATGCTCGGGCGCGACGTCTACAGCCGCGTCGTGTACGGCGCGCGCGTGTCGCTCACCGTCGGCCTCGCGGTCGCGCTCCTCGCGACGCTGGCGGGCCTTGCGATCGGCCTGGTGACCGGCTTCATCCGCTGGCTCGACGCCATCGTCATGCGCGTCATGGACGGCCTGATGTCGATCCCGCCGGTGCTGCTCGCGATCGCGCTGATGGCGCTCACCAAGGCCAGCATCGAGAACGTGATCTTCGCCATCACGCTCGTCGGAGGTGCCGCGCGTCACGCGCCTGGTGCGCAGCCTCGTGCTCACCCTGCGCGAGCAGCCGTTCGTCGAGGCGGCCACCGCCGCCGGCACCGGCATCCCGCGCACGCTGGTGCGCCACATCCTGCCGAACACGATCGCGCCGCTGCTCGTGCAGGCCACCTACATCTGCGCCTCCGCGATGATCACCGAGGCGATCCTGTCGCTTCATCGGCGCCGGCACGCCGCTCAACATTCCGAGCTGGGGCAACATCATGGCCGAGGCGCGCAGCCTGTTCCAGCTCAAGCCCTACCTGATCCTCCTGCCCGGGCGTGTTCCTGTCGCTCACCGTGCTCGTCGGTGAACCTGCTCGGCGACGGCCTGCGCGACGCGCTCGACCCGCGCCTCGCGCGGCGGATGTAGCAGGACGATGCATGACGCGCCGCTGCAGCCGCTGCTCGAGGTCGAGGATCTCCGCACCTGGTTCTACACGCGCGACGGCATCGTGCGCGCGGTGGACGGCGTGTCCTTCGCCGTGTACCCGGGCGAGACGCTCGCGGTCGTCGGCGAGTCCGGCTGCGGCAAGAGCGTCACGTCGCTCTCGATCCTGCGCCTCATCGCCTCGCCGCCCGGGACGCATCGTCGCCGGCCGGATCCTCTTCGAGGGGCGCGACCTGCTCGACCTCGTCCGAGCGACGCGATGCGCGCGATCCGCGGCAACGAGATCTCGATGATCTTCCAGGAGCCGATGACCTCGCTCAACCCGGTGCTTCACCATCGGCCACCAGATCGCCGAGGCGCTCGAGCTGCACCAGGGCATGGACCGGCCGGCGCGCGACCGCGCGCGCGATCGAGATGCTGCAGCTCGTGGCATCCCCGAGCCCGAGCGGCGCGTGCGCCAGTACCCGCACCAGCTGTCCGGCGGCATGCGCCAGCGCGTGATGATCGCGATGGCGCTGTCGTGCAACCCGAAGCTGCTGATCGCCGACGAGCCGACGACCGCGCTCGACGTGACCATCCAGGCGCAGATCCTCGACCTGATGCGCGAGCTCAAGGCCAAGACCGGCGCGGCGATCGTCCTGATCACCCACGACCTCGGCGTCGTCGCCGAGATGGCGCAGCGCGTCGTCGTGATGTACGCGGGGCGCAAGGTCGAGGAGGCGCCGGTCGACGCGCTCTTCGCGCGGCCGCTGCATCCGTACACGAAGGGGCTGCTCGGCTCGATCCCGCGCCTCGCGGAGGCGGCCGAGGGCGGCGAGCGCAAGCGGCTCGTCGAGATCCCCGGCATGGTGCCCTCGCTGAAGGAGGCGGTGCCCGGCTGCCTGTTCGCGCCGCGCTGCCCGCACGCGACGGCGCGCTGCGCGGCGGAGTACCCGCCGCTCGAGGAGAAGGCCGCCGGGCCACTGGGTCGCGTGCTGGGAGGCGGACGGCGTTGGCGATATGAGCGCGCTGCTCCAGGTGCGCGACCTGCGCAAGCACTTCCCGGTGCGCAAGGGCGTGTTCGGGCGCCTGGCCGGCGAAGGTGCACGCCGTCGACGGCATCAGCTTTTCGATCGCCGCGGGCGAGACGCTCGGCCTGGTCGGCGAGTCGGGCTGCGGCAAGTCGACCGCCGGCAAGACTGATCCTGCGGCTCATCGAGCCGACGGCGGGCGACGATCGAGTGGCGACGGGCAGCGCATCGACGCGCTTGGCGCGCGCGGCGATGCGCCCGTTCCGGCGCGAGCTGCAGATGGTCTTCCAGGATCCGTACTCGTCGCTCAATCCGCGCATGCGCGCCGCCGACATCGTCGCCGAGCCGCTGCGCAACTACGAGCGGCTCGGGGCGGCCGCGGTGCGCGAGCGGGTCGGCGTGGCTCTTCGAGAAGGTCGGCCTGCGCCCGGACCAGATGATCGTACCCGCACGAGTTCTCGGGCGGCCAGCGCCAGCGCCTCGGCATCGCGCGCGCGCTCGCGGTGCGGCCGAAGCTGATCGTCTGCGACGAGCCGGTCTCGGCGCTCGACGTCTCGGTGCAGGCGCAGGTGATCAACCTGCTCGAGGACCTGCAGGCGCGAGTTCGGCCTCTCGTACCTCTTCATCGCGCACGACCTCGCGGTGGTCGAGCACATCAGCCACCGCGTCGCCGTGATGTACCTCGGCAAGATCGTCGAGCTCGCCGACAAGCGCTCGCTGTTCCGCGATCCGCAGCATCCGTACACCGAGGCGCTGCTGTCGGCGGTGCCGGTGCCCGATCCGAGGGCGCAGAAGAAGCGCATCATTCTTCCGGGCGACGTGCCGAGCCCGATCACGCCGCCGCCCGGCTGCCGGTTCCACACCCGCTGCCCGTACGCGGAGGAGCGCTGCCGGCGCGAGGAGCCCGCGATGAAGGAAGTGCGCCCGGGGCACTTCGTCGCCTGCCATCTGACGCGACGTGAAACCGCAATGAGTGCTGCAGTTCGCCTGATCGTCAATCCGAATGCCGCGCCGGCCGACGCGCCGTACGGCGCCGCGCGCGCCGCGGTGCTGAGCGCCGAAGGGTTCGCCGCCGCGGAGCGGGAGATCACGGGCTGGCCCGGCTACGCACCCACGCCGCTCGTCGCGCTCGCGCGGCCTCGCTCGCTCGCTCGGAGTGGCGTCGCTGCGCTACAAGGACGAGCGCGGGCGCTTCGGGCTGAAGAGCTTCAAGGCGCTCGGCGGCGCGTACGCGGTGCGGCGCGTGCTCGAGCGCGTAGGGCGGCCGGCACGCGAGGTGACCGTCACCTGCGCGACCGACGGCAACCACGGCCGCTCGGTGGCGTGGGGCGCCCGGCTCTTCGGCTGCAACTGCGTGATCTTCATCCACGCGACGGTGAGCGAAGGGCGCGCGGAGGCGATCCGGCGCTACGGCGCCGAGGTCGTGCGCGTGCCGGGCAACTACGACGACGCGGTCCGGCACGCCGCGGCCGAGGCGGCGAAGCACGGCTGGTTCGTCGTCTCCGACACCTCCTACGAGGGCTATCGCGACGTGCCGACCGACGTCATGCACGGCTACGGCGTGATGGCGGCCGAGATCTTCCGGCAGCTGCCCGCGGGCGAAGTGCCGACGCACGTGTTCGTGCAGGTCGGCGTGGGGGCGCTCGCCGCGGCGATCTGCGCGAGCTTCTGGCTCGAATGGGGGCCGCGCCGTCCGCGCTTCGTCGCCGTCGAGCCGGAGCGCGCCGACTGCCTCGTGCGGAGCCTCGCGGCGGGGCGGCCGGTCGTCGTGCACGGCGATCTCGAGACCGTGATGGCGGGCCTGGCGTGCGGCGAAGTCTCCGAGCTCGCGTGGGAGATCCTGCGCGAGGGCACGAACGCGGCGCTCGCGATCGGCGACGACTTCGCGCTCGCGGCCGTGCGCGCGTTCGCGACCCCGCGCGACGGCGACCCGGTCATCGTGGCGGGCGAGACCGGCGGGGCAGGGCTCGCGGCGCTGCTCGCCGTGCAGGACCGCGCGGCATCTGCGCGCGCAACTCGGGCTCGACGCGGACTCTCGCGTGCTGCTGCTCGGCAGCGAGGGCGACACCGATCCCGAGATCTACCGGAGCATCGTCGGGAGAACCGCCGAGGAGCTGCTGCGGTGAAAGCGGAGGCGCTGCCGCATCGACGCCGACCGCCTGATGCGCCGGCTCGAACGGCTCGCCGAGATCGGCGCGATCGAGGGCGGCGGGTGCTGCCGCCTCGCGCTCACCGACGAGGACCGCGCGGGCCGCGACCTCGTCGTCGGCTGGATGCGCGAGCTCGGGCCTCGAGGTCGCGGTCGACCCGATCGGCAACGTGTTCGGACTGCGACGCGGCACCGAGGACGTCGCGCCGGTCATGACCGGCTCGCACATCGACACGGTGCGCACCGGCGGGCGCTACGACGGCAACCTCGGCGTGCTCGGCGGTCTCGAAGCGGTCGAGACGCTGAACGCGGCGGGTCTCGTCACCCGCCGGCCGCTCGTCGTCGCGTTCTTCACCGACGAGGAGGGCGCGCGCTTCGCGCCCGACATGCTCGGCTCGCTGGTGTACGTCGGCGGACTCTCGCTCGCGGAGGGATTGGACGCCGTGTCGATCGACGGCAAGCGCCTCGGCGACGAGCTCGCGCGCATCGGCTACGCGGGCGACGCGCCGCTCGGCGTCCACCGCCCGCACGCGTACGTCGAGCTGCACATCGAGCAGGGGCCGGTGCTGGACGCCGAAGGCATCACCATCGGCGCGGTCGCGGACCTGCAGGGGATCTCGTGGCAGGAGATCGCGGTCACCGGCCAGTCGAACCACGCCGGCACGACGCCGATGCGCCTGCGCCACGATGCGGGCTACTGCGCGGCGGCGATCGGCACGTTCCTCCGCGACCTCGCGCGCGAGATGGGCGGGAGCCAGGTCTGCACCATGGGCAAGGTGGACCTGCACCCGAACCTGATCAACGTCATCGCCGCCCGCGCAAAGCTGACCGCGGACCTGCGCAACACCGACGAGGCGCTGCTCCGGGAAGCGGAGCGCCGGCTCGCGCTCTTCCTCGGCGAGCTCGCCCACGCCGAGGGCGTGACGATCGCGACCCGGCCGCTGGCGCGCTTCGAACCGGTGATCTTCGACGATGGCGTGGCGAAGCTCGTCGAGCGCACCGCGGCGCGGCTCGGCCACTCGTGCCGGCGCATCACCTCGGGCGCCGGGCACGACGCGCAGATGCTCGCGCGCGTCTGTCCCGCCGGGATGATCTTCGTGCCGAGCGTGAAGGGCATCAGCCACAACCCGGCCGAGCACACCGCGCCCGCCGACCTCGCCGCGGGGGCGAACGTGCTGCTGCACACGCTGCTGGAACTGGCCGCTTAGGAGTCCACGCATGTCCCGCATCGTCACCGTCGGCGCCGCGCAGCTCGGCCCGATCGCCGCGCGCCGAGACGCGCCGGCAGGTCGTGGCGCGGCTGCTCGCGCTCATGCGCCAGGCGCAGTGCGCACGGCTGCGACCTCGTCGTCTATCCCGAGCTCGCGCTCACGACCTTCTTTCCGCGCTGGCACTTCGAGCGGCAGGAGGAGATCGACGCGTTCTTCGAGCGCGCGATGCCCTCTCAGGAGACCCAGCCGCTGTTCGACGCGGCGCGCGAGCTGGGCATCGGGTTCTACCTCGGCTATGCGGAGCTCGCGAACGAGGAAGGCCGTACGCGCCGCTTCAACACCTCGATCCTCGTCGACAAGGCCGGCCGTATCGTCGGCAAGTACCGCAAGGTGCACCTGCCCGGCCACGCCGAGCACGAGCCGTGGCGGCGCTTCCAGCACCTCGAGAAGCGCTACTTCGAGACCGGCAACCTCGGCTTTCCGGTGTTGCGCGCGTTCGGCGGGATCGTGGGCATGTGCATCTGCAACGACCGGCGCTGGCCCGAGACCTACCGCGTGATGGGGCTGCAGGGCGTCGAGATGGTGCTGCTCGGCTACAACACGCCGGTGCACAACCCGCCCGCGCCGGAGCACGACGCGCTGTCGCACTTCCACAACCAGCTCGTCATGCAGGCGGGCGCGTACCAGAACGGCACCTGGGTGGTCGGCGTCGCCAAGGCGGGTTGCGAGGAAGGCGTCGACCAGATCGGCAACTCGATCATCGCCGCGCCGTCCGGCGAGATCGTGGCGGCGTGCACGACGCTCGGCGACGAGCTCGCCATCGCGCGCTGCGACCTCGATCTCACGAAGTCGTACAAGAGCACCGTCTTCAACTTCGCAAGGCATCGCGAGCCCCACGCGTACGGCCTGATCGTCGAGCGCAAGGGCGCGATCCCGCCCCCGGAATGAAGGTCAGGGCGTTACAATCCACCCCCCTCCCGCTTCGAGGCATCCCCGAAAGGCCGTTCCATGAAGAGACTTGTTTCATTGGCGGGCGCCGCCGCGCTCCTGCTCGCCGCGGGCGCCGCGAGCGCCCAGGTCACCAAGCAAAACTTCATGCTGCGCACGACCGGCGACCTGGTCGCCCTGTGCGGCGTGAGCCGCGACGACCCCAACGCGTCTGCCGCCATCCACTTCTGCCACGGCTACTACGTCGGCATCGATCACTTCGCGGAGCTGACCGGCCGCCCGTTTCGCAACGTCCTTTACTGCCCGCCCGAGGGCCTGAAGCTCACGCGCGACGAGGTGCTCGGCATGCTGGTCGGGTGGCATCGCCGGAACCCCCAGTTCGCGGCCGAGGCGCCGGTCGAGGGCGTCTACCGCTGGGCCTCGGCGACATGGCCCTGCAAGAAGTGACGTGCACCGATTTCGCATAGGAAAGCTGACATGAAACGAATCCTCACCATCGGCGTCCTGGTCGGCGCCGTATTCCTCTCGAGCTGCGCGGGCATGACCGACCAGCAGCAGCGCGCGATGACCGGCACGGCGATGGGCGCCGCCGGCGGCGCGCTCATCGGCGCGATCGCCGGCGATGCCGGTGCGGGCGCGCTGATCGGCGCCGGCGTCGGCCTGGTCGGCGGCCTCATGGTCGACCAGCAGCGCCAGCGCGAGCAGCAGGCCTACGAGCGGGGCGTCCAGAGCGGACAGCAGCAGCAGAAGAAGTAGACGCGCGTCGCGCCCTCGGCGCACGCTCGGCTCAATCGGCGCGCCGGGCACCTGCATTCGGGTGCCGGCGCGGTTCCAGTTCTTTCCATGAAGGAGTCTCCAATGAAGATCAGATCCACGCTTGCCATCGCCTTCGTCGCAACGGCCTTCGCCGCGACCGCACTCGCTCAGGCACCCAAGACCGGCGCCGGCGCCGTCGTTACCAGCGAGCCGGGCAAGGCGTCGATCGTCGAAGCAGCGCAGGTCTCTGCTCAGGTCGTCGCCATCGACAAGGCGACGCGAACGGTCACGCTCAAGGGGCCGCAGGGCAACAGCGTCGACATCGTCGCGGGCGACGAGGTCAAGAACTTCGACCAGATCAAGCTCGGCGACTTCGTCGTCGCGCGCTACGTCCAGGCGATCACGCTCGAGCTGAGGAAGACCAAGGTCAAGGCAGGTGAGCCGACCGTGACCGAGTCGATGGCGCGGGCGAAGCCCGGCGACCGTCCGGCGGGAGTGGTCGGACGCGAGGTGAACGCCATCGCCGACGTCATCGGTGTCGACCCGAAGAAGAGCACGATCACGCTCAAGGGGCCGCGGGGCAACGTCGTGACGCTCAACGTGCAGAACCCCGATCAGTTCAAGGTCGTCAAGAAGGGTGACCAGGTCGAGGTGACCTACACCGAGGCGCTCGCGCTGAGCGTGGAGCCGGCGCCGAAGCCGGCGGCGAAGGCGCCCGCGGAGAAGAAGTAGGTCTGCGGCGTTCGAGCGCGGCGGTCGGGCTAGCGCTCGATCGACGCGCCGAGCACCTGCCCGCGGCTGCCGACGATGCGCGACCGCTACGGCTCGCGATGCCTCCGCATCGCTTCGAGCAGCGCCTGCACGCCGACCGCGGTGATGAGTCCGGTCAGCAGAACCCCGGTCACGCCGATCCCGATCGCGAGCGCGCGCGCGAGCAGCGACTTCGGGACGAGATCGCCGTACCCGATCGTGAGTCCGGAGACGAACGTGAAGTAGAGCGAGTCCCGGAGCGGCCAGTCCTCGATGACGCCGACCACGACGCCCAGCGCCACCATCACGACGAGCAGGGCGGACAGGATCGGCCAGACCACGCGCAGCCCGGACCACAGGTCCGCGACGAACTGCCGTCGCATTGCGCGAGGATCCATCCGCGTGTCCCGTGTCAACGTGCCGATGCGAATGCTAGCAGAGGCGATTTGATCTGCCGCAAGCCGGCGCCGTCGAAGGGGAAGCAGGATTGATGGCGACTCGGCACGGCACTTCGGCCGCGCGCCGGCTTACAATCCGGCCGCAGCGCCGATACACCGCCGCACACGCGCGTGGTGAACCGGCGGACTGGGAGACACGGATGGATCGCAAGCACTTGGGATTGGCGTGGGTGTCCGCGGGGATCGCCGCTTCGCTCGCTGCCGCACCGGCCTGCGCGGCGTTCCTGTCCGGCGACGCGCTCGACACCGCGGCCGACTGGCTCGCCCTGTTCGTCATCTTCGTCGTCCCGTGCGTCGTCATCGTCCTGTTCTGGATCGTCCACGTCCTGCCCGAGAAGATCGCGCACAAGCGCCACCACCCGCAGCGCGACGCCATCCAGACGCTGTGCCTCCTCTCGCTCGTGTTCGGCGGCCTGCTGTGGCCGATCGCGTGGCTGTGGGCCTTCACGAAGCCGGTCGGATACCGGGCGGCGTACGGCACGGACAAGCACGAGGACTACTACCACGAGATGGCGGAGAAGCACCGCGCCGGCACGCTCCTGCGCGAAGAGGCCTTCCACCTGCGCGAGGATCTGGAGGCGATGGAGGCGAAGGGCGCCTTGCCCGCCGAAGCTCAGGGCGCTGAAGGAGGAGCTCGAGCGGCTCGGGTCGCCGAGGCCGCCGAGCGGGCGCCGCAGGCCGCGGCCAGGGAGGGCAGGCGTAATGGAAGCTCCTCCTCCTCGGCATCTACTCGTTCTTCGTCTGGCTGATCTTCATCAAGCTGAAGTGGCTGCCGTGGAACACGGCGACGCAGGTCATCGTCGTGATCATCCCGGTCGTCGGGATTGCCGCGCTGATCCTGCTGCTCAACATCTTCGCGCCGTCGTCGTCCGACGTGCGCGTCTACAAGTACACGATCCCGATCGTCTCCCAGGTGAAGGGCCGCGTGCTCGAGGTGCCGGTCGTGGAAGGGAACGTCCTGGTGAAGAAGGGCGACGTCCTGTTCCGGATCGACCCGACGCCCTACCAGCTCGACGTGAACACGCTCGAGGCGCAGCTCGCCAACGCGCAAGGCCAGCAGCGCGAGCTGGAGGAGTCGCTGAAGGGCGCCAAGGGCAAGGTGGTCGAAGCGCGCAGCGCGATCACGCAGGCGGAGAGCAACACCGGCGCGGAAGTGCGCGGCTGGCGCTCTCGCGCAAGCGCGTCGAGCAGTACCGCGAGCTCGCGGCGACCGGCGCCGGCAACCGGTTCGACCTCGAGCGGGCCGAGGCGGACGTGCGGGAGCAGGAGGGCCAGCTGGCGGCGGCGCGCAGCGTCGAGGCGCAGGCGCGTGCGGGGCTCGTGCAGGCCGGGGCGAGCGAGCAGCAGGTCCAGCAGAAGCTCGGCGCCAAGGTGAACGGCGAATACGCGCAGGTCGCGCAGATCCGCGCCCAGCTCGAGAACGCGAAGTGGCTGCTCGGCGAGACGACGACCCGCTCGCCGTGCGACTGCTACGTGATCAACCTGCAGCTGCGGCCGGGCGCGTTCGTCGCCGGCATTCCGCTGAATGCGGTGATGACGCTCGTCGAGGCCGAGGGCCAGGTCGTCGCGATGTTCAACCAGAACGAGCTGCACCAGGTCGCGCCGGGGAACGAGGCCGAGTTCGCGCTCAATACGATTCCGGGCCGGATCATCAAGGGCAAGGTCGACTCGGTCATCTGGGCGCAGGGGCTGGGACAGCTCCCGGCGAGCGGCACCATCCCGATGACCGGCATGATGGCGATGCCGCCCGGCCGGTACGGGGTCAAGTTCGACATCGCCGAGCGCGACAAGGATCTCTTCCTCGCCGCCGGTGCCGCAGGCCAGGCCGCGATCTACACCGAGCACCTGCACGCGGTGCACATCCTCCGCAAGGTGATCCTCCGCGTCGGGTCGTACCTGAACTACCTGATCCTCAAGCTGCACTGACGATGCGCGCACTTCGCTCGATTCTGGCGGTAGCGGTCGCGGCGGCGCTCGCCGGCTGCGCGCTGAAATCGCCGCCGCCACGCGACGAGCTGGCGAACGAGGCCGCGGCGAACCGGCAAGTGCCGCAGAAGTGGACCGCGCAGGGGGGTGCCCCGGGCGCCGTCGCGGACGGGTGGCTCGCGTCGTTCAGCGATACGCAGCTCGACGAGCTCGTGAAGGAAGCGCTCGCCTACAACCCCGACCTGCGGGTCGCGGCGGCGCGCGTCGAGCAGGCTGCGGCGTACCAGAAGGTCGCCGGCGCGTTGCTCTACCCGCAGGTCAGCCTCCTCGCGCGCGGCGGCGGGAAGATGAGCGGCGACTCGAGCGGACTGGAAGGCCTCGGCGTGTTCGTGAACTGGGAGCTCGATCTCTGGGGGCGCGTGCGCTCGGGCGCGGCCGCGGCCGAGTCCCAGTACGTCTTCGCCGCCCTCGACGCCCAATACGCCCGCCAATCGATCGCTGCGCAGGTCGCGAAGGGCTGGTTCCTCGCCACCGAGGCGCGCATGCAGAAGGCGCTCGCGGATGACACGGTGCGCGCGTCGGAGCGGCTCGCCGGTCTGGCGCAGCAGCGCCTCCGCGTCGGCGTCGGCGACGAGTACGACCTCCGGCTCGCCCAGGCGAACCTGCAGACCTTCCGCGACGCGGCGCAGAACCTCGATCTCGCCTACCAGCAGGCGCTGCGCTCCCTCGAGACGCTCGCGGGACGCTACCCCGGCGCGGTGGTCGCGGTGCGGCCCGAGCTCGCGCCCGCACCCGCGCCGGTCCCGGTCGGGATGCCCTCCGAGCTCCTCGAGCGCCGTCCGGACGTCGTCGCCGCCGAGCGGCGCGTCGCCGTGGCGTTCTACCGCACCGAGGAAGCCAAAGCGGCGCGGCTGCCGCGGATTTCCCTCACCGCGGCGTTGACGAGCATCTCGAGCGAGCTCTTCGTCCTCAAGGAGCAGGACAACCCGATCTGGAGCGCCGGCGCGCTCGCTGATGGCGCCGCTGTTCCTCGGCGGCCAGCTGCAGGGCCAGGTCGAGGTCCGCACGGCCGAGCAGAAGCAGGCGGTGGCGGAGTACGGCCGGATCGGCGCGCGCGCCTTCGGCGAAGTGGAGAACGCGCTGTCGGCCGGCTTCGCGGTCGACGCGCGCGAAGCGATCCTGAAGCAGGCCGTCGCGGAGAACGAGCGGGCGCTCGAGCTCGCGAACATCCGCTACCGCGTCGGCTCGGGCGACCTGCGCGGCGTGCTCCAGCAGAGCCTCGCCCTGTACGCCGCGCAGGTGTCGCTCATCCGCGTCCGCAGCGAGCAGCTCGTGCAGCGGGTCAACCTGTATCTCGCGCTCGGCGGCAGCTTCGACGAGCGCCCGCCCGAGCCGCCGCCGGGGGCGGGCGACAAGGCCGCTCAGAGCGAGTCGCCGAAGTGAGCGGCGAGCCGCGAACGGCGGCCGCAGTCGAGACTACCGGAGATCCCATGTCGAACGCCGAGAAACCCGCGCCGGTCCTCGATCCGATCGATCGCGTATCGGAGGTGATCTTCGGACTGCTCATGGCGCTGACCTTCACCGGGTCGCTCAGCGTCGCGACGGCGGGCCGCGAAGACGTGCGGACGATGATGATCGCCGCGCTCGGCTGCAACCTCGCCTGGGGGCTCGCCGACGCGGTGATGTACCTCGTCCGCACGGTGACCGAGCGCACGCGCAACCGGACGCTGCTTGCCGAGCTGCGCGCGCGCGGACGCGGCCACCGGGCAGCGCGCTCGTCGCGGACGCGCTTCCGCCGCGTCTCGCCGACACCGTGGGGCCCGAAGCAATCGAGGGCTGCGCCGGCGCCTGGTCGAGGCGCCGTCCGCGCCCGAGCAGCCCCGACTCGGCGCGCGCGATCTCAAAGGCGCGCTCGGCGTCTTCCTCCTCGTGGTGCTCGCGACGTTCCCGGTCGTGATCCCGTTCTTCGTGTTCCAGCAGACCGCGTTCGCCCTGCGCGTGTCCAACGCGCTTTCGCTCGTCATGCTGTTCATGGCCGGCTGGGCGCTCGCGCGGTACGCGGGCGGCAGTCCGTGGCGGGGCGGGCTGGCGATGGCGGTGACCGGGGCGGTGCTGATCGCCGCGATCATCGCGCTCGGCGGATGAGGCGCGCGGCTGCGGCGGCGGCCGCGCTGGCGCTCGCCTCCGGCGCGCCTGCCGCCGAGGACGACGGGGACTTCGCGGCCTCGAAGGGCTCCCAGGCGGAGGCGCAACTCCACGCGCGACTCAAGGCGGCCGTCCGCACCATTCCGGGCACCGACACGGAGTACCTCATCGGCGGCTATCTCCAGCTCGACGGCATCGCGACGCGCCACAAGCAGGACGGCGACGAGCAGGACACGTTCTTCGTCTCGAGCACGCCCTTCGGCCCCGCGGACGCCGACTACCGGCTCAGCGTGCGGCAGTCGCAGATCAACTGGCTCTCGCGCACGCCGCTCCCGGCCGGGCATCTGTGGACGCGCCTCGAAGCGAACCTCTTTCCGCTCGACGGCAAGACCGCGCCGACGCTCAACCAGCTCTTCGTGCGCTGGGACGATTGGATCATCGTCGGCAAGACCTACTCCACCTTCATGGACGAAGGCGCGCTGCCGACGACGCTCGACTACAACGGCCCGGGCGGGGTGACGTTCGTGCGGCAGTGGCTCGCGCGCGCCTCGATCCCGTTCGGCTCGGGCTGGGCGATCCAGGCGTCGGTGGAGGAGTCGCAGGCGGACCTCTCCGGCGGCGGCGCGCTCCTCGCCGTGCACACCGATGCGCGCCGGCCGGATCTCGCGGCGCGCGTCCGCTACGAGGGCGACCTCGGGCACGTGCAGCTCGCGGGGCTCTCGCGCAGCCTCGACGTCGTGGCCGACAGCCCGCTCGGGTCGCGCGAGCGGCACGTGAACGGGACCGGCGTGTCGGCTTCGGGCTCGCTCAACATTGGCGACGACGCGCTGCTCTGGCAGGCGGTGACGGGCAAGGGCGTCGGGCGCTATTTCAACGATCCGCTGAGCGCGACCGGCGTCGCGCTCGGGACCGACCGGCGGTTCGAGCTCCTGCGCAGCTCGGGCGTCACGCTCTACTACCAGCACAAGTGGGCCCCCGACTGGATGACCGTGGCCGGGGCGAGCACGCTGTGGACGACGCGACGACGGCGAGCTGCGCCGTCCCGAAGAGCTGCGCCGCATCGTGTACGCCTCGGCGAACCTGCTGCATCGCCTCACGCCGACGCTGATCGTCGGCGGCGAAGTGCTGTGGGGCGAGGCGACCCAGGTCGGCGGTGCGTCCGCGACGAACATGCGGGTGCAGCTTTCGCTGCGTTACCTGATCTTCTAGCGATCGAACCGAAGGGAGACCGCATGTCACGAGCAGTTCGCGTCGTCCTCACATTCGTTCTGGCGAGCCTGCTGCTCGCCGGCTGCGTCGTCTATCAGCCAGTGCCTGCGCCCGGGCCTTCGAACTTCGACCGCGCGTGGAGCGCGGCGGTGGGTGGCGCGCAGGACGCGGGCGTACAGGTCACGTCGGCGGATGCCGCGACGGGACTCATCCGCGGCACCAAGGACGGCATCGACGTGACCGTGGTCGTCGCGCGCCAGGCCGACGGCAGCGTGCGCGTGCAGTTCGACGCGAAGGGGGCGACGCAGCGCGACCCGGGGCTCAGCAACCGCTTTTCGCAGGCGTACGACCGGCGCATGGGCCGCTGAACCGGCGCGGTGACGCCGCAAGCAGTCCTCCGTCCGGAAAGAGAACCGCCAATCGAGAATGACTGGCCCCGTGCCTCACCCGAAGGTGCCCTCGCGGAGGCGGCTGCGCCCCGGCAATGTCTTTGCGGCGTTGCTGCGACGGCTGCTTTACGTGGTGGTTCGCACGCAGGTCACGCCGGAGCGCGCCGAGGCGCTCGACGTCGATCTGCGACGGCCGATCTGTTACGTGCTCCAGGATCGGCACCTCTCCAGCGTGCTCGTCCTCGAAGAGGAAGCGCAGCGGCTCGGCCTGCCCTCGGCGCTCGACCCGATCGGGCCGGAATTCCCGACCGAGAAGCGGTCGGTCTTCTCGGTCGTCCTCAACCCGAATCCGCTCAGTCTGCGCACCACCGAGCCGTCGGAAGCGCTCTCGCGCATGACCGCGGCGGTGATGCTCGACCCGGCGGCCGACGTACAGCTCGTGCCGGTGACGGTGCTCTGGAGCCGGGCGCCCGGATCCCAGGATTCACTGCTCAAAGCGATGTTTGCCGACGCATGGGCGAGCGTGGGCGCGTTGCGCCAGCTCTTCATCATCCTGGTGAACGGCCGCCAGACGCGCGTGACCTTCGCCGCGCCGATTTCGCTGCGCCGCCTGATCGACGACGAGGCCGATGTCGCCACGGCGGTGCGCAAGACGAACCGCTTCCTGCGCTTCCACTTCCGCCGCGTGCGCGAGTCGGCGATCGGCCCGGACCTTTCGCACCGGCGCAACCTGATCGAGGTGATGATCGAATCGGAGGCGATGCAGGTGGCCATCGCCGCGGAAGCCGAGCGCCTCGTCATCCCCGCCGCGGAAGCGGAGAGCCGTGCGCGCAAGTTCGCATGGGAGATCGCGTCGGACTTCAGCTACCCGGTGATCCGCGCGCTGGAGCTGGTGCTCGGCCGGCTGTGGAAGCGGCTCTATGAAAGCGTCGAAATTCTTCACGCCGACGAGATCGTGAAGGCTGCGCCGGGCAAGGGAATCGTCTACTTGCCCAACCACCGCAGCCACATCGATTACCTGCTGCTCTCGTACTTCATTTACAGGGAGGGTCTCGCCCCGCCGCACATCGCAGCCGGCGCCAACCTCAACTTCCCCGTCGTCGGGCCGGTGCTGAGGCGCGGCGGGGCGTTCTTCCTGCGGCGGAGCTTCAAGGGCGAGCCGCTATACGCGGCGGTATTCCGCGAATACATGCATACGATGATCGCGAAGGGCTTTCCGATCGCGTACTTCATGGAGGGCGGCCGCAGCCGGAGCGGCTGGACCCTGTCGCCGAAAGGCGGACTGCTCGGCATGACGCTCGAGAGCTTCATGCGCGAGCATCCGCGTCCGCTGCTGCTCGTCCCCGTTTACATCGGCTACGAGAAGCTGCTCGAAGGCCGCACGCTGATTGCCGAGCTCGAAGGGCAGTCGAAGAAGCGCGAGTCGCTCGGGGCGCTCGTCGGGGCCGTCAAGAGCCTGCGGCGCGAGTACGGGAGGGCCTACATGAGCTTCGGCGAGCCCCTGCTGCTCGAGCGGTTTCTCGACCACGAGGTGCCCGAATGGCGGACGCTGGAAGATGAAGCGAGGCGCGACGCCGCGAAGCGCCTCACCGTGCCGCTCGCCCGCGAGATGGCCGAGCGCATCAACGCGGCGGTCGTCGTAAATCCCGTCAATCTGTTTGCGATGGCCATCATCCCGAGCCCGCGGAATGCGCTCGACGAACGCACGCTCCTGCAGCAGATCGAATGGCTGAAGACGATCGCTTCCCGCCTGCCTTACGCCAAGGACGCGACGCTCACGGACAAGGCGCCCGCGGCGGCGGTCGACGAGGCGCTGAAGCTCGGCTTCGCCACTCGCGTGCCGCATCCGCTCGGCGACGTGATCAGGGTCCCGGACGACCAGGTGTCCACGCTCAACTACGTCCGCAACAACGTTCTGCACGTCTACGCACTGCCCGCGCTCGTCGCGAGCCTGCTCGCAGGCGCGCGCGAAACGACGCGCGACAGCGTGGCTCGCTTCTGCGAGAACATGCAGCCCTTCTTGCACGCAGAGCTGATGCTGCACTACTCGCCCGAGGAGGCAGGTGAGGCGTCGCGGCGCATCGTCGAGCTGTTCCTCGAGATCGGGTTCGCGCGCGTCACGGATGGCGCGATCCGCGCCGCCGATCGCTACAGCCCGGAGCACGCGGGCCTGGAGCTGCTCGCGCGGTCGTTGCGCCATCTCCTGCGCCGGGACTACCTGACGATGGCGCTGCTGACGAGCCTCGGCTCCGGACAGCTCAAGCGCGAGCGCCTCGAGGCGCTCATGCAGATGCTGACCCAGCGACTGTCGCTGCTCTTCGAGTTCGCGCCGCCCGACTTCTACGAGCGCTCGACGTTCGCGACCTACTTCGACTCGTTGCTCGAGACAGGCATCGTGCGCGAGGACGCCGAGGGTCGGCTGCACGTGGACGAGCGCATCCGAGAGTCCGAGCGCAACGTCGAGCGGCTGTTGCCCGCGGACGCCGTGCTCGCAATCCGGCGCATCACGGTCGATCAGGCGTCGGTGGCGGCGCCTGCGCCCCCGGCGCATCGCGGGTGGCGAGGATTCAAGGAGAAGCCGAAGCGGGGGTCGTGACGGGGAACGGCGGTGCAGAGTGGCGCTTATTTCGCGTCGAGGGCCGCTCGGGGCGAAAAAATCATGACTGCAGCAGCTTGCGCCAATCGCAGGACTTCCAGTCGGTTCTGCGCGAGCTCGGCGGCGTGCCGGGGAAGTAGTGCGGTACCGTCCTGGCGGGCGGTATTTCTACTTCTCGCGGGCGTGGAGCGCCTCCCAGAACTGCCGAGGCGAAACGATCCGGAGTCCGCCGACGGTCGCAAGTTTCAGAAGGGCAGCATCGCCGGTGACGAACAGCTCCGCGTGCCCCGCGAGCGCCTCGCCCAGCACCCGCGCGTCGTCGGGATCGACCTTCGCGTCGGCGGGCTCGGCCGTTCCGACGACCTGCGCTGCCTCGCCCAAGACGAAGTCGACGATCTCAGCCGAACGGGCGGCGGGAAGCTTGACCTTCTCACGGAGCGCTTTGGTGAATTCGCGAAGTACGCTCCGCCCCGAGACCAAGTCGTGCTCCAGGAGCACCAGTTCGAGGAGATCGGCGCACAACCCCCGCGACGCGAAAGCGCTCACCAGTACATTCGTGTCGAGGAAGACCCTCACGAGAGGGCCCGGAACACATCCTCATCGGTCACGAGTCCTTGTGCCTCGGCAAACGGCAGCGTCTTCTTCCGCAGTTCGCGAAAGCGCGCGACCGCGACCTGGCGCTTGAGCGCCTCGCGGGCAATCTCGCTCTTGGTCCGCCCGGTGCTCTTCGCAATCCGGTCCAGAGCCTTCTCCAGCTTCGCATCAAGACGAATGGTCAGGGTCGTCATCTTCAGCCTCCGTCATGTACGACATTGTCGCACAAGACGGGTAGTACCTACTAGATCAAGCGGTTGCGCAGGACGTGCGCCCACTGCGTGATGGTCGAGGAAGTTCGCTCTTGGCGCTATTGGTGAAAAGATCAGGACTGCAGCAGCCCGCGGGCGGCCTGCCTCACCTCGGGCGAGGAGAAGCGGAAGGCAGCGCGATCCAGCAGGTAGTGGATGAAGCCGGTCGCGAAGCCCAGGGCCAGCAGCGCCGGCACGAAGGGCGAGGAGCGCAGCCACCGCGCCGCATCGCCGAAGATGCGGTCGGCGTAGGCGTATTCGTCGGTCACGGCCTCCACCTCCATCACCGGCAGCAGCAGGGTGGAGACGACGGCGAGCACGAGCAGCACCGCCCAGCCGCGCCGATTGATGGGCGCCAGCAGCCGCTGCCAGTGCGCGCCGGGCGCCTGGGCCCCACCGGAAGCCGCGAGCGAGGCGAGTCCCATCGCGGCGCTCCAATGCTGCACGCTCCACAGCACGATGAACAGGAAGGGATCGCGCGCGAGGAAGGCGAAGAGCACCATGGCCGAGACGCCGAGGACGTAGGCCACGCGCGGCAGCGATGGGCGCTGCGAGCGCAGTTCGACGCGCAGCATCAGGGCGGTCAGGATCACGACGACGACGATGCCGCCATCGCGCAGCGTGCGCGCGAACACGTCCGACCCGCCCGCTCCCAGCAGCGGGTCGATCCAGCGGTCCTGGAAGGCGATCGATCCCGCCAGGGCCTCTGCCACCACGACGAAACCGCCGCCCACGACGAGCGCGAACCACCGATCGAGCCGTCGCGTGTTCGCGTCCGACGCTCGTCCCGCGCGCGCGCGGTAGAGGCTGAGCAGCCCGAAGTGCTGCGCGGCAAAGTGGTAACTCACCAGCAGGTAGTCCAGGACGGCGAGCCAGACCACGCGCTCGATCAGCGGCATCGGCAGCACGCTCTCGGGAGCCAGCAGCAGGGCGAAGCAGGCCGCGGCGATGGCCAACGGGGCCACGACGAAGCGCAGCCGCTGCGTGGCGAGCAGGGGGCGGTAGGCCGGGGTCGCGTAGGCCAGCCAGGCCGACGAGACGCGGTGGCCGAACCACAGCGGCACCGCGAGGGCGAAGAACAGCCCGTCCACCGGGCTGGCGCGCACGTCGTCATGACCCCGCGCCAGCAGAAGGACCAGGGGGGCCAACCACAGCGCATTCAGGACCCAAACGAGGTCCCAGGCCGGGCTCTTGATCCAGCGCATGGGGTTAGAAGGTAGCGCATCGGCCCGGTTTGCTCAGGGTCGATCTCGGCCGGTCGCCGCTCCCGAAGGCAGACCCCTACTGCGCGCTCCTCGCACGTCCGACATGGCGCCCCCCGGCTCAGGGCGGTCCGTGTCCGAGCCCTGCGCGCGGATAGAATGGGCGCCGCTCCCGGGCTCGCGAGCTGCGACTTCCGGCGAAGCGTCAGGTCACTGCGGGGGTAGCGCAGCTTAACGACGTTCGGAGGCACGCGATGAGTCACAGAGCCAAGGTCTTGATGCTGGTGCTGGCTGTGCTGGCCGTCGCCGGCTGCGCCAGCCGGCCGATCAACGAGCCGATCACCCAGGCCGATCCCAAGTCCGGCTACCGTCCGTACCTCCTGATCCCGAAGCGCCAGAACAACGATCCGCATACGCTGTTCGTGCTCGCGTTCTCGGGAGGCGGCACGCGCGCCGCGGCGTTCTCGTACGGCGTGCTCGAGGAGCTCCGGCGCACCGAGATCGTCGTCGACGGCCAGCGCCGCCGGCTGGTCGACGAGGTGGATCTCATCACCGGCGTGTCGGGGGGCAGCTTCACTGCGCTCGCTTATGCGCTCTACGGAGAGCGGCTGTTCTCCGAGTACGAGCAGCGGTTCCTCAAGCGCGACGTGCAGGGCGCCCTGGTCTCGCGTTCCCTGAACCCGTTCAACTGGTGGAAGTTCGTCGGCGGCAGCGCCGGGCGCTCGGAGCTCGCCGCGGAGTACTACGACGAGATCCTGTTCGAAGGCGCGACCTTCGGCGACCTGCTCGACAAGCAGGCGCCGACCGCGGTGGCCTCCGGGACCGACATCTCGACCGGCTCGCGGTTCGCGTTCTACCAGCAGGACTTCGACCTGCTGTGCTCGGACCTGAACAAGGTCCGCCTGTCGCGCGCGGCGGCCACCTCTTCGGCCGTGCCGGTCGTGCTCTCGGCGGTGACGTTCAACAACTATGGCGGCACCTGCGGCTACGAGTACCCGGACTGGGTCCGCGAAGTCGCCAAGTCCGAGGGCCGGGTCCGGCCGTCGGCGCGCGCCTATCAGCGGTACCGCGAGATGCGCGACTTCCAGAACAGCAAGGATCGGCCGTACATCCACCTCGTCGACGGGGGTGTGGCGGACAACATCGGGATGCGCGCCGTGCTCGAGACTTTCGAGGCGCTGGCGGCGAGCGTGGAGTTCCGCGGCCAGGTGGGATTCGGCGTCATTCGCAGGATCGTGTTGATCATCGTGAATGCCCGCTCGGCGCCACGGACGGACTGGGACCGCAGCGAAACACCCCCCGGCACGGTCGCCCAGCTCCTGCAGGCCTCCGGCGTGCCGATCGATCGCTACTCGTTCGAAACCGTCGAGCTGATCAAGGACCGCCAGGAGATCTTCTCGTGGCGGCGCGAGCTGCTGGTTGCGCGGGCGCGCCTGGCGGGCGCGACCGAGGCGCAGGCCGAAGCCAGCGTCACGCTCCCGAAGCTCGCCGTGCACACGGTGGAGGTCAGCTTCGACGAGATCGGCGAACCGAAGGAGCGCGACTACTTCATGAACCTGCCCACGAGTTTCGTGCTGCCGCCCGAGGCCGTCGACCGGCTGCGCGATGTCGCCTCGCAGCTGCTGCGCCAGTCAAAGGAATTCCAGTCGGTCGTGCGCGAGTTCGGCGGCACACCGGCTAAGTAGGGTGGCTACCCCTACTGCGCGTTCTTCGCTCGTCCGGCAGCGCGCATCACCTGCAATTGGGCCATCAGCCACGTCCCGCTCTGGACCGGAGCGCCGCTCCCGCATTTGACCAGGTAAGGCTGACCCGTGGTGCTGCTGCTCGAGGCGGCGCGCTCGATGAACTGCTCGGCGTTCTGCACCGCGCCCCGGTCTTCGAGGTACTTCAGCTTGCGCAACAGGTGCGATTTCGCCTCGGTCGCCGGGTACCAGGTGCCATTGCGATTGAACGTGCACGACGAGGCCTCGAGCCTCGATAGCAGGTCGTCGATCTCTGCCTTCGCGGCGGGAGCAAGGGGCGCCGCGTTGCCTGTTGCCACGACGAAGCAGGTCAGCAGAAAGAGCACGGCACGCCGCATGTTTCGAGCCGATTTCGGCGTCGGGAAATGGGGTCGGCTAGAGCAGCCAGTCGATTGGGAGAATCGAATAGAAGTCGACGGCCCGACGCTGGAACCAGCTCGTTCCCGGCTCGGTGTCGTAACGCGTTTCGCCCGCAGCGGTCCGCTCGACCCATTCCAGACTGCGGCCGTCGGGCCCAAGCCGGACCTCGTACGCCCCTACGGACGCAGCGGTGTCGAAACGCTCGGCGAGCTGCCGGGCGAGCGTCGGGCTGTCGATCACGAGGCCCATCTCGGTATTCAGTCGCGCCGAGCGCGGGTCGAAGTTGAACGAGCCGACGAAGATGCGGCTGTGGTCCACGGCAAACGTCTTCGCGTGCAAGCCCGTCGACGAGCTCGATCCGAACTTGACCTTCTCGTCACGCGCTTCCCGGGCCGCGGTGGTCTTGATCTCGTAGAGCCGGACTCCGGCACGGAGCAGATCCTCGCGGCGCTTCGCGTAGCCCGCGTGCACGACACTCGCCTCGGACGACGCCAGGGAGTTGGTGAAGATGCGCACCTTCACGCCCTTGCTCGCCTGCGTCACCAGCGCCGCGGTGCCCTCTTCGCCAGGTACGAAGTACGGCGAGATGAGATCGAAGGTCTTCTCCGGCCGGCCCATGGTCCGCACGAGCTCCGGGAAGAGCAGAACGTCGGTCCGGGCGGTCGTGTCGAGCGTCTTCGCCGGGTCGTCGTACACGACTCGGGCGAACGTCCATTCCAGCGCCAGCCGGCGGCCAAGCAGATCGCGTACGAGCGACGTCGAGCGCACCGCCTCGGCGAAGGCGACGGATTCCGGGTCGGCGCGCGTCGCGGCGAACCTGGCCTTCAGCTCGGCCGCGCCGTCCGGCCCGGGCGTGCCTACGAAGCTCGCCGCCGGATACGCCGACGGACTCTTCCAGTAGAGATCGAACGCCTTCGAGACCTCGGCCACGGCCGCGCCGACGGCGATCACGTCCAGGTCGGCGAACACGACGCCGCTGCCCGCGCCGAAATACTCGTTGCCGATGTTGCGCCCGCCGACGACGCTCACCTGGTTGTCCACGGTGAACGACTTGTTGTGCATGCGCCGGTTCACGCGTGCGAAGTCGGTCAGGAAATTGATCGTGCGCACGCCCCGCTGCAGGAGCGGGTTGTAGAGGCGCACCTCGATGTTCGGATGCGCGTCGAGTGCGGCGATCGTGGCGTCGAGGCCGCCGGTATTGAGGTCGTCGAGCAACAGGCGAACCCGCACCCCTCGCTCGGCGGCCTGCCAGAGTGCCTCGAAGAGCAGGTAGCCGACCTGGTCCCCATGCCAGATGTAGTACTGCGCATCGAGCGACTTTTCTGCGGCGGCCGCGAACAGGACACGGGCTGCGAAAGCCGCGTTGCCCTCCGGAAGCGCGTGGATCCCGGTCTTGCCCGGGTTCGCGGCAACATCGGCCGCCACGGCGCGGCCAAGCCGCGTGCCCGCCGTGTCGGCGAGCGTGGTCGTCGCGGTCCGGCCTTCCAGCGGGGGCAGGCTCGCGCAGCCCGTGATCAGCGCCGCGAGGACAATTACGGCGAATACCGAAATGCGGCTCATTCGAATCACTTTTCCTGCCGCACCTGTCGCATAGAAAGCAAGAAGTGCCCTCGAGCAAGACCGCCAGCGCCGACCAGGCGTTACTGCGCTCGTTTCGACTCGACTTGCCGCTCCAGCTCGCCGAAGCGGTTCTCGAGCCCTTTGATCGCCGGCAGCAAAGCGCCGAAGTTGGTCCAGACCTCGTCCTCCGCGGGCGCGCTGAGCCAGCTCGAGTACCCGAGCCACGACGAGTCGAACACCTTGACGTTCTTGTAGCCGAGGTCGGCCAGCACCGCGGCGCTCTGCGCGGCGCGGTTGCCGCTTTGGCAGTAGACGATGATCTCCTTGGCGGGATCGAGCTTCTCGTAGACCTTGGCGAGCTGTTCGCGCGGCTTGAGCGCCATGCCCGAAGAATCCTTCGCTGCGCCGCTCTTCAGCTTGCCGCGCGTATCCGGGTCCACCCAGTTCTGCTCGTACGGGACGTTGACCGCGCCCGGGATGTGGCCGCCGCGGATCGCGCGCACGTCCTCGCCCGTGAACTCCTTCACCGTCCGCGTATCGAGCATTTGGACGTCGCTCCGCTTAAGCGCCGCGACGACTTCCTTGGTCGAGACGATGACGCCGGGTTGCGGCGTGAGCTTGAGCGTGACCGGTTTTGCCTTGGCCGGCGTGGTCGACACTGCAAGACCGGCAGCGCGCCACGCATCGATGCCGTCGTGGAAGACGCGCGCATTGGCGGCGCCGAAGTACCGCAGGGTCAGCTGCCCGAAGTACGCCGAAGGCAGTCCGCGGTCGCCGTAGACGATGATCTCGCGTGCCGGGTCGATCCCGGCGGCGCCGAGCGCCTTCTCTAGGTCGGCGGTCGGCAGGTAATCCTCCGTGTATTTGTTGCGCAGCGTGAGCGTCGGATCGCCGATGCTGACCGCGCCCGGGATATGGCCTTTCGCGAAGGCGGCCTTGTCGCGGACGTCCCACAGCAGCGCGCCCCGCGCAATCGCTTGCTGCACGTACTTCAAGTCGACGATGGTCTGCGCGGTCGCTCCCCCAGCAGCCAGCGCCAAAGCCAGTCCCAAGAGTAAACGCTTCATCGCTACGGTCTCCTCGAAAAAGGACGCCGGCCAGCGTGCTTGAGTGACTGGCTGCGACGTGCCGGCCATCGTCTCCAGTTAATCACGCGGAGGGCGGTCGCGCCGGACAATTCCAGACAGCGGCTGGACATTTTCGGACAGCCAATCGACGACAGTCACCACGGGCTCGCAGGATCGTTCGGGCCGTAATCGCGGTCCTTGCTATGCGCGCGCGCACGGCGCCGATTGATTCTTACCGGAGCTCGCCGCCCTCCGCTTCGTCCGCCAGACCGCCGGCGTGGTGCCGCTCCAGCGCCGGAATGCCCGAGTGAACGCACTCGCGTCGGCGTAGTCGAGAGACGCGGCGATCTGGCTCACCTCCATCGCGGAGTCCTCGAGCATCTGCCGGGCGATCTCGAAGCGGCCCTCGTCCAAGAGCGCCTGGAAATTGGTGCCGAAGTCACTCAGACGGCGGCGCAGGGTCCGGCTGTGCGTCGAGAACAGCGCGGCGACCTGGTCCGCCGTGCCATGACCCGTCAGCAGCGCCGATCGCAGCACGCTCCGCACCTGCTCCGGGAAGTCGCCGCGGTGCCGCGCATCGAGCGCGTCGATCTGCTTCTGCACCAGACGGCGCAGATCGGAATCGGCACTGGACACGCGATGAGTCAGCCACGTGGCGGAGAACACCAGCGCGTACTGCTCGGCATCGAAGCGCAGGGGCGCGCGGAAGAATCGGCGGAATGGCCCGACGTCCGCCGGCTTGCGGTGGGCAAAAAGGACTTCGACCGGCTTCCATCCCGAACCGCACAGCGAGCGCATGATGTTGAACGCCATGGCGATCGCGCCATCCCCGGTCTGGTCGATGGCCTCGACGTTCGGCTGATAGATGTCGTAGCCAAACATGGCCGAGTTGCCGTGCACCGCGAGGGTAGGCGCCCCGCCGCGGGCGTGAAGATGGAAGTAGCGCACGAGGCTGCGGAGGGCCGTTCCGACGTCCGGCGAGCTCTGCGCCAGGAAGCCCACCAGTCCAAGGGAAGACAGTTGACCCTGCTGACCGAGCAGGAGTCCGAAGTGCTTGCAGCCCGTCCTTGCCACGCACCAGGCGAAAAGGCGCCCCCGCGCCGCGTAGGAGATCAGGTTGTCCGGGTCGGCGAGGAGCTTGAGGTCCAGTCCTGCTTCGCCCACCACCTCGGCAGGATCCGCACCCAGGCTCCTCAGGACAGCAGGAACCGCGGCCGCGACGCCAATGCGGACGGTCCCTTCCTCGGCCGCAGGCTTCGCCGCCTTCGGTCGGAGGCCGCCTGACAGACGAAGGTTTGACCTCACGCAAGGATCATAGGGGCACCTGTCCGGAACTGTCTAGTCAGCGTCCGGATCGATCCAGCGCACTGGCGGATCAACATGTTCCACTGGTCAACACGGTCGCGCGGAACGCGGCGCAGGGCTGCCCGGCGCTGCGACCGCCTGATTTTCGAATGGAGAAGCCCGATGCAAATCCGTAATTGGAGAATGGCCTATGCGCTGGCGGCAGCAACCTTTGCCGTAGCGGCACTTGCGCAAAAGCCCGACGCAACGGGGGGCGCGATCGTCGCCAGCGAGCCGGGCAAGGCAGCCATCGTGCGTGCGGCTGGAGCTCTCCGCCCAGGTGGTCGGCATCGACAAGGCCACGCGCACGGTGACGCTGAAGGGGCCGAAGGGCAACGTCGTCGACGTCGTCGCCGGCGACGAGGTCAAGAACTTCGACCAGATCAAGCTCGGCGACTTCGTCGTCGCGCGCTACGCCCAGGCGCTCACGCTCGAGCTGAGGAAGACCAAGGTCAAGGCCGGCGAGCCGACCGTGACCGAGGAGGCCGCGCGGGCGAAGCCCGGCGAGCGGCCGGCGGTCGCCGGCGCACGCGAGGTCACCGCGATCGCCGACGTCATCGCGCGTCGATCCGAAGAAGAGCACGATCACGCTCAAGGGACCGCGGGGCAACGTCGTGACGCTCAACGTGCAGAACCCCGATCAGTTCAAGGTCGTCAAGAAAGGCGACCAGGTCGAGGTGACCTACACCGAGGCGCTCGCGCTGAGCGTCGAGCCGGCGCCGAAGCCGGCGGCGGCGAAGAAGTGAAGACTGCCAGGCCGGTGGTCGTACCGCGCCGATGCCGCCGAACGCCGGGCTCGCAGCCAGGCAGTGATCGACATGTCGACCCCCGCAAGACTCAGCGCCGCAGCCTGCGCTACGGCCGCCGACTTCGAGTCGCACGAGCACCGCATCCTGCTGCTGCAAGGCGGCGGCGCGCTGGGCGCGTACCACGGCGGGCGTCTACGAGGGCATCGCCGCCGTCGGGTTCGCGCCCGACTGGGTCGTCGGCATCTCGATCGGCGCGATCAACGCCGCGCTGATCGCCGGCAACCCGCCGGAACGCCGGGTCGAGCGCCTGCGCGAGTTCTGGGACCGCGTCTCGTCGCAGGCGCCGTTCGTCCTGCCGGCCGCGATGGACTTCGCGCGCCCGATGATGAACCGGATGGCCGCCGCCGTCGGCGATGTTCTTCGGCATCCCCGGCTTCTTCGCGCCGCGGATGCCGCCGCCGCAGTTCGCGCCGGAAGGCACGCCTGGCGCGCACTGAGCTACTACGACACCGAGCCGCTGCGGGCGACGCTCGAAGAGCTGGTCGACTTCGACCGCATCAACGGCGGCGACATGCGGCTGTCGCTCGGCGCGGTCAACGCGCGCACCGGCGAATCGGTCTACTTCGACAGCACCAGCACACACGATCACCGCCGAGCCACGTGATGGCCAGCGGCGCGCTGCCGCCCGGCTTCCCGCCGGTGGAGATCGACGGCGAGTACTACTTCGACGGCGGGATCATGTCCAACACGCCGCTGCAGTACGTCGCGACAGGACTTCCGCCTGAGACGCGCTGATCGTGCAGGTCGACCTGTTCAGCGGCGCTGGGCGAGTTGCCGCAGAACCTCGACCAGGTGCAGGAGCGCGTCAAGGACATCCAGTTCCAGAGCAAGACGCGCTTCTCGCACGAGCAGATCCGCGCAGATCGAGGCGACTGCGCAGCACGCTGGCCGACGTCATCGCCAAGCTGCCGGCCAACCTGCGCGCCGACCCGCAGGTCAAGAAGCTCGAAGCGGTGCAGCCGGCGCGGCCCGGTGTCGCTGGTCCACCTGGTCAACCGGCGCGACACGCAAGTCGTCCGACTTCAAGGACTACGAGTTCTCGCGCGCCACGGTCGACGAGCTCTGGCAGGCCGGCCAGGACGACGTGCAGCAGGTGCTGAAGCACCCGGACGCCTGCCATCGTCACCGACCTGGGCAACGGCGTGCGCGTCTTCGATCTCTAGCCTCCGGACCACGAAAGGAGTCTACCGCATGAACGAAGACGAAGTCAGGAAACGCGCCTTCGCGATGCCGCTCACCAGCCCGGCGTATCCGCCCGGCCCGTATCGCTTCGTCAACCGCGAGTTCTTCATCATCGCCTACCGGACCGATCCGGATGCGTTGAAGGCCGTGATCCCGGCGCCGCTGGAGTTCACCGAGCCGATCGTCAAGTACGAATTCATCCGCATGCCCGACTCGACCGGATTCGGCGACTACACCGAAAGCGGGCAGGTGATCCCGGTGAGCTTTCGCGGCGAGAAGGGCGGCTACGTCCACGCGATGTACCTGGACTGCGACCCGCCGATCGCCGGCGGGCGCGAGCTGTGGGGCTTCCCGAAGAAGCTGGCGTCGCCCATCCTCAAGGTCGAGAAGGACACGCTCGGCGGCGTGCTGCGCTTCGGCCCGGTGCCGGTCGCCGTGGCGACGATGGGCTACAAGCACCGGGCGCTCGACAACGACAAGGCGCGCGAGTCGGTGGAGGCGCCGGGCTTCCTGCTGAAGATCATCCCGCACGTCGACGGCACGCCGCGCATCTGCGAAATCGTGCGCTACCGCTGCGGCGACGTCACCGTCCACGGCGCCTGGAGCGGGCCGGCGGCGCTGGAGCTGTTCCACCACGCACTCGCGCCGGTGGCTGCGCTGCCGGTGCTGGAAGTGCTTTCCGCCACCCACATCCTGTGCGACCTCACCCTGAACCTGGGCACCGTCGTCCACGACTACCTCGCACACCGAAAGGAGCAAGCCATGAAACTCGAAGGACAAGACCGCCATCGTCACCGGCGCCGCCAGCGGCATCGGCAAGGAGCATCGCGATGCGCTTCGCGCGCGAAGGCGCCAAGGTCGCGATCGCCGACCTGAACCAGGAGGCGGCGGACGCGACGGCCGCGGAGATCCGCGCGGCCGGCGGCGTGGCGATGGGCGTCGCGATGGACGTCTGCGACGAGAGAGGCGGTCAACGACGGCGTCGCGGCCGTCGTCGCGGAGTTCGGCGGCGTCGACATCCTGGTCAGCAACGCCGGCATCCAGATCGTGCACCCGATCGAGGAGTTCCCCTTCGCCGACTGGAAGAAGATGCTGGCGATCCACCTCGACGGCGCCTTCCTGACGACCAAGGCCTGCCTGCCGCACATGTACAAGGTCGGGCCGCGGCGGCAGCATCATCTACATGGGCTCGGTTCACTCCAAGGAAGCCTCGCTGCTGAAGGCGCCCTACGTCACGGCCAAGCACGGGCTGATCGGGCTGGCCAAGGTCGTGGCCAAGGAGGGCGCCAAGCACGGCGTGCGCGCCAACGTGATCTGCCCCGGCTTCGTGCGCACGCCGCTGGTGGACAAGCAGATTCCCGAGCAGGCCAAGGCGCTGGGCATCTCCGAGCAGGAGGTCATCAAGAACGTCATGCTCAAGGAGACGGTGGACGGCGAGTTCACGACGGTCGAGGACGTGGCCGAGGCGACGCTGTTCTGCGCCGCGTTCCCGTCCAACGCGATGACCGGCCAGTCGCTTCATCGTCAGCCACGGCTGGTTCATGCAGTAGCCGCGAGCGGCGGGCGAACCGACGGTTCGCGGCATGCGATATCGCAAGCATCAGTCGTTAGGAAGGCAAGAATCATGAAAGTCATCATCGTTGGCGGCGTGGCCGGCGGCGCGTCGTGCGCGGCGCGCCTGCGCAGGCTGGACGAGAAGGCCGAGATCCTCATGGTGGAGCGCGGGCCGTATGTCTCGTACGCGAACTGCGGGCTGCCCTACCACGTCGGCGGCGTGATCCCGAAGGAAGTCGAGCCTCCTCGTCGCGGATGCGAGACACGTTCCGCGCGCAGTTCGCCATCGACGTGCGGACGGGCTGCGAGGCGATCGAAGATCTCGCCGGACAAGAAGACCGTCGATCTGCGCAACGTCGCAACCGGCGAGGTGACGACCGAGTCCTACGACAAGCTGGTGCTGTCGCCCGGAGCGGCGTCGATCCGCCCGCCGCTGCCCGGCATCGACCTGCCGGGAATCTTCCAGGTCCGGACCGTGCCCGACGCGCGGGCGATCCGCGAGTGGATCGAGAAGGGCTCCGCTGTTCCTCGCCGGGATGCACAAGTACTCCGGCTTCCAGACGGTGCGGCCGAAGACCCGCGCGGTGGTCATCGGCGGCGGGTTCATCGGCCTCGAGACGGCGGAGAACCTCGTCCATCGCGGCTTCGACGTCACCGCTGGTCGAGATGCTCGATCAGATCCTGGCGCCGCTCGACCGGGAAATGGCGCGCATCGTCGAGGGCTACGTGCGAGCGGCACGGCATCCGCCTGGCGCTCAACGACGGCGTGGCCGGATTCAAGCAGGGCGACGAACGGCTCGCTCGAAGTGCAGACGAAGTCCGGCAAGGTGTATCCGGCCGACATCGTGATCCTCGCGCTCGGCGTGCGCCCGGACACGGCGCTGGCGAAGGCGGCCGGCCTGGAGATCGGCGAGCGCGGCGGCATCCGCGTCGACGAGCAGATGCGCACGAGCAACCCGGACATCTTCGCCGTCGGCGACGCCGTCGAAGTCAAGGACTTCGTCACCGGCGAGTGGAGCCTCGTCGCGCTCGCCGGGCCGGCGAACCGGCAGGGCCGCATCGCGGCCGATGTGATCGCCGGGCGCGACTCGCGCTTCCGCGGCACCCAGGGCACCTCGATCATCGGCCTCTTCGGCGCGGCGGCGGCCTGGACCGGCGCCAGCGAAAAGACGCTCAAGCGGATCGGCGACAAGGACTACGAGAAGATCTACCTCTACCCGAATTCGCACGCCGGCTACTACCCGGGCGCGCAGGCCGATCGCGATGAAGGTCCTCTTCCGCAAGTCCGACGGGAAGCTTCTCGGCGCGCAGGCGCTCGGCGAGGACAACGTGGACAAGCGGATCAGCGCGCTCGCCATGGCGATCCAGATGGGCGCGACGATCTACGACCTCGAGGAAGCGGAGCTGTGCTACGCGCCCCAGTTCGGCAGCGCGAAGGATCCGGTCAACTTCGCGGGAATGGTCGCCGCCGATGTCCTGCGTGGCGACATGCCGCTCAGCCACTGGGATGCCGCGGAGAAGGGATTCCTCCTCGACGTGCGCGAGCCCGTGGAGCTCGCCGTGGAGAGTGCGCCGGGCGCGGTCAACATCCCGCTCGGTCAACTCCGCGCGCGTCTCGGCGAGCTGCCCCGCGATCGGGAGATCCTCGTCATCTGCCGCTCCGGCCAGCGCGCCTACTCCGCGACGCGCATGCTGCTGCAGAACGGGTTCAAGGCCAGGAACCTCTCCGGAGGCATGCTGTCGCGAACCCACTCTCACGTTTTGGAGAACTGAAGGCGCGGCACATCATCGCGAGGACTCGTACGTCCCGCTGACTTTCAGCGTGGGGACAAGGCCGATTCGAGGAGTACTACATGGGCAGCCCTGATGTGGCGACCGGAGGCTGGAAGGCGAAGGTCGGTCACGAGCTGATCGAGTACGGCTTCAACGTCGTCTATCTCACGCTCGTGTTCGCCTCGTTCACGGTGTATCGAAGACTGGTGCTTGCCGCCTATGACATCACCTACACCAACTATTGGGTGGCAGTGATCGAAGCATTGATCCTGGGAAAGGTCATCATGATCGGCGCCATTCTCCGCCTCGGTCGCGGGCTCGAGGACAAGCCGTTGATCTACCCCACCCTCTACAAGACGGCGGTCTTTACCGCTTTTGTCGCTGGATTCAAGGTTCTTGAGCACGTGATCAAGGGTGTCTGGGACGGGGAGGGGGTCGCCGGCGGTCTGGCCGAGCTCTCCGAGAACGGTCTGGAGGTCGTGCTCGCCAATTCGCTGGTCGTCCTGGTTGCCTTCATTCCCTTCTTCGCAGTCAGGGAGCTGGGGCGGGTGTTGGGAACGAAGAAAATATGGGATCTCTTCTTCCGGAGAGTTGCCGTACCGTGAATCGATTCGGGGTGGCCGGATACGCGACCGCACAGGCGTGACCGGGCTCGTCCCCGAACCGGTGCACCGCCGTCTACGAGGCGGCCGGCGAATAATTGGTAGTGCCGAATGAGGATATTGATATGAGTCAACGAACGCTATGGATGCTTGCATTGGCTGCGATGGTGATCGCCGAGGCGAGCGCGCAACAATTCGTGTATCCCGCCAAGGGGCAGTCGCCGCAACAGCAGAAGAGCGACGAGGCGGCCTGTTACCAGTGGGCAGTCCAGCAGACGGGATTCGATCCGGCGAAAGCGCCACCGCCACAGGCGGCCGCAAAACCGCCGACGACCGCGACGGGCACAACGCCAGGCGCCGGCGTTCGGGGCGCGGCGCGCGGCGCGGTGGTGGGCGAGATCATCAGCGATGACCCGGGCACTGGTGCAGCGGCGGGTGCCGTGGCGGCCCGCGGGCAAAGCCGGCGCCAGAACGTCGCCGCGGGGCAGCAGGCGCAGCAGCAACAGCAATCCGCGACGCAGCAGCAGCAGGCCGGCTTCGCCAAAGCCCGGGCCGCATGCCTCGAGGGCCGCGGGTACAGCGTCAAATGAAGCGTGGACGCCCGGGATGAACGGGTAATTCCGAAGGTAGATACATCAAAAAGCCGGATCGCGACGATCCTGTGATCGACCCGCCTTCCGCGCTTGGCGCAGTCGAATCCGCCCGAGGAGTCACGCATGAATTTGCCCAGCAAGCTCGACCCGGAACTCGAGCAACGCCTCGCCAACCTGCTCCGGGACGTTCTCGTCCGCGTCGGCATGGGGATCGCCCTGGTCCTGCTTTGCTATCGGATCTTCGCGCCGTTCCTGACCCTGATGATCTGGGCGCTGATTCTGGCGGTCACGCTGTATCCCGTGCACGCAGCCATTGCCGCGAAGTTCGGCGGCAGGCGAGGGCTCGCAGCGACGCTGCTCGTGATCCTGGGCTTCGTGCTGATCGTCGTGCCGTCCTCCGTGCTCGTGAGCTCCATGGGCGACTCGGTGCAGCGCTTCGTGCAAAAGGTCCAGACGAACACGCTCGAGATCCCGGCTCCGGTCGACACCGTGGCGAAGTTGCCGATCGTCGGCCCGAAGGTGCATTCGCTCTGGTCGCAGGCGCACGCGGACCTGCCTGCGCTGATCCAGGGCATGCAGCCGCAGATCGGCGACCTCGCGAGATCGGTCCTCGGCTTCGTGGCGGGGATCGGCGGCGGCGTGCTGATGTTCCTCGCGGCATTCGCCATCGCGGGCATCATCATGGCCTTTGGCGAAGCGGGCGATCGGGCCAACCAGGCGATCTTCGTGCGCATCTTCGGCCGGGCGCGCGGCGCGGCGCTCGCGAAGCTGTCCACGGCGACGGTCCGCGCCGTCGCCCTGGGCGTCATCGGCGTCGCCTTCATTCAAGCGATCATCGTCGGCATCTGCCTCCTGATCGCCGGCGTCCCGTGGGCCGGCGTGCTCGCGCTCGTCGTTCTGGTGCTCGCCATCGCCCAGGTGCCTGCGATGATCGTCGCCCTGCCGGCGGTCGGCTACATCTGGTGGAGCGGCGACCACGGTACCGGCGCAGCGATCCTCTACAGCGTGCTCCTCATCGTCGGCGGGATGGCCGACAACTTCCTCAAGCCGCTGATGCTCGGCCGCGGCGTCGATGCGCCGATGCCGGTGATCCTGCTCGGGGCGCTCGGCGGCATGGCGGCCTCGGGAATCCTCGGGATGTTCGTTGGCGCCACGATGTTGACGCTGGGCTATCAGATCTTCATGGGCTGGGTGGCGGCCAATCCGGAGGCAGGGCCGCCTCCGCAGGAGAGTGGAAGCGATCGGTCGTGAGGGGCTCGGGAATGATGCCGTCGCCGCTGCCGGCATCGGAAAGGATGAGGTCGTCGCGCGCCCTGGCGTCGTATACGAAGGCCGCGCCGTCCGCGAGGTGCACGCGATATCGCTCATCCTCGATGTCGTGGCCGTCGAGCGTGCCGCCCGGGACGCCAAGGCCGACAGCGAGAGCTTCCGCCGGCGCATTCTGTTCCGGACCACGGGCACGAACATCGAGGCCGTGGAGAACAGGCGGCTATACAGGGACACCCACGAAGGTGCCCAGCCGACCCCGCGTTAGGCTGCCCGTCGTCCTCGCGCGCGTCTTCTCGCTGTCCATGGCGCCGTAATGATGAGCGACTCTGCAAGGTGGGCCGCCCCGCGGGAGCCGCTACGTCCTGAACTTGGCCTCACGAGAACCTTGACGAGAACCTTCAACGAAATCCGAAACGACGAGTGGCGCATCACCGAGCATACGGGCATCGGTTAGCATGCTCTGCCCGAACGGCATGAGCCTGGGCGATACGCCGGAAATTTGCCCAGACATTGAAGAACGTGTGACGTGTCTGAAGGAAGTGCGGGTCTTGAATTGCGCTGTGAGGAGAGTGAGATGACCGTGTTGCAGGGGTTCCTGAGGGTGCGGCGGTCGCGGGCCCGGGTCGTGACGGCGCTCGCCGTCGTATCGGTCGCCGTCTTGCTGGCGGCCTGCGACCGGGGCAAGGAAGGCGACAAGGCCAAGCAGGCTGCCGCGCCGCCACCTCCGACCGTCGTGGTCACGGAAGTCGTCCAGAAGACGGTGCCGATCTACAGCGAGTTCGTGGCCCAGACCGACGCCAGGGAAACCGTGGAGATCCGCGCCCGGGTGCAGGCGTTCCTCGAAGCGCAGCACTTCACCGAGGGCACGATCGTCAAGAAGGACCAGCTCCTGTTCACGCTCGACAGGCGCGAGTTTGAAGCGAAGCTGCAGCAGGCCAAGGCGGAGCTCGAGATCGCGATGGCGCGACTCGGCAAGGCCGAAACGGACGAGCGGCGCCTGAAGCCGCTGGCCGAGCGCAAGGCCGTGCCGCAGCAGGACTACGACAACGCCGCGGCGAATCTGCTGGCTGCCCGGGCGAACGTCTCGGCCGCCCGCGCCAACGTCGCCGCCGCCGAGCTGGACCTGAGCTACACGACGATCCGCTCGCCGATCGCGGGCCTGATCGGCAAACGTCTGGTTTCCCCCGGCAACCTCGTCGGCAAGGGCGAGGCGACGCTGCTCGACACCGTGTCGAGCATCGATCCGATCCGTGTCAACGCGACCATCAGCGAAGCGGAGTACCTGCGCTTCTTCGCCCGCAGGAATGAGCGGGCGGGCGGTTCCGGCGCGCTCGACCTGATCCTCGCCGATGGCAGCGTCTTCCCGCAGAAGGGCAAGCTCGTCATCGTCGATCGGGCGGTGGACCAGAAGACCGGCACGCTGAACTTCGTCGCCGAGTTCCCGAACCCTCAGGGGCAGCTGCGCCCCGGACAGTTCGGTCGCGTGCGCGGGGTCGTCGAAATGGCCCAGGACGCGACGCTGATTCCGAAGCGTGCCGTTCAGGAGATCCAGGGCATGAAGAGCGTACTCGTGGTCGGCGCCGACAATGCGGTCGCGCTGCGCACCATCCGGCCCGGCGAGACGGTCGGCGACCTGCTCATCGTTCTCGACGGCGTCAAGCCCGGTGAACGGGTGATCGTGGACGGGATACAGAAGGCGCGGCCCGGGTCCAAGGTCAATCCGACGGTCGCCGCCGCCGGCCCGGCGGAAGGCACGGCGGGCAAGGGGGTCGAGGAAAAGCGGCCCGAGGGAAAGCCGGCCGAGGCGAAGCCCGCGGCGAAGGCCGGGGGGAAGTAG
>CAVUQY010000005.1:0-1631217 GCA_963743805.1 uncultured beta proteobacterium | reverse complement strand
TCGAGACCGGCGGGACCGACCGGATCACCTTCAAGGACTGGTACGCGTCGTCCACGTATCGCAGCGTGGCGACGCTGCAGGTGATCGCGGAGGCGATGGCGGGCTATCCGGGTGCGGGCGACCCGCTGCTCGACGCAAAGGTCGAGCGGTTCAACTTCATGACCCTCGTGCAGGCCTTCGACGCCGCACGCGCGGCGAACGCCAACATGACGCGCTGGCAGATGATGGACAAGCTCCTCACGGCCCACCTCGCGGCGAGCGACTCCGAGGCGCTCGGGGGCGACCTCGCGTACCGGTACGGGTTGACCGGCTCGCTCGCCGGCGTCGGTTTCGACGCTGCGGCGGCCGTGCTGTCGTCGTCGCAGTTCGCGACCGCACCGCAGGCGCTGCAGCCGGCCGCGAGCCTGGAGCAGGGGCCGCACCGGCTGGCGTAACTAACGTCGATGGCGCGCGCCGGCTTGAACGGGTCGCGGCGCCGCACGCGTCCGTTTGCTCGGCAACCACCCCGTCCGCTGACGCGCCCACTCCTCCTGTTCGGGAGGGAAAGCAAAGTGAAATTCCCCTCCTCCCCGAGTAGGGAAGGCGCACCGGTACCGATTCGTCGTTTTCCCGCCGTCGCTCCCCCGACACTCGTTCGAACGGCCTAATCCTTCCCGCCTAGCAAGCCGCGTCGCGCGCGGACGTGACTTTTTCCACATTCTGCTGCGCATCGACCGCATGCAAGCGAGGCGCCGTCGACCTCTCGGCGCGCGTCGGGTAGTGCCGGAGAATTGACAATGTTTTTCAGTCGCGAAATAGGCCGTGTGGCAGCATCGGTCGGCGTCAGGTTAGGTCGTCAGTCGGAGTGGCAAACGCGCGGTCGTGACCTAGATTGAAGCAACGGTGTCGCAGGCCCGTAACGCGACGCAACTAGAGTCGGCGATGGCGCGAACTGAGGGGGTGTCCGGTACGAAGTAGCAGCAGTCGGTTGTTGACGTCGCAAGACAGCGGTTGGTAAGCGGTTCAAGACACCGGCGCGAGGATCGTTCAGGCGATTGCGCGAACGGGGCACAAGCGGGGCGCAAGGGGAAGCGACGGCTGGTCCGGCGTAGCGCGCAGCCCGCAGTCAACGGTCAAGCGTCAAGCGTGGCACGCCCGCAGGGGCGCGACGTCGCAGCAGACGAACGATTGGAACACTGCTCGCAAGAGTGAAAGCGTGCGGCCCGGCGTTGCCGGTCCGAAAGAACAACGACGCCGCGGCGGCTCGGAGCCGAAAGACGGCGAAGGCACGAAAGGAAAAGGCGGCCTTGCAGAACCGGGGCGTTAAAGGGGGGGTGTTAACCAGGCAAAAAAAATGGTCACCTTGTTTCGTCACCACTTCCATCTGACCACGCTGCTGCAGGCGGTTTTCGAAGCCTGCCTGTTCTTCGGTCTCGTCTACTTCTGCGTCCACGTGCTGCCGCACGGGTCGCTGAATCCCGCGCCGTCGCCGGTGCTTCCGGCGCTGGTGTTCGCGGTCGCGATGCTCGGCGTGAGCACCGCGTTCGGGCTCTACCGGCACGACCAGCCGCTCGGCGTCACGGCCGTGGCGCCGCGGTTCCTGATCTCCCTGCTCATCGCGCTGCCGATCGCCTATGCCGTGTTCACGGTGTATCCGCAGGCCTACCCCGTAAACGACGCGATCACCGCCGGGGCGCTTGTCGGGCTCGTGGGCGTGCTCGCGGCCCGCAAGGCGATGGTGCCCGGGCTCCAGGCCGGGTTCGCGCCGCACCGCGCGCTGGTCGTCGGGACCGGCGCCGCCGCCGCTGCGGTCGAGCGCGCCCTGCGCGAATCGCCCCTCGCCGGGGTGCAGATCGTCGGATTCTTCCCCGTCCAGCTGCCGGAGAACACGCAGGTGGCGGAGTCGCGCATCGTGCGGCGGTTCGCGAGCGTCGCCGACGCGGCGCGCGAGCTGCGCGTCGACGAGGTGATCGTCGCGGTGCGCGAGCAGCGCGGCGGCGTGATGCCGATGGACGACCTGCTGTCGTGCCGGCTGAGCGGCGTTCCGGTGACGCATCTCGTGGGTTTCATGGAGCGCGTCAAAGGCGTCGTTCCGCTGGAATCGCTGAAGGCGAGCTGGCTGATCTACGGCGACGGTTTCCGGCAGGGGCGGGTGCGCACCTTCATCAAGCGCGCCTTCGACGTGGTCGTTTCGGCGACGCTGCTGGTGCTGGCCGCGCCGGTGATGCTGCTCGCCGCGATCGCGGTGATGCTCGAAAGCCCCGGGCCGATCGTCTTCCGCCAGCAGCGCGTGGGCCGCGCCGGCGCGACGTTCGACGTGCTCAAGTTCCGCAGCATGCGCATGGACGCCGAGGGCGACGGCACGCCGCGCTGGGCCGCCGCGAACGACACCCGCGTCACCTGGGTCGGGCGCCTGCTCCGGCGCGCCCGCATCGACGAGCTGCCGCAGCTCATCAACGTCCTGACGGGCGAGATGAGCTTCGTGGGCCCGCGCCCCGAGCGCCCCTACTTCGTGGCGCAGCTCGGCGCGTCGATCCCGTTCTACGCGCTGCGCCTCGGCGTCAAGCCCGGCATCACCGGCTGGGCGCAGGTGCGCCACGAGTACACCGCCTCGGTCGAGGACTCGGCGAAGAAGCTCGAGTACGACCTCTACTACGTCAAGAACCACTCCCTGTTCCTGGATCTCATGATCCTGCTCGAAACGGTGCGGGTGGTGCTGTTCGGCGAAGGCGCCCGCTGAGTCCCCGGTCTGGCGGCCGCGTGCGCCGGACCCCTGCCGTGCGGCGCGCCGCGGCCACCGACCCCCGGCCCCGCATTCGGGGTCGCCAGACGGTCGTTTCCTCGGTAAATTGATCCCTCTCTCCTCGCCGCGGCCCGGCCCTTGACCACCTTCGCCTACACCTCCCCGGCCGTCTGGAGCTTCGGGCTCGCGCTCCTCGTGCTCGGCGGCTTCGCGGTGCAGCTCGCGCTCGGCTGGCGCGGCGGCGCGCGCGCCTCGATGCTGGTGGGCGCGGTGGCGGTGAGCGCCGTCTGGGCGGCCGCGGGGCTCGGGTACGCGGGCTGGGGCGGCGACGCGCTGTGGGTCGGCTGGCGCGTCGCGGACGTCGTCCGCTCCGCGAGCTGGAGCCTCTTCCTGCTGGTGCTGCTCGCCGCCGGCAAGTCGGGCGGCGTGTCCCGCGCGCGGCAGTACCTGCCCCTCGTCGTCGCGGCGGCGGTGCTCGGCGTCGTCGCGCTGGTGTGGCTGTTTCCCGGCCAGCCGCTGCGGACGGGCGGCGGCGTCGCCGACGGCGTCCGGCTCGGCTACGCGGTCTCGCTGGGGCTCGCCGTGTTCGGGCTGGTGTGCGTGGAGCAGCTGCTCCGCAACACCCCGCCCGAGCTGCGCTGGGGCGTGAAGCCGCTCTGCGCCGGGCTCGGCGGCGTGTTCGCGTTCGATCTCTTCCTCTATGCCGACGGCGTGCTGTTCGGCCAGCTCGACCCGGCGGTGTGGAGCGCCCACGGCGCGGTGCAGGCGTGCGTCATTCCCTTCATCGCCGTGTCGACGGTACGCAACCGGGAGTGGACGCTCGACATCGCCGTGTCGCGGCAGGTCGTCTTCCACACCACCGCGCTGCTCGGCTCCGGCCTGTATCTCCTCGCGGTCGCGGGCGTGGGCTACTACATCCGCTACTTCGGCGGCACGTGGGGCGCGGCGGTGCAGGTCGCGCTGCTCTTCGCCGCGGTGCTGCTGCTCGGCATGCTGGTCACCTCGGGGACGTTCCGCTCCAAGCTGCGCGTCTTCGTCACCAAGAACTTCTTCTCGTACCGGTACGACTATCGCGAGGAGTGGCTGCGCTTCACCAACCTGCTGGCCACGCCCGACGCGAGCGCAAGCATCCACGAGCGCGCAGTCCGCGCCCTCGCGGACCTGGTCGAGAGCCCCGCGGGCGCGGTGTGGCTGAAGCGCGAGCGGGGGTACCGGCAGGTCGCGCGCTGGAACGCGCCGGAGATCGTCGACGCCGAGCCGCTGACCGGACCCCTGCCCGCATTCCTCGCGAAGACCGGATGGGTGATCGATCTCGGCGAGCAGGCGCGGCGCGGCCCGCGCGCGGTGGACGTCGCAGTGCCGCGCTGGCTCGGCGCGTGGTCCGAGGCGTGGCTCGTCGTGCCGCTGGTCGCCGCCGAGGACCTCGTCGGCTTCGTCGTGCTGTCCAACCCGCGCGTCGCGGTCGAGCTCGACTGGGAAGTGCTGGATCTCCTCAAGACCGCGGGCCGGCAGGCGGCGAGCTATCTCGGCCAGATCGAGGCGACCGAGGCGCTGCTCGAGACCGAGAAGTTCGCGGCGTTCAACCGGATGTCGGCATTTGTCGTCCACGACCTGAAGAATTTGGTGGCGCAGCTCTCGCTCATGCTCAAGAATGCGGAGCGGCACAGCGACAACCCCGAGTTCCAGCGCGACATGCTGGAAACGGTCCGGCACGTCGTCGGGCGCATGAACGGCCTGCTGCTGCAGCTCCGGCTCGGCACCAATCCCGTCGAGAACGCGCAGCCGGTCGACCTGAGCGCCGTCGCGCGGCGCGTGGGGCAGGCGAAGGCGCTGGTGCGGCCCGGGCTGATCGTGGACGCGGTCGCCCCGGCGTTCGGGCTGGGCCACGAGGACCGACTGGAGCACGTCGTCGGTCACCTGGTGCAGAACGCGATCGACGCCACGCGGCCGGAAGGGCGCGTGGCGGTGCGCGTGGCCGACGAAGGGCAGCACGTGGTGGTCGAGGTCGAGGACGATGGCGAAGGCATGACGCGCGAGTTCGTGCAGACCCGGCTGTTCAAGCCTTTCCAGACAACGAAGCGCGAGGGCATGGGAATCGGCACCTACGAGAGCCACCAGTACGTCACCGCGCTCGGCGGCACGATCGCGGTGGACAGCGCGCCGGGGCGGGGGACGAAGGTCCGGCTCGCCCTGCCGCGCGCCGGCATGGAGCCGCGCGCCGCGAACGACCTGCGGGAGGTCGCGATGACGGAAAAGCGCCGCCCGCTGCTGATCGTCGAGGACGACCCGGCGCTGCAGAAGCAGATGCGCTGGGCGTTCGACCGCTACGAGACGATCGTCGCGGACGACCGCGAGAGCGCGATCGCCCAGATGCGCCGGTTCGAGCCGGCGGTGGTGACGATGGATCTCGGCCTGCCGCCCGCGCCCGACGAGCCGACCGAGGGCCTGCGGTGCCTGCAGGAGATGCTCGCCCTGTTCCCCGACACCAAGGTGATCATGCTCACCGGGCAGAACGACCGCGCGAACGCGGTGAAGGCGATCGCGCTGGGCGCCTACGATTTCTACACCAAGCCGTTCGAGCCGGAGCTGCTCTCGCTCATCATCGAGCGCGCGTTCCGGCTCCACGACCTGCAGGCGGAGAACCGCCGCCTGCACGCGGCGCAGGCCACCGACGCGCTGGGCGGCATCATCACGCGCGACCCGGAGATGCAGCGCGTGTGCAAGACGATCGAGCGCGTCGCGACCACCGACGCCACGGTGCTGCTGCTCGGCGAGTCCGGCACCGGCAAGGAGATCCTCGCGCGCGACCTGCACGCGAAGTCCGGCCGCCGCGCCCAGCGCTTCGTCGCGATCAACTGCGCGGCGATCCCGGAGAACCTCCTCGAGAGCGAGCTCTTCGGCTACGAGAAGGGCGCGTTCACCGGCGCGGTCAAGCAGACCATCGGCAAGATCGAGATGGCGCACCGCGGCACGCTGTTCCTCGACGAGATCGGCGACCTGCCGGGCGCGCTGCAGGCGAAGCTCCTGCGCTTCCTGCAGGAGCGCGTCGTCGAGCGCGTCGGCGGCCGGGAGGAGATCCCGGTGGACGTGCGGATCGTGTGCGCGACCCACCAGAACCTGAAGGACCTGATCTCGACCGGGCGGTTCCGCGAGGACCTGTACTATCGCCTCGCGGAAATCTCGGTGGAGATCCCGCCGCTGCGCAATCGCAAGGGCGATGCGGCGCTGCTCGCGCACGCGTTCGTGCGGCGCCTCGCGGCCGAGCATCACCGCGGCTCGCTGACGCTGCGGCCCGACGCGCTCGCGGCGATCGAGGCGCATCCCTGGCCGGGCAACGTGCGCGAGCTCGAGAACGGCATCAAGCGCGCGGTCATCATGGCCGACGGCGCGGCGCTGACGCCGGCCGACCTCGGATTGCAGGACAAGGGCGAGGGCGGGAGCGAGCTGCTGAACCTGCGGCAGATCCGCGAGGAGGCGGAGAAGCAGGCCATCATCCGCGTGCTCGGACGCGTCAACGGCAACGTGAGCAAGGCGGCCGAGCTGCTCGGCGTGAGCCGGCCCACACTTTACGATCTGATGGAGCGATTCGGTCTGCGCTGATCGCTGACCGCTGAACTCGCGCCCTCGACCAAGGAAGGCAATCCCGTGAACGCACTCCCCACCGCACATCGCACGCTCCGCGCCCGCCTGGGCGCCGGACTTCTCGTCGCCGCCGTGGCGCTCCTCGCCGCGTGCGGCCAGGACAGCCCCGACAAGCTCGTCGCCTCGGCGAAGGGCTTCATCGAGAAGAAGGACTACAAGAGCGCCGAGATCCAGCTGAAGACCGCGCTCCAGAAGGAGCCCGAGCTCGGCGAGGCGCGCTACCTGCTCGGCGTGGCGCTGCTGGAGACGGGCGACTACTCGTCCGCGGAGAAGGAGTTCCGGAAAGCGATCGAGTACCGCTACGCGCCGGCGGCGGCGTATCCCAAGCTCGCGCGCTCGCTGACGCTGCAGGGCGACGCGAAGAAGCTCGTCGCGGAGCTCGGCGCGGTGCGCCTCGATGACCCTGCGGCGCAGGCGGCGCTCGGCACCGAGATCGGCTTCGCCCACCTCGCGCTCGGCCAGGCGAAGGAGGCGCGCGCGGCGTTCGCCGCCGCGCTCGCCGCCAAGCCGGGCGACCCGATGGCGCGCATCGGCGAGGCGCGGCTCACCGCCGTCGACGGCGACCTCGACGGGGCGTTGAAGGTCGTCGACGCGGTGCTCGCGCAGTCGCCCGGGATGCCCGAGGCGGCGATGCTGAAAGCGGAGATCCACGGCGCGCGCCGGGAGCCGGATGCGGCGATCGCGGCGATGCGCGAGGTCATCAAGGCGCAGCCCCTCAACGCCGCGGCGCGCTTCTCGCTCGGAATGATGCTGATCGACGCGCGCAAGTTCGACGAGGCGGCGACCGAGATCGAGGCCATGAAGAAGGCGCTGCCGCAGGACGTGCGGTCGCGCTACCTCGAGGCGCTGCTCGCGTTCCAGCAGCGCTTGCCCGCAAAGGCGCGCGAACCCCTCCAGCTGGTGCTCAAGGTCGCGCCCGACCATGGCCCGAGCCTCGTCCTGGCCGGCGCGATCGAGTATCAGCTCGGCGCATTCGTCGCGGCCGAGGACTATCTCCGCCGGGGCGTCGGACGCCAACCCCAGAACACGTACGCCCGCTCGCTGCTCGCCGCCACGTACCTGCGCCTCGGCAAGCCCGACAAGGCCGAGGAGGTGCTCGAGCCCGGCCTGCGGCAGGCGCCGAAGGACCCGCAGCTGCTGCGGGTCGCGGGCGAAGTGGCGCTTTCCCATAACAATCCGAAGAAGGCGCGGGAGTTCTACGAGCGCGCGGCCGCGGTGAGCAAGAGCGACGCCGGCGTTCGCGCCCGGCTCGGGGCGGTGAAGTTCGCCACCGGCGACACCGAGGGCGGCCTGAAGGATCTCGAGTCGGCCGCGGAGATGGATCCGGGCGGCATGCAGGCCGACCTCGCGATCATCTCCGCGCACCTGAGCAAGCGCGAGTTCGACAAGGCCATGGCGATCGCCGACCGGCTCGCGCAGAAGCAGCCGAAGAGCCCGCTGCCGCCGACCATCCAGGGCGGCATCTTCGGCGCGAAAGGCGACCGCAAGGGCGCCCGCGCCAGCTTCGAGAAGGCGCTGGCGCTGCAGCCGGATTACCTGCCGGCGGCGCGGAACCTCGCCCGCCTCGACATCGACGACAAGCAGCCCGACGCCGCGCGCAAGCGCTACGAGTCGATCGTCGCGAAGGATCCGAAGAACGACCAGGCGCTGCTCGGGCTCGCCGACGTGCTCGCCGCCACCGGTGCATCGGTAGCCGACGTGCTCGCGGCGGTCGATCGCGCGGTGACGGCCAATCCGACCTCGGTGCGCGCGCGCCTGGCCGCGATCAACCTGCGACTGCAGTCCAGGGACCCGAAAGGGGCGCTGGCGGCGGCGCAGTCGGCAAGTGCGGCGATTCCCGAGAACGTGCAGATCGTGGAGGCGCTCGGCCGCGCGCAGCTCGCCTCCGGCGACACGCAGCAGGCGATCTCCACGTACAACCGGCTCGTCGCGCTCGCGCCGCAGTCGCCGGCGCCGCTCATCCTGCTCGGGCGCGCGCAGGCCGCGGCCAAGGACTACGACGCCGCCGCGCAGTCGCTGCGCAAGGCGCTCGCGCTGCAGCCGTCCCAGATGGACGCGCTGCAGGGGCTGATGGCGGTGCAGATCGCCGCCGGCAAGCCGGAGGACGCGCTGGCCGAGGCGCGCGCGCTCCAGAAGGAACGCCCGAAGGATCCGGCCGGCTTCGTGCTCGAGGGCGAGGTGTACCTCGCGCAGAAGAAGACGAACGAGGCGATCGTCGCGTACGGCGAGGCGCTCAAGCGCCAGGCCGCGCCCGCGATCGCGATTCGCCTGCACGGGCTGCTCAACGCGGCCAGTCGCTCCGCCGACGCCGACGCGCTCGCCGCGCGCTGGCTGAAGGAGCAGCCGAAGGACACCGTGATGCGGCTCTACCTCGCGGAGCGCGACCTCGCCCGCAAGGACTACCGGTCCGCGTCGAAGCACTACCGCGACCTGCTGGCGATCCAGCCGCAGAACGCGCTGGTGCTCAACAACCTGGCGTGGACGCTGTCGCAGCAGAACGATCCGGCGGCGCTCGGTTATGCGGAGAAGGCCTATACGCTCGCGCCCAACAGTCCGGCGATTGCGGACACGCTCGGCTGGATGCTCGTCGAGCGCGGCGACGCGAAGCGCGGCACGGAGCTGCTCGCGAAAGCCGCGAGCGCCGCGCCGGCCGCCACGGAAATCCGGATGCACTACGCGAAGGCGCTGCTCAAGACCGGCGACAAGGCCGGCGCGCGGAAGGAGCTCGAGGCGGTGTCCGCCGCCCCGGGCGAGAGCCCCCTGAAAGCGGAAGCCGCGGAACTCCTCAAGAAACTCTGACCTCGTCATGACCACCATCGCCGTCGTCGGACTCGGCTACGTCGGGCTGCCGCTCGCGGTCGAGTTCGGCAAGCAGCATCCGACCATCGGCTTCGACCTCTCCGCCGCGAAGGTCGAGGCGTACCGGCGGCACGTCGACCCGACCGGCGAAGTGAGCACCGCGGAGCTGAAGGCCGCCGCGCAGCTGCGCGTCACCACCGATCCCGCCGCGCTCAAGGACGCCGACTTCGTCATCGTCGCGGTGCCGACCCCGATCGACGCGGCGCATCAGCCGGACTTCGGGCCGCTGCTCGGCGCGAGCGCGGCGGTGGGGCGAAATCTCAAGCGCGGCGCGACGATCGTCTACGAGTCGACCGTGTATCCCGGCGCGACCGAGGAGATCTGCATCCCGGTGGTCGAGCAGCACTCGGGGATGAAGTGGCGGCAGGATTTCTTCGTCGGCTACTCGCCCGAGCGGATCAACCCCGGCGACAAGGAGCACACCCTCACCAGGATCGTGAAGGTCGTCTCGGGCGACACGCCGGAGACGCTCGAGCGCGTCGCGCGCGTGTACGCGAGCGTGGTCACCGCCGGGGTCCACCGGGCGAGCAGCATCAAGGTGGCCGAGGCGGCCAAGGTCATCGAGAACACCCAGCGCGACCTGAACATCGCGCTGATGAACGAGCTGGCGCTGATCTTCCACAAGCTCGGCATCGACACCCTCGAGGTGCTCAAGGCCGCCGGGACGAAGTGGAACTTCCTGCCGTTCCGGCCCGGCCTGGTGGGCGGGCACTGCATCGGCGTCGATCCCTACTACCTCACGCACAAGGCCGACATGATCGGCTATCACCCGCAGGTGATCCTCGCGGGACGGCGCATCAACGACGGCATGGGCAAGTTCGTCGCCGAGCAGACCGTGAAGCACCTGATCCAGGCGGGGTTCTCGGTGAAGGGCGCGCACGTGAACGTGCTCGGGCTCACCTTCAAGGAGGACTGCCCGGACCTGCGCAACTCGCGCGTGATCGACATCATCCGCGAGCTCGAGTCCTACGGCGTGACCGTGCACGTGCACGACCCGCTCGCCGATCCGGGCGAAGCGGTGCACGAATACGGCGTCGCGCTCGAGGCCTGGGACGAGCTGCCCCGGGCGAATGCGATCGTCGCGGCAGTGGCGCACCGGGAATTCAAGGCGCGCCCCATCGAGGACTATTTGGCGAAGCTCCTCGACGGCGGGCTGCTGGCCGACGTGAAGGGCCAGCACGATGCCGAGGCGCTGCGGGGCCGCGGCATCCAGGTCTGGCGACTGTAGACGAATGACCGAATCGATCCCCGAATCCCTGCGCCGCCAGGTCGGCGCGACCCGCCGCCGCTGGCTCGTCACCGGCAGCGCCGGCTTCATCGGCTCGCACCTGGTCGAGCATCTGCTCGGGCTCGGGCAGGAGGTCGTGAGCCTCGACAACTTCTCCACCGGATACAAGCGCAATCTCGAGGAGGTGCGCGCCGCGGTGGGCGACGAGGCCTGGCGCCGGCACTCGTTCGTCGAGGGCGACATCGTCGATCTCGCGACCTGCCGGCGCGCGTGCGAGCGGGCCGAGATCGTGCTGCACCAGGCGGCGCTCGGCTCGGTGCCGCGCTCGATCGAGGATCCGCTCCTCACGCACGCGGCGAACGCCACCGGGTTCCTGAACATGCTCGTCGCCGCGCGCGACGCCGGCGCGCGCCGGTTCGTGTACGCGGCGTCGAGCTCGACCTACGGCGACCATCCCGGCCTGCCCAAGGTCGAGGACCAGATCGGCGCGCCGCTCTCGCCTTACGCGGTGACCAAGTACCTGAACGAGCTCTACGCCGACGTGTTCGGGCGCTGCTACGCGACGGGCGCGATCGGCCTGCGCTACTTCAACGTGTTCGGCGCGCGCCAGGATCCGGAGGGCGCGTACGCGGCGGTGATCCCGCGCTGGGTGCGCGCGCTGCTGCGCGGCGAGCGGGTGTCGATCTACGGCGACGGCGAGACGAGCCGCGATTTCTGCTACGTCGCCAACGCGGTGCAGGCGAACCTGCGCGCCGCGCTCGCCACCGACGCCGCGGCGGTGAACCAGGTCTACAACGTCGCGGTCGGCGAGCGCACGACGCTCAACGGGCTGTACGCCACGCTGCGCCAGCTGCTTCCCGACCTCGATGCACCGCCCGCGGTGCACGAGAACTTCCGCGCCGGCGACGTGCGGCACTCGCAGGCGGACGTCGGCAAGGCGGTGCGCCTGCTCGGCTACGCGCCCACGCACGACCTGCGCGCCGGCCTCGTCGAGGCGCTGCCCTGGTACGTCGCGCGCTTCGCCGTCGAGCCGGCGCGGACGTAGGGAGCGCCCGGTGGCCTTCCGCTGCACGGCCTGCGCGATCTTCGGCCTCCTTGCGGCCGTGGCTGCGCAGGCGGCGGAACCTCTCGTCGCGGCCGACGCGATCACCGCAAACGCCGCGCCGCGCGAGCTGGTGGCGGCCGCGCTCGCGCACGAGCACGGCGAGGGCGTGCCGAAGGATCTCTCCAAGGCCGCGTTCCTCTACTGCGAGGCCGCGCGGCGCGGGGACGCGGAGGGACAGTACGGCCTCGGCTGGATGTACGCGAACGGCCGCGGCCTGCCGCACGACGACGCGTTCGCCGCGGGCCTGTTCGCGCTGGCCGCGGCGCAGGGCCACGCCCAGGCGCAGCGCATGCAGCGCTTCGTCGGCGACGCGATCGACCGCCTGCCCGACTGCATGCAGCCCGCGACGATGCCGGCGGCGGTGCTGGCGTTCGACGACGGCGCCGACACGTTCACCGGCCTGCCGCCCTACAAGCAGAAGTTCGCGGAGCTGGTGCGGACGCTCGCGCCGAAGTACGACGTGAGCCCGCGCCTGGCGCTCGCGATCGTGGCGGTCGAATCGAACTTCGAGCCGTATGCGCGCTCGCCCAAGGACGCGCGCGGCCTGATGCAGCTCATTCCGGGCACCGCGTCCCGGTTCAGCGTCAAGAACGCCTACGACCCGGCCGACAACGTGCGCGGCGGCCTGTCGTATCTGCGCTGGCTCCTCGCCTACTACCGCGGCGAGGTCGAGCTCGCCGCGGCGGCCTACAACGCGGGCGAGGGCGCGGTCGATCGTCACCGCGGCGTGCCGCCGTACGCCGAGACGCGCGACTACGTGAAGAAGATCCGGCGGCTCTACGGCGCGGAGGCGCATCCGTACAACCCGCAGGTCGCGGAGCCCTCGCCGCTGCTCGCGCTGCCGCGCGCCGCGCGGCTGTAGGCGATGCGCGCGGCGTTTCTTGCGGCGCTGGCGTTCCTGCTCGCCGCGCCGGCCGGCGCGTCGGCCCAGGCCCTGCTCGATGCGCCGCAGACCATCCAGCGCGTCAAGGGCTCGGTCGTGGCGGTCGGGACGTTCCAGCGCACGCGCGCGCCGGCGTTTCGATTCCTCGGCACGGGCTTCGCCGTCGGCGACGGCTCGACCATCGTTACCAATGCCCACGTTCTGCCCGCAACGCTCGATGCGGACAAGCTGGAGACGATCGCGATCCTGATCGCGGGCCAGGGGCGCGAGGCGCAGCTGCGCCCGGCAACGCGCGGCGCGTCCGATCCGGCGCACGACCTGGCGCTCCTGCGCATCGAGGGCACGCCGCTGCCGCCGCTTGCCGTGCGCGACTCCGACGGCGTGCGCGAAGGCGAGGCGATCCTGTTCACCGGCTTCCCGATCGGCAACGTCCTCGGGCCGCATCCGGCCACGCATCGCGGCATGGTCGCGGCGATCACGCCGATCGCGATCCCGCCGGCGAACGCGACCCAGCTCGACCCGCGCATGATCCGCCAGCTCACGAGCGGCGCGTTCCCGGTGTTCCAGCTCGACGCGACCGCCTACCCGGGCAACAGCGGCAGCCCGGTCTACTCGCCCGCCACCGGCGAGGTGATCGGCGTGGTGAACATGGTGTTCGTGAAGGGCACCAAGGAATCCGCGCTCACGCAGCCGAGCGGGATCACCTACGCGATTCCGAGCCGGTATCTCGCCGAGCTGATGAAGCGCGGGGGGCGTTGAGCCGCCGCGCGCACGTCCTGGACTCCGGCCCGCGCCGGAATGACGTCACGCCTCGCTCAATGCACCGTCGCGCTGCCGCGCTCGGCGCCGGTCCAGATCTCGCTGCAGATGAGATCGTAGAGCGGCCGCACCGACCGCGGCAGGTTCGACTCGATCGACGCGACGGTCATCATCGACGGCACGCGCGCGCCGCGATGCTCCACCGGTCCGCCGATCGTCTCGATGCGCACGCCGAGCTTGGCGAAATGCGAGGACAGGCGCGGCTCGGTGAGCACGAAGAGCGTTTCGATGCCGAGGCGCTTCGCGAGCGCGATCGTGCCGAGGTAGAGCGCCACCTGGATGTAGGGGAAGCGCGGCAGGTCGACCACGCCGAAGTCCGCCTCGGAGACCGCAATCGAGGTGTGCTTCTCGCCGTTGCGGCGGCGGAACTCGGACACGACGGCGAGCCGCGAGATCTCGCCGATGCGGCGGCGGTCGAGCGCGGCCGGGTCCACGCGCTTCCGGTCGATCGTCGCGGCGCACGTCCGTTCCATCGGGAGCTCGCTCGCCGCGTCGGACGGATCGACGCGCACCAGGCGCGCGCAGGCCACGAAGCGGCCGTACTTGAGCGAGCGCACGAGCACGTGCTCGGCGCGCGCGTCGTAGGCGTCGCGCTCGCAGCGGTCCGGACGCACCGGCTCGAACGCGAGCTCTTCGCAGTACACGCGGTGCCGGATCTGATAGGCCTGGCTCTGCAGCTCCGGCGTGACCGCCGGCGCGACGTCGAAGTGCTTCTTGAAGCCGTGCGCGAGATTCAACAGCTCGAACAGAAACATGACCCCTCCCCAATGCCGTTCCCCGTCGCGGCGAGCGGATGGAGGTTTCTGGTTGGACGTGCGCCGCGACGCCGCCAGTATATTGCGCGGCATTGCCGCCCGTCATCATCCGTCCGGCGGGGGGCTCGTTCCCCCGCACGCGCCGCTGCGGACTGACGTACTGTCGACGCTCCGATGGACCTCTTCCTGCTGAAAAAGCTCCTGACCGCGCTGGTCCTGCCGCCGACCGGCCCGCTGCTGCTCGCCATCGCGGGGGCGTTGATGCTTCGACGCCGGCCGCGGACCGGGCGAGCGCTGGTCTGGGCCGGGCTCGCGATCCTGCTGGCGCTTTCGCTGAGCCCGGTCTCGGGTCTCCTCCTGCGGCTCGCCAACGACAGCCCGGCGGTGCGCCTCGAGGACGCGCGCACCGCGCAGGCGGTGGTCATCCTCGGCGGCGGCGTGCGGCGCGAGGCGCCCGAGTACGGCGGCGACACGATCAACCGCTGGACCCTCGAGCGCGTGCGCTACGGGGCGAAGCTCGCGCGCGAGACCGGTCTGCCGGTGCTCGTCGCCGGCGGGTCGGTGTTCGGCGACACGGCGACCGAAGCGTCGCTGATGCGCGCCGCGCTGGAGAAGGAGTTCAACGTGCCGGTGCGCTGGGTCGAGGAACGCTCCCGCAACACGCACGAGAACGCGCAGTTCTCCGCCGCGATCCTGAAGCGCGACGGCGTGAACCGCGTGGTGCTGGTGATGCACGGCTTCGACATCCGGCGCGCGCGCGCGGAGTTCGAGGCCGCCGGCATCGCCGTCGTGCCGGCGCCGACGGTCATCCCCCGCTCCGGCGTGACGACGGCATTCGACTTCGTGCCGAGCATGGGCGCGCTGCAAGGGAGCCATCTCGCGCTGTACGAGCTGCTGGCGAACGCGGTGCGCCAGTAAGACACGTCCGCACGAATCCATCGCTGCGGGGCTCGGCGCGCATCAGGCGCGCTCAACGGCAAGCTTGAGCCCGGCCGCCCTCAGGATGGCGTGCAGCGTCGAAAAGCGCGGATTGCCGCCTGGGGAGAGGGCGCGATAGAGGCTCTCGCGCGGCACGCCGGCTGCCTTCGCGACCTTGGCCATGCCTTCGGCCTCGGCCAGGGTTCTGAGGGCCGCAAGGTAGACGCGCGGGTCCTCGTCCTCCGCGGCCGCGTTCAGATACGACGCAGCGAGCGCCGGGTCTGCGCGCAACTCGGCGACGAGCCGCTCACGATGCGAAACTGTCAGCGCCTTGCGCGCGACGCGCCCCTTTTTCGATTTCCGTACTCGTTCCATAGCTCCACCGCCTTCTCAATATCGGCGGCCTGCTTGCGCTTGTCGCCGCCGCAGAGCAGCACGATTACCGTGTCGCCATCGCGGCCAAAGTAAACCCGGTAGCCGGGGCCCCAGTCGATCCGCAGTTCGCTCACGCCGTCGCGCAGGTACCTCGCGTCGCCAAAGTTACCGACTTCGAGACGTTCGAGGCGCACCAGGACGCGCGCCCGGGCGTGCCGGTCGGAAAGCGCGGTGAGCCACCGCGTAAACGGCTCATCGCCTGCGACGGTGCGGTAACGCCTGAGCTCGAATGCCATCGATTGTATCGTATACGTTACAAGCAGTCATCATCGTCTCGAGGCCAAGTGTCGGGGATGCGGTGGCTCAGCCGATGAGCCGCCGAGGGCGAAGTCGCGACGGCGACGCGTCAGCCTCCTTCGGCAGGGGGTCGCCAAAGGTCTGATCTGGCGCAAACCTCGGCCCGGACCAGGTCGGCTATCCTTCCGCCCATGCTTCGCCCCGGCTCGCCCCGCCGCTTCACCGCGCTCCTCGCGATCGCGATGCTCGTGCTCGCGCAGGCGCTGGTCGCCGCGCATGCGTGCATCCTCGCTGCGCCCGCGGATGAAGCGGTTGAAGCCTGCCATCACGACGCCCAAGAGCAACCCGCTCCCGACACGCTCTGCAAGGCGCATTGCGAGGTCGGCACGCAGACCGTCGACCAGCCGAAGCCGCTCGCGGCGCCCGACCTCGGCGCGCCGCTCACCGTGCTGCGCCTGGACGACTCCGCCCACGCCAACGCGGGCGCAACGGCCGGACCCACCCGCTGGCTCGCCCACACCGGCGCGCCACCGCCCTTCCTCCTGCACCGCCGCCTCCGCATCTGACCTCGGCCTGATCGACGCGCCGTGCCGCACCGGCACGGCCGGCATCCGGTTCGATCGAGCGGAGGTTCCATGCATCGCACTGCCATCGCACGCGTTGCCGCGTGCATCCTGATCAGCGCCGTCGCTCCAAACGCCGCGGCGCAGGCCCTGTCGCTGGACGAGGCGATCCGCATCGGCGAGGGCCGCTCGGCGCGGGTGGCCGCGCAGGCGTCCGCGGTCGCCGCCGCCTCGGACCTCGCCGGGCGCGCGTCCCAGCTTCCCGACCCGAAGCTCAAGTTCGGACTCGAGAACGTGCCGGTCAGCGGCGAGGACGCCCTGAGCCTGACGCGGGATTTCATGACGATGAAGCGGATCGGCGTGATGCAGGACATCGTCAACGGCGACAAGCGCAAGGCGCGCGGCGAGCGCGCCGCGAGCGAGCTCGGCGTGGAGCGGGCCGGCCTGGTGCTGGAGCGCGCGAACCTGCGGCGCGACATCGCCCTCGCGTGGTACGACACGCTGCACGCGACGCGCGCGCTCGAAGTCATGAGCGATCTCGTCAACGCGGTCGCGCTCCAGCAGGACACCGTGGCCGCGTCGATCGCCGCCGGCCGCGCGGCGCCCGCGGACGGCTTCATGGCGCGTTCGGCGGTCGAGGCCGCGCGCGATCAGCTGATCGACCAGGAGCGCGTGCTCGCCCGCGCGCGGATCGCGCTGTCGGTGCTCGTCGGCGAGGACGCGCAGCGTCCGGTCGGCGAGGCGCCCGACACGTCCCGGCTCGCGGTGCCGCTCGCGGCGCTGCTCGAGTCGCTCGACCGGCAACCGGCGCTGCAGGTGCTCGAGAGCCGCACCGCGCTCGCGCGCAGCGACGTGGCGCTCGCGCAGAGCACGAAGCGGCCCGACTGGGGCGTCGAGCTCTCGTACGGCCAGCGCAGCCCGTACTTCTCCAACATGCTGACTCTGATGTTCAGCGTCGATCTGCCGATCGCGCCGGCGAACCGGCAGGACCGGGAGGTGGCCGCGAGCCTGGCGCAGGTCGAGCGCGCCCGCGCGCAGCTCGAGGACGCGCGCCGCACATACGCCGCGCAGGTGCGAAGCCTCGCCGTCGACTGGGAGGCGTGGAACAAGCGCGTGCAGCGCTTCGAGCAGCTGCTGGTGCCGCTCGCGCGCGAGCGGGCCGAGGTCGCGCTCGCGTCGTATCGCGGCGGCAAGGGCGAGCTGGTGGCCGTCATCGAAGCGCGCAAGGCCGAGGCCGAGACGCGCCTCGGGCTGCACAACGCGCTGCTCGAGCGCGGCCGCGCATGGGCCGGGCTCGAGCTATCTCGTGCCGGATGAGGAGACCAAGCAATGAGGCCCGCCGTCGGATGGACGCTCGCAGTCGTGCTCGCGGCCGCCGGGATCGGGGGCGCCTACTGGTACGGCATGTCGCAGGGGATGAAGCACGTCGCGCCCGCCGCGCCGAGCGCCGCCGCCGGCGCGAACGCCGAGAACGGGCCGCAAGGTCCTGTACTGGTACGACCCGATGTACCCGCAGCAACGCTTCGACAAGCCGGGCAAGTCGCCCTTCATGGACATGCAGCTCGTGCCGAAGTACGCCGACGAGCGGCGCGGCGGCGGGCGGCATTTCCATCAACCCGCGCGTCACGCAGAACCTCGGCGTGCGCACCGCCGTCGTCCGGACGGGGACGCTCGACCGCAGGGTCGAGGCGGTCGGCACCGTCGCGTGGAACGAGCGCGGCGTCGTGGTGCTGCAGTCGCGCACCGGCGGCTTCGTCGAGAAGCTGCACGCGCGCGCGCCGCTCGACCCGGTCGCGAAGGGCGCGCCGCTCGTCGAGCTGCTCGTGCCCGAGTGGGCCGCGGCGCAGGAGGAGTACCTCGCGCTGCTGAAGAGCGAGCTCGCCGGCGTCGAGACGCTGCGCGCCGCGGCGCGCCAGCGCCTCGTGCTGCTCGGCATGGACGACGACGTGATCGGCGCCGTCGAGCGCGATCGCCGCGTCGCGCCGCGCTTCACGCTGCGCGCACCGGTCGGCGGCGTGATCGCGGCGCTCGAGGTGCGCGAGGGCATGAGCGTGATGCCGGGCGCGACGCTCTTCCGCATCGTCGACCTGTCCACGGTGTGGGTGAACGCGGAGGTGCCCGAGAGCCTGAGCGCGGCGGTGCGACCGGGCACGCCGGTCGAGGCGCGCGTCGCCGCGTGGCCCGGCGAGACCTTCCGCGGCCGCGTCGCGGCGATCCTGCCGGAGATCAGCGCGGAGACGCGCACCGTGCGCGCGCGCATCGAGCTCGCCAACCCCGGCGCGCGGCTCTCGCCCGGGATGTTCGCGTCGCTCGCGTTCGCGCCGGCGGCGGGACGCGCCGGTGCTGCTCGTGCCGAGCGAGGCGTTGATCCGCACCGGCGACGCGCACCGTCGTGATCCTCGCCGGCGAGAACGGGACGTTCCGCCCGGTCGACGTCGAGGCCGGCGGCGAGTCGGGCGGCGACACGGCGATCGTCAAGGGGCTCGCGGCGGGCGACCGCGTCGTGCTGTCGGGACAGTTCCTGATCGACTCGGAGTCGAGCCTGCGCGCGGCGCTCACGCGCATGCAGCCGATGGAGCCCGCGCGCGCCGAGCCTGCGCATCGGGCCGAAGGCGTCATGGTGAACGGCGACGACCAGGTTCCTGACCATCAAGCACGGCGCGATTCCGAGCGCCGGCATGGGCGCGATGACGATGGAGTTCAAGTCGCCGGCGGGCGGCCTGCCGCCGGGCCTGAAGGCCGGCGACGCGATCCGGTTCGATTTCGTGATCACGCGCGATGGCGAGTACCAGACCACCAAGGTCGAGCCGGTCGGCCGCAGTGCGAAGGCCGCCGAGCCGCAAAGCGATCACGGGGCGCACAAATGATCGCCGGCCTCATCCGCTGGTCGATCGCGAACCGCTTCATCGTCCTCCTCGCGTCGGTCTTCCTCGCGGGGTGGGGCCTGTGGGCCGTGCAGCGCACGCCGCTCGACGCCATTCCCGACCTCTCCGACGTGCAGGTGATCATCCGCACGACCTTCCCCGGCCAGGCGCCGCGGATCGTCGAGGACCAGGTCACCTATCCGCTCACGACCACGATGATGTCGGTGCCGGGCGCGAAGGTGGTGCGCGGCTACTCGTTCTTCGGCGACTCGTTCGTCTACGTGCTGTTCGAGGACGGGACCGACCTCTACTGGGCGCGCTCGCGCGTGCTCGAGTACCTGAACCAGGTGCAGGCGCGCCTGCCGGCCGGCGCCAAGGCGGCGCTCGGGCCCGACGCGACCGGGGTCGGGCTGGATCTACCAGTACGCGCTCGTCGACCGCAGCGGCGGGCACGACCTCGCCGAGCTGCGCGCGATCCAGGACTGGTTCCTGCGCTACGAGCTGAAGAGCATCCCGAACGTCGCCGAGGTCGCGACGATCGGCGGCATGGTGCGCCAGTACCAGATCGTGCTCGATCCGGAGCGCCTGCGCGCGTACGGCATACCGCAAGGCCTGGTCGTCAAGGCGATCCAGAACGCCAACCGCGAGAGCGGCGGCTCGGTGATCGAGCTCGGCGAGGCGGAGTACATGGTGCGCACGCGCGGCTACCTCAAGACGCTCGACGACTTTCGCGCCATCCCGATCCGCACCAGCGAGGCCGGCGTGCCGGTGACGCTCCGGGACGTGGCGCGCATCCAGGTCGGGCCGGAGATGCGGCGCGGCATCGCCGACCTCGACGGCGAGGGCGAGGTGGTGGGCGGCGTGATCGTGATGCGCTCGGGCAAGAACGCGCTCGAGACGATCCGGGACGTGAAGGCGAAGCTCGAATCGCTCAAGGCCGGCCTGCCGAAGGGCGTGGAGATCGTCGAGACCTACGACCGCTCGGGGCTCATCGAGCGCGCCGTCTGGACCGTGAGCGAGACGCTCATCGAGCAGTTCGTCGTCGTCGCGCTGATCTGCATCGTGTTCCTCTTCCACCTGCGCTCGGCGTTCGTGTCGATCGTGTCGCTGCCGCTCGGCGTGCTGACGGCGTTCATCGTCATGCACTACCAGGGCATCACCGCCAACGTCGTGTCGCTCGGCGGCATCGCGCTCGCGATCGGCGAGATGGTCGACGCCGCGGTGGTGATGGTCGAGAACGCGCACCGCAAGATCGAGGCGTGGCAGGACGCGCACCCGGGCGCGACGCTCGCCGGCGAGGCGCGCTGGAAGCTCATCTCCGACGCCTCGGTCGAGGTCGGGCCGGCGCTGTTCTCCTCGCTCGTGATCGTCACGCATCTCCTTCGTGCCGGTGTTCGCGCTGGAGGCGCAGGAAGGGCGGCTCTTCGCGCCGCTCGCGTTCACCAAGAGCTACGCGATGGCCGCGGCCGCCGGCCTCGCGGTGACGCTCGTGCCGGTGCTGATGGGCTACATGATCCGCGGGCGCATTCCCGCGGAGCGGAAGAACCCGGTCAACCGCTTCCTGATCAACGCGTACCGCCCGCTGCTCGAGGCGGCGCTCGCGCGGCCGGCGGTCACGATCCTCGTCGCGATCGTGGTGGCCGCGATCACGCTGTGGCCGGCGACCGAAGCTCGGCGGCGAGTTCATGCCGCCGCTCGACGAGGGCGATCTCCTCTACATGCCGACGACGCTGCCGGGCATCTCGTCGGGGAAAGCCGCCGAGCTGCTGCAGCAGACCGACCGCCTCATCGCCACCGTGCCGGAGGTGAAGCGCGTGTTCGGCAAGGTCGGGCGCGCCGAGACGGCGACCGATCCGGCGCCGCTCGAGATGATCGAGACGGTCATCCAGCTCAAGCCGCGCGCGGAGTGGCGGCCGGGCCTCACGACGCAGATGCTCATCGACGAGCTCGACGAGCGGCTCAAGATCCCCGGGCTGTCGAACATCTGGGTGCCGCCGGTGCGCAACCGCATCGACATGCTCGCCACCGGCATCAAGAGCCCGCTCGGCATCAAGGTCAGCGGGCCGGACCTCGGGGAGATCGACCGCGTCGCGGCGGACATCGAGCGCCTGGTGCGCGACGTCCCCGGCGTCACGTCCGCGCTCGCGGAGCGCCTGTCCGGCGGCCGGTACATCGACGTCACCGTCGATCGGCCCGCCGCGGCACGCTACGGCCTGAACGTGGCGGACGTGCAGGAGATCGTGACCGCCGCCATCGGCGGCGAGAACATCGGCGAGACGGTCGAGGGCCTGCGGCGCTTCCCGATCAACGTGCGCTACCCCCGCGAGACCCGCGATTCGCTCGAGAAGATCCGCAACCTGCCGGTGGTCACCGAGCGCGGCGCCCAGATCCGCCTGGGCGACGTCGCGCGCGTCGACGTCGCCGACGGTCCGCCGACCATCAAGAGCGAGAACGCCCGGCCGTCGGGCTGGGTCTACGTCGACATCCGCGGGCGCGACCTCGTCGCCGTCGTCCGCGACGCGCAGCGCGCGGTCATGGAGGGCGTGACCCTGCCGCCGGGCTACTCGATCGCGTGGTCGGGACAGTTCGAGTACCTCGAGCGCGCCACGGCGCGGCTCAAGGTGGTCGTGCCCGCGATGCTCGCCATCATCTTCGTCATCCTCTATCTCACCTTCCGGCGCATGGACGAGGCGCTGCTCATCATGGCGACGCTGCCGTTCTCGGTGGTCGGCGGCGTGTGGCTGCTCTGGGGCCTGGACCACAACGTGTCGGTCGCGAGCGCGGTCGGGTTCATCGGGCTGGCCGGCGTGACGGCCGAGTTCGGCATCGTCATGCTGGTCTATCTCAAGCAGGCGTGGGAGGCGCGCGTCGCCGCCGGGCGCACCGACGACGCGGCGCTGCGCGAGGCGATCCGCGAAGGCGCGGTGCTGCGCGTGCGGCCGAAGGCGATGACGGTGGCGACCACCGTCATCGGGCTGGCCCCGATCCTGTGGGCCACCGGCACCGGCTCGGAGATCATGCAGCGCATCTCCGCGCCGATGATCGGCGGCATGATCACCGCGCCGCTGCTGTCGATGCTGGTGGTGCCGGCCGCCTACTACCTGCTGCGCCGGCGGGAGCTAGGCCGCGCCGCAGTACCCGGCGCAGCCGCGGTCGGGCATCATCCCCTCGCATGAACCGGATCGCCGCCGCCGACGTCAACACCGGCGCCATCGCCGCCGCCCTCGGCGCCGCGGCGCTGTTCGGCGCGAGCACGCCGGTCGCCAAGGCGCTGGTCGCCGACGTGCATCCCGTCGTGCTCGCGGCGCTGCTGTACCTCGGCAGCGGGCTCGGGCTGCTCGCGATCCGGGCGCCCGCGTGGCTGCGGCCGGGCGGCACCGGCCTCGCGCCGCGCGACTGGCCGTGGCTCGCGGGCGCTATCGCGTTCGGCGGCGTGCTGGGGCCGATCGCGCTGATGCTGGGCCTCGTGCGCACGAGCGGCGCGAGCGCGTCGCTGCTGCTGAACCTCGAGGCGGTGCTGACCGCGGTGATCGCGTGGGTCGTGTTCCGCGAGAACGCGGACCGGCGCATCGTGCTGGGGATGGCGCTGATCGTGGCCGGCGGCGTCGCGCTCGCGTGGCCGACCGACGCGTCCGGCGCGCACGACGCGATCGGCGCGGCGCTTGTCGCGGCCGCGTGCCTGTGCTGGGCGATCGACAACAATCTCACGCGCAAGGTGTCGGGCGGGGACGCGACGTTCATCGCCGGGGCCAAGGGGCTCGTCGCGGGCGCGGTCAACCTTGCGATCGGACTTGCGATCGGCGGCCAGCTGCCGGCTCCGGCGCCCGCGGCCGCCGCGCTCGCGGTCGGCCTCCTCGGCTACGGCGTGAGCCTGGTGCTGTTCGTCATTGCGCTGCGCGGGCTCGGCACGGCGCGCACCGGGGCGTACTTCTCGACCGCGCCCTTCATCGGCGCCGCGGTCGCGATCGGGGTCGTTCGCCGAGCCGACGTCGCCGGCGTTCTGGCTGGCGGCGGCGCTGATGGGCGCCGGCGTGTGGCTGCACCTGACCGAGCGGCACGAGCACCCGCACACGCACGAGCCGCTGGAGCATGCGCACCCGCACGTGCACGACGAGCACCACCGGCACGACCACGACTTTGCGTGGGACGGCGCCGAGCCGCACGCGCACGCGCACCGGCATGCCGCGATCTCCCACGCTCACCCGCACTATCCGGACCTGCATCACCGCCACGCGCACGGCGCGGCGGAGCACGGCGCGCGGTGATGAACTCCCTGCCGCCGTTACGGTCAGTAACGAAGCAGGGTGGCATGCCGTCCGGCCCCGCGCTTATACTTGCCGCCGTCATGCGCCGCCTGACTCGCATCATCGCTTTCGCGCTCCTGGCGTGGCTGCCGCTTGCAGGCCGCTGCGCTGCCGGGGCTCGTCGCGCTGTGCGAGCTCGACCCGGCGCACTCGCCGATGCATCGCGCGATGGACGCCGCCGCGGCGCACGATCACGGCGACCACGCCCACGAGCATGCCGGCGATGACGGCGCGGGCGGCCACGACGGCGGCACGGGCCACGGCGTCGGCGGCCACGGCTGCTGCCATCACTACTCGACCGCTGCGCCGACGCTCGCGATCGGTGCGCCCGAGGCCGCGCACGCGGTCTTCGTCACCGCCTCGTCCCACCTGCACGACTTCTTCCCCGAGCAGCCCAAGCGCCCGCCGCTGGCGACGCTCTGATCTCCCGCGCGCGATCGCCGCGCGCACGTTCCGACTTGTGCACGCGAGGCTTGCGCCACCCGGCGCCGGCCTCCCATGGAGCTGGAGACCGATGCTCGCCAGAAGACTGCTCGCCGCCGCGCTCGTCTGCGCGGCCGGCGCCGCCGGCGCACAGACGCCGGCCCCGCGCGAAGCGGCCGTCGCCGCGCCGCCGGCCTATCGCTCCGCGTTCGAAGGCTATCGGCCCTACGTCGAGGAGCCCCCCGCGCCCTGGCGCGAAGTGAACGACACCGTGGGCCGCGTCGGCGGCCACGTCGGCGTGTTGCGCGCGGACGAAAGCAGCGCACCGCCGCCGCCCGCTACGCCCGGCGCGGCCCCGGCGCCCGCCGCGAAGGAGCAGAGCCATGACGCTCACCACCGCAAGTAAGCGGGTCGCCGCCGCCCTCGCGGCGCTGGCCCTTGCCGGCTGCGCGACCTTTGCGCCGGACGGCGGCTTCGGTGCGATCGAGAAGACGACGCAGGACCGCGCGGGCGCTCAGCCCCGCTGGCAGCGCACCGACGCCGACCGCGATGAGGTCGCCGCCCTCGTCCGGGAGAAGCTCGCCGCACCGCTGTCCGCCGAGGACGCGGTACGGATCGCGCTCGTGAACAACCCCGGCCTGCAGGCGACCTACGGCGAGCTCGGCATCGCCGAAGCCGACGTGGTCGCCGCCGGCCGCCTGCCCTCGATCCACATTGCCAGCCTCAAGACCAAGTACGGCGGCGAGACCGTGAAGGTCGAGCAGGCCATCGGCATCGAGGTGATCTCGCTCCTCACCGTGCCGCTGCGCCACCGCTTCGAGTCGAAGCGCTTCGAGCGCGTGCAGGCGGACGTCGCGCGGGACACCGTTGCGGTGGCGTACGAGACGCGCCGCGCGTGGATCGAAGCGGTCAGCGCCGACGAGACCGCGCGCTACATGGCGCAGGTGAAAGAGGCCGCGGAGGCGAGCGCGGAGCTCGCGCGCCGGATGGCGCGCGCCGGCAACTACTCGCGGCTGCAGCAGATGCGGGAACAGGCGACCTACGCGGACGCGGTCGCGCAGCTTGCGCGCGCGCGGCAGGCCGCCGTGTCGGCGCGCGAGAAGCTGACTCGGCTCATGGGGCTCACCGGACGGGATGCGGCCTATCGCCTGCCGGAGCGCCTGCCCGACCTGCCGGCGAGCCCCGCGCAGCCGGCCGAGGTCGAAGCCTCGGCGCTGGAAGGGCGGCTCGACATTCGCGCGGCGCAGCGCGATGCCGCGAGCCTGGCGGACTCGCTGGGCCTCGTGAAGACGACGCGCTTCATCGATGCGTTCGAGGTCGGTCGGGCGCGCACGAAGGAAGGGGACCACCCGTACGCCTACGGCTGGGAGTTCCGGATCGAGATCCCGCTGTTCGACTTCGGCACGGCGCGCGTGGCGCGCGCGGAGGCGCTTTACCTGCAGGCGGTGAGCCGGGTCGCGCAGACCGCGGTCGACGCGGAGTCCGAGCTGCGCGAGGCCTACACGGCGTACCGCACGGCCTACGACACCGCGCGCCACTACCGCGAGGAGATCGTGCCGCTGCGCAAGAAGATCTCGGAGGAGAACCTGCTGCGCTACAACGGCATGCTCATCAGCGTCTTCGAGCTGCTCGCCGACGCGCGCGAGCAGGTCGTCGCGGTCAATGCCGCGATGGACGCAACGCGCGACTACTGGCTCGCCGAGACCGACCTCCGGTCGGCCCTCGCCGGGACCGGCAGCGGACTGCGCGGCGCGCGGCGCGGCGCGCCGATGCCGGTCGCCCAGAATGGAGGGCACTGACGATGAGCGCCCGAGACGTGAAGGACAGGGCAGGCCGACGCAACTTCCTGCGCGGCGCCGGCGCCGCGGTGCTCGGCGCGGCGGCCGTGAGTCGCGTGCAGGCGGCCTCGCTTCCCGAGGCGCCGGTGCAGACGAGCGCCGCGACCCAGCCTCCGCTCGCGCCGCCGAACGGGCGACCCTACAACCCGGTCGTCACGCTGAACGGCTGGACGCTGCCGTGGCGCATGCGGGACGGCTGGAAGGAGTTCCACCTCGTCGCCGAGCCCGTGGTGCGCGAGCTGGCGCCCGGCATGAAGGCGAACCTGTGGGGCTACAACGGGCAGTCGCCGGGACCGACGATCGAGTGCGTCGAGGGCGACAAGGTCCGCTTCTTCGTGACCAACAAGCTGCCCGAGCACACGACCATCCACTGGCACGGCATCCTGCTCCCGAGCGGCATGGACGGGGTCGGCGGGCTCACCCAGAAGCAGATCCCGGTCGGCAAGACCTACGTGTACGAGTTCGTCATGAAGAAGTCGGGGACGTTCATGTACCACCCGCACGCCGACGAGATGACGCAGATGGCGATGGGCATGATGGGCTTCCTGGTCGTGCATCCGAAGAACCCGGCGTTCATGCGCGTCGACCGCGACTTCGTGTTCCTCATCAATGCCTACGACGTCGATCCGGGCGCCGCCACCCCGAAGGTGAACACGATGCTCGACTTCAACCTGTGGAGCTGGAACAGCCGTGTGTTCCCGGGCATCGACCACCTCGTGGTACGAAAGGGCGACAAGGTGCGCGTGCGCATGGGCAACCTGACCATGACGAACCACCCGATCCACATGCACGGGTACGACTTCAAGGTGAGCTGCACCGACGGCGGCTGGGTGCGGCCGGAGGCGGCGTGGCCGGAGGTGACGATCGACGTGCCGGTCGGGGCGATGCGCGCCTTCGACTTCGTCGCCGACGCGCCCGGCGACTGGGCGTTCCACTGCCACAAGTCGCACCACACCATGAACGCGATGGGGCACGACGTGCCGACCATGATCGGTGTCGACCATCGCGGCGTGGCGCGCCAGATCATGAACCTGGTGCCCGACTACATGGTGATGGGCGAGCGCGGCATGGCCGACATGGGGGAGATGGAGATGCCGCTGCCCGACAACACGCTGCCGATGATGACCGGCGCCGGCCCGTTCGGACCGATCGAGATGGGCGGGATGTTCACCGTGGTCAAGGTGCGCGAGGGTCTCGCCGCCAACGACTACAAGGACCCCGGCTGGTACAAGCATCCGCCCGGGACGGTCGCCTACGAGTGGACCGGTGAGCTGCCGAAGGTGGCGCGCGCCGATGCGCCGCAAGCCGATGCGAAGACGCTCAGCGTGAAGAAGGGTGGCGGTCATGGTCGTCATTAGGGCGATGCTCGTTGCGGCGCTCGCCGCGTCGGCCGGGGCGGCGCTCGCCCACGGCGACGCCGACAAGCACGGCAAGGCGGCGGCCGCGCAGCCGATGGTCGAGACGGCGTTCGGGCGCACCGGCGACCCGAAGAAGGCGACCCGCACGGTGCGCGTCGACATGAGCGACCGGATGCGGTTCGACCCCGCTGCGATCACGGTGAACCGGGGCGAGACCGTCCGCTTCGTCGTGAAGAACTCGGGCAAGACGATGCACGAGATGGTGCTCGGCTCGATGCAGGACCTGAAGGACCACGCCGAGCTGATGAGAAAGCACCCCGGCATGGAGCACGACGAGCCCTACATGGCGCACGTCGGACCGGGAAAGACCGCCGAGATCGTGTGGCAGTTCACCAAGGCGGGCGAGTTCAGCTACGGCTGCCTGATCCCGGGGCATTTCGAGGCGGGCATGGTCGGCAGGGTCACCGTGAAGTAGCGAACGTCTGCCGTCGCACGCGAATTCGACCTACATCAACATGAAGGAGCGATGCATGCAGTACACATTGACGAACCTGTCTCTGGCTGCGGCGCTCGGGGCAGCGGCGCTGCTCGCGCCGCCTGCGGACGCGGACGATCGCGCGGGGGCCGCAGCGTTGACGATCGCGCAGGCCCCGGCCCTCGCGGAAGGCGAGATCCGCAAGGTGGACAAGGAAGCGAAGAAGCTCACCATCAAGCACGGCCCGATCGCGAACCTCGACATGCCGCCGATGACGATGGTGTTCCAGGTGAAGGATCCGGCGCTGCTCGACCGGGTGAAGGCCGGCGACAAGGTGAAGTTCCGCGCCGAGAAAGAGGGCGGCGCCTACCTGGTGACAAGTATCGAGAAGTGACGCCGCGCACGGCGCGGAGTGAACTTGTGGAGGCATCGATGAATCGAAGAGAGTGGATCGTCAAGACGACCGCGCTGGGTGCAGCGCTCGCGACCGGCCGCGCGTTGGCGGCCGCGCCGCCGGAGATGGTCGTCTACAAGAGCCCGACGTGCGGTTGCTGCACCGACTGGGCGAAGCACTCGCGCGGGAGCGGCTTCACGGTGAAGACCGTGGAGGTGTCGGATCTCGGCGCGATCCGGAAGCGCTTCGGCGTGCCCGATCGCCTCGCCGCGTGCCACACCGCGCTGATCGGCGGCTACGTCGTCGAGGGCCACGTGCCGGCTTCCGCGGTGAAGCGCCTGCTCGCCGAGAAGCCGGGCGTGATCGGCATCAGCGTGCCCGGCATGCCGAACGGATCGCCCGGCATGGAAGGCCCGAAGTCCGAGCCGTTCAGCGTGCTCGCCTTCGACGAGCGCGGGGCTACGAAAGTGTTCGAGTCGTACCGGCCCCCTTACAGATGGTGAGCGGGCGGCACGGCTGACCGGTGCGCCGCGCATCGGCGCGACGCGCAACAGCGCGGCTTCGGCCGCGGGAACGCAGCAAGGAGGCTACACATGAGGTTCATCAGCGCAGTGATTCCGATGGCGACCGCGCTCGCGATCGCGGCGTCGACGGCGGGATTTGCACAGCAGCCCCAGCAGCCCGGGCCGGGGCCCGGCTACGGGCCGGGCTCCGGCATGGGTCCGGGGATGATGGGGGGCTATGGCCCGGGACCCGGGATGATGGGCGGGTACGGCCAGGGTCCCGGAGGGCGCGGCGGATACGGGCCCGGCTATGGCCCGGGCGGCGGGATGGGCCCGGGGATGATGGGCGGCGGCATGGGCGCGCTGTGGCAGCTCGACCTCTCCGACACCCAGCGCCAGCAGGTGCTGAAGATCCAGGACGAGCTGCGGCGCAAGAACTGGGATCTGCTCGGCAAGACCCAGGACGAGCAGGCGAAGCTCCGCGATGCGTACTTCGGCGTCGGCGAAGCGCGACCGCGCGGCGATCGTCGCCGCCTACAAGCGCATCGGCGAGCTGCGGGTGCAGCGGATCGAGAACTCGCTCGACGCGGTCGAGAAGATCGAGGGCGTGCTCACGCCGCAGCAGCGCGAGAGCCTCAGGCGCCTCGGGCCGTGGTGGATGTCCGGGGGCGAGCAGTAGCGGGTCGGCGCGCCCGCTTCGCCGCGGGCGCGTCGTCGTGCAGGAGCGTGGCGATGATCGGGCACGGCACGCGCCCCTCGGCGTGCTCGCAGTGGCGGATGAGCTTCGCGAGGACGTCGCGCATCGCCGCGAGGTCCGCGACGCGCGACTCGATCTCCGCCAGCCGCGCCGACGCGAGCTGGCGGGCGCGCACGTGACCCGTGCCGTCGTTGAGCTGGAGCAGCGCCGCGACGTCGGTGAGGGAGAACCCGAGCGCCTGCGCGCGCTTGATGAAGCGCAGGCGGTCCACGAACTCGGGCGGGTAGCTGCGCTGCCCGCCGAGCGCGCGGGACGGGGTGCCGAGCAGTCGGCGCCGCTGGTAGTAGCGGATCGTCTCGATCCCCACGCCGGCGGCCCGCGCGAGCGCCCCGATCCGCAGCGGTTGACCTTCCATCCCGACCCCCTTGACTCCGTACCGAGGTACGGATTCTAGAGTGCCAGGCGTCGATACCCTACGCCAGGAGATTCAGCGATGAGCACTCACAGCCACGCGCACCACACCCCCGGACATTGCGATCACGCGGGCCAGGCCAGCGGCGCCAAGCCGGCCAAGCGGGCCAAGCGGGCCACGGGCCAGCGGCCACGCGCATCACGGGACCGCCGCAGCCGACCCGCCGCCGGTCGTGACGGCCGGCACGACGGTCGAGTGGACCTGCCCGATGCACCCCGAGATCGTGCGCGACGCCCCGGGCAACTGCCCGATCTGCGGCATGGCGCTCGAGCCGCGCACCGCCACGCTCCAGGACGTCGAGAACGTCCACTTGAAGGACATGACGCGGCGCTTCCGGGTGAGCGTCGCGCTGAGCCTGCCGCTCGTCGCGGCCGCGATGGCGGAGATGATCTGGGGGATGGAATTCCGGCATGCGGTGAGCGAGTCGCTCTTCGCCTGGGGTCAGTTCGCGCTCGCGACGCCGGTCGTGCTCTGGGGCGGCTGGCCGTTCTTCGAGCGCGCCTGGGTGTCGTTCCGGACGCTGCGACTCAACATGTACAGCCTCATCGGCCTCGGCGTCGCGGTGGCCTACCTGTTCAGCGTCTTCGCGGTGCTTGTGCCGGACGCGCTCCCCGAGGCGTTCAAGACGCACGGCCTCGTCCCGCTCTACTTCGAGGCCGCGGCGGTGATCACGACCCTCGTCCTCCTCGGCGAGGTGCTCGAGCTGCGCGCGCGGTCGCAGACCTCGAGCGCGGTGCGAGCGCTGCTCGGCCTTGCTCCGAACACCGCCATTCGCGTCGAGGCGGACGGCACCGAGCGCGAGGTCCAGCTCGCGGACGTCAACCCCGGCGACGCATTGCGCGTGCGGCCCGGCGCCAAGGTGCCGGTGGACGGCGTCGTCCTCGAGGGGCACTCCGTCGTCGACGAATCGATGATCACCGGCGAGTCGGTGCCGGTCGAGAAGCGCACCGGCGACCCGGTCACCGGCGCCACCGTCAATCAGACCGGCACGTTCGTGATGCGCGCCGAGAAGGTCGGCGCCGACACGCTGCTCGCGCAGATCGCGCATCTCGTGAGCGAGGCGGCGCGCTCGCGCGCGCCGATCCAGCGGCTGGCGGATCTCGTGTCGTCGTGGTTCGTGCCCGGCGTGATCGCGATTGCGGCGATCGCGGCCGTGGTCTGGTGGTTCTTCGGGCCGGAACCGGCGCTTGCCAACGCGCTCGTGGTTGCGGTGTCGGTGCTCATCATCGCGTGTCCTTGTGCGCTCGGGCTCGCGACGCCGATCTCGGTGATGGTCGGGGTCGGCCGCGGCGCGCTGGACGGCGTGCTCATCAAGGATGCCGAGGCGCTCGAGCTGATGGAAAAGGTCACCACGCTCGTCGTCGACAAGACCGGCACGCTCACCGAGGGCAAGCCCGCCGTGCAGGCGGTCGAGTCCGTCGGGGACGTGCCCGGGGAGGAAGTGCTGCGGCTCGCCGCGAGCCTCGAGCGCGCGAGCGAGCATCCGCTGGCCGCGGCGATCGTGGCGGCCGCCGAGGCGCGCGGGCTCGCGCTCGCGTCCGTGGCCGACTTCGCGTCGGTTACCGGAAAGGGCGTGCAGGGCACGATCGATGGCCGCCGGGTGCTCATCGGCAACGCGGCCGCTGCTCGCCGACGCGAAAGTCGACGCAGGGCGGCTCGCCGAGCGCGCGCAGAGCCTGCAGGCCGAGGGGCAGACCGTGATGTTCGTCGCAGTCGACGGCCGCGCGGCCGGGCTGGTCGGGGTCGCCGATCCGGTGAAGGCCTCCACTTCCGAGGCGATTCGCGCCTTGCGTGAGGCGGGCGTGAAGATCGTCATGCTCACCGGCGACAACCGGCGGACTGCGCAGGCGGTCGCGGCGAGGCTCGGGCTTGCGGACTTCGTCGCCGAGGTGCTCCCGCAGGACAAGCACCGCGTCGTGCAGGAGCTGCAGGCGAAGGGCGAGATCGTCGCGATGGCGGGCGACGGGGTGAACGACGCTCCGGCGCTCGCTCAGGCGAACGTCGGCATCGCGATGGGTCACGGCACCGACATCGCGATGCAGAGCGCGCGCGTCGTTCTGGTGAAGGGCGACCTGCGCGGCATCGCGCAAGGCGCGGCGCCTGTCGCGCGCGACGATGGCGAACATCCGGCAGAACCTGTTCTTCGCGTTCGTCTACAACGCGCTCGGCGTGCCGGTCGCGGCGGGCGTGCTCTTCCCGTGGCTCGGGCTGCTGCTCAGCCCGATGATCGCGAGCGCCGCGATGAGCCTGTCGTCGGTGTCGGTGATCGGCAATGCGCTCAGGCTGCGCAAGACCCCGCTCTAGCGGAGCGGGAAAGGAGGTCCGATGATGTGGTGGGGCGGAATGGACGGCTGGGGCTGGGGCATGGCGATCGTGCACAGCGTGCTGTGGTGGGTGATCCTCGGTGTCGGGATCGTGCTGCTCGTGCGCCTCCTCCGGCGCGAGCCGCCGTCGGGCGAGCCGACCGGGGAAACGGCGCTCGACATCCTCAGGAAGCGCTACGCGCGCGGCGAGATCGGCAAGGAGGAGTTCGAGCGGATGAAGCGCGACATCGCGGCGTGAGCATGCGCGTATCGCGAAGGACCGCACATCGGGCACGAACGATGTGCGACCCGGGCCGCGCGCGCCGCGAGAGAGGAGCGCGGATGAGCGGAGCGCAGGACAGGAACACGACGGTCGCCCGTCGCCCGCCGAACCTCGGGACGAAGATCTTCATCGGCGCGGTCGTCGCCGCCGTGCTGGGCGTCGCCTGGAGCGTCGGCGGGTACCTCGGGCGCGCACCGGCGTCGGCGGGGATCGGCCGCACCGACGGCGCGACGCTCGCGCTCGGCGCGAAGGTCTACGGCACGCATTGCGCGTCGTGTCACGGCGCCAACCTCGAGGGCGAGCCGAACTGGCGCGAGCGGAAGCCCTCCGGCCGCATGCCCGCCCCGCCGCACGACGACAGCGGGCACACGTGGCATCACCCCGACGCCGTGCTGTTCGGCATCACGAAGGAGGGGCTCGTGCCCGGCAAGTACGCGCCGCCGGGCTACCAGAGCGACATGCCCGGGTTCGGCGGCGCCCTGTCGGACGACGAGATCTGGGCGGTGCTCGCGTACATCGCCAGCCGATGGTCGCCGCGCGCGCGGGCGCACCAGACGTCAGTGACCCGCGAGGCCGGCGCCCGGCGATGACCCCGCAATTTCTCGCCGCGCCCACGGTCAAAGGGAATATCCATTCAGCGAGGAGGAGGCCATGGAACCGAAACCCAGGCCGAAAGAGCCGCTCACCGTACCGTGCGAGGTCTGCCTGAAGGAAATCCCGCGCGCCGAGGCCGTCAACGCGGAAGCCGAAGATTACGTGGTGCACTTCTGCGGCCTCGACTGCTATCGCGCCTGGGCAGCGAAGCCCGAGGACCGGGGGCCCGCGCGCGCAGGCAAGCCGTAGCCCGGCCACTGGTCTGCTATACCGAAAGCAGAGGACCAACGAACCCTCGCGCCGGCAAGGAGGCCCCGCCATGACGATGGCTCACACCCTCAGGAACTTCCTCGAACAGCAGCAGGTGCCCTATGAGCTCGTTTCGCACCGGCACACCGCCACGAGCCTGCGCTCGGCGGGCACCGCACACGTCGACCCGACCCACCTCGCGAAAGCGGTCCTCCTCGAGCAGGACCTCGAGCACAGCCACTTCGTGGTCGCGGTGGTGCCGGCGACGCACCGGCTTCAGCTCGGAGAAGCCGGCCGGCAGCTCGGCCGCAAGGTGCATCTCGCCACCGAGGAGGACGCGGCGACGCTCTTCGAGGACTGCGAGACCGGCGCCATTCCGGCGCTCGGGCCGGCTTACGGCCTCGACACCATCGTCGAGGACAGTCTGCTCGCGCTGCCCCAGGTGTACTTCGAAGCCGGCGACCACGAGCACCTGGTGCGGATGACGACGACGGACTTCATGCGGGCGCTCGGCGACTGCCCGCACGGGCACTTCGCCAAGGCGGCGTAGCCCCGCCGCCGGCCCCGCGTGCGGGGCGGCGCTTGCGGCAGTGCAGCGAACGCACGGTTCCGCCGGGGACGGGCCGGGATCGCGGCCGCGCGCGAATAGAAATTCGTGCTCGGCGAATCAATTATTCGGCTTCGCGCAGCGGCCGCCTTCTCTGCATCATGGCCGGCAAGGGCGCCCCAGAGCCCCTGCCCACCAACGGAGGAGACAACATGCGCACTTACACCCAACTCGCCATGGGATGGCTGCCCCGACGCGCCACGTTCCACGAGCCGGCGCCGGCGGCCGCGCGGCGCGTGTCGCTCGAGGACCCGGCGCTCGCCGTGATGACCGACCTCCAGCAGGTCACCGCGGTCACGATCGACCCCGAGGCGTCGATCGAGCACGCGATGCGGGTGATGGTCCGGCGCAACGTGCGCCTGCTGCTGGTGGTGAACATCGACAACGAGATCGTCGGCCTGATCACGGCGACCGACCTCCTCGGCGAGAAGCCCGTGCAGCACGTGCACGAGCACGGCGGAACGCGCGACGACATTCAAGTGCGCGACCTGATGACGCCGCACGAGCGGCTGGAAGTCATCGAGTTCGAGACCGTGCGCACCGCAAAGGTCGGGCACGTGCTCGCGACGCTGCAGCACAGTCGCCGCCAGCACGCCCTGGTCGTCGACGCCGACGCGGGCGAGCATCCGCGGGTGCGCGGCATCTTCTCCACGTCGCAGCTCTCGCGCCAGCTCGGCGAGCCCGTGCAGACCGGCGAGGTGGTGTACACGTTCGCCGAGATCGAGGCGGCGCTGGCGCGGCCGTAGGCCGGGTCGCGGCGGGCGTCGAAGTGTCGCCGCCAGGCGACACTTTTTTCCCTGGAAACAAGCTATTACATCCTGGGCGGGGGCGAAATAGTCTGCTTACAACGCGGCCTTAAGGTGCTGCCATCGCACCTCACGAAAGGAGACCGCGATGAAAAAGACATGATCACCACCGCCGCTGCAGCGACGCTCCTCCTCGCCGCGCCGCTCGCCGCATTCGCGGATGGCAGGGACCATGGGTCATCGCGGGTGGGGGCCTCAGTCCTACTCGTCCCACCCGGGCCACGGCTGGAAGCACGGCCACGCCAGCACGGCACGCGTACTGGCCCGGCGCGCGTCCAGCCGTCTACTATCCCGCGCCGCGCGTTTTCGTCGCGCCGCCGCCGGTGTTCGTGCCGGTCCCGGCGCCGGTCATCGCCGTTCCCGCGCCGTATCCCTATCCGCATTACCCGGGGAACAGCGTGAACATCGGGTTCCGCCTCTTCTTCTGACGTCGCCTGAACCGAACCCGCACGGCGGCCACGTCGGCCGCCGTGCAAGGTTCGTGACGGGGTTTTCGGGGACAATCCGCCGCTGTCGTTCCCGAGAAGCCCTTTGTCCTCGACCCCGCTCGCGGCCACCCCCGACGCCGTACTGACCGCCCCGCCGCCGGGCCGCCGCACCTTCTGGATCGGCTTCGCGCTCGTCCTGCTGGCGCTCTGGTTCGTGAAGCTGCCCGAGCGGCCGCTCGCCCATCCGGACGAGGGCCGCTACGCCGAGATCTCGCGCGAGATGGTCGCGACCGGCGACTGGGTCACGCCCCGGCTCGACGGGTTCGCCTACCTGCAGAAGCCGCCGCTCCAGTACTGGGCGACGGCAATCGCGTACGAGGCGTTCGGCATTTCGGAGTGGACGGCGCGCCTCTGGACCGCCCTGACCGGGCTCGCCGCGGTGTTTCTCACCTGGTTCGCCGGGCGACGGCTCCTGGGGAAGGCCGCCGGCGAGTTCGGCGCGCTCGCGCTGCTCGCGAGCCCGTACTTCGTGGTGATGTCGGGCGTGAACACGCTCGACATGGGCGTGAGCCTGTTCCTCACCGGCGCCGTGTTCGCGTATCTGCTGTCGCGGCAGGCGGCGACGCGCGCGGCCGAACGCGGCTGGATGCTGGTCGCGTGGGCCGCGATGGCGCTCGCGGTGCTGAGCAAGGGGCTCATCGGCGTGGTGCTGCCGTTCGGCACCCTCGTCGCCTATGCGCTCTGGCACCGCCAGCCGGCCGCCGATCGCGCGCCTGCACTGGCTGCCGGGCCTCGCGCTGTTCGGCGCGATCACCGCGCCGTGGTTCGTGCTCGCCGCGCGCGCGAACCCGGAGTTCCTCGAGTTCTTCTTCCTGCACGAGCATTTCCAGCGCTTCACCAGCACCGTGCACAACCGCGCGGGCCCGGTCTGGTACTTCGTGCCGATCCTCGCTGCTCGCGGTGGCGCCGTGGATCGGCGCCGCCGTCGGCGGGGTCGCGCGGGCCTGGCGCGCGCGGCCGGAAGGCGGGACGGTGTCGACGCGGCGCTTCCTGCTGTTCTGGTGCGCGATCGTGTTCGCGTTCTTCAGCGTCTCGCAGTCGAAGTTGCCGGCCTATCTGCTGCCCATCGTGCCGGCGCTGGCGCTGCTCGCGGGCGACGCACTGGCCAGCGGAAATGGCCGGCGCTCGGCCTTCACCCTCGCGGTCGCCACGATGGTGTTCGGCGTCATCATGTTCAGCCGCGAACGAAGTCCTCGAGGGCCGGAACCTGGGCGACCTGCACTCGATCTACGAGGCGTTCAGCGTCTGGACCGAGTCGGGCTCGATGCTCCTCGTCGTCATCGCCGGCATCGGCCTCTACTGGATCGACCGGACGCACCCGCGCCGGCTGATCGCGGCGTTCCTCGCGACGTCCTACGTCGCGATGAGCCTCGGCATGGTCGGCTACGGGCAGCTCGCGCCGACGCGCTCGGCGGCGTCCTTCGCGGAGCACATCAAGCGCCTCGGGCCGGCCGACGCGCCGGTCTACGCCGTGCGCATGTACGACCAGACGCTGCCGTTCTACCTCGGCCGGCTGGTCACCGTGGTCGAGTTCACCGGCGAGCTCGAGCCCGGCATCCGCGCCGCGCCGCACCTGCAGGTGCCCACGCTCGAGGCGTTCCGCGCGCGCTGGCTGGCCGATCCCGCGGCCTTCGCGATCATGCCGCCCGACACCTTCGAGGCGCTGCGGCGCGACGGCTTTCCCGCCGTCCCTGATCGCCGAGGACCCGAAGAAAGTCCTGGTGCGCAAGCCGCCGGGCTAGGCCACCCGCAGCGTCGTCATCATTCCGCCCGCCTGGTGCTCCAGCACGTGGCAGTGGAACATCCAGTCGCCCGGGTTGTCCGCGACGAACGCGATCTCGGCGCGCTCGTTCGGCGCCAGCAGCACCGTGTCGCGCCACTCGCGCAGCCGCGCGGGCCGGCCGTTGCGCGCGAGCACGCGGAAGAAGTGGCCGTGCAGGTGCATCGGGTGGTGCCAGTTCGTGTCGTTGGCGAGTGCCAGGACGTAGGTGCGGCCGCGCTCGAGGACGAGCAGCGGGTCGTGCGCGTGGCCCTCGTCGACGGCGACGCCGTTGATGGTCCACGTCATGCCGCCCATCGACCCCATCCCGCCCATGCCGCGGCCCATCATTGCGGGGCCCATCCCGCCGCGGAACACGATTTCGTGACGCGCGGCCCGCGCGAGGTCGATGTCGGGCGTCGGATTCGGTGCCAGTCGCGGCGCGTCCGGGAATCGCGACCGCACGGGCGGTGATCCCGCGTACTCGAGCGACAGCAGCCGATAGGCGTTCTGCCGGTAGAAACGGTCGATCACGTCGAACCGCTCGCCGGGCGCCGCAGTCATGTCGATCATCAGGTCGACGCGCTCGCCGGGCCCGAGGACGACGAGGGACGGGTCGGGCTCGTGCGGCTCGACCGGCTGGCCGTCGTAGGCGACGACGACCGGGCGATGGCCGCGGAACTCGAGGCCGAAGATGCGCGCGGTCGCGAGGTTGGCGAGCCGCAGGCGCAGCCGCTCGCCGGCGCGCACGTCGAAGCTCTCCGCCACCACGCCGTTCACGGTCACCGTGTTGCCGATGCGGCCGGCGTGCGTGCGGTCCATCATGTTGCCGAAGTCGGGCCGGAGCTGCGCGTCGCGCGCGAGGCGCCAGTCCTGCAGCACCCACGTGACGTCGCGGTCGAACGCGGGCGGCTCGCGCTCCTCGACGATCAGGATCCCGGCGAGGCCGCGCGCGACCTGCTCGTAGCTGCGGCTGTGCGGGTGGTACCAGTAGGTGCCGGCGTCCGGCAGGTCGAACTCGTAGACGAACGTGCCGCCGTTCGCGGCGATCGGCGGTTGCGTGACCCCCGGCACGCCGTCCATGGCGTTCGGCACCCGCACCCCGTGCCAGTGCACCGACGAGGTCTCCGGCAGCGAGTTCGTGACGGTGACGCGCAGGCGCTCGCCCTGCTTCACGCGCAGCTCGGGCCCCGGCACCGCAGCGTTGTAGCTCCACACGGCGGTCGGCGGATGCGGGTCGCCGACGAGCGCAACGCGCGCCGCCTTCGCTTCGAGGGCGAGCGAGCGGGCCGCGTCGGCGCGGGCCGACGACGTCGGCGCGACCAGCGGTGCCGCGGCTAGCGCGGCGGCGGTGCGAAGGAAGGTGCGGCGGTCGGGCATGGGCGGGAATGGACGGGGAAGCGGGGAAGCGGGTAAGCGCAGGAACGAGGGTACCTTCGATTAGGCGGCGCTGCGCCCCCTACTGCCGCCCGCCGGACCGCGGGCCCCCGCGCGGCAGCCGCAGCGCGACGCGGCGGATGCGCGCGCCGTCCATCTCGGCAACCGTCAGCACGACGCCTGCCAACGCGACGGCGTCGCCCTCGACGGGCTGCCGCAGCAGGCGCGAGCGCACCAGCTCGCCGAGCGTGCCGTCGACCTTGACGTAGGCGGGCAGCGTCACGCCGTAGAGCGCGAGCACTTCGTCGGCCGGGGCGTCGGCGTCGATGAAGAACTCGCCGAAGGAGCGATGGCGCTTCTCGGTCGCCGCCGCGGCATCGGCCAGGAACATCTCCTCCAGCCGTGCGAGCACCGGTTCCGACGCCAGGATCGCGATCACGTCGCCCCCGGCGAGCGGGCCGGCTTCGTCCGGCGCGAGCGGTTGCCCCGCGCGCATCACCGCGACGGCGCGCGCGCCGGGCGGCAGATCGATCAGCGCGAGCGGCGCGCCGCAGACCGGCGAATCGGCCTCCACGTCGAACTCCATCAGCTCGTGGCGGCCGCCGCCGCCGGCGAGCTGCGTGCGCGCGAGCGGCTCCGCGAGCGGCGGCAGCGCGACCCCGAGCGCGCGCGCGGCAAAGCCGACCGTCGTCCCCTGGGCGAGCAGCGAGACGAGCACCACCACGAACGCGACGTTGAACAGGAGCTCGGCGCCCTCGACGCCGGCGAGCAGCGGGAAGATCGCGAGCACGATCGGCACCGCGCCGCGCAACCCCATCCAGCCGATGTACCAGACTTCCGCGGCGGGAAAGCGGAACGGTGCGAGGCAGGCCCACACCGCCACCGGGCGCGCGACGAACATGAGAAACGCCGCCACGCCGAGCGCCGGGACCAGCACCGGCGTGAGCTCGTGCGGCGTGACCAGCAGGCCGAGCAGCAGGAACATGCCCGATTGCGCGAGCCATGCCATCCCGTCCATGACGCGCAGCACGTCGTCGCTCGTGCGCACGGACGCGTTCGCGATCATCACGCCGGTGAGGTAGACGGCGAGGAAGCCGCTCCCGCCGATGGTGTTCGTGAGCGCGAACACCGAGACGCCGCCCGCGCAGACGAGCAGCGCATCGAGGCCGGGGCCGAGGCGGACCCGCGGCAGGAAGCGGCCGGCCGCGTACCCGAACGCGAGGCCTGCCCCGGCGCCGATCCCGAACTGCTTCGCCAGCTCGACGGCGAGGTGTGCGACGGGCGCGTCGGCGGGGGCGAGGACGAGCCCGATCAGCCCGACGGTGAGGAACACCGCCATCGGGTCGTTGGCCCCCGACTCGATCTCGAGGGTGGCGGCGATGCGCTCGCCGAGGCGCACGCCCGCGGACTTGAGGAGGGCGAACACCGCCGCGGCGTCGGTCGAGCCGACGATCGCGCCGAGCAGCGCCGCGAGCCGCCAGTCGAGATCGAACAGCCACGCGGCACACGCGGCGACCAGCGCTGCGGTCAGCACGACGCCCAGCGTCGCCAGCGCGAGGGCGGGGCGCAGTCCGACCCGGAAGATCGCGAAGCGCGTGCGCAGGCCGCCGTCGAGGAGGATCACCGCCAGCGCGAGGTTGCCGACGAGGAAGCTCAGGCGATAGTCGCTGAACGCGATCCCGCCCGGCCCGTCCTCGCCCGCGATCATCCCGACGACGAGGAACACGAGCAGGAACGGCAGGCCGACGCGCGACGAGGCCGCGCCGAGCAGCAGCGCCACCAGCAGGATCAACGCGCCGACGAGCAGGAGGTGGTTCAGCGATTCCATGCAGTCCCGATGGTTGCACGATCCGGCGGCACGAGTTCACGTCCGCCCGGTTGCGCGGCGGGTCCCGGTCGGGCATTCTGCCCCGCGTAGGGGATCGCCTCTTGCACGACCACGCCCATCACGACCACGCGCATGTGCACGACGCGCCCGCCGGCCACGACGGCGAGCGCCGCGTGTTCTGGGTGCTGCTGCTCACCGCCGGGTTCATGGCGATCGAGGCGGTCGGCGGCTGGCTCGCCGGCTCGCTCGCGCTGCTCGCCGATGCGGGGCACATGCTGTCCGACACCGCCGCGCTCGCGCTCGCATGGGTGGCGTTCCGCGTCGCCCGCCGGCCGCACGACGAGAAGCGCAGCTACGGCTATCACCGCTTCCAGATCCTCGCCGCGTTCGTCAACGGCCTCGTGCTCTTCGCCATCGCGGCCTGGATCCTCGTGGAGGCGGTCGGGCGGCTGCGCGCCCCCGTGCCGGTGCTCGGCGGGCCGATGCTCGCGATCGCGGTCGCCGGCCTCGCGGTGAACGTCGTCGCGTTCCTGGTCCTGCGCGCGGGCGACCGGCGCAACCTGAACGTCAGCGCCGCGCTGCTGCACGTGCTCGGCGACCTGCTCGGCTCGGTGGGCGCGATCGCCGCCGCGATCGTGATCCTCGCGACCGGCTGGACCCCGATCGACCCGATCCTCTCGGTGGTCGTCAGCCTGCTCATCCTGCGCAGTGCGTGGGACGTGACGCGGCGCGCGGGCCACGTGCTCATGGAAGGCGCGCCCGAGGGCTTCGACGACACGACGCTGAAGGCGGACCTGCGCGCGGCGGTGCCCGGCGTGCTCGACGTGCATCACGTTCATGCCTGGATGCTGACCTCCGAGCGTCCGATGGTGACGCTCCACGTGCAGCTCACGCCGGCCTCGGATCACGCCGCGGCGCTGGCGGCGATCAAGCTGCGGCTGAAGGAGCGCTTCGGCATCGCGCACTCGACGGTGCAGATCGAGTCGGCGGAGTGCGTGGACTGACGTTGTCCACGTTCGAACGCGGGCATGCTCGGCCTGGAGCAAGCTCCAGAGTCAAGCGCGGCTCGCGGGGATTCCGGTTACGCCAAATGCGTGCGGGACTCGTCGTCCTGATCTTCCTTGGCTTGGCGACGCTGCAGGGCGCGCGTGCTGCCGACGCGCCGGGGCCGGCGCTTGTGGTCGCCCGGGCGCTCGAGCAGCGGCGACACCGCGGCCATGCGCGAGGCGCTCGCCGCGCACGCCCGTGCGACGAGCCTCGACGAGGCCGCCGAGCTGTTCGCCCGGACGATCGACGCGGTGCCGCGCAACCGCGCGTTCCGCGTGCGGTACGAGCGGGCGCTCGCTGACCCGCTAGCGCCGGTGCGGGCGTCGTCGCACGAGCTGTTCCTGCTCGTGCCGGGGTGGCGCTACCGCACCGACCCGGCGACCGGCGCGGACCTCGCGCAGGTGCAGCGCGGTGCTCGAAAGCCTCGCGCTGGCCAGCGCGGCTCGCGCCGATCGGCGAGAACGACACGGTGGAAGCGAACGCCGTGACGCTCGCCGCCGAGATCGAGCGCCTGCCGCCCGACGGGCGCCGCCTGATCCTGGTGAGCACCAGCAAAGGCGGTCCCGAGACCCACCTCGCGCTCGATCGACTGCGCCAGGCCGGACGCGCCGGGCACGTCGCGGCGTGGGTCAACATCGGCGGCCTGCTCCACGGCACCGCGATCGCCGACTACTGGGACACCTGGCCGCGCAGCTGGCTCGCGGCGATCGGCCTGACGCTCGGCGGGCACGACGCGCGCGCGATCCCGACGATGACGACCGCGGCGAGCCGTGCCCGGATCGCCGCATCGCAGCTGCCCGCGCACGTGCTCGTCGTCAACTACCTCGCCGTGACGCGCGAGCGCGACCTCACCGACTGGACGCGCGGCAACTACGCGCTCCTCGCCGAGCACGGGCCGAACGACGGCCTGACGCTGCTCGCCGACGCGATCGTGCCGCAGGGGATCACCGTGGCGGAGCTCGGCTTCGACCATTTCTTTCGCACGCCCGACCTCGACCGCCGCATCGCGGCGATGATCCTGTCGGTGCTGGCCCTCCTCGGCGGCGCGGGCACCTAGCCGCGCGTCGCGATGCCGCTCACGGGGCGGCGCTCGGCGCAGGCTGCGACGTGCCGAGCGCCGCGGCGTGGTAATCGCTCGGCGCCACGCCCTGGATCGCCTGAAAGAAGCGCGTGAAGTTGCCCGGGTCGGAGAACCCCAGGTCCTGCGCGAGGAGGCCGACCGACGCGTCGCGGCGCGCCAGACGGGTGACCGCGAACTCCATGCGCAGCGTGTTCCAGTACATCGCCGGCGTGAGCCGCGTGGATTGCCGGAAGAGGTGAAAGAGGTGCGGGCGCGACAGCCCGAATCGCGCGCCCAGCTCGCGCAGGTCCTCCCGCGCGTCCAGATGCTCGCCCATGTACGCCATGCAACGGGCGACGCGCCGGTCGAGGCGCGGCGTGCTTGGCGCGGCGGCAGGCCGGCCGCGCTCGGCGGGCGCGCCGCCCCACTCGGTGGGCGCCGCATCGAGCAGCGCGCGCAGCCCGTCGTCCACCGTGCGCGCGTCGCAGCGGGTGAACCGGTCGAGCTCGCGCACGATCGCCTCGGCCGGGGCGCGCACCTCACGCGTGATGGGCATGCAGTTCTCGGCGAAGCGCAGGGCCGCGCCGCGCCCGCCCGCCGCGAATCCCGCACGCGGATCGAGGTAGACGGCGAGCAGGAAAGTGGGCCGGGCGCCTTCGGCGTGGCGATAGGCATGCGGCTCCCAGCTGTTCACCAGGATCGCCTGCGCGTCGGTGAGCGCGTAGGGACGGCCGTCGACCTCGAAGCACCCGTCGGATCCGGCCAGCTTCAGCAGCAGGTGCGGCTGGGAGTGGGCGTGCGCCGCACCCGAGCGCGTCAGCTCGAGCACGGTCACTCGACCGAGCGGCGAATGATGCACCCGACACGACTTCGCCACGCCTGCGCCCCCGACCGCGTAGAGCAGCCAACATTGCCCGTTTCCGGGAAATCTTGTCAACGCGATTCGGCGGATCCGGCGATTGCGTCCGCGCGCGGCGTGCTGCAATGCGGAAAGCCCACCCGGAAGTCGGCCCGCGAGAAATCAGACTCGGTGACAAGTCGTGCCCCAACGGCCGCCCTATGCTCGGCTCACACCACTCCGGCCGGCGCACGGCGGAGCGGAACGCGCAGCGCAGCGGAGAGAGGCCAATGCCATTCGTGAACATCCGGATCTACGAGGGTTGGGACAAGGCGAAGCTCGACGAGATCGCCAAGGGCGTGACCGACGCGATCGTCGGCGTGACGAAGGTGCCGCGCGAGCTCGTGTGGGTGGTCGTCGAGGAGGTCGACCCGCCGCTCTGGTACGCGGGCGGCAAGCCCGGCGAGCGAATGAAGAAATGAGCGTCGAGATCCGCGACCGGCGCTTTGCCGCCGTCGTCGGCGCGTCGGTCGGCTTCGAGCGCATCGCCACCGGCTGCAAGTTCACGGAGGGGCCGCTCTGGCATCCCGCCGGCGCGTACCTCCTGTGGAGCGACATGCCGGACGACCACATCCGGCGCTGGTCGGCGGCCGACGGCGTCAGCACGTTCCGCAAGCCGTGCCACAAGTCGAACGGCCTCACCTGGGACCGCCAGGGGCGGCTGCTGGCCTGCGAGCACGCATCGAGCCGCGTCTCCCGCACCGAGCCGAGCGGCGCGATCGTCGCGCTCGCGACGCACTACCAGGGCAAGGAGCTCAACAGCCCGAACGACATCGTGTGCGCCGCGGACGGGGCGATCTACTTCACCGATCCCAGCTACGGCCGCATGGACTATTACGGCCTCCTGCGCGAGCCCGAGCTCGACTTCCGCGGCGTGTATCGCGTCGGCGCGGATCCGAAGTCGACCGTGCTCCTGGCGAGCGACTTCGCGCAGCCGAACGGGCTCTGCTTCTCGCTCGACGGGCGCCGCCTCTTCGTCAACGACACCGAGCGCCAGCACATCCGCGTCTTCGACGTGGGCGCGAACGGCGCGCTCGCGGGCGGGAAGGTCTGGGCGCAGACGACCGGGGAGGGCGAAGGCGCGCCCGACGGGATGAAGATCGACTCGGCGGGCAACGTGTACTGCTGCGGTCCCGGGGGCATCCACGTGTTCGACCCGGCCGCGGTCTGCCTCGGCGTGATCCGCGTGCCGGAGGGCACCGCGAACATGGCCTGGGGCGATGCCGACCTGCGCAGCCTCTACATCACCGCGTCGACCTCGGTGTACCGGATCCGGGTCGTGGTTCCCGGCCGCGCCGCGCTCTGAGCGTCGTCTCCGCAGTCATGCGCCGTGAAGCCGTTTGTCTCGAGACCGGTTTCGCAGTCGATCCGAGAAGGAGGAGTGAGACCATGCGACGCATAATCACCATGCTGCTGGCAACGGTCCTTGCGGCGCCGTTCGCCGCGTACGCCCAGAAGCCGATCAAGGTCGGTTTCCCGATGATTCTCTCCGGGCCCGGCGCGCTCTTCGGCGAGCCCGCGCTCAAGGGCGCGCAGATGTACGTCGAGGAGATCAACGCGAAGGGCGGCGTGCTCGGCCGCAAGATCGAGCTGCTGCCGCGCGACACGAAGGGCAACGCCGACGAGGCGGTGCGCGTGGCGCGCGAGCTCGTCCTGAAGGAGAACGTGGACTTCCTGGTCGGCACGCTCACCTCGGCGGAGGGGCCGGCGGTGTCGGTGGTGGCGAAGGAGAACAAGATCGTCTTCATCGCCGCGATCCCGAAGACCGACCAGCTGACCGCGCCGGACAAGCTGCATCCCTACGTGTTCCGCGTGGCGGCCAACACCACCGCCGAAGGGCGGAGCGCCGCGGAGATCGTCGCCAAGTGGCCGGTCACCAAGATCGCGACCATGAGCCCGGACTACGCGTACGGCCAGGACGTGACCAAGTCGTTCGTCGAGCACCTCAAGAAGATCAAGCCGTCGGTCCAGATCGTCGACCAGCAGTGGCCGAAGCTCGGCGAGACCGACTATTCGCCGTTCATCAACGCGCAGCTCGCGAAGAAGCCGGAGGCGGTGTTCTCCTCGCTGTGGGGCGGTCACTTCGTGACCTTCGCCAAGCAGGCGAAGCCGCTCGCCTACTTCGACGCGATCAAGTTCAACTTCATCGGCGTCGGCGAGGCCGGGTCGCCCGAGTCGACGCGGTCGGCCGGCGGTGACTATCCGGTCGGGATCTGGGGCAACAGCTACGACGCGTTCTACTGGGACGGCGCGCCGGCGGCCCACAAGGACTACACCGCGCGGCTCGCCAAGTTCCTGAAGGACGAGCGCCCGTCGTCGTGGCCGATCCAGGGGTACATCGGCATGCAGTTTCTCGCCGAGGCGATCGCCAAGGCGAAGTCCACCGACTCCGACAAGGTCTCGGCGGCGCTGAAAGGGCTGACCGTCAATACCCCCACCGGACCGATGACGATCCGGGCGAAGGACCACAACGCCAACCGCGGGCAGCTCTACGGCAAGACGGTGATGGATCCCAAGTTCCCGTTCGCCATCATGAAGCCGATGACCTACATCGATCCCCTGCCGTTCATGGACTGACCGGCGCGAGGTGCAGCATCCCACGGGCATCCGGACCGCAGAATCCGGAGCCGCACGCGCGCCGGCTGGCGCGGGCCGCAGCGCCCGCGCCGGCGCGGCCGCGCACCGCATCCGCAGGCCGCGCCGCCCGGGCCTCTCCGCACTGATCCGCCGCGGCCGTGCCTGAGCTCTCGTTCGTCTTCGCGCAGGCGGTGTCCGGCCTGACGACCGCGATGTTCCTGTTCCTGATCGCCTCGGGGCTGTCGCTGATCTTCGGCGTGCTGCGGGTGCTCAATTTCGCGCACGGCACGTTCTACATGCTCGGCGCCTACGGCGCCTACCAGTTCGTGCAGTGGCTCGGGCCGGGGCCCGGGATGTTCTGGGTGGCCGTGCTCGGCGCGGCGCTCGGGGTGGCGATCCTGGGCGGGCTGGTCGAGCGATTCCTGCTGCGCCACCTCTACGACCGCGAAGAGCTGTACCAGCTGCTCTTCACTTATGCGCTCGTCCTCGTCCTGAGCGACGTCGCGAAGATCATCTGGGGCACGCAGCAGAAAGGCGTCGTGCGGCCGCCCGAGCTGACCGGGGCGGTCTCGCTGTTCGGCGCGACGATCCCGTACTACAACCTGTTCATCCTCGCGCTCGGCCTCGCGGTCGCCGTCGCCTTCTGGCTCGTCCTGCAGCGCACCCGCCTGGGCCGGCTCATCCGGGCCGCCGCCCTGGACCGGGAGACGCTCGGCGCGCTCGGGGTCAACGTGAGCGCGCTCTACACCGGCGTGTTCGTCCTCGGATCGTTCCTGGGCGGGCTCGGCGGCGCCCTGGTGGCCCCGGTGCGCACGATCGTCCCCGGGATGGACACCGAGATCATCGTCGAAGCGTTCGTGGTGGTGGTGATCGGCGGGCTCGGGTCGTTCTGGGGGACCTTCCTCGGCGCGCTCATCTACGGGCAGGTGCTGTCCTTCGGCATCCTCTTCTTCCCGCGCTTCTCGATCTTCGCGGTGTTCGCGCTCATGGCCGCGGTCCTGATCCTGCGGCCGTGGGGCCTCCTCGGACGGCCGCTGAAATGAGCGCGCGCATTCCCTGGGCGCTCATCGTGCTCGCCGCGGCGTTCCTCGTCCCGACGCTCGGCTCGCGGTACTACACGTTTCTCGCGAACGACATCGCGATCTGGGCGCTGTTCGCGATGAGCCTCAACCTGCTGGTCGGCTACAGCGGGCTCGTGTCGTTCGGACACGCCGCCTATTTCGGCATCGGCGCCTACACCACCGGCATCCTGATGAAGAAGCTCGGCGTGTCCTTCCTCGTCGCGTTCCCGGCGGCGGGGCTCGCGGCGGCCATCGCGGCCCTGGTGTTCGGTTTCTTCTGCGTGCGCCTCACGCGCATCTACTTCGCGATGCTCACCCTGGCGTTCGCGCAGATCGTCTGGGCGATCTGCTTCAAGTGGAACGAGGTCACCGGCGGGGAGCAGGGCATGCCGGAGATCCCGTACCCGGATTTCGCGTGGTTCGAGCGCGCCGGCGAGTTCATCCCGCTGCTCGGCGGATGGCGCACGGCCGAGTACTTCTACTTCGTCACGCTCGCGCTGGTCGCGGCGAGCTTCTGGGTGCTCCGGCGCATCGTGGACTCGCCCTTCGGACGCATCCTCACCGCGATCCGGGAGAATCCCGAGCGCGCCGAGTTCATCGGCGTGCACGTGCGGCGCTACGAGCTCGCGGCGTTCGTGCTCGCCGGGACCTTCGCCGGGCTCGCCGGCGGGCTGTTCGGGATCTTCAATCGCGGCGTCTTCCCCGACTTCGCCTACTGGAACAAGTCGGCCGAGGTGCTGATCATGACGCTGCTCGGCGGCATGCACAGCTTCTACGGCCCGGCGGTCGGCGCGGCGGCGCTCCTCTGGCTCAACCAGCAGATCGTCTCCCACACGCAGTACTGGCCGCTCATTCTCGGGACGATTCTCATCGTGCTGCTCTTCGTGTTCCCGGGCGGGATCGCCGGCGCGCTCGGCGCGCTCGCGCACCGCGTGAGCTCGAGGCTGCGCCGTGCTTGAGGTGCGCGGGCTCGCCAAGAGCTTCGCCGGCTTCCGCGCCGTGGGCGGGGTCAGCTTCGAGGTGCCGCAGGGCTCGATCAGCGCGGTGATCGGCCCGAACGGCGCCGGCAAGACCACGCTCTTCAACCTCATCACCGGGCACATCCGGCCCGACGCGGGCGAGGTGAAGTTCAAGGGCCGCAACGTGACCGGCATCGCGCCGCACGACCTCTGCCGCCTCGGCATGGGGCGCTCGTTCCAGCGCACCAACATCTTTCCGCGGCTCACCGTGTTCGAGAACGTCCAGGCCGCGTACGTGTGCCACCGCGGGCACGGCTGGAACCTCTTCAGCCGCGTCGACGCGCTCTACCGGGCCGAGACCGAGGCGCTGCTCGCGGCGGTCGGGCTCCGAGACCGGGCGGGCGAGATCGCGGGGCTGCTCTCGCACGGCGGCCAGAAGCAGCTCGAGCTCGCGCTCGCGCTCGCGCTCGAGCCGGAGATCCTGCTGCTCGACGAGCCGACCGCCGGCATGTCCGCGGGCGAGACCCGCGACTCGATCGCGCTGATCGAGCGGATCGCCCGCGAGCGCAACCTGACGCTGCTGTTCACCGAGCACGACATGGGCGTCGTGTTCCAGATCGCGCAGCGGATCACGGTCCTGCACCAGGGCCAGGTGATCGCCGACGGCGCGCCGGCCGACGTGCGGCGCAATCCGGACGTGCGCCGCGTCTATCTCGGGGAGCGCGAGTGACGCTCGCGCCGGCGCTGGTCGTGGAGGACATCTACGCCGGCTACGGCCTGTCACAGGTGCTGTTCGGCGTATCGCTCGAGGTCGCGCGCGGCGAGTGCGTCTGCCTGATCGGGCGCAACGGCGTCGGCAAGACGACGACCATGCGCAGCATCATGGGGCTCACGCCCCCCGTCCGGGGGCGCGTGACCTGGAAGGGCCGCGACATCCGGGCATGACGCCGCACCGCATCGCCAACCTCGGCATCGGCTTCGTGCCCGAGGATCGCCGGATCTTCGCCGAGCTCACCGTCTGGGAGAACCTCGACGTGGCGGCGCGCGGCGCCGGGCAGTGGACCGTGGAGCGCGTCTACGGGCTTTTCCCGAAGCTGCGCGAGCTCGCCGATCGCCAGGGCGGCCACCTGTCCGGCGGCGAGCAGCAGATGCTCACGATCGCGCGGACGCTGATGGGAAACCCCGAGTTCCTTGCTCCTCGACGAGCCCTCGGAAGGCCTCGCGCCGCTGGTCGTCGACGCGCTGCGCGAGCGGATCGGCGAGCTGAAGCGCGACGGGCTGACCATCCTGCTGGCCGAGCAGAGCGTCGAGTTCTGCCTCCAGCTCGCCGACCGGGTGTACGTGCTCGAGAAGGGGCGCGTGCGCTACCAGGGCACGGCGGCCGAGTTCCGCGCGAACACCGCGGTCCGGGAGCAGTATCTCGAGCTGTGAGCAGCGGCCGGCCGGGCGCTCGCCCGGCCCTAGCGCTTCCAGCGCACCAGCAAGACGAGCGGCAGCACGACGAGCGCGGTGGCGATGAAGAACACGAACGCGTCGATGTACCCGATCATCGACGCCTGGCGCGCGACCTCGCGCCCGAGGGCGGCGAGCCCCTCCGGCGTGCTCGCGCTCCATCCGCCCGCGACCCAGGGCATCGAGAGCGCCTCGTTATAGGGCGACACCGCCGGCGCGATCTCCGCGTAGTTCGTCCGCGTCATCCGCACCGCGAGCGTGATGCTGAGCGAGATGTGGATGCTCGAACCCGCGTTGCGCACCATGTGATACACGGCCGAGCCCTCGGCGACCGCGGCGGGCTTGAGCGTCGAGAAGCTCACCATCGTGATCGGCACCCAGAGCACGCCCACCCCGAATCCCTGCAGCGCCATCGGCCAGAAAACGCCCGCGGTGGTCGGGTTCATGTCGAGGTGCGCGAGCTGCCAGCCGGCGAGCGCCTGGAGCGCGAGGCCGAGCGCGATCATCGCGCGCGGATCGAAGCGGCTCGCGAAGATCATCAGGAAGAACGCCACCGCCGTGCCGATGCCGCGCGCGCCGAGCACGAACCCGATCACCGAGTCGGGATAGCCGCTCACGCCCTGCAGCATCGGCGGCAGCAGGGTCATCGGCGTGAAGTTGAGCATCCCGAAGACGAAGATGAGCACGATACCGATCGTGAAGTTGCGGTCGCGCAGCAGGGCGGGCTGCAGGAACGGCCGCTCCGCGGTGAGGCTGTGCACGACGAACGCGTAGAGCGCGGCCACCGCCAGGCCCGCGTAGAGCACGATCTCCCCGGAGTCGAACCAGTCGGCGCGCTCGCCGCGGTCGAGCATGAGCTGGAGGCTCGCGAGCGTCGCCGCGAGCAGCAGGAACCCCAGCCAGTCGAGCCGCACCGGCGCCGGCGACTCGCGGTCGCGGATGAAGAACCACGTGCCGGCGAGCGCGAGGACGCTGAACGGCGTGATCATGTGGAACACCCAGCGCCAGTCGTAGGCCTCGCTGAGGTACCCGCCCACCACCGGCCCGACGATCGGGCCGAGCACCGAGCCCATGCCGAAGATCGCGATCACCGCGCCGTGGCTCCGGCGCGGATAGGTGTCGAGCACGATCGCCTGCGACGCGGGCACGAGCGGCGCGCCGAGCGCGCCCTGCAGCACGCGGAAGAGCACGAGCTGCTCGAGCGACTCCGCGAAACCGCACGCGAGCGAGGCCGCGCCGAAGCCGACGACGCACGCGTTGCACACCTTGCGTCGCCCGAACCGCGAGAGGAGCCAGCCCGCGAGCGGCGTCGCCACCGCGGTCGCGACGAGGTTCGCGGTCACCACCCAGGCGATCTGGTCCTGGGTCGCCGAGAACGCGCCCTGCATCTGCGGCAGCGACACGTTCGCGATCGTGACCGTCATCGCGTACAGGAAGGTCACCGCGGTGCAGGTGCCGAGCACGGCCGCGCGGCGCAGCGGCGCCCCGGGACTCGAATCCTCGGCGAGCGCAATGGCCTGCGCGTTCACGCGCGGCCCCGTCAGTAGGAGAGCCAGCCGAGGAAGTCGGGCAGGCCGCGCGCGCGGCCGGTGTCGACGCTGACGTTCACGGTCATGCCGGCGCGGAGCGGCGGCTGCCCGTCGGTCTGCTCGATCGCCAGCAGCACGGGCACGCGCTGCACGATCTTCACCCAGTTGCCGGTGGCGTTCTGCGGCGGCAGCACCGCGAACTCGGCGCCGGTCGCGGGGGCGATCGTGTTCACGCGTGCGCGCCACTCGACCCCGGGGTAGGCGTCGGCCACGATCCTCGCCGCCTGCCCGACGCGCACGCCGGCGAGCTGCGTCTCCTTGAAGTTCGCCTCGATCCACGTGTCGCCGGTCTCGATCACGCTGAACACCGGCACGCCGCGCGCGACGTACTCGCCCGCCTGCAGCTTCATGTTGCTGACGACGCCCGCGGCGGGCGCGGTCACGCGCGTGTTCGCCACGTCGAGCTGCGCGGCGCTGCGCGCGGCCTGCGCCTCGAGGAAGCGCGGATGGCGGTTGGCGGGCAGGGCGGGGTCGCCCCCGAGGCTCGCGAGGACGCGCGCCGTGCGCTGGCGCACCGCGTCGAGCCGCGCCCGCGCCGCATCGAGGTTGTGGCGCGCCTCGTCGACGGCGTCGTCGCGGGTCATGCCGCGCTCCTTGAGCCGCTGCTGGCGCTCGAGCTGGCGCGTGAGGAAGCCGATGCGCTCCTCGGCCTCGACCGTCTCGGCGAGCGTGACGCGGTACTCGGCGCGCAGCGCGTCGAGGTCGCTGCGCACGACCGCCATCTGCGCGTCGGCGCGCGCGATCGCCACCTCGAACGGCGCCGCGTCGATGCGGAACAGCAGCTGGCCCGCCGTCACCGGCTGGTTGTCGCGGACCGCCACCTCGACCACGCGCCCGGCGACTTCCGAGGTCACCACGATGATGTGCGCCTTCACGTAGGCGTTGTCGGTTTCGACGTGGCGTCCGCCGCGCGCGTAGTAGTGAAGCGCAATCGCGCCCGCGGCGAGCGGCACGCCGATCAGCAGCACTGCCCGCAGGAACCGGCGCCGGGTCATGGTCGGCGGCCGCGGCGCGGCGTGCCATCGACAGCGCCAGCGCCGGGCGGCATCTTCGCGAGGTTGGCCTTGATCGCGAGCAGCGTGTCGACGAAGCGCTCGCGCTCCGAGGCGCTCAACCCCGCCAGCGCGTCCCGGCGCAGTTCCGCGGCGACTGCGCGCAGCTCGCGCATCGCGGGGCCGACCTCGTCGGTGAGGTACACCCGCCAGGCGCGGCGGTCGGTGGCGTCGTCCGCGCGCCGCACCCAGCCTTTCGCCTCGAGCCGGTCGAGCAGGCGCCCCAGGGTGGGCTTCTCGATCTCGAGGGTCTCGGCGAGCTCGGTCTGGGTCACCCCGTCGCCGCGGAAGAGGTGGTTGAGGACCCACCACTGCGAGCGCGTCAGGCCGAGCGACTTCACGCGCCGGTCGTAGACGGTGCGCATGAGGCGCGCCACGTCGTTCAGCAGGAAGCCGAAATTGCGCGACAGGTCCTCGCGGAACATGCCGCTCAGGATAGTTGCCTAGCTTACGATAAGCAAGGCAAGGGTCCGCGCGCGACGCGGGACGCCGGAGGCTGGTCGTGCCGGACCGGACCGCTAATCGTGCTGGACCGGTAACCCCGCGACCCGCCACTCGGGCAGGCCGTCCTGGAGCCGGCGCGCCTTGAGCCCTTTCTTGCGCAGCAGCACGACCGCGTCGTACGACATCAGGCAGTACGGGCCGCGGCAGTAGGCGACCACTTCCCTGCGCTTGGGCAGCTCGGCGAGCCGCTTCTCGAGCTCGTGGACCGGGATGTTCACCGCCCCGGGGACGTGGCCGGCGGCGAACTCCTCGGGCGGGCGCACGTCGAGCACCGTCACGAGGCCCCGCTTCGCGCGGTCGAGCAGCTCGCGGGCCGGGACGGGCTCCAGGCCGTCCCTGGCCGCGTAGTACAGCCGCACCGTGCGCTCGACCTCCGCGAGGTACGCCGCGCCCGTCTTCCCGAGCGCGCCGAGCAGCGCGACGATCTCGTCGCCGGCGAGCCGGTAGAAGACGTACTGCCCCTCCTTGCGCCCCACGATGAGGCCGGCGGCCTTCAGCTTCTGGAGGTGCTGGGAGGTGTTCGCCACCGAGGCGCCGGTGAGGGTCGCGAGCTGGTCCACGCTGCGCTCGCCCTGGGCGAGCAGCTCGAGGCACTCCAGCCGGACCGCGCTCGACAGGGCGGTGCCGATGCGGGCCAGGTTGTGGAAGAGCTCGCGCTTCGGATTCGGGGCGATTGACATGGGTGGCGCTCCAGGCCTAGTATTCAATCGATCGATTGAATACTAGATTATTTGACGGTTGCCGGCAGTCTAGCAGCAACCCGAGAACGGAGGCCAGGGTGTCGCAGGCAGGGATCGCCGTCGAGCCGCTCGTCCGGCTGGGCGTGTTCTTCGGCGTGTTCGCCGCCGTCGCGCTCTGGGAAGCGCTGGCGCCCCGGCGCAGGGCGGAATTCGCTCGGCGCGACCGGTGGCCGCACAACCTCGGGCTCCTCGTCCTCGACGTCGGCGTCCTGCGGCTGGCGGCGCCGGGCGCGGCGATCGCAGTGGCCATCGCGGGCGAAGCGCGCGGCTGGGGGCTCGTCAACGCGTTCGCGATTCCGCCCTGGATCGCGATCCCGCTCGCCGTCGTGCTGCTCGACCTCGCGATCTACTTCCAGCACGTCACCTTCCACGCGGTGCCGGCGCTGTGGCGGCTGCACCGCGTGCACCATTCCGACCTCGACTTCGACGTGACCACCGGCACGCGCTTCCATCCGGTCGAGATCCTGATCTCGACCCTGATCAAGATGGCCGCCGTCGCCGCGATCGGGGCCCCCGCGGTCGCGGTGCTCGTGTTCGAGGTGCTGCTGAACGCCACCGCGATGTTCAACCACGCGAACGGGCGGCTGCCGGCGGCGCTCGACCGCTGGGTGCGGCTCGCTCGTGGTGACGCCGGACATGCACCGCGTCCACCACTCGATCGCCTACAACGAGACCAACAGCAACTTCGGCTTCAACCTGCCGTGGTGGGATCGCCTCTTCGGCACCTACCGCGCGCAACCCGCGGCCGGGCACGCGGCGATGACGATCGGGGTCGACGCATTCCGCAGCCGCGCGGACCTGCGCCTCGACCGGTTGCTGGTCCAGCCGTTCCGCGACACGCCGGGCGGTTACGCGATCAATCGGCGCCCCGACCCCACACGCGCAGAAACGAGGCCGACATGAACACGCTGCTCATCCTCAACGACCCGCCCTACGGAACGGAGAAGTCCTACAACGCGCTGCGCCTCGCGCGCTCGCTGCTCGACAAGGGCGCGAGCGGCGTGCGCGTGTTCCTGCTGGGCGACGCGGCCACCTGCGCGCACGCCGGCCAGAAGGTCGCGCAGGGGTACTACAACATCGCCGACATGCTCGGCGCGGTGCTCCGCCGCGGCGGCGAGGTCGGCGTGTGCGGCACCTGCATGGACGCGCGCGGCATCACGGCAGACGAGCTGGTCGAGGGCGCCAAGCGCGGCACGATGGACCAGCTCACCGAGTGGACCACCGGGGCGGACAAGGTCCTGGTGTTCTGAGCGCGGTGCCTCCTGGCGCGTGGGCCTATGATGCCGGGCGCATGAAGACGCCGGTCTACCTCGACTACAACGCGACCACCCCCGTCGCACCGGAGGTGGCCGACGCGATCGAGCCGTACCTGCGCGATCAGTTCGGCAACCCGTCGTCGTCACACGCGTACGGGCGGCGGGCGCACGAAGCGGTGGACCGGGCGCGAGAACTGGTTGCGGCGCTGGTCAGTGCGACGCCGGCCGAGATCGTGTTCACCGGGTGCGCCACGGAAGCGAACAATCTCGCGATCCTTGGCGTGACACGCGCCCTGCGCGGCGCGAAGCGGCACGTCGTCACTTCGGCGGTCGAGCATCCCGCGGTGCTGCAGCCGTGCCTCCGCCTGCGCGAGGACGGCTGGGACGTCACGATCGTCGCGGTTGACCAACACGGACGCGTCGACCCGCAGGCCGTCGCCCGTGCGCTGCGCGACGACACCGCGCTCGTCTCGATCATGCTCGCGAACAACGAGGTCGGCACGCTTCAGCCCGTGGCCGAGATCGCGGCGCTCGCGCGCTCGCGCGGCGCGGTCGTGCATACCGATGCGGCGCAAGCGGCGGGCAAGATTCCCGTGGACGTCGGCGCGCTCGGCGTCGATCTGCTGACGCTCGCGGGACACAAGTTCTACGCGACCAAGGGCGTCGGCGCGCTGTACGTGCGCGCAGGCACGCCGCTCGCGCCCGTGCTCGTCGGCGCCGAGCACGAGCGCGGCCTGCGGCCCGGCACCGAGAACGTGCCGGCCATCGTCGGGCTCGGCGAGGCGGCCCGGCTTGCGCGCGAGAGGTTGCCGCACGCGTCGGAGCAGTTGCGTCGATCGCGCGACGCGCTGCACGCCGTGCTCACCGCGGGCGTGCCGGACCTCGAGCTCAACGGCCATCCGGCGCATCGCCTCCCGAACACCCTGAACGTGTCGTTCCCGCGCGCAAGCGGTCGCGCGCTGCTTCAGTCGGCCGAAGCCGACGTGGCGGCGTCGCTGGGTGCCGCGTGCCACGCCGAGAGCGACAGCGTGAGCGGCGTCCTCGCGGCGATGGGCATCGGCTACGCGCGCGCCGCCGGCGCCGTGCGCCTATCCGTCGGCCTTCCTACGACCGAGGACGAGGTGCGGCGCGCCGGGCGCGCGCTCGTCGAGGCGTGGCGGGCCGTCCGGGAGACGTAGCGGGGGGCTAGAGCTCGAGCAGCTTGCGGCGCAGCAGCCACTGCGTCGCGAGGCCGAACAGGAACGCAACCCCCACGTTCCAGATCGACAGCGCGGCGACCACGATCAGCACGAAGCGGTCGTCCTTCTGCTGCCAGCCGTCGCAGACGCCGAGCGCGAGCTGGCTGCCGGCGACGAACAGGATCACGCCGAGGACGGGCACGGGGAAGAGCGCGAGCCCCGTCTCCACCGCGCCGGCGAAGAACAGCGCCGCGACGACGAGCAGCGTGCCGAGGATGACCGGCGCGCCGCCGGTCCGGGCGCCGAACCGCACGTGGCCGGCCATGCCGCCGGCGCCGTGGCACATCGGCACGCCGCCGAGCGATCCGGCGAACAGGTTCATCACGCCGGTGGAGAGCGCCACGCGCTTCTCGGTGACCGGGCGCGCAGGAAAGAGCCGGTTGTTCTCCTCGACGATCGCGATCAGCGCATTGCCGAAGGTGAGCGGCAGCTGCGGGATCACCAGCACGATCGTCGCGATCGCCACGTGCGACCAGTCCAGGCCGCCGAGAGTGAACGCCGGGAGACGGAACCCGACCGGCGCGTCCGCGAGCGCCGCAGCGAGCTCCGGCCGCTGCAGCAGCGCGATCGACGCGCCGACCGCGAGCAGCAGGAGCATCACCGGGAACCGCCGCCGCGAGAGCAGGACGAACGTCCCGAGCAACGCGGGCACGGCGATCCACCAGCTCGCCGCCATCATCTTGACCGCCTCGAGCATGAGCGCCATCCCCAGGCCGAGGATGACGCCGAAGCACACGGCCGGGCTGACGAGCCGCGACAGGCGCTGCGCCACCCCCGTGGCGCCGATCGCCAGCCACACCAGTCCGGTGAGCAGCGCGGCGAGGTGGAACGTGCCGGCGGTCAGCGCGACGCCCGCCGCGGTGTGGGTCGCGGCTACCGAGCCGATGGCCTTCATCGGCTGGACCGGGAACGGCGTACGGTAAACGAGACCGACGACGATCATCGCGACCCCGAACGTCAGCAGGATCCCCGCCGGGTCGATCTTCACCACCGCGATGTAGGCGAGCAGGAACGGCACGAGCGTGCCGAGGTCGCCGAATGCCCCGGACCACTCGGCGGGCGCGAACCAGCGGCGCGGCGTCTCGGCTGCGCCGCTGGCGGCCGGATCGTTCCGGATGTCCGTCTGTTCCATGAGCAAAGCCTACGACAGCGCCGGCGCCCTGCCAATCGTGCAGCGCGGGGCACTGCGGGTTGACCCCGCTTGCGCTGCGGCTATTCGCGGCCTATATCCGCCAGGCGAACCACGCCGCGGTGATGGCGAGCGTGGCGATCGTCACCGGCACGCCGGTCCGCGCGTGGCGCCGCCAGTCGATCGCGATGCCCTGGCGCCGCGCGGCATCCACCACGATGATGTTCGCGATCGAGCCGACGATCAGCAGATTGCCCGCGAGCGTGCTCACGAGCGCGAGCATCGGGCCGGAGAAGGGCTCGGTGGCGGCCGGCAGGAGCAGCATCACCGCGGGCACGTTCGACACCACGTTCGACAACACGAGGGTGCTCGCGAACAGCGGGACCGGCTCGGCAAGCGGGAAGCCCGCCGCGGCGAGCGCCTGCACCGCCTGGGCCGTGAGGCCGGTGTGCGCCAGCGCGTGGTTCACGACGAAGAGGCCGATGAACAGGATCAGCAGCTCCCAGTCGACCAGCCCGAGCATGTGCGTCGAGTGCAGCTTGCGGCTCATCAGGAGGATCCCGGCGCCGGTCAGCGCCGCGACTTCGCGCGGCCAGTCGGTGAAGAGGAACACGACGACGAGCGCGGCCGCGACCGCGAGCCCCTTCGCGGTCTGCCAGCGGTCGAAGGGCGGATGGTCGTCGTCGCGCCGAGCCGGCGAAGCCGCAGGCGTCGCGTCCGCCGACGCGTGCCCGCGCATCTGCCACGCGAGCAGCGCCCACAGCGCAACGAGGCCGAGCGCGACCGGCACGATCGCCTCCAGGAAGTAGCCGCCGAACGGCAGCTGCAGCACGCTGCCGATCAGCATGTTCTGCGGGATTGCCGATCAGCGTCGCGGCCGAGCCGACGTTGGCCGCGCACGCGAGCGCGAGCAGGAACGGCACCGGGTCGAGCCCGCGCCGCAGGCACGCGTCGGCGAGCACCGGCGCGATCGCCAGGCAGACGACGTCGTTGCTGAACACCGCCGACAGCGCCGCGACGACTGCGATCGACCGCGCCGAGCAGCGCGCCGGGCCCGAGTCGGCAGGGCGGCGATGCGCAGCGTGACCCACGCGTAGAACCCGCCGAGGCGCATCTGCGCCGAGATCACCATGAACGAGAAGAGCAACAGGAGCGTCGGCAGATGGATCGACAGTGCCGCCTGCTCGGGCGTGAGCACGCCGAACGCCACGAGCGCGATCGCGCCGAGCAGCGCGACGCCGGTGCGGTCGAGCTGCACGAACGGCAGTCCGCCGAGGATCATCCCGAGATAGACGACGACGAAGACCGCGACGACGATCTCGGTCATCGGGGGGCGCGCGCGCTCCAGGCGGCGAAAATCGCGTGCATGCGCCGCACGCCGTCGGTGAGCGCTGCCGGCCCGGGCTGGAGGATGTCGGCGGACTTGATCTCGTGCAGCTCGCCGTCGCGCACTGCGGGGACTTCCACCCAGCCGGGCCGCGCGGCGACGCGCGCGCCGCCGGAATCGTGATCGTTCACTGGAGCGCGGTGCTGACCGTGGCGATCGCCTGCGTCATGGTGGCCATCCTGAAAGGGCGCGCGCGCATCGCCGATCCTTACCCGCTGCCGGACCGCGATCATCCGACGGGCGATTGAACCGGGCGCTCGTCGATCAATCGGTGCGGGCTAACCCAGCATCTCTGCGAACGAACCAGGGCATCGTCACGCGCGGGCGCGGCGGTCGGGGTCAGGCGGCCTGCCGGAGTTCGGCGGCGTACTCGCGCAGGTACTCGGGGAGCGTGCGCCGCGTTCGTCCGAGCAGCTGTTCTGCCCCGCCGCAGCAGCCGCACCGCAGCACCCCGCTGGCGAGGTAGTCCCAGTACTCGGTGATCGCGCGGATGCGCGCGGGCGGGATCCCGTTCGCCTCCAGGATTCCCGTGGCCTCGGGCAGCCCGACATCGACGTAGCGCACCGGTTCGCGCAGCTCGGCGGCGAGCAACTCGGCGACCGTCTCGAAGCTCGCCTCCGTCGGGCCCGAGAGCTCGCACACGAGGTTGTCCCGCGCGTCGGTCGCGACGCGGCGGGCGACTACCGCCCCGGCATCGTGCGCGTCGAGCCACGCGAACGCCGCGTCCCGGAACGGGCCCACGACCCGCCAGCCGGCGGCATCGCGGCGCATGAAGAGCGGGATGGTCTGCATGTAGGGCATGCAGCGAAGCAGCGTGTGCGGGAGCCCTGAGGCGACGACCTCGCGCTCGACCAGCCCGAGCCAGCGCAGCAGCGTCACGGGCGAGCGGGCGTCGGCGCCGGCGGCCGAGAGCAGATGAATGCGTTCGATGCCGGCCGCCCGCGCCGTTGCCGCGAGCGACATCTCATGCTCGATTGCGCGCTGATCGAAGCTCGGCACGAGCACCAGATCGGTCGCGCCCTCCATGAGGCGCAGCCGGTCCTGGGGGGAGGTGAGCGGCGCGTATTGAAGCGCGAACGCCGCAGGGAACCCTGCGCCGGCGCCGGCCTTCAGCAGCCCGAGGCGCTTGTTGCCCGGCAGCGCGGCGAGCGCGGCCGCGACCGCGTGGACGACGCGTCCGGATCCTCCGCTGACGACGAGCATGGCGTCTCTCCCCTGTCCGTGCCCCGGGTCGCTGCAACGGCAGGTGCCGGATGCCTAGGTTCGCACATTTCGGGCCGCAGTTCAGCCGGCGGAATCCGCCGCGCGGGCCGCGAGCTCGATGCGCTCGAGGACGAAGGTCGGGATCTCGTGCCGGTCGGTCAGGCCGGTGTCGGCATGGGCGTGAATGGGCGCGACGAGGACCGCGAAGGCTGCGGCGGCAAGCAGCGCCAGGCCGGAAATGCGAACTCGGGTGGTGTTCATGTGTGCCTCCTTGTCCGAGGCCGCGGGTGGCCGGGGCGTCATCGCCCCGGCGCCCCTGCCCCGGTCATTACGGGTTGAAGCGGTCGACTTGGTCGTACTTGCCGGAGGTCTCGGTCGTCTGGTTCGACTGCACCGAGGCGGTGCCCTGCGCCTGCTTCCAGTAGGCGTCTTCGAACGCCCAGTTGTTGTCGGCGAAGGCGGCGGTGGTGCCGAGCGCGAGCACGGCGGCGAGGATCGTGGTGCGGATCATGGTGGTCTCCTTGAGCTTGGGTTGAATGCGCTTGGGTTGAATCGCTTGCGTTGCGGCGATTAGTAGTTGTACTGGTTCACGAAGTCGTAGCGGCCCTGGGTCCGGTCCGACTGCGTGGGCTGGACCGACTGGACGGACGGGGTGCCCTGCGCCTGCTTCCAGTAGGCGTCGTCGAACGCCCAGTTGTTGTCGGCGAAGGCGGCGTTGGCACCGAGGGTGAGGCCGAGGGCGGCGATGGCGATCAGGTTGCGTTTCATGGTGCGGTTCCTTTCAATCTCGGGTTAAGGGGTGGCGCTGTCTTTTCGCTGCCGCGGCTTCCGTTTGAAGTGCCGCGATCACGATGGAGCGGAGTATGGGCGTTCGATAGAACTGAAAAAACCAGGTAACATTGAAATGACTGTTCAGCCTGAACTTACAATAGGCCCGCCTGCATGGATCGCCTGACCAGCATGGAAGTCTTCCACTGGGTGGTGGAGTTGGGGAGTTTCTCCCGGGCGGCCGAGCGCCTGGACTTGTCAAAAGCGAGTGTGACTGCTCACATTGCTACTCTTGAAGGTCACCCCATTGCCCGCCGTCGCCGCAATCAGCGCCGCCGCGATCGTAGTGTTCGTCTTCGCAGCGCTACGGACCGCCACCGCCATGTTCAACCACGCCAAGGGACGGTTGCCGGTCGCCGGCGACCGGTGGTTGCGGCACCTGCACTGACGCCCGCGGATTCACAGCGGACGAGCGGGCCGAAGGCGCGAAACGCGGCTCGTGGACGAGCTCACCGAGTGGAATGCCGGCGCGGATCACGTGCTCGTTTTTTTGTGCCGGCCGGCACCGTGAGAGCGGACCACCGCAGCGTCGCCATCCTCGCGACGCTCCCGATCGATCTCGCCTAGAACGCCACGACGCGCGCGGTCATTTCGCCTGGCGCGCCGCCCAGCTGCCGAAAATCGCGTGCATGCGCCGCACGCCGTCGGTGAGCGCTGCCGGCCCGGGCTGCAGGATGTCGGCGGACTTGATCTCGTGCAGCTCGCCGTCGCGCACCGCGGGCACGTCCGGCCCAGCCGGGCCGCGCGACGACGCGCTCGGGCCGGAACTTCTTCCCGCACCACGAGCCGAGGATCACGTCGGGCCGCGCGCGCACCACCTCCTGCGGATCGGTGACGATGCGCCCGGCGGCCGCGTGGCTGCGCGCGCGCTCCGGGAAGATGTCCTCGCCGCCGGCGATGCCGACCAGCTCGCTCACCCAGCCGATGCCGCTGATCATCGGCTCGTCCCATTCCTCGAAGTAGACGCGCGGCCGGCGCTCGAAGCGCGCCGCCGCGGCGCGGATACGCGGCGAGGCCGGCCTCGAGCTCGGCGACCAGGCGTTCGCCCTTCGCACTCGCGCCGACGAGCGACGCGAGCGTGAGGATCATCGAGAGGATCTCGTCGACCGAGCGCTGGTTGAAGAGGAGGACGTTCAGCCCCGCCCTGGCGAGATCGCGCGCGATGTCCGCCTGCAGGTCGGAGAAGCCGATGACGAGATCCGGCCGGAGCGCGAGGATCTTGTCGATCTTCGCCGAGAGGAAGGCCGACACCCTCGGCTTCTCGCGCCGCGCGCGCGGCGGACGCACCGTGTAGCCGGAGATGCCGACGATGCGCCGCTCCTCGCCGAGGAGGTAGAGCGTCTCGGTCGTCTCCTCCGTGAGGCAGACGATGCGCTCGGGATAGCGGGCCGGCATGGGCCGCGGAGCATACCGCAGCCCCGGCGGGCGGCGCTCAGGTCGGCTTCGGCGCCGGCTTGCGCGCGAGGCTCGCGACGATCGACGCCGCGAGGATCAGGCCGACGGTCGCGAGCGACCACCACACCGGGATCTTGAACACGTCGATCAGCAGCATCTTCGTCCCGACGAACACCAGGATGAGCGCCAGGCCGTACGAGAGCAGGTGGAACCGGCCCGCGAGATCGGCCAGCACGAAGTACAGCGCACGCAGCCCGAGGATCGCGAAGATGTTCGACGTGAGCACGATGAACGGGTCGGAGGTGATCGCGAAGATCGCCGGGATGCTGTCCACCGCGAACACGACGTCGGTCACGGCGATCAGCACCATCACCACGAAGAGCGGCGTGAACCAGCGCTTGCCGTCCTGCGTGAGCCAGAACCGGTCGCCATGGAATCCGGGCGTGAGCGCCAGGTGTCCGCGCATCCACTTCAGGACCGGGTTGGACGCGAGATCGGGCGCCTTGCCGGCGGCGAGCCACATCTTCACGCCGGTCAGCAGCAGGAAGGCGCCGAACGCGTACAGGACCCAGTGGAACTTCGCGATGAGCCAGGCGCCGACGAGGATCATGATCGTGCGCAGGACGATCGCGCCGATGATGCCGAGCACGAGCACGCGCTTCTGCATCGCGGCCGGCACGGCAAAGTAGGTGAACAGCATCAGGAACACGAAGATGTTGTCCACCGCGAGCGACTTCTCGATGAGGTATCCGGTGACGAACTCGCCGGTGCGCTCGTTCGCGACCTCCCGGCCGGCGCTCCCGTCGAGGTGCCACCAGAGTCCGGCGGCGAAGACGCCTGCGACGGCGACCCAGACGGCCGACCAGCCGAGCGCCGCGCGCATCGAGACGGGCTTGTCGCCCTGTCCGCGGAGCAGCAGAAGATCGATCGCCGTGGCGACCACGACGAACCCCGCGAACCCCGCCCACATCCAGGTCGAGCCGATCGTTTCCAAAGCGTTTCCCCCTATCCCGTATTGGCGTCAGGGCAAACAAAAAGACCCTTGCCCCGTCAAGGCAAGGGTCTCGCTTCGACTCGATCGTCGTCCGGCACGCCGGGGCCTGCAGGCCCGGATTGACGGCGTGGCGGCTGAGAGCTACTCCCCTCTTGCTACGCCTCTGAGGCGTCCGGCGCCGAAAAGTTCCGTCACTTGCAGGCGCCCGTCGACCCGTCCGCGCAGCGCCGCGCCAGCGGCATCCCGTAGTTGTCCTTGCCGGCCGGGAACTGCGCGCCGGTGAGATCCGCGCCCGACCAGTTCGCGCCGGCAAGCTCGGCGCCGGTGAGGTTCGCCCCGCGCAGGTTCGCGTTCGAGAAGTCGGCTTTGCGCAGGTCCGCGGTGTCGAAGTCGGTGTTCTGCAGGTTGGCGCCGACGAATTTCGCGCCGGATGCTTTCGCTTCCTGCAGGTTCGCCCCGGACAGATCCGCGCCGGACAGATCCATGTTCGTGAGCGACGCGCGCTTCATCTGTGCCTTGGCGCAACTCGCTTTGGGCGCGATCGTGCAGCCGCCGATGGTGGTCTGCGCGAATGTACCGGTGGACACGGCCAGCGCGGCCGCCGCCGCGATTGCGTGAACCCGTTTCATGTCGATCTTCCTCCTCGTGGTATGAGGGTCTCGATACGGGCGCGAGGATACGCCGGACGCACGCGCACGTTGCAAAGTTCTCATCGGCCGGCCGGAAAAGAGCGGCCCGCGCACTGCGCGGGCCGGTGAAGGAGACCCGTTGCGGGCCTCGGAGGGAATAACAGCGGGGAAAACAGCGGGGTAAGACAGCGGGGAGAAAAAGCCGAGGGACTCCAGATGGCGATTCGATGCGAGTCCCTCGGGGGGAAGCAGGACGCGATCGCTAGCCGATCTGCACCGGCACGAACAGCCGGTTCTCGCCGCGCTGGACCAGCACGGCCGCGTTCTTGCCGGCCGCGTCGACCGCGCTCTTCAGCTCGTCGACCGACTTCACGGTCTTGCCGTTCACGCCGAGGATCACGTCGCCGGCGCGCATGCCGGCTTTCGCCGCCGCGCCGTCGGCGCGCTCGACGAGCAGGCCGCCCTCGCTCTGGATGCGCTTGGCTTCCTCGGCCGAGAGCGGGCGCACCGCGACGCCGAGCTTGCCCTGCGGTGCGGCCTGCGCACCGGCGAGCTTTGCCGGTTCGCCTGCCATCTCGGCGACGGTGATCTTCACGTCGCGCTCGGCGCCGTTGCGCCAGACGCGGGCCGTCGCCGTCTCGCCGGGCTTGGTCTCGGCGACGATCGCCGGCAGCTCGCCCGACTCGGCGATCGGCTTGCCGTTGAAGGCAATGATCACGTCCCCGGTCTGCAGCCCGGCCTTGGCCGCGGGCGCATTGGGCTCGACGTTCGAGACGAGCGCGCCGCGCGCGGCTCCGAGGCCGAACGACTCGGCGAGCGGGGCGGTCATCGGCTGCACCACCACCCCGATCCGGCCGCGCGTCACCTTGCCGTGCGTGACCAGCTGGTCCCGGACCTTCAGCGCGAGGTCGATCGGGATCGCGAACGAGAGGCCCATGTAGCCGCCGCTGGTCGAGAAGATCTGCGAGTTGATCCCGACCACCTCGCCGTTCATGTTGAACAGCGGCCCGCCCGAATTGCCCGGGTTCACCGCCACGTCGGTCTGGATGAACGGCACGAGCCGCTCGTCGGGCAGGTTGCGGCTCTTGGCCGACACGATGCCGGCGGTCACCGTGTGCTCGAGGCCGAACGGCGAGCCGATCGCGGCGACCCATTCGCCCACGCGCAGCTTCGACGTGTCGCCGAATTTCACGGCCGGCAGGCCGGTCGCGTCGATCTTGATCACCGCGACGTCGGTTTTCGCGTCCGTGCCGAGCACTTTCGCCTTGAACTCGCGCTTGTCGGCGAGCTTCACCAGCACCTCGGTGGCGCCGTCGACGACGTGCGCGTTGGTGAGGATCATGCCGTCCGGCGTCACGATGAAACCGGAGCCGACGCCCTGCGAGGGGGTGCCGCGCTCGGGCAGCGGCACGCCGAAGCGGCGCAGGAACTCCCGCATCTCCTCGTCGCCGGGACCGCGGTTGCCGCGCATCGCGACGGCGGCCTCGTCCTTCTTGACCGCGATGTTCACGACGGTCGGGCCCTGCTGCTCGACGAGGGTGCTGAAGTCGGGCAGTTGCCGCAGGGTTGCCGCCGCGGCCGTCGGGGCGGGTGCTGCGCCGGCATCCTTGACGCCGGGCACGTTGACGTCGCTGCAACCGGCCGCGAGAGCGGCGGCGATCGCGAGCGCGATGATCGAAGGCTTGAAGCGAGTCGCTGGCACGGATGGTTCTCCTTGGTCGCTGGACTCGGCCGGGCGAAACGCCCCGCCACGACGCGCATGCTGAGCGTGGAAACTTAAGCGGGACTTAAGACGGCCCGCCGGCCGCGCAGCGGCCGGAGTGGTGAATCAGTCCGCCGGAAAGGTCACGCGCGCGGCGAGCCCGCGGCCGCCGAGGCCGTCGGCGAGCTCGACGCGGGCGTGGTGCAGGTCGGCGACCTGCTTGACGATCGCGAGACCGAGGCCGCTCCCGGGCGCGTCGGTGCCCGCGACGCGGTAGAAGCGATCGAACACCCGTGCGCGCTCCGCCGCGGGAATGCCCGGGCCGTCGTCGGCGACCTCGAGCACGGCCTCCTTGCCGCTGCGGAATGCGCGCACCTCGATCCGGCCGCCGGCCCGCGTGTAGCGGAGCGCGTTGTCGACCAGGTTGGTCAGGAGCAGCCGGAGCGCCTCCTCGTTGCCGGTGATGCCGAGCGGCTCGGCGCGACCGACCATGAGCGCCACGGGTTTCGCCGCCGCGACCGGCGCGAGCTCGGCGGCGACCGACTGCGCCAACGCGTCGAGCGCCACCGGCGCGAGCGGCGTCTCCGCGGCCTCCGGCTCGAGCCGCGCCATCGCGAGGAGCTGCTGCACGAGCCGGGTCGCGCGCCTCACGCCCTCTTTCAGTTTCGCGAGCGACGCGGTGCGATCGGCATCCGTCTGCGCGCGCTCGGCGAGCTGGATCTGCAGCGCGAGCGCCGTGAGCGGCGTGCGCAGCTCGTGCGCCGCGTCGGCGGCAAAGCGCCGCTGCAGCGTGAAGGCCTCGCCGAGACGCCCGAGCAGCCCGTTCAGCGCATCGACGAGCGGCCGCACCTCGCCCGGCAGGCGGTCGGCCGGCAGCGGGTCGAGCGAGGTCGGGCTGCGCGCGCCCACCGCCCGCGCGACGCGCGCGAGCGGCGCGAGTCCGCGATCGAGGATCAGCCACACCAGGAGCGCGAGCAGCGGCAGCACCGCGAGGATCGGCCCCAGCAGCCGCAGCGCCGCGTCGGCCGCGAGCTCGGTGCGCGCCGCCGTCGACTGCGCCACCTGGATGGTCTGCGGCCCCGAGCGCGCGGTGAACATGCGCCACTGGCGACCTTCGTGCGTGATCGTCGCGAAGCCCGGCGTGCGCGCGAGCGGCAGCGGCGTCGCGGCGTTCGAGAGGTACACCGCCACGCCGCGCGGGTCCCAGATCTGGACGACGACGCGCTGACTCGGATCGCCGTTGCCGGGCGCGAGCCGGCTGACGTCGAGCACTGCGTGGTCGCGCAGCGAGAGCGCGACCTGGCGCATCTCCTCGTCGAGGAGGGCGCCGATCTCGGCGCGCGCGCTGTAGTAGGTCGCCGCGCTCGCGACGACGCCGGCGAGCAGCACCGCGCCGAGCAGCGCGACGAGCAGGCGGGTGCGGAGCGAGCTCATGCGGCGGGAATCGTGTAGCCGACGCCGCGCACGTTGCGGATCATGTCCGCGCCGAGCTTGCGCCGCAGGTTGTGGATGTGCACCTCGACCGCGTTCGAGCCGACCTCCTCGTCCCAGCCGTACAGGCGCTCCTCGAGCTGGGCGCGCGACAGCACCGCGCCCGGCCGCGCGAGCAGCGCCTGCAGCAGCGCGAACTCGCGGCCCGACAGCTCGACCGGCCGGCCGCGCAGGGTCACCGCGCGCGTCGCCGGGTCGAGCGCGATCGGTCCGTGGCGTACGACCGGCTCGGCGCGACCCTCCGCGCGGCGCACGAGCGCCCGCACCCGCGCCGCGAGCTCGTCGAGGTCGAAAGGCTTCACCAGGTAGTCGTCCGCGCCCGCGTCGAGGCCCTTGATGCGATCGGCGACCGCATCGCGCGCGGTGATGACGAGGATCGGCACGTCGTTGTGCTGCGCGCGCGCGGCGCGCAGCACCTCGAGCCCGTCCATGCGCGGCAGGCCGAGGTCGAGCAGCACGGCGGCGTAGGGCTCGGCGCCGAGCGCGGTCTCGGCGCCCTTGCCGTCGCGCACCCAGTCGACCGTGTAGCCCTCCTGGCCGAGCCCGTCGCGGATGCTCTCGCCGACCATCGGGTCGTCCTCGACGAGCAGCAGCCTCATGTTCGCACCCGGTCGCTGCGCTGCGCGCCCGCGAACACGACCGGATACCCGTAAGTGGCGATGAGGGAAGACAGGTCCACGGAACGCTTCGGGAAACGGCAGCGAGCGCGGAGGATACCGCGCCCGAGCACCGCGGGCGCTCAGCGCGCCATGGTGCTCGGCAGCCAGAGCGCGATCTGCGGGAACGCGATGACGATGCCGAGCGCGACGAACTGCAGGCCGAGGTAGGGCCAGATCGAGTGGAAGATGTCGGTGAGCGTCACGTCCTTCGGCGTCACGCCCTTCAGGTAGAACGCGGCCGGACCGAAGGGCGGCGAGATGTAGGAGATCTGCATGTTCATGCAGAACAGCACCCCGAGCCAGACGAGGTCGAAGCCGAGCGCGGCGGCGACCGGCACGAAGATCGGCGCGGTGAGCAGCAGGATGCCGATCCAGTCGATGAAGCAGCCGAGCACGATCCAGATCGCCTGCATCAGCAGGATCACGACGATCGGGCTCACCGGCAGGCCGGTCATCGTGTCCTGGATGAGCTTCGTGCCGCCCGCCAGCGTGTAGACGCCGATCAGCGCCGACGAGCCGAAGAAGAGCCAGTAGAGCATCGCGCTCACCTTCGCGGTGTCGGCGAGCGCGAGCTTGAGGTTCGCCCAGGTCAACCGGCGGTTGACCGCCGCGGCGACCATTGCCCCGATCACGCCGACGCCGGCCGCCTCGGTCGGCGTCGCCCAGCCGAGATAGAGCGAGCCGAGGACGCTGAACGCCACCAGCGTCGGCAGCGCGAGCTCCTTCAGCATGGCGAGCTTCTCGACGAACGGGATCGCACGCTCCGCGGCGCTCGGGAGCGGCGCAATGTCCGGCTGCAGGCGGCAGCGCGTGGTGATGTAGGCGATGTACAGCGCGGCGAGCAGCAGGCCGGGCACGATGCCGGCCATGTAGAGCTGGCCGATCGAGACGCCGGCGGTCAGGCCCCACATGATCAGCACGACGCTCGGCGGAATCAGCGTGGCAAGCCCGCCGCCCGCGCAGATGCAACCGAGCGCGAGATCCTTCCGGTAGCCGCGCGAGAGCATCGCGGGCAGCGCCACGACGCCCATCGTGACGATCTCGGCGCCGATCACCCCGACCATCGCAGCCATCAGAGCGCAGGAGATGATCACCGCGACCGCAAGCCCGCCGCGCAGGCGACCGGACCAGACGTAGACGGTGCGGAAGATCGCCTCGGCCACGCCGGCGCGCTCCAGGATGCACGCCATGAAGATGAACAGCGGCACCGAGACGAGGACGTAGTTCCCCATCAGCGTGAACACGCGGCTGATGACGAGGGTGAGACCGGGCAGGCCGAACAGGAACAGCGCGAACACGACCGCGACGGCGCCGGTCGCGAACGCGAGCGGAAGCCCCGTCAGCAGGACGGCGACGAACACCGCCACGAACAGCAGGCTCAGGAGCTCGATGCTCATTCCGGCGCGCGCGGCGCGGCGATCCCGAGATCGCGCAGGAGATTCGCGATGCCTTGCAGGAGCAGCAGCAGGCCGGCCACCGGGATCGCCAGCTTCACGGGCCAGATCGGCGGGTTCCACGGGGTTCCGGTGGTCTCGCCCTGCTGGATCGACGCCCACGCCATCTCGCCGCCGATCCACACCAGGGTTCCGGCGTAGAGCACGAAGAAGACGAACGTGAAGAGGTCGAGCCGCGCGCGGGTGCGCGGCGCGAGCCGCTCGTAGATCACGTCGATGCGGACGTGGCGCCGGTGGAGCAGGGCGTAGCCGCCCACCACCAGGTAGGCGACCGCCGAGAGGTACACGGTCGTCTCGTTCGCCCAGACCGCCGGGCGCCCGAACGCGCCGCGCGCGACGACCTCCCAGATGACGACCGCGGTGACCACCGCGATCGCGAACCCGCAGATGAGCCCGGTCCACGCGTTGAGCGCGTCGACCGCGTTGCAGAAGCGGTCGGCCGCCGACCGGCGCGCGGCCCCGGACCCGCCGGCGCCGCTCGGCGCCGGAGGCTCGCTCATGCGATCAGGCCCAGGTCCCGCAGCCAGGCGGTCTGCGCGTCGTACGCACGCTTGGCGAGCGGTGACTTCTTCGCCCAGTCGGCCCAGGTCTGCTGGGCGAGCGCGCGCACCTTGCGCAGCTCCTCCGCATCCCAGGTGGTGAGCGTCACGCCCTTGCCCTTGAGCTCCGCGAGCACGCGCACGTCGTCGACCGCGACGCGCTGCACCTGGTCGACGCTCCATTCGCGCACGCAGCTCGTGACGATCTGCTGCACGTCGGCAGGGCAGCGCCTTCCATGCGGCCGCGTTGACGGTGAAGTCCTGGCACGGCATCGAGTGGGTGAACATGGTCGGGAACTTCGCGATGTCGTGGAAGCCCATGCGCTGGTTCATCGACACCGTGCCCCAGTCGGCCGCATCCACCACGCCCTTGTCGAGCGACGAATACACCTCGCCGCCGGGCAGCACGACGATCGACGCGCCGAGCTTGGTCAGGATATCGGCCGAAATGCCCTGCGGCGAGCGGAACTTCACGCCCTTGAATTCGGCCATGTTGCGGATCGCGCGCTTCGAAACGATCGACTCGAGGCCCCACCACGTGACGCCGACGCAGTGCGCGTTGAAGCGCGCGTAGCCCTCGCGCAGGAGATCGAGTCCGCCCTTGTAGTAGTAGAAGGCGTCGGCCTGCCAGGGATGCTGATAGCCGAAGTTGAGATCGCCGAGCATCGCGAAGCCGGCGTCCTTGCCGGCGAAGTACACCGGCGCGGTCGCCTGGCCCTGCAGCACGCCGGCCTGCACCGCGTCGAGCGACTCGAACACGCCGACGACCGCGCCCGCCGCGAAGGGCTGGATTTCCAGACGCCCGTTGGTGGCCTTGCCGATCCGGCCGCACAGGTCCTCGAACGCCTTGTGCGTGATCTCGGCGGCGCTCCACAGCGTCTGCATCTTCCACTTCGCGGGCTGCTGCCCGGTCGCGATGGCGGGGAAGCCCGCGATGCTGGCGCCTGCGACGGCACCCGCACCGGCGATGAAACGGCGTCTGTTGCTCGTCATGAATCCTCCTTTTTGTCGGCGGGTGCTGCGCCGCACCGTGGCGGTGGGCGTCGTTTGTGGTTATCCCCGCGGCGCCCCGTCGTCGGCGCTCCTCGGGGTGCGCGTCGTCATGATATGTTAGTCATATCTCTTCACCGTGTCACTCGGTGCGGGCCGCACCGCCGCACCCTCCGCGTCGAAGGAGGACGCCCCGATGCCCAAGCTTCTGACCAGCGCCGCCGTTGAGCAGTATCACAGCGACGGCTACTACTTTCCGATCCGGGTCCTGTCGACCGCGGAGGCGGCGTCCTACCGCCGGCGGCTGGAGGACCACGAGCGCAAGACCGGCGCGCCGCTGCAGGGCAACTGGCGGCACAAGTCGCCATCTCCTCTTCACCTGGGCCGACGAACTCGTCCACCACCCGAAGATCCTCGACGCGGTGGAGGACGTGATCGGGCCGGACATCCTGTGCTGGACGACCAACTTCTTCATCAAGGAGGCGAACAACCCCGGCTTCGTCTCCTGGCACCAGGACGCGACCTACTGGGGGCTCGATCCGGACGACGTCGTGACCGCGTGGGTCGCGTTCACCGAGGTGACGCCCGCGAACGGCTACATGCAGGTCATTCCCGGCAGCCACAAGGTCGACCAGCTGCCGCACGTCGACACCTTCCACAAGGACAACCTGCTGTCGCGCGGCCAGGAGATCGCGGTCGAGGTCGACAAGTCGAAGGCGGTCGGCATCGCGCTGCAGGCCGGGCGAGATGTCGCTGCACCACATCAAGCTCGTGCACGGCTCGGACCCGAACCGCACCGACGACCGGCGCATCGGGCTCGCGATCCGCTACATCCCGACCTACGTGCGCCAGACCAAGGTGCGCGACGCGGCGATGCTGGTGCGCGGCGTGGACAACGTACGCGCAACTTCGATCCCGAGCCGCGCCCGCAGCACGATCTCGACGACGCGGCGCTCGCCGCGCACGCCGACGTCGGTGGGACGGCAGGTGAAGGCGCTCTACTCAGGGCACCGACAAGCCAGCAGTTCCGCGCCTGAGCGCGCGCGGAGGAGCCGCCGCATGGCCGACGAGCGCAAGAAGCTCACGATCCCCGATCTGCTCGAAGCGAAGCGGGCCGGGCGAAGCGCCTCGTGATGGCGTCGATCCCCGACTACCCGACCGCGATCTGGGCCGAGCGCGCCGGGCTCGACATCGTCGCGATCGGCGACAGCCTCGCGATGGTGAGCTACGGCCACCCGAACACGCTGCCGGCGACCGTCGACCTCATGCTCGAGCACTGCCGCGCGGTGCGGCGCGGCGCGCCCAACACCTTCTCGCTGGTCGCGATGCCGTACGGCAGCTACGCCACGCCGGCGATCGCGCGTGCAGAACGCGCTGCGCTTCATGAAGGAGGGCGCAGGTCGACTGCGTGAAGATGCAGGGCGGGCGGGAGCAGGCGCCGATCATCAAGGCGATCGCCGACGCGGGCGTGCCGGTGATGAGCCACGTCGGCATGTGCCCGCACTTCGTGCACAAGTACGGCGGCTTCAAGCTGCAGGGCCGCACGGCCGACGAGGCGCATGCAGATCATCGACGACGCGCTCGCCATCCAGGAGGCGGGCGCGATCGGCTTCGAGATCGAGGCGGTGCCGGCGCCGGTCGGCGCGCGCGGTCGACGAGGCGGTCGACATCTTCACCTTCGGCATCGGCGCCGGCCCGTCGAGCTGCGCGCAGCTCCTGCTCGCGTTCGACCTGCTCGGCGTGTTCGACCAGTTCAAGCCGAAGTTCACCAAGCGCTACGCCAACCTCTCGCAGGTGGCGGTCGAGGCGCTGAAGACCTACGCGGCGGAAGTGCGCGACGGCGTCTTTCCCGACGCCGAGCACAGCTACGGCATGAAGCCCGACGAGGTGGCGAAGCTCGAGGCGCGGCTCGGCAAGGCCTTGCGTTAGCCGCGGGCGATCACATCGCCCCGACCGCCGCCTTCGCGTCCTCCTCCTGCTGCAGCGAGAAGATCGACGTGTAGCCGCCCGACCAGTCCGGCGGGATGAGGCACGGCCGCGGGTCGTGATGCGCCCACGCGGCGCGCTGGCCGCGGATGATCGTCTGGTCGTGCTTCGGCTTGATCGGGTTCACCGTGTACGGGAACGCGTCGGCCGAGGTCAGCGTGAAGAGCAGCAGCGGCCGGCCGGTGTCCGAGAGATTCTTCGGCGACGCGTGCAGCGTGCGGCAGTTGTGGAGGGTGAGCGACCCGGCCGGTCCGGTGAGGTAGACCGCTTTCGACAGGTCGAGCTTCGCGACGTCCTCGTCGCGCAGGCATCCGGTCCAGCGGCCCTGGTGGTCGAACTGGCTCAGCATCGGCTCGAGCTCGTGGCTGCGCGGCAGCACGCCGAGCGGGCCGTTGTCGGGACCGCAGTCGTAGATGTAGGTGCCGACGGTCAGCGGCGAGTAGTTGGTGTGCGGCCAGAAGCTGATGTCGTAGTGCCACTTCACTTCCTCGCCGCCCTGCGCCCACTTGTAGTTGAGCTTCGAGTGGTGGAACTTGACGTCCGGCCCGACGAGGTCGGCGACGATGTCGCCGCAGCGGCGACTTGCGTGCAGTACTCCCAGAACGCCGGGTGGTGCTCGACCGGGTTCGACACGCGGCGCAGGCGCGGCGCGTCGGGCCGGTGGTCGGGCTCGAGGTCGAAGATCGTGTCGGACTTCGTCACCTTGCGCGAGCGCTCGACCAGCTCGTCGGTGGCCGCGCGCAGCTTGCGGATCCACTCGTCGCCGATGATCTTCTCGAGCAGGATGTAGCCCTCGCGGAAGTAGTGCTCGCGCTGCGCCTGGGTCAGCACGCGCGGCGGGATCTTCAGGATGCTCTCGGGCGTCATCTCGGTTCTCCTGGCTGGTGGTGGCAGTGTAGTGCGTTTCAGCCGCCCTTTTCCGCGCGGCCGAGCGGCTGCGGGGCGGGCTCGCCGCCGCGCATGAAGAGGTCCATGACGATCTCGCCGCCCGGCGGGACGACGACGAACTCCTCGTTCGTCTCGCCGAGGTGCTCGGGCATGGCGAGCAGGCCCTCGATCAGCTCGGCCGAGCCGAGCGTCTCCTCGTAGACGACGCCAAAGCGGTCGCCGAGGAACTTCGCGACCTCCATCACGCGCGGCCGGCAGGCGTCGAGCTCCTCCTGCGAGAAGCCGACCATGCACAGCTTGCGGTAGTGGCGGTACTTCATCTCGACGAGGTAGTCGGCGGTCTCCTCGTCGTAGTCCCGGATGTAGTCGTGGTAGTCGCTGAGCGGCTCGTCCTTGGCGTCGATCCAGCCCTTGGTCAGGTAGTAGGTGTTCGGGCTGGCGAAGAAGCGCTGCACGTAGCGCTGGTGCGAGCCGAGGAAGATCGCGACGCAGTCGTGCGTGCGCGGGACGATCAGCGTGTGCGGCCCGGCCTTCACGCCCACCAGCCCGTTGCCGCAGAGCCCGTAGCCGAGCAGCACCGTGCTCGGCTCGGGCAGCGCGTCGAGCTTCTCGTTCAGCGCGACCGAGAGCTTCTTCGGCGAGTTGTGCAGGACGACGTCCATCCACGTCACCGGCACCTCGCGCGGCAGGCGCTTGCCGAGGAGGTCCTCGAGCACGCCGCAGGCCAGCACGACGAGCGGGACGAGTCACAGCGCCTCCGCCTCGGTGCGCAGCGGGAACAGCGGCTCGCGCCGCCCGAGCACGCCCGACTCCGCGACGAGCTCCGGCACGAGGTGGTCCTGCTTCGGCGCCATCACGTGCACGCCGGCGATGCCGGGGATCTCGCGGATGCGCCGCATGAGCTCGATGCAGATGCGCTTGCCTTCCGCCCGCGGGTCGGGCGCGCGCTCGAGCCGGGCCACGATCGCGTCCGGAACGTGCACGCCCGGCACCTTCGCGCGCAGCCAGCGTGCGGTCTTCGCCGAGGCGATCGGCCCGATGCCCGCCAGGACGCGGATGCGCTCGTGCAGCCCGGCCGCGCGCACCAGCGCCATGTAGCGCTCGAGCCGCTCGACGTCGAAGCAGTACTGCGTCTGCACGAACTGCGCGCCGGCGGCGAGCTTCTTCTCGAGCCGCGCCAGCCGCGCCTCCGCGAGCGGTGCCGACGGATTGTCCGCGGCGCCGAGGAAGAGCCGCGGCGCCGTCGTGAGCTTGCGCCCGGAGAGGAACCGCCCCTCGTCGCGCATCGTGCGCGCGGCGGCGAGCAGCGTGACCGCGTCGAGGTCGCCCACGTGCTTCGCGCCGGGATGGTCGCCGTTCGAAACGTGGTCGCCCGACAGGCACAGCAGGTTGCGCACGCCGAGCGCCGCGGCGCCGAGGATGTCGCCCTGGATCGCGATGCGGTTGCGGTCGCGGCACGAGATCTGCATCACCGGCTCGCAGCCCGCCTGCAGCAGCAGCACCGACACGCCCAGGCTCGACATGTGGCAGTTCGCGCCGGAGGCGTCGGTGACGTTGAGCGCGTCCACGTACCCTCGGAACGGCTCGAGCCGCACGCGCACGTCGGCGGGATCGGCCGAGTCCGGCGGCGAGAACTCCGCGGTGACCACGAAGTCGCCGCGCTCGAACAGGCGTTCGAGCCGGGAGCCCGCGGGGCGCAGCGGCGCCGCCGGGGCGAGGACGCCGGGGCGGTGGGTTCCCTCGGCGACCCGCAGCCAGGTCGAGGTGCCCGCGCGGTCGTGCTCGACCGGCGCGTTGATCGCCGCGGGCAGCGCGCCCGCGGCCGTGCGCGTGCCGCCGCGCCACGCTTCGATCCACACGCACTGCATGGCAGGGTGCACCTCGCAGCCGCCGTCCTGGCGCACGCCGCCGCACGGCCCGTTGCGCAGCTGCTTCGGGCAGTTCATCGGGCAGGACATGCCGGTCGAGGCGAGCGCGCAGCCGCCGCACATCCGGCAGTCGAACAGGAACCCCTTGAGCGCACGTTCGACGCCCGCAACCGGACGCTCGAGCCGCTCGCGGCCGATCCCGCGCGCAAGCGGCCCGATGGCCTGCAGCGTCGCCTCGAGCGCACGATAGGCCCCGCCGAAGAGCCGGGGATGCCGCACCGCGTATCGCCGCATCGCGAGCATCGGGTCGCGCGTTCAGGCCGCCAGGGCGACGTCCGGCTCGGGCGCGAGCGCGGTGTGGGTCACGAACAGCTCCTGGAAATCCGCGCGGCCCGAGAGCTCGAGCACGCGCAGGCGGCGGGCGAGCGTCGCGACGCGGCGACGGTGGCTGCCGGTTGAACAGCGCCATGCGCGCCCCGTCGCCCGCCGCGTTGCCGATCGACCGGACCCGTTCGACCGGGATCGGCGGCACGAGCCCGATGCGCAGGATGTCGTCGGGCTCGAGATGGTTGCCGAACGTGCCCGCGAGCAGGATGCGGTCGAGCCGCTGCACGCCGCACTCGGCGAGGAGGATCTCGATGCCCGCGCGCAGCGCCGCCTTGCCGAGCTGCACGTTGCGCACGTCCTTCTGCGTGAGCACGATGTCGCGGTTGGTGCGCGAGAAGGGCGGTGCGACGAGCAGGACTTCCTCCGCGCGGCCGCTGTCGCCCAGGCGCACGTGCGGGTTCCGCTCGGGCGGCGCGAGCGCGCCGTCCGGCTCGAGCAGGCCCGCGCCGACGAACGCGGCGACGCTCGAGATCACGCCGGAGCCGCACAGGCCGACCGGCCGCGGATCGCCGCCGCCGTCGGACGCGCGGATCGCGGACCAGCGGATGCGCCCGCCCTGCTCGACCCACACGCGCTCGATCGCGCCGGGTGCGGCGCGCACGCCGCAGCGGATGTGCGCACCCTCGTACACGGGTCCGGTGGCGCAGGAGGTCGCGGTCAGCTCGCCGTCGCGCGACAGCACCACTTCGCCGTTGGTGCCGACGTCGACCAGCAGCTGGTTGCCGCGGTAGAACTCCGCGTCGCGCGTGAGCAGCGCGGCGAGCGTGTCGCCGCCGATGTAGCCGGACACCATCGGGAAGACGAACACCCGCGCGTGCGGAACGATCGCGAGGCCCAGCTCGCGCGCCTCGACCTCGACGCCGTCCGACCACACCGGCAGGTAGGGCCCGCGGCCGAGCGGCTCGGGATTCACGCCGAGCAGGATGTGCTGCATCGTCGGGTTGCCGACCGCCACCGCGTCGACGATGTCGTCGGGGTCGACGCCGCCTTCGGCCGCGGTCTCGGCGATCAGGCGGTTCAGCTCGTCCACCAGCATGCGCCGCATCGTCGCGAGCGCCGCCGGATCCTTCTGGACGTGCGTCATCCGCGAGATCACGTCCTCGCCGTAGATCGCCTGCGGATTGCCGGCGGTGCGCATCGCGACGATGTCGCCCTTGGCGAGATCGCACAGGAACACGACGACCGAGGTCGTCCCGACGTCGATCGCCACGCCGTAGAGGCCGTGCCGGCGCCCCGGCCGGAGCTGGATCACGTGCCGGTCGCGGAAGAGGGTCGCGGTGGCCTCGCGCGCCGCGTCGAACCCGCTGCGCAGCGAGTACTCCGCCACCACGTCGACCGGCAGCACGGGCTTGCGCACGCGCGCGGCGCGGGCGATACCCAGGGTGACCCGCTCGGCGAGCGAACTGGGCGCATCCATGTGCGCCGGCTCGATGCCGGCCGTGACGCGCGCGACGATCGGGCGCGCCGCGACCCGGGTGACGGTGTACGGCTTGCGCGGCGCGCTGCGCACCGCCTGGCTCTCCGGCGGCACCGCGATCGCCACGTCGCCGCGCACGTCGCACAGGCAGGCGAGCCGATAGTCGTGGCCCTGCCGGTCGGTGGGAAGGAGGGCGCGCTCCGCGTCCGAGAGCGGGGTCAGCGCGTCGGTCGCGGTGGCGGCGGCATCCACCTCGACGAGGCAGCTGCCGCACTTGCCGCGGCCGCCGCACACCGACTTGATGCCCACGCCCGCTTTCCACGCGGCCGTGAGCAGCCGCTCGCCGCGCGGGACCTCGGCGGTGCGCGAGTCGGGATGGAAGACGACGCGGGGCATGCGGGCCTCGGGCGACCTAAGCCGCGACCCGTCCGTCCCGGAACGCCTCGATGAAGCCCATGCAGTACTCGTCGCGTCCGAGCACCGCCTCGGCCGCATGGATCGCGGCCATCAGCTGGGTGTCGGTCGGGTCGACGATCGCGGCGTCCATGCCGCGACCCATCGCCGCGACGAGGAAAGTGCGGTTCACGAGCTTGCGCGCCGGCAGGCCGTGCGAGACGTTCGTGAGGCCGCAGATCGTGTGGATGCCGGGGTAGCCGCGCATGATCCGCTCGATCGCCGCCAGCGTCGCGACCCCCGATTCCGGATCGGTGCCGAGCGGAAAGACGAGCGGATCGACGTAGAGGTCGTCGAGCGCGATGCCGGCGCGCGTCAGCCGCTCGACCAGCTCGCTCGCAAGCCTGACTTTCTGGTCCGCGCTCGACGCGGGCACGCCCTTCGCCCTGGCACAGCGCGATGAGCTTCGCGCGGTGCTCGACCGCGAGCGGCAGCACCCGGTCGAAGCGCTCGCGCTCGAGGTTGATCGAGTTCAGCATCACCGGCCGCGTCTTCACCCGCGGCAGCGCCGCGGCGAGCGCCGCCGGATCGGGCGAGTCGAGGCAGAGCGGCCGGTCGGTCGCCGCCTGCACCACGTCGACGAGCCAGCACAGGAGTTCCGCCTCGCGGCCGGGGAAGGTGCCGCCATTCACGTCGATGTAGTGGGCGCCCGCTTCGGCCTGCGCGAGCGCCTCCTTCTGGATCGCGGCCGCATCCTGCGCCTCGAGCGCCGCGCGCACCGCCTTGCGCGAGGCGTTGATCCGTTCGGCGACGATCAGCATGGCAGCTCGCGTCCGTCGCCGATCACGCGTACTTGCCGTACTTGCGGATCGCGCGCGACATCGCCCGCACGTTCTCGACCTTGCAGTAGTCGGTGATGCTGTTGGCGCTCGAGATCATGTAGCCGCCGCCCTTGCCCACCTTCTCGATCCGGTCGCGCACCTCGGCCTCCACCTCCGCCTCGGTGCCGCGCGGCAGCGTGTAGTCGAGGTCGATGTTGCCGACGATGCAGACGCGCTGGCCGTACTTCGCTTTCAGCTGGTTGATGTCCATCGCCGAGGGCTGCACCGGGTGGACGCCGTTCATGCCGAGCTGCAGCAGGCCGTCGAGGATCGGGAAGAGGTTGCCGTCGCTGTGGAAGATCCACGGCTTCTTGATCTCCTTCGCCACCATCATCTGGTAGGGCTTGAAGAACTCCTCCCACATTTCCATGTTGATCCACGGCGCCTTGGTGTCGGCGTGGTCGTCGTTCGCCCAGATGAAGTCGAAGTCGAGCTTGTTCAGGTGCTGCACGACGCGCGCCGACCACTCGCTGAAGCGGCGGTGGATCTCCTTCACCAGGTCGGGGTCGTCGTACATCATGATCGAGAACACGTCGAGCCCCATGCTCTCGAACGTGCTCGCGCTGCCGAGCCGGATGCGCGCGAACACCGCGTAGTCCTCGCGGTACTTCGCGAGCCACTCGGCGACCTGGTCGTAGCGCCCGGGATGGTCGGGATCGGGGAGGAACTGGTCGAAGTAGCTTCAGCGCGTCGCGGTCGGTGAGCAGCCCGTGCTTGACGTAGGTGCGGCCGGTTTTCGCGTCGGTGCCCATGTCGGCGATCCACGGCGGCACGAAGTCGAAGGTGATGCGCTTCGGCGCGTACCAGGCCTCCTTGCCGGTCGTGCCGGTGGTCTGGATCGACTGGCCGTCGGAGGCTTTCTGCCCGCTCGGGAAGTGATAGCCGAAGCCGTCCATGCCGAGCGCGCGGCAGAGCTCCCCCGGCGTGAAGTCGGTGCGCCCGTCCATCAGCGCGACCTGGATCTCCTCCTCGATGTCGTTCTCGATCCAGGGCACCTGGTCCGGCTGCTCGCGCCGCAGCGCGGCCAGCACGCGTTCTCTCGGGGTCATCGCGTTCTCCTGCGTTCTAGTGAAGCAACCGGTTGCAGGTCTCGACGCAGCTGTACGCGTCCTCGCCGTAGAAGTCCGCGCCGATCTCCTCGGCGAACTTCTGCGTGAGCGGCGCGCCGCCCACCCCGATCAGGACGCTGCCGCGCACGCCCGCGGCCTGCATGGCCGCGATGGTCCGGCGCATGCTCTCCATCGTGAGCGTGATCAGCGCGCTCATCAGCACGAAGCGCGGCGCCTCGCCCTGCACCGCGGCCACGAACTTCTCCGGCGCGACGTCGACGCCGAGGTCGACGACCTCGTAGCCGGCGCCTTCCATCATCATCTTCACGATGTTCTTGCCGATGTCGTGGAAATCGCCGGCCACGGTCCCGACCACCGCCTTGCCCTTCTTCTCGGCCGCGGCGCCGACCAGATGCGGCTTGAGCACGGTGACCGCCTCGGTCATCGCGCGCGCCGCGATCATCATCTGCGGCAGGAAGAACTCGCCGCTCGAGTACTTCTGCCCGACCACCGACATCGCCGCGATCAGGCCGTCCTTCATGATTGCCCCCGGGTCCTCGCCCGCGGCGAGCGCGCGCCGCACCTCCTCGACCGCCTCGTTCTTCTTGCCGCGGATCACCCAGCTCTTGATCGACTCGATCGCGTCCGACATGGCTCCCTCTCCCCGCCTGGCTACTGGTATGTAACTGATATGTTACGGGCCGGCGGCGGGCCGTCAACGGCTTTCGGGTGCGGGTTTGATCGGGGTCAACCGGCGCGCGGCGGGCGCACGCGGCGGGACATGTCGCGGCGCACAAGAGGCGCCGGAGCGGCGGGAAGCGCGCTCAGGCGGCGGCCGGGAGGCCGGCCGCGCCGATCCGGGCGCCGTCGCGGTCGACCCGGTCGCGCACGTCCACGCCGCGCAGCGCGCGCGGCTCGCAGCGCGCCTCGAGGCACATCGCGGCGGCGTGGCCGATCGCGTGTCCGTACGAGAAGCACTGCGCCGTGACGCGCGCCGAGGCGACCGCCTCGTGCTGCGCCGACAGGCAGCGCCCGGCGACGAGCAGGCCCTCGCCGCGCTGCGGGACGAAGCAGCCGTAGGGGATCTCGTAGAAGTCGTCGAGCAGCCACTCGACGCGCGGCTTCGCGCCGGCGTGCAGCTCGATCGGCCAGGGCGAGCGCGCGATGCCGTCGGCGAACTTGGCGCCGCGCAGGATGTCGTCGTTCGCGAGCAGCGCGACGCCGCGCGCCTGGCGCGTCTGCCGCACGCCGACCTGCACCCCGGTGTCGTTCACGAAGCTCGATTCGCAGCCTGCGACGTGGTCGCGGAAGAACCGCCAGTACTCGCGTACCTGGCGCCGGCCCTCGAGCTCCGCGTCCGTAAAGTCGCGCGCGTACAGCGTGTTGAGCTCGCGCCCATCGGGTCCGAGGATGCGCGTGCAGTTGCACAGCAGTTCGTTGGGGCGCGTCGTCGTGAACAGCCAGATCTTGGCGCGCGGCAGGAAGTAGCCCTTGCCGTTGTGCGCCCGCAGCAGCTCGGACGACCCGCTCCGGCATGATCGTGTCGGCGCCGTACTCGCGCAGGAACCGCGCGGTGTCCACGCCGCCGAGGCGGAAGATCATGGTCGGGTTCTGAACGCGTCCCTCGTCCCCGACGAACGATGGAAAACCAGCCATCGCAACGACGTCGGCGTCGCCGCTTGCGTCGATCGTGATTCCGGCGCGCAGATCGAGCGGCCCTTCCTTCGAGTAGGCCATGAGGCCTTCTACGCGGTCCCCGTCCAGAAGCGCGCCTGTCACGGTGGTGTGAAAGAGGACCTGCACGCCGGCCTCGCGCAGCACGTGGTCGGCCGCTTCGCGCCAGACCAGCGGGTCGTGCACGCGCGTGTAGGTCTTGCCGTACCGCACCGGGGCCGTCAGCCCGCCGCGGCTCTCGAGCAAGTGCACGAACTCGTCGGCGAACCCGAACACCACCTGCTCGGGCGGCGCGCCGGGGTCGGCGCTCGCGGCGTAGAGGCCGCACACCGTTCCCGACAACCCCGCGACCGCACCGCCGCCGCAGAAGCCGTAGCGCTCGACCAGCGTCACCTTCAGACCGCGGCGCGCTGCGGTCACTGCAGCCGCGACGCCGGCCGCGCCCCCGCCCGCAACGAGCACGTCCGTCTCGATTCGAAGTCCGGGACGGCGATCGGTCGGGACGGTCATCGGCGCACCTAGCGGAACTGCAGCATCACGCGTCGGCAGCCAGGTCACGAGGATCGGGAAGATCAGCACGATCACGAGCGTGAAGCACTGCAGCACGATGAACGGCACGACGCCGCGGTACATGTGCACGGATCGTGATCTCCGGCGGCGCGACCGCGCGCAGGTAGAAGATCGCCGGCGCCATCGGCGGCGTGAGGTAGCTCGTCTGGATCATGATCAGGAACAGGACGCAGAACCACACCGGGTCGAAGCCCGCCTGGATCACGAGCGGCGTGAACATCGGCACGAAGATCAGGACGATCGAGATCCAGTCGAGGAAGAAGCCGGCGATGAAGATGATCAGCATCATCAGCGCGAGCAGCATCCAGGGCGAGAGCGCCATCTTCGCGATCAGCAGGCTCGCGGTGTTGATGCCGCCGCCGCCGATGAAGACGCCGGTGAAGAGCGTCCCGGCGAGCAGCACGGTCATGATCATGGCGGTGATCTTCAGCGTCTTGAGCAGCGCCTCGTACAGCCCGCTCCACGATGAAGTTGCCGTAGAGCACGGTGAGCAGCACCGAGCACGAACGCGCCGATCGCCGCGGCCTCCGTCGGCGAGGCCCAGCCGAGCAGGATCGAGCCGAGCACCGCGAAGATCATGAACACCGGCGGCACCAGGTTGCGCGTGGTGATCCACAGCTTCGCGCCGAAGCTCGGCTCGTCGGGCTCGCGCGGGATGCGCGGCCCGGCCTGCGGGCGGATCACGCACAGGGTGAAGATGTAGACGAGGTACAGCACGCCCATGATCAGGCCCGGGAACACCATGCCGTAGAGGAGGTCGCCCACCGACATGGTTGGCGAGCGGCCCCATCACCACCGCCACGACCGAGGGCGGGATGATCGTCCCGAGCGATCCGCCGGCGCAGATCGTGCCGGAGATCAGCGGCTTGTCGTAGCCGTAGCGCAGCATGATCGGGATGGTGAGCAGCCCCACCACCGACTCGGTCGCGCCGATCACGCCCGAGGAGGCCGCGAAGAAGATGCACATCAGGACGGTCGCGAGCGCGAGCCCGCCCGGCAGGCGCCGCGTCCAGATGTGGATCGCCTCGAACAGCTTGTCGGCGATGCCCGACTTCTCGAGCATCGCGCCCATGAACACGAACAGCGGCACCGCGGCGAACACGAAGTTCGACGAGATGTCCTCGATCTTCTCGATGAACTGGAAGATGACCCGGTCGCCGAAGATCGCCAGGCCGAACAGCACCGCGGTGATCATCATCGAGAACGCCACCTGGACGCCCAGGAACATCAGGACGAAGGCGACCGGCAGCATCAGGAACGGCAGGTAGTCCATCTACCGGCACCCCGGTCGCGCATGGCGCGCACCGTCTTGACGACCTCGGCGAGGACCTGGAGGGCGAGCAGCGTGAACGCGACGAGGAACACGACCCGGAACGGCCAGACCGGCAGGTTCATCGCCGACTGGCCGCTGCGCTCGCTGCGCAGGTAGCCGGTGGCGAGGTGCTGGAACAGCGCGTACGACAGCCAGATCAGCAGCGGCAGCACGACGGCGTAGGCGCAGAGATCGATCAGCGCGCGGGTGCGCGGCGAGAACTTCCCGCTGAAGATGTCGATGCGGATGTGCGCGCCGCCGCGCAGCGTGTAGGCCATGCCGAGCAGGAAGTGCGAGCCGGTGAGCATGTAGCCGATCTCGTAGGCCCAGATGGTCGGCGCGCCGAACGCGTAGCGCGCGAAGCACCTCGTAGCAGGTCGCGAGCACCAGCGGCACGATCGGCGAACGACGCCATGATGCCGATGCTGGTCGGTGAGGCGTTCGATGGTGCGGATGAGGGTGTCCACGGCCTCGACTCCCGATGCTCACGCTGCGCGGGACAAAAAAACGGGGCGCGAGCGCCGCGCCCCGTTCCGGTCCTCCGCCCGACTCAGTCTCTTACCTTGACCGTGCGCCAGCCCTCGGCGCCCTTCCACTGCACCTCGAAGTCCTGCTGGCTCTTGAGCATCTTCGCGAACCACGGGTACTTGTTCTCCTTCGCGATCTTGTCCGCCCAGTCGAGGCCGATCTTGCGCGCCGCGAACTGCACCTCGGGGTCGAGCTCGATGATCGTCGTTGCCGGCCTTCTTGTAGAAGTCGAGCGCCTTGGCGTCCTCCTGGCCGATCTTGAGCCAGCTCTCGAAGGTCACCAGCTTGGCGACCGTCTCGACCAGCCGCTTGTCGGCCGGCGAGAGCTTGGTCCAGGCGTCCTTGTTGATGCACCAGCTCGAACGGCGCGGTGGGCTGGTGCACGCCCGGGATAGATCAGGTACTTGGCGACCTTGTAGAAGCCCGGGCGAGATGTTCTCCCACAGCGTGCCCCACTCGGTCGCGTCGATCGCGCCGCGCTCGAGCATCGGGTAGACGTCGCCGCCGGCGGTGGTCACCGGCGCGGCGCCGAGGTCCTTCGCCATCTCGAGCCAGGCGCCCGGCGGTGCGCAGCTTCAGGCCCTTCAGGTCGGCGAGCGTCTTGACCGGCTTGCGCGAGTGCAGGAACGACCTCGGCGGTGCGGATGAAGAGCACGCATCGAGACGATGCCGTCGGTCTCGTCGCGGAACTGGCGCTGCATGTCCAGCGCCGCCCGCCTCGTAGAGCCAGTGCAGCATCCGCTCGGTGTCGAACGAGCCGGCGTAGCCGCCGAAGAGCACCGTGGTCGGGTCCTTGCCCCAGTCGTAGCCGATCCAGGTGTGGCCGCACTCGGCGACGCCGTTCTTCACCGTCTCCGGCACCTTCAGCGCGTTGCCGAGCGCGCCGCCGGGGAAGGTCTGGATCTTGAAGCGCCCGCCCGAGAACTGGTCCATCCGCTCGGCGAACGCCTTGGCGCCGATGTCCATCAGCGGACCGCCGGCCCAGCCGGTCGCCATCTTCCAGTTGTAGGTCGGACCGCCCTGCGCCTGCGCGGCCGAGGCCGCCAGGGTCGCCGCCGCCGCCGCGCCCGCCTTCAGAAATTCGCGCTTCTTCATTGCTCCCTCCTCACGGGTAAGTCGTGGTTGAGTCCCTGGTGCAGCGGCCTCACGCCATCTGTTCCCCGATCGGCCCGTCGAGCGTGACCGGTCGCGTCGGGGCGACGGAAGCTTCTCGATCGTCGGCTCGCAGCTTCCGGTCTTCACGTGGTTCCTCGCTGTAGCCGTTGAAGAGGTGCCGATCAGGCCGCGGTCGAGGTCGGTCGTGCCCATCAGCCAGTCGGCGATCGGGAAGGTCAGGTTCATGTTGTGTCCATCATGATCCCCTGGTTGTGGTGGCCGTGTGGTGCCGGCGGATCGTGTTGACGAACGGCATGTTGCGCACGAACCAGTTGTCGTGCACGTGGCAGCAGTAGTGGAAGGTCTCGTAGATCAGGTACTGGCCGACGATCGTCATCATCAGGATGTAGCCCGCGTTGGCGTTCACGAGCCAGGCGAGCGCCAGCGCGAACGGCACGCCGAGCGCCATGAAGGTGAAGAGCGCGCGCCACGGGAAGAAGATGATGCGCCACTCGCGCGTCGAGTCCGACCGTCATCTCGTTGTCGGTGAAGTACTGGTGGTGCTGGCGCGTGTGGCGGTCGTAGATCGCGCGCAGCGCCCAGACGTCGACCAGCCGGTGCATCACGTTCTTGTGGATCCACCACTCGAACAGGTTGGAGAACACGAACACCGGCACGACGAGCAGCCACTCCCAGGTCGCGCCCTGCAGGTGCGACACGCACCAGGCGATGACCGCGATCCCGACGACGTAGATCACGCCGATGTGGACCGGTCCGCTGTAGAGCGGGTGGATCTGGGCCTGGTACTCCGCGCGGAACTTGCGCTGGCGCTCGCCCATCGCGTGGCGTTCGGTGAGGACTTGTCCGAGGCTGGTCATGGTTCGACTCCTAGCAGTGCGTGCCGGCGCGGGGTCCGCGGGGCTGCGGCCGTGCGGCGCCGGCTAACATATCAGGCGTATATTTTTGGCCCCGGCGGGATTGTCACTGCTTCGGCGGCGCCTTTCAAGTCGGCCGGCCGGCGCGCGTTTGCTGCAGTGCGGAAGGCGCGCTACGCATGGGACGGCGCGCCCGCCAGCAGCCGCTTGGCGAGGTGCACCGCCTCGACCGCGTTCGGCGCGTAGCCGTCGGCGCCGATCTGCTGCGCGAACTGCGCGCTGACCGGCGCGCCGCCGACGACCACCTTGCAGCCGTCACGGAGCTGGCGTTCCTCGAGCGCCGTTGATGATCCCCTTCATCTCCATCATCGTCGTCGTCAGCAGCGCCGACAGCGCCGAGCACGTCGGGCCGGAACGCGGCGACCTCCTGCGCAGAACGTCTCGCGCGAGACGTTGATGCCGAGGTCGCGGATCTCGAAGCCCACCCCCTTCAGCATCGTCGACCACCAGGTTCTTGCCGATGTCGTGCATGTCGCCCGTCACCGTGCCGATCAGGACCCGGCCGCGCTGGCGGTCGCCGCTGGCCGCCAGGTGGGGCTCGAGCATGCCCATCGCGCGTTCATCGCGCGCGCCGCGAGCAGCACCTCGGGAATGAACGCCTCGCCGGCGGCCATGCGCGTTGCCGACGACGGTGATCGCCGCGATCAGCCCCTGCTCGAGGATGTCCGGCGGCCGGCACGCCGCGGTCGAGCAGCGCCTGGACGTGCGGCCTTGATCGCCACGTGCTTGCCGCTCGAAGACGTCCTGCCTGACCTCCGCGAAGGTCGTCGTCGTCGCGCGTCGGCGGCGGCCGCGCCGCCGCGGCCCGCGCCGGGACCGGCGTCGCGGCCACCGGCCGGAACGCGCCCGCCTGGAGCGGCAGGCGTCCTTCGCGCTCGACGCGCTCGCCGATGCGCTGCAGCCGCGCGAAGACCGCCTCGGGCGGCACCTCGTCGGCGATGCCCGACCACCATCCGCGTGCCCGGCGCGACCGCGCGGAAGAACTCGTCCAGGTAGGCCTCGAAGTCCGCGTCGCGGCGTGCCCGGCAGCACGATCGTCGACGGGATGCCGCCGAAGAGCGTGAGCTTCGGGCTCCAGCGCCGGTAGTACTCGGCGATCGTGACCTTGCGTCATCGGCGCCGGGCGGATCGACTCGGCGATGTGCATGCCCGAATCGCGGATCAGGTCCATCAGTCCGGTGTTCTCGCCGTCGGTGTGGCAGAGCACCAGCTTGCCCGCGCCGCCCAGCGAGATCGGCGGCCTTGCGGATCCAGGGCCCGATCTCCTGCTGCGAAGTAGGGCGGGTAGGTGAGCATGTCGTCGAAGTTCGCGCCCCACCACACCACCTCGGCGGGCGAGTCGCGCAGGATCGCGAGTTCCTTGTCGAGCAGCTGCCCGATGCGCTCGGCGAGCCCGCGCATCTCGGCGTAGTGGTCCTTGTAGTGGATGAAGAACTGCGTCGGAGTCGATCAGGTCGCGCTGGATGGTGTGGAACGGCGAGGCGTCGAGCGAGCCGATCGCCACCGGCTGGCCGTCGTCGCGCATCTCCTCGGCCGCCCATCGCCGGAACCGCTCGAAGTTCGGCACGACGTCCATGTGCTCGAACAGGTACCCGGCCGGCGCGTAGTCGGCCGGCGTCTTGATCAGGTGCTCGACGAGCGCCGGGATGGTGATGCCGTGCCTCTGCGACTCGACGTCGTAGTGCGTCGTCGTGCTGACCATCCCGAGCGGCGTGTGGTACTCGACGCGCGTGCGCGGGCCGGTGCGCTGCACCTTGATCTCGACGTCCTTCGGAAGCACCGATGTCGAAGAGGGTGTCGCGGCTGTAGAAGACGTTGATGCCGCGGTGCAGGTACTGCGGCTGGTAGACCGGGTCGAGCTGGTCGTCGCAGAACCGGTGGTGCAGCGCCCAGCCCTCGGCGCGCGCGATGTCGTTCTGGGCGCGCCCGGCGTACTGCGGCGGCAGCGTGCCGCGCGTCGAGTTGGCGAGGTACCAGAGATCGAGCCGCGGCACGTACGGCAGGCGATCCACCTGCTCGCCCCGCAACGCCGCCAGCACGCGAGTCCTGTGCGTCACCATGCGCTTGCTCCTTCCGCGCGCGCAATCGCCGGCGGCGGGCCTGCCGCCGGACTGCTGACATACTAGTGGTATGTTTCAGCCCCCGCCATGCGGGCGGGAGGTTCGTTTGACCAAGGTCAAACCGGTCGAGCGCGCCGGCGGAGATCAGAAGTCGGTGGTGACGGTGGCGCGGGTGAAGGACTCGACCTTGTCGAGCAGGCGGTCCGAGGCGGCGCCGGCCGCGTCCTCGTCGCCGGCCGCGATCGCGCGCGCGATGTCGGCGTGCAGCTTGGCCGACCTCCGGCATGTCGGCCGCCTGCTTGTAGTGCATGTACCAGAAGCGCCGCGACAGCGAGTGCATCAGGCTCATCGCGCCGGCCGCGAACTCGTTCGTGGCGGCGCTGACCGCAGAGGTCGTTGAACTCGCGGTCGACGCGCATGAACGTGGTGTCGTCGTTCTGGCGCGCGCTCTTCTCGAACCGGTCGGCGAGCTCGGCGAAGCGCGTGCGCTCGGCCTCGGTCGCGCGGCGCGCGGCGCTGCGCGCCACCAGCCGCTCGACCTCGCGGCGCAGCTCGAGCAGCCGCAGCTGCCCCTTGACGTTGATGTCGGAGACGATCACGCCGCGGCGCGGCAGGATCTGCACCAGGCGCTCGCGCGCGAGACGCTGCAGCGCTTCGCGGATCGGCGTGCGGCCGATGCCGAGCCGCTGCGACAGCATCGCCTCGGACACCGCGCTGCCGGGCGGCAGCTCCAGGCGCACGATCATCTCCTCGAGCGCCGTGTAGGCGCGGTCGGTGAGCGTCTGCGGCGCGCCGTTGCCGGCGGTAGCCCGCGCGCGCGCGCGCCGCGGCGCTACGCGTGCCGGCGCTTTTGCACGAGGCCGAGGAATTTCTCGTACTCCTTGTCGTCGACGCCGTAGCTGTGATCGTCGTCGGGGAACGTGCCCGCCTTGACGTCGGCCACGTAGGCCTTGAGTCCCGCGACCGCCACCTCGGTCAGGTTGGCGTAGCGCTTCGTGAACTTCGGCTTGAAGTCGGTGAACACGCCGAGCAGATCGTAGGAGAGCAGGATCTGCCCGTCGGTCCCGACGCCGGCGCCGATGCCGATGGTCGGGATCTCGAGCTGCTCGGAGATCACCTTCGCGATCTTCGCCGGCACCGCCTCGAACTCGAGCATGAAGCAGCCGGCGTCCTGGATCGCGAACGCGTCCTCGAGGATCTTCATCGCCGCGTCCGCGGTGCGCCCCTGGATCTTGAAGCCGCCGAACATCGCGATCGTGTGCGGCGTGAGCCCGATGTGCGACGCGGTCGGGAATGCCCGCGTCGACCAGCGCCTTGAGGATGTGCGCCTGCGACTTGCCGCCCTGCGGCTTCACCGCGTCGCACCAGCGCCTCCTGCATGAAGCGCGTCGCGTTCGCGAGCGCGCGGTCGACCGTGTGGTAGCTCTGGTAGGGCATGCACCCGAGCACGAAGGTGCTGGGCGCGCCGCGCCGCACCGCCTGCGAGTGCAGGACCATCATGTCCATCGTCGCCGGGACGGTGCTCGGGTGGCCGTGCGCAGGTCATCGCCAGGCTGTCGCCGACCACGCACGACGTCGACGCCCGCCGCCTCCGCCCACTTCGCCGAGGTGTAGTCGAGGACCGACGTGTAGACCATCTTCTCGCCGGTGTGCTTCGAGTCGCGGATCTCGGTGATGGTCCGCTTCTTCCTCTCCGCCGGCTTCGCTGCTGCGGCCACGGCGCCTCCTCCGGGTGCGTTTGATATGGCACCAGTATATCAACGGCGCGGCGGCGCGCGGCAGCGGCGCTTTGGAGGCTCCGGTCAAGGCCTTTCGGCGTATGGAGTCGCGAGTTCGGGCGTTCTAAGGCGTTGTCTCGCGTTGTCCTCGCTCGCCCAGCTGCGCTGTCTCGCGACGCCCCGTGGCCGTATATCTGCCCTAAATCCAGCCGGCCTTGCGCAGGCGGTAGAAGATGTAAACGTCGATCGCCACCATCAGCCCCAGCGCGAACGGATAGCCGAAGGTCCAGCCGAGCTCCGGCATGTGCCTGAAGTTCATGCCGTAGATCCCGGCGATCATCGTCGGCACGGCCACCAGCGCGGCCACGCCCGCGAGCCGCTTGGTGAACTGATTTTCCTGCAGGCTGAGGAGCGAGAGGCTCACCGAGATCGCGGTCGCGATCATCTCGCGGCTGCTTTCGATCGACTGGTTGATGCGCTGCAGATGGTCGAAGATGTCCCGGTAGTATTCCTGAGTGCCCGCGCACACGCGCGGGACGCGCCCGCCGTGCAGCCGGCCCACCGCGTCGAGCAGCGGCGCCACGGCGTGCTTGAGCGTCATGAGGCGCTGCTTGAGCCCGTACAGCTCCTTGAGGCTGCGCTGTGCGAGCCCGCCGGTGAACATCAGCTCCTCCAGGCCTTCGAGCTCGATCTCGAACCGGTCGAGCACCGGGAAGTAGCGGTCCACCACCGAGTCCATGAGGGCGTACAGCACGAATCCGGAGCCCTGCTTCAGCAGCTCCGGCTCGCGCTCGCAGCGCGCGCGCACGTCGCCGAACCCGCGCCGCGTGCGGGTGCGGATCGACAGCACGTAGTTCGGGCCCACGAACACGTCCATCTCGCCAAGGCGCAGCTCGTGTCCGTCGAGCTCGACGGTCTGGAGCACGACGAAAAGCGAGTCCCCATACTCCTCGACCTTCGGTCGCTGGTGGCCGCTCTGGGCGTCCTCGACGGCGAGCTCGTGCAGCCCGAATTCCTGCTGCATTTTGGCGAGCTCGGCGTCGCTCGGCTCGGCGAGCGCGACCCACACCAGCGTGTCCGGCTGCGACACGTAGCTGCTGATCTCCTCGATGCCGATGTCGGCGAGCTTGCGCCCGTCTCGGTAGGCGACACAGTTGATGAGCATGCGGGCGCGGGGCGGAGGGGCTACGGTCCGGGCGGAGGTTACTCGCTCGGTCGCGCCGCGTGCAATCGGGACCACCTCCGGGACCACCCCCGGGACCACCCCCGCCCGCGCTAAACTCGGCCGCCGCACCCCCTTCGGACCACCGCCATGCCGCTCCGCCGCGAAAGCCTCCGCGACCTGGTGAACACCGGCCGCACCTTCATCGCCCCCGGCGCGACCGACGCGCTCTCCGCGCGCCTCGTCGAGTCCGCGGGCTTCCCGCTGGTCTACATCGGCAGCTACGCCACTGCCGCGAGCCGCTTCGGGCTCGCCGACGTCGGGCTGCTCGCGCTGCCCGAGCTGGTCGAGCAGGCGCGCACGATCGTCGAGGCGGTGAAGATCCCCGTCATCGCCGACGCCGAGGGCGGCTTCAACGACGCCGCGAACATCTGGCGCACCGTGCGCGCCTACGAGCAGGCGGGCGTCGCGGCGATCCACATCGAGGACCATGCCTTCGGCAAGCACGCCGATGTGCCGCAGCGGCTGCGCTCGCGCGAGGACGCGGTCGCCCGGATCAAGGCCGCGCTCGACGCGCGCACCGACCCGAATTTCCTGATCATCGCGCGCACCGACGCGGCGTGGGCGATGAAGGACCCCGTCGAAGCCGTGCTGCGCATGAAGGCGTTCGCCGAAGCGGGGGCCGACCTCGTGTTCCCGACCGGCATGACGCCGCCGCAGGTCGCGGCGATCCGCGCCGAGGTCGGCAAGCCGATCGTCATGGTCGACACTCCGGGCTTCGGATTCGACGACGAGGAGCTCGCCGGCATCTCGATCGTCCTCTACTACGGGCTGTCGCTGTGCGCGCAGTATGCCGCGGTGAAGCAGGCGCTCGAGGCGCTGCGGCGCGAGCGGCACGGCGACCGCGTGCCGGGCTGGCGGGAGACGGTGACCGAGCTCGAGTGGTTCCTCGGTTATCCGGAGTTTGCGGCGCGCGTCATGAAGTACGGCGGCGGCTGACCGCGGGCATCGATCCGGCCCGTCCCCGGGCGGCTACGCGTCCACGACGACGCCCGGCTCGGGCCCGTCCTGCTTCAGTTCCGCGAGCAGCACCTTGTCGACGCGGTTGCGGTCCATGTCGAGCACCTCGAAGCGCAGCCGGTCGAACTCGAAGCAGTCGCCGACCTTGGGCACGCGGCCGAGGCGCGCCATCACGAGCCCGCCGAGCGTCTGGTAGCTGCCCGCCTCCTCGGGCGGGGTCTCGATCTCGCGCCCGAGCGCCTCGCGCAGCCGCGCGATCGACACGCCGCCGTCGACGAGCAGCGAGCCGTCGGCGCGCCGCACGACGTCCGGTTCGACCGCCTCCTCGCTTTCGGGCACGGCGCCGACGATCGCCTCGAGGACGTCGGTCATCGTCACCAGCCCCTGCACCTCGCCGTATTCGTCGAGCACGAGCCCGAGGTGCGCCTTGTGCTGCTTGAGGAGCTCGAGCAGCCGGATCAGGTTCACCGACTCGGGCACGTACAGCGGCGCGCGCAGGTGCGCGCGGATGTCGAGCGGCTTGCCGTCGAACGCGTCCTCCGCCAGGTCGAGCACGTCGAGCACCCCGAGCACCTCGGCGAAGTCGCCGCGCACCACCGGCACCCGCGTGTAGCCCTCGCGGCGGATGATCTCGAGATTGCGCGCGATCGGTGCGTCGATGTCGAGGTACACCATGTCGATGCGCGGCGTCATGATCGCGCCGACGCGCTGCGTGTCCAGATGCAGGATGCGCGAGACGTACTGGTGCTCGGCGCGCTCGAACACGCCGGCCTCGGCGCCGGCGCGCATCAGGCCCTCGATCTCGGCCTCGGTGATCGTCTCCTTCACCGTCTCGCGCACGCCGAAGAGGCGCAGGACCCACTCCGACGAGATCGTGAGCAGCTTCACGAACGGGTGCATCAGCCGCGACAGCAGCTGCATCGGCAGCGCGATCCGCGTCGCGATCGCCTCCGGCGCGTGCAGCGCGAGCCGCTTCGGCACCAGCTCGCCGAGGATCAGCGACCCGTAGGTGATGCCGATCACCACGATCGCGATCGCGGTCTCCCTTGCGTAAGGTCCCACCACCGGCAGGTCCGCGAGCGACGGCGCGAGCTGCGCCACCAGCGTGGCCTCGCCGAACGCGCCGCTGAAGATCCCGATCAGCGTGATCCCGACCTGGATGGTCGACAGGAACCGCCCGGGGTTCTCGATCAGCCCGAGTGCGGCGGTCGCCCCGGGATGGCCGTTCTCGGCGAGCTGCTGCAGCCGGCTGCGGCGGCTGGACACGACGGCGAGCTCCGACATGGCGAAGACGCCGTTGGCGAGGAAGAGCGCGAGCAGGACGACGAGTTCCATTGGCGTGGCCCGGGCGCGGGAGCGCCGAGAGGATGAAGGCGACGCGAGCGTAGCAGAGGCGGAGCGGCCGCCGCCTCACGAGACGCGGCCGCTCGCAGAGGAACGAACGGCGTGCCCCCGTACGGAGGGCGCGTGGCGCCCTAGAACAGCCCGTCGCGCTCCATCGCGCCGACCAGCACGCTTACGAACTGCGCGATCGCCGGCTTGAGGTCGCCCTGGTCGGCATTGGCGGTGTTCGTCCGCGCGGACCAGACGGCCCGGCGGCCCTTCAGCTCGAAGAGCACCGTTTCGACGATCACGGTCGTGAGGGTGTAGTCGCTCGGGCGCACGTACATGGTCGGCGCGAATGTCGCCGCGACGGCGTTGCCGATGCCGGTCATCTCCCCGATGGGCGCGCCTCCCGCGCCGGTCAGCATGCCCGGAGTCGTCCCGGTCTTCTGGTCCACGCCGATCACCCGCGCGAGCAGCACCGCGTCGGCATCGGAACTGTCGACCGCCCGCATGAACCGCGCCTGCTCGGACGGGCTCTTGTGCGTGAAGAAGCGGTGCGAGGCGACGGTGTTCAAGCCGCGCGCGCGCATCGCGGCGGCCATGTCGTCCTGGAAGTACTGCTGCGCGAACTCGTCGTGCGCGACCGAGAGGATCAGCACCTTCTTGAACTTCTTCCCCTTTATGGTCGGGTCGATCCAGCTCGCGTCGAGCGAACTGCGCGCGGACATGGCGCAGCCGGCGATCAGCAGTGCGGCGAGGGCGACTGCGGCGCGGACGAATCGGGAGGGTTCGAGCATTTGCGGGTGGATCCGAGTTGAGAAGGCCGGCACTCTACAGCCCGGCCCCCGCCCGGGCAACCAAATGCCGGCCTTGCAGTCCAACGAACCTGCCCCAATCTTGCGTCCAATATGACCCTTTCCCCGCACACCCCGACCCCCCGCGAGCCGCGCACCTACGAGCTGCGCGATGCCGAATGGATCGAAGAGGCCGCGACGCGGCGTCGTCCGCCGCTCTGGCTGCTCATCCCGGTCGCATTCGCGGCGCTCACGGGATTTGTGCTGATCGCCTTCGCCGCGGTCGCCGCGCTCGCCACCGGCGGGCTCGTCGCCCTGCGCAACCGTCTCGTCAGGGTGTTCCGCCGATAGGCGGCAGGTTACGGCTCGCTCGCCAGGCGCGCGAAGCGCTCCAGATCGGATTGCTGGACGTCGGAGATCGCGGCATAGCGGATGCCGGCTGCCGACCAAGTGGCGAGCGGGAACCCGCGTGCCTGGATCACTTTCACCGAGTCGCCTTCGCCTGTGGGCCCCGAGGGCGCGGCCCACATGAACAGGTTTACATAGTGGTTGCGGATGCGGTAGACCACGGCTGCAGTCTGGCGATCGCCGACGCGGTCGAGGCGACCGCCGACGAGCTCGAACCCGTCCTTGGACAAATCGCGCACCAGCGGCGCGAACTCGGTCCGGCCGGCGAACCACGGCTTGACCGCGTGTCGATCCGACGAGCCCACGTCGACGAGCTTGCTCCCGGGCGCGAGCGAGGCGACGTGGCTCGCGACGACTTCATCGAGCAGCAGATTCTCGGCTGGCGGGTGCCCGAGCCAGACCCCGACGAGAAGTCCGGCGGCGGCTCCTGCGGCTGCCAGCGCGCCAGCGAGCGACCAGACCGGCGCACGGCGGGGCCGAACCTTCTCAGGGTGCAGCCGCCGGCCGAGGGCCAGCCGCACGCGTTCCGGAACGCGGTAATAGGGCGCCTCGGCGCGGACTTGCGCGCTCAGCGCCCGGCGCTCCGCGCGCAATCCCGCGCAGGCGGAGCAGGAGACGAAGTGGACGTCGATCTCCGCGACGGTGGCCGGATCGAGCTCGCCGTCGACGTAGGCGTCCAGCATCTGCCGGGTCCGTGCGCAACTCACGACGAGCTCCTGCGCCGCGCGTCGACCGCGCGACTCTGCAACAGGTCGCGCCCGCGCGACAGCCGCGACATCACCGTTCCGATCGGCACGCCGACGATGGCGGCGATCTCCTTGTAGGCGAGCCCCTCGAGCTCCCGCAACACCACGACCTCCCGGTACTCGCTCGGCAGCCCGGCGAGACGCGCATGCAGCTGCCGCGATTCGTCCGCCCGGACGAGCGCGGCCTCGGGCGGCTCCAGCGCCGATCGCGCCTCGTCAATCGCGCCGTGAACGGCTTCGTCGTAGGCCTCCTCGAGGCCGCGGAGGCGCCGCTCTTTCAACTCGTCGAGGCACGCATTGCGCACGATCGCCATGAACCAGGCCTTCGGCCTCGGGCCCTCCATCTGATGGAAAAAACGGAATGCCCGCAGGCTCGCCTCCTGTACCGCGTCGTCCGCGGCGGCCGCGTCCCCGGTCAGCCAGCGGGCGAAGTTGTACGCCGCGTCCAGGTGCACGAGCACCGACTCCTCGAAGCGGCGCAGCGTGCCGGGATCCTCCACTTCGTTCGTTCGGTCCTATGAAGACTGCGGCCAGACGGGCTTTATTCCCGAGAGTTTCGGGAATATCGCGCCGCCGCGTCAAGTCTTTCAGTCGGAGTCCGGTCTTTGAATCAGCGCATCTCGTCCCTAGCTCGCCAGGGGCCGGGCGGCAATCGCAAGGGAGACGACGATGGACAAGCGACGTTACGACCGGCAGCGCTTCATGCGGCCGACGGGAGTGGGCGGCACCCGTCCTGCCTTGCGGGGCGCTCCAGTTTTGTGCATCGGCCGCGTCGGCTTCTGCGCTTCATTCCTCTCGCCCTGCTGTCGTGGCTGAATCTCGGACCGCCCTGCGACCGCCGCCCATGGAGGCGTGCTTGCGACGCTGGGCAGACGTGACCCACATGGGGCGTGCCGAGCGGAACGAAGAACTGCGGAACGAAGAACAAGAGGCGCCGCCGCAGTCGCCCGAGGCCCTCGACCGGCCGCAGCCGGTGCGCATTCGCACCCTGGGGCGCTTCGAGCTCGAGGTGGACCGCGAATCGGTGCACTTCGACCGCAAGGCGCCGCGCCGCGTGCTCGAGCTGCTGAAGTGCATCGTCGCGTTCGGCGCAGGCGGCGCGACCTGCAACGCACTCGCCTCCGCCCTCTGGCCGGACTCCGAGGGCGACGCGGCGCGCGGCGCGCTCGAGGTCACGCTGCATCGGCTGCGCAAGGTCCTCAGGCACAAGCCTGCGGCGCAGGTCTCGAATGGCGTCGTGCACCTCGAGCCGTCTGCGGTCTGGATCGACGCCGTTGCGTTCGAGGCGCTCGCGGACCAGGCGAACGGCGAGCACGGCGCCGTCGATCTCGACGCGGCACGCCGGGCGCTCGCGCTGTATCGCGGCCCGTTTCTCCAGAACGACGAGGAGACCGCCTGGCTGCTGCCCCGCCGGGACCGGCTGCGCAGCCGCTACGTGCGGCTCGCGATGCGCGCCGCGCAGCAATGCGACCAGGCCGGAGACCCCGGGCAAGCGGCCGAGATCTACGCCGCCGCGCTCGAAGCCGAGCCCCTCGTCGAGGACCTTTACCGCCGGCTGATGCTTTGCCTGGCATCGGCAGCACCGCCGCGCCGAGGCGTCCGACGCCTACCGGCGCTGCCGGAACATGCTCGCGGTGGTGTTCGGTGCGGCACCCTCGCAGGAGACCGAGGCGGCGTACGCCTCGATCGTCCGCAGCGCCTAAGCCTTCCCGCGGCCCCGTCGAACGACCGGCCGCGCGCTCGGGGCCGAGCGACACGATCGTCCACGCCGCGACGGGCGGCGCGGAGAGGGGAGGAAATACTGCGGCGGGCTTGCGTGCGGCCAAAGGCGCCCAAGTCCCTGATCGCAGTACACTTGTCGGCCCTACCCTCGCCCCGGGGCCGCAAGAATGACCGACCTCTCCGTCAGCCAGCAGCTCACGCCGTACAAGGCGAAGCACAAGATCCGCTTCGTCACCGCCGCGAGCCTGTTCGACGGCCACGACGCGTCGATCAACATCATGCGGCGGATCATCCAGGCCACGGGCTGCGAGGTGATCCACCTCGGGCACAACCGCTCGGTCGAGGAGGTCGTGACCGCGGCGCTGCAGGAGGACGTGCAGGGCATCGCGGTCAGCTCCTACCAGGGCGGGCACGTCGAGTACTTCAAGTACATGCTCGATCTGCTCCGCGAGCGGGGCGGCGAGAACATCAAGGTCTTCGGCGGCGGCGGCGGCGTGATCGTGCCCGCCGAGGTCAAGGAACTGCACGACTACGGCGTTGCGCGCATCTACTCGCCCGAGGACGGCGCGAAGATGGGCCTGCAGGGCATGATCAACGACATGATCCGGCGCTGCGACGAGGATCTGTCGAAGTACGCGCCGAAGGACCTCAAGGCCGTCAAGGCCGGCGACCGCCGCGCCCTCGCGAGACTCATCACCGCGCTGGAGCTCGGCACCTGCGACGCGAAGCTGCGCGACGCGATGGTGAAAGAGGCCGACACGCTCAAGATCCCGGCGCTCGGCATCACCGGCACCGGCGGCGCGGGCAAGAGCTCGCTCACCGACGAGCTGGTCCGGCGCCTGCGGCTCGACCAGGACGACAAGCTCGAGATCGCCGTCATCTCGATCGACCCGTCGCGGCGCAAGACCGGCGGCGCGCTGCTCGGCGACCGCATCCGCATGAACGCGATCAACACGCCAAAGGTGTTCATGCGCTCGCTCGCCACGCGCGAGGCCGGGTCGGAGGTTTCCCCTGCGCTCGGCGACGCCATCGCCGCCTGCCGCGTCGCCGGTTTCGACCTCGTTCTCATCGAGACTTCGGGCATCGGCCAGGGCGACGCGGCGATCGTGCCGCTCGTCGACGTCTCCCTCTACGTCATGACGCCGGAGTTCGGCGCCGCGAGCCAGCTCGAGAAGATCGACATGCTCGACTTCGCCGACTTCGTGGCGATCAACAAGTTCGACCGCAAGGGCGCGCACGACGCGCTGCGCGACGTGCGCAAGCAGTATCAGCGCAACAAGCAGCTCTTCGCGAAGTCGCCGGAGGACATGCCGGTCTTCGGCACGATGGCGAGCCGGTTCAACGACGACGGCGTCACCGCGCTCTACCAGGCGCTCGCGCCGCGCCTCGTCGAGCACGGCCTGAAGCTCGCGAAGGGCCGCCTGCCCGCCGTCGCGACCAGGCAGTCGACCAACCAGACCGTCGTCCTGCCGCCGCAGCGCAGCCGCTACCTCGCCGAGATCGCCGAGGCGGTGCGCGCGTACCACAAGCACGCCGGCGAGCAGTCGAAGCTCGCGCGCGAGGGCCAGCAGCTGCGCGAGACGATGCGCATGCTCGCGGCCGACAGCACCGAGAAGCACGGCGCGCACGACACCGTCGAGCGCCTCGCCGTCGAGCGCGAGGCCGGCCTCGACGCGCGCGCGAAGAAGCTCCTCGACATGTGGCCCGCCATGCGCAAGGCCTACTCGGGCGACGAGTACGTGGTGAAGATCCGCGGCCGCGAGGTGCGCACCAAGCTCACCTACACCTCGCTCTCCGGCACGCCGATCCGCAAGGTCGTGCTGCCGCGGTACGAGGACCACGGCGAGCAGCTCAAGTGGCTGATGCTGGAGAACGTGCCGGGCTCGTTCCCGTTCACCGCGGGCGTGTTCGCGTTCAAGCGCGAGAACGAGGACCCGACGCGCATGTTCGCGGGCGAGGGCGACCCGTTCCGCACCAACAAGCGCTTCCACCTGCTCTCGAAGGACATGCCGGCGAAGCGCCTGTCGACCGCGTTCGACTCGGTGACGCTCTACGGCTTCGAGCCCGGATCTGCGCCCCGACATCTACGGCAAGGTCGGCAACTCGGGCGTCTCGATCGCCACGCTCGACGACATGAAGGTGCTGTACTCGGGCTTCGACCTCTGCAGCCCGAACACCTCGGTGTCGATGACGATCAACGGGCCGGCGCCGACGATCCTCGCGATGTTCCTCAACACCGCGATCGACCAGCAGCTCGACAAGTTCCGCAAGGACAACGGCCGCGAGCCGACCGAGGACGAGGCCGACAAGATCCGCGAGTGGACGCTGGAGAGCGTGCGCGGCACGGTGCAGGCCGACATCCTCAAGGAGGACCAGGGCCAGAACACCTGCATCTTCTCCACCGAGTTCAGCCTCAAGGTGATGGGCGACATCCAGGAGTACTTCGTCCACAACCAGGTGAAGAACTTCTACTCGGTGTCGATCTCGGGCTATCACATCGCCGAGGCCGGCGCGAACCCGATCTCGCAGCTCGCCTTCACGCTCTCGAACGGCTTCACCTTCGTCGAGGCGTACCTCGCGCGCGGCATGCACATCGACGACTTCGCGCCGAACCTCTCCTTCTTCTTCAGCTACGGCATGGACCCGGAGTACACGGTGATCGGCCGCGTCGCCCGGCGCATCTGGGCGGTGGCGATGAAGAACCGGTACGGCGCGAACGAGCGCAGCCAGAAGCTCAAGTTCCACTCGCAGACCAGCGGCCGGTCTCTGCACGCGCAGGAGATCGCCTTCAACGACATCCGCACCACGCTGCAGGCGCTGATCTCGACCTACGACAACACCAACTCAGCTGCACACCAACGCCTACGACGAGGCGATCACCACGCCCACCGAGGAGTCGGTGCGCCGCGCGATGGCGATCCAGCTCATCATCAACCGCGAGTGGGGCCTCGCCAAGAACGAGAACCCCAACCAGGGCAGCTTCATCATCGAGGAGCTCACCGACCTCGTCGAGGAGGCGGTGCTGAAGGAGTTCGAGCGCGATCTCGCGAGCGCGGCGGCGTGCTCGGCGCGATGGAGACCGGCTACCAGCGCGGCAAGATCCAGGAAGAGTCGATGTACTACGAGCACAAGAAGCACGACGGCTCGTACCCGATCATCGGCGTGAACACCTTCCGCAACCCGCACGGCGACCCGGTGCCGCAGGAGATCGAGCTGATCCGCTCCACCGAGGAGGAGAAGCAGAGCCAGCTGAAGCGGCTACGCGACTTCCACGAGCGGCACAAGGCCGAGAGCGGGCCGATGCTGAAGCGCCTGCAGCAGGCGGTGATCGACAACAAGAACGTCTTCGAGGTGCTGGTGGACGCGGTGCGGGTCTGCTCGCTCGGGCAGATCACGCATGCGCTGTTCGAGGTGGGGGGGCAGTACCGGAGGAGCATGTAGCGGCGACCCGTTGAGGTCGGCACGAACCCGGCCGCAGAGATCGCGGTTCTTTCCTGGTCAATGAATTCGTCGACGCGTCGAGAACAATGCGACCAGCCCCAGCGCCAGCAGCGCCATGGAACCGGGTTCCGGCACGGCCCGTCTGGAGATCTCGTAGATGGCGCCGTCCGACAGGGAGGTGACGAATAGATTTCCGTTGGCGCCGGTTTGAATGTCGGTGACCACCCCGAATCCCGTGCCGAAGCGCAGGCTCTGGCTCTCGGTGCCGTCGAACTTGCCGAGGTTGTCGGCCACGAGGTCCGCCAGCAGCGGATCGAGCGTCGTGTCGATTCCGAGGCGGGCCGCGTCGAGCGCGAAGCGATAGAGATAGCCGTCGTCCAGGGTGGTCCGAGAGGCGCCCACGAACAGATCGCCGCCGTACTCGGAGCCCAGAGCGTCTCCGTCCTGGAAACCAATGGCGGCCGGCGCCACAGCGTACTTCCAGCTGAACTCCGGGTCGCTGTAGATCATGCCTGGCAGCATGAACAGCCGCGCCAACGCGTCGGCGGGCGTATCTGCGATGTTGATCGAATCCCAACGGATCTGTTGCAGGCCCGCGAACGCGCCGGAGGTCTCGATCGCCTTGTACTCGGCGACGCGGGAGACCGGACCCATGGCTTGCACCCAGCCGCCATTCATCCCCGCAACGATCCGGTTCAGTTCGTCGAATGAATCGTCGCCGTTCTCCGACATCCACAGTTGTCCCGACACCGGATCGAACGCCATCCCGAAACTGTTGCGGATGCCGTAGGAATAGAGCTTCTGTATGTTCGCACCGGCCTCGCCACCCAGCGCTGCGCCCGCAGCGAAGAACGGGTTGTCGGCAGGCGCGGTCCCGTCGGGATTCAGACGAACCACCGCACCGGTGAAGTGGGCGTTGTCCGGTGCCGGGCCGCCGAACTGGTCGTCGGCGCCGCCTGAGGGACCGTTCGGCAGGTTCTGCAGCCAGCCGCGGCGCCCCACGTCGCCGACTGCCACGTAGAGCTTTCCGTCGGGGCCGAAGCGGAGCACGCCGCCATTGTGGTTGCCGCGCAGTGGTTGACCCGCATCGGCCTGGAGCGCACGGAATCGAGCGATGTTCTGGTCGAACGTCAGCGTCGAACCGTCCCAGGTGAACCGATCGACGCGGTTGCCGAGAAGCGGCGTGTCCGCCAGGTTTGCGGTGTCGGTACCGGTCGAACTCTCCGTCCAGTACAGGTACACGCGCCCATTGGACGAGAAGCCCGGGTCGAGCGCCATGCCGAGCAAGCCACGCTCGGAGCCGGAATTCACGGCCAGATCCAGCACCGCACCCTGCACGACGCCGTTGACGACGCGCTGAACCCTTCCAGTCGCCTTTTCCGTCACGAACATGTCGTTGGCGCCCAGAAACGCCACGCCTGTCGGCTGCAACAGCCCGCTCGCCGCAGTCGTGACCCCCAGCATGGGATCGAGCAATGTCGGCGCGGCAACGGATGCAGTCGGCACGAGCATCGACAGCATCACGCATACGGCCCGCTTCCTGGAACCCGCGACCACTCTTCGAACTTCGGCAAACATGAACGTCTCCTGGGCTTGGTCTAGGGTCATCGTCGACTGCGCCGCCGCGGCCTCGGTACGCGGAGGAGATTCGCAAGCGTTCACCGAGGCGCCCGCTGGCGCAACCGGATCGGTGGGCCGAAGCCGAATTCTGGAAGCGTGTCGACAATCTTTACAAACCTGCCCGATTTCGGGAGTGAGCTTCGTGCCGAGCAAGGATCATTCCCTTGGACCTGGGCTACATTAATGTCGGTTTGCACCACCTCCATGGCGCTCAAATCCACGATCCACAAAGCCGAGCTCCAGATCGCGGACATGGATCGCGGCTACTACGCGGACCACGCGGTCACGATCGCGAAGCATCCGTCCGAGACGGACGAACGCATGATGGTGCGGCTGCTCGCGTTTGCGCACGGCGCGAGCGACCGGCTCGCGTTCGGGAAGGGCATCTCGGACACGGACGAGCCGGACCTGTGGGAGCGCGACCTCACCGGCGCGATCGAGCGCTGGGTCGAGGTGGGCCTGCCCGACGAGCGGCGGCTCGCGAAAGCCGCCGGACGCGCGCGGGAAGTCGTCGTGTACGCCTACGGTGCCCGTGCCGTCCCGGTGTGGTGGGGCGAGATCGAGTCGAAGCTCGCGCGGCTGTCGAACGTGACCGTCTTCGGCGTTCCCGCCGACGCCAGTCGCGAGTCTCGAGGCCCTCGCACGCCGCACGATGCGGCTGCAGTTCACCATCCAGGAGGGCCACGTGCTCGTGACGAGCGACGACGGCTCGGTCTCGTTCGACCTCGAGCGCCTGCGGGAGGGCGGCTAGCCGGCCGCTACTTCTGATGCGTGAACGGCAGCATCCGGTGCAGGTACCGATCGCGGTGCCGCAGGTGGTGCCGGATGCCCAGGCCCCAGTGCGCGAACAGGGTGAGGACGAGGAGCGCGGCCGTGATGCCGTGCACCCATTCGGCGATCACTGAAACGGTGGCGTGCTTGCCCAGGTAGTTGGGCAGGTTCCACTGGCCGAAGAAATTCACGCCGTACCCGCCGGCCATCACGAAGACGTAGCCGCTGATCGGCATCAGGAACATGCAGCAGTAGAGCGTGGTCTCGATGCGCGGGAGCCAGCGCTTCTCGCCGGCGCTCAGGTTGGGCGCCCAGTCGGGCAGCGGCGTGGTCTTGCGCCAGATGTAGCGCGCGAGCGCCACCGCCAGCGCGATCAGCCCGATCGACTTGTGCCAGTTGTAGAGCACACCCTGGGTGAAGCCGGCCGTCGTCGTCCCCTGCGGCGTGTTGAGCATCATGGTCGCGACGACGAACTGGTTGACGATGAGGACGAAGAGGGTCCAATGCAGGACCTTGGTGACGACACCGTAGCGGGCGCGCGTGTTTTTCATGGCGTGTTCGGCCGTCCACGACGAAGGAATGCGCAATGGTGTCATGCCAACCGGCTCGTGCGCGAGCCGGCGGCGCCCGGCGAGCCTAGTCGTAGTGCACCGCGAGCCAGACCGTCGGCTCGCCCGGCCGCGTCCACTCGACCCGATGCCGGCGGTGCGCGGCGATGTCGACGAAATCGCCGGCGCGCAGCGTGCGTGCTGCCGGTTCGTCCTCGAAGCGAAGCTGCGCTTCGCCCGCGAGCACGGCGACCCATTCGCCGTGCGCCTGGTCGTACCAGAATCCCGGCGGGCTGGACTGTCCGGTCGACACGATTCGCTCGATCCGCACGCCGGGGCGCTTGAGCAGGTCGACGAGCGACTCCTGGTCGGCGCGCTTCGGCAGGTCGTCCAACAGGTTCCCGATCATGGTCGTCCCCGCGGCACGGCGCAGCGCCGTGCGACGGGAACAACCGCGCGGGCAACGCGCGGGTCATCGCCATGCTCGGCGTGCAAGCCGGTCATCGTGTGCTCGAGATCGGTTTCGGCAATGGCCGCGCGGCGCCCGCGATCATCGGCCGAGCGGCGGACGTCCACTACGCGGGCATCGACATCTCCCCGACCATGGTCAACGAGGCCAACCGCATCAATGCAGCCCTCGTCGCCGCCGGCCAGGCGAGCTTCCGGTCTTGCATCCGCCGACTGCATGCCCTTCGAGGACGCGAGCTTTGACCGGGTCTTCGCCATCGGGGTGATGCATTTCTGGAAGGACCCGCGCCTGCCGTTGCGCGAGATCCACCGCGTCATGCGATCCGACGGCGTTGCCGTCATGGGCGCGCTCGATTCGCACGTCCCCCCCTCCGTTTGCTCGCCCGGAGTTCGGGTTCTACCTCCGCAGCGCCGCCGAGTGGATCGAGCTTTGGCGCCAAGCCGGATTCGGCGCCGTGGATGCCCAGCGGATGGAATCCGATCAACTACCGTGAGGCGACGCAATCTAGCCGCTACTCGTTCGATTGACAGCGCTACCGAGCGCCGCGCCTTCCGTCGCTCGCGCCGCTGCTCCGCGCTTGCTCCCACGCCATCGCGGTCACCTGCGCGGCGCCGACTGTTGCGGCTGCAGGCTGCGGCTGCGGCGCGGGCATCGCCGCCGGGGGCGCGGGAGGCGCAGCGCGCACGACGGGCATACGGTGGCGAGGCGCGCGGCTCGTGCCGTGGTTGCTGCTGCGGTGGCGTCGGCGCAGCCGGTGCGACCGCACGCGGCGGCTCGACGCGCCGGATCTCCGGCCGCGGCTCGGTCCGCACCTGGGGTTGTGGCGGTTGGGGCGTCGGCGCGACTGCACGCGGCGGCTCGACGCGCCGGATCTCCGGTCCGCGGCTCGTTCCGCACCTGGGGCTGCGGCGGTTGGGGCGTCGGCGCGACCGCACGCGGCGGCTCGACGCGACGGATCTCCTGTCGTGGCTCCGGCCGGGTGTCCGGCGCACGCGGCTCGATTCGCACTTGGGGCTGCGGGGCCTGGGGCGTCGGCGCGACTGCGCGCGCGGGGTCTCCGCGCTGCACCTCGCGCCGCGGCTCCGGCCGCGTGTCGGCCATGCGTGGCTCGGTACGCGGCGGCGCTTGGACCGGCGAAGGTGCCGGTGCTGTTGGCGCGATCGCGCGGGGCGGTTCAGGACGCTGTCCTGCACGCTGCGGCTCGCTGCGCGGATCAGGCCGGGTCTCGACCCCGCGCGGCGGCGCGTCGGGGCTGCGCTCGTTGCCGCGCGCCTGCGGGCGTTCCACCACCACCGGACGCGGCGGGTCGCTGGCTCGCGGTGGCGTCGCGGGTGCAGGCGGTGCGTTGGGGGTCGCGGCCACGTTCGGCGACGGCTGCGTGCGCACCTCCTGCCTGCGCTCGTCGCGCCGGTCGGCGCGCGGCACTTCCGGCGAACGCGGACCCGGATCGAACTGCCGCTGCGGCCCGCGATCGTCGCGCGCCGCGTGCGGCGCGACCGGTCGCGGCGGAGCAATGGCGGCCAGCGGCGGCGTCGGCGATGCCCGTGCATGGCGATCGAGCTCCGCCCGACGCACCTGGACGTGCGAGCGCGCAATCGGCTTTCCGGTCGTCACCGCCGCGGCCGGGACCACGGTCACGGCGCGGTCGATCCGGCGGTTCACATAATTCACGTTCGTCACGTTGGTGATGTGGGTGACGTTGGTGACGTGCGCGACGTTCACGTTCCGCACGTAGGCGGGGCTGTGCCGGTACGCGGGCACGAACACCTCGCGGGGCGCGAGCGGGAACCAGCCCACCGCCGGCACCGTCCCGATCGACACGCTCACGCTCCAACCGGACCCGCCGACCCAGCCCACGAGCGCCGGCGCATATACCGGCCGCGCGACGACGCGCCCGGGCGCCCACGCCCACACGCCGCCGACGAACGCCCAGCGCCCGTAGTGGAACGGCGCGAAGCCCCACGGCGCTTCGTCGATCCAGGTCCAGCCCCACGGGTCGACCCAGGCCCACCGGCCGGTGCGGTAAGGGGCCCAGCCCACCGGCACGGCCCGCGGCACCCAGACCGGGCCGTACTGGGGCACCTCGCGCCAGTCGCCGTGCTCGTCGAGCGACTCGTATCCGGTCATCTCGGGCGAGACGTAGCGCGCGCTCCGCGAAGCCTCGTCGCGGCGGTCGCGGGCGAGGGCCCACTCGTCGAACGCGTCCGGCTGCGCCTCGGCGAGGCGGACGTCGCCGTTGCGCCACACCTCGGCGCGCTTGCCCGGACGCACCACGAACGAATTGCCGCCCGCCTCGACGCGCGTCGCGCCGATGTCAGCGCTTACTGCTGTCGTGTCGGGCACGATGCCTGCATCGAAGCGATAGCGCCCGGGCTCGAGCAGCGTCGCACGCGCCTCGGGCGTCTCGACCGAGAACGCGCGTGCAACCTCGCCATCGCGGACCCGCGCGTCGATCGTGCCATTCAACAGGCGCAGCGCGATCGCGTCGTCGTCGAGCCGGGCGACCTCGACCTCGGTCGCCCCTGCAAGCCGGATCGCGGTGGAGCCGACGCGCACTTCGGCGCGCGCGCCAGGCGCAGCCGACAGCCGCGTTCCCGTCGTGATCGGCCAGTTGACCGGCAGCGGCACCCACTCGCCGTCGCGCTGGTATGCCACGTCGCCTTCGACGAGGCTCGCGCGGCCGACGCGCGCGGGCGGATCGGACTGCGCGACCGCGGTGACGCCGAGCAGCGCGAGCGCGCATGCGACGAGTACCCTGACGATCGACGTTGACATCGTGCCCTCCAGTACAGGCGCAGGACGCGCCATGCCACCGGAAAAACGATGCGCCGGACGGCGTGTTGACCCTCGCAACAGACTGTTGCACTTCCGCCCGCCCGCGTCGGGCGGGGACGACACTCAGCGCCGCGCCGTGATGGTCCGGCGATCGTCGGTCTGGAGGATGAGCGCGCCGTCCGGGCCGAGGTCGAAGCGGCGCACGTTCTGCAGCACGTCGAGGAAGAGACTTTCCTGCTGCATGAGCGCCGGCTCGCACGCCATCATCGTCCCGGCGGCCTTCGACACGGTGAGGCCTTCGCCGGTGAGCGAGTACTGCGCGGTGTAGTTGTTGCAGGAGCTGCGGCCCGATACGCGTCCGTCGGGGCCGAAGTTGAGCGTCGCGCGCGAGCGATCGATGATGCCCTTGCCGTTGATGTCTTCGACCACCCACTCGCGGCCCTGCAGCAGCGCGGCGGGATCACCGCCGCAGCCGGTCAGCTTCTTCCCGTCGAGCAGAACCTCGACGGCGTACGGATGCGGCATGCCGGTCATCGTGTCCCGGCACGGCCGGTTGAAGATGGTCGCCGTGATGTCGCGCCCGTCAACCCGCGCCGCGTAGCGGGTGAAGGCGTTGGTGCGCTGGGCGGCGGGGACCGGCGCCGCACGCTTCTCGCCGTTCTGCGCGACGAACGTCATCCGCTCGGCGTCGATGTCGAGCCGCCAGCCCGGTTCGTTGCCCCGGGCCCGGAACGTCGTCGAGGTCTGGTCCACTTGATGGCACTCCGGATAGGTCTGGCCCCTGACGACGAGCGTCGCCCACCGTCCCTTGTTCCAGAACGACGTGGTCGGATCGCCGACAGCCTCGAAGCGTGCGCCCGACGCCGCCACTGCCTGCCGCATCTCGAACGTCTGGTTGCCGACGGTGAGCCGCATCGCCCGGCGCGCGAATTCGACCGTCGCGCGCTCGCCGCCGCACTGGAAGACGGACGCGAAAGCGCCTGTTCTCACGGGCACCATGGCCAGCGTGCCGACGTCGACGGACCCGGTCGTCCGGTCGATCATCACCGGGTCGCCCGCCCACACCGGTCGCCCGCCGACGAACACCGCGCCGCGCACGGCGTAGCGCTTCGCGTCGTCGAGCTTCGCGCGATCGACGACGAGCTCGAAGGCAATGGGCACCTGGCGCCCGTGCAGATCGATGCGCTGCTCCGCGACGACCGCGCCGTCGGGACGGGACACGTCCTTCAGCGCGACGATCGCGCGGCTGTCGGGCGGGAGCGCGATCCGCGCGCGATAGCTCAGCGCGCCCTTGATCGCGAGCGCGCCGGTCTGATCACGCGCCCCGGTGCCCGGAGAACCGTCGACGCCGGCGCAGCTCGACAGCGCAGCGAGGGATGCCAGCAGGACAAGCATGACGAGTGAACGGAGCATCGCAAGGTCCTTCGAAACCCGAGGAAGCTGAGATGAGTGAGAGGCGGCGCCGTGCAGGTCACCGCCAGCGTTCGACACCGATGGTATCCCACCCGCACCGGCCCGCGCTCGTTGCGGTGCCTTGATGGAACGACGGCGTCGCGATCGCGACTACAATCGCGCCTCCCATGACGCTCCTGACGCTCGCCGCCGCTCAACTCGCGTACGGCGATCTGCCGCTGCTCGATCGCGCGGCGCTCACCGTCCTCGACGGCGAGCGCATCGGCCTGATCGGCCGCAACGGCACCGGCAAGTCCTCGCTGCTGCGGGTCATCACCGGGCAGACCCCGCTCGACGACGGCGAGCTGAAGGTGCGCGACGGCCTGTCGATCGCGCTCGTGGAGCAGGAGCCCGAGCTGCCGCGCGCCCCGACGCTGCGCGAGAGCCTCGCGCAGCGCGGCCGGCTCGAGGAGATCCACGACGAGCGCGAGCGCTGGCGCGCCGAGGCGCGCCTGGTCGAGTCGCTGCATCGCTTCGGGCTCGACGGCGCGATGGATCCGACGGTGCTCTCGGGCGGCGAGCGCAAGCGCGGCGCGCTCGCCCTGGCGCTCGCGCTCGCACCCGAGCTGCTGCTGCTCGACGAGCCGACCAACCACCTCGACATCGACGGCATCACGCGGCTCGAGGAACTGCTGATCAAGGGCCCGACCGCGATCCTCATCACGCACGACCGCGCGTTCCTCGATCGCGTCGCGACGCGCATCATCGAGCTCGATCGCGGGACGCTGCGGTCCTATCCCGGCAACTTCGCCGCGTTCGAGGCGCGCCGGCGCGACGAGCTCGCCGCCGAGGAAGTCGCGAGCCGCCGCTTCGACAAGTTCTGGGCGCAGGAGGAGGTCTGGATCCGCAAGGGCGTGGAGGCGCGCCGCACGCGAAACGAGGGCCGCGTGAAGCGGCTGGAGGCGCTGCGGCGCGAGCGCACCGCGCGGCGGGACCGGCTCGGGAACATCAAGCTCACGCTCGATGCGGGCGAGCGCTCCGGCAAGCTCGTCGCCGAGCTCGAGGGCGTCGGCAAGCGCTTCGGCGCGCTCGAGATCGTGCGCGACCTGTCGATGCGCATCATCCGCGGCGATCGCATCGGGCTCATCGGCCCGAACGGCGCCGGCAAGAGCACGATGATCCGGCTCATCCTCGGCACGCTCGCGCCCGACGCGGGCACGGTGCGCCTGGGCACCGGCCTGCAGGTCGCGTACTTCGACCAGATGCGCGAGCAGCTCGACCCCGAGCAGTCGGTCGCCGACACGATCAGCCCCGGGTCGGAGTGGGTCACGATCGGCGGCGAGCGCAAGCACGTGATGAGCTACCTCGGCGATTTCCTGTTTCCGCCGCGGCGGGTGCAGGCGAAGGTGTCGAGTCTCTCGGGCGGCGAGCGCAACCGGCTGCTGCTCGCGCGACTGTTCGCCCGCCCCGCGAACCTGCTCGTGCTCGACGAGCCGACCAACGATCTCGACATCGAATCGCTCGAGCTGCTCGAGTCGACGCTGCAGGATTACGGCGGCACGCTGCTGCTGGTGAGCCACGACCGCGCGTTCCTCGACAACGTGGTGACGCAAACGCTGGTCGCCGAGGGCGGCGGGAAATGGCGCGAGTACGTCGGCGGGTATAGCGACTGGCTCGCGCAGCGGCCCGCGCCGGCGGCGCAAGCATCCGGCGCGGCAGCGCGCGCCGCGAAGCAGCCGTCACGCGAGGCGCAGAAGGTGAAGCTCTCCTTCAAGGAGCAACGCGACCTGGAGTCGCTCCCCGCGGAGATCGAAGCGCTCGAACGCGAGCAGCACGAGCTGACGGCGCAGATGGCGGGCGCCGATTACCACCGGCACGGCGCCGAGCGGATCAAGGCCGATCGTCAGCGCGCCACCGATATCGAGCGGCTGCTCGAGAACAAGTTCGAGCGCTGGAGCGCGCTGGAGGAGAAGGCGAAGCTCGCAGGGTCGAGCTGAAGCCCCGACGCCTACGCCTCTTTCCCGGTCTTCACCGGGAAACCTGCCTCGCGCCACGCCTTCATGCCGCCGTCCAGCGCCACCGCGCGCTGGTAGCCCATCTCGCGCAGCGTCGCCGCGGCGAGTGTCGAGATGCGGCCGATCTCGCAGTAGGCGAGGATGCGGAGCGTCGGGTCGGGCAGGTCCTGGTTCACGCGCAGCTCGAGCTGCCCGCGCGGCAGGAGGCGCGCGCTCGGGATGTGGCCCTCCTCGTAGGCATCGCGCTCGCGCACGTCGAGCACGACGAGGTCGGTCGCGTGCGAGTCGACCCGCGCCTTCAGCTCTTCGAGCGACATGAACGGCACGGTCGCGGCCGCCTCGGCGAGGAGCTGCGCGACGGTCTTTCCGCCGCTCATGTTGGTGCGCAACGCTTCGGTGAGATGCGTCGGCATCGTGAGATCGAGATTGAGCATCATCGCGACGAACTCGGCCCGGTCGCGTTTCTGCAGCCGCGGGTTGGCCGCGAGCTCCTGCGCGATCGTCGTGTGGCCCTGGGCCTTGTAGTCGTGCGCCGGGTACACCTCGAGCGCCGGGTCGAGCTTCAGCAGCTTGTTGAAGAGGCTGTCGTGAAGCGCCTCCGGGTCCCCGCTGGGAAGATCGGTGCGGCCCGTGCCCCCGATGAGCAGCGTGTCGCCGGTGAACACGCGGTCCTCGGCGACCAGGCACATCGAGTCGCGCGTGTGTCCCGGGGTATGCATCGCCCGCAGCCGCAGCTTCCCGACGACCAGCATCTCGCCGTCGTCGAGGCGCAGGTCCACGAACGGTGCCGGGCTCGTGCGATGCATCACCACCGGCACGCCGAGCCGCCGCGCGAGCTCCCGCGTCCCGGAGAAGTGGTCGGCATGCGTGTGCGTGTCGATCAGGTAGCGGATCCGCAGGCTGTCCCGCGCCGCGAGCGCGACGTAGCGGTCGACCTGGCTCAGCTCCGGATCGATCAGCGCGCCGGCGAAGGTGTCGGCGCAGCCGACGAGGTAGGACTGGCAGCCGCCGGTTGCGATTTGCTCGAAGATCACTGTCGCGTCGCTCCGGGAGGGGTCCGCGCCACCTTAACCTGCCGGCCCGATCGGCACAATCGGCCGCGCCCGTTGTTCATCCGACTACCGCCACCGCCTCGATCTCGACCAGCATGTCCGGGTGCGCCAGCCGGCTCACCTCGAGCGTCGTGCTCGTCGGCCAGCCCGGCCCGAAGAACTCGTGCCGGATCTCGGTGCACTGGAAGAATGCGTCCATGTCGGTGACGTAGGTATTGGTCTGGACGACGTCCTCCCAGCTCGCGCCGGACTCGGCGAGGGCCTGCGCGATGTTCTCGCACACCTGCCGGAACTGCGCCCGCATGTCGCCCTTGCCCACGACGTTGCCGTCCCTGTCCCAGGCGAGCTGGCCCGACACGAAGATCATCCGCTTGCCCTCGACGGACACCGCGTGCGGGAAGATCGACTTGCCGTTGAACACGCGCGAATGCAGCTTGTCGCTCACGATGTGACGCTTGGTGGCGGGGGCCATCTGCTTTCCTCCGGTGGAACGTTGGCGTGCGCGAGGGTAGCCGGGAATCGGGCGCGGGTGGCGCCGGCACCGGCCCGCGGGACGGGCGTTATAGTTCCGGGCCCATTGGAACTCGCTTTCGTCGTCCCGCACTAAGCCACTGATGTCCCGCGTCCTCGTCCTTGCTGCGCTCGCGTTGTGCACCGCGCTGGCGCCCGTTGCCGCCGCGCCGGTCCGCACGCCCCACGTCGAGGCGGAGCTGATCGCCGAGCGCACCGCCGTGGTCCCCGGGGAGCCCCTGACGGTCGTGCTGCGCCTCGCGATCATCCCGGGCTGGCACACGTACTGGCGCAACCCCGGCGATTCCGGCGAGCCGACGCGGCTCGAGTGGCGGCTGCCCGCCGGCTTCCGGGCCGGCGAGATCGAGTGGCCGGTGCCCGAGCGCCTGCCCGCCGGGCCGCTGATGAACTTCGGCTACAAGGGCGAGGCGCTGCATCTCGTGCGCATCGACGCGCCGTCGGACCTCGCGATCGGCACGCCGGTCACGCTGGCCGCGAAGGCGTGGTGGCTCGTCTGCGAAGTGAAGTGCCTTCCCGAGGACGCCGAGCTGTCGATCACGCTGCCGGTCGCGGCACGGTCGGACGCCGATCCGCGCGGAGTCGGACCGATCGCGGCGGCCCGCGCGCGCCTGCCCGCGCCGGCGGGTGCGCTCAAAGACTGGACGCTCACTGCGGGTGCCGCGCCCGACGGCGTCGCGCTGCGGCTTCTGCCGCCGTCCGGCGTCGCGGTGCCCGAGGCGCGGTTCTTCCCCTTCGACAAGGGAAGATCGAGCCGGCGGCGCCGCAGCGGCTCGCTGCGGCGGACGGCGGTTACGAGCTGAGCCTCGCGCGCGCGGCGCAGCCCGTGGGCGCCTTCGAGCGCGTCGCGGGCGTGCTGGTCCTCTCGCCTCCGGGCGACCCGGCGCCACGCGCGTTCACGATCGATGTCCCAGTCGTCGCGGGCACGTCTGCCGCCTCCGCCGCCGGTCTGGGCGTTTTCGCCGCGCTCGTTGCGGCGTTCGTCGGCGGATTGATCCTCAACCTGATGCCGTGCGTGCTCCCGGTGCTGGCGATCAAGGTGCTCGGCTTCGCGCATCACGCCGACCGTCGCACCGGCCGGCGCCACGGACTGCTCTACGCGGCCGGCGTGCTGGTGTCGTTCTGGACGCTCGCCGGCGTGTTGCTCGCGCTGCGCGCCGCCGGCGCCGAGCTGGGCTGGGGATTCCAGCTCCAGTCGCCCGTCGCAGTGGCGGCGCTCGCGTTGCTGTTCTTCGCGCTTGCCCTGAATCTCTCGGGCGTGTTCGAGTTCGGCAACCTGCTGCCCGCCCGTCTCGCCGCGTGGAGCGCCAAGAAGCCGGCGCTCGACTGGTTCCTCACCGGCGTGCTCGCGGTGCTGATCGCTGCGCCGTGCACCGCGCCCTTCATGGGTGCGGCGCTCGGTTTCGCGCTGACCGCGGACACGGTTACCGCGCTCGGCGTGTTCACCGCGCTCGGCCTCGGAATGGCGTTGCCGTACCTCGCGCTCGCCTGGTTCCCGGCGTGGCTCGCGCACGTGCCGAAACCGGGCCCGTGGATGGTGCGGCTCAAGCAGGCGCTCGCCTTTCCGCTGTATGCGACGGTCGTCTGGCTGGCGTGGGTCCTCGGCCGCCAGGCGGGACTCGATGCGGTGGTCTGGTTGCTCGCCGCCGCGGTGATCGCGGCCATCGCGGCATGGCTTGCGGGCCTGCCGGGGAGCCGGGGCCCGCTCGCGCGCGGCGCGATCGCGCTGCTCGTCGTCGCGGCCATTGCCATCGCGGCGTTCCCGCGCGATGCTACGGCGCCGCCGCTCGCCGCCGACGGCGTGTGGCAGCCGTACTCCGCGCAGACGCTCGCCGCATTGACCGCCTCGGGCAAGCCGGTGTTCGTCGACTTCACCGCCGACTGGTGCGTGACCTGCCAGGTGAACAAGAAGCTGGTGCTCGCGCGCGACGAGATGCTCGACGCGTTTCGCGCGCGCGGCGTCCAGCTCGTGCGCGCCGACTGGACGCGCCGCGATCCCGAGATCGCGCAGGCGCTGGCGCGGATCGGGCGCAGCGGCGTGCCCGCCTACGTCGCTCTACAAGCCCGGCCGCGCGCCGCTCGTGCTGCCGGAGATTCTCACGCGCGAGCGCGTGATCGAAGCGCTCGACGGTTGAACCTTTCCTCCGGACCTCACCAGGAGCACGCAATGAAGAACCTCGCACTCGTCCTCGCGACCGCCCTTGCCGTCGTTGCAACGCCTGCCATTGCCGCCACCGTCGGCCAGCCCGCACCCGACTTCAGCGCGCCCGATCTGAGCGGCAAGCCGGTGAAGCTGTCGGACTTCCGCGGCAAGTTCGTCGTGCTCGAATGGACCAACCCCGAGTGCCCGTACGTGCGCCGGCACTACGACAGCGGCAACATGCCGTCGCTGCAGAAGGAGCTCGCCGCGAAGGACGTCGTGTGGGTGGCGGTGAACTCGTCCAGCCCGTCGAGCGGCGAGTTCACGACGCCGGAGAACATGGCGAAGTGGCTCGCCGCGAAGGGCGCCGCGCCGAAGGCGACGCTGATCGACCAGGACGGCAAGGTCGGCCGCCTCTACGGGGCGCGCACGACGCCGCACATGTACGTCATCGACCCGCAGGGCAGGCTCGTGTACGCCGGCGCGATCGACGACAAGCGCTGGGGGAACGCCGCCGAGACGAAGAGCGCGAAGAACCACGTCCGCGCCGCGCTCGGCGAGGCGATGGCCGGCAAGCCGGTGAGCGTCTCGGCGACGTCGCCCTACGGCTGTTCGGTCAAGTACTGAGCACAATCGTCCGGCACCCCAGGCAGGCCGCGCCATGAAGCTCCGCATGCACGAGAACTCGCTGTTCGCGGTGCTGCTGCGCTCGCCGTGGTGGATCAGCATCGCCATCGCCGCGGGGCTCGGGCTGGCGGCGCGGCTGGTGATCCCCGACCTCTACGCGCTCTTCGTCGGCCTGCCGTTCCTGGTGATCGGCGTCGTCGCCGGGTGGAAGCAGCTCCGCGCGCCGAGCGCCAAGCGCGTCGCCGGAACGCTCGACGCGGTTCGGGCGATGCAGTGGGGGGATTTCTCGGCGGCGATCGAGGACGCCTTCCGGCGCGACGGCTACGCGGTGAGCCGGCTGAACGGCGCGGCGGCCGACTTCGAGATGACCAAGGCCGGGCGCGTGTCGCTGGTGAGCTGCAAGCGCTGGAAGGTCGCGCGCACCGGTATCGAGCCGTTGCGGGAGCTGGATGCGGCGCGGCGCGCACGCGAGGCGCACGAGTGCGTCTACGTCGCGGCGGGCGAGGTCACCGACAATGCCCGCGCATTCGCGGCCCAGAAGAACATCCGCCTGGCGCAAGGGGCCGAGCTCGCGCGGCTGCTGCGCGGCAGCGTTTGAAATCGAAGGAGGTCGAGGTGATGACGGCCCTGCATCGCGTCCTGACCGTCGTTCTGCTCGGCGGCGGCCGCCGCCGGCACCGCGCACGCCTTCACCGCGCCGGAAGGCGACGCCCTGATCAAGCACTTCCTGGCCTCGAAGAAGACGCCGGACCTGGACCCTTCGGAAATGGGGAAGGCGCTGGTCGACCTGAACGGCGACGGAAAGGCCGAGCTCGTGCTCGTCTGGGTGCAGCTGGGACCCACGTACTTCTACAACCACCTCACGGTTTTCGTCGACGAGGGCCGGAAGTACCGCACGCTCACCACGCCGCTCACGGGCGAGGCCAGGCTCCTCGGCGTGAAGGGCGGCGTGATCCTCATCGAGCAGAAGACGCTCGGCCCGAAGGACCCGCGCTGCTGCCCGAGCGTGGTGAAGCAGGTGAAGTTTCGCTGGGACGGGAAGAAGATCCAGCAACTGCCGTGACGAGGCCCGCGCCATGAAGATCGTCGACGTCAAAGTCCACCCGCTGCGCACACCGCTCGAGCAGCCGTTCGCGTTCTCGCAGGGCTGGGTCAGGCATCGCTCCGCGACCCTCGTCGAAGTGGTGACCGACGCGGGTCTCGTCGGCTGGGGCGAGGCGTTCGCGCAGGGCCTCGAGCCGCCGCAGATCGCCGCCGCGGTGATCGATGCGGCGCTCAAGCCGGTGGTGCTCGGCGCCGATCCGCTCGACACGGAAGTGCTGTGGCATCGCATGTACCACGCGACGCGCGACTACGGCCGCAAGGGCTCGGTGGTCGCGGGCATCAGCGCGATCGACATCGCGCTGTGGGATCTCGCCGGCAAGGCGCACGGCGTCCCGGTCCACAAGCTCCTCGGCGGGGCCTTCCGCACGCGCATCCAGGCGTATGCGACGGGGTTCTACCGGATCGCGGGGCAGGGCGAGGCGAGCCGGCTCGCCGACGAGGCGATCGCGCATCACGAGGCCGGTTTCCGGGCGATGAAGGTGAAGCTCGGCTACGGCCTCGCCGACGACCTGGCGGTGATGGCCGCGGTCGGCCGCGCGATCGAGGGTCGCGGCGTCACGCTCATGGTCGACACCAATCATGCCTACGGTGTCGGCGATGCCGTGCGGCTCGGCCTCGCGCTCGCGCCGTACGGCCTGCGCTGGTACGAGGAGCCGGTCGCGCCCGAGCACGTCGCCGGGTATCGCGAGGTGCGCAGCCGCTGCCCGATGCCGATCGCGGGCGGCGAGAACGAGCACACGCTCTATGGCTTCCGCGAGTTCCTCGCGGCCGGTGCCGTCGACATCGCGCAACCGGACATCGGTTCGGTGGGCGGGTTCACGGCCTGCAAGCACGTCATCGCGCTCGCGCAGGCGCACGGGGTGCAGGTGAATCCCCACGTCTGGGGCTCGGCCATCGCGCAGGCCGCGTCGCTGCAGCTTGCCGCGGCGGTGCCGATCGCGCATCACTCGGTGTTCGCGGAAGAGCCCATCTTCGAGTACGACCGTTCGTCGCACCCGTTCCGCCAGCAGCTCGTCGCCGAGCCGGCGGTGCAGCGCGACGGATGGATCGACGTGCCGACCCGCCCGGGGCTGGGCGTCGAAGTCGTGCGCTCGGTGCTCGAGCGCTATCGGGTGTGAACGACCAGCGGGTGTGAACGACCAGCGGGTGTGAACGGCCAGCGGGTGTGAACGCCCGGCGCTTTCCGGCCCGACCTCAGGTCACCGGGTAGGCCCACGCGGCCTTCGGGTCGTCCGCGCCGATCTGCGTGCGGAACAGCCGCTCGTCCGCGGCGCGCAGCCGCCGGCTGAGCTCGCGCGCGATGTTCATCTGGATCAGCGCGAACTGCTCGAGGTGGGTCTCGTAGAGCTTGTACAGGCGCGCGGTCGACAGCTCGATCGCCGTGCACGGGACGAGCGCGAGCACCGACGCGCTGCGGGGGAAGAGGTCGAGCAGCGCCATCTCGCCGAAGCAGTCGCCCGCGCCCAGCTGCCCGAGCAGGTGCGGCTCGCCCGCCCAGTGCTTGAGGATCGCGACCTCGCCCGACTCCAGCACGAACATCGACTCGGCCTTGTCGCCCTCGCGGAAGAAGAACTCGCCCTGCGCGACGGCCACCGTCGCCGCAGCCTCGACGAACGCGGCGAGCACGTCGGCGCGGATCCCGCCGAAGATCGGCATGCCCTGCAGCGCTGCGATGCGTGACGCCTGCATGAAGCCTCCCCCGGGGGTGACCCGGACGGAGCCGTCGATCCTAGCCCCGCTCGGCCGCGAGCGCGGCGACGACCTCGGGCCCGGTGCGCGCGCGCTCGCGCGCCTGCTCGGGCGATTCCTTGCCGAGCGCCGTCGCGGCGATGAACTCGTACATGTCGGCGGCGCCCTGCAGGATGCGCGGCGTGAGCCCGGCTTCCTCGAAGGTCGCGGCGATCTCGGTCGTCTCGGGCACCCAGCGATAGGCCTTCGGCGGCATGTTGGTGAGGTTGCGGAGAATCCATTCGCGGATCGCCGCCTGGCTCCCGGCGAGCTCGGCGTCGAGCGTGTCGGCGACCCCGAGTCGGCGCGCGACGATGAGCATCTCCGTCAGCAGCGCGATCGCGCCCTTGGTCACCGCGCCGTAGCACATCTTCACCGACGCGGCGTCGCCGACGCGGTCGCTCACGACGCGGACCGAGATCGTCTCGTGCGCGAGCGGCAGGAGCGCCTCGGCCTGCGGTCCCGAGACGTACAGCCGGATGCTTCCCTTGCCGCGCGGCGGCGGCCCGATGATCGCGGCGTCCACGAAGACGGCCCCGGCCTCGCTCAGCGTCGCGTCCATCGTGCGCTTGGTCGCGGGCGCCACCGCGTTGCAGTCGGCGAAGAGCAGCCGCTTCCCCGTCCGGGAGACCGCGCCGGCGACTGCGCCCGCCGCGGCCATCGCCGCCCCGGGGTCGAGGATCGACAGGATCGCGTCGCAGCGGCGCACCAGCGCTTCGATGTCGCCGCAATCGTCGATGCCGGCCTGGGCGGCGAGCGCCCGGGTGCGCGCGCTGCGCCCCGCGAGCGCGGTGTGGATCTCGAACCCCGCTTCGCGCAGTCGAACCGCGACGGCCTGCCCCATGTCGCCGGGGCTGACGATGCCGATGTGGGTGATCTTCATTGCTGCTCCTGTCTTCCCTGGGCCTGGGCGAGCCACCGGTCGAGCTGATTGGCAAACCGCTGCCGGTCGCCGTGCGCGAGCGGGGGCGGACCCCCCGTCTGCACGCCGCTCGCGCGCAGCTCGTCCAGAAGCGCGCGCATCGTCAGCCGCTCCCGAATGGTGTCCGGCGAGTAGAGCTCGCCGCGCGGGTCGAGCGCAGTGCCGCCGCGCTCGATCACCTGCGCCGCGAGCGGAATGTCGGCGGTGACCACCAGATCGCCCGGCTCGACCCGGCGCGCGATCTCGTTGTCGGCGACGTCGAACCCGCGCGGCACCTGGAGCGTGCGGATGAAGGACGAGCGCGGCGTGCGCAGCGGCTGGTTGGCGACCAGCGTGAGGATCACCTGCGCGCGCTCGGCCGCGCGGTAGAGGATATCCTTCACCACGGCCGGGCAGGCGTCGGCGTCGACCCAGATGTTCATCGGCGCGATTCTAGGCGCGAAGCGCGGCCTTGACCCGGTGCCGGCGGGTGAAGCAGGATCGCACCTCGTGTCGCGAGTGCATCGGATGACCCTGAATCGCGGGCCTGGGACCGCCGCGCTCAATGCGCGCGTCGTCGCATGCGGTCCCGGCGGCAGGCGCGCGCGGCGCAGCGTGTGACCATGGGCCGGATCGTTCTCGGCATCGGCACGTCGCACTCGCCGATGCTCAACGCGACGTTGGACGAGTGGATGCGGTTCGCACCCCGCGACCCGACGCTCCGCTACTTCGACCGCGACGGCGCGCCGATTGCCTACCCGACCCTCCTGGAGCGTGCCGCCGGGCGGTTCGACGGCGACTGCACCCGCGAGCGATTCGCCGAGCGGCTGCGCGGCGCCCACGCCGCGCTCGATCGGCTGGCCGGCGAGATCGAGCGTGCGCGGCCCGACGCGCTCGTGATCGTCGGCGACGACCAGAAGGAGCTTTTCCTCGACTACAACGTTCCCGGACTGCTCGTGTACCACGGGGCGACGATCCCGCATCGGCAGCGTCCGGCGAAGCCCGAGTGGGTCGACTGGTTCGCCGCGATCCAGTCCCGCTACTACGTCGAGTCGGGGCGCGTGGACTACCCGGTCGATGCCGCGCTGGCGCGGCACCTCATCGAACAGCTCGTCGCGCAGGACTTCGACGTGTCGGCGGCCGACCGCCTGCCGCGCGACGAGGGCGAGGGGCACGCGTTCGCGTTCGTCCACCGCCGGCTGCTGCAGGCCCTGCCCGGACTGCCGGTCGTGCCGGTGTTCCTGAACACGTACTACCCGCCGAACCAACCGACCCCCAAGCGCTGCTACGCCATCGGCCGGGCGATTCGCGCCGCGGTGGAATCGTATCCGTCGCCGGTCCGCGTCGCGGTCCTCGCCTCGGGCGGCTTGAGCCACTTCGTCGTCGACGAGGCGTTCGATCGTTCGATCATCGACGCCCTGCGCGACAAGGACGCGGCGGCGCTCGCGGCGCTGCCGGCGCAGCGGCTCATCTCGGGCAGCTCGGAGATCCGCAACTGGATTGCGGCCGCCGGTGCGGTGGAGCACCTGCCGCTCGCCTGGGTGGAGTACATCCCGGCGTACCGGTCGCCGGCGGGCACCGGCACCGGCCTGTGCTTCGCCGCGTGGCGGGCGTGACTCGCCGTCAGGTGCGTCCCGCAGGCCTGCGGCGCCGCCGGCGCCCGAACCCGAGCTCGCGCGCGAGCAGCGCCGCGCCCAGCGCCAGTCCGACGAGATCCGTGTAAGCCGCGCCGGGGAACATGTCGGCCGGGATCAGCGTGAGCACCCCCGCGACGACGAACAGCCAGCGCCGGCCGGGGGAGAGCGGCGCGTAGAAGTATCCGACCACGCCGATCGTGCCCATCCAGATGCCGAGCCCTGCGGTGAGCACGGCCCACGCGATCACCAGCGGGTTGCCGGCCATCAGCAGGCTGGGCGAGAGCACGAACAGGAACGGCACGATGTAGGCGGCCCAGCCGATGCGCGTCGCGGTCCAGCCGGTCTTGTCCACGTCGGCGCCGGCGATGTTGGCCGCCGCGAACGCCGAGAGCGCCACCGGCGGCGTCACCATCGACATGACGCCGAAGTAGAGCAGGAACATGTGCGCCGCCATCGGTGCGATCCCGACCTTCACCAGCGCCGGCGCGATCAGGGTCGCCATGATGACGTACACGCCGACGGTGGGCAGGCCGAGCCCGAGCACGATCGCCATGACCGCCGTGAGCGCGAGCAGCGCCGGCAGGTTCTGGCCGGTGATCGTGAGGAGCTGCAGCGTCAGGCCGAACGCGAGCCCGCTGATGTTGAGGATGCCGATGAACATGCCGGCGACCGCGCAGATCAGGATGAGGTCGACCACCGCGGCGCCGGTGGAGACGATCGCCTTGAGCATGTCCGCGAGCGGCACGCGGCGGCCCTTGTAGCCGAACGCGAGCGAGCAGGCGATCAGCACCGCGGCCGCGAGCAGCGCGCAGTATTCGGCCGCCCAGTTCCAGGCGACGAGCGCGTAGATGAGCAGCCCGAACGGGAGCGGGAAGTACCAGCCCGCGCGCAGCACCGCCAGGACCTGCGGCACGCGCTCGGCTCGACTCCCCCTTGATCCCGCGCTTGGCCGCTTCCAGGTCGACCTGGAAGAAGAGCGCGAGGTAGTAGAGGAACGCCGGGATGATCGCGGCGACCATCACGTCGACGTACGGCACCTGCAGGACCTCTGCCATGAGGAACGCGGCCGCGCCCATCACCGGCGGCATCAGCTGGCCGCCGGTGGACCCCACCGCCTCGATCGCGGCGGCGAGCTGCGCCGGGAAGCCCGAGCGCTTCATGAGCGGGATCGTGACCACGCCGACCGCGGAGACGTTGGCGACCGCGCTGCCGGAGATCATGCCGAAGAACGCCGAGCCGACCACCGCGATCTTCGCCGCGCCGCCGCGATAGCGCCCCATCCAGGCCATGGCGAGGTCGGTGAAGAACTCCGAACCGCCGCAGCGGCCGAGCAGCTGGCCGAGCAGGATGAAGGGGACGACGACGATCACCGCGATGTTGAGCGAGGTGCCGAGCAGCGCGTTGGTGTCCAGGCCCAGGTAGACGAGCAGCCGCGTGAAGTCGACCGGCCGCGCCTCGAAGACGCCGGGCAGATGGTGGCCCAGCATGGCGTAGGCGACGCCCGCGAGGGTGAAGGCCACCAGCGAGAAGCCCGCCATGCGCCGCGTGCCCTCCAGTACGAGCAGCGCGAGCGCCGCCGACATCAGCACGCCGTCGAGCGGCCGGCTGGTGAGCTCGTACACGAGGGCGGGGTAGCGCCACGCGATCCACAGGCACAGCGCGAGACCGAGAAACGCGGCGACCGCGTCCCACCACTGGACGCGGCCCTTGAAGCGCGGGCTCGCCGGCGCGATGAGGAAGCAGATCGCGATCGCGAGGCCGAGGACGACGAGCAGGAACTGCTCGGTGTAGAGCGCGATGCCCGCCTTCTGCTGCAGGCCGAGCACCCACGCGACGACGCAGGCGACGAGCAGCGCCTGCAGGACGAAGAGGGTGCGCGACCAGGGCCGCCTTAGCGCGCCTCCCTCCGGGACGCCGAGGAGCTGCGGGCTGTCGATGAACTCCTCGGCCATGCGCTATTTCGCGAGGCCCTTCTCCTGGTAGAACTTGACCGCGCCGGGGTGGAACGGCGCCGAGGTGGCCTTGTTCATGCCGGCGGGGTTGAAACCGCCGAACGCCTTCAGGCTCTCGACCAGCATGGGCTTGTTCTCGTGCATCGCCTTGGCGATGCGATACACGACGTCGTCCTTCACGTGGGAACCGGCGACGACGAGGTAGTCGTAGGCCATCAGCTTGGTGGGACCGGCGAGCCCCGCGAACGCCGGCGAAGGGTTCACGGTGGTGACGTAGGCGTGGGGGAAGATCTTCTGCATCGCCGCGACGGCGGCCGGATCGTCCGACACCGGGAGGTAGCGGATGCCGCCGACGGACTTGTCGACCTCGGCCACCTTGGCCGCGCCGAGCGCGAAGAAGCCGCTGTCCGCCTTGCCCTCGGCGAAATCGTCGACGCCGCGGATCACGTTGGGCACCAGCACCGGCACGATGTCCTTCCCGGTCAGCCCGCCGGTGGCGAGGATCGCGTCGACCACCCGGTTCAGCGTGAGCTGCGCGGTATAGCCGTACGGGATGCGCTTGCCCTTCAGGTCGGCGATCGACTGGATCGGCGAGTCCTTCTTGACGAACATGCTCGAGAAGATCGGGAAGATCACCGCGAGGACCCGCACGTTGGCCTGCTTGCGGCCGTTGTAGGGGCCTTCGCCGTTGGCCGCCTCCTGCGCCTCGAGCACGTTGCACACGGTGAGGTCGAGCTCGCCCGTGTTGACGAGGGGCAGGATCGCGCTCGAGCCCGAGTAGGGCTGCACCCGGGGCTGCATCTTCTCGGTCTCGGCGAGCACCTTGGCGATCGCCGATCCCATGTTGTAGCCGATCGAGCCTTGCGGCGCGGTGCCGATGCCGAGGGTCTGGGCGTGGGCGGGGGTGAAGCAGGCGAGCGCGATCGCGGCGCCCGCAGCGACGACGGACAGTCTCATGGGTACCTCCTCCTGGTCGGCGGCCAGTATAGCAATCGCGCGAACCGGTCACGACGCCGCAGCGCGCGCGGCCCGCCGACGCAGGCGTCAGCGGTTCTCGAGCCGGTTGAGGTCGAAGAGCCCCGCCTCCGGCGACCACGACCTTGCGTACGCGTCGTTCATCGCATCGCTTGCGGCCCAGAACGCCGGGTCGGTGCGGCGGATTGCGAAGCGGTCGGCGAGCTTGCGGTAGTCCTCCTCCGAGCCGAGCCCGCGCATCGCCGCCGCGAGCGCCGGCAGATCCGCGCGGCGGACGCGGTAGACCGCATTCGGATAGGCGCCGATGAACCCCGGCACGAGCGTGAGCGTGTTCTCCGTCGGCAGGAGCGCCTGCTTCTCCAGGAAGATGTGCGAGACGTTGCTGTGCGCCGTGTCGCGCAGGAGCGTGAACCACTGCGGCGGGCGCGGGGGGTCGTCCACGCGCACGAACGCAACCTCGGGCAGCCAGACGGTGCTCGCTCCACGTACATCGCCGAGCGCCTGCAGATCGCGGCGCAGCGTCTCGTCGGCGACGGTCGAGAGGTCGAAGCGCGGCGCGAGCACGGCCGCGAGGCGCGCGCGCAGCAGGCCGTAGAGCTCGCGCTGCGGGTCGGCGGTGCGGTAGTCGATGCCGGTCTCGCGGTCGAGCTGCGCCTTGCGGCCGTAGACGTAGCTCCTTCACCGAGTCCGACGCACCGCGGTACCAGTAGTCGCGGGTCGGCACGCGCGCCGCCTGCGGCAGGAGGACCAGGAAGTTGAACTCGCCTTCCATGCGCAGGAAGTCCATGTACAGGCGGCTCGTGAGCTGGTGCCCGGCGTTGCCGTACACGTCGTAGCCGGCGACGAGCAGGTAGTAGATGCGCTCGAAGAGCGGGTAGCCGATGACCCAGGCCGTCTTCGGCGGCTCGCCCACCAGACCCTTGCACGACCGAGGCGCTGTCGAAGTGCCGGAACACCGTGAGCGCGGCGTTGGGATTGCGGCCGTCGCCGTCCCAGACGAGCCCGAGGTCGATCTTGCCCGGCGCGGCGAGCGTCCGCTCGAGAAGGCGGGTCTTCGCCTCGAGATACTTCGTCTCGAGGTCGGCGTACTCGAGCCACGGGCGGAGCAGCGGCGCGTCGCTCCCCCATTCGGCCGGGAGCCGCAGGTTGGTCGCCTGCCGCGCCATCACCTCGGCGTTCGCTTCGCTCTCGCCGGCCCCTGGCGCCACGAAGAAAACCCAGAACCGGTCCTCGATCACGTCGACGCGCGAGCTGCCCGCGGCAGACCGGGCCCTTGATGAAGTTCATGATGAAGTACTGCGCTTCGTCGAGCAGGAAGCGGTAGCGCGAGTCGGCCGGGATGGCGCTGAACGCGACGAACGGATTGGTCGAGACCTCGACCGCGTAGGTCGGCAGCGCGCTCGACCTCGATAGGCGGCCGTCGAGGAACCAGGCGCGGAACTTCGCCATGCGCGTCCGGCGAGAGCGCGTAGGGCATGTGCGTCTTGGCGAGGATCGTCTCCGGCTCGGGCACCAGCCGGTAGTACGCGCGCGGCACCCCGGGATCGTCGTACGGCCGCCGCGTCGCGACGAACGCGACCGGCGTGCCCGGCGGCGTGGCGGACCGGACGAGGCGGAAGGCGCGCCGGCCCGGGTCGCCCTCGAAGTACAGCTGCCCGAGGAACAGGTGCTCGTACAGGTAGCGGCTCATCAGCCGCTCCTTGAGCGAGTCGCCATTGAGGAACGCCTCCCACTCGCGCACCTGGCGGCTCGCGTCCGCGGACGGCGGCGCCGGCCCTTCGTAGGGCGCCCCGGCCTCGAGCCAGCGCGTGACCGTCTCGAACTCGTGCTGATCCAGTCCGGGCAGGCCGTAGGGCATGCCCGCGAGCGGGAAATCGCGCTCATAGGCGTCGTACTGCTCGATGCGCGGGCACGACTGCGTCCGGTCGAGCGAGAAGTCGAACGGCTTCGGGAGCACCGCGTCGCCGGGCAGCGGATGCGCGCGCTTTAGCGCGAGACTCCGGTAGAGCACGCTCGCCGCGAGATTCGCGTCGGAGCGTCGGGGCGCGCTCGTTCAGGATCGGGAAGAAGCCCTTCTTGCGCCATTCGGACGGCCGCTGCGCGTCGACGAACAGCCGCGTCGTCGGCGCCTCGCGCAGGCGGCCGCCGTCATACACGGCGCCGGTGCTGCTGCCGCGCGCGATCCCTTCCCACGCGCCGAGCTTGATCTGGCAGGGCGCGTCGTAGCAGCCGTGGCAGACGACGCACCGGCGCTCGAGGATCGGCTGCACGTCCTTGCGGAAGGACATCCCGCCCGGCGGTGCGGCGGGCGAATCGAAGCGGGTCGGGTCGGGCGCGCCGTAGCGCTGGTCGAGGTGCGAATCCTGGACGAGCGTGGCGCAGCCGGCGATGCAGACGACGAGAAGCGCGAGCGGCGTGGTGCGCATTCGGCTTTGCTCAGCCTTTGCGGCGCGTCGTGGTTCCCGCGCCTTTGCGCTGTGCCGGCGTCGCCGGCAATCCCGTGTGCTGCGTCCGGAACGGGCGCTGCGCGCTGCCGCCGCGCCGGCCCTCGTGCGCATCGCCGGTGCCCGCCGGCTGATACGCCGGCACGAGCTGCTGCTTGCCGCTGCCGATGAGATCGGCGCGGCCCATGCGCCGCAGCGCCTCGCGCAGCATCGGCCAGTTGTTCGCGTCGTGATAGCGCAGGAACGCCTTGTGCAGGCGGCGCACCTTCAGTCCCTTCGGCACGATCACGTCCTCGCTCGCGCGCGACACGCGTCGCAGCGGGTTCTTGCCGCTGTGATACATCGCGGTCGCCGTCGCCATCGGCGAGGGCAGGAACGCCTGCACCTGGTCGGCGCGGAAGCCGTTCTTCTTCAGCCACAGCGCGAGCTCCAGCATGTCCTCGTCGGTGGTGCCGGGATGCGCCGCGATGAAGTACGGGATCAGGTACTGCTCCTTGCCCGCCTCCTTCGAGTAGCGGTCGAACAGCTCCTTGAAGCGGTAGTAGGTGCCGACGCCCGGCTTCATCATCTTCGACGAGCGGGCCCTCGCCGATCGCCTCGGGCGCGATCTTGAGATAGCCGCCCACGTGGTGCTGCGCGAGCTCCTTGACGTACTCGGGCGACTCGATCGCGAGGTCGTAGCGCACGCCCGAGGCGATCAGCACCTTCTTGATGCCCGGCAGCTCGCGGGCGCGTCGATACAGCTTGATGAGCGGCGCGTGATCGGTGTTCAGGTTCGGGCAGATGCCGGGGTAGACGCACGAGGGCCGGCGGCACGCGCTCTCGATCTCGCGGCTCTTGCACGCGAGGCGATACATGTTGGCGGTCGGCCCGCCGAGATCGGAGATCACGCCGGTGAAGCCCGGCACGGTGTCGCGGATCGTCTCGATCTCGCGGAGCACCGAGTCCTCCGAGCGGCTCTGGATGATGCGGCCCTCGTGCTCGGTGATCGAGCAGAACGTGCAGCCGCCGAAGCAGCCGCGCTGGATGGCGATCGAGAAGCGGATCATCTCGTACGCCGGGATCTTCGCGTCGCCGTAGCACGGGTGCGGCAGGCGCCGGTACGGCAGCTCGTAGACCCAGTCCATCTCCTTCGTCGTGAGCGGAATCGGCGGCGGATTGAGCCACACGTCGAGCTCGCCGTGGCGCTGCACGAGCGCGCGCGCGTTGCCGGGATTCGACTCGAGGTGCAGGATGCGCGAGGCGTGCGCGTACAGCACCGGGTCGGCCGCCACCTGCTCGAACGCGGGCAGGCGGATGACGCTGCGGCTGCGATCGGCGTTCTTCACGTCCCGCGCGAAGCGCACCACCTGGCGTGCCGGCCGCTGCTGCCTTCGGTTCCGGCGTTGTCCGCCATCGCGTACGGATCGACCGGCGGGTTCAGCGGGCCCGGGCGTGTCGAGGTGCGTCGAGTCGATCTCGACCCAGTCGGTCGGCGGGACCGGCGCACGAACGCCGTGCCGCGCAGGTCGGTGATGTCGTCGATGCTCTCGCGCGCGGCGAGCCGATGCGCGATCTCGAAGATCTGCCGCTCGGCGTTGCCGAACACGAGCAGATCGGCCTTGGCATCGAGCAGGATCGAGCGGCGCACCTTCTCCGACCAGTAGTCGAAGTGCGCGATGCGCCGCAGCGACGCTTCGATGCCGCCGATGACGATCGGCACGTCGTTGAACGCCTCGCGCGCGCGCTGCGCGTAGACGATGACGGAGCGATCCGGCCGCTTGCCGCCTTCGCCGCCCGGCGTGTACGCGTCGTCGCTGCGGATGCGGCGGTCCGCGGTGTAGCGGTTCACCATCGAGTCCATGTTGCCGGCGGTGATGCCGAAGAACAGGTTCGGGCGGCCGAGCGCGGCGAACGGCTCGGCGCTGTGCCAGTCGGGCTGCGCGATGATGCCGACGCGGAAGCCCTGCGCCTCGAGCACGCGCCCGATGATGGCCATGCCGAAGCTCGGGTGATCGACGTAGGCATCGCCGGTCACCACGATCACGTCGCAGCTGTCCCAGCCGAGCGCGTCCATCTCGGCGCGCGACATCGGCAGGAACGGCGCGGTGCCGAAGCGCGCGGCCCAGTGCTTGCGGTAGCTCGACAGGTCGCGGGCGGTCTGCATGGTGGCTAGAATTAGAACAGAAGAGAGGCGGATCGACCGCCCGGGTTGGCCCGCGACGCGCTCGCCGGGTGGCGCGTCGGATCTGCCGAGGGGGTAAATGTTCAAGCTCGTCAATTCCGGCAACGCCTGCGCAGCGCTTCGGCGCGGCGGATTCCATCCCTACGTCCGGCTCGGTTCGACGGCGGAGGCCCAGCTCGCCGACGGCGTGCGCTTCATCGCGCTGCGTCGCGGCGAGCAGCTCACGACGCCTGTGCCCAACCAGCAGATCAGCGTGCTGCAGGGCCGGGTCGTTCCCGCTTTCAGCCAACCGCCGCTTACGCCCGCGACCACGCGCGCCATGCCCCATGCGCTGGGTGGCGCGGGCGGCACCCTGTTCGCCGAGACGGACTCGCTCGTTGCCGTCGCCGACAGCGACTTTCTCGACCTGATCGTGTCGTGGGAGGAGCTGGCACGCGATGCTGGCGCGACCGGCGGCCTGATCGGTGAGCGCATGGCTCGCCTCCAGCATGCCACCGCGTTTCGGCGCCTTCCGCTCGAGTGCGTGCTGGCCGCGCTCGAGCGAATGACGCCCCGGCGCGTGGTCGCGGGCGAGGAGATCTTCCGGCAGGGCGATCCCGGGGACGCCTTCTACACCCTCTGGCAAGGCAGGGCGGAGGTCTGGCAGACCGGACCCTATGACGATGTGCCCCAGCTCGTCGCAGTGCGAGAGGCCGGCGAGGCAGTCGGGGATGAGGCGTTGGTCACCGGCGGCACCCGCAACGCGACCGTGCGCATGGCGAGCGACGGCGAGCTGCTGGTCCTGCCGCGCGCCGACTTCCTCGAGCTCGTCTCGCGCCCGCTGATCCAGGAGGTCGACGCCGCAGTGGCGAAGAGCATGCTGGAGGCCCGCTGGCTCGCGCTCGACGTCCGTTACCCGGAGGAGTTCGAAGATGCGCACATCCCCGGCGCGCAGCTGTTGCCGCTGGGCGAGCTGCGCGAGCGGTGCGACGCGGAGCTCTCGCCCGGGCAGAGCTACGTGGTGGTCTGCCTGAGCGGCAAGCGCAGCGCCGTCGGCGCGCTGCTCCTCGCCCAGCGTGGCTTCCGCGCCGTGAGCCTGAAGAACGGCTTGCGCGACTGGGAATTCGGGGTCGAGTCCGGCGCCGCCGGAGCCCCCGCCTAGACCCGGGTCTGCTCCAGGGTGCCGGGCGCGAAGAGTTCCGCGACCTCGAGCCGGCGCACAGCGAGGCCCTGCTCGAACGAGTAGCGCGTCATCGCTTCGAGCGTCTTCCGGTTCGCCTCGACGCCGTACGGCCAGAAGTCCTCGCCCATGAGCGCGCGCGTCGACTGCGCGGCCGAGGCGATCCACGGCAGGCCGATCTTCAGCGCGGTGACCTCGAAGAGGTCGCCTTGAGCGATGCGCTTCGCCGCGGCGAACGCCTTGTAGAGGCTCGCGGCGAGCCACGGATGGCGCTCGTGCACGTCGTTGCGGACGCCGACGGCGTGCATGATCGGGAAGATGCCGCAGCGCTTGAAGTACTCGCGCTCGGCCGACTCGAAGTCCTCGAACAGCCGCGCGACCGGGGCGCTGCCGTCGCCGTAGCAGGACGGCGCGCGCGCCGACATCACCGCGTCGAGGCGTCCCTCGCGCAGGAGCTGCGAGAGCGTCTCGCCGGCGCCGATCGGCTCGAGCGGGAAACCCGGCGGCAGGTTGAGCGGGAACTTGTCCTTGCGCCCCGGATGCTCGAGGCCGCCCTGGCGCCAGCGCAGGTCGGCCGGGCGCACGCCGTGGTCGTCCGCGAGCATGCCGCGCGCCCAGAGCACGGCCGACATCTGGTACTCGGGCACGCCGACGATCTTCCCCTTGAGGTCCTCCGGCGCGCGGATCCCGCGGTCGGTGCGCACATAGATCGCCGAGTGCCGGAACATGCGCGACAGGAACACCGGGATCGCCACGTAGGCGAGGTCCCGCGCGACAGGGCGATGAGGTACGGGCTGAATCCGATCTCCGCGACCTCGAACTCGCGCTCGAAGTACGCGCGGTGGAAGCACTCCTCGGGGGCGAGCGGGAGGTAGTTGACCTCGCAGCCCTCGACCTGCACGCGTCCGTCCATCAGCGGACGGACGCGTTCGTATCCGTCGCCATGAGCGGAGCGATGCGCGAGGCGTTCATCGCCGAGGCCGAAGTTTCCGCTGCCGACGTCGACGCCGGTGGACCGCTGTACGCGGCCGAAGAAGTGCACGCGTACATCGTGGCGCGCGCTGCAGGGAAGACTGCGCGCCGCCCCTGCTCCAATTTCCACCGGGGGTGTCTCCTACCTCACGGGTCGCATACCTTGCAATCCAGGAGCCCACCTTCTAAATTGCGACCTTATTCGGCCGTTCATCGTTCACGACTGAGGACGTCATGAACGCAGAAGCGAAACACTGACCCGGGAGCTGCACGCATTCACGACCGGCGTCGACGCAGCGCAGACCCGGGAGCCTGCACGCGTGCCGTCATCGGTATATAGTCCACGCATGAAATTCCGCCCCCTCGGCCGCACCGGCGTCCAAGTCTCGCAGCTTTGCTTCGGCACCATGTCGTTCGGCGGCGATGCGGACGAGGGCGCGTCGGCGGCGATGTACAAGGCCGGCCGCGACGCGGGCATCAACTTCTTCGACACCGCGAACCAGTACAACGACGGACGGTCGGAGACGATCCTCGGCAGCCTGATGCAGGGCCACCGCGAGGACCTGGTGGTCGCGACGAAGGGCTTCAATCCGACCGGTCCGGACCGCAACGCGCGCGGCCTCTCGCGCCGTCACCTCACGCGCGCCCTCGAGGACAGTCTGCGCCGCCTCAAGACCGACCGCGTCGAGGTCTACTACCTCCACCAGCAGGACGCCGCGACGCCGCTCGAGGAGTCGCTGCGCGCGCTCGAGGATCTCGTGCGCGCGGGCAAGGTCCTCTATCCCGCGCTCAGCAATCACGCCGCGTGGCAGACGCAGCGATCGCTCGATTTCCAGGAAGCGCAGGGCTGGGCGCGCCTCCAGGTCATCCAGCCGATGTACAACCTCGTCAAGCGCCAGGCCGAGGTGGAGATCCTGCCGATGGCCGAGGCGAACGGCATCGCGGTGGTGCCCTACAGCCCGGCGGGCGGTGGGCTGCTGTCCGGGAAGTACGAGCAGAAGGACAAGCCCGGGACCGGGCGTCTCGTCGCGAATCCGAAGTACCGGGATCGCTACGGCGAGGACTGGATGCACGAAACGGCGGCGAAGTTCGCCGCCTTCTGCGCGCAGCGCGGGGTTCATCCGATGAGCATGGCCGTGGCGTGGACCGGCAGCCATCCCGCCATCACCGCGCCGATCATCGGCGCGCGCAGCGTCGAGCAGCTGCGTGCTTCGCTCGACTCGGTAAAGGTCGACATGACGCCCGCCCTGCGCGCCGAGATCGCGGCGCTCTCGCGCACCCCGCCGCCGGCGACCGACCGGCTCGAGGAAGCCCTGCCGTCGCAGTAGCGGGGTGTTCTAGCCCGGCGTCCGGTGCGACGGGAGCGCCGAGCGCGCCTGCGCCAGGCTTTGACGGGTCTGCGTTTCTTCCCGCTCGGCCCACTCGCGCGCGGCGCGCGCCGCCAGCGCTTCGACCCGGGCCCGCACCTCGGCCGCCTTGCGCCCGCGCGCCTCGAACTCGACCCGTACGCGCCGGTGCTGGATCGCTTCCTTCACCGCGGCGAGCTTGGCCTCCGTCTCGGCGGCGATCTGCTCGTCGAGCGTGGCGGCGCTTTCCGACGCCGTCTGCAGCGAGCGCTCTTTCTCGAGCCGCGCTTCGGCTGCCCGACGCGCAGACGATTCGGATTCGAACCGCGCCCGGCGCGCTTGCGTGAGCTGCGCCAGCGCGCGCGCCTTCGCGTCGACCTCGGCGATCGCCTGGCATTCGAGGACGACGCTCTCCTCCGCCTTGTGACGCAGCGTCTCTTCGGCGCGCGCCCGCGCCTCGGCCGCGCGCTGTGCCCGCGCCTCGGCCGCTGCACGCCGCTCCGCTTCGGACGCGGCGTGCGCCTCCGCCGCCGCGCGCGACGCCGCCTCGTCGGCCGCACGCTGCTCCGCCGCCGCGCGGAACGCCGCCTCGTCGGCGGCGCGTTGCTCCGCTTCGCTGCGGGCGACCGCGGCCTGCGCGAGCGCTTCCTCGGCGTGGCGGCGCGCCGCGGCCGCCTGAGCGGCCGCGAGCTCCGCGGCGGCGCGACGCTCGCTTTCGGCGGCGGCGCTCGCGAGCGCCGCCGCGCGCGCGGCCGCCGCATCAGCGGCGCGCCGATCGGCGTCCCTGCTGGCGAGCGCAGCGTCGGAGAGCCTGGCCTCGGCGCGCCCGCGTTCCTGCGCTGCAAAGGCGGCTTCCGCCTCGGCGGCGCTGCGGGCCTCTGCCGCGGCCGCGGTGCGCTGCTCCGCTTCGCCGCGTGCAAGGGCGGCCTGCGTCAGTGATTCCTCTGCGTGCCGGCGCGCCTCGGCGGCCTCCGCGGTGGCGCGCTCGGCCGCCGCGCGACGCTCCGCCGCCATGGCGGCGTTTGCGCTCGCGATCGTGCGGGCGTTCGCGGCTTCCATCGCGCGCAGCTCGGCCTCGCGACTGGCGGCCGCCGCTTCGACGAGCGCGGCTTCAGCCCGTCGGCGCTCCTCGGCAGCCCGCGTCGCGGCGGCTTCGGCGGCCGCGCGCTCGCTGGCCTGCACCGCCGCGTCGCTTTCGGCGCGCGCGCGCGCATCCGCGGCGGCGCGCGCCCGGGTTTCCGATGCGATCCGACCCCGTGCCGCCTCGCTCGCAGCCGCTTCGGCCTGCGCCCGCGCGGTCGCCTCGGCGAGTGCGCGGGCGTCCTCCAGCGCCCGCGCGTCCGCAGCGTCGTGCGCGTCCTTCTCCGCGCGCGCCCGCGCGACGGCTGCCGCCGCGGCCCGCTCTTCGGCTTCGGCTCGACCGCGCGCCCGGTCGAGCTGTTCCGATTCGGCGAGCGCCTTGAGGCGTGCGGATTCCGCGGCACGCGCCTCGAGGCTCAGCCGCGCCTGGGCGGCCGCCGCTTCGTCGGCTTCGGCGCGCGCGCGCAGCTCGGCGGCGCGGCGCGCCTTGACCTCGGCGTCGCTGCGCGCCGCCGCCTCGCGCGCGGCGATCGCCTCGGCTTCCACCCGTGCGCGCACTTCGAGCGCGGCGCGTTCTTCGGCCTCGGCGTGTATGAACTTGACCCGTCCGAGTTCCTGTTCGAGTCGCGTCCGTTCCTCGTGGACCGCGCGCGTCGCGGCATCGAGCGCCTGTCGCACGCGCAGCGCCTCGACCGCGCGCGAATTCGCCTGCGCACGCTCTTCGGCCTCCTGCGCGGCCGCGTGCTCGGCACGCGCGAGGGACTCGGTGAGCGCGCGTGCGCGCGCCTCGGCATCGGCCCGCGCCTGGGCGGCGGCGCGTGCGCTCGCTTCGGCGGCGGCGCGCGCCGAGACGACCTGCTCGGCGTGAATCTCGGCGCGCACGCGCGCTTCGGTTTCCCGCAGCAGCCGGCCCTCGGTCGCTTCCAGATCGGTGCCGGCGTCCGCGCGCGCGGTATCGGGCGGCGCGAGCGCCGCGAGCGGGCGCGCCTCCTGGGCGGGCGCGTCGGCCAGGTTCTGCTCGTAGCCGAGGATCGCCTGCCGGATCGCGTCGAACGCGGCGCGCATGGACTCGCTGCTGGCGTTCGCGTCCTGCTCGGGCGTCGACCGTCGCTGATCTGCGTCCGCATTGAATGCGAGCCGCAGGCTGGAAGGTTCAGGGATGGCCATGGCCGCCTCCTCATCACTCGGTCGATCCTGGTGCCGGCTCGACGCGGCCGGCTGTCAGGTCCGAGAGGTCGAATAGTAGCCCCGGAACCCCAGGTCCCGCAGCAACAAAATCGAGGAACTGCCTGATATCCCCCGCCTTTTTTGGCGCCCGGGCTCCCCGGGGACTGGACAGGCCGGGACGCCCGGACCCCCTCCCGCCGCGCCGTCGCGCCCTGCCGCCGTATCCCGCCGTCTTACCCTGGCGTTGTACCCTCGCGACTCGCCGGCACGACACGAGGAGGAGGCACGCCATGCGCACGCAAGTCGCCATCATCGGCGCCGGCCCGTCGGGCCTGCTGCTGGGGCAGCTGCTCGCGCGCGCCGGCATCGACAACGTGGTCCTCGAGCAGCGGACGCCGGAGTACGTGCTCGGGCGCATCCGCGCCGGCGTGCTGGAGCAGGGCGCGGTCGACATGCTGGACGAGGCGGGCGTCGGCGCGCGCCTGCACGCAGAGGGGCTGGTGCACGGCGGCATCGAGATCAGCTGGGCCGGCGGCCGCCAGCGCATCGACCTGAACCGGCTGACCGGCGGCAAGAACGTGATCGTGTACGGTCAGACCGAGGTCACCCGCGACCTGATGGACGCGCGCGCCGCGAGCGGGACGCAGTCGGTCTACGAGGCGGAGGACGTGAGCGTGCACGACTTCGACGCCGACCGTCCGGTGGTGCGCTACCGGCACGACGGCGAGGCCCGCACGCTCGAATGCGACTTCATCGCCGGCTGCGACGGCTTCCACGGGGTGTGCCGGCAGAGCGTCCCCGCCGTCGGGGATCCGCACCTACGAGCGCGTCTATCCGTTCGGCTGGCTGGGCGTGCTCGCCGACGTCCCGCCGGTGTCCGAGGAGCTGATCTACGTGAGCCACGAGCGCGGCTTCGCGCTGTGCAGCATGCGCAGCCGCACGCGCAGCCGCTATTACCTGCAGTGCACGCTGGCGGAGCGCGTCGAGGAGTGGCCGGACGAGCGCTTCTGGGCGGAGCTCGAGCGGCGGCTCGACCCGCGCGCCGCGGCCGCGCTCGTCCCCGGGCCCGCGATCGAGAAGAGCATCGCCCCGCTGCGGAGCTTCGTGGCCGAGCCGATGCGGTTCGGGCGTCTCTTCCTTGCCGGCGACGCGGCGCACATCGTGCCGCCGACCGGCGCGAAGGGCCTCAACCTCGCCGCGAGCGACGTGCGCTACCTGTTCGACGGCCTGCACGAGCACTACCGGCATGGCCGCGACGACGGCCTCAACGCCTACTCGGAGCGCGCGCTCGCCCGCATCTGGAAGGCCGAGCGCTTTTCGTGGTGGATGACGATGCTGCTGCATCGCTTCCCCGATCACGGCGCCGTTCGGCGAGAAGATCCAGCTCGCCGAGCTCGCGTACCTGTTCGGTTCGCCCGCCGCGCAGGCGGCGCTCGCCGAGAACTACGTCGGATTGCCCTACTGAGTCGCCTCGCGCACGCGAGATCGGGAGAGGAAAGTCGCATGTCCGCACCGCTGCTGCCCACCACCGTCGTCGGGAGCTATCCGCAGCCCGACTGGCTCGTCGATCGCGCCCTGCTTGCCAAAGGCGTGCCGCGCGTGCGCGTGCACGAGCTGTGGCGCGTCCCGGAGGCGTTCCTCGAGCAGGCGCAGGACGATGCGACGCTGCTCGCGATCCGCGACATGGAGCGCGCGGGGATCGACATCATCACCGACGGCGAAATGCGGCGCGAGAGCTACTCGAGCCGGTTCGCGACGGCGCTCGAGGGCATCGACAACGACCGCCCCGCGACGATCGTCAACCGCTCGGGCCGGTCGGTGCAGGTGCCGCGCGTCGTCGCGCGAGATCCGCCGGACGCACCCGGTCGAAGTGCGCGACATGGAGTTCCTGCGCCGGAACACCGATCGGCGCGCGAAGATCACGCTGCCGGGGCCGTTCACGATGGCGCAGCAGGCGAAGAACGAGTTCTATCGCGACGACGAGGAGATGGCGATGGACTTCGCCGCGGCGGTGAACGCGGAGGCGCGCGACCTGCAGGCCGCGGGCGCGGACGTGATCCAGTTCGACGAGCCGTGGGTGCGCAACGATCCGCAGAGCGCCAAACGGTACGCGGTGAAAGCGATCAACCGCGCGCTCGAAGGGCTTACGGTACCGACCGTCGTTCACGTGTGCTTCGGCTACGCAGCGGTCGTGAACGAGAAGCCGACCGGCTACGCCTTCCTGCCCGAGCTGGCCGACACGACCGCAGCGCAGATCTCGATCGAGGCGGCGCAGCCGAAGCTCGACCTTGGCGTGCTGAAGGACCTGTCGGGGAAGCAGATCATGCTCGGTGTCATCGACCTGGGCGACCGGACGATCGAGACGCCGGAGGCGGTCGCGGCGCGAATCCGCGCGGGGCTGCGGTACGTGAGCGCCGACCGTCTCATCCCGGCGCCCGACTGCGGCATGAAGTACCTGCCGCGCGAGGTCGCGTTCGGCAAGCTGGCCGCGCTCGCTGCCGGCGCGTCGATCGTCCGGCGCGAGCTGTCCTGAGCGCACGACGATTCGCGGGGCACGGATGTCGGCTTCATCGCCTTCGCTGGTTCGCGTGCTCGCGACCCTCCTCATCGCCCTGTCGGCCCCGGCACTCGCGCAGACCGGCCGTCGCGCGCCCGAAGGTCGAGCGTCCGGTTGCGGAGGTGCCGGTGCCCGAAACCGGGATCGCGTCGGTGTACTCCGGCGACCTCGAAGGCCAGCTCACCGCGAGCGGGCAGCGCTACGACAGCAACCGCCTGACCGCCGCGCACCGGACGCTGCCGCTCGGCACGCGAATCCGCGTCACCGATCCCGCGACCGGGACGAGCGTGCGCGTCGTCGTGAACGATCGCTGGGGCGGCGGCCCGGGGCGGGTCGTCAACCTCTCGCGCCGCGCGGCCGAGGACATCGGGCTCGGCAGCTACGGTCAGCTTACGGTCACGGTGGAGGTGGAGCGGCTGGGCGACGGCAGCGTCGACCCGCCCGAGGACGCGCCGGTTTTTCGCGAGCCGTTGGCGCCCCGGATCGAGGCGACCTCCGACGACCTCGCCGGCCGGACGCAGCGCTGCGAGAACGAGGCGGAGATCCTCGGACTGAGCGACCAGTGGCGCGACAACCACGTGCGCACCTGCCTCGCGCGCAAGCCCGCGCAGCGGACGCGGTGAGTCGCGCGCAGCGGCGCGGCGCTCAAGCGAGTTTCATCGCCGCGCCGCCCGCGGCGACCAGTGCCACTCCGGCCCAGCGTTGCGCCGACACGCGCTCGCGCAGCCACGCTGCAGCGATCACCGTGCCGAAGACGATCGAGGTTTCGCGCAACGCCGCGACCAGGCCGATCGGGGCGAGCGTCATCGCCCAGAGCACGATCCCGTACGAGCCGAGCGTGCACGCCGCGCCCACGCCGAGCAGTCCCCACGCGCCGTGCGATTGCGGCAGCCCGCGACCGCCGAGCCACGGCCGCGCCAGCACCAGCGTCAGCGCCGTGAGGGCGAACATCCAGCTGATGTAGCTCGGCGCGTTGCCCGACGCGCGGACGCCCGAGCCGTCGACGAGCGTGTACGCGGCGATGACCAGGATGTTCGCGCCCACGATCGCGAGCGGCCGCGCGCCCACGCGACGGGTGCGCAGGCCATCGCCCGCGAGCGCGAGCGCGCCCGCGACGATGACGCCCACCGCGGTCCAGCCGGCGGGCGACAACGGCTCGGCGAGCAGCGCCCAGGCGCCGAGCGCGGTGACGAGCGGCGGCGTGCCGCGCATCAGCGGGTACGCGACGCTGAGGTCGCCCGTGCGGTACGCCATCTCGAGCAGCTTGAAGTAGGCGAGGTGGATGACCGCCGACGCCGCGAGCTGCGGCCAGCTTGCGCGGTCCGGCAGCGGCAGGAAGGGCAGCGCGAGCGCGGCCAGAGCGCCCGCGGTGACGCCCACAGCGATGACATCGCCGGCTTTTCCGCTCGCCGCCTTGCCGATCGCGTTCCAGCTGGCGTGCAGCGCCGCCGCCGCGAGCACGGCGAGCATCACCGTCAGCGACATGCCGGCGGCCTTGCGGCTGCGCCGCCGTCAGGGCTCACGCTTGCCCCTTGTCCTTGCGCTTCAGCAGTGCCTCGAGATCGGCGAACGGCTTGTGCGTCGCCGGCGCGTCGGGCGAGGCGCCCGGCGCCGCCGCGCCGGCTTGCGCATCGTGCTCGAGCTGGCGCGAGTGCTCGTTGTCGTGACAGTAGACGCACAGCAGCTCCCAGTTGCTGCCGTCGCGCGGATTGTTGTCGTGATTGCCGTCGCGGTGGTGCACCGTGAGCTGATTGGACGTTCGCGCGGGTGAACTCGCGTGCGCAGCGCCCGCAGATCCAGGGATAGATCTTGAGCGCCTGCTCCCGATAGCCCTGCTCGCGCTGCTCCCGGTTGCGCCGCGCTTCGGCGACGAGCCGGTTCAGCCGGTCGCTGTCCGGCCCGGTCTTGCCCGACGGCATGTTGCCCGCGGACGCGCAGAAGAGCTTGCCGGGATTCGCCTTGGCGAAGGCGAGCAGCTCTTTCAGGGTCTTGATGGGAACGTCGTTGTTGACCACGATCACCAGCGGCCCGACGGCCACGCGCGTCACTGCCGCGAAGTCCCGGTCCGGGTCGTAGCCGAGCTTCTTGTAGAGCGCCTTGTTGATCGTGTGGTGCGTCGAGTTGAGCACCGTGTAGCCGTCCGCCGGCGCCCGGGCCACCAGCTCCGTCGCGATGGTCGCCCCCGCCCCCGGCCGGTTCTCGGCGAGGACGGCGACGCCGAGGTCCTTCGACATCTCATCGGCGACGAGCCGCGTCAGGAAGTCGCCCGACCCGCCGGGCGGGTAGCCGACGATGAGCCGGATCGGTTTCGCCGGGAAGACTTGCGCGAACGCCTGCAAGGAGAGCGCGCAGGCTGCGAGGAACACGAGTGCGCGGACGATCATGCGGCCTCCGCCAATGGATGCTGCAGCGAGATTACTCGATCCCCGCCGGGGCGGGATAATGCCCCCGCTCCGAGAGCCGAGGAGGTCGCGCCATGCTGATGTCGGGAAACGACTACCGCGAGTCGCTGCGGCGCTACCGGCCGCGCGTGTACGTGAACGGGCAGCAGGTGCGCTCGGTGGCCGACGAGCCGCTGCTCGCGCCCGGCGTGAACGGGCTCGCGCTGTCGTACGACTACGCGTTGCGCGAGGACCTCGCGCCGGTGATGCGCGCGAGCCGGCCCGATCTCGCGGGCGGCCGCGTCGTCAACCGCATGAACGCGATCCCGGCGTCGAGCCAGGATCTCCTCAACAAGCTCGAGGCCGTGCGGTTGCTCTGCCAGGAGACGGGGTGCGCGCAACGCTACCTCGGCGGCGACGCGCTCGCCGCGCTGCGGCAGGCGGCCGCGCGAACCGACGCCGAACGCGGCACCTCGTACGGCGAGCGGGTTGCGGCGTACCTCGACCGCGTGTACGCCGAAGATCTCGCGCTCGGCGTGGCGATGACCGACGGCAAGGGCGATCGCGCGCTGCGCCCCTCCGAACAGCCGAATCCGGATGCCTATGTGCACATCGTCGAGCGGCGCAAGGACGGGATCGTGATTGCCGGCGCGAAGGCGATCATCACCGGCGCGCCGTACATGCACGAGCTGCTGGTGATGCCGTGCCGGAACATGACCGAAGCGGACGCCGACTACGCCGTCTGCTGCGCCGTGCCGGTGGACGCGGAGAACCTCACGCTGGTCGCGCGACCGGCGGGCCGCCCGGGCGAGGCGGCGGCGAAGTTCAGCGCGAAGTACGGTCAGTCGACGGCGGTCGCGATCTTCGATCGCGTGTTCGTGCCGTGGGAGCGCGTGTTCCTCGCCGGCGAATGGCAGCACTCGGGCTTCCTCACCTACCAGTACGCGCAGCACCACCGCCAGACCTGCATCGCCGCGCGCGCCGGGTTCGGCGACCTGCTCATCGGTGCGAGCGCGCTGATGACCGAAGCGAACGGCGTCGACCTCGACGCGGCGTCCAACCTGCGCGGGCAGATGGTCGAGCTGATCAAGATCGTCGAGGGCTTCTACGCGTGCGGCGTCGCCGCATCGGTGTACTGCGCGCAGGACCCGGCCGGCGTCGCGGTGCCGGACGCGGTGTTCGGCAACATCGGCAAGCTCCTGCTCGCCACGCAGATCTACGACATGCACCGGCTCGCGCATCACCTCTCGGGCGGGCTGATCGTGACGCTGCCGGGGCCCGACGAGGATCACAACCCGGCGACCGCGGGACGGCTCTCGGAGCTGCTCGGCGCGCGCTCGGACATCCCGTACGAGAAGCGCATCGAGGTCGCCCGCCTGATCGAGGACCTCACCGCGTCCAATCAGGCGGGCTGGTACTCGGTGATCTCGCTGCACGGCGGCGGCTCGCCCGAGGCGATGCAGATGGAGATCTGGCGCCACTATCCGGTCGGCAACAAGGTGGATCTCGTCGAGCGCCTGCTCGAGCGCGGCGTCCTTACCGACGAGACGCGCCAGATCACGCGCAACCGCCAGCCGGGGCGCTGCTGCGTCGCAGGGCTGCCAGGTGCCCGCGGCGCCGCAGATGGCGCCGCTGCCGGCGACAGTAAGCGCTCGCAAACGGGCGAGATCGCGGCGCCGGCGAAGCGCACCGCATAGGCTCCAGGGGAGGCCCGGACATGCGCCTTGCATCCCTCAACGTCACGCTGGAGTGATTGGAATGGACTACGAGAGCATCGAAGTCTCGGTCGACGCGAAGGTGGCGCACATCCGCCTCGTCGCGCCCGGAGCGCATGAACGCGCTGGCGGCCACGTTCTGGCGCGAGCTGCCCGCCGCCGTGCGCGAGCTGGACGCGGGCGGCGGCGTGCGCGCAGCGGTCATCTCCTCGACCGGCAAGCACTTCACCGCCGGCATCGACCTCGCGATGTTCGAGAACGAGCCCGCGCTCGACACCTCGACGATCGCCGGCCGCCAGCGCTTCCGCGCCAAGCTCATCGAGCTGCAGGAGGCCTTTCACGCGCTCGCCGGCGCGCGCTTCCCGGTGATCGCGGCGGTGCAGGGCGGCTGCATCGGCGGCGGCGTCGACTTCGTGGCGGCGTGCTGCCTGCGGTACGCGACCCGCGACGCGTGGTTCGTGATCCAGGAGATCAACCTCGGCATGATGGCCGACGTCGGCACGCTGAACCGCATGCCCAAGCAGCTGCCCGAAGCGGTGATCCGCGAGCTCGCCTACACCGGCGACCGGTTGCCGGCCGAGCGCGCCGAGCGGCTCGGGTTCGTGAACGGCCTGTTCGAGACGCACGAGGCGCTCGTGGCCGGGGCGCTCGAGGTCGCGCGACGGATCGCGGCGAAGTCGCCGGTGGCGATCGCGGCAACGAAGGACATGATTTCGCAGGCCCGCGACCACTCGGTGGCGGAGAGCTTCGAGTACCTGAACGCGCTCCAGCCGGGCATCTTCAGCATCGACGACATCCGGCGGTCGGTCGTGGCGATGAAGGACAAGGCGCCCGTCGAATACGGGGATCTGCCGCCCCTGCGAACGTAAGACAGATCAATCCCGGCGCGAATGCCGGTTGCTTTCCTGGGTCGTCCGGCCTAATATTTGAACGATGGTTCAAATTTTGAATCGGCGTTCGAGTGAGCCGTCCGACCGCGTCCGGCGCCGGAGCGAAGCCCGTCGCCTGGACATCCTCCGAGCCGCCGCGCGGGTGTTCCGACGCCGCGGCGTCGCCGCGGCCGGGATGCGGGAGATCGCCCAGGAAGCCGACCTCTCCCCCGGCAACCTCTATTACTACTTCTCCGGCAAGGACGAGCTCCTGCTCTTCTGCCAGGAGCGGACGGTCGAGCACATGCTCGCCGCCGTGGAGGCGGCGCGCGCGACGCCGGCCTCGCGCGCCGAGCAGCTCCGCAGCGTGCTGCGCGCGCACGTCCACGCGATGCTCGACGAGCTCGAGGGCGCCACCGCGCACCTCGAGGTCGACGCGCTGCCCGAGGGGATGCGCGCGCCGATCGTCGAGAAGCGCGACCGCTACGAGCGCGGGGTGCGCCAGCTGGTGACGGAAGGCGTCGCGCGCGGCGAGTTCGCGCCCTGCGACGCGGCGCTGGTGACCCGCGCCATGCTCGGCGCGGTCAACTGGACCGCGCGCTGGTACCGGCCCGACGGCGCCCGCACGGTGGCCGAGATCGCGCAGACGCTCGCCGACTATCTGGTTAAAGGAGTCCTGAGATGAGTGCAGTCCCCGACCGGGTACACCTGCGGCTCGACGTGAACGGCGAGGACACGCCGGTCTCGTTCGCGCCCTACAAGACGCTGCTCGAGGTGCTGCGCGAGGACCTCGGCCTCACCGGCACCAAGCACGGCTGCGAGCTCGGCGAGTGCGGCGCGTGCGCGGTGCTCATCGACGGGCAACCGGTGCTCGTCGTGCCTCGAGCTCGCGGTCGCATGCGAGGGCAGGCGCATCGAGACGATCGAGGGCGTGGCGAACGGGACCGAGCTGCACCCGCTGCAGGCGGCGTTCGCCGATCTCGGCGGCTCGCAATGCGGCTACTGCACCTCCGGCATGGTGATGACCGCCAAGGCGCTGCTCGACAAGGATCCCGCGCCGAGCCGCGAGCGGATCAAGGAGGCGCTGTCCGGGAACCTGTGCCGCTGCACCGGCTACCAGCAGATCTGGGAGTCGGTCGAGCAGGCGGCGCGCGTCATTCGCGAGGCCAAGCCATGAACGCGCCCGAAAAGCCGCTCCAGAAGACGCGCTTCGACACCATCGGCAAGCCGCGCCGCCGCGTCGACGGCCGCGCCAAGGTGATCGGCCAGACAGCTCTTCGCCGACGACCTCGTCGCTGCCGCGCATGCTGCACGCGAAGCTGCTGCGCTCGCCGCACCCGCACGCGATCATCGAGTCGATCGACGTTTCGCGCGCGCGCGCGCACCGCGGCGTGCACCTGGTGCTCACCGGCGCCGACTTCCCGATTCCCTACGGCATCATGCCGGTGTCGCAGGACGAGCATCCGCTCGCGCGCGAGCGCGTGCGGCACGTCGGCGACCCGGTGGCCGCAGTGATCGCCGTCGACGAGCAGACCGCGACCGAAGCGCTGCAGCTGATCGACGTGAAGTACCGGTCGCTGCCGACGATCGCCTCGCCCGAGGAGGGCGCTCGCCAATCCCGAGCCGCGCATCCACGACTACGGCGAGCAGGGCAACATCCATCGCAACCAGGCCTACGAGTTCGGCGACGTCGACGGCGGCGCTGGCGAACTCCGACCACGTCTTCGAGGACCTGTTCTTCTACGAAGGCAACACGCACCTGCCGATGGAGCAGCAGGCCTCGCTCGCGTCGGTCGAGGGCGACGGCAAGCTCGCTGCTCTCGTCGAGCACGCAGAATCCCCACTACCTGCACCGCCAGCTCGCGCGCGTGCTGCAGATGCCCGCCGCGCACATCCGCGTGATCGCCACCGCCAACGGCGGCGGCTTCGGCGGCAAGTGCGATCCGGGCAACCACGAGTTCGTCGTGTCCAAGGCGGCGCTGATGCTCGGGCGCCCGGTGAAGATCTGCCTGACGCGCGAGGAGGTCTTCTACCAGCACCGCGGCCGGCACCCGGTGCTGATGAAGTTCCGCACCGGCGTGACCAAGGACGGCCGGCTCACCGCGATGCACCTGCAGACGCTGCTCGACGGCGGCGCCTACGGCTCGCACGGGCCCGCGAGCACCTTCTACACCGGCGTGCTGACGCCGGTGACGTACGAGCTGCCGCGCTTCAAGTTCGAGGCCTGCCGGGTGTTCACGAACAAGCCCGCCTGCGGTCCCAAGCGCGGCCACGGCACGCCGCAGGGGCGCTTCGGCCAGGAGGTCCAGCTCGACAAGATCGCCACGCACCTCGGTCTGGATCCCGCCGAGATGCGCCTGAAGATGGTCACCCAGCCCGACTCGCTCACCGCGAGCTGGCTCCGCATCGGCTCGAACGGGCTCGCCGAATGCATCCGCAAGGTGGTCGAGATGTCCGGCTGGAAGGAGCGGCGCGGCAAGCTCGGGCCCGGGCGCGGCCTGGGTCTCGCCTGCTCGCACCTACATGTGCGGCGCGGGCGTCTCGATCTACTGGAACAAGATGCCGCACTCGGCGGTCCAGCTGCTGCTCGACCGCAGCGGCCAGGTGACGGTGTACTGCGGCGCGACCGAGCTCGGGCAGGGCTCGGACGACGTGCTCGCGGCGCTCACCGCGGAAGCGCTCGGCATCGATCCGGTCAACGTGCGCGTGCGTCACCGGCGACACCGGCATCACGCCGATCGACCTCGGCTCGTACTCGAGCCGCGTCACCATCATGATGGGCAACGCGGCGCTGCAGGCCGCGGGGCGCGTGCGCGAGCGGCTCGCCACCGCCGCGGCCGAGACGCTCGACACGCTGCCCGACCGCGTTGTGTTCTCGCAGGACCGCGTATTCGCGGCCGACGACCCCACGAAGATCGATGAGCTTCATCGAGGCGATCGCGGCGGCGGAAACGAAGTTCGGCACGCTCGCCGCGGTCGGCTCGTACGCGCCGCCGAAGCCGCCGGGCAAGTACAAGGGCGCGGGCGTCGGGCCGTCGCCCGCCTACAGCTTCTCCGCCTGCGTGGTCGAAACCGAGGTCGACCCGCACACCGGCTGGGTCACGGTGCCGAAGATCTGGATCGCGCACGACATCGGGCGGGCGCTGAACCCGGTGCTCGCGCGCGGCCAGGTGATCGGCGGCGTGTACATGGGCCTGGGCGAGGCGCTGATGGAAGAGCAGGCGTTCCGCCGCCTGCCGCCGAAGCTCTCCAGCGCGCTCGTGCACCGCAACCCGTCGATGCTCGACTACAAGAGCCTCACGCACATGGACATGCCCGAAGTCGAGGTCGCGCTGATCGAGGATCCCGATCCGAACTGCCCGTACGGCGCGAAGGAGGTCGGGCAGGGACCGCTCCTGCCGGTGATGCCGGCGCTCGCGAACGCGATCCACGCCGCGGTCGGCGTGCGCATCGACGAGGTGCCGATCACGCCCGACAAGGTGCTGCGCGCGCTCGAGAAGAAGGCGAAGGGCGAAGCCCCGCGCGTGGGTCCCGAGAGCTTCCCCGCGGTGCCGTACCCGGAGCCGACGTTCGTCCTGCCGCCGTGGGAAGGCGGCGACGGCAACGAGCTGAAAGGGAGGAAAGCCGCATGATGCGCCTGCCGTGGTTCCGCTGGCACGCGCCGAAGAGCGTGGCCGAAGCGGCGAAGATCCTCGCGGGCGAGGGCCCGCAGGCGATGCTGATCGCCGGCGGCACCGACCTCGTGCCCAACATGAAGCGCCGCCACCAGACGCCGCAGACGCTGGTGTCGCGTCCGCGGCATCGCCGACCTGAAAGCACGTCGCGAACGGTTCCGGCCTGCGCCTCGGCGCCGCGCGCACGCTCACCGAGATCGTCGAGGACGCGGACCTGCGCGCGCAGTACCGCGGGCTGTGGCAGGCCGCGGCGCAGGTGGCGACGGCGCACCTGCGCAACACCGGCACGCTCGGCGGCAACGTCTGCCTCGACACGCGCTGCACCTACTACAACCAGAGCCACGAGTGGCGCAAGGCGATCGACTTCTGCCTGAAGAAGGACGGCGAGACGTGCTGGGTGGCGACCGCGAGCAAGCGCTGCGTCGCGGTGTCGTCGACCGACACCGCGCCGGCGCTGATCGCGCTCGGGGCGACGGTGAAGCTCGTTTCCGCGCAGGGCGAGCGCGAGCTCGCGCTCGCGGATCTCTACAAGAACGACGGGATCGACTACCTCACGCGCCGCGCGGACGAGATCCTGACCGAGATCGCGCTGCCGGAGGCCGCCGGCTGGCGGTCGAGCTACTGGAAGCTGCGCCGGCGCGGGTCGTTCGATTTCCCGGTGCTCGGTGTGGCGGCCGCGGTGAAGCTCGCGCCCGACGGCATCGTCGAGGATGCGCGCATCGTGCTCGGCGCTGCCGCCTCGCGGCCGTTCCTCGTGGAAAAGGCCGGCGCCGTGCTGCGCGGGCAGAAGCTGACCGACGAGGCCATCGCCGCTGCCGCGGTCGCGGTCGCCTCGCGCGCCAAACCGATGGACAACACCGATCTCGACCTCTACTGGCGCAAGGAAGTCGTCGACGATTTCGTCGGCTACGCGCTGCGCGAAGTGCGCGGCGACGACGTCAGCGCCACGCGGCTGAAGATCGCGCGGCAGGCGCTCTGATCCGACCGCCGGCGCGCTCGCGCCGGCGCCGCCCGCTCACTCGTGCCGCAGGGCGTCGATCGGGTTGAGCTGCGCCGCCTTGCGCGCGGGGAAGTACCCGAAGATCACGCCTACTGCGCCGGAGAAGAGGAACGCGATCGCGACGATCCAGGCGTTGAAGACGAACGGCACGTTCAGCAGTGTCGCGCCTGCGGCCGCAGCGCCGACGCCGGCGAGTATGCCCGCGATGCCGCCGAGCAGCGACAGCATCACCGCCTCGACCAGGAACTGCAGCAGCACCTCGGTCTCGGTGGCGCCGATGGCGAGCCGGATGCCGATCTCGCGCGTGCGCTCGGTCACCGAGACCAGCATGATGTTCATGATGCCGATCCCGCCGACGAACAGGCTCACGGCGGCGACCGCGCCGAGCAGCGCGGTGAGGGTCCGCGTGGTGCCGCTCACGGTGGCGACGATCTGCTGCATGTCGAGCACGTGGAAGTCGGCCTCCTCGCGCGGCCCGAGGTGGCGGCGCTCGCGCAGCAGCCGCTCGATGTCGCCCTGCACCTTCGTGGTCGACACCCCGTCGCGCACCGAGACGAGGATCGCGTCGATGTACTGGTTGCCGGCGATGCGCCGCTGGTACGCGCGCAGCGGGATGAGCACCAGGTCGTCCTGATCGATTCCGAACGCCGCCTGCCCCTGGGCCGCGAGCACGCCGATCACCGGGCAGGACAGGGCGCCGAGGCGGATCGTCGCGTCGAGCGGGTCCTGCGCGCCGAAGAGATTCCGCCGCACCGTGTCGCCGAGAATGCAGCCCATCGCGCCGGCGCGCAGCTCGCCGTCGGTGAACAAGCGCCCGCGGGCGAGCGACCAGTCGCGCACGCGCAGGTAAGCGTTGTCGACGCCGGTGACCACCGTCGACCAGTTCGTGTCGCCGCTGATGGCGAGCATGCTCCGGGAGGCCGTCGGCGCCACGGCGGCGATCCCGGAGATGTCGCGCTCGATCGCTTCGAGGTCCTTCGACTCGAACAGCCGCGCGGCCTGCCGCACGCCGCCCGCGCCGCGCGGCTGCTGGCCGGGGCGCACGCTGAGCAGGTTGCTGCCGAGGCTCTTGATCTGGTTGGCCACTTGCACGGTCGCCCCGCCGCCGAGCGTGACCAGGGTGATGACCGCCGCGATCCCGATGACGATCCCGAGAATGGTGAGCGACGAGCGCAGCACGTTGCGGCGGATCGAGCGCAGCGCCAGGAGGAGCGTCTCGCGGAACATCAGGTGCGCCCCGGCCCGCGCTCGTCCGACGCCACGAGCCCATCGACGAAGCGCACGATGCGGTGGGCGTAGGCGGCCATGTCGGCCTCGTGGGTGACCATGACGATCGTGATCCGCTGCTCGCGGTTGAGCGCCGCGAGGAGGTCCATGATCTCGCGGCTGCGCACGGTGTCGAGGTTGCCGGTCGGCTCGTCGGCGAGGATCACGATCGGCTCGGTGACGATCGCGCGCGCGATCGCGACGCGCTGCTGCTGGCCGCCGGAGAGCTCGCCCGGCGTGTGGTGCGCCCACGCCTCGAGCCCGACGGTGGCGAGCGCGCGCAACGCGCGCGGGTGGCGCTCGCGCGGCCGCAGGCCGCGGTAGACGAGCGGCAGCTCGACGTTCTCCAGGGCCGTGGTGCGGTTCAGGAGGTTGTAGCCCTGGAACACGAAGCCGAGGAAGTTGCGCCGCAGGAGCGCGCGGCTCCGCCGCGACAGGCCGCCGACGTCGACGCCGTCGAAGCGATACGCGCCGGCGCTCGGGACGTCGAGGCACCCGACGATGTTCATGCACGTGGACTTGCCCGAGCCGCTCGGCCCCATGACCGCGACGAACTCGCCCGCGTCGATGCGCAGGTCGATGCCGCGCAGCGCGTGAACCGCGGCGGCGCCCGACCCGTACGTCTTCGTGACGCCGCGCAGCTCGATGACCGGCGGCGCCGCCGCCGCCGCGGCGCCGCCGGCCCGCGGCTCGGCGAGCGCCGCGCTCATTTCGCGGCCTGCAGCGTGTCGGTCAGCACCTCGAGCCCCGGCTGCACCTCCCCGCCGACGATCTGCGTCATGCGGCCGTCGGTCGCGCCGACGACGACCGCAATGGCGACGGGCGCGTCCTCCTTCAGGACCCACACCTGCTGATTCCGGCGGTCGGCCCCTGCCTGGCCGACGTTGGGTACGGCCGTGCGCGGGGGGATCGGCAGGAGGCGGCTGACGAAGGAGCGGGCGGCCGGCGCCGCGGGCGGCGTGAATCGCAGGGCCGTGTTGGGCACGACGACGACGTCCTGGAGCTGATTCACCGTGATGTTCGCCGTGCCGGTCATGCCCGGGCGCAACAGCAGCTCGGCGTTGTCCGCCGCGAGCACCGTCTCGTACGTGACGACGCCGCTGACGGTCTTGGCGGCATTGCGCACTTCGGTGACCTTCGAGGGAAACGCGCGGCCGGGGTAGGCATCCACCGTGAACGTCGCCGGCTGCCCGACCTTCACCAGGCCGACGTCGGCCTCGTCGACGTCGACGTGCAGCTCCATTTTCGTGAGGTCCTCGGCCAGCGTGAACAGCACCGGCGCCTGGAGCGTCGCGGCGACCGTCTGGCCCGGCTCGACCTTGCGCGCGAGCACGGTGCCGTTGATCGGGGAGCGGATCACCGACTTCGCGAGATTGGTGCGGTCCACCGTGAGCGTGGCGCGGGCCTGGTCGGCCTGGCTGCGCGCGCTCTGGAGCGTGGCCACGGCGCGATCGGCGCCGGCCTGGGCGGTGACCAGCGCCTCCTCGGAGACGTACTTCTGGCTCGAGAGCTCCTGCGCGCGCGCGAGCTTGCGCCGCATCTCGTTCTCGTTCGCCTCGGCCTCGCGCACCCGCGCCTCCGCGGCCCGCACGGCCGCCTCCGCCTGCAGGACCTGCGCCTCCAGCCGGGTGGTGTCGAGCCGCGCCAGCACCTGGCCGACCTTGACCCGGTCGTTGAAGTCGGCTTCCACGGTCTTGACGATCCCGGAGAGCTCGCTCCCCACGTCCACCTGGTTCGTCGGCTGCAGCGTGCCGGTCGAAGTCACGATCACGGTGAGGTTGCCGCGCGCGATTTTCGCGGTCTGGTAGCGGGGCTCGTCGCCGCGGTTCGAGAGGAGGAGGACGGCGACCACCACCGCAGCGACCACCACGCCCGCCACGACGACCCAGCGCCCGATGCGACGGCGCGCCGCGACCGGCGCTTCGAGTTCAAGCGTGCGCGCGAGGTCGGGTCGTGGAGCGGAGGAGTCGCCGGTCACTGATGGGCTTTCGGAGTCGAGCGGGAGGGTGCCACACGCGTTCGCCGGACGTTCCGGCGCGCTGACGCGTTATCGAGCCTAGCAAGTCCGCGTCAAGCGCGCTCGGCGAGGGTCAACGACGAGCGGCGACGCGGCGTCACCCGGCGCCGCGTCGCCCGGCGGGCGGGAGCTTGGGCGGCTTGGCCGGCTTGTCGGGCCCCCAGACGCGCGCGTAGTAGGTGTCGGCGAGATGGAGCGCCATCACGGGGTTGTGGCCGAGGACGCGATCCTTCGCGACCAGCACCGTGGTGAGGCCCTGCGCGTGCTTGAAGAACAGGCTGTCGTGGCCGACGCACAGCCCCATCACCACGTTGAGCTCGCAGCCGTGCGCGTTGAGGAGCTCGGCCTGCGACACCGGGTTGCAGAGCGGCTCGAACTGGCCGGGGCGGATCTTCTCGTGGTCGGCGACGCCCAGGTCCTCCTTGGGGATGTTGCCGTTCTTGCACGCGACCGACACGACCTCGAAGCCGTGGCTCTCGAGGATGCCCGAGAGCACGTAGGCGTGGTCGACGAAGCTGATGCAGTTCGCGATGCCGATCTTCCGGAACCCCATGCGCTTCGCGAACTGCACGATCTCCTCGACGCGCGTCCACTTGCAGTAGCCCTCGGACTCGACCAGCGCCGACTCGTGCGCGATGCGGCGCGTCTCGGGATCGTCGTACGCGGCGCGCGCGTGCGCCTGGGTGTCCGGGTCGACCTGCGACGGGCAGAAGCCCGGACCGCGCTCGGCGGCCTCGCCCTGGCGGCAGGCGCGGACCGTGGGCGGGCAGTAGGCGCACTCCGGGTCGTCGTATTTCATGGCAGGCGCTCCGTGCCGGCTGCAATGAAACTACGGTACCCGGCCGGTGGGCGCCGGCGGCTGATCCAGGTCAAGCCCCCGGCCCACGCTGGCGCGCCCGGCCGCGCCGCGCAGCCAGGTCGCGGTGCGGCGGACTACCGAATGACGAGCAGACGGTCGAGCGACCAGGTGCCCGCGCCGCGCCCCGCGAGGTAGAGCAGCAGCCCGGCCCAAGCGAGGTGGGTGGGCCAGGCCGCGGGGTAGACGAAGAGCTGGATCACCGCGGTCATCCCGAGCAGCGCGAGCGCCGCGAACCGCGTGAAGAGCCCCAGGACGAGAAGGGCCGGGAACAGGTGCTCGGCGTAGGTTGCGAGGTGCGCGGCGAGTTCGGACGAAAGCAGCGGCACCTTGTACTCGTCGGCGAAGAGCGCGACCGCGGTCTCGCTCACGCTCAGCCAGCCCTCGACCTTGGTGCGGCCGGACATGAAGAAGATGCCGGCGATGGAGAACCGGGCGGCGAGTGCGAGCAGCGAGTGGCCGATCCAGCGCTCGAGCGTGTCGGCGATGCGGTTCCACGCGGCGCGCAGCCCGGTCGGCGCCGCCGGGGCGGAAGTGGTTGCGGTCGTCATCGTTCCTCCGGTGAGTGATCGAGGTGATCCATGCGCCCGAAAGCGCCGGCTTCCAGGAGCTGCGACATGAGGTGCGCCAGGTCCGCGTGCGCGTCCACGGCAAGCGCAGCCGCCGCGGCGTCGGCCAGCGTTCCGCCGGACGCGCAGGCATCGAGAAACGCGCATCCGGCCGCGTCGAGATCGACGTTGCCGACGCTGCCGCCCGGGCGCACGACCAGCACGCCCTCCGCGCGCCAGTCGATCTCGGCCTCGTCGCCGTCCTGCGGATACCGATTGCGCCGCCAGAGGGTCGCGATCGGCTGCGCATCGAACCACGACCAGCGCGCGCTGGCGTGCGGCCGCAGGACCGTGCGCGCGAGTGCCTCGGGACCCAGGCGAGCGACCGCAGCCGCCTCGATCGGCATCTCGTCGGGCGCCGTGTGAGCCTCGGTCCAGAACCGGTCGAGCCGCGCGACGCCCGGCAGGTAGGGCAGCTCGGCGGCGGGCTCGAATCCGGCGAGGAAGTCCGCGAAGCCTTCGCCGTAGACGGCGAGCGTGGGATGCGCGGGTAGATGCGCGCGCACGTAGACTGCGGCGGCAGCGCGAAACCACTCCTCGCCGACGAGGCGCGCCACCGACGGGTAGTTGGCCTGCAGCGCATCGATGCAGCCCTTCATCACCGTGTTGCGATAGACGGCGAACGCCGGCTGCGCGGCGAGGCGCGCGACCGCGGGTGCGTAGTCGTCCGGGCGCAGATCGGGCGCGAGCAGGGCGCGCGCGAAGCCGTCCTGGAACTGCCGCAGCGAAGTTGCGCTCATGCGGCTCGCCGCAGCGGCGCGCGCAGGACGGACTCGGCCCGTGCGCGCTCGTCCATCAGGACGTCGAACGCCGGTAGGTTGTCGTCGCGCTCGATCAGCGTCGGCCGCGGGCCGATGCGCGCGATCAGCCGCTCGTAGAGCGCCCACACAGCCGGGTCGACCGGTGCGTCGTGCGAGTCGACCAGCAGGGCCGCGCCGAGGGACGGGTCGGCGGTGTGCCCGGCGAGATGGATCTCCGCGACGAGCGCACCCGGAAACGCGTCGATATAGGCCTCCGCGGACAGCCCGAGGTTGCGCGCGGACACGAATACGTTGTTGACGTCGAGCAGCAGAGCGCATCCCGTGCGCCGCGCGAGCGTTTCGAGGAAGTCGATCTCGTCCCAGTCGTGGCCGTCGATGACGAGATAGTGCGACGGATTCTCGAGCGCGATCCTGCGGCCGAGCGCGTCCTGCGCGCGCTCGACGTTCGCCGCGATGCGCGTCAGGGCTTCGGTCGTGCGCGGGAACGGCAGCAGATCGGGCCGGTAAGCGCCTTGCCACGTCGACCATGCGAGGTGCTCCGAGACGAGCGCGGGCTCGAAGCGGTCCACCAGCGCGGCGAGCCGGGCGAGATGCGCCTCGTCGGGCGGCGCATCGGCGGCGAGCGATAGCGCGACGCCGTGCAGCGCGAGCGGATGCCGCGCGCGGATCGCCTCCAGCCATGCGAGCCGCGGCCCGCCCGCGACCATGTAGTTCTCGGGATGGACCTCGAACCACAACCCGTCCGCGGGCGCGGCGAGCGCCTCGTCGAAATGCCGGGGCTTCAGGCCGAGCCCGGCGGACGGAACCGCGGTCACGTACGTAACTCAGCTCTTGATCGGCGTGAGCGAGCCCATGCCCTTCGGTGTCTTAATCGTGGTGCAGGTGCCCTTGGTGACGTAGCTCCAGGCGTTGCCCTGGTAGTCCGTTTTCGAGGTGCCGGCGCAGGTCGTGCCGGGGCCGGCGGCGCAGTCGTTCTTCCCGGCCATGGATACCCCGTAGCACTTGTCCATCGAGGGCTGGGCGGGCTTGGGCTGGGCGAGCGCGGCGCCGGAGGCGAGCGCGGCGAGGGCGACGGCGGTGGCTGCGAGGGTGATGCGGTTCATCGCAATGACTCCTTGGTGAGGGTAGGGACGACCGTGCCGACGTGGCGGGTCTGTGAGCTAGTTCGCGCCGGCCGGGCATCCGGTTACAGGCGCAGGCACAATTCGCGGCCGGATGCGCCCGATCGGGCGCGCCCTGTAACCGAACCGACTTCCGCAACGAATTACGAAGAGGGCCGATTGACCGCCAGCGAGGATCGACTCAAGGACCTCCTCGTGCGGGCGCTCGCCGGCGACGCCGCGGCCTATCATCGGTTCCTGGTGGAACTGAGCGCGCACCTGCGCGCGTTCCTCAGGCGGCGCCTCGCCCGCCTGCCGGACGAAGTCGAGGACCTGGTGCAGGAGACGCTTCTGGCCGTGCACAACCAGCGCCACACCTTCGACGCCGCGCAGCCGCTGACGGCGTGGGTGCACGCCATCGCCCGCTACAAGCTCGTCGATTGCCTGCGCCGCCGCGGGCGGAGCGACTTCCTGACCGACCCGCTCGATGACGAGCTCGAGGTCCTGTCCACGGCGGACGCCGATGCGGCCGAAGCGCGGCGCGACCTCGGGAAGCTCCTCGAGACCCTGCCCGAGCGCCAGCGCATGCCGATCGTCTGCGTGAAGGTGCAGGGGCTTTCGGTCGCGGAGGCCGCGCGTCTCACCGGAATGTCGGAATCGGCGGTCAAGGTTGCGGTGCACCGCGGCCTCAAGGCCCTCGCCGCGAAGATCAGGGGTGACGCATGAATACCGACGAGTTTGCAAGGCTGCTCGCGACCGGCGCCGGGGCGATCGATCCGCGCGCGCCGGTGCGGCGATTGCGCACTGGCCGTCGGCGCCGGCGTGATCGTGGCCACGGTCCTGATGGCGACGTGGCTCGGCGTGCGCTCGACGCTCGCGCAGGATCTGCCCGTCGCCGATGTTCTGGATCAAGTTCGCGTTCGTGGCGTGGCTCGCCGTGGGCGGATGGGTGGCGACGCTCCGCCTCGCCCGGCCGGGTGCCCGGCATCGCGCGCGTACCGGGCGCGCTCGTCGTACCGGTGCTGGCGATGTGGCTTCTCGCGGCGATCGCGCTCGCCGGCGCCGACGCGCCGCGCCGCACCGAGCTTCTGCTCGGGCAGACCTGGTCCGCGTGCCCGCTCAACATTGCGGTGCTTTCGCTGCCGATCTTCGCCGCCGCGCTGTGGGGCATGAAAGGGTTCGCGCCCACGCGGCTGCGCTGGGCCGGCGCGGCGGCCGGCCTGTTCGCCGGCGCCGTCGGCGCCGTGATCTACGCTTTCCACTGCCCCGAGCTCGCGGCGCCGTTCCTCGGCGTCTGGTACGTCCTCGGCATGCTCATTCCGACGGCACTCGGTGCGCTGATCGGACCGCGCGTGCTGCGCTGGTAGCCGCACTCCGTCACCCCGCCCGGCGCGCAGCGTTCCGCCGGCCATGCCTTGGGGCGGGATCGAGCCTTAGAATGGCCGTCCCATCAACCGGGCGACGCAGGGAGGAGCCGGCATGCACGATCTCGTCATCGACAATGCGCTGCTGATCGACGGTACCGGCGCGCCGGCGCGGCGCGGCAGCCTGGCGGTCAAGGACGGCCGCATCGCGGCAGTCGGTGAGACTGACGGCAGCACCGCGCAACGCGTCGACGCGCACGGGCTCGCGCTCGCGCCCGGCATCATCGACCTGCACACGCACTTCGACGCCCAGCTCATCTGGGACCCGTTCGCGACGCCGTCGGTGGCGCTCGGCGTCACCAGCATGGTGATCGGCAACTGCGGCTTCACCATCGCGCCCTGCCGCCCGCCCGACCGCGACCTTACGCTGCGCAACCTGACGCACGTGGAGGGCATGTCGCTCGACGCGCTGCGCGCGGGCGTCCAGTGGGAATTCGAGAGCTATCCGGAATACCTCGGCATGCTCGAGCGCCGCGGCGTGGTGCCGAACGTCGCGTCCTTCATCGGGCATTCGTCGGTGCGCACGTACGTGCTGCGCGAGGACGCGGCGAAGCGCGCGGCGACCGCCGCCGAGGTCGCGGAGATGAAGCGGCTCGTCGTCGAGGGGCTGCGCGCGGGGGCGGTGGGGTTCTCGTCCACGACGCTCGAGCAGCACAACGGCGAGAACGGCATCCCGATGCCGTCGCGCCTCGCCGACGAGCACGAGATGCGCGAGCTGACCGGCGCGCTCGGCGAGGTCGGCCGCGGCGTGTTCATGGTGACCAAGGGCATGACCACCACGGTGCCGTGGCTCGAGAGCATCGCCGAGCGCACCGGCCGGCCGGTCAACATCGCGGCGCTCTTCGTTGACCCGAACGATCCCGAGCGCGTGTTCGGGGAGTTCGAGCAGATCGACGCCGCGCGCAAGCGCGGACGCGAGCTGTGGGGTCACGTGGGCTGCTTCCCGCTCGGCATGGAGTTCACCCTGAGCCACCCGTATCCGCTGGAGGCGCTGATCGAGTGGCGGCCGGCGATCAAGGCGGAGGGGTCGGACGAGTATCGCCGCGTCCTCGCGGACCCGGCGTTCCGCCGTGCGATCAAGGCGGAGGCGGCGGGCAAAGGCGGGGTCCCGAACCGCTTCTCGTATCACACGCTCGAGCACATGACGATCAAGGACGCGCAGCGGCCCGAGCACGCCTCGCTCGTCGGCAAGAACGTCGCCGCGCTCGCCCGCGCGGCCGGCAAGGATCCGCTCGACTGGCTGCTCGACTTCGCGCTCGACGGCGAGCTCGACGCGCTGTTCGACTGCAAGCTCTTCAACACCGACGAGGACCAGGTGCGCGAGCTGCTCCGCCACCCGAGCGCGCAGATCACGCTCTCGGACGCCGGCGCGCACCTGTCCTTCCTGTGCGACGCGGGCTTCGGCCTGCATCTCTTCGGGCACTGGGTGCGCGAGCGCGGCGACCTGACGCTCGAGCAGGCGGTGCAGGCGGTGACGAGCCGCCCCGCGGCGCTCTACCGCATCCGCGACCGCGGACGGCTGGCGCCCGGACTGTGGGCCGACCTGTGCCTCTTCGATCCGGCCGTGGTGGGCCGCGGGCCCAAGCGCCGCGTGTTCGACCTCCCCGCCGGCGCGGGCCGCGTCGACACGCCGGCGGTCGGCCTGCACGGCGTGTGGGTCAACGGCACGCGCGTGGTGAACGAGAGCGGGCCGATCGCGGGCTGCGGGCGTCCCGGCAAGCTGCTGCGCGAATTCGACGCATGATGACGCCCGCCCACCCGCCCTACGCGGGCGTCTTCCCGATCGCGCCGACGCCGTTCACGGACGGCTTCGAGCTCGATCTCGACGGCCAGCGGCGCGTCCTCGACTGCATGATCGATCAGGGCGTCGACGGCATCTGCATCCTCGCGAACTACTCCGAGCAGTTCCTGCTGACCGACGGAGAGCGCGACACGCTGCTGCGCATCTGCCTGGAGCACGTCGCCGGGCGCGTGCCCGTGATCGTCACCTGCAGCCACTTCAGCACGCAGATCGCGGTCGAGCGCGCGCGGCGCGCCGCCGCCGCAGGGGCGCGGATGCTGATGCTCATGCCGCCGTATCACGGGGCGACGCTGCGCGCGGACGAGAACGGTGTCTTCGAGCACTTCGCACGCGTCGCGGCGGCGGTATCGATCCCGATCATGGTGCAGGACGCGCCGCTGAGCGGGGTCACGCTGTCGGTCCCGTTCCTCGCGCGGCTCGCGCGGGAGGTGCCGCAGGTGTGCTACTTCAAGATCGAGGTGCCCGGTGCGGCCGCGAAGCTGCGGGCGCTGATCGCGCAAGGCGGCGGCCGCAATCGTCGGGCCGTTCGACGGCGAGGAGTCGATCACGCTCATGGCCGACCTCGAGGCCGGCGCGACCGGCACGATGCCGAGCGCGCTCTTGCCCGATCTCATCAAGCCCGTGGTCGAGCAGTTCCGCGCCGGGCGGCGCGCCGAAGCCGCCGCGGCGTACGCGCGCATCCTGCCGCTCATCAACTACGAGAACCGCCAGTGCGGGCTGCGCGCGACCAAGACCGTGATGGCCGAGGGCGGCGTGATCAAGAGCGACGCGGTGCGCCACCCGCTCGCGCCGCTCGATGCGGCGACGCGCGCCGGTTTGCTCGCGCTCGCGCGTGACCTGAACCCGCTTGCATTGCGTTGGGGGAAAGCGAAGTGATCATCGAGACCCAGGAAGACGTGACCAAGGCCGTCCTCGCGGAGATGCACCGCACGCCGGACCCGCGCACGAAGGAGATCCTCGAGGCCCTCGTGCGGCACCTGCACGGCTTCGTCCGCGAGGTGCGGCTCACCGAGCGGGAGTTCCAGGCCGCAATCGCCCTCGTCAACGCGATCGGTCAGCGCACGACGCCGAGCCACAACGAGGCGATGCTCGTGGCCGGCGCGCTCGGCGTATCGAATCTGGTCTGCCTGCTGAACAACGGCGCGGGCGGCACGCGCCCGACGCAGGCGAACAACCTCGGGCCGTTCTGGCGCACCGGCTCGCCGCACATCGAGAACGGCGGGACCCTGCTGCGCTCCCCGACGCCGGGCGAGGCGCTGTTCTTCAAGGGCTGGGTGCGCGACGGCGAAGGACGCCCCGTCGCCGGGGCCGAGGTGGACGTGTGGCACTCGTCGCCGGTCGGGCTGTACGAGAATCAGGATCCGACGCAGGCGGAGATGAACCTGCGCGGCACGTTCACCACCGCAGCCGACGGCTCGTTCGCGTTCCGCAGCATCAAGCCGGGCGCCTACCCGGTGCCGATCGAGGGGCCGAACGGCGTGCTGCTCGGCGCGCAGAAGCGCCACAACTGGCGCCCCGCGCACCTGCACTTCCTCATCTTCAAGCCGGGCTTCAAGACGATCGCCTCGCAGGTCTACACCAACGACGATCCGTATCTCGAGACCGACTCGCAGTTCGGCGTGACGAAGGCGCTGATCGGCCATTACGTGAAGCACGAGCGCGAGCCGGCGCCCGCGCCGGGCGTCGAGGGCACCTGGTGGTCGCTCGAGCACGTGTTCGTGGTCGAGCCCGGGGAAGCCCGGCTGCCGCAGCCGCCGATCACGAAGAAGGTCGAAGCGCCCGCGTCCTGATGCGCGCGGGCCGAGACGGCGCCATCGCAGCTCGTCGAGCGTCACGCCCGCCGCGCTTCGCCCCGCGCCTGAGGGTTGCCTTCTCGAGCGTTACCGCGGCGGCACGATCCACAGGTAGAGCGTCGACGAGCCGACCTCCACCACGCGCTCGGGTTGCCAGTCGCCCATGTCGAACCCGTGCGAGACGATCCGCGTGCCGGGCTTGAGCTCGGCGAGCAGCTTCGGGCGCAGCTGCAGGTTGATTCGCGGCAGGAGGTAGAGCGTCACCACGGTCGCGTCGCTGAAGTCGATCGCGAACAGGTCCTCGTTCAGGAACCGCACCTGCTTGGCGACGCCCGCCTTGCGCGCGTTGGCGTTCGCTTCCCGGACGCGCTGCGGATCGATGTCGACGCCGGTGCCGCGCACGCCGTAGCGCTTCGCCGCCGCGATGACGATGCGGCCGTCGCCCGAACCGAGGTCGTAGAGCACGTCGCCGCGCTTCACCTGCGCGAGCTTCAGCATCGCGTTCACCACCGGCTCGGGCGTCGGCACGTAGGGCACGTCGAGCGCGGGCGGCGCGGTCTGCGCCGTCGCGCCGGCGGCGACAAGAAAAAAGGCGAAGACGGCGGCAATGCGGGTCGGACGCAGGCATTCCATTGCGAGGCTCATCGACGGGTTGCTCAGTGCGATAGTATCGCCGCTCGACCCCGGAACGAACACTGCCTCGGGGACCCGCGATGTCCGATACCGTCCTGGATCTTTTCCACCCTGCCGTCGCGGCGTGGTTCCGCGCGGCGTTCGCCGCGCCGACCGCGCCGCAGATCGAGGCCTGGCCGGCGATCCAGGCCGGCCGGCACGCGCTGGTCGCCGCGCCGACCGGCTCGGGCAAGACGCTCGCCGCGTTCCTCGCCGCGATCGACGCGCTGGTGCGCGAGGGCGTGGAGCGGCGGGCTCGCCGACGAGACGCGCGTCGTCTACGTCTCGCCGCTGAAGGCGCTGTCGAACGACATCCAGCGCAACCTCGAGGCGCCGCTCGCGGGCATCCGCGCCGAGCTCGAGGCGCGCGGCCTGCCCGACGTCGAGATCCGCACCTGCGTGCGCACCGGCGACACGCCGCAGGCCGAGCGCGCAGAGCATGCGCAAGCGCCCGCCGCACATCCTCGTCACGACGCCGGAGTCGCTCTACATCCTGCTCGACCAGCGAGTCGGGGCGGCAGATGCTCGCGACGACGCGCACGGTGATCGTCGACGAGATCCACGCGCTCGCGCCGAACAAGCGCGGCGCGCACCTCGCGCTGTCGCTCGAGCGGCTCGAGGCGCTGCGCGGGCGCCGGCCGCGTGCGCATCGGCCTGTCGGCGACGCAGAAGCCGATCGAGGAGGTCGCGCGCTTCCTCGTCGGCGCGGCACGGCCGCCGCTGCGCGATCGTCGACGCCGGCCACGTGCGCGAGCGCGACCTCGGCGATCGAGCTGCCGGACGTCGCCGCTCGAGGCGGTGATGTCGGACGAGGTCTGGGAGCAGGTCTACGACCGGCTCGCCGCAGCTCGTCGCGCGAGCACCGCACGACGCTCGTCTTCGTCAACACGCGGCGGCTGGCCGAGCGCGCGGCGCGGCATCTGTCGCGAGCGGCTCGGCGAGGACGCACGTCGCCGCGCATCACGGCAGCCTGGCGCGCGAGCAGCGGCTCGACGCCGAGCAGCGGCTGAAGCGCGGCGAGCTGCAAGCTGCTCGTCGCCACCGCGTCGCTCGAGCTCGGCATCGACATCGGCGACGTCGACCTCGTCTGCCAGCTCGGCTCGACGCGCTCGATCGCCGCCTTCCTGCAGCGCGTCGGGCCGCTCGGGCCACGCGGTCGGCGGCACTGCCGAAGGGGCGGCTCTTCCCGCTGTCGCGCGACGAGCTCGTCGAGTGCGCGGCGCTGCTCGACGCGGTGCGGCGCGGCGAGCTCGACCGCATCGCGGTGCCCGACGAAGCCGCTCGACGTGCTCGCGCAGCAGATCGTCGCCGAGGTCGCGCGCGCAGGAGTGGCGCGAGGACGAGCTGTTCGAGCGCTGTCCGGCGCGCGTACCCGTACCGCGAGCTCGACGCGCGAGGACTTCGACGCGGTCGTGCGGATGCTCGCCGAGGGCTTCGACACGCGCCGCGGCCGCCGCGGCGCGCTACCTGCACCGCGACGCGGTCAACGGCGTGCTGCGCGGCGCGGCGCGGCGCGCGCGCTCACCGCGGTCACCTCCGGCGGCGCGATTCCGGACAACGCCGACTACACGGTCGTGCTCGAGCCCGCAGGCGCAGGTGGTCGGCACGGTCAACGAGGACTTCGCGATCGAGAGCCTGGCCGGCGACATCTTCCAGCTCGGCAACACGTCGTAGCGCATCCTGCGCGTCGAGCGCGGCGCGGTGCGGGTCGAGGACGCGAAGGGCGCGCCGCCGAGCATTCCGTTCTGGCTCGGCGAGGCGCCGGCGCGCAGCCGACGAGCTGTCCGGAGCGGTGTCGCGGCTGCGCGAGGCGATCGAGGCGGCCCTCGATCGCGGCGGCGCTGCCGCCGCGATCGAATGGCTGGTGCGGGACGTCGGCGTCGGCCAGGCCGCCGCCGAGCAGATCGTCGAGTACCTCGCCGCGGCGCGCGCCGCGCTCGGCGCGCTGCCGACGCAGCGCACGCTCGTGCTCGAGCGCTTCTTCGACGAGTCGGGCGGCATGCAGCTCGTCATGCACGCGCCGTTCGGCAGCCGCATCAACCGCGCGTGGGGCCTCGCGCTGCGCAAGCGCTTCTGCCGCAAGTTCAACTTCGAGCTGCAGGCGGCCGCGACCGAGGACGCGATCGTGCTCTCGCTCGGCGACCAGCCACAGCTTCCCGCTCGAGGAGGTCGCGCGCTACCTGCAACGCCAAGACCGTGCGGCCGCTGCTCGTGCAGGCGCTGCTCGACGCGCCGATGTTCGCCGCGCGCTGGCGCTGGAACGCGACCATCGCGCTCGCGCTGCCGCGCTTCCGCGGCGGGCGCAAGGTCGCGCCGCAGCTCGCAGCGCATGCAGGCCGAGGACCTGCTCGCGGCCGTGTTCCCCGACCAGGTCGCGTGCGCCGAGAACATCGTCGGCGACCGCGAGATTCCCGATCATCCGCTCGTGCGACCAGACGATCGCCGACTGCCTGCACGAGGCGATGGACGTCGACGGGCTCGAGCAGCGTGCTCGCGGACCTCGAGCGCGGCGAGATCCGGGTGCTCGCGCGCGACCTCACCGAGCCGTCGCCGCTCGCGCTCGAGATCCTGTCCGCGCGGCCGTACGCCTTCCTCGACGACGCGCCGCTCGAGGAGCGCCGCACGCAGGCGGTGATGGCGCGCCGCTGGCTCGACGCCGAGACCGCCGCCGACCTCGGCGAGCTCGACGCCGGCGCGATCGAGCGCGTGCGCGAGGAGGCGTGGCCCGACCCGCGCAACGCGGACGAGCTGCACGACGCGCTCGCTGACGCTCGCGTTCCTGAGCGACGCGGAGCTCGCAGCCGGAGTGGCGCGGGTTCGCCGACGAGCTCGCCACCGCGCGGCGCGCGACGCGACTGGTCTGCGGTGCGCCGGAACCAGCGATGGCGATCTGGGTCGCCGCCGAGCGCCTGCCGGAGCTCGACGCCGTCTTTCCGGACGCGCCGCGCACGCCGGTGATTGCAGCGCCGCCGGAGTCCCGCAAGCCCTGGACCCGCGACGACGCGCTCGTCGAGATCGTCCGCGGACCGCCTGCAGGTGCTGGGACCCGTGACGCCGGCTGCGCTCGGCGCGCCGCTCGGCCTCCCGGCCGCCGACGCTCGAGGCGCCGCTCGCGACGCTCGAGGCCGAGGGCGCGGTGCTGCGCGGGCGCTTCACGCCCGATGCGCACGAGGTCGAGTGGTGCGAGCGGCGGCTGCTCGCGCGCATCCACCGCTACACGGTGAAGCGCCTGCGCGCGGAGATCGAGCCGGTCGAGGCGCGCGACTTCATGCGCTTCCTGCTCCGCTGGCAGCGCGTCGCGCCCGATGCGCGCGTCGAGGGCGCCGATGCGCTCGCCGGGATCGTCTCGCAGCTCGAAGGCTTCGAGGCGCCGGCCGCGGCCTGGGAGACCGAGATCCTGCCCGCGCGCGTGAACGAGTACGACCCGGCGTGGCTCGACGAGCTGTGCCTCGCCGGCCGCGTCGTCTGGACGCGGCTCGCCGCGCCGAGCCCGACGGGCGATCGCACGCCTGCGCCGGTCCGCACGACGCCGATCGCCTTGCTCAGCCGGCGCAACCTGGCGCTCTGGGTCGCGCTCGCGGCCGACGACGGCGCGGCCCCGTCGGCGCGCGCGGGCCAGGTCCGCGAGTTCATCGCGACGCACGGCGCGTCGTTCTTCGACGAGATCGTCGACGGCACCGGCCTGCTGCGCACGCAGGTCGAAGAAGCGCTCGGCGAGCTGGCCGCGCTGGGCGTCGTGAACTGCGACAGCTTCGGGGGCTTGCGCGCGCTGCTCGTGCCGACCGACCGCAGGCGCGCGCTCGGCGCCCACAAGCGGCGCCGGCGCACCGCGCTCTTCGGCATCGAGGACGCCGGGCGCTGGGCGCTCGTGCGACGCAGGCCCGGCGCCGCCGGCGATCCGGAAGTCGTCGAGCACGTCGCCCGCACGCTGCTCAAGCGCTACGGCGTCGTGTTCTGGCGCCTGATCGCGCGCGAGGCCGACTGGCTGCCGCCGTGGCGCGAGCTGCTGCGCACCTATCGCCGCCTCGAGGCGCGCGGCGAGATCCGCGGCGGGCGGTTCGTCGCGGGCGTATCCGGCGAGCAGTACGCGCTGCCGGAAGCCGTCGGCAGCCTGCGCGAAGTGCGCCGCGCCGAGCGCACCGGCGAGCTCGTGAGCCTGAGCGGCGCCGATCCGCTGAATCTCGTGGGCCTCCTCACGCCGGGCGGGCGGCTGCCCGCGCTCACCGGCAACCGCGTGCTCTACCGCGACGGCGTGCCGATCGCGCTGCTCGCGGGCGGCGAAGTGCGCTTCCTCGAGCCGCTTGCTCCCGAGGCGGAGTGGAACGCGCGCAACGCGCTGCTGCGCCGGCAGGTGCCGGCGATGCTGCAATTCCTCGGCTAACGCCCGCGGCGCGATGTCGCACCTGGCGCGGTGCCGGCCGGCGTTGCCGTGCGGACTGCGCCCGTTTATACTGCCTACTTTGTAATACAGGGTAGGCAAGTCCCGAGCCATGGGCATCACCAGCGTGCGGTTGTCGCCGGAGGTGGAAGAAAAACTCGCTGCCGTCGCCGAGCGGGCGCGCAGAACGAAGTCGTGGATCATCAACGAGGCGGTGCGGGATTACCTCGGACGGCTGGGCGAAGACGAGAAGCGCTGGCAGGAGACGCTCGAGGCCCTTGCATCCGTCCGGGCCGGTCGCGTGGTGGAAGGCGACGACGTCATGGAGTGGATCGCCTCCTGGGGCAAGAAGGCCGAGAAAAAGCCGCCCAAGTGAAACTCGCGTTCTCGCGCGAGGCGCGGAGCGATCTCGTGCGCCTGCGGGAATTCATCGCAGCCCATGACGCGTCGGCCGCCCAGCGCGTCGCACGCAGGCTGATCCGGGGGATCGAGCGCTTGATCCGGTTTCCTCGACTGGGTCGGCGCGTGATCGCCGCCCCCGGCGAGTTCGCGCCCGAGGAGATCCGGGACTGGCTGGTCGGGAGCTATGTCGTCCGATACCTGATCGCCGGCAACCGAGTCATCGTGCTCCGGGTGTGGCACGGCAAGGAGCAGCGGCCGTAGCCCGTCGGGGCAACCGGCTCGCACTACCCCGATTTTCTTCGCGTGGGGCTACGCCGCCGCGGCCGCGGCGCTCGCGCCCTGACCGTAACGCCCGCCCACGGCTCGATGTAGGTGATGAGTGCGGTCATGTCCTTCCGCGCGCCGCCCGTGGCCGAAGCGTACTGCCACAGCGCCCGCGCGGCGCTCCCGATCCACATCGGCACGCCGAGCGCCTGGCACTCGTCGATCGCGAGGCCGATGTCCTTGCACACGCCCGCGATCGGGTGGCCGAACGCGAACGTGCGCGGCAGCACCCAGCGCGGGACCTTGTCCGCGGTCGCGCTGTTCCGGCCGGTGCTGGCGTTGAACACCGCGACCATCATTGCGGGATCCAGGCCGCCCTTCACGCCCGCGACGAGCGCTTCCGACGTGACCGCGAGCGCGGTGGACGAGAGCATGTTGTTGAGCACTTTGAGGAGCTGCGCCTGCCCCGGTCGGCTGCCGACCACGAACACCGTGCCGAAGGCGGCGAGCAGCGGCCGCACCGTCGCCACTGCGTGCGCCGGTCCCGCGGCCATCACCGCGAGCGTGGCCTTCGCCGCACCGGCCGCGCCACCCGAGATCGGTGCGGCGACCGTCGCGATCCCGGCCTTGGCCAGCCTTCGGGCGACCTCGTCTTCCACGCGCGAACCGGTGGTGCCCAGATCCACGAACGTTTTTACCGTGCGACCCCGGGCGATGCCGTCGGCGCCGATCGCGACGGCGCGGACCGAGTCCGGCGTCGGCAGGCTTGCGAACACCACGCGTGCGGCGTCCGCGACCTCGCGCGGGCTCCGGGCGGCAATCGCGCCGCGCCGCGTGAGGCGCCGCACCGCGTCGGGGTCGCGGTCGTGCACGATCAGCGTGTAACCCCGCTCGAGCAGCCGGCGCGCCATCGGCGCGCCCATCACGCCCAAGCCTACGAAGCCGATCTTCCCGCGCCTGCTCGCCATTGGATCCTCCGCAATCTCCGCACGCTACGCCCGGGCCGACGCGAGCCGCGCGACGATTGCCGCGTCGTCGTGCCGGTCGATGGTCCAGACGGCGTCGATCAGCCGGTCCACCTCGCAGTCCGGCGCGCCCGCCGACGCGAGATCGCGGACCTTCGCCTCGATCGCGGCGTCGCTCATCGGACGCTCGAGGCTTCCCAGCGCGTGCGCGACCGAATGGGTGAGCGATCGGCCGTCGGCGGTCCGCACGTCCACGACCGCTGCCCCGACAGGAATCGCCGGGTCGTCCTCCACCGCGACTCGCGCGCCGAGGGCCTGCACCGCCGGGTCCGCGACGCAGGCGTCGCGATACTGCGCGACGCCCGCAGCGCCGTACAGCAGGCAGACGGCCGCCGTGTGCTGTGCGCTCACGCTCGCTTCGCGTCCCGTGCGCGGCGCCGGGCGGTCGGTGCGCTGCCGCAGCAGGGGGTTTCCCTTGACGATCACCCGCGCGACGGCGTCGGCGCGCAACGCGTGCGTCGCGCGCAACTCGAGGAGCGCGTCGATCATCGGGTGCAGGACGATGCCGCAGGGGTAGGGCTTGTAGGTGTTGCGGGCGCTCTCCCAGGACGTTCCCAGCGCCGTCGTCGATCGCCGACAGGTCCGGCTTGTCGCCCATGACGTGCACGAAGCCGCGCGTGCCTTCGAGCGTTTGCGGCGCGGCGGTGACGCCCTGCTGGGCGAGGAGCGCGGCGACGATGCCGTTACGCGGCGCGTTGCCCACGCTCACGCTCTTCGCCATGCTGCCCAGCGTCTCGATCAGACCGCAAGCCTGGTTGGCGGCGATGCCGAGCGCCCAGGTCGTGCGTTCGGCATCCAGACGCAGCAGCTTGGCGACCGCTGCCGCGGCGCCGATCACGCCGCAGGTGCTGGTGATGTGCCAGCCGCGCGCGTAGTGCCAGGGCGACACCGCGTTGCCGATCCGGCACTCGACCTCGATGCCGAGGATCGCCGCGTGCAGCAGCTGCGCGCCGCTCACCGGCATCCGCTCCGCGATCGCGAGCACCGCCGGGAATCACCGGGGCCGCCGGGTGAATGACGGTCGGCAGATGCGTGTCGTCGAAATCGAGCACGTTGGCGCTGGCGGCGTTGACGAAGGCGGCGGTCAGCGCGTCCGCCCGCTCCGCTGCGGCCGATGACGGTCGCCTCGGGCGGGCCGGCGAACCGGCGCAGCACGGCGAGCGCATGCTCGATCGCGGCGTCGCGGCAGCCGCCGAGCGCCGCGCCGAGGCAGTTGAGGAGCGTGCGCTTCGCTTCGTGGCGCACGGCGGCCGGCACGTCCTCCCAGCGGGACGCGACGAGGAAGCGCGCGAGCGTGGCGGTGACGTCGTCGCCGGAGCGCAGTGGGCGGCCCTCAGTCGACCCCGACGACCGGCCAGACGAGCAGCAGGATCGTACGCGCTTCATGGGTCCTCCTCCCGGTGCGGCGGGAGGAGTATAGGCGCGCACAAAACAAAAGGGGACGGCGGAGTCGCCGTCCCCGAGCGCGCTGATTCGACGGTCTCAGCCGCCTGAGCGCGCTCGCTCAGACGGCCGTGCCCCAACTCTCACGGGTTGAAGTCATCGACGAGGTAGTACGGGTTCCGCTCACCGGTAGGCGCCTCACTCCAGGAGCTTTCGCTTCCGGCGCACTTACCGCACCAACCGTTTCGGGGGCTTTCCAGTACGCGTCGTCGAACGCCCAGCTGCCCGCGAGCGCCGCATTGGCACCGAGGACAAGGCCGAGGGCTGCAATGGCGATGACATAACGTTTCATGGCCACGCTCCCTTCAAATTGGGGGCTTCCGCCCCCTTCGAGGCCGCCGGGCCTAGGCTGTTGCGGTGCAGTCCCGCCGGGCCTCTGCGTGCGGGACCACTGCCCGGTTTGCAACGGCGCTTCGTCCATCCGCCCCGCGCGGTTCCAGATCCGGCCGGCACGAACCCCGAACCCCTCGAGGGCCCTGCGCTCCGCCGGCGCGATCGTCGCGCCGATGAGCGAGCGGGGCACGAGTCCCGCGGCTTGGAGTGCCCGGAGGAGCTCGGTCTGTGCCGGAACCTGGAGCCGTTTCATGGCGGACTTCCTCAGCGTCAACTTCATCCTCCCCCTACTGCATTCACGCGTGTTGATCGCCGTCAACGCGCGGTCTTTCGCTGGTGGCTGCGATCGCTCGGCCAAACGTCCGAAAGCGTTTCGTGCAGAATCTCCGAGTAGCACGTCGCACCGCGTTGACCAAGGGAGAAAACGCGCATGGCCGCATCCGCGCCGCTGAAGCTCGACATCTTTCCGCACATCCTGCCGCTGCCGTACTTCGAGCGGATGAAGGCGATCGCGCAGACCAATCCCGTCCTCGCCGGCCAGCTCAAGCGCTGGATGCACATCCCGGTGCTCTACGACCTCGACGCGCGGATGCGCATGATGAAGCGCTTCCCGGGATACAAGCAGGTGCTCACGCTGTCGATGCCCCCGGTCGAGTTCCTGGCCGGGCCGGAGGAATCGCCCGCGCTCGCGCGCGTCGCGAACGACAGCATGGCGGAGATCGTCGCGAAGCATCCGGACCTCTTTCCCGCCTTCGTCGCGTCGCTGCCGATGAACAACGTCCCGGCCGCGCTCGACGAGATGGAGCGCGCGATCGGCGCACTCGGCGCGAAGGGCGTGCAGATCTTCACCAACGTCAACGGCCGCCCGCTCGACGAGCCGGAGTTCTTTCCGATCTTCGAGCGGATGGCGACCAAGCACGACCTGCCGGTCTGGGTGCATCCCGCGCGCACCGCGAAGTTCGCCGACTACCCGGGCGAGGCCAAGTCGAAGTACGAGATCTGGTGGGCGTTCGGCTGGCCGTACGAGACCACCGCGTTCATGGCGCGCCTCGTGTTCTCCAGGGTGATCGAGCGGCTGCCGAAGCTGCGGATCATCACCCACCATCTCGGCGCGATGGCGCCGTTCTTCGACAAGCGCATCCGCTACGGCTACGACCAGTTCGGCAGCCGCACCGCCGACGAGGACTACGGGGCGCTCCTCAAGAGCATGGCGAAGCACCCGGTCGAGTACTTCCGGATGTTCCACGGCGACACCGCGGTGAACGGCTCGGCTTCCGCGATCCGCTGCGGGCTCGACTTCTTCGGCTCGAAGCGGGTGCTGTTCGGCACCGACTGCCCGTTCGATCCGCAGGGCGGGCCGCTCTTCATCCGCGAATCGATCAAGGCGATCGACTCGCTCAGGCTCCCGCGCAACGACCGGGACGGAATCTACTTCGGCAACGCGCTGCGGATGCTGCGGCTCAAGGTGCCGGTCGGGAAGGCCGGATCGGCGAAGACGAAGGCGAAAGCGCTGAAGGACGGAGCGATGGGCCCGGCCACGGCCGGCGATTCCGTCGACATACGCTAGCCGGCCAGGACCTCGACTTCGACCGGGATCGCGCGCCGCAGCGCGTCCCCGACGGGCGAGTGGCGATCGGCCCACTCGACGATCGCGCGGAGCTCCGTCGCGGGAACGCCCGCAGCGCCGATGACGACGCGCATGCGCAGGCGCATCGGCCCCGCGTCCACCGCGTCGTCTATCCCGAGCAGGCCGCGCGGGTCGGATTCGCTCTCGACCGTGACCTCGAGCCGGTCGAGCGCGATGCCGAGCTGCGCGGCGCGCATGGCGATCACGGTCGCGTCGCAGGTGGCGAGCGCGGCGCGCATGAACCACCCCGGGCGCGGCGCGGAATCGCCCCCGCCGACGGCGCGCGGCATGTCGCTCACGATCGCCGCCCCGCCGGGACCCTCGGCGCGGCAGCGCAAGCCATCGATCATCACCGCGGTGGCGGGCGGATCGGCGTTGCGCCACTTCTCCGGGTGCTCGCCCAGATAGGCGACGAGGCTCGCGATCGAGTCCCGGATCGCGTCTTGGTCCATCGCGTTCTCCCCCTGCGCGGGTCGTTCGCGACGAGTGTAGGGCACTTCCCGGCGGCGGCGGGCTCAGCTCGGGTCGAAGACCGGCACCTTTGCGGCCGGTGCGGCCTCGGCCGCGATGTCGGGCGTCGCGTAGGTGAGGAAGCTCTCGGGCAGCGCCGTGCCCCAGTACACGCCGGTGCCGCGCTCCTCCTCGTTCCAGGTCACCGGCTCCCAGTCCGGCGCCGTGACGAGGTAGCTGCCCGAGTAGACCTCGATGCGGTTGCCGCCCGGCTCGTACGAGTAGAGGTAGAAGCCCTGCGAGTTGTTGTGCCGCGACGGGCCGGCCTCGATGAAGATGCCGTTCTCCGCGAGGATGTCGGCGGCGCGCAGCACGTCGGCGCGGTCGTCCACCCAGAGCGAGAAGTGGTGCAGCCGGCCGCTGCCGCCCTTGACGTCGAGCACGTAAGCGACCTGGTGGTGGACGATCGACGGGCTGAGCCACGCGCCGATCTCCTTCGTCCCGTGCTCGAACAGGACCTGCTCGTGCACGCGGAACCCGAGCGCGGTCTGCGCGAAGGCGCGGTTCGCCGGCACGTCGCGCGCCAGCAGGGCGAGGTGATCGGTGCGCCGCACGTTCACGCCCTTCGCCGTATACCGCATCGGCAGGTTCTTCAGGGTCGAGCGCAGGTGGTCGGGCGCGACGTACTTCTGCTCCTCGTAGTAGACCTCCATGAGGTGGCCGTCGGGGTCGCGGAAGCGGTAGCTCGGGCCGCGGCAGAAGTCGCCGTCGATCCAGCCGAGCCCCTGGCCGGTCGCTTCGATCGCCTTGACGCGCCGCTCGAGCGCCGCCGGCCCCATCGCGCGCCACGAGATGCAGCCCACGCCGGGCCGGGCGGCGGCGGTCAGCTTGAGCGCGCTCGCCGCATGGTCGCCGTACCCGCGCAGGTAGACCGACTGCCCGTCGACGTGCACCACCTCCATGCCGAGCACGTCCTTGAAGTACCACAGGCTGCGGTCGAGCTTGGGGGTGAGCAGCTCGACGCTGCCAAGATGGGCGATGTCCTGAATGCGTTCCGGGGTCGCTGTCATGGGAGGCTCCTCCAGTGCGGCGGCGCGGCCGCGCGAAGCGCCCAACGTATTCCGCCGCGGGCGGCGGCGCGCTGACCTGGATCAAAGGCCCCCGCCGGGCGGGAGCGATGGCGTAAGATCGCTAGCCGCGAACGGGTCTCACTCCGCCGCCCATTTTCACCATGTCCGAATCGACCAACTGGTCCTTCCCCGAGAGCCTGCAGCCCAAGCAGGCGGGGCTGCGGTTCAACCTGCAGGCCGCGTTCGACGCGGTGGTACTGCTGCGCGCCGAGGTTCCCGAGGACGCGTTTACCGCCTCGATCCTGGGCACCGACCGGGTCGGCAACGGCGTCGTGATCCGCGCCGACGGGCTGGTGCTCACCATCGGCTACCTGATTACCGAGGCGACCTCGATCTGGCTCACCACGAACGCCGGGCAGGTGGTGCCCGGCCACCCGGTCGCCTACGACCAGACCACCGGGTTCGGGCTGGTGCTGCCGCTCGGCCGGCTCGATGCGCCGGTGCTCGCGCGCGGCACGGCCGCGCCGGCGTCGGTCGGCGACGACGTGGTCGTGATCGGGCACGGCGGCCGCGCGCACGCGCTGCAGGCGCAGCTCGTCGCGAAGCGCGAGTTCGCCGGCTACTGGGAATACGTGCTCGACGAGGCGCTGTTCACCGCGCCGCCGCACCCGCAATGGGGCGGCGCGGCGCTGGTCGACGGGGACGGGCTGCTGCTCGGCGTCGGCTCGCTGCTGGTGCAGGACCCCGCGTCGCTCGGCGGCGGCGCGCAGCAGGGCAACATGTTCGTCCCGATCGACCTGCTCGATCCGATCCTCGACGACCTGCTCCGGCAGGGACGCCCGGCGGGCCCTGCGCGCGCCTGGCTCGGCATGTACACCGCCGAGGACAAGGGCCGCATCGTCGTCGCAGGCCTTGCCGCCGACGGGCCGGCGGACCGCGCCGGCGTGCGGCTCGGCGACGTGGTGGTCGAGGTCGGCGGCGACCGCGTGACCGGGCTCGCCGCGCTATGGCGCGGAGTGTGGCGCCTCGGGCCGGCCGGGACCGATGTGCCGCTTGCGCTGACGCGGAACGGCGCGGCGAAGCAGGTGCGCGTGCGCTCCGCCGACCGCAACGACTTCCTCAAGAAGCCGTCGCTGCACTGAGGCGGCGGACGCCGGGTCTAGTCGGCCGCGAGCTCCGTCGGCAGCACCACGATCGTCACGCGCCGGTTCAGCGCGCGGCCGTCCGGCGTCTCGTTCGGCGCTGCCGGATATTCGAATCCCCACGCCTGGCGCACGATCGCACCCTCGGCGAACCCGTGCGCGGCGAGCTCGCGCGCCACCGCTTCGGCGCGCCGCCGCGAGAGCTCGACGTTGTAGTCGCGACTCCCGTAGCTGTCGGTGTGACCTTCGACCCGGACGCGCCGGATCCCGGTGCGGAGCAGCGAGTCGGCGAGGTCGCCGACGGCCTTGCGGGTCTCCGGCCTGAGCTCGTCCCGGTTCAAGTCGAACAGGATCGGGACCGAGAGGCTGAGCATCCAGCCGTCGTCGGTTTCGACGAAGCCGAGCGCGCGCAGCGTCTCGACCCGCATCGCTGCTGCCGGCGGCGGCGCCTCGGGCGGCACGGTCTGGCAGGCGGCCAGCAGGACGAGCAGCCCGGCGCAGCACAGCGTCCGCAGCCTGCCCAGTTGATCGCTTCGATCGTTCGTCTTCACGGCTCACTCCATGTCGATCAATGACGTCCGCTCGCCGCCGGCGAGCTATTTCTCGAACAGCACCGCCTCGCGCGCCGCTTTCATCGCCCGCTCCCATTCGGCGACCGGGTCCGGCGCCGCCGCGGCGTGCTCGTCGGGCGCGGGCAACGCCTCCCAATGCGTGCGTGCGCCGTTCTCGCGGCGCTCGGCCTTCGCCGAGTACATCGCCTGGTCGGCGACCTGGATCAGCTCGTCCGCATCCCGCGCGTTCACGCCGGACAGCGCGTAGCCGACGCTGACCCCCGGCGAGAACAGATACGCACCGATCGGCAGCGGGGCCTGCAGCGCGCGTTGCACGTCGGCGGCCAGCGCGCGCAGCTCGTCGACGGATCCCGCCGGGGCGAGCAGCACCACGAACTCGTCGCCGCCGATGCGCGCCGGCACGGCATGCGCCGGGAGCCGCTCGCGCAGCCGCTGCGCAATGCGCTTGAGCAGCGCGTCGCCGACCGGGTGCCCGAGGGTGTCGTTCACCGCCTTGAAGGAGTCGATGTCGAAATACAGCAGCCCGGCGCACGCGCCGCTGTCGAGCGCGTCGAGCAGCGACCGCTCGAACATCGCCCGGTTCGGCAGTCCCGTCAGCGTGTCGCGCAGCGCAAGCCGCTTCAGCGCGGCGTTGGTGCGCCGCAGGTCGGCGTCGCGGCGCTGGATCTCGTCGAGCAGCGCGTGAAAGTCGGTGCGCAGGCCCTCGATCTCGGCGATGCCGCACGGCGGGGCGCGCCGGCTGAAGTCGCGCTTCTCGCGCACGCCGTGGATCACCGCCTCGAGCTCGGTAAGCGGCTGGGTGATGTGGCGCGTGAGACGGCGCGCGGTCACGAGCACCACCACGCCGGTGAAGAGCGCGCCGAGCAGGTCGTACGCGAGCAGGCCGAGCAGCGCCCGCGCGAGCGGCTCGCCGTCGGTCTCCAGCGTGACGCTGCCCAGCATGCGGTTGTCGACGATCACGTCGGCGCGCACCGTCTCCTGCGCCACCGCGCTCATCAATCGGCCCGCGACGAACTGCCGCTCCGCGGCGACGCGCGCCACCACCGCGCCCGACGCGTCGCGCAGCTCCGCGAACACGACGCCTTCCTCCGCGGGGATCGCGCGCAGGACTTCCTCGGCGGCGCGGCGATCTTGGAAGAGGAGCGCCGCCTGGCTCTGGGTCGCGGTCACGACGGCCAGCGTGCGCAGGTGCGCGTGCATCTGCGCACGCAGCGAGTGATAGCCGAGCGCCAGCGCGCCGAGGGTGACCACCAGGATCGCGAGCAGCGTGACCGAGAGGAGCGCGGCGCGAATGCGCCCGGCGAGGGTCGCGGCGGCGCGCGCGCTCACGATCCGCCTCCCGCGAGCTGGCGCTTGCGGCCGAGCATCAGCAGCTGCGCGTTGACGTTGAGCCGGGCCTGCTGGGCCGCGGACAGGTTGATCTCGAAGCCGCCGCCGTCGCGCCGGCGCAGGCAGGCCACGCCGCCGGCGGTGCAGAACCGCTCCCCTTCTCCGACCGTGAGGATGGCGAGCGGGCGTGCGCGTTCCAGCAGCGCCTTGACGTCGGCGGGCGATGCGTCGCTCAGGTCGAGGACGTGGCAGTCGGCGATGGCGTCGCGCGCGCCCACCGCGCGCACTTCGAACGGCTTGCCGCGCGCAGTGCGCCCCGCGTACGCGTCGGCCTTGTCCGCGAGGGGCGCGGCGATGCAGACCTGCCAGCTCCTGATGTCGTCTTCGGCCGGCCAGCGGACGTACTGCACGAAGCCGACGACGTAGTCGCCGACGCTGCCGAGCCCACCGGCCGGCGGCGATGGCGCCTGCGCACGCGCGGCGCCCGCGAGCGACATCGCCAGCGCCGCCGCGGCGAAGCACAGCAGCGCGGAAAACCTCCGCGCCGGACGGCGATTGCGTTCGGTTGTCATCACGATCGGGTGCCGCGACCGCGGCCCGAAAGGTCGGCCGCGTGTCGCACCGCCTCTCAAAGCAAGCGGCGGGCCCGTTCTCGGATCGACCCGATCGATGCTCAAGCCGCGGGCGACGCGAGGAAAAATGCCGCATGGCGGCCGCCGTGCGCCCGTACCGACCGGTCGGATTTCACGCGCGCCCCGTCGGGGATCGACAGGTAAACTGACGGCGCCGTCGCATGTCCGCCACCGTCCTCCTCGATCGCGCGCGCGAGCTCTCGCGCGCGCTCGCGCAACTCCGGTTTCCCGCGCCGGTGGCGCACGTCTACGACCCGCACGCCTACGCATGGGCGCCGTACGAGGCGTACGTGAACCGATACGGGGCGGGCCCGAAGCGGGTCGTGCTGCTCGGCATGAACCCGGGGCCGTTCGGGATGATGCAGACGGGCGTGCCGTTCGGCGAGATCGCCGCGGTGCGCGACTGGATGGACATCTGCGCGCAGGTCGACCGGCCGGCGCACGAACATCCGAAACGCCCGATCGAGGGCTTCTCGTGCCGGCGCTCGGAGGTGAGCGGGCGGCGGCTGTGGGGCTGGGCGGCGGCGCGCTTCGGGACGGCGCAAGCGTTCTTCGCCGACTGGTTCGTGCTCAATTACTGTCCGCTCGCGTTCCTCGAAGCGTCGGGGCGCAACTTCACGCCGGACAAGCTGCCGGCGGCGCTGCTCGCCGAGGTGCACGACGCGTGCGACCGTCACCTTGCCGCGGCGCTCACGACGCTCGCGCCGCAGTGGGCGATCGGCGTCGGCGCGTTTGCGGAGAAGCGCATCCGCGCGGTGGTGGAGAGCGATCTGATCGACGGCGCGGTGGCGCGCAGGATCCGCGTCGGGCAGATCCTGCATCCGAGCCCCGCGAGCCCGGCGGCGAACCGCGGCTGGGAGGCCGCAGCGGAGCAGCAGCTTGCGGCGCTCGGGGTGCCCCTGCCCGCTCAGTAGAGCCCGCGCACGCGGGCGAACAGGCGGGCGAGCCCGAGGAGCGTGTCGATGTTCGGCGTCGGCACGCCGACCTTCTGGCCGATCTCGCGCACGACGGCGACGATCGCGTCGAGCTCGATCGGGCGGCCCGCCTCGACGTCCTGGAGCATCGAGGTCTTGAACGCGCCGAGCTTGCGCGTCACCGCGTGGCGGTCCTCGGTCGACTGCGTCACCCCGCAGCCGATCTTCGCGCCGATCGCGGCGGCTTCGGCCATCGCCGCCGAGCAGAACGCGCGCACCAGCGGATCGTCGAGGATGCGGTCGCCGGTGGCGCCGGTGATCGCCGACACCGGGTTCATGGTCATGTTGCCCCAGAGCTTGTACCAGATGTCCTGCTGGATCCGCTCCGAGAGCTTCGCGTCGAAGCCTGCGCGCGCGAGCATCCGCCACGAGCCGCTCGACGCGCGCCGAGCGCCCGCCGGCCGGCTCGCCCACGATCAGCCCCGCGCCCATGCCGTGCCGGACCAGGCCCGGCTCCGGCGTCGAGCAGCTCGCGTGCACCACGCAGCCGATGACGTGCCGCGTCGGGATCGCGGCGGCGATTGCGCCGTCCGGGTCGACCGACGCCAGTCGCGTTCCGGCGTAGGGCCCGGGCAGGCCGTCGAAAAACCACCACGGCACGCCGTTCATGGCGACGAGCACCATCGTGTCCGGCGCGAGCAGCGGCGCGATGCGCGCGGCGACCGCGGCGAGCGCCGGCCCCTTCACCGCGATGACCACCAGATCCTGCGCGCCCAGACGGGCAGGATCCTCCTCGGCCTGCACCGGCGCGACGATCGTCTCGCCGCCCTGCACGAGCCGCAGCCCATGTGCGCGCAGCGCGGCCAGCGTCGCGCCGCGCGCGACCGCGCTCACCGTGTGCCCGGCGGCGCCGAGTCGCGCGCCGATGAATCCGCCGATTGCCCCGGCGCCGTAGACGCAGACTTTCATGTCTTGTACGACGGGTCGATCGCGTCGACCGCGCGGGTCAAGGCGTCGAACACGTCCTGGCCCGCGCCGAAGTCCGGGTTGAACTGCAGCGAGTCGCGCGTGCACTTGCGCTGGATGGCCTCGGGGATCTCGATCACCGGTCCCATCGCGGTCGAGGCGAGCTGGATCTCGCACGCGCGGTTCAGCAGCCACAGGATCGCGAACGCGCGCGGCAGCGACTCCGCCCACGCGAGCAGACCGTGGTTGCGCAGGATCACCGCCGGCTTGTCGCCGATGTTCGCGATCAGGCGCGGGCCCTCGTCGGCGTGCACCGTGATGCCCTCGAAGTCGTGGTACGCCACCTTGCCGTGCAGCTGCGCCGAGTAGAAGTTGCTCATCGACAGCCCGCCCTGCGAGCACGCGACCGCCATGCCCGCGGTGGTGTGCGTGTGCATCACGCAGTGCGCGTTCGGGATGCCGGCGTGGATCGCGCCGTGGATCGTGAAGCCGGCCGGGTTGACCGGCCATCGCGACTCGCCGACGACTTGCCCGCGAGATCGATCTTCACCAGGTTCGACGCCTTCACCTCCGCGTACCGGAGCCCGAAGGGGTTGATGAGGAAGTGGCGCTCGGGGCCCGGCAGGCGCAGCGTGATGTGGTTGTAGATCAGCTCGGTCCAGCCGAGGTAGTCGAAGATGCGATACGCGGCCGCGAGCTGGACGCGCGCCGCCTGCTCCGCGGGACTCATTTCCGCTTCAGCCGTTCGTGCAGAGTGTTGTGCTTCCATGAGCCCGTTTCGTCGACCTCGTCGAGGTAGAGGGAGAGCGCGAGCCCCTGGCGCTCGAGCACCGGCGCGAAGTGCGCCTTGATGATCTCGAACAGGGCATCGCCCGTGGCGCGGACCGTCTCCCTGGCGCGCCCCTTCCCGATCTTCAGCGTGGCGTGCGCGAACGCGGCGTCCGGGGCGCCGTCCGCGACGCAATAATCGACCGCCTCGTAGGCGCGCACGCGCACGCCGCCGGCCGGGTACACCGGCTTGCCGTCGGCGCGCTGGTCGCGCAGGCACTGCGCGAGCTTCGGCAGCAGGCCGGGGATGTCTCCCGCCGCGCGCAGGTTGGCCGAGTACTCGATCGTCAGATGCGGCATCGTGTCAGCGCGGCAGCGGCGTCACCGGGAAGACCGCGTTGATCTGTCCCGTCCCCGAGCTGGCGAAGTACGGCGTGACGATCTCCACCGGCCGGTCGTAGGCGTCCCAGCCGAGCGCGCCGAGCAGCATCGCGGTGTCGTGCATGTGGCCCTCGCCGTGGCAGGTGGCGTTGTACGTGGGCAGCATCTTCACGAAGGTCTTCCAGTCGCCCTGCTGCCACAGCTCGACCACGCGCAGGTCGATCTGGCGGTAGAACTCGTCGCTGATCTCGTGGATCGACTCCTCGGGGCTGCCGTTGTCGTTGAAGCGGTGCGAGAGCGAGCCGCTGGCGAGGATCGCGACCGTGCCGTCATAGCGTTCCTCGATCGCGCGGCGGACGGCCAGCCCGAAGCGGGCGCTGTCCTCGAGCTTGTGCCAGTTGCACCAGGCCGCAACCGACACGACCGTGAAGTGGTTCGCCGCGTCCATGTGCATGTAGCGCATCGGCACCAGCGTGCCGTACTCGAGATCGAGCGTGGTGGCGTCGTGCGAGCGCGTCGGCACGCCCATCTCCGTCGCGGTTTCCGCGATGAGGCGGCCGAGGCGCGGGTTGCCGTCGTACTCGAACGGCATGTTCTTGATGAAGTGCGGGAGCTCGTTCGAGGTGTAAACGCCCTTGAACTTCGGCGCGCAGTTCACGTGGTAGCCGGCGTTGACGAGCCAATGGACGTCGAACACCACCACCGTGTCCACGCCGAGCGCCTTGCAGCGCCGGCCGAGCTCGAAGTGCCCGTCGATCGCCGCCTGGCGGCACCCCTGGTGCTTGCCCGGCAGCTCCGAGAGGTAGAGCGACGGGACGTGAGTGACCTTGGCGGCGAGGGCGAGCTTGCCCATTTCAGACCCCCCAGCGGGGAATCGGGTGGTTGCTGATCGAGACGCAGACGTTCTTCGGCTCGGTGAACACCTCGAAGCTCCAGGTCCCGCCCTCGCGCCCGGTGCCGGAGGCCTTGATGCCGCCGAACGGCTGGCGCAGGTCGCGCACGTTCTGGCTGTTCACGAAGCACATGCCGGCTTCGATGCCTGCGGCCAGGCGGTGCGCGCGGCCGAGGTTGCCCGTCCACAGGTACGACGAGAGCCCGTAGCGCACGTCGTTCGCGATGCGCAGCGCGTCGGCCTCGTCCGTGAACGGGATCAGGCAGGCGACCGGCCCGAAGATCTCGTCCTGCGCGATCTTCATCTCGTTCCGCACGCCGGCAAAAACGGTCGGCTTCACGTAGTTGCCCTTGCTCACCGCCGCGGGCACGGTCGGCGCGTCGAGCCCTCCGGTGAGCAGCGTCGCGCCCTCGGTCGGCCCCAGCTCGATGTAGCGCCGCACCTTGGCGAGGTGCTCCTTGGAGATCATCGGGCCGATGATCGTCTGCTCGTCGAGCGGGTCGCCGACGGCGAGGCGCGCCGCGCGCGCCGCGAACGTCTCGACGAACCGGTCGTAGATGGTCTTCTGCACGATGATCCGCGAGCCGGCGGTGCAGCGCTCGCCGTTGTTCGAGAAGATCATGAACACCGCGGCGTCCATGGCGCGCTCGAGGTCCGCGTCGTCGAATACGACGAACGGCGACTTGCCGCCGAGCTCCATCGAGAACTTCTTGAGCCCCGCGCGCTGCACGATCAGGTTGCCGGTGGCGGTCGAGCCGGTGAACGAGATCGCGCGCACGTCGGGATGCCGGATCAGCGCGTCGCCCGCGGTCTTGCCGTAGCCGTGGACGACGTTCAGCACGCCCGGCGGGACGCCGGCCTCGAGCGCGAGCTCGCCCAGTCGCGCTCGCGGTGAGCGGCGAGAGCTCCGACATCTTCAGCACGGCGGTGTTGCCGAGCGCGAGGCACGGCGCCACCTTCCACGTCGCGGTCATGAACGGCACGTTCCACGGCGAGATCAGCGCGCACACGCCCACCGGCTGGAAGAGCGTGTAGTTGAGCATCTTGTCGTCGACCGGATAAGTGTGCCCGTCCATGCGCGTGCACACCTCGGCGAAGAAGTAGAAGTTGTCCGCCGCGCGCGGAACGAGCGCCTTCTTCGTCTGGCCGATGACCTGGCCGGTGTCTTTCGTTTCGAGCTCGGAAATCTCGGGTACGTGCTTGCCGATCAGGTCGCCGAGCTTGCGCATGATCTGCGCGCGCGTCGCCTGCGGCGTGCCGGCCCACTTCGGGAACGCGGCCTTGGCGGCCTCGACCGCTGCGGCGATCTCCGCCTCGCCGCCCGCCGCCACCTCCGCGAGCACGTCCTGGGTCGCGGGGTTGACGGTCTCGAAGACCTCGCGGCTCTCGACCTGCTTGCCGCCGATCAGATGCGTGATCATCGCTGCTCGCTCCTGCCGAACGCTTCGTCCCCGACGATGGTGTTCACCAGCCGGCCGACGCCCTCGATCTCGGTCACCACCTCGTCGCCGGGCATCACGTTGACCACGCCTTCGGGCGTGCCGGTGAGGATCACGTCCCCCGCGTCGAGCGTCATGAAGCCGGACAGGTACTCGATCAGCGCCGGAATGTCCGAGATCATGTCACGGGTGTTGCCCGCCTGCGTCACCTTGCCGTTGACGGTGGTGCGCAGCGCGAGCCGCATCGGATCGGGCACGTCCGCCCGGTCCACGAGCCACGGCCCGAGCGCGGTGCAGCCGTCGCGGTTCTTCACCCGCAGGTTGGGCCGGTACCAGTTCTCGAGGTAATCGCGGATCGCGTAGTCGTTGGCCACGGTGTAGCCGGCGACGTAGTCGTAGGCCGCCGCGCGCGGCACGCGTCGCGCCGGTCTGCCGATCACCACCGCCAGCTCGCACTCGTAGTGCATGAATGTCGCGTCGTCGGGGCGGCGGGTCTGCGCGCGGTGGCCGACGAGCGCGTTCGGCCCCTTGAGGAACACGAGCGGCTCCTCCTGCGCGTTGAACGCGAGCTCCTTCGCATGGTCGGCGTAGTTGAGCCCCAGCGCGATGATCGTGCGGGGCTGGAACGGCGGGAGCCAGACCACCGCGTCCTCGCTCACGACGCGCCCGTCGGCCAGCCGCAGCTTTCCACCGGCATCAACGGCCTCGTGGACCGCGCCGGAGTACGCGACGCGTGCGTGCCTCATCCGGCCCGGCCTTCGGCGACGAGCGGATTCTCGAGCCGCCCCACGCCTTCGATCTCGATCGCGACGCGTTGCCCGGCGCGCGCGAGCGGCGCGTTCTCCGGCACGCCGGTCAGCAGCACGTCGCCCGCGGCTGAGCGTCATGAACTCGGTGATGTCGGCGACGAGGCGTGCCGTCGAGCGGATGAGGTTCGCGGTCGTGTTCTGCTGACGCAGCGTGCCGTCGACGAACACGCGCACTGCGAGCGCGTCGGGATTCGGGCACGCGCGCACGGTCGGCGATCGTGGCGCCGATCGGGCAGAACCCGTCGCGGCACTTGAGTCGAATCGAGGGGCGGTAGAAGCTCGTCGTGCGGCACGCTCACGTCGTTCACGACGACGTAGCCCGCGACGTAGTCGAGCGCCGCCTCGACCGGCACGCGGCACGCGGTTCGCCCGATCACGACGCCGAGCGCGGCGCCCATCTGCAGCGCTTCGGCGTCGCTCGGAACGGGGATCGGCGCGCCGTCGCCGATCCAGGTGTTGGCCGGCTTGATGTAGAGCACCGGCGCCTTCGGAGGCGCCTTGTACGGCGGCTTGTGCACGGCCTCGCCGAGCGCGGCCAGCGCGCCCCGGTAGTTCAGCAGGGTTCCGTAGACCGTGCCGCGCGGCGGGGCGTGCATCACGCTTCTAACGGACGGCGGCGAGCGTCGCGCGGTCGGCCATCAGCACCACCGCGTTGCCGCTCGCGGAGGACTGCGCGTACTCGCCGTACTGCCGGCCGGTGAGCGCTGCGCCGTCGGCGGCCATCGCGCGCGCCACGCCGAGCAGCGTCGCGAGCGGGCGCCCGCCCATTTCCGCGCCGACGAGACGGCTGTAGTCGCTGAACCCTGCGATCGCGTCGTCGATCGCGCCATCCGTAAGTTTCGCGATGAACGCCTTGTCCGCCGCCACGCGCTCGGGCGTCGGCATGTTGTGACGCCCGCGCACGAGGATGTGCGCGAAAGCGGTGCTCGCGAGGAAAACGGCGCGGCGCCCGAGCCGCTTCGCGGCCGCGTGGACCGCCGCCCCCGCCTTCAGGCATTCGGCGTGGTCCGACATGAGCACGCTCGGCATGCCGACGACCGCGACCTGCGCGTCCGGATCCAGGTGCTTGAGCGGCACGTAGGTGCCGTAGTCCCAGCCGTAGTGCTCGGAATCGTTCCGCGCGGCGGGCACGCTCGCGCGGCCGAGCTCTTCGATGAACGCCGCGGCGAACTCGGGGTCGCCGCGATAGCGGTACGGCAGGCCCGGGATCAGGTTCGGCGCCTCGTCGGCGACGCACATGCCCTCGTGCACCGGCTGGCAGGTGACGACCCAGTCGAACGTCGCCACCCAATGCGCGGAAGCGACGACCCACAGATCGGGCTTGAGCGAGCGGCGCACGGCGTCGCCCATCTCGCGCTCGCCGGCGACCAGGGTCTTCTGGAAGTCGGGCGTGATCTCGTCGCGCCCGAGCGTGGGGACGTGCGCGACGACGGCCGCGGCGACGACGCCGCTCATAGCTTCACGCAGACGTTGCGCAGCTCGGTGTAGAACTCGAGCGAGTGCACGCCGCCCTCGCGGCCGATGCCGGATTCCTTCGAGCCGCCGAACGGCGTGCGCAGATCGCGCAGGAACCAGCAGTTGACCCAGCAGATGCCGACGTCGATCTGCGCCGAGACGCGGTGCGCGCGCGCGAGGTTCGTGCGTCCAGATCGTGGTCGCGAGCCCGTACGGCGTGTCGTTCGCGAGGCGGATCGCCTCGTCCTCGGCGTCGAACGGCCGGATGTGGCAGCAGGGGCCGAAGATCTCCTCGCGGATCGCCGCGGAGTCCTCCGCGAGACCGGTCCAGATCGTCGGCTGGACCCACGAGCCGCTCTTGAGCTCGGCCGGCATGTCGGGAACGCCGCCGCCGGTCACCACGGTCGCGCCGTCCTCGACCGCCTTGCGGTAATAGGACAGCACCTTCTTCTGGTGCTCGATGCTGATCAGCGGCCCGATGCCGGTCGCCGCGTCCTCGGGGCGGCCGGGCTTCATGCCCTCGGCCTTCTTCTTCAGCGCCTGCACGAACTTCTCGAAGATCGGCCGCTCGACGTAGACGCGCTCGGTGCCGAGGCAGACCTGGCCGCAGTTGGCGAACGCCGCGCGCGCGATGCCGTCGACCGCGGCGTCGAAGTCGCAGTCGGCGAACACGAGGCCGGCGTTCTTCCCGCCCAGTTCGAACGAGACGGCGCGCGTGCCCTCGGCCGCCGCTTTCATGATCGCGGTGCCGGTGCGCGTCTCGCCGGTGAAGGTGATCGCGTCGACGCCCTTGTGCCGGGTGAGGAACTCGCCCGCCGAGCCCGGCCCGAAGCCGTGCACGACGTTGTAGACGCCGTGCGGCACGCCGACCTTGTTCATCACCTCGCCGAGCAGCGTCGCTGTCGAGGGCGTCTCCTCGGAGGGTTTGACCACTACCGTGTTCCCGCAGGCGAGCGCCGGGCCGACTTTCCAGGTCATGAGCAGCAGCGGCAGGTTCCACGGGCAGATCACCGCGACGACGCCCTTCGGCACGCGGATCGCGTAGTTCAGCGCGCCCTTGCCGTCGGGCGTCGCCATCTGGAACGACTCGGTCGGGACGTTCTTGACGACGTCGGCGAAGATCTTGAAGTTCGCCGCGCCGCGCGGAATGTCGAGATGCTTGGCGAGCGAGAGCGGCTTGCCGGTGTCGGCGACCTCCGCTTCGAGGAAGTCGTCGAAGCGGCGGTTGATCTCGTCGGCGACGGCGTAGAGCAGTTCCGAGCGCTTGGCGGTGTCCATCGTTGCCCCACGGGCCGGCGAGCGCGGCGCGCGCGGCGCGCACCGCCGCATCGACCTCCGGCTCGCCCGCCTCGGCGACGAGGCCGATCAGCCGGCCGTCGACCGGCGAGCGGTTCTCGAAGGTCTTGCCCGATTTCGCGGCGACGAACTCGCCGCCGATGAAGTTGTGGGTGGCTTTCAGTCCGCGGTCCATCAGGCTGCTCCTTTCCGGGTTCTGACTGGGCGCGCCGGCTCGCCCTGCATGCTGCGCAGGATGTTCCGGCCGGTGCGCTCGATGTGGGCCTGCAGCAGGCGGCAGGCGCGATCTGCGTCGCGCGCGAGCGTCGCGTCGACGATCGCGCGATGCTCGCCCGCGACGTCGCGGTCGAAGGCGTGCGCCGACAGGAACACGCGGCGGTAACGGTCGTTCATGTCGTGCAGCAGCCGGCAGAACTGCAGCAGGATCGGCGATTCGCAAGCGCGGATCAGGGCTTCGTGAAACGTGCGGTGCCAGCTCTCCCAGCGCTCGGTGTCGGGCGCATCGCCCCGACGGTCCTCGAGCTTGCCGAGCCGGTGGTGCGCGGCGAGCACTTCCGCCTCCCACGCGTCATCGCCCTTTTCGATCGCGGCGCGCAGCGCCATCGTCTCGAGCATCACCCGCAGCTTCAGCACCTCGGTGAGATCGGCCTTCGACGCCGGTGCGACGCGATAGCCGCGCTGCTCCTCGGCGAGGACCAGCCCTTCGGTTGCAAGGCGCGACAGCGCCTCGCGAATCGGGCTCCAGCTGACGCCGAACTCGCTCTTGAGGTCCTCGAGGCGGATCTTCGCTCCCGGCTCGCGGCGGCCCGACAGGATGTCGCCCCGCAGGCGGTCGCAGATCACGGTCGCGAGCGTGCCGCCCGACGGCGCCTCGGACGCGATCGAAAGCTCGACGATGCCGCGCTCGGGCATGCGCGCCTACAGCTTGTTGTGCGTGCCGTTGCAGAACGGTGGCGAGCCGGTGCGCTTGCAGCCGCAGAGAAAGCCCGCCTGATCCTTCTCCTGCGTCCAGACGACCGGCTTGATGCCGCTCTTGGTGGAGGTGTGCGAGCCGTCGCAGAAGGGCTGCATCTTCGAGAGCCCGCACGCGCACCACGCATAGCGGTACCCGGCCAGCAGCTCGATCCTGTAGGGGCCCTTCTGGGCGATCACCGGTTCGTCGGACATGAATTCCAGCCTTGTCAGGAAAAAGCGTTGCGAAGGGAGCGGCGCGCGCTGCAGCATTGACCCGCCGGCCGATTATCGTTATTTTCGCACCCGAACGAAAGTACCCGTCAAGGGGGAGTCATGCGCGTCGCACCCGCAGTGAACGCCGATCCGAACCAGGTCGCGGTCGTCAACACCAACGAGATGCCGTGGGAGAAGACCGAGTACCCGGGCATCTCGCGGAAGGTGCTCGAGTTCGTCAACGATCCGCGCAAGGGCCGCGAAACTTCGCTGCTCAAGTTCGAGCCGGGCGCCAAGCTGCCCACCGAGACGCTGGTGGACCGGATGGACCTCTTCGTGATCGAGGGCAGCTACGAGGACGGCAACGGGCAGTACGGCCAGCACACTTTCATCCGCAACCAGCCCGGCTACACCCATACCCCGTCCTCGAAGAGCGGCTGCGTGCTTTACGTGAAGTGGCGCGTGCCCATTCGGCCGGGTGGTCAGCGGCTCGTGATCGATGCGAAGACCGCGCAGTGGACCGCCTTCCCGCACCGCGGCGCGGACGTGCTGCACCTTTACCCGAACGCCGACGGCATCGAGACCGGCCGCATCGGCAACGTGCACCCGAACCGCAAGATTCCGTCGCACGACCACTCGATCGGCGAGGAGACCTTCGTGCTCAAGGGCTGCCTGAGCGACGAATACGCCGCCTATGGCGCGGGCATGTGGTTCCGCATGCCCTGCGGCAAGCCGCACGCGCCGTTCACCGAGGCCGACGGCTGCATGATGCTCATCCGCGAGGGCGACCTCGTCTGGTGACGACCGCGCGGCCCCGGCGCACACCGGGGCGAGAAGACCAACCAGGAGGAGAACACCAGATGTCACGCGCCATGCGCTCGATCCGCGCGCTCGTCGCCGTTGCCGGGCTCGCGCTCGGCGCGGCCCTGCCCGCCGCCGCCGCCGACTTCACCATGAAGATCGGCTTCGCCACCATGAACGACATCCAGCACCAGTGGGGCACCTGGATGAAGGAAGGCGTCGAGGAGCGCTCGAAGGGGCGCATCGAAGTGAAGCTCTTCCCGCGCAATCAGCTCGGCACGATCGCGAGCCAGATCGAGGGGACGCAGCTCGGCACCATCGAGGCGTTCACCTCTCCCGCCGACTTCTTCGCCGGTGTGGATCCGCGCTTCGGCACCTTCAGCATCCCGACGCTGTTCAGGGACATGGCGCACGCCGAGAAGGTGCTGCTCGACCCGGCGCTGAACAAGGAGATCCTCGGGCTCGGCGCGGACAAGAACATCCAGATCGTCTCGATCTACACCTTCGCGATGGCACACTACCTCGCGAAGCAGCCGATTCGCCGCATCGACGACTTCAAGGGCAAGAAGCTGCGCGTCAATGCGACCGCGGCGGAGCGCGCGAAGATGCGCGTGTTCGGCGCCACCGCCGTGCCGATGGACCTCGCCGAGGTCATCCCGGGCCTGCAGCAGGGCGTCATCGACGGCACGCAGAGCGCCACTGCGGTGTTCGTGAACCTCAAGTTCAACGAGATCAGCAAGACCCTCACCGAGCTGAACGACACGATGGTCGTGTCGGTGGGCGCGGTGAGCCGCGCCTGGCTCGGCAAGCTGCCGGCCGACCTGCGCCAGATCGTGGTCGAGGAGGGCGCCAAGATCCAGCCGCGCATGATGGCGCAGTCGCGCACCATCGACGACGGCATGCGCAAGCGCTGGGCCGAGGTCGGCGGCGAGTTCGTGCGCTTCTCGCCCGAAGAGCAGGCGCGCGTGCGCCAGCTGCTCGGGCCGATCGGGGAGGAGGTCACGAAGGACAACCCGGCCACCAGCGCGTTCTACAAGCGCCTCGCCGCGACCGCGCAGAAATACTGAGCGCGCCCGCCAGCGCAGCGCGCCGATGGTCCGGTTCGTCTTCGCGACCCTGCCGGGCTGGATTCTCGGCGCGCTGATGCTCGTCGGCATCGCGCTCAACTTCGCGAACGTGGTGAGCCGCCACGTCTTCGGCCACGCGATCTTCTGGACCGAGGAGATCCTCGTCTACCTCACGATCTGGGGCGTGTTCCTCGGGATGGCGGCGATCGCCTACAAGGGCGAGCACCTGAACATGGACCTTTTCTCGGCGGCGATCCCGAGCCGCTGGCGCAAGCTGCATCGCGGTCTCGTCGCGGCGGCGATGTTCGCGGTGTGCGCGTTCGTGGCCGTGCAGTCCTGGCAGATCGTCGTGCTCTTCGCCGGCGCCGGGCAGGTCAGCATCGCCGCCGGCGTGCCGAAGGCGATCCCGCACGCCGCGCTGCTCGTCGGGTTCGTACTCACCGCGCTCGCCGTGCTGGTGCGCCTCCGCGCCTATCTCAGCGGCAAGTTCTAGCAGCCGCGCGGCATGACCTGGGTCCTGGCGCTGCTGCCGCTCGCGCTGCTCGCGCTCGGGTTCCCGTTCTTCGTGATCCTGCTCGCCACGGCGGCGGTCGTGCTGGTCGCGTTCGCACCGGCGCCGGCCACCGTCATGCACCAGGTGATGTTCAGCAGCATCGACAAGTACGCCCTGCTCGCGGTGCCCTTCTTCATCTTCGCCGGCGACCTGATGGGCCGCGGCGGCGTGTCGCGGCGGCTGGTGCGCTGGGTGACCTCGATGATCGGCGGCGTGCGCGGGAGCCTGCCGTTCACTGCGCTCGGGACCGTCACGGTGTTCAGCGCGATCTCGGGATCGACGGCCGCGACGGTCGCGGCGGTGGGCGGGCTGACCTACGACCGGATGCGCGAGGCCGGCTACAGCCAGCGCTTCTCCTCCGGCCTGCTCATCTCGGCCGCTTCGATCGACAACCTCATCCCGCCGTCCATCGGGTTCATCCTCTACGGCATCGCGTCCGACACCTCGGTGGTGAAGCTCTTTGCGGCGGGCGCGATCCCGGGACTCGTGCTCGCGGCGTTCTTCGGCGCGTACATCTGGTTCTACGCCTGGCGGCGCGGCGAGGGCGCGGGCGAAGCGCTTCGAGCTCGGCGAGTTCCTGGCGGCGACCAGGGACGGGATCTGGTCGATCGCGGCGCCGGTGTTCGTCCTCGGCGGCATCTACACCGGCATCTTCTCGCCGACCGAGGCGGCCGGGATCGCGTGCGTGTACGCGATCTTCGTGGTGGTGCTGGTCTACGGAGAGCTCAGCTGGGCCGAGGTGTTCCGCACTGCTACCCGATCGATGTACCTCACCGCGCAGGTGTTCGTGATCGTCGCCTCGGCCGGGGTGTTCTCGTGGCTGCTCACGGTGAACGGCGTGCCGCAGGCCCTGGCCGAGGCGGTCACCAGCCTGAAGGTGCCGCCCTGGGCCGTGCTGCTCGTCGATCAACCTGCTGCTGCTCTCGGTCGGCATGTTCCTCGACACCGCGTCGTCGATCCTGGTCCTCACGCCGCTGCTCGTCCCGGTCGCGAAAGCGATCGGCGTCGACCCGGTGCACTTCGGCGTGATCTTCGTGATGAACCTGAGCATCGGCACCTTCACGCCGCCGTTCGGCCTCAACATCTTCGTCGGCCAGGCGGTGTTCAAGACGCCCCTCTCGACCATCTATCCCGGGCTCGTGCCGTTCATCGTCGCGGCGCTCGCGGCGTTGATGGTCGTGACCTACACTCCGCAGCTGTCCCTCTGGATCCTACGGTTCCTCTGATGAGCCAAGACCCAATTCACGCAACCGCCGTCGACGTCCACGCCCACTGGTATCCGCGCGAGTGGCTGGATCTCGTGCGCGATCACGGGCCCGCCCACGGCGTCGAATGGACCGAGGTGCCCGGCAAGGGCCCGCAGTTCAAGGTCGGCCACCTCGCCACCGGGCCGGCGGGACCGCAGTTCGTGGACCTGGACGCGCGTCTGGCGGCGATGGACGCGCAGGGCCTGGCGGTGCACGCGCTCTCGCTTTCGCAGCCGATGGGGTACTGGGCGGGGCGCGAGCTCGGCGCGCGCCTCGCGGCCGTCTTCAACGACGCCCTCGTGCGCGCGCACGAACATGCGCCGACGCGCCTCGTCGGGCTCGCCGCGCTGCCGATGCAGGCGCCCGATCTCGCCGTGCAGGAGGTCGATCGCGCGCGCGCGCTGCCCGGCGTGCGCGGCTACTACATGGCCACGAACGTTCTCGGCAAGGACCTCTCCGACGAATCGTTCTTCCCCGTCTACGAGCGCATCGAAGCCACGGGCCTGCCGCTATTCCTGCACCCGATCTTCGTGCTGGCGCGCGAGCGCCTGGAGCGCCACTACCTCACGAACCTCATCGGCAACCCGGTGGAGACCGCGGTGGCGGCGGCGCACCTCATCTTCGGCGGCGTGCTCGACCGGTTCCCGAAGCTCGACGTCGTGCTGCCGCACGCCGGCGGCGCGTTCCCGTGGCTGGTGGGGCGGCTCAACCGCGGCTGGGAGAAGCGCGCGGACCTCAAGCACATCGCGCATCCGCCGCTCGAGTATCTGCGACGTTTCTACTACGACACCATCGGCTATTCCGACGCCGTGCTGGAGTTCCTGGTGCGCCACATCGGCGCCGACCGCGTGCTGATCGGCAGCGACTACTGTTTCCCGATCGCCTACGAGCAGCCGGTCCGGAACGTGACCGACAACCCGTTGATCGACGACGCCGCGAAGCGGCTGATCGTCGCGGTCAACGCGCGCCGGCTCCTGCGGCTGTAGCCGGCGCGCGATGGCGCTCGAAAAGCCGGCCGCGCCACCGACCGCGACCCCGCGCGACGCTCGCCGCGATTTCGGCGGCCTCTACGCCACCAACGCGTTCATCGCGTTCGTCTTCGCGGCCTCGGGCCCGGTCGCGATCATCCTCGCGGTCGGCACGCGCGGCGGGCTGAGCGCGGCCGATCTGTCGTCGTGGATCTTCGGCTCGTTCTTCATCAACGGGCTGATCAGCATCGCGTTCTGCTGGCTCTACCGCCAGCCGCTCGTCTTCTTCTGGACGATCCCGGGCGCCGTGCTCGTCGGGCCCGCGCTCGGGCATCTGACTTTTCCCGAGGTGATCGGCGCGTTCGTCGCCACCGGCGTCCTGATGCTTGCGCTCGGCTTGAGCGGCTGGGTGAGGCGCGCCATGGAGGCGGTGCCGATGCCCATCGTCATGGGCATGGTGGCGGGCGTGTTCCTCCGGTTCGGGCTGGACCTCGTGTTCGCCATGCGCGACGACTTCTGGATCGCCGCGCCCATGACGGCGACCTTCATCGCGCTGAGCGCGTCGCCCCGGCTCGCGCGCCGCATGCCGCCGCTGATCGGCGCCCTGATCGTCGGCGGCGTGCTCGTCGCGGCGCTCGGCCGGTTCGACCCGGCCGGGGCGGCGGGCGCCGCGCTCGTCCGGCCGAACCTCTACGTGCCGGTGTTCTCGTGGCAGGCCATGGTCGAGCTCGTGGTGCCGCTTGCGATCACCGTCCTCGTGGTGCAGAACGGGCAGGGCATCGCGGTGCTGCGCGCGGCCGGTCACCAGCCCCCGATCAACGCGGTCACCGTCGCCTGCGGGATCGGCTCGATCGTCACCGCGTTCGTGGGGACCGTCTCGACGTGCCTCACCGGCCCGGTGAACGCGATCATCTCCGCGTCCGGCGACAAGCATCGTCACTACACGGCGGGGATCTTCGTCGGGATCCTCGCGCTCGGCGTTCGGCCTGCTGTCGCCGTTCTTCGTGCGGCTGATGCTCGCCACCCCGAAGGCCTTCATTGCGGCCCTCGCCGGGCTGGCCATGCTGCGCGTGCTGCAGACCGCGTTCACGATCTCGTTCAAGGACCGCTTCACGCTCGGCGCGCTGGTCACCTTCCTCGTCACCGTGGCGGACGTGGCGATCTTCAACATCGGCGCGGCGTTCTGGGGGCTCGTGTTCGGGTTCGCGACGTCCTGGCTGCTCGAGCGCGGCGATTTTGCAGCGCAACGCGGCTAGGGATACGAACGAGTCACTCCCGCATCCGGCGCGGCCCGGCCCGGACGCGATCGGGGCGATCGAATGCTCGGATCAGTACGCTCGATTGAATTGTGCGCGGGAGGGCGTAGCATCCTCTGGCTCGCTGTGATCGGCGCAGCCTCGTACCGGCTCGCAGCACAGGGCACCGACGACGACCGGCGCGAAGAGGCCGGGGCCGTTCCACCCAACCGACAGCAGGAGGAACCGATGAGCATTCGACTCGAGCGAAACCGCGTGGCGCGAACCAGCGTGGCCGCGATCGGCGCGTTCGCGGCCATGGCCGTCGCGGGCGCCGCACTCGCCGACGAAACCTGCAACTCCCCCTACACGACCCGCCTGATCAAGGGCCAGGAGGATTACGTCCACGTCTGGACGCTGGGCGTGGACGGGCTCGGGCGACGGGTCGGACAAGCTCGTGACCGTGGACGTGAACCCCAAGTCCAAGGGCTACGGCAAGGTCGTGCACACGCTCCCGGTCGGCGGGCGCGGCGAGGCGCACCACATGGGCTTCACCGACGACCGCAGGTTCCTGTGGGCGGGCGGGCTGGACGACTCGAAGATCCACGTCTTCGACGTCGGCACCGACCCGTCGAAGCCGAAGCTCGTCAAGACCATCACCGATCTGCCGCAGAAGACCGGCTTCGTCGGTCCCCACACCTTCTACGCGATGCCCGGGCGGATGATGATCCAGGCGCTCTCCAACAACAAAGATCACGGCGGCACGACCGGGATTGCGGTGTACAACAACAAGGGCGAGTTCGTCGCGAAGCACGACATGCCGGCGGGCGAGATCGGCGGCGTGAAGGGCGACGGCTACGGCTACGACCTCGCGATCAATCCGAAGAAGAACGTGCTGCTCACGTCCAGCTTCACCGGCTGGAACAACTACATGATGGACATGGGCAAGATGGTGAAGGACGGCGAGGCGATGAAGCGCTTCGGCACCACCATGGCCGCCTGGGACCTCAAGGCGATGAAGCCGAAGCAGATCATGAACGTGCCCGGCTCGCCGCTCGAGATCCGCTGGTCGCTCAACCCGAAGGACAACTGGGCGGTCACCGCGACCGCGCTCACGTCCAAGATCTGGCTCATCAAGCCCGACGGCAAGGGCGGCTGGCAGGCGAAGGACGTGGCGACGATCGGCGACCCGTCCAAGATCCCGCTGCCGGTGGACATCTCGATCTCGGCGGACGGGAAGGGGCTCTGGGTCAACACGTTCATGGACGGCATGACCCGGTACTTCGACCTCTCCAACCCGGAGGCGCCGAAGGAGGTGTACTCGAAGAACACCGGCAAGCAGATCAACATGATCTCGCAGAGCTGGGACGGCAAGCGCGTCTACATCACCTCGTCGCTGCTCGCCAACTGGGACAAGAAGGGCGAGGACAACGAGCAGTTCCTCGCGCTGTTCGACTGGAACGGCAAGGAGCTCACGGAGAAATGGCGCATCGACTTCAACAAGGAGAAGCTCGGGCGCGCGCACCACATGAAATTCAGCGCCAAGCCGGCCGCGAAGAAGGCGGCCGCTGCGGAGCCCGTGCGGGTCGCCGCCACGCGCTGACGACGCAATGAGCGGGTGGAAGGTCGCGGCGGGCATCGTTCTCGCCGCGACGATGTTCCTTCAGGCGCCGGCCTTCGCGCATCGCGCCGAGCACAAGCCGGTCGTCGCCCGACCGGTGATGGACTACACCCCGCCGCCGGCGGGGAGCTACACGCTGCACGTCATCCAGTCCGCGCCCGACGGGCGGGTCGTCGACGCCGGCGGGCGCACCCGCTCCTTCTCGGAGTACACGCGCGGCCGCATCACGCTGCTCTCGCTGATCTACACCTACTGCACCGAGCCGACGGGCTGCGCGCTGGCCTACGAGACCCAGGTCGATTTGCGCAAGCGCATCGTGGCCGATCCCGCGCTGCGCGGCCGCGCGCAGTTCGTGAGCCTGTCGTTCGACCCGTTCAACGACAAGCCGGAGACGATGCGGCTCTACGGCGGGAAGAACGCGCGTGCCGACGGCCCGCTGCCCTGGCACTTCCTCACCACGAGCTCGGTCAAGGCGCTGAAGCCGATCCTGGACGGCCTTGGCCAGGAGATCGAAGTGGAGGTGGACGCGCGCGGCAAGCCGACGCGCACCATCAGCCACATGCTCAAGCTCTTCCTGATCGACCGCGAAGGGCGCGTGCGGGAGATCTACTCCACCGACTTCCTCCATCCCGAGGCGATGCTGAACGACATCAAGACGCTCGTGCTGGAGGAGGACGGGCAGCGCCACTAGCCCCGGCGCGCGGCCGTGATGCAGGCAGCGCGCGCCGTCGCGGCCGTCCTCGGTCTGGCGGTGATCGCCGGCTGCGACCCTGCCTCGCCGCCGCGTGCGGGCGCCGCGCTCGGGCTCCCCGAGCTCGAGGTTCCGGCCGAGAATCCCATCACGCCGGACAAAGCCGCGCTCGGGCGCAAGCTCTTCTTCGACCGCCGGCTGTCGCCCAACAACACGATGTCGTGCGCGATGTGCCACGTGCCGGAGCAGGGCTTCACCGCGCACGAGCTGGCCACCCCGGTCGGGATGGAAGGGCGCAGCGTGCGCCGCAACGCGCCGACCGTCCTCAACGCGGGCTTCCAGAAGCGCCTGTTTCACGACGGCCGCGAGGTCTCGCTCGAAGACCAGGTCTGGGGGCCGCTGCTCGCGCCGAACGAGATGGGCAACCCGTCGATCGGCTACGTCGTCGAGCGCATTCGCGGGTTGCGCGACTACGCGGGCCTGTTCGAAGCCGCCTTCGGAGGAAAGCCGGCGTCGAGCGAGCGCATCGGCGCGGCGCTGGCCGCCTACGAGCGCACGCTGATCGCCGGCGACTCGCGCTTCGACCGATGGCGCTTCGGCGGCGATGCGGCGGCGCTCTCCGACGTCGAGCGGCGCGGGTTCGAGCTCTTCGTCGGCAAGGCGCGCTGCGCCGCGTGCCACCTCGTGGGCGAGCGCGACACGCTGTTCACCGATCACGGCTTTCACAACACCGGCATCGGCTGGCGGCAGACCTACGCGGTGCCGGAGCGCACGCGCGTCGAGATCGCGCCGGGCGTGTTCGCCGAGCTCGAGCGCAAGACCGTCGAATCGTTCTCCGAGCCGCCGGCGAAGGACGTCGGCCGCTACGAGATCACGCTCGACCCCCGGGACCGCTGGGCCTACAAGACGCCGTCCTTGCGCAACGTGGCGCTCACCGCGCCCTACATGCACGACGGCTCGCTCGCCACGCTCGAGGCGGTGATCGAGTTCTACGACCGCGGCGGCGTCGACAACCCGGAGAAGAGCGCGCTGGTCGCGCCGCTCGGGCTGAGCGCGGACGAGCGCGCGGCGCTGGCGGCATTCCTGCGCTCGCTCACGGGCAGCAGCGTGGCAGCCCTGGTCGACGAGGCACGCAAGACACCGATCGGGCAGTGAGCGGCGCGCACCCCGCGTTCACGCCGGCGGGGCTTTTCCGGTAGCTTCCGGCTCCGACGCGCTCCCGAGGACGACGCGTGGCACCGCTCGCCCACCCTGCCTACGACCGCCTGCTGCACGGCTCGCCGCTCCGCCGGCGCGGGGCGTGCGTCGCAATCGGCGCGGCGCTCCTCGTCGTGCTCGCCGTGGCGACCCGCATCCAGCTCGGCCTGCTGTCGGGGCTGCGTCCGGACATCGCGGTGGTCTTCTACGCCGCACTCGCCGCCTCCACCGCGCTCGCGGTGGTGCCGCTTCTGATCCTCTGGTACCTCGACCGCCGCGAGCGCGAGACGCCGTGGCTCTTCGGCGCGGCGTTCCTGTGGGGCGCGGTGATCGCGACAGCGCTCGCGCTGCCGTTCAACAGCGCCTTCTCGGCGGCCGTCGACGCCTGGGTCGTGCAGAACCCGGTCGTCAGCCAGACGCTCGGGCCCGAGGCCGCGAAGATGATTTCCGCGCCGATCTCGGCGCCAATCGTCGAAGAGCTCACCAAGGCGCTCGGCGTCGTGCTGCTCTTCTGGCTGCTGCGCGCGGAGTTCGACAACATGCGCGACGGGTTCGTCTATGGTGCGCTGGTCGGCCTCGGCTTCACCTGGTTCGAGTCGGCGCTGTACGTCGCGCAGGGCTACGCGGAGTTCGGCACCGCGCCCTGGGGCATGCAGCTCGGCTGGCGGTACGCCCTCTTCGGCTTCGGCGGGCACGCGATGTTCACCGGGATCTTCGGCGCGTTCCTCGGCGTCGCGATGCAGACGCGGCGCGGATGGCTGAAGGTCCTCGCGCCCCTCTTCGGGCTGGTGGTCGCGATCGCCGCGCACTTCGTGAACAACGCGCTGCCGCTCCTCTTCGCGCTCGCGGGCGCCGCGCGGGGCGAGCCCCCGCCAGCGGCGCAGGAGGAAGCCCCTGACCTCGGGTTCGTCGAGGCCTTCCTGATCGGCAGCGCGGTGGAGCTGACGATCTTCCTGCCGTTCGTGGCGGTGATGGCGGTCGCGCTCTGGCGGAGCGGCGTGTGGGAGCGGCGCGTGATCCGCGAGGAGCTCGCCGACGAGGTCGGCCACAGCGTGAGCGACGACGAGTACCGCGCGATCGCGGGCGACCGGATGTTCCGCACGCGCCGGATCGACCGGCTGCGCAAGCGCGAGTCGGCGGCGCTGGTGAATGCGCAGCACGAGCTCGCGTTCCGCAAGCGCCGCGTGCGCGACGACGGGCGGCGATCCCGGCCGCGACGTCCTCGTGGCCGGCTGGCGCGCGGAGATCGAGCGGCTGCGCGCCGCGGTGTAGGTCAGACCGCGCCGGCCGCGGCCGAGACGAGCATCAGCACGAGCACGGCGGCGGCCGCGAGGGCGAGGCGGTCCACGCGCATGGTTTCCCCCGGTGCATTGGACATGGCAGAAGGCTAAGCGGCCGGGCCCGACCCGTCAGTCCGCCGGGCGGATTAGGCCCGGCCCGTGCGCGTGACTCAGTCCACGCGCCTCGGCGAGTGGCCAGCGCGCTAACGTGCCCGCGGCTTGCAGCCCTCGGGCTTGCCGTCCTTGTAGGCCGTGGCGATGCCGGTCGGCGTCGTCTCGCCGAAGCCCACCCAGTACGCCTGGCCGTCGAGGCAGATCTTGCGCAGCGTCCAGGCCTGGAGCTGCGTCTCCACGCGCACCGTATCGATGAGTACCTCATCCAGAGTGACTCGCCGCTCCAGGCGCGGGTCGATGCGCGGGGAGGGGAGCTGCGCGATTGCGCCCTCGGTCGCGAGCAGCGCTCCAAGAAGCGCCGGAAGTACCGCACGTCGCCCAAGCATGATCACCTCCGTTGCGTTCGCGGACCCGTCGCGCGCCGTTGACTTGCCCACGTGGTGTCAATCGGCTACAGCCCGAGCAGCGCGAGCTGCCCCTTCGGATAGCGCGTTCCCGCGACCCGCGTGTCGTCGATGGCGCGCGCGAGCGAAGCCGCTTCGTCGGCGGAGAGCTTCACGTCGAGCGCCGCGAGGTTCTCGGCGAGGTGCGTGCGGCGCTTGGTGCCCGGGATGGGAACGATGTCGGGGCCCTGCGCGAGCAGCCACGCGAGCGCGAGCTGCGCGGGGGTGCAGCGCTTCGCTTCCGCCATCTCGAGGATCGGGCGCACCAGCGCGGCGTTCGCCTCGAAGTTGCCCTCCTGGAAGCGCGGGTGGTCCCGACGGCGGTCGTTTTCGGCGAGGTCGGCCATCGTCCGGATCGTGCCGGTGAGCATGCCGCGGCCGAGCGGCGAGTACGCGCACGAAGCCGATGCCGACCTCGCGGCAGGTCTTGAGGATGTCGCCCTCGACGAAGCGGCACCACAGCGAGTACTCGGTCTGCAGCGCGGCGATGGGATGGACCGCCGCCGCACGCCGCAGCGTCGCCGCCCCCGCCTCGGAGAGGCCGAGGTGGCGCACCTTGCCCTGCTCGACCAGGCGCTTCATCGCGCCGACCGTGTCCTCGATCGGCACGCTCGCGTCCACGCGGTGCTGGTAGTAGAGGTCGATGACGTCGATGCCGAGGCGCGCGAGGCTCTTGTTGCACGCTTCGATCACGTACTCGGGGCGCCCGTTCGCCGCGGGCTTCCCGTCGGGCGTGCGCACGTTGCCGAACTTCGACGCCACCACCGCCTTGGCGCGGTAGCCGTCGGCGAGCGCCCGGGCGAGCAGCTGCTCGTTCTTGCCGTCGGCGTATGCGTCCGCCGTGTCGAGGAAGTTCGCGCCGGCATCGAGCGCCGCACGCACCGTGGCGATCGCCTCGCCCTCGTCGACCGCGCCGTAGAGGTTGGTCATGGCCATGCATCCCAGGCCGAGCGCGGACACCTCCGGGCCGGTCCTGCCGAGTCGTCGCAGCTGCATGCGGGTCTCCTACGCGGTCCTGGTGGGGGCCGCCAGTCTACAACCGGCCGCCGCACTGGCCTAGAATCCTGCCCCGCCACCAGGAGGAGCGCCATGGACCGCCGAATCATCGAGCTTTACGACGAATACACCCATCGACCGCTCGAGCGCCGCGAGTTTCTCCAACGCCTTGCGGTGCTCGCGGGAAGCTCCACCGCCGCTTACGCGCTGCTGCCGCTGCTGGAGAACAACTACGCGCGCGCCGCGCTCGTCGACCCGGCCGATGCGCGTCTCGCGACCGGCATGGTCACCTACCGCGGCGCAAGCGGCGAAGTGCGCGGCTACGTCGCGACGCCGAAGGCGGGTGCGGCGAAACGCCCGGGCGTCATCGTCATCCACGAGAACCGCGGCCTCAATCCGCACATCCAGGACGTGGCGCGGCGCGTTGCGCTCGAAGGCTTCACCGCGCTGGCGCCCGATGCGCTTTCGCCCTTCGGCGGCACGCCGGCGAACGAGGACGAGGCGCGCGCGGCGTTCGCGCGCATCGATCGCGATCAGACGGTGCGCGACTTCGTTGCCGCAGTCGCGTACCTCAAGGGGCGGCCGGACGCGGCGGGCCCCGTCGGCGCGATCGGTTTCTGCTGGGGCGGCGGAATGGTGAACCTGCTCGCGGTCAACGCGCCGGACCTCGCGGCCGCCGTGCCGTACTACGGGCTGGTGGCGCCGGCTGCCGACGTGCCGAAGATCAAGGCGAAGCTGCTGCTTCACTACGCGGGCAACGACCCCCGCATCAACGCCGGCATCCCGGAGTTCGAGGGGGCGCTCAAGGCGGCGGGCGTCTCCTACGAGAAGTTCGTGTACGAGGGCGCCGAGCACTCGTTCAACAACGATACCGCGGGTGCCCGTTACAACAAGGCGGCCGCCGATCTCGCGTGGTCGCGGACGATTGCGTTCCTGAAGGCGAACCTGCGGTAGGAGAAGCCATGAAGACGATCGAGCTGACCCAGGCGGACATGGCGAAGCGCGTCGCGCGCTTCCGGGACCTGAAGCCGCTGCCGACCCAGGCCGAGGACGCGGTCCCGCTCGCGGCGAAGGACGTCGTCTACGCGCGCAAGCTCCTGTCGGTGATCGGGCTCGAGGATTCGAGCCGGACGCCGATCTCGTCGGGCGCACCGATCAAGGGCGCCGCCGGCATGACGATGACGCTCGCGGTGTGCCCGCCGGGACAGGGGCCCGAGCTGCACTCGCACGTGAACACGTACGAGACGTTCACCGTGCTGCGCGGGCGATTCGAGGTGCGCTGGAACGACGACGGCGCCGAGCGGACGGTGCTCGAGGAGTTCGACACCATTTCGGTGCCGCCCGGCGTGTGCCGCGCGTTTCGCAACATCGGCGACACGGAAGGCATCCTGCAGGTGCTCATCACCGGCGGCGTGCACGACATGACCGACATCGACTTCGCGCGCCACATCGGCGACAAGCTGGAGCGCATCGATGCCAGGGCGCGCGCATACTTCGAGAACGCGGGGTTCACGTTTACCGCAAGCAAGGAGGGCTGATCGTGAGCGCACAACAGCAAGCCGGGCTCCTCGCCGACGCCGGGAAGTATCTCGCCGGCGGCGGCACCGGCCTCTTCGTCATCCCGCCCGAGCTGAACCTGGTCGTCGAGCGCGGCAAGGGGAGCCGCGTCTGGGACGTCGCCGGTCGCGAGTACATCGACTATCACCTCTCGTCGGGCCCGGTGCTCCTCGGCCACGCGCATCCCGCGATCACCGAGGCGGTGAACGCCCGGCTGCCGAAGGGCACGACCTACTACTTCCTCAACGAGCCCGAGATCGAGCTGGCGAAGCGGCTCGTCGACGCGATCCCGTGCGGCCAGGTCGTGCACTACACCGGATCCGGCACGGAGGCGACGTTCTACAGCCTGCGCATCGCGCGCGCGTTCACCAAGCGGAACAAGGTGCTGAAGTTCGAAGGCGCGTGGCACGGCATGCACGACTACGGCCTGTGGGGCACGGTGCCTGCGCAGCCCTCGGACTACCCGCATGCGCGGCCGGACTCGGTCGGCGTCCCGCCGCAGGCCGGCGAGACCGTGCTCGTCACGCCGTTCAACGAGACGGCGCGCGCGGTGGCGATGATCGAGCGCCACGCGCACGAGCTTGCGGCGGTGATCGTAGAGCCGCTGCAGCGCGTGCTCCTGCCCGAGCCCGGCTTCCTGCAGGCGGTGCGCGAGGTCACGCAAGAAGCACGGCATCGTGCTGATCTTCGACGAGATCGTCACCGGCTTCCGCATCGCCTGGGGCGGGGCGCAGGAGCGCTACGGCGTGGTGCCCGATCTCGCCTGCTACGGCAAGGCGATCAGCGGCGGGTTCCCGATGGCGGCGATCGTGGGCGACGCCTCGATCATGTCGGTGCTCGACGCGCGCAGCCGGCCGAAGGCGGAGGTCGTGTGGGCGACCAACACGCTCAACGGCAACCCGATCTGCGCCGCCGCCGGGATCGCGGCGCTCGACGTGCTCTCGCAGCCGGGCGTGTACGACGGGCTGCACCGGGTCGGCGCGAAACTGCGCGCGGGCCTCGTCGCGGCCGGCGAGCGGCACGGCTTCGCGGTCCAGGCGCCGGGCGAGGACGCCGTGTTCGGCGTGCGCTTCACCGAGCGCAAGCCGCTGCGCACGTGGATGGACCTCACCACCGCGAACAAGGACCTCGGCCTGCGCTGGGCGCTCGAGCTCCTCAAGCGCGGGCTGCTCGTGAACCCGAACGAGAAGTTCTACATCTCGATCGCGCACACCGAGGCCGACGTGGACAAGACGCTCGACATCGTGGACCAGGCGTTCGCGGCGCTGAAAAAAGGAGGGTGATGCCATGGCCACCGCGGCGGCACGTCGCTTCAGCGTCTCGCATCGCAAGAGCTCGAAGTTCGTCCGGCGCGGCCTGCGCGGCTACTTCGAGTACCGCGACCTCGGCATCAAGCGCGCGACGCGCGGCAAGGTGGTTGCGCACGTGATCCGCGCGCGCCCCGGCAAGGCGCCGCACGGGGAATGGCACCGGCACGACTGCGACGCGCAGTTCGTGTACGTGCTCAAGGGCTGGGTCGAGTTCGAGTACGAAGGGGTCGGCAAGGTGACGATGCGCGCCGGCAGTTGCTTCTATCAGCCGCCGCGCATCCGCCACCGCGAGATCCGGCACTCCAAGGACATCGAGATGCTCGAGGTGGTCGCGCCCGCCGACTTCGAGACGCTCGACGCGAAGCCACCGGCGGTCAAGCGCAAGCGCGCCCGGCGCTGACGCGCACCTACCCGCCCGCAGCGCCCTGCGTGTTGACGTAGAGCGCGTAGACGCTCTTGGCGGCCGCCATGAAGAGGCGGTTGCGATGGGTCCCGCCGAAGCAGACGTTCGCGCAGCGCTCCGGCAGGTCGATGCGGCCGATCAGCCGGCCGTCGGGGTTGAAGATCGACACCCCGTCGAGCGCCGGGTCGCCCATGCCCCAGCCGCACCACAGGTTGCCGTCCACGTCGCAGCGGAAGCCGTCGGGCGTGCCCGGGCCTGCCGCGATCAGCGTGCGCCGGTTCGCGAGGCGCCGGCCGCCGTCGGCCACGTCGTACGCGAGAATGTTGCGCGGGACGCTGCGCGACTCCACCACGTAGAGGATCGACTCGTCCGGCGAGAAGGCGAGGCCGTTCGGGCAGTTGACGCCCGCTGCGACGACGGTCAGCTCGCCGGTCGCGCCGTCCACGCGATAGACGTTCGTCGGCAGCTCCGGCTTCGCAACCGTGCCTTCGTAGAAGCTGAGCACACCGAACGGGGGGTCGGTGAACCAGATCGAGCCGTCGGACTTCACGACGACGTCGTTCGGCGAATTGAGCGGCTTGCCCTCGAACCGGTCGGCGACTACCGTGACCGTGCCGTCGTACTCGGTGCGCGACACGCGCCGGCCGGCGTGCTCGCAGGTGACGAGCCGCCCCTGGCGGTCGCGAGTGTTGCCGTTCGCGAAGCCGGACGGCTTGCGGAAGACGCTTACCGCGCCGGTCTCCTCCTCCCACTTCATGATGCGGTCGTTCGGGATGTCGCTCCACAGCAGGAACCTGCCGTCGCCGAACCACACCGGCCCCTCGGCCCAGCGGAAGCCGTGCGCGATGCGCTCCACCCCCGCGAGGTTGAGCCGGTACTTCGCGAAGCTCTCGTCGACGATCCGCACGGCGGGGTCCGGGTAGCGCTGGCTCGGTTCCATCGGGGGTTCCTCCTCATGCCGCCTGCGGGCGGCCCACGTATTGTGCGACGTCGACGGCGTCGATCTGCTCCGGCCGCAGGAAGCGCTCGGCGTAGGTGCGGTACACGCCGGAGGTCAGGAAGAGATCGAAGAGATCCGGGTCGACGTGCCGGTCGCGCCGCATGAAGCTCATGATCTTCAGCGCCTCGGAGAGCGTCTTGCCCTTCTTGTAGGGCCGGTCGGCCGCGGTCAGCGCCTCGAAGATGTCGGCGATCGCCATCATCCGCGCCGTCGGGCTCATCTCGCCGCGAGCGAGCCGCTTCGGGTAGCCGGTGCCGTCCATCTTCTCGTGGTGGCCGCCGGCGATCTCCGGCACGTTCTTCAGGTGCTTCGGGAACGGCAGCTGCGACAGCATCACGATCGTCTGCACGATGTGATGGTTGATGACGTAGCGCTCCTCCTCGGTCAGCGTGCCGCGGCCGATGGCGAGATTGGTGAGCTCCCCCCGGTTGTACTTGAGCTCGGGCACGTCCAGCTTGAAGCCCCAGGGGTTGTCGGCGGGCATGCGATCGCCGGGCGCGCGCTCGATCACGTGCTCGGGCTTGTCGTCGAGCAGGCGCTCGGTCGCCGGCAGCGGTGCCGCGGGCGTGCGCGCCTTGCGCGTCTTCTCCTCGTGCGAGACGCCGATCCGGTCGTCGAGCGTGCGCCGCCAGGTGCGCGCGGCGATCGTCTTCAGCCGCGCGATCTTGTCCGGGGCCATGAACTCGCCGCCCTCGTTGCAGCCCGCGACGAACGCGAACTCCTCGTCGAGCAGGGCGAGCTGCCGGTCGAGCGCGGCACGCAGCGCGGCCGCGTCGCCGCCCGCCGCGATTGCCTTCCAGCAGTCGATCTCGGCGTCGCGCTTGAGCACCTCGAAGCGCATCCGCACCTCGTGGATGCGGTCGTAGATCGTCTCGAGCTTGGTCGCCTTGTCGACGACGTACTCGGGCGTGGTGACCTTGCCGCAGTCGTGCAGCCAGCTTGCGATCTGCAGCGCCTCCCATTCTTCCTCCGAGAGGTCGAAGTCCGCGAACGGGCCGTCCTTCGCCTCGCACGCGGCGCGCGCGAGCATTGCCGTCAGCTCCGGCACGCGCTGGCAGTGGCCGCCGGTGTACGGCGACTTCGCGTCGATCGCACCGGCGACCAGGCGGATGAACGCGTCGAGGAGCGCCTTGCGCGCCTCGAGGAGGCGCTGCGTCTCGATTGCGACCGCGGCGGTGCCGGAGAGCGCCTCGGCGAACGCGAGACGATCGTCGCCCGGGCGCTCGTCGCCGGGGAAGAACAGCGCGAGCGTGCCGACGGTGTCGCGATTGCGGTCACGCAGCGGGATGGCGACGATGCTGACCGCCCGGTCCGGCCAGAGCGTGGAGGCGAAGTCGAAGCCCGCGGCGGATGCCACCACGGTCTTGCCCGAGCGGAAGGCCTCCGCCACGGGCGAGGCCGCGTCCACCGGCTGCTCGGCCGGACGCGCGTCGGTCGCGCCGCCGTCGGCATGGACGACCGAGGCCGGCGCGAGGGCGCCGCGCTCCGCCTCGAAGAGATAGACGAGCCCGCCCGCGGCATGCGTGGTCGCGGAGGTTTCCGCCACCACCCGGTCGAGCAGGCGGCGGAAGTTCGTCTCGGCGGCGAGCGAGGTGGCGATGTCGAGAAAATTCCGGATCGTGCCGCGCATCATCGTCATCGCGCCGGACAGCTGGTCGATCTCGAGGACGATCGACGGCGGCACCGCCGCACCGTCGAACCGGAACGCGCGGATGTCGTCGGCTTCCCGGGTGAGGGCCCGCAGCGCGGCGCCGACGCGGTGCGCGACCCACCACGTGAGCGGGAGGGCCACCAGGAGGATGGCGAGGGCCGCGAGCAGGCCGCGCGTGCGCATCGCGCGGGCATCCGCGAGCAGCGCGTCGAGCGGCGCGGCGATGCCGAGCGACAGCGTGCCGCGCACCGTGGGAATCGGCAGCACGACGGTCTTCCAGCGCGCGCCGTCGGCTTCGACCGTGACGCCGGCCCCTGCGGCGCCGTCCGTTCGCGCCGGCTGCATCTGCGCGAGGACCGGCTCGCCGAGTTCGTCGAGGGTCGCGAGCGCGACCCGCTCGCCGTCGCGACGAACCATGGTGCGGGCGAGGTCGGCGCGCGCGAGGACGCGGCGATCCGCGCCGAAGAGCACGATCTTCATGTCCGGCAGCGTGCGCAGCGTGGCAAGCAGCTCGGACACCTGATGGAGCGTCACGTCGACGCCGACGACGCTCGTCGTGCCGGCGCGGACCGCCACCGTCATTCCCGGCGCCTGGGTGGCGAAGAACACGTACGGCTCGGTGAGCACGCGCTCGCCCGGACGCTCCGCCAGCCGGTACCAGGGCCGCGTGCGCGGGTCGAAGTCGACGGCACCCGGGGTGCGGCGGGCGAGCTCGCGCAGCGTCGCGTCGAAGAAGAGGTGCGTGACGGTGCGCGCCCCGCCCGGGCCGACGTCGATGTTCTCGGCGTAGAACGCCGTCCCTGCGGGCGCGTCGAAGAACGCCCGCTCCGCGTCGTTGCGCAGCGGGCGGACGAGGAAGAAGCCGCCGTCGTCGTAACCCGCGTAGGCCGCGGCGATCGGCGCGTGCCCGGCGAACGCCCGGCGCAGGAACGGCAGCGCCTCGAGCCGCCGGTCGAGCGTGCGGGCGCGGGCGAGCGGCTGCAGCGCGAGCAGGTCGGCGAAGCTCCCGACCGGCTGCAGCGCGCCGGCGAGCGCGGACCGCGTCTCGGCGCCGACGTGGCGGAACACCTCGTCGGTGGCCTTGAGCGTGAGGTCGCGCGCCTGGCCGTAGCCGAGCCAGGCGATCGCGACGCCGGTCGCGAGAACGAGCGCGGAGAAAAGCGCGCTCAGGTGGAGGTGCAGGGGGTAGCGCCGGCGTGCGCCTGCGGGGGGCTCGGGACTCATCGCGGGGCGGAGGGGGCGGGAATCCTCGATGCTACTCGGGCAGCGCGCGCGCGGACCAGCGCCCGCGCGAGCCGTGCGCCTCGACTTCGCCCGCCATCGCGTTGCCGGCCACGCGACCGCCGAACTCGAGCAGCCGGCCGCGATGCAGCAGCGCGAAGCGGATCTCGTCGCCGCGCAGGCGCAGGACCCGCACTTCGGCGGACCGGCCGTCCAGCTGCGCGGTCCCCTCGATCCGGTCGGGCGTCTGCTCGATCGCGAGCGGGATCGGGCGCCCATCGCCGACGGGCGCGTCGATCTCGAGCGCCCAGCGACCGCCGGCGCGCGCCGGCACCACGTAGAAGAAGAGCTTCGTCTCGGCGGTGCCGCTGATCGCCACCTTCTCCTCGACCTCGAAGAGGAGCGTCTTGTCCGGCTTCCAGGGCTCGAGCGGGTAGTCGTGCGAGACGATGCGCGCGCCGACCGGGAGCTCGGTGCGCAGCTTCGGCACGAGCTGCACGACCAGGCGCGGCAGGAGGTACATCATGACCACCGTCGCGCCGCGCACGTCGGCCTGCAGCACGTCGCCCTCGACGAAGGCCACGCGGTCCGCAACGCCGCGGCGCTCGGCCTGCGTGCGCGAGTGGAGCACCAGATCGCGGTGCCGCTCGACGCCGACCCCGCGCGCGCCGTGTCGCTCCGCCGCGGCGATGACGAGCCGCCCGTCGCCCGAGCCGAGATCGTAGACGGTGTCGTCCGGGCGGATCTCCGCGAGCTTGAGCATCTCGTCGAGGATCAGCCAAGGCGTCGGCACGAACGGGCCGCCGTCGGTCGTGGGCGGCGGCTCGTACGACTGCTGGCCGTGCGCCCGCGTTGCGGCGGCCGCGAACGGCAGCGCGCCGAGCGCGAGGAGCGCGCGCCGGCGGCCGAATCCCTGCATTCGGGCGGTCAACCGACGCTCGTGTACCCGCCGTCGACGATCATGACGGTGCCGGTCAGGTAGCGCGCGGCGTCCGAGCAGAGAAACAGGATCGGGTCGGCGATCTCGGCAGGCTCCGCCCAGCGGCCGAGCGGGATGCGCGCGTTGATCTGCGCGTTGCGCTCGGGGTTCTCGCGCGCGCCGCGCGAGAGGTCGGTCATCACCCAGCCGGGCGCGACCGCGTTCACGCGCACGCCGTCGGCCGCGTAGGCGCAGGCGAGCGACATCGTGAGGTTGCGCACCGCGCCCTTCGACGACGAATACGCCGGCTGCACCGGCCCGCCGAAGAACGCCATGATCGACGCGACGAACACCACCGCGCCTTTGCGCCGCGCGAGCAGCGGGCGCGCCGCGGTGGCGACGCGCATGCCGCCACTCACGTTCACGTCCAGCACCCGGTCGAACACCTCCGGCTGGTGCTCCGCGCCGCGCTGGATGATGCCCGCGCTGTTCACGACGTAGTCGAGCGACGCGAGGCCGCCGACCAGCGCGTTCACGGCGGCGAGATCGGTGACGTCGAGCCGGCGCACGTCGATGCCGGCGAAGTCGGGATTCGCGCGCGCCGCGGCGAGCTCCGCATCGGTCAGGCCGCACGCGATCACGGCCGCGCCGGCGCGCTTGAAGGCGAGGCTCGTCGCCGCGCCGATCCCCGACACCCCGCCCGTCACGAGCGCGGTCTGGCCGGAAAAGTCGAACTTGCAGTCCATCGTGATCTCCCTTCGGAACACGGCGGCTTATACCGGAACTGCCGCGGATTGTCGCGCGGGCGCGGTTGCGCGGTACCATGCGCCGCTTTCACGGGGAGAGGGGGAACGCCATGATCGACCTCACCGGCAAGGTCGCGATCGTCACCGGCGGGAACGGCGGGATCGGCCTCGGCATGGGCCGCGGGCTCGCCGCGGCGGGGGCGCGAGTCGTCGTCGCCGCCCGCAACCCGGCCAAGTCGCGCGCGGCAGTCGCCGCGCTCGACGCGCGCGGCCCCGGCGGTGCGCTCGCGATCGCCACGGACGTCACCGACCCCGCATCGGTCGAGGCGCTCGTCCGCGAGACGCTCGCGCGCTGCGGCCGGCTCGACATCCTGGTGAACAACGCCGGCATCGCGATCCGCAAGCCGCCGCACGAGATCTCGCTCGACGAGTGGCGCCGGGTGATGGACGCGAGCCTGACGAGCACCTACCTCTGCTCGCACGCGGCCTATCCGGCGCTGAAGGCGGGCGGCGGCGGAAAGATCATCAACATCGGCTCGATGATGTCGATCTTCGGCGCCGCCTTCGCGCCGGCGTACGCCGCGGCGAAGGGCGGCGTCGTGCAGTTCACCAAGGTCTGCGCGACCGCCTGGGCCCGGGACAACATCCAGGTGAACGCCATCCTCCCGGGTTTCATCGACACCGAGCTCACCGTGGCGGCCCGCGCGCAGGTCGAAGGGCTCAACGAGCGGGTGCTCGCGCGGACGCCCGCCGCGCGCTGGGGGCGGCCGGAGGACTTCGCCGGCATCGCCGCGTTCCTCGCGAGCGCCGCGTCGGACTTCGTCACCGGGACGGCGATCCCGGTCGACGGCGGCTACTCGGTGCAGGCCTGAGCGTGCCCGCCGATTGGCTCTGGATTCCGGTCACGATCTGGGCGGCGTTCGCCCAGACGCTGCGCAATGCCGCGCAGCGCAGCCTCACCGAGTCGCTGGGCACGCTCGGCGCGACGCTGGTGCGCTTTCTCTACGGCCTGCCGTTCGCGGCGCTGTGGCTGTGGCTCGTGCACCGGTTCGGCGGCTACGCGCTGCCCGCGCCGACCGCGGCGTTCGCGGTGTGGGTCGTCATCGGCGCGGTGGCGCAGATCGTCGCCACGGCGCTGCTGCTGCGCGTGATGGCCGAGCGCAACTTCGCGCTCGGCGTCGCGTACTCGAAGACCGAGATCATCCAGGTCGCGCTGTTCGGGCTCGTGTTCATCGGCGACCCGATCGGCGCGGTCAGCGCGGCGGCGATCGCGTGCGGGACGCTGGGCGTGCTCCTGCTCGCGCCGGCCGACAAGGAACGGCCCTGGCGCGCGCTCGTGGCCGGGTGGACCTCGCGCACGGCCCTGATCGGCCTCGGCTCCGGTGCGGCGTTCGCGCTGTCGGCAGTCGGCTATCGCGGCGCCGCGCTCGCCCTGGACGGCGCGCCGTTCCTGATCGCCGCCGCCTTCACGCTGCTCGTGGCGCAAGCCATCCAGACGGTCCTGCTCGGCGGCTGGCTGCTCGTGCGCGCGCCGGACGTCATCGGACGCGTGTTCCGCGCGTGGCGGGCGTCGCTCTTCGCGGGCTTCATGGGCGCGGCGGCCTCCGCGGGCTGGTTCACCGCGATGGCGATCGAGCCGGTCGCGCACGTCCGCACGCTCGGGCTGGTCGAGCTGGTGTTCAGCTCGATCGTGTCGCGGCGCTTCTTCCGCGAGAAGATGACGCGGCGGGAGATGGCCGGGATGCTGCTGCTCGTCGCCGGCGTGGTGATCATCACGCTGCGAGCGGTAGGACGAGTTACCATCGACGCCCCCGCAGGGCGTCCACGCAAGGAGAGCGCACCATGAGCACGAAGATCGCCATCGTCACCGGCGCGGGCAGCGGCATCGGGCGCGCCTCCGCCGTCGCATTGCTGAAGGCCGGGTACTCGGTCGCCCTCGCCGGACGGCGTGCCGACGCGCTCGCGGAGTCGGTCAAGCTCGCCGGCGCCGACGGCGCGCGCGCGCTTGCCGTCCCGACCGACGTCACGAACCCCGAGTCGGTGCGTGCGCTGTTCGCGAAGGTCAAGGACAAGTGGGGCCGCCTCGACGTCCTCTTCAACAACGCGGGCCAGAATGCGCCCGGCATCCCGCTCGAGGACCTGAGCTTCGAGCAGTGGAAGAGCGTGGTCGACGTGAACCTCACCGGCATGTTCCTCTGCATCCAGGAGGCGTTCCGGATCATGAAGGCGCAGACGCCGCGCGGCGGACGGATCATCAACAACGGCTCGATCTCCGCGCACGCGCCGCGGCCGAACTCGACGCCCTACAGCGCGACCAAGCACGCGGTCACCGGCCTGACCAAGTGCGCCTCGCTCGACGGGCGCAAGTACGACATCGCATGCGGCCAGATCGACATCGGCAACGCGCTCACCGAGATGGCGGCGCGCATGGCGAAGGGCGTGCCGCAGGCGAACGGCGAGATCGCGATCGAGGCGGTGATGGACGTGCAGCACGTCGCCAACGCGATCGTGCACATGGCGAGCCTGCCGCTCGAGGCGAACGTCCAGTTCATGACCGTCATGGCGACGAAGATGCCGTTCGTCGGCCGCGGATGAGCCCTGCCCGCCGCTGGCTCGCAGGCACGCTCGCGAGCGCGCTCGCGGCCGGCGCGGCGGCGCAGGATCCGACCACGCTCACCGCCACGGCGGCGGCGGCGCAGATCCGCAGGGGCGAGATCACCAGCGAGCGGCTCACGCGCGCGCTCATCGAGCAGGCGAAGGCGGGCAAGTCGCTCAACGCGTTCATCACCCTGGACGAGGCGGGCGCGATCCGGGCCGCGCGAGCGGCCGACGCCGCCGCGAAGGCGCGCAAGTGGCAGGGCCCGCTGCACGGCGTCCCGGTCGTGATCAAGGACAACATCCATGTCGCCGGCCTGCCCAACACCGCCGGGTCGCCCGCGCTGCAGGGGTTCGTGCCGAAGGAAGACGCGCCGGTCGTCCGGAAGCTGCGCGGCGCGGGCGCCGTCGTGCTCGGCAAGACCAACATGCACGAGCTCGCCTTCGGCATCACCAGCAACAACGCCGCGTTCGGCGCCGTCGCCAATCCGTACGATGCGAAGCGGATCGCGGGCGGCTCCTCGGGCGGAACCGGCGTCGCCATCGCCGCACGCATGGCGCCGGCGGGACTCGGCACCGACACCGGCGGCTCGGTGCGCATCCCCGCCGCGCTGAACGGCATCGCCGGGCTCCGGCCGACGCTCGGACGTTATCCGCAGGCCGGCATCACCCCGATCGCGCACACCCGCGATACCGCCGGGCCGATGGCGCGCTCGGTGGCCGATCTCGCCGTGCTCGACACGGTCATCACCGAAACGAAGGAGGCGGTGGTCCCGGCGGCGCTCAAGGGCCTGCGGCTCGGCGTGCCGAGCGCGCTCAACGACGGCGTCGACGCCGAGACCGCGCGCGTGATCGGCGCGGCGCTCGCGCGCATGAAGTCAGCCGGCGTGGTGCTCGTCGACGCCGACGTGCCGGACCTGCTGGCGCTCAACGCGAAGGTGAGCTTCCCGGTGGCGCTGTACGAGGTCACGATCGACCTGCCCGCCTACGCGCGGCGCTACGGCATCGGGCTCGATTTCAAGGGGTTCGCGGAGAAGGTGGCGAGCCCGGACGTGAAGGGGCTCTTTGCGGCGCTGGCGAAGGGCGAGCCGCCGTCGATCGCGAAGAACGTATACGACGAGGCGATCAAGGTGCATCGCCCGATGCTGCAGAAGGCCTATGCGGGCTACTTCGCGCGGCACAAGGTGGCGGCGATCGTGTTCCCGACCACGCCGCTCGCCGCCGCGCCGATCGGCGACGATCAGGAGACCGAGCTCGACGGCAAGAAGGTGCCGACCTTCCCGACCTTCATCCGGAACACCGATCCGGGGTCCAACGCCGGGATTCCCGGCCTTTCCGTCCCGGCCGGGCTGACCCGGGCGGGCCTCCCGGTCGGGCTCGAGCTCGACGGGCCGGTGGGCAGCGACAGGAAGCTCCTCGCGATCGGGCTCGCGCTGGAGAAGCTGCTCGGACCGCTGCCCGCGCCGAAGTAGGGCGGGGGCAGCCGCCGCGCGGGCGCTACGCGACCGACACCAGCCGGGGCTGCGGCCGCGGCGTCGACAGCTCGCCGCGCGCCATCGCCGCGCTCAGGCCGTGGAGCGCATTCGCCGCGAAGAAGCCGTGCGTCCACTGCACGGCGAAGCGCGGATGAATGTGCGCGAACGGGTTGTCCTCGAGAGAGAAATCCGCTGCCGCCATCCGGCGGCCCAGGTCGAACGCCTGGCGTTCCTGCTCGGCAAACATTTTTGTTTTCCTTCCTTTGTGCATGCATTTGTCATGCATCTCAAGCTTAGCGTGCAGTCGCGGCGAGATCGTGAACGATTGCAAAAAAAGCGGAACATCTGCGCGTGCGCTGCGATCGTGATTGCGCTGCGTCGACCGCCGTATCGGCGCGCGGCGTCGCGCGCCGCACGCCGCTCGACTTGAGAACTCCGGCGAGCAAGTTTGCTGAGCCGATTGTTTTGACGCGGAACATCAACCGGTCGATGCCGCGGCGCGCGACGCCGCGTGCCGAATGCCGAATGGCGCCCGACTTGAGAACTCCGTCGAGCAATTCTGCTAAGCCGATTGTTTTGATGCGGAACATCGCCCGGCCGATGCCGTGGCGACGCGACGCCGGCGCGGTCCGTTACGCCCTGCTGCGGTGCGCGCCGAGCCGGAGCAGCCGGACGGCGTTCTCTTTCATGATCAGCGGCCGGACCTCGGGCTTGATGTCGAGCTTCCCGAAGTCGGCGATCCAGCGGTCGGGGTCGAGCAGCGGGTAGTCGGTGCCGAACAGCACCTTGTGCTTGAGCAGGGTGTTCGCGTACTGCACGAGCTGCGGCGGGAAGTACTTCGGAGACCAGCCCGACAGGTCGATGTAGACCTGCGGCTTGTGGGTGGCCACCGACAGCGCCTCGTCCTGCCAGGGCACCGACGGATGCGCCATGACGATCGGCATGTCGGGGAAGTCGACCGCCACGTCGTCCAGGTAGAGCGGGTTCGCGTACTTCAGGCGGATGCCCCCGCCGCCCGGCATGCCGGCGCCGATCCCGGTCTGGCCGGTGTGGAACAGCGCGGGCAGTTTCGCCTCCGCGATCACCTCGTAGAGCGGGTAGGCGTCGTGGTCGTTGGGGTAGAAGCCCTGCACCGAGGGGTGGAACTTGAACCCCTTGACGCCGAAGTGCTCGATCAGCCGCCGCGCCTCGCGCACGCCGAGCTTGCCGCGCGCCGGATCGATGCTCGCGAACGGGATCGCGACGTCGCTGTGCTCCGCCGCGCTCTCGGCGACCTCCTCGTTCGAGATGCGCTTCATCCCCAGGCCGCGCTCGTGGTCGACCGTGAAGACGACGAAGCCCATCTTCCGCTCGCGGTAGTACGCGGCCATCTGGGCGATGGTCGGGTGCTGCGGCACGTACTTGAAGTACCTTCCTTTCGCCTCGTCGAGCTCCTGCGCGGCCTCGTCGGGCAGCATCCGCGTCGAGACCTCGGCATGCGTGTGGATGTCGATTGCGACCAGCTCGTCGACGTTCACGTTCCGGCTCCTTCGTGTTGGGCGACGATCACCCGTGGCCCCGGCGGCTCGGCGTACAGCGCCTCCACCAGCCCGGCGCGATGCGCCAGGGCGGCGCGCTGGTTGATCGAGCCCTTGTCGGTGATCTCGCCGCGGTCGATCGACGGCAGCTCGTCGAGGACGATGGCGCGCGCGACCCGGGTCGCGGCGCCGGTGCTCGCACGGCCGAGCGAGTCGAGGACCCGCTGGACGACCGCCCGCACCGCCGGGTGCGCCGCGATCTGCGCGAGCGGTGCGGCGGCCGGCAGGTCCGCGCAGAGCTTGCGGCACGAGTCGAGGTGCGGAATGACGAGCGCGGTCACTTCGCGGCGGTCGTGGCCGGCGATCACGACGTCCTGCACGTACGGCGCGCCGGCGGCGATGATCTGCGCGCGCAGCGGCCCCACGCTCACCCAGGTGCCGCTGTCGATCTTGAAGTCCTCGGCGATGCGGCCGTCGAACGCGAGGCCCTGCTGCGGGTCGGCCGGGTCGAGGAACCGGACCGCGTCGCCGCTGCGGTAGAAGCCGTCCTCGTCGAAGCTCTGCCGCGTGAGCGCCGCCTGCCGCCAGAAACCCGGCGTGACGTTCGGCCCCTTGTAGCGCGCCTCGAGCTTGTCGCCCACCGGCGCCAGCCGCAGCTCGGTGCCGGGCGCCGGATGCCCGATGCCGCCGGAGCGGCCCGCCTGCCAGTTCGCGCAGATCGCGAACGGCGCGGTCTCGGTCATGCCGAGGCCGGTGATCATGACGATGCGCTCGCCGAGCGTCTCCTCGGCGACGCGATGGAGCGCGTCCCAGATCGGCTGGGACAGGCTGGCGGCGGCGTAGAACAGCATCTTCACGCGGCTGAAGAACGTCTGCGCGAGTGCGCGGTCGGCGGCCAGCGCGTGCGCGATCTCCTCGAAGCCGCGCGGCACGTTGAAATAGACCGTGGGCGCGATCTCGCGCAGATTGCGCAGCGTCTCGCCGATGAGCTGCGGGATCGGCTTGCCGTCGTCGATGTAGAGCGTGCCGCCGTTGTAGAGCGTCAGCCCGAAGTTGTGATTGCCGCCGAACGTGTGGTTCCAGGGCAGCCAGTCGACCAGCACCGGCGGCTCCTCGGCCAGGAACGGCAGGCATTCGACGATCATCTGCAGGTTGGCGGTGAGCATCCGCTGCGTGTGGATCACCGCTTTCGGCACGCCGACCGAGCCCGAGGTGAGCAGGAACTTCGTGATCGTCTCCGGCCCGATCGCGGCGTGCGCGGCGTCCACGCCCGCCGTGTCGCGCGTCGCGGCGAGCGCGTCGAACGACGTCGCCCGGCGGCCCGCGGGCGGCGCCTGGGTCACGGCGAGCTCGGTGTCCGGCGGCACCGTCGCCTCGATCGCGCGGCCATAGCGCCCGCCGTCGGCCGCGAAGACGAGCCCCGGCGTCATCAGCTCGACCGCGGCGCGCAGCTTGCCGAAGTCCTGGGAGACGAGCGAATACGCGGGCGACACCGCCAGGAACGGCACGCCCACGTGCAGCGCGGCGAGCGCGAGCTGGGCGTGCTCGAGATCGTTCTCGGACAGGATGAGCAGCGGGCGCTCGGCCGACAGCCCGCGGTCGAGCAGCGCCTGGCCGAGCCGGCGTGCGCGCTCGAGCGCGTGCGCGTACGTGAGCGTGCGCCACGCGCCGTCGGGCCCGCGTTTGGCGAAGAGCGTGCGCGCCGGCGCTGCGGCGGCGAACTCGATCAGGCGGTCGGTCAGCCGCGACGGATACGGCCCGAGGGGCAGCGTGGAGCGCAGCAGCAGGTGGCCGCGTGCGTCGCGCGCGACCTCGACGGGCGCGCGTCGCAGGGCAACCTGGCGGTAGACCGGTGCGCTCACCCGCCGAGCTTAACGGCCCACCACGTTCGGCCGCAACCGGCAGGTGGCAATACTGGCGCTACACCCGGCTCAATCGGTACGCCGTGCCGAACGGTCCGAAGTCGTGGCTCGCGACGCCGTTGCGCGCGCTGCCCGGGTACTGCTTGAGCGGCTGCTCGACCGTGACGCGCAGGATCGCGGTCGCCCCGGGCGCCACGAGTCCGGCGTGCACCGCGGCGACGGCGAGGGCGGAGTCCCCCGTGTACACGTCGGTGCCCCACAGCGGACCGTTCGTGTCGCCGGTGACGCGGAAGTAGTACACCGCGCCGACGCGGTCGCAGAGGTCGACCATCGTCGGCGGGGCATCCGAGGCGAGAAAGCCCTGGTCGAGGAGCTTGTGCATCTGCCGCGGCGACAGTCGACCGCTGCGGTCGAAGTACGCCACCAGTTCCTGCATCACTCTCATTGCATCGTTCCTTAATGAGCGTCGATTGCGACGACGCGGCCGTACGGCGGGTGGAAGCGCGCCGCGTCGCGGGCCGGCAGCACCCACAGCACGTTGTAGGGCATCGGTTCGGGCGGATAGGCGATGTCGCCGTCCGTGATGACCACCGCGGCGCGCACGTGCGGCTCGTCGGCGAGCCGCAGCATCGCGGGCGACAGGTCGCTGCCGCCGTAGCCGGCGATCTCGCGTTCGGCGAGCTCGAGCGGAGACAACGTTTCGTCGGACGTGACGGCCGCGTCGCACTGGAGCAGGCGCACCTGGTCGACCGCGACCGCATCGCAGAACCCGGCAATCGCGCCGAGCGCGCGCGGAATCTCGGCCGTCATCGAGCCGCTCGTGTCGAGCACCACGTTGAGGATCCAGCCCTCGCGGCGCCGGCCCGGCAGCACGACGTCGGCCTGCGGCGCCGAGCGGCGCGACGGCCGCGCGAAGGTGCGCTCGCCGGGTGCGACCGATTCCAGCCAGCGCTGCAGCGCGAGCTCCCAGGGCGGCCGGTACACGTCGCGCAGGGCCGAGACGACCTGGCGCGTCGCGCCCGCATCGGTGCCGCGCAGGCCCTGCAACCGCCCCATCGCTGCCGCGAGGCCGAGCGCCTTCGCGGCGATCTCCTTCATCCGCTCGGCGTGCGCGGCCTGCGCGGCGGCGTCTTCCGGGAACATCTCGCGCTCGCGCTGGTCGCCCAGCACGTCGCCGGCTTCGTCGGCGCTCTCGCCGGCCTGCCCCGGGCCGCCGCCGAACAGGCGCCGCGTGGACGTCGCCTCGCCCTCGAATACGCGCGTCTTCGTCTCGCGCTCGTTGCGGCGCATCCCGAGCAGGATCTCCTCGGCCGACTTCTCGCGCGCGCCCGGCATGTCGAGCCCGTTGGCGGGAATGTGCGCGAACCCGAGCTCGGCGCGCAGGATGTCGTTGATGATGTAATCGTGCGCGTAGTTGAACTGGAGGCGATCCGACCCCTTCGCGCGGTCGTGCGTGCGCAGCGCGAGGTGCAGCAGCTCGTGCGCGAGCACGAACACGAGCTCGTTCTCCTTCAGCCGGCGCACGAACTGCGGGTTGGCGACGAGGCGGCCGGACGCGAACACGCCCATGGTCGGAATGCGGTCGTCGAGCGCGACGCGCGTCGCGGCGGCCAGGCCCGCGAGGTGCGGGAGGGCGACCGTGGTCATGCGCAGGCCGCGCGCGATCCGCTCGAGCGTCTCGCGCTCGCTGGCGACGGCGGCGGCGGTCACAGGTTGGCGACGCGCTTCAGGAGGTCGAACATCGCCCGGTCGGCGCCGAGCGCGCCCCACTGCTCGACGAGATCGGTGAGCAGCGTGAGCTGCGCCTCGGGCGGGAGGCTGCGCAGGAAGCGGTTGATCGCCGCCGGCCGGACGCCGTCGAGCTTGCCGTCGCGCACCTGCTGGCGGATGCAGTTCAGCACGAACCAGCGCGCGACGTCGCCCCGCGGCAGCTCGGCCGGGTTCGCGATGTACCGCTCGGGCGGCTGGATCGCGGCGATCGCCTCCTCGGCGAGCGCGCAGAACACCGCGGCGTCCTCGGCCGACAGCCGTCCGAACGCGAGCGCGCGGCGCGTCTCGCGCGTGAGGATGCCCGAGCCTTCGGCCAGGTCGAGCGCGCGCGAGAGCAGGGCCCACGCGCGCGGGGTCGAGAAGGGGACCGGTTCGGCCGGCACCGGGCGCATCAGCGCGTCGGGCAGGTACGCGATGAAGCTGAGAATCTCCGGCCGCACCCGGTGGCGCCGGGCCCAGTCGAGCCACTCGCCGACGTCGACGCGCACGTGCAGGAGGGTCACGCGGTTGACGAGCGCCGAACTGAGCGAACGCACGAGCGCACGGTCCTGCGCCCGGTTGCCTGCGGCGACCACCCAGGTGCCCTTCGGCAGCTCGTGCTCGCCCAGGCGCCGCTCGAGCAGCAGCGAGTAGAACGCCTTCTGGACGTCGGGCGCGCACGCCGGCAGCTCGTCGAGGAAGAGGCAGAACGCCTCCGGCCGCTCCGGCAGCAGCAGCCGGGGCGGGCAGAACACGCTGCGCTCGCCGACGATGCGCGGGACGCCGCTCACGTCCTCGGGCGCGATCTGCGTGCCGAGGAGCGAGCGGCACGGCAGGCTCATCTCCCGCGCCGCCTCGTACACCATCTCGGACTTCCCCACGCCCGGCGGGGACAGCAGGAGAAAGCTCTGCTCGTGCGCCATGCACTGAATGAGCTTCTTCGCCTGGCGGAGCGTCAGCGTCTCCTCGAGCGGGCCTGCGAGCGGTGCGTTCAACGTCGGGTTCCTTCCGGTGCGACCAGAGTGCGCCATGAACGCGGGGTGGCGCACCGCGGTTGACACCGGGGCGCTCCGGCGCGGTGCGCAGGCGTGGCATGCATGTTGCAAGTGAGGACATCGCCCTTTACGCGGAAGAGCGGTGGCGATGCGGGTGCTGGTGGTGGACGAGTCGCGCGGGCGCGGGCGCGTGTTGCGCACGGCGCTCGAGGAAGCGGGCTACGAGGTCGTGGTCTCGCGCGGGGCGCCGCTCGCGCTGCTCGAGCACGTCGCGCGGGTGCAGCCCGACGTGATCGTCATCGACACCGAGTCGCCGACGCGCGACGTGCTCGAGCACCTGGTGGTCATGGGGCGCGAGCAGCCGCGGCCGATCGTCATGTTCTCCGCCGATGCCGGGCAGGACACGCATCCGCGCGGCAGTGCGCGCGGGCGTGGCCGCCTACGTCGTCGACGGACTCGATCCGGGGCGCGTGAAATCGATCGTCGAGGTCGCGTGCGCGCGCTTCGAGGCCTACCAGCGCCTGCGCGACGAGCTCGCCGCGACCCGGCACAAGCTCTCCGAGCGGAAGCTCCTCGAGCGCGCGAAGGGCATCCTGATGAAGACGCGCGGCCTGGACGAGGAGGCGTCCTACGCCGCGCTCCGCAAGCTCGCGATGGACCGCGGCAAGCGGCTCGCGGAAGTCGCGCAACAGGTGATCGACGCCGCCGCGCTGCTCGGCTGAAGGCGCGCGATTAGCGTGCACCGACCGGTGTTATTGCACCGCAGCAGTGCATCTCCGGGGCGCTCAGGAACCCCGGGCGTGCCGCCCGATCCCCCGATAACCCGCTGATTTCAGACGCGCCCGGGTGTGGCGCGGGCGAGGTGGTATGCCGCTTGCATAGGAACACGCCGAGCGCGGGATCAACGGCGATCACGCGGCGCTGAACGAAGGCGTTCGAACCCGGCGCATGCACGCGCGCCGCATTCGAACGCCTTTTTTCTTTTCTGACCGGAGAGCCTGATGAATGAGAAGCCCGTCGACACCGAAGCCAGCGGCGCGCGCCGCACCTTCATCAAGCGGGCCGGCGCGGCCGCGATCATGAGCCTCGTCCCCGACGCGGTGCGCACCGCCGCCTGGGCCGCGGGCTCGGACGCGCCCGAGAAGAAGGAGGTGAAGGTCGGGTTCATCCCGCTCACCGACTGCGCCTCGGTGGTGATGGCCTCGGTGCTCGAGATCGACAAGAAGTACGGCATCAAGATCGTGCCGACCAAGGAAGCGTCCTGGGCGAGCGTGCGCGACAAGCTGGTCAACGGCGACATCGACGCGGCGCACGTGCTCTACGGCCTGATCTACGGCGTGCAGCTGGGCGTCGGCGGCCCGAAGAAGGACATGGCCGTCCTGATGACGCTCAACAACAACGGCCAGGCGCATCACGCTGTCGAAGAAGCTCGCCGACGAAGGGCGCGGTCGACGGCGCGAGCCTCGCCGCGCTGATGAAGAAGGAGCCGCGCGAGTACACCTTCGCGCAGACCTTCCCGACCGGCACGCACGCGATGTGGCTCTACTACTGGCTCGCGGCCAACGGCGTGAACCCGATGAAGGACGTCAAGATGATCACCGTCCGCCGCCGCAGATGGTCGCCAACATGCGCGTCGGCAACATGGACGGCTTCTGCGTCGGCGAGCCCTGGAGCCACCGCGCGATCGCCGACGGCATCGGCATCACCGGCGTCACCACGCAGGACATCTGGAAGGACCATCCGGAGAAGGTGCTCGGCACCACCGCCGAGTTCGTGCAGAAGTATCCGAACACCGCGCGCGCGATGACCGCCGCGGTCCTCGAGGCCGGGCCGCTGGATCGACGCGTCGCTCTCCAACCGGCTGAAGATGGCCGAGACGATCGCCGCGCACCGCGTACGTCAACACCTCGGTCGACGTGATCAACCAGCGCATCCTCGGGCGCTACCAGAACGGCCTCGGCAAGACCTGGGACGACCCGAACCACATGAAGTTCTTCAACGACGGCGCGGTGAACTTCCCGTACTTCTCCGACGGCATGTGGTTCCTCACCCAGCACCGCCGCTGGGGCCTGCTCAAGCCCGACCCCGACTACCTGGCGGTCGCGAAGCAGGTCAACCAGGTCGAGCTCTACAAGCAGGCCGCCGCCGCAGGTGAAGGTCGGCGCTGCCGAAGGAGCCGATGCGCACGTCGAAGCTCGTCGACGGCGTGGTGTGGGACGGCCGGGATCCGAAGAAGTACGCCGGCTCGTTCGCCGTCGCACGCCTGAACCGGAGGCGCCCGATGATGAGCGCAGCGCTCCCCCGCAACGTGCGTGCCGCCGATCCCGCGCCGCCGCGCGCGGTCGTGTCATCCGCTCCCGTACGCAGCGACGGCAAGCGTCGCGGCCGCAGGCGCCCGCAGCGCCCGCGCCGGCGGCGACCGCGCGTCCCTCGCCGGCCGCGGCGCCGCCGCCGTCGCACGGAGCTCCTGCTGAAGATCCTCGCGCCGGTGCTCGGCATCGTCGCTGTTCGTCGGCCTGTGGGCGCTGATCGCGAAGGGCGGGTCGATCCCCGGCCCGGCGCGACCTTCGACGCCGCGAAGGCGGTGTTCGCCGACCCGTTCTACCGCAACGGCCCGAACGACCAGGGCATCGGCTGGAAGATCGGCGAACTCGCTCGGGCGCGTCGGCATCGGCTTCGGCCTCGCCGCGCTGGTCGGCATCCCGCTCGGCTTCATGATCGGCCGCTTCCGGTTCCTCGCCGGCATGACCGAGCCGATCATCAGCCTGCTGCGGCCGGTGTCGCCGCTCGCGTGGCTGCCGATCGGCCTGCTCGTGTTCAAGGGCGCGCACTCCGCCGCGATCTGGACGATCTTCATCTCGTCGATCTGGCCGATGATCATCAACACCGACGGTCGGCGTGCAGCGCATCCCGCAGGACTACATGAACGTCGCGCGGGTGCTGAATCTGTCCGAGTGGAAGGTCTTCACCAAGATCCTGTTCCCCGCGGTGCTGCCCTACATGCTGACCGGCGTGCGCCTGTCGATCGGCGTCGCCTGGCTGGTGATCGTCGCCGCCGAGATGCTCACCGGCGGCGTCGGCCTCGGCTTCTGGGTGTGGGACGAGTGGAACAACCTGAAGGTCGAGAACATCCTCATCGCGATCGTCGTGATCGGCGTGATCGGGCTGCTGCTGGAGCAGGCGCTGCTGCTGCTCGCCAGCCGCTTCGACTACGCCAGGGACCGGAGCTGACCAGGCCATGAGCGACCGGCACCTCATCGTCGAGCGGGCGGGCATCACGTTCGACACCAAGCAGGGGCCCGTTCGTCGCGCTGCGCGACGTCGACCTCACGGTCCGCAAGGGCGAGTTCGTCACGCTGATCGGCCACTCCGGCTGCGGCAAGTCGACGCTGCTCAACCTCGTCGCCGGGCTGCTGCAGCCCGACCGCGGGCCACATCTTCGTCGCCGGCCGCGAGATCTCCGGCCCCGGCCCGGACCGCGGCGTGGTGTTCCAGAACCACTCGCTGCTGCCGTGGCTGACCTGCTTCGACAACGTGTACCTCGCCGTCGAGCGCGTGTTCGGCGGCGACCGAGCCGAAGGCGCAGCTGCGCGAGCGCGCACCGACGCCGCGCTCGAGCTGGTCGCACCTCGCGCACGCCGCGCACAAGCGTCCCGCACGAGATCTCCGGCGGCATGAAGCAGCGCGTCGGCATCGCCCGCGCGCTGGCGATGGAGCCGAAGGTGCTGCTGCTCGACGAGCCGTTCGGCGCGCTCGACGCGCTGACCCGCGCGCACCTGCAGGACGAGCTGATCCGGATCGTCGCGGCCACCGGCAGCACGGTGGTGATGGTGACCCACGACGTCGACGAGGCGGTGCTGCTCTCCGACCGCGTCGTGATGATGACCAACGGCCCGGCCGCGACCATCGGCGAGATCCTGGAGGTCGACCTGCCGCGGCCGCGCGACCGCCTGGCGCTCGCAGCGACGCGCGCTACATGGCCTGCCGCAGCGCGGTGCTCGAGTTCCTGTACCAGAAGCAGCTGAAGCAGGCCGCCTGATGAAGCGCGAGCCCTGCGAAGCGCTGCAGCGGCGTCCGCGGCTGGTGCGTCGTCGGCAACGGCATGGCCGGCGTGCGCACGCTCGAGGAGCTGCTCGAGCTCGCGCCCGATCTGTACGACATCACGGTGTTCGGCGCCGAGCCGCACCCGAACTACAACCGCATCCTGCTCTCGCCGGTGCTCGCCGGCGAGCAGACGCTCGCCGACATCGTGCTCAACGATCGTCGACTGGTACGCGGCCAACGGCATCACGCTGCACCTCGGCAAGAAGATCGTCCGCGATCGACCGCGTGCGCCGCGTCGTCGCGGCCGAGGACGGCACGCGCAGCCGAGTACGACCGGCTGCTGCTCGCCACCGGCTCGAACCCGGTCATGCTGCCGGTGCCGGGCGCGGACCTCGCCGGCGTGCTCGCCTACCGCGACATCGCCGACACCGAGCGCATGATCGACGCGGCCGCGACGGCACCGCCACGCGGTGGTGATCGGCGGCGGCCTGCTCGGGCTGGAGGCGGCCAACGGCCTGCGCGCGCGCGGCATGGACGTCACCGTCGTGCACCTCATGCCGTGGCTGATGGAGCGCCAGCTCGACCGCACCGCCGGCCGACCTGCTGCAGCGGCGCGCTCGAAGCGCGCGGCCTCGCGTTCCGGCTCGACGCGCAGACCGAGGCGATCGTCGGCGACGACGCCGGCCGCGTGCGCGCGGTGCGGCTCGAAGACGGCGAGGAGCTGCGCCGCCGACCTGGTCGTGATGGCGGTCGGCATCCGGCCCAACACCGCGCTCGCCGAGGCCGCCGGGCTTGCACTGCAACCGCGGCATCGTCGTCAACGACACGCTGCAGACCTTCGACCCGCGCATCTACGCCGTCGGCGAGTGCGTGAACCACCGCGGCACCGCCTACGGCCTGGTCGCGCCGCTGTTCGAGATGGCCAAGGTGTGCGCCAACCATCTCGCGCAGGTACGGCATCGGCCGCTACGCCGGCTCGGTCGTCTCGACCAAGCTCAAGGTCACCGGCATCGACCTGTTCTCGGCCGGCGACTTCGTCGGCGGCGACGGCACCGAGGAGATCGTGCTGTCCGACCCCGGCGCCGGCGTCTACAAGAAGCTGGTGCTCCAGCGACGACCGGCTGGTCGGCGGCGTGCTCTACGGCGACACCGCCGACGGCGCCTGGTACTTCCAGCTGCTGCGCGACGGCGCCGAACGTCGCCGACATCCGCGACCGGCTGATGTTCGGCGAGGCCAACCTCGGCGACGCCGGCCACCAGGGCGCAGTCGAACGTCGCGCGCGATGGCCGACGACATGGAGGTCTGCGGCTGCAACGGCGTGTGCAAGGGCGCGATCGTCAAGGCGATCAAGGACAAGGGCCTGTTCACGCTCGACGACGTGCGCAAGCACACCAAGGCGTCGAGCTCCTGCGGCTCGTGCACCGGGCTGGTCGAGCAGATCCTGATCAACGTGCTCGGCGCCGACTACTCGGCCGCGCCGAAGACAGAAGCCGCTGTGCGGCTGCACCGACCGCACGCACCAGGACGTGCGCGACGCCGATCCGCGACGCAGCGCCTGCTGACGATCCCCGACGGTGCTGCGAGTTCCTCGAGTGGCGCACGCCCGAACGGCTGCGCGACCTGCCGGCCCGGCGCTGAACTACTACCTGATCTCCACCTGGCCGCACGAGGCGCAGGACGATCCGCAGTCGCGCTTCATCAACGAGCGCAGCCACGCCAACATCCAGAAGGACGGCACCTACTCGGTGGTGCCGCGCATGTGGGGCGGCGAGACCAACGCCGTCGGAGCTGCGCCGCATCGCCGACGTGGTCGACAAGTACCGCATCCCGACGGTCAAGGTGACCGGCGGCCAGCGCATCGACCTGCTCGGCGTGAAGAAGGAGGACCTGCCGCGGCGTCTGGCGCGACCTCGACATGCCGTCGGGCCACGCCTACGCGAAGGCGCTGCGCACGGTGAAGACCTGCGTCGGCTCGGAGTGGTGCCGCTTCGGCACGCAGGACTCGACGCAGATGGGCAAGGAGCTCGAGCGCGCGCTGTGGCGCATGTACGCGCCGCACAAGGTCAAGCTCGCGGTGTCGCGGCTGCCCGCGCAACTGCGCCGAGGCCGGCATCAAGGACGTCGGCGTGATCGGCGTCGACTCCGGCTGGGAGCTCTACGTCGCCGGCAACGGCGGCATCAAGACCGAGGTCGCGCAGTTCCTCGTCAAGGTGAAGACGCCGACGAGGTGCTCGAGTACGCCGGCGCGTTCCTGCAGCTCTACCGCGAGGAAGGCTGGTACCTCGAGCGCACCGTGCACTACGTCGCAGCGCGTCGGCCTGGACTACGTGCGCAGCGCATCGTCGACGACGCGGCCGGCCGCCGCGCGCTGTGGGAGCGGCTGCAGTACGCGCTCGACGGCGAGCCCGACCCCTGGCACGAGCGCGCGAAGGCGGCGGTGGACGTGCGGCAGTTCGAGCCGCGATCCCGCATCGCGCGCCGCTCGACGGCCACGCGTCGGAGGCCTGACGCATCGATCGCGCTTGGATCGCGACGTCTGCGCGCTCGACGACATCCCGCGCGCTCGGCGCGCGCCGCGTCGCGCGCGCGGCGCGACGGCGTCGAGATCGCGGTCTTCCGCACCGCCGACGACCGCGTGTTCGCGCTGCTCGACCGCTGCCCGCACAAGGGCGGTCCGCTGTCGCAGGGCATCGTCTTCGGCGACGCGGGTCGCCTGCCCGCTGCACAACTGGACGCATCGAGCTCGCGACGGCGCGGCCGCGGCGCCCGACGAGGCTGCACGCAGCCGCTTCGCGGTCGCGCGTCGAGGCGGGCGCGTGCTGCTCGACGCGCGACGCCGCTGCGCCGCCGCGCCGAGCGGTGGACGACGTCAGCCGTCGTGCGCGCCGGCATGGCACCGGCGCCGGTGCGCGAAGTCCGCTCCACCTGCTGCTACTGCGGCGTCGGCTGCGGCGTGCTGATCGCAGACGCGACGGCGACGCGCATCATCGGCGTGCGCGGCGATCCCGGACCACCCGGCGAACTTCGGCCGGCTGTGCTCCAAGGGCGCGACGCTGCACCTCACCGCGCGCCCCGCGCTCGCCGACACGCGCGTGCTGCACCCCGAGCTGCGCCGCGACCGCGCCGCGCCGCGCGCGCGCGCGACGCTGGGACGAGGCGCTCGACCACGCCGCCGACCGCTTCGCCGCGATCATCGCGCGGCACGGCCCGGACGCGGTCGCGTTCTACGTCTCCGGCCAGCTGCTCACCGAGGACTACTCACGTCTTCAACAAGCTCGCGCGCGGCGGTCGCCGGCACCAACAACATCGACACCAACTCGCGGCTGTGCATGTCCTCGGCGGTGCGCCGGCTACAAGGCCACGCTCGGCGCCGACGCGCCGCCCTGCGCCTACGAGGACCTCGACCACGCGGACCTGCGTCTTGATCGCCGGCTCCAACACCGGCGGTCGCGCATCCGGTGCTGTACCGCCGCCTCGAGGCCGCGCGCGCGCGCCGTCCGGACATGCGCGTCGTCGTCGTCGATCCGCGCCGCACCGACACCGCGCGCGAGGCCGACCTGCACCTGGCCGCTCGCTGCCGGGCACCGACGTCGCGCTCTTCCACGGCATGCTGCACGTGCTGCTGTGGGACGGGCTGGTCGACCGCGCGTTCATCGACGCGCACACCGAGGGCTTCGACGCGCGTGCGAGGACGCGGTGCGCGACGTACACGCCGGCGAGCCGCCGCGCGAGCTCTGCGGCATCGCCGAGCGCGACCTCGGTCCAGGCCGCGCGCTGGTTCGGCGAGGCGCGCGCCGCGCTGTCGCTCTACTGCCAGGGGCTCAACCAGTCGACCTCCGGCACCGCGAAGAACGCCGCGCTGATCAACCTGCACCTCGCGACCGGCCAGATCGGCCGCCCCGGCGCCGGCCCGCTTCAGCCTGACCGGCCAGCCGAACGCGATGGGCGGCCGCGAGGTCGGCGGGCTGGCGAACCTGCTGCCCGGCCACCGCGAAGCGGCCGATCCCGGCGCACCGCGCACGAGATCGCGCGGCTGTGGGGCGTCGACAGCGCTGCCCGCGGCGCCCGGGCAAGACCGCGGTCGAGATGTTCGACGCGCTGCGCGCGGGCGCGATCCAGGCGGTCTGGATCGCCTGCACCAACCCCGCGCAGTCGCTGCCGGACCAGCGACGCGGTGCACGAGGCGCTCGCGCGCGCCGAGTTCGTCGTGCTGCAGGAGGCCTACGCCGGCACCGAGACCGCGCGCTACGCCGACCTGCTGCTGCCGGCCGCGACCTGGGGCGAGAAGGAAGGCACGGTCACCAACTCCGAGCGGCGCATCTCGCGCGTGCGCGCCGCGGTGCCGCCGCCCGGCGAGGCGCGCGCCGACTGGGCGATCGCGGCCGACTTCGGGCGGCGGCTCGCCGCGCGCCTGCGGCCGGAGCAGCGCGACCTGCTTCGCCTTCGCTCGCGCCGAGGACGCGTGGAACGAGCACCGCGAGGCGACGCGCGGCCGCGACCTCGACATCACCGGCCTCGTCCTACGCGCTGCTCGACGACGCGCGGACCGCAGCAGTGGCCGCTGCCGGCGGGCGCTGCCGCCGGCGCGCACGCGGCTGTACGAGGACGGCGTGTTCCCGACCGCGACCGGCCGCGCGCGCTTCGTCGCCGTGCCAGTACGCGCCCGCCGCCGACCGCGTCGACGCGCGCTACTCCATCCGTCTCACCACCGGGCGCCTGCGCGACCAGTGGCACGGCATGAGCCGCACCGGCACGCGTCGCGCAGGCTCTTCAGCCACGCACCGGAGCCCGCTGCTCGAGATGCATCCCGACGACCTCGCGCGCCGCGGCCTGCGCGCCGGCGACCTGGTGCGCGTCGAGTCGCGGCGCGGCCGCGTGATCGTTGCGCGCGGCGCAGCCGAGCGACGAGATCGCGAGCGGCCAGGCGTTCCTCGCCATGCACTGGGGCGACCGCTTCCTCGGCGGCGCGGCGAGCCACGGCGTGAACACGCTCACCGCTCGCGCGCGGTCGATCCGCAGTCGCGAAGCAGCCCGAGCTCAAGCACGCGGCGGTGCGCGTCGCGAAAGCCGAGCTGCCGTGGCGCCTCGTCGCGTTCGGGTTGCCCGACGTCGGGCAGCGCCAGCGCGTCTCGCCGACCGGCTCGCTGCGCTCGGCGCGCGCGTTCGAGTTCGCCGTCGACCGTGCTGATCGGTCGCGAGACGCGAGGGCGCGCTGCTGCGCGCCGCCGCGGCGGCGCCGCCCGATGCCGGCGACGACTCGCGGCGATCGACGCCGCGCTCGGCCTCGATCACGCCGGCGTGATCCGCTACGACGACCGCCGCCGCGGCGTCGGGCGCCGCATCGACGGTCGAGCGACGGCCGGCTCGCGCGCGGTGCGCCTGTGCGGGCGACGCCGCCGCCATCGCCGCCGGAGCTTGGCTGCAGCGAGTGGCTCGTGCGGCGGCGAACCCGTCGAGCCGATCCGCCGGCTCCTGCTCGCGCCCGCCGCCGCGCCGCCCGCGCGGGTGCGCGACGCCCGACCGCGTGGTCTGCACCTGCCTCGAACGTCGACCGAGCGCGCGATCGCGGACGCGCTGCCGTCCTGCCGCGGCCCGCGCCGAATCGCTGGCGCCGCTGCAGGCGCGCCTCGAGTGCGGCACGAGCTGCGGCTCGTGCGTGCCGGAACTGAAGCGCATGATCGCCGGCCGCGAGCGAGCGCCGGAGCGGCGGCATGAAGCAGCCGGGGAAGGTCTACCTCGATCGGCGCCGGCCCGGGCGACCCCGAGCTGCTGACCCTGAAAGCGGTACGTGCGCTCGCGGCAGCCGACGTCGTGCTCTACGACGACCTCGTCAATCCGGCGATCCTCGCGCACGCGCGGCCCGGGCGCGCGCCTCGTGCCATGTCGGCAAGCGCGGCGGCTGCCGCTCCACGCCTCAGGCCTTCATCGAGCGGCTGATGGTGCGCCTCGCGCGGCGCGGGCAACGTGTGGCGCGGCTGAAGCGCCCCGATCAGCCGAGCGCGACGCGCTCCTCTTCGGTCAGCACCAGCCCCGCTGCGCGCACGTTCTCCTCGAGGTGCGCGACCGACGCGGTGCCCGGGATCGGCAGCATCGCCGGCGTGCGCGCGAGCAGCCACGCGAGCGCGATCTGCGCGGGGCTCACCCCGCGCGCGGCGGCGATCCGCTTCAGCTTCGCCGAGCGCAGGCTGCGCCCGGCGCCGAGCGGATACCACGGGATGAACGCGATGCCGAGGCGCACGCACTCGGCGAGCACGTCGTCCGAGCTGCGGTCGTCGTAGTTGTACTCGTTCTGCACCGACACGATCGGCGCGATCTTCCGCGCCGCGGTGAGCTCGGCGACCGAGACGTTCGACAGCCCGATGTGCCGGATCTTCCCGCCGCGCTGCATGCGGGCGAGCGCGCCCACCGAGTCGGCGAACGGCACGCGCGGATCGGGCGCGTGCAGCTGATAGAGGTCGATCCGCTCGAGCCTGAGCCGCTGCAGGCTGCCGTTGACCGCGTGGCGCAGGTGCTCGGGGTGCGCGTCCGAGTCCCACGCGTGCCGGTTCGGCCGCACCAGGCCGCCCTTGGTGCCGATCACGAGCCCCGGCGGATAGGGGTGCAGTGCCTCGGCGATCAGGATCTCGTCGACCTCCGGGCCGTAGCTGTCCGCGGTGTCGATGAAATTCACGCCCAGCTCGACTGCGCGCCGGATCACGCGGTGCGCGGCGGCGCGGTCGGCGGGCGGGCCCCAGATGTCGCGCCCGCAGACGCGCATCGCGCCGAAGCCGAGGCGATTCACGCGCAGGTCCCCGAGCGCGACGGTGCCGGCGGCGTTGGCGTGTACTTGCGGGTGCATCAGCGTCAGGGCCTCTTTCGTTTCAATACAGGCGCGACGATACGCGCCGGCAGCCGCGCGCGCAGCCAATCGACGCAGAGCCGCGTGCGCGCGGGCAGCAGCTTTGCGTGCGGATACAGCACGCTCACCGGCACCGGCGGCGGGCACCATTCCGCGAGCAGGAGCTTGAGGCGGCCCGCCGCGACCAGCGGCGCGACCTGATACGAGAGGAACATCCCGACCCCGAGTCCGTCGGCGCACGCCTCGACGAGCGGCTCCGCCTGGTTGCTCGACAGCGGGCCGGCGACCGGCACGGCGAGACGCCGGCCGGCCTCGACGAACGTCCACTCGTGCGTCGGGCCGATGCCGGCGAAGCGCAGGCACGCGTGGCGGCGCAGTGCGCGCGGATCCTCGGGGGCGCCCGCCTGCGCCAGGTATCCCGGGCTCGCGCAGACGACGCGCCGCACTTCGCCCACCGGTACCGCGACCAGCGCGGAGTCGGCGAGCGCGCCGATGCGCACCCCGAGGTCGAGCCCCTCCTCGAGCAGGTTCACCACCCGGTCGATCAGGAGCAGGTCGATCGCGACGCCGGCGTGCGCGCGCGCGAACGCCGCGGCGAGCGGCGCGACGTGCATGCGGCCGAACAGGACCGGCGCGGTCATCCGCAGCGTCCCGCGCGGCGCGCCGCGGCGGTTGCCGGCCGCCGCCTCCGCCTCCTCGACCTCGGCGAGGATGCGCTTGCAGCGCTCGTAGTACTCGCGGCCCTCGTCGGTCAGCGCGATGCGGCGCGTGGTGCGGTTCAGCAGGCGCACGTCGAGCGAACGCTCGAGGCTCGCCAGCAGCCGCACGACCGAGGGGGCCGACACGTCGAGCGCGTCGGCCGCGGCGGTGAGGCTGCCGCTCTCCACGATCCGCACGAACGTGTCCATCGCGCGCAGCTTGTCCATGCTGGGATATTACTGCGATTTCTGCATCAATTTTATGTCGTAGCGGCCATTTATTGCGGATGACCGCGCTGTCATCCTGTCGGTCATCGAACGGAGCACGACGCCATGACCCACCGATTCGCCGAGATCGCCTTCACCGACGCCGTGAAAGCCGCACAGGCCCGCGACGGCTCGCGCGCCCAGTACCAGCGCATGACCGAGCGGGGCGGCCCGAACGCCGAGCTGGCCGAGCGCGAGGCGGCCTTCATCGCCGCGCGCGACAGCTTCTATCTTGCGACCGTGGGCGCGACCGGCTGGCCGTACGTGCAGCACCGCGGCGGGCCGCCGGGGTTCCTGAAGGTAATCGACCCGCGCACGCTCGCGTTCGCCGATTTCGGCGGCAACCGGCAGTTCGTCAGCGTCGGCAATGCGGCGACGAACGACCGGGTGGCGCTGTTCCTCATGGACTACGCGCACCAGACGCGCCTCAAGCTGCTCGGCCGCATGCGCCTGTTCGACCTCGGCGATGCGCCGCCGGAGATCGTGTTCGAAGTCGAGTTGCCGGACTACCCGGCGCGCATCGAGCGCGTGGCGGTGATCGAGGTGGCGGCGTTCGACTGGAACTGCCCGCAACACATCACGCCGCGCTTCACCGCGTCCGAGGTGCGCGCGGCGGCGCAGCCGCTGCACGACCGGATCGCCGCGCTGGAGGCGGAGCTCGCTTTGGCGCGTGCCCGCGCCGGCTGACGGGCCGCGCGGCGTCCGGGATAGACTGCGGCCCTCCCGCCGTCACCAGGAGCGTGCCGCAATGCCAGGAAAAGCGAAGTACGTCTTTATCGCCAGCATGGACGTCGATCCGGACAAGGACGCGATCTTCAACGAGGTCTACGACACCGAGCACATTCCGCTGATCCTCAAGGTGCCCGGCGTGGTCTCGGCGCGGCGCTGCCGGACGGTGCCGCTCAACATGATCATCGGCGGCGAGACGAAGACGATCGTCGCCGAAGGCGAGCCGAAGTACAGCGCGATCTACGAGCTCGAGAGCGCCGAAGTGCTGGTGAGCGAGGGCTGGGCGAAGGCGGTCGATGCCGGCCGCTGGCCGACCCATGTGCGGCCGTTCACCCGCAACCGCCGGCACGTCCTGAAGAAGCTGGACGGCTGAGCGACCGCCCGCCGGGTCAGACCTCGAGCCGCTCGGGCGACAGGTAGCGCTGGCGGTAGGTCTCGAACGGCACGTCGTCGGCCGCCTCGATGGCGCGCTGCTCGGCGATCGACTCGGCGGCGAGGCGCGCGAAGTGCGTTTCGACGTCGGCCGCCAGCGGCAGCGCGCGCAGCGCAGCCGCGTGCCGTTGCGAGAGCGCGAGGGCGCACCGCACATAGGAGTTGTCGTACTCGCGCGCCATCGCCTGGAGCAGACGCGCCGACGGCACCGAATCCGGGTCGCTCAGCGCCGCGACTGCGGCATCGAGCGCGGCGCGATGCGCGTTGCCACCATGCGCCGCATCGAGCGCGGCGGCGAGCGCCTCGCATTCGACGAGCACCTGCCCGCCCCACTCGACGAGCGGCACCTCCTGCGAGCCCCGGCACAACTTGAGTCCCGGCTCCCGGCCGCGCGTCGCGACCGTCTGCTGGTTGCGTTTGATCGCGTCGATCTCGTCGGGGGTGTCCGGAGGGCTCTCGGCGAGCAGGCAGTGCAGCAGGAACACGTCGAGGAAGCGCATCGTCTGCGCGGAGATCCCGAGCGGCAGGAACGGATCGAGGTCCATCAGGCGCACCTCGACGTACTCGACCCCGCGGCTGCGCAGCGCGTGCAAGCGGGCGCTCGCCGGGCTGGATCGTGCGCTTGGGGCGGATGGTCCCGTAGAACTCGTTCTCGATCTGCAGCAGGCTCGCGGCGAGCTGCTTGTAGTCGTCCCCATTGCGCACGCCGATCACCTCGTACGGCGGGTAGGGGCGCGTGAGCGCGTCCTGGAGCGACGCCCCGTAACTTTCCAGGCTGTTGTAGCTCACCGCGAGCGAGGCCTGCGCGGCGCTCTGGTAGCCGAGCCGTCCCATGCGGAGCGACGTCGCATGCGGCCAGTACAGCGTGCCGGGTGCGAGAGTTGCAAGCTCGTGCGCCCGGCCGGCGACGAAGCTCGCGCACACCGCCGGTGAGGCGCCGAAGAGGTACATCACCAGCCACGAGTGCCGGCGGAAGTTGCGGATGAGCGCGAAGTAGTCGGCATCGGTCGCCCCGGGCAGCGACCAGTTGTAGTGGATCCCGGAGATGGCCTGCATGCGCCGGCCGTAGCGATGGGAAAGGCCGATGCGATAGACGGTCTTCGCGCGCCCGACGTTCGAGGTGCCGTACCGGCCGATCGGGATCCCGTCGTCGGTCGGCAGCCGGCAGGGGATGCTCGCGCACCACAGCATCTCGTCGCCGATCCCGCGGTAGACGACCTGGTGGATGCGCTCGAGCTCCGCGAGGCACGCCTCCGGGCTGGCGTGCGGCGCGGTGATCAGCTCGAGCTGCGACTCGCTGAAGTCGGTCGTGATGTGCGGATGCGTGAGGGCCGAGCCGAGCGCGGTCGGGTGCGGCGTGGTCGCGAGCGCCCCGTCGGGCCGCACGCGCAGGCTTTCCTTCTCGATGCCGCGCCGGATTCCGGTCAGTGCCGATGGCGCGAGCGCGTCTTTACGATCCATGCGATTTAGGGCAGCGGCTTGAAGGGGATGCGCAACTTGCTCACGGTCGGTTTCTGTGAGCGCAGGCCGCTTATATCAGATTCCGGACCGGGGCCCGGCGGTCGCGGCCGCTCGCGACCCCGGGTCGTCGCCTCCGCACGACACTCGCCAGCGGCGCGGGCGCGCTGCGGGTCGGCGCGAGTGAACTCGTTCCTGTGCGCGCGGCGGCCGCCCGGTTCACTATGCCATCGTCATCGCGAAGGCAGACCCGCATCGTGAGATCGCCCCGTCCGAGCAACCTGCTCGCCGCGCGCGTCGTCGTGCAGCCGTACGGCTTCTGGCACCGGCCGTGGGCGCGCGCGGGCGCGATGGCGGCCGGCCTGATGCTCGGCGTGCTCGCGGCGTCGTGGCTGCTCTCGACGGACGAGGCGGGGCCGCGCGCCGACAGCGCGGCGCTGAAGGTCGAGCTCGAGACGTCGCGGCGCGAGCTCGACGCCGAGCGGCTGCGCAGCGCCGAGCTTGCGCGCGAGCTCGAGGCGCTCGGGCGCGAGACGCGTCGCCTGCGCGACGAGCTGGCCGCCGCCCAGCAGAAGGCGGCAAAGCGTCGCGAGCGCAGGGAGAGCGTCGACGAAGTGGGCACCCCTCGCCCTCCGCCGGCGGATCCGCAGTCGCCAGCGGTCGAAGCGCCAGCGGTCGCGCCGCGCGCCGAGTAGTCCGAGCACCGCCCGGCCGCCACGGCGCGGCTACTTCAGCGCCTTGAAGCGGATGCGCTTCGGCCGCGCGCCTTCCTCGCCCAGGCGCTTCACCTTGTCGGCCTCGTACTCGTGGTAGTTGCCGGGGTAGAACACCCACTGCGACTCGCCCTCGCAGGCGAGGATGTGCGTGGCGATGCGGTCGAGGAACCAGCGGTCGTGGCTGATCACCAGCACGGTGCCGGCGAACTCGAGCAGCGCCTCCTCGAGCGCGCGCAGCGTCTCGACGTCGAGGTCGTTCGACGGCTCGTCGAGGAGCAGCACGTTGCCGCCCGAGATCAGCGTCTTGGCGAGGTGCAGTCGCCCGCGCTCGCCGCCTGAGAGCTGGCCGACATTCTTCTGCTGGTCGGCGCCGCGGAAGTTGAACCGGCCGATGTAGGCGCGCGAGGGCATCTCGAACTTGCCGACGGTGAGGATGTCGAGGCCGCCGGAAACGTCCTCCCACACCGACTTGTCCGCGCTGAGATCGTCGCGCGTCTGGTCGACGTAGGCGATCTTCACCGTCGGCCCGATCTCGACCGTGCCCGAGTCGGGCTGCTCCTGGCCGGTGATCATGCGGAACAGCGTCGACTTGCCCGCGCCGTTCGGGCCGATGATGCCGACGATCGCGCCGGGCGGGATCGAGAGCGACAGCTTGTCGATCAGCAGCCGGTCGCCGTAGCCCTTCGAGACGTCGTTCAGCTCGATCACCTTGCCGCCGAGGCGCTCGGCGACCGGAATGAAGATCTCCTGCGTCTCGTTGCGCTGCTGGTGCTCGTAGGACGACAGCTCCTCGAAGCGCGCGAGGCGCGCCTTCGACTTCGCCTGCCGGCCTTTCGCGTTCTGGCGCACCCACTCGAGCTCGGACTTCATCGTCTTGATGCGCGCCGCCTCCTGCTTCGCCTCGGTTTCGAGGCGCTGCTCCTTCTGCTCGAGCCACGAGCTGTAGTTGCCCTTCCACGGGATGCCGTAGCCGCGGTCGAGCTCCAGGATCCACTCGGCGGCGTTGTCGAGGAAGTAGCGGTCGTGGGTCACGGCGATCACGGTGCCGGGGAATTTCTGCAGGTACAGCTCGAGCCACTCGACGCTTTCGGCGTCGAGGTGGTTGGTCGGCTCGTCGAGCAGCAGCATGTCGGGCTTCGAGAGCAGCAGCCGGCACAGCGCCACGCGCCGCTTCTCGCCGCCGGAGAGGCGCTCGACCTTCGCGTCCCACGGCGGCAGGCGCAGCGCGTCGGCCGCGATCTCGAGCTGGTGCTCGCTGTCGGCGCCGGCGGACGCGATCACCGCCTCGAGCTTCGCCTGCTCCTCGGCGAGGGCGTCGAAGTCCGCATCGGGCTCGGCATACGCGGCATACACCTCGTCGAGGCGCCGCTTCGCGGCGAGGATGTCGCCGAGGCCTTCCTCGACGCACTCGCGCACGGTCTTCGCCGCGTCGAGCTGCGGCTCCTGGGGCAGGAACCCGATGCGCAGGTTCGGCATCGGGATCGCCTCGCCGTCGAAGTTCTTGTCCTCGCCGGCCATGATCCGGAGCACCGTCGACTTGCCCGAGCCGTTCAGGCCGAGCACGCCGATCTTGGCGCCGGGGAAGAAGCTGAGCGAGATGTCCTTGAGGATCTGGCGCTGGGGCGGCACCGTCTTGCTGACGCGCCGCATGCTGTAGACGTACTGGGCCATCGGGATTTTGCGGAGGGGCTGCGGGAGAACGCGGGAAAACCGGGATTCTATCCGGCCTGCCGGGATTGGCCGTCAGCGCCGTCAGCGCCGGACGCTAGGGGCGCGCGGGCGCGTCGGCCGGCTTCGCGTCGGCCGCGGCGACCGGGAGCGTCCAGCCGCCGCCGAGCGCGCGGTACAACCCGACCGAAGCCTGGAGGCGCGCGAGTCGAGTCAGCGCGAGCTGATCCTGCGCCTGGAACAGGGTGCGCTGCGCATCGAGCACGACGAGGAGGTCGTCGGCGCCTTCGCGGTAGCGGATCTCGGCGAGCGACAGCGCGCGCCGCGCCTCGTCGCGCGCCTGCGTCAGAAACTCCTCCTGGACCGCCGTGCGCGTCGTGGCCGCGAGCGCGCTCTCCACATCGGCGAGCGCGGCGAGAATCGCGGCGCGGTAGACCTCGACGAGCTCGCGCTCGCGCGAGGTCGCCACGTCGACGAGCGCGCTGCGCCGCCCGCCGTCGAAGATCGGCTGCAGGAGCGCGGCGGCAATGGAGAGGGTCGGACCGCTCGCGCTGCCGAGCGACAGCAGCGTGCCGCTCGCGACGCCCGCCGCGCCGGTGAGCGATGATCGACGGCAGCAGCGCCGCGCGTGCCGCGGCGATGTCGGCGTTGGCGGCGGCGAGCTGCGCCTCGGCCGATGCCAGGTCCGGACGGCGCACCAGCAGCTCGGCGGGGAGGCCGGGCGCCACGGCCGGTACCCCGAGCCCGATGAGCGCGACGCCGTCGAGCCGGAACCCCTCCGGCGGCTGGCCGACGAGGATCGCGAGCGCCGCGAGCGTCTGGCGCTCCTGCACCTCGAGCGGCGGGATCGCGGCGCGCAGACCGAGCACCGCGGTGCGCTGGCGCGCGAGATCGAGCGGCGTCGCGGCACCGTTGCGCACCCGCGCGTCCACGACGGCCAGCACACGCTCCGCGATCGCCAGGTTGTCGCGCGCGATCACGATCCGGCCGCGCAGGCTGCGCACGTCGAAGTAGGCGGTGGCGACCCCGGCGGTCAGCGTGAGCCGCACCGTGTCGCGGTCGAACTCCCGCGCGGCCAGCGAGGACTCCGCCCCGCGCACGCCGGAGGCGAGCCGGCCCCAGAGATCGATCTCGTAGCTCGCCGCCAGGCCGACGCTCGTCACGTCGGTGATCAGGCTCGGCGCGTCCCGGGGCCGCGTCTCGATGCGCGAGACGCGGCCCGACAGGTCGAGCGTCGGGTAGAGCGAGGCGCCGGCGACGCGCACCTGCGCTTCCGCCTGCCGCACGCGCTCGGCCGCGATGGCGAGATCGGGGCTGCCGGCGAGCGCCGCGGCGATGAGCTGCGCGAGCTCGGCGGACTGGAACGCGAGCCACCAGTCGAGCGGGACGCTCGCGCCGGGCGCCGCCGCCGCCGCTTCGTTCCACGCCTCGGGGATGCGCACGTCCGGGCGCTGCTGCGGCGAGGTGATCGCGCAGCCGGCGAGCGCCACCGCCGCCGCAGCGCACACGAGGCGATGGCGTGCCGTGCGCATCGCCTCGCGTCACTCCTTCGCGAGCGCGACGACCGGGTCGAGCCGCGCGGCCTTGCGCGCCGGCATCAGGCCGAACACGAGGCCGGTGAGGAACGCGCACCCGAACGCCAGCAGCACGGGTCCGACGGAGAACGCGACCGGCCGCCCGAAGGCGCCGATGAGCGCCCCCACGCCGAGCCCGAGCACGACGCCGATCAGCCCGCCGACCGCCGACACCACGAGCGCCTCGCCGAGGAACTGCTGCAGGATGTCGCGCATGCGCGCCCCGGTGGCGATGCGGATGCCGATCTCGCGCGTGCGCTCGGCGACGCTGACCAGCATGATGTTCATCACCCCGATGCCGCCGACGAGCAGCGAGATCGCGGCGATCGATCCGAGCAGGACCGTCAGCGTGTCCTGGGTCTCGCTCGCGGTCTGGATGATCGAGGCCATGTTGCGGATCTGGAAGTCGGTCGCGCGGTGCCGGTCGGCGAGCAGCGCGGTGACCTCCTCCTGGGTCTCGTCGATGCGCCCGACGTCGTCCACCGCGACCGTGATGTTGCGCAGGAACCGCTGCCCGAGCAGCCGCAGCGTCCCGGTGGTGAGCGGCACGATCGCGGTGTCGTCGAGATCCCCGCCCCAGGGGGAGGCGCCGCGCGCGGCCATCACCCCGATGACCTGGAACAGCACGTTGTTGATGACGACGTACCGCCCGACCGGGTCCACCTCGGGCGGGAAGAGCCCGTCGACGACCGTCTGGCCGAGCACCACGACGGTGGCGTAGCTGAGCACGTCCGACGCGGAGAGGAACGTGCCGCGCGCGACCGGCCAGTTGCGCGCGAGCGGATAGTCGGCGGTCGTGGCGACGACCTGGGTCTGGTGGTCGGCGGCGCCGAAGCGCACGGTCACGGTGCCGCCGATCTCGGGCACCGCGGCGATCACGTTGGGCATCGCGGCGATCGCCTCCGCATCGGCCGGGACGAGCGTCGCGACCGTGCCGCCCTGGCCGCGCTGGCTCGGGGCGAGCGGGCGCACCTGGAGCAGGTTGGTGCCGAGCGTGCTCATGCGGTCCATCACCGCCTGCTTCGCGCCGTCGCCGATCGCGAGCATCACGATCACCGAGGCGACGCCGATGACGATCCCGAGCAGCGTGAGAAACGTGCGGAGCGCGTTGACGCGCAGCGCGCGCAGCGCCGTTCGCGACGCCTCGGCGGTTTCCGCGAGCAGCGTGCGCACGCGCCGGCCCTCGTCGCGCACATGCGGCGCCTGCACCGCGCCCGCGCCGGGCGGCGACCCGCCGTCGCGGATGATCCGCCCGTCGCGCAGTTCGATCACGCGGTCGGCGCGCGCCGCGACCTCGGCGGCGTGGGTGATGACGATGACGGTGTGGCCGCGATCGCTGAGCGAGGCGAGCAGCGACAACACCTCCTCGCCGCTCCGGCTGTCGAGCGCGCCGGTGGGCTCGTCGGCGAGCACGACCTCGCCGCCGTTCATGAGCGCCCGGGCGATCGACACCCGCTGCTGCTGGCCGCCCGAGAGCTCGCTCGGACGGTGGTCGAGGCGCGCGGCGAGGCCGAGCGAGTCGAGGATCGCGGCGCCGCGCGCGCGCCGCTCGGCCGCGGGCACGCCGGCGTACAGCGCGGGCACCTCGACGTTCTCGAGCGCGGTGGCGGTCCCGATCAGGTTGTAGCTCTGGAAGATGAAGCCGAACGACTCGCGCCGCAGCCGCGCGAGCCCGTCGCGCCCGAGGGTGGAGACGTCCTCGCCCCGGAAGCGATAGGCGCCGCTGGTCGGCCGGTCGAGGCAGCCGAGGAGGTTCATGAGCGTCGACTTGCCGGAGCCGGACGCGCCCATGATGGCCACGAACTCGCCCGGGTAGATCGCGAGCGAGACGTCCTGCAGCGCGTGGACCGCGAGCTCGCCGGTCCCGTAGCGCTTCCCGACCCGGTCGAGCTCGATGAGCGGCGTCGCGCGCGCGGTCGCGAGCGACTCGAGGGCGGCCTCGCGCTTCACAGGCGCGGCGTCCTCGGCATCGGGCCGGACGGCGTTCGCCCGGCCTCGGTGCGCAATCCGGTCACGACGCGCTCGCCCGGCTCCAGACCGGAGCGAACCTCGGCGGACACGCGGTTCAGCACGCCGATGCGGACCGGGCGCTCCTCCAGCGACCCGTCCTCGCGCACCACGCGGACCACCGCAGGGCGGTTCGCGAACACCGCCCGCGGATCGACCGATGCGCCCGGCGCGGCCTTGGCGGCGCCGCGCTTGGCCCCGCGCTGCGCCTCGCCGCCCGACTGCAGCGCGGCCACCGGAACCAGCACCGCGTCCTTCGCCGCCGCGACCACGAAGAAGACCTGCGCGGTCATCTGCGTCATCAGCTCCTGGTTCGGGTTCGGCACGTCGAACAGCGCGTCGTAGAGCACGACGTTGTTCACGACCTTCGGCGTCGGGTTGATCTGGCGCAGCGTGCCGTAGTAGCGGCGCCCCTGGCCGCCGAGCGTGGTGAAGTACACCGGCATGCCGATCCGGAGCTTCGCGACGTCGGCCTCCGACACCTGCGTCTCGACCGTCATCGTGGAGAGGTCGGCGATGCGCAGGACGATCGGCGCCTGCTGGTTCGCGTTCAGCGTCTGGCCCTGCTTGGCGGTCTGCGAGACCACGGTGCCCGACATCGGCGCGTAGATCTTCGTGTAACCCAGGTTCGCCGCGTTGCCGCGGAGCTGCGACTCGACCTGGCGGATCTGCGCGCGGAGCGCCACGATCTGGGCGGTCGCCGACAGGAGCGTCGCCTCGGCGGTCTGCAGCGCCTCGGCGCTCGTGGCGTCCTCGCGCTGCAGGTTGCGCTGGCGGCTGAGCTGCTGCTCGGCGAGCACGCGTTGCGCCTCGCGGTCGGCAAGCTGGGCGCGCAGGTTGCCGAGCTGCGCCTCGTCGGCATCGACGCGCGAACGGTAGACCGTCGGATCGATCTCGGCGAGCAGGTCGCCCTGCTTGACGTTCGAGCCCACCTCGACGTGCAGCTTGCGCAGCTGGCCCGAGACCTGGGTGCCCACGTCCACGAAGTCGCGCGGCTGGATCGTTCCGGTGGCGGTCACCGTGTCCTCGAGATCGCCGCGCTGCACCGTGGCGGTCGTGTACCGGGTCGACGGATCGCCGCCGGCGAACCAGGTCTTCCAGGCGAAGTACCCGCCGCCGAGGACGAGCAGCGCCACGACCGCGATCGCGGCCGGGAGGCGCCACGGGCGCCGTCCAGCCCTGGCCGGCGCGGCCGTCGCGGTCACGGTTTGCTTGAGGTCGACGTCCAAGTTCGGATGGCTCCTGCTAGACCCGTTTATGGCTCATTCTGCGGGCCGGCGCGCGAACCTTCATTGCGCGCGTGTAACAGATTGCAAAACCCGGAGTGCGTGATAAGGGCAAGCCGTGCGGGACTCCGCCTGGCTGGGCGGTCTGCCCGGTCGAGGCGGGAGGGCGGGTCCGCCGGGGCCTACGGCAGCTGAATCTTGCCGCCGCCGCGCGGGCCGCCGCCGCCGAGGTCGGGCACCCCGCCCTGCGGGATGACGATCGACGAGGCCGCCTGGCGCCGCAGGTCCTGGAGCTCGCGCACGGTGCGCTCGATCGCCTCCTTGGCGAGCGGGCCGAACTTGACGGCGGCATCCTCGACCGAGGTCGCGTCGATCTCGAACACGATCGGCAGTGCGCCCACGGTGCTCATCACCTGGGTCTCGCCGACGTAAGTGATCTCGCGCGCGGGGTCGCGCACGCCGTCGCCCTTGACCGGCGTCATGCGGCGGATCGTGCCGACGCGCCGATCGGTGAAGACTTCCTCGAGATACAGGGCGGCCGGGTCGATGTTGGGCTCGGTGGGGCCGGGGCGGGTAGCCATGGCGATGCTCCTGGAGTCAGAATGCCGGCTATTGTCCCGCAGTCGGGCGCCGCGCGCCCGCACGCCCACTTGACCATTTGACCATTTGAGCGCGAATGGATTCCCGCCGACTGTTTCTCGCCGTACTGACCCTATCGGTCATGGGTAGCGCCGCCGCGCAGGCGCCCGACCGGGACGCGCAGCTGATCCGCGCTGCGGAAGCCGGCGACGCGGCGCAGGTCCGCACCCTGCTCGCGCAGGGCGCGAGCGTGAAGACGCGCGATTCACGGGGACGCACCGCGCTGCTTGCCGCCACGCAGGGCAACCGGGTCGAGGCGGCGCGTCTCCTGATCGAGGCGGGCGCGGACGTCAACGCGCAGGACGAGATCCGCGACAGCGCGTTCCTGCTCGCCGGCGCGCGCGGCTATCTCGAGATCCTGCGCATGACGCTGAAGGCAGGGGCCGATCTCAAGAGCACCAATCGCTATGGCGGCACGGCGCTCATCCCGGCCTGTCATTACGGCCATGTGGCGACGGTGCGCGAGCTGCTCACGACGAGGATCGACGTCGACCACGTCAACAACCTCGGCTGGACCGCGCTGCTGGAAGCGGTGATCCTCGGCGACGGGGGTGCGGCGCACACGGAGATCGTGCGTCTCCTCGTCGCGGCCAAGGCGAACCCGAACATCGCGGACCGGCAGGGCGTCACCCCGCTCCAGCATGCGCGGAGCCGCGGCTACCGCGAGATCGCGGCGCTCCTCGAGAAGGCTGGCGGACGCTAGGCCTTTCGGCGCTGCTCGTACGCCGCGATCGCGGCGCCGCTCGTCAGGATGATCGCGATGCCGACGAGCGTCACGGCGTCGGGGAACTGCCCGAAAAAGAGGTACCCCGAGAGCGTGGCCTGAACGATGTGCACGTAGATGAACGGGGCGATGAAAGACGCCGGCGCGAGGCGGTAGGCGCGCATGAGGAGCAGGTGGCTCACCGAGCCGGTGACGCCGAACGACAGGAACAGGATTCCCTGCCACAGGTCGGGCAAGTGGTCCGGCAGGCCGAACGGCAGCAGCGCGGTGGCGCCGACGGTGCCGATCAGCGACGACAGGAAGACCGTGGTGATCGGATGCTCGGTCAGCGCGAGGCGGCGCGACATCAGCTGAAACGCCGCGTTGCAGACGAGCGTCGCGATCGCGAAGGCGATGCCGATCGTCGCGAGCCCCGATCCCGGCCGGACGATGACCAGCATGCCGGCGAAGCCCCCGAGCGCGGCCGCCCAGCGCGCCCAGCCGACGTGCTCGCCGAGCAGCGGCCCGGCGAGCACCAGAATGAGGAGCGGCGCGACGAAGCTGATCGCGGTCGCCTCGGCCTGCGGCAGGTACTTCAGCGCGGCGAAGAGGAAGATCGCGAAGCTGAACACCGTGAGCGCGCGCGCGATTTGCAGCCCCGGGCGCCGGGTCCTGAGCAGCCCGCGATCGCCGATCGCCGCGACGTAGGCCGCCATGAAGAGGAAATGAAAGAAGTAGCGCGCCCAGACGACGCCGAGCACCGGGAAATCGCGCACCAGGTACTTGCCGGTGGCGTCGACGAGGATGAAGAGGAACTGCGCGCCGAGGAACAGCAGCAGCGCCGTGAGCAGCACGCCCTTCCCGGCAGTGCCGTGTCGCGGGGCCATGCGCCGGAGCCTACCAGAGCCCGCGCGGCTACAATCCGCAGCGCTGGTCCCACTCCGACGATCCAGGGGAAAAGATGATCCGCGCCGTTCTCGCCGTCCTGCTCGCGCTCTGCGCGACGCTCCCCGCCGCCGCCCAGGAATGGCCGGCCAAGCCGGTCCGCATCGTCGTCCCGTTCTCGCCCGGGGGCGTGGCCGACAACAGCGCGCGCGTGATCGCCGACAGGCTCGGCGCGCGTCTCGGCCAGCAGGTCATCGTCGAGAACCGCGCCGGCGCGAGCGGCAACATCGGCACCGAGGCGGTCGCGAAGGCCGCGCCCGACGGGTACCTGCTGCTGCTCGGCTTCGACGGCACGATGGTGATCAACCCGCACGTGTTCGCGAAGCTCCCGTTCGACACGCTGCGCGACTTCCAGCCGGTCACGAAGCTCGGCGACGCGACGCTGATCCTCGTCGCGCACCCGTCGCTGCCGGCGAACAGCCTTCCCGAGCTGATCGCGTACTCGAAGGCGCAACCGGGCGGCGTGGCCTATGGCACCTCCGGCACCGGCGGCACGCCGCATCTCGCCGGCGAGCTGCTCGTCCAGCGCAGCGGCGCGAAGCTCGTGCACGTGCCCTACAAGGGCGGCGGGCAGGCGATCGGCGACGTCGTCGGCGGCCAGATCCCGCTCGTTTACACGGCGATCGCCACCGCGCAGCAGTACGTGAAGTCCGGCCGCCTCAAGGGCATCGCCGTATCGAGCGGGAAGCGCGCGAGCTCGCTGCCCGACGTGCCGACCTTCGTGGAGGGCGGCCAGCCGGGATTCGTCGTCGACTCCTGGGTCGGCATCCTCGCGCCGGCGAAAACGCCGCGTCCGATCGTCGACCGGCTGCAGAAAGAGATCGCCGCGGTGCTCGCGGACCCCGAGGTCAAGGCGCGCTACGAGGTGCTCGGCATCGAGCCGATCGGCAACACGCCCGATCAGTTCGCGGCGCAGATCAAGGCGGACCTCGGCCGCTGGGAGCAGGTGGTGAAGCAGGCCGGCATCAAGGTGGACTGAACTCATGGCCGACGTGATTGCGTTTCCCGCTGGCGGGTACCGCTACATCAAGGGCGTCTTCCAGTACTCGGCCGGCGTCGCCGCCGAGCCCGGCTTCGAGATCGAGCGGGTGCGCTTCCGCCGCCCGCTGCCGCTCGCCGAAGGCTTCCGCGTGGTGGAGGCGCAGGTGCGCGGCATGGGACGGCCGCTGACCGCGTTCTGCGCGTGCGAGCTGCGCTCGCCGGCGCCGTTCACCGAGGAGGGCTTCACCGCGTTCAACCGGGTTTACGTCGGCACGCTCGAGCGCTGGGGTCTCTATCGCGGCGGGCTGAACCCGGTCGCGCGCTCGAACGTCTGTCCCGCGGTCAGTCCGCCGTCGGAGCCGAGCCTGCACGCGTTCTCGTACACCGTGCCGGCCGAGGACGACATCGTGGCGAGCTTCGTGGTCGCCGGCAGCGGCGAGGCGCCGGAGGGCATGGGCAACTACCGCGATCACATCATCCGCCGCGGCGACGTCTCGGCCGCGGGCCTGCTCGAGAAGGCGCGCTGGGTGCTCGGCGAGATGGAGCGCCGGATGGGCGCGCTCGGCTTCGCCTGGCGCGACACCACCGCGACGCAGCTCTACACCGTTCACGACGTGCACCCGTTCCTCGCCGACGAGATCGTCCGGCGCGGCGCGGCGTCGGGCGGGCTCACGTGGCACTTCTGCCGGCCGCCGGTGGTCGAGCTCGACTACGAGATGGACGTGCGCGGCGTGGCGCGGGAGCTGGTGCTCTAGCGATTGGATTCGGGGGCGACTGTCGACGCGTTTTACAGGCCTGTCGACGCGTATTCGCCAACCGCAGTGCTTTCAATGCCTTGGCCGACCGGCGCGAAAACTGCTTTCTTCTCAGCCTCTTCTCGGTGAGGGGGGTGCCATGAAACGCATCGCGTCGATCATCGTAGGTCTCGCCGCCGCCTTCGGGGTGCCACAGCCGTCCAGCGCGGCACTGCTTGGGCCCAGCGCCTACACGAGCACCGCGGATAGTCCCTTCTCGCCGTTCGCGGGGTTCAATTACTTCCATCTCGAGAATTTCGACGACCATCTTTTGAACACGCCGGGCGTGACCGTCAGCCCTGGCGTGGCCACTGCGGCGAACTCGGGCTTCAACGGGTCGATCATCGATCAAGTCGGCCTCGCCGGAGGTTGCCCTGCGGGCGGAGTTGCCGTGGCGTGCGACACGCTCTTCGGCAACGGGGCCACCGGGCTGACGTTCACCTTCAGCGCTGGCGTGCTCGGTGCGCTACCCGATGCCGCGGGTGTCGTCTGGACGGACGGCGCCGGAACCATCACGTTCGAGGCGTTCGACGAGAACGGCGCCTCGCTCGGGCAACTTGTGGGAAATCACGCGGATGGCAGCTTCAACGGCACGATTGTCGACGACCGTTTCTACGGCGTCACCAACTCGGGCGGCATCTCGCGAATCTTCATAAGCAACTCCAGCGGCGGCATCGAGGTCGACGATCTTCAGTACGGCCGGCGGGGTACGATCAACGCGATACCGGAGCCCGGCGGTCTGGCGCTGCTGGGGTTGAGCTGCGCGCTCCTCGCGTTCGCACGCAGGCGGCTCGCCTAGATCCCCGCCCTGCTTTTGGCAGGAGTGGTATCCGTTCCTCCGCGGTTCCGCGCGGCGACACGGGATCGCATTAGCTGAGCCCCCCGTCCACGGCGATCACCTGCCCGGAGATGTAGCCCGCGCGATCCGAGGCGAGGAACGCGACGAGGTCCGCGACCTCCTGCGGCGTGCCGGCGCGCTGCATCGGCACCAGCGCCTTGATGCGCTCGGGCGGGAACGACTCCGCGGTGATCTCCGACTCGATGACGCCGGGCGCGATCGCGTTGACCGTCACGCCGCGCGAGGCGCACTCGAGCGCGAGCGCGCGCATCGCGCCGATGAGCCCCGCCTTCGCCGCCGCGTAATTGGTCTGGCCGCGGTTGCCCTTGAGCGCGGACACCGACGACACGTTCACGATGCGCCCCCAGCGGGTGCGCAGCATCGGCAGCAGCAGCGGCTGCGTCACGTTGAAGAAGCCGTTGAGGGACACGTCGATGACGGCGCGCCAGTCCGCGCCGCTCATCCCGGCCATGACGCTGTCGCGGACCATGCCGGCGTTGTTCACCAGCACCTGGATGGCGCCCGCCGCGAGCAGCCGCTCCAGCGCGGCACGCGTCGCATCGGCGTCGGTGACGTCGAACGCCACCGCGTCCGCGGCGCCGCCCGCCGCGACGATCTCCGCCGCGACGCGCGCCGCGTTCTCGGGGCGCGAATGCGCGTGCACGATCACGTGCAGGCCGTCCGCGGCGAGCGTGCGCGCGATCGCCGCGCCCAGCGCACCGCTTCCCCCGGTGACCAGCGCCCGCTTCACGACGCGCCCGCGCCGATCCCGAGCTCAGGTCTCGCGCGCGCGGCACGGGCGGGCACCTTCACGGCAGAGATACAGGCGGGGTGAAAGCGGGGATCCAAGGGCGTCGTCGGCGGAACGCGTGGCGAGACCGAGAATATCGCAACGCGCCTCACCGCGGCTGCGACCACGCGGCGGCGAAGAGGAGCGAGAGCGCCGCGCCGAGCGCGACGGTCGTGCCGATCGCCTGCAGGATCGCGGTGCCGGAGGTCGCCAGCGCCCCGAACGCGATCAGCGTCGTGGCGGTGGCGACCAGCACCGCATAGGCATTGCGCAGGCGCTCGTCGTCGTCGGGCACGAAGCGGCTGAAGAACAGCGAGTAGTTCGTCCCGATGCCGAGGACCAGCAGGAGCGCCACGAGGTGCAGCAGCGAGAGCCGCGTGCCGGCCGCCGCGAGCGCCGCCGCGGTGGTTGCGATCGCCGCCAGCACGGGGAGCATCACGACGATCACGGCGCGCGCGCTGCGCAGGCCGAGGGCGAGGACGGCGCCGATGACCAGGACGCCGAGGCCGGCGAGCCGGAGCGACTGGTCGCGATAGGCGCTCACCATCGCGTCGGACTCCGCCTTGAGGTCGAGGAGCGATACCGCGGGGTCGTGCAGCGCACCGACGGCCTCGGCGAGCGCGCCGGCGTCCGTCAGGCCCGTGAGCGGGGCGAGCCCCGCCCAGCCCCCGTCGCGCTCGACCAGCAGCGCACGCGCGGCGAGGCCCCACACGGTGCCCTCGAGATCCTTCGCGTCGACCGGCGGCGCCGTGCGCGCGCGCTCGACCTCCGCGAGGAAAGGCGCGAACAGATCGTCGCGGAACGGCAGGCCCGCGGTCGCGGTCGCCAGGCGCCGCGCCAGCTCCGGTCCCCTCGGGCAGAGCAGCCTGACGCGCGCGCTGCGCCGCGACGCTGGGCAGGTAACGGGCCGGCGTGTCGAAGCCGCGCACCACCCCGCGCGCGATGAGTGCCGCGAGCGCCGGCTCGAGACGCTCGAGGCGCTGCAGCACCGCCTCGCGCGTCGGTGCCGGTGACGACGACCAGGTGGCGCACGTCCGGTGCGCCGAGGGCGTCGCGCATCTCCTGGTCGCGCAGCTTCTCGGCCGCCGCGATCGGATTCAGATTGGCGAGATCGTTCTCCCAGAGCCGCGCGTGGAAGAGCGTCAGCGCGGTTATCGCCGCCAGCAGCGCCACCGGCACCAGGGCGGCGAGCTTGCGTGCGCCGCGCGCGAACCCCGCGAGCGCGGCCGGCGCCGGCACCGCCGGCGCGGCGCCCGTCGCCCAGCGTTCGGGGACGACCGCGGGGAGCACGTAGCGGGTCGCCAGGCCCGCGGCCAGCGCCCCGACGAAGGTGAGCAGCCCGAGCTGCGCCAGCCCCGTGAAGCTCGACAGCAGCATCGCCAGCGATCCGAACACGGTCGTGAGCACCGCGAGCCGCAACGTCGGCCACACCCGCGCCGCAGTCGCCGCGAGCGCCTCGCCGCGCGCACGCTGCGCGAACAGGTACGTCGAATAGTCGGCCGCCTCGCCGATGAGCGTGGCGCCGAAGCCGAGCGTGATGCCGTGCACCGAGCCGAACCCGACGGCGACCGCCGCGACGCCGGCGAGGATGCCGGTCGCCACCGGCAATGCGCCGAACGCCACGAGCGCCGCGCGCCGGTACGCCGCGTAGAGCACGAGCGCGACGCCGATGCTCGCGACGAGCGACAGCCGCCACGCGTCCTGCTCGATCGCGTCGCGCGAGCGCACGGCGAACACGCTGGGGCCGCTCAGGACGAGGCGCGCGCCGGGATCGGTGCGCACCGCGGCGAACGCGGTCCCGATCTCGGCCTGGATCGCGGCCTGCGCGTCGAGGTCATAGCCCGGCGCGCGGGTCTCGGCGGTCAGCAGCGCGCGCCGCCGCTCGACGTCGAACCAGACGCCCTCGCGCACCGCCGGCTGCGTGCGCCCGGCGTGTGCGGCGAGGAGCGCCGTGAGCTCGCCGGTCGGGTCGCGCGCGAGCGTCGGGCGCACGAGCGTGCCGGCGGGCGAGGCGAGCAGCTCGAGCGTGCGCTCGAGCGCGGCGCGCAGGCCGGCGGCGGAGAACCGCTCCGCGTTCACCGCGGGGCTGAGGAGGTAGCGATGGTCGAGCAGCGCGTCGCGGTCGCGCTTCGAGAGGCCGCCGGCACCGTTCGCGACGTACGCGAAGCGGTCGCTGGCGCGCAGCCGGTCGGCGAGCGCGCGGCTCGTCGCCGCGAGCGCCGCCTCGTCGGCGCCCTCCAGCCCGACGAGGACGAGCCGCGCGGCGACGCCGTCGCGCAGCTGCGCGATCAGCAGTGCCTGGCTCGGGGTGACCGAACGCGGCAGGAACGCGGTGAGGTCCGCGGTGTAGGTCGCGCGCACCGCGATCCACGCGCACGCGGCGACGGCGGCGAGCCAGAGCGCGACGACCGCGCCGCGCCTCAACGCGCGCCCTCGTCGAAGCGCGTGACGACGCGGTCGCCGCCCGTCTCGAGGACCTCCATGCCCGTGAGTCGCCCGCCGACACCGCCGATGCGGATGACGGTCACGAGCTCGGCCATGCCCGGATCGGACGGGAGCAGCACGAGCGTCCAGCCGGTCGGCGCGCCTTCGAGCTCGACGCGATAGAACCGCCTGAGCGTGGCGAGATCGCCGCGCAGCGTCGCGCGAATGCTCTCGAGAAATGCGCCGAGCGCCGGCTGGCTCGCGATCGACACGGTCCGGGTCGGCGCGCCCTTGCGCTCGACCGTGACGCGGTCGCCGTCCACGAGGTAGCGCTCCTCGACCGGCTTCTGCACGCGGCGCTCGAGCTGCGCGGGGCGCGTGTAGCGCAGCTCGCCGCTCGTCACGAGCGGCGTCGTGAGCGCGCTCGAGTGGCGCGTCTCGATGAACGCGACGGTCGAATCGCCGCCCGCAGCGAGGCTGCGCATCAGGTCCTCCACCGCATACGGCGCCTGCGCGCATGCCGCGCCGGCGCCGAGCAGCGCGACGGCGAGGGCGGCGCGGATCACGTCGACGACTCCTCTTCGGGCGACGCCCAGACGTCGTAGAAGTTGAACCAGTTGTACGGCGCGCTGCGCGCGTAGTGCTCGAGGCGCGTCGCGTACTCGCGGGCGAGCGCCGGGATCGCTTCGGCGCGGCCCGCCCGCGGCACCTCGAGCGGATCGCGAAACACCTCGAAGTGCACGTCGTACCGGCGCCCGCCACGGTAGAGCCCGAAGCAGATCACGACCGGCGCGTGCAGCGCTGCGGCGATCGCGTACGGGGCCGTGGGGAAGCGCATCGTCGCCCCGAGAAACGGGCTAGCCACCGCCTTGCCGCCGGGCCGCAGGCGGTCGCCGAGCACGCCGAGCAGCGCGCCCGCGTCGACGCGCTCCTTGGCGCGGATCAGCGAGTCGGGCCGCCCGGCCTCGATGATCAGCTTGGCGAGCTCGGGATTGAGCGCGGCGAACGCGCGGGTGGCCTTCTGCGCGTTCGCGTTGTCCATCAGCATCGCGAGCGGCCAGTGCGCGCCGAATATTGCCGCGGCCCGCAGCGCCTCGAAGCTGCCGAGGTGCGAGCCGAGCAGCACGCAGCCCTTCCCGCGCTCGACGATCTCCCGCAACTCGGCCGCGCCGTGCAGCCGGATGTCGAAGTAGTCCCAGCGGCCCGACAGGAAATACACCCGGTCGAGCAGCGTGGCGGCGAACGTGAAGTAGTGGCGATACAGGTCGCCGAGCGTGGCCGGCCGCCCGAGCGCGCGCGCCAGAAAGGCGCGCGAGGCGGCGCGCGCGCGGCCCGAGAAGACGAGGAAGTACACGACGATCGGCGGCAGGAACGCGCGGCCGACCGTGCGCCCGAGCTTGCGGGTGACCCAGATCATGAAGGCGAGGAGGCGCGGGCTGCCGCGCTCGCGCACTTCGCGCCACGGGGCGTCGGCGCGCGTCGAGCTCATCGGCGATCGAAGCGCAGCGTCCCGCGGGCGATCCGGCGGGATGACGAGGTCCGGATCACTCCCCATCCGGGCGCGGCATGGGGCCGCCCAAAGCCTGCCCGGCCTCGAGCGCGCGCAGGGCCTCGAGCGGGAGCTTGCCGGTCGCCGCCCGCGGCAGGCGCTCGACCTTCACGAGCGGCCGCGGCAGGAATGTCGGATCGATCGCGCGGCGCAGCGCCGCCATGATCTCGCCCTTCGTCCGCCGCGGCGCGACGACGAATGCCATCAGGCGGCCGACGCGGCCGTCGGGGCGCTCGGGGACGTGGAATGCGCCGTCGTCCACGCCCGGTATCGCGGTGAGCGCGCGGTCGAGATCGGCGAGCGAGGCGCGCTTGCCGGCGACGTTGACGAGGTCGTTCGCGCGGCCTTCGAGCACGAACTCGGTCTCGCTCAGGCGGCGGATCCGGTCGCTCACCGGCACGCGCCCGTGAATCATCGCGCCTTCGACGGCCCAGCCGGCGCCGGCCGGCACCACGCGGATGCCGTTCAGCGTGCGCCACACCGGCGAGGCGGTGGTGCGGCGGGTCGCCACCTGCCCCGCCTCGGTGAAGCCGTAGATCTCGTGCACGCGCGTCGCGAAGCGCTGCTCGGCGGCGGCGGCCAGCTCGGGCGCGAGCGGCGCTGCGGCGGAGAGGACGAGCTCGAGCGCCGGGAGCGTCACGTCCGCCTCCACCAGCGCACGGATGTGGATCGGCGAGGTCACCAGCACGCGCGGCGCCGGCAGCTCGTCGAGCGCGGCCTGCACGTCGCGCGGGAACAGCGGCCGCGCCGGGTGCAGCGCGCCGCCGCCCGCGAGCGCCATGAGCACCGTCGACTCGAAGCCGTACATGTGCTGCGGCGGCACCGTGCCGAGCACGTTGAACCCGCCGGCGGGAAGCTCGAGCGCCGCGCGCTCGGCCGTGCCGCTCGCGACGAGGTTGCCCCAGCGTTTCGCGTTCGGCTGCGGCACGCCGGTGCTCCCGGAGGTGAACACGATCGCCGCCAGTCGATCCGCCGGAATCGCAGGGACCGCCCCCGACCACTCGTCCGCGCCGAGGTCGGGCGGATAGAGCACGAGCGCTTCCGCGCAGCCCGGCACGGCATCCTCGGCGATCGCGCCGGCGTCGGGATACGCAGCGAAGACGCGCGCGAGCGCCTGCTCGTGGCGGCTGGGCGGAAACAGGCTCGTCTTGCCCGCCAGGAGCGCAGCGGCAAGCGCAACGGTGAACCGGTAGCGGTCCTCGCACAGGTTGACGAGATGCGGACCCGGGGGCAGCCGCTCCGCGAGCGCGGCGGCCTCGGCCAGGAAACGTGCGCAGGACACCGGCACGCCGTCGCGCCAGGCGAGCGGGCGTGCGAGCTCGCGATGCCCGATGAGCGGAAGGCGGTCGGTGCGCGTCACGTCAGGGTCGGAGCAACTTCGGGGCGCGGCGCACGAGGTTGGCCGCGACCGTGACCGGGTTCTTGTGCGGGAACTGCGGGTAGCGCCACACCCGGAAAGCGTACTCGCCGAAATAGAGGAGCGCCAAGAGCGCGTAGCTTGCGAAGTTGACGAAGAGCGATTGCGCCGCGGGGGTCGCGAAGAACGCGAGCGCCGCGCTCACCGCCGGGATGGCGGCGAGCAGAATCGCCCACGCCCAGGTCAGCCTGCGCGTGTAGCCGGCAAGGCCGGCCGGAAAATCGCCGTCGCGCTCCAGCCGCGCGATGGTCTCGACCAGGGGCGTGCGGCCGGGCAGGAGCGTGCGCCCGAAAAGCCACGCGCCGGCGAGGAAAGCGAGCGCCGGGCCGGCGAGCGCGAGCTGCGCGATCAGGCGGAGGTCGATCCAGGCGGAGGCGATCGCGGCGACCGCCGCGAGGGCCGCCACCCATGCCGGCACGCGGGCCGCCAAGGCGCCGACCGTCAGCACGGCAAGGAACACGACCATTACGGCGCGGTTCTCGCTGACGATGGCGAGGTGCAGTGCGAGGGGGCTCGCGAAAGCGAGGATCGCGAGCGCGGCCTTCACTGCCCCGGACCGGCGCGGCGCTGCGGGCCGCCGCGCCTCACTTCTTGCGGTGCTCGCCAACGTGGCGCGCGAGACTGCGCAGGCTGGTGAAGATGTCGCGATTCGCCTCGTCGTCGGCGCGCAGCTCGACCCCGTACTGCTTGCCGATGGCAAGCGCGATCTCGAGCATGTCGATCGAGTCGAGGCCGAGCCCCTCCCCGTAGAGCGGCGCCTCGGGGTCGATCGCCTCGGCGGGTGTCTCGAGGTTCACGGCCTCCACGACCAGGCGCGCGACCTCGGTTTCGAGGGAAGTTTGGACGTTCATTGCGGTGTCATCGGTTTGCGCCCGCAATTCTACGTGACCGTAGGGGATTGTGGCGGTGCGGTAGCACCGTCTCAGGGCGCGGCCGGCCGGATGTTCTCCCGCCGCCGGCGCATCGCCGCAAGGGTGCGGCGCGGGGTCAGCGCGCTGAAGAAGTAGTAGATCAGCTTGAAGACCCGGATGCGGGGGTGCACGCCGTTCGCGCGGTAGATGTCGCCCGCGAGAAACGAGACCAGGCCGTCGACCACGCCGAGCACGTTCTTCGGGCCCATCAGCAGGTCGCGCATCACCGGCGTGGTGATGCGGTAGATGAACCACGAGAACGTGCGGATCCCGCGCCGCACGTGGCGCTCGTAGCGCGCGAGCGCGCGCCGGGCGCGTGCCGGGTCGCGCAGCGCCGCGTCCACGGCCTCGGCGCCTGCAAAGGCGCTGGACATGGCGAGGTAGACCCCGGAGGAGAAAACCGGGTCGACGAAGGCGTAGGCATCGCCGACCATCAGGTGGTTCGCGCCGGTGCAGCGCGTCGCCTGATAGCTGTAGTTGCCGGTCGCCGTCACCGGCGCGATGCGTCGCGCTTGCGCGAGCCGCGCGGCGATCGCCGGGCAGAGCGCGATCGTCTCGTCGAGGAACTGCTCGAGCGAGCCCGTGCGCCGCTTGAGGTAGTAGGGCCAGCACACCGCGCCCACGCTGGTGACCCCGCGCTGCAGCGGGATGAACCAGAACCAGCCGTGGTCGAACCAGTAGATGCTGATGTTGCCCTCGTCCTCTCCGGCGAATCGCTGCGCGCCTTCGTAGTGGCCGTAGAGGGCCACGCTCGCGTGCTTCGGGTTTGCCTCCTTGATCCGGAACAGGCCCGCGAGGAACGTGTCGCGGCCCGAGGCGTCGACGAGGAAACGCGCGCGCCACTCGAGCGCGCTCTCCGGCCCGCTCGCGCCGTTGCCGCGCGCCCGCACGCGCACCTCGTCGCGGCCGAAGTCGACCTGCTCGGCGCGCGTCTCCTCGAGCACCTCGACGCCCTTGCGCGCCGCGTTGCGCAGCAGCAGGAGGTCGAGGTCGGCGCGATGCACCTCGAACCCGCTCGGTTGGGACTTGTCGAGCGCCTGGCGGAAGTAGAACGTCTCCTCCTTGCCGTGATACATGGAGCTGAACTGCGCGCCGTTCTTCACCAGGCCGATCTTCCGCACTTCCTCGAGCACGCCGAGCCGCTCGAAGAGGGGATTGTTGTGCGGGAGCAGGGACTCGCCGATGTGGAAGCGCGGGTGGCGGTCCTTCTCGAGCACCACGACTTTCCACCCGCGCTCCGCGAGCAGTGCCGAGATCGTCGCGCCCGCCGGTCCACCGCCGATCACCACGACGTCGCAGCGGCGATGTGCGTCAGTGCTCATGCTTGACGGTGACTCCGAAACCGGGGAACAACGGTTCGATTATAGCCATCGACGCGCCGCCAGCACGGGCAGCCGCGCGATGAAACCGATCATCAGGCGCGCGTGCATCCAGCTGAGCAGCGCGTTGTCGCGGACGTACTTGAAGTGCGACACGCCCCCCTCCTCGGGACGCAGATAACGAACCGGCGCCGGCCGGTTCACCGGTGGCACGCCGGCCCAGGCGAGCTTCACCACCGCCTCGGGATCGAAGTCGAAGCGGCGCATGAAGGGCGTGCGCGCCATCACGCGCGCGAGGGGCGCGATCGGATACACGCGGAAGCCGAACAGCGAGTCGCCGATCCCGGTCCAGAGCGTCTCGAGGTTCGCCCACCAGTTGGAGACCCTGCGTCCGCGCACGCGCAGCGCGGGCGCGGAAGCGTCGAACACGGGCACGCCGAGGATCATCGCCTCGGGCGCGGCGCGCGAAGCGGCCATGAACTCCGGGATGAGGGCGGCCGGATGCTGGCCGTCGGCGTCCATCGTGAGCGCGTGCGTGAAACCCGCCGCGGCCGCGGCACGGATGCCGTGCAGCACCGCGGCGCCCTTGCCCGAATTGACGGCAAGCTCGAGCACCCGCAGCCCGGGATCCGCCGCCGCGAGCGGCGCGAGGCGCTCGCGGCTGCCGTCGGTGCTGCCGTCCAGCACGACCCAGACCGGGTTCCAGTGCGCGCGCGCCGCGCGCACCGTCTCCACCAGGATCGGGCCGGTGTCGTAGCTCGGGACGAGGACGAGATGGGTCGTCGAGGCCTGCATCACCGGCGGGAGGCGCGCGGCGCTCACGCCGCGCGCGGCTTCCTGGCGCGGTACTCCGAGAAGACGCCCAGCTCGACGTGCCGCGAGACCTCGGCGAAGCCCGCAGCGGCGAGCGTGCGCATCACCGCCTCGGGCGGCACGCAGGCCTCGATCGTGTCCCAGTAGTAGCGCATGAGGCGCGGGCTGTCGCCGGCGCGGGCGATCACCCGCGCGAGCAGCGGCACGAACCCGCGCATGTACGCCTTGAGGACCGCGTTGCCGAGACGGCTCGACGGTCGCGTGATCTCGAGGATGCAGACGAGTCCGCCGGGCGCGAGGACGCGGTGGAACTCGCGAAATGCAACCTCGAGGTCGGAGATGTGCCGCAGCGCGTAGCCCATGCTGAGGAAGTCGGCGCAGCCGTCCGGGAGCGGGATCGATTCCGCCGCGCCCTCCAGCAGCCGCAGGCCTTCCGGGAGGGTCGCGTTGTCCCGCATGCCCGCGCTCGGGTCCACGCCGGTCACCGCGCGCGGGTCGCCCACGATCCGCGCCGCCTCGCGGGCGACGAGTCCCGTGCCGGTGCCGACGTCCACCACGCGCATGCCCGGCGCGAGGCCCGCGCGCAGGAGCGCCTGCCGCCGGTACCACGGGCCGGTGCCGAACGCCATCGCGCGCTCGACGCGCTCGTAGTCGGCGGCGGTGCGGTCGAAGATGTCGCGCACCCATCCGCGCCGCTCGGCCTCGCTCTGGAAATACGCCTGGAGCGGCGGATGCGGCGCGTGGACCGGCTCGGGCTCGTTCGTCATCGCCATGCGGCATTCGCATCGCGCCGCTGCGCGCGGCTACTCGTCATCGTGGGCCGTCCTCGCGAGCTCGGCGCGGAAATAGGCCTCCACGTCCGCGACGAGCGCCTTGGAATCGTCGCGCGGCGCGAACCGGTTGCCGAGCCGCACCCGATAGACGAGCGGGAACTCGGGCATGCGCAGGAGCGGCCAGCCCTTGCGCATATAACGTGTGTCCGTCTGGATGATGACCGTCTGGATCGGCACCCCGGCAAGGCGTGCGATCGGCGCGAAACCGGTCTTGAACGCGTTCACCGGCTCCCGCACGGTACGCGTGCCTTCGGGAAAGAAGAGCACGTGCTGCCCGGCGCGGAGCGCTGCGATCGCCTTTCGCATCATGTCCTTGGGCGCGTCGCCCGGGATGTAACCGGCGAGCCGCGCGCCGCCGCCGAGAAACGGGTTGTGCAGGATCTCGGATTTCATCACGCACGCCGCTCGGGGCAGGCGCGAGACGATCAGCATCGCGTCGAGGTAGGTCGGATGATTCGGCGCGATCACGACCGGCGGTCCGTCCCGCAGGGCGTCCAGCGCGCGCAGGTCGCAGCGCGCGAGGCCGAGGAGGTCGAGCAGGCCGACGAAAAACCGGAACAGCACCATGACGACCCGCTGGCCGAGCGCGGCCCCGATGCGGCGCGGCAGGATGAAGTAGAGGAGCGGGCCGATCACGGTGTAGATCAGCCCGCCGATGCCGAACACGGCGAGCGCGACACCGAACGCACAGTGCTCGTACAGGCCGCGCAGCAACGGCGCCGCGCGCTTCTGGGAGAACGTGCCCGCCTCGCCCGGCATCAGTCGTCCGATTCGACCATGGTGGCCGACTGGCCGAAGACGTACGCGACGCCGATGCCGGCGAGGACCGCTGACCGGGTCTTCACGAGCGGACTGGCGTCGAAGACCGCGCCGTGCAGATCGAATGCGCGCACGAACCCGCCCACCCAGATGCGGTTGAAGCGCTTGTTCAGGCTCAAGGTGATCTGCGTGCCGCTGTAGCCGCCAGACGCGCTGTAGGCCGGCCGGTCCGCGGTCGCGAACTGCGGGTCCACTTGGTAGTAGTACTCGTTGTAGCGGCGATCGGCGAACAAGGGCCCGGCCTGGATGCCGAAGCGCCAGCCGCCGCCGGGGCCGGCGTTGCGCATGAAGTAGTCGATCACCGGGTTGAAGACGACGCCGATGTACTCCGGGTTCAGTCCGTCGATCGCAAACGCCGCGCGCACCGGGATCTGCAGCGAGAGCTCGTTGGTGCGTCCGGCGTTCTCCCAAAGCTTCACCTTGAGCAGTGGCCCGAGCTCCACGGTGGGTTCGAGGTCGGGCATGCCCTGGCGCGCGATGTTCCTGTCGCTCGGCGCCGGCTGGCTCGCGTTGGCCGACACGTCGAGTTCGAAGCGCTCGCGGTCGAGCAGCAGCAGGGCCGCGAGGCCGTGCCGGTCGTCCATCTTCAGGACCTCGCCGCGGTAGCGGACGTACGGGAACGGGTACACGTAGCCGCGCGACTGGTCCGAGCCCCGGTAGTCCGGCAGCCACATGGGAAAGGCGCCGGCGCCGAGCTCCCACAGCGGCCGCTGCTCGGCGCCGGCGCCGGGCGCATGGAGGAGGGCGCAGAGCGCGAGGATCGCGAGTACGGTTGAATGCATCGTGTCGTGCGGTGCTGCTTCGCGCGCGAGTCCGCGCGTGCCGAGTCTAGCAGTGCCGGGCGACCGCCGCGACTGCGCCGCACGTAAAATGCGCACGCCGATGTCCGCCCCGATTGCTCTCGCCCCGAGCCTGCGACCCGCGCCGCGACCGTGGCGCCCGGCCGCCGCGGTGCAAGCGTCGGCCGCGCTGCACGCCGCCGGCGCGGCGGCGCTCGTCCTCGTCCCGGGGGTGTGGCCTTGGGTGCTGGGCGGCCTCGTTGCGAATCACGCGGCGCTTGCCGTCGCTGGCCTCCTGCCCCGCAGCCGCGCGCTCGGCGCCAATCTCACGCGGCTGCCGGCGGCCGCGGCGCGGCGCAAGGAGGTCGCGCTCACGTTCGACGACGGACCGGATCCCGAGGTCACGCCGCGCGTGCTCGACCGGCTCGACGAGACCGGCATGAGGGCGACTTTCTTTCTGATCGGCGAGCGGTCCGCGCTTCATCCCGCGCTCGTGCGGGAGATCGTGCGCCGCGGGCACGCGGTGGAAAACCACGGCCATCGCCACTCGACGGCGTTCGCCTTCTACGGCCTCGGCCGCATGCGGCGCGACGTCGAGGCGGCGCAAGCCGCGATCGCGGACGCCGCCGGGGTCGCGCCGGTGTTCTTCCGCGCGCCGTTCGGGATCCGCAGCCCGCTGCTCGACCCGGCGCTCGCGCGCTGCGGCCTGCACTACGCCTCGTGGACGCGTCGCGGGTTCGACACCGTCGCGCGCAAGCCGGAGCGGGTGCTCGAACGGCTCGCCCGCGGCGCCGCGGCGGGAGACATCTACCTGTTGCACGACGGGATCGCGGCGCGCGCTCGCGCGGGCGAGGCGCCCGCGCTCGCGGTGCTGCCCGCGCTCGGCGCACGCCTGGCCGCGCTCGGGCTGAGGTCGGTGACGCTGCGGGCCGCATGCGCGGGCGATTGAGCGCGCCTGAGCGCGCGGCGCTCGATGCGATCGTCGCGGCGGCGGGCAGCGCCTATGCGCCGGCCGGACGCACGCCGCTGCACTTCGCGCGTGGCAAGCTGCGCCACGATCCGGTCTTCCGCGCGATCGTCGCGCGCGGCCTGATTCCCGACGGCACGCGGCTCGTCGACCTCGGCTGCGGGCAGGGCGTGCTGCCGGCCTTCCTCGTCGCCGCGCGCGCCGGCTACGAGCTTGGCGAATGGCCGACCGCCTGGCCACCGCCGCCGCGGCTCGCTGCGGCGTTCGGCGTCGATCTGCGGCGCGGCGCGATCGCCGCCGCGCGCGTCGCGCTCGGCGCGCGGGCGACGTTCGAGGTCGGCGACGTGCGGGACGCGGTGATCCCCACGTGCGATGTCGTGGTGATCCTCGACGTGCTGCACTACGTTCCGGTGCCCGACCAGGACCGCGTGCTCGCGCGCTGCGCGGCCGCGCTCGCGCCGGGCAGCCGGCTCCTCCTGCGGGTCGGCGACGCCGACGCCGGACCGCGCGCCGCGATCACGCGCCTGTCCGACCAGGCGATCACGCTGCTGCGCGGCGCGTGGCCGCGCCTCTACACACGCGGGCTGAAGGCGTGGATTGCTGCAGTGGAACGGGCGGGCTTCGGCGTCGAGGCCGTGCCGATGAGCGCGGGCACGCCGTTCGCCAACGTGCTGCTCGTCGCGCGCCGTAATGTCTAACTGCTTGCCTGCCGGGCGCGAAATGCCCCGGGGGTGATGCCCGTCTCGCGACGGAAGAACTTCACGAAATTCGTCGCTTCGTCGAAGCCGAGCTCATCGCCGATGGCTGCGACGGGCAACAGGGAATGCGCCAGCAGGCGCTTCGCTTCCAGCACGATGCGCTGGGTCAGCATCGATTTCGCGCTCATTTCCGCCACCGCGATGATGGCGCGGCTCAGGCTCTTCTGCGAGCAGCCCAGATGGTTTGCGTACTGCGCCACGCTGTGCCAGCGCCGATATTCGCGCTCCACGGCCGTCCGGTACCGCCTGAACCGCTTCAACGCGATGGGTTCGATGCGCTCGTCCAGGGCCGGGCGCGCTCGAACGAGATGCAGGCGAATCAGCAGCGCGTGGAGCTGACTGCGCAGCAGGGCGTTCACCGCGGGCGCAGGGGCGGGCAGCTTCGCGTCGCCGGCCATGCGGTCGAACGCTTCCGTCAACGCCTGCCGGGCAGCGCCGGCCGCCTGCACGTGCGTGGGCAGCGCCTCGACCTGGCGAAAGAATTCCAGCTCGTCCAGCCGAACGGCGGCGTCCTTCGGTTGCAGCACGTCGGACCGGAAGATCAGCAGCCAGCCCTTCCAGCCGGTCAGATTGCCGAACCGATGCACCTGCCCCGGCTGCAGCAGCAACAGCGAGCCCGCGGCGCATTCGAACGTCTCGAAATCCACCATGTGCCGGTAGCGGCCGGCGGTCACGTAGATCAGGACGTGGAAGTCGGCGCGTTCGGTGCGGCGTGGTCCGATGCGCCGCGCGCGATGGCGGAGCGTGGCTACCGGGTAGATCTCCACGTCGAGGCGGTAGCCGGCCGGGGGCGTGTACTGCACCGGCGTGACCGGGCCGCGGAGCGCGCGCCGCCTGACTCGCGCAGTTTTCAGGTGTCCACTTTTTACCATGAGCGGCCGCGAATGTACCTCGAAAGAACGGATGCGTTGCGACATCCTGCGAACCGAGCCGTGCACGCAACCGCGGGCGAGACCGGACCTCGCCGCGACCCACAACCAGGAGACGCATCATGACAATGAAACGTGTTACCCAGCTCGGCTATCTCGGGATCGACGTGAGCGACGTGCCGGGCTGGGAGCGGTTCGCCACCGACGTGCTCGGGCTGGCGTCCAACGGCACCGGCGAGGACGGCACGCTGTTCCTGCGGATGGACGAGTACCACCACCGGCTCGCGCTGCACCGCGGTGGCCGCGACGACCTCGCCTATGCCGGCTGGGAAACCCGGGACGAAGCGTCGCTGCGGGCGATCGCCGAGCGGCTGTCGTCGCAAGGCGTCCGCGTGACCTGGGGCAGCGCGGCCGAAGCACGGGCGCGGCGCGTCATCGGCCTCATCAAGCTGCAGGACCCGAGCGGCGTCGCCATCGAGGTCTATTACGGACCGCTGGTCGAGGCCGAGCGGCCCTTCCGTTCGCCGCGCGCCATCGGCGGGTTCGAGGCCGGGAATCTCGGCCTGGGCCACATCGTGCTCAGCGTGGACGACTACGAGGCGAGCCTGCGCTTCTACCGCGACGGCCTCGGCCTGCTGATCAGCGACTTCATCGAGCTCGAGATGGGTGCGGCGGGAAAGACCACGGTGGCGTTCTTCCACTGCGGTCCGCGCCACCACTCGATCGCGATCGCGCAGTTTCCGGCCGCCAAGCGCCTGCATCACTTCATGCTTCAGCTGCGCAACGCCGATGATGTCGGCGCCACCCACGATCTCTGCCAGGATCGGTGCGTGCCGATCACTTCCGGCCTCGGTCGGCACACGAACGACCACATGCTGTCGTTCTACGTGCAGACGCCGTCCGGCTTCCAGGTGGAGTACGGCTACGGCGGGCGCGTGATCGACGATGACGTCTGGGAGGTGCAGCTGCATCACGCGCCCAGCATCTGGGGCCATCGCGCGCCGGGTGCGACCCCCGCCGCCGTGCCGGCGGCGACGGCCTAGAGGCATCGCAGTTCCGTTTCGGAATGGCGCGTCGGGTGGGGTAGCATTCCCGCCCGACACCCGTTCCCCTTTCTTCGGAGCACTCAAATGAACGTCAAGCACGTCGGCATCGTCGGCGCCGGCACCATGGGCAACGGCATCGCACAGGCCTTCGCGGTCGCGGGCGTCCCGGTCACGATGACCGACATCGGCGAGGCCCAGCTTCAGCGCGGTCTCAAGTCGGTCGACGGGAGCCTCGAGCGCCTCGTCAAGAAGGACAAGATGAGCGCCGCCGACAAGGCCGCGGCGCTCGCCCGCATCCAGACCTCGACCAGCCTCGATGCGTTGCGCGCCGCCGACCTGGTGATCGAGGCGGCGACCGAGAACCTCGACCTCAAGCTCGAGATCTTCGGCCGCATCGACCAGGTTGCGAAGGCGGACGCGGTCATCGCGACCAACACCTCGTCGATCTCGATCACGCGCCTCGCGGCGGCGACGAAGCGTCCCGACCAGGTGATCGGGATGCACTTCTTCAACCCGGTGCCGGTGATGCAGCTCGTCGAGCTGATCAAGGGGCTGCAGACTTCGGACGCCACCTACGCCGCAGCCGAGGCGATCGCGAAGAAGATCGGGAAGACCCCGGTCAAGGTGAAGAACTCGCCCGGCTTCGTCGTGAACCGGATGCTCTGCCCGATGATCAACGAGGCGGTCTTCGCGCTCGGCGAAGGCCTTGCGACCGCAGCCGAGATCGACGAGGCGATGAAGCTCGGCTGCAACCACCCGATCGGGCCCGCTCGCGCTCTGCGACCTGATCGGGCTCGACGTCGAGCTCGCGGTGATGCAGGTGCTGTTCGAGGGCTTCAAGGACCCGAAGTACCGTCCCGCGCCGCTGCTCGTCGAGATGGTCGAGGCGGGGTACCTGGGGCGCAAGACCGGGCGCGGGTTCCACACCTATGGCTGACCGGCCGGCCTCCGCGCGGCCGGTTTGCTAAGCGGCGGGTTTGCCGGCAAAATTCGCGTCCCCGCAAGGCCGGCCCGAGCCGGCGACGGCCCGGCACGAGGCCGGCGGGACGCGGCCCCTGGGCCGCATTGCTTCCACATAGCCGAGGAGGGCGCCATGGCCGGCGAGCTGGACACGTTTCCGCGCCTGCTCTTGCATCACGCGCAGGTCCGTCCGGACCGGCCGGCGATTCGCGAGAAGGACCTCGGCATCTGGCAGACCTGGACGTGGAAGCAGGTCGAGGGCGAGGTGCGCGCGCTCGCCTGCGGGCTCGCCGCGCAGGGCTTCAAGCGCGGGATGTCGCTCGCGATCATCGGCGAGAACCGCCCGCGCCTGTACTGGGCCATGGCGGCGGCCCAGTCCCTCGGCGGCATCCCGGTGCCGATCTACCAGGACGCCGTCGCGCAGGAGATGGTCTACGTCTTCCACAACGCGGACATCGAGTACGCGATCGTCGAGGACCAGGAGCAGGCCGACAAGCTCCTCGAGATCATGCCGCAGTGCCCGAAGCTCAAGCACATCTACTTCGACGATTCGCGCGGCATGCGGCACTACACGCAGACCGAGCTGATGAGCTTCGACAACCTGCAGGCGATCGGGCGCGACTTCGACGGACGCAACCCCGAGTTCTTCGCCGAAGAGGTGGCGAAGGGGAAGGCCACCGACGTCGCATCGATGTTCCACACCTCGGGCACGACCGGAAACGCGAAAGGGGTGATCCACACGCATCAGGCGCTGATCACCGCCGCTCGCACCGGCGCCGAGATGGAAGGGCTGGACGCCTCCGACGAGGTGCTCGCCTATCTGCCGATGGCGTGGATCGGACAGAGCATCTTCTCCTACGCCCAGTCGTACGTCGTCGGCTTCTGCATTTCCTGCCCCGAGTCGGCCCAGACGGTCGGCACGGACATGCGCGAGATCGGCCCGACCTACTACTTCGCCCCGCCGGCGGTGCTGGAAGGCCTGCTCACCCAGGTGTCGATCCGCATCGAGGACCTGTGGTGGGGCGGCCGGAAGGCCTATGCGTTCTTCATGGACCTCGCGCGGCGCGTCGGGGGCAGGATCCTCGACGGCGAGCCGGTGGGCCTGACCGACCGGCTCCTCTACCGGCTCGGCAACCTGTTCGTGTACGGGCCGCTGCGCAACGTGCTCGGCATGAGCCGCGTGAAGGTCGCCTACACCGCGGGCGAGGCAATCGGGCCCGACCTCTTCGTCTTCTATCGGTCGATCGGCATCAACCTGAAGCAGCTGTACGGCTCGACCGAGACCGCGGTGTTCGTGTGCGTGCAGCCGAACGGCCAGGTGAAGTCGGACACCGTCGGCCCGCCGGTGAAGGGCGTCGAGGTGAAGGTCACCGACTCGGGCGAGATCCTGATCCGCAGCCCGGGCCTGTTCCGCGAGTATCACAAGAACCCCGAGGCGACGGCGGAGGCGAAGGACGCGGACGGCTGGTTCCACACCGGGGACGCGGGCTACTTCGACAAGGACCGCCACCTCAAGATCATCGATCGCGCCAAGGACGTCGGGCGGCTCGCCGACGGGACGCTCTTCGCGCCGAAGTACCTCGAGAACAAGCTCAAGTTCTTCCCGTACATCAAGGAGGCGGTGTGCTTCGGCCACCAGCGCGACATGGTGTGCGCGTTCGTCAACGTCGACTTCGAGGCAGTGGGCAACTGGGCAGAGCGGCGCAACCTCGCGTATTCCGGCTATACCGACCTCGCAGCGCAGCAGCCGGTCTACGACCTGGTCCGCGAGTGCGTGGAGAAGGTCAACCAGGACCTCGCCCTCGACCCGACGCTCGGCGGCTCGCAGATCCACCGGTTCCTGATCCTGCACAAGGAGCTCGATCCCGACGACGGCGAAGTCACGCGCTCGCGCAAGGTGCGGCGCGGCTTCATCGCCGAGAAGTACGCCCCGCTCGTGGCCGCCCTGTACGGCGGCAAGAGCGAGTGCTTCATCGAGACGCAGGTGCGCTTCGAGGACGGGCGCACCGGTTCGATCAGCGCGAACCTGAAGATCGCCGACGCGAAGACCTATCCGGTCGAAGCGGCGAAGAAGGCGGCCTGAGCGGACCAGCCGATGCAGCACGCGCGCAAGATCGGCGAGCCGATCCTGACCGTCGAGGGCGTGTCGCTCTCGTTCGGCGGCGTGCGCGCGCTGCAGGACGTGTCGTTCGACGTCCGCGAGCACGAGATCCGCGCCATCATCGGCCCGAACGGCGCGGGCAAGAGCTCGATGCTCAACGTGATCAACGGGGTGTACCACCCGCAGGACGGCAAGATCACGTTTGCGGGCAAGGTGCGCACCGACGTCGATCCGCACGAGGCCGCCGAGCGCGGCATCGCGCGCACCTTTCAGAGCCTCGCGCTCTTCAAGGGCATGAGCGTCCTCGACAACATCATGACCGGGCGCAACTTGAAGATGCGCGCCAACCTGCTGCTGCAGGCGCTGCGGATCGGGCCGGCGCTGCGCGAGGAGATCGAGCATCGCGCGGCGGTCGAGCGGATCATCGACTTTCTCGAGATCCAGGCCTACCGCAAGACGCCGGTCGGCCGGCTGCCCTACGGCCTGCAGAAGCGCGTCGACCTCGCCCGGGCGCTCGCGCTCGAGCCGCGCGTGCTGCTGCTCGACGAGCCGATGGCCGGCATGAACGTCGAGGAGAAGCAGGACATGTGCCGCTTCATCCTGGACGTCAACGACCAGTTCGGCACCACGATCGTGCTGATCGAGCACGACATGAGCGTCGTGATGGACATCTCCGATCGCGTGGTGGTGCTCGACTACGGGCGCAAGATCGCCGACGGCACGCCCGACGCGGTGCGCAACAACCAGGCGGTGATCGACGCCTACCTCGGGGTCAGCCACTAGAGGGCCCGGCATGCTGAAGAAGAACTGGCCCGTCGTTGCCCTCATCGCGCTGCTCGTAGCGGGCCTGGTCGCGCCGCTCGCCACCGGCGCCTCGCCGGTCGGCTTCTACGTGGAGGTGCTGCTCGGCGGGCTGATGGCCGGCGTGCTCTATTCGCTCGTGGCGCTCGGGTTCGTGCTGATCTTCAAGGCTTCGGGCGTCTTCAATTTCGCGCAGGGCGCGATGGTCCTGTTCGCCGCGCTGGCGGTCGCGCGCATGGCGGAGGTCATGCCGTGGTGGCTCGCGACGCTGCTCGCGGTCGCCATCATGGTGATCCTCGCGTGGCTCATCGAGCGGCTGGTGCTGCGGCCGCTCGTCAACCAGGAGGCGATCGCGCTGCTGATGGCCACGCTCGGCGTCACCTACTTCCTCGACGGCTTCGGCCAGACGGTGTGGGGGAGCGACATCTACGAGATCAATCTCGGCATCGCGAAAGAGCCGGTGATGGTGCTCGACCAGCTCTTCCAGGGCGGGATCCTGGTCAACAAGGAGGACTTCGTCGCCGCCGTCGCCGCCGCGGGGCTGGTCGCGCTGCTCGCGCTGTTCTTCCAGAAGACGCCCACCGGCCGCGCGCTGCGCGCCGTGGCCGACGACCACCAGGCCGCGCAGTCGATCGGCATTCCGCTCAACCGGATCTGGGTCATCGTCTGGTCGGTGGCGGGGGTGGTCGCGCTGGTCGCCGGCGTGATCTGGGGCTCCAAGCTCGGCGTGCAGTTCTCGATTTCCCAGGTCGCGCTCAAGGCGCTGCCGGTCGTCATCCTCGGCGGGTTCACGTCGGTGCCCGGCGCGATCATCGGCGGGCTGATCATCGGCGTGGGCGAGAAGATGGCCGAGGTGTTCCTCGGACCGGTGCTGGTCAAGGCGTTCGACCTCGCCGGCGGCGGCATCGAGAACTGGTTCGCCTACATGCTCGCGCTGCTCTTCCTGCTCGTCCGCCCGGAAGGGCTGTTCGGCGAGAAGCACATTGACAGAGTCTAGGCCGATGCTCCCCTCCCGCCCCGACCCTCACCTCCCCGCAAGCGGGGAGGGAGGGGGTAACCGGGCGCTCCGGCTAGAGGCGTCACGAGGACCCATGCTCTACCGCGAAAACGGCCAGTTCAAGACGAGCTATGCCGCCGATCAGCAGATGCTGCCGATCCGGCAGGATCAGTTTTTCATGATCGCGCTCCTGGTAATCGCTTTCGCAGTCGTGCCGTTGCTCGCGAGCGACTACCTGGTCCGCGCGATCCTGGTCCCGTTCCTGATCCTCTCGCTGGCGGCCCTCGGCCTGAACATCCTCACCGGCTACTGCGGCCAGGTCTCCATCGGCCACGGGGCGTTCATGGCGGTGGGCGCCTACGCCGCCTACAACATCGCGATCCGGGTGCCGGGGCTGAACTTCCTCGTCGTGCTCGTGCTCGCGGGCCTCGCGGCGGCGCTGGTCGGGATGATCTTCGGGATCCCGAGCTTGCGGATCAAGGGGCTGTACCTCGCCGTCGCCACGCTCGCCGCCCAGTTCTTCTTCGACTGGGTGTTCGCCCGGGTGAAATGGTTCACCAACTACGCCCCGTCGGGCTCGGTGTCCGTCCCCAACATCGAGCTGTTCGGCTTCGTGCTCGACACCCCCCAGCGGAAGTACCTCTTCGTGCTCGCGATCGTCGCGCTGTTCGCCCTGATCGCGAAGAACCTCGTGCGCGCCCAGGTCGGCCGCTCGTGGATGGCCATCCGCGACATGGACGTGGCCGCGGAGGTGATCGGCATCCGGCCGATGGCGGCCAAGCTCTCGGCGTTCGCGGTGAGCTCCTTCTACGTCGGCGTCGCGGGCGCGCTGTGGGGGTTCATCCACCTCGGGTCGTGGGAGCCGCTCGCGTTCAGCATCACGCTGTCGCTGAACCTGCTGTTCATGATCATCATCGGCGGGCTGGGCTCGATCCTCGGCAGCTTCTTCGGCGCGGCGTTCATCGTCGTGCTGCCGATTTTCCTGAACCAGGCGCCGACCTGGCTCGGCATCCCGATCTCCACGAGCATGATCTCGCACCTCGAGTTCATGATCTTCGGGGCGCTGATCATCTTCTTCCTGATCGCCGAGCCGCACGGGCTGGCCCGGCTGTGGGCGATCGGCAAGGAGAAGCTGCGGCTGTGGCCCTTCCCCCACTGATCCGGGGGCGCGGGGGTGCGTCCGGAAGGGCGCTTATGGCGTATATTGGGAACTTCCGCACCCGGCAGTTTCCAAAGACAGGCGAGGCGTAGTGCGACCCGCCGCGGACCGGGGCGGTCGTTCCAACCTGAGGAGGCATCAATGTTCTTGAAAGCAATGACTGCGGCCGCGGTCGCGCTGAGCGTCAGCTCGGCGGCGTACGCGCAGGCCAAGGAGCAGTTCTTCCCCCTGCTCGTGTACCGGACCGGCGCGTACGCCCCGAACGGCGTCCCGTTCGCGAACGGATTCCAGGACTACCTGAAGCTCGTCAACGCGCAAGGCGGCGTCAACGGGATCCGGCTGACCTGGGAAGAGTGCGAGACCGGCTACGCGACCGACCGCGGCGTGGAGTGCTACGAGCGCCTCAAAGGCAAGGGCCCGACCGGCGCCACCCTGGTGCACCCGCTCTCGACCGGGATCACCTTCGCGCTCACCGACAAGGTCCCTGCCGACAAGATTCCGCTCGTGACCGCGGGCTACGGGCGCGCCGACTCGGCCGACGGCACCGTGTTCAAGTGGAACTTCCCGCTGATGGGCACGTACTGGTCGGCGGCCGACATCCTGGTGCAGCACGTCGGCAAGAAGGAAGGCGGGATGGACCGGCTCAAGGGCAAGAAGATCGCCCTCGTCTACCACGACTCGCCCTACGGCAAGGAGCCGATCCCGCTGCTGACCGAGCGCTCCAAGCTGCACGGGTTCGAGCTGCTCCTGCTGCCGGTGACCCACCCGGGCGTCGAGCAGAAGGCGACCTGGCTGCAGATCCGCCAGCAGCGCCCGGACTACGTGTTTCTCTGGGGCTGGGGCGTCATGAACTCGACGTCGATCAAGGAAGCGGTCGCGACGGGCTATCCGCGCGAGAAGATGTACGGCGTGTGGTGGTCGGGCGCCGAGCCCGACGTGCGGCCCGCCGGCGACGGCGCGAAGGGCTACAACTCGCTCGCGCTGCAGCACTCGGCCGGCCGCACGACGGTGCACGAGCAGGTCCTGAAGCTGGTCCACGACAAGGGCCAGGGCACCGGTCCGAAGGACGAGGTCGGCGAGGTGCTCTACAACCGCGGCCTGATGTCGGCGATGCTCAGCGTCGAGGCGGTGCGCAAGGCGCAGGAGCGTTACGGCAAGAAGCCGCTCACCGGCGAGCAGGTGCGCTGGGGCCTCGAGAACCTCTACATCGACGACGCCGCGATCAAGCGTCTCGGGTTCGTGGGCATCCTCCAGCCGATGCAGACGACGTGCAAGGACCACGAGGGCGTGCGCCGCGCGCGCATCCAGACCTGGGACGGCGCGAAGTGGATCGTCGGAAACGATTGGTACGAAGCCGACGAGACGATCATCAAGCCGCTGGTCAACAGCACCGCCAAGCGCTACGCGGCGGAGAAGAAGATCGAGATCCGCGACTGCGCGAAGGACGCCTGACCTGACGGGGACGCGCCGGCGCGAGCCGGCGCGCGCATACCGACCGATCGTGCGGGCGCTCCGGCGCCCGCAGCCATTTTGCAGGATTGCGAGGCCATGTCCGCCGTACCGAAGCCCGCCCGCCGCCGAGCAGGCCTACCTCTCGGTGAACAACATCGAGGTCATCTACAACCACGTCATCCTCGTGCTCAAGGGCGTGTCCCTGAAAGTCGAGAAGGGCCGCATCGTCGCCCTGCTCGGCGCCAACGGCGCGGGCAAGACGACCACCCTCAAGGCGATCTCGAACCTGCTGCGCGCCGAGCGCGGCGAGGTCACCAAGGGCTCGATCGAGTTCGACGGTCAGCGCGTGGACGCGCTCACGCCGGCGGAGCTGGTGCGGCGGGGCGTGTGCCAGGTGATGGAGGGCCGGCACTGCTTCCAGCACCTGTCGGTCGAGGAGAATCTCCTCACCGGCGCCTATACCCGCGGGATCGGCCGCGCCGACCTGAAGCGCGACCTCGATCTCGTCTACACCTACTTCCCGCGCCTGCGCGAGCGGCGCGCCTCGCAGTCCGGCTACACCTCCGGCGGCGAGCAGCAGATGACCGCCATCGGCCGCGCGCTGATGGCGAGCCCGAAGATGATCCTGCTCGACGAGCCGTCGATGGGCCTCGCGCCGCAGCTCGTCGAGGAGATCTTCGAGATCGTGAAGAGCCTCAACCAGAAGGAGGGCGTGTCCTTCCTCCTGGCCGAGCAGAACACCAACGTCGCGCTCCGCTACGCCGACTACGGCTACATCCTGGAGAACGGCCGCGTCGTGATGGACGGCGAGGCGCCGCGGCTGCGCGAGAACGACGACGTGAAGGAGTTCTACCTGGGCGTGTCCACCGGCGGCCGCAAGAGCTTCCGCGAGACGAAGTTCTACCGGCGGCGCAAGCGCTGGCTGTCCTAGGAGGCGCGCGCGTGGCCGAGTTCTACGACGCGCTCGAGACCCGCGACCCCGCGGCCCGGGAGCGCGATCTCCTCGCGCGGCTGCCGAAGCAGATCGCGCACGCGAAGACGAACGCCTCCGGCTTCGCGCGCATCCTCAAGGGGGTGACCCCGGCCGAGATCATCTCCCGCGCCGCGCTCGCCAAGCTACCGGTCACGCGCAAGTCCGATCTGAAGGCGCTGCAGGCCGAGATCCGGCCGCTCGGCGGGCTGAACGCGACGCCGGTCGAGAAGCTCGCGAAGATCTTCGTCTCGCCCGGCCCGATCTACGAGCCGGAGGGCTACGGCCAGGACTGGTGGCGCACCGGCCGCGCGCGCTGTACGCCGCCGGCTTTCGTCCGGGCGACATCGTCGCGAACACCTTCGCCTACCACTTCACGCCCGCCGGCTCCATGCTGGAGACGGGCGCGCTCGCCTGCGGGTGCGCCGTCGTGCCCACCGGCGTCGGACAGACCGAGATGCAGGTCGCGGCGATCGCCGACCTGCGGATCAGCGCTTACATCGGCACGCCGTCCTTCCTCAAGCTCATCGTCGAGAAGGGCGACGAGCTCAAGACCGACATCTCCTGCCTGACCAAGGCAATGGTCGGCGGCGAGTACGTGCCGCCGGCGCTGCGCGCAGCGATGGCCGAGCGCCGCTTGAGCGTCATGCAGTGTTATGCAACCGCCGATTTGGGGCTCCTCGCGTACGAGTCGCGCGGACCCGACGGCAAGGTGTGCGAGGGCATGATCGTCGACGAGGGCATCCTCGTCGAGATCGTGCGGCCAGGAACCGGCGACCCGGTGGCGGCGGGCGAGGTCGGCGAAGTGGTCGTCACGACCTTCAACCCCGACTACCCGCTCATCCGGTTCGCCACCGGCGATCTGTCCGCGGTGCTCCCGGGCGCGAGCCCGTGCGGGCGCACGAACGTGCGCATCAAGGGCTGGCTGGGGCGCGCCGACCAGACGACCAAGGTGAAGGGCATGTTCGTGCATCCTTCGCAGGTCGCGGAGGTGGTGAAGCGCCACGCGGAGGTGCAGCGCGCGCGCCTGATCGTGGACACCGCCGACGGGCAGGACCGCATGACGCTGCACTGCGAGGTGGCGGGCACGCCCGCCGGCCTCGCCGAGCGGATCGTCGCGACGCTGCGCGACGTGACCAAGCTGCGCGGCGACGCGGCGCTGCGCGCACCCGGAGAGCTGCCGAACGACGGCAAGGTGATCGAGGACACGCGCAAGTACGAATAGCGCGGCGCCGGCGACGCGCGGCCCGCGCCGCCGGCATCAAGACAATCGCAAGGGGAGGGTGCCGATGATCTCGTTGCCGATCGCGCTGCCGTTCGTCGTGCTCGTCCTCGCCGCCCTCGCCGCTGCCCTCGGGCTGCGCCGAACCTCCGTACTGGTGTGGGTCGCCGCCGTGGCCCTCATGCTCTACGCGTTCGCGGGGCACGTGACCGACCCGCTCAAGATCGCACTCTAGCCGTGGCCGCGCTCGCCCGAGCCCTGAACGCGTTGGCGCTGCTTGGCGTCTGCGCCGTGATGCTGTTCGCGTTCTACTGGCAGATCGTGCGCGGGGAGCTGCCGTGCCCGCTCTGCCTGCTGCAGCGCGCGGCGCTCCTCGCGGCGGGCGTGGGTCTCGCGCTCAACGTCCGGTTCGGCGCCTCCGAGTCGCACTACGGCGTGGTGATCGTCAGCGCGCTCGCGGGGGCGGCGTTCGCGGTGCGCCAGATCCTGCTGCACATCGTGCCGGGCACCGGTGCGTACGGCTCCGCGGTGCTCGGCTATCACCTCTACACCTGGGCGCTCGTCGCTTTCGTCGTGCTGATCGCGTTCGCCGGGGTGATGCTCTTCATCGAGGCGCAGTTCGTCGAGGGCGTGCACGACGTGCGGCCGACGGCCGGCGCGCAGGCGCTCGGCTGGCTGTTCGTCCTCATCGTTCTCGCCAACGCGGTGTCGACGCTGCTCGAGTGCGGCTTCGGCCCCTGCCCGGACAACCCGACCGGCTACGAGCTGCTGCAGAAGTAGCCGCGGCTACTGCGGCGCCTCGATCTTCCCCTCGCGCGCGACCTTCCGCCACCGCTCGAATTCCGCCTTCATGTACGCGGCGAACTCGGCCTGCGTCATCGGCGGGAAGGCTTCGAGGTTCTGCGCGGCGAGCCGGTCCTTGATCTCCGCGCTCTGGACGAGCTGCGCCATCTCGGCGTTGAGCCGGTCGACCACGGCCTTCGGCGTGCCCGCCGGCGCGAAGAGACCGGTCCAGGCCTGCACGTCGTAGTCCCGCAGCGCTGGCACGCCCGACTCCGCGAGCGCCGGGACGTCCGGCGCAAAGCGGATGCGCGACTTCGAGCTCACCGCGAGCGCCTTGATGCGTCCGGCTTTGACCTGCGGGTTGGCGGAGGTGAGGCCGTCGAACATCAGCGGCAGCTGGCCGCCCATGAGATCGGTGAGCGCCTGGCCGCTGCCCTTGTAGGGCACGCCGACGACGTCGACGCCCGCCATCTGCTTGAGCAGCTCCATCACCATCTGGCTGAGCGCGCCCGCGCCGAGGTGCGCGTAGTTGTACTTCCCGGGATCGGCCTTGAGAAGCGCGACCAGCTCCTGGACGTTGTTCGCCGGGAAGCTCGAGGTCGCCACCAGCATCATCACCGTCCAGCCGATCGGCGCGACGGGCGCCAGGTCGCGCTCGGCGTCATAGGGCAGCTTCTTGTACACGGACGGCGTGACGCTGAACGCCGACGAGGTGCCGAGCAGGGTGTAGCCGTCGGGCTTGGCCTTCGCGACGGTGTCGGCGCCGATCGTGCCGGCCGCGCCCGGCTTGTTCTCGACCACCACCGGCTGGCCCAGCCGCTTCGACAGCGGCTCGGCAATGGTGCGCGTCGCGAGATCGGACGCGTTGCCGGGCGGGAACGGCACCACGATCCGGATCGGCCGGTCGGGATAGCGCTGCTGTCCGTGGGCCAGCGTCGCGTATGCGGCGGTCGCCAGAGCGGCGACCAGCCATCGTCCTCGCGATCATTGCTCCTCCTTGCGCGGGCTGCGGCAGCCGCGAAGACTTGTCATAACATTATGATCAAGTCAAGCCGATCAACGAGGCGGGCGATGGCGTCGAGACCGATGCTGGAAGGGGTGCGGATCCTCGCGGTCGAGCAGTACGGCGCCGGGCCGTTCGGGACGCTGTTCCTCGCCGACCTCGGCGCCGAGGTGATCAAGATCGAGAACCGCGGCGACGGCGGCGACGTGTCGCGCGGCGTCGGGCCGCACTTCAACGACGCGCTGCCCGAGATCGGCCCGGAGCGTCTTCTACCAGGGCCTCAACCGCGGCAAGAAGAGCATCACGCTCGACCTCGCGCAGGCCGAGGGCAAGGCCGTCCTCGCACCGGCTCGCCGCGCGCGCCGACGCGCGTCGCGAGCAACCTGCGCGGCGACGTGCCGGCGAAGCTCGGCATCACGTACGCGCAGCTCGCGGCGGCGAACCCGAAGATCGTCTGCGCGCACCTCACCGGCTACGGCCGCGAGGGCGAGCGCGCCGTCGTGGCCCGGCTACGACTACCTGATGCAGGCCGAGACCGGCTACTTCCATCTCACCGGCGAGCCCGACTCGCCGCCCGCGCGCTTCGGGCTCTCGCTCGTCGACCTGATGACCGGCGTCGCGCTGGCCGCCGGGCCTGCTCGCCGCGCTGCACGCCGCGCGGCGCGACGGGCGCGGGCGCGACGTCGACGTGAGCCTGTTCGACCTCGCGCTCGTTCAACCTGAACTACATCGGCCACTGGTATCTCAACGCGGGCGCCGCGACCGGGCGCATCGCCGCGCTCGGCGCATGCGTCGCTCACGCCGTGCCAGACCTACCGCACCGCGCGACGGCTGGATCTACCTGATGTGCAACAAGGAGAAGTTCTGGGGCGTGCTCTGCCGCAAGATCGGCCGGCCGGAGTGGATCGACGATGCGCGCTTCCGCACGCTTCCCCGACCGGCTCGCGCACCGCGCGCTGCTCACCGAGCTGATCGACGAGGCGCTGTCAGACGCGCACGACCGCCGAATGGCTCGGCGCACTTCGCCGGCGCGGTGCCGGCGGCGCCGATCTACGACGTGACGCAGGCGCTCGAGAACCCGTGGGTGAAGGGCAGCGCGCGCATCGAGTCGATCGCCGTGGACGGCGGCCCGCCGCTCGCGCTCCTCACCAATCCGTTGCGCGGCGAAGGGCTGCCGCTGCGCGGCCGTCCGGCGCCCGCGCTCGGCGCCGACACCGACGCGGTCCTCGCCGACGCGGGCTATGCGCGCGACGAGATCGCCCGGCTGCGCGCGGAAGGCGTGGTATAGCCCCACCATCGCACGAGAGGACCCCATGAGCTTCTACGCCTACCTGCGCGCCGGCGACGCGCGCTACCAGGAGCGATTCGGCCTCGACTTCGAGGAGTTCGCCGTCGGGCAGCGCTTCAAGCATCGTCCCGGTGTGACGCTCTCGCAGCAGGACAACGCCGACGAGGCGCTCGACACGCTCAACGCGGCGATGCTCCACTACGACGCTCACTACGCCGCGCAGACGGCGTGGAAGAAGCCGCTCATGGTCTCGACGGTGACGCTCCAGCGCGTGATCGGGATGGCCTCGCGCACGTTCGGCCGCAAGCAGGCGATCCTCGGGTTCGCCGAGATCGCGCTCACCGGCCCGGTGTTCGGCGGCGACACGCTGTACTCGGAGTCGGAGATCACGGGGGTGCGCGACGGCGGCACGGCGCACGGCGTCGTGACCACCGTCTCGCGCGGCGTGACCGCGGAGGGCAGGGAGGTCGCGAAGCTCACCTACGACGTCGCCGTGTACAAGCGGGGCCGCCATCCCGACGAGGCCGGGGGCGCCGCGCTGCCGCCGGTCGAGGAGGAGCGGTTCAAGCTCTACGCGACGGGCGCGGACGGCGCGCTCGTGGAGCGCTACGGGATCTTCTTCGAGGACGCGCGCGCGGGCGAGACCTTCGTGCATTTCCCCCGCCGGACGTTCCATCGCGACGAGGCGATCGAGCACGCCTGGCGGTCGCTGGAGGCGAACCCGCAGTTTCACGACCGGTCGTGGATCGACCGGCACCAGGACGGACGGCACCGCATCCAGGAGCCCTGGGTGATCACCGCGGCGACCGCGGCCACGACCCGCACCTTCGGCCGCGTCGTCGCGAACCTCGGCTGGACCGACATCAAGCTGCCGACGCCCGTGTACGCGGGCGACACGACCGAGGTCGAGTCGACGATCGTCGACAAGCGGGAGTCGAAGTCGCGCCCGAACGAGGGCATCCTCACCGTCGACACGCGCGCCTATAATCAGCGCCGCGAGCTGGTGCTCTCCTACCGGCGGAATCTTCTCGTCTACAAGCGCACCGCAGAGACGCCCTACGCCAAAGCCGGCTACGCCTAGGAATCGAGCCTTCCGCCCATGCCCGACCTCAGCCACTGCCGCGCCCTCCTCTTCACCCCCGGCAACCGCCCGGAGCGCTTCGCCAAGGCCGCGGCCACCGGCGCCGACGGACTGATCCTCGACCTGGAGGATGCGGTCGCCGCGCCGGCGAAGGACGACGCGCGCGCGACCGTCGTCGCGCATTTCCGCGGCGATTTCCGCGCCGGCCTCGCGCCGCATCAGCTGAAGGGCCTGCGGGTCAACAACATCCACACGCCGGCGGGCGTGCGCGACCTCGATGCGCTCGTGTCCTCGGGCGTGGCGCCGGACTTCGTGCTGCTGCCGAAAGTCGAGTCGGCGTTCGAAGTGCGGCTCTACGCGCGTCATCTCGAGGGCGGGCAGGCCGGGATCGCGTTCGGCTGCCTCATCGAGTCCGCGCGCGGCCTCGAGGCGGCGATGGAGATCGCGCAGGCCGACCCGCGCGTCCGGATCCTCGCGTTCGGCGGCGTGGACCTCGCCGCCGACCTGCGCGCGGACCTCGCGTGGGAGCCGCTCCTCTACGGCCGGTCGCGGCTCGTCCAGGCGGCGGCGAGCGCCGGGCTCGGGCTCCTCGACGTGCCGCACCTCGCCCTCGACGACGCAGCGGCCCTGGCGGCCGAGTGCGCGCGCGTCAAGGCGCTGGGGTTCACCAGCAAGCTCGCCATCCATCCGAAGCAGGTCGCGCCGATTCTCGCGGCGTTCACGCCGACCGCGGCCGAGGTCGACCGCGCGGCGCGAATGGTCGCCGCCCTCGAGCAGGCCGGCGGCAACGCGGTCGAGTTCGAGGGCAAGATGCTGGAAGGCCCGGTCGTGAAGGCGGCGCAGCGCGTGCTCGCCCTGGCGCGGCGCTGAGGCCATGCGATGACCTACACGACGCTCAAGTACGACCGGCAGGGCCGCATCGCGCGCATCACACTGAATCGCCCCGAGCGGCTCAATGCGATCACCGCGGCGATGCCGGGCGAGATCCGCCGCGCGGTCGAGCAGGCCAATGCCGACGACGCCGTCCACGTGATCGTTCTGCAGGGCGCGGGGCGTGCGTTCTGCGCCGGCTACGACCTCAAGGAGTACGCCGAAGGCGCGACCCCGCTCGTCCAGGACATGCCCTGGGACCCGATGCAGGACTACCGGATCATGAAGGGGTTCACCGACGACTTCTTCTCGATCTGGCGCAGCTACAAGCCGGTACTCTGCAAGGTGCAGGGCTACGCGGTGGCGGGCGGCTCGGACATCGCGCTGTGCGCGGACATCGTCGTGATGGCGGAGGACGCGCGCATCGGCTACATGCCGGCGCGCGTGTGGGGCTGCCCGACGACGGCGATGTGGGTCTACCGTCTGGGCGCCGAGAAGGCGAAGCGCATGCTCCTGACCGGCGACACGATCGACGGCAAGACCGCGAAGACGTGGGGGCTCGTGTTCGAAGCCGTGCCCGAGGATCTCCTCGACGCCGAGGTCGATGCGCTGGCCGAGCGCATGGCCGCGGTGCCGAAGAACCAGCTCATGATGCAGAAGCTGATGATCAACCAGGCCTACGAGAACATGGGGCTCGCCGGCACGCAGATGATCGCGACGCTCTTCGACGGCATCACCCGGCACACGCCCGAGGGGATGTGGTTCAAGCGCCACGCCGAGACGCACGGCTTCCACGCCGCCGTCGACTGGCGCGACGGCGGGCGACCGATTCCGGAGGGCCGCGAGGCGGGCGACGAGAAATGAGGTGGGCGCTCGCCCTCGCCGCGATGCTTGGCGCGACGGTCGCGGTCGCGCAGAGCGAATCGCCGCCGCCCCGGGACGCGCCGTACTTCCCGACGCCGCAGTCGGTGGTCGACCGGATGCTCCAGCTCGCGAAAGTGGGTCCCGCGGATTTCGTCATCGACCTCGGCTCGGGCGACGGGCGCATCGTCCTCACCGCCGCGAAGAAGTACGGTGCACGCGGTCTCGGGATCGAGATCGAGCCGCAACTGGTGTCCGAGGCGAACTACAACGCCCGTCGCGAGGGCGTGAGCGACCGTGCGAAGTTCGTCGAGCAGGATCTCTTCCAGACCGATCTGCGTCCGGCGACCGTGCTGACGCTGTACCTCTTCCGCGAGCTCAACATCAAGCTCGCGCCGCGCATCCTCGAGCAGCTGCGCCCGGGGGCGCGCGTCGTGTCGCACGACTGGGATCTCGGCGACTGGACGCCCGATCATCAGGAGACCATGCCTGCCCCGGACAAGGCAGTGGGGATCAGCCGCGAGAGCAAGGTGTTCATGTGGGTCGTGCCGGCGCGCGTCGCCGGCAACTGGCGAGTCGAGACCACGCTGACCGGCGCGCAATCCGCGACGCTCGCGCTCCGGCAGCGCTACCAGTTCTTCGAAGGCACGCTGGACGCGGTGACCTTGAAGGACGGCCGGGCGTCCGGCACGAGCCTCGCGTTCACCGTTGCCGGAGCGACGCCGTTCGCGGGACGCTACGAAGGCACCGCGGAAGGCGACGCGATCGCCGGCCGCGTCGTGCGCGCCGACGGCACCGTCGGGCACGTGGCGGGCGGTGCGCTGAGCGATGCGGCGCGCCCTCGCCCTCGTTGCCCTGACGCTCGCGATCGCCGCTGCGCACGGGTACACGTACGACGTCGGCTACGACCCCTTCGTCCCGACGCCGCACGCGATCGTCGAGCAGATGCTGGCGCTCGCCGAGGTCGGCCCGGACGATCTCGTCGTCGACCTCGGCTCGGGCGACGGCCGCATCGTCATCGCCGCGGCGAAGCAGTTCGGCGCGCGCGCGCTCGGCGTCGACATCGATCACACCCTGGTCGCCGAGGCGCAGCAGCGGGCGGCGAAGGCGGGCGTCGCCGGCCGCACACGGTTCGTCGCGCGCGACTTCTTCGACACCGACCTGCGCGAGGCGACGGTGCTCACGCTCTACCTGCTGCCGGAGACGAACCGCAAGCTCGTGCCCAAGATCCTCGCGGAGATGCGCCCCGGGGCGCGCGTCGTGGCCCATCGCTTCGCGGTCGGCGACTGGCCCCCGGACATGCAGATCGTGGTCGACGCCTCCGAGGACTGGTCCTCGACCACGGCGGCGCGCTGGATCTATCTCTGGGTGGTGCCCGCCCGCGTCGACGGCGAGTGGGAAGTGGCGCGCGAAGGCGGCGGTGCGCCCTTCCGCCTCGCGCTCACCCAGGCCTATCAGCAGGTCGGCGGCGCGGCTAGCGGGAGCACGGCCAGCGGGGGCGTCGCGCCGGTCGCGCTCGATCTCGCGGTGCTGCACGGGGACAAGATCCGGTTCATCGTGCCGGGCAGTGGACCGTTTGCGGGCGACTACGCCGGCCGGATCGACGGCGACACGATGAGCGGCGACCTGAATGCGGGGGCGCGCTGGCGCGCCGTGCGGCGGAGGGCGCAGTGAACGCGGTGCGATTCCTGTGCGCGCTCGCGCTCCTCGCGGCGACGGCCGTGCGCGCGGAGGAGGTGCCGTACGTCCAGACGCCGCAGAACGTCGTCGAGGCGATGCTCGAGCTCGCGGGCGTGCGCGGCAACGATTTCCTGATCGATCTCGGGTCGGGCGACGGCCGCATCGTCATCACCGCGGCGCAGAAGTACGGCGCGAGCGGCGTCGGCATCGACTACGACAACTACCTCATCAAGGAGAGCACCGACAAGGCGGCCAAGGCGGGCGTCGCCGACCGCGCGCGCTTCCTCAAGGAGGACATCTTCGAGACCGACCTGAGCGCGGCGACGGTGGTCACGATGTACCTGCTGCCCGAGTTCAACATCCGGTTGCGGCCGCGGCTGCTCGCCGAGCTGCGCGCCGGTGCGCGCGTGGTGTCGCACGACTGGGACATGGGCGAGTGGGCGCCCGACGCGCAGATCGAGGTGGCGGCGCCGGAGAAGAAGATCGGGCTGCGCAAGACGAGCACGCTCTACCTGTGGATCATCCCGGCGCAGCTCGCGGGCAAGTGGGAGACGCGCGTGCCGGTCGGTGACGGCGTCGATGGCGATCGAGCTGGAGCTCGAGCAGGCGTTCCAGAATCTCGGCGGCGTCGCGCGCATCGACGGCGCGGCGCGGCCGATCGAGCGATCCGTGGTGAAGGGGCGCTACGTCGCGTTCCGCATCGACGACCCGGCCGGCGGGTCGATCCGGTTCCAGGGCAACGCCTCCGCCGACCGCATCGTCGGGCAGGTCGCCACGCCCGACGGCCGCACGCACCCCTGGCGCGCGCTGCGCGTCAAGTAAGCTGCCGCCGCCAGCGGCGCAGCATCAGAAAGCCGCCGAGCATGCCGCCGAGGTGCGCGAAGTGCGCGACCCCCTGCGACGTCCCGGTCACCCCCAGGTACAGCTCCAGCACGCCGTAGACCGTCACGAACAGCCACGCCGGCATCGGGATCGGCGGGAAGATCAGCATGATCATGCGGCGGGGGAACAGCATTCCGAACGCGAGCAGAAGCCCGAACACGCCGCCCGACGCGCCGACGGTGGGGTAGGGCGTGGCGCTTCCCACGCCCGACACCACGAGCTGCGTTATTGCGGCGACGATGACCGCGACGAAGTAGTACTGGAGATAGCGCCGCGGCCCGAACACGCGCTCGATCTCTCCGCCGAACATGTACAGGGCGAACATGTTGAAGAAGAGGTGCAGGGTGTTGCCGTGCAGGAACGCGTAGGTGACGAGCTGCCACAGGTTGAAGCCCGCGCCCGACTCGGGGCCGAGCACCGAGGCGGAGCCGAGCGGCCAGAGCGCGAACGCGGCGACGAAGCCGTCGCCGAGCAGGATCTGGGCGCCGAAGATCGCGACGTTCGCGATTATCAGTGCGCGGGTGACAGGAGGAACCGAGCCGAACATGGTGGTCAGAGAGCACTCGGACTTTACATGAGGGCGGCGGGGCGGAGGTCAATGCCCTCGTCGGTCCGGCGGCGCGTGCGCGTATGAGACCGGCCTCGCATTGAGGACGCGTGCTCAGGACGCAGTTCGGCGGGCGCGAGCGCTCCTCATCGCTGGTACTCGGGGCTCGCTGGAGGTTGACGAAGCGGCTGCATCTGCCCGGCTCGCGCGCTTGTGAAACGGTCTAGATTCGACCGGCCTTACCTGCCAAGGTTCGGATAGATCTAGAAAGTTCCGGCTGTATCTGCCAAGCTTTTGCGGTCTCTACTACTAGTTAGGTGGCACGGCGGTCGCGTAATGCCGAGGCTTTAAGTGAGAAATCGCCTGATGTCCATGTCTGCTTTCGACCCAAAGCGGCCCGGATGTCGACGGGAAACCATGAGGGGGAGGTTGGAGTGAGTTCGCAGCGACGCGTGTCGGAAACCGCGATGCAACGAACCAGTGCCGTCCTGGGCTCGGCGGTTTTCTTTGTGGTCGCCCCATGTACGCTGGCGGGGCTCGTTCCATGGTTGATCACGGGTTGGCAACTCCAGCCGCCGTTCCTTGGTCTGGAGCTGACGCGCAGCATCGGCGCGATAATGATTCTCGCAGGTGTGCCTGGGCTCATTGACGCATTTGCGCGTTTCGCGCTGCAGGGACTCGGCACCCCTGCGCCCATCGCGCCGCCTCGGAATCTTGTGGTGACCGGTCTCTACCGTTATGTGCGTAATCCGATATTCGTCGCGGTCGTAGCCATCATCCTGGGTCAAGCGGTGCTGATGGGCGATTGGCGCCTCATCGTCTACGGCGCGCTGTTGTGGCTCGCATTCCACGTTCAAGTCGTCGCGTACGAAGAACCCACGCTTAAGCTGACGTTTGGGAGAGAGTACGAGGCGTTCCGCGCCGCCGTCCCGCGCTGGATACCGCGGATGACCCCTTGGCGGCCGGAATGATTAACGGAACGTCCGCTTTGGGCCGATTGCAGACCTTCCACGTGGGGCCGAGTTGAAGAGCGTGCCACCTACAACGGCTTGCAGAGCGACGCGCCGCGAGCGGCGCGCGCCTGAAGCCGGACGTTGGGTGCCATGCCGCTTGCACGCGCTCGGCCAATGAACAGAGCCCGCCACCTGCGTTTGTCGCTCGATCTCCTGCGGGGCTTCGGGGCCGCTGCGCGTCACCTCAGCTTCACTCGCGCAGCGCAGGAGCTCTGCGTCACGCAGTCGGCGATCAGTCGCGGGATCAAGACATTGGAGGACCAGCTCGGCAAGCCCCTGTTCCGGCGTGTCAATCGCGGGCTGCAGCTGACTCCGGCGGGCGAAGAGCTGTATCGCGTCACCGACGAAACGCTGGCGCAGCTGGACGCCGCCGTCGATCGCATCGCCGGTTGCGAGGAAACACTCGCGGTCACTACGACCCCTGCCCTTGCCTCGCTCTGGCTTGCACCGCGACTGCCCCGGTTCAACCTCTTGCATCCCGGGATCGACGTGCGGGTAGTGGTGAACAACGACAAGATCGATCTCCAGCGCGCTCAGCTCGACATCGCGATTCGGGGTTCGCTGTCAGGGGCCGATGTTCCCGATGGCGAACCGCTGTTCGAGTGCAAGACCTTTCCGGTCTGCTCGCCCACGCTTGCGCGCGAAAAGTCATGCCCGATCAAGACGTTTGGCGATCTCGCGAACCACGTTAGGCTCGATTTCGAGAGCGTTCGCGACGGCCGGCGGATGTCGGAATGGGATTTCTGGTTCGACGCCACAAACACCCGCCGGGTGAAGCCGGCGAGCACGGTTTCCTTCCCCCAGTACGACCAAGTCGTCGCCGCGGCGATGGAAGGCAGTGGCGTCGCGCTGGGCGTATGGCCCTACCTTGCGCGGCACCTTCGCGAAGGAGCTCTCTATGCGCCTTTCGGCCGCGAAGGCGTGGCGCAGCGCGGTAATTTCTTCGTCGTACGCAGGCCTGCCGCTGCCACGCGCGGCGCCGTCAGAGAGTTTGTCTCCTGGTTGCAGAGCGAAGTGCGTCACGACGGCGAGCTCACGCTCGCGCCGGCCCGCACGTCCGGTCGCTCGGCCGGTCCACCACGGCGGGCACCGGACGGTCGCGCTCGGATGCGCCGCACCTGAGCTAGGGTCATACGCAGCGAGGCGCCCGACTACGCGATGCACCGGAGCGTTTGCCTGCGGGCTTGCGCCCGCCGCTAAACGGCCGATGATCTCTAGCGTTCGGTCTCAGCGCACGCCGCAATCGAGGGAGCATCATTTTTCGGATCGAATCCAGTGGAGCGCCCCGATGTCGAGCCAAGTTGAAGTTCTGGAAGCCCAAGCGATGAAGCTCACTGCTGAGGAACGCGCCCGCCTGGCTGATCGCCTGATCGCGAGCCTCGCCGAGAATGCCGAGATCGAAGAGGCCTGGGCTGCCGAAGTCGAACGTCGTATAGCCGAGATCGAAGCGGGCCGCGCGCCCGTCGTTCCGGCCGCTGACGCCATTGCTCGCGCACGTGACGCGCTGAAGTGATCCCCTCCGTCAGTCTCGATGCTGAGCGCGAACTGATTGACGGAGCCCTGTTCTACGCGCGAGAAGCCACTGTCGAGCTCGGACTTGCTTTCATCGCGGAGTTCGATTGCTCTATCAGGTCAAGCCCGAGGAAGTCAGGGTAATCGCGCTCGCGCACCAGAGCCGCAGGCCTGGTTACTGGCAAGGTCGAAAGTAGGCGTTGGGCGCGTCGCCGGGACGATCCGGGGACCAACGGCACGATCATCGAAAGGGGACGCAACGATGCCCACCAACACAATCCGACTCCACCGCGTCCTTCGCGCGCCGCCTGAGCGGGTCTATCGGGCGTTCCTGGATGCCGACGCCACGGCGAAGTGGCTGCCACCGAACGGCTTCACTGCGAAGGTGCACCACATGGATGCCAGAGTCGGCGGCACGTTCCGGATGTCGTTCACCAACTTCACCACGGGCAACGAGCCACGCCTTCGGCGGCGAGTATCTGGAGCTGACGCCGCACGAACGCATTCGGTACACGGACAAGTTCGATGATCCGAACCTGCCGGGCGAGATGCAGGTGACCGTGACCTTGAAGAAGGTGTCCGTCGGGACCGAGTTGAACGTCGAGCAAGCCGGCGTCCCCGATGTCATTCCGGTCGAAGCATGCTATCTCGGGTGGCAAGAGTCGCTCACTCTCCTTGCCAGGCTCGTCGAGGCCGAGATTCCCGGTTAGCTCGGTGACCCTCAACGCGCGGTTTGGGGAGGCGATGAACAGCGTCGCCGTTCGGTTCGCGTCGCGCTGCGCGTGCAGCTGCGCCGCAACCGCAACGCTGGGTCTCTAGCAGCAGCGAGGGATCACGAACATGGCCCATGCAATGTGGAACTGGCTGATCGCTTTTTCCGTGTTCGTGCTTGCACTGCTGTTCGCACCCATCGCGCAGAGCTGCGACCAGCCGTCGACCGTCAGAGAGGCTACCTCTGAAGAGATCCGCTCCTTCTTCAAGGGTAGGCAAATGAAAGTCCTGACCTTCCTGGGCTACTCGGCCGCCGAGTACGAGAACAAGGCGGCCATGCTCGAGCACGCTGCCCGAATCCTCGACGTGTATGACCCGAAGGCCACGATCGTCAACATTGGCGCCACTCCCGAGGGCATCGGCGCCGTCTACGCGACCGCAAAGCAGAGGGGATTTCCGACCGCAGGCATCGTCTCGACCCAGGCGAAGGAGAACGACGTCAAGCTGTCCCCCTGCGTCGACGTTGTCTTCTTCGTAAGAGATGCGACCTGGGGCGGGTTCATTCCGGGCACCGAGCGACTGTCCCCCACTTCGGCGGCCATGGTCGAGAACAGCGATGTGCTGATTGCCATCGGCGGCGGGGAAGTGGCCCGGGACGAGCTGAATGCGGGAAGACGATTGGGCAAGAAGGTCCAGTTCATACCGGCCGACATGAACCACGAGATCGCGCGGGAACGAGCACGGAAGAGAGGTGAGCCGGCGCCCACCGATTTTCGTGGCGCGGCCGGGGCCGTGTTCTAGACCGCCCCGGCCACGCCACGACCCGTGCGCATCGGCCTGATCTCGGACACGCACGGCCTGATGCGCCCCGAGGCGCTCGACGCGCTGCGCGGCTCGAGCCACATCCTGCACGCGGGCGACATCGGCGCACCGGCGATCCTCGAAGCGCTCCGGGCGATCGCGCCCCTGACGGTCGTGCGCGGCAACAACGACGGCGGCGCCTGGGCGCGCGCGATCCGGGACACCGAGTCCGTCGAGCTCGGTGGCGTCGCGGTCCACGTGATCCACGAGATCGCGCTGCTCGCGGGCGACCCCGCGGCCGGCGGATTCGGCGTAGTGGTCTCCGGCCACTCGCACCGGCCGGCAATCGAGACGCGCGGCGGGGTGCTCTACGTCAATCCCGGCAGCGCGGGGCCGCGGCGCTTCACGCTGCCGGTGTCGGTGGGATTCCTGGAGATCGACGGCGGAAAGGCCAGCAGCGCGCATCGAGTTGCTGTCGGTCTGACCGGCAGCGGTCAGGCCGGCAGCCCGATCATGCAACAACCAGCGGCAGCATCTCGCCGCCGTCGAGCCGGATCGCCCGCCCGCGCTCCAGCTCGGCGACCAGCCACTCGGCCATCGCCTCGGGCGTCATGCCGAGAAACTCGCGGTTGAGATGGCGGAGGATGCCGACCGTCTCGCAGTAGCGCGGCAGCTCGGCGATCGCCATGCGGCCCTTCTGCAGCAGCGCGAACACGATCATGACCTTCGCGGAGTGGCGCGCGAGCCGTGTCAGGTCGCGCTCGAAGCCCTCCAGCCGGCTGTACGCGCGCTCGAGCGCCGGCACGACGCGGTCGAACACCGGGCCGTGCCCCGGGATCACGGTGCGCGGGTCGAGCCGCGCGATCGCGTCGAGCGTCGCGCGCGTCTGCACGAGCGCATGCGTGTCGCCGAACAGCGCCGGGAAGATCACCCCGAAGCCGTCCTCCCACAGCGCGTCGCCCGCGATCAGCACCCGCTCCGCCGGCGCGTAGAACATGAGCGCGTGCGGATCGTGGCCGGGCGCCGCGAGCGCCTGCCAGTCGAGGTCGCCCATGCGGAAGGTCGTCGCCCGGCCGCGAGCGTGTCGTCGTAGCGGAACCGGTCGGCGCGCTGGTCGGCGAAGCCGAGGATCAGCGCCTCCTCGTCCCAGGCGTCGATGAGCGGCGCCTCGCCCGCGGGGATGGTCGTGCGGCAGCCGAACTTCTCCTGCACCGCGCGGTTGCCGCCCATGTGATCGGAGTGGCAGTGCGTGTTGACGAGCCAGGCGAGCCGCCGCCCCGCGAGCGCGTGGTCGAGCAGCGCGAGCGTCTGGGGAACGTGCGCCCCGTAGCCCGAGTCGACCAGCGTCACCCCGTCGCCGCCGGCGAGCGAGGATGCTGTTGCACGACAGCCAGCCGCGCTCGAGGACCTGGATCTGCTTGGGGAGCAACGGCGGCTAGCGAGTGGTGCGCTTCCGCGCATCGAGCTTGGCGCGCACGGCGAGCTTCTCCTCGCGCGTGTAGCCCGACCAGCAGGCGATCTCGTCGAGGGTGCGGAAGCAGCCTTCGCAGAGCCGGGTCGCCTCGTTCATGCGGCAGACGTTGACGCACGGCGACGGGACGTCGTCGCCCGGTACGATGGCCGCGATGATCGGGACGACGTTGCTCACGCGGCCCTCTTGGCCGCGAGCGCCTTCGCGACCTTCGACGTCGGCTCGCGCCCGAGCGCGGCGCAGATGAACCGCCCGGCCTCGAACACCTGCGCGAGGTCGACGCCGGTTTCGATCCCGAGCCCGTCGAGCATGTAGACGACGTCCTCCGTCGCGACGTTGCCCGACGCGCCCTTCGCGTAAGGACAGCCGCCGAGGCCCGCGACCGAGCTGTCGGCGGTGGCGACGCCCAGCTCCAGCGCGGCGTAGAGGTTCGCGAGCGCCTGGCCGTAGGTGTCGTGCAGGTGCACCGCGAGCCGGCCGACCGGCACCTCGCGCGCCACCGCCTCGATCATCGCGCGCACCTTGCCGGGCGTGCCGACGCCGATCGTGTCGCCGAGCGAGAGCTCGTAGCAGCCCATGGCGTCCAGCGCCTTCGCCACCGCCGCGACGGCGGCAGGCGCGATCGCGCCTTCGTACGGGCAGCCGGCGACGCAGGAGATGTAGCCGCGCACGCGCATGCCTTGCGCGCGCGCCGCCGCCGCGACCGGCGCGAAGCGCTCGAGGCTCTCGGCGATCGAGCAGTTGATGTTCTTGCGGCTGAAGGTCTCGGAGGCCGCGCCGAAGATCGCGATCTCGTCGACGCCCGCCGCGACCGCGGACTCGAAGCCCTGCATGTTCGGCACGAGCACCGGGTACGAGACGCCGGGCTTGCGGCGGATGCCCTTGCAGCACCTCCGCGGAGTCCGCCATCTGCGGCACCCACTTCGGCGACACGAACGCGCCCGCCTCGACCGCCGGCAGGCCGGCGTCGGCGAGCCGGTTCACGAGCTCGATCTTCGTCGCGGTCGGGACGGTCTGCGGCTCGTTCTGCAGGCCGTCGCGCGGACCCACTTCGACGATGCGGACTTTGGCGGGGAGAGGCATGAGAGGATTCTAGCCCGGGATAGCGGACAAGGTCCCTGCGGGACTTGAGGTCGCATGCGACCGAGATCAGTACCCGCGCGTCCGATCGACGCATGCCGGTGACCGGTCGCCCCTGCTCGAGCGCGCGGATCTTCCCCGCGACCTGCGCGACCGAATCCTCGACCATCGTCAGCGCCGAGGTATGCGGCGTGATGAACACTTTCGGATGCGACCAGAAGCGGTGCGCGGCCGGCAGCGGCTCCTGGTGGAACACGTCGAGCGTCGCGCCGGCGAGATGCCCGGAATCCAGCAGCGCGATCAGATCGTCGTCCACCACGAGACCGCCGCGCGCGACGTTCACGAGGTACGCGCCCTGCGGGAGCTTGCCGAGCGTGTCGCGGTTCAGCAGCCCGGCGGTGTCGGGCGTGAGCGGGAGCATGCACACGAGCGCGCGCGTGCGCGCGCAGGAACGCCTCGAGCTCGCCGCGCCCGGCGAACGTCTGCACGCCCTCGAGCGCTTTGGCGTTTGCGCTCCAGCCCAGCACCGGGAAGCCGAGCGCGCGCAGGCTCGCCACGAGCCGCGTGCCGAGCACGCCGAGGCCCATGACGCCGACCGGGAACTCGGCGTGGCGGCGCGGCGCGTGCACCTTCCATTCGGCGCGCGCCTGCTGCGCGGCGTAGTCGTCGAGGCGGCGGAAGTAGCGCAGCACCGCCCACGCGACGTACTCCTCCATCTGCCGCCCCATGCCCGCATCCTCGAGCCGGACGAGCGGCACGCCGGCCGGCAGCGCGAGCGCCTTCAGCGTGGCGTCGACGCCTGCGCCGAGGTTGAACGCCGCCTTGATGTGCGTCTGGCCGTCGAGCAGCTCGCGCGGCGGATACCAGAACGCGGCGTAGTCGGCCTGCCAGTCGCCGCCGGGCGCCCACATGCGGACCTCGGCTTCCGGTAGCGCGCGCACGAAGGCGTCCCGCCACTTCTCGGGCGCCTTCGGGATGTAGAGAAGGACCTTCACCTGTCGCATCCGGTGACCGCGTCCAGGCGGACACCGGACATGACGTGCTACGCCGCGTCGAACGCGAATCAGCTCGGCGCCCTCGGCCACCTGGTCGCCGACACCGTAGAGGATCTCCCGCACCGCGCCGGCCGCGGGCGCCATGATGGTGTGCTCCATCTTCATCGCCTCCATGATGAGGAGCGGCACGCCGCGCTCGACCTTCGCGCCGGCGTCGACCAGCACCGCGATCACCTTGCCGGGCATCGGCGCGGTCAGGCCCCCGCCGTGCACGTCGGCTTCCACCTCGGCGAGCCACGGGTCGTGCAGCTCGAACGTGTGGCGCTCGCCGGCGCAGAAGACGTCGATGGTCGCGCCGCTGCGCACCACCGTCGCGGCGATCGACTCGTCGTCGAGCCAGGCGCGCACGCCGTTCGTGCCCGCGGGTTCGCACGCGAGCATCCGCCGGCCGCCCGGCAGCTCGACTTCGAACACGCCGCCGGGCCGGTAATGCACCGTCACCGCGTGCTGCCGCTCGCCCGCCTTGAAGACGAAGACGTGATGGTTGTCCTGGTTGAGGCGCCAGCCGTCGCAGTCGCTCCACGGCGACCACGGGTCGCCCGATGCGACCGCGTGCGTCCGGGACTCGCGGCCGAGCCGCAGCAGCTCGGCGGAGGTCGCGAGCGCGAGCACCTCGTCCGGCACCGCCGCCGGCGGCGGGAACAGCTCGTCGCGCGAGCGCTCGATGAGACCGGTGTCGAGGTCCGCGCCGGCGAAGGCGGTGCTCGACACGAGCCGCGACAGGAAGCCGACGTTGGTCGTCAGGCCGACGATCTCGAACGCGCCGAGGGCGTCCCGCATCCGCGCGCAGCGCCGCCGGCCGGTCGCGATCCCAGACGATCAGCTTCGCGATCATCGGGTCGTAGTGCGGCGAGATCTCGTCGCCCGCGGCGACGCCGGTGTCGATGCGCACGTGGCGCGACACGGGCGGGGTCGCGAGATGCACGATGCGTCCGGTCGCGGGCAGGAAGCCCTTCGCCGGATCCTCGGCGTACACGCGCGCCTCGAGCGCGTGGCCCTCGAACGCAAGCTCGTACTGCCGCTTCGGCAGCGGCTCGCCCCAGGCGACGCGCAGCTGCCATTCGACCAGGTCCTCGCCGGTGATCATCTCGGTCACCGGATGCTCGACCTGGAGGCGCGTGTTCATCTCCATGAAGTGGAACGTGTCCCGGACTGGTCGGCGATGAACTCGACCGTGCCCGCGCCGACGTAGCCGATCGCCTGCGCCGCGGCGACCGCGGCCGCGCCCATCGCGGCGCGGCGCTCCGGCGGCAGGCCGGGCGCCGGCGCTTCCTCGAGCACCTTCTGGTGGCGGCGCTGCACCGAACAGTCGCGCTCGAAGAGGTAAACGGCGTTGGCGTGCCGGTCCGCGAACACCTGGATCTCGATGTGGCGCGGGCGCCGCAGGTACCGCTCGATGAGCACCTTGTCGTCGCCGAACGCGGACGCCGCCTCGCGCTTGCAGGAGGCGAGCGCCGCGGCGAACTCCGCCGCGCCCTCGACGATGCGCATGCCCTTGCCGCCGCCGCCTGCGGAAGCCTTGATCAGCACCGGGTAGCCGATCCGGTCGGCCTGGCCCTGGAGGTAGTTCGGGTCCTGGTCGTCGCCGTGATAGCCGGGCACCAGCGGGACGCCGGCCTTCTCCATGATGCGCCTTCGCGGCGCTCTTCGAGCCCATCGCGCGGATCGCGGCCGCCGGCGGGCCGACGAACACGATGCCGGCCTGCTCGCAGGCCGCGGCGAAATCCTCGTTCTCGGACAGGAACCCGTAGCCCGGATGGATCGCCTGCGCGCCGGCTTTCGCGCGCGACCTCGAGAATGCGGTCGCCGCGCAGATAGCTCTCCTTCGCCGCCGCCGGTCCGACGAGGTAAGCCTCGTCGGCGGCGCGCACGTGCTGCGCGCCGCGATCGGCCTCGGAGTACACCGCCACCGTCCTGATGCCGAGCCGGCGCGCGGTGCGGATGACCCGGCAGGCGATCTCGCCGCGATTGGCGATCAGGAGCTTGGTGAACATCGCGAAAGCCTCAGGCCTTCTTCCTGCCCTTTGCCGCCTTCCGCGCCGGCGCCGCTGCGGCCACCCACGCCGGCTTGCGCTTCTCCAGGAACGAGCGGATGCCTTCCTTGCCTTCGTCGGACGCGCGCGCCGTCGCGATGCGGGTCGCGGTGTCGCCGATGAGGTCGTCGTCGATCCGCCGGCCCGCAACGGCGCGGATGAGCTCCTTCGTCGCGGTGTGCGCCGCGGGGCTGCCCAAGACGAGCTCGCCCAGCATGGCGTTGATCGTCGCGTCGAGCTCCTCGTCCACGACGATCTCCTGCACGAAGCCGATGCGATAGGCCTCGGCCGCGGTGAACCGCTCGGCCGTGAGCATGTAGCGGTACGCCGCGCGCTCGCCCATCGCCGCGATCACGTACGGGCTGATCGTCGCCGGGCACGAGGCCGAGCTTCACCTCGGAGAGGCAGAACTCGGCGCTGTGCGCCGCCACCGCGACGTCGCACGCCGCGACCAGCCCCATCCCGCCCGCGAACGCCGCGCCGTGCACGCGCGCCACGGTCGGCTTCTTCATCGTGTGCAGCGTGTGCAGCATGCGGGCGAGGCCGAGCGCGTCCTCGTAGTTCTGCTCGAACGAGTAGCCCGACATCTTCTTCATCCAGTTGAGATCGGCGCCGGCGCAGAAGGCCGGCCCGTGCGCGGCGAGCACCATCGCGCGCAGTCCCGCGTCGCCGTCGACCGCGCGGAACGCATCGCTGAGCTCGGCGATCATCGTCTCGTTGAACGCGTTGCGGACCTCGGGGCGCTTGAGCCAGACGAGCGCGATGCCGGCGGGGGTCTTGTCGAGTTGGATGGTGGTGTAGGACATGATCGTTCTTATGGGCCGTTCTTATGGGTTGAACCGCTTCGCCACTTCTTCCAGCATCACCTCGGTCGCGCCGCCGCCGATGGCGAGCACGCGCGCGTCGCGCACCAGCCGCTCGATCGCGCTCTCGCGCATGTAGCCCATGCCGCCGTGGAACTGCTGGCAGGCGTACAGCACCTCGTTGCGAGCTCGCCCGTCAGCGCCTTGAGCGCCGACACCTCCCGCACGCACTCGCGCTCCTGCGTGACGAGCCAGGCGCAATGATAGAGGAATGCCCGCGCCGCCTGGACCTTGGCATCGAGCATCGCGAGCCGCTGGCGGATCGTCTGCATGTCGAAGAGCGTCGCCCCGAACGCCTTGCGGCCCATCACCCAGTCGAGCGTGAGCTTCAGCGCCGTCTGGCAGTGCCCGATCGCCATCGCGCCGAGCGCGATCCGCTCGGTCTGGAAGTTGCGCATGATCGCGTAGAAGCCCCGGTTCTCCTCGCCGAGCAGGTTGGCCGCGGGGATGCGGCAGTCCTCGAACACGAGCTCCGCCGTGTCCGACGAGAGCCAGCCCTGCTTCTTCAGCGCGCGCCCGACGCGAAAGCCCGGCGTGCCTTTCTCGACGATGAACATCGAGATGCCGCGCGAGCCCTTGTTCTCGGCGTCGGTGCGCGCCGCGACGAAGTAGAGATCGCCGTGCACGCCGTTGGTGATGAACATCTTCGTGCCGTTCAGCACCCACTCGCTCGCCGTCGCGCCGCGCGCGGGTGCGGATCGAGGCGACGTCCGAGCCGGCGTCGGGCTCGGTCACCGCCACCGCGGTCACCAGCTCGCCCGCGATCACCCTGCGCAGGTAGCGATCGAGTCTGCGCCTTCGAGCCGCCGTGCACGAGGTGCGGGCTCGCCATGTCGGTGTGCACCAGCACCGTCACGATGAAGCCGCCGAAGGTCGAGCGCGACAGCGCCTCCTGGAACACGACGGCGGTGAGCGCGTCGGCGCCCGCCGCCGCCGTACTCGGTCGGATACGTGATGCCGAGCAGGCCGAGACTGCCGAGCTTGCGGAGCACCTCGCGCGGGACGCAGCCCGCGTCCTCCCAGCGCTCGCCGTGCGGCTCGACCTCGTCGGCGAGGAAGCGGGCGACGGTTGCGCGGAGCTGCTCGTGCTCAGCCGTGATGTAGACGGCGTCCCGCATCGCCCGGCTACATGCGGAACACGCCGAACCTCGTCTCCTCGACCGGCGCGTTGAGCGCGGCCGAGAGCCCCAGCGCCAGCACGCGGCGGGTGTCCTCCGGCGCGATCACGCCGTCGTCCCAGATCCGCGCCGAGGCGTAGTACGGGTGGCCCTGGCGGTCGTACTGCTCGAGGATCGGCTGCTTGAACGCCGCCTCCTCCTCGCTCGACCAGCGTGCCGCCCTTCGCCTCGATGCCGTCGCGCCGCACCGTCGCCAGCACGCTCGCGGCCTGCTGGCCGCCCATCACGCTCACGCGCGCGTTCGGCCACATCCACAGGAAGCGCGGGCTGTAGGCGCGCCCGCACATGCCGTAGTTGCCGGCGCCGTAGGAGCCGCCGATGATCACGGTGAACTTCGGCACCTTCGCGCACGACACCGCGGTCACCATCTTCGCGCCGTCGCGGGCGATGCCGCTCGCCTCGTACTTCTTGCCGACCATGAAGCCGGTGATGTTCTGCAGGAAGAGAAGCGGGATGCCGCGCTGGCTGCAGAGCTCGATGAAGTGCGCGGCCTTGAGCGCCGACTCCGAGAAGAGGATGCCGTTGTTCGCGACGATGCCGATCGGGTAGCCCCAGATGCGCGCGAAGCCGGTCACCAGCGTGGTGCCGTAGTTCTGCTTGAACTCGTCGAGCTCCGAGCCGTCGACGATGCGCGCGATCACCTCGCGCACGTCGTAGGGCTTGCGGCTGTCGGCCGAGATGATCCCGCCGATCTCCCCGGGCGGGTAGAGCGGCTCGCGCGGCTCGGCGACCGTGACGCCGACGTGCTTCGCGCGGTTGAAGTTCTTCACGATGCGCCGCGCGATCGCCAGCGCATGATGGTCGTTGAGCGCGTAGTGGTCGGCGACCCCGGACTGGCGCGTGTGCACCTCGGCGCCGCCGAGCTCCTCGGGGGTCACGATCTCGCCGGTCGCCGCCTTCACGAGCGGCGGGCCGCCGAGGAAGATGGTGCCCTGGCCCTTCACGATGATCGCCTCGTCGGACATCGCCGGGACGTAGGCGCCGCCGGCGGTGCACGAGCCCATCACCGCGGCGATCTGCGGGATGCCGGCCGCCGACATGTTCGCCTGGTTGTAGAAGATGCGGCCGAAGTGATCGCGGTCGGGGAACACCTCGTCCCAGGTCGGCAGGTTCGCGCCGCCCGAGTCCACGAGGTAGATGCACGGCAGGCGGTTCTGCGCGGCGATCTCCTGCGCGCGAACGTGCTTCTTCACCGTCATCGGGAAGTAGGTGCCGCCCTTGACCGTCGCGTCGTTGGCGACGATCAGGCACTCCTGGCCGGAGACGCGCCCGATGCCGGTGATCACGCCGGCGCCCGGGGCCTCGTCGTTGTACATGCCGTATGCGGCGAGCTGCGAGAACTCGAGGAACGGCGAACCGGGGTCGAGCAGCGCCCGCACGCGCTCGCGCGGGAGCAGCTTGCCCCGGGCGACGTGCTTTGCGCGGGCGTTCTCGTCACCGCCAAGCGCGATGCGGTCGACCTTCGCGCGCAGGTCGGTGACCAGCGCGGCCATCGCCGCCGCGTTGGCGCGGAACTCCTCGGAGCGCGCATTCAGGGTCGACTTGAGCGCGGACATGCGACGGATTCTAGCAGCGGCCCCGCGCCGACCGCCTCTATACTCCGGCCCACCATGGCTGTGCAATCGATCGACGAGGTCTGGCCGCTGCTCCTCGCCGCCGCGCGCGGCGGCGGCCTCGACGCAATACCCGCGGCGGCGGCAGCCGATCCGCTGGTCGCGCTCTACCTGCCGCTCTGCGCCGCGCTCCCCGGCCGGCCGTTCACTCTCGGTCACCTCGCGCAGACCCTCGACGGGTTCATCGCCACGACGCGCGGCGAGTCGATGTTCATCACCGGCGAGGAGAACCTCCTGCACATGCACCGGCTGCGCGCGTTGTGCGACGCAGTCGTGATCGGGGCGAGCACCGCGCAGGCCGACGACTCGCGGCTCACCACGCGGCTCGTGCCCGGGCCCAATCCGCTGCGGGTGGTGATCGACCCGCGGCGGCGCCTGGCGGCGGGCCTTCGGCTCTTCAGCGACGGGGCTGCGCCGACGCTGCTCGTCTGCGACGCCGCGCACGCGCGTGCCGGAGCGCGGTTCGGCGAGGCGGAGGTCGTCGGCCTGCCCGCCCACGACGGCCGCATCGAATTCGCGCTGATCCTCGACCTGCTCCACCGGCGCGGCTGCCGAACGGTGTTCGTCGAGGGCGGCGGGGCGACGGTGACGGGCTTTCTCGCCGCGGGGTTGCTCGATCGTCTCCAGGTCACGGTCGCGCCGGCCCTGCTCGGCCTCGGCCGGCCCGGCCTGCGGCTGCCCGAGGCGCGGCGGCTCGCCGACGCGAGGCGCCTTGCCTGCCGAGTCCAGCGCATGGGCGACGACGTGCTGTTCGATTGCGACCTGCGGGCCGGCGCCCCGGCCACCGACGGTCCGGCCGCGTAGCCGCTCGCGCGAATCTACCGAGACCGCAGTTTCCCGGCGAGGTCGAGGTGGCCGACGCAGAGCCGCGACGCACCGGCGGCGAGATGCGCGCGCCGCCGCCTGCGCCAATCCTCGAGCGCGTTCGCTTCCCGAGGTGCGATCTCGATCGCAGCGGCGACCCAGCCGTCGACGAGCGCCGCCTGGAGCGCGCGCGACTCGGTCCCGAGGCGCCAGTCGCTGCGCGCGCTGCGCATCCGGTAGCCCAGCCCTGGCGAAGGTGCGCTCGGCCTCGGCGGCCGCGGCCGGCCCCAGCGCGGGCCCGAAGCCCTTGTCGGTCCGCTGATGCGCGTTCACGAGCGCGCGGATGCGCGCATCGCCATCCTCCGCCGGCGACCACTCGATGCGTCCGTCGTAGGTGAGCGCGAACAGGACGCCCGCCTGCGCCGCGGCGCACCGCGCTGCGAGCCGCGCCAGCCACGTGGCGGAGACGAGGTCGAGCAGCGCCGCGGCCGTTACGAGGTCGTTCCGGTCCAGCGGCAGCGCATCCAGGTCGTGCGCGAGGTCGAGGCGCAGCGTGCGCACCCGGGTCCCTGCAGGCGCGGGGCGCGCCGCGAGCGCGCCGAGCAGCGTCGGATCGGAATCGACCGCAAGCCAGTCCTGCGGGCCGCCGAGGCGCGGGGCGAGATAGCGCAGGTTGGCGCCGGTGCCCGCGCCGAGGTCGACGACCTGCAGGGCCGCGCCGGCGCTCGAGACGAACGCTTCGACGAGCGCTTCGGCGCGCGCGAGCGCGTCGGCGGGCTCGCGCAGCGCGAGCCAGTCAGCCGTGAAGCCGCTCAAGGTTCGCGGGCTCGTTCGTGAGCACGGCGGCGAGACGCGCGCACGCGGCGTCCCAGTCGGGCAGTCGCGCGCGCGCACGGCGGGCGCCTGCGGCGAGGCGCGCGCGCAGCGCGGCGTCGTCGAGCACGCGCGCGAGCGCGTCGCGAAGCGCCTCCGCATCGCCCGGCGGAACGAGCAGGCCCGCGTCCGCGGGAACGGTCTCCGGCACGGCGCCCGCGCGCGTGCTCACGAGGGGCAGACCGCGCGCGAGTGCCTCCGCAAGCGCCATGCCGTAGCCCTCGTGGAAGGTCGGCAGAACGAACACGTCGGCGCGCGCGTAGCACGCGTCGAGGGTCGTGCGATCCACCGCGTCGCGGATCGAGACGCGATGCGCGAGTCCAAGCGAGGCGACCTGGTGCTGCAGGCGCCGCCACCGTCCGCGGGCTGCGCCCGAGGCTGCCGACGCAGGTGAGGTGCCAGTCGCGATCCGCGAGCCCGGACAAAGCGTCGATCAGCACCGCGTGCCCCTTGCGCGGCACGACGGCGGCGACGCACAGCAGCGCGACGCCCGGTCCGCCCGAGCCGGGCGCGAGCGGCGCCGGATCGGTGCCCGGCTCGATCACGGCGATGCGCTCGGGTGGCACCCCGTAGCGGGCGAGCCCGCGCGCGGTCGTGCCGCTGGTCGCGACGACGAACCGGACGGCGGCGAGCGCCTGCGCTTCCGAGCGTCGCAGCACTTCCGCGCGGGCGGGCTCGAGCCCGGTCTCCTCCGCGAGCGGATGATGCACGAGCGCAACGAGGTTCAGCCGCTGCGCTTCGGCGGCTGCGACCTCCGGGAGGACGCCGAGCGCGAGCCCGTCCACGAGCGCGGTCGCGCCGTCGGGAATGCGCGCGAATGCGGCGCACGCGGCCGCGCGCGCTTCCGGCGTCGGCGCGGGGAAGCTCGCATCGAGCACATGCACCGTGACCGCCCAGCCCCGGGCGCGCAGGCCCGCGACGATGCGCCGGTCGTACTCGTATCCGCCGGTGGGCGTCAGCGGGTCGCCGGGCAGGACGAGCGCGAGCGCGTGCCGCGTCACGGCGCGAGATCGCCTTCGTACGCGGCCCATGCCGCGTGCGATTCGTGCAGCGTCACCTTCATGCGGGCGAGGCCGTGTGCGGTGTCGCCAAGCGTGCCGGCGCGGATCGCCGCCTGCATCCGGTCGAACACGACGCGGGCGAGAAACTCCGTCGTCGTGTTCTGCCCGGCGAACTCGGGGACCTCGTCGAGGTTGCGATAGTTGAGCCCGTCGAGCAGCGCGCGGAGCGCCGCCGCGGCCCGGCCGATGTCGACCACGAGCGCGTCGGCGTCGAGCGCCGTGCGCCCGAACTCGACGTCGACGACGTAGGTCGCGCCGTGCAGGCGCCGGGCCGGGCCGAACACCTCGCCGCGGAAGCTGTGGGCGACCATGAAGTGGTCGCGGACGCAAACGGTAAACATGGTCCTCCGGTGAATTCAGTCGTAGACGATGCGATGGCAGATCGCGTCGCCGGGGTCGGTTGCGAGCCGGGCCATGGTCCGCGGCAGGTCCGCGAACCGGTCCTCGCCGGTGACGAGGACGTCGAGCGCGGCATCGTCGAGGAGCCGCAGCGCCAGCCCGAGCCGCCGCGCGTGCGTCCACCGCGCGCGCTGCGCGGCGGCGACCGTCCCGACCTGCGAGGACTTGAGCGTCAGCCGCTGCGCGTGGAACCGCTCGCCGAGGGGGAGCGCGACGCTGCGCGTGCCGAACCAGCTCAGCTCGACCACCGTCGCCTCGAAGCCGGCGAGCTCGAGCGCGCGGCGCGCGCCTTCAGCGGTGCCGCTCGCGTGGATCACGAGATCGGCCTCGGCGCGCGCGCGATCGGGCGCGGCGAAGCCGACGCCCAGCGCGGCGGCGACCGTCGCGCGACGCGGGTTGGGGTCGACGAGCTCGACCTCGCAGCCGGGCACGCGCCCGGCGAGCCGGGCGACGAGGCAGCCGAGCGCGCCCGCGCCGACGACGGCGACGCGATCGCCGAGCCGCACGTCCGCGTCCCAGAGGCCGTTGATCGCGGTCTCGAGGTTGGCCGCGAGGATCGCGCGCGCGGCGGGCACCGCTTCAGGCAACACGTGCACGGCCGAAGCCGGCACGATGTAGTGCGTCTGGTGCGGATGGAGACAGAACACGCGGCGGCCGCGCAGCGCCGGGGGGCCTTCCTCGACTTCGCCGACGCTCGCGTAGCCGTACTTGACCGGCGCCGGGAACTCGCCCGCCTGGAAGGGCGCGCGCATGCGCGCGTACTCGCCGGGCGGCACCTCGCCGCGGAAGACGAGCGCCTCGGTGCCCCGGCTGATGCCGCTGTAGAGTGCGCGGACGCGCACTTCGTCGGGTCCGCATCGGCCCGGCGGTTCGCTGCGTATCTCACCCGTACGGGGGCCGGTGATCCAGAAGGCGCGGGGGTCGGCGGCGGACACGGGGCGAGATGCGAGCGAGGTGCGGGCGAGGTGCGGTCGGGGTGCGGACGGGACGTCGATCGGCGAGCACCGCCCGACGTCGAGGACAGTCAAGGATACTAGCCAATGCCGATGGACGGCGTCGTCGCGGACCGACGCGGAAGGCTTCTGAGGGGCGCCCTGGCGGGCGCCGGAATCACCCTCGCCGCGGTAGGGCTGTGCGCCGTCGCGGCGAGCGAGGCGCTGGTGCTCGGGTCGACCTACGCACCGAAGGCGGTCGCCGGCTTTGCCGGCGTCGCCGCGTTGATCGTCGCGACGCTGCCCGAGCATCATCCTTTCGCGCGTTTCGGCTGGGCGAACCACGTGACGCTGGCGCGGGCGGCGCTCGTCGCGCTCGCTGCGGCGCTGATCGGCGAAGGCGATGCACCGCGAATCATGGCTTTCGCCGCCGCGCTGGGCAGCGCCGCGGTCGCGCTCGATTTCGTCGATGGCCGGCTCGCGCGCGCGACCGGCCTCGCGAGCGCGTTCGGCGCGCGCTTCGACATGGAGACGGATGCCGCGCTGGTCATGGTGCTCGCGGCGCTCGCGTGGCAGTCGGGACGCATCGGGCCCTGGGTGCTCGCGTCGGGACTGCTGCGCTACGCATTCGTGGCGGCCGGCCGCAGCTGGCCCTGGCTGCGGCGAGCGCTCCCGCCGAGCTTCCGGCGCAAGGCCGCGGCCGCCGTGCAGATGATCGCGCTGGTCGTCGTGCTCGTGCCCGGCGTCCCGCCGCCGGCCGGCACGCTCATCGCCGCCGGCGCGCTCGCGTTCCTGTGCTATTCCTTCCTCGTCGACACGCTCTGGCTCCACGCTCACGCGGAGGATCTCCGACCATGACCCGACTGCTCGCCCGACTGTTCGCGCTCGGTCTCGCGCTCGCCGCCCACGGCGCGGCGCAGGCCCAGCCCGCCCGCTACGAGATCGATCCCGACCACCTCAGCGTCGCGTTCCTCGCCCACCACCTCGGCTACGCGCGCGTCATCGGCCTGTTCCAGAAGGCGAGCGGCACGTTCACCTTCGACGAGACCACCGCCACGCTCGCGGACGTGCGGCTCGTGGTCGACGCCGCGAGCGTCTTCACCAACCATCGCCGGCGCGACAACCACCTGCGCAGCGCCGACTTCCTCAACGCCGGGGAGTTTCCGCAGATCGTCTTCAAGGGCGCCAAGGCGAAGCGCACCGGGGAGCGCACGTTCGTCGTCGAGGGACAGCTCGAGCTCCTCGGCAAGACCGAGCCGGTCAGCTTCGACGTGACCTGGAACAAGAGCGGGCCGTACGAGATGCCCGGGGACAAGGCGTACGTCATGGGCGCGTCCGCGCGGGGCAGCTTCAAGCGCAGCCGCTTCGGCATGAACTACGGGGTCGCGAACGGCTGGGTGGGCGACACGGTCGAGCTCATGGTCGAGTTCGAGGCGCGACGGAAGTAGACGGGAACGATGCGCGCGATGTGGCGGCAGTGGGCAATGGCGTTCGTCGCGCTGGCGCTGCTCAACTTCGGCCTGACGTTCGACAGCCTCTGGCCGACGCTGTGGATCCGGCCCCGGTCGGATCTCTCGATCGAGCTGGCCGCGGTCGTGCTCGCGCTGGCGCTCGCGGCGGCGCGGTTCGGCCCGCCGCCGCGCCGCCTGCTCGCCGGGCTCGCGATGGCGTTCACGGTGCTCGCGCTGGGGCGCTACCTCGAGGTCACCGCGCGCGAGCTCTACGGGCGGCCCATCAATCTCCACTACGACGTGCCGCACGTCCCGCGCGTCATAGCGATGTTCGCGGAAGCGGCGCCCCTGTGGCTGACCCTGGCGACGTTCACCGGCGTCGCCGTCGGGCTGGTCGCGCTCTATGCGCTCGCGCACTGGGCGTGGGCGCGCGTCGGCGCGGCGCTCGCGGCTCCGGCAGCGCGCCGCGCGATCGCGCTCGCTGCGGCCGGCGTCTGCGTTGCATACCCGTTCGCGAGTGGCGGGTTCGCGGCGCCGGTGAGCGGGAGCTTCGCGCGCCAGGGCGTGCTGCTCGCGCAGGCGCTGACCGGAACCGGTCCGGACCTCGGGGTGAGCCCGGACTTCGGCGGCGGCCTCGAGCGCGTCCAGGGCGCCGACGTGTTCGTCGTCTTCGTCGAGTCGTACGGCGCGGCGACCTACGATCGCCCCGCGCTCGCGCCGCGGGTCGCCGCGGGCCGCGCGGCGCTGGCCGATGCGGCCGCGGCGACCGGGCGCGCGATCGCGTCGGCGTTCGTCGAGTCGCCGACTTTCGGCGGCGCGTCGTGGCTCGCGCACGCGAGCCTGCTCGCCGGCGTCGAGGTGCGCGGCGGCGACACCTACAACCTGCTGACCACGCAGCGCCGCGACACGCTCGTGCACGCGTTCGCGCGCGCCGGGTACCGGACGGTCGCGCTGATGCCGGGGCTCCGCCAGGACTGGCGCGAAGGCGTGGCGCTGTACGGGTTCGATGCGGTCTACGACGCCGGGACGGCTCGACTACCGCGGTCCCGCCTTCGGCTGGTGGCGCATCCCCGACCAGTACGCGCTCGGCAAGCTCGACCGCGCGGAGGTCGCGCCCTCGGCGCGTCAGCCGCTCTTCGTGTTCTTCCCCACGATCACGAGCCACGCGCCGTTCCGGCCCATGCCGCCGTATCAGCCCGACTGGGCGCGACTGCTGTCGGACGAACCGTTCGACGCGTCGGTCGCGCAGGCGCTGCAGGCCGAGCGGGCGGAATGGCAGGACCTCGACCCGGCGTACGCCGGCGCCATCGACTACGTGCTCACCGCACTCGCCGGCTACCTGCGCGCGCGGCCCGGCGCGGATTTCGTCCTGGTCATCTTGGGCGATCACCAGCCTCCGGCGGGCGTGGCCGGTGAGCAGCCGTCCTGGGACGTTCCCGTGCACGTGATCGCGAGCCGGCGCGCGATCGTCGACGAGCTGGTGGCGTCCGGCTTCACGCACGGCGTCGACGCCGCAGCGCACGCCGATCGGGCGCACGCACGCGCTCACGCCGCTCCTGCTGCGCGCGTTCGGGTCAGGCGAGCAGCCGGGCGTACACGTCGCCGGATCCGGCGCCGGCGGGGAGCGCCCGCAGCCGGGCGCGCATCGCGTCGGGCTCTAGCCACGCGTGCTCGGCGAGCCGCTGCCGCTCGCCGGCCGACCAGTTGTAGGCGTAGCGCCCGAGCGCGCCGAGACGGTCCACGCAGTCGAGCGCGACCTCGCGCGCCGCCGCCAGGTATTCGAAGGAGAGCGCGGCGACCGGCGTGGAGAGGCCGGCGAGCGCCTCGGCCTCGTAGCCTTCCACGTCGAGCTTCACGAAATCCGGGCGCCCGTGCGCCGCGATCAGCGCATCGAGCGTGGTCACCGGGACGCGCGCGCCCGGCGTCCAGCGCACGCCGCGGAACGACGGGTCGGCGGCGACGCGCGTCGCCCACTCCGGAGACAGGGTCGTGACGGTCGGGGTCCGCTCGGACGCATGCAGCGTAGCCTCGCCGATCGCGCGCCCGACCGCGGCCACGACGATCGTGACGTCTCGATCGCGTCCGTACAGCGCCTCGAGCAAACGCACGAAGTCGGGCTGCGGCTCCACGGCGACGACCCGGGCGCCGAGCCGGCGGAACGCGCGCACGCGATTGCCCGCGTGCGCCCCGATGTCGAAGGCGAGTCCGCCGGACGCGACGAATGGCGCGTAGAGACGCGCCAGTCGCCGCGCGCGGAACGGGATGCCGTAGTACAGGGCGAGCGAGCGCGCAACGCCAGCCATCCGATCGAGGCGACTCATGCAGGCGAGTCTAGCAAGCCCCCTTTCCCGGCCGTGCGGGTAAACCCCTCGCCGCCGCGGCGCGTTACCGGACCCACATGACCCGATTGATCGTCTTTCTCCTCGCGCTCGCTGCGGCCGGCGCCGCGGCTGCAATCACCGTCGAGACGCGTGCCATTCCGCTCGCCGACCAGTCGACCGAGGTCGATCTCTATCTGCCTGCCGTCCTGCCGCCGCGTGGGCTCGCCGATCATCGCGCACGGCTTCACGCGCTCGCGCGGTCGCCACGGCGTGCTCGCCGCGCGACTGGCGGAGGAGGGGTTCGCGGTCGCCGTGCCCGATCTGCCCCACTGGGTCCAGCACGACGCGAATGCCGATGCGATCGTCGCGCTCGTCAAGGCGGTGGAAGCGGAGTACGGGCTCGACGCGCGGCCGGTCGTGCTGATCGGCACCTCCGCCGGCGGCCTGGCGGCGCTGCTCGCGACCGAGCGCGTGCCGCGGCTCGCGCTCTGGATCGGGCTCGACCCGGTCGACACGTTCGGCATCTCGGAGGGCGCCGCGCGCAACCTGCAGGCGCCCGCGCTCGTGCTGCGGGCGCCGAGCGGCGCGTGCAACGTCGGCGGCAGCGCGCGGCGGATCGCCGGGTGGCTGCCGCAGCGCCGCGCCGAGCGCATCGACGGCGCCTCGCACTGCGACTTCGAGGACACCACGAACTGGCGCTGCGAGTCGGTGTGCGGACCCGCCGATCCCGCGCGGCAGGCGCTCATCGTCGAAGCAGCAGTCAAGGCGGCGCGGGAGGCGGTCCCGCGCTGAACGGCGACGGCGCGATGCGCCGCCGCTAGCCCTGCGCCGGCTCCGGCGCCGCGTCGCGGTACAGCGCCTCGATCACGTCGGCGTACTTCTCCTCGATTTTCTTGCGGCGCAGCTTCAGCGTCGCGGTCATCTCGCCGTCGTCGTGGTCGAGCTCCTTGGCGAGGATGTGGAACTTGCGCACGCTCTGCACGCGCGGCATGCGGGCGTTCGCGCTGTCCACCTCGGCCTGGATGAGCGCGCGCACGCGCGGGTTCTCCGCCAGGTTCTTGTAGTTGGTGTAGGCAAGCCCGTGCTCCTCGGCCCACTTGCCGACCGTCTCGTAGTCGATCTGCAGGAGCGCGGTCACGAAGTGCCGCCGCTCGCCGATCACCACCGCCTCGCGGATGAACGGGCTGAACTTGAGCAGGTTCTCCACCTCGGAGGGCGCGATGTTCTTGCCGCCGGAGGTGATCATGATGTCCTTCTTGCGATCGACGATCCGGATCTCGCGCAGCGGGGCGCCGCCGCCCTTTCCCGGCGCGTCGACGTCCACCCATTCGCCGATGTCGCCGGAATGCAGCCAGCCGTCCGCATCGACGATCTCCGCGGTGGCCTCCGCGTTGCGGTAGTAGCCCTTGAAGACGGTGCGCCCGCGCATCAGCACTTCGCCGTCGTCGGCGAGCTTCACCTCCACCGTCGGCGTGCCGACGCCGACGGTGCCGGGCGGCGAGTAGCCGGTCTGCTGCCCGAGCGCGAGCCCCGACACCTCGGTCATGCCGTAGATCTCCAGGATCGGCACGCCGAGCACGCGGTAGAGCGCGAGCAGATCCGGCGACACCGGCGCGGTGCCCGAGAACGCGAGCCGGCAGCGGCGCAGCCCGATGAAGTTCGCGAGCGCGCGGAAGACGAGGAGGTACCAGAACCCGAACACGAGCCGGTTCGCGGCCGACCAGGTCGCGCGCGGCTTCGCCGCGAAGCCCTGCACCGCCGCGAACGCGCGCTCGAACAGGCGCCGCCGGAAGCCGCCCGCCTCGCGCGCCTTGATGTCCATCGCGGCGTGCAGCTTCTCCCAGATGCGCGGCACGCCGAGGAAGATCGTCGGCCCGATCTCGCGCAGGTCCGACTGCACCGTGCGCAGGCTCTCGGCGAAGTTCACGGTCGCGCCGACGGCGAGCGGGACGAACACGGTGAAGCTCTGCTCGGCGACGTGGCACAGGGGCAGGTAGGAGAGCACCGTGTCCTCCGCGACGAAGCCGTACATCGCGACGCCGCCCTCCGCGGCCGCGTTGATGTTGTCGTAGGAAATCATCGCGGCCTTCGGGCGCCCGGTGGACCCCGAGGTGAAGATCATCAGCGCCGTGTCGTCGCCGCGCTGCGCCGCGAGGCGCGCGTCGACGAGCCCCGGCTGCGCGCGCTCGAGCGCCGCGCCGAGGCGCAGCACCGTCTCGAAATCGTGGAGCGTCGCGCGGTCGTAGCGGCGCAGGCCCTTCGGGTCGATCACCACGATCGCCTCGAGCGCCGGCAGGCGCGCCCGGCATTCGAGCACCTTGTCGACCTGCTCCTGGTCCTCGCAGACGACGTAGCGCGACTCCGACAGCGCCAGCAGGAACTCGACCTCCTCGGCGGGGCTGGTCGGATAGATGCCCACCGTGACCCCGCCGACCATGCCGAGGCCGAGCTGCGTGATCACCCATTCCTTGCGGTTCTCGCTGACGATCGCGACGTGCCCGCCGGTCGGCAGCCCGAGCTCGATCATGCCGAGCCCGAAGTGCCGCGCGAGCCGGTCGTAGTCGGCCCAGGTGTAGGGCTGCCAGATGCCGAAGTCCTTCTGCCGGAGCGCGACGCGGTCCGGCCACGTCCGCGCCCAGAAGCGCAGCCGCTGCGGCAGCGTGGCGTCGGGCGGTGGGCGCGTCGTCACGACAGCCAGCGCTTGCGCCGCTTGTAGTGCTTCACGTCGCGGAAGCTCGCCACCTCGGTGGTCTGCTCGCCGTAGCCGAGATAGAAGCGCTGCACGTCCGGGTCGGCGACCAGCCGCTCGGTGGGGCCGTCGATCACGACGCGGCCGTTCTCCATGATGTAGCCGTAGGCGGCGATGCCGAACGCCGCCATCGCATTCTGCTCGACGAGCAGCATCGCGACGCCGCGCTCGGCGTTGATGCGCGCGACGATGCCGAAGATCTCGTCGACCACCATCGGCGCGAGGCCGAGCGACGGCTCGTCGAGCAGCATCAGCGCGGGCTCGGCGACGAGCGCCCGGCCGATCGCGAGCATCTGCTGCTCGCCGCCGGACAGGTAGCCCGCGAGCTGCTTGCGGCGCTCCGCGAGCCGCGGGAAATAGGCGTACACCATCTCGAAATCGGGCTTGGCCGAGCGCCCGGTGAGGGCGTTGGTCGCGGCGACGAGGTTCTCCTGCACCGTCAGGTCCTCGAACACCCGCCGCCCCTCGCGCACGTGCACGATCCCGCGGCGCGCGAGGAGGTGCGGGGCGGTGCGATCGATCGGCTCGCCGCGGAACCGGATGTGGCCGGCGCCGATCGCGCCGTTCTCGAGCGGAAGCAGTCCGGAGACCGCCTTCAGCGTGGTGGTCTTGCCGGCGCCGTTCGCGCCGAGGAGGGCGACGATGCCGCGCTCGGGCACCTCGAGCGAGAGGCCGCGCAGCACCTGGATGGTGTGGTGGTAGACCACCTCCAGGTTCTCGACCGCGAGCGCGGCGCTCACGCCCTCATCCTCCCGGGGCGGTCACCCGATCGTGATCCAGTCCGACGCCGGCTCGATCGACTTGCCGGTCACGAGGTACGTGCGGCCGACCGGGATCGCGTGCGTCTTCATCGAGATCGGCACGCCGAAGATGCCGCCCGTGTCCCACTTGTTGATCGACTCGAGCGCCGCCTTCATGTTCGGACCGGTGAGCTCCTTCTTCGCGGCGAGCGTGCGACCGATGACCTGGTCGAAGATCATGCCGACCAGCCATCCTTGCGTGTAGAAAGTCGTCTGCCACGGATTGCCGGGCTTCTTCGAGCCCACCTCGCGGATCAGCTCCATCGTCGGGGTCTTCTGGCTGTCGAACGAGTAGCGGTAGGGCATCACGCCCAGGAACCCCGCGCCGGTGGCGCCCATCTGGTCGATGGTGGTCTTGTCCATGCTGTAGATCGTCCCCATGCCGCGCGACGAGAGCCCCGCCTCGCGCATCTGGCGGATGAACTCCGGGATCGGGGCGAGCACGTAGCCGTGGAAGATCACGAAGTCGGGCTTCGCGCGGCGCAGCTTGATCATCTCGGCCGAGACGTCGACCGCGCCCGGCTTGGTGATGATCTCGAGCACGACCGGGAGGCCGAGCTTGGCGGCCTTCGCCTTGGACGCGGCGATCGGGTCGCGCCCGAACTCGGTGTCGGAGTAGACGAACGCGACCGACGGCTTGGTCGCGCCGGCCGCGCCGCGGCTCACGTACTCGAGCAGGATCTCGATCTGGCCGGAGTAGGTCGGGCCGGGCATGAAGTAGTACGGCGCCTTCGCCGGGTCGGCGAGATCGGACGAGAACGACGGCCCGGTCGCGAGCAGCGAGCCGAGCTGGCTCACCTCGGGGGCGATCGCCTTCGCCCAGCCGGTCGAGTCGCCGTAGAACACCGGCGGCTTGTGCTGCGCGACGATCTTCTTGAAGATCGCCACCGACTGGTCCACCTTGTAGCTCGAGTCCTCGGCGACGTAGCGGAGCTTGCGGCCCGCGATGCCGCCCTGGGCGTTCTTCCAGTCGATCCAGTCGCCGAGGCCCGCGTGCAGGCCCGCCCCGGCGAACGCGAACACGCCGGTGATCGGCGGCGCGGCGCCGATGACGATCTCGCCGGACTGCGCGAAGACGCGCAGCGGGGCGCCCAGCGCGGCGGCCGAGGCTGCGGCGACGCCGGAGCCGATGAATCTGCGGCGATCGAAGGTGCTCATGGTCTCTCTCCTCCTCAGGTGGATCGAAAGTCGTGGATGCTACGTCCGGAACGGCCAGAGATGGAAGAACCGGCGCACGCGCCGCCACATCTCGGCCAGGCCGTGCGGCTCGAAGATCAGGAAGCCGACGATCAGCAGGCCGAACACCACCTGCCGGATCGAGGCGAGGAACACGCTCGCGTCCTGCACGCCCAGCGCCTGGGCCCAGCCGACCATCGCGCGCAGGACCTCCGGGACCATGCGTCATGAAGGTCGCGCCCAGGATGGTGCCGAGGATCGACCCCAGCCCGCCGACGATGATCGCGGCGAGATAGAAGACCGACAGCGGCAGGCCGAACAGCTCCGGCGTCGCGACGCGGAAGAAGTAGCCCCACAGCCCGCCCGCCACGCCCGCGTAGAAGGAACCGATCGCGAAGGCGAGCAGCTTGTAGTGGAAGAGGCTGATGCCGAGCACCTCGGCGGAGATGTCGCGATCGCGGATCGCGATGAAGGCGCGGCCGACCCGGGTGCGGAACAGGTTGCGGGCGCCGAGCAGCATCAGAACCGCGAGCGGCACGATCAGGAAGTAGATGCGCTGGTCGCCCGCCAGCTCGAACCCGAAGAGCGACGCGGCGGGGACGTTCGCGCCGCGCACCCCGCCGGTCACCGACTCCCACTCGCGGAAGACGAAGCCGAGCACGAACTGGGCGGCGAGCGTGGCCACCGCGAAGTAGAGGCCCTTGATGCGCAGGCTCGGCACGCCGACCACCAGGCCGATCACGGCGCTCGCGCAGCCGGCGAGCGGCAGCGCGAGGTAGAAGGGGATGCCCCAGCGCTCGGCCACCGCCACGGTGTAGCAGCCGACGCCCATGAAGGCCGCGTGCCCGAGCGAGATGAGGCCGGTGTAGCCGGTCATGATGTTGAGGCCCGCCGCGCTGATGAGATGGATCCCCAGCAGGCACGCGAGATAGACGAAGTACGCGCCGCCGACGAACGGGAACGCCAGGAGCGCGACGATCAGCACCGCGAACCACGCCCGCTGCACGCGCGTGTCGAACAGCGCCTCGTCGTGGCGGTAGCTCGCGTGGAAGTCCCCGATGCGCATGCCGGCTCAGAGCCTCTCGATGTCGCGCGTGCCGAACAGCCCGTACGGCCGCACCATCAGGATCACGAGGACCACGAGGTAGGGCACGAGGTCGCGCGCCTGGCCGCCCACGAACGCGACGGTGATGCTCTCGAGCCAGCCGACGATCAGGCCGGCGACGATCGCGCCGGCGATGCTGTCCAGCCCGCCGAGGATGATGACCGCGAGCACGCCGAGCGCCACCGTGCCGAGCGTGGGCGACAGGCTCGTCATCGACGCCACGATGACGCCGGCCACCGCGCCGGTGACGCCGGCGAAGATCCAGGTGCGGCGCTGCGTCCCGCGCACGTCGATCCCCATCGCATAGGCGGTCACCGGGTCGGACGCCGCGGCCCGCATCGAGACCCCGCCCTTGGAGTAGTGGAAGTACGCGGTGAAGCCCGCGATGAGCGCGACCGCCAGGGCGAAGCTCCACAGCACCTGGCCCGGCACGAGGATCTCGCCGAGCATGAACGGCGTGCGCGGGAGGAGCTGCGGCAGCGACAGGTTGGCGCCGCCCCAGACCGCCTCGGCCACGCCGTGCAGCACCGCGCCGAGGCCGATCGTGGCCATCACGATGCTGATGACCGGCTGGCCGGCGAGCGGACGCAGCACGAAGCGCTCCACGACCGCGCCGAGCAGGGCGATCCCGACGAGCGTGAGCGCGAGCGCCACCCACCACGGCAGGTTCAGGAACACGTGGGTGGTCCAGAAGAGATACGCGCCGACCATCATGAACTCGCCCATCGCGAAGTTGATGACGCGCGTGCCCTTGTAGACCAGCACGAAGCCGAGCGCGATCAGCGCCAGCACGCCGCCCGAGAGCAGGCCGACGATGCTGAACTCGGCGAGGAGCAGCCAGTCCATCGGCTACGCTGCCCGTCTGCTTCGCCGCCTGCTCGCCGAGATACGCCGCGATCACGGCCGGGTTCGCCCGCACCTCCGCCGGCGTGCCGCTCGCGATCACCTGGCCGAAGTTGAGCACCACGACGTGGCTCGAGATGTCCATCACCAGGCCCATGTCGTGCTCCACCAGCATCACGGTGATGCCGCGCTCCTCCTGGATGTCGAGGATGAAGCGCGCCATGTCCTCGGTCTCCTCGCGGTTCATGCCGGCGACCGGCTCGTCGAGCATCAGCACCTTCGGCTGCATCGCCAGGGCGCGCGCGAGCTCGACGCGCTTCTGCAGCCCGTAGGCGAGCGCGTCGATGGGGAGGTCGCGGATGTGGTCGATCTCGAGGAAGTCGATCACCTCGCGCTCGATCGCCTCGCGCAGGCGCGATTCCTCCGCCGCCGCGCGGCCCAGGTACCACATCGCGCCGAGCGCGCCGGCCTTGAGGCGGTGATGCCCGCCGAGCTTGATGTTGTCGAGCACCGTCATGCCGCGGAACAGCGCGACGTTCTGGAAGGTGCGGGCGAGACCGAGCGCGGCGCGCGCATGGCCCGCCACGCGCGTGATGTCGGCGCCGTCGAACCGGATCGTGCCGCGCGCCGGCCGGTAGAAGCCGGAGATCGCGTTGAAGAGGCTGGTCTTGCCCGCGCCGTTGGGGCCGATGATCGCGGTGATGCCGCCCCGGGGCACGGCGATCGACACGTCGGCGAGCGCATGGATGCCGCCGAAGCTGAGGGTGAGCCCCTCGGCCTCCAGGATGTTCAAGACGCCTCCTCGGAAGGGATCCGCCGCGCGGTCTCGCGCTGCGCTTGCGGGCGCGGCGACTATAGCATGCGCTCGCAGCTAGAATTCTCCCGACAGGGGGTGCGTCATGGCGGACGTGGACGTGGTGCTGGCGGGCGGGATGCGCACGCCCTTCGGCGATTTCGGCAAGTCCTTGCGCGAGGTGCCGCTCGCCGCGCTCGGCGTCCACGCCGCGAAAGCCTGCCTCGAGAAGGCCGGCGTCGCTGCGACAACGGTCGACCACCTCGTGTTCGGGAACGTCGTGCCGGTCGATTACGACGGGCATTTCGTGAGCCGCAAGGTGGCACTCGGCGCGGGACTGCCGATCGAGTCGAGCGCCTTCGCGGTCAACCGCGCCTGCGCATCCGGGTCGCAGGCGATCGCGAGCGCCGCGCAGAACGTGCGCGAAGGCCTCTCCGAGATCGGGCTGGCGGTGGGCGGCGAGAACTTCTCGCGCGTCCCGTACGTCTCGCAGGGCACGCGCTGGGGCGCGCAGCGCGGGCCCGCGACGCTCGACGACGGCCTCGATTACGCCTATCGCTGCCCGTTCTCGCGCGAGCTCATGGGCGAGACCGCCGAGAACCTGACCGAACGGTTCGGGTACCGGCGCGACGCGATGGACGACTGGGGCTTCATGAGCCAGTCACGCGCGAAGGCGGCGATCGAGAGCGGTTTCCTCGCGCAGCAGATCGCGCCGATCGAGGTGCCCGAAGGGAAAGGGACCCGCTTGTTCGAGCGCGACGAATATCCCCGCTTGGGCGTCACGCGCGAGAAGCTCGCGACCCTCAAGCCGGCGTTCCGCGCCGGCGGCTGCGTGACCGCGGGCAACTCGAGCGGGGTGACCGATGGTGCGGCGGCGGTGATCGTCGCCTCGCGCCGCGCGCTGGAGCGCGCGGACGTGCGCCCGGAGGCGCGCGTGATCGCGTACGTGACCGTGGGCGTTCCGCCCGAGATCATGGGCGCCGGGCCGGTACCGGCGATCGACGCGCTGCTCAAGCGCGCCGGCCTGAAAGTCGACGAGATCGACTACTTCGAGATCAACGAGGCGTTCGCGGTGGTGAACCTGCACGCCGAGGCGGCGCTGAAGATCCCGCGCGACCGGACCAACCTCTACGGCGGCGGCATCTCGATCGGCCACCCGCCGGGCGCGACCGGGATCCGAATGACGATCACCGCGATGCACCACCTCGCCGCGTCGCGCGGCCGCTACGCGATCGTCAGCATGTGCTGCGGCGCCGGGCAGGGGATGGCGACCCTGATCGAGAATCTGCGATACTGACGCGCGTTTTCCGGAGCCTTCGATGTCAGCACCGACCCCCGCCAAGCCCCGCGGTTCCCGCGTCGCCTGTTCGCTGCGCACCAGCGACGGCGCGAACGGCATCTTCTCCGTCTACCCGGGCACCGAGTCGAAGACCCTGGCCAGCAAGGACGAGATCAAGTGGGACAAGACCCCGACCGGTCCGGTCGTGCAGGGCGTCTTCACGATCATCGGCGAGATGGGCATGACCGGGCAGGTGATCCTGCTCGACCAGGCGAAGTGGGACGCGCTGCAGAAGGCCAAGCTGGTCTCGCACTTCTTCATCGCCCTGCTCTGGGGCGGCACGCCGCTCAAGGTCGTGGACGACGCGCTGGTGATCGTGAAGCGCGGGTGAGCTCGGCGGGGCGAACTACCGCCCTTCGAACAGCTTCCGGGCGATGATCTCCTTCATTATTTCATTCGCCCCGCCGTATATGCGCTGAACGCGCGCGTCGGCCCAGGCCCGGGCGATCGGGTATTCCCACATGTAGCCGTACCCGCCGTGCAGCTGCAGGCAGGCGTCGATGACGCGGTTCTGCATGTCGGAGAGCCAGTACTTCGCCATCGAAGCGGTCGCGGTATCGAGCTTGCCCTCGAGGTGCAGCGCGATGCAGTGGTCGAGGAACGTGCGGCCGACGGTCACCTCGGTGTGCGCTTCGGTGAGCGCGAAGCGCACGTGCTGCTTCTCGGCGAGCGGTGCGCCGAAGGCCTTGCGGTCGCGCACGTAGTCGAGCGTCCACTTGATCGCCGATTCCGCCGCAGCGACTGCACCGATCGCGACCAAGAGCCGCTCCTGCGGCAGCTGGCTCATCAGGTAGCCGAACCCCTTGCCTTCCGCGCCGAGCAGGTTCGACGCGGGCACGCGCACCTCGTCGAAGAAGAGCTCGGAGGTGTCCTGCGCGTGCATGCCGATCTTCTCGAGGTTGCGCCCGCGCGCGAAGCCCGCACGGTCCGACTCGACCAGGACGAGGCTCACGCCCTTCGCGCCGGCGTCGGGGTCGGTCTTCGCCGCCACCAGGAAGAGATCGGCGATCTGGCCGTTCGAGATGAAGATCTTCTGGCCGCTGACCACGAGCTCGTTCCCGTCGCGTCGCGCGCGGGTGCGGATCGCGGCGACGTCGCTGCCGGCGCCGGGCTCGGTCATGCAGATGCCGCTGATGGTCTCGCCCGGAGGCCATCCGCGGCAGCCAGGTGCGCTTCTGCGCCTCGCTGCCGTAGTGCAGGAGGTAAGGCGCGACGATGTCCGAGTGCAGGTAGAAGAGCGGCCCCGTGGCGCCCGCCCAGCACAGCTCCTCGGTGACGATCGTCGAGAGCAGGAAGTCGCCGCCCCCGCCGCCGTACTCCGCGGGAAGCGCCGGGCAGAGGAACCCGAGCTCGCCCGCCTTGCGCCACACCTCGCGCGGCACGTAGCCCTGCTTTTCCCACTCGCGGTGATGCGGCACGACCTCGCGCTCGACGAAGCGGCGGACGGTCTCGCGGAAGGCGCGATGCTCGTCGGTGTAGGGCAGGGCGAAGCTCATCGGGTCAGGGGTGCTTGGTGTCGTGGGGCTGCGAGGTGACGTAGACCGTGCCGGTAAAGGAGGAGACCGGCGTCCCGTCCGCCCGCGTCACGTCCACACGATACACGCCCAGCCGGCGCGAACGCGTGATCTCGATCGCGTTCGCCGTCAGCACGTCGCCCGCCTGCACCGCCACCTGATAGGTGATGTGCGCATCGATGCCGGCGGCCACCGCGCCGTGCGAATTTGACGGCGAGCCCGAACGCGGTGTCGGCAAGCGCGAAGATCACGCCGCCGTGGCAGGTGCCGTTGAAGTTGAGGTGCTCCCGGCGCACCTTGAGCGACACCGCCGCGCGTCCGAAACCGCCGCCGGTGCACTCGATGCCGAGGCTGCGCACGAACGGATCGTGCGCCGCCATTTCGGCGATGCGCTTGCGGGCCTGTTCGTCGCGATCCACGTCAGTCGAACCCCACGAAGCGCGCGATGTCCACGACCGGCTCGCGCGCGCCGGGGGTGCTGCCCGCGTCCGTGCCGGGCTCGGGATACCCGAGCTTCAGCGCCGCGATGACGATCTCGTTGGACCCCAGCCCGAGCTCGCGCTCGATCGTATCGTGATAGCGGGCGATCGAGGTGCGGAAGAACGTCGCGAGGCCACGACCGCGGGCCGCAGCGAGCAGCGCCTCGATGTACATGCCGCAGTCCAGCCAGTCGCTCCGGCCCAGCGGACGCGAGGCGGTGAAGATGAGCGCGAGCGGTGCGCCCGAGTCGGGTTCGCCCCAGCCCTCCAGCCGGAGCGCGGCCACCAGCCGCGCGAGCGGCTCGCCGGCGAGCGCGTAGACGCGCCATGCGGGCGCCTCGGCCGCGGCGAGCGCCGGGCGCGCCGCGGCCAGAATCGATTCCACTGTCGCGCGCTTCACCGGCGTGTCGCGGAAGCGCAGCGGCGTCCGATGCGCGGCCAGCGCGCGATCGACGGTGGCGCGGTCGTGCGTCGTGGTTGCCGCGTGCGCGCGCAGGCGCCGTCCGCGGCCGGCGTGCGCCGCGTGCGCCTCGATCGCGTCGGCGAGCGCGGCGACGCCCTCGCGCGTCGTCGCCGTCGTGCGCACGACGCCCACCTCCCATTCGCGCCGGCGGCGCAGCCGCAGCATGTCGCGCAGGCTGCGCTCGGTGTCGAGCGCCAGCGGCGAGTCGCCCTTGTTCACGGCCAGGATGTCGGCGATCTCCAGGATGCCGGCCTTGATCGCCTGCACGTCGTCGCCCAGCCCGGGAGCGCACACGACGATCTTGGTATCGGCCAGGCTCGCGATCTCGACCTCGGACTGCCCGGTGCCGACCGTCTCGACGATGATCGTGTCGAATCCCGCGGCGTCGAGCACGTCGATGATCTGGGCGGTCTGGCGCGACACGCCGCCGAGATGGCCGCGCGCGGCGACCGAGCGGATGAACACGCGATCGTCGGAGCCGTGCTCGCCCATGCGGACGCGGTCTCCCAGCACGGCGCCGCCGGTGACCGGGCTCGACGGGTCGACCGCGACGACGCCGATCCGCCGCCCGCGGGCGAGCAGTTCCCCGAGGAGCGCGTTGATGAGCGTCGACTTGCCCGCGCCCGGCGCGCCGGTGATGCCGATCACGTGCGCCCGGCCGACGTGCCGTGCCAGCCCCGCGCGCAGCGCGCCGCTCGCGGGACCCTCGACCTCCATCGTGGTGATCGCCCGCGCGATCGAGCGCCGGTCGCCGGCGAGAACCGGCGCGAGGAGGGGGTGCTCCGAGGGGTTCACCGGGTCAGACTACCGCCTGCACGTGTCCGAACCCGAGTTCCTTGCGCAACCGGCCGCAGATCTCGCCGTGCGTGCAGCCCGCCTCGGCCGCCTCGACCACCTTGCCGAACACGTTCTCGCGCGGATCCTGCGCGGCGGCGCCGAGCGCGTCGAGCGCCTTGCGGACGGCAGGCGCCGAGCGCGCCGCCTTGAACGCCTTGAACGACTCGAGGTGCGCGCGCATGTGCGCCGGATCGGGACGCTCCAGCGGCCGGCGCGCGCTGCGGTCCTCCTCGACCTGGTAGGCGTTCACGCCGACGATCGGTCTGCTCGCCCGACTCGACCTTCTCCTGGAAGCGCCGCGCCGACTCGCCGATCATCTTCTGCACCAGGCCCGACTCGACCGCCTTGTACATGCCGCCCGCGTCCGCCACGAGCTTCATGATCCGAAGGCACTCGGCCTCCATCTGGTCGGTGAGCCGCTCGACGTAGAAGCTCCCGCCGAGCGGGTCGATCACGTCGGTGAGGTGCGCCTCCTCGCGCAGGATGTTCTGCGTGGCGACCGCGATCCGCGCGCCGGCGTCGGTCGGGGTCGAAAGGGCTTCGTCGTAGCTGTCGGTGTGCAGCGACTGCAGCCCGCCGAAGATCCCGGCCATGGCCTGCACCGCCACGCGCGCGACGTTGTTGAGCGGCTGCTGGCGCGTCAGGTCGACGCCGGAGGTCTGCGCGTGGAACTTGAAGCGCCACGCGCGCGGGTCCTTCGCGCCCCAGCGCTCGCGCGCGACGCGCGCCCAGATGCGCCGGCCGGCGCGGAACTTCGCGATCTCCTCGAAGAACGAGATCGAGATGTCGAAGAAGAACGTGAAGCGCGGCAGGAACTGGTCGGGATCCATGCCGCGCGCCACGCAGTCGTCGGCGTTCTGGATCGCGGTGGAGAGGGTGAAGGCCATCGCCTCGGCGGGGTTCGCGCCGCCCTGCTGCATGTGCTGCCCGACCACCGACATCGGGTTCCACTTCGGCACGTAGCGGTTGCAGTAGTCGATGTGGTCGGCGAGGATCCGCCGCGCGCCCGGCAGCGCGATGCGGAAGAACATGTGGTTCGCGACGTAGTGCGAGAGGTAGTCGCTCTGGTTCGACGTCCCGCTGATCGTGCGCCAGTCGACGCCGCGCCGCTTCGCCGTCGCGAGCAGGAAGGCGAGCAGGGTGAACGGGCTCGGGTCGTTCATCGCGCAGGAAGTGCGCGCGAGGTCGACGCCTTCGAGCGCGCGGTCCATGTGGTCGGCGGTGTTGACCACCGTGCCGCAGGTGCCGAGGAGCTCCTCGTGCACCTCGTCCATGTCGTAGCCGCGGAACACCGAATTGCACGGGATCAGCGAGACCGCGGTGGCGCCCTGATCGAGGATGTCGCGCAGGCGCGCGTTGTAGTCGGCCGGGGTGCCGAGGCCGATCAGCTGCCGCTGCGTCCAGGTGCGCCCGCGATGCATCGTCGGGTAGATGCCGCGCGTGTACGGCGGCTGGCCCGGAAAGCCCAGCGTCTCTTCGTACTGCGCAGCGTCGAAGTCGCGCGGCGTGTAGAGCGGCTCGATCGGGATGCCCGAGCGATTGACGACCGGTTTGTCCGCGCCGATCTGCTCGGCGTACTCGGCCTGCCAGCGGGCCTCGGAGGTGTCGATCAGCTTGGTCTCGAGCGGCTTGTTCATGACGGCCTCCTGACTCAGGCGGTGGCGCGCGCGGCGCGCACGCGCGGCGCGACTTCACGGATGTACCGGGCGATCTCCTCGAGTCCGGCGCCCGGGTGGAACACGCGCGCGACGCCGCTCGCGAGCAGCGCCTGCTCGTCCTCGTCGGGAACGATGCCGCCGACGATGACGACCACGTCGCCCAGCCCGGCGGCGCGCAGCGCGTCCATGACCTTCGGCACGATCAGGTGATCGGTGGCGAGCGAGGAGATGCCGATCACGTCGACGTCCTCCTCGGTGGCGAGCTTCACCACGGTCGGGATCTCCTGCCACGGCGGCGTGTAGATCACCTCCATTCCGGCGTCGCGCAAGTACGCGGCGACGACGCGGCTGCCGCGGTCGTGGCCGTCGAAGCCGATCTTGGTGATCAGCACCTTTGGGCGGATGTCCACGTTCACTCCCTGTCCAGTTGTTCGCGCAGCAGGCTCACGAAGCGCCGCGCGATCACCCGCGGGGCTGTCGCGCCCCGGGTGGTACCAGGTCTGCGACCAGTTGAGGGCGCCGAGCAGCATCAGCCGCACGCTGCGCCGGTCGACGCCGCGCGCGAGCGGCAACGCCTGCACGAGGTCGACGAAGAGCCTCTCGTACGTCGTCGCGCCGCTTCACCAGTTCGCCGGCGACGGAGGGCGCATCGGACGGCCGGACGCGGATGACGACCTGCGCATAGTCGCCCGCTCCCAGCAGCGCCTCGAGGTGCGCCACGCACGCGGCCTCGAGCCGTTCCCACGGGTCGCGCTTGCCGGCAATCGCCGCCTCGACCGATTCCGAGATCCGCCGCACCCCTTCGGCGTACACGGCGGCGAGCAGGGCCTCCTTGGTGGCGAAGTGGTAGTAGAGCGAGCCCGGCAGCATGTCGATCGCGCGCACGATGTCGCGCACCGACGTGCCGTGGAAGCCCTGCGCGCCGAAGAGGCGCGCCGCCTCGTCGAGGATCAGCGGGAGGCGGTTGTCGGCGCGCGGGGCGCGGGCGGGGCGGGCGAGCGGCATCGGCGTAAAGCAAACGATCGTTTGCTTTTTAGCACGCCGAGGTGCCGCGGGTCAATCCCGTGTGTCAGGTCGCCGACCAGTCGAGGTGGAACTCGAGCGGCGGCGCCTGCCAGGCCGCCATGTGATCGATGAGCCGCTCGGGGTCGGGCTCCGCGACGATCAACCCGCGATGTCCCGCCCGGAGCAGGCCGTCCGCCACCGCGCGGTCGAACTGCGCGAGCAGGCCGTCGAAGTAGCCGGCGACGTTCACCGCGCCGCACGGCTTGCGGTGGATGCCGAGCTGCGCCCAGGTGATCATTTCGCAGATCTCCTCGAACGTGCCGAAGCCGCCCGGCAGCGCGATGAAACCGTCGGAGAGCTCCGCCATGCGCGCCTTGCGCTCGTGCATCGAGCGCACGACGATCAACTCGGTGAGATCGACGCCGTCGTAGGCGAGCTCCTTGCGCTGGCAGCGCCGAGGGGATCACGCCGATCACCTTGCCGCCCGCGGCGCGCGCGCCCTGCGAGGCGGCGCCCATCAGGCCGACCCGGCCGCCGCCGAACACGAGCGTGATGCCGCGGCGCGCGAGCGCCTCGCCCAGCACGCGCGCGGTTTCGGCATAGATCGGATTGGTGCCGGCGTTCGAGCCGGCGAATATGCAGAGTGCTTTCATTTCGTTCCTAGCCGTAGAACCCATTGAATCGGACCGGCGTTCGGCCGGCGCAATCAGCGCCTACTCGTTCGCGATCGCGCGACCGATCACCAGCCGCTGGATGTCGCTCGCCCCTTCGTAGATCTGGCACACGCGCACGTCGCGGTAGATCCGCTCCACCGGGAAGTCGCTCACGTAGCCGTAGCCGCCGTGAATCTGGATCGCCGCGGAGCAGACCTCCTCGGCCATCTCGCTCGCGAAGAGCTTGGCCATCGAGGCCTCCTTGAGGCAGGGCCGCTTGGCGTCGCGCAGGGCCGCGGCGTGCCAGCACCATCTGGCGCGCGACTTCGATCTTCGTCGCCATGTCGGCGAGACGGAAGTTCACCGCCTGGTGCTCGATGATCGGCTTGCCGAACGTCTCGCGCTGCCTTCGCGTACGCAAGCGCGGCCTCGTAGGCGGCGCGCGCCATGCCCACCGCCTGGGCGGCGATCCCGATGCGGCCGCCCTCGAGATTGGACAGCGCGATGCGATAGCCCTCGCCCTCGGCGCCGAGCAGGCTGTCCGCCGGCACGCGGCAGTCCTCGAACACGATCTGCGCGGTGTCGGAAGCGCGCTGGCCGAGCTTGTGCTCGACGCGCGCCACGACGTAGCCGGGGGTTTCGGCCGGCACGACGAAGGCGCTGATGCCGCGCTTGCCCGCGCCCTTGTCGCTCACGGCGAACACGACGGCGTAGTCGGCGTTCTTACCGGTGGTGATGAACTGCTTCACGCCGTTCAGCACCCAGTGCGCGCCGTCGCCGCTTGTCGGCGCCGCGTGCGGATCGCGCGCGGCGTCCGAGCCGACGTGCGGCTCGGTGAGGCAGAAGCACCCGAGCTTCTCGCCGGCGGCGAGCGGCTTCAGCCAGCGCGCCTTCTGCGCGTCGGTGCCGAACGCGTTGATCGGGCCGCACACCACCGAGTTCTGCACGCTCAGGATCGTCGAGCACGCGCCGTCGCCGGCGGCGATCTCTTCGAGGGCGAGCGCGAGCGACACGTGGTCGAGCCCCGCGCCGCCCCAGCGCTCGGGCACGCACACGCCCATCAGTCCCATGCGTCCCATTTCGGCGAGCGCTTCGCGCGGGAAGGTCGCGTTCCGGTCCCACTCGGCGGCGAACGGCGCGAGCCGCTCCCGTGCGAATGCGCGCACCGAGTCGCGGATCATTTCCTGTTCGTGCGTGAGGAGCATCGTGCGGCCTACGCCCGCGCGGGCGCGGTCCCTTTCTGCAGCATGCGCAGGTGGCCGCCCAGGACCGCGGCCGGGATCACCAGCAGGTCGCCGGCGAGCCGCAGCCACAGCGCGGTCGACTGGTCCGAAAAGAGCACCATCGCTTCGCCGAAGACGAGCGACGCCAGGCCGACGGCGAACGCGGTCGCGTACTCGCCCCGGTTCGCGAAGCGCGCCGCGACGTAGCCGCCGAGCACCGTGCACAGGAGCCCGCCCGCGAGGCCGGTGACCTGGAAGAGCGGCGACTCCGCGAGCGCGCGGCCGAGGTCCTCGGGGCTGACGCCGCCCTGGACGAGGAGGATGCTCGCGACCGTTGCGGCCACGACCGAGAACACCATCGTGCCGCCGATGTCGACGAGGAAGCCGAGCAGGACCGCGAGCGGGGTCGAGCGCTGCGGCGCGGCCTGCGGGTCGCGCACCGGCGAGCCGGGCGGGCGATAGGGATCGGTCACGCCGGCCTCAGCGCGGTCTTGGGCTGCACGTCCGGATCGCCGCGCTAGACGAGCTCGAGTGCGATCGCCGTCGCCTCGCCGCCGCCGATGCACAGGCTCGCGACGCCGCGCTTGCCGCCGTACTTCCGCAGCGCGCCGATCAGCGTCACCATGATGCGCGCGCCGGAGGCGCCGATCGGGTGGCCGAGCGCGCACGCGCCGCCGTGCACGTTGACCTTCTCGTGCGGCAGGCCGTGCTCCTTCATCGCGGCCATCGTGACGACCGCGAACGCCTCGTTGACCTCGTAGAGGTCGACGTCCTTCGTGCTCCAGCCGGTCTTTTCGTAGAGCTTGCGGATCGCGCCGACCGGCGCGGTGGTGAAGAGCGCCGGCGCCTGCGCATGTGTCGAATGCCCGGCGATGACCGCGAGCGGCTTCAGCCCGAGCTTCTCGGCGGTCGAGCGGCGCATCAGCACCATCGCCGCCGCGCCGTCGGAGATCGACGACGAGTTCGCGGCGGTCACCGTGCCGTCCTTGCGGAACGCCGGCTTGAGCGTCGGGATCTTCTCGAAGTTCGCCTTGAACGGCTGCTCGTCGTTCTCGATGAACTTCTCGTCCTTGCCCGCCTTGATCGCGAGCGGCGTGGTCTCCCACGCGAACCAGCCTTCCTTGTTCGCCTTCTGCGCGCGCTCGCAGCGAGGCGATCGCGAACCGGTCCTGCTCCTCGCGGGTGAACGCGTACGTGCCCGCGCATTCCTCGGCGAACGTGCCCATCAGGCGGCCTTTCTCGTACGCGTCCTCGAGGCCGTCGAAGAACATGTGGTCGAGCACCTGCTGGTGGCCCATGCGGTAGCCGGCGCGCGCCTTGGGCATCAGGTAGGGCGCGTTCGTCATCGACTCCATGCCGCCGGCGACCATGATGTCGTTCGTGCCCGCCGCGAGGAGATCGTGCGCGAACATCGCCGCCTTCATGCCCGAGCCGCACATCTTGTTGACCGTCGTGCAGCCGGCCGCGAGCGGCAGCCCGGCGCCGAGCGACGCCTGCCGCGCCGGCGCCTGCCCCTGGCCGGCCGGGAGCACGCAGCCCATCACGACCTCCTGCACCTGCTCGGGCTTGATCTGCGCGCGCTCGACGGCGGCGCGGATCGCGGCGGCGCCGAGCTCGGGGGCGGTGAAGGTTCTCAGGTCGCCCTGGAATGCCCCCATGGGCGTGCGTGCGGCGGAGACGATGACGACGGGGTCGTTGAGCATGGTGTGACCTCTCGAGGTGAAATCGCGGGGATTATCGGTCGAGCTCCGGCTGCGCGTCGCGCGACAGCCGGGTGAGTGCATTTCGATACCGGGGCACCACCTGGCGCGGCGTCTCGACCGTCGGGCCGATGTCGCGCAGCAGGCCGTCGTGCAGCCCGTAGACCCAGCCGCGGATCGACAGCGTCTGGCCGCGCGCCCACGCGTCCTGCACGACGGTCGTCCGCGCCACGTTCACCACCTGCTCGAGGACATTCAGCTCGCACAGGCGGTCGAGGCGATCGGCCGGCGCGCCGCGCGCGTCGATCGCCGCCTGGTGCTTCGAGTACACGGCTTCCACCTGGCGCAGCCAGTTGTCGGCGATCCCGACCCGCTCGCCCGCGAGCGTCGCGCGCACGCCGCTGCAGCCGTAGTGCCCGCAGACGATCACGTGCTCGACCCGCAGCAGGTCGATGGCGAACTGCAGCACCGCGAGCAGGTTGAGGTCGGTCTGCACCACCACGTTGGCGATGTTGCGGTGGACGAACACCTCGCCCGGCGCGAGCCCGGTGATCTGGTTGGCCGGCACGCGCGAGTCCGAGCACCCGATCCAGAGATAGTGCGGGGTCTGCTGCTCGGCGAGACGGGCGAAGAACCCGGGATCCTCGGCGTGGACGCGCGCGGCCCATTGCCGGTTGTTCTCGAGCAGCTGCGCCGGATCGCTCATCTCAGGCGGTTTCCGCGAACAGCTCCCGGCCGATGAGCCAGCGGCGGATCTCGGAGGTGCCGGCGCCGATCTCGTACAGCTTGGCGTCGCGCCACAGGCGCCCGGTCGCGTACTCGTTGATGTAGCCGTTGCCGCCGAGCGCCTGGATCGCTTCGCCCGCCATCCACGTCGCCTTCTCGGCCGAGTAGAGGATCGCGCCCGCGGCGTCCTTGCGCAGCGCGCGCACGTCGTCGGGCGTCCTGGCGCGGTCGCAGGCCTGCCCGACCGCGTACACGTACGCGCGGCACGCCATCATCGTGGAGTACATGTCGGCGAGCTTGCCCTGCATCAGCTGGAACTCGCCGATCGACTGGCCGAACTGCTTGCGGTCGTGCACGTAAGGCAGAACGACGTCCATGCACGCGGCCATGATCCCGAGCGGCCCGCCGGAGAGCACCGCGCGCTCGTAGTCGAGCCCGCTCATGAGGACGTTCACGCCCCGCCCGAACTCGCCGAGGATCTGCGACTCGGGCACCTCGCAGTCCTGGAACACGAGCTCGCAGGTGTTGGAGCCGCGCATGCCGAGCTTGTCGAGCTTCTGCGCGGTGCCGAAGCCCTTCATGCCCTTCTCGATCAGGAATGCGGTGATCCCGCGCGGGCCGGCGTTGGCGTCGGTCTTGGCGTAGACCACCAGCGTGTCCGCGTCCGGGCCGTTGGTGATCCACATCTTGTTGCCGTTGAGGACGAACTTGCCGTTCGAGTACTCGGCGCGCAGCCGCATGCTGACCACGTCCGAGCCGGCGCCCGGCTCGCTCATCGCGAGCGCGCCGACGTGCTCGCCGGAGATGAGCTTCGGCAGGTACTTCCGCTTCTGCGCCGCCGATGCCGTTGCGGCGGATCTGGTTCACGCACAGGTTCGAGTGCGCGCCGTACGAGAGCCCGACCGCGGCCGAGGCGCGGCTGATCTCCTCCACGGCGACGATGTGCGCGACGTACCCGAGCTGGGCGCCGCCGTACTCCTCCTCGACGGTGATGCCGAGCAGACCGAGGTCGCCGAACTTCTTCCACAGGTCCATCGGAAACTCGTTCGCGCGGTCGATCTCGGCCGCGCGCGGCGCGATCTCCTCGGCCGCGAACTCGCGGACCGTCCGGCGGAGCATGTCGACCGTCTCGCCGAGGTCGAACGCGAGCTGCGGGAAGTCGATCATCGGGACGGCGGAGCCGAGGTGCGACGGGCGATCCATGGGGCCCTCCAGCGGGTTCTCAGCGGGTTTTCAGCGGGGTTCTCCAGGGGCCTCGCCCCGGCGGCCGAAATGGCGTCCGGGTCGGTTATCTGCGAAAATGCCGCGCCGCCGCATTCTACTCCCGCGTCCGGCACGCTCCCAAACCGACCCGCGCCGACCCGCGTGAACCGCGCCGAACTGCTCCTCGAGTACCCCTTCGCGGCACCCCCGCCGCCGGGCGAGGTGCGCGAAGTGGCGCCGGGCGTGCACTGGCTGCGGATGCCGCTGCCTTTCGCCCTCGACCACATCAACCTCTGGGCGCTCGAGGACGGCGCCGGCCTGGCGCTGGTCGACACCGGCGTCGGCAACGACGCGACCCGCGCCCTGTGGCAGCAGGTGTTCGACGGCTTCGTGAAGGGCCGCCCGGTCACGCGCGTCATCGCGACCCATCTGCATCCCGACCACGCCGGCAACGCCGGCTGGCTCACCGCGCGCTTCGGCGCGCCGCTCTGGATGTCGCAGTCCGACTACCTGATGGCGCACGCGTGGAGCGAGAACACGTCCGGGTTCTCGATCGACGCGATGCTCGCGCACCTCGCGCGCCACGGCCTCGCCGGCGACCTGTTCGACGGGCAGGCGAGCCGCGGCAACGCCTACCGGCGCAGCGTGCCCGACTTCCCGCGCACCTACCGCCGCATCATCGAGGGCGAGGCGCTCGCGATCGGCGGGCGGACGTGGCGGGTGATCATGGGCTACGGGCACGCGCCGGAGCACGCTTCGCTCTACTGCCAGGAGCTCGGCGTGCTGATCTCGGGCGACATGCTGCTGCCGCGGATCTCCACCAACATCAGCGTCAACCAGGTCGATCCGGACGCGAACCCGCTCGCGCTGTTCCTCGCGAGCCTGCACCGGTACACGCAGGAGATCGCGCGGCGACCCGCTGGTGCTGCCGTCGCACGGGTTGCCCTTCCGCGGCATGCGGGAGCGCGTCGGCCAGCTCGAAGCGCACCACGCCGCGCGCCTCGAGGAGCTCGAGGACGCCTGCGCGGAGCCGAAGTCGCCGGCCGACGTGATCGGCACGCTCTTCCGCCGCAAGCTGGACGTGCACCAGATCTTCTTCGCGATGGGCGAGTCGCTCGCCCATCTCAACTACCTCATGCACGCCGGGCGCTTCGTCCGGCGCGAGGGCGCCGACGGCGTGGTGCGCTTCGTGCGCGCCGGGAGCGCCTGATGCCGGGCCGCTCGACGAGCGCGGATCGGCGGTCGGCGCGCAAGACGCCGACGCGGACGCCGCGCAAGGGCGCGCCGAAGCGCACGAACGAGAAAGCAGCGGCGCAGCCCGCGAACGAGACAGGACGGGGAGGAGAGACGATGAACCAGCGCGAGCAGCAGGATTCGACGCCGCATCCGGCGGAGGTGGCGAAGGTGTTCGGCGAGGTCGCGGAGCGCTCGTCCAACGTGCTCGGCGACTTCCTCAAGCGCCACGCGGGCGGCAAGGGCGTGTCGTTCAGCGACGAGCTCGGCATCGCCAAGGCCTTCATGGACATGTGGGCGAAGCTCGCCGCGAACCCGATGGCGCTCGCCCAGGCGCAGATGAACATGTACCTCGACTACATGCGGCTCTGGCAGTCGTCGTGGCTCAAGCTCCTCGGCCAGCAGGCCGAGCCGATCGCCGCGCCCGGGAAGGGCGACGCGCGCTTCAAGGACGACGAGTGGCAGTCGAACTTCGTGTTCGACTACGTGAAGCAGAGCTACCTCATCGCCGCGCGCCACATCCACGGCGTGGTGTCGAACGTCGAGGGCATTCCCGACGAGTCGAAGAAGAAGGTCGACTTCTTCACCCGCCAGTACATCGACGCGCTCAGCCCGTCCAACTTCGCGTTCACCAACCCGCAGGTGCTGCGCGAGACGATGAAGACCGGCGGGCACAACCTCGTGAAGGGGCTCAACAACCTGCTCGAGGATCTCGACGAGGGCGACGGGCAGCTGCGCATCAAGATGACCGACATGAACGCCTTCAAGCTCGGCGTGAACGTCGCCACCTCGAAGGGCAAGGTGGTCTATCAGAACGAGCTGATGCAGCTCATCCAGTACGACCCGCTGACACCCGAGCAGTACCGCCGGCCGCTGCTGATCTTCCCGCCGTGGATCAACAAGTTCTACATCCTCGACCTGCGCGAGAAGAACTCGTTCATCCGCTGGGCGACCCAGCAGGGTCACACGGTGTTCGTCGTGTCGTGGGTGAATCCCGACGCGCGCCTCGCGCACAAGAAGTTCGAGGACTACATGTTCGAGGGCACGCTCGCCGCGCTCGACGCGGTGGAGGCGGCCACCGGCGAGCGCGAGATCAACACGATCGGCTACTGCCTCGGCGGGACGCTGCTCGGCGCGACGCTCGCGCTACATGGCCGCGAAGGGCGACGACCGGGTGAAGAGCGCCACCTTCTTCGTGTCGTTGCTCGACTTCTCGGTGCCCGGCGAGCTCGGCGTGTTCATCGACGAGAAGCAGATCGAGAGCCTCGAGAAGAAGATGAACGAGCGCGGCTACCTCGAGGGTTCCGAGATGGCCACCACCTTCAACATGCTGCGCTCGAACGACCTCATCTGGTCGTTCGTCATCAACAACTACCTGATGGGCAAGGAGCCGTTTCCGTTCGACCTGCTGTACTGGAACTCCGATTCCACGCGCATGCCGGCGGCGATGCACAGCTTCTACCTGCGCAACATGTACCTGCACAACAAGCTGCGCGAGCCCGGCGGGATCACCCTCGGCGGCGTGCCGATCGACGTGACCAAGGTGAAAGTGCCCGCGTACTTCATCTCCACCGTCGAGGACCACATCGCGCCCTGGCGGTCGACCTACCTCGGCGCGCGCGTGCTCGGCGGACCGGTGCGCTTCGTGCTCGGCGGCTCCGGCCACATCGCCGGCATCGTCAATCCGCCGGCGGCGAACAAGTACGGCTTCTGGACCAACGACGCGCTGCCCGCGACGCCCGAGGCGTTCCAGCAGTCCGCGCAGCAGAACGAAGGCTCGTGGTGGACCGACTGGCAGGCGTGGATCGACGCGCTCAACCGCGGCGAGAAGATCCCCGCGCGCACGCCGGGCGACGGCAAGCTGAAGCCCATCGAGGACGCGCCCGGGTCCTACGTCGCGCTGCGGCTCGGCGACAACGGGCCGGCGAGCAGCGCGAAGACGTGACGCGGCACGGCGCTTCCTCTCCCGGCCGGGAGGGGTGGCCGCAGCGGCGGCAGCGGCCGGGGGGGTCGTGAAGGCGCCCCCGGGCGCCACGCCCGGGCTCTACCTCAAGCTCGTCCTGATGGCCGCCTGCTGGGGCGGCCAGTTCGTCGCCGCGCGCATCGTCGCGCCGCTGCTGCCGCCGTTCACCGCCGGCGCGCTCCGCATCGCGGTGGCCATCGGCATCCTCCTCGTGCTCGTGCGCGTGCTCGAGGGCGGCCTGCCGCGCATGAACGCGCGCGGCCTCGCGGCGATGGCGGCGCTCGGGTTCACCGGCGTGTTCGTCTGGAACGCCTGCTTCTTCCCCGCGCTGGAGCGCGTGCCGGCAGGCCGCGGGGCGCTCATCATGGCGCTCAACCCGATCGGCACCGCGCTCGGCATGTGGCTCGTCTTCCGCGAGCGGCTCACGCGCGGGCGCTGGCTCGGGATCGCGCTCGCGCTGGCGGGCGCGGCGGTCGTGATCTCGCGCGGCGACCTGCCGTCGCTGTTCACGGGGGCGCTCGGGTCCGGCGAGCTGCTGCTCTTCGGCTCCGTGCTCGGCTGGGTGAGCTACACGCTCATCGGCCGCGGCGTCCTCGGACGCGTTTCGCCGCTCGCGACGACCACCTGGGCCGCGCTGTTCGGCGGCGCGATGCTCGCCGTCGCCGCGGCGTTCGAGCGCCCCTGGGCGGCGGTCGCGGCGCTGCCGGTGCAGGGTTGGCTGTCGATCAGCTACATCGCAATCTTCGGGACCGTCGTCGCGTTCGTCTTCTTCTCCGAGGGCGTGCGGCGCATCGGCCCTTCGCGCACCGCGATCTTCATCAACTTCGTCCCGGTGTTCGGCGTGACCTTCGCCGCGCTCTTCCTCGGCGAGCCGATCCTGACGAGCATGGTCGTCGGCGGCCTGATGGTGATCGGCGGGGTGCTCCTCACGACCCGGCCGGTGCGCCGGGCGGTATGATGCGATCGACCACCGGAGGGAGTAAACCCATGTACCGCACTCTCGTCGCCGCCGGCTTGGCGATATTCGTGCTCGGCGCGCATGCGCAGACCTATCCCACACGCCCGGTGCGGCTGATGGTGCCGTTCCCCGCGGGCAGCGCGACCGACCAGGTGGCGCGCCTCGTCGGCCAGCAGCTGCAGGAGGAGCTGAAGCAGCCGTTCGTCGTCGAGAACAAGCCCGGGGCGCAGGGTGCGATCGCCGCCGGCGAAGTGGCGCGGGCGGCGCCCGACGGCTACACGCTGCTGGTGACCACCAACACGCCCCAGGCGGCGAACGTGAGCCTGTTCAAGAAGCTTGCCTATGATCCGGTCAAGGACTTCGCGCCGGTCGCGCGCATCGGCACCACTTCCTTCATGCTGATGGTGCGGGCCGATTCCCCGGTCAAGAACTTCAAGGAGTTCCTCGTCGACGCGCGCGCGAAGCCGGGCAAGCTCTCCGCGGGCTTCGGCTCGTCGGGCTCGCAGGTGTCGCTCGCGATGCTCAAGTCGATGGGCAAGCTGGACGTGGTCGAGGTGCCCTACAAGGGCATCCCGCAGACGATCACCGACGTGCTCGGCGGCACGCTCTCCTTCACCTTCGTCGACCTCGGCAACGCGCTCGCCCAGGCGAAGGGCGGCAAGCTGAGGGGGCTCGCGGTCACCTCCGCGAAACGGACCCCGCTCGCGCCGGACGTGCCCGCCGTCGCCGAGGAGCTGAAGGGCTACGAGCTGATCGCCTGGTTCGCGCTCATGGCGCCCGCGGGCACGCCGCCGGAGATCGTGCAGCGGCTGCACGACGTTACCGTCAAGGGGATCGGAAAGGCGGAAACAAAGGAAAAGTTCGCGGCGATCGGCACCGACGTCGCGCCGATGAACCCGGGCGAGCTCGGCAAGTTCATCCAGAGCGAGATCGCCCACTGGGCGAAGCTCGTGAAGCTCGCGGGGATCCAGCCGGAGTAGCGGCCGCCCCGGCCGCAATCCGCGATGGGTGCGGCGAGCCCGTCGCCGTTGCCCGCGCCCCCCGGCGGTGCGGCGGGCAGTGCTAGAGTTCGCGGGCGACACGCCGGTGCAGTGCGCCGGCGGACGCATCCGGAAGGACGGCGATGAAGTTCCTGTGGCCTGAAGCGCTCTGGTTGTTGCTCGCGGCGCCCCTGCTCGTCGGCGCCTACGTGTTCCTGTTGCGTCGCAAGAAGAAGGATGCGATCCGGTACGCCAGCCTGAGCCTCGTCAAGGCGGCCATCGGACCGGGACAGCGGTTCCGGCGCCATTTCCCGCCGCTCCTGTTCCTGCTCGCGCTGGTCGCGTCGATCGTCGCGATCGCGCGGCCGAGCGCCGTGATCACGCTGCCCTCGGAGCAGCGCACCATCATCCTCGCCATCGACGTCTCGCTCAGCATGCGCGCGGCGGACATCGAGCCGAGCCGGCTCGCGGCCGCGCAGGAGGCCGCGAAGGCGTTCGTCCAGGAGCAGCCCGCGGACGTGCGCATCGGCATCGTGTCCTTCGCCGGCACGGCGTCGGTCGTGCAGTCGCCCACGCGCAACCGCGACGACCTGGTCGCGGCCATCGACCGGCTGCAGCTGCAGCGCCACACCGCGATCGGCAGCGGGATCATCGTGTCTCTCGCCACGCTTCTCCCCGACGCGGGCATCGACCTGGAGTCCCTGCTGTTCGGGGGACGCGGCGGGCGCGACGGCGGCCGCGGCGCGCGCGACGGCGGACGCGCACTACCCGCCGACAAGGCGGGCAAGGCGGAAACCGCGCCGTTCACGCCGGTCCCGCCGGGGTCCTACGCCTCCGGCGCGATCATCCTGCTCACCGACGGTCGCCGGACGATGGGTCCCGATCCGTCCGACGCGGCGCGCATGGCCGCGGAGCGCGGCGTCCGCGTCTACACGGTCGGGTTCGGCACCGCCGGGGGCGGCATGGCCGACGTCGGCGGCTGGTCCGTCTACATGCGCTTCGACGAGGAGACGCTGAAAACCGTCGCGGACCTCACCCGCGCGGAGTACTTCTACGCCGGCAGCGCGGCGGACCTCAAGAAGGTCTATCAGCAGCTGAACACGCAGTTCGTGCTCGAGAAGAAGGAAACCGAGATCGGCGCGCTCGCCATCGCCGTCGCCGCCGTGCTGGCGCTCGCCGCGGCGGCGCTCTCGGTGCTGTGGTTCAACCGGAGCGTGTGACCGCCGGCCCCTGACTCTGCCCGCTCACCGCGAGGCAGATGGCACCGAACAGCGCATACCCGAGCGCCACCATCGGCGACATCGCCCAGCCGAGCTGGGCGCCGTGGATGAAGCCGAAGAAGGCCAGCACCGCGCCCGCGAACGCGTACATGGCCGCCATCTTGAACTGCCGCTCGATGATGAACGCCGCCATCGCCCCGAGGACGAGGCCGGCGAGCACCGCGCCGCCGCCGAGCAGCTCCATGCCGTGGTAGACGACGCCGGTCCCGCCCAGCGCGGCCGCGCCGACCTTGCCGGCCGAGGTGCCGGCCGCGGCGAGCGCGCTGTCGACCTGCAGGTGCCCCCATGCCGCCACGTTCGGGATGATCGCCAGCACGACTGCCGGCGCATGCTCCTTCGGCGAAGCCTGGAACGCCTGCGCGCCGATCACCAGCCCGATGTAGAGCAGGATCGGGAGGATCGCCACCAGCGGCACGACCGCCAGCAGCAGCGCGGTGAGACCGAGGAAGCACACGAGCCCGATCACGACGCCGGTCGCGAGCGAGTAGCCGATGCGACCGCCGACCGATTTCCAGCCGGGATGGCCGATGTACACCGCGGGCGGGAACGGGCTGCCGAGCATCGCGCCCACGATCGCGCCGACGCCGTCGGCGAGCAGGACCTTGCGCAGGTTGTAATTGTCGCCGGCGGCGGCCGCGCTCTCGACGTTGTTCATCGCCTCGGTGAAGTTGTAGATGCCGAGCGGGATGGCGGTGGCGAGCAGCGGCGCGACGTCCCGCAGGCCGGCCCAGACGTCGGCGGACAGCCACGGCAGGTGGAGGCCGAACTGCGCGAATGACTTCGTCACCTCCGCCGGCTTCATGTAGTCGCTCCAGCCGACCGCGGTGGCGAGCCACCCGAGCAGGATGCCCACCAGCACGGCGGCGAGGCCGCCCGGGATGCCGCCGGGCAGGCGCACGTTCGCGGTCCAGGCGATGAGCACGATCGCGAAGGACACGAACGCGATCCACGGCAGCTCCCACATCTGGAACGCCGGGCGCATCGAGATGAAGGCGATCGAGATCCCGGCCAGCGTCCCGAGCATCGCTGCGCGCGGCGTGTGCGCGCGGATCCACGGTCCGACGAAGGCGCCGAGCAGCACGATCACGCCGATGATGAAGCACCACGCGAGCCCCGCCTGCCACGCGAGCTTCGCGTCGTTCGTCTTGAGGTACACCGGCAGCATGACCACGAACACGACGATGAACATGTGCGGGACGCTCGGGCCGTAGGGCATCGCGGTCACGTCGGTGCGGCCCTCCTTCTGCGCGAGCTGCCGGGCGAGCCAGGCGTAGTACAGGTTCCCGAGCGGGAGCGCGATGCCGAGCGCCGGGAGGATGCGTCCGAAGACGAGCTCCTCGGGCAGCTTGACCACGTAGAGGCACAGCCCCGTCAGCACGATCACGTTGAGGACGACGTTCGTGAACAGCCCGAAGAAGCCGTTCCAGTCCCCGGGCACCCACCAGCGCACTGCCGTTCCGTTTGTCATGGTTCTTCTCCCCGTTGTGATGCGCCCGCCTGGTCTCGGGCGCCGTACGAACCGGTCTAGGCGCGCGCGAGCGCCTCGAGGAAGCGCTGCGAGTCGCTCACCCAGCCGAAGATCCCGCCCTGCGCCTTGATCATGTTCAGCGCGGCGACCTGGAACTCCGGAAAGTACGAGCCCACGCAGTCCTCGAGCACCAGGCAGTCGTAGCCGCGGTCGTTCGCCTCGCGCACGCTGGTGTTCACGCAGACTTCGGTCGTGACGCCGCACACGACGAGCTGCCTGACGCCGCGGTTGTGCAGCAGCGCGTCGAGATCGGTGGCGTAGAACGCGCCCTTGCCGGGCTTGTCGATGACCGGCTCGCCGGGGGCCGGCTTGAGCTCGTCGATGATGTCGTGGCCGTACTCGCCGCGCACCAGGATGCGGCCCATCGGGCCGGCGTCGCCGATGCCGGCCTTCAGCTTGCCGCGCAGCTTCTTGCTGGGCGGCAGGTCGGTGAGGTCGGGGCGGTGGCCCTCGCGGGTGTGGACCACGAGCATGCCCCGGCTGCGCACCGCGTCCAGCACGCGCCTGGTCGGCGCGATCGCCTTGCGGAGGAGGGAAACGTCGTTGCCGAGCGCTTCGCCGAAGCCGCCGGGATCGACGAAGTCGCGCTGCATGTCGATGACGACGAGCGCGCAGGCGCGCGGATCGAACTCGAACTCGTAGGGTTCCGCCTTGACCGTCGCCATCGCCTGCTCCCTCCGACTGTCGGGTCGCACGAGACTCGAGGCGGACGTCCGGAGCGGACGAAGGCCTCCTGGCAGGGGCTGCGCGTCGCGTTCTCCCGCGCACTCGCGGGGGCGACGTCAAGGGCGGAAGATACTCCGATCGCGCGTTCGTGGCGCGCGGACCGGGACGAAGAAGCTACAGGGGCAACTTGCGCGGCTTGCGCGGCGCGCGCTTGAGCGCGCGGTCATAGAGCCAGTTCGGCATGCGGCGCATCAGCCCGCCGACGATCGCCATCTGCCACGGCACGACGACCCAGGAGCGGCGTGCATCGATCGCTCGCGCCATGCGCCGGGCCGCCTCGCCGGCCGGGAGCATGAACGGCATCGGGTGCCGGTTCACTCGCGTCATGGGCGTGTCGATGTACCCGGGACAGAGCGTGACGACGGCGACGCCGCTTCCGGACAGCTCGATGCGCAGGCTCTCCAGCCAAGCGATCGCTGCGGCTTTCGAGCCCGAGTAAGCCCCCGCGCCCGGCAGTCCGCGAAAGCCCGCGACGCTCGCGATGCCCGCGAGAATGCCGGCGCCGCGCGCGCGCATCGGCGCAACGAACGGCTGGAGCGAGGCGGCAAGCCCGACGACGTTGGTGCGCAGGATGCGCTCGAGCACCGCGAGGTCCTCGGCCTCACCGCCGGACGTGCCCGCGGAGACGCCCGCGTTCGCGATGACGACATCGGGGACGCCGTGCCGGGCCATGAAGTCCTCGGCGGCTGCCTGCATCGCCGCCACGTCGGCAACGTCCGCGGCGTAGGTCGCGCCCGGGACGCCCAGCGACTGCGCCAGGCCGTCGAGAGCGTCCTTGCGCCGCGCCAGGAGGCCGAGCACGGCGCCTTCGCGCGCGTAGTGTCGGGCGAGCGCGGCGCCGATCCCGCTCGACGCGCCCGTGATGAAGATCGTCCGGGGGATCGGGGCTTACTTCTTCGCCGCCGCCAGGTCCTTGCGCGACTGGTCGATCAGGGCGTTCGCGGTGTCGAGCATCCGCGGCAGGTTCCCGCCCGCGGTGACGAGGTAGCGGCCATTGATCATCAGCGCCGGCACGCCATCGATCCTCGAGTCGCGCACCAGCTGGTCGGCGCGCTTGAGCCGGCTCTCGACCGCGAACGACTTCATCGCCGCCTCGAACTTGGCCACGTCCACCTTCTGCTTCGCGAGCCATTCGGCGCGCTGCCGGTCGTCCGTGATGCGCATGCGGTCCTTGTGGATCGCGTCCATCAGCGGCTTGTGCAGCTTGTCCTCGAGCCCCATCGACTCCAGCGCGTAGAAGACGCGCGCGCTGATCTTCCACCGGTCGTTGAACGTGGCCGGAACGCGCCGGAACTGCACGTCCTTCGCGAGCTTCGGCACCCAGGACTCGAGCAGCGGCTCGAGCTCGAAGCAATGCGGGCACTCGTACCAGAAGAACTCCACCACCTCGATCTTTCCGGCCGCGTCGGTCGCGATCGGCGGGTTGATGTGCAGGAACGGCGCCTGCTGCTGGGCGAGCGCTGCGGGCGCGAGCGACACGGTGGCGAGAAGTGCGGCGAGAAGCGCGGCGAGCGCGCGGAAGAGGCGTACGTTCATTGGGCTACCCTTCAGTTCTTGATCTTAACGAGCGAGGCGTCGATCGCGTTCTGCGCCAGGGTCTGGCGCACGCGGTTGATCTCGTCGAGCTGGGTATACGGCCCCAGCCGGACGCGATACCAGGTGCCCTTGTCGGGCAGATTCGCGGGCTCGACGCTCGCCTGCAGGCCCATTAACGCGAGACGGGCTTTCAGGTTGTCAGCGTCGGCCGGATTCTGGAACGCGCCGGCCTGCACGAAATAGAGGTCGCGCGGCGCGCCGGATTTCTCGGCCTGCTTGGCCGCGGCGCTCTTCAGCTCCCGGTCGGTGACCGGCTCTTCCTGGCCGGGCAGGATCTTGTAGAAATCGAACTTCGGCTTCTCGGCGGCGCCGGCTTTCGCCGCCTCCGCGAGCTTCTGGTCCGCCTGCGGCGTCGTGGCGCGCTGCTGCTGGGTCTTGTTGACGAACGGCACCGGCGCGTTGGTGACGTAGATGGCCGCGGCGGTGGCGATCGCGAGGCCGAGCACGAGGCCGATGAAGATGCCGAGCAGCGTGCCGCCGACAGGCTTCCTCTTCTTCTCGCGCGGGCGGGGCTTGTAGTCTTTCACTTCTCGCGGCGCTACATTCGTTCGGGGGCGCTCACGCCGAGGACGGCGAGCCCATTGGCGAGCACCTGCCGCACGGCCGCCGAGAGCGCAAGTCGCGCGAGCCGCGTGCCGCTCTCGGGGACGAGAACGCGCACCGCATTATAGTAACTGTGGAACTCGCCGGCCAACTCGCGCAGATAGAAGGCGACGAGGTGCGGCGCGAGCTCGTCCGCGGCCGCGTCCAGCACGTCCGGAAAGTCGGCGAGCCGCGCCAGCAGTGCGAGCTCGCGCGGCTCGGCGAGCGGGTCGAGCGCGACCTCCGCGTGCGCCGCGGGGTCGTCGGGGAAGCGCCCGCGCGCCTCCTCGAGCATGCGGCACACCCGCGCATGGGCGTACTGCACGTAGTAGACCGGGTTCTCCTCCGACTGCGACTTCGCCAGATCGATGTCGAAGGTGAACTCGGTGTCGGCCTTGCGCGACACCAGGAAGAAGCGCACCGCGTCGCGCCCGACCTCGTCGATGAGATCGCGCACCGTGACGTAGCTGCCGGCGCGCTTCGAGATCTTCACCTCCTGCGCCGCCCTTCATCACGGTGACGAGCTTGTGCAGCACGTAATCGGGATAGCCCGGCGGGATGCCGATGCCGAGCGCCTGGAGCCCGGCGCGCACCCGCACGACGGTGCTGTGGTGATCCATGCCCTGCACATTGATCACCTTGCCGAAGCCGCGCTCCCACTTCGTGACGTGATACGCGACATCGGGCACGAAGTAGGTGTATCCGCCGTCGGACTTGCGCATCACGCGGTCTTTGTCGTCGCCGTAATCGGTCGTGCGCAGCCACAGCGCGCCGTCCTTCTCGTAGGTCTTGCCCGAGGCGGCGAGCTGCGCCACCGTCGCGTCCACCCGGCCGTCGGTATAGAGCGAGCTCTCCAGGTAATAGTTGTCGAACTTCACTCCGAACGCCTGCAGGTCGGTGTCCTGCTCGCGGCGCAGCGCGGCCACTGCGAACCGGCGGATCGACTCGATGTCGCCGAGATCGTGGCCGACCTCGTCGAGGTAGTGCTGCGCGATCTCGCGGATGTACTCGCCGTGGTAGCCGTCCTCGGGGAAGTGCGCGTGCTCGCCGAGCAGCGCCTGCGCGCGCGCGCGCACCGAGACGGCGAGGTTCTGGATCTGCTGCCCGGCGTCGTTGTAGTAGAACTCGCGCGTCACGCGCCAGCCCTGCCGCTCGAGGAGTCCGGCGATGGCGTCGCCGAGCGCGGCCTGCCGGCCATGGCCGACGTGCAGCGGGCCGGTCGGGTTGGCGGAGACGAACTCGATCATCACGCTCGCGCCCCGGCCGCGCTCGGAGCGGCCGTACGCGGCGCCGCGCTCGAGGATCGTGCGGGCGATGCGCTGCTTGGCCGCCGGCCTGAGGCGGAAGTTGATGAAGCCCGGGCCCGCGATCTCCGGCTTCTCGATCCACGCCGAAGCGGGGAGCGCTGCGACCAGCTGCTCCGCGACCTTGCGCGGCGGCGTCTTCAGGGTCTTTGCGAGCTGCAGCGCCACGGTGGTCGCGTAGTCGCCATGCGCCGGGTCGCGCGGCCGCTCGAACGTGATCGCGGCCGCCGGCGCATCGGGCGCGGCGGCGGCAAGGGCGCGGGTGACCAGTTCGGTGAGGTGGGCGCGGGTCTCGGCGGACATGGGCGTGGTGCGTGTTGCGCCGCGGAAAGGCGGCGGATTATACCGGACCCCCCTGGCTGGACCGCCCTCCGGGCGGGTATTTCGACGCGCCTCCGCGCCCTGGCGGCGCGTCCGCATGATCCGGATCAAACCTCTTTGTTGATCGTACGATCAATATAAGGCCGTCACCAGGAACGGGAAGGAGATGGCCATGATGGAAACGGTAGCCGGAGTGCTGATCGGGGCGGCGCTGATTGCGCTGGTTGCGGTGGCGGCGCGGGCCCTGTGGGTGATGTGGCGCGGGACGATGATCGAGGAGCGCCCGGTGCTGATGCACCGCATGCTCAAGCGCCAGGGCGTCACGATCGCCGGGGTCGAGGATTACTCGACGCTGGAGCAGGCGTGTCACGCCGCGCGGCGCTGCGTCGCCTGCCGCGACGCCGAGGCGTGCAAGGCCTGGCTCGACGGCGGCCAGACCGAGCGCTACGAAGCGTTCTGCCCGAACGTCGAGTTCATCGAGCAGTTGAAGCACAAGCAGGCGGCGTAACTAGCAGGCTGTGTAACAAGCAGGCCGCGTAGCCTGCTGCCGGGACAACCCGCCTCACGACCGGCCGGCAGGCCGGTCGCGGGACGGGATGCGCGCCATCCACACCGCGAGCAGCACGCCGAACGCGGCCAGCGCCGCACGCAGCCAGGGATCCTCGACGGCGAACACGATCGACGCCGTGAGGGTGACCGCCATCAGCCCGATCGCCGTCCATTTCGTCCGGTACGGAATCGACCGGTAGCGGCGCCACTCGCGGATCGTCGGACCGAAGGCCCGGTTGTTGAGCAGCCCGTTGTAGAACCGGGTCGATGCGCGCGCGTAGCACGCCGCCGCGAGAAGCATGAACGGCGTGGTCGGCAGGACCGGCAGGAACGCCCCAAGGATCCCGAGCCCGACGAAGCCGGTGCCCGCGAGGACGAGCGCCACGCGCACCGCGCGCGACGGGTGCACCTCGGTTTCGTGGCTGTAGTCCTGGGGCTGCATCGGGCACGCGCACTGGGCGTGCCCGACTGTAAGCCGCTCCCCCGCCGGCGGCAACCCGGCGGGTCAAGCGGGTCAAGCGGATCAAGCGTCTGCGGCTCAGCGCGCCGCGGCCTCGACGGGCTTCGTCGCGGACAGGATGGTGGTCTTCTGCGCCCCCATCGCGGCGACGTCGCCCGCGACTTCACCGCCCTCCTCGATGACGAGGCGCCCGTAGCGGATCTTCCCCGAGACCTTGCCGGTCGGGTGGATCACGAGCTGCTTGCGGCAGGTCAGCTCGCCGTCGAACCGCCCGCGGATCTCGGCGATGTCCACGCCGACGGTGCCGTGGAAGGAGCCGTTCTCGGCGATCTGCATCACGCGGCTGTCCATCGACGCCTCGACGCGGCCCTCGACGACGAGGGTGTCGCAGTCGGTGATCTCGGCGCCCTTCAGCTTGATGTCCGGGCCGACGATGAGACGGCTGCCCTTCGACTCTTCGGCCCGCGGTCGCGGCGCCTCGGGCTCCGGCTTGGGCGGCTCGACCCGCGCCGGCTCGACGGGGGTGGCCGGCTGGTTGGCTGCGGGCGCGTCGAAGCTCCGCTGCTCGCGCCGCTGGCGATCTGCGGGGTTGAACAGCCCTTGTCGATTGAGCATGGCTCCTCCTTGGGTTGCGGGTCGGTACGAAGCCACGCATACAGCAAGGTCCGTGCCCCGGGCGCGTTCCCAGTGGCCGGGACCGTCGCTGCAGCCGCGCGTGTCGCCGCTGCACGACGGCATGCGCGCCGCGTTTGCCAACCCGCTGTTTCGGAGGCAGACTCGATGTCGCCCCGGCACGACAGCCGTTGCCGCGCGGGGGCATGTAAGCTGCGACCGGACGTGCCGCCCGCGAACTTCACCGTGCGCCTCGCGACGCTCGACGACGCCGCCGAGATTGCGGCGATGTCGCGCGACCTCATCGAGTCCGGGCTCGGCTGGACCTGGACCGTCGCGCGCGTCGCCCGCAACATCCGCAACCCGAGCACGCTCACCGTCGTTGCGTGCACGCCGGAGCGGATCGCGGCATTTGCGATCATGTTCTTCAGTGACGAGCATGCGCACCTGAGCCTGCTCGCGGTGCGGCCCGAGTGGCAGCGCGCAGGCCTCGGACGGCACCTCGTCGCCTGGCTCGAGGAGTCGGCGCTCGCCGCGGGCATCGCCACCATCCGCCTGGAGCTGCGCGAGACCAATCGTGCCGCCAGCCGCTTCTACGCGCGGCTCGGTTTCGCGGAGTTTGCGCGCGTGCCGGCCTACTACGGCGGCGTCGAGACGGCGGTGCGCATGTCGCGCGACATCCGCCGCGGCCCGACCGGTCCCGTTCCGGGCATCGGCCGGCTGCTGAGCGGGTGACGCGGGCCACCATGCGGGACGGCGAGCGTTCCGAATCACCGCCCCAGACCCTGGACGCGCGCGCGACCGGCGATTCGGTCGGCTGCCTCACCGCGGTCCTCGGCCTGCTCTACGACGGCGCGATCGTCGTCGATGCCGAACAGCGCATCGTCTTCGGCAACGACGCCGCCGAGCGCCTGTTCGGCTATTCCCGATCCGAGTTGCAGGGCATGCCGCTCGAGCTGCTGGTGCCGCCGCGCTTCCGGCCGCGGCACACCGGCGCATGCCGCGAGTTCATGAGCGCCGGTCGGCCGATGATGATGGGGACCCGGCCGCTGCTGCAGGGACTGCGCAAGGACGGGGCGGAGATCGCGGTGTCGATCTCGATCTGCACGGCCGACGCCGGGGGCGAGCGCTACGCGATCGCGATCGTCCGGGACGCGGCGGCGATCAGCTCGACGCTGGGCGAAGCCACCGCGCGCGCGGAGACCGACGCGCTGACCGGGCTCGGGAACCGCCTCGCGCTGTCGCACCGGCTGCGCGAGGAGCTCGAGGACCCGCGCCACGGGTTCGCGCTGCTCTACCTCGACCTCTGCCGGTTCAAGCCGTTCAACGACCGGTACGGCCACGCCGTCGGGGACCGCGTCCTGCGGATCGTCGCCGAGCGGATCCGGATGTCGATCCGGCGCAAGGACCTCGCGACGCGCATCGGCGGCGACGAGTTCGTCGTGGTCCTGCCCGGCGTCTCCCACCCGGTGCTCCTCGAGAGCCGGGCGAACATCATTGCCGACCACGTCTGCCGCCCGTTCAGCGCCGATGGCGTCACCGGCGAGGTGGGGATCAGCATCGGCGGGGTGATCGCGCCGCCGGACGGCGCGAAGGAGGCGCAGCTGATCGATCTCGCCGACCAGGCGATGTACGAGTCGAAGCGGCGCGGGATCCGGTTCTGGATGCAGCGCGATGCTTGACCGCATGCTTCACTGCAAGCGGCCGATTGGCTAGACTCGCCGCCACCGACCACCTCCACACGTCACGAAACCATGGGCAAAGGCGACAAGCGTTCGTTCCGCGGCAAGCTATTCAAGGGATCCCACGGCAAGACCCGCCGGCGGAAACCCAACCGCCCCGCCAAGGCGAAGAAGCGGTCCCGCTAGTCGTGGTCCGGCCAGGGCCGCCGGACATGCGCGTCGAGGAGCGGCTGCGCGCCCTGGGGCTCGCGTTGCCCGAACCCACGCGGGCACCACCGGGGGCCAAGCTTCCCTTCGTCTGGGTGCGGGTCGTCGGCGACCGCGGTCTCGTCTCCGGGCACGGCCCAACGAATCCCGACGGCACCCTCGCGGCGCCGCTCGGAAAGGTCGGCGCAACCGTGACGCTCGAGCAGGGCTACGCGGCGGCGCGGCTCACGGCCCTCGCGATGCTCGCGAGCCTGAAGCAAACGCTCGGTGACCTGGAGCAGGTCGAGCGGTGGGTGCGCGCGTTCGGGATGGTGAACTCCGCGCCCGGCTTCGACCGCCAGCCGGCGGTGATCAACGGCTTCTCCGACCTGATCCTCGAGCTCTGGGGCCCCGACCGCGGCCAGCATGCGCGCAGCGCGGTCGGCATGGCCGAGCTGCCGTTCGGGATCCCGGTCGAGATCGAGGCGGAGGTCGCTCGTTGCGGACGCTAGGGCCGCGTAAGCGGCTCGCGGAGGCGCCGGAACGACTCGACGGGTACGACCCAGGCGACGCCGTCGCCGGCCTGCCCGGTGTGGCAGGTCTCGTGAATGAGCGCGAGCAATCTCGCGACCATCTCGTCGGGCGAAACGATCTCGATCCGGACCCGGGCCGAGTACTCGGTCAGCTCGCCCTTGAGGCCCGGCAGATGCGGCTTGCCGGGATGGTAGCCGGAGCCTTCCGCCTTCAGGACGGTCATACCGGGGAAGTCCGGAATCTTGCGGAACGCCGCACGCAACCGGGAGAGCCGGCCGGGCGGGATGACTGCGTTGATCTGTTTCATACTCGAATTGCTCCCGCGTTTTGGGTCGATGCGCCCCGTTCAGGCCTCGATGCGCTTTTCCTCGAAGAAGCGGTACAGCGTCGGCACCACGACCAGCGTGAGCACGGTCGAGGTGATCAGGCCGCCGATCACCACGATCGCCAGCGGGCGCTGCACTTCCGAGCCCGGACCGGTCGCGAACAGGAACGGCACCAGGCCGAGCGCGGCGACCGTGGCGGTCATCATCACCGGCCGGAAGCGCAGCGTCGCGCCCTCGATCACCGCCTCGCGCTGTGAGCGGCCCTCTTCGCGCAGCCTGCGGATGTAGGAGACCAGCACCACGCCGTTCAGCACCGCGATGCCCCACAGCGCGATGAACCCGACCGATGCCGGCACCGAGAGGTACTCGCCGCTGACGAACAGCGCCGATCACGCCGCCGATCGACGCGAACGGCAGCACCATGATGATCAGCGCGGCGAAGCGCAGCGAGTTGAACAGCAGGAACAGCAGGAAGAAGATCGCGCCGATGGTGATCGGCACGATGATCGATCAGGTGGCTGAGCGCCCGCTCCATGTTCTGGAACTGGCCGCCCCACTCGAGGTAGTAGCCTTCCGGCAGCTTGACCTCGCGCTCGCCACCTTCTGCTGCAGCTCCGCGACGAAGCCGCCCAGGTCGCGATCCTGGACGTTGACGCCGACGACGATCCGGCGCTTGGCCGATCTCGCGATTGATCTGCGCCGGGCCTTCGGCCACCTCGATGCTGCGCCACGTTCTCCAGCGCGCACGCTGCGCGCCGTTCGGCGCGGTGAACTGCAGGCGTGCGGATCTCGTCGACGCTGTCGCGCAGTCGCTCGGGCAGGCGCACGACCGCCTGGAAGCGCCGCTCGCCCTCGTAGATCTCGGTCGCCACCTTGCCGCCGACCGCCGTCTCGATGACGTCGTGGACGTCCGAGGCGTTCAGGCCGTGGCGCGCGATCGCCTGCCGGTCGATGGTGATGTTGAGGTACTGCTGGCCGCCGACGCGGTCGACGCGCGATGTCGCGCAGCCCGCGGATCGCTGCCGGCCACGCGCGCGATCTCGTTCGGCCTTCTCGATCAGCGACGTCGAGGTCGTCGCCGAACAGCTTCACCGCGACGTCGGCGCGCACGCCGGTGACCATCTCGTCGACGCGGTCCGAGATCGGCTGCGCCATCACCAGGTTGACGCCGGGGATCGCGGCGAGCTCGCTTGCGCATCTCGTCGGCGATGTCGTCCTGGGTCCAGCCCTCCGGCCACTCGTCGCGCGGCGTGAGCGCGACGATCACGTCGGCCTCGTTCGGCCCGGCCGGGTCGGCCGGCGACTCGCCGCGGCCGAGGCGCGACACCACCGCCTTCACGCCCGGCACCTCGCGGCACGAGCCGCATCGCCTCCATCTCCATCTTGATCGACTCCTCGAGCGAGATGTTCGGGCACGCGGTCGATGTTCGGCGAGATCGAGCCCTCCTTCATCTCCGGGATGAACGAGGTGCCGAGGAACGGCAGCAGCGCCACCGACGCCGCGAACAGCCGCGACCGCCGCCAGCGACGGTCTTCTGCTCGTTGGCGAGCGCCCAGTGCAGCATCGCCAGGTACGGGCGCTTCATGCAGCGCGATCAGCCACGTGTCGTGCTCGGCGCCGCCGCTTGCAGCAGGTAGGAGGAGAGCACCGGCGTCAGCGTGAGCGAGAGCACCAGCGAGATGGCGAGCGCGATCGCGATGGTGTAGGCGAGCGGCGCGAACATCTTGCCCTCCATGCCCTGCAGCGTCATCAGCGGCAGGAACACCAGGATGATGATGCCGATGCCGAAGATCACCGGCGTGCCGACCTCGAGCACCGCCTCGAGGATCGATGCGCACCCGGCTCTCGCCCGTGTCGCGGCCGAGCTGCGCGAACGCGTTCTCGACCACCACCACCGAGCCGTCGACCATCAGGCCGATCGCGATCGCCAGGCCGCCGAGCGACATCAGGTTGGCCGACAGCCCGTAGCTGGTTCATCACCATGAACGTGAGCGAGCGGCGTGAGCACCAGCGTCGCGATCACGATCAGGCTCGGAGCGCAGGTCGCCGAGGAACAGGAACAGCACGACGACCACCAGGACGACGCCTTCGAGCAGCACCTTGGTGACGGTCCACAGCGCCGCGTCGACCAGTTCCGAGCGGTCGTAGTAGGGCACGATCTTGAGGCCGTCGGGCAGCATGCCCTTGGCGTTGATCTCGTCGACCCGCGCCTTGACGCGGCTCACCACCTCCTTGGCGTTGCCGCCGCGCGATCATCATCACGATGCCGCCGACCGCCTCGGTGTAGCCGTCCTTGATCATCGCGCCGTAGCGCACCTCCTCGCCGAGCGTCACCTCGGCCACGTCGCGGATGTAGACCGGCGTACGCCGTCCACTTCCTTGAGCACGATGGTGCGGATGTCGTCGAGATCGCGTGATCAGGCCGACGCCGCGCACCAGGTACTGCTCGGCGCCCTGCGGCAGCATCGCCGCCGCCCGAGTTGGCGTTGTTGCGCGCCAGCGCCTGCGTAGACGTCCTGGATGCGTCACGCCGTAGTAGCGCAGCCGGTCCGGATCGACCAGCACCTGGTACTGCTTGACGTAGCCGCCGGTGGAGTTGATCTCCGCCACGCCCGGGATCGAGCGCAGCAGCGGGCGCACCACCCAGTCCTGCACGATGCGGCGCTCGACCAGTTCCTCCTTGGTGAGCGCGCGCTCGCCGTCGTCGGGGCGCTCGAGCGTGTACTGGTAGACCTCGCCGAGCGCGGTGGAGACCGGGCCGAGCACCGGCGTCGATGCCCTGGCGGCAGGCGGCCGCCGACCTCGATCAGGCGCTCCATCACCAGCTGGCGGGCGAAGTAGACGTCGGTCGTGTCGGTGAAGACCAGCGTGATCGAGCGACAGGCCGGGCTTGTTCAGCGAGCGCATCTCCGTCAGGCCGGGCAGGCCGGTCATGCGCGATCTCGACCGGCACCGTGACGAAGCGCTCGACCTCCTCCGGCGAGCGGCCGGGCGCCTCGGTCGCGACCTGCACCTGGACGTTGGTGACGTCGGGGAACGCGTCCACCGAGAGCTTGCGCGCGGCGTCGAGCCCGAACGCGAGCAGCGACGACGCGCGAGCACGACGACGACGAGGCGCTGCTCGCAGCGCGCGCCGCGGACGATGGCGTCGAGCATCGGCTCGAGCTCCGCTCAGCTCGCCCTGCAGCGCGACGGCGCTTGCGCTCGTTGTTCAGGTGAAACGCGCCGTCGACGACGATCTTCTCGCCGGCGCGCAGGCCGCTCGAGCACCACGCGCCGCCCGCCGTGCTCCGCCGCCGAGCGTGACCGCGCCGCAGCACGAACGTGTCGGGCGCGGTCTGCACGAAGACGTGATCCCGGTTCTCCTCGCGCACGACCGCCGCGCTCGGCACGACCACGCTGCTGCTGCGGGCGGGCCCTCGAGCAGCATCGTGGCGAGCATCGCCGGCTTGAACTCGCGCGCCGGGTTCGGCAGGTCCATGCGCACCCGCACGGTCCGCGTCTCCGGGATTCACCGTCGCGCTGACGAACGAGAGCGCGCCCTCGATCGCGGCGCCCGGGCAGCGCCGCGATCTCGGCCTCGCACGCGCTTGCCGACGGCGCAGGCGTGCCGGCGCTCTGCTCCGGCACGTCGGCGACGAGCCAGACGTTCGAGAGGTCGGCGACGACGAACACCGTGTCCGCCGGCTGCACCACCTGGCCGGCGGTCACCTTGCGGTCGATCACCGTGCCGTCGATGCTGACGAGACCACCTGGGCGGCGGAGTCGACCTGTGCGGGTCGAGCCGAGGCGCTCGATCGCGCGCGCCGGACATGCCCGAGCACCTTCAGCTGATCGCGCGCGGCGGAGAGCTCGGCGTCGGCCTGGACGAGCTCCGCCTTCGCGCCGCTGCAGTTCCGCCTGCCCGATCACGTCGGCCTCGCAGCAGCTGCCGGCGCGCGGCGCCGCGGCGCGCTCGGCGAGCAGCCTGCTGCGAGTAGCGCCTTGAGGTAGCCGAGCTGCGCGTCCGAGAGCTCGGTGCTGGTGAGCGTCGCGAGCACCTGGCCGCGCTTCACGTCGTCTGCCCTCGAGCACTTCGAGCTCGCACGATGCGCCCGGTGACCGGCGAGCCGACGCGCGCGAGGCGGGTCTCGTCGGCCTCGACGCGGCCGGCGACCCGGATGCATCGACCGCACCTCGGCCTCGGCGACGCCGGCCGAGCGTCAGGCGCTCGAGCAGGCGCCGGGCGGCGCCTGCACGGCGAGCGGATCGCGGGCCGGGGGCGTGGTGGGGGTGGTGCGACGGCTTCTGCTCGCCGCACCCGGTGACGAGTGCGGCGAGCGCGGCGATTGCGACGGCGCGCTTCACTTGAGGTCTCCCTTCAGGCTCGGATGCGCGCAGCTGCTCCAGGTCGACGTAGCGCCGACTGCTGGTCGAAGCGCGCGGCGAGGAAGTCGGTGCGCGACCTGCGCGCAGCACGCGCTGCGCGTCGAGCACTTCGATGAACCCGCGCTCGCCGAACCGGTAGGCCGACTCGGCGACGCGCAGCGCGGCGTCGGCCTGCTTGAGCAGCCCGCCCTCGAAGGCGGCGATCTGCTCGCGTGGCGACCTGGTAGCGCGTTGTAGGCGCTCTCGAGCGCGGCGACCAGCTCGAGCAGGCGCCGGCTCGGCCTCCGCGGCGGCGACGCCGACCGCCGCGGCGGCCTCGCCGATCGGTCCCTGCCGGCGATCGAAGAGCGGGATCGGCACTCTCGACGCCGAGCAACGCGTCTCGCGTCTCGGGCTCCTGGTAGCACGTCCGCGACGCAGCGTGGGCTGCGGCACCCGCAGGGCGCGCTCGGTCGCGAGGCGAGCCTCGGCGCGGCGCACCTCGGCGCGCGCCTGCGCGAGCGCCCGGATAGCGGGCGAGCACCTCGTCGCGCAGCGCGTCGAGCGGCGGGAGCGCGGGCGGCGCGGCGAGCTCGCCTTCGACGTGCAGCGCGTCCGCCGGCCGCGAGCCCCACGACGGCGCGCAGCGTCGCTTTCGCCTGGGCGACGCGCAGCCGCGCCGACGCGACGGCGTTCGTCGCAGCCGCCACTTCCGCCTCGGCCCGCGACAGCTCGAGGCGCGGCGATTCGCCCACCTCGACGCGCACCGCCACGCGGCGGCGGATGCCGTCGATCAGGCGCTCTGGTGTCGGTCGCGAGGTCGAGCTCGGCCTGGCGCCTCAGCACCTCGTAGAACGCTCGCCGGACGTCCGCGCGCACCTGGAGCCGGATCTCTTCGCGCGCGAGGGTCGCTGCCTTCCCGGCCCGACTCGGCGGCCCGGATGCGCGGCGCGCGGATCGACGGCAGGTCGATCGGCTGCTCGACGCCGAGAACTGCGAGCCCGCCGCCGAGCGCATCGGGCACGCGGGCGCTCACCCGCCCGCCGCCGGCGGACACCGTCGGGATTCGGATAGGCCTGCGCGGTGCGCACGCCCGCGCCGGCCCCCTCGACCTGCGCCGCGGAGGCGCGCAATCGCGGGTTGGACCGCTCGGCGAGCTCGAGCGCCCGGTCGAGGGTGAGCGGCTCGGCGGCATGACCGCTGGCCGCGAACGCGGCAAGCGCGAGAACGACAGGCATCGACCAGCGTCGGCGCATCGGGCGGACCCTTTCGAATATTCTTCGTCGTTGCGGCCGGCACGGATGCCGTCGCAGCGAAGGTCTCGCCGACACGCGTAGCGCGAGTGTGCCGGGCCGGTACCGGCCTGAAGCTGACCGGACGTGATGACGACCGCGGCGGGGGCGCGGCACGCGCCCCTGGCTACTCCCCTTCCAACGCGCGGTTAGATGGTGCAGTGCGTGAAAGGTTCAAGAGCCCGAGCCAGGAAAATTCTCGTGATCGTCAGCGCACGGTCCAGAGATGGATCACGTGCCGCTCCCCCTCGACGACCATGATCTCGGTATGGTCCGGCGGCCAGTCGCCGATCAAGTACTCGTGCGAAACGACGCGCGTGCCCGGCTTCAGCTCCCGCGCGAACTTGGGCTGGAGCTTGCGGTTCACGGTCGGGAAGAGATAGAAGGCGACGACCGTCGCATCGCCCAGGTCGGTCAGGAACAGGTCCTCGATCCGGAAGCTGACGCGGTCGGCGACGCCGGCCCGCTCCGCGATGGCGCGCGCGTCGCGCACCCAGACCGGGTTGATCTCGATGCCGACGCCGCGCGCCCCGTAACGTTGCGCGGCCGTGATGACGATGCGGCCGTCGCCCGAGCCGAGGTCGTACACGACGTCGTCCTTGCCGACCCGCGCCAGCTCGAGCATCCGCTCGACCACCGGCAGCGGCGTGGGCACATAGTTGATGTCGGGCGCGCGGTTCTGCCCGGACGCGCCGCTCGCGACGAGCGCGAGCGCGAACGCGACGACCCGCCGTCTAGAACTCGATCGGATCGACATCGAGGTGCCAGCGGACGGTGCCGGCCTTGAGCGCGTAGAGGGACTCCACCCAGGCGCGGAGAAACGCGTGCAGCGCCGGCCGCGCCGGCGACTGCAGCAGTACATGCGCGCGGGCTTTCCCGGCGAGCTTGGCGAGGGTCATGGGCACCGGATCGTACACGGTCACCCCGGCGTGCCCGGCGGGCGCCTGCGCGATCGCGCGAGCGAGGAATTCGATCGCGTCCCGCATCGCCTCGCTCTCCGCGCGCAACACCGCCTCGTGGACCGCGGGCGGGAAGCCCGCGGTGCGCCGTTCCTCGAGCTGGGCCGCGGCGAAGCCGGCGAAGTCGTGGCGCATCAGCGCCTGGTAGAGCGGGTGCTGGGGGTAGCGCGTCTGCAGGAGCACCTCGCCCGGCAGGTCGGCGCGCCCGGCGCGGCCGGCCACCTGGTAGAGCTGCGCGAACAGGCGCTCGGGCGCGCGGTAGTCCGCGGCCACGAGTGAAGCGTCCGCGCCCAGCACGCCGACGAGCGTGACGCGCGGGAAGTCGTGCCCCTTCGCGAGGATCTGCGTGCCGAGGAGAATGTCGGCGTCGCCCGATTCGATCGCGCGGCGCATCGACTCCCAGCGGCCCTTCGCGCGCGTCGAGTCGCTGTCGATGCGCAGCAGCCGCGCGCGCGGAAAGCGCGCCTCGATCGCCTCCGCGAGGCGCTGCGTGCCGCGCCCGAAGGGCACCAGGTCGACGTTGCCGCAGCTCGGGCAATGGCGCGGGATCGGCTGGACGTCGCCGCAATGGTGGCAGCGCAGCCGGCGGTCCGCGGTGTGCAGCACGAGGTGCGCCGCGCAGCGGGCGCAGCCGCCGGTCCAGCCGCACGCGTTGCACACGAGCACCGGTGCGTAGCCGCGCCGGTTGAGGAACAGCAGCGCCTGCTCGCCCCGCTCGAGCCGCGCATCGATCGCCGCCGCGAGAGCGGCGCACACGCCGTCGACCGGGGCATCGGTGCGGGTGTCGACGAGCCGCACGTCGGGCAACCGGCTGCCCGCGCGCGCCCGCTCCGGCAGCGCGAGCTGCCGGTAGCGCCCGCCCTGCGCGCGCGCGTAGCTCTCGAGCGACGGCGTCGCCGACCCGAGGACGATCGGCGCACCCGCCGCGTGGGCGCGGTAGACCGCGAGATCGCGCGCCGAGTAGCGCACGCCCTCCTGCTGCTTGAACGAGGCGTCGTGCTCCTCGTCGACGACGACCAGGCCGAGCCGCGTGAAGGGGGCGAACACCGCGAGGCGCGTGCCGAGGACGATGCGCGCCGCGCCCGACTGCGCGGCGAGCCAGCCGGCGGCGCGCTCGTTCTCCGCCGCGGCGCTGGTGAGCGTCACCACCCGCGTGCCGGGGAAGCGGCGCGCGAACTGCGCGGCGAGCTGCGGCGTGAGGTTGATCTCCGGCACGAGCACGAGCGCCTGCGTGCCGCGCGCGAGCGCCGCGGCGATGCAGTGCAGGTAGACCTCGGTCTTGCCGCTCCCCGTGATGCCGAGGAGCAGGAACGCCTCGTAGCGGCCCAATGCGCCGACGATCGCCGCCACGGCGGCGTCCTGCGCGGCGGTGAGCGGATCCTCCGGGACGAGGTCCGGCCGCGCCTCGGGCGCCGGGCACGGCACGGCGAGCCCGTCCTTGACGAGCCCGCGCAGCGTGGCGCCCGGCTCGATCGCGGCGGCGCCGAGCGGCCCGGCCGCGAGGCGCTCGAGGAGCGCGCGCCGTGCGCGGCTGCGCGCAGGCAGCGTGTCGAGCGCCGCGCGGCCTCGTTCGGTGATCGCGAACGCCTCGGGCGGGAGGACGAGCGGCCGGGTGCGCCGCAGCCGCGGCGGCAGCGCGGCGTGGATCACCTCGCCGAGCGGGCGGTGGTAGTAGTCGGCGGTGAACCGTGCGAGTTCCAGCCAGTCGTGCGGCAGCGGCGGCACGTCGCGAACGATGGCGGCCGCCTCGCGCAGCTTGCCCGCCGGGACGTCGGTCGCGTCGCGCACGTCCACGATCACGCCCACGACGGCGCGCGTGCCGAACGGGACGACCACGCGGCGGCCGACATCGGTGCGCGCTGCGTCCGCGCACGCGTAGTCGAAGAGCCGCGGCAGCGGAACGTCGAGCGCGACGCGCAGGATGGTCATCGCACCGCGGCCGAAGAGGAGGGCGTCACGGCCAAATCGACGCTAAAGGGAAATCGAGAAAAGCAGCGGTAACCGGCCGTCCCACAAGCCCGTTTGACGTTTTTTCACAGTTTCTGTGGATAAGGCTGTGAATAACCCCGCTGCAGGGCCGTAACGTGCCAGACACAAAGGGAAAATTCCCGCCGCCCAATTTCGCGTCGCGAAAAAATCCTATTTTGGATCAGCACGTTGCATGCGATCCCCGCAGGGAGCCGCCTGAAGAGGCAGGTTCCATGCGGCAGTCACGGGAATGTGCATAAGTCAAGGCCGGCGTGCGAACCGGGGCGCATGTGAACTTTTTCACCTCCCGGCGTTCCGGGGTGCTTCGTGGTAGCGCGGGCTGGTCGCGCGCACCGCCTCGACGAGCGCCGCGACGTTCTCGGGCGGCGTCTGGGGCACGATGCCGTGGCCGAGGTTGAACACGTGACCCGCGCCCGGCCCGAAGTCCGCCAGCACGCGCCCGACCTCGCGCCGGACGGCCTCGGGCGTGGTGAGCAGCACGAGCGGATCGAGGTTGCCCTGCAGCGCCACGCGGTCGCCGACGCGCCGCCGCGCCGCCGCGAGGCTCACCGTCCAGTCGAGCCCCACGGCATCGCAGCCGGTGGCCGCGATCGCCTCGAGCCACTGGCCGCCGCCCTTGGTGAAGACGATGCTCGGCACGCGCGCGCCGTCGCGGCTGCGCGTGAGGGACTCGACCACGCGGCGCATGTACGCGAGCGAGAACTCCAGGTACGCGTCGTGCGCCAGCGTGCCGCCCCACGTGTCGAAGATCATCACCGCCTGCACGCCCGCCTCGATCTGCGCGTTGAGGTAGTCGGCCACCGCCCGCGCGTTGACGGCCAGCAGCCGGTGCGCGAGGTCCGGGCGCGCGTAGATCAGGCGCTTGACGGTCCGGAAGTCGTCGCTGCCGCCGCCCTCGATCATGTAGCAGGCGAGCGTGAACGGGCTGCCGGAGAAGCCGATCAGCGGCACCCGCCCGGCGAGCGCGCGCCGGATCTCGCGCACCGCATCCATGACGTAGGCGAGCTCGACGTTCGGATCCGGCGGCGCGAGCCGCGCGATCGACGCCTCGTCGGCCGCGGTGCGCTCGAAGCGCGGCCCCTCGCCCTCGGCGAAGTACAGCCCGAGGCCCATCGCGTCGGGCACGGTCAGGATGTCGGAGAAGAGGATCGCGGCGTCGAGCGGGAAGCGCTCGAGCGGCTGCAGCGTGACCTCGGTGGCCGCCGCCGGGTTCTTGCAGAGCGCGAGGAAGCTCCCGGCGCGCGCCCGGGTCGCGTTGTATTCGGGCAGGTAGCGCCCCGCCTGACGCATCAGCCAGATCGGCGTGTACGGCGTCGGCTCGCGCAGCAGCGCACGCAGGAGAATGTCGTTCTGCAATTGGGCCACTTGCTCAGAGCCTTTCCTGCATGAGCTTGGCGGTGACGAAGCGCCACTCGTCGGGCGTGACCGGCGTGATCGACAGCCGGTTGCCGCGCTGGAGCACGCGCATGCCCGCGATCTCCGGGTGCGCCCGCAGCTCGGCGAGCGGCACGAAGCGGGTCTTCTTCACCAGCTGCACGTCGACGTTCAGCCAGCGCGGCTCGGCGCGCGTCGACTGCGCGTCGTAGTACGCGCTCTTGCGGTCGAACTGCGAGGCGTCGGGGTAGGCGGGGGCCGAGACCGCCACGACGCCGGCGATGCCCGGTTCGGGGCAGCTCGAGTGGTAGAAGAACACGCGATCGCCGACCCGCATCTCGTCGCGCATGAAATTGCGCGCCTGGTAGCTGCGCACCCCGAACCAGGGCGTGGTCTGGCGCGGCGCCGCGACGAGGTCGTCGATGGAGAACTCGTCGGGCTCGGATTTCATCAGCCAGTAGCGCACGATCGCTGAGCCCGACGAGCTGACTGGGGGAGATACAAGGGGGCACCCCCTTGTTCGAGCAGAACTCGTCGGGCTCGGATTCATCAGCCAGTAGCGCATCGGGCCCGGGTGCGTAAATGAAGACGCGGGCCGCAGCCCGCGTCTTCGCTGAGAGGCGCCCCCCACAAATGCCGCTGGGCCGCTCGACTTGAACCATTACGGTTCAAGGTGGTCGCGTTCCGGTCGCCGTCAGGTACGTCCGACTGAGGGACGCGCACACAGGCGACACAAGGGTCCGCGTCCGGGAGTATGCATTGGTTCAAGCGATCGCTTGGCCGTCACGCACACCGCAGGGGACATTGACCGGCGCTGGCCGCGCTCGCTCTGGCGTACAGCGTACTCGCGAGCCAGGAAGAAGGCGCTCTAGAGCAGCTTCTCCTGGGGCGCGAGCGCCTGATCGAGCGCTACCCGCATCGAGGCCATTCTACGCTTGGCCTCGGTCATGTCAAAACCATCGGGGCCGATCTGCGGCGCAGTGCCGCGCGCGCGCGCCTCGAGCAGTTCGTGCGCGATATTCAGCGCGGCCATCACCGCGATCCGCTCGGCGTTGCCGACGCGGCCGCCCGACTTGATCTCGCCCATCTTCTGGTCGAGATAGGCGACCGCTTCGAGCAGCGATTCGCGCTCCTCGTCCTGGCAGCTCACCTTGTACGTGCGGCCCATGATCGCGATGTCGAGGGCCTTCGCTGGGGTCGCGCTCATTCGGGTATCTGCCTGAGAAGGCCTTCGAGACGATCTTTGGCGCCGTTGATCTTTTCGGCGAGCCGCTTGTTGTCGCTCTCGAGCTTGGCGAGCCGCTGCCGCAGGTCGGTGTTCTCCCCGCGCAGCCGCTGGCACAATTCGACCGCCTGCCGAATGCGGTCCTCGAGCGCCGAGAGTTCTGCGTCCATCGACGCACTATAGTTGTAAAAATCTAGCCCGGTCAAGGAGTAAGGCGCCGTTCTAAATGTGTTTTCGTGATGCCCGACACACCCCGCCAGACTGACCCGGCGGCCGCGACGATAACCGATTTCGACGCGGCGAACCCCGTGCGTCCCGGCGCCACCCGCCTGCGCGGCGCCACGCGTCGGGGCAAAGCGTGCGAGCTCGTCGACAATTCGGGCGACGAGCTGCCGCTGCCGGAGCTCCAGGCGATTCTCGATGCGCTCGTCCGGGAGGAGCGGTTCGGGTTCGCCGCGGCGAGCGAGGCGGGGGGCGCGACGCTCGATCTGGCGCGCCGCGAGAGCGCCCACATCCAGGTCGCCGGGCAGCTCTACCGCCTCATCGTCTATCGCTACCAGGCCCGCATCGAGCGGTTCTAAGGATGCTCTGGAAAACCCCGTTTTTCGGAGCCTCATTCATAGGGGCACGGGGAGGTATCCCCGGGTTTTTGAGAGTCTCCCTAGCCCTCGCGACCCAGGTCAAATCGCCGCGTCGGCGGCGCGCAGTAGAATCCCCCCGCTCGTTCGTGGTGCCCGACGGCGCGTTCCGCGCGGTCGGGTGAAACGGGAAACAGGTGCGGCGGCCCGGCTGTTCCACAGCCGGTGCGCCAATGCCTGTGCTGCCCCCGCAACGGTAAGCAAGCAGCCTCACGTCACCCCGCCACTGTGGCCCCGGCCATGGGAAGGCGACGTGAGCGGCGCGGTTCTCGAGCGCCGGCTTGCAAGCCCGGAGACCGGCCGCGAGCGATCGGTCCGGACCGCCGCGCCACCACGCGGCGTCCGGGTTCGCCAACGTGAGGCCGGCCTGCGGGGACGCGTGCCGGCGGGGGATCGCACCATGTCTGCACGTCCTTTGCGCGCCTGCGCGGCGCTCTGCATTGCCATTCTCGTGCTGCCGGCGTACGCCGCCGACGATCCGGCGGACGAGCTCGTCGTGACGGCGACGCGCGATGCCCAGCGCCTGGGCAGCACCATCCAGCACACTTCGGTCATCACCGAGCGCGAGATCCGCGCCTCGCAGGCCGTCGACCTGCCGACACTGCTCCGGCGCGAGGCGGGGCTGGAGTTCACGCAGAACGGCGGCATCGGGCGGGTGGGGGGGCTGTTCGTCCGCGGCGCCAACCCCAACCAGGCGCTGATCCTGGTCGACGGCGTCCGCGTGAACGCGGCGACGACGGGCGGCACCCAGATCGATCAGCTGATGCTCGACGAGATCGAGCGCGTCGAGATCGTGCGCGGTCCCGGCTCGGCGCTGTACGGCTCGGACGCGATCGGCGGCGTGGTGCAGGTCTTCACCAAGCGCGGCCGCGGCGCCCCGGCGCCGAACGCCACGGTCGGGTTCGGCAACGAGGGCACGCAGCGCTACGGAGCCGGCTACGGCGGCAATGCCGGGCCGTGGCAATTCAACGTCAGCGGCTCCTACTTCCGTACCGACGGCTTCTCGTCCCTGCGCACGGAAGCGTCGCCGACGGCGAACCCGGACGACGACGGGTACCGGAATCTCTCCGGCTCGGCGATGGCGACCTATCACTTCAACGAGCGCAATCGCGCCGGGTTCAGCGCCTACGCCTCGCAGGGACGCTCGGAGTTCGACAATGCGTTCGCCGCGTCCCGCGACGACCGGCAGACCGGCAAGAACGCCGTGAACGCGGCAAACGTGTTCCTGCACAACCAGTTCACCGACGTCTGGACGAGCCGGCTCACCGCCACCCAGGGCACCGATCTCTTCCGCGACGAGCTGAACGGCCAGCAGACGAGCTTCTTCAAGACGCAGAACCGGTCGCTGACGTGGCAGAACGGCCTGGCGGTCGCCGCCGGGCAGACCCTCACGCTGGGCGCCGAGACGCTCGGGCAGGCGGTGAACAGCACCGTCGTCTACACGCGCGACAGCCGCACGGTCAACTCCGCGTTCGGCGGCTATACGGGGACGTTCGGCCGGAACACGCTGCAGGGCAACCTGCGCTACGACCACTACAACGACTTCGGGGGCAAGACGACTTACCTGGCGGGCTACGGCTACCAGCTCCTGGAGGGCCTGCGCGCGACCGCGTCCTACTCGCACGGCTTCCGGGCGCCGAGCTTCAACGAGCTCTATTTCCCGAATTTCGGCAACCCGAACCTGCAGCCGGAGGAGGCGACGCAGAGCGAGGTCGGACTGCAGTACGCCCTCGCCGCGCAGCTCTTCCGGCTGGCCGCCTACCGCACCGACTACGAGAATCTCATCGGCGGCTTCCCGCTGCAGAACGTGAACAGCGCACAGGTGAAAGGCCTCGAGCTCTCCTATACCGGCAACGTCGCCGGCACCAATCTCAAGGCGAGCCTGACGCTCCAGGATCCCGAAAACCAGGACACCGGCCAGCAGCTCGTCCGGCGCGCGAAGGAGTTCGGCGCGTTCGGCGCCAGCCGCGCCTTCGGACCGTTCTCCATCGGTGGCGAGGTGCTCGCGTCGGGGCCGCGCTACGACACCGATGTGTTCACGTTCCAGCGCGTCAAGGTCGCGGGCTATGCCGTGGTGAACCTGTTCGCCCGGTACAACCTCACGCCCGACCTGTACCTCGGGCTGCGCGTGGACAACCTCTTCGACAAGGATTACACGCTCGCCTCGGGCTACAACGTGCAGGGCACGCTCGCGCTCCTCAGCCTCAACTACGTCCCGGTCCGATAGAAGGCGCGGTTCTGCTATCGTCCGCCGCATGGTTCCGGATGCGGTGGACCTTGGCGCGGTGCGCCGCGCGCTCGTCGTGAAGCTGCGCCATCACGGCGACGTGCTGCTCGCTTCGCCGGTCTTTGCGGTGCTGCGGGCGCACTCGCCGCACCTCGAGATCGACGCGCTGGTGTACGACGACACGCGCGAGATGCTCGCGCTGCACCCGGCGATCGCGACGGTGCACACGGTCGGGCGCGGCTGGCGCTCCGCGGCGCCCCACACGCGGCTCGCGCACGAGATCCGGCTGCTGCGCGCGCTTGCGCGCGCGCCGCTACGACCTCCTCGTCACCCTCACCGAGCACCCGCGCGGCGCGTGGCTCGCGCGAGCGCTCGGGCCGCGCTGGTCGGTCGCGCCGGAGCAGCCGCACCGCGGACGACTGTGGCGCAAGAGCTTCACGCATCTGTATCGCCTGCCGCGCGGGGGGCGCCGGCACGCGGTCGAGGTGAACCTCGACGCGCTGCGCCGCATCGGGATCTATCCCGCCGCGGACGGGCGCGCGCTCGTGCTCGTGCCGGGCGATGCGGCCGAGGCCGAGATCCGCAACCGCATGGCCGCGCTCGGCCTCGCCGAGCAGGGCTTCGTGCACCTTCACCCGGCCTCGCGCTGGCGCTTCAAGTGCTGGCCCGCCGATCGCACCGCGGCCCTCATCGACCGGCTCGCCGCGGCGGGCGAGCGGGTGGTGCTCACCGCCGCCCCCAGCGAGCCCGAGCTCGAGCTGGTGCGCGCGATCCGCGCCGCCTGCCGCGCGGACACCGTCGACCTCTCGGGGCAGCTCACGCTGAAGCAGCTTGCGGCGCTCACCGGGCGCGCGAAGCTTTTCGTCGGCGTCGACTCGGCGCCGATGCACATCGCGGCCGCCATGGGCACGCCGGTCGTCGCGCTGTTCGGTCCGAGCGGCGAGCTCGAATGGGGCCCGTGGGGCGTGGCGAGCCGGGTGATCGTCTCCGAGGCGCACCCGTGCCGGCCGTGCGGCAACGACGGCTGCGGCGGCGGCAAGGTGAGCGAATGCCTCACCACGCTGCCGGTCGACCGGGTCTTCGCCGCGGCCCGCGAGCTGCTCGCCGCGCCGCGCGGATGATGCGCGTCGTCCTCGCCGCTGTCTTTCCCGCGTGCCTTGCGCTCGCCGCGCACGGCGCGGCCGCGCAGATCGCGCTGCGCGACGATCGCGGCGTCGAAGTCGTCCTCGCCGCGCCCGCCACGCGGATCGTTGCGCTGGCACCGCACCTCACCGAGATCGTGTTTGCGGCGGGCGCCGGGGCGAAGCTCGTGGGCGTCTCCGCGCACAGCGACTTTCCCGCGGCCGCGGCGCAGCTGCCCGTGGTCTCCGACGCAATCCACGTGGACTTCGAGTCGCTCGCGCTGCTCAAGCCCGACCTGGTTCTCGCGTGGCGCTCCGGCAATCGCGCGCGCGACGTCGCACAGGTCGAGGCGCGCGGCTTCCGCGTCTACTCGACGGACGCGGGCGCGCTGGAGGACGTTCCGCGCGTCCTGCGCGCGGTGGGGCGGCTCGCGGGCACCGCGCCGGCGGCCGACCGCGCGGCGGGCGAGATCGAGGCGCGGCTGGAGGACATCCGCCGCCGCCACGCGGGTCGCCCGGACGTGCGCGTGTTCTACGAGATCTGGCACGAACCGCTGATGACGGTGAACGGGCGGCACCTCGTCTCCGCGATGCTCGCGCTCTGCGGCGGCCGCAACGTGTTCGCGGACGCGCGGCCGCTCACGCCGGTCGTCTCGCGCGAGCAGGTGCTCGTCGCGGACCCCGACGCGATTTTCGTGAGCGCGCCGCCCGAGCAGGCGAAGGAGACTGCGGCGTCGTGGCGCCAGTTCAAGACGCTGCGCGCCGTGCAGCGCGCCCAGATCCTGCCGATGGACCCGGGCCTCGTCAACCGCATGGGCCCGCGCGTGGTCGAAGGCGCGGAGGCGATCTGCGGCGCGCTCGATCGCGTGCGCCAAGGCGGCGGAAAGTGATCGCCGGCGCATGAGGATCGCGGTCGTCCGCCAGCGCTACAACCCCTACGGCGGGGCGGAGCGGTTCGTCGCCCGCGCGCTCGCCGCGCTGGCGAAGCAGGGCGCGGAAATGACGGTGGTCGCGCGCGAGTGGCGCGAGGGACAAGCGGGCGCCGACCTGCGCACGCTCAAGATCGATCCGTTCTACGTCGGCCGCCTCTGGCGCGACCGCAGTTTCGCGCGCGCCGTGTGCGCCCGGCTCGCGACGGAGCAGTTCGACATCGTGCAGTCGCACGAGCGGCTGCCCTGCTGCGACGTCTACCGCGCCGGCGACGGCGTCCACCGCCAGTGGCTCGAGAACCGCGCGCGCGCCGCCGGTGCGCTGGCACGCTGCGCCGATCGCCTGAGCCCGTACCACCGTTACGTGCTCGACGCCGAAGCGCGCGCTCTTCGCCAGCCCGCGCCTCAAGGCGGTCATCTGCAACTCGCGCATGGTGCGCGAGGAGATCCGCAAGTGGTTCGACGTGCCCGAGGAGAAGCTGCACGTCGTGTACAACGGCGTGGACCTCGACGCATTCGTGCCGGAGCTGCGCGAGGCGCATCGCGCACGCGTGCGCGCGGAGCTCGGCGTGCCCGAGGCGGCCAAGGTGTTCCTGCACGTCGGCTCGGGCTTCGCGCGCAAGGGTGTCGGCTCGGTGATCGCAGCGCTTGCGCGGCTCGCCGACCGCAGCGCGCGGCTCTTCGTCGTCGGCGCGGATCGGGCCGCAGCCGCGCTGCGCGCCGTTGCGGCGCGCGCCGGCGTGGCCGAGCGCGTGCACTTCGCCGGCGGGCAGGAAGACGTCAAGCCGTGGTACGGCGCGGCCGACTGCTTCGTGCTCGCGACCCTGTACGACCCGTTCCCGAACGCGGCGCTCGAAGCGCTGGCGAGCGGGCTGCCGGCGATCGTGAGCCGGCAATGCGGCGCGGCCGAGCTCGTCAGGGAAGGCGTCACGGGGCGAGTCGTCGATCCGCTGGACGTCGACGCCCTTGCGCGCGCGATGGACGACATGGCGGGGCGTGCGACCGACGACATGCGCGAGGACGCGCGGGCGTCGGTGACCCACCTCGGCCTCGACGCGATGGGGGAGCGGATGGTGGCGCTGTACCGCACGCTCCTCGCCGGGAAGGCGTGAGCCGGACGGTATAATCGCGCGCCCCCCATGAGCGCCTCCCAGCTCTCCAGCATGCAGCTTTACCTGCGGCTTCTCGGCTACGTGAAGCCCTACTGGCGCGTGTACGCCGTGTCGATCGCGGCGATGGTCGTCTTCTCCGCCACCGAGCCGGCCATGCCCGCGATGGTGAAGCCGCTGATCGACGGCACGTTCGTCGACCGGGACATGTCGGTGCTGCGCTGGGCGCCGGTCGCGATCATCGCCCTGTTCCTCGTTCGCGGCATCGCCTCGTTCGTCGCCGACTACTGCTCGACCTGGGTCGCGCAGAAGGTGGTCGTCGATCTGCGCAAGCACATGTTCGCGACGCTCGTGCGGTTGCCGACCGCGTTCTACGACGCCAACACGACCGGCAACCTGATCTCGAAGTTCACCTACAACGTGCAGCAGGTCACCGGCGCGGCCACGAGCGCCATGACGGTTCTCGTCAAGGACTCGCTCGCGGTCCTCGGCCTGCTCGGGTTCATGTTCTACCTCAACTGGCAGCTCACGGCGGCGGCGCTGATCGTGGGGCCGCTGATCGTGCTGATCATCCGCACGTTCTCGAAGCGGCTGCGCGCGATGAGCCGCGCCGAGCAGGCCGCGATGGGCGACCTCAACCACGTCCTCGAGGAGTCGATCGGCTGCCACCGCGTGGTGAAGGTCTTCGGCGGCCAGGAGTACGAGGCCGGGCGGCTCGCGCGGGCCGTGAACAAGGTGCGCAGCTACAACATGAAGATGTCGGTGGCCGCGTCCGCGAACGTGCCGCTGACCCAGATCGTGGGCTCGTTCGCGGTCGCCGGCATCATCTACTTCATCACCCTGCAGGCGACGCGCGACCAGACCACCATCGGCGGATTCATCGCCTTCCTGGGCGCGCTGCTCATGCTGCTCGCGCCGCTGAAGCGGCTCACGGGCGTCAGCGCGACGCTGCAACGCGGGCTCGCGGCCGCCGAGACGGTGTTCGAGATGATCGACGAACGGGCCGAAGAAGACATCGGCACTGCCGAGATCGGGCGCGTGCGCGGGGAGATCGAGTTCCGCAACGTGACCTTCACCTACACCGGCGGCGGGCGGCCGGCCCTGGACAACATCAGCCTGCGCATCGCGGCCGGCGAGACCGTCGCGCTCGTGGGCGCGTCGGGCAGCGGGAAGACGACGCTCGCCAACCTGTTGCCGCGCTTCTACGTCGCGACGTCGGGGAAGATCCTGGTCGACGGCCGCGATACCGCGGAGCTGCAGCTGGCGAGCCTGCGCGCGAACATCGCGCTGGTGAGCCAGGACGTGACGCTCTTCAACGACACGGTCGCGGCGAACATCGGCTACGGCCGGCTCGGCACCGCGTCGGACGCCGACGTCATTGCCGCCGCGGAGGCCGCGCATGCGATGGGCTTCATCCGCGAGATGCCGGAGGGCCTGAAGACGATGATCGGCGAGGACGGCGTGCGGCTCTCGGGCGGGCAGCGCCAGCGGCTCGCGATCGCGCGCGCGTTCCTCAAGAACGCGCCGATCCTCATCCTGGACGAGGCGACGAGCGCCCTCGACAGCGAGTCGGAGCGCCACGTGCAGGAGGCGCTCGAGAACCTGATGGTGGGCCGCACCACGCTCGTGATCGCGCACCGCCTGTCGACCGTCGAGCACGCCGACCGCATCGTCGTCCTCGACCAGGGGCGCATCGCCGAGATCGGGCGCCACGACGAGCTGCTCGCGCGGAACGGGATCTACGCGAAGCTCTACCGGATCCAGTACTCGCGCGAGGACGCCGCCGTCGCGGCGTGAGCCGGCGGCGGTGATGCACATCGTCCACACCGAATCGTCGCAGGGCTGGGGCGGGCAGGAGATCCGCATCCTCAGCGAATCCGAGGGCCTGCGCGCGCGCGGCCATCGCGTCACCGTGATCGCCCCCGCGTCGGCGCGCGTGCATCAGGAGGCCCGGCGGCGCGGGATCGAAACGGCCGACCTGCCGCTGGCGCGCAAGAGCCTGCGCGGCGTGGTCGCGCTGCGGCGCTGGCTGGCGGCGCATCCCGTCGACGTGATCAACACCCACAGCTCGACCGACTCGTGGCTCGTCGGCCGTCGCCTGCAGCACGCTGCGGGCGCCGCCGGCGATCGTCCGCACGCGCCACGTCTCGGTGCCGATCGCGAAGAACGCCGCCACGCGCTGGCTCTATACCGGCGCGACGCGGCACATCGTCACGACCGGCGAGACGCTGCGCCGCCAGCTCATCGACGAGAACCGCTTCCCGCCCGAACGGCTGACGTCGGTGCCGACCGGGATCGACGCGCGCCGCTTCGCGCCCGGGGACCGCGCCGCGGCGCGCGGTGCGACCGGACTCCCGGCCGACCGGACGCTCATCGGCATCGTCGCGACCCTGCGGAGCTGGAAGGGGCACCGGTTCCTCATCGACGCGTTCGCGCGTCTCGAGGGCGAGCGGCTGGGGCTCGTCATCGTGGGCGGCGGGCCGCAGCGCGAAGCGATCGAAGCGCAGGTCGCGAGCCTCGGGCTCGGCGACCGCGTCGTGCTCGCCGGCGATCAGGCCGACGTCCTGCCGTGGCTGCAGGCCCTCGACGTCTTCGCGCTGCCGTCCTACGCGAACGAGGGCGTCCCGCAGGCCCTGGTGCAGGCGATGCTGTGCGGCCTCGCCTGCGTCACGACCGGCATCGGCGCGATTCCCGAGGCCGCGCGCGACGGCGAGACGGCGGTGGTCGTGCCGCCCCAGGACGTCGAAGCGCTTGCGCAGGGCGCTCGCGCGCCTCGTCGCCGACCCCGCGCTGCGGCAGCGGCTCGGACAGGCGGCGCGCGCGCACTGCATGCGGCAGTTCGGCTACGAGGCGATGCTCGATCGCATGGAAGCCGTGTTTCGCGATGCAACGGCCGCGCGGCAGTCGGCTTAGCGCCCGGCTCGCGGTCGTGCCGCGCGCGGCGGCGCGGCTCGTGGCGACCGCGGGGCGGCGCCGCCGGCCGACGCAGCCGCGTTCGATCCTCGTCGCACACAACCTGCTGCTCGGCGACACCCTGATGCTCGCCGCGCTGCTCGCCGGCTTGCGCGAGCGCTATCCGGCCGCGGCGATCACGATGACCGTCGCGCCGGAACTCCTGCCGCTCTTCTCGACCCGGCCCTACGGCGTGCGCGCGGTGGCCTACGACCCGCGGGATGCGAACGCGCATCGCGCGCTGGCGTCGGCCGACGGCTACGACCTTGCGATCGTGCCGGGCGACAACCGCCACGTTCTGCTCGCGCTCGCGGCCGGGGCGCGCTGGACGATCGCGGCCGCCGCCGACCGGCCGCAATGGAAGAACGCGATCGTCGACGAGCGGGTGCCGATGCCGGCGCGTCCGACCGCGCTCGCGGACATCTTCGCGTCGCTCGCCGGAGGCCCGCCGGCGCGGCCCTATGCGCGCGGCGATTGGCCCGCGCCGTCATGCGCACCCTTCGACCTCCCGCAGACGCCGTACGCCGTGCTGCACGTGGGCGCGGGCTCGCCGCTGCGCCTGTGGGAGCCCGAGAAATGGCGCGCGGTCGCCGACTGGCTCGCCGGCCGCGGGCTGCAGCCGGTCTGGAGCGCCGGGCCGCGCGAAGTGGAGCTGGTGCGAGCGATCGACCCTGAGGGGCGCTACGTTTCTTACGCGGGACGCCTCGACCTCGCGCAACTGTGGCGACTGCTCGAGGGCGCGCGGCTGCTGGTCGCGCTCGACACCGGCGTCATGCATCTCGCCAAGCTCACCGTCACGCCGACCGTCGCGCTGTTCGGGCCCGGCTCGCAGGTCCTCTTCGGACCCGGCGAGTACTGGCGCGCGAATCCGTTTCGCGCCGTCACCATCGACCCGTTTCCGTGCCGCGACCAGCGCACGGTGTTCAAGCGCGAGCTCGACTGGGTCCGCCGCTGCCAGCGGTCGACCGACGAGTGCGCCGCGCCGCGCTGCATGCAGGCGATCGAGACGGCGATGGTCGAGCGCGCCGCGGCCGAGCTGCTATCCTGACCCGGTCATGACGGCACTGCCCGATCCCGCCGAGATCGTCCGCTTTCACGACGAGCGCGTCGCCGACCGCGCGTGGGCGAAGTCCGGGGCCGCACGTTTCGCCGACGGCGTCTGGCAGTGGATCGAGGCGAACCACCGCTACAACAACCTGCTGTGGGACGAAGAGGACCTCGCGCGCCGCAAGGACGTGCCCGACGGCGCGATCGCCGCGAACAAGCGCGCGATCGACGGCTACAACCAGCAGCGCAATGACGCGATCGAGCGCATCGACGAGCAGCTCCTGACCGCGCTCGCCGCGGTGAAGAGTGCGCCCGGCGCGCGCCTCAACTCGGAGACGGCCGGCAGCATGATCGACCGGCTGTCGATCCTCGCGCTCAAGATCTTCCACATGCGCGCGCAGACCGAGCGGACGGACGCGACGCCCGAGCACGTCGCGGCGTGCCGGCAGAAGCTCGCGCGGCTCGTCGAGCAGCGCGGCGACCTGCAGGGCGGCCTGGGCGCGCTATTCGCCGACTGCCTCGCGGGGCGCGCGATCTTCAAGGTCTACCGGCAGTTCAAGATGTACAACGATCCGACTTTGAATCCGTACCTGTACGGCGCGAAAGGAGAAGGGCGAAGAGATGTCGCCGCGCGACGCTCAAAGGCGCTCGAGGTCGGCGAGCGCCCGCGGGCGAGATCAGCGCCGCCACCGCTTCGCCCTGGGCGCGTCACCTCGGCCCTTGGCGAGACCTTCGATGTAGGCGTGAACGTCCCGGCAGAACCTCATGCCGGTGCGCAGCGCTTCGGCTCCGTTCGACGGCGCCCGACGACTGTTCAGTCAGCGAGCCGCGTCTGCTGCTGATCGCATCGACCGTGAAAGCGTGCGCCACTGCCGCGTCCACCACATCGGCGATGCGATCCTTCGGATCGTCCGGAAGCTTGATCGTCGTCTGCCTGCGCGACGTTCCTGTGCGTCGAGGACGATGGTCGTTCTGTCGGGAGCGCGGATCCGTGCAGGTGGGCCGCCAGACCGCTCGATCGGCGGACCAGACCGCGGGCGCGATCGCGCTTCGGCTCGACCGCGTCGGGCTCCTTCGCCGCGGCGCTCGGCTTGATGATGAAGCCTATAGCCGGCCACGCCGTTTCAGGGCCTTCACGAGCGGCTGAAATCGACGCCGGTTCCTTCGCCCGATGCTTCGAACGCTCCAGATCGATCGCATCCTCCGCTAGGTCGCGGCGCACCGCCTCGTTGACGAGGTCGGAGATCGAGCAGATCGCGTCGCCGCGGCCTTGAGCTGCAACGCCCGATGCAGCGAGACTCGAGAGAAACGGTGAGGCGCTTCTGCGTTTGCATGTGCTGCAAGCTTAGCGCAGAAACTCCAGAACGTCAAAGCGTCACGACGTCGCAAGCGCTACGAACGACCTCGAAGCACCTCATCGTCGCTCAACTCGGCGACGCTCTTCTGCGCCTCCAGGTAGGTCGCACGCGGCCCGCGCGGCGCCCAGTTCGTCGGCGACGGTGAAACATCGGTCTCGGCGAAGAATCCCAGCACGCCGCCCGGGCTCGCGGCGGCGAAGTGCATCAGCCCCGAATCCGGGAAGAGCGACGTCCGCGCGTTCCAGATCAGGCCGAGCGCCGGAAGGATCGGCCCGCGGAAAGGATGAATCCACGGCGCGCGCGCGTCGAGGACCGGCTGCGCCACGTCGTCGTCGCCGGGGTAGAGCGGGCTGTCGCCCTTGCCCGGCGTCCACATGAACACCGTATCGAGGGCGAGGTCGTCCTTGATGCGGCGCGTCCACGCAAGGATCTGGTCGCGCGTCGGCTGCTTCTTCGCGCGGCGCGCGCCGAGCCCGAGGACGACGTAGCGGCGCGGTGCGAGGCCGCGTTCCGCGAGCCACGTTTCCGCGAACGCCTGCTCCCCCGCGGGCAGGCTGAACATGGGCCAGATCGCCTCGTGCGGCCGCGGGATCCCCAGCGGGGCGAGCATCGCCAGGAGCGCATCGCACTCGTGCAGGCTGCGATCGACGCGCAGGGGATCGCTGACACGCGGCCAGCGGGCCGGGTCGTCGACATAGGCGATCACGCGCTTCGCGCCGACCGCGAGCGCGCGCTTGATCGCGCGGTGCGACTCGGCCCCATTCGCGACGATCGCGACGTCGTAGTGCTGCCGCCGGAGCTCCAGGAGCTGCCACGCCGACTTCACCGCTGCCGTCACGCTCACCTTCCGCCCGATCCGCACGCGCGGATACACCCACAGCCGGTCGATGTGCGGGTTGTCGCGCACCACCCACGCGTTGTAGTCGTTCGCGAGCAGATGGATCTCGTCGCCCGGCCGCGTGCGCCGCAGGTGCGCGAGCATCGGCGTCGTCAGCAGCAGATCGCCGATCTTGTCACGCTTGATGACGAGGATTCTCATGGATCTTGTCGGCGACGAGCGTCTCTGCAGGGGCGGCGCGAAGGGGACAGGCGGCCGGCGTGTCGTTCAGCTGCGGCGCGACGCCTACTCCGCGCCAGACCCCCACGCACTGGTGCAGGCAGACCGGCCGCACGCACGCCTTCTCGTCGCAGTGGGCATCGCCGAGCGCGGCGAGGCGCACCGCGGTGACGCCGGGCTGGTCAGGCATCACGATGAGGCGAGGCTGTGTCGGACCGAAGAAGACGGTCGCGGGAATCCCGAGCGCGACCGCGAGGTGATACAGGCCGGTGTCGGTCCCGAACCAGGCGCCGAGCGACAGGAAGAGCGGCACGAGGTCGGCGAGATTGCGGAACGTCTTCACCTCCGCGCCTGCGGGGAGCGGTGCGCGCAGCACGGCATCCGCGCCGCGATCGGACGGGTTCAGCAGGATCCAGACCGGCCGTCCCGGATGCAGGACGCGCACGCGCTCGACGAGCGCCGCGAGCGTGGCGGCATCCATGTTCTTGCGCAGCTCGTTGGCCAGCGGCACGACGCCGACCGGCCCCTGGTCCGCGGCGCGCGGCGCGCGGCGCGCCACGAGTGCAGGCAACGCGAGCCGCAGCGGCTTCGGCAACTCGGGATCGAGGAGCCGTGCGGTCTGCCAGGAGCGATCCACCAGGTTCGTCTCCTCGTAGGGCGGAGGGGACTCGGGGTAGGCATCGGGGAAGCGGGCGTCGAAGAACAGCCGGCGCTGCGCGCGCACGAGCTTTGCGATCTGGAGCATGACGGGGCCGTAGCCCGTGAGCACCGCGAGCGCATCGAACGGCTTGCGCGGCGATGCGCAGCCACAGGAGCTTCGCGACCATCTCCGCGCGATTGCCGAAGAACACGAACCGTATGCCCGCTGCGCCCTCGAGCAGCGGCGCGTAGTCGCGGCGGATGAGGAGCGTCACCTCGTCGCCCCGATGACGGGCGACGAACGCCTGCACGGTCTGGAAGTGGATGAGCGTGTCGCCCAGCTTGGTGCGCAGGACGAAGAGGAAGCGGCGCGTCATGGCTGCGCCAGTCGGCCGAGATCGGAGAGGGAAGCCATGAGGCGGCGGCTATAATACAGCCCCTCCCAGCGTGCACCCTTGGTTTCCTCTCTCCTTCGCGCCGAGCGGCACCCCGTAGAAGTCTTCGCGCTGCTCGCGCTGGCTTTCGTCTTGCCTATCGTCGAGGCGCCGAAGCAGATTTTCGCGGCGCTCTACGCGATCGCATGGATCGTCGGGCGGGTCCGCGACCGCAACTGGGGCGGGCGCTGGGACGCCTGGGACACGCTGTTTGCGCTCTGGTTCGCATCGGGCATCGCCGTCGCGGCGTTCGCGGGCATCAGGTACCACGAGTGGAACGGCGCGTCCGATCTCCTTCGATACGTCCTGCTCGGGTGGCTGGTCAAGCGCGGCGGGTACGGCGAGCGCACCTGGATCGCGGTGCTCGTTGCGCTCGTCGCCGGGACGGCGTGTGCGCTCCTGCTCGCATATTGGGTGTACGTCCTCAAGCACCTCGCGATCACACACAATGATCCAAGCCTGAGACTGCTCGACCTCCTCTTTCGGACCCGGACCGGCATCACGCTCGAGCTGAAATCGGTCGGGCACGTGAACCACAGCTCGATCTACCTTGCGATCGTCACCGGGGCGGCGATCGGGCTCGCGATGGCGTTCTGGTCGCGGCTCTCGGGCGCGATGCGCGTCGCTGCGGTTCTGGTGCTGCTGTCCTTCGGTGGATCGCTCTTGGTAATGGCGAGCCGCGGTGCGATGCTGGCCGCCGGCGTCGTCGCTGCGGTGTTGAGCCTGGCCTGGTGGCCGCGATCCCGAGTGCCGGCGGTCGCTATGGGGTTGGCGCTGGCATTGCTCGTCGGCGCAGCGACTGTGCTGAACCTCGAGATCGTGAAGAAGCAGAAGCAATACGACGAGCAGGGGATCACGCTTTCCTATCGCGACACGATCTGGAATGCCGCGCTTGCGGCTGGCGAGCGCTATCCGCTGTTCGGCGTCGGCATGGATAACTACAACCGGATCACGCTGGAGCGAATCGAGGGCTGGCGGCGCGAGGCCGGAAAACCGTTCGACCCCGCGCAGTTTACGGCGACGGTGCACGGACACAGCCTGTACTTCAACGCGATCGCCGAGCGCGGATGGGTGGGCTTCGGCGTGCTGGCCGCGGTGCTCATTGCGTGGGCGGTGTCGCTCGCGCGCGGCTATCCCGGCCGGGACGGCACGACCGTCGTCTGGGCCGTATGGGCGGCGTCGGCGTCAGCCTGGATCGTCACCGTCGTGGCCGGCGTGTTCAACACGACGCTCCATCACGAGCACGGGATGCTCGCTGCGATGCTGCTCGGGATCTGGCTTGCGGTCCGTCGCCTTGGCGCCGCGACGGCGCGATGAGCGCGTCGCCGCGCATCCTCGTCGTCCGTCGCGACAACATCGGCGATCTTGTCTGTACCACGCCGCTTCTTGCTGCGCTGCGCCAGCGCTTTCCCGACGCCTGGCTCGCGGTGCTTGCGAACAGCTACAACGCCCCGATCCTCGCCGGGCACCCGGACCTCGATGCGGTATACGCCTACCGGAAGGGTAAGCACGTCGACGCGGGTCTTCTCGCGCTCGCAAGGGAACGGATCGGACTCGTGCTCGAGCTGCGCGGGCGGCGCCTCGAGAGCGTGATTCTCGCGACGCACTGCGTATCAGCCCCGCACGCTTCGGCTCGCGCGCCTGCTCGCCCCGCAGCACATCGTCGGGTTCGTTGACGAGCGGGCCCCACGTGCCATCGATCGACCGGTGCCGCTCGCGGGCACCGAGGGCGAGCACGAGGTGGATCGGGTATTTCGCCTGGCCCGCGCGTTCGGCGTCGAGGGTCCGCCGCCGCCCCTGCGCATTGCAGTCGATGCGACGGACGCCGGGCGCGTCCGGGCCGCGCTCGTTGCCAGCGGCATCACGACAGCGCCGATCGGCATCCACCTGAGCGCGCGCAAGCCGAGTCAGCGCTGGCCCGCCGACCGTTTCGTCGCGCTCATGCGCGCGCTTGCATGAGCGCCACGGCGCTGCATTCATGCTGTTCTGGTCCCCTGGGCCGGCCGACCACCCGCAGCATCCGGGCGACGACGAGAAGGCGAGCGAGGTCATTGCGGCGACGCGCGGCCTGCCGGTGCTGCCGTGGCCCACGCAGCGAACTGCCGGCGCTGGTGGCGGGGATCGCCGCATGCCGCGCGATGGTCATGAGCGACGGCGGCGCGATGCACGTCGCCGCCGCGCTCGGGCAAGCCGATCGTGTGCTTCTTCGGGAAGTCGGACGCGGTCCGCTGGCGGCCGTGGGGCGTCCCCCACGTGCTCCTTCAGCCGGCGAGCCTCGACGTTGCGGATATCGGCGTCGAGGACGCGCTCGCGGCCTGCGAATCGCTAGGCGAGTCGCTGCCGGCCGGCTGATACTCGGGGATGCGAACGGCGAGCCCGGCGCGCACTGCTGGCCGCGGCGGGCATTCCGGGCGTCTCGAGCCAGCGCACCGTCTCCGCGACCCACGCGACGCTCGGCGGCGCGTCGGCCTTCATGATGCGCAGCTTCGGGTGCGGCGTCGGCAGCGTGCTGCTCGTCGTCGGCGAGCAGCTCCTCGTAGAGCTTCTCGCCCGGGCGCAGCCCGGTGAACTCGATCTTGATGTCGTCCTCGCGACAGGCCCGACAGGCGGATCAGGTCGCGCGCGAGATCGACGATCTTCACCGGCTCGCCCATGTCGAGCACGAAGATCTCGCCGCCGCGGCCCATCAGCCCGGCCTGCAGCACGAGCTGCGCGGCCTCGGGGATGGACATGAAGTAGCGCGTGATCTCGGGATGCGTCACCGTGACCGGCCCGCCGGCCGCGATCTGCTCGCGGAACTTCGGGATCACGCTGCCGGTCGAGCCGAGCACGTTGCCGAAGCGCACGGTCACGAAGCGCGTCGCCCGCGGTCTGACAGCGCCTGGCACACCAGCTCGGCGAGGCGCTTGGTCGCGCCCATGACGTTGGTCGGATTCACCGCCTTGTCGGTCGAGATGAGCACGAACTTTCTCGACGCCGTGCCGGACCGCGGCCTCGGCGACGCGCCAGGTGCCGAGCACGTTGTTGTGCACCGCCTCCCAGGCGTTGTCGTCCTCCATCAGCGGCACGTGCTTGTAGGCGGCGGCGTGGAAGATCGCCGACGGCCGGTGCTGCTGCGAGCACCTCGTCGACGCGCGCGCGTTCTTCACGTCGCCGATCACGTACGCGAGCTGCGTGCCTCCGGCGCGTGCTGCCGAACTCCTGCTCGATGCTGTAGAGCGCGAACTCGCTCGTCTCGAGCAGCACGAGGCGCGCCGGCGCGAAGCGCAGCGATCTGGCGGCAGAGCTCGGAGCCGATCGAGCCGCCCGCGCCGGTGACCAGCACGACGCGGCCGTGCAGCCATGCCGTGCAGGCCGGCGCTGTCGAGCGTCACCGGATCGCGGCCGAGCAGGTCGTCGAGCTCGACGCGGCGCAGCTGCGAGACGGTGACCTTGCCGCTCACCAGATCGTCGTAGCGACGGCACGGTCATCGCCGCGAGCCCGGCTTGCGCGCAGAGCTCGAGCGCGCGGCGGCGGACCGCTGTGCGACGCCTTGGGCATCGCGATGATCGCGTGCTCGACCTCGCGCTGCGGCCGCGATCGCGGGCAAGTCCGTCGAGCGTGCCGAGGACCGGCACGCCGTGGATCTCGCGCCGGAGCTTCGCCGGGTCGTCGTCGAGCAGGCCGACGACGTGCCACTCCGGCGTTGCGGCCGAGGTTCTTCAGCAGGTTCGCCGCGGCCGCGCCGGCGCCGAGCACCAGCACCGGCTCGGCCGTCGTCGCTCGCGCAGCCGCGAGAGGTGCCCCTCCTTCCAGGCGCGGTAGGCGATCCGGCTGCCGCCCATCATCGCCGCGAGCAGCAGCGGATAGAGCAGGAGCACCGAGCGCGGGCACCGCACGGGACGCGGAACAGCAGGATCACCAGCGGCGATCGCCATCGCGCCGAGTGCCGGCGGCGAGCACGATGCGCCGCAGGTCGGGCAGGCTCGCGTAGCGCCAGAGCCCGCGATACATGCCCGAGCGCCAGAAGAGCGGCGCCTGCAGCGGCACGACCCAGGTCGAGGCTGCTCAGCATCGCGGCGGCGAACGGCTGCTCGAGCTCGAAGTTGAAGCGGAAGAGATAGGCGAGGCACCACGCGACGCGCGGCCGCCGCCACGTCGTGCGCGAACGCGACCGCGTTGCGCCAGTTAGCGCGCCGAGGCATCGTTTCGCGTGCCGCGCCAGGCGAGGTCGACCGCCGACCGCGAGCGCGCAGGTAGAGCAGGCAACGCCGCGCCGAGCGACGGCGAGCTGCACGGCGTGCGGCTGGCCGAGCGACCAGAGCGCCGCCGCGCCGCAGACTGCCATCAGCGCGTACTCGGCGAGCGCCGTGTCGCGATGACCCCAGCCGAGCTGCACCAGCCGCTGGTAGTAGTGCGTGCGTGCGCCTGCCAGAACGTCTCGCCGCGCAGGATGCGGCGCGCGAGCGTGACGCTCGCGTCGACGACGAAGGGCGAGAACACCAGCAGCGGAAACCACGAGCGGCCACAGGCCGCGCTGCCAGCCCAGCAGGCCGAGCGCCGCGGCGAGGAAGCCGAGCGGGATCGAGCCCGCGTCGCCCATGAACACGCGCGCCGGATGGAAGTTGAAGGCAGAGAAAGGCCGCGCGGCCGCCGCGACGCTGGCCGCGATGGCGGCCAGGACCAGGTCGCCGCCGAGCCAGCGCGCCGAGCGCGTACGCGCCGAAGCCGAACAGCGCCATGCCGCCGGCGAGTCCGTCGGAGCCGTCCATGAAGTTGTAGAGATTCGTCATCCACATCGTGGCGAGTGCGAGCACAGCGCGCGCCACACGGGATGAACATCGGGCAACGTCACCAGGACGAACGCGACCGCCGCCGCCGCGTGCGCGCCGAAGCGCACCGGCGATCGGCAGGTGCCGCCGGTCGTCGAGATAGGACAGCGCAGCGAGCCCGGCTGCGGCCAGCGGCGAGCAGCGGGTGCCGCGCGGAGCAGGGCGAACGCGACGAGCACGCCGGCGACGATCCCGAGCCCGCCGATGCGCGGCACCGGGCCGCGCGTGCAGCGACCGCTCGTTCGGACGATCGAGCGGTAGCAGCTCCGGCCGGCGCAGCAGCGTGAGGATCACGGCCGCGCACGCGAGCGCGGCGGCGACGGGGACGAGAGCGAGCGTGGTCAGCAAAATAGGCGTGGGAGGTCCGTTCTGTCCGGACGGATTCTACCCGGTGCCTTCGTCGCGTCGCCGCCTGCCGGCGATGCTCCGCGCAAGCCCCTGTTCGAGCGTGAACGGCGGCTCCCAGTCCAATTCGGCGCGGATGCGCGACGCATCGACTGCCATGTCGTCGACCAGCCGGCTGAGCTCTTCGCCGCGCCCGGCGAGCGCAGCCGACAGCGCGCAGGACTCCGACCGGACAGGGCCAGTAAGCGGGGGCGACGGCCGAGCGCCGCGGCGATCCCGGAGACAAGCTCGGGCGTCGAGACGTCGCGCAGATCGGCCACGTTGTACGTCCGGCTCGCCGCCGCCGGGTGATCGAGCGCGCGCACGATCGCATCGACCAGGTTGCCGACGAAAAGCAGACTGCGCCGATTGCGAACCGACGCGATCGGCAGCGGGAGGCCGCGCTCGACCAGGCGGACCAGACGCTCGAAGTTTCCCTTCGCCTCGGGACCGTAAACCAGGGGCGGCCGCAACACGACCAGCGTCCGTACCCGACCCGGCGAGTGCCTCGGCGACGGCGCGCTCGCCGTCCAGCTTTGAACGGGCGTAGGGCGTCGCCGGTGCCGGTGGACTCGATTCCCCGAAGGCCGCGCGCCCGCTCCGGTCGCCGTAGATCGTGGTGCTGCTCGCCAGGATGAACCGTCGAACCCGTGCCTCGCGCGCAGCGCGGGCGAGCCCCACCGCGCCGTCGACGTTCACCGCACGGAATAGCGCGTTCGCCTGTTCGCGCATCATCGCCGGTCACGTGCACGCGGGCGGCGAGGTGCACCACGGCATCGATTCCCGACACCGCGGCATCGCCAATCGGTGGCGGCGCCGATCTCGCCGACGGCGACCGGCTCGACGCCCGGGGCCAGGGATTTGCTCGATGCCCGCACGGCCGCGCGAACGACCCGGCCATCGCGATCAGGCGGTCGCACCAGCGCGCGCCCGACGAAGCCGGTCGCACCGGTGACCAGGATCCTGCGCGGGCTAGACGCGCTCGCCACGCGAGCTCTTCCCGAAGCGCATCAGACGGCGCCGGAACGGGGCCGAGCAGAAGAACCTGAGCATGCTCGCGACGTGACAGCGGAGATATCGCAGGCTGCGGTGGCTCTCCCGCCGCGCGTCGTGAATCGCCTCCACCGCCGGGCAATAAACGACGCGCTTGCCCGCCAGCGCGAGCCGCGTGCACAGATCGACGTCCTCGTAATAGAGGAAGTAGCGCTCGTCGAAACCTCCGACCGCCGCGAACGTCTCGCGCCGGAAAAGCATGAACATGCCGGCCACCCAGTCCGGATAGAGGTCCGGCGCTGCCGATCTCGTAATCCGGGCCGCGCGCCGCCGAAGAGCGCCTTGCGCAGGATCGAGAGCGGCGTGGGCACGCGGCGCGCGCTGTCCTCGATGCCGCCGGCGGGGCTTCTGACGAGCGGCGCGGCGACGCCGACGGCGGGATCGCGCAACCGCGCCAGCGAGCGCGCGCGAAGGGGTCGGCGCGCAGCCGGATGTCGGGATTGAGGACGCAGAAGAAGCTCGTTCCGCGACTCGCGGAACGCGGCGTTGTGGTTGGCCCCGAACCCTTTCGCCTCTCGATTGTTGAGCACGCGCACCGGGAATCGGAACCCGTCGGGTCGAACGGCAGCGACTCGGGAACGTTCACCGTCAACAGCACCTCGATCGTGCCGGCGCAGTGCGCATCGAGATCCGCGAGAAGGTCGCGCACGAGCGCGCCCTGGCCATGGCTGACGATCGAGACCGAGATCATCTTCCTACTGCTGCTCCGCGACGACGTAATGCGAGGTCTTGCGCAGGAATGGCTTCTCCACCAGATGCCACGACGCGAACGCCAGCGCGAGCACGATCACGATCGTCGCCGCGAGCGCACCGAACGGGCTCTCGCGATACAGACCGATGCTCACCAGCCACTGGATGACCGGGAAGTGCAAGATGTAGATGCCGTACGAGAGGTCGCCGTACTTGCCGAAGTTGCCGAGATGGCGCATGCCGACCGCGGCGTAAACCACGATCGCCCCGAACGCCGCGGGAAGCAGCAGGACCTTCAGACGGCCACCACGCCTCGGCCGGCGACAAGCGCGACCGCCGCCGCAGGCGACGACCCACTCTCCATCGCGAGGCGAGCGCCTCCGCGTAGTAGTAGCCCGCCGCGCCGGCGAGGAAGAATCCGAGCTGGCCGGGAAGCTGGCGCTGCAGGACGAGGTAACAGGCCGTTCCCGGTGTGGCCCGTGAAGCCAGTCCATCCCCACGACGTACGCAGCCGCCAGCAGGTACAGCGCGACCAAGCGTGCGACGCGCGGCCGAGCCGAACCGCGAGCCAGACGATGATCGGCATCGCCGCGTAGAACATCACCTCGATCTTGAGGGTCCACAGCGCGCCGTTCACCTCGGACATCGGATTGGCCGGCGAACACGCCCGGCAGGTTCGGCTCGAGGAAGTTGAGGAACACGAGGTTTGCCGCGAGGTAGCGCACGAGATCGGCGGAGAAGTATTCCGCAGCGGGCACGGTCGAGACACGAGAACGCCGAGGAGAGCGCAACCCGACCACGACCGCGAAGTACGCCGGGTAGATGCGCCGGACGCGCTTGCCGAAGATAATCGCCGACGCTGCGCGAATTTTCCAGCTCATGAAGACGAGATACCCGCTCACCACGAAGAACCCCTGAATCGCGAGCTCCGAGGACAGGAAACGCGCAAGGAACGCGAGCTGCGGCTGCCCGCGACAGCACGTGGCTGTGGACCAGCAGCACCGTGAACGCGAAGACGAACCGCAGGAGGTCGAAGTTGTTCTTGTGTGCTCAAGGGCGACGGCTCGATGCCGGGTGGGCGCACCGGGGCGCCAGTGTGCATTCTAGCCGCGGCCGGCCGGCCGCCGATCCGGGCCCGGGCAGCCGGACCGCTAGAATCGCAATTCTCGCATTACTGCATCCCGCTCGAACCATGACAAACCCGATCTATCCTGTGATCCTGTCCGGCGGCTCGGGCACGCGCCTGTGGCCGATGTCGCGGCGGCTGCTGCCGAAGCAGTTCCTGCCGCTCGTCTCCGAGCGCTCCATGCTGCAGGACACGCGTGCTGCGCCTCGCCGGTCTGGCGGGCGCCACGCGCCGATCGTCGTGAGCAACAACGAGCATCGCTTCCTCGTCGCCGAGCAGCTGCGCGAGATCGACATCGCCCCGGACGCGCAGATCCTCGAGCCGGTCGGCCGCAACACCGCGCCGGCGGTCGCGGTCGCCGCGCTGTGCGTCGCGGCAAGTCGATCCCGACGGCGTTGCTGCTCGTGCTGCCGGCCGACCATCTGATCCGTGACGTCGCGGCTTTCATGCCGCGGTGGCCGACGGCCGCGCGGATCGCGAGCGCCGGGTCGCTCGTCACGTTCGGGATCCGCCCGTCCGAGCCCGCGACCGGCTACGGCTACATCGAGCGCGGCGAGCGCGCTGGCCGGCACGACGACGCCTATCGCGTGGCGCGGTTCGTCGAAAAGCCCGACCGCGACACGGCGGCGAAGTTTCTGTCGAGTCGGGCACTTCTCCTGGAACAGCGGCATGTTCGTCCTCGGTGCGCGCGCTATCTCGAGGAGCTCGGGCGATTCCGGCCCGACATCCTCGAGGCGAGCGCGCGCGCGTGGGAGAAGCGCGCGCGACCTCGATTTCCTGCGCCTCGACGCCGCAGCCTTTGCCGTCGTGCCCGTCCGAATCGATCGACTACGCGGTGATGGAGAAGACGCGACCGCGCGGCGGTGATCCCCGTCGACATCGGCTGGAGCGACGTCGGCTCGTGGACCACGCTGTGGGAGGTCGGCGCCAAGGACGCGACGGCAACGTCATGCGCGGCGACGTGCACCTGCGCGACGCCCACAACTGCTACGTCCGTGCCGAGAGCCGGATGGTGTCGGTGCTCGGCCTGAAGAACGCGATCGTCGTCGAGACCGACGACGCGGTGCTCGTCGCCGACCAGTCGAAGGCGCAGGCGGTGAAGGACATCGTCGGCCACCTCGACGACGCCAAGCGCACCGAGCACGTGTCGCACAGCGCGCGTGTACCGGCCGTGGGGCTACTACGAGTCGATCGACGCCGGCGAGCGCTTCCAGGTGAAGCGCATCATGGTGAAGCCCGGTGCCGCGCTCAGCCTGCAGATGCACCACCACCGCGCCGAGCACTGGATCGTCGTGCGCCGGCACGGCGCAGGTGACCTGCGACGACGACGTGATGCTGCTCGCCGAGAACGAGTCGACCTACATCCCGATCGGCGCGAAGCACCGCCTCGAGAACCCCGGCAAGCTGCCGCTGTACCTGATCGAGGTGCAGTCGGGCGGCTATCTCGGCGAGGACGACATCGTGCGATTCGAGGACCTGTACCGGCGGAGCTGAACCGGGTGCCAGTCCCGGAATGCGTGCGGCAGAACCGGGCGAAAACCGCGATCGAGCGCTTCGGCATCCCTGTCGGCGACATCCTGCTGCTGCCGGCCACGCTCGTTGCTCTTCGGTGCGAAGGCCGGCAACTGCGACTCCGAATCACTCTGGTTGCTCGGTCGCCGATGTTCGTCGCCAACGTTGACATGGCGAGAGCGTTTCCTGGGAAGCCTTGAGAACCCGCTGGGAGGTCACTTCCTCGCGACCCAGACGTCCTGGGTGCTCGCTGAAAGGCCCGTGAAAGACCACGTCCCAGTCGCTGAGCAGCCTACTCTGCATGAATCCTGGAGGCTGGTAGGCGAGATACCACTTCTTACCTTCCCGAACGCCTCCGCGCACGACCAGTTCTCCTGCGGCGTATCGTGCCTTCTCGGCGCCAAGCAGCCTGTCGGTGCTCGCGTCGCTTTGGGTCGTCAGTACGATGATCCCCCCACCTCGGACAATTCTCTTAAGCTCAGCGATCCACTCGAAGTGCTTTTCCTCGGACAGGTGCGTCAGGACCGAGATGGCATACACGCAATCAAAGAATCCTTCCTCGAACGGAAGCGGTGGCGCCAGTCTGTTCGTGTCGAAGGCGATCCCATGAAGGTGCCTCTGGCACCAGCTAATTGTCTCGGCGTTGTAGTCGGTTCCGTAGAGCTCAACGCGAGGGAACGTGAGGATCCGGCGCAGGTGCCGAATTACACGGCCCGGGCCGCATCCCCATTCGCACACTCGGGCGGTATCGCCCGCCACGTGCTTGTGCAGGATGCCCGCGATCATCCGTGCGTCAATCTCGCCGGACTCCTTGTACGCGGCGTTGTTGACGTTCCCGTAGGCATCAAATGCTAGACGAGACGGTGGAACGGGGAAATCGTCGTGGGCTGCGCGGAAGCCCGTGTTCGCCCTGCGCACTTTGAGTACGCTGCGCAGGTACAACGCGGTATCAGCCAAGCCGAGCAGCCGCGCTTGGCGCAAGGCTCTCGCGACCGACTGTCGCAGGCGCTGACTCATGGAGTCGCACCCTCGGAAATTCGTTCTCGGAGGGGCGTGGCGATTTCACACCACTCGAACGGGGAAGCGACGGACGTTCGTGGTCGCCAGGCACTTCCTCGAGTCACCTGTGCCAGACCGTCCGGTTTACGTAGTCGGTATAGCTGAGGATGATCCGTACGACCTTCGCGGAAACATCTTCCGCTTCATAATCGGCTGCGATCCGGAAGCGGTGCTTGTCCACCCGCTGCGCAACTAACTGTCCGCACAGCCTCCTGGCACCCGCTCCGGGACCAGGCCGCACATGATCAGCGTCCCGTCGTCCATGCCCTCCGGCCGCTCGTGGGCCTGCGCGGATCATGACCGCCGGAAAGCCCAGGATCGACGACTCCTCGGTGATCGTGCCGCTGTCGGACAGCACGCAGCGTGCGGCAGTCTGCAGCTGGACGTAGTCGAAGAAGCCGAACGGCTTCAGGAACCGGATCCGCGATCGGCGACTCGCCGCCGGCCGAGCTCGTCCAGCCGCTTGCGCGTGCGCGGGTGCGTCGAGACGATGACGGGCATGCCGTACTCGCGTGCGAGCGCGTTCAGCGTGGCCAGCAAGTTCCGGCAGGTTCTCGGGGGAGTCGACGTTCTCCTCGCGGTGCGCGCTCACCACGAAGTACCCGTCGCGGCTCGAGGCCCAGGTGCTCCAGCACGCGTGACGCGTCGATCCCCGGCCGGTAGTGCGTCGAGCACTTCCTTCATCGGCGAGCCGGTCTTGATGACCGTCTCGGGCCGCAGACCTTCGGCAAGCAGGTACCGCCGGGCGTGCTCGGTGTAGGGCAGGTTGATGTCGCTGATGTGATCGACGATCCGGCGGTTGATCTCCTCCGGCACGCGCTGGTCGAAGCAGCGATTGCCGGCCTCCATGTGGAAGACCGGGATCTTGCGGCGCTTGGCCGCGATGACGGCCAGGCAGGTGTTGGTGTCGCCGTAGAGCAGCACCGCGTCGGGCTGCTCCTCGGGCATCACCGCGTCGGCGCGGGCGATGACGTTGCCGATCGTCTCGGCGGCGGTCTTGCCCGCCGCGTTCGAGAAAGTGATCCGGGCTGCGGATCTCGAGCTCGTCGAAGAAGACCTCGTTCAGCTCGTAGTCGTAGTTCTGGCCGGTGTGGACGAGCACGTGCGTCGCGTGTGGCGGTCGAGCTCGGCGATCACGCGGCTGAGCTTGATGATCTCGGGGCGCGTGCCGACGATGGTCATGACCTTCAGGCGGCATAGGATCTGTCACTGTGGCCGAGTGAGGATCGGATCGTCTAAGCCGCAGCGGCTTCCGAAGAGCTCGACGCCGGCTGCCGACGTGCCATCTGCCCGAGCAGCAGGCGGTGTCGCTCCAGGAGCGTTGACCGTCTCCGTCGAGGCTCGACGCACGGTGTCGGCCGAGCTGAACTCCTTCGGCGGCATTCGGCTCGGCCTTGAGCCGCGATCGACGTCAGCTCCGGGCAGCATCGGCCGAATCGCGTAGTAGTTGCCCCGCGCGACGGCAGTGGTGCGACCTCTTCCTCCGAGACCATGATCTCGTGCATCTTCTCGCCGGGGCGGATGCCGGTCGATCTTGATCTCGATCGTGCGCGAGCCGATCAGCGCCTGGGCGATGTTGATGCACCGTGGCCGACGGCGCGTCGGGCACGTAAGTTCTCGCCGGCGGCGCGCTCGCCGGAGCGCCGCGAAGACCGTAGTCGACCGCCTGGTCGAGGCTCAGCAGGAAGCGCGTCATCTCCGGGACGGTGATCGTGACCGGGCCGCCGTGCCGGATCTGGTCGTGGAACAGCGGAATCACCGAGCCGCGCGAGGCCAGCACGTTGCCGTAGCGCGACGCAGATGAAGCGCGTCGTCGGGTTGAGGATGTTGGCCGACATGAAGATCCGCTCCTGGATCGCCTTGGTCATGCCCATCACGTTGACCGGCTTGCAGGCCTTGTCGGTGCTGATGCCGACCACGGTCTCGACCGGATAGCTCGTGCTCGCGGATCGCGCGCACGATGTTCGTCGCGCCCGATGCAGTTGGTGAGCACGGCCTGCTCGGGAAAGTACTCGCAGGTGGGCACCTGCTTCAGCGCCGCGGCGTTGACGACGATGTCGGCGCTCGCGCAGCGCGGCGCAGACGTCGGCGTAGTCGCGCACGTCGCCGATGCGGAACTCCAGCACGTTCATGGAAGTTGCGGTAGATGACCTCGTCGGTCGTGACCGCGCTTGTGCAGGTAGGCCAGCCGCATCTCGTGCTGCTTGGCCTCGTCGCGCGAGAGCACGATCACCTTGCGCGGGCGTGCCCAGCTCGCCGGACAGCACGCGGCGCACGAACGTCTTGCCCATCGAGCCGGTGCCGCCGGTGACCAGGATGCGCTTGCCTTCGAAAATCATGGTCCTATCTCCCAGCATCCGTCACGAGCTCGTCGACAAGATCGGGCCAGCTCGGCGGCGTATAGCTGAATGCGGCGCGAAATCGGTCGGACCTCAGGCTGCGATCGCATCTGAAAGTCGATCCGGAATGATCTCGACGTCGCAACCGAGACGGTCGCGGATCATGCAAAGCAGATCGTACTTGCTGATCGGCTCGCTCGAGACGTGGTAGAGGCCTGCTGCCTCCGGGTGCCGCTCCACGAGCATCTGCATCACGCGTGCCAATTCGCGCGTGGTGAGGCCGGTGTAGATCGCTTGCGTGAAGCCCCGTATCGTACCCCGCTGCGCGAGGAACCATTCGAAGAGTCCCGTCTTGCTCGACAATTCCGGGCCGATGATCGACGTGCGTAGCGTAAGGCAGTCGAGGTCCTGGACCTCGCCCAGGAACTTGGTCCGGCCGTAGAGATCCTCGGCGTCGGAAGGACTCTCTTCGGTGTAGCCGCCGGTGCGCCCGGAGAAGACGCAATCGGTGCTGACGTGGACCAGTCGGGCCCCGCGATCCCTGCAGAGCTGGGCGAGACGATGCGGCAGGAGCGCGTTGATCTCGAGACTCGGAATGGCTTGTTTGGCGTCGCTGCGCTGCTTCACGATCCCGACGGCATTGACCACGACTTCCGGCTGGAACTCTGCCAACACGCCGACGAGGCTCTCCACGGAGCGGACATCGACGCCGTCGAAGGCGTTGGTTCGGTCGAACAGGCCGCACAACGCATAGTCGGAGAGATCCCGTCGCAAGGTGACACGCACGTCGTGCACCCGGCCCCACTGTTTGAGAAGCTGGTGCCCGAGCATGCCGTCGCCGCCGAGGATGAGCAGGCGCATCACGAGCCTCGTTGTGCACCGGCCGTGGCGTATCGCGCCCGCATGGACTCAAGGAATGCCACGCGGTGTTGCGGTAGCACGTAGCCGGTCGCGGTCTCGCCGTACGATCGCATCGGGACGGTAAGCCGGTACAGCGCCGGTGCGAGCTTAATCAGCAGTAGCACCAGGCGCTTCACGCGCAGGCGCAGCGCCAGGGCCACATGTCTTGTCGGCGCAAGCTTCAGAAGGCCGCGGCGACGCGCATCGGCGAGCTGGGTGATCTGCGCCGCATTCGTCGCGAGTCCCTTGTCGATATTCACTTCCCGATCTTCCTCGTAGACGGCCAAAGCGTCTTCGAAAAAAAGGCCACGGTAGTTTGCATTGATCGCCCAGGTCATGATTGCGTCCTCGCCGGTACGCAATGCCGCGTCGTACCCAAGCTTCCGGGCGATGTCGATTCGACAACCGAGCGTGTGATGGACGAAATGGCGTGGAAGGCCGTGCCGAGGGGACTGGAATCCACGCACCCCCTTGACCCGCAGCCTTTCGTCGATGACAACCGTGTAGGAGCAGAAGAAGTCATACCCTTCGAGGCGCGCCTGGTTCGTTTCTTCCAGTCGATCGGGGAAGTAGAAGTCGTCAGCATCCCAGACCACCATCCACTCTCCGCTCGCCGCAGCGAGACTTTCGCAACGTGCGTAGCCTCGACCCCGGTTCGGTTGGTAGGAGATCAAGCGGATACGTTCGTCACCGAGGGCCCGCACGATATCCGCCGTCCCGTCCGTCGACCCATCGTCGACGACAACCCACTCCCAATCCCCGAAGGTTTGGGCGGCGAGCGAGGCGTAGCAGCGCCGCATATACGGCGCGCCATTGTAAACCGGCGTGAGCACGGAGAACACGGGCATTGGCAGACTGCTAGTGCCGGGTAGCGGCGATGCGCAGCCGATTGAGCCGCCAGAACATCTTGTGACCGAACCTGTTGACGATCGCGTTCGCGAGCAGCCGAAGCGTACGCCAGCGCAGGAAGTTCGCTGGCCAGAGTCGGAACGCATCGCGCAGATGGCTGAATCCAGCACCGAATCGCGCCGCCCGCAGATGCAGCCGAGCAGTCAGCACGTGGGCGTTGCTCAACGCGTGCGGCCGCTTCGCCGCAAGACTCTCCGGTAATGTGTGGGATGAGAAGAACGCCGATACTGCCGCCACCGGTTCATCTGCGCGCGCCTCGTTCACGGGTGCAAAAGAGGGCGAATCATCGTGCACCCGGTACGAAGCGAGGACTTCCGGCACGTGCAGGAAGGGTCCTTGGAGGCCGAGGCGGAGCCAGTACTCGAAGTCGGGGATCTGACGCAGGCTGGTGTTCCACGGTCCTGCGGCTTCGTACGCGGCGCGACGAAAGAACACCCCGGGCCCGGGCAAGCAGACTAGATCGACGGCCAGCGTACGGTAGTCAAACGCGGGGGTTCGCACGCGCCGGATGAAGCGAGAGGACGGATCGATGAGGTTGAAGTCCCCGTAGGTCATGACGACGTCCGGATGCGCGAGGAGCGCACGAACTGACGCGCTCACTGCGTGCGGTGCGAGCGTGTCATCGGCCGCGAGGTACGAAAGGATGCCGCCCTTCGCCATACGCCAACCTTTGTTGAGCGTCGCAGCTTGCCCGATGTTCGTATGGCTCTCGAAGTAAAAGCGGCCCGCATAGTGCTGGAGGACTTCGCGGGTGGCGTCCGTCGAGCCGTCGTTGAGGACAATGAGCTCGACGGCCGGATAGTCCTGGGAAAGTACGCTCTCGATGGCCGCGGCGAGATAGTCCGCCTGGTTGTAGGCGGGGACCACGACGGACACTAGCGGCGTGTCTTCACTCATTTCACGGGCTGCCAGTGCCAAAGTGCTCCGACGGGCGCCCCGAGGCCGATCGGCCCCCCGATCATTCGCTGTGACTATGGCTCTGCGTGACATATTGTCGGGTTCAGGATTGTAGTGCGCGACGGTGCACGCACCTGAAGGCGATCGGCGGGTCAATCAGAATCCCGCGTAGACGTTCCAGCTCTTGCTATCGCCGAGCAGGAAAATCAGGGCGTAGACGTAGAAGCAGACTGCGACGACGAACGACCATGCCGCCGTCTCGAGGACGCTTGCACAACGCCCCCGGACAGTCGTCCGCCCGAGTTCGAGCTCCCGCTGATACTTCTCTAGGTTGGGCGTGCGCGCGATCTTGCCCGACGAAGTCTTGAGCAGACCACATGTAGGGCACGATCCGGACATCTGCAACGGGGCAATCCAGTTCCTCGAACACCCGTTGGCGAACGGCGGCTGCGATCCTGGATTTTTCCTCCGCCGACTCAGCCCGCGACTCGACAAGCACGATGATCTTCTGTGTGCCGAGTGCGGCGTCTTCGGCGCCAAACGCCACCGCCCGGCCGGGAATCGCGCCGTCGCAGCGCCCGCAGATCTCCTCGATGTCCTGTGGATAGAAGTTCCGCCCGCCCACGATCAGCAGGTCTTTCTTGCGGCCCGTCACATACAGCCGCCCATCCAGCAGGAAGCCGAGGTCGCCCGAGTAGTACCATCCGTCGGCGTCAATCACCTGGCGCGTGAGTTCGGGCGAGCGGATGTACTCCCGGAGCATGTAAGGGCTGCGCAGAGCGATCTCCCCGATCTCGGCGGGCGCGACCTCGCGGCGCTGCGCGTCGACCACGCGCACCCGGCACCCCGGAATGGGAGTCCCGCAAGAGACCAGATCGAGCCCTCCGGAGCCGTCCTGCTGCGCTCTGCCGCGCCCGTACTCCTCTGCGTCTACGCGAATGGAGCGCGGCGCCTCCGCGGGACCCCCGCTCGCGGTGACCGCAAAAGCGTTCTCCGCCATCGCATAGCACGTCCAGAGTGCGGACTCGCTAACCCCAAGGTGCCGGAATGCGGCGTGGAAGTCCCGCATGGTCCGAGCGCTTACGGGTTCGGAGCAGTTAGTGAAACCGCGCATGGTCGACAGATCGAGCCCGTCCAGTTCGTCGCTTCCCAGCCGTGTGGCGAGCAACCGGAACGCGAAGTTCGGCTGCCAGCAGAGCGTGCCCTGCATCTCGGTAATCAGTCTAAGGATGGATCCGGGCTGCTTGACCCATTCGAACGGGTCGATCATCGACACCGGGACGCCTTCGATCAACGGCACCAGCCACGACGTGAAGAGTCCCATGTCGTGATAGAGCGGTAGCCAGCTGCAGACGATGTCGTGATCCCGATCCAGACCGATGAAGCGACCATAGCTGTCGCATTGACCGATGACCATCTCGTGTGACAGGGCGACGCATTTCTGGAGGCCGGTGCTGCCGGAGGAGTACTGGATGATGGCGGTCGCGTTCGACGCGATCTCGTGCCACTGTCCGGCCTCCGCCCCGGACTGCTCCGGGACGTCTTCCGCCACTACCGTCAGAAGCGCTCCGTCCGCCAGTGCTTCCCGGACCGGCGCGAGGAATTCACGCGCGACGATGACGGCGTCCGGACGCAACGTCGTGATCGCGTGCTGCAGGTTCCTGCCGTAGATATCGACCCTTATCTTCTCCGACGGATGGGTGAAAATTGATGCGGCACAGCCGTGCAGCTGGACACCGAGATGTGCAGCCAGAAGTCGAGTTCCCAGCGGCATGACGATCATCACGTGCCTGCCGATGGGCAGTGCGCCCAGTGCAGCACTGAAGGCGGACGCGCGCTGCCACAGCTCGCCGTAGGTGAGCCTCTGGTCCTGCAGCCCCTCCGGGGTCAGGTTGCGGAAGTGGATTGCGAGACGGTCCGGCCCGCTCTGCACCTGGTCAAGGACGCGCCGCGGGATGGTCAGGGTCATCGCAACACCTCTCGGGTCAAGACCTCGGCGATCTGCTCGGCGATCTGCCGGTTCGCCCCGGCGTTGTAGTGTGCGAGGGAGTCCGTGAATTGACTCCCAGACAGGCTCCACCGTAGGTCCACCACCACGCAGCGGCCGCCTCGGCACAGCGCCTCCGCGATCTCGCGGGCATTCATGTTCGGGTCTTGCTCGTAGTGGCTGCGCCACTCGTTCGGGCCGTGAGGCTTGAGATACAGCACGACCTTGACCCCGCGTTCCTGAAGAAGTCCGATCGCCGCGTCGGCCATCGCGACTACACGCCTATCGATATTGCCTGGGGCAACACCGAGCGAAAGGGAAAAGCTTTCGGGGGGCTCGTCGGGCACGGGATCCAACAAGGGGCGACGCCCGACGCTGTAGGCGTAGTCGTACGGATGCGCGCTCCGCAACACTTCGGTGACCAGGTAGCGGAAGTAAGGGGCGTAGTGGAAGATCGCGCTGTGTCGCTGAAGCCAGCCTTCTACTGTTGTCCGAGTCGATGCCGACGCGCCGCGGAGATCCTGGCTCAGGGACGCGAACGGTGGGCGCTTGTCCTCCGGGACCCGGGCGGCGAAGCGATCGAGGAGCACCCAGTTCAGCGACAGGTAGGGCATCGCGGCTTGAAGTTGCGCGATAAAGTGCTTCTTGAAGTAGTCGCTTCCCAAGGTGAAGACGGCGACGTCGAAAGGAATCTCGCCGTCGGATTCCTCGATCGCCGCCTCCATGATCATCAGGTCCTTGGCAAAGAACTGCATGAAGAACGCGAGATTGAATACTTCCGTCTCCGGATACCGTTGGCGCAGCGCCTTTTCCAGCGCACCTGGTATTGCCTCCCCATAGGGCACGAACGAACCGATCGTCCCGGAATCCCCGAACACGGCGATGCGGGGATTTCCGCGTTTCTCCTGCCGGACGATCCTGTGCTGGGCGGTCGAGAACGCCAGGTCGTCCTGGCTGTACGTGCCGCCGACTGGATATAGGCGGTTGCCGCGCTCGAGGAAAGCGTGAAAGCTGCTCGCCAGGGGGCCGACCATCAACGCCTTCAGGCCCGCATCGAGTGCGACCAGAAAGCCGAGCGTCAGCGCGAGCAGGAGAACGGGTCGGCGCATCACGCCCATTGCGCTGGCCCGTACCGCCGACCATTCCCCTCCTTCGGACTCGGGGATTGGCACGGATTGCGAACCTTGACTGCGCACGAGCCGCGCCATCGCGTACAAGGTGTCGAAGTTCTGCACCGTCACCTGGGCAGCAGGGATGCTCAGGTGAAACCGCTCTTCCAGCGCCGTAGTGACCGCCACGATCTCCAGCGAGCTGATGACCCCGTGGCGTACCAACGAGGCGTCGGCGGTCAGCCCGTCGAGGCGCCGGTCGCCGAGTGCGTCGGAGGCGGCGGCTCTGACGGCCTCGACGGTCGCTTCGAGAGGTGCGGAATTGAGGGGTTCCATGCCGGCTAGGAAAGGAAGAGAAGGCGCTTCAGGTACCGCAGATGAAGCTCGAAGGTCGGCTGGAACCCGGGCTGTGCGAGGGGGAAGAAGAACACCCAACTCAGGCACACGAAGCCCTGAGTAAGCGCCCAGGATGCGGCCGCATACCAGCGGCCGATCAACCTCTTCGCGTCAAGCAGAGGTGCCACGTATCGCCGCCAAAGCTGGTGCGTAATCAGGCCCGCGCCGTGCATAGCCCCCCACGCGAGGTACGCCCACGTCGTCTGATGCCATAAGCCGCACACGAGCATCGTTGCCAGGGTCGGAACGATCACGAGGATGAGCGACTGTGGCGACAGGCTGGGCGACAGGCCGCGAGTGAGCGAGTTGAACACGTGCACTCTCAGCCAGTCGCCGAGGGTGATGTGCCAGCGGCGCCAGAAATCCGTGATGTCGGTCGCAGCGAAAGGGTTCCTGAAGTTCTCCGGCACGCGGATGCCGAGCATGCGGCCGAGACCAATGGCGATGTCGGTGAATGCGGAGAAATTCAGGTAGAGCCAAACGCCGCAAAGGAAAAGGCCGAGCCACAAGCTCCACGTGGAGTAGGTTTGCAATGCCAGGTGGAAGTGGACAGGGTGACTCAGAGGAACGAAAAGCTGCAGCACGGTGGCAAAACCGAACTTGACACCTCCGTACATAAGTCGCGCCGTGCCCTCAAGAAAATCGGCGTGCGAAGGCGAGGGTGCCTGCTGGAGGAAGGCAGCCGGCGCCATGATCGGGCCCGAGAAGAACGTCGGAAAGAAGAAGTAGTAGCGAACAAACTGCCAGGGTGTCACAGCCTTGTCGAAGAGGGCGTAAATGAAGCGTAGCAGGCCATAGCTTATGCCGAGAGAGGCAACTATCTCGGTTGAGGACCCCGGCGCGGCCCTAGGGACGATCGCCATCACCCAACTGTTTACGAGATCATTGAAGAGCAAGTCGGACTTTTTTAGGTACAGCAGTAGCAGGGTCACAGTCACTACACCGGACACCTGGACAGCGGTGCGAACGGGGCCGGAGAGCACCGAGCGCAGCATGACGAATACAAGGCAAATCGCAAAGAAGAGGATGAGCGACTTGAGCGGAACCAGCAACGCAATCAATGCGATGTTGGCCACCGTGAAGACTACCTCTCGCACGGCGCCGGGTCGACCAGCGCCCGCTCCGAGGACCGCACCTGGTGAGGTCATATTGGTACCGTCGACTGTGTCGACGCGGGGCTTGCGCACCAGGCCCGCATCGCTAGAACAGGATGTAGAGATCCGAACGGAGTTGCTTCTCCTCCGGCGGTTCAGCCAGTGCCGAAAGCGGCAGCAACAACAGGTAGAGTAGGCCGCTCAGTATTCTTTCCGAGCGCAGCAGTCGCAGGCCCGGGCCGAGCGGAGCGAAGAGGGCGCGGCGAGTGGTGGTCGTCATGGTCGAGGTGGGGCGCGCGTTGAGGCGTTGCGGGGGTCAATCGTCGCTTACGTAGATCTGCTTGTCCGCGGACGACTGGCGGATTGGTCGCCAGCCACGGTCGGTGTCCTTGCCGGGGTGCGCGAGACTCCTGCCCAGCAGCGTTCGCCGGACGAAGGCGACGGGGGTGATGACGATGAAGTACACCGCCACGAGCGCTGCCGTCAGCAGCCACCGCGTGAACTGGCGCCGCGCGCCGTGCAGTCGCCTCGTCGCAGCGCCCGCGCGTGCGCGCAATCCGAGAATCAGTGGCAATCGTTTCACGTTTGTGAGCATGGTTGGCGTCGCTCTTCCCGTGCGGGCTCAGTCGAGGACAAACTCCTCGCGCCAGCGGCCATCGTCCTCGACAGCGGGCTGGTCCGACTTCTCCAGCCAGAAGCCCTCCAGGTACAGGCAGTCCATGTCGGTCCGCATGAAACAGCGGTGAGCGTCCCCCGGTGTGCAGACGATCGGTTCTCCGCGGACGTTGAATGAGGTGTTCACTACAACGCCGATGCCGGTCTTCTGCTTGAAGCGGGCGAGGACGTTGTGAAAAAGCGGGTTGGTCTCGGTGTGCACGGTCTGGACGCGGGCCGAGTAATCCCAGTGTGTCACCGCGGGAATGTCGCTGCGCACCTGGTTGACTGCGGTCAGCAGGTCGCCGTCCGAAGAGATTTCCGCCGTGCGCGGTCGGCAGCGCTCGGGCCTGACCGGCGCGACGAGGAGCATGTATGGGCTCGCGGACTCTAGCTGGAAATAAGCCCGGGCATCTTCGGCGAGCACTGCAGGGGCGAACGGACGGAAGGACTCGCGGAACTTGATGCGCAGATTCATGACGCGCTGCGTGTCTTCGCGGCGCGGATCGCCGAGGATCGAGCGCGCTCCGAGGGAGCGGGGGCCGAACTCCATCCGGCCGGAGAAAAACCCGACGACTTTTCCCTCGGCCAGCGCCTCGGCGACCATCTCCGCACGCTCATCACCCGAAAGCCGGCGAAACACCGCGCCGTTCGCGACGAGGTACGCCTCCACCTCCGCTTCGGTGAACGCCGGGCCGAGATAGGAGCCCTGCTGTCGGTCCAGACTGGCGCAGGCCGGCCGCGGTACTTCGTGATGCCCGAACTGCACCGCCAGCGCCGCGCCGAGCGCGGACCCCGCGTCGCCGGCAGCGGGTTGGATCCAGAGGTCCTTGAACGGTCCTTCGCGGAGCAATCGACCGTTTGCAACGCAATTGAGCGCCACGCCCCCGGCCAGGCACAAGTTGGCTTCGCCGGTCTCGCGGTGCACGTGGCGGCCCATTAGCAGCATTGCCTCCTCGGTAAAAGCCTGAATCGACGCGGCCAAGTCCATTTCACGTCGCGTGATACGCGACTCCGGCGTCCGGCGAGGGCCGCCAAAGAGCTGGTCGAACTTCGCGGAGGTCATCGCCAGTCTGTCGAGGAATCCGAAGTACTCGGCGTTGAGGCGCACGGATCCGTCGGTCGCAATGCTCGCGATCCGGTCCTTGATCAGATCGGTGTACCGCGGCGTACCGTAGGGTGCGAGACCCATCAACTTGTACTCACCGGAGTTGACCTTGAACCCGCAGAAATAGGTGAATGCGGAATAGAGCAGGCCGAGCGAGTCCGGGAAACGCATCTCGCGAGTGACTTCGACGCGTGACCCAGCGCCGGTCCCGAACGAGGCGGTTGCCCATTCCCCGACTCCGTCGATTGTCAGGATGGCGGCGCGCTCGAACGGGGACGGAAAGAAGGCGGCCGCGGCGTGGGCGAGGTGGTGCGGCGTGAACAGGATGGGGCCTTCGTAAGCGAGTCCGCTCTCATGCAGCGCTCGACGGATGATGTCGCGGGTATGGAACTTTTCCCCCAGCCAGCGCGGCATCGCCTGGAGCCAGAGCTCGAGTCCGCGCGGTGCGACTGAGAGGAACGATTCGGCAAGACGATCGAAAGTCAGCCCAGGCTTGTCGTAGAACACCACCGAGTCGAGACGGTCGACCGTCAACTTCGCCTGTTCGAGGCAGAAGCTCACTGCGCTGACCGGGAAGGACGCGTCGCCCTTCTTGCGCGAGAACCGCTCTTCCTGGGCGGCGGCGACGACTTCACCATCGCGCACGAGGGCGGCCGCGGCGTCGTGGTAGAAGCAGGATATGCCCAGAGTGACCGGCATGGGTGTGCGCACGGATGGCTTCAGGACGCCGGAAGACGGGCGCGGTCGGAAGACGGCGCGGCCGCTCCGTCTTTCGGGTCGAGCAGTGCGGGGGAGAGCTCGCTCATCACACGCTCGATCTCGCCGGCGACTAGGGCATGAGCCGCCGCGGTGTAGTGGGGGTCGTCTGGGAAGCGGAACGACTCCCTCTCGACTCTCCGTCGCCGCACGAACGCCGGGAGCACATCCACGACGAACACCTTGCCCGGCCTGTCCTCTAGCTCCTGGAAACGCGGCCAGTAGGTGGGCGGGTGCTGCTCCAGGTAATGGTTGTACATGGGCATCGGCACGATGAACACGGGCTTCCCCTGGACCGAATCGAGGAAGCGACGGAGGATAGCTTTCATGGTTCGCCAGTGGAGACGATCGGGGTACTCGTAGATCGCGTAGGGATCATCCGAACCGGGCATATACGGAAAGTCACACCGCCAGTCGCCGAGGGCGTCCTTGTCGCGCTTTTCGAGCGATACCGGCTGATTGCGGAGGACCAGACCATCGTTCGAGAGCTCGAAGTACGGCTTGGGCCGATAGACCATCTGCTGCTCCCGGAAGTCGAAGCTGGGGAAGCAGGTGTAGAGGTTGCGCGCGATGTTTTCTACGCAGATGCAGATCACATACGCGTCGGCCGTGTACTGCCGGGCGATCGTCTCGAAGATCAGCAGCTGCTGATCGGTTCCGGTGCCGTTGAGCCCGAAGTTCATCGCGTCGAGGTGCGGGTAGCGGGTCTCGAGCAGGTCGGTGAAGCGCTGCGCGTTGCTGACGCCGTCCCCGGCGGTGTAGGAGTCACCGAGAAATACGATGCGCTTGCGGCCGGGCGGTCGCTCGCGAGGGTACTCGCGCAGCGAGCGCATCCCGACCGAGTTGGTGGTCACATTGTGAAACGTGCCCCCTAGCGGAATCCGCGCGTGCAGGTTCGGCACGTGCCACCAGCCGATGACGTCGTGGTGGGCGAAGACCTGGCGCCGCCAGTAGCACTCAGGCATGGGCTGCCCTTCCCGCCCCGGCCCGTGCTGCTCTCGACTCTTCGGTCAGCCGCTCGTAGAGCCGGAGATAGCCCTCCGCGTAGGCGTCAAAGCCGTGCTTCGGCTGCCGACGTGGCGCAGCCCATTCTCCCGCAGTCGACGATGAAGCTCCGAATCGCCGAGCAACTTCGTCGATCGCCCGCGCGAGTGCGTGGCTGTCCTTGTACGGGACCGCGATGCCGCACTCGGGTGCATTGATCGTTTCGGGCAGGGCGGTGCCTTCGAAGACGATCACGGGCGTCCCGCAGGCCATGGACTCGATCGCCATCAGTCCGAATGCCTCGGCAATCGAGGGCATCAGGAAAAGGTCCGCTGCATTCAGCGCCTCTGCGATGGTGCCCGTGTTCTCGATCCAACCGAGCTCCATGACTGGTACTTGCCGCGCAGCGCATCCAGCCCGCCCCGACCCTCGAACGTAAGCAGCCACGTCTCCCTCCGCGGCTGGTAGTTCGTGAAGCGCTGCCTCGATGAACTCCGTGCCCTTAAAGTTGGTGCCGTGCTGCACGGAGCGAAATGAGATTACGTCCGCGTCTTGGGGAAGTCCCAGCTTTGCGCGGATTGCCGACCTTGTCCAGGATCTTGTAGACGCGCGTATCGACCCCGTACGGGAATGTAGTGCAGCGGGAAGATGCCCGAGGATCGGGCTTTTCCTGACCCGCTCGGCCTGCCACGGCGATCCCACCACGAGATCGAGATTGGAGCGACCGAACACCCAGCGCTTGAGCTTCCAGTTCGCGGCCGTCGTGTCGGAGAGCATGCGAAACGGAATCTCCGAGGTCGGGGCACGATCCGCATCCCGTCTTCCAGCGCTCGCAGTCGAGCGAGTAGACGCAGTGTCCGGTGAACAGGAACATGTCGTGGACCGACAGGATGACGCGGCGCCTCCGGCTCAGCCCCGGCAACTGCAGCAGGCTGAAGAACTGCGCGTTGTGGAGCAGCTGCAGGTTGACGATGTCCGCGTCGGCGACACAGGGCAGGTCCGCAATCCCGGCCGACAAGCACCGGCAGCACGCAGTGCGTGGAGATCGCCTTCTGCGCCATCCCGGCGATCTTGTTGAGCCGCTCCAGACGCGGGGCTTCCGAGCTGGTGGACGTTCGCGTCGTTCGAGAGCTTGCGCGACACCACCATGTGGGAGTCGTGGCCGCGCTCCTCGAGGAACTTGTGGAGCAGATAGCCGTTGACCTGGGCGCCAAGCACGTCGTAGCCGGAGACCTGCACGATCTTCAGGTGGTTCGGCGTCAATGCGGGCCTGACTGGTGTGGAGCTGCGCGCGCGCGCTGCTATCGACGGGCTTGCGTGGGGCTGAACGCCCTGGTCTTGAAGCCGAGATCGTGGAGCAATGCCTCCTGCGCCAGGGTCGGATCGAAATCGAGCTTCGCCCGCTCGACGGCGTTCCGCTGGAGCCGTTCGCGCAGGGATGAATCTTCGATGATGGTCTCCAATCGCGGCTGCGATCACCGCGGGTTCTTCGCTCGGGATGGCGACGCCGCATTCGAACTTGCGCGAGGTACCAGCCGAGGAACGAGTTCGCGTGGCAGATCGCGACGCACCGGCCGGCCGGTCATCAGGTAGTCCGCGAGCTTCGCCGTCCCTGAGGTGCGGACGATGCCTTCGGCCGCCGGCTGGAAGGAGAATGGGATGAGCAGGATGTCGGCGCCGCGTTGGACCTCGAGCGCTTCGGCCGGGGGCAGGTGCGAGTGGATGACCACGTGCGGGCCGGTCAAGACCCTGTCGGATCAGCTCATCTGCCGGCTGTGCCGTGTACAGATGGAGCCTGACGTTCGGGTGCTCGAGCAGTCCGATTGCCGCGATGATGTTGCGAAAGATGTCGTAGTTGAGGTGGTAGATGGCCCCCGTGAACACCAGCTTGATCTCGCCCTCGTCGTGAGGGGAACGGGACCGCCTCTGCCGGCGAGCCGCAGCCGCGGAGTCGGGTTGCGCACCACGAACGACGGCTTCTGATAGCGCTTGAGCAGCTCCTGCTGCATGTACTCGTTCGGCGAGATGAGTCCGTCGGCGCGCAGCGCGAGGACCCGCTCGATACGCCGGATCACCTTCTGGATCGCAGGGTCGGCCCACCATTGCTCGGTGAAGTCGTCGAAGAAGTACATGAAGTAGCGGCAGCGCAGAATCCGCGCCGCGAGGAATGCGGCAGGCGGGTCGATCTGATCGCCGGTGCAGGCGATCAGCGTGTCGACCGAGTCGTGCTTGAGGGCCCGCGCGATGGCGGTACCGCGCTGCAGAATGCCCCAGACCAGATTCAGGTAGCGAACGCAGTCGGAAACCCTGCCGATCGGGAGGCGCTTTTCCGGCGGCAGGTCGTAGTACTTGCCGGGAAGCGCGCCGATGAAATCGTTCTCGTGCCGGTTCCGTACACCGGCTGAGTGGCGAAACAGTAATAGTCCGGCGGCAGTCCGGTCAGCAGACGCCCGATCACCACCGCCTGGCCGGACCACATCGGCGGTAGAAAACGCGTGCAGAACGCGAACCGCGCCGTGTACTGCTGGTTGGTGTGGTCTTGTCCGGGAAGGGATCCGCAGCACGAGCCGCAGGAGCGCCAAACCCAAGCGAGATTGACTTCCGCACCGCGAGGCGACAAGGGGTCGAACGCATCTCTGACCCCACCGCCTGCTCGTGACCCAGCGCCACAGGGGGACCAGACCGGCGCGGCGCGGTCGTGCAGTGCGTACACGACCCGCGCTTCGAATGGAATGCAGCGACCCCGTACCCGATATGCCCTCGCCCGAAACCGCGCGGCACGCGCAAGTCCGTGACCGCTGTAGTGCGGGCCGATGCCGCACGCGTCCCGCAGAATCCGGATATCGTTCGCGTCGCACCTCGGCCGGCAAGGTCGCCCGCGATCGGAGCGTCACGGAATACCTCGTACCACTCGTGGCCATCTTCGCGCCGCGCGCGGACACCGAAGCCGAACCGCGTGCACCCGATGCGTGGCGAGAACCTTCGGAACATGCACCAGGGGACCGTGTCGCTGCCACTCGCAGCCAGAACTCCATGTCGCCGCAGTAGGTGTAACGCGGCTCTCTCGGGCCCAATGCGCTCGAGCGGCATCCCGTCTGAAGAACGCACCCGGACCGATTCCCCAGTTCAGCTTCAGGAGCATGCTTCCGAAGCTCATAATCCGCCAGCCGCTCCTCGCGAAGAATCCTCCCGCGCTCGTCGATGGTCGCCCAGTCGGGATAGACGGCGACGGCTTCTGGGTGCGGCACGGAAGGCCTCGACAGCTGCCGCTCACCGCGCCAGGCAGGAGCGGATCGTCGGAGCTGACCACGCAAATGATGTCGCCGGTCACCATCTCGAAGCCCTTGTTCACCGTGCGTGTCTCGCCCATGTTGGGGTGGCGATCGACGCGAATGCGGCCGGCGTAACGCGCCAGCAACTTCCTGCTGTATTGTCCGAGGAGCCGTCGTCCAGCACCAGGTACTCGATCTGCGGGTAGTCCTGGCTCAGGATGCTCTCGATCGTCTCCGGCAGCAGATCAGCGCGGTTGTACGTCGGCGTAATAATGGAAACGAGCATGGCGGAGTTCATCGCATCAGGCGGCCGGCCGGGTGCTCGCCGTCTCGAGTTGCGCCTGGCACGTGCCGAGCACCTGGACCACTCGCAATCCGAGGTCGAGGCTGGCACTCGGGTCTTCGCCGGCTCTGATGCACCGACAGAACTCGCTCACGACATTGGTCAGAGGGAGCGATCCGTCCAGCGGCACCACCTCCGCGGGAGATGGTGGAGTGGGCTTGAGCACCAGCTTGTCCGCAGACAAGTCGTCATAGACGAGCGTGCCGCCGGTATAGGTCGCCTCGAAGTAGCGCTGTTTGCGGTCGTCGACGTTGCTGACGCGGATCTCGGCGTGCCCACGCGCGCCAAAGTCGAGCGTGATCTCGATCGCCTCGCCGGTGCCTTCCTCCGATTTTCGTCACCGCAGCCCGCTTTGCCTCCACCCGCAGGGGTGCGGCGCAAAACAGCTCGAGGCACATGGCGACGTCGTGGGGACCCCAGTCCCACAGGACCGGGGTATCGGGCCTGAACGGCCCCCAGTTCCCACCGGCGGACCGGGTGCGAACGAGGTCTCCAAGCGACGCGCCGCGCGACTTGAGCTCGCGGAACGCGGCACTGAAGAGGTGAGTATGGTCGACCATGACCAGCACACCACTGCGGTGCGCCTGCTCGACGAGCACGCGTGCGTCATCGACTGACAATGCCATGGGCTTCTCGACGAGAACGGGTATGCCGCTCGCGATCGCCCTGAGCGCCATCTCTACGTGCGTAGCAGGCGGCGTCGCGAGGATGATCCCGTCCAGCGTCAGGTCGGCGGCGACCGCGTGCCAGTCGGATGACAGCCTGCAATCCGGAGGAATCGAGCTTAGCGCTCTCCGGGTTGGTGCTCGCCAGGTGCGCCAGGCGAACGCCCTCCATGCTAGTGATCGTCGCGATATAGCGCTTGCCCCAGCGCCCCGCGCCCACCAGTCCGAGTCGCACTAATCGGCTCCTCCAACCAGTGCGAGGTCCGGGAGCGGGACGATGAAGCGGCTCGCTCTTCCCGCGTAGCCACGATGCCGCGCGACGATCGATTCGGCGAAGTTCCACGCAAGCACGAGCACGTAATCGGGTTTACGCTGATACAGGACCTCGGTTGCCAGGATCGGGACGTGCAGCCCCGGGGTCAGCAGCCCCTGCTTGATCGGGTTGTCGTCGACGATGTACTCGATGAGCGATCCATCGATTCCGAAGTGGTACATCAGCGTCGTCGCCTTTGCGGGTGCGCCATAAGCGGCGATGCTCTTGCCTTTGGCCCTGCAGGCCGCTGAGGAGCGCAGTAAGCTCGTCGCGACGGCGCGCAATCTTCTCGCCGAAAAATCGAAACGTCTCTGCCTTGTCGAGCCCTGCTTCGCACTCCTGGGCGACGAGCGTGGCGACGGATTCGTCCTCAGTCTCGCCGGCGTGACCGACGTAGCCCACGAGGGCGCCGCCCTGGATGTCGGAGCGCTCCGCGTGCAGGAGCTTCAAGCCGTTGCGAGCGAAGAAATCGCGCAGCGGCCCGACATGATGAAAATCCACGTGCTCGTGATAGATCGTGTCGAACAGCGTCTTGCGGTATACGTCGAGCAGGTACCCGACTTCGAAGACGAAGTGTCCCGTTCGGCGCGAGCAGCGTCCGGACCCCGTTGATCACGCCCTGCAGGTCGTCGATGTGGGCGCAAACGTTGTACGCGCAGATGGCTGCCGCGGGCCCGTACTGCTTGCGGATACGCGCGGCCAGCTCGGCACTGAAGAAGTCAGTGATGGTTTCAACGTCCGCCGCGTCGGGGACGACGTTCGCGCCGGATCAATCCCCAGGACGCGCATGCCGGCTGCCTTGAAGAACCGCAGCAAAGTGCCGTCGTTCGAGCCGATCTCGACCACGAGTTCCCCGGGTTTCAACCCGAGTCGCGCGATGATCGAGCTGGACTGGTCGCGGAGATAGCTGACCATTACTGGTGAGGTGCTCGACACGTAGACGTAGTGCGAAAACAGCACCTTGGGGTCTACGATGTCAAGCAGCTGCAGGTGGCCGCAGTCCCCGCAGCGGTACACGTCGAGCGGGTACGCTACCTGTTCACGGTCCTTCTCCTTGGGCGGTACGAGCGCGTTGGCGGGCGGTGTTGGTGTCAACGCGAGTACGCACTCCAGAGCCCGCGAGTCGCACAGCCGGCACGTGGATCGCTTGTGGTGATGCGGGAACCGCCCGGGCTCAGCCTGCATGGTCCTTCGGCTTCAGCAGCTCGACGCGCACGAGATCATCCTCGTAGGACTTCTGCTCACGCGACTTGCCGGTGATGTTCAGGAAGACGGTGTCCTCGGGGAACTCCACTGCGTGCTCCACCAGCGGCGGCGTGTAAACCATCTCGCCGGCGTGGACCACACGCATCGTCGGGGCGGACTTGGTGCCGACAGGGCGGTGGTAATACCTCATCGATCCCTGTACGACGTACATGAAATGCGAGTCGGCCTTGTGATAATGGTTCGCCCGCACGGTGCTGGCCTTGGAGGTGATGACCTGCACGCTCTGTATGCCGCCGTCGACCAGGGTCTGGATCTTGCCGCGCGCGTCTTCGAAGGGGGCCGGCAACGTGACCATGGGGGAGGCGGGAACCTGATCTGCGCTCGATTTCTCTTTCATGTGCGATGTCCGTCGAAGGGATTCGGAAAGGAAGTTTTCTCTGACTGTATGTGACGGTGATGTAATTGTGATGTCGCAGATGGAACCGTGATCTATTGCGGCTCCCCGGGCCAGCTTCGCAGCCGGAAAATGCTACAAGAACCTCTTGAAATCATCTCCAATCGCGATCTTACTGATCTCGGTGTCGAATTGCCGCACCGGCTTCCAGCCGAGCGACCGCAGCGGTGAATCATCAAGGCTATACCGTATGTCTTGACCGACCCGGTTCGGAACTGGGATGAACGCTTCCTCCTCCGAAATGCCGAGGATCTTCGCCAGCTTTCTCAGCACCTCGATGTTGGGCAATTCGGTGTCCCCGTGGACGTTGTAAATTGTGTTTAGCTCGCCGCGGTCCATAATAGTCAGGATCGCATCCACCGAATCCTCCACGTGCAGCCATGATCTGATGTAGGTGCCGTCGCCGTGCATCAGCGCTGGCAGTCCCCTGCGCATACGGAATGCAGACTTCGGGATAAGTTTCTCGTGATACTGATACGGCCCGTAGTTGTTGGTCATGCGGACGATGTTGTAGCGGATGCCGTAGGTCCGCGCCCAGCCGATGACCAGCATGTCGGCCGCAGCCTTTGTGGCGGAGTAAGGGTTAGACGGGCGCAGCAGATCTGATGCGGTGTGCCTGCCGGATACGATGTCGCCGTATACCTCGTCGGTGCTGATTTGGATGAACAGTGGTGCCTCGCGAGGGCTCTTGGCCCGCACGAGTTCGAGTAGTCGTTGCACGCCGATGATGTTCGATTGGCAGAATTGCCGACTGTCAGCGATGGAATTATCGACGTGCGACTCAGCTGCGAAATTGACTAGAAAATCGCTTTCGGGCAAGTGGCTAAGGTTGGAGATGTCCTCACAGATATGGCGGTAGCTGTCACGCGTCTTGAATTCCTCGTTAGCTAACCTGTCCGCGGCATAGTTGACGACGTCCACGTTTGTCACGAAATGTCCGGCCTCGAGGCAACGCTTGACGAAATGCTTGCCGATAAAACCCAGTCCGCCGGTCACGAGCATCAACTTTGATTTCATTTCAGCAGTACCTCCGCAGTGACACGCGACTGTCCATCCATTCACTTTTCCCGAAAGGTCTTCGCAAGGTCACTTGGCCGCCGATGCGGGCAAGGTGCAGCGTCGGTCGAAGGAGAAACCTCCCCAAGTACGATGACCTGAAAGAGCTTTGGCCTAGCTCTGGGAACAACAACAAGCGATCTTCAAAAGCAGCCGCAGCGTCCCGCCGGCGGGCTAGCCCGCGAGGCGACGCACGATGGCACCGAGCAACCCGGCGGACGCCGCGCGCGGCGGGACCGAATCGCGCACCAGGGCAAGCTGCTCATTCAGCTTGACGATCGTGTCCGCCATGGCCCGCATTCCCGGCGGCGGCTCCCACGCGGGAAATGGCAGCGGAATGATCTCGGCTACGCGCGGCATTCCTTGTGCAGTCGCTACGCACATGATCATGTTCGGGGCTGGTACTTGTACCGTACCGCCGTAGATCCTTCCCGAGACCTCTTCGTAGAGGATCTCCTTGTTTGGGTAGGCCGCAAACTCCCGCTCCGTTATCCGTGACAGGAGGTGGTGCTGGTTAATGTCCGGTGGCTCGTCGTAGGGTACGTCGAACATCAGCCGCTTGGTCCATCGGGACCCGAGTATCGCGTTAATGCCGTCGCGGACATGTTCGATCACGCCGCGCGATACGACGTAGTCGAATGCGGGCATCCGAGCAATGAACTGAGGGATATCCGAGATTACGTGAACGATGTTCGGCGCGGCATAATTCGCCCGCGCGTATGTCAGGCACTCGGTGGCGATATCTACTCCTGTAACATGCGACCTCGGAATCGTCGCCAGAGTCTTGCATCCGTGACCAATGCCGAATCCGAGATCGACGATCGTCACTTCCCTACTGCCGTACCGTCCTTCGCGACGAAGGTCTTCCTCGATCACTCGCTTGAAGAACTCGTAGGAGCTCTGGTGGCGGATGAGCTCGTCGATGCTGTGGGTGATGCCCGGAAGCAGGCGTTCGCCCTCGTTATAGAGAAGTTCCTCGTCAGCCGTCAGGGTACGCATTTTTGGTTTCTCCGATCTCTTATCCGTCTATCCGCTTCACAGGATGTCTCCGGCGATCTGCTCACACCGCCACTCCAGCCGAGGGTGCACGGCGCCCTCCCAGCCGCCGAAATAATCGCCGCGTAGATCGCCGGAATCGAAGATCTCAATCTCGAGTGCTTCGTCAACGCGGAACAGATCGGTGTAGGCCTCGCCCCAGAGGAGGACGGCGACCTTGTAGATCCCCTCCTTCATGAAGTCGCCCGGGACTCGCACGCGGCTGCGATATATCCCTGGAGGACGGGGCTTGCCGTGCCATTGCGGCTCAAGGTTGCTCAGGGATCCGAACACGCACGCCCCCATCCTGTCGTACACGGCAAGCGTGGTCCCGAGTTTACTGCCTGGGACCAGGCTCCAATAATCAATCTCGACGAACCATTCCTGGTCGTTGCTGAAGCGCGCGCAAGGCGTGCTGCTTCCTCCGACGGCGCGCACGGCTTTGATACGAAAGAGCCGGTTTCCAGGTGCGTCATTGGGTCTGATCCAGGTACGTTCGGGGCGCAATTCGCTCAGTTGGCCTAGGTACAAACCGACGACCTCGTCCGGGGTGCCGGTCTTCGCGTTGCGGCCGTCCTGCAAGAGGACTGCCTTGTTGCAAAGGGACAGGACCGCGGCCATATTGTGGCTGACGAACAGAACGGTACGGCCGCTGCTGGCTTCGTCGTTGAGCCGCCCGAGGCATTTCTGCTGAAAGGCAGCATCGCCAACGGCGAGCACTTCATCGATCAATAGGATTTCGTGGCGCAGATGGGCGGCCACTGCAAACGCGAGTCGCATGTACATTCCGGAGGAGTAGTGCTTCACCGGCATGTCAAGAAAACTCTCAACTCCAGAAAACTCGACGATCCGGTCGAACTCGGCCTTGATCTCCGTCGCCTTCATGCCGAGGATCGCAGCGCTCAGAAACACGTTCTCGCGTCCGCTCAACTCGGGATTGAACCCAGTTCCGACCTCGAGCAGCGAACCCACGCGGCCGCGAATCTCGACGCGGCCGGTAGTCGGTGGAGTGATGCGTGACAGGATCTTCAGCAGTGTGCTCTTGCCCGCGCCGTTGCGGCCCACGACGCCGATCACGTCACCCTCCTCAATGTCAAGGGTGATACCCCGGAGCGCCCAGAACTCGCCCGGGAATTGGGCGGCCGGCGGTGCGGAAGTGCGCCCGGGCTTAAGGACGCGTCGCAACAGATTGCGTGTCGCTGCCGAAGCGACGGCGAACGACGATGGCGCAATATGAAGTCGGTATCGTTTACCGACGTCTTCCATGCGGATTGCGGGATTGCTCATCTCTGGCGGTTCCGTCGACCGACGCTATAGAGCATCGATCAGTTCCTTTTCATCTCGCTGGAAGCGCCAGACCCCGGTAACGAGGAAGATGCCGGCCGCCCCGGCAGACACCGCTGCCATGCGCCAGTCGAGCATGCCCTGGCCGAAAACGCAGTATCGAAACCCTTCGATGATTCCTACCATAGGGTTGATCGCGACCAGTGGTCGCCACGCCTCGGGAACCAGATCGAAGGAATAGATGACCGGCGAGGCGAACATCCCGGCCTGGAGTATCACCGGGACGAGGAAGCGGGAGTCCGGGTACTTGGTGTTCAGCGTGGCGAGCCAAAGGCCGACGCCGATCGCAAGGGTCGCGCCCAGCAGCGCGAACAAAGCCGATAGCGGGAACAGGGGTGAGATGTTCGCGCCGAAAACCGGGCACGCGAGAAACAGTAGTCCGTACATCACCAGAAAGTCCATCAAGGGGATACCTGCTGAGCTCAGGACCACTGTTAGGCGCGGGAAGTAGACTTTGGACACCAACGCACTGTTCGCCTGGAGGCTGTGCGACATCTGGTGCACGATGGAGGCGAACATGCTCCAGATCGCGATCCCGGCTAACAGAAAGACAGGAAGCGGGACGGCGTCGGCTGGAAAGCGGGCGATGAGCCCAATCGCGAAAGTAAGAACAGTGACCAATGCGAGCGGCTGAAACAACGCCCAGAGGATTCCCATTAGCGTCCGCTTGTAGCGCACCTTGATGTCGCGCCAGGTTAGCCAGTAGAACAGGTGCCGATGCTCCCAGATTTCTGCGAGGCCGAGCTCCACTGACCCATCGACGGGCTTGATCACGAGCAACGGCGGACTTTTCTCCGGAGCCATGTCGTGCTCTAGTCGCGGGCTTCGAGGCGACGCACGACCTTGCGCAAACCACGCAGCAGGAGGTGGTCGCGATCGACGGCTAAAGGCGAGGCGGTTGCTTGTTCAGCGAAGATTGCCGCTCGGACCTTGTCGATGCCGCCTTGGAGATTCAGAAGCTTGTGTGGAAGGCGCTGGAACACCTGTGGGATCTCATCCAATGGATAGTCGCGGCTCGAGAGAAAAAGCGTCCGGGTTCCGGCAGAGATCGCGAGGTAGTAGGCCAAGAGTAGCTCCGCCGGGGTGAAATCGCAGAGCAACACCGGGTGGTGTCCATTGCTCCGACATGACTCGATAAATGGCTCCACGAAGCGAGCGAACTCTCGGCGAAGCTGACGGGGATTAGGAGGATCAGCCGCTAGTTCAGCCCATCCGTCTGGGAAGCGGACGTGGTGGTATTCGCCATCCAGCCGTCGGGTCGAGAATTCAAGAAGGTTCGGGATGTTGTAGTACGGGCTGTATGGCCGTGCGTCATAGGAACTGAAGACCCGAATTTGCGACTGGTCGAACCCCTCAAATATTTCGAGAATCTCGTCACGTACCCCGCCGTTAACCGGGGCAGGCGGAACGGATGTGCCGATCAATATCGGATTGACCGGCAAGCTTCGGAGCAGCGCCGGGATGTTTCGGATCGCGTAGAAAGAACCGAAGGACTTCTCCAGCCGCTGTCCCTTTGCGTCGCTCGTGTGATAGGTCGGGCAGACCAAGAACCTCCAGCCTTCGCCGAAATCGATTGGCTCCCAACCCGATAGATGGTCCTGCAGCTTGTTATGCGAGACACCCCATCCGTCGAGCTCTCCTGCCTCGTGGACCTGCGGCATGAAGCCAAGGGGTGTCGCAACGACAATCTGGCGCCGGGCCACGCGCTCGCAGTGTTGCAGCATACTGAATCCGTATTCCTTCGGCATATGCTCAATAACATCAAGCAGGAAGATGCTGTCGACAGATCGGTCTGGCAACAACGCGAGCCCTTCGAGTGCACCTGCTTTCAACAGAACCACCCCGGGCGCTCGCGCAAACCGCCTCTGGAGGATTTTCGCGTACTCGTCGAACGGCTCAAGGCAGAGGTGTATTCTCGGCTCGAATCGAGTCATCGGCCGGATGCCGCAGCCGATGTCGAGCACGACATCGGTATGCGCGATTGCTTCGGTCGCGGCGTTCTCAAGCGCCTGCGAATTGTCGAAGTAGGTGATCGCCTCCTCTAATGTCATCGCATCGGTCTCGACCAGAAGCTTGCTGTGCTGTACTCGGCGATGATGGTGGCGAATTCCTGTCTGGACGCGGTAGTGCTCAGCTTGGAGATCGACCGGCCGGCACATCGCGCACGCAAACCCGGTCCTGATGTAACAGCGTCGACTGACGAGGTCTGAGCGACCGAACGCCGGCGCCGCTTTTTCATCGCGGCGGGGAGCTTCCAGCACGCTGACGCGCCGCTTCCTGCTTGAGCTCCTCGATCTCACTCGCGAGCGCCTTGTACTCGTCCATCTTGCGGTGGAGGAAACGAACCGTGACCCTCGTCTTCTCCTTCATCCCTTTGGGCGTCAGGTAGTACATGTAGGCCTTCTTGTTATCGCTGGTGCGAAAGTTGTTTACTTTCAGCAGACCTCTCTCGATTAACGCGTTCAGGCAGTAGTTGACCTTGCCGACGCTGATCCCGAGTTCCTGAGCCAACACGCGCTGGCTCGCGCCAGGATCTTCCGCAAGGCGTTTCAGTATCTGATAGCGGTCTTTGTCGGTAAGCATTAAACCGAGTTTGAGGGTGCACGGCTGGCCGGCGACGGCCGAAGTGCGGTGGGCGGAAGTATAGCAGTGCGTTCAACGGTTGAACATACCCCGGCGACGGGCTTTAGTTGCGCAGGTCGAGGGCCCCCGGCTCCTGTCGTGTGTTCGCCACTACCGGGTGTCCTTGCGGGCATCCCCTGCCGCAGAGACAACTGGGCCCATCGCGTGTCGTGCAAGTCATACGTTTTGACAGAGATTGACCTTCGTCAATTCTCAGGCGTGCTGTCAGAGGAGCATAATTTTCTGCCGCGAGGGGAATTGCGAAAAATGGGGGGGGTGATATGCCACTTCTACGCTGGCCGACTGAAGTCATCGGCACGGTCGCTGCCGATGCATTCTCGGGCGGTGCCTCGACCGTCTACTTCGGTCGCACTGGCAACGATGTTTTTTACGCCCAGCCTGGATTGCTCGCGGGCGGCCTAAATTCCCTGGATCCGTTGTTCATCGGGGGATCCGGGAATGACACCTACATTCTCGCCAATGATTCCGAGGTCGTTATTGCCGAGGGCGGCTCATCTGCCTCGGACGTAGTCGTTGCGACTGGATTGGGGCTGAGTAGAACGACGACCTATGTGTTCATCGTCGATGGTCGCCATCTGGCCGCCGGCGATCTCGCGACGGGCCAATCGGTCATCGTGCTTGACTGGCAGGCTCCCCAGAGCCGGATCGAAACCATCGTGCTTGCGGACGGCACATTCAGTTTCTTCCAAATTCAATCTGCGATTTTCAGCTCGCCGAACTTCCTCGGGTACTTCAACTGGGAGTTTCTTAACTTCGGATACTCAACGGCAGACATCAACGAAGCCATCGGGTTCTATAGCTCCCGCGCTACCTTCTTGGAAACGAAGCACCCTTCCGTCGTCACGCCGACGGCCGCCGCGTTTAGCCTACCTCACCACCAGTCGGTCGCCGTCTCGACGCGGTTCTCCGTGACTGACCCCGATGGCGACGCGATAACTTTCTACAACTTCTTTGACGCCGGAGTGGGCGGCGGGGCCTTCACGATCGGTGGCGTGCTCCAGCCTGCGAACCAAATCCTCTTGGTTCCGGCCGCCAACCTGGCGAGCGTGGGCTATCGCGCGGGAAGCGCCCAGAACACCGAGATGGTTTATGTGCGCGCCTATGACGCGGTCGATTGGAGTGAGTGGGCAGGTTGGGAAATGACGTCGGTCAATGGTCCGCCGCAGTTGATTCCGGCGGCACCCGAGGTGCTGGTGAGCACGGGGCAGGCGGTGGCGGTGTCGTCGCTGTTTGTCTATGCGGACCCGGACGGGGACCCGCTCGTGTGGGTGGATCTTTATGACTCGACGCCGGCGGGCGGCTATCTTCGGATCGGCGGAGCGATTCAGCCCGCGCAGACGGTGATTCGGGTCCAGGCGGCGCAGATGGCGAGCACCGAATACGTGGGCGGGGCCACCCCGACCGCGGTTCCGGTCGCCGAGCTGCTTTATGGCAATGCGAGCGACGGTGTGAACGCGAGTGGCTGGGCGTACACGACAATGCTCAGCCGACGGGCGACCAACACGCTGCCGATCATCGATGCGCCGGCGCGCAGCATCGACCAGGGGCAGTGGCGGCAGGTGACCGAGGACATTGCGCTGTTCACAGCGAGCGACGCCGACGGGGATCCGGCCTTTCAGTATGAAATCACTGACCTCAGCGGCGGGGCGAGCTCAGCGTACTTCTACTCGAACGGGGTGATCCAGGCGCAAGGGGCGAGCGCGATCGTGAATGCGGCGGACCTCGTGAACGTGTGGGTGAACGGGGGCGCCGATCTGTCGGCCAACGGCTTTGCGATTCGCGTGACCGACGGCTATGCCGCGGGAACCTGGGGTGCGGCCACCACACTCACCCTCACCACGCGTGCCCAGGGCAACCGCGCGCCGGTGGTGCGGGTGCCGAACAACGCGGTGGGGGGGGGCTTGGCGGTGGGGGTGCCCACGCTGTGGACTCTTGCCGACGCCGACGGGGATGCAGCCTTCGCGGTCGAGCTCTACGACGCCGGTGCTGCGGGCGGCCAGTTCCGCATTGGCGGGGCGCCCCAGTCGGCGCTCACGGTGATCCGGATCCCGGCCGCGCAGCTTGCGAGCACCGAGTACGTGGGCGGAGCGACCGCGGGGGTAGAGAGCCTGTACGCGCGCGTCTACGACGGGCAGGCCTGGAGCGAGTGGGCGAACTGGCAGATGTACACCCAGACGCGCCCGAGCAATGCGCTGCCAGTGATCAGCGCGCCGGCGCGCAACATCGACCAGGGACAGTGGCGGCAGGTGACCGAGGACATTGCGCTGTTCACCGTGAGCGATGCCAACGGCGACCCGATCGACCAGTACCAGATCACCGACCTGACAGGCGGGGCGAGCTCAGCGTACTTCTATGCCAACGGGGTGATCCAGGCGCAAGGGGCGAGCGCGATCGTGAATGCGGCGGACCTGGCGAACGTCTGGGTGAACGGAGGCGCCGATCTGGCGGCGAACGGCTTCGCGATCCGCGCGTTCGACACATTCGGCTGGAGCAGCTCGAGCACACTCACCCTCACCACGCGCCCGCAGGCGAACCGCGCGCCGGTGGTGGTGGCGGAAGACGCGGCGGTGGTGACCGCCACGGCGGTTGCCGCTGGCTCGCTGTGGGCTTACAGCGACGTGGACGCGGATGCGCCCTTCGCGATCGAGCTCTACGACGCCGGGGCTGCGGGCGGCCAGTTCCGCATTGGCGGGGCGCCCCAGTCGGCGCTCACGGTGATCCGGATCCCGGCCGCGCAGCTTCCGAGCACCGAGTACGTGGGCGGAGCGGTCAAGGGCAGCGAGACGCTATACGTGCGGGTCTACGACGGTCAGACCTGGAGCGAATGGGACAGCTGGCTGATGAGGACCTTACGCGCGACCAACGCGCTGCCGGTGGTGAGCGCGACGAGCCAGGTGTTGGCCCCAGCGCAGTGGAGCACGCCGCTCACGAGCTTCGTGAGCGCGACCGACGGCGATCTCGACCCGATCGTGCAATGGGAAATTCAGGATCTCAGTGCGACCGCGGGCAGCAGCATCTTCTATGCGAACGGGGTGATCCAGCCGCAGGGTGCGCTGGTGACGACGGCCGATCTTGGCGCCACTTATGTGCAGGGAGGCACAAACGTGGGCACCGATTCGTACCAGATCCGTGGCCTGGACAGTGAGGGCGGGTGGAGTGCCTGGGCGCCGTTCAGCGTCTGGACCGACCGCGCACCAATTGTGAGCGCGCGTACCGGGGGCGCGTCGGTGGATGTTTCCAATCACGTCGTGCCGGTGAGCTTCTTCTTCACCGTGACAGATCCGGACGGGCACGCGCTCCAGAATTACGAGCTCTACGATGGTGGGGCAGGCGGCGGGCAGGTCCGCATCGGCGGGATCGGGCAACCGGCGCAGCAGATGATCCCGATCACCGCGGCGCAGCTTGCCCAGACCGAGTACGTGGGCGGTGGCGGGGACGGCTTCGAATACCTGTACGTCCGCGCGTCCGATGGCGGGCTCTGGAGCCCCTGGACGCCGTGGGGCATGTACACCGTCATGGCCACGATTCGGCTGCCCGAGGTGCTCGGGGACGAGAACGCGAATGTGTTTAATGCGACGTTCACCGACACCGTGTTCTTCGGCCGTGGTGGGAACGACACTTTCAATACGTCGGGGAGCAGCAGCGCAGTGTTTATTGGTGGACCGGGCGACGACACCTACCGGTTCTTCGCTGACAACACCGGTACGCTCGTTGCCGACGGCAGCAGCGGGTCCACGGGCGATGTCGCGGATCTTTCGGCGATGGGGTGGGCGTTTGGAAATCCCAACGCGATTGCCGGGCTCATCGACGGCCGGCACCTGTTCCTGGGTCACGTAACGCCAGTGATCCAGACCGGAGCGATCTTCATCGACTGGCAGCTTCCGGCACAGCGCATTGAAACATGGCAACTTTGGGGCGGCGGGACCTACACTTTCGATCAGATGGCTGCTGCTCTGGCCGGAGCGCCGTCAATGACATGGGAGCAGGCGGGGCTGCCCACCGCCCAGATCAACGAGGCGATCACCTACTATGGGCTGCGCGAGATGGCATTGGCGGCTCCGTGAGGTCGCCGGATGCGTGTGAACGTGAGCAGTTGTTCTTGCGTCGGCATTGCGCCTTAAGTGTTACTGGGAGGGGATCCGAATGGCGAAGGAAATCTATTCTGAGGGTATCGGCGAAGTCGCGATCACCGGCCCGGTGGTACGCCTGGATCTGCTCACACTTTCGCTGGAAGAGCGCGACGACAAAGGCCAGCCGAAGCTCGTGCTGCGCAAGCGCGTGGTGATGCCGATCGACGGCTTCTTGCGGTCCTACGCGGTGCTCTCGCAGGCAATGCAGGAACTGGAAAAGCGCGGCGTGGTGCGCAAGGTCGAACAACCCGAAGTCAAAGCGCAGTCGACGGCAGCCAAGAGCACGCCATCCTCCCCCAACTTCAAGTAGCCGTTTCCCAGAGCGAACCGAACGCGCGCCGTCTATGCTGTGGGACCCGCAGCGCAAGAGAGCGAGTATTGATCAGCCGAAATTCGTCACCGCGCCGCGCCTTCTGTCGTAGGCTTAAAGGGAACCCGTCATAGCGCTAAATGCAGTTTAAGCCGGACGGGAGTACGCGAACGCGTCGTTGGCGCGGCCGTGCCGGGCGGTTCAACGTACACGTCGGAAAAGTAACTCCCGGACAAGGCCGTCCAACTCAGCAGCCGAACTCAACGCCGCGGTCGAATTCGGTCAACGTGAAGGCGCCCACGATCTACCCGCCGCTGATCATCGCAGGCAGCTCGCGGACGGGCTGGAGGTAGGAGTTGGCCCATTCACTCGCGGCGCCGTAGGGAAGGCCGGTATTCTGCCCTGACCGGGCATCCCTCGTCTCCCTAGAATAGCGGTGTTCCTTCCATGAACGCGCGCCACACCGCCTTGCAGTGCTTCGCCGCAGTCGCGCGGCACCATGGCCTCGACCTCTCGGTCGAGCGGCTGGCGCACGAGCACGCCCTGGATGAAGCCGAGCCCGACACGACGAAGGTCCTGCGTATCGCGCAGGACAATGGCTTCAAGGCGCGAGCGGCGCAACTCGATTGGGATGCGCTCAAACGCCAGCCTCCGGGCGCACTACCCGCCCTGCTTCGCCTGAAGAACGGCAACACTGTCGTTGCGCTCGGCTTCAAGCCCGACGTCGAGGAGCTGGTCGTCGCCGATCCGCTCGCAGAAGGCCTGGGCCCGCTGTTTCTTTCGCGCGAGAAGGTCGAGACCGCCTGGACGGGCGAGGCGATATTCCTAAAGCGGGTCTTCAAGCTCACCGACGAGCATCAGCCGTTCGGGCTGCGCTGGTTCATTCCCGAGATCTGGCGCCAGCGCAGCCTCTTCCGAGACGTCGTCATTGCTGCGCTCACGCTGCACCTGCTCGCGCTGGTCCTGCCGATTTTCTTTCAGCTCGTGATCGACCGGGTACTAACGCACCAAAGCTATTCGACGTTGTACGTGCTTGCCATTGGTGTTTCGATCGCTATCCTGTTCGAGGCGATCTTCGGATTCCTGCGGCAGTACCTGCTGCTCTACGCGACGAACAAGATCGACCTGCGCCTCGCGGCGCGGGTGTTCTCGCACCTGGTCAGCCTGCCGGTCGCGTTCTTCGAGCGCAACCTCGCTGGCGTGCTGCTCCAGCACATGCAGCAGAGCCGGCGGATCCGCGAGTTCCTTACCGGACGCCTATTCCTCACGCTCCTTGACGCATCGGTGTTGGTGGTGTTCCTGCCGGTGCTGTTCCTCTACAGCGCGAAGCTCACCCTTGTTCTGCTCGCGTTCTGCGCCGCGATCGCCTGCGTCATCGCGCTGTTGATCGCCCCGTTCCGCGCGCGGCTGAACGAGCTCTATCGCGCCGAGGCCGAGCGTCAGGGTCCTGCTCGTCGAAACGATTCACGGGATGCCCACGGTCAAGGCGCTCACGCTGGAGGCGCGCCAGCGTCGGCGCTGGGAGGACCGGGTTGCCAACGCGACGAACATGCACTTCCGCGTCGGCCAGATCTCGGTGAGCGCGCATGCCGCCGTCCAACTCCTCGAGAAGCTGATGCTCGTCGCGATCATCGCCATCGGAGCGCATGACGTGTTCGCAAACGAACTATCCGTCGGGGCGCTCGTCGCCTTCCAGATGATCTCGGGCCGAGTGTCAGGCCCGCTGGTGCAAATGGTCTCTCTGGTGCACGAGTACCAGGAGACCGGTCTCGCCGTGCGGATGCTCGGCGAGATCGTCAACCAGCCGGCCGAGGCCGGCGCCGCATCGCGCGGGTTGTTGACGCCGATCCGGGGCGAGATCGAGTTCGATCGCGTGTCCTTCTCCTACGCACCGGGCATGCGAGTGATCGACGACGTAAGCTTCAAGATCCCTGCCGGGACGATCGTCGGCATTGTGGGGCCGAGCGGGAGCGGCAAGACGACGCTTGCGCGCCTGATGGCGGCGCTCTATCCGGTCCAGGATGGGGCCGTGCGGTTCGACGGGACCAACGCCCGTGATCTGGACCTCGTGCATTTGCGCCACAGCATCGGCATCGTGCTGCAGGAGACGTTCCTCTTCCGCGGCACGGTGCGCGAGAACGTCGCTGCGACCAAACCGGACGCGACGCTTGAGGAGGTCGCGACCGCGATTCGGCTGGCCGGCGCAGACGAATTCGTCGATCGCATGCCGAAGGGCCTCGATACGCTGCTGGAGGAAAACGGCGCAAATCTGTCGGGCGGCCAGAAGCAGCGACTCGCGATCGCTCGCGCGCTGCTTCCGCAGCCGCGCATCCTGATCTTCGACGAAGCGACCAGCTCGCTTGACCCGGAGAGCGAAGCGATCGTGCAGCGCAATCTCGCCGCAATCGCACGCGGCCGCACCCTCGTCATGATTACCCACCGGCTATCTTCGCTGGTCGGCAGCAACGCGATCCTCGTGCTCGACCGCGGACGCGTCGTCGACCACGGGCCGCACAACGATCTCGCCGACCGTCCTGGCCTTTACCAGGATCTGTGGCGGCAGCAATCTCGGGCGTTCCGATGATCGGCCGCCTCCGACGGTTCTTCAACCAACGCGACGAGGTCGGGCACGCTTTCCAGCCCGACGCAATGGAGCTGGAGGGGCGGCGGCCCCCGCTCGCGGCCCACGCTGTCCTCTACGCGCTCGTTGCGCTGATCGTCATCGCGCTGGTGTGGGCGACCGTGTCGAAAGTCGACATCATCGTGACCGCCCAGGGCAAGATCGTGACCGATGCGCAGACCGTGGTCATCCAGCCGCTGGAGACGTCGGTGATCCGGACCATCGACGTGCGCGTCGGGCAGTTCGTGAAAAAGGGCGAAATCATCGCGACGTTGGATCCAACGTTTGCCGAGGCCGACGTCGCGCAGGTGAAGCAGCGAATCGCGAGCCTCAGCGCCGAGATTGCCCGGCTGGAAGCCGAACAAGCGGAGAAGCCATTCAAGCCATTGTCCGGCAGCGACGACGCGAAGCTCCAGTTCGACTTTTATGAAAAGCGTGCCGCCGAGCACCAGTCGCGCGTCGCGGGGCTGCGCGCGGACCTCGCGCGCCACGAGGCGGACCTGAAAGGAACACAGCGCACGCAACTGGTGTTGAAGGATCGCCTCGACAGCCTGCAGCAGATCGAGAACATGAAGTCCAGCCTCAAGGACCAGAAGTACGTCTCGCCGATGAGCGTGCTCGAGTCGAGGGAGAAGCGGCTCGAAGTCGAGGCGGACTACGAGGCGGCGGTGAATAAGGGTCAGCAGCTCGCGGAGCAGATCCGGCAGGCGCAGTCTGCGCTCGATTCGTTCACGCGCGGTTGGCGGCAGAAGATCGTCGACGACCTGGTCAAGGCGCGCCGCGAGCGGGACGCCCTGACGGAAAATCTGAACAAGGCCGAGCGCCGCAGCGCGCTGGTTGAGCTCCGTGCGCCAATCGACGCGACGGTGCTCGAGCTCAACAAGCGGTCGGTTGGCTCGGTTGCGAAGGAGGCCGAGCCGATCGCGACGCTCGTGCCCCAGGGCGTGCCGCTGGAGGCCGAGATCCAGATTCCAGCGGACGAGATCGGGTTCGTACGGAAAGGCGATCCGGTTCGCGTCAAGATCGACGCGTTCCCATTCCAGCGCCACGGCACGGTGGACGGGACGCTTACCGCGATCGGGGAGGACTCGTTCGTCGCGGATGGCGGAGCGCGTGGTAGGCCGATGACCAAGGCGTTCTACCCGGCGCGCGTGAGCGACCTCAAGAGCGACCTAAAAAAAGTGCCCGGCGACACGCGTCTCACACCGGGCATGACGCTGGTCGCCGAGATTAAAGTGAGCGAGCGGTCCGTCTTGTCCTACTTCGTGTATCCCCTCGTGAAGGCCTTCGACGAGGGGATTCGGGAGCCGTAGCGATCGGCTCGACTCCACGCTGGTTTCTCCATGGGCCTGGCGCTCATTTTGATCGAGTCGTCGACGGTCTGTCTCTCACATTGCCGTCGCGTGAAAAATTGCACAAATCATCATGAGCGATCACTGGTCAGCAAGGTCACCTCCGAGGGTGCGTGATCTTAGGCATCAAGCAGCGCCAGCCCGGCTGATAGTGTTCGGTGACAACTTGAACGGATGAGTAGCGACCTGAGGAACAGCTTGTCACTCGGACTTTCAGTTCGCATACGGCGAGGGCGCTTCGTCGTTCGGAGGTCATTGGGCCGGACCAGCACTCCCGGCCTGCCGAGCATCTGTTCTCAGTCCTACTGCGCTATCCGTAGTCGGGACCCCAGTCCACGGCCGCGTCGCCTAATGTTTCCGGTAAGAGAAGCTCTCTGGGCCGCGGGCGATCTGGCTCGGGCCACATCATCGCATCCAAAGCCGATTGAGCATCGGAAGAGCTGAAATCATGGCTACCTATGTCGCCTACGTGCCAACCACGACGATCGCGAGGGCGATGTTCAATTTCGACGCCTTCGGTTCGCCTAACTACAAACTCACTGGAACCGTTCGCGTGTCGGTCTCCGACGCATTTGACTACGGAGACTACATCGATCCGGGCTACTCAAACTTCAGCTCTGGGCTCTTCACGTCAATTCTTACGTCAAACGAAGTAGCGTGGACCGCTCAGATGCTTGCCAATATAGAGGATGTGCTCGCGATCTACTCGAGTTTCGCAAACATCTCATTTCAGGTCGCTGGCGACTTCGATTTCGGTCTGGACTCGACTCCGAATCCTGAAGATTTAGGTCGAGCTAACGTTTCCGATATCAACTTCACGTGGATCTACCGGTCGGATGTGGGTTTCGCAGGCGTCTCCGGAGGTTATAGCGACAGCATTCTCGGCTACACCGGCGCGGCGGGGGATGTCTTTCTCAACGCTTATGCACCGAAGTTCGCGGCTGACTACTCGCTCGACGTGAATACGCGTGCGCGTCAGACCCTGATGCACGAGATTGGCCACTCGTTAGGCCTCTCACATCCTCACAGCTCGTACAGTCTTGTCTTTGGTCCAACAATAACGGCTGATTACGCTTCGACCAAGGATCTTGGATTTGACCAGCTAGGGTTTCGCACCAACAGCGCCGCGGACATGCACAAAGAGTACTTCACGATCATGTCCTACGATGACCAACACTCCTTATTGCCGAACTCGACTACATTGTTTCACGCTCACACTCCAATGATTCTGGATGTGATCGCGTTGCAGACCGCCTACGGTGAGGGCCTCGGCACACATGGCGCAGGAAACGACACGATCGTCGCAGGGACTGCGGGGTATCGGACCTATTTCGACATAGGCGGGGAAGACACCATCGACTTGTCTATGTACAGCCTTTTTGGTGGTGCATATCTGCATATGGGCGTGAGCATTGTTGGTGCCCCGCACCTGGTTGGCGTCGGGATGAGCTTATACGATGCCCAGAACACGATCGTACTGGCCGGCGATCCGGCGCACCTTCGCTGGTTTTACGGCGAGTACGAGAACGCCGTTGGCTCGTCGGCTGGCGATCTGATTATTGGCAATTCCCTAGACAACGTCCTTCAAGGTCAAGCCGGCGGCGACGTCATTGCTGACTTGGGTGGAAACGATGTCATCTTGGGCGGCACTGGCGACGATCAGTTGCAAGGGGGGCCAGGAAACGACACTTACCAGTTTGGCCTTGGCCATGGCCAGGACACGGTGTACGACTTCGATGCGACGCCGGGCAACCAGGACACGCTGACGTTTGAGGCGGGCATTTTGCCTGCCGACATCGGCGTTTATCGGTCTGGCAGTGACCTGGTGCTCGCCCGCCGGGGTACCTACGACCAGGACCGTGTGACGCTGCAGCAATTCGATCTGGGCGCTGACTACCAGATCGAGCAGTTCACCTTCACCGGTGATGCGACGGTGTGGACCCCGGCGTACCTGCTCTCCCATGTCGAGCAGGGTGGCGCAGTGCTCGCTCGGAACAACGGGGTGCACAGCGGTCTGCCGACCGCCGCGGGCGGATTGTTCCAGGTCACCGATCCGGATGGCGGCAGCCCGTACTCATACGAGTTGTGGGACGGCGGTGCGGGTGGGGGGTACTTCCGGGTGGGCGGGGTGCAGCAAGCAGCCGGCACGACAATCCCGGTCAGTGCCGCGCAGTTCGCGACTACCGACTACTTCGGCGGTGCTGCGATCGGCAGCGAGACGGTATACGTGCGCGTCTATGACGGGCTGCTGTGGACCGGCTGGGCGAGTTGGACGATGTACACGCACAACCGACCGACCAACAATGCGCCGGTGGTCACTGCGCCCGCGCGCAACATCGATCAGAACCAGTGGCGCCAGCTCTCTGAGCTCATCACGGTCGCCGATGCCGACGGGGACGCGCTCAATCAGTATCAGATCACCGACAGCACTGGCGGGCCGGGTTCGGCCTACCTGTACGCCAACGGCGCGGTGCAGGGGCAAGGGGCCACGGTGCTCGTCAGCGCGGTCGATCTGGCCAACACCTGGGTGAACGGGGGTGCCAATCTCGGGGCCAACGGCTTCGCGATCAGCGCCTTCGATGGCTTCGGCTGGAGCACCGCGGCGACGCTTGACCTCACCACTCGCGGCACGCCCAACCGTGCGCCGGTGGTTGCGGCGCCGAACGGTGCGCTGCAGGTGGGGCAGGTGGTGGCGGCGAACACGCTGTGGGGCTTCAGCGACGCTGACGGGGATGCGCCGTTCAGCTTCGAGCTCTACGATGCGGGCGCAGGCGGGGGGCACTTCCAGATCGGCGCCCAGGCGCAGGCGGCGCTCACGGTCCTCCCGGTCACCGCGATGCAGCTTGCCAGCACCCAGTACGTTGCTGGGGCCAGCCCCGGCGTCGAGACGCTGTGGGTGCGTGGCTACGATGGCCAGGCCTGGAGTGCGTGGACGAGCTGGCAGCAGTTCAGCCAGCCCGCGGGGGCCAATGCACTACCGGTGGTCACTGCGCCCGCGCGCAACATCGATCAGAACCAGTGGCGCCAGCTCTCTGAGCTCATCACGGTCGCCGATGCCGACGGGGACGCGCTCAATCAGTATCAGATCACCGACAGCACTGGCGGGCCGGGTTCGGCCTACCTGTACGCCAACGGCGCGGTGCAGGGGCAAGGGGCCACGGTGCTCGTCAGCGCGGTCGATCTGGCCAACACCTGGGTGAACGGGGGTGCCAATCTCGGGGCCAACGGCTTCGCGATCAGCGCCTTCGATGGCTTCGGCTGGAGCACCGCGGCGACGCTTGACCTCACCACTCGCGGCACGCCCAACCGTGCGCCGGTGGTTGCGGCGCCGAACGGTGCGCTGCAGGTGGGGCAGGTGGTGGCGGCGAACACGCTGTGGGGCTTCAGCGACGCTGACGGGGATGCGCCGTTCAGCTTCGAGCTCTACGATGCGGGCGCAGGCGGGGGGCACTTCCAGATCGGCGCCCAGGCGCAGGCGGCGCTCACGGTCCTCCCGGTCACCGCGATGCAGCTTGCCAGCACCCAGTACGTTGCTGGGGCCAGCCCCGGCGTCGAGACGCTGTGGGTGCGTGGCTACGATGGCCAGGCCTGGAGTGCGTGGACGAGCTGGCAGCAGTTCAGCCAGCCCGCGGGGGCCAATGCACTACCGGTGGTCACTGCGCCCGCGCGCAACATCGATCAGAACCAGTGGCGCCAGCTCTCTGAGCTCATCACGGTCGCCGATGCCGACGGGGACGCGCTCAATCAGTATCAGATCACCGACAGCACTGGCGGGCCGGGTTCGGCCTACCTGTACGCCAACGGCGCGGTGCAGGGGCAAGGGGCCACGGTGCTCGTCAGCGCGGTCGATCTGGCCAACACCTGGGTGAACGGGGGTGCCAATCTCGGGGCCAACGGCTTCGCGATCAGCGCCTTCGATGGCTTCGGCTGGAGCACCGCGGCGACGCTTGACCTCACCACTCGCGGCACGCCCAACCGTGCGCCGGTGGTTGCGGCGCCGAACGGTGCGCTGCAGGTGGGGCAGGTGGTGGCGGCGAACACGCTGTGGGGCTTCAGCGACGCTGACGGGGATGCGCCGTTCAGCTTCGAGCTCTACGATGCGGGCGCAGGCGGGGGGCACTTCCAGATCGGCGCCCAGGCGCAGGCGGCGCTCACGGTCCTCCCGGTCACCGCGATGCAGCTTGCCAGCACCCAGTACGTTGCTGGGGCCAGCCCCGGCGTCGAGACGCTGTGGGTGCGTGGCTACGATGGCCAGGCCTGGAGTGCGTGGACGAGCTGGCAGCAGTTCAGCCAGCCCGCGGGGGCCAATGCACTACCGGTGGTCACTGCGCCCGCGCGCAACATCGATCAGAACCAGTGGCGCCAGCTCTCTGAGCTCATCACGGTCGCCGATGCCGACGGGGACGCGCTCAATCAGTATCAGATCACCGACAGCACTGGCGGGCCGGGTTCGGCCTACCTGTACGCCAACGGCGCGGTGCAGGGGCAAGGGGCCACGGTGCTCGTCAGCGCGGTCGATCTGGCCAACACCTGGGTGAACGGGGGTGCCAATCTCGGGGCCAACGGCTTCGCGATCAGCGCCTTCGATGGCTTCGGCTGGAGCACCGCGGCGACGCTTGACCTCACCACTCGCGGCACGCCCAACCGTGCGCCGGTGGTTGCGGCGCCGAACGGTGCGCTGCAGGTGGGGCAGGTGGTGGCGGCGAACACGCTGTGGGGCTTCAGCGACGCTGACGGGGATGCGCCGTTCAGCTTCGAGCTCTACGATGCGGGCGCAGGCGGGGGGCACTTCCAGATCGGCGCCCAGGCGCAGGCGGCGCTCACGGTCCTCCCGGTCACCGCGATGCAGCTTGCCAGCACCCAGTACGTTGCTGGGGCCAGCCCCGGCGTCGAGACGCTGTGGGTGCGTGGCTACGATGGCCAGGCCTGGAGTGGTTGGAGTTCTTGGAGTATGGCCACGCTCTCCTGATCGTCTTGCCGCCTGGTCCGGGGCGAAGTTGGTCGCGGGCCACTCGTAGAGGCGCAAGAAACCCGCTTTGGACACTCCCGCATTCGGCAACTCGGTCAACAGAACAGCAGCGCCGTGTCTCGGCCGGCGAGCCGGCAACCCCGGTGACGTGATCGGGCATCGGAATGCGGCACGGTCCGCTAAACCTGCCCTGATCGCGGGCCCGGCCCGACAAATTTCTCATGGACTTCATCGACCTCAAAACCCAATACCGCCTCCTGCGCGAATCGGTCAACACCCGCATCCAGAAGGTCCTCGACCACGGCCAGTACGTCCTCGGCCCGGAGGTCGCCGAGCTCGAGCAGCGGCTGGCTGCCTACGTCGGCGTCAAGCACTGCGTGACCGTCGCGAGCGGGACCGACGCGCTCCTGGTGCCGCTGATGGCGCTCGGGATCAAGCCCGGCGATGAGGTCATCACGAGCCCGTTCACCTTCGCCGCCACCGCCGAGATGGTGGTGCTGCTCGGGGCGAAGCCGGTCTACGTCGACGCGGAGCCCGACACCGCGAACATCGACGCGGCGAAGATCGAGGCTGCGATCACGCCCCGGACCCGGGCGATCATGCCGGTGTCGCTATACGGCCAGCCGGCCGACATGGACGAGATCAACGCCCTCGCGGCGCGTCGCGGGATCCCGGTAATCGAGGACGCGGCGCAGAGCTTTGGCGCCACGTACAAGGGACGGAAGAGCTGCGGCCTGTCCACGATCGGGGCGACCAGCTTCTTCCCGAGCAAGCCGCTCGCCTGCTACGGGGAGGGCGGGGCGGTGTTCACGAACGACGACGCCCTCGCGCAGGCGATGCGCGAGATCCGCCACCACGGCCAGTCGGGCCGCTACCACCACACGCGGATCGGGATCAACGGCCGGCTCGACACCCTCCAATGCGCGGTGCTGCTCGCGAAGCTCGAGCGCTTCGAGTGGGAGGTTGCGGAGCGGGCGCGGATCGGCGCCCGGTACGACGCGTTGCTGTCGGGGCTCGAGCCGGCGATCCGGCTCGTCAAAGTGCGGCCCGATCGGACGAGCGTGTTCGCCCAGTACTCGCTTCTTGCCGCGGATCGCGAGGGGCTCGAGCGCGCGCTCAAGGCCGAGGGCATCCCGACCGCGATCCACTACCCGAAGTCCCTGCATCAGCAACCGGCCTATTCGGCCGGCTGGGAAGGTGCCTCGTTCCCGGTCTCCGAGCGGCTCGCGCGCGAGGTGATCAGCCTACCGATGCATCCGTACCTGGACGCGGCGACCCAGGATCGCATCGCGGCGGCGGTGCGCAAGGCCGTCGGTCGCTAGTCGACCTCGGCGAGACAACGCGCGCAGCGCATCGTCCCAGGCGGCGAGCCGGACGCCCGCCCGGCTGAAGAGCCGCCCGACAGTCGAGCCGCGAATTCGCCGGCCGCTGCGCCGGCGTCTTATAGGCGCTCGTCGGGATGGCCTCGAGTGCCGGCGAGACGACGCCGAGCCGCGCCATCTCCGGCGACCCGAAGATCGCCTGCGCAAAGCCGTACCACGACGTCGACCCGCTGGCCGTCAGGTGATACAGGCCTTCGGCGCCGCGCGCCGCAAGCTCCGGCCGCGCCAGCAGTGCCGCCGTCGCCTGCGCGATCTCGCGCGCACCACGTCGGCGCGCCGATCTGATCGTCGACGATTCGGAGCGCCGCCCGCCGCTCGCGGGCGAGCCGCAGCATCGTGAGCAGGAAATTGTTGCCGCGCGCGCCGTACACCCAGCTCGTGCGCAGCGTCAGGTGCCGGCAGCCGCTCGCGCCGATCGCGCGCTCGCCCTCGAGCTTGGTGCGGCCGTAGACGTTGAGCGGGTTGGTCGGGTCGGTCTCGACGTAGGGCTCGGACTTCGTGCCGTCGAACACGTAATCGGTCGAGTAGTGAACGAGGATCGCGTCCAGCCGCTGCGCCTCTTCCGCGAGGACGCCCGGCGCGATCGCGTTGATCGCGCGGGCGAGCTCGGGTTCGCTCTCCGCCCGATCGACCGCGGTGTACGCGGCCGCGTTGACGATCGCGTCCGGCGCGATCGCGCGCACGGTCTCGCGCAGGGCGTCGGGTTGCGAGAGGTCGAGGCGGCTCCGGTCGAGGCCGATGACCTCACCGAGCGGTGCGAGCGCAGCGGGCGAGCTCCCAACCGACCTGCCCGTTCGCGCCGGTGAGCAGGATCCTCACGGGAAGACTTCGGCGTCGCGGAACCGCGCGCCGGCGGCGTCCCGTCCCGAGAGCGTCGGCGTGCCCGCGAGCGGCCACTTGATCGCCAGCTCCGGATCGTTCCAGGCGATCACGCGCTCGTGCTCGGGCGCGTAGTAGTCGGTCGTCTTGTAGAGGAAGTCCGCGGATTCCGAGAGCACCAGGAAGCCGTGCCCGAAGCCCGGCGGGATCCACAGCATCCGCTTGTTGTCGCGCCGAAAGCCGCTCGCCGACCCAGCGACCGAACGTCGGCGAGGCGCGCCGCAGGTCCACCGCGACGTCGAACACCTCGCCGGCGGCGACCCGGACGAGCTTCCCTTGCGGCTGGCGGATCTGGTAGTGCAGGCCGCGCAGCACGCCGCGCGGGGACCGGCTGTGGTTGTCCTGCACGAACGCTGCCGGGACGCCCGCCTCGGCGAAGGCCTTCGCGTTCCAGCTCTCGAGGAAGAACCCGCGCGCGTCGCCGAACACCTTCGGCTCGATCACGAGCACGTCGGGGATGGCCGTGCGGCGTGACGATCACGTCGGCGTGCGTTCCGTCGAGCACCTGGAGCAGGTACTGCCCGTACCCGCTCTTCGCGAGCGGCGCGGCCAGGCGCTCGAGGTCCTCGGCCGTGATGAAGCCCATGCGAAACGCGATCTCCTCGACGCAGGCGATCTTCAGGCCCTGCCGGCGCTCGATGGTCTCGATGAACTGCGAGGCCTCGAGCAGCGAGGCGTGGGTGCCCGTGTCGAGCCAGGCGTAGCCGCGGCTCATCGTGACCACGTTGAGCTCGCCGCGCTCGAGGTAGCGGCGATTGACGTCGGTGATCTCGAGCTCGCCGCGCGCCGAGGGCTTGAGCGAAGCGGCGATGTCGACCACCTGGTTGTCGTAGAAATACAGCCCGGTGACGGCGTAGCGCGACTTGGGCTGCTGCGGCTTCTCCTCGATGCTGATCGCGCGGCCGTTGGCGTCGAACTCCACCACGCCGTAGCGCTCGGGGTCGGCGACGGGGTAGGCGAACACGGTCGCCCCGCGCGTGTTCTTCGTCGCGCCCTGCAGGTCGGTCGACAGGTCGTGCCCGTAGAAGATGTTGTCGCCCAGGACCAGGCAGGAGCTGTCGCCGCCGATGAAGCCGCGCCCGATGATGAAGGCCTGCGCGAGGCCGTCGGGGGACGGCTGCACCGCGTAGGAGAGGTTCAGGCCCCAGCGCCGCCCGTCGCCGAGCAGCTGCTCGAAGCGCGGGGTGTCCTGCGGGGTCGAGATGATCAGGATGTCGCGCATGCCCGCCAGCATGAGCGTGCTGAGCGGGTAGTAGATCATCGGCTTGTCGTACACCGGCAGCAGCTGCTTGGAGACGACCTGCGTCACCGGGTAGAGCCGGGTGCCGGAGCCGCCGGCGAGGATGATGCCCTTCATGGGTCAGCGTGTCGCATAGTTGGTTTCGAGCCACTTCCGGTACTCGCCGGAGCGGATCGAGGCGACCCATTCCGGGTTCGCCAGATACCACTCCACGGTCTTGCGCAGCCCCGACTCGAAACTCTCCGCCGGGCGCCAGCCGAGCTCGGCTTCGATCTTGCGCGTGTCCATCGCGTAGCGCCAGTCGTGGCCCGGGCGGTCCGTGACGAAATTGATCAGGGTCTCGTACCGGCCCGCGCCGCGCGGGCGCAGCTCGTCGAGGATCGCGCACATCCGCTTCACGACGTCGAGGTTCTTGCGCTCCGCGGCGCCGCCGATGTTGTAGGTCTCCCCGGTGCGGCCGCGCGCGAGCACCAGGCGGATCGCGCTGCAATGGTCGCCGACGTAGAGCCAGTCGCGCACGTTGGAGCCGTCGCCGTAGACCGGCAGCGGCTTGCCGTCGAGCGCGTTCAGCACCATCAGCGGGATGAGCTTCTCCGGGAACTGGTAGGGCCCGTAGTTGTTCGAGCAGTTGGTGGTGAGCACCGGCAGCCCGTAGGTGTGGTGGTACGCGCGCACCAGGTGGTCCGAACCGGCCTTCGAGGCGGAGTAGGGGCTGTTCGGCGCGTACGGCGTCGTCTCGGTGAAGGCCGGGTCGGTCGGCCCGAGCGAGCCGTAGACCTCGTCGGTCGAGACGTGCAGGAAGCGGAACGCCGCCTTCTCCGCGCTCGCGAGGCCGCTCCAGTGGCCGCGCACGGCCTCGAGCAGCGTGAACGTCCCGACGACGTTGGTCTGGATGAAGTCCGCCGGCCCGTGGATCGAGCGGTCGACGTGGCTCTCCGCGGCGAAGTGCACGATCGCGCGGGGGCGATGCTGCGCGAGCAGCGCGTCGACGAACGCCCGGTCGCAGATGTCCCCGCGCACGAACACATGCCGCGCGTCGCGCTCGAGCGCGGCGAGGTTGCGCAGGTTCCCCGCGTAGGTCAGCTTGTCGAGGCTGACGACGGGTTCGGCGACCTCGCGCATCCAGTCGAGGACGAAGTTGGAGCCGATGAAGCCGGCGGCGCCGGTCACGAGAATCGTCATTGCGCAGTTCTCTTGAGTTCCCGCAGCTTCGCATACTTGTGGAAGCTGTTCATGCAGCCGATCGAGATGTGGACCAGGCCGGGCACGCCGTCGAGGAAGCCCAGGCGGAAGACGTAGAACTTGAGGAACCGCACCAGCGGGCTGAACACGAGGTGCAGGGCGCCGGCGTCGCGCCCGTCGGCCAGCATCCGCTCGGCCTGCAGCGTGGTGTAGCGGTTCTGCTTGTCGAGATAGCGCTCGAGGGACTCCGCCGACTCGTGCATCAGGTCGCCCGCGAGCTGCACCACCGGCGCGGTCGTCAGGACGTGCTCGTGCACCGGGTCGTCGCTCCAGCGCGCGTGCTCGCGATGGAAGAGCCGCGTGTTCCGGTCGGGATAGCCTTCGCCGTGCCGCAGCCAGCGTCCCATGAACCGGTTGCAGCGGGCCATCGAGCAGACGAAGCCGCGCGGCGCCGCCAGTTCCGCGACGATCGAGCTGCGCAGCGCGTCGCTCACGCGCTCGTCGGCGTCGATGCACAGCACCCAGTCGTGCGCGGCTTGTGTAACCGCGAAGTGCTTCTGGCGGCCATAGCCGAGCCACTCGTGCTGGATCACGCGCGCGCCGCGCGCCCGCGCGAGCTCGACCGTGCCGTCGGTGCTGCCCGAGTCGACGACCAGGATTTCCTCGGCGAACGCGACGCTGGCGAGGCAGGCTTCGAGCTGGCTCGCGGCGTTCAGCGTGATCACGACCGCCGACAGAGGCGCTGGCACCAGGGGGTTTTCCTTTGAATTCAGCGGGTTTCGCCCCGCATTCTAGCCGTGCCTGAGGGCGACGCCCGTTGACCCGTCGCTGCGATATGGCCATACTGCACAGTATGGCCACCGAAACGATCAAGGGCACCTATTCGCTGGACGTGGAGACGGTCCGCGCGCTGGAGCGGCTCGCACGGCGCTGGAACGTCTCGAAGTCCGAAGCATTGCGGCGGGTCATCCAGGCAAGCGCCGCCCGCGAACCGCGCGAGGCGGGGCGGGAGGCGCTGCGCGCCCTGGACGATCTGCAGCGCTCGCTCGAGCTGACCGCCGGCGCCGCAGCGGACTGGAGTGCCGGCGTGCGCGCGGAGCGGCGCAGCGCGTCGCGCCGGCGCGAGCCGGGCGGCCGGTGATCGTCCTCGACACGAGCTTCCTCATTCGCGCGCTGGCGCCCGGCTCGGCCCAGGACGCCCGCCTGCGCGAGTGGCTGCGCGCCGACGAGGAGCTCGGCATGAGCGCGATCGCGTGGGCGGAGCTGCTGTGCGGCCCGATCGAGCGCGAGCAGGTCGATCTCGCCGCGCGCGTGGTGCCGCGCCGGTTCGCCTTCGGCGAGGAGGATGCAACGGTCGCCGCACGGCTCTTCAACGACACCGGGCGCCGCCGCGGCTCGCTGACCGACTGCATGATCGCGGCCACCGCGCTGCGGATCGACGCCCCGCTCGCCACCGAGAACCCCGCCGATTTCCGTCGCTTCGCGGCGGCCGGGCTGCGCATCGTCGCGACGTGAAGCGCGCCACCGGGCCGCACTGCCGATGAAGCGGATCCTCCTGGTCCGCCTCTCCTCGCTCGGCGATGTGCTGCACAGCTTTCCCGCCGCGACCGACATCCGCCGTGCGCTGCCCGAGGCGGTGCTCGACTGGGCGGTGGAAGAAGCCTATGTGCCGCTCGTCCGCATGCATCCGGGCGTCACGCGCGCGATTCCGTTCGCGCTGCGGCGCTGGCGGACGCAGTGGTTCCGGCCGCAAGCATGGCGCGAGCTCGCGGCCTTTCGCGCCGCGCTGCGCGAGCACCCGTACGACGCGATCCTCGACACGCAGGGGCTGCTGAAGAGCGCGCTGGTCGCGAAGCTCGCGAGCGGGCCGGTGTACGGCTTCGGGCTGGGCACGGCGCGCGAGCAATTCGCCACCCGCTGCTACGACACGACCTACGAGTTCGACCCCGCCGTCCACAAGATCGAGCGCTACCGGGCGGTCGCCGCGCGCGCGCTCGGCTATGTGCGGCGTCCGGACGTCGAGTACGGGATCGTCGCGCCGCCCGCGCCGGCGCACGCGCCGCGCGAGCCCTACTGCGTGATGCTCCATTCGACCGCCCGCGCCGCGAAGCTCTGGACCGAGGCGGCGTGGATCGACGTCGCGCGGACGCTCGAGTCCCGCGGGATCGTGTGCGTGTTCCCCTGGGGCGCGGAGGACGAGCGTGCGCGCTCGAACCGGCTCGCCGGCGCCCTGGCGCGCGGCGTCGTCCCGCCCCGCCTGTCGATCGAGGAGGCGGCCGGCCTCGTCGGGCACGCGGCGGCGGTGATCGGCGTCGACACCGGGCTGATGCATCTCGCGGCGGCGCTCGGCGTGCCCGTGGTGGGCGTCTTCTGCGACTCCGAGCCGCTCGACGCGCAGCCGCTCGGCGCGGGGCGCACGGCCTATCGCGGCGGGGTGGGGACGCCGCCGACCGTCGCCGAGGTGCTCGACGCGGTGCGCGAGGTCGCGCCGGCGCTCGCGTGATGCTGCGGCTCGCCTACACCCTGCTCTGGCATCTCGCGCTGCCGCTGCTGCCGCTGCGCCTCTGGTGGCGCGGGCGCAAGGAGCCGGGGTACCGCGAGGCGATCGGCGAGCGCTTCGGGCGCTACGGCGCGCGTCCCGCCGGACCGGTCATCTGGATCCACGCGGTGTCGCTCGGGGAAACGCGCGCCGCGCAGCCGCTGGTGCGCGCGCTGCGCGAGCGGTATCCGGACCACACGCTGCTCCTCACCCACATGACGGCCACCGGCCGCGAGGCGGCGCGCAGCCTGTATGGCGAGTTCGCCCAGCTCGCGTTCCTGCCCTACGACCTGCCGTGGGCGGTGCGGCGGTTCGTCGCGCACTTCCGCCCGCGGCTCGGCGTGATCATGGAAACCGAGATCTGGCCGAATCTCGTGCGCGCGTGCCGCGAGGCGGGCGTCCCGGTGCTGCTCGCCAACGCGCGCATGTCCCCGAAGTCGGCGCGCGGTTACGCCGCAGTCGGGTCGCTCGCGCGCGCGGCGCTCGACGACCTCGCCGCGATCGGCGCGCAGACGGCCGCGGATGCGGAGCGGCTCGGCGCACTGGGCGCACACGCCGTCGAGGTGACCGGGAACCTGAAGTTCGATGCCACGCCGCCGGCCGAGACGCAGGCGCGCGCGCAGGCGCTGCGGCGCCTCTTCGGCGAGCGCCCGGTGTTTCTCGCCGCCAGCACGCGCGAGGGCGAGGAAGCCCTCCTGCTGGATGCGCTCGCGCGCGACCCCTTGCCCGCCGGCACGCTCACGGTCATCGTGCCGCGTCATCCCCAGCGCTTCGACGAGGTCGCCGCGCTGTTCGCGAGCCGCGGCCGCGCGTTCGTCCGGCGCAGCGCGGGCCGCCCGGTGCCCGCCGACTGCGATCTGGTGCTGGGCGACAGCCTGGGCGAGATGAGCGCGTACTACGCGGCCTGCGACGTCGCGTTCGTCGGCGGGAGCCTGCTCCCGTACGGCGCGCAGAATCTCATCGAGGCGTGCGCCGAGGGCGCGCCGGTCCTGATCGGCCCGTCGACGTTCAATTTTGCCGAGGCGGCCGCCGAGGCCGTGCGGCTCGGCGCGGCGGTGCAGGTCGCCGACGCCGGCGCGCTCGCGCGCGAGGCCGCGCGCCTGCTGTCCGACGCCGGCGTGCGCGCCTGGATGGGCGAGGCCGGGGAGGCGTTCTGCGCCGCGCACCGCGGCGCGACGGCGCGAACGATGACGATCGTCCAGCCGGATCCGCGACGACACGCTGTAGAAGCGCTGCGCGCTGCCTTCCGAGCGGGCCAGCGCCATGTCGGCCACCGCCCGCGCAATCCGCCCGTTGCCGTCGGCGAACGGATGGATCGTGACGAACCACAGGTGTGCAAGCCCGGACGCGAGAACCGGGTCGACGTCCGGGCCGCGATTGAACCAGTCCAGGAACGCAGCGATCTCGACGTCCAACCGGTCTGCGGGCGGCGCGACGAAATGGATTTTCTCCTTGCCCGCCGGGCCGGATACCACCTGCATGGGCCCCTCGCGGTCATCGCGCCACGCACCGACGATGATCCGGCGCATGCCGCTTCGGCCGGTGGGGAAGAGTGCGGCATGCCAGTCGAACAGTCTTTCCCGCGTCAGTGGCCGATCGAAGCCCTGGGTCGCATCCAGCATCATTTCGACGACGCCCTCCACGTCCCGTTCCGCCGGCACGAGCCCCGCAGCCTCCATGCCGAGCCGGCGGGCGATGGACGATCTGACCTGGCGCGCGTCGAGCGTCTCGCCCTCGATCTCGCTCGTCTTCAGGACGTCCTCGGTCAGGGTGGTGAGTACGGCTTCGGCCTGCAGCTGAAAGCCGAGCGCCTGCATTCGACCGAGCAGCAGTCCCTGCCGATGGCGGGCCCTGGCCAACGGCATCGCAATCCGTCCCTCCTGCCACGCCCACTTCGGCCATTGGGGGAGCGCCCAGATAAACACGATAATCTCCGCATTAAATGCGGAGATTATCGCCGGGAATCTCCGCAGAGGCAAGGCCAATCTCCGCAAGAAATGCGGAGATAATCTCCCGCGCGCGCTTACGGGACGGACCGTGACGACGTGTGCGAGGCGGCGCGCCTGCTGTCCGACGCCGGCGTGAGGGCCTGGATGGGAGAGGCCGGGGAGGCGTTCTGCGCCGCGCACCGCGGCGCGACGGCGCGAACGATGACGATCGTCGCGCGGCTGATCGCGGACCGGTGATGCCGGCCCGCCGGTGCTGCCGCTACTCCGCGCCGGGGAGTTTCGGCTCGACGAATTTCACGACGCGCGACGTGCCGTCCGAGGCCGTTGCACTCGCCCCGCCGGCGGGCGGGACGACTTCAGGCGCGGGTGCGGCCGGCTGGGCGAGGGCGACGGGCCGCAGCTCGGCCGTCTCCATCGGCGGCGCCACCGGCGCGACGACCGATTTCTCGGCGATCGGCGCAGCCTCGGCCGCAGCGGTCTTCGATTTCGTCGCGGGGCGGCTCGCCGGTCTTCTTGGTCGACTCGGCCTTCGTGGTCTTGCGATCCGCGCGCGACTTTTCGGGCGCGGGGGCATCGGCCTTCGGCGCGTTGGCTTTCGGCGACGGCGCGTCGGCGACCGGTTGCGGCGCCAGCGACGTCGTCGGTGCGGCCGCGGCGAACGCCGCCGGCACGGCCGTGGGGGCACCCGCGGCGAGCGGCGCCATGGTCGCGCTCGACTTCGGCGCCGGCTGATCGAAGCCGAGGAGGCGGTTGACGTCCTCGACGTCCGCCTCGCTCAGCGCGCCGGCCGCAGCCTTGAGCTTGAGCCCGTTCACGATCGTGTCGTAGCGCGACCGCGCGAGGTCGCGCTTGGTCTGGAACACCTGCTGCTGGGCGTTCAGCACGTCGATGTTGATCCGCACGCCGACCTCGTAGCCGACGCGGTTCGACTGCAGCGCCGTCTCGCTCGAGACCAGGGCCTGCTCCAGGGCCTTCACCTGCGCCAGGCCGTTGGTGACGTTGAGGTAGGCCTGCTGGGCGTTGAACTCCGCCGCGCGGCGGCTCGCCTCGAGGTCCTGGCGCGCCTTCTCCTTGAGCGCGACGGCCTCCCGCGTTCTCGACATCACCGACCCGCCGGCGTAGATGGGCAGGTTGAGCTGCAGCCCGACCGCGTTCTGACTGACCTCCGACCGGGTGTTGATGCCGGTCGCGAGGGTCGCGTTGGTGTTCTCCTGGGCGCTCGCGACGACGTCGAGCGTCGGGTAGTGGCCGGCGCGCTGGCGGCCGATCTCGCGGTCGGCGATCTCGAGCACCGCCTCGTTCGCGCGCACGGTGAAGTTGTTCGCGCGCGCGCCGGCCGCCCATTCGTCCTGGTTCGCCGGCCGCGGCGGCTGGATCACCAGCTGGGTGCGCAGCGGCGTGAGCGCGTCGGGCGCCTGGGCGGTGATCTGCTGCAGGTTGCGCTGCGCCACGAGGAGGGCGTTCTGGCCCGCGATTTCCTGCGCCACCGCCAGGTCGTAGCGCGCCTGCGCCTCGTTCGTGTCGGTGATGGTCGCGGTGCCGACCTCGAAGTTGCGCTTCGCCTGCGCGAGCTGCTCCTGGATCGCCGCCTTGTTGGCGACGATGAACTCGATGTTGTCGCGCCCGGCGAGCACGTCGAAGTACGCCTGCGCGACCCGCACGATCAGGTCCTGCGTCGCCTGGCTGAACTGCGCCTCGGCCTGCAGGACCTGGAATTGCGACTGCTGGTACTGCACGAAGTTCTGCCAGCGGAACAGCGGCTGGGTCAGCGTGACGGCCCAGCCGTTGGAGTTGTACGTGTTCGAGAAGTTGATCGTCCGGTTCTCGCCGTCGTTGTGGGTCGTATTGGCGGTGCCGTTGATCACCGGCAGCAGGAGCGCGCGCCCCTGCGGCAGCTTCTCGATGCCGGCCTCGAGGCTCGCGCGCGACGCCGCGAACACCGCGTCGTTCTGCTTCGCGAGCCGGTAGGTGTCGAGGAAATCGGCGCCGGCCGCGCCTTGCGCGAACGCCGCGGCGACGAGCGCTGCAGCCACACGGATACGGAAAGGAGTCATCGGGGTGTTCCCCTTTTTTTGCGTTAGTAGGTCGCCATCGTCGGGTCGACGGTTCGTGCCCAGGCGTCGACGCCGCCGAAGAGGTTGTGCACGCGGGTGAACCCGCGCTGCTCGAGGTACAGCCCGACCTGGAAGCTGCGCGCGCCGTGATGGCAGATCAGCACCGTGTCGGCCTCGGTGTCCAGCTCGCCCGCGCGCGCCGGGATCGTGTTCATCGGCACGTGGACCGATTCCGGGAGCTTGCACACCGCGATCTCCCAGGGCTCCCGGACGTCGACGAGCACCGGGCGGGGCCGCGACGAATCGTCGAGCCAGGCCTTGAGCTGCTGCGGGGTGATCTGGTCCATGTCGCCTGAGTCGCCGCTCACCGGATGCGCCCTAGAAGACGAACTTTTCCCGCTGCTCGGCGTTCTTGAGCGGCGCGAGCACCGTTTCGAACAGGTCCAGCGCCCGGTACGAGCCCTCCGCGACGCAGGTGACCAGCCGCGCGCTCATCACCGGCAGTTCGCCGACCACGGCGAACAGGCGGCCGCGCGGCTTGAGTTGCGCGAGGAGCGCCTCGGGCAGCACCGGGGTCGAGCCCGTCAGGACGATCACGTCGTACGGGGCGTGCTTCGGCCAGCCGCGCGCTGCATCGCCCTGCTCCGTGGTCGCGTTGCGCACCCCCGCGCGGCGCAGGTTCGCCTCGCCGAAGGACTTGAGCGTCGGGTTGATCTCGATGCTGTGGACGTGCGCGGCGCGATGCGCGAGCAGCGCGGTCAGGTAGCCGCTTCCGGTGCCCACCTCGAGCACCTTGTCGCTCGGTTTCACGGCGAGCTCCTGGAGTACGCGGGCCTCGATCTTCGGCGCCATCATCGTTTCGCCCTCCCCGATCGGAATCTCGAGGTCGGAGAACGCGATCTCGCGGTAGGCCTCCGGCACGAACTCCTCGCGCCGCACGACGTAGAGCAGGTCGAGGACCTCCTGGTCCAGGACGTCCCAGGGTCGGATCTGCTGCTCGACCATGTTGAACCGGGCTTGCTCGATATTCATAAGCTTCTGGAGAAACTCCCTCTAAGTTACGATTTAAGCACGGAAATTAGGGTTGGGCAAAGGGTTGTTGCGGGAGTGCGACATAGGTCTCGCCCGGGGCCTCGACCGGCCGCCGGGCGCTCCGGAGCCAGGCGGGATCGTCCCACAACCGGGCGGACGCCCGTATGAACAGGCTCACGCCCGAGCCACGCGAGGGGTGTCCCCGCCGGGAACCTCGTTAGCGGGTGCCTTCGAGCATCCCGGCGGGTGCCCCGGCCGGGGCGGGCCGCGGCGCAGCGGGGGTCCGGGGCCGGGCCGGCGCCGGGGCCTTGACCCGGAACCAGGCCGCGTACAGGGCCGGGAGGAAGAGCAGGGTGAGCAGGGTCGCCACGACCAGCCCGCCCATGATCGCGACGGCCATCGGACCGAAGAAGGCGCTCCGGGTGAGCGGGATCATCGCGAGCACCGCCGCCGCGGCGGTGAGGGTGATCGGCCGGAAGCGGCGGACGGTCGCCTCGACGATCGCCTCCCAGGGCGCATGGCCGGCGCGGATGTCCTGGTCGATCTGGTCCACCAGGATCACCGAGTTGCGCATGATCATCCCGGACAGCGCGATCGTCCCGAGCATCGCGACGAAGCCGAACGGCTGGTTGAAGACGAGCATGGCCGCCGTCACGCCGATCAGCCCGAGCGGCGCGGTCAGCACGACCATGGCGACGCGCGAGAAGCTCTGCAGCTGCAGCATGAGCACGGTCAGGACCACGAGCGCGAGCAGCGGCAGCCCGGCCATGACCGATTTCTGGCCCTTGGCGCTGTCCTCGACCGCGCCGCCGGTCTCGAGGACGTAGCCGGGCGGCAGCGCCGCGCGGATCGGCGCGAGCAGCGGCGCGATCTGCGCCGTGACGGCCGGTCCCTGGATGTCGCCGTAGACGGTGGCGCGCGCCGTGATCGTCGGCAGCCCGTTGCGGCGCCAGATCACGCCGTCCTCGAACCCGTACGAGATCGTCGCGAGCTGCGCCAGCGGCACCGACCGCTGGGGCGCGGGGGACGCCTTCCCTTCCCCCGCCGCGCCGGACCGGATCGGCACCGCCAGGTCCGCGACCAGCGAGAGCCGGGCGCGCTCGTCGGCCGAGCCGCGCAGCAGGACCTCGATCTGCTTGTCGCGCTCGCGGTAGTACGTGACCGTGAGGCCGTTGAGCGACGTGTTGAGGAACGCGGACAGATCCTGCGAGGACAGCCCGAGGAGCCGCGCCTTCTCCTGGTCGATCTCGACCTTGATGACCTTGGATCGCTCTTCCCAGTCGAAGTGCACGTTGGAGACGTGCGGGTTGCCGCGCATCACGTCGGCGACCTGCTCGGCGTGGCGGCGCACCGTGGCGATGTCCTCGCCCGAGACGCGGAACTGCACCGGGAAGCCGACGGGCGGACCGTTCTCGAGCCGGGTCACGGTGCCGCGGACGCCGAGGAAGTCCGTCTCGAAGCGCCGGATGAGCCGGGCGCGGAGCGCCTCGCGCGCCTTCAGGTCCTGCGTCAGGATGACGAACTGGGCGAAGTTGGCGTTCGCGAGCTGCTGGTCGAGCGGCAGGTAGAAGCGCGGGCTGCCCCACCCGACGTAGCTCACGTAGTTGACGATCCCGCTTTCCTGCTGGAGCGTCTTCTCGAACTGCTTGGCCGCCGCCTCGGTCGCGGCGAACGAGGAGCCCTCGGCGAGGCGCAGGTCGACGAGGAGCTCGGGGCGGCTCGAGGCCGGGAAGAACTGCTGCTGCACGAACCCGAAGCCGAGAATCGCGGCGGCGAAGAGCGCCGCCGTCGCGGCGATCACGGTCTTGCGGTGCCCGACGCACCAGTGCACCGTGGCGCGGAAGCGCGCATAGAACGGCGTCGCATAGATCGCGCGTTCGCGGTCCGCGGGCGCGCCCGCCGCGTGCGGCAGCGGCGCGCGTTCGAGCCGGGCCGCGAGCCGCGGCGCGATCCGCCGCAGCAGCCGCGCGAGCCGCGAGGGCTTGCCGTGCAGCGACGCCGCGTCGGGCAGCAGGCGATAGCCGAGGTAGGGCACGAACACCACCGCCGCGATCCACGACACCAGCAGCGCGATCGTGGTCACCTGGAAGATCGAGCGCGTGTACTCGCCCGTCGACGAGGCCGCGGTCGCGATGGGCAGGAAACCCGCGACGGTCACGAGCGTTCCCGTCAGCATCGGCATCGCGGTGCTCGTGTACGCGAAGCTCGCGGCGCGCAGGCGGTCCCAGCCCTGTTCCATCTTCGTCGCCATCATCTCGACGGCGATGATCGCGTCGTCCACCAGCAGGCCGAGCGCGAGGATCAGCGCGCCGAGCGAGATCTTGTGCAGCCCGATGCCGAAGAGCTGCATGAAGAGGAAGGTCGCCGCGAGCACGAGCGGGATGGAGAGCGCGACCACGATGCCCGTGCGCAGGCCGAGCGAGGCGAGGCTCACCGCGAGCACGATGAGCACCGCCTCCGCGAGCGAGCGCACGAACTCGCCCACCGAGCGCTTCACCGCCTCGGGCTGGCTCGTGACCTGCCCGAGCTCCAGGCCCACCGGCAGCTCCTTGCGCAGGCGCTCGACCGTCCGGTCGAGGTTCTGGCCGAGCTCGATGATGTCCCCGCCCTTCGCCATCGAGACGCCGATGCCGAGCGCCTCCTTGCCCAGGAACCGCATCTTGGGTTGGGGCGGGTCCGCGTAGCCGCGCGACACTTTGGCGATGTCGCCGAGGCGGAAGAGCCGGCCGTTCGCGCGGATCGTGGTCTCGCGGATCGCCTCGACCGAGGCGAAATCGCCGCTCGGGCGGAGGTAGATCTTGTCGCTCGCGGTCTCGAAGCTGCCCGCCGGCGCCATCGCGTTCTGGGTCGCCAGGGCGCTGACGATCGTCTGCACGTCGACCCCGAGCGTCGCGAGCTTGGTGTTCGAGAGCTCGATGAACACCTTCTCGTCCTGCTCGCCGATGAGCTCGACCTTGGCGACGTCGGGCACGCGCAGCAGCTCCCGGCGGATGCGGTCGGCGTACTTCTTGAGGTCGGCGTACGCGAACCCGTCGCCGGTGAGGGCGTAGATGTTGCCGAAGGTCTCGCCGAACTCGTCGTTGAAGTAGGGGCCCTGGATCCCCGCGGGCAGGGTGTGGCGCATGTCGCCGACCTTCTTGCGCACCCGGTCCCAGGTCGCCGCGATCGCGGCGGTCGGCGTCGAGTCCTTGATCGCGAAGAACACGAGCGACTCGCCGGGCTTCGAGTAGCTGCGGATGACGTCGACGTGCGGCGCTTCCTGGAGCTTCTTCTCGATCCGGTCGGTGATCTGCTCCTCGACCTCGTGCGCGGTGGCGCCGGGCCAGTTGGTGCGGATCACCATCACCTTGAACGTGAACGGCGGGTCCTCCGACTGCCCGAGCTTCGAGTAGGCGAGCACGCCGAAGATCGCGAGCACGATCATCGCGTAGAGCACCAGGCTCTGGTACTCGAGCGCCCACTCGGAGAGGTTGAAGCGCTTCACTGCGACACCGCGGGGCTCTGGGACTGCGTGCGGGTCAGGCGCCGCGCTGGAGCGCCGCCTGGAGGCGCCCCTGCGAGCGCGGGCTCGCGGCCGCCTCGCTCTCCACGCGCACGGTCTCGCCCGCCAGCAGCTTGTGCGCGCCGGCGGTGACCACGACCTCGCCCGCCTTGAGTCCGGCGGCGATCGTGGCGCCGTCCTCGCGGTACGCGGCGACGGTCACGGGCCGGAGGTTCACCTTGCTCGTCTGGGGATCGACGACCCAGACCGCGGGCTGGCCGTCGATCTGCGTCAGGGCGGTCAGGGGAACGCTGAGGGTTTCCGGGGCCGCGCGCTGCCCGAGCGCGACGTTGGCGGTCATTCCGAGCTTCACCGCGTCGTCGGGCGCGAGCAGCGTGATCTTGACCGCGAAGGTGCGCGTCGTCGGGTCCGCGGTCGGGGCGACCTCGCGGATCTCGCCGGCGTAGGGCTTCTCCGGCGCCGCGAGCACGGCCACCTGGATCTGCTTCGCGTCGCGCAGCTCCGCGAGCCGGCTCTCCGGCAGGCTGATCACCACTTCCTTCTCGGCGGGGCGCGCAAAGCGCATGACCGTCTGGCCGGCGGCGACCACCTGTCCCGCCTCCACGCTCACCGCGGTGATCACCCCGTCGGCCTCGGCCGCGAGCGTCGTGTACGACGACTGGTTCCGCGCCGTGGCGAGCTGCGCGCGCGCCTGCTCGAGCCGCGCCTTGGTCGTGTTGAACGCCGTCTCGCGCGCGTCGAGCACCGCCTGGCTGACGAACTTCTTCGCGTACAGGTCGCGATAGCGCTCGACCTCGGCCTTGGCCAGCGCGTGATCGGCTTCGGCGGCGGCGAGCGCCGAGCGCGCGCCGTCCGCGCCGAGCTGCGCGTCCTGCGGGTCGAGGCGCGCGAGCGGCTGTCCCTTCTTCACGATCGCGCCGACGTCGACGTAGCGCGCGACGACCTTGCCGCCGACGCGGAAGGCGAGATCGTTCTCGTAGCGGGCGCGAATCTCGCCCGAATAGACGTTCGCGCCGTCGCCCGGCTTGGCGCCGACCACCTGCGCGATGACGGTGCGCGGGGCCGGCGGCGGGGCCGCCTGCTTCGAGCAGGCCGCGAGAACGAGCGCGGCGGCGAGTGCGAGGACGATTGTGCGGGCGGGCTGCATGGTCAGGCTCCTGGGGTGCGGGGCGGCGGTCAGCGGCGCGCGGGGTTGGCGGGTCGCAGGCCGTTCAAGACGAGATCGACGGTGTGCGCGAAATAGGCCGGGACGTCGAAGTCCTCCGGACCCGCGCAGGCCAGGAACGAGTGCTGGAGGATCGATCGCATGATCAGCGGCGAGACGAGCGCGCGAACCGTGTAGTCGACGTTCACCGGGCGGAACTCGCCGCGGTCGATGCCGCGCTGGACGGCGCGCGCGAAGAGCCCGGAGCCGCGCTGGATCACTTCGGCGTTGTAGAAGCGGGCGAGCTCGGGGAAGTTCTGCGCCTCCGAGATCATCAGCTTCGGGATGCCCGAGTGCCGGGTGGAGCCGATCGCGTCCCACCAGCCGGCGACCAGCGTCCGCAGGAGGTCGGCAGACTCGCCCTCGAACCGGTCGACCCGCTCCTCGGCCGCCTCGATCGCGCGGACGATGCCCGAGCGGACCACCGCCTTGAACAGGTCTTCCTTGCTGTCGAAGTAGAGGTAGACGGTGCCCTTCGACACGCCCGCGCGCTGCGCGACGTCGTCGAGGCGCGTCGCGGCGAAGCCGCGCTCGACGAAGAGATCGAGCGCGGCGTCGAGGATCTCGCCCGGGCGCGCCTCCTTGCGGCGTTCGAAGCGGGGTTCGACTTTCTCGAGTTCGGGTGTGCTCATGGCGATACAAATAACTGACCGGTCAGTAATGTGCCTGATAGCTGACCGACGAGTCAACAACTTTGTTCGGGACGCTCCGCGAGGCGTTCGGATGCGAGTACTTGCTTACGGCTTGATTCCCATCGATCCATGGATCGAATAGGTGGAGAATGCCGCGGGCGCGCATCCGTACCTGCGCCCGTGTCCACCCCAATCGAGAGACGGCCATGCCCAAGCTCGCAGTCGTTCAGAGACCCCCGAAGCTGCTCGACCGTGCGGGCACCCTTGCCGACGCGGTCCGGTCCGTCGAGGAGTGCGCCGCCAACGGTGCACAGCTGGTGGTCTTTCCGGAGGCCTACGTCCCCGGCTATCCCGTATGGATCTGGCGGTTGCGGCCGGGCGGCGACATGGCGCTTGCCGAGACGCTCCACGCGCAGCTGCTGGCGAATGCGGTGAACCTCGCCGCAGACGAGCTGGCGCCACTGCGCGCCGCCGCGAAGAAGCACCAGGTCACCATCGTGTGCGGCATCGACGAGCGCGATGGCGAGGCGAGCCGCGGGACGATCTACAACACGGTCGTCCTGATCGGGCCCGACGGCGAGATCCGGAATCGGCACCGCAAGGTCATGCCGACGAACCCCGAGCGGATGGTCTGGGGCTTCGGCGACGGAACCGGCCTTCAGGTGCTGGACACGCCGATCGGGCGGGTGGGCGCGCTGATCTGCTGGGAGAACTACATGCCGCTCGCGCGCTACGCGCTATACGGCCAAGGGGTCGAGATCTACCTCGCTCCGACGTATGACGCTGGCGACGGGTGGGTCGGCACGATGCAGCACATCGCGCGCGAGGGGCGGTGCTGGGTGGTCGGCAGCGGGTTCGTGCTGCGCGGCGCGGACATTCCCGACAGCTTCCCCGAGAAGGCGCGCCTCTACCCCGATGCCGCAGAGTGGATCAACAAGGGCGACTCGGTCGTCGTCGAACCGGGCGGAAAGATCGCCGCCGGTCCGATGCGCGCCGAACTGGGGATCCTCTACGCCGACATCGACTCCGCGCGCGCGGCCGCCGCGCGCCGCACGCTCGACGTCGCCGGCCACTACGCGCGGCCGGATATTTTCCAGCTGCACGTCAACACCAAGCCGCTCAAGCCGGTTTCGTTCGACTAGCCATTGCGGCGGCTGAGATGCCGGCCAGCCGCCCGAGCGTGACGGCCGCCAGCAGGCCGTTGCCGGACAGATAGCCCCAGACGCGTGCACCGGAGACACCGCACGCCGCGCCGCCTCCGGCGAAGAGATTGGGCAGCGACGCGCCCGCTGCATCGAGGACACGCGCCTGCTCGTCCACGACCAGTCCGCCCTGGGTGTGAAAGAGCGCGCCGGTCACCTTGACCGCGTAGTAGGGCGGCGCGAGCGCCGGCTTGCCGGTGAAGTCGCGACCGAAGGGATCCCGCGCTGTTCCGGCGGCGTACTGCGAGACCTCGGCGAACGTCGCCGCGAGCGCCTCGATCGGCAGTGCGCAGGCGGACGCGAGTCCCGCGATCGTCCCGGCGCTGCGAATCGCCCCCAGCGCGTGGGCGCCGCGGTAGTCCTCGAAGTCCATCCCGAGCCGGTGGAGCCGCTCGTCGTAGACGTTCCACGCGACGCCGCCCGGCTGCGCGATCACCGGGACGCACTGCTCCGAGTAGCCGAGGTGCTCGTTCGAGAAGCGCCGGCCTGCGGCGTTCACCTGGAACCCGCCTTCCATCATCAGCGCCCAGGTGATCAGGACCCCGTGCGGCGTCGCCACCGAGCCGTGCCCCTGGTACGCCGTCATGTCGCGCACCGCCGCGCCGAGCGCGGTCCCCCACGCCACCGCGTCGCCCTGATTCCCGACGTGACCGAAGTAGAGCGCGTCGGCAATCTCGGGGATGTGCTCGTCGCACCATCGCGGCGTTGCCGCCGAAGCCCGAGCAGGCGAGCACGAGGGCGCTCGCAGCCGACTTCCTCCACCGATGCCGTCGGGCCGCACGAACGCCACGCCGCGCACGCGGTCGCGCGCGATCGGCATACACCGTCGTCACGTGCGCGGAGGTGAGCAAGTCGAGACCAGCGCCCGCCGCCCCCCGCTGGAGGGCGGCCATCAGCGCGGCGCCGGTCTTTTCCGGCACCGCGTGCATGCGCAACGCGCTGTGGCCGGGGTAGAGGAACCCCTCGACCAGCACGAACGGCACGCCGTGCGAGTCGGCGAGCCACTCGAGGGTCGGGCCCGATGCGCGGCAGACGGCCTCGACCACGCGCGGGTCCGCCTCGTCGTGATTCTTGCGCCGGACGTCGGCGACCATCTGCGCCACCGAGTCGACGACGCGCTTCTCCCGCTGCCAGCGCGTCTCGCAGGCGGGAATGAACCCGGACGACAGGGCGGTCGAGCCCGCCGGCGCCGCGTCCCGCTCGAGCACCAGCACTTCCGCGCCGGCATCGCGCGCCGCCAGCGCCGCGACGAGCCCGCAGGCGCCCGCACCGACGACGAGCACCGGCGCGTGCAGGTCGAATCGCCGCGACTCGTCGATCACGACCGGCATCCCCGCCTCCTCAGACGCCGACGAGCGCCGCGCCGATCACGCCGGCCGAGTCGCCGAGCGCGTTGCGGACGATCGGCGTCTCGAGCGAATCGCTGAAGACGCGGCGCTCGACCTCCGCCACGCCGCGCGTATACAGCTCGTCGATCTTCGACAGCCCGCCGCCGAGGACGATGCACGTCCGGATCGAGCACCGCGATCAGGTTCGCCACGGCGCGGCCGAAGTGCGCGAAGAAGGCGTCCATGACGGCCGCGCAGCGTGGCTCGCCCGCGCGCCAACCGGCGACGATCGCGTCCGCGGCGAGTCGCTCACCGGTCGCATCGGCGTAGCGCCGCTCGAGGCCCGAGCCGCTGATGTACGTCTCGACGCAACCGCGGCTCCCGCAATAGCACGCCGGACCGTCCGGGTCGATCGACATGTGCCCCCACTCGCCGCCGATCGACTGCAGGCCGGCGTGCACCCGGCCGTCGATGACGAGCCCGCCGCCGCAGCCGGTGCCCATGATGACGCCGAAGACCATGCGCTTGTCGCGCCCCGCGCCGTGCAACGCTTCGGCGAGCGCGAAGCAGTTTGCGTCGTTCATGATCGTCAGGTCGCGCCCCAGCCGCGTGCGCAGATCCCGGGCGACCGGCATGCCGTTCAGGCCGGTGGTGTTGGAGTTCTTGAGCAGCCCGGTCCGCGGCGACACCGCGCCCGGCGTGCCGATGCCGAGCGTGTGGGGCGCCCCGCGCGCGTCGTCGCACATGCGCCGGTACACGCGTTCGATTCCCGCGAGCACCGTCGCGTAGCTCGTCGCATCGGTGGCGACGCGCTCCCGGAAGCGCTCGCGCCCGCCGCCGTCCAGGATCACGCCCTCGGTCTTCGTGCCGCCGAGGTCGATCCCGAACCGCAGCATCGGCTCACGCCGCCTGCGTCGGCCGCCGCAGGTACTGGCCGCGCGCCGGCCCGAGGACCTTGCCGTCGTCGTAGACCGCCTGGCCGCGCAGGAAGGTCGTCTTGACGCGCCCGGAGAGCTCGATGCCCCTCGAACGGGGTGTAGCCCTGCTTCGACTCCGACTCGGCGGCGCGCACGACGAACGACTCCTGCGGGTCGACGAGCACGAGGTCGGCGTCGAATCCCGGCGCGATGTCGCCCTTGTTCCTGAGGCCGTAGCGCTGCGCGGGGTTCCAGCACAAGCAGCTCGGCCATGTGGTTGTAGGACATGCCGCGCTTCGCGCCCTCGCTCAGCACGCCGGAGAGCAGGTACTCGGTGCCGCCGAAGCCGGACTTCGCCATCCAGATGTTCTTCGGGAACTTCGCGCTGTACTTCTGCTCGGCGTTGCAGCACGCGTGATCCGACACGATCCAGTCGACGTCGCGGTCGAGCACCGCTTCCCACAGCGCCTCCACGTCCTCCCGCGGACGGATCGGCGGGTTCACCTTGGCGTGCACGCCGCAGGCGGCATCGACGTCGAGCAGCAGGTGGCCGACCGTGACCTCGCGCCGGAAATTGATGTGCGGAAACGTGTCCTGCATCATCAGCGCGGCGTCGATCGCCTTCCGGGACGAGAGGTGCAGCAGGTTGATGTTGACGCACTCGGTCTCGTAGGCGAGGTACGCGGCGATCCAGATCGCCAGCCCCTCGGAGTGCGGCGGCCGCGCCGCGCTGTACGCGCGCAGGCCGTCGAGCTTGCCCTCCTTTTCCACGAGCTTCGTGTACGCGTTCAGGATCTCGGCGAGCTCGCAGTGCAGGCTGACGCTGATCTCGCCGGCGTGCGCCGGATGCCGCTCCATCATCCGGCGCGCCGAGCGCATGACGAACTCGAAGTGCGCGATGTCGTAGCGCTCGTCGGGCCCGATCATCAGGAACTGGTTCTGGCTGTCGGACTTGCCGTGCAGGCCGTAGCCGCCGTAGAACATGAAGATCTTGAACGACGGCACGCCCCAGTCGGTCAGGAGCGAGTCCATCTCGTCGATGTGCTGCGACTCGATCGGCGCGACGTGAAAGCCGTAGTCGACCCAGTAGTTCCCCTGCGCGAGCCGGAGCAGCTCGGGCATGAACTCGCGGTACGGGCCGCCGCGGTTCAGGTAGTACTGTCCGGTGCGGGTGTACGTGAGGCTCGAGGTCACGCCGCCCATCGCCGCGGCCCGGCTCTCGCTCACCGCGTCCTCGGCCATCGGCCGGTAGATGCCGACGTGCATGTGCGCGTCCACGAGGCCCGGGAACGCGAGCCGGTTCTTCCCGTCCACGACTTCGTTCGCCTCCTCCGGCCGGAGGTCGGGCGCGAGCCGCGCGAACCTGCCGTCCTTGATGCCGATGTCGAGGAGGTCGACCGAAGACCGGTTCGGCCGGACGACGCGGACGTTCTTGATCACGAGGTCGAGCGGACGGGCCATGGGCGTGCCTCGGCGGTGGCGCGAAAACGGTGAACGGTGTCCCGGCCCGCGGCTGATGCGGGACGGGCATGCGCTGCGCAGTTTACCGGTACGCGTGCGGAAGCTTCTAGCCCGGGAGCCGGGCGGCGAGCGACGGCGTGGCGCGCGACAGATCGGCCCCGGGCCGGCCGCCGAGCAGGTCGAGCACCCGCCATGCGCCGCACAGGTTGGCGGACAGCAACGGGATCTCGAAGTCGGCCGACGCCGCGGCGATTGCGTCCAGCGTGCGCATCCCGGTGCCCGCGAGCAGGACGGCGCCGGCGCCTTTCGGATCCACGCGCTTCAGCGTCGCAACGACTTCGCGCGTGACCAGGTGGTAGGCGCGGAAATCCCCGTCGATCGAGACCAGCTGCGTGACGCGCACGCCGGCGCCCTCGAGGTAGGTCCGCGCGCGCGCCGTCAGCCACGCCGGGTACGGCGAGACCAGGGCGATCGCATCGACCTGCAGCGTTCGCAGGGTGTCCAGGATCGCCAGGCTGGCGGAAACGAGCGGAGCGCCGGCGTCCTTCGAAAGGGACTCGCACAGCGCGCGATCGCCTGCTTCGCCCAGGGCGTAGGTCGGCCCGGTCGTGGCGACGAAGAGGGCATCGAGCTTGAGCGACCCGAAGCTCTTCGCGGCGCCGGCATAGTGCTGGGTGTATCCGTCCATGCGGGCCTGCAGCTCTTCCGGCTGGACCGGAAGGCGCGTCACGTACATGCCGCATTCCGGCGGCAACAGCCGGCGCATCTCCGGCTCGACCGTGGGGTTCGCGGGCGGGACGATCACGCCGACGCGCTTCGGCGGGTCGCTCGGCTTCATGTGCGGACTTGCCTCAAGGGGCAGGCTTTCTCGTGGTGGTTTCGGCCGTTCGCGGCTGGGGCAGCGGCCAAGCTCGAATTGTCCACCGTCGGGAACACGGATGCTAGGGCCCCGAAGCCCGGAAAAGTCGAGTCTGCACGCACCCGGCCGACGCGGGGCGAGCCGACGGCGCCGGCGGGCGCGCCTTTTCCACGTTGCCGGCCGCGTTGAATCGAGCGGAGATTGGGAGTAACGTCCGGGGCCTGACATGGGGGTCCTGTCGCGCCGGTTCGCGCGCGCGGGTGAGAAAGTCCCTTCGAACCTGATCCGGGTAATGCCGGCGTAGGAAAATGTCGAGCCGAGTCCGCGTTCCCAACGTTCTCACCATCGCCGGCGTCGATCCTTCGGGCGGCGCGGGCGTGCTCGCCGACCTCAAGGCCTTCTCCGCGCTCGGCGCCTACGGCTGCGGCGCGATCGCGGCGCTCACGGCGCAGAACACGCGCGCGGTCACCGGCATCCACGAGGTGCCGCCCGAGTTCCTGAAGCTGCAGCTCGACACGCTGTTCGACGACGTGCGCATCGATGCGGTGAAGATCGGGATGCTCGCGTCGCGCGAGCTGATCGGGGTGGTCGCCGAGGCGTTGCGCCGGTACGCGCCGCCCTTCGTCGTCCTCGACCCGGTGATGGTCGCCAAGAGCGGCGACCGGCTGCTGCGCGCCGAGGCCGTCGACGCCCTGAAGCGCGAGCTTCTGCCCCTCGCGACGGTGCTGACCCCGAATCTGCCGGAGGCCGGCGACCTGCTCGGGCACGCCGTCGCCGACTCGACCGAGGCGATGCGCGATGCGGCGCGCGCGCTGCACGCGCTCGGGCCGAAGCACGTGCTCGTCAAGGGCGGACACGGGTCGGGCGACACGCTCGTCGACGTCCTGTTCGACGGCGATCGCGTCGTCGAGCTGCCCGCGCAGCGCATCCGCACCCGCAATACCCACGGCACCGGCTGCACGCTGTCGTCGGCGATCGCTGCGCTTCTGCCGCAGCGCCCGACCGTCGAGGCCGCGGTGCGAGACGCGCGCGCCTACGTGCTCGAGGCGATCCGCCGCGCGGACGAGCTCCAGGTCGGCGGCGGCCACGGGCCGCTGCACCATTTCCACCATCTCTGGGCGGGCGCGACCGCGCGCCAGGCCCGCTCCAAGGAGGCCACCGAATGAACGCCCGCCAGAAATTCCTCGCCACCGAGGCCCGCGTCGACGCCGCGGCGATCCAGCCGTTGCCGAGCTCGCGCAAGGTCTACGTGGAAGGCTCGCGTCCCGACATCCGGGTGCCGATGCGCGAGATCGCGCAGGCCGACACGTCCGCCTCGTTCGGGGCGGAGAAGAACCCGCCGATCTACGTCTACGACGCCTCCGGCCCGTACACGGATCCCGCGGTGCGGATCGACATTCGCGCCGGCCTCGCGCCGCTGCGCGCGCAGTGGATCGAGGAGCGCGGCGATACCGAGCTGCTCGACGGCCCGAGCTCGGCGTACGGCCGGGAGCGCCTCGCGGACCCGGCGCTCGCGGAGATGCGCTTCGACCTGAAGCGCAGGCCGCGCCGCGCGAAGGCCGGGAAAGCCGTCACGCAGATGCACTACGCGCGCCGCGGCATCGTCACCCCGGAGATGGAGTTCGTCGCGATCCGCGAGAACCTGCGCCGGCGCGAGTACGTCGAATCGTTGCGCGCGAGCGGCCCGACCGGCGCGAAGCTCGCCGAGCTGCTGGCGCGGCAGCACCGGGGCGAGTCGTTCGGCGCGTCCCTGCCGGCCGAGGTCACCCCGGCGTTCGTGCGCGACGAGGTCGCGCGCGGCCGCGCGATCATCCCGGCGAACATCAACCACCCGGAGTCCGAGCCGATGATCATCGGCCGCAACTTCCTGGTGAAGATCAACGCGAACATCGGCAACTCCGCGGTCACGTCCTCGATCGGCGAGGAGGTCGAGAAGATGACCTGGTCGATCCGCTGGGGCGGCGACACCGTGATGGACCTCTCGACCGGCAAGGACATCCACGAGACGCGCGAGTGGATCGTCCGGAACAGCCCGGTCCCGATCGGCACCGTGCCGATCTACCAGGCGCTCGAGAAGGTCGACGGCCGCGCCGAGGACCTGACGTGGGAGATCTTCCGCGACACGCTGATCGAGCAGGCGGAGCAGGGCGTCGACTACTTCACCATCCACGCCGGGGTGCGGCTGCCGTTCATCCCGCTCACGGCGAAGCGCATGACCGGCATCGTCTCGCGCGGCGGCTCGATCGTCGCGAAGTGGTGCCTCGCGCACCACCGGGAGAGCTTCCTCTACACGCACTTCGAGGACATCTGCGCGATCATGCGCGCCTACGACGTCGCGTTCTCGCTCGGCGACGGCCTGCGTCCCGGCTCCATCTACGACGCGAACGACGAGGCGCAGCTCGCGGAGCTGCGCACGCTCGGCGAGCTCACGCAGATCGCGTGGCGGCACGACTGCCAGGTGATGATCGAGGGCCCCGGCCACGTGCCGATGCAGCTCATCAAGGAGAACATGGACCTCGAGCTCGCGGACTGCCACGAGGCGCCGTTCTACACGCTCGGACCGCTCACCACCGACATCGCGCCCGGCTACGACCACATCACCAGCGCGATCGGCGCGGCGCAGATCGGGTGGTACGGCACGGCGATGCTGTGCTACGTCACGCCCAAGGAGCACCTCGGGCTGCCGAACAAGAAGGACGTGAAGGACGGCATCATCGCCTACAAGATCGCGGCGCACGCCGCCGATCTCGCCAAGGGTCATCCGGGCGCGCAGATCCGCGACAATGCGCTGTCCAAGGCGCGCTTCGAGTTTCGCTGGGCCGACCAGTTCAACCTCGGCCTCGACCCGGACACCGCCAAGGAGTTTCACGACGAGACGCTGCCCCAGGAGGGCGCGAAGCTCGCGCACTTCTGCTCGATGTGCGGGCCGCACTTCTGCTCGATGAAGATCACGCAGGACGTGCGGGAGTTCGCGGCGCGCGCGGGCGTGTCGGAGAGCGACGCCCTGGAAAAGGGGATGGCCGAGAAGGCGAAGGAATTCGTCGCGCAGGGCGGCGAGATCTATCGGCGGGCGTGACCGGGGGGCCCTCGCGGTCCCGTAATGAACGTCTATATATAGTGTGTGTGCCGGGCATCCCCGGCAGTTCGACAGTAACGGAGGTGGCGAATGGGAATTCTCGAGGATCTTCTGGGCGGCGCGATGGCCGGTCAGGGCGGCACGGGCGGCACGGGCGGCGCGGCGCGCCAGGCGCCGGCGGGCGGCGGCATGAATAGCGTGCTGATGGCGTTGCTCCCGGTGGTGCTCTCGATGCTCGCGAGCCGGGGCGGCGGCGCGGGTCAGCCCGCTTCCGAGGCCGGTGGCGGGGGCATGGGCGACATCCTGGGCCAGGTGCTCGGTGGCGGCGCGCAACGCGGCGGCGGTGGCGGGATGGGCGACATCCTCGGACAGGTGCTGGGCGGGGGTGCGCAACGGGGCGGTGGCGGCGGAATGGGCGACATCCTGGGGCAGGTTCTCGGCGGCGGCGCCGGCGGCGGGAGCGGCGGCATGGGCGGCCTCGGCGGCCTGCTCGAGCAGATGCAGCGCGCCGGCTACGGCGAGCAGGCCCGCTCGTGGGTCGGGACCGGGCAGAACATGCCGGTCTCGCCCGACGTGCTCGGCCAGATCTTCGGCCAGGGCGGGATCGAGGAGATCGCCCGTCAGGCCGGCGTGACGCCGCAGGAGGCGTCGACCGGGCTGTCGGAGCTCCTCCCCGAGGTCGTGAATCAGGTCACGCCGGACGGCCAGGTGCCCGACCTCGACCAGCTCGCCCTGAGCGTCGAGAACCTGCGCCGGCGCATGGGCGCTTGATTCCGGACCTGTCGCCCCTCGAGGCGCGCGTTCTCGGCGTCCTCGTCGAGAAGGAGCGCACGGTCCCGGACACGTATCCGCTGTCGCTCAACGCCCTGACGCTCGGGTGCAACCAGAAGAACAACCGTGATCCGCTGATGCAGGCGACCGAGGCCGAAGTCCAGGCCGCGGTCGACGCGCTGCGCCCGCTGTCGCTGGTCATCGAGTCGAGCGGCTCGCGGGTGATGCGCCATGCGCACAACCTCGGGCGCGTCCTGCGCGTGCCCGACCCGGCCGTCGCGCTGCTCGCCGCGCTGATGCTGCGCGGGCCGCAGACGCCCGGCGAGCTCCGCATCGCCACCGAGCGCCTGCATCGCTTCGCCGATCTCGGGGAGGTGGAGGCCGCGCTGCGCGAGCTCGCCGAGCGCGCCGGGGCCGACGCACGACCCCTGGTCGTCCAGCTCGCGCGCGTTCCGGGCGCCCGCGAGCAGCGCTGGGCGCACCTGTTGTCCGGGCGGGTCGAGGTGGAATCGAGGCCCGCTCCGGCCGCCACGGCGGCGAAGTCGTCGGTCCCCGACGCGACGTCGGCCGACATCGCGACCCTCAAGGCCGAAGTCGCCCGGCTCGCGGCCGAGACCGCCGAGCTCCGGGCGATCGTCGAGCGTCTCGCGCGCAATCTCGCCGCGCCGCGGTAGCCGGCACCGCCGGCGCGCGCGGCGGCCGGGGCGATGCATGCGTGCGGCATTCGTCCGTCCGCTTTCACAATTCTTCACAGTCGGTCATCGGGTTGCCACCTAGACTCGTAAACATCGCAAGGGTTGGCGCGTTATCCCGACATAGCCACAGGAACCCTTGGACAAGCCCGCGAATGATCGCGATCGACGATAGCCGGCTCCACGAGTGGGCCGAGTTCAACCTGCCGGCCGAGCTGCTGGAGCGGTCGCTGGTGCTGTCGCCCCTCGCGCGGCGCGTGCTCGCGGCCCCGCCCGGCCAGGGCGAGCGCGAGGCGGCGACCGGCGACGCCCCGCGCCGTGCCTTTCCCGATCTCGGCTCGCTGTTGCTGCCCGGGCTCGGCTTCACCACGCTGCCGAAACCCTGACCTCCGCGCACCGGCCGCCGCTTACCCGGTAGCCGGCTTCTCCGCGACCAGCCCGGTCGCCGCCAGCCACAAGACCACGGCGTTCAGGCCGTGCCAGACCGCGTGCGTCCCGAGCGGCCAGGCGGCGCACAGGGCGAGGTCGGCGGTCCTGAAACCGATCGATACGGCGAACAGTCCGGCGGCGAGTGCGAGGCGGGCCGCCCCGGCATGGCGCGCGTGCCCGGCCCAGGCGGCCAGGCCGGCGAGGGCGAGCAGCGCCGGGAAATAGCTGAACGAGCCGTTGAACGCGTCGGCGGGGAACGCGGCAGTGAGCGCGCGCGAGAAGAGCCAGTACCCGGCCAGCCCGGCTGCGATGCCCGTCCAGCCCCATCCCGGGACCCGCGCGAGGAAGCGCGCGAAGAACACGTAGATGAACGCGAGGATGAAGATCACGTCGAGCCAGCCCGCCCACACCGTCGCGAAGGTGTGGAAGAGGAAGCTGCCGACCCCGATCAGCGCGACCAGCGCGGCGAGGAGCCACGCGTCGGGCGCGATCGGGCCGCGCGCGCGGCAGTGACGGACGATCAGCGCGGCGGCGAGCAGGAACGCCGCGTTCGAAGCGGCGTTCAGCGGTTCCGACCAGAAGCCCGGGTCGGTGCGCTCGCAGTAGAGGTCGACGCTGCGCCAGAAATCCACGGCGCGATTGTCGCAGCGCCGGGGCCGTGCCGGGGCGGCACGCTACAATCGCGCCCCAGATGGATCCCGTCCTGCTGCTCAAGGCGCTCGTCCTCGGCGTCGTCGAAGGTCTCACCGAGTTTCTCCCGATCTCGAGCACCGGCCACCTGATCCTGGCCGGCGACCTCCTCGGCTTCAACGACGAGAAGGGCAAGATCTTCCACGTCGCGATCCAGACCGGCGCGATGCTCGCGGTGGTGTGGGAGTACCGGGCGAAGTTCGCCGCGGTGCTCGCCGGCCTCGCCTCCGACGCCGCCGCGCGGCGGTTCGTCGCGAACCTGGTCGTCGCGTTCATCCCGGCGGCGATCCTCGGCCTCACCTTCGGCAAGTTCATCAAGTCGGCGCTCTTCAAGCCGGTGCCGGTCGCGATCGCGTTCATCGTCGGCGCGTTCGTGATCCTGTGGGCCGAGCGGCGCGAGCACACGGTGCGCGTCGCGAGCGTCGACGACATGACCTGGCGCGACGCGCTGAAGGTCGGGTGCGCCCAGTGCTTCGCGCTCATCCCCGGCACCTCGCGGTCGGGCGCGACGATCATCGGCGGGCTGCTGTTCGGCCTGTCGCGGCGCGCGGCGACCGAGTTCTCGTTCTTCCTCGCCGTGCCGACCCTGATCGCGGCCGGTGCGTACGATTTCTACAAGAACCGCGCGCTGTTCGACGTGCAGGACCTCGGGATCATCGGCGTCGGACTGGCGGTGTCGTTCGTCGCCGCGTTCCTGTGCATCCGCTGGCTGCTGCGCTTCATCGTGTCGCACGACTTCACGATCTTCGCCTGGTACCGCATCGCGTTCGGCGTGATCGTTCTCGCCACCGCGTACACCGGGCTCGTCGAGTGGACGCAGACGTGAGCGCCGAGCGGCCCGCGATTGCGGTTGTCCACAACGTCGCCTCGAGCCGCTTCGAGGCGGTGGTCGAGGAGGGGCTCTGCCGCGCCGATTACCGGATGGCGGGCGACGTGATGCGGATCGTGCACACGGAGGTGCCGCGCAAGCTCGAGGGGCGCGGGGTCGCGGGACAGGTCGTGCGCGGCGCGCTCGACTACGCGCGCGCGAACGGGCTCAAGGTCGCGCCGGTGTGCTCTTACGTCCGCGCCTATATGCGGCGGCACAAGGAAACGCACGACCTCCTGGCCGAGGGCTACATCGTCTAGAACGCCGCGACCGCGCCGTCGGAGCGCGGGTCGGAGCCACCCTCGAAGTTGCCGTTGGCATGGCGGATCGCGCAGCCGGCGTGGCCCATCGTTTCGTCGAAGTCCTGGAACACGTCGACCTCGTGCCCGCGCCGGCGCAGCTCGGCGACGACCTCGGGCGCGAAGCGACCCTCGAGCTTCAAGGTCTCGGTGGTCTGGCCCCAGGTGCGTCCCAGCAGCCAGCGCGGCGCCGCGATCGCCGCGGCGGGGTTCATGCCGTGCACGAGCGTGCGCGTGAACACCGCGCTCTGCGTCTGCGGCTGCCCGTCGCCGCCCATGTTCCCGTACACCATCGTGCGGCCGTCCTCGAGCAGCGCCAGCGCCGGGTTGAGCGTGTGAAACGGCTTGCGGCGCGGCGCGAGCGCGTTGAGCGCGTTCGGGTTCAGGCTGAACGAGCAGCCGCGGTTCTGCCAGCAGACGCCGCTCGAGCCGAGCACCACGCCCGAGCCGAACTCGTGATAGACGCTCTGGATGAAGCTCACCGCGCGTCCTTCGCCGTCGATCACGCCCATCCAGATCGTGTCGGCCGGGCCCTTCCCCGCGCCCCACGGAGCGGCGCGAGTGCGGTCGATCCGCGCGGCGAGCTCGTCGATCGCCCTTGGCGCGAGGAAACTCGCGGGATCGACCGTCATGTAAGCGGGGTCGGTGATGTGACGGTCGCGGATCATGAACGCCTGCTTCACCGCCTCGACGCAGAGGTGAACGTAATCGGCGCCGAGCGGGTCGAGCCGGTCGATGCCGAGCCGGTCGAGCTGGCCGAGGATGAGCAGGCTGACCAGGCCCTGGGTCGGCGGCGGCATGTTGTAGACGCGTCCGAGCGAGTGCTCGAGCACGAGCGGCGCGCGCCACTGCGCGTGGTGTGCCTCGAGGTCGGCGAGCGCGACCGGCGAGCCGGCGGCGGCGAGCTCCGCCGCGAACGAGCGCGCGAGATCGCCGCGATAGAAGTCGTCGAGCCCCGCAGCGGCCAACCGCTCCAGCGTCGCGCCCAGCGCTGACTGCACGAAGAGCGCGCCGGTCGCGGGCACTTTGCCGCCGGGAAGAAACAGTTCCGCGAAGCCCGGCTGCGGCTCGAGCTCCTTGCGCTTCTGCGTGGTGTTGACGTGCTGGCTGCGCGTGACCGGGATTCCCGCGCGGGCGTAGTGGATCGCATCGGCGAGCAGCCGCGAGAGCGGCAGGCGCCCGCCGGCCTCGCGCGCGGCCTCGTGCGCGAGCGCCCAGCCCGAGATCGTGCCGGCGACGGTGTTCGCCGCCACGCCGCCGCGGAAGGGGATCGAGCCCGTGATGCCGCGGCTGCGATACCAGTCGAGCGACGCCGCCTGCGCGGCCGCGCCGCAGGCGTCGATGCCGCGCACGTCGCGCCCCGGCACGTGCACCAGCCAGAACGAGTCGCCGCCGATCGAGTTCATGTGCGGGTAGACGACGGCGATCGTGGCCGCCGCGGCGACCATCGCCTCGATCGCGTTGCCGCCCTCGCGCAGCACGGCGAGCGCCGATTGCGATGCGAGCGCATGCGGCGCGACGGCCATGCCGCGCGTGCCACGGGTGGGGTTGAGCATGTCCGGCGTCCGGTAGGAAAGCGGCGGATTCTAGGGACTTGCGCGCGCTGTGGCGAGCGCCCACCCGCCGAGGCCGGGCCGCGGCGGGTGGGTCAGCCCTGCACCCACGGCAGCCCGGCGACCTTCCACCCGCCGACGGTGCCGCGATGCCCGCTCGAATCCTTGGCGCCCTCGAAGCCCTCCAGGATGTTGAAGGCCAGTGCGTACCCGAGCTGGCGGGCGGCGAGCGCGGCGTGGTGCGAGCGCCCGCCGCTGCGGCACAGGAAGAGCACCGGCGCGGCCTTGTCCGGCACGCGCTCGAGCAGCTCCTGCTCGAACGCCGGGTTGCGCGCCCCGCCCGGCCAGGCGTTCCACTCGATGAAGACCGCATCGGGTGGGCGGCCCACCCATTCCAGCTCCGCCCGCGTGCGCACGTCCACGAGCCGGCCCTCCGGGTCCTGCTCGAGGATCGCGTGGGCCTCCGCCGGGGTCACTGCACCAGCGTAGGGCACGTTCAACTGGCGCGCCCGCTCCCGGGCGCGGGCGAGGATGTCGTCAAGGCTCATCATCGATTCGGGCGGGGCAGGCATGCAGCACTGACGAGTCTAACTAGTTGATCTAATGCGGCCAAGCAAGCGACGCCGCGGCTCGCTTTTTGCACCGATAAGGTGCAAAATCCATAACTTCGCACCGTGTTGGTGCGGAGCGCGAGCGGTTCGTGAACCAAACCCCTTGCCGGACAAGGATCTAGCGCCATTTCGGTGCATGGCACAGATCTCGCAATAGGGGCTCCGTTTGCCCGTTCAGGGATTCGTCCGTTCATTCACTGTCGATAGGAGAAGAACCAATGGCCACGACCGCGGCCGATGTCATGAAGATGCTCAAGGAGAAGGAGGTCAAGTTCGTCGACCTGCGCTTCACCGACACGCGAGGCAAGGAGCAGCACGTCACCGTGCCGATCAAGCACTTCACCATGGACAAGTTCGAGCACGGCCATGCGTTCGACGGCTCGTCGATCGCCGGCTGGAAGGGCATCGAGGCGTCCGACATGCTGCTCATGCCCGACCCGGTCTCGGTGCGCATGGATCCGTTCAGCGACGAGCCGGTGCTCAACATCAGCTGCGACGTGATCGAACCGTCGGACATGAAGCCGTACAACCGCGACCCGCGCTCGATCGCGAAGAAGGCGGAGGCCTACCTCAAGTCCACCGGCCTCGGCGACACCGCGTACTTCGGCCCGGAGCCCGAGTTCTTCATCTTCGACGGCGTCACCTGGAACGTCGACATGTCCGGCTGCTCGGTGAAGATCAAGTCGGAGGAGGCGCCCTGGTCGTCCGGCGAGGAGTACGAGGGCGGCAACATGGGGCACCGTGCGCCCGTCAAGGGCGGCTACTTTCCGGTGCCGCCGGTCGACACGCTGCAGGACATCCGCAACGCGATGGTGCTGGCGCTCGAGCAGCAGGGCGTCGAGGTCGAGGTGCACCACCACGAGGTCGCCGCGCCCGGGCAGTGCGAGATCGGCACGATGTTCGCGCCGCTGGTGAAGCGCGCCGACTGGATGCAGATCCTCAAGTACACGGTGTGGATGACGGCCGCCTCCTACGGCAAGACGGCGACCTTCATGCCGAAGCCGGTCGTCGGCGACAACGGCTCGGGCATGCACGTGCACCAGTCGGTGTGGAAGGAAGGCAAGAACCTGTTTGCCGGGAACGGCTACGCCGGCCTGTCCGACTTCGCGCTGTACTACATCGGCGGCATCATCAAGCACGCCAAGGCGCTCAACGCGATCACCAATCCCGGCACCAACAGCTACAAGCGCCTGGTGCCCGGCTTCGAGGCGCCGATCAACCTCGCGTACTCGGCGCGCAACCGGTCGGCCGCGTGCCGCATCCCCTTCGTCTCGAGCGACAAGGCGCGTCGCGTCGAGGTCCGCTTCCCCGACCCGACGGCGAACCCGTACCTCGCGTTCGCGGCGATGCTGATGGCCGGCCTGGACGGCGTGCAGAACAAGATCCACCCGGGCGACCCGTTCGACAAGGACCTGTACCACCTGCCCCCCGAGGAGGCGAAGAAGGTGCCGAACGTCTGCTCGTCGCTCGACATGGCGCTCGAGCACTTCGACAAGGACCGCGAGTTCCTGACCCGCGGCGGGGTGTTCTCGAACGACGTGATCGACGCGTACATCGCGCTCAAGATGGACGAGGTCACGCGCTTCCGCATGACCACGCACCCGCTCGAGTTCGACATGTATTACAGCTCTTGATCGGCCGACCGCCTCACAGGCAGGACGGGGGCGGGTGCCCCCGTCTTTTTTTCCCGTGCGCCCCGCCGAAACCGTGATCCGCTCGCCCCGACCCGGCCCCGGCCGGGGGCGTGACTTATGGCTTGGCGGGCCCGGGAAAGTCATTTGTAATCAGGCAGGTCATGGCCTAGACTTCACCTCCCTCCTCTGCTCGGGTGATGGTCATGAGGAATGTCGCGCTGGTCTCTGTCACGCTGGTCTCAGCTACCGCGGCGCTCGCGTTTGCGCCGGGCGCCCATGCCCAGAGCACGGTCTGGCGCTGCACCGAGTCGGACGACCGCGCGCACTACACGAACATCAAGAAGGAAACCGAGGGCAAGACCTGCCAGGTGGTGACCCGGGAGGTCTCGGTCGTGTCCGGCAACCCGCTGGCCGCCGCCCCGGCCGCGACGCGCGCGAGCGGGACGCAGGCCGCGACCGCGACGCCGCCCAACTTCCCGCGGGTGGATCGCGAGACCCAGCGCTCGCGCGACGACAGCCGGCGCAAGATCCTCGAGGACGAGCTCGCGACCGAGGAGAAGGGCCTCCTCGATGCGAAGTCCAAGCTCACCGAGCAGGAGTCGGTGCGACACGGCGACGAGAAGAACTACCAGCGCGTCCTCGATCGCCTGAAGCCGTATCAGGAAGCGGTGGAGCGGCACGAGCGCAACGTCGCGGCGCTCAAGCGCGAGATGTCGAACATCAGGTAGGTGCGCGCCGCCGCGCCGTCCGGCGCGGCGACCTTGCGCGGGGGCGCCCATGAGCGCGTCCGCGTTCGCCGGGCTCGAGCTCCTCGCCACGGCAGTCGTTCTGCTCGACGACGAGCTGCGCGTCGTCCACGCCAATTCGTCCGCCGAGCACCTGCTCGCCACCAGCAGCCGCGCGCTCGCACGGCAGGTCTTCTGCACGCTGTTCACCGACGCGCAGCCGCTCAACGCCAAGCTGCGCGAGGCGATCGAGCGGGCGTGGGGGTTCTGGGACCAGGAGCTCACGCTCACCCGGCAGGGGGGCGCGGTGCTCGCGCTCAATTGCCTGGTGACCCCGGTCGAAGGCCCGCGCGGGGCGCGCCTCGTGGTCGAGCTCCGCGCCATCGACCAGCGCCAGCGCATCGAGCGCGAGGAGCGCGAGCTGACGCACGCCTTCGCCAATCGCGAGCTGATCCGCAACCTCGCGCACGAGATCAAGAACCCGCTCGGGGGCCTGCGCGGCTCGGCGCAGCTTCTCGAGCGCGAGCTCGAGCGGCCCGAGCTGCGCGAGTACACCCAGGTGATCATCAAGGAGGCGGATCGCCTCCAGCTGCTCATGGACCGCCTCCTGACGCCGCACCGCGCGCCCCACGTCGGGCCGGTGAACGTGCACGAGGTGTGCGAACGGGTGCGCAGCCTGATCCTCGCGGAGTTTCCCGAAGGGGTGCGGATCGTGCGCGACTTCGACGCGAGCCTGCCCGACATCCACGCCGACCGCGAGCAGCTCATCCAGGTCGTGCTCAACGTGGTCCGCAATGGTGCGCAGGCCATCGTCGGCGCGCGCAAACGGGGCGACGACGCGCCCGGAACCCTCACGCTGCGGACGCGCGTCGCCCGGTTCGTGACGATCGGACGGCGCATGCACCGCCTGGCACTGGAATTGCAAGTGATGGACGACGGGCCGGGCATCCCGCCCGAGCTGCGCGAGCGGGTGTTCTATCCGCTCGTGTCGGGTCGGGAGGGCGGCACCGGGCTCGGGCTCACGCTCGCGCAGGCCTACGTGCAGCAGCACGGCGGCTCGATCGAATGCGACAGCGCGCCCGGCCGCACCGTGTTCCGGATCCTGTACCCGCTCGACGCAACAAAGGCCGCCGCATGAAGCCAGTCTGGGTAATCGACGACGACCGCTCCATCCGCTGGGTGTTCGAGAAGGCGCTGACCCGCGAAGGCATCCCGTTCAAGACGTTCGGCGTGGCGCAGGAGGCGCTCGCCGAGCTCGAGCGCGATGCGCCGCAGGTGCTGGTGTCGGACATCCGCATGCCCGGCACCTCGGGGCTGGAGCTGCTGCAGAGCGTCAAGGAGAAGCACCCGCAGCTCCCGGTGATCATCATGACCGCGTACTCGGATCTCGAAAGCGCGGTGGCGGCATTCCAGGGCGGTGCGTTCGAATACCTGCCGAAGCCCTTCGACGTCGATCAGGCCGTCGACCTCATCCGCCGCGCGGTGGGCGAGAGCATGCGGGAGGAGGGCACGGAGGAGAACGCGCCGGGCTCGCCCGAGATCCTCGGCCAGGCGCCCTCGATGCAGGAGGTGTTCCGCGCGATCGGGCGGCTGTCCAACTCGGGCGCCACGGTGCTGATCACCGGCGAATCCGGCTCCGGCAAGGAGCTGGTCGCGCGCGCGCTCCATCGGCACAGCCCGCGCGCCGCGCAGCCGTTCGTGGCGATCAACACCGCCGCGATGCCGAAGGACCTGCTGGAGAGCGAGCTCTTCGGCCACGAGCGCGGCGCGTTCACCGGCGCGCAGGCGATGCGGCGCGGCCGCTTCGAGCAGGCCGAGGGCGGGACGCTCTTCCTGGACGAGATCGGCGACATGGCGCCCGACCTGCAGACGCGCCTGCTGCGCGTTCTCTCCGACGGCCAGTTCTACCGCGTGGGCGGGCATCAGCCGCTCAAGGCGAACGTCCGCGTGATCGCCGCGACGCACCAGGATCTCGACGCCCGCGTCCGCGAGGGCACGTTCCGCGAGGACCTCTATCACCGCCTCAACGTCATCCGCCTCCGGTTGCCGTCCCTGCGCGACCGCCGCGAGGACATCCCGCTGCTCGCGCGCCACTTTCTCGCGAAGAGCGCGCGCGACCTCGGCGTCGAAGCGAAGCGGCTCACCGAGGGCGCGATGAACTACCTGGCGGCGCAGGACTGGCCGGGCAACGTCCGCCAGCTCGAGAACGTGTGCCACTGGCTGACGGTCATGGCGCCCGCCCAGGCGGTCGACGTCGGGGACCTGCCGCCCGAGCTGCGCCTGGCCGGGGCGGCCGCCGGCGAAGCCCACTGGACGGCCGCGCTGCGGAGCGCGGCGGAAAAGGCGCTGATCCGCGGCGAGTCGCAGATCATGGACGCCCTCACCCGGGAGTTCGAGAAGACGCTGATCGCGAAGGCCCTCGAGCACACCGGCGGCCGGCGCATCGAGGCGGCGACGCTGCTCGGCATCGGCCGCAACACGATCACCCGCAAGATCGCGGAGCTCGGGATCGAGGAGAAGAACGGCCGGGTGGCCGAGTCGCCCGCCGAGTCGCCCGCCGGCTGAGCGGGCGGACGGGTGCGGGACGGCGGTCAGTCGTCCGCGTCGACGCGAACGACGGTCGGCCGCGGCGCGGGGACCGTCTCGCGCGCGGTGGCGATCACCGCCGCGAACAGCTCGGCGAGATGCGGGCAGTCGGCCGCGCGCGCGAAGCGCTCCATCGTCTCGGCGGCGAAGAGCGCGTCGATCCGTCGTCCCTGGAGCATCTCGCACGCTGCCGCCGCACGCGCGCACGCCGCGGAGCCGGCGGTCCTGACGTCCAGCTCGGCGCGCGCGTCCCGGATCGTGTGCGTCTCGTCGACCGTCACCGCGAGCGCGAGCGCGCGGTAGGGCTCGCCGGCCGCGACGTTCATGCCACCCAGCCTGACGTCGCGGGTCTTCACGTCCGCGAGGCGTCCCTCGATGTCCCAGCGGCCATCATCGCGGCGGTAGCCGCGGCACACCAGCTGGCGGCCGTGGACGAGCTGGCGCACGGGTCGCTGCGCAGGGCCAGTTGCGGCGTCGCCGGCCTGCGGCCGGGGTCGACGGCTGCGCCGGCGCCTTGACGGTTCAACGCTCATCGGCCGAAACCCTCGCGCATCCTCAATGGACGAGCGTCCACGCCGCGAGCGCGCGCCGCAGGTCCGCCGAGTGCGGCGCGGCCCCGGCCAGCGCCGCGAGGCGGGGGGCGACGGCCGCCGCGAACCGGCTGAGCGGGAGCTCGCGCACGCCGGAGGAATCGCGCACCGGCGCGTCGGGCGATGGTGCAATCCAGCTGCCGTCGAAGACGACGTCGCCGTGGATCGCCTGGCGCTGGGCGAGCAGCGCCGCGGCAGCCCGGTCGATCACCCGCTGCGCGGCCGGCAGTTCCACGCTCAGCGCTTCCATCCAGTCCAGCCAGAACGTCGACGGTCGCGACGTGGACATGCGCGCGCGCGTATCGCCCCATCTCCGCGAGCGCGGCGTCGGCGTCGGGCAGCGCGAGCGCCGGCCGCAGGAGTGCGAGCTTGCGGTTGACCTCGCCGTCGGCGAGAGCGAGGAGCCCCCCGAGCGCCGCGCCGGCGTTCGCCACCTCGCCGGTGACGACCAACTCGAGGACGTAGTCGGCGCCGCGCGCCGATCCCGCGGGCGCCGGAACGCCGATGCGCGCGGTGTCGAATGCCGCCTCGGCCACGATCCCGCGGTCGGTCTCGAGGCGCAGGAAGTGCACCAGAACGTCGCTGCGCAGGAGCCCGCTGCGCGCGTGGTCGCGGGCGCGCTCGAAGAGCTCGCGGCGTGCGTCGGTGCCGACGTCCTCGACGAGCCGGGGAAAGAAGGCGGCGAAATCGGGCTGCAGCCCGGCGTGGCCGCGGCCCAGGAGAAACAGTGCGCGCGTCGCTAGGGCCGCCGAGCAACTGGGGTCGATGGGCGATCCCGCCGCCCGGCTGCGGAGCGCCGCGCTCACGCGCTCCGGGTCCCACTCGTTGGTGTCCATGTCGATCGCCTGCCGCAGATGCGCGCGGCGTCCGCGGTAACACGCGCACCATAGCGTCTCGGCTATCCTCTGCCCCTGTCCGGATACGCCAGACGCTTGACACGGGACGCCAGGGGCTCGATGGAACGCACTAATTCGCACGCGCGCGCGACGGCGCTGCTCTCGCAGGGCATCAACATCGTGCGCGCACTCGAGGCGCGCGGCATCGACGGCGCGGCGCTGCTGCGCCGCGCGGGCTGCGATCCGGCGCTGTTCCAGGTTTCGGAGACGCGCATCCCGAACCACGTCATCCAGCGCGTGTTCGAGCTGGCCGAAGAGGCCACTGGCGACCCCTGCTTCGGCCTGGACGTCGGGCGGCAGGTGCGGGGCGTTGCGCTGCATGCGGTCGGTTATGCCTGGCTGGCGAGCGCGACGCTCCTCGACGCGATGTCCAGGCTGGCGCGCTACACGCGCGTGCTCACCGATTTCTGGCGCGCGGAGCTCCGCGAGGAGCCGCGCGGCCTGCGGTTCATCGTGCGTTACGCGGACCCGCAGGCCGTCCGCCCCCTGTCCCGTCAGGATGCGGTGCTGGCCGGGATTCTGCAGCTCTGCCGTCTCACGTACGGCGACGCGTTCGCGCCGCTCGAGGCGACCGTCGCGCGCGAACCGCTGGCGGACCCGCGGCGGTTCGCGGACTGGTTCCGGGCGCCGATCGTATGGGGCGCACCGCATCCGAGCCTTCTTTGCCGGCGCGAGGATCTCGCGCGGCCCCTCGCCACGACGAATCCCGGCGTGGCGCTGGCCAGCGAGCGGCTCGTCACCGACTATCTCGCCCGGCTCGATCGCGACGACGTGGTCGCACAGGTCAAGCGCGAGCTGCTCGGCCACTTCCCGACCGGAACGCCGACCCAGACGATCGTCGCGCAGGCGGTGGGGCTGAGCGCGCGTACCCTGCACCGGCGACTCGCGGAGGCGGGGACGTCGTTCGAGAAGCTGCTCGACGAGACGCGGCGCGAGCTCGCGGCGGAGTACGTCCGCCGCACCGACTACTCGGTCGGCGAGGTCGCCTACCTGCTCGGGTTCGCGGAAACGTCGAGCTTCAACCGCGCGTTCCGGCGGTGGAACGGGAAATCGCCGAGCGAGTTCCGGCGCGCCGGAGCGCCGGAGCACGCCGCGACCCGGACGGAATGACCGTGGCTCGGCACTGCAATCCGGAGGAAGCGCGTCGTGACGAAACTGGGGCTCTTCATCGCGGCATGGGTGGGCGCAGCCTTCGTCGCCGCGTTCGCCCAGCAGCCGACCGCCGGCGCGGTGGCCAAGGTGGCGCGCATGACCGCCAAGGTCGAGGCGCTCGACCGGGCGGCCCGCGTCATCACCCTGCGGGGCCCGAAGGGCGCCCCGAGCACGATCACCGCCGGGCACGACGTGCGGGGATTCGACCACACCCGGGTCGGCGATTTCGTCGTCGTGCGCTATCTCGAGCCGGTGCTCGTCGACATCACGAAAAGCGGGTCCAGCATGGGCGAGCGGGTGGCGGCGGGGACGGACGGCGCGGCGCGCAAGGTGACCGTCGTCGCCGAGGTCGTCGCGAAGGATGCGAGGAAGCGCACCGTGACCCTGCGCGGCCCGCGCCAGACCGTGGAGCTCAGGGCGCCGCGCGCCGAGCAGCTCAAGCTCGTCGCGCCCGGCGATCGGGTCGAGGCGACCTACACCGAGGCGGCGGCCATCTCCATCGAGCTTGCGGTGTCCCGGCCCGACGATGCCAAGAAGTAGCCGCGCGCGCCGGCGCGGTGGATGGTGCTAAGCTTGCGCGGCAATCGGCCGATCGCCGCGATGGGAGAGCGTGCCGGTCCCGGACGACGGGGCGGCACCGCCGAAGGCGCAAACGCCCGTGAATCGCTCAGGCTGAACACCATCGACGGCGGGCCGCTCTGGAGAGCGTCCGGGCTCAAGCCGCGGCTTGAGGGCCGGGCCACCGAAGGGGCACGCGGGGCGCGGCTGCGCGAGCGCGCAGCGACCCGCAATCTCTCAGGTACCGAGGACAGAGAGGGCGAAGCGACTCGATCGCTTCGCCCTTTTTCGTTTGCGAACGGGAGACGCGGTGCTCAGGCAGACGGCGCTGAATGCACTCCACCGGGCGGCGGGCGCCAGGCTCGTCGAGTTCGGCGGCTGGGAGATGCCGCTTCACTACGGCTCGCAGGTCGAGGAGCACCACGCGGTGCGGCGCGCGGCGGGGATGTTCGACGTCTCGCACATGCGCGCGGTGGAAGTCCTGGGCAGCGACGCGCGCGACTTCCTCCGCTACGCGCTCGCGAACGACGTCGCGAAGCTCGACACGCCCGGTCGCGCGCTCTACTCGTGCATGCTGAACGAGCAGGGTGGCGTCGTCGACGATCTGATCGCCTACCTCCTCGCCGACGCCGCGTTCCGGCTCGTCGTCAACGCCGGCACCGCGGAGAAGGACATCGAGTGGCTCGGCCGCCTCGCGGCAGAGCGCTTTCGCGACGTCGAGATCGTGCCGCGGCCGGACCTCGCCATGATTGCGGTGCAGGGCCCGTATGCGCGCGAGCTCGCATGGCATGCATTCCCGGGGCTCAACGCATCGACCGCCGCGCTGCGCCGCTTTCAGGGCGCGTTCTTCCGCGACTGGTTCGTCGCGCGCACCGGGTACACGGGCGAGGATGGCTTCGAGCTGATGCTGCCGGCACCGCTCGCGCCGCAGGCATGGCGGTCGCTGGCGGGCGCAAACGTGAAGCCGTGCGGCCTCGGCGCGCGCGACACGCTGCGCCTGGAGGCGGGCATGAGTCTCTACGGCCAGGACATGGACGACACGACGAGCCCGCTCGAGTCCGGGCTCGCCTGGACCGTGGACATGCGACCGGGACGCGACTTCGTCGGCCGCGCCGCGCTTGCCGCGCCCCGCCGCGCGCTGATCGGCGTGCTGCTCCTCGACCAGGGCGTGCTCCGATCGCACCAGCCGGTGCACGCGCCGCAGGGCGCTGGCATGACCACGAGCGGCTCGTTCGCACCCACGCTCGGCCGCTCGATCGCCCTCGCGCGGCTGCCCGCCGGGGTGCAGCCCGGCGACCCGATCGAGGTCGAGATCCGCGGCAAGCGGCTCCGCGCCGTCGCCGTGCGAGCGCCGTTCGTGCGCGACGGCAAGAGCCTGATCGAAGGAATCCACACCGAGGGAAAGCCATGACCAAGACGCCGCAGGAGCTGAAGTACACGAAGACCCACGAATGGGTGCGCGTCGAGCCGGACGGCACCGCCTGGGTCGGCATCACCGACTTCGCGCAGGAAGCGCTCGGCGACATCGTGTTCGTCGAGTTTCCAAAAGTCGGCGCCACGGTGAAGGCCGGCGAGGCGGTCGGCGTGGTGGAGTCCGTGAAGGCCGCGTCCGACGTCTACGCGCCCCTCTCCGGCGAGGTCGTCGCCGTCAACGACGGGATCCCCGACCATTGGGAGGCGATCAACCAGGATGCGTTCGCCGCGTGGCTCTACAAGCTGAAGCCGTCGCATCCCGACGAGGTGAAAGCGCTGCTCGACGCCCCCAGGTACGCGGCCACCGCGGAGGCGTCGAAATGACTGCGCGACCCGCCCTGACCTCGGGCGAGCTGCCCGCGTTCGCGGCGCGCCACATCGGCCCGCGCCCCGCCGAGCGGCAGGCGATGCTCGCCGAGCTGGGGTTCGCGTCGCTCGACGAGCTGGTCGAGCGCCTCGTCCCCGAGACGATCCGCGATCGCGAGCCGCTCGCCTTTCCCGCCGTCGGCGACGAGGCCGAGGTGCTCGCGGCGCTGAAGCGGCTCGCGGCGAAGAACCGGGTGCTGCGCTCGTTCATCGGCATGGGCTACCACGGCACGCACACGCCGGCGGTGATCCTGCGGAACGTCCTCGAGAACCCGGCCTGGTACACGGCGTACACGCCGTATCAGCCCGAGATCTCGCAGGGACGCCTGGAGGCGCTGCTCAACTTCCAGACGATGATCACCGACCTCACCGCGCTCGACGTCGCGAACGCCTCGCTGCTCGACGAGGGAACCGCGGCGGCGGAGGCGATGGCGCTCTGCCTGCGCGGCGCGGCATCGGCGAGCCAGGCGTTCTTCGTCGCCGCCGACTGCCATCCGCAGACGATCGCGGTCGTGCGCACCCGCGCGGGCGCGCTCGGCGTCCGCGTGGTGGTGGGCGCGCCCGACGAGGCGCTCGCCGGCGATTACTTCGGCGTGCTGCTGCAGTACCCCGGCACGACCGGCGAGATCGTCGACTACCGCGCGCTCATCGCGAAGCTGCGCGCGAAGAAGGTTCATGTCGCACTCGCGGCCGACGTGCTTGCGCTCACGCTGCTCGTGCCGCCGGGCGAGCTCGGCGCCGACATCGCGGTGGGCTCGACCCAGCGCTTCGGCGTGCCGATGGGCTACGGCGGGCCGCACGCCGCGTTCCTCGCCTGCACCGACGCGCTCAAGCGCAGCCTGCCCGGCCGGCTGGTCGGCGCAACCGTCGACAGCCACGGCGACACCGCGTACCGCCTCGCGCTGCAGACGCGCGAGCAGCACATCCGGCGCGAGAAGGCGACGAGCAACATCTGCACCTCCCAGGTGCTGCTCGCCGTGATGGCGGGCATGTACGCGGTCTATCACGGCCCGGAGGGCCTGCGCGCGATCGCGAATCGGGTCCACCGGCACACGGCGGTGCTGGCGCACGGGCTGGAGCAGCTCGGCTGGCAGGTCGCGCCGCGGCACTGCTTCGACGCGATCGTCGTGCGCACCGCGGCGGACACCGCGGCGATCCACGCGCGCGCGCTTGCGGCGGGCATCAACCTGCGTCACGTCGACGCGCAATCGATCGGGATTGCGCTCGACGAGCCCACGACCGCGGCCGAAGTCGAAGCGCTCTGGCACGTCTTTGCAGTGCGCGGACAGCCCGCGCCGTCGTGGACGGCGGTCGACGCCGATGCGCCCGAGCGCCTGCCCGCGGCCCTGAAGCGCACCAGCGCGTTTCTCGCGCACCCGGTCTTCCACCGGTACCGCTCCGAGACGGCGATGCTGCGCTACCTCCGCGCGCTCGCCGACAAGGACCTCGCTCTCGACCGCACGATGATCCCGCTCGGCTCGTGCACGATGAAGCTGAATGCGACGACCGAGATGCTCGCGATCACCTGGCCGGAGTTCGCGAACCTGCACCCGTTCGCGCCCGAGGACCAGGCGCAGGGGTATCGCGAGCTCGCCGGGGATCTCGAGCGCTGGTTGTGCGCGATCACCGGCTACGACGCCGTCTCGCTGCAGCCCAACTCGGGCGCGCAGGGCGAGTTCGCGGGGCTCATCGCGATCCGCGCCTATCACGCGAGCCGCGGGGAAGGGCATCGCCACGTCGTGCTCGTGCCCGGCTCGGCGCACGGGACGAATCCCGCCTCGGCGCACATGGCCGGCTGCGAGGTGGTCGTGGTCGCCACCGATCCATCGGGCAACGTCGATCTCGACGACCTCGCCGCGAAGGCGGCCGCGCATGCGCGCGAGCTCGCGGCGATCATGGTGACGTACCCGTCGACGCACGGCGTGTTCGAGCCGAACATCCGCGAGGTCTGCGCGATCGTCCACGAGCACGGCGGACAGGTGTACCTCGACGGTGCGAACCTGAACGCATTGATGGGCGCCGCGTCGCCGGGGCGCTTCGGTGCCGACGTCTCGCACCTCAACCTGCACAAGACCTTCTGCATTCCGCACGGCGGCGGCGGGCCGGGCGTGGGGCCGGTCGCGGCCCGGGCGCACCTCGCGCCGTTCCTGCCGGGGCATCCGCTGCAGCCGGGCGCCGTCGGCCCGGTCGCGGCCGCGCCGTACGGGAGCGCCGGGATCCTGCCGATCTCCTGGGCGTTCATCGCGCTCATGGGCGGCCGCGGGCTCACCGAGGCCGCGCGCGTCGCGGTGCTCAACGCGAACTACGTGGCGAGGCGCCTCGCGCCGCACTTCCCGACCCTCTACACGGGCGAAGGGGGCGGCGTCGCGCACGAGTGCATTCTCGACCCGCGGGGGCTGAAGGACGCGAGCGGCGTCACCGCGGAGGACATCGCGAAACGGCTGATCGACTTCGGCATCCACGCGCCGACGATGTCGTTCCCGGTCGCCGGCACGCTGATGTTCGAGCCCACCGAGAGCGAGGGGAAGCCCGAGCTCGACCGGTTCATCGAGGCGATGGTCGCGATCCGCGCCGAGATCCGGGCGATCGAGGAAGGGCGCTGGCCCCAGGACGACAACCCGCTGAAGCACGCGCCGCACACGGCGCGCGCAGTCAGCGCGGACGAGTGGCAGCATCCTTATGCGCGCTCGGTCGCCGCGTATCCGGTGTCCTCCCTCGAGCGGGCGAAGTACTGGCCGCCGGTCGGGCGGGTCGACAACGTCTACGGGGACCGGCACCTGTTCTGCACGTGCCCGCCGCTCGAGGCGGGGTAGGCCGGCCCCGCCGGCCACGCTTCGGCGACACGTTCCGCTATCCGGAATAGGGGGCAAGATCAAGGATTCCGTGCCGCAGCAAAGGTAGAATCCCCGCCTTCCATCCCCTTCGCTCGCGAGCGCCCCATGACCGACAAGTACGCCGGCGGCATCGAAGTCCACGGCCGCGTCACTCCCGAATTCGCGCAGATCCTCACGCCCGAGGCGATGGCGTTCGTCGCCAAGCTGCACCGCGCTTTCGAACCGCGCCGGCAGGAGCTGCTGGCGCGGCGTGCTGCACGGCAAAAGGAGTTCGACGCCGGCCAACTGCCCGACTTCCTCCCGGAAACGAAATCGATCCGGGCGTCGGAGTGGAAGATCGCCGACCAGCCGAAGGACATGCTCGACCGCCGCGTCGAGATCACCGGCCCGACCGACCGCAAGATGGTGATCAACGCGCTCAACTGCGGCGCGTCGACCTTCATGGCGGACTTCGAGGACGCGAACTGCCCGACCTGGGACAACATGATCGACGGGCAGATCAACCTGCGCGACGCGGTCCGCCGCACGATCTCCTTCGAGCAGGGCGGCAAGCAGTACCGGCTCAACGACAAGACGGCCGTGCTGATCCCGCGCCCGCGCGGCTGGCACCTGAACGAGAAGCACGTCCTGATCGACGGCAAGCAGGTCGCGGGCGGCATCTTCGACTTCGCGCTGCTCTTCTTCCACAACGCGAAGGAGCTGCTCGCGCGCGGCTCGGGGCCGTACTACTACCTGCCGAAGATGGAGAGCCACCTCGAGGCGCGCCTCTGGAACGACATCTTCACGCTGGCGCAGAAGGAGCTCGGCGTGCCGCACGGCTCGATCCGCGCGACCGCGCTCGATCGAGACGGTGCTCGCGGCCTTCGAGATGGACGAGATCCTGTGGGAGCTCAAGGACCATTCCGCCGGCCTCAACATCGGCCGCTGGGATTACATCTTCTCGTGCATCAAGAAGTTCCGCGTCAACAAGGATTTCTGCCTCGCCGACCGCGCGCAGGTGACGATGACCGCGCCGTTCATGCGCGCCTACGCGCTGTCGCTCGTGAAGACCTGCCATCGCCGCAATGCGCCGGCGATGGGCGGCATGGCCGCGCAGATCCCGATCAAGAACGACCCGGCCGCGAACGAGGCCGCGCTCGAGAAAGTGCGCGCCGACAAGCTGCGCGAGGTGACCGACGGCTGCGACGGCACCTGGGTCGCGCACCCCGGCCTCGTGCCGATCGCGAAAGCGGTGTTCGACCAGCACATGCCGACGCCGAACCAGTACGGCAAGCAGCGGCCGGACGTGAGCGTCACCGCCAAGGACCTGCTCAACTTCCAGCCCGAGAAGCCGATCACCGAGGCGGGGCTGCGCAGCAACATCAGCGTCGGCATCCAGTACCTCGGCGCCTGGCTCGCGGGCAACGGCTGCGTGCCGGTGTTCAACCTGATGGAGGACGCCGCCACCGCCGAGATCTCGCGCTCGCAGATCTGGCAGTGGATCCGCTCGCCGAAGGGCGTGCTCGACGACGGCCGCAAGGTGACCGTCGAGCTCTTCCGCGCATTGCTCAAGGAAGAGCTGCCAAAGGTGAAGACCTATCTCGGCGACGAGGCGTGGAAGGCGGGCAAGTACGAGGCGGCCGCGCAGCTCTTCGACGAGATCACCACCGGCGAGTACGTCGAGTTCCTCACGCTGCCCGCGTACCAGAAGATCGACTGACCGGCGCTTCCCGCCGACGAGACGCCCGCCGCGCGCGGGCGTTTTCGCGTCCGGGCTTGGCGCGTCCTTTGCCCAGGCGTATAAGAGCGGCTCCACGCCAGAGCGTCCGCGGGGGAGGGAAGATGCTCGTCGACCGTTACGACCTGCCGGTTTCCACATCCTCGCAAGCGGCTCGCGACGCGTACGTCGCCGGCGCCGACTGCATCCTGTCCGCGACGGCCGGCTGGCGCGAGCATCTCGAACGCGCGATCAAGGCCGATCCCGCATTCGCGCTCCCGCACGTCGCGCTCGCGCGCGGCCTCTTTCTCGAGGCCGATGTGAAGTCGGCGCGCGAGGTAGCGGCGCGGGCACGCGAGCTCGCGCAGGCCGCCAGCCCGCGCGAGCAAAGTCACGTCAATGCGATCGCGCTCCCATTGGAGGGCAGGCCCGTCGACGCGCTCGCCGCGACGCGCGCGCATCTCGCCGAGCATCCGCGCGACGCGATGGTGCTCGCACCGGTCACCGGCGTATTCGGCCTGATCGGCTTCAGCGGACGCCAGGAGCGCGAGCCGGAGCTGTACGACCTGCTGCGCCGGCCTCGCGCCGCACTACGGCGACGACTGGTGGTTCCGGTGCGTGCACGCGTTCGCCGCGTCCGAGAGCGGCCGGCTCGACGAGGCGTGGCGCCTGATCGAGCCGAGCATGGCGGCGAATCCGCGCAACGCCCACGGCGCGCACATCAAGGTGCACGTGCTCCACGAGATGGGGGAGATGGCGCAGGCCCTCGACTACCTCGAGGGCTGGATGCCCGGGCTCGACAAGCGCAGCCTGCTGCACTGTCACCTGTCGTGGCACGTGGCGCTCACCGCACTTTCGCTCGGCAAGGTCGAGCGCGCGTGGGAGGCGTACCGGTCCGGCGTGCATCCCGGTGGCTCGTGGGGACCGCCGATCAACGTCGTGAGCGACACGGCGGCGTTTCTCTGGCGCGCCGAGCTCGCGGGCGAGCCGCGGCGGCCCGACCTCTGGCGCGAGGTCCGCGACTACGCGTTGAAGTCCTTCCCCAAGGCAGGCGTGCCGTTCGCGGACGCGCACTCGGTGGTGGCGTGCGTCGCCAACGGCGACTTCGAGACGCTGGAGCGACTGGTCGGCGAAATGCGCGACCGGATCGCCGCCGGCAAGTATCCGCCGGGCGCCGTCGTGGCGACGATCGCCGAGGGATTCGGCGCCTACGCGCGGAGCGACTGGAATGCGGCGATCCGCCACTTCGAGCAGGCGCTGCCGGAAACGGTGCGCATCGGCGGCAGCCGCGCGCAGCGCGATCTCGTCGAGCACACGCTGCTCGCCGCCTACCTCACGGCCGGGCGACCGGAGGATGCGCGTCGACTCGTCGCGAAGCGTACGGACCGGCGCGCGACGGTCCCGATCGCCGGTTTTCCTGCCGGCTGAGCGCGCTGCAACCTCAGGCCGGCGCCGCCGCCCAGCGCCTGCCCGCGCGCCGCATCTGCGCACTCAGAACGAGAACGCCTGCCGTTCCTGCGCCGCACCGAGCACGGCCGCCGCGCCCATCCACTCGGCGTTTGCCAGCATGTTCTCGCTGGTGACGCCGTGCGTCTTGCCGCATGGCGGGCAGACGCCGATCCTGCCGCCGTTCTCGGCGAACGTCCGGAGCAGTTCTGCCACGGGCGGGAAGCTCTTCGAGACGAGCCCGTCGGCCGCCCCCTGCCTGCCGAGGTTCGCGCCGTCCACCGTGAACCAGAGCAGCACGTCGCCGCCCGCCGCGAGCGCGTTGTTGGCGAGGACGAGCGGCGTTGCCACGCGGTCGGGATCGCCGTCGAAATGGCTCACGGTGAAGAGATACTTCGTCTGCTGGGTCGTCATGGTTTGAATCCTCCTGGTTGGTGATAAGCCGCCCGATGCGTCTTCGCGCCCGGCGGGGTGCGGATTACGCCTTGACCGCCTGGATCGAGACGCTCTTCACGCCGTACTTCTTCGTCGCGCCTTGCGCGTTGTCCGAAATGAACTGGTACGCCGGGTTGTCCCGCACGCTGCGCACGCGCAGGCCGGCCGATTCGATCGCGGCGACGTACTCGTCGACCTGCATCGCCCCGCCGATGCAGGCGGCCCACAGCGTCGCGTTGCAGGTGATGCCCTCGGGCAGCTGCACGGCGGTAACGATGTCGGCGAGCGCGAGGCGACCACCCGGCCTGAGGATGCGCGCGGCCTCGCGGAACACGCTGTCTTTCTCGGGCGCGAGGTTGACGACGCCGTTGCTGATCACGGCGTCGCAGCTCGCGTCGGCGAGCCCGGTCGATTCGATGTAGCCCTTCCGATACTCGACGTTCCCGAAGCCGGCCGCCGTGCGCAGGCGCTCGGCCTTGGCGAGCTGCTCGTCGGTCATGTCGATCCCGATCACGCGCCCGGTCCGGCCGACCTTGAGGGCGGCGACGAAGGCGTCCATCCCCGAGCCGCTGCCCAGATCGACGGCGGTTTCGCCCGGCTCGAGCGCCGCGAGGTCGAAGTAGTACCCCACGCCCGCGAAGGAATCGATGGCCTGCGCCGGGATTGCATCGAGATCGGCGGCGGCGTAACCGAGCCGCTCGGCGAGCGCGCGTCCCATCTCGAAGTGGAACTCCGCGTACGGGTCGAGCGCGACGTCGCGGTACATGGACTTCACTTTCTGCTCGAGCGCAGCGACGTCCAGGCGCTTCGGATTCAGAGCGACTGCAGTCATGGTCGAAACCTCCTTGATGTTTGTGGTTCAGCGCGCCGTGGCGGCGGCGCCTACATCGATCAAGACGCACGCGGCTCGAGAACGGTTCCAGCAGGTTTGCATTGCATGGAATCTCGCGTGCATCGGCGCGCTCGCGCTGCCCGACTAGGGAACGATCGAGATCGGCTCGAGTCCGGGCGCGAGGCGCTCGTCGCCGGGCGGCGGCAGTTCAATCTCGATCTCACTGCGCTCGACGGCGCGTACGACGAGCCACCCGGTGCGGCGAGCGGCGAAGCATTCGCCCGCCCGCGCCAGCCGGTACTCGCCATCGCCCGGTTGGCTCGCCCATATCGACCCGCTGCGAACGCGAACGATCAACCCCCGATCCGCCGCGATCGTGAGTGGATCCCGATCGACGAGCAAGAAGCGACTGCCGATCCGGGCGCGGGTGAGCGGCGTCCTGTCTGAACCGCAGTCAGCGTCGGTGCTGGATGTGCGTGCATCCGCGCGCGGCGTCGCGGCGAACGGAATGCGAGCGATGGCGGTGCTCATGAGCGACTCCTCCTGGTGGTTGGCGCGCTCTCGTTCGGTCGCGCCTTCATTGCCCAGGACGCGGGAATGCTCGCAACGGTTCCAGCGCATTTGCGCGGCGTGACCGGTGGGACGCGGTTCGACCGACTCGGCGGTGCGCTTCTCCACGCGATCTTGCGACGCAACATCCGGCGCGACGACTGCGTTGACTGGAAGGGCATCGGGGTCGGCGCAAAAGAAAACGTGCGATGGTTGGAACCGTTTCGGGGGCCGCTGCGTCCTTGAATGAGGAGGGCGGATGGCCGTTTCCAGAAAGGTCTTTGAGGAACAGGTGCTTGGGCTCCTGGGAAGCCTCCAGGGCGTGGCCCGCCGGCTGACGCGCAACGACGCCGATGCCGAAGACCTGGTGGCCGAGACGGTGGCGCGCGCCTGGCGTGCGCTCGACTCGCTGGCGAGCGAGGCGGCGTTCCGCGCCTGGATCTTCCGGATCCTCAACAACACGTTCATCAGCGATCTGCGTCGCGCCGACGCGCGGCCCCGGCTGGATTCGATCGAGTGCGAGGACGAGGATGCGGAGGGCGGCGACTTCTCGATCTTCGAGCAGATGCACCAGCCGTTCCTGCTGTGGTTCAGCAACCCCGAGCAGGAGTTTCTGAACAAGCTCCTGCGCGAGGATCTGGATCGCGCGCTCGTCGCGCTGCCGGACTGTTACCGCGTCGTGGTGATCCTGTCCGACCTCGAGGAGTTCAGCTATCCGGAGATCGCGGCAACGCTGGAGATTCCGATCGGCACCGTGCGCTCGCGGCTCGCGCGCGCGCGAAGCGCCCTGCAGAAGGCGCTTTGGCAGCAGGCGCAGGCGTACGGATTGACGAACGCGGTTGCGGCGCGCAGCGAGTGCGCACCGCTCGAAACGGAAGCGCAGCAACGGGGTGCGACCGCGCGCCTCGCGCGCGGTGACAAAGGTAGCGTGCGATGACGAAACAGCAGATCGATTGCGAGCTGGCGCTCAGGCAGATCCTCGACTACGTCGACCACGAGCTCGGCGACCACGATCACTCCCTCATGGAGCAGCACTTGCGCACCTGCAAGAGCTGCTTCTCGCGCATGGAGTTCGAACAGCGGCTCAAGAGAAAAGTCGGTGAGCTGCGCGAGGATGAGGTAACTTCGCCACTCAGCGAGCGCATCAAGGGCCTGCTCAAGAGCTTCTAGGCGCCTCGCGTGGACCACACCAGGAGGCGAACATGGTCGCGATCTTCAGCGACAAGCGGGAGTTCATCTTCAAGGCGGTGGCCGACATGTACACCGATGTCGCCACCCACCCGGAAAAGACGTTCCACTTCCCGACCGGGCGGCTGGCCTGCCTGTTCGTGGGCTACCCGGGTCACCAGCTCGATCTCGTGCCGGCCACGGCGCCGGAGTCGTTCGCCGGCGTCGGCTATCCGTTCGCCGCCAACGTGATCCGCGCGGGCGACGTCATTCTCGACGTGGGGTCCGGCTCGGGCACCGACACGCTGATCGCGAGCACGCTCACCGGCCCGGGCGGGAAGGTGTACGGCCTGGACATGACGCAGGCCATGCTCGCAAAGCTGCGCCGGAACGTCGCCGCGATGGGGGCCAAGAACGTCGAGCCGCTCGAGGGCAATGCCGAGGAAATCCCGCTGCCGGACGCCTCGGTCGACGTCGTCACCAGCAACGGCGTGCTCAACCTCGTGCCGGACAAGCCCCGCGCGTTCGCCGAAATTGCGCGGGTGCTCAAGCCGGGCGGACGCCTGCAGATCTCGGACATCTCGCTCGCCAAGCCCGTTTCCGAAAAGTCGCGCTCGGACCCGAAGCTCTGGGCCGAGTGCGTGGTGGGCGCGGTCGTGGAGGACGACTACGTCGCGAAGCTGCGCGCCGCGCGGCTCGACGTCGAGGTGATCAGCCGTCTCGATTACTTCGCCGGCAGCGTGAGCCAGGACACGCGGCGGGTCGCCCACGGGCTCGGCGCGCATACGATCGTCCTGCGCGGGACGAAGGTGTAGCGCGCGCCGCGGGTTCGGCCACGACGCGCCCGCGGCAGTCCCGGGCGCGAACCCCTGGCGCCCGGCGGCCACTCAAGACCCGGGTACGACCCATCGCCCGCCCGCCTCGGCGGCGCGGCCCTCGTCCCGCAGCTTGATCAGGTGCGCGAGCAGCGAGCGGCTCGCGACCGGATGCATGCGCGCCGGCACGTCGTCGTAGACCTGCGGGACGAGGTCTTCGAGCGTCGCGGGCCCGTGCGCGGCCAGTGCCGCGAGCACCTTGTTCTCGCGCGCGACGCGGTGCACCAGCACGCGCTCGACCATCTCGTGCGGTCGGGCCATCAGGAAGCCGTGGCCGGGCGCGATGTAGTCGAGCGCCTCGGCGAAGCAGCAGCCGCAGGCTCGCGAGGTAGATCGCCATGTCGCCGTCGGGCGGGTTGATCACGACCGTCGAGCCCTGCATCAGGTGATCGCCGGTGAAGAGGAGACGTTCGGCCTCGTCCAGGAAGCACAACTGGTTCGAGGCGTGTCCCGGCGTGTGCAGCACACGCAGACGGCAACCACCGACCTCGAGCCGCTCGCCGTGCGCGAGCTCGCGGGTGGGCGCGAACGTTGCGTCCTGGCGCTCCGGATACCTCGCTCGCATGCCGAGCACCGGTGCGCCGGTCCGCGCCGCGAGCGGCGCCGCGCCGGGCGAGTGGTCGATGTGCGTGTGCGTGCAGAGGATCCAGCGGATCGGTGCGGCTGCGGCGTCGACGATCGCCTGGATGTGCGCATCGATCGCGGGCCCCGGATCGATCACCGCGATGCCCGACGCAGCGTCGCCAAGCAGATACGTGTTCGTGCCCGGACCGGTCATCACCCCCGGATTCGGCGCAGTGAGCCGCACGATCCGCGGCGCGATCCGCACCGGCACGCCCGGCAGGATCTCGTAAGCGGCGGTGCCCTTGCCCTCCGGATCGAGCCTGCCGACCTCGGCGTAGGCGTAGTCGCCCGGCACGAGGAGCTTCGGGCCGTCGCGGCCGGACGCGATGCGCGGGGACATCGGCGGCATCGCCCGCGGCGTGTGCGCGTAGTCGAGCGCGTCGGCGACGCTCCCGAACCCGGCGAGCAGCTCGAGCGTCTTCATGGTCGGGAACATGAGCTGCATCTCGCCGCGCGCATGCCGCTCGAGCGCGATCCGCGGCACGATCCACTCGTGCGCCACGGTCTCGCCTTCGTCGTGCATCGGGCGCTGGTGCTCCGGTGCGGCGGCGATGAAGAAACGCGTGTCGTAGCGGCGCGGCCGGCCGGCCTGGGTGATCCAGTGGGAAAGGTACGCGAGCCGGTCGGTCGCGAGCCGCAGCCCCAGCGCCTCGATCGTCGCGGCGAACGTCCGTTCGCCCGCGTTCAGCGCACGCCGCAGGCTCGGCGCATCCTCGCGGGCGACCGGCGAGTCGAAGTGCACGAGCTCCTCGCCGGCGTAGGCATAGAGGAGCCCGGCTTCCTCGAAGCATTCGCGAATCGCGCAGATCCAGTAGGCGAGGCCGCCGGACGGGATCTCCAGGCGCCGGCTTGCCGCCGCGTCATCGAGGCCGGCGCAGGAGCGCGCGAGGGCCGCGTCCGCCGCGTCGACCGCGCCACCCGGAAACACGTGCGCCCCGCCGCCGAAGTCCATCGTCTTCGTCCGGTGCATCAGCAGCACTTCGATGCCGCGCTCGCCGTCGCGCACGACGACGAGGGTGGCGGCAGGGCGGGGAGCGATGAGCGCGGTCAATGCGTCGGCCGGCGGGGTTGGAGCGCGCAGCATACACCGCGCGCCGGTCGCGCCCGACGGGTAACATCGCCGTCCATGCAGCCTCTCAACCGCGATCTCGCCCGGACCGTTCTCGCAGTGCTCTTCCTCGGCGGGCTGATCCTCGCCTCGTTCTGGATCCTGCGACCGTTCCTCGCGGCGATCATCTGGTCGACGATGATCGTCGTATCGACCTGGCCGATCATGATCGCGCTGCAGCGCCGGCTCTGGGGCAGACGCTGGATCGCGGTGACGGTGATGACGGCTGCGCTGCTGCTGGTGTTCGTCGCGCCGTTCTCCGCCGCGATCGGCACGATCGTCGCGAACGCGGACGACATCGCCGACTGGGTGAAGGGGCTCTCGACCCTGCGGCTGCCGCCGCCGCCCGAGTTCGTGGGAAACCTTCCCTTCGTCGGCGAGAAGGTCGTGACGCTGTGGCGCCAGTACGCGAAGCAGGGGTTCGAGGACGTCGCCAAGACGCTCGCCCCGTACGGCGGGCAGATCACGCGCTGGTTCGTCGCCGAGGTCGGCAGCTTCGGGCTGGTGAGCGTGCAGTTCCTGCTCACCGTGATCATCTCGGCGATCATGTACGCGACCGGCGAGGACGCGGCGCGCTGGGTGCTGCGCTTCGGCCGGCGCCTCGCCGGCGAGCGGGGCGAGAACGTGGTGCGGCTCGCCGGCCAGGCGATTCGCGGCGTTGCGCTCGGGGTCGTCCTCACCGCGCTCGTTCAGGCGCTGCTCGGCGGCATCGGCCTCGCCATCGCCGGCGTGCCGTTCGCCGCGGTGCTCACGGCCGTGATGTTCATGCTCGCGGTCGCGCAGATCGGCGCGGTGCCGGTGCTCGTCTGCGCGCTGGTCTGGCTCTGGTTCCAGGGCTCGACCGCCTGGTTCGTCGCTTTGCTGATCTGGACGCTGATCGTCGGCAGCCTCGACAACATCCTGCGCCCGATCCTCATCAGGAAAGGCGCCGACCTGCCGCTGCTCCTGATCTTCGCCGGGGTCATCGGCGGCCTGTTCGCCTTCGGCCTGCTCGGGCTGTTCGTCGGCCCGGTGATCCTCGCCGTTGCCTACACGCTCCTCGACGCATGGGTGGCGGAGGCGCCGGAGGAGCGGCAGGCCTCGGGCGGCGGCTGACCCGCAGCGCACGGGCTCAGGGCATCGTCCACAGGTTGCCGCACTTGCGGCAGCGCACCTTCAACCACGGCCCGGCCGCGGCCGCCGGCGCCGCGCCGCTCGGTGCCAGCGGCGGCGGGTCGCCCCAGTCGAGCACCTCGAACTTCGCATAGGCCTTGCACTGAGCGCACGTCGAATGGTCGCCGTAGATCTCGGCGACCGTCATGATCGCCTTGTAGCGCTGCCACGAGAAGAGACCCACCAGGCCGCCCCCCAGGACGAGCGCGAGCATGACCACCGGCGTCGCGCCCGGTGCGCGGAAGTTCAGCTGCTCCGCGCAGGCCGCGACCAGGATCATGCAAAGGAAGCAGGTGACGAGATACAGGTGGCTCTCGACGAGCTGGCGCTCGTACCACTTCTTGAAGCCGCGCTTCCTGATGCTCTCGACGAGATCCATGGGTCGCTCGCAGGGGCGGCACGCCGCGCCAGACCGATGGTACGCGCGCGCACGGCCGGCAGATGCCGCGGCTCACGCCGTCGCGATCTCCGCCACCACCGGGGCGTGGTCGGACGGGCGCTCGAGCCGCCGCGGCTCCACGTCGATCGTGCAACCCGTGCAGCGGGGCGCGAGCTCGGACGAGACGAGGACGTGGTCGATCCGCAGCCCCATGTTCCGCTTGAACTGGTTCATGCGGTAGTCCCACCAGGTGAACGATTTCTCCGGCTGCGCGAACAGGCGGAAGCTGTCCTTGAGGCCGAGGTCGAGCAGGCGCCGGAACGCGGCGCGCTCCTCCTCGCTGCACAGCACCTGGCCTTCCCACAGCTTCGGGTCGTGCACGTCGCGATCCTCCGGCGCGACGTTGTAGTCGCCCAGCACCACGAGCCGCGGATGGCGCGCGAGCTCCGCGCGCAGCCACTCCGCGAACGCGCGCAGCCACTTCAGCTTGTACTCGTACTTCTCGCTGCCGACCGCCTGGCCGTTCGGGACGTACGCACACACCACGCGTACGCCGTCCGCCGTCGCGGTGACCACGCGCTTCTGATCGTCCTCGAAGCCGGGAATCCCGGCCTGGACGTCCGCGAACGGGACGCGCGACACTATCGCGACGCCGTTGTAGGTCTTCTGGCCCGGAGAACGCGGTCCGGTAGCCCGCGGCCTCGATCGCGGCCACCGGGAAGTTCGCGTCCTCGGTCTTGGTCTCCTGCAGGCAGACGACGTCGGGGGCGTGTCGCGCCAGCCAGTCGAGCAGATGAGGGAGACGGACTCTTAAAGAGTTGACGTTCCAGGTGGCGAGCTTCATGCGCGCGAGTTTAGCGAATCCGTCGTGCGCAGCGCAGCAGTGTCAATTTTCGTCACAGGACCGGGGAGAATGCTCGTGCGCCGAGCAGCGATGGCAGACTGGGCCCGTCCCGCCACCGCAGGTCTTGAAAGTGAGCTCGCCCGTGTTCGGATTTCAGCGCAACTGGCGGTCGCATCCTGCCCCGGCGCGGCCGCGTCGCGACGTCTTGAGCGCCGCACCCGCGATCGATGAGCTGCTTCCGGACAGCCCGTCGCTGCAGGGCTATGTCGTCTGCGAAATCGACGAGAGCCTGACCGGACCGCTGGTGAAGTGGCTCAGCAAGAAGTCCAGCTGAGCTGCGGGAACCATCCCGACGCGCTTGCGCGCGTGGGTCCGCGTCACTTCGGCGCGTAGGGACCCGAAGTCGCCGCTGCGGGCGCCTTGGCGTCGGCCGCCGCTGCCGGAGCGGCGTAACGCCCGGTCGTGCGCGCGGCCTGGTCGGCCAGTTCCTTCGCTTCTTTCGCGTCGGGCGGCGGCGGTGTATAGCGCCCGGAAGGCGCCTGGGTTGCGGCCGCCTGCTGCGGCGTCTCCGCCTTCGCGGCGGCTGGCGCCGCGGGCTTCTGCGCCTTCTCCGCGAGCGGCGCGGCATTGCGCGGATAGCCGGCGCTGTCGAGCGCGGTATGCCAGACGTCCGCGGAGTAGCCCTTCGTGACCTGCTTGCCGACGGTGAGCACCGGCACTTCGTCGCTGCCCGACACCTTCTTCAGCTCGGCGCGGCTCTTCTCGTCGGTGATGGCGACCTCGCGGAACGGCACGCCGCGCTTCGACAGCAGCGCCCGCGCATCCTTGCACGCATCGGCGCAGTTCTCCGCGGTGTAGATCGCGACGGGGTGATTCTTCGCGGCCTGCTGCGTCGCGTACGACTGCGGGTTGCTTTCGACCATGCTGCCGCCGGCCGAGCGCTTCTGCACGTTGGTTGCTTCCGTCGGCGCCGGCGGCGTCTGCGAGTAGTGGACCTTGCCGTTCTTGTCCACCCAGCGATAGGCCTGCGCGGCGGCGGCGGCCGCAAAGAGAAGCGCCAAGGTGGCGAACAGGATGCGCGGCATCGAGGTCTCCCGGTCAGGGGCGTTTCATGACGCGGGCATGATAGCACCGGGCTCGGGGGCACCCCGGCGCGTGCCCCGGTCGGGCGCGGCAATAATCCACAGGGTCAGGCGGCGGTTGAGGCTTCCGCCGCCTCCGATCGGCCCTCAGGGACCGGACCGTCGTGGCGTCGGCGGCCGGCGGCGATTCGCCTTTTTCGCATCCCCACGCAAGCGTGGGGCCCCTGCTCAGTGGCTCACGCCGCCATGCCGTTGTGCCGCAGCAGGGCCTCGACGCTTGGCTCCCGCCCGCGGAACGCCTTGAACGACTCGATCGCCGGCCGGCTGCCGCCGACCGCGAGGATCTCGTCGCGGAAGCGCGAGCCCGTTTCCGGGTCGAGCACGCCGCGCTCCTCGAAGAGACCGTACGCGTCGGCCGACAGCACCTCGGCCCACTTGTAGCTGTAGTAGCCGGCGCTGTAGCCGCCCGCGAAGATGTGCGAGAAGCCGTGCGGGAACCGGTTGAAGCGCGGCGGAATCAGCACCGCCGTCCGTGCCCGCACTTCGTCGAGCAATTCGAGCGGCGTGCGCTGGCCCGCCGGGTCGAAGTCGTCGTGCAGGTGCATGTCGAACAGCGCGAACTCGAGCTGACGCACGGTCTGCATGCCCGACTGGAAGTTCTTCGCCGCAACCATCTTGTCGAACAGCTCGCGCGGCAGCGCCGCGCCGGTATCGACGTGCGCGGTCATGTGCTCGAGCACCTGCCACTCCCAGCAGAAGTTCTCCATGAACTGGCTCGGCAGCTCGACCGCGTCCCACTCGACGCCGCGAATCCCCGACACGCCGCTGTAGTCGACGCGGGTGAGCAGATGGTGCAGGCCGTGGCCGAACTCGTGGAACAGCGTGATCACGTCGTCGTGCGTGAGCAGCGCCGGCTTCCCGCCGACCGGCGCCGGGAAGTTGCAGACGAGGTGCGCGACCGGGGCCTGCACCGCGTCGTGCACCAGGCGGCGCACGATCGCCTCGTCCATCCACGCGCCGCCGCGCTTGGTCGCGCGGGAGTACGGGTCGAGGTAGAAGCGGCCGACGAGCTGGCCGCCCGCGTCGTCGATGCGGAAGAAGCGCACCCCCGGATCCCACGTCTCGGCGCGATCCTCCGCGATGCGCAGGCCGTAGATGGACTCGACGAGACGGAACATGCCGGCGAGCACCCTCGGCTCCTGGAAGTACTGCTTCACCTCCTGGTCCGAGAACGCGTAACGCGCGACGCGCAGCTTCTCGGAGGCGTACGCGGCATCCCACGCTTCGAGCTTCTCGAGCCCGAGCTCCTGCGCGGCGAACGCGGTCAGCTCCGCTACGTCACGTCGCGCATAGGGCATGGCCCGGGCGGCGAGGTCCTCGAGGAACGCGATCACCTGCCGCGGCGACTCCGCCATCTTCGCCACCAGCGACACCTCGGCGTGCGATGCGTAGCCGAGGAGCTGCGCCGCCTCGCGCCGCAGGCGCAGGATGCGCCCGATGAGCGGCGTGTTGTCCCACTCGCCGAGCTGGTCCGCCGCCGGCGGCGCCTCGCCCGGCGCGCCGTTCGTCCGCGCCTCGAAATCGGCCTTGGCGGCGAATGCCCCGGCGAACTCCTCGGAGGCGCGCGTGGCCCACCCGCGATACATGACCTCGCGCAGGGCGCGGTTCTCGGCGTACTGCATGACCGGGACGTAGCAGGGCGCCTGCAGCACGAGCTTCCAGCCGGCCTTGCCGTCCTTCTCCGCCGCCGCGCGCGCGGGCTCGAGCACGTCGTCCGGGATGCCGGCGAGCGCGGCGCGGTCGGCGACGTGCACCGCGAAGGCGTTGGTCGAGTCGAGCACGTTCTCGGAGAACTGCGTCGACAGCTTCGCGAGCTCCTCCTGGATCGCGGCGAAGCGGCGCTTGCGTTCCGCGTCGAGCTCGGCGCCGGACAGGCGGAAGTCGCGGATCTCGTTCTCCACCACCTTGCGCTGCGCGGGCGAGAGCGTCGCGAACTCCGGGCCGGCCTGCAATGCCTTGTACTGCGCGAAGAGCGCGAGATTCTGGCCGAGCTCGGTCCAGTACTGGACGATCTTCGGCTGGTTTGCCTTGTACGCATCGCGCAACGCGGGCGAGTCGAGCACGCCGTGCAGGTGCCCCACCACGCCCCACGCGCGTCCGAGGCGCTCGTTCGCGTCCTCGAGCGGCCGCACGAAGTCGTTCCACGTCGCCGGCGTGTCGCCCCGGGTGAGCCGCTCGATCAGCGCGCGGTTCTCCGCCAGCAGCTGATCGACCGCGGGGGTGATGTGGTCGGTCTGCACCGCGGCGAAGCGCGGCAGTCCGGCGAAGTCGAGGAGCGGATTGGCGGTGGTTTGCATGGGATCCCGGGTTCGCGGTTCAAAGCGAGCGCAAGACGTCCTCGGTCGGCGCGATCCTGGCGTACGGCACCGCGAGCGCGGCCATGAACGCCGCGTGCACGTCCCGGGCCGGGATCGTCCGACCGCCGAACTCGAGCGCGCGCGTCGCGCAGGCGTCCTCGGCGACGGTGCACCTGAGGCCGTGGTCGAAGGCCGCGCGCGTGGTGGCGTCGATGCACATGTGGCTCATCGCGCCGGCGATCACGACGCCGTCGGTATTCGCCCCGCGCAGCTGCTCGAGCAGGCTCGTGCCGCGAAAGCTGTTCGGGAAATTCTTCTCCACCACCGGCTCGCCGGCCGCAGGATTGACGGACACGTGCAGATCCGCACCCGGCGTGCCCGGCACGAAGAACGTCGCGCCGGGACGCACCGAAAGATGGCGCACGTGGAACACGGGCAGCCCGCGCTCGCGGAATCCGGCGAGCAGCCGCGCTGCATTCGCCGCCGCGGCGTCCATGCCTTCGAGCGCCATGTTGCCGCCGGAAAAGTAGTCGTTCTGTATATCGACGAGCACGAGCGCGGTGGTCATTGCGGATCCTTCGTTTCGGCCGCGCGTTCCGCGGCGCGGATCGTGTTGGCGAGCAGCATGGTGATCGTCATCGGCCCGACGCCGCCTGGCACGGGCGTGAGGCGCGAGGCGACGCCGAGCAGGCTCGCGAAATCGCAGTCGCCGACGAGCTTGCCGTCGGGCTGCCGGCTGATCCCGACGTCGATCACGACGGCGCCCGGTTTGACCATCGCGCCGGTGATCAGTTTCGGCCTGCCGACCGCCGCGACGAGAATGTCCGCACGCGCCGTGTGGCTTCCGAGCTCGCGCGTCTTGGAGTGGCAGATGGTGACCGTGGCGCCCCGCTGCAAGAGCAGTTGCGCAAGCGGCTTGCCGACGATGTTGCTCTGGCCCACCACGACCGCATGGGTGCCCCAGGGGTTGACGCCTTCCGCGTCCAGCATCGCCATCACCCCGGCCGGCGTGCACGGCACGAAGCCCGCGCCGCCGGTGACGAGCAGCCCGGCGTTGAGCGGATGGAAGCCGTCGGCGTCCTTGTCGGGCGAGATCGCGCGCTGCACCGCGCCCGCCGAGATGTGCTTGGGCAGGGGCAGCTGGACGAGGATGCCGTCCACGGCGGGATCGGCGTTGAGGGCCGCGATCCGGCCGAGCAGCTCCGCCTCCGTTGTCGCGTCCGGCAGGTCCAGCTGCACCGAGCCCACGCCGACGTCGGCGCACGCGATCACCTTGTGGCGGACATAGGCTTTCGACGCCGGGTTGTCGCCGACGATGATCACGGCCAGCCCCGGTGGGCCGGTGCGTGCGGTCAGCCGCGCGGCTCGCTCGCGGAGCGAGTCGCGGATTCGGCGGGAGAGCGCCACGCCGTCGATGATCCGGGTGTCCAAGGCGGGAGCTTTGGAAGGCAGGGCAGGGGCGGCGATTTTACCGGCACCGCCTCATTCCCACGCGCTTGGCGCGGGGTGGGGCGCGTTGTAGAATCCGGAAAGCTGTTCCGGATAAAGAAAAATGACGGGTCGCGCGAATTGCTTGCCCTTCGACCGCCGTATTAAGCTTCGGCGGCGAAGAAGAACACCCGCCGAGCCGGCAAGCGCCCACCCCTAGGAGCATCACGATGGCCGCCGTCCCCGATTTCAACGCCGCCAACGATCCCGACACCCTCGAGACGCAGGAATGGCTGGAAGCGCTCGAGGCGGTGCTCGAGCGCGAGGGCCCGGAGCGCGCGCACTACCTGCTCGAGCGGCTGATCGACGCGGCGCGCCGCTCGGGCGCGTACATTCCGTTCAGCCCGAACACCGCGTACGTCAACACCATCCCGCCGCATCTCGAGGCGCGCATGCCCGGCGACCACGCGATCGAAGAGCGCAATCGCTCGTACATGCGCTGGAACGCGATGGTGATGGTCGCGAAGACCAACAAGGCCGAGGGCGACCTCGGCGGCCACATCGCGAGCTTCGCTTCGGTGGCCAACATGTTCGGCGTCGGCTTCAACCACTTCTGGCGCGCCCCCCACGAAGGGCACGGCGGCGACCTGATCTTCTTCCAGGGGCACTCCTCGCCGGGCATCTACGCGCGCGCGTTCCAGGAGGGCCGCTTCACCGAAGCGCAGATCCTCAACTTCCGCCGCGAGGTGGACGGCAAGGGGATCTCGTCGTACCCGCACCCGTGGCTGATGCCCGATTTCTGGCAGTTCCCGACGGTGTCGATGGGTCTCGGGCCGATCCAGGCGATCTACCAGGCGCGCTTCCTCAAGTACCTCCACGCGCGCGGCCTCGCCGACACCGCCAACCGGAAGGTGTGGGCCTTCCTCGGCGACGGCGAGATGGACGAGCCGGAATCGCTCGGCGCGATCGGCATGGCCGCGCGCGAGAAGCTCGACAACCTGATCTTCGTCATCAACTGCAACCTGCAGCGGCTCGACGGCCCGGTGCGCGGCAACGGCAAGATCATCCAGGAGCTCGAGGGCGACTTCCGCGGCGCGGGCTGGAACGTCATCAAGCTCATCTGGGGCTCGTACTGGGATCCGCTCCTCGCGCGCGACAAGGAGGGCATCCTCCGGCGCGTGATGGAGGAAACGGTCGACGGCGAGTACCAGAACTTCAAGGCGAACGACGGCGCGTTCGTGCGCAAGCACTTCTTCGGCAAGCACCCCAAGCTGCTCGAGATGGTCTCGCGCATGACCGACGAGGACATCTGGCGCCTGAACCGCGGCGGTCACGACCCGTACAAGATCTACGCGGCCTACCACGCGGCCGTGAACCACAAGGATCAGCCCACCGTCATTCTCGCGAAGACGATCAAGGGTTACGGGCTCGGCCGCAAGGGCGAGGCGCAGAACCCGTCCCACCAGCTCAAGAAGCTCGACATCGACACGATCCGGCAGGTTCGCGACCGCTTCAACGTCCCGGTGCCGGACGACCAGCTCGAGGCGCTGCCGTTCTACCTGCCGCCGGCCGACTCGCCGGAAATGAAGTACCTGCACGAGCGCCGCAAGGCGCTCGGCGGCTACCTCCCGCAGCGCCGCCGCAAGGCCGACGCGGTGCCGCAGGTGCCGGAGCTCTCCGCCTTCGACCAGGCGACCGGGCCGACCGCCGCGGGGCGCGAGATCTCGACGACGATGGCGTTCGTGCGCGTGCTCACGGCGCTGGTCCGCGACAAGAACATCGGCAAGCACATCGTGCCCATCGTCCCCGACGAGGCGCGCACGTTCGGCATGGAGGGCATGTTCCGCCAGCTCGGCATCTACTCGGCGGAAGGCCAGAAGTACACGCCGGTCGACAAGGACCAGGTCATGTACTACCGCGAGGACAAGGCCGGCCAGATCCTCGAGGAGGGCATCAACGAGGCGGGCGCGTTCTCGTCGTGGATCGCCGCCGCGACGAGCTACTCCGTCAACAACGTGGTGATGGTGCCGTTCTACGTCTTCTACTCGATGTTCGGCCTGCAGCGCATCGGCGACCTCGCGTGGGCGGCGGCCGACCAGCGCGCGCGCGGCTTCGTGCTCGGCGCGACCGCGGGCCGCACGACGCTGAACGGCGAGGGGTTGCAGCACGAGGACGGCCACTCGCACATCCTGTCCTCGGTGATCCCGAACTGCGTCTCGTACGATCCGACGTTCGGCTTCGAGCTCGCGGTGATCATTCACGACGGCCTGCGCCGGATGGTGACCAACCAGGAGGACGTGTTCTATTACGTCACCCTGATGAACGAGAACTACGCGCACCCGGGCATCGCCGAGCCCGCCGACAAGAACGTGAAGGACGGCGTGCTCAAGGGCATGTACCTCCTGAAGGAGGGCGGCAAGGGCAAACTCCGGGTACAGCTGATGGGTTCGGGCACGATTCTGCGCGAGGTGATCGCCGCGGCCGAGCTGCTGGAGAAGGACTGGGGCGTCGTCTCCGACATCTGGAGCTGTCCGAGCTTCACCGAGCTGCGGCGCGAGGGCCTCGACGTGGAGCGCTGGAACCTGCTCCACCCGACCGACAAGCCGCGCAAGTCCTATGTGGAGAGCCGCCTCGAGTCGCACGACGGGCCGGTGGTCGCGTCGACCGACTACATGAAAACCTTCGCCGAGCAGATCCGGCCGTTCCTGCCGAAGGGGCGCGACTACCGCGTGCTCGGCACCGACGGCTTCGGCCGCTCCGACACGCGCGAGAAGCTGCGCCACTTCTTCGAGGTGAATGCCCGCTGGGTGACGATCTCCGCGCTCAAGGCGCTCGCCGACGGGGGCGCGCTCAAGCCGGCCGTCGTCGCCGATGCGATCAAGAAGTACGGCATCGATCCGGCGAAGCCGAATCCCGCGACGGTGTAGGGAGAACCCATGGGCGCGATGCAGGAAGTGCGGGTCCCCGACATCGGCGACTTCAAGGACGTCGACGTCATCGAGATCCTGGTCAAGCCGGGCGACACGGTCGCCGCCGAGCAGTCGCTCGTCTCGCTCGAGAGCGACAAGGCGACGATGGAGATCCCGTCGCCGTCGGCCGGCGTGGTGAAGGAACTGCGCATCAAGGTCGGCGACAAGGTGTCCGAAGGCACGCCGATCCTGATGCTCGAAGCCGGTGCGGCCGCGAGCGCTGCGCCGGCGAAGCCGGCGCCGGCGGGCGTATCACCAGCGGCCGCGGCGCCCGCGGCCGCTCCGACGCCGACAGTGGCCGCACCGAGGCCGGCGACTGGCGGTGCCGACAGGCGCGTGGACGTCCCCGACATTGGCGACTTCAAGGACGTCGAGGTCATCGAGATCCTGGTGAAGCCGGGCGACACGGTCGCCGCCGAACAGTCCCTCGTCTCGCTCGAGTCCGACAAGGCGACGATGGAAGTTCCGTCGCCGGCAGCCGGCGTCGTCAAGGCGCTGCTGCTAAAGGTCGGCGACAAGGTGTCGCAGGGGGCGCCGATCCTCGTGCTCGCGGAGGCGGGCGCCGTCCCGGCCGGCGCAACGGCGCCGCAAGCGCCCGCGCCCAGCATGGCGCGCACGGTGGAGATGCCGATTCCCGCGCGCACGCCCCCGGTTCAGGCGGAGGTCACCGGCAGCGGCCCGGCAGGCTTCAAGCCGCACGCGAGCCCGTCGGTGCGGAAGTTCGCGCGCGAGCTCGGCGTCGATCTCGCGCGCGTCACGGGCACCGGGCCGAAGGGCCGCATCGTGCTCGCCGATGTCCAGGCCTTCGTGAAAGGCGCGCTCGCGCGCGGCGCGGCGGCGCCGGCCGCGCCCGCCGTCGGCGGCCTCGCCGTGCTGCCCTGGCCGCAGGTCGATTTCGCCAAGTTCGGTCCGATCGAGACGCAGGCGCTGTCGCGCATCAAGAAGATCTCCGGCGCGAACCTGCACCGCAACTGGGTGATGATTCCGCACGTCACGAACAACGACGTGGCCGACATCACCGACCTGGAAGCGCTGCGCGTCCAGCTGAACAAGGAGAACGAGAAATCGGGCGTGAAGCTCACGATGCTCGCGTTCCTGATCAAGGCGAGCGTCGCGGCGCTGAAGAAGCACCCGGAGTTCAACAGCTCGCTCGACGGCGACAACCTGGTGCTCAAGCGCTACTACCACATCGGGTTCGCCGCGGACACGCCGAACGGGCTCATGGTGCCGGTCATCAAGGACGCCGACAGGAAAGGCATCATGGAGGTCGCCAAGGAATCGGGCGAGCTCGCCAAGCAGGCGCGCGAGGGCAAGCTCAAGCCCGCCGACATGCAGGGCGGCACGTTCTCCATCTCGAGTCTCGGCGGCATCGGCGGCACGTCGTTCACGCCGATCATCAATGCGCCGGAGGTCGCGATCCTCGGCGTGTCGCGCTCGTCGCAGCAACCGGTGTGGGACGGGAAGAACTTCGTGCCGCGGCTCATGCTGCCGCTCTCGCTCTCCTACGACCACCGCGTTATCGACGGCGCGCTCGCCGCCCGGTTCAACGCCTACCTCGCGCAGCTGCTCGCCGATTTCCGGCGGGCGATGCTGTAGGGACGCGGCGATGCTCGAGGTGAAGGTTCCCGACATCGGCGACTTCAAGGACGTCGACGTCATCGAGGTGCTGGTCAAGCCCGGCGACCGCGTCGAGAAGGAGCAGTCGCTCGTCTCGCTCGAGAGCGACAAGGCGACGATGGAGATTCCGTCGCCCGCATCCGGCGTCGTCAGGAGCATCGTCGTGAAGGTCGGCGACAAGGTCTCCGAAGGCACGCCGATCCTGGTGCTGGAAGAGACGGCGGGTGCGCCGGCCGCCGCCCCGACCAAGCCTGCCGCACCACCGGCGCAGGGCGCGGCGCCCCCGCCTGCAGCGGCGTCCCGGGCCGGGTCGTTCTCCGGCGGCGCCGATTACACCTGCGATGTGCTCGTGCTCGGCTCCGGCCCGGGCGGGTACTCGGCCGCGTTCCGCTCGGCCGATCTGGGCATGAACACGCTGCTGGTCGAGCGCTACCCGACCCTCGGCGGCGTGTGCCTGAACGTCGGCTGCATCCCGTCGAAGGCGCTGCTGCACGTTGCCGCGGTGATGGACGAGGCGGCGCACTTCGCCGACATCGGCGTGAGCTTCGGCAAGCCGACGGTGGATCTCGACAAGCTCCGCGCGCACAAGGACAAGGTGGTGGGCAGGCTGGTCGGCGGCGTCGGCAGCATGGCGAAGGGACGCAAGGTCACCGTGGTGCGCGGCTACGGCCACTTTCTCGATCCGCATCATCTCGAAGTCGAAATGACGACCGGGGACGGGCAGGACAAGACCGGCGAGAAGAAGGTCGTGCGCTTCGAGAAGGCGATCGTCGCCGCCGGCTCGATGGCAGTGCGGCTGCCGTTCGTCCCCGACGATCCCCGCATCGTCGATTCGACCGGCGCGCTCGAGCTCAAGGCCGTACCGAAGCGCATGCTGGTGATCGGCGGCGGCATCATCGGGCTGGAGATGGCGAGCGTCTACTCGACGCTGGGCGCGCGCATCGAGGTGGTCGAGATGCTCGAGGGCCTCATGACCGGCGCCGACCGGGATCTCGTCGCCGTGTGGCAGAAGTTCAACGCGAGGCGCTTCGACAAGATCATGCTGCAGACGAAGACCGTCGCGGTCGAGGCCAGACGGGAAGGCATCCTGGTGAAGTTCGAAGGCGCGCAAGCGCCCGCCGAGCCGCAGCTCTACGATCTCGTGCTGGTGAGCGTGGGTCGCAGCCCGAACGGCAAGAAGATCGGCGCGGAGCGCGCCGGGATCGTCGTCAGCGATCGCGGGTTCATCGCGGTCGACGGGCAGATGCGCACCAATATTCCGCACATCTTCGCGATCGGCGACATCGTCGGCCAGCCGATGCTCGCCCACAAGGCGACGCACGAAGGGCACGTCGCCGCCGAGGCGGCCGCGGGAAAGAAATCCCACTTCGACGCGCGCGTGATCCCGTCGGTCGCCTACACCGATCCCGAGGTCGCGTGGGTCGGCACGACCGAGGACGAAGCGAAGAAGCAGGGCATCAAGTACGGCGTCGGGAAGTTCCCCTGGACCGCGTCGGGCCGCGCGCTCGCGAACGGCCGCTCGGAGGGCGTCACCAAGCTCCTCTTCGACGAGGAGCACCATCGGATCATCGGCGGCGGCATCGTCGGCACCGGCGCTGGCGATCTGATCACCGAGATCGCGCTCGCGATCGAGATGGGCGCCGACGCGGTGGACATCGGCAAGACGATCCACCCGCACCCGACGCTCAGCGAGAGCGTCGGCATGGCGGCCGAGGTCTACGAGGGTGTCTGCACCGACGTGCCGCCGCCGCGCAAGCGGTAGGGCGCAGCGCGGGATGGCGATGCGGGCGCTCCTCGCGGGCGCATGCGCCGCCTCGATTGCGTGTGCGGCGCACGCCCAGCGCGCCAACCCGATCCTCGATCCCGAGCAGCCGTGGGGCTTCCACGGCTTCAGCCTGCGGCCCCCCGCCGGCGCGGGCTGGTACAGCCTCGCCAAGAGCCGCACGGGCGCCGCGTTCGGGCGGCGCATCGAATCGCAGACCCATACGCTGGTTGGAGCCGTTCATTCCGCGCGCGAGGCGCGGCCGTTCGGCTCACCCGAGACGCTTGCCGCCGAGTTGCGCGCGCGGCGCGCGCGCAACCTCGATCCGGCGCGGTTCCGGCTGCTCGAGGTCGACGAGCGCCGCGACGACCTCGACGGCGCCTGGTGCACGCGCTACCGGCTCGATGCGGAAGAGCGGGTTGCCGAGGAGCGGCTTCTGGTGCTGCACATCCGGGGGCGTTCGTGCGTGCACCCCGCCGCGCCCGACCTGCTGGTCGACCTGAGCATTTCCGAGCGCGGGCTTCCCGGCGAGGCCGACGAGCGCGCGCGCGCGCAGGCCGGTTCGTTCCTGGACAGCCTGCGCTTCGTGCCGATCGCGCGCTCCGCCGGCCTGCTCGAAGCCGAAAACCTGTCCCGAGACGGCGCGCCGGAGGAGGCCGCGCGGCGGTTGGAGGCGCTCGCCGCACAGGGCGACCCCGCCGCAGCCCTGCGGCTGGCGCGTGCCTATGACAGCGGGCGGGGCGTGCCCGCGGATGCCGCACGGGCCGAGCGCCTGTACCGACTCGCGGCGGCTGCAGGAGAGGTCGACGCGCTCTACAACCTGGGGGTCTTCCACGACAAGGCGCGCGGCGGCGCGCGCGACGTCGAGGAGGCGGTGCGCTGGTTCGTGCGCGCGGCCGATCAGCGCGATGCGCAGGCGCAGCTCAACCTCGGGATCCTGTTCTACAAGGGCGACGGCGTGCCGGTCGATCACGCCCAGGCGCGCGCGTGGCTGGTGCTTGCGGCGGACAACGGCAACGCGCGCGCGAAGGACCTGCTGCACGCGCTCGAGTTCGGGGCGCGGCCGCGGGACGGGCTGCCGGTCGCGCCGACGGTGCTGATCGACCCGCCGTGAGCGCGGCGGGTGAGGGAGTCGCCGTACTAGTAGAAGCGGTACCCGAACACGGTGCCGAAGCTCGTCGTGCCGCGATCGGATCCGAAGCCTTCGCCCGGGTCGCCGTAGAGACGATCGTAGCCGAGGGTGGTGTTCACGTAGAGGTTCTGGTCCAGCGTGTAGAGCCACGAGACGCGGAAACCTGCGCCCGGGTCGCCGTACCGGAGCGTCCTCGGCGACAGCGCGTCGCTGCCCAACGTGCCGTACGCCGGCGCGGCCGCACCCGACTGCCCGAGCGTCAAGCCGCCGGAGAGCGTGATCGAGTGCCGTTTCGCAAGGCTGACCCCGTAGCTGGCGCCGAGGTCGATCCGCGTGGCCGCGACGCGAGGATCGTCGAGGGACTGGCGGATCGCCGACGAGAAGGTCCAGTTCGAATACCGGTAGCCGAGGTATGCCCCGCCGTCCACGGGTGCGGCCGCGTCGCCGGGCAGCAGCAGGCGAGGCGACAGCGGCAGGGTGTCCAGGACACCCGGGCTGGCACGCAGGCCGGGATCGAGTGCGCCCGAGCGCGCGACGCTGAACCCCTGGCCGCTGCGTGGACCCACGAATATGCCGCCGCGCCAGGGGGAGGGGTCCGGCGGCGCCAGATCGCCCGGCGCCACGGCCCACCACTCGGCACGGCCCGGGCCCCGATCGACCGCCGCAGGGGCGTCGATCCGCTGCGCAGCCGCAGGTACGGCGACGATGCAGAGGCCGAAAAAAAGGCTACGCAAACCCATCATGGCGAGGCTGCCAAGTACAGCGTCATTCTACTCCGCGGCCACCCCGTGGCCGCAAGGGACTAGTCCCAAAGGCCGAGCGCGGACAACGCTCCGCTAGAATCCACGGATCCGGAGACCGCGATGACCCAGGACGAACTGAAGCAGGCCGTCGCCCGCGCGGCGGTGCAGTACGTGGTCGACGACGCCGTCATCGGCGTCGGCAGCGGCTCGACTGCCAATTTCTTCATCGACGAGCTGGCGGCGTGCCGCGGCCGGATCCGGGGCGCCGTGGCGAGCTCCGAGCGCACCGCCGAGCGGCTGCGCCGGCACGGCATCCCGCTCTTCGACGTGAACGACCTCGAGTCGCTGCCGGTTTACATCGACGGGGCGGACGAGGTGACCGAGCGCTTCGCCATGATCAAGGGCGGGGGCGGCGCCCTGACGCGCGAGAAGATCGTCGCGGCCGTGTCGCGCCGGTTCGTCTGCATCGCGGACGCGTCGAAGCTCGTGCCGGTACTGGGCGGATTTCCGCTGCCGGTCGAGGTGATCCCGATGGCGCGCGCGCACGTGGCGCGCGCCATCGCCGAGCTCGGCGGCCGCCCGCGCCTGCGCGAGGGGTTCGTGACCGACAACGGGAACGTGGTGCTGGACGTCGCGGGGCTCTCGATCGCCGACCCGGTCGGACTCGAGGAGCGGCTGAACAACATCGTGGGCGTCGTCACGAACGGGCTGTTTGCGCGGCGCGGCGCCGACGTCGTGCTGCTGGGGACGCCCGCGGGCGTGCGGACGCTGACCCGGCCGGCCGGGCTGTAATATCCCTGTCATCCCCGACGATCAGACTGCCCAGTCCCGGAGCCCCCGATGTCCGAGCACATTTCAAAGCAATTCGACGCCGAGCTGGAGGACGTGCGCACCCGCGTCCTGCAGATGGGCGGGCTGGTCGAGGAGCAGATCCGCCGCGCGGCGGACACGCTCGTCACCGGCGACATGGCCGAGATCGCGGCCGTTCAGGAAAACGACCATCGCGTGAACGCGATGGAAGTGGACCTGGACGAGGCCTGCAGCCACATCATCGCGCGCCGCCAGCCGGCTGCGGGGGACCTGCGGCTGCTGATCGCGGTGATCAAGACCATCACCGATCTGGAGCGCATCGGCGACGAGGCGGAGAAGATCGCGCGCATGGCGAAGCTGATCTACGATGCCGAGCGGATGCACATGCCGCGCATCGAGATCCGGCATGTCGCAAGCCTCGCGCTCGCCATGCTGCGCAAGTCGCTGGATGCGTTCGCGCGCCTGGACGTGAAGGCCGCGCAGGAGGTGGTGCGGCAGGACGACGCGGTGGACAGCGAGTTCCGCTCGATCCTGCGTCAGCTGATCACCTTCATGATGGAGGACCCGCGCACGATCAGCCGCTGCCTCGAGGTGCTGTTCGTCGCCAAGGCGCTGGAACGCATCGGCGACCACTCCAAGAACATGGCCGAGTACGTGGTCTACATGGTCGAGGGCCGCGACGTGCGGCACATGCGTTCCGACGCGATCGCGCGGGCGGCGAACGAGTAGCGCGGGGATCCCTGCGAACACTCGGTCGAAGCGGCTCGAAGCGGCGCGAGGGGGGCATCCCCTCGCGTCCCGGATGCGCTCAGGACTTCGTCGGCACGTAGCCGGACGCCTCGTCCGCGCCGCCGCCGAAGAAGAACTTCTCCGACTGGTCCAGCAGGTACTTGCGCGCGCGCGCGTCGGCGAGATTCAGGCGATTCTCGTTGATGAGCCGCGTCTGCTGCGCCTGCCACATCTGCCAGGCTTCCTTCGACACGTTTTCCCAGATGCGCTTGCCGAGCGCGCCGGGCAGCGGCGGGAAGTCGAGGCCTTCCGCCTCGCGCCCGAGCTTCACGCACTTGACCATTCTCGCCATGGGGCGACTCCGTATCGCGGTAACGCGCCGATTCTAGCGGGAAAGAACTCGCGCGAAGAAGCAGCGCGCGGCCCTACAGGCCCTTGACCAGGACCTTGGAGCGCCGCTGCCAGTTGTAGAGCGAGCGCTTCTCGCGCGGCAGCGCCTCGGCCGCGGCCGGGGCGAACCCGCGCTCGGCGAACCACTGCGCGGTGCGCGTGGTGAGAACGAAGAGCTTCTTCATTCCCGCGGCGCGCGCGCGCTCCTCGATCGCGCCCATCAGCTTTTCCCCGTGGCCCGCGTTGCGGTACTCGGGACGCACCGCGAGGCAGGCGAGCTCGCCGGCGCGCGCGCGCGGGAACGGGTACAGCCCGGCGCAGCCGAGGATCAGCCGGTCGTGCTCCAGCACCGTGAAGCGCCCGATCTCGCGCTCGAGCAGCTCGCGGCCGCGCCGCACCAGCGTACCGTCCGCCTCGAGCGGTTCGATCAGCTGCAGGATGCCGCCGACGTCCTCGATGGTCGCGGGGCGCATGCGCTCGAGCTTGTCGGCGGTGATCATGCTGCCCGAGCCCTCGTGGGTGAACAGCTCGGTGAGCAGCGCGCCGTCGACGTTGCGCGCGATGACGTGCGCGCGCTCGACGCCCGCGCGCACCGCCTCCACCGCGTGCGCCAGATACGCGCGCGTATCGCCGGTGAGGTGGCTGCCGCGGCCGAGCAGCCGCTCCGCCTCGTTCGCGCTCAGCTCCGGCAGCGCGCGGCCGTCGGCGTCGGCGAGGGTGGCGTCGGAGAAGAAGACGAGCTTCGAAGCGCGCAGCGCCGCGGCGGTCGCGACCGCCACATCCTCCATCGCCAGGTTGAACACTTCGCCGGTCGGCGAGAAGCCGATCGGCGATGCGATCACGATGTTGCCGGCGTCGAGGCAGCCGGCGATCGCCTGGGCGTCCACCTTGCGCACGGTGCCGGTGTGCTGGTAGTCGACGCCGTCGTGGACGCCCATCGGCTGCGCCGTGATGAAGTTTCCCGACACCGTGTTGATCGCCGCGCCCGCCATCGGCGTGTTCGGCAACCCGAGCGAGAGCAGCGCATCCATCTCGACGCGGAGCAGGCCGACCGCGGCCTTCACGCACTCCAGCGCGACCGGGTCGGTGACCCGCAGGCCGTTGTGATAGCGCGAGCGTTGCCGCCGCGCGACGAGCTGCGCCTCGATCTGCGGCCGCGAGCCGTGCACCAGCACCACGCGGATGCCGGCGCTGTGCAGCAGGTTCAGGTCGTGCGCGAGCGCCACGAACCGTCCCTCGGCGACCAGCTCGCCGCCGAAGGCGATCACGAAGGTGCGTCCGCGGAACGCGTGGAAGTACGGCGCGACCGAGCGGAACCACGTGACGAAACTGGCGTCGGGCCTGGCGGGCATGGGGGCTTGTTCTCGTTCCGAACGAGGCGCATTCTAGAGCATCGGTTCCGCCGGCCGGGGCGAGGGGCCGTCGAGGTCGTCGCGTCGAGGTCGTCGACTTGTGCGGTCAACGCCCGCGCCCGCAGTTGCGTTATTGCCTGGCTGTCGCCATCCGGAGGTCCATCATGGCCCTGAAACACGCCCTCATCGCCCTTGCCGCGGCTTTCACGTTCGGCACCGCGCACGCGCAGTCCACGACGATCCAGACCGACTGGGCCACCTTCGGCAAGCTCCTCTCGGTGGTGCACGTGCTGATGCAAGCCTCGGAGAAGTCGGGTGGCGATCCCAAGGCGGTGCAGCAGGCGATGGACGACATCCTGAGCGGGCGGAACGCGGATGCGAACGCGCTTGCGCTGGAGATCTTCGGCGATGTGCCGGCGCAGGAGCGCGAGAAGATGCTCTCCATCGGCCGCTCGATGGCGTCGATGAGCCAGCGGCAGGCGGTCGCCGAGGGGCGCGCGTCGGGCGACGTGGGGGCGATCCAGGCCCGCAAGGATCTCACCGCCATCGGCCTCGTGTACCACGACCGGACCCAGTTCCTCGACGCGGTGAAGCGCAACGACGTGCTCGCCGCGCAGCTCTTCATCGCCGGGCGCGGCGTCGATCCGAACGCCAAGGACCTGCTCGGGCACTCCGCGCTCGACATCGCGAAGCGCGGCGGTAACCCGGAGATGATCGACTTGCTCGCGTCCGCGACGCGAAAGTAGCAGCGGACCGGCCCGCCGACCTCCCCGCTAGCAGTCCCCGTAGATCGCCTGCAAGGCGGCCAGCGCCGCGAGCGGCGCCGTCTCGGTCCGCAGGACGCGCGGGCCGAACCGCACCGTCACGAATCCCGCGGCGACGGCGATCGCGCGCTCCTCGGGCGCAAGCCCGCCTTCCGGGCCGATGAGCACGGTCACCGGCGCCTGCGGCGCGAGCGACCGGACAGTCGCCTCGCCGTCGGGCGCGAGCAGGACGCGCGTCCCGGCCTGCGCGGGCGCCGCGAAGAATTCCCCGAAACTCAGACTCGGCGCGACGCGCGGGACGCGATTCCGCCCGCATTGCTCGCAGGCCGCGATCACCACGTTCTGCCAGTGCGCCTCGCGCCGCTCCTGGCGCTCGCTCGAGAGCCGGACGACCGAGCGCGCGGTCAGGATCGGCTGGATCGCCGCGACGCCGAGCTCGGTCGCCTTCTGCAGCACGAGATCCATGCGATCGCCTGCGCACACGCCCTGCGCGAGGCGCACGTCGAGCGGCGACTCCCGATCGACCGCCCGCCGCTCGCGCACCGCCGCGACGACACCGCGCTTGCCGATCCCGGTGATCACCGCCGCGGACTCGTGTCCATCCCCGCCGAACAGGATCACCGCGTCGCCAACGCGCAGGCGCAGCGCCGCCACGTGGCGCGCCGCGCGCTCGGAGAGCGCGACGGTCGCGCCGGGCGACAGGGTCGCCTCGCAATGGAGCCGCGGCGCCGCGGGGACGGGCTGATTCGCCATGCTACGATTCTAGCGGCGGTTCTCGAAGCGAGGTCTCCCATGGCGGCGCAATCCCGGGTCTGCGATTTCGGCTGGCGGGCGGTCGACTTCGATCTGTCCGGCGTTGACGGCCGGCGTCACACGCTCGCCTCGGCGCGCGGCCCGAACGGGCTGCTGGTGATGTTCATCTGCAACCACTGCCCGTACGTGAAGGCGATCCGCGCGCGCATGGTCCGCGACTGCCGGGAGCTCGCCGGCCACGGCATCGGCTCGATCGCGGTCATGTCCAACGATCCGACCGAGTATCCGGAGGATTCCTTCGAGAACATGCGGCGCGTCGCGGCGGAAGCGGGTTTCACGTTCCCCTACGTGCTCGACGCCACCCAGGCGGTCGCGAAGGCCTACGACGCGGTGTGCACGCCCGAGTTCTTCGGCTTCAACGCCGCCCTCGAGCTCCAGTACCACGGCCGTCTCGACGCGTCCAAGACCGCTCCGGTCGAAGGCGCAAAGCGCGAGCTGTTCGACGCCATGGTCGAGATCGCGCGGACGGGCCGGGGTCCGGCCGAGCAGACGACCGCCCTCGGCTGCTCGATCAAGTGGAAAGACGCATAGCACCCGCGCGCGGATGATCGACGCCCTGGTCACGGCCGTCCGCGAAGTCGCGCGGGCCGAGATCCTGCCGCGCGCGCGAGCCGTCCGCGGCGAGCGCAAGCAGGACGGCAGCCTCTTCTCCGCGGCTGACACGGCCGCGCAGGCGGCGCTGATCCCGCGCCTGCGGCGGCTGCGCGACTGTCCGGTGATCGGCGAGGAGATGGCGCGCGGCGAGCAGGTCGCCGCGTGGGGCGAGGGGACAGGCGCCGCCTGGTGCGTCGATCCGATCGACGGGACGACCAACTTCCTGCAGGGCATTCCCTACTACGCCGTGTCGGTGGCGCTGATCGAGGGCGGTCGGACCGCGCTGGGCGTCGTCCACAATCCGGCGACCGGCGAGACCTTCCACGCCACGGCCGGCGGCGGCGCCTTCCACGACGGCGAGCGCATCGCACCGCGCCCGGCGCCGATGCACCTCGCCGACGCGATCGCGTCGCTCGAGCTGAAGCGCTTGCCGCGCGACGCGGCGGAGCGCATCGCCGGCGGCCTGCCCTGGTACTCCTATCGCAACTTCGGTGCGGCGGCGCTCGACTGGTGCTGGCTCGCGCTCGGCCGGTTCGACGTCTACCTGCACGCGAACCACATGCTGTGGGACTACGCCGCGGGGAGCCTGGTTCTCGCCGAGGCGGGCGGGCGGATGGCGACGTTCCAGCAGGACGATTTCTTCGCCGGCCCACCGTGGGCGAAGTCGGTCGTGGCGAGCCGCGACGCGCGGCTCTTCCCGGAGTGGCGCGACTACGTGCGCGCGCAGCTCCGCGGCGCGCCCGCGTAAGCTCCGCTTGTCGCCCGCTTGTCGCCCCCCCCTTGACGCCGCGTGACCCCCGCGATCGAGGTCCGCGATCTCGTCAAGCGCTTCGACGCCGTCGAGGCGGTGCGCGGCATCTCCTTCACCGTCGCGCGCGGTTCGACCTGTGCCCTCCTCGGCGGCAACGGCGCCGGCAAGACCACCACGTTGTCGATGCTGCTCGGCGTGCTGCTGCCGACCTCCGGCTCGATCAGCGTGCTTGGCGAGGACATCGAGCGGCACCGCTACCGCGTGCTCGGCAGAATGAACTTCACCTCGCCGTACGTCGACCTGCCGAAGAAGCTCACGGTCGAAGAGAACCTGCGGATGTTCGCGCGCCTCTACGGCGTCGGCGACATGAAGGGCCGCATCGCCGCGCTCGCCGCCGAGCTCGACCTGGCGGACATCCTCAAGCGCGCGTACGGGGCGCTCTCCGCGGGAATGCGCACGCGGGTGTCGGTCGCGAAGGCGCTGCTCAACGAGCCCGAGCTGCTGCTCCTCGACGAGCCGACCGCCTCGCTCGACCCCGACGTCGGCGACCGGGTGCGCACGCAGCTCATGGACTACCAGAAGCGCACCGGCGCCACGCTGCTGCTTGCTTCGCACAACATGCCCGAGGTCGAGCGCATGTGCGACACCGTGCTGATGCTGCGCGCCGGCCGGATCGTGGACTCGGGCGCGCCGGCCGAGCTGATCGCACGCTACGGGCGCTCCACGATGGAGGAGGTCTTCCTCGATGTCGCGCGCCGGCCGGAGCGCACGGTCGAGCGGGGACCCGACGAAGTCCGGCTGGAGCGCGAATGAGCTCGCCCGCCGCGCTCTCGCTGCGCCGGATCTACGCGATGGTGCTGCGCCATCTGTACCTCTTCCGCAAGTCGTGGGTGCGGGTGATCGAGATGGCCTACTGGCCGACCATGCAGATGGTGCTGTGGGGCTTCATCGCGCAGTTCCTCGCCACCAATTCGTCGTGGGTGGCGCAGGTGCCCGGCTTGCTGGTGTCGGCGCTCCTGCTCTGGGAGGTCCTGTTCCGCGGCCAGCTCGGCGTGGCGCTGTCGTTCTTCGAGGAGCTGTACGCGCGCAACCTCGGGCACCTGTTCGTGAGCCCGTTGCGTCCGCTCGAGCTGGTCGCCGCGATGATCGCCGTGTCGTTCTTTCGCACCGCGATCGGCGTCGGCACCGCGATCGTGCTCGCGCTCGTCCTCTACCACTATTCGATCTTCGACCTCGGGGTCCCCCTGGTGACCTTCTTCGCCAACCTGCTCGTGTGCGGCTGGGCGGTCGGCCTGATGGTCGCGGCGCTGGTGATGCGGTACGGGCTCGCGGCGGAGAACTTCGCCTGGGGCGCGATCTTCATTGCCGCCCCGATCAGCGGCATCTACTACCCGGTGAGCGTGCTCCCCGACTGGCTGCAGGCGGTGGCGTGGTGCCTGCCGACCAGCCACGTGTTCGAGGGCATGCGCGCCGTGCTCCTCGAGAAGACCTTCCTCTGGCGCGAGTTCTGGACGGCGGTGGGGCTGAATGCGCTCTACATGAGCGCCGGGATCGCGCTGTTTCTGGGTGCGTTCAACGGCGCGCGCCGGCGCGGGATGCTGCTTCAGATCGGCGAGTAGGCGCGGGCTGCCCCGGTACGGCACGGACGCCAAGGCAGGCGTCCGGGAGCCGCGCGCCGCTCCGGAACCCCCGGTATTTCTCCGCGTACCTGCTACGTAGTACCCCCAAGTAATGGCGGACGACGGCAGCCGACCAACGGGGGCCAGCGTATTGCAGGCGTCGAGGTTGCGGGGACGCAGCCACGATCCAACCCCGAGAAATTTGGCTGTTCTTAACCCAAGGAGATTTGGTCATGAAAAAGCTGATCGCAGTCGTGCTGCTGAGCCTCGCCGGCGCGCAGGGTGTCGCCGTGGCGAACGAGAACAACACCTACACCGAGCCGTACTGGGCGCCGCGCAAGTTCATGAGCGTCGAGACCACCCAGCAGGTCCGTGGCGCGGTCGAGATGCTCGGGAAGTACGACCTCGTCGACCGGTACAACCCGTAAGCGATGCGCACGACTCCGTCTCGACGGAGACGTGCCCTGAGATTGGGGGATCGCGAAGGGGGCTGTGCCACCCTTCGCAGCGTCCTCCTGATTCGGGGTGAGACGATGTCCGGGCGCAGCCTAGTCAACGCGAGCCTCTTCCTCCTCCTCGCGCTGGGGACGGCTGCGCCCGGCGCGGCTCAGGTGATCGAGGATCCGCACTGGCGGAGAATCGCGAGCGACGATGCGCATCCGCAGCTCCACCCGTCGGCGCGCCCCGAAGCGCGTGGGCGCGTCCTGCCGATTGCCGAACGGGCGGCGCGCAACGATCGCTGAGCGGCGACCGCTCCGGAACACAAAGGCCGGGACTTCCCGGCCTTCTCGTTGTCCGGATCCCTATTTCGCGGAGCCGTGCGGCTCCGTGCCGATCAGGGTGCCGCGATCGCGCGAATGCCGCGCGTAGGTGAACGCCTTCTTCTTGCCGAGGGCGAGCATCAGTGCGTTCGCGAGCCACATCGCGTCCTCGCGGCGTAGCGTGATCCCGCCGCCGTGGGACTTGCCGTCGCCTTCGAACGCCGGATCGTTGACGGTGATGTCCACCGTGCCGAGCTGCGGATCCTTCGAGACGCGGAGGGTCGCGTGCGGCAGCGCGTACCCGCCATAGACCCGTTCATTCACTTTTGCCCAGACGAACACGTGCCGCTCCTGTGTGGTTTGCAGTCGTCGGCGATTCTACGCGGCGCGGGCGGCCGGCAGGAGCCGGGCGCCCGCGCAAGGGGAATAGAAAGCGCGACCCCACGGGTCGGGCGTCCTCGGTTGGCGGCGAAGAGGGCGCCCGCCTTTCGGTGCGGGGTCGCGGAGGAAAACGGGGCGGTTGCCGTCCTGCGCGCTCAGGCCGCGGCCGGGAGCGCGTCGTCGTTCGCCGTACCGACCATCGCGGTGACGACGCGATCCATCAGCGCCTCGGCGCCCTCGACCAGCCGCGCCTTGCCGTCGCGCAGCAGTGTGGCGAGCGCCTTGGGCGCGATCTGGCGCGCGGCCGAGCCGCTCGCCGTGAACAGCAGGACCGTCTGTTTCGGGCTGACCCAGGAGAGCTTCGAGCGCACGGTGGCCGCGCCTTCGTCGAACTCGATCATCGCGCCGCGCTCCAGCGCCATCGCGGTGTGGACCCAGTAGTCGTCGTCCATGCCGGAATTCGTGACCGGCCCGGTCGCGGGATCGTCGGCCGGCTCGGGTTCCGCGACGGGCGCGGCCGGTGCCGGCTCGGTGCCCGCCGCATGCGCCTTCGCCTGCGCCTTGGCCGCGTTGATCGTGGTGGTGTGCGCCTGCATGAGCTGGTTGAAGAACGCGTGGCGCGCCTCCGGCGGCATCTCGATCGCGTTCATGCCGCGCAGCAGGCTCTTCATGAGCGTGGGCAGCATCGAGGCGAGCTGCTGGATCTCGCTCGTGCGCAGCGGCGCGACGCTCCAGACCAGCGCATCGACGATGCCGAGGCGGTGGGTCCACGAGTCGTCGCCTTCGCGATTCTTGATGTACGCGTCCACCAGCGTCTTCGTCCACCAGTGATACAGGAACTCGCGGACGAACCCGGGGGTCTTGCGCGTCGCGCGGCGCTTGATCTCCGCGAGCGCGGTGTGATGCGCGATCTCGGCCTCTTCCCGGCGCACGAGCTCGGCGGTGGTGGGCGCGATCTCCTGCTCGCGGCGCTGCGAGTCCTCCTCGATCAGCTTCTCGAGGGTCTCCTGCGCGACGGTGAAGACGGTCAGGTCGTCGCTGAACTCGTGGACCAGGTAGTCGACGACGCCGCGCAGGCCGGTCAGGAACTTGGACTGCTCGTCGGTCGCCACCTCCGGGTCGGACGCCGCCTCGGCGACCTGGTCGAGGAACCGGCGCATCGGGTGCGCCCGGCGCGCGAAGAACGTGCGGTCGAGGAGGGCGGCCTTGATCGCGACGATCTGCAGCCGCGCGAGCTCCGATTTCACCGTCTCGGCGATCGCGCGATCGTCGAGGATGTAGTCGAACACCATCGTGACCAGCTCGATCGTGAGCTGGTCGAGCGGGTGGCTCTGCGTGCGCACCTGCTGGTCGATCGCGCCGAGGAAGTCGAGCGGGTTCGTGCCGAGCGCCGGACCGAAGCCCGCGTTCGTCTGCAGGCGGCTGAGGGAGGCCATCAGCTCGGGCGTCGCCGGGGTCTCGAGCGCGCCCTCGAACTGGAACTGCGACGGCTCGGCCATCACCCGCGCCATCGCCTGGCGGCCGGACGGCGGGCCGCTCACCACGCCGGCGAGCAGCGTCGACAGGTCGAGCTGCTGGCTCGCGGAGAGCGCCGCAGCCGCGGCCGGCACGCCGGCGGCGTGGAGCAGCTGGCCGAGCTGCATCAGCTGGCTGGTGCCCATCCCCGCGGCGCCGCCCTGCGGGCCGCCCAGGAGCTGGGCGAGGTTCATCGCCTGGCTCGCGCCCATCGCCCCGGCGGGGTCGCCCGCGCGCTGCGCCACGCCGACGTCGCGGGCGCGCTTCACGTGGAAGTTGATGCGCGGCAGGACGTGGTGAGCGATCAGGTTCTTGTTCACGTCGGCGTAGACGGCGCTCATGCCGGCGGCGACGTGAGGCTGGAAGGCGTTCAGCAGCGAGCGCTTGATCGCGAAATCGCCGGGGATCTTCGCGCACGACAGGCGCAGCGCCTCGAACACCGTCTCGGGCGAGAGCGGGTTGCCGCTGTCCTCGAGGTCCTCGGTGGAGAGCAGGTGACCGAGCCGGGCGCGGATGCCCATCAGCTCGTCCTGGTCCAGGCGGTTCCGGGTCTTGCGTGCCAGGTCGTTGACGACGAGCTCCTCCTCCATCGCGCTGTCGTCGACCAGCGTGAGCTCCTCGAGCTTGAGCTCCTGGGTCTTCTCCTTGGACAGACGGCGCGTGGCGATGCGGCGCTCGAAGGCCTCGATGAAAAAGCGGTCGAACGAGCCGGTGATGTCGGCGCGGTGCTTCTTGACCTGCGACATCGTCTCGAACAGGAGCTGCTGCTCGGCGCGCGAGGTGCTGGCCTCGGCGGCGGCGAAGAGGTCGTTCTCGACCTTGTCGAGCGCCTCGGCGATGATGCTGCTCAGCTTGGAGCGGGCGAGCTCGCGGGTCTGACCGAGCAACGCCTTGCTCTCCGCCCCGGCCATGGGACGGTTGGTAGCGGCCGGCGCGGCAGGCCGTCTGGACGTGTCCATAACACAACCCCTTTGGGTCGCCATGCGCGCAAAGGCCATCTGGCGGCGGCGACGCGGCGCACATCAGCTTCCCGATGCGCCGGCCTTCACGAGTGCGACCCAAAAATCGAGCGTCTTCGTCCGGAGGTGCCAGCGGAAGACGCGACCCGCCGGCCCGGTGCTGCCTGTGTTGTTCTTCTTGTCCGCCCGACTATGCCAGACGCCTATGCCCGCGTCATCGGCACGCCGTGACAAAGGTCACGCGACCCTGGGGAGGAAAGTCACGACCCGAACGACGTCGTGACGCTCGTGTCGAGAGGGCGACAGGCGGCGCGGATCGGCGGTCGGCGAAGGGCGACGAACGGTGCGCGGGGTGCGCCGCGCTATTTCGTGCAGGACCACGCGATGACGTGGCACTGCGGGTCGGTGCACCGGAGCCGCGCCTTCGTCTCGGCTTCCTGCGCCGTGACGCCCTCGGCGAACGAAGGGCCGGTGGGACCGTCCACGAGCGCGCCGCAGGCATTCCTGTAGCTTGCGACGACGGTGCACTCGCGATGGGCACAGGCGTCGAGTGCCGCGGTGCCGGCGTCCCGCTGGCTGGCGTGGTCGAAGCTGTAGCCGAACGCGCCGGTGGGGCGGTGATAGGCGATCGCGCCCCAGCTCTCGACCGGGATCGTGGTGACCGTTCCCGGCACGACGATGATCGGCTTGACGGGGAGCGGCCGGGGCACCACCGGCTGCGCGTGCGCGGCGGCGGCGCCGAGCGCGCCCGCCGCGAGGAGGACGCCGGCGCGCTTCACATCGTCGCGCCGAGCATCCAGGGCGCGAACTCGTCCTCGCCGTAGCCCCACTGCTCGCTCTTCGACTTCTCGCCGGAGGCGGTGCGCAGCACGAGCTCGAAGAAGCGCGCGCCGGCGGCGGCGATCGATTCCTTGCCGTCGACGACCGTGCCGCAGTTGATGTCCATGTCGTCTTCCTGGCGGTCGAAGAGCGGCGTGTTGGTCGCGAGCTTCAGCGACGGCGCGGGCTTGCAGCCGTAGGCCGAGCCGCGGCCGGTGGTGAAGCAGATCATGTTCGCGCCGCCGGCGACCTGCCCGGTCGCCGACACCGGGTCGTAGCCCGGCGTGTCCATGTAGACGAACCCCTTTGCGGTCACGGGCATGGCGTACTCGTAGACGTCGACGAGGTTCGTCGTGCCGCCCTTGGCGACCGCGCCGAGCGACTTCTCGAGGATCGTCGTGAGTCCCCCCGCTTTGTTGCCCGGCGAAGGATTGTTGTTCATTTCGTTGCCGTTGCGCGCGGTGTACTCCTCCCACCACTTGATGCGGCCGATCAGCTTCTCGCCGACCTCGCGCGAGACGGCGCGGCGCGTGAGCAGATGCTCGGCGCCGTAGATCTCGGGCGTCTCGGACAGGATCGCCGTGCCGCCGTGCCGCACCAGGAGATCGACCGCCGCACCGAGCGCCGGGTTCGCGCTGATGCCCGAGTAGCCGTCCGACCCGCCGCACTGCAGTCCGAGCACGAGATGGCCGGCCGGCACGGTCTCGCGCCTGACCTTGCTCGCGTCGGGCAGCAGCTCGCGGATGCGCGCGACGCCTTCTTCGACGGCCTTGCGCGTGCCGCCCTTGTCCTGGATCGTGAACGCGTGAAGATGGTCGGTGCGCTTCAGCCCCTGCGCGGCGAGGAGGCTGTTGATCTGGTTCGCCTCGCAGCCGAGCCCGACCAGCAGCACCGAGTGGAAGTTCGCGTGGCGGATGTAGCCGGCGGTGGTGCGCCGGAGGATGTCGACCGCCTCGCCCTCGGAGGCCATGCCGCAGCCGGTCTTGTGCGCGAGCGCGACGACGCCGTCCACGCCGGGAAAGTCGTCCAGCCGGTTCTCGAAGTGCCGCGCGATCATCTTCGCCACCGTGGCCGAGCAGTTCACGCTCGTGATCACGCCGATGTAGTTGCGCGTGGCGACGCGGCGGTCGGGACGGACGATGCCCTGGAAGGTCGCCGCGGGGTCGATATACGCGGTCGGCTTCGCGTCGGCGCCAAACGCGTAATCCCTTTCGAAGTCGCCCATGGCGATGTTGTGCACGTGCACGTGGTCGCCCGCTCTGACCTCGCACGTCGCGAATCCGATGATCTGGTTGTAGCGGCGCACGGGTGCGCCTGCCTTCACGTCGCGCGTCGCGATCTTGTGGCCCGCGGGCACCCGCGCCGATACGCGCACGTTGCCTTCCTGCACGAGCAGCGTGCCCGCGGCGATGGCGACGCGCGCGATGACCACGTCGTCGGCGGGGTTGAGGCGGATGGTGAGGTCGGCGGCCTGGAGCATCGGGAACTCCGTCAGTCGTGGATCGGGAATCGCGAACCGGGCATCGTACGCGCCGTCAGGCCGGGCGTGGCGCGAGCGCCGCCGCCTGCCGCAGCGCCTCGAGCATGCTGCGCTCGTCGGCCTTGCCGGTGCCGGCGATGTCGAACGCCGTGCCGTGGTCCACCGAGGTGCGGAGCACGGGCAGCCCGGCGGTGATGTTCACGCCGGTGTCGAACGCCACCGCCTTGACCGCGCCGTGGCCCTGGTCGTGATACATCGCGACGATCAGGTCGAAGTCGCCCTTGAGCGCACGGTAGAAGAGCGTGTCGGCGGGGAGCGGTCCCGCCACCTTCCAGCCCCGCGCGACGCACGCGCGGATCGCCGGCTCGATCTTCGTCGCCTCCTCGCCGCGGCCGAAGAGGCCGCTCTCGCCCGCGTGCGGGTTGATGCCGCACACGGCGATGCGGGGCTCGGACACCCCGGCGCGCCGCACCAGCTCGCGGCCGCGCGTGATCGTGCGCTCCACCAGACCGGCGTCGATCCGCTCGACCGCGTCGACCAGCCCGATGTGCGTCGTGACGTGGATGACGCGCAAGCCCGGCGCCATCAACATGAGCGAGACCTCGGCGGTGCCGGTGAGTTCGGCGAGCAGCTCGGTGTGGCCCGGGTAGCGATGGCCCGCGGCGTTGAGCGCCTCCTTGTTGAGCGGCGCGGTGCAGATCGCGTCGACCTTTCCCGCGACCGCGAGCGCGACGGCGCGCTCGATGAACCGGTACGCGGCCTCGCCGCAGGCGGTGGAGAGCTTGCCGAAGGGCGTGTCCTCCGGGACGAGCGTGAGGTCGAGGCAGTCGACGACGCCCGGCTCGAACCCGGCGTCCTCGGGCTCCGCGATGGCGCGCACGGCAAGCCCGGATCGCACGATCTGGCCGGCCCGGCCGAGGCGCTTCGCGTCGCCGACCACGAGCGGCCGGGCGATTGCGTAGAGCTCGCGGTGCGCGAGCGCTTTCATGATCACCTCCGGGCCGACGCCGGCGGCGTCGCCCATGGTGATCGCGATGCGGGGGCGCGTCGTCATGGTCGGCCGAAGGTAGCAGCGCTGCGCTGCAGCGTCAAAAGAAGGACGAGCGGTCGTCGGGCGCCGCTTTCGGGGCGCGCTTGCCGTCTACTCGGTGGCGGCCTGCGGCTCGGCGAGCGAGCGGATCTGGAACTTGCCGTCGTCGCGGAACAGCCAGGTCTCGGCGACCTCGACGCGGCTGCTGCGGAGCAGGGCCGCAGGCGGAGCGGGGAAGGGCGCCGCGGCGCGGACGCTGGCGAGCGCGACCTTCTCCTGTGGGGGATGCCGCGAGCGCAGCGTCTTCAGGCCGGTCAGCGTGCCGCTGCGCTCGATCGTGAACTGGAGCACGACCACCGCCTGCAGGATCTCGGGCGGGCGGCCCTCGAAGGTCTGCGTCGCGTTCGCGGACAGGATGCGCTGCGCCACGTCGCGCTTGTAGGCGTCGAGCGGCGTCCGCGGCGGCGGCAGCTGCGGTATTGCGGCCTGCGGCGGTGCGGGCGCGACCGGCGCAGGGGGCGGCGCGGCGGGCTTCTCCGGCGCAGGAGGCGTCGGGGCGCCGCACGCGGCGACCAGCAGCACGGCCAGGAGTGCGGTGCGCCGCATCAGGACTTTCCGGTCCCGGTGGGCAGCGGATGCCCCGGCATCAGCGTGTAGGGATGGACCCATCCGGGTTGCGATTTGATGCGTTCGAGCCAGGCGCCGATGTGCGGATAGTCCTGCCACGATACCCCGAACTCGTCGGGCCAGTAGAGATAGCCGCACATCGAGAGGTCCGCGATGGTGAGGCGCCCGCCGACGGCGAACGGCTGCGCGGCGAGGTGCTTGTCGAGGATGCCGAGCGCGCCGGTCATCCGGCCCTTCAGGAACGCCACCGCGCCGGGATCCGGGTCCTTCGCGAACTGCAGGAAGTAGCGCAGCGTCGCGATGTAGCTCGTGAGCTTGTGGTTGTCCCACAGCAGCCAGCGCAGGATCTCGCGCCGCTCGTCGTCGGTCGACCAGCCGAACTTCCCGAAGGTGCCGGCGAGGTCATCGAGAATGACGCCCGACTGCGTCAGCCTGCGCCCGCGCTGCTCGAGCACCGGGACTTCGCCCATCTCGTTCACCTGCGCGCGGTACGCCGGCGTCCGCGTCTCGCCGTTGAAGAAGTCGACGAGCCGCGGCTGCCAGTCGGCGCCGCACAGGTTGAGCATCAGCGCGGCCTTGTAGGCATTGCCGGACTGGGCGAAGCAATAGAGGGTGTATTCGGCCACCGGTCAATCCGGCTGCTGCGCAGTGCCGACGCGCCCGAGCCCCGGCAGCCGCAGCGCCGGCTCGGCGACGTCGACGCCCAGCGAGAGTCCGAGCAGGTTGACCTCCAGACCCTCTTCCGGGGCCACGATCACGCCGAGCAGGCCGAACAGCGACGCCTGGACGCCCGAGCCGCTCGGAGCGCGGCCGAGTGCCGACGATAGCGGCTGGTAATCCTTGCCGATCGCGTTCGCCGGCAGGTCGAGCCGCAAGCCCGGGACGCTGCGGCCGATGTGGGCAATGAAGGTGTTGCTGTTGGGTCCCGGCCAGGTCCGGTACGAGTCGTTGTACGGGTAGCTCGACACCGCCGCCTCGACCTCGTCGATGAGCGCCGTGACGCCCTCGCCGCGCCGGTCGACCAGCAGGTCGGGGCGGCTGCCGAACCACTCGGCGTCGGGCGCGGCGTAGTTCTGGCGCACGTGGGGCGGGCCCCCCCAGAAGACGACGTCGTAGCGCGTGAATGCTGTGGCGCCTTCGCGCTTGACCACAATCCAGGAATGGACACCGAACGCGCCGCGCCAGCCGAAGGTGCGCGCGGCGTAGACCTGGACCACGGGCTCGAGCACGACGGCCGGGTCGGGCGCGAGCCCGGTGGGCGCGCGCGAGGCGGTCTGCCAGGTGGCCGCGGCGGGCGTGTGCGTCGCGACGCTGATCGCGAGCGGAATCGACGAACAGGGCGAGGGCCAGGAGCATGGTGCGCTTGAGCTTCATCGGGTCAGGAGGGAAGGGGCACGGCGTCTGCCGACGCGAGCCTGCGACCGGGAAGATACCGCATTAGCGGGCTCTGGCGTTCCGCGCCGGCATCGCGGCGACAAACGTCTTAGACTCGACCCGCGCGCCCTGTCGGTGCGCTCGTCATCCTCGCCTGCCGTAGCGGCCCCGCTTTCCATGTTCAGCTACCTCCAATCGCGCATCCGCGGCACCGCCAGCACCGGGCCGGGCGCGCCGCCGCCCGGTCTCCTCGCCTTCTACTGGCACTTCGCGCGCCAGACGAAGGGCTGGTACGCGCTGATGTTCGTCACCAGCCTCGCGGTGGCGCTGATCGACACGGTGATCCCGGTGTTCATCGGCAGGCTCGTGTCGCTCATGGAGGCCACCGACCGCCAGGCGGCGCTCGAAGCGCAATGGCCGCTGCTCGCCGGCATGGTGGGGCTCGTGCTGATCGTCCGGCCGCTGGTGATGCTCGCCGACGTCGCGATCCGGCACAACGCGATCATCCCCGGCGCCACCAGCCTGATCCGCTGGCAGAGCCACTGGCACGTGGTGCGCCAGAGCTGGCCGTTCTTCCAGAACGATTTCGCGGGCCGCATCGCCAACCGCGTGATGCAGACCGCCAACGCGCTGCGCGAGAGCGTGATGGCGAGCATCCGGGCGGTCTGGTACATCGCGGTGTACGGCATCGGCGCGCTCGTGCTGATGGCCCTCGCGGACTGGCGGCTCGGCGTCCCCACGCTCGCTGTGGTTCGCCGGCTACCTCGTCTTTCTGCGCTACTTCGTTCCGCGCATGCGCGATCTCGCCCGGGCGAGCTCGGAGGTGCGCTCGCACGTCATGGCACGGGTGGTGGACAGCTACACCAACATCCTCACCGTCAAGCTCTTCGCGCGGCTCGCCGACGAGGACGCCTACGTGCGCGAGGTGATCGACGACCACCAGCGCGCCATCGGCGCCCACATGCGGCTGATCTCGCAGTTCATGTTCGCGCTGGCGGTGATGAACGCAGCGCTCCTCACCGGCACCGCGGTCATCGGCATCTGGCTCTGGGCGCAGGGCGTGGTGAGCGCGGGCGTGGTCGCCACCGCGCTGCCGCTCGCCTGGCAGATCGCCAACGTCGCCGGCTGGGTGAGCTGGGAGGTGACCGGCATCTTCGAGAACATCGGCGTGGTGCAGGAAGGGATGCAGACGATCGCCGTGCCGCACACCGGACAGGACCGCCCCGGCGCGCGCGCACTCGAGGTGACGCGCGGCGAGATCCGCTTCGAGGACGTGAGCTTCAGCTACGGCCGCAGCGACGGCAAGCCGGTGCTCGACCGCCTGAACCTCGCGATCCGGCCCGGCGAGCGCGTCGGCCTCGTCGGGCGCTCGGGCGCGGGCAAGTCGACGCTCGTCAACCTGCTATTGCGCTTCCACGAGCCGGAGCGGGGCGCGATCCGCATCGATGGCCAGGACATCGGCGCCGTCACACAGGAGATCCTTGCGCGCGGCGATCGGCATGGTGACGCAGGACACCTCGCTCCTGCACCGCTCGATCGCCGCCAACATCCGCTATGGCCGGCCGAGCGCCAGCGACGCGGAGGTGGAGGCGGCCGCGCGCAAGGCGCAGGCGCACGAGTTCATCGAGGGGCTGCAGGACTGGACCGGCCGCACCGGCTACGAGGCCCACGTGGGCGAGCGCGGCGTCAAGCTCTCCGGCGGACAGCGGCAGCGCATCGCGATCGCGCGCGTGGTGCTCAAGGACGCGCCGATCCTCGTGCTCGACGAGGCGACCTCCGCGCTCGACAGCGAAGTGGAGCTCGCGATCCAGGAGCAGCTGCTCGGCCTCATGGAAGGCAAGACCGTGATCGCGATCGCGCACCGACTTTCGACCATCGCGCGGATGGACCGCCTGATCGTGCTCGAGGCGGGCCGCATCGTCGAAGCGGGGACGCACGACGAGCTGCTGCGGCTGCGCGGTCACTACGAGCGGCTGTGGCGGCACCAGTCGGGCGGGTTTCTGCCGCGCGACATCGCCCCGACCGAGACGGTCACCGAGCTGCCCGAGGAGCCGCCGGTGGACGAGCTGCGGGCCGAGACCAAGCCCGAACCTTCGGTCGACGACGCGCCGGTGGTGGCTCGGGCCTGAGCCCGGGCGCGCGCTGGCGGGCCGGCTAGTGGTTGTCCTTGGGGACGGCCGACCCGCTCTTGCCGACCAGGAAGTCGAGGTCCGCGCCCTTGTTCGCCTGCATCACGCGGTCGACGTAGAGCTTGTTGTAGCCGCGCGCGAGATGCTGCGGCGGGCCCTTCCACTCGGCCTTGCGCCTGGCGAGCTCCGCGTCGGACACCTCGAGGTGCAGCTTCCGGCCCGCGACGTCGAGCTCGATCATGTCGCCGTTGCGCACGAACGCGAGCGGCCCGCCCGCCGCCGCCTCCGGCGCGCTGTGCAGCACGACGGTGCCGTACGCGGTGCCGCTCATGCGCGCGTCCGAGATGCGCACCATGTCGGTGATTCCCTTGCGCAGCACTTTCGGCGGCAGCGGCATGTTGCCGGCCTCCGCCATGCCGGGATAGCCCTTCGGTCCGCAGTTCTTGAGCACCATCACGCACGTCTCGTCGATGTCGAGGTTCTCGTCGTCGATGCGCTGGTGGAAGTCGGTGATGTCCTCGAACACCACCGCGCGGCCGCGATGCTTGAGGAGCGAAGGCGTCGCCGCCGAAGGCTTGATCACGGCGCCGTCGGGCGCCAGGTTTCCCTTCAGCACCGCGATGCCCGCCGCCGCCTTGAACGGCTTCTCGTACGCGAAGACGACCTCGCGGTTGTGGCAGGGGGCGTCCTTGTTGTTGTCCCAGATCGTCTTGCCGTTCACGGTGAGCGCGTTCTTGTTCAGCACGCCGGCCTGGCCGAGCTCGCGCAGCACCGCGGGCAGACCGCCCGCGTAGCAGAAGTCCTCCATCAGGTAGTGCCCCGACGGCTGCAGGTTGACGAGACAGGGCAGCCGGCTGCCGATCCGGTCGAAGTCCTCCAGCTCGAGCTTCACCCCCATGCGGCCGGCGATCGCCAGCAGATGGATCACGGCGTTGGTCGAGCCGCCGATCGCCGCGAGCGTCATGATCGCGTTCTCGAACGCCTCGCGCGTCAGGATCTTCGACATGCGGAGATCCTCCTTGACCATGTCGACGATGCGCCGCCCCGCCATCCGGGCGATGACGTTCCGCCGTCCGTCCACCGCCGGAAACGCGGCGTTGCCGGGCAGTCCCATGCCGAGCGATTCGACCATCGACGCCATCGTCGAGGCGGTGCCCATCGTCATGCAGTGGCCGTGCGAGCGGTGCATGCACGACTCGGCCTCGAAGAAGTCCTCCTGCGACATCTTGCCCGCGCGCACGTCCTCGCTCATCTGCCAGGTGCCGGTGCCCGAGCCGATGTCCTGGCCGCGGAACTTGCCGGAGAGCATCGGCCCGCCGGACACGCCGATCGCGGGCACGTCGACGCTCGCCGCGCCCATCAGCAGCGCCGGCGTCGTCTTGTCGCAGCCGAAGAGCAGCACCACGCCGTCGATCGGGTTGGCGCGGATCGACTCCTCGACGTCCATGCTCGCGAGATTGCGGAACAGCATCGCGGTGGGGCGCAGCATCGTCTCGCCGAGCGACATCACCGGGAACTCGAGCGGGAAGCCGCCCGCGTCGAGCACGCCCTTGCTTCACGTAGTCGGCGATGGTGCGGAAGTGCGAGTTGCACGGCGTCAGCTCGGAGAACGTGTTGCAGATCCCGATCACCGGACGGCCGTCGAACTGGTCGTGCGGGATGCCGCGGTTCTTGATCCAGCTGCGGTAGATGAAACCGTCGCGGTCGGTGCGGCCGAACCACTCGGTGGAACGGAGCTTGGATTTCTTGGTGTCAGCCATTGTTGTCGTCCTTATAGGCCCGCGGGCAGCGGATGGAGGTCAGTGCTCTTGCCGGCCTTCACGACCTGGCCGGGCACGTCGTGGCCGACGAGCGCGGGCAAGCCGCGCGAGGCGGCGATGAGCTTGTCGAGATCGACGCCGGTGTCGTGTCCCATCTCGTGCAGCATGTGCACCAGGTCTTCGGTGCAGATGTTGCCGGTCGCGCCCGGTGCGAAGGGGCAGCCGCCCAGGCCGCCGAGCGACGATTCGTAGTGCGTGATGCCGGTCTCGAGCCCGGACAGCACGTTCGCAAGGCCCATGCCGCGCGTGTTGTGCAGAGTGGAGGGCGAACTCGTAATTCGGGAAAGCGCGCGCGCACTTCGGTGCAGATGTCCGCGGATCTGCGTCGGGTTGCCCATGCCGATCGTGTCCGCGAGGGCAATCGAGTCGACGCCGAGGCCGACCAGGCGGTCGACGAACTTCAGGATGCGGTCGAGCGGCTGGAAGCCCTCGAACGGGCAGCCGAACGTGGTCGCCATGCCGCACGCGACCTTCACGCCCGTGCCCTCGAGCGTGTGCATGATCTCCGCGAAGCCGGCGAACGACTCTTCGGTCGAGCGTCGCACGTTCGAGCGGTTGTGGCTCTCCGACACGGAAATGACGAGCACGATCTCGTCCACCTTGGCCGCGAGCGCGCGCTCGGCGCCCTTCGGGTTCGCGACCAGCGCGACGTACTTCACCGCCGGGTTGCGCCGGATGCCCGCCATCACGCCTTCCGCGTCGGCGAGCGCCGGCACCGCCTTCGGCGAAACGAACGAGGTGACTTCGATCTTGTGAAGACCGGTGTCCGAGAGCCGGTCGATCAGTGCGATCTTTTGTTCCGTCGGGATGAAGCGCGGCTCGATCTGGAAGCCGTCGCGGGTGACGACTTCGTGGATGTAGAGGCGTGTCATGGGGCCTTTCCGCTCAAGTGCGCGATCTCCGCGTCGCCGAGCCCCGCCGCGCGCAGCACCTCGGCGGTGTGCGCGCCGAGCTCCGGCGCCGGGTGGCGCACCATGCACGGCGCGTCGGCGAATTTTATCGGGAAACCCGTCATGCGCACCGCGCCGCGGCCGGGATGCTCGATGGCGAGCACCATCTCCTGCGAGGCGATCTGCGGGTCGGCGTAGGCCTCGGCGAGGTTCATCACCACGCCGCAGGGCACGCCGGCGGCGTTGAGCCGCTCGATCCAGTGCGCACGCGGGTGCGCGCGGGTCCGGGCGCCGATCTCCGCGTTGATCGCGGCGCGGTTCGCGACCCGGAGCGCGTTCGTGCCGAATCGCGGGTCGTCGCGCAGGTGCTCGAGCCCGAGCGCGGCGAGGAGCTTGAGATAGACGCCGTCGTGCGACGGCGCGATGGCCACCTCGCCGTCGGTGGCGGGAAAGAGCCCGTACGGCGCGACGAGCGCGTGGTCGTTCCCGGTGCGCTCGGGCAGCCGACCGGTCGCGAGGCACTCGGCCGACATGAAGGCGCCGAAGCTCACCAGTCCGTCGACGAGCGCCGCACCGACGCGCTCGCCCCGGCCGGTTCGTTCACGCCGAAACAACGCCGCGACCGTGCCGAGCGCGGCATAGAGCCCGGCGACGAGATCGCTTATCGGGGGGCCGCTGCGCAGCGCGCCGGACTCGGGCGTCCCGTTCATGCTCATCCAGCCGCTCATCGCCTGGGCGATGAAGTCGAAGGCGGGGCGGTCGACGTAGGGCCCGGTCTCGCCGAAGCCGGTGACGCTCGTATGGATGATGCCCGGACGGATCGCGTCGAGGCGGTCGCGCGACAAGCCCAGCGCAGCCATGACGCCGGGGCGGAAGTTGTCGACTACGACGTCGGCGGTCGCGATGAGTCGTTCGAGCGCCCGCCTGCCCGCTGCGGCGCGCAGGTCGAGCACCACCGAGCGCTTGTTGCGGTTGAACGCGGCGAAGTACCAGGACAGTCCCTCGACGATCGCGCCCTGGGCGCGGATCGGGTCGCCTTCCGGCGGCTCGATCTTGATCACGTCCGCGCCGAGGTCGGCGAGGAGCTGGGTGCAGAACGGCCCGGAGAGGATGCGGGTGAGGTCGACGACGCGGACGCCCGCGAGCTGCATCGCCGCCGCGCTCGCCCCGCGCTCAGTACGTCGCGCGACCGCCGGAGATGTCGAACACCCCGCCGGTCGAGAACGCGCAGTCCTCGGAGGCGAGCCAGCACACCAGCGCGGCGATCTCCTCGACCTTGACGAAGCGCCCCATCGGGATCTTGGCGAGCATGTAGTCGATGTGCTGCTGGGTGATCTGGTCGAAGATCGCCGTCTTCGCCGCCGCCGGGGTCACGCAGTTCACCAGCACGCCGGCCTGGGCGAGCTCCTTGCCGAGGCTCTTGGTGAGCGCAATGACGCCCGCCTTCGACGCCGAGTAGGCCGACGCGTTCGGATTGCCTTCCTTGCCGGCGATCGAGGCGATGTTCACGATGCGCCCGTACTTCGCCTTCGCCATGTGCGGCGCGAGCGCCCGGCAGGTGAGGAACGGTCCCGTGAGGTTGACCTTGATGACCCGCTCCCACTCCTCGACCGGGAGGTCGACGGTGGGCACGGCCATGCCGGCGATGCCGGCGTTGTTCACCAGCACGTCGACCTTGCGCAGATCCTTGAGCGCCGCGTCGGTCGCCTGCGTGATCGACGGGCCGTCGGTGACGTCGACCGCGGCCCCGCTGACCGGCCCCGGCAGCGACGAGATCGTCTTGTCGAGCAGCGCCTTGTCGCGATCCCAGATGCGCACCGTCGCGCCCGAGTCGAGCAGCCGCCTGACGATGGCGAGGCCGATCCCCTGCGCGCCGCCGGTGACGATGGCCGTGCGGCCCTTGAAGTCGAGCTGGTTCATTGCGTCTCCGTGTGGACGGCGCAAGGCGCGCCGTGGATGCCGTGTGGATGCGGAGGCGGGGAGTATAGAGCCGCCCCGCAGCGTTGGGAAACGGCGCTGGGACTCAGCGGCCCCAGAGTCGCCGGGACGCGATTGCCGCGCCCTCCGCCATCGCCGCGAGCTTCGCGTAAGCGATCGGCGGATGGACCGCGCCGGCGCCGGCGAAGGTGCCGAACCCGCAGTCGGTGCCGGCGATGACTCGCTCGCGGCCGACGATGTCGGCGTAGCGGCAGATCCGCTCCGCCACGAGCGCGGGGTGCTCGACGAAGTTCGAGACGCTGTCGATGACGCCGGGGACGAGGATCTTGTCCTCCGGCACCTTCGTCGCCTGCCACACCGTCCACTCGTGCGCGTGGCGCGGGTTCGCGCCCTCGAACAGGATGGCCTGCGCCTTCACGGCCAGAACGAGGTCGATGATTCGCTCGAGCGGAATGTCGTGATGATGCGGGCCCTCGTAGTTGCCCCAGCAGATGTGCAGGCGCACCCGATCGGCCGGCACGTTGGCGAGCGCGTGGTTGAGCGCCTCGACCTGCAGCCGGGCATTGCGCAGGAACTCGGCTTCGGACGCACCGCGGAAGGCGATGTGGCGCCCCATCGCGAGATCGGGCGCGTCGATCTGCAACAGCAAGCCGGCCCCGACGATCGTCTCGTACTCCGCACGCATCGCCTGCGCGATCGCCTCGAGGTACTGCTCCTGCGTCGGGTAGTGCTCGTTCGGCTGGAACACCGCGATCACGCCGGGCGACGCAGCGTTCATGAAGCCCTCCGTCGCGCCGGCCGCCGCCATCGCGGCCTTCAGATGCTCGATGTCCTTGCGCAACGGCGCAAGGTCCTTCACCGCAATCGGACCGCGGCAGATCGGGCGGTGGTACTTCGGCGTGTCGCCGATCTTCGCCAGGCGCGCCTTGAACCCCGGGAAGTCGTCGATGTCGCTCGGCACCTGGCGCGGGGACTCGCCGATCTCGAACCCGGTGAGGCGATGCCGGATGTAGGTCGCGTAACTGATCTTGCTCGTCTCGCCGTCGCTCACGACGTCGACGCCTGCCGCAACCTGCTTGCTCACCGCATCGAAGACCGCGGCGCGCATCGTCGCGTCGAACGCTTCGGGGTCGACCGGCTCTCCGCGGTCCTGCGCGAACAGCGCATCGACGACATCCTGCGGTCGCGGCAGGCTGCCGACGTGCGTCGTGAGGATGCGGTCGGTGCTGGTGCGCATGCGACGAGTCTATCGGTAGCGCTCGCGCAGCTTGACCTTCCAGAACTTGCCCGTCGAGGTGCGCGGGATCGCGTCGAGAAACTCGAAGCGGTCCGGCAGCTGCCACTTGGCGAGCTTGCCGCCGAGGTGGGCGCGCAGCTCGTCCGGCGACGCGGCCTTGCCCGCCTTGAGCACCACGCAGGCGAGCGGGCGCTCGCCCCATTTCGCGTCGGCGATCGCGATCACGGCCGCCTCCTGCACCGCCGGGTGCGCCATCAGCAGGTTCTCCATGTCGACCGAGCTGATCCATTCGCCGCCCGACTTGATCAGGTCCTTGGTGCGGTCGGAGATGCGCACGTAGCCGTGCGCGTCGATCGAGGCGACGTCGCCGGTGCGCAGCCAGCCGTCGGCGGTGAACTTGTCCGGGTCGTGCGGCGCGTCGTGGTAGCTGCCGGTGATGAACGGCCCGCGCACCTGGATCTCGCCGACGCTCTTTCCGTCCCAGGGCTGCTCGGCCCCGTCGCCGCCGACGATGCGGATGTCCATCACCGGCATCGGCACGCCCGCCATGCCGAGCCGCGCGAAGCGCTCGTCCTCGCTCGCGTTCAGCAACTCGGGCTTGATGAACGAGAGCGTGCCGAGCGGGCTCATCTCGGTCATCCCCCAGCCGGGGCTCACCGCCGCGCCGTGGCGCGCGTAGGCGCGGATGAGCGACTTCGGGCACCGGCGCGCCGCCGACGAGCATGCGCATGCCCGGCGGCAGCTTGTGGCGGTCGGGCTGCGCGTCGAGAAGCTGGAGCATGCCGAGCCAGATCGTCGGCACGCCGAGGGCGTAGGTCGGCTTCTCCCGCGCCATCAGGTCCAGCAGGTCCTCGGGCGCGAGGTGCGGGCCGGGAAAGACCAGCTTGATGCCCATCATTGCGCACACGTACGGCACACCCCAGCAGTTCGCGTGGAACATCGGCGTGGCGGGCAGCACCGAGTCGCGCGCGGAGAGTCCCCAGTGATCCGGCTGGTTCGCCACGAGCGTGTGGATCACGGTCGAGCGGTGCGAGTACACGACGCCCTTCGGCCGCCCGGTCGTCCCGGACGTGTAGCACATGGCGATCGGGTCGTCCTCCTCGTGCGGCGCGTACTCGAATCGCGCCGGCGCGCCGTTGAGGAACGCCTCGTAATCCACGAGCGGCGCCGCAACCGACTTGCGGGTGAGCGGCACGACGACCACCTTCTCGAACGGTGCCCGTGCCTTGAACTGCTCGTAGAGCGGCAGGAGCACGTCGTCGACGATCAGGAACCGGTCCTGCGCGTGGTTGGCGATCCAGCCGATCTCCTCGGGCGACAGGCGCAGGTTCAGCGTGTGCATCACGCCGCCGGCCGCGGGGATGCCGAAGTAGCACTCGAGGTGGGCGTAGTGGTTCCAGCACAGCGTCGCGACGCGATCGCCCTTCTGGAGCCCGGCGGCGATCAGCGCGGACGCGAGCGCCCGGGACCGGCGGTAGAAGTCGGCGAAACGGTGGCGGGCCAGCGACTTGTCGGGCAGCCGGCTGACGATCTCGGATTCCGGATACAGCTTGCCCGCGCGCTCGAGGATCTGGTTGATCGACAGCGGCGCACGCTGCATCGTCGAGCGGATCATGGGCGTTCTCCTCGGCCGCTATTCTGCGCGAGGCCGGGCCGATCTGCGACAATCCGGCGCTCTCCGGCCCGAACGAGATCCGCGATGAAAGTCTTCCAGATTCAAGGCGACTGGGGCATGGATCACCTCCAGCTCGCCACGCGCCCCGAGCCGAAACCCGGCCCCGGCGAGGTGCTGATGCGCATGAAGGCCGCCGCGCTCAACTATCGCGACCTGCTGGTGCCGAACCGCGGGTACGGCTCGTTCACCGGCAACCTGCCGCTGATCCCGCTGTCCGACGGCGTCGGCGAGGTGGTCGAGGTCGGCGCGGGCGTCACGCGGGTCAAAGTCGGCGACCGCGCCGGTCCGTGCTTCCAGCAGGGCTGGATCGCGGGCGAGCCCGATCTCGAGCGCATCACCAAGACGATGGGCGGCCCGGTCGACGGCACGATGGCCGAACTCGTGTGCCTGCCGGAGTACGGCGTGGTCAAGATTCCCGCGTACCTGAGCGACCTCGAGGCGGCGACGCTGCCGTGCGCCGCGCTCACGGCGTGGAGTGCGCTGGTGACCGATGAGCGCCTGCGGCCCGGTGCGCGCGTGCTGGTGCAGGGCACCGGCGGCGTCGCGCTCTTCGCGCTGCAGATCGCGAAGCTCTTCGGCGCGCACGTCACCGTCATCTCGTCGAGCGACGAGAAGATCGCCCGGGCGAAGGCGCTCGGCGCGGACGCCGCGATCAACTACCGCACGACGCCGGAGTGGGCGAAGGCGTCGCGCGAGATCACCGGCGGGCGCGGCTACGACCACATCGTCGAGCTCGGCGGCGAGCAGACGCTGCCGCAGTCGCTGCGCTGCATCCGTCCCGGGCGGCACGCTGTCGATGATCGGCGTGGTCTCGGGCGGCACGGCGGCGCTGCAGCTCGGCCTGGTCGTGACGCGCCACGTGCGGCTGCAGGGCATCACCGTCGGGCATCGCGACGGGTTCGAGGCGATGCTGCGCGCCTTCGACCAGCACCAGCTGAAGCCGGTGGTGGACCGGGTGTTCGCGTTCGAAGCGCTGAAGGAGGGGATGGCCTACCTCAAGAGCGGCGCGCACTTCGGCAAGGTCTGCATCCAGCACTGATCGGGAGCGGGGCATGGGCGGAATCCTCTCCGGCGTGACCGTCGTCGCGCTCGAGCACGTCATCGCCGCGCCGTTCGCGACGCGGCACCTCGCCGACCTCGGCGCGCGGGTCATCAAGATCGAGCGCCCCGGCGGCGGCGACTTCGCCCGCGGCTACGACAAGCGGGTGCGCGGGCTCTCGTCGCACTTCGTGTGGACCAATCGCGGCAAGCAGAGCATTGCGCTCGATCTCAAGGCACCCGAGGGGCTCGAGGTGCTCGACCGCCTCGTGCGTCGCGCCGACGTGGTGATCCAGAATCTCGCGCCGGGCGCGGCGGCGCGGCTCGGCTGCGGTTACGACGCGCTCGCTGCCAAGAACCCGTCGGTGATCCTCTGCGAGATCTCCGGCTACGGCGAGGCCGGACCGTACTCCGACAAGAAGGCCTACGACCTCCTCGTGCAATCCGAGGCCGGGCTGCTGTCGGTGACCGGCACGCCGGACGACGTGGTGAAGGCCGGCATCTCGATTGCCGACATCGCGGCCGGGATGTACGCGTACAGCTCGATCCTTGCGGCGCTCTACGACCGCGCGCGCACCGGCCGCGGACGGCGCATCGAGATTTCCATGCTCGAGGCGCTCGCCGAGTGGATGGGGTTCCCGCTCTATTACACGCACGAGGGCCAGCCGCCGCCGCCACGCAGCGGCGCGGCGCACGCGACGATCTTCCCGTACGGGCCGTTCAAGTGCGGCGACGGGCGCACGATCATGATGGGGCTGCAGAACGAGCCCGAGTGGCAAGCATTCTGCGACAAGGTGCTCGAGCGGCCGGCGCTGAAGGCCGATCCGCGGTTTCAGAGCCCGGTGCTGCGGGCGACGAATCGCGCGGCGCTGCGCCGGTGATCGACGAGGTCTTCGCGAAGCGGCCCGCAGCGGCGGTGGTGGCGTGGCTCGACGCCGCCGGCATCGGCAACGCGACGGTGAACGAGATGCGCGACGTCTGGGCGCACCCGCAACTCGCCGCGCGCAATCGTTGGCGCGAGATGGCCTCGCCCGCTGGTCCGCTGCCGACGCTGCGGTTGCCCGGCTCGTGGACCGACGAGGAGGCGCCGGTCGGGGCCGTCCCCGCCGTCGGCGAGCACACCGATCTCGTGCTCGCGGACCTCGGCTATTCGCCCGACGAGATCGCGGCGCTGCGCCGGCGCGGCGTGGTTTGACCGGCCCCTAGTCGCGGATCGATCGCCGGGCGACCTGCGACGCGACGCCTCGAGCTCGCGGCTACCTGCGGCGGAGGCTCGCCCGTCGTGCCGTGTCCGCCGGCATCCGCGCCGGCGCGTGCAGGTTCGGAAACACCTCGCGCATGTAGGCATCGAGCAGTTCGCAGAAGTCCCTGGCGTAACGGGGTAGTGCGCGATGGCGGTTCCACATGACCGCCAGCGGTTCCCGCAATGGCTTGCCCTGGTGCACCACGCGTGAGACGCGCAGCCGGTAGCGATCGACGGGCAGAGTGGAAGGCCCGATCGCCACCCCGTGCCCGGACTCGGCGAGCGCCAGCAGGGTGTGCGAGAGGCGGCTCTCCATGAAGATCCTCGGCTTGAGTTCTGCGACGCGGCAGGCGTCATCGAACGATTTGCGGACCTCGAAGCTGGGCGTCAGAAGCAGGAGCGGGAAACGGGAAAGGTTGGCGACCTCGATGCTGCCCGCGGACCCGAGCGGTACCGATGCATGGCCGGCGGCGAGAAACTCGATCGACGGCAGCGGAAAGCTCCCGAACTGGTGAGTTTCGGCCTGAAGGGATCGAAGCAAGCCGATACCCAGATGCAGCTCGCCACTTTCCAGCCGCGCAAACAGGTCGGCGGGACCGACCATGTCGCTCAACGCGATCTGCACGTTGGGAAAACGCTCGGCATAGCGATGCAGAAACGTACCAAAGACGTCGTCGAGCATGGTAGCCGCCACCTTGAGGATGCCGGCATCGCTGCGGCTCAGCATGCGAGCCCGCTCGCCGAGCGCCTCCGTCGCGGCCAGGATGCTGCGGCAGTCGCCGAGCAGACGTTCGCCTTCGCCGGTCAGCACCAGCCGTCGCCGCACACGATCGAACAACCGGAGCCCGAGCTCGTCTTCGAAATCGCTGATCTGGCGGGACAGCGCGGGCTGCGCAATGCGCAGGCGCAGCGCCGCCTTCGAGACCGTCCCTTCCTCGGCGACAGCGACGAACGTCCGCATGTGCCCCAGCTTCATGCGGAGAGTCTATGCCATTGCGGCATGAACGATCATCGAAACATAGTATTGGCAATGGATGACTCCCGAACCCAAGCTGCGCGGGGATCGATGCGATGCCGCGGGAACCGGGAGACGAGGAGACGACAATGAAACGCCACCGCTTGATGCTCGTGCCAGCCGTCGCCCTCGCGTTTGCCGCCCTGAACGCCGGAGCGGACACTTGGCCGACGAAGCCGCTCCGAGTGATCGTGCCTGTCGGCGCCGGCAGCACTGCCGACATCGTCACGCGTGCGGTCTCCGAGCACCTCGTGCCGCAGATCGGCCAGAGCATTGTCGTGGAGAACCGTCCCGGCGCAGGCGGGACGATCGGTTCCGGCTACGTCGCCAAGGCGAATCCGGACGGCTATACGATCCTCGCGCACAGCTCCGCGTACACGATTGCGTCGTCGCTGTATTCGAGCCTGAGTTACGACCCGGCGCGAGATCTCACCCCGGTGGTCCCGCTCGGCATCTCGCCGGTCGTCCTGGTCGTATCGCCCGCGAAGGGCTTCAAGTCGGTGGACGCATTCGTTGCGACGGCCAAGGCGAAGCCGGGCACGTTCAACTTCTCCTCCGTTGGCGTCGGTACTGCGACGCACCTGAGCGCGGAACGCTTCCGCTTCAGTGCGGGCGTGGACGCTGCGCACGTGCCGTTCAAGGGCGGTGCGGAAGCGATGCTCGAGGTGATCGCCGGGCGGGTAGATTTCTTCTTTGGACCCGTCGGGCTCGTACTGCCGCAGGTTCGGCAGGGCAAGCTCACTGCGCTCGTGGTGAACAGCAGCAAGCGCTCCGCCGCGCTCCCCGATCTGCCGACGACTCAGGAAGCCGGTTACGCCAACGCCGAGTATCCGATCTGGTTCGGCCTCTTTCTGCCGGCGAAGACCCCGCGCGAGATCGTCGACAAGCTTTATGCCGAAACGACCAAGGCGCTGCAATCGCCACCGCTGAGGGAGAAGCTGGCCGCACTGGGAGTCGAGCCGATGGCGATGACGCCGCAGGAATTCGACGCGCTGGTCCGAACGGAGGTCGGCATCAATGCGGCGCTCGTGAAGACGATTGGTCTCAAGTCGGAGTGACGACGCCGGACTGCCGCGGGGATGTCCAGGAAGACCTGGCATTAGCCATGGCGGAACAATCGCTCAACTTCGACGACAGCGCGGCCTACGAGCGTGCGATGGGGCGCTGGAGCCGTGCCGTCGCGCCCACGTTCCTTGACTGGGTGGCGCCGCCGTCGGGCGCGCGCTGGCTCGAAGTGGGCTGCGGCACCGGCGTGTTCACCGAGCTAGTGGTCGAAACGTGTGCGCCCGCCACCGTGTGCGCCGTCGACCCGTCGAGCGCGCAAATAGACCACGCGCGCCGTCAGCCGGTGGCACGGCGAGCCGACTTCCGAGTGGGCGATGCGCAGGCGCTGCCCTTCGCCGACGGCGCCTTCGACGTCGTCGCCGCCGCGCTCGTCATCAACTTCATCCCCGATCGGCCCCGGGCGCTCGGCGAGATGCGCCGCGTCGCCCGCGCGGGCGGCATCGTTGCCGGCTACGTGTGGGACTTCGCGGCGGAACGTTCTCCCAGTGGGCCGTTGCGCGTCGGGATGCGGCGGTTCGGTACCGATGTTCCGGAACTTGCCCGGTACGAAGGATTCGAGCCTGCACGCGCTCGAATCGCTATTTCGGGACGCGGGATTTCGAAAGTGTGGCCACCCGATCCATCGAAGTGGCGCTACGGTACACCGGCTTCGACGACTTCTGGCAGGCGCAGACGCCCGGTTATTACCCCACTACCAGGATCATTGCCGCGATGACGGCCGGCGAGTGCGCGAGATTGAAGGAGGCGGTGCGGCAAGGACTGCCGATACAGTGCGGACGGCGGGATCGAGTATTCCGCGCGTGCGCACGCGATTCGGGGGTGCGTGCCGGGCTGACTAGATCAGGGATCGAGGCGCGAGAAGAACCGCACCTTGTTGACCTCGAGCCACGCTTCGAGCTTCGGCTTGAACGCGAGGAAGTGCGGCGTCTTCAGATGCGCCTCGAAGGCCGCCTTGTCGTCGTACACCTCGTACAGAACGATCTTCGCGGGATCGTCGGGCGCGACGCAGACATCGAACTGCCGGCAGCCAGCTTCGGTCTCGCGCGACGCCCGCGCGTTCTTCACGATCTCCGCGGTGAAGGCCTGAACGTGCTCCGGCTTCACCACGAAATCCACGACGAGAACGTACATGTGCGCCTCCGACTCAATAAAGGATCAGCCGCACCAGCGTCGTCGACAGCGCCGGCACGTAGGTGATCAGCAGCAGCACCAGCACCGTCGCCGTCATCAGCGGCACGAGGGCGCGCGTGATCGCGCCGATCCCGGCGTTCGCGAGCTTGGCCGCGACGAAGAGCGTGCCGCCCACCGGCGGGGTGTAGAGCGCGATCGCCAGGTTCGCGGTCATTACGACGCCGAGGTGAACGAGATCCACGTTGAACACCTTTGCGAGCGGCAGGAACAGGGGCGCGGTCAGCAGCAGCGCGGGCAGCGGCTCGATGAAGATGCCGAGGAGCAGCAGCGAGAGGTTGACGAGCAGCAGGAACATCCATTGTTCGTGCGCCACGACCTTGACCCACTCGGCGAGCTGCATCGCCACCTGCTCGGCGGTGAGCAGCCACGCCATCGCCGCGGTCGCGCCGAGCACCAGCATGACCACCGCGCTCGTCTGGAAGGCGCTGAGGAGGAGCCGCGGGAGATCGCGCCAGGTGATGTCGCCGTACAGAAAGAGCGACACGACGATCCCGTAGACGACCGCGACCGCGGCCGACTCGGTCGGGGTGAAATAGCCCGACCAGATCCCGCCGACGATGATGACCGGCATCAGGAGCGCCGGTCCTGCGGCCTTGAACGCTCGCCAGATCTCGGCCCGCGAGGCGCGCTCGGACCCGGAGTCGCAGCCGCTCGTCTTCCCGTACCAGACGCAGACGGCGACGAGCGCCGCCGCCGAGATGAACGCGGGAATCAACCCGGACATCGACAGCGTCCGCATCGACACGCCGGAGATGAAGGCGTACACGAGGAACGGGATCGAGAGCGGCATCAGGAGCGCGAGCGTCCCGGCGACCGCAAGCAGCGCCGCCGCGAACGCGCGCGAGTAGCCGCGCTGGATCATCGTCGGGATGACGAGCGAGCCGATCGCCGCCGTGTCGGCAATCGCCGACCCCGACACCCCGCCGAACATCAGGCACGAGGCGACGGTGACGACGCCGAGTCCCCCCGGCAGGAAACCGAACAGCACCCGCGCGAGCTCGACGATGCGCTTGCCGACGCCGCCCTGGGAGAGGAGCTCGCCGGCGAAGACGAAGAGCGGCACGGCGATCAGGATGAACGGCTCGACGCCGCCGATGTAGCTGAGGAAGATCGTCTCGAGCGGGTGCGAGAGGCCCTTTGCCCAGATCATGCCGATGGTCGTGACGAGCAGGGCGTACACCAGCGGGAATGCCCGCGAGCGCGAGCACGAAGAAGGCGACGAAGATGTGGACCGCGAACATCGTCAGGTCGCCACGACACGAGGGGGCAAAGCCGCTCCGCGGCGCCCCCTCGTGCTCCCCGAAGCCAGGGAAAGCGCTGCCTCCGGCATCGGTTTCACCTCAGGCACCGTATCGCTCCGCCGCCGGCCGGCCGCGGGCGATCTGGACCAGGTCCCAGGCGACGAAGACGAACGTCGCCGCGGAGCCGACCGGAAGCGAGAGGTACTGCCACGACATCGGCCAGTCGAGCACCGTCAGGATGTTCCCCCGGCTCGCGGCCACGATGCCGAGGCCGAACCAGACGAGGAGCCCCAGGACGAACAGCGCGAGCGCCTGGATGGCCGCGTCCGCCCAGCGACGGGGCAGCCCACCGAGCTTGTCGAGGAATTCGGTGATCTGCATGTGCGCGCCGCGCCGCGTCGCGGCCGCGCCGCCGAGGAACGTCACCCAGACCATCATGAACTCGCAGAGCTCGGTGGTCCAGGCGACATCGCCCCCGAAGACGTGGAAGACGACGTTGACGAACACGAGCGCGACCATCGCTGCGCCGAGCGCGACGACCGCCCAGTCGACGGCGGCGCCGAGAAACCGGATCGGCAGCGGCGCCGCCGGTCCGGCGGGCAGCAGCGCGCGGGGTGCCGCGCGCCGCGCCGCTTCCGTCTGTGCGGTCATTCGCCGGTCACTTCGCCGGCATTGCCTTGCGAATCGCCGCCGCCTCGGCCAGGACCTGATCGACATCGGCGCCGTACTTCTCCTTGGCCTTCGCGTACGCGGGCTGCACCGACTTGCGGAACGGCTCGAGCGACGGCCGCGCGACCTTCGCGCCCTTCGCGGTCATGTCGGCGAGCTGGCGCTCGTCGTTGGCGCGAATCTCCTTGCGGATCCAGGCGGCGGTCTCGCGCGCCGCCCGGGTGACGGCGTCGCGGTCCGCGGGCGAGAGCTTCTGCCAGGTCTTCTCGGAGATCGTCATCGGGATCGGGCTGTAGACGTGCTGCGTCAGCGTGACGTTGGGCGCGACCTCGTAGAACTTGTTGGCGTAGATCGTGTCGATCGGGTTCTCCTGCCCCCACACGACGTTCTGCTGGATCGCGAGGTACACCTCGGTCACCGGCAGGATCTGGATGGTGAATCCCATCGCCTCGAGCAGCCAGCGCTGCATCTCGTTCGGATAGGTGCGCAGCTTCTTGCCCTTCGCGTCCTCCGGGGTGTTGAGCGGCCCCTTGGTCGTCATCGAGCGGAAGCCGGCCTCCCAGGTGGCGAGGAACCTGAAGCCCTTCGACGGCCCCTGGTCGAACTGCTTCTTCACCCAGGCCGAGTCGTCGTAGAGCTTCCAGCCCTGGTCGTAGGTGTCGACGAGGTACGGCATCAGCATCAGGTTGAGCGTGGGGATGTGCGTCGCGTAGGTGCCGGTGCCGGTGACGGTGAGGTCGATGCCGCCGAGCTGCAGCTGCTCGACCGCCTTCGGGTCGTTGGCGAGCTGCCCGGCCGGGAACACCTGCACCTTGACGCGGCCCTGGCTGTAGTTCTCCACGCTCTTGGCGAAGATCAGCGCGGCGGCCTGGCGCGCGCCGCCCGGCTGGTCGGTGTGGCTGAACTTGAGCACCGTCTGCGCCTGCGCGGCGCCGGTGCCCAGCGTCGCCGCGACGAGCGCGGCGCAGGCGATCTGCTTCATGACGAATCGACGTTTCATGGTCTTCCTCCTCGGGCTGGACTGCTACGGCCGGAACCCGGCCAGTTCGATGCGCTTTCCTTCGCTGCTCGAGCGGTACACCGCCTCCTGCACGCGCAGGTTGGCGAGGTACTCGCGCGCGGTGTTCTCGAGCGGCGCGCCGTCCAGAAGTGGCGCACGACGTGGCGCTGGAGCCACTCGCACGCGCCGCCGCCGAAGGTGTCGGCCGGGCCGCTGTCGTAGCGGTGCTCGACCTCGTCCCGGTGGTGCGGCTTCCACCACAGGCGCGCTTCGCCGTCGAGGCGCAGCACGCCGCCCGAGCCCTCGAGCCACATCTCGCCCATCGTGCGGCGCGGGTTCGCGGCGACGTGATCGTTCAGGCGGTTGCCGTCGAAGAGCCCGGTCGCGCCGCCGTCGAACTCGAACACGATGTAGCCGGCATCCTCGCCCGCGATCACCGGGTTGATCCTGCGCAGCCGCGCGTAGACCGCGTGCACCTCGCCCATCAGGTAGCGGAAGGTGTCGATCCAGTGGATCGCGGTCTCGACGACCAGCAACCGCGGCATCGTCTGGAAGTACGGCTGGCGGTCGAGATACGCGCGCGGCCCCTGGCCGTCGCCGGGGCGCAGGCGGAACGCGACGCTGTGCAGCGTCCCGAGCTGCCCGGCAGCGATCAGCCGCTTCGCCTCGCGGTACCAGGGCTCCCAGCGGAAGTTCTCGTGCACGACGAGCGGCACGCCGGCGCGCTCCGCCGCCTCGGTGATCGCGACGGCGTCGGCATAGCTCTCGCCGAACGGCTTCTGGCAGATCACCGGGATGCGCCGCGCCACCGCCGCGGCGACGAACGCGCGGTGCGTCGGCGGCGGCGTGATGATGTCGACGAGATCCGGCCGCGTCGCGTCGAGCAGCTCCTCGAACTCGCCGAACACGCGCGGCACGCCGTAGCGCGCGGCCATCGCTTCGCCCTTGGCGCGGTCGCGGTTCGACAGGCCGACCAGCTCGACCTCGGCCATGTTGCGCCAGCCGAGATACTGGAACTGGCTGAAGTAGCCCGCACCCGCTGCGGCGACCCGGAGCTTCGCCATCGTCGCGGCTTCAGAACGCCTCGCCGACCGCGCGCGTGATCGCGGCGGTGCCGTCCTTGCCGCCGAACTCGGCCGACAGGACCTTGCGCTCGCCGAAAGCGCGATCCACCGCGCGCTCGATGCGCTGCGCCGCCTCGACCGCCTGCGCGACGCCGTGTCGTTCGCCGAGCCACTCCAGCATCATCGCCGCGGACAGGAACATGGCAGTCGGGTTCGCGATGCCCTTGCCCGCGATGTCGGGCGCGGTGCCGCCCGCGGGCTGGAAGAGGCCGTGCTTCTCGCCGACGTCTGCCGACGGCGCGAGGCCCATCCCGCCGACGAGCGCCGCGCCGAGGTCGGAGAGGATGTCGCCGAACTGGTTCTCGGTCGGCAGCACGTCGAAATCCCACGGCCGGCGCACGAGATCGAGCGCCATCGCGTCGACGTACGCATCGGCGGCGGCGATGTCGGGATGGCGCTTCGCGACGTCCCAGAACACCTTGCGCATGAGCGCGAAGCCGCGGTGCACGTTCGCCTTGTCGACGCAGGTCACGCGGCCCTTCCGGGGGTTGCGGCGCTTGCGCTGCGCGGCGAGGCGGAACGCGAACTCGAAGAGCCGGTCCGAGCCCTTGCGCGTGATGCGGCCGATGTCGTAGGCCATGTCGTCGCTCGAGACCGGCCCGGCGGTCGGGTGATAGCGGCCGTAGAACCAGCCCTCGCTCTGCTCGCGCACCAGCACGAAGTCGATGTCGCGCGCGCGCGGGTCGGCCAGCGGCAGCGGGACGCCGGGGATCGCGCGGATCGGGCGCACGCCGGCGTAGAGGTCGAGGTTCCTGCGCAGGTCGAGCTGCGGCGCGATCTCGGTGCCGTCCGGATAGCGGACGTCCGGCAGTCCCATCGAGCCGAAGAGGATCGCGTCGCACTTCTCGCACGCTTGCGCGGCGTCATCGGGAAACGCGACGCCGGTGTCGCGGTAGTGCGCAGCGCCGGCCGCATGGCGCTCGAACCGGAGGCGGAAGCCGCCCGCCTTCGGCACGACCTGATCGAGCAGGGCGAGGCAGGCGTCCATGATCTCGACGCCGATGCCGTCGCCGGGAAGGACCACGATGTGGAATTCGTTCATGGGGATCGCGATGTAAAGGGAAGAGGGTTTGAATCCGGCTACTGATCGAGGCGGACGTTGGCGGTCCTGGCGACCTGCGCCCACTTCTCGATCTCGGCGCGGATGAAGTCGGCATATCCCTGCGGCGTGCGCGGGTCGGGGATGCCGCCGCGGTCGATGATGCGGTCGCGCAGCTGCGCCTCGCCGAGCGCCTTCTGGATGTCGGCGCTGATGCGCTCGACGAGCTCGCGCGGCGTGCCGGCGGGCAGCACGATGCCCGACCAGCCCGCGCCCTCGAAGCCCGGATAGCCCGACTCGGCGATGGTCGGCACGTTCGGGAGCTGCGGCGCGCGCTGCGCGGTGGTGACCGCGATGACCTTGATCTTGCCGCTCTTGATGTGCGGCAGCGCCGAGGCGAGGCTGTCCACCATCAGCGGCACCTGCCCGCCGAGGAGGTCGGTCATGCCCGGGCCGCTGCCCTTGTAGGGCACGTGCACGAGGTCGATGCCGGCGCGCGACTTGAACAGCTCGCCGGTCATGTGCTGCGCGGTGCCGGGCCCCGCGGAGGCAAAGTTGATCGTGCCGGGCGCCTTCTTCGCGGCGGCGACGAGCTCCTGCACGGTGTTGGGCGCGAAGCTCGGGTGCGCGACGACGACCAGCGGCACGATGAAGATGTTCGACGCGGGCGCGAAGTCCTTCAGCGGGTCGTAGGGGATCTTCGCGTATACGGACGGGTTGACGCCGAGCGTGCCGCTCGTGCCCACCAGCCACGTGTAGCCGTCCGGGGCCGCTTCCTTCCCGGCCATGACGCCCGGCACGCCGCCGCCGCCGCCGCGGTTCTCCACCACGACCTGCTGGCCCCAGGTCTGCGAGAGCCGGTCGGCCAGCATGCGCGCGAAGATGTCCGCGGCCTGTCCCGGCGGAAAGGGCACGATCACGCGCACGGGCTTCGCCGGATACTGCGGCTGGCTCCACGCCGGCGCGGCGGCCGCAGCGATCGCGATGGCGAAGACGGCCAGCAGTCCTTGTTTCATTCCCATGGGTTGCGCTCCTCCGTATCCTTGCGTTGACTCGTTCAAAGTTGCCGGAACCGATACCGCTCGAGAATCCCGAGCAGCTCCACGCTCGCCCGCTCGCGGTGCGCGCGGTTCACCTCGTTCGCGCCCGCCGCGTCGCCGGCGCGGATGCGCTCGACCAGCGCCATGTGCTCCTTGGTCGAGTGGACGGGCTTCGACCGCAGACGCAGCGTGAAACGGCGCACCCGGTGCGCGCGGTCCCAGAAGTTCAGCACCGCCTCGACGAGCAGCCGGTTGCCGGAGAGCTCGATGAGGTGGCGATGGAAGCGCTCGTCCGCCTCGGCCCAGGCCTCGAGGTCGTCGGCCTTGAGCGCCTTCGCCATGTCGCGCGACGCCCGCTCGAGCGGCGCGAGCTCGGCGTCCGATGGCCTGCGCTTTGCCGCGAGCTCCGCCGCCATCGACTCCAGCGCGGAGAGGATCTCGTAGATCTCCTTCATGTCGGCCGGCGACACCGGCAGCACGCGCATCCCGTGCCGCGGGATCACCTCGACGAGCCCCTCCTTCTGCAGGCGGATCAGCGCCTCGCGCAGCGGCGTGCGGCTGATGCCGAGGTCCTCCGCCAGCGCCTGCTCGAGCGCCTGGTGACCGGGGGGATACGTGTTGTCGAGGATGCGCCGGCGCAACGCGTCGTAAGCCGCGTCGACGAGCGAGCTGCGCGGCGTCACGCGGCGGCGCGTGCGGCGCGGTGCGATCGGCGCGGCGCGCGCGACGGGCATCACCAGTCCCAGTGCGCGGGCGGGTGTCCCGCGACCGGCGAACGGAAGTACGCGATCGAGTCGCCGAGCAGGCAGCCGAGGTACGCCGTGCGCAGGTCGGGACCGCCGAAGGCGAGGCTCGAGATGTTCCTCAGCACGCGGGTCGCCGCGTTGTCCACGTGCGCCCGGTTCATTGCGCACGCGAGGTACGCCTCCTCGCACCAGTCGATGTGCCGCGCGTCGATCTCCTCGAGCACGACCTGCTGCGCACCGTCGGGTGCGACGCGGATGACGCGGTTCGAAACGATGCTGGTGATCCAGACGTGCCCCTCCGCGTCGAACGTGAGGCCGTCGGGGAACGTGCCCTTGCCGAACGTCGTCACGACCTCCTTCGGTCCGAGCGAACCGCCGGTGTGGATGGGGAACCGCGACAGCCGGCGCCCGAACGTCTCGTTCACGTAGAGCCAGTTCCCGTCGGGGCTCACCACGGCTTCGTTCGTGTAGCCGAGCCCGTCCGCGACGATGCGCGCGCCGCGATCGTCGGCGAGCACGATGAAGCCCGACGCGCAGTCGGGGCGGAAGTCGAGGATGCGCGGGGCCTTCGTCGTGCTGACCGTGATCCACACGCGCTCCGCGACGTCGATGCCGACGTAATTGGTCGGCGGCAGCGCCACGCCGTCCACCTCTTCGAGGAACGGCCGCACTTCGCCCGACCGCGTGAGCGTGAAAACCCCGCCCAGCGTTTCGCCCAGGTCTGCGAGCAGGAACGAGCCGTCGCGGCGGAGCGCGATGCCGTTCGGCCGCAGTGGTCGCCCGCCGGGAAGTTGCGAGGCGTACAGCGCGTGCGACCCGTCCGGCCGGACCTGCGCGACGCCGCCGCGCCAGTCGGCCGCGTAGAGGTCCCCGCGCGCGGTGGCGAGGACGCACTCGGGCCGGTTCAGGCCGGCGCCGACGAAGCGGAGTTCGTCGAGCGACACGCGGAGCGGGGCGGCGGGCATGGTCCGGAGCGCTGGATGCTTTGACGTACGCGGCAACGTATACGTTAAACGAGGCACGGCTGCAAGACGCACTGCAGCACGCACTACGCTTCAGGCGCGCCGCGCCGCGCGGTTGGCGAGGTAGAGGCCCGAGAACGCGAGCGCGGCGCCCACCGCGTGGTACCAGTGCGGGGTCTCGCCCAGGAGCAGCCACGCGAGGAACGCCGTGTACACCGGCGTGAGGTAGAGGATCAGGCTGGTGCGGCTCGGGCCGATCTCGCGGATGAGCCACGACCAGGCCTGATAGGCGCCGAAGCCCGGCAGCAGGCCCACGATCAGTGCCGCCGCCACGCTGCGCGCATCGAGCGCGGGCACCCCGACGGTGAAGCTCTCGATGACCGTCAGCGGCGCGAGGATCAGTACCCCGGCGAACGTGATCGCGGCGAGCCGCGTCAGCGGGTCGAGCGTCGACGGACGCCGCCGCAGCCAGATCGAGTAGACCGCCCAGCAGAAGGCCGCCGTGGCGACCCAGAGGTCGCCGACGACGAAGTCGAGCCGCACCAGCGTCGCGGGGTCGCCCTTGAGCACGATCGTCAGGACCCCCGCGAGCGCGATCGCCGCGCCGAGGAGCTGCGCGCCGCTCAGCCGCTCGCGGAACACCACCGCCGCCATCAGCATGATCAGCACCGGCACGCCGGCGTAGATGAGCCCGATGTTCGTTGCGGTCGTGGTCCGTCCGCCGATGTAGACGAAGGCGCCGCAGATCCACATGCCGAGCGCGCCGAGGACGAGGAGATCGACCCATTCCCGCCGCACTTGCGCCCGCTCGCGCCACAGGATGCCGCCGTACAGCACGAGCATCGGGGCAAGCGCGATGAGCCAGCGCCAGAACGCGAGCGCATGCGGCGGGAACCACTCCGCCGACCAGCGCGCGACCAGCAGGTTCGCCGACCAGAGCGCCGGCGCGACGAACAGGAGCGCGTGCGCGAACCGCCTGCGGCCGGTGCCCGTGCCCTGCACCGCGTGCGCCGCCGGCGCCTACTGGACCCGCGCGCCGGTCTGCGGGTCGAACAGGAACGTGAGCTCGGGCGCGAGCCCGATCGTCTCGCCCGGCCGGAAGGTGTGGCGCTCGCGCACGACCGCCGTCACGTCGGCACCGGCCAATTTGCAGAAGATGAGCGTGTCCGCGCCGGTCGGCTCGACCACGACCACCTCCGCGGGCACGCCGCCGTCGCGAACCGCGAGGTGCTCGGGCCGCACGCCGAGCGTGACTTCGCGGCCGTCGTTCTCCGCACGCAGGCCCCGCGGCGCCGGGATGCGCACGCCTTCGCCGAGCCGTACCTCGAGCCCCGCGCCGTTGCGCGCCAGCCGGCCTTTCAGGAAGTTCATCGCCGGCGAGCCGATGAAGCCCGCCACGAAGAGGTTCGCCGGGTTGTCGTAGAGGTCGAGCGGCGCGCCGATCTGCTCGACGTTGCCGCCGTTCATGACCACGATCCGGTCGGCCAGGGTCATCGCCTCGATCTGGTCGTGGGTGACGTACACCGCGGTGGTCTTGAGGCGCTGGTGCAGCTCCTTGATCTCGGTGCGCATCTGCACCCGCAGCTTCGCGTCGAGGTTCGAGAGCGGCTCGTCGAACAGGAACACCTGCGGCTGGCGCACGATCGCGCGGCCCATCGCCACGCGCTGCCGCTGGCCGCCGGAGAGGTGGCGCGGGAAGCGATCCAGGTAGTCGGAGAGGCCGAGGATCTTCGCTGCCGACCCCACGCGCTCGCCCATCTCCTCTTTCGTCCGTCCGGCCAGCTTGAGACTGAAGGCCATGTTGTCGAACACGGTCATGTGCGGGTACAGCGCGTAGTTCTGGAACACCATCGCAATGTCGCGCTGCTTCGGCGCGACGTCGTTGACCACGCGGGTGCCGATCGCGATCTCGCCGCCGGTAATGGCCTCGAGCCCGGCGATCATGCGCAGCAGCGTCGACTTGCCGCAGCCCGACGGCCCCACCAGCACGCAGAATTCCCCGTCCTCGATCTTGATGTCGACACCGTGGACGACCTCCAGGTTGCCGTACGTCTTCCTTACGCGGGTCAGGGTGACCGATGCCATGCGCTTGCCTCTTTCCTGTTTCGACTTGTCCGGGATCAGCCCGCAACCGGCAGACAGGCCGGTCCCGCCGGTTCGAACGCCTTGTACGTGAGAATGAACTCCTGGTGCCCGAGCGACTCCGACTTCGTCGGCGCGCCGCGCCCGACGCGCAGGGCGAGCTCGTAGACCTCGCGCCCGACCTCGTCGAGCGTCGCGCGCCCCTCGAGGATGCGGCCGGCGTCGACGTCCATGTCGTCCTCGAGCTTGCGGTAGGTCTCCGGGTTCGCGCAGACCTTGATCACCGGGGCGATGGCGGAACCGACGACCGACCCGCGGCCGGTCGAGAAGAGCACGAGGTGGGCGCCGCACGCGGCGAGCTCGGCGATCTCGGCGTTGTCGTTGATGTTCGGGAAGCCGAATCGCACCTCGCCGTCGGGCACGACATCGAGCAGGTAGAGCCCGCCCGCCGGCGGCAGGTCGCCGGGCTTGAGCAGTCCCGCGATCCGCGCGGCGCCGCTCTTCGCATACGCGCCGAGCGACTTCTCCTCCTGCGTGGTGAGGCCGCCATCGGCGTTGCCGACCGCGAAGCTGCCGTGCCCGAGCGTCGCGTAGTAGCGCGCGGCTTTCGCGACGCAGCGGATGATCTCCTCGCCGAGCGCCGGCGTCGCCGCGCGGCGCGCCATGTGGTGCTCGCACCCGACCAGCTCGCCGGTCTCCTCGAAGATGCACGCGGCGCCGCGCTCGATCAGGAAATCGAACGCGCGCCCCATCGCGGGATTGGCGGTGATGCCGCTGGTGCCGTCGGAGCCGCCGCAGACGGTGCCGACGACCAGCTCGGACAGGGCCATCGGCACGGCGACCTGCGCGTCGAGCTCGGCGAGCCACTCCTCGACCCATTCTGCGCCGCGCGCGATCGTCCGGCGCGTCCCCCCGGACTCCTGGATGACGAGCGTCGCCGCCGGACGGCCGGAGGCGCGGATGTGCGCTTCCAGCGCGCGCCGATTGAAGCTCTCGCAGCCGAGCGAGACGAGCAGCACGGCCCCGACGTTCGGGTGCGTGCACAGGCGCCGCATCATGCGGTCGGCGTATTCATTCGGGTAACACCCGGGAAAGCCGATCAGGTGCACGGCCGAGCCGCTCTGCGGCGCATTCCCGGCGGGCGCGCGGAATCGCCCGACGATCTCGCGCGCGACGTGATGCGCGCACTCGACGAGGTAGGCGACCGCGACGACGTTGCGGATGCCTTTGCGACCGTCGGGGCGCAGGTAGCCAAGCAGCTCGCTCGCGCTCATGCGTGCTTTCCCACGAAGGCCCGCCCTGCTTCGAGCGTGTAGGTCGGCAGGTAGTCGGACTGCAGGTTGTGCGTGTGAATGTGCTCGCCGCGCGCGATCGGCGCACTCGCCGTGCCGATGATCGCACCGTACTTGAGGACCTTCTCGCCGCGCGCGATCGCACGCCGCGCGAGCTTGTGGCCGACGCCGATCGCCTTCGCGACGGCGACCGACTCGTCGTCGATGCTGACGCGGTCGCCTGCGCGCAGCGCCTGGGCGACGACGAGGCAGTTGTCGTCGGGTGCCAGCAGCACCAGCCGGCGATCAGAACTTGCCATACTTCAGATACGCTTCGACCGGGTCCATGCCGCCGAGGATCGCGGTGCGCACCTTGTTCTCGGTCTGCATCACCGCCTCGGTCTTCGTCACCGCCTCTGCGGCCACCGCGCGCGGGATCACGACCACGCCGTCGCGGTCGCCGAGCAGGTAGTCCCCGTCGCAGATCGTCACGTCGCCGATCGTGATCGGCGCGCCGAAGCGGTCCGGAATCCAGCGGCCGACGATGTCGCTCGGCGTGTAGAAGCTGAAGAACACCGGGAACCCGATCTTCAGGATGAACTCGGTGTCGCGACAGCCGCCGTCCACGACGTAGCCGAGCACGCCCTTGTTCTTGAGCGTCTCGGCCGAGAGCTCGCCCATCAGCGCGACCTCGTGGTTCTGGGGCTGACAGACGATCACCCGTCCGGGCGGCGCCTTCGAGAGGAGCCCGGTCCAGCCGAGCAGCGTGTCGTGCGCGCTCTGGGTCCGGTCGATGTGGCCGGAGGCGGTCCAGACCGGTCCGGCGAGCTTGTGCGCCGGGTCGAGGGGGCGGATCGCGGAGGGAAGCACGACGCGCTCGTGCCCCATCGCCCGCAGCACGTCGTGGATCGCGCCGGTGTAGCAGTTCGCGAGGCGCGCGGTCAGCTCGTCCATCGGCGCTTCCGCTCAGCTCTTCACGGCGCCTGCCGTCAGCCCGGACACCATGTACCGGCGGAACGCGTAGTAGATCGCGGTGGGCGGCAGCGCGTAGATCACGCCGGTCGCCATCAGCAGCGCCCACGGCGCGTCGTCGAACGCGAGGAAGTTGCCGAGCGCGACCGACAGCGTGAGCCGGCTCTCGGTGGCGAGCATCAGGAACGCGTACAGGTACTCGTTCCAGGCGAGCAGCAGCGCGTAGGTACCGATCGCGACCATGGTCGGCACCATCAGCGGCAGGTAGACGAACCGGAAGATCTGCATCGTGGACGCGCCGTCGATCTTCGCCGCCTCGTCCAGCTCGCGCGGGATCTTGGTCGACGCCTGGTTCATCACCCAGATGGCGTAGGGCGAGGCGAGCGCGACCATCGCGAAGATGAGCGACCAGGGGCTGTCGAGGAGCCGGTACTCGCCCATGATCTTGTACATCGGGATGGCGAGGAACGCGGCCGGGATGAGATACGTGAGCAGCGCGATGTTGGTGATCGTCCGGCCGCCCCGGATCCGGATGCGCGTGATCGCGAAGTTGGCGCAGGCGCCGATCGCCAGCGTGATGATGGCGACCATCACCGCAATGAACACGCTGGTGCCGAGCTGCGACCAGAAGTGCTGCACCATGTTGTGCTTCGCGCCGAGCACCAGCTCGAAGTTCTGCAGCGTCGGGTTCTTCGGGAAGAGTCCGCTCGCGACCGCCTCCTGCTGGGGCGTGATCGCGATGATCAGCAGGTGATAGATCGGGATGATCGTCCACAGGAACACGACGATCCCGACGAGATAGAGCGGCCAGTCGCGCGCGAACTTCATCCGCTCAATCCGCAGTGTGATCGGCGGACAGCCGCTTCATCATGTACCAGACGATCGGCAGGATCGCGGGCATCGCGACGATGATCGATGCGAGCGCGACGTCGACCTGGTCCATGCGGAGATACCGGATCCCGAGCGTGGCGAGCACGTGCGTGGAGTCGATCGGGCCGCCGCCGGTCAGGAGGTAGACGGAGTTGAAATCGCCGAGGCTCCAGATGGTCGAGAGGAGCACGCACGTCAGATACAGGCCGCGCAAGCTGGGCCAGCTCACGTAGCGGAAAGTCTGCCAGCGGGTGGCGCCGTCGACCGCCGCCGACTCGTAGAGGTCCTTCGGAATGCCCATCCGCCCGGCGAGCAGAATCAGCGTCCAGAACGGCAGCGACTTCCAGATGTGCACGACGATCGCCCAGGTAAGGCCGTAGTGCCGCTCGGTGAGCCAGCCCGGCCCCTCGATCTGGAACCACTTGAAGAGCAACGCGTTCAACATCCCCCACTCCGGGTTCAGCATCCAGCGGAAGGACAGGATGGTCGGAATCGACGGCATCGCCCAGGCGATCAGGAACACCACCGACAGCCACCGGATCCAGGCTCTTTCCTGCAGGAAGAACGCCGAGAGCCCGAGCGCGATCAGCATCTTCACGTTGACCGCGACCAGCAGGAAGACGATCGTGTTGACGATCGTCGAGACGAAGACCGGGTCTTGGAAGAGCTTCGTGTAGGCGCTCGGGCTGGAGCCGAGCCAGATCCCGTACAGGACCGGGAAGACGACGAACAGCGCAAAGACGACGAAGTAAGGGATCAGCAGGACGACCCCCCAGAAGGTCTCCTCGGAGATCCCCTTCTTGAGCGGTGCCTGCGCCGGCGCTGGAAGAACGACTGCGGACATGAACGTGCGCTAAGCGCGCGGATTCACCGGGGGCGGCGCACGCCGCCCCCGTCCAGCTACTGTGCCAGGATCTGCTTGACGCGGGCGATCAGTTCGTCGGCCGCCTTCTCCGCCGGGACGCCGTCCTTGGCGATGCGCGCGGTGGCGCGGCCCCAGACGTTCTCGGCATTGACGATCGTGAACTTCCAGTTGTAGACGAACGGGAAGAAGACGATGCCCTGCGACACCTGTTCCTGTACCCCTTTGCGGTGCGGGTCCTTGCCGTCGGTCCAGAACGGCGCGACCGAAGCGCGCTTGGTCACCGGCACCCAGCGGCCGAGCGAGCCCTCGACGTAAGGCTGCAGGTTGTCCTCCTCGAGGAAGAACGCCAGGAATTCCTTGCCCCGCCGCTTGTTCTTCGCGTCGGCGAACACCACCGCCGTCTTCACCGCGGCGAGCTGCGGCACGTTGGTGCCGTCGGGCTTGGGCGGGAAGGCGCGGGTGCGGATCTTCTGGTAGTAGTTGACGCGCGCCGTCTCCTTCTGCTCCGGCGTGGAGGTCGCGCGGTTCATGGTGTCGAGCTGCGCGGCCGGGATGGAGATGGTCGCGTTGTGCGTCATCACCGTGGTCTTGTTGGCGAAGTTGAGGTTGTTGTCGACGTCGGTCCAGTTGACCGACGAGGCCGGCGAGCAACCTTTCTTCACGATCGCGGCGTAGTCGGCGAGCGCCCGGGTGAGCCCGGCCTTGTTCTTCGGCTGGTCGAGCGTGAGCTTGCCGTCGGCGTCCACGACCTGAACGTCGTACGCGTTCATGAACTGGTGGAAGCTGAAGAACGTGTCGGAGGCCTGCACGCTCGCCGGATGCCCGATGCCGAAGGTCCGCTGGCCCTTGGCGCGCAACGCGGGCTGCACCTTGTCGCACCAGAAATCCCAGAAGCCCTTCCAGTTGTTCGGGATGTCGGACTCCTTGAAGCCCGCGTCCTGCAGCATGTCGATCCAGTAGTTGATGTGCATGAGCTGCATCTCGACCGGCGCGGCGTAGTACGCCCGCTGCTTGGTCTTGCCGTTCAGCAGCCACGTGGTCGAGAGCGGGCCGGGCAGGAACTGCGACGCGAGCGGCTTGATGACGTCGTCGAGGTTCTCGAGCTTGCCCTCGAACGCCCACTTGCCGGTGACCCGGAAGTCGTAGGTGAGGCCGAAGCCGACGTCCGGCGGGTTGCCCGCTTCGACCGCGGCCACCGATTTCGTGACGATGTCTTCCGGCGAGTAAAGCGACAGGTCGACCTTGACGCCGCTTTTCGCCTCGTACTTCTTGATCACGTCCTGCAGCGCCTGGTCCTCGGCGGGATAGAAGGCGCGGGTGAACCACACGGTGACGCGCTCCTGCGCAAGGGCTCCGGATGACGCGAGAGCCAGGAGCGCGGTGGCGGCGATGCCCGCCACGCGGCCAAAGAATCGCAGCATTTCTCCTCCTTGTGTCGACACGGTGCCGGCCTGCGCCGGCTTCTTGAGCGAGTCCCTTGCCGGAGGACTCCGGCCGAGGACGGTACGCGGATCGCCAGGGGGTGTCAAACTCGTCCGGGGTGCCGTCCGGTCCACTGAAAACAGGCGCAAGCGGCTGGTCTGGCAGGGTTTTCCGGCGTTCCGGACAGTGAAAAGGGGTCGATTCCGCGGATCGCGCTGCTATAATCACCAGTTCCCGCGACAACAATACCTGCAAGGAGGACACGACAAGTGGGCGACCGGCTGAAGGGCAAACGCGCCTTCATCACGGCGGCCGGGCAGGGCATGGGACGCGCGGCGGCGATCGCGTTCGCCGCCGAAGGCGCGCAGGTCTGGGCAACCGACGTCAACACCGAAGCGCTGCGATCGCTCGAGGGCATGCTCGGGACAACGACCGGCGGCGTGACCACGCGCGTGCTCGATGTCACCGACTCCGGGGCCGTGGAACGCGTCGCGAAGGAGGCGGGCGACGTCAATGTGGTGTTCAACTGCGCCGGAATCGTGCATCACGGCACGATCATGGAATGCAGCGAGCAGGACTGGGACCGCAGCTTCGATCTCAACATCAAGTCGATGTACCGCGTGACGCGGGCGTTTCTGCCCGGGATGCTCCATCAGCAGAAGGGCTCGATCATCAACATGGCTTCCGTTGCCTCGAGCCTGCGCGGGCTGCCGAACCGCCTCGCCTACGGCACCACGAAGGCCGCGGTCCTCGGTTTCACGAAGGCGGTCGCCGCCGATTACGTGCGGCAAGGCATCCGCTGCAACGCGGTCTGTCCCGGCACGGTCGACACGCCGAGCCTGCAGGGGCGCATCAACGCCTTCGCGGACCCGGTGCAGGCGCGCAAGGATTTCGTCGCGCGCCAGCCGATGGGCCGGCTCGCGACCGTCGACGACATCACGCCGCTGCTCGTCTACCTCGCCTCGGACGAGTCGTCGTTCGCGACCGGCGTCGCTTTTTCGGTGGATGGCGGAATGACGATCTAGGACGAAACCGATGCCGGAGGCATCGCTTTCCCCGATTTCGGGGAGTAGGAGGGGGCGCTGCGCAGCGGCTCTGCCCCCTCGTGTCGTGACAAACCAGGGCCGTATGGCGCGGCCCTCACTGCATCGCTAGACCTGGAGAACTACAAAATGAAGCTGTGTCGTTGGGGCAAGAACGGCTACGAAAAGCCGGGGATGATCGACTCTCAGGGCATGCTGCGCGACCTGTCCGGCGTGCTCGCGAACATCGACCAGGACACCATCTCGCCCAAGGGGCTCGCGCGGCTGCGCAAGATCAGGCCGGAGTCGCTGCCGCTGATCAAGACCGAGCCGCGCTTCGGCGTGCCGTACACCGGCATCACGAAGTTCGTCGCGATCGGCCTGAACTACAGCGACCACGCCGCGGAGTCGGGGCTGCCGGTGCCGTCCGAGCCGGTGGTGTTCATGAAGGCCACCACCTCGATCAGCGGGCCGAACGACGACGTCGTGCAGCCGCGCAGCTCGACCAAGCTCGACTGGGAGGTGGAGCTCGGCGTGGTGATCGGCACCAAGGCGCAGTACGTGGCGGAGGAGAAGGCGCTCGAGCACGTCGCCGGCTACTGCATCGTGAACGACGTGTCCGAGCGCTCGTTCCAGATGGCGACGAGCCAGTGGGACAAGGGCAAGGGCTGCGACACGTTCGGCCCGATCGGCCCGTGGCTGGTGACCACCGACGAGATCCCGAATCCCCAGACGCTCGAGATGTGGCTCGACGTGAACACCGAGCGCATGCAGACCGGCAACACGCGCACGATGATCTTCTCGGTCGCGCGGATCGTATCCCACCTGTCGCAGTACATGACCCTGATGCCGGGCGACATCATCACCACCGGGACGCCGCCGGGCGTCGGCATGGGCAAGAAGCCCGAGCCGGTCTGGCTCAAGCCGGGTGACGTGATGACCCTCGGCATCCAGGGCCTCGGCGAGCAGCGCCAGCGGGTGGTCGCCTACACCGGCAAGTGACCCTCGCCCCGCGGCAGCGGGGATCCGGCAAACGGCCGCCTGCAAGGCGGCCGTTTCGCTTCCGGGCTGCACCTGCGCGCGACTGCGTGTACGCTTTTGCGCATGACATTGGCAAGAGGCGCCGCATGCGGGTGATCGTGCTCGGCGCGGGTGTCGTGGGCACGGCGAGCGCCTGGTATCTGGCCCGCGCCGGTCACGAGGTCACCGTGATCGAGCGGCAGGGCACCGCAGGGCTCGAGACGAGCTTCGCGAACGGCGGGCAGATCTCGGCGAGCCACGCCGAGCCGTGGGCCCACCCGGGCGTGCCGGCGCAGCTCCTGCATTGGCTCGGCCGCGACGACGCGCCGCTCGTCTTCCGGCCGCGCGCGGAGTGGCGTCAATGGGCGTGGGGCGCGCGGTTCCTCTTCGAATGCCTGCCGTCCCGCAACCGCGAGAACACGCGGCAGCTCCTCGCGCTCGCGCTCTACAGCCGCCGGCTCCTGCGCGAGCTCCGGCGCGACACCGGCCTCGAGTACGACCAGCTCGCGCGCGGCATCCTCGCGTTCCACACGGACGACCAGGCATTCCAGCGGGCCACCGCTCAGGCCGAGCGGATGCGCCGTTACGGGTGCGCGGCCGAGGTGAAGACGGCCGAGGAGTGCATCGCGATCGAGCCGGCGATGCGCCACGCGGCCGACCGGATCGTCGGTGGCATCTACACCCCGGACGACGAGTCGGGCGACGCGTGCAAGTTCACCCAGGGGCTCGCGCGGCTCGCCGCGGGGCAGGGCGTGCGATTCGAGTACGGCCGGGCCATCAAGCGCATCGCGGTCGAGGGCGGTCGCGTGCAAGGCGTCGTGCTCGCCGATGCGACGGGCCGCGACGACCCGGTGTCGGCGGAGGCCTACGTCGTCGCGCTCGGGAGCTACAGCCCGCTCGTCCTGGCGCCGCTCGGCATCTCGATTCCGGTCTATCCCCTGAAGGGCTACTCCATCACGGTGCCGCTCGACGCCGGCGACGAAGCGCCCACCGTCAGCCTCACGGACGTCGAGCACAAGCTGGTCTTCTCGCGGCTCGGCGAGCGGCTGCGCGTCGCCGGCACCGCCGAGATGGACGGCTACAACACCGAAGTGGACGACGAGCGCTGCGAGGCGATCGCGCGGCGCGCCTTGGACCTGTTCCCGGGCGCCGGGCATCCCGCCCGCGCGGAGTTCTGGACCGGGCTGCGGCCGGCGACGCCCTCCAACGTGCCGTGCGTCGGCAGGACGCGCTACCCGAACCTCTTCCTGAACACCGGCCACGGCACGCTCGGGTGGACGATGGCCTGCGGGTCCGGGCAGGCGATCGCGGACATCGTGGGCGGGCGCGTGCCGGAGCCGGATTTCCGGTTCATGGGGCTGCCTGCGCGCGCGCGGGCCGTGCTCGTCGCGAGCCCGGGTTCCGGCTGAGCGGCGGCGGTCAGGCCGCGCGCTTGCTGCGCTTGGCCGGGCGGCCGCGCGGCACGTCGTGCCGGACGCAGTCTTCGGGGTCGAAAAGCGCGGTCAGCTCGTCCACCAGCGCACGCGCGCGCTCGGTGTTGTCGCGCGAGTAGTTGCAGACGTACGCATCCAGGGTGACGCACCCGATTTCCGGCCAGGTGTGGATGGCGACGTGCGACTCGGCGAGCACGACGCACCCCGTCACGCCGGCCGACGGATCCGGGGCGCCGTCACCGCCCGGAAACTGGCGGAACAGGTCGCCGAGGACGGTCAGGCCGGCGCGTTCGATCGCCGCGAGGCAGCGGCTGCGCAGCGCAACGGCATCGGTGAGATACCGCGGCTCGCCGCGGCAGCGGTACAGGTTGGCGAGGACGTGGAGTCCGTCCAAGGCGCGCCCTCACATCAGGTCAAATCAGGTCAGTCGGGCAATCATGTCGGCCACCACCGCGTCGATCAGCCGCCGCGAAATGCTGATCGGCTGCGGCAGCGGTGGCAGCTCGCGGATGTTAAACCACTGCGCCGACTCGATTTCAAGCGGATCGACGCGGATTTCGCCACTTTTCCAGTCCGCGGTGAACGCGATCATCAGGGAGTGGGGGAACGGCCAGGGCTGGCTCGCGAAATACCGCACGTTCTCGACCGCGATGCCGACCTCCTCGAGCACCTCGCGCTCGAGGCACTGCTCGAGCGTCTCGCCGGGCTCGACGAAGCCGGCGAGCGCGCTGTGCATCCCGGGCGGAAACCGGTGCGAGCGGCCGAGCAGGATCTCGTCGGGCCCGCGCCGCACCAGCGCCATGATGGCCGGAGCGATGCGCGGATAGACGACCAGCCCGCACGCCGGGCATTCCCGCGAGCGCTCGCTCGTGCGCAGGCTCGTCGGCGTTCCGCAGCGGCCGCAGTAGCCGTGCGTGCGGTCCCAGTCGACCAGTTGCAGCGCGCGCCCGGCGAGCGCGAACTGCGCGTCCGGGAGGCGCGTGAAGAGCGACCGCAGGCCCCGCCACTCCCAGCCCTGCGCCGCCGGCACGCTCGCGCCGACGTCGCAGGCGTAGCAGTGCTCGGGTCCGAGCCGGCCGAGATACTGGATGTGCCCCGCCTCGAAGCCCAAGGCGTCCGGGTGCAGGATCACCGGCAGCTGCGGCGCGCCGCCCGACGAAACGAGGAGATCGCTCTCGCGGAAGACGAACCACAGCGCCGACGAGAGCGGCGCGGACGGCGGCTGCACCGCGCCGACGTACTCGGCCGGCGCGGTGAAGGGCATCTCGATCACGCGTTCTTCCGCAGCCGCCGCAGGAGCGACGAGGTGTCCCAGCGCCCGCCGCCGAGCTGCTGGATCTCGGCGAAGAAGCGATCGATCTGGCGCGTCCCGGGCAGCGCGGCGCCGTTGCGCGCGGCCTCCTCCTGGCAGATGCGCAGGTCCTTGCGCATCCAGTCCACCGCGAAGCCGAAGTCGTACTTGTCGGCGAGCATCGTGGCGCCGCGGTTCTCCATCTGCCACGACTGGGCCGCGCCCTTGGCGATCGTGTCGAGCACGAGCTTCACGTCGAGCCCCGCGCGCAGGCCGAAGTCGATGCCCTCGGCGAGCCCCTGCACGACGCCGACGACGCAGATCTGGTTGACCATCTTCGCGAGCTGTCCGGCGCCGGACGGGCCGATCAGCGTCACCGCGCGCGCGAAATGCGCGATGACCGGGCGCGCGCGCTCGAAGGCCTGCGCGTCGCCGCCGACCATCACGGTCAGCGCGCCGTTCTCGGCGCCCGACTGCCCGCCCGAGACCGGCGCGTCGAGGAAGTGGAATCCTCGCTTGCCCGCCTCGGCCGCCAGCTCGCGCGCGACCTGCGCCGATGCGGTGGTGTGGTCGATATGAATCGCACCCTTGGCCATCGCGCCGAACGAACCGTCCGCGCCGAGCGCGATCTCGCGCAGGTCCGGATCGTCGCCGACGCACGAGAACACCAGCTCCGCGCCCTCGGCCGCGCGCGCCGGCGTCGCGGCGAGCCGCCCGCCGTGGCTCGCGACCCAGGCCTCGGCCTTCGCGCGAGTGCGGTTGTAGACGGCGAGCTCATGGCCCGCCTTCGCAAGATGGCGGGCCATGGGCGCGCCCATGACCCCGAGACCGATGAATGCGACTTTCGCCATCTCCCGCTCCTCGTAACGAACGCCCGGCCGATTATAGAGCGGGCCTCGTGTGCACCGGCGTCGTCTCGCGCCGCCGACGCGTTACGCGACTGACGGAACGGACGGGTCGAGGGTGGCGGCCAGGCACAGCCCCGGCAGGTATTCGATGAGCAGCCGTGCGGTCCGCCGCCGCGCAAGCGCCGCGAGCAGGGGCAGCGCACATCCGGCAGAGTTTCCGGTCCGCAGGCGCTCGAGGCCTTCGTCCGCGAGCGGTGTGACCGCACCGTCGGCGGCGAGCCCGAGCTCGAGCCGCGCGAGGCTCGCCGCCGCGGCCTCGTGGCCGAGGAGCAATGCGATGCCGCACGGCGCGACGATCGGAATGGCGGCGGCGAGCGGCGCGGGGTTGGGGGCGTCGTAGGCAACGAGCAGCACCCGCCGCCGCTCGGCCGCGGACTGGAGCGCGGCCTCGAGCAGGCCCGCGGCGAAGCTGCCCTGGTTGGCGCAAAGGCTGGTCGACGCCTCGCGGGAACCCGTGGCGATGCTCCAGTAGCCCGCCGGCGCGTTGTGGACGGAGTTGTGGAACCGGGTCGGGGAGACGTCGCGCACCGCCCCTGCGAGCGTTTCGCAGATCTGGTGCAGCACCTCGCCATTTCCCGATGACGAGGTGAAGACGGTGGGGAGATCGGCCGCGCGCGCGCCGGTCGCTTCGAGCGCCTCGGCGCCGACGTGCAGCGCGAGCCTGACGATTTCCCCGCAGCGGCGCCGCTCCGCCGGCGGCAGCAGGTCGGCGCTCGGGCGCGGCATCTCGCCCGCCTCGTAACGCGCCTCGCCGCAAAGGACCGCGCGTGCGGCAGGCCATCCGAGCAGCCCGGGGGCGAGGAGGCCGATGCCATCGACGTAAACCGCCATCAACTCCCCCGATGGGTCGCGCGCCGGATGCGCCTGCGCGTCGTCGTTGCCGGAGCGGTCAAGGCGTCCGCCCGAACACCAGGCTGCAGTTGTTGCCGCCGAAGCCGAACGAGTTCGAGAGCACGTAGCGCGCGTTGGCCGGCTCGCCCTCCAGCAGCACGCGGCAGCCGCACGCGGCGTCGAGCGTGCGGGTGTTCGCGGTGCCCGGAAGCCAGCCGCGTTCGAGGCTCATGATCGCGACGAGCGCCTCGGTGATTCCCGCGGCGCCGAGGAGATGGCCGTGCGCGCCCTTGGTCGCGCTGCACGGCGTGCGCGAACCGAAGACGGCGCGCACCGCCCGGCCTTCCGCGGCGTCGTTGGAGCGCGTCGCCGTGCCGTGCAGGTTCAGGTACCCGATCTCCTCCGGCGCGACCGACGCCGCGGCGAGCGCGCGCTCCATCGCGAGCCGCGCGCCGAGGCCCTCGGGATGCGGCGTCGACATGTGGTAGGCGTCGGCGCTCTCCCCGACGCCGACGAGCGCTACGCCCGCGCCCGTGCGCTCGAGCAGCGCAAAGCCGGCGCCCTCGCCGATCGAGATGCCGGTCCGCTCGGCATCGAACGGACGGCAGGGCTCTTTGGACAGCAGCTCGAGCGAACGGAAGCCATAGAGCGTGGTGAGGCAGAGGCTGTCGACGCCCCCGACGACGGCGGCGTCGGCGAGGCCGGCGTCGATCAGCCGCGCCGCGCTGGCAAAGACCTTGGCGCTCGACGAGCATGCCGTCGACACGACGTGCGCCACGCCGCCGAGGTCGAGCATGCGCCGCACGAACGCAGCGAGCGAGAACGTGTTCTGCGTCTCGGTGTAATGAAAGTCCGCGGGCAGCGCGCCGGTGACCGGATCGCGGTGACGGTACGCGTGCTCGGTCGCGCCCACGCCCGAAGTGCTCGTGCCGAGGACCACGGCGATGCGGCGCGGTCCGTAGCGCTCGCGTGCGGCCGCGACCGCCGCCGCGAAGCCGTCCTGCTCGAGCCCGAGCTGCGCGAGGCGATTGTTGCGGCAGTCGAACCGCTCGAGCTCGGCGCGCAGCCTCACGCGCTCGACGCCGTCCACCTGGCCGACGAACGTCTCGAGCGCGGCATCCTCGAACGCGCACGCTTGCAGGCCCGAGCGGCGCGCGCGCAACGCGCTCCACCATGCGTCCACGCCTTCGCCCAGGCAGTTGACGCCGGTGTACGCAGTGACGATGAGGGGAGTCAAGCGGGTGCGCAAAGGTGAACCTGCGATTGCGATTCTAGCAAGGGCGACCGCACAGTCGGCGTCGCGCGCGCATCGACCGACGCCGCGACCGGAACGTTTGTCCTGGACGCGCGGCAGGCGCTAGACTCGACGTTTTCGAGGCGCCCGCCCATGCTGTCGCCGATCGGAGACGGATCCCCCCAGGCCGACGAGCGGGTGCGGCTGATCCCGCCCGAGATCCTGCCGCTCTTCGACGACACCTTCGTCCGCTCGTGTCAGCTGATCGAGGAGTACGTTGCGCGCCTCGCGCTCGAGTCGGTCCGCGCGGCGGGGCTCGAGCGCGCCTGCGCCGACGGCGCAACGGTGGACGAAGCGATCGAGCGCGCGAAACTCGACCCGACCGCCGCGCGCGTGCCGGTGGCATGGCTGCTGCGGACACTCGCCGCGCGCGGCTGGGCCGAGCGCCTGACGGCTGACGGAGACGCCGCGCGGTATCGGATCGGGCGCGCGCTCCCGGCCCTCGATCCGGAAGAACTGGTCGCGGCGCAGGCGGCAAACGACGAGCGATGCCTGCCGTCGTACCGGATCGCCGCACTCGCGGCGGACGCTTACCCGTCGGTGCTGCGGGGCGAGATCACCGGCGAGCAGGCGCTCTTCGGGCCCGAGGGCGTGGTCGCGTGGTCGAAGTACTTCTCCAACGCCAATCCGCTCTACGGCGTCGCGAACGCGATCGGCGCCGTCGCGGCGGCGCGGGCCCTGCCGCGGGAGGGCGGGGCGGTGCTCGAGCTCGGCGCCGGCTTCGGCAGCGGTGCCGAGGCGCTGCTCGACCGGCTCGGGGCGACGGGCCGTGCGAACGAGGTGTCGCAGTACCGGGTCACCGACCATTCGGCGTTGTTCCTCCGCCGCGCCGAGCGGACGCTGCGCGCCCGCTTCCGCGGCGCGCCGCTCGAGTTCCACTCGCTCGACATCGACCGGCCGTTTGCCGAGGCCGGGGTGGGCCCTGCGAGTTGCGCGCTCGTCTACGGCGTCAACGTCCTGCACGTCGCGCGCGACCTGGCGGCGACGCTCGCGGAAGTGCGGGCGGCGCTCGCCGACCGGGGCGTGCTGGCGATCGCGGAGTGCGTGCGGCCGTTCCCGGGCCGGCCGGTCTACGTCGAGTTCGTCTTCAACCTGTTGGGCACGTTTCGCGACCCGGTGCTCGCGCCGCCTTGGCGCCCGAACGGCGGGTTCCTGACGCCCGAGCAGTGGCGCGCGGCGCTCGAGGCGAACGGGTTCACGGACGTGCAGGTCTTCCCGGACATCGCCGCGATCCGCGCGGTGTTCCCGTCGTTCGTCGTCGCCGCGATCGTCGCGACCCGCGGATGAGCGCATGACCGCGACGTTTGCCGTCCCCGGCGCCTATTGCGAAGGACACTTCCCGGGGCGGCCGATCCTTCCGGCCGTCGCCCTGCTCGCGCTGGTCCTCGAGCAACTCGCCCGCGAACTGCAACGCCCGCTGCCGCTGCGGACGATCCCGCACCTCCGATTGCGGCAGCTCGTCGCGCCCGGCGATCGCCTGACGCTCGCCGCGCGCCGCCGTGACGACGAGTGCGTGAACATCGAGGTGAGGCGCGACGGCGCGGTCGTCGCGAACGGCGCGCTCGGCCTCGGTCCTCCCGAGGCGCCGGCCGGGACGCTGGCCCATCGGACGGCGGGGGTGGGGCAGGGCGTGCCCATCGAATCCCTGCTCCCGCAGCAACCGCCGATGCGCTTCGTCACTTCGATCATCGGGGAGATGCCCGAAGGCCTGGTTTGCGAGGCGCGGATTCCGGCCGCCTGTGCGCTCGTCGTCGGCGGCAGCGCACCGGCCTTCGCCGCCGTGGAGGCGGCGGCGCAAGCCGCGGCGCTCTGGGAGGCCGTCCGGCGCTCGCGCGAGCCATCGGGCGAGTCAGGCGGAGCCGGGCCGCGGGTCGGCTACCTGGTCGCGCTGCGCGATCTCGCCTTCTTCGTCGAGCGCACCCCGGCGGACGCGCCCCTGGTTGCGTCGGTGCGCCTCGACGGTGCGGCGCTGCCGCTCACGCACTACGCGATCGAGGTCGACCGCGACGGCGCGCCGGTGCTGCGCGGCAAGATCGCGACGTACCTCACCTAAGAGCGGAGCGAGACGGTGGACCGTTCGGGCGCGCTCGGGTGCGCGGCGCCCTTCGCGCGGGCGCCTCGAGCGCGGCGAGATGGCGGCCGCCCTCGGCGAGCAGGTACGCCTTGAGCGCCTCGGCGACGGGGGAGAGCCGCTTCTGCGCGAGATGGACGACGTACCAGTTGCGCACGATCGGGAGCCCCGCCACGTCGAGGATCGCGAGCCGTTGCGTCTGGAGCTCCAGGCCGACGGTGTGGAGCGACAGAAGCGAGACGCCCATGCCTGCGATCACCGCCTGCTTGATCGTCTCGTTCGAGGCCATCTCCATGCTCACCTTGAGCGCGAGCCGGTGCTCGGCAAAGAGCCGCTCGAGCAGGCCGCGCGTGCCCGAGCCGGGCTCGCGGATCACGAACGTCTCCTCGGCCAGCCGCTCGAGCGGGATGCGGCGTTGGCCGGCGAGCGGATGATCGGGCGGCGCGATGATCACGTGCGGGTGCGGCGCGAAGCCCGCCGCGACGGTCGCCATGTCCTGCGGCGGCCGGCCCATGATCGCGAGGTCGACTTCGTTGCCCGCGAGCAGCCCGATCATCGCCTCGCGATTGTCGACCTCCAGTTTCACCGCCACGCCGGGATGCGCCTTCAGGAACCGCCCGAGCAGCTCCGGCGCGAAGTACTTGGCGGTCGAAACGAGCCCGATCGTGAGCCGTCCCTGGGTGAGGCCCCGCATCGCGCCCAGGGCTTCTTCGGCGGCGCGCAGCTCGCGGTCGATGGCGTGCGCGCGCGCCTGCAGCTCCCGACCCGCCTCGGTGAGGTGGATCTTCTTGCCGATCTGCTCGACCAGCGGCAACCCCGCTTCGGCCTCGAGGCTCTTGACCTGCATCGACACGGCCGGCTGGGTGAGATGGAGCTCCGCCGCGGCGCGCGAGAACGACAGATGGCGGGCGACGGCCTCGAAGACCTGCAGCTGGCGCAGGGTGACGCGGCGCATGGGCATCGGCAGGCCTCCATAAGTACTGGCTAGAGCTTATCAAATGCATAAGAAATCGTGACTATCTCTTATGCATTGCCGGGCCTACAGTCGCTGCACCCGAACGAGCGCCAACGAAACGGAGAACACCGATGGGCAAGGCCTACAGCGCCGGCGTCAAGGAGTACCGCCACACCTACTGGGAACCCGACTACCAGGTGAAGGACACCGATCTCCTCGCCTGCTTCAAGATCACGCCGCAGGCAGGCGTTCCGCGCGAGGAAGCCGCGGCCGCCGTCGCCGCCGAGTCGTCGACCGGCACCTGGACCACGGTCTGGACCGACCTGCTGACCGATCTCGAGCACTACAAGGGCCGCGCCTACCGCATCGAGGACGTGCCCGGCGACGACACCTGCTTCTACGCCTTCATCGCCTACCCGATCGACCTCTTCGAGGAAGGCTCGGTGGTGAACGTGTTCACCTCGCTCGTCGGCAACGTGTTCGGCTTCAAGGCGATCCGCGCGCTGCGGCTCGAGGACGTGCGCTTCCCGATCGCCTACGTGATGACCTGCGGCGGTCCGCCGCACGGCATCCAGGTCGAGCGCGACAAGATGGACAAGTACGGCCGGCCGCTGCTCGGCTGCACCATCAAGCCGAAGCTCGGCCTGTCGGCGAAGAACTACGGCCGCGCGGTGTACGAGTGCCTGCGCGGCGGGCTCGACTTCACCAAGGACGACGAGAACGTCAATTCGCAGCCGTTCATGCGCTGGCGCGACCGGTTCAGCTTCGTCGCCGAGGCCATCCGCAAGGCGGAGGCCGAGACCGGCGAGCGCAAGGGCCACTACCTGAATGTCACCGCGCCCACGCCGGAGGAGATGTACAAGCGCGCCGCGTTCGCCAAGGAGCTCGGCATGCCGATCATCATGCACGACTTCCTCACCGGCGGATTCTGCGCCAACACCGGGCTCGCGAACTGGTGCCGCGAGAACGGCATGCTGCTGCACATCCATCGCGCGATGCACGCGGTGATCGACCGCGATCGCCACCACGGCATCCACTTCCGCGTGCTGCTCAAGGCGTTGCGGCTCTCCGGCGGCGACCACCTCCACACCGGCACCGTGGTCGGCAAGCTCGAGGGCGACCGGCAGGCGACGCTCGGCTGGATCGACCTCCTGCGCGAGCGCTACGTCAAGGAGGACCGCTCGCGCGGGATCTTCTTCGACCAGGACTGGGGCTCGATGCCCGGCGCGTTCGCGGTGGCCTCCGGCGGCATCCACGTCTGGCACATGCCGGCGCTGCTCGCGATCTTCGGCGACGACGCGGTGTTCCAGTTCGGCGGCGGCACGCTCGGCCACCCCTGGGGCAACGCGGCGGGCGCCGCGGCGAACCGGGTCGCGCTCGAGGCCTGCGTCGAGGCGCGCAACCAGGGCCGCGACCTCGAGAAGGAAGGCAAGGAGATCCTGGTCGCTGCGGCGAAGTCGAGCCCGGAGCTCAAGGCCGCGATGGAGACCTGGAAAGAGATCAAGTTCGAGTTCGACACCGTCGACACGCTCGACGTTGCGCAAGCGGCTTAGGAGAACGGCATGAGCACCGCGACGATGCAGGACTACAAATCGAGCCTGGGCGACCCGGCGAGCCGCAAGTTCGGGACCTTTTCCTACCTGCCGGCGATGTCGCCGGAGCGGATCCGGGCGCAGGTCGACTATCTCGTGAAGCGCGGCTGGTCGCCGGCGATCGAGCACACCGAGCCGCAGAACGCGGACGGCTCGTACTGGTACATGTGGAAGCTGCCGATGTTCGGCGAGACGCGCGCGGAGCAAGTGCTCGCTGAGGCGGCGGCGTGCCACAAGGCCCACCCCGGCAACCACGTCCGCCTGGTCGGCTACGACAAGCGGAAGCAGACGCAGGGCGCGGCCATGGTGATCTTCCGCGGCAAGGCCGTGTAGGAGAGGGCGATGGCCCTGATCTCCATGCGCCAGCTCCTGGACCACGCCGCCGAGCACGCCTACGGCATCCCCGCCTTCAACGTCAACAACCTGGAACAGATCCAGGCGATCATGCAGGCGGCCGACGAGACCGCGAGCCCGGTGATCATGCAGGGCTCGGCCGGCGCCCGGAAGTACGCCGGCGAGGCGTTCCTGCGCCACATGGTGCTCGCGGCGGCCGAGCAGTACCCGCACATCCCGGTCGCGATCCACCAGGACCACGGCGGGAGCCCCGCGGTTTGTCAGAAGTCAATTCGCTCCGGGTTCACGAGCGTCATGATGGACGGGTCGCTGAAGGAAGACATGAAGACGCCCGCGCCCTACGACTACAACGTCGCCGTCACCCGCAAGGTGGTGGAGATTGCGCACGCGGTCGGGGTCTCGGTCGAGGGCGAGCTCGGCGTGCTCGGCTCGCTCGAGACCGGCACTGCGGGCAAGGAGGACGGCTCGGGCGCGGAGGGCAAGCTCTCGCACGATCAGCTCCTCACCGATCCGGAGCAGGCGGCCGACTTCGTGAAGAAGACCGGCGTCGACGCGCTGGCGATCGCCATCGGCACGTCACACGGTGCGTATAAGTTCTCCCGGAAACCGACCGGCGACATCCTCGCGATCGGGCGCATCAAGGCGATCCACGAGCGCATTCCCAATACGCACCTGGTGATGCACGGCTCCTCGTCGGTGCCGCAGGAGTGGCTGGACGTCATCCGCGAGTTCGGCGGCAAGATCAAGGAGACCTACGGCGTGCCGGTCGAGGAGATCCGCGAAGGCATCCGGCACGGCGTGCGCAAGGTCAACATCGACACCGACATCCGGCTCGCGATGACCGGTGCGATGCGGCGCTACCTGGCGCAGCATCCCGACGATTTCGACCCGCGCAAGCCGCTCAAGGAAGCGATGCTCGCCGCCAAGGCGATCTGCAAGCAGCGGTTCGAGCAGTTCGGGTGCGCCGGGCAGGCGGGGAAGATCGCCCCGATCGCGCTCGACACGATGGCCGAGCGCTACGTGCGCGGCGAGCTGGACCCGGTGGTGCACTGACCGTCAACTGCGAGGAGGTTCGAATGACCCTGCAAGCGCTGATCTTCGACGTCGACGGCACGCTGGCCGACACCGAGGAGACGCATCGCCAGGCGTTCAACGCCGCGTTCATCCAGTTCGAGCTGTGGTGGGACTGGGGTCCGCAGCAGTATGCCGAGCTCCTCTCCATCTCCGGGGGGAAGGAGCGCGTCGCGCACTACGTGGAGACGCTCGATGTGGCCGAGTCCGAGCGCGCGCGCCTCCGTCAGCTCGTCCCCGCCATCCATCGCGAGAAGACGCGCCTGTTCACCGAGCTGATCGCCGACGGGCGCGCGCGGTTCCGGCCCGGCGTCGCGCGGCTGATCCGCGAGGCGAAGGAGGCGGGCGTGCGGCTCGCCATCGCGTCGACGACGACCGCCGCGAACGTCGAGGCGCTGGTCGCCTCGAACCTCGGGCCCGAGACGCTGCGCGATTTCGCCGTGATCGCCTGCGGCGACCAGGTCGAGACGAAGAAGCCCGCGCCCGACATCTACAATCTCGCGCTCGCGGAGCTCGGCGTGCCGGCCGCTGCGTGCGTCGCGTTCGAGGACTCCGGCAACGGCGTTCGCGCGGCAAAAGCGGCTGGACTCTTCACGGTCGTGACGCCGACGATCTGGACCGCGACCCAGGACTTCCACGGCGCGGACCTGGTGCTGCACAGCCTCGGCGATCCGCGCGCACCGGTCGACGCCGCCGCGCAGGAGCGCATCGGGGCGAAGTGGCTGACGCTCGCCGCGCTGGCGCGGCTGCACGCCGCGGCGTCCGGCGGATCGCTCGAGCGCGCCGCCTGAAGGCGCGCGCCGGCCGGGGAGGCACGAAGATGGTCACGCGCGAGAAGACGCTCACCGAGTTCATCATGGAGGAGCAGCGCCGCTCGCCGCAGGCGACCGGCGACTTCACCGCGCTCCTCAACCACATCCGGATCGCGTGCAAGCGCGTCGGCTTCATGGTCGGCCGCGGCGCGCTCGACGGCGCGCTGGGGGAGGCCGGCGCCACCAACGTGCAGGGCGAGCGCCAGGCGAAGCTCGACGTGGGCGCGAACGAGGTGTTCCTGCGCACGCTCGAGTACGGCGGGCATCTCGCGGGGATGGTGTCCGAGGAGATGGCCGAGCCCTACCCGATTCCCGACGCCTTTCCGCGCGGCCGGTACCTGCTCGCCTTCGACCCGCTCGACGGCTCGTCCAACATCGACGTCAACGTCTCGGTCGGCAGCATCTTCTCGGTGCTGCGCGCGCCGCCCGGCGTCGATCGTCCGCAGGCGCGCGACTTCCTGCAGCCCGGTACGCAGCAGGTCTGCGCCGGCTACGCGATCTACGGCCCCACCACGATGCTCGTGCTCACCGTCGGGCACGGCACGCACGGCTTCACGCTCGATCGCGGCTTCGGCGAGTTCATCCTCACGCATCCCGGCATGCGCATTCCGGCGGACACGCGCGAGTTCGCGATCAACACCTCGAACGAGCGCTTCTGGGAGCCGCCGGTAAAGCGCTACGTCGCCGAGTGCGTGGCGGGACGGAGCGGTCCGCGCGGCGCCGACTTCAACATGCGCTGGATCGCCTCGCTCGTCGCCGAGGTGCACCGCATTCTCGTCCGCGGCGGTCTGTTCATGTACCCGCAAGGACACCAAGGACGCCGCCAAACCCGGGCGGCTGCGCCTGCTCTACGAGGCGAACCCGATGGCGATGATCGTCGAGCAGGCGGGCGGCGCCGCCTCGACCGGCCAGGGGCGGCTGCTCGAGGAGCAGCCCGCCGAGCTGCACCAGCGCGTCCCGGTGATCCTCGGCTCGAAGAACGAGGTCGAGCGCATCGAGCGTTACCACCAGGAGCACGCGGCCGGTCTCGACCAGCCGTACACGTCGCCGCTCTTCCGGGAGCGGTCGCTGTTCGCGCCCTCGTGATGTCCCAGTGTGAAACCGACGCCGCAGGCGGCGCTTTCCCCGACTTCGGGGAGCACGAGGGGGCGCCGCGCAGCGGCTCTGCCCTCTCGTAGCGTGGAGAACTAGCCATGTCGACCAAGCATCCCATCATCGCCGTCACCGGCTCGTCCGGCGCGGGCACGTCCTCGATCACCCGCACGTTCCAGTACATCTTCGAGCGCGAGGGCATCAAGGCGGCGGTCGCGGAGGGCGACTCGTTCCATCGCTACGATCGCAAGGGCATGAAGGCCGCGATGGCCGAGGCGGCGAAGCAGGGCAACGCCAATTTCAGCCACTTCGGTCCGGAGGCGAATCTCTTCGAGACCCTCGAGGGCCTGTTCCGCGGCTACGGCGAGAGCGGCACCGGCCGGTTGCGCAAGTACCTGCACAACGAGGAGGAGGCCGCACCCTACCGCCAGGAGCCGGGCACGTTCACGCAGTGGGAAGAGATCCCGCAGGGCACCGACCTGCTGTACTACGAGGGCCTGCACGGCGCGGTGGCCACCGGCAACGTGGACGTCGCGCGCTACGCCGATCTCGTCATCGGCGTGGTGCCGATCATCAACCTGGAATGGATCCAGAAGCTGCACCGCGACAAGTCGATGCGCGGCTACTCGACCGAGGCGGTGGTCGACACCGTCCTGCGGCGCATGCCCGACTACGTGAACTACATCTGCCCGCAGTTCTCGCGCACGCACATCAACTTCCAGCGCGTGCCCACGGTCGACACGTCGAACCCGTTCATCGCGCGCTGGATCCCGTCGGCGGACGAGAGCTTCGTCGTCATCCGCTTCGCGAACCCGCGGGGCATCGACTTCCCGTACCTCCTGTCGATGATCGACGATGCGTTCATGTCGCGTGCCAACGTGATCGTGGTGCCCGGCGGCAAGATGGAGCTCGCGCTGCAGCTCATTCTCACGCCGCTGATCCTCAAGCTGGTCGACGTCCGGCGCCGCGCGCTCGGCGCGACGGCCGCCAAGGCGTCGGCCACCGCCTCCTGATTCGCCGGTCCAGCCGGCGGCGTGGAAAAACCCGCCCGCTTCCGCGATAATCGAACGCTTCCCGCCCCGCCCGACCCACCGGATCCGCCACGATGAGCATTCCTGCCGCAGCCGCCTCTCCCGCCGCCCTCGAGCGCGACATGGCGAACGCCATCCGCGCGCTCGCGATGGACGCGGTGCAGAAGGCGAACTCCGGGCACCCGGGCATGCCGATGGGCATGGCCGAGATCGCCGTCGCGCTGTGGCGCGGCCATCTGCGCCACAACCCGGCGAATCCCGCGTGGGCCGACCGCGACCGCTTCGTGCTGTCGAACGGGCACGGCTCGATGCTGCTGTACGCGCTGCTGCACCTCACCGGCTACGACCTGCCGATGGAGGAGCTCGAGCGCTTCCGGCAGCTGCACTCGAAGACGCCCGGCCACCCGGAGTTCGGCTGCGCGCCCGGCGTCGAGACGACCACCGGCCCGCTGGGGCAGGGGCTCGCGAACGCCGTCGGCATGGCGCTCGCCGAGCGCATCCTGGCCGCGGAATTCAACCGGCCGTGCTTCGAAGTCGTCAACCATCACACCTATGTCTTTCTCGGCGACGGCTGCCTGATGGAAGGCATCTCGCACGAGGCGTGCTCGCTCGCGGGCGTGCTCGGGCTGGGCAAGCTGATCGCGCTCTACGACGACAACGGCATCTCCATCGACGGCCACGTCGAGGGCTGGTTCCGCGACGACACGCCCAAGCGCTTCGAGGCGTACGGCTGGCACGTCATTCCGAACGTCGACGGGCACGACGTCGCGGCGGTGGACGCCGCGATCCGCGCCGCGCAGGCGGTCGCCGACCGGCCGAGCCTGATCTGCTGCAAGACGGTGATCGGCAAGGGCGCGCCCAACAAGGCCGGCTCGCACGACGCCCACGGCGCGCCGCTCGGGGAAAAGGAGGTCGCCGCGACGCGCGCGGCCATCGGCTGGACGCACCCGCCGTTCGAGATTCCCGCACCGCTTCGCGCCGCCTGGGACGCGCGCGCGCGCGGCGCGCAGCTCGAGGCGCAGTGGCGCGAGCGGTTCGCCGGCTACGAGGCGAAGTACCCGGAGCTCGCGGCCGAGCTCCGGCGCCGCATGGCGGGCGAGCTGCCCGCGAACTGGCGCGCGGCGACGCGCGACCTGGTCGCCGCGATCGACGGCCAAGGCACGAAACGATCGCGACCCGCAAGGCGTCGCAGAACGCGATCGAGGGGCTCGGCGAAGATCCTGCCGGAGCTGGTCGGCGGCTCGGCCGACCTCGCCGGCTCCAACCTCACGCTGTGGTCGGGCTCGAAGGGCGTCGCGCGCGGCGACGGGGGCAACTACTCTACTACGGCGTGCGCGAGTTCGGCATGTGCGCGATCCTGAACGGCCTCGCGCTGCACGGCGGCGTCATCCCGTACGGCGGCACGTTCCTCGTCTTCTCCGACTACGCGCGCAACGCCCTGCGCGTCGCCGCCCTGATGAAGGTCGCGCTCGATCTTCGTGTTCACCCACGACTCGATCGGGCTGGGCGAGGACGGGCCGACGCACCAGTCGGTCGAGCACGTCGCGAGCCTGCGTCTCATCCCGAACATGGATCGTCTGGCGGCCGTGCGACACTGTCGAGTCGGCCGTGGCATGGATCGCGGCGGTCGAGCGCAAGGACGGCCCCGCAGCGCTCGTCTTCTCGCGCCAGAACCTGGCGTTCCAGAAGCGCGCGCCGGCGACAGGTCGACGCCATCCGGCGCGGCGGCTACGTGCTCGCCGATGCGCCCGGTGCGCGCGCGGTGATCATCGCGACCGGGTCCGAGGTGCCGCTCGCCATCGGCGCGCAGGCGAAGCTCGCCGAGGAAGGGATTCGCCGTGCGGGTCGTATCGATGCCGTCGACCAACGTGTTCGACCGGCAGGACGCGGCGTATCGCGCGAGCGTGCTGCCGAAAGGGCTGCCGCGCGTCGCGGTCGAGGCGGGCGTGACCGACTTCTGGCGCAAGTACGTCGGCGCAGTCGACGGCGGGCAGGGTGAAGTCATCGGCATCGACCGCTTCGGCGAGTCGGCGCCCGGCCCCGAGCTCTTCAAGTTCTTCGGCTTCACCGTCGACAACGTGGTGGCCGCGGTGAAGCGGGTTTTGACATAGCGAAAATGAGGACACATCCATGACGATCCGAGTCGCAATCAACGGCTACGGCCGCATCGGCCGCAACATCCTGCGCGCCCACTACGAGGGCGGGAAGAAGCACGACCTCCAGATCGTCGCGCTCAACGACCTCGGCGACGCGCAGACCAACGCGCACCTGACCAAGTACGACACCGCGCACGGCCGCTTTCCCGGCACCGTCGAGGTGGACGGCGACTTCCTGGTGGTGAACGGCGACCGCATCCGCGTCTGCGCGCAGAAGCGACCCGGCCCAGCTGCCGTGGAAGGAGCTCGGCGTCGACGTGGTGCTCGAGTGCACCGGCCTCTTCACCAGCAAGGACAAGACCTCGGCGCACATCACGGCCGGCGCGAAGAAGGTGATCATCTCGGCGCCGGGCGACAAGGACGTCGATGCGACGATCGTCTACGGCGTCAACCACGGGGTCCTGAAGGCCGCGCACACGGTGATCTCGAACGCCTCGTGCACCACCAACTGCCTCGCGCCGCTCGTCAAGGCGCTGCACGACCGCATCGGCGTCGTGAACGGGCTGATGACCACGATTCACGCCTACACGAACGACCAGGTCCTCACCGACGTCTATCACAAGGACCTGCGCCGGGCGCGCTCGGCGACGATGTCGATGATCCCGACCAAGACCGGCGCCGCGGCGGCGGTCGGGCTGGTGCTGCCCGAGCTGAACGGCAAGCTCGACGGGTACGCGATGCGCGTGCCGACGATCAACGTCTCGGTCGTCGACCTCGCCTTCGTCGCCAAGCGGGCGACCACGGTCGACGAGGTGAATGCGGCGGTGAAGCAGGCCGCGGACACCGACCTGAAGGGCATCCTCGTCTACAACAAGGACCCGCTGGTCTCGATCGATTTCAACCACCATCCGGCCTCGTCGATCTTCGATGCGACGCTGACGAAGGTCTCGGAGGGCACGCTGGTGAAGGTGTGCTCGTGGTACGACAACGAGTGGGGCTTCTCGAACCGCATGCTCGACACGACCGTCGCCTTCATGAAGGCCGGGGCCGTCGCCCAGAAAGCGGCCGCGTAAGGGTCCGAGCGGGCGCCGCCCCCGCGGCGCCCGCCCTTCCTCACCTCTTCCTTCTCCGCACCGATGTCCATTCTGCGAATGACCGACCTCGACCTCCGCGGCAAGCGGGTCTTCATCCGCGCGGATCTCAACGTCCCGCAGGACGACGCCGGCAAGATCACCGACGACACGCGCATCCGCGCCGCGGTTCCGGGCATCCGGCACGCGCTCGATGCGGGCGCGCGGGTGATGGTCACGTCGCATCTCGGCCGTCCCAAGGAGGGCGAGCTCAAGCCCGAGGACTCGCTTGCGCCGGTGGCCGAGCGCCTGTCCGGGCTGCTCGGCGCGCCCGTGCCGCTCAAGCAGGCCTGGATCGACGCGGGCGAGGTCGCGCCGGCGCCCGGTCAGGTGGTGATGCTGGAGAACTGCCGCGTCAACAAGGGCGAGAAGAAGGACGACGAGGCGCTCGCGCGCAAGATGGCCGCGCTGTGCGACGTGTACGTCAACGACGCCTTCGGCACCGCGCACCGTGCCGAGGCCACCACTCACGGCATCGCACGGTTCGCTCCGGTCGCGTGCGCGGGGCCGCTGATGATCGCCGAGGTCGATGCGCTCACGAAGGCGCTCGCCAGTCCCGCCCGGCCGCTGGTCGCGATCGTTGCCGGGTCGAAGGTCTCGACCAAGCTCACGATCCTCGCCTCGCTCGCGGCACAAGGTCGACGCGCTGATCGTCGGCGGCGGGATCGCGAACACCTTCATGCTCGCGAACGGCGGACCGATCGGCAAGTCGCTCGCCGAGCCCGATCTCGTCGACGAGGCGCGCAAGATCATCCGCATGATGGAAGCGAAGCGCGGCGCCGTTCCGATCCCGGTCGACGTCGTCTGCGCGAAGGAGTTCTCGGCGACCGCGAAGGCCGAGCTCAAGGCGGCCGCGAACGTGGCGGCCGACGACATGATCCTCGACATCGGCCCGCAGTCGGCCCGCGCGCTCGAGCAGCTGCTCGAGCAGGCGGGGACGATCGTCTGGAACGGGCCGGTCGGCGTGTTCGAGTTCGACCAGTTCGGCGCCGGGACGAAGGCCGTCGCGAACGCGATCGCCGCAAGCAAGGCGTTCTCGCTGGCAGGCGGCGGCGACACCATTGCCGCGATCACGAAGTACGGGGTTACGGACAGGATTTCCTACATCTCCACCGCCGGCGGCGCATTCCTCGAGTTTCTCGAGGGAAAGACACTCCCGGCGCTCGCCGTCCTCGAAGCCCGCGGCGCGCGCTAGCGCGCCCGCTCCCCGCCCTTTCGGGGACCGCGGCTTGCGGGTCCCCGCCCGCTGTCGTAACGTGACGCCACGAACAAGAACGACCAGGAGCCGCATGCTGTCCCACCAGACCCCGGCGCACGAACGCCGGCGCAGCACCAAGATCGTCGCCACGCTCGGACCCGCATCGAGCGATCCCGCGGTACTCGAACGCATGATCCGCGCCGGCGTCGACGTCGTGCGGATGAATTTCTCGCACGGCACCCCCGATGACCACCGTGCGCGCGCCCAGCTCGTCCGGGACCTGTGCCGCAAGACCGGGCGTACCGTCGGCATCATGGCCGACCTGCAGGGCCCGAAGATCCGCGTCGGCAAATTCAAGGACGGGCGCGTCACCCTGAGCCCGGGCGACCGGTTCGTCCTGGATGCCGAGTGCGAGCTCGGCGACCAGACGCGCGCCGGCCTCGACTACAAGGAGCTGCCGCAGGACGTGCGGCCCGGCGACGTGCTGCTGCTCGACGACGGCAAGATCGTCTTCGAGGTCGAGCGCGTGGCCGGGCGCGAGATCCACAGCCGGGTGCGGCACGGCGGGGTGCTCTCGAACAACAAGGGCATCAACCGCCTCGGCGGCGGCCTGACCGCGCCCGCGCTCACCGCGAAGGACATGGAGGACATCCGCCTCGCGGCGGGCATCAACGCCGACTACCTCGCGGTCTCGTTCCCCAAGAGCGGCAAGGACATGTACATGGCGCGCGAGTTGCTGCGGGCCGCGGGCGGCAGGTCGTTCCTGATCGCGAAGATCGAGCGCGCGGAGGCGGTCGGCCGCGAGGCGTTCGAGGACATCCTTTCGGCCTGCGACGGCATCATGGTCGCGCGCGGCGACCTCGCGGTGGAGGTCGGCGATGCGTCGGTGCCGGCCCTGCAGAAGCGCATGATCCACCTCGCGCGCGAGCACAACCGGCTGACGATCACCGCCACGCAGATGATGGAATCGATGATCGCGAGCCCGGTGCCGACGCGCGCCGAGGTCTCCGACGTCGCGAACGCGGTGCTCGACGGCACCGATGCGGTGATGCTCTCGGCGGAGACCGCGGCCGGCAAGTACCCGGTCGAGACCATCGAGGCGATGAGCCGCATCTGCGTCGAGGCGGAGAGAAGCCAGCCCCTGCACCTCGACCGCGAGTTCCTCGACCGCCTGTTCACGCGCATCGACCAGTCGATCGCAATGGCGGCGCTGTTCACGGCGTACCACCTCAAGGTCAAGGCGATCGCCGCGCTGACCGAGTCCGGCTCGACCGCGCTCTGGATGTCGCGCCTGAACTGCGGCGTGCCGATCTATGCCCTGACGTCGCAGACCTCGACGCGCTACCGGGTGAGCCTCTTCCGCGACGTCGCGCCGATCACCGTGAGCTACCAGGGCCACGACCGCGAGGCGCTGCTCGAGGAAGCCGAGAGCGTGCTGGTGAAGAACGGCGTGGTGGGGCCGGGCGACCTGATCGTCATCTCCTTCGGCGAGCCGATCGGCGCGTCCGGCGGGACGAACACGATGAAGATCGTCAAGGTCGGCGAGCATCGCCGCGCCTGACAAGGGATCTCAGCGGAGGCTAATGTGCGAGCACGTTAAGCGCAGCGGCCGGCGCTAAATCCCTTGGGTCGGCGAGCACCGGCGGGCGTAGTCCGCGAGGCCTTCGCATGCGGCTGCCCGAGCGCTTCGAATCGGTCGAGCACCTCGAGGAGGTGATGACGACGCCGTCGGCGGCGCTCGTCGCGGACCTCGAGCGCGCGCCGGGCGACATCCTGCTGCTCGGCGTGGGCGGCAAGATGGGACCGACGCTCGCGCGCCTGGCGAAGCGCGCGGTGCCCGAGCGCGAGGTGATCGGCGTCGCGCGCTTCAGCGAGCCGGGCCTGCGGTCGGCGCTGACGGCCGTCGGCGTGCACACGATCGAATGCGACCTCCTCGATCGCGCCGCCGTGGCGCGCCTGCCGGCGGCGCCGAACGTCGTCTTCATGGCCGGCCGCAAGTTCGGCTCGACCGGCGCCGAGCACCTCACCTGGGCGATGAACGCGCTCGTGCCGGCGATCGTCGCCGAGCGGTTCGCGCACTCGCGCATCGTCGCCTTCTCGACCGCCTGCGTGTATCCGTTCGTGCCGGTGACGGGCGGCGGCGCGACCGAGGACACGCCGACCACGCCCCCGTCCGGGCGAGTATGCGAACTCCTGCGTGGCGCGCGAGCGCATGTTCCAGCACTTCTCGCAGCGCCACGGCACGCCGGGCCGCCTGATCCGGCTCTCCTACGCGATCGACATGCGCTACGGCGTGCTGCACGACGTGGCGCGCAAGGTGCTCGCGCGCGAGCCGATCGATCTGGCGATGGGGCACGCGAACGTCATCTGGCAGGGCGACGCGAACGCTCAGGCGCTGCGTGCGCTCGCGCACTGCACCGCGCCGACGAGCGGGCTCAACGTGAGCGGCCCGACCCCCGTGAGCATCCGTGCCCTTGCGGCCGCGTTCGGCGAACGCCTGGGCGTCACGCCGGTCCTCGCGGGGACCGAGTCCGACACGGCGTGGCTGGTGAACACGACGGCGGCGCAACGGCTGTTCGGCCCGCCCGAAGTGCCGCTCGAGCGCCTGATCGACTGGACCGCGGACTGGGTCGCGCGCGGGATGCCGTCGCTCGGCAAGGACACGCACTTCGAGGTCCGCGATGGCAACTACTGAGATCGTCTCCATCCGCGCCGCTCGGCGTCGCCGACCTCGACGCCGTCCAGCAGCTGTCCTTCGAGGCGGGCTGGAACCAGGTCGAAGCCGACTGGCGGATCTTCCTCGAGCTCGGCCATCTGTACGGCGTCGACGGGCCGGCGGGGGCGGTGCGAGCGACCGGCGCGACGCTGCCGCTCGGCCGGGAGTTCGGCTGGATCAGCATGATCATCGTCACCGCACCCGCGCGTCACCGCGGCCTTGCAGCGCAGCTCGTCCTGCACGGCATCGAGGACCTCGCCGCGCAGGGGCTCGTCCCCGGCCTGGACGCGACGCCGGCCGGCCGCGACGTGTATGCGCGCCTCGGGTTTCGCGACACGTGGCCGATCACGCGGCTGGTGAGGCCCGGCACCGGCCGGGTCCAGGGCGCGGTGGGCGATCATGCGCCCGAGCTGCGCGCCGCCGGCTTGAGCGATCTGGACGCGGTGACCGCACTCGATCATCGCGCCTTCGGCACCGAGCGCCGCGCCGTGATCGCCCGGCTCATCGAGCGCGCGCCGCAGCTCGCGGTCGTCGGCTGGACGCCCGGGTCGGCCGGCTTCCTGCTCGGGCGTTTCGGCCATACGGCCACGCAGCTCGGACCGGTCGTCGCCTCCGAGCCCGCGGTCGCCCTCGCGATGGTCGACTACGCGGTCGCCCGTGCGCCGGGGCCGTTCGTCCTCGACCTGGTCGACCTGCGCCCCGGCCTGCGGGCCGCCCTCGAGGGGCGCGGGTTCACGCCGCAGCGCACGTTCCGCCGCATGGTTTACCGGCGCGCCGAGCCGTTCGGCGATCCGAACTTCGCGATCGCGATCGCCGGGCCGGAGCTCGGCTGAAGGAGGGGTGGTGCCCACCGTCCGTCGCATCGACGACATTCCCCCGGAGGTTCTCGGGTCGCTTCGCCGCGGCGTGGTCATTCCCGCGCACCTGCTCGCGCTCGACGCCGAGCGCCGCCTCGACGCGCGTCGCCAGCGGGCGCTGACCCGCTACTACGTCGACGCCGGCGCCGGCGGGCTCGCCGTGGGCGTGCACGCGACGCAGTTCGCGATCCGCGAGGCCGGCCTGTACGAGCCGGTGCTGCGGCTCGCCATGGACACGGTCGGCGCGTGGACCGACCGGCCGATGGTGATGATCGCCGGCATCGCCGGCCCGACCGCGCAGGCGTGCCGCGAAGCGGAGCTCGCGCGCGGGATCGGCTACCACGCGGGCCTGCTCTCGCTCGCCGCGATGAAGGGCGCCGCCGAGGACGAGCTCATCGCCCACTGCCTGGCGGTGTCGCGCGAGATGCCGCTCGTCGGGTTCTATCTGCAGCCCGCGGTCGGCGGAATCCCGCTCTCCACGCGATTCTGGCAGCGCTTCGCGGAGATCGAGAACGTCGTGGCGATAAAGGTCGCGCCGTTCAACCGCTATCGGACGCTCGACGTCGTACGCGGCGTGGTCGCCGCGCGCGCCGAGGACCGCATCACGCTCTACACCGGCAACGACGATCACATCGTGCTCGACCTCGTCACGCCGTACTCGCTCCGGCGCGACGGCGCGGAGGTGTCGGTACGCATCCGGGGCGGGCTGCTCGGCCACTGGAGCGTCTGGACGAAGACCGCGGTCGAGCTCCTGCGGATCGTCCACCTCGTCGTCGCGCGGGGCGCCGTTCCGCTCGAGATCCTCGAGCTCGACGGACGCGTCACCGACGCGAACGGCGCGCTCTTCGACGTGGCGCACGACTTCGCCGGCTGCATCGCGGGCTGCCACGAGGTGCTGCGCCGTCAGGGGCTCTTCGCGGGCACCTGGTGCCTCGACCCGGACGAGGGCCTCTCGCCCGGGCAGGCCGACGAGATCGCGCGGGTGATGGCCGCCTATCCCGAGCTGGACGATACGGCGTTCGTGCGCGCGAACCTCGAGCGCTGGCTCGCCTGAGCCGCGGGTTCGGCGCAGCGGCCGCGCCCGCCCGGCCCGCTGCGGTTGATCTCCGTCAAACCCGCCTTCCCCAGCAGGGTCACGCTAGGCACAAGGTGACCTGGCGCCACACCGGGAGGCGTCCCGTGTCGCCACAAGCGCAGGGAGGATAGGAGCAACGATGTCCGCTGGACCGATCCGGCCTCGCAATGCCGCGCCGGAAGGCAGTCGTCGGCTGCCACCCTCCGCCAGCCGGGCCACGCTGCGGCGCAATCCGATTCATCCGGGCTACTTCCTCGACAGCCGCTATCTCAAGCCGCTTGGAATCACCCAGCAGGCGCTCGCGCACGACCTCGAGATCTCGCGCCGGCGCGTGAATGAACTGATCCGCGGACATCGGGGCATCACGGCAGATACCGCGCTGCGCCTCGCCCACTACTTCCGCAACGAGCCCGAGTTCTGGCTCCAGCTGCAGCTCGCATGGGATCTGCATCGGGCGGCGAGCCGGTTCAAGCCGCTGCGCCGCCGCGCCGCCGGTCCTCTGGCGGAAAGATAGCTCTGGAGCCAAGTCCAAGCTCCCGCGCGCGGCGGACGCGCGCATCGGCTGCGCTTCTGCACCCGAAGCAATTTGATCCATCTCAACGTGCGGCCCGCGTCGTCGCGTAACGTTGGTCGTGTTACGACATTGGTAACAGGTGGCGAGAGAAGATGAAGGACGGATGGCCCGCGATGGCGATGCCCGGCGCGAGAAGCCTGCTCCGTGACGATGAGTTCGCTGTCGGCGCCGGCGAGCGGCCGCCGCGTGCGGTTCCGGCAGCGGGAGAGACGGCGCACATGGCGGCGGCGCGCGAACTGCTCGCCAGCTTTCATGACCGGCTGTCCGCCTGGCGGGACGGGGACGGCCCCGAGCTCGATCTGACCCACTGCGAGCCCGGGTCGGTCCACGTCGCGAGCCAGATGCTCGGAGCGGGCGAGATCTCGATCCGAATCCGTGGCCCCCGGACGGTGCACATTCATGAGACGAGCTTTCCCGGCTTGTGGCGCGTCCAGGAGTGCGACGAGAGCGATCGCGTAGTGCGCGACCGGCTGGTGGCTTGTCCGATTCCCGCCGTAGTGGTGCAGGCGGCGCGCGGCGCGACGGCGGCCCGGGTTGGCGCGGCGGCGGCGCCCCGGGGCGGGACGCGTGCGACGACGCTGCTGCGCCAGATCCTGCAGCAGTCCGCCACGCGCAGGAACGGCAATCGGGCGCACGTCGTGAACCTCACGCTGCTTCCCCTTGGGCCGGAGGACCGTTGCGTGCTCGACGAGGTGCTGGGAGCCGGTCCGGTTGCAATCGATTCGCGCGGCTTCGGCTGTTGCCGAGCGAGCTCGACCACGGCGCGCGACGTCTGGCGCGTCCAGTATTTCAATGGCGCGCGGATGCTGATACTCGACACCCTCGAAGTGGTCGAGGTGCCCGAGGTCGCCCTCGCCGCCCCCGAGGCGCTGGCCGGCAGCCGCGTGCGGCTGGGGGAGCTGGTCGACTGGATGGTCGAAGCGGGCACCGCGTAGCGGCGCCGACGGGCGCGCACCGAAGCGCCGACGCGGCCGCGTCCCCGGCCGATGGTAACGGCGCGCGTGACGTGATAACGCGCGTCCGCCGGGCGGACGTGCCGCGATAGGGAAAAGGAAGCGAGAGCGCCGGCCTGCGGCCGGTCTTGGCGGCGCGCGGATGCGCTAGCCGCGGAACTTGACGACCAGCAGACCGACGAGGGCCAGGAAAAGAACGATCAGATAGATGTCGAGGAAGGACATTGGTCGTCCCTTTTAGTTTTCCCCGAGAGCGTGCGGGCAGTATACCTTTCGCCAAAGGCCGTTCAACCTACTCCAAGCCGCCGCCGTGCAACTGGGCATATTTCACAACAATTCACATTGACGCGGTGCTCACGCCGCTTTTTGCGCACGGCGTCCCTCGTAGAGGTCCCGCCCGGCCGCGAGCGCCCGGATCTTGCCGTCCGCGATGGTGCGCTTCAGCATCCAGAAGCCGCAGTCCGGGTGGATGTAACGGACCCGCCCGGCGCCGATGACCCGGTCCGCCGCCTCGATCGCGCGCGCGACCGCTTCGGCCGACTCGATCTCGGTGCGCTTGATGTCGACGACGCCGAGGCCCATGCCGATCTCGGGCCGCAGGTCCTTGAAGACGGCGAGTTCCTCGGCGGGGCGGTGCGCGCACTCCATCACGATGTGGTCGACGTGCAGCGCGTTGAGGTACTTCATCAGCTGGCCCCAGGTGCCCTTCTGGATCGACTGCCCGCCGTAGTTGCCGAAGCACAGGTGCACCGCGGGCTTGGTCTTGACCGCGTCGAGGACCCGGTTGATCGCCGCCGCCGCCCACTCCCACTCCTCGGGCGAGCCGGGCAGGTTCGCCTCGTCGAGCTGGACCACGTCCGCGTCGATGTGCCGGACCTGCGCGGCGAGCGCGTCGGCGAGCGCGAAGGCGACCTCCTCGACCGACTTGTAGTGGCGGTTCGCGAGCACCTTCGCGAGCATGTGCGGGCCGGTGATCGTGAACTTGAACGGCCGGCCGGCGAAGGCCCTGGCGCGCGCGCAGGCGAGCGGCAGGTCGAGCGTGCCCGGCCCGATCGGCCCGTCGACCACGCCGGGCGGCCGGGTGCGAAACCCCATCCCGCGCTGCGAGCGGTAAGCGATCAGCTCCTCGAAGCTCATGCGCGTGCGGATGCCGTCCATCGGCCGCACGAAGTACTCGATCATCCCGTTGGTCTCGGGATGGTTGACGTCGAAGCGGTACAGCTCGCCGTCGCACACGAGGTCGATGCCCGCCTGCTCCTGCGTGTGGATCACGACGCGGGTCGCATCGAGCAGGGCCTGCTCCGACGGGTTGGCGGCGAGCCAGTCGGGAACGGGGTAGGAGCCGACGACGGTGGTCTGGATGCGGGGCGCTGCGCTCATGGGTCACCTCCGGGTGCTGCGGCGGGAGTTTAAGGGCGCGGGCCGGAGCGTTGCAATCTGTTAACGAATCGGTTAAAACCTGTGGCCTCCGCATCACCCGTCCCCTCAGGAGGAAGCCATGAAACGTCTCGCAATCGCGCTGGCCGGTCTCGCTCTCGCAACCGTCTCGGCGGCTGCTGCGGCGCAGTGGAAGCCGTCGCGCCCGGTCACCATCATCGTGCCCTGGGCCGCGGGCGGCTCGACCGACCAGGTCACCCGCATCACCGCCGGCGAGCTGGAGAAGGTGCTCGGCCAGAAGGTGGTGATCGTCAACCAGCCCGGCGCGGCCGGCTCGATCGGGACCAAGAACGCCCTCGAGGCGACGAAGGACGGCTATACCTGGGCTGCCGGGGCGGCGCAGGACCTCGGCGTCTACCGCACGCTCGGCATGCTCGACACCAACATCGGCGACTGGCACCTGTTCCTGAGCGTTGCCAACGTCCCGGTGGTCAGCGTGAATGCGGCGACGCCGTACAAGGACATGAAGGAGCTGCTCGACGCGATGAAGGCGAAGCCCGGCGAGATCACCGTCGCGACCGCCGGCGTCACCTCCGGCGGCCACAACGCGATGGAGGCGATCTCCAAGGCCACCGGCGCGAAGTACCGCCACGTCACCTACGACGGCGGCAACCCCGCGGTCGTCGCCACCGTCGGTGGCGAGACGCAGGTCACCACCCAGCTGGCGGTCGAGCAGGCCGAGATGATCCGCGCCAAGCGCATCCGGCCGCTCGCCTCCGTGAGCGACAAGCCGGTGATCATCGAGGGCTACGGCACGATCGAGCCGATCACGAAGTACATCCCGAACTTCAAGGCGGCCACCAACTACTTCGGCATCTTCGTTCCCAAGGGCGTGCCGCCGGAAGTCGTCGCGACCCTCGAGAAGGCCTGGGCCGGCACCATCGTCAACAACGAGGCGCTCCGCAAGTACGCGACCAGTCGCGGCGCGGTGTTCGCGCCGGTCAGCGGCGATGCGGCGCAGAAGGCTGCGTTCCCCGCCGTGCAAGCGAATGCCTGGCTGATGTTCGATTCAGGCAAGGCCAAGGTGTCGCCGGACACGGTCGGGATTCCGAAGCCCTGACCGGCAGCGAAGGGGGAAGGGAGCAGGGGGAAGGGCGGCGCGCCGGGCGCGCCAGGTCCCATGGCCGACTCGAACCCCTCTCCCCGCGCCGACCTCTTCTGGGCGCTCGCGTGGATCGTCGTCGGCGCGGCGATCTTCACCGGCGGGTTCACGATGGACCGGCTCGAGCGCCAGAACATCAATCCCTACACCGCGCCGGGGCTCGTGCCGGCGATGCTCGGGATCGGCATCGCCGTCCTCGGCGTGATTCTCCTCGTGCGGTCGGTGCGCCGCGGCGGGCTCGCCGCGGCTGAGGACGGCAGAATCCCCGCGGACGGTGGCCGCCTTGCGCTGGCGCTCGGACTAAGCATCCTCTACGCCGGCGGCCTGGTCGGGCGCACGCTGCTCGGCGTCCACGTGCCGTTCTGGCTCGCCACCGCGCTGTTCGTCTTCGTCTCCATCGTGGCGTTCGAGTGGCGCGACCGACGCGCGCGCGGCGAGCTGGGGCGCGGCATCGCCGTGGCTGCGGCGTGCGCGGTCGGCACCGCCGCCGGCGTGACGGCGGTGTTCCAGGAAGTCTTCCTGGTGCGGCTGCCGTAGATGTTCGACGGCCTCGCCCTGTTCGGCAAGTCGCTCGCGAACTTCGCGGATCCGCTCACGCTGCTGATCATCGCGGGGGCCTGCCTCCTCGGGATCGTGATCGGCGCGCTGCCGGGGCTCACCGCGACGATGGGCGTGGCGCTGCTCACGACGCTCACGCTCAAGATGCCCTCGGACCGGGCGCTGCTCGTCCTCGTGTGCAGCTACGTGGGCGCCATCTACGGCGGCTCGCGCTCGGCGATCCTGCTCAACATTCCCGGCACGCCGGCGAACGCCGCCGCGTGCCTCGACGGGTACGCGCTCGCCCAGCAGGGCCTCGCCGGGCGCGCGATCGGCATCTCGACGACCGGCTCGGTGATGGGCACGCTGATCGGGATGTTCTTCCTCGCGCTGTTCACGCCCGTCCTCGGCGAGATGGCGCTCAAGTTCGGCGCCTACGAGTTCTTCTGGCTCGCGCTCTTCGGCGTGATCATCTCGGGCAACCTGACCGGCAACGACCCGCTCAAGGGCTGGCTCGCCGGGTTCGTCGGCCTCTTCATCGCGTGCATCGGGCAGGACCCGATCCACGCCTACGAGCGCTTCGCCTTCGACAACCGCGACCTTGCCGGCGGGTTCCAGCTCATTCCGGCGCTGGTCGGCGCGTTCGGGTTCGCGGAGGTGCTGACCGTGCTCGCGGCAAAGACGCAGAAGCCCGTGATCCATCGGTTCGACACGCACTTTCCGCGGTTCGGCGACGTGATCAAGTACTGGCGCACCATCCTGCGCTCCGGGATCATCGGCACCTTCATGGGCATCGTGCCCGGCGTCGGCGAGGACGTCGCGTCGTGGTCCTCCTACGCCGCCGCGCGGCGCGCGAGCAAGGAGCCCGAGAAGTACGGGAAGGGTTCCGTGGAAGGGCTGATGGCCGCCGAGACCGGCGACAACGCGTGCGTCCCCGGCGCGATCATTCCGGTGCTCGCGCTCGCGGTGCCCGGATCCGCGCCGGCGGCGGTGCTGATGGCGGCCATGATCATCCACGGCGTGCAGCCGGGGCCGCTGATCATGGTCAACAACCCGCAGTTCGTCTTCGACGTCGTCGCGATGATGCTCTTCGCGACCATCGGGATCCTGGTCTTCGGCCTCGCGCTGGTGAAGCCGCTGCTGAAGGTGCTGCAGGTGCCGCGCGAGATCATCATGCCGATCGTCTTCGTGCTGTGCGTGATCGGCTCGTACGCGATCGCGCAGCGGCTCTTCGACGTCTGGACCATGCTCGGTTTCGGCGTGGTCGGCTACGTCCTGCGGCGCTACAACTACCCGATGGCGCCGTTCGTGCTCGGCATCGTCCTCGGCGACCTGCTCGACAAGAACCTGCGCCGCGGGCTGGTCCTGTCCGACGGCGACCTGACGCCGTTCTTCCTGCGGCCGATCAGCGCGACGCTCGCGGCGATCTGCCTCGTCACGATCCTGATGAACTTCGCGGCAGTGCGGCGGGCCGTCCACGCGGCCTACGTCGCCCTGACGCCGTGGCGGAAGGCGGCCTGAGGCATGCGGATCGCGCTCTGCAACGAGGTGCTGCAGCCGATGCCGTTCGCGCAGCAGTGCGCGTGGGCGGCGGCGGTCGGCTATGACGGCCTCGAGGTGGCGCCGTTCACGCTCTCGGACGAGCCGCACCGGATGATCGCCCAGGAGCGGGCGGCGATTCGCCGCGCCGCGGCGGACGCAGGAATCGCGATCACCGGACTGCACTGGCTCCTGCTGACGCCCAAGGGCCTGTCGATCACCAGTCCCGACGATGCGGTGCGCGCGCGCACCGTCGAGGTCATGCGCCGGCTCGTGGATTTCTGCGCCGACGTCGGCGGCAAGGTCCTCGTGCACGGTTCGCCCGGACAGCGTGCGATCCCGGCCGGGGAGACGCGCGAGACCGCGATCGCGCGGGCACGCGACGCGTTCGCCCGCGTCGCCGACGATGCGCAGCGCGCCGGCGTGGTGTACTGCATCGAGCCGCTCGCGACGACCGAGACGCCGGTGATCAACACGATCGCCGAGGCGGCCGCGATCGTCGACGCGGTCGGCAGCCCGGGGCTGCGCACGATGGTCGATTGCGCCGCCGCGGGCCGGATGGAGCAGGCGCCGCTCGCCGCCGTGATCGACCGCTGGCTCCCGACCGGACGGATCGCGCACGTCCAGGTGAACGATCCCAACCGGCGCGGGCCGGGCGAGGGCGAGCTTGCGTTCGCACCGATCCTCGCGGCGCTGAAGCGCAACGGCTACGAGGGCGTGGTGGCCGTGGAGCCGTTCAAGTACGTGCCCGACGGGCAGGCCTGCGCGGCGCGCGCGATCGGGTACCTGCGCGGCATCCGCGAAGCCTTGGAGGCTCGTTCATGACGAAGAACGGCGCGCTCGAAGCGCGCCGCCCGACCCACGGGAACGGCAGCGGCGCGAAGCGCGCGCGCCGCCGCGGTCGCGCCGCCCGCGCCCCGCACGCGCGACCCGGCGGGCACGCGCGCGCGCATCCTCGCGGCGGCCACGCGCGAGTTCGCGCGCCACGGGCTCGGCGGCGCGCGCGTCGACCGCATTGCGGCAAACGCCGATGCGAACAAGCGAATGCTCTATTACTACTTCGGCGACAAGGAGGCGCTGTTCCTCGCGGTGCTGGAGCAGGCCTACGCGGACATCCGCACCGCCGAGCAGGAGCTGAACCTCCTCGATCGACCGCCCGTCGAGGGCGTGCGCCGCCTCGTCGAGTTCACCTGGCGCTACTACCTGGACCACCCGGAGTTCCTCACGCTGCTCAACAGCGAGAACCTGCACCGGGCGCGGCACCTGAAGCGCTCGAAGAGCATCCGCCCGATGAACTCGCCGCTGATCGAGACGCTCGCGGGGATCCTGCGCCGCGGCGAGGCGGCCGGCACGTTCCGCGCGGGCGTCGATCCGCTGCAGCTCTACATCTCGATCGCGGGGCTCGCCTACTTCTTCCTGTCCAACAACCACACGCTGGCGCAGGTGTTCGACCGCACGCTCGCCACCCCGGCGGCGCGCGCGGCGCGCGCGGCGCACATGAGCGCGGTGGTGATCGGTTACCTGACCAATCGCGACGCGCCGTGAACCTGCGCGGCTAGCGGCCCTCGAACGACCCGTCGCGCTTCTGCTGGAACGCCGCGATGCCCTCGCGGCGGTCGTCGGACTGCATGCACAGCACGTGCAGCTCGTTCTCGTAGCGCAATCCGGCTTCCAGCGGCGTCGACTGCGCGGCGCGCAGCGCGGCCTTGACGGCCTGGGTCGCGATCGGGCTGTGGGCCGCGATGGTCTGCGCGAGGGCGAGCACCCGCGCCTCGAGCGCGCCGTCCTCGACGACCTCCTCGACAAGACCAATTGCGGCTGCCCGCTCCGCGTCGATCGCCTCGCCCGACAGCAGGAGGAGCCCCGCCTGCCCGATGCCGACGAGCCGCGGCAGCACCTGCGACGCGCCGCCGCCGCCGAGCCAGCCGCGCTTGACCTCGGGCGCGCCGAGCCGTGCGCTCCGCCCGGCGATGCGGATGTCGGCCGAGAGCGCGATCTCGAGCCCGCCGCCGAGCACCCAGCCGCGCAGGCTCGCGATCACCGGCTTGCGGATGTCGCGCACCACCGTCGCGTACTCGACCCGGTTGCGGAACGCCCAGACGCCGCGGTCCTCGGCGAGCGCATTGAGGTCGCTGCCCGCCGAGAACGCGCGCTCGCCGGCCCCGGCGAGAATCACGACGCGAACCTCGTCGCGGCGGTCCACTTCGCCGCAGATCGCGGCGAGCGACTCGGCCATCTGCGGCGTGATCGCGTTGTGCTTCTCCGGCCGGTCGATGACGATCCGGCCGATTGCCCCGTCGACCTGCAGCGTGATCTTTCCGGACATGTCCGCCTCCTGCCCCTACGCCGCCGCGCGGCGCGACACCTCGCGCGCGACGATCGAGACGTCCCGATCGCCCTCGCCGCGATCCGCCACCGCCTGGAACAGCGCGATGACCGACTCGAACACCTCGAGGCGCACGCCGAGCGAACGGGCAAACGCTTCGGCGGTGCGCATGTCCTTGAGCTGGTACGCGGCCGGGCTGCCCGGCGCGAAATCGCCGCTGACCATCCGCTCGCCGAGCACGCGCAGCACCTTCGAGTCGGCGAACCCCCCCATCCACGCCTCCCGCACGGCCGCCGGATCGGCGCCGCCGCGGCGCACGAGCTCGAGCGCCTCCGCGATGGCGACGAGCGTGCCGCCGACGATGATCTGGTTCGCGAGCTTGGCGAGCTGCCCGCTCCCGGCCGGTCCGAGGTGCGTGACCCGGCCGAGCGGAGCGAGCGCCGTTGCGATGTCGCGCACGGCATCCGCTTCGCCGCCCGCCATGATCGCGAGCGTGCCGTCGCGCGCGCCCGGCTCGCCGCCGGACACCGGCGCATCGACGTACCGGACGCTGCGCCCCGAGACGCGCGCCGCCTGGGCGCGCGCCGTCTCTACCGGGATCGAGCTCATCACAACGAGCGTCGCGCCCGACGCGAGCGCCTCGGCCGGCACGCGGCCGCTCTCGTCCGCGTCAAAGAGCACTGCGTCGCAGACCGGCCCGCTGCTCAGCATCACGATGGCGACGTCGGCGCCGTCGAGGGCCGCGCTCGGCGTCGCGACGCGCGTGACCCCGTGCGCCGCAAGCGCTTCCACCTTGGCCGCCGAACGGTTCCACGCGCGCACCGACGCGCCGGCCGCGGCGAGACGGCGCGCCATGTGGCTTCCCATGATGCCCGTGCCGAGGAAACCGATCTTCACTAGAGGTTCGCCGCCTTCTTGACCGCGGCGAGCTGCGCGTTCTCCGGGGAGCCCTTGTAGTGCGCGTCGAGCGGATAGCAGCCCGAGACCAGGCCGTTGCGCGGCGCGGTCGTGCAGTCGCTGAACGTGCGGCACAGGCGCTTCCGCTGCAGGCCGCGGCCCGCCAGGACATCGGCGGGCAGCTCGGGATAGGCGAGCACCATGCGGCCGAGTCCGACGAAGTCCACCCAGCCTTCGCGCACGACCGCTTGCGCCACGTTCGGCAGGAACTCCTGCAGGTACGTAAAGCCGCTGCCCATGATTCCCAGGTCGGGGAACGCCGACTTCAGTTCGCGCGCGGCGGAGAGGTTGCGCAGCACGCCCGCCAGCGGATCCTCCGGCGGATGGTAGCCGTCGGACGGCGGGTAGAGCGCGGGCCGCGTGAGATGCGGGTTGTAGTAGGGGCTGCCGGCCGACACGTTCACCAGCCGGATGCCGAGATCGCGCGCGATCGCCAGCACCGCCTTGGTCTCGGTGAGATCGATGCTGACCGGATCGTCCTCGTTCAGGCCGAAGCCGTAGCGATAGGGCAGGCACGCGCTGTAGTCGTCGGGCACGCCGGGTCCGAGCGCGCCGGGCTGCGACAGCGCCGGATCGGGCCGGAACGGGACGAAGTCGAACGCGGAGAGCCGCAGGCCGATCCCGAGCCGCGGCGCCGCCGCGCGGATGCCGGCGACCAGCTCGCGCAGGAAGCGCGTGCGGTTCTCGAGCGACCCGCCGAATTCGCCCGGGCGCGTCTTCGCGCTCAGGAACTCGTGCCCGAGATAGCCGTGGCAGTGCTTGAGGTCGACGAAGTCGAACCCGCAGTCGGCCGCCCGGCGCGCGGCGATGACGTAGTCGTCGATGAGCCTGCGGATCTCGCCGTCGCTCAGCAGGGTCGCGCCGGCATCGACGTTGAACTTGCGGTCGAGCAGCGGATGCGCGTACAGCACCCGCGGCTCGAGCCGCTTGCCGTTGGGCCGGGAGAACCGCCCCGAATGCGTGAGCTGCAGGCCGATGTACAGGCCCCGGTCGTCGCCCATCGCCGCCCGGTGCGCGGCGACGAGGGCTTCGCGCAGTCCGGCGATCGCACCCTGCGTGTGCTCGGTCATGGTGAGCTGGTTCGGGTTCGCGCGGCCGTCGTGGCGCACCGCCACCGCCTCGCCGCCCCAGATGAGCTTCGCCCCGCTCGCGCCGAAGCGGCGCCAGCGGCGCAGCGTGTTCTCGCTCGGCGCGCCGTCGAGGGCGCCGTCCCAGCCCTCCATCGGCTGGATCGCAAAGCGGTTGCCGATCGCGATCGCGCCAAGGTTGAACGGGGCCGCGAGCGGTCCGTCGGCGGCGACGACTTCGTCGACCGGCAGGCCAAGTCCCGCCGCGCGCAGGTGTGCGGCGAAGTTCGCGACCGACTGGAGCGACTTCACCTTGACGTAATCGCCGAATTTCAACGCGCTCTCCTCACGAGGGTTTGTTCGCGGCCAGCCGTAGCGCGCGCTCGACCGGCGGGCGGGCCAGCACGTCTTGCGCGAGACCCATCGGCGCCGGGAGGAAGAGCCGCGCGTCCATCGTCTTCAATTCGGGCGACACGCGCGGCCGGAACCCCATCCGGCCGATGACGTCGCGCTCGAGGTCGACGCCCGGGCCGATCTCGATCAATTCGAGGCCGTCCGCGGTGGCGCGGAAGACCGCGCGCTCGGTGACGTACAGGACGCGCTGCCCGCGCTCGATCGCGTAGCGCCCGCTGTAGGACACCTGCTCGACGTCGCCCACGAACTTCTGCTCGCGGCCCTCCTGCTCGATCCGGAGCCGTCCGCCGGGCCAGCCGAGCCTGACGCCGCCCGCGGTGAAGGTGCCGCTGAACACCACGGTGCGCGCGTTCTGGCTGATGTTGATGAAGCCGCCCGGGCCGATGATGCGGCCGCCGAACCGGCTCACGTTCACGTTGCAGTGCCGGTCGACCTGCGCGAACGAGAGGAAGGCGAGATCGAGCCCGCCGCCGTCGTAGAAGTCGAACTGGTAGGGCTGGTCGACCATCGCCGAGTAGTTGCGGCTCGCGCCGGCCTCGCGGCCGCTCGCGGGCGCGCCGCCGATCATGCCCTGCTCGTTGGTGAGCACGACCTCGCCGAGGATGTGCTCCTCCGCCGCGACCACGGCGATGCCGGTCGAGACCCCCGATCCGAGGTTGCACACGGCGCGCGGAAACAATTCCATCGCCGCGCGGCGCGCGATGACCTTGCGCGCATCGAACGGCAGCGCCTCGATCTCGGACAGCGGCACCCGCAGCTCGCCCGCGTAGGCCGGGCTGTAGGCGGTGTAGTAGGTCTGGCCCTGGTCGGGATCGACCACGACGAAGTCGACCAGCATCCCCGGGATCTTCACCTGTTTCGGGGGCAGGGCGCCGCGCACCGCGAGGCGCTTGACCTGCACGATCACAATCGCGCCAGCGCGGCGCGCCGCCTGCGCCATCGACAGCATCTCGCCGAAGATCGCCTCGTGCTCCATCGTGACGTTGCCGTCCTCGTCGGCGGTCGTGCCGCGCAGCAGCGCGACGTCGATGTGGAACGGCTTGTACCGCAGCCATTCCCGGCCGTCGATCTCGATCAGCTCGACGAGATCTTCGCGCGCGGACGCGCTCTGCCGGCCGCCGCCGTGCCGCGGATCGACGAACGTATGGAGGCCGGTGTGCGTGACGAGCCCCGGCCGGCCGGCCGCCAGCTCGCGCGTGAGCTGCGAGAGCGCGCCCTGCGGGAGCGTGTAGGCCTCGACCTTGTCGGCCAGCGCGAGCGCCTCGATGCGCGGCGAATCGACCAGCGTGCCGCACACGATGCGCTTCAGCATCCCCTCGTGCGCGAAGCGGCTCACGCCGCGGTCGCCGCGATCGCCGAGGCCGACCGGATGGATCGAAGTGAGCGCGCGCGGCTCGCGTTCCGCGAGGAAACGGCGTTCGATCGCTGCGATCAGCGCTTCGGGCACGGCGTGGCCGCCGCCGGAACCGCCGATCAGCAGGGTGTCGCCCGAACGCACGTGACGGGCCGCCTCGTCCGCAGTGATGACTTTCATGGCGTGCGGGCGGCGAAGAACTCGAACATGAGATCGACCTGGCAATCGAGCATGTGCCGGCCGAGGTGGATGGGACAGCCGTGACGCTCGGCGGCGACGAGCAGCGGCGTCTTCTCGGGTTTCATGAGCACTTCCGCCACGACGGTGGTGGGCGGCAGGCCGCTCACGTCGAACGGCGGCGGGTCGCCGGGCTCGAGCCCGACCGCCGTGGCGTTCACGGCGAGGTCGTGGCCGGAGGGGTCCGCCGGGCCGGTGCGCACGTCGCAAGCCGGGTAGGCGGCGCGCAGCTTCCCAACGAGTGCCTCCGCGCGGGGCGCGGTGCGATTGTGGATCGTGATCGCGGCCACGCCGGCGCGCGCCAGCGCGAAGCTCACCGCGCTCGCCGCGCCGCCGGCGCCGGCGACAAATGCGCGGCTGCCCTGCAGCGCGTGGCCCGCCGCGCGCAGGCCGGCGACGAACCCCTGTCCGTCGAACAGATCGCCGACGAGGCGAGCGTCCGCCGTGCGCCGCACCGCGTTCACCGCGCCGACGAGGCGGCCCTCGCCGACCACCTCGTCGCACAGCCCGACGATCGCGTGCTTGTGCGGTGCGGTCACGACGAAGCCATCGAGGTTCTCGAGCGCGCGCAGGCCGCCGATCGCGGCGCGAAGGCCGGCCGCAGTCACGTGCAGGGGCACGCACGCGGCGTCGATCCCCCGCGCCGCGAAGCGGGCATTGAACACCGTCGGCACCCGGACATGGGCAATCGGGTCGCCGACGATCGCGTACAACCTGGCTTTCCCGGTGACGTTCACGGCGCCGCATTGTCAACCGGCGGTACCCGGGTGGCAAGCCCGCGACGCCGATTGACAGCGCGCGGCCGGGGACGATAGGCTCGTTAACCGGATAGTTAACACCGCGCCAGTCGACACCAAGCCGGATAACACCAAGCGCCGCCCCGCCTCCCGCGCATCGACATCACATGAGCACCATCGTCAGAGTGGACGTCGGGCGGTTCGATTACCCGCTCGTCGGCGAGTTCAAGTTCTTCAAGGCCGGGTTGCGGCCCTCGGTCCTGGTGCGCCTCACCGACGACGGCGGGCGCCAGGGTTGGGGGCAGGCGGTCCCGGTGGAGACCTGGACCTACGAGACGGTCGAGACGGTGGACACCACGCTGCGCGGCTACCTCGCGCCGGCGATCCTCGGCGCGGATCCGGCCGACCTTGCGGAAGTTCATCGCCGCATGGAACGCGCGATCCGCCCGTCGTTCTCCGTCGGGCAGCCGCTCGCGAAGGCCGCGATCGATCTCGCCTGCTACGACCTGTGGGGCAAGGCCGCCGGGCGCAGCGTCGCGGAGCTGCTCGGCGGAGTGCGCGCGCACGAGGTGCGGCTGAGCTGGACCGTGCAGTCCCCGACGCTCGCGGGCGCGGAGCAGCTGATCGCGCAGGGGCGCGAGCTCGGCTATTCGAGCTACAACGTGAAGATCGGGCATCCGCAGACGCCGCAGTACGACCGGGAGCTGATCCGGCTGGTGCGCGAGCTCGCGCCGGAGGGCTTTCACTGGGCGGACGCCAACACCAGCTACGACCTCGACACCGCGCGCGCGATCGCGCCGGCACTCGCGGAAGCCGGGTTCAAGGCGCTCGAGTCGCCGCTTCCGCCGAACCGCATCCGCGACTACCAGGCGCTGCGGCGGCAGGGCGCGGTGCCGGTCCTCATGGACGAGGGTATCGTGTCGCCCGTCGAGACCGCGGAGTTCATCGCGCTCGGCATGCTGGACGGCATCGCAATGAAGGTGGCGCGCTGCGGCGGGCTCTGGCACGCGTCGCGGATCGTCGCCCAGCTCGAGGAGACCGGGCTCGCGCTCTTCGCATCCGGGCTGAGCGACCCGGAATGGTCGCTCGCCGCCTCGATCCACCTGTTCGCCGCGGCGGGGCTCGAGCGGCCTGCGGCGCTCAACGGGCCGCAGTACATTGCCGACCGCGGCACGCTCGATCCGGAATTCCGCGCCGTGCGGGACCGCATCCGCGTGCCGCGCGCGCCGGGTCTCGGGGTCGTGCCGGACCATCGTGCGGAGGAGACGTTGCATGTCGTCGCTGGGGAATAGGAACGAACCGATGGCCATGACGGCGAACGTCGCCGCCCGCGCCGACCGGCCGGGGCGCGGGATCGTCGCGGCGCTGAGCGCGAAGCTCACGCCTTTCGTGGGCATCCTGGTGTTCCTCGCCGTCTGGCAGGCGGCGGTGGCGATCTTCAAGGCGCCCGCGTACCTGCTGCCCCCGCCCACCGAGATCTTCCGCACGTTCTTCAGCGAGCTGCCGCGGATCCTGCACCACGGCTGGTTCACGACCTACGAGATGCTCCTCGGCTACGGGCTCGCGGTGATCATCGCCATCCCGCTCGCGATCGCGATCACCTCGATCGCAGCGCTTCGACCGGTTCGTCATGCCGACGATGCTCTTCTTCCAGGTCGTGCCGAAGGTGGCGATCGCCCCGCTCTTCCTGGTCTGGTTCGGCGTCGGCACGACGCCGAAGGTGCTGATCGCGTTCCTCATCTCCTTCTTTCCCATCGTCATCGATGCGGCGGTGGGACTGCGGTCGATGTCCTCCGAGATGAACGATCTCGCGCGCTCGATGGGCGCGAGCCGGCTGCAGGTGTTCGCGCAGTTCCGCCTGCCGACGAGCCTGCCCTACCTCTTCAGCGGCCTGAAGGTGGCGGCCACGCTCGCGGTCGCCGGCGCGGTGGTCGGCGAGTTCGTCGGGGCGGACCGGGGCCTCGGCTATCTCCTGATGGTCACCGGCACCAACCTCGAGACCGCGATGGTGTTCGCCACGCTGGTCGCGCTGACGATCATCGGTCTGGTGTTCTTCTACGCGGTCGAGTTTCTCGAGAAGCTGCTGATCCCCTGGCACGTGTCGCACCGCGTGCGCGAGGATCCGGCCACGATCTGAAGCGTCAAGCCGCTGTCAATTTCGACCCAGCAAACGAAGGAGGAGGCAACATGAAAGGCACGAGAATCATCCTGTCCCTGGTCGCTGCCGCGCTGAGCGCGGCGCTCGTCGCGCCCGCGGCGGCGCAGACGAAGTTCCCGTTCCGGCTCAACTGGACGCTCTACGGCGAGCACGCGCCGTTCTTCGTGGCGCGCGACAAGGGCTTCTACAAGGAAGAAGGGCTGGACGTGGAGATCCAGGAGGGCAGCGGCTCGACCACCGTGTCGCAGCTCGTCGCCAACGGCTCGAGCCCGGTGGCCTACGTCGACGCGGCCACCATGATGCGCGGCGTCGGCGCCGGCATGCCGATCAAGGCGGTCGGCGTGACGCTCCAGCAGAGCCCGATGGCGTTCATCTACCGCGCCGATGCGGCGCGCCCGACCAAGGTCGCCGAAATCAAGGGCAGCCGGATCGCGATCACCGCCGGTGACGCGAGCCTCGCGATCTTCACCGCGTTCATGGGCAAGCTCGGCATGAAGGTCGAGGACGTGCAGATGATCGTCGTCGCCAACCCGGCGGCCAAGGAGCAGGCGGTGCTCAACAAGCAGGCCGACGCGCTGCTCGGCTACTTCATGGACCAGGGCCCGCGCATGCAGCTGCAGACCGGCGTGAAGATGGGCTGGACGCGACTCTACGACATGGCGGGCGTCACGACGCTTTCCAGCGCGATCATCGCCAACAACGACTGGATGAAGGACGCGAAGAACCAGGACCTGCTGAAGCGCTTCCTGCGCGCCTCCCAGCGCGGCTGGCAATACACCTACGACAATCGCGCCGAAGCCGCCGAGATCTTCCGCAAGGCCGCGCCCGTGTTCACGCAGGAGATCGCGCTGCTCGAGATCGACGGCACGATGAGCATCATCCGCACCGAGCGCACCAAGGGCAAGGCGATGGCCTGGTCGGCGATGGAGGACTGGAAGGACACGCAGACGCTGCTCGAGACCTACGCCAAGCTCAAGCCGCAACCCGATCTCAATCTGTACTACACCAACAGCTTCCTGTCCGAGTCACCGTACCTGCCGGCCAAGTAGCGCCGCCGCCCGCCGTTCCCGCGGCCTTCTGGCCGCGGGAACGGCGGGCGCCTCGCGTCCGGAAACCCGCTGCGATCGCAACGATGGATCAACCGCACATCCGCCTGCAGAACGTCGCCAAGACCTACGACACCAAGGGCGGTGTCGTGGAAGCGTGCGTCGACATCAACCTCGACATCCGCAAGTCCGAGTTCGTCGCGGTCGTCGGACCGAGCGGCTGCGGCAAGACGACGATCCTCAAGATGGTCGCGGGGCTCATTCCCCACACCGCCGGGACGATCACCGTCGGCGGCAACCGGGTCGACCGCCCACAGACCGACGTGGGCATCGTGTTCCAGGATTCGATCATGCTCGACTGGCGCAACGTGCTGGCGAACGTCATGCTGCAGGTCGACATCCGGCGCATGGACCGGGCGAAGTACGAGCCGATCGCGATGGGTCTGCTCAAGGCGACCGGTCTCGAAGGCTTCGAGCACAAGAAGCCCTACGAGCTCTCGGGCGGGATGCGCCAGCGGGTGTCGATCTGCCGCGCCCTGGTGCACGACCCGCCGCTCCTGCTCCTCGACGAGCCGTTCGGCGCGCTGGACGCGCTCACCCGCGAGCAGATCTCGATGGACATCCAGCGCGTGTGGATGGACAAGCGCAAGACCGCGCTGCACATCACCCACAGCATCCCGGAGGCGGTCCTGCTCGCCGATCGCGTCGTGGTGATGAGCCCGCGGCCGGGGCGCATCGTGGAGATCATCGACATCGACCTGCCGCGCCCGCGCCGGCTGGACAAGCTGCCGCAGAAGTTCAACGACTACGCCGGACACATCCGCGACATCTTCAAGTCGAAGGGTGTCCTGGCGATGGACTGACCGGGCATGGGCGCACCCGCGCTTCGCGTCGTCGCGGTGGAGTTCCGCGAGCGGCCGGTGCGCCTGCGCATGCCGTTCCGGTTCGGCGTCGTGACCCTCACCGAGGCGCCGCAGGCGTTCGTGCGCGTGCGCATCCGGCTCGACGACGGCAGGGAGGGCTGGGGCGCGGGCGCGGAGATGCTCGCACCGAAGTGGTTCGACAAGAACCTCGCCCTCTCGAACGAGGACAACTTCGACCAGCTGCGCCTCGCGCTCGGCCTCGCGCGCGACGCCTACCTCGACGGCGCGGCCCGGACCGCCTTCGGCCACTTCGCGGCGCACTATCGCGAAGTCATCGAGGCCGGCGCGCGGCGGGAGCTCAACCCGCTCGTCGCCTGCTTCGGGCCGGCGCAGCTCGACCGCGCGATCCTCGACGCGCTGTGCCGGCTGCACCGGATGTCGTTCTACGAGGCGGTGCAGGGCAACTTTGCCGGGATCGAGCCCGCGGCCGTCGCGCCCGACCTTGCGGGCTTCGACATCGACGCCTTCCTCGCGCGCCTGCAGCCCGCGGAAACGATCGACGCCCGGCACACGGTCGGGCTGGTGGACGTGATCGGCGGGCATCCCGGCCAGGTGAACGACGGCCTCCCCGAGTCGCTGGAGGAAGTGGTCGCGACCTACGGCCACCGCTGGTACAAGCTCAAGGTGGGCGGGAACGTCGACGAGGACGTGCGCCGGCTCGCGGACGTCGCCGCGGTGCTGGACGCATCGGGCCGCGACTACCGGGCCTCCCTCGACGGCAACGAGCAGTACGACGACCTCGAGGCGTTGCGGGCGCTGCTCGCGCGGATGAACGCGGACCCGAAGCTCGCGCGGCTCCTCGGCGCGATCGCCTTCATCGAGCAGCCGATCAATCGCAAGCACGCGCTCGACCGGGACGTCTCCGCGGTGTCCCGCACGACGCCCGTGATCGTGGACGAATCGGATTCGGACCTCGATGCGTTCCCGCGCGCGAAGGCGCTCGGCTACTCGGGGGTCTCGTCGAAGATGTGCAAGGGGCTCTACAAGTCGATCCTGAACGCGGCGCGCTGCGCGCTCTGGAGCGCGCCCGCGCGCCGGTACTTCATGACCGCCGAGGACCTCACGACCCAGGCCGGACTCGCCGTGCAGCAGGACCTCGCGCTCGTGAACCTGCTCGGGATGACGCACGTGGAGCGCAACGGCCATCATTACGTGAACGGCATGGCGGACCTGCCCGCCGCCGAGCAGGCCGCCTTCCTCGCCGCGCATCCCGATCTCTACGAGCGCAGCCACGGCGCCGTCCGGCTGCGCATCCGCGAGGGCCAGCTCCTGATCGCGTCGCTCGGCGGCGTGGGGTTCGCGAGCGGCGCGGAGCCGGACTGGCGCGCGATGACGCCGATGCCCGAGCGCGCGGCGATTGAAAGGAAATGAGATGAAAACGTTTCGGGTACTGGGCACCAACCACACGAGCTTCACCGTGTCGAGCCTCGATCGCACCATCGCGTTCTTCCGCGACTGCCTCGGGTTCGACCTCGTGTCGCGCGCGCCGCGCAGTCCGGATCTCGTGTCGCGCATCACCGGCGTGCCCGGCGCGGAGGTGACGATCGCGTTCCTGCGGGGCGCGGGGCACACGATCGAGCTGATCGAGTACGGCGCGCCGGCGGACCGCGGCAAGGTGGTCTCGCGCCCCTGCGACGCCGGCTTCGCGCACCTGGCGTTCAACGTCGACAACGTGGACGCGGCGGTGGAGGCGTCGGCGAAGTTCGGCGTGACCCCGATCTCGCCGCCGGTCCCGATCGACCAGGGACCGAACCGCGGACGCAAGGTCGTCTACGTGCGCGACGCGGACGGCGTGACGCTGGAGTTCATCGAGGCGCCGGTCGGTTGACGGCGGCTCACGATTCGCGAGGCCTGAAATGAGCGAGAAGCGACTCGGCATCATCATGCACGGCGTCACCGGGCGCATGGGCGCGAACCAGCACCTCGCGCGCTCGATCGCCGCGATCCGGGAGCAGGGCGGCGTGCGGCTCGCCGACGGGACGCGGATCATGCCCGACCCGATCCTCGTGGGCCGGCGGCCGGACGCGCTGCGCGCGCTCGCCCACGCGCACCGCCTCGAGCGCACCACCACCGATCTCGACGCCGTGCTCGCGGACAAGAGCTACACGGTCTTCTTCGACGCCGCGTCGACGCAGCTCCGGCCGACGATCCTGAAGAAGGCGATCGCCGCGGGCAAGCACGTCTACTGCGAGAAGCCGACCGCGACCGGCCTCGCGGAGGCGATGGACCTCTACCGCGCGGCGAAGACGCGCGGGCGTGAAGCACGGCGTGGTGCAGGACAAGCTCTGGCTGCCCGGGCTGCTGAAGCTGAAGATGCTCATCGACTCGGGTTTCTTCGGCCGGATCCTCTCGGTGCGCGGCGAGTTCGGCTACTGGGTGTTCGAGGGCGACTGGCAGCCGGCGCAGCGCCCGTCCTGGAACTACCGCAAGGAGGACGGCGGGGGGATCATCCTCGACATGCTGTGCCACTGGCGGTACGTGCTCGACAACCTGTTCGGCGAGGTGCGGAGCGTGAGCTGCCTCGGTGCGACCCACATCCCGGAGCGCTGGGACGAGCAGGGCGCGAAGTACGCGGCCACCGCCGACGACGCCGCGTATGCGACCTTCCAGCTCGCCGGCGGCGTGATCGCGCACATGAACAGCTCGTGGACGGTGCGGGTGCGGCGCGACGACCTCCTCACGCTGCAGGTCGACGGCACCCTCGGATCGGCGGTCGCCGGGCTGCAGAAGTGCGTCGCGCAGCCGCGCGTGGCGACGCCCAAGCCGGTGTGGAATCCCGACGTGCCGCAGGCGATCGACTTCTACGACACCTGGCAGGACGTGCCCACGAACGTCGCCTACGACAATGCGTTCAAGGCGCAGTGGGAGCTCTACATCCGCCACGTCTGCGAGGACGCGCCGTTCCGCTGGGGCCTGCTCGAGGGCGCGAAGGGCGTGCAGCTCGTCGACTGCGCGCTCGCGAGCTGGGCCGAGCGGCGCTGGATCGATGTGCCGAAGCTGGAGGCCTGACATGAACGCACCGATCTCCCTCGGCATCAGTCTTCCCACCGCCGACCGGCGGATGGAGCCGTTCACGCTGTCCGTGCCGCGCGACTTCCCGTCGCAGACGCGACGCACGCCTTCAACCGGGTGGCGTTCGCCGCCGCGCACGTGGTCGCCGACCCGCTGTCGGCGAAGGACCCGTGGCTCGAGGCCGCGGTCGACTGGGACGCGACGCTCCGGTTCCGCCGGCACCTCTGGGCGCTCGGGTTCGGCGTTGCCGAAGCGATGGACACCGCGCAGCGCGGCATGGGGCTCGACTGGCCGACATCGCTCGAGCTGATCCGGCGCTCGATCGACGCGGCGCGCGACTTTCCCGGTGCGTTCCTCGCGAGCGGCGCCGGCACGGACCATCTCGCGGCCGGCCCGGGCGTCAAGGTCGCGGACGTGATCGCCGCCTACGAGCAGCAGTTCGAGGCGGTCGAGCGCGCCGGCGGGCGGATCATCATGATGGCGAGCCGCGCGCTCGCCGCGTGCACGAACTCGCCCGACGAGTACTACCACGTCTACACGAAGCTGCTGCACCAGGCGAAGGAGCCGGTCATCATCCACTGGCTGGGCGAGATGTTCGACCCGGCGCTGGCCGGCTACTGGGGCTACGCGGATCACTACAAGGCGATGGAGGTCGCGCTCATGGTGATCCAGGCGAACGCCGCACAAGATCGACGGCATCAAGGTGTCGCTGCTCGACAAGCAGAAGGAGGTCGACCTGCGCCGGCGGCTGCCGAAGGGCGTGCGCATGTACACCGGCGACGATTACAACTTCGCCGAGCTGATCGAAGGCGATTCGCAGGGCTACTCGGATGCGCTGCTGGGGATCTTCGACTCGATCGCGCCCGCCGCCTCGGCGGCGCTGTCGGCGCTCGCCGCAGGGCGACCGGAAGTCCTTCCACGAGGTGCTCGCGCCCACCGTGCCCCTGTCGCGCCACATCTTCGGCGCGCCCACGCGCTTCTACAAGACCGGCGTGGTGTTCCTCGCCTGGCTCAACGGCCACCAGGACCACTTCGTGATGGTCGGCGGGCAGCAGAGCGCGCGGCACATCGCGCACCTCGCGGAGGTGTTCCGGCTCGCCGATCGCGCCGGCCTGCTGCGTGACCCGGAGCTCGCCTGCGCGCGCATGCGGCAGCTGCTCGCGGTGCACGGCCTCGAGGGATGACCGGGAAGGTCGTCTCGTTCGAGGACGCCGCGCGCCTCGTTCCCGACGGCGCGGTGGTGAGCGTGAGCTCGTCGTCCGGGCTCAACACGCCCGACCGGATGCTCGCCGCGCTCGGGAGCCGCTTCGAGCGCGACGGCACGCCGCGCGGCATCACGATGCTGCTGCCGATCGCGGCGGGCGACATGTGGGGCACCAAGGGCATCGACCACGTCGCGCGCAAGGGCCTGCTCGCGAAAGTGCTCGCCGGCTCGTACCCGAGCGGCCCGTCGTCCGCCGAGCCGCCGGCGATCTGGAAGATGATCGCGGCGAACGAGGTCGCGGCCTACAACGTGCCGAGCGGCATCCTGTTCGACATGCATCGCGAGTCGGCGGCGCGCCGCGCCGGCGTGATGACCCGGATCGGCGTGGACACGTTCGTCGACCCGCGCCTGGGCGGCTGCCGGATGAACGACGCCGCACGCGCGGACATCGTGGAAGTCGTCGAGTTCAAGGGCGGCGAGTGGCTGTACTTCCCGAACATCCCGCCCGACGTGGCGATCATCCGCGGCACCACCGCCGACGAGGACGGCAACCTCTCCATGGAGCACGAGGGGGCGTTCCTCGGCCCGCTCGACATCGCGCTCGCCGCGCGCAACAACGGCGGCGTGGTGATCGCCCAGGTGAAGCGCACGACCGCGCGGGGGAGCATCCCGACGCAGCGCGTGCACGTCCCCTCGACGCTCGTCGACTACGTCGTCGTGGACCCCGATCAGATGCAGGCGACGCAGACGCAGTACGACCCGGCGATCAGCGGCGAGGTGCGCCGCCCGCTGTCGTCCTTCCCGCCGGTGCCGTTCGGCGCCGACAAGGTGATCGCGCGGCGCGCGGCGCTCGAGCTCGCGCAGGGCGACGCGGTCAACCTCGGCTTCGGCATCTCGCCGCTCGTGCCGCGCATCCTCATCGAGGAGGGGCGGCAGGACGACGTGACGTGGGCGATCGAGCAGGGGCCGGTCGGCGGCGTGCCGCTCGACGGTTTTCCGTTCGGGTGCGCGGCGAACGCGCAGGCGTTCCTGCCGTCGCCCTATCAGTTCATCTACTTCCAGGGCGCCGGCTTCGACGTCGGCATGCTCTCGTTCCTGGAGGTCGACGCCGACGGCAGCGTGAACGTGTCGCGCCTCGCGTCGCGACCGCACGTCACCGCGGGCTGCGGCGGGTTCGTCGACATCACCTCGCACGCGCGCAAGCTCGTGTTCTCGGGCTACTTCCGCGCCGCCGGCCTCGAGCTCGACGTGGCGCGCGGCAAGCTGAAGATCCGCAAGGACGGCAAGTTCGCCAAGTTCGTGCCGCGGGTTGATCACGTGACCTTCTCCGGTCGCCGCGCGCGCGCCCAGAAGCAGGACGTCACCTACGTGACCGAGCGGTGCGTGATCCGGCTGCTCGGCGAGGGCCTGACGGTCACCGAGATCGCGCCCGGCGTGGACCTCGAGCGCGAGGTGCTCGCGCAAGCGGGCTTTGCGCTGAAGGTGGCGCCGAGCCTCAAGACGATGGACGAGCGCCTGTTCCGCGAGGACGCGATGGGCCTCCAGCTCCAGCCCCGACGCCGCGCGCGATGAACCCCGGCCTCAACTGGTACGAGGACTGCGCGGTCGGCGACGCCTTCGCCACCGGCGGCATCGTCGTGACCGAAAGCCTGATCCAGGCCTTCGCCGGCCTGTCGGGGGACTTCTTCGACCTGCACATGGACGACCGCTTCGCGCGCGATCTCGGCTTCAAGGGGCGCGTCGCGCACGGCATCCTGGGGCTCGCGCTCACCGACGGGTTGAAGAACCGCGCCGAGCACCGCTTCCGCGCGATTGCGTCGCTCGGCTGGAACTGGAAGTTCTCCGGGGCGATCCTCATCGGCGATCGCATCCACGCGGAGGTCGCGGTCATGGCCAGGCGCGAAACGAAGCGCCCCGACCGTGGCATCGTCACGCTTGCCATCAGGGTGAAGAACCAGGACGGGCAGGTGGTCCAGGAAGGCACGAACGAATTGATGGTTTCGAGGCGTCCGGAGGGAGGAAACTCGCATGACTGAGCACGTCCTGGTCGCGGCCGACGGTCCGATCGTCACCGTCACGCTGAATCGGGCCGAGAAGCTGAACGCGTTCACGATGGCGATGCTCGAGGCGCTGGAAGCCGCCTGCGCGCGCATCGAGCGCGACGACGCCGTGCGCGCGGTGATCGTCGCGTCCGCCTCGCCGAAGGCCTTCTGCGCCGGCGCCGACATCATCGACTGGGGCCCGCTCGGACCGCAGGGCATGTGGGCGCACTGGATCCGGGACGGGCAGCGGGTGTTCGGCCGCCTCGCGCGCCTGCGCCAGCCGACGATCGCCGCGGTGGGCGGCATCGCGTTCGGCGGCGGCCTCGAGCTCGCGCTCGCCTGCGACATCCGGATCGCCGCGGAGAGCGCCCGCTTCGGGCTGCCCGAGGTCACGATCGGCGCGGTGCCCGGCTGGGCCGGTTCGCAGCGCCTGCCGCGCCTCATCGGCGCCGGGCGCGCCAAGCACATGATGCTGACCGGGGAGCCGATCGGCGCAGCGACGGCGCTCGCCTGGGGCCTGGCAAGCGAGATCGTGCCCGATGACCGGCTGATGCCCCGCGCGCTTGAGTTGGCGCGGCGCATCGCCCAGAATGCGCCGACCGCGGTGCAGGCGGTGAAGCAGCTCGCCGACGCGGCAGCGGGCGAGGGGATCACGACGACGCTGGAATCGCTCGCCGCCGGATTCGCAGCCGGCACCGACGACGCACGCGAAGGAGTCGCGGCGTTCCGCGCGAAGCGGCCGCCGAAGTTCACCGGGAAGTAGATTCAGACCCTAAGGAGGAGACATGAAGCGCAGAACGTTCCTTTCGTCGCTCGCCGCCGGCGCCGTTGCCGCCGCGCTCGCGGTTCCCGCGACCGCCCAGCAGCCGATCACGCTGAACGGCGCCTCGCAGTTCAACGACGACCACGCCTTCACCAAGGCGATGGTGCGGTTCGAGGAGCTGGTCAAGAAGTACTACGGCAAGCCGGTCAACTTCGTGCTGCACAAGAACAGCGCGCTCGGCCTGGAGAAGCAGTACTTCGAGTACATGGCGCAGGGCAAGGCGGTCGACTACGCGATCGTCTCGCCGGCGCACATGTCCACCTTCTCGAAGGCGGCGCCGTTCATCGACGCGCCGTTCATGTTCCGCGACCTCGACCACTGGAACAAGGTGCTCGACGCGGACCTGCTCAAGCCGATCGCCGACGAGATCAACCAGAAGGCCGAGGTGATGCTGATCGGCTACGCCGGCGGCGGCACGCGCAACATCTTCGCCAACAAGCCGGTCAAGAACATGGCGGAGCTGAAGGGCCTGAAGGTGCGCGTGCAGGGCGCGCCGATCTGGAGCCGCACCTTCCAGGCGGCCGGCATGGCGCCGACCGTGATCGCCTACAACGAGGTCTACAACGCGATCCAGAACGGCGTCATCCAGGCGGGCGAGAACGAGGCCGCCGGCGTCGAGCAGATGAAGTTCTACGAGGTCGGCCCGAACCTCAACATGACCGAGCACGCGATCACCATCCGGCCGCTCTGCTTCTCGACCAAGACCTTCAACAAGCTGCCGAAGGATCTGCAGGCCGCGATCCTCAAGGCGGGCAAGGAGGCGGGCGCCTACGGCCGCCAGGTCGAGTCGAGCGAGGACACGGCCGAAGCTCGACGCGCTGGAGAAGGCCGGCAAGCTGAAGCGCATCCCGTTCGCCGACCGCGCGGCGATGAAGAAGGCGGTCGACCCGGTGATGGCGGCCTACGCGAAGGAGATCGGCGCCGACGGCATCCTGGCGAAGATCAACGCCATCAAGTAGCGCATGCCGGCGTCACGGGCCGGCGGCGGACGCGTCCGGCGGCCCGATGTTCCCCGGGGAGGTTAGCACGGTGTCGGACGTCCGGCCTGCGCCGGCGCGCGAGCCGCTGGCGTGCATTCACCGCCTGGTACGCCCGGGCGCTCTCGTGGCTGCTCGTCGCCATCGGTCGACGATCCTCGTCATCCCGGTCAGCTGCAGATCTTCTCGCGCTACACCGCGCTGATCCCGCCTACATCTGGACCGAGGAGATGGCGCGCTTCCTGTTCGTCTGGACGATCATGATCGGCGCCATGGTCGGCGTGCGCGAGGGCACGCACTTCGAGGTCGACGTCTGGCCGCGGCTCGGCGCGCGCGGCGGACGCCGCGCTCAGGCTCGTCATCGGCGCTCGCGTGCTCGTCCTCGCGCTCGTCTTCCTCTGGTCCGGCATCGAGTTCACGCGCTTCGCCTGGAACCGGATCTCCGAGCTCGCCGAGCTGCCGCTCTGGCTGATCCACGTCGCCTGGCCGATCGCCGGCGTGACCTGGATCGTGTTCCTGGGCGAGCAGGATGCGCGACGACTGCCGCGTGCTCGCCGTTCGGGAGCGCCGGCGTGATGGGCGCCGCCACCGCGCTCTCGGCCGACGGACGGCCGGCGCTCATCCTGTTCGGCGTGTTCTTCGTGCTGCTCGTGCTGCGCGTGCCGGTGGCGTTCGCGCTCGGCCTCGCCTGCCTGCCGATCCTGCTGATCGAGCCGCGCCTCTCGCCGATGACGCTGGTGCAGGAGACCTTCAACGCCTACAACTCCTTCATCCTGCTCGCGGTGCCGTTCTTCCTGCTGACCGCCAACCTGATGAACGTCGGCGGCATCACCGACCGGCTGATGCGCCTGTCGCGCGCGCTGGTCGGGCACTTTCCCGGCGGGCTCGCGCAGATCAACGTCGTGCTGTCGATCTTCTTCGCCGGCATCTCCGGCTCGTCGACCGCCGACGCGGCGAGCCAGTCCAAGATCTTCATCGAGGCGCAGCGCAAGGAAGGCTACGACGACAGCTTCTCGGTCGCGATCACCGCGGTCTCGGCGGTGCTGGCGGTGATCATCCCGCCCTCGATCCTGATGATCGTCTGGGGCGGCGTGCTGACGGTCTCGATCGGCGCGCTGTTCCTGGCCGGCATCATCCCGGGCCTGCTGATCGGCCTGGTGCAGATGGCGACGGTGCACGTCTACGCCAAGGCGCGCGGCTACCCGACCTATCCGCGCGCGACCCTGCGCGAGTTCCTCGCGGCGTTCGGCGGTGTCGATCCCGGCGCTGATGACGCCGGTCATCATCATCGGCGGCAAGATCTTCGGCTGGTTCACCGCGACCGAAGTCGGCCTGCATCGCCGTGCTCTACGCCGGCGTGCTGTCGCTCTTCGTCTACCGCGAGATGGACCTGCAAGCGGCCTGTACGAGGCGCTGCTCGACACCGGGCGGCTCGCCGGCGATCGCGCTGTTCTGCGTCGGCACCGCGTCGGCGTTCGGCTGGCTGCTCGCCTACTACCAGATCCCGAAGGCGATCCTCGACGGCGTGCAGGCCTGGGGGATGGGGCCGATCGGCGACCGGCTTCTTCATCGCCGTCGTGTTCCTGGTGGTCGGCTGCTTCCTCGACGCGATCCCGGCGATCATCATCGTCGGCACCATCCTCGAGCCGCTGGCGCAAGGCGGTGGGCATGGACCCGGTCCACTTCGCGATGATCGGCATCGTCTCGCTGGCCTTCGGGCTGGTGACGCCGCCCTACGGGCTGTGCCTGCATGATCGCCTGCTCGATCGCCGAGACATGCGCATGGTCGACGTCCTCAAGGACATGATGATCATGCTGATCGCCGATGCTCGGCGTGCTGGCGCTGGTCATCATGTGGCCGGACGTCGTGCTGTTCCTGCCGCGGCTGATCTCGCCCGAGTTCCTGAAGTAGCGGAGAGAGAGTCGTGATCACCGGCAAGACGCGCCTGCTCGCCATCGTCGGCGACCCGATCGACAAGGCCCGATCGCCCGAGAGCTTCTGCCAGCTGCTCGAGCTGAACGGTCACGACGCGATCATGATTCCGGTCCACGTCACGAGCGCCGATCTCCCGCAGGTCCTGGCCGGCCTGAAGGCGATGCGCAACCTCGACGGCATCGTGGCCACCATGCCGCACAAGGTTGCGATGGCCGCGTTCGCGGACGAGGTGCTGGAAACCGGCCGCCTGGTCGGTGCCGTGAACGCGCTCCGGCGGCGGCCCGACGGGCGATGGGAGGCCGACATGTTCGACGGCCGCGGTTTCGTCGCGGGCTTGCGCGCGCACGGCCACGACCCTGCCGGCGCGCGCGTCGCGCTGATCGGCGCGGGCGGCGCGGGCAGCGCGATCGCGGTCTCGCTCTGCCAGGCCGGTATCGCGGCGCTCTCGGTCCACGAGCTCGACGCGGCGAAGGCAGCGCGGCTCACGGCGACGCTGCGGACAACTTTTCCGATAGTCGACGTGCGCGCCGGTGCGCCGGATCTCGCGACCGCGAGCATCCTGGTCAACGCCACGCCCATCGGCATGCAGCCCGGCGATCCGCTGCCATGGGACCTCGCGGCGCTGCGTCCGGGCACCGTCGTCGGCGACGTCACGACGAAGCCCGAAGTCACGCCGTTCGTCGCGGCGGCGCGCGCCAGGGGCGCGGCCACCGTCACCGGCCGCGACATGTACGAGGGCCAGGTGCGCGAGCTCGGCGCCTTCTTCGGCTATCCCTTGGAGAAGGTCGCATGAGTCCTCCCGACCCCAGCCTCCTCTCGCTCAACACCGCGACGGTGCGCGAGAAATGCAACCTGCGGCAGGCGGCCGAAGCCTGCCGCCGGCACAACATCCGCGGCATCAGCCCGTGGCGCGACAAGCTGGCGGAGATCGGCGCGAAGGAAGCCGCGCGCATATTTCGCGACAACGGCCTGACGGTGACCGGCCTGTGCCGCGGCGGATTCTTCCCGGCGCCGGACCGGAAAGGCCGCCAGGCGGCGATCGACGACAACCTGCGCGCGATCGACGAGGCCGCGACCATCGAGGCGCGGTGCCTGGTGATCGTCGCCGGCGGGCTCGCGCAGGGTTCGAAGGACCTGGGCGGCGCGCGCGACATGACCCGCGACGGCCTGGGCGCGATCTTCGATCACGCGCGCTCGTGCGGCGTGCCGATCGCGATCGAGCCGATGCACCCGATGTACGCAGCGGATCGCGGGTGCATCAACACCCTCGCGCAGGCGCTCGACCTGTGCGACGAGCTCGACGGCAAGAACGGCGTTGCGATGGGCGTCGCGGTCGACGTCTACCACGTCTGGTGGGACCCGCAGCTCAAGGCGCAGATCGAGCGTGCCGGCGAGAAGCGGCTGTTCGGCTTCCACCTGTGCGACTGGCTGGTGCCGACGACCGACCTCCTGCTCGACCGCGGGATGATGGGCGACGGCGTGATCGACATCCCGCTCGATCCGCTCGTGGATGGAGGCGCCGGGTACCACGGCATGCACGAGGTCGAGATCTTCTCGAAGAACAACTGGTGGAAGAAGGACCCGGACGAGGTGCTGCTCACCTGCAAGGTGCGGCACGAGACGGTGTGCTGAAGTGACGCGGCACCGCATCGGCATCGTGGGCCTCGGCATGGCGCTCAAGCCCCATGCGCTGAGCCTGAAGGACCTCGCAGATCGCGTCGAGGTCGCCGCGGCATTCGCGCCGTCGGCCGCGCGGCGCGAGGAAGCCGCGAAGGCCTGGGGCTTGCCCGTCGTGGACTCGCTCGACCGGATCATCGCCGATCGCGTCGATCGACACGGTCCTGATCCTCACCCCGCCGTGGACGCACACCGATCTCGTGAACCAGGCCGCGGCGGCCGGCAAGCACGTGCTGCTCGAGAAGCCGGTGGAGGCGAACGCCGCGCGTGCCACTGCGATCGTGGAGGCCTGCGAGCGCGCGGGCGTGCGCCTCGCCATCGTGTTCCAGCACCGCTTTCGGCCCGCCGCGCTCGAGCTCGCGAAGCTGGTGCACGGCGGCAAGCTCGGGAAGCTGCTTTCGGCCTCGGCGACGATTCGCTGGTGGCGGTCGCCGGAGTACTTCGCGCAGCCCGGGCGCGGGACGCTCGCGCGCGACGGCGGCGGGGTGCTGCTCACCCAGGCGATTCATACGCTCGATCTCCTGCTGCACCTCGTCGGCCCGGTGCAGGAGGTCATGGCCTACGTCGACACGAGCCCGCTGCGCGCGATCGACACGGAGGACATCGTCGCCGGCAGCGTGCGCTATGCGAACGGCGCGACGGGCGTCATCGACGCGACCACGGTGACCTTTCCCGGCTATCCGGAGCGCATCGAGATCGCCGGCACGGCGGGCTCCGCGGTGCTCGAGGTCGAGACGCTGACGGTCAACTACATGAACGGCGAGCGCTTCCGGCTCGATGGGGCCGCGGCCGGCGGCGGCGGTGCGGATCCGATGGCGTTCTCGCACGAGCACCACCGGCGCGTGCTCGCCGAGTTCCTCGACTCAATCGACGAACGGCGCGAGCCGTCCAATTCCGGCCGCTCGGCCCTGCACGTCCAGCGCCTGATCGACGCGCTGCTCGCGTCGGGACGAGAGGGGCGGCGGGTGAGCGTGGCGGCGAGCTGAGCCGCCGGCGGACCGGCGGCTCGGGAACGATCTACTCGGGGATCAGCGCATAACGCTTCATCGCGAGCTCGCCGATCTGCCTGCCCATGGCGGTCCCGATGTCGGTCGACGTGCGGTAGTGGATGCCCTCGTAGACCCGCGCGTTGCCGACCTCGCGGACGAACGCGTCGATGTCCGTCCAGCGGCGTGTAATGCCCTTCGCGGTCGGGCTCGTCGTCGACAGCACCGGCACCGGCCCGCCCGCGAGCTCCGCCTTCAGCACCGTGCCGACGGCGCCGGCGAGGATGGCGTGGGCGCTCGGATACTCGGGGTGCATCGGCGCGTCGATGAGGGGCGTCCACGACGCGTCGCGCGCCGTCGCGTCGTTGCCGTCGATGTCGCCGTTGCGGATCGCGGTGGCCGGTCGCCAGAAGTTGTAGTGGTACTTGGCGTCGAACACCGCGATCATCGCGTCGTCCATCGCCTGCGCGACCGCGGCGAGGAGCCGCGCGTTCTGCGTCGCCTCCCGTCCGGGCGCGCCGGTCACCGAGTGCACGACGCCGAAATAGATCGGCGGCAGCGAGTATTCCCAGAAGCGCGCGATCTCGGTCTGCTCCGCCGTGCGCAGCGCGCTCTGCTTCGCGCCGATCGCCTTGACCTCGTTGTAGTCGCGTGCCCAGGCGTCGCTCGCGAGCGCGGGCGGCGGGCCGGGACGGAACTGCGCCGCGCTTGCCATCAGCCAAGGCTTGCGCTGGACCCACTGGGGGGCCGCCGGCATCGCGGTCGGTACGTAGGCGCCCGGGGTCGTGTGCGGCCGGTAGGTTTCGGTCGGCGCCACGGCATCGTCGGCGCGTACGGCGAGCACCGCCGCCGCGGCCTTCTCGCCGGCGGCGACGCCAGCGGCCTTCGCCGGGCCGTCGGGAATCGCCGCGAGCGCTGACTGGTATACGGTGTCGATCGACGCCTGCTGCGCCGGGATCAGCTTCGCGAGCGTCGCCCGGCTGGCCGCCGCAACGGCGGCCTCCATCGAGGCGCCCGGCGCGGACCCGGGCTGCCCGGCGGGGTAGTGCCGGGTGATCGCGTTCACCGCGTCGTACACGGCGGTCTGGACGACGGCCATCACGCGGATGGCCGGGGGCGTTCCCATCTTCGATTCGACGATGATGTTTCCGGCCCTGATGTTCCAGTCCGAAACTGCGTCGGCCTGCGCGAGCGCCGGGGCGGCGAGGAGCGCCGCGGCGAGGGCAATGCGGGCGTAGCGAAGGGGAGCGTGCGGTCGCATGGTCGTTCCTATCTCAAGAGGGGTGGCGAGGTCCGCCCGGCGTTACCGGGCGGTGAAGAAGTAGTAGTCCGCGCGGTAGCCGACGCGCGCCGACCGGCCGGCCGTTTCCCGGCTGCAGCCGTCGGCGGGGGCGACGCCGCCCGCGGTGTTGACGCGCTGGATGCTCGAGACCTTGCTGAATGCGCCCTGCGGTCCGGTCGACTCGGCGCCGAGAAGCAGCCAGGGAATGGCGCCCGGGGCGGGCGCGTCGGCGCGCTGCCTCAGCTTGCCCACGACCCTGCTGCCGTCGCTCGACTGCCAGTGCGGACCGGCGCCGTGCGTGCCGATCGTCTTGCCGTGCGCGTCGAGGAGCTCCGCTTCCGGCGCGACGAAGACCCACTCGTACGTCGCGCCGTCCGCGCGTGCGCGGCACTCGTAGATCTGCACGCCCTTTGCCGGAACGATCATCGCGAGCGCCTCCCCCGCGGCGGGCTGGAGCTGAGCGGGGATCGCCGGCGGCAGCATGCTCGCGCATGCGGCGAGCGCGAGCGTCGCCGCGCCGGCGGCCGCGCGGGCTGCACCGGGAATGCGGGCGGACGCCGGGCGCAGAGTGGCGGAATCGGGTCGCGGTTTCATGCTGTTCTCCTCGTTGGTGGGGTGGGGACGCGTTCCGGAATCCAGCGTAGGGCGCGTCGGTATCGGCTCGATTTCGGTTCGGGCACGGTTTGTATCCGGGCTGTAATCGATGCGACGCAATTGTTCGGCACTCCGCCCTGCGCTCGGCCGGGGCGCCGCTATTCGGAGCCTCCCGCTGGGGTAAAATCGCGTCCCCTCGCACCGCGCCCCGCACCCCGCAACCCAAGTTAAGGAGTCAAGTCATGAGCGAGCTCACGAAAGTCGCCCGGGCCATGGTCGCCCCCGGCAAAGGCATCCTGGCTGCCGACGAATCCACCGGCACGATCGAGAAGCGCTTCAAGTCGGTCGGCGTCGAAACCATCGAGGAGAACCGCCGCGCCTACCGCGACATGCTGTTCACCACCCGGGGCCTCGGCGACCACATCAGCGGCGTGATCCTCTACGACGAGACCCTGCGCCAGAAGTCGGCCGACGGGACGGCGTTCGCCGCGCTGCTCGCTCGCCAGGGCGTGCTGCCCGGCATCAAGGTCGACGCCGGCACCTCCGACCTCGCGTTCTGCGCCGGCGAGAAGGTCACCGAGGGCCTCGACAAGCTCGCCAAGCGCGTCCAGGAGTACGTGAAGCTCGGCGCGAAGTTCGCGAAGTGGCGCGCGGTGATCACGATCGGCAAGGACATCCCGTCGACCACCTGCATCGCCGCGAATGCGCACGCGCTCGGCCGTTACGCCGCCATCTGTCTCGCGAACGGCCTCGTGCCGATCGTGGAGCCGGAGGTGCTGATGGACGGCGACCACACGATCGAGCGCTGCGAGGAGGTGACCGAGTGGACGCTAAACGCCGTGTATGAGGCGCTGTACATGAACCGCGTGACGCTCGAGGAGACGGTGCTCAAGCCCTCGATGGTCATCTCCGGCAAGGACTGCGCGCGACAGGCGGGCACGGACGAAGTCGCGGAGCGCACGGTGCGCGTACTCAAGCGGTGCGTTCCCGCCGCGGTCACCGGCATCGCGTTCCTCTCCGGCGGGCAGAGCGACGAGCAGGCCACCGCGAACCTCAACGCGATGAACCGGATGTACAGGGGCAAGCTGCCCTGGCCGCTGACGTTCTCCTACGGCCGCGCGCTGCAGTCGCCGTCGCTGAAGGCCTGGAAGGGCGCAGCGGCGAACGTCCCGCAGGCGCAGGCGCTGCTTGCACACCGATCGCGGATGAACGGCCTCGCGGCGCAAGGCGAGTACCGGGCCGAGCTGGAGAAGAAGGCGGCCTGACGTGACCAAACGGATGATCGGTGTCGTGATGGGCAGCGCGTCCGACTGGGACGTGATGAAGGCGGCCGCCGAGCAGCTGAAGTCCTTCGGCGTGCCCTACGAGGCGCGCGCGCTGTCGGCGCACCGCACGCCCGAGGCGCTCGAGCAGTGGATCGCGGCGCTGGAGAAGCAGGGCGCCGCGTGCTTCATCGCCGCAGCCGGCGGCGCGGCACACCTCGCCGGTGTCGTGGCGGCGAAGACGACGCTCCCGGTGCTCGGCGTGCCGATGCCCTCGAAGCACCTGCAGGGGCTCGACTCGCTGCTCTCCATGGTCCAGATGCCCAAGGGCATCCCGGTCGCCACCTTCGCGATCGGCGACGCGGGCGCGGCGAACGCGGCGCTGTTTGCCGTAGCGCTGCTCGCGCTGGAGGACACCGCCCTGGCGGCGAAGCTCCGCGCGTTCCGCAAGGAGCAGGCCGACAAGGTGATCGCAACGAAGCTCCCCGACTGACTTCCATGAGCGCCCTGTTCGAATCGAGCCTCAAGAGCCTGCCCTTCCTGCACCGCGGCAAGGTGCGGGACCTGTACGCCGTCGGCGATGACAAGCTGCTCGTCATCCAGACCGACCGGCTGTCCGCGTTCGACGTGATCCTGCCGACGCCGGTCCCCGGCAAGGGCCGGGTGCTGACCGCGCTGTCGAATTTCTGGTTCGAGAAGCTCGGCCACGTCATCCCGAACCATCTCACCGGTATCGACCCCGCAACCGTGGTTGCCCCGGGCGAGCGCGACCAGGTCGCCGGGCGCGCGATGGTCGTGCGGCGCCTCAAGCCGGTGCTCGTCGAGGCGATCGCGCGCGGCTACATCATCGGGTCGGGGTGGAAGGACTATCAGAAGACCGGCGCGATCTGCGGCATCGCGCTGCCTGCCGGGCTGCGCGAAGCGGAGCAGCTGCCGCAGCCGATCTTCACGCCCTCGACCAAGGCGGCGATCGGCGCGCACGACGAGAACATCGCGTTCGCGGAGGTCGAGAGGCTGATCGGCGCCGAGCGCGCACGCGAGGTGCGCGACGCCACCCTGCGCCTCTACACCGAAGCCGCGGACTTCGCGCGCGGCAAGGGGATCATCATCGCCGACACCAAGTTCGAGTTCGGCACCGACGCCGCCGGGACGCTGGTCCTCATCGACGAGGCGCTGACGCCCGACTCCTCGCGGTTCTGGCCGGCCGATCAGTACCGCGTCGGCATGAGCCCGCCGTCGTTCGACAAGCAGTACGTGCGCGACTGGCTCGAGTCCCAGAAATGGAACAAGCAGCCGCCGGCGCCCCAGCTTCCCGCGGAAGTGCTCGCGCGCACCGCCGAGAAGTACATCGAGGCGTTGCGCATGCTCACCGGCCGGACGCTCGCCGAGCTCGGCTGAAGCCGCCGGATGGAGCAGACCTCTCCGGCGCCCGTGCCGCCGCAGCCCGAAGTCGCGCCGGCTCCGCCGCCGCCGCCCGCGCCGGTCAACATCGTCGCCGCCGACGAGGCGAGCATCGCGCGCGCCGTCGAGCTGCTGCGCGCCGGCGAGGTCGTCGCGTTCCCGACCGAGACGGTGTACGGGCTCGGCGCGGACGCCGCGAACGCGGACGCGGTGGCCAAGATCTACGCGCTGAAGGGGCGGCCGTCCGCTCACCCCGTGATCGTTCACCTTGCCGACGCCGAGCGGCTCGACGAGTGGGCGGTCGATGTTCCGGACGCCGCGCGCAAGCTCGCGCACGCGTTCTGGCCGGGACCGCTGACGCTGGTCCTCAGGCGCGCCCCGCACGTGCCGGATGCGGTGACGGGCGGACAGGACACGGTGGGTCTGCGCGTGCCGTCGCATCCGGTCGCGCAGGCGCTGCTCGCGGCCTTCGGTGGCGAACATGGCGGACGCCGCTTTGGCGGCGTGGCCGCGCCCTCGGCAAACAAGTTCGGGCGCGTCAGCCCGACGCTGGCCGAGCACGTGTTCGCCGACTTCGCGCTCGCCGTGCCGCTCATCCTCGACGGCGGCGCCACGAACGTCGGCATCGAGTCGACGATCGTCGATCTGTCAGGCGAGCGGCCGCGCCTGCTGCGACCGGGCGGCGTTGCGGCTGCCGCCATTGAGGGGGTGCTCGGCGAGCCGCTCGCCGCGGCGGACGACTCGGCGCCGCGCGCTTCGGGGACGCTACCGGCGCATTACGCGCCGAAAGCGCACGTGCGGCTGGTGAAGCGGGTGGAGATGCTGGAGGCGCTCGCCTCGCACAAAGGGCGGCGGCTCGGCGTTCTCGCCCTCGAGGTCAAGGTGCCGCGGCTCAACCCGGCATTGCAGCGCGTGGTGCCCGCGATCGCCGCGCAGTACGCGCATGCCCTCTATGCGGCAATGCGCGGGCTCGACGCGCAGAACGTGGACCTGATCCTCGTGGAGACGCCGCCCACCTCTCCGGCGTGGGCGGCGGTCCATGATCGGCTCGCGCGCGCCGCGCGCGGCGCGACCGAGAGCGGCGCGACCTGACCCGCAGGCTCAGCCGCCGCGGTAGGACGTCAGCTCGTAGGTGGCGCGCACGCCCGGCATGAACGAGCCCATCGCGCAGCCGTAGCGGCGCTCGCAGAACTCCTCGAACACGACGACCTTCGCCGCGCCCCGGACGTCCGGCGCATACCACTCGGTCTCGGTGCGCTGCGTGATGCCGCGGAAGCTGTCGTAGTCGCCGAGGTACATCGTGCGCTCGACCTTGATCGCCTTGAACTCGCCGGCCGGGACCTTGATCGTCTCCCAGCCAAGCACCTTGCCCTGCACCAGCATCTCGCGCTTCTCGTTCGTCACCGGGTCGGTCCGGATCACCTTCTGCGACCACGACTTGCCCTCGGCGAGCGGGAACGGCATCAGCTGGAAGCGCGGGGTCCATCGTCCCGCGCGCCCGGTCGTTCAGCACCCCGGATGCGAGCTCGCCCGGCGCGCGGAAGAGGTCGTCGATCGACCCGTCGGCGGAGCGCACCGCGACGCGAATGCCGCTTGCCTCGGTGCCGGTGACCTCACGGGTCCACGTTCCGGTCGGCAGCCGGTTGTAGTTGTCGATCCCGCGATAGGTCCAGGTGTCGCCCGCCTTCAGCGCCGGCGCGGCCACCTGCGCGGCGACCGAAAGTGACGTGCCGAGCAGCGCGGACGCGAGCAGCGCTCGCCAAGACATCGATTTCAGAGGGGACATGCGCGATTTCCTTTCTGCTGTTTGCCTTGGGCGACCGCCGACGCGGTCCGTTCCGGCTGCTACGGGCCGGCACTGCTTCCGGATGCAAACAGCGCCGCCGGTCGGATTGTTCCGCCCGCGGCGCGAAAGGACAAGCGCTAACGGAACAGCGCGAAAAAGCCGCGCTAGGCGCGCTTCGCGGTCTTGGCGGCCGGAGCGGGGGCGGGCTTGGCGGCCGGCTCGGCGGGCTTCGCCGGTGGCACGGCGGCCGGGGCGATCTTCGCCCGGCGGGCGAGCAGGTGCCCGAAGTTCTCGAGCGACAGGAGGTGGGCGTAGATCCGTCCGACGATGCCCTTCTTGAAGAGGTTCTTGTGCTGCGCCGCGTTCAGGTGCTCGAGCTTCGCCTCCTGGACGCGGAACATTCCAGCGAGGTTGATCGGGGCGGCGCCGGTCGCGGGCGTCGCCTGCATGGTGAACGGCTCGAAGAGATCGTAATCGGCGAGGATCGCGCAGAGCTCGCGGGTGCGTTCGAGGTCGGCCTCGTACTCGCGCAGCAGCTGCTCGATCTGGGTCCAGCGCTGGGTCGGCTTGCCCTCGGGGTCGAACATCTTCTCCCCGCCGTCGGAGAGGAACGACTTCTCGACGCAGATCAGGCGGTTCTCCTGCGCCGCGGTGCCCATGGTGACGCGCGCCATGCAGAACGGGTAGCGGCGCACGTAGGCGGGCACGTAGACGCCCTGCTCCCAGGTGCCGTTGCGCACGAAGAGGTTCTCGGTCTGTGCCAGCCCGAGCACCGCGACGGCCGCATAACTCTTGCCCTGGTCGTTCGACGCGAACACGATCGGAAAGTCGCGCGCCGCGGGTGCGAACTCGATGTAGCTCACCGGCATCGCATTCGTCTGGGCGCAGAACTCGGGGAGCTTCCCGGGCGCGGGAAGCGCGACCCCCTGGGTCTTCTGCAGCGGAACGATTTCACGGTAGCCGAATGGCGGGTTGATCTGCATCGCTCTTCTCCGGTGGCTGAGCAGCGGAGTTAGCCACGGCCCCCCCGCCGCCCGCAACCGCGGTGCGAGCGCCCCTGTGGAGATTCTGGCGTTCGGGACCTCAATTCGGTAAAATCGCGCCCTCTCCGTGGGGTGGTAGCTCAGCTGGGAGAGCGCCGCGTTCGCAATGCGGAGGTCGGGAGTTCGATCCTCCTCCACTCCACCAGACTCCCTTCCGGCCCGCGCCGTTCCCGGGCCCTTTGCCTCGAGCGCCGGAGCCTGCCGTGCCGATCGCCGCGACCGCCAGGAAGAACTTCTACAAGGACTCCGTCGCGCTGATGCGCATCGCCCAGGCGGTCGGCTCGCGCCCAGGCCTGGGACGCGTGTCGCTGCTGATGGGGACGCCGGCGAACAAGGACATCCTCGCGCAGGGCGGCCTGCTCGTCCCGGAACTCGTCGCGGCGGCCCCCGCCGACCTCATGATCCTGGTCGAGGGGGAGGCGGCGGCGCTCGGCCCCGCGCTCGCCGCAATCGACGAGCAGCTGGCGGGCCGCGAAACGGCCGCCGCGGGGGAGCGCGCCGAGAGCGCGCCGCGCTCGATCGCGATGGGCGTCGATCGGCTCGAGCACGCGACGCTCGCGCAGATTTCGGTGCCGGGCCCGTACGCCGCGGCGGAGGCGCTGAAGGCGCTCAAGCGCGGCCTGCACGTCTTTCTCTTCAGCGACAACGTGCCGCTCGCCGAGGAGCAGGCAATCAAGCGCCTGGCCGCGAAGAAGGGCCTGCTCGTGATGGGCCCGGACTGCGGCACCGCGATCATCGGCGGCGTGCCGCTCGGTTTTGCGAACGCGGTGCGGCGCGGCGCGATCGGCGTCGTCGGCGCATCCGGGACCGGCATGCAGGAGGTCACCTGCCGCATCCACGCGCTCGGCGAAGGCGTCTCGCACGCCATCGGCACCGGCAGCCGCGACGTGTACGAGGAGATCGGCGGAACCACGCTGCTCGCGGGCCTGGACCTGCTCGCCCGCGATCCCGCGACGCGCGTGATCGTGATCGTCTCGAAGCCGCCTTCGCCCACGGTTGCCGACCGCGCGCTCGCCGCGGCGCGCGCGTGCGGCAAGCCGGTGGTCGTGCTGTTCCTCGGCGCGAAGCTTGCCGGCGGGGGCAACATCCATCCGGTGGCGACGCTCGAGGATGCGGCCGCCACGGCCGTGTCCGCCGCTCGCGGCGAGAAAGTTCCCGTCGCGAAGGGCGCGTCCGGGGCGCTCGACGCGAAGCTCGCGGCGGGACAGCGATTCCTGCGTGGGCTCTACTCGGGCGGCACCTACTGCACCGAAGCGCAGTACGTCTGGAAGGACGCCGGCATCGCAACCTGGTCGAACGCGCCGGCGGACAGGAAGTTCGCGCTGCCCCATGGCGCCCCGAGCCGCGACCACACCGCGATCGACCTCGGCGCCGACGAGTTCACCGTCGGCCGGCCGCATCCCATGATCGACTTCACCGCGCGCACGGAGCGGCTCCTCGCCGAGGCGCGCGATCCGTCGGTGGCGGTCATCGTACTCGACGTCGTGCTCGGCTACGGCGCGAACGCGGATCCCGCCGGCGAGCTCGCGCCGGCCGTGCGGGAGGCCCGCGCGATCGCGGCGCGGGACGGGCGCGACCTCGTCGTGCTCGGCTTCGTCTGCGGCACCGACGACGATCCGCAGGGGCTCGCCGCGCAGACCGCGAAGCTGCGCGAGGCGGGGATGATCCTCGCGGGCGGATCCACCGACGCCGCGCGCCTCGCGGCGCGTGTCGTCAGCCACCGGGCGTCTTAGCAGTCCGGAACGCATGCCGCGACCGGTCCGCAGCGCACGGCGTTCCTTCGATCCGAAGCTCGTCGTCGTCGCCTTCGGCGGCAACGCGGTCTACCCGCCGACGATCAAGGGCACGGCGCAGGAGCAGCTCGACATCATGGAGGAGGCGTGCGAGCACCTCGTCCCGGTGTTCCGCGCCGGCTACCGTGCGGTGCTCACCCACGGCAACGGCCCCGTGGTCGGCAATATCCTCTTCCGGATGGCGCGCACCTCGCGCGAGCTCGTGCCGATGCCGATGGACGTGTGCGTCGCGCACTCGCAGGGCGGAATGGGCTACATGCTGCAGCAGAGCCTCGCGAACGTCCTGGCGAAGCACGGCATGGACGTCTCCGTTTCGTCGATCGTGACCGAGGTCGAAGTGGCGCCGGACGATCCGGCGTTCACGCACCCGACCAAGCCGGTCGGCAAGTTCTTCTCGAAGGACGACGCGGAACGGATCGCCGCCGAGACCGGCTGGGACTTCGTCGAGGATTCCGGGCGCGGCTACCGACGGGTCGTCCCCTCCCCGGTACCGCTCAGGATCCTCGATGCGCCGGCGATCAACGCGCTGCTCGGTGCGGGGGTCATCCCGATCGCGGCGGGCGGCGGCGGCATCCCGGTCGTGCGCGACGGGACGCGCTATCGCGGCGTGGCGGCGGTGATCGACAAGGACATGACGAGCGCGCTGCTGGCCGCGGACGTCGGCGCCGGGACGCTGGTGATGCTCACCGGCGTGGAGCGCGTGGCGCTCGATTTCGGCAAGCCCAGCCAGCGCGTGCTCGATCGCATGACCGCCGTCGAAGCGCGCCGGCACCTCGCGGACGGCCAGTTCCCGCCCGGCAGCATGGGGCCGAAAGTCACTGCGGCGCTGCGCTATCTCGAGCGCGGCGGGCCGCGGGCGCTGATCACCTCGCTCGAGAAGCTCGATGCAGCGCTCGAGGGGCGGGCCGGCACGGAGATCGTCCCGTGAACGTGCTCGCGATCGGGCGCAAGGCGCGCGCGGCGCTGGTGGCGAGCGGCGGGGTCGCGCGGCCGCTCGCCGCGTTTCCCGACGCGCCCTACTTCGAGGCGGCCGGCGAGATCGTGTGGGTCGGGTCGAAGCTGCCGGCGCGTCATCCGCGCGCAGTGCTCACTGCGCACCCGGTCGCGCGCAGCGTCGAGGTCTCGTTCGGCGCGCTGCCGGGCGAGGCGTGGTCGCGCGCAATGCCCGCGCGCGTCGACCCCGCAGTCGTGGCGGGCGCATGCCGCCGTCTCGTCGGCGCCCTCGATCGCGTCGGCGAGCCGCGGGGGTTCGGCGCGCTGCTGGCGGGCATGACGCCCGCGTTCCCGCTCGATCTCGCGGCGCCGCGGGTGCGGGCGCTCGCGGTGGCGTATCGAGGCGATGACGCACCAGCGGTATACGAGGCGTCGCGGGCGCTGCTGGGCCTGGGCACCGGGTTGACCCCGTCGGGCGACGACCTCGCCGGCGCGGCGCTGTTCGGCCGCATGCTCGTCGACCGCGGCGATCGATGGCGTGCGATCGGAGCGCGGCTCGCGCTGGACGCCCGCACCGCGAGCCACGCGATCAGTGCGGCGCTCCTCGCGGATCACGTGGCCGGCGAGACGTTCGAGTCGCTGCACGCGCTCGCCGATGCGCTGGCCGCCGCCGACGGCGCCGCTGCGCTGGAGGCGGCGCGGACGCTGGTCGCGCTGGGTCATTCGTCGGGCTGGGACATGCTCACCGGTCTCGCCATCGGTGTGACCGGGGAAGTGAGGGGGGAAGGGTGAAGAACGACCTGCTGCACGATCGGCTCGGCGTGGTGAACGTCGGCCTGGAGATGTTCACGGAAAGCGTCGCGCGCGCGGGCGCGCCGCTCGCGCACCTCGACTGGCGGCCGGCCGGCGACGGCGACGCGCAGCTCGCCTGGGCGCTCGCGCAGCTCGCCGGCGACGCCGACGATCCGGAGTCGCCGGGCACGCGGGTGGACCGCGCGAACCAGGCGGCCACCGAGCGGATGCTCGCGGCGCGGCCGGTCCTCGTCGACGTCGCGCTGCGGGCCGACGAGATCTGGCCCGAGCTGTGGGCGAACGGGAAGCGCACCCTCACGCACGCCGGCGCGCCGATCCCCTGGGCGAAGATGTGCGACCCGATGAAGGGCACGATGATCGGGGCGATGCTCTACGAAGGCTGGGCAGGCACGCCGGAGGAGGCCGCCGACCGGCTCGCGCGCGGCGAGGTCACCTTCCTCCCCAATCACGACGTGCGCGCGGTGGGCCCGATGTCGGGCGCGATCTCGCCCTCGATGCCGGTGTTCGTGGTGAAGAACGCCACGCACGGCAACATGGCCTATACCAACTTCAGCGAAGGCATCGGCCGAGTCCTGCGCTTCGGCGCCTACGGCCCCGAAGTGATCGAGCGCCTGAAGTGGATCGCGGGCGTGATCGCGCCCGCGCTCAAGACGGCGCTCGCCGGCCTTCCGGACGGCGTCGATCTCAAGTCGATCCAGTCGCAGGCGCTGCTGATGGGCGACGAGGTGCACAGCCGGAACGCCGCCGCAACGGCGCTCTTTCACATGGCGATCGGCGGGGCGCTGGCCGGCAGCGCGTTCGATCGCGCGCGCGCGCGCGAAGCGCTCGACTTCATCGCGGCGACGAGCCAGTTCTTCCTCAACCTCTCGATGGTCGCCTCGAAGGCGATCATGGACGCGACCCACGGCGTCGAGGCGTCCTCGATCGTCACCGCGATCGCGCGCAACGGCGTCACCACCGCGATCCGGGTCAGCGGCCTCGGCGCGCGGTGGTTCGAGTCGCCCTCCGACATGCCGATCGGGCTGTTCTTCCCCGGGTTCAAGCAGGAGGACGCCAACGCCGATCTCGGCGACAGCGCGATCTGCGAGACCGCCGGCTACGGCGGCCAGGCGCTCGCGGCGTCGCCCGCGCTGGTGCAGCTCGTCGGCGGCAGCGTCGCGCAGGCGGTCGAGTACTCGCGCGAGATGTACCACGTGACCTGGACGCGCAACCCGGTGATGTCGCTGCCGAACCTCGAGTTCGCCGGCGGCCCGGCGGGCATCGACGTGCGCAAGGTCGTCGACACCGGCATCCGCCCGGTCGTGACGACCGGCATCGCCCACAAGCAGGCCGGCATCGGCCAGATCGGCGCCGGCATCGTGCGCGTGCCGATGGCCTGCTTCACGCAGGCGACGCGCGCGCTCGCGGACAGCCTCGGCATCAACGCCTAGGGGCGGTCTACGCCCTCGGGCGCGGGGGCGGGCTTGCGCAAATACGTGTATATGCACTAATATCGCCGCCATGTCCGTCGCCGAGGCCCGCATCACCGGCTGCACGTGCGACCGCCTGCGCAAGCTCGCGCGGCGGCTCACGCAGCGCTACGACGCGCACCTGGCGCCGACCGGCCTGCGGCTGACGCAGTTCTCGCTGCTCGCCCATCTGATGCGCGGCGAGCCGCTGACGATGTCCGCGCTCGCGGAGCTGCTCGAGATGGATCGCACCACGCTCACGCGCAATCTGAAGCCGCTGGTGGACGCCGGGCTGGTCGCGCTGGATGCCGGCCGCGACGCGCGCGAGCGGGTCGTGAGCGTCTCCGACCGGGGTCGGACGGTCTGGCGCGCCGCGCGCGAGCACTGGCGCCGCGCGCAGGACGAGGTCAACCAGGTGCTCGGGGTCGAGCGGGTTGTCGCGCTGCACGGCGCGCTCGACGGTTCGCTCGAGACGCTCAGGAATCGAACGCGCGGCCGCGCCGCGGCAAGGAAACGCGCATGACCCGAAACCGCCTCGTTCTCATCCTCGGTCGCCGCCGCGGCGATCTGCGGGGCCACGTTCGGCATTCGCATGGCGACCGGGCTCTTCGTCGGGCCGATCAACACGCAGACCGGCTTGGGACTGGTCGCGATCAGCTTCGCGTTCGGCGTCGCGCAACTCGTGTGGGGCCTCGCCCAGCCGATCGCCGGCGCGATCGCCGACCGTCATGGCTCGGGCCGCGTGATTGCGGGCGGGATCCTGATGGTGGCAGCGGGCACCGCACTGATTCCGTTCGCGGGGACCACGGTCGCACTGGTCTTCGCAATCGGCGTCCTCATCGCCGCCGGCGCAGGCGCGGCCGGCCTCTCGGTCCTGTTCGGCGCGATCGGGCGCATGCTGCCGGTCGAGAAGCGCGCGATGGCGACCGGCATCGTGAACGCCGGCGGTTCGTTCGGCCAGTTCACCATCGTGCCGCTTGCGCAGGGGCTGATCACCTGGGGCGGCTGGATGCCGGCGCTGTGGTGGCTCGGGATGTTGATGGCAGCGACGCTGCCGCTAGCCTGGGTGTTACGGGGCAAGCACGCGCCGACGCCGGGGCACGTGAAGGAAGAGCCCCTGGGCGTCGCGATCCGACGCGCGGCGCGCGATCAGAACTTTCTGTTGCTCAACGCCGGATTCTTCACCTGCGGGTTCCACGTGGCGTTCATCATGACGCACCTGCCGGGCGTGGTCGCGTCGTGCCAGCTGCCGCCTGCGGTGGGCGCGTGGTCCCTCGCGGTCATCGGGCTGTTCAACCTCGCCGGGAGCCTCGGCGTCGGCTGGGCGATGGGGCGGTGGCGCTCGCGCTCGCTGCTGTCGATCGTGTATGCGACGCGCGCCGTCGCGGTGCTCCTCTTCCTTGCGGCGCCCAAGACCGAGCTGACCTTCCTCCTGTTCTCGGCGGTGCTCGGCCTGACCTGGCTCTCGACCGTGCCCCCGACCGCGGGGCTGGTCGCGAAGTTCTACGGCCCGCGCTACATGGCGACCCTGTTCGGGCTCGTCATGCTCTCGCACCAGATCGGCGGCTTCCTCGGCGCGTACCTGGGCGGCAAGGCCTTCACCGCCACCGGGTCCTACGACTGGATGTGGTGGGCCGACATCGCGCTCGCGCTGTTCGCGGCGGCGGTGCACCTGCCGATCCGGGAGAAGCCGGTGCGCGTCGTGCCGGTGCCGGCGTAGCGAGATTGTTAAACGGTGTCGATGCGCGTGCGCAGTTCGCACGCGTTGACAATCGTTGACAGTATGCCGCACGGCACGTGCGCAAAATTCCCCGGTGCGCTCCTCCGCCTTCCCGGCCCAACGGGTGAGATTGAAGGGATCGACGGCGACGGACGGCGCACACCAGATTCTCCGGGGGAGGGCGCGCATGCAGCATCCGGTGGTGGTCGTGTCGTTCGTGAGTGGCGCGTGGGCCGCCAGCGTCGAAGAGGGCGTTGAACGCCAGACCTTCGGCGAGCGCTATCCCGCACTGGAATGGGCACACCGCTGGGCCCAGTCGCATCGTCCCAGTCTCGTCCGGGTGGTGCGTCAGGACGGGATCATCGAGGACGAATGGGCTTACGGCGCCTTCAAGGGGATCCGCCGGATGGGTCCGGCCGACGTCCAGGTCGCGGCGCAATGAACGTCTTCGTGGTCTACCCGAACGCGCGCGCCGGCTGGGAGCTGCTGCGCGAGGGCGACGCCTCGCCGTTGCACTTCGGCGCCAAGGACGCTGCGATCGGCTACGCGCGCTGCCTCGCCGCCGCGAACCGGCCCAGCGCGCTCAAGATCGAGACGGCCTTCGGCCAGCTCGAGACCGGCTGGGTCTTCGACGGCGCGGGCTCCCCACGCCCGATCCGGACATCGGGCGCGTAGCGCGCGTTCGCATCACTGGCGGCCGTCGACCGGGCGGCCGCTTTCGCGATACTCGTCTCTCACCACGCTCGAATCACGGTACTCGGGGCGGATGTCCTCCACTGCGGTGGGAGGCGGCGCAGGCCGCCGGAACGCTTCGGGCATCTCCGTTCCAGGCGGTGCGGCGGGCGCAAGCCGATCGAGCCGCTCCACCCGGTACCGGTACGCGGCCACCTCCGCAGGCGAGCACCGGCCCATCCGATAGCACGAGGGCGCCGCGTCCGGAATCCGCGGCACGCCCGGGACCGTCGCCCACGGATCGACGATCGCGTATGGCGCGTACACGCCATAAGGGGCGTACATCCCATATGGGTACCCGCCGTAAACGATCGCCGCATTACCGCCGATCACGACCTGTCCGAACGCCGGTGGCGCGGCGAACGAAAGCGCAGCACAGAGCAGGGCGATGGCGTCCTTCATGGTCTCAACTCCTTTCGGCGTCACCGAGCGGCTTGCGTAGACGACGCGCGAACACGGTCATCTCCTTTGCCGCCTGCTGGTCGCCGCGAGCCGTAGCGACCGCGATGCCGCGCTCGAATGCTTCCAGCGCCTCCCCCGCGCGTCCCGCCTCGGCGAGCGCGCGACCGAGGAGTTTCCAGGCGGCCGAGTAGCCCGGATCGCGGTTCACCGCCTCGCGCAATTGCGCCGCCGCGCTCGACGCGTCGCCTGCCTTGAGGTACTCGCTGCCGATCGAGAACCGCAGCAGCGCACCGTCGCGCGCCGTGCCGACGAGCTTGAGCAGCGTGGGGAGGGTCGCGGTCACCGGGTTAACATTCCTGCCGATGCAAGCCTACCCCGACCGAACGACATGGCCAAGGCGGCGCCGGCGGTGAGCGCAAAGAAGGCGAACGGCGGCGGCGCAGGGTCGACCGCCGGACCGCGCGCGTCGCCCGTTCCGGCGCCCGCGTCGGTACGCGGGAAGCTCGCGAAGCTGGGACTCACCACCGACTTCGACCTCGTCCTCCACCTGCCGCTGCGCTACGAGGACGAGACGCACGTGACGCCGATCGCAGCGGTGCGCCACGGCGCGCCCGCGCTCGTCGAGGGCGAGATCCTCTCCAGCGACGTCGCATACCGCCCGCGCCGGCAGCTGGTGCTGAAGGTGCGCGACGACTCCGGGCTCCTGTTCGTGCGCTTCCTCAACTTCTACCCCAGCCACGCGCGCAGCCTCGCGGCCGGCGCGCGCGTGCGGCTGTTCGGCGAGGTGCGGCCGGGCTTCTTCGGCGGCGAGATGGTGCACCCGCGGTTCCGCGTCGTGCGCGGCGCGGAGCCGCTCGCCGAGGCGCTCACCCCGGTCTATCCGACGACCGCGGGGCTCCCGCAGGCGGTGCTGCGCCGGATGGTCAACGAGGCGCTCGATCGCGCGGACGTTTCGGAGACGCTGCCGGACGATGTGCGCGAACGCCTGGGCCTCGTGCCGTTCGCGGACGCGGTGCGCGCGCTGCACCGCCCCGCACCCGATGCCGACGCCGGCGCGCTCGAGGCGCGCACGCACCCGGCGTGGCGCCGGATGAAGTTCGACGAACTGCTCGGCCAGCAGCTGTCGATGCGCCTGCACTATCGCGCCCGGCGCCGGGACCGGGCGCCTGCGCTCGCGCCGGCCGCGACGCTCACGGCGCGACTGCTCGACGGGCTCCCGTTCCGCCTCACGCGTGCGCAGGTCCGCGTCTGGAACGAGATCGCAGCACGATCTCGCCGCGGCGCACCCGATGAACCGCCTGCTCCAGGGCGACGTCGGCAGCGGCAAGACCGTGGTCGCCGCGCTCGCGGCGCTGCGCGCGGTGGAGAACGGCTGGCAGACCGCGGTGATGGCGCCGACCGAGATCCTGGCCGAGCAGCATCACCGCAAGTTCGCCGAATGGCTCGAGCCGCTCGGGCGTGCGCGTCGCGCGGCTCGCGGGCGGCGCAGGCGCGCGCGGGCGCCGGCAGGCGCTCGCCGCAGTCGCCGCGGGCGAAGTGCAGGTCGTCGTCGGGACGCACGCCCTGTTCCAGGCGAAGGTCGAGTTCGCGCGGCTCGCCCTCGCCGTCGTCGACGAGCAGCACCGCTTCGGCGTGCGCCAGCGGCTGGCGCTGCGCGACAAGGCTCGCGCCCTGGACAAGGCGCTCGCGAAGCGCGGCGCGGCGGGCGGGGCCGCCGGCACCTACGCCCCCCATCAGCTGATGATGAGCGCCACGCCCATCCCGCGGACGCTCTCGATGAGCTACTACGCCGATCTGGACGTCTCGGTGATCGACGAGCTTCCGCCCGGCCGCACGCCGGTCGTGACCAAGCTCGTCGCGGACGCGCGGCGCGACGAGGTGATCCGCCGCATTCGCGACGCCTGCCGGGAGGGCCGCCAGGCCTACTGGGTGTGCCCGCTGATCGAGGAGTCGGAGGCGCTCGAGCTCCAGACGGCGATCGACACGCACGCGCGGCTCGCGGGCGAGCTGCAGGGGCTCGCGGTCGGGCTCGTGCACGGCCGGCTCGCGCCTGCGGAGAAGGCGCGCGTGATGGACGACTTCAAGGCGGGGCGCGTCCAGGTGCTCGTCGCGACGACGGTGATCGAAGTCGGCGTCGACGTGCCGAACGCAGCGCTGATGGTCATCGAGCACGCCGAGCGCTTCGGGCTCGCGCAGCTCCACCAGCTGCGCGGCCGCGTCGGGCGCGGGGCGGCCGAGAGCGCGTGCATCCTGCTCTACCAGAACCCGCTGTCGGAGGCCGCGCGCGCGCGCCTGCGCATCATCTTCGAGCACGCGGACGGTTTCCGCATCGCGCACGAGGATCTCATGCTGCGCGGCCCGGGCGAGTACCTCGGCGCGCGCCAGAGCGGGGCGCCGCTGCTGCGCTTCGCCGACCTCGCTCGCGACACGGACCTGCTCGAGGCCGCGCGCGCCGTCGCCGAGTCGATGCTCGACCGCCACCCGGACGACGCGGCGCTCCACGTGCGCCGCTGGCTGGGCGGGCGGGCCGAACTGCTGCGCGCTTAAGGTGACGCTACAAAAGGGGCCAAGCAATTCCCCAATTCCAGTGCAACACCTCGAAAAGCCGAGGTGTTGCAGAGGTCTCGTTCCGCACGCGCCGGATCTTGCGACAATAGCGGCCATGAACGCCACGGCACTGCGCACGAAGCTCGATCTCTACGAACGGCTGATGCGGTTGGACAAGCCGATCGGCACGCTGCTCCTGCTCTGGCCGACGCTCTGGGCGCTGTGGATCGCGGCCGCGGGGCAGCCGACGTGGGCGCTGATCGTGGTCTTTTCCCTCGGCACGCTGCTCATGCGCTCCGCGGGGTGCGTGATGAACGACCTCGCCGACGCCGGCTACGACCGGCATGTCGAGCGCACGCGCAATCGGCCGCTGGCGACCGGCGCGGTCACGCGCGGCGAGGCGTTCGCGCTGGCCGGATTTCTGGTGCTCTGCTCGTTTGCGCTCGTGCTGTTCCTCAACCGTCTCACGATCCTCTTGTCGGTCGTGGCGCTGTTTCTTGCGGCGACCTACCCGCTCACCAAGCGTTTCCTCGCCGTCCCGCAGGCCTATCTCGGCGTCGCCTTCGGGTTCGGCATTCCGATGGCCACCGCGGCGCAGCTCGGCGAGCTGACGGCGATCGCCTGGCTGCTGCTCGCGGCGAACATTCTCTGGGCGATCGCCTACGACACCGAGTACGCGATGGTCGACCGCGACGACGACGTGCGGATCGGAATCAGGACCTCGGCGATCACTTTCGGACGCCTGGACGTGGCCGCCGTGATGGCGTGCTATGCGGCGATGCTCGCGATCCTCGCGTATGTCGGCTTCGCCGCCGGCCTCGCATGGCCGTACTACGCCGGCCTCGCTGTCGCCGCAGCCATGATGGGGTACCACTACACGCTGATCCGCGGCCGCAGCCGCGACGGGATGCTTCAAGGCATTCCTGCACAACAACTGGGTCGGCGGCGCGATCTTCGCGGGTATCCTCGCCGCCTACGCTTCGACCGGCGCATGGCCGGTGACGGCGGCGGGCGGCGATCGTCAAACAGTGAACAGTGAGCAGTTGCCCGCGGGTTCGCCATTCACACCCCGCCCGTAACCGGTTACCGTTCGGCACTTCATCGCTCGGCCACGCTGAACACATGGATCTCGGACTCAAGGACCGTGTCGTCCTGATCACCGGCGGCAGCAAGGGCATCGGCCTCGCGTGCGCCAAGGCGTTTCTCGTCGAGGGCGCGAAGGTGGCGATCGCCTCGCGCAGCAAGGTCAACCTCGTGGCCGCCGAGCGGCAGCTCAAGGCCGACGGGCACGAGGTGGCGAAAGCGTCCGGCGACCTGATCGATCCGGCCAATGCGCGCCGGATGGTCGCCGAGGTGGAGCAGGCGCTCGGGCCGATCGACGTTCTGGTGAACTGCGCGGGCGGCGCGAAGCGCGCGCCCGCGGAGGAGCTCACGCCCGAGGCCTGGCGCGCTGCGATGGACGCGAAGTTTTTCACGTACATCCACGCGATCGACGCGGTGATCAAGGGCATGGCGAGCCGCAAGCGCGGGGCGATCGTCAACGTCATCGGCACCGGCGGCAAGGTTGCGAGCCGCACGCATCTGCCCGGCGGCGCCGCGAACGCGGCCCTGATGCTCGTGACGGCCGGACTGGCGAACGCCTACGGACCGCACGGCGTCCGCGTGAACGCCGTCAATCCCGGCGCCACGCTCACCGACCGCCTCAAGTCCGGGATGGAGACCGATGCGCGCGCGGCCGGTATTTCCCCGGACGACGCCCTGAAGCGTGCGACCGAGCGCGCGCCGCTCGGCCGGCTTGCGGAACCCGCGGAGATCGCCAACGCAGTGCTGTTTCTCGCCTCCGACAAGGCGAGCTACGTCAGTGGCGCCGTGATCGCCATGGACGGGGCGTTGAACCCGATCGTCGTCTGAGGGGAGCGCTGGTGGCGGCCGCACCCTATCCGCAGCTCGGCCCCGGCGAGCAGGTGCTCGCCGAGACGCCGCTCGGCGGCGCAACGGCGGTACTCACCGACCGGCGTCTCGTGGTTGCCGGCCGTGGCGAGGAGCGGAGCCTCCCGCTCGCGCACATCGCGGTCGTCGGCGTGCGCTTCGAGCGCGCGTTCGGCGCCATTGCGCTCGGCGTTGCGCTGATCATCGCGGCCTTCATCCTCTTCTCGATCACCTCTCCGCTGCGAACGCTCATCCTCAACCAGAGCGTCGGGCTGGAGCCGGCCGCGAGCCAGGAGCGCACGGCGAACCCCGACAGCGCGGTCGGGATCGCCGTCGTGGTGCAGAAGGTCCTCGAGGGCGCCGCCGGGGTCGTCGGCGTGTTCCCGGTCGCGGGATGGCTGTTGCTGCTCATCGGTCTCGCCCGCATCGTGATCGGTGCGATCGGGCGGACCGTGGTGACGGTCGCCGCCGGCGGCGCCGAGGTCGAGTTCGCGAAGCGCGGCAACAGTCGCCCGCTGCAGGACTTCGTGACCGAGGTGGGCCGACAGCTGCCCGGCCCGGCGCGCCCGGCGCCGAGGTGACGCTTTTCACGCCGCGCGCCCCGGCGTGGACTGAAGCGTGCGGCGCAGCGTGACGGACCGGCCACAGCGCTGGCACCAAACCGACGCTCGTCGCGCCCCATTGCGGGGACGGAGCAAGGCGTGCGCTGCGGTGCGGCGAATGAATCCGCCACAGATCGCGACGCACGTCGGCGCAGCGCGACCCCGCCTGCGCGTGACCCATCGCACACGTTCGCCGCTTCGCGACCGCGCCGCGTGAACTGTGCCGCCTCGCCCTCCCGCCGCTGGCACCGCGCTTGCTCCTCTCCGCGGCGGCGGCAGGACCGCCCCGACAACTTAAAGACGGAGGGGAAAATGGACGAGGACCTGAACGACATGGCAGGCATCGAAGTCGAGGAGCTCGAGCAGGAGTCGTTCGAGCCGATCACGCCGGACGGCAACCAGCGCTGGCAGGGCCAGCTGCGCCGCGCCGGATCGGCCCGGGAGCTTCCGGGCCCCCAGCGCTATCGCGATTTCCCCGCGTGGCTGACCGAGCCCCACAAGAATCCGGCGCACGAAGAAGCGCTGGCCGAAGAAGCGCTGGCCTGACCGCACCGCATTCCTGACACCGCCGCCCCGGCCGCTCGCGCCGGGGTGGCGGCGCTTTACCTCCCGCTTTACCTCCTATTGCCCGGCCGCTAGGCTACGGGGCCCTTTCCGCCCCGGAGCCCGCGTGCGTTACCAGGATCTGCGCGACTTCATCGCCCAGCTCGAGCAGCTCGGCGAGCTGAAGCGCGTCGCCGTCGAGGTGGATCCGCGCCTCGAGATGACCGAGATCTGCGACCGCGTGCTGCGCGCGGGCGGTCCCGCGATCCTCTTCGAGAAGCCGAAAGGGCATGCGATGCCGGTGCTCGCGAACCTGTTCGGCACGCCGCGCCGCGTGGCGCTGGGGATGGGCGCCGACTCCGTCGGCGCCCTGCGCGACATCGGCAAGCTGCTCGCCTTCCTGAAGGAGCCGGAGCCGCCGAAGGGCTTCAAGGACGTGCTGGAGCGCTGGATCCCGATCGGCCGCCAGGTGATGCACATGGCGCCGAAGGAAGTGTCGGGCGCGTCCTGCCAGCAGGTCGTCTGGGAGGGCCAGGACGTCGACCTCGCCCGCCTGCCCGTGCAGACCTGCTGGCCGGGCGATGCCGGACCGCTCCTCACCTGGGGGCTCGTCGCGACCCGCGGCCCGCACAAGAAGCGCCAGAACCTGGGCATCTACCGGCAGCAGGTCATCGCGCCCAACAAGACCATCATGCGATGGTTCGCCCATCGCGGCGGCGCGCTCGACTTCAGCGACCACTGCGCGTCGCAACCGGGCGAGCCGTTTCCGATCGCCGTCGCGCTCGGCGCCGACCCGGCGACGATCCTCGGTGCGGTCACCCCGGTCCCCGACACGCTGTCGGAGTACCAGTTCGCCGGGCTGCTGCGCGGGTCGCGCACGGAGACCGCCCGCTGCATCGGCTCCGATCTGCAGGTGCCGGCGAGCGCGGAGATCGTGCTCGAGGGGGCGATTCAACCGGGCGAAACGGCGCTCGAGGGGCCGTTCGGCGATCACACCGGGTATTACAACGAGCGCGATTCCTTCCCGGTCTTCACGATCGAGCGCATCACGATGCGCCGCGACCCGATCTATCACTCGACCTACACCGGCAAGCCGCCCGACGAGCCCGCGGTGCTGGGCGTGGCGCTCAACGAGGTCTTCGTCCCGATCCTCCAGAAGCAGTTTCCCGAGATCGTCGACTTCTACCTGCCGCCCGAGGGCTGCTCCTATCGGCTGGCGGTCGTCAGCATGAAGAAGCAGTACCCGGGTCACGCGAAGCGCGTCATGTTCGGGGTCTGGAGCTTCCTCCGCCAGTTCATGTACACCAAGCTGATCGTCGTCACCGACGACGACGTCGACATCCGCGACTGGAAGGAGGTGATCTGGGCGCTCACCACCCGCGTCGACGCGGCGCGCGACGTGACGATCGTCGAGAACACGCCGATCGACTACCTGGACTTCGCGAGCCCGGTGTCGGGCCTCGGCTCGAAGATGGGCATCGACGCGACCGCCAAGTGGCCGGGGGAGACGACGCGCGAGTGGGGCCGGCCGATTGCGATGGACGAGGCGACCCGCAAGCGCGTCGACGCGCTCTGGGGCTCGCTCGGGCTCTAGCGGAAAAGAAAAAGCCGGGCAGAGCCCGGCTTTTAAACGTCAGATGTTCCTGACGAAGCGGTTTAGAACCGCACGATTCCGCAGCACGAGGCGGAGACGGCAGTGATCTGTGTTGCAGCCGTCAAAGTGTCGCCTCGCTCAAATGTTCAGAGATTACTTTAGGTTCGTTGATTAACTATGCGTGCACTGTAGGAATTACTCGGTAAGTTCGTCAAGGCCTGAGTGGCTAACCGCGACGTTTTTGTTGCTCAAACACAACAAGTAAGCGGATGTTGTTAATCTGACAGATCTAGAATATTAGATAAATAATTGATTATTAATATTTATTATATCGAACCCGCGCCTTTGGATTCAAGGCCCGCTTGAACTCCGCCCCGCCGGCCGCAGATGAGCGCCACAGCGGGCGAGCGCTCGAGGAAGGGCTGGCTCGCGCTCAACGACCGCAAGCCGATGTATCCCGCGCTCGTGTGAGCGCCACGCAAAGGAGGTCGCAATGACCGCAGTGGAACAGCACGGCGCCGCGGCACCGCTGCCGTCGGTCGTCACGGTCGCGCACATCGTCTACGCGCTGCACGCGCTCGCGATCGTGGTGGGCATCGCCGGGACCGCGACCATCGTGGGCAGCTTCATCGGCAGCGTGCCGTCGATCGTCGCGGTGATTCTCAACTACGTGAAGCGCGGCGATGCGCGCGGCACGTGGGTGGAGTCGCACTACCGCTGGCAGATCCGCACGTTCTGGTATGCGCTGCTGTGGTTCCTCGTCGGCTGGGCTTTGATCATCACCCTTGTCGGTGCCCTCGTCGGCGTACCCGTGCTGATCGCGCTGACGATCTGGCTCCTCTACCGGATCGCCCGCGGCTGGTTACGGCTGAACGACCGCAAACCGATGTACGTATAGGTGCGCGCGCCGCGGACCTGCGGCGCGCCGATGGTGCGCAGGCGTTTCAGCGACGGCTGAGGAGCAGCGCGACGACCGCGCCGACTGCCGCGCCGATTCCCGCCGCGACGCCCGCGGCCTGCCACGGATGCTCGTGCGCGTAGACATCGACCTGGCGCGCGCTTTCGCGGGCGCGCGTCTCCACCGCCGACTCGATCTCGCGCAGGCGCGTCTTCGCGCGCTGCAATGTCGCATCGGCCCGCGGCCGGAGGGTCGCGACTTTCTCCTTCGACTCGGACGTGGCGGCCTGGACGATCTCTTCGGCATCGGTGAGAACCGACCGGACGTCGGATACGAGGCGCTCGCGCGCAACGTCAAATGTGGTTGCCATTACGACTCTCCTTTGCTTGCATCCAACGAAATCCAGCATATCCCTGCAGGCCCCCGGGCGCTTGATCGCGCGCAAGTCGGGCCGGCATTCAAGCCCCTCCTGCAAGTGCGTGTGATTTCCGTCGCAACGAGAGGGCGGGGCGTCCCGAAGGGCGCGGGAAAGTCCCGCTCCGGCGCGCGCCGCGCCTTGACCTGCAATGCTCGCGGCGTAACATGGTGTGCAAGAACACCAACACAATCGGCTGCCGATTCCGGCGGTTAAAAGTAAACTGTTGATTCGATGGAGTGATACCCGGCGCATGGAAAGACCAGGCCGCAGGTTCCCGTCGCACGCACGCGCGCTCGCCGCCGCGGCGGTGCTCGCCTGTGCCGCGCCGGTGGCCCACGCCAACGTCTATGCGCTGGTCGAGGAAGACGGCACCGTGCGCTTTTCGAACACGCCCGATGACCCGCGCTACAAGCTCTTCTTCCGCGAGCCCACGGAGTACAAGCTGAAGGACGCGGCGCAGGTGCGCGGCGTGCGCAACCCGGGCGACTACCGCCTGCGGGCAGCGTGGGGTCGGGCAGATCCGAAGTCCGAACTGTTCGCGAACCCGCTGCTCGCCGACAAGCCCTACCAGGACCACGTCGTCGAGGCGGCGAAGGAGCACAAGCTCGATCCGGCCCTGGTGCACGCGGTGATTGCGGCCGAATCGAACTACAACCCGAACGCGCGGAGCCACAAGGGCGCGGTCGGCCTGATGCAGGTCATGCCCGACACCGGACGCCGCTACGGCGTCAAGGAGAAGGAGCTGAAGCAGCCCGCGCAGAACATCCGCGCGGGCGTGCAGTACCTCGCCGACCTGATCGACCTGTTCGACGGCGACCTGAAGCTCGCGCTCGCGGGCTACAACGCCGGCGAGAACGCGGTGCTCCGCCACGGTCGCAAGGTCCCGCCGTTCGCGGAAACGCAGGCCTACGTGCCCCGCGTCCTGCGGTTCTACGACACGCTCCGGCTGCGCTGAGCCCGGGGCGCGCGCCCCGATTCGTCCGCCGCTGCCGCCCCGACTCGCCCGGGGCTACCGCCCCGACTTCGTATACCCAGCGCAACACCGCGTCCTGCGCCGCCTGCCCGGCGCCGGCGTTGGCGTGGTTCGCGATGAACACGACGACGTGGCGCCGGCCGTTGCGGTCGAGCACGTAACCCGCGATCGAGCGCACGTCGGAGAGCGACCCGGTCTTGACGTGCGCCTGACCCGCGACGCTCTCGAACTTCATGCGCTTGCGCAGCGTCCCGTCGTAGGCGACGAGCGGCAGCGAGGCGATGAACTCCGGCATCACGCTCGAGCGATACGCGGCGAGCAGCAGCCGCCCGAGGCCGCCGGCGCTGATGCGCTCGGTGCGCGACAGCCCCGAGCCGTTCTCGATGACGAGCTCCGGCAGGTCGAGCCCGCGCGCGGCGAGCCAGGACTGCACCGCGCGCGTCGATCGATCGTAGCGGCCCGGCAGCTTGAGCGTCTCGGCCGAGAGCGTCAGGAAGACCTGGCGCGCCATGACGTTGTTGCTGAACTTGTTCATGTCGCGCACGACCTCGGCGGCGCTCGGCGACTCGTAGGTCGCGAACGGCCGGGCGAGCGCCGGGGCGACGCCGTCGCGCACGCGGCCGCGCAGCGTGCCGCCCATCTCCTCCCACAGCTGGCGGAACACGCCGTGCACGTACTCGCGGTGCGTGAGCAGCGCGAGGTTCCAGTAGCGCTCGCCGCAGCTCGCCGGCATCGTCCCGGAGAAGCTCACCTTCGCGCCGCCGCCGTTCGGCTGCAGGTCGAACTTGAGGCTCGAGCGCCAGTCGCCGCAGGCGCCCTCGCCGGCGCGCACGCCGTTCGCGATCTCCAGGTGCGCGAGGCGCGGCTCGGGGACGATCGTCACCGTCTTCGCGGCCGCGTCGGGGACGAACTGGAAGCGCACCGCCTTGTAGTTCACCAGCAGTGCGTCGGCGCCGACGTTGTACGGCCGCAGCGGCTCGCCGTCGAAGCGCGCCGCGTCGTGCTCGTTCACCTCGAAGTACGAGCGATCGAGCACGAGGTCGCCGCGGATCTCGCGCAGGCCGCGCGCGCGCAGGGCGCGGAGCAGCAGCCAGAAGTGCTCGATGGTGAGCCGGGGGTCGCCGTAGCCCTTGAGGACCAGGTCGCCGTCGAGCGCTTCTCCCGCTAGCGGGCCGGCGAGGTACGCCTCGGTCTTCCACGTGTAGCTCGGCCCGAGCAGCTCGAGCGCCGCGAACGTCGTGACCAGCTTCATCACCGATGCGGGATTGAGCGGCTGGCCGGCGTTGAACGCGAGCGCGGGCTTGCCGGCGTCGACGTCCTGCACGAACAGCGCGACCGCCGACTGCGGGATGCCGGCGCGCGCGAGCGCGGACGCGATCGGTGGCGGCAGGACCTCGGCGGCGTCGACCCGCGCCGTCAGGGCCGCGACGGCCGCGACGGTGAGGGCGAGTTGCGCGCCGCGGCGCGCGCACCGGGCGATGCGAAGCACGCCGGCGAGTATGCCACGCGGCGCACCCTCAGCCGAAACCGCGGCGCGGATTGAAGCGCGAGGAGCGGGAGAGCTGGAGGTAGAGCTGACGCTCGATCTCGGTCGGCACGTCGGGCGTCACGATGCGCAGGCACGCGAGGAGATCGCCGCGCGCGCCGTCGGGCCGGGGCAGCCCGCGCCCCTTGAGACGGAACGTCTGGCCGGAGGTCGAGCCGGCGGGCACGTGCACCCGGAACGGCTTCTCGAGCGTCGGGATCTCGAGGACGGCGCCGAGCACCGCTTCCCACGGCGCGATCGGCAGGTAGAACCAGAGGTCGTGCTCGTGGATGCGCCGGAACAGCCGGTGCGGACGATAGGCGAGCTCGACCAGGAGATCGCCGGCAGCGCCGCCTTTCGCCCCGGGCCCGCCCACGCCCTTCAGACGCAGCCGTTGCCCCTCCAGCGCGCCCTTCGGCACGCGCACCTCGACGGCGCGCTCGGCGGCGCGCTTGCCGCTGCCGTTGCGCTCGGGCACCGTGAACGTCAGCAGGACATTGCCCCCGCGCACCGCCTCCTCGAACGTGATCTCCGCGGCCACCTCGTGGTCGTCGCCGGGCACCGAGGCGGCCCCTTCGCGCGCGCGTCCGGCGCGCTCGTCCACGAACCGCTTGAACAGCCCGCGCATACTGGCCTGCGGGGCATCGACGGCTTCGGTGCCGTCGGCATCGGCGCGCGGCACGCCCGCGGCCGGCGCAACGAACTCGCGCATCGGCGGGACGCCGTTGATTTCCTGCTCGGAGAGCTCCAGCGCCCGCTCCATCTCCTCCAGCTCGTAGCGGACCCGCTGGTCGGGGTCGCGCAGGATCTGGTAGGCGCGCGTGATCTCCTTGAAGCGCTCCTCGGCGCCGGCGTCGTCGGAGACGTCGGGATGGAGGCGCTGCGCGAGGCGGCGATAGGCGGCCTTGATCTCGTCCGCAGTAGCCGTGCGCTGGACGCCGAGGAGTGCGTAGTAGTCGTTGTGCATGCGGACCGGCCCCGGCAACCCGCCGTGGGCAACACACAATGTTCGTCGCCGAACCGGCCCCGGGCAAGCGACGATTTGTGCGGTTTGTCACACCGGCGACCGCCTGTCACGGGCCCGCAGGGGCAGGGCGCCCGGCGGGGTGAGCATGGCCCAGGCCGTACAATCGCCTCCCGACCGACCCAGCACCGCCCATCCTGCCGGGCCGAGGGGCACGATGATCCTCAAGCTGCCGCGACCCGCCCTCCTCATCCCGATCCTGCTGGCGGTTGCGGCCGTGGCCTTCTTCGGCGCCCGGGCGCTCCTCGGCGCCAAGGTGCGGGCGGTGGAGGTGGGGCGCGGCGACCTCGTCCAGACCGTGGTCTCGACCGGCCGGGTGATCACGCCGGCGCGGGTGGAGATCGGCAGCGTCGTCCTCGGCACCGTACGGACCGTCGAGACCAAGGAAGGCACCGTGGTGAAGGCCGGCCAGGTCATGGCGCGCCTCAAGGACGAGGAGCAGCGCGCCGCCGTCGAGCAGGCGCGCGGGGCGCTCGCCGAGGCCGAGACCCGTCTCACCCAGTTCGCGCGCCTGTCCGCGCCGTCGTCGGAGCAGGCGCTCAAGCAGGCCGACGCGAACCTCGAGTATGCCGACGAGGAATACAAGCGCGTGAAGCGCCTCTTCGACAAGGGCTACTTCAGCCAGGCGAAGCTCGACGAGGCGGAGCGCAATCTCGGTGTTGCCAGGGCGGCGCGGGAGAACGCCCAGCTGCAAGCCACCTCCAACAGCCCGAAGGGCAGCGACTACGCGCTTGCGATCGCGCGCCGCGACCAGGCGCGTGCCGCCCTCGAGGTGGCGCAGGCGCGGCTGGACAACACCGTCATCAAGGCACCCGCGCCGGGAATGGTGCTGAAGCGGCTGATGGAGCCGGGCGACGTGGTGCAGCAGGGCAAGAAACTCTTCGAGCTCTCGGTCGCCGGCGAGACGCAAGTGGTGCTGAACGTCGACGAGAAGAACATCGGCCTGCTCGCGCTCGGGCAGACGGCACAGGTCGCGGCCGACGCCTACCCGGGCCGCAGCTTCAGCGCCGAGGTCTTCTACATCGCGCCGGGCATCGACGCGCAGCGCGGGACGGTCGAAGTCAAGCTGCGCGTGCCCCAGCCGCCCGAGTTCGTGCGGCCGGACATGACGGTGTCGGCCGAGATCCTCGCCGCGAAGCGCCTGAACACCACGACGCTCGACAGCGACGCGATCCGCGACGCCGCGGGCCCGGCGCCCTGGGTGCTGGTCGTCCGCGACGCTCGCGCGGTGCGCCAGCCGGTCAAGCTCGGGATCCGCGGCGCCGGGCACACCGAGATCCTGGCCGGGCTCGCCGCGGGCGAAGCGGTCGTCCTGCCTTCGGAAGCCGCGGTGCGCGAGGGGCAGCGCGCCCGCGCCGACACGACGCAAGCGACGAAGAAGCCGGTCGTGCGCGGTCCGGACATCTTCAAGTAGCCGATGCCGTTCGAGCTGATCGTGGCGCTGCGGTTCCTGCGCGAGGGGCGCATGCAGACCGCGCTCATCCTGGGCGGCGTGGCGATCGGCGTCGCGGTGGTGGTGTTCATCACCGGGCTCGTCCAGGGGCTGCAGGCGAGCCTGGTCGAGCGCACGCTCGGCAGCCAGGCGCACATCGTCATCCGTCCGCCGGAGGAGAAGACCCAGCCGGTCGTCGACCGCAGCACTGCGGACGTCGCCGCGCGCATCGAGGCGCGCCCGCAGCGGCTGCGCTCCATCGATCAGTGGGAGTCGCTCCTGCCGGCGGTCGTGCGCACGCCGGGGGTGGTCGCCGCCTCGCCGATGGCCACGGGCGCCGCATTCGCACAGCGCGGCACGGCGTCCAAGTCGGTGGCCGTGCGCGGGGTCGATCCCGAGCGCTACCGGCGGATCGTCCGCATCAACGAGGACATGGTGGCGGGCGAGTTCCGGCTGTCGGGGACCGACGGCGTGATCGGCGTCGAGCTCGCGAAGGATCTCGGCGTCGCGGTCGGCGACCGGATCCGGATCGGCACCCCGGAGGGGCGCGAGGAAGTCATCACGGTCGCGGGCATCTTCGACCTCGGCAACAAGGACCTCAACCAGCGCTGGGTGTTCGTGACGCTGAAGCTCGCGCAGACGCTCCTCGACCTCCCCGGCGGGGTGTCCACGATCGAGCTGACGGTGCGCGAGATCTTCGGCGCCGAGGCGGTCGCCGCGCGCATCGAGCGCGAGACCGGGCTGCTGGCCGAGAGCTGGATGAAGACCAACGCGCAGCTGCTCGCGGCGATGCGCAACCAGGACATCAGCACCGGCACGATCCGGCTGTTCGTGACGCTCGTGGTCGCGCTCGGGATCGCGAGCGTGCTGGTGGTGTGGGTGGTGCAGAAGCAGAAGGAGATCGGCATCCTGCGCGCGATGGGCGCGAGCCGGCTGCGGATCATGACCGTGTTCCTGCTGCAGGGCGGCATGGTCGCGCTGGGCGGCTCCGTGGCCGGCTCGCTGATCGCCGCCGCGCTGGTGCGGGTCTTCGCGCGGGTGTTCGTCAACGCCGACGGCACGCCGATGTTCGTGCCGGAGGTCGGCGCGACGCTCGTGCTCACGACGTGGGCCGTCGCGCTCTTCACCGGGCTCCTCGCCGCCGCGCTGCCGGCGCGCCGCGCGGCGCAGCTCGATCCGGTCGCCGCGATCCGTCTCGGATGAATAGCGTCCCGCGCGAGCCGATCCTCGCGCTCGAGGGCGTGCGCAAGTCCTACAACGTCGGCACCCCGGTCGAGGCGGAGGTCCTGCACGGCATCGATCTCGCCATCGAGGCGGGCGAATTCGCGGCGCTCGTCGGGCCGTCGGGCTCGGGGAAATCGACGCTGCTCAACATCATCGGGCTGCTCGAGCGGCCGACCGCAGGGCGGGTGCGCATCGCCGGGCGCGAGTCGACCACGCTGGACGAGAGCGGCCTGACCGCGCTGCGCGGGCGCACCCTCGGTTTCGTCTTCCAGTTCCACCACCTCATCCCGGCGTTCACCGCGCTCGAGAACGTGATGATGCCGATGCTGATCGAGCGCGGGCGGCCGGACGCCGCGATGCGCGCGAACGCGCTCGATCTGCTCCGCGAGGTCGGGCTCGAAGCGGCGGCGGGCAAGAAGCCGGCCGAGCTCTCGGGCGGCATGCAGCAGCGCGTGGCGATCGCGCGCGCGCTGTCGATGCGCCCGCCGATCGTGCTCGCCGACGAGCCCACCGGCAATCTCGACACGCACACCGCCGACGAGATCTTCGACCTGCTGCGCCGGTTCAACGCTGCGCACGGCATCGCGCTGGTGGTGGTCACGCACGATCCGCGGCTCGCGGCGCGCTGCGACCGCAGGATCGAGCTCGTCGACGGCCGGCTCGTCAAGGCCGCGGCGCCGCCCTGGCCCGCGGAGGGCCCGGCGGCCCGGTGACTCGCGCGTTACGCCGGACCGAGCGGGGATCCCTCAGCCGAGGTGCCCGCGCGGGTTGAACCCGGAGATGCTTCCCAGCTCCTCGTAGAGCTGCTTCTCGCGCTCCGACAGCACCGACGGCGTCACGATCTGCAGCACGCAGTACAGATCGCCATGTCCCTCCCGCGGCTTCGGCAGGCCCTTGCCGGCGAGCCGGAGCTTCTGTCCCGAGCGCGAGCCGGGACGCACCGACACCTTCACGCGCCCGTCGAGCGTGGGCACCTCGACCTCGCCGCCGAGCACCGCTTCCCACGGCGCGACCGGCAGCTCGAGGTACAGATCGTGGCCCGACACCTTGTAGAGCGGATGCGGGTGCAGCGCGATGTTCAGGTAGAGATCGCCCGCCGGCCCGTTCCCCGCGCCCGCCCCGCCCTTGCCCGGCACGCGCAGCCGCTGGCCGTCGGTCGCGCCCTTCGGCACGCGCACGCGCACGGTCTTCGGCACGCGCCGCAGCGCGCCGTCGGGGGTCATCTCGGGCGCCGCGAGGTCGAGCGACACCTCCGCCCCGCGGTACAGGTCCTCGAGGGTGAGATGCGCGGTGACTTCGTAGTCCTGGCCGCGCATCGCGAAGCCGCCCGCGCCCGCACCGCCGCGGCGGCCGCGCGCGCTCCGCCCCTGGAACGGGCCGCCGCCGAAGTGCTCGAACAGATCGGCGAGATCGAAGTCGTCGAAGCTGCCCTGCTCGAACCGGAACTGCCGCTCCCACCCCGGCGGCGGGCGGATTTCCTCGCCGGGCTGGTAGCGACCGAGCTGATCGTAGGCCGCGCGCTTCTCGGTGTCCTTGAGCGTCTCGTACGCTTCCTGGACCGCCTTGAATTTCTCCTCGGCGTCCTTCTCCTTCGAGACGTCCGGGTGGTACTTGCGCGCGAGCTTGCGGTACGACTTCTTGATGTCGTCCGCGGAGGCGTCGCGCGCGACGCCGAGGGTCGCGTAGTAGTCCTTGTACTTCACCGTACGGTCCCGTCCGGCCGCGCCGGCGGCCGCCCATGCTCGAGATGGGGGCGCCGCGGCGGGCTGTCAAGCCGAGCGATCAACGGCGCTTTTCGGGACATAGGGAGACTGGGTCCGGGCCGCAGCCCGATGTTGACCCCGGTCAACCAGCCCGGTCGGAAACCACTGAAGATGGTCGGCTTGCGGTCTGCCCGCGAAGGAGTATCCATGGCACACATCGTCGTGATCGGAGCGGGACTCGGCGGCATGCCGATGGCCTACGAAATGAAGGCGCTCGGCCGCGCGGAAGACCGCGTCACGGTCGTCGGCAACGGCCCGACGTTCCACTTCGTGCCTTCGAATCCCTGGATTGCCGTCCGCTGGCGCGCGCGCAAGGACATCGAGTTCCAGGCCGCGCCCTACCTCGACAAGAAGGGTATCGCATTCGACCCGCGCGGGGCGAAGCGCGTGCATCCGGAGCGAAATGTCGTGGAGCTCGGCGACGGTACGATGCTCGCCTACGACTACCTCGTCGTCGCGAGCGGGCCGAAGCTCGCGTTCGAGGAGGTCGAGGGCCTCGGGCCCAACGGGCACACGCAGTCGATCTGCCACGTGGACCACGCCGAGGCCGCCGCAGGCCGCTGGGATGCGTTCGTGAAGGACCCCGGGCCGATCGTCGTCGGGGCGGTGCAGGGCGCGTCGTGCTTCGGCCCGGCGTACGAATTCGCGTTCATCATGGACACCGACCTCCGGCGGCGGAAGGTCCGCGACCGCGTGCCGATGACTTTCGTGACCGCGGAGCCCTACATCGGGCACCTCGGGCTCGGCGGCGTGGGCGACTCGAAGACGATGCTCGAGTCGGCGATGCGCGACAAGCACATCAAGTGGATCACCAACGCGAAGGTCGCGAAGGTCGAGGACGGCAAGATGTTCGTCGTCGAGCACGACCAGGACGGCAAGCCGGCGAAGGAGCACGTGCTGCCGTTCAGGTACTCGATGATGCTGCCGGCGTTCAAGGGCATCGACGCGGTGATCGGAATCGAGGGCCTCACTAATCCGCGCGGCTTCATTCTGATCGACGAGCACCAGCGCAACCCGAAGTACCCGAACGTGTACGCGGTCGGCGTGTGCGTGGCGATCCCGCCGGTGGAGGCGACGCCGGTGCCGACCGGCGCGCCGAAGACCGGGTTCATGATCGAGTCGATGGTCACCGCGACCGCGCACAACATTCGCGAGGCGATCGACGGCAAAACGCCGACCCACAAGGCCACGTGGAACGCCGTGTGCCTCGCCGACATGGGCGATACCGGGATCGCCTTCGTCGCGCTGCCGCAGATCCCGCCGCGCAACGTCAACTGGTTCAGCGAGGGCAAGTGGGTGCACCTCGCGAAGATCGCGTTCGAGAAGTACTTCATCCGCAAGATGAAGAAGGGCACTTCCGAGCCGTACTACGAGAAGGCGGTGATGAAGATGCTCGGGATCGCGAAGCTGAAGGGCCCGTGAGCGGCCGGAACGGGAAAGCCGCCCTTGCGGGGCGGCTTTCGTCCTCGGTGCCGCGTGCGTCAGCGGCGGTGAGTGGTTTCTTCGCCCGGCATCCGTCCGCTCGTCACGACCCCGGCGCCGCGTAGCCGCGCCGCGCGAAGCCCGGGAACCCGATCACCCGGTCGGCCGTCAGCTTCTGCTCGGGCGTGAGGACCGCGTAGAGCCCGTCCCGCGCCGCGCCGATCTCCTTGGCCGCCTCGGCGTTGGCCGCGAAGTGCTTGCTCTGCAGTTCCGCCCGGGCGGCCGGATCGGTCGCCGCCATCTGCTCGCGGAACTTCGCGCGCGTCTCGGCCTGCGCCTTCACGACGCCCGCGTACGCGTTCCAGGCGCTCTCCTGCTCGGCGGTGATCTTGAGGGCGCTCTTCGCGCCGTCGAGACGGTACTCGGCTGCGGCCGGGTTCATCATCCCGCCGCCGCCCATGCGGCCGCCCCCGCCCATGCCACCCATCATCGGGCCGCGTCCGGCGCCTGCGCCCGGACCGCCCATCATTGCGCAGTTCTCCGACCCGGGACCGTAACCTGCGGCCGGGCCCGGACCACCGCGCCAGCCGGGACCCGCTGCGAACGCGGAACCGACTGCGGCTGCGACTGCGACTGCGACCAGGATTCTGCTTGCGGCTTTCATGACGTCCTCCGTGTTGGATTGAACTCTGCTCGATTCCATTAAACCGCTTCCCGCGACGCGCGCCGGCAAGATGTGTAACGGCACGTAACCCGCGGCGCAGCGCTTACAAACCGAGAGCGGTACCGCACGCGCGCCGCGCGATCGCGCGGGCGTTTGACTTGGGTCAACACGCGCGGAGTCGCCGCCGCCAGCATGGATCGGCGCTAACATCTGCCGACGGCAGCGTGCGTTCGGCGACAACCAGGAGGAGATCGGTGGAACTGCTCGCGTTCGCACGGGGTCCCGCGCTGTGGGCCTCGATCGCGATCTGCGTCCTCGGCGTCGCGTGGCGGCTGTGGGGCATCTTCCGGCGGCCGGTGAAGCCCGACTGGTCGGCGCCGCGCAGCACCGCGACGACGGCGGGCGCGCTGCGGATGATCGTGCGGCGGATGTGGCACCACGAGACCTTCCGCCAGCGCACGTTCCTGAGCTCGTTCAACGCCTACGCGTATCACCTTGGACTCGCGATCGTCTTCTTCGGGTTCCTGCCGCACATCGCGTTCATCGAGCGCCTGACCGGGCTCTCGTGGCCGGCGGTCCCCGGCTGGCTCTTCATCGTCGCGGTGGGCGCGGTGTTCGTCGGGCTCGGCTGGGTGCTGATCGCGCGGCTCACCAACCCGGTGCTGAAGCTGCTGTCCAACTTCGACGACTACTTCAGCTGGTTCGTGACGATCCTCCCGATGATCACCGGCATGGCGGTGATCAGCCTCGCGCTCGACCGGCCGTATCCGGCGCAGCCGCTGAATCCGGTCCCGGTCGCGATCCACCTGCTGTCGCTCGAGCTCCTGCTCGTGTGGCTGCCGTTCGGGAAGCTCTCGCACGCCTTCCTCGTGTTCCTCTCGCGCGGCTACACCGGGGCCGCATTCGCCCGCAAGGGAGCCGAGCTGTGAGCGACATCGACGCACAGCACCCGGTCGACCTCGAGTCGAAGCGCTTCTCGATCCGGAAGCCCGAGGTCCGCTCCGACAAGCAGGGCGACCGGCCCGACGCCGAGCGGCTCGCCGCGGCGATGGCGGCGTTCGCGAAGGACATGGGCCGCGCCGCCGCCGTGTACATGGAGTCGTGCATCCACTGCGGCAACTGCGCCGAGGCGTGCCACTTTTACGTGCAGACCGGTGACCCGAAGTACACGCCGATCTGGAAGCTCGAACCCTTCAAGCAGGCGTACAAGCGCGAGGCCGGGCCGTTCGCGTGGCTGTATCGGGCGCTGAACCTGAAGCATGCGGTGACGGTGTCGGAGCTGGAGGAATGGCAGCACCTGCTCTACGACTCGTGCACGGTGTGCGGCCGCTGCACGATGATCTGCCCGATGGGCATCGACATCGCGTCGCTCATCAGCCAGGCGCGGCACGGCATGTTCGCCGCGGGCCTCGTGCCGCACGAGCTGTGGGCGGTCGCCGAGCGCGGGCACCGCGAGGGCAGCCCACTGGGGGCGACGCCCAAAGTGTTCAAAGACCGCGTCGAGTGGCTCGCCGACGACTACGAGGTCGAGATGCCGCTCGACCGGCCCGAGGCCGAGGTGCTGGTCACGTTCTCGTCGATCGAGATCATGAAGTACCCGGCGTCGCTCGTCGCGACCGCGAAGATCCTGAATCACGCCGGCTATGCGTGGACGCTATCGACGCAGGGCTATGAGGCGACCAACTTCGGTCTGCTGTCGGGCAATCTCGACTGGCAGCGCGAGCTGACGAGGAAGCTCATCGACGCCGCCGTCGCATGCCGGGCGAAGGTGCTGGTGCTGCCCGAGTGCGGTCACGCGTATACCGCGCTGCGCTGGATGGGCGCGAACGTCTACGGCAAGCCGCTGCCGTTTCGCGTGCTGCACATCTCCGAGTTCCTCGCCGAGGGCGTGCGAAGCGGGAAGATCAGAGTGAAGAAGGTGGCAAAGTCGCTCACGTTCCACGATCCCTGCCAGGTGTCGCGACGCGGCGGGGCGGTCGACGCGCCGCGCGTCGTGCTGCAGGCGCTCGGGGTCGAGCTGCGCGAGACGCAGGATCACGGCAGCCTCAACTGGTGCTGCGGCGGGGGCGGCGGGGTGGTGACCATCCACCGCGCCGACGAGCTCCGCTACAAGGCGTTCGAGATCAAGATGAAGCAGCTCGACGCGACCGGCGCCGAGCTGACCGTGACGAGCTGCGCCAACTGCCGCCAGACCTTCGACGACGGGCAGGCTCACTTCAAGTGGGACCGGACGATGGGCAGCCTGCTCGAGCTCGTCGCCGAGAACCTCCGCGACTGACGCGTACGCTGCGTTACTGCGCCTTGGGCGCCCCCGGGCCGGGCTCCGTCAGGGTGATGCCTTTCTCCTTCGCGCGGGCATCGGCGATCGCGCGGCGTTCGGCCTGGAGCTTCGCGCGCTCCTCCGGCGTTTGCGCCGCCTTCATCTTGTCGAAGAACGCCCGACGCTCCTCCGGCGTGAAGAGCTCGTCGCCGTACAGCTGACTCCGGCGGGCCGCCGGACCCGCGCCCGGCGCGCCGGCCGGCGCGGGCGCCTTGGCCGCGCGGGGACCGCGCGGCTCCGGCAAGGGCACGCCCTGATCGCGGGCGCGCTTCTGCATCTCGGCGCGATGCTCGTCGCGCAGCTTGAGGCGCTCGTCCTGCGTCTTCGCGCTGCGCAGCTTCTCGATGTAGGCGTCGCGCTCCTGCGGGGTCATGAGATCCGACCCGTACATGCGCGGCTGTCCGCTCCGTCCCTGGAGCGTGAGGCCCTGCGCCTCGGCGCGCTTCTGCATCTCGGCCCGGTGGGTGTCGCGGATCTTCGTGCGTTCCTCGGGCGTTTTCGCGTCCTGCAACTGCTTGCGGTACGCGTCGCGCTCCTCCTGGGTCATCAGCGCATTCGCATAGGGGCGCTGCGGCTGGCTCTGCTGCGGGGCCTTGCCGGGGGACTGCTGTGCGGCTGCGGGAGGTGCGGCGGCGCCAAGAATCGCCGCGGCGGCAGCCGCGGCGAGGAAAAGTCTCGAGATCATGGATGCTCCTGTCCGGGTTCGGCGGGACGCGTGCAGCGTGCGCCCCTGGCCCCGCGATTAGAAGCCAATTGCGCGATCCTTGCGTGCGGCCCGAAGCGCGCCATGCCCTGCCTTGTTGCGGGTGAGTGCGCCGTTACATGCGCATATACGCCCGCCTAGAGCGGGCGCTTGACGGTCACCGCCCCGCGGATCTGCCCGACGCTGTAGCCGGTGGCCTTGTCGTGCGGATACTCGGCCTGGAGGCGCGCCTTCACCGCCGTCGATAGCGCGTCGGCGGGGCCGTGGCAGTTGGTGCAGAGCTGCATGACCGGCAGCGCCTTCATGTACCGCCAGGACTTGCCCGCGGGCTCGGCGACGACCTCGCCGAACTCGATCGCGTCGGGCTTTTCGCCGGCGGCCGCGCGGCGGTCGAACTCGGCCAGGACTTTCTGCTCCCAGGCATCGGGCGTGCCGAGCACCGGGTTGCGCGCGCGCAGGCTGACGCGCGAGACCTTGACGCCGTTCTTGCGCGACAGGTCGGAGGCGACCGAGGGGGCGATCGTCGTGCACACGCCGATCGCGCCGTCGGGTCCACGCTCGTTGATTTCCTTCATGAGGAGCGGCGCGAGCTGGCCCTGCATGGCCTTCGCAAGCGCGCGGCTCTCCTCGAGATGACGGGCGGTGTCGTCGGCGGCGACGGGGGTGGCGAGCGCGGCGGCGAGCGCGAGGGTGGCGAGGCGGAAATTCATGGTCTGTTCTCCGGAACGAGTCGAGTTGGGGGTCAGCGCGCGGACGCGACGGTGACCTCGGTGCGCAGCTGGTAGGTCTTGTGGCAGGCGACGCACTTCTGCATCACGGCGCTCACCTGGCCAAGCGTGTGCTTGGGCAGGCCGAGTCCCTCGGCATCGAGCGCGATCTGGTCGAAGTCGCGGTGCACCGAGAGCCCGAGCGTCTTGAACTCGAGCGGCAGCTTGGTCATCAGCGCCGCCGGGACGTCGCCGGTCATCTTCGAGCCGAGCGCGCGAGCGGCGGACGCGACCGCGCCGAGGTCGTCCTTCTCGAGCCCGGCCGCCATCGCCTGCAGGCCCTCCAGGAAGAGCCGCATCTCCTGGAGGAGCAGGTCGCGCTCGGGCGGCTCGACCAGGATCGCGACCCTGCCGTCGGGCGCGGCCTCCGTCTTGCCTGCCAGCAGGAGCTTGTACGTCATCACCGCAATCACGGCGACGAGCGCGCCGATGATCGCGAGGTAAACACCGGACTTCCGGGTTGCAGCCATGCTTCCTCCGCAGTGGGTGGGTCGGGCACCCCTGGTTGCGCGGTCGGGGATCTATTGCGCGGACGTCCCCTGTTTTTCGAGACCGCCGTTCCGGATCGCAGCGAGGAACAGCGGAAAAACCCTGCGCGCCTGCGCGAGCAACGGGCGCCGGTCGCCGAACACCGACGCCTGCATGACCAGGCCCTGCACCATGCCGAGGAACAGCGTCGCGGCGTTCGCCTCGTCGATGCCGGGGTCGGCAAGCCGGCGCGCCTTCGCCTCGGCGACGAGCCCGGCGATGCGCCGCTCGTAGCCGCTCATGACCTGCTGGATGAGCTGCTTGAGGCGCGTGTCGCGCGCGTCCTCGAGCTCGGCGAAGAGCAGGCGCGGGATGCCCGGGTGCCGCGCGACGAAGCCGACGTGCGCAAGCAGCACGCGCTCGAGCGCATCGAACGGGTCCGCGCTCGCCGCGATCGCCTCGCCGACGACGCGACCGAGCTCCGCGCGCACCCACTCCATGACCGCGAGCCAGATCGCGTCCTTGGTCGGGAAGTGGCGGAACACCGCGCCCTGCGTGAGCCCCATGGCGTCGGCCATGGCCTGCGTCGTCGTTTTTTCGACCCCGCGGACGGCCGCCAGCTCGAGCGCCACGCGGACGATCTCGGACTGCCGCGCCTCGGCGCGCAGGCGGCGGCGCGGCTCGACGGCAGCGGGGGCGGGTGCGGGAGACACAAGGGGACGGGGGCGTGGACGCGTCAATAAGATAGTAATTGATCGCTATCTTATGGATTCTGGGGCCGCCGTCAACGAAGCCGGCCGTCAGCGATCGATGCCGGCGGCGCACCGGATCGAAATGATTCCGAAAGGGACTTGAGCCGAGCCGGTGGCGGGCCTATAATTAGCACTCGCTCGGGTCGAGTGCTAACAGACTTGACCCGTCAGCTTGCCGCGGCCGCTTGGAGTGAGCGACCGCTAACTAACCAAGGATAGGAGAAAAGTCCATGAAAATCCGTCCCTTGCATGACCGCGTGATCGTCAAGCGGCTCGAGGCCGAAAGCAAGTCTGCTGGCGGGATCGTGATCCCGGATACGGCGGGCGAGAAGCCGGACCAGGGCGAAGTCGTCGCCGTCGGCCCGGGCAAGAAAAACGAAGATGGAAAAATCCTGCCGATGGACGTGAAGGTCGGCGATCGCATCCTCTTCGGCAAGTACTCGGGCACGACCGTCAAGGTCGAGGGCACCGAACTCCTCGTGATGCGCGAGGAAGACATCATGGGCGTCGTCGCCTGACGCGCCGGTCGATCGAACCAGTTAGGAGTCCAGCATGCCAGCCAAGGAAGTCCGTTTCCACGAAGACGCCCGCCACAAGATGCTCGAGGGCGTCAACATCCTCGCCAACGCGGTCAAGGCGACGCTCGGGCCGAAGGGCCGCAACGTCGTGCTCGAGCGCTCGTTCGGCGCTCCGACCGTCACCAAGGACGGCGTCTCGGTCGCCAAGGAGATCGAGCTCAAGGACAAGTTCATGAACATGGGCGCGCAGATGGTCAAGGAAGTCGCGTCCAAGACCTCGGACGTCGCCGGCGACGGCACGACCACCGCGACCGTGCTCGCCCAGGCGATCGTGCGCGAGGGCATGAAGTACGTGGCCGCCGGGATGAACCCGATGGACCTCAAGCGCGGCATCGACAAGGCGGTGATCGCGGTCACCGACGAGCTGAAGAAGCTGTCGAAGCCCACCACCACCTCGAAGGAGATCGCCCAGGTCGGCTCGATCTCCGCCAACGGCGACGACTCGATCGGCAAGATCATCGCCGACGCGATGGACAAGGTCGGCAAGGAAGGCGTGATCACGGTCGAGGACGGCAAGAGCCTGCAGAACGAGCTCGAGGTCGTCGAGGGCATGCAGTTCGACCGCGGGTACCTCTCGCCCTACTTCATCAACAACCCGGAAAAGCAGATCTCCGTGCTCGAGGACTGCTACATCCTCCTGCACGACAAGAAGATCTCCAACATCCGTGACCTGCTTGCCGGTGCTCGAGGGCGTGGCCAAGGCCGGCAAGCCGCTGCTGATCATCGCCGAGGATTGCGAGGGCGAAGCGCTCGCGACCCTGGTCGTGAACAACCTGCGCGGCATCCTGAAGACCTGCGCGGTGAAGGCGCCGGGCTTCGGCGACCGCCGCAAGGCGATGCTCGAGGACATCGCGATCCTGACCGGCGGCACCGTGATCGCCGAGGAGCTCGGCCTCACGCTCGAGAAGACCACCCTCAAGGACCTCGGCCGCGCGAAGCGCATCGAGATCGGCAAGGAAGAGACCACCCTCATCGACGGCGCCGGCGACGCCAAGGGCATCGAGGCCCGCGTCAAGAACATCCGGCAGCAGATCGACGAGGCGACCAGCGACTACGACAAGGAGAAGCTGCAGGAGCGCGTTGCCAAGCTCGCCGGCGGCGTGGCGGTGATCAAGGTCGGCGCCGCGACCGAAGTCGAGATGAAGGAGAAGAAGGCGCGCGTCGAGGATGCGCTGCACTCCACCCGCGCCGCGGTCGAGGAAGGCATCGTGGCCGGCGGCGGCGTGGCGCTGATTCGCGCGCGCAAGGTGCTGGAGAAGCTCAAGGGCGACAACGCCGATCAGGATGCGGGCATCAAGATCGTCGTCCGCGCGCTCGAAGAGCCGCTGCGCATGATCGTCGCCAACTCCGGCGTCGAGCCGTCCGTCGTGCTGAACAAGGTCGCCGAGGGCAAGGGCAACTACGGCTTCAACGCCCAGACCGAGGAGTACGGTGATCTCGTCGAGATGGGCGTCGTCGACCCGACCAAGGTCGCGCGCACCGCGCTGCAGAACGCCTCGTCGGTCGCCGGCCTGCTGCTCACCACCGACGTGTCGGTGGCCGAGGCGGTCGAGGACAAGCCGAAGGGCGGCGGCGGCCACGGCCATGGCGGCATGGGCGACATGGGCATGGGTGGAATGGATATGTGACGAACGCGGCGGCGGACGCCGCCGCTCGAGTCACATATCCGGCCGGACGGAACTCCGTCCGGATGGAACGGGACGAACAGGAGGAAACCGAGGTTTCCTCCCGTTACCTACCTTCCTGAGCTACATCGAACGGCCCCGCTTTCGCGGGGCCGTTTTCTTTTATTCGTGGCGCAGGCGGATGAGCCGCTTGCCGAGGTTCTCGCCGCGGTAGAGGCCGGCGATCGCGCCGGGGGCATGCTCGATGCCGTCGAGGATGTCTTCGCGATAGCGCAGCTTCCCGGCGCGCACCCAGTCGGCGAGCCGGCCGACCGCTTCCTCGTAGCGGTGCTGGTAGTCGAAGACGATGAAGCCCTGCATGCGCGCCCGCTTCACCAGCAGGTGTCGCTCGACTCGCGGACCCGTCGGGGGCGGGTCCCAGCTCGCCACGGACGCCGTACCGCAGATCACCACCCGCGCGCCGACGGCGAGATGGCGCAGCACGGCGTCGCTGATCGGGCCCGCGGTGTTGTCGAAATAGACGTCGATGCCGCGCGGGCATGCGTCCGCGAGCGCGGCCGCCAGATCGCCCGCCTTGTAGTCGATGGCGGCGTCGTAGCCGAACTCGTCGCGGCACAGCGCCGCCTTGGTCGCGCCGCCCGCGATGCCGACGGTGCGGCACCCGGCGAGCTTCGCGATCTGGCCGACCGTCGCGCCCACCGCGCCCGCCGCGGTCGAGACGACGACCGTGTCGCCGGGGCGCGGTGCGCCGACGTCGAGGAGCGCGAAGTACGCGGTCACGCCGTTCAGCCCCAGCACGCCGAGCGCGGTCGAGAGCGGCAGGTCCGTCTCCCTGACCTTGCGCGTGATCTGGCGGCCGTCGCTCACCGCGTATTCCTGCCAGCCGAGCATGCCCATGACCCGGTCGCCGACCGCGTAGCCGGCGTGGCGCGAGGCGATCACCTCGCCGGCGGTAAACGAACGCATCACCTCGCCGATGGCCACCGGCGTCGAGTAGTTCGCGACGGCGCTCACCCAGCCGCGCATCGCGGGGTCGACCGAAAGGAAGTCGTTGCGGACCAGGAACTCGCCGTCCCGCAGGTCCGGCACCGGCGCGGTGGCGAGCTCGAAATGCGCCGCCTGCGGGATGCCGTCCGGGCGGGCCTTCAGGCGGACCTGGCGATTGAGCGATGGCGTCATGCGGGCACTCCTGTCGATCGGTTCGGGCAATCGTGACAGATCGTGTCGGACCCATCCAGCGCGGCCGGCCGCTTTGCTACACTGGCTCGCGACCCGCCGCCGGGGCACGAGAGCGGGTCCGGACGGAGGCGTGCTGCGATGCGGATTCTCATCGCCGAAGACGACGCGGTCCTCTCGGACGGGCTCACGCACAGCCTGCGGCAGTCCGGCTACTCCGTGGACTGCGTCAAGGACGGCACCGCGGCCGACGCGGCGCTGTCGACCGCCCAGTTCGATCTGCTGATCCTCGACGTCGGCCTGCCGAAGCTGTCCGGCTTCGAGGTGCTGAAGCGCCTGCGCGGGCGCGGCTCCGCGCTGCCGGTGCTGATCCTGACCGCGCTCGACGGCGTCGACCACCGCGTGCGCGGCCTGGATCTCGGCGCGGACGACTACCTCGCCAAGCCGTTCGCGCTGCAGGAGCTCGAAGCCCGCGTGCGCGCGCTCACGCGCCGCGGCCACGCCGCGAGCTCGAGCGTTCTCCGGCACGGCGACCTCGCGTTCGACCAGGTGGGCAAGATGGCCGAGATCAACGGCCGCATGCTCGACCTCTCCGCGCGCGAGCTCGCGCTGCTCGAGATCTTCATGCAGCGGCCCGGCCGGATGGTCAACAAGGAGCAGATCGTGGACCTGCTCTGCCAGTGGGGCGAAGAGGTCAGCACCAACGCGGTCGAGGTCTACATCCACCGCCTGCGCCGGAAGCTCGAGCCCGGCGGCGTGAAGATCGCGACGGTGCGGGGCCTCGGCTACTGCCTCGAGAAGGCCGCCAATGGCGCGCGAAAAGCAACATAGCCAGAAATCGGTCTTCGGCGAGATCGTCGACTGGACGCTCGCGCCGCTGCTGATCCTCTGGCCGATCAGCATGGCGATCCAGTACTTCCTCGCCTACAACATCGCCGACGGCGCCTACGATCGCGAGCTGCGCGACAGCGTGATGGCGATCTCGAGGCAGCTGAGCTACACCGCGGGGCAGCTGGTGGTGAAGGACGACGCCGCCGCTGCCGTCATCATGCGCGCCGACGAGGACGACCTCACGTATTTTCAGGTGCGCGACCAGCGCAACGCGGTCGCCGGCGGCGACGTGACCGTGCCGCTCGTCGAGTTCACGCCCGAGATGGAGCCGGAAAAGGTGTACTTCCGCGACGACCATCTGCCCGGCGTGGAGGTCCGGGTCGCCTACATGTTCGCGCAAGTGCCCGGCATGTCCGGCGCCGCGCTGGTGCAGGTCGCCGAGACGGTCGGCAAGCGCAGCCGGCTGGCGAGCGAGATCATCGGCGACGTGCTCGCCGCGCAGTTCCTCATCGTGCCGGTCGCGCTGCTCTTCGTCTGGCTCGGTCTCACCCGCGGCGTCGAGCCGCTCAACGCGCTCACGGATGCGATCCGCCGGCGCAAGCCGGGCGACCTGGCGCCGATCGACGAGGCCGACGTGCCCGAGGAAGTGCGGCCGCTCATCGGCGCGTTCAACGACCTGCTGACGCGGCTCGATGCGAGCCTGCGCGCCCAGCAACGGTTCGTCGCCGATGCCGCCCACCAGATGCGCACCCCGCTGGCCGGGCTGAAGATGCAGGCGGAAATCGCGATGCGCCAGCGCGATTCCGTGAACCTGCAGCACGCGATGCGCCAGATCGTGACGAGCGCCGACCGCACCGCGCACCTCATCAACCAGCTCCTCGCGCTCGCGCGCGCGGACAGCGACTCGCCGCCGGCGCTGCAGCCGCTCGACCTCGACGAGCTCGCGCGCGACGTCGCCCGCGAGTGGGTGCTGCGCGCCCGGGACAGGGACATCGATCTCGGCTTCGAGGCGGCCGGGCAGGCCGCCTGGGTGGACGGAAACGCGGCGCTGCTGCGGGAGCTCCTGGGCAACCTCGTCGACAACGCGATTCGCTACACGCCCGCCGGCGGGCGCGTGACCGTCCGGGTGCGCGTCGGGGATCGCGTCGTGCTCGACGTCGAGGACACCGGCATCGGCATCGACGATGCCGAGCGCGAGCTCGTCTTCGAGCGCTTCTACCGCGTGCTCGGCACCGAGGTCGAGGGCTCCGGCCTCGGGCTTCCGATCGTCCGCGGGATCGCCCACCTGCACCGCGCGAGCGTCGTGCTGGCGCCCAACGCGCGCGAGCGCGGAACCGTTGCGCAAGTCGTGTTTCCCCGGGCGGTCGCGATTGAAGACCGGCTGCGCCCGGCCGCATAGCGCCTCGCGCGCCGGCCGCCGTGTCGTTCCACACGCTCGGCCGTTCGGCCTGCTTGTCCGCCACCGGCGCTCTGGCAATAATGCCCCTGCAAGCGCACTTCCACGAAGTCGCCCGGAAGAATGGGGAAGGAGGCGACATGGACAGAAATGCCGTTCTCGCCAAGACCGCGAAAGGCCTCGAGGAGGTCAAGTCGCGTGCGCACGGTCTCGCCCACAAGCTGCGAACGATGCTGATCATGGTGGATGGCGTTGCGACGGTCGGCGAGATTCTCGCGAAGTTCGGCGGCGTGCCCGAGATCGGCGCCGCGCTCGATACGCTCGCCCGTGACGGTTTTGTCGAGGTCAAGGGCTTGAAGGGCGGGGCGGCCACGGCGCCCGCTGCCGCCGCGCCGGCGACCGCGAGCCCGGCGGCCGCCGGCCCGGCGACCGTGCCGCATACGCGCGGCGAGGCCCTGAGCGCACTGACTCGCTTCCTGCACGACAATCTCGGCCCCGACGCCGATCTCGTGACCGGGCGCCTCGAGAAGGCGAAAACCCAGGCGGAATTCGCCGCCGCGGTCGAGCGTTGCGCGGACATGCTCGGCGCAATGCGCGGACCGCAGAAGGCGCAGCTGTTCCGCGACCGCGCCAAGGCCTTCGCCGCCGCGCACCTCGGCGGATAATCCTCCGCTTGCGGTCGTGCGCGCCCTGCCTTGCCGAGGCAGGACGGGGCGGCGCTCATTCCAGGGACGACGCCCATGCTTCGCCGCGCATTTGCAGTGACTTTTGCGCCGCGCCGCGAATGGGCCGCGATCGCGCGCGAGCAACCCGCGCCGCTCGCGGTCCTCATTCGCCACGTCATGCCGCTCGCCGCCGTCCCCGCGATCGCGTGGATGATCGGCCTTGCCGTGTTCGGCCTGGACCTCGTGGTGCCGGGCGAGCCGATCGCCCGGCCCGGCCCCGCCGCGATCCTGCGCGCGGGCCTGGTCACGTATCTGGGTTCGATCCTCTCGGTCGCGCTGCTGGCCGGTGCGTTCGCGCTCGTCGCGCCGATGTACGGCACGCGACGCGACTGGCGCGGCGCCTGGACGGTGGCCGCCTACGGGACGACGCCGGTGTGGCTCTTCGGGGCGGTGCTGGTGAAGCCGATGCTGGTGGTCGCACTGGTCGCGGTGTTACTGCACTGCGCCTACGTCTATCACGATGGACTTCGGGCGATGGGGATGGCGCGCGACGGCGACGCGCCCGAATATGTCGCGATCGCCGTCGTGCTGCTGCTCGCGGCCTCGACGCTGGCCGGCGGCCTCCTGGGGACCCTCGGCGTGCTTTGACGCGATGCAGCAGATTGTGCGTCGGCATCGCTGCGATCGCCGGCCACGCTGGCCCGACGGGTCCTCGAGCGCGTAAGGGCCGTGTAAGGTTGCCTCTCTACGCTGCGCGCAATAATTCACACAAAGCGCAGCGCAAAGAAGCCCGGATCACCGGGTCCCGATCCACTTCCGGCACGGAGGACTTCATGGAGCTCTCAGAAAAGCACCGCGAGTATTGGCGGAAGAACCTGACCGTCACGCTGATCCTGCTCGTCATCTGGTTCGTCGTCACGTTCGTGGTGGGTTACATCGCCCGGGACCTGCAGTTCAACTTCTTCGGCTGGACGTTCGCGTTCTGGATGGGGGCGCAGGGTTCCCTGGCCATCTACGTGATCATCATCTGGTTCTACGCCCGCTACATGAACCGGCTCGACCAGCAGTACGACGTCGCGGAAGGGGAGGAGTGATCATGGCGACCCAGACCCAGGACCAGTTCAAGGCGATGCTGAAGAAGGTGTACACCTGGTACACCGGCGGATTCGTCGTCTTCATCATCGCCCTCGCGATCCTCGAGCAGTTCGGCCTGACGCGGCAGTGGATCGGCTACATCTTCCTGCTCGCCACGGTCGGCCTCTACGCCGGCATCGGCATCATGAGCCGCACCTCCGACGTCGCGGAATACTACGTGGCCGGACGGCGCGTGCCCGCCCTGTTCAACGGCATGGCGACGGGCGCCGACTGGATGAGCGCCGCCTCCTTCATCGGGATGGCCGGCACGCTCTTCCTGACCGGCTACGGCGGCCTCGCCTTCGTGATGGGCTGGACCGGCGGCTACTGCCTGGTGGCGTTCCTCCTCGCGCCGTACCTGCGCAAGTTCGGCCAGTTCACGATTCCCGATTTCCTCGGTGCGCGCTACGGCGGCAACGTCGCCCGGTTCGTCGGCATCTGCTGCGCGATCCTGTGCTCGTTCACCTACGTGGTGGCGCAGATCTACGGCGTCGGCCTCGTCACGACCCGCCTGACCGGCGTCGCGTTCGAGCTGGGGATCTTCCTCGGCCTCGGCGGCATCCTGGTGTGCAGCTTCCTCGGCGGCATGCGCGCGGTGACCTGGACGCAGGTGGCGCAGTACATCATCCTCATCGTCGCCTACATGATCCCGGTCGTGTGGCTGTCGGTGAAGCACACCGGCTTCCCGATCCCGCAGCTCGTCTACGGCACCGTGCTCGCCAAGGTCACCGAGCGCGAGGCGCAGCTCATCAAGGATCCGAAGGAGCTGGAGGTCCGCAAGATCTTCGCCGACCGGGCGGCGGCCGCAACGGCCAACCTGAAGGGGCTGCCCGGCTCCTACGACGCCGCGAAAGGGCAAGGTCGCCAAGGCGCTCGAGGATCTCAAGGCCAGCAACGCCCCGGCCGAGCAGATCGTGGCCGCCCAGACCGCGCTCGACAAGTTCCCGAAGAGCGCCGACGAGGCGAAAGCGGCCTGGACGAGCGAAGTCCGGGCTCGCCGCGCGCGCCGGTCCGCCGCTGCGGCACGCCGAGGCCTTCCCCGGCGCCACCGAGAAGGCGCGCGACATCTCGCGCAAGAACTTCCTGGCGCTCATCTTCTGCCTGATGGTGGGCACGGCCGCGCTGCCGCACATCCTGATGCGGTACTACACGACGCCGAGCGTGAAGGAGGCGCGCGAATCGGTCACCTGGTCGCTCTTCTTCATCTTCCTGCTGTACTTCACTGCACCCGCGCTCGCGGTGCTGGCCAAGTTCGACGTCTACACGCTGCTCGTCGGATCGGAGTTCGCGAAGCTGCCCGGATGGGCGGCATCGTGGTCGAAGGTCGACCCGGGCCTGCTCAGCATCGTGGACGTCAACCGCGACGGCATCGTGCAGCTCGCGGAAATCGCGATCGGCGGCGACATCATCGTGCTCGCCACGCCCGAGATCTCCGGGCTGCCGTACGTGATCTCCGGCCTGGTGGCTGCGGGCGGCCTGGCCGCGGCGCTGTCGACCGCGGACGGTCTGCTCCTCACGATCGCCAACGCGCTTTCGCATGACCTCTACTACAAGATGATCGACCCGCATGCGTCCACGCAACGTCGCGTGACGCTGTCGAAGATCCTCCTGCTGGTCGTGGCCCTGTGCGCGGCGTACGTGGCGAGCCAGAAGCCGGCCGACATCCTGTTCCTGGTGAGCGCGGCGTTCTCGTTCGCGGCCGCGGCGTTCTTCCCGGCGCTGGTGCTCGGCATCTTCTGGAAGCGCGCGAGCAAGTGGGGTGCGATCCTCGGCATGGTCGCGGGCATCGGCGTCACGGTGTACTACATGGCGACCACCCAGCCGTGGTTGCGCGGGATGTTCGGCGTGACCGACTCCGATTGCCGACGCGATCTGGTGGGACATCCAGCCGATCTCGGCGGCGACGTTCGGCGTGCCGCTCGGGTTCCTCGTGATCATCGTCGTGAGTCTGTTCACGCCGGCGCCCGAGAAGGAAGTCCAGGATCTGGTGGACCACGTCCGCTACCCGCACCTGCGGGGCGACATCGATACGACGGGCACGTGATACTGCGCTTCGCCTGAGCGACGAGGCCCGCGCGAGCGGGCCTCGTTGTTTGTGCCTGCCACCCGCCCATCCGCAAACCGTGTCCGCCGATCTCTTCCTCGTCACGATCGCCAAGGCGCTCGTCGAGATCGCCGCGCTCTTCATCATCGGGCAGGGGATCCTCTACCTTCTCGCCGGGGCGAAGCGCGAGGGCAATTTCTTCTATCAGCTCCTGCGCATCACCACGCGGCCCGTCTTCGGGATCGTCCGGCTGCTGACGCCGAAGTTCGTCGTGGACCGGCACGTGCCCTGGGTTGCGCTGATGGTGCTGTTCTGGCTCTGGCTCGCGCTGACGTTCGCGAAGATCCAGATCTGCGCCGAGCGCGACGACCGGTGTCTGCCCGACGGGACGCGGCAGACGAGCGTGGCGCCGCTCCATGCGCCGATCTCGCGGGCTGGCGACGCTCCGGTGACGCCGCTATAATCCGCCCTCCCGTCTTGGGCGCCCGTCTTTGCGGACGCCTTCCGGTCCGGCCAAGTAGCTCAGTTGGTAGAGCAGAGGACTGAAAATCCTTGTGTCGGCGGTTCAATTCCGTCCTTGGCCACCAACGATTTCGCCTCGGGCCGCAGCATAGCGGTCCGAGGCAAAATCGAACCAAGGCGATTCCGTCCTTGGCCACCATTCCTCTTCAGATTGCAACCCGCCGCCCGCCATCCGGCAGCGGACAGCATTCCGGTGCGGCAACCCTCAGAGCGGTGACGGGGCGATCGCCCGCCGATTGTCTTTTGGCTTGAGCGCCTGAGTGCTCGCGACCGTCGCGCTCGGCGCGGTTGCCGCCGGTCGGCTGCGGGCGTGCTGGGGATCGGGCGGCGGGGGGGCGGGCTTCGCTCCCAGCGCGGCGGCCATTGCGAGTGCGACGAGAAGTTCGCTCATGCTGCCCCCGTTCGGTGCCGCCGGTGGGGTGTGTGGACTTCTTATGCCATCAGCATAGGCGCCGGAGCCCCGCCGACCTAGCGCCCTGCCGCCGCGGCGTGACGGAAGTCACGCGCGCCGGCGACCTGCCGCAGGGGCGCGCACCGACCGCGCCTCGACACCGTTTGACGGTGCGCGAACAGGCGACGACGAGGGAACCGGCACCCCGGCCGCGACCCGCGGGGACAATCTCACGCAGGATCGCCACGCGACCGCGCTGGCATCGTCCTTGCATTGTTTCTCCGGTCGAGCACCGGAGCATCCCGTGGAAACGCTGATTCGCACCGCCTTCCAGCCGATCATGAGCGATCGCGGGCACATCGTGGCCTACGAGGCGCTGCTGCGCTTCCGCGAGGGCCTCGACAAGCCGGAGTCGCGCGAGATCGCGATCAAGCGCTGGGAGGACACCGGCTACATCGGCACGGTGGACGTGTCGGTGCTCAAGCAGGCGATCGACGCGCTCGACCTGCTGCACCACTCGCTGCTCGTCAGCGTGAACGTGTCCATGATCACGCTCGCGAAGCACGGCGACCGCTACCTCGGCCACCTCGCCGGCGTCGGCGACAAGGCGAAACGCCTGATCGTCGAGGTCACCGACACTGCGTCGCACGGCGACCCTGCGCTGCTGCTGAAGTTCGCCCGGGCGTGCGCTGCGTGCAACGTGCGCCTCGCGCTCGACGATTTCTCCCCCGACCGTCCGAAGTCGGCCGAGCGGGTGCTCCAACTCGTGCGGCCGAAGCTGATCAAGCTGGACCGCAAATCCGTGTCCGCGGCGTTCCAGAACGTCAAGGACGACCAGATCGGCGAGATCGTGCGCGTCGCGAACACGGTCGGCGCGCGGGTCGTCGCGCAGGGCATCGACAGCCAGGAGAAGTTCGACTGGGCGTTCCGCCTGGGCGTGCGCTACTTCCAGGGCTTCCTCGTCGGCCATCCGCGGCAGTTCCCGCTGCTCGACTCCAAGGCCGCGTTCAACGACCTGCAGGACTCCCAGGCGCCCGACGAGCTCGCGGCCGCCTGAGGGCGTCCGACGATATGAGGGGATACCTCCCCTCAGACTCCCCTAAATCAGGCGCCTGACGGTCATTCCGTCAGGCGCTAGAAGGACGCTCCGACCGGCGCGGCCGCGCCGCGACCGCTACACTCCCCGGCTGCCGCAAGCCGGAGGACCCCCATGGAATGGATCACCGATCCGCAGGCGTGGATCGCGCTCGCGACGCTCACCGCGCTCGAGATCGTGCTGGGCATCGACAACATCATCTTCATCTCGATCCTGGTCGGCCGGCTGCCCGAGCATCGCCGCAATCTCGCCCGCCGCCTCGGTCTCGGCCTCGCGATGGGCACGCGCATCGCGCTCCTGCTGTCGCTGGCGTGGATCATGACGCTCACCGCGCCGCTCTTCACCGTGACGCGGTGGGAGATCTCCGGACGCGACCTGATCCTGCTCCTCGGCGGACTCTTCCTGCTCTGGAAGAGCGTGCACGAGATCCACAACTCGCTCGAGGGGGAGCAGGAGGACGAGCACGGGTCGGTGGTGCAGGCGACGTTCGGCGCGGTGCTGGTGCAGATCGCGATTCTCGACATCGTCTTCTCGCTCGACTCGGTGATCACCGCGGTGGGCATGGCGGACGACATCCCGGTGATGGTCATCGCCGTCGTCCTCGCGGTCGGCGTCATGATGTTTGCCGCGCGGCCGATCGGCGAGTTCGTCGACCGCCATCCGACGATCAAGATGCTCGCGCTGTCGTTCCTGATCCTGGTCGGCTTCGCGCTCGTCGCGGAGGGCCTGCATTTCCACGTGCCCAAGGGCTACATCTACTTCGCGATGGCGTTCTCGGTGGCCGTGGAGATGCTCAATCTCCGCGTGCGCGCGCGCGCCAGACGGGTACCGGCGGTCAAGCTCCGGAAGGCCGTCCACGAGTCGACGGAACCCGGAGGCGGCCAGGCCCCCGGGGGTTGATTGGGGTCAAGGAGCCCCGGGCGCAGGCCTGCGAGGCTCCCCCGAGCGCACAGAGAGGTGAATGCCCGCCACATCGCTATAATAATCAGCCACTTTTCCAGACCCATGCAGCTCTTCACCCTCGGCCTGAACCACGAAAGCGCGCCGCTCGCGATCCGCGAGAAGGTGGCGTTCGGCGCCGAGCAGCTGAAGCGCGCGCTCGGCGAGCTCGGGCGCGCGAAACCGGTCGAGGAAGCGGCGATCCTCTCCACGTGCAACCGCACCGAGCTGTACTGCGCGGCCGGCGAGCCGAGGGAAGCGCTGGCGTGGCTGGCGGGCTACCACCAGCTCGGCGAGCAGGACCTGCGGCCCTACCTCTACACGCTTCCGCGCGAGGAAGCGGTGCGCCACACCTTCCGGGTGGCGTCGGGGCTCGACTCGATGGTCCTCGGCGAGCCCCAGATCCTCGGGCAGCTCAAGGATGCGGTGCGCGCGGCCGAGGAGATGGGCACGCTCGGCGCCACGCTGTCGCGGCTCTTCCAGCGCTCGTTCGCCGTGGCGAAGGAGGTGCGCACCAACACGCGCATCGGCGCCAACGTCGTGTCGATGGCAGCGGCCTCGGTGCGGCTCGCCGCGCGCATCTTCCCGAGCCTGCGCGAGACGAGCGTGCTCTTCATCGGCGCCGGCGAGATGATCGAGCTGTGCGCGACCCACTTCGCGGCGCAGATGCCGCGTGCCATGACGGTCGCGAACCGCACCCTGGATCGCGCCCAGCACCTCGCGCACCGCCTCGGCGCGCAGGCGATCGAGCTGCGCGTGCTGCCGGAGCATCTCGCCGCGCACGATATCGTGGTGTCGTGCACCGCGAGCTCGCTCCCGATCCTCGGCAAGGGCACGATGGAGCGCGTGATCAAGGCGCGCCGCCACGCCCCGGTGTTCATGGTCGACCTCGCCGTGCCGCGCGACATCGAGCCGGAAGTGGCGGAGCTCGACGACATCTATCTCTACACCGTCGACGACCTCGGCGAGGTCGTCCGCGCGGGCATGGACGAGCGCACTTCGCACGTCGCGCAGGCCGAGGCGATCATCGACGCCCAGGTCGGCTCGTTCCTGCACTGGATGGAAGCGCGCGAGCTGGTGCCCACCATCCGCGCGCTGCGCGAGGGCGCCGAGGACGCGCGCCGGCACGAGGTCGACCGCGCGCTGCGGATGCTCGCGCGCGGCGACGATCCGCGTCAGGTCCTCGATGCGCTGTCCCACGGACTGACCAACAAGCTCATGCACGGGCCGACCCAGGCGCTGCACGACGTGCAGGCGCCCGAGCGGCACCAGCTCCGCGAGTTCATCGCGCGGCTCTTCAACCTCCGCGCCGGCCGGTAGCTGTGCGGCCCCGCGGAACGGCCGCGCCGCGGCCGACCTTCTCCACTTATCCCCGCCCCGTCACCCGGTGAAAGCAAGCATTGCCGCCAAGCTCGACCAGCTCGCGCGCCGCCTCGGCGAGCTGAACCGCTTCCTCGCCTCCGAGGATTCGGCCCGCGACCTCGACGAGTTCCGGCGCGTCTCGCGCGAGCACGCCGAGATCACGCCCGTCGTCGAGCGGTTCAACGCGTACCAGGCGGCCGAGGCCGACCGTGCCGCGGCCACCGAGATGCTCGCCGACCCGGAGATGAAGGCCTTCGGCGAGGCCGAGGTGCAGGACGCGACCGCGCGCATGGAGGGCGCTCGAGGCCGAGCTGCAGCGCCTGCTCCTGCCCAGGGACCCGAACGACGAGCGCAACATCTTCCTGGAGATCCGCGCCGGCGCCGGCGGCGACGAATCGGCGCTTTTCGCCGGCGATCTCTTCCGCATGTACTCGCGCTACGCCGAGCGGCGCCGCTGGCAGGTCGAGATCATCTCCGCGAGCCCGTCCGACCTCGGCGGGTTCAAGGAAGTGATCCTGCGCATCGCGGGGCAGGGCGTGTACTCGCGCCTCAAGTTCGAGTCCGGCGGGCATCGCGTCCAGCGCGTGCCCGCGACCGAGACGCAGGGGCGCATCCACACCTCGGCCGCGACGGTCGCGGTGATGCCCGAGGCCGACGAGGTCGTCGACGTCGAGCTCAACCCCGCGGACCTGCGGATCGACACCTACCGCGCCTCGGGCGCGGGCGGGCAGCACGTGAACAAGACCGACTCCGCGGTGCGGATCACGCACCTGCCCACCGGGATCGTGGTCGAGTGCCAGGACGACCGCTCGCAGCACAAGAACAAGGCGCGCGCGATGGCGCTCCTCGGCGCCCGGATCAAGGACCAGCAGCTGCGCGACCAGCGCGCGAAGGAGGCGGCGACGCGCAAGTCGCTGGTCGGCAGCGGCGATCGCTCCGACCGCATCCGCACGTACAACTTCCCGCAGGGCCGGGTCACCGACCATCGCATCAACTTCACGCTGCACAAGATCGCCGCCATCATGGACGGCGACCTGGACGAGCTCTTCGACCAGCTCGCCGCCGAGCATCAGGCCGAGCAGCTCGCCGCGCTGGCCGAGACGGCCGCGTGATGGCGACGATTGCATCGCTCCTCGCTTCCTCCGAGCTGCCGCCGCTGGAGGCGCAGGTGCTCGCGGCCCACGCGCTCGCCGTCCCGCGCGCGAGCCTGCTCGCCGACCAGGCGCGCACGCTCCCCGACGAGGACGCGCGGCGGATCGGACGGCTGTTCATGCGGCGGCGAGCCGGCGAGCCGGTGGCGTACCTCACCGGCGAGCGGGAGTTCTTCGGCCTGTCGCTCGCGATCACGCCGGAGGTCCTGATCCCGCGCCCCGAGACCGAGCTGCTGGTCGCGCTGGCGCTCGAGCTGGCGCCATCGGGTGCGCGCGTGCTCGATCTGGGCACGGGCAGCGGCGCGGTCGCGATCGCGATCGCCCACGAGGAGCCCGACATGGAAGTCGTGGCGGTCGACGCGTCGGCCGATGCGCTCGCCGTCGCGCGCGAGAACGCGCGCCGCCACGGCGCGACGATCCGCTTCGTCTATGGGGGCTGGTATACCGGGCTCGCAGCGGAGCGCTTCGACATGATCGTCGCGAATCCACCTTATGTCGCGGAGGGCGACGAGCATCTCGAGCACGGCGATCTCCGTTTCGAGCCGCGCGCGGCGCTCGTCAGCGGCGCCGACGGGCTCGACGCGATCCGCGCGATCGTCGCGCGCGCCCAGGATCACCTCAGGCCGGGCGGCTGGCTGCTCTTCGAGCACGGCTACGACCAGGGGGAACGCTGCCGCAGCCTGCTCGCGATGTACGGCTATTCGCAGGTGCAGACCTGGCCGGACCTCGCCGGCATCGAGCGCGTGAGCGGCGCGCGGGCGCGGTAGGAGCGCGTGCGATGGCGCGACTCGGCTCCGCCGTTCTGGTCCTCGCCGCGCTCTTCGCCCCGCCGGCGTCCGCCGACGTCGCGAGGGTGGCGGCGGCTTCGGACCTGAGCTTCGCGCTCGAGGAAATCGCCGCCGCGTTCGCGCGCGAAACCGGGCACGAGACGCGCCTCACGTTCGGCTCCTCGGGCAACCTCGCACGGCAGATCCGGGAAGGCGCGCCCTTCGATCTCTTCCTGTCCGCCGACGAGTCGTACGTCGCGCTGCTCGAGAAGGCGGGGCGCACCGACGGCGCGGGCACGCCTTACGCCATCGGACGAATCGTCGTGTTCGCGCCCGCCGGATCGCCGGTCGGGGTGGATGCCGAGCTGGCGGGCGTGCGCAGCGCCCTCGCCGCGGGACGGCTCAAGCGCCTTGCGATCGCGAACCCGGACCATGCGCCGTATGGCCGCGCGGCCCGCGAGGCGCTGGAGCATGCCGGAGCGTGGGCGCTCGCCAGGCCGCGACTGGCGCTCGGCGAGAACGTGAGCCAGGCGGCGCAGTTCGCGCTCACCGGATCGGTCGACGCGGCGATCATCGCGTACTCGCTCGTGCTCACGCCGGCCTTTCGGGACAAGGGCACGCACGCGCTATTGCCCGAGCACATGCACGCGCCGCTGCGCCAGCGCATGGTCCTTCTCAAGGGCGCCGGCACCGCCGCGCGCGAGCTCTACGTCTTCATCGGCAGCGCGAAGGCGCGTCCCGTCCTCGAGCGCTACGGATTCGGCATCCCCGCACGCTAGGCCGCATGGACGCTCAGGCGCTCGCACTCTCGCTCAAGCTGGCGGTCGGCACGGCGGTGTTTCTCTTGCCGCTCGCCATAGTGGTCGGCCGTGTGCTGGCCTGGCGCCGCTTCGCCGGCAAGCCGGCCGTCGAGGCGCTGCTCGCGCTCCCGCTCGTGCTGCCGCCGACCGTGCTCGGCTTTTACCTGCTCGTCACCTTCGCGCCGACGTCGACGTTCGGCGCGCTGTACCAGAAGCTCTTCGGCACGACGCTCGCGTTCAGCTTCGAGGGGCTGCTCGTCGCATCGGTGATCGCGAATATCCCGTTCGCGGTGCAGCCGGTGCAACGCGGCTTCGAGTCGATCGCCACGGAGGTGCGCGAGGCCGCGTGGCTGTGCGGCATGTCGGGCTGGCGCGCGTTCTGGCGCGTCGAGCTGCCGCTCGCCTGGCCGGGACTGCTGACCGCGTTCGTGCTCACCTTCGCGCACACGCTCGGCGAGTTCGGCGTCGTCCTGATGGTCGGCGGGAACATCCCCGGCGAGACACGCACCGCAGCGATTGCGATCTACGATCGCGCGCAGGCGCTCGACGACCACGCGGCGGGGGTGATGGCGGCGACGCTGCTCGCCCTCTCGTTCGCCGCGATCGGCGTGGTGTACTGGCTCGACCGCGCCCGGAGGCACCGTGGGTAGCGGCGGCCTGCGCGTTGAATTGCGGCAGTCGGCGCCGATTCCCCTCGATGCGCGCTTCGAGTGCGGGCCCGGCGAATTGCTCGCGCTCGTCGGGCCGTCGGGCAGCGGCAAGACGACCATCCTGCGCGCCATCGCGGGCCTGGTCCGGCCCCGTTCGGGCGAGGTGCGGTGCAACGGCGAGACCTGGATGGGCGCAGTCGCATTCTTGCCGCCGCAGGCGCGGCACGTGGGCCTCGTGTTCCAGAACTACGCGCTGTTTCCGCACATGAGCGCGAGCGGAAACGTGGAAGCCGCGCTGCCGGTGTCGCTGGGGCGCGCGGCCCGTGCCGCGGCGGCGCGCGAGCTGCTCGAGTTCGTCCACCTCGGCGGCCTCGAGTCGCGCGTGCCGCGCGAGCTCTCCGGCGGCCAGCAGCAGCGCGTCGCCCTCGCCCGGGCGCTCGCGCGCGACCCGAAGGTGCTGCTGCTCGACGAGCCGTTCTCGGCGGTCGACCAGGTGACGCGGCGCCGCCTGCAACGCGAGCTCGCGCAGATGCGCCAGCGCCTGCGCATCCCGATCGTGCTCGTGACCCACGATCTCGAGGAGGCGGCGGCGCTCGCCGACCGCATGGTGGTCCTGCATCGCGGCACGACCCTCCAGGACGGACCGCCGCTCGACGTGCTCGCGCAGCCGAAGAACGCGCTGGTGGCGCGGCTCATGGATTTCCGCAACCTGTTCCACGGCGAGGTCGTCGCGCACGACGCTGCGGCCGGCACGACGCTGCTCCGCTGGGAGGGGCACGACCTGGAGGCGCGGCATCAGCCCGACTTCGCGGTCGGCAGCCGCGTCTGCTGGGGGATCCAGCCGGCGCACTGCGTCCTGCATCGGCGCGACCGGCCATCGCGCGGCGAGCGCGAGAACCCGGTCGGCGGGGTCATCGGCGAGTACCTGCCGTTCGGCGAGAACGCCTCGGTCACGCTCTGGGTGGACGGGCGGCGCGAGGTGGAGCTGCGGTTCTCGGTGCCGGCCCACGTCGGGGCCCGGAACGGGCTTGCCACGGGGGTCGAGGCGCGGGTGTCCCTCCTTCGGGACGCGCTCCACTTCATGCCCTACGAGCCGCTGGAGCGGCTTCCCGCGCCGAATGGCGAACCCGCCGTTGACCCGGACCGGGCGCGCGGCTAGAATTCATACCCGACGGAATTGCTCAACTATTAGCTCGACTTATTGCCCAACCCGCGGGCCGCCGGCCCGACGATTCGCAAGGAGCGGACATGGACGCACAGCAGACGATCAAGCAGCAGGTGACCACGAACCCGGTCGTCCTCTACATGAAGGGCAACCCGCACTTCCCGCAGTGCGGCTTCTCCGCCACAGCCGTGCAGATCCTGCATGCGTGCGGCGTCGAGGAGTTCTTCAGCGTGAACGTGCTCGAGGAGCCGGAGATCCGGCAGGGAATCAAGGAGTACGCGAACTGGCCGACGATCCCGCAGCTCTACGTCAACGGCGAGTTCGTCGGCGGCTCCGACATCATGCGCGAGATGTACGAGTCGGGCGAGCTGAAGAAGCTCCTGGAGCGCCAGAGCGCTTGACGGATCATCGCGCCCGCGTTGGAGCACACGCTATGCGGTGCTCAACGCGCGAGGCGCTGCGCGGCCCCGACCCCGAAGGCCTGCCTACAACCCCAGCACGAGGCACGTCGTCGTGCCGTGCGCGTAGAGCTTCCCGTCCCAGCCCACGATGCGGCCCTCGGCCGTCACGATCGTGCGCCCGGCGCTGACCACCTTGCCTTCCGCGCGCACCGGTCCCGTCTCGCTCGAGAGCGGGCGCACCAGGTTCACCTTCAGCTCCACGGTGGTGTAGCCCTGGCCGGCCGCGAGCGTCGTCTGCGCCGCGCAGGCCATGCACGAGTCGAGCAGCGTGCAGGCCCACCCGCCGTGCACCGAGCCGATCGGGTTGTAGAACGCGTGCTTGGCCTCGCCCATGAACACCGCGTGGCCCTTCGTCGCCTCGACCAGGAAGAAATCCAGGGTGTCGTTGATCGGCGGGTGCGGCAGCCGCCCGTCGACGATCGCGCGCAGGAAGTCGAGCCCGCTCATCGACCGGATCGTCTCCACCGTGCTCACGCCCGCGGCGCTCTTGCGTCCCGGTGCGTTTTCGATTCGCGCGCGCCATTCGTCGCGCGTCGTGTGCGTCTTCGTCATCGCTCGTTCTCCGCTGAGCTCGCCGCCTCGAGCAGCCGCTCCATCATCCGCTCGGCCTGGGCGCGGTAGCCCGCGCCGAACAGGTTGAGGTGGTTGAGGACGTGGTACAGGTTGTACAGGACGCGCCGCATCCGGTAACCGTCCGCGATCGGGCGCACTTCCCGATAGCCTTCGTAGAAGCTCTCGGGGAAGCCGCCGAAGAGCTCCGTCATCGCGAGATCGGCCTCGGGGTCGCCATAGTAAACGGCGGGATCGAAAACCACCGGCGTGCCGTTGGGCAGGAAAGCGGCGTTGCCGGTCCACAGATCCCCGTGCAGCAGCGCCGGCGTCGCCTCGTGCGCCGCGAGGAGAATTGGCACGGCGTCGACCGTCTGCCCGCCGAGCGACTGGAGGCGCCCGTCGTAGCCCTTGGCGCGCGCAAGCGCCAGCTGTGGCGCAAGGCGCTGCGTCTGCCAGAACTCGATCCAGGACGCGCTCGGCGGGTTGGCCTGCGGCGTGAGCCCGATGAAGTTGTCGCGCGCCCAGCCGAAGTGCGGCCCGCGGTGCCCGTGCTGCCGCGCGAGCCGGCGCCCGAGCTCGCGGTGGGCCGCGTCCGAGCCCTCGCCGAGTGCGAGGAATTCGAGCACCAGGAACGCGCGCCCCTCCGCCGTCCCCTGCACGATCGGCCTCGGCACGCGCATGCCCGCCGCGCCGAGGGCGAGGAGGCCGTCCGCTTCCGCCGCGAAGCTCGCCGCGAAGCGCGCCTCGTTCAGCTTCGCGAAGTACCGTGCGTCGTTCGGGCCCTCGAGCGCCACCGCCTCGTGGATGCACCCGCCGCCGACCGGTGTCGCGCGCACGACCTGGAACGGCGCGCCCGTCGCGTCGGAGATCGCGCCCGCGAGCGCGGCGGCGAGGGCGGGCGTCAGGATCAGACCGCCGACAGGCGGTTGTTGGCCATCGTCAGCCGCTCGACCAGGATCGACATGAAGGCCCGGTCGAAGCGGTGCTGGCACGCGTCGGAGGCGTGCGCGAGGTCGTCGCATCGGATCGTGATGACCCGCGACGGCGCGAGCGTCACCACGTCGGCGCTGCGCTCGTTCGTCTGGCGCGAAAGGTAGGCCATCTCGCCGAAGCACTCGCCCGCGTTGAGGATGTTGAGCAGCTTCTGGCGCTTGGTGACCTTCACCTCGCCGGAGGCGAGCATGCAGAAGAAGTCCCCGGGATCGCCGACGCGCATGATCGCCTTGCCCGGCTCCGCATCCTGCCACGAGCTGATCCGCAGCACCTCCCACAGCTCGGCGTCGGTGAACTCCCGGAAGAACTCCATCGCGCGCAGCGTGTTGAACTTTTCCGAGTCGGCCACCTCCTCGGTCGGCAGGCGCACCGCCTCGGAGCTCAGCACGTCGGCGAGATCGATCGAGAACTCGTCCCAGCTCTGGTAGCGGCGGCCGATGTCCTTCTCCATCGCCTTGCGCACGATGCGATCGAGCGCGGGCGGGATCTCCTTGCGGTGCGAGGACGGCAGCGGCGGCTCGACGCTGGTGATCTGGTACATCATGCTGAAGTTGTTCTTGGCGTTGAACGGCAGCACGCCGGCGAGCAGCTGGTACATCACCACGCCGAGCGAATAGATGTCGGTGCGGTGGTCGAGCGGCTGCTCCTTGACCTGCTGCGGCGACATGTAGGCGGGCGAGCCGACGCCGGTGACCTGCGTGGTGTCGCCGGTCGACATGATCGCCGAGCCGAAGTCGGTGATCTTGATGTCGGTGCCGCCGACCAGCAGGATGTTCGCCGGCTTGATGTCGCGGTGGGTGACGCCGAGCTTGTGCGCGAAGTCGAGCGCGCGCGTGCACTTGAAGACGATCTCCACGATCTTGTCGAGCGCCAGCAGGTTCTCGGGCACGCAGAACTGCTCGAGCGTGCCCCCGGGCACGTACTCGACGACGATGTAGGACTGCTTCTCGCCCACCACCGCGTCGTAGATCTGCGCGATGTGCGGGTGCGCGAGCTTGCCGGCGAGCGAGGCCTCGGTGACGAAGAGCTTGCGGTAGAGCTTGCCGCCCTGCGGGTCGTTGAGACGCTCCTGGTACACGATCTTGACCGCGACGTCCCGGCTGGCGAACTCGTCGTGGCACAGGAACACCTCGCTCGTCGCCCCTTCGCCGAGCTTGCGCAGGACCTGGTACTTCCCGATCCGCTCTGGCGCGGGCGTGGTCCGTTCCAGCGTCGCGGTTGCGTCCATCGCGGCTGCTTCCATGGCCCGGCGAGTGTGGGCCGGGCCCGCCCCCGGTTCAAGGGCGTCGTGGCCGGCCAGAGCGAAAACTGCCGCAGCGCGCGGCAGTTTTCCCGGCTGGCGGGCGCGCGAGGGGGCGCCGCGCGGCTGCGCTGCCGCCTTGCGGCGTGGACAACTACTTGGAAAGTTCCGCACGGGCGCGCGCAACGGCGGCCCGGACCTGCTCCGGGGCGGTGCCCCCGGGGTGATTCCGGCTCGCGAGCGACCCCTCCACCGTCAGCACCGTGAAAACGTCCGCGCCGATCTGCGGGGCGAACTGCCGCAGCACCGGCAGGGGCAGGCCGGACAGGTCGACCCCGGTGCGATCGGCCTCGCGCACCGCGCGGGCGACCGCCTCGTGCGCGTCGCGGAACGGCACGCCCTTCTTCACCAGGTAGTCGGCCAGGTCGGTGGCGGTCGCGAACCCCTCGCTGGCCGCCGACCGCATCGCCGCCGCGTCGACCTCGATGCCCGGCACCAGCGCCGCGAAGATCGCGAGCGTGTCGACGAGCGTGTCGACGGTGTCGAAGAGCGGCTCCTTGTCTTCCTGGTTGTCCTTGTTGTAGGCGAGCGGCTGGCCCTTCATGAGCGTCAGCAGCGACACCAGGTGGCCGACGACGCGGCCGGTCTTGCCGCGCGCGAGCTCCGGCACGTCCGGGTTCTTCTTCTGCGGCATGATCGACGAGCCGGTGCAGAACCGGTCGGGCAGCCGGACGAACCCGAAGCGCGGGCTCATCCACAGCACCAGCTCCTCGCAGAACCGCGAGAGGTGGACCATGAGGATCGACGCCGCGGCGCAGAACTCGATCGCGAAGTCGCGGTCGCTCACCGCGTCGAGCGAGTTCGCGCAGACGCCGTCGAAGCCGAGCTCCTTCGCCACGCGCTCGCGATCGATCGGGTACGTGGTTCCGGCGAGCGCCGCCGCGCCGAGCGGCAGCCGGTTCGCGCGCCGGCGGCAGTCGGCGAACCGCTCGCGGTCGCGCTTCAGCATCTCGTAGTACGCCATCAGATGATGGCCGAGGGTCACCGGCTGCGCGACCTGGAGGTGCGTGAACCCGGGCATCGCGCGTGGCGGCGTGCGCGTCGGCGAGATCGACGAGCGCGCGCTGGAGCGCGCGCGCGAGCGCGTCGATCTCGTCGATCGCGGCGCGGAGATACAGCCGCACGTCGGTCGCCACCTGGTCGTTGCGCGAGCGCGCGGTGTGCAGGCGCTTGCCCGCGTCGCCGACGAGCGCGGTGAGCCGCCGCTCGATGTTGAGGTGAACGTCCTCGGCCTCGAGCGCCCACTCGAACCGGCCCGAGCGGATCTCGTCGCTGACCGTCGCCATGCCGCGCTCGATGTCGGCGAGGTCCTGCTTCGAGATCACGCCGCAGCCCGCCAGCATCCGCGCGTGGGCGAGCGAGCCCGCGATGTCGAACTCCGCGAGCCGCCGGTCGAATCCCACCGACGCCGTGTAGCGCAGCACGCGCTCGTCGAGACTCTCCGCGAAGCGGCCGGACCACTTGGCTGCGGTGTGACCGTTTTCCTCGGACTTCGGCATGGCGGCTTGTAAAACTCGCTTCCGGGCTTGAGAATCGTCCGCAAAACAACGCCTTATCGCGTTGATCGCGCGGGTATGATGACGCCGCCATTCTAGCAGCGCGCCGTTAGATCCATCGATCGTGAACCCGAATACGAACGCCATCCCCGACGCGCTCCCGGACTTCCGCAACCTCGGGGTCGCGGCGCGCATCCTCGTCGGCGTGAATCTCGCGGCGTTCGTCGCGGCGGCGGTCAAGGCGACCACGTTCGCGCAGCTGGTCAGCGAGTTCCTGGACATCGCGCTGGTCGTCGAGCCGACGCTGATCGCGAGCCTCGTGGTCCTCTCGGTGGCGAGCCCGTGGCTCGCGAAGCTGCCGTACCTGATCGGCCTCGCAACCGTCGCCGCGGTGGTGCTCGTTCTCACGGCCGGCGCCGCGTTTCTGCGCGCAAGCGTGGATGCCGGGCCGCTCGGGATCGTGCGCGCGGGGGCGTTCGCGCTGCTCGCGACCGCGCTGCTCGCCGGCTACTTCCACCTGCGCAACCGCGCATTCTCGCCCGCGCTCTCGGAGGCGCGGCTGCAGGCGCTGCAGGCGCGCATCCGGCCGCACTTCCTCTTCAACACGCTCAACGCGGTGCTGTCGCTGATCCGCAAGGACGCGCGGCGGGCCGAAGCGGCCATCGAGGATCTCGCCGAGCTGTACCGGATGGTGATGGCCGACACGAAGAACCTCACCACGCTCGCCCGCGAGCTCGACCTGACGCGCCAGTACCTGAACCTCGAGCAGCTGCGCCTCGGCGAGCGGCTCATCGTCGAGTGGCAGACCACCGATGCGCCGCGCGACGCGCTCGTGCCGCCGCTGCTCCTCCAGCCGCTGGTGGAGAACGCGGTCTATCACGGCATCGAGCCGGGCGTCGAGCCCGGGACGATCGTGATCGCGATCCGCCGCGACCGGGACCGGGTGCACGTGAAGCTCACCAACCCGTACCATCCCGAGCACCAGCACCGGCAGGGCAACCGCATCGCGCTCGCCAACATCCGCGAGCGGCTCGCGCTGCACTTCGACGTCGAGGGCGTGCTGGAGAGCGGCGTGAAGGGCTCGAGCTACGAGATCCGCATGACGATGCCGTACCGGCGCGCGTCGCCGCATTCGGTGTCCGGAGAGCGGGCGGCGGCGTGATGCCGCATCGGGAGGGGATCGAATGTCCGTGCCAGCGCCGTTGAAAGTCTTCCTCGTCGACGACGAGCAGCCCGCGCGCGAGCGGATGCGCGAGGTGCTCGGCGATCTCGCCGTCGAGCTGCCCAACGTCGTGGTCGGCGAGGCGGCGAACGGCCAGGAGGCGCTGGCCGCGCTGCCCGCGCTCGCGCCCGACGTCGTGCTCGTCGACATCCACATGCCGCAGATGAACGGCATGGAGTTCGCGCGCCACCTCGCGATCCTCGAGACGCCGCCCGCGGTCGTTTTCGTGACCGCGCACGACCAGTACGCGATCGAGGCGTTCGAGGTGAACGCGCTCGACTACCTGCTCAAGCCGGTGCGTGCGTCGCGCCTCGCGGGCGCGCTCGCCAAGGCGCGCGCGACCGGCGCGGTGAGCCGCGACGCGGTCGATCGGGCGGCGGTGCAGGCGGGCCAGGTGCCGCGGCGCTTCTTCTCGGTCGGCGAGCGCGGGCAAGATCCTGCTCGTGCCGGTCGCCGATGTCGTCTACCTGAAGGCGGAGCTCAAGTACGTCACGGTCCGCACCGCCGACAAGGAGCATCTGCTCGAAGAGGCGCTGACGAGTCTCGAGCAGGAGTTCACCGGCATCTTCGTGCGCATCCACCGCTCGTGCCTCGTCGCGCGCCGGCGGATTCGCGGCTTCGAACGGGTGACCGACGAGGACGGCGAGGGCGCCGGTTGGGCGGTCATCCTCGAGGGGATCCCCGAGAAGCTGCCGGTGAGCCGCCGGCAGTGGCCGACGGTCAAGGCGCTCGCGAGCGGGTGAGCTTCGCCCGGCGCGCGACTTTCGCGACGCCGCCCTGCGCGTGAGCCACCTGGCGCAGCGCAAGCATTCATACGGCCTGATCCGATTCGTCGATTGCGGCCTTCAGATACGTCGACGGCTTCCCGGGGATCGTTCAGCCGCTCGATCAGCCAGTCCTCACATGCCACGCTTGCCGCAGCGCCTGCGGTACGGGTCACGCGCGCCCGGACTTGGCGCCGAGCGGGCCTTGTGATCTTCGACGTAGCTCCTCGCACGATCGATTCCCTGTTCTCGAATCGTCTTATTTCTGCCGAACTGCAAGCCCGGTCCCGCCGCCTTCCCGGTGAGCCGCGCCGGGAAGGCGCTATGCAGCCTTCCTCACTCGAAGCTCAACGCGCATCCCGACATTCGCAAGCATCTTGACGAGCGCATCCAAGCTAAACAACTCGATCCGGCCCTTGAGCAGCTGGTTGAGGCGCGGTTGGGTGACGCCGAGCGACTTCGCCGCCGCCTGCTGCGTCAATCCGCTGCCCCGTACGAATTGCTCGACCTGGAACATTAGGTCGGCCCGGAGAAGGAGATTGTGCGCCTGATCCTTCGGGAATCCGACGTCCCGGAAGACGTTGCCGGAGCCTCGCACGATCCGAATCCGCTTGCTCATTTATCGCCTCGACTCTCCAGCATGGCTCGATACCGCTCCTTCGCCATCCGAATGTCCTGCAGCCTCGTTGCCTGAGACTTCTTGGTGAAGGCGTGGAGGACGTAGATCGCCTCCGCGTACTTCGCCACGTAGATCAGGCGGTGCTCGGACCCGGCGTGGATGCGAATCTCGCAGGCACCCGGGCCGATCGCCCGCATGGGCCTCCAGTCAAGCGGGTCCGCCCCGGCCTGAAGCCGGAACAATTCTCGGCCGGCCTGAGCGCGCGCACCGGCTGCGAACGAGCGCACCGTCTTGCGGCTATCGCCGACCCACTCGACAGGCTTGAGCATTATTCCAGTTTTAGAATAGCGATGCAAGGCAACCTCCGGGAAGCCGCCTTTGTCTCGGCCGCAGGGCCGCAGCCAGGCATCTTTCGCAGAGCCGCGCACGGTTTCTCAGGCGCGCACAGCCCAAGAGTCAGGCGTGATCAACCATTGTCCGGTGGCCGGTGGCTCAGGACGTGAGCCCCGGCGCGCTCCTTGCACCGGGGAAACTTGCGGGTTGACGAGCTCGGGCGGCTAGCGTGGCCGGGAAACGCTTACTGCGCAGCCAGCTTCGCCCGCGCCGTCTCGATGCGCCGCTCGAGCAGCCCCCCGTAGAGGTCCGTCGAACTGATGCCGACGAGCGGATCGGCGAGCGGCTCGCCCTGCGGACCGAGGAACACCACGTAGGGCACGATCCGCGCCTTGCGGCTCTTGGCGAGCGCCGCGTGCGTGGTGGCATGCCCGTCGAATCCGACGACGGGCCGTCCGCTCTCGACGTCGATCTCGCGCAACAGGACCCGTTTCGCCGCCGCCGGGTCCGCCTGCATCGGCTCGAGGAACCCCTTGCGCACCTTCCGGCAGTAGGGGCAGTCCGCCGTGCCGTAGAGCACGACGATGACGCGTCCGGATTCGCGCGCGGCGCGCCCGTCGGCCGCGAGGTCGCGCGCGAACGGGACGGGCTCCGCGGCGGCGGCCGCGCAGGCCCAGAATGCTAGAATCGCCGCGCAGCCGATACGTAGTGCGCGCAGTGCGCGCCGGCGCTTCCCGGTCATCGTGGCCACGCCTTGAAGTCTCCCGAACGCATCATCATCGCCTCGCGCGTCTCGCGCCTCGCCATGTGGCAGGCCGAGCACGTGCGCGACGCACTCGCGGCATTGTACCCAGCGTGCCGCGTCGAGATCCTCGGCATGAGCACGCGCGGCGACGAGATCCTCGACCGCTCGCTCGCCAAGATCGGCGGCAAGGGCCTGTTCGTCAAGGAGCTCGAGAACGCGCTGGAAGACGGCCGCGCCGACATCGCGGTGCACTCGGCGAAGGACGTGCCGATGGACCTGCCGGCGGGCTTCACGCTGGCCGCGTTCCTCGCGCGCGAGGATCCGCGCGACGCGCTGGTGTCCAACCGGTACGAGCGCCTCGCCGACCTCCCCGCCGGGCGCGGTCGTCGGCACCTCCAGCCTGCGGCGCGAGGCGCAGCTGCGCAGCCGCTTTCCCGGGCTCGACATCCAGCCGCTGCGCGGCAATCTCGACACGCGGCTCGCCAAGCTCGACCGCGGCGAGTACGCCGCGATCGTGCTGGCCGTCGCGGGGCTCAAGCGTCTCGGGCTCGGCGGCCGGATTCGCGCGGTGCTCGAGCCGGAGGAAAGCCTGCCCGCGGTGGGGCAGGGCGCGCTCGCGATCGAGTGCCGCGACGGCCGGCCGGAGCTCGTGGCGGCGCTCGCGCCGCTGCACGACGCTGCGACGGCCGCCTGCGTGCGCGCCGAGCGTGCCGTGAGCCGCGCGCTCGGCGGGAGCTGCACCGTCCCGCTCGCGGCGCACGCGGCGCTGACGAACGGCGCGCTCGAACTGCGCGGGCTCGTCGCGAGTCCGGACGGCAAGCGGATTGCGCGCGGCGAAGTCGCGCGGCGATGCGGCCGCGCCGGAACGTGTCGGCGAAGCGCTCGCACGCGCGCTGCGCGCACAGGGCGCCGACGAGATCCTCGCTGAGCTCAGATGACGCGCCGGCCGTCTCGCCGGCCGCCGCATCGTGGTCACGCGGCCGGCCGGGCAGAACGAGGGCCTCGCCGAGATGATTCGCGCGCGAAGGCGGCGAGCCGATCGTGTTTCCGGTCCTCGAGATCCTCGACCTCGAGGACACGCGCGCGCTCGTCGCCGCCGCCGACCGACTCGACGCGTACGACCTCGCGGTGTTCATCAGCCCCAACGCCGTCGACAAGGCGCTGAACGTGATCGGCGCCCGCCGCGGGTGGCCGGAGCGCCTGCGCGCCGCGACGATCGGCCGGGCGAGCGAGAAGGCGCTCGCCCGCTATGGCGTCACGAACGTGATCGCGCCGTCCGGACGCTTCGACAGCGAAGCGCTCCTCGCGCTGCCGCAACTCGCCGACGTGCAGGGCTGGCGCGTGGTGGTCTTTCGCGGCGACGGCGGCCGGGAGCTGCTCGGCGACACGTTGCGCAGCCGCGGCGCGACGGTGGAGTACGTGGAGTGCTATCGCCGCGTGCGCCCGAACGCGGATGTCGGGCCGCTCCTCAAGCGCTGGGGGCGCGGCGAGATCGACGCGGTGACCGTCAGCTCGAGCGAAGGGCTGCGCAACCTCTACGACATGCTCGGCAAGCTCGGGCAGGCGTGGCTCAAGCGCACGCCCCTCCTCGCGCCGCACGCACGCATCGCGGAGAACGCCCGCGCGCTCGGCTGCGAGCGGGTGATCGAGACCGGGCCGGCCGACGAGGGGCTCTGCGCAGGGCTCGGTCGCGTTTTTGGGACAATAGCCGCCGATGACCGACGCGCCGCCACCGGTCTTGCGCACTGCCCGCGGCAAGGCGCAGGCGTGGCTGCGCCCGGCGGTCGTGGTGCCGGCGATCGCCATCGCCGCGCTCGCCTGGGGCTGGTGGAGCACGCGCGCCGAACTCGCGGCGGTGCGCGAGGAGGTCGCGCAGCGATTGCGCGACGCCGGCAACGAGTCCAAGGAGGCGCGCATCGTCGCGCGCGAGGCGCAGGAGGCGGTGCGCGACGCGCAGGCGAAGATCGGCGCCCTGGAGGCGAAGCAGCTCGAATCGCAGAGCCAGCAGCTCGCGCTCGAGTCGCTGTACCAGGAGCTCTCGCGCTCGCGCGACGAATGGGTGCTCGCCGAGGTGGAGCAGACGCTCACGATCGCGTCGCAGCAGCTCCAGCTCGCCGGGAACGTCCGCGCGGCGCTCGCCGCGCTGCAGACCGCGGACGCGCGGCTCGCGCGCTCCGACCGGCCGCAGTTCATCGGCCTGCGCAAGGTCGTCGCGCGCGACATCGAGCGCCTCAAGGCCGCGCCGGACCTCGACATCGCCGGGATGACGCTGCGGATCGACCAGGTGATCACCGCGGTGGACCAGATGCCGCTGCTCGTGGACGGCCGCCCGTCCGTGCCGGATGCGACGCCGGCCGCGAGCGCGGCGCAGGACAGCTGGTGGCGGCGGTCCTGGCGCGGCGATCTGGGACGAGTTCAAGGGACTGGTGCGCGTGCAGCGCCTCGATGCCGCGGATTCGTCGCTGCTCGCGCCGGAGAGCCGCTACTTCCTGCGCGAGAACCTGAAGCTGCGACTGCTGCACGCGCGGCTTGCGCTGCTGCAGCGCGACGAGCCGGCGTTCCGCGCCGACATCAAGGCGGCGCAAGGCTGGCTCAATCGCTACTTCGACACGCGGCAGAAGTCGGTCGCCGGCGCCGCGCAGACGCTCGCGCAGCTGAACGCCGCGGCGGTGAACGTGGACCTGCCGACGATCGCCGACAGCCTCAACGCCGTGCGCACGTTCAAGATGCCGCGCGAGCGGGCGATCAAATAGGGCGTCGGTGCGCTGGCTGGTCACCTTCGTCGTCGTTGCCGGGCTGGCCGTCGCATTCGCCCTGGCGGCCCGGTACGGCGACGGTTACGCATTGTTCGTGTACCCGCCGTGGCGGATCGAGATCTCCCTGACGCTCTTTCTGCTGGCCGCCCTGGCGCTGTTCGCGGTGCTCTACGGCCTGCTCCGGCTCGCGTCGCACACCGCCCGGCTGCCGCAGCAGGTTGCCGCGTTCCGGCGCCGCGCCCGGGCGAACCGCGCGCACGAGGCGCTGCGGCAGGCCTGGCAGGCGTTCATGGAGGGCCGCTACGGGCGGGCGGAGAAGCTGGCCGGACGCGCTTACGGCCTGGACGAGGCGCCCGGCATGGCGGCCCTGCTCGCGGCGCGCGCCGCGCACGCGATGCGCGACCCGGGCCGCCGCGGCCGCTGGCTCGCGCGCGCGGTCGACGCGGCCGGCGCGAGCCGCTACGCGCGCCTCGCGACGGAAGCCGAGGCCGCGGTCGACGAGCGCCGGTTCGAGGAGGCGCGGGAGATCCTGCGCGAGCTCCACGCCACCGGCCCGCGGCACGCGGCGACGCTGCGCCTGCTGCTGCGCGCCGAGCAGGGGCTGCAGAACTGGGACGAGGTGCTGCGCCTGCTGCGCATCCTCGAGAAGCGCGACGCGGTGCCGGCCGAGCTTGCGGCGCAGCTGCGCATCACGGCGACCATCGAGAACCTGCGCAAGAAGGCGATCGACGCCGACGCGCTCGCGGCATATGTCGCGAGCGTGCCCGCGGCCGACCGGGCCCGGCCGCGCGTCGCGGCCACGGCAGCGCGTCTCTTCATCGATCTCGGCGCGTGCGAGCGCGCGCACCCGCTCATCCGCGACGCGCTCGCGGAGCAGTGGTCGAGCGAGCTCGTCGCCCTCTACGGCGAGTGCCGCGGCGGCGACGACCTCGCGCGCATCGAGCAGTGCGAGCGGTGGCTCGAGGCGCATCCGCGCGATCCGGGCCTGCTGCTCGCGCTCGGCCGGCTGTGCGCCAGCCGCGAGTTGTGGGGCAAGGCGCAGAGCTATCTCGACGCAAGCCTGTCGGCGCAGCCTTCGCGCGCGGCGCACGTCGAGCTCGCGCGGCTGCTCGAGCGCATCGGGCGGGACGCGGACGCGAACCGGCACTACCGCGCCGCGGCCGATCCGAAGCTGCCGGCCTGACGCAATGACCCTGCGTCCCGAAGACCTCGAGATCGTCGACGCCCACCATCATCTCTGGGACCTCGGGCGCAACTACTACCCCTGGCTCGCCGACCACCCCGAGCCGAATTTCCTCCTCGGCGACTACACGCCGCTCAAGCGCAACTACCTGCCCGAGGATTACCGGCGCGACGCCGCGGGCCTGAAGGTCCTCGCGACGGTGCACGTCGAGGCGGAGCACGATCGCAATCGCCAGGTGGCCGAGACCGAGTGGCTGCACGAGGTCGCCGCACGCTCCGGGATGCCGAACGCGGTCGTTGCGCACGCATGGTTCCACACCGACGACTGCGAGGAGATCCTCGCCCGGCAGAAGCGCTTCCCGCTCGTTCGCGGCATCCGCTCGAAGCCCGTGACGGCCGGTTCGGCGGGCGAAGCCCCGCCGACCGGCCCGGGCAGCATGCACGACCCGAAGTGGCGGCGCGGCCTCGCGGCGCTCGAAAAGTACGACCTCTCGTGGGACCTGCGCGTGCCGTTCTGGCATCTCGCGGAGGCGGCCGAGGTGTGCGCGCGCATTCCGGGCGTGCGCGTCGTCCTCAACCACACCGGGCTCCCGTGGGACCGCAGCGACGCCGGGCTCGCGCACTGGCGCGCGGGGATGCAGGCGCTCGCCGCGTGCCCGAACGTCCACTGCAAGGTCAGCGAGCTGGGCCTCAAGGACGCGCCGTGGACCATCGACGGCAATCGCCGCGTCGTGCGCGAGGCGATCGAGATCTTCGGGATCGACCGCTGCATGTTCGCGTCGAACTTCCCGGTCGCCGGGCTGAAGATCGGGTACCGCGCGCAGATCGCCGGTCTGCTCGACATCCTCGCCGATCTCGGCCGTGTCGGAGCTCGACAAGCTGTTCCGCGACAACGCGCGGCGGTTCTACCGGATCGCCTGAGGCGCGCGGGGATTGCACGATCCCCCGGGGCCGGGCAACATCCAGCCCCTCGACCCACGGAGGCACCCGTCCCATGCTCAGCGAAGCCGACCGCAAGAAAGCCGCCGAATCCCTCCTGCAGGCGTTGCGCGACAAGAAGCCGATCGTGCAGCTCTCCAAGACGTATCCGGAGATCGCCATCGAGGATTCCTACGCGATCCAGAGCCTGGTGAACGAGGCCAAGATCGCCGCCGGCGCGAAGGTGCGCGGGCACAAGGTCGGACTGACCTCGAAGGCGATGCAGCAGTCCTCCCAGATCGACGAGCCCGACTACGGCGTGCTGATGGCGGACATGTTCTACGACGACGGCGCAATTCTGAAGCACGCCGACTTCTGCGTGCCGCGCGTGGAGATGGAGCTCGGCTTCGTCCTCGGCAAGCGTCTCAAGGGGCCAGGCGTCGGCCTGCTCGACGTGCTGACCGCGACCGAATGGGTGGTGCCGTCGATCGAGGTCATCGATGCGCGCGTGCAGAACCCGCGCAAGATCTTCGACACCGTGGCGGACAACGGCGCGGCGGCGGCGGTCGTGATCGGCGGCCGGCCGGTGCGGCCGACCGACGTCGACCTGCGCTGGGTCGGCGGCCTGATGTATCGCAACGGCGACATCGAGGAGAGCGGCGTCGCGGCGGGCGTGCTCGGCCATCCCGCGCTCGGCATCGCGTGGCTCGCCAACAAGGTCGGGCGGTTCGGCACCGCGCTCGAGCCGGGCCACTTCACGCTCTCGGGCTCGTTCATCCGCCCGGTCTGGGCGAACAAGGGGGACACGCTGCGCGCGGACTTCGGTCCGCTCGGGACGATCGGCGTGCAGTTCGTCTGACGGTGTCCGGCGCGATCAGCGCCGGCGAAAGACGAGGTCCCACACGCCGTGGCCCAGGCGGGCGCCGCGCGTTTCGAACTTCGTGAGCGGCCGCGAGTCCGGCCGCGGCGCGAAACCGGTGGCCGTATTCGCGAGCAGCGGTTCGGCGGACAGCACCTCGAGCATTTGCGCCGCGTAGTCCTCCCAGTCCGTGGCGGCGTGCAGGTATGCGCCCGGTTTCATTCGCGTCGCGAGCAGATGCACGAACCCGGGCTGGAGCAGGCGGCGTTTGTGATGGCGCTTCTTGGGCCACGGGTCGGGGAAGAACACGTGCACGCCGTCGAGCGCGCCGGGCGCGATCATCCGCTCGACCACCTCGACCGCGTCGTGCTGGATCACGCGCACGTTCGTCAGGCCGAGCGCGTCGACTCGGCGGAGCAGGGCGCCGACGCCGGGCGTGTGCACCTCGATGCCGAGGTAGTCGCACTCCGGATGCGCCGCGGCGATCGCGGCGGTGGTCTCGCCCATGCCGAAGCCGATCTCGAGGATCTTCGGCGCGCGGCGCCCGAATGCCTGCTCGAGGTCGAGCGGCGCGGGCGAGAAGGCGATGCCGTAGACCGGCAGCAGCCGTTCGACCGCGCTCGCCTGGGCCGCAGTGACGCGACCCTGGCGCAGGACGTAGCTGCGGATCGAGCGGCGTTCGGCCTCGGACATGCGCGGCCGCGCGGCGGCGCTTCAGGACTGCGGCTGGATCAGCCCGGTGGTGGGCGAGCTCGGCGTCGCGGCGTAGAGCTTCTTCGGCATGCGGCCGGCGCGGAACGCCTCGCGCCCGGCCTCGACCGCCTTGCGCATCGCCTGCGCCATCAGCACCGGATCCTGCGCCTTGGCGATCGCGGTGTTCATCAGCACCGCGTCGCAGCCGAGCTCCATCGCGATCGCCGCGTCGGAGGCGGTGCCCACGCCGGCGTCGACGACCACCGGCACCTTGCGCCTTCTCCAGGATGAGCTGCAGGTTCCACGGGTTCAGGATGCCCATGCCGGAGCCGATGAGCGACGCGAGCGGCATGACCGCGACGCAGCCGATGTCCTCGAGCTGCCGGGCGATGATCGGGTCGTCGCTCGTGTAGACCATCACCTTGAAGCCGTCCTTCACCAGCGTCGCGCGCGGCCGCGAGCGTCTCGACGACGTTCGGGAACAGGGTGTGCGGGTCGCCGAGCACCTCGAGCTTCACCAGGTCGTGGCCGTCGAGCAGCTCGCGCGCGAGGCGCAGCGTGCGCACCGCGTCGTCGGCGCTGTAGCACCCGGCGGTGTTCGGGAGGTAGGTGTACTTCGACGGCGGCAGCGCGTCGAGCAGCGACGGCTCGTTCGCGTTCTGGCCGATGTTCGTGCGCCGGATGGCGACGGTGACGATCTCGGCGCCGCTCGCCTCGACGGCGCGGCGCGTCTCGTCGAAATCCTTGTACTTGCCGGTGCCGATGAGCAGGCGCGACGAATACGTCTTGCCGGCGATGACGAGCGGGTCGCCGGCGAGCTGGCCGGGCGCCTGGGTGGGAGCGTTCATGGCGAGGTCCTTGGTCAGCCGCCGCCCACGGCGACGACGATCTCGAGCCGGTCGCCGTCGGCGAGCGGCGTGTCGGCGTAGCGGCTGCGCGGGACGATCTCGCCGTTGCGCTCGACCGCCACCTTCTTCCCGGCGAGGGCGAGCTCGTCGATCAGGCGGGCGAGATCCAGCGGCGCGGGGAAGCCGCGCGGTTCGCCGTTGATGGAGAGCTGGATCACGAGGGATGGCTGTTGCGGTGCGGACTGTCGCGGGAATTCTAGCACCGGGGTTCGAAGCCCTGGCCCCCGGGGGTGTCGAACCGCTTTACGTATTGCATCGCGGGGGCCGCGCACTCGACGGGCAACTCGTTGGCAGGGCTCGGAGTTCGGCGTTCGGAACGGCACTTGCTTCTGACCAACGGTTCCGCGCGGTCCACAAGAAACGGGTGCAGCACCAAAAGGAGGGACTCATGCGTCAGGCCGTTGTCCGGTTCGTATGTGCGGTCCTGGTGGTGGCCGGCCCCATCGTCGCAGGCGCTCCGCAGGCCGCGCCGATCACCGATCTCTTCTTCTTCGGCGACAGCCTGACCGACGCCGGCAACGCCGCGATCATCAACGCTCCGGCCGGCGCGGACTCGTTCGCCGATCCGCCGGCGCGGTCGCCGGTACCGTATCCCCTGGTCGGCGCCGATACCTTCGTGTACACGCCGGTCTACGTGCCGCCCTGGCAGCGTCCCTACGAGGGGAGCGGACGATTTACCGACGGCTTCACGTGGGCCACCGCCTTCGCGAGCGCGCTCGGGTTTCCGGGCGCCGCGGCGCCGTCGCTCGACGGCGGCAACAACTATGCAGTCGGCGGCGCGTCGGTCGCGCCGTTCGCGAATCCGCCCCTGCCGCCGCCGAGCGCGGTGGAGCAACTGGCGGCGTTTCGCATGTCGCACGGCGGCGTTACCGGCACATTCGATACCGCCGCGCTCTATTTCATTGGCGCGGGCGGTAACGACTTGCGCACGATCCTTACCGGCGGAGTCGATCCGCTGGCCGGCGCCGCGGGCATCGTGGGCGGGCTGTCGTCCATGGTCACGGACCTGCTGTCGTGGGGGGCGCAGCGCATCGTCCTGTGGAACGCGCCGGACATCACGCTCAGTCCCCAGTTCCGCGCGGCGGTCCAGGCGGGGTTGATCTCCCCGGCACAGGCCACGGAGTTCCTGGGCCTGATCAATCAGATCAACGCGCTGCTGGGCCAACTCGACGCGCTGCCGGGAGTCGACGTCTTCGATCTCGCCGGCCTGCTGCGCAGCATCGTCGCCGACCCGTTTGCATACGGACTGGTGAACGCGAGCCTGCCGTGCGGGTTCGCCGACGTGTTCGCCGCGACGCTAGGCACCTGCGCGCAGGGATTTCTCTTTTGGGACGGCGTGCATCCATCGTCGGCCGGGCACGCGGTCCTGGCGCGCTCGATGATCGCTTTCGTGCCGGAGCCGGGGACGCTTCTCCTCGTCGGGCTGTCGTTCATTGGGGTCCTGGTCGCACGGTCCCGGCGCGGGGGCTAGCGGTCGTCCGCGCCGGGACCGGGTGACGAGGTTGGCGCGCCGCGAACGGGCGCCGGGGCGGGCATCCCCGCGGGCCGGACTGCTACAATCCGCCCCGCTCGCGGGTGTCGTCTAATGGCAAGACAACAGCTTCCCAAGCTGTGAACGTCGGTTCGATTCCGATCACCCGCTCCAGGGGTCACCGCCCCGTTGCCGGGCCGGCCGCCCGTATCGTTCCCTAGCGCGAAGATCGAGCCTTGGCGGCCGCGCGGGCAACCTCGCCGTTCGTGACCCGCGCCGCGCCGGGCAGTCGCTCGGCCGCGTAGGCGAAAACCGACTCGAGCATGTCCCAGCCGCCGAACCGGTCGATCTCCCACGAGTGGCCCCAAAGGTGCAGCAGTCCGCCGTGCCTGCAGAGCCGGTCGATCAGTCCGTGGATCCGCACCGCGAGGTCCTTCTTGGTGACGGCCGCGAGCAACATCGGCAGCCGCTGGGGCCAGCGCCAGGCGCCCAGCCGCCGGCGTTCCTCGCTCACGAAGCGGCGCGCGAGCGCCACGCGCCCCCGCGGATAGAGATGCAGCGAGACCGGCAGCTGGAACGGATCCTCGGGCAGCGCGCCGTATAGATCCTCGGTCACGCGGCCATAGGCGAAGCCGCTGTCGCGGACGATCCCGCGGACGGCGGCGTTGTGGCTGCCGTACGGGTAGCAGAACCCCGGGACGCGCGCGCCAAGCTGATCCTCGAGCCACTGCTTCCCGGCGACCACCTGGCGGCGCGCCTCGTCGAGCGGCAGCTCGTCCAGCCGCCGGTGGTCGAAGGTGTGCGATCCGACCTCGAACTGCGCGGCGAGGCTGCGCAGCGCCGACCCCGGCATGATCGCGAACACGTCGGCATCGCCGGCGCCGCCCGACCCGACTCGCGCCGGCACGTAGAACGTTCCCGTCAGCCCGTGCTTGTGCAGCAGGTCCGCGACCCGCTGATCGAGCGGATGCCCGTCGTCCCAGGACGTCGTGAAGAACACGCGTCCGTTCGCGGCCATCGCCCGGGCGCGCTCATCGGGCAAACCGTGCCCGGACGCGCGTTCCGCGGGACCTCGCTCGCCATTCCCGGCCACTCGGGTTACCGGCATCGCCTTTCGCCTCCGCTGTCCTCTCAGCCGGCCTGCCGCACGGGGACCGCTTCCCGCGCGTCCCGGCGCACCGACTCGTAAAGCGCCAGATACTCGTCGATCACGCGCTCGATCGAGAAGATCTCGCGCGCCCTGCGACGCGCAGCCGACGAGATCGCTTGCCACGCGGACAGCTCCCCGGTCGCCGCGAAGATTCCCCGGGCGATGTCCCGGGGGTCGGTCACGTCCACCAGGATGCCGGCGCGACCCCGGTCGAGCTGCCACGCGACGCCGCCGGCGTCCCGCCCGGCGACGACGGGCAATCCGAGGCTCATCGCCTCGGCGATCGCCATGCAGCAGGACTCCCAGCGGGAAGGGTGGATCATGGCGGTGCCCTGCGCCATCTCGGCGAGCACCCGGGCGTGCGGCACCGAGCCGCGAAACGCCACGCCGGCATCCAGGCCGCGGCGCCTCGCCCAGCGGTGCGCGGGGCTGCCTTCCTCCCAGTCCTTGCCGAAGCAGGACAGCGTCAGGGCCGGCCTCGCGCGGCGCGCGATCGCGAATCCCCGCAGGGCAGCCGCGCCGTTCTTGAGCGCCATCCAGCCGTTCTGAACCATCAGCAGCCTGCCCGCTCCGAATGCGTCCGTCGCGCAGCCGGAGGCGGACATCACGTCTGCGGGAATCGGATTGGCGATCACCTGCACCGGCGCACGAGCCAGCTTGCGGATGTCCTCGGCGAGGTTGGGCGATACCGCGGTCAGGTGCCTGCAGCGCGGGATCACGCGCCGCGCCATCAGGTAGCGCGCCGCCCGATACGCATTTGGAATGAAGCGCAGCACCCGCGCGGGCGAATCGTGCGCGGTCGTCAGCGCGGGATACGGGCTGTCGAGCGCCGCCCACGCGAACTCGTACGTCCAGTGAGCGTGCACCACGTCCGGCCGGAATTCGTGCAGCGCCGCGATCAGGCACTCGCGCTCGTAGGCGAAGAGATCGAGCGCGCGGCCGACCCTCCCGTGCGACGGCCGGAACGCGCGCGTGCGCTGCGGGCAGAAGTACGCGGTCAGGGCACCTTCGCGAAATACCCGGAAGGGTTCGAGCGCATCCGGCGGCAGGACGTAGTCGGTCGTGATCGCCGCGACAGTATGACCCCGGTCCACCAGCCCGCGCGCGAGCGCGCTGGTGACGGGCGCGCCCGGATAGCCGGGCGGAAGCGATCCGGCCGGAAACCCGCACTGGCTGCTCAGGGACGGGCCGTCGAACGGACCGATCAGCGCGATCCGCAGGCGCGCGCCGCGCGGCCCGGGGTCTGCGCCGGGCGCGGTAGTCGACGGCGGGTTCGCGACTGCGATCGGCATCGGCGAGTGCGTTCGTCGGTCGGCGCGGTCAGGCGAGGCGGTAGCGCCGCTTGAGCACCGCCTGCTCCCAGAGATACGGCACGAGCTGCTTCCAGGTGCGCTCGGCGTACCCGAAGCGCGCCTGCGATCCGTCGATGACGGCCTCGACCCGCCGTTTCACCTTCCCCGCGTCGATCAGCGCGGAGGTGCGAAAGCTCTCCGAGTTCACCAGGTCGAGGAAGTACTCCCGCATCGGCCGGCGCATCCAGTCCACGATCGGCGAGTTGAACCCGAGCTTCGTCCTGCGCGTCACGATCTCGGCGGGCATCAGGTCGCCGACCGCATCGCGGACGATCTTCTTGGTGTAGCCGCCGCCGATCTTGCTGCGCATCGGGATCGAGAACGCGTAGCTGACGATGCGGTGGTCCATGAAGGGCGCGCGCACCTCGACCCCGCTGATCATCGAATAGCGGTCGTAGTTCCGCAGGAGCGTCGGCAGGATCGTGTCGTGGGTGAGCGCGTAGAGGTACTGGTTGAAGCGGTCGAGCCGTGCGAAACCCGGGTGGGAGGCGTCGCGCGACCGGGGCTTGCGGCCGAGCAGCGCCTTCGCGAGCTTGCGCGCGAGGAAATAGGTGTACAGGACCCGGTTGCTGCGCGCGACGCGGAACTGCGGGGTGTCGCGCGGGAACATCTCGCGGTACAGCTCGGCGATCTCGTCGAGTCCGATGTCGCAGTCGATCGCCGCCTCGAACAGCTCGTTCGGATAGCCGACGAACAGCTCGTCGGCGCCGTGCCCGTCGAGCGTCACGAACACCCGCGCGCTGCGCATGCCGGCGTAGAGCTGGACCATCGGGATCGGGCTGGTGACGTACAGCTCCTCGAACTGGTAGAAGTAGCGATCGAGGTCGCCGACCGACTTCCGCGGGTCGATCTCGATGAACGTGGCGTTGAGGCGGTGCTTGTCGACGACCGTGCGCGCGTAGCCGGTCTCGTCCAGCGGCGACCCGGGAAAGGTCGCGACGAACGCGTGCTGCCAGTCGGTCGCGACGCGCGCGCCGCCGGCGTGACGGGCGATGTGGGCCATGGCCGAGGCCACCGCGCTCGAGTCGATCCCGCCGCTCAGCGCCGTCCCGATCGGCACGTCGGCCCGCATCCTGATCCGGCATGCGTCGAGAAACAGCGCCCGGAACGCCTCGACCTGCTCCTCGTAGCGCGCCGGCACCGGCACCAGGTGCTCCAGCGTGTTCCAGTAGCGGCGCAACGCGAGCTTCCCGGATCTCAGCACTCCCGAATGCGCCGCGGGGAAGCGCTTGATGCCCGCGACGAGGCACTTGTCGGTGGTCTCGTAGGCGAAGAGGTTGCGCTTCATCCAGTCGAAGTCCGCCGACGGCCGCACTTCCGGGAGCAGCGGATAGATCGCTTTCATCTCCGAGGCGAAGACGAACCGCCCCTGTATCTCGGCGTAGAAGAGCGGCTTCTTGCCGAAGCGGTCGCGGGAAAGGAACAGCGTCTTGTCGCGGTCGTCCCAGATGGCGAACGCCCACATCCCGTTGAACTGCTCGACGCAGTCGGCTCCCCACTGCGCGTAGGCGGCGAGGATCACCTCGGTGTCGGAGTCGCCGTTGAAGCGGTGTCCGTGCCGCTCGAGGTCCTGGCGGATCTCCAGGAAGTTGTAGATCTCTCCGTTGAACGTGATCCGGAAGCGCCCGCTCCCGTACGCCATCGGCTGGCTGCCGGCCGGCGAGAGATCGAGGATGGACAGGCGCCGATGGCCGAGCGTCACCTCGTCGGTGCGCCAGAGGCCCTCCCCGTCGGGGCCGCGGTGCTGCAGCGTGTCTAGGCAGGCGGCCGCGTGCCGCTCCGGAAGATTGCCCACGCACCCGAAGATCCCGCACATGCGCTGCGCCCCCTGGCCGGTTGCCGTTCGTCGTCCGCTAGCGGGACGCGTCGCGCCGGGCGCCCGCCGCGACCGTCACGATCCAGCGGCCGCCGCCCGGCGTCCGTTCGACGCGCGTGATGCGGGCGCCCGCGAGGGCGGCCAGATCCTCGAACGCCTGTTTCACCGCGGGGTTGCGGTATGGCTGTCCGAGATTGGTCTCATCCTTGCCGTAGCTGCCCCAATGGAAGAAGCAGACCTGCCGGACGCCCTCGAGCAGCGCCTTGACGCCGTAGTTGTAGATGGCCGCGGCCGTGGCCACGCCGGGGTCGAACCCCTTCTCGCCGTCCACGATCGGCTGCTGCAGTCCGGCGGCGCGCAGGCCACGGCGCAATTCCGCGAGCGCGGTCCAGCGCGTGTCCTTGCTCGCCGGCGCGCCCAGATGCTCCGCGGTAACGTGATAGAAGTGCGCCGGGATCGCGTCGAACTCCTGCGCGCGCGGATAGGCCTTCAGCCAGGCCAGGAACGGCGCGACGTTGCCGAGAACGCCGGGAATGGAGGGCGCCCACACCTTTCCCTTCCAGCCGGTGCGACGGCGCCAGTCGAGCACCCAGTCCGAAAGGGTCATCAGCTCTTCCTCGGTGCCGATCCAGAACGCAGTGCTGATCGTCGGCCCGAAGACCTCGTTGGCGACCTCCACGACGTCGATCTCGGGGTACCGGGTCGTGATCGCGGTGAGCCACGCCTCGAGCGCGGGGCGCGAGGTCGGGAGCTGGCCGCGCCACCCGCCGTAGTCGTGCGGGCGGCGCGTGTAGAACGGCGGCGGGTTGTAGACGGTGTAGATCGCCGACTTGATGCCCGCTCGGCGCAGCTTGGCGAACGCCGAGTCCCAGTGCTTCCAGTCGTAGCGTCCGGGCGCGGTCTCGGTGCTCTGTCCCCACTCCAGTCCGCCCATGCCGTACAGCCGCACCGCGTTGACGCGGGCGTCGAAGCCGGGATCGGGTCCGAAATAGAGATTGTTGCCGGACAGGCACGGCCAGCACACCTCGAGCCCCACGTGATGGATGCAGCCGAAGTCCTGCGGCACCTCGATGCCGTTCGGATCGTCGTAGATCACGCGCGGGGGCTCGGCGGCGCCCGATTGCGCGGCGGCCACCGCAGCGCTCAGTGTCGCGACGATGTAGGCAATGGAGCGGATCAACGGCACGACACCTTGATGGGCGGATCGATTGGAATTTAGCACGTGCCGAGCACGGTCTTCGCGCGCGCCGACGCGGTCGGTACGAAGGCGCCCATTCTAATCGGCCGTCGACGGCCGCGGCTCGGGCCGAGTCGGCGACGAGAGGGAATTGCCACGCGCAGGCCGGGAATTTGCAGCGGATTGACAGTTTCCATTCGTTTCCGCGTGATCGCCCCTGCTCGGATCAATGGCATTCCCGTAACGGCTTGCGCGGCCCGGGTCCGGGGCCCACCCGCCGCGACCGGTCCCCGGCGCGGCGCCTGCCGAATCAGCCTCGGCGGCGCGGTGCGACCGAAGTCGCGATCACCTTCAGGTAGGGCCACCACCAGTAGAGGAACCAGAGGGGGCCCGCGTGCCGGCGCGTCAGGACCCGCCACGATCGAGGAGGCAGGCCTTTCGGCTGCATCATCTTGCGGAGCCGCTCGCCCAGCGGGACGCGCGGATCCTCGTAGGTACCGTCCGGCGAATTCATCGCGCACGTCCCGGCGAAGCCCGGCATGACCCAGATGCGGAAGCCCGCCCGGCGCACGCGCAATCCGTAGTCGACATCGCCCATCGAGTGGGTGAAGTCCGGGTCGAGGTTCCCGACCGCGCGCGCGATCGCGTCCGGAACGAGCACGCAATTGCCCCACATGCTCTCGCACTCGACCGGGGCATCCGCCGGCTCGACCATCATGAACGCCATCGGGCGCCAGCGCGCGGCGCGTACCACGCCGCCGTAGGTGAGCCGCTGCGTCGCCGCGTCGCAGGTCGACCCCACGACGACGGCGTCGGCGCCGAGCGCGCTCCGTCTCTCGCGCGCCGTGGAAACGATCCGGGCGAGCGCATCCGGGTACAGCATCGTGTCGTCGTTGAGCCAGAGGTACGCGTCGTAGTCGCCGCGCAACGCTGCCGCGAAGGCCATGCGCATGCCGCCGTTCCAGTAGAGGTTGCCGTCCCCCGGGAGCACGCGCACGTCCGGGTATCGCGCGGCGACCGCTGCGGAGGTGCCGTCGGTGCTGCCGTCGTCGACCAGGAAGACCTCGACCGAGCATTCGGCGGGAAGCGCGTTCGCGCGCAGCGCGGCGAGGCACGCGAGCGTTTTCTCGCGCCGGTTGTGGCAGGTCATGAGGACGGCGATCTTCATCGGGCCGGGGCGCTCCCGTCCCCGCCGAGCGCACTCGGCATTCCCGCCCGGCGCTCGCCCTGCCGGCCGCGCGTCGCCCCGGCGGCGGCGGCGGCGCGTCTCAGGCTCGCCGCCACGCTGATCGCGAGACCGAGCCAGATCGCCTGCTCGTAGGGCAGGCGATAGGGAACCATGAAGACAAGCTGCGAGACGAGCATCACCACCAGCAGCCGCGGCGGCAGGTCGGGCGTCGTGACGCCGCCGCGGTCGCGCAGCAGGCGTGTCAGCGTCAGCAGGTAGGTCGCGAGCAGCAGCGCGACGCCGGGTACGCCGCTGCGCAGCAGCGTCTGCAGGTAGAAATTGTGCGGGTCGTAGGTCGCCTTCCACCGCACGTTGGGGAAGTCGTAGCGCTCGTAGCCGCTGCCGAACGGCTTGCCGGTGACGTACTCCGCCGGCTCGAGCTGGAGCAGCAGCTGGTGCCAGCCGTAGACGCGCCCCCCTGCCGTGCCCCGGCTGTCGGTCGCCTGCACGGCGGATCGGGTCACGCTCGATACCAGGGCGTCGAGCTGACCGTAGCCGACCAGGCCGCCGCCGACGACGACGACGAAGATCGCCGCGCCGGCAAGCGGACGCACGAGCTTCAGGCGCACCGCGCCGGGAAAGGCCAGGTAGAGCGCGACGAAGGCGCCCGCGGCGGAGAGCCAGACGGAGCGATGCTGCATCACGAGCACGGCGGCGAGCAGCGCGGGAACCGCAGCCCACATCCAGCGCCGCGCGGTGCGCGCCGTCATCAGGAAGACGATCAGCACCAGCGCGTCGAGGAGGAACAGCGTCCCTCCGGAGGGCAGGACGCGAAACTCGGCGGCCGCGCCGGTTCCGCGCCAGGTGTCCGCAATCGGCAGGCCGGCGGACTCCGCAGCCCACCTGGCGAGCGCGAGAAGGAAGAGCAGCGCCGCGAACGCGAACCAGGCGCGGAGCGTGGTCCGGGCGCGCGCCGCGTCGAGCGGGAAGCTCATGAAGTAGAGGACGCTTACCCACACGTAGAAGAACTGCCGCAGTTCCGTCCCCGCAGCCTTCCCGAACTGCGCGTATCCAACGCCGAACGAGGCGGCGAGCAGCACGCCGAACACGAGCCACGGCACCGACCGCCCGGGAAAGTCCCGCGCGAAGAGCAGACGGAGGAACGCCGGCACGGCGAGGAATGCGAACACGAAGTCAGTGGGGTAGAGATAGATCCCGACCCAGAATCCGGGAAACTCGACCCACACGATCTCCAGGAAGAAGGTGGCAAGCACGAGCACGAGGCCGACCGCGTACCGGTGGTAGGTCGTCCAGATGAGATATGGCAGCCCCGCCCCGAGCGCGACGGCGAACGCGAGGCCGGCCCCGTAGCTCAGCAGGGTGCCCACGGGCATTCCTCGGAGAGCGGATCGGCGGTGCGAGCGGCGGGAGCGGGCTTCATGGCGCGGCGGAGAGCGGTCTCAATCGCGGAAGAGCAGGCCGTCGCACTGGAGCAGACGCCCCGAGTGCGGATCGACGAAACCGGGCATCAGCCCCCACAGCTGGAATCCGCGCTGCGTAAGTGAGTCGAGCACCGCCTGGTACGTCGGCTGGCCCTCGTAGAGCGGTGCGAGCGACAGTTCGACCTGGACGCCGTCGACGCGCTCGAGCAGCCGCTCGGCGCCCTTCAGGACCTCCATCTCGTAGCCTTGCGTGTCGATCTTTAGCAGCATCGGCCCGGGCCGCTCGAGCGCCGGATGCGAGAAGTCATCGAGCCGCATGATCGGCACGCGCTCGGTGCCCACGAACTGAGACTGCGGCTCCGCGCGCGCGTGAGCGTCGCGCATCGCCAGGATCGAGCTGCTGACCGAGTTTCCGGCCACGTTGATGTCGATGAAGCCGGAGCGGCTCCCGACCGCCGCACGGGGCGCGACGTGCCAAGGGGGCTGGCGCGCGGCCGCCGACTGCAGCTTGGCGTAGGCGGCGGGCAGCGGCTCGAACGAGAGCAGCGCTTCCCGATAGCCGCCCTGGCGCAGCTTGCACCCGTACTCGCCATCGCTCGCGCCCACGTCGAGCACAAGCGCGATCCCCCGGTGCCGGAGCACGTGAAACAGCCTCGCCTGTTCCGAGTACACGACGTCGTACCGCCGCAGCTCCACGCCGAGCGCAATCGCGAGCGCCTTGATCGTTCGTGCGAAGAGCACGCTCAGCGCTCCCCGGCGACCGCGAGACCGCCTACGCGGCGCTCGAGATAGCCCCGCACCGGCTCGGGGAAGCGCTTCAGCAGGTGGCCGATCGGCGCGCCGATGTCGCGCGGGACGATGACCCGCGCCAGGAGCAGCGCGAGCAGCGGCAGCAGGACCGCGCCGAGGGCGATCGACGCACACAGCCGCGCGAGCGCCGTCAGCCCGACCTGCGCCATTGCGGCGTCAGCCGCGAAGAGGAGTGCCGCCGTCGCGGTGCCGACGAGCAGCCCGCCGCGCAGCATCGACAGCGAACGGAGGGTCGACGTGCGCACCAGCCCGGACACGATGGTGGTGACCCAGACGGCACGCACGAGGTAGGCGAACCACACCGTCCAGGCCATCGCGACGACCGAGATCCGCGACGCCGCCGCGAGCGCTGCGACCAGTGCGAGCGCCACCGAAATCGACACCATGATCTCGCGGCCGACGCGCTCGCTGCCCCAGAGCACCGGGCCGCCGACCGCCTGCACCGAGTGCAGCGGCATCGCGGCGGCGAGCGGCACGAGCAGCGCGGCAGCTTCGACCCAGGCGCTGCCGTAGAGCGCGTCGATCAGGGTGGGCGCGAGCGCCGCCGCCCCGAAGAACGCGGGCATGGTGACCAGGCCGACGGCCCAGAGCAGCGTGAAGTACGCCTTGCGCATCGTCTCGTGATCCTCGCGCGAGCGCGCGGTGAAGGGCTGGATGACCTGCTGCAGCGCGAAGACGATGTGGTTCACCGGTGTGCGCACGAGGCTGTAGGCCACGGAGTACGCGCCGAGCGTCGTCGTGCTGTAGGCGCGCCCGACCATGAAGTTGTCGACGTTCTCGATGGTCCAGTTGGCGAGGCTCGCCACCACGGTCCTGAAGCCGAAGCCGGCGAGTCGCGCGGGGCCTGGCCGCAGGGTGGGCGCGACCGGGTGCGGTGCCCGGGCGTACTGGATCGCCGAGGCGACGAAAGCCTGGACGACCCAGGCCGCAACCAGGCTCCATTCCCCCCAGCCGAGCCACGCCGCGCCGACCCCGACCAGCAGGAACCCGACGAAGTAGCTCGTGACGTGGGCGATCTGCACCGACCTGAAGTCGAGGTTGCGCTTGAGGAGTCCGAGCGAAACCGCGCCGAGCGCCTGGAAGACGAGGGCGAGCGTCATCCATCGCAGGACCGGCGCCACCTGCGGATTCTCGAACAGCGCGGCCACGAGATCCGCGGCAAGCAGGATCGCCGCCACCGCGCAGCACGTCGCGATGAGCACGCGCGTGAAGGCGTTCCTGACGTCGGCCGCCTCGATCGTCGCCGCCTGGATGAGCGCCGGACCCTGGCCGAGCTCGACGACGATCCCCGCGATGAGCACGACCAGCACCGCTGCGGCCACCACGCCGAAGGCGGCGGGGCCGAGCATGCGCGCGAGCGCGATCTGCGCGGCGAGCTGCAGGATCACCCGGGCGGAGACGCCGAGATAACCCCACTTGAGCGCACGCGCGCTCCGCCCGACGAGGGACTCCAGCTCCTGGCCATTGTCGGCGCTGATCACTGCAGCCTCTCGCGGTCTGCGGCCGGCCCGGTCTGCGGGTCGGCGCGGCCCCGGTCGCGCGTCCGGCCCCGGCGCGGCGCCGGGACGGGGTCGAGGCGTGGCCGGAACAGGCGGTGCCCCAGTTGCGTCAAAACTCGTTCAGCACGGTGCCGACCAGCGTCGCCCGCGTCGGGCCGAGCTCGTCCAGCAGGCGCGCCGCCGACCGCGCGCGGGTGTGGTGCCTGCGCAGCACCATCAGCGCGGCGCCCGCGCTGCGGCAGATGAACTGCACGTCGGCGACGCCCACGCCCGGCGGTGTGTCCACGATCACGACGTAGAACACCTTCGTCAGCTCCTGCAGCAGCTCCGCGAACGCCGGCCGCGCCAGCAGTTCCTGCGGATTGGGCGGCGTCGCGCCGGCGGTGATCACCGACAGCGCCTCGAACGGCTCGACGCGCTGGATCGACCCGGGCTCGCCGCGACCGGCCAGGATGGCCGAGAGCCCGCTCCGATTGGGGAGCTTGAACAGCGCGTGCTGGCGCGGATTGCGCATGTCCGCGTCGATGAGCACCGTGCGCGCCCCGAGCTGCGCGAAGACCACTGCCAGGTTCGCGGCGATGTAGCTGCGGCCCTCGCCGTGCTCCGGGCTCACGACTGCGATCGTGCGGCCGCCGGGCGCGGCGTCGAGCCAGCGCAGGGTCAACTGGGCGCGGAGCGCGCGGAACGTCTCGACGCGCGGATCGAATGGTCGGTAGGCCGCGATGACGTCCGGGTCGACGCGCTCCTGCTCCGGCAGCACGCAGGGAAATCCGAACTGCTCGGCGAGCGCGAGCTGGAGATCGGTCTCGTCGAGGAGGCCCGCCCCGACCGCGGTCTCGCCGAAGCGCAGGCCCGACTCGCGCTGCAGCTGCAGGATGCGGTCGACCTCGTCGACGGTCAGCTTCCCTTTGCCCTCCAGGATCTCGCCGAGCAGGCGTCCCGGCCGGCTGCCCGAGACCGCGTCGACGATCGAGATCGGCGCGCGGCGCACGACCGCCGCCGCGCCGCGGTCCGGGGCGATTCGTTCTTCGTCGTCGCGCTGGATCGCCTCGTCCCTCGCCTTGCGGCTGGCGGCGGTACGCCGGGCGGGCGTGCGCGCGCCGCGACGGGCGACCGGCTGCCCGGCGGGCACTTCCGCGGTGTGCGCGCCGGCGGGCGCAGCGTTCTCCGGGACGATCTGTTCTTCGTCGTCGCGCTGGATCGCCTCGTCCCTCGCCTTGCGGCTGGCGGCGGTACGCCGGGCGGGCGTGCGCGCGCCGCGACGGGCGACCGGCTGCCCGGCGGGCGCTTCCGCGGCGTGCGCGCCGGCGGGCGCAGCGTTCTCCGGGACGATCTGTTCGTCGTTGTCGCTTTGCATCGTTTGGTCACTCAACCTGCGGTTCGCGGCGGCGCGCCGGGCAGGCGCAAGAGCGTCTCGCCGGGCAGACGGCGGCCCGGCGGGGGCTCCAGGACCGCCAGCACCGGCAGGCGCAGCGTCTCGCCCGCGTCGCGCGCGTCCCGGATCCGCCGGTCGAGCGCCTCGAGCGCAAACGCGGTCGCGATGCCCGCGCCCAGGCCGAGAAAGATTGCGGCGACGAGGTTGAGGAGCACCTTCGGGCTCGATGGATAGAGGGGCTCGGTCGCCCGGTTCAGGACCGTGATGTTGCTCTGCTTCACCAGGCTCTCGAGGTTCGTCTGGCCGAGCCGGGCCTGCAATGCGTCGTACTCCTTGGTCGCGTTCTCCACGTCGCGCATCAGGAGGAACGCCTCGTCGCGCGCGACTTTCATCTCGACCACGCGCTTGCGCTGGGCTTCGTAGGCGGCGCGCAACTGCGCCTCCCGGTCCCGCGCGACGCGCGCGCTCGCCCCCACGCTGCCGGCGGCGCGGCCGGTTTCGGCCGCAACCGCCTCGCGCAGCAGGTTCACCTCCGCCTCGGTGCGCTGGTACAGGGGATGGTTCGGTCCGTACTGGGTGCTCACGTCGCGCAGCTTCGCCTCCGATTTCGCGAGCTCCGCGCGCAGGCCCTGTACGGCCGGGCTCTGCGTCACCTCGGACAGGGCCGCCACCTGCCTGCGCCGGGATTCGGCCTCGACGGCGGTGCCCTGGAGCGCGGTCAGCTGGCTCGACAGCTCCGCGAGCCGCGTGTTTTCGACGTCGAACTTCTCGTCCGAGACGAGGATGCCCCGTTTGCGCTGGAACTCCGAGAGCTTCGCCTGCGCCTGTTCCAGCTTGGCGCGCACCGCCCGGCTGCGCTCGTCGAAGAACACCGCGGAGGAGCGCGCCGGATCGACCTTCAGCTCGAGATCGGTCTCGAGGTAGGCGCGGGCGAAGGCATTCGCCACCGCGGCGGCCCGCTTCGGATCGGGATCCTCGTAGGTGATCTCGATCACGTTTCGGTCGCGCAGGGGCCGGACCACAAGGCTGCGGCGCACGCGCTCGGCGAGCCAGTCCTCGAACGCGACTCGGCCGGCGGCTCCCGCCGTCCACGCCTCGCGCAGCGCCGGATCCTTCTCGAGCTCCACGAGCTTTACCGCCCGGCCGGTGCTGCGCTCACCCGCGATCACTTCGGCCTGGGTGGCGAGGTAGGCCTGGAGCGTCTCCGGCAGGAGCGCCGTGCCCAGGGGCGCGCCGCCGGTCGGATCGCTCGACTTCACGTCGACGAGGACGCTCGCGGTCGCCGAATAGGATTTTGGCAGCAGCAGGCTCGCCGCGATGGCCAGCGACACCGCGGCACCGAGGATCGCCAGGATCACGGTGCGGCGGGCCTGCAGGATTGAAAGGTACTGGAGGAAGTTCATCGCGTGGTGGGTCTGATTGGATCGCCCCGGCCGCGTCGACCGCGCGCGGCGCGAACACGTCCGTCCGCGAGCCGGCGCGCCGTTTCGGGTCCGCTAGAAGAGACGCTCGGGCACCTGCAGGATGTCATCGGGGAGGACCGGCTCATTCGGGCTCGCCTCGCGCGTCACTAAGTTGCCGCTTGCGTCGCGCCGCGACAGGCGCACGCCCTTCTCGGTGCCGCGCGGGGTCGGTCCCCCGCCGACGGCGAGCGCCTGCATGACGTTCATGCCGCGCTCGACGCGGTACTGCCCGGTGCGCTGGGCCGCGCCGTAGATGTAGAACACCGGCGCGCGCGGCACAAACACCGTGTCCCCGTTCTTGACGCGGATGTCGCCGGCGGCGTCGGCGTTCTGCAGGACCGCGGGAAGATCGACTTCGATCCGCTTCTCCTTCCCACCCTCGCTGCGGATCAGCCAGATGATGTCGGCGCCGGACGCGGTCACGCCGCCCGCCAGTGCGACGACCTCGCTCACGCGGCTCGCGGACTGGTCGAGCGGATACTTGCCGGGTCGGGTGACGTGCCCGAGCACCGACACCTGCACGCTGCGGAACTGCGCGACGCCCACCGTGACCGCGGGCTGCTTGACGAAGTTGCCCTCCTGGAGCCGCTTGGCGATCAGGGCCCCGACTTCGCTCGTCGTCAGCCCGCCGACCTTGAACTCTCCGATCAGCGGAAACGTGATCGTCCCGGTTTCCGAGATCCTCGACTCTCCCGAGAGATCCGGATTCTGGAACACCTTCACGACGATGACGTCGCCCGGACCGAGCGCGAAGTCGCGCGCCTGCGCGAACGCCGCGCCGGCGAGCAGCACGCCGAGCAGGAGGGTCAGAAGCTGGAGGCGAAAGTGTTGCATCGACATGGACCGAACGCTCAACCGATTGGCGAGAAGCGCGCGCCGCGGAACGCGCACGCGCCGGAAAGAACCCAGCGCATGATACCGATACCGCGAAACCGGACCGTCAGAAGTTCACGCCCGGCCACCGTTTTTAACAATCTTTTTCTTCAGAAGCCGAACTGGATCGTGCCGAACACGACCGTGTCGCCCGAGAAGTCGAACCCGGAGCGGTTCGAGTCGCGGTTCGACCACTGGACGCCCAGCCGCACCAGCCAGTTGCGCGTCGGCGTCCAGATCGCGCCGGCGCGCACGAAGTTGAGCTGGTCCTCGCGCTGGGGCAGCAGGCCGGCGAGCGTCGCGGGCTCGCCGAGGTACTCGCGCCACCAGTGCTCGTACGCGGCCTCGAGCCGCAGCTTCGGCAGCACCTCCCATTGTGGCGCGATGCCGACCGCGGTCGTGACAAAGTAGCTGGAGTCCGCCGTCTCGAACACGCCGAGCTCGCGACGGACGTTGAAGTCGATCGACGTCTTCGGGCTGATGCCCCAGACGAAATCCAGACGCCCGGTGACGCCGCTGAAGTCGCGCTCCGAGACGTTGGGGTACTCGCGACTGGTGTATCCCAGCCGCCCGCGCAGCGACGAGATGTCGCTGACGCGATAGAGCACGTCGACGCCGAAGTCGGTCTGGCTGTACGAGTCGTCGAAAAGCGCGCTCGCGGTGCGGTCGGGATAGTCCCCGCCCGAGACCGCGCCGAACCCCCGAACGTAATTCCCGTCGGTCGCGAGATACCGCACGCCGAGCTCGCCGGTCAGCTGCCGGACATTGGCGGCCCGCGAGGCCTCCGCGCTGTTGTCCGCGGTGTAGCCGATCACCGCGCCCCCGACGCGCCAATTGGGCGTGAGCGCGTACTCGCCGCTCGCCGAGGCATAGTCGAGGGTCTGGAGGTTCCGCTCGAACGGCCGGGTGTCGAGGAAGCTGGCGATGGATTGCAGGTGGTTGTAGTTGACCTCGCCCTGCCAGCGCTCGCCGGCCTGCCACAGCCACGCGCCGCGGAACTCGGGGGCGGTGTAGTTGAGATACGAGAGCCCGGAGAACCTGTAGTCGCTGACGGTGAATTGCGCGAGGAACCGCTGTCGGCTCGCCGACACGTCGAGATTCGCCTGGCCGTACAGCCTCGTGATCGTCGAGCTGTTCGGGCGCCCGGCCGCGCCGATCCCGGTCGTCGATTCCCCGGAGGGCAGCCGGAACACGTTGTCGTCGTGGGCGATATCCACTCCGGCACCGAACCACCAGCGCCGCGGGTGCTCGTCTTCAGGGAGCTCGAGCAGGAGCCCATATTCGGTCGGCAGCGGGCCGGGCAGCAGCGGGAGCAGCTGCTGCCCGACCGCGGGCGTGCAGGGCGTCGCGAGAATGGCGGCGAGCCACGCGGCTCGAATCGTGGGGGACGGACCGATGGCGTGCATTCCCTAGAGCGATCTTGGAGTTACGCGCGATTCCGAATCCTGCTGCGCACCGCGCGGCCCCCTGGCCGCACGAGGACGTAACGCTTCGCGTCACACCGGACGCAATGCGCGATCGCGCGTGCCGCGAATGGTAATGGGGGCGAGGCGTGTTTGTACAGCGCGGAGCGCTCGCCGCCGCTGCCGGAAGCAGTTTCGTTGCTCGACGGTTCGTCCGCGCGCCGTGGTAGCGAGAGCACTGTGACAAACTTGCAGAAATTAAAACCTCTTTAACAAACGGCGGCGAGTATTCTGACTAGTCTTCGAGTTTGCAAGAACAATCTCAGTCACAGGCAGTGTCCCGCAACGAGCTCCGTCCCTCACTTTCCGACCGCAAGCGCGCGGCCGACCCCGCCGAAGCATCGCATCGGGTGGGCGCGTGCGGATGCTGACCAACCCGCAGAAACCCGGCGCGCATCGCCCGCGCAGGCCGGTCGTGCGCCGCCACGTCGCGCCGATCGTCGTGCTCCAGGCGGCGCTCGACGTGGTGCTGGTGGGCGGGTCGTTGCTCGCGATCGGGTTCGCCTATGGCGTCGATTTTTCGGCGCCTGACGCGCTGCTCGCGCTGCTCGCCGTCTCGTTCGTCTATCCGTATGCACTCGGATGGGGCGTCGGGCGGCGCCACCTCCGGCCGCTCGTCTGGAATTGGCTGATGGTGCTGTCGGTGTTCGTGGGGCTCGGACTGCTGATCGGATACCTGGAGCACTTCCGGCGCGACGTCCTCTTCGCCTGGGCGGTCCTCGCGCCCGCGCTCGTCTACGTGTCGCACCTCGCGCTGCCGGCGCTCGCGCCGCTCGCCCTTGCGCGACAGGGCTACCGGACGGCGGTGCTCGCCGGGCTGTCGCCGGTGGGCCGCAAGCTCGGCGAACAGTTCGATGAGCACCAGCTGCTCGGCGTACGGCTGATCGGCCTCTTCGATGACCGGAACACCAGCCGGCTCGCGCCGCTCCCCGAGTGGGAACTGAAGGGTCGGCTTGCCGACATCCCGCAGTTCGTCAACGACAACCGCGTCGACACGGTGTTCATCGCACTGCCGATGAGTTCGCAGGAACGGCTGCTGAACCTGCTCGACGGGCTGCGGGACACGACCGCCTCGATCTACTTCGTGCCCGACATCTTCCAGTTCGACGCGATCCAGGCGCGGCTCGACGAGGTCAACGGCATACCGGTCCTCGCGGTCTGCGAGTCGCCCCACGACGGCGTGAACAGCTTCGTGAAGCGCGCGCTCGACGTCGTCCTCGCCACGCTGATCCTCGCCCTCATCTGGCCGCTCCTCATCGCGATTGCCGTGGGCGTGAAGCTGTCGGGGCCGGGGCCGGTGCTGTTCAAGCAGCGGCGCTACGGGCTGGACGGCCGGGACATCATCGTCTACAAGTTCCGGACCATGCGCGTGATGCAGGACGGCGCGCACGTTCCGCAGGCGCGCCGGAACGATGACCGGATCACGCCGATCGGCGCGTTCCTGCGCCGCACCTCGCTCGACGAGCTGCCCCAGTTCTTCAACGTCCTGCAGGGGCACATGAGCATCGTGGGACCGCGGCCCCACGCCGCGGCCCACAACGAGCTCTATCGGAAGCTCATCAAGGGGTACATGATCCGCCACAAGGTGAAGCCCGGCATCACCGGGCTCGCCCAAGTCTCGGGCTATCGTGGCGAGACCGACTCGATCGAGAAGATGGAGAAGCGCATCCATCTCGATCTCGCCTACCTGCGCGACTGGTCGATCGGGCTCGATTTCCTCATCATCATGAAGACGGTGCGATTGCTGCTGCAGGGCAGCGACAACGCGTATTGAACGGCGGGCGTCTCAGGCGGGGCCGGCGCCCGCCTGCCGGGAGCTCCCGACGACCGCCGGCACGGCGGCGTCTCCCCAGCACGCGCGGATGAGGCGGCGGGTCTCGCGGATGTTGGCGCGGCTCGACGCGCCGAACACGATCGATTGGACGCCCGGCAGCCCGCACACGTACTCGATCGCGTCGCGGGGCGGGATCGCGCCTGAGGCGAAGACCGACATGGCGATCGCGCGGAAGCGATTCTCCCGCAGCAGCGCCTCGTAGGCCGCAATGCCGCCGCACATGCGGAATCCGATCCTGTTGATGTTGCTGCAGATGATCGGGTTCTCGAGGCCGACCTCGCGCAGCGTCTCGACCATCAGCGGCAGGTTCATCGTGATGAACCCCGGCTCCGCGTCGTACTTGAGACGGACATGATCGGCGAAGACCCGGAAGGCGTCCTTGAAGCCCAGGCCGAGCAGCAGGTCGCTCACCACGTTCTGCAGGAAGATGACCGGCGTCCGCAGCCCTGCGAACATCTTCATCTCCGCGTCGATCAGCAGCCGCGCGATGCCGTCGATGTCCTTTTTCGCCGCCGACAGGCCGCCTCGCATCAGCGCCCCGAGCGCGCCGTCGGCCGGGAGGAACTGGCGCAGCGCCTCGAGCACGCCATGCTCGGTCACCGCGTCGGCGTACTTGTGCGCGTACGGCATGCACGGGTAGAACTCGAATCCGGGGAAGCGCGCGGCGTTGGACCGGAAGTGGTCGCAGACGTCCGCGACGCGCTCGTGCGTCGTGCACATGAAGACCCGTACGCCCTCCTCGTAGGCCGCCTCGAGCACCTCGAGGATCGCCCGCGTGTCCTGGAAGCGCATCGCCTGCGCCCGGGCCTTCTCGTCGGACATGTGGTTGATGCCGAAGAACTGGTTGTCTCCGAAGAGAACGCGATCCATGATTCGGTTGGCCCTCGATTCAGTGGGACAGGACGCGGCGGATGGAGTCGAGCAGGCCGCGGCGTCGCGCGGGCCGGCCGGCGGGGGGCGCCGCCGGCGCGGCGCGCGCGGACTCGGCGTCGCGCAGGATCATCTGCACCACGCGGTCGGTCTCCAGGGCGCAGGCGAAGGAGTACGGGTGCTCGGTGCGCCGCTGCGCGACCGCCTGGACGAAGTGGTCGATCTGGGCCGAGTACTCCTCGCCGCGCAGGTAGTACCCCACTGGCGCGGTGAGCTCGGTCGTGTACCGAACCGTCCATCCGGGGCCGAGGTCGGGCAGGCCGTCCACCCGCTCGCGCAGGCTGATCTGGCACTCCTGGCGATCGACGTTGATGCGGCCGTTGGTGCCCCAGACGCTCACCCGGGTCGTCATGCGGCGGTAGCTCTCGTCGCTCCAGTTCGCGGCGAGCTGTCCGCTGCTGCCGTCGCCGAAGCGCAGCGTGGCGTACACCTCGTCCTCGACGTCGCGCGAGAACACCTTCGCGAGCGTGGCGCCGCTGACGGCGATCGGCGGTCCGACGAGGAAGTTGACGAGGTCGATCGCGTGCGAGGCGTAGTCGTAGAGGCAGCCGCCGCCTTCGGCGCGCGCGCTGCGCCACGTGGAGCCCCGCGGCCGCAGCACCACGGGACCGTAGGCCTCGGCGCGCAGGTGGTGGACGCGGCCTAACGCCCCGGCCTCGAGCAGCCTGCGCGCCTCGCGAAACGCGCCCACGAACCGGTAGTGGTAGCCCACCTGGGTCACGCGCCCGCGCCCGCGCGCGAGCTCGACCAGCCTCTCGCCGTCCAGCGGGTCGAGGACGAAGGGCTTCTCGCAGAACACGTCGAGGTCGCGCTCGAGCGCGTACTGCACGACGTCCGCGTGCGTCCTGGACGGGGTCGCGACGACGACGCAGTCGAGCGCGACCTCGTCGATCATGCGGCGGAAGTCTCCGTAGGTCCGCACGCCGGTGTACTTGTTCAGCACCCCGAGCACGTACTGGGCGGAGTCGCAGACCGCAACCAGCTCGACGTTAGGGTGCGCATTGAGGATGGCGCAATGGGAGATTCCCATCTTGCCGAGCCCGACGAGGCCAGCCCGGATCATCGTTCCTTCTCTTTCCGTTCTTCAATCGATATGCCGTGCGCGCCGGCGGTCGCCGGCCGGTCCGCAAGTCGCCCGCGCAGGAATCGGCCGGTCACCAGCCCTTCGGTTGTTGCCTCGAGTACGTAGACGAACGACCACCAATAGCGCCGGCCGCGAAGCCGGGGCTGGAGCGCCAGGCGAAAGACCCACTCGAGGCCGAGCCGCCGTAGGAGCGGCGGCGCCCAGGGAATCGTGCCGGAGAGGTAGTCGAACGACGCGCCGACGCCGATCATCCACGGTGCGCGCACCCGCCCCAGGTGGGCGGCGATCCAGCGCTCCTGCTTGAGCAGGCCGAGGCCGACCCAGACGATGTCGGGCCGCGCGTCGTTAATGAGGCGAACGACCACCTCGTCCTCCTCGGGCGTGTGCTCGCGGAAAGGGGGGCAGTAGGTGCCGCAGACCTCGAGCCCTGGGAACCGCGCCGCGAGACGCGCCGCCATCGCCTCGGCCACGCCCTCCTTGCCGCCATAGAAGAAGTGCCGCCAGCCACGGGCGACCCCGTGGCTGGAGCACTCGAGCTGCAGCACCGGCCCGTTGAGGCGGCGTATCCGATGACCCCACGCGAGCCCCGCCGCCACGACGCCGACGCCGTCGCACAGCGAGTAGTCGGCACCGCGGATATAGGCACCCTGCGCCGGTACCCGCAGGCCGTGGTACATGGCCTCGGTGTTCGTGATGGAGATGTAGTGGCCGGGCTCGCGGCGCTCGATTGCCCGGCCGATGTCCGCGAGCACCTGGTCGATCGGGGCGAGGCTGATCGGCAGGCCCTTGATGAAGGCCGTGCGGGGCGTTGGCGACATTGCAGGGTTGCGCTGAATTCGTCGTACCGGCGTCGAGACCACAGGCCGGAGACGGGAAACCGGCGCGCTCGGAGCGCACGCTATTGCCGTTCCGGCGCAGGTGACCCACAATTCTCGGACGAAGCGCCGCCCGACATTTGTCAATTCGCGTCACGAGGACAATTTTTTCACGGTCGCGAAGCACGTCGACGGCCGCGATTTTCGTAGACTACAGGGCGCTGCGGCGGAACCCGCGCGCCGCCGCAGCGCGGTCGAGCAGGCCACGCGCCGCGCGGATTTCCCGATGGCACCGACGATCCCCATTCTGCTTCATCACCGCATCGACGCGCGGGGCGACGCGCTGTCGACGCACCCCGAGGCATTCGAGCGCGAGCTCGTTTGGCTCGCCGAGCGCGGCTACCGAACGCTGTCGCTCGCCGAGTTCGACCGCGCGCTCGCCGGCGGCGCGGGCGGCGCACCGCGCCGGTGCGTCCTGCTGACCTTCGACGACGGTTACGCAGATCTCTCCGAAGTGGTCGCGCCGGCGCTGCGCCGGCACGGCTTTAACGGGGTCGCTTTCCTGATCACCAGCCTCTGCGGCGGCAGTTCGGGGGGCGACACCGGCGGCGACGCGCGCACCCACCTGTCGTGGCCGGAGGCGCGGGCGCTCGCGGCCGAAGGCACGCTCGAGTTCCAGTCGCACTCCCATTCCCACGCGCGCTGGCCGGTGGCCCCCGGGTCCGAGCGCGCGGTCGCGGCCGACCTCGGCGCATCCGTCGACCTGCTGGCCGCGGAGCTGCGGTTGCCGCGCGCCGCGCTCCGGCATCTCGCCTGGCCTTGGGGCCGGTGCACCGAAGTGTGGGAGCGGGCCGCCCGGACGCTCGGCCTGACGCACCAGCACCTCGTCCAGCGCGGTGCGGTCACGCGGACCGGACAGACGACGCGGCTCCCGCGCCTTTGCCTGGACGGCGCATCGACGCGCTCGTTCCGCGGCTGGATGACGCTGCTCACCTCGCCGGCCGGTGCGCGGGCCTGCAACCGGCTGTTCGGGACGGTCCGTGCGTCCCGCCACGGGTTGGGTTACACCTGAGCGAGGACCCGATGGGCTTTCGTCCGCGTTCCAGCAACCCGCGCCGCGCTCGACCGTGATCGTGAGCGTCCTCGCCGCGCTCAGGCGGCTGCGCACGGCGCTGACCGTCCTGCGTTCGCGGTCGGTGGTGTACCGCGGGCACGGCCTGCATATCGGCCGCAACGCGACGCTCTGGGCCCCCGACCGCATCACGATCGGGAACAACGTCTACATCGGCAAGGACGTCAACATCGAGTGCAACTGCGAGATCGGCGACCACGTCCTGATCGCCAACCGCGTGGCGATCGTCGGGCGCCGCGACCACGACTTCCGCCGGGTCGGCGTGCCGGTGCGCTTCGCCCCGTGGATCGGCAGCCGGAAGGTCCCGAGCCCCTGGCGCAGCGAGCTCACCGTGGTCGAGCAGGACGTCTGGATCGGGTACGGCACGATCGTGCTGTCCGGCGTGCGGATCGGCCGCGGCGCGATCGTGGCGGCCGGCGCAACGGTCACGCGCGACGTGCCGCCCTACGCGGTGGTCGCCGGGTCGCCCGCCCGCACGATCGGGCAGCGCTTCTCGAGCAGCGAGGAGATCGCGGCGCACGAGGCGGCGATCTCGAACGGCACTTTCGTGTTCTCGGAACGGGGGTACGACCGCTGCACGATCGCGCCCGCGCTCGACGCTGCGCCGCCGGATGCGCGGTCATGAGCGCGCGCCCCCGAGTCACCGTCCTGCAGCATCGGCTGCTTCACTACCGCGTCGGGCTGTTCGAGGCGCTCCGGACGGAATGCGACCGGCGCGGAATCGAGCTGCGCCTCGTCCACGGCCAACCCTCGTCGCGCGAGATGCTCAAGCGCGATACCGGCACCGTCGCCTGGGCCGATCAGGTGCACAACCGCTGGGTGAGCGTGCGCGGTCGCGACCTCCTGTGGCAGCCGTTTCCGCCCCCAGTGCGCGATTCGGACCTCGTCATCGTCATGCAGGAGAACCGGATCCTGTCGAACTACCCGATCCTGCTAAAGCGCGTCCTCGCCGGAACCCGGGTCGCGTATTGGGGCCATGGCCGGAACTTCCAGAGCGACGCCCCAGGCGGGCTCCGCGAGCGCTGGAAGCGCTTCTGGCTGACGAAAGTGGACTGGTGGTTCGCCTACACCGAACTCACACGAAGGATCCTGACCGACCGCGGCTTTCCGGCGGACCGGATCACCTGCCTCAACAATGCGATCGACAACGAGCGGTTCGTGGCCGACGTCGCGGGCGTGAGCGGCGCGTCGGTCGCGGGCCTCGCCGGCGAGATCGGGCTCGCTCCGCGAGCACCGCTCGGGATCTACTGCGGCTCGCTCTACCCGGACAAGCGGCTCGACCTGCTCGCGGACGCGGCGGAGCGCATCCATGCCGTGCTGCCCGACTTCCGCCTGGTCGTGATCGGGGACGGGCCGAGCCGCCCGGGGTTGGAGGCGCGGCTCGCGCGCTGTGACTGGGCGCGCTGCGTCGGGGTGAAGAAGGGGGTCGAGAAAGCTGCCTATTTCCGGCGCGCGACCGTGGTCCTCAGCCCGGGCGCGGTCGGCCTCCACGTACTCGACGCGTTCTGCGCCGGCCTGCCGTTGTTCACCACCGCGAACGCCCGGCACGGGCCCGAGATCGCGTACCTCGAGCACGGCGTGAACGGCTTCGTCCTCGCCGACGACGCGACGGCCTACGCCGATGCGGTGATCGCGGTCCTGCGCGATCCGGCGCGGTATGCGGCAGTCGCGGCGGCCGCGCGTGCGTCGGCGCGCGAGTACACGCTGGACAACATGGTCCGGAACTTCGTCCGCGGCATCGAGGAGTGCCTTGGCCTCGGCGCGCAGGCGAGCGCCGAGCGCGCCTGAGGGGCGAGCGCGCCCGCCACCGTCAGTCGATCCGCCCCCCGAGGCGTTCACCGCCTGCGCGTACTTCTCCGACGCCGCGCGGATCCGAGCCCCGTACTCCTCGGGCGTGCTGCCGACCGGCACGATTCGAGCCGCGCGAAGCGCTCCACGACCTCCGGGCTCTTCAGCGCCTTCGCGATCTACTGCGACATGCGCGTCACGATGGCGAAACCGAGCCTTGCGACGACGGCACTCCGCTTCAACGAACGGTCTATTCTAGGCTCCTCCTGGAGGCCCGTAATATACGCGCCGAGGAGCGATCGAGCGATGACCCGACTGCGCATGACCCTGGCGTGCTGGGACTACGACCGCACGCGCGCGCTCGCCGACGGGACGGTAAGACCCGAGGGCATCGACCTCGTCTACCTGGCGCAGCCGGTCGAGGAGACGTTCTTCCGCATGCTGCGCCATCGGGAGTTCGACTGCGCCGAGATGTCGCTCTCCTCCTACGTCATGTCGCTCGGGCGCGACGACCGGCCGTTCGTGGCGATCCCCGCCTTCCCGTCGCGCTTCTTCCGGCACTCCTGCATCTTCGTCTCGGCGCGCAGCGGGATCACGCAGCCGGGCGAGCTCGCCGGGCGGCGCATCGGCAGCCCGGAGTACCAGATGACCGCGCCCGTCTGGATCCGCGGCATCCTCGCCGACGAATACGGCGTTCCGGTCACGAGCCCGCAGTACCTGACCGGCGGCGAGGAGGAGCCGGGGCGGACCGAGAAGCTCGCCCTCGATCTGCCGCCCACGATCCGCGTCGCGCGCATTGGCGCCGGCCAGACGCTCGCGCGCATGCTCGCCGACGGCGAGATCGACGCCCTCTACACCGCGCGCGCGCCGTCGACCTTCCGTTCCCGCCCGGAGGACGTGCGGCGGCTGTTTCCGGACTACGTGACGGTGGAGCGCGACTATTTCCGCCGCACGCGGATCTTCCCGATCATGCACACGGTCGTGATCCGCCGCGACGTGTACGAGCGCAACCGCTGGTGCGCGCGCGAGCTCTACAAGGCGTTCGCGGTCGCGCAGCGCAAGACCTACCGCGATCTCGAGGAGACCGCCGCCAACAAGGCGATGCTCCCCTGGCTGACCGCGCACGTCGAGGACGCGCGCCGCACGCTGGGCGAGGACTGGTGGGCCTACGGGCTCGAGCCGAATCGCCACGTGCTGGAGACCTTCCTGCGCTATCACCACGAGCAGGGACTTTCGCAGCGGCGGCTCGCACCCGAGGAACTGTTCGCGCCGGAGACGCTCGAAGCCTTCAAGGTGTGAGCGGCGCTAGAATGCGCTCGGTAGCCGCAATGCCCGTCAGCTTCGATGGCAAGCTCGTAGTCGCGATCTCCTCCCGTGCGCTGTTCGACCTGGAGGCGTCGAACCGCGTCTTCGAGGAGCAGGGCGTCCAGGCGTACTGGAAATACCAGCGCGAGCGCGAGGACGAGACCCTCGCGCCCGGCGTCGCCTTCACCCTGGTCCGGAAGCTCCTCGCGCTGAACGTCCTGGCGCCGGCGCGGCCGCGCGTCGAGGTGATCCTCCTCTCGCGCAACACCGCGGACACCGGCCTGCGGATCATGCACTCGATCCAGCACTACGCGCTCGACATCACGCGTGCGGCGTTCACCGGCGGCGAGAGCACCTACCCCTACGTGCCGGCGTTCGACGCGCATCTCTTCCTTTCCGCGAACGCCGACGACGTCCGCCGGGCGCTCGACGCCGGCAATGCAGCGGCGCAGATCCTCCCGGCGAACGTCGGGCAGAACGCGGGTGAAACCGGCGAGCTCCGCATCGCGTTCGACGGCGACGCGGTGCTGTTCTCCGACGAAGCCGAACGCATCTTCAAGCGCGACGGCCTGGACGCGTTCACTTCGGCCGAGGTCGGCGCCGCCCGGGAGCCGCTGTCGGGCGGCCCGTTCAAGAACTTCCTCGCGGCGCTGCACCGGATCCAGTCGGACTTTCCGCCCGAGCGCGCGCCGATCCGCACCGCGATCGTGACGGCGCGCAGCGCCCCGGCGCACGAGCGCGTGGTGCGCACGCTGCGCGCGTGGGACATCCGCATCGACGAGGCGCTTTTCCTGGGCGGGCTGGAGAAGGGGCCGTTCCTCAAGGCGTTCGGCGCCGATATCTTTTTCGACGACCAGCGCGGCCACGTGGATTCGGCGCACCGGCACGACATCGCCGCCGGCCACGTGCCGTTCGGCGTCGCGAACGAAAAGGTGAAACAGTCATGAAAGCGCTCAAGTGGATTCTCGGCATCGCCGGCGGCGTGCTCGTGCTCCTCATCGTGGTGGTCGCGATCGTTGCGGCGACGTTCGACCCGAACCAGTACAAGCCGCAGATCGTCGACCTGGTGAAGCAGAAGACCGGCCGCACGCTCGCGATGGACGGAAAGATCGGCCTGAGTTTCTTCCCGCGCATCGGCGCGGAGGTCGAGAGAATCGCGCTGTCGGGGCCCAAGGGCCAGGGCACGTTCGCGAAGGTCGAGGAGGCGCGAGTGGCGGTCGCCCTGTGGCCCCTCCTGTCCAAGCAGGTGATCGTCGACAAAGTGGTGCTGAGCGGGCTCGTGGTCGATCTCGTCCGGTACAAGGACGGCCGCACCAACTTCGACGACCTGATCGGCGCGGAGGCGAAACCGGACGAGAAGCCGGGGCAGAAGCCTGCGCCGCCCGCCGGCCCGCCGCTCGCGATCGATGTCGGCGGCATCGCGCTCAAGAACGCGGCCATCGCCTGGCGCGACGAGCGCGACGGCACCGACGTGCAGCTCTCGGCCGTCGACCTGGATACGGGGCGCATCGCGAGCGGCGTGCCGGGCAGGCTGAAATTCGCCGCGAAAGTCAACGGCAAGCAGCCGCAGACGCAGATGCAGGTCGATCTTTCGACCGGCTACGTCCTCGATTTCGCCGGGGGCGCGGTCGCGCTGTCCGCGCTCGACCTCAAGGCCGTCGGCGACGCGCCGGGCGTGACGGGGCTCGACGCGCGCGTGAAGGGCGAAAAGCTCGACCTCGACCCGGCGGCGAAGCGCTTCGACCTGTCGGGGATCGAGCTCGCCGCGAAGTCGAAGGACGGGCTGGACGCGCAGTTCTCCATTCCGAAGCTCCAGCTCGCGCCGGACCGGGCCGAGGGCAAGGCGGCGAGCGGCACGGTCAAGCTCGCACGGCCAGGGCAGACGGTGGACGCGAAGCTGGCGCTCTCGGCGCTCGAGGCGAAGGGCAAGCAGATCCAGTTCGCGCGTTTCGACGTCGATCTCGACGCGAAGTCGGGCGAGCTCGCCGTGCAGGGCAAGCTCGGTACGCCGGTGACGCTGAACCTCGACGCAAGCCAGGTGCTGCTGCCGGGCATCGCCGGCGACGTCACCGTCAGCGGACCGAACATCCCGAACAAGACGCTGCGGGCCGCGGTGAAGGGCGGCGCGCGCGCCGACTGGGCAAAGCAGAGCGCCAACGCCGAGCTCGCGGTCAAGCTCGACGAGTCGAACATCCAGGCGAAGCTCGCCGTCGCCAACTGGTCGAAGCCGGCCATCGGCTTCGACGTCGTCGCCGACCGGCTGAACGTCGACCGCTATTTGCCGCCGCAGCCCGCCGCCAAGCCGGCGGCCGGCGGGACGCCCGCACCCTCGGGCGGCGGCGCGGGCGCGGCCGAGAAGCCGATCGACCTCTCGCCGCTGAAAACGCTGAACGCGAACGGCACCGTCAAGATCGGTGCGTTGCAGGTCCAGAACATCAAGGCCGACAACGTCAACGTCGGCCTCAAGGCCGCCGGCGGAAGGCTCGACGTCAGTCCGATCTCGGCGAACCTCTATCAGGGCACGCTTGCGGGGACCGCCGCGGTGAACGCGAACAGCAACAGCTTCGCGGTGAAACAGCAGCTCACCGGCATCAGCGTCGGCCCGCTCCTCCGCGACGCGGCGAACAAGGACATCCTGGAGGGCCGCGGAAACGTCGCGCTCGACGTGACCACCACGGGCCAGACGCCGACGGCGCTCAAGAAAGCGCTGAACGGCACGGCGAGCGTCGCCTTGAAGGACGGCGCGTTGAAGGGCGTCGACGTCGCCGGGTTGCTCCGCCAGGCACGGGCCATCCTCGGCTCGAAGAACGCGATCGAGCAGCAGGCGAAAGGCGGGCAGAAGACGGACTTCACCGAGCTCACCGGCAGTTTCGTGATCAAGAACGGGGTGGCGCACAACGAAGACCTCCAGGCGAAGTCGCCGCTCGTGCGCCTCGCCGGCGCCGGGGACATCGACATCGGCGAGGGGACGATGGACTACACCGCCAAGGCGTCGCTCGTCGCCACCTCGACCGGGCAGGGTGGCAAGGACGCCGCGGACGTGCGCGGCATTACCGCCCCGGTGAAGATCACCGGGCCGTTCGACAACCTGAAGTACTCGGTCGACGTCGCGGCGCTCGCCACCGACGCGGCGAAGGACGCGCTCGCGCGCGAGCTCGAGCGCCGGCTCGGCGGCGGCCAGGCCGGCAAGGCGGGCGAGAAGCCGTCGGGCAGCAGCACGCGGGACGTGCTGCGCGGACTGTTCGGGCGCTGATGTCCGACTTCGCGCAAGACGATCATCCGCTGGCAGCGCAGTCACGGCCGCAACGACCTGCCGTGGCAGGGCACTCGCGATCCGTACGCGATCTGGCTCTCCGAGGTCATGCTGCAGCAGACGCAGGTCGCGACCGTGGTGCCCTATTACCTGCGATTCCGCGCGCGCTTTCCCGACCTGGGCAGCCTCGCGGCGGCGGACGAGGACGCGGTACTGCGACTCTGGAGCGGCCTCGGCTACTACTCGCGGGCGCGCAACCTGCATCGCGCGGCGCAGGCGATCGTCGCGCAGCACGCCGGCGCCTTCCCGCGCGAGCTCGCCGACATCGAGGCGCTGCCGGGGATCGGGCGATCGACCGCCGCGGCGATCGCCGGGTTCGCCTTCGGCGCGCGGGCCGCGATCCTCGACGGCAACGTGAAACGGGTGCTCGCCCGGCACTTCGCGGTCGAGGGCTTCCCCGGCGAGCGCGCGGTGGAGCAGCGGCTATGGCAGCTCGCCGAGTTGCTGCTGCCCGCCGACGGACATCGAGCCCTACATCCAGGGACTCATGGACCTGGGCGCGACGGTGTGCACGACGCGTGCGCCCCAGTGCGGTCGCTGCCCGCTGCAGGCGAGCTGCGCGGCGCTCGCGCAGAACCGGGTCGCCGCGCTGCCGGCGCCGCGGCCGCGGCGCGCGGTGCCCCATCGACGCACAACCATGCTGGTCCTGCGCCGCGGCGGCGACGTGCTGCTGCAGAAGCGGCCCGCGGTCGGCGTGTGGAGCGGGCTGTGGTGCTTTCCCGAGCTCGGGCCGGAGGACGATCCCGCGCGGGTCGCGAAGCGGCTCTACGGCTGCGAGGTCGCGGACGTCGAGCGGCTCGGGATCCTGCGGCACGGCTTCACGCACTTCACGCTGGACATCCAGCCGGTCGTCGCGCGGGTGAGTCGCCTCGCGCCGCGCGCGGCCCAGCCGGGCGTGCTGTGGATGCCGCTCGAGGAAGCGATCGGCGCCGCGGTGCCGGTGCCGGTGAGGAAGCTGCTGCGCGCGCTCGGTGGTGGTTCAGCCGCGGCCGACCAGCCCGCGCTGTTCGAGGAACTTGTACAGGATCTCGAGGCGCGGTAGCGCGCCGTCGAGCTCGAGCAGCTTCTGCTTGGCGGCGAGGGGCACCTTCAGGATCTCGCTCAGCCGGTAACCGATCCACGACGCGCTCTCGAACGCGTGCGGCTCGGCGAACAGCGCCTTGTCGTTGTCGGCGACCACCATCCGGACGAGGTCGGCGAGCGCGCCGAAATGCTCCGGCAGCGCGGCATCCGCCTCGTCGGCGATCAGCTCCACGTGCGCGCGGCGCAGCCCCTGGGGCGCGACGCTCGACCCGAGGATGCGAAACCGCTGCCCGCCGCGAGTGTGCAGCTGCAGCAGCCCCAGCTGCTCCATGTCCCAGCTCGTGATGTGGGCGAGGCAGCCCACGGCCTCCGGCTCGGCGGCCGTCCCCACCTCCTTGCCGTTGCGGATGAGACAGACGCCGAACGGCCGCTCCGACTTGAGGCAGTCGCGCGTCATGTCCATGTAGCGCGTCTCGAACACGCGCAGCGGCAGCACCCCGCCGGGGAAGAGCACGGTGTTGAGCGGGAAGATCGGCAGGTCCTGCAGGTCGGGCGCCATGGCCGCAATTCTATTCGCGTCGCCGCCGCTCCAGCGTGCAGAACTCTCATCCGGCGCGTCGCGTGCGCGCGAATTCGATCACCGCGCGGCTCTGGCCAGCTGCCGGTGCCGGACCAGCACCGGCGCTGCCGCGCGGAAGCGTCGCGGCGAGCCGTTCGACGAAGTACACCGACCGGTGCTGCCCCCCGGTGCACCCGATCGCGACCGTGAGGTACGCCCGGTTGTCGCGCATGAACGACGGGAGCCACTTGGCGACGAAGTCGCCGATGTCGGCGAGCATGGTGGCGGCGTCCGGCAGCGCGTCCAGGAAGGCGACCACCGGCGCGTCGAGCCCGGTGAGCGGGCGCAGCTGCGGGTCGTAGAACGGGTTGGGGAGGCTGCGCACGTCGAACACGAGGTCGGCGTCGAGCGGGATGCCCTGCTTGAAGCCGAACGACTCGAAGAGGAGCGTCATGCCCGAGCGGTCGATCGCGAAGAAGTCCTTGATCCACGCCCGCAGGGTGTTCGGCGCGAGATCGCTCGTGTCGATGCGATGCCCGAGCTCCATGACGTCCTCGAGCAACTCGCGCTCGCGGGCGATCGACTCGTCGAGCGTGCGCTCGGCATCGGCGAGCGGATGGCGGCGGCGCGTCTCGGAGAAGCGCTTGATGAGCGCGTCGTTCTTCGCCTCGAGGACGAGCAGGCGGACGTCCACGCCCTGGGCCTTCAGGCCGCCGAGCGAGCCCGGCAGCTCCGCGAGCGCCGTGCCGCTGCGCGCATCGACCGTGACCGCCACGCGCTCATAGCCCGCATTGCGCAGGAACGCGACGGTCTCGAAGAGCAGCGTCGCCGGGAGGTTGTCGACGCAGTAGAAGCTCGCGTCCTCGAGGACGTTCAGCGCGACGCTCTTGCCGGAGCCGGAGAGGCCGCTGATGATCACCAGCTGCATGACCGGGGCAGCATAGCCGAGGGGCCGGGCGGCCCGCAAACGAAAAAGGCGCGTGCGGAGCACGCGCCTTGCGGGCGGATGACGTCGCCGGGCGATCAGTTGCTCAGGCACTTGCTCATGAAGGCCTTGCGGTCGTCGCCCTTCATGGCCTTGTCGGCCGCCTGCTTGTTGCAGGCGGTCATCTTCTCCTGCTGGGTCATCGGCGCTCCGCCGCCCTTGAGGCAGGTGCTCATGTACGCCTGGCGCGCTTCGTTGTCCTTGAACTGCTGCTTCTTCGCATCGGCGTTGCACTGCTGCATGCGCTTCTGCTGCTCGGTGAGCTCCTTCTTTTCCGCAGCCTTCGGTGCCGCTTGTGCCGGCGGCGCTGCCGCCGGTTTCTGCGCCGGCGCCGGAGCCGGGGTCTGGGCAAAGGCGGCCGGGACGGCGAACGCGCTTGCGAACAGGATGGCGACGAGCTTCTTCATGACTTTTCCTCCCCTTTGGGTTGTGAACAGACCGGCGCAGTCTCCGGCTGTGAAGCTCCTAACGCCCGCCCGCGGTCCCGGTTGACGGCGGACCGCCAGCTTCGTCATTCTCCATCTCGGCGCGCTGGCGGCGCAGGAAGGCCTCGGTGCTGTTGTAGCCGCGGATCTGGAGGATGTAATTGCGCACCGCCGCCTCGACGAGCACGGCGAGGTTGCGGCCGGCCGCGACCGGGATGACGACCTTGCGCACCGTGACGCCGAGGATGTCCTCGGCGAGCTCGTGCAGCGGCAGCCGCTCGGCCGGCGCCGCCGCCGACGGGGTCGGCCGCTCGAGATGGACCACGAGCCGCAGGTTCATCTTCGGGCGCACCGCGGTCTCGCCGAAGATCGACGCGGATGTCGAGCACGCCGAGGCCGCGCACCTCGAGGAAATCCTTCAGCATCGCCGGACAGCGGCCGTCGAGCTGCTCCTGCCCGATGCGCGAGATCTCGACCACGTCGTCGGCGACGAGCCCGTGGCCGCGGCTGATGAGCTCCAATCCGAGCTCGCTCTTGCCGACGCCCGAGTCGCCGGTGATCAGCACGCCCAGGCCCAGCACGTCCATGAACACGCCGTGACGCGTCGTCGTCTCGGCCAGCGTCTTGGAAAGGTAGCGCCGCAGCTTGTCGATCAGCTGGGCGGCGGGCCGGGGCGAGGCGAGGACCGTGATGCCGCGCGCTTCGGCCACTTGCAGCAGGCGCGGATGCCCCGCAACGCCGTCCGCGAGAATCACGGCGGCAGGGCGCGTGCCAAGGCCCAGGTCGACCAGGCGCTCGAGGCGCGCGCCTTCCAGCGCGTCGAGATGCGCCTGCTCGTGCTTGCCCAGAACCTGGATGCGGTTCGGGTGGATGAGGTTCAGGTGGCCGACGAAGGCGGCCGACTCGATGGGGTCCTGCCGGACGACCGCCTCGCCGCCCACCTTGCCGCACACCCAGGAAAGCGCCAGCTTCTCGCGGTTGTCCTCAAACAGACGCGCGACGCTGGTCTGGAGCACGCGGGTCTGCCAGATAGGGTTGCCAGGCGGAAATCTGCTCGTGCAGCGTCGTGGCGTCGGTGGCGGCGGCGAGACGGCTGCGCAGCTCGCGGTCGCTGAACATCTGGGCGAGCTCGGAGAGGATTTCGAGGTGCTGCTCGGTCGCCTGCTCCGGGACGAGCAGGACGAAGACGAGCTCGACCGGCCGGCCGTCGGGCGCGTCGAAGGCCACCGCGGTCTTGAGTCGCAGGAACGCGCCGATCGGGTCCTTGAGGCCCTTGATGCGCCCGTGCGGAATCGCCACACCCTGCCCCAACCCGGTCGATCCGAGCTTCTCGCGCGCGAACAGGCTGTCGAAGACGAGGCTGCGGGCGACCCCCTGATGATTCTCGAAGAGGAGCCCCACCTGCTCGAACATGCGCTTCTTGCTGCTGACCTCCACGTCGAGGAGGATGTTCGACGCCGGCAGCAGCTTGACGATGCGGTTCATGCGCGGTTCCGAGGTCGGGGTCGTTGCCTGCCTGGCGCTGCGTGCTCGCGTGCTGGTTTCTCTAGCGCTGGTTTCTCTAGCGCTGGTTTCTCTAGCACTGGCGCCTGGGGGCGTTTACCCGGATGGGCTGGCATTCTACCGCGGTGCCGAACAGTCCACGCAAACCGTCGACGGGGCATGCGGGCGCCGCTCAAGGCCTCCCGGCGAGGCCGTGCGCGAGCTCGTGGCGGCGCGAGGCGCTGCTTCTCGCGAGCTGCGATCGCTCGGCTGCGCTGCCTCGCGACGCCCCGTCGCCATGATCAGGCCTTCTCGCTCCCCGCCTGGTGCTTGAGGGCGTCGTGCGGGCGCGTGCCGGTGCGGTCCTTGTGCTTGAGCACCTGGCGGTCGAGCTTGTCGATCATCGCGTCGATCGCCGCGTAGAGGTCCTCGTGGTCGGCCTCGACGTGCAGATCCCTGCCGCGCAGGTGCACGTTCGCCTCGGCCTTCTGGCGCAGCTTCTGCACGGACAGGATCACGCCCACGGACGTGACGTGGTCGGAGTGCCGCAGCACCCGGTCGAGCTTCGACTCCACGTAGCTGCGGATGGCGGGCGTGACCGCGACGTGATGGCCGGTGACGGAAAGATTCATTGGGGTGCCCCTCCTGGGCGGGGTGGATCAGATCGACTTGCGGAGGTTGCCCGGCCGGATGTGCAGCGACTCGCGGTACTTGGCGATGGTCCGCCGCGCCACCACGATGCCCTGCTGCCCGAGGATCTCCGAGATCTTGGAGTCGGAGAGCGGCTTCTTGCCGTCCTCGGCGGCGACCAGCTGCTTGATCAGCGCCCGGATCGCGGTGGCCGAGCACGCGCCGCCGGTGTCGGTCGCGACGTGGCTGCCGAAGAAGTACTTCAGCTCGAAGATGCCGCGCGGCGTGGCCATGAACTTCTGCGTGGTCACGCGCGACACGGTGGATTCGTGCAGCCCGAGCGCATCGGCGATCTCGCGCAGCACCAGCGGCCGCATCGCCACCTCGCCGTGGTCGAAGAAGTGCCGCTGGCGGTCGACGATCGCCTGCGACACCCGCTGGATGGTCTCGAAGCGCTGCTGCACGTTCTTGATCAGCCAGCGCGCTTCCTGCAGCTGCGACGACATCTGCCCCGCGCTGCGCGCGGTTCTGCTGGAGGATGTCGGCGTAGATGCGGTTGATGCGCAACTCGCGGCATCGCGTCGGGGTTGAGCGCGCGACCCAGACGTTCTTCACCTTGCGCACGATCACGTCGGCGATGACGTAGCGCGTCTCGATCTGCGCGAACTCCGCGCCGGGGTGCGGGTTGAGGCTCTGGATGAGCTTGTGCGCGGCGCGCAGGCTCGGCTCGTCGCAGCCGATCAGCTTCTTCAGCTTGGCGAAGTCGCGCGCGGCGAGCAGCGGAAGGTGCTCGCGCACGATCCTGAGCGCGAGCTCGCGCCCGGTGGCGGCCTCGGGAAACGCGCTCAGCTGCAGCTCCAGGCACTCGGCCGGAGAGCGCGCGCCGACGCCGGTCGGATCCAGGTTCTGCAGGTGCTTGAGCGCGATCGTGAGATCGTCGGCCTCGACCCCGAGCTCCGCCGGCAGCATCTCCGCGATCTCCTCGAGCGGCTGCGTCAGGTAGCCGTCCTCGTCGAGCGCGTCGACGAGCATCGCGACCAGCCGGCGGTCGCGCTCGGGCAGCGGCGTCAGCGAGAGCTGCTGGAGCAGATGGTCGCGCAGCGTCGGCGACTCGGCGGCGAGCTGCGGGTAATCCGACTCGTCGCCTTCCTCGCGTCCTGCGCCGGAGCCGCCGCCTTCGAGGTACCAGTCGGCGTCCGCCGGGCGCTCGTCCTCGGCCGGTGCCGCACTTTCGGGGGCCGCGGCGCGCTCCGGCGCCGGTTCGGTGGCCTGCTGGGCGCCGTTGATGCGCGGCGGGGCGTCGCCGTCGTCATCGCTCTCCTCGCGCTCGAGCAGCGGGTTGTCGGCGAGAAACCGCTCCAGCTCCTGATTGAGCTCGAGCGTGGACAGCTGGAGGAGACGGATGGACTGCTGCAGCTGAGGCGTCAGCGTGAGGTGCTGAGACAGCTTGAGCTGCAGGGTCTGCTTCATGCTGCGGGGAGCCGAGTAGCCGAGGGGCGGGGGTCGAGAATCCGGGGTCCGGGTGTTTGGGCGTCGGGTCGTTGACGCGGGACTTACCCCTCGCCGGGGCGCGGGAAAAACGAGTCAGCCCGCTTCAGAGGCGGAAGTGTTCCCCGAGGTAAACGCGTCTAACGTTTTCATTGTAAACGATCTCTTCCGGCCTGCCCGCGGCCAGCACCGAGCCTTCGTTAATTATGTACGCCCGGTCGCAAATTCCCAGCGTTTCCCGGACGTTATGGTCGGTGATCAGGACCCCGATCCCCCGCTCCTTGAGGAAGCGGATGATGCGCTGGATGTCCAGCACCGCGATCGGGTCGACGCCGGCGAACGGCTCGTCGAGCAGGATGAACGCGGGCTGGGTCCCGAGCGCCCGCGCGATCTCCGTCCGCCGCCGCTCCCCCCCGGACAGGGACAGCGCCGTGGCGTCGCGCAGGTGGGCGATGTGCAGCTCCTCGAGCAGCGTGTCGAGCCGGCGCCCGACCTCGTCCTCGGGCAGCTCCATCAGCTCGAGGACCGCGCGAACGTTCTCCTGGACGGTCAGCCGCCGGAACACCGACGCTTCCTGCGGCAGATAGGACAGCCCGAGCCGCGCCCGCCGGTGGATCGGCAGGCGCGTGATCTCGCGGTCGTCGATGTAGATCCGGCCGCCGTCGGCGGCGACCAGCCCCACGATCATGTAGAAGCAGGTCGTCTTGCCCGCGCCGTTCGGCCCGAGCAGGCCCACCACCTCGCCGCTCGAGACCTCGATCGAGACGTCATGGACGACGACGCGCTTCTTGTAGCGCTTGTTGAGTTCGACGGCGCGGAGTCGGCTCATCTGGGATCAGGCCGCGCCGCCGGCGGCATGCCTCGCATGCCCGAGCGCTTCAGCTCTTGCCGAGGTCGGTCGCCGGCTTCAGGTCGAGCGGGGCCTCCGGGCGCGGGGCCGGCTCGTCCTTCTTCTTCGGCTGGATGACCGCGCGCACCCGACCCTCGCGCCCCGGCGGGCCGGCGGCGTCCTTCGACGGCTGCACGCGGAACACCTCGGTGCGCGAGTCGTACGAGATGTAGTTGCCGCGCACCTCGTCCTTGTCGCGCGATATCCGCGCCTTGTCGAAGAGCTCGACGCGTTCGGTCTTGCCGTCGTATTCGATGCGCAATGCCTCGCCGTCGATCCACTCGTCGACCCCGTCGCGCTTCTGGCGGAAGGTCGCCGGTGCGCCCACCGCCACGCCGGTCTGCCCCCCCTGGGGATCCTGGCGCACCGTGAGCTTGTCCGCGCGCAGGACGAACGTGCCCTGCGTGAGCACGACACGGCCCTCGAAGACCGCGGTCTGCTTCTGGTCGTCGGCGAGCATGCGGTCGGCTTCGATGTTCACCGGCTTGTCGCGATCGGTGCGCTCCGCGTGCGCGGTGAGCGCGAGCAGGAGCGTGATGGCGGCGACCGAGCGGCGCATGGCTCACCGCTTCTGCATCGCGGACGGCTCGTACGAGCCGCTCACGCGCGCCTTCAGCTCCAACTGGCGCTTGGCGTTGTCGTACTCCATGCCGACCCCGGCGATCTTCGAGCTGCCCTCGGTGATCAGCACCGGCTCCGGCGTGCGCGCCACTTCGGTCTTCGGAAACACCTGGAGATAGGTCGTGTCCATGCGCAGCTCCGGGCGGTCTCCGACCGGCTCGCGGATCACCACCACGTTGCCGTACAGCCGCACCTCGTCGCCCTCCTTGTTGACCGTCCCGCGTTCGGCCGAGACGCGCATCGGCGGGCCCTTCTCGGGGAACTGCGTCAGCCGCGGCTCTTCGACCTCGGTCGTCTCCTCGTCCGGGTAGTAGAGCATCCGCTGGGCCGTCAGGCGCGACTCCGCCCGGCCGCTCTTGTCCATCGCCGTGGAAGCGATGCGGTCCACCACGAACTCCGGCACGCGCGCGCGCGCCGACGACGACGCGCTCGTAGGGGTGTTCACCGTCCGCTCGAGCCAGAACGTGAGCGCCGCGAGCCCCGCCGCGAGTCCGAGCGAAAACAGCGTGTTCGATCGCAATCTCATGTGAGTTTTCCACGACACGAGGGGGACAAAGCCGCTGTGCGCCGCCCCCTCGTGCTCCCCGAAGCCAGGGAAAGCGATGCCTCCGGCATCGGTTTCATACCAGGTACCGAGCGACTGCCGCGTCGAGCGCGCCCTGCGCCCGCAGGATCAGGTCGCACACCTCGCGGGCGGCGCCGCGACCGCCCGGCGTGCGGCTGACGTAGTGTGCGCAGGAGCGTACCGCATCGGGCGCCTCCGGCACGGTGGCCGCGAAGCCGCAGCGCGTGAGCACCGGCAGATCCGGCAGGTCATCGCCCATGAAGCCGCACGCGCTCGCCGCGAGGCCGAGCTCGCCGCGGATGCGCTCGAACACCGACAGCTTGTCCTCGACGCCCTGGAACAGGCGCGCCACGCCGAGGTTGGCGGCCCGCGCGGCGACCGCGTTCGAGCGCCGCCCGCTGATCAGGGCGAGCTCGACGCCCGCGGCCTGCAGCATCTTCAGCCCGAGGCCGTCGAGCGTGTGGAACGCCTTCAGCTCCGCGCCTTCGTCGGTGTAGTAGAGCGTCCCGTCGGTCAGCACGCCGTCGACGTCGAACGCCATGAGCCGCAGCGGGCGGGCCCGCTCGAGCGCGTCGCTCATCGGACTACTTTCGCGCGAAGGGCGCTCGGGCGTTCGCCCGAGACGGGGGAGGGGCCCTGTCTTCCCTCCCGGGAGCGGTCCGGCGGGCTCACAGCACCTTCGCGCGGAAGAGGTCGTGGATGTTGAGCGCGCCGACCAGCGTGCCGGCGGCATCGACGACCGGGAGCTGGGTGGTCTTGCGCGTCTCCATCAGCTCGACCGCCTCGGCCGCGAGCGCCTCGGGGCGGATGGTGCGCGGACCGTGGGTCATGACCGCCGTGATGGGGGTGGTGCGGATGTCGCCGCCGCGCTCCAGGCTGCGCCGGAGGTCGCCGTCGGTGAAGATGCCCACCAGGCGGCCCGCGTCGTCCACGACGGCGGTCATGCCCATGCGCTTCTTCGACACCTCGAGCACCGCCTCCGCCAGCGTCGCGCGCTCGCTCACCGTCGGGATGTCCGTGCCGGTGCGCATCACGTCGCGCACGTGCGTGAGCAGCCGCCGGCCGAGCAGCCCGCCGGGATGCGAGCGGGCGAAGTCGTCGTGGCCGAACCCGCGCGCGTCGAGCAGCGCCACCGCGAGCGCATCGCCCAGCGCGAGCGCGGCGGTGGTGCTCGCGGTCGGCGCGAGGTTGAGCGGGCACGCCTCTTTCTCGACCCGCGTGTCGAGCACGACGTCGGCGAGCGCGGCGAGCGTCGAATCGTGCTTTCCGGTGAGCGCGATCAGGCGCGCGCCCATCCGCTTGACGAGCGGCAGCACGGTCAGCAGCTCGTCGCTCTCCCCGGAGTACGAGAGCGCGATCACCACGTCGTCGTGCATGATCATGCCGAGGTCGCCGTGGCTCGCCTCGCCCGGGTGCACGAAGAACGCCGGCGTCCCGGTGCTGGCCATCGTCGAGGCGATCTTGCGGCCGATGTGGCCCGACTTGCCGATGCCGGTCACCACGACCCGCCCGCGGCAGGCCAGAATGAGCTGCACGGCGGCGACGAACTGCTGGTCGAGGCGCGAGCCGAGCGCGGCCACCGCCGCGGCCTCGATCTCGAGCACTTCGCGGGCGAGCGCGAGCACGCCCGCCGCACTTGCCGCCGCGCCCTCTGCGCGATCCTCGTGGTCCCGCGCTGGTTGTTCCGATGCTGACACTGTCGCTATCATCGTGAAAAGTATAGCAAACGACCTCTCCGCTACCGCTTGCCCGCGGCCCTCAAGACACGATGACCCACGCGCTCGAACTGGTGCTGATCCTGCTCGCGAGCGCGGTGCTCGTCGTGGTGGTTTTCCGCAGTCTGCACCTGCCGCCGCTGCTCGGCTACCTGATCGTCGGCGTCGCGATCGGTCCGCACGCGCTCGGCTGGGTCGCCGACAGTCCGGCGACGCGCCAGCTGGCGGAGTTCGGCGTCGTCTTCCTGATGTTCACCCTCGGGCTCGAGTTCAGCCTGCCGCGGCTGGTCCAGATGCGTGGCGTGGTGTTCGGGCTGGGCGGCGCGCAGGTCGTGCTCACCATGGCCGTGCTCGCGCCGGTCGCGCTTGCTTTCGGGACCTCGTGGCAGGCGGCGGTCGTGCTGGCGGGGGCCCTCGCGATGTCCTCCACGGCGATCGTGATCCGCCTGCTCGTGGAGCGCCTCGAGACGGAGACGCCGCACGGCCGGGACACGATCGGCGTGCTGCTGTTCCAGGACCTTGCCGTGGTGCCGCTGCTGATCCTCATTCCGGCGCTCGCCGGGTCGGGGGAAGCGCTCGCACGCGACCTCGCGCTGGCGGGGCTGAAAGCCGCCGCGGTGCTGGTGGTGGTGCTGCTCATCGGGCAACGGCTGATGCGGCCCTGGTTCACGCTGGTCGCGCGGCGCCGCTCGCACGAACTGTTCATCATCAACGTGCTGTTCATCACGCTGGGCCTCGCGTATCTCACGGAGCTCGCCGGACTCTCGCTGGCCCTCGGTGCGTTCGTCGCCGGAATGCTCATCTCGGAGACCCAGTACCGGCACCAGGTCGAGGAGGACATCAAGCCCTTCCGCGAGGTGCTGCTGGGCCTGTTCTTCATCTCGGTGGGAATGCAGCTCGACCTGCGGGTCGTGGCCGACCACTTTGCGCTCGTGCTGACGATCTTCGTGGTGCCGGTGGCCCTGAAGTTCGCCCTGATTGCCGGGCTCTCGCGCCTGCGCGGGGCGACTCCCGGGGCCGCGATCCGGAGCGGCCTCGCGCTCGCCCAGGCAGGCGAGTTCGGGCTGGTCCTCATCGTGCGCGCTCTGGACGTCCAGGTGGTGGACCTGGCGCTGTCGCAGGCGGTCGTGGCGGGCATGCTGCTGTCGATGCTCGCCGCACCGTTTCTCATCCACCACAGCGACCGGATCGCGTTGCGGCTCTCGGGGTCGGAGTGGATGCTGCGGTCGCTGCAGCTGCACCAGATCGCCGTGCGCGGTCTCGCGGCCGAGCGGCACGTGGTGATCTGCGGGTACGGTCGGACCGGCCAGAGCCTCGCGCGCTTTCTCGAGCGGGAAGGGATCGGGTACATCGCGCTCGATCTGGATCCCGAGCGCGTCCGCGAGGCCGCGTCGGCCGGCGACACGGTGGTCTTCGGCGACGCCGCGCGCCGCGAGACGCTCATCGCCGCGGGCGTGAAGCGTGCGGCGGCACTCGTCGTCACCTACACCGACATCCCGTCCGCCTTGCGCGTGCTGCACCATTCGCACGAAGTCAGCGCCGCGCTGCCGGTCATCGTGCGCACGCGCGACGACAGCAGCCTCGAGCGCCTCCTGCAGGCGGGCGCGACCGAGGTCGTTCCGGACACGTTCGAGACGAGCCTGATGCTCGCCTCGCACGCGATGCTGATGCTGGGCGTCCCGGTCCGGCGCGTGATCGCGCAGATCCGGGGCGTCCGCGGCGAGCGCTATCGGCTGTTGCGCGGCTTCTACCACGGTGCGAGCGACGACGCCGCCGATCTGGACGACCCGAACCAGCCCCGGCTGCACACCGTCAGCGTCGCCGCGGGCGCGCACGCGGTCGGTCGCACGGCTGCCGAGCTGGCGCTCGCGGCGCTCGGCGCAGAGGTGACGGCGCTTCGCCGGCACGGCATCCGCGCGGACGATCCCGGGCCGGACACGCGCTTCGAGGCGGGCGATATCGTGGTGCTGCTCGGGCGCCCCGACGCGCTCGATGCGGCCGAGGCGCGGATACTGCAAGGCTAGGGAAACTCTGAAAACCCGGGGATACCTCCCCGTGCCCCTATGAATGAGGCTCTGAAAAACGGGGTTTTCCAGAGCATCCCCAGCAAGCAGCGCCGGCGCGCCGGGTCAGTCGAGCCGGCGGCAGACGATGTACATGTCAGCGTCGCCGGTCGCGAAGGTGTTGACCGTCGCATCGGCGGTTGCGATCGGCTCGTTATCGACGTTCTGCTTTGCGGCGCGCACCAGGCCGCGGCGCGGGTTCCCGTCGTCGAGCTGGCTTTCGACGCCGATCGCAACCTCTCCCGGCAAGTTCGCGGTGCAGGCGGCCAGCCGGGGAAATCCGAATACGCCCCACTCCACGCCCACGACTCCGGCGTAACGCGTTCAGCGGCTGCGCGACAGGCGTAATCACCGGCGGCGGCGCGTTGACCAACTCCGACAGCCGGAGCTGCCACCAGAAATTGAGCGATTCGCCGCCAAGCGCGTCCACGGTCAGCGTGACCAGCGGGTCACCGCCGGGCGGTGGCGCCTGGTACGAGCCGCTGATGCGCCCGTCGCCCGTGCCGTCCTTCGATCGTCCCACCCAACGGCTCGCGGCGCGCGCGTCGTCGCCCGGCAGCGCGCCGTAGCGGTCCTGGTAGGTGAGGACCGCCACCTTCAGCTGTTCAAAGTCGTTCGCGATGAACCGAATGCGCGATTGAACCAGGATGCCGTTGCCGAGCAGCAGGAGGCCGAGCAGCAGGCCGATCAGCACGAGCACGACCGCGAGCTCCACGAGCGTGAAGCCACTATCTTGGTGAGGGTGCCCGCAGGCCCTCCGTTGCCTGGGGACGCCGCCGGAGGATCCAGCCATTCTTCTTTGACGGATGACTTGCAGCACGACGTACGACGATCCGGCACGATGCCCGGCCGTCATCGCGGAAGCGAGGAATTAGTCCCGCAATTCCCACGACGCCAGCCGCCCGCTCGTAGCTGCCGCACCGACTGTCGGCGCAGCGACAGCGCTGCTTCGGACGGCGCCGGCCCGGCGGCGAAAAAAGAAAAGCCCGCCACGCGGGCGGGCTTTTGAGGCAGGCGCTGGCTGCGGTGCTGGGGTCGTCCTCAGACGCCGCGGCAGATGAGGTACTGGGTCGAGCCGGTCTCCACGTAGTTCAGCGGCGGGACTGCGAGCGGCGCCAGTGCAGTGGTCGATCCGCCGACGATCGCGCGGAGCGAGCCCGTGCCGGCGTTCTGGTCGTCCATCTGCGTATCGACCGCGATCGCCACCTTGTCGGGGATGCCCGAGGAGCAGATGATCAGGCCGCTCAGGCTGAGCGTCGGCGCACCCGTTCCAGTGGCCGCACCGATCATGCTGCCAAACGCATTCGTCGGCTGGGCGGCCGCCTGCGCGGCGGGGGCGGTCGGGCCCGCGATGAAGCCCGCGGACCGCAGGTTCCACCAGAAGAGCCGCGTCTCGGGCTCGGCGGCCGCGGTCGCGGCGTTCCAGGTGCCCTCGAGCACGCCGTTCCCGGCGGTGGCCGACGTACCGGGCGCACCGAGCGTCCAGCGCGCCACCGCCCCGGCGTCGTCGCCCGGGATCGCGCGGTAGCGGTCCTGGTACGAGAAGTACGCGGCGGTGATGCCGTTGAAGTCGTTGATGACGTTCTTGATCCGGGCCTGGGTGATCATCTCCTGTCCCTTGAGGATCCCGCCCAGCAGGAGACCGATGATCACGAGCACGATCGCGATCTCGACCAGGGTGAAGCCCGATTGCCTGTGTTTGATTTGCATTGTCCGCTCCTCGCCATGACGCCCCGGCAACACCCGAGGCTGCGCAGCCCAAAGCAGGAGCAACTTCGGTGCCAGCCCTTTCCCCTTGAATGTGAAAGAAATCACGCCCTTTTCGGGCGGCTGGCTGTCGGGAAGCCGGCAGAATTGACGCGGGCCCGACAAACCTGAGGCTAGGGCTTCCGCCCCCGTTCCGCGGCGATGCGGTCTTCCAGCAGCCTCAGGCGCCGCTGGAGCAGTCGGAGGTCGCGTTCGTCCTTCACCTGTCCGCTGGCGATCAGGCCGCCGATCAGGACCTTGGCCGCCTCGAGCTCGTTCATGTCCTCGAGGATGAACGGCTCCATCTGCTTCACCCAGACCGGCGCGTCGGACGTCGTAGTGTGCCGCTGCAGGGCGACCGCGTACTGGCGGGCCAGGACCGGATCCTTGAGCTCGTGCTTCGCGAGGACGGTCGCGTGAGCGAGCCACGGCCAGCGCCGGTTCGGGTCCTCGAGGTAGGCCCGGTAGACAAAGTCCAGCATGCGCCGCTTCTTCGCGGGATCGGGAACCTCGGCATAGAGGCGGCTCGCGGACATGAGCGGGTACTGGCCGGTGGGGTCGAGGGCGACGATTCGGGCCAGCCAGGCCTCGAGCCGGTCGTAGTCCAGATCGCGGTAGGGGACCCGCGTGCCGGCCTGATAGTCGAACGCCTGCAGGTACAGCATGAGGAGCTTTGCCAGCGGAACCGGGTCCCCGAACGAGGCCAGCTGCAACATCCGGGCGCTGGGCGGCCACCCCAGGTCCGCGGCCGCGGCGTGAGGATTCGGCCGGGACGCTCCCACCCAGAGCTGGAGCCCGAGCGCTCCGCCGAGCAGCGCCAGTACCCAGCGCGGAACCTGGCTGACCGGGCGCTCGCGCATCCCTAGAAGTTCTGCCGGTGGAGGTCGAACTGGGCCGCGCCCATGAGGAGGAGGGTGTAGAGGGCAGCCTGTGCCACCAGGCCAGCCAGGGTCCACCCTGCCGGCGCCGAAGCGACGAGCCAGTCCGACCGGGTCATCAAGTCGAAACGGGGCAGCACGAGGGCGATCGCCTGGATGAACCCGTCGGCCGCGCGGTCGGTCCATCCGGCGGAGGCCTCCGACCCGGCCGCGATGACCTGGATTGCCGCGATCGAGCGGCCCAGCACATAGAAGCCGAGGACGGCGGCGAGCGCCGGCACGATGTGCGTAATGGTGATTACGCAGAAAAGGCTCATTGCGGTGAGGATGATCAGCTCGCACGCGAGTGACAAAGTCCACGCAGCGAGCCGATCCGGCGGGACGAAGGGCAGCAGCGGAAGGCTCACCACCACGGCCAGGCCCACCGCCGCTGTCGAGAAACCGACGAACTTGCCGGCAAGATAGACGCCCCGGGGCCACGGCTGGGCGAGCATGAGCTCGAAGAACTTGTCGTTGAACTCGCGCACGATGCTCATCGCGACGAATGCCGCGGTGAGGAATGCGGCCGACGCGCGGAGGATCGCCGCCAGCACGGTGCCCTGGATCTGGGGCGCCTCGATGATCGCGATCTGCTGGATGAATCCGGCAATGCCGAAGCAAACGAGGATCAGGACGCCGACGAGCCAGAGCATGCGGCTGCGGGCCGCTTCGAGGAGGGTTGCGCGGGCGATCGGTAATATGACGCGTATCATTCTCGAGCCGCTTGCATCGATGTCGATGGCATGGACGATGCCGAGGCAAGAAGACTAAGGTTCGAGGGAGCTGAATGCAAGGCGACGCGACCGCCCAGATGAGCGAGGAGGTTTTTCAGGCGTCCGTGCAGGTGTCCGGACGCAAGGCGCGCCTGCTGGTGCTTGCGATGCTGATCTGCCTGCACGTCGCGGTGATCCGCGGCGTGGAGGACATCTGGGCCCGCGGGCTCATGATGGCGCACCTCGGGCTGTTCATGATCTGGCAGCCGTTCATGCAGGGCGGCCAGAAGCTCAAGGCGAGCGAGCTCTTCCTCATCGTGCTGATCACCGTCGGGATCCTCGCGTTCCTGAACTGGTGGATGCTCGGGATGTGGGTGGCGCTGCTCTCCGGGATCGTCGGCGGCAAGGTGTTCCTGTTCCAGGCGCGCTGGCTGCGGCTCTTCTATCTGACGGTCTTCACCTACCTCGTGATGCTGTTGCTGCTCTGGGTCGTCCCGAACGGCTTCCCGAACACGATCCTCGAGCGCGAGATCACGCTGCTGGTGCAGTACGGCCTGCCCGTTCTCTTCGTGGTCATGGCGCTCATGCCGGTGGAGTCGGACACCGCCGAGCCGCAGGTGATCGATTTCTTCTACGCGAGCATGATCTTCCTGCTGCTCGTCGCCCTGGTCCTCGGCAGTTTCGCGTTCATGACCGTCGGGAAGAAGACCTACGCGTTCGCGCTTACCTTCAGTCTCATGGCGATCGCGACCTTCCTGCTGTTCCTCAGCGTCGTGTGGAATCCGCGCGCTGGCTTTTCCGGGCTGCAGATGGTGTTCTCGCGCTACCTGCTCTCGATCGGGCTGCCGTTCGAGCAGTGGCTCCACTTCCTCGCCGACCTGTCGCGCGCGGAGACCCGGCCGGAGCACTTCCTGAAGGCGGCCTGTGCGGGGCTCGCGAAGCTGCCGTGGGTCACCGGCGGCAGCTGGACCGCCGGCGGCGAGTCGGGCGAGTTCGGGGCGCCCTCCAGGCACACCGTCGACTACGCGGGACGCGAGATCACCATCCGCCTGTACAGCCGCCAGCGGCCGAGCCCGTCGCTCGCCTGGCACATCAACCTCCTCGGCCAGCTCGTCGGGGAGTTCTACGTCGCCAAGCAGCGCGAGCTGAAGCTGAAGCAGCAGAGCTACGTGCAGGCGCTCCACGAGACCGGGGCGCGCATGACCCACGACGTGAAGAACCTGCTCCAGTCGCTCAACGTGCTGTGCTCGGCGGCCGAGCGCGATCCGGGCGGGGACCCGGCCGCACTCCCGGCGTTGATGCGTCGCCATCTGCCGACCGTGCTGCAGCGGCTGCAGCAGACGCTCGACAAGCTGCAACGGCCGCAGACCGACACGGGACGCTTCGTGCAGTCCGACACGTGGTGGGAGACGATGCAGAAGACCTACCAGCTGCGCGGCGTGGAGTTCGACACGGCGCGGGTCTCCCCGGGCATCCTGCTCCCGAAGGATCTCTTCGACACGACCGCCGAGAACCTGCTGCAGAACGCGCTGGAGAAACGCAAGCTCGACCCGGTGGTGCGGGTCGGCATCGCGCTGGAGCTCGGCGAGGACGTCGTCCTCAGGGTGACCGATACCGGGCGCCCGGTGGCGAAGAACGTGCAGGAAGGCCTGCTCAAGGGCCCGGTGCCGTCTGATACCGGCTACGGGATCGGGCTGTACCAGGTCGCGCGCCAGGCCGAGATGCTCGGATTCATGCTCCGGCTCGCCCGCAACGAACCCGGCGAGGTCGTGTTCGAGCTGCGCGGGGCGCTGCGCAGAGCCGAGGCGCGCGCGGCCACGTCCCAGGCGGATGCCCCGCCGACGGCCGGAGCGCCGCGCGAGCGCGCGGCGTCCTGAGCCTTGCCGGCTACGCTGCGGCTTCGTGGCCGGCGGCGGCCTTGCGCCCGCGCAGCGTATAGACGGTCGTGTCGCCTTTGCCCTTGAGGTAGAGGGTCTTGGGCGGGTCGAACTCGAACCGGTTGCGCAGGCGGCGATAGGTCGTGACGTCGACCTGGACCATGCCCGGAACGCTCTCGGCGGTGATCCGGCTCGCGAGGTTCACGGTGTCGCCCCAGAGGTCGTAGATGAACTTCTTCTTGCCGACCACCCCGGCGACCACCGGCCCGGTGCCGATGCCCATCCGGATTTCGAGGCGATGGTCGTTCACCGACAGATCGCTCGCGAGCAGATCGCGCATGTCGAGCGCCATCTGGGCGATCGCCTCGGAGTAGTTGACCGACGATTCGTCGTTCAGCCCCCCCGCCACCATGTAGGCATCGCCGATCGTCTTGATCTTCTCGAGCCCGTGCCGCTCGGCGAGCGAATCGAACGACGAGAACACCTTGTTGAGCATCGCGAAGATCTGGTTGGGCGACATGCCTTCGGCGAGGGTGGTGAAATTGACGATGTCCGCGAACATCACGGTCACGTCCGCGAAGCCGTCGGCGATCGTGCCGTCCTCCATCTTCAGCCGCTCGGCGACCGGGCCGGGCAGGATGTTGAGCAGCAGGCGCTCGGAGCGCTCCTGCTCGGCCTGGAGCAGCCGGTGCGCCTCCTCCATGCGCGCCTTCGACTTGTCCCGCTCTACGGCGGCGTAGCGCAGCAGGAAGTAGACGACGCTCGAGATCGCGACGAAGTTGAGGGCGAAGAAGACGACGATCGTCTTCGGCGGCACCGGCGCCGGCTTCGCGCCCTCGGCGAAGAGGTAGTAGTCGGCCCCGGCGGCCGCGACGATCAGCACGATGTACGCAACGAACCAGGGGATCGAGTCGCGCGGGCTGTAGACCAGCACCGCCACGATCGGCGCGAGCAGCCCCCAGAGGACGAAGCCGCTCGCGGTGATGAAGTCGCCGAGCTGCCACTGCAGCACGAACGGGAAGAAGAGGTAGAGGCTGAGCTGCAGCACGCGGAACAGGTCGAAGTTCCGGGTGACCAGGTAGACGAGCAAGGTGCCGAGCGACACCAGCTGGTAGCCGAACGGCACCGACGCCGGCAGGTTGAGCCCCATCGCGCCGTACAGGGCGAGCCACAGCACCGGGGCCGCGACCGTCAGCCCCATCGCGAACATCAGCAGCGATTTCTTGAGCTTGACGTCGTCCGTGTCGTCCGGCTCGATGCCTGCCGTCCGCAGGCGCCTGCCGAGTTCGGAGAGATAGCTCATCGAAGGGTGTGTTGTCGGCGCGGGGTCACGGCCAGAAGGACGGAGCAATCCCCGTTCCAGCGAGGCCGAGGGGCATTCTACGATGAGTCGCCGGCACCGGGCGGCTCACGCGACCGGGCATGCGTCACACTGCGCGGTGCCGCCGAAGAAGGGTGCCGCCGACGCAGGAAAAAATGCCTCAGATCGCGCCGGCGGCGATCAGGCGGTTGTAGAGGATGTTGGGCGAAAGCCAGATGACCAGGTCGTCGAACTCGACCCCGGGGCCGCCGGGACGCGGATCGCGCGCCACGAACTCATTGTCGACGCCGGTCGAGTTCTCCAGCTCGTCGACGCTGGCTGCCGTGAGGCCGGCCGCCTGCGAGGAGAAGTTCGGCCCGTTCGAGAGGACGACCACCGGTGCGCGGAAGTCGAGGGCGCCGCCACAGTTCGCGACGTCGCAAACGCGGAGCTCCGGCAACGGCGCGGCCAGGTTCGAGATGCCGACTTGGGCCAGTGCATTCGTCGTCGTGAAGAGGTAGCAGCGCCTCGAATCTCCGGCGCAGGTCGCCGCGTCGACGTAGGGCGGGGTGTGGACATACTGGGAAACGGCGTACCGGATCCGGTTGCCCCACGCGTCGAGCAGATAGCCTTGCGGGTCGGTCGGACCGATGCCCAGCGTCGCCGCGGGGAGGAATCCGTTGTACGGGTTCGTGCAGACGCCGCCGCCCGCCGGGGACTCCACGCCGGCGGCCGCGGGCGCGGCGGGGCACGGGAACCGGCCGTTGCGCAAAAAGAAACCCACCAGCGCCTCACGCGCCTGGCTGAGCTGCTGCTGCGTCTGCTCGACCTCGCGCGCGCTGGTCATGGCCCCCATGGTCAGCACGACGCCGCCCAGGATGAGGGCGAGAATCACCACGACCACCGCGAGCTCGGTCAGCGTGAATCCGCGCGCGTGGCTGCGCGGGATGTTCTCCTCGACGGGCGTTCATGGCGCGACGACTGCGAGCTTGTCGTTGCCGACGACGACGTTGGTGCGATCCTTCCCCGCGCGGAAGGCCTCGAACTGGTTTGCCGGCGTGTGGGCGCCCGAAGTCCAGACATTCCTTCCCTCGAGATACCGGGCCAGCGAGGCCGCTGGTCGAGGCGTGTTGTTATCCACCGCGAGCCCGGAGACCATGAGGAGCAGGTGTCGGCCGGTTCCCCCGTTGGCGGTGTTTACTGCGTCGAGGCAGTCGGCCGACACCGCGCAGACGGGGTTGCCGGTGCTGCCGTCCTTCGCCGCGACCGTCGTCGCGGCCGGCGCGACCGAGTACAAGGTGACCTGATGCCAGTTGTTGTCGACGAACCAGTTCGGGCCCACGACGGCCGCGTTGTAGGGCGGTTTCTGGAACGTGATCCGCGTCGGCGACGTGCCGGAATTGGACCGCGACGCGAGGTTCACCACGACCTCGACTCGGGCGCTCCCGGCCAGCGCCGGCGCCGACATGCGTGTCGGAAACGGACAGTACGCTGCCGCCCCCGGACACCCACGAGGAGGAAAACCCGCTCCATCGCTCCACGATCACGTCGCCAAGCTGGACCGGGTCGACGAAGCTTGATGCGACGTTCAGCGCGTGCCCGGTGATGCGGATCCGCGGCGTCTGAAAGTCCGCATACCGCACTTCGCAGACGATCTGATCGTCGGTGGAGGTGTTGCACGCCGTTGCGGCGTTGTAGACGTCCGATCCGGGCGTCTCTTCGACCAAATTCGGGTTGTACGCCGGGTTTCCATTGGCCCGCTCCCAGCGAACGAAGGTCGGCTCTCGGGTAACGGGCATCAGCCCGTTATGCGTCGCCAGCACTCCGCGGAAGTTGGAGGTGTCCGGCTGCACGAACGGCGCCGCGAACGGGAAATACCCCTGGCCGGCAACGCCGGCGTGGTCGCGCCAGCGCTGGTAGTGGCCTTTGTCGCCAAACGAAGCGCCCTCCTTGAACATCGCGCCGCCGAGATCGGTCTGGAGGCGCAGGCGCCTGGCCACCATGTTCTCGACTACCGGGAATAGATCGCGCGCGCCGATCGCGAGCACCTTGTCGTTGAACGCGCCGCCGACGCAGTCCGACGCGACGCACACCGTGCGCGCTACGTAGGTGCTGTTGGCCGCGTCCCGGTTCTCGTCCTCAAGGTAGTTCGCCGCGATGTTCTTTCCCACCGCGCTCCGGTCCTGCCCGCCAAGCGCCGTGCCGGGCGCGAACACCAGGGCGATGACGTTCGCCGCAGGGGCGAGTCCGGTCATGACCACAGTGCCTTGCGTGTCGCTGTTGATGACCGATGCGCTGGAATCGGTAAAGGGCTGAGAAAGGACGTACCAGAGCCGTTCTCCGGTGCTGTCGCGCAGGTCCGGAAGGCGCAGCGTCTGCCACGGCAGCCGTCCGATGTACGTGGGGCATACGTTGCCGGCGAGAAGATCGGCGACCCCGTCGTCGTTACTGTCCGGGCAGGGGAGGCTCCCCGGCCGATTGAGGTCGAGCGCGGCGCGCGCGACCAGCGCATCGCGCGCCTGCCGCAGCACGGCCTGATCATGATCGTCGTGCTTGGTCTGCGCGGTCGCCTGGCTCAATCCCCTGGTCAGTCCGTAGAGCGAGCCGAGCACCAGGATGACGAGCGCGAGCAGGATGCCGTAGCCGCATTGCCTGGCGCGCAACGCGTATCCGGCCGTCCGCCGCCCGCAACGTGCCCGAGTTGGATTTGTGCGCATCGACGGCTTTAGGGAGCTAGCGTGCCGAGGGGTTGACCTTGATCGCGCCACTCTGGATCGTGTCGCGGACCTCGCCGGTGCTGCGATCGAGAGTCTGGCCGATCTTCACCCCGACCGCGGCGTCGCCGCGGTCGACGCCCACCCGATCCGGGGCGCGGCCGCGGTACGTGTCGTACTGGGGCACGCCGTTGATCCAGGTCGTGGTCTTGCCGCTGGAGCGCGTCACGTGCCCGTTCACGGTCACCAGGCTCTCGACGACGACCTCGCTCTCGGGCACGTTCAGATTTCGCCGCCGATCCAGATCCTGCCGCTGCTGGGGCGTGAAGAAGATCCGCCCGAGGTCCTGCGCGGCGGCGCTTGGTATTACCCCAAGCGGTATCGACCCGGGTATCGCCCCGAGGAGCGCGCCGGCGAGTGCGAGGCGCAATGCGGCGTGCCGCGCGTGCCGCAGGGGCGTTAGGTCAGGGGGCATGGCGCTCGGCTCCGATCACGTTGCTTTCGCCTTGCGATCGCGGATCGTCACGAGGTCGATCGTGCAGTCCGCGCGCAGGCGTGGACCCACGCCCCGATCCGCGGCCGCAACTTCGAGCCGCGACACGGTGCACGACCGCACGAGCACGTGCGAGCTCAGCGCGCCGCGCAGATCGTCGATGAAACGGAACAGGTCCTCCTCGTGCAGCAGGGCGAGGACGACTTTCATCTGGCTCGCGAGAAACTCGACGTCGCCCGCGGCCGCGAGTCCCGGGTAGTCGGCCGGCCGCTGCGGCTCGATCGTGTACTTCACGTCGAAGAGCTTGCGTGCGCTCTTGATCTCCGCGATCCGCTCGACCCAGTCGGCGCGCCGTTCTTCGCCGATCAGTCCGCGGCTGCGCAGCTTCTGGTAGTCCACGAGCTTCTCGCGGATCTCGCGCTCCTCGTCGGTCGTGCGCGCGAGCCGGTTCTGCGCGGCCTCGCGGTCGGCCGTGGCCTTGGTCTGCTCGGCGCGACCCTTCTGCAGCATCTGCTGCGAGAGAACGATCGCGACCGCGCCGACCGCGACGAGGAAGGCCGCGACCACCGCGGGGGCGACCAGGCGCTTTCCGGAATTGGGCGGCAGCTTCATGAGCCGGTCTTCTTCGCCACGGTCAGGCTGAATCGCGGCACGGCCGCGCCGGTCTCGGTGCCGATATCGCCGCTGAGGCGCCCCGTGGACCCGAGCTCGAACGGCATCTTCGTCTGCAGAACTTCCACGCCGGGCCGCTTGCCCAGGCGCTCGATGAATGCGTCGACGAGCGCAGTGATTGCCTTGTAGTCGGACGCCTTGACCGCGGTCACCTTGCCATCGATCTGGATGACCTCGAAAAGCGGTCCCGCCACCGCCTTGCCGGGCGCGGCGGGGGGAGGCGGCGGGGCCGGACTCGCGCCCTGAGGGCGATCCGGCTTGGTGACGCGCGGATTGGCGGTGAGCTCCCACTGGAGCTTGTCGACCTCGATCCGCGGCGAGGCATCCAGAGCGGCCGAGACGTCGCCGATCAGCCGCTCGGGCCGCGCGGTCTGCTTCGTGAGCGCAGCGTAGTTCTGCATCGTCACGCGCAGGTTGTCCGTCGTGGTCGGGAGCTGCGGAAAAGCCGCCTCGACTCTGGCGTAGCTTTCGGTTGCGAGGCGCGTGCGCTGTCGATCGAGCCCGATCTGCTCCTGCAGGCCGAAGTACTGCGTCAGCAGCACGCCTGCCCAGAGCAGCCCTGCCGCGCCGAGCGCGGCACCGGCGGCGACGAGACCCTTGCGCGCCTGGCGCAAGCGGAAGAACTGCCGGAGATTCTCGCCCGCGTACTGCGCTGTGGGCGGGCGCTGGGCAAGGAGGTGCAGCATCAGCACCTCCGCGCCGGATTCGGCCGGATACCCCTTCAGGCCGATCGTCGCCGCCGCCTCGCCGAGCTCGACGACGCTCACCCGGACCTGGGGCATGTTCGGCACGGCCGCCTGGACGCGCGCCTTCTGCCCGGCGGGCGCGATCAGCAGCGCGTCGATCGCGCCCCCTTCGCGCGCCACGACGCGGGTGGCGGTCAGATACTGGTGCACCCGCGTGGTCTCGCGATCGAACGCCTCGGCCACCCGGCTCGGGTCCGCGGCGTCGGCCGCATCGAGCGGTCCGAGTCGGCTGAAGCGGAGCTTGCCGTTCTCGACGTAGCTCTGGCGCAGTCCGGCCGATTGCAGCGTGACGAGAAGCAACGGTGCCTTCTTCGCCCCGAGCTTCGCCGCGATCTGCGGCGCCAGCAATGCGGTCGAGAAGACGCCTGCGACCGGGGTCTCCGCCTCCCGCAGCGCTTCGAGCCATGGCTGGAACTGCGCGTTGTTGGTGAAGGCGCTGAACAGTATCCGCTCGTCCCGCCGCTGCGTGCGCTCGGAGCCGAGCGACATCGCGAGCGAGAGGCTGGTGTCGCGGTAGCGCTGCGCGAGCTTTCGGCCGAGCAGCGCGGCACGATCCCCGCCGCGCACGAACGGGATGTTCTCCTGATGGAAATCCTCCTCGACGATGTCGACCAGGACGAAGAACAGGCTGCGCGGCAGGCCGCTCAGGTGAGTGGCGAATGCCGCCGCGCCTTCCTCGTTGTTCGCGAACGAGGACTCGAGCGCGAGCTTGTGGTGCGCCGAGCGGTACACGACCACCCGGTTCGCGTTGAAATAGAGGAGGCGCTTGTCGGACATGGGTCGCTCAGAACTTGATCTTGGTGATGGTGTCGTAGATCGGTCCCAGCACGGACAGCATGACCCAGCCGAGAAGCAGGCCCATCACCACCGTCATCGCCGGCTCGATCAGGACCTGGATCCGCCCGATCTCCTCCTTGACCTCGCGGTTGTAGAAGTAGCTCACGTTGAGCAGCGCAGTGTCGAGCGCGCCGGTGCTCTCACCGACGCGCAGCATGCGCACCACGAGCGGCGGAAAGAGGCCCACCTCCTGGAACGCCGCCGTGACCGACTTGCCTTCCGCGATCTGCTGGCCGGCCGCCTCCAGGCCTTCCTTGATGACCGCGTTCCCCGCCGAGTCCTCCGCATTGCGGATGGCGTCGAGAATGGTGATCCCCGAGGAGTACATCAGCGCGAAGATACTCGCGAAGCGCGACAGGATGATCTTGCGCAGGATCGGCCCCAGCATCGGCAGCCGCAGCTTGATCCCGTCGATGCGATAGCGCACCGCGGGGTTGGTCCGGGCGGCGTACTTGATGACGAAGTACGCGATCACCGGCAGGCCGAGAATCGCCCACCAGTAATAGACGAAGAGATCGGAGACGAAGATGAGGAGGCGCGTGTGCATCGGCAGCGTCTGCCCCATGTTCTTGATCAGCGAGACCATCTGGGGCACGAGATAGATCATCAGGAAGATCGTGACGGCGATCACGACCGTTCCGACGAAGGCCGGGTACATCACCAGCTTCTTCGCCTGCGCGGCGAGCTCGTCCTCCCACTTCAGGTTCTCGGTGATGCTCTTGAGCACTTCCGGCAACCGGCCGGTGTCCTCGCCCGCCTTGATGAGGCTCCGGAACACGGGGCTGAACACCTCGGAGTAGGACGCCAGGGCGCCCGAGAGGTTCTGCCCGCCCTGGATGCTTTCGATCAGGCCGGAAATGACTTCGCGGAAGCGCGGGTTCTCGACGCTGTCGCGCAGGTCCGTGAGTCCTTCGATCAGCGGCACGCCGGCGCCGGTGAGCTGCTCGAGGTGAAAGCAGAAGTTGATCAGGTCGGGACGCTTGATGGCGCGCCCGAGCCCGCCGGCGCGCTTGGTGGGCCCGCCCACCACGAGGTCGAGCCCCATGCGCTTCAGCCGCAGCTCGAGGTCGACGATGTTCAGCGCATCGATCTGGCCCAGGGCGGCCTTCCCGTTCGCGTCGATCGCCTTGTAGTTGAAGGTTGCCATCCGGCCTGCTGGTGGGGGCCAATGCGGAAGGATAACGCTTTGGCGCGGCACGGAAAACTCGCCGTGCCAGGCGCGGCGTGACGGGGGTCACGCGCGCCGGGATTCCGCGGTCAAATCCGCGCGGTTACGCCGTGCGGTTAGAGCCGCGCCGTTACTTCCGCGCAGTTACATCCGATCGGTCACGTCGACGACGCGCATCAGCTCGTCGACCGAGGTGGAGCCGTCCAGGACCCGCCGCGCCCCGTCGTCGGCGAGGGTCCGGAAGCCCCGGGCGAGGGCGGCCTTGAGCATCTCGCGCGCCGTGGCGCGGTGCGCCATGAGCTCGTCGATCTCGCCGTCGACCTTGAGGAGCTCCATGATCGCGAGCCGGCCGCGATAGCCCTGGTAGTCGCAGTGATCGCAGCCCACCGCGCGGTAGAGCGTGGGCGCCTTCGCGTCGGGCTTCGTGCCGAGCATGCGGGCCTCCGACGCGTTGGCCGTGTAGGGCTGGCGGCAGTGCTTGCAGAGCTTGCGCACGAGCCGCTGGGCCACGATGCCGATGACGTTGCCCGCCATGATGTCGGGCGAGAGCCCGATGTCCACGAGCCGCGGGATCGCGCCGATCGCCGAGTTCGAATGCAGCGTCGAGTAGACCTGGTGGCCGGTCATCGCCGCCCGGAACGCCATCGAGGCGGTGTCCTCGTCGCGGACCTCGCCGACCAGGATCACGTCCGGGTCCTGGCGCATCAGCGAGCGGATGCCGTTCGCGAAATCGAGCTTGGCGGCCTCGTTGACCGAGGTCTGGCGGATCAGGGTCATCGGATACTCGACCGGATCCTCCAGCGTCATGATGTTGATGCCGTCGTGGTTGATGTGATTGAGGATCGAGTAGAGCGTCGTGGTCTTGCCGCTCCCGGTCGGCCCGGTGACCAGGATGATCCCCTCGGGCCGCGCGATCATCTTCTTCAGCATCGCCAGCTGCTCGGGATGCAGGCCGAGCTGGTCGAGCGGCACGATCCCCTTCTGGCGATCGAGGATCCGCAGGACGATGTTCTCGCCGTGGGTGGTGATCTGCGAGGCGACGCGGAAGTCGACCTGCCGGCCGGTGAGCGAGAGCGAGATGCGGCCGTCCTGGGGCGCGCGCGTCTCGGCGATGTTCATCTTCGCCATGACCTTGATGCGCACCGCCATCGCCGGCCAGTAGGTCTTGTGCAAGGACCGGATCTGGCGCAGCACGCCGTCGATCCGGTAGCGGATGCGCAGGAAGTTCTGCTCCGGCTCGAAGTGGATGTCCGAGGCGGCCCGCTCCACCGCGTCGGCGAGCAGCGCCGAGATCAGCCTGACGACCGGCTGCGAGTACTCGTCGCCGGAGGCCTGCAGGCTCTGGTAGTCGATCTCGCCGGTCTCGATCTCGTGCAGGATCCCGTCGATCGAGAGCTCGTGGCCGTAGAACTGCTCGATCGCGCGCGCGATCTCGCTCTCGCCCGCCAGGCGCAGCTCGATCTCGTACTCGCCGCGCAGCTGCGCGCGGACCTGGTCGAGGGCGACGATGTTGTTGGTGTCGGAGATCGCGAGGATGAGGCGCTTGCGCTCCTTGTCGAGTGCGACCGGGAACAGGTTGTGCCGCTTGGCGAACTCGCGCGGGACGATCCGGATCGACATCGGATCGACCACGATCTGGCCGAGATCGACCGGCGACAGCCCGAGCTTCTCGGAGAGCGCGTCGCGCAGCGTCGCCTCGGAGACGAAGCCGAGCTGCACCAGGAGCTTGCCGACCGGCTGCCGGCTCTTCAGCTGTTCGAGCAGCGCGATGCGCAGCTGGTCCTCGGTCAGAATCCCCTGGGAAATGAGGATCTGCCCGATATGCCGCTTCGCCTGCGGAGATGCCGGGGAGTTCATTGCGGATTCAATGCTACGGGTCAGCTCGACGTGGTGGCGGTCCCTGGATCGGCAGCACGAATAACGGCGCACGCACGGACGCGCCGCCCCCCTTCCTTGCCAGCCTGCACCTGCCGCATGTTTCCCCTTCGTGTCGACGAGGGGCCCGGCCTCTCGTGGTGTTCCGCTCGGCCGGGGGCCGTAGCTCCCCGGTCAGCGCTGGAGGTCGCGGACCCGCGCTTGTGCTTGGCCGGTATTGAACCCGACCGGGCGATTTCCGGCAAGCGCGAGCGCGCGCTGGTAGTACTCGAGCGCGAGACGCGGCTGCCGCAGATGATCGAGGCTGATCGCCAGGTTGTAGGCGTAGTCCGCGTTCTCCGGATCCCCGCTGAACGCGGCGAAGTACGCCTGCTGCGCCTCCGCCCAGCGCCGCTGCGACGCGTATTGATTGCCGAGCGCGAAGCTCAATGCGGTGGCATCGGGTTGCTGCGAGATCAGCGTCTTCAGGCGGCTCTCCGACTGCTGCGCGTCGCCGCCGCCGCGCAACCCCATCAGCGCCGCCTGCGCGTATGCATCGCGCGGATCGAGCTCGAGCACCTTGAGGTAGTGCGCTTCCGCCCGTTCGAAGTTCTGGTTGCGGGTGTCGATCGCCGCCAGGCCGAGCAGCGCGTCGCGATCGCGCGGATTGGCTTTCAGCGCGCGGCTGTATTCATCGTGAGCCCGCGGGAGATCGCCGGCCTGGAGCGCCTCCCAGCCGCGCTCCACGCCCGGGTCGACGCGTGGTCCGCTCGCGGTGATTCGCACTGGCGCGCGCGCCGTCGCCGCGGGGCGCTGCGCGGCGGGTTCCGCCGCCCCGGCCGCGGCGACTGCGGCGGTCGCACGTGTAGTCGTCCGCGCCCCCTGCGGCGGCCGCGGTGAACCGGCGTCAGGGCTGGGCTGTGGGGGCGGCGGAACAGCCGCCGTCTGGACGGCCTGCGACGGCGGCTCGACCCCTTGGCCCCCGGCAGCGGGTGCCGACGTGGCCGGCCCGGGGGTTGGGGCAACGGGGGCGCCCGCCTGGTTCGGCGCGGCGGCGACCGTCGCGGCCGGCGCCTGCGCCGCCGCCGGCGGGGTGTAGAACGCGGGCCGCGGCGCGAAGACCTGATAGGCAAAGTAGCCAGCGACACCCAGCACGGCGACGCCGAGTGCACCGACCATCAGAAAGAAGGGACGGCGCGGCTCGTAGTCTCCGGCCTTCGACTCGAACAGCTGCCGCGCCGAGGCGCGTTCTGCGTCCTCGGTCGCTTGGGCGGTCGGGCGCTCGATGGCGATAGCCGGCCGCCCGGCGGTGGAGGTCGTCGGTTCGGTCGGGGAGGGCGCTGTTGCGGCGGGAGAACCCGCTCGACCTCGCGGCGCCAGGTCTTCGGTAAAGATCTCGAGCGGCTGCGTGATGTCGGGAAGCCGGTCGCGGGTCATCAGCGGCGGGCCGGCGCTCGCGCCGACCTGGGGCTCGAGGCTCAGGCTGGCGGCGGGTTCGCCGGGCGCGGACGGTACGGCTTCGCCCGCATGCTGCGGGCTGCCTGCGCCCTGCTGCTTGGCCAACTCGGCCTTCTTGAGCGCCTCGAGGAGCAGACTCACTTCGGACAACCCTCGATGCCCGGGAACTCGCACCGGCGCGGCCCGCCGGGGTTCGGCTGGTTCATGAAGTCCTCGCCCGGCAGGAACACCCGGTAGCCGCGGTAATCGCCGTCGACGCTCGGATCGCGGATCACCAACGGGCGCATGAAGATCACGAGTTCGGACTTCGTGTTCTGGATGTTCTTGTTCGAGAAGAGGTCGCCCAGGAACGGCAGCCGGTTCACGCCGGGGATCGTGTCGGAGTTGTCCTGCAACTCGTCCGAGATCAGTCCACCCATCACCGCGATCTGGCCGCTGGAGAGCTTGATTACCGATTCCATCTCGCGGATCGCGATCTGCGGAATCTCGTTCGCGACCGTCAACAGCGGATTCGGGTCGCGCACCCGGGCCGCGATCCGCGAAATGCTCGGCTTCACGTTCAGGAGCACCGTGTCGTTCTCGCTCACCTGCGGGGTCACGTTGAGGACGATGCCGACCGGAACCGTCTGCGCCGTCGTGGTCACCGTGGTGAGCGCGGTCGTCTGCGCCTGGCTCGTCTGCGACGCAACGGTGAAGTAGACCACGTTCTCCACGACTTTCAGCACCGCTGTCTGATTGTTGATCGCGCTGATGCGCGGGCTGGACAGGACGCGGACGTTTCCGAAGGTCTCCAGCAACTGCAGGGAAACCCTCAAGGTGTTCGAGTTGTATTGCCCGACAAACGAGCTGGCCGTCGGGAGGGCGGTCAGCGCGCCTGCAACCGGAACCGGCGGCGTCACGAGCGCCTGCACGGCGTTGCGGTACAGGCCGCCGCCGAAGAGTTGCCATCCGCCCGTGAAAATCCCCCAGTCGATGCCCTGCTGGTAGGAATTGTTGAGCCGTACCTCGACGATCGTCGCCTCGATGAGCACCTGCCGACGGGCGCTGAGCAAGACCAGATCGAGGAACTCCTGGATCTTCTCGTGCTGCCGCGCCGACGCGCGAATCGTCAGCAGGCCCACCTCGCGGTTCGCGATGACGGACGAGGCCTCGCGGAACGTCGCATTGGGACCGGAAGCCGCCGGAACGCCGGCCCCGCCGCCCGCGCCCGCCGTCGGTTGCCCCGCCGCCGCGGGCGCCACCACCGGAGCGTTCGCACTGGTGGCCCCCGGCAGGACCTTGTCGGTCTCCTGCAGGATCTCCCGCACGTTCTTCTCGAGCGTTTCCCAGAACTTGTTCTGGGAGGTGTTCGAAATCGACACGCGCGAAGTGTTCTGCCCTGCGCCGGACCCACCGCCGCTGCTGCCGCCGCCGCTGCCGCCGCCGCCCGCACCCGTCTGGCCAACGATCTCCGACGAGACGCTGACCTGCCCGGTGGTATCGCGGGCGATATTCACGTAGTCGATCTTGTAGATGCGCAGGAACGGCGAGTCCGACATGACCACCAGGTTCGGACCGTCCAGCTCGTAGCGCATGTCGACCTGCTTCGAGATGCGGCTGAGGAGCTGCGGCAGCGTCTGATCGATCGCGTTCAACGTGACCGTGCCCGTGATGCCGGGGTGAATGTCGACGTTGACCTTCGCGTCGCGCGCGAGCGCGAACAGCAACTCGCGCACGCTGACGTTGTTGACGACGACGCTGTAGGTCTCGGCCTTCGCGGTCGGCTTGGGCCGGGGCGGCACCGGAAGGTTTTGAACGGGCGGAGGAATCGCGCCAGCCGGAGCGGGGGCTTGCTGGTCGATGTGCCCGCTCACCGTGGGTTTCATCGGCTGGAAGCAGCCGCCAAGCACGGTGCCCAACGAGAGCACCAACAACGCTCTTAGCACGCCTCCCCGCATCGCCTTGGCCCCGTTGTCCCCTAAACCCCAAAAACCAGTATAACAAACTGGTCTAAGAAATTGTTTTGACGACGTAATGCGTGTGTGTCCTAGTGCCGCTCCCGGGTGAGGAGTTATTCCTGGTTCTGCCTCCGCATCAGCGTGACGCTGCGGTGATAGGGGCCGCGCGCCTTGAAGCTCGAGGGCAGGTCGCCCATCGCGGTGATCGTTTCCTCCAGCGACGGGTAGAGCCCGTAAGTCGCACTATAGTGCTGTTGCCCGCTCAGCTTGACGCTGTACACGCGCATCTCGTTGATATCAACCAGCTCACTCGCCTGCCTCAGGAACCGTTCCATCACGGCAATGTCGCCGGCGGTGACGGTAAGTAATTGAATCGTATAGTGCCCGCTTGGCGCGGTGCGGAGCCACTGTTGCGTTGCGGTAAAGCGCTCCTGGGTGAGCTTGCCGCTCGCGGGAGGCGTTGGAGGAACCGGCGCGGCGGCCGACTTGGTTGCGCCCGCGGCCCCGACCGAGGCCAGCGCTGATACCGGCGCCGCCGGGCTCGGCGTCGCGGCAGGAGTCGACGCTGTCGCCGGCGGTGAGGCGCGAAGGCGGCGAGGGCGGCGAGGGCGGCGCCGTGGCCGGCGGTGGGGCGGCGGGGGGGCTGCTTTCCTGTGCAGGCACCGCCGGCGGTGGCGTGGACGGGGGCGGGGCTTCCCGGAGCCCCTTTTCGGCCGCAGCCGCGGTGAACTGCGGTTCGGGGCGTCTGGCGGTCTCGAGCGACGTCGCCTCGGGCGGCGGGGAGACCGCCGCGGGAGAGGGTCCCGCGCCGCTTCGCGCGGGCGAGCCGTTGAAGCGGTCCATATAGTGAAAGGCCGCCCCGACGAGCAGACCCGCCGCCAGCCCGACGCCCAGCAGCCACCACTTGGCCGGGAGGCGCCGGGCCGTGGCGAACTCCGAGTCGCGCACGGCGGCGCGCGCGTGCTTCGCCGTCACCTGGTGCTCGCCATCGGCAAATGCGGCGAGGAGCGACTTGTCCGCGAGGATGTTGATCCGTCGCGTCAGGCCCTCCGAGGTCCGGGCGATCAGCTTCATCGCCTGCGGCACGAAGAGGCTCGGACCGCGGTAGCCGGCGGCGCGCATCCGGAAGTCGACGTAGCTGTCGATGTCGGAGCGAACGAGCGGCTCGAGCCTGAAGCTGTGCGTGATCCGCTCCTTGAGCTGGCGCATGTTCGGCAGCCCGAGATGCGCGTCGAGCTCCGGCTGCCCGAACAGCACGATCTGCAGCAGCTTGTGCCGGTTCGACTCCAGGTTGGAGAGCAGTCGGATCTCCTCCAGCGTCTCGAGCGGCATCGCATGCGCCTCGTCGATCAGCACCACGACGCGCCGGCCGGCGGCGTAGAGCTTGATCAGCTTCTCCTGCAGCGAGCGCAGGAGGATCGTCACGCGCTCGCCCCGCGAGTCGACCTGGAGGTCGGCGGCGATCACGTGCAGGATCTCGTCCCGCGAGAGCGACGGGTTGGCGAGGTAGATCGTCTCGACGTGCTTGGGCAGGCGCTCGACGAGGACGCGGCACAGCATCGTCTTGCCGCTGCCGACCTCGCCGGTGACCTTGACGATGCCCTCGTCATGGGTGATCGCGTAGAGCAGCGCCTCGAGGGTCGCGCCGCGATTCGCACCCGAGAAGAAGAACTCGGTGTGGGGGGTGATCCGGAAGGGGGGCTCGTTGAGCCCGAAGTGGCTGAGGTACATCGCCCCGACCTGTCTATGGGTGTCCCCGGCCGGCGACCGGGCGCGCCGGATCGCGTTCGCGCTGCGGCCGGCGCGCCGAGCTTACTGCTTCTGCAGCGACTCCATCCGGCTGTACAGCGTCGTGCGGTTGATGCCGAGCAGCTTGGCCGCCTGGCTCACGTTCCCGCGCGTCAGCTTCATCGCCGCCTCGATGTAGCCCTGCTCCCATGCCTTGAGCATATTATCAAGGTTGAAGCTGCGTTCGCGCTGCAGATGGGCCTGGGCCTGCTCGATCAGGGTGTCCGGGTCGCTCGGGGGGCCGAACTCGGGCGCGGACACCGCGCTCACGTCCAGTTCCGGCTCGAGGTCCTCGTCGGACAGCTTCTGCCCCGGGTACTTCGTCGTGAGCCGGATGACGATGTTGCGCAGCTCGCGAACGTTACCCGGGAAGTGATAGTCGCGCCACAGGTTGGCCGCCGACTCGCCGAGCGCGAACGGCGGCAGCTTGGCCTGGTCGGCGTAGAACTTCGCAAAGTGGTCGAGCAGCAGCACCCGGTCCTCGTCCATCTCGCGCAGCGACGGCACGTTGATCGTGAACACGCTGAGCCGGTGGTAGAGATCGGCGCGGAAATTCCCCTTGCGGATCTCCTGGCGCAGGTCGCGGTTGGTGGCGGCGATCACGCGCGCCCGGCTGAACCGGCGCTGGGTCTCGCCCACCCGCTGGTATTCGCCGTTCTCGAGCACGCGCAGCAGCTTCGCCTGCAGCTCGAGCGGCAGCTCGCCGATCTCGTCGAGGAACAGGGTCCCGTCCGCCGCATCCTCGAAGTAGCCCGACTTGTTCGAGACCGCGCCGGTGAAGGCGCCCTTCACGTACCCGAACAGGGTGGGCTCCACCAGCGTCGGCGCGATGGCCGCGCAGTTGAGCGCGAGCGAGGGCTTGTCGTTGCGGCTCGAGAGCTTGTGGAGCGCGGTCGCGACCATTTCCTTGCCGCTGCCCGACTCGCCTTCGATCAGCACGGGGAACGGGGAGTCCGCGCACTGCGAGATCTGGCTGCGCAGCTTCTGCATCGCCGCGCTGCGCCCGATCAGCATGCCCGCCTCGACCGCCTGCGGGGCCGAGATCTCCGCGGCGCGGAACTGCAGCGCGTGCAGCAGGATGCGCTTCAGGTTCTCCGGATCGCAGGGCTTGGCGACGAACTCGGCCGCGCCGAGCGCCCGGGCATGCCGGGCGTTGGCGGCGTCGTTCTGGCCGGACAGGACGAGGATCTTCATCGCCGCGGAATGCGCCAACAGGTCGCCGATGAGCGCGAATCCTTCGTCGGGCCGATGCGGAACCGGGGGCAGGCCGAGGTCGACGAGCGCCACGTGGGGCGGCTGGTCGAGCTGGCGCAGCAGGCTGACCGCGTGGTTGCGCGAATCGCTGACCAGCACCTCGAAGTCCTTGCCGAGGGCGTAGGCCAGCGTGTCGGTGATCAGCGGATCGTCGTCGACGATCAGCAGCCGGGGTTTGGCGATCGGGTCAGACATGGCCGTGCTTCCCTCCGGGGTCCCGGGCAGGGTGGTCCCCACCTCACCCCGAACGTCGGCGGGCGCCGCCCGGCCGCATCGCGCGCGCCCGGGGATCGGTGCCCGTTCAGCGCGCCGCGATGCAGCGCAGGAACGCCCGCTCCATCGAGGTCTCGCCGTAATGGTCGCACAGCGCCCGGGGCGGCCCTGAGAAATACGGCACACCTTGGTGCAGGACGACCATGCGATCGCAGATCTCTTCCACGTCGGCGAGCGCGTGCGAGGTGAAAAACAGGGTGGCGCCCTCGGCCTTGAGCCGGGCGAGCAGCGCCTTGACGCACGCGCGGGCCTTCGGGTCCAGACCGCTCATCGGCTCGTCGAGGACGTAGAGATCGCGCTTGCCCAGGAAGCACGCCGCGAGTCCCAGCTTCTGCGTCATGCCCTTGGAATAGGCGCGCACCGGCTTCGCGAGGGCGCCGGGGTCGAGGTCGAGCGCCTCCAGCATGGCCTGCACTTCCTGCCCGTCGTACGGCCGCTCCTGCAAGGCCAGCATGAAACCCAGGAAATCGCGGCCGGTGAGGTAGTAGGGCGGGACGAACCGCTCGGGCAGGAACGCGACCCGCGCGCGCGCGCGCGGGTCGGTGTGGGGCAGGCCGAACAGCTCGATCCTGCCGGCGTCGAGCGCGCAGAAATCGAGCATGCACTTGATGAGGGTGGTCTTGCCCGCGCCGTTGACGCCCGCCAGGCCGAGGAACTCGCCGCGCTCGATCGCGACGTCGACTGCGCGCAGGACCGCACTCGCGCCATAGCGTTTCACGACCCCCGAGAAGCGGGTCACCGGCTCGGCCAAACGATGTTCCCCGTCATGTCTTCAGCCGGGGACTATATCGCGCCGCGCGTGCGCCCCGCTACAGCGCATGCCAGGCGCATGGGAAAGTGGATGCCGGCGGCCGCGATCGGATAGAATTCCGCGCCGCGATCGACACCTCCCCATCTGACGCTCCGCGCCTACCCATCATGCCGGATCAGAACGCCGTCGAGATCGCCGACCTGTCCTTCGCCTACGACGAGACGCGCGAAGTCCTGTCGGGCATCAATCTCGTCATCCCGCGCGGCAAGGTGGTGGCGATCATGGGCGGCAGCGGGTGCGGCAAGACCACGCTGCTGAGGCTGATCGGCGGTGCGCTGCGCGCCACGAAGGGCGCGGTGCGCGTGTTCGGACAGGACGTCAGCCGGCTGAACGCGGACGAGCTGTTCGAGATGCGTCGCCGGATGAGCATGCTGTTCCAGTTCGGCGCGCTGTTCACCGACATGTCGACCTTCGACAACGTCGCGTTCCAGATGCGCGAGCACACGAAGCTGCCGGAACCGCTCATCCGCGACCTGGTGCTGATGAAGCTGCATGCGGTCGGGCTGCGCGGCGCCGAGCGTCTCATGCCCTCGGAGCTCTCCGGCGGCATGGCGCGGCGCGTGGCGCTCGCGCGCGCGATCGCCCTCGATCCCGAGCTGATGATGTACGACGAGCCGTTCGCCGGCCTCGACCCGATCTCGCTCGGCGTGATCGGCCAGCTGATCCGCACGCTGAACGACGCGCTCGGCGCGACCTCGATCGTCGTGACCCACGACGTGCAGGAGTCGCTGAAGATCGTCGACTACATCTATTTCGTGTCCGAGGGACGGATCATCGCCGAAGGCACCGCTGCGGACGTAAATGCGCCTCCAAGGCGCCGTTCGTGCACCAGTTCGTCTGGGGCGAGGCGGATGGGCCGGTGCCGTTCCACTATCCGGCTGCCGAGTACGGCAGCGCGCTGCTGGACGTGCGGCCGCGATGACCAGGGTCCTCGCGCTCGTCACCGACCTCGGATCGCGCGCCACCGCGATGATCTGGCGGGCGGGGTTCGCCGCGCGGTTCTTCTGGGCGACGCTGCGGCACAGCGGCACCGCGTTCCGGCGCTTCCACCTGACCGTGCGGGAGCTTTACTTCGCCGGCGTCCTGTCGCTGATCATCATCGTCGTGTCGGGGCTCTTCGTCGGCATGGTGCTGGGGCTGCAGGGCTACGATACGCTCGCGCGCTACGGATCCTCCGAGTCGCTCGGCGTGCTCGTGGCGCTGTCGCTGGTGCGCGAGCTCGGCCCGGTCGTGGCAGCGCTGCTGTTCGCCAGCCGCGCCGGCAGCGCGATCACCGCGGAGATCGGCCTGATGAAGGCGACCGAGCAGCTCGACGCGATGGAGATGATGGCGGTCGACCCGGTCGCGCGCGTCGTCGCGCCGCGTTTCTGGGGCGGCGTCCTGTCGATGCCTCTGCTCGCTGCGCTGTTTTCGGCGATGGGGATCTTCGGCGGCTACCTGGTCGGGGTGGTGCTGATCGGGGTCGACGTCGGCCAGTTCTGGTCGCAGATGCAGGCCGCGGTGGACTTCCGCGAGGACGTGGTGAACGGGGTGATCAAGAGCGTCGTCTTCGGCGTCGCGGTGACCGGGATCGCCGTGTTCGAGGGCTACGACGCGCCGCCGACCGCGGAGGGCGTGTCGCGGGCGACCACCCGCACCGTGGTGACCTCGTCGCTCGCGGTCCTGGCGCTCGATTTCGTGCTGACCGCATTCATGTTCCGGGGGATCTGACCGATGATGAAGCGCTCGACGCTCGACCTGTGGGTCGGCGTGTTCGTGGCGATCGGGTTTGGCGCGCTGCTCTTCCTGTCGCTCAAGGTCGCCAACCTGACCTCGCTCGACACCAGCGACGTCTACAAGGTGAAGGCCCGCTTCGACAACATCGGCGGCCTGAAGGTCAGGGCACCGGTCAAGAGCGCCGGCGTGGTGGTGGGCCGGATCAGCGACATCCACTTCATGACCGACACCTACGAGGCGGAGGTCGTCATGAGCATCGATACGCGCTACCCGTTCCCGCGCGACACGTCCGCGAAGATCCTCACCTCCGGCCTGCTCGGCGACCAGTACGTCGGGCTCCAGGCGGGCGGCGATACCGTGAACCTGAAGACCGGCGAGACGTTAAAACTTACGCAATCGGCCATCGTCCTCGAAAGCCTGATCGGTCAGTTCCTGTACAGTAAAGCGGCGGAAGGTCCGGAGAAGTCGGAGAAAAAGTAGGCAAGAATGGCAGGCATGCACCTCAAGAGGCTGGCGGTGGCGGCGTTGGCCGCGGTGGCTCTGGCGGGCTGCGCAACGCAGCGCTCGCCCAGCCCGCTCGACCCGTTCGAGCCGGTGAATCGCGCGACCTTCGAGTTCAACGACAACGCCGACAAGTTCGTGTTCAAGCCGGTGGCGGAGGGCTATCGGGCCGTGCTGCCGGACGTCGTTCGCACCGGCGTGCGCAACTTCTTCTCCAACCTGCGCGATCCGTGGAACGCGGTGAATCAGCTCCTGCAGGGCAAGGTCGAGCTCGCGCTCTCGGATTCGTGGCGCTTCATCGTCAACAGCACGTTCGGCATTGTCGGCGTCATGGACGTCGCCACCGACATGCGGTTGCCGAAGCACAACGAGGACTTCGGCCAGACGCTCGGCGTCTGGGGCCTCGATACCGGACCGTATATCGTCATTCCGATCTGGGGCGCAAGCAGCGTGCGCGACGGCGTGGGGCTGGTCGCCGACGCATACGCCTTTCTGCCCTGGTGGATTCCCGACTGGCTCGACTGGCAGCACCGGGTCGCATGGCAGAACTCGCTCACCGCGCTCGATTTCGTCAACATTCGCGCGAACCTGCTCGACGCCAGCAATCTCCTCGAGGAGGCCGCGCTCGATCGCTATGCGTTCGTCAGGGACGCCTACTTCCAGCGACGCCGGAATCTGGTGTACGACGGCAATCCGCCGCCGGCCACCGGCGCCGACAAGTCGTCGGCCGCGCCTATCGAGCTCGACACGGAGCCCGCGCGCGAGCCGGCGGCGCCGGCGCCCCCCCTGTAGCCACCGAGCTGGAGCTCCCGCCGGCTGCCGCCACCGACGCGCTGCCGGGGCAGGCGTTGCAGGTGGTCGACCCAAGGGTCCCGGACAACTACGCGGCCGTTCTAGCGGCGGATGCGGCGCGTGTTGTCGCGGCCCGCTGACACGGATATCTACCGATGAAGAATTTGCTCGCTTCGCTTGCCTTTGCCGGCCTCGCGCCGCTTGTACCCCTTGCTCCCGCAATTGCACAGGATGCGCAAGCGCCGGATGCGCTGGTCAAGGGCGTCACGCAGGACGTGATCGCGATCGTGAAGCAGGACAAGGACATCCAGTCCGGCAACACGAAGAAGACGATCGCACTGGTCGAGCAGAAGGTGCTGCCGCACTTCAACTTCACGCGCATGACCGCGCTCGCGATGGGGATCAACTGGCGCAAGGCGACGCCCGATCAGCAGCAGATGCTCGTCGACCAGTTTCGCACCCTGCTGGTGCGGACCTACTCCACCGCGCTGACGTCGTATCGCAACCAGGCGATTGACTTCAAGCCGCTGCGCGCGCAGCCGGCCGACACCGACGTGACGGTGCGTTCCGAGGTCCGGCAGTCCGGCGCCGAAGCCGTGACGATCGACTACAGCATGGAGAAGACACCCTCCGGCTGGAAGGTGTACGACGTCGTGGTCGGCGGCGTCAGCCTGGTGACGACCTACCGCGAGACTTTCGCGAACGAGGTTCGCAACGCCGGCGTCGACGGGCTCATCAAGACCCTATCCGACAAGAACCGCCAGCTCCAGACAAAGAACGGCTGACGCCCCTGGCCGCGCGCGGTGCGCGGTCGCGACCTCCACCACCCCCAGGCCGTGTCCCGACGCGAAGGCAACCGTCTGCACCTCGACGGCGAGGTGACGATCCAGACCACTGCGCGGGTCCTGTCGGATGCCGCGGCGCAGGTCCGCGACGGCGTGGAGGTCATCGACTTCAGCGCCGTGTCGGAGGTCGACTCGGCCGCGGTGGCGCTCGCTCTCGCGCTCGTGCGCGAGGCGCGGGGGCTGGGCCGCTCGATCGAGTTCGCGAATCTGCCGCCGGCGCTCGCGAATCTGGCCTCGCTCTACGCGGTCGCCGACTTCATTCCGGTCGCCGGCCGCTGACGGCGTCCGCGCTGCGCCGGATGATCGCCGCCATCGAGATCCGCGGCGTGGCCAAGCGCTACGGCGCGGTCCAGGCGCTCGCCGGCGTCGACCTCGAGATCCGGCGGGGCGAGATCTTCGGGCTCCTCGGCCCGAACGGCGCGGGCAAGACCACGCTCATCAGCATCCTCGCCGGGCTTGCGCGCGCCGATGCCGGCGTGGCGCGAGTGCTCGGACACGACGTGGTCGCCGACTACCGCGCCGCGCGGCGCCTGCTCGGCGTCGTCCCGCAGGAGCTCGTGTTCGATCCGTTCTTCACGGTGCGCGAAACGCTCGCGATCCAGTCCGGCTACTACGGTCTGCGGTCCAACGGCGCATGGATCGAAGAGGTCATGCGCAATCTCGACCTCACCGGCAAGGCCGACGCGAACATGCGCTCGCTCTCCGGCGGGATGAAGCGGCGGGTGCTGGTGGCGCAGGCCCTGGTGCACCGGCCGCCGGTGATCGTCCTCGACGAGCCGACCGCAGGCGTGGACGTGGAGCTGCGCCAGGGGCTGTGGCAGTTCGTGCGCCGGCTGAACCGCGAAGGCCACACGGTGGTGCTGACCACGCACTACCTGGAGGAGGCCGAGATGCTCTGCGACCGGATCGCCATGCTCAAGGCCGGACGCATCGTCGCGCTGGACGCGACGGCGAACCTGATCCGGCGCCACCACGCGCTCTACCTGCGCGTACGCCTCGACGGACCGCTGCCCGACGCCCTTCCGGCACGCCCGATTTCGTCGGACGCGGGCCTCCACACCTTTCGGCTGGACCACAACGCCGAGCTCGAGCCGATGCTCGGGGCATTCCGGCAGTCGGGTCGCCGGGTGCTCGAGGTCGAGGTCGCGCAGCCCGACCTCGAGGAAGTCTTCGTGCAGATCATGAAAGCGGAAGGATGAGCCGCGAGAACGGAGCGGCCGAGCGAATCGGCGATGATCCGGTGGCCGTCCGGGGCGCGTCCCGCAGCGGGTTCCCCACGCTCGTCTACAAGGAGCTGCTGCGGTTCTGGAGGGTCAGCTTCCAGACGGTCGCCGCGCCGATCCTCACCGCGCTCCTCTACCTGCTGATCTTCGGTCACGTGCTCGAGGACCACGTGCGCGTGTACGGGCAGCTCTCGTACACGGCGTTCCTCGTGCCGGGGCTGGTGATGATGTCGATGCTCCAGAACGCGTTCGCGAACAGCTCGTCGAGCCTGATCCAGTCCAAGGTGACCGGCAACATCGTCTTCGTGCTGCTCGCGCCGCTATCGTCCGTCGAATTCTTTGCCGCCTACGTGCTGGCCTCGGTCGTGCGCGGGCTCGTCGTCGGCCTCGGCGTGCTCGCGGTCACCGTGCCGTTCGCGCACTTGACGCTGGCCCACCCGCTCTGGGCGGCGCTGTTCGCGCTCGTCGGCACCGCCGCCCTCGGCGCGATGGGCGTGATCGCCGGCATCTGGGCCGAGAAATTCGACCAGCTCGCCGGCTTCCAGAATTTCGTGATCGTGCCGTTCACGTTCCTCGCCGGCGTGTTCTATTCGATCCACTCGCTCCCCGCTTTCTGGCAGCAGGTGTCGCGCTTCAACCCCTTCTTCTACATGATCGACGGGTTCCGCTACGGCTTCCACGGCGTGTCCGACGTCGACCCGCTCGTGAGTCTCGCCGTCGCCGGCGCATTCCTCGCCGCGCTGTCCGCGGGTACACTTCTCCTGCTCAGGTCGGGCTACCGGCTGCGATACTGAGAGCGAGGAGCGGCAATGGTTCGTCCCGAAGACATCCAGGCCTAGATCGAGCAGGGTCTCGAGTGCGAGCGGGTCCGCGTCGCGGGCGACGGCCACCACTTCGAGGCCGTCGTCGTGAGCGCCGCGTTCCGCGGCAAGTCGCGGGTCCAGCAGCACCAGCTCGTCTATCGCGCGCTGGGCGATCGCATGCGCGAGGAGGTCCACGCGCTGTCGATGCAGACCTTTACGCCCGAGGATTGGGCAGCGGCGAACCGCTAAGGGCGGCGGACCGCAAGCACGCCGTCGCGCGTCATCTTTTCGCCAGCTTTGGCGGCGAGAATCCGCTCTCACGCTCCTCTTCGATACCAATGGACAAGCTCCTGATCGTCGGCAGCACGCCCCTGCGCGGTGAGGTGCGCATCTCCGGCGCGAAGAATGCGGCGCTGCCGATCATGTGCGCCGCGCTGCTCGCCGTCGAGCCGCTGCGGCTGACCAACGTTCCGCGGCTTCACGACGTCCGCACGATGATGCGGCTGCTCGAGCAGATGGGCGTCAACGCGACGGTCGACGGTTCGCGCGTGGACCTGGACGCTGCGCGCCTCGACAAGCCGTTCGCGCCGTACGAGCTCGTGAAGACCATGCGGGCCTCGATCCTGGTGCTCGGGCCGCTCCTCGCCCGCTGCGGACACGCGCGCGTGTCGCTCCCGGGCGGCTGCGCCATCGGGCTGCGGCCGGTCGACCAGCACGTGAAGGGCCTGGAGGCTCTCGGGGCCGAGATTCGCGTCGAGCAGGGCTACATCGAAGCGCGCGCCGGACGCCTGAAGGGAACGCGGCACGTCATGGACCTCGTGACCGTGACCGGCACCGAGAACCTGATGATGGCCGCCTGCCTCGCGGACGGCGTGACGGTGCTCGAGAACGCCGCACGAGAGCCCGAGGTGGTCGACCTCGCGAATTGCCTCAACGCGATGGGTGCGCGCGTCCGCGGGGCGGGCACCGACGTCATCACGGTGGAGGGGGTCGACCGGCTGTCCGGCGCGAGCCACGCGATCATGCCCGACCGCATCGAGACCGGCACGTTCCTGGTGGCCGCGGCCGCCACCGGCGGCGCGGTGACCTTGCGCGAGGCGCGTGCGGACCTGCTGGACGCGGTGATCGACAAGCTGCGCGACGCCGGCGCGACGGTCGAGGCCGAGAACGGCTCGATCCGGATCGAGATGCGCGGCCGGCCGAAGAGCGTGAGCGTGCGCACGGCGCCGTACCCCGGGTTCCCGACCGACATGCAGGCCCAGTTCATGGCGCTGGACGCCATCGCCGACGGCACCGCGACCGTCACCGAGACGATCTTCGAGAACCGCTTCATGCATGCGCTCGAGCTCGCGCGCCTCGGTGCCGAGATCGAGACCTCCGGCAACACCGCAATCGTGCGCGGGGTGCCGCGGCTGCAGGGGGCGACCGTCATGGCGACGGACCTGCGCGCATCGGCGAGCCTCGTCATCGCCGGTCTCGTCGCCGCGGGCGAGACGCGCATCGACCGCATCTACCACCTCGACCGCGGCTACGAGTCGATCGAGGAGAAGCTCTCGGCGCTGGGCGCCCGCATCCGCAGGGTGCACTGAGCGCGCGCGGCGGAAGCCGGGGCCGGGCGCCCGAGCCGCGCCTTGGGCCGCTGCGGTAAACTCCTGTTTTTCCGAGAGCTTCTGCAGCCGTGTCGGGCATTACCATCGCGCTGTCCAAAGGACGGATCTTCGACGAGACCCTGCCGCTCCTGACCGCGGCCGGCGTCGCGCCGCGCGAGGATCCGGAATCCTCGCGCAAGCTGATCCTCGCGACGGACCGTCCCGACGTCCGCCTCGTGGTCGTGCGCGCGTCGGACACGCCGACCTACGTGCAATACGGTGCCGCCGACCTGGGGATCGCCGGCAAGGACGTGCTCTACGAGCACGGCGGCGCGGGGTTGTACCAGCCGCTCGACCTGCGCATCGCGGTGTGCCGGATGATCGTCGCCGTGCCCGAGGGGTTCGATTACGTGCACGCGGTCCGCCAGGGCGCCCGGCTGCGCGTGGCGACCAAGTACCTGCGCGCCGCGCGGGAGCACTTCGCCGCCAAGGGCGTGCACGTCGATCTCATCAAGCTGTACGGCTCGATGGAGCTCGCCCCGCTCGCCGGGCTCGCGGAGGCCATTGTCGACCTCGTGTCGACCGGGAACACGCTGCGCGCGAACAACCTGCGCGTGGTCGAGGAGATCATGCCCGTGTCGAGCCGGCTGATCGTCAACCAGGCCGCGCTGAAGACCAAGCGCGGCGCGCTCCAGCCGCTGATCGAGCGCTTCGAGGCCGCCGTCGCCGCCCATGCCTGAGATCGCGCGTCTTGCCACGCGCGCGCCGGACTTCGACACTCGGCTCGGCGCGCTCACTGCGCTCGAGGCCTCGCAGGACGAGGCCGTGGATGGCGCCGTGGCGGCGATCATCGCCGACGTGCGCGCGCGTGGCGACGCCGCTTTGCTCGAGTACACGCAGCGCTTCGATCGCGTGACGGCGACGCGGGTCGCCGACCTCGAGATTGCGCGCGCGGAGCTCGACCGCGCGCTTGCCGGCTTGCCGACCGACCTCCGCGCGCCGCTCGGCGAAGCCGCCGACCGCATCCGTCGATATCACGAGCGCCAGCGCGCCGAGTCGTGGAGCTACACGGAAGCCGACGGCACCGTGCTCGGTCAGAAGGTGACCGCGCTCGACCGGGTCGGTCTCTACGTGCCCGGCGGAAAAGCCGCGTATCCGTCCTCGGTCCTGATGAACGCGATCCCGGCGCGCGTCGCCGGCGTCGGGGAGTTGATCATGGTCGTCCCGACGCCCGCAGGCGTCCGCAATCCCCTGGTGCTTGCCGCGGCGTCCCTGGCCGGAGTCGATCGCGTGTTCGCGATCGGCGGCGCGCAGGCGGTCGCGGCGCTCGCCTACGGGACCGCCACGGTGCCGGCGGTCGACAAGATCGTCGGGCCGGGGAATGCGTACGTGGCCGCCGCGAAGCGGCGCGTGTTCGGCGTCGTCGGCATCGACATGGTCGCCGGGCCGTCGGAGATCCTCGTGATCTGCGACGGCGCCACCGACCCCGACTGGATCGCGATGGACCTCTTCGCCCAGGCCGAGCACGACGAGGTCGCGCAGGCGATCCTGCTGTCCCCCGACGCGGCCTTCCTCGACCGCGTGGCCGCGAGCATCGACCGGCTGCTCGCGGAAATGCCGCGCCGCGACGTGATCCGCGCCGCGCTCGCGGCGCGCGGGGCGCTGATCCACGTGCGCGATCTCGAGGAGGCGTGCGAAATCGCGAACCGGATCGCCCCCGAGCACCTCGAGCTGTCGGTGCGCGACCCCGAGCAATGGCTCGGGCGCCTCCGCCACGCCGGCGCGATCTTCGTCGGGCCGTACAGCTCCGAGTCGCTCGGCGACTACTGCGCCGGTCCGAACCACGTGCTGCCGACCTCGCGCACCGCGCGCTTCTCGTCGCCGCTCGGCGTCTACGATTTCCAGAAGCGCTCGAGCATCATCAACGTGTCGCGCGAAGGCGCGCGCACGCTCGGCCGCATCGCCTCCCGGCTCGCTCGCGGCGAAGGCCTGCCGGCGCACGCGCGCTCGGCCGAGTACCGCCTCGGGGAGGACGCGTGAAGCGCGACCGGTCAGGCCCGGCCGACCTCGTGCGCGAGGAGATCCTCGCGCTCAAGGCCTACCACGTGGCGCCCGCGTCGGGCATGGTCAAGCTCGACGCGATGGAGAATCCCTATCGCCTGCCCGAGCCGCTGCGCGAGGAGGTCGGGCGTGCGGTCGCCGCGCTCGCGGTCAACCGCTATCCGGATCCCGAGGCGCCCGAGCTGAAGGCGCGGCTGCGCGAGTCGTTCGCGATCCCCGCCGATGCCGGATTGCTCATCGGCAACGGCTCCGACGAGATCATCGCGATCCTCGCGCAGACCCTGGCGCGGCCCGGCGCGGTGATGCTCGCGCCCGAACCGTCGTTCGCGATGTACAAGATGAACGCGCTGTACACCCGGATGAGCTACGTCGGCGTGCCGCTGGAACGCGATTTCCAGCTCGATGCCGGCCGCTTCCTGGACGCGATTGCGATCCACCGTCCGGCGCTGACGTTCATCGCTTACCCGAACAATCCGACCGGCAACCTGTTCCCCGAGGACGCGGTCGCGCGGATCGTCGAGGCCTCACCCGGCTTCGTCGTGCTCGACGAGGCGTATCACGTGTTCGCCCGCAAGACCTTCATGGGGCGTCTCGCCGAATTCCCGAACCTGATGGTGATGCGCACCGTGTCGAAGCTGGGGCTCGCCGGCGTGCGGCTCGGTTATGCCGTCGCCGCGCCCGAGTGGATCCGGGAGTTCGACAAGGTGCGCCCGCCGTACAACGTCAGCGTCCTCACGCAGTTCGTGGCCGAGCGCGTGCTCGCGCACGCCGGCACGCTGGAGCAGCAGGCCGCGCGCATCCGGGCCGAGCGCGACGCGCTCTTCGAGGCCTTGAGCGACCTCCGGGGCGTCGAAGCGTTCCCGAGCGACGCGAACTTCATCCTGGTGCGCGTCGCCGACGCCGATGCGGTCAACGCGCGGCTGAAGGCGCGCAAGATCCTCGTCCGCAACTTCCACGGCAGCCATCCCTTGCTCGCGAATTGCCTGCGGCTCACCGTCGGCACGCCGGGCGAGAACGAGCTGCTCCTCGACGCCCTGACCGCGAGCCTGTAGACCCATGCGAACCGCAACCGTGACCCGCAAGACCGCCGAGACCGACATCGCGGTGACGCTGAACCTCGACGGGACCGGCAAGGCGAAGCTCGCCACCGGCGTGCCGTTCCTCGACCACATGCTCGACCAGGTCGCGCGCCACGGCATGATCGACCTCGACGTGGCCGCGCACGGCGACCTGCACATCGACGCCCACCACACCGTCGAGGACGTCGGCATCACGATCGGACAGGCGGTCGCGAAGGCGCTGGGCGGCAAGAAGGGGATCCGGCGCTTCGGGCACGCCTACGTGCCGCTCGACGAGGCGCTCTCGCGCGTGGTCGTCGATTTCTCGGGACGCCCCGGGCTCGAGTTTCACGTGCCGTTCACGCGCGGCCTGATCGGCGAGTTCGACGTCGACCTGGTGCACGAGTTCTTCCAGGGATTCGTCAACCACGCGCAGGTGACGCTGCACGTCGACAATCTCCGCGGCGCGAACGCGCACCACCAGGCCGAGACCGCGTTCAAGGCGTTCGGGCGCGCGCTCCGCATGGCCGTGGAGCTCGATCCCCGCGCAGCGGGCACGGTGCCCTCGACCAAGGGAACGCTCTGACCGCCTCCGCGTCGCGGTTATTCCGCTCATGACCACGATTGCGGTGATCGACTACGGCATGGGCAACCTGCGTTCGGTGTCCAAGGCCGTCGAACACGTCGCCCCGGACGCGCAGGTGGTCGTTACCGCCGAGGCCGCGGTGGTGGACGCCGCCGCGCGCGTGGTCTTCCCCGGCCAGGGCGCCATGCCGGATTGCATGCGCGAGCTCGAGCAGCGTGCCGGGTTGCGCGACGCGGTGGTGCGCGCGACCCGCGCGAAGCCGCTGCTCGGGCATCTGCGTCGGCGCGCAGATGCTGTTCGACTGGAGCGCGGAGGGGGACACGCCCGGGCTGGGCATCTTCCGGGGCAAGGTCGTGCGCTTCCCGCACGACCGGCTGCACGCGGCGCCGGGCGGCCCGCTCAAGGTGCCGCACATGGGCTGGAACCGGGTGCGGCAGGGCGCGGCACACCCGCTCTGGGGCGGGATCCGGGACGACGACCGCTTCTACTTCTGCCACAGCTACTTCTTCGTCCCGGAAGAGCCGGACCTCGCCTGCGGGGCAAGCGAGCACGGCGTGCCCTTTACGTGCGCGGTGGCACGCGATAACATTTTCGCGGTACAGTTCCATCCCGAGAAGAGCCACACGGCGGGATTGCAGCTCCTCGCGAACTTCGTTTCCTGGAACCCGTAATCACGAAACCGTAACGGCGCCGCGCGCGCCGATCCGCCTGTCCCCAACGACAGCTCCTGCCCGCGACCAGCGATGGTCATCATTCCGGCAATCGACGTGAAGGACGGCCGCTGCGTGCGGCTGAAGCAGGGCGACATGTCCACCGCGACCGTCTATTCCGACGATCCCGTCGCGGTGGCCCGGCACTGGCTCGCGCAGGGCGCGCGCCGCCTGCACGTCGTCGACCTGAACGGCGCAGCCGCGGGCCGCCCGAAGAACGAGGGCGTGATCCGGGAGATCGTCAAGGCGGTCGGCGATGCCATCCCGGTGCAGCTCGGCGGCGGGATCCGCGACCTGGACACGATCGAGAAGTATCTCGACGACGGCGTCACCTATATCGTCATCGGCACCGCCGCGGTGAAGAATCCCGGCTTCCTGCAAGACGCCTGCACCGCATTCGGCGGGCACATCATCGTCGCCCTCGACGCGAAGGACGGCAAGGTCGCCGTGGAGGGCTGGTCCAAGCTGACCGGCCACGACGTCGTCGACCTCGCGAAGAAATTCGAGGACTACGGGGTCGAGGCGGTGCTGTACACCGACATCGGCCGCGACGGCATGCTCACCGGCGTGAACGTCGAGGCCACCGTGAAGCTCGCGCGCGAGCTGCGCATCCCGGTGATCGCGAGCGGCGGGCTCACCGGCCTCGCCGACGTCGAGCAGCTCTGCGCGATCGAGTCGGAGGGCATCATGGGCGTGATCACCGGCCGCGCGCTGTACCAGGGCACCGTCGACTTCAAGGCGGCGCAGGCCAGGGCGGATGCCCTGAGCGAAGCGGGAAAGGGGCCGGAAGCAGGGTAGACCCCGCTCCGGCCCGCGCTTCCGCCGCCCCGCTTCCCATGCCGCTCGCCAAGCGCATCATCCCCTGCCTCGACGTCAACGCCGGGCGGGTCGTGAAGGGCGTGAACTTCGTGAACCTGCGCGACGCCGGCGACCCGGTGGAGGTGGCGCGCCGTTACGACGAGCAGGGCGCCGACGAGCTCTGCTTCCTCGACATCACCGCGAGCTCCGACGAGCGCGATACCATCGTCCACGTCGTCGAGGACGTCGCGGCCCAGGTCTTCATCCCGCTCACGGTCGGCGGTGGCGTGCGCAGCGTGACCGACGTCCGCCGGCTCCTGAACGCCGGCGCCGACAAGGTCTCGATCAATACGGCGGCGGTCCAGAATCCGCCGCTCATCGAAGCGGCGGCCGGGCGCTACGGGTCGCAGTGCATCGTGGTGGCGATCGACGCCAAGCGCGTCGCCGATCACTGGGAAGTGTTCACGCACGGCGGCCGCAGGCCGACGGGGCTCGACGCGGTCGAGTGGGCGCGGCGCATGCAGGCGGCAGGCGCCGGCGAGCTGCTGCTCACCAGCATGGACCGCGACGGCACGCGCGCGGGTTTCGACCTGCCGCTCACCCGCGCGGTGTGCGACGCGGTCGACATCCCGGTGATCGCCAGCGGCGGGGTCGGCACGCTCGAGCATCTCGCGGCCGGCGTGCTGGAGGGCCGGGCCGATGCCGTGCTCGCCGCCAGCATCTTTCACTACGGCGAGCACACCGTGCGCGAGGCAAAGGCGCTGATGGCCGCGCGCGGCATCGAGGTTCGCTTGTGAGCTGGCTCGACGAGATCAAGTGGGACGAGCGCGGCCTCGTGCCGGCGATCGCGCAGGACGCGCAGACTGGCCGGGTGTTGATGTTCGCCTGGATGGATCGCGCCGCGCTCGCGGCCACCGCGCAGACGGGGGAGGCCGTTTACTTCTCGCGGTCGCGCGCCCGCCAGTGGCGCAAGGGCGAGGACTCCGGCCACGTCCAGCGGGTGCGCGAGATCCGCATGGACTGCGACAACGACGTCGTGCTGCTCAAGGTCGAGCAGGTGGGCGGGATCGCGTGCCACACGGGCCGCCCGGCATGCTTCTTCCACAAGCTCGTGGACGGGCGCTGGGAGTCGGTCGAGGCGGTCCGGAAGGACCCGGCGGAGATATACGGTCGGAAGGGGTGAGCCGATGGGAACCGAAAAAGCCATGGCCGAGGTGCTGGAGCGGCTCGCCGACGTGATCGAACGCCGCAAGGGCGCGGATCCCGACGCCTCCTACGTGGGCCGCCTGCTCGCGCGCGGCGAGGACTCGGTGCTCAAGAAGATCGGGGAGGAGGCGACCGAGCTCGTGATGGCGGCGAAGGACGGCGAGCGACTGCGCATCGTCGAGGAGACGGCCGACCTCTGGTTCCACTGCCTGATCGCGCTGGCGCACTACGGTCTGCGGCCGTCCGACGTCCTGATGGAGCTGCGGCGGCGCGAGGGCATCTCGGGCATCGACGAGAAGGCCGCGCGCCAGGATGGCATCCGCATCGAGGCGGAGCGCAAGGAATGACGGGGGCCGCGGCGTCGACCGGCGCGGACCCGGCGGCGAGCTGCCTCTTCTGCCGGATCGTGCGCGGGGAGGTCCCCGCCAAGCGCGCCTACGAGGACGAGCTGGTGCTCGCGTTCCACGACATCCGGCCGGTTGCCCCCGTTCACGTCCTGGTCATCCCGAAGGCGCACGTCGCGTCGCTCGCCGAATGCGGCGCGGAGCACGCGGCGGTCCTGGGCCGGATGCTGGCGGTCGCGCCCCGGCTCGCCCGGGAGCTCGGGGCAACCGACGGCTTCCGGACGATCGTCAACACCGGGCGGGACGGCCGGCAGGAGGTGTATCATTTGCACATGCACGTGATCGGCGGCCGCGACACCGGGCCGATGATCCTACGGACCTAGCGAGGTAACACCATGGGTTCCTTCAGCATCTGGCACTGGCTGATCGTCCTGCTCATCATCGTTCTCGTCTTCGGGACGAAGAAGCTGCGCAACATCGGCGCGGATCTCGGCGGCGCGGTCAAAGGGTTCAAGGAGGGCGTTAAGGGCGCCGGCGACGGCGCCGAGGCGCCCACGCAGCCGCAGCAGCAGATGACCGGCCGCACGATCGAGGCGGAGGTCAAGAAGGAGTCGAGCACCAAGGCCTGACCGCGCGCCGACCGCGCGCGGCGGGTCGAAGAGGATGCCGGGGCGACCCGGCGTCTTTTTTTTCGACGCCACTTTCCCGCTGCGCCCACAGCGCCCGAGCCGCCCCCGACCCGCCGTCATGTTCGACATTGGCTTCTCCGAGCTGCTGGTCATCATGGTCGTCGCCCTGCTCGTCATCGGGCCGGAGCGGCTGCCCAAGGTCGCGCGCACCGCCGGACACCTCTTCGGTCGCCTGCAGCGGTACGTGAACGACGTGAAGTCGGACATCCAGCGCGAGCTGGAGCTGGACGAGCTGAAGAAGCTGCGTTCCCAGTTCGAGGACGCGGCGCGCTCGGTGGAGCAGTCGGTGAACGAGGTCGGTCGCGAGATCAACGCGGCGACCGACGACCTCAACCGCTCGATCGCCGGCGACGCGCAGACGGCCCGCATCCGCCGCCGGCCGCGCTGCCGGACGGCGCGCCCGCGGCGGAGGGCGGAACGGTGCCCGCTGCGACCACCTCGACCGAAGCAAAGGTCTAGCCGCGCGCTGCCGCGGCCGCCGCAATGACGTCCCAGCAGGACACGTTCATCTCGCACCTCGTCGAGCTGCGCGACCGGCTGCTGCGGTCGATTCTCGCGATCGCGGTGGTGTTCATCGTGCTCTTCATCTACCCCGGTTCGGGGCCGATCTACGATTTCCTCGCGGCACCGCTGATGCAGGCGCTGCCCGACGGCACGAAGATGATCGCCACCGGCGTCATCACGCCGTTCGTGGTGCCGGTCAAGATCACCGCGTTCGCAGCGCTGTTCATCGCGCTACCGGTCGTCCTCTATCAGGCCTGGGCGTTCGTCGCCCCCGGCCTCTACACGCACGAGAAGCGGCTCGTGCTCCCGCTCGTGATCGCGAGCACGGTGCTGTTCCTGCTCGGCGTGGCGTTCTGCTACTACTTCGTGTTCGGGAAGGTGTTCACCTTCATCAACAGCTTTGCGCCGCAGAGCATCACCCCGGCGCCCGACATCGAGGCCTATTTCAGCTTCGTGCTCACCATGTTCCTCGCGTTCGGCGTGACCTTCGAGATCCCGGTGGTGGTGGTGGTGCTCGCGCGTGCGGGCATCGTCTCGCTGGACCAGCTCAAGCAGGCGCGGCCCTACGTGATCGTCGGCGCGTTCGTGGTGGCCGCCGTCGTCACCCCGCCCGACGTGCTCTCGCAGATCCTGCTCGCGGTGCCGATGTGGCTGCTCTACGAGCTCGGCATTTTCGTCGCGCGATTCGTGATCAAGCCGGCGGGGGCGTCCGACTGGACGGCGCCGAGCGATGCCGAGAAGGAGCGCGCGCTCGACGAGGCCGACGCGGACCGCCAGAACCTCAAGTGACCGTGCGGAGCGCGGGGTCTGCCCGCGCGTGGACGGCCAAGGCCGCTGCATCGGCCTTGGCGTTCGCCGGCGGGGACCGTGCGCAGGCACGGTCCCGAAACCCCGGCTCACTCCCGGCGAAAGCCGGGATCCAGTTCCGGCGCTCGTTTCCTTGCTTCGGCTCTCATTGGAGCGACGGCGTCCTTACGGCCCGCCCTGGTGCGCGGCCCGCTCTCCTTCAGCTTGCGCGCGAGGTCCCCGCTCATCACCGAGCGCAGCGCGAACCGGATCGCGAGGCTCTCCCGGAGCAGCGCGCGCAGCGCGTCGTGCGGCCAGGCGAGGCAGCGCATCGGCGTGGCGACGCGCACCGTCGCCGACGCGACGTCGTGCGTCAGGAAGCTCACTTCGCCGAGGAACTCGAGCCCCGCGGTGTGCCGGATCGGCCGGCCGTCGATCTCGATCGCCGCCGCCCCGTCGCAGACGAGCAGCACGTCGCGCACCGGCTTGCCCTGCTCGGTCACCAGCGTGCCCGGGTCGATCGTGACCCAGCGGCCGGCCTTGAGCAGCTGCGCGAAATCCACCAGGGAGAGCTGCGGGAACAGCATCTTGTGGAGCGAGCGCTCCTCCTCGGTGAGCTTGATGGCGTGGCTCTCGCGATAGAGAAGGAAGATCCGCACCACGTTGATCGTGATGAACACGCAGTTCCAGAACACCGAGATCCAGAGCATCTCGGTGCGCGTGAAGAGATAGGTGATCCAGGTCAGCGACGAGACGATCGAGAGCGTGCGCAGCCACACGATGTCCTTCACCGTGTAGGCGATGCACGTCAGCACGAACGCGAGATTGCCGATCAGGTCGACGAGAGCGATGGCGGGCACGGCGGGCCTCCTGGCGCTGGTCCTGCTTGCGCAAGGCCGCTAGGGTACCCGACCGGGGTGCGCGGACGCGCACCCGCGCGCGCGGACCGGCGGACCTAGCGCGGCGCGGGACGCCGCTGCGCGGGCGGTCGCTTGCCGACCGTCACGGCGACCTCGAGCTCGTTTTGAGCGCGGCGCAGCTTGAGCGTCGCCTGGCTGCCGGGCGCGAGCCCCGCGACCGCGTCGAGCATCGCGGCCGGATCGCGCGTCGCCCGACCGTTCACCGCGATGAGCACGTCGCCGGGTTTCACGCCGCCCTTCTCGGCGGGGCCGTTGCGCTCGACGCCCGCGATCAGGACGCCCGCGCCGCCCGGGATCTTGAACGACTCGGCGAGCTCGGGCGTCACCTCCTGCGCCTGGATGCCGATGTACCCGCGCGTGACCGCGCCCCCGGCGATGATCTGCTCCATCACGGAGCGCGCGGTCGAGACCGGGATCGCGAAGCCGATGCCGATCGAGCCGCCGCTGCCCGACAGGATCACCGTGTTGATGCCGATCAGGTTTCCCGCGGTGTCGACGAGCGCGCCGCCGGAGTTGCCCTGGTTGATCGCCGCGTCGGTCTGGATGAAGTTCTCGTAGGTGCTGATGCCCAGGCCGGTGCGCCCGAGCGCCGAGACGATCCCCATCGTGACCGTTTGGCCCACGCCGAACGGATTCCCGATCGCGAGGACGACGTCGCCGACGCGCACCGCGTCCAGCGCGCCGAAAGTGATCGCCGGCAGGTCGTCGCGCTCGACCTTGAGCACGGCAAGATCGGTCTCGAGGTCGGTGCCCACCACCTTCGCGCTCAACCGCGTCTGGCTGTCGGCCAGGAGCACCTCGATCTGGTCCATGCCCTCGACGACGTGGTTGTTCGTGATCACATAGCCCTTCGGGCTCACGATCACGCCCGATCCGAGGCTCGCGGTGCGCCGGCCATCGCCGAGCGAGTCGCCGAAGAAGCGCCGGAACAGCGGATCGTCCGCGAAGGGATGCTTCTGCCCCTTCGCCGTGCCCGACGTGAAGATGTTCACGACGGCCGGCGCCGCCTTTACCACGGCGTCGTTGTACGAGCCCGGTCTGGCGCCCGCGGCCGGCGCGGGCGCGGGCGCGGCCTGCTTGACGACGACCGGCGCCTCGCGCGCCGCGTCGCGGGAGGCGAGCCATTCCGGCTTGAGGGTCGTCACGACGAAAACGGCCGCGAGCGCGACCGTTGCGGTCTGCGCGAAGGTGAGCCAGAGCGTCCTGATCGTCATGATCCGGGAGAGGGATGCCGAGGCGGGGCGCGGGCCGCGACTACAATCCGCCGCGTAACGACGCGCTGAAGGAGTGAGCGACGATGCTACGCGACGATCTGGCCCGCCATCTCGACCAGCTCCTCGACGCCTCCCGTTTCAAGGATTATTGCCCAAACGGGTTGCAGGTGGAAGGTCGCGCCGAGGTCGCCTCGCTCGTCACCGGGGTGACGGCGAGCGCCGCGCTGATCGAGGCGGCGGCCGCGGCCGGCGCCGACGCCCTGCTCGTGCACCACGGCTACTTCTGGCGCGGCGAGGACCCGCGCCTCGTCGGCGCGCGCAAGCGCCGCATCGAGCTGCTCCTCGCGGCCGGAATCAACCTGTTCGCCTACCACCTGCCGCTCGACCTCCATCCGGAGCTCGGCAACAACGCGCAGCTCGCCGCGCGGCTCGGGCTTGCGCCGGAGGGCCGGACCGGCGAGCAGGACCTGGTGGCGTACGGAACGGTTACTGCGGGAACGTCTACGGCGGAAACATTCGCCGCGCCCGATCTGGCCGCGTTTGCCGCCCACGTCGGCGCGCAGCTCGGCCGCGAGCCGCTGGTGATCGGCGACCCCGCGCGACCCGTGCGCCGCGTCGCGTGGTGCACCGGCGCGGCGCAGGGCTACTTCGAGACGGCGATCGCGCTTGGCGTCGACGTCTACTTGACCGGCGAGATCTCGGAACAGCACGTGCACCTCGCGCGCGAGTCCGGCGTGGCGTTCGTCGCGGCCGGCCATCACGCCACCGAGCGGTTCGGCGTTCAGGCGGTGGGCGCGCACCTCGCGCAGACCTTCGGCCTCCGCCACCGCTTCATCGACGTGCCGAGCCCGGTCTAGCGGCGGGCGCGCGGAATTCGCTCGTCGGCTCAAGGCCTTACGAGCAAAAACTTTCTTTTCGAGGGTGCCTTCCGCTATAATCCGCGGCGCTCCCGCCGCCGCCGAACGACAGCCCCCTTTCCTGCCCGAACTTCCACTCTCTCTCCCTAGGAGCGCACGTCCGTCATGAGCAACTCCTCCGAAGCCACGCTCCCGCCCGGCGCCGCCGAAGCGGAAGACGTCGACGCCGGCCGCCGCCGGCTGCTGGTCGCGACCTGCGTCGCAGGCGGGGCCGCCACCGCCGCGGTCGCCTGGCCGTTCCTCGCGAGCATGGAGCCGTCGGAGCGCGCGAAAGCCCTCGGCGCGCCGGTCGAAGCCGACATCTCCGCGCTCGAGCCCGGGCAGCAGATGATCGTCGAGTGGCAGGGCAAGCCGGTCTGGATCGTCCGGCGCACGAAGGAAATGCTCGCGACCCTGACGAAGGACGCGGCCCAGCTCGCCGATCCGAGCTCGAAGCGCTCCGAGCAGCCGGCCGCGGCCCAGAACGAGTTCCGCTCGCTCAAGCCCGAGCTGATGGTGATGGTCGGCATCTGCACCCATCTCGGCTGCTCGCCCACGGCGAAGTTCGCGCCGAACGACCCGAGCATGGGCGCCAACTGGCCGGGCGGGTTTCTCTGCCCCTGCCACGGCTCCAAGTTCGATCTGGCCGGTCGCGTCTACGCGAACATGCCCGCGCCGGACAACCTGCCGGTGCCGAAATACAAGTTCCTGTCCGAGACGAAGCTCCTCATCGGCGACGACAGCAAAGGGGCCTGACCGATGGCGAACGGATCCACGACGACGCCCGTGAAGCAGCACTGGGCCAACGGGCTCATGGACTGGGTGAACGACCGGTTCCCGCTGACCGCCCTGTGGGAGAGCCAGTGGGGCAAGTACATCGCGCCGAAGAACTTCAACTTCTGGTACTACTTCGGCTCGCTCGCCGCGATGGTCCTCGCGCTGCAGATCATCACCGGCATCTTCCTCACCATGAACTACAAGCCCGACGCGGCGCTCGCGTTCGCGTCGGTCGAGTACATCATGCGCGAGGTGCCGTGGGGCTGGCTGATCCGGTACCTGCATTCGACCGGCGCCTCGGCGTTCTTCGTCGTCGTGTACCTGCACATGTTCCGCGCCCTGCTGTACGGCTCGTACCGCAAGCCGCGCGAGCTCACCTGGATCTTCGGCTGCCTGATCTTCCTCTGCCTGATGGCGGAGGGGTTCTTCGGCTATCTCCTCCCCTGGGGCCAGATGTCGTACTGGGGCGCGCAGGTGATCGTGAACCTGTTCGCCGCCATCCCGGTCATCGGACCGGACCTCGCCATCTGGATCCGCGGCGACTACGTGATCGGCGACGCAACGCTCAACCGCTTCTTCGCCTTCCACGTCATCGCAGTGCCGCTGGTGCTGATCGGCCTGGTCGCCGCGCACCTCATGGCGCTGCACGAGACCGGCTCGAACAACCCCGACGGCGTCGAGATCAAGAAGCAGCCGAAGGACCCCGCCACCGGCCTGCCGCTCGACGGCATCTACTCCCACCCGCTGTACTCGGTGAAGGACGTGTTCGGGATGACCGTCTTCCTGCTGGTCTTCTCGATCATCGTGTTCTTCGCGCCGGAGATGGGCGGGTACTTCCTCGAGTACAACAACTTCATTCCCGCCGACCCGCTGAAGACGCCGGCGCACATCGCCCCGGTCTGGTACTTCACGCCGTACTACTCGATCCTGCGCGCGACGACGACCGAGCTCATGTACGTGCTCGCCGCCGGCCTCGTCGTGCTGGTCGCGTTCTACTGGCGCGAGATCCCGGGGAAGCTGCGGCCGATCGTGCTCGGCGTGGCGGCGGTCCTGCTGGCCGGCTTCTTCCTCATCGAGGCGAAGGTGTGGGGCGTGGTGCTGATGGGCGCCTCGGTGCTGATCTTCTTCCTGCTGCCCTGGCTCGACCGTGCGCCGGTGAAGTCGATCCGCTACAAGGGCCCGCTCTACAAGAGCGCGCTCGCGATCTTCGTGGTCGCGTTCCTCGTCCTCGGCTACCTCGGCACGCAGGCGCCGACCGAGCTGTTCACCCGCATCGCGCAGGTCGGCACGCTGCTGTACTTCGGATTCTTCGTGCTGATGCCCTGGTACTCGAAGATCGATTCCTACAAGCCCGAGCCGGCGAGGGTGACGAAATGAGCAGACTCTCCCGCATCCTCCTCCTCGCCGCGCTGGGCGTGGCGGCGGCGATCCCGGCCGGTGCCGCGGAAACGGGCTGGAAACTCGATCGCGTCGAGACGAGCCTGACCGATCACGCGAGTCTGCAGTCCGGCGCGCGCACGTTCGTCAACTACTGCCTCGGCTGCCACGGCGCCGCGCTCGTCCGCTACAACGCCCTGCGCCAGATCGGCCTCACCGACGAGCAGATCAAGGACAACCTGATGTTCACGGCCGAGAAGGTCGGGATGCCGATGGCGACCGCGATGTCCGCGAAGGACGGCAAGGAGTGGTTCGGCACCGCGCCCCCGGACCTGTCCGTGATGGCCCGCGCACGCGGCGCCGATTGGCTGTACACCTATCTGCGCACGTTCTACCGCGACGCCGCGTCGCCGACGGGCTGGAACAACGCCCTGTTCCCGAACGTCGCGATGCCGAACGTCCTGTGGCGGCTGCAGGGCGAGCGCGCGCTCAAGCAGGAGCCGGCCATGCGGGACGGCAAGCCGGTGAGCGACGGGCACGGCGGCACCGTGATGGTCTCGAAGTTCGAGACGCTCGCGCCCGGCACGATGACGCCGCAGCAGTACGACGAAACCATTCGCGACCTGGTGGCCTTCATGGTGTGGATGGGAGAGCCGAACCAGTTGCAGCGCAAGCAGCTCGGTGTGTGGGTGCTGTTCGCCCTCACGATCCTGGTGTTCATGACGTACTTCCTCTACAAGTCGTACTGGAAGAACGTTCACTAGCCCGCATTTGAGCGGGGCGCGGGCGGTGGCCGCGCCCGTCCCGCTTCGCAGGCGCCCCGCGTGGCGTCAAAGGTAGCCCAATGATGAACCTCTATTCCGGAACGACCTGCCCGTTCTCGCAGCGCTGCCGCATCGTGCTGTACGAGAAGGGAATGGATTTCCAGATCATCGACGTCGACATGTACAACAAGCCGGAAGACATCGCGGTGATGAACCCGTACGGCCGTCTTCCGGTGCTGGTGGAGCGCGACCTCATCCTCTACGAGGCGAACATCATCAACGAGTACATCGACGAGCGCTTCCCGCACCCCCAGCTCATGCCGGCCGACCCGGTGATGCGCGCGCGGGCGCGCCTGTTCCTGTTCAACTTCGAGGTCGAGCTCTTCAGCCAGATCGACGCGCTCGAGCAGGGCAACGCGAAGCAGCAGGACAAGGCGCGCAGCCACGTCTCCGACCGCCTGACCGAGCTCGCGCCGGTGTTCGCCAAGCAGAAGTACATGCTCGGCGACGAGTTCTCGATGCTCGACGTCGCGATCAGCCCGCTGCTGTGGCGGCTCGACTACTACAGCGTCAGCCTCCCCAAGTCGGCCGCGCCCCTGATGAAGTACGCCGAGCGCCTGTTCAGCCGACCGGCGTTCATCGACGCGCTGACGCCGTCCGAGAAGGTCATGCGGAAGTAGCCGCGCGGGGAATTCGGCACACCGGGTTCCCCGCCGCCCGCCCCGCCTCGCGGCCTCGCGGTACACTGCCCGCCACCCGCCGTACGGTCTGGCCGTGAACGAGACTTCCACCAAGCCCTACCTGCTGCGCGCCCTCTACGAGTGGTGCGTGGACAACGGCTTCACGCCTTACCTGTCCGTCGTGGTCGATGCCGCGACGCGGGTGCCCGCCGAGTACGTGCGCAACGGCGAGATCGTCCTCAACATCGGCCCGCTCGCCGCGAACCGGCTGAAGATGACCAACGAGTCGATCGACTTCTCGGCGCGCTTCGGCGGCACGGCCCGGGAGCTGTCGATCCCGGTGGCGCAGGTCGCCGCGCTGTACGCGCGCGAGAACGGACACGGCATGTCGTTCGAGATCGATCGCACGAAGCCGCCATTGGAGGCGAGCGGGCAAGCGGGCGCGCAGCCGTCCGCGCCGCCCGAGCCGCCGGCCCCGGCGCCCGGCGGCGGGAAGCCCACGCTTCGCGTCATCAAGTGACCGCGCGTCGCGCCGGCGACCGCCTTCGTATAATCGCCCGCAGCCGGCTTAGCTCAGTTGGTAGAGCAACCGCCTTGTAAGCGGTAGGTCCCGGGTTCGATTCCTGGAGCCGGCACCAGAAACAGGCACTTGCGCAGGCGCGGTTTGCCAATTCCCCGGAATTGCACAGTTCCGATTCCCGTTCGGCTACTCCAGCGGTGTCTGCCGTTTGGCCCGTCGCAGGTAGTGCCGACGCGTCACCTTGCCGTCCGAATGGCTCGCGAACGCAACCGGGTCGCGGCCGCGCTCCGCGGCGTCGTCAATGGCCTTCGACCGGAGGTCGTGGAAGGTGAGCCCTGCGATCGCAACGCCGGCATCGGCGAGCTGGCGATTCGCCCGGCGAAGTGTCGCTCGCCAGAGCGATTGCAGGCCCCACTCTGTGAGCTGCCCGCCTTTGCGCGTGCAGAACACATAGCGCAACGATCGCACTGCGCCGCGTAGCGTCTTTGCTTCCTCGATGATCGCCCGGAGCTCCGGCGTCCATTCCCAGAGCTCACGCTGGCCGCCCTTCGCGCGCTGCAGTCGGATTCCCGTCGGGACCACCTGCCGATGCTCGAGCGAACGGATCTCGTGGCCGCGCCATCCGGTGATCCGCACGAATCGGATCATCAGTGCGAGGAGCGGCGGCGCCGTGGCGAGTAGGCACTCGACTTCCCAGGGCAGCGCCTCGCGATCCCGCGGAAGCTCGGTATTGCGCTCCACACCCTCGCACGGGTTGTACTCGGTGAGACCGACATCGCGCGCATACTCGAACACCTGGGAGAGCACGGACACATCTTTGTTCGCCTGTGTCGGTGTCTGCGAACCGCGCAGGAACTGCACGACGTTCATGCGACGGAAGCGATCGCCGGCGGAGGCCTCGACGGGATTGCGCGCATACCGCATTGTCCCGATGCGTTCCTCCCACTTGCCGAGCTGCCGACGGTATTCGTCGCGGGTCTTCTCTGTGCGCTTGGGCTGGCGCGTCCGCGGATCGACGCGATCCAACTCCTCGTCGCGATAGCGCTCGATCAGGTAGGCGACCGTGCCTTCGGCCGGGAGACTGTTAGACGGATTGAGCCGTACCCACGCTCGGCGCATCTCCATCGGATCGGCGCCGAGTGGAACGGTGGCCTTGAGCCCCTTCGCCTTGCGCGCAGCGCGCTCGGCCGCGCTCGTCGGCTTCCAGTAGTAGCGGCCGTTGATCACGCGGACGCCGGGCGGAAGATCCTTGTGTCGTTCGCGCGGGCGGCCCATGGCAGTTGGCATTCTAGCTCTCCGTTCTCAAGGCCTGTCGGACGCGCTCGAGACGCGTGAGCTCGCGCTCGAGCTCCCCCGATACGAGCTCGGTCGTGTGCCACCGATGGCCGCAGCGCTCGCACCGACGCCTTCGCCGGATCGACGTCGGCGTCGACTCGGTGCGTACGACGTAGTGACCCGAGTGCGAACAGATCGGGCAGTTCATTGCGTGCGCCTCACCGCCCGAGATAGATCGCAGTGACCTGCCCGCGGCCGTGCCCGAGCTCGGCCGAGATCTCGAGGCGCGCTCGCTGATCGACGGAGCGGTGCTCGGGCGTGAGCTGCTTCGCCGTCGGCCCGCCGCGGACGGGGCACTGCCAGCCGGTCTTCTGGAAGTAGCGCTCCTGGGCGTAGCGGTGCCGTAGGCCGTGCACGCCGTTGATCCCCACCCGCTTGCACTCAGCGCGGAAGACCTTGAGTTGCTCCTTGTAGGTCGAGCCTGCGGGAATCAGGCTTCCGCCGGCGGCGAGATACTTCGCCTCGTCGAGGACGGCGCGCTGCTCGGGCGTCCCGATCGGGATGACTCGCTCCCGCCCGCCCTTGGTCCAGGAGGCCTTGAGCCGGAGAGCGTTCCCTTCGTCGGCCCAGGCCGGGCGGATCTTGATCGACTCCTCGCGCCGCAGCCCAAAGGCCTCCTGCAGCCGGAGCGACATCGCCACAAAGGGCGAGGCGACCTTCTCGACCTGGGCGGGATCTAGGGTCTTGCCCTTGTCCCGGTTGGTGACGAACTGGCGCCGCTCGACAGCGTAGGCGTCGTTCTCCCGGGCTATCAGGCTCTCCTTGCCGATCTTCTCGGCCCACCAGCGCAGCACCGCGAGCCGGTTCTTCATCGTCCCGGCCGAGATCCCCTCGGCCTTCCAGCGCTCGAGGAGCGCCTGCACGTGCTTCGGCTTCAAGCTATCAGGCCGTAACCACCGGAAGCCCGCCTCCTGAAGCTGGTTGGCGAAGAGCGCGAGCATGCGCTCGCGGTCGGCGCGGGTGGCGAAGCTGCCGTCGCGGTTGCGGCCGCAGAGCAGCTTCAGGAGGTAGTTCAGATTCCGCATGACAGCACCCCCTCGGGTTGTTGCGATCGCGGTCCTTCCGGTCTCGTCGGTCCTGTCTTCGGTCCTGCCGCGGTGCGATTCGCTTCGGTAAGTGCTTCTGTCCCTCCCGCCGGCCGCAACCGGACGGGAACCAGATGGACACGGGGCGCACCACCCCGGGGTGTGCAGACTGCGTACTGCTCGTTCAGCCGCCGCTGCACGTCGGCCTTGGCTGCCGGTGCGCGTCTCGCGGAACGAGATCTGCCGCATCGGGGACCATTGACCCAGGGTCCGAGGGGCGCCGGTGAGGGCGCGGATCGCTTGTCGTCCGAGAAGACGACGTGGAGGCCTTGCGCCTCCCTCTTGGGTGAAGTGAGGGACCCCATTGGGGCCCCATCACTTGGCTCCTCACGCGAGCGCGGCGCGAAAAGGTCAACTAGATCGCTGACCTACGCGCGTCGTCACTGACACGCCAGTGACGACGCGCCCGCTTGCGAGGCGGTGCACCGGGCGCCGGGGGCGAGCAGCGTGCTCGCCTCAACGCTCGTGCCTCATGCCTCGCGAAACATCGCGCGGTGGCTCACGTCAAGGTGCGACGACCGCTGCGGGGCTCGGTGGCCCCACCCAGTCGTCTGGCCGCGGAGTCGGTCGAGCCGACTCCGGGTAGCGCCGTGGGTACTGCGTGGCGCCTGCTCTCTCGCACGATCGGGGTCCTCGAGGGCGGTCCCGATCGCGGGTGACAGGCCGTGGATCGTCGAGCGATCGCGCGGCCAGAACATGCGGTGTTACCCGCTTCTCATGCTCCCTTCGATGCTGCCAGGGCTGGGAGCTACCTCGCCTCCCCGGATCCCGGGTGAGGGCTTGTGTGACGAGGCTTAGCCTACGCGCAAGGGCGTGCATGCTTCTCCCGGAAAGCGACCCTCTGCTCGAGGCGTTTCCGGAAGACGCGAACCCGCCTTCGGTCTCGGCTGGCCACGTCAACTTCGTCATGCCGATGATCGGCGACGCCGACCCCGGCTCCTGCTCCAATGCGCTTATCGCACGCCGCGCCCGGGTATCTCAACTCGGGGACTCCCTCGCACCGATCACCCCCGAGGGCGTGATCGCGTGCTCTCATATGACAGCTCGATCCTAACGCGTGCCCAGCAGGCCAGGCACTCGGAGAGCCTGCGGAAATCGAGGGCTCTCTGGGGGTGTAGGTCAGGGACCCTGCTAGGAACAAAGATGCGCGCACGCGAGTCGCCTAGTCGCCTTGCGGAGCGCACAAAGGATGTGCAACGCCGAAGAGGGTCGGGACCGGCGCTGCGCCGGCGCACCTCGAGCGACCTCACAGCGCGGTCCCGCCGGTCACCGCTGTGTCCACGCTGCGTGGGCGCAGCTTGCGTGTCAGTCTCCGTTCCTGGGCGCACTCGGACCAACATCGACAAGCGGCCCGAATGCGGCAATTCGCGCGAGCGAGGCAACGGAACAGGCGTGTGGAATCCGCCCGAGCGGTCCGCCACTCGGGCCAACCCTGTGGTTGCGGACTATCCGCCATTGGCGGATAATGGTCCATGGTCTTCGTCGAGTTTCCAAACTTCACGAAGCGTGTCACTGAACTGCTGGACGACGAAGACTATCGCAGGCTCCAGGCCGCGCTGATCGCCAACCCGGAACTCGGCGACCTCATCCGCGGTACGGGTGGCCTGCGCAAGGCGCGTTGGTCGGCGAAAGGCCGCGGCAAGCGCGGTGGGGTGCGGGTGATCTACTACTGGGTCACGAAGCGGCACCAAGTGCTGATGCTGCTCATGTACCCGAAGAGCGCTCGCGACGATCTGACGGCCGACGAGCGGAAACTGCTCGCGAGGCTGGTCGAACGGGAGTTGGCAGATGGATAAGAAGCTGCTTGCAGAGCTTGTGCAGAGCATCAAGGCGGCGGGGAAGTACGTTCGCGGCGAAGGCAAGGCTTCCCGTGTGTTCGAGTATCCCGACGCCGACGTGAAGGCGGTTCGCGAGCGGATCGGCCTCTCGCAGTCCCAATTCGCGAGGATGATCCGCGTCAGCGTGAAGACGCTGCAGAACTGGGAGCAGAGACGGCGTTCGCCCACCGGCCCTGCGGCTGCGCTCCTCCAGATCGTGGCCAGGGAGCCCCAGGTCGCTCTGCGTACGCTCCATGAACCTAAGCGTGGCAGGCGTCACGCCGAGGCTCGGCGCGCCGCAGGCTGAAGGCGACACTTTCTCCTGGCTGCCTCATGCCCACGCGTGAGTTTTGCGTGAATCGGTTGTGAACGGTGCTGCGTGGTGATGCGAAAGACGCAACGGGCGTCCTCGGAAGTCACCGGTTTTTCCACTGCTGCCCTGGCCTCAGGCGAACTTGCGGTAACTCTGCCGCCTCCCTGGCACGCAACAATGCGCTGTTCAGCATGCGTGTGACCGGGCTCCCTTGGCACGCGAACACGTTCGTGGCGTGGTTCCCGCGCTGCGCATCGACAACCAACGCGGCGATCCGGTTCAGGATGATCAGGAATCCTTCAACCCCAGGGCGCTTCCCTAGTTGGCCCAGCCCGGGCGGATCTTGATCGACTCCTCCCGCCGCAACCCGAAGACCTCCTGGAGCCCGAGCTGTACAGCTGGCGAGCGAATCGCAGCGGCGGCTTTTTCAACGCGGATCGGCGAGCGGTCCTGACCAAGCGGCGCCGGCGCTGCGTCAACGCCGCTCTTGGTCTGCCCTCCGAGGTTGGGCAACGTCTTTGCCGCGTCAGCGCAGCGTCGACGCCGCGCGCCGGGCGTGGGTAGGTGGAGGCAAGCGGCTTCCTTGCGACACCGCCTGTGGATTACAGCTACGGCTCACCTTGTTTGCGTCGCAGAGTATCCGACGGCAGTTCACCGAAACACTCCTTGTAGGTGCGCGAGAATTCACCGAAGTGCCAGAAGCCCCAGTTGAGCGCCTCGGCCGAGACCGTGGTTGATCCCTGGGTCGCTGCCAGGAGCGCTTGGCGCACCCGATGCAGTCTGAGCCGGATGAGATAGGTCACCGGTGGCAATCCCATGACCTCCTTGAACGCGTATTCCAGGGTCCGCTCGCTCACTGCTGCGACTCTGCACAGGTCGCTCACGTAGAGAGGCTCGTCGGCGTGCGATAGGGCGTAGTCCTCGGCGGTCTTCACGATGAGACTGTGCGCCTGCCGCGTCCGGTCGCTCCGGGTCGGGCTCGAAATCGTCGGCCACGTCAAGGGTCGCCAAAAGGGTTTCGAGCAACTCGACCTGGGCGGCGACCCGCTCATTCTTCCGCTCGTTGAACAGGGCGGGCTGGCGGGCGGCGGTGTCCACCAGACGCTTCCCCCACTTGAAAAGCCTCGCGAACCTTCTCCGCGTTCACCTGCAGCGTCTCCACGCCATGCGGCAAACGAAACTCGTTCTCGCGTTGGCGGGCAGCGAGATGCGCGCTGATGTCCTGCGGCGGAAGCAGGAACGTAATGCTCTCCCAGCCGGCGTCGACCACGAACCTGACCTCCGCTTCGGGCTCCGCGGCCAGCATCAAACCGGGGCGGACCGGCAGCCCATTCACCGTCCCATTCGCTTGCGGGCCGAACGTGACGTAGGCGAGCAGGCCCTTGCGGGCGCTCGTACGGGTCCGTACGCGAAGATTGGTCGAATGGAACACGACCGCGGCGGACTCGAGACGGACGATCACTCGTCGCGCTCGAAGCGGCATCGACCGAAGCTGCATCACATCCTGATCGATCAGCTCGATGCCTGCGCCGGCGGCCGTGGGGTCGCTGATCTCGACAACCGTGACTGCAGGTTCGGCAGTGGTTACGGGGGATTCCATCGTTTTCGCGTTCTGCGGAATTCCGATAGACGACCCTGAGGTCTCGCTGGACACTGCGCCCGACCTGCATCCGGTCGCCGCAACAGGGCGAGACGGAGCCTTCCAGACGTCGGGGCAAAGTGTATCAGCCGCGCGCGACACCAGCGGCGCTAAGCACCGGGCCGAATGGGCAGCTAACCGCCGATGCATTGACCGACGCCGCACCGTTCGCGAAGCACGACCCGAAACCTCCGACCTCGCGCGCCCCGATGAAACTGCAGCAAGTGAGCGAAAACTGCTTCGCGGCCCTGAACGAGAAGAACCGCGTGTGCGACGCGAACTCGGGACTGATTAATCGGGGCGGCGGCGTCGTCATCGACACGCAGTCGGACCTGTACCACGCGCGTCGGATGATCGAGCTGTTCGGAAAGGTCTGGCGGGGTATGCCGAAGCGCGTGATCAACACGCACGAAGACGGCGACCATGTGTGGGGGAACCAGCTCTTCGAGGGTGCCGAAATCATCGCGCATCGGACCGTGCCAGACCGCATGAAGCAGGTCGCCGACCCGAGTGAAACCCAGCAGCTGCTCAAAGGCGCCGATCGCTTCCTGTCTCGATTGATGCTCAGGGCAATCCACCCCGGCGCACTGGCAATCGCCAGACAGCTGCAGCAGGACTACGACTTCGAGGGGATCGAGCTGGTGCTGCCGACGACCCTGTTCGACGAGCGATACGTGCTGGATCTCGAGGGCACGGAAGTGCACCTGATCTACGTGGGGCCGTGCCACCAGGTCGGGGACACGATCGTTCACGTACCCAAGGAAGGGGTGGTGTTCGCCGGCGACGTGATCTTCCGCCAGTGCACGCCCATGGGCTGGACCGGCACCTACGAGAAATGGCTCGAGACCCTCGATCTCATCATCTGGCTCGACCCGGAAGTCATCGTCCCGGGACACGGGCCCGCTGTGCGGGATCGAAGGGGCGATGGAGATGAAGGCGTACCTCGAACACGTGCGCGAAGAATCGAAGCGGTGCTTCGGGCAGGGGCTGAGCTCCCTGGAGGCGTCCAAGCGGATCGATATCGGACCGTACGGCGAGTGGCGCGGCCCGGCGCGCCTGTACCTGAACGTCGAGCGGGCCTACCGGGAATTCCGCAACGAATCGGCGGACGCGCCCTGGGATACGGCGAGAAGCTTCGATTCGATCTACGAAGTGGCGAAGGCGCGAGGAATCGAGGTGGAGTTCTGATGAGCCGACGGGGAGGAAGCGGGAAATGGAGACCGTGCATGCAGCGCTCGATGCGCGCCATCGCCATGAAACGAGGCAGCCTGGGCGTCGTGTTGCTCAGAACGCTCGGCATCGTCGGCCTGGTCACGGTCGCTCGCCGCGCCCCCCATCGCCTCCGCCGCGGAGGCACCCCGCCGGCCGAACATCGTCATCATCCTCGGCGATGACCTGGGGTTCGCCGACATGGGCTCGTTCGGCGGCGAGATCCGGACGCCGAACCTCGACTGCGCTGGCCACGCGAGGGCGTGCGCTTCACCAACTTCTACACGCACGCGAGCTGCTCGCCCACGCGATCCATGCTGCTGACCGGCGTCGATACGCACCTGAACGGCCTCGGCAACATGGACGAGTGGACCGCGCCCAACCAGCGGGGCGTGGTCGGCTACGAGGGCTACCTCAACGACCGCGTCGTCACGCTGCCGCAGCTGCTCAAGGACGCCGGCTACCACACCTACATGGTCGGCAAGTGGCACCTGGGCAAGGCGCCCGACCAGATCCCGGCCGCGCGCGGCTTCGAGCGCGACTTCTCGCTGCTCGACGGGGCGGGCAGCTACTGGGACATGACGAACTTCACCGCCGCGTCGCCGAAGTCGGTCTTCACCGAGGATGGGCGCTACCTGACGAAGCTGCCCAAGGACTACTACGCGACGAAGACCTACACCGACAAGCTGATCAGCTTCATCGACGCCAACCGCGGCGACGGCAAGCCGTTCTTCGCCTACGTCGCCCACCAGGCGCCGCACGATCCGTACCACCTGCCGCGCGAATGGCGCAACCGCCACGTCGGCGAGTACGACAAGGGCTGGGACGCGGTGCGGCAGGAGCGGCTGAAGCGCCAGATCGAGCTCGGCATCATGCCGGCGGGCACGCAAGCTCGCCGAGCGGATGTGGTTCGTGCCCGATCCCATCGTGCTCGCGCCCGCGACTCGGGCCATCCTCGGCAAGAAGATGGAGCTCTACGCCGGCATGGTGGAGAACATGGACTTCCACGTCGGCCGGCTGATCGACCATCTGAAGAAGATCGGCGAGTACGAGAACACGATCTTCATCGTGTTCGGCGACAACGGCGCCGAGGGCACCGACCTCTTCCAGATGATCGCCGGCACGCCCGGGCACGCGCGACTTCCTGTTCGCCGCGATCAACTGGTCGCAGACCCATCCCAACGCGTGGGGCGATCCGGGCTCGTACGTCGGCTACGGCCCGATGTGGGCGCAGGTGTCGATGACGCCGTTCAGCCAGTACAAGGGGTGGCTCGCCGAAGGCGGCATCCGCAACGCGCTCATCGTCAGCGGTCCGGTCGTCAAGCGGCCCAAGGGCAGCATCAACCGCGGCCTGATGCACGTGGCCGACATCATGCCGACGCTGCTCGAGGTCGCCGGCGCCAGCTATCCGAAGACCCGCGACGGGCAGGAGCTGCCGCCGCTGATCGGCAAGTCCTGGAGCCGGATGCTCGCCGGCCAGGCGGAGTCGCCGCGGACGGACGCAGGACTACCTGGCCTGGGAGATCTTCGGCAACCGCGCGGTGCGGCAGGGCGACTGGAAGCTGCGCTGGCAGTACAAGCCGCTACGGCACGGGCGACTGGGAGCTCTTCAACCTCGCGGCCGATGCCGCCGAGCGCAAGGACCTCGCCGCCGAGCGCCCCGACAAGGTGAAGGCGCTGCTCGCGCTCTGGGACGACTACGTCCGGGCGAACAACGTGATCCTGCCCAGCCGCTCGCCGTTCGAGACGCTGGAAGACCAGCTGCCGCCGCGCGTCCCGGACGACCCGGGTTACCCGCCGCTGATCTACAAGCGGCAGTTCGTGCCGCCGCAGGACATGCTGGCCGATCCCAAGCCCTGAGCGCGCCGATCCGAATGAATCAATCAGAAAGGAAGGAGAACGTCATGAGAAACGACGCGAGGTCCGATGAGAACGGTTGCCTGGCCGCGGTTGGTCGCCGCAGCGATCTTCGCCGTCGGGCGCACTCTGCCCGCCGCAGCCCTGGCCCAGGTTCCGGCGCGCTTCTACTGGAAGAGCCTGTCGGGCGCGAATGCGGTGCCGGTGATCTTCAACGACGTGAGCGGCAACACGAACCCGTTCGACCCGGCTCACATCGTGTCGCCGGGAGCGAGCGTCGACGCGACCGTCGCCATCGCCGGCTATGCGCACACGTTCGCGCTGTTCGATCGCGCGGCCATGGCGGCGATCCTCGTGCCGATGGGCCGCATCTCGGGCGAGGTCACGGTGGCCGGCAGGACGTACAACCAGTCGGCCAGCGGCTTCGGCGACCCGATGCTCGAGTTCGATATCAACGTCATCGGCCCGCAGGCGCAGAAGAACATCCCCGACGTGCTGCGCTACGAGCCGGGGTTCTCCGTCGACCTGCTCGCCGACCTCGCGTTGCCGATCGGCGAGTACGACAGCAGCCAGCCGCTGAACCTCGGCCAGAACCGCTGGTACGGCCGCGTGGGCGCGCCCATCGTCTGGCAGCTCGGCGCCGTGGGTGCCGGGCCGCCGCACGACCCTGGAGTTCCTGCCCGCCGTCTGGTTCTTCGGCGAGAACGACGACTACGTCGGCCAGACGCTGAAGACCGATCCGATGTTCCAGCTCGACGCGCACCTGACCCGCGACTTCACCGAGCACTTCTGGGGGTCGCTCGACGCCGCCTGGTACTACGGCGGCCAGGCGAGCATCGATGGCGTCGCCGGCGAGAAGCTCAACAACCTCGGCTTCGGATTCACCCTCGGGTACACGATCAACGACAACCTGAACCTCACCGTCGGCTACATGTCGACCGTCAACGACAACGCCCCCGGCGACCTCCGCATGGACGCATTCATGGTCACGCTCGTGTACGGGTGGCACCCGCTCCTGAAGTCGCGCCTGTCTCGGCGCCATGCGTAGATTCTGCGCGATCTGCGCGGTGCTGCATGGTGCTACGAGTGACGCACGGGCGCCTCGGAAGTGTTTCACAACCACTGCCGGTCGGCCACGAGCGAACTGAAAATCCGCACGAGGCCGTCTTGCGTGTCTCCGCTTCGTCTGCACAACTCTCCGCCGCCGCTAGCATTTTCGCGAAGGAGCTGGCGCTAGAATTGTGCAGCGTCGGTGCAAGGAGCGCCGTGGGATCAATGGCCTACGCGGCGATTTCCGCGCCGCCTTGTAAGCGGTAGGTCCCGGGTTCGATTCCTGGAGCCGGCACCGTCTAGCATCAATCGAAGCCCATCGCCCAAACGAAAACGGCAGCACTGGGCTGCCGTTTTTTGGGCCCGTAACCGACCGGGCTATCCGACGCGGCGGCGCGCTAAAACGAGCCCAAAGAGCGCGAGGCTGGTCAACATCAGGATTCCGGGTTCCGGCACCCCATTGGCCGTAGTCGCGCGAAAGGCCACTTCCCCAATTGCGCAGCTGTCATAGCCGGCCGGTTGCTGCGGACAGTTTGTCATGTCGAACCTAATGTACTGCGCAGTCACGGGGCCGAACGCAAAAACATCGGCGCCGTAATCGACGTCGTTGGCGTTGTCGGGGGGCAGCACTGCGACGAGCGGCGCGAAAGTCACCCCATCCGACGAAGTCGAGAGCGCCAGTGCGCCGATGCCCGCGAAATCTTCGTTCCAGAGCGCGAGCGCATCAAAGGTCCGCGCTGAACCGAAATTGTAAGTCACGCTAGCGCTCGTGCTTCCCAGATTGCTGAACCACTCATTGCCTGCAAAGATGAGCGAGTGGCTGGGATTGCCTGCAATGTAGGTGTCAAAGTCAGTCACGCCGGCGGTGTAACCGGTGAGCAAACCGTTCTGATTAAAGGTGTCGGCAATGTTCCCGTCGCCTGGGCCACCTGCGTTGATCACGGCGCTGGTGGCGCTGAAAATTGCGCCGGCGTGCGCGGCTCCGCTGAGCCCGATCCCGACAGCAAGCAAACTCGAAGCAACTAACCGCTTAACCGACATTTAGGCCTCCCGATAGACGATTCGATATGGGACAGAGACCTTAATGCAAGGGTTGTGCCGAATGCGGACTCACAGCCTAACGTACTGAGTTCTTGAAGCTATTTTGCGGTCGAGGCCAAACTCGCGCGCGCCGCATCCTGAACTGTCAAGTATTTCGACGCGCTGCAAATCGCCCTAGCGTGCCCGGCTTGTCGCCGGCATGAACGCGAAGTCGTCCAGCAATCGCCAGACACCGCAAGGCGGCGCGCCACCATCCGCCGCGGAATCCGCCAGACCAAACGACGGCCGTCACCTATCTCCTGTTGCCGTGCGCATCAAGGAGCGCGGCGATCTGCGCATCCTTGGCCAGCCACAGTTGCTGCACCCATTTCTGGAATGCGTCGCGAATTGCGGGATCGCCGGCATAGTCCCCCGCGGCGAGTTCCTTGGGCACAGGTACGGTCTGCACCCGGACCACGATCCGCTTCACATTTCCGCAGAGGAAATGCCAGAAGGTCGGCGCGCCGTCGGGGTAGACGATCGTCACATCCAGGATGGCCCGGAACTTGTCGCCCATCGCATTCAGGGCCAGCGCGATGCCGCCCGCCTTGGGCTTGAGCAGGTGCCGGTAGGGCGATTGCTGACGCTGATGCTTGGCAGGGGTGAAGCGGGTGCCTTCGAGAAAATTCATCACGCTGGTCGGAATCAGCGCGAACTTCTCGCAGGCCCTGCGGGTCGCTTCCTGATCCTTGGCGCGCATCTCGGGGTGCTTCTTCAGGTACTCCTCGCCGTGACGGCGCATGAACGGAAAATCCAGCGCCCACCACGCCAACCCCATCACGGGCACCCACATCAGCTGCTGCTTGAGGAAGAACTTCAGCAGGGGAATGCGCCGGTTGAACAGGTGCTGCAGCACCAGGATGTCCACCCACGATTGGTGGTTGCAGTTCACGAGGTACCAGCTCCGGTAATCCAGTCCCTCGATGCCCTGCACATCCCAGGACGTGCGCTGCGTGAGCGCCATCCACGCGCTGTTGCAGCTGATCCAAGCTTCGGCGATGAAAAGCAGCACCGGCGCAAGCCGCCGACGCACCGCTTCGATCGGAATCGCGAGCTTCAGGGCAGCGAAGAACAGCAGGATCGGCACCCAGAACAGCGCATTGAGAACGAGCAGGACGGTGGCGATGACGCCGACCAGCGGCGCGGGCAGAAAATTCAGCATGGCGAAGGCACGACCCCGAAAGCACGGCGCGGTGGCGTCTCGAATCCTCCCGCCGTGATCCTGCGTGGAAGGACTACGTGAGATCCGCCGCCGCCTGCTCCGCCCGCAGCTGCCGCGCGTAGAGGTGCCGCGCCCGCAGTCGGCGGTCGATCAGGATCGCGCTGAGCGCCGCGCCCACCACCATCGCCACGCCCAGGAGGGGCAGCACCAGCGCCAGGCCCGGCACGCCCGCGACCGCGCCGCCGACGAACAGCATCAGCACGCTCACCAGCGGATGCAGATTGAGGCTCTTGCCCACGGTCGCCGGCATGAACACGAAGTCGTCCAGCAATCGCACGAAGATGAAAAGCATGATGGCCCAGTACGCCATCTTCGGGTCGTGCGGGAAGTCGGTCGCCGCCACCAGCACGACGAGCAGGCAGCCCGCGATCGAGCCGACGTACGGGACCCAGGCGAGCACCGCCGCGACGAGCGCGAGCAGCCAGGCGCCCGGCAGGCCGAGGGCCCACAGACCGAGGCCGAGCGCGACCGTGTCGAGCACGGTGAGCTTCATCAGCCCGGCGAAGTAGGAGCGACCGGTCTGGTGCATCTGGTGCAGCAGATCGAGCGTCTTTTCGAAGTAGGCGTTGGGCACGGCCCGCGCGATGAAGCCGTGGAAGCGCCGTCCGTCGCGCAGGAAGAAGAACGCGAAGAACGGCCCGAGCAGCATCGCCGGCAGCCACGCGATGATGGACACCGCGAGCGGCTGGACCTGGCGCTCCACGAAGGTGTTCGAGTAGTCGTTGAGCCAGGTGGTGACGCTCCCCGCGAGATTGGCGCGTGCCAGCACCGACCACCGCGCCTCCAGCACCGCGAGCGTGCGCTCGAGCAGCATCGCGCCGCCGCGGATGTAGCGTTCCACGCCCGCCTGCCAGTCCTCGGCGCGCGCGCCCGCCCAGGCGAGCAACGCCAGTGTCGCGGCCATGAGCACGATCAGGAACGCGGAGGTCACGAGCGCCGCGGCGCCCTGCCGCGAGAGTCCCGCATACATCAGGCGCCGCATCGGCGGATAAAGCGCGTAGGACAGCACGAGCGCCAGCAGCGCCGGCACGACCAGCCACAGGATGTGGTTGAGCGCGACCAGCAGCAGGCAAGTCGCGGCAAAGATGCCGGCCCATGCGATCGGGCCGGGGCCGCTCCGGTGCGCGTCGACCGGCGTTGCGCCGTCGGCGGCGCTCACAGCACCGTGCCCCGCAGGCGCCGGCCGAGATGGCGCGCGAACTGGAACAGGATCCGGCTCGAGAGCTTGGTTTCCGTTTCCAGCAGGGACAGGAAATCGCTGCCGAAGAACACCGCGAGCTTGCACGGCTCGAGCGCGCGCGCCTGCGCGGAGCGCGGTGCGGTGTCGAGCAGCGCGAGCTCGCCGAAGAAGTTGCCCGCGCCGATTTCCGCGATCGCGGTCTCCGGGCGGCCCTGGCGGCAGATCAGCACCCGGCCGGTGCGCACGATGTAGAGCGCGTTGCCTTCCTCGCCCTCGTCGAAGATCACTTCACCGGCGAGATACTCGCGCTCGTGGAGGACGCCCTGCACGATCTTGAGGTCGCGGACCGACAGGTCCGAGAACAGCGACAGCGCCTTCAGATCCTGGAGCTCGCTGGCGGGGGCGGGACGCAGGAAACCGAACATGGGCCTGGGCGGGAGACGGCGGCGAGGGAGGGTGGATCGCGATTCGCGAGGTGGCGCGATTATACGCGCGGCCCCTGGCGCTCCACCGTGGTGTGCGGTCCGCCGGGGCGTGGGGCTGCGGACGGGCACCCGTGCCGCGGCGGAAAAGAAAAGGGGCGCCCGAAAGCGCCCCTGGGTCGCGCCCGCGCCCGCGCTCAGGCCGCTTCGCGCTCGAACTCCGGCAGCGCGACCTCGGTCGGCTCGGGGGCGACCTCGGTCACCACGCGCGCCTCACGCAGCGACGTCGTGCGCTGGTAGACGCGCCGGTGGTGCTCCGGACAATAGCTGTAGCCCTCTTTCACGGGCTTGCCGCAGGAAACGAGGAAACCGTCCTCGCCCTTCTCGCCGGCGTGATACTGGCACCCGCGCACGGGCAGGTCGACGACGGGGGCGCGGTAGTAGGTGAATGGTTGCTTGTTCTGCATGGGGTTTCCTCGAGGTTGGCTTCACATATGGGGATCGCCAACGCGCCGGACAAGTTCCCGGACCCGAAGCCCGCACCTATTTAGAATGCCCCCTCGGGACTTGCGAACAGGGGCGGGCGGCGTGCGCGACGACACCAAGGTGATCCATTCCGGCCGGCATCCGGAGCGCTTCGAGGGCGCGGTCAACCCGCCCGTGTTCCATGCCTCCACGATCCTTTCGCAGTCGCTCGAGGAGTGGGACCGCAAGAAGGCCGACCGCGCACGGGGCGTGCCCGGCACCTATTACGGCCGCATCGGGACCCCCACGACCCACGCCCTCGAGGAGGCGATCCGGGAGCTGGAGGGCGGCGCCTGCACGGTGCTCGTCCCGTCCGGCCTCGCCGCCTGCGCAGTCGGCCTGCTGAGCGCGGTGCAGGCCGGCGATCACGTGCTGATCACCGACAACGTATACGGCCCGACCCGTACGTTCGCCGTCCGCTTTCTCGCGCGCTTTGGCGTCGAGACGACGTTTTTCGACCCGATGGTCGGGGCGGGGGTCGCCGCGCTGATGCGCGACAACACGCGTGCCGTCGTCGTCGAGTCGCCGGGCTCGCTGAGTTTCGAGGTGCAGGACGTGCCGGCGATCGCCGCGGCCGCGCATGCGCGCGGGGCCACCGTGCTGATGGACAACACCTGGGCGACGCCGCTTTACTTCAAGCCCCTTGCGCACGGCGTCGACCTGTCGATCCAGGCCGCGACCAAGTACGTCGTCGGCCACTCCGACGCGATGCTCGGAACGATCACCGCAAACGAACGGGCGGCCGCGCGCCTGCGTGCCGCGCACTACGAGCTCGGGCAGACCGTCGGCCCGGACGACGCGAACCTTGCGAGCCGTGGCCTGCGCACGATGGCGGTCCGCCTCGCGCGCCACTGGGAGACCGGCGTGCGTCTCGCCGAGTGGATCGCGCGCCAGCCCGAGGTCGAGCGCGTCCTGCATCCGGCGCTGCCGTCCGATCCGGGCCACGCGCTGTGGAAGCGCGACTTCGCGGGCGCGAGCGGCCTGTTCGGCGTGGTGCTGAAACCGATGAATCGGAAAGCGTACGCCGCGCTGATCGACAGCCTCGAGCTGTTCGGCATCGGCGCATCCTGGGGCGGATACGAGAGTCTGATCATGCCGATGAGCCCCGGCGACACGCGCAGCGCCACGCAGTGGCCGCACGCAGGGCCCTGCTTCCGCATCCACGCCGGGCTCGAAAACCCGGACGATCTGCTCGCCGACCTCGACGCGGGGTTCCGGCGGTTGCGTGAAAGTCTTTAGAGGAGAATCCAATGGCGCTTCGCACACCGGGAATGGAAAAGCAGCACGCGGCGCTCGCCGCGCTGTCGTCGCGGTACATCGATATCGACACGCTGCCGTGGAAGCCGACGCCGTACAAAGGCGTCGACATCAAGATCCTGATGGAGGACCCGGAGACGGGCCTGATGACCTCGCTGACGCGCTTCGCGCCGGGCGCCGAGCTGCCGATGCACGAGCACGTCGAGCTCGAGCAGAGCTGGGTGCTCGAAGGCCGCCTCATCGACCACGAGGGGGAGGTGAGCGCCGGACAATACGTCTGGCGCCCGAAGGGGAGCAAGCACGTCGCGCGGGCGCCGGAGGGCTGTCTCGTGCTCGGGTTCTTCCTCAAGCCCAACAAGTTCTTCTGATGCGCGGATGCCTCGCCGCGGCGTGTCTCGTCGCCGCGGCCGTCGCCCCGGTCGCGGCGCAGACCCCGCCGCTCGCCCCCGTACCGGCGCTCGACCTCGCGCGCTACGCCGGCACCTGGCACGAGATTGCGCGCTATCCGAACTGGTTCCAGCGCAACTGCGCCGGTGACGTCACGGCGACCTACACGTTGCGCGGCGACGGCATGGTCGGCGTGATCAATGCCTGCCGCAAAGCCGATGGCGACACGATCCGCGTCGAAGGTGTGGCGCGGCGCCCGGACGCCGTGCGCGCGCCCGCGAAGCTCGAGGTGCGCTTCGCGCCCGACTGGCTCGACTGGCTGCCGTTCGTCTGGGCCGACTACTGGGTTGTCGACCTCGCGCCCGACTACTCGCACGTTCTCGTTGGCGAACCGACCCGCGAATATCTATGGATCCTCGCGCGCTCACCGCGCCTGGACGAGGCGACTTATGCACGCCTTCTCGGGCGCGCGACGGCGCTCGGCTACGATCCTGGGCGGCTCGTGAAGTCTGCCGGCGCGCACTAGCGCCTCGCCCGAATCGGCCCCGATTACGCTCTTCGGGCCGCGCCCGGCGCGTACTCGGCGGCCGCCTGACGCGAGGTATGGGCGGCGGAGCGGGCGCGGGCCTGGGCCGGCTAGAATGGCGACCGTCTCGCAGCTCTTCGGGAGCCGATTATGGCCAGGATGAAGATCGAAGGTTCATTCGTCGCGCTCATTACGCCGTTCAACAAGGACGGCGCGGTGGACTTCGGCGCGTTCCGCACCCTGCTCAAGTTCCAGGAGGACCACGGCACGCGCGCGGTGCTGATCATGGGCTCGACCGGCGAGACCTCGATGCTCTCCCCGGAGGAGAAGAAGCAAATCATCGTCGAGACCGCGAAGATGAAGAGCGGCAAGATGCTCTTCTTCTACGGCTGCACCGGCAACAACACCGATGCCACGATCGCGAACGTGAAGTTCGCGCAAGGCGCGGGCGCCGACGGCGCGATCCTCGCCGCGCCCGCGTACATCTGCGCCTCCGAAGCCGACGGCGAGCAGTTCTTCCTCGACGTGGCGGATGCGACCGATCTCCCGCTCGGCATCTACAACAACCCGCCGCGCGTGAAGACCGACCTGCACTGGGACCACCTGCTGCGGATCTTCAAGCACCCGAACTTCGTGGTGCACAAGGAGTCGACGACGCGCGTCGGCCAGGTCGCGCAGATCCTGGCCGCGAAGCCCGACGTGTCGGTCATGTGCTGCGACTCGCCGAACCTCGGCCTCGTGATCCCGACGATGTCGCTCGGCGGTCACGGCACCGCGAACATGACGGGCAACATCGCGCCCGCGGAGCTCGCAACCATCTCGACGCCGTGGGCGGGCTACAAGGAAGCGGAGGCCTTCAGGGAGACCTACCTCCGCTGCCTGCCGCTGCTGCACTACACCTACTCGGCGATCAACCCGGTCGCGGTCAAGTCGCTGATGAAGGCGCTCGGCCTGCCGGCGGGCGATCTGCGCCGGCCGCTGCGCGGCCTCGAGGGCGAGGCGCTGGAGAAGGGCGTGCGCATCGTGCGCGAGCTGGGGCTGGACGCGAAGTACGGCTTCAAGATCCCGCCTGCGCTGAAGGTTGCCTAGCGACCGTGGAGCTCCTTCTCGCCGGCAGGACCGCGCTCGTCACCGGCGCCTCGAGCGGCATCGGCCGCGGCATCGCGTACGCGCTCGGCGCGGAAGGGGCGCGCCTTGCCATCACCGCCCGGCGCCGCGACCGGCTGGAGGAGGTCGCGGCCGAGATCGTCGCGCGCGGCGGGCACCGCCCGGTGGTCATCGAGCAGGACTTCATGAGCGACGATGCGCCGCGGAAGATCGCGGAGGCCGCGCTCGCGGGACTCGGCTCGGTGCAGATCCTCGTCAACAACGCCGGCGGCAGCCGGGCCTTCAAGCTGCAGGCGACCGAGGCGCAGTGGGAAGAAGCGCTGACGCTCAACTTCACGCGCCAGCGCCAGCTCACCGACCGGCTGCTCGCGCCGATGATCGAGGGCCGCTGGGGCCGCATCGTCAACATCACCGGCAAGTCCGAGCCCGAAGGCGTGAACGGCGCGTTCTGCGCCAAGGCCGCCATGCACTCGTGGTCGAAAGGGCTCTCGCGCGAGGTCGGCAGGCACGGCATCACCGTCAACTGCATCCCGCCGGGCCGCATCCTGAGCGAGCAGATCCTGCGCAACTACGCGCCCGACTACCGCGCGTGGCAATCCGAGCACGAGATTCCGGTCGGCGAGTACGGCCAGCCGGAGGACATCGCCTACCTCGTCTGCTTTCTCTGCTCGCCGCTCGCCCGTTACGTCACCGGGACGGTGATCCCGGTGGACGGCGGGCTGCGCAAGTACCAGTTCTGAGCTTCAAGACCGGGTAGCCGACCCGCCTGCGGTCGCGGCGAAGCGCTCGGCGAGGAAGTCCACGAAGGCGCGCACCTTCGCCGACAGGTGCCGGCGGCTCGGGTACACCGCGTACACGCTGGTCGGCGCCGGCACGTAGTCCGCGAGGACGCGCACCAGGCGGCCCGCCGCCACGTCCGCGTCGACGATGAAGTCCGGCTCCAGCGCAATTCCGATGCCTTCGACCGCCGCGGCCGCGAGCATGTCGCCGTTGTTCGCGTGCACCGGCCCGGCGACGCGCACCGTGTGCTCGCCGCCGGCCCGGTCCTGGAAGCGCCAGGTTCCCCGCTGGGGGAGGTACTCGTAGGTCAGGCAGGCGTGCCGCGCGAGGTCGGCCGGGGTCTGCGGCGCGCCGTGCTCGCGCAAGTACCCCGGCGCGGCGCAAGGCACGAGCCGGGTCTCGCCGAGCTTGCGCGCGATCAGGTTCTGCGTCGGCGACTCCCCGATGCGGATCGCGAGGTCGAAGCCCTCCTCGACGAGGTCCACGAAGCGGTCGGAGAGCTGCACGTCGAACCGCACCTCGGGATGCCGTGCGACGAATGCGCCGACCAGGTGCGCGACGTGACGCACGCCGAAGCTGATCCCGCAGGTCAGCTTGAGCGTTCCGCGCGGGCGGGCGGCGCTCATGGCCGCGGCCTGTTCGGCCTCCGCCAGGTCTGCGAGCACTTGCACACAGCGCTCGTAGTAGGTCTGCCCGCTCTCCGTGAGACTGAGCCGCCGCGTCGTGCGGTTGAGCAGCCGCACGTCGAGATGCGCCTCCAGATCGGCCACGTACCGGGAGCACGCCGAGGTCGAAATGCTGAGCCGCTCCGCGGCCTTGGCAAAGCTGCCGTGCTCGACGACTCGGGCGAAGACCTGCATGGCGGCGAAGCGGTCCAGTCCAGATTATCCCTAATAACTGGACAATAAATTGCAGAATAGCCTCTTTATCCCTTTTATAGCAACCTTCAAACTGCGCTCCATTCCCACTCACCACCTGGAGCACTCGCCATGATCGACGTTCGCACTGCCCCCTACGCGGCCTTCGTGCTGCGCGTAGCGCTCGGGCTGATGTTCATTGCCCACGCCCTGCTCAAGTACGCCGTTTTCACGCTGCCCGGCACCGTCCAGTTCTTCCAGTCCCTCGGCCTTCCGGGACCGCTCGCTTACGTGGTGTTCTGGGCGGAGCTGATCGGCGGCGCGCTGATCCTCGCCGGCGTCGGTTCGCGCTGGGTCGCGGCCGCCCTGATTCCGATCCTGCTCGGCTCCCTGTGGGCGCACGCCGGAAACGGCTGGCTGTTCACGGCGAAGGGCGGGGGCTGGGAGTACCCGGCATTCCTCGCCGCCGCCGCGCTCGCGCAGGCGCTGCTCGGCGACGGCAAGTTCGCGCTGGCGAGCGTCCTCGGCCGCGCGCCGCAGCTGCGCACCGCCTGACTCCCCGCGGCGCGGGTGCGCCGCCCGCGCCCGCGCCTTCGGCGGGTTGCGCCGCACGCGGCGCGCCGGTACTCTGCGCGGCCTCACCGACTCGCGCTCACTCAAGGAGTAACCGGCCAATGATCGAGCTCTACTTCGCCCCCGGTGCCTGCTCGTTCGTCCCGCACGTCGCCCTCGAGGCGATCAAGGCGGCGACCGGCGAGAGCTTCGAGCCGAAGCTCGTCAAGCTGCACCGCGGCGAGAACCGCACGCCCGAGTACCTCGCGATGAATCCGAACGGCCAGGTGCCGGTGCTGGTCGTCGACGGCAAGGTGCTCCTCCAGATCGTGGCGATCTGCGACTACCTCGACCGGCGCTTCCCGCAGGCGGGGCTGCTGCCCGCCGAGACCTGGGCGCGCGCGCAGGCGCTGTCGCAGCTCGCGTGGATGAACAACACCGCGCATCCGACGTTCAACCAGGCATTCATGCCCGATCGCTACGCCGAGAGCGAGGAGGCGCGCAAGGAGGTCCGCCGCAACGCGGCCGAGCGCTACCGGGCGTGCCTCGAGCGTGTCCAGGGCTGGGTCGCGAACGCATCGCCGTACTGGTTCGGCGACCGCGTGTCGGTCCACGACGCGTACGCGTTCACGCTTCTGCGGTGGGGCGGCTTCGCGGGCATCGACCCCGCGTCGCTGCCGGCCTATCGCGCGTACATCGACCGGGTGATGCAGGCCGGACCGGTGGCCGCTGCGCTCGAGCGCGAGCGGGTCAAGCTCGACACGTACAAGCCGGCCGCCTGAACACGAAGCGATGCCTCGCTATTGCGCCGATTTTCGGCGGGTAGCGGCACGCGCGGGACGCTGCGTTTCGAGCATCGCGTAGAGCTCCTGCGCGCTGGGCGACAGCGTCCTTCCCTGGCGCCGGATCAAGCCGAGCGTGCGCGTCACCGCCGGCTCGACGAGCGGCACGCTCGCGAGGGTCGGGTGATCGGCCGCGGGCATCGCGAGCTGCGGGACCGCGGCCACGCCGAGCCCGGCCTCGACCAGCCCCAGCAGCGTCGAGACGTGGCGCACCTCGTAGAACCATCTCGGACGCTCGCGCATGTCGGCCAGCGCGAGATCGATGAGCAGGCGGTTCCCGCTCGACTTGCTCACGGTCATGAAGTCGTAGGCGCCGAGCTCGGCCCAGGTCACCTTCCGTCTGCCGGCGAGCGGGTGATCGCGGCGGCACGCCGCTACGAACGGCTCCTTGAGAATCGGCTGGAAGTCGAGGTCCGGATCCTGGGTGCCGATGAAGTTGAGCCCGAAGTCTGCCTCGCCCCGCACCACTGCAGCGAGGACCGTGTTCGCCGCTTCGTCGACGATGCGCACGCGGATACGCGGGAAGCGTTCGTGATAGCGCCGGATCACGTCGGGCAGGAAGTAGTACGCCGCTGACGGGACGCACGCGACCGTCACCTCGCCCGCCTGGGTCGCGGCGACCTCGCTCATCGCGAGCAGCGAGCGCTCGAGCTCGTCGAGCAGGCCGCGCGCCTTCCCGGCGAAGTCCCGTCCTACCGCCGTCAGGTTGACCGTGCGCGTCGTGCGGTCGAAGAGCCGCACTCCGAGGGTCCCCTCCAGCTTGCCGACCCGCCGGCTGAGCGCCGGCTGCGAGAGGTGCACGCTGTCGGCCGCCTTGCGAAAGCTCGCGAGCTCGGCCACCGCGACGAATGCCTCCAGGTCCGACAGGCTGAATTTCATAGCGCTTTTCATGCAAGTAATGCATTAATAAGACGAAACATTGCAATTCACATATTAATCCTCGCGGCGCATTCTGTCATCGCGCCAGGCGAGCCAGACCTGACGCGCGGCGGAGGAGTGACGGCCATGTCGAGGCGGGTTCCCTGTGTCCTGATGCGCGGCGGCACCTCGCGCGGGCCGTTCCTGCTCGCGGCCGACCTGCCCGCCGATGCCGCGCGGCGCGATGCGGTGCTGATGAAGATCATGGGCTCGCCCGATCCGCTGCAGCTCGACGGTCTCGGCGGCGCGAAATCGCTCACCAGCAAGGTCGCGATCGTCAGTCCGTCGCAGGAGCCCGGCGCGGACGTCGATTACCTCTTCGCGCAGGTGAAGGTGCACGAGGCGCGTGTCGACACCAAACCCAACTGCGGGAACATGCTCTCGGGCGTCGGGCCGTTCGCGATCGAAGCGGGCCTGGTAGCGGCGCGCGACCCGGTGACCGTGGTGCGCATTTTCAACGTCAACACGCGCACGCCACGTCGAAGCGATCGTCCAGACGCCGGGCGGCCGCGTGCAGTACGAGGGCGACACGCGCATCGACGGCGTGCCCGAGCCCGCAGCGCCGGTCAAGCTGAGCTTCCTCGACGCGATGGGCGCGATGACCGGTCAGCTGCTGCCGACCGGCAACGTCGTCGACGTGATCGACGGCGTCGAGGCGAGCTGCGTCGACATGGCGATGCCGGTCGTGATCATGTCCGCGGAAGCGCTCGGCAAGAACGGCGCCGAGACGCCCGAGGAGCTCGAAGCCGACCGCGCGCTGTTCGCGCGCCTCGCCGCGATCCGCGTTCAGGCGGGTCGGATCATGGGCCTGGGCGACGTCGCCAGGATGGTGGTGCCGAAACCGGTGCTGGTCTCGCGGCCGCGCAACGGCGGCAGCATCACCTCGCGGTACTTCACGCCGCTCACCTGCCACCGGTCGCACGCCGCCACCGGCGCGCTGGCGGTCGCCACGGCCGCGGTGCTGCCCGGCTCCGTCGCGAGCCGCTACGTCGAGCCGCCCGGCCTCGCCGCGAGGCGCCATCGCCGTCGAACATCCTGCCGGCCGCATCGAGGTCGATCTCGACATCACCGGACCCGCCGCGCGCCCCGAGGTACGCCGTGCCTCGCTCGTGCGGACCGCGCGACGGATCTTCGAAGGCAACGTGCTCGTTCCCGAATCGCTGTTCACCTGACCCGACTAGGAGGAAATCATGCGAAAGATTCTTGCATCCCTGGCGGCGCTGACGCTCGTCGCGCTCCCGTTCGCGCCCGCGCGCGCCCAGACCTATCCGATCCCGTCCAAGCCGATCAAGATCGTCGTGCCGACCTCGCCGGCCGGCGGCAACGACGCCATGGCGCGCATCATTGCGCAGAAGCTCAACGAGCGGCTGAAGCAGCCGGTGATCGTCGAGAACAAGGCCGGCGCGAATGGCGCGATCGGCTCCGAGTTCGTCGCCAAGGCCGCGCCCGACGGCTACACGATTCTGTTCGGCTACATCGCGACGCACGGCATCAACCCGGCGCTGAGCAAGGTGCCCTACGACCCGGTCAAGGATTTCGCGCCGATCGCCGCAGGTCGCGGAAGCGCAGGGCGTGCTCGTCGTCACGCCCTCGGTTCCGGCGAAGATCGGTCAAGGAGCTGATCGCGCTCGCCAAGGCGAAGCCCGGCCAGTTGAGCTACGCCTCGGCGGGCAACGGCACGGCGCCGCACATTTCCGGGGAGCTCTTCAAGCAGATGACCGGCACCGACCTCCTGCACGTGCCGTACAAGGGATCGGGCCCCGCGGTGACCGACACCCTCGCGGGGACGACGCAGGTGATGTTTCCCAGCCTCGTCGCGGCGAGCGGGCACATCAAGTCGGGCAAGCTGCGTGGCCTCGCGGTGACCGGCAAGAAGCGCTCGCCGCTCTTCCCGGACCTGCCGACGATCGCGGAGAGCGGCGTGGCGGGATTCGAGGTCGTGCAGTGGTACGGGCTCTTCGCGCCGGCGAAGACGCCGAAGGAGATCGTGGACAAGCTCAATCGCGAGGTGCTGGCGGTGATGAGGGATCCCGACACCGTGAAGAAGTTCGCCGCGCAGGGGGCCGATGTCGTCGCCGGCTCGCCCGACGAGCTGGGCAAGCTCGTCCAGTCCGAGCTTGCGAAGTGGGGCAAGTTCATCAAGGAAGCCAGGATCACGGCAGACTGATCGCGCGAACGTCAGCAGGAGGCCTCCATGGAAGCGACGAACATCAACCTGAAGGACTGGATCGGCCGGACCGAAACGGTTGCGGACACGATCACCCCGACGCCGTATGCGGCGTTGTCGGCCACGCTCGATCGTCCGGTCGTGCGTCCGGAGACGGGCACGCCGCTGCCGGCGCTGTGGCACTGGCTCTACTTCCTGCCGCTCCACCGCCAGTCCGAGATCGGCCCGGACGGACACGCGAAGCGCGGCGGGTTCCTGCCGCCGGTGCCGCTGCCGCGCCGCATGTGGGCGGGCAGCCAGTTCCAGTTCCACGAGCCGCTGCGCGTCGGCGACGCGGTGACCCGCACGTCGACGATCGAGAGCGTGAACGAGAAGTCCGGCCGCACCGGCCCGCTCGTGTTCGTGAAAGTCCGGCACGAGATCCGCGCGAACGACGAGGCCGCCGTCGCGCTCACCGAGTTCCACGACATCGTCTACCGCGAGGCGGCGAAGCCGACCGACGTCGCGCCGCCGCCGCAGGCGGCTCCGGCCGCGCCGAAATGGGAGAAGCAAGTGGGTGCCCGACGACGTGCTGCTCTTCCGCTACTCGGCGCTCACCTTCAACGGCCACCGCATCCACTACGACCGCCGCTACGTCACCGAGGTCGAGGGCTATCCGGGCCTGATCGTGCACGGGCCGCTCATCGCGACGCTGCTCGTCGACCTGCTGCGCTGGCAGCGGCCCGATGCGCGCGTCGCCCGCTTCGAGTTCAAGGCGGTGCGCCCGACGTTCGACATCCACCCCTTCTTCGTCTGCGGCGACCCGCAGCCCGACGGCAAGACCTTCCATCTCTGGGCGAGGGACCACGAAGGGTGGCTGACGATGGACGCCACCGCGGTGGTCGAGTGAGGCCGCGTCGATGAGACCGCTCGACGGCATCACCGTCGTCACGCTCGAGCACGCGATCGCCGCGCCGTTCGCGACCCGCCAGCTCGCCGATCTCGGCGCCCGCGTCATCAAGGTCGAGCGGCCGGGCGTCGGCGACTTCGCGCGCGGCTACGACGCGCGCGTGCGCGGCCTCGCGTCGCACTTCGTCTGGACCAACCGCTCCAAGGAAAGCCTGACGCTCGACGTCAAGCATCCCGAGGCGCAGAAGATCCTCAAGCGTCTGATCCTGGAGCAGGCCGACGTCGTCGTGCAGAACCTCGCCCCCGGCGCCGCGGCGCGGCTCGGGCTCTCCTACGCGGCGCTCTCTGCGCAACGAGCCCGGGCGTGATCGTGTGCGACATCTCCGGCTACGGCGAGGACGGTCCGTATCGCGACAAGAAGGCCTACGACCTGCTGATCCAGAGCGAGTCCGGATTCGTCTCGATCACCGGCACCGAGGAGCATCCGTCCAAGGCCGGCCCGTCGATCGCCGACATCGCCGCGGGCATGTACGCGTACTCGAGCATCCTCGCCGCGCTCCTTCAGCGCGGCCGGACCGGGCGCGGCCAGCACCTCGACATCTCGATGCTCGAATCGCTCGTCGAGTGGATGAGCTATCCGCTCTATTACGCCATCGACGGCCAGCCGCCGCCGCCGCGCACCGGCGCGAGCCACGCCACGATCTATCCGTACGGCCCGTTCCCGGCCGGCGACGGCAAGACCGTCATGCTCGGCCTGCAGAACGAGCGCGAGTGGGCGGTGTTCTGCGACAAGCTCCTCGGCCAGCCGGGGCTCGCGACCGACGCGCGCTTCGCCGGCAACGCGCAGCGCGTCGCCGCGCGCGACGAAGTGCGCGCGGCTGATCGTCGCGGCGTTCGCGAAGCTCACCGCCGAGGAGGTGGTGGCGAAGCTCGACGACGCGCAGATCGCCAACGCGCAGATGCGGGACATGCACGACGTGTGGAAGCATCCGCAGCTTGCGGCGCGCGGCCGCTGGCGCGAGGTCGACACGCCGGCCGGCCGCGTTCCTGCGCTCCTGCCTCCTGGCTCGTGGGAAGACGAGGCGCCGCGGATGGACGCGGTGCCGGCGCTCGGGCAGCACACCGACGCCATTCTCGCGGGGCTCGGCTACCCGCCGGACCGGATTGCGGGTCTGCGCGCTGAGAAGGCGGTCTAGCCACACCCCACGAGAGAGAGCCACCATGCCTGCCACCATCATCGACTCCACGATCTTCGGCGACATCTTCAGCACGGCGGCGATGCGCCGCGTCTGGTCGGACGAGAACCGGACGCAGAAGTACCTCGACGTCGAGGCGGCGCTCGCCCGCGTGCAGGCGCGACGCGGGATCATTCCGCAGGCCGCGGCGGACGAGATCGTGCGCAACTGCACGATCGACAAGATCGACATGGCGAAGCTCAAGGCCCAGACCGAGCGCATCGGCTACCCGGTGCTCGGCGTGGTCTCGCAGCTGAACGCGCTGTGCCGCGATCGCCTCGGCGAGTACTGCCACTGGGGCGCGACGACGCAGGACATCACCGATACGGCCACCGTGCTGCAGATCCGCGAGGCGCTCGATCTCGTCGAAGCGGATCTGCAGGCGATCTCCGCTTCGCTCGCCGAGCTGGCGCGCAAGCATCGCGACACGCCGATGATCGGCCGCAGCAACCTGCAGCAGGCGGTCCCGGTTACGTTCGGCTACAAGATGGCCGGGCTGCTCTCCGCGATCGAACGGCATCGAGAGCGCCTCGCCCAGCTGCGCCCGCGTGCGCTAGTCGGAGAGTTCGCCGGAGCGGCCGGAACGCTGGCGTCGCTCGAGACCGGCGCGCTCGAGACGCAGGAAGGGCTGATGGAAGAACTCGGGCTCGACCAGCCGGTCATCGCGTGGCACACGATCCGCGACTCGATCGCCGAGGTCGGCGCCTTCCTCGGATCTGGTCGGCGGGACGCTCGGCAAGCTGTCGATGGACGTGAAGCTGATGATGCAGACCGAGGTCGGCGAGGTCTACGAGCCGTTCGCGCACGGCCGCGGGTCGAGCAGCACCATGCCGCAGAAGCGCAACCCGATCTCCTCGTGCTACATCCATGCGGCCATCTCGGTGGTGCGGCAGCACGCCGCCGCGCTGATGGACGCGATGGTCGCCGACCACGAGCGCTCGACCGGTCCCTGGGAGATCGAGTGGATCGTCCTGCCGGAGGCGTTCTGCCTGATGTCGGGGGCGCTGCAGCAGGCGCGATCGGTCGTCGCCGGGCTGGAGGTGGACGCGGTGCGGATGCGCGCGAACCTCGACCTCACGAACGGGCTGGTGATGTCCGAGGCGGTGATGATGGGGCTCGGCCGCTACCTCGGACGCGAGTATGCCCACGATCTTGTGTACGACCTCTGCCGCGAAGCGACGCAGGAGAACCGACCATTGCTCGACCTGCTCGCCGCGCATCCCGAGATCGCGAAGCACGTCGATCGCCAGAAGCTCGCGGCGCTTTGCGATCCGGAAACCTATCTCGGGCTGTCGGGGGTGATGGTGGACCGGGTGTTGAGCCGGATGGACCGCCGCTGATCGGATCGCGGCGGCCCGGAGGCCGGGGCCGGTGCGATCATGGTCGGGTTACGAAGGAACTCCGATGAGAGATCGCGCTTACCCGATTGCAGCCCTCAGCGGCACGTTTGCGGTTCTCGCTGCCCTTGGCGCGGGGGCGCAGGTGACGCCGGATCCCGTGCTGCGGCCGGGCGCGGTGCCGACCGACCCGGCGCTGTCGCCTGGCCAGACGAGACCCGCTCCGGTGCTCTCGCCGGTGCCGAGCGACTCGCTCGCGCCGCTCCCGCCGATCTTTCCGAGCCAGAACTGAACGGCCCGCCGCGCCGGCCGCTCACTCGGCGAGCCGGATTCCCATGAACTGCCAGCGGTCGGGGCCGTAGAAGAAATTGCGGTACGTCGAGCGGATGTGCGACGCGGGGGTCACGCACGAGCCGCCGCGCAGCACCAGCTGGTTCGCCATGAACTTGCCGTTGTATTCGCCGAGCGCGCCTTCGAGCGGCCGGTAGCCCGGGTAAGGCGAGTAGCTGCTCGAGGTCCACTCCCACACGTCGCCAAAGAACTGCCTGCCGCCGTTCGCGGGCGCCGGATGGAGCCGGCCCGACTCGCGGAAGTTGCCGGCGAAGGGCGCGCCGCTCGCCGCGGTCTCCCACTCGGCCTCGGTCGGGAGCCGCTTGCCGGCCCAGCGCGCATACGCGTCGGCCTCGTAGTAGCTCACGTGGCAGACCGGCTCGTTCTCCGCGACTTCCTTCATGCCCGCGAGCGTCATGTGCCACCACGCGCCGTCGCTCAGCTCCCAGTAGAACGGCGCCTGCCAGCCGCGTTCCTTGCACCGCGCGCCAGCCGTCGGACAGCCACAGCTCGGCGCGCGCGTAGCCGCCGTCGGCGATGAACGCCATGAACTCGCCGTTGGTGACGAGCCGGTCGGCGATGCGGAACGGCTCGAGAAACACGCGATGGCGCGGCGTCTCGTTGTCGAAGGCGAACTCGTCGCCCGCCCAGCCGATCTCGCGGATGCCGCCCGCAACGTCGATCCAGCCCATGGGGCGAGCCGGTCCGTCGGAGCCCGGGAGCGAGGCGCGGTACGCGGGCCTGAGGGGATTGGTCGCGTAAAGATGTTTCACGTCGGTGAGGAGCAGCTCCTGGTGCTGCTGCTCGTGATGCAGCCCGAGCTCGATGCGCCGCGAGACCTCGCCCCAGCACTTTTCGCCGACGGTGTCGATCACGTCGGCGATCGCGCGGTCGACGTGCGCGCGATACCGGTAGACCTCGTCGACCGTCGGCCGCGAGAGCAGCCCGCGCTGGAGACGCGGGAAGAACGTTCCCACCGTCTCGTAGTACGAGTTGAAGAGGTGGCCGAACTGCGGGTGGAACGGCGCGTAGCCGCGCGCGTACGGGGCGACGACGAAATTCTCGAAGAACCACGACACGTGCGCCAGATGCCACTTCGCCGGGCTCGTGTCGGGCATGCTCTGCACCACGTAGTCCTCGGTCGCAAGCGGCGCGGCGAGTCCGCGTAGTGTCGGTCCGGACTTCCCGGTAGCGGTCCCAGACCGAAGACCGATCCGGAACGGGGGCAAGCTTCGCGGCGACGCGCATGACGCACTCCTTTCCCGGGCAGTGGAGGAGGGACGCGCGGCGGCGTCCGGGGTACGGCAGTGGATAGTCGCGGTAGACCCCGCGGAGCTTACCGCGGCTTGCGGCGCGCCGTCTTGCGCGGCGGCTGCCCGCGCTTGCGGGCCGTGACCTGTGCGCTTGGCACGGGCGTTTTCCGCGAGCGCGCGTGCGGCTCCGGGCGGGCGTAGGGGATCGAAACCGGGGACGACCTTGGCGGCAGGGCCGCCTTGCCCGCGTAGCGCTCGACTTCGACGAGCACCGACAGCGCCGCGCACCCCTGCGTGAGGCGCGACGTGCCGACATCGAGGGAGAGCACGTTCGGATTCCCCGCCAGCTCGAGGCCCTTCGCGTCGGGCGCGTACCACGCGCCGGTCGCCATCACCGCGACGCCGCCGCGCACCCGGTCGTCGATCACTGCGCCGGCGAGGCACGCCCCGCGGTCGTTGAACACGCGCACGAGCTGCCCCGCCTTGATCTTGCGCTTCGCCGCATCGGCGGGATTCAGGCGGATCGGCTCGCGCCCGGCCACCTTGTTCGCCTGCGCGACCGGACCGGGATCCATCTGCGCGTGCAGGCGGTCGGGCGGCTGGATCGTCACGAGATGCAGCGGGAAGCGCTGCGCCGCCGGCGCGCCCAGCCACTCATCGGGCGCAAGCCAGGCCGGATGCGGCGGACAGTCGTCGTAACCGAACGACGCGATGCGCTCCGAATAGAGTTCGATCTTCCCGGAGGGCGTCTTGAGCGGGTGGGCATCCGGATCCGCGCGGAACGACTCGAACAGCACGAACGGCTTCTCGGGCGGCGGCAGCTCGACGTAGCCGCGCTCCCAGAAAACGTTGAAGTCGGGCAGCTCCACCGCGCGCTGCGCCGCGCCCTCGCGCACGCCGTCCCAGATCCAGCGCAACCACTGCATCTCGGTGCGGCCCTCGTTGAACGCGTCCTCGCCGCCGAGGCGCACCGCCAGCTCGTTGAAGATGTCGAAATCGTTGCGGCTCGCCGCGACCGGCCGGATCGCCTGGTGCATCGCGAACACGTAGCGGTCGCGCGAGCTTCCGCCCACGTCGTTCCGCTCGAGCACGGTGGTCGCCGGCAGCACGATGTCCGCGTGGCGCGCGGTTGCGGTCCACCAGCTCTCGTGCACGATCACCGTCTCGGGCTTCGCCCAGGCGCGGCGGAAGCGATTGAGGTCCTGGTGGTGATGGAAGGGGTTGCCGCCCGCCCAGTAGACGAGGCGCACGTCCGGGTAGTAGTCGGTGCGCCCGTTGAACTCGAACGGCTCGCGCGGGTGGAGCAGCATGTCGGCGACGCGCGCCACCGGGATCGCGCGCGCCGCCGGATTGACCTTGGTCGGGAGCTCCGGGGCAGGGAGGTCGCGCCGTGGGTTGCCGACGCCGTTGGTCGAGCCATGGCCGAACGCGAATCCGCCGCCGGGAAGCCCGACCTGTCCGAGCATCGCCGCCAGCGCGATCGCCATCCAGTAGGGCTGTTCGCCGCGCTGCGCCCGCTGCAGGGACCACGCGACGGTGATCATGCTGCGATGTGGCGGCGAGCCGGCGGGCGAGCGTGCGGATCGCGTCGGCCGGGACTTCGCAGAGCGACGCCGCCCACTCGGGCGTCTTTGCGACGCCGTCGGCCGCGCCGAGCACGTAATCGCGCAGGCGCTCGAAGCCCGTGCAGTAGCGCGCGAGAAACGCTTCGTCGTGCAACCGCTCCGCGATCAGCGTGTGCGCGATCCCGAGCATCAGCGCGGTGTCGGTGTTCGGCCGGATCGCCATCCACTGCGCGCCGAGGAAATCCGGCGCGTCGGCGCGCGTCGGGCTCACCACGACGAACTCGACGCCGGCGCCCTTCGCGGCGCCGAGCCACTTCGCCATCGTGTGCTCGCCGGCGCCGCCCGCGGTGACCTGGCCGTTCTTGATCGCGAGGCCGCCGAACGCGACGAGGAGCTGCGTGTTCGCGACGATGCTCGACCAGTCGGTCACCCGCCCGGTCACCGGCGCAAACGTGCCGATGACGTGCGGCAGCAGGGTCTGCGCTGCGCCCCAGGAGTAGTTGCCGAGCTGATCGACGCAGCCGCCGCCGGCGAAGAGGAAACGCCGCAGCTGCGTGCGCGCGTGATGGAACCGCCCGGCCGAGGCCCAGCCGTACGAGCCGCCGAAGAGGCCGCTCGGCCCGTGCGCGGCGCGCACGCGCGCGAGCTCGCCCGCGACCAGGCGCAGCGCCTCGTCCCAGCCGACCTCGACGAACGCCTCGCGGCCGCGCTGCGAGCCGTCGCTCTGCGCGCGGCCCTTGAGCCAGCCCTCGCGCACCGCGGGCCGCGCCACCCGCAGGTCCGAATGCACCATCGCCGGGATGGCGTCGAGCATCGGCGAGGGCGCGGGGTCGCGCGCGAACGGCTCGCACCGCACCACGCGATCGTCGGCGACGACCGCAGTGAAGGCGCCCCAGTGCGAGAGCGATTGAAAGCGCTGTTCGTTCGTCATTTGACCGCGGCCAGTCTAGCAAATGACAATGCGCTGTCATGGACCTCGGCATTGCGGGCAGGCGGGCGCTGGTGATGGGCGCGAGCCGCGGGCTCGGGCACGCGTGCGCGCTCGCGCTCGCGCGCGAGGGCGTCGAGGTCGCGATCGTGGCGCGCGATCCCGGGCGCCTCGCGCGCGCCGCGGCGCAGATCCGCGACGAGACCGGGAGCGGGGCGACGCCGGTCGCCGCCGACTTCCGCACTCCGGCGGGCCGCGACGCCGCGCTCGCCGCGTGCCCCGCGCCCGACATCCTGGTCACCAGCGCCGAGGGCTTTCCGCCGGGCGACTTCCGCGACTATTCGCGTGACGACTGGATCGCCGCGGTCGACGACATGATGCTCGGCCCGATCGAGCTGATGAAGCGCACCGTCGATGGCATGATTGCGCGGCGCTTCGGCCGCATCGTGAACGTCGTGTCGCGCAGCGTGAAGAGCCCGCAGGGCGATCTGCCGCTGTCGAACGGTGCCCGGGCCGGGCTGATCGGCTTCGTCGCGGGACTCGCGCGGCAGACGGTGAAGCACAATGTGACCGTCAACAACCTGCTGCCGGGGATCTTCGCGAGCGATGCGCAGCGGCGCCACGTCGACGCGCTGGTGGCGCTGACCGGCCGGACGTTCGACGACATCTGGGACGAGCGTGCGCGCGCGAATCCAGCCGGGCGCTACGGTGCGCCCGACGAGCTCGGCGCGGCGTGCGCGTACCTGTGCTCGGCGCAGGCGGGATACGTCACCGGGCAGAGCCTGCTCATCGATGGCGGGGGTTACCCCGGCACTTTCTAGGAAGGGACGACCATGAAGCGGTTTGCATCGATCCTGCTTGTTCTCGCCTTTGCGGGCGCCGTGCAGGCGCAATACCCGGCCAAGCCGGTGCGCATCGTCGTGCCGTATCCCCCGGGCGGCACGGTCGACGTGGTGGCGCGGAACCTCGCCCAGCAGCTCACGGTGCAGACCGGGCAGCAGTTCATCGTCGACAACCGCGCCGGCGCCAACGGCACGATCGGCAGCGATTTCGTCTCGAAGGCCGCGCCCGACGGCTACACGCTGCTCGTGCAGGCGTCGATCTTCGTCATCAACCCGCTGTTCCTGAAGAACGTGCCGTACGACGTGCAGCGCGACTTCACGCCGGTGGCGAACATCGGCTCGGTCCCGCTGCTCGTGACCGCGCACCCGAGCGTGCCGGCGGCCAATCTGCGCGAGTTCGTCGCGCTGGTCCGCGCGAATCCCGACAAGTACACCTTCGCGACCACCGGTCTCGGTTCCGCGGGGCACCTCACCGAGGAGGTGATCAAGCGCGACGCCGGCCTCGCGATCCTGATCGTGCCGTACAAGGGCGCGGGCCCCGCGCTGACCGACATCGTCGGCGGACAGGTGAGCGCGCTCGCCGACCCGCTGCCCTCGTCGTTCCCGCACGTGAAGGGCGGCCGCCTCAAGGCGCTGGCGGTGACGAGCCGCGCGCGGATCGCCTTCATGCCCGAAGTCCCGACGATGGCCGAGTCGGGATTCCCGGGCTTCGAGATGCTGTCGTGGTACGGGCTGTGGGCGCCGCCCGGCCTGCCGAAGGACGTGCTCGACCGGCTGGCTGCGGAAACGGCCAAGGCCGCGAAGTCGGCCGAGATGCAGGAGAAGCTCGCTTCACAGGGCTTCATCCCCGACGGCTCGGGTGCGGCGGCGTTCGCGGCCTACGTCAAGGACGAGATCGCGAAGTACGCAAAGATCGTCAAGGACGCGAACATCAAGGTGGACTGACGGAAGCGCGCGCCGAAAACGAAGAAAGGGGCCGGAGCCCCTTTCTTCCTGCCGTCACGGCGGCGGCGTCAGGACTTCTTCTTCGCGCTCGCGCGTTTCTTCGCGGCGCGTTTCCTGGCGGCGACCTTCTCGCCCTTCGTGCGCGACGCGAGATCGGCGCGGTGCGCCCGCTCGTAGGTCTGGATGTCCTTGAAGCGGCCCTTCGCATCGCGCACGGCGTAGAGCTTCTTGCCGGCGCTGCTGCGATGCGTGGTGCGGCGTGCCTTCTTCCTTGCTGCCATTTGCGTCCCCCTTTCAGCCGAGTTCGTGTCGCAGGATCTGCGCAGCTTCGACCATCGCCTTCATCTTGCCGAACGCGACGTCCCGTGGAAGGTACTTCATGCCGCAGTCGGGCGCAAGAATCACGTCTTCCTTCTTCACATAGGGCAGGGCGCGCTTGACGCGCGCAACGACGACCTCGGGCGTTTCGACGCTCAAATCCTCGAGGTCGATGCAGCCGACCATGATCTTCTTGCCCGCGAGCTTCGTGAGCACGGCGCAGTCGAGGTTGGACTGCGCGGTCTCGATCGACACCTGCCGGCACGAGCAGTCGGCGAGCTCCGGCAGGAAGGAGTATCCCGACGGCCGCGCGTGGATGATCGCGGCATAGCCGAAGCAGATGTGCACCGCGGTCGCGCCGGTGATGCCCTCGAGCGCGCGGTTGAGCGCCTTGAGCCCGTACTGGCGCGCCTTCTCCGGCCGCGCCTGCATGTACGGCTCGTCGATCTGCACGACGTCGGCGCCGGCGGCGAAGAGATCGCGGATCTCCTCGTTCACCGCGGCGGCGTAGTCCATCGCCGCCGCCTCCTCGTTCGGGTAGAAGTCGTTCTGCGCCTGCTGCGACATCGTGAACGGCCCGGGCACGGTGATCTTCACCCGCCGCGTCGTGTGGCGCTTGAGGAACTTCAGGTCCTCGACCTCGACCGGGTGCCGGCGGCGGATCCGGCCGACGACGCGGGGCACCGGGTTCGGGTGCCCGGAGCGGTCGAGCGCGGTGCCCGGGTTGTCGATGTCCACGCCCTCGAGCGCGGTGGCGAAGCGGTTCGAGTAGCTCTCGCGCCGGATCTCGCCGTCGGTGACGATGTCGAGGCCGGCTTCCTCCTGCGCCTTGATCGCCATGATCGTCGCGTCGTCCTGCGCCTCGGCGAGATACGGCTCCGCGACGCGCCACAGCTCCCGGGCGCGCACCCGCGGCGGGAAGCGGCCCGCGAGCTTCTTGCGGTCGATGAGCCACTCGGGCTGGGGATAGCTGCCCACGAGGGTCGTGGGAAACAGGAGGTTCGCGCGCGTCGTCACGGCTTCAGTCCCTGGAACAGCTTCTCGCGGCCGAGCTTGATCCCGAACTCGCCGTCGTACATGAACACGTCGGCGGTGGCGAACGTGTCGCCGTAGTTGTCGGGGATGAACGAGCCGGTGCCGATCGCGTCGACCGGCGCGCGCGCATTGCCGAACATCTTGCACTTGAAGAGGTTGAAGCCCGAGGACGCCACGAGCTTCGCGCCGTTGAAGCCGGCGGTGTCGAGCTTCTGGCGCAGCTGGATGACGCTCGCCAGCGATACGCCGGTGCCGAAGAGCACCCGGCGTACGCGGTCCTTCACCACGTTCAGCGTGTCGGCGTCGAACGCCTCCTCGCCCATCACCATGCGCACCGCCTCGTACTCGTTCAGCACGTGCAGCCAGTTGGTGACGACGTCGACCGACTTCTCGTAGGTCAGTCCCTCGGCGAAGCGGTCGCCGTGGGTGTCGAGGCGGAGGCTCAGCGTGCGCGTGCCGTTCGGGTCGCGCGGCAGGACGTCGTTGAACCACCAGCGGCACACCTCGAGCGCGTCGGTGTACTCGCGGCCGTAGTAGTCGACCAGGACGGTGAGGTTGTCCTTCGGGTGCGTCTCGACGAACATCTGCGCGGCGCGGAGCGTCGAGCCGGCGTATCCGACGAGCGCGTGCGGCATCGTGCCCAGGCCGCGCTCCATGCCGTAGTGGTGCGCGGTGAGATCCTGCGAGGCGCCGATGAAGCCGTTCGCGCCGTGCAGCTTCGCCATGCGGCTGCCGACGGCCGCGCCGTAGGCGGCGAGCTGGCTGAAGTCGTCGCCGCTCGCGTGCCGCGCGTGCATGTCGATGAACAGGGTCTTCGGCAGGTTCATCGCCATCTTGTAGGCGTTGTAGGCCGAGACGCAGGCGACGCCGGTGCGCTGCAGGATGAGCGTCTCCAGCTCGAGCAGGTTCGCGAACGAGCCGGTGTAGGTGAACATCGGCTTCTGGTCGGGGATGAACGCGCCTTCCTCGTACGCGCGCGTGATCTTGAGCGGCGCCGCGTCGGCCGGGTAGTACTCGCGCAGGCACTCGATCGCCGGGTTGATGGCGCAGATCACGCGCCGGCGCATGAACACGCCGTAGGTGACGGTCTTGTCGCCGAACTTCTCGACCACCTCGCGCGACTTGGTGAAGTACTTGTCGGTGCGGGTGCGCACGTACTCCGCTTTCTTCGCGGGCACGATCTCGAGGGGCTTTGCCATCACGGGCCTCCGCGGCAGGGTCGGGAGGCCATTCTAGCAAGGCGTCCGAAGATACCCGAAGATACAATCGTGTCGTGCTGCCCCGCGCCCGACTCGTCGTCATCCGCCTGTCGCCATTCTCGCCGCCGCCGCGGTTGCTTCCGGCTGCGCCTCGAACATGGCTTCGTCATTCGGCACCGCCGGCGCGCCGTACCCGGTTCCGCCGCCCGGCAGCGTCAAGGTGATCGCCGACGGCGGGCTGTTCGTCTCGGCGACGATCGGGCTTTCGGCCGCCGCCGCGAACGTGCTCTCGGGCATCTTCCTCGTCGGCTTCCTCGCGGCCGGCAACGACATCTCGCCGCTCCCGCCGGCGAAGATGCGCGAGGACCGGGCGATCAACCTGCAGGACTGCTCGAAGCCGATCGCGAACTGGTCGGCCAACCTCAAATGCGCGACGCCCGAAGAGCTGCGCGAACTCGAGGGGGCGCCGCGCGAGTGAGGATGCGGTCCGGGCGGCTCGCGCCGTGCCGGGCTCGCGCTCTACCCGATGCAGCGCCGGCCCGACGGCGGCTGACGCACGAACGGCTGCCAGCTCGCGCGGCGAGCCGGAACGGAAACCTAAGCCGCAGCCAGCGCCGCGCCAGCCCCTGCGAGGTAGTCCTCGTAGCTGCCGCGGAAGTCCACCACCGTCGCCGGGTCGCCCGGGTTTGCGCCGGGCTTCAGCTCGAGGATGCGCGTGGCGAGCGAAGAAACGAACTCGCGGTCGTGCGAGACGAAGATGAGCGTCCCGGGGTACTTGTCGAGCGCGGTGTTGAGCGACTCGATCGACTCCATGTCGAGGTGATTGGTCGGCTCATCGAGCAGCATCACGTTCGGCATGCCGAGCACCAGCTTGCCGATGAGCATGCGTTGCGCCTCGCCGCCGGAGATCACCTTCACCGATTTCTTCTGCTCGTCGCCCGAGAACAGGAGCTGCCCCAGGGTCGCGCGCACGATCTGCTCGTCCTGCCGAATCTCATCACCGCGATCCTGGCGGCGCCAGCGGCCCATCCAGTCGGCCAGACTCTCATCTCCCGTTGGCTCGTCGCCCTTGAATTCGTCCGCCGGATCCTGGGGCCAGTAGCCCGGACGCGCCTTCTCGGCCCACTTCACGGTGCCGGCGTCCGCCTTCAGGTTCCCGCGCTGGTCCCCTAACAAACAGCGCAGCAGCGTGGTCTTGCCCACGCCGTTGGGACCGATGATCGCCACCTTCTCGCCCGCCTCGATTGACAGGTTCAGGTCCTCGAACAGCCTCTTGCCGCGCTCATAGCCCTTGCCGAGCGCCTTCGCCTCCAGGGCGAGGCGGTGCAGCTTCTCTTTCGGGTCGACGAGGAAGCGGATGAACGGGTACTGCCGGCTGGAGGGCTTCACGTCCTCCACCTTGAGCTTCTCGATCATCTTCCTGCGCGAGGTCGCCTGCCGCGCCTTGGCCTTGTGGGCGCGGAAGCGCCGCACGAAGTCCTCCAGGTCGGCGATGCGGTCCCTGGCGCGGGCGTTGTCCTTCTCCTGCTGCTGCTTCGCCAGCGTCGAGGCTTCCATGTAGTCGTCGTAGCTGCCCGGATACACGCGGATGCCGCCGTAGTCGACGTCCGCCATGTGCGTGCAGACGCTGGAAAGAAAGTGCCGGTCGTGCGAGATGATGACCATCGTGCTCGTGCGCCGGTTGAGTACGTCCTCGAGCCAGCGGATGCTGTCGATGTCCAGGTTGTTGGTCGGCTCATCCAGCAGCAGGATGTCCGGATCGCCGAAGAGGGCCTGCGCCAGCAGCACGCGCAGCTTCCATCCCGGCGCCACCGCGCTCATCGGCCCGCCGTGCTGCGCCGTCGGCACCCCCAGGCCGAGCAGCAGCTCGCCCGCGCGCGCCTCCGCCGTGTAGCCGCCGTACTCCGCGTACTTCGCCTCCAGGTCCGCCGCGCGCAGGAACGCCTCCTCCCCCGCCTCCGGATCTGCATAAATCGCGTCGCGCTCGCGCATCGCCGCCCACATCTCGGCATGGCCCATCAGCACCACGTCCAGCACGCGCTCGCTTTCGTGCGCGAACTGGTCCTGGCGCAGCCGTCCCACCCGCTCGTTGGAATCGATCGCCACCGTCCCCGCGCTCGGCTCCAGCTCGCCGCTCAGGATCTTCATGAACGTCGACTTGCCGCAGCCGTTGGCGCCGATCAGGCCGTAGCGGTTCCCGCCGCCGAACTTCACGGTGACGTCCGAGAACAGGGGCTTGGCCCCGAACTGCATGGCAATGCCGGAGGCGACGATCATTGGGATTCCAGAAAAAACAAAGCCGGCCTCAGCCAGCTTGCGAATGTCAACTACGGGGACTAACTGCGAGGGCGCATTGTAGCCTCGCCGAACTTCTCGCGCAGGCGATTCACGTCCTCCGGCTCGCCGCGGACGCGCAGGAACGCGCCCTCGCCATCGGCGCGCTCCTCCAGCACCGTGCAGGTCGCGAAGATCTGCCCGCGCAGCTTCTGCTCGGACCAGGGGAGGAAGAGCTCGGCCTCGACCAGACGCCGCTGGAAGAATGCGCCGATCGCCTCGCGCAGCTTCGCGACGTCGCCCTGCCTGCGCGCGCTCATCACGATGCACCCCGGGTACTGCGCGTGCAGCGCCGCTTCGCGTTCGGCCTGGACGGCCGCGTCGCCGGCGCGGTCGATCTTGTTGAAGACGAGGAGGCGCGGCACGTCCTGCGCGCCGATCTCGTCGAGCACTTCTTCGGTCACCGCGAGCTGCCGTCCGAAGCCCGGATCGCTCGCATCGACGACATGGGCGAGCAGCGACGCCTCGAGGGCTTCGTCGAGCGTCGACTTGAACGATGCGACGAGCCCGTGCGGCAGGTTCTTGATGAAGCCGACTGTGTCGCTCACCAGCACGCGCGGGACGCTCTCGGGGTGAAGGGCGCGCACCGTGGTATCGAGCGTCGCGAAGAGTTTGTCCGCGACCAGCGCCTCGCTTCCCGTCAGCGCGCGCATCAGGGTGGACTTGCCTGCATTCGTGTATCCGACCAGCGCCACGCGCGCGAGACCCTCGCGTTCCTGCCTTCGGGCGCGCTGCGTCTTGTGCTCGAGGCCCATTCCGTCGAGCTCCTCCTGCAGCGCGGCGATGCGGTCGCGGATCTTGCGCCGGTCGAGCTCGCTGTGGGATTCGCCGGCACCCCGGCCGCCGACACCGCTCCGCTGCCGGCCTTGCGGCCCTGCCAGCTTGGCGGCTTCGCGCAGGCGCGGCGCCATATAGCCGAGACGCGCGATCTCGACCTGCGCGCGCGCGAAGCGGGAGTTCGCGTGCCGGTGAAAGATTTCGAGAATCACCGTGGTGCGGTCCATCACCTCGCAGCCGGCCGCCTTCTCCAGGTTCTGCGCCTGCGAGGGGGAGATCTCGTGGTCGACGAGGATCACATCGGCGGCGGCTTGCTCCCGCATGAGGCGCAACTCCTCCCGCTTCCCGAGTCCGAAGTACGCCGCCGTGTCGAACCTGGCGCGCCTCTGCGTGAACGTGCCGACGACCTCGAACCCCAGCGTCTTCGCGAGCTGGCGCAACTCGGTCAGCGATGCCTCGAACTCGGCATCACTCACGCTTGACAACTGCACGGCCGCTACGATGGCGCGCGCCGGTTTCCGGTCGGCTTCCTGCATAATGGACGGAGCGTATCAGGCCGCGCGGCCGAAGAAGTAGACAGTGCCGGATCCATACCGTGTCGATGAAGCCGGTGAAGTGCCGCTAGTAATCGCAAGCCACAGGGGCAAACAGCTGAGCGAGCTCGAAAACGCGCCGCGCGATCGAGGATGCGCACCGGGCGGCTGATACCGTGCCTTACCGTGGCCGCGCTTGCCGGCTGCGCGTACGGCTACTCCGGGACCGGGGGCAGCATCGTGCAGCACCGCAGCTCGCCGCTGATGCTTTGGGAGGACGCGTGGCGTCCGGCGCCGAAGCTGGCCGCGGACCGCCCGATCAGCGAGCAGGACTGCACTCAGCCGATCGCCGCGCCCGGCGCTAACCTGAAGTGCCGCTAGCGATGGCAAGCCACAGGGGCAGCGTAACCAGGCTCGCCGCCACCCCATACGACACGAGCGTCGCCGCAGTGCGAGGATGAGCGCGACGGTGGACATCGGCCCGGAAGGATACGCGACGGCGCGCCGGCGCCTTCGCGCGGGGAATCAGGCGCAGGCGCGGGCGGGGGCGGGGGCGTGCAGCAGCGCGACGAACTCGTCGGCGGGGACCGGCTTGCTCAGGTGGAAGCCCTGGATCGCGTCGCAGCCCCACGCGCGCAGCAGCGCGAGCTGCTCGCCGGTCTCGACGCCCTCGGCGACGACTTCCTTCTTGAGCGCGTGCACCATCGCGATCGCGGCGCGCACGATCGCCTGCGCGTTGTCGCTCGCGGGGATGCCCTTGATGAAGGAGCGGTCCAGCTTGATCGTGCCGACCGGGAGCCGCTGCAGGTACGCGAGCGACGAGTAGCCCGTGCCGAAGTCGTCGAGCTCCAGGCGCGTGCCGAGATCGATCAGCCGCTGGAGCGTCGCGTCGGCGGCGCCGCTGTCGTCGACCAGCACGCTCTCGGTGATCTCCAGGTGCAGCGTGCCGGGCTCGAGGCCGGCGGCCCGGATCGCGCGCGCCACCGAGTCGGCGAAGTCCTTGCGGCGGAACTGGCGCGGCGACACGTTGACCGACACGTGGTCGATCGGCGCGCCGGCGCGCTTCCAGACCATGAACTGCTCGCATGCCGCGTTCAGCGCCCACTCGCCGATCTGCTCGATCAGGCCGGTCTCCTCCGCGAAGGCGATGAAGGGACCGGGCGCGACGATGCCGCGGGTCGGATGCTGCCAGCGGATCAGCGCCTCGGCGCCGACGATGCGGTTCGTGCGCAGATCGAGCTGCGGCTGGTAGTAGAGGACGAACTCCTCGTTCTCGAGCGCCTGGCGCAGCTCGCGGTCGAGGGCGAGGCGGCGCTGCGCCTCGCGGTGCATCGCGTCCTCGAAGAAGGCGAAGCTGCCGCGGCCGCGCTCCTTGGCCTGGTACATCGCCATGTCGGCGTGGCGGAGCAGCTCCGGCGCGGTGGCGCCGTCGGCCGGGTACATCGCGATCCCGACGCTGGCGGCGACGAAGGTGTTGCCGTGACCGATGTCGTAGGGCTGCGAGAGCGCCGCGATCAGGTGCTGCGCGACCGTGGCGGCATCGGAGGCCTCGCGCATGTCGGGCAGCACCGCGGTGAACTCGTCGCCGCCGAGGCGCGCGACGAGATCGGACTTGCGCACGCACGCGCGCAGGCGTTCGCCGGCGCGCACCAGCAGCTCGTCGCCGGCGGCGTGGCCGAGGCTGTCGTTCACGTCGGAGAAGCCGTCCAGGTCGACGAACAGGACGGCGAGCTGCTTCGACTGGCGCTCGGCGCGCGCGAGCTCGCGGCCGAGCTCGTCGAGGAAGAGCGTGCGGTTCGGCAGCCGCGTCAGCGGATCGTAGTTGGCGCGCCGGTACAGCTCCCGGTCGCGCGCGGCGGTGGCGAGCGCGACCGCGACGCGATCGCCGAGATCCTGCACCAGCCGCAGCTCGTCGTCATCGGGCGCGAGCAGTTCGCGGTGGCCGAGCACGATCGCGCCGGCGAGCCGCGCGTCGAGCTTGATCGGCAGCAGGAAGAGCGAGCGGGCGCCGGCGGCGACGAGCGGCGCGAGCCACTGCGGCGCGTCGCCGGCCGCGAGCAGGACTCCCCGGGCCGCGCCGGCGAGGCGCGCGAGCTCGTCGGGCGCGAGCCGCTCGGCGCAGCCGCTCCATCCGGCCGGGCCCTCGGGCGCGTGCACCTGGAAGCTGCCCTCCTCCGCGGGGGCGGCGAGGAGCACGGCGCGCCAGTCGGCGCGCACCACCTCTTTCATGCGCCCGAGCGCGATGGCGACGATGCGGTCGATGTCGACCTTCGAGAGGATGACCGAGTCGATCTGCGCGAGCGCGCCGAGCGCGTGGAACTGGCGGCCCAGCCGCTCCGACATCGCGTTGAAGGCGCGTGCGAGCTCGCCGAACTCGTCGTTGCGGTCGGCGGGCAGCCGCGCGCCGAAATCGCGCCCGGCGATCCGCTTGGTCGCGTCGGTGAGCTGCTGCAGCGGGTCCATGGTCCGGCGCACCTGCACCAGGCCGAGAAAGGCGGCGAGCAGCAGGCCGAGCACGACGACCGGCACCACGAGCCGCGTCACGGCGCGGGTCGGCGCGAGCGCGTGCTCCTCCGGCTGGCTCATGACGATCGGCCAGCTGGCGGCGCGGAACTTGGCTTCGAGGAACAGCTCGCGGTAGCTCGAGAGGTGGCGGTCCTCGACGTCCTCCCAGGCGTAGTGCCCGGCCGGCCCGTGGGCGAGTCGCTCGCGAATCCCGTCGAGCGCGGCAACCGGCATCGGGGCCGTGCAGTACAGGGGGGCGCGGCTCGCGTCGAGGACGCACAGCTCGGTGAGGAACGGCAGCTCGTCCGCGCTGCCCCAGAGGAACGTGGGGGAGAGCTCGGCGGCAAGGACGCCGCGCGCCGGATCGCCTGCCGCCATGGCACGCACGATCCACACGCCGCGGGAACCGTCCGCGCCCGTCGGCGTGCGGACGGTCGGCTCGCCGGCGATCACGCGCGGGTCGGACGCGGCGGCGAGCACATCGGCCGGAACCCGGTCGTTGCCGAGGAGGGCGCGGCGGGCTTCGCCCGGCACGACGATCACGGCGGCGCGGAAGTGCTGGCCCAGGCTGTCCCGCGACGCGGCCGCCGACTCGGGCGCGGCGACGAGCGAGCGGGCGAGCTGGTCGGCGAGATGCAGACGCTCGAGGAGCGTCGTGCCGTAGCCTTCCGCGGCCTGGCCGAGCTGGGCGATGCGCTCCTCGACGAGCGCGCTCTGGATCTGCCGGTAGGACACGCCGATCGTGAGCGCGACCGGCAGCAGCGCGCAGAGCAGGAAGAGGCCGAGCACGCGCCGCGCCACGCGTGTCCCGAGCGTCGCGGGCATGCGCATCATGGATCGTAGTCCGACGCGAGCCCGACGAAGCGGCCGTCGCTGGCGCGCACGATGTCGTCGCGGCTCGCCTTCGCGGTGAGCGGGCTCACGCTCGCGCCGTCCTTGCCCACGCTGTAGAGGTCGAAGTCCGAATTGATCGGCACGAGGTTCTTGTTCTTCCGCGCCTTGCCCTTGCCCTTGAGGTCCTCGAGGTTCGTGTACTGGTAGGCATTGCCCCAGGGGTCCTTCATCCCGTCCTTGCCGACCTCGACGAGATCGGCGGGATACGCGCGGTTGTCCAGCCAGTACATCTGGACGCGCGCATCGATGTCGCGGATGTCCGAGACCGCCTGCTGGACGCGCGTCTTCTCGACGTACTGCTGGTAGGACGGATAGGCGATGCCCACGACCACGCCGAGGATCGCGACCCCGAGCATCAGCTCGATGAACGTGAATCCCCGCGCGCGTGCAAGGGTGATCATGTGTCTGGCGGAGGCCATGTCCCGCCAGTCGTCTGCAAGGGGCATGCCAGCGACCACGGACCGCTGGACAGAGGGCACCGGCGCGCGCGAGCGCGTGATTTTCTCGGCGCGGGGGGCGGCGGAACGTGATGAAGTTGGCGCGGGCGCGCCGGGCCGGCTGTCGGGAGTCCGTCGCCGCGGGTCAGCCGATCTGGCTCTTCCCGAGCTCGCTCGAGTACGCGTGATGCGCGGTGTTCACGCGGCTGCGGCGCAGCTCCACGGGCGAGCTGTGGTAGGTCATCGCGATGCGGTGGATCTCGAGCAGCGGCGCGCCCGGCGGCACCGCGAGGATGCGGGCCGACGCGCGATCGGCGGTGGTGGCGCGCAGCTGCTCCGACGCGCGCACGACGTTGATGCCGTAGCGCGTCTGGTAGAGGTTGTAGATCGTGCTCTCGCGAACGCGGAACGTGCGCTCGGTGAGATCGGGAAAGAGCGCCTGCGCGAGCACGATGTCGTCGAGCACGATCGGCGTCCCGCCCAGCCGCAGCAGGTTGCGGACCCGCACCACGCGGTCGCCGGGCTGGATCGCGAGCGCGCTTGCCTCGTGCCCCGCGGCGCGGCCGCGCTCGAAGCCGAGCAGCTCGGGCTGGGGCAGCTCGCGCGCGCCGTCCTCCCGCACGATGCGGAAGAACTGGAACATGAGGCGCGACGGGCCGTGCGTCGCCACGAACGTGCCGCGGCCCTGCTGGCGCACCAGCACCTGCTCGGCGACCAGCTCGTCGACCGCCTTGCGCAGCGTCCCGATCGAGACCTGGAACCGCTCGGCCAGCCGGGTCTCGGAGGGCAGCGCCGCGCCGGGCTGCCACTCGGCCTTCTGCAGGCTCTGCGTGAGCAGGCGCTTCACCTCCTTGTAGAGGGGGGCAAAGGTCGGGGTGCCGGCGGCGAGCGAGGCGACCATGACGGGCAGACTAGCCCAGTCCTCCAGGTCATGCAAGTCATCTAGTTGACTTTCCTTTCCGGCACGCCTACGATCCCCGGCACTCCCGCACGTCAACCCCGGAGACCTCGCAATGACGATCCACTTTGTGGTTCACGAGGACGGCGACTCGGTCGGCACCGTCGTCGTCGAGAACGTCAAGGCCGGCGCCACGCTCACCGGCTGGATCATGGAGCAGGACAAGACCGTGTCGGTCAAGGTCCTGAACGACATCCCGATCGGCCACAAGGTCGCGCTCAAGGACCTGAAGAACGGCGACACGGTGATCAAGTACGGCGTCGACATCGGCCGCACGGTCGCGCCGATCAAGCAGGGCGAGTACCTGCACGTCCACAACGTCAAGACCAAGCGCTGGTAGGAAACGACCGGCCGCGCGCACGCAACCTTGCGCGGCCTGCTTTGAGGCTCGTGCCTCCGCTGCGGGCCCGAACCGGACCGAAACTGGGACTGCTAACCATGGCAATGGATCTCAAGAACGCAAGCTTCTGGGGCTACCGCCGCGACAACGGCCGCGTCGGCGTGCGCAACCACGTCATCGTCCTGCCGGTCGACGACATCTCGAACGCGGCGGCCGAGGGCGTCGCCCGGAACGTGATGGGCACGATGGCGCTGCCCCATCCGTACGGCCGCCTGCAGTTCGGCGCCGACCTCGATCTCCACTTCCGCACCCTGATCGGCACCGGCGCGAACCCGAACGTCGCCGCGGTGGTGGTGATCGGCATCGAACCCGCCTGGACCCAGAAGATCGTCGACGGCATCGCGCAGACCGGCAAGCCGGTCGCGGGCTTCTCGATCGAGCACAACGGCGACACGGCGACCGTCATGGCGGCTTCGCGCAAGGCGAAGGAGTTCGTGCACTACGCGACCGGCCTGCACCGCATCGAGGCGCCGCTGAAGGACCTGTGGGTCTCGACCAAGTGCGGCGAGTCGGACACGACCTCGGGTTGCGGCGCGAATCCGACCGTCGGCAATGCCTTCGACAAGCTGCATCCGCACGGCGTGACGCTCTGCTTCGGCGAGACCACGGAGATCACCGGTGGGGAGCACCTGGTCGCCGAGCGCTGCAAGACGCCGGAGATCCGCGAGCGGTTCATGTTCATGTTCAACCGCTATCAGGAGATCATCAACCGCCACAAGACGAGCGACCTCTCGGACTCCCAGCCGACCAAGGGCAACATCGCCGGGGGCCTCACGACGATCGAGGAGAAGGCGCTCGGGAACATCCAGAAGATCGGCCGGAAGTGCACGGTCGACGGCGTGATCGACAAGGCGGAGATGCCCACCCACCCCGGCCTGTGGTTCATGGACTCCTCGTCCGCCGCCGCCGAGATGGTGACGCTCTGCGCCGCGTCGGGCTTCGTCGTGCACTTCTTCCCGACCGGACAGGGCAACGTGATCGGCAATCCGATCCTGCCCGTGATCAAGCTGGGCGCGAACCCGAAGACGGTCCGCACGATGGCCGAGCACATCGACGTCGACGTGTCGGGCCTGCTGCGGCGCGAGCTCACCATGGATCAGGCCGGCGACAAGCTGCTCGAGTGCATGTTCGCGACCGCGAACGGGCGCTGGACGGCGGCCGAAGTGCTCGGGCACCGCGAGTTCGTGCTGACGCGCCTGTACGAGAGCGCCTGACCGCCCGCACCGCGCTGGCCCCAGCCCGCGATGTTCCCGCCGAGCCGCACCTGCCACGTCCTCGCCGCGCTGCTGATGGCGGCGTACGTCGTGGCGGTGCTGGCCGGCAAGATTGCCGCCGCCACCGGCAAGCCGAACCCGCTCGCGCTGGGCGACGTCGGCGAGTTTCTCGTGGTGCTCGCTTCGATCGCGCTGTTCGTGACCGGCATCCTCGCGACGCCGGCTCGCGCCGACAACAAAGGAGGAGATCCCCGATGAGCAAGCCCCTGCACCACGAGTCCGCCCTGCCGGCACGGCGCCGCTTCCTCGCAGCGTCCGGCCGGTACGGCTTCACCGCCGCCGTCGTCGCCGCCCTGGGCGGCACGCTCTGGAACGGCCGTGCGCTTGCGCAGACCGCGGCCGACGAGGCGGCCAAGCAGAAGGCCGCGAAGGTGACCATGCTCTTCGCCACCGAGTACAAGATCGAGGACTGGGCCGTGTACGCGGTGCCCCAGGCGCAGTTCAAGCAGAACCTCGAGGCGGCTTCCCGGGGCGCGATCTACGTGAAGCTGCACCCCGCCGGACAGCTCGGCGTCGGCGCGGCGCTGGCGCAGAAGATCCAGGGGGGGACGGTGCAGGGCGGCGCGGTGTCGCTGTCGAACTTCTCCCCGTACGCGCCGTCGGTCGACCTCATCAACATCCCGTTCTGGTGCGGCGAGAACCAGCGGTTCGCCAACCTCGTGACCTCGCGCGCGTGGGACAAGGAGATCACGCCGAAGGTGATCGCGCGCGGCTACAAGCCGATCTTCTATTTCACGGTCGATCCGCGCACCGTCGCCACCCGCCGCGGCCACAAGGCGGTGCGGACGCCCGCCGACATGCAGGGCATGAAGATGCGCGTGCCGCCGTCGCAGCTGCTGCAGCAGTTCTATCGGCTGGCCGGCGCGAACCCGACCGTCGTGCCGTGGGGCGAGACGCCTACTGCGCTCAAGCAGGGCGTGGCGGACGGCCTCGACCCGTCGATCTCGGCGCTTGCGGTGTTCGGCTTCCAGGACATCATCGCCAACATCCTGGCGCTGCGCTCGGTTCCCGACGCGCAGATGTTCGCCGCCAACGCGAACTGGTACAACCAGCTGAACCCCGACCTCAAGAGCGCGTTCGACCTCGCCGCCGACAAGACCCAGCTCGAGAGCTTCGTCCAGATCGCCAAAGCGCGCGCCAACGCGATCGCGATCCTCAAGAAGGGCGGCGCGCAGATCGCCGTCCCGACCGCCGCCGAGTACAAGCAGTGGGTCGAGGCCTGCGGCGAGCAGCGGCGCGAGTGGAACGACTTCAAGGTCAAGCTCGCCGGCTCGATCGAGAACTTCGAGCGGCTCAAGGTGGCCGCCAACACGAAGGGCCCGATCACGGTGGGCGACTTCACCGGCTGAACGCGCATTCTCCGCGGGCGGGCGCCCCGTCCGCCCGCGGAACCCCCGTGCCATGCGCAGAGTCCTCGCCGCGCTCGACGCCAACGCCGAGCGTTACCTGATGCTGGTCTGCTACACCTTCTGCTGCTTCGTGATCCTGCAGGAGGTGGTGCGGCGGTTCGTGTTCAACTACTCCTCCGCGTGGGCCGAGGAGACGGCGCGCTACGCGTTCATCTATCTCGGCTGGCTCGGCGCCGCGTACGCGGTGCGCGAGCGCGCCCACATCCGCTTCGACATCCTGTTCAACGCGCTGCCGAAGCGCCTGCACGGCTGGCTGTACCTCTTCGGCGAGGCGATGACGCTCGTGTTCGCGTGCATCGCGCTGTACTACTCGATGCACACGATCCAGCAGCTGCTCCAGTTCGGCGGCACCACCCCGGTGCTGCGCGTCAACAAGGCCTGGTTCGAGGCCGCGGTGCCGCTCGGCTTCGCGCTGGTGGTCGTGCGCACGCTCCAGGCGATGCGGCGCGACCTCGCCGACCTGCGCGCCGGCCGCGAGGCGTACGGCGGCAAGGCGCTGTTCGACGAATGACGCGCCGCCGATGACCGTCGCGCTCAGCCTCCTCGTCCTCGTCGCGCTGCTCGTCGTCGGCGTGCCGTTCTGGGTGTGCCTCGGCCTCGGCACCGTCGCCATGCTCGCCGCGACCGGCGTGCTGCCGCTCACGCTGGTCGGCGAGGCGCTGTTCGAGGGCATCGACTCGTTCGCCCTGATCGCGATTCCGCTGTTCATCCTGACCGGCGACGTGATGGTGCGGAGCGGCCTTGCCTACCGGCTCCTCGGCTTCGCCGAGGCGAGCTTCGGCTGGCTGCGATCGGGCTTCGGAACCTCCACCGCGATGGGATGCGGCCTCTTCGCCTGCATCTCCGGCTCCGACGCCGCGGATGCGGCGGCGATCGGCCGCATCACGATGGACAAGCTCGTCGACAAGGGGTACCCGAAGCCGTACGCGTGCGCGCTCGTCGCCGCGGGCGCCTGCACCGGCATCCTGATCCCGCCCTCGATCGCCTACATCATCATCGGCCTCGTCCTGGGCATCTCGTCGGCGACGCTGTTTCAGGCGGCGTTCGTGCCGGGGGTGATCATCCTGCTGGCCGTCGTCGTCACCAACGCGATCGTGAACCGGGCGCGCGGGTACGAGCGCTCGACCGCCGGGTTCTCGGGACGCGACTGGTTCGCGGCGCTGAACGGCGCCAAGTGGGCCCTCGCGATCCCGGTGATCATCCTGGGCGGCATCTACTCGGGCGTGTTCACCCCGACCGAAGCGGCGGCGGTCGCCGCCGGCGTGGCCCTGCTGATCGGGATGCTCCAGCGGCGCATCCGGCTGGCGGATTTTCCGGCCATGCTCGGCACCTCCGCACGGGTGTGCGGGGTGGTGCTGCCGATCATCGCGGTCGCGCTGCTCTTCGCGCAGGCGCTCACCGTGCTCGACGTCCCGCAGCGCTTCGTCGAGTGGGTGATCTCCTTCGGCGTCGAGCGGAACGAGATCATCCTGCTGATGCTCGTCATCCTGGTCGTGTCGGGGATGGTCATGGAGACCACGCCCAACATCGTCGTGCTGGGCCCGCTGCTCTACCCGCTGGCGCAGAAGGTCGGCATGGACCCGATCCACTTCTGCGTGTTCATGATCACCACGCTCGGCCTGGGATTCATCACCCCGCCGTTCGGGCTGAACCTCTTCGTCATGGCCGGCCTCACGCGCACGCCGATCACCGCGATCGCCCGGCAGGCGGTGCCGTTCGTCGTGGCGATGGTGATCGTGTCGCTCGTGATCGGCTTCGTGCCGGCGATTTCGCTGTTCACTCTCGGGCGCTGAGGCCTCGAACCGGAGAACACTCGATGGCAATCACCCATCTCAAGCGCGCGGCGAAGTCGCCCGAGACCGAGACCGCGACGGCGCAGCGCGTGGTCGCGGAGATGCTCGCGGAAATCCGCACGAACGGCGAGGCGGCAGTGCGAGACTACGCGGAGAAGCTCGACAAATGGACCGGCGAGATCGTCGTCGCGCCTGCGGAGATCGAGCGGCGCACGCGCGACATCCCGGCGGCGGTCAGGCGCGACATCGAGTTCGCGACCGAGCAGGTGCGCAAGTTCGCGCTCGCGCAGGCGCAGTCGATCCGCGAGTTCGCGGTCGAGCTGCATCCCGGCGTGACCGCGGGGCAGCGGCTGCTGCCGGTCAACGTGGCGGGCTGCTACGTGCCGACCGGCCGCTACGCCCACATCGCCTCGGCATACATGAGCGTCGCCACCGCGAAGGCGGCCGGCGTTCCGACCGTGATCGCCTGCTCCACGCCCTACCAGGGCGAGGGCATCCACCCGTGCGTGCTGTACGCGATGAAGGTCGCCGGCGCCGACGTCATCATGACCCTCGGCGGCGTGCAGGCGATCGCGGCGATGGCCTACGGCCTCTTCACCGGCAAGCCGGCCGACATCATCGTCGGCCCGGGCAACAAGTTCGTCGCCGAAGCGAAGCGCATGCTGTTCGGCCAGGTCGGCATCGACGTCTTCGCCGGTCCCTCCGAAGTCGCGGTGATCGCCGACGAGTCGGCCGACCCCGACATCGTGGCCACCGATCTCGTCGGGCCAGGCCGAGCACGGGCACGAGTCGCCGGCGTGGCTCTTCACCACCTCGCGCAAGCTCGCCGACGAGGCGACCGCGTGGGTGCCGAAGCTCATCGACGCGCTGCCGCCGACCGCCCGCGACGCGGCCGGCGCGGCGTGGCGCGACTACGGCGAGGTGATTCTCTGCGACACGCGCGAGGAGGTCGCGCAGGTCTCGGATCGCTACGCCTCGGAGCACCTCGAGGTGCACGCGCGCGACCTCGACTGGTGGCTCGCCAACCTCACGTGCTACGGTTCGCTCTTCCTCGGCGAGGAGACCACGGTCGCGTTCGGCGACAAGACCTCCGGGCCGAACCACATCCTGCCGACCAAGGGTGCGGCACGCTATTCGGGCGGGCTCTCGGTGCACAAGTTCATCAAGACGGTGACCTGGCAGCGCATGACGCGGGACGCGAACCGGCAGGTCGCGCAGGTGACCGCGCGCATCTCGCGGCTGGAGGGCATGGAGGCACACGCCCGCACCGCGGACGACCGGCTGAAGAAATACTTTCCCGGCGAACCGTTCGACCGCGGCGAGCCCGTCAAGGCGTAGGCAGGATGCAGCCCTCGATCGCGGACCTCTTCGACCTCACCGGGCGCTGTGCGCTCGTGACCGGCGGCAACTCGGGCATCGGCGGCGAGATCGCGCGCGCGCTTGCCGCGGCGGGCGCCGCGGTCGTGCTCGTGGCGCGGCGCCAGGCCGAGCTCGAGGTGGCCGCCGGGCGGATCGCGGCCGACGGCGGCCGGGCCGCGGCGATCGCCTGCGACCTCGCCGACCGCCAGGCGGTGTTCGATTGCGCCGCGCGCGCGGGTGCCTTCTTCGGCGCGCCCGACATCGTCGTGAACGCCGCGGGCGTGAACATCCGGCGGCCGATGCTGGAGATCACCGAGGACGACTGGGACGCCACGATGTCGCTCAACCTTGCGGCGCCGTTCTTCCTGTCGCAGCGGCTCGCGCCGGCGATGATCGCGAAGGGCTGGGGACGCATCATCAACATCGCCTCGCTGCAGTCGGTGCGCGCCTTCGGCAACAGCGGGCCGTACGGGGCGTCGAAGGGCGGCATCATGCAGCTCACGCGCGCGCAGGCCGAGGCGTGGTCGAAGCACGGGGTGACCGCGAACGCGATCGCGCCCGGCTTCTTCGCGACGCCGCTCACCGCGCCGGTGGTCGAACGATCCGGTCGCGCTGGAAGAAGATGGCCGACAGCACTTTCATCGGCCGCAACGGCGAGCTCGCGGACCTGCGCGGGGCGGCGGTGTTCCTCGCGAGCCGCGCGTCCGACTACGTGACGGGACAGACGATATTCGTCGACGGCGGATTCTCCGCCGGATGAAGGACGAAGGTATGAAAGCGCTCGTGTACACCGCCCCCGACGAGGTGATCTACCGCGACGAGCCCGCGCCGGCGCTCGCCGACGGCGAGGTCGTCCTGAAGATCGAGGCGGTCGGCATCTGCGGCTCGGACATGCACGCCTACCACGGGCACGACCCGCGGCGCGTGCCGCCGATGATTCTCGGCCACGAGTTCTGCGGCACGATCGTCGCGGGGCCCGGGCGCGGCCGGCGCACGACCGGCAATCCGCTGATCACGTGCGGCGTGTGCGAGTTCTGCGCCCAGGGCCGCAACAACCTGTGCGCGAACCGGTCCATGGTCGGGATGACGCGGGCCGGGGCCTACGCCGAGATGATGTCGATTCCGGCGCAGAGCCTCGTCGACGTGCCCGCAGGACATGGACACCGGTGAAGGTCGCGCTGGTGGAGCCGGCGGCGACCGCGCTGCACGCGCTCAACCTCGTCGATGCGCGCGTCGCTCCGGCCGCTGCCCGAGTGCGCGGTGCTGGTGATCGGCGGCGGCGCGATCGGCATGCTGGCGGCGCTGCTCGCCCGCAGCTACGGGGTGCGGCGACTCACGCGTCGCCGAGACCAATGCGCTGCGGCGCGCCTCGGTGGACAAGGCGGTCGGCTGTGCGACCTACGATCCGCGCGGCGGGCGCGGCAGCCGGCGACAGCACCGTCGACGTGGTCGTCGACGCGGTCGGCTCGCAAGGCGACGCGCGACGCGGCGTTCGCCGCGGTGAAGCCGGGCGGCGTCGTGATGCACATCGGCCTGCAGGACTGGGCGAGCGAGATCGACATGCGCAAGCTCACGCTCGCCGAGATCACGCTGATCGGCACCTACACCTATACGACCGCCGATCTGCGCGCCACCGTCGCGGCGCTCCACGCCGGCGTCTTCGGCGACCTCGCGTGGGTCGAGGAGCGCCCGCTGGCCGAGGGCGCGGCGGCGTTCCGCGGATCTCGCTGCCGGGCGCTCGGCCGCGGCGAAGATCGTGCTGCGTCCATAGCGGCAGCGATGGCAGGCAATCCGTTCAGCGGCAAGGATCCGCGCCCGCACGTCGAGGGCGACTTCGCGCGCGAGGAGCTCGCGCTCGCGTACCGGAACGCCGCGCTGCCGCTCGAGGCGCTCGCCTACGACGTCACGCCGGTCGGGCTGCATTACACGCTCAGCCACTTCGACCTGCCGCGGCTCGACGCGGACGGGTTCCGGCTCGCGGTCGCCGGCCGCGTGGCGCGTCCGCTCGCGCTGGCGCTCGCCGACATCCGGCGGCTGCCCGCGCGCACGCTGCGCGTGACGATGGAATGCGCCGGCAACGGCCGCGGCCTGATGAGCCCGCGCTACCCGAGCATGCCTTGGCTCCACGAGGGGGTCGGCACGGCGGAGTGGACCGGTGCGCCGCTGCGCCACGTGCTCGAGCAGGCGGGCGTCGAGCCCGATGCCGTGGACATTGCGTTCCTCGGGGCGGACCGCGGCTTCGACCGCGGCGTGGAGCACGATTACGGGCGCAGCCTGAAACCCGGCGACGCGCTTTCCGACGACGTGCTGCTCGCCTACGCGATGAACGGCGCGCCGCTGCTGCCGCAACACGGCTTTCCGTTGCGCCTGGTGGTGCCGGGCTGGTTCGGCATGGCGAGCGTGAAGTGGCTCGCCCGGATCGAGGCGCTCGATCGCCCGTTCGACGGCTTCCAGCAGGCGATCGGCTATCACTATCGCAAGTTCGCGGGCGACCCGGGCGTACCGATCACGCACGCGAAGGTGAAGTCGCTCATTGCGCCGCCGGGCATTCCCGACTGGTACACGCGCCGCAGGCTCGTCGAGCGCGGCGCCGTGGCGCTCGGCGGGCGTGCGTGGTCGGGCGCGGGAACGGCGATTGCCCGCGTCGAGGTGGCGGTGGACGGCGTCTGGCGCGATGCGGTGGTCGAGCCGCCGGCGCAGCGCTTCGCCTGGCAGGGCTGGCGCTGCGACTGGGATGCGGCACCCGGGGACCACGAGCTCGCCTGCCGCGCGACCGACGCGCCGGCGCAACCCAGCCGCTCGAGCCCGACTGGAACACCAACGGCATGGGCAACAATGCCGCGCACCGGATTCAGGTGACGGTGCGATGAGGATCGTCATCAGCGAGTTCATGGATGAGGCGGCGGTCGCGTCGCTCGCGCGCCGGTTCGACGTGCGCTACGACGCCAAGCTCGTGGACCGGCGCGACGATCTGCTTGCCGGTCTCGCCGACGCGGATGCGCTCATCGTCCGCAACCGCACCCAGGTCGACGCGGCGCTGCTCGCGCGCGCGCCGAAGCTGCGCGTCGTGGGACGGCTCGGGGTCGGGCTCGACAACATCGACGTCGCCGCGTGCGCGGCACGCGGGATCGAGGTGATCCCCGCCACCGGCGCCAATGCGCTGGCGGTGGCCGAGTACGTCGTGTGCACCGCGATGCTGCTGCTGCGCGGCGCGTATCTGTCCAGCGCGGAGGTCGCGGCCGGAAAGTGGCCGCGCGGCGCGCTCGGCGAGGGTCGCGAGACGGCCGGGAAGATGCTCGGCGTGGTCGGCTTCGGCGGCATCGGACGACGGGTCGCGAAGCTCGCGCAGGGGCTCGGCATGAAGGTGCTCGCGACCGACCCGGCGATCGCCGCGGACGCGCCGGTGTGGCGCGAGAGCGGCGCCGCGTTCCGCGGGCTCGACGACCTGCTCGCCGAGTCGGACGCGGTGACGCTGCACGTCCCGCTCGCGCCGGAGACCCGGCACCTGCTCAGCGCCGGCCGGCTGGCGCGGATGAAGCGCGGCGCGGTGCTGATCAACACCGCGCGCGGCGGCGTGATCGACGAGGCGGCGCTCGCCGAGGCGCTCGCGGGCGGCCACCTGGCCGGCGCGGCGCTCGACGTGTTCGAGACCGAGCCGCTGCCCGCCGGATCGCCGCTCGCCGGCGCGCCGAACCTCGTCCTCACGCCGCACGTCGCCGGCGTGACGCGGGAATCGAACGTGCGCGTGTCGACGCTGATCGCCGAGAAGGTCGCGCACGCCCTTGCGAAGTGAAGAGAGCCGGAATGCCGCGCGCAAGCATTGACGAACTGACCGCCCTGGCGAAGCGCGCCCTCGAACGCGCGGGCGCAGCCGCAGCGATGGCGGACGCGACGGCGCGCGCGCTCGTGGCGGCCGATGCGCAGGGGCTCGCATCGCACGGCGTCTCGCGCGTGCCCCAGTACGCCGCGCATCTGCGGCTCGGGCGCGTCGACGGCAAAGCCGTCGCGACGGTGGCGCGCTCGAAAGGCGGCGCGGTGCTGGTCGACGCCGCCGACGGACTCGCGTTTCCCGCCTGCGCGCTCGCGGTTGGCGAGGCGATCGCGCGCGCGCGCGAGCACGGTGTCGCCTTCGCCGGCGTGACAAACAGCCATCACTTCGGCGTCGCGGCGGGCCACCTCGAGCCGGTCGCGGCCGCCGGCATGGTCGGCCTCGCCTTCGGCAACTCGCCGTCGGCGATGCCGGCGTGGGGTGGCAAGCGGGCGATCTTCGGCACCAACCCGATCGCCGCGGTGTTCCCGCGCCGCAATGCGCCGCCGCTCGTGATCGACCTCTCGCTCTCGGAAGTCGCGCGCGGGAAAGTCATGGTCGCTGCGCGGGAAGGCAAGCCGATTCCGCTCGGCTGGGCGCTCGACAAGGACGGCAACCCGACGACCGACGCGAAGCGGGCGCTCGAGGGGATGATGCTTCCCGCGGGCGGCGCGAAGGGCGCGATGCTGGCGCTGGTCGTGGAACTGCTGTGCTGTGCGCTCACCGGCGCGCACATGGGGTTCGAAGCCGACACGTTCTTCGTCGACGCGGGCAACCGCCCGAGAATCGGACAGGCATTCCTCGTCATCGACCCCGGCGCGCTCGCCGGCCACGAGGTGTTCGACGAACGCATCGAGACGCTCGTGGCGACCATGCTGCTCGACCCGGAGGTGCGGCTGCCGGGCGCGCGCCGCAACGCGCTCGCGGAGCAGGCGGCGCGGGAGGGGATCGAGGTCCCGCAGCCGCTCGCTCGATCAGCTGGGGGCGCTCGGCCAATGAGCCTTCTCCGGGTCGACGTGTGGCGCGGCCGCGCGGACGGCCATTACCAGCGCTTCGAGGTGCCGCGCGAGGCGAGCCAGACCGTCCTCGACGTCGTGACCTACATCCAGCGGCATCTCGAGCCGGCGCTCGCCTATCGCTTCGCCTGCCGCGTGGGCATGTGCGGCTCGTGCGCGATGACGGTGAACGGCGTCGCGCGCTGGACCTGCCGCACCCACGTCGCGAAAGTCGCGCAGGACGACCGCCTGGAGATCGGCCCGCTGCGCAACCTGCCGGTGATCCGCGATCTCGCGACCGACATGCGGGCAGTTCTTCGACAAGTGGGCGCGCGCCAGGGGCCAGTTCGCGCCCACCGCCACGCGCCGGGACGACCCGGCGCCCGTCGCACCCGCGTCGCGCGAGCGCGCGGCCGCGAACGCCGGGATCGAATGCATCGGCTGCGGCGTGTGCTACGCATCGTGCGACGTGGTCGCCTGGAACCCGGACTACCTCGGGCCGGCGGCGCTCAACCGCGCCTGGACCCTGGTCAACGACGTGCGCGACGCCGCCCGCGCCGAGCGGCTGCGCGCGGTGTCGGGCGACGCGGGCTGCCACACCTGCCACACGCACCTGGCCTGCACCGAGCGCTGCCCGAAGCAACTCTCGCCCACGGCGTCGATTGCCGGGCTGAAGCGGGCGACGGCGCTCGCGCTGCTGAAGGGCGAACTGTGAGCGCCCGTGGCGCAGTCGGCCTGTGGCTTGCGCAGCGCGTGAGCGCCGCGGTCCTCGCGGTGTGCGTGCTGGTCCACATTGCCGTCATGGTCTACGCCGTGCGCGGCGGGCTGTCGGCCGGCGAGATCCTCGGGCGCACGCGCGGCAGCTTCGGCTGGGGCGCGTTCTACGCGGTGTTCGTGATCGCGGTCGCGGTGCATGCGCCGATCGGCCTGCGCGCGATCGCGATCGAGTGGCTGGGCTGGCGCGGGCGCTCGCTCGGGATTTTCGTTCACGCCTTCGCGCTGCTGCTCCTGGCGATGGGGCTGCGCGCGGTGTGGGCGGTCGTGGCATGAGCGGCGACTGGCGCGCGCGCAACCACCCGGCGTGGTGGGCGTTCCTGGTCCACCGGCTCTCGGGCCTCGCGCTCGCGGTGTTCCTGCCGCTGCACTTCTGGGCGCTCGGCCAGGCGCTGCAGGGCGAGGCCGCGCTCGACGGGTTCCTGCGCTGGACCGACCAGCCGCTCGTCAAGGTTTCCGAGTGGGCGCATCGTGGTCCTGCTCGCCGCGCATGCGGCCGGGGGCGTGCGGCTGCTCGCGCTCGAGTTCCTGGCCTGGCGCGACTGGCAGAAGACCCTGCTCGCGGTCGCCGCCGGGGTGACGCTGGCCGCCGGGCTGGCGCTCGCCCTCGCGCTGTAGCGCCGCACCGGGGAGTGCTGCGACAATACGGGCGCCGTGAAAAAACGAGCGCTGCTGCACCGCATGGCAGCGCGAAATTCGACCATCGAGAGAGGAGCTGTCCATGCCGAACCGACCGACCCGTCGCCTTTTCGCCGCGCTTGCCGTTGCGCTTGTCGCAATGCCCCTTGGCGCGGTCGCGCAGGGCTATCCCAACAAACCGGTGCGCTTCGTGGTGCCGTTCGCCCCGGGCGGCGCGACCGACATCTCCGCGCGGATCGTCGGCCAGAAGCTCGGCGAGATGTGGGGCCAGACCGTGGTGATCGACAACCGGGGCGGCGCGGGCGGCAACATCGGCGGCACGGAAGCCGCCAAGGCGGCGCCCGACGGCTACACGCTGTTCTTCACGTCGGGCTCGGTCGTGACGGCGAACGAGCACATCTACCCGAACATGCCGTTCAATCCCGCGAAGGACTTCGTCGCGGTGACCAACGTGGTGCGCGGCGCGCAGGTGATCGTCGTGCCCGCCAACTCGCCGTACAAGACGCTGAAGGAGCTGATCGCCGCGGCACAGGCGAAGCCGGGCGGGCTGAACTACGGCCACGCGGGCATCGGGAGCCAGACGCATCTCGCCGCCGAGAACTTCCTCCAGGCCGCGAAGATCGAGGTCCAGCACGTGCCGTACAAGGGCGAGGGCCCGGCGGTGGCCGATCTGGTCGGCGGGCAGACCACTTTCGCGACCCCGAACATCGCGGCGGCGATCGCCTTCATCAACAGCGGCAAGCTGCGTGCGCTCGCGGTGACCGGGAAGGAGCGCGCGCCCCAGCTGCCGAACGTGCCGACCGTCGCCGAGACGCTGCCGGGCTTCGAGAACTACGGCTGGTTCGGGATCGTCGCGCCGGCGGGCACGCCCAAGGATGTCGTCTTCAAGGTTTACCGCGACACGGTGAAGGCGCTCGACTCGTCGGAGATGCGAGCGCGCTTCTTCGTCCAGGGCATGGAAACGGTCGGCAATACGCCCGAGGAATTCACGCGCGCCATGACCACCGAGCGGGCGCGGTGGGCGAAGGTCGTCAAGGAACGCAAGATCAGCGTCAAGTAAGGTACGACCGGAAGGGGCGGGCGGTGAGAGTCGAACCGCGCGAAGTCGAGGAAGCCGCGAAGCAGCTCTACATCCGGGCGCTGAAGCTGCTGCCGCCGGACGTGAAGCAGGGGTTCGAAGCGCTCGCGCGCGGCGAGACCGACGCGACCGCGCGCGGCATCCTCGGCGTGATGGTCCGGAACATCGCGGTCGCCGAGTCGACCGACAACCTGCTCTGCCAGGACACCGGCATCCCGATCTACAACGTGACGATCGGCACGGGCGTCGAAGTCGACGGCGTCGCGCTCAAGGAGGCGATCCGGCGCGGCTGCGAGCGCGCGACGCGCGAGCACCCGCTGCGCTCCTCGGTCGTGCATCCGGTGACGCGCAAGAACGAGCACTCGTCCTGCGGGCGCGGCGTGCCGGTGATCCACTTCGACTTCGACGGCGCCGCGGACACGCTCGCGATCGAGATGGTGCCGAAGGGCTCCGGCTCGGAGAACAACTCGTGGCTCCGGATGGCGATCCCCGCCGAGGGCGTTGCGGCGGTGAAGGCGTTCGTGGTCGATTGCGTGCTCGACGCGGGCGGCAAGACCTGCCCGCCGACGATCGTCGGCGTCGGGGTCGGCGGCACCGCGGACCTGTGCGTCCACCTCGCCAAAGTGGCGGCGACGCGGCCGCTCGGCACGCGCTGCGAGGACCCGGAGGGCGCCGCGCTGGAGGCGGAGTTGACGGCGGCCGTGAACCGGCTCGGCGTCGGGCCGCAGGGCCTCGGCGGCGACTCCACCGCGTTCGCGGTGCACGTCGAGACGGCCGCGACGCACATCACCATGAATCCGGTCGCCGTGAACATGCAGTGCCATTCGGCGCGGCGCGCACGCGCGACGTTCACGCCCGCGGGCGTCAGCTACGGCTTCTAGGATGAAACCGATGCCGCAGGCATCGCTTTCCCTGACTTGGGGGAGCACGAGGGGGCGCCGCGCAGCGGCTTTGCCCCTTCGTATCGTGAATGTCTGACATGGCCCACTACGACTTCACCACGCCGGTCACCGAAGCGCAGGTGCGGAGCCTTCGAGTCGGCGACACGGTCACCCTGCACGGCACGCTGTTCGGCATCCGCGACGCGACGCAGATCCACATGTTCGACCGGGGGCGCACGACGCGGTTCGACCTGCGGGGCCACGCGGTGATCCACACTGCGCCCAACGTGAGGAAGGTGCCGCCGTCGAGCGAGCATCCGACCGGTTATGCGCCGGTGTGCGTCGGCACGACCACGAGCGCGCGCATGGAGCGGTTCACGCAGCCGCTCATGCTCCAGTACGGGGTCCGGCTGGTGATCGGCAAGGGCGGGCTCGGCGCGGCCTCGCTCGACGCGTTCCGCGAGCACGGCGGCGCGTACCTCGCGATCATCGGCGGCACCGCGGCGCTCGAGACCACCTGGATCGAGGCGATCGAGGACGTGGACCTCGACGACCTGAACCCCGAGAGCCTGTGGCGCTTCCGCATCCGCGGCTTCGGGCCGCTGCTGGTCGGCATGGACAGCCACGGCGGGAGCCTCTATCGCGACGTGGATGCGGCGGCCCGCTCGCGCCGCGCGGACGTGCTCGCGAGCCTCGGGGTGAAGGCCCGGTAGCGCGCCGCGTGGAAGAGCTCAAGACCGACGTCCTGATCCTCGGCTCCGGCGGCGCCGGGCTCTTCGCCGCGCTGCACGCGCACGCGGCCGCGCCGCAGCTCGACATCACCATCGCCGTGAAGGGCCTGCTCGGCAAGTGCGGCTGCACGCGCATGGTGCAGGGCGGCTACAACGTGGCGCTCGCCAAGGAGGACTCCGTCGAGCGTCATTTCATGGATACGATCCAAGGCGGCGCGTGGCTGCCGAACCAGGAGCTCGCCTGGACGCTGGTGAGCGTCGCGGTCGAGCGGGTGCGCGAGCTCGAGAACGAGCTCGGCTGCTTCTTCGACCGCAACCCCGACGGCACCCTGCACCAGAAGGCCTTCGCGGGACAGACCTTCGACCGCACCGTCCACAAGGGCGATCTCACCGGCATCGAGATCATCAACCGGCTCGCCGAGCAGGTCTGGGCGCGCGGCATCCGGCGCCTGGAGGAGCATCGCGCGGTGGAGCTGATCGCCTCGCGCGACGGGCAGCGCATCGCCGGCGTGCTGCTGCATCGACATGCGCACCGGCGAGTTCGTGCTGGTGCGCGCGAAAGCGGTGGTGCTCGCGACCGGCGGCGGCCCGACGATGTACAAGTACCACACGCCGTCCGGCGACAAGGCGTGCGACGGCCTCGCGATGGCGCTGCGGCTCGGGTTGCCGCTGCGCGACATGGAGATGGTGCAGTTCCATCCCACCGGACTCCTCGCCGGGGCGCACACGCGCATGACCGGCACGGTGCTCGAGGAGGGACTGCGCGGCTCCGGCGGTTACCTGCTGAACGGCAAGGACGAGCGCTTCATGCAGGCGGTCGACCCGCGCGGCGAGCGCGCGACGCGCGACATCGTCTCGCGCGCCATGTTCGCGGAGATGCGCGCGGGCAACGTGACGCCGCACGGCGGGCTCTGGATCTCGATGGGCCATCTCGGCGCCGAGAACGTGCGCCGGCAGTTCAAGGGGATGGTGGAGCGCTGCGCCGACTGCGGGTTCGATCTGGCCGGCGGGAAGGTCGAGGTGGTGCCGACCGCCCACTACATGATGGGCGGCGTCGAGTTCGCGGTCGACACGTCGACCGAGCTCGAAGGGCTGTTCGCCGCGGGCGAAGACACCGGCGGCGTACACGGGGCGAACCGGCTCGGCGGCAACGGCGTGGCGAACTCGACCGTCTACGGCGGGATCGCCGGGGACGCGGTGGCGGCGTGGCTCGCCGGCGGGCGCGCGCACGCGGTGCCGGACGGCGACGCGATCGAGCGCGCGCGGCGGCGCACGCTGCACCCGTTCGATCAGCCGGCGGGGGATCTGCCGGCGATCCGGGAGGCGCTCTACGAGCTCATGTGGAACGACGTCGGCATCCTGCGCGACCGGACGGGACTCGGGCGCGCGGCCGGCGCGCTCGAGGGCCTGCACGAGCGGCTGGCGCGCACCGGGCTCCCCGACCAGGACCGGGCCTTCAATTTGACCTGGCACGACTGGCTCAATCTCGACAGCCTGCTCGCCGTGAGCAAAGTCATAGCCCGTGCCGCGGCCGCGCGCGAGGATTCGCGCGGGGCGCACTATCGCGAAGATCATCCCGCGGTGCGCGACCTGGAGCGCTCGGCCTTCACCCGCGTGCGCTCGCACGGGCGCGACCTCGCGCTCGAGTTCGTGCCGGTCGATTTCACGCGCGTGCGGCCCGGCGAGACGCTCCTCGGGGACGCGCAGGCGGCCGCATAGGCCGGGTGCCGAGCGGGTTCCGCACCCGCGCGAGCACTCGCGCAGCCGCTGCCGGCTGGATCGAGACGGAGGACGATTCGAAATGAACGGCAAGCTGCGTGGCGCCGACATCCTCGCACGCGCGCTGGCGCGCGCCGGGGCGCGGCGCGTGTTCACGCTCTCCGGCAACCACGTCATGCCGGTATTCGACGCCGCGATCGACGCGAAGCTCGAGCTCGTCCACGTGCGCCACGAGGCGGCGGCGGTGCACATGGCCGACGCCTGGGCGCGGCTCACCGGCGAGGTCGGCGTGGCGCTGGTCACCGGCGGCCCGGGCCATGCCAACGCCGTGGGTGCGCTCTACACCGCGCTCGCGGCGGAGTCGCCGGTGCTGCTGCTGAGCGGGCACGCGCCGCTCGGCGAGCTCGGACGCGGCGCGTTCCAGGAGATGCGACAGGCCGACATGGCCGGCCCCGTGTGCAAGGCGGCTTCCACGGCCACCAGCGCAGCGGCGATCGGCGACGAAATCGCGCGCGCCTTCCGCACCGCGAAGGAGGGCCGGCCGGGCCCGGTGCACCTCAGCCTGCCGACCGATGCGCTCGAAGCGATCGCCGATGCCGGGGAATGGCTCGTGCCGCATCGGGACGCGTTCGAGGTCTCCGCCGCGCCGCTCGGGCCGGCCGCCGCAGAAGCCACGCTCGCCGAGCTCACGCGCGCCGAGCGGCCCCTGATCCTGACCGGGCCGGCGACGATGCGCGGCCGCGCCGCCACCGCGGCCCGTCAGCTCGAGCGCGCGACCGGCGTGCCGGTGATCGGCATGGAGAGCCCGCGCGGCATCGGCGACCCGAGCCTCGGCGCCTTCGCCGAGCTGCTGTCGCGCGCCGACCTCGTCCTGCTGCTCGGCAAGCAGCTCGACTTCACGCTGCGCTTCGGGCGGACCCCGGCGTTCGACTCGGCGTGCCGGTTCATCCAGATCGCACCGGACCTGGACGCCGTCCAGCGCGCCTCGCGCGCCGTGGGCGAGCGGCTGATCCTGTCGACGGTCGCCGACGTGTCGCCCGCGGCCGCGGAGCTCGCGCAGATCGCGGCGGGCGGGCGGCGGCGCGAGGCGTGGCTGCACGAGGTGCAGGAGGCGGTGCGCTACCGCCCGCCCGAGTGGGCCGCGGCCGCCTCGCGCGAAGGCGCGATCCATCCCGCGGCGCTCTGCCGCGCCGTGCAGAAGCACCTCGAAGGCGCCAACGCGGTGTTCGTCTCCGACGGCGGCGAGTTCGGGCAGTGGGCCCAGGCCTGCCTCAGCGCGCCCAACCGCCTGATCAACGGCCCGGCCGGCTCCATCGGCAGCGCGCTGCCGTTCGCCGCGGCGGCAAAGCTCGCATTCCCCGCCGCGCCGGTGGTGGCGCTGCTCGGCGACGGCACCTTCGGCTTTCATGCGACCGAGTTCGACACCGCGGTGCGCTACGGCGCGCCGTTCGTCGCGGTCGTCGGCAACGACGCGCGCTGGAACGCCGAGTACCAGATCCAGCTCAAGGCCTACGGCGCGGACCGGGCCATCGGCTGCGAGCTCGCGCCGTCGCGCTACGATCTCGTCGCCGCGGCGCTGGGCGGCCACGGCGAGCACGTCACCCGCGTCGAGGACCTGCCCGCGGCGCTGGAGCGCGCGTTCGCCTCCGGGCGGCCCGCGTGCGTGAACGCGATGATCGACGGGCGCGCGGCGCCCGACGTGTCCCGGCGGGCCGTGCGCTAGACTGCGCGTCCCGGGCAGAGGAGGCAACCGAATGGCAAGGATCGCAACCCTGGTGCTCGCGGCGCTCCTGCCGCTGGCCGCCGTCGCCGCGGAGGTCGGGGGCGTCAAGCTCGACGACAAGACGCGGATCGACGCCGGCGGCCCCGAGCTGGTGCTCAACGGCGCCGGAATCCGCACGCGCTTCGTCGTGAAGGTCTACGTCGCCGGCCTGTACCTCGCCGAAAAGAAGGCCGCCGCCGCCGACGCGATCGCCCTCGCCGGCCCGAAGCGCGTGAGCATCACCATGCTGCGCGACGTCGGGGCGCAGCAGTTCAACGAGGCGCTGGTCGACGGCTTCCGTGCGAACAACACCGCGGCCGACGTCGAGCGGCTCAAGGGCGCGCTCGACGAGCTGAGCGCGATCATGAACGCGCTCGGCGAGGCGAAGAAGGGCAGCGTCATCGCGCTCGACTTCGTTCCCGGGACCGGGACGCGCGTGCTGGTGGACGGCGCGCCGAAGGGCAAGCCGATCGCGGGCGACGACTTCTACCGGGGGTTGCTGCGGATCTGGCTCGGCGACAAGCCGGTCGACGCGGACCTGAAGAAGGGCATGCTGGGACAGGGTTGAACCCGACCGCCGCTGCGGCGGTCGAACCGACGGTTGGCCGGCTCGAACCGGCCGACGCTGACTACATCAACGAGAGAGGAAGAGGCATGAAAACCATCGTCAAGACCGCGGCATTCGCCGCCGTCCTCGCTGCGGCGAGCGTCGCCGTGGCGCAGGAGAAAGTCACCATTTCGATCGCCACCGGCCCGACCGGCGGGGTGTACTACCCGCTCGGCGGCGGCATCGCGAACGTCCTGTCGAAGTACGTGCCCGGCTATGCGGCGAACGCCGAGTCGACCGCCGGCTCGGTCGCCAACATCCAGCTGATGAACCAGCGGAAGTCGGACATCGCGCTGTCGATGGCCGACGCGGCCTGGGACGGCTACAAGGGCCAGGGCAAGTTCCAGGGCGGCAACGTGCCGCTGCGCGCGCTGATGGTGGCCTGTACCCCAACCGCATGCACGTCGTGACCGTCGAGGGCACCGGCATCAACAAGTTCGCCGACCTCAAGGGCAAGCGCGTGTCCACCGGCGCGCCGAACAGCGCGACCGAGCTGATGGCGGCGCGCGTGCTCGAGGCGATGGGCCTCAAGACCGACGACTTCAAGCGCGAGCGCCTCGACCCGGGCAAGTCGGTCGACGCCATCAAGGACAAGAAGCTCGACGCGTTCTTCTGGGTCGGCGGCATTCCGACCTCTTCGGTGACCGATCTCGGCGCCACGCCCGGGCATGAAGACTGAAGCTCGTCGACCACGCCGACGCGGTCGACGGGATGAACAAGAAATACGGCCCGCTCTATGTGCGCGACACCATTGCGCCGAAGTCACTACCCGCGGCAGGAGCAGCCGAACCAGGTGGCGACGGTGTGGAACATCATCATCGCGCGCGCCGACATGCCCGACCAGGTCGCGTACAACATCGTCAAGACGATCTTCGAGAAGCGCGACGATCTGATCCTGGTGCACAAGGAGGCGCAGAACTTCGATCTCGAAGCACCAGTCGGCCGCTGCCGCGTCGATTCCCTATCACCCCGGCGCGGCCAAGTACTTCGCCGAGAAGGGCGTCAAGCTGCAGTAGCGCCTTTCCGACGCGTGACCGATCGGAGGCCCCGCGCGAGCGGGGCTTCTTGTTTTCGGGCCGGGCCCGCATAATCCGCCGAGTCCAGGGAGGAGGGCCCCATGGCCGCGGAGACCCGTACGCCGGCGCTAGAACCGGTGGTCGACGAAGAGAGCCTCAAGAAGGCCGAGGAGTTCATCGAGGCCGAAGAGGGCGCGACCCACCGGTTCAAGGGCGGGTGGGGCACGTTCCTCGGGCTCGTCGCGGTCGGCGATGAGCCTGTACCACCTCTACGCCGCCTACGGGATCGTCACCACCACGACGCTGCGCTACGTGCACGTCGGGTTCATGCTGTTCCTCGTCTTCACGCTGTTTCCGGCGACGCGCCGCGGCCGCAGTCGCGTTCAGCGGGGTCGACCTCGCTTGCGCGCTGCTCGGCGTCGCGACGCTCGTGTACGCGATCCTCGGCGGCGACGATTTCCAGGATCGCAGCACGATGCCCAACCAGCTCGACATGTTCATGGGGGTCGCGCTCGTCGTGCTCGTGCTCGAGGCCGCGCGGCGCGCGACCGGCTGGATCATGCCGTTCGTGTGCGTCCTGTTCCTCGCGTATGCGATGGCGGGGCCTTACCTGCCCGCGCCCTGGACGCACCGCGGCTACGACGTGGCGCGTCTCGTCGGCACGATGTACATGACGCTCGAGGGCGTGTTCGGCACGGCGATCGACGTGTCGTCGTCGCTGATCATCCTGTTCACGATCTACGGCGCGTTCCTGCAGTTCTCGGGGGCAGGCAAGTTCTTCGTGGACTTCTCGCTCGCCGCGTTCGGCGGCAAGCCCACCGGCGCGGGGCGCGCGGTCGTGGCCTCGTCGTTCCTGCTCGGCGGACCCTCGGGCTCGGGGGTCGCGACCACGGTGACGCTCGGCAGCGTCGCCTATCCGATGCTCGCCAAGGCCGGCTACGAAAGGAACGCCGCGGGCGGACTGCTCGCGGCGGGCGGTCTCGGTGCGATCCTCTCGCCGCCGGTGCTCGGCGCCGCGGCGTTCCTGATCTCCGAGTTCCTGAAGATCTCCTACCTCGACGTGATCAGGATGGCGGTCATCCCGACCTGCCTCTACTACCTGTCGCTGTTCCTGATGGTGGAGATCGACGCGCGCAAGTACGGCATGCGCGAGGTGGCGATCGCGCGCGGCGACACGGCGTGGGCGCTCACCAAGCGATTCGGTTTCCACTTCATCTCGCTCGTCTCGATCATCGTCTTTCTGCTGTTGGGCTACTCCCCGATCGCGTCGGTGTTCTGGGCGACGGTGGTCGCATTCTTCGTGAGCTTCCTCAACCGCGACACCGCGCTGCTGGACTACCGGGTATTCGTCGACCGCCCGAAAGGGTGGGTCGGCGACGTGCTGTTGCGATCGAAGCTGAAGAAGGCGCTGGAAGCCGGATCGGTCGGGATGCTGAACGTCGCCGCGACTTGCGCCGCCGCGGGACTCATCGTCGGCGTCGTGACGCTGACCGGACTCGGTCTGCGCTTCTCCGAGATCGTGATCGCGTACGCGGGCGGCAGCCTCGTTCTCACCGCGATCTACACCGCGCTGATCGTCTGGGTCATCGGGCTCGCGGTGCCGGTCACCGCGAGCTACATCATCTGCGCCGTGATCGCCGCGCCGGCGCTCATGAAGCTCGGCGTGCCGGACTTCGCCGCGCACATGTTCATCTTCTACTACGCGGTGCTGTCCGAGGTGTCGCCGCCCACCGCGCTGTCGCCGTTCGCCGCGGCGGCGATCACGGGCGGCGACCCGTACAAGACCACGCTGCAGGCCTGGAAGTACACGCTGCCGGCGTTCGTGGTGCCGTTCATGTTCGTGCTCGACCCGATCGGCGTCGGTCTGCTCCTCAGCCTGCCGAAGGGCGGCGGCTGGTGGGATGTCGTCTGGGTGACGCTGCTCGCGGTGTTCGCGCTCATCGCGCTGGCCGGGGCCGCCGAGGGCTGGCTGCTCGCCAAGACGAACGGTGCCGAGCGCCTGCTGCTGCTCGTCGGCGGGCTGCTGCTCGTCTATCCGAAGGCGCTGTACGACACGATCGGGTTCGGATTGCTGATCATGGCGGTGATCCTGCAGCTGCTGCGGCGGCGCACCGCCCGGCGGGGCGCGGCCGCATGACGCTCGAAACCTGGCTCGCGTTCCTGGTCGCGGCGATCCTGATCAGCGTCTCGCCGGGAGCCGGCGCGGTCGCCTGCATGTCGACCGGAATGCGTTACGGGTACCGTCTGGGCATCTGGAACATCTTCGGGATGCAGGTCGGCATCGCGCTGCAGCTCGCGATCGTCGGGGCGGGGCTCGGTGCCGTCCTCGCCGCGTCCTCGCTGGCGTTCACGATCCTGAAGTGGCTCGGCGTGCTCTACCTCGCTTATCTCGGCTGGCGCGCGTGGAACGCGCCGGCCGTGCCGGTCGAGGTCGATCGCGCGGCGATGCCGCCCACGACGCCGGGCGCGCTCTTCGGGCAGGGGTTCCTCGTCAACGCGACCAACCCGAAGGCCACCGTGTTCTTCCTCGCGGTCCTGCCGCCGTTCATCGACCCGGCGCGCGCGCTGCTGCCGCAATACCTCGCGGTCGTCGGCACCCTGACGGTGGTCGATCTGGTCGTGATGAGCGGGTACACGCTGTTTGCGGCGAAGGTGCTGCGCCTGATGCGTGCGCCCGGCCAGATCCGGGTCATGAACCGCGTGTTCGGCGGGCTCTTCATCGGCGCGGCCGCGCTGCTCGCGACGTTCAAACGGACGTCCTAGATCCCCGCACCGCTTCCCCGGCATTTCCGGCTTGACTTGTTAATGCGAATGGTTATCATTTGCGTCAAGTCGCCCGGTACCCCAGGAGCCAGGAGCCAAGATGGAAAAGCACGAAGCCACGCGTTCGGATCTCCTCCTGAGCGCCGCGCTCTACCTCGTCTCCCGGTACGCGACCGCCGCCTCGCAAGGCCATGTCTGTCGGCGGCTGGCGGTCTCGATCCAGTGCCACCTCGAGATCCTCGCCGAGCGAACCGACGTGTCGGCGCTGGTGCGGGACACGTGCGCGCTGCTGGCCGAGGAGTGGCGTCGCTCGCTCGTTCACGAGGAGCAGGTGGCCTGCGGGCCCGCGCTGCTCGCGCTGGTGCGGCGGGCGAAGCTGCAGTAACGCCCTAGGCCGGGAGCTGCTCGCGCGCCGCGCGCTTGCGCTCGTGCTCTTTGAGGTAGCCGCTTGCGAATGCGGATCGTCTGGGGCGTGACTTCGACGAGCTCGTCGTCGTCGATGAACTCCACCGCGAACTCGAGCGTCAGCTTCACCGGCGGCGTGAGCAGGATGTTCTCGTCCTTGCCCGCGGCGCGGATGTTGGTGAGCTTCTTCTCCTTGATCGGGTTCACCACCAGGTCGTTGTCGCGCGAGTGGATGCCGACGATCATGCCCTCGTAGACGCGGTCGCCCGGGCTCACGAACAGCCGCCCGCGCTCCTGCAGGTTGAAGAGCGCGAACGCGACCACCGTGCCGTCGTCCTGCGACACCAGCACGCCGTTGCGGCGGCCGGGGATCTCGCCCTTGAGCGGGCCGTAGTCGTCGAACACGTGGCTCATGAGCCCGCTGCCGCGGGTGAGGTTCATGAACTCGCCCTGGAAGCCGATCAGGCCGCGCGCCGGCACGCGGTAGTCGAGCCGCACGCGTCCGCGGCCGTCGGGCACCATATCCACGAGCTCGCCCTTGCGGTAGCCGAGGGCCTCCATCACCCCGCCCTGGTGCACCTCCTCGACGTCCATGGTCAGGAGCTCGTAGGGCTCGCTCTCCACGCCGTCGATGATCTTGTTGATCACCCGCGGGCGGCCGACCGCGACCTCGTAGCCGTCGCGGCGCATGTTCTCGACCAGGATCGTGAGGTGCAGCTCGCCGCGGCCCGAGACGAGGAACACGTCGGTGTCCCCGGTCTCCTCGACCCGCAGCGCCATGTTCGTCAGCAGCTCCTTGTTGAGCCGCTCGCGCAGCTGTCGGCTGGTGACGTACTTGCCTTCCTGGCCGGCGAACGGCGAGGTGTTCACCTGGAAGTTCATGGTGAGGGTCGGCTCGTCGACCTTCAGGCGCGGCAGGCCCTCGGGCTTCTCGAGATCCGCGATGGTCGAGCCGATCGCGAGATCGTCGATGCCGGTGACGAGCACGATGTCGCCCGCGACCGCCTCGGCCTGCGGCACGCGCTCGAGCCCCTGGAACCCGAGCACCTGGTTGACCTTCGCCTTGCCGGTGAACTCGTCGCCGAGCATCACCGCAACTTCGTCGCCCGGGTGCAGCCGGCCCCGCCGGACTTTGCCGACGCCGATGCGGCCGACGTAGCTCGAGTAGTCGAGCGAGTGGATGCGAAGCTGCAGCGGACCATCGACGTCGTCCTCGGCCGGCACCGGCACCCGCGTCAGGATCGTCTCGAAGAGCGGCTGCATGGTCTCGCCGTGCGACTTGGGATCGAGCGTCGCCCAGCCCTGCAGCGCGGAGGCGTAGACCACGGGGAAGTCGAGCTGCTCCTCGGTCGCGCCGAGCTTGTCGAACAGCTCGAAGGTATGGTTGACGACCCAGTCGGGCCGCGCGCCGGGCCGGTCGAGCTTGTTCACCACCACGATCGGCTTGAGGCCGAGCGCGAGCGCCTTCCGGGTCACGAACCGCGTCTGCGGCATCGGGCCCTCGACCGCATCGACGAGCAGCAGCACGCCGTCGACCATGCCGAGAACGCGCTCCACCTCGCCGCCGAAGTCGGCGTGGCCCGGCGTATCGACGATGTTGATGTGCACGCCCGCGAAATCGACCGCGCAGTTCTTCGCGAAGATCGTGATGCCGCGCTCGCGCTCGAGGTCGTTCGAGTCCATCACGCGCTCGACGAGCTTCTCGTGCGCGGCGAAGGTGCCCGACTGCTGCAGCAGGCGATCGACGAGCGTCGTCTTGCCGTGGTCGACGTGGGCGATGATGGCGATGTTGCGGATCGGGCGGGGCATGAGGCGGCAGGGCCGGAGAACTGCGAGGGGTCGCGAGTATAGCAGGGGAGCCGGCATCCCCTGCGCTCCGACCAACGTCCAGATTGGCTTTGAAAAGTCTCAAAGAAACGGGCAGATAGCAGAAACCGACGACCCATGGCTCGGCCCGCTGGTCGTTGCACGTTCGCGAGGTGGCAGCAGAGGCAGCGAGCAAGGGGCGCGGGTCCTGCTCTTGTTTCGGGCGCAGAGCGTGATGCCTGCTAAACGCTTCCGGCCCGCCATCCGCGAAAGTTCGAGCTTCGACGATCGCGGAGGCGCGAGCGCGGGTGGTCGCGCCGCGCACGCCGCATCCGGATCAGGCAGAGGCGAACGATGAAGCTCTTCGAACCGCTCGACATCCCCGGGATGCGGATCCCGAACCGCATCATGGTCCCGGCGATGGTCACGCACCTGTGCCGCGAGGACGGCGTCGTCACCGACGAGACGATCGAGCGCTACGTGCGCTACGCCCGCGGCGGCACCGGGCTGATCGTGGTCGAGGCGATGGCCGTGCACCAGGTGAAGTCCGGGCCGCTGCTGCGCATCAGCGACGACGCGTTCGTGCCGGGCCTGCGCGAACTCGCGCGGCGCGTGCACGACGCGGGCGACGCGAAGGTCGTCCCGCAGATCATCCACTTCCTGAAGGTGGCGCGCACGGGCTGGCGCCAGACGGTCGACATGCTCGCGCCGGAGGACATCGACCGGATCGTGGACGAGTTCGGCGCGCAGCCGCGCGCGCACGCGAGGCCGGCTTCGACGGCGCCGAGCTCCACTCGGCGCACGCGTACACCCTGTCGTCGTTCCTCTCGCGCACCAACCCGCGCACCGACGCGTACGGCGGCCAGACGCTCGAAGGCCGGCTGCACCTGATCCGCCGGGTGATGGACAGCGCGCGCCGCCGGGCCGGCGCGGACTTTCCCATCGGCGTGCGCTTCAACGGCGAGGAGTTCATCAAGAACGGATACACGGTGCAGGAGTCGCGGCTGATCGCGCTGCGGCTCGCCGAGATGGGCGCGGCCTACCTGTCGCTCTCGGCCGGCGGCAAGTTCGAGGACGCCGTGCACGAGCCCGGCCAGGTGCTCTTTCCGTACTCGGGCTACTCCGGCGACCGCGCGATGCCGGGCGACTGGCTGCCGCGCGGATTGCACGTGCACCTCGCCGCGGAGATCAAGGCGTTTCTGGCTGCGAACGGGCATCGCACGCCGGTCGCGATCGCCGGCAAGCTCTCCGATCCCGACGACGCCGAGCGGGTGCTCGCCGAGGGCAAGGCCGACATCGTGGCGATCGCGCGCGGGCTGCTCGCCGATCCGGACTGGCCGGACAAGGTCAGGCGCGGCGAGCGCAATCGCATCGTCGAGTGCGACTACTGCAACGTGTGCAAGGCGCTCGACGGCACGCACCGCCCGGTGATCTGCGCGCTCTGGCCGCAGGGCGCGCTGCAGGCGCCCGCCGACGACTCGGCTTCGCCGCCGCTGGAATGGGCCGCGGGCGGGCTCGAGGCGACGGTGGAGAACGGGCGGGTCGCGCTGAAGTGGCCGAAGGCGACGGGCGCCGGGTACTACGACGTCGTCCGGGCGGACGATCTCGGTACCACGGGGCTCGTCGACGCCCTGAAGGTGAACCACTGGATCGACGGCACGGTGCTCGGCGGACAACGCTACCGCTACCACGTTCGCGCTCGCACGGCCGGCGGTCGCGCAGGTCCGCCGTCGAACACGGTCACCGTCCTCGTGCCGGTGCCGGGCGAGGGCCCCGGCGGCTAGACGCCCGCGCCGGGTCCGCCTGTCGCAGGGCCGGCCGCGCTGGTACGCTCGGGCGCAGGCAGGCAATCGCACGGAGCGACGCGTGTCCGCGCTGCGGTTCAAGCAGGTCGACGTCTTCACCGACCGGCCGTTCTTCGGCAACCCGGTCGCCGTCGTGCTCGACGGCGACGGCCTCGACGCCGCCACGATGCAGCGCATCGCCGCCTGGACGAACCTGTCGGAGACGACCTTCGTCCTGCGCCCGAGCGCTGCCCGCGGCGGACTACCGGGTGCGCATCTTCACCCCGCGCTCCGAGCTGCCGTTCGCGGGGCACCCGACGATCGGGACCGCGCACGCCGTGCTCGAAGCGGGCCTCGTCCCGGAGAAGGCGGCGCTGCGGCAGGAGTGCGCGGCGGGGCTGCTCCGGCTCGAAGTCGAGGGCGCCGGGCCGGACCGGCGGATTGCCGTGGAGGCGCCGCCCGCCTCGCTCGCGCCCCTTCCCGCCGACGCGGTGGCCGCCGTCGAGGAGGCGATCGGTGCCGGGCTCGCGGCAGGCGCGCCCGGCGCAGATCGTCAGCCTCGGGCCGCGCTGGCTCACCGTCCGGCTCGCCGACGCCGCGACGGTCCGCGCGCTGGCGCCGGACCTCGGCGCGGTGTCGCGGCTGAGCCGCGCGCTCGGGATCACCGGCATCACCGTGTTCGCGCTCGAGCGAGGTGACGGGCACGAGGTGGTCGTGCGGAGCTTCGCGCCGGCGGACGGCGTGCCGGAGGATCCCGGTCTGCGGGAGCGGCAACGCCGCGGTCGGCGCGTGGCTCGACCACGCCGGCGCGCGCGTCGGCGAGGGCGGGCGGTACGTCGCCAGCCAGGGGCGCGAGCTCGGCCGCGACGGCTACGTGAGCGTGCGGATCGACGCCACCGCGGGCCGGGTCTGGATCGGCGGTCGCGCGGTCACTTGCGTCGAGGGTATTCTTCGCGCCTGACCATGGAGCACCGAGCGACGCGAGGCAGGCTGATGACGAGAGCGCAGGTGCGCGACTTCGACGCCGTGGTGAAAGCGCCCTTCGGCGCCGTCGGCATCCGCACCGAGGCGGTCGGCACCGAGGACGAGTGCGTGGCCGAGATCCTGTACCTGCCGCCGGGCGCACCGGCCGTCCCGCCGAAGAACCGGCTCGCCGCGGCCGCGGCCAAACAGGTCGAGGCCTATCTGCGGGACCCGAAGGCGCCGTTCGAGCTGCCGCTCAAGCCGGTCGGCACGCGCTTCCAGCGGCGCGTCTGGGAGCGGATTGCCGCGATTCCCGCCGGCGAGGTGCAGAGCTACGGCGCGGTCGCGAAGGCGCTGCGCTCGGGCCCGCGCCCGGTCGGCCAGGCGTGCGGCGCGAACTACTTTCCGCTCGCGATTCCGTGTCACCGCGTCGTGTCGTCGACCGGCATCGGCGGGTTCGCCCGCAACGACGACGGTTTCCACGTCGCGATCAACCGGTGCACGCGCTTCCAGCGGCGCGTCTGGGAGCGGATCGCCGCGATCCCTGCCGGCGAGGTGCAGAGCTACGGCGCGGTCGCGAAGGCGCTGCGCTCGGGCCCGCGCCCGGTCGGCCAGGCGTGCGGCGCGAACTACTTTCCGCTCGCGATTCCGTGCCACCGCGTCGTGTCGTCGACCGGGATCGGCGGATTTGGGCGAGAGGGGCCCCAACCCCTCTCGGGCCCGCAACGACGACGGCTTCCACATCGCGATCAAGCGCTGGCTGCTCGCGCACGAAGGCGTGCAACTCTGAGCCGCGCCGCCGCTCCGACCGCTTCGCCCGCCGCGGCGTCGCCCGCGGATCTCGCGCTGCTCGACGAGTTCTGCGATCGTCTCTGGCTGGAGGACGGGCTCGCGAAGAACACGCTCGAGGCCTATCGCCGCGACCTGCGCCTGTTCGCCGACTGGCTCGCGAGCCAGGGCAGCTCGCTGCTCGCGGCGGGCGAGCCGGACGTGTTCGGCTACCTCGCGTTCCGCCATTCGCACCGCACCGCGCGCGTGCGCGCGAGCACGCAGGCGCGGTTCGCCTCGAGCCTCAAGCGTTTCTATCGCCACGCGCTCGCCGCGAACCTGGTGGCCGCCGATCCGACCGTCCGGCTCGATGCGCCGAAGCGCCCGCCGCGATTCCCGAAGACCCTGACCGAGGCCGACGTCGAGGCGCTGCTCGCCGCGCCCGACGTCGGGACGCCGGGCGGGCTGCGCGATCGCGCGATGCTCGAGGTGCTGTATGCGGCCGGCTTGCGCGTGTCGGAGCTGGTGGCGCTGAAGAACGCGGAGGTGAGCCTCGACATGGGCGTGGTGCGGGTGTTCGGCAAGGGGGCGAAGGAGCGCATGGTGCCGATCGGCGAAGAGGCGGTGGCGTGGCTCGTCCGCTATCAGCGCGAGGCGCGCCCGCAGCTCCTGAAGGGCGGGGCGGCCGACGCCGTGTTCGTGACCGCGCGCGGCGGACCGATGACGCGGCAGGCGTTCTGGCACCTCATCAAGCGCCACGGCGCACGCGCGATTCCCGGCAAGCACCTCTCGCCGCACACGCTCCGGCACGCGTTCGCGACGCATCTGCTGAACCACGGCGCCGACCTGCGCGTCGTGCAGATGCTGCTCGGCCACTCGGATATCTCGACCACGCAGATCTACACCCACGTCGCGCGGGAACGGCTCAAGCAGCTCCACGCGAAGCACCATCCCCGCGGGTGACGCAATGGCCCGCAAGGACCACGTCTCGGAAACTCCCGCCACGGCCTTCCTCAAGAAGCACGGCGTCGCGTACACCGAGCACGTGTACGAGTACGTCGAGCGCGGCGGCACGCGCGTGTCGGCGGAGGCGCTGGGCGTGGACGAGCACCACGTGGTGAAGACGCTGGTGATGGAGGACGACGCGAAACGCCCGCTGATCGTTCTGATGCACGGCGACCGCGAGGTCTCGACCAAGAACCTCGCCCGGCAGGCGGGCGTCAAGCGCATCGAGCCGTGCTCGCCCGAGGTGGCGCAGCGGCACTCCGGCTACCAGATCGGCGGCACCTCGCCGTTCGGGACGCGGAAGCCCATGCCGGTCTACGTCGAGCGCACGATCCTCGATCTGCCGAAGATCTACATCAACGGCGGCCGGCGCGGATTCCTGGTCGGGATCGACCCGCAGGCGCTCGCGCGGGTGCTCGACGTGACGCCGGTGGCGGCGGGCCTCGCGGCCTGACCCGGCCGCCTACTGTTTCCCGCGCTCGATCGTCACGCCGACCAGCCGCACGTCCTTGAGGATGCCGAGCTTCGCCACGCTCACGCGCACCCACGGCGCGTGGAACTCGTCGAGCACGAGCGCGGCGACGAACGCCGCCAGCTCCTCGACCAGGCCGAAGCGCCGCTCCGCCAGCTCGGCGCGTATCCGCCCGACCAGCACCGCGTAGTCGATGGTGTCGGCGACCTTGCCGCTCGCGAAGACCCGCTCGGTCGGCAGGGCAATGTCGAGGTCGAGCGCGATGGGCTGGGTCGTGCTGCGCTCGCGCTTGTAGATGCCGACCTTCGCTTCGAGGCGCACGTCGCGGAGGTAGAGCTGGTCCATGGGTGTATTCGGTCGTGGGGCGGGGGTTGCGGCCGCCGGTTCGCGCTAGACTTCGCCGCCTGCTTCGGGCGCGATCGACGTGGCCACGTTATTTTTCATTCTAATCGCTTACCTCATCGGCTCGCTGTCGTTCGCGGTGATCGTGACCAAGGCGTTCGGGCTTCCCGACCCGCGCACCTACGGCTCCGGCAACCCGGGCGCGACGAACGTGCTGCGGACGGGCAACAAGCTCGCCGCGGTGCTGACGCTGATCGGCGACGGCGCGAAGGGCTGGCTCGCCGTGTTCCTGGCGCAAGCGTTCGCCTGGCGGTTCGGCGTCGACGACATCGGCATCGCGGCGGCGGCGCTTGCGGTCTTCGTGGGGCACCTCTGGCCGGTCTTCTTCCGCTTCCAGGGCGGGAAGGGCGTCGCCACGGCGGCCGGCATCCTGTTCGCGCTCGACTGGCGCATCGGCCTGGGCACCCTCGCCACGTGGCTGATCATCGCGTTTTTCTTCCGCTATTCCTCGCTCGCGGCGCTGGCCGCGGCGCTGTTCGCGCCGTTCTTCACCGCGCTCGTCCTCGGGTTCGACGTCTATGCCGCCGCGGTCCTTGCGATCGCGTGCCTCCTCGTCTGGCGCCACGCCGAGAACATCCGCAAGCTCGTCGCCGGGAAGGAGAGCCGGATCGGGCAGAAGAAGTCGCCGGCGGTCAGCCCGCCGCCGTCAGCTGAGCGAGATCCCACCGCGGGCGGACGGTGAACGCGTAGCCGCGCGGCGCCGACGCCTGCAGGCGCAACGCGCCGGCGAGCGCGATCATCGCGCCGTTGTCGGTGCAGAGCTCGAGCTCGGGGTAGTACACCGCGAAACCGTCCGCCGCCGCCGTCGCGTCGAGCCGCTCGCGCAGCCGGCGGTTCGCGCCGACGCCGCCGGCGATCACCAGGCGCCGGTGACCGGTCGCCGCGAGCGCGGCACGGCATTTCGCGACCAGCACGTCGACGACCGCTTCCTGGAACTCCGCGGCGACGTCGGCCTTCGCGGCCTCGTCGAAGGCGGCATGGCGCACGAGCGTCAGCACCGCCGTCTTCAGGCCGCTGAAGCTGAACTCGAGGTCGCCGCTCGCGATCATGGGCCGGGGGAGGCGATGGCGGCCGCGCCGCCCGCGGTCGGCGAGCTGCGCGAGCGCGGGGCCGCCGGGATAGCCGAGCCCGAGCACCTGCGCGGTCTTGTCGAACGCCTCGCCGGCCGCGTCGTCCAGCGTCTCGCCGAGGAGCCGGTACCGCCCGACGCCCTCGACCTCCATCAGCTGCGTGTGACCGCCCGAGACGAGCAGCGCGACGAACGGGAAGGCCGGCGGGGTCTTCGAGAGCAGCGGCGAGAGCAGGTGCCCCTCCAGGTGATGCACGCCGATCGCCGGCACGCCGAGCCCGTAGGCGAGCCCGGCGGCGATGCTCGCGCCGACCAGCAGCGCGCCCGCGAGCCCCGGTCCCTCGGTATACGCGACCGCGTCGATCTGCTCGAGTCGGGCACCGCCGCGCGCGAGCACGCGCCGCACGAGCGGCAGCGTGCGCCGGATGTGATCGCGCGAGGCGAGCTCCGGCACGACGCCGCCGTACTCGGCGTGCAGCGCGGCCTGCGTGTGGACCTCGTGCGCGAGCAGGCCGCGCGCGCTGTCGTAGAGCGCGACGCCGGTCTCATCGCAGGAGGTCTCGATTCCGAGAACGAGCATCGACGGATACTAACTTGGGGGATCTACAAGGGGGCGTGCCCCCTTGTTCAATTGCGATCGCAGGAGGTTTCGATGCCGAGAACGAGCATGGACCGCAGAGCGTAGCCCATTTCGCTTACAGTCACGCGTCATGCGCCTGCTGATTGTCGAGGACGACGCACTGCTCGCCGACGGGCTCGCGCGCAGCCTGCGCCAGTCGGGCTACGCGGTCGACTGGGTGGACAGCGCCGAGCGCGCGATCCTCGCCGTCGAGCACGAGTCGTTCGACCTCGTCATTCTCGACATCGGGCTGCCGGGCATGGACGGGTTCGAGATGCTCAAGCGGCTGCGCCGCGCCGAGCGGTACGTTCCGGTGATCGTCGTCACCGCGCACGACGCGGTGAGCGAGCGCGTGCGCGGGCTCGATCTCGGCGCCGACGACTATCTCGTCAAGCCGTTCGCGACCGAGGAGCTCGAGGCGCGCGTGCGCGCGCTGATCCGGCGCGGGCACACGCCGACGTCGCCGCAGATCGCGCTCGGGCCGCTCACGCTCGACCTCGTCGCGCGACGGGCGCGGCTCGCCGACGAGCCGCTCGAGCTGACCGTGCGGGAGTGGGGAATCATCGAGCTGCTCGCGACGCAGCCGGGCGTGGCGCTCTCGAAGGAACGCATCGTGCAGTCGCTGTCGAGCTGGGACGAGAAGCTCAGTCAGAACGCGGTCGAAGTGTACGTCTCGCGGCTGCGCGCGAAGCTCGAGCCGCGCGGCGTGCAGATCCGCACCGTGCGCGGGTTCGGCTACCTGCTCGAGACCCCGCGTGGGGCCTGACCGCAGCATTCGCCGGCTGCTCCTGTGGTGGCTGCTCCTGCCGCTCGCGGGCGTGTTCGTCGCGAGCTCGGTGGCCGCCTATCGGAACGCGGTCGCCATGGCATCGGACGCCTACGACCGGGCGCTGGTCGACCCGGCGCTCGCGATCGCGCAGCGCCTGCGGTCGAGCGCCGAGGCGATCGAGCTCGAGATGCCGGCCGGCACGCTCGAGGCGCTGCGCGTCGACGAGGTGGATCGGGTCTATTTCGCGATCCGGGGGCGCGACCGGGTGCTTGCGGGTCAGAGCGATCTCGCGCCGCCGCCTTTCCCGCCCGAGGAAGGATCCCCGGTGTTCTACGACGCACGCGTTGCCGGCGCCCCGGTGCGCGCCGCGGCGATTGCCGTGCTTCTCGGCACCGAGATGGTCACGGTGGTGGTGGCGGAAACGCGGGTCAAGCGCGACCGCCTCGTGCGCCAGGCGCTGCTTTCGCACGCCGCTCCCGAGGTGGCGTTCCTCGCCGTTGCGCTCGGGGTCGTCTGGTTCGGCGTCGCCCGCGGGCTCGCGCCGCTCGAGAAGCTGCGTGCGGAGCTTGCCGCGCGCTCGCACCGCGACCTGCGCCCGGTGCCGGAGCAGCAGGCGCCCGAGGAAGTGCGCCCGCTCGTGCGCGAGCTGAACAATCTTCTCGCCCGTCTGGCCGGCTCGATCGAGGCCCAGCAGCGCTTCGTCGCCGATGCCGCGCATCAGCTGCGTACCCCGCTCGCCGCGCTGCAGGCGCAGGTCGAGGCGGCGCGCCGGCAGCAGGTTCCGGCCGAGCTCGCGTCCACGCTCGACCAGCTGGTCGCCGCGACCCGCCGCACCGCGCACCTCGCGCGCCAGCTGCTCACGCTGGCCGCGGTGGAGCCCGCCGCCGAGCGGCCGTTCAGCGCCCAGTCCGTCGATCTGTCGCAGCTCCTGCAGGAGAGCGTCGCCGAATGGGTCACGCGGGCCGACGCGAAGCGCGTCGATCTCGGCTTCGAGCTGGGGGCCGCGCCGGTCAGCGGCGAGCCGCTGCTCCTGCGCGAGCTGGCCGAGAACCTGGTCGAGAACGCGCTCCGCTACGCGCCGGCGGGAAGCGACGTGACGCTGCGGACCGGGCGCCGCGGGGACATTGCGTTCCTGGAAGTGGAGGACAACGGCCCGGGCATCCCCGAAAGCGAGCGGGCGCGGGTGTTCGAACGATTCCACCGCGTGAAAGGCACGCCGGGCGAGGGCTCGGGGCTCGGCCTGGCCATCGTTCGCGAGATCGCCCATCGCCATGGCGCCACTGCCGCCATCGGGGCCCCGCCGTCGGGCCGGGGCACGTCGGTGCGAATCGCATTTCCCGCACGTGATACGGGGTGAAATTCCGCGCGCCGTCAGGGTTCTGTCAGCCCGGCGGCGCTATCCTTTTTTCGCTTCCTCTCTGGAATTGGTCGAGAGTCCTTGCCGGCCCGGCACCCCCGGGCCGTTTTCTTGTCCGGTCCGGCACGGTGTCCGGACGGGCGCCTTGCCGGCAACCCCCTGACCCGGCTATACTTCCCGACCCGTTTTGGGACCTTCTTCTGTCATTGGACCCCCGCGTCCCGGAGAACCGATTTCGATGCCGACTGTCCGCGTCAAGGAAAACGAGCCGTTCGAGGTGGCCCTGCGCCGCTTCAAGCGCACCGTGGAAAAAACGGGCCTGCTCACCGAGCTGCGCGCCCGCGAGTACTACGAGAAGCCCACCCAGGAGCGCAAGCGCAAGCTTGCCGCGGCGATCAAGCGGCACTACAAGCGCCTGCGCAACCAGCAGCTGCCGCCGAAGATGTACTGAGCGGCAAGTTGCCGGCCCTCCGCCTGCGCCGCCCGGCATCGCCCGGCGGCGCTTGTCGTTTCTGACGACCGCTCTGCGCTGACCGTTCCACGACATGTCGCTGAAAGCCCGCATCACCGACGACGTCAAGGCCGCGATGAAGGCCCGCGAGTCGCAGCGCCTCGGCGCCCTGCGCCTGCTGACCGCGGCGATCAAGCAGCGCGAGGTGGACGAGCGCATCGAGCTCGACGACGCGCAGGTGCTCGGCGTGATCGAGAAGATGATCAAGCAGCGGCGCGACTCGATCGCGCAGTACGAGAAGGGCGCTCGCCCGGATCTCGTGGCCCAGGAGCAGTTCGAGATCGACCTGCTGTCGGCCTACTTGCCGCAGCAGGCGACCGATGCGGAAGTCGACGCGATCGTCGCCGCGGCCGTCGCCGCGGTCGGCGCCAAGGGCATCGCGGACATGGGCAAGGTGATGGGGCAGGTCAAGGCGCAGCTCGCCGGGCGCGCCGACATGGGCAAGGTGTCGGCCCGCGTCAAGGCGAAGCTGGCCGGCTGAAGCGCGCGCCGGCTTTGCGCCGGCACCGGAATCGCCTATAACGTCACGGAGCGCGGGATCGAACCCGGCTGGTCGCAGGGTCCCGGCGGCGGGAGCCGGAACGGTTCTTGCAAGGCATTTCGAGCGACGGGCAGGCGAACCGGTACCGGCAAAGCGAGTGATCCCGGACTCCTTCAAGCAGGACCTCCTCAATCGCGTCGACATCGTCGACGTGATCTCGCCCCGGGTCGCCCTCAAGAAGAGCGGCGCGAACTGGGTGGGCCTGTGCCCGTTCCACGGCGAGAAGACCCCGTCCTTCAGCGTCAGCCCCGCGAAGCAGTTCTATCACTGCTTCGGGTGCGGCGTGCACGGCAACGCGATCGGCTTCCTCATGGAGTACGCCGGGCTCGGCTACGTCGAAGCCATGAAGGAGCTCGCCGAGTCGGTGGGCATGAAGCTGCCCGAGCTCGCGCCGCGCGGCGGCCAGGCGAGACCCGAGCGCGAGGGCCCCGATCTCTACGAGCTGCTCAAGCGCGCCGCGCGCTTCTATCACGAGCAGCTGAAAGCCTCCCCGCGGGCGATCGACTACCTCAAGGGGCGCGGGCTGAGCGGCCAGACCGCCGCGCGCTATCACCTCGGCTACGCGCCGGCCGGCTGGCAGGGCCTCGGCGCGGCATTCGAGCGCTACGACGACAAGGCGCTCGTGGAGTGCGGCCTCGTGGTCGAGAACGAAGGCAAACGGTACGACCGCTTCCGCGACCGCGTGATGTTCCCGATCCTCAACCAGCGCGGCCTCGTGATCGGCTTCGGCGGGCGCGTGATTCCGGGCGAGGACGGGTCCGCCGGTCCCGCTGCGGCAGACAGGAAGGGGTCCCCCGCCGGCCCCACTGCGGGGGAAGGGAAGGGGTCCCCCGCCGGCCCCAAATACATGAACTCCCCGGAGACGCCGCTCTTCGAGAAGGGCCGCGAGCTCTACGGCCTGCCGCAGGCGCGCGACGCGATCCGCGCCGCGAACCGGGTCGTCGTCGTCGAGGGGTACATGGACGTGGTCATGCTCGCGCAGCACGGCGTGCAGAACGCGGTTGCGACGCTTGGCACGGCGACGACACCGACACACGTCCAGAAGCTGTTGCGGCAGGCCGACGAGATCGTCTTCTGTTTCGACGGCGACGCGGCGGGGCGGCGCGCGGCGTGGCACGCGCTCGAAGTGGGCCTCGAGACGCTTGCCGACCACAAGACCGTGCGATTCCTGTTCCTGCCGGCCGAGCACGATCCCGACAGCTACGTGCGCGAGTTCGGGCACGACGCGTTCGAGGCCAAGCTCGACGAGTCCGAGCCCCTGTCGGCGTACCTGCTGCGCGAGCTGAAGGGGCGTGTCGATCTCGGCTCGCTCGAAGGGCGCTCGAAGCTTCTCGCGGAGGCGAAGCCGCTGCTGAAGCGCCTCGCCGCGCCGGGGCTGCGCGTGCAGCTCGTGAAGGCGCTCGCGCTTGCCGCCGGAATGGAGCCGGTGGAGGCCGCCCGGCTTCTCGACGTGCGCGATGGCGTCGTGGCACGGCCGTCCGGCGACCGGCCCGCGCCGGCGCGCCAGGATCGCGCCCCGATGCGGGGCAACGAGGCGACGCTGCTGCGGGCGATCCTCGGCGCGCCTGAACTTGCGGCAGGGCTGAACGTCGAACTCGTGCGGCCCGATACCGCGGAGGGGGACGCCCTCCGGACGGTGGCGGAGTGGGTGGCCGGACATGCCGATGCGCTGCCGCGGCCGCTCTCGACCGCGTTCGAGGAGCAGCCGTTCTACCCCCTGCTGGCCCGCCTCGAGGCGACCCTGCTCGAGTTCAAGCTCGAGCCGGAGGACTTCCGGGCCGAGTTCGAGGGCGCGGTCCGGAACCTCGACCGCGAAGCGAAAGTCAGGGAAATCAACGAGATGCTCGCCCGGAACGAGCGGCAGGGCCTGCCCGAGCGCCTGCGCGAGAAAGCCGGGCTTCGGGACGGGCCCGCGCCTTCCCCCGACCTTGCTGGAAGCGGGGGAACCCCCATCTAACATGTTAGAATCGCAACCTTTTTTCGCCCACCACCGTCGTCGTTCCAACCGGGAACCCTAATGGCCCAGCACAAGCAACCAAAGGCTAAATCGCGCGCCAAGGATGATCTGAAGAAGCGCAAGGCCGCCGCGGCGAAGAGCCGGCCGGCGGCGCGCTCGAAGCCGGTCTCGCGCGCGAAGGCCCGCCCGGCCGCGAAGCCCGCGTCCCGCGCGAAGCCGACGGTCAAGGCGAAGGCGAAGCCGGTCGCGAAATCCAAGGCGGCGCCGAAGGCGAAGGTCGCGCTCAAGCCGGCGAAGCCCGCGCCGAAGGCGAAGGCGCCGATCCCGGCGAAAGCGGTCATGCCGCCGGCGAAAGCCGGTGCCAAGGAAACCGCGAAGGCCGGCGCCAAGGAACAGGCGCAGGCGCGCGTCAAGGAAGCCCTGAAAGGCAAGCTCCTCACGCCGGTCAAGGGCGAGGCCATCCCGAAGCTCAAGGTCAGCCGCGCGAAGGCGCGCGAGGCCGAGCGCGCGCTCATGGAGCGCGCCGCGCAGCGGCCCGAAGACGCCGAAGCCCGGCGCATGCGCCTCAAGAACCTGATCAAGCTCGGCAAGGAGCGGAGCTACCTCACCTACGCCGAGATCAACGACCACCTGCCCGACGTCGTGGACGCGGAGCAGATCGAGTCGATGATCTCGACCTTCAACGACATGGGCATCCAGGTGTTCGACGAGGTTCCGGACACCGAGACGCTGCTCATGAGCGATGCGGCGCCGGCCGCCGCGCAGGACGAGGACGCCGAGGAGCAGGCCGAGGCGGCGCTCGCCACCGTCGACCCCGAGTTCGGCCGCACCACCGACCCGGTGCGGATGTACATGCGCGAGATGGGCTCGGTGGAGCTCCTCACGCGCGAAGGCGAGATCGAGATCGCCAAGCGCATCGAGGACGGCCTCAAGCAGATGATCATGGCGATCTCGGCGCTGCCGACGACGATCGTCGAGATCCTCGACCTCGCCGACAAGGTCAAGCGCGACGAGATGCGCATCGACGAGGTGGTGGACGGCCTCATCGACCCCAACGCGAAGGACCAGCCGCCGCAGGAGATGGCGGTCGAAGCCGAGGTCGAGGACGAGGAAGAAGAGGAAGAGGACGAGGAGGCGCAGAACGCCGCGATCACCGCGAGCCTGCTGCAGCTGAAGGAGGACGCGCTCGACCGCTTCGCCAAGATCCACCGCTTCAACGAGAAGCTCAAGGTCGCGCTCGCCAAGTTCGGCCACCGCTCGAAGGAGTACCTCAAGGCGCGCGAGCAGATCTCGACCGAGCTGATGGCGATCCGCTTCAACGCGCGCATCATCGAGCGCCTGTGCGAGAACGTGCGCGGCATGGTGGACACGGTGCGCCGGCACGAACGCAAGATCCAGAATTTCTGCGTGGAGAAGGGCGGCATGCCGCGGCCGCACTTCATCAAGGTGTTCCCGGGCAGCGAGACGAGCCAGCGCTGGATCAAGAACGAGATCGCGGCCGAGCACGGCTACAGCTCGCAGCTCACGCGCTACGAGCCCGACATCCTCGAGGAGATCTCGAGGCTCGGCGACATCCAGAAGCGCATCGGCATCCCGCTCAAGGACCTGAAGGACATCAACAAGCAGATGTCCACCGGCGAAGCCAAGGCGCGCCGCGCGAAGCGCGAGATGACCGAGGCCAACCTGCGCCTCGTGATCTCGATCGCGAAGAAGTACACCAACCGCGGCCTGCAGTTCCTCGACCTCATCCAGGAAGGCAACATCGGCCTGATGAAGGCGGTGGACAAGTTCGAGTACCGGCGCGGCTACAAGTTCTCGACCTACGCGACGTGGTGGATCCGGCAGGCGATCACCCGCTCGATCGCCGACCAGGCGCGCACCATCCGCATTCCGGTGCACATGATCGAGACGATCAACAAGATGAACCGGATCAGCCGCCAGATCCTGCAGGAGACCGGGCAGGAACCCGACCCGGCGACGCTGGCGCTGAAGATGGAGATGCCCGAGGACAAGATCCGCAAGATCCTCAAGATCTCGAAGGAGCCGATCTCGATGGAGACGCCGATCGGCGACGACGACGACTCGCATCTCGGCGACTTCATCGAGGACACCTCGACGCTCGCGCCGTCGGACGCCGCGATGTACGCGATCGCTCCGCGAGGTGACCAAGCACGTGCTCGACTCGCTCACGCCGCGCGAGGCGAAGGTGCTGCGCATGCGCTTCGGCATCGAGATGAACACCGACCACACGCTGGAGGAGGTCGGCAAGCAGTTCGACGTCACGCGCGAGCGCATCCGCCAGATCGAGGCGAAGGCGCTGCGGAAGCTGCGCCACCCGTCGCGGTCGGAGCGGCTGAAGAGTTTCCTCGACCAGAGCTGAACGGCATTCGAGGTCGGTCCAAAACGCCCCGTCCGCGGGGCGTTTTCTTTTGCGGACCAGAATGAGAGACTAGCGCCGTGAGCGCATACGACTACGACCTGTTCGTCATCGGCGCCGGCTCGGGCGGCACGCGCGCGAGCCGCATCGCCGCGAGCCTCGGCGCGCGCGTCGCCGTCGCCGAGCACCACCGCGTCGGCGGGACGTGCGTCATCCGCGGCTGCGTGCCGAAGAAGCTGCTCGTCTACGCCTCGCACTTCCACGAGGATTTCGAGGACGCGCGCGGCTACGGCTGGACGGTCGGCGAGTCGACCTTCTCGTGGCCCGCGCTCATTGCGAACAAGAACGTGGAGATCGCGCGGCTCGAACGCGTCTACGAAGGCCTGCTCGAGAAGGCCGGCGCGACGCTGCTGCGCGGCACCGCGCGCGTGGTCGGACCCAATGCGGTCGAGCTGGACGGCAAGCGGATCACCGCGCGCTACATTCTCGTCGCCACCGGCGGCTGGCCCTTCAAGCCGCACGTCCCGGGGGTCGAGCACTGCATCACCTCGAACGAGGTCTTCGAGCTCCCCGAGCAGCCCCGGCGCGTGCTGGTCGTCGGCGGCGGCTACATCGCGGTCGAGTTCGCCGGCATCTTCCGCGGGCTGGGCAGCGAGGTCACGCTCTCCTACCGCGGCGATCGCATCCTGCGCGGCTTCGACGACGACGTGCGCACGCACCTCCAGGACGAGATGACGAAGAAGGGCGTGCGCATCCTGCTCCGCAGCGTCGTCGCCGGCGTCGAGCGCGACGCGCGGGGCGCGTTGGTCGTTCGCTTCGTGGATGGGCACGCGCCGGTCGAGGTCGACGCCGTGCTGTCCGCGACCGGGCGGGTGCCGAGCACCCGCGACCTCGGCCTCGAAGAAGCGGGCGTCGCGCTCGGCGAGAACGGGGAGGTCGTCGTCGACCGGTTCTGCGCGAGCAGCGTCCCCAGCATCTACGCCGTCGGCGACGTGACCGACCGCATCGCGCTCACGCCGGTCGCGATCAAGGAGGGGCACGCGGTCGCGCTGACGCTGTTCGGCAACCAGCCGACCCCGGTGGATCACGCGGACGTGCCGAGCGCGGTCTTCAGCCAGCCGCCGGTGGGCACCGTGGGGTTCACCGAGGCGGAAGCGAAAGAGCGCTTCCACGAGCTCGAGATCTACAAGTCCACCTTCCGGCCGATGAAGCACACGCTCTCGGGGCGCGACGAGCGGACGATGATGAAGCTCATCGTCGATCGACCGAGCCAGCGCGTCGTCGGCGTGCACATCGTCGGGGCCGACGCGCCGGAGATCGTGCAGGGCATCGGCATCGCGGTGAAGGCGGGACTCACCAAGGCGCAGTTCGACGCGACCGTCGGCATCCACCCGACCGCCGCGGAGGAACTGGTGACGATGCGCGACAAGACCGTCGTCGCGGGGCACGGCCGGGGCGCTGCGAAGCCGTCCGTATAATCCGCCGCACGGGCCTGTAGCTCAGCTGGTTAGAGCAGGGGACTCATAATCCCTTGGTCCCTGGTTCGAATCCAGGCGGGCCCACTCATTACGAGTCTCTCAACCTACGCGGCTTCGCCGCGTACCCGCGCGCAACGTCGAATTGCGCCCGGCGGTCCGACGCGCGAGCAGCGGCGCGCCTCAGGCCAGCCGCGCGCTCAGGGTGATCTCCGCGTTCAGCAGGCGCGAGATCGGGCAGCCGGCCTTGGCGTCCTGCGCAGCCTTGTTGAAGGCCTCGGCGCTGGCGTTCGGAACCTTGGCGACGCAGTCGAGGTGGATTTTCGTGACCGTCGGCTTGCCATCCTTCATGTCGAAGTCGAGCGTCGCCTTGGTTTCGATCGCTCTCGGGGACGAGGTTGGCCTTGCCGAGCTCGGCGGAGAACGCCATCGAGAAGCAGCCGCTGTGGGCGGCGGCGATCAGCTCCTCGGGATTCGTGCCCTTGGCCGCCTCGAAGCGCTGGGCGAAAGTGTAGGCGGTGTTCGACAGCACGCCGCTGTCGACCGAGACGGTGCCCTTGCCATCCTTGAGCCCGCCGCGCCAGACTGCGTTCGCTTTGGATTGACGGATCATGCGTCGTCTCCTTCCGTTGCCTGTAGAGGGGATTGAAACGATAGCATCGTGGTCAGGAAACTCAATCGTGGCCCAGGGATCGACAGGTGGAGACAACGCAGAAGGCGCTCGATAACCGCGGACGGCTCGCGGGATTGCATCGGTCGCTGCCGTCCGGTGGCACAGACGCGGCGGACTTTCGTCCACCGGGGCTTCGGAGCCCAGGCAATGCGGCGGGGCAACATCGAAGGGAAAGGGTTGCCACGCGAAAGAAACTTGTCGGAACCGCTCGCCTTTATGTACAGTCGCCCGGCGATATGCCCACCAAAGGAGGAGGCCCCGTGAAGCACGCATCGAGATCGGTCGTCGCGCTCGCGTTCAGCACTTTGCTCACGGCCGTGCCGTTCGCCGTGCAGGCGCAGGACAAAGTCATCCGGATCGGCGTGCTGATGCCGATCTCGGGCCCCGGGTCGTACTTCGGCGTGATGGGCAAGGAGGGCATCGACCTCGCGCTCGAGCAGATGGCGAAGGCGAACCTGAACGGCTATCGCCTCCAGGTCCAGTACGAGGATTCGGCCTGCAGCCCGCTGCAGGCGACCAACACCGTGAAGCGCGTGCTGGAGCAGTTCAAGCCGCACATCGTCGTCGGCGAGGAGTGCTCGGACGCCTCGCTCGCGATCGCGCCGATCCTCGAACAGGCCAAGGTGGTGCAGCTCAACGCCGGCTCGGTGACCATGAAGCTCACCGAATCCGGCTACAAGTACGTGTTCCGCATCTTCCCGAACGCCGAGCAGCAGAGCCTGCCGCTCGCGAAGGTGGCCTACGAGAAACTCGGTGCGCGCACCGCCGTGATCCTTCACGAGAAGACCAACGCCGGCATCGACAACGCCGAAGGCTTCGAGAAGCCGTTCGTCGCGATGGGTGGCAAGGTGCTGGCGAAGATCGACTTCGGCCGCGACGTGAACGACTTCACCGCGATCGCGACGCGCATCGCCTCGCTCGGCAAGGTCGACGTGCTGCCGACATTCGCGCTCGAAGGCCAGCAGGTTCGCCTGTCGCAGGCGCTCGCGCAGGCGAAGGTGGTCAAGGGCGGCGGCGGCAGCGGTGTGCAGATGGGCTCGATCTGGCTGCCCTGGGGCTACGACACGAAGGCCGGTCCGGCGGCGATCGGCTACGTGCGCATCGTCCAGTTCGATCCCACGGAGAACCGCAAGATCGTGCAGGACTTCATCAAGGCCTTCCGCGCCAAGCACGGTGCCGACAAGACGCCGACGCACATCAACGCGCACGCCTACGACACCATCCTCATCATCGCCGAGGCGGTGCGGCGCGGCGCCAAGGACTCCGAGTCGATCCGCGAGCAGTTCGCGAAGCTCAAGGACTTCGAGGTGACGACCGGCAAGATCACCTTCGATCCCAAGGGGCAGAACTCGGACCTCTCGGTGGTGCACTTCGTCGAGACGCAGAAGGACCTTTCGTGGAAGGGGCTCGACTGGCGTTAGACGTCCGCCCGGGAATCCCGTGCCGGATCTCCTGGCTCTGGTCGTTCAGCAATCGGTAAACGGGGTCTACCTCGGCTGCCTGTACGTGATGGTGGCCCTGGGCCTCACCCTGATCTACGGGGTGCTGAACCAGATCAACTTCGCGCACGCCGACTTCGTCACCGTCGGCGCCTTCACCGCCTTCTTCGTGGCGACGCGCTTCGCCACGAGGATGCTCGGCCTACCCGACACCGGCGGCTATCTGCTGTCGCTGATTGCGGCGCTGGGCGCGGGCGCCGTACTCGGCATCCTGGTCAACGCGGCCGTCTTCGCCCCGCTGCGCCGGCAAGGGGCCGATGAGCTGCGCCCGCTTATCGCGACCATCGGCGTGTCCGTGCTGCTCGAGAACGGCCAGCTCGCGCTCTTCGGGCCGATCCCCTACCAGTTCGACTCGCCGTTCGCGCGCGAGACCATCCGCCTCGGCCCCATCTTCTTCAGCGCGCAGAGCGTCCTCGTGGTCGCGGTATCCGTGGCGTCGATTACCGCGCTCTACGTTTTCATGCGGTTCACCTTCCTCGGCAAGGCGCTCCGCGCCGTCGCCCAGGACCGCGAGACCGCGGGCCTGATGGGCATCAACCCCAACCTGGTCATCGCCCTCACCATCGTCATCGCCTCCGCGCTCGCCGGAATGGGCGGCGCGCTGCTCGGCCCGGTGGTGGTGCTCACGCCGTTCACCGGGGCGTCGCTGATCGTCAAGGCCTTCGCCATCGTCATCATCGGCGGCTTCGGCAACATGCAGGGGACGATCATCGCCGGCCTCATGGTCGGCGTCATCGAGGCGTTCACCGTGCAGTATCTCGGCTCGGGCCTGATTGACCTGGTCGTGTTCGCGCTGCTGCTCACGATGCTGGTGGTTCGCCCGACGGGACTGATCGCCGAGCGCAAGGAGGAGAACGTTTGACCGGGCGCCACGCGGCCATTGCGGTGGCGATCCTGGCGATTGCGGCGGCGCCCTGGATCCTGGCCACGCCCTATTGGCGCGGCATCCTCGTGCTGTGCGCGATGAACGTGCTGCTCGCGCTGTCGCTCAACCTCGTGATGGGCTACACCGGGCAGCTCAACCTCGGCCAGTCGGCCTTCTTCGCCATCGGCGCCTACGTCTCCACCATCCTCATCAAGTCCCACGGCTGGAACTTCTGGCTGGCGGGGCTGGTGGCGGTGCTGGCGGCCGGCGTGCTGGGACTGGCGCTCGCCGCCTTTGCAGCGCGACTGCGCGGGCACTATCTCGCCATCGCCTCGCTCGGCTTCGCGGTCATCACCTATCAGGTGCTGCTCAACTGGGAGGACGTGACCCAGGGTGTGCGCGGCATCTACGGCATCCTGCCGCCGGTGCCCGGCACTACCGGGCTCTTCTACCTCGTCGCAGGAATCGCGGCTGCGGTGTACCTCCTCCTCGACAACCTGGTCCGCTCGCCGGTCGGCGACACACTGCGCGCGATCCGCGAGGACGAGGTGTCGGCGGCCTCGCTCGGCATCAACCGCGCCGCCTGGAAGGCCTTCGCCTTCGGCCTCGGCGCCGCGATCGCCGGCCTGGCGGGCATCTTCTATCCCGGCTTCGTGGGCACGCTGGTGCCCGACGCCTTCGGCATCGTCGAGTCGTTCACCATGATGGCGATGGTGATCGTCGGCGGCATGGGCACCATGATCGGCCCGGTGATCGGCGCCATCGTGCTCACCTTCCTGCCGGAGGTGCTGCGCGGCTTCGGCGAGCTGCGCCTGTTGATCTACGGGCTGGCGCTCACGCTGGTTGTCCTGTTCATGCCCGGGGGCATCGTCCAGGCCTGGACGGCGCTGCGCGCGAGGATGCGCCGGTGATCCGCGCCACCGGCCTGAACAAGAGCTTCGGCGGCGTGCGCGCCGTGCACGCCGTCTCGATCGATGTGCCGGAGAATTCGATCTTCGCGCTGATCGGGCCGAACGGCGCCGGCAAGTCGACGCTGCTCAACCTGCTCTCGGGGATCTACCAGCCGGAGAGCGGCACGCTCGAGTTTGCCGGCCACGACCTGATCGGCTTGCCGGCGCACCGGCGCGTGCGGCTCGGACTGGCGCGCACCTTCCAGAAGATCCGCCTGTTCAAGCAGCTCACGCTGCTCGAGAACGTGCTTGCCGGCTTCCACATCCACCAGGACGCGCCGTTCTGGGAGCACGTCTTCCGCGGCAACACCGGGCGCTTCCGAAACGAGGCGCGCGAGCTGCTCGCCTTCGTCGGCCTGGAAGATCGCGCCGAAGAGCGCGCCGGGGCGCTTCCCTACGGAAAGCAGCGCATGCTCGAGATCGCCCGCGCGCTCGCCACCCGCCCGCGGCTGTTCATGCTCGACGAACCGGCCGCCGGGTTGAACGGCGCGGAGGTCGAGTTCCTACTGAAGCGGCTGGAGGAGATCCAGCAACGCGGCGTGACTCTCATTGTGGTCGAGCACAACATGGACCTGGTCATGAACGTCGCGCAGCGCGTCTTCGTCATGGACCACGGCGAACCGCTCTTCGAGGGCTCGCCTCGCGAGGTGCAGGCGAACCCGAGCGTAATCGAAGCCTACCTGGGCGGTGAGTTTGCTCCTTAAGGCCGAAAATCTCGAGCTCGCTTACGGCGAGATCCCCGCTGTGCGCGACGTCTCCTTCGACGTGGCCGAGGGCGAAATCGTGACCCTTATCGGGGCGAACGGCGCGGGTAAGAGCACCACCATGCGCGGGATCGCCGGCGCCATGCTGCCGCGCCGCGGCAGGATCACGTTCGACGGCAAGGACGTCACTCGGATGCCCGCGCACGCCCGGGCCTTTGCCGGCATTGCACTCGTGCCCGAGGGCCGACGAGTGTTCCCGGCGCTCAGCGTGCGCGAGAACCTGGAGATGGGCGGCTTCAAGTTCCGTCGCGACCGCAACCGGATACGCACGCAGCTCGAGCGCATGCTGGAGATGTTCCCGCGGTTGCGGGAGCGCGCCTCCCAGGCCGCCGGGACGCTCTCCGGCGGCGAGCAGCAGATGCTGGCCCTTTCGCGTGCGCTGATGTCGGAGCCGCGGCTGCTGTGCATGGACGAGCCCTCGCTCGGGCTCGCGCCGCTCGTGGTCCAGGACATCTTCAAGAGCATCCGCGCCGCGAACGCACTCGGCACCAGCATCCTGCTGGTCGAGCAGAACGCGCGCTATGCGCTCGAGACCGCGTCGCGCGGCTACGTGCTCCAGACCGGCACGATCATCGCCGCCGGCACGTGCGCCGACCTGAAGCAGGACGAGCGTGTGAAGGAAGCCTACCTGGGCAGGAGATGAGCATGGGCAGCGACGACCGGTTCGCGCTGGGCGGCAAGGGTGCGGTCATCACCGGCGCCGGCGGCGGAATCTGCCGCGCGATCGCGGTCGCTTTCGCGCACGCCGGCGCCAGGGTGGCCTGCGTCGACCTGAACCTGGCAAACGCAGAGCAGACGGCCAGGCTGGCCGGGCAGGGCGCGCTCGCGCTCCAGTGCGACGTCGCGTCGGAGACCGCGACCCGGGAGGCGGTAGAACGCGCGGCCGAGGCGTTCGGCGCGCTGCACGTCCTGGTGAACGGCGCCGCGATGAGCGATCCCACCGCGACGGTGCTCGATCTCGACCTCGCCGGCTGGAACGCGGTGTTCGGCGTCAACGTCGGCGGCGCCTTCCTCATGAGCCGCTGGGTCATTCCGCACATGGCGGCGGCCGGCGGCGGCTCCATCATCCACATCGCCTCGCAGCTCGGCACCGTCGGGACGCCGGGCCGCGTGGCGTACTGCGCCACCAAGGGCGCGCTCATCACGATGGCCAAGGCCATGGCTGCCGATCACGCCGCGCAGAACATCCGCGTCAACACGCTTTCACCGGGTGGGGTCGAGACCGACCGGCTGCTGCGCTTTGGCTCGATGGAGAAGGCGCGCGAGGTGCTTGGCTCGAAGCACCTGATGAAGCGGCTCGGCCAGCCCGAAGAGATCGCCGCCGCGGCGCTCTTCCTCGCCTCGGATGCGTCGAGCTTCATGACCGGCGCCGACCTTCGGGTGGACGGCGGCTACAACGCGGTCTGACTTCCTGCAGCGGTGCTTCCGAGAGGGCGGCACGCGCGCGCGCGGCAAAGCCCCTAGAGCGGCGTCGCGAGGAGCGAGGGGACGAGGCCGGTGTCCGCGATTACGGTGACCGACCGGAGGCGCGCGGAGTCCCCCTCGAGGAGCGCTTCGACTCGGTAGCGGCCCACGCTGAAAAGGCGCGAGGCGCCCTCGAGGTCGGTCTGGAACAGGCTGTAAGAGACCTCGAAGTGCCAGACCGGGCCTTCGTTGCCGGTGCAATGCAGCGGTCCGAGGACGTGGCGATCGTAGTGCAGGTTGTAGAGATTGACGTGCCGGTAGGACCCGATCCGGTCGCGCAGCATGTTCTTGTTGTCGCACCACATGAGCACGTTGGGGAGGCCCTGCTCGACGTTCTCGCGCGTCACCACCTTGTAGTCGCAGTCCTCCTCGAAGAGTTCGACCCAGTCCTCCAGCCGGTTCTCGTCGATCGCCATGGCGTAGTCCGCCATGAGCGCGGTGAACGTTTCCCGCACCTCCCCCGGAACCTTCATCGGATGGCGCCCTCGGGCTCCACGCCCATCAGCTCGGCCCAGTAGGACCAGAAGCCGCGGATCGGCGTCTCGGTGACGCGGTGGGCGAGGTCGCGCACGGGGCCGCGGCCGCCCATCTCGACGACGGCGCAGGCCGCGCCGGCGCTGCGCGTCGCCTTCTGCACCACCTCGATCGCCTCGCCGTCCTCCATGCTCACCAGACCTGCGGGGCCCACCAGGTTGGCCGAGATCAGGCGGTGGCGCGTCATCGCCTCGTCGTCATCGGCGTAGCCGAAGACGGTCTGGAAGACCTCGTGCGCGTCGACGCCCTTCGGGCGGATCTGCCGGGTGGCGAGCGAGTTGTTGATCTGGATGAGCAGCGCGTTTGGAAAGAAGGTCGGTGCGGCGAGGTTCATGCCGTCCTCGAACTCGTTCCTGAACTGCAGCAGCTTCCCGTCGCGCAGCTGCATGCGGTCGAGGCGCGCGGCGGTATCCGCGTAGGCCGCCTTGGCGTCCTCCTGCGAGTCGCTCGCCGCGTAGGCATGATTCATGTTGTGGCGGTGGCGCGCGTCCATCTTGACGCCGCCCTTCTGCGTTGCGCGGTCGACGCCGTAGGTGACGAAGAACTCGTGCAATAGGCTGGCGTGATAGGTGTCGCGGAGGTTCTCCGCGTAGAGCTTCCAGTTGCCGGCGATCCGCTGGCGCGAGTAGCCGAGGACGCGGACCGGCCGCGCCAGGAAGCGTTTGATGATGCCCATGCCGAACTCGCCGAGATAGGCCTCGATCGGATCGGCACGCTGCGGCTGGAAGGTGCCGAAGAGCATGCCGTGCACGTTGGCCACCGCGAGCTTCCGCGGCGACTCGGCCTTCATGTCGAACTCCTCGGGCATGCCGCCTTCGCCCTTGAGCCCCTTGCGGAACGGCAGGCCGGTGAGATCGCCCGCGCCCGAATAGCACCAGCGGTGATAGAGGCACACGTGGCGCTCGGCGGTGCCGCGGACCTCGCGCACGATCATCGCGCCGCGGTGCGAGCAGCGGTTGACGAAGGCGTGGATCGCGCCGTCCTTGTTGCGCGACACCACGACCGGCGTGTCGCCGACCCAGGTGGTTCGAAAGTCGCCCGGCCCGGGGATCTCCGCCTCCAGGCACAGGTAGCTCCATGCCGGACCGCGGAAGATGCGCTCCATCTCCGCCTCGTAGAGCATCGGGTCGTGGTGCAGCCGGAACGGGACGCGGGAATAGTCGTTGCGCGGCCAGTCGATGGTGGGTTCCATGTTCACCTCAGCGGATGTCCGGGTGCGCCTCGAGCCACGATGAGAAGTCGTCGGCCGCGGCCTCCGGAGGGTACAGCGGCGCGTACCCCAGGTCCTCCACCAGACGGCGGTTGGAGAAGCGCGTGCGCATGACCGGCGCCAGCGGCGTCACGTTGCAACCCTCCGTGGATTCGCGCCAGCGGAACTTCGGAAACCGCCGCGCGAGCAGCGCGCACCATTGCGGCAGCGACCACGCTGACCCGTTGCCCAGATGATACAGCGCGTGCGACGGCGCGTCGGCGTCGAGCAGCGCCAGCAGCGCGCGCGCGACGTCCGGGCCATAGATGTAGTCCGTGGGGCCGAGGGGCGGAAACACGGCTTCGCCGCCGGCGAGCGCAATGCGCGCGATCTCCGTCGGCGGCGACAGGCGGTCGCGCACGCCGCTCGCGTGCTCCCAGCGGCCGAAGGCGAGCGCGAGCCGGCCGATCCGCGCGTCGAGCCCCCACAGCGCGGCGAGCCGCAGGCAACTGCGCTCCGCCGCGTACTTGGTGATGCCGTACATCGTCTCCGGGACCGGGCGGTGGCGCTCTTCGTCCAGCGGCTCGGCGACGCCCACGCCGGCCGCGCCGTACAGGGCGCCGGTGCTGGCGTGCACGAAGCGGCGCACCCGGTGCCGGTGCGCCGCCTCCAGCACGTTGAGCGTGCCGATCAGGTTCACCTCCGCGATGCGCTGCGGCTCGCGTGCGTCGCGCTCGGGTCCGGCGGTGATCGCCGCAAGGTGGACGACCCCGTCGACCCCGCCGTGCGCGAACGCCCGATCCAGCGCTCCCGCGGTCCGTCACGTCGCCCTGTACAAACGCCGCCTCGATGAAAATGCCGCAGGCGGCGGCTTGACATCGAACAGCAGCACGCCGTCGCCGCGTGCGAGGAGCTGCTCGGCGACGTTCAGGCCGACGAAGCCCGCACCGCCGGTGACGAGGATCATTTCCGGAAGCCGAGAATTCCGGCGGCCGACGAGCGCGGATCGCGCGGCGCGCACCGCCCCTCGTCGACGAGCATGAAGAACTCGAACAGCGCACGGTTGAACGCCTCCGGATCCTCGATGTTGATCGTGTGCCCGGCGCGCGGCAGGACCACCAGCCCGGCGGTCGCGATGTTGCGCTTCATGAGGAGCGCCGGCTCCAGGCAGGGATCGTCCTCGTCGCCGGTGACGATGAGCGTGGGCACGTTGATCCTTTTCATGTCGTCGACCAGCTCGTAGAGCGAGGGACGGCGCATCTGCACGCCGCGCATGGTCAGTGCCTGACCCTGCGGCGAATGCTCGGCGAGCTGCTGCGCGAACTCGGCCCAGCCGCGCGGGTCCTTGTTCTGGAACTGGACCCGCGTCGGCCCGAGCGCGTACTTTTTCGCGGCATCCTTCCAGTCCGCCTCGAAGGACGCCGCCGCGGCCTCGCACTCGGCCCGGAACTTCTCCTTCTTGTCCGGCTCGGCGCCGTAGCCGCAGCCGGCGACGACGAGCGAGCGCGCGCGCCGGGGATGGGCGATGCCGACGTGCAGCGCCGCGAACCCGCCCATGGAGAGGCCGACGACGTGCGCGCGGTCGAGCTTCAGGTGGTCGAGCACCGCAACGACGTCGTCCCGCGCGTGCTCCTGCGAGTAGCGTGCCGGGTCCTGCGGGATGTCCGAGGGCGGAAATCCGCGCGCGGCGTAGGCGATGCAGCGCATGTAGCGCGAGAAGAAGCGCATCTGCGGCTCCCAGCTGCGATGGTCGCCGGCAAACTCGTGGATGAAGATGAGCGGCGTGCCGCTCCCCGCTTCCTCGTAATAGAGCCGGGTGCCGTCCTTGGCGCTCGCATGAGGCATGAATCGGTCTCCTAGGGTAGAACCGCGGTAAGGTCGATCTCCACCTTGCAGCCGGGCACCAGCAGCCCGCTCACCTGCACCGTGGTGCGCGGCGGCGGGGCGGGGAAGAACTCCCGCCACACCTGGTCGAAATAGTAGAAGTCGTTCAGGTCGGTGAGGAACACCTGCGACTTCACCACGTCCTTCAGGTCGCAGCCGCCGGCCTGCAGCACGCTGCGCAGGTTGTTCAGGATGTAGCGCGCCTGCTTCTGGATGTCCGAGCCGTAGTAGGGGAAGGCGGGGTCCTGGCGCGCTTCCGGCGGCACGCCGGTCTTGTAGTCCGAGGCGATCTGGCCGGCCGCGTACACCGTGTCCCCGGCGAGAATGCCCTGGCAGTAGTGCGCCATCGGCGTCGGCGTGTCCTTGCCGGTGAGCACCTGCCGCTTGACGCTCGGGCCGGACGCCCCACAGATCGATCTCCACCTTGCAGCCGGGCACCAGCAGCCCGCTCACCTGCACCGTGGTGCGCGGCGGCGGGGCGGGGAAGAACTCCCGCCACACCTGGTCGAAGTAGTAGAAGTCGTTCAGGTCGGTGAGGAACACCTGCGACTTCACCACGTCCTTCAGGTCGCAGCCGCCGGCCTGCAGGACGCTGCGCAGGTTGTTCAGGATGTAGCGCGCCTGCTTCTGGATGTTCGAGCCGTAGTAGGGGAAGGCGGGGTCCTGGCGCGCCTCCGGCGGCACGCCGGTCTTGTAGTCCGAGGCGATCTGGCCGGCCGCGTACACCGTGTCGCCCGGCGAGGACGCCCTGGCAGTAGTGCGCCATCGGCGTCGGGGTTTCACTGCCGCTCAGCACCCGCCGCGTCGCGCCGGGTCTTACACCCCAGAGATCGATCTCGACGCGGCAGCCCGGCACCAGCAATCCGCTCACCTGCACCGTGGTGCGCGGCGGGCGGCGGCGGGGAAGAACTCCCTCCACACCTGGTCGAAGTAGTGGAAGTCGTTGAGATCCGTGAGGAACACCTGCGACTTCACCACGTCCTTCAGGTCGCAGCCGCCGGCCTGCAGCACGCTGCGCAGGTTGTTCAGGACGTAGCGTGCCTGCTTCTGGATGTTCGAGCCGTAGTAGGGGAAGGCGGGATCCTGGCGCGCCTCGGGCGGCACGCCGGTCCTATAGTCGGAGGCGATCTGCCCGGCCGCATACACCGTGTCGCCCGCGCGAATGCCCTGACAGTAGTGCGCCATCGGCTTCGGCGTGTCCGCCCCGGCAAGCACTTCCCGTTTCATCCGCTCTCCTTTTCGACCGATGCGAAAGACTTATCATAAGGCCCGAGGAGGTTGGGGTGACGACGGTCGGGCAAGTGAGCGGCGAGGCGATCGAGGCTGCGCTTGCGGCGCAGGGGATCGCGCTCGCGCCGGGGCGCGGCGAGCGGCTCGCGCGGGGGCTGCAGGCGCTTCTTGACGCCAGCGCGTCGGACCGGCTGCGCGACGCGCTCCCGTTCGATGCCGAGCCGCCCGGCTTCCTGCTCGCCATCCAGCGCTGCAAGGCCCGGTGAGCGATCCGGCGCTTCTTTCCCTCGCGCAGGCGGCGCAGGCGGTGCGCGCCGGCCGGCTCGCGCCGGACGATCTCGCGCATGCGAGCCGCGCGCGCATCGAACGCTGGCAGCCTCGGCTCAATGCATTCGTCGCTCTGGAGAGCGAGGACCGCGCGCCGGGGCCTGGCGCCCTCGCCGGCGTGCCGCTCGCCCACAAGGACATGTTCTACCGCGCGGGCCGGGTGTCGAGCTGCGGCTCGAAGATCCTGCGCGACGCGGTGGCGAGCGAGACCTCGACCGCGCTCGCGCGGCTCGACCAGGCGGGCGCGCTGGACATCGGCCGGCTCAACATGTCCGAGTTCGCCTACGGTCCGACCGGGCACAACGAGCACTGGGGCGACTGCTGCAATCCCTGGAACGCGGACTACATCACCGGCGGCTCCTCCAGCGGCGCGGGCGCCGCGGTCGCCGCACGGCTCGTGTTCGGCGCGCTCGGGTCCGACACCGGCGGCTCGGTGCGCCTGCCCGCGGCGGTCTGCGGCGTGAGCGGGCTGAAGACCACCTGGGGCCGCGTGTCGCGCCACGGCGCCATGCCGCTCAGCGCGTCGCTCGACACGATCGGCCCGCTCGCGCGCACCGCAGAGGACTGCGCGCTGATGCTCGGCGCGATCGCGGGCCACGACGCGCGCGATCCGCTCAGCGCCCGGGAGCCGGTGCCCGATTACGCGGCCCTGCTCGGCGAGCGTACTTCCCTGAAGATCGCACTTTCGTCGGCGTGGATCGAGCGCGACGCCGATCCCGAAGTCGCCGCGGCGACGCTCGCCGCCGCCGCCGTGCTGCGCGCCGGCGGCGCGACGCTCGTCGAGGTGCCGCCCCCGGACTTCGACCCGCTGTCGACGCAGTGCATGGTGGTGATGCAGGCGGAAGCCTCCGCGCAGCACGCGCGCTGGATGCGGGAGCGGCCGGGCGACTACTCGTCGGCGGTGCGCGCGCGGCTCGAGGCGGGCTACGCCATCCCGGCGACGGTTTACCTGGAGGCGCTGCGCGCGCGCGCCGCGTGGCTCGAGCGCTTCTGCGCGACGACGCTCGCCGGCGCCGACCTGTATCTCCTGCCCGGCCTCGCGATCCGGGTTCCGACGCGGGCGCAGACCGGTCCGCAGGGCGGCGCCGGGATGCCGCGGCTGCTGGCGGAGGTGACGCGGCTGACGCGCTGGGTGAACTATCTGGGGGTACCGGCGCTCGTCGTGCCCTGCGGGTTCGATTCGAGCGGCTTGCCGATCTCGGTGCAGTTCGTCGGCCGGCCGTTCGCGGAGGCGACGTTGCTCACGGCCGGGCACGCGTTCCAGCGCGAGACCGACTGGCACCAGCGCGTGCCGGTCTAGCGCGGGAGGTCGTTCCAGACCCGATGATCGACGAGCCGTCCGTCGCGGACGGTGAACCGGTCGATGAAGCGCACGCCGTCGAACTGCCGCCCGTCAGCGAACTCGCCGTAGAGCGTGCCGAAGCAGTACACGACGACCGTGCCCGCCTCGGCGGGCACCTCGTCGAATCCCTCGAAGCGCTTGCGCACCCCGCGATAGCGTTGCGTGAGGTGGGCGACGAGGTCCTCCAGTCGCGTGAAGCTCGCCCCGCCCGGATACGTCATGACGAAGCCCGGGTCCAGGTGGCGCCGCGCCGCCTCCAGGTCGCGGTTCGCCCACGCATCGAGATAAGCGCGAACCAGCCTGGACGGCGCATGATCTTTCATCCGGGCAAGTATGCGTCAAGCCACCGCCGGGCGTCCGCGTCGGCCGGTCCCGCGTGCCGCAACGCCGCGCGTTCCGCAGTATCCTGCGGAGGCCAACGCCCCCAACCTCACCGACACGGGAGATGCCGATGCCCAAAGCCTATTGGGTCGTGTGTTACCGCGCGATCCGGAATCCCGATGCGCTCGCCGCCTACGCGAAGATCGCCGGCCCGGCGGTCCAGGCGGGGGGCGGACGCTTCCTCGTGCGCGGCACGCCGGCGAAGACGTACGAGGGCGGGCTGAACCAGCGCACCGTGGTCGTCGAGTTCGACAGTCTCGACAAGGCGATCGCCGCGCACGACAGCCCCGGCTACCAGGAAGCGCTGCGCGTTCTCGGTGACGCCGCGGACCGCGACATGCGCGTCGTCGAAGCGCCCGCCTGACCGGTTGCCGGCCGGCCCCTCAAGTCTTCACGAACAGCGTCACCAGCGGGCTCGCGCCGCGCTGCGCGCTCCAATGCCCGTGCACGTTGGGATCGAACGTCGCGCCTTCGGGAAGGGTGTCCGCGGAGAAGAAGTGCTCGCCGGGCTTGAACAGGCGCGCGCTCCCGTCCTGCAGCCCAATCTCCATTTCTCCGCCGAGAATGAAGACCCACTGCGGCTTGGGCGTGCAGTGCCATTGACTGCGAAAACCCACTGGACTGTGGCGCAGCTGGTAGCCTGAGGAAGAGTAGACCTCCGAGAGCATGGCCTGCGGCGTGCCCTCGGGCAGCGCCACCTCCTCCTCGCGGAACTTCGCGCGACCATCGCGATCGGTATAAAGCACGACCTTCGTGAACGTCGTCATCGCAGACCTCCGGGCGAATGCGGCAGTGGCAAGGTCGACATGAAACCACGTCCGGCCGGGTGCGTGGGCGGCGGCGCATCGTTTGCCTGCGATTCGACCGCCGACGCATAATCACCCGGTCCGCGCGCCAGCGTCTTGCACCCGAAGGAGTTGCCCGCGATGATCCACGTCCTCGCCATCGTCACCGCCAAGCCCGGCCTGCGCAGCACGGTCCTCGATGCGTTCCGCGCGAACGTGCCCAACGTCAAGGCGGAAGCGGGCTGCATCGAGTACGGCGCCGCGATCGATGCGGAGAACGCGCTCGGCTTCCAGACCCGCTACGGGCCCGACACGTTCGTGGTCGTGGAGAAGTGGGAAAGCATGGACGCGCTGAAGGCGCACGCGGCCGCGCCGCACATGGCGGCCTATGGCGCGAAGACGAAAGAACTGATCGCGAGCCGGGCGATCCACATCCTATCGCCTGCCTAGGCGTGGCTCGCGTCGAACGATTGCTGCCGCGCCCATCGAGCGCGGTGACGCTCGGCCTGCTTCTGCTCGGGGTTGCGGTCGCCGCGCCGGTCGACGCCGATCCTTTGCCGCAATGCCTCGCCGAGCTGCGCGCGCAGTCGCCGAAGAATCGCGTCAGCACGGCGGACTTCGACCGGTTGACGGCCGGCGCCCGGATCCTCGAGCGCGTGATCGCGAGCCGCGCGAGCCAGGCGGAGGTCGTGGACCTCTGGTGGGACTACGTGCCGCGCGCCGTGGACGAGCAGCGCGTCCGCGAAGGCCGCGAGCTCGTCGCGCACTGGGACGAAGTGATGACCGGGATCGAGGGACGCTTCGGCGTGGACCGCACGGTCTTCACCGCGATCTGGGGCATCGAGACGAACTACGGCGCCACCCGCGGCTCGCTGCCGCTCCTGGACGTCTGGATCACCCGGGCCTGCACCGAGCAACGCCCGCTCTGGCGCGCCAACGTGTTCGCGTCGCTGCGCCTGCTGCGCGACGGGGTCGTCAGCCAGGAGGCGTTCGTCGGTTCCTGGGGCGGCGCGTTCGGCCTGACCCAGTTCATCCCGACCTCCTACGAAGAGCTCGGCGTGGACGGTGACGGGGATGGCCGCCCGGACCTCGTTCATTCCGTGCCCGATGCGCTCGCATCGACGGCCAACCATCTGGTGCGGCGTACGCGCTGGGTGACCGGGCTGCCGGCGGCGCTCGAGGTGCGCGTGCCGCCCGGCTTGACGCGCGGCGTGCCGCCCCTCGAAGAGACCTGGCGACGGGACGATGTCCGCGCCATTTCGCAGTGGGCGCGCGCCGGGGTGACGGCCGCGGGCGAGCTGCCGCTGCCCGCCGATCTCGATGCGCGTGCGTCGCTGTTCTTCCCGGCGGGGGCGGACGGTCCGGCTTTCCTGGTGACGGACAACTTCGACGCCCTGCTGGCCTACAACCGGTCCACCAAGTACGCGTTGTCCGTCGCACTGCTCGCCCGGCGCATCGCCGGTGCACAGCGTGCGCCGGAGCGACCCTGGCCCACCGACGATCCCGGCCTCGGCCGCGAGGGCATCCGCGAGATCCAGGCGCTGCTGATCGCGCGGGGCCACGACATCGGGGTCGCGGACGGCATACCGGGGCTGCGCACGCGGGAGGCCGTGCGCGCCGAGCAGCAGCGCCTCGGCCTGCCCGAGGACGGCCGCACGGGCGAGCGGACGCTTCAGGCGCTGCGCGACGCGTCCCGATCCTGAAGCTGCGGTCCGCGCGCCCGGCGTCAGCCGCGCGCTTCCTTCACCAGCTGCTCGAGGACCTCGTAGGGTTGGGCGCCCGCGACGCCGCTGTTGCCGGCGACGAACGTCGGCACGCCGGTGACGCCGTACCGTCGCGATTTCTCCCAGTCGGCATCGACGGCCGCCTGGTAAGTGCGTTTCTCGATCACTTCACGCGCCTCGCCGGCCGGGAGGCCGACCGATGCCGCGATCTCGACCAGCACCGCCGGGTCGCCGATGTTGCGCCCGTCGACGAAGTACGCGCGGAAGAGCGCGTCGTGGATCGCCTCGCCGCCCGGCTGGGTGTCGGCCCAGGCGCCGAGCTCCTGCGCGAGCCGGCTGTTGAACGTCATCTTGCGGTCGCCGTAGGGCAGGCCTTCGGCCGTCATGCGGGCGCGCATCTGCGCCTGCATCTTCGGCACGTCGTAGCCGCGCCCGGCGAACAGCTCCTCCAGGCTGCGCCCCGCCTGCGGCGTGTCCGGGTGCAGCGGAAAATGCACCCACTTGATCCGGACGCCGTGTTCCCGCCTGAGCCGCTCAATACGCACGGTACTGAGATAGCACCAGGGTCAGACGTAGTCGGAGAATATTTCCAGGACGAGGGGTTCGGTCATCTGCGCTATTTCTTCTGGGCGGCCTGCTTGTCGTAGAAGTTGACGAGCTTCACCACGTCGCTCGGCTCGACGCGGCCGATGGGGCCGGAGCTGTAGGTCGCCGAGCGCACCTTGCCGTCCGCGGCCACGAGGAACTCGGAGGGCTGGATGATGCTGCGCCGCTCCTCCCACCACGATCCGAGCTGGTCGGCCATGGCGCGCGTCACGCCGTAGCCCACGGGAAAGGACAGCTCGGCGGCCACTTCCTTCGCCTTGTCGATCGGGTCGACGCTCGCAGCGACGATCTTCACGCCGAGCGCGTCGAGCTCGGGCTTGATCTTCTCGAAGCCGGCCAACTGCCGGCGGCAGTACGGTCACCAGTGCCCGCGGTAGAAGAGGATCACCTTGTAGCGGGCGTCGAGGCCGTCGGGCAGCTCGAGCCGGCCGCCGTCGACGAGGTCGAGCGTCAGCTTCGGAAAGCTGTCGCCGGTGTTGAGCTTGTCAGCCATGGGTCGCAGCGTTCCTCCACGGCCGATTATGGCAGGAATCGGCTGGCGGAAAAGAGTGGGAGTCGAACCCACCAGGGACGTCTGACGCCCCTCACCGGATTTGAAGTCCGTGCGCCCCACCGGGGTGCGAATCTCTTCCCGAGTCTGCTTCCGGAACGGCCGCGCCGGCCGCGCGCACGAGCACGTGCGTATCGCCGATGCGCCGGGTGAATCTTATACGGTCGAAGTACTCGAGGACCTCGATCGCCGCGTTGCGGCCGATGCCCGAGCGGTCGCGAAACCCTGCCGCGGTGATGGCGCCGCCCGGTCCGGCCGCGGCGCGCGCGATCGTCTCGAGCTCGCGCACTGCGGCCGGCAGGAAGAAGCGGGTCTTCGACACGCGGACGAGGAGTCCCTGCCGCGCCGCGTGCGACAGCGCGATCTCGAGCTTCCTCGCGTCGGACTTCAGCGCGCCGGCGAGCTCCGCGAGCGGCGGGGGGCGCAGCGGACTCTTCTCCAGCAGCGGCAGCGCGCCCTGCCAGAGCGCGGCATCGGCGCCGCTGAACCGGACCTGATGGGCGGCGAGGCGCACGCCCAGTCCGTCGCGCACGATCGCGCCCTCGGCGGCGAGCTCCTCGACGAGGGCGACCAGCGCGTCGCGCGGCAGGCGCGGCGTCGCGACGATCCGTTCCGCGGGAAGACCGGCCGAGTCCGGCGCCTGCGCGTGCCAGGCGGCGAGCCCCTTCAGCGCCGCCGCGCGCAGCGCGCTCCAGGCCTCCGGCGCGAAGCCCAGGCCGGCGGCGACCTTCATGGGGACCTGCGAGAAGAACGTCTTCGCCGCGCACGTTGCGGTTCGCCGCGAAGCGCGCGAGGTTCACGCCTGCGGGCGCCTGCGCGAGCAGCGCGCGCAGCGCCGCCGCATCGTCGTCCAGCGCCATCGCCGCGAGCCAGGCGAGCCGCTCCGGCTTCGCCCGTCCGCGCGGCGGCGGGAAGACGTCGATCACCGTGCCGCCGCCGAGCGTGCGGCGGGAGGACTGGTCGCGCACGATGAAGCCGTCGCCGCGCACCGCCCCGATCGGCGCCTCGAGCACCAGCTGCACGCGCGCCGATTCGCCCGGCGCGATGGCGGCGCTTTCGAGCACCGCGACGCGGCCGAGGACGTCCGCGGCGCCGAGGTGCACGTGCACCGGGGTCCAGTGGTTCAGCGGCCGGGGATCCACCACGCGGAGGCGGGCGTCGATGCGGCGGGCGGGCGGCGGGACCGCGCCGCGCACGATCCAGTCGCCGCGCGCGATCGGTCGCCGCCCCTCGATGCCGGCCAGGTTCAGCGCCAGGCGCTGCCCGGCGCGGCCGGTCTTCGCCGGCGCGTTGTGCGCGTGGATCGAGCGCACGCGCGCGCGCGCGTCGGCGAGCAGCGCGGTCACCTCGTCCCCGAGCGCGATCTCGCCGCTCATCGCGGTGCCCGTGACCACCAGGCCCGCGCCGGCGATGGTGAAGCAGCGATCGACGCTCATGCGGAAATTGCCGCGCGCGTCGCGCAGGTCCGTGTCGCGCGCCGCGGCCTCCAGGTGAACTTTCAACGCGTCCACACCCGCTCCGGTCAGGCTGGACAGGGGGAACACCGGCGCGCCCGCGAGCGACGTCGTCGCGAGCAGGGCAACGATCTCGTCGGCGACCTCGTCCACGCGCTCGGGCGGAACGCGGTCGACCTTGGTGAGCGCCACGGCGCCGCGCGCGACGCCGAGCAGGTCGAGGATCGCCAGGTGCTCGCGCGTCTGCGGCATCGGGCCGTCGTCGGCCGCGATCACCAGCAGCGCGAGGTCGATGCCCGGGACGCCGCACAGCATGTTGTGGACGAACCGCTCGTGGCCGGGCACGTCGACGAAGCCGATCGCGCCCGCCGCCAGCGGCAGATAGGCGAACCCGAGGTCGATCGTCATGCCGCGCTTCTTCTCCTCGGGCAGGCGGTCGGCGTCGACGCCGGTGAGCGCCTTGACGAGGCTCGTCTTGCCGTGATCGACGTGGCCGGCGGTGGCGACGATCACAGGCGCTCGAGCTGCGCGGCGAAACCGTCCTCGTCCTCGAGGCAGCGGAGATCGAGGATGAACGCGCCCTGATGGACGCGGCCGATGACCGGAACCGGCAGCCGCCGGAACGCCGCGGCGATCCGGTCGCTGCCGGGGCGAACGGCGAGCCCGGCGCTCGCGATGCGCTGCGTGGGCAGCGCGCCGCTGCCGATCTGGCTTTCGCAGGCAATGACCTCCACGGTCGCTCTTCCCGCGAGGGCCGCGGCGACGCGCGGACGCAGGCGTTCGGCCAGGGCCCGGATCTCGTCCGCCGGCCGCGCGAGCAGGCGCAGCGCCGGCACGCGCTCGGCGAGGCGATCCGGATCGAGGTAGAGACGCAGCACGGCGCCGAGCGCGGCCAGGGTCAGCTTGTCCACGCGCAGCGCGCGCCGGAGCGGATTGCGCGCGAATCCGCGCCAGCAGGTCGGCGCGCCCGACGATGATGCCGGCCTGCGGGCCGCCGAGCAGCTTGTCGCCGCTGAACGTGACGAGGTCGGCGCCGTGCGCGAGCGACTGCCTGCGCCGTGGGCTCGTACGGCAAGCCGAAGCGGCGCAGGTCGGCGAGCGTGCCGCTGCCCAGGTCCACCACGAACGGCAGGCCGCGCTCGCGGCACAGGGCGGCGAGGTCGGCCTCCGGCACCGCCGCGGTGAAGCCTTCGATCGCGTAGTTGCTCGTGTGGACCTTCAGCACGGCGGCCGGTCTTCGGCCCGACCGCCTCGGCGTAGTCGGCGAGATGCGTGCGGTTGGTCGTGCCGACCTCGCGCAGGCGGCAGCCGGAGCGCGCCATCAGCTCGGGCAGGCGAAACGAGCCGCCGATCTCGATCAGTTCGCCGCGCGACACCGGGACTTCCCGCCGCGCCGCCAGCGTGCCGAGGACGAGGAGCAGCGCGGCGGCGTTGTTGTTGACCACCGTCGCGGCCTGGGCGCCGGTCAGGCGGCAGAGAAGCGCCTCGACGTGCTCGTCGCGCTCGCCCCGCTTGCCGGTCGCCAGGTCGTATTCCAGGTTGACGGGGTGGCGCGCCGCGATCGACATCGCCTCGATCGCCTCCGCCGGGAGCTGCGCCCGCCCGAGGTTGGTGTGCAGCACCGTGCCGGTCAGGTTGAACACGGGACGCAGCGACGGCTGCGCCGCCCCTTCGAGGCGCTCGGCGACGCGCTCGAGGATGGCCCCCGGCGCGCCGAGCTCGGGCGTGCGTGCCGCGCGCAGCTCGGCGAGCACGCTGCGGATCGCGCCGGTGACCGCGGCGCGGCCGTGCTGCGCGACGAGCGGCGCGACCGCGTCGTGCTGCAGGACGCGGTCGACCGACGGCAGGGAAGCGAGGGGTTGGCTGGACATGCAGGACGCCAGCCTATAATAAACGGCCAATCGAGGAGGAGGAGACATGTCGGCCACGTCATTCGCCGGAAGCGATCTTCCGGTGCGCAGCGACCTCGTCGACGCGCACGAGCGCGCCTGGGCGGCGATCGCCGCGCCCGGCACCTGGCTCACCGGCCCGCAGCGCGTCGCCGTCGCCGCCGAGATCCGCCGCGCCCGCGACTGCGCGCATTGCGCCCGCATCAAGGCCGCGCTCTCGCCCAACGCGGTCCAGGGCGAGCACGAGACGCTGGGCAACGTCGGCGCCGCGGCGGTCGAGCTCATCCATCGCGTGGTGAGCGACCCGGGCCGGCTGAGCGAGCCGTGGTCGCAAGCGGTGCTGGCGCGCGGCCTCGCCGAAGGCGAGTACGTCGAGATCGTCGGCCTGATCGCGATGGTCATGATGATGGACACCTGCCTGCGGGCGCTCGGTCTGCCCGAGCGCGCGCTGCCGGCGCCCGGGGCCGGCGCGCCGACCCGTTACCGTCCGCCGGGCGCCAGGAAGAAGGCGGCGTGGCTGCCGCTCGTCGAGCCCGAGGACGCGGTCGAGGCCGACGGGCCGATGTATCCGAGCCCCAAGGCGGGCTACATCTATCGCGGGCTGTCGCTCGTGCCGCAGTCGCTGCGCGACTACTGGTCGCTCGCCAACTGCCATTACCTGCCGGGCGACGTGGTCTACCAGTTCGACCGGTCGATCCGCGCCATCAGGCGGCCGCAGGTGGAGATCATCGCGGCGCGCGTGTCCGCGCTGCACCAGTGCGTCTATTGAACGACCGCGCACTCGTACATGCTCCGTGAGAGCATGCAGATCGAAGGCAAGCAGGTGGACGTGCGCGGCGTGACGCAGGGCTTCGACGCGGGCGTCGACATCCCGCATGCGGCCGCGCTGGTCGATTTCACCGAAGCGGTCGTGCTGCGCGATGCGGCGCGCACCGCGGCGGCGCGCGAGACGCTGCGCGCGGCGCTGGGCGATGCGGGGTTCGTGGACGCCGCAGCCGTCGTCGCGGCCTTCCACGGCTTCGTGCGCATCGCCGATTCGATCGGCATTCCGTACACCACCGCGGCCCGCGGCGCCGATGTGCCCGAGCTGCGCGAGCAGGCCGGCATCAACGCGTTCTACCGCGTGCGCGCCGAACGCTGACCGCGTGCGGAAGCGAGCCGCTTCGGGATCGCCGCACGCGGTGGCCATGATGCCGCCTCGATGAGGCTGTTCTCGTACCGCGACCGCCCGGTCCATCTCGGGCCGTTCCCGCTCGAGCGCCTGCCGCGCGCGAGTGCGCCGGCGGACCTCTCGGGCGTTCCGCCCATGCGGCCGCTGGCGTTCGTCGACGCGGCGCACCCCGAGTCGATCGTCAACGCGATGACGCGGTACATGGCGATGTTCGACGCGGTCCGCGACGGCAAGCCCGCGCCCCTCGCCGCGGAGATCCCCGCGGACCCGCAGGCGCGCTCGGAACACCTCAAGTCGGCCGGCTACTACTTCGACGCGTCGCAGGTCGGGGTGTGCGCGGTGCCGGCCGAGGCGCTTCTCCCGGCCCCGTTCCGCAACCCCGGGCTCGACGCGATCGTCGACGAGCTGAACCAGGGGCAGCCGAAGACCCACGCCGCCGGCATCGACGTGATCTACGCCGACGTGCTCGACTCGGCCCGCACCCAGCCGACGCCGATCCCGCATCACCGCTACGCGCTCGTGTTCCTCGTCGAGTACACGCGCGATCCGCGGCCGGGCGAGCCGGGCACCGACTGGATCCACGGGTCCCAGCCGCACCGGGCCGCGGTGCTGACCGCGCAGACCGCGGTGCTGCTGTCGACCTACCTCCGCATGCTCGGTTACGAGGCGCGCGCGCACACCGCGTCCTCGAGCGACGTCGACCTGAACCAGCTCGCGGTGGCCGCCGGGCTGGCCGAGGTCGCCGGCGGCGCGCTGCGCAATCCCTACGTGGGCACGCGCTTCGGCCTCGCCGCGGTGACCACGACGCTCGAGCTCGCGCCCGACGCGCCGCTCGCCCCGGCCACCGCGCTCGACCGGCTGCGCTCGCACGGGCCGGCGTGGTGGCTCGGCAAGGGAACGCTCCGCAATGCGTTCAACCGCGAGCCGTACCGGGACCGCGAATTCCGGATGGGCGCCTTCCCGTTCGAGACGCTCAAGCGCGTCGACGATCCCACGACGTTCATCGACGCGGCGCGGGTGCCGCGCTTTCCCAAGCGCGCCGACTTCTTCGCCCGGGCCCTCTTCGGCGACATGGGCAAGAACGTGCAGGAAGCGGCCAAGGGCGGGATGTACGTGCTGAAGAGCCCGATCGGCGCCTGCGCGCGGCGGGCGCTCGGCGCGCTGCTCCTCCTGCAGTTCGGCGAGGCGCGCGGGCCGGTGAGCCCGAGCGTCGCCGACCCGGCGCGCAACGCCGACAACGTGAAGGGCGCCTCCTACTACCTGTGCTGCGACGCGGTCGGGCTCTCGGCGGCGCCCGAGTGGGCCTACTACTCGCACGACGCGGGCGGCAACCCGCTCGCGGCGTACCACAAGAACGCGATCTCGATGCTCTTCGACCAGGGCCACGAGACGATGGAGGGGGCGAGCGGCGACGACTGGATCTCGGTGGCGCAGAGCATGCGCGCGTACCTGCGCTTCTCGCTGCTCGGCGGCATCGTCGCCGAGCAGGTCCGGCGCCTCGGCTACTCGGCGCGCGTGCACTCGGTGCTCGACGGCGACGTGCTGCAGCCGCCGCTGCTCCTGCTCTCCGGGCTCGGCGAGGTGAGCCGCATCGGCGAGGTGATCCTCAACCCGTATCTCGGGCCGCGGCTGAAAGCGGGCGTCGTGACCACCGACCTGCCGATGACCTTCGACAAGCCGATCGACTTCGGCCTGCAGAACTTCTGCGCGCACTGCAACAAGTGCGCGCGCGAATGCCCGTCGGGCGCGATCACCGCGGGCCCGAAGCTGATGTACAACGGCTACGAGATCTACAAGTCCGACGCGGAGAAGTGCGCGCGCTACCGCCTCACCAACCAGGGCGGCGGCATGTGCGGGCGCTGCATGAAGACCTGCCCGTGGAACCTCGAGGGGCTGTTCGCGGAGAGCGCGTTCCGCTGGGTGGCGATGCACTTCCCGCGCGCGGCGCGCCCGCTCGCCGCGCTGGACGACCGGCTCGGGCGCGGCGCGATCAATCCGGTGAAGAAGTGGTGGTGGGACATCGAGGCCGATCCGAAGACCATGCAGTACGTGCGCGCAAGACAGGTGCATGCGCGCGGCCTCAACCTCCAGCTCGACCTCAAGTACGAGGATCAGACGCTCGCGGTGTATCCGGCCGACGTGATGCCGCTGCCGTTTCCCGTGGCGCAGCCCCTCGACCGCGAGCAGGGCATCGAGCGCTATCGCAGCCTGCTCACCCCCGCGGAATACAAGGCGCGCCTCGCGCGCGGCGAGACCGGGAACCTCGCGCCGCGCTCGCGCGTGCCCGACGGGCCGCCGCCGGTGTTCCCGCTGGTCCTCAAGCGTCGCGAGGAGATGGCGCCCGACAGCGCCCGCTTCGAGCTGGCGGCGCCCGACGGCGGCGAGCTCCCGCCGTTCGACGCCGGCGCGCACGTCGACGTGGTGATCGCGCCGGAGTACCTGCGTCAGTACAGCCTCGCCGGCGACCCCGCCGACCACTCGAAGTACGTGCTCGGCGTGCAGGCGCGAGGCGAACGGCCGCGGCGGCTCGAAGCTCATGCACCGCGCGTTCCGCGAGGGACGGCGCGTATTCGTCTCCGCGCCGCGCAACCACTTCCCGCTCGCCGAGGACGCGGCGCGGAGCCTGCTCTTCGCCGGCGGCATCGGCGTCACCCCGATGCTCGCGATGGCCCACCGGCTGCACGCCCTGGGCAGGCCGTTCGAGCTCCACTACAGCTTCCGCAGCCGCGACCACGCGAGCTTCCTCGCCGACATCGAGGCCGCGCCGTGGCGGCCGCAGGTGATGCTCCACGTCACCGGGGAGGGCACGCGCGCGGACTTCGCCCGGCTCGTGCCCGCCTACGAAGACGGCTTCCATCTCTACACCTGCGGCGCGCCCCGCTACATGGACGGGGTGTTCGACGCCGCGCGCGCGCAAGGCTGGCCCGAGGAGGCGCTGCACCAGGAATACTTCAGCGTCCCGGAGCCGCCGGACTACGTGAACCACCCGTTCGTGCTGCGCCTCGCGAAGAGCGGCCGCTCGGTCGAGGTGCCCGCCGAGCTGCCGGCCACCGAGGCGCTCGCCGCCGCCGGCATCGTGGTCGATACGAAGTGCTCGGACGGCATCTGCGGGGTGTGCGCGACGCCGTACACCGCCGGCGAGGTCGAGCACCGCGACTACGTGCTGAGCGCGAAGGAGCGCGAGCACAAGATGATCCTGTGCTGCTCGCGCGCGAAGGCGGCCGGGGGCGAGATCGTGCTGGATCTTTGAGGGGCCCGGGCATGACCATCCGCTCGCCTTGCGTGATCGCGGCCGAGCCGGCCCCGGCGCTGACCCCCGTCACCCGGCGCACGGTCCTGTGCGCGCTGGTCGGGGCGTGCGGCGCTGTGCTCGTTCCGCGCACGGTGGCGGGCGCGGACGCACCCGTTTCGCTCGCCGCACCGGAGCGCCTCGCGCAGCTTCACGTCACTGCGACGGGCGAGTTGCTCGCGCTCTCGGGCACCGGGCGGCTGTGGCAGTTCGACGGTCGCGCCTGGCAGCAGCGCGGCGCAGGGCTCGACCCGCGGGCGCCGCTCGCGTCCGGTCACGGCCGAGTCGCCGGACGCGCCGCCGCGGGTGGGCTCTGGGTGCTGGAAGCGGGCCGAGCGACCCAGGTCGCCGCGCCCCGCCTGCTGCCCGACGCCGGGCTTCACGTCCTGCCGCTCGGCGTCATCGCCGTGGCCGAAGGCGCCGGCGGTCGTGCCTACGCGGTGAGGCTCGAGCCTGCCTCGGCCGACGCGTGGCGCGAAACCGCGCGCAGCACCGAACCGGTGTTGCCCGATGCGCGGCCCCAGCAGGTCGATCTGGACGGACCGCTCTCGGCCGCCGGCGACGGCCACATCCTGGTGCTCGGCGGGCCGGATGGCGAACGGTATCGCCACGCCGTCCTGGGCGACTCGATCGAAGCCACGCGGGTGCTGTACCTGGAGCGGCACAGCCTGGCGCCGCTGCGCACCCTCGCGCTGCCCGCGCCGCACGTGCTGGAGGACATCGCGCCGCGACCGATCGAGTGGGCCGGCGCCACGGGGCTGCTCACGGTCCGCTCCGGTCCGCAGGGTGCGCAGCTCGCAGTCGTTGCGGCCGACCGCGCGCAGCGCGACGCCCTCGCGCTGGCGGCGCTCGGCGAGCCGCTCGGGACGCCCAACCGCTGGATGGCCGCGACGACCGACGGCCGCCGGCTGCTCGCGGTGCATACGCCGCACATCGGCGGCGCCCTGCACGAGTACGTGCGCGAAGCGAATGCCCTGCGCGGGCGGCGCATCGCGGGCGCGTACGGCACGCATGCGCTCGGCAGCCGCGAGCTCGATCTCGCCGTCTGGGCGGGCGGTGCGCTGGTGCTGCCCGGTCAGGACCGTCGCACGCTGCACGTCCTGGCCGGCGACAGCTGGTCGCAGCGCGCGGTCCACGCGCTCCCGCAGCCGGTCGTCGCGACGCGCGCCTGGCGGTCGGGCGCCCGTCCCGGCGCCGTCGCGCTGCTCGCCGACGGCAGCGTCGTCTGGGTGGCGGTCCCACAGTGATGGTCGACCCTCGGGATCACGGCCCTTCGGGGCAGCGGGCATCGCGCGACATCGGGGTGCGCGATGATCTCGAACGCGCCGCCGATTCCGGCCGCGCTTGAGCGCCTCCACCAGCCGGGCTCAGGCCGTCCCGCTCGTGGGTTGACCGGTTCACGCCGGGTCACTATGATGTCCAATACTGATGTCCAATATATTGAACATTCCCGACCCACGCCATCTATGTACTTCGCAGCGCTCGGTCCCGCCATCCGTCGGGCCCGGAAGGGGAAGTCCCTGACCCAGGCCGAGCTTGCCCGCGCCGCCGGGGTGGCCCGGACCACCCTGAACCAGCTGGAGAACGGGGTCTTTCCCGACATCGGGGTCAGGAAACTGATCGCGATCCTCGAGATCGTGGGCCAACGCCTGACCGTCGCGCCCGTTTCCGCGGCGCGCGGGGAACCCGACTACCTGCGGATGGCTTGCACGTCGGCGAGCACGAGCTTTCGCGAGCGGCTCCGCCCCGATGAACTCGCGCACGCCCTGCTGACGGGGAAGGTGCCGGCAAACAGGCGCCCGCACCTGCGCGTCATCCTCGAAGAGTTGCCGGCGCCCGTGCTGGAAGGGGTGATCGGACAGGTCGGCGCATGGTCGACCCGCGAAAAGGTGCTCGGAAACCTCGAGAAGATCGCCCAGGCCCTCGGCGCCGCCGGGCGGATAGCGTCGTGGACGACCCGCGCCTGAGCCTCTGGGAGCCGCTGTTCCGGCACGCGCTCGACATCGTGGATGCGGCCGAGCGGTCGGGACAGCGCCTCGGCAACTGGACCTTCGGCGGCGGCACGGTCCTGATGCGGCGGTACGGGCACCGGGTGAGCAAGGACGTCGACATCTTCGTGCCGGACCCGCAGTGGCTCGGCTACCTCACGCCCAGGCTCAACCCCGTCGCAGAGGAGAAGACCGGCGAGTACGTGGAGCAGGCCGGGTTCCTCAAGCTCTACTTCCCGCAAGGCGAGCTCGACTTCATCGTCGCTGCTGCGTTGACGCCGTCGCCCTGGCAACCCGAGACGATCATGGGGCGCACGATCCTCGTCGAGACGCCGGCCGAGATCCTCGCCAAGAAGCTCACGCATCGCGGCGCTGCGCTCAAGGCCCGGGACATCCTGGACGTGGCCACCGTGATCGAACGCGAGCCCGGGGCGCTCTCCGCCCTCGCGGATGTCCTCCGGGCGCGGAGAGCAGCGGTCCTGAAGCGCCTCGCGGATCACGAACCCGCGCTGCGCGAGGATTTTTCCCAGCTCGACGTGCTCGGCAATGGGCCGAGCTACGACCAGTGCGCGGCGCGCATCCGGGCGCTTTTTCGAGCGCCGGGCGCACGATCCCCGGGGACGAAGCGCGCGCGGCGGTGAGCCCGCTGTCCTGCGATCGCCGCGGGCGAGAGGGCAGGAACAGGATCATGCGCGCGCGGGGTGGTATGCTTTTTTTCCCGCACCGAGGAGCGTGACATGGCCGAACCGCAGATGGTCGATCCCCACAACGTCGTGATGACCGGCGAGAACTCGTTCATCCGCCTCTCCAACGATGGCGGCAAGACCATCGTGGACCGCGTCAGCCACTGGCGGGTGCTGTGGTCGCCCGCGGGGCAGGGGCACGCCCTCTTCATCGAGAGCGCGCTGACCGGCAAGGAGCCGCTCGTCTACGCCGACAACGTCGGGGTCGCGCGCTTCCTGCAGCGCACGATCGAGACGCTGCTCCACAAGCCGTTCGCCGACGAGTCGCTGCCCGTCATCGACGCGACGTTCCAGCGCACCGGCAACTCGCTCAGCACGGTCGAGGAGCGCATCGTGTCCGACGACGGCGAGATCATCCTCGCCTACTGGGACCTGATGGCGCCGTTCGTGCTCACGATGCCGCCGGGCGCGATGAACCGTCCGCTCGGCGTCTACAGCACGTTCGTCCCGGCGCGCGGGGCGCAGCTCGCGGTGAACGGCGAAGCCGCGACCGCGAAGGTGTTCCTGCAGGACCGCTTCGGCAAGCCGGCGTCGAGCTGCTGCCTGGCCTGGTCGGAAACGTGGACCCGGCCGGCGGGCTGAGCCGGCGGTGTCGGCGCGCGCCACGAATTTCACGGGCGGGCGCAATCTCGTCGCCGCGCGGCACCGGCCGGTTGCACAATCCGGGCGAACGGTGACAGCCACCACGGCGGACGCGGGAATCCCATGAGGCCGGACGAGACCGAGCAGGAAGTCGAGCAACTCCTCGCCCCCGCGGCCCGGGCGCGGCTGCCGCTCCGGCGCCAGCTCGTCCTGTACCTCAACCCGTTCGCGCTGTTCAAGGATGCCGCGCGCGGCCCGGCGTGGATGCGCGAGCACGCGCTGTCGTACAACCGCGCCATGCGCTGGATGCTCCTGCCGTATGTGCGGCGCTGGTTCATGATCGCCGCGGTCTCGTTCGCCGGGACGGCGCCGGCGGAAGCGCTCGCCGCGGAGTCGTCGCTCTTCGTCATCCCCGCGGCGGCGTCGGCGGTGAGCGCGTGCATCGCCATCACCGTGGTCGTCTGCACGCTCACCGCCTATCTGCTCCTCGGTTCGCAGGGCGCGCGGCGCTAGCCGATCGCGCTCGGTCCTACGTCCCGCTCACGTACCGTCGCTGCCCGACGCGCATTCCAGCGGGCGCAGCGGGCGCGCCGCGCGCTCGCCGCCGCCCCGCTGGCGGTCCAGGTCGTCCTCGGCGCGATCGTCGCGCTGGTGCTCTGGGCGGCGGCGAACTGGACTTATCACGTCGTCCGCAAGCCGTCGGAGCTGTTCTTTCCGGTGAGCGGCGCGCTCTTCAAGACGCCGACCGAGACGTGGAGCGAGTACGCGCGGCACTTCCGCGCGCACGCGACCGCCGTCATCACGCCCGACTTCCTGGCCGCGCTCGCGCAGATCGAGGCCACCGGCAACCCGCTCGCCCGGACCTACTGGCGGTGGCAGTTCGCGGCGAACCCGCTGGCGATCTATCGCCCGGCGTCGAGCGCGGTGGGCCTGTACCAGATCACCGACGCGACGTTCGCCGAAGCGCAGCGCTACTGCATCCGCGACCACGTCGTGGTCGAGGCGGGACCCTGGCACGACCCGCGTTCGTGCTGGTTCAACGGCCTCTACACGCGCGTCGTGCCGAGCCACGCGATCGAGCTGACCTCGGCCTACCTCGATCGGCGCGTCGCCGCGACGCTGGCACGGCATCGCATCGCCGCCGCCACGCGCGCGCAGAAGCAGGACCTGGCCGCCGTGATCCATCTTTGCGGCGCCGGGGCCGGCGACGCTTATGCGAAGCGCGGCCTCAAGCTCGCGCCCGGACAGAAGTGCGGCGATCACGACGTCCGCGAATACCTCGCGCGGCTCAACGCAATGAAGCACGTGTTCGCCCGTCTCGCGGGCGTCGCCTGAGAACCTCCGCGCGCGAGCGCGACCCAAGGCGGTTCCGAGACTGCGACGCTTTCCGGGGGCACGTCGCTTGCGTGTCGATGGGTGCGGGGAGGGGGAGAGACCCTACCCGGAAAGGAGATTCACCCATGGCCATGAAGGCATTGCTGCAAGGAGACGCCGGCAACTACCGCATTCGCGGTGCGATCTGGGAACTGGGAGCCCGCTCCTATCGCGCCTACGTGCATCTGGTCCCCGCGCGGCCGCGCGCGGGAGCGGACCGTACCGTCGTCTCGGCCGACGGCATGACGTTGCAAGAAGTGCTCGGTGCGACGAAGGCGCGCGTAAGTTCTACAGTCGGGACGCCGGTGGAAAGCCTCGAGCTCCTCCCCAGCATGACGCCGTCGCCGGAGCCCGACGATCCGGCCCTGCAGCGGAAGTCGCGGGGCACGGCGCGCCGTTTTTCTCCGCCGACCGACTAGCCCGGCCGGCGCGCGTCGCCGCGGCGCAGCGCGCCGACCTCATTGGAGCCGATCCTATGAGCCGACTCTTCCCAAGCCTCGTCTGCGCCGCTGCCGTGCTGTTCGTCCAGGCCGCCGCGGCGCAGGACACTGCGCCCGACGCCCTCGTCAGATCGGTCACCGAGGAGGTGATCTCCGTCATCAAGCAGGACCAGGACATCCAGGCGGGCAACAAGCGGAAAACGATCGCGTTGGTCGAGCAGAAGGTGCTGCCGCACTTCGACTTCGCGCGGATGACCGCGCTCGCGACGGGCGTCGGCTGGCGCAAGGCGACGCCGGAGCAGCAGACGATCCTCGTCGAGCAGTTCCGGACATTGCTCGTGCGCACCTATTCGACGGCGCTCTCGGCGTATCGCAATCAGGCCATCGACATCAAGCCGCTCCGCGGGCGGGCGGGCGACGCCGAGGTGGTCGTGCGCTCCGAGGTGAAGCAGTCGGGTGCCGCGCCGATGACCATCGACTACAGCATGGCGAAGGCGCCCGCGGGGTGGAAGGTCTACGACGTCGCCATCGGCGGCATCAGCCTCGTGACGACCTACCGGGAGACCTTCGCGAACGAGGTCCAGAGCGGCGGCATCGAGGGCCTGATCAAGTCGATCTCCGACAAGAATCGGCAGCTCGCCGCGAAGGGCGGCTGATCGCAGGGGGTGCCCCCACGCGCCGCAACGCGGCGCGTGGTCTTGGGTTCAGTACCTAGGTCCGACGCAACGCCGGCAATCCTGCGCCGACTACCCGCTGTCCGCGGCCAAAGTTCCCTGTCGACGGTTCTTACATCTCCGGGTCCGCGACGCGCGGGCGCACGCCTAACGCCCGGCGCTGTTTACACTTTTTCACGGCGGCATGGTTGATGCTCGCGGGACCGAACTTCCACGCCACGGGGGATACCGATGTCGCGCCGCACCAGACTCGGGCTTTGTTTCGTCGCTTTCTCGTTCTCGACGCTTGCCGCCGCCGCACCCATCACGTTCTCGGTGGGCGGCGATAACACTGCCGCGTCGATTCAAGCCACGGTCGATTCCTTCAGGGCGGCCCTGGGTAGCCCCAACAACGGCAATGCCGCGGGACCGCTCGCGAGCGGTCGGCGCGAGATCAACTGGGACGGCGGCGGAGCGGTGGATGCGACCCCGTCGGGCACGCCGTTCAATGGTTTCCTGAACACGCGCGGCGCTCAATTCGTCACCCCCGGAACGGGATTCTTGCAGGCGCCTCTGTCGGGCGGGGCAACGAACGGGCTCGCGGGGATCAATCCAACCTATGCAACCACCTTCAGCACGTTCAGCGCGCTGCGCCTCTTCGTCCCGAGCGGCAGCAATGTCACCGATGCCCTTTTCTTCCTGCCCGGCAGCAACGGGGCGATCGCGGCGACAGTTAGCGGCTTCGGTGCCGTGTTCACCGACGTGGACCTGTCGAATTCGACGAGCATCGCCCTGTTCGACGCGCAGGACAATCTCTTGTACAGCGCGTTCGCGCCGGCGGGCACGATCGCCGATGGAAGCCTCTCGTTCCTCGGGGTCGTGTTCGGTGCCGGCGAGCGCATTGCTCGCGTGCGCATCACGACCGGCAACGCGGCGTTGGGGCCCAACGACGGCGGCGGGATCGACGTCGTGGGCATGGACGATTTTCTCTACGGTGAACCCCGGGCGTCCGTGCCCGAGCCGACCCCGCTGGCCCTGCTGGGACTCGGCGCCTTGTGGCTGCTGCGCGCGCGGCGCCGCGCCGCGTAGCGTCCCGGGCGGGCCTAGGTCTCGAACGGGACCGACACGGCCCGCTGGCGGGATTTCGCACTCCTGGCAGCCACCCTCCACCCGCAGCGGAGCTTGGCGAGCAGCCGCTCGCGATCGCCGAAAACCTCCTGGTTGGTCAGGCGCACGAGCGTGAGCCCCGCCGCCTCGAGCTCGGCCGCCTTGAAGAGATCCCAGCCGAGCTGGAACGTCGACCGGTGGTAGCCGCCGTCGACCTCGATGGCGAGCCGCACCTCGGGGAAGTAGAAGTCGACGATCCATCGTCCCCCGCAGACCCACTCGCGGCGGAAGCGGCCCTCGAGCGCGTGGCCGTTGATCTCGGCGAGGATCGCCTCGAGCGCGCGCTCGGCGCGGGTCGGATGCTCGCGGCGGTGCGCCGCGAGGAGCTCGAGCGACTCGGCGTCGGGCAATGCGTAGCGCCGGCGGAGCTTGCGGAGCGTCGCGAGCATGCGCGGGTCCCGGGTCGAGGCGCTCGCCGCACGCGCCGATTCGCGGCCTACACGAAGCCGATCTTCCGCTTCGGCTTCGCGTCGGGCGGCGCCATCAGCCGGCGGATCGCATCGAACACCTCCCTAAACTGCTCGTCGTAGCGTGCCTCGAGTTCGTCCACCCGCTTGACGAGTTCCTTGTGCGACGCGATGACCTCGCGCAGGCGCACGAACGCACGCACGACGTGGACGCTCATCGCTACTGCACGCGCGCTGTTGAGGACGTTTGCGGCCATGATGGCGCCGTGCTCGGTGAAAACGTAGGGGAGGGTCGACGAAAACCGCAGACGGCGAAGGTGGTCACAATTTGTGACCAGCTCATTCTTCTCCCGCTCCGACAGCCGGAGGACGAAGTCCGCCGGAAAGCGATCCCGGTTCCGTCGCACCGCCTGGTTGAGCGCTTTCGTCGGCACGCCGTACAGCGCGGCAAGATCGGCATCGACCATCACCCGCTGACCACGAACGATCAGAATGAGCGATTCGATACGCGGTGCGATCGCGTTGGGTGACGGCTTGCGGTGTGCGCGCGTGGCCATGACACTGCCCAGTCTGCGCGCCGCAGTGGCTCACGCGATGAGCCCGAATGCGGTCGCGACTGCCGGGTTCGTTGTCGTGACGCTTAAGCGAATTAACGCCTAGGTGATTCGCGACTAGAGTGCGTGCCCATCGGCGTGCCGATCCGATCCACGCTTCCGTCGTCGCCGTATGCGACCATGCGGCCCGAACAAGAGCGCGCGATGGGCTGGGACCCGACCGAGCTTCGAACTTTTCCACGAGCCGGTCTCGCGGTGTCGGCGCTCGGTCTCGGCACGACCGCGATCGGCGGGCTGTTCGAAGCGACCTCCGACGCGGCGGCGCACGCGACGTTCGCCGCGGCCGCCGCGGCGGGTCTGCGTTACGTCGACACCGCCCCGCAGTACGGCCACGGCCTTGCCGAGCAGCGCGTCGGGCAAGCGCTTCGCGCGCTCGACCGCGACCGCTTCGTCCTCTCGACCAAGGTCGGGAAGCTGCTGCGGCCGCGGCGCGCGGGGCCCGACGCGGGCGGGCTCTTCGCCGGCGCGCTGCCCTTCGACGTCGAGTTCGACTATTCGCGCGATGGCGTCCTGCGCTCGTTCGAGGAAAGCCTCCAGCGCCTCGGGCTCGAGCGCGTCGACCTGCTGCTGATCCACGACGTCAACCGGAAGTACCACGGCGAGCGCGTTGACGAGCGCTTCCGCGAAGCGATGGCGGGTGCTTACCCCGCGCTCGCCGAGCTGCGGCGCGCGGGGACGATCCGGGGAATCGGCGTCGCTCTGAACGAACTGGATGTCTGCGAGCGCTTCGTGCGCGAAGGCGAGTTTGACGCCGTCATGCTGCCGCGCCGCTACACCCTGCTCGACCAGGGCGCGCTCGCCGGGCTGCTGCCGCTTTGCGTCGAGCGTGGCGTCGCCGTGCTGATCGCAGCGCCGTTCGACTCGGGCATCCTCGCGACCGGCGCGAGGCGGCGGCGGGCGCTACAACTACCAGGACGCGCCGCCGGAGGTCCTCGCGCGCGTCCGTGCGATCGAGGGCGTGTGCGCGCGCCACGGCGTGGCGCTCGCCGCGGCGGCGCTGCAGTTTCCGCTCGCGCATCCCGCGGTCGCGAGCGTCGTCGTGGGGATGCGCTCGCCGGGCGAGATCGAGGCGAACCTGGCGCTCCTGCGCGCGCCGATTCCCGGCGCGTTCTGGCGCGACCTGAAGCGGGCCGGATTGCTGCCCGACGCGGCGCCGGTTCCGGCGGGCTGAGCGCGCCGCGTCCGGTCAGGCCCCGTACGGCGTTCCGTCCTTGTGCGTGAAGCGCCAGCGCCCGTCGGGCCCGAGCGCCGCGGCGAGGTCGTCGTCGGGATAGGTGCCGCTGTCGCCCGGGGTGCGGTCGCCGACCTCGAGGATCACCACGTCGCGGTCGGTGCGGTTGACGAGATGGTGGCCGTTGCCGGTGCCGGCCTTGAAGCCCGCGCACATGCCGGGGCGAAGCGCGGTCTCGCCTTCGTCGGTGACGAGCGTCGGCTCGCCTTCGAGCACGTAGACGAACTCGTCCTGCTTCGTGTGCGCGTGGCGCAGCGCCGACATCGCGCCGGGTGCGAGGCGCGTGAGGTTCACGCCGAAGTTCGTCAGGCCGAAAGGATCGCCGAGCGGGCGCTTGAGCCGGCCGGCGACGCGCGCGGCGAACGGCGCAGGGTAGTTCGACGGCTGCTTGCGCGGGGCCGCGTCGGCGGCGACGAGGGCGGTCGGGCGGGGGTCGGGCGGTGCGGACATCGGTGCTCCAGGGCGGCGGGTGGACGGACCGGCGAAAAGGCGAAGGTTCCGGAGTTGTCAGGCAGCGAGCTCGAGGTGCAGGCTCAGCCCGAGCACCGCGGCTGCCTTGCTCATGGTCGCGAGCGTGATCGACAGGTCGTTGGCGTCGAGCAGCCTGCGGACCATCGCGCGGCTCGTGCTCATCCGCCGCGCCATCTCCGCCTGGGAGACGTTGGCCTTCTTCATCGCCTCCTCGAACTCCCAGGCGAGGACGCGCTTGACGGCGACCGCGCTGGCCTCGTCCAGCCGTCCTTCCTCCCGGAGGAAGTCCTCGAAGTCGCTGCCGATCCGCGGGTTGGCGCGCTTTCGGCCCACGGATCGCGCTCCGGTTTTCACCGTTGTTCCTTTCGCGTTCTTGCCACGACGAGGTGTCTCATCGTGCTCGCACCCTCGCGCGCTCCGCCCTGCGGTCCGGCTTGCCGGCTGCGCGAGGACTCGATCTGACGCGTCGTCGCGCGCGGGGGCGGTGTACCTCCACGGCCAGGCGAAGCCCGAGGCTTTCCAGCACGGCGCCCAAACTGCGCAGCTCGGGGTTGCCTCGTGCGGACAGCGTCCGATACAGGCTCACGCGGTTGAGCCGGGCGCGTCTGGCCAGCCTGCCGATTCCCCCGTACGTCGTCCGGAGCGCGGGCGTGTTCCGCGAGGCGCTCGTCGATCACCGCCCGGTGCGCATCGCCGAGCGGGACCGCCGACGGTGTCGCCGCGATGCTTTCCCAGATTAGCTCGACGAGGCGCAGCCGCTCTTCGATCGGGAGCTTGAGAATCTCGTCGATGTCGGCGCTGCTCATGTCGCGAAGCGTACCACCGGAGTCTCACAGTAGGCTTGAATGGATGTCATCCACGCCATAGACCTCCCCCGCCCGGCGCCCCTCCGCGCGCGGCTCAGCGCAGCGGATTGCGGACGGTGAGCCGCCCGTCGAGCCGCTGGCCGTCCTGCAGGTCTTCGGAGTAGAGCGTGTCGCAACCGGCCAGGAGCGCGGCCGCGACGATCATCGCGTCGTATACGGCGAGCCCGTAGCGTTCGGCGATCTCCAGGCCCTTGTCGTGCGTCGCCTCGGTCAGCGGGACGGTCCTGCAGAGCGCGCGGACGACGGCGAGCGCTTCGCGCGTCTCCGCGATGGTCATCCCCAGCTTGCGCGACGCGACCGACGCAAACTCGTTCAGCACCTGGACGCTGACGACGCCGCCCTCGGCAAGCACCGCTTCCGCCCGGTCGGCCTTCGCCGCGTCGGCGGAAAGCAGGTAGAGCAGGACGTTCGTGTCGAGGAAGCGATCAGCGCCGCTCATGCGCCTCGAGCCGGTCGAACTTGAAGTCGGCGGGCAGCCGCCCGCGGAACTTCCTCAGGCGCGCGAGCAGCTCACGCGGCCCGGGGCGCCGGCCCACCTCGAATACGCGTGCGCCGACGACGTGGATCTCGATCTCGTCGCCTTCCTTCAGCGCCAGCGCCTCGACCACCGCCGCGGGCAGTCGCACGGCCAGGCTGTTGCCCCACTTCGACACCTGCATCGCGTCCTCCAGACGGTCTGGATATACAGATGCAGGAGTGTATATCATGCGCGATGCCTCGGGCGTGCGTTCGGTGTGATCGTTCCCGGTCGTTTCGCCGAGGAGAAAGGGCGACCCGGGTTTGCGCCAGTGTGCGCGCCGCAGTGGCTCGTGCGATGAGCCTGCGCGCGTGCGCATCTACGCGGGCCCCTGCCGGCTGCTAGAGAGCCGGCTCTGCGCGCGCGTCTCGTGGCGTGGTACGGGGCGGCGGCCGGCTCCTCCCGCGGCGCGGCGTGCGGATCGTCGAGGTCAAGCACTGGACGCTCGAGACGATCCACGCTGCGGATCGGGTGTCGTTCACGATTCACACCGAGCGGGGCCTGAAGCCCGTCGCGAGCCCCTGGAGCAGGCGCGCCAGTACGCCTTCGCGGTGATGGCACTGCTCGAGCGCGACCCGGCGCTGCAGGTGGCGGAAGGGCCGCACCAGGGCAAGCTCGCGGTGGCGTGGGGCTACGGTGCCGTGCTGACGCGCATCACGCGCAAGCAGTTCGAGGCCGCGCGGCTCGAGAGCGCTTGTCTGAAGCAGGCGGCGTGAGGGCCGCCCGCACGGGGGCGTCGCGGGCTACGTCGCCGGCCCGTCCTGCGAGCCGAGGCCGTACCGTCCTTGGCTATTGGCCTGTCCGATCGTCGGTCGGCGAGTCGTTGGCGGCGACACCGTCGCCGGCGGCCTGCAACCCGGCCTCGATCTCCTCGATCGTCGGCAGGTCGCTCGCCAGGGATTCCGGAATCGCCCGCACCAGCTGATACCCCGCGACGCCGAGCGGCTTCTCGATGCCACGAAGCGCGTATTCGGCGACGGTCCGGTTATGCTCCTTGCACAGCAGCAGGCCAATCGTCGGATTGTCCGCCGGCGCCTTCAGCCCCGCGTCGATCGCGGACAGGTAGAAGTTGATCTGCCCGGCGTACTCGGGCTTGAATGGCGTTGCCTTCAACTCCACGACCACGTAGCAGCGGAGCTTCAGGTGGTAGAAGAGCAGGTCGACGAAGAACTCCTCCCCGCCCACTTCGAGCCGGTACTCGCGACCGACGAAAGCGAAGCCGGCCCCGAGCTCGAGCAGGAAGCGGGTGATGTGCGTCATGAGTGCCCTTCCGATCTCCCGCTCCTGGGCCTCGTCCCCGAGGCCGAGGAAATCGAACAGATAGGGGTCCTTCAGCGAGTCCCTGGCCAGGTCAGATTGGGTCGGTGGCAATCGGCGCGGAAAATTGGTGACCGCACCGCCCTGACGTGCCCGCAACCGGGTCTCGATCTGCATCACCAGCACGTTGCGCGACCAGCCATGCTCGATCGCTCTGACTGCGTACCACGTTCTGCTCTCGTGGTCGGGGAGCTTGTCCAGCAAGGCGAGTTGGTGGTACCAGGGTAATTGTGCAAGCACCTCTTGCACAAATTGCGGGTCGGGCCAGGCGTTCGGCGAACGCCCGCATGTACTTGAGGTTGCGTGGCGAGAAGCCCTTCATGTGCGGAAATGCATTGCGCAGGTCGCGAGCGAGCCGGTCGATCACCTTGGCGCCCCAGCCCTGCGCCTGCTGCCGCTGCAGGATGTCGCGGCCGATCTGCCAGTAGAGAAGGACGAGCTCGCGGTTCGCGAACTGGACGGCGCGACGCTGCGCGGCGGCGATGCGGCGCTTCGGGTCGGCGAGCCACCTGGCGTAGTCGCTGGGGATTGCGGATCGATCCGTCATGGCAGGGTCGGCGATCGAGCGAGCCCAGCTTGCGCCTCGCGGTGGCTCACCCGGTGAGCCAGGTGGCAGCCTTGCCACAGTGGGCGAATTGGCGACCTCGTCCGGGTGATGGATCTGCAGCAGGAGCAGCTCGCGCGCAGCCTGGGCGAGGGCCATCGCGTCATCCACGGCGTGGCCGGCTCGGGCAAGACGATGATCCTCGGCTACCGGTGCGTCCGGCTCGCCGAGGTGCTCGGCAAGCCGATCCTCGTCCTCTGCTACAACGTCACGCTCGCGTCGAAGCTCGCGCACGCGATCGAGCAGACGGGCGTGGCCGGACACGGTGACGGTGCGGCACTTCCACGGCTGGTGCCATGACCAGCTCAGGCTCTACAACGTCGCGAAGCCCGAGGAAGGCGAGGGCTTCTTCGACCGCATGGTGGACGCGGTCGTTCACGCGGTGGAGCGCGGCCAGATCCCGGCGGCGCAGTACGGCGCGGTCCTGATCGACGAAGGCCACGACTTCCGGCCCGAGTGGCTGAAGCTCGCGGCGCGGATGGTCGACCCGGAAACCGATTCGCTGCTCGTGCTCTACGACGATGCGCAGTCGATCTACGCGAAGCGCGCTCGGCGGAAGTTCAGCTTCAGGAGCGTGGGCATCGAAGCCCGGGGCCGCACGACGATTCTCCGTCTGAACTACCGCAATACCGCCGAGGTGCTGGGGGTGGCGTGCGAGTTCGCGCGCGAGCTGCTCACGCCCGAAGCCGCGGAGGAAGACGGCGTGCCGCTCGTCGAGCCGTCGAGCGCCGGCCGGCGCGGCCCGCCGCCTGAGCTCGTGAGGCTGCCGTCACTCAAGGCCGAGGCGGGTTTTATCGCAGAGCGGTTGAAGGCGCTGCATCGGGAAGGCCGTCCCTGGAACGAGATGGCCGTCGTCTATCGCTCCAAGTTCATCGGCGAAGAAGTCACGCAGGCGCTGCGGCAGGCGCAGATCCCCGTCGAGTGGCTCCAGGAGAGCAAGAAGCGGCGCCACTTCGACGCCGGGCACGACAGCGTGAAAGTGCTCACGATGCACAGCAGCAAGGGCCTCGAGTTTCCCGTGGTCGCCATTCCGGGGATCGGGTTCATGCCCTACGAGAAAGAACCGCCCGAGGACGAAGCGCGACTGCTCTACGTGGCGATGACCCGCGCCATGGATTGCTTGCTGCTGACGTGCCACAAGCTATCGGCGTTCGCCGCGCGCCTCGAGAGCGCTTGCCTGAAGCAGGCGGCGTGAGGGGTACTCGCGGGGGTATCGCCCACGCCAGTGCGCGCAGATAGGGCGCCCCTTGGCCAGCGTGGGCGGGTTCGACGCGCCCACTGGAGACGATCTTCCTAGTGCCGGGAGGCGCTGTCATTGAGGCGCAGAAGCAGGTTCTGTTGACAACCCAATGCCGACACCTAGTAGCCTCTTGTAAGGTTAAAACCTTACAAGAGTGGGCATGTCGGCACATATTTCCCTCGTTGAAGCCGCAAGCCTCCTGGGCGTGAGCAAAGAGACCCTGCGCAACTGGGACAAGTCAGGGAAGCTCAAGTCCATCAGGCAACCGAACAACAACTACAGGACGTACGCACTCGCCGACGTACAGAGGATCGTCGCCGAGCAGCCGCAAGCGCAGTACCGGATAACGCAATCACTGTTCAATGACCCCGAAATCGAACGCCAATCAGGGCCAGAGCGGGACGTCGAAGGAAAAGATAAGGATCTGAAACGTGCACTGGCCAAGGTGCATCGTGCGCTACGGGATACCGATGCAAACAGCAGTATTGTCGAGCGATTCGACGAGACAACCAAGCTTGTATTCCTGAAACTGCTGGCGGAGCGAACGCCAACGAACGGCGAGTTCTTCGTTCAGAAGCCCGGAGAACCCTTCGATGTTTACGCTGGGCGCCTAAGGACGACTTTCCAAGAGGCTGCGAAGGCTAATCAGGGGCTATTCCCCGAGAGGTTTCGCGAACTTAAGCTGTCCGATACCGCGTTGGCGGCCGTCGGCTCGATCTTGGCCAATGTCGAGCTTAGAGCTTCTTCCCAGGATCTTAAGGGGTATGCGTATGAGGAGATGATCCGAAACACATTCGACAAGGGAGACAACCAACAGTTTTTCACTCCACAGTCCGTCGTTGAGTTTCTGGTTTCCGCTCTTGGAGACCGGCTTCACGGCGAAGTCTGTGATCCTGCGTCGGGCACGGGCGGTTTCTTGGTGGAGATCGTGAAGCAGAATCGTCCGTACAAGAAGCTAGTAGCTCTAGAGATCGACGAACGCCTCGCCTGGGTAAGCGGCATCAATCTTTTTGTTCACGGAGCGACCTCAGCCGAAACACGTTGTTTAGGGAACGGCGGGACGCTTGGAAAGGCGGGGAAGCGCTACCAGAATACGTTTGACGCCATCATTACGAACCCGCCGTTCGGCAGCGACTTCACAGACCGAACGGAGTTGGAGCAGTACACCCTGGGCAAGGGCAAGGCTGCACGCCGCAGGGGCATTCTTTTCATTGAGCGGTGTCTCGACCTTCTGAAAGAAGGTGGCTGGCTGGGAATTGTTATCGATGAGGGTGTGCTTTCTCTCTCTTCGGCAGCGGATGTTCGGGAAGTCATTCTTCAGCGATCTGAGTTGGCGGCAGTATTCAGCCTACCTGAGACTGCTTTCATGCCGTATGCGTCGGTCAATACCTCAGTCTTGCTCTTGAGGAAAGACAGCCACCCACCCGAGAAGCAACTGACATTCTTTGCAAGGGCTGAGAACGTAGGGAGGAAAGCGAATGGAGATCCCGACATCATTTACGACGACTCCGGGGCACCACGGCTAAATAGCGACCTAGCCGAGATCCTCGAGGCGTGGTCTCGGTTCGAATCGACGGGAAGTCTCGAGCATCAGACAGACAGCATCTTTCTGGCCAACCCTCTTGCGCTCGCGAACGATCTCACCAACCGAGACAACAGGCTTGACTTTCGGTTTCATCACCCGGCGCGGCTTGCGGCGCAGGCTGCTCTGGATCGGTGCGAACACAAACTTCTTCGGCTTGGAGAACTCTGCGATGTCCGGAACGAAGGATACGTGCCCTCCGTTGATTTTCCGGATCAAGTAATCCTCTACACTGGGCTTGCACACCTCGAGCCTAGGACAGGACTCATACACCAAGTGTCAACCCCAGCTAACGCACTGACGAGCGGCGTGAAAAAGTACTATCGAGGCGATCTGCTGTTCGCTCGGATGCGTCCAAATCTAAGGAAAATCGCCTACGTCGACTTTGAAAAGCCAGGGTATGCATCGGCGGAGTGCGTAGTCCTAACTGTAAAGAAGGGTGGCAGCGCCACTCCAATCATCGATCCCTTTCTGCTCTCCATCCTTCTGCGATCTGATTACGCCTATGGGCAGATCATCCATCTCATCGCAGGGATCGGAAGACCGCGAATCGCCCTCAAGGACTTGCTCACGATTCAGGTTCCGGTTCCGCTGCCCGAGCATCAGGCTGCGCTGCGAGAAGCGTTCCTCAAGACTCGAGCCCACTACGAATCCCTACGGCTTGAAGCTCGAAGGCTATTGGAGTGCGCCGCTTCGATCGAGCTGCAAGCGATCGAGAGTGTCGCCCAAGGGTTTGTGAGGCGGACTTGAGCATGACGACCGTAGCCAAGCCGACGTTCTCACTCGCAGGGAAGACGGGACTCACAATTCGTGCTTTTATCGATTCCTTGCTCGCCAAGGCGGTTGACCGTGTCAATTCCGGCGTTTCAATGACGCTAACAGCACGCCGAAGTTCGGAGCGCCCACCTCGTGACTCAAGACATTTGACTGACACGAGGACAAGGGTCTCCACGCTGCTTGAGTACTCCCTTGCGTACGAGATGAACCATGTGCTCGAGGAGGACAAACAAGGGTACTCGGTGTCCTCAGTGTTATGGAATGTCTTTCCAGACCTTATTGTTCGAGATCCCGCCAGAGAGAACCTTTTCGGGCTGGAGGTTAAAGCGCTACACACAGCTGCCGAGGAGAAGTCGGCAAATTTTATGACCCCAATTCAGATCGTGCGTCAGCATCGGGATTTCATTGTGATCATTAGCTGGGGTTGGCAGACCGGGTCAATCGCGGGAGCAGAGATTACGTATCCGCATATTCATGCTGCCGGCGTGTTTGATGCATGGTTACTCGCGAAGATCCGGGACTACGGATGGCTCCTCAAGCAGGGAGGGAGAGTTAAGGGCATCGACTTGGCGACTCCGATCATCAACGGGCAAAAGAATCTGTTCAAGGCTGAGGAAGGTAATCTGGGTAAGTTGATGAGGATTCAGCTTCCCGCTGATATGCCGAAGTCCGCTCCGCACTACGCCGAGATGGCGGCGGAAGACAAGAGTTACACGGCTTTCAAGAACCTAGTGCTGGCGCTCGGACTACGAGAGACGTTTCTCGACCTATGCATTCTAGAAGGTGCGACTGAGGTTTCGGTTGATGCTCCTCACGAATATCCGGGCGATTGCAAAGTGCTTGGCAAAGCGAAGAGGAGCGGAGGGAAACCGATCTTCCTGGTGGCGGGGAACCGACCAGAACAGTGGTTGAAGGGTGCAGAGATGGCGAAGATTAGTGAAGGCGCTGCTTGTCTCTGGCTGTCAACAAAACTTGATTGGAGGATCTACAGAAGCGACGCTGGCGCTTGGACTATGAGGGCGGAAGGAGCGAAACCAGACTCAGAATACGAGGCTATCCAAGCCGCACTCAAAGATGCCTAAGGTGCAGCGGAGAAGGCGCCGAGCGGCACGCCGCTTCCAATGGCATTCCGATTTTGTTGGAACGCTTTCTGCGCCCTCTCTGAATACTCGGCGCCGCTCACATGCTTGATGACTTCGAGGAGCTGTTCCTCACTGTGAACGAATAGTTCAACCTCCTCGGCGATGTTCAGGAGTTCAAAGCGGTCGCCGCTTTTTCGAACGTGTACTAAGAAGCCGAGGCAGTTAGCTTCGAAGCCCTCGAACGTCAGGCAGATAGTGTTTCCCGGGCTTTTCTCAAACAGCGCCGCGAGCGTCGCGGACGTTAGTTCTCCCAGCTTGAAGGTCGCTTTGTTGAAGAGTAGGGGGCGCTCGTCGGTGAAGTATTTCGGCATTCCCGTGTCGCCAAAGGTTGCGAATGCCACAAGCTAGTGCAACCAATTTGGCCTGTCGAGTCCCGCGCCCCCTGCGTAGGGGCGTTGTTCCTCCTCCGAGCGCCCTGATACCAATGTAAGCGCCGGTCTAGGCCGTCCTTCCCGGTTGAGACTGCGACCCTGACGATGGTGTCCACTACGAACCGTAGTGGACACCTTGAAACGCGAGAACCGTAGAGTACCCGGTGCGTGCACTTCGGAGGCACACACCATGCTGCACTATGTCTGCGAGAACGCGATCATGCTGATGATCATAGCGTTGATGACTTCGACCATCGTGACGCTAGGCTATGTACTGCTGTCACGGGCATCTTGGTTCACATATTGAGGTCTCAGCGAGGTGAGGAGGGCGTCGGTAAGCGAGCGAGTCGCGTCACGCAGCGTTTCGCGTTTGTCGCGATCGAGCCCGTCGGGATCGAACCGGTAGCGCAGGTGCAGCTGCAGCGCGGCCTCAACCCGCGAACGGGTCGTCTCATCCATTCCAGCCGTCGCACGTGACGCCCAATCGGCAAGTGTCTCCGCCGACGCGCGCGGGATTCCTCGGCTCGCGAGGGCACGCTCGATACCATAGAACTCCGAGTCGAGTCCCGGGAACGAGCGGGCGGCATTCGTCGTCGGCCCAAGGAGAGCCTGACGCGTGCGCTTGCCGCGGAGGACCCGCCATGCGAGGAACGCAAGCAGCGCGCCCAGCAGCACATACCAAGCCGCGCTCGCCTCGAACCCCGTCCGCTGTGCCCACCGGTAACTCGCCCACCGGAAAAGGTCAGCGATCTTCTGCCACGCCGGCGCAAGCCGCTCCTCCTCGGCGAACCAGGTCGGTGGTGTGGTGTCCACGTCCACCCAGCGATCGCCGACCCACGCGCGGGTCCACGCATGCGCGTGGCGCGCCCGCACGACGTACGCGCCTTCGAGGTCGCTGTACTCGAGCATCGCGAAACCTGTCGCATACCGCGCGGGAATCCCGGCAGCACGGAGGACAAGGGTCGTTGCCGCGGCGAAGTACTCGCAGTGCCCGCTCTTCGAGCGCTGCAGGAAATCGGCGAGCGCGGTGGTGCCTCGCGGCGGCGCCGATTCGCGGAAGGTCGAGTACGAGAATGCGCTGAAGTGCCGCTGCACGCGCCTGAGCGCTTCGTCGGCGGGCACGCTGCGCAGATCGAGCTCGGCTGCAAGCGCCTCGATCGCCGCGCGTTCGGCGGCCGGCAGCGTGAGATCGCCTTCGCCCGGCGGCGCGGCGACGATACCGTCGCTGCGCACCGCGACGTAGCTCGCCCAATCGGCGCCCACGTTCGCCTGCACGGCCCCGAGCGCGTTGCGCTTGACCTCGGTGGCAACCAGGTCGGCGACGCGCGTCGTGTCCCCGGGCAGGGCGAGCAGGGCCTTGCCCTGCTCGAGCCGGGTCGCGATGCGCACGCTGGACCCCGGCGTACCGTCGGCCAGCACCCACGTCGCGCCGTCGGGCTGCGACGCGATCGGCGCCATCGGCGCCTTGAGCGCGTGCCAGGTCGTCCCCGAGTAGGTCGTGAAGCTCGCGCGGTGGAGCAGCTTGAGCTCCGACGCGTTCCGCGGATCCGCATAGACGCGCAGCACGATCGCGTCGAACGTCTTCAATCGGCCGATGGACCCGATGTCGGTCGTACTGCGGTAGGGGTCCGCATCGATGCCCTTCAGGTGCCAGTCGGTGTACCACGCCTCGAGCGAACCCTGCAGCTGCGCGAGCCCCGCCTGGCCCGCGTAGCCGAGCGCGCTTGCGACGGCCAGGGTCCCGATCCAGACGCCGAGCCGGGCATGCCGCGGCCGTACCGCATGGAGCGCCCACGCCGCGAGCAGGACCGTGCCGACGTAGTAGCCGGGGTTGCGCAGGTTTCCTCCGCCGGCGGCGACCACGCACAACGCCAGGTAGATGCCGCCGAGGTCGACGAGCGGATCCTCGGTCGACGGGTCGCGCCGCTTTCGCCTGCGGACGTACTGGAAGAGCGCGCTCAGCGGAATGCGGCCCGCGCTCGACACGAGCTGCGCCAGCAGGATCGGCGCCAGCACCGCGGGCAACCAGGTCAGCGTCCCGAGCACGCCGTCGCGCAGGCCCCGGCTCGCCGCGACCGCCACCACGACCCCGACGAAGATCACCGTGCAAAGGTCCGCGATGCGCGCGAGATCGGTCGGGCGCAGCTCGAACCGGACGCGGCTCCACCGCGGCGCCTCGATGATCACCGCAAGCGCGATGCCGGCAAGGAGATTCCCGGTCTGCCAGCCCCAGAAGAGGAGGCCCGCGCCGAGCAGTCCGCGCGGCACGCTCATCCGAGCCTCGCCAGTCCGGCGGCCACTTCACCGGGATGGAGCACGAGCACGCCGGCGGGCGCCTCGGCCGGCGCCGCCGCGCGGTCGCAGACCAGGAGCGCCCGGACCTCGAGCCCGCTCGCCCGCAGCGACTCGACGAACGCGCGGCGCGGCGCGTCCCAGTCGAGCAGCACCACGATGCAGCTCGTCAGCCGGTGCCGGTGCGCGTGCACGCGGTTCGCGAGCGCCTCGAAGGCCTCGGGCGCGCTCGGCGCCACGCCGGCCAGCACCTCGAGGAGGTGCTCCGCGCGCATCTGGCCGCGCCCGGTCGTGTAGCGGTGCACCTCCCGGCCGACGAACAGGAGATCGAGGAGGCACTCCTGCGTGTCGATCGCGTAGACGAACGACGCCGCGACGGCGACGACCTCTTCGAACGCGGCGTCCTCGCCCCGGCTCGAACTCGTATCGAGCACGAGCGCGTGGCGCTCGAAGAACTCGTCCTGGTACTCCTTGACGATCGGCCGGCCGGTGCGCGCGAAGCTCTTCCAGTGCACGCGCTGCAGCGGGTCGCCCGGACGATAGTCGCGCAGCGCGACGAACTCCTCGGAGTCGCCGATCGAGGTCGCCAGCGTCACGCCGCCCTGCTGGTAACGCCGGGCGCCGGGCAGGGCGATGCGCGGGAGACGGTAGCGCCGGGGCAGCACCGTCACGTGCGCGGGCGCCGCGGCCCGCACCAGCCCTCGCACCAGGCCGAGCGGATCGGTGCGCGCGAGCGTGACGCCCGCCAGCTCGATCCGCCCGCGCCGGCGCGGCTCGAGCGCGAGCTTGACCGTGTCCCTGCGGCCGGGCGCCAGCGCGGGAAGCGCGACCTCCCGGGGCGGGCGCGGCGTCCGGCGCTTGCAATCGAGACCGCGCAGGCCGCATCGCCCGCGTGATGGAAGTCCAGGCTCACCGCATGAGCCAGCGACGTTCGTAGACTGCAAGGAGCTGGCGGCAGTGCGCGCGCACGTTGCCCGAGGCCGCGGCGGCGAACCCCGTTTCGCGTGCCCGGCCAGCGTGACGCTCGACACCACCACGCCGCTTACCACATCTCAAACCAGTACACTCAGTGATATACTCGCCCGCGACGCGAGTCTTCAAGACCCGCCAGTTCAGCCGCTGGGTGCGCAGGGCGGGGCTCTCCGATGCGACGCTGTGCGAGGCCGTGTCGGAGATGCGGCAGGGGCTCGTCGACGCCGACCTCGGAGGAGGCGTGGTGAAGAAACGGGTGGCGCTGCCCGGCCGAGGCAAGAGCGGTGGCGCGCGCGCCCTGGTGGCGACGAACCGCGCCGATCGGTGGTTCTTCATCTTCGGCTTTACGAAGAACGAACGCGCGAACGTAAGCGACGAGGAGCTGGATGCGCTGCAGGCCGTCGCCGCCGACCTGCTGAGGCTTGCGGCGGAAGAGCTCGGTGCCCTGATCGGGGCCGGAGCGTTGCAGGAGATCTGCCATGGCAGCAAAGACCCGGCCGAAGAGCCGGATCCTGGCGGCGGTTCACGCGACCGCGCGTGATCTGCGCTCGGCCGGCTTCATCGACAAGCGCCGGATGCGCGAGTACGACGCGCTGTGCCTCGCGCCGGTGCGGCCCTACTCGAGCAGGAAGATCCGCGCACTGCGCGCTCGCCACAGGCTCAGCCAGGCCGTACTCGCGTCGATCCTCAACACGAGCCTGTCCACGGTCCGCCAGTGGGAGATCGGGCAGAAGCGCCCGAGCGGTCCGTCGCTGAAGCTCCTCGATCTCCTCGACCGCAAGGGACTGGAAGCGCTGATCTGACGGCCGCGATCCGTTCGCCGACCCAGCGGGGTTGGAGGACGGGATCTCCGGGTCACGCGCCTCCAGACCTCGAGGATTGAATCCGCAGCGCGTTTCCGGCGGTCGTACGGGCGAGGTCAACGATCCAGCGGATCGAGAGGGGCGCGCCCGCCCGAGCCAGTCGACATTGATGGTCCCCCAGCGGGCGGGTGTGCTTCCGCTGGACCGACGCGGGGCCGGAGGACGTCGAGATCGTGGACTATCACTGACGGAGAGAAGCGATGCGCAAGGTGCCCTATCCCACCCCGGGCGAGATCCTGCTCGAGGAGTTCCTCGAGCCGATGGGCATCACCCAGTACCGGCTGGCGAAGGAGATCGGCGTCCCGCAGCGACGCATCGGTGAAATCGTCGCCGGCAAGCGCGCCATCACCGCCGACACCGGTTTGCGCCTGTCGCGCTTCTTCGGCATGTCGGAGGGGTTCTGGATCGGGTTGCAGGCCGATTACGACCGCGAGACTGCCAAGCTCGATGGCGAAGACCCTGGCGAAGATCAAGCCCTGGCCGAAAGCCCACTCCTTCGTGAGTGAACGGTAGGGACCGCCGGATGACGGCGCGTTGCCGCTGCACCGCGGCGCGCGCCGTCGCCCAGGCCCGCTGTCCCTTAGAGGCGCTCCGCGGCACTTCTGAATCTAAAGCGGATGCTTTCGCTTTGTCGGGCATGTCTTGTTAACTATAAATTACAATGCTGATGGACCGGGCCACTTCCAGACCGCGGTGGTGGTCCTGCTCCTTTGCGGAGGAGACAAGACGACGCAGTAAAAGGACATTGACCGTGCGAAAGCGTACTTCGAAGACTACAAGGCGCGCACGGCGCGGAGGAAGCCGCGTGGCCGTCGCTAGCCTGCCTTACGAGCCCTGGCTCATCGAGCAGCTCAAGAACCCCGCCGAAGCCGCGGCGTACCTCGAGGCCGTGATCGAGGAGGGCGACCAGGCGGCGCTCATGCTCGCGCTTCGCCAGGTCGCCCAGGCCCAGGGTGGCATCGCCGCAATCGCCCGCAGGGCGAAGCTCACCCGCGAGGCGACCTACAAGATGCTCTCCAAGTCGGGCAATCCGGAGCTTCGCAGCCTGAACGCCGTGCTCAGGGCGACGGGACTCAGAATCTCCGTGCGGCCGATTGAGAAGCGGGCGGCTTGACCGCTTCTCGCGTCCGCGGACTCGGCCTTCTGGAACCTTCGCAGCGGCGCTCATCGCGCCCCGGAAATCTCCACGCGTCCGGGTCTCCCCGAAATCACGAGGCGGGGCTGATTTGACCAAAATTAGGCGATTTATAAAGATCCTGTAAATCGTCCAAGCGCGGGAACCGGAGCGCCCATTGCGTGGCGTAGATGCTCATCGGGTGTGCGTCGCAGCGGTCGCGGGACCACGAGGAAAAAGGCGGGGAGAAGCGGGCAACCCGCAACAGGAAACCGGCAACCTGCGACCGGCAACCGCCCGGACCGCCTCAGCAACCATGGAGTGTCGCGATCCGGGCTTGCGCTATCGGGCGCGCGCCCGGCCTGGATGCCTGATCCCGTTTCTGTACAGGTGGCAGGAAGCTTCTCCCCGGCCGCGTGCGGGCACTCGTCGTGCGCCCGGCGGGCGGCACCGCCGGGCGGCACGGCGGATCACTCCGCCAGCCCCGCGATTTGCGCGAGCTCGTCCGGCACGTCGATCTCGAGCCGATCGCGGTTGAGATCCGCGACCTCGTCGAGAAGACGCGTGGCGCGGGCCTCTTCGTGCGCGAGCTTCGCGCGCAGCGCCGCGAGCAGCGCGGGATCGGCGGTCTGCAGCGTGACCGTGAGCGCAGTGCGCCGCCCGAAGCCCCAGCTTTCGGTCTCGCCGACGAGCTCGGCCGGCAGCGTCCGCACGTCCTCCGGCCGCACCATGTCCGCCTTCTGTCCCTCGACGATCGCCCGGTAGAGCGCCGCGCGCCGCTTTGCCGCCTCGGCCTCCGCGAGGCGCGACGAGACGCCGAGCGCGGCGTTGCGCAGCGCCAGCGCGGCGCGGATCGTCGCGACGGAGTGGGCGGCGGACTCGACGAGCGCGAGATCTTCGGCGGCGCGTCGAGCGATCTCGGCGGCTTTCTCTTCGACGGCTGCCTTGTTCCAGGGCGAGATCGCGGTGGCGGTGTAGGCGGTCTTTACCGCGGTCTCGCGCGCCTTCATCGCCGACTGCATGCGCTCGGCCACCTTGTGCCAGCGGGAGAGGGTGAGCGTGTGTTTCATGATCGCGTTCCTGCGATTCGCGCAAAGCGGGCGCGAAGAATACCCAGCGCACGCGCGCGGTTTCAAGTGTTTTGATGACGAGCGAAGCCGCGCGTTGCGCTGAAGCAACGCTTTTGGCGACGACGCGCAGCTATAGCGTCCTGCCGCTATAGCGGCTTGTTCGCAGAATCCGCGCCAATGGCGTGCTGACCTTGCTGATCGTTCCCGCGCGCCGCTCCAGGCTCGCGTGGTGAGCCAGTCACGGCCGTATCCTTGAAATATGCCCCTGGTACTCCGAGCGGACACCGGGGGCCCTCCGGTGATTGCCAGGACGACCCGGCCCGGCGATAATGTGTACACATAGAGTACACATCCGAGGGCGGCCATGGCAGAGACGAAAGTAGGCATGCGGGAGTTTCGCGAGCAGCTGGCGCAATACCTGGAGTCCGACGTGCCGATCGCGGTGACAAAACACGGTCGTACCGTGGGTTTTTACATCCCGCTGCGCAACCGGCCAGCGGCGGACGACCTCGCGGCGCTGCGCGAGGCCGGCCGCCGGCTCGACGAATGGATGGCGAAGGCGAGTGTCACGGAAGACGAGCTCGTGACCGAGTTCAAGGCGCGAAGAAGGGCGGGACGTCGCAAGCGTGGCGGATAGATCGCTCGTGCTGGACGCGAACATCCTCGTTCGCGCCGTGCTCGGCGTGCGAGTCCGGGGCTTGCTCGAGCGCTACGGGCGAGACGTGGAGTTCACCGCCCCCGATGCCGCGTTCAAGGAGGTCGAGGACTACCTCCCGCCGATCCTCGCCAGCCGCGGACTGTCCCCCGAGCTCGCGATGGCAACATTCGAGAAGGTGAGCACGATCGTCCAGGAGCTCCCGCTCCCTTACTACGCCGGCCAGGAGGCCGCCGCGCGGGCGCGGATCGCGCAACGGGACCCGGACGACTGGCCGGTCCTGGCGTGCGCGCTCACTCGCGGATGTCCGATCTGGACGGAAGATCAGGACTTCTTCGGCGTCGGGGTTCCCACGTGGACGACCGACCGCATCGAGATCTTCCTGGCGGCGAGCGCCTAGGCCGGACTCGGCCTGCCGTGACGCGTTCGCGTCGGAGAACCGTCATCGACCCGCGCGCAAGACGCGTCGTGCAGCGCGTTCACAAATGTTTGCGGTTCGAATGTGAAAAGTGGTGACCGGATTCGTCCGGGCCGCTCGGTTCGCGGGCAGACTGCATACGACCGCCAGACGGTCTGCGCCTCCTTCCCGACCCGACCCGATGAGCGATCCCACTGACCCGATTACCGCCGCGAAGATCGACCGGATCACGCGCGATCTCCTCGCCCAGCTCGAGCTGCAGACGCAGGTCGTGCTCAACCTGCTCGAGCACGCGGAATCGGCCCAGCGCGACGCGCTCCTCGAGCGGCTCGCCGAGCTGCGCGGGCGCCTGGTCAGGCTGCGCGCCAACGTCCTCGGCGCGAGCAAGCCGCAGCTGGTGCTCGCGCGCACCTCCGGCGGCCGCGGGTAGACGGCAAGCCTTCCGGTCGCTTCGCGTTCGATTGCAGCAGCGCCGGGGGCGAGTCATCACACGGCCCAGGCGCCATCCCCGGCGATCGCGCGAGAAGGAGCGGCTCGCGGGCGCTTTCGTCGTGCTTCGGCCCGCGCAAACCCGAGTTGCCCGACTGCCCCCGGCCGACGACGCCCCTGAAGATTCGCACGCGGCGCGGCGCGGCAGTACTTTCGCGACGTGAGCACGCTCGAGCGCGCGCTCGAGGGGGTGAAGTGGAAGTGGCTCAGGGATCACGTCCCCGAAACTTCGAGCGCCCTCGCCAAGCGGACCATCCCCAGCGTATCCCGCTCGCAGTACTCGCGCAGGCTCCGCCCGAGCTCCTCGCGCCTCGCCGCCGTCGTCCCCGGCTCGATCGCCTCGAGATACGCGCCTTGTGCCCCGCCGCCCTCCTGCACCTCGCCGAGGTTCGAATGCGCGAGCTCGGGCGCGACGGTCGGCAGCACGTCCTTGATCGAGAACGAGCCCTTCATGTCGCGGTGGTAGTAGTGCTCGCGCACCACCGGCAACAGATCCACGAGCCGCGCGCCGATCGCCTCGAGCGGCGGCGCGAGATCCGGATGCCGCTCGGCGAGCCGCTTGATCACGCCCGACTCGAACGCCGCCGAGTAAGCGACGACCGGGCCCGACGCCCCGAGCGCGGCGAGGAGCGACTCGGCGCACGCGCGGCTCGGATCCTCTCCCGACAGGTCGAGAAACTCGGCGTGCGTCAGCCCGCCGCCCGCGTCCTCCGTGTGGCACGACCACTGGAACGGCACCTGCTGGAAGGGCCGCGTGCCGGCCCAGCGCGGCACGGTGAAGCCGATCGTCTCGAAGTCGAAGTAGCGCCGCGGCGCGCCCCAACCGGCGAGCACCTCGCGCGCCGCGGGGCTCAGGTAAGCATTCCCGCTCGCAGTGACCGCGTGGATCCGGCGCAGCTTCTCGTCCTCGCCGATGCGCGAAGCGGGCACGTCGCGGAGATCGTCGAATCCCTCGGCGAGGAGCGCTTCCGCCAGCCGTTTCCCCTTCACCCCGGGCAACAGCGTCACCGGATACGCCGGCGCCGGGCCGGCGAGGCTGGCGCAGCGGCGCTTGAACGGGCACTCGAACGGATCGTCGCAGTGCGCGCCCACCGGCACGTCCGGCTCCGGCCGGTTGAGGATGGCCTGCGCGTCGCCCACCCACTTCGGCACCTCGGGCTCGAGCCGCGCGACGTCGGCCTCGACGTCGCCGCTCGCGAAGAGGCCGCGGTAGTCGCCGCCGCCCGGGTAAACGAAGCCGCTGTCGATGTGCCGCACCTCGACGCTCCTCACCGGCACGCCCGCCCCGCGCAACACCCACGCCTGCACCGCGACGTCGATCAGGTGGTACGGCTTCACCTCGGCGCTCGACTTCACCTCGGCCATGTGGAAGCCGCCGCGCGTCGGGACGAGCAGGTCGGCGCGCACGAGCACGTCGGCGTGGCGCACGGTCGCCTCGAACACCGGCCGGCGCGGCGAAGCGGCGAGCACCGCCTGCGTCTGCTTCAGTGCTTCACTCAGCGCGGTGTCGTGCCCGATCAGGACGCCGTCCGGATGCTCGGCCCGCGCGAGCTCGCCCACCTGGTTCCCGACGTCGAACTTGCGCTGCGTCGCGGGCGAGATCTCGACGAGGTCCTTGCGGTGCACCTCGAGCCACAGGCGCTTCGCGCACTGGCGGTACGCGTTGAGCTTGCTCTTGGAGAGGAAGTAGCGCTTGGCCATCGTGACGACGCGCGGCGTCGGGCGCCGCGGCGGGGGAGAGCCTACCGCAGCCGGGCGGCGGGTGCGCCGCGGCGCGGAACGGTCAGAACAGCTCGGGCGGCAGCGCGAGCGCGATGCCGAGCGCGCTCGTATCCCGCTTGCCCTGGGGACCGAAGATCTCGATCTCGCCCTTCAGCCCGACGACGACGACCTCGCGCGCGCCGCCGCGCAGGTAGGCGCCGATCTTCATTTCGATCTCCTGGCGCGTGTTGCCCGGCGAGAGCACTTCGATGCAGACGTCCGGCACGACCTCGAGCGGCGACTGGGCCCTGCAGGCCGCCCAGCGCTCGGCGGGCATCCAGACGACGTCGGGAACCCGGATGCCGCGGTCGGTCAGCACCGACACTTCGGTGACCGCTTCGCCGCCCAGCTGGTTCCTCAGTTCCCAGGCGATCGCCGAAGCAACACGCTGGTGCCCCGTGGTCGGCGCTTCGGGCTCAAGATCAGCTCCCCGAACTGATCGAGCTCGAAGTGGTCCGGCGATTCCGCATCGGCGGCCAGGGCCTGCCACCGGCGGATGAGGTCGTTGCGCGGCACCGGGACGTCGGCGCGGCGGATGGCAGGGTCAGCGTGCATGACGGTCTCGATGAGCGTACGGTAGTCGCCGCAGGCAGTATAGATCCATGGGGGTCGGTCGGGCACATCCTGCTCGCCAGTGTGCGAACACGAGTGGCTCAGGCGGTGAGCCTCGTGTGGCAGCAAATCGCGTGCGTCGACTTGCAACGCGTGCATCAATTGCTCGACTGCCAAGGCGACGAAACGCTAAGGCGGCTACTCGCCTCCGGTCGACGTGCTTGCCGCTCAACTCACCGCCGCCCCGGCGACCGCCCGTCCGCGGCGTGCCAGCGCACCCACTCCAGCGTGCCGAGCCGGGCGGCGAGGGCGTCCTCGAGGAGTTGCTTGGCGTCTTCCAGCGAACCGCCTTCGACCTCCACGACGTGTCGCGGCGTCGTTCCGGACGGCAGCGAGACCGACGGGTTGGGGTGGTCGAAGACCCGGGCCACCGCGATGAACCGGCCCCCCGCGTCGCGCTGGACGACCCCCGAGAAGGTGTAGACCCCGGTCGCGCCGATCATCGTGCCTGCGAGCTGCATACCGACCCCATCATCCTCCGAACCGACGACGCCAGCGGGCGTCGCCCGTATTTTGGCAGGGCCGGTGCGGAATAGTTCGCGAACCGCCGGTGGCTCAGACCCAGAGGAAGTGCGTCTTGCGCAGCGCCGGCTCGCCTTCCCACCGATACGCCACGAGCGGGCCGCCCTCGCCCGCGCGGTAGTCGACGCACGCACGCTCCGGACCGAGCGGCGCGGGACGCGAATCCAGGCAGTAGTGGCCGAAGAAGACGGGTGATGCCGTGCGGGCGTCCGGCTTCTCCCACCAGCGCACGCGCGCCTTCGTGCGCCGCTTGCCGTCCTGGTCGGTGAAGGACCTGCCGCCGGGCAGGTCGACCTCCGGGCCCTTGCACAGTGTCTCGACGGCATCGAACGCCCAGTGGCCCTTGCGGTTCGCGCCGACGACGAGCTCGTCGGTGAGCGTCGCGCCGTACCCGAGATGCGGCCGCAACTGGTCCATGCACGCACCGTTCCAGCACGCGTGCACGACGCGGATGCCGCCCAGGTCGAGCCACAGGGGCAGGGTCTTGAACCAGTCGACGATCTCGGCGTGGAGCGGCGTGCCCTCGACCTCCGCGAGGAAGGCCTCGTGCTGTCGCCGGTTGCCGGGGCGATCGTGCCGGCGCAGTCGCTTTCCGGGGTGCTCGGGATCGCGCGTCGCCCAGGCGATGGCGTTGAATTCGTGGTTGCCCAGGATCGCCTTGGCGGCGCCGGTGTCGGTCATCGCGCGCACGAGCTTGACGGTCGCGACCTGCTGCGGCCCGCGGTCGATGAAGTCGCCGACGAAGATCGCGGTGCGATCGGGGTGGCGCCAGGCGCGCATCGTCTCCTGGTAGCCGAGCGTGCGCAGCAGCGCGACCAGCCTGTCGTGCTGGCCGTGGATGTCGCCGATGACGTCGTAGTTCATGCGGAATTCCTCGCCGCTGCGAGTGTCGCCGCGCGAGGCGAGAGCGGCGAGGGAATCCTTCTCCGGCGCCCGCGTGGTCGGGCGCGGAAGCGGCCGGCGGAGGGGAGAAAGTCACACGGACGGCCACTGCCGGGCGCTTCGCATTCCCCTCAGGGTCTGTCGCCGCCCTGAGCTGTGCGGATCGCCAGCGACCCCACGATCGGTTCGCGTCGCTGCAAGATATTTCACGCGCGAGACGCCGCCACCCTAATCCATCCGGCGATAGGGCTAATCCATCCGCACCGCGGCGCTCATCCGTCCACGGGATATTCGCCTCTCGGCGCGGCCCGTAAGTTTCCACTCACCAGCAGAACAACACGAGGAGTGGGAGCGATGGACGCAATTCAGAGTACCGTTCCGGCGCGGGCCCGGGTCGGCGTCGCGGGCGCCCCACCTGCGCGCGCGGCGGGCGTGCCGCCTGCCGACCGGTGGATCGTCGCCGGCGCGGGGGTCGCGCTGCAGCTGTGTCTCGGGACGGTCTACGCGTGGAGCTTCTTCCAATCGAAGATCGTGCTCGGGTTCGGCTGGACCAACAGCACCACGGCGGCGGCGTTCAGCATCGCGATCTTCATGCTCGGCCTCGCCGCAGCGGCGGGCGGCGTGCTGCTGCCGAGGGTGGGGCCGCGCCGGCTCGCGCTGGCGGGCGCGCTGCTGTACGGCGTCGGGCACGCCGTGAGCGCCGCCGGGCTGGCGTCGAACAGCGTCGCCCTGTTCCTCATCGGCTACGGCGTCGTGGGCGGCGCCGGGCTCGGGCTCGGCTACGTGACGCCGGTCGCCACGGCCGCGAAGTGGTTCCCGGACCGGCGCGGACTCGTGACCGGCATGGTGGTCATGGGCTTCGGCCTCGGTGCGCTGCTGATGTCGAAGGTGCTCGGCGTCGGCGTTCCTCGACGCGTTCATGCCGGCCGACCTGGCGAGCGCGGACGTCGCCGCCGCGTATCGCTCGGCCTTGCCGCGGGTGTTTCTCGCCGCGGGGATCGTGCTCGGCGTCGTCGGGGCCTGCGCGGCGATGCTCCTGCGCGAGCCCCCGGCCGGCTATGTCCCGCCCGGCTACGTCCCGCCCGCGCACGCGGGCAGCGTCGGCGGCGAGGCCCCGTCGCATTCGGCTTCGGGCTGCGTGGCATCGGGACGGTTCGCGCTGATGTGGATCGTGCTGTTCTGCAACGTCGCCGCCGGGATCATGTTCATCGCATTCCAGGCGCCGCTGCTCGAGGAGCTGCTCGCCGCCGCCCGTCCGGAGATGAGCGTCGCGGCGCTGGCCGCCGCCGGCGCGCTGCTGGTCGGCGCGAGCGCGCTCTTCAACGGGCTGGGGCGACTCTTCTGGGGCGGGCTGTCCGACCGCCTCGGGCGCGCGAACGTGTTCCGCCTCATCCTCGCGACCCAGATCGTCGCGTTCGTGATCCTCCTGCACGTGCGCGACCCGTGGGTGTTCGGCGCGCTCGTGTGCTACGTGCTGCTCTGCTACGGCGGCGGCTTCGGCACCGCGCCCTCGCTCGTGGCCGATGCCTTCGGCACCAGGGTGATGCCGGTCGTCTACGGCGTGCTGCTCACGGCGTGGTCGGCGGCGGGAATCGCCGGTCCGCAGCTCGTGGCGTACTTCCGGGACCAGCACGCGCAGGCGGCCGCAACGTACGCGTTCGAGAGCGGGATCGCGATTCTCGCGGTCGGGCTGATTGCGTCGCTGGCGATGGCGGGGCGGGGCGGCGCGCGCTGAATCGCCCTGTCGAGGGGGCCGGGCAGCGTCGCAAACCGGCGCGTCCCGGGCGCCTCGTCGCTGAAGCGCCTTCGGGCTCACTTCGTCGAGCCACTCGTCAGACTAGAGTGGCTTCACACATCCGGGTCGGGCCAGCTTCCGGACCGCGGACGCCCGTTTGTTACGATTGGGCGCGTAACGATGACGACGCCCGAAATGCCTTCCCCCGACACCGATCTCCAGGCCCGCGCACTCGCGAAGCTGCGCGAGGTGTTCGGCTACGGCGCCTTCCGCGGCGCGCAGGCCGAGATCGTCGGCCACGTAGCCGCGGGCGGCGACGCGCTGGTGCTGATGCCCACCGGCGGCGGGAAGTCGCTCTGCTATCAGCTGCCGGCGCTCCTGCGCGAGGGCACGGGCATCGTCGTGTCGCCGCTGATCGCGCTGATGCAGGACCAGGTGGCGGCGCTGACGCAGCTCGGCGTGCGCGCGGCGTTCCTCAATTCGACCCTCGACGCGCGCGCGGCCGACGCGGTCGAGCGCGCGCTCGTCGCGGGCGAGCTGGATCTCCTGTACGTGGCGCCCGAGCGGCTGCTGACGCCGCGCTGCCTCGACCTCCTGGCGCGTGCGCGCATCGCGCTGCTCGCGATCGACGAGGCGCACTGCGTGTCGCAGTGGGGCCACGATTTCCGGCCGGAGTACCTGCAGCTCGCGGTGCTGCGCGAGCGCTTCCCCGGCGTGCCCCGCGTCGCGCTGACGGCTACGGCCGATCCGCACACGCGGCGCGAGATCGTGGCGCGGCTCGAGCTGACCGACGCGCGCACCTTCGTCGCGAGCTTCGACCGGCCGAACATCCGCTACACCATCGTCGACAAGGTGGAGCCCCGCGCGCAGCTGCTGCGCTTCCTGCGCGAGGAGCATCCGGGCGACGCGGGGATCGTCTACTGCCTCTCGCGCCGCAAGGTGGAGGAGACCGCGGCCTGGCTCGAGTCGCAGGGCGTGACCGCGCTGCCGTACCACGCCGGCCTGGACGCGGAAGCGCGCGCCCGGCATCAGAACCGCTTCCAGCGCGAGGAGGGCGTGGTGATCGTCGCGACGATCGCCTTCGGCATGGGCATCGACAAGCCCGACGTGCGCTTCGTGGCGCACCTCGACCTGCCGCGCAGCATCGAGAGCTACTACCAGGAGACCGGCCGCGCCGGGCGCGACGGGGCGCCCGCGGACGCGTGGATGACGTACGGCCTCGCCGACGTCGTGGGGCAGCGCCGGCTCATCGACCTGTCGGACGCGGGCGAGGACTACAAGCGCGTGTCGGCCGCGAAGCTCGATGCGCTGCTCGGGCTCTGCGAGACGGCGGGGTGCCGCCGCGTGCGCCTGCTCGCGTACTTCGGCGAGGCGTCGGGGCCGTGCGGCAACTGCGACACCTGCCTCGACCCGCCGGAGACCTGGGACGCGACCGTCGAGGCGCAGAAGGCGCTCTCGGCGATCTACCGCACCGGCCAGCGCTTCGGCGCGGGTCACCTGATCGACGTGCTGCGCGGCAAGCGCGGCGAGCGGACCGACCGGTGGCGCCACGACGAGCTCTCGGTGTTCGGGGTCGGCGCGGATCTCGACGACGTGGCATGGCGAAGCGTGTTTCGGCAGCTCGTGGCGCTCGGCTTCGTGGACGTCGATCACGCGGGCCACGGCGCGCTCAAGCTCGCGTCGGCGAGCCGCGCGGTGCTGAAGGGCGAGACGCGCGTGGAGATGCGGCGGGTGGTTGCGAGCAAGCGCGCGCCGCGCCGGTCGCGCGCCGTGCAGGACGCGAACCTCTCGCCGGCCGACGCCGATGTCTTCGAGCGGCTGAAGGGCTGGCGCAGCGCGGAGGCGCGCGCGCAGGGCGTGCCCGCTTACGTGATCTCGCACGACAGCACGCTCGCCGAGATCGCGCGCCAGCAGCCGCAGGACCTCGCGGCGCTCGCGCGCATCGGCGGGCTCGGGGCGAAGCGGCTGGAGCGGTACGGGGCGGCGTTGCTCGGCGTGCTCGCGGGGGTCGGGGCCGAGCGTTGAAGACACCGTACGGTGCAGGTCCGCCGGTTGCCGGACCTCGCTTCAGACGATCGACTGCAGCGCAGTGTCGGTGGCGTTGACACCGACGAGGCGCGCTGCGCGACCGCGCCCGCCGACTCACTGGCCAAGGGGAAGTTTTCGGGACCGTTTCGGAATAGCGGTACGTCGGATTGTGTTTACCTGACTCGCCCGGGCCACGAGTCGATGCGCGATGCCCTTTTGCGGTTCCACGCGCCGATTCTCGGTGGCACGCAGATCGCGCGCGACGGTTTGAGGCGCCCGGGGAGCGCGCAACTGTCGCGTCGCATTACACGCGGCGTCGCTGTATGAAGCACGCTGCGTGCAGATTCTCGAAGAGTGAACAGGTTATCGACGGCGGCGCGGATTTTGCATGGCAACGCGGTTGACCCTCATCGTGCTGAGGGCTGCATCCCAGAATCTGCGGGATTACCGAATACTCGGTCACTCACACCAGAGGTAGTGCCATTATGAGAAAAGTAGGGCTCGCCGCGCTTGGAGTTGCACTGCTACTCGTCTCGACCCTCAGCCAGGCCGCCTTGATCAGGTACCAGGCGGCATTGGCGCCGGAAGCGCCTGGCGCAACGGGCACCGGCTTCGTCACCGCGGATTACGACTCGACCGCGCACACGCTATTGATCTCGGCGAACTGGTCGGACCTCAGTGGCATCACGACAGTCGCACATATTCATTGCTGCACGGCGGCGCCGAATACCGGCACCGTCGCGGTGGCCGTCACCCCGGGCACGCTGCCCGGGTTCCCCGCTGGAGTTTCAGCCGGGTCGTACATCTCGCCAGTGCTGGATCTGACCGATGTCGACACCTATACCGCCGGCTTCGTCAACAACTTCGCCGGCGGTGTGCTCGCAGACGCCGAAGCGGCGCTGATCGCCGGATTCGACAGCGGGCGGGCGTACTTCAACATTCATTCCAACTTGTTTCCGGGTGGCGAGATCCGCGGATTCCTGGCCGTTCCCGAACCCGGCACCCTCGCGCTGCTCGGCCTCGCCCTCGGCGCACTCGCGCTCCGGCGCCGCACCATTCGCTGATCGATCCCGCCGACGCGCCCGCCTTGTGCGGGCGCGTTCGTTTTCTATGGCGCGATCAGCGCGTCGGTCCCGAGCCAGAGAAACAGGATCGCCACGCCGCCCGTGCCGGTGAGATAGCCGAAGCGGACCAGCAACGCCGCGGCGTCCGGCAAGTCGTGCCCGAGCACGATCCCGCGATTCGCGAGCAGGTGCTCGCCCGCAAGAAGCGTCAGCAGCCAGACGGCGAGGAACAGTGTGAGCAGCGACATGGCTCCGGCCAGTCTAGGCGAGTCCCGGCCCGACGAAAGTAAAGCTGTGTAAATTCGTCGCGCACCCGGCGCCCCGGCGCGCGCCGCGCTTTTCAATCCATAATCGCGCGCCGCCAGCCCAAAGGGGATCCGCACGTGTACACGCACCTGACGCTCGACGAGCGCGACGGCATCCTCGTCGCGCGCATGAACCGGCCGCGCTCGCGCAACGCGCTCTCCCTCGCGCTCATGCAGGAGCTCACCGATTTCGCGCACGGCTGCGAGGCGCGCGACGCCGTGCGCGCGATCGTCCTCGCCGGCGGCGCCGACCACTTTTCGGCCGGCGCCGACCTCAAGGATCCCGGTCGCTGGGAGGTCGCGTCCAAGCCCCTGGCCGAGCAGCGCCGCATCGCGAACGCCGGTTACCGGATGTGCGCCGCGTGGGAGGCGATCCCGCAGGTCACGATCGCGGCGATCGAGGGGTACGCGATCGGCGGCGGAATCGCCCTCGCGCTCGCGTGCGACTTCCGGGTGCTCGCCGACAACGCGTTCGTGAGCTTTCCCGAGATCAGCCTCGGCATGCCGCTGACCTGGGGAACGATCCACCGCCTCGTGCAGCTCGCCGGACCGGCGCAGGCGAAGCGCCTTGCGATCCTGTGCGAGCGATTGCCTGCCGCCGAGGCGCGCGCAGCGGGCCTCGTCGACTACGTCGCGCCGGCGGGCGGCGCGGAGGCGCGCGCAAACGAGATCGCGCGCGCGGCCGCCGCGATGCCGCAGGCTGCCGTCCGCCTCACGAAGGAGACGGCGAACGCCGCGGCGAACGCGCTCCTGCACCTCGGCTCGCACATGGAGGCGGAACAGTTCGCCTTCCTCAATGCGAGCGAGGAAGGGCGCGCTGCCCGCGCCCGCCTCACGCCAGGGAAGAAGCCCTGACGATGGCCACCCGAGCGCTCGCGAACCTCGAGCGGATCAAGGACGACTATCGCGCCGGGGCCGCGACGCGCAAGCTCGCGCTCCTGCGCGAGCTCGATCGCGCCCGGCTGCGCACCGCGGGGCAGGTGGAGCGACTCCACGAGGCGCTGTGTTTCCTGCGCGCCTATCCGGACGACGCGCGCGTCGCGGCGCGGGTCGAGCGCATGCTCCGCGGCTTCGCGCGCCGCGCCGACCTGCGGCGGCAGCGCGCGCGGCTCGCCGGCAGCGGGATCGCGGGCACCACGATCCGCTACCGCTTCTTCTGGCCGACGGCGTGCTGGCTCGCGCACCGCTGGCCCGCGCAGTTCCGGCTGGACCGGAACGACGGGGCGGCCGGCGACAACATCGCGGGCGCCCTGCCGCTGCTCGTCACGCCGCCGGAAGCGCAGTGGCTGCGCGAGCGGGCGCCCGAAGGATATGACGCGCTCGACGCGTTGCGCGGGCGCGCGACCGACGCGACCTGGCTCGTGCGCGGGGTCGAGTCCATGCCGGGCGACACCTTTACCCGCGAGTCGTTCTACGACGGCCTGGATCCGAGCTGCGAGCTCGTTCCCGGTCGCGACACCTCGACCCGGACGCTCGACCGGCACGCGGCGGCGCCCGCGGCGTTTCGCACCGCGCCGCTCCGGCGCGCCCGGCCCGACCTGCGCGCGGAGATCCGGCGCGCGCCGCAGGCGGTGCGCGTGCTGGGGCCGGGGGAGGGCGCGCGCATCGTCGAGCTTGCGCGCGGCGCGATGATCACGCGCCAGCGCGACCTGGACGCGTTCGCCTACGGCGACGCGCGCGACGTACGGATCGTGGACGACGGCCACGGCCTCGCGTTCGCGCTCGTCGGCGTGGTGCCCGAGCGCCGGACGCTGCTCGCGGCCGTCTACGGCGCGCTGACGCTCCAGAACGGCGTGCCGATCGGCTACTCGCAGCTCGACGTGATCGCGGGGACGGCCGCGATCTCGTTCAACACGTTCCAGACGTTCCGCGGCGGCGAGGCGGCGTACGCGTTTGCCCGGCTGCTCGCCCTGGCGCGGCACCTGTTCGGCGCCACCTCGTACAGCGTCGAGCCGTATCAGCTCGGGGAAGGCAACAAGGAGGGCATCGAGTCCGGGGCGTGGTGGTTCTACTACAAGATGGGCTTCCGCCCGCGTGCGGCGCCGGCGCGGCGGATCGCGCGGCGCGAGCTCGCACGCATGCAGGCGAACGCACGCCATCGATCGTCGCCGGCGACGCTGCGCCAGCTCGCGGCGTGGCACGTGTTCTTCGATCTCGACCCGGCGCGCCCGCGCGGCCTGCCGCCGGTGGCCCCGGTCGGCGCACACGCCGCCGGGCTGATCGCGCGGCGCGGCGCAGTGGACCGTCACGCGGGGCTCGACGACGCGAGCCGCGAGTTGATGCGGGTGACCGGGCAGCGGTCGTTCCAGGGTTTCACGCGCGACGAGCGCGTCGCGTGGCGGCGCTGGAGCCCGTTCATGCTCGCGCTGCCCGGGCTGTCGCGCTGGAGCGCGGCCGACCGGCGCGCGCTCGCCCGCGTAGTGCGCGCCAAGGGCGGGCGCCGCGAAAGCGATTTCGCAAGGCTGTTCGATGCCCACCCGCGCCTCACGGCGGCGCTCTTCTCGGCCCGCTAGCGGCTGCTCACTTACTGAGACCGCGGCGCCGGATTGACGCGCCTCAACATCGCAGGCCGCCCGAAGCGCTATGGTGAGAGTGGAGCGGATTGCTCCAGAACGGTTGCGAAAGGAGGTGTGCGATGAGAAACCTCACCCGATTCGAGCCACTGTTCACCGAGCCGTTCGAAGACATGTTCCGGCAGATGTTCAAGCCGGTGCGTTTCGAGCTCGAAGGGCTGCCGAAGGACATCCGGGTTGACGTGCAGGAGAGCGACGCGGCGTACACCGTGAAGGCCGACCTGCCGGGCGTCAAGAAGGATGACATCCGCGTCGAGATCGACGGCAACCTCGTCACCATCAGTGCCGAGGCCCGGGACAGAGAAGGAAGTGAAGGAGCAGGGCAAGGTGATCCGCAGCGAGCGGTATCACGGTGCGCTCCAGCGCAGCTTCTCGCTCGGGCACGACATCGACGAGGCGGCGGCCACGGCGAAGCTCACCGACGGCACGCTCGAGCTGACGCTGCCGAAGAAGGCGACGAGTGCGGTGAAGACGCTCGCGATCCACTGAGAGGATCGGCGGGCGGACGGGCGGCCGGCGAGGCCGCCCGGAGAAATTGAAAGGGGCCGATCGATCGGCCCCACGGGCCCGCTGGCGCGGGCCCGCCGGTTCTAGAGGGGCTTGATGGCGGACGCCTGCTTGCCCTTTTGGCCCTGCGTGACCTCGAACGAGACGCGCTGGTTTTCCTTCAGCGTCTTGAAGCCCGAGCCCTGGATCTGGGAGAAGTGCGCGAAGAGGTCCTCGCCGCCGTCGTCGGGTTTGATGAAGCCGAAGCCCTTCGCGTCGTTGAACCATTTCACGATGCCTGTGCTCATGTCTTGCTTTCCTTGATAAGAATGGATCGATAGCAGGCGATCCGGCCTGCACGGCAGAACTTCAAGGGAAGAGACGTTAGACCGAGAGGCACCGTGCTCGAATGGCGCGGGGACGACTGACCAGAGCGGCTTTCGCGCACTTGAGAATCCTGTGGGCGCCTTATACCCGGGGGGCCGGATCGGGTCAAGCGGATTTTCACCGGACGCGGCCGCGACCCGCGCGGCACACGGATTTCCGCGATCCGCTCTAGAATCGTCGCGCCGCCGTCCCCTATCGGAGGAGTCGCGTTTCGTGGCTATTGACCTCGACGATCTCGTGGTGCTGGAGGACCAGACGCTCGGTCCCGACGAGGATTCGTTGCTCGAGCTCGTGTTCCCCGAGAGCTTCTACGTGGTCGGCACGGAGGGCAACTACCTCACGACCGTCAACAACCTGGAGCTCTTCGGGCGCGTGCTCGAGCTGATCGGCAAGGACACCGAGCTCGACGACCCGGCCTTCCGCGAGGAAGTCGACGTGATCCTCGAGGAGGCGGACGATCTCGCGCAGGAGGACTACGACGAGGCCGTCGAGCGCGACATCGGCGACGCGGACGAGGACTTCGAGGAAGAGAAGGAAGACGACCGGGAGCGCTAAGCGCCGCGCGCGTCCCCACGCTCGGCGCGGCCTGACATCGGTCACATCGCGCGGCGATCCGCGTCGCTATACTCCGCGGCGCCGCTGATCACGATGCCGAGGAAACCGATGCATCCAAGACTCTCCGTCACGCTCGCGCTGCTCGCCGCCGCCGCGCCCGCCGCCGCGCAAACGCAGAACGTCCGCCCGCCGATCGCGCATTACTGGATGAGCGTCGAGACCGCCGCCGGCATGTCCGGGATGGGCGGCATGGGCGCGATGATGGGCCGCATGACGGGTGCGCCGGGGATGGAGGGCGGCAAGCGCATGCTGCTGCAGCTCGGCTCGTCGCAGTCTCCGGCCGGCGACCCGCGCGCGCAGCACGACATCCCGCCGGCGCTCGGCATGGGGCCGATGCTGCCGCTCCTCACGCCGCAGGCGGCGCGCCCGGAGCGCGCGCCGCGCGATCTCCCCGAGGGCATGGAAAAGCCCAGGGGCCGGATGCTGATCTTCTGGGGCTGCGGCGAGACTGCGCGTCCCGGCCAGCCGGTGGTCATCGACTTCGCGAAGGTCGCGCAGGGCCAGATGCCGGCCGGCTTCACCTCGCGCCGCGTCGCCGCGCCGTCGTCGCCCGCGCCCGGCCGCAACCGCACCTACGGCGACTGGCCGAACCGCGACGACTCGCGCGCGGTGCCGGCGCCCGGCTCGCTGCGCGGCGATCACGTCGTGAAGGGGAACTATTCGCCGGAGATCCGCTTCGCGATCGGCGAGCGCCACGACTTCATGGCGCAGGTCCAGCTCGCGCCGGCGCAGCCCACGCCGGCGGGCGCGATGAAGGTGCAGTGGGGCGCGGTGCCGAACGCAACCGGCTATTTCGCGACCGCCATGGGCGGGAACGACCGGGAGGACGTGGTGTTCTGGTCCTCGAGCGAGGTGCAGGAGATGGGCGGCGCGCTGATGGATTACGTGCCGCCCGCCGAGGTCGCCCGGCTGATTCGCGAGAAGGTCGTGATGCCGCCGCAGACCACCGAATGCAGCGTGCCGGCGGAGGTCATCAAGGCCGCGCAGGCGCCGTTCTTCAACTTCATCGCGTACGGCGACGAGCTCAACCTCGTGCACCCGCCGCGGCCGAGCGACCCGAAGCAGGCCTGGGAGCAGCAGTGGGCGGTGAAGGTGCGGCTCAAGTCGACCGCCGCCACGCTGCTTGCGGAGGGGATGGGCGACGAGGCGCGTGCGCCGCGCGGGCAGCGCGGCGAGGCCCCGACGCCCGGCCCGCAGGCGCAACCGCAGCAGGGCGAGCCGCCGGCGCCCGGCTCGCCGGTCGACGAGGGCGCGCGCATCCTGCGCGGCATTCTGAAGTTCTGACCTGACGCGCGCGCCGTCGCCTCAGCGCGCCGCGGCGACGACCGACTCCGCCCAGTCGAGCACGCGCTGCACGCGCGGAACGAGCAGCGCGCGCGCTGCGCGGTAGCCGAGCCAGCGGTACTCGTGGTGCTCCGGCCGGCCGAGCGCGGGGCTCACCGGTAAATGCACATCGCCGGCAGGGCTATCGGCGACGTAGTAGCGCGCCACCTTGCCCCGTCCGTACGGCTCGGTCTCGCAGCACGCCTCGCCCCAGCGGAACTCGAGCGCGGCGAGCCCGGCCTCTTCGGCGACCTCGCGCACGGCGGCGGCGCGCGGGCTCTCGCCCGCCTCGACCGCGCCCTTCGGAAAGTCCCAGTACCGGAACGCGCGCAGCAGGAGGTAGCGCCACGCGCCGCCGTGCTGTCGCACGACGACGACACCGGCCGAGAGCCGCGGCGCGCGAACGTGATCTTTTGTCAAACGGTGGCTATGCGTCACACCCCTATGCTAACTTCGATCCGGGGCGAAAAAAGTCGAAAGAACGACGTCGAAAGACCCGTGAGGCCCGATTACCACGGCGGCAGCATCGTCAACCTGATGGCGTCCATCGTGACGGCATTCGGCGGACGCACCGACTACGAACTCGCGCGGGACCTCGCGCCCGCCGAGATCGCGTCCGCGCGCAACGTCGTGCTGTTCGTGCTCGACGGTCTCGGCCACCGCCATCTCGCCCGCGCGCTTCCGGGCGGCGCGCTCCACCGATCGCTGCGGGCGAGCCTCACGTCGACCTTTCCGTCGACGACCGCCGCGGCGATCACGACTTTCATGACCGGCCTCGCGCCGCAGGCGCACGGACTCACCGGCTGGCACATGTACTTCCGCGAGATCGGCGCGGTGCTCGCGGTGCTGCCGTTCCGTCCGCGGCACGGCGGTCCGTCGCTCGTCGCGAGCGGCGGCGTCACGCCCGCCGAGCTCCTCGGTCATGCGCCGGTCGCGGACCGCCTCGACGCCGCGACGTTCGTGGTGTCGCCCGCCGCGATCGTGGAATCCGACTTCAACCGCGCGGTGTCGGGCGGCGCGCGCCGCACCGGGTATGCCCGGCTCGACGAGATGTTCGCGGCGGTGCGCGACATCGTGAGCACCGGCACGGAGCGCAAGTACGTCTATGCGTACTACTCCGAAATCGACTCGCTCGCGCACGCGCACGGGGTCGCGTCGGATCAGGTCGGCGCGGAGCTCGCGCGCGTCGACGCGGCCTTCGGACGGTTCCTGGGCGAGATCGCGGGCACCGACACGCTCGTGATCGCCACCGCCGATCACGGCTTTGTCGACACGCGCCCCGACACGGTGATCGAGCTCGACGACCATCCGGAGCTCGCGGCGACGCTCGCGCTGCCGCTCTGCGGCGAGCCGCGGGTCGCGTACTGCTACGTGCGGCCGGGCGAGGGCCCGCGCTTCGAGCGCTACGTCGAGTCCCGGCTCGGCCATTGCGCGACGCTCGGCGCGAGCGCCGATCTCCTCGCCGCCGGCTGGTTCGGGCCCGGCGCGCCGCATCCCCGCCTCGCCGAGCGCATCGGCGATTACATCCTCGTCATGAAGGACGGCTTCGCGATCCGCGACGTCCTGCCCGGCGAGCGCCGCCACGCCCAGATCGGCGTGCATGGCGGCACGAGCGCGGACGAGATGCTCGTCCCGCTCGTCGTCGCGCGGCGCTGACGCGTCGCGGACGGCCGACGCCTCTCCGGCGTCCGCGCGCACCGGGCAGCCCTTGCGGTCGGCCCGGCGCGCCGGCGGGCCGCCGCGCCAATGGCCCCGTTCGTCGGCGCACCCCGTCCGCTCGGCCGGCGCGTGCGGGCGGCGTTGCGGGCCGCTGCTAGACTAGGCTCCAAGGCTCGCGCGGGGCCGCCCGACGTTCCGTCCCGCCGCTCACCAACAACAGCAGCCCGCGGAGGAGACCATGGCATCACGCCCCGGATCCGGCAGCTCGGAGCGGCTCGATCAGGTGCTCGCCCTGGTGCGCGAGAAGGTCGCCCCGGACGCGCGCGGGCCGGTCGAGGCGTTCGTCCGCGCGTACTACCGCCAGGTCGACCCCGGCGACCTCGCCGAGCGCGAGAGCGCCGACCTCTACGGCGCCGCGCTGTCGCAGTGGAACTTCGCACGCCGGCGCGAGCCCGGCGTGCCGAAGGTGCGGGTCTTCAATCCGAGCGTCGCCGAGCACGGCTGGCAGTCGACGCACACGGTCATCGAGATCGTGAACGACGACATGCCGTTCCTCGTCGACTCGGTGACGATGGAGGTGAACCGGCACGGGCTCACGCTGCATCTCACCGTGCATCCGATCCTGCGCGTCAATCGGGTGGCCCGACTGGCGCGGGCCCGGGTCAGCTCCAGGGCGCCGGGCCGGAGCAGACGCTGATGGGGTCCTGCCGGACGACTCGCCGGCCGGCCAGCGCGAATCGTTCATCCACGTCGAGGTGGACCGCGTCAGCGACGCCGCGCGGCTCGAGTCGCTCGCCGCGGACATGGCGCGCGTGCTCGGGGACGTGCGCGCCACGGTCGAGGACTGGAAGAAGATGGCCGGCAAGGTGCGCGAGATCCTCGCCGACCTGGAGCGCCGCCCGCCGCCCGTCGGCCAGGCGGTGGTCGCGGAGACGCGCGAATTCCTGCAGTGGCTCGCCGACAACCACTTCACCTTCCTCGGCTACCGCTGCCACGACCTGGTGATGAAGGACGGCGACGACGCGCTCGCGGTGGTGCCCGAGTCGGGCCTGGGCATCCTGCGCGTCAAGCCGGGCGAGAGCCTCTCGACGAGCTTCTCGCAGCTGCCGCCCCGCGCGCGCGCCTACGCACGCGAGAAGGACCTGCTGATCGTCACCAAGGCGAACTCGCGCTCGACGGTCCACCGGCCCGGCTACCTCGACTACATCGGCCTCAAGCGCTACGACGACCGCGGCGAGGTCTGCGGCGAGCACCGCTTTCTCGGCCTGTACACGCACATCGCCTACCAGTCCCGGCCGTCGGAAATCCCGCTGCTCCGGCGCAAGGTCGCCGGCGTGCAGGCGCGCGCCGGCTATCCGGCCGGCGGACACGCCGCGAAGCGCCTCGAGAACATCCTCGACACCTATCCGCGCGACGAGCTGTTCCAGATCGGCGAGGAGGAGCTGTACGCGGCGGCCACCGGCATCCTGCATCTCGGCGAGCGCCAGCGCTTTCGCCTGTTCGTGCGCACCGATCCGTTCGAGCGCTTCGTCTCCTGCCTGATCTACGCGCCGCGCGAGCACTACACCACCGAGCTGCGCCGCAAGTGGCAGGCGATCCTGACCGAGGCGTTCAAGGGCGTCAGCACGGAGTTCGACGCGTTCCTGTCGCAGTCGATGCTCGCGCGCATCCACATCGTGGTGCGCACGACGCCCGGGCAGATCCCCGTGGTGAGCGTTCCCGACCTCGAGGCGCGCCTCGCGCAGGCGGCGCGCCGCTGGGAGGACGACCTGCGCGCCGCGGCGCTCGAGCGCCTCGGCGAGGCGCGCGGCAACGAGCTGGCGCGCCGCTTCGCCGGCGCTTTCCCCGCCGCCTACCGCGAGGACGTGCCGGCGCGGAACGCCGTTCCCGACATGGAGATGGCCGAGCGCGTGGCCGCGAGCGGCACCCTCGGCATGAGCCTCTACCGCCCGCTCGAGGCGGCGCCGGGGACGCTCCGCTTCAAGCTCTTCCACGCCGGGAAGCCCGTGCCGCTGTCCGACAGCCTGCCGATGCTGGAGCGCATGGGGCTGCGCGTGCTCGAGGAGCGGCCCTATCGCATCGCCGTCGAGGGCGGGCAGTCGGTCTGGCTGCACGACTTCGGCCTGGCGACCGCGACCGACGCAGACGTCGAGATCGACGCGGTGGCCACGCTCTTCGAGCAGGCGTTCGGCCGCGTCTTCGCCGGCGAGATCGAGAGCGACGACTTCAACCGCCTGGTGCTCGCCGCGCGGCTCGCCGCCGACGAGATCGTGGTGCTGCGCGCCTATGCGAAGTACGTGCGGCAGATCGGCTTCCCGCTCTCGCAGGCGTTCATCGAGCAGACGCTCGCCGCGCATCCCGCGATCGCGCGCGCGCTCGTCGCGCTCTTCCGGCTGCGCTTCGAGCCGCTGCGCGGCGGCGCCGCGTCCGCCGACGCGGCCGAGGCGGATGCCGCGTCGGCGGCGCAGGCGAAGTCCATCGAAGCGGCGCTCGACGCGGTCGAGAACCTGAACGAGGACCGCGTGCTGCGCCAGTACCTCGCGCTGATCCTGGCGACCACGCGCACCAACTTCTGGCGCAGCGACGCCGACGGGCGGCGCCGGACGTTCCTCTCGTTCAAGCTCGATCCGGCGCGGGTGCCGGGCCTGCCCGAGCCGAAGCCGATGTTCGAGATCTTCGTGTACTCGACGCGGTTCGAGGGCGTGCACCTGCGCGGCGGCAAGGTCGCGCGCGGCGGGCTGCGCTGGTCCGACCGGCCCGAGGACTTCCGCACCGAGGTCCTCGGCCTGGTGAAGGCGCAGATGGTCAAGAACGCGGTGATCGTGCCGGTCGGCTCGAAAGGGCGGCTTCGTCCTCAAGCGCGCGCCCGCCGCATCCGACCGCGAAGCGTTCATGAAGGAAGGCGTCGCCTGCTACCGGGACTACCTGCGCGGGCTGCTCGATCTCACCGACAACCTCGTCGGCGGCCAGGTCGTGCCGCCGCCGCAGGTGCGCCGGCACGACGCGGACGATCCGTACCTCGTCGTCGCGGCCGACAAGGGGACGGCGACGTTCTCCGACTACGCGAACGGCATCTCGGCCGAGTACGGGTTCTGGCTCGGCGACGCGTTCGCCTCCGGCGGCTCGGCCGGCTACGACCACAAGGCGATGGGCATCACCGCCCGGGGCGCGTGGGAGTCGGTGAAGCGCCACTTCCGCGAGCTCGGCGTCGACACCCAGACGACCGCCTTCACCGTCGTCGGCATCGGCGACATGTCGGGCGACGTGTTCGGCAACGGCATGCTGCTGTCGAAGCACATCAAGCTCGTGGCCGCGTTCGACCACCGGCACATCTTCATCGACCCGGAGCCGAATCCCGGCGCGAGCTTCGCCGAGCGAACGCGGCTGTTCGAGCTGCCGCGCTCCTCCTGGGCGGACTACAACCCGATGCTGATCTCGGCGGGCGGCGGCGTGTGGCCGCGCAGCGCGAAGTCGATCCCGCTCTCCCCGCAGGCCCGCAAGGCGCTCGGCATCGAGGCGGAGACCCTGACGCCGACCGAGCTCGTCGCCGCGATCCTCGCGCGCGCCGGTCGACCTGCTCTACAACGGCGGCATCGGGACGTACGTGAAGGCGACCGACGAGACGCACGCCGAGGTGGGCGACCGCGCGAACGATGCGCTGCGCCGCAACGGCGCGGAGCTGCGCTGCAAGGTGGTCGCCGAGGGCGGCAACCTGGGGTTCACGCAGCGCGCGCGCGTCGAGTACGCGCTGCAGGGCGGCCGGATCTTCACCGACGCGATCGACAACTCGGCGGGCGTCGACACCTCGGACCACGAGGTGAACATCAAGATCCTGCTCGGCCTGGTGATGGCCGACGGCGAACTCACCGAGAAGCAGCGCAACGCGCTGCTCGCGCAGATGACCGACCAGGTCGCGGCCCTGGTCCTGCGCGACAACTACTTCCAGACCCAGTCGCTCGCGGTGAGCGGGCGGCTGCAGAGCGCGCTGCTCGACGCCCAGCACCGCTTCATCCAGTTCCTGGAGAAGGCGGGCCGGCTCAACCGCGCGCTCGAGTTCCTGCCCGACGACGAGGAGATCGCCGCGCGGCGCGCCGCGAAGATCGGACTGACCGCCCCGGAACGCGCGGTGCTGCTCGCCTACTCGAAGATGTGGCTGTTCGACGAGTTCATGGCATCCAGCCTGCCCGAGGACGAGTGGATCGCCGGGGCGCTCGGCCGCTATTTCCCGCAGACGCTGCGGGAGGTCTACGCGGGCGTGATGCCGCGCCATCCGCTGCGGCGCGAGATCATCGCGACGCACGTCGTCAACAGCATGGTGAACCGCGTCGGCTCGACCTTCGTGCACCGGCTGATCGAGTCCACGGGCGCGAAGGTGAGCGAGATCGTGCGCGCGTACCTGCTCACGCGCGAGGTGTTCGCGTTCGTGCCGCTGTGGCAGTCGATCGAGGCGCTCGACAACAAGGTGCCCGACGCCATCCAGGCCGAGATGGTGATCGAGGCCGGGCGCCTCATCGTCCGCGCCGCCAACTGGTTCCTGCGCTCGAGCCGGCTGGCGGCGCCGATGGAGCCGACGATCGAGCATTTCCGCCCCGGCGTGGAGGCGATCTACGGCCGTCTGAACGCGCTCGTCGACGCGCCGGCGGCGGCGCACATCGAGGCGCTCGCGTCGGGCTGGGAGCGCGCCGGGGTGCCGGGCGAGGTGGCGCGCCGCGTCGCCGCGCTCGAAACGCTGTTCGCGGCGCTCGACATCGCGGAGGTCGCGGCGAGCACGGGGCGCGCGGCCGAGACGGTCGCGGGGGCTTATTTCGGCGTCACTTCGAAGCTCGGCCTCGCGTGGCTGCGCGACCGCATCGGCGCGCTGCCGGGCGACGGCCACTGGCAGGCGCTCGCGAAGAGCGCCATGCGCGACGATCTCGCCGGCCTGCAAAGGGCGCTCGCGACCAATGCGCTCGCCGCCGCGCCCGAGGGCCAGGGCGATCCGGTCGCCGCGTGGGAGGCGCGCCAGCGCGGCACGATGGAGCGCGCGGCGCGCATCCTCGGCGAGCTTCGCGCCGTTCAGTCGCCCGATCTGGCGATGCTGTCGGTCGGGCTGCGCGAGCTGCGGAACCTCGCCTGAGGTTATCGGCGACGCCTTCGATCCCGCAGAGGCTGTTGAGCCGAGCGGACTGGACTCGCGGTGTCGCGCGGCTGGCGCGGCGCCGCAACGCACGGCAGCTCGCCGCGTCTCGCGCGGCCCGAGCGGCGCCGAGGCAGGACCAGCAGCGGCGCAGCCCAGCACGCCAGCAGCGCGATCCAGTTGAGTAGAGTCACGACCTGCGAGCATATCGCGTCGACGCCCCCGTAACCCCGAATCGATCTGCGCGGCGTTTACTGCGCCGTGATTCACTTCACCTGGGAGCTGCAATGATCCGCCGTACTCTTCTCGCGGTCGCCGGCGCGCTTGGCGCCGCCACCGCTTTCGCACAAGCGCCGGCCGAGCCGGCCCGCTTCAACCAGGTCGATCTGCAGGCCGAGGTCTCGCGCGAAGTGCAGAACGACCTGATGAGCGCGAGCCTCTTTTCCGAGGTTTCGGACCCGTCGGCGCCGAAAGTCGCCGACCAGCTCAACCGCGTCGCGGCGGAGGCGCTCAAGACCGCCGGCGAGTTCAAGAACGTGAAGGCCCGCAGCGGCGCCGCGCAGACCTACCCGGTCTACGATCGCGCCAACAAGCTCACCGGCTGGCGCGGCCGCACGGAGATCCGCCTGGAGTCCAAGGACACGCAGGCGATGGCGGCGCTGATCGGCAAGCTGCAGTCGACGATGCAGCTCGGCGGGATCTCGTTCACCGTCTCGCCCGAGCTGCGCCGCCAGATCGAGAACGAGCTCATCACCGACGGCGTCGCGGCGTTCCGCGCACGCGCCGACATTGCGACGAAGGCGCTCGGCGGCCGGAGCTACAAGATCCGTCGCGTCGGCCTCAACACCGGCGGCTTCGCGCCGGGACCGCGCCCGATGGCCGCGGCGCGGATGGCGCCGCAGGCCGCGGAGGTCGCCCCGCCGGCCTTCGAGGCGGGGACGAGCATGGTGAACGTGGTGGCTGCAGGCACGGTCGAAGTCGAGTAGCGAGGCCGGATGAGGCCGGTCGTCGTCGCGCTCGCCGTCACGCTCGCCGTCCAGATCCTCACGGCGACGGCGCTGATCGCCCCGTCGGTGATCGCGCCGGCGGCGGCCGGCGATCTCGGCGTGGCGCCGCAGGCGATCGGACTCTTCGTCTCGATTGCGTACTTCGCGGCGATGCTCTCGGGACTGGCGACCGGGGGGCTCATCGCCCGCTTCGGCGCGCTCGCCGTGTGCCAGGGGGCCGTGGTGATCGCGGGCCTCGGGCTCGCGCTCGGGAAGGTCGCCACGCTCGCGATGGTCCCGCTGGCAGTCTCCCCCTGATCGTGCTCGTGCTGGCCGGGTTGCTGGTCGGAGCGGCCTACGGGCTCGTCAATCCGGTGAGCTCGCACATCCTCGCGCGCCACACGCCGCCGGGCGCGATGGCGCTCGTGTTCTCGATCAAGCAGACCGGCGTGCCGATCGGCGGCGCGATCGCCGGCGCGGTGGTGCCGACGCTCGTCCTCGTCATGGGGTGGCCGAACGCACTCCCGGCGCTCGGTGCGGTCTGCGTTCTCGCGGCGTTCGCGCTGCTGCCGGCGCGCGCGGTGATCGCGGATGCGCCGCAGGCGCGGGAGGCCGCTGCGGCGCGTGCGCCGTTCGCCTATCGGTGGCGACGCGCGCTCGAGGGGATGATCGGGCCGATCCGCCTCGCGCTGTCGCAGCCGCGCCTGCGCGATCTCGCGCTCGTGTCGCTCGGCTATGCCTCCGCGCAGCTCGTCTTCATCGCCTATTTCGTCTCGCACCTCACGCTGCAGCTCGGCTTGAGCCTGGTGACCGCCGGCGTCGTCTACGCGTTCGCGCACGGCGCGGGCATCGTCGGCCGCATCGTCTGGGGCGCGGTCGCGGATCGCTGGCTCGCGCCGCGCACGACGCTTGCCGCGCTCGGCGTCGTCTCCGCGGCGTGCGCGGCGCTGACGGCGCTCTTTTCGGACGCCTGGCCGCTCGCGGGTGTCGTGGCGGTCGCGCTGCTCTACGGCGCGTCCGCGGTCGGCTGGAACGGCGTCTTCCTCGCGGAGGTTGCGCGGTCTGCGCCGCCCGGCCAGGTCGGCGCGGCGACCGGCGGCACGCAGTTCTTCACGTTCGGCGGCGCGATGGCGGGACCGCCGGTGTTCACCGCCGCTGGTGTCGGCCACGGGCAGCTACGCGTGGGGCTTCGCATTCTTCGCGCTCGTGCCGCTCGCGATCTCGCTGCGGCTTCTCGCCGTGCGCGCTGCGCCCTAGCCCCCGACGTTAGAATCGGGGTTGCGCCGCACCGCCGCACCCGATGCAACGACCCCAGCCTCACGGCACTTCTGCCCGTTTCGCTCACCCGCTTCCGGACCCGGTGCTCCTCGTCCATGGCCTGTGGACGAACCGCGCGATCATGCTCTACCTCGCGCGCGCGCTCGCCGGGCAGGGCTTCGCACCGCGCGCGATCGGCTACTTTTCCGCGCTGGACGACTTCGAGCACAACGCCGCACGCGTCGCGCGCGCGATCGCCGAGAGTCCCGGCGAGCGCCTCCACATCGTCGGGCACAGCCTCGGCGGCCTGGTCGCCCTGCGCGCGCTCGCGCGCCGGCCCGATCCGCGCGTGCGCCGCCTGGTGATGCTCGGCTCGCCGATTGCCGACTGCCTGAGCGGGCGCAGGATGGCGCGCATGCGCTTCCTCGCGCCCCTGCTCGGCACGACGCGCACGCTGTGGTCCGACATGCCGCCGCTCGACATCCCGCCGGGCGTGGAGGCGGGCGCGATCGCCGGCACGCGCCGGTTCGGGCTGGGCAGCGTCGTCCTGCGGCTTCCCGGACCGAGCGACGGGGTGGTGCGGGTCGAGGAGACCCGCCACCCCCGCCTCGCGGACCATGTCGTAATGCCGGTGGCGCACAGCGAGATGCTCGTGTCGCGCGCGGTCGCGCATGCAGGTCGCGAGCTTTCTCCGGAATGGACGGTTCGCCGCATGAGGCGCCGCGCTGTGCTCCTCCTTGCCGGCGCGGCCCTGGTGGTCGCGGCGATCGGCGGCTGCGGGACGTTCTCGTACTACGGCCAGGCGGTGCTCGGCCATCTCGACGTGATGAACCGCGCGCGCCCGATCGAGGCGCAGCTCGCCGACGGCGCGACCCCGCCGGAGCTCCGCGCGAAGCTCGCGCGCGCCCTCGAGATCCGCGAGTTCGCCACGCGCGAGCTCGGCCTGCCCGACAACGGCAGCTACCGCGCCTATGCCGACCTCGACCGGCCCTACGTCGTGTGGAACGTGTTCGCGGCGCCGGAGTTCTCGGTCGAGCCGCGCGCGAGCTGCTTCCCGGTCGTCGGCTGCGTCAGCTACCGGGGCTACTACGGACAGGCCGACGCCGACGCGTTCGCCGCCGGGCTGCGCGCCGAGGGCTACGACGTGTTCGTCTACGGCGTGCCGGCGTACTCGACGCTCGGCTGGTTCGACGACCCGGTGCTCAACACCTTCATCCGCTATCCCGACGCGGAACTGGCGCGGCTCATCTTCCACGAGCTTGCGCACCAGCTCGTCTACGTGAAGGGCGACACGACGTTCAACGAGTCCTTCGCGATCGCGGTCGAGGAGGAAGGCGTCCGGCGCTGGCTCGCGCGGCACGGCGACGCGCGCGAGCGTGCTGCCTACGCCGAGCAGCGCGAGCGGCGCGCCCAGTTCGTCGAGCTGGTACTGCGCTATCGCGGACGGCTCGAGGCGTTCTATCGCGAGCCGTTGCCCGTCGACGAGAAGCGTGCGGGCAAGGCGCGCCTGTTCGCGGAGATGGCCGCCGACTACCGCGCGCTCAAGGCGGAGCGCTGGGGCGGTTGGCCGGGCTACGACCGCTGGTTCGAGCGCGGCGTGAACAATGCGCAACTCGCGTCGGTGGCCACGTACGAGGAGCTGGTGCCGGCCTTCCGCGCGCTGCTCGCTCGGGAAGGCGGCGACATGGCGCGGTTCTACGGCGCGGTGAAGGAAGCTCGCGCAGCTCGATCAAGGTGCGCGCGACGCGGCGCTCGCCGCGCTGGCGCACGACCCGCCCGTGTCGCCACCGGTCGTCGACGCCGGCAGGGCGTTGCGATAGGGCGCCTGCCACCCTGCGGCGCGCGAATCGTGCGGCGGCCGCTACATCCGCGCCGGGTGCGCGGCGGCGCGCAGCGGCAGGAGCCAGGCGAGCGCGGCGACCTGCAACACGCCGATTGCCAGCAGCGCGGCCGTGTAGCCCTCCGGCGCGTAGCGGCCGTCCACGACCGGATAGGCGCGCAGCACCGCGCCGATGCCCCATTGGAACGCGAACGAAGCGGTGAAATGCGCGAAGTTCACCGCGGTGATGGCGCGGCCCGACATCTCGGGCGGGAGCTGCGGCGTGATCAGGGCGAACGCGATCGCGCCCGAGACGATGGTGAAGCCGTACACGCCGAGCACGGCCGCGCGCGGGAGCGGGACGTCGAGCGCGACGCACAGAAAGGCCGCGAACGACACCCCGAGGCCGACCTTGTACGTCGTGAGTCGCGAGACGCCACGCGTGGCGAGCCGGTCGGCAAAGCTGCCGAAGAACACCGACCCGACCGCGTAGGTCCCGGCGGTCACGAACAGCAGGCCCGCCGCGGCCTCGCGCCCGAGCCCGCCGACGTCGACGAGCCAGGGCCCGAGCCACAGGCCCTGGATCGCCTGGTAGGCGCCGTGGGTGACGATGAACGGGAGCGCGATGCGCCAGAAGAGCGGCGTCGCGAGGATCCGCCCGACGACGCGAAACTGCTCGCCCCAGGTCGCGCCCGCGCCGGGCAGCGGCTTCTCCGGCACGCAGACCGCGATCAGCAGCGCCGCCGCGAGCGACGCGGCCGCCAGGCCGTAGAACATCGCGCGCCAGCCCATGACGCCCAAGCGCCGCTTCGACCGGTGCGGTCGCCGCGAGACCGCCCAGCGCCCCGAGGAAGATGAACCAGCCGCTCACCGTGGCGAGCCGCGCGAGCGGAAACCAGAGCGTGAACGCCTTGATCGAACCCATCAGGCACGCCGAGACGCCGAGCCCGATCAGCGCGCGGCCGAGCGCGAGCGCGCCGAAGCTTTCCGCGATGCCGAACACCACCGCGCCGGCCGCGGTCACGCACAGGAGCCCGGCCACGACGCGGCGGGGGCCGAAGCGGTCGAGCAGCACGCCGAGCGGGAGCTGGAACAGCCCGAAGGTCACGAAGTACGCGCTGGTGAGCAGCCCCAGGTCGGCGGCGCCGAGCGCGAATTCGCGCGCGAGATCCTTCGCGATGACCGCGTTGACGTTGCGGAAGAAGTACGAGAGGAAGTAGCCGGTGACGAACGGCAGGAAGACGAGCCCGATCAGCCGCGCCGGGATCGGCGCGGCGGGCTCGCCCGCCGGTGCCGGGGCCGCCACTGCGGGGTTTCCGCTCGGGCCGGGCGCCGCGACCGCTCAGCCCTCGATGCGCGCGCCGCGGATCACCGTCTTGCCGGGCTTCTCCGGTGCCGGGAACACGCTCATGTACTTGATGTTCTCGAACGGCACGAAGTGCAGGCAGCCGTCGGCTTCGATCATGAGCATGCGCTGCTTCAGGACCGCCTCCAGCATCAGCTCGGCGGCGATCTCGTTGTCGCGCTGCTGCGGGAAGCTCACGGAGAGCGTGGCGCCGTCCACGAAGTGGATGCGCAGTCCGCGGCTCGGCTCGGTCATCGGGCGCCCCTCGGTCACGACAGCGGGATCATCACGTGGCGCTGGTAGCCCGGGCGCGACTTCAGCCGCTCGTAGTACTTCGCCAGGTTCGCGTGCGCCGGCCGCTCGACCGGCAGGTTCATCCAGCGGTTCACGAAGCAGCCGAACGGGATGTCGCCCATGGAGAGCGCGCGGCCGGACATGTAGGGCTGCGACGCGAGCACGTCGTCGGCGATCTTGAAGGCCTCGCCCGCCTGCTTGACCGCGGCCTCGACGGCGGCGCCGTCGCGCTTGTCCGCCGGCGTGCGGATGAGCTGCCAGAAGATGGTCGTGATCGGCGCGGCGAGCGTCGAGGTGACCCAGTCCATCCACTTCTCCGCGGCGTAACCCTCCTCGAACGTGCGGATCGGCCCGTGCTTCGCGTAGAGGTAGCGCACGATGGTGTTCGATTCCCACAGGATGAAGCCGTCGTAGTCGATCGTCGGCACGCGGCCGTTCGGGTTCATCGCCCGGTATTCCGGCGTGTTGACGACGCCGAAGGCCATGCCCGCATCGGCGCGCACGTGCGGGATGTTCAGCTCCGCCACCGCCCACATCACCTTCTGGACGTTGATCGAATTCACCCGGCCCCAGATCTTCAGCATTGATGCTCCCCTGTCCTCAATCTCGGTTCGCCCGCCCGTGTTCGCGCCCGCCGTCCACGAGTCCCGATTCCATCGCCATCCGCCAAAGCCCGATGCGCGCGGCATCGGGCGGCGCGATGCGCGCCCCGACTCCTCCGCCCGCGAGCACCTCCCGGTAGCGCTCGCACAATACCGGATCGCCGATCACCGTGACGGTCGACCCGGCGAGGCTGCGCGCGGCGGCGCGCACCTCGTCGCCGATCAGCAGGCCCGACAGGTAGCTCGGCGCCGCCTCGGGCGTGAGCCGGTCGAACAGGCCGAGCGTGCGCGTGCCGAACAGGCGGTGGAGGAGGGCGCCGTCGCCGGCGAGGCTCGTCTCCCAGCCGCGCCGGAACGCATCGGGTGCATGCGCTGCGTCGACCGACATGAGCCGGCCCAGGATCGAGTGCTCCCGCATCACGGCGAAGAGTTCGCCGGTCATGTACGTGGCGAACGCCTCGATCCGGCCGCTGGACACCGTCACCCATTTGCTGTGCGTGCCCGGCAGGACGCACGCACCGTCGGCGCCGTCGAGCGCGCCGAACACCTGCGTCTCCTCGCCGCGCATGACGTCCGGGACCCCGCTCGCGTCGACGCAGCTCACGCCGGGGACGATCGCGAGCCGCGTGCCGCCGGCCTCCGCCCAGGCGAGCCCGCGTGCGAGCGATTCGAATCCCGCGGGGCAGGCCGCGTACGGCGCTTCGACCCAGCCCTGGCGGCTCCCGATCATCCCGCTCGCGATCGCGGGTAGCGATTGCGCGAGCCAATCCCCGCACACCTCGCGGAAGACGGCGGCGAAGTCGCCGTTCGGGACCTTCAGGATGCCGAGCGGCGCCGACTTCTCCGCGAGCACCGCGCCCGCATCGCCGAGCAGCCAGGCGCGGAGCGCGCTCGTGCCCCAGTCGAGCGCGACGAGCCGCGGACTCAAAGCGGCGGCCGCTTCAGGTGATCGGTGGCCTGCTGGAACGCGTGCGCGGCCCGCAGCGCGAGATTCTCGTGATACTGCGGGGCGACGAGTTGCAGTCCGACCGGCAGGCCGTCGCGCGTGAAGCCGCAGGGCACCGACAGCGCGGGCTGCTGGGTGAGGTTGAACGGATAGCTGAACGGCGTCCAGGTCGTCCAGTCGTCGGGGTCGGCGTACTGCGGGCCGGCCGGAACGACGCGCCCCACCTCGAACGCGGGCACCGCGAGGGCGGGCGTCGCGAGGAGATCCCACTTCTCGTGGAAGCGGCGCATGTGCTCGCCGAGCGCCTGGCGCGCGCCGACCGCGTCCAGGTATTGCTCGAGCGTCCACTGCGCGCCCGCCTCGAACCAGCGCACGAGCGGCGCCTCGACGAGCGCGAGCTTCTCTTTCGGCAAGCGGCGGAGCGCGTTGTACGCGCCGCTCGTCCAGTGCACGCGAAAAGTCTCGCTGCAATCGGCGAACCCGGGGTCGACCTCGTCGACCGTCGCACCGAGCCCGGCGAGTGTCCTGCACCGCCTCCGCCACGCGTGCCTCGACCTCGGGATGCACGGACTTCACGTAGCCGAGCCGCGGGCTGTACGCGATCCGCAAGCCCTTCACGCCGGCTTCGAGCCCGCTCGTCCAGTCGGCATGGTCGTGGGGCAGGGCGTACCAGTCGCGCGGGTCGGGCCGTGCGAGGACGTTCAGCATCAGCGCGCAGTCGGCGATGGTGCGCGCCATCGGGCCGACGTGCGCCACCGTGCCCATCGGCGACAGCGGCCAGGCGGGCACGCGCCCGAAGTTCGCCTTGATGCCCGAGATGCCGGTGAAGCCGCACGGGATGCGGATCGAGCCGCCGCCGTCGGTGCCGACCGCGAGCTGGCCGAGGCCGGCCGCGACCTGCGCGGAGGCGCCGCCGCTCGAGCCGCCGGGGGTGCGGTCGAGGTTCCACGGGTTGCGCGTGACGCCGGTGAGCGCGCTGTCGGTGACGCCCTTCCAGCCGAACTCGGGCGTGCAGGTCTTGCCGAGCAGCACGGCGCCCGACTCGCGCAGACGCGCGGTCGCCGGCGCGTCGTCGTGCCACGGACCGGCCGGATCGATCGTCTTCGAGCCGCGCAGCGTCGGCCAGCCCTGCGCGAGCACGAGGTCCTTGATCGACGCGGGCACGCCGTCCACGGGGCCGGCGGGCGCGCCCTTCATCCAGCGCGCCTCGGACGCGCGCGCCGCGGCGAGCGCGCGTTCGGCGTCGACGAGGCAATAGGCGTTCAGCTTCGGGTTGAGCGCGTCGATGCGCGCGAGCACCGCGCGCGTCACCTCGACGGGCGAGAGCGTTCTCGCGCGGTAGCGGGCAACGAGCTCCGTCGCCGGCGTGAAGCAGAGCTCGACGCTCATCGCGTCTTCAGAATCCCACCGCCAGAGAATCGCGCCGCGGGTCGGACGCGCACACGTACCCACCGTCGATCTTCAGCGCGATCTGCGAGCACCCGAAGTCCATGTAGCCCTCGGGCAGCTTGACCAGGTTGTGGCCGCGCTGCGCAAGCGCCTCCAGCGTCGCCGCCGGGAACTCGCGCTCGATGTTGACGTCGAGGCCGGTGATGACGCGGAAGCGCGGGCCGTCGATCGCGCTCTGCGGGTGCTGGCCGTAGTCGGCCATGCGCACCATGAGCTGCGTGTGCCCCTGCGCCTGCATCGTCCCGCCCATCAGGCCGAAGCTCATCACCGGCACGCCGTTGCGCGTGACGAAGCCGGGGATGATGGTGTGATAGGGGCGCTTGCGCGGGCCGACGCGGTTGGGATGGCCCGCTTCGAGCACGAAGCCCGAGCCGCGGTTCTGCAGGCTGATGCCGGTCCCCGGCACCACGACGCCCGAGCCGAACCCGGCGAAGTTCGACTGGATGAGCGAGACCATCATGCCTTCGGCGTCGGCGGCGGTGAGGTAGATCGTGCCCCCGGCGGGCGGCGTGCCGTGCCCGAAGTCCTGCGCCCGTTTCATGTCGATGAGCCGCGCGCGGGCGGCGAGGTAGTCCCGATCGAGGAGGGCACTCGCCGTCACGTCCATCGTGCGCGGGTCGGCGACGTAGCGGCGCGCGTCGGCGAGCGCGAGCTTCACCGCCTCGATCTGCAGGTGCACGCTGTCCGCACCGTCGACCGGCCGAGCTCGCGACGTCGAAGTGCTGCAGGATGCCGAGCGCGATGAGGCAGATGATGCCCTGGCCGTTCGGCGGGATCTCGTGCACGGTGAAGCCGCGGTAGTCCTGCGTGATCGTCCCGACCCAGTCATTCGTGTGTGCGGCGAGATCGGCGACCGTCAGCGCGCCGCCGCACGCGGCGGCGTGCGCCGCGAGCTTCTCCGCGAGCTCGCCCTGGTAGAAGGCCTTCCCGCGGGTCTCCGCGATCAGCTCGAGCGTGGACGCGGCCTCGCGCAGCCGGAAGCGCTCGCCCGGGCGCGGCGCGCGGCCGCCCGGCATGAACGCTTCGGGGAAGCCCGGCTGCACCTTGAGCTCGGACACCTGCAGCGCCCAGCGTGCCGCGACGAAGGGCGAGACGAGGTAGCCGTCGAAGGCGTAGCGGATCGCGGCGTCGAAGAGCCGCTCGAACGCGAGGCGCCCGTGGCGCTCCGACAGCTCGACCCACGCCGACACGCACCCGGGCACCGAGACCGAGTTCCAGCCGCGCATCGGAACCGTCTTCTGTCCGGCGAAGTATTCCGGCGTCCACGCGGCCGGCGAGCGGCCCGAGGCGTTGAGCCCGTGAAGCCGCTGTCCGTCCCAGAAGATCGCGAAGAGGTCCGAGCCGATGCCGTTCGAGATCGGCTCGACGATCGTGAGCGTGATCGCGGCGGCGAGCGCGGCGTCCATGGCGTTGCCGCCGGCCGCGAGCGCCTGCAGGCCGGCCTGCGCGGCGAGCGGTTGCGAGGTAGAGACGACGTTCGCGGCGAGCGTCGGGCGGCGCGCGCTCGGGTAGGCGCTGGTGAGGTCGCCGAGGTGGATGGCGGGCGTTGTCACGTCGTTCATGCGCGATCGAAGTCCAGCGCGATGCGGCCGACCACCTTGCCGGCCTTGAGCTCGTCGAGCGAGCGGTTCACCTCGGTCGCGGGGCGCGTCTCGACCGGGGTGGCCTTGAGCTTGCCCGAACGCGCGAGCGCGACCACCTCGCGCAGCTCCTGGAGCGTGCCGACGTAGGAGCCCATGATCGCGATCGCGCGCTGCGCGATCGGCGGCAGCGAGAAGGTGACCTCGCCGCCGAAGAGGCCCACGAGCACGTAGCGGCCGCCCTTCGCGAGCGCGGCCGTACCGAGATTGAAGGTCGCCGGCATGCCGACGAAGTCGAGCGCGCCGGCGACCGCCGCGCCCGAGACCTGGTGGATGTGCCCGAGCGCGGTCGGCAGGTCGTGCGAGTTCACCGTCTCGCGCGCGCCCGCGGCCTTCGCCGCCGCGAACTTCGATTCGTCGACGTCGCACGCGATCACGCGCTCGATGCCGAGCGCGCGCAACGTCGACAGCGCGATCAGCCCCAGCCCGCCGCAGCCGAGCACGACCACCCAGTCGCGCGCGGTGAGTGCGGGCAGCTTGCGGATCGCGCTGTAGACCGTGAGGCCCGAGCAGGCGAGCGTGGAAGCGAAGCCTTCCTCGACGCCGTCGGCTTCCACCAGGTACTTCGCGTCGGGCACCACGAGGTGCGTCGCATAGGAGCCCGGACGGAACACGCCGAGGAAGCGCTGCTGGAGGCAGTAGTTGTCCTGCTCCGCCTTGCACATCGCGCAGGTGCCGCAGCCGATCCAGGGATAGACGAGCTTCTTCTGCCCGACCGCGACGCCCTTCGCCTCGGGGCCGAGCGCCTCCACGACGCCGAACGGCTCGTGGCCGAGCGTGAACGGCGGAACGCAGCCGCGATCCTTCACGTAGAACTTCTTGCCGCCGCCCAGATCGAAGTAGCCGTCCCAGATGTGCAGGTCGGAGTGGCACACGCCGGAGCGCGTGACCCGCACCAGCACCTCCGTGCCCTGCGGCTTCGGCGTGTCCTTGACGACCCGCTGGAGCGGCTTGCCGTGCTCGATGACGTCGTAGCTGATCATTGCCTATCCCTTTTCGCAACGTGCAGCGACTGATCGAGGTCCCAGAGAATGTCGTCCAGCGTCTCGATGCCCACCGACACGCGGATCATTTCGGGCAGAACGCCGGCCTTGACCTGCTCCGCCTCGGACATCTGGCGATGCGTGGTCGAGGCCGGGTGGATCACCAGCGTTTTCGCGTCGCCGATGTTCGCGAGATGGCTCATGAAGGTCGCGGCGTCGATGAACTTCTCGCCTGCGGCCGCCCCGCCCCTGATCCCGAACGAGAGCAGGCCGCTCGCGCCCTTCGGCATGTACTTGCGGGTGAGATCGTAGTACTTGTTGCCCGGCAGGCCGGGGTAGTTCACCCAGGTCACCTGCGGATGCGCCGAGAGGAACTCCGCGACCTTGAGCGCGTTCGCGCAGTGCCGGTCCATGCGCACCGGCAGCGTCTCGAGACCCTGCAGCAGCATCCACGCGTTGAACGGCGCGAGCGCCGGGCCGAACGTGCGCATCGTCTCCATCCGGCAGCGCATCGTGTAGCCGAAGTCGCCGAACGTCTCGTGGAAGATGACGCCGTGGTAACCGGGCGAGGGCGTCGTCATGCCGGGAAACTTGCCGTTGCCCCAGGGGAACTTGCCCGACTCGACGATCACGCCGCCCATCGTGGTGCCGTGGCCGCCGATGTACTTCGTCGCCGAGTGCACGACGATGTCGGCGCCGTGCTCGAGCGGGCGGCAGAGGTAGGGCGACGGCACGGTGTTGTCGACCACGAACGGCACGCCGGCATCGCGCGCGATCGCCCCGACGGCGGCGATGTCGACGACGTTGATCGACGGGTTGCCGAGCGTCTCCGCGTACAGCAGCTTGGTGTTCGGCTTGAGCGCCCGCCGGAAGTTCTCCGGGTCGTCCGCGTCGACGAACGTCGCCTCGATGCCGAACTTCTTCAGGTTCACGCCGAGCAGCGTGTGCGTGCCGCCGTACAGCGTCGCGGCCGACACGACGTGGTCGCCCGCCTCGAGCAGCGTCATGAGCGCGACCGCTTCGGCGGCCTGGCCGGTGGCCGTGGCGAGCGCCGCGCGCCCGCCCTCGAGCGCCGCCATGCGCTCCTCGAACACCGCCACCGTCGGGTTGGAGATGCGCGAGTAGACGTTGCCGAACGTCTGCAGGTTGAAGAGGCTCGCCGCGTGCTCGGCCGAGTCGAAGACGAACGAGGTCGTCTGGTAGATCGGCGCGGCGCGCGCGCCGGTCGCCGGATCCGGGATCTGGCCGGCGTGCAGCGCGAGGGTCTCGAAGCCGAAGGTGCGGTCGGGCATGGGTCAGTTCGCAATGTACTTCGGCCGCTTGGCCGAGATGACCTTGGTGTTCACGCCGGCCCAGTTCAGCCCGCCGAAGAGCCGCGCGTGCTCGATCTTGACGCAGCGGTCCATCACCGTCTCGAGCCCCGCCGCCTCCGCCGTGCGTGCGGCTTCCGCGTTCGTCACGCCGAGCTGCTGCCAGAGCACCTTCGCGCCGATCGCGATCGCGTCGTCGGCGATCGGTCCGACGTCGGCGCTCTTGCGGAACACGTCGACGATATCGACTTTCCCCGGGATGTCGCGCAGCGACTTGTAGCACTTCTGCCCGAGGACCGCCTCGTAGCGCGGGTTCACCGGGATCACCGTGTAGCCGTGCTCCAGCATGTACTTCGCGGCGAAAAAGCTCGGCCGGAACCAGTCGGCGGACAGGCCGACGACGGCGATCACCTTGTGCGTGGCCAGGATGCGGCGCAGGCCTGGAATGTCGTCGACCATGGGCGGGGCGCGGGGAGAGTCGCGATTCTAGCCATTCTCCCGGCCGGGCCCTAATCGCCGTGCGGCCGCATTCTCCCCACCGCAGCGGATTACAATCCTTCGCCTTCCCTCCCCGCCGCCAGGAGCCCCGCATGTTCGTCGAAGAACGGATCTATACGCTGCACCCCGGCAAGACGCCCGCTTACCTGAAGCTCTACCAGGAAGAAGGGCTGGCGATCCAGACGCGCATCCTGCCCGCGATGGTGGGCTACTACACGACCGAGATCGGCACGCTCAACATCGTCGTGCACATGTGGGCGTACGAGGACCTGAAGCAGCGTGCCGAGTACCGCGCGAAGCTGCAGGCCGACCCGGGCTGGCAGGCGTACGTCCCCAAGGTGACGGCGTTCATCCAGCACCAGGAAACGCGCATCCTGAACCCGGCCCCGTTCTTCGCCGCGAAGCTGGAAGCGATGATCAAGGCCGGCAAGAGCACCAACTGAGCGGGAGAGCAATCATGGGCGTACGCGAAAACTTCATCGACGGCGCATGGGTCGCGGGCGAGCGCGCCGCGCCGGACGTCAATCCCTCCAACCTCGCCGACGTGGTCGGCGAGTACGCGCACGCCGGCACGGCGCACGTCGACGCGGCGATCGCCGCGGCGACCGCAGCGTTCCCGGCCTGGTCGCGCGGCAACGTGCAGGCGCGCGCGGACGCGCTCGACAAGATCGGCACCGAGATCCTGGCCCGGAGGGAGGAGCTCGGCATGCTCCTCTCGCGCGAGGAGGGCAAGACCAAGCCCGAGGGCATCGGCGAGGCGGCCCGCGCCGGCTACATCTTCAAGTTCTTCGCCGGCGAGTGCCTGCGCCTCGCAGGCGAGCTCCTGCCCTCGGTACGGCCGGGCATCGGCGTGGAGATCACGCGCGAGCCGGTCGGCGTCGTCGGCATCATCACGCCCTGGAACTTCCCGATCGCGATCCCGGCGTGGAAGGTCGCCCCGGCGCTCGCGTACGGCAACTGCGTCGTCCTGAAACCCGCCGATCTCGTGCCCGGCTGCGCCTGGGCGCTCGCCGAGATCATCTCGCGCAGCGGGCTGCCTAAGGGCGTCTTCAACCTGGTGATGGGTCGCGGCTCGGTGGTCGGCGAGCGGATGATCAACGATCCGCGCGTCGCCGCGGTGTCGTTCACCGGGTCGCAGGCGGTGGGGAAGGGCGTGGCGCTCGCCTGCGCAAAGCGGCTCGCGAAGGTCCAGCTCGAGATGGGCGGCAAGAACCCGCAGGTCGTGCTCGACGACGCCGACCTCGACGTCGCGGTGAACTGCGCGGTGCAGAGCGCGTTCTTCTCGACCGGGCAACGCTGCACGGCGGCGAGCCGGCTCGTCGTCACCCAGGGCATCCACGACCGCTTCGTCGCGGCGCTGACCGACAAGATCAGGGCGCTGAAGGTCGACGACGCGCTCAAGGACGGCACCGAGATCGGGCCGGTCGTCGACCAGAAGCAGCTCGAGCAGGACCTCGAGTACATCGACCTCGGCAAGCGCGAGGGCGCGAAGCTCGTCGTCGGCGGCGAGCGCCTCAAGCGCGCGACCGACGGCTTCTATCTGCAACCGGCGCTCTTCACCGAGACGAGTCCGTCGATGCGCATCAACCGCGAGGAGATCTTCGGGCCGATTGCGTCGGTGATCCGGGTCAAGGACTACGACGAGGCGCTGGCGGTTGCGAACGACACGCCGTTCGGCCTGTCGTCGGGGATCGCGACCACGTCGCTCAAGCACGCCGCGCACTTCCGGCGCAACTCGGCGGCGGGAATGGTGATGGTCAACCTCCCGACCGCGGGCGTCGACTACCATGTGCCGTTCGGCGGGCGGAAGGAGTCGAGCTACGGGCCGCGCGAGCAGGGGCGCTACGCGGCCGAGTTCTACACCACCGTCAAGACCGCCTATGTGCTCGCGGGTTGAGCGATGAAGCATGAAGTGAGGTCGCGCACCGCGGCGCAGATCCTCGTCGACGCACTGAAGGTCCACGGCGTCGACACCGCGTTCTGCGTTCCGGGCGAGAGCTATCTTGCAGTGCTCGACGCGCTCTACGATGCGAAGGACGCGATCAAGCTGATCGTCGCGCGCCAGGACGGCGGCGCGGGATACATGGCGGAGGCCTACGGCAAGCTCACCGGCAAGCCGGGCATCTGCTTCGTCACGCGCGGCCCCGGCGCGACCAACGCGTCGATCGCCGTGCACACCGCGTTCCAGGACTCGACGCCGATGATCCTCTTCGTCGGCCAGGTCGGCACCGACTTCGTCGAGCGCGAGGCGTTCCAGGAGATCGACTACCGCCGCATGTTCGGCCAGATGGCGAAGTGGGTCGCCTCCATCGACCGCGCGGATCGCGTGCCCGAGTACCTGAGCCACGCTTTCCACTGCGCCATGTCCGGCCGCAAGGGCCCGGTGGTGCTCGCGCTGCCCGAGGACGTCCTCGTCGAGACGGCCGCGGTGGCCGACACGGATCCCTATCGCGAGGTGCAGGCGAGCCCCGCCGCGTCCGACATCGAGCGGCTGCGGGAGCTGCTCGCGGCCGCGCAGCGCCCGATCGTGATCGCCGGCGGCAGCGGCTGGAACGAGCGCGCGTGCGCCGACCTGCGGCGCTTCGCTGAAGCGAACGCGCTGCCGGTCGGCTGCGCGTTCCGCTTCCAGGACGTGTTCGACAACCGGCACGCGAACTACGCCGGCGACGTGGGCATCGGGATCAACCCGAAGCTCGCGGCGCGCATCAAGGAAGCCGACCTCGTGCTCGCGATCGGGCCGCGGCTCGGCGAGATGACGACCGGCGGCTACACGCTGCTCGCGGCGCCGCGCCCGGCGCAGAAGCTCGTGCACGTGCACGCCGGCGCCGAGGAGCTCGGCCGCGTCTACCAGGGCGATCTGCTCATCAACGCCGGCATGCCGCAGATCGACGGCCGCGCTGGCGGCCATGAAGCCCGTCGACGCAACCGCATGGCGCGCCGCGACGCAGGCCGCGAATGCCGACTATCGCGAATGGACGACACGGCGCGAGAACCCCGGCCGCGTGCAGATGTGGGACATCGTCGATTTTCTCCGCCGGCGCCTGCCCGAGGACGCGATCCTCGCCAACGGCGCGGGCAACTTCTCGGGCTGGTTCCACCGCTTCTACCGGCACGGCCGCTTCCGCACCCAGCTCGGGCCGACCTCCGGCGCGATGGGTTACGGGGCGCCGGCCGGCGTGGCGGCGAAGATCGCGGCGCCCGATCGCGTCGTGATTTCGATCAACGGCGACGGCGACTTTCTGATGAACGGCCAGGAGATCGCCACCGCGATTCAGTACGACGCCGCGGTGATCTTCATCGTCGTGAACAACGGCATGTACGGCACGATCCGGATGCACCAGGAGCGCGACTACCCGGCCCGGGTGTACGGGACCGACGCTGCGCAACCCGGATTTCGCCGCTTACGCGCGCGCATTCGGCGCGCACGGCGAAACGGTCGAGGAGACCGCGCAGTTCGCGCCGGCCTTCGAGCGTTCGCTCGCCGCCGGCAAGCCCGCGCTGATCGAGGTCCGGATCGATCCGCAGGCGATCACCACCCAGACGACGCTCGACGCCGATCCGCGCGCAGGCGCAAAAGCACTGACCAGGAGGAGGAGTAGGCAATGAGGCAATCGATTCGACTCGTCGCCGCCGTGCTGCTCGCGCCTTTGCGCGGGCGTCGCCGGCGCTCAAGCAGTGGCCGACGAAGCCGGTGAAGTTCGTCGTGCCGTTCCCGCCCGGCGGCTCGGTCGACCCGCTGGCGCGGCTCCTCGGCAGCAAGCTCTCCGAGCCGCTCGGGCAGCAGTTCATCGTCGAGAACAAGCCGGGCGCATCGGGCTCGATCGGCGCCGCATTCGTAGCGAAGTCGCCGCCGGACGGCTACACGTTCCTGTTCGTGTTCGATACGCACGCGGTGAACCCGTTCCTCATCCCGAAGATGCCCTTCGACACGGTCAAGGACCTCGCGCCGGTGATGCTGGTCGGGACCGCGCCGATGGCGATCGCCACGGGCGCGTCGAAGCCGTACAAGAGCTGGGCCGACGTCGTGAAGGCCGCGAAGGCGAAGCCCGACAGCATCACCTTCGGGACGGTCGGCAACGGGAGCCTCGGCCACCTCATGATGACGCTCGCCCAGCAGGCTGCGGGCGTCAAGCTGGTGCACGTGCCGTACAAGGGCGGCGGACCGATGACCCAGGACGCGCTCGGCGGTCAGGTGGAGCTGGCGGTCGGCTCGGTGGCGGTGCTCGCGTCGCACGTGAAGGGCGGCAAGCTCCGCGCGGTGGCGGTGACCGGCGACAAGCGCTCGCAGGCGATGCCCGACGTTCCGGCGCTCGCCGAGCAGGGCCTGCCCGGCTTCTCCGCGCTCGCGTGGTGGGGCATCTTCGCGCCGGCCGGCACGCCGAAACCGGTGATCGACAAGCTGCACGCGGAACTGGTGAAGGCGATCAATCTGCCGGACGTGCGGAAGACGCTGACCGAGACGCTCGGGATGGACATTCAGGCCGCGAGCCCCGAAGCGACGCAGAAGTTCCTGCTGGGCGAGATGGCGCGCTGGGGGAAGGTCGTCAAGGACAACGACATCAAGCAGGACTGACCTGCCCGCGGTCGGCGGGCGCGCACCCGCCGACCTCGCGTGAAAGTCGGAGCGTCGCGGCGCCCGCCCCGCTCAGTGGTGCAGGATCTTCGACAGGAACTGCACCGCGCGCTCCGAGCGCGGCTGGCCGAAGAAGTCGTCCTTCTTCGCGTCCTCGACGATCTCGCCGCGGTCCATGAAGATCACGCGGTGCGCGACCTTGCGCGCGAATCCCATCTCGTGCGTCACCACCATCATGGTCATGCCCTCCTGGGCGAGCCCGACCATGACGTCGAGCACCTCGTTGATCATCTCCGGGTCGAGCGCGGAGGTGGGCTCGTCGAAGAGCATCGCGATCGGGTCCATCGAGAGCGCGCGGGCGATGGCCACGCGCTGCTGCTGGCCGCCCGAGAGCTGGCCGGGATGCTTGTGCGCGTGCTCCTTCAGGCCGACGCGATCCAGGTACTTCATGCCGCGCGCGAGGGCCTCGTCCCGGCTGCGACCGAGCACCTTGACCTGCGCGAGGGCCAGGTTGTCGCTGACGGTCATGTGCGGGAACAGCTCGAAGTTCTGGAACACCATCCCGACCCGCGAGCGCAGCTTCGGCAGGTTGGTCTTCGGGTCGGCGACCGAGATGCCGTCGACGATCACGTCGCCCTTCTGGAACGGCTCGAGCGCGTTGACGCACTTGATGAGCGTCGACTTCCCGGAGCCCGACGGGCCGCACACGACGACCACCTCGCCGTTGTCGACGTTGGTCGTGCAGTTGGTCAGCACCTGAAACGTCCCGTACCACTTGCTGACGTTCTTCATCTCGATCATTGCCATGGGATCACCCGCGTCACATCCGGCCGGGCACGGCGAACTTCACCTGCAGCCGCTTGACCTGGTAGGAGAGGAAATAGCTGATGACGAAGTACACCAGCGCCACGAACAGGTACATCTCGACCAGCCGGCCGTCGCGCTGCGCCACCTTGCTCGCCGCGCCGAGGAAATCGGTGATCGAGAGCACGTAGACGAGCGAGGTGTCCTGGAACAGGATGATGGTCTGCGTCAGCAGCACCGGCATCATGTTGCGGAACGCCTGCGGCAGCACGATCTGGCCCATCGTCTGCCAGTAGTTCAGGCCGAGCGCGTAGCCCGCCCACACCTGGCCGCGCGGGATCGACTGGATGCCGGCGCGCATGATCTCGCAGTAGTACGCCGCCTCGAACAGCGTGAAGGTGATCACCGAGGACAGGAACGCGCCGACCTTCATCGGCTCGTTCGCGCCGATGATCCAGGCGCCGATGTAGGGCACCAGGAAGTAGAACCAGAAGATCACCAGCAGCAGCGGCACCGAGCGCATCAGGTTCACGTAGCCGCCGGCGAGCATCGAGACCGCCTTGATGCTCGAGAGCCGCATCATCGCGAGCAGCGTGCCGAGGATGATGCCGCCGGTCATCGCCAGCACCGTCAGCGTCACGGTGAAGGTCATGCCCTCCCGGAAGAGATAGCCCGCGGAGCGCTGGATGACGTCCCAAGTCGAAGCCGGTGAACATCGTCTAGTGCCCCGCCTGGGGTGCACCCCCGACCGCGATGAGCCCGGGCACGGCGATCTTGCGCTCGAGCCAGCGCATGCCGAGCACGACGACGACGTTCACGAGGATGTAGATGACCGTCGCGGCGGTGAACGCCTCGAACACCTGGAAGCTGAACTCCTGCATCGCGCGGGCCCGCGCCGTGAGCTCCATCAGGCCGATGGTCAGCGCGACCGACGAGTTCTTGATGATGTTCAGGAACTCGGAGGTGAGCGGCGGCATGATGATGCGGTAGGCCTGCGGCAGCAGGACGTAGCGGTAGGCCTGCGGCACGTTGAGACCGAGCGCGGTGCCGGCCATGTTCTGCCCGCGCGGCAGCGACTGGATGCCGGCGCGCACCTGCTCGGCCACGCGCGCGGCGGTGTAGAACCCGAGGCACAGCACCGCGGGGACGAACGCGGCCCAGGGCGGCGGCATCTGCTTGATCGTGTCCCCGATGGCCTTCGGCACGAGCTCCGGCAGCACGAAGAACCACAGGAACATCTGCACCAGGAGCGGGATGTTGCGGAACAGCTCGACGTACGCGTTGCCGAGGCGCACCGCCCACCGGACCGGCGTGGTGCGGATGACGCCGAGGATCGAGCCGATCCCGAGGGCGATCACCCAGGCGAGGAGCGCCGTGCCCAGCGTCCACCCGAGGCCGGCGATCAGCCAGGACATGTAGGTCCCGACGCCGTCGGGCGCGGGCTGCCAGAAGATGCCCCAGTTCCAGTTGTAGTTCACCCTGGCTCCTCCCCGAGGCGCCGCACGGGACGCGAGCGGCGCGCGGCCAAGCTACCACAAAAAAGCGGGGGACCCGAAGGTCCCCCGCGTGAGGCGTCGTGCCGCGGCGCGCTACGACGCGCCGACGATCACTTGTAGACCGCCGGATCGCCCGAGTCGGTCGGATTCGCGATGACGTTCTTGAACTGCGGCGCTCATCGGCACGTTGAGGTTGATGCCCTTCGGCGGAATCGGCTTGAGGAACCACTTCTCGTAGATCGGCTTGATCGCGCCGCTCTTGAAGGTCTGGCTCATCGCGTTGTCGACGACCTTCTTGAACGCGGGATCCTCGCGGCGCAGCATGATGCCGTACGGCTCGATGGTATAGGCCTCGCTTCCGATCGCCCAGTCGCCCGGGTTCTTCGAGGACGCGACCAGCGAGTAGAGCAGGATGTCGTCCATGAAGAACGCCGCGGCGCGCCCGGTGTCGACCATCAGGAACGCCTCGGCGTGGTCCTTTGCCGCGACGATGTTCATGCCGAGATTGCGCTTCGCGTTCTCCTCGGTCGCCCACTTGATGTTCGTCGTGCCGGAGGTCGAGACGACCGTCTTGCCCTTGAGGTCGTCGAGCTTGTTGATGTTGGAGGCCTTCTTCGCGACGTAGCGGTTGGCGGTCACGAAGTGCGTGATCGTGAACGACACCTGCTTCTGGCGCTCGAGGTTGTTGGTGGTCGATCCGCACTCCAGGTCGATCGTGCCGTTCGCCATCAGCGGGATGCGCGTCGCCGAGGTCACCGGGTTCAGCTTCACGTCGAGCTTCGGCGAGCTTCAGCTCGGCCTTGACCGCGTCGACGATCTTCATGCAGAGGTCCATCGCGTACCCGACCACCTGCTGCTTGTCGTCGTAGTACGAGAACGGGATCGAGGTGTCGCGGTGCCCGAGCGTGATGCTGCCCGAATCCTTGATCTTCTTGAGCGTGCCGGTCAGCTCCTGGGCGAGCGCCGGCTGCGCCAGCGCGAGCGCGAGCGCCGCGGCGGCGGGGAGGGCGAGTGTGCGCATTGCGTTCTTCTCCTTTGATTTGGAGCCGGTCGTTCCCGGCGTCCGGGGGCGGGTCTCTCTCGGGCGAGCCGAGGCGAACCGGGATTCTAGGCAGTCCGGGGGGGCTTGTCCAAACCCGGTCCGGCCGGCTCGGAAGGGCGCGCCCGTCCCCACCACGCAACGCACGCCCCGGCGAGCGCCGCCGTCGCGTCGACGCATTTGGCCCGCAGGGGCGAGGCGATCCGGTCCAGCGCGACCGGCACCTCGGTGCAGCCGAGGACCACCGCTCCCGCGCCACGCTCGAGCAGCGCGCCGACGGCACGCTCGAGCAGCCGCCCGCCCTCGTCGACCGCTCCCGCCTTGACGCGGCCGATGCCGGTCATCACCAGGTCGCGCATCTCCGCTTCCGTCGGGGTCGCGCAATCGAATCCGCGCGCCGCGAACCGGCGCGGGTACACGCCCGCAGCCAGCGTTCCGCTCGTGGCGACCAGCGCGAGGCGCGCGCCCGGGCCGGCGATCCGCGCTGCCGCGTCGGCCGCCGCGTCGGCGATGTGGAGGATCGGGACCGGGCTCGCCGCGGCGAGCTCGTCGTACCACGCGTGCGCGGTGTTGCAGGGAATGGCGATCGCCCGCGCGCCCGCCGCCGTGAGGGTCTGCAGGCCCGCGAGCAGCGCCGGCAGAGGCGATGCACCGCCGTGGAGAAGGGCCGCAGTGCGGTCGGGCACCTGCGGTACCGCGTAGATCAGGACCGGGACGTGCTCCTGGTCGCGCGCCGCGGGCGTCTGCGCGATCAGCTTCGCGTAGAAGTCCGCGGTGGCGAGCGGGCCCATGCCGCCAAGCACGCCGAGCATCGTCGTTCCGTCAGAAGACGATCACGCCGCGCGCGTTCTTGCCGGCCTCGAGGTCGGCGAAGGCCTGCGGCGCCTGGTCGACGCTGTAGCGGTGCGTGATCAGCTCGTCGAGCTTGAGCCGGCCGGCCCGATACAGCCCGAGCAGCCGCGGAAAATCCTCGCGCGGGCGCGCCGAGCCGAAGTAGCTGCCGGTGAGCGTCTTCTCCTCGAACGTGAGCGCCGGCGGCTTCACCGTCACGCTGTCGTCGCCCCGCGTCACGCCGACCACCACCGCCTTGCCGCCCTTGCGCAGGCTGCGGAACGCCTGCTCGATCGTCTTGCCGAGGCCGATGCACTCGAAGCAGTAGTCGGGCCCGCCGCCGGTCAGCTTCTTCGCCGCCTTGACGACGTTCTCTTCCTGCGCCGCGTTGATCGTGTGCGTCGCACCGAACGCCTTGGCCAGCTCGAGCTTCGCATCCGTCACGTCGACCGCGACGATCGGGTTCGCGCCGGCGATCGCGGCGCCCTGGATCACGTTCAGCCCGACGCCGCCGGTGCCGATCACCATCACTGCCGCGCCGGGCTCGACGCGCGCGGTGTTGAACACCGCGCCGACGCCGGTCATCACGCCGCAGGACACGAGCGCGGCGCGGTCGAGCGGCACGCTCTTGTCGACCTTGACGAGGTTGTCGACCGACAGCGTGGCGTACTCGGCCATCACGCCGCACGCGGAGAAGACGTAGACCGGGTCGCCCGTCCGGTCGCGCGCCGGCGTGGTCCCGTCGGGGAGGGTGAAGAGGGTCTTGGCGGCGCTGTCGCACAGGTGCGGCTTGCCGATCGCGCACCAGCGGCACTTGCCGCACATGTGGACGAAAGAGCTGACGACGTGATCGCCCGGCGCGAAGTCGGTCACGCCTTCGCCGATCTCCGCGACGACGCCGGCCGCCTCGTGCCCGAGGACGAGCGGCAGCTGCATCTGGATGGTGCCGTTGGTCGCCGAGAGGTCGCTGTGACAAACCCCGCACGCGCCGATCTTCACGGTCACCTCGCCACGGCGCGGCGGCGCGACCTCGATCTCCTCCACGACGACCGGCTTGTTGAGCTCGCGGCAGAGCACTGCCTTGGCCTTGCGGGACATGCGTTTTTCCTCCTGAACTTCCGGGCGATGGTAGCCCATCTGGCCGACTGACCGCCGCGCCCGTGCGCGTGTATAAGGTGACCGAACCAAGCAGGAACAAGCAGGGGGGCGGGATGGCGGAGTTCTGGGTGGTCCGCGACGGCGAGCGGATCGGTCCCTTTGCGGAGGCGGAGATCCTCCGCAGCTACGAAAGCGGGGCGCTGCAGGGCGCCGACCTGCTCTGGTCGCCCGGCATGGCGAGCGGCGCCACGGTCGACGAGGCGTTCGCGGAACTGCGCAAGGCGATCCTGACCGCCTCGCAGCCGCTCGCGCTGGCGGAGCTCGCTCCGCCGCCGGAGGCGGCCGTTCCTCCCGATGTCCCGCCGCCAGCGGATGTGCGCGATTCCCGAGGAGCGTTCGCACGCCGCCGCCGGCGGTTCGAAGCGGGTCTGGCTGGCGGCGCTGGCCGCGCTCCTCATCCTCGCCCTCGCGATCGCGGCGTTCCAGTTTCTCGCCTGACCCGGCGGCGCGGGCGTGCCTACGGCGCCGCGCCGGCGAGCTCGCACCCGGCGATGTAGCCGAACGTCATCGCCGGTCCGAGCGTGATGCCGCCCGCGGGATAGTTCCCGCCCATGATGCTCGCCATGTCGTTGCCCGCCGCGTAGAGGCCGGGAAGCGGCTCGCCGCGCGCGCCGAGCACCCGCGCGCGCGCGTCGGTCCGGATGCCGGCGTAGGTCCCGAGGTCGCCGATCACGACCTGCACCGCGTAGTACGGCGCAACCTCGAGCGGCGCGATGCACGGGTTCGGCGCGACCGTCGCGTCGCCCAGGAAGCGGTTGTACGCGGTGCCGCCCTTGCCGAACTCGGGATCCCGGCCCGCGCGTGCGTGCCGGTTGTACTCGTCGAGCGTGACCTGCAGCGCCGCGGCGTCGATGCCGGCCCGAGCGGCCAGTTCCGCCGGCGTCGCCCCGCGCAGCAGATACCCGGACCGCAGGTAAGGCGCGAGCGGCAGGGGAAAGGCCTTTGCGAAGCCGAGGCCGTAGCGGCGGATCGCGCGATGGTCGGCGAGCAGGAACGCGGTCGGCTCCGCTTCGCGCCCGACCGCGGCCATGAGCGCCTGCACGAAATCGTGGTACGAGTTCGCCTCGTTCACGAAGCGCCGGCCGCGGCGCGTCACCGCGATCACGCCCGGCTTCGCGCGGTCGATGAAGTGCGGAAAGAGCCCGGTCGTGCCGTCGCGCCGCGGCACGCGCGACACCGGCACCCAGGCCGCCGCGTTCGGCAGGTCCTGCTCGATCCGCGCGCCGACGCGCTCCGCGAGGCGCAACCCGTCCCCGGTGTTGCCCGGCGGCGCGGGCGAGAAGTGCCCGGCGCCGGTCGGCGCATGCGGGAACAGCCGCCGCCGCCGCTCGGTGTCGTGCGGGAACCCGCCGCAGGCGAGCACGACGCCGCGGCGCGCGTGAACGCGCGCCGGGCCTGCCGCGGTCTCCAGCAGCGCTCCGCGCACCGCGCCCTCGCCCTGCACCAGCTCGCGCACCGGCGCGGAGAGCAGGATCCGCACGCCCGCGTCGTCCGCGCTCTTCAGCAGCCGCCCCGCGAGGGCGTTCCCGTTGGTGAGGCGGATCCCGCGCTGGTAAAGCGCGAGGTCGCGCGCATGGGATGCCAGCCGCTTCGCCACCACCCACGCCGATTCGAGCGAGCGGGTGGCGTTGAAGAAATGCACGATCTCCTTCCCCGAGCCGAGCATCATGCCGAAGAGCGTCAGCTCGGGTAGCGGCGGCCGCAGCTGCGCGAGCGAAGCGCCGAGCGCGCGTCCGTCGAACGGCGCCGCGACGATCGAGCGCCCGCCCGCGGCGCCGCCGGCGACGTCGGGGTGGTAGTCGGGGAACATCACCGGGCACTCGAACCGCACCGCCGTCTCGCGCGTGAGGAACTCGACCATGCGCGGCCCGGCCGCGAGAAACGCATCGACGCGCGCGGCGTCGAACCACGGCCCGCACTGATCCTGGAGATAGGCGCGCGCAGCGCCGTCCGGCTCGCTCGCGCCAAGGGCGGCGGCGAGCGGATTGCCGGGGATCCACAGCCAGCCGCCGGAGAGCGCGGTCGTGCCGCCGAACCAGGGCTCCTTCTCCGCGACGACGACGTCCAGGCCGTGCTTGCGCGCCGTGACCGCGGCCGCCATCCCGCCGGCGCCGGATCCGGCGACGAGCACGTCGCAGTCGATCGTTCGAACTTCGGGCATGCGCGCCTCCCCACGGGCATTACCTGCTTGTGGCGCGCAAGGATACCGTCGCCGACCGGGCGGCGAGCGCGAGCGGGATCCGGCGGCGCGGGGAGCCGCCGGCGTATTGCCGAGTCTAGGCGCCCAGCTTGACGGCGTCGGCCGCGAGCGCCGCGGCCGGTTGCAGCGCCTGCATGTCCGCACCGAAGCGCGGCGCGGCAATGGTGTCGCGCGCGCTGCCCCAGCCCATGCCCGCGAGGCTGCCGGTCATGCCGTACTGGTAGGCGAGGTCGCCGCCGAGCGCCAGGTCGTCGGCGCTGGCGAGGTGCGCGTCGAGGAGCTCGTTCATCAGCGCCCAGCTCTTCATGTTGCGCTTCGCCGCGCGCGCCTCGTCGAACGCCTGCACGAGCGCGCGGAAGTCGAACACCTCGACGTCGTGGTCGGCCGACGGCGCGCCGATGACTTCGAGCGTCGCGACCGACTGCTTGCCGCGGTACCAGTCGTCGAAGACGAGCTGGTCGTGGCCGCCCATCTGGAGCACGAGGTCGCCCCCGTCCTTGCGGAAGAGCAGGTCCTGGTAGCGGATGCCGCCCAGGACGAGCACGGCATCCTGCCGCTCGCCCTCGATCCGGTCGGTGCCGTCGCCCTTGTAGAACGCGATCACGTCGTCGCCGCCGCCGAGCCGCAGCACGTCGTCGCCGCGACCGCCGGCGAAGAAGTCGGCGGCGCGCCCGCCGGTCATCGAGTCGTCGCCGCTGCCGCCGTCGAACACGGTGCCGCCTTCGCGGTCGAGGAGCTTGTCGCGCCCGCTGCCGCCCTGGAGCACGTCGAATCCCGCGCCGCCGCGCAGATCGTCGTTGCCGCCGAGGCCCTGCAGCAGGTCGTCGCCGGCGCCGCCCGAGAGCTCGTTGCGGCCGCGATTGCCTTCGATCCAGTTCGCCTGCGCGTTGCCGGTGCCGTCGAGGTTCCGGCTGCCGAGCAGATGCAGGTCCTCGACGTTCGCGGGCAGGGCGTAGCTCGCGCTGCTGTAGACGACGTCGTGGCCCTCGTTCGGATTCTCGACCACCCGATCGACGCGCTGCCCCCACCAGCCCCGATCGTCGTCGCAGCCGCGTCCGCGGCGACCGTGGGTCGCGTCGACGAAGTAGGTATCGTCGCCGCGCCCGCCGATCATGACGTCGTACCCGCGGCGCCCGTCGATCGTGTCGTCGAAGGGTGTCCCCACGAGCCGATCGTTGCGGGGCGTGCCGATGAGATCGAGGCCGCGGGTGCTCGCGGGGCGACCGGCGATATTGAACGCGAACACATCGGACGCCGTCGCGCCGAAGAGGTCGCTCGCGGTCACCTTGATCTCGAGGGCCGTACCGCCGAGCGCGTCGGGCGCGGTGCCGGTGAACCGGCCCGCCGCCGCGTCGAACTCGAGCCAGCCGGGGAGCGGCGTGCCGTCGGCGAGCGTCGCGCCGTATTCCAGATAATCGAGATAGTCGGCGTCGGAGAACGACTCCATCGGGAACGAGAACTCGAACGCCTGTCCAGCGTCCGCGCTCTGGTCGGCGAGCGGCGCTTCGAGGACCGGCGCGTGGTTCGGCGGCGGCGCGGCGGCGCCGGTCACCGTCACGGTGAGGTTCGCGGTCGCGGTGCCGGTCGCGAACGGCACGCCGTCGGTCGCGGTGTAGGTGAACACGTCGGTCGCGCTCTCCCCGGCGCCGAGGGCCTGGACTGCCGGCAGGTTGGCGTCGAGCGAATAGGTGTACGCGCCGTTGGCGCCGAGCACCAGCGTCCCGAAGGTGCCTTGATAGGTGCCGGGGTTCGCCACCGAGAGCACGTCGCTCTCGTTCGAGTCGCTGTCGTTCCAGAGCACGGTGCCGGTCGCGACCGTCGCCTCGCCGACCGTGACCGCGGCGAAGTCGTCGCCGGCGGTGGGCGCCTGGTTGTCGAGCGCCTGCGTGAGCGCGGCCGCGTCGATGACCGTCTCGTCCTCGAAACTGATCGATTCGATCTGCGTCGCGCCGCCGGAGAACCAGTCGACGAGCCGCAGGCTGTCGGAGGTGCCGTTGATGGAGACCTCGAGGTCGTTGCCGAGGCGCGCAATGCTCACGTCGCTCACGCGCAGCCCGCCGGTGAGGCGCACGCTGTCGTTGCCGCCCGTGTCGCGCGCCGTGTCCGTGCCGTAGCCGACGCCGAACACGTAGGTGTCGTCGCCGTCGCCGCCATTCAGGTTGTCGTCGCCGGCGCCGCCGTCCAGGGTGTCGTCGCCGCCGTCGCTGTCGAGATAGTCGTTGCCGGCGCCGCCCGCGAGGCGGTCGCTCGAGTCGAGACCGAGGAGCGTGTTGTTGCCGGCGTTGCCGAAGAGCTGGTTGGGGCCGTCGTTGCCGTAGCCGGCAATGCCGGCGTCGCCGACGAGCCGCAGGATCTCGACGCCGTCCGGGAGGATGAAGTAGGGCGCCGAGCTCAGCACCGTGTCGATGCCTTCGTCGCCCGGGTTCTCGAACACGCTGTCGCCGAGGTCGTCGACCACGAACGTATCGTCGCCGAGGCCGCCGACCATCTGGTCGGCGCCCAGCCCGCCGTCGAGGTAATCGTCGCCGGCGAGGCCGTATAGTGCGTCGTTACCCTCCAGCCCGTCGAGCATGTCGGGACCGTCGGTCCCGGTCAGGATGTCGTCAAAGTTCGTCGCCATGGCGCTGCCTTCCCCTGTCGGCTTTGTCGCGTAGCCACGACACCGGAGCAATGTGCGCGCCAGCTGCGCGCGCGTGCATGCGCGCGTGCAGCAGTTCACGGCGGACGTGCGCGGAGGGCTTGCCGGAAATGCGCGCCGGGCGCACGCGCGCGCGTTGGCGCGCCGTGCGCGGCGCCGCCGCCTGGCGGTGTCGCGTCGTCGACGGCCGCGTTTCGTCACGTTGTGACCGCCGGCGGTCGGCAGGCGCCGGGCGAACCGCGCCGACCGTCGCGGTCCGCGTGACAAATCTCACCCCGCTCCCACGCCGGCACGCGCCGGCCGTCGGTGCGTGGCCGCCGCTTGCCCGACCGTTCGTCTCGCGTTGCACGCAAGCTGCGTCCAGGTGTGGCATATGTCCACCCAAACTGGCAACTTGCCCTTAGTTCTCAAGCCGTTACGCGGATAACCTCGCGCGCTGGGTCGGCTTGCATCTTGCTGACGGGTATCCGCTACGGCCAAACGGGGAGGCGCCGTCAAGGCGCACGAGAGAACAGTGGGGGCGAAAGCCGAACGGACGGCGAAGACGGCCGCGTCAGCGGTGCCGTCGTCGTCGCGCGCGCGTACCGCCCCGCGGCGCGCGGCGCCCGCGCGCAAGCCCGCTGCGCCCCCGCGTAAACCCGCTGCGCCCGCGCGCGCTCGCGACGCCGCGGCCCGCCCTGACCCGGCCGCCGCCCGACCGAAGTCCGCCGTCCCGTTCACGCGGCGCGCGGTGTTCGAGGAACTCGAGTCGCGGCTCCTCATGTCCGCGGACCTCAATCCGCTGACGAACGAGTCGCTGCTTGCCGTCCCGGCCCTCCAGGGCGCGGAGTTCCGCGCGCTCGCCGACGACGGGAGCGCGGTCACCCGCACCGCCGTCACGTCGGTCCAGGCGACCACCGAGATCGTCTTCGTCGATCCGCGCGTGCCCGATCGCGAGCGGCTGCTCGCCGGACTCACCGCGCAGTCCGACGGTCGTCATTTCGAGATCATCGAGCTCGACGTGCGGCGCGACGGCATCGCACAGGTGACCGAGGCGCTCCGCGGCCGCATCCAGGTCGACGCGATCCACTTCATCACGCACGGCGCCGAGGGCGCGGTGCAGCTCGGCGGCACGTGGCTCGACGCGAAGGCGCTTGCGGCGAACGCCGACTCGGTCGCTGGCTGGGGCGACTCGCTCAAGCAGGACGCCGACCTCCTCTTCTACGGCTGCGATCTCGCCTCGAGCGCGAGCGGGCGAGCGCTGATGCAGTGGATCGCGGAGCTCACGCGCGGCGACGTCGCGGCGAGCGACGACGCGACGGGACACCGCGACCTCGGGGGGGACTGGGACCTCGAGTACGTGACCGGCAGGATCGAGACGCCGAATCCGATCGGAGATGCCGCGACGAGCTGGCTGGGCCTGCTTGGCGCTCCGCCGCTCGTGCAGTCACGACCCGGGCTTCGCGGCCCTCGACCATACCGCCTACGAAATCGCCAGAACAACCAGCCGTGGGGACAGACCTTCCAGCACACCAGCGGAAGCGGAACCCCTACGAGGTGGGCAAGGTCGAGCTGGTCCTGTCGCGGGCCATCGATGCTCCGCCGCAGACCTTCCGTCTCGCTGGAGCGGCAGCTGGACCGGCGACGCGCCGGCGTGTTCGCTCGGCGGTTCGAGCCGCGACACTCGCCGACTCGCGAGTCGCAACGGCTGACGCACCAGCGAGGCCGGTATTCCTCGATGGCCCGGCGCCGGTCACGCTGAACGACGGCCAGCAGCATTACATCCGGGTGCCGACACGACCGGCGTCGAGAAGATCTGCCTCGGCTGTGATCGGGCGGAACGGCCGCGAACAGCCCGCCTCGATCAACGAAGGCGGCGACCGCGTGGAGTCGGGCAAGGACGCGAGCCTTCCGGGTATTCGCCGGCGCTTCACAATGCCGGCGTTGCCCAAGGCGGAATCTTCCAGGTCAACTCGTCCGTTTCCGGGGATCAGCAGCGCCCGGACGTCGCGATGGACGGGGTCGGAAACTTCGTCGTTGCCTGGGACGGCGAAGGCGCGTCCGACAACAAGGGCATTTATGCCCGTCGCTACGATTCGAGCGGCAACGCGCTGCGGGAATCCCCGCAACGGCAGCCCCACGACCACCGGGACGCCGCGACGATGACCAGACGCTCACCGCCGACGTGGGAGCGTTTCCGATCCGGACGGCGCAGCCTCGGGATCTTCGCAGATACCAGTCGGCGCCGCCGACCGATCCGGGTCAACACGAACATCGCCAACGACCAGAAGTCACCCGCGGTCGCGATGGACGACGGGGAAGCTCGTGGCGCCTCAGCGGCGACGCCATCGACGGACGGCGTGTACGGCGGAGGTCGTCGCCGAGCGCGGGACATCACCGGGCGGTGTTCCACGACGTCGACGGCGACGGGGACCTCCCGACGACACCTTCCGCGGATCGTCCGGTCTACCGACGAGCGACGGGATCATCGACGACGGCGACAACTTCGTCGCGAGCACTACGACCGATGCGGCGGGCGTGTACACGTTCAACGGGATGCCGCTCGCGACGTACTACGTCGTGGTGGATTCGCGCACGCTCGGTCGGGGAGCGTCTGGGCGGAGCAGACCTACGGCATCGCCGGCGCTGCGCTCGGCGCCGGCTTCACCGGCGCGACCGGCGCCCTCTACGGCGGGCGCAGCGCCGCGGTCTCGGACGACGCGAGCGCGCTCACCACCGCCGAGCACGTTACCAAGGTGCTCCTCGCGGTGCGGGCGGCGCCGGGACCGTCGACTTCGGTTTCAGCTTCGCGCGGTCACGAGCATCGCGACGGCGACAACACCGTGCCCACCGTTCGGTGCAGGGGTCCTGCGGCAGTTCATCCAGAACGCGAACGTCACGGCCGGCATCCAGGCGGCGAACTTCTCCATCGGCGGCGGCGGGCTGCACACGATCAACCTCGCGGCGGCCCTGCCCGCGATCATCGACGCGGTCATCATCGACGGCGGCCGAGCACGACTACGCCGGAACGCCGGTCATCGAGCTGAACGGAGCGCTGGTGGGCGCCGCCTCGGGCCTCACGCTCCAGGCCGGCAGCGGCGGCAGCACGATCCGCGGACTGGTGATCAATCGTTTCGGCGGCAGCGGAATCGTCGTCGCGCAGGGCAGCGACGGCAACAGCATCCTCGCGAACTACGTCGGCACCGACGCGGGTGGCGCAGTGGACCTCGGCAACAACGGGGACGGCATCTCGATCGCGAGCCGCAGCAACGTCGTCAGCAGGGAACGTCGTGTCCGGAAACAGCGGCGACGGCATCGAGATCGCTGCAACCGGGAGCGGGAACCAGGTCACCGGAAACCTCATCGGGACCAACAGCGCCGGGAATGCGCTGGTGGGGATCGGCGGCAATGGCATTTTTCTGCTCGGCGCCAACAACACCATCGGCACGGCTGGCGCCGGCAACGTGATCTCGGGCAACTTCGTCGGCGTGCTGATCACCGGCCCGAACGCGACCGGCAACCGGCTCGAGGGAAACTCGATCGGCACCGACGTGGGGGGCGCCGCCGACCTCGGCAACGCCAGCGACGGCGTGCGGATCGAGACGGGGGCAAGCGGCAACACGATCGGCGGCACCATGCCCGGCGCCGGGAATCTGATCTCCGGCAACAATAACGACGGCATCGAGATCAACGCCGCGACCGGCAACGCCGTGCAGGGCAACCGCATCGGAACGAACGCCACCGGCACGCTGGCGCTCGGCAACAGCGCCGCAGGCGTCAACGTCAGTGGCGGTGCCACGAACAACACGATCGGCGGCACCGCGCCCGACGCCGGCAACACGATCGCGTTCAACAGCCAGGACGGCGTGCAGGTCAGCGGCGCCACGACGACCGGCAACGCCATCCTCGGCAACGCGATCCGCCAGAACACCCAGCTCGGCATCGACCTCGTCGCGGCCGGCGACGTGCTGCCCGGCGTGACCGCGAACGACGGGGCGTTCGACATCGACACGGGGGCGAACGGGCTCCAGAACACGCTCCAGCTCTACGCCGCGGCGATCAACGGCGGCAACCTCCTGGTCCACTTTGGTTTCGCGGGTGCCGCCAACGGCACGTTCCGGGTCGAGTTCTTCGCCAGCGCAGCGCCCGACGCGAGCGGCTACGGCGAGGGCCAGCGGTACCTCGGATTCGCGACCGTCGGCACCGACGGCGCCGGCAATGCGACCGTGAGCAGCCTGACGCTGCCGGCAGCCGTCGCGGCGGGCGAGTTCATCGCCGTCACCGTCACCGACGCCGCCAGCAACACGTCCGAGTTCTCGAACGCGGTGATGGCGGCGAGCCGCACGCTCTCGGGCACGGTCTTCAACGACGTGAACGCCGACGCCCTCGTGTCGGGCGCGGAGGGCACGTTTAGCAACGCGCGGGTCGACCTTTACCTGGACGACGGCGACGGCGCGATCGATGCCGGCGACCTGCTCGTCGGGACGACCTTCACCGGCGCCGGCGGCGCGTATTCGTTCGCCGGGCTCGGGAGCAGCACCTACTACGTGGTCGTCGACTCGACGACCCTCTCCGGGCCGGCGCTCTGGGCGGAGCAGACCTATGGAGCGCTCGAAGCGGCGAGCGGCGCCGGCTTCACCGCCGGCGGCGCGCTGTACGGCGGCCGCGAACGCCTCGGGGCCGGGACCTCGGACGACGCGTCGTCGCTAGGCACCGCCGAGCACGTGATCAGGCGGTCGGTCGCCGGCGCGGACGCGCTCGGCGTCGACTTCGGCTTCAGCTTCAGCGCCGTGACCACCGCGCGCGACGGCGACGACACCGCGGACGCGCGCACCGTGCAGGGTTCGCTGCGCCAGTTCATCCAGAACTCGAACGCGCTCGCCGGCGTGCAGGGCGTGAACTTCCAGATCGGCGCGCCCGGCTCGTCGCAGACGATCAACGTCAATGGCGTCCCGCTGCCCACGATCACCGACGCGGTGATGCTCGACGCCTGGACCCAGGGTCCCGCCGGGTACAACGGTCCGCCGCTCGTCGAGCTGAACGGTGTGGGGGCGGGCGGCGGCGCGCACGGCCTGACGCTCACCGGCGGCGGCTCGACCGTGCGCGGTTTCGTGATCCGCGACTTCCAGGGCCATGGCATCTCGATCGCGGGCGGCGGCGGCAACACGATCGCCAACAACTACATCGGCACCGACGCGACCGGGATGCTCGACCGCGGCAACGGCCTGAGCGGCGTCTTCATCGACAACTCGGCGGGCAACACCATCGGCGGCGCGACGCCGGCGCAGGGCAACGTGATCTCCGGCAATGCCATGGACGGGGTCTCGATCAACGGCCCCGGCGCGACGGGCAACGTCGTCGCCGGCAACCTCATCGGCCTCAACGCCGCCGGCGACGCCCCGATCGCGAACGGCGAGGCCGGCGTGGACATCGGCTCCGGCGCGTCGAACAACACGATCGGCGCGGTCGGCGTCACCGTCAGCAACGTGATCTCGGGGAACCTGCAGAACGGCGTCGAGATCGACGACGCCGGCACCACCGGCAACGTCGTGATCGGCAACTACATCGGTCTCGACGCCGCCGGCATCGCGGCGATCGGGAACGCGCGCTCCGGCATCGCGGTCACCGGCGCCGCCGGGAACACCATCGGCGGGGCCGCCGCCGGTGCCGGCAACGTCGTCTCCGGCAACGACTGGGACGGCATCGCGCTCGCGTCGGCGAACGGCAACGTCGTGCTGAGCAACTACGTCGGCACCGACTGGACCGGCAGCTTCGCGGTGGCGAACCGCGAGGACGGCATCTACGTCCTCGACGGCGCGAACAACGTCATCGGCGGCACCGGCGGCGCCGGCAACCTGCTGTCCGGCAACCTGATGAACGGCCTGGAGCTCCGCGGCGCCTCGACCGGCAACGTGGTGCAGGGAAACTACGTCGGGGTGAACGCCGGCGGCAACGCGGCGCTCGCGAACGGCATCTCCGGGGTGATGCTGAACGGGGCGTCGGGCAACACCATCGGCGGCGCGGGCGGCGCGGGGAACGTGCTGTCCGGCAACCTGCAGGACGGCATCACCGGGTTCGGCGCGAGCAACAACCGGATCCAGGGCAACTTCATCGGCACGGACGCGACCGGCGGCTTTGCGATCGCCAACCGGGAAGACGGCATCTACCTCGAGGACGGCTCGGACAACACCATCGGCGGCAGCGCGCCGGGCGCGGGGAACCTCATCTCCGGGAACCTGTGGACCGGCATCACGCTGTGGGGCGCCGGATCCGGAAACCGCGTGCAGGGCAACTACATCGGCACCGACGCCGCCGGCGACCGGAGCGCTCGGCAACGCCGAAGCCGGCGTCTACCTCTCGACCACCGGGCCGACGACGGTCGGCGGCGCCGCTCCGGGCGAGGGCAACCGAATCGCGTACAACGGCTGGGACGGCGTCGCGATCATGGCCGGGACCGGGCACAGCGTGCTCGGGAACCGATCTACGCGAACGCCGAGCAGGCGATCGACATCGACGACGACGGCATCACGCTCGAACGACGCGGGCGACGGCGACGCCGGCACCGAACGAGCGGCAGAACTTCCCGCTGCTGTATGGCGCGGCGATCAGCGGGCCGACCGTCACGATCAGCGGCACGCTCGACGGCACTGCGAGCACGAACTACCGCATCGAATTCTTCGCCGACGGCGTCGGCGGGCCGCGTTACCTCGGCGCCACCACGCTCTTCATCGGGGCGGCCGGCAGCGCGACGTTCGCCCACGGCATCACCACGAGCGTCACCGCCGGCGAAACGATCACTGCGACCGCGACCAACCTCGCGACCGGCAGCACCTCGGAGCTCTCGGCGGCCGTGGCCGCGAGCGCCGGGTTCGAGATCGCCGGCACGCTCTTCCACGACGTCAACGGCAACGCGAACGTGACCGACGACGGCGCCGGCGCGGTCTTCGCCAGCGCCGCGAACGCCGTCGCCCTGTACCTCGACGACGGCGACCTGATCGTCGACTCGGGCGATTCGTTCATCTCCGCCGTGAGCACCAATCTCTCCGGCGGGTACAGCTTTGGCGGTCTCGCGTCGGGCACGTACTACGTCGTGGTGAACTCGCGCGCGCTCGGCGCGCCCACGTACAACGTCGGCTTCGGGCTGACCGATGTCTGGGCCGAGCAAACCTACGGTGCCGCAGGTTCGGCGCGCGGCGCCGGATTCACCGGTACGTCCGGAATCCTCTACGGCGGGCGGAACGTCGCGCTCTCGGACAACGCCCTGGGCTCGATCAATACCGCGGAGCACGTCACCCGCGTCACGCTTGCGGGCGGCAACGTCGGGGACGTCAACTCCGGCTTCAGCTTCAACGCGATCGTCAACGACCGCGGCGACAACGCGGACGACGACACGTCGAACGCGCGCCGGCAGCAGGGGACGCTGCGCCAGTTCATCCTGAACGCGAACGCGATCGACGGCGTCCAGACCGCGAACTTCTCGATCAACTACGCGAGCGGTGGCGGGGCCGCGACGATCAACGTAAGCGGCGCCGCGCTGCCGACGCTCACGCAGGCGGTGGTCCTCGACGCGGCGGCGACTCAGGAGGGCGGGACCGGCGGGCCGATCGTCGCGCTCAACGGCGCCGCGGTGTCCGGCTCCGACGGCCTCGCGATCTCTTCCGGCGGCAGCGTGGTGCGCGGATTCGCGATCCACGGGTTCGACCGCGCGATCTACCTGTCGGGCGGCGGCGGGAGCACGATCGCCAACAACCATCTCGGCACGAACCTCGCCGGCGACACCGGCATCGCCAACCAGTACGGCATCTGGGTCGACTCGTCGAACAACCTGATCGGCGGCACGGGCGCGGCCGACCGAAACGTGATCTCGGGCAACACCATCGACGGCGTGGTGCTCAGTGGCAGCAACAACACCGTCGCCGGGAACTACATCGGCACCGACCGCACCGGAACCCTCGCGATCGGGAACGGCGAGGACGGCGTCTGGCTGTACGGCGGTTCCGGCAACACGGTCGGCGGCGATACCTCGGGCGCGCGCAACGTCATCGCGGCAAACGGGTGGGCCGGCGTCGCGGCGTCGAACCTGGGCGCCGACCACGTCATCCAGGGGAACTGGATCGGCCTCAACGCCAGCGGCGCGGCGCTCGGCAACGCCGAGGACGGCGTGCGCATCTATGACGGCATCGGCGTCACGGTCGGCGGCAGCGACGGCGGGCGCCGGCAACGTGATCGCGCACAACGGCACGAGCGGTCCCGGACTACGCCGGCGTGGCGATCGACTCGGGCAGCGGGCATTCGATCCTCGGCAACTCGATCTACGCGAACAGCGGGCTCGGGATCGATCTCGACGGCGACGGCGTGACCTTCAACGACGCGCCCGAAGGCGACGGCCACCAGAACTTCCCGGTGCTCACCGCGGCGGCGACCGCGGCCGGGACGGTCACGATCAGCGGCACGCTGAACAGCACGCCCTCGAGCACCTTCCGCATCGAGTTCTTCGCGAGTCCGATCCCCGGCGACGCGAGCGGCTACGGCGAGGGCGAGCGCTATCTCGGTGCCATGACCGTGTCGACCGACCCCGGCGGCAACGCGAGCTTCACCTCGCCCGCGTTCACCGCGACGGTAGCCCTGGGCGAGCGGATCACCGCGACCGCGACCAACCTCGCCTCCGGCGACACTTCCGAGTTCAGCGCGCAGGTTGCGGCGACGCCGCCCAACGCAGCGCCGGTGGCGAACGACGTGTCCGCCAGCGGCGACGAGGACGCGGCGCAGATCGCGATTACGCTCACCGGTAGCGACGTCGAAGGCCCGGTCGCGAGCTTCCGCCTGGCGAGCCTCCCGACGGACGGCCGCTCTATCACCGACCCGGGACTCACACTCGTCGCCGCCGTCGGCTCCAACTACCCCGCCGCCGGCAACGCGCTCACCCTCTACTTCCGGCCGAACCCGAACTGGAACGGCACCGCCACCTTCCAGTTCACCGCCACCGATGGCGGCGGCCTGGACGACGCCACCCCGGCCATCGCCACGATCACCGTCGCCGCGCAGAACGACGCCCCGGCGAACACGGTGCCCGTCTCGATCACGGTGACCGAGGATCTGGCGAGTCCGATCACCGGCATCGCGATCGCCGACCTCGACGTCGGCGCGGGCGCGCTCGTGGTCACCTTGTCGGTCCCCTCGGGCACGCTCGCGGCGAGCGCCGCCGGCGGGGTCGCGGTCGTCGGCTCGGGCACCGGCACGCTCACCCTCGCGGGCACGCTGACCGACCTCAACGCTTTCCTCGCGGCCCCCAGCGTGAGCTTCACCACCGCGCCGAACGCGACCGCACCGGTGACGCTCACCGTCACCACCAACGACCAGGGCAACACCGGCGCGCCCGGGGCGCAGACCGACGCCGACACCATCACCCTCAACGTCACACCGGTCAACGACGCGCCGGAGGGCGCCGACGCCACCGTCGTCATCCCCGAGGACACCGCCTACGTCTTCGGCCTGGCCGACTTCGGCTTCAGCGACCCGGGCGACGTGCCGTCGAACGGGTTCGCGGCGGTGCGCATCGTGAGCCTGCCCGTCGCCGGTACGCTCACCCGCAACGCGGTGGCGGTCGGGGTGGGCGATTTCATTCCGGTCGCCGACATCGGTGCCGGGCTGTTCGTTTTCACGCCGGCCGCAGGGGCGAGCGGTGCGCCTTACGCGAGCTTCGCCTTCCAGGTCCAGGACAACGGCGGGATCGCAGGCGGCGGCGTCGACCTCGACCCGACGCCCAACACGATCACGATCGACGTCACCGGGGTCAACGACGCGCCGGTCGCGAACGACGTGTCGGTGGGCGGCAACGAAGACGACGTCTCGATCGCGATTACGCTGACAGCCTCGGACGCTGAAGGCCCGGTCGCGAGTTTCCGTCTGGCGAGCCTCCCGGCGGATGGCCTGCTCTACACCGACCCGGGGCTCGCGAGCCTCGCCGCGGTCGGCACCAACTACCCCGCCGCCGGCAACGCGCTCACGCTCTACTTCCGCCCGAACCCGAACTGGAGCGGCACGACTGCCTTCCAGTTCACCGCCACCGATGCCGGCGGCCTGGACGACGCCACCGCGGCCACCGCCACGATCAGCGTCGCCGCGGTCAACGATGCCCCGTCGGCGAACGACGTGATCGTGAACGGGAACGAGGACGATCCGTCGATCGCGATCACGCTCACCGGCTCGGACGTGGAGGGACCGGTGGCGAGCTTCCGCCTCGCGAGCCTTCCGGCCAACGGCACGCTCTTCACCGACGCTGCGCTAACCAGCCCGGCGGCGGTCGGGCCCGATTACCTCGGCAGCACGGTGACGCTGTACTTCCGCCCGATTGCCGCGTGGAACGGCACGACCACGTTCCAGTTCACCGCGACGGACGCCGGCGGGCTCGACGACGCCACGCCGGCCACCGTGACGATCAACGTCGCCGCGGCGAACGACGCGCCGGTCGTCGTCGCCTCGGGCGGCGCCGTGACCTACACCGAGGGCGACCCGGCTACAGCGATCGATCCCGCGCTCACGGTCACCGACATCGACAACGCGACGCTCGTGGGCGCGACCGTGCGGATCGTCGGCGGGTTCGCGGCGGGCGAGGACGTCCTGAGCTTTACGGCCGCTGGCGGCATCACCGGCGCCTGGAACGGCGTCACCGGCACGCTGACCCTGAACGGCCCGGCGTCGCTCGCCGACTGGCAGACGGTGCTGCGCTCGGTCGCGTACCAGAACTCGAGCGAGGACCCGGTCGCTGGCGCGCGGACAATCGAGTTCGTCGTGCACGACGGCGCGGCGAGCTCCGCGCCGGTTGCGCGCACGGTGAACGTGCTGCCGGTGAACGATGCGCCGGTGGCGAACAACGTGACCGTGAATGGCGTCGAGGACGCCGCTTCGATCGCCGTGACCTTGACGGGCACCGACGTCGACGACGCGATCGCGACCTTCCGCATCGTGGGACCGCTGCCCGCCAACGGAAACCTCTACACCGATGCCGGACTGACGACCCTCGCCGCCGCGGGCGTCGACTACGCCGCGGCCGCGAACGCGCTGACGCTCTACTTCGTCCCCGCAGCGAACTGGAACGGCTCGACCGGCTTCCAGTTCATCGCGACCGACACGGGCGCGCTCGTAAGCCCCGCGCCGGCCAACGCGACGATCAACGTCCTGGCCGCCAATGATCCGCCGGTGACCGTCGATGCGACCGCGAACGGCAACGAGGACGACCCGTCGATTGCGATCACGCTCACCGGCAGCGACGCCGAAGGCCCGGTCGCGAGCTTCCGGCTTGCGGCATTGCCGGCCAACGGCCTGCTCTACGTCGACGCCGGCCTGACGACCCTCGCCGCCGCCGCTACCGACTACGCCGCCGCCGGGAACGCGCTCACGCTCTACTTCGTCCCGGCGGCGAACTGGAGCGGCGCCACCGGCTTCCAGTTCACTGCGGTCGACGGGGTTGGCCTCGCGGACGCCACGCCCGCCACCGCGACGATCACCGTCGCCCCGGTGAACGACGCACCGGCGGCGGGCGACGTGACCGCCAACGGCGCCGAGGACGATGCGTCGATCGCGATCACGCTCACCGGCTCGGACGTCGACGGTGCGGTCGCGACCTTCCGCCTCGCCGGGCTGCCCGCCAACGGTGCGCTCTACACCGACGCCGCCCTGACCAGCGCGGCCGTGGCGGGACTCGACTACGCGGCGATCGGCAACGCCCTGACGCTGTACTTCGCTCCGGCGGCGGACTGGAACGGCACGACGAGCTTCCAGTACACCGCGACCGACGGCGGCGGACTCTCCGATGCGACTCCGGCCACCGCGACGATCAACGTCGCCGCGGTGAACGACAGCCCGGCCGCCGTCGCCGACGCGGCCGCAACCGACCAGGACACGCCGGTCACGACCGTGGACGTGCTCGCCAACGACGCGCTCGGCGACCTGCCGACCACGATCGTCACGTTCGACGCGGTGAGTGCCCAGGGCGGCACGCGTGGTCGGCCGGCGCCGGCAACACCTTCGTCTACACCCCGGCGGCGGCCTTCAGCGGCACCGACACGTTCACCTACACCCTCCGGGACGCGGACGGCGAAACCTCGACCGCGACCGTGACGGTGACCGTCGCGAACCTCGCTAACGATCCGCCGGTCAACATCGTCCCCGGCGCGCAGATCTCGGCCGAGGACGTCGCGCTGGTCTTCTCGACCGCCAACGGCAACCGGATCGCAGTCAGCGACCCCGACGCCGGCGCGAACCCGCTCGAGGTCACGCTCGCCGCGACGAACGGCGTCCTCACGCTCGCGGGCACCGCCGGTCTCACGTTCACCGTCGGCACCGGCACCGGCGAGGCGACGATGACGTTCACCGGCACGATCGCCGACATCAACGCCGCGCTGGACGGCATGAGCTTCCTGCCGCCGCTCGACTACACCGGGACCGCGAGCGTCACGATCACGACCGGCGACCTCGGCGCGAGCGGCGCCGGCGGTGCGCTGTCCGACAGCGACACCGTCGACATCACAGTGAACCCGGTCGACGACGCGCCGACCCTCGACCTCGACGCGGACGACAGCTCCGGCGCTGCCGGGGCGAACTTCGCCCGGACGTTCACCGAGAACGGCGGGTCGCGCCTCGTTGCCGACGCCGACGCGGCGCTCGCCGACGCCGACAGTGCCAACCTCGCCTCGCTCATCGTCACCCTCACGAATCCGCTCGACGGCGCGGCCGAGTCCCTGAGCGCGAACACGACCGGGACGCTGATCACGGCGAGCTACAACGCCGGCACCGGCGTGCTGACGCTGAACGGCGCCGACACGGTGGCGAACTACCAGACGGTCCTGCGCACGGTGCGCTACGACAACACCTCCGAGGCGCCGACCGCCACGCCGCGGGTGATCACCTTCGTCGCGAGCGACGGCGCGAGCGCGAGCAACGTCGGTACCGCGACGGTCACGGTCAATGCGGTGAACGACGACCCGGTCGCGACGATCACCGCGGCGAGTTACACCGCCACCGAGAACGTCGCGCTCGATCTGCATGGCACCGGGATGGCGGTGTCCGACATCGACGCGCTGGCGACCTCGGTCGTCACCGTGTACCTCGACTCGATCTCGGGCCTGCTCAGCGCGACCGCCGGCACGACGGGGGTCACGATCGCCGGCTCCGGCTCGCCGTCGCTGACCTTCACCGGAACGATCGCGCAGATCAATTCGCTCCTCGCCGGGGGCGGTGGCGCGACGGTCGCCTACCTCGTCGGCTCCGACTCGCCGGCGCCGACCGATACGCTCTCGCTCGCGATCAACGACATGGGCGCGACCGGCGCCGGCGGCGCGCGCTGGGGCTGGGACTCGGTCACCGTCAACCTCATCGCGGTCAACGACGCGCCGCTGATCACCATCCCGGGGACCGCGACGACCGCGGAGGACACGCCGCTCGTCTTCAGCGCCGGCGCCGGCAACCAGGTCTCGATCACCGACGTCGACGCGGCGGGCACGCCGGTGGAGGTGGCGCTCAGCGTCACGAACGGGACGCTGAACCTGGCGGGCACCGCCGGGCTGACGTTCACCGCCGGCGCAAACGGCACCGCCTCCATGACCTTCACCGGCACGGTCGCGGCGATCAACGCCGCGCTCGACGGCCTCGCGTTCGCCCCGACCGCCGATTACAACGGCCCGGCGTTCCTCTCGCTCACGGTGAACGACCTGGGGGCGAGCGGACTCGGCGGTCCGCTCATGGATTCGGATTTCACGTCGATCACCGTCACGCCCGCCAACGACGCGCCCGCCGGCGCCGACGCGACCGTCGCCACGCTGCAGGACACGCCCTACGTCTTCGGCGTCGCGAGCTTCGGCTTCACCGACGGCGACGCCGGCGACACGCTCGCCGCGGTGCGCATCGACGCGCTGCCGGCCGCCGGCTCGCTCACGCTGTCGGGCGGCGCGGTCGGCGCCGGTCAGGTGATCGCGGTGGCCGACATCGCCGCCGGCAACCTCGTCTTCACGCCGGCCCTCGGCGGCACCGGCGTGCCGTACGCGAGCTTTGCCTTCAGCGTGCAGGACTCCGGCGGTGCGTTCGACGCGAGCCCGAACACGCTCACCGTGAACGTCGCGACGCCCGTGAACAACGCGCCGAGCGGCGCGAACGGCGTGGTGACGACCGCCGTCAGCACCGACTACGTCTTTACGCTCGCCGATTTCGGCTACAGCGACCCCGACGCGGGCGACGCGTTCGGCGCGCTGCGGATCGACACGTTGCCCTCGCCGCTGGTCGGCACGCTCTACTTCGGGGCCCTCGCGTTTATACCGGGCGTCCATGAAGGGACGGTGGTGTCCGCCGCCGGCATCACCGCCGGGAACCTCTACTTCCGGCCGGTGCCGCTCCTGCCCGGCAGCGCAAGCTTCGACTTCAGCGTTCGCGACACCAACGGCCCGGCCTTCGACGTCGCGCCCAACACGATGACGGTGAACGTCGTCGTGCCGACCAACGACCCGGTGAACGTCGTGCCGGGCGCGGTGACTGTCGACGAGGACACCGCCGTCGCGATCGGCGGGATCGCCGTCAACGACCCGAACGGCGACCTCGCGTCGGTGCAGCTCGGTGTCGCGAGCGGGACGCTCGGTGCGTCCGCCGCCGGCACCGCCGTGGTGGCCGGCGCGGGGACGAGCGCGCTGACGATCACCGGCGTGCAGGCCGACATCAACGCGACGCTGGCGAGCCTCACCTACCTGGGCAACGCGAACTTCACCGGCGCCGACACGCTGACGATCACCTCGACCGACGCAACCGCGCTGACGGACATCGATTCGGTCGCGATCACGGTCAACCCGGTGAACGACGCGCCGACCGCGTCCGCGCCGGCGGCCTACGCGGCGACCGAGCAGGTCGTATTGGCGCTGACCGGCCTCGCGGTGGGCGATGTCGACGCGGGCGCCGCGAACGTGACGGTGACGCTGTCGGCGGTCACCGGCGCGATCCTCGTCGGCGGCGGCGCCGGCGTCACCGTGTCCGGTTCCGGCACGCCGCTCGTGACGCTGACCGGCTCGGTCGGCAACATCAACGCGGTTCTGGCCGGCGGCGCGGTCAACTACCTCGTCACCACCGACTCGCCGCCGTCGACCGACACGCTGACGCTCACGATCGACGACGGCGGCGCGAGCGGGGCCGGCGGCCCGCGCAGCGCCTCCGCCACCGCGACGATCACGATCGCCGCGTCGAACGACGCCCCGGTGAACACGCTCCCCGGCGGCGCGACGACGCTCGAGGACACGCCGCTCGTGTACAGCGCGGCGGGCGGCAACCAGATCTCGATCACCGACGTCGACGCCGGCGGCGCGCCGGTCCAGGTCAGCCTCTCCGGTTCGAACGGCGTGGTCACGCTCGGCGGCGTGGCGGGCTTGACGTTCACAGCGGGTGACGGCACCGCCGACTCGAGCATGACCTTCACCGGCACCGTGGCGTCGATCAACGCTGCGCTCGACGGTCTCGTGTTCACGCCGAATCTCGACTACAACGGGCTCGCGTTCATCCAGCTGACCACGAACGATCTGGGCGCGAGCGGGTCGGCGGTGCCGGTCGCGCCGGGCTCGGACACCGACCTCGCGACGATCGACGTGCTGCCGGTCAACGACGCGCCGAACGGGACCGACACCACGGTTACGCTGAACGAGGACTCCAGCTACGCGTTCACCGCGGGCAACTTCGGGTTCAACGACGTCGACTTCGGCGATGCGATGACCGAGGTGCGCATCGACTCGATCACGCTGCCCGCCGGCGCGACCCTGATGCTCGGGGCGGTCCCGGTCACCGCCGGCATGGTGATCCCGGTCGCGAGCATCGGCACGCTCGTCTTCACGCCGGTCGCGAACGCGAACGGCGCCGGCTACGCGAGCTTCACGTTCAGCGTGCGCGACACGGGCGTTCCCCCGGGACCGCTCTTCGACCTGGCGCCGAACACGATGACGCATCAACGTTACGCCGGTGAACGACCTTCCGGTCATCACCTCGGACGGCGGCCTCGCCGCGGTCGCGCTGACGGTCGTGGAGAACACGACCGGCGTCACCACGGTGACAGCGACGGACATCGACCTGCAGCCGCTCACCTTCTCGATTGCCGGTGGCGCGGACGCTGCGCGGTTCTCGATCAACGCGACGACCGGCGTGCTGACGTTCAACCCGGCGCCGAACTTCGAGGCGCCGGCCGATAGCGGGGCCAACAACGTCTACGACGTCGTCGTGCTGGTCGCGGACGGCGCCGGCGGCTCCGACACCCAGGCGCTCGCGATCACCGTCACCGACACGAACGACGCGCCGTTCGTCACCGGCGACGCCTACGCGACCGTCGAGGACACGACGCTCTCGATCGCGGCCGCCGGCACGCTGGCGAACGACGGCGACGAGGACCTGAACCCGATCGCCGCCACGCTCGTCGCGGGGCCGGCGAACGGCGCGGTCGCGTTCAACGCGGACGGCAGCTTCGTCTACACGCCGAATGCGAACTTCGCGGGCGTCGACAGCTTCACCTATCACGTGAGCGACGGCGCGCTCGTCTCCGGCGACGCCACCGTCACGATCACCGTGACCCCGGTCAACGATGCGCCGGCCGCCGCCAACGGCGCCGTGCTCTCGACCCCGGCCGTGGCCTACACGTTCACGCCCGCCGACTTCAACTACCTGGATGTGGACGGCGACCCGCTCGACCACGTGCAGATCACCGCGCTGCCGACAGTCGGGTCGCTCACGCTCGGCGGCGTGGCGGTCGCGCTGAACCAGATCGTTGCCGCGGCCGATATCGCCGCCGGGAGCCTGCAGTACCTCGCGCCCAGCGGCACGACGGCCGCCGACAGCTTCGGCTACCTCGTGCACGACGGCACGGTGTACGCGGGCACGGGTGCGACGATGACCGTCGGATTCATCGTGCCGGCTGCACCGCCGCCCGCGCCGGGGCCGGTCGCCGGTCCGCCGCCCGCCCCGCCCGCGCCGCCCGCGCCGCCGCCGGCCCCTGAGCCAAGCGGTGGCCCGGGACCCGGTGCCGGCACCCCACCGCCGGCGACGGGCGGCAGTCACGGCGGCGGTAGCGGCGGCGCGGCGGGAACGGCGCCGACGCCCACGTTCGCCGAAAACGCGCCGGCGGCGGCGGAGAGCGTGGCCGCCGTGGCCACCGCGGTCACGGCCGCGCCGATCGCGGCGCTCGCGGGTCCGAGCGCGGGCGTGTCGGCGTCCTCCGGCGGGTTGCAGACCGACTCGCGCGCGGCCGGCGACATCGAGTCGCTGCAGGCGCGCGGCGATGTGATCGAGACGGACGTCAAGGGCGCACTGCCCGAGATCGCGGCGGTGCGCGAAGAGGCGTTCCAGCAGGAACTGAACAAGCTGCGCGAGGACGTTCAGCAGGAGGCGGTCGTCGAGACGCGCGTCGCCGCGTCCGTCTTCGCGGTGAGCACCGGCCTGTCGGTGGGCTACGTGCTCTGGCTGCTGCGCGGCGGCGTGCTGATCGCGAGCCTGCTGTCGTCGATCCCGGCCTGGCGGCTCGTCGACCCGCTGCCGGTGCTCGGCCGCGTCGGCGGGCACGACGACGAGGACGACGAGTCGCTCGAGGAGATGGTGGAGAACTCGCAGCGACCGCGACGGCGCGGCGGACGGGGATGAGGCGCCGCGCGGCATCGCGCGCCTCGCACAGGCGTTCAGGAGGAGCACCACATGAAGGGAATGACCACTCGCACCTACCTCTCGATCGGGCTCGCGTTCCTGGTCGCGAGCATCGTGCTCGCCGCGGCGTTCTTCGGCCTCGTGCCCGACCGCGTGGGGGCGCTGCGCGAGGGCCGAACGGCGCTCGCCGAGCTCGCGGCGGCTTCCAGCACGGGGGTGGTCAATCCCGACAACGCGCCGCGCGTCCAGGCGATGCTGACCTTCATGATCGAGCGCAACAAGGACCTGCGCTCGGCCGGCGTGCGCCGCACCGACGGGACGCTCGTCGTCGCCGCCGGCGATCACGCGCGGGTCTGGACGCCGCTCGCGGGCGACCGCTCGACCGATGAGCAGATCCAGGTGCCGATCTTCGCGAACAAGGCGCGCTGGGGCCAGCTCGAGGTGGCGTTCCAGCCGACCGGCGTGCCGAAGGCGCTCGGGATGGAGATGCCGTGGCTGTACCTCGCCGGCTTCATGCTGTTCGCGTGCTTCACCTCGTTCTACTTCTACCTCGGCCGCATGCTGCGCCACCTCGATCCGTCGCAGGCGATGCCGGGCCGCGTGCGCGCCGCGCTCGACACGCTGGCCGAAGGCCTGCTGGTGATCGACAAGAAGCAGACCATCGTGCTCGCCAACCAGGCGTTCGCCGCGCTGATCGGTGCGCCGCCGGAGTCGCCTGCTCGGTCGGCAGCCACGGCGAGTTCGGCTGGCTCGCGCCCGACGGCTCGCAGCTCGCGAACGACGCCGCGCCGTGGACCGCGGCGCTGCGCGAGAACGTCCTGCAGCGCGACTGCATGCTGCACCTCGCCGACAGCGCCGGCGAAGCTGCACACCTTCATGGTCAACTGCTCGCCGGTGCGCGGGCGGCGACGGCAAGCCGGGCGGCGTGCTGATCAGCTTCGACGACGTGACGCAGCTCGAGGAGAACAAGGTCGAGCTGCGCAAGGCGAAGGAGGAGGCCGAGGCGGCGAACCGGGCCAAGAGCGACTTCCTCGCCAACATGAGCCACGAGATCCGCACGCCGATGAACGCGATCCTCGGCTTCACCGAGGTGCTCAAGCGCGGCTGGGGCAAGAGCGAGCGCGAGGCGCGCAAGCACCTCGACACCATCCACTCCAGCGGCAAGCACCTGCTCGAGCTGATCAACGACATCCTCGACCTCTCCAAGGTCGAGGCCGGGCGGCATGGAGGTCGAGCGCATCGCCTGCGAGCCGCACCTCGTCATCCGCGAGGTCGTGAAGGTGCTGCAGGCGCGCGCGCGCGAGAAGGGCGTCGCGCTCGCCTTCGAGGCGGCGACGCCGCTCCCGGCGAAGATCCAGTCCGACCCGGGCCGCCTGCGCCAGATCGTGACCAACCTCGTCGGCAACGCGATCAAGTTCACCGAGCGCGGCGGCGTGCGCGTGGTCGCGCGGGTGACGGGCACGCGGTCCGCGCCGCAGCTCGCCATCGACGTGATCGACACCGGGATCGGCATCCCGGCGGACAAGCTCGACAAGCTGTTCGAGCCGTTCGTGCAGGCCGACACCTCGATCACCCGCCAGTTCGGCGGCACCGGCCTGGGCCTCGTGATCAGCCGCCACTTCGCCCGCGCGCTGGGCGGCGACATCGTCGTGACGAGCGAGGCGGGCAAGGGCAGCACGTTCACCGTGACGATCGACACCGGGCCGCTCGCCGGCGTGCGGATGCTCGATCCGGCCGAGGCCGCGCGCGTCGAGGAAGAGGTCGCGGTCGACGCCCAGGCGCGCTGGGAGTTCCCGGCGCGGCGGATGCTGGTGGTCGACGACGGCCCGGAGAACCGCGAGCTGGTCACGCTCGTGCTGGCGGAAGCCGGGCTCGCCGTCGAGGAGGCCGAGAACGGCCAGATTGCGGTCGACATGGCCGCGCGCACCGCGCTTCGACGTGATTCTCATGGACATGCAGATGCCGGTGATGGACGGCTACACCGCGACCACGCGTCCTGCGCGGCCGCGGCTCGAAGCTGCCGATCATCGCGCTCACGGCGCACGCGATGAAGGGCTTCGAGCAGGAGATCCTGGCCGCGGGCTGCACGGGCTACCTCACCAAGCCGATCGACATCGACGTGCTGCTCGGCACGCTCGCCGAGAAGCTCGGCGGCCGCCGCGTCCACGGCGCGAGCGCGCCGGTCGCGCCGGTCGAGGAGCAGCCGATCGCGCCGGCGGTGCCCGCCGCGATTCCCGCCGCCGCGGCGTCCGCATCCGCGGACGACTCGCCGGTGGTTTCGCGGCTCGCGAATCATCCGCGGCTGCGCTCCGCGGCGCGCAAGTTCGCGGCGCGGCTCGACGAGCAGCTCGCTGCGATGGAGCTCGAGCTGCGGGCCGGAAAGTTTGCCGAGCTCGCCGCCCTGGCGCACTGGCTCAAGGGCGCGGGCGGGACGGTGGGCTACGACGCCTTCACCGTGCCGGCGCGCACCCTCGAGGGCTGCGCCAAGGCCGCCGACGGGTCCGGGGCGCGGACCGCGCTCGACGCGCTGCACGGCCTGGCGAAGCGGATGGTGGTCCCCGACGAGGAGGTGGCGGCGTGAGCTTTTCAGCCGAGTTTCCGCACCCGAAACGCGACGATTTGCACACCGCAGCCCGGGACCTGGCCCGAACCATGCACGAATGACGCGAGGCTGAGAACGCTGCTCAGTACGATGGGAACCCGACCATGAACGCGATCACATTCGAAGGCGCCTCCTCGGAGCTCCGGCTGCCCGCGAGCGCGCCTGCGCTCGCCAACCGGGTGGCGCGCTTCGTGCCCGAGGCCCGCGCCGAGCAATCCGAGTGGGACGGCGAGCCTGCGGCCGAGCCGATCATCATGATGATCGACGACGAGCCGCTCAACATCGAGGTCCTGCAGACCTTCCTCGAGGAGGCCGGCTATCGCGAGTTCGTGCCGGTGACCGCGCCGCGCGAGGCGCTCGGCCTGATCGCCGACCGCCGGCCCGACGTCGTGCTGCTCGACCTCGTCATGCCGGAGATGAGCGGCTTCGAGATCCTGGAGCGCCTGCGGGCCGACGACACGCTGCGCCATACGCCGGTGATCGTGCTCACCTCGGCCACCGACGCCGAGACCAAGCTGAAGGCGCTCGAGCTGGGCGCGACCGACTTCCTCGCCAAGCCGGTCGATTCGAGCGAGCTCGCGCTGCGGCTGCGGAACACGCTCTCGGCGAAGGCCTACCGCGATCGCCTCGCGAACTACGACGCGGTGACCGGGCTGCCGAACCGGCGCCACTTCGCCGACCGGATCGAGCGGGCGCTCCGCCAGTCGGCGCGCGCCGGCAACACCGGCGCGGTGCTGCTGCTCAGCCTCGACCGTTTCGAGGAGGTGAACGAGGCGCTCGGCATCGGGGTCACCGACTCGCTGCAGAAGGCGGTCGCGCTGCGCCTCGACCTCGCGCTGCGCGGTGCCGAGTCGATCGCGCGCGACGGCAAGCCGGGCATCCGGCCGAGCGTCGCCAAGCTCGACGGCGAGGAGTTCGGCGTCCTGCTCACCGACATGCCGAGCGGCGATCTCGCCGCGCCGATCGCCCAGCGCATCCAGGCCGCGATGCAGGCGCCGTTCCGGGCCGGCGGCCAGGAAGTGCTGCTGCCGTCCAGCATCGGCATCGCCGTCTTCCCCGACGACGGGATGGAGACGGGCGCGCTCCTTTCGAACGCCGGCGTCGCGATGCGCCACGCGAAGCAGGAGGGCGGCAAGGGCGTCTGCTTCTACGCCCGCAACCTCAATGCGGGTTCGATTGCCCGGCTCAGCATCGAGAGCGAGCTGCGGCGCGCGATCGAGAACGACGAGCTGTGCCTCTTCTACCAGCCGAAGGTGCGCGTGCAGAACGGCCGCGGCACCGGCGCCGAGGCGCTGGTGCGCTGGAAGCATCCGACCCGCGGGCTGCTGCTCCCGGGCGAGTTCATTCCCGTCGCCGAGGAGTCCGGCCTCGTGGTGCCGCTCGGCGACTGGGTGCTGCGCGCCGCGTGCGCGCAGATCAAGGCCTGGCAGAGCGCCGGCATGCGCGTGCCGCGCATCACGGTCAACGTGTCGAGCAAGCAGTTCAAGGCGCGCACGGTCACCGAGTCGGTGGTCGGGGCGCTGAAGTCGAGCGGCGTCAATCCGTCGCACCTCGGCCTGGAGATCACCGAGGGCGCGATCATGGACCACGCCGAGCGCAATGTGCGCACGCTGCACGAGCTGAAGGCGCTCGGCGTCACGCTCTCGATCGACGACTTCGGCACCGGCTACTCGAGCCTGAGCTACCTCAAGCGCTTCCCGATCGACGAGCTGAAGATCGACCGCTCGTTCGTCACCGACGTCGACACCAACCCCGACGATGCGGCGATCGTGATCGCGGTGATCGCGATGGCCCACTGCCTCGGGCTCGCGGTGGTCGCGGAAGGCGTCGAGACGCAATCGCAGCGCGATTTTCTCGCCGGCCGCGGCTGCGACGAGGCCCAGGGGTATCTCTTCAGCAAGCCGATTCCGGCCGACGCGTTCGGCACGCTGCTCGCCGGCTCCGCGATCAAGCGCAAGACGGCCGCCTGACGTTCAGGCGGGTACCGCCCGCCTTGCCGGCGCCGCCGGCTTCTTCGCGAGCGCCGCGCGCAGGTACTGGCCGGTGTAGCTCCCCTCCGTCGCGGCGACCTCTTCCGGCGTCCCCTGCGCGATGATGCGCCCGCCGCCGTCGCCGCCCTCCGGGCCGAGATCGACGACCCAGTCCGCGGTCTTGATCACATCCAGGTTGTGCTCGATGACGACCACGGTGTTGCCGTGGTCGCGCAGCCGATGCAGCACGCGCAGCAGCAGATCGATGTCGTGGAAGTGCAGCCCGGTGGTGGGCTCGTCCAGGATGTAGAGCGTGCGGCCGGTGTCGCGCTTCGAGAGCTCGAGCGAGAGCTTCACGCGCTGCGCCTCGCCCCCGGAAAGCGTCGTCGCCGGCTGGCCGAGCTTGATGTAGCCGAGGCCGACCTCGAGCAGCGTCGCGAGCTTCAGCTTCACCGCGGGCACGGCGTCGAAGAAGTCGTGCGCCTGCTCGACGGTCATCTCGAGCACGTCGTGGATGCCGCGCCCCTTGTAGTGGATCTCGAGCGTCTCGCGGTTGTAGCGCCGGCCGTGGCAGACGTCGCAGGGCACGTAGATGTCGGGCAGGAAGTGCATCTCGACCTTGATGACGCCGTCGCCCTGGCAGGCCTCGCAGCGGCCGCCCTTCACGTTGAACGAGAAGCGGCCCGGCCCGTAGCCGCGCTCGCGCGCCGCCGGCGTGCCGGCGAAGAGATCGCGGATCGGCGTGAAGAGGCCGGTGTAGGTCGCCGGGTTGGAGCGCGGCGTGCGGCCGATCGGGCTCTGGTCGACGCTGATCACCTTGTCGAACTGCCCGAGGCCGTCGATCGCGTCGTGCTCGGCGGGCTCGAGCGCCGAGCCGTGCAGGTCGCGCGCCACCGCGTTGTACAGCGTGTCGTTGATGAGCGTCGACTTGCCCGAGCCCGATACGCCGGTCACGCAGACGAACAGGCCGATCGGAAGACTGAGGTCGACCGACTTGAGATTGTTGCCGCGCGCGCCGCGCAGGTGCAGCGTCCGCGCCGGGTCGACGTCCGGCCGGTGGCGCCGCCGCGGCACCGCGATCGCGCGCTTGCCGGCGAGGTACTGGCCGGTGAGCGACCCTTCCGTGCCCTCGATCTCGCGCGGCACGCCCTGCGCGACGATCTCCCCGCCGTGCACGCCCGCGCCGGGCCCCATGTCCACGACGTGGTCCGCGGCGCGGATCGCCTCCTCGTCGTGCTCGACGACCAGCACCGTGTTGCCGAGGTCGCGGAGGCTCTTGAGCGTGGCGAGCAGCCGGCCGTTGTCGCGCTGGTGCAGCCCGATCGACGGCTCGTCGAGCACGTACATGACGCCGGTGAGCCCGGAGCCGATCTGGGAAGCGAGCCGGATGCGCTGCGCCTCGCCGCCGGACAGCGTCTCCGCCGAACGGTCGAGCGAGAGGTACTCGAGCCCCACGTTCACCAGGAAGGTGAGCCGCGCCGAGATCTCGTTGACGATCCGCTCGGCGACCGGCCCCTTCTGGCCGGGCAGGGCGAGCGCGCCGAAGAACGCCGCCGCGTCGCGCAGCGGCAGGGCGCTCGCCTCGAAGATGGCCTTGCCGCCGACCTTGACGTGCCGCGCCTCGCGCTTCAGGCGCGTGCCGGCGCACTCCGGACAGGGCTTGCGGTTGATGTACTTCGCCAGCTCCTCGCGCACCACGATCGAGTCGGTCTCCTTGTAGCGCCGCTCGAGGTTCGGGATCACGCCCTCGAAGTCGTGCTCGCGCACGAAGGTCTTGCCGCGCTCGTTGAGGTAGGAGAACGGGATCTTCTCCTTGGTGCCGTAGCAGCACGACCTCCTGCACCTCCGGCGGCAGCCGCTCGAACGCGCGATCGACGTCGAACTGGAAGTGCGCCGCCAGGCTGGTGAGCATCTGGAAGTAGAACTGGTTGCGCCGATCCCAGCCCTTGATCGCGCCCGAGGCGAGCGACAGCTCCGGGTGCGTGACGACGCGCTTCGGATCGAAGAACTCGATCGAGCCCAGGCCGTCGCACTTCGGACAGGCGCCCATGGGGTTGTTGAACGAGAAGAGGCGCGGCTCGAGCTCGGGCAGCGAGTAGCTGCAGATCGGGCAGGCGAACCGCGCCGAGAAGAGGTGCTCCTTGCCGCTGTCCGTTTCCAGGGCGATGGCGCGGCCGTCGGCGTGGCGCAGCGCCGTCTCGAACGACTCGGCGAGGCGCTGCTTCGCGTCGGCGCGGGCCTTCAGCCGGTCGATCACGACCTCGATCGTGTGCTTCGCGTTCTTCGCGAGCTTCGGCAGGGTCTCGACGTCGTGGATCTGCCCGTCGATGCGCAGGCGCACGAACCCCTGCGCGCGCAGCTCGTCGAAGAGATCGGCCTGCTCGCCCTTGCGGCCGGCGATGACCGGCGCGAGGATCATCAGCTTCGTGTCCTCGGGCAGCGCCAGCACGTGATCGACCATCTGCGCCACCGACTGCGCTTCGAGCGGCAGCATGTGGTCCGGGCAATAGGGCGTGCCGACGCGCGCGAAGAGGAGCCTCAGGTAGTCGTGGATCTCGGTGACCGTGCCGACGGTGGAGCGCGGGTTGTGCGAGGTCGCCTTCTGCTCGATCGAGATCGCCGGGGACAGGCCCTCGATCAGGTCGACGTCCGGCTTCTCCATGAGCTGGAGGAACTGCCGCGCGTAGGCCGACAGCGACTCGACGTAGCGCCGCTGGCCCTCGGCGTAGAGCGTGTCGAACGCGAGCGACGATTTGCCCGAGCCGGACAGGCCGGTGATGACCACGAGCTTGTTGCGCGGGAGGTCGAGGCTGAGGTTCTTGAGGTTGTGCGTGCGTGCGCCGCGGATGCGTATTTCATCCATCGCGTCGTCCATGCTGCCGGTGGGGCGAAGGGAATCCGCTAGTTTACGAGAGTCGGCCCGCCTGGCGCCACCCTTGCGTGAGCCGGGCGCGCGCGGGGCGCGTCCGGAAGCATGCGAATCCGCTAATATGCGGGCGCTCGTCCCGCCCGCTCCCCATGCAGGATCCCTCCCGCGCCGGCCGCATGTCACCGGCAGAAATCCGCGCCGGCCTCTCGCTGGGGTCGCTATTCGCGCTGCGGATGCTCGGCCTGTTCCTGATCCTGCCGGTGTTCGCGGTGCACGCACCGAAGCTCGCCGGGGGGCACGACCTGACGCTCGTCGGGATTGCGCTCGGCGCGTACGGGCTCACGCAGGCGTTCCTGCAGATCCCCTACGGCCTCGCCGCCGACCGCTACGGCCGCAAGCGGGTGATCGTGTTCGGCCTCGTGCTCTTCGCGGCGGGCAGCTTCGTCGCCGCCGCCGCGACCGACATCTACGTCACGATCCTCGGCCGCGCCATCCAGGGCGCCGGCGCGATCGCCGCGGCGGTCATGGCGCTCGCCGCCGACCTCACGCGCGAGGAGCACCGCACCAAGACCATGGCGATCATCGGCGCGTCGATCGGGCTGATGTTCGCGGTGTCGCTGGTCGCTGCGCCGGCGCTCTATCGCGGCATAGGGATGGACGGCATCTTCGCCCTCACCGGCGTGCTCGCGCTCCTCGGCATCTGGGTGACGCTGCAGGTCGTTCCGCACGAGCCCGCGACGCACGTGCCGGCGGGCGCCGATCTTGCCCCGGCGACGGTCGGCAGCGTGCTGCGCAATGGGGAACTGCTGCGGCTCAATTTCGGCATCTTCGCGCTGCACGCTGCGCAGATGGCGATGTTCGTGGTGGTGCCGCCGCTCCTGGTCGACCGCGGTGGGCTGCCCGTCACCGACCACTGGAAGGTCTACCTGCCGGTCGTGGTCGCCTCGTTCGTCCTGATGGTGCCGCCGCTGCTGGCGGCCGAGCGCCACGGCCGCTCGCGGCGCCTGTTCCTGGGCTCGATCGCGGCGGTGGGGCTCGCGCAGGTGTGGCTCACCGGGTGGGCCACTGGCCTGGGTAGTATCGTGCTCGGGCTGCTCGCGTTCTTCGTCGGGTTCAACCTGCTGGAGGCCGCGATCCCGTCGCTCGTGACGCGCATCGCGCCGACGCGCGCCAGGGCGACGGCGCTCGGGGTCTACAATACGACCCAGGCGCTCGGCCTGTTTGCGGGTGGCGCGCTGGGCGGCATGGTCGCGAAGCATTTCGGCGCGAGCGGCGTATTCGGGCTCTGCGCGGCGCTGATGGCGGTTTGGGCGGTGATCGCGGCGGGAATGGACGTGCCGCCGCCGGTGCGCCAGCGCACCGTTCCGGTGTCGGCGGCGATGGACCCGGAGGAACTGCGCCGGCGGCTGGTGCAGATCCGCGGCGTGCGTGAAGCGGTGGTCGTCCCGGGCGAGGGCGTTGCGCACCTCAAGGTGACGCCGGGCTGGGACGAGTCGAGCGTATTGACGTTGGTAAATGGGAGGGCGTGATGGCCTCAGTGAACAAAGTGATCCTGGTGGGCAACCTCGGCGCCGACCCGGAGACGCGTTACATGCCGAGCGGCGATGCGATCACCAACATCCGCATCGCGACGACCGACCGCTGGAAGGACAAGGCGAGCGGCGAGATGAAGGAGGCCACCGAGTGGCACCGCATCGCGTTCTTCGGACGGCTCGCGGAGGTCGCGGGGCAGTACCTGAAGAAGGGCTCGCAGGTGTACGTCGAAGGCCGGATCCGCACCCGCAAGTGGCAGGACAAGGAAGGCCAGGACCGCTATACGACCGAGATCGTCGCCGACGCGATGCAGTTGCTCGGCAAGCGCGAGGGGATGGGCGATGCGCCGCCCCGCGAGTCGGGCGAGCCCGCCCCGGCAGCGGGGGCGAAGCCCGCGGCCAAGAAGCCGGCGACCACCCTCGCCGACATGGACGACGACATTCCGTTCTGAACGGCGCAGCCGAAAACGAAACGGCGCACGCCTTGCGGCGTGCGCCGTTTGCCTTTGCGTAGTGCGGTCGCTTACGCGACGCCGGCGCGCTTGGCGCGGCGCGCCACGGTCTTCGCGGTGCGCTTGACGCTGCGCTTCGCCGCCGCGACGGTCTTCTTCGCGCCGTTGCCTTTCAGGCGCGTGCGCACGACGGTCGCCGTCTCGCCGTAAGCCTTCCGCAGCTTGCCGATGTAGGGCTTGGCGGCCTTCTGCACGACCTCGTAGCCGCGCGAATCCTTGATCGTCGCGATGATGTCGCCGGCGGACTTGAGCGCGCGACCCTCGAAGCGCTCGCCGTCCTTGACGAGCCCGGACATGTAGCGCGGCGCGCGCGACTGCACGCGGGCGACGGCGCCGAGACCGGCCAGCCACGCGCCACGCGACGCGCCTTTCACTTTTCCGAATACCTGCGTGAGCTGCTGCTCGTACGCGTTGGCGGTTCTTGCGGTCATGACTGTTCCCTCTATGAGTTGAAAAGCGAGATCTCGAATCTCATAGAGAAGCGTAGCGGGGAACGCTAGAGGGCTCACCCGAAATAGAGCCCGTGCCCTAGAAAACCGGGCCGACCGGTCGTCGCCTGCGCCTACTTGAACAGCCGCTTGATCGAGCCGAGCACGCCGCTTTCCTCCTGCTGCCGCGGCTTGGCTTCCTGCTGGGCGGACTTCGGCGGGGTGCCGCCCGCGGCGGCGGTCTGGCAGGGGTGCGGGTCGGCGGTGCCCCGCTTCAGCGCCGCCTCGCCGAGCAGCGACAGGCCGCCGGTCACGATCGCGCCGCCCACCGAGAGCGCGGCCCGCGCGGAGCCGAGCGTGTCGATGCCGACGGTCGGGTTCGAGAGCGTGCCGGTGACGCGCACCAGCTCCGCCAGGCTCGCCGCACCGATCCCGAGGCCTTCCTTGACGTTCGGTCGGAGCGCGAGGTCGAGCGCCTCGTTGCGCAGATTGATCGTGCCTGCCGCGACGAGATCAACGCGCGCCGTCTCGACCGCGATCGTGCGCTGCGCGGTGGCGATCCCGTCGCGCACTGGCAGCCGTACGACCACGCACTTGATCTCGGTGTATTTCTCCGTGCGGCGCGAGGGGTTCGCCAGATCCGCGACTTTCGTGAGCACGTCGCCGCCGAAATCGAGCGCGGCACCGGATGTTCTCGCCGCGCCCATGTTCGCGCGGATCTCGCCGTTCGCGCCGCCCATGAACCGCGCAACCGATTCGCCGGGACCGGCGAGATTCAGCGCGAGGTCGGTGTTGCCGCCGCTGATCGATCCGGCGTGCCCCATGGCGGCGGCGACCTTCTCGCCGCTGATGCCTTTGCCCTCGATGTTGAGCGCGAGCGTCGCGGACCGGGACCGCGCGGCGTCCAGCGTGGCGCGTCCGCCGACCGTGCCGCCGCCGACGAGCGCCTGCAGGGGCAGGACGTCGAGACGACCGTCCTTGAGCGCGGCCTTGACCAGTATCTTCTCCAGCGGAATCCCGCTGGGCAGCACGAGCCGCTCGATCGCGGCGTCCGCGGCGCCATCGAAGGTCCGCAGCATCTCGAGCGGGAACGGCGCGTCGCTGAACATGCGGCCGTTCCCGCCTTTCCCGCCCGCACCGGGCTTGCCGCCGCGGGGCGCGAGCGCGGCGAGGTCCACGAGCGACGATTTCACGCTCGCCGTCGCGACCGGACGCGCGCCGCCCGTCTTTACCGCGATGCGGCCCTCGATCGTGCTCTTGCCGAAAGTCGCGCGCATCGGTTCCACCAGGTACTCGTCGCCCGAGGCCTTCGCTTTCGCGGTCAGCGTGAGCGGCACCGGCAGCGCAAGCGGACCGCCCGAAAGCTTCGCGAGCCCGGCGGCGTCCTTCACCTCCGCCTTGAGCTCGCCGTCGAGCTTCGGGAGCTTCGCGCTGAAGTCGATCGAGCCTGTGACGTTGATCGTCGCGCCCGCCGTCGCGAACGCGAGGTCCGCCGGCCAGCTCGAATCCTTGGCGAGCAGGCGCCGGATCAGTCCCATCGAGCCCTTCAGCGTAAAAGGCTGGTCGCGGAATGCGGCTGCGAGATCGACGTTCAGCTCGTCGCCGAGCGTCTTGCGGTCGAGCCGCAACCGCTGGATCGCGAGGCGCAGCGTCTCCTTCTTCGCCCCGTCGCGCCATGCGAGCTGGCCGCGATCGATCGCGGCGCCGTGCAGGTCGACCTCCACGCCGCCCGACTCGCCGCCCGCGCCGGGCTTGGCTGCCGCGGGCGGCTTGAAGACCCAATTGCCGACGCCCTTCGCGTCGGTCTCGAGCAACACGTCGGGCTCGACCAGCACGAGGCGCGTGATCTCGACCTGCTTGCGCAGCAGCGGCAGCAGCGCGACGCTGCCTTCCAGGCGCTTGACGCGTGCCATGTCGGGACGGGAGCCCCAGGGTGCGTTCGCGAACGACACGTCCTCGGCCACCAGCGCGAGGCGGGGGAAGAGCTTCAGGTCGAGCTTGCCGCGGATCCGCAACTCGCGCCCGGTCAGCGCCTTCACCTCGTCGGTCGCGAGCTTCGCGTACTTGCCGAGGTCGATGGTGTAGGCGAGGACGACGATGCCGACCGTCGCCGCGACGCAAACGCCGGCGACGGCGATGAGCGTGAACTTGAGCCAGCGCGGGAACGGCAGGGACATCGGGGACTCGACCTGCGGGAAAGGCTACTCCCGGCGGCGGCCCTGCGTCCACGCAGTTTGGCACGGCCGGCGCCTCCGACGACCGTTCGGCGTGAGGGATTTCAGGCGCCGGCGAGGAGGAACCAGCCGGTGTTGTAAAAAATGTGCAGCGCCGCGCCCGGCCAGATCGAACCGTAGCGGTCGCGGAAGTAGCCGAAGACGAGCGAGGGGAGGAACGTCGCTGCGGCCAGGGCCGGGTCGTGCGCGGCGAGATGCGCGCTGGCGAAGAGCACGCTCGTCACGACGTTCGCGGTCGTGATGCCCCAGTTCTCGCGCGCGCCCCACGCGGTGCGGGCGAGCCGTGGCTGGAGCGCGCCCCGGAACACCAACTCCTCGAGGAGCGGCCACGCGAACGCCAGGCTCGCGAAGCGGAGCGGATCGGCGACCGCCCACCCGGGATCGACGGAAGGGCGCGCGAGCGCAAGGAGCGCCAGCCACACCGCCGGCGCGACAAGCGCCGCCGCCGCGAACTGTCGATCACGCGCGAGCCGTGCGGCGAGAAGATTCGACGGCACAGCCCGACCCGATCCCGTTGCCTGCCGGCTACGGCACGAGATGCGCCGGCGTGCGCCCCTGCGCAAGCGCGGTTTCGGCCGGCTCCTGCGCGATCACCGCGAATGCCGCGAGCAGCAGCGTGGCGGCCAGCGCCACGCCGACGATCGCCTCGATGAGCCGGCTGTCGGTGTCGCGCATCGCATCTCCTTCAGCGCACGATCTGGTTGAGCTCGAAGATCGGCAGCAGGATCGCGAGCACGATCGCGAGCACGATCCCGCCCATCGCGATGATGAGCAGCGGCTCGAGCAGCGCGACGAATGCGGCGATGCGGCGCTCGAGCTCGCGCGTCGACTGCGTCGCGGTGCGCTCGAGCATCTCGCCCAGGCGGCCGCTCGACTCGCCGCTCGCGATCATGTGGACCATCAGCGGCGGGAAGAGGCGCGAGGCGCCCAGCGAGCGCGACAGGCTCGCGCCCTCCTGGACGCGCACCGCCGCGTCCTCGAGCGCGTGCTTCATCGGCAGGTTGGACACGACGCCGGCGCCTGCGCGCAGGCTCGCGAGCAACGGCACGCGGCTGCCGACCAGGATCGCCAGGGTCGCGGCGAGGCGCGCGGTGTTGAGCCCGCGCACGAGCGCGCCGACGACCGGCAGGCGCAGCAGGCGGGCGTGCCAGAGGGCGCGAAGCCGAGGCACCGCGAGCGCGGCGCGGCCCGCCACGACGGCCGCGACCAGCGCGATCACGACGAACCCGCCGTAGACGCGCAGGAAGTGCGAGAGCCCGATCAGCGCGCGCGTCAGGAACGGCAGCTGCTGGTTGGAGTTCTGGAACACCTGCACCACCTGCGGCACGACGTAGACCAGCAGCCCGGTGACCACCGTGACCGCGACGATGGTCACGAGCAGCGGGTAGACGAACGCGAGCCCGACCTTGCCGCGCAGCTGCTCGCGTTCCTCGGTGTAGTCGGCGAGGCGCGCGAGCACGTCGGCGAGACGTCCGGAGCGCTCGCCGGCGTCGACCAGCGTGACGTAGACCTCGGGAAACGCGGCGGGATGGCGGCCGAGCGCGCGCGCGAGCGGCTGGCCGGCCAGCACGTCGCCGCGCACCGCGGCGAGGATCTGACGCTCGGTGTCGCGCTCGGCCTGGTCGATGAGCGCGTTCAGCGCCTGTTCGATGGTGAGCCCGGCGCCGAGGAGCGTCGCGAGCTGGCGGGTCAGCAGCGCAAGCGCGGCCGCGCCGAGTCGCCTCCGGCGCACGCGTCGCGCGGTCGCCGGGGACCCCTCCGCCTCATGCTGGGCGATCGCGTCGACTTCGACCGGGAGCAGGCCCTGCTCGCGCAGCCGGGCGCGCGCCTGTCGCGGGCTGTCCGACTCGAGCACGCCGCGGCGCACCTTGCCGTCGGGTGCCAGGGCCTCGTACTTGTATCCGGACATCTAGACCTTCAACCTTCACTCGACTTCGGTGGCACGCGTCACGCGGAGGATCTCCTCGACCGTCGTGTCGCCCGCCGCGACCCAGCGCAGGCCGTCGTCGCGCAGCATCGTCATGCCGCGAGCCTGCCCGTGCGCGCGGATCGCGCTCTCGGCCGCGCTGTCGTGGACCAGGCGGCGCATGTCCTCGTCGACCACCAGCAGCTCGTAGATCCCGGTGCGCCCGCGGTAGCCGGTCCACTTGCACTGCGGGCAGCCGACGGCGGCGTACACCGGACGGTCCCGCAGCGCCGCCGGCACCTGGTCGCGCTCGTTCGGGGTGAGCGCGCCCGGCTTCCGGCAGTCGGGGCACAGCCGGCGCACCAGGCGCTGCGCGAGCACGCCGAGCAGCGTCGAGGCGAGCAGGAACGGCTCGACGCCCATGTCGATGAGCCGCGTCACCGCGCCGGCCGAATCGTTGGTGTGCAGCGTCGCGAGGACCAGGTGGCCGGTGAGGCTCGCCTGCACCGCGATGCGCGCGGTCTCGAGATCGCGGATCTCGCCGATCATCACCACGTCCGGATCCTGGCGCAGGATCGCGCGCAGCGCGCGCGCGAAGGTCATGTCGATCTGCGGGTTGACCTGCGTCTGGCCGACGCCGTCGAGGTCGTACTCGATCGGATCCTCGACCGTCATGATGTTGAATTTTCCGGCGTCGAGCCGCGAGAGCGCGGCGTAGAGCGTCGTCGTCTTGCCCGAGCCGGTCGGCCCGGTCACCAGCACGATCCCGTGCGCCTGGCGGATCAGGTGGTCGACCTTGTCGCGCGTCGGCTCGTTCATGCCGAGGTTGCCGAGCTCGAGGCGGCCCTGCTGCTTGTCGAGCAGGCGCAGCACCACGCGCTCGCCGTGGCCGGTCGGCAGCGTCGACACGCGGACGTCGACCGGCCGCCCGGCGATGCGCAGCGTGATGCGGCCGTCCTGCGGCAGGCGCTTCTCCGCGATGTCGAGGCTCGCCATCACCTTGACGCGCGAGACGAGCGCGGCGTGCAGCTGGCGCGGCGGCTCGAGCACGTCGCGCAGCGTCCCGTCGATGCGAAAGCGCACCGACGAGCGCGTCTCGAACGCCTCGAAATGGATGTCGGATGCGCGCTCGCGCAGCGCCTGCGTGAGCAGCGCGTTGATGAACCGGATGACGGGCGCGTCGTCCTCGGTGTCGAGGAGATCGGTAATCTCGGGCAGACCTTCGGCGAGGCTTTGCAGGTCGGCCGCGTCGTTGATGTCGTCCATCAGCGCTTCCGCGCCGCTCGCGTCCTTCGTGTAGAGCTGCGCGAGCCGGCGCTCGAAGAGCTCGGGCGCGAGCATGAGCGTGCGCACCGGCGCGCCGAGCACGCGCCGCGCCTCGCTGAGGGCCGCCGCGGTGACGCCGGGCCGCACCCAGACTTCGACCGCGTCGCCGACCCGGCGCGCAGCGATCACGCCTTTTGCGCGGGCGAAGTGGTAGGGCAGCTGCTTGACGAAGCCGGCGTCGAGCTGCGCCGCGAAGACGGTCGACGGACCCTTTGCGTCGAAGACGGAGGACGGCGCGCGGGAGCTCATTGCGGCGGCGGCTCGATGGTCTCGCGCTGCGCCGGCGCCGCCGGCACGGGCCGGGGCGGCACCGCGGGCTGCCCCGGCAGGCGCGGCGCCAGCTGCTCGGGCAGCTGGTTGTCGCGCATGCTCGGCAGCGGGATGCGGTCGGGCGGCTGCAGCGCGCTCTGCATCCCGCGGATGTAGTCGTAGCGATCGCCGGTCAACGTCGCGGTCGTGCCGGTGTCGCGCAGGACGACCGGGCGCAGGAACACCATCAGGTTGATCTTCTCGCGACGGCGCGTGTCGTAGCGGAACAGCGTCCCGAGCACCGGGATGTCGCCGAGCACGGGCACCGCCTCCTTGCCGGTCTGCACGTCGTCGGAGATGAGCCCGCCCAGCACGATGATCTGGCCGTCGTCGACGACGACGTTCGACTCGATCGCGCGCTTGTTGAGGATGATCCCCTGCGGGCTCTGCGCGTTGAAGATGCTCGAGACCTCCTGGTAGATCTGCATCTTCACCGCGCCGCCCTCGGCGATCTGCGGCCTGATCTTGAGCGCCACGCCGATGTCGCGCCGGTCGACGGTCTGGAACGGGTTCACGACGCCGCCGCCCGCGCCGGCAAGCGTGAAGTTGCCGGTGACGATCGGGATGTTCTGTCCCACCTGGATCCGCGCCTCCTCGTTGTCGAGCGTGAGGAGCTGCGGCGTGGACAGGATGTTGGCGGTGGAGTCCTTGTCGAGCGCGCGCACCAGTGCCGCGAGGTTGAGGATCTCGACCCCGCCGAACGTGAGGCTGCCGCGGATCAGGCCGAGGGTCAGGCCCTGGCCGATCGACAGCGGGTCGCGCGCGATCTGTCCGATGTTCGAGCCCGGGGTCAGGTTGAAGTTCTGCACGCCGAACCCCTGCGTCCCGCCGGTGTTCCCGTTGGGGAGCGACTGCCACTGGATGCCGAACTCGCCCGTCTTGCTGGCCGCGATCTCGACGATCAGCGCTTCGACGAACACCTGCGCGCGCCGCGCATCGAGCTTCTCGATCACGCCGCGCAGCGCGCTGTACACCGCATCCGGCGCGATGATCACCAGCGAGTTGGTTTCCTGGTGCGCCTGGATCGAGGCCGTCGTCAGCGCGCCGGCCGCCGCCGCGGCGCCGGGCGATCCCACGCCGAGCGTCGTGGCCACGGCCTGCACGGCGGCCGGGGGCGCGCCCGGCGTCGCCGGGCCGAGCGCCGTCGACGTGCGCTGCGCGACCGGCTGCCCGCTGATCATCGCGCGCAGCGACTCGGCGAGCCGCACCGCTTCGGCGTTCTTGAGGTAGACGACGTGGATGTTGCCGCCGGAGGCGCTCGGCACGTCCATGCCGGTCGCGAGCTCGCGGATGCGCTTCGCGAGCGTCGCATTGTCGGCGCGGACCAGCAGGCTGTTGGTGCGTGCGTCGACCGACACCGCGACGCGCGGCGCCGCCCCCGGTCCGGGCGCCTGCGACGCTTCCGGCACCAGCCGCTGCACCGCCTGGGCGACGTCCACCGCCGCGGCGAAGCGCAGCCGCACCGTCGCGAGCTCGGAGGCCGCCGGCTGGTCGACCGTCGAGATCACCTTGCGGATGCGCTCGAGGTTCGACGCGTAGTCGGTGACCACCAGCATGTTCGACGCCGGGAACGCGTTGATGACGTTGTTCGGCGCCACCAGCGGCCGCAGGACCGGGACCATCTGCGCCGCCGATTCGTGCTGGAGGTGGAACACCTCGGTGACGATCTGGTCGCCGCGCGCGCGCCGCGGGTCGCGCGCCGAGCCGTAGAACTTCGCTTCGGCTTCCGGAACGACGTGGATGACACCGAGATCGCCCCCGACCGCGGCGAAGCCCTGCACGCGCAGCGCCGACAGCAGGATGGGGAACACCATGTTGCGCGGCACCGGCCGCGGCGCCACGATGTTCACCGCGCCCTGCACGCGCGGATCGATGAGGAAGTTGCGGCCGGTCATGTCCGCGACCGCCTTGATCACCGCGTGAATGTCCGCGTTCACGAAATTGAGGGTCACCGCGTCGTCGCCCGGTTGCGGCGCCAGCGCGGGCGGTTGCGCGGGCGCCTGCGCCACGGCGAGGCCGCCGGCGGCCGCGACGCCGAGGGCGAGTGCGGCGACGAGGCCGCGTCCGATGCAGTTTGTCATTGTCGTTCTCCGGTTCACGCTTCTGCGCTCGTTACGGCCGCAGCGCGGTGGCCGCGCTCACGGTCAGAGGGATGATCGCGCCGCCGCGCACGACTTCTGCATTCAACGGCGCGAGCGGGCTGCGGCCCTGCAGGACGCGCGCCACGTCGGCTTCGTTCGCGACCGGCTGGCCGTTCACCGACGTGACCACGTCGCCGGGCCGCAGGCCGATGCGCTCGAGCAGGCTGCCGGCGGGGACCGACGACACGACCAGGCCCGGCGTGCCGCCCTGTTTCGCCGGCGCCTTCGACGGCGCCGGGGTCGGCGGCGGCGGCTCGGTCGGCACGTCGCCGACCGGCGCATACGGTTCCGGCCGCTGGAACCGTGCGCCGGGTCCGGCGGGCGGCTGCGGCGGTGCGGACGTCTGTCCCGGCCGGGGCGGGAGGCGCCGGAGCGGCGGCGGGCGGCGGCGCGACCGGTCGCGGTGCGGCTTGCGCGACCATCGGCCGCTCCTCGAGGTTCACGCGTTCGAAAATGCCGTTGCGCTTGAGGACGATGTGGCGCGCATGCACCGAATCGAGCGCGACGCCGGGCGAGATCTCGGCGCCGACGCTCGCCGACTGGTCGCGGCCGCCGGTGTTGACGATCGCGTACCCGGGCGCACCCGCGCTGCCGGCGAAGACGCCCTTGAGCTTGACGTTGAGCGTGCTCACCGCGATACCGCCGGCGACCGGCGCGGCGCCGAAGACGTGCGCTTCCGCCGCCGCCTGCGCCGCCGCCGCGATCGTCACCTTCTCGCGCGCGGGCGCCGCGGGCACGGCGGGCGGCGTGGTGAAGTAGACGAACCAGCCCGCGCCGAGCCACGCCCCGAGCGCGAGCGCCGCGACGAGCGCTGCGGCGGGCAGCGCGCGCCCGAGCGTTGTCGCGACCCGACCTTCGAGCATCTGCATTGCCGCTTCCTTCGCGCTCGCGCTCATCCCGCCGCTCCCGTGCGCAGCACCAGCGTTTCGACCTGCACGCGGCCCGGCTCCGGTGCAGCGCGGACGACCAGCGACTCGACCGCGAGACCGTGCGCGGCGCCGAGCTCGCCGAGAAAGCGCACCAGCGCATCGAAGGCCACCGGTTTGACCGCGACCTGGAGGCGCCCTTCGCCGAGCGCGGTCACCGCGCCGATCGCGTCGCCGAGCCCGAGCGACTTCGCCGCCGCGCCGATCGCCGCGTCCGGCGCGGACGGCGTGCCGCGCGAGCGTGCCGCGTTGCGCAGCCGCTCGACCTCCGCGCCCTGGGTCGCGACCTGCTGCGCCTGGGCGCGCAGCTTCGGCAGCGCGGCGACCAGGCGCGCGCGGTCGGTCGAGATCGGCTCCCAGACGTACGCCCAGAGCACGGCGACGAGGAGCGCGCCGAGTCCCGCGGCGATCACCCTGCGCTCGCGGGGCTCGCGGGCGTTCCAGAGTTCGCGCAGCGCTTCCACCTCAGCCGCCCTCCGCGGCGACGCGCACGGTGGCGGTCGCGCCGCCGGCGCCGCTCGCGACGCGCTCGATGCGCACCACCAGACCCGGCGCGCGCAGGCGCGCGGCGAGGGCTTCGCGCGAATCGCCCGCGGGCAGCGCGAGCTCGAGCTCCATCTGGCCGCGCTCGTACTTGAGCGCCTGCGTGCGCACGTTCGCGGCCCGGAGCGCGGGCGCGAGGCGCGCGAGCAGGGGGATCGCATCCGCGGCGTCGGGCTCGCCTGCCGCGCGGCGCAGGCCGGCGACGCCGCGGCCCATCTGCAGCGCGGGATCGACCACCGTCCGCGCGTCGGGGAACGCGCTGCGAAACTGGGCCTCCGCCGCGGTTCGCAGCGCGCCGGCCTCGTATCGCAGCCGCAACCAGTCGCCGACGGTGAGGAGGCCGTGCACGCCCAGCACGATTCCGGCGATCAGCGCGGCGGGCCTGAGCTGCGCGAGCCAGCCGCTGTCGCGCCAGCCGGATGCGCCGGCGTCGGCGAGGAGGTCGATGGTCGCGACCCGCCGCGCATCGATCGATTCGGGTTGCCACCGTCCGGCCGCGGAGACCGGCGCGTGCAGCGACTCGCTCCACTTGGCGAGGTCGGGCAATTCGGCGCCGCCGGCCGCGAGGACGTGCACGCTGCGCGGCGCGTCCGGGCGTCCGCGCCGCTCGTCCGCGGCGAGCTTGAGCACGAGCGGCGGGCGGCCGTCGAGCGACGCGTCGAGCGCGATCGCCTCCGTCCCGTCGAGCACCGCGAACCCGCCCGAGCCGTGCCACACGACGCTCCAGGACCCCGGGTCGCACGGCACGAGCGCGCTCTCGAGGATCACCCGGTCGGGCTCGGCGCCCTCGGCGGCGAGCTCGGCGAGCGCGCGCTCGAGCCATTCGCGCTCGACCACCGCCACCAGCCACTCGCCCTCGCCGAGGTGGCGGACGAGCGCCGTGCGCACGCTCTCGGGCGACGGGGCGATCGCGTCCTCGATCGCGAACGGGGCAAGGCGCGCGAGCTTCGCGACCGGCCCGCGCGGCAGGCTCGCGCGCGCGAAGGCCACCCGCGCAGCCGGCACGACCACGATGATCTCGTCGGCGGACGGGACTTCGCGTACCGCACACGCGCCGTCCTCCGTGCGGCCGCCCGCGCGGCGCGACCAGCGGACGCGCTCGTCGTCGGGCCACCGCTCGGGGAGGTGGATCTGGAGGGCGCTCTCGGCGGCGTGCCTGGCCATGGCGTCGTCAGGGAAGGACCTGGGTGAGGGCGATGATTACCGAGCGCCCCCGCTCGCCGCGCTCGATCAGCGCCCGATAGCCCGCGGTCACGCGGCCGACCTGCACCGTCGCCTCCGCGCTGAAGTAGCGGCTCTTGATATCGATCGGCCCGTCGATCTGCGCCGACGCCGCGGGGGGCAGCGCGCGCTGGAAGTCCTCGCGCCCGCGGAAGGGTGCGCGGCCGCGTTCCTCGACGACGCGCGCGGCATCGGACGCCGACAGCGCCGGCACCATCGCGAGGAGCATGGTCGCCGAGGCGGTATTGACGTTCACCGGCGTCTCGTCCGGCAGCGCGGTGAGGTGCGGCGCGAGCCGGGCGAGCGCCTCAGGCGTCATCCCCTTGACCCGCGCGAGCTCGCCGACGTCCGCGAGCGCGCGATTCGGCGCGCGGTAGGCGGGCTCGCGCGCGAGATAGTCGAGGTCCTCGGCGCCGCCGGCCTGGGTCACCGCGTCGTCCGGGTCGATCCAGTCGACGATCGCGTCCGCGAGCGTGGCCGGCAGCCCGACCAGCCCGAGCAGGCGCTGCAGCACCGCGACGTCGGTCGGGCTGGGGGCGGCGCCGCGGACCAGGTTGTTGACGTTGAACTTCGCCTGCTCGTCGGCGATCGCGCCGGTGAGCGTGCCCCCCTCGGCGGGGAGCGCCGGCAGGCGGCGCGCCCACGTCTCGTCCAGGTGGTCGACGGTCGCGTCGTCCTCGGCGAGGATGGCGGTGGCCCACTGCGTCGCGGCGCGGGCGACCGAGTCGGCCTGCGCGCGCGCGACGAGGTTCTCGACCTGGCGGAGCCACAGCGATTCGGCCCAGAGCATGTACGTGGCCGTGCTCGCCGCGAGCGCGACCACGAGCATCGCGAGGACGACCGCGACGCCGCGCTGGGCAGCACGGGGCGTCATAGCTGCGGCTGCCTCGTCGCGGTCGGCATGAGCCGCACGACGCGCTCGCCCGAGACGAGGGTGAGCGCGACCTCGACGCCGGCCGGCACGGCCTTCTGCGGCGCCGTCGCGCCGGCCGGCGGCCACTGGACGTGCCACTGACCGCGGCGGTCCAGGAAGCGCACCTGCATCTCCTTGACGTCGCGCAATGCGGCGACCACCGTCGGCGCGGTGCGCGGGCCCTGGTCGAGAACGGCCCACGCGAGCAGCTCGACCGTGCCGTTGCGCAACCGGTAGCCGAGCCGCCGCGGCGACTCGGCGCCACCGGGATCGGCCGCGAACGCGGTACGCGTCAGGACGAGCTGGCCCTCGTACGCGCGCGCGGGGGTGGGCGTTCCCGCCACCGCGGGCGCGACCGCGTCGCCCGCGTCGCGCACCGGGCGGGGGACGGCCGTTGCGACGTCCTGCTCGAGGCGCGCGAGGAACAGCGCAACCTCGCGCCACTTGTGGTTCTCCCGGTCGATGTGCCGGCGGCTGTCGAGCACGACCGACAGCGACCGGTACGCCAGGCCGGAGAGCACGGCGAACACGACCAGCGCGACGAGGACCTCTATGAGCGTGAATCCGGATGGGCGGCGCATGTCAGTCGCTCCTGACCGCGAAGCCGACCAGCGTCGCCGAGGTGCGCTCGGGCGTGCGCGGTCCGTAGACCTGCACCTCGACGCGCCGGAAGAGCGGATTGGGGGTCGCGGTCACCGTCTCGCGCCACGCGAACGCGATTCCTCCCTGCTCGGCGTTCCCGGCGCGGGTGCCGACGTCGGGCCAGAGCGTCCGCGCGCTGTACTCGGCGAGCCGGTTCTGCGCGATCCAGGTGGCGAGTAGGCGCTCCTTCAGCTCGATCGTGCCGTCGGCGGCGATACCCGCCGAGCGCACGACGGCGGCGAGCGCCACCGCGAGGATGGCGAGCGCGACCAGAACCTCGATGAGCGTGAAGCCGCGGACCGGTCTCATGTCGGTGCTCCTCAATGCGCGTCCTCGACCACCGGGCGCCCGCGGCCGTCGGAGCTCACGCGCATGCGGTGGTCGTCGAGCGCGAGCGTGATGCGGAACGGCCCGCTGGCGCCGGTCGGCAGGATCACGATCGCCGGGGTGGCGTTGGTGGTGCGCTCGGGCGTCTCGACCGCCGCGAGCTGGACCCCGGTCACGAACGTGCGCGCGCGCAGCGCGGCATCGCTGTCCACTGCGCGCCACACGCGGTCCGGGTCGCGCCGCACGAACCGGTAACCGTTCGCATCGGGCTGCCAGGCGAACGCCGCGCCGGTGACGAGCGCCTCGTCGTGCGCATGTCCGAGAACCGCCGCGAGGCGCGTCGCCTCCTCGCGCAGGCTCTGGCGCGCGTCGGGCGCGATCCGCACCGTCACCAGGGACACGAGCACCGCGAGGATGACCACCACCACCAGCACCTCCAGCAGCGTGAAGCCGGAGGTGCTGCGGACGGGGGCGTTCGCGGTGCGCATGCCGGGCGGCGTTCGGTCAGTGATAGATGTCCGAGTTGTTGGCCTCGCCGCCGGGCTCGCCGTCCGCGCCGAGGCTGAACACGTCGATCTCGCTGCGCACGCCCGGGTTCAGGTAGCGGTACTCGCGTCCCCACGGATCCTTCGGGACGCGGTCGAGGTAGCCGCCCTGCTTCCAGTTGATCGGCTGCGGCTGCGTCGTCGGCCGCTGCACGAGCGCCGTGAGGCCCTGCTCGGTCGACGGGTAGGCGGTGTTGTCGAGCCGGTACAGCTTCAGTGCCTGGGTGATCGCGGCGATGTCGGCGCGCGCCGCGACCGCGCGCGCCTCGTCGGGCCGGCTCATCACCTTCGGCACGATGATGGCCGCCAGCAGGCCGAGAATCACGACCACCACCATGACCTCGATGAGGGTGAAGCCGCGTTGGCCGGGTTTGCTCATGGGCATTCCTTTTCGTCTTCTGTCGCTCTCGCGCCGCTCGCTCGGTCGTTCCCTGAGACGACTCGAGCCGCGCGTGCCGCGCGGCCCGTTCTCCGCCTGCGCTGCCCGCGCGGCTCAGGCCATGAACCCCAGGTCGCGCGTCGCGAACCGCGCGATGTTCGGCACGACGGCCGGGATGTCCGCATCCGGCACGCCGAACCACTTCGCCAGCGTCGCGGCGTACTGGTCGACCGCAGTGGTCGGGATCCAGCGGCCGTCGCGGTCGGTGTCGTCGGGCCCGCCGAGCGCCTGGTTCGGGAACGCGCCGTAGGTCTGTCCGCCCCGCACCGCGCCGCCCATCACGATGTGATGGTTGCCCCAGGCGTGGTCCGACCCGCCGTCGTTCACGCGCAGCGTGCGGCCGAAGTCGGACAGCGTGAACAGCGTCACCTGGTCCTGCATGCCGAGCGCGGTGAGCGCGTTGTAGAAGGCGCGCAGCGCCGGCCCGACCTCGTTGAAGCGGTTGCCCTGATCGACGAGCTGGTTCTGGTGGTTGTCGAAGCCGCCCGCCTGGGCGAAGAAGATCTGGCGGCGCAGGCCGAGCGTGGCGCGGCCCTCGACCATCTTGGCGACGGCGAAAAGCTGGCGCGAGAGACCGGTGTTCAGCCCCTGGAATGCCGGCGCCGCAAGGGAGGCGGCATTGTTGATGACCGTACTTCAGGGAGGCGCTCGCATTGACCGCGCTCGAGATCACGTCGCCCGCCGCTCGCACCTGCTGATTCGCACGGTCGAGCGCGAACAGCGATTGCATCGCCGTGCTGCGCGCCTGCCGCTGCGCCGTGTTGCCGCCGGTCGTGGTGAGGCCGAAGTTCCCGCCGGTCGGGACGGAATAGGCCGGCACGGTCTGCCCCCTGAGAAAGATGTCGTTGCCGCCGACCGAGATGTTCATCGGCACCGCCGAGCCGGCGTTCATCACCTGGACGCGGTCGCCGAGGCGGCCGCCCCAGCCGACGCTCGCCTGGTTGTTCGGGATCGCCGACTGGTTCTGCTCCTGCTGGTCGTCGTGCGAGAACAGGTTCTGCGGCCGCGCGGTCCGGTTGGCCTGGTACTGCGCGCGGGTGAGGGGCTGGACGAGCGGCCCGGCGTTGAAGAGCAGCGCGAGGTCGCCGTTCGTCCAGACCTGCTGGAGCGGCGCGAGGTTGGCGTGCAGGCCGAACCGCGTCCCGGTCGCCTGCGCGAGCGGCACCAGGCTCCCCTGCGGCAGCGCGATGGTGCCGCGCCCGGTGGCGTACACGTTGTACTCGGCCGACTGCACCGGCACCACCATGTTGTTCGCGTCGTTCCCGCCGTACAGGAAGACGCACACGAGGGCCTTGTAGTCGTTCGCCGCCTGGGCATACGCGTTCATCAGCGACAGGCCCGGAAGCGTGTTCGCTGCGGTGATGGCGCCGAGGCCCTTGAGGAAGTTCCTGCGGAGGATCTGGAAGCTCATGGTCACTGCTCCACCTGGTATTGCGGCGACGTGGCGACGAGATAGGCGGCCTGGCGCACGCGCCCGAGCGTGTCGGTCGCCGGGTATGCGTTCACCGCGGTCAGGATCGCCTGGCGCGCCTGCGGCGACAGGGTGTTGTGCATCAGGATCAGGTTGAGCCGGTCGAGCAGCTGGTCCGGCGTGGCGGCCAGCGACTGGAACGGCTGCAGGTTGATCCGCGTTCCGGTCGCGCCGGTCACCGTGCTGTCCGGGTTCACGTTCGCGCCGAACACGATCCGGTCGACGAAGTTCGCGCGATTCAGGATCGTGCCGGTGAGCATGAGCTTGAACGGCGGGCCGTCGATCGTCGTGCCGGGGGCCGGATAGTTCGGCGGATAGAAGTTGAACACCGACGGGGGCTGGAACACGTTCTGTCCCATGCTCGAGGACTGGCCGAACAGGAACACGCCATCGGAGCTGCCGTTCAGCGCGCGCATCACGTTGGCGAGCAGGAGCGCCGGCTCGCGCAGCTTCCCGTAATCGGCGGCGGTCTTCACGTCGCCGCGCGCCTCGGGGTCGAGCAGGATCGCGCGCAGCACCGCGCGCATGTCGCCGCGCACGCCCGCGCCGTTGTTGTTGAACGCCGCGGTGACGCGGCCGACGTAGGCCGGCGTCGGGTTCGACGTGACGAGGTGCTGGATCAGCTGGCGGCCGACGAACGGGCCGACGTTGGCGTTGTTGAAGATGGCGTCGATCGCGTCGTTGAGGTCCTTCTCGGGCGTCTGCCCGGCGGGGATCGTCCGGTTGCCGAACAGCACCTTCTGCGCGGTGTCGTGCTGCGCGGCGAACGGCACCATCCGGCCGAGGTAGTGCGGCGGATTCGGGAACCGGGTGGCCACGCCCGGGCGCGGCGGATACGTCCAGCCGGTGAAGGCGCGCGCCAGGTTCTCGACGGTGTCCTGGTCGTAGGCGGGAATCGGCTGGCCGTTCGCGTCCAGGCGCTGCGAGCCGTCGGCGTTCAGCTCGTACTCGCCGACCGAGAAGAGCTGCAGCACCTCGCGCGCGTAGTTCTCGTTCGGCTCGATGTTGCGCGCCAGGTCGGGCTTGGGGTTGTTGACCATGTCGAGGTACTCGCCCATGGCCGGGCTGAGCGTGACCTCGTAGAGGATGTCGCGGAAGTTGCCGAAGGCGAAGTTCATCAGCATCTGCTGGTAGTAGCCGATGCCGTGCATCGTCTCGAGCTCCGCGCCCGAGATCACGACGATCTGCGAGAGCGCGAACGCCACGCGCTGGCGCAGCTGGTCCTGCCCGCCGATCGCGTTCTGGAAGAAGCGGCGCTGCAGCGGCTGGACCGTGTAGGTCTCGCGATAGCAGATCTCCGGGGTCGGCAGCGCGGCGTCGGGGCAGCCCTTGCGCGGATCGGGATCGGCGTCGGTGAAGGTGCCGTAGCCGCTCATCGGCTTGGCGAACTGCTCTTCCAGCGCGAGCGCCGGACCCTTCTGCATCACTTCCTGGATCGTCGCCTCGGTCGGGCCGAAGGTCGCCTGTTCGAGGAAGCGCACGGCGTCGCCGGCGGTGGCGGGTTGCGCGGTGGGCATCGTGCCCGGGGCCGGCGCGGGCGCCGGTGCGGGCGGGGCGACGCCGGGGGCCGGGGCCGGGGCCGGCGTGGTCCCGCCGGCCGTGGCGGTGGTGCCTGCGGCAGTGCTGCCGCCGCTCGCCGGGGGTGGATCGCCGCCACCGCCGCCGCCACCGCCGCCGCCCAGACAGCCGGCCAGCGAGAGGGCGAAGCCGACCACAGTCGCACGGACTGCGACCGTGGGGCGCGCAGCGAGGAGGAACGGGCGCATCGGGGCTCCTTTCAATCGACGAGCGCGCCGCGTGCGGCGGACGCGAGTAGGGGATCGAGCGGGTGGGACGGAAGGAGCGCAGGCCGCAATGCGGCCCGGCGGGCGATGTCGCTCCCGCGTGCGGGCGACCGGCTCCTCGTGCAGCGTGGCATCTCTTCGTCCCTTGAGGCCACCCCCGCCGGCGGGTGCCCGTCGCGTGGCGTGCCGTTCTTCTGTGCGCGGCGCCCGGTGCTGCAATCGGGGCCGTGCCCGGCTATGCCATCGTCATTTATGACGTCGGCATTTAGCCGCAGCCGCGCGCACCCGTCAAGCGCGGTTGCGTGAATAGCCGACAAACGGTCGGTGGCTGTCGCGAAGTCGACGCAAATCGCGTCTGTCGTCATCTGGCGACGAGCCCCGCGCGGGATCCGCGCGGGGTGCGCAACATCCCGATTTCACTCAGGAAATCCGGGGCGTTCCGGTATACTCCCCGACCTTGATTGAGTTTTCCGGGGAAGGGTATGCCGATCTACGAGTACCGCTGTGCCGCGTGCGGTTTCCAGAACGAGTATCTCCAGAAGGTGTCGGATCCGTTGCTCACGGTCTGCCCGCAATGCGGCAAGGACGCGTTCAAGAAGCTGCTGACCGCCGCCGGCTTCCAGCTGAAGGGCTCCGGCTGGTACGCCACCGACTTCAAGGGCGGGACCGCGAAACCGGCCGAGGCGAAAACCGACGCCGCGCCCAAGTCCGACGAGAAGGGCGACACGAAGGCGGCCGCGCCCGCCTGCGGCACGGGCGCCTGCCCGGCCTGCTCCTGATCCGCCGCCGGCGCGCGGCCGAGGGCGCGGGCGCTCGCCGCGCAAGCGCGCCCAGTCGATGAAAAAATATCTCATCACCGGGCTCCTGATCTGGATCCCGCTCGCGATCACGATCTGGGTGCTGCACCTGATCGTGTCGTCGATGGACGAGGTGCTGACCCTGCTTCCGCCCGCGCTGCAGCCGCCGGCGCTGCTCGGGCACCGGATCCCCGGCCTCGGGCTCGTCCTCACCGTGATCGTGGTGTTCATCACCGGCGTGCTGGCCTCCAACATTCTCGGACAGCGCATGCTGCGCGTCTGGGAGGCGATCCTGCGCCGCATCCCGGTCGTGAACTCCCTCTACGGCGGCGTGAAGCAGATCAGCGACACGCTGTTCCGGCCGGGCGGCCAGGCGTTCCGGAAGGCGGTGCTGGTGCAGTGGCCGCAGCCCGGGAGCTGGACGATCGCCTTCGTGACCGGCGCGCCCGGCGGCGACGTCGCGAACCACCTCGACGTCAACTACGTCAGCGTCTACGTTCCGACCACGCCGAATCCGACCGGCGGCTATTTCGTGATGCTCCCGCGCAGCGCGGTGGTGGAGCTCGACATGAGCGTCGACGAGGCGCTGAAGTACATCATCTCGATGGGCGTCGCCGTGCCCGCGCGCGTGCCGCCTCGTGCGGCGCCCCTGGCGACGAAGACGCCGCCGATGTGATGGCGGCGCGGCGACGCCGCGCATCCTTTCCCCTTTCCAATCCCCGTCCCCCGACATGCGCACCCACTATTGCGGCCACGTGACCGCCGCCCAACTCGACCAGACCGTCAAGCTCTTCGGCTGGGTGAACACGCGACGCGACCACGGCGGCGTGATCTTCATCGACCTGCGCGACCGCGAGGGGCTCGTCCAGATCGTGTGCAACCCCAGCCGCACCGCGGCCTTCGCGGCCGCCGAGCGGGTGCGCAGCGAGTACGTCCTCGCCGTGACCGGGCGGGTGATCCGGCGCGAGCCGGGGCTGGTCAACCCGAAGCTCGCGACCGGCGAGATCGAGGTCGTCGCGGAGTCGCTCGAGATCCTCAACCCGGCCACCCCGCCGCCGTTCCAGCTCGACGAGACGAACCTGAGCGAGAACGTGCGGCTGACGCACCGCGTGATCGACCTGCGGCGGCGCGACATGCAGCGCAACCTGATGCTGCGGTATCGCGTCGCGATGGCGGTGCGGCGTTATTTCGACGCGCAGGGGTTCGTGGACATCGAGACGCCGATGCTCACCCGGTCGACGCCCGAGGGGGCGCGCGACTACCTGGTGCCCTCGCGCCTCAACGCCGGGGAGTTCTACGCGCTGCCCCAGTCGCCGCAGCTCTTCAAGCAGCTGCTGATGGTGGCCGGGTTCGACCGCTACTACCAGATCACCAAGTGTTTCCGGGACGAGGACCTGCGCGCCGACCGCCAGCCCGAATTCACCCAGATCGACGTCGAGACCTCGTTCCTCTCCGAGGAGGAGATCCGGTCGATCATGGAAGGGATGGTGAGGACCGTGTTCAAGGAGGTCCTCGACGTCAGCCTCCCGTCCCCGTTCCCGGTCATGCGGTACGCCGACGCGATGCGCGACTACGGATCGGACAAGCCCGATCTCCGCGTGCCGCTCAAGCTGACCGAGCTGACCGACGTGATGAAGAGCGTCGAGTTCAAGGTGTTCGCGGGGCCGGCCGGCTCGCCCGGCGGCCGTGTCGCGGGGCTCCTGGTGCCGCGCGGGGGCGAGCTGACGCGCGGCGAGATCGATGCCTACACCGAGTTCGTGTCGATCTATGGCGCCAAGGGGCTCGCCTACATCAAGTTCAACGACGTCGAGAAGGGGCGCGACGGCATGCAGTCGCCGATCGTCAAGAACCTCCCGGACGACGCGCTGCGGGCGATCGTCGAGCGCTCCGGTGCGCGGAGCGGGGACCTGATGTTCTTCGGCGCCGGCACGGCGAAGGTCGTGAACGATGCCCTCGGCGCGCTGCGGCAGCGCGTCGGGCACGAGAAGGGGCACGCCGAGAGCGGCTGGCGGCCGCTCTGGGTGGTCGACTTCCCGATGTTCGAGTATGACGACGCGGACAAGCGCTGGGTCGCGATGCACCACCCGTTCACCAGCCCGAAGGACGGCCACGAGGCGTACCTCGAGTCCGACCCGGCGCGCGCGCTCGCCAAGGCGTACGACGTGGTGCTGAACGGCTGGGAGATCGGCGGCGGCTCGGTGCGGATCCACCGTGCCGACGTGCAGTCGATGGTGTTCCGCGCGCTCGCGATCAGCGCGGACGAGGCGCAACGGAAGTTCGGCTTTCTCCTCGATGCGCTGCAATACGGGGCACCGCCGCACGGCGGCATCGCGTTCGGGCTCGACCGCATCGTCACGATGATGGCCGGCGCCGAGTCGATCCGCGACGTGATCGCGTTCCCGAAAACGCAGAAGGGGCAGTGCCTGCTCACCCAGGCGTCCGGCGCCGGTCGACGAGCGGCAACTGCGCGAGCTGCACATCCGGCTGCGGACCGAGAGCAAGGCCTGATCCTCGAGCGCATGGGCGGCCGCGGATACGGGGGCGTTCCGGTGAGGCGGCTGATCGTCGCGCTCGCCTGCGTGCTCTGCGCTTTCGCGGCAAGCGTCGTCGCGCGCGAGGCGCCGCTCCCCCAGGAGGTCGCCGTCGCCGAGCTGCCGAAGGAAGCGCGCGACACCCTCGCGCTCGTCCGGAAAGGCGGGCCATTCCCGTACCGGAAGGACGGCGCGACGTTCGGCAACTTCGAGAAGCGCCTGCCGCTGCGCGCGCGCGGCTACTACCGGGAATACACGGTGCCGACGCCCGGCGCGCGCGACCGCGGCGCGCGCCGCATCGTCGCGGGCCGCGGTGCGGTCGGCGACGTGCGCACCTCGGGCGAGTACTATTACACGGACGACCACTACCGCACGTTCCGCAGGATCCGGGAGTAGATTCGCGCAATGGATTACGAGCAGCTGCTCAGCGACCCGGGCGAGGCGGGCATCTTTGCGCGCCCGAGCGACGGCGCCGAGCTCGACGCCGCGGCGGAGCGCGCGGGGCTCACGCGCTGGGCCGTCGACCTCACCGGCGTGACGACGAAGGAGCAGCTGCTCGCGGTCCTCGCGCAGCGGCTTGCTTTCCCCGAGTGGTTTGGCGGCAACTGGGACGCGCTGAACGACGTGCTCGCCGAAATGGCGTGGGAGCAGCCGGGCGGCGTCGTGCTGTCCCTCGGCAACTGCGGCGAGCTGGCGCAGGCCGATCCGGAGAGCCTCGAGACCGCGCTCGAGGTGCTCGACAGCGTCGCCGAGGGCTGCTACGACGAGGACATCCCGTTCTGGGTGTTCGTCGACGGCATCGATCCGGAGGCCTTCGATCTGCCGATCCTGGGCGAGAACAGTGACTAGCGTCCGGTGGCGGGCATTCGGGTTTCATTGCTGACCGCGGAGCGCGTGGCGCCCGGCATCGTCCTCAAGCCCCTTGCAGTACAAGATCCCCCGCTCCGTCCTCGTCGTCATCCATACGCCGAGCCTCCTCGTGCTGCTGCTCGAGCGTGCGCCGTGGCCGGGGTACTGGCAGTCCGTGACCGGCAGCGTCGAGCGCACGGACGAGCCGTTGCGCGATACGGCGATCCGCGAGGTGGCCGAGGAGACCGGGCTCGCGGCCGAGCGCCATGCGCTCGTCGACTGGGGCATCGAGAACACCTACGAGATCTACCGCCAATGGCGATCCCGCTACGCGCCCGGGGTGACGCACAACGTCGAGCACGTGTTCGGACTCACGCTGCCCGAGCCGTTGCCGGTTCGCCTCGCGCCGAAAGAACATTCGCAGGCCCTGTGGCTGCCCTGGAGAGCCGCCGCCGACAAATGCTTCTCGTGGTCGAATCGCGACGCGATCCTCGCCCTCCCGGCGCGCCTGGCCGCCGGCGCGCGCTGAACCCGGCCTGACCCGCGCGGTCGATCGTCCGTAAATCTACAATCCGGGCCAAGGAGCGAGCGCAACGCCAGATGGAGCTTCACGTCGCCACGTACAACATCCACAAGGGGTTCTCGGCGTTCAACCGGCGCATGGTGATCCACGAGCTGCGCGATCGGTTGCGCGGGCTCGGCGCCGACATCGTCTTCCTCCAGGAGGTGATCGGCCGGCACGAGCAGCACGCGAACCGCATCCACGAGTGGCCGGACGAGCCGCAGTACGAGTTCCTCGCCGACTCCGTCTGGGGCGAGTTCGCGTACGGCCGCAACGCGGTGTACGACCACGGCCATCACGGCAATGCGATCCTGTCGCGCTTTCCGATCGTCTCGGCCGAGAACCAGGACGTCTCGTCGCATCCGTTCGAGAGCCGCGGCGTCCTGCATTGCGAGGTGCGCATTCCGCGCACCGGCGCTCAGCCTGCATTGCCTGTGCGTGCACTTCGCGCTGGTGGAGCGCGGCCGGCGCCAGCAGGTCAAGGCGCTGATCGACCGGATCGTCGAGCTCGTGCCGGACGACGCGCCATTGATCGTCGCCGGGGACTTCAACGACTGGCGCAACCGCGTCGGCCACCGCCTGGCCACCGAGCTCGGGCTGGTGGAGGCGTTTCGCGACCATCGCGGCCGGCCCGCGCGCAGCTTCCCGAGCCGGCTGCCGCTGTTCCGGCTCGACCGCATCTACGTGCGCGGCTTTTCCGTCCATCACGCCGAGGTCCACCACGGTCATTCGTGGTCGCGCATCTCCGACCACGCCATGCTGACCGCGCGCCTCGCGCTCGACTGAAGCCGCGCGTCCGCGGCGCGCGATGCAGCTCCTCGACGGCAACCGGCTGACGCTGCTCGAGAGCGGCGCGGCATTCTTCCCCGCCCTCGAGGCCGCGATCGCGGCGGCGCGGCACGAGGTGTACCTCGAGACCTACATCTTCGCCGACGACGCGACCGGCCGGCGCATCGAGCGCGCGCTCGCCGAGGCGGCCGCGCAGGGCGTGCGCACGCACGTGCTGGTCGACGGCATGACGGTGAAGCGCTACAGCCGCGGCATCCGCGACCGGCTGCTCGCGGCCAACGTCTCGCTCGGCATCTACCGGCCCGACATCTCGCCCTGGGACTTCCGCCGCACGCGGCTGCGGCGGCTGCACCGCAAGATTGCCGTGATCGACGGCCGGGTGGCGTTCGTGGGCGGCATCAACATCATCGACGACATGCACACGCCCGGCCACAAGCCGCCGCGTTACGACTACGCAGTGCGGATCGAGGGGACGCTCGTCGCGGAAATCCGCGCGGAGGCCGAACGACTCTGGCGCCTCGTCGCGCTCTCCAACTTCAAGGAGTGGTGGGAGGCCGTGCCGTCTCCCGTCGCGCCGGCGGCGGCCGGGTTCCAGCGTGCGGCGTTCCTCGTGCGCGACAACTTCCGCCATCGCTCGGACATCGAGGACGCCTACCTCGCCGCGATCGAGAGCGCGAACGAGGAGATCATCCTGGCGAGCGCGTACTTCTTTCCGGGGGTCGCCTTTCGCCGTGCGCTGATCGCGGCGGCGCGGCGCGGCGTGCGGGTGGTCATCCTGCTCCAGAAGCGCGTCGAGTACGTGCTCCTGCACTACGCCTCGCGCGCGCTGTACGGCCAGCTCCTGGACGGGGGCGTGCAGCTGTACGAGTACGGGACGAGCTTCCTGCATGCGAAGGTCGCGGTGGTCGACGGGCGCTGGGCGACTGTGGGTTCGTCGAACATCGATCCGCTCAGCCTGCTGCTGTCGCGCGAGGCCAACGTCGTGATCGAGGACCGGCGCTTCGCGCAGGAGCTGCGCGAGCGCTTGATCGAGCGCATCACGGCCGGGGCGGCGCCGGTCTCGCGGCCGCGCTGGCGCAGGAAACCGCTGGGGATGCGCGTGCGGATCTGGATCGCTTACGGCGTTGCGCGGCTGCTGATGGGCTGGTTCGGGTATGCGGGGAAGCACTTCGGTGATGTCTGACAGAGGGCCGAAAAGCGAGAAATCGCAGGAGGGAGAATGAGCGCGCTCGCCGTGCAGATGCGGACCTGCGCGACGGGCGACGCGAAGGATGCAGTGCGGCATGCCTAGGCCGAATTCGCGGGAATTGGCAGGGGAACGAACACCTCTGTCGGCGGCCTTTACAGGGGGGTGACAAGCCCGGGAGAAAGTCGCCCTAAGTTGCTGATTCTCAAGGCCATGGAAATCAGGCGTGCTGTTTGCTTATAGGTGGTCATCCCAACGGAGTGAACGCGTGAGCTCGAATCTCCAATCGAAAATTCTGACCGGCATTGCGGCGGCGCTGGTCGCCGGCGTGTCCCATGCTGGTCCGATCGCGACCCGAGCCGAGTTGGCCGGGCTGCTCGGCGGGGGAGGGAACCTGGAGACCTTCGAGACGTTCCCTGTTTCCGCGGCCGATGCCGTAACCCTGACTTGTACCGTACTCAACAACGCGGCGAACTGTAATGGCCAGTCCGGGCTGGTCGTTCCGGGGATGGATATCCGCTGGGGCCTTGCAAGCGGTCAGTGGAACGGGGCGGGTCGGGGCGGAGCACCGTCGAAGGAGATCCTGTCCGGCGCTCCCGGATCGCCTCCCGGGGAGCCGCTGGAAATCGACTTCACCCAGCCGGTCCAGGCGTTCGGGGTCGATCTGCGCGCCTTTGTCAACTTCGGCGCGAAAGCACAGCTGAAGATTTTCGATGCCGATGACAAGCTGATCAACGTCGACATCCAAAAGGACTTGCCGGCGGACGGAACGCCGGTGTTCCTCGGGTGGGAAAACGCTGGCGGAATCGGCCGAATTGAGCTCAAGCAAATCGGCCAAGCGTGGTCACCGGTCATCGACAACCTTCAGTTCGGCACATTCAGCAGCGTAGTGCCTGTGCCGGAGCCTTCGGCCCTATCTCTCGTCGCACTCGGGCTTGCCGGCCTGTTTGCGCGCCGCTTTACCCGGCGCGCGCGATCGTAGCCGCTCCGCTTCCGCGCAACCGGCGCTAGCGCTCCGCCGTCCAGAGCCCCGACGACCGACCCGACCGCCGTCTTGCGACGGCGGCAAACATCTACACCGGCACCAGCCGCCCGCCCTGCAGGCGCGGCACGACTTCCAGCGTCGACCGCTGCGCGGCGAACTCGATCTCGTGCTCGAGACCGCGCTCCGCCATCATCCGCCCGACCCGGCACTCGCGCAGCGTCGGAAACGGATCCCCAGACCGGTACAGGGCGCGCGCGACGCGGGCTGCGTCGGAGAAATCCGTGCGCTCGCCGAGCCGCTCCGCGAGCAGGTCGACGAGATAGCCCGCGCCGTAGAAGTCCTCGAGGTTGAAGTTGCCCATCGAGCCCGAGCACACGATCAGGATCGTCCGGTCGCGATGCGCCGCGAGGACGTGCTCGACGACGGCGCGACCGTTGAGCAGCGCCGCCGCGTACACGTCCTCGGCGCCCGTCGCCCCCTGAAGCGCCACGGTGCCGTTGGTGGTGGAGTAGATCACCGTCTTCGCAGCGACGCCGTGCTCGACCAGCGCGAGCGGCGTCGGCGGCGCGAAGCCGGGCAGCGTCTCCGCGTAGAGCTCGCCTGAGAGGACGAACGAGCCGGGCTCGTGTCGCGTTCCCTCGTCGCGCGCAGCCGCCTCGTCGAGCGCCGGGATCACCCCCGAGGCGCCGTGCGCCACGGCGGTGACGATGGTCGAGGTCGCGAACAGGACGTCGAGCACGATCGCGACCTTCCCCGGGCACGCGCACCGTATCGAGATCCTCCTTGCGGCCGAGGACGTGGACCTTGTGCGCGAGCTGGACCGCCGCGGCCATCACTCGGGGCGCCGGCCGTACATCCCGTAGCCTTCCATGTGCATCACCATGTCGCCGTGCTGGTTGTAGACCTCCCAGCGATGCAGCACGGTGCCGCGGTCGGGCTTCGAGCGCGAGATCTTGGCCTCGAGCACGGTCATCTTCATCCTCAGCCGGTCGCCCGGCCGCACCGGCTTGGTCCAGCGCACCTCGTTCACGCCGGGCGAGCCGAGGCTCGCCGCCTGCAGGAGGTAGGCGTCGCAGATGAGGCGCATGCAGATGCCGACGGTCTGCCAGCCGCTCGCGATCAGCCCGCCGTAAGGGGAGTCCTCCGCCGCCTGCTCGTCGACGTGAAAGTACTGCGGGTCGAAGCGGCGCGCGAACTCGACGATCTCGTCCTTGCCGACCGTCGGGCCGTCGATCTCCCACACCCGCCCGGGCGTGAAGTCCTCGAAATGGATTTTCTTCGTCACGCGCCGTCCTCCGCCGCGGCCGTGCGCCGCAGGAAAAGCTGCGTGCCGATCATCGACAGGACCACCTCGTCGACCTGGTTGATGATTTCCCACGTGAACGTCACCGTGCCGCGGTTCGGCTTGGTCCTGGAGGGGCGCGCCTCGGTCGCCGTGGAGCGGAACCGCAGCGTGTCGCCCGGGCGCACCGGCTTGAGAAACCGGATCTCCTCGATGCCGGGCGAGCCGACGCAGGCGCTCTCGTTGAGGTAACCGTCGCACATCAGCCGCATGCCCACGCACGCGGTCTGCCAGCCGCTTGCGATCAGGCCGCCGTACGGCGAGGCGCGGGCCTGCGCCTCGTCGGTGTGATAGCGCTGGGGATCCCACTCGCGCGCGAAGGAAACGATGTCCTCCGCCGAGAGCGTGCGCGCGCCGAGCTCGAACGTCCAGCCGGGATGAAAATCGTCGAAGTAGTACCTGAACACGGTGGGGAAAAAAGACGCGGCCCGCAGGGCCGCTTCGAGCGGGATTATCCCCGAAGTCGAAACGCCGCGGGGGATGTCGATCGCGGCGGTATGATCGCGCGTCGTTCTCCCCGGAAGCGTGCTCATGACCGAACCGACCGGCCTCGATCGCGGCCTGACCAACTACGGCGACCGCGACTTCGCGCGCTACCTGCGCCGCTCGTTCGCGCGCTCCATGGGTTACTCGAGCGCGATGCTCGACCGGCCCGTCGTGGGCATCGCCACCGCGGCGAGCGGCTTCAACAACTGCCACCGCACGACCCCCGAGCTGGTCGACGCGGTGAAGCGCGGCGTGATCGCGGCCGGGGGACTGCCGCTCGAGTTCCCCACGATCTCGCTCGGCGAAGTGTTCCTCAACCCCACGAGCCTGGTGTTCCGCAACCTGATGTCGATCGACGTCGAGGAGATGATCCGCGCGCAGCCGATGGACGCGGTCGTGCTCGTCGGCGGATGCGACAAGACCACGCCGGCGCAGCTCATGGGCGCGCTGAGCGCGAACGTTCCGGCGATTCACCTTACCGTCGGTCCGATGATGACCGGCCGCTTCCAGGGCGAGCGCCTCGGCGCGTGCACCGACTGCCGGCGTTTCTGGGCGGCGTACCGGCGCGGCGAGGTCGACGCGAAGCGGATCGGGGAGATCGAGGGCAACCTCGCCACCACCGCCGGCACCTGCGCGGTGATGGGCACGGCGAGCACGATGGCGAGCATCACCGAAGCGCTCGGGATGAGCCTGCCGGGCTGCGCGGCGATCCCGGCGGTGCACGCCGACCGGCTGCGGATGGCCGAGGCGACCGGCGCGCGCGCGGTCGCGCTCGCGCACGAGAAGCTGCGACCGGCGGACATCGTCACCGCGCCGTCGATCGAGAATGCGTTGCGCGTGCTGCTGGCGATCGGCGGTTCGACCAACGCGATCATCCACGTGACTGCGATCGCCGGACGCGCGGGCGTCAAGGTCGATCTCGACCGGCTCAACGCGCTCGCCGAAACGACGCCGACCCTCGTCGACCTCAAGCCGGTGGGCCAGGGCTACATGGAAGACCTGTTCGCCGCGGGCGGTGTGGGGGCAGTGCTGCGCGAGATCAGGGACCTCCTGCACCTCGACTGCCGGACGGTTGCGGGACAGACCCTCGGCGAACGGCTCGCCGCGGACGATCCGTGGGTCGATCGCGCCGTCGTACGCAGCCGTGCCGAGCCGTTCGCGCCCCAGGGCGGTCTGGTCGCGCTGTTCGGCAACCTCGCGCCGAACGGCGCGATCCTGAAGCAGGCGGCGGCCGACGCAAAGCTGTTCGAGCACGAAGGTCGGGCAGTCGTGTTCTCGGACCTGGAGGATCTCGCGCGCCGCATCGACGCGCCGGACCTCGACGTCGAGCCCGACGACATGCTGGTCCTGCAGAACGCCGGTCCGATCGGCGCCGGCATGCCCGAGGCGGGCTATCTCCCGATTCCCGGCCGGCTCGCGAAGCGCGGCGTGAAGGACATGATCCGCATCTCCGATGCCCGCATGAGCGGTACGGCGTACGGGACGGTGGTGCTGCACGTTTCGCCCGAGGCGGCGATCGGCGGCCCGCTCGCGCTCGTGCGCAACGGCGACCGCATCCGGCTCTCGGTGACGCGCAAGCGCATCGACGTGCTGGTGAGCGACGACGAGCTCGCCCGGCGTCGCGCCGAGTGGCGGCCCAAGCCGAAGCCGGTGCGCGGATATGCGCGTCTGTACGCGGACACCGTGCTCCAGGCCGAGCACGGCTGCGATTTCGGGTTTCTGCGCGCCGGGGGAGGCGCCTGAGCTAGCGCGCCGGTTCGCGCGTGCCGTCGTCGCGCAGCCGGTAAGCGGTCCATTCGTGCGACCCGTCCCGGTTGCACACCCCGAAGCGGAACGGGTTGCCCTCGCGTCCCGCCGTGTTGAAGCGCAGATCCTCGAACCAGACGCAGCGCGACGGATTGCCGGCGTCGATCCGGTAGAGCACCGGGTAGTCGGCAAACCAGCGGAAGAACTCGAGGTCGCGCGCGCCCCAGACGGCGGAGGCGAGCATCCGCTGCGCCGGTGACTCGCCGAACTTCGCCACGGTGCTCCAGCGCGCATCCGCGACCGGGACGTACGCCGCGTCAAGTCGCTCGATGAGCCCCGCGTCGGGCCGGGGCGCAGGCGGGATTCGCTCGCGCAGGAGATTCACGTTCGCGTAGCGATACCGGTCCCGCTCGGTAATGACGATCATCCAGTTGAACGGGGATACCGGCCGCGGCACCGCCGAAACGCGGACCCCGTCGAGACCCTGCCGGCGCGCGTAGTCCGCGCCGACATCGACGGCCCGGGAATGCAGCACCGCCTGCAGGCCGACGTAGCCGGCGAGCGTCGCCAGGCCGAGCACCGCCGGAACGCGCGAACGGCGCCAGACCCACGCCGCGGCCAGGCCCGCCGCGATGATCCCGGTGAACCAGAGATCGATGATGAACGTCGTGCTCCATGCGATGCGCGCGTCCGACACGGGCGCGAAGACGATCGTGCCGAACGAGGTGATCAGATCGCCGAGGATGTGCATGCCGAGCGCAATCGCGCAGACGCCGTAGTAGTCGCGCCACGTCGCGCCGCCGCGGCCGATCTTCGCGCACAGCCAGGCGAGCAGCCCGGCCCAGAGCGGGAGGAGCAGGACCGAGTGCGTCACGCCGCGATGGCCGGTGATGTACGCGACCGGCGAGACGTACGCGAGCACCCAGTCCATATCGGGAAACGCGGCGGCGAAGAAGCCCGCCGTGACCCGCGCGGTGAGCGATATGCGGGCGTTCGCCGGCGCCGTCGCGCGCGCCGCGAGCGCCCCGCTCAGGGCGTGCGTGAGGGTATCCATGAAGCGGAATTTAGCAGGCGGCGCGCACCGCGCGCGACCGCGCCGCGGCGCGAGCTAGTTCGGGAAACTGTGGCGAATCGGCTGCGTCTGGCCGGCCTGCAGCTCGACGAACGCGTGATACGGCAGCTGCGCGGAGTTCCGGATCTCGACCCGATGCCGGCCCGGCGGAAGCTCGAGCTCGGCGAGCGGCGGCGTCGTGCCGCGCAGCCGGCCGTCGACGTAGACCTCGCCCCACGGCGACACCGCGAGGACGATCTTCCCGGTCTGCGGCGGGGGCGGCGGAGCGGGCTTGGGCGGCGGCGCGACGACCACCTCGACGGGCGGCGGCGCGGGCTCCGGCACCGCGACGGGCGCCGGCTCGGGCGGCTTCTTCGCGGCGCGTGGTTTCGCCTTCGGCGGCGGCGCGGGCTCGGGCAGCTTTTCGGGCGCTGCCGCCGGCGGCGGGGACTGCGGCTCGGGCGGCTCCGTCGGCGGTCGGCGGCGCGACGGCGATGATCGGCACTGCGGCCTGGGGCGCGGGCGGAGACGGGGATTCTCGCCACGGTGCGAGGACGACCACGGCGGCGGCGACCAGCACGGCCGCGGCCGCGGCGAGCCGGCCGCCGTAGCGTTTCATCGGTCCGGGCTGCGGCGCCGCGGCCGGCGCCGGGTGCTCGTCACCCATGACCAGGGTCGGATCCTCCAGCGAGACTTTCCGCGTCGGGGCGTCGGCGCGGGGCGCGGGGCCGCTCGGTTCCTTCTCGAGCGTCTCTTCGACCTGGCGCAGCTCGCGGTACAGCCAGCGCGCGCTCGGGTGTCGCTCGTCGGGCCGCTTGGCCAGCATTCGCAGCACCAGCGCATCGAGCTCCGGCGGCACGCGCACGTTGTGCGCGCTCGGGGGTTGGGGATGGTCTTGCAGCACGGTGCGCATGATGTCGACCACTTCGGCACCGCCGAACGGCTGCCGCCCGGTCAGCATCTCGTAGAGGACTGCGCCGAGCGAGAAAATGTCGCTGCGCCCGTCGAGGGCGCCGTCGCCCCGGATCTGCTCGGGCGACATGTACTTCGGCGACCCCGCCCGGCTGCCGGTCAGGACATCGGCCTCGCCGAGGCGCGCGATGCCGAAATCGGTGATCTTCGGGCGTCGGTTGCGCAAGATGATGATGTTCGCGGGCTTGACGTCGCGGTGCACCACGCCGTGCTCGTGCGCATACGCGAGCCCGCGGGCGACCTGGGCCGCGATCTCGACGGCGCGGGCGATCGAGAGCGGCGCCTGCTCGTCGAGCATCTCGCGCAAGCCGGTGCCCTCGAGGAATTCCATCGCGATGTACGCTTGTCCGCCCGCATCGCCGGCGTCGTAGATCGTGACGATGTTGGGGTGGTTGAGCCGCCCCGCGGAGCGCGCTTCCTGGAAGAACCGCTCGGTGAAGCTCGCCGCCGCCTCGCCGGAACGGCCCGAATCGATGGTCTTGAGCGCGACCACGCGATCGATGATCGGGTCGCGCGCCCGGTACACGACGCCCATGGCGCCGCGGCCGAGCTCGCCAAGCAGCTCGTAGCGTCCCAGCCGACCCGTTTCGATTGCCTGGCTCACCTCTTGCATGGGACCCTATTCTCGCAAGAATGTGGTTGAAACGGCCGGAGATAAGCGCCGGAATCCAAACTATTTCTTTTTGTCGGAGCCGTCCGCCGGCCTAACATTGCGGGACAAGACGGGTGAGGTCGGGAATTTTCGCGCCCGCGCCCGTACTACAATTCCAACCATGTCAATGTCATACATGCGGCGATGCTGCGGCGCACCGTCCCGACCCCACGAGCCCGCCGGGCCGTCCCAAGGGCGAATCCTTGGCGCGCAGCGCCAGGGTAAGCCGATGCGCCCGCCGGGCCACCCCGAGGGCGAGTCCGTGGCGCGCAGCGACAAGGGCATCCAGTGAGCCGACTCGCCCTGGACGTCGCGGCGCGGTCCGACCTCGGCCGGGTCCGCAGCTTCAACGAGGACAGCTTCGTCACCGACGCCGAGCGGGGCGTGGTCGCCGTCGCCGACGGGATGGCGGAGCACAAGGGTGCCGATCTCGCGGCCAAGCTCGCCACCGCCACGCTGGTGCAGTCGCTGATCGCCGGTCAGAACCTCGCGCCGCGCGCTGCGACGCACGCCGCCTTCGCTGCCGCGAACCGCGCGATCGTGGAGCGCGCGCGCGCCGACCCGACGCTGAAGGGCATGGGGACGACGCTCGCGCTCGCATGGTTCCAGGGCGACCGGGTGTCGATCGCGCACGTCGGCGACTCGCGCGTCTACCGCTGGCGCGCCGGCCGGCTCGAACGCCTTACGACGGACCACTCGTTCGTGCAGAGCCAGCTCTCCGCCGGCCAGATGACCAGCGAGGAGGCGCGCGTGTCGCGCAGCCGCCAGCTCGTCACGCGCGTCCTGGGCGCGGAGGAGCAGGTGGTCCCCGACCTCGGCGAGCACGAGGTGCTGCCGGGCGACGTGTACCTGCTCTGCACCGACGGGCTCCACGACCTGGTGGAAGATAACGACATTGCCAGCGCGCTCGAGGTCCTCGCGCCCAACGTCGATCTCGCCGCCGCGACGCTCATCGCGATGGCGAACGACCGCGGGGGGCGCGACAACGTCTCCGTGGTGGTCGCGCGCGTCGACCGCAGGCGCGAGCCGAAGCGCGCGCGCGAGCCGGAGCCGCAGGGCTTCTTCGGCTGGCTCCGCACGAAACTCGGGTCCTGAGAGGGGGGCGGGCGAGCGATGGCGAAACTCGTGGCAAGCCGCGCCGGCGCGGCGCTCGGCTCCTGGTTCATCGAGCGCGAGCGCGTGGTCATCGGGCGCGCCGAGGGCGCGGGCATCCGTCTCGAGGACCAGGCGGTCAGCAAGCAGCACGCCGCGATCGAGATGGTCGGCAACGATCACATCCTGCAGGATCTCGGCAGCGCGAACGGCACCTCCGTGAACGGGACGCGCGTGACCCGTCACCTCATGCGCCATGGCGATCTCGTCGAGATCCTCGACTTCCAGCTGCGCTACGTCGACCACAAGAGCGTGGTCGGGAACGAAGGCGAGCGCACGATGATTTTCCACGGCGCCGAAGCCGGGCAGGCGCTCGTCCTGGCGCCGGGCGGGCGGGCGCCGGCGGCCGAGGCGCGCGTGCTCGAGCTCGCGTTTCCCGAGGGCGTGCTGCGCAGTGCCGGCCAGGGCGGCGGGCGCGAGATCGTGCTCGATCATGCGCTCACCGCGCTGGGGCGGCGCGGCGAGGAATACGCCGCGATCTTCCGCCGTCCGGCGGGCTATTTCATCGCGCGGGTCGAGGGGAAGCCGCCGCGCGTCAACGGCAAGCCGATCGCCGACGACTGGCAGCCGCTCGCGGCGGGCGACGTCGTCCAGGTCGGTGTCGAAAAGCTGGAGCTGTCGCTCGCCGGGCGGGACGAGCGGTAGCGCGGCGCTACTTCTTCGATTCGCTCTTCGCCTCGCGGATCAGGAGGCCGGTCGTCGAGACGCGCACCTCGAGGTCCATCGGCCGATCCACCGGCACGAAGCTCGCCGAGCCGTACTCCGCGTCGAAGAGCGGCCCGAGCCACGCGTTGCGGTGCCGCAGCTTGAAGAGATCCAGCGCGCGCGGCTCGCCGAGCGGGTACACGGTGCGCAGTCCGGTGCGCTCCTGCTCCACCGCGCGGTAGCGTCCGGCGATCCGGTCGAGCTCGAAGGCGGTGTGCAGGCCGATCACGTTCGCGATCGGCTTCCATTTGAGGATGTGCGCGTCCACGTAGAGCTCGTCGCCGGCGATTACGTAACCCGTGGTGCGCCCGTCGGGAAAGCGCACCTGTGCGTCGAAGCGCTGCGGACCGCTCGGCTTCACCGTGATGCGCGCCGCGACCTCCTCGTGCGTCAGCGCCCGATAGCCCTGCATGCCCACGGACACGACCGTGGCCGCCAGGCCGATCGCTGCGACCGCCAGCCCGATGAGGAGCCGCACCGCGAACCCGACCGGTTCGCGCCGGAACAGCACCACGAAGCCCGCGGCCATCTGCAGCAGGCCCACCAGCCCGAAGGCCAGTCCGACCAGGAACAGCGGTGATCCGGCGATGTCCTCGAGGCTCGTCACGCGCGGGCGCGGCGGTCGGGGTCAGGCGGCCTGCCGGAGTTCGGCGGCGTACTCGCGCAGGTACTCGGGGAGCGTGCGCCGCGTTCGTCCGAGCAGCTGTTCTGCCCCGCCGCAGCAGCCGCACCGCAGCACCCCGCTGGCGAGGTAGTCCCAGTACTCGGTGATCGCGCGGATGCGCGCGGGCGGGATCCCGTTCGCCTCCAGGATTCCCGTGGCCTCGGGCAGCCCGACATCGACGTAGCGCACCGGTTCGCGCAGCTCGGCGGCGAGCAACTCGGCGACCGTCTCGAAGCTCGCCTCCGTCGGGCCCGAGAGCTCGCACACGACGTTGTCCCGCGCGTCGGTCGCGACGCGGCGGGCGACCACCGCCCCGGCATCGTGCGCGTCGAGCCACGCGAACGCCGCGTCCCGGAACGGGCCCACGACCCGCCAGCCGGCGGCATCGCGGCGCATGAAGAGCGGGATGGTCTGCATGTAGGGCATGCAGCGAAGCAGCGTGTGCGGGAGCCCTGAAGCGACGACCTCGCGCTCGACCAGCCCGAGCCAGCGCAGCAGCGTCACGGGCGAGCGGGCGTCGGCGCCGGCGGCCGAGAGCAGATGAATGCGTTCGATGCCTGCCGCCCGCGCCGTTGCCGCGAGCGACATCTCATGCTCGATTGCGCGCTGATCGAAGCTCGGCACGAGCACCAGATCGGTCGCGCCCTCCATGAGGCGCAGCCGGTCCTGGGGGGAGGTGAGCGGCGCGTATTGAAGCGCGAACGCCGCCGGGAACCCTGCGCCGGCGCCGGCCTTCAGCAGCCCGAGGCGCTTGTTGCCCGGCAGCGCTGCGAGCGCGGCCGCGACCGCGTGGACGACGCGTCCGGATCCTCCGCTGACGACGAGCATGGCGTCTCTCCCCTGTCCGTGCCCCGGGTCGCTGCCGCGGCAGGTGCCGGATCCCTAGGTTCGCACATTTCGGGCCGCAGTTCAGCCGGCGGAATCCGCCGCGCGGGCCGCGAGCTCGATGCGCTCGAGGACGAAGGTCGGGATCTCGTGCCGGTCGGTCAGGCCGGTGTCGGCATGGGCGTGAATGGGCGCGACGAGGAGCGCGAAGGCCGCGGCGGCAAGCAGCGCCAGGCCGGAAATGCGAACTCGAGTGGTGTTCATGTGTGCCTCCTTGTCCGAGGCCGCGGGTGGCCGGGGCGTCATCGCCCCGGCGCCCCTGCCCCGGTCATTACGGGTTGAAGCGGTCGACTTGGTCGTACTTGCCGGAGGTCTCGGTCGTCTGGTTCGACTGCACCGAGGCGGTGCCCTGCGCCTGCTTCCAGTAGGCGTCTTCGAACGCCCAGTTGTTGTCGGCGAAGGCGGCGGTGGTGCCGAGCGCGAGCACGGCGGCGAGGATCGTGGTGCGGATCATGGGGGTCTCCTTGAGCTTGGGTTGAATGCGCTTGGGTTGAATCGCTTGCGTTGCGGCGATTAGTAGTTGTACTGGTTCACGAAGTCGTAGCGGCCCTGGGTCCGGTCCGACTGCGTGGGCTGGACCGACTGGACGGACGGGGTGCCCTGCGCCTGCTTCCAGTAGGCGTCGTCGAACGCCCAGTTGTTGTCGGCGAAGGCGGTGTTGGCACCCAGGGCGAGGCCGAGGGCGGCGATGGCGATCAGGTTGCGTTTCATGGTGCGGTTCCTTTCAATCTCGGGTTAAGGGGTGGGGCTGTCTTTTCGCTGCCGCGGCTTCCGTTTGAAGTGCCGCGATCACGATGGAGCGGAGTATGGGCGTTCGATAGGACTGAAAAAACCAGGTAACATCGAAATGACTGTTCAGCCCGAACTTACAATAGGCCCGCCTGCATGGATCGCCTGACCAGCATGGAAGTCTTCCACTGGGTGGTGGAGTTGGGGAGTTTCTCCCGGGCGGCCGAGCGCCTGGACTTGTCAAAAGCGAGTGTGACTGCTCACATTGCAGCCCTGGAAAATCGCCTCGGCGTCAAGCTGCTGAACCGGACCACCCGACGACTGAGCCTGACGGACGACGGGACCTCCTATCTCGAGCACGTCCGCCGGATCCTCGCCGACGTGCAGGAAACCGACGCCATGCTCGGCGCCGGCCGGAGCGTGCCGCGCGGGGTCCTGCGCGTGGAGATGCCGGTGACCCTGGGCCGGCAATACATCGTTCCGGCGCTCCCCCGATTTGCGGCGCAGTACCCCGAGCTGCAGGTGATCGCGCTGCTCGAGGATCGACGCACGAACCTGGTCGAGGAGGGCATCGACGCTGCGGTGCGGAACGGTCCGCTGAGCGACTCGACGCTGATCGCCCGCCGGGTGTTCGAGGCCCGGTGGGGGACCTACGCGTCGCCCGACTACTTGGCGCTGCACGGCGAGCCGAAGACGCCGGCCGAACTCGACGGCCACAATTGCCTGGGCCTCTACGTCGTGTCGCGCGGCGAGGCTTTCGACTGGGCGTTCGAGAAGGACGGGGAGCGGATCGTGCGTCCGCCCGGGGGCCGGCTCATCGTGAGCAACGGCGAGGCGATGCTCGACGCGGCGGTGAACGGCGCGGGCATCGCGCAGACCCTCGACATGTTCGCGAGTCGCTGGGTCGCGTCCGGCGCGCTGCGACCGATCCTCGCCGACTGGCAGCGCACCGACGCCTACCCGATCTCGGTCGTCTACCCGCAGGGCCATCACCTCTCGGCGAAGGTGCGGGCATTCGTGGATTTCGTCGCCGGTCTCTTCCCGAAGTCGCGCGGACGCTAGCCGCGCGCCTCCCACGCCGCCTTCTCCGCGGCCACCAGGTGCGCGACCTCGTCCCAGGACTGCGCGCGCGGCCCGGGCAGGTGCTCGTTGGTCGAGTTGGAGAACACGATGGTCTTCAGCCCCTGCGCACGCAGCCGCGCGACGTTCTCGGGCGAATCCTCGACGTACAGGTCGGCACCGACGGCCGCCTTCTCACGCATGAAGCACAGATCCCAGTACGGGATGTCGTGAAAGTCGAGCCACTCGATGGTCTGGCGCACCGCGACCTGGTGGAAATACTTGATGAAGAGGCGATGCGTGATGATGCGGATGCGCACATCCTGCGCGGAGAGCCGGCGCAGCGCCTGCGGCGCGCCGGGCATCGGCGGCAGCCGGCGAAACAGCTCGCGCTGCGTCACCGCGAAGCGATGCAGCGCGTCGTAGCCGCCGGGCGCCTGGTCCACGCCCCACTCGGGGAGCGTCCACGAGACGCGGTCGGGGAGACTCGCGAGCTCGACGCCGAGCCACTCTGCCGCGACCGGCTTCAGCCCGCCGTAGAAGTCGGCGCAGACGCCGTCGAGATCGACGCCGAGGACGAAGCGGCGGTGGCCCGGCATCGACGGTCGCGCGCTACGCCTTAGGCTTTTCTTCGGGCTTGAGCTGCAGCGATTTCAGCTCGAGGAACTCCTCCAGCCCGAACTTGCCGAGCTCGCGGCCGTGCCCCGACTGCTTGAACCCGCCGAAGGGCGCAAACATGTTGAACGGCCCGCCGTTGATGTCCACCTGACCGGTGCGCAGGCGCCGGGCCACCTTCAGCGCGTGCTCTTCGGTCGCCGACCACACCCCGCCGCCCAGACCGTAGGGCGTGTCGTTGGCGATCCGGATCGCGTCGGCCTCGTCCTTGTAGGTGATGATCGAGAGCACCGGGCCGAAGATCTCCTCCTGCGCGATGGTCGAGCCCGGTTTCACCTTGCCGAAAACCGTGGGCTTCACGTAGTAGCCCCGGTCGAGCCCCGCCGGCGCATCCGGCCCGCCGGCGAGCAGCTCGGCGCCTTCCTCGATGCCCTTGCGGATGTAGCCGCGCACGCGCTCGCGCTGCGCCGCGGAGGTGAGCGGCCCGAGTCTCGTCTTCTCGTCCATGGGGTCGCCGAGGGTGAACTTCTGCGCCTCGTCGGCGGCGAGCTTCGCGGCCTCGGCGTACTTCGACTCCGGGACGAGCAGGCGCGTGTGCGCGCTGCACGTCTGGCCCGAATTGAGGAAGCACGCAGATACGGTGCCCTTGACCGCCGCCGCGAGGTCGGCGTCGTCGAGCACGATGGCGGCGCTCTTGCCGCCGAGCTCGAGTGCAACGCGCTTGACCGTCGCCGCCGCGAGCTCGGACACGCGCTTGCCGGCGCGCGTGGAGCCGGTGAACGACACCATGTCGACGTCGGGATGCTTCGCCAGCGCCTCGCCGACCACCGGGCCGAAGCCGGTCACCAGGTTGAACACGCCTTTCGGCAGCCCGACCGAATCGATGATCTCCGCCAGGATGAAGGCGTTCAGCGGGGCGACCTCGGACGGCTTCAGCACCACCGTGCAGCCGGCGGCGAGCGCCGGCGCGACCTTCGCGGCGATCTGGTGCAGCGGATAGTTCCACGGCGTGATGCACGCGACGACGCCGACCGGCTCCCGGACGACGATCGAGTTGCCGACCTTCTCCTCCCACTGGTAAGCGCCGAGCATCTTTGCGTACATGCCGAAGGTGAACGTGGGCGAGCCGGCCTGGATGCGCGTCGCCAGCTTCACCGGCATGCCGACTTCCTGCGCGATGGTCCTGCCGATCTCGTCCGAGCGCGCCTTCATGCCTTCGTTGATCTTCGCGAGGAACGCCGCGCGCTCCGCCGGCGCAGTCGCGGCCCAGCCATCGAAGGCGGCGCGCGCAGCGGCGACCGCGGCGGCCGCGTCGTGCTCATCGCCTGCGGGAATCTTCGCTATGACCTCCTCGGTCGAGGCGGAATGAACGTCGATCGTGCCTTTGCCGTGCGGCGCGGTCCACGCGCCGTTGATGTAGAGCTTGTCGCGGAGCTGCATCGGGAGCCTCGTCGGAGGGGGGCGAAATGGAAGGAGGGCGCAGGGGCGCCTATTATACGGAGGCATGCACCTGCGCCGTGTACTCGCCGTTGCGCTCGCGCTGACCGCCGCTGCGGCAGGCGCGAACGACCCGTTGCCCGCGCTTGGCGCCGATCCGCGCGCGGTGACGGCCTCGGGGGTCTCGTCCGGCGGATACATGGCCGTGCAATTGCACGTGGCGCATTCCAGCCTCGTGAGCGGAGCGGGCGTGCTCGCCGCCGGGCCGTATTACTGCGCGCAGGGCTCGGTGGTCGCCGCGTACTTCAACTGCATGACGCCGGGAACCTGGACGCCGCTGCCGGGAATCGAGCAGCTCAAGGCGCAGACGGAGGGGTTCGCGCGCGCGCGGTCGATCGATCCCACGGACAACCTCGCGGGCGCGCGCGTGTGGCTCTTTTCGGGGACGAGCGACCGGACGGTGGATCCGTCGGTCGTGGACGCGTTGCGCGAGTTCTATGCGCGCTACGGCGTGCCAGCTGAGCGGATCGCGCTCGTGAAGGACAAGCCCGCTGGCCACGCGATGGTCACCGAGAGCGCAGGCGGGGCATGCCCGGTCACCGCTGCGCCGTTCATCAACGACTGCGACTTCGATGCGGCCGGCGAGCTGCTCGCGCATCTGCTCGGCCCGCTGGACCCGCCCGCGGCAAAGGAGTCGGGGCGCATCATCCGCTATGACCAGAAGCGGTTCGCCGCGGGAGACGCCTACTCCATCGGCATGGCGGACTCCGGCTACGCGTACGTGCCGCGCGCGTGCGAGGCGGCGCAGTGCCGCGTGCACGTGGCGTTCCACGGCTGCCGGCAGAGCGTGGAGGCGATCGGCGAGCGCTTCGTGCGCGAGGCGGGGTACAACCGCTGGGCGGACACGAACCGGCTGATCGTGCTCTACCCGCAGACGATCAGCCGCAACGGCTGGGGAATGGCGGGCCTGCGGTGGAGCTTCGTGTTCAATCCGCGCGGATGCTGGGACTGGTGGGGCTACACCGGGAACCAGTACATGACCCGGTCCGGACCGCAGATCGCGGCCGTCAAGGCCATGGTCGATCGGCTCGCCGCGCCGCGCGGCTCTTAGGTGCGCGTGAGCGCGACGACCTCGGGCGGCGTGCGCTCGTAGGCGAGGATCTTCTCGCGCAGGAAATCCGGCCACGGCGCGGATTGTTTGGTCTTCAGTTCGGCGTTCACGTAGATCAGCTCGCCGCTCGTGAGGTGCTCGTCGCCGCGCCAGATTCCGAACAGGAGAACCATCGACGTCCGACCGATGCGCGCCGCCCGGCAGCCGACGTCGAGCAGCTGGTCGTATCCGGCCGACCCGTGATACTCCGCAGTCGCCTTGATCGCGTAGATGTCCATGCCGAGGTCGACGATTTCCCGCGGGTAGTCGAACCCGATCGCGCGCCAGTACTCGGCCATCGCGACGTCGAAGTAGAGGAAATAGTGGCCGTTGAACACGACGTCCTGCCGATCGACCTCGGCCCAGCGGACGCGCAGCCGGTGGCTGAAGGTGAAGTGCTCGCGCAGCATTCGCTACTTTCGAAGGAGGCTCGCCCTGTTGCGAATCACTCGTGATCCACCTGGATCGCCTCGAGGAAGCGCGACACGCAGTTGTACCCGGCGATCGTGACCGTCAGCTCGACGAGCTCCCGCTCCGGGAGCTGCATGCGCAGCTTGGCGAACACCTCGTCGGGAACGCGCACCTGGCGGGTCATCGCGTCGGCATAGGCAAGGACCGCCCGGTCGGTTTCGGTGAGTCCCGCCGGGACGCGATCGGCAGCGAGAGCGTCGAGCTGCGCCTGCGTCAGCCCCTCCTTCAGCGCGAAGGGGACGTGCGCGCTGAACTCGTAGTCGGCGCCGTTGATCACCGCGATGCGCATTATGGCGAGCTCGCGATAGCGACCGGAAAGCGCGCCTTTCTGCCGCACCGATGTGAAGAACGCGAGCCAGCCCTCGGCCATCGGCGGGCTGTGCAGCAGCATGCGATAGAGGTTGAGCATCCGGCCGCCGCGCTCGCGCTTGATGCGCTCGACGAGCGGCGCGAGGTCGGGGCGGTCGATGTCGGGGTAGGGGAGGCGGGCCATGGCGGTTCCGTCCGGTCGAGGCGCGCAGTATAGCGACGCCGCGTCGCTATAATGCCTTGCCCACTGGAGCCGCTCCATGAACGCAATCTGCGACCTCGCCACGCTCGTCGCCGCCATCCCCGACGGCGCGAAGCTCGCGATTCCGAACGACCCGTTCGGCGTTTCGATGGCCGGAACGCGCGAGCTCGTGCGGCGGCGGGCACGCGATCTCCACATCGTATGCGTGCCGACGAGCGGCATTCAGGCCGACGTTCTGATCGGCGCCGGCTGCGTCGCGACGATCGAGACCTCGGCCGTGTCGATCGGCGAGTACGGCACCGCGCCGCGCTTTGCCGCCGCCGCGCGCGACGGCAGCGTGAAGATTCTCGATGCCACCTGTCCGGCCATTCACGCCCGGCTGCAGGCCGGCATGAAGGGCCTCCCGTTCATCCCGCTGCGCGGGCTGCTCGGCACCGACATCCTCAAGCAACGGTCCGACTGGAAGGTGATCGACAACCCGTTCGCGCCGGGCGACCCGGTGGTGGTTCTGCCCGCGCTCCGGCCGGACGTCGCGCTCTTTCACGCGCCGCGTGCCGATCGCCACGGGAACGTCTTCATCGGACGCGCGCGCGACCTGGTGAACGTCGCGCAGGCGTCGCACGCGAGCCTGGTCACCGTCGAGGAGGTCGTCGACGACGATCTTCTCGAAGACCCGGAGCGCTCGGCGGGCGTGATCCCGGCGCTGTATGTCGCGCGGATCGCGGTGGCGCCGCGCGGCGCCTGGCCGCTCGGGCTGCCCGGCCGATACGCTCCCGACGGGGCCGCGCTGGGCCGCTACGCGCAGGCCGCGCGCACGCGCGAAGGCTTCGGCGCGTGGCTCGCGTCCTGGCTCGCCGGCACGGCCTCGGCTGCGGCCGCATGAGCGCAACGAAGACCGAGATCCTGATCGCGACGATCGCGCGGCTGCTCGCGGGCTGCCGCAGCGTCGTCATCGGCAACCAGTCGCCCATCCCCGGCTCGGCGGCGCTCGTTGCGCGCGAGCTATCCGACGGCGCGCTGCGCGTCACCATTCTCGGCTCGCGCCGGCACACCGACTTCACCAATGGCGGCGTCGAGACCTTCGACCGCGCCGCGCAGGGCCGCATCGACGCCTTCTTCCTCGGCGGCGGGCAGATCGACGGCGAGGCCAACATCAACCTGGTGGGGTCGGGTGAATACCCGCGCGTCGACGTGCGCTGGCCGGGTTCGTTCGGTTCGGCGTACCTGTACTTCCTCGTCCCGCGCGTCATCCTGTTCCGCGAGGAGCATACGCCGCGCGTCTTCGTGAAGAAGGTGGACTTCGTGAGCGCGCCGGGCACGAGCCCGCCCGGGGTCTATCGCCCCGGCGGCCCGTGGAAGCTCGTCACCGGCCTCGGGCTGTTCGAGTTCGACCGGTCGCGCAAGCGCTTCATCCTCGAGAGCGTGCATCCGGGGCACACGGTCGAGGAGATCGTCGTGAACACCGGCTTCGATTTCGATCGGCCCGCCCGCGTGCCGACGACACCCGCGCCCGAGCCGCGGGTGCTGGCGCTCATCCGCGGCAGGATCCGCGACGAGATCGCGGAGACCTACCCGAAGTTCGCCGCCGCGCTGTCGGCGATCGGGTAAGGCGGTGCTCACCGTGGTGAACCCTGACCCGTATCATCGTGCCCGTGGAGCGGTCCGCGAAGCCACTTGAATCCCGATCCTGCGCGCCCGCCGGCGCACGGGCTCCGGTTGCGGTGGCGCGCTCGCGCCGAGCAGGACTTCGACCGCCTCCCGTGAGCGGCCGGTGATGGACGAGCGCGCGCGACAGCCGACTGCGGAGGAAGGGCGGGCACCCCAGGCGAGCGTCGCCGCGGCGCCCGCCGACCCGCTCTGGTACAAGGACGCCGTCATCTACCAGGTGCACGTCCGCGCGTTCTTCGACTCGAACGACGACGGGATCGGCGATTTCCGCGGCCTCACGTCGAAACTCGACTACATCAAGGAGCTCGGGGTCAACACGCTCTGGCTCCAGCCCTTCTATCCGTCGCCGCTGAAGGACGACGGCTACGACGTCGCCGACTACCTCAACCTGCACCCGCAGTACGGCACGCGCAACGACTTCCGCGCGTTCATGCGCGAGGCCCATCGCCGGGGCCTGCGCGTCATCACCGAGATGGTGGTGAACCACACCTCCGACCAGCACGCGTGGTTCCAGGCCGCGCGGCGCGCGCCGGCCGGCTCCTCGAAGCGCAACTTCTACGTCTGGAGCGACTCCGACCAGCGGTATCGGGGGACGCGCATCATCTTCACGGACACCGAGACGTCCAACTGGACCTGGGACCCGGTCGCGAAGGCCTACTACTGGCACCGCTTCTTCAGCCATCAGCCGGACCTCAACTTCGACCACCCGACGGTGCTCAAGGCGGTGTTCCGCGCGATGCGGTTCTGGCTCGACATGGGCGTCGACGGGTTCCGGCTCGACGCCATTCCCTACCTGGTCGAGCGCGAGGGAACGAACAACGAGAACCTCCCGGAGACCCACGCCGTGATCAAGCGCATCCGCGCGCTCATCGATGCGCGGTATCCGAACCGCCTGCTGCTCGCCGAGGCGAACCAGTGGCCCGAGGACGTGCGCGAGTACTTCGGCGAGGGCGACGAGTGCCACATGGCCTACCACTTCCCGCTGATGCCGCGGATCTACATGGCGATCGCGCAGGAGGACCGGTACCCGGTGGTGGAGATCATGCAGCAGACGCCCGACATCCCGGCGACGGCCCAGTGGGCGATCTTCCTGCGCAACCACGACGAGCTGACGCTCGAGATGGTGACCAGCCGGGAGCGCGACTACATGTACCGGATGTACGCCGCCGACGCGCGCGCGCGCATCAACCTCGGCATCCGCCGGCGGCTCGCGCCGCTGATGGAGAACGACCCGGACCGGGTCAAGCTGATGAACAGCCTGCTCCTGTCGATGCCGGGCTCGCCGATCATCTACTACGGCGACGAGATCGGCATGGGGGACAACATCTTCCTCGGCGACCGCAATGGCGTGCGCACGCCGATGCAGTGGAGCCCGGACCGCAACGCCGGATTCTCGCGCGCCGATCCGCAGAGCCTCTACCTGCCCCCGATCATGGATCCGGTGTACGGATACGAGGCGGTGAACGTCGAGGCGCAGGCGCGCGATCCCGCGTCGCTGCTCAACTGGATGAAGCGCATGCTAGCGGTGCGCCGCGCGAGCCAGGTGCTCGGGCGCGGCCGGCTGTCGTTCCTCAAGCCGGGCAACCGCAAGGTGCTCGCCTATCTGCGCGAGCTCGACGGCGAGGCGATCCTGTGCGTGGCGAACCTGGCGCGCTCCGCGCAGCCGGTGGAGCTCGACCTGCGGCGCTTTCGCGGGCGGGTGCCGGTCGAGATGGCGGGGCGCACCGCCTTCCCGCCGATCGGCGAGCTGCCGTACCTCCTCACGCTGCCGGCGCACGGCTTCTTCTGGTTCCGGCTCGCCGCGGACGTCGAGATGCCGAAGTGGCACGAGGAGCAGGTCGCCCGCGAGGAGGTCCCGGTCCTCGTGCTGTTCGACGGCTGGATGAGCTTCTTCCGCGACCGCGTGGTCCCGTGGCGGATCGGCATGGCGCAGAAGGTCCGCGATCAGCTCGAGCAGGAGGTGCTGCCGGGATTCATCGAGTCGCAGCGCTGGCACGCGGCGAAGGGCGACAAGGTGCAGCGCGCCCGCCTCGGCGAGCACGCGCTGTGGGAGGTGGGCGGGCGCACCTGGCTCGTCGGCCGGTTCGAAGTCGAGACCGCGGCCGGCGCGGCCCCGTACTTCCTGCCGCTCGCGCTGGCGTGGGAGGAGACCGAGGAGGCGCGGACGCGCAGCCTCGCCGCCGCGACGGTCGCGAAGGTGCGGCAGCAGGCGAACGTCGGCGTGCTCGCGGACGCGTTTGCCGACGAGGCGTTCTGCCGCGCGCTGGTCGCGGCCATCGGTGCGGGGCGCGAGGTGCCTGCGACGCAGGGAACCTTGCGCTTCGTGCCCACCCGCGCGTTCCCGGCGATCGCCGGCGCGGACGCGGGGATGCTCGCGGTCGACCGCGTGCAGGGACAGAGCAGCAACACCGTCGTGACGCTCGGCGAGCGGCTCTTCCTGAAGGGCTACCGCCGCCTGCAGCCCGGGGTGAATCCGGAAGTCGAGATCGGCCGCTTCCTCACCGAGGTCGCCCGGTTTCCGCACTGCGTGCCCGTGGCGGGCGTGCTCGAGCACGCCGCCGCCGGACGGCGAGGTCACGACGCTCGCGCTGCTGCAGGCCTACGTCGAGAACGACGGCGACGGCTGGAGCTACACCCTCGACTACCTCGAGCGCTTCCTGGACGGCCGTCGCACCGCGACCGAGCCGCTCCCGGCCGACGTGCATGGCGGCTACATCGCGCTCGTGCAGACGCTCGCCGCCCGCACCGCCGAGCTGCATCGCGCGTTCGCCCGGCAGACCGGGGACCCGGCCTTCGATCCGGAGCCCTTCGGCCCGGCCGACCTCGAGGACTGGAAGCGCCGCGTGCGGGAGGAGCTGCAGACGACGCTGGCGGCGGTCGAGGCTCGCCGGCGGGAGATGACCGTCCCGGTGCGGCTCGACGCACAGGCGCTGCTCGATGCGCGCGCGCGGCTGCTCGGGCGGATCGACGCCGCCGGCGCGCCCCGGGGCGGCACCCTCAAGACGCGGCTGCACGGCGACTACCATCTCGGCCAGGTGCTGCTCGTCAAGAACGATTTCGCGATCATCGACTTCGAGGGCGAACCCGGCCGCACGCTCGCCGAGCGGCGCGCCAAGCACTGGCCGCTGCGCGACGTGGCCAGCATGCTCCGGTCGTTCGAGTACGCCCGCTGGACCGCCCTGCGGCGCGTGGCCCAGGGCGACGAGGAGCAGGCGCGGCTCGAGCCGCTTGCGAGCGGCTGGGCCGACGAGGCCCGGCGCGCGTTTCTCGCCGCGTACGAGCAGGCAGCGCGGGGCGCGGGGCTGTTCGCAACGTTCGACGAGGTGCGCGACCTGCTCGTGCTCGCCGAGCTGGAGCAGGCGCTGTACGAACTGCGCTACGAGCTCGGCAATCGCGCCGGATGGGTGGGCATTCCGCTCGCGGGCGTGCTCGCTCTCGCGCGCGCCAGCTGAACCGGACCAGGGCGCCATCGCAACAGGAGGCCACGAATGGACAACGTCAGCATGCTGCTCGAGCCCGCGCGGGCGTTTCTCGCGCAGGCGGGGGCGTTCCTGCCGCGACTCGCGCTCGCCGCGGTCGTGCTCATCGCCGGCTGGCTCGCCGCCAAGGTGGTGCGCTTTGCGGTCGAGCGGGGCCTGCGCGCGATCAACTTCAACGTGCTCTCCGAGCGGGCCGGGATGGACGGCTTCCTGCAGCAGGGCGGCATCAGCACGGACACGACCGGCATCTTCGGCCTGATCGCCTACTGGGTCGTCATCCTCGCGGCGCTGATCATCGCGTTCAACGGGCTCGGCCTCACCTACATCACCGATCTCCTGAGGCAGGTGGTGCTGTTCGTGCCGCACGTCGTCGTGGCGCTGCTGATCCTCGCGTTCGGCGCTTACTTCGCGCGGTTCATCGGCACGACGGTCATGACCTACTGCCGCAACGTCGGCATCCAGGACGCGGACGTGCTCGGCAAGATCGCGCAGTACGCGATCATCGCGTTCGTCGTGCTGATCGCGCTCGACCAGATGAGCGTCGGCGGCGAGATCGTGCGCACGAGCTTCCTCATCATCCTCGCCGGCGTCGTGTTCGGGCTAGCGCTCGCATTCGGGCTGGGCGGGCGACGCTGGGCGGCGGCGATGCTGGAGCGCTGGTGGCCGAGCCGGGGCAAAGGCGGCGAGCGCTGACCGGCGCGAGGAGTTGATCGACGCCGGCCGGAAGCCGGAGCGCGCGGCCGCGAACGAGTCCTTCGAGGGGCTGGATTGACAGCAGAGTCGAATCCCGAGAACCGGGAGCTGGATGGTGGCGGCCGAGCAGCCGGCCGCGGCGGGACGCGAGCCGCCGCTGCGCATCGGACTGTCCGCGCGGCTCCTGCACGCCGATTCGGCGGGGACGCTCGGCTTCCGCAACAAGACGCTCCAGTTCCTGGAAAGCTCGCTCGCGCACTGGATCATGGCGCAGGGCGCGCTCGTCTTCATGATTCCCACGCTCGAGGCCGACTCGAGCCTGCGCCGCGCGAGCGTCTCGATGGGCGACTACGTCGAGGCGCTCGACGGGCTCGTGCTCCAGGGCGGGGCGGACCTGAGCCCGGCGACCTACGGCGAGGAACCGCGCCGGCCGGAGTGGCGCGGTGACCGGGTGCGCGACCTGTACGAGATCGATCTGCTGTGGGAGTTCGTCGTCCATCGCAAGCCGGTGCTCGGGATCTGCCGCGGCGCGCAGCTCGTGAACGTCGCCTTCGACGGCACGCTGCACCAGGACATCGCGACCGAGGTGCCGAACGCCGCACGGCACGTCGACCGCGAGGCCTACGACACGCTGCATCACGAGCTCGAGTTCGAGCCGGGCTCGCGGCTCGCCGAGCTCTACGGCGCGGACCGCCGCGTGCGCGTGACCAGCATCCACCACCAGTCGGTGAAGCGCCTCGGCAACGGCCTCGTCGTGGAGGCGCGCTCGCCCTCGGACCGCGTGGTGGAGGCGATCCGCTGGACCGGCGGCAGCTTCGTGATGGGGCTGCAGTGGCACCCGGAGTTCCACCCGCCGGCCGGCACCGATCTCCTCGACAGCGGCCCGATCATGACCGAGTTCCTCGGGGAAGCGCGGCGGCGGAAACAGGGCGGCGCGCAGGGCGCCTTGGCCGCCAAGCGATCGTAAATCCCTCGCGGCGCGCGGGCGGTTAAACTCCCCGCGCATGACCCGCCCCGAATCCCTCGCGTCGGGCGAGCGCGAGCTGGTCGACGCCTGCCGCGCCGCGTCGATCGAGCTCCTGAAGCGCAACCTCTCCACGGCCGGAATTCTCGCTGCCACGCCGGGCGCTCTCGCCAGGTCGCGCGGCTACACGGCGATCTTCGCGCGCGACGCGGCCGTGTGCGCGGTCGGCATGGCGCTCTCGGGGGACCCGGAGCTCGAGGGCGCCGCGCCGACCGGGCTCCTCACCCTCGCGGCGCAGCAGGCACCGAACGGCCAGATCCCCAAGTTCGTCGACGTGGAGCGCGCCGAGGCGGACTTCTGGTACCTCGGCTGCATCGACGCGACGCTCTGGTGGCTGATCGGGCTCGCGTTTCTCGACCGCGTGCAGCCCGCCGGCCGCCTCGTCAAACGGCTGGAGCCGGCGGTGCGCAAGGCGATCCACTGGGCGCAGTGCCAGGAGCACCAGCGCTTCTTCCTCCTGCAGCAGAACGAGGCGAGCGACTGGGCCGACATCATGCCCCGGTCGGGCTTCGTGCTGTACACGAACGCGCTGTGGCACCTCGTGAAGCGGCTCTTCGACCTCCCGGGTGCCGACGACACGCGGCGCAGCGCGAACGAGCTGTTCCACCCGTTCTCCGCCGCCCTCGCCGAATACCGGCGCGCCCGGCTGCTCGCGCACTACGTCCGGCGCGACGCGCGTCACCGCGACCTCTATCTCAGCTTCGTGAACTTCTCGTTCTTCGGCGACGAGGGCGACGTCTTCGGCAACGTGCTCGCCGTGCTGTGCGGGCTCGCCGATGCCGCGGCGGCGAGGCGGACGCTCGACGCGCTCGACCGCGCCCGCGTCGGCGAGCGGTGGCCGGTGCGCGTCGTCTGCGAGCCGATCCTGGAGGAGAGCGTCTTCTGGCGCCCGTACATGTCGCGCCACAAGCAGAACTTCGCCTGGCAGTACCACAACGGCGGGATCTGGCCGTTCGTCGGCGGGTTCTGGGTGGCCGCGCTCGCCGAGCGCGGCGACCGCAAGCGCGCCGAGCGCGAGCTCGCGAAGCTCGCGGCGGTGAACGCGCTCGACGACTGGGCGTTCACCGAGTGGCTGAACGGGCAGACCGGCGCCCCGGGCGGCATGCGCGGCCAGTCCTGGAACGCGGCAGCGTTCCTGATGGCGCACCATGCGGTCGGTGCGCGTGCGCCGCTGTTCGGCCGGCTCGCAGGCGGAAGCGCGCTGCGCTAGCGGGCGCCCTGCCGCGGTGGGTCGCTAGGCCCCGATGATCTCGCGCGCGACGTTGTCCACGACGACCGGGGTCTCGTAGTAGGTGAACGTCGGTTCGCTCCCGAAGACGGCCTTGATCCGCTGCTTGAAGGCATCGCCGTGCCACTTCTGCGCCTCGGCAACCGACGGCCAGAGGTATGCTCCCCCGCCGTACCCGCGCTCGGCATCGTAGAGGTAGTTCTTGCGGACGAGCGTCGGATTCGCGCCCCACGCCGGCGCGGATTCGCGGGCGCGCGCGTGGTAATCCTCGCGCGTCATCCCGGCGGGCAGCTTGAACAGAACGATCTCGGTGATCATGATGGTCCTCCGTGAAGGTCAGGGCATTTGACTCTAGCACTCGCCTCAGCCGACCGCGAGCCCGGCAATGCCGACGATGATGAGGGCGGCGGCGACGAGGCGTCGGGTCGCATCCGCCTCCTTGAGGAAGTGCGCGCCCATCAGCGCGGCGAACAGGATGCTCATCTCGCGCGCCGGCGCGACGTAGCTCACCGGCGTGAAGACCATCGCCGTAAGGACGAGGATGTAGGCGAGCGGCGACAGGATCGCGACCAGCACGATCCAGCGCCGGTCGGCGCGCCACGCGTCGCCGAGCGCGTCCGGCTCGCGCCACGCAGCGATCGGCCAGAGCATGAAGACCCGCAGCGCGAGGCACGCCCAGTCGAACACGATCGGCGGGATCAGGTAATGGCTGACCGCGATCTTGTCGACGACGGTGTAGAGCGCGATCGAGCAACCGGTCAGCAAAGCGAAGCCGGCGCCCTTGGGGCGGTCGCGCGAGAAGAGCCGCAGCGGGTTCCCGGTCAGGAGATAGGCGCCGACGATGACGAGGGCCGCGCCGGCCAACGCGAGCGCGCCGGGGCGCTCGCCGAGGACCAGGATCGCCGCGGCGATGGTGAGAATCGGCCCGGTCGCGCGGGCGAGCGGATACACGACCGAGAGATCGCCGGAACGGTATCCGCGGTCGAGCAGGATGAAGTACGCGGTGTGGATCGCCGCGCTCGCGACGATCGGCCACAGATGCACGAGGCGGAACTCGTAGCCCTCGTGAATCCACTGCCCGGCGGCGAGCGGCGCCCAGATCACCGCTGCGACAATCGCGACGAGCGTCATGAAGCCCGCGCCGCCGCGCGCGCGCTTGAGGAAGTAGTTCCAGGTCGCGTGCGCGAGGGCCGCGGCGAGGACGAGCGCGAGCGCGGCCGCGGTCACGGCGCGAGACGGAGGGGCGGCCACATTTCTGTGGCATTCTAGCCGCGCCTCATTCGACGCCGAAGCCCGTGGACGAGATCGTCAGCCGTGCGATGCAGAAGTGGCCGAACGTGCCGAACGTGTTCGGCTGGCTCCGGCTCGACCGCCGCGGTAACTGGCTAGTCAAGACCCGCCCGTCGCGCGATGCCCAGCCGGTGTTCGAGCGCATCGGCAACGAAGCGGTCATCGAGTTCATCGGCCGCAACTACGCGCACGACGCCGCGGGGCGCTGGTTCTTCCAGAACGGACCGCAGCGCGTCTTCGTGACCCTCGAGTACACGCCCTTCGTCTATCGCCTGCGCGGGGACCGGGAGTCGCTCGAGACCCACACCGGACAGGCTGCCGGGGAGGTGCGCGCGGCGTGGATCGACGACGCCGGCATGCTCGTGCTCGAGACCGAGCTCGGGCCCGGGGTCCTGCTCGATCGCGACCTGCCCGCGCTCCTCGACCGCATCGAGACCGCGAGCGGGCCGGCGAGCGAGGAATCGCTCGCGGCGCTCACCGCGGGCGCGCTTCCCGATCTCACGCTCGATCTCGGGCGCCGGCGCGTGCCGTTGAGCGCCATCGTGGCGGCGGACGTGCCCGCGCGATTCGGCTTCGTTGCCGATCCGCGCCCGGCGCCGGGCGAGCCGGAGTGCTGAATCGCGACCGGAAATCAGGGAGGAGACGGTGACGATGCGAAAGATCGCGGTGGCCTGCGCCGGAATGGCGCTCGCCGGCTGCTCGAGCTGGTGGCCGTTCGGCAGCTCGCCGGGCCCGGACCGGCCGTGGTACCCGGCGGACGCGTCGGTCTACCGGTGCGACGCGAACAAGACGCTCGTCGTGCGCTATCTCGAAGGCGGGAAGGCGGCGATGGTGATGTTTCCCGACCGCGAGTTCCGTCTCGATGCGGTGCGCTCGGCGTCGGGCGTGGCGTACTCGAACGGCCGCACCGACCTGCGCACGCAAGGCGACGCGGTGCAGCTCGAGGAAGGCGGCAACCCGCAGTTCGTGAACTGCAAGCGCGCGCAGCAGTGACCCGCTACAGCGCGGCGTCGAACTCCGGCTCGTAGCGCACCAGCCCGCTCGCGCCGGCGAGCGCGCCCGGCGCGAGCTCGAGCGCCATGAAGGCCTCTTCGGGCGCCTCGAACTCGCAGGCGAGCCCGAGCGTGGCGGCGGTGCGGAAGCCGAAGCGGCGGTAGTAGTCGGGGTCGCCGAGCAGCACCATGAAGCCGTAGCCCGCGTCGCGCGCGCCCGCGATCGCGGCGCGCATCAGCAGCGTGCCGATGCCGCGGCGCTGGAGGGCCGGCCGAACGGCGAGCGGCGCGAGGCCCGCGCCGCGCGGCGAGAGGCCCGGGCCGTGCAGCAGCACGTCGGTCAGCAGCGCGTGCCCCACGATCGCGTGTCCCAGGGTCGCGACCAGCGACGCGGCGACCTTGTCGTGGCGGCGCAACGTGTCGACGAGATCGGCTTCGAGCTGGCCTTTGAAGGCGGCGACGATCACGCGCCGCACCGCGCGCGCGTCGTGCGGCGCCTCCATCCGGACTGCGAGCTCGCGCGGGGCGTCGCGCGCACCGGCCTGCGGCAGGACGTGCGTCACCATCCGAGCCGCACCCGTCCGATCGCCATCGCCACCGCCGCCTGCGTCGGCTCGACCACCGGCACGCCGGCCGCCTGCTCGACGCGGTCGCGGTACTGCGCCATGCCGGCGCAGCCCATCACGATCGAGTTCGCGCCGTCGGCCGCGAGCGCTCTCCCGACCTCGATCATGCGGTTCGACGTTTTCGACTCGTCGGCGAGCTCGACCACCGGCAGGCCCACCGCGCGCTCGTTCGCGAGCCGGCTCGAGACGCCCATGGCGTTGATCGTGCGCAGATGGCGCGGGATCGAGGTCGCGAGGATCGCGATCACCCCGAAGCGCTGCCCGAGGGTGAGCGCGGTCAGGATGCCGCACTCCATGATGCCGAGCACCGGTCGCCGGGTCGTCTCGCGTGCCGAGTGCAGACCCGGGTCGCTGAAGCACGCGATGACGAAAGCCGCGGCGCGCGGGTCGAGCTCCGCGATCAGCCGCAGCATCGGCGCGACCACCCCGTCCACGTCGCGCTGGGTCTGGATGCCGGGCGGCCCGTCGGCCAGCGTCACGCACTCGATGCGCGGCGCGCCGGCCATGCGCAGCGGCTCGCACGCCCGGTCGATGCCGCGCGTGACCGCCTCGGTCGAGTTCGGGTTGATGACGAAGATCGTTTCGCCCATGGCGGGAATTATGCGGGAACTTTCAGGCGGCGGCGGCGACCGGACGCTCCACCCGTGCCGCCGCGGCGAGGAATAAGTCCGGGTCGTTGCGCGTGAGCGCTGCAGCATCGGACAGCATCCGGCGCCAGGCGCGCGCGCCCGGCCGGCCCTGGTAGAGACCGAGCATGTGCCGCGCGATCGCCCGCAGCGGCGTCCCGCGCGCGACCTGGGCGGTCGCGTACGCGTGCATCCGTTCGACCACCTCGGCGCGCGTGGCGGCCACCCCGCCGAAGACCTGCGCGTCGATCGTCGCCAGGCAGTAGCTGTCGTGGTAGGCGGCGCGCCCGAGCATGACGCCGTCGACGTGCGCGAGCTGGGCTGCGACCTCGTCCGGCGTCGCGATGCCGCCGTTCACGACGATCTCCAGCTCGGGGAACTCGCGCTTGAGGCGGTGCACCTCGTCGTACCGTAGCCGCGGGACCTCGCGGTTGTCCTTGGGCGAGAGGCCCTTGAGGACGGCGTTGCGCGCATGCACGACGAAGGTCCGGCATCCCGCGCGCCGCGCGACCGTCGCCACGAAGCGGCGCACGAAGTCGTAGTCCTCCACGCGGTCGATGCCGAGGCGGTGCTTGACCGTCACCGGGATCGACACCGCGTCCTGCATCGCCTTCATGCAGTCGGCCACCAGCTCCGGCTCGGCCATGAGGCAGGCGCCGAACGCGCCGCGCTGCACGCGCTCGGACGGGCAGCCGCAGTTCAGGTTGATCTCGTCGTAGCCCCAGCGCGCGCCGAGCTTCGCGCAGGTGGCGAGATCGTCGGGCTCGCTGCCGCCGAGCTGGAGGGCGACCGGTTGCTCGCGCGGATCGAAGTCGAGGTGCCGGGGGACATCGCCGTGGAGAAGCGCGCCGGTGGTGATCATCTCGGTGTACACGACCGCGTGGGCGCTGAGCTGCCGGAAGAAGAACCGGCAGTGCCGGTCCGACCAGTCCATCATCGGCGCGGTGCAGAGGCGATGCGAAAGCATGGTGCGCATTGTCTCCGAGCTTGACGGCGCTTGCCCGGCCGGACTATGTTCGACTCGCCCCACGCCCGCCCCATGTTCGATCTCACCATCCGCAATGCCACGGTCGCCACCGCGGCCGACACGTTCGAGGCCGACCTCGGCGTCGCGGGCGGTCGCATCGCCGCGATCGGCAGGGGACTCGAGCCGGGGCGGCGGGACATCGATGCACGCGGCCGGCTGGTGCTGCCGGGCGGCGTCGACAGCCACTGCCACGTCGAGCAGCTCTCCTCGACGGGAAAGATGTGCGCGGACGATTTCTACACTGCCACCGTCGCCGCGGCGTTCGGCGGGACGACGACGATCATCCCGTTCGCCGCGCAGCATCGCGGCAACTCGATCGTCGCGGTGGTCGACGACTACGCGCGGCGCGCGGCCGAGAAGGCGGTGATCGACTACGGCTTCCACCTCATCATCGCCGACCCGAACGAGCGCGCGCTGAACGAGGAGCTGCCGGCCATGATCCGGCGCGGCATCACCTCGTTCAAGGTCTACATGACCTACGACCTGCTGCGTCTCGCCGACGACCAGCTGCTCGACGTGCTCGCCGCGGCCGACCGGGAGCGCGCGCTGGTGATGGTGCACGCCGAGAACCACGAGATCATCAAGTGGATCGCGAAGCGTCTGCTCGAGCGTGGGCACAAGGCGCCGAAGTTCCACATGACGAGCCACCATCCGCTCGCCGAGGCCGAGGCGACCCACCGCGTGATCGCGCTCTCGCGCCTGCTCGACGTGCCGGTGCTGATCGTGCACGTGTCGGGTGCCGAGGCGGTGCAGACGATCCGGGCGGCGCAGACGCTCGGCGCGCGCGTCTACGCGGAGACCTGCCCGCAGTACCTCTTCCTCAAGGCGACCGACGCCGACCGGCCGGGCCTCGAGGGTGCGAAGTGGTGCTGCAGCCCGCCGCCGCGCGACGAGGCCTCGCAGGCGGCGGTCTGGCAGGGACTGGCCGACGGGACGTTCCAGGTGCTCTCGTCCGATCACGCGCCCTATCGGTTCGACGAGACGGGCAAGCTGCCGAAAGGTGACGCCACGACGTTCAAGGACATGGCGAACGGCGTGCCGGGCCTGCAGGTGCGCCTGCCGCTCGCCTTCTCGGAGGGCGTCGGCAAGGGACGCATCACGCTCAACGAGTTCGTGGCGCTGACCGCGACCAACCACGCGCGGATGTACGGCCTCGCGCCGCGCAAGGGCACGATCGCCGTCGGTGCGGACGCCGACCTCGCGATCTGGGAGCCGGAAAAGCGCGTGACCCTGACCGCGGCGATGATGAAGGACAACGTCGGCTACACCCCCTACGAGGGGATGACCGTCACCGGCTGGCCGACCACGGTGATCAGCCGCGGGCGGGTGGTGGTCGAGGGGGGCGAGCTGAAAGTCGCGCGCGGGTCGGGCGAGTTCATTCCGCGCGGCGTGCCCGAGCCGGTCGCGACCGCGCGGCCGTCGGGCGGCGGTGCGGGTCTGTTGCGGGGTCTTCTCGGAGAGCGCAAATGAGCGAGCTGGTGCTGGTGGTGAACATCCGGATCAAGCCGGAGAACGTCGACAGGTTCATGGCGGAAGTGCTCGCCAACGCGAAGGCCGCGCGCACGGAAGCGGGCTGCATGCAGTTCGACGTGCTCGTGGACAAGGACGATCCGACCAAGGTGATGTTGTACGAGATCTACAAGGACGACGCGGCGTTCGAGTCGCACCAGCAGACGGCGGCGTTCAAGCACTACCTCGAGCACGCGGTCCCGCTGCTCGCCTCGCGCGCGCGCACGTTCATGCGGCGTGCGGGGTGAGACGGGCCGGGGGCGCGCTCGCCGCGCTCCTCGCCGGCTGCACGGCGGTCGGGCCGTATGCGCCGCCGAGCGCCGGGCCGCAGGCAGAGTTGCGGGTGTTTGCCAACGCGCTGGGCGGCACGATCTTCGCCGTTGCGCGCGATGAGCCGGGGTGCGGCGACGGCGGGGGGCGACTCGTCGCGCGGCTCGAGCAGCCGCAGCCGCCCGATCTGCGCTCGGTTTACCTTCCGGACGGCGCGCCGGCGCCGGCACCCGCCGTCGACGTGAGGATTCCGCGCGACCGGCCGTTCACGCTGCTCGTGCAGGCGCAGGGGCTGCTCGACGGGTGGTACGGTTACGGCTGCGCGCGGTCGGTCACTTTCACGCCGGCCGAAGGGGTGCGGTACGAAGCGGTGTTCGTGTCCGAGGACCCGTACCGCTGCCGGATCGACGTGTGGCGCGTCGAGCCGGGCTACCGCGAGACGCCGCAGGATCTCGAGCGGCACGCGCCGCAGTGCGCGCTGCGTGCGTACGGGCGCTGACACGCAGGACCGACAGCAGGGACCGACAGCAGGAGTCGAGACGATGGCAAGACACATGAAGATTGCAGCCGCGCAACTCGGCCCGCTGCATCTCTCGGACACGCGCGAAGCCGCGGCGCAGCGGCTCGTCGCGCTGTTCCGCGAGGCGATCGGCATGGGCGCGAAGTTCGTGGTGTTCCCCGAGCTCGCGCTGAGCACCTTCTTCCCGCGCTATTGGATGGAGGACCAGGCCGAGGTCGACCGCAGGTTCTTCGAGCCCGCGATGCCGAACCCCACGGTGCAGCCGCTCTTCGACCTGGCGAAGGCGCACGGCGTCGGGTTCTACCTCGGCTACGGAGAGCTCGCGCAGGAAGAGGGCCGGACCCGCCGCTTCAACACCGCGATCCTCGTCGGGCCCGACGGCCGGATCGCCGGCAAGTACCGGAAGATCCACCTGCCCGGCCACGCCGACCACAAGCCGCAGGCCGCGTTCCAGCACCTCGAGAAGAAGTACTTCGAGGTCGGCAACCTCGGCTTCCGCGCGTTCCGCTTCATGGACACGGTGACCGGCATGCTGATCTGCAACGACCGGCGCTGGCCGGAGGCGTTCCGCGTGCTCGCCCTGCAGGGCGCGGAGATCGTCGCGCTCGGGTTCAACACGCCGACCGAGAACCTGCACTATCCCGAGCCGCCGGCGCTGCGGGTGCACCACCACCTGATCATGGCCCAGTCGATGGCGTTCCAGAACGCGACCTGGCTCGTCGAGACGGCGAAATGCGGCTTCGAGGACGGCTTCCGCATGTTCGGGCACTCGCTGATCGTCGCGCCGTCGGGCGAGATCGCGGTCAAGTCGGCGACCGAGGAGGACGAGGTGATCGTCTTCAACTGCGACATCGATCTCGCCGCGAACCTGAAGAAGACGATGTTCAACTTCGCCGCGCACCGGCGGCCGGAGCACTACAAGCTGATCGTCGAGCGCGATCGGCGCCGGGGATCCCTTGCCCTAGGCTTTCCGGCACAATTGCGGCGGGGCGACCCGCCGGGTCACGATCCAATCGAGGAGCGAACAATGAAGACACGTCTCGCAGTCATTCGCCGTCGCGGCCGCGCTTGCGGCCGGCGCCGCCTGGGCGCAGAAACCCCCGATCCGCACCGGCGTCGACGCCACCTTTGCGCCGCACGCGATGCCGCGGCTCGGCGGCGGGCTGGAAGGCTTCAACGTGGAACTCGGCCGCGAGATCGGGCGGCGGCTCGACCGCGTGATCGAGATCGACGGCACCGAGTTCTCGGCGCTGATCCCCGGCATGAACGCGAAGAAGTACGACTTCGTGCTCGCGCCCACCACCGCGACGCCGGAGCGCGCGAAGCAGATGCTCTTCAGCGAAGGCTACATGGAGACCGACTACCGGTTCCTGCAGAAGAAGGGCGACAAGCCGATCACCGGTCTCGACGACCTGAAGGGCAAGACCCTCAGCATCAACAAGGGCTCCGCCTACGAGACCTGGGCGCGGCAGAACGCCGAGAAGTACGGCTTCAAGTTCGACGTCTACGGCACCAACGCCGATGCGGTCCAGGCGGTGCTCTCCGGGCGCGCCAACGCGAACCTTGCCGGCCACACCGTGGTGATGTGGGCGGCGAAGCAGAACGCGCAGGTCGTGCCGACCTTCACCTACAAGACCGGCCTCGTCTGGGCGATCGCCTTTCGCATCGACGACAAGGCCGGCCGCGCCGAGATCAACAACGTCATCAAGTGCATGAAGAAGGACGGCACCGTCGCGCGCCTCTACGAGAAGTGGTTCGGCGAGAAGCCGGGCCCCGACTCGTGGGCGGTGAAGATCGCGCCCGGCCACGGCGTGCCCGAGCTGCCCGGCTACGACGCCGGACCGTTCCCGCCGAAGTGCTGATATGGCGGCACCTGCGGTGCCGCCATATCTCGCCGCGTTGAAGCGGACACGCAAGCGTGCCGCTTGACGCGGCGGTGTTCTCGCCTGTCTCGTGAGTCGACGGTAATGGGCTCGCTCGACGCGCCAGTTCTGGAAACCGTCGCGCTGCGCAAGTCCTTCGGCCACACCGAGGTGCTGCGCGGCATCGATCTCGCCGTCGCGCCGCGCGAGCTGGTGTTCGTCATCGGGCCGTCCGGCTCGGGGAAGTCGACGCTGCTGCGCTGCTGCAACCGGCTCGAGGAGCCGACCGGCGGCGAGGTCCGCATCGAGGGCAAGAACATCTGCGCGCCGGGCGTCGACATCAACCGCGTGCGACAGCGGATCGGCTTCGTCTTCCAGTCCTTCAACCTGTACCCGCACATGAACGCGCTCGGGAACGTCACCGTCGCGCTGCGCAAGGTGCAGGGACGCGTGCGTGCCGAGGCCGAGGCGCGGGGCATGGCCGCGCTGCGCCAGGTCGGCCTCGCCGAGAAGGCGAAGAGCTACCCGAGCGAGCTGTCGGGCGGCCAGCAGCAGCGCGTCGCGATCGCGCGCGCGCTCGCGCTCGAGCCGCACATCCTGCTGTTCGACGAGCCGACCAGCGCGCTCGATCCGGAGCTCGTCGGCAGCGTGCTCGCGGTGATGCGCGAGCTGCGCGAGTCGGGCATGACGATGGTCGTGGTGAGCCACGAGCTCTCCTTCGCGCGCGCCGCGGCCGATCGCGTCGTGTTCATGGATCACGGCCTGATCGTCGAGCAGGGCGCGCCGGAGGCCATCTTCAGCGCCGCGGAGTCGCAACGGGTGCGCGATTTCGTGGCGACGATCAGCGGACACCATTGACGGGAGGCCACCTCATGCTCAAGCTGAAGCCGAACTGCGAGTGCTGCAACCGCGATCTCCCGCCCGACGCGCGCGACGCGATGATGTGCTCCTTCGAGTGCACGTTCTGCAGTGCGTGTGCCGCGGGCGTTCTGCAGGGCCGCTGCCCGAACTGCGGCGGCGAACTCGTGCGCCGGCCGATCCGCCCGGCCGGGAAGCTCGCGCAGTACCCGGCGTCGACCGAGCGCGTGTACAAGCCCGCAGGATGCGTGCGATGACCACCCCGATCACCCCGGCCGTGCGAGCGGAGCTGGCCCCGACGGGGAAGCTGCGCGTCGGGCTCAACTACGGCAATTTCCTGCTCGTGCTCAAGGACGCCGCGAGCGGGGAGCCCCAGGGGATCGCGCCGGATCTCGCGCGCGAGCTCGGCCGGCGCGCCGGCGTGCCGGTCGAGTTCGTCCGCTTCGACCAGGCCGGGAAGATGGCCGACGCGGTGACGACCGGCGTCTGGGACGTCGCGTTCCTCGCCGCCGAACCGGCGCGCGCGGATGTGATTGCCTTTACCGCCGCCTACCTGGAAATCGAGGCGACCTACCTCGTGCCGGCCGGGTCGCCGCTCCGCACCATCGCGGACGTCGATCGCCCGGGCGTGCGCATCGCGGTCGCGAACAAGGCTGCCTACGACCTCTACCTGAGCCGCACCCTGAAGCACGCCGAGCTCGTGCGGGCGGAGGGCATCGACGGCTCCTACGAGCTCTTCGTGGCGCAGCAGCTCGACGTGCTCTCCGGCCTCAAGCCGCGGCTGCTCATGGACGTGGAGACGCTCCCCGGCGCGCGGATCCTCGACGGGCGGTTCACGGCGATCCAGCAGGGCATCGGCACGCCGAAGGCCCGCACGGCCGCCGCGGCGTACCTGAGCGCCTTTGTCGAGGAGGCGAAGTCCTCGGGCCTGGTCGCGCAGACGATCGCGCGGCACGGCGTGCGCGGCGTCAACGTCGCGCCGGCGGCCGCCCGGTAGCCCGGCCGGCCGCGGCGTGCGGCCCCTGCAAGGTCACCGCTGAGCCATGGAGCTCGACCGCCTCCTCTTCACTTTCTTCAACCCCGAGATCGCGCGGGAATACTGGCCCGACATCGCGAAGGGGTTCGTCGTCACGCTCCAGCTCGGCCTCGCGACGATCGCGGCCGGGCTCGCGCTCGGGCTCGGGCTCGCAATGGTGCGCTCGCTCCAGCTGCGCGTCGTCAACTGGGCGATCGTCTTCTTCGCCGATGCGCTGCGCGCGCTGCCGCCGCTGATGGTGATCATCATCCTGTTCTTCGCGTTCCCGTACGCCGGCCTGCCGATGAGCGCGTTCACCGCGACGTGGCTGTCGCTGTCGCTGGTGCTCGCCGCCTTCTCGGAGGAGATCTTCTGGGCCGGCATCGTCTCGATCCCGAAGGGGCAGTACGAGGCGGCGCGCTCGACCGGCATGAGCGCGTGGCAGACGCTCGTCAACGTGATCCTGCCGCAGGCGGTGCGGATCACGATCCCGCCGCTCACCAACCGCACGATCGCCATCACCAAGGGCACCGCCCTGGGCTCGGTGGTCGCGCTGGCGGAGATCCTCGGCTCGGCGCACTCGGCCTCCAGCCTGGCGGGCAATCCGACGCCGCTGACGCTCGGCGCCATCGCCTACCTGCTGCTCTTCATCCCGTTCGTGCTGTTCGGGCGGTGGGTGGAGACGCGCTTCGCCTGGAAGCGGTAAGCCGATGTACGAAGTCTTCCAGCAGTTCCTCAACCCCGAGATCATCTCGAAGGTCTGGCTCTATCTGCTCAAGGGCCTCGGGACGACCGCGCTGCTGTCGCTGATGGTGGTGCCCCTCGGGCTCGCGAGCGGCCTCGCCGTGGCGGCGCTGTGGTCGCTGCGCAAGCGGTGGCTGAACGGACTGCTGATCGTCTACGTCGATTTCTTCCGCGCGTTCCCGCCGCTCGTCCTGCTGCTGTTCATCTACTTCGGCTTTCCGTTCGTCGGCATCGAGGTTCCGGCGATCGTGGCGGTCGCGATCGGGTTCCTGCTCAACACCTCGAGCTACTACGGGGAGATCTTCCGCGCCGGAATCGAGAGCGTGCCGCGCGGCCAGTGGGAGGCGGCGCGCTCGACCGGGCTGTCGTGGGCGCAGACGATGATCGGCGTCATCGTGCCGCAGGCGACGCGCAACGTGCTTCCGGATCTGCTCAGCAATACGCTGGAGGTGGTCAAGCTCACGACCCTGGCGAGCGTCGTGGCGATCCCGGAGCTGCTCAACGCCGCGCGCAACGCGCAGGCGCTGACCTACAACGCGACGCCGATCGTCCTTGCGGCGCTCATGTACCTCGCGCTGCTGTGGCCGGTGGTGCGCCTCATCTCGAGGCTCGAGCACAAGGCGGTCGCGGTCCGGTAGCGCATCCGGAAGCGCTCAGCCGCGCTCCGCCGCGTTGGCCACGTACCACGCATAGGCGCTGCGAAACCCGTCCTCGAGCCGCGTGCGCGCCGTCCAGCCGAGCGCCGCGAGCTTCGACACGTCCATCACCTTGCGCGGCATGCCGTCGGGCTTGGTGCGGTCGTAGACGAATTCGCCCTGCCAGCCCGCCACCTGCGCGGCGAGCTCGGCGAGTTCCCGGATGGTGACGTCGCGGCCGGTGCCGACGTTCAGGTGCCCCTCGCCGGAGTAGCGCTTCATCATGAACACGAGCGCGTCGGCGAGGTCGTCGACGAACAGGAACTCGCGCTTCGGCGTGCCCGTTCCCCAGATCTCGATCGTCGGCGCGTTCGCCTGCTTCGCGCGGTGCACCTTCACCTGCATCGCCGCCGCGACGTGCGAGGACTGCGGGTCGTAGTTGTCGCCCGGCCCGTAGAGGTTGGTCGGCATGGCGGCGATGAAGTCGCAGCCGTGCTGGCGGCGGTAGGCCTGGCAGAGCTTGATGCCGGCGATCTTCGCCACCGCGTACCACTCGTTGGTCGGCTCGAGCGGCCCGGTGAGCAGCTGCTCCTCGGTCATCGGCTGCGGCGCGAGGCGCGGGTAGATGCACGAGGAGCCGAGGAAGAGCAGCTTTTCCACGCCGGTCTGCCACGCCGCGTGGATGACGTTGGTCTCGATCGCGAGGTTGTCGTACAGGAAGTTGGCGGGGTGGGTCGAGTTGGCCAGGATGCCGCCCACGGTCGCCGCGGCCATGAACACCGCCTGGGGCCGGGCCTTCGCCATCCACGCCTCGACCTGATCCTGCCGCCGCAGGTCGGCCTCCTGCCGCCCAACCGTGAGAATCTCGCAGCCTTCGGCTGCAAGCCGGCGCACGATCGCGCTGCCGGCCATGCCGCGATGGCCTGCCACCCACACGCGCTTGCCGCGCAGGACGAATTCCCCCGCCTCTCGCGGAACGCTGCCTACGACGCCGGACCGGTGGTCGTCAGTCTTTGAGGTCATGGCGACGGTACTCGCGCTCGACTTCGACCAGGTCGGCCTCGACCATCTCCCGCACGAGGTCGCGGAAAGCAGGTTTTGTGGCGCCAGCCGAGTTTCGTCGCGCGCCTTAGTCGGGTCCCCGAGCAGGAGATCCACCTCGGTCGGCCGGAAGTAGCGCGAGTCGATTTCGACCACCACCTCGCCCGTGCGTCGCATCGACGCCCTGCTCGTTCCGGCCGCTGCCGCGCCACTCGATCTTGCGTCCGACGTGCCCGAACGCGAGCTCCACGAACTCGCGCACCGAGTGGGTTTCCCCGGTCGCCAGGACGTAGTCCTCCGGTTGCGGGCTGCTGCAGCATCAGCCACATTCCCTCGACGTAGTCGCGCGCATGTCCCCAGTCGCGCTTGGCATCGAGGTTGCCGACGTAAAGCCTCTTCTGGCGCCCGAGCTTGATCGCCGCCACCGCGCGCGTGATCTTGCGAGTGACGAAGGTCTCGCCCCGGGTCGGGCCCTCGTGGTTGAAGAGGATGCCGTTGCAGGCATAGAAGCCGTACGCCTCGCGGTAGTTCACGGTGATCCAGTAGGCGTAAAGCTTGGCGGCGGCGTACGGCGAGCGCGGATAGAACGGCGTGGTCTCCTTCTGCGGCGTCTCCTGAACCTTTCCGTAGAGCTCGGAGGTGGAGGCCTGGTAGAAACGCACCCGGTCCTTCATCCCGAGGATGCGCATCGCCTCGAGTAGGCGCAGCGTGCCCAGCGCATCAGAGTTTGCCGTGTACTCGGGCGTCTCGAATGAGACCTGCACGTGGCTCTGCGCGGCGAGGTTGTAGATCTCGGTCGGCTGCACTTCCTGCACGACGCGGATCAGGTTGGTGGCGTCGGTCAGGTCGCCGTAGTGCATGAAGAAGCGCACGTCGGTCTCGTGCGGGTCGTGATAGAGATGATCGACCCGCCCGGTGTTGAAGGACGAGGACCGGCGCTTGACGCCGTGAACGACGTAGCCCTTGGCGAGCAGGAGCTCGGCGAGCAGCGCGCCGTCCTGGCCGGTGATGCCGGTGACGAGTGCAATTTTTGATGACATGGTGGTGGCCTATGCGCCGCGCGCAGCTGCGCGGCCCTGAAGTAAGGCTTCGAAATATTCAATGGTTTTTCGCAACCCGGCGTCCAGTCCGACGCGCGGCGCCCAGCCGCCCAGCTGCTCGCGCGCGAGCGCGATGTCGGGCTGGCGCTGGATCGGATCGTCCTGCGGCAGCGGGCGGTTGTCGATCTTCGAGCGCGAGCCGGTCATCTCGATCACCTTCTCGGCCAGCTCCCGGATCGTCATCTCGGTGGGGTTGCCGAGGTTCACCGGCCCGGTGAAGTCCTCGGGCGTGTCCATGAGCCGCACGATGCCCTCGATGAGGTCGTCGACGTAGCAGAAGGAGCGGGTCTGGCGGCCGTCGCCGTAGATCGTGATCGGTTCGCCGCCGAGCGCCTGGACGATGAAGTTCGACACCACCCGGCCGTCGTTCGGGTGCATCCGCGGCCCGTAGGTGTTGAAGATCCGCGCCACCTTGATCGCGAGCTTGTGCTGGCGCCAGTAGTCGAAGAACAGCGTCTCGGCGCAGCGCTTGCCCTCGTCGTAGCACGCGCGCGGGCCGATCGGGTTGACGCGCCCCCAGTAGGCCTCGCGCTGCGGGTGCACCTCGGGGTCGCCGTACACCTCGCTCGTCGAGGCCTGGAGGATGCGCGCACGCAGCCGCTTGGCGAGCCCGAGCATGTTGATCGCGCCGTGCACGCTCGTCTTGGTGGTCTGCACCGGGTCGTGCTGGTAATGGATCGGCGAGGCCGGGCAGGCGAAGTTGTAGATCTCGTCGACCTCCACGTACAGCGGGAAGGTCACGTCGTGCCGCATCACCTCGAAGTGCGGGCTGGCGAGCAGATGCGCGACGTTGTCCTTCGTGCCGGTGAAGAAGTTGTCGACGCAGAGCACGTCGTGGCCGTCGGCGAGCAGCCGCTCGCACAGGTGCGAGCCGAGGAACCCGGCGCCGCCGGTCACCAGCACGCGCTTGCGGATGTCGTTGCGCATTGTTATGTCGTTCCGGGAAAACCGTTCTCTGGTAGGAGGTTTATACCGTATCTCGGCGTGCGGCTCGCGGCCGGATTGCCGCCGGCTGGCCGGCAGGCGCTGCCGCGCGGTAAGATTGCAGTTCGTCCCGCAAGGCCAGACCGATGGACCTCCAGTACACCCCGGAAGAGCAGGCGTTCCGTGAGGAGGTGCGCGCGTTCGTGCGCGCCAACCTCCCGCGCGACATCAGTGCGAAGGTCCTGAACCACCGGCGCGTGGTGAAGGACGACTACGTCCGCTGGCAGAAGATCCTCCACGCGCAGGGCTGGATCGCCGCGAACTGGCCGGTCGAGCACGGCGGCACCGGCTGGACCGCCGTCCAGCAGCACATCTTCGACGAGGAATGCGCCGCCGCCGGCGCGCCGCGGCTCATCCCGTTCGGCCTGAGCATGGTGGCGCCGGTGATCATGCAGTTCGGCAGCCCGTGGCAGAAGAGCCGCTACCTCCCGCGCATCCTGTCGTCGGAGGACTGGTGGTGCCAGGGCTACTCCGAGCCCGGCTCCGGCTCCGACCTCGCGTCCCTCAAGACCCGCGCCGTGCGCCAGGGCGACCACTACGTCGTGAACGGCCAGAAGACCTGGACGACGCTCGCCCAGTACGCCGACATGATCTTCTGCCTGGTGCGCACCGATCCCGGCGAAAAGGAACGCGCGGTGAAGAAGCAGGAGGGCATCAGCTTCCTCCTGATCGACATGCACGCGCCGGGCGTGACGGTGCGGCCGCTCTATCTCTACGACGAGGAGCACGAGGTCAACGAGGTGTTCTTCGACGACGTGAAGGTCCCGGTCGAGAACCTCGTCGGCGAGGAGGGCCGGGGCTGGACCTACGCGAAGTTCCTGCTCGGCCACGAGCGCACCGGGATCACCGGCGTCGGCGCGTCGAAGCGCGAGCTGACGCTGCTCAAGGAGATCGCCGCGCACGAGCGCAAGGATGGCAAGCCGCTCACTGCCGACCCGGTCTTCCGGCAGCGGCTCGCGCAGGTGGAAATCGACCTGCTCGCGCTCGAAATGACGCTGCTGCGCGTGCTGTCGAGCCGCACCAAGCCCGGACCGGAAGCGTCGATCCTGAAGATCAAGGGCACCGAGGTGCAGCAGGCGCTGACCGAGCTGATGATGGATGCGCTCGGGCCGGGCGCGCTGCCTTTCTCGCGCCGGGTGATCGAGGAGGGCGGCGCGGCGGCGCCGCTCGCCCCCGAGCACGCCGCGCCGCTCGCCGCGCGCTACTTCAACTGGCGGAAGGCGTCGATCTACGGCGGCTCCAACGAGATTCAGCGAAACATCATTGCCCAGCAGGTACTTGGCTTATGAGCAAGACGCATTATCAGCGCCGGCGCGGGTGCGGAGCAGCCGGCGCGGTCGTTCGGGCCGAAATTCAGCGCAATATCATCGCGCAGCAGGTCCTGGGGCTCTGAGATGGATTTCTCCCTGAGCGAAGAGCAGCAGCTGTTCCGCGACGCGGTCGCGAAGTTCGTCCAGAACGAGTACTCGTTCGCGGCCCGCAAGACCATCGTCGCGTCGCCGCAGGGCTGGAGCGCCGAGGTGTGGGCGCAGCTCGCGGCGATGGGCCTGCTCGGCGTGCCGTTCGCGGAGGCCGATGGCGGCCTCGGCGGCTCGGGCATCGACCTGATGGTGGTCATGCAGGAGCTCGGCCGCGGCATCGTCGTCGAGCCGTACCTCGCGACGGTCGTTCTCGGCGGCGGCGCCGTTGCGATCGCGGGCAGCGCGGCGCAGCGCAAGGCGCTCCTGCCCGGCGTGGTCGCCGGCGAGCGCCAGCTCGCGCTCGCCTACGGCGAGCCGCAGTCGCGACACGACCTGCAGGACGTGACGACGACGGCCCGTCGCGATGGCGCCGGCCACGTGCTGAGCGGAAAGAAGGCCGTGGTGCTCAACGGCGCGACCGCGGATACGCTCGTCGTATCGGCGCGCACCGCCGGCGCGCAGCGCGACGCGCAGGGCATCACCCTGTTCCTCGTCGAGCGCGGCGCGAGGGGCGTGACGCTGACCGACTACCGGACGATCGACGGCCTGCGCGCGGCCGATCTCGTGCTGGACGGCGTGCGCGTCGGCGCCGACGCGGTCCTCGGGCCGGTGGACGGCGGCCTGGCGGCGCTCGAGCGCGCGGTCGACCTCGGTGCGGCGGCGTTGTGCGCCGAAGCGGTCGGGGTGATGGAGCAGTTGAATGCGCTGACGCTCGACTACCTCCGGACGCGCCAGCAGTTCGGCCAGCCGATCGGACGCTTCCAGGCCCTGCAGCACCGCGCGGTGGACATGCTGGTGCATGCGGAGCAGGTCAAGTCGATCGCCTGCCTCGCGGCGGCGCGGGCGCAATCGGCCGACGCCGGCGAGCGCCGGCGCGCGGTGTCGGCGGCGAAGTCGCTCGCCGGGCGCTCGGGCCGCGCGGTCGCGAAGGAGGCGACGCAGCTTCACGGTGGAATGGGCGTCACCCTCGACCTGCCCGCGGCGCACTTCGCGAAGCGGCTCACGATGATCGACGTCTGGCTCGGCGACAGCGACTGGCACACCGAGCGCTTCGCCGCGGTCGCGGCGTAGGGCCGCCGCCGGCATGCGCGCGCGAGCGTCGCTCCGGCTCGCGATCCTCGCGTTCTGCGCGGCGCTCGCCGCGTGCGGGGAGCACGGTGATCACTATCACCACCGCTTCGACGACGCCGAGAAGTGGGCGCGCGTCTTCGACGACCCGGCACGCGACGCCTGGCAGAAGCCCGATGACGTGATCCGCGCGCTGCAGCTGCCCCCCGACGCCAAGGTCGCGGACATCGGCGCCGGCACCGGCTACTTCGCCGCGCGGCTTGCGCGTGCGGTGCCCGCCGGCCGCGTGTACGCCGTGGACTCGGCGCCGGACATGGTGCGCTACCTCGGCGAGCGCGCGCAGCGCGAGGGCCTTGCGAATCTCGTGGCGGTGCAGGCGGCGGAGGGCGGCCCGAAGCTCGCGGAGCCCGTGGACGTCGCCCTGCTCGTCGACGTCTACCACCACATCCCGGCGCGCACGGACTACTTCGCCGCGTTGCGGCCCGCCTTGCGCCCGGGCGGGCGGCTGGCGATCGTCGACTTCCGGGTCGATGCGCCGAACGGCCCGCCGCGCTCGGCACGGATCGCGCCGGACACGGTCAAGCAGGAGCTCGCACGCGCGGGCTACGCCCTCGCGGCGGAGCACGACTTCCTGCCGGACCAGTACTTCCTCGTGTTTGCGCCCGCCGGCCGATGACGCTTCCGGCGAGCCTCCTCGATCCCGCGGACCTCGCCGCGCAGCTCGCGGCGACGCGCCGCGATCTCGACGCCCTCGCGTCGCGGCTGCGCGCGGACGAGTGGATGGGGCCGTACGCCCCGACGCTCAACCCGCCGCTCTGGGAGTACGGCCACATCGTCTGGTTCCAGGAGCACTGGTGCCTGCGCCTGAAGCCGGGCGTCGACTGGCGCGCGTCGCCCCTGCTCGCGCCGTTGCGCGAGTCGCGCATGCGCTGGGCGGACTGGCTCTTCGACTCGTCGCGCATCCCGCATCCCGCGCGGTGGCGCGCGCCGCTGCCGCCGATCGAGGAGACGCGCGCGTACGGCGCCGAAGTGCTCGCGGCGGTGACCGAGAAGCTGGGCGGCGCGCCGTCGCCGGACGATCGCTACTTACGCCGAGCTCGCGCTCCATCACGAACGCATGCACATCGAAGCGTGGTGGATGATGTGGCAGCAGCGCGCGCTCGTGCCGCCGGCCATCCCGGAGCTGCCCGCGCTCGGCGACAGCGGCCTGCTTGCGTTCGACGCGGGGCTCGCGACGCTCGGCTCGCCGCGCAACGCCGGCTTCGTCTTCGACAACGAAAAGTGGGCGCACGCGGTGCCGCACGGCGCGTTCGACATCGACCGCCGGCCGGTGACCAACCGCGAGTTCGCCGAGTTCGTCGATGCGGGCGGCTACGGCCGTGCCGAGCTGTGGTCGCAGGCCGGGCGCGAATGGCTCGCGACGTCTGGCGCCAAGCACCCCGTGTACTGGCGGCGCGACCGGCGCGGCTGGCAGCTGCGCCGCTTCGACCGCTGGCTCGCGCCGGAGCGCGAGCCGGTGATCCACGTCTCGCGCCACGAGGCGGAGGCCTACGCGGCATGGCGCGGCCGCCGGCTCCCGACCGCCGCCGAGTGGGTGCGCGCATCCGGGGACGCGTCGTTCACGCTCGGCCGCTGCTGGGAGTGGACCGCGACCGAGTTCGGGCCGTACCCGGAGTTCAGCGCCGATCCGTACGCCGACTACTCGGTGCCGTGGTTCAAGGGCCATGCGGAGCTGCGCGGCGCGGGGAGCTGGGTCACCGCGCCGGCGCTCGCGCGCCCGACGTATCGCAACTTCTACACGCCCGAGCGGCGCGACCCGTTCGTCGGATTCCGGACGGCGCAGAGCCGCTGAGCGCAAGGGAAATCGAAGGGCGCCGTTCGCCGGGCCCTCTCCGGCCCGGTGCGCGTGCCGCAGCACGTAGGCGGCGCGCTGTTACACTGCGCCCCCGATCCAAACGACGAGGCGCGTGGTCGTGCCGTCCAACCGCCAGGTCCTGCTCGCGAGCCGTCCCGGAGGTGGGGGTGGGACCCCTCCACCCCACCCGGCGGTTTCCCGACCGAGGCGAACTTCAAGCTCGTCGAAACGCCGGTGCCCGTCCCTGCCGACGGGCAATTCCTGGTGCGCAATCACTGGCTCTCGCTCGACCCGTACATGCGCGGGCGAATGGACGCGGTGAAGAGCTACGCGAAGTACGTCGAGCTCGGCGAGGTCATGACCGGCGGCGCGGTGGGCGAGATCGTCGCATCGCGGCATCCGCAGTACGCCGTCGGCGAGTTCGTGACCGGCGCGTTCGGCTGGCAGGAGTACGCCCTCTCCGACGGCGCGTTCGTGCGCAAGGTCGATCCGAAGCGCGCGCCGCTGTCGTATGCGCTCGGCGTGCTCGGCATGCCCGGCGTCACGGCGTGGGTGGGGCTCCTCGACATCGCCCAGGCGAAGGCCGGCGAGACCGTGCTCGTCTCGGCGGCGTCGGGCGCGGTGGGCAGCGTCGTCGGGCAGCTCGCGAAGATCAAGGGCTGCCGCGCGGTGGGCATCGCCGGCGGCGCCGCCAAGTGCGAGTACGCCGTGAGCGAGCTCGGCTTGGACGCCTGCGTCGACTACAAGCAGGGCGCGCTGTACGAGGACCTGAAGGCCGCGCTTCCCGAGGGCATCGACGTCCTGTTCGAGAACGTGGGCGGTGAATCGCTCGACACCGCGCTCCGCCTCATGAAGCCCTTCTCGCGCATCGCGATCTGCGGGCTCATCTCGCAGTACAGCGCGACCGAGCAGTACGGGCTGCGGAACATCCGCTCGGTCCTGGTGAACCGCATCCGCATGCAGGGCTTCATCGTCTCCGACCGCCCGCAGCTCTGGCCCCAGGCGCTCGCCGAGCTGGGGGAGCACGTCGCGGCGGGGCGGCTCAAGTACCGCGAATCGGTCGCCAAGGGGCTCGAGAACGCCCCGCGTGCATTTCTTGGCATGCTGCGGGGCGAGAATTTCGGCAAGCAGCTGGTCGCGCTCGCATGACCCTGTCCGCACTCCGACAGGGCCGCGGAATCCTTCACGAACGATGACGTTGGCATAGGCATTGCCGCGCCGGCGGTGCTAGCCTGCGCTTCCCTGACGTGCAACCGACCGGAGGCATCCATGCGCCGCTCCGACGTTCTGCTCTCCGCCGCGCTCGGCGCGGTCCTCTTCGCCGGATCGACCTGGCTCGCCCACGCCGCCGAGCCCGCGCCCGCCCCCGAGGCGCTTGCCGCCGCCGCGGCCACGATGAGTCCAAGGCCCGGCGTCGCCTTCCAGGTTTCGGCGGCGCCCAGCGTCGACGCCTACAAGAAGCAGTTCGCCGAGCTCATCAGCGAGCGCATGAAGGACAAGCTCGCCGACACGCTGCCGGTGATCCTGAAAGGGGTCATCGTCCTCGACGTGACGATCGACCACGAAGGGAATCTCACCGATCTCAAGCTGTGGCGCTCGAACGGCTACAAGGAGCTCGAGAAGACCGCGCTCGAGAGCGTGCGCAAGGTCGGCCGCTTCCCGGCGCCGTCGGAAACGGTGCGCGGCGGCCAGCAGTCGGTGCGCTTCCTCGAGACGTGGCTCTTCCGCCACGACGGGCACTTCCGCATCCGCAGCACCGAGCCGACGGAATGGAAACCGACGCTGCCGGTCGCGGGCAGCGAGACGCGCACCGCGAAGAAATAGCGCTCGGTCCCGCGTGAGCGGGATCGCGTAGCACCACCCCCTTCCCGAAAGGGGGCAATCTCCTCCGCGTTCCCCGGTGCGGGCGTCGACCCGCACCTATAATCCGCGCTCCGCCCATTCCTCCCGAAGGAGCGCGCCCTTGATCGACGTCTACACCTGGCCGACGCCGAACGGCCACAAGGTCCACATCATGCTGGAGGAGACCGGGCTCGCCTACCGGGTGCACGCGGTCGACATCCAGGCCGGCGACCAGTTCAAGCCCGAGTTCCTCAAGATCAGCCCGAACAACAAGATCCCGGCGATCGTCGACCAGGACGGTCCGGGCGGAAAGCCGATGTCGATGTTCGAGTCCGGGGCGATCCTGTTCTACCTGGCGTCGAAGACCGGCAAGTTCCTGCCGGAGGACATCCGCCTGCGCTGGGCGGTGATGCAGTGGACGATGTTCCAGATGGGGCACATCGGCCCGATGCTCGGCCAGGCGCACCACTTTCTCGGCTACGCCGTCGAGAAGATCGAGTACGCGATGAACCGCTACCGCAAGGAGGCGAACCGCCTCTACGGCGTGCTCGACAAGCGGCTCGCGGAAAGCCCGTACGTCGCGTGCGACGAGTACACGATCGCGGACATGGCGATCATGCCCTGGCTCCGCTCGTACGAGCGGCAGGGCGTGAACATGGACGAGTACCCGAACGTGCGGCGCTGGTTCGACAAGATCAACGCCCGGCCGGCGGTGCAGCGCGGCCTGCAGGTGCTGGCCGAGCGGCGGCGCACCACCCCGCTGACGCCCGAGCAGCGCGAGGTGATGTTCGGCTCGGTCCAGTTCCAGAAGCGCTGAGGCGGCGGGGGCGGTCAGGGCCCCCAGCCCGTCACCTGCTCGCGGCCGCGCCGCGCGCGATCGAGGCGCAGCATCTCCTCGAGCTCCTCGCGGCCCGCCTGCGCGGCGGCCACCGCCGACTGGGCGTCGCGCGGCTGCGCCACCATCTGCTCGAGGTCGGCGCGGTTGTGCCGGCGGAACGTGTCGGCGACCAGCCGCGCCTCGTACGGCTCGGCGCCGAGCCGCTCGAGCACGTCGCGGCCGATGCGCAGCGCCGCCTCGAACGTCTCGCGCTCGATGAGCATCACGCCGCGGCTGCGCAGCTGCCGATAGTGCTGGACGTTGCGCGCCCGCGCGACGATGGCGAGGCCGGGGAAGTGCGCCCGCGCCAGGTCGACGATGCGCAGCGACTCGTCGGCGTCGTCGACCGCCACCACGATCACCTTCGCCTTGGCTGCGCCGGCCGCCTCCAGCAGGTCGAGCCGCGTCGCGTCGCCGTAGAACACCTTGAAGCCGAACTTGCGCAGCAGCTCGATCTGGTCCGGATCGTGATCGAGCACCGTCGCGCGGCAGCCGTACGCGAACAGCAGCCGGCCGACGATCATCCCGACGCGGCCGAAGCCGGCGATGATCACCGGCGCCGAGTCGTCGTCGATCACGTCGGCCTCCGACGTCCGCCGTGCCGACCGCGACTCGGCGGCGTCGTGCGCGAGGAGCAGGAACGGCGTCGCGGCCATCGAGAGCGCCACGGCCGCGATCAGCAGCGCCTCCCATTCGCCCGGCAGCACGCGCGCGCCGCGCGCGACGCCGAGCACGACGAACGCGAACTCGCCGCCCTGCGCGAGGAGCGCGGCGAACAGCCAGCGCTGCCGCGGCGCCACGTCGAGGCGCGGCGCGATGAGCGCGAGCGCCACGCCCTTGAGCGCGAGCAGGCCGAGCGTCAGGCCCGCGAGGGTGAGCGGGCGCGCCGCGATCAGGCCGAAGTTGATCGACATGCCGACCGCGATGAAGAAGAGTCCGAGCAGCAGGCCCTTGAACGGGGCGATGTCGGTCTCGAGCGCGTGCCGGTACTCGGAGCTCGCGAGCAGGACGCCGGCGAGGAAGGCGCCGAGCGCCATCGAGAGCCCCACGAGCGACATCAGCTCCGCGATGCCGAGGACCAGCAGCAGCGCGAACGCGGTGAACACCTCGCGGACGTTCGACTTCGCGACCAGCCGCAGGACGGGGCGCGTGAGGAACCGGCCGATCACGATCACCGCCACGATCGCCCCGAGCGCCTGCGCCCCGTCGACCCAGGGATTGCCCGCATCGGAGCCGCCCGCCGCCAGGAGCGGGACGAGCGCGATGAGCGGGATGGCGGCGATGTCCTGGAAGAGCAGCACCGCGAACGCCCCGCGTCCCACCGGTGCGTTGAGCAGATTGCGCTCGGCCATCGTCTGCACCGCGATCGCGGTGGACGACATCGCGATCGCGAGCCCGGCGACGATCGCCGGCACCCAGCCGAGGCCCGCGGCCGCGAGGCCGGCGGCGAGCAGCGCGCCGCACAGCGCGAGCTGCAGCGACCCGCCGCCGAACACCGACCGGCGCATGCGCACCAGCCGCCCGATGTCGAGCTCGAGACCGATCAGGAACAGCATCAGCACCACGCCGAACTCCGCGAAGTGCAGGATCGATTCGACGTCGCGCACGAACCCGAGGCCCCACGGACCGATCGCGCAGCCCGCGATCAGATAGCCGAGCACCGAGCCGAGCCCGAAGCGCGCCGCGAGCGGCACGCAGACGACCGCCGCCGCGAGGTAGACCATCGCGTCGACCAGGAATGAGCCGCTCATGCGGCCGCCGCTTGCTCGACGTAGTGCACCAGCCGCGCGCGGTAGTGGCGCGGCGGCCGCCGCGAGCGCCTCCTCGGCAGATGCGGTGCGCGCCGTGCAGGACGATGTGATCGCAGCCAGTTCATGCCGCAGAAGCGGGCGGTCTGCCGGACCACCGGCGCGAAGGCGTCGAACGGATAAGCGTGCGGGCCCTCCGGCGTGTACCACTCGGGCGGCCCGCCGGTGGTCGCAACCCAGAGGCAATCCTTGCCGCGCAAGGCCGTCCCGCCCTCGCCGTAGGCCCAGCCGTGCGCGAGCACGCGCTCGAACCAGAGCTTGAGCAGCGCCGGCACGCTGTACCAGTAGAGCGGGTGCTGTAAGACGACGAGCCGGCTCGCGGCGAGCGCGCGCTGCTCGGCCGCGACGTCGATCGAGAAGTCGGGATAGCGGTCGTAGAGGCTGTGCACCGCCAGGCCCGGCAGATCGCGCACCGCGTCGAGGAGGCGCCGGCCCGCGCGCGAGCGCAGCGGGTGCGGATGGGCGTAGATCACCGTGATCATTTTGCGACGCGACCGGGAAAGCGCGGCGCAGTATAAACGGGCGCTTGCCGCTTGCCGCTTGCCGCTTTCCGCTTATCGCTTGCCTCCGGACGCCGCGCGGGGCAGCATGTGCGCCCAGTGGGAGTCGAGATCGAGGAGGGAAGACGCATGGCAACGCTCAGCGGCAAGGTCGCCTGGCTCACCGGCGCGGGCAGCGGCATCGGGCAGGCGGGCGCGGTCGAGCTGGCGCGCGCCGGCGCGCGCGTCGTGGTTTCCGGCCGGCGCGCCGAGATGCTCGAGGAGACGCGCCGTCTGGTGATGGAGGCCGGGGGCGAGGTCGAGAAGCTCCCGCTCGACGTTGCGGACAAGAAGCAGGTCGCGCACGCGGCGAAGGATCTGCTCGACCGCCACGGCCGGTGCGACATCCTGGTGAACAGCGCCGGACTGAACGTGCCGAAGCGCTACTACAAGGACCTCGTGCCGGAAGACTGGGACAAGGTGATCGGCATCAACCTGAACGGCGCGCTCTACTGCATGACGGCGGTGCTGCCCGCAATGCGGGCGCAGAAGGGCGGGCTCGTCATCAACATCGCGTCATGGCTCGGCCGCTGGGTCGGCTACCTCGGCGGCGCCGCCTACGGCGCGAGCAAGCACGCGATGGCGACGATCACGCACCACCTCAATCTGGAGGAGGGCATGAACGGCATCCGCGGCTGCGTGATCTACCCGGGCGAGGTGGCGACGCCGATCCTCAAGACGCGTCCCCTGCCGCCGTCGCAGGAGGATCTCGACCGGATGCTGAAGGCCGACGACCTGGGGCGCACGATCCGCGTTCGTCGCGGAGATGCCGGCGCACGTCTGCCTGAACGAGATCGTGATCACGCCGACGTGGAACAGGCTGCTGATCGGCGGCGCCGAGCTGCGGCTGGGGCCGCCGCTGCCGGAATGACGAAGCGCCGGGCGGCGGGCGCTACTTTTTCTCGCCGAGCAGCTTGAAGGTGCCGATCGCCTTGGCGAGGAGCTTGCCGTCCTCGTCGCGGGCTTCGGCCTCGCAGAACGCGGTCGACTGGCCGCCGTGCAGCACGCGGCCCTCCGCGAGGATGTGGTTCGAGGTGCCGGCGTTCATGAACCCGACGCTCATGTCGACGGTCAGAACGCCGCCGTCGACGCCGTAGTGCCCGCGCACCGCGGCGCTCATCACGTAGTCGAGCATCGTCATCACCACGCCGCCGTGCGCGGCGCCCCAGCTGTTGAGGAGCTCGGAGCGCTTGTCGAGAACGATCGACGCGCGCGCCTTCGACTGCTCGGTGAGGCGGATGCCGAGGTGCTCGACGAACGGGATGCGGACGCGCGAGAGCGATTGAGCGGTCATCGATCGGATGCGGTGGCGAGGTTGGACACGGCAAGTGTTATAGCAGGACGAGCCGATCGCTGTCGACCCGCGCGAGCGGTTTCTCGTTCACGGCGCACGCGCTGTGACAAAGCAAGCGCTGTGCCGCTTCTCGATCAGACCACGCTTGTCTTAGACGACACTCGCCCCGCCATCCACCGCGACGATCTGGCCCGTGATGTGTTGCGACGCATCCGAGGCGAGCAGCACCGCGAGCCCTTTCAGGTCCTCGTCCCCGCCGAGGCGCCGCAGCGGCGTCGCGGCGATCACCTGGTCGGCGATCCGCTCGAGCGAGCCGCGCGTCATCTTCGAGGGAAAGAACCCCGGCGCGATCGCGTTCACGGTGATGCCGTACTGGCCCCATTCGCCGGCCAGCGCGCGCGTGAAATTGACGAGCCCGCCCTTGGTGGTGTTGTACGCGATGGTGCGCAGCTTGTCGGGCAGGTTGCCGCGCAGGCCCGCGATCGAGGCCATGTTGACGATCCGGCCGTAGCGGCGGGGGATCATCGACTGCTTGCCGACCGCCTGGCACGCGAGGAAGGCCGCGGTCAGGTTCAGGTTGAGGAGCTTCTGCCACGCCTCCAGCGGATGCTCCTCGGTGGGCGCGCCCCAGGTCGCGCCGGCGTTGTTCACCAGGATGTCGATCTGCCCGCACTTCGCGAGCACGGCGTCGACCATCGGCGCGACCGCTTCGGGTCGGGACAGGTCGCAGGGCACCGGGAACGCCTCCACGCCCTCGCGCGCCAGCTGCGCGCGGGCGGCCTCCAGCTCGTCGCCCTTGCGCGCGGTCAGCGCGACTTTCGCGCCCATCTCGCCCAGGGCCGAGGCGACCTGCAGTCCGAGTCCGCGCGAGCCGCCGGTGACGAGCGCGATCCGTCCGCCGAGATCGAAGAGGGTGCGTACGCTCATCGGGCCGCTCCTTTCGCGGCGATTGTCGCACGGGGTCGAGCGCGCTAAGCTGCGCGACTGTGCGTCGCGCCGGGGGAGGGCGCGCCGTGGCCCACGACCCGCCGAAGCCGCAGCTCGAGCTCATGTTCCGCGCCAGCGTCGCGGTGGCCGCGCCGCGTTCGCTCGGCCGCACGCCGGCCGGCGAGCGGCGCATCGTGGACATCGTCGGCGGGGAGGTGACCGGTCCGCGGCTCGCCGGGCGCATCCTGCCCGGCGGCGCGGACTGGCAGATCGTGCGCGACGACGGCACGGCCGTGCTGGAGGCGCGCTACACCATCGAGGCGGCGGACGGCGCGCTGATCTACGTGCGGAACTTCGGCTACCGCCACGGTCCGCCGGAGCTGCTCATGCGGATCGCGCGCGGGGAGGAGGTCGATCCGGCGCGCTACTACTTCCGCGCGGCCCCGGTGTTCGAGACCGCAGCGCCGGAGCACGAGTGGCTCAACCGCACGATCGCGGTGTGCACCGGCGCGCGCACGCGGGAGCGGGTGATCCTGGATTTCTACGCGGTGCGCTGACGCGCCGGTCGCCGGCGCGGGAGGGTGAAGATGAAGGTGTTCGTGACCGGAGCGTCCGGGTATATCGGGGGATCGGTGGCGGCGGGACTGCTCGAGGCCGGCCATTCGGTGCTGGGGCTGGTGCGCTCGGGCGAGCGCGCAGCGCAGGTGCGCTCGCTCGGCATCGAGCCGGTGCTCGGGTCGCTGAGCGACGCCGCGCTGCTCGCGCAGGCCGCACGCCAGGCCGACGCAGTGATCAACGCCGCCAACTCGGACGACCGCGGCGCAGTCGAAGCGATGCTGCCTGCGCTCTCGGGCAGCGGCAAGTGCTTCATCCACACCAGCGGCTCGAGCATCGTCGGCGACATGGCGGCGGGCAAGCGCGGCGACAAGGTGTACGAGGACGAGACGCCGGTGCAGCCCTTGCCCGGGAAAGCGGCGCGCGTGGCGATCGACACGCTGGTGCTCGGTGCGGCGAAGGACGGCGTGCGCGCGGCAGTCATCTGCCCGACCATGATCTACGGCCGCGGTCGCGGCGCGCATCCGGAGAGCATCCAGGTGCCGCGCCTGATCGCGCTTGCCAGGAAGTACGGCGTGCCGCGCCACGTCGGGCCCGGCGAGAACGTCTGGTCCAACGTGCACATCGACGACCTGGTTCCGCTGTACCTGCTCGCCCTGAACAAGGCGCCGGCGGGCGCGTTCTACTACGCGGAGAACGGCGAGAACTCGTACCGCGAGCTCGCCGAGGCGATCGGCCGGATGCTCGGCATGGGCGGCCGCACGCTGCCGATGCCGATCGATGAAGCCGTCGCCGAGCTGGGCGAGAGCGGCGCGCAGTTCAGCTTCGGCTCCAACAGCCGCGTGCGCGCCGTGCGCGCCCGCCGCGAACTGGGCTGGTCGCCCAGCGGGCGCGCGCTGATCGAGGAGATCGAGCGGGGGTGCTACGCCGGGGATTGACGCGGGGTTTTCCGCCCGCGGTCAGGTACACCCCAGCCGCCGCTCCTTCGCCCGCACGAGCCCTGCGATCACCTCGTTGTAGGGCGCCGCCAGGCCGACCGCCTTGGCGGCGGGCGGGATCGCGCCGTTGATCGCGTCGATCTCCGATCGGCGTTTCGCCATGAGGTCGAGCAGCATCGACGGGCGCGCGTTCGGGATCTTCGAGCCGAAGTCGCGCACGTAGGCGACGACGTCGTCGAAGCCGAGCTTGATCGCGCGCTTGCGCGCGACCGCGTACGCCTCGGCCGCGCACCCGGAGGCGACCGCGAACGCGTCCGGGTCCTCCATCACCTCGCCGACGGTGCGCTCGGTGACCGCGCAGGTGCCCGAGAAGCACACGTTGCAGATGAGCTTCTCCCACACGAGCTGATCGATGTCGTCGAAGCACTTCACTTTGAAGCCGCCCGACCGCCAGACCTCGGCCACCGCCTCGAGGCGCGGGCTTACGGGGCCCGAGAGTTCGCCGAGGCGCACGAGCTCCATGCCGTTGTGGTGCGCATGCCCCGGGCCGCGCATCGACGCGCCGAAGCCCCCGACCACGCCGACCATCACCCGCTCGCGGCCGAGCACGGCCGCGGTCTTGTCCGGTCCGCCGAGGCCGTTCTGGATCGAGAGAACGGCGGTCTTCGGCCCGACGATGGACTGGGCCGCGCGCGCCGCCGTCTCAACGTCGCGAAACTTGGTGGCGACGATGACCAGGTCGCATTGATCCGCGTCGGCGGCGTTGGTCGTTGCGTTCACCCGCACCGTCCGGTCGCCCGAAGCGCCTTCGACGCGCAGACCGTTCGTGCGGATCGCGTCGATGTGCTCGCGCCAGCTGTCGACGGCCCACACTTCGTGTCCTGCCGACGCGAGCAGCCCGGCGTACACCGAGCCCATCGCGCCGCAGCCAACCACGGCGATCTTCATGCTACGGCCGCCTCCGGACGGCCGTCATGGCGCGATGCCTACCCGTCGGCGGCCGGTCGCGATTCGCCTTGCCGTCGATCCCCATCGTTCCGATGGGGCCCCTCGCCGGGTGGCTCACGCGACCACCTCGAACAGCCCGGCCGCGCCCATCCCGCCGCCGATGCACATCGTGACCACGACGCGCTTCGCGCCGCGCCGCTTGCCCTCGATGAGCGCGTGGCCGACCAGGCGCGCGCCGCTCATGCCGTAGGGATGGCCGACCGCGATCGCGCCCCCGTTCACGTTGAGCCGGTCGTTCGGGATGCCGAGCCGGTCGCGGCAGTAGATCACCTGCACCGCGAAGGCCTCGTTGAGCTCCCAGAGGTCGATGTCCTGCACCTTCAGCCCGGCGCGCTCCAGGAGCTTCGGGACGGCGAACACCGGGCCGATGCCCATCTCCCTCGGGTCGCAGCCGGCCACCGCGAAGCCGCGGAAGACGCCGAGCGGCGCGAGGCCGCGCTTCTGCGCGAGCTTCGCGTCCATCACGACGCACGCCGATGCGCCGTCGGAGAACTGGCTCGCGTTCCCGGCGGCGATCGTGCCGCCCTCGACCGCGGGCTTGATCTGCGCGACGCCTTCGTAGGTCGTGTCGGCGCGGATGCCCTCGTCCTCGGCGGCGATCGCGTCCTTCATCGTCTCCTGCCCGGTGTTCTTGTCCACCACCTTCATGTGGACCTCGATCGGCGCGATCTCGTCCTTGAACTTGCCTGCGGCCCGCGCCGCCGCCGCGCGGTTCTGGCTCTGCACGCCGTAGCGATCCTGCGCCTCGCGCGGGATGTCGTAGCGTGCGCGCGACGTACTCGGCGGTCTGCAGCATCGGCCAGTACACCTCCGGACGGTGGCGGTGCAGCCATTCGTCCATGAAGTGGTGCTTGTTCATCTCGTTCTGGACGAGCGAGATCGACTCGACGCCGCCCGCGACGAAGATCGAGCCCTCGCCCGCCATGATCCGCTGCGCGGCGAGCGCGATGGTCTGCAGCCCCGAGGAGCAGAAGCGATTCACCGTGATGCCCGGAACGGCGTCGGGACAGCCGGCGCGGTGCGCGATCTGGCGGGCGATGTTCCAGCCCGTGGCGCCTTCGGGATTGGCGCAGCCCATGATCACGTCCTCGACCTCGGCCGGTTCGACCTTCGCGCGCGCGAGCGCGTGCTTCACGACGTGGCCGCCCATCTTCGCGCCGTGGGTCATGTTGAGGGCGCCCCTCCAGCTCTTGCAGAGCGGCGTGCGGGCGGTGGAGACGATCACTGCGTCGGTCATGGGCGGCTCCGGGTTCAGTTGAAGGTCTTGCCGTCGGCGGCGAGCTTGGCGAGCAGCGCCGCCGGCTTCCAGTACTGGCCGTTGCGGCCCGCGGCGTACTTCGCCATCGCGGCGACGACGTTCTTCAGCCCGATGGTGTCGGCGTAGAACATCGGCCCGCCGCGGTAGAGCGGGAAGCCGTAGCCGGCCAGGTACACCATGTCGATGTCGCTCGCGCGCAGCGCGATGCCTTCCTCGAGGATCTTCGCGCCTTCGTTGGCGAGGGCGTAGATGCAGCGCTCGACGATCTCCTGGTCGGAGACCTGGCGTCGCGTCACGTTGACCTCTTTCGAGTACGCGACGATGAGCTGCTCGATCTCCGCATCGGGAATCGGGGCGCGGGATCCGGCTTCGTACTTGTAGACGCCCTTGCCGGTCTTCTGCCCGAAGCGCCCCATCTCGCAGACGCGGTCGATCCACGCCGGGTAGACCTGCCGCTCGGGATCCTCGGCGCGGCGCCGCTTGCGGATGTGCCAGCCGATGTCCTGGCCCGCCATGTCCATCATCGCGAACGGGCCCATCGCCATGCCCCAGTCCTGCACCGCCTTGTCGACCTGCTGCGGCAGCGCGCCTTCCTCGACCAGGAAGTAGGCCTGGCGCACGTACTCCTCGAGCATGCGGTTGCCGATGAAGCCGTCGCACACGCCCGAGACCACGCCGAGCTTCCGGATGGTCTTCGCGAGCTTCATCACCGTCGCGAGCACCTCCTTGGACGTCTTCGCGCCGCGCACGACCTCCAGCAGCCGCATCACGTTCGCCGGGCTGAAGAAATGCAGCCCGATGACCGACTCCGGGCGCCTGGTGAACGACGCGATCCGGTCGAGGTCGAGCGTCGAGGTGTTGCTCGCGAGGATCGCGCCCGGCTTCATGGTCGCGTCGAGCTGCTTGAAGACCGACTCCTTGACGCCCATGTCCTCGAACACCGCCTCGATCACGAGGTCGGCGTCCTTGATCGCGTCGTACGAGAGCGCGGTCGAGAAGCGCGCCATGCGCTTGTCCATCTCGGCTTGAGCGAGGCGGCCCTTCGCGACGGTTGCGGCGTAGTTCTTCCTGATCACGTCGAGCCCGCGGTCCAGCGCCTCCTGCTTCAGTTCGAGCAGCGTCACCGGGAAGCCGGCGTTGACGAACGCCATCCCGATGCCGCCGCCCATCGTGCCCGCGCCGATGATCGCGACCTTCTTGATCTCGATGACCGGCGTCGAGTCCGGCACGTCGGGGATTTTCGAGGCGGTGCGCTCGCCGAAGAAGGCGTGCCGCAGCGCCTTCGACTCGGTCGTGACGACCAGCTCCTCGAAGCGCTGGCGCTCGAACTCGAGGCCCTGGTCGAACGGCAGCTTCGTCGCCGCGTCCACGCAGGCCACGATCTGCGGCGGCGCGGGGAAGCCGCGCGACTCCTTGGCCACCTTGCCCGCGGCCGCGGCGAGGAACGCCGCCGCGTCGCCCTCGAGCTTCACCTTTTCGTCCCGCAGCTTGCGCAGCGGCCGCTTTTCGGCGACCGCCTTGCGCGCGAACGCCAGCGCGCCGGCGAGCAGATCGCCCTGCACGACCTCGTCGAACAGACCCGCCGGCATCTTCTCCGACAGCGTCGGCGCGCCCGAGACCATCATGTCGAGGGCGACCTTCGCATCGATCGCGCGCGGCAGGCGCTGCGTGCCGCCCGCGCCGGGCAGGATGCCGAGCTTCACCTCGGGCAGCGCGATCTGCGCGCCGGGCGCCGCGACGCGGTAATGGCAGCCGAGCGCGAGCTCCAGCCCGCCGCCCATCGCCACCTTGTGGACCGCGGCGATCACCGGTTTCGACAGCGCCTCGATCTTCGCGATGATCTGCCGCAGATGCGGCTCGGCGCTCGCCGCCGGGCTGTTGAACTCCTTGATGTCGGCGCCGCCCGAGAAGGCGTTGCCGCCGCCGATCAGCACGATTGCCTTCACGTTCGGATCGGCCAGGGCCGTGTCGAGGCCCGCGACGATCCCCTTGCGCAGCGGATGTCCGAGGCCGTTGACCGGCGGGTTGTTCATGGTGATCACGGCGATGTCGCCGTGCACGGCGTATGCGGCTGCGTCCATGCTTGCTCCAGTGGGGTTCAGGCGGGGGTGACGAGCTTGAGGCCGACGATCCCCGCGACGATCAGGCCGATGCAGCCGAGCCGCGCGAGGGTCGCGGGCTCGGCGAAGAGAACGATGCCGAGGAGCGCGGTGCCGACCGCGCCGATGCCGGTCCAGACCGCGTAGCCGGTGCCGACCGGAATCGATCTCAGCGCCAGGGCGAGGAACCAGAGGCTGACGACCATCGCCGCGATCGTGATCGCGCTCGGCACGAGCCGGGTGAAGCCCGCGGTGTACTTGAGGCCGATGGCCCACACGATCTCGAGAACGCCGGCGATGAAAAGGTAGGTCCAGGCCATGCGGGAATGGGGGACGCCCGCAACGGGCGGGCAGGGACCGCGATTCTAGCGCTTGGACCGCAGGCTGGGCAGGCCGATGCCCGCTGCATCGAACCCGCCGTCGACGGCAAGCGTCTGGCCGTTGACGTAGCTCGCCGCGTCGCTGCAGAGGAACGCGACCGCCGCAGCGATCTCCTCCTCGGTCCCGTAGCGGTTCAGCGGGATCGCGTCGTGGTAGTCGGCGCGGATGTCGGGGGTGTGCACCTGCTTCGCCATCGCGGTATCGACCGGGCCCGGCGCGACGGCATTGACGCGGATGCCGAGCTCGCCGAGCTCGGCCGCCTGCTGCTTCGTGAGATGCATCAGCGCCGCCTTGCTCGTGCCGTACGCCACGCGCAGCGTGCTGGCCCGCAACCCGGAGATCGATCCGATGTTGACCACGGCGCCGCCGCCGTTCCTGAGCATCACGGGCGCGGCGGCCTGCGTGCAGAGGAACGGGCCGGTGAGGTTGACGGCGATGACGCGCGCCCACTCGTCGAAGGTGGTCTCCAGCATCGGCTTGAAGACCGCGACGCCGGCGTTGTTGACGAGCGCGTCGATGCGGCCGAAGCGGGCCGCGACCCGGTCGATCGCTGCCTGCACCTGGCGCGGCTCCGCGACGTCGCATTCGACGGCGAGGACCCGGTCGCGCGGCGCGAGGCTCGCCGCGGTCCGGGCGAGCGTCGGCGCGTCGATGTCGAGGAGGGCCACGCCATAGCCTTCGTCGAGGAACCTCCGGGCGACGGCGAGGCCGATGCCGCGCGCGGCGCCGGTCACTACAGCGACTCTGTCGATAGCGCTCATCTGCGGCTCCTACACTTCCAGCCATTCGCGCCGGATCAGCGCATTCCCGCGCAGGTCGTCCGGCGCGCCCTCGAAGACGATCTGCCCGTGCCCCATCACGTACATCCGCTCGGACAGATCGAGCGCGATCGCGAGCTTCTGCTCGACCAGCAGGATCGCCACGCCGCGCCGCTTGATCTCGCGGAAGAGGTCGGCGACCAGCTCGACGAGCCTGGGCGCGAGGCCCTCGGTCGGCTCGTCGATCATGACGAGATCGGGGTCGCCCATCAGCGTGCGCGCGAGCGTGAGCATCTGCTGCTCGCCGCCCGACAGCACCCCGCCCGGGGTGTCCCCGCGCTCCGCGAGCCGCGGAAAGAGCCGGAACACGTCCGCCACCGACCAGCGCCCGGTCCTGCCCTTGGTCTTCATCCCGAGCTCGAGATTCTGCCGCACGGTCAGCGTCGGGAAGATGTCGCGGCTCTCCGGCACGTAGCCGAGCCCCCGGTGCGCGATCCGGAAGCTCTCGAGGCCGAGGATCTCGGCGTCCTTGAAGCGCACCGAGCCGCGCGCGTCCACCATGCCCATGATCGCCCGGATGGTCGTCGAGCGGCCCACGCCGTTGCGGCCGACGAGGCTCACGCACTCGCCGGCGCCGACCCGGAGATGCACCCCCTGGAGGATGTGGCTCTTGCCGTACCACGCGTGGAGGTCGCGCACCTCAAGCATGGGCCACTCCGAGGTAGGCTTCCTGCACCTTCGGGTTCGCGCGGATCGCCGCCGGCGCGCCGCTCGCGATGATCTCGCCGTACACGAGCACGCTCACGCGGTCGGCGAGATCGAAGACGACGCCCATGTCGTGCTCGACCATGACCAGCGTCTTGCCCTCGGTCACCTTGCGGATCAGCGCCACCGCCGCCGCAGTCTCCGAGCGGTTCATGCCTGCGGTCGGCTCGTCGAGCAGGATCACCTCGGCGCCGCCCGCGATCGTGATGCCGATCTCGAGCGCGCGCTGCTCGGCGTACGAGAGCACGCCGGCGAGCGTGTCCCGCCGCCGCGCGAGACCGATCCGCTCCAGGACGTCCTCGGCGCGGCGGCGGGCGTCGGCGAGCCCGGACAGCGCGCGCCAGAACGCGTAGCGGTAGCCGAGCGACCAGAGGACTCGCGCAGCGGAGGTTCTCGAACACCGACAGGTGCGGGAAGATGTTGGTGACCTGGAAGCTGCGCGACAGTCCGCGGCGGTTGATCTGGTGCGGGCGCAGGCGCGTGACGTCCGCGCCGTGCAGCAGGATGCGCCCGTCGGAGACCGGAAACCGGCCGCTCGCGAGGTTGAAGAGCGTCGACTTGCCGGCGCCGTTGGGGCCGATGATCGCGTGACGCTCGCCGCGGGCGACGGCGAGATCGACGCCGCGGATGATCTCGGTCTTGCCGAAGCGCTTTCGGACGCCCTGCAGCTCGAGAGCGGGCGCGGTCATGCGAGTCCCGCCGCCCCGAGTTTCGCCTCGATTTCCCGCTGCACTTCGTCCCACGCTGCGCGCAGGCGTCGCCAGGCGACGACGCACAGCGCGCCGCCGACCGCGAGCAGGACCGAGCAGGCGAGCCAGGGCGTGGCGCTGAACGGCGCGACGACGACGCCAGCGAGCGCCAGCTCGCGCGTCGCGCCCGTTGCGCTCACGTGGTAGGTCATCTCCACGAGCCCGACGAAGCCCGCGAGCGCGAGCAGGCCGGGCGCAAGCGCCCAGCCGTACGGGCGGACGAGCCGTCCCAGCAGGCCGAACTTCCAGACGCGCAGGTGCTGCATCAGGATCATCGCCAACCCGCCCGGCGCGAACATCACGACCGCGATGAAGAGGAGCCCGAGGTAGAGCAGCCACGCTTTCGTGATGCCGGACAGCGCCGTCTGGAAGAAGGTGAAGACCACGGCGCCGAGGGCCGGACCGAAGAAGAACCCGACGCCGCCGATGTACGCGGCGAGCAGCACCGCGCCGGAGCGCAGCGTCGAGACCGTCTCGGCGGTGACGATCTCGTAGTTGATCGCGGCGAGTCCGCCGGCGATGCCGGCGAAGAACGCCGACAGCACGAACATGAGCAGCCGCACGCGCTCGGTGCTGTAGCCGATGAAGGCGGCGCGCTCCTCGTTGTCGCGCACCGCGTTGGCGATGCGGCCGAGCGGCGTCCGGGTGAGGGCGAACATCGCCGCCATGCTGAGAAGCGTCCAGAGCGCGATCAGGTAGTAGACCTGGATCGCCGGGCCATAGGTGATCCCGAGCGGCGCGGGGCCCACCATGCGGTTCGCGGTCACGCCGCCCTCGCCGCCGAAGAACGCCGGAAACATGAGCGACATCGCGTGCACCATCTCGCCGATGCCGAGCGAGATCATCGCGAACGCGACGCCTGCCTTGCGCGTCGTCACCCAGCCGATGAGCGCGCCGAAGAGCGCCGCAGACAGCCCGCCGACGAGCGGGAGCAGGGCGACGGGGAGGCCGAGCCGGCCCTGCCCGACCAGGTTCAGCGCGTGGATCGCGAAGTACGCGCCGAGCCCCATGTACACCGCGTGCCCGAACGACAGCAGCCCGGTGTGCCCCAGCAGCAGGTTGTAGGACAGGGCGAAGATGATCATGATGCCCATCTGGCTCATCAGCGTCAGCGCGAAGCCCTGACTGAACACGAGCGGCAGGACGATTAGCGCGAGCGCGAGCGCGCCCCAGACGAACCAGCGTCCGGCGTTGACGGGCCTGAACCGGAGCGTGCTCATCGCCCGCTCAGGTCTCTCGCGTTCCCATCAGCCCGCGCGGCCGGACGACGAGCATCAGCACCATGATCAGGTAGGGCAGCATCGGCGCGGCCTGGGCGAGCGTCAGGTTCAGCACTTCGGCGAGAAAGGTTCCGCCGGCCGGCGCGATGCCGAGCGGCCGCAGGAGGCCGGCGAGCGACCAATCGAGCGACACGGAGAAGGTCTGCAGCAGCCCGATCAGCAGGCTCGCGAGGAACGCGCCGGCGAGCGAGCCCATGCCGCCGACCACGACGACCACGAACACGATCGGGCCGATCGCTGCGGCCATGCCGGGATCGGTGACGAACGCCGGCCCGCCGACCGCGCCGGCAAGCGCTGCGAGCGCCGAGCCGCCGCCGAACGTGAGCATGAACACGCGCGGGACGTTGTGCCCGAGCGCCTCGACCGTCCGCGGATGCGTGAGCGCGGCCTGGATCACGAGCCCGACGCGGGTGCGCGTGAGTCCGAGGTAGATCGCGACGAGCATCGCGATCGCCACCGCTGCCATGAAGCCGCGGTAGATCGGAAAGCTCGATCCGAACACGGTGAAGAGCGGACCGTCGAGCGAACGGGGGCGGGTTGTACTCGACCGCTGCGCGGCCCCAGACGAGGTGGATCGCCTCCTCGATGATGTAGGCGAGGCCGAAGGTGAACAGCAGCTCGGCGACGTGGCCGTGCTTGTGCACCCGGCGCAGGCCGTAACGCTCGACCAGCATGCCGATCACGCCCACGGCCAGCGGCGCGACGAGCAACCCAGGCCAGAACCCCACCCAGCGCGTGATCTGGTAGCCGAAGTACGCGCCGACCATGTAGAAGCTCGCGTGGGCGAAATTGAGCACGCCCATCATCGAGAAGATCAGCGTGAGTCCGGCCGAGAGCAGGAACAGCAGCAGCCCGTAGCTCAGGCCGTTGAGCGTCTGGATGACGAGGAATTCCATCTGCGGCACGGGCGAAAAACAAGGGCGGCCCGGTCGCCGCCCTCGATGCGGTGCGTCAGTGCGCGGGCGCTACTTCCCGGGCCGCTTCATCTGGCACGACGTCGGCTGCGCCGAGACGTAAGGCTCGATGCGCACGTCGGTCCTGAACCCGAGCCGGTGTTCTCGACGTCGAACCTGCACCTCCTTCGGCCCGCCCTTCGCGGCCGAGCGCGCGAACGTCGAGATGTAGAGCGGCTGGATCAGCTGATGGTCGGCGGCGCGCATCTCGACCTCGCCGAACTCCGTCTGGTGCTTCATTCCGGAGAGCTGCCTGCGCGACCTTCACCGGGTCGCTGGACTTCGCGCTGCTTCATCGCCTCGGCGAGCATGTTCATCGCCGTGTGCACGCGCAGGAACCACCAGTCGAGGTTGTACTTCTTCTTGAACTCGACGTTGACGCGCTCGAGCTCCTTCGACGGCACGTTGGTGTGCCACTCGGTGATCTGCTTCATGCGGTCGATGCCCGCCTCGCCCACCGCCGTCGGCACCCCGGCGAAGCCCGCGTAGTACGTGTAGAAGGTGACGTTCAGGCCGGCCTCGCGCGCCGCCTTGACGAGCAGCGACATGTCGTTGCCCCAGTTGCCGGTGATCACCGTGTCGGCGCCGGCGGCCTTCATCTTCGCCACGTAGGGCGCGAAGTCCTTCACCTGGCCGAGCGGGTGCAGGTCGTCGCCGACGATCTCGATGTCGGGGCGCTTGCGCTTCAGGTCGGCCTTCGCCGCGCGCGACACCGCCTGGCCGAACGAGTAGTTCTGGTTGATCAGGTAGACCTTCTTGATCTTCTGGTTCTTCGCGAGCTCGGTGGTGAGCGCCTCCATCTTCATGTCGCTGTTGGCGTCGAAGCGGAAGTGGAAGAAGTGGCACTTCGAGTTGGTGAGATCCGGGTCGACCGCGGCGTAGTTCAGGTACACGATCTCCTTGCCGGGGTTGCGCTCGTTGTGCTTCTGCACCGCGTCGGAGAGCGCGAGCGCGACCGCCGAGCTGTTGCCCTGCGTCACGTAGCGGATGCCGCGGTCGACGATCTGCTTGAAGACGTTCAGCGTCTCCTGCGGGCTCACCTTGTTGTCGAAGCCGACGATCTCGAACTTCACGCCCGGCGCGGCGTTGCGGCGATTCAGCTCGTCCGCCATGAACTGGAAGTGCTTGAGCCCGGCCTCGCCGACGTTGGCGAACGGGCCGGAAAGCGGATCGACGTAGGCGATGCGCAGGACGTCCTGGGCGGCGGCCGGCAGGGCGGCGGCGAGCAACAAGGCGGCGACGGCGAGCGAGCGAAGGCGGCGCGCGAGCATGGGGACTCTCCTCCTCGTTGGGGCATCGTCGGCCTCCGGTCGAACGCCGGACGGCCCTCCTCTCGTGATGCCGGGACGATGGTAGAGAAAGGGTCCGGGGGGGTCAACTGCGATCGCCCCTGCCGCGCCTGCGCGGCGTGAACGGAAACGGGCCGGCGGAGTCGAGCTCCCCCGTCCCGCAGACGCACGCGGTTTCGCGCGCGTGGCGCCGGCCTTACTGGGCCGTGCCGTAGGTCTTCGCGATGTCGTCGATGATCGCCTGGACGTCCCTGGCGCTGAGCTTCTGGATGCCTTTCTGCTTCATCATCGCGTCGAACTTCGTCTCGAACATCCGCATGGCTTCGGCCTTGGAGATCATGCCGTCCTTGTCGGCGTCCAGCTTCATCACGTTGTCCATGGTCTTCTGCGCGACCGCGACCTGCCCGAACCCGAGGGCGAGCCCCATGGCGACAGCGGCGGCGATTTTCGAGGATTTCATCGTGCTTCTCCTTTGCGTGGTTGAAGGGCGTGAGCCGTCTGGAGCGCGGGCTCCAGCTTTCGTCGCGCGGCCGCGCGCGGCCTTACGTATGGTTCGCGTTCGAACGACCAGGCGCTCAGCGTCTGCGCGAGGACGCGCGCGAACGCGGCGCGCACGAGCGGACAGCACGGCGGCCGTGCTGCGAGCAAGCGCGCGACGGTCGTTGCGTCCCGCGCCGCGATCAGGGTTCTCGCCAGCGTTGCGTTCGAGCCGAGTGGGTCGTCGTCTCCCATGCGTTCGCCTCCTTTGGCGTGAACAGGAGTGGTGTCCGGCCGCTCGTCGCTTGTCTGCCGCGCGTGCCGTGCACCGGAGATTCGGGAATCGCTACTGCGCCTTCACCGCGGAAGTGATCGACGCGATGACGCCCGAGGCGGTCTCGAACGGCGCCTGCTCGGTGTCCCTGATCCCGTGGCGGCGTGCGATCCAGAGGAAGTCCGTGTAAACCGCCCACACGTCGCCCTTCTCGTCCTGCTGCACGAGCAGCCGCACCGGCCAGTCGAGCCCGGCCTGCGGGTTGGCGTTCAGGAACTGCGTGCCGAGCGGCGGGTTGCCGAACACGAGCAGCGTCGACGGCAGCACCCTGATCCCGGCCTCGGCGGCGAGCTGACGCTGGTCGACTTCCTGGAAGAACCGGATCCCTTTCGCGGCGATGTCCCGCTTCAGGCGCGCGATCGTCTCGTCGATCGCATAGGCGCTCTTCACGCGGACGACGCCGTCTCCGGCGAGCTGCGGGACGCTCGGGCCGGCCGTCTGGGCGACTGCGGCCGGGGACGCCGCGAGGGTGGCGGCGAGCGCCGCCGCGGAGGCGAGTCGTGCGATGGATGCGAACATGCGGGTCTCCTTCGGGTTGCGGCTCGCGCGAACGGCGCGCGAGCACCGTTCAAGAACTCATGGGCGGGGCGCCTCGGCGCCGCGCTGCCAGGGCCAGCGGCCCTCCAGCTCGAGCGCGAGGCTCCAGCTGAGGAAGGTGCGGATGGCGACGATCATCGCCAGCACCAGGACGCTGTCCATCGTCGGCGTGAATGCGACCGTGCGGACGATGTCGGCCGCGACCAGGACCTCGAGCCCGAGCAGGATCGCGCGACCCAGGTCCTGCCGGTAGCGGCGGTACGGCGATGCGACCGCGTCGCCCCGGAACGCGGCGTAGCGGAGGGTCGCGATCACGAGGCCGCCGACGATCAGCGCGACGCCGGCCACCTCCGCGGCCGTGCCGGCGATCTCGACGTACTCGCGAATTCCCACGGCGCGCCCCGTCACGCGGTCCGCGCCGGCGCGGGCAGGCGGAGGCCGGCACCGAAGAGCGCAGCGAGCGCGAGCGCGACGCCGATGCCCGCCACGCACGCGGACCAGCCGAGCCGGTCGAAGAGCTGCCCGAGCACCGCGCTCCCCACCAGGCCGCCGAGGAAGTAGCAGGCGAGGTAGAGGCCGCTCGCCGAGCCCGGATCGGTGGTCGCGGCGCGGCCGACGAAACCCGTGGTCGTCGCCTGGGCGAAGAAGGTTCCCGCGCCGATGAGCGCCAGGCCGGCGAGCACGAGCGGCAGGCTCGGCGCCAGCACGAGCGGCAGCCCGCCGCCCGCCGCGGCGATCCCGCCCCAGAACGTCGCGCGCGTGCCGAAGCGGCGGACCGCGCGGCCGGCGACCGGCGTGGTCAGGATCGCCGGCGTGAACACGAAGTAGACGAACCCGATCGCCATCATGCCGAGCGCGAGCGGCGGCCGGACCAGCACGAAGTTGACGTAGGTGAAGGTGCCGATGAAGGCGAACAGGATCAGGAAGCCGATGGCGAAACTCACCCGCAAGGCGGGGTTGCGCAGGTGCTCGGCCCACACCGCGAGCGGCGCGCGCACGGGTGCGCCGCTCGCGGCCATCGGCGTCGTCCGGCCCAGCGTGAACCAGACGAGCGCCGCGCCGGCGAGGTTCAGCGCGGCGAAGACGTAGAAGTTCGCGGCGAGGCCGACGTGGTCGGCGAGCCCCGCCGACAGCAATCGGCCGAACAGATTGCTCGCGACGTTGCCGGTGACGTACGCCGCGAACGCGCCGGCGGCGTCGCGGGCGCTGCACTGCTCCGCCAGATACGACAGCGTCAGGGCGAACGCTGCGGCCATGCACAGGCCCTGGACGATGCGCAGCGCGGTGAAGGTCGCAAGGTCGGGCGCGGTGGCGAGCAGCGCCGTCGGGATCGCAAGCAGCGCGAGCGCGGCGAAGATGCCGAGCCGCCGGTCGATGTGCCGGCTGAAGAACGCGACTGCGAGCCCGGCGACCGCCATGCCCATCGTCGCGGCGTTGACCGCGAAGCCCATCGCCGCCGGGCTCACGCCGTAGTGCCGCGCGAGCGACGGGAGGATCGCCTGCGTGGCGAAGAGATCGACCAGCGTGAGGAAGGCCGTGAGCCCGATCACCAGGGTACGCAGCGCGCTGCCGCCGGCGGCGGGAAGCGCGGACGAGGCAAGGGCGTCGGTGGCGGTGGACATCGGATCGCGGGCTCCGGACGAAGTCGGGCAGTGGAGCGGAGCGCGGCGCGCTCCGCCCGGCGCGGTACGCGCGCCTACATCATCTTCTCGTTCACCTTGTCGTCGATGCGGAAGAGATCGACCGAGATCAGGACCGCGGGCACCGTCCCGGTGTTCTGCCACCAGTGCGAAGTCGGCGCGCGCTCGGCGGTCACCTCGCCGGCACGGTGCACGATCGGCACCGCGCAGGTGCTCGCGTACTCGACGATCTCGCCCGAGACGACGTAGATCATGGCGGGGCGGTCGCCGTGGCTGTGCCACGGGACGATGCCGCCGGGCTTGATCTCGAGCTGGCGCGCGCGGAACAGGCGGTCCTTGATGCCGAGCTGCTCCTTTGTGAGGTCGGTCATCGCGATGATCTTGTCGGTGACGTCCTTCGGCGCCGTCGGCCCGGGCTTCTGGCCCTTGCCGTCGGCGACGCGCTGGTTCGCCGGGCACTCGCCGGCCACCGCGGTCGTGCCGAATGCGAAGGCCGCGGCCGTGAGGCCGGCGAGTGCGATGCGTTTCCAGAGAAGCGATTGCGGGGTGTTCATGGGAGTTCTCCTTTCATCGACTGAAGTGGCGCGGCCGGCGGGCCGCGGGATTAGTGAGCGGTCCAGCCGCCGTCCACGGGGAGGATGGCGCCCGTGATCGAAGCCGCGGCGTCGCTGGCGAGGAATGCCGTCAGCGCGGCGACCTCGCCGACGGTCACGAACTTCTTGGTCGGCTGGGCGGCGAGCAGGACGTCGCGCTTCACCTGGTCCTCGGTGAGCCCGCGCGCCTTGGCGGTGTCGGGGATCTGCTTCTCGACGAGCGGCGTCCAGACATAGCCGGGGCAGATCGCGTTCACCGTGATGCCCTGCTCGGCGACCTCGAGCGCGACCGTCTTGGTCAGGCCCGCGATCCCGTGCTTCGCGGCGACGTACGCCGCCTTGTAGGGCGAGGCGACCAGGGCATGCGCCGAGGCGATGTTCACGACTCGCCCCCAGCCGTTCTTCTTCATGCGCGGCAGGGCGAGGCGCGTGGTGTGGAACGCGGCCGACAGGTTGATGGCGAGGATCGCGTCCCACTTCGCGACCGGGAAGTCCTCGAGCGGCGCGACGTACTGGATGCCGGCGTTGTTGACGAGCACGTCCACGCCGCCGAGCTCGGCGATCGCCGACTTGAGCATCGCGTCGATCGCGTCGGGCCTCGACATGTCCGCGGCGTCGTATCTGATCGTGACGCGATACGTGTCCGCGAGGCGCGCCCGGAGGCGCTCCACCTCGGCCGGATCCCCCAGGCCGTTCAACACGACGTTCGCGCCCTGGGCGGCGAGCGCCTCGGCGATGCCGAGGCCGATGCCGCTGGTGGATCCGGTGACGAGTGCGGTCTTGCCTTTCAACATGGCGTGGCCCTCCGTGTCGGCAGCGCAGCGTGCAGGGTGGATGACGCCGAGTAGTCGCCGCCGCCGCGCGGGCCTTACGGCTGGCGGGGCCATGTAAGGCGCCGTGCCGCGCCGCGACTCACGGGGATTCCGACCCCGTGCCGCGAGACTCCCCATGGCGAAAGAGACGAAGTCGATCAACCTCGCCCTGCAGGGCGGCGGCAGCCACGGCGCGTTCGCCTGGGGCGTGCTCGATCGCCTGCTCGAGGACGAGCGCATCGACATCGAGGGGATCGTCGGTACGAGCGCCGGGGCGATGAACGCCGCAGTGCTGTCCTACGGCCTCACGATCGGCGGCAACGCGGGCGCGCGCGCCAAGCTGCGCGAGTTCTGGACCAGGGTCGGCGAGGTCGCGCGGTACTCCCCGCTGCAGCCGTCGCTGCTCGACCGGGCCACCGGCCCGGGCAACATGGACCACTCGCCGCTCTGGTTCATGTTCGACGCGATGACGCGATTCTGGTCGCCGTACCAGTTCAATCCGCTCAACAGCCACCCGCTGCGCGACGTCCTGATGGAGGTGGTGGACTTCGATCGGCTGCGGCGCGAGTCGAAGGTGCGTCTGTTCACCTGCGCGGCGAACGTGAAGAGCGGGCGCATCCGGGTGTTCGAGTGCCACGAGATGTGCATCGAGGCGGTGCTCGCCTCGGCCTGCCTGCCGTTCATGTTCCAGGCGGTCGAGGTGGACGGGGAGCACTACTGGGACGGCGGCTACATGGGCAACCCGCCGATCTTCCCGCTGATCTACAACTGCGCGTCGCGCGACGTGCTGCTGGTGATGATCAACCCGATCGTGGTCGACGAGGTGCCGACGAGCGCCCAGGCGATCTTCGACCGCATCAACACGCTGTCCTTCAACTCGTCGCTGATGCGCGAGATGAGGGCGATCAACTTCGTGACCAGGCTGGTGGACGCGGGGTTCGACGACGGCGGGCGGCTGAAGCGCATGTTCATCCACTGCGTCGACGCCGAGGACGAGATGCGCAAGCTCGGCGTGTCGTCGAAGCTCAACGCCCAGTGGGACTTCCTCATGTGGCTGTACGAGCTCGGGCGCGGCCGCGCCGGCGCATTCCTCGAGGCGCACTACGACTCGCTTGGGCGCGAGTCGTCGACCGACGTCGGTACCCGTTTCCTGTGAGCGCTGCGGACGCCGTGGCGCGGCCGGTAGCGTCGCTCGCCGCCGCCTGGCGCGGCGGCGTCGCGCTGGCTCTCGAGCGCCGAGCTCGAACGGCTGCCGCGCCACGTCACCGACGCGGTGCGCCGGCAGGAGCGCGCGAACGAGATCCTGACCGGCTGGGTCCAGGCGGCGCTGGTCGTATCGTTCGCGGTCCTGTACGCGGTCTCGCGCAAGACCTTTCCGGTCGACGCCGCCTTCCGGCCGGTGCCGTGGGCGCTCGGGATCTACGCCGCGTTCACGGTCTGGCGGCTGTACCTCGCGTACCAGGGGCGGCTGACGCACGCGATGCGCATGCTCTCGACGGCGGTGGACGTCGCCGTGCTGATGGTCACGATCTGGAGCTTCCACATCCAGTACGGCCAGCCCGCCGCGTTCTACCTCAAGGCGCCGACGCTGCTCTACATCTTCATCTTCATCGCGCTGCGGGCGCTGAGCCTCGCGCCGGGCTACGTGCTGTTCGCGGGCATTGCCGCGGCGGCGGGCTGGCTCGCGCTCCTCGCGTACGCGCTCGCCGAGCCGGGCGGAATGGCGCTCCTGACGCGCGACTACGTGGCGTACATGACCTCGGCGCGGGTCCTGATCGGCGGCGAGGTGGACAAGGTGCTCTCGATCCTCATCGTCGCGGTGCTGCTGGCGGTGGGCGCGGCGCGCGCGCGGGCGCTGCTCCATCGCGCGGTGACCGAGGGGGCCGCCGCGGGCCGTCTCGCGCGCTTCTTCTCGCCCGAGATCGCCGCGACCATCGTCGGCGCGGAGGAGGCCGACCTGCGCCCGGGCGAAGGTCGCCAGACCGAGGCGGCCGCGATGTTCATCGATCTGCGCGGGTTCACCCGCCTTGCGGCGCAACTCCCCCCGGGCGACCTGGTGAAGCTGCTCGGCGAGTACCAGGGCATCGCCGTCCCGATCGTCCGGGCGAACGGCGGGAGCGTCACCACCTACCTCGGCGACGGGATCATGGTGACCTTCGGCGCGACGCGGATGTCCACGACGTACGCAGCCGATGCGCTGCGCGCGGCCGGCGCGCTGGTGGACGCGCTCCAGGCATGGGCCGGCGCGCGCCGGGCGCGGAACCTGCCCGCGCCCGGCGTAGGGATCGGCGTCGAGGTGGGCACCGTGACCTGCGGCGCGATCGGCGACGCGGCGCGCCTCGAGTACGCGGTGATCGGCGACCCGGTCAACCGCGCGGCGAAGCTTCAGAATCACACCAAGGTCGAGAACGTTCACGCGCTCACGACCGCAGACGCGCTCGAGCGTGCCCGCGAGCAGGGCTTCGTCCCGTCGCGCCCCGCGGAGGTCCGGTCGCGCCGCGAGGTCGCGGGCGTCGCCGCGACGATCGACGTCGTCGTGCTGCGCTAGCCGCGGCCGGAACGCCGTCCGGAAAATCCGTATAGTGCGGGGCCCACCAGGAGCCGCACTCGATGAGAGCTTGCATCCGTCTGCTCGCGGCGCTCGCCGCTGCCCTCGCCATGCTGCCCGCCGCGGCGCAGTACCCGGGAAAGCCGATCCGCATCGTCGTGCCGTTTCCGCCCGGCGGCGGCGTCGACATCGTCGCTCGCACCGTGGGAGAGAAGATTTCCGGGCGCCTCGGCCAGCCGGTCGTCGTCGACAACAAGCCCGGCGCGAGCATGACGATCGGGACCGACGCCGTGGCGAAGAGCGCGCCCGACGGCTACACGCTGCTGCTCGGGCCGATCGGCAACCAGGCGGTCGTGCAGGCGACCTTCAAGAAGCTCGCCTTCGACATGCAGCGCGACTTCGCGCCGGTGTCGAGGATCGGCTACGGCACCATCGTCCTGGTCGTGCCGTCGACGCTCGGCGTGAGCTCGGTGAAGGAGCTCGTGGCGCTCGCAAAGGCGAAGCCCGGCCGGCTGACGTTCGCCTCGTCGGGCACCGGCGCCCTGATCCACCTCACCGGCGAGATGTTCAAGCACGCGGCGGCCATCGACATCACGCACGTCCCCTACAAGGGCACGACCCAGATCCTCCCCGACCTGCTGGACGGCCGGGTCGACATGGCGGTCGACAGCCTCCCCGCGTATCTGCCGCACATCAAGTCGGGAAAGCTGCGCGCCCTCGGGGTGGCCTCCCGGCAGCGCTCGTCGCTGATGCCCGATATCCCCACCATCGCGGAGGGGGGCGTGCCGGGCGTCGTCTCGGCGACCGACTACGCGCTCTACGCCCCGGCCGGCACGCCGAAGGACGTGATTGCGATCCTGAACCGCGAGACGAATGCGGTGATCCAGCTGGAGGACGTGCGCGCGAAGCTCGCCGGCATGGGCATCGAGATCTCGGGCAGCACGCCCGAGGCGCTCCAGGCCGAGCTCGCCGACGAGATCGCCAAGTGGGCGAAGGTCGTCAAGGACGCCAATCTGAAGCTGGAGTGAGGTCCGGCGGGATTCGCGGATGCGCGAGCCCGGACGAACCGCTGCCTGCGGGGCGTGTCGACACGTCCATGCCCGGGCGATAAAGTACCCCCCGTTTCCAATTCTTCCCGAGGGACTCCGATGCTCCGCGGCCTCATGATGGATTCGCCGCTCCTGATCTCGTCGCTGATCGTGCACGCCGAGCGCTGCCACGGCGACACCGAGATCGTCTCGCGGACGGTCGAAGGTCCGATCCACCGCTACACCTACGCCGACGCCCACAAGCGCGCGCGCCAGCTCGCCCAGGCGCTCGGCCGGCTCGGCGTGAAGCAGGGCGAGCGGATCGGCACGCTCGCCTGGAACGGCTACCGCCACCTGGAGATCTATTACGCCGTCTCGGGGATGGGCGCGGTCATCCACACCGTCAATCCGCGGCTCTTCCCCGAGCAGCTGACCTACATCGTGAACCACGCCGAGGACGCGTACGTCTTCTTCGACCTGACGTTTGCGCCGCTCGTGGAAAAGCTCGCACCGCACTGCAAGGGCGTGCGCGGCTGGGTCGCGATGACCGATCGCGCCCACATGCCGCAGATCGCGGCGCCGAAGCTCCTCTGCTACGAGGAGCTGATCGCGGCCGAGAACGGCAACTTCGAATGGCCGCAGCTCGACGAGTGGACCGCGTCCGGGCTCTGCTACACCTCGGGCACGACCGGCAACCCGAAGGGGGTGCTGTACGCGCACCGCTCGACGGTCCTGCACGCCTACGCGGCGTCGCTGCCGGATGTCTTCGCGGCCTCCGCCCGCGAGACGATCCTGCCGGTCGTGCCGATGTTCCACGTCAACGCGTGGGGCATCCCGTATCTCGCCACGCTGAACGGCTGCAAGCTGGTCTTCCCCGGTGGCGCGCTGGACGGGAAGAGCCTCTACGAGCTGTTCGAGGCGGAGCGGGTGACGATCACGGCGGGGGTGCCCACCGTCTGGCTCGGCCTCCTCAACTACATGAAGGCGAACGGCCTCAAGTTCTCTTCGCTGCGCCGCGCGGTCGTGGGCGGCTCGGCGGCGCCGCCGGCGATGATCCGGCAGTTCGAGGAGGACTTCGGGGTCGACTGCCAGCACGCCTGGGGCATGACGGAGATGAGTCCGCTCGGCACCCTGCTCACGCTCAAGAGCAAGCACGAGGGGCTCACCGAGGCGCAGCGCTTCGAGCTGCGGTGCAAGCAGGGGCGCACCATCTACGGCGTCGAGATGAAGATCGTCGACGCGGAAGGCAGGGAGCTGCCGCGCGACGGCAAGGCGTTCGGCGATCTGCTGGTGCGGGGGCCGTGGGTGACGAACGGCTATTTCAAGGGCGAAGGCGGCAAGGTGCTGCGCGACGGCTGGTTCCCGACCGGCGACGTCGCCACGGTCGACGCCGACGGCTTCATGCACATCACCGACCGGTCCAAGGACGTGATCAAGTCCGGCGGCGAGTGGATCAGCTCGATCGAGCTCGAGAACATCGCGGTCGCCCACCCGGCGATCGCCGAGGCCGCGGTGATCGGCGTGCACCACGACAAGTGGGACGAGCGCCCGATCGTCGTCGCGGTGAAGAAGCAGGGCGCCGAGGTGACGCGCGAGGAGATGCTGAAGTTCTACGACGGCAAGGTCGCGAGCTGGATGATCCCCAACGACGTCGTCTTCGTCGCCGAGCTGCCGCACACCGCGACCGGCAAGCTCTCGAAGCTCACGCTCCGGGAGCAGATGAAGGGCTACAAGCTGCCGGCGGCGTAGCCCCCGTCATGCCGGCGTTCGCCGGCATCAGGGAGGTCAGGACTGGATCCCGGCTTGCGCCGGGATGACGCCGCTACGCACGCAGCGCGTGCTGCACGGCGTCACTTCGGCGGCGCGGGGAACTGCACGAACGGCGGCGCGGGTTCCTTGTCGGGCGGCACATACGCCGGCGCCGCCTCGCCCGCCGGGCCCATGTGCTTCAGGTAGCGGTAGATCGCCCGGACGTCGCCGTCGCTCATGTCCCGCAGGTTGAACCACGGCATCGGCGGGCGCAGTTCGCTGCGTGCGCGCTTCATCCACTGCGCTTCGGTCAGACTCTGTGCGACGAGTCTCAGGTTGGCGGGGTAAGTGGTGCCCCACGGGCCGCGCCAGCCGAGCTTGTCGCCGGTCAGCCACAGCTTCTCCTCGACCTTGCCGTTCGACGGCGCATACCCCGCCGTGTGGCAGTCGTTGCAGCCGGTGATCTGCACGAGGTACCGCCCGCGCTGCGCGTCCGCGGACAGCTTCTTCTCGCTTTTCTGCTGCGCCCATGCGGACGCGCTGACTGCACCAACTGCCGCTGCAAGACAGGCAACCATCCAGCCGCTTCTCATCGTCTCCCTCCTGGTGGTGGACCGGGCGCCGCTTGTGTTGCGGCGCTCCGGCAGAGAGTCCCTAACCGGGGCTCGTCGCCCGCTCCCGCTTGGCGACCTGCCACTGGTCGAGCTTCGAGCGCGCGCCGTTGGTGGCCGGATCCATCTCGCGATCGTGGCTCGGCCGCTTCGCCGTCAGCTCGATGACGTAGCCGTTCGGATCGCGGAAGTAGATCGAGTCGATGAAGCGGTGGTCGGAGATCCCGCGCACCTCGATGCCGGCGCTCTTCCCCTTGGCCATCATCGGCTCGAGCACGGCGCGCTCGACCTCGAGCGCGATGTGCAGGTCGTAGTCGTGCTGCGGCTTGAACTCGAACGGCATGTCCGGCGCCTCGAAGAAGGCGAGGTACGAGCCGTCGTCGAGGCGGTAGAACGTGTGCAGCGTGTCGGTGCTGCGACCGCTCTTCGATTCCTTGATCCACAGCGTGCCGGCGAGCGGCAGGCCGAGGAAGTCCTCGTAGAACTTCCGCGTCTCCTCCGAGTCGCGGCAGCGGTAGGCGTTGTGGTGCAGTCCCTTGATCATGGCGCCCCCTATATGGCCACGAACGGCGTGTCCTTGAGCGAACCCGCGAAGCCATGGAAGACCTCGTGCACCTTCGGCCAGCTCTTGAGGGTCTTCATCCTGCCGAGCCAGCGCTCGACGTTCGGATAGGGCGAGAAGTTGCAGCGGATCAGCTCGCCCAGGCCGATCATCTCCGCGCCGAGGTAGTCGGCGATGGTGATCTTGTCGCCGCAGAGATAGACTTTCTTCGGGCCGAGCAGATTCTGGTCGAGGATCTTGAGCCAGCCCTGCGACTTCTCCTTGGCCCAGGCGAGCGTGCGCGGCCTGCGCCTCGTCGCTGCGGCGCTTGTGGGTGGGGAACGCCTGCGGGTAGACCAGGCCGTAGGCGAAGTCGCGGTACAGGTTGGTGTTGACCCAGTCCATCATCTCGTTGACCCGCGCGCGCTCGCGCAGGTCCTTCGGGTACGACGGCCGAGCCCTTCTTGTCGGCGAGGTACTTGAGGATCGACGAGCTCTCGGTGAGCCGGAAGTCGCCGTCCTCGAGCATCGGCACGAGGCAGCTCGGGTTCATCGTCGAGTAGGGCGGCTTCATGTGCTCGCCGGTGAAGAGATCGACCACCTGGAACTCGATCTCGGGCGCTTCTTCGCCCGCATAGAGCATCACGATGCGGCTGGTGGTCGAAGCGGGGTGGCAATAGACTTTCATGGCGTGCCCTCCTGGAAAGATTGCGCGGCGCGCGGGTGCTGCGCGGGCAGTTTATCATCGCAGCTCCCACCGATCACCCGAGCCGGTCGCCATGAGCCTCGTCCTCACCGCACGCGAAGGCGCCGTCCAGCGCATCCAGATCAACCGACCGGAGAAGAAGAACGCGCTTACCGCGGACATGTATGCCGCGATCGCGCAGACGATCAAGGCGGCCGACGCCGACGCGGGCGTGCGCGTCGTGCTGATTCACGGCGCCGGCGACGCCTTCACCGCCGGCAACGACCTGCAGGACTTCCTCGCCAACGCGCCGCGCCATGCGGACGCGCCGGTGTTTCGCTTCCTCGACGCGATCAGCCATGTCGAGAAGCCGCTGGTCGCGGCGGTGAGCGGCGTCGCGGTCGGGGTCGGGACCACGATGCTGCTGCACTGCGATCTGGTCTACGCCGCCGAAGGCACGAAGTTCGCGCTGCCGTTCGTCAACCTCGGGCTGTGCCCCGAGGCGGCCTCCAGCTTCCTGCTGCCGGCGATCGTCGGCTACCAGCGCGCCGCCGAGCTGCTGCTGCTCGGCGAGCCGTTCGACGCGGCCAAGGCGCACCAGCTCGGGATCGTGAGCGAGGTCGTTCCCGCCGAGATCCTGATGATGCGCGCGGGCGAGGCGGCGAAGAAGCTCGCCGAGAAGCCGGCCGCTTCCGTGCGCGTCACCAAGCAGCTGATGAAGCGCGCATGGATGCCGGGGATCGACGCGGCGCTCGCGGCGGAGATCCGCAGCTTCGGCGAGCGGCTCGGCTCGCCGGAGGCGAAGGAGGCGTTCAGCGCCTTCCTCGAGAAGCGCAAGCCGGATTTCAGCCGATTCGGCTGACCCATTGCTCGGACAGGAGATTCCCATGAGCCTCAAAGGCAAGACCCTCTTCATCACCGGCGCGTCGCGCGGCATCGGTCTCGCGATCGCGAAGCGCGCGGCGCAGGACGGGGCGAACGTCGCCGTCGTGGCCAAGACCGAGCAGCCCAACCCGAAGCTGCCCGGGACGATCTACACCGCGGCCGAGGAGATCGCGCAAGCGGGCGGCCAGGCGCTGCCGATCCCGTGCGACATCCGCGACGAGGCCGGCGTGGCGGCCGCCGCAAAGCGGTGCGCCGAGCACTTCGGCGGCATCGACATCCTGGTCAACAACGCGAGCGCGATCAGCCTCACGCCCACGCTCGAAACGCCGATGAAGCGCTTCGATCTCATGTTCGGCGTGAACGTGCGCGGCACCTACTGCGTGTCGCAGGCCTGCATTCCGTTCCTGAAGCAGGCGGCGCAGGCGGGGCGCAATCCGCACATCCTCAACCTCTCGCCGCCGCTCAACATGAACCCGCGCTGGTTCAAGAGCCACGTCGCCTACACGATGGCGAAATACGGCATGAGCATGTGCGTGCTCGGCATGGCCGAGGAGCTGCGCGAGGCCGGCGTGGCGGTGAACGCGCTCTGGCCGCGCACGGTGATCGCGACCGCGGCGCTCGCGATGCTGCCCGGGATCGACCCGAAGCTCTGCCGCAAGCCGGAGATCCTCGCCGACACCGCGTACGTCATCTTCAACCGCGACGCGCGCAAGCACACCGGGCACTTCTACATCGACGAGCAAGTGCTCGCGGTGGAAGGCGTCACCGACCTCGGGAAGTACGCCATGATGCCCGGCAACACCAAGTTCCTGGTCGATCTCTTCCTGGATTGAGCGTGCGGTCGATGCTGCGGTCGGTACTGATCCTCGCGCTGGCGGCGCTTACGGTGCCGGCGGCTGCACAGATGTATCGCTATCGCGACCCGCACACGGGGGTGATGAAGCTCACCAACGTCCCGCCGCCGGGGGCAAAGCAGGGCGCGGGGGTGCCGGTCGGGCCGACGCCGGGCGCGGCGTCGCCGTCGCGCCCGCGACCGTGCCGCTGTCCGGCGGCGCTGCGCCAGGCAAGCCCGCCGCCACGCTGCCGCCGCATGCGTTCGAGACGGATCGCCAGCGCATGCGCCTGCTCCAGCAACTCGTCGCGGAGGCGCCGAACGTGGGCAACCCGGCGGGCAAGGAACGGTTCCTCAACCGTCTCGGCGACGTCGTCGGCATCGAAGCCCGACTCGACAAGATCGACCCGGGCGGGCGCAAGGCGCGCGCCGCCGAGCGCGACCGCGCCCTGGAGCAGTGCGCGGACGGGTTCGCGACGGCGCTCAAGGACCCGACGGCGCAGGCCGAGTTCACCGGTGAGCTGCTGCGCTTCATGGGCGATCGCGTCGTGCAGTGCGCGCGCGGGCCGTGCTGAAGCGGCCGGAGATCACTCACCGCTACGCCTAAGCGAACGGCATCCGGCTGCACCACGCTGCCCCGGGCAGCGGCCCGCTTGAAGGAGAAACGATGGACCGCTTGACTGTCCCGCAATCGCTGGCCGAGTGGAACGAGCGCGGGCGCGAGTATCTGCCCGGCCATCTCGGCATCGAGTTCCTCCTGGTCGAACCCGATGAGGTGCGGGCGCGGATGACCGTTGCGCGCGAGAAGTGCGCGTGGAATGGGTACCTGCACGCGGGCGCTGTCGTCACGCTCGCCGACACCGCGTGCGGCTACGCGACCGTGCGCAACCTGCCCGAGGACGCGAGCGGCTTCACGACCGTCGAGCTGAAGGCGAACTTCCTCGGCACCGCGCTCGAGGGCGACGTGGTCGTCGTGGCGACACCGGCTCACAAGGGCCGCGCCACCCAGGTCTGGGACGCCGAGGTTCGCGCGGAGCGGACCGGCAAGACGATCGCGCTGTTCCGCTGCACGCGGCCGGCGCGCGTGTCAGAGCGCTTCCGCCGCGATCGACTCGGTCCGGATCAATTCGTCCTGCAGTTGCTGCCGGAGACGCTCGCAGTCTTCGCGCGTCGCGTCGTGCGGCACCGAAATCGGGTTGCCGGCACGGGCGACGATCCGTGCGAACACCGGCACGCGCATGTCATCCCAGGACCGCAACCGGAAGCCGCCGCGCATCGCGCACGCCATCGGCACGATCAGGCGCCCCGACAGCTTGGCGACGACGCAATCGTCGTGGGTGCGCGCTGCGCCGGGTCGCCGACCGCAATGCTGCTCGCCCGTCGGGGTCACCGCGTCCTGCTGGTTGACCGCGCCGTCTTCCCTAGCGACACGATCTCCACGCACATCTTGCACCCGCTTGCCGCGGCTGCGCTGAAGCGATGGCATCTGCTCGACCGTCTGGCGGGGACGGGATGCCCGCCGATCCACAGCTACGCGTTCGATTTCGGGACGTTGACGATTTCCGGGGCGCCGGGCACCGCGGACGCGCCGTTCGCGTACTGCCCGCGGCGAACCGTGCTCGACAAGCTGCTCCTCGACGCAGCGGCCGAAGCGGGCGCAGAGGTTCGCGAGGGTTTCACCGTCGATGAACTCCTGAGCGACGACGGAGTCGTTACCGGCGTCGATGGTCATTCCAAGGACGGGAGCAGGGCGGCCGAGCGCGCGCGTGTGGTGGTCGGCGCGGACGGGCGCCGCTCCGTCGTAGCAAGCGCGGTCCGGCCGCGATGATCGGCCCGATCTTCGCGATGCGACTCGGGCCGCGCGGGCCGTCGGCGACGAAGCCGATGCACTCGCCGCGCCGGGCGATCTCGATCAACTCGGCGAGCGCCTCATCGGCGCCACGGGACGACGAGCCACGCACGGTCTGCAGGCCGAGACCGTGTGCGATGCGCGCGCCGATCTCGCCATCGCGGCTGCGGCTCGCGAGGATGGTGAAGCCGCTGCCGCGCAGGTGGTCGCCGAAGAACACGAGGTCCTGGTGCCAGAGCACGCCGATGAACGCCTCGTCGCGGCGCGCGCGCTCGAGCACGTCCTGGCTCTGGCACGTGACGCGGCAGGTGGCCACCATCGCGCGGATGAGCAAGGGCGAAAGCCCGCCGGCCGCGCCGGCGCCAAGTTCGAACCAGGCGTCGCGAAGGGAGCTCACGGGGATCGGACTGGCATCCGGGTTGCCAGGATTGATCGGGGCCGATCATAGTGCAGCTTGACCCTGCGGGCTAGTCCCGCGGCACCAGGAGGATGCGCGAGATGATGCGAGGAAGCTGCCTCTGCGGCGCGGTTCGCTTCGAGATTCGCGGGCCGCTCGGCGCGATGAGCCACTGTCACTGCGCGATGTGCCGCAAGGCGCACGGCGCGGCGTTCGGCACGTACTCGCGCGTGCAGCGGTCCGACTTCGTGCTCCTGTCGGGTGAGACCGGCATCCGGGCCTACCGGTCCTCGCCGACCGTGACGCGAACGTTCTGCGGCACGTGCGGTTCAACGCTGCAGTGGATTACCGACGACCGGCCCGACGCGCTCGACATTGCGATCGGCACGCTCGACGACGATCCGGGCGTGCGGCCAAGCCTGCACATCTACACGGCGTCGAAGGCGCCGTGGTTCGAGATCACCGACGGCCTGCCCCAGCGGGCCGAGCGCTGAGTTTCCTGGATCGCCTCTCCGGCGGCGCGGGCGAAGCGCGCTACGCGATCAGCAGCGCCGCGACGAAGATCCCCACCATCAGAAAGACGACCGCGACCTTCACGACCGTTCCGACCAGCATGCCGAGCCAGGTCGCGAGGCCGACCTTGCCCGCGCGCAGCGCGTCCCGCTGCGCCAGGAACTCCCCGATCGCCGCGCCGACGAGCGGCATGAAGATCAGCCCGATGAGTCCGGTGAACACCCCGGCCACGGTGCCTACGGCCGCGCCGATGATGGCGTGCTTGCTGGCGCCGACCTTGTTCGCGCCGGCCGCCGCCGCGACGTAGTCGGTCAGCCACGCGATCACGGTCAGGACGCCGAGGACGCCGAGCGTCCAGCCCGAGATGCGCGCGAAGTCGTCGATCCAGGCGGCGAGCGCGACCCCCGCGAACACGAGGACCGGGCCCGGCAGCGCGGGCAGCACCGTGCCGGCGACGCCGACGACGATCAGGACGACGGCGAGAATCCAGAGCGTGATCGTCACGCCGCTACTGGATTTTGAGGTTGGCCTGCTTGACCACCTTCGCCCACTTCGCCGATTCGCTCTTCATCCAGTCGGCGAACTGGGCCGGCGTGTTCAGCATCGGCTCGGCGCCGAGCGCGACGAGCCGCTCCTTGATGTCGGGGAGGGCGGACACGCGCACGAACTCGGCGTGCAGCCGCTCGACGACCGGCGCGGGGGTGCCCGCCGCCGCGAGCACGCCCTGGTACGTGCCGGTCTTGAAGTCGCGCATGCCGGTCGCCTCCGCGACGGTCGGGGTGTCGGGGATGCCGGCGACCCGCTTGTCGCTCGACACCGCGAGCAGCTTCAGCTTGCCGCTCTTCACGTGCGGCAGCGTCGCGACCATGCCGTTGAAGAGCACGTCGGCCTGGCCGGAGATGACGTGCAGGATCGAGTCGGCGCCGCCCTTGCCCGGGATGTCCACCCAGCTCACCCCCTGTCCCTGCGCGAACAGCACGCCGGCGAGGTGCGGCGCGCTGCCGAGGCCGGTGGTGCCGTAGTTCAGCTTGCCCGGATTCGCCTTCGCGTACTTGACCAGCTCGGCGACCGAGCCCGCCGGCACCGCGGGGTTCACCGCGAGCAGGTGCGGCGAGTACATGATGATCGTGACCGGCGCGAAGTCCTTGACGATGTCGAACGGCAGGTTCGGCATCACGCTCGGGGTGATCACGAGGTTGCCGACGTCCATCAGGACGATCGTGTAGCCGTCGGGCGGGGATTTCGCCACCAGGTCGGCGCCGATATTGCCGGACGCGCCGGGCTTGTTGTCGACGATCACCGGCTGGCCGAGGCCCTCCTGGATCTTCGGCGCGTACAGCCGGGCGAGCACGTCGGAGGTCCCGCCCGGCGCAAACGGCACGACGATGCGGATCGGCTTGGTCGGGTAGGCCTGGGCGGCGGCGGCACCGGCGCAGAGCGCGAGCGCCGTGGCGGCAATGAACCGGACAGTCTTCACGGCGTTCTCCTGGGACCGTTGGGGAGGCGGCATTCTAGCCGCAGGGAATATGCCCGGTTCGCGCGCGGGGGCAGCGCGCCGGCGAGGGCCCGGCTGCGCACCAGTTGGCGCGGCGCGGGCGCGGTCTTTTGACCCGGTTGCGGGGGAGGGGGACCATCGCGAGGAAGACCATTGCGCGAGATGCCCATGCACCGGATCGCCCTGACCTTCTTGACTCTCGCCTGCGCCCTGCTCGCCGTCGCCGGTCCCGCGGCGGCACAGGTGTACAAGTGGACCGACGAGAGCGGCAAGGTGCACTACGGCGACAAGCCGCAGGGCGCGAAGGCGGCGACCACGATCGCGCCGCCCGCAACCGGTACGCAGCCTGCGGGCGCCGCCTCGGGAAGCCTCGACGACTGCCACACGATCACCTGCCAGGGCATGCGCGCCGAGCAGCAGAAGCGCGCCGCGCAGAAGGAGGAGTCGAAGCGCGCGCAGACCGCCGGGACCCAGCAACGCGCCACCGCGTCGAGCGGGCCCGCCGCGGCCGAGCGCGAGCGCGCCGCAGCCGTCGACAAGTGCAAGGCGAACCGCGGCGTCGACTGCGACAAGCCCGGGGCGATCAACCAGTGGGTCCAGCAGGACCGGCCGCTTACCCGCGAGCAGCAGCAAGCGGCGGTCAACGCGCGCAACGCGCGGCAGCGCGCGAGAGCCATGCGGCGGTACTAGCCGGTACGGTCGCGCCGCGGGCGTGCGCCCGCTCCTGTATGCTCGCCTCCCGTCCGCCGGACACGCGGACACGTGGAGACGCACCATGACGCTCTGCCCCATCGCCCTAGCCGCCGGCTGCAAGAAGTGCCCCGCGTTCGCCATCTGCCCGTTGAAGAGCGTCATCGGCGACTACGACCCGGGCGTCGCGTCGAAGAAGCCGGCGCCGAGGTCGCGTCCGGCCGCGAAGAAGTCCCGGTAGCGCCCGCGCGGCGCCACGGGCGCCGTCGAATGCACCTCGGTCCGGACGGGTTTCGGTACGATTCCCGTCGCGCGGCTCCGCGTCCGACCGGCACCGACGCCGGGCAAGCGGAGATCCCGGGCTGCGCGCATCCGCGAACCGCCGAAAGGTCTCAGATGAACGACGCACAATCTCCTTCGCCCCCCGCCTCCGCGCGCATCCGCGAGCGCATCGCCGCAGCGGGGCGGCGCATTCACGCCAACGACAACATTGCCGAGTTCATCGGCGGCGCGGCCGAGCTCGCCGCGCTCGAGGACGAGGTCGCCGGCCGCATGCAGGCGCTGCTCGAGTCGCTCGTCATCGACACCGAGGCCGATCACAACACCCGCGGCACCGCGCGCCGCGTCGCACGCATGTTCCTGCACGAGGTGTTCAAGGGCCGTTATCACCCGATGCCGCCCGTGACCGAGTTTCCGAACGCCGAGCGGCTCAACGAGCTGATGATCGTCGGACCGATCACCGTGCGCAGTGCGTGCTCGCACCACCTGGTGCCGATCCTCGGCAAGCTCTGGATCGGGGTGTTGCCCAACGAGCGGTCCAATCTCGTCGGGCTGTCGAAGTACTCGCGCCTCGCCGACTGGATCATGAGCCGGCCGCAGATCCAGGAGGAGGCCGTCATCCAACTCGCGGACCTGATCGAGGGGCGGCTTGCGCCAGACGGGCTGGCGATCGTGCTCGAGGCCGATCACTTCTGCATGCACTGGCGCGGCGTGAAGGACGAGTCGCACATGACCAATAGCGTCATGCGCGGCTCGTTCCTCAAGAACCCCGAGCTGCGCAAGGAGTTCCTGCAGCTCGTGCGGCCGTGAGCGCGGCGCTTTAGACGAGCGGGACGATTGGGTTCTGCATCACCGGTTCCAGGTCTTCCGCGGCGGCGACTTGATCTCGACCGCGAGGCAGTCCTCCAGCGCCTCGCTCCAGTGCGGCACGCCCTTCGGGTGGATCCACGCGTCACCCGCCTTCGCAACGAATCCCTCGCCGCCGATCACGAGCTTCATCTTTCCCTTGATCAGGTAGACGACCGACTCGTGGTCGTCGTGACTGTGCTCCGGGACCCGAACGCCGGCCTTCTCGAAGATCTCGACCATCAGCATGTCGTTGCCGACGAGCATCGGCTTGAGGTCCACGTGGCCGGTGCTCGCCCGCCCCTCAAGCACGCCCATGCGAACGGTCGGTAGTTTCTCACCGTCGGCGAGGAAGCCCTGCGTCCGGGGAAGAATGCGGGAGTCGTCGGTGCCCATCGAAGCTCTCCTGACAAAGTGACGATTCAGCCGGCGGTCCGCGCAGAGCCACTCGGTCCTCTCGAGGATGCGCGCCCCGCGCCTCGTCGCGGTCGAGCAGCACCGCGGAACGCCGGGGGAGCGAACGGGCGATGATAGTATCTCGGGGCAGCATCGCTTCAGCCTGCCCGCTTGTCTTTCGCCGCACCGCTCGTTGCGCTGTGCCTGCGCCCGGCCGATGACTCCGCGCCGCGAGGCAGCGCGCCTTCGGGTCGAATCGGCGAGGGAACGAATGAGGCGCAGCGGATCATCATCGCCCGGCAGTTGATGGAACGAAGCCGCGTGTAGCGTGGTTTCGTAGGGCAGCCCCGCGCCCTTAGCGCTCGGCTCCCGCCTCGCTCTCGAAGGACGCGTCCATGACAGCGAAGAACTCGAAGATCAAGGCTCTGTCCTCCGCGACGCTAGCGCGCCTGCGCCGCGTCAGCACCGCGACGCTCACGACGCAGCTCTTCAAGCGCGGGCTGCGCAACGTGTTCGTGCAGGGCGTGCGGCGCGTCAGCCGCACGGGCCCGAACATGGTGGGACCTGCGTTCACGCTGCGGAACATTCCAGCGCGCGAGGACCTCGACCAGATGGGCGTCCTCGGCGACCCCGAGCACCCGCAGCGCAAGTCGATCGAGATCGTTCCGCCCGGCCACGTGCTCATCGTGGACTGCCGCGGCGACACGCGCGCCGCCTCCGCGGGCGGGATTCTCCTGAAGCGGCTCGAAGTGCGCGGCGCGGCGGGGTTCGTCTCCGACGGCTGCGTGCGCGACACGCCCGAGATCGCGGCGACCGCGTTCCCGGTGTTCTGCGCCGGCGGCTCGGCGCCGCTGAACCTGGTGCGGCACCACGCGGCGGACTATCAGCGGCCGATCGCGTGCGGCGGCGTGCCGGTCTATCCGGGCGACGTCGTCGTCGGCGACGGGGAGGGGGTCGTGGTCATCCCGCGGCACCTCGCCGACGAGGTGGCCGCCGACGCCGCGGAGCAGGAGGCGCTCGAGGAATTCGTGATGGCGGAGATCAAGTCCGGCAAGGCGCTGCCCGGCGTCTATCCGCCGAACGACGCGACGCGGGCGCGCTACGCGCAATGGCGCCGCAAGCGGGCGAAGAAATGAAGCTCGACGGCGTCCGCGTCCTCGACCTCTCGCTCTTCCTGCCGGGGCCGCATCTCACCATGATGATGGCCGACCACGGCGCGGCGGTGATCAAGGTCGAGCCCTACGACGGCGGCGAGCCGGTGCGCAACCTCGGCCTGCGGAAGGCCGGCCACTCGGTGTGGTTCCGCAACACCCATCGCGGCAAGAAGAGCCTGCGGCTCAACCTCAAGCATCCCGACGGCAAGGAGATCCTGCTCCGGCTCGCGGAGAAGTCCGACGTGCTCGTCGAAGGCTTCCGGCCCGGCGTGATGGACCGGCTCGGCGTCGGGTATGCGCACGTCGCGCCGCGCGCGCCGCAGCTCGTCTACTGCTCGATCTCGGCGTTCGGGCAGACCGGGCGCTATCGCGACAAGCCGGCGCACGACATGGCGGTCGAGGCGCTCGCCGGCGTGCTCGGGCTCAACCTCGGCGCCGACGGGCGCCCGGTGAACCCGGGCGTTCCCGCCGGCGACATGGGCGCGTCGCTGATGGCGCTCTCCGGAATTCTCATGGCGCTCCTGAAGCAACGGCAGACCGGGCGCGGCGATTACCTCGATGTGTCGCTGTACGACGCCCTGATCGCCTGGACGCCGAACGTGCAGGGCCCGGTGTTCGCCGAGCATCGCGCGCACGTGGTGAAGCACGAGCGCAACTGGGGCGGCGCGGCGTTCTACAACGTGTACGACACGAAGGACGGCCGCTGCATCGCGCTCGGCGGCGTCGAGCACAAGTTCGCCGAGAACTTCCTCAACAAGGCCGGGCGTCCGGATCTCATCCCGCTCTGCCATCAGCCGCCGGGGCCGGTGCAGGATCCGGTCAAGGATTACCTGCGCGAGCTGTTCCGATCGAAGACGCTGGACGAATGGACCGCCTGGTTCGAAGGCGTGGACGTGTGCTGGGCGCCGGTGCGCACCCTTCATGAGGCGATGTTCGACCCGGCCACCGCCGAGCGCGGGATGCTGCTGGTGGACGAGCAGGGCGTGGAGCATCTCGGGGTGCCGATCCGGTTCGCGCGCGAGCCGGCCAGCCCCGACCTGCGGGTGCCGGAGTTCGGCGAGCACTCGGCCGAGCTCGTGAAGAGCGTCGGCTATGCGGACGCCGACATCGCGCGGCTGCGGGCCGAGAAGGTCATCTAAGCCCCGGTATGGTCGAGCTCGACGCGGCGTCGCTCGACCTCGCGCGCTTCATCCGCCCGGGCGACACCGTCGTCGTCGCGCAGGCGTCGAGCGAGCCGCTGACGCTCGCCGAGGCGCTCGTTGCGCAGGCGGAACGCCTCGGTGCGGTCACCGTCTTCATCGGTGCGAACTGGTCGGACACGTTTGCGCCGGACCGGGCGCCCGGCTTCCGCTACGTCAGCTACGGCGCGCTCGGCGCGAATGCGCGGCTCGCCCGCGCCGGAAGGCTCGACGTCGTGCCGTGCCACTACTCGCAGCTGCCGTGGCTCTTCGAGAGCGGGACGTGGCGCGCGGACGTGGTGCTCATCGGGCTCTCGCCCGCTGCCGATGGCGCGATGACGCTCGGTCCGTCGCACGGCTACGCGCTCGCCGCTGCGCGCCGCGCCCGCACGGTGATCGCCGAGGTCAACGAGCGGATGCCGTGGGTGCACGGCGGCGAGCTGCCGGCCGACTTGCGGATCGACGCCATCGTGCGCAGCGCGCGGCCGCTCCCGATCTATCCCGCGGCGAAAATCGGCGAGGTCGAGCGGCGCGTGGCCGCGCACGTCGCGGCGCTCGTGCCCGACGGCGCGACGATCCAGCTCGGGATCGGCACGCTGCCCGACGCCGTGCTCGAGGCGCTCGCGGGGCATCGCGACCTCGGGGTGCACTCCGGAATGCTGACGGGCGCGGTGCTGCCGCTGCTCGAGAAAGGGGTCGTCACCAACGCACGCAAACCGATCGATCGCGGCGTCACCGTGACCGGACTGGCGATCGGAGACGAGAAGCTCTACGGCTACGCGCACCGCAATCCCTCGGTCCGGCTGGCTGCGCCGGACTACACGCACGCGCTGTCGGTGCTCGCGCAGCTGCCCGACTTCGTGAGCGTGAACTCGGCCGTCGAGGTGGACCTCTTCGGCCGCGTGAACGCGGAGGTGGCCGGCGGGCACTACGTCGGCGGCGTGGGCGGCGCGATGGATTTCATCCGCGGCGCGGCGGCGGCCCCGGGGGGAAGGGCCGTGATCGCGCTGCCGTCGGTTTCTCGCGACGGGAAGGCGAGCCGCATCGTCGCAGCGTGCGCGACGGTCACGACGCCGGCGGCGGATGCCGACGTCGTGGTGACCGAGTGGGGCGTCGCGGAGCTGCGTGGGATCGACTACGCGGAGCGCGCGCGGCGACTTGCCGCGATCGCGCATCCGGATTTTCGCGAAGAGCTGCAAAGGGCGGCGCGCCGGCTCCCCTAAGCCGTCACTCCGGCAAAAGCCGGAGTCCCGTCTGGGATGACGATCTTCAGTGCTGGGTCAGCAGCGACCCGAACCCGTCCACCTTGTCCTCGATCCCGCTGTGCCGCAGCGCGTGCCAGTAGATCGCGGTGTTGATCGCGATCACCGGTTTCTTCAGCCACACCTCGGCCTGTCCGGCGAGGCGCGCCATGGCGAGGTTGGTCCCCACCTGGATGAGCGCGTCCACGTCGTCGCCGTCGAGCTTCACCAACGCCGCGCGTAGCTCCGCCTCGGTCGTGTGCGCGATGTCCACCGGGCTCGTGCGCTTCAGGCCCTCGATGCGCTTCACCTTGAAGCCCGCCTCCTCGAAGAACTGGATGACGTTCCGGTCCCCGACCGGCCAGTAGGGCGTGACGACGCCCAGCGTCTTGGCGTCGTAGAGCTTCAGGACCTCCTCGCACGCCTCGGAGCCCATGGAGATGGGGAGCTTCGTCATCTCGAGGAGATGCTGCTTCAGCTTCACCGACATCTGGTAGCCGCCCCAGAAGGTCTCGGCGGAGATGCCGAGCACGAGCCGGTCGGGCTCGCAGGACATCGCGCTGATTACCGCTTCGTCCTGCGCGCTGCCGATCAGGTCGATCAGCTTGTTGAAGTCGGCGTCGGACTGCAGCGGGATGTTCGGGATGCGGATGCGACTGATGTGATTCGTGACGCCCACCGGCCGCATGTCGTCGAACTCCGGCTGCACGCTCGTGTTGGTGGACGGGATCAGGACGGCGAACTTCTTGCGCCAACCCAGCGAATCGGTCATGGCTCGGGCTTCCTCGGATGGATGTCTGGAGTCTAAGCTGCGCTCGGGACTGCGGCAAATCGCACGTCTATGGATGCGATAAGTGCATCCATACGCTGCAGAAATCTCGTTTCACATGAACGTCGCCTCTCCGTAAAGTGCCACCCACGGTCACACTTGAACAGGAGTCCCGATCATGCGAAACGATCATGCATTCCACGGCTTCGCCGGCGCTGAGCTTCCGACGCACGAGGAAATTGCCGGCGCCATGGCGCGCGCGCACCGCATGCGCGCCGAGGCGGTCCACGGGTATCTCGCCCGCCTCGCGGCGTGGCTTCGCGGCGCACTGCGGCCCGCGCCGAAAGACCCCGTCGCGCAGTGCTGCTGAGGCGGCCCCTCAGCGCCCCAGCCCGAACGCGTCCGCGATCAGCTCGTACGAGCGCAGCCGGCTCGGATAATCGCCGGTGATCGTGATGATCATCAGCTCGTCGGCGGCGTACCGCTCCGCCAGCGCGAGCAGCCGGGCGCGCACCGTCGGCGGGTCGCCGAGCACCACGCGCGCCCGCTGCGAGCGGATGTAGGCGGTCTCGCGCTCGTCGTACTTCCGCGCGGCCGCCTCCGCGTAGGTCGGCACCGGCGCATCCACGCCGAGCGCCATGTGCAGGCGGCGCAGATCGATCGACGCCGCGAGCCGCTCCGCCTCGGCGCCCGTCTCGGCGCAGATCGCGAACACGCACAGCAGCGTGTGCGGCGCGTCCTCGCGCGCGGACGGCATGAACGCCGACTTGTAGGTCTGCATCACCGCGTCGCCGCCCTGCGCGGTGATGAAGTGGGCGAAGGCGAACCGCAGGCCGAGGAGGGCGGCGAGGCCGCCGCTGTAGTCCGACGAGCCGAGCAGCCAGATCTCCGGCGCGGTGTCGCCCGCCGGCATCGCCTTCACCCGCGCGAACGGATGGTCGGGCGGGAGCGTGGCGTCGAGGAACCCGACCAGGTCGCGCACCTGCTGCGGGAAATCCTCCGCGAACGTGTAGTGCCCGCGCGAGACCGCCTGCGCGGTGATCTGGTCGCCCCCGGGCGCGCGCCCGATGCCGAGGTCGATGCGGCCCGGGAAGAGCGCCTCGAGCATGCGGAACACCTCGGCGACCTTGAGCGGGCTGTAGTAGGGCAGGAGCACGCCGCCGGTGCCGACGCGGATGCGCTGCGTCGCGGCGGCGACGCGCGTGAGCAGGATCTCGGGGCAGGGATCGGCGAGGGCGGCGATCGCGTGATGCTCGGCGAGCCAGTAGCGGGAGTAGCCGAGCCGGTCGGCCGCTTGCGCGAGCGCCACCGTCTCCGCGATCGCCCGCGCGGGCGTGTGCCCGCTGATCACCGGGCTCTGGTCGAGGACGCCGAGACGCATGCGGCGAGGCCGGTCCGCCGGCAACGCTCAGTCCGACAGGTAGATCAGGCCGGCGACGAGCCCCGCCAGCGCCACCGAGATCCAGAAGATCCCGACCATGCGCCGCTTGTCGGTCCAGGTGACGCCTTCCTTCTTCTTCCGCGCCATGTTCCACTCGGCGAAGATGATCAGCATCCCGATGCCGAAGGTGACGGCGGCCCACTTGATCATGGTCGGCTCCCTGGTGTTGGTGGCGCGATTCTAGGCCCGGACCGCCGCGGCCACCGTGCACGCCGTCACGGGGCGCGGGATTTCAGCGCGGCCGGCCGCCCCGGAACGCCCAGGCGTGCAGCGGCGCGAGGCCGAGCGCCAGGGCGATCGCGAGCACGCCGAACAGGCGGAACGCGGCGTGGATCCCGACGGCATCGGTGAGCGCGCCCATGATCATCGGCGTGGTGAGGTGCGAGAGCCCCCAGCCCAGCCCGGCGATGGCGAGCGTCGAGCCGCGCGTGTCCGGCGTCGAGATCTCGCTCGCCAGCAGCTGGAAGTAGAGCGTGAGCACGCCGGAGGCGAGCCCCACGGCGAACAGGCACAGGCTGATCGGCAGGGCGTGGGTGAACGCCGCAATCGCGAGGATCGTGGCCGCGGTCGCGAGGCCGGCGCCGACCGGAATCGAGCGCTCGGTGACCTTGCGGACGTACCGGGCGGCGGTGACGCCCGCGCCCACCGAGCCGAGCGCGCGCAACGCGATCATCCAGCCCGTCTCGTCGCTCGAGAAACCCTCCGCGACGAGCAGGATCGGGTAGAACGAGAAGCTGAGCGAGAACGGCAGCCCGGCGAGGTACGCGGTCGCGAGGCCGAACCAGATCGAAGGCCGCCGCGCGAGCGCGCGGTAGGTCGCGAGGATCGGCTGCGCGTCGGTCGGCCGCCGGTGGTCCGGCGCCCGGAAGGCGGCCATGAGCGCGAGCGCGACCACGCCGCCGAGGAACGCGAGCACCGCGAACCCCGCCCGGTAGCCGAGATGGACGATCGCGAGCCCCGCCGCGACGGTGCCCACGATCTGGCCGGCGCTCGTGATCGAGTTGAGGCGGCCCATCTGCGCGCTGCGGTCGCCCGGAAGCTGGGAGCCGAGGGACCATGTCGCCGGCCAGTAGATCGAGCGCGACAGGATGATGCAGAGCTGCGCGAACAGCAGGGCCGCGAAGGTCGACGCGAACGCGTACACCACCCCGGCGACGCCGAGCATCGCGCACGAGGCGAGCGCGAGCCGCTTGCCGCCGATGCGGTCGGTCCAGACGCCGCCGACCAGGTTGAACGCGAGCTGCGCGACCACCGGCGCGGACACGAGCGTCCCGATCGCGACGCCCGAGTAGCCGAGGTGATACGCATACAGCGGGATGAGCACGTGCGACATCCCGAGCGCGACGTTCCAGACGAACGCGCTGGCGAAGAACGGGGCGAGCGCGACGGCGGGCGGGGCGGGTGCGGTCATCGGCGGGCGGCCGCCATTATGGGTGATCGGCGCCGCCGCGCCGCCGCTGTGGCGGATTTCCTGCCGCAACCGTGAAACGCGCACGCCGCGGCACGCTGCGCCGGTGGACGGAGACCCGGCGGGACCCTATAACGTCGATGGTTCCCGCGAAGGCCTACCGTCATGACCCAGATCGCCGGCGCAGTCTTCCTCGTTCTCGGCCTCGCCTCGGGCCTCCTGCTCACGCTCGCCCCGTTCGGCATCGGCGCGGCGCAGCCGCAGCCGGTGGCCTGGGTGCTGTTCCCGCTGCTCACGATCGGCGGCTACCTGCTGCTCGCCGTGGCGGCGCGCGGGCCGGCGATCACGCGCATCTCGCGGTCGGCCGGCGCGGCGCTGCTCGCGCTCGCGGTCGCGGCGACGGTGGGGCTGTTCCTCGTCGGGAGCTCGTTCGTCGCGCCCAGCGCGGGCACGATCTCGCTCTGGTATGTCCTGCTGATCGGGCTGGTGCTCGGCACCGCCGGCCTCTCGTTCCGCCGCTCGGGCGACGACGAAGCCTGATCGCACGCCGGGCTGTCAGTCCGGCCCCCATCCTCCGACTGAATCCAGGCGGGTCCGGCGGTCGTACCGGATCCGAGGCAGGGATCACACCGTCGGAGCGCGTCATGACCCACCGTCTGGCTGCGGCCTTCCTGGCCGCCTTCACCGTTTCGATCGTCCAGGCGGCGCCGGGCGAGTGCACGGCGAGGAGCGGCGCGTCCACCGCAGCGCTTCTCGAGCTCTACACCTCGGAAGGTTGCGACAGCTGCCCGCGCGCCGACCGCTGGCTGAGCGGCGTGCCGGCCGCCGGGTTCGGGCCGGCCCGGGTCGTGCCGCTCGCGCTGCACGTCGACTACTGGGACTACATCGGCTGGAAGGACCCGTTCGCGAAGCCGCTGTTCGCCGCGCGGCAGCGCGAGCTCGCGGCCATCGGACGAAGCCGCGTCGTGTACACGCCGCAGGTGGTGCTCGCCGGGCGGGACTTCCGCGGCTGGCCGGCCCGGAGCCAGTTTGCCGACGCGGTCGCGACGATCAACGCGACGCCGGCGCGCGCCGCGATCGACCTGGCGATTGCGGCGGGCCAGATCCGCGCGCAGGCGAGCGTGCCGCGCCGCGAGGACCGCGAGGACACGGCGCTGTTCGTCGCGGTGTACGAGAACGGCCTCGCCAACCGCGTGACCGCGGGCGAGAACCGCGGCGCGACGCTCCATCACGATTTCGTGGTGCGCGACTGGTGGGGCCCGCTCGCGCTCGACGCCGCCGGCGGCGCGTCGCTCGCGCGGCCGGTCGGCGCGCAGCCGCTCGCCAACGGCGGCGTCGCCGCGTTCGTGCAGAGCCGCCGCACAGGGGAGGTGCTGCAGGCGCTCGCGCTGCCGGCCTGCAAGGGCTAGCGCGGACCCGCCCGTCGCGCAGCGAGGTCGCGCGCGACCCGCTCGAGCACCTCGTCCCAGCCGCCCAGCCGGCGCGGCCGGTAGAGACGCATCGTCGGATACCACGGCGTGTCGTCGCGACCCAGCAGCCATCGCCAGTCGGGCGCGAGCGGCAGGATCGTCCACACCGGCCGCGCGAGCGCCCCCGCGACGTGAACCAGCGCCGAATCGGTCGCGATCACGAGATCGAGCGCGGCCATCGCCGCCGCGCTGTCGGTGAACGCGCCGCCGCCCGGATCGAGCCCCGCGCCGAGATCCTCGATCGGAAAGGGCGCCGTGGCGAGCTGCTCCGACCCGAACCCCTTCTGCAGGCTGAAGAGCCGGACGCCCGGCACTCGCGCGAGCGGCGCGAACGTGCGCAGCGGGATCGAGCGATGGCAATCCTGCGGAAACGCCGGGTTGCCCTGCCACGCGATGCCGACGCAGAACGCGCCGTCGCGCCGGATGCGCCGCTGTGCGTCCGCGACGAGCGCGGGATCCGCCGACAGGTAGGGGACGCCGGCGGGAATGGTGTCGGCGCTCAGTCCGAGGTGCCGCGGCACGCTCGCGATCGGCGACTCGAAGTCGTGCGGCGGGAGCGCCGCGCCGCGCGGCACCACCCCCGCCAGCCCCGGGCAGGTGGCGACCAGGCGCTCGATCGCCGGCTGCGTCTCGAGCACGATGCGCGCGCCGCGCGCGGCGAGGACCGGCGCGAACCGGACGAGCTGCAGGGTATCGCCGAGCCCCTGCTCCGCGCGCAGGAGGAGGGTGCGGCCCGCGAGCGGCGATCCGTCCCAGCGCCGCGCGGCCGTCGGCCGGACCGCGTGGCCCGGCACGCGCAGGCGCCATTCGTACTCCCGCCAGCCGCGCGCGAAATCGCCGTGCAGCAGCCACAGCTGCGCGCGATTCGCGTGCGCGTACGGGGAGTCCGGCGCGATGATCACCGCGCGATCGAAGTGCGCCAGGGCGCGGTCGAACTCGCCGCGCACCTGGTACGCAAGCCCGATGCCGTTGTGCGCCTCGGCGTGGTCGGGCCGCAGCGCGAGTGCGCGGCTGTAGCTCGCAATCGCAGCGTCGGTGCGCCCCGCGCGCGCGTGCGCCATGCCGAGGTTCGTGTGCGCCTCGACCCAGTCCGGCCGGAGCGCGAGCGCGCGCTCGTAGCTGGCGGCCGCGTCGTCGTAGCGACGCAGTTCGCGCAGCGCGTTGCCGAGGTTGTACTGCGCCACGGCGTGGCCGGGCTGCGCCGCCAGCGCGCGTCCGTAGGCTTCGACGGCGCGTTCGTGGTCGCCCTGTTCGGCGAGCGCCATGCCGTAGTTCGCGAGACCGTCGGCGTCGCCGGGGGCGAGCCGCAACGCGGTCTCGTAGCTCGCCGCGGCTTCGCTCCAGCGCCCGAGGCGCAGGAGGCAGCGGCCGAGCGCCGACCAGGCCGCGGCGTCCGGTGCGGCGCGCGTCGCCTCGCGGTACAGCGCGGCGGCTTCGTCAAGTCGCCCCGCGCGCTCCGCCTCGGCCGCGCGCTGGAGCGGCGTCATGCGCCGCGGCGGTCCTGGCAGGCGAAGGCGTCGCGCACCGCTTCGCCGCGCTCACCGTCGAGCATCGCCTGTTCGTCGGCCGCCAGCCGCATGCGGACTCTCCCGTTGACGAGCGCCTATTCTAGGCGGCGCGGCGCGTGCCTGAACACGGGGTGCCTTGCGGTATGATCCGCGCGATTCCGACCGCCGGATTCGAGGACACACGCGTGGACACCTACTGGATCTGGGTCATCGCCGGCATCGCGCTGGTCGTCGCTGAGCTCCTTAGCGGGACGTTCTACCTGCTCGTGCTCGGCGTCTCTGCGTTCGTCGCGGCCGCGGTGGCCTGGTTCGGCGCACCGTTTCTCGCGCAGGTCCTCGCTGCCGGCGTCATCGCCGTGGCCGGGCGTGTTCTGGATCCGCAGCCGCAAGCACGCGCTCGCGACGCCGGACATGGCCTCGCTCGACGTCGGGCAGTCGGTGACGCTCCAATCCTGGGTGAATCAGGCCGACCGCGTTGCGCGGGTCATGTACCGCGACGCATTGTGGGACGCGGTCATCGAGGGTGAAGCCCGCGGCGAGGCAGGCGAGGTGTTCTACATCACGCGCGTCGACGGCAGCACGCTGCACGTCGCGAAGCGCGCAGCCTGAACCGGCCCGCGGTTCCTGCGCGATGTCGCTCCAGCCGCAGCAGCAGCCCCCCGGCCCCGAGGAGCTGATCCGGCTCATTTCGAACTTTCTCGGCGGCCGCAAGCAGTCGGCCGAAGAGATCCGCAAGCGCCTCGCCGGACGCCGCCGTGGCGTCGTTCCGGCGGCCACCCCGGCCATGCGCGCCCCCGTTCCGCATCACCCGGCTTCCAGGGAGACCAGCATGCTTCCCAAACTCGTCATCGCCATCGTCGTCTCGGTCCTCGCGTACATCTGGGAGGGCACCCGCCCGTACTCGCTCGGGATCGCGATCGTCGCCTTCATCATCGCGTTCGTGATCGAGGGCTTGCGCGTGGTGCCGCAGCAGAGCGCGTGGGTGGTCGAGCGGCTCGGCAAGTTCCACGAGGTGCTGCAGCCGGGCCTGAACGTGATCATCCCGTTCTTCGACCGCGTCGCCTACCGGCACTCGCTGAAGGAGGTGCCGTTCGACGTGCCCGAGCAGGTGTGCATCACGAAGGACAACACGCAGCTCGCCGTCGACGGCATCGTCTACTACCAGGTGACCGATGCGCGGCTCGCCTCCTACGGCACCTCGGACTACCTGCTCGCCATCACGCAGCTCGCGCAGACCACGCTGCGCTCCGAGGTCGGGAAGATGGAGCTCGACAAGACCTTCGAGTCGCGCGACGAGCTCAACCGGCAGGTCGTCAGCGTGCTCGACCAGGCCGGCCGGCCGTGGGGCGTGAAAGTGCTGCGCTACGAAGTCAAGAACCTGACCCCGCCGGAGGCCATCCTGCGCTCGATGCAGCAGCAGATCACCGCCGAGCGCGAGAAGCGCGCGCTGATCGCCAAGTCCGAGGGCGAGCGCCAGCAGCAGATCAACGTCGCGGACGGCGAGAAGCAGGCGGCGGTGCTCAACTCCGAGGGCCAGAAGACCGCGGCGATCAACAAGGCGCAGGGCGAGGCGACCGCGCTGCGGCTCGTCGCCGAGGCGACCGCGGCCGCGGTGCGCGCGGTGGGGGAGGCCATCAACACGCCGGGCGGGCAATCGGCGGCGAACCTGAAGGTCGCCGAGCAGTATATTCACCAGTTCGGCCAGCTCGCGAAGACGAACAACACGATGATCGTGCCGTCGAACCTGTCCGACGTGGCCAGCGTCGTCGCTTCGGCGATGACCGTGATCGAGCGCACGAGGGCAGGAATCGAGAAATCGGCCTAACACCGGGAGACGCACCATGACCGTGACGTCGATGAATCACTTCACCATCCTCACCGACGACCTCGAGACGACGCTTGCGTTCTACGCCGAGCACCTGAAGCTGAAACCGGGGCCGCGGCCGCCGTTCACGTTCCCCGGCGCGTGGCTCTACGCCGAAGGCGGCAACGATCCGATCCTGCACATCGTCGCCGGGAAGGAGAAGAGCGTGCTCGTGAAGGGCGTGCTCGACCACATGGCGTTCAGCGGCAAGGGCCTGGCCGGCGCGGTGGCGAAGCTGAAGGCGAAGGGCGTGTCCTACGAGCTGCGCCGGCTGCCCGAGTACCGCACCTGGCAGCTCTTCTTCTTCGACCCGAACAACGCCAAGATCGAGATCGACTTCGATCCGGCGGAGGCGGCGCCCGCGTAAGCGGCGCGGCGATAGTAGCCGGCGCACCCTCTCCCCCGATTCTGGGGGAGAGGGTCGGGGTGAGGGGGGCAGCGCGGCGATCGGGTGCTTGCGAGCCGCGCGATCAATGAGACATCAGCACCGGCACGGTCATCGACTTCAGGATCGTGCGCGTCGCGCCGCCGAGGATCAGCTCCTTCATGCGCGGCTGGCCGTAGGCGCCCATCACGATCAGGTCGGAGTCGAGGTCCGCGGCGCGCGACAGGAGCTGGTTGCCCACGTCGACGTCCTCCGCGGTCTGCTGCGAGACGCTGACCTTGATGCCGTGGCGGGCGAGGTAGAGGCCGATGTCGGCGCCCGGCACCTCGCCGTGCGGCGCGTCCTTCGGGTTGAACGCGATCACGTCCACCTGCTTCGCTTCGCGCAGGATCGGGATCGCGTCGGTGAGCGCGCGGGTCGCCTCGCGGCTCGCGTTCCAGGCGACCAGCACCCGGGTGCCCACGGTCGGGAAGTCGCCCGCATACGGGATCACGAGCGCCGGCCGGCCGGAGGCGAGCACCAGCCGCTCGGCGAAATCGGGCTCGACGCCGCTCGCGTCCGTCTCGTTCGGCTGGCCGATCACGAGCACGTCGGCATAGCGGCCGTGAATCGGCACCGACTCCACGGCGTCGCGGCGCGACTTCCGCCACTCGACCTTCTCGATGCCCGCGGCCTTGACGGCCTGCTTGAACAGGGCCTCGGCGGCCACCGCGGACTCGCGCAGCATGCGCTCGTGGAATTCGCGCACCTGCACGCCGCCTTCGACCATCGCATAGGAAGGCAGCTTGACCACCGTGAGGGCGTGCAGGCCGATGAGATGCGCGTCGGACAGCTTTGCCAGGCGGCACGCAATGTCGAGCCGCACCGCGGACCGCTTGCCGTTGTCGACGTGGACGAGGACGGTCTTGTAGGGCATGTCGTTCTCCCGATCGTGTTGCGAGGCCGGACTGCCACGGTCATGGTGGCATGCCCCGACCCCCGTAGTTTGACCTAACTCAACCCGGCCGTGGCGCGCCCTACGCCGGGGCGTGCCGCCGCTCGATCCGGCTCACGACGGCGCCGCAGGCCGCGCCGCAGGCCGCCGCGATTCCCAGCACCCAGGCGCCCATCGCCCAGCTGCCGGTCGCGGACACGAGCGCGGCGATCGCCAGGGGCCCGACGAACTGTCCGAGGTTGGAGCCCTGCATGATCAGCCCCTGCAGGCTCGCGACCTGGGCCCCCGAGCGCGCATACGCCTGCGTCGAGCTGAGCACCGCCGGCGGGGTGATCCCGCCGGCGTACGAGAGCAGGAGGCACGCGGTATAGCGCAGCGCGTCGGGGATCGGCGCGGCCAGGCTCACCACCCCGCACAGCCCCATCATTGCCGCGCCCATGACGATGATCCGGCCGCGCGGCACGCGGCGCTGCAGCAGCCACGTTCCGGTGAGGGTGCCGGGCACGTTGACCGCGACCGCAAGAGCGGTCGCGAGCGAGGCGGCGAGCACCGAGGCGCCGCGTTCCTGGACGAGGAACGTCGGCAGCCACATCATCACCGAGCTCCACTGGGCGGTGTAGCAGCCCATCGCCGCCGCGACCCACCACGGCCCGGGCTGCCGCAGCGTCGCGGCGGTCGCCGCGAGCGAGCGCGCGCTGCCGGGCGGCAGCGCGTAGTGCCGGCGCTGCGCCGCGAGCCACGCGCCGCACAGCACGGTGACGACCACCACGCCGAGCCAGAGTCCGCGCCAGCCGATCGTCGCAAGGAGCGGCGGCGCGGCGAGCACGGTCACCGCGAAGCCGAACGGCATGTAGGCGCTCCACACGCCGAGCGCGAGCTTGCGATCGTCGGGTGCCGCCGCGGCGAAGACGAGCGCCGCGGCGGAGACCGACACCGTGATGAAGCCGATGCCCTCGATGACGCGCGAAGTCATCAGCCAGACGGGGCCGGCGGCGAGCGTCCCTGCCGCGCCGCCGATCGCGAGCAGCGCCAGCCCCGCGACGCAGGAGCGATAAGCGCCGGCGCGATCGGCCGCGACGCCGAAGAAGATCGCGGTCACGGTCGCGATGGCGTTGAACATCGCCACGACCCAGCCGGCGGCGACGAGCGACAACCCGAACTCGCTCGTGAGCGCGGGGAGGGCGGGCGGGAGCTTGCCGACGTACGCCGCCGCGACGACGCCGGTGGCGATCGCGGCGGCCACAGCGGGCCAGCGCGTGGCGGCCGTCATGCGGCGACGGGTCAGGCGGGGCGGGACGCCGCGCGCCGACGCACCGGCCACTGCACCGCGACCACCACCGCGAGCAGCGCCAGGCCGATCGCGTCGGTGACGAGTCCCGGTTTGATCAGGCACAGGGCGGCAACGAGCAGCGCGGCCCGCTGCCACATCGAAGCCGCCGCGAGCAGCCAGCCGAAGAGGCCCCCGGCGAGGCAGATCACGCCGATCGTCGCCGAAATCACCGCCCACGTCGCGAACAGCCAGTCGGCGGACCAGTCCTTCACGATCAGCAGCAGCATCGGCTCGTAGACGAACATGAACGGCACGATGAAGCCGGCGGCGCCGACGCGCACCGCCGCCCACCCCGAGGCCCAGAGGTCGGCCTTCGCGAGGCTCGCGGCCGCGAACACCGCGAGCGCGACCGGCGGGGTGATCGCGGACAGGATCGCGAAGTAGAACGCGAACATGTGCGCCGCGGGCGTGGGCGCGCCGAGCTTGATGAGGGCGGGCACCAGGAGCGCGACCATGACGATGTACGCCGGCGTGGTCGGCATGCCCATTCCGAGGATGATTCCGGCGATCGCGGTGAGGACCAGCGCGAGGACGAGCGCGTTCTGCGCGAGGCCGACGACGATCTGCGTGAACGTGATGCCGAGCCCGGTGATGGTCACGCAGCCGATCACGATGCCGGCGCAGGCGCAGGCCATCGCGACCGCCAGCGTGTTCCTCGCGCCGTCCTCGAGCGCGGCGAGCACCGACCGCCACGTGATGCCGACGCGGGTCGTCGCGCGGAGCAGCGCCACCGGCATGCACGCGAGCGTGCCGGCGAGCGCGCACAGCGGCGCCGAGTAGCCGTAGAGCAGGCCGACGAGGATCACGAGGATCGGGATGAACAGGTGCCCGCGCTCGCGCATCACCGTGCCGAAGCGCGGCAGCTCGGACTTCGGCACGCCGTGCAGGCCGTGGCGCTTCGCCTCGAAGTGCACCGCGAAGAACACGGCGACGTAGTAGAGCAGCGCCGGGACCAGCGCCCACAGCGCGACCTGCGCGTACGGCACCGCGAGGAACTCCGCCATGACGAACGCGGCGGCGCCCATCACCGGCGGCATGATCTGCCCGCCGGTGGAGGCGGTGGCCTCGACCGCGGCGGCGAACGGCGGCCGGAAGCCCGAGCGCTTCATGAGCGGGATGGTGAGCGGCCCGTCGACCATGACGTTCGCGACCGCGCTGCCCGACACCGTGCCGAACAGGCTCGACGAGATCACCGACACCTTGCCCGGCCCGCCGGCGGTGTGCCCGGTGATCGAGAGCGCGAAGTCCATGAAGAGCTGTCCGGTGCCGCTCTTCTCCATGAACGCGCCGAACAGCACGAACAGCATCACGTAGGACGCCGACACGCCGAGCGTCGAGCCGAAGATCCCCTCGGTCGAGAAGTAGAGCTGCTCCATCAGCACGGGCGTCTTCACGCTGGTGAAGAACGCCGCGTAGATCGAGGAACGACGATCGCCGTCAGCGGCAGCGCCCAGCCCAGCACGCGCCGCGTGCCTTCCAGCACGACGATCACCGCCGCGACCGCCCAGAACTTGTCGGCGAACGTCAGCTCGTCGATGTAGATGATGCGGTTCGTGAAGTACTGGTAGTTGAGGAAGATGTGCAGCACGATCCCCCAGCCGAGGAAGAGGAGGATCGCGTCGACGATGCGCCACGCGACACCCGCGTCCGGGCGCGTGGGGAAGAGCAGGAAGACCAGCGTGAGGGCGAAGATGAGGTGCGTGCCGCGGAAGATCATCGCCTCCGGCGGCCCGAAGCGCGGCGACGTACATGTGATAGACCGACATCGCGACGGCGATCGCCGCGACCGTCAGCCTGAGCGGGCCCCACGTCGGCGCAGTGGGTGCCTTCTCTTCCGCCATGTCTCCTCCCCAGAGGCGAAACGGGGCGGCTGCGCCGCCCCGTTTGCCCGCGCGCCGCCCGCGTGCGCTACATCGAGTGCGCTACAGCGCGCCGGCTTCCTTGTAGAACTTCGCCGCGCCCTTGTGGAGCGGCACGCCGATGTCGAGCCGCCATGTCCTTCGGCGTCAGTCCCTCGATCGGCTTCACCACCGCGGCCATGTTCGCGACGTTCGCCGCCATCGCCTTGGTCATCTTGTACACGGTGTCCTCGGGCAGGTTGCAGGCGGCCACCACGTGCGTCGAGTAGCCGATCACCGGCACGTCCTTGTCCTGCTTCGGATAGGTGCCGGCCTTGATGATGAGCCTGCTTGTAGAACCCGGGATTCTCCTTGTTCAGCGCGGCCAGCGTCTTGTCGTCGGCCGGGACCAGCTTGACGTCGCGCGCGCTCGCGAGGTCCATGACCGCGGAGGCCGGCGCCGTCGTGCCGAGCGTGAAGACCTGCACGTGGCCGTCCTTCATCATCGCCGACCGCGTCCGTGTAGGCGGCCTGGAAATTCACCTTGGCGAGCGAGCCGTAGTCCATGCCGTTCAGCTTGAGCACGGTCAGGGTCAAGGCCTCGGCGGTGTTGCCCTTCGACTGGGTGACGAGCGTCTTGCCCTTGAGGTCGGCGAACGAGTTCGACCTTGGCGTCGGCGAGCGCGACGACCTGGAAGTACTGCGGGTAGAGGTTGGCGACCTGGCAGACGTTGGTGACCTTCTTCGGGTACGGGCGCGCGGCCCTCGAGCCCGTCGACGGTCGTGCTCGAGTTGGCGAAGCCGATCTGCGCCTTGCCCTCATCCACGCCGCGGACGTTGGCGATGCCGGCGCCGGGGGTCTGCTGGATCTGCAGGCCGGGGATCTCCTTCTCCCACATGCCCTTCAGCGCGCCGCCGAGCGGGATCCAGGAACCGCCCTGCGGGCCGGTCATGAACGTGACCTGCTGGGCCGCGGCGGGGACGGCGAATGCGGCGACGACGGTGGCCGCGATGAACGTGCGAACGATCTGCATTGGACAGCCTCCTCGAGGGTCGGATTGTGTCCGGGTGACCCCGGATCGAATCTGCGTGGCGAGTTTACCGCAGGGGCAGCGCGCTACCGCGCAGTGCGGTGCAGCAAACTAGGGCACCGGGGTCAGGACCGGCTTCCCGGCGAAGTGCGCGACCAGGTTGTCGAGCGTGAGCCCGCTCATCGCCGCGCGCGTCTCGTGCGTCCCGCTGCCGATGTGCGGGGTCAGGACCACGTTTTCCATCCCCCACAGCGCCTCGGGCATCTTGGGCTCCTCCTCGAACACGTCGAGGCCGGCGCCGCCGAGCGCGCCCTCCTGGAGGCACTTCACCAGCGCCGCCTCGTCCACGACCGAGCCGCGCGCGACGTTCACCAGGATGCCCTTCGGGCCGAGCGCGCGCAGCACCGCCTCGTCGATGAGGTGGAACGTGTCCTTGCCGCCCGGAATGATCGCCACGAGGTAGTCGGAATTCTTCGCCAGGTCCACCAGCTTGTCGTAGTGGGTGAACGGCACGTCCGCGACCTTGCGCCGCGAGTGGTACGCGATCTTCATGTCGAAGCCGGACGCGCGCCGCGCGATGACCTTGCCGATGCGGCCCATGCCGACGATGCCGAGGCGCTTGCCGCTCACGCGCGTCTGCAGCGGCATGCCGCCCTTCAGCCATTGCCCCGAGCGGACGTGCCGCTCGCCGCGCCCGATGCCGCGGCTCGCGGCGATGAGCAGCCCCAGCGCGAGGTCGGCGACGCAGTCGTTCAGCACGTCCGGCGTGTTGGTGACGATGACGTTGCGCTTGCGCGCCGCCGCGACGTCGATCCCGTCGTATCCGACGCCGCAGCAGCCGATGATCTCGAGCTTCGGCAGGCTGTCGATGAGCTTCGCGTCGACGCTCGAGCTGCCGGTCGCCTGGATGCCGCGCACTGCGCGGCGCGACCTCGGCGAGGAGCTTCGCCTTGTCGGGCGCCTTCCACAGCCAGTGCATCGCGAAGTGCTCGTCGAACGAGGCGAGGTCGAGGCCCGGCATGTTGGCGACGGAGAGGATCTCGGTTTTCATGGCTCAGCCCCTGAACTTCGCCGCCAGCGCCTCCGACCCGCGCGCGAGGAGCCCGATATCCGCACCCACCGCGACGAACAGCGCCCCGAGCTCGAGGTAGCGCTTCGCGAGCTTCTCGTCCGGCGTGAGGATGCCGGGCGCCTTGCCGGCCGCGCGGATGCGGCGGACGGCCTCCTCGATCTTCGGCAGCACCGCGGGGTTGGCGGTCTCGCCGGGATAGCCGAGCGAGGCGTGATAGTCGGCCGGGCCGATGAAGATCCCGTCGACGCCGTCCACCTTCGCGATCGCCTCGATCGCGTCCACGGCCTCCTGGGTCTCGACCTGGACGAGCACGCAGGTCTCCTCGTGCGCACGCTTCGCGTAATCCTTGACGCGGCCGAAGCGGGTGGCGCGCGTCGTGCCGGCGACGCCGCGGATGCCGCGGGGCGGGTAGCGCGTCGCGGCGACCGCCGCGGCGGCCTCGGCCGCGCTCTGCACGAACGGGAAGAGCAGCGTCTGCGCGCCGACGTCGAGCGTGCGCTTCACGATCACCGCGTCGTTCCAGGCGACGCGCACGACCGGGTGCGAGGGGTAGGGCGCGATCGCCTGGAGCTGCCCGAGCACCATGTCGATCTCGTTCGGCGAGTGCTCGGTGTCGAGCAGCAGCCAGTCGAAGCCGGAGCCGGCGCACACCTCCGCGCTGTAGCTGCTCGACAGCGAGAGCCAGAGGCCGATCTGCGGCTTGCCGGCCGCGATGGCGTGCTTGAAGGCGTTGCGCGGGAGGTCCATGGTCGGCGCCGGTGTGCGGGAAGGGGAGGGGATTGTAACCGCGCCGCGCGCCGTGGACCGCCGCCGCGCGGTGCGCTAGATTGAGGCTCTCAGCCGTGAAAGTCCGCGCATGCTCCGACCCCTGATCCTCGCTGCCGCCCTGGCCCTGGCGGCCTGCGCGGCGATTCCCCGATCCGACTCGGTCCGGGTGGGCGAGTCGCAGGCGCAGGTGCGGGAGCGCCTCGGGGCACCCGGCGCCGAGCGCCAGCTCGCGGGCGGGAACCTCGCCTGGTACTACCTGACCGGCCCATCGGGCTTCGAGACCTGGCGCGTCGTGTTCGGCCCGGGCGGCGCCGTCACCGAGTACGCGCAGGTGCTCACCGCGGCGAATTTCGCCTGGGTGCGCGAGGGCGCCAACCGCGAGGAGGTCCTGGACCGCATCGGGCCGCCGATGGAGCGCATGAGCTTCCGGGGGACGACCACCGACGCCTGGACCTATCGCTGGCGCGACGGGACGTTCGAGATGATCGCGCAGCCCGTATTCGACGCGGCGCAGCGGCGCGGTGAAGTACGTGGGCATCTTCCGCGACCCGGCCTACAGCTCGATGCCGTCGGGTGTTCGCTGACGCGCGCGGCGGCGCGCCCTCCCGGATGCGCGGCAGCGACCACCCGCCATCTGTCGCCTGTGCGACACGCGCGGCCGCGCGGCGTGGGTAGAATCCGCGCGCGCGCCTTGCAGACGCACCCTCTGAAGCAACGGCCCGCGAGCAGATCGCGCCCGGCAAGTCCTGATCACAAAGGAATCAAATGAACTTCGATCGCATCATCGAGACGGCCACCACCAGCCTCACCGCCTTCGGCCTGAAGGCCCTCGGCGCGCTCGCCGTATGGATCGTCGGCCGCTATCTGATCGGCCTCGCGGTGCGCCTCGTCTCGGCGGCGCTCACCAAGCAGCACGTCGACCCGACCCTGCTGCGCTACATCGGCAACATCGTCAGCGTCGCGCTGAACATCGTCCTGGTCGTCGCGATCCTCGGCTACTTCGGCGTCGAGACGACCTCCTTCGCCGCGCTGGTCGCCGCGATGGGCATCGCGATCGGCGCCGCCTGGGCCGGGCTGCTCGCGAACTTCGCCGCCGGCGCCTTCCTGATCGTGCTGCGCCCGTTCAAGGTCGGCGACTACGTCCGGGCCGGCGGCCTCGAGGGCACGGTGACCGAGATCGGGCTGTTCGCGACCACCATCCTCACCCCCGACAACGTCAGCAGCTTCGTCGGCAACAACAAGATCTTCTCCGACACGATCCAGAACTTCTCGACCAATCCGTTCCGCCGCGTCGACCGGCTGGCGCAGCTTGCGCACAGCGTGGATCCGCACGACGCGATGCGGCGGCTGAAGGAGGCGCTCGCGAAGATCCCCAACGTCGAGAAGACGCCCGCGCCCGACGTCGAGATCGTGGACTTCAACGAGCGCGGGCCGGTGCTCGCGGTGCGGCCTTACACGCACACCAATCACTACTGGCAGGTGTATTTCGACACCAACAAGGCGATCAGCGACACCTTCGGGGCGGCGGGGTACGCCGTCCCGGAGGCGCGCTACCGCATCGCCCAGGCCGGCTGACGCGGATCCTTCAGGCGGCGCCGCGGCGCGCGGCGTGCTCGCGCGCGAGCTTCGCCCAGCGCTGCTCCGACTCGACGGGCGAGGGCGTGCGCGATGACTGCGTCACGGCTTCGCCGAACACCGCGCGCGCCTCGTCGCCGCGCTCCATTCCCTCCAGCAACAGGCCGTAGCGGCAACGCGCCTCCAGCCCCACGAACGCCGGCACGAGTTCGCGGTACTCCTCGAGCGCCGCGGCGAACTCGCCGCGGCCTTCCAGCACGCGCGCGTGCAGGAGCCGCGCGTCGTTCGACCGGTGGCAGGGATGGTCGGCGCGCAATCGGTCGACGACCTCCGCCGCGTCCTCCCAGGCGCCCTGTTCCACGAGCGCCCGCGCCAGCCCGAAGCGCAGGTGCGGGTCGCCCTCGTAGGCGCCCGCGAGGCAGCTTCGGTACAGCTTCGCCGCGTCCGCGGGCATGCCGGCGGCGAGGCACTCCTCGGCAAGCGCCGTGCGATTGTCGATGCTGCCGCAGACCTCGAGTTCGGCGACCTTGGCGCGCAGACCCTGGTCCGGGTCGAGCGCCCGGGCGACGCGCTGCGCGGCACGGCGGGCCGCGGTCGCCTCGCGCGAACCCGGGAACACCTCGAGCGCGAAGTAGGCGAGGCAGCCCACGACCGGGAACGCGAGGATGACGAACACCCAGTAGCGGGGCGCGCCCGAGCGGTAGGCGTGCACGACGAAGAAGACCTGGACGAAGACGTTCAGGGCGAGCAGGAGCGGCATGGCGCGGTCCCCGCTGGATGCGAGGGCCCATCATCGGTTCGCCCCCGGGGCGGCACGAGGAACAACGGCACGGGGGGCCGGGCGCGCGGCCCGGGGGTGCCAAGGATTACCGCCGGTGTGCGGCCTGTCAGCGCGCCGTCATGCGGCGGCGCGGCACGGGATCAGAGCTTGCAGCCGCTAGAACTTGCACCCGCTAGAACTTGCACCCCTTGGCGCGCAGGGTCTCGTCGACCCACTTGCGGTCGAGCGTGCCGGCCGCGATCGCGGCGAGCGACGCGTCTTCCTTCTTCTTCTGCTCGCGCGCGGCGGCGAGCACGGCTTCCGCGTCGGCCTGCGGCACCGCCACCACGCCGTCGCCGTCGCCGACGATGATGTCGCCCGGGCCGCACCACCATGCCGCCGATCGACACCGGCACGTTGATCTCGCCGGGCCCGTTCTTGTAGGGACCGCGGTGCGTCACGCCGCGCGCGTAGACGGGGAACGGCCGCGACGCGAGCTCCTGCGCGTCGCGGATCGCGCCGTCGATCACGAAGCCCGCGACGCCGCGCTTCGCGGCGAGGCTCGTCATGATGTCGCCGATGATGGCCTGCTCGAGCATCCCGGCGGCATCGACGACGATCACGTCGCCCGGCGCGGCGATGTCGATCGCCTTGTGGACCATCAGGTTGTCGCCCGCCGGCACGCGGACGGTCAGCGCGGGACCGGCGAGGCGGCCGCCGGCGTGCATCGGGCGAATCGCCGCCGCGGCACCCTGGAGGCGGCTCATGTTGTCGGAGAGATGGGCGGTCACCATCTCGGCGAGGGCGGCGACGAGCTCGCGCGACGGGCGCGGCGGCGCCGGCAGGATGCGGAAGCCGGCGGTCATGCCCTAGTCCTTCTTGCCGACCTCGATGCCCGCGGCTTTCGCAAGCTCGCGGTGCACCTTCGCGACGCGCTCGACCTCGCCCTTGGCGGGGAAGCGCTCGTAGAACCCGTCCACCCGGAACTGCCGGACCATGTCCGCCCACGGCGAGAGGCGCACTTCCCAGCGCCCGACGCGGCCCTCGGCGGGCTCGGCGTCCTCGCGCGCGAGGTCGGCGCACACGCGCACCAGCGCCTTGATCGTCACCGGCTTGGTGACCATGTAGCTGTCCTTGCCCCAGGACGCGTCGGTGAACGCCGAGTGGGCGGCCTTGAAGAAGTCGCGGATGATCCCGTAGTAGCGCGGCACTTCCTTGCCGCTGCCGCCCGCGATCTGGATCTTGCGCCAGTTGGCCTTCACCCAGCGGTGGATCTCGTTGAAGAGCTCCGCCTGCAGCACCCACTTGTCGCGCGCGCTGCGGCCGCCGAGCCGGTTGATGCGGTAGCGCAGCGGGCTGTCGGCCTCGACGTACAGCCGCTCGACCAGCCGCGAGGCGAACTTGCGGTCGGGGGCGGCCCACGACACGCGCTCGTAGAGGTCCACGAGGTGGCTCTTGTTGATGCGCGTGGGGGTCGAGTTGATGATGACGAACATCTCGGTCGCGAAGTCCTCGCTGCGGCCGTCGAAGATGATGCAGGGCACGTTGATCGTCGCGGCGTCGGCGGGGCGGTCCTGCAGGTAGAAGTGCAGCGCCGCGAGCCGGTGCTGGCCGTCGATGATCAGGAACTTCGACGCCGGCTCGGACAGGCTGCCGTGATCGTCGCCGCCGGAGCGGAAGTTGAGCCGCTCCGCGGTGAACAGCAGCACCGTGCCCGGGATCGGCGGCTGCGTGACCGCGGTCTCGTAGAAGTTGCGCAGCTGCTTCACCTTGGCCTGCGAGAGCGCGCGCTGGAAGGCCTTGTCGGTGCGCTCGATCCGCGAAATGTACTGCGCGACGTCGTCGTCGTGCGCGATGCGGGAGGCCGTGATCTCCTCGCCTTCGCCGTAGAACCGGCTGATGAACCGCACCTTCGCCAGCAGGTCCTTGGCGGGGTAGCTGGCGAAGTAGAAAACGCCGTCTTTCTGGCGGACTCTTGTGGCGTGCACGGGCCTTCCTCCCTTGATTCAGCCCGCTCTGGGGCGGACCGGCTCAACTATAGCCCGGCCGGGGCCCGGTTCCCAAGGCCGTCCGGGGAAACGCGGGTCCGGTCCTTCGGACTCGTTCTAGGGGCCTTCAGTGGATCTCGGGGTCCGGGGTCGCTTCGCCCCGCTCCAGGAAGTCGAAGTCGCAGCCCTCGTTCGCCTGGGTGACGTGGCTCGCGAACACCCGCCCGTAGCCGCGGCTGTAGCGCGGGGCCGGCGGCCGCCAGGCGGCCTTGCGGCGGGCGAGCTCCGCGTCGCTCACCTGCAGTGTCAGCTTCCTGGCAGGGACGTCCAGCTCGATCACGTCCCCGTCGCGCACGAACGCGAGCGGTCCGCCGACGAACGACTCCGGCGCCACGTGCAGCACGCACGCCCCGTAGCTCGTGCCGCTCATGCGCGCGTCCGAGATGCGCACCATGTCGCGCACGCCCTGCTCGAGGAGCTTCTTCGGGATCGGGAGCTGGCCCCACTCGGGCATGCCGGCGCCCAGCGGGCCGGCATGCTTCAGCACGATCACCGAGTTCTCGTCCACCGGCAGGGCCGGGTCGTCGATGCGCGCGGCCATGTCGTTGTAGTCGGCGAAGACGACCGCCTTGCCCGCGTGCCGGTGCAGGCGCGCCTCCGCCGCGGGCGGCTTGATCACCGCCCCGTCGGGGGCGAGGTTGCCGCGCACCACGGCCAGGCTGTCGCCCGCCACCAGGGGGTTCGCGAGGGGACGGATCACGTCGTCGTTGAACACCTGCGCGCCCGCGACGTTCGCCCCGAGGGTCTGGCCGTTGACCGTTCTCGCCTCCGGACGGAGGTGCGTCCCGAGGGTCGCGAGCAGCGCCCGGAGGCCGCCCGCGTAGTAGAAGTCCTCCATCAGGTACTTCCCCGAGGGCCGGATGTTGGCGAGCAGCGGCGTCTTGCGCGCGAGCCGGTCGAACGCGTCCAGGTCGAGCTTCACCCCGGCGCGGCGCGCCATCGCGAGGAGATGCACGATCGCGTTGGTCGAGCCGCCGAGCGCGAGCACCGTCACGACGCCGTTGTGAAAGGCCGCCTCCGAAAGGACGTCCGAGGGCTTCAGGTCCTCCCAGACCATGTCGACGATGCGCTTGCCGGTGAGGGTCGCCATGGCCGCATGGCGGGCGTCGGCCGCCGGGATCGAGGCCGCGCCGGGCAGCGTGAGCCCGAGCGCCTCGGCGGCGCTCGTCATGGTGGAGGCGGTGCCCATCGTCATGCAGTGGCCGGGCGAGCGCGCGATGCCCTGCTCGACGCCCTGCCAGTCGGTCTCGGTGATCTTCCCGGCGCGCAGGTCCGCCCAGTATTTCCAGGTGTCGGAGCCCGAGCCGAGGAACTGGCCGCGGAAGTCGCCGCGCAGCATCGGGCCCGCCGGCATGAAGATCGCCGGCAGGTTCATCGACGTGGCGCCCATGATCAGCGCCGGCGTGGTCTTGTCGCAGCCGCCCATCAGGACCGCGCCGTCGGCCGGGTAGGACCGCAGCAGCTCCTCGGTCTCCATCGCGAGGAAGTTGCGGTACAGCATCGTGGTCGGCTTCTGGAACGGCTCGGAGAGGCTCATCGCCGGCATCTCGACCGGGAACCCGCCGGCCTGCCACACGCCGCGCTTCACCTCCTCCACCCGCTGCTTGAAGTGGGTGTGGCAGGGGTTGATGTCGCTCCAGGTGTTGATGATCGCGATGACCGGCTTGCCGGCGTAGTCGGACCGGTCGAAGCCCATTTGCGCAGTGCGGGAGCGGTGGCCGAACGCGCGGAGGTCCTTGGCGCCGTACCAGCGGTGGCTGCGGAGGTCTTCGGGCTTCTTTCTCATGGGGGGCTTTCCGGAGGGAGGCGAGCGATTGTGAAGTAGACTCGCGGCTCGCAACAAGGGGAAGACGACAATGTTCCTGCTCGCACGCTGTGCCGCGGTCGTCGTGGGCCTCGCGTTCGCCGCGGCTGCCGCCGCGCAGCAGTTCCCGTCCAAGCCGATCAAGATCGTCATTCCGTTCGTTCCCGGCGGACCGTCGGACACGGTGGGGCGCGCAATCGGGTCGAAGTTCCAGGAGTACCTCGGCCAGCCGGCGGTGGTCGAGAACAAGCCCGGCGCGAACGGCTCGATCGCCGCGGAGTTCGTCGCCAAGGCGGACCCCGACGGCTACACGATCCTGGTCGGGTCGATCGGCGTGTTCTCGATCAACGCGGCGCTCTTCAAGGACCTGCGCTACCACCCCGTCCGGGATTTCGCGCCGATCACGCTGGCCGTCACGACGCCCAACGTGCTGGTCACGAAGACCGCGTATCCGGCGAAATCGGTCAAGGAGCTGCTGGACGACATGCGCAAGCGACCCGGCAAGGTTTCATTCGGGTCGAGCGGCACCGGGTCGTCCGACCACCTCACCCTCGAGCTGTTCAAGCAGCTGACGAACACCGACGGGATTCACGTCCCGTACAAGGGCGGGGCGGCGGTGGTGACCGACCTCCTCGGCGGCCAGGTCGACGCGTCGTTCCAGAACCTCGGCACGGTCGCGACGCAGATCAAGGCCGGCAAGATCCGTCCGCTCGCGGTGACCGCGAAGGCGCGCAACCCGCAGATCCCCGACGTGCCGACGATGGCCGAGGCGGGGCTGCCCGACCTGGTGGTGACTTCCTGGCAGGCTGCGGGCGCGCCGATCAAGACCCCGCGCGAGATCGTCGCGAAGCTCAACGACGCGGCGGTGCGGGCGCTGCGCTCGCCCGACGTGCGCGAGCGTCTCACCGCGATCGGTTTCGACGTCGTCGCCGGCTCGCCGGAGGAGTTCGGCGCGTTCATGAAGGCCGAGGTCGAGCGCTGGACCAAGGTGGTCGAGCGCGGCGGCATCAAACCGGACTGAGCGGAGGGAACCCGATGCTGTATTCGTGCGCGCCGGCCGGCGCCCGCGCGGCCGCCGCTCGGCCCCGCATGATCAAACGCGGGCCGACGAGCTTCGTCGTCGACCTCCACTGCCACTGCAAGACCGCGGCGGTGGAGCCGCTCGCCGCGCCGCACTACGCGCTCGAGCGCGAGCCGATGGACCGGTTCTCGAACGACCGCACGCGCGAGGTGAACCGCCAGCAGGGCGCGCGCATCGCGCCGCAGCTCAGCTCGGTCGAACAGCGCATCAAGGACATGGACCGGATGGGCGTCGACGTGCAGGCCGTCTCGACCTCGCCGCTGCAGTTTCACTACTGGACGCCGCCGGACGTCGGGCGCCAGATCACGCGCCTGGTGAACGAGAACATCGCGGGAATGATCGCGCGCTACCCGGAGCGCTTCGTCGGCCTCGCGCACGTGCCGATGCAGGACGGGCAGATGGCGGCAGCGGAGCTCGAGCGCTGCGTGAAGGACCTCGGGTTCCGTGGCGCGGAGATCGGCACGAACATCGCGGGCGTCGAGATCTCCGACTCGCGCTTCGAGCCGTTCTGGAAGAAGGCGGCGGAGCTGGGCGTGGTGGTTTTCATCCACCCGCACGGCTTCACCGACGGGGCGCGGCTCTCCGACCACTATTTCAGCAACGTCATCGGCAATCCGCTCGACACGACGGTGGCCGTCTCGCACCTGATTTTCGACGGGGTGCTCGACCGCCATCCGCGGCTGAAGGTCGTCACCGCGCACGGCGGCGGCTACCTCGGCTCGTATCCGTTCCGGATGGACCACGCGCACGGCGCGCGCTCGGACTGCCGCGAGAGAATCAAGCGCAAGCCGACCTCCTACCTCGGGAAGCTCTACTTCGACACGCTGGTGTGGGACCACAAGGCGCTGCGGCACCTCGTGGAGCTGTGGGGCGCGGACCACATCGTCGCGGGCACCGACTATCCGTTCGACATGGGCTACTACGACCCGGTCGGGTTCGTGAACGGCGCAAAGTTCCTCAAGCGCGCCGAGAAGGACGCGATCCTCGGGGGCAATGCGGCGAAGCTGCTCGGCATCCGAGCCGACAGGTACGGCCGCGCAAAGGGAAAGTGACATGCCTAGAGTGTTGAGAACGGTCGTTGCCGCAGCGGCGCTCATCGTGGCGTCGAGCGGCGCGCTGGGACAGGCGGCGCCGGCGGCCGCCGACGATTTCAAGGTCACGCTGCTCGGCACCGGCAGCCCGCCACCCCTGATGCGCCGCTTCGGCCCCGGCGTGCTGGTGCAGGCCGGCGGCAAGAACCTCCTCATCGACTGCGGTCGCGGCGTGACGCAGCGCCTGTTCCAGGCCGGCGTACGGCTCGGCGCGATCGATGCGCTCTTCATCACGCATCTGCATTCCGACCACATCGTCGGAATCCCCGATCTGTGGCTCACCGGCTGGCTCGGGACGGCGTATGCCCAGCGCAAAGGGCCGTTCCGCGTCTACGGCCCGGCGGGGACCAAGGGGCTGATGGACAACCTCGAGAAGGCGTACGACTGGGACATCAAGACGCGCATCGCCGACCAGAACCTCGCGCCGGAGAACGTGGCGACGGCCGTTGTCGAATTCACCGAAGGCGTGGTGTACGACCGCGACGGCGTCAAAGTCACCGCGTTCGAGGTCGACCACGGTCCGCTCATCAAGCCGGCGTTCGGCTACCGCGTCGACTTCGGCGGGCGCTCCGTGACGGTGTCGGGCGACACGCGATTCAACGAGAACCTGATCAAGCACGCGACCGGCACCGATCTGCTGATTCACCAGGTCGCCGCCGTGCGCGAGGAACTGCTCAAGAATCCGGTCTACCAGGTGATCCTCGACCACCACACCAAGCCCGAGGAGGCCGGCGTGGTCTTCACGCGCGCGAAGCCCAAGCTCGCGGTGTACTACCACTTCGTCCTGCTCGGCACGCCCCAGGTGCCGCCGCTCACAGAGAAGGACGTGCTGGAGATGACGCGGAAGACCTACGCCGGCCCGCTGCTCATCGGCGAGGACCTGATGAGCTTCCGCGTGACGAAGGACGGCGTCGAGACGAAGCCGCCGCAGTAGCCGGCGGGCCGACTCGGGCCCGCGTTCCTGGCGTGGGCGGGTCAGTCTTCGTCGCGGATCGGGTTCGAGAGCGTGCCGATGCCCTCGATCTCGATTTCGATCGTGTCCCCGGGACCATCCACACCGGCGGCTTACGTGCATAGCCGACGCCGGCCGGGGTGCCCATCACCAGCAGGTCGCCCGGCTCGAGCGTCATGCACTCGGTCAGCAGGGCGACCGTCTCGTCGACCGGGAAGAGCATGTCGCTCGTGTTCGCGTTCTGCATGACCGCGCCGTTCAGCTTCGACTTGATCGCGAGGCCGGTCGCGCCCGCCGGCAGCTCGTCGGCGGTCACGAACCACGGGCCGAACGCGCCGGTCGCGTCGAAGTTCTTGCCGATCGTCCACTGCGTCGTCTTGCGCTGGTAATCGCGCACCGAAGCGTCGTTGAAGCACGAGTAGCCGGCGATGATGTCGAGCGCCTTCGCCTTCTGGACGTGCCGCGCCGTCCGGCCCACCACCGCGACGAGCTCGGCCTCGTAATCGAGCGAGCTCGAGCAGCGCGGCCGCACGATCGGCGCGCCGTGCCCGCAGAGCGAGCTCGTGCAGCGCAGGAAGAGACTCGGATACGTCGGCTTCGCGTGGCCGCCCTCGGCGGCGTGATCCACGTAGTTGAGGCCGAGGCAGACGATCTTGCCCGGGTTGCCGACCGGCGGAAGGAGCCGGAGCCCCTTGAGTGCCCGGCGTGCGGCGGGCTTCGCCGACTTCGCCGCCGCGGCGGCGGCCGCAAGGCCATCCTCGCGGCGCAGCAGGGCGGCAAGCTCGCGCGGCAGATCGGGGGCGGCGTCGGCGAGGTCGACGACCGCTTCGCCGTCCACGACGCCGAGTCGCGGCGCACCCTGATGTTCGAAGGCAACGAGTCGCATGGATCGCTCCGGTGACGGGAGCGCGCATGATGGGGAGCCGCGCGGAGCGTGTCAACGCCGCACGGCCTGTGCTACTGTCGCGGCCGATCGCACCAGGAGATGCAATGCGAACCATCGTCGAATGGACGCAGGCGGCCGAGGATGCCGGCGCGAAGGCCGGTTGACCCGGAGGAGATGGCCGTGCCCGACCTGCGCGCAATCCAGTCCAGCCTGACGCTCGATGCGGCCGGGCGGATCGTCGACGCGGCGCTCGCCGCGCGGCGCAAGGAGAACCTGCTGCCGCTTGCCGTCGCAGTGCTCGACGCCGGGGGCAATCTCGTCGCCTTCAAGCGCGATGACGGCTGCGGCGTACTGCGCTTCGACATCGCCCGCGGCAAGGCCTGGGCCGCGCTCGGCATGGGCATGTCGTCGCGTGCGATCCGCGACCGGCTCAAGGATCGGCCCGCGTTCCAGAGCGCGCTCGCCGCCGCTTCCGACGGCCGGTTCGTCGCGACGCCGGGCGGCGTGCTGATCCTCGACCCCGCCGGCAATGCGATCGGCGCCGTCGGCATCAGCGGCGACGCCTCCGACAAGGACGAGTACTGCGCGATCCAGGGTGTGCTCGCCGCCGGGTTCGCGGCCGATCCGCCCGCGCCGCATCCCGACTGGCGCGCCGCGGGCCTCTAGCCACACCAAGGAGAAGCATCGTGAATCGTCGTGCGTCGCTGCGGCTGCTCGCCGCGCTCGTCTTGACTGCGCCCGCGCTGGCGCTTGCGCAAGCGCCGTTCCCGTCGAAACCGCTGCGCCTCGTCGTGCCGTTCCCGCCGGGCGGACCGACCGACGTGTTCGCGCGCCAGTACGCGGCGCGGCTCGGCACCGTGCTCGGGCAGCCCGTGGTGGTGGAGAACAAGAGCGGCGCGAGCGGTGCGATCGGCTCGGTCGAGGTGATGCGGAGCGCGCCCGACGGCTACACGCTGCTGTTCGGCACCGCCTCGACGCACGCGCTCTACAACCTGATGTCGGCGAAGCCGCAATACGACTCGATCAAGGACTTCGCGCACGTCGCCATCGTCGGCGGTGCGCCGATCGTGCTGGTGGTGGCGCCGTCGATGCCGGCCACGCTGAAGGGCGTCGTCGACATGGCGCGCGCGAGCCCCGGCAAGCTCCGCTACGGCTCGCCCGGCGAGGGCACGATGATGCATCTCGCGACCGAGCGGGTGAAGCGCGAGGCCGGCGACGTCGACATCCAGCACATCCCGTTCCGCGGTTCCGCGCCGGCCAAGACCGCGCTGCTCGGCGGCCAGATCGAGATCATGGTGGACACGCTCGGGCCCGCGCTGCCGTCGCACAAGGCGGGGCAGGCGCGCATCGTCGCGATCGCGGCGGCGGCCCGCTCGCCGCTCGCGCCCGAGGTGCCGACGGTCGACGAGGCGCTCGGCACGAAGGGCTTCGAAGCCATCCTGTGGAACGTGGTCGCCGCGCCGGCGGGCACGAGCGCCCCGGTGCTCAACACGCTGGCCGAGGCGACGCGCAAGGTCATGGGCGACGCGAGTCTGCAGGCCGAGCTCGCCAAGATGGCGATCGCGCCGACCACCGACTCGAATCCCGCCGCGGCGGTCGCCCACATCCGCACCGAGATGCAGAAGTGGAAGCCGGTCATCGACGCGACCGGCATCAAGAGCGAATAGCGTCCCGCCTTACCAGGAGCCATTGATCATGCGAACCGGACTAATCGCCGTGGCCATCGCGCTGAGCGCGCTGGCGGGGTCCACGGTCGCGCAGGAGTACCCGACGCGCGCGATCAGGGTCATCGTCCCGCAACCACCGGGCGGCGGCTTCGACCTTGCGGCGCGGACGGTGAGCGAGCCGCTCGCGCAGCTCCTCGGACAGCCGGTCGTCGTCGAGAACCGCCCCGGGTCCGGCACGCTGGTGGGCACCGAGGCGGCGGCCAAGGCCGAGCGCGACGGCTACACGCTGCTCCTCGGCGCGCTCGCGAACCTCGCGCTCAACCCCGGCCTGTACAAGAGCCTTCCGTACGATCCGAAGCGCGACTTCGTGCCGATCGGCCTCGCGGTCAGCTTTCCCTACACGCTGGTCGCGCGCAAGGACCTGCCGCAGAACTCGCTCAAGGAGCTCGTCGACTACGCGCGCGCCAACCCCGGCAAGCTCAACTACGCGTCGGCCGGCAACGGCACCGGGCAGCACATCGGCGCCGCGGTGATCTGGCACCTCACCGGCGTGAGCGCGACGCACATCCCCTACAAGGGCGCTGCGCCGGCGTACCAGGACCTGCTCGCAGGGCGCGTCGACGTATTCTTCGACAACGCGTCGACGGCGCGGCCGCACGTCGATGGCGGGCGCGTGAAGGCGCTCGCGGTGTCGTCGACGAAGCGCCTGCCCATGCATCCCGACGTGCCGACGGTGCGCGAGACCGGCGTCGCGGACTTCGACATGGAGACCTGGGTCGGCTACTTCGCGCCTACCGGGACCCCGGCGCCGGCGGTCGCGCGGCTGCGCGCCGAGTTCGCGAAGGTCGTGGCGATGCCGGCGGTCGGCGAGTCGTTCGAGAAGCGCGGCGCGACGCCGATGAAGCTCTCGCTGGCGCGAGACCGAGGCGCTCGTGGCGCGCGACATCGATAAGTGGACCAAGCTCATCCGCGCCGCCGGCATCCAGGCCGACTGACGCGACAACCGGGAGTCCAGGCGTGGACAGCGTGATGCAGGAAAAGCTCGCGATCATCGAGGTGGTGCAGAACTGGGTGCTGTGGCGCGACGCCGGCGACTGGGAGCGCTTTCGCACGGTGTGGCACGACGACGGCTGGATGTCGGCGACGTGGTTCCAGGGCCCGGCCGAGAAATTCATCGAGGTGAGCCGCGCCGGCTTCGAGAAGGGCGTGAGCATCCTGCACTTCCTCGGCGGGTCGAGCGTGGACCTCAAGGGCGAGCGCGCGATCGCGCAGACCAAGATGACGATCAACCAGCGCGCCGCCGTCGACGGGGTGGCGGTCGACGTGGTGTGCACCGGGCGCTTCTACGACTTCTTCGCCAGGCGCGGCGGCAAGTGGGGCATCGTGCGCCGCCAGCCGATCTACGAGAAGGACCGCATGGACCCGGTGGATCCGGCGGCGAAGCTCGCGCTCGACCCCGAGCTGCTCGGCCGCTTTCCCGAGGGGTACCGCCACCTCGCTTACCTGCAGACGAAGAACGGCTTCACCGTCAAGCTGCTCGACCTGCCCGGCCTCAAGGGCCCATCCGTTCAGGCGCTGTACGCGCACGGGCGCGCGTGGCTCGACGGGGCGGCAAGCGCATTTCCCGCGTAGCGCGGGAATTCCTTCAGCCGAATCCGATTGCGTAGACGGAAGTGGCGGAGAAGTCGTAGACGAGAAAGCCGTAGACGACCGTCAGGATGGGAGTCAAGAGAATCTCCTGGTCACGGACAGCAGGTGGTCTTCGATGGCCGCGTCCACGGTGTCCGGGTCCGTGAGCGGGCCGAGATGGCCGGCACCGTCGATCCGGAGCACCCTCGCCCGGGGCAGCGCGTCGTGCAGCAGGTCGACGGCGCAGCGCGCCGCGGCGGTCGACCGGGTTCCGGAGAGCAGCAGGCACGGCACGTCGAGGGCGCCCAGCGCGTCGACGGGCCAGCGCTCGTCGAAGGTGGCGATCCAGGCCGCGCGCAGGGATCGAACGGTCGCCAACAGCCTGGGGCGCCGTGCCTCGGCGACGCCGGCCCAGCTGCCCGGTCCGGCCCAGTAGTCGATGAAGCGCTCCGTCGCCGCTTCCAGCCGATCGCCGTCGATCAGCCGGATCGTGTCGTCGCGCACCGCCTCGATCTCGCGCGTCGCCGGGTCGTGGGGACGCAATTGCGACAGCGTCCCCCAGATCGCCGGCTCGTACAGCGCCATCGAGCGCACGCGCGCGCGATTCGCCGCCGCGATCCGGAGCGCAACGGCGGCGCCGTAGGAGTGCCCGACGAGGTGAACCGGCCCATCTTCGGGCAGCAGCGCCTGCAGCCGCGCGGCTTCGTCGGCGAGCGAGAAGGGCTGGCCCTGCGGCCACGCCGGGCTCTTGCCGTGCCCGTAGAGGTCCCCCGCCAGCACGCGAAAGCGCGGCCCGAGGCGCTGCGCGAGCCCCTGATACTGGACCGCGCTGCTGGAGAACGAATGGATGCAGAGCACGGTCGGCACGACCCGGGCCGCCTCGACCGGGGCGCGGGCGTTCATCGCTGCGCCCACCAGCGGTTGTCGAGCACCTGGGCGATCCGCTGCGCGGCGCGCGCCGCACCGTCCGTTTCCACGGCCCGGTAGCGGACCGGCTCGTGCATCGCCGCGAGCGCCTTCTCCGCGAGGCCCTCGGGACTGATCGAGCCGTACTCGACCGAACGATCCGCTTCGTAATTGGCGAGCCGCCGACGCACGTGGACGCACTGCTCGAAGTGCCGCCGCAGCGGAAAGCTCAGGAACGGGCGTCGGGTGGCGACGAGCTCCATGGTCGTGCTCAGGCCGCCCTGCACCAGCGCGAGGTCGCAGCAGGCGAGGTGCTCGAAGAGGTTGTGCACGTACGGGCGCACCTCGAGTCCGTCCAGCCGGGGAAAGGCGTCCGGCGAGAGGCGCGGACCGGCGACCAGGACCATGCGCAGCTCGGGCACCTCGCGCTTCATGCGCGGGAACGCGCGCGCGATCTTGTCCATCAGGTGCCGACCGACGCCCGTTCCACCGACCGACGCGATCGCGATCCGCTCCTTCGGCCCGTATCCGAGCCGGGCGCGCAGTTTCTCCGTGTCGGCAAAGGCGGCCGGGTCGAACGGCAGCGCGTAGCCGGTATAGGAGAAGTTGCGGTCGGTCCAGGCGCGTATGCTCGGCAGCCCGGGCCCGAACGGCTGCGCGGTGACGTCGTCCGGATTGCCGACGAAGATCGCCGCGTCGCGCACGTACGGGTAGCGCGCCACGTGCTCGATGTCGTCCGCGTTGCGGTCGGCGCAGAGGTGCGCTTCGCGAGCGTCTTCGGCCTCCGCCATGGGCAGGCAGCCGACGAAGTCGGTCAGGAAGACGAACGGCTGGCGCTTCAGCTCCGGGTTCTCGTGGTAGTAGTAGTCGACCTCCCAGGACTCGTCGCCGATCACGAGGTCGTAGTGCTCGGCCTCCATGAGGTCGGAGAAAGTCATGAAGTTGTTGACCATGATCTCGTCCATCGTGCGCAGCGCGAAGAACGCGGAGAGGTCGTGCTCGCCGGCGACGGACTCGAAGTGCCGGCTCTCGTTCGCCAGGCGCCGGGTGATCGGGTGGAGGCGCTCGCCTTCGCGTTCCAGGTAGCGCGCCGCAGGGTCCACGGTGAACCAGTCGATCTCGAGGTCCGGATGCAGCTTGCGCAGCTCGCGCGCGATGGCGAGGTCGCGCTGGACATGGCCCAGGCCGATGGGGCTCGAGATGAACAGCGCCCTGCGCTTGCGGCTCATGCCGCGCACCCAGGTCGCCGGCCGCGGCGCGCCGGACACGAACTGGCGCACCGCGCGGTTGAACAGCACCGGATCGCGCACCGCCGTGAGGTGCCCGCCCCCGCCGATCGTCAGCATCTGCGCCCCGGGCACGAGATCGCGGATCGCCTCGCCGCTGGCGTAGGGCACGCGCTTGTCGCCGTCCCCGTGGATGACGAGCGTCGGGCAGCGAACGCGGCGCGCGAGCTCCGTCACGTCGTTCCCGATCCAGCCGTTCCGCGCCCAGTCCACCAGCTCGCCGCTCGCCGACCAGCCGTACCGCACGCCGTCTTCGAAGGCCTTGGTCGAGTGCGGCTCGGTAAAGCAGATCGAGAAGAACCACTCCAGGTAGCCCGGCCAGTCGTCGCGCATGCGCTCGCTCTCCTGGCGCATGCGCTCGGCCATCTTGGGATGGTCGGTGCGCGCCTCGGCGTAGCCGCCCGCCGCGATGACGTGGCTCACCCGCTCCGGCTGCTCCGCGGCGAGGCGCAGCGCCGTCATCGCGGTGGCGGAGATGCCCACCACCGCCAGCCGGTCGGCGCCCGCGGCGTCCAGCACCGCGACGAAATCGCGGTAGTACTCCTCGAAGCTGTAGGCCGCCTGTCCGCGCGGCCGATCGGAGCGCCCGTTGCCGCGACCGTCCATCGTGATCACGCGGAAATGGCAGGCGAGGTACGGCACCACGGCCTTGAGGATCTGCGAGTGCGTGATCTGGAAGATCGGCGCGAACGCGAGCCAGGGCCCCTGGCCGCCCCACACGGCGTACCAGCTTCTCACCCCGTCTCGCTCGACGTAGCCGTCGCGCGCGGGACGCAGGGTGCCGAACGGGAGCGTATCGCTCTCGGGCAGTCGCCCGCCCTCGGGCAGGTCGCCGACGATCTTCCGGAAGCTGTCGGGCTGGTGCGGTTCCATCAGCGCTTCCTCCTGCGGGCCGGGCGCTTCGCGACGCGCGCGTCGAGCGACTCCAGCAGCGCTTGCACCGCGTCGAGTCCGACGCGGTTCCGGGCCCGTTCCTCCTTCGATCCGAGCAGGTCGGTGAACTCCATGCCGAGCCAGAATTCGGAGATCCAGCGGGCGATGACCTCGGCGGTGAAGGGAGGAGGCAGCTTCACGCCTCCGCCTTCGGACATGGCCAGCGCCTCCCGGACGGCTTCGAGCACGACCTTCTTCCACGCCAGCAGGCGCGGCAGGAACTGCTCGCGGAGCGCCCTGTTCGACAGGCTCGCGGCCCACAGCTCGGCCTGCACCCGGACGAAACCCGACGCGAAGTCGCTCTCGTAGAAGCGCCGCGCCTGCGCCCACTTCTCGGCGAAGCCCCCGGGTTCCCGGTACATCGAAGTCTGGCGCTCCAGGAGGCGGCGGTTCGCGGCGTCCAGGACCGCGATGACGAGCTGGTCCCTGGTGCGGAAGTGGTAGTTGATGAGCGCATGGTTGACGCCCGCGTCCTTTGCGATCTCGCGCACGCTGAGGGCCGCGTAGCCGTCGCTGGCGAGCCGGCGGAACGCGGCATCGAGGATCTTCGCCTTGGTCGCGCCGAGGTCCGCGTCGGCGACGATCCGCAGGGGGGCGGCAGCCCCGGTCTGCAGCCCGGCAGGTGGGGTTTCCGGCATGGTTTGAACGCTTGGTTTGACCAACTGGTTTATACAGTCGTTCAAATTATAGGTGTGCGTTTCGCGTTGTCAAGTTCCCTTCGGTGGAGGTGGAATGCCCGCGCCCGCAACCCCGGTGGCGCCGCCGCATTCCCCGCTGCGGAGCGGTGTGCAGAGGCGACGGCGGTTCCGTCAGCCCGCCAGGTCGGTCGCTTGCTGCACGAGCGTGCGGTCGCCCTTCAGCTTGAACTTCGCGACGCGGTGCGTCGGCGTGTGCGGCAGCTCGTTCACGAACGCGACGTAGCGCGGCACCTTGTGCGCGGCGAGCCGCGCGCGGCACCAGTCGGCGATCTCCGGCGCGGTCGCCTGCATGCCGGGCCGCACGACGACCGCGACGAGGATGTCGTCCTCGCCGAGCGGCGAGGGCACTGCGATCGCCGCGGCCTCGGCGACCGCGGGATGCTCGCCGATGACGCGGTCGAGCTCGGCGCCCGAGATGTTCTCGCCGCGCCGGCGAATGATGTCCTTCTTGCGCGCGACGAACCAGAAGTACCCGTCCGCGTCGCGCCGCACGAGATCGCCGGTCAGAAACCAGCCGTCGCGGAATGCGGCCTTTGTCGCCTCGGGATCGCGGTAGTAGCCCTTCATGATGATCGGCGTGCGCACCGCGAGCTCGCCCGTCGCGCCCACCGGCAGGTCGCGCCCGTCGTCGTCGACCACGCGCAGCTCGGCGAACGGCATCGAGTGGTCCGGATGGCGCGCCGGCTTGCCCATCGCCCCGAGCCGCATCTCGCCGAGCCCCGCGCCGGGGAACGGGTTGTTGCACGCGCCCGGGATCTCGGTCATGCCGTAGCCCTCGAGCATCACCGGCACGCCGAACTCCTCGCGGAAGATCCGGTCGATCTCGGCCGGGATCGGCGCGCCGTAGGCCTTGGTGATCTTGTGCGGCACGAACTCGCTGCGCGGCCGCTGCGCGAGGATGCTGCTGATCGCGGCGATGAAGTTGAACTCGGTCGCGCCCGTCTCGGCGGCGATCTGCCAGAACTTCGAGGCCGAGAACTTCGGGACCAGCACGACCGAGGCGCCGGCGGCCGCGGCGCCGCAGACCGAGTAGAAGATCGCGTTGATGTGGAAGAGCGGCAGCACCGCCATGAGCCGGTCGTCGGCGCCGAGCTGCATGCGCTCGACGAAGCCCTCGCCGGCGAGCACGAGGTTGCGCTGGCTGTGCATCACGCCCTTGGGAAAGCCGGTCGTGCCGGAGGTGTAGACCACGAGGCAGACGTCGTCGGCGCCACCCCGGCTTCCGGTGAACGGCGCGGCGCGCGCGGCAAGTTCCGCCAGGGCGGGCAGACCGTCGGCCCCGGCGGGCTCGAGCAGGATGCGCCAAGGCGCGGGCGAAACCTTCGCGGCGCCCTCGAGCGCAAGCGCCGCGCTTTCACGCGCGCAGGCGACGCCGCACACGCCGGCGTGCTCGAAGATGTAGCGCACCTCTTCGACCCGCAGCTCCGGGATTGACCGGGACCATCCACGCCCCGAGCCGCGCCAGCGCGAGCAGCGTGATCAGGATCTCGGGCCGCGTCGGCGCGAGGGTTGCAACGCGGTCGCCCGCCTTCACGCCGAGGGCGGCGTACGCGCCTGCGGCGCGCTGCACCAGCGGCTCGATCTCGCGCCACGCGATCGTGCGTCCTTCGAACAGGAGGAACGGGCGGTCGCCGTTCGACGCCGCGCGGCTCGCAATGAGGCCGGCGAGCGAGCCGTCGTGGGGCGGATAGCGGCGCAGCGTTTCGAGCGGGGTCATCGCTTCTCCAGGGTCCGCGGCGGCGCGGTCGAGCCGCGCACCACCAGCTCGGGCTCGAGCCGGATCTGTTGCTTCCGCGCGCGCGAGCCTGCGATCTCTGCAAGCAGGACGCGCGCGACCTCGACGCCCATCGCGCGGTGGGCGATGCGGACGGTCGTGAGCGGCGGCGCGAAGCGGTCGGCGAACGGCATGTCGTTGTAGCCGGTCACCGACACGTCGCGCGGGCAGGCGCGCCCGCGACGCGCGAGCTCGTCGTAGCACCCGAGCGCGAGGAGATCGTTCGCGGCGACGATCGCGGTCAGGTCGGGATGGCGGTCGAGCAGCGTGGCGGCCGCCGGGATGCCTGCCGCGATGCTGTAGCTCGCCGCCTCGGCGACGAGCGCGTCGCCCGCCTCGAGCCCGTGCGCGCGCAGCGCGGCGAGAAAGCTCGCGCGCCGCGCGGCGCCGGTGGAGAGCCCGCGCGGCCCGCTGACGTGCACGATGCGCCGGTGCCCGAGCCCGACGAGGTGCTCGACCGCCGCCGCGATTCCGCGCATGTCGTCGTTCGTGACCGACGACGCGCTCCCCGCGTCGCCGCCGCGGTTCACCAGCACGACCGGCAGCCCGAGCTTCCGGCAGCGCGCGACCAGCGGATCGCCGTGCGTCACGGTGGCGAGGATCATCCCGTCCACGCGGCGCGCGGCAAGACGCTCGAGCGCCTGGCAGGCGCGGTCGGGATCGTTGTCGGTGTTGGCGATGATCGCGGTGTAGCCCGCCTCGCCGAGGGCGCTCTCGATGCCGCGCAGGATCGGCGGAAAGACCGGGTTCGCCAGGTCGGGGATGAGGACCCCGACGGTGGCGGTACGCCGCGTGCGCAGGCCCGCCGCGACCGGATCGGGAACGTAGCCCAGCCGGCCGGCTACGGCGCGCACGCGTTCGGCCACCGCCGGGGTCACGAGCGCGCGCGCAGGCGGGTTGAGCGCCCGCGACACGGTCGACGCGTGCACCCGCGCCGCGCGCGCAACGTCCTGAATCGTGACTCGTTTGGTGGCCATGATGCAGCGCCGCAGAGGGAACTCCGCGGGCGTCGCCTGCGGCATTCTATGCAATCGATTGCCCCGCGCCAAGCGGCGGCGTAGCATTGCGGGGCCGAATCCGGTGCGCTCCGCAGCCCGTTCCCGCATCCCGTCTCTCATCGTGAAGTCGTTCGTCTACACCCAGCTCCCGGGCCGCGTCGTCTTCGGCGCGGGCGCGCTCGACGAGCTGCCGCGCGAGATCGAGCGCCTCGGCGCGCGCCGCGCGCTGGTGCTTTCCACGCCCGAGCAGCGCGCGCAGGCCGAGGATGTCGCGCGCCGCCTCGGCGCGCGCTGCGCCGGCGTGTTCCCGCGCGCCGTGATGCACGTGCCGATCGAGGTCGCGCGCGAGGCGCGGGCCGAAGCGCAGCGTCTCGATGCCGACTGCGCGGTCGCGATCGGCGGCGGCTCGACCACCGGGCTCGGCAAGGCGATCGCGCTCGAGTCGGCGCTGCCGATCCTCGCGATCCCGACCACCTACGCGGGCTCGGAGATGACGCCGATCTACGGCATCACCGAGGGCGGCGCGAAGAAGACCGGGCGCGACGCGCGGGTGCTGCCGAAGACCGTGATCTACGACCCGACGCTCACGCTCGGCGCTGCCGGTCGGGCTCTCGGTGACCAGCGGCATGAACGCGATCGCGCACGCGGTCGAGGGGCTGTACGCGCAGGACGCGAACCCGATCATGTCGATGCTGGCCGAGGAGGGCATCCACTCGCTCGCGCACGGGCTCGAGTACGTGGTGAAGAATCCGCAGGACCCGCACGCGCGCGGCGAGTGCCTCTATGGCGCGTGGCTGTGCGGCGCGGTGCTCGGCGCGGTGGGCATGGCGCTGCACCACAAGCTCTGCCACACGCTTGGCGGCACCTGGAACCTGCCGCACGCCGAGACCCACACGGTCGTGCTGCCGCACGCCGTGGCCTACAACCGCGAGGCCGCCGCCGACGCCCTGAAGCGCGCCGCGCGCGCACTCCACGCCCGCGATGCGGCCCAGGCGCTTTATGATCTCGCGCTGAAGCTCGGCGCGCCGGTCGCGCTCAAGGACCTCGGCATGAAGGAGGCGGACCTCGACCGCGCCGCCGACCTTGCGACCACTGCGCCATACTGGAACCCGCGGCCGGTCGAGCGGCCCGCTATTCGCAAGCTGCTGGACGACGCCTTCCACGGGCGCCGCCCCGCCTGAACGACACCACCCAGGAGGAGACGATGCGCACCTACACCGAAAGCGAGCTCGCCGATGCCGTCATCGCGCGCATGGACCAGGTCAAGGATCCCCGCTTCAAGCAGATCCTGACGGGCCTCGTGAAGCACCTGCACGCGTTCGCCCGCGAGGTGGAGCTCACCGAGGAGGAGTGGTTCGAGGGCATCAAGTTCCTCACCGCGGTGGGCCAGAAGTGCGACGACAAGCGCCAGGAGTTCATCCTGCTCTCCGACATCCTCGGCCTGTCCTCGCTCGTGGACATGATCAACCACCGCCTGCCCGACGGCGCGACCGCGTCGACCGTGCTCGGGCCGTTCTTCGTGCACGGCGCGCCGGAGTTCGAGAACGACGCCGACCTGACGAAGGGCGCGAAGATCCCGGGCGAGCACACGCTCGTGGCCGGCCGGATCACCTCGATCGACGGCAAGCCGGTGGCGAACGCCGTGCGTCGACGTCTGGCAGGCGCGCGCGAACGGGGTCTACGACATCCAGGATCCGGCGGGCGAGTTCGAGCTGCGCGGGCGGATCAAGGCGGGCGCCCGACGGGCGCTACGCGTTCCGCACCTTCAAGCCGACGTTCTACGGCGTGCCGACCGACGGGCCGGTCGGGATCGTGCTGGACAAGATGGGGCGCCATCCGATGCGCCCGGCGCACCTGCACATGATCGTCAACGCGCCGGGCTACCAGCAGGTGATCACCCACGTGTTCGTCAAGGGCGACCCCTACCTCGAGTCCGACACGGTGTTCGCGGTCAAGCCCTCGCTCGTCGGCGAGTTCAAGAAGGTCGACGCGCCGGACGAGGCGAAGCGGCTCGGCTTCCCGAACCCGTTCCTGCGGCTCGACTGGGACATCAAGCTCGCGCCCGCGGGGGCCGGCAAGACCCGCGCGACGATTGCCGCGAGCGACACGGTGAAGGCCTGAGCGCGCGATACGCGCGTCGCCGGTCCGCCGGGACCGGTGGTGATTGTTTTCTGCGCGGCGCCAATCGGCGCCGCGCCGTCGAGGAGCAGTGACGCATGGCGAAGTCGCACAAGGAACCGAAGATCATCCGTCCCGACGACATCGACCCGCATCACCGCTGGGACCGGCCGCTGCAGGCGCCGGGCCACACGCAGGTCGACTTCGAGGAGCGCGATCAACTTCCGGCGCCTGCACGACTACCGGCTCGCGCGCATCCGCGCCGCGCTCGCGGGCTCCGGCCTCGGCGCGCTGCTCTCGTTCGACCAGCACAACATCCGCTACACCACCAGCACGGTGATCGGCGAATGGGCGCGCGACAAGCTCACGCGCTACTCGCTGCTCACCGGCAACGGCGATCCGTACATCTGGGACTTCGGCTCGGCCGCCAAGCATCACAAGCTGTACGCGCCGTGGCTGCACAACGATCACTGCCGCGCGGGCCTGCTCGGCATGCGCGGCGCGGTCGGCTCCGACATCTACGCTGTTCCGCGACGCGGCGCAGGAGATCAAGGCGCATCCTCGACGCCGAGGGCGTGGGCGACATGCCGCTCGGCGTCGACGTGGTCGAGCCGCCGATGCTGTTCGAGCTGCAGAAGCTCGGCATCGAGGTGCGCGACGGCCAGCAGATGATGCTGCAGGCGCGCGAGGTGAAGAACATCGACGAGATGACGCTGCTCAACATGGCGGCGGCGATGGTCGACGGCGTCTACCAGGACATCGCCGAGGCGCTGAAGCCCGGCGTGAAGGAGTCGGAGATCGTCGCGCTCGCCACCGGCCGGCTCTACGAGATGGGCTCGGACTGCGTCGAGGCGATCAACTCGATCTCGGGCGAGCGCTGCACCCCGCATCCGCACAACTTCACCGACCGGCTGATCCGCCCGGGCGACCAGGCGTTCTTCGACATCATCCAGTCGTTCATGGGCTATCGCACCTGCTACTACCGCACGTTCACCGTCGGCCGGCCACCGGGCCGCAGCGCACCGCGTACCGCAAGGCGCGCGAGTGGATGGACCGCGCGATCGAGCTGCTGCAAGCCGGGCATGTCCAGCGACAAGATCGCCGCGGTGCTGCCGACGGCGGAGGACATCGGCTTCGCGAGCGAGATGGACGCGTTCGGCCTGAACTTCTGCCACGGCCTCGGCCTCGGCCTGCACGAGCGGCCGCTGATCTCGCGGCTCAATTCGTTCAAGGAGCCGATCGAGCTGAAGGTCGGCATGGTGTTCGCGGTCGAGACCTACTGCCCGGCGACCGACGGCGTCTCGGCGGCGCGCATCGAGGAGGAGGTGATCCTCACGCCGACCGGCGCCGAAGATCATCTCGCTGTACCCGGCCGACGAGCTGCCGATCGCCAACCCGTATTGATTTCCGGAGTCATCGAATGAGTGATCTGAAGAAGCAGAAGCTCGGTTGGATCGGCATCGGGCGCATGGGCTACGCGATGGCCGAGCGCCTCGCGAAGGCCGGCTGCGACCTGACCGTCTACAACCGCACGCGCGCGAAGGCCGAGCCGCTCGCCAAGTACGGCGCGAAGATCGTCGGCCGCCCCGCCGACCTCGCCGGCTGCGACATCGTGTTCACGATGGTGTCGACCGGCGACGACGTGAAGGAGGTGCTCGAGGGCAAGGACGGCGTGTTCGCCGGGAGCGGCAAGCCGAAGGTGATCGTGGACAGCACCTCGATCTCCATCGAGGCCTCCGCCGAGATCCGCAAGAGCCTCGCCGCGCGCGGCGTGAAGCTCCTCGCCGCGCCGGTGTCGGGCAACGCGAAGGTGATCAAGGCCGGCAAGCTGACCTTTGTCATCTCCGGCCCGGCCGACGCGTACGAGGTCGCCAAGCCGTATCTCGACGTCATCGGAGCGGGCGTCTCCTACGTCGGCGAGGGCGAGCTCTCGCGCATCGCCAAGATCTGCCACAACGTGTTCCTCGGCGTGACGATCCAGTCGCTGCGCCGAGATCACCGTCCTCGCGCAGAAGGCGGGCATGTCGCGCCAGCGTTCCTCGACTTCCTGAACAAGAGCGTGATGGGCTCGACGTTCACGCGCTACAAGACGCCGGCGCTCGTGAACCTCGACATGTCGGTGACCTTCACGCCGGCGCTCCTGCGCAAGGACATCGACCTCGGCCTCGACGCGGGCAAGGAGCTCGAGGTGCCGATGCCGCTCACCGCGATCACGCGCGACCTGGTGCAGACGCTGATCGGCAACGGCTACGGCGCGGAGGACTTCGCGGCGCTCATCAAGCTCCAGGCAAGAGCGTCCGGCATCGAGCTGAAGAGCGAGAACGCGTCGGTCACCGACGGGCTGCACTGAAGGAGACCTCACCATGGCCAAGCAACGGATCAGCTACGTCGACCTGGACAAGATGACCCCGGCGATGCAGGCCGAGATGGACCGCTGCCGCCGCGAAGGCACGCCGCGCCCGGAGAGCTCGGCGGTGCGCGCGCACGTGCCGGGCGCCTTCTGGGCGTTCGCGAACTCCTGGCGCGACATCTTTCACACCGGCGTCTGCGACCACGCGATCAAGGAGCTGTGCCGGCTCTACGTCTCGCGCTCGGTCACCTGCGAGTTCTGCGGCAACCAGCGCTCCATCAAGGCGGCGACGAAGAGCGACCGGCCGGTGGTCGAGGAGCAGGTGAAGGATCTGCTCAACTTCGAGAAGTCCGCGCGCTACACCGACCGCGAGAAGGCCGCGCTCGCGTACGCCGAGGCGATCACCTGGCGGCTCGAGACCGACGACGCGTTCTGGGAGCGCCTCGCCCGGCACTTCTCCGAGCCGGAGCTGGTCGAGCTCGGCTGCTTCGTCGCGCTCACGATGGGACAGCAGAGCTGGCTGCGGCTCCTGAACATCGAGCACCACCAGGTGCTCGCGGGGACCGGCGCCTCGATGGCGCCGGGCTTCGAGAGCGCGGAAGCGCTCGCCGCGACCAAGGCCGCGCCCGACTACTGGGCGAAACCCAAGAGCGGCTCGGTCAAGGACGCCGCCTGACAACAACGAGGGGGAAGCGATGGCGATTCATGACTGCACGCCACTCTGCGCGCACGGGGTCGATGCGCCGCCGAGCGCGGTGAAGCTGGGTCGACGCGATTTCCTCCGCGACACGTTCGCCGCGGGCACCGGCATCTTCGGCCTGTCGGTGCTCGGCGGTTGCGCGTCGGTCATGGTGCCGTCCGGCCCGGCCGACACGCTGGTCGTGAACGGCAAGATCGCGACGCTCAACAAGCGCCAGCCGACCGTGTCGACGCTCGCGATCAAGGGCGACTCGATCATCGCGGTCGGCTCCGACCTCGAGCTCGCGCACCTGCGCGGCCCGAACACCGTAGTGATCGACGCGGGCGGCCGCACCGTGGTCCCGGGCCTGAACGACGCGCACACGCATTTCATCCGCGGCGGCCTGACCTACTCGAACGAGGTGCGCTGGGACGGCGTGCCCTCGCTCGCCGAGGGCCTGCGCCGCATGCAGGACCAGGCGCGCCGCACGCCGCCGCCGCACTGGGTGCAGGTGATCGGCGGCTGGAGCGCCGCCCAGTTCGTCGAGAAGCGCTTCCCGACGCTCGACGAGATCAACGCCGCGACCGGCGACACGCCGTGCATGGTGATGTGCATGTACGACCGCGCGTGGCTGAACCGCGCGGCGATCCGCGTGCTCGGCTGGGACAAGAGCACGCCGAACATGTTCGGCGGCGCGATCGAGCGCGACGCCGGCGGCAACCCGACCGGCGTGGTGGTCGCGACGACGAGCCTCGCGAGCCTGGTGGGCGTGTGGCTGCGCGTCCCGCGCCTCTCGGCCGAGGACCAGATGCTGTCCACGCGGCTCTTCATGCACGAGCACAACCGCCTCGGCATCACCAGCGTCGTGGATGCGGGCGGGGGCGGGCAGAACTATCCCGAGAACTACCAGGCGATCGCGCAGCTCGCGGCCCAGAACCAGATCACGCTGCGCATCGGCTATTCGCTGTTCGCGCAGACGCCCGGCAAGGAGCTCGGCAACTACGAGGCCTGGTCGAAGCTCGTGAAGGTCGGGCAGGGCAACGACTGGTTCCGCATGATCGGCGCCGGCGAGTACATCCTGTTCGCCGCCGGCGACGTCACGAACTTCGCCAAGGACTACGCGTCGCCGCCGCCGGTGATGGAAGCAAATCTCGCCGCGGTGATGAAGTACGTCGCCGCGCAGGGCTGGCCGTTCCGCCAGCACACGAGCTTCGACGCGTCGGCCCAGCGCGTGCTCACGGTGGTCGAGCAGGTGAACCGCGAAGTGCCGCTCAAGAACCTGCGCTGGGGCCTCGACCACTGCGAGACGCTGCAGCCCAGGACGCTGGAGCGCGTTGCGGCGCTGGGCGGCAGCATCAGCATCCAGAACCGCATGTCGATGGACGGCGAGGCGTTTCTTGCGAAGTACGGCGCGTCCGCCGCGGCCAACGCGCCGCCGATCGCGCGCATCCGCGAGCTGGGCATCCCGCTCGCGTGCGGCACCGACGCCAATCGCGCCAACACCTACAACCCCTGGGTCGGCGTCCACTGGCTCGTCACCGGCAAGACCCTCGGCGGCGCGAAGCTCCAGTCCAACCACAATCTGCTCGACCGCACCGAGGCGCTGCGCCTGTACACGTCCGGCGGCGCGTGGATCTCGAGCGAGGAGCAGAAGAAGGGCTCACTCGAGGTCGGCAAGCTCGCCGACCTGGCGATCCTGTCCGCCGATTACTTCTCGATCGCCGAGGACGGCATCAAGGACCTGGAGTCGGTGTGCACGATCGTCGGCGGGAAGGTGGTCTACGCCGCCGGGCCGTATTCCCGGCTCGCCCCGCCGGCACTGCCGGTTGCGCAGGACTGGCTGCCGGTGAAGCACTACGGCACCTACTACAAGCGCGCCTCGGGCGAGGCGCCGATGCTCGCCGCGGCCGGCGGGCACACGCACCCGCCGATCGTGGGCGACGGGGGCACCTGGACGCTCGACTGCCCGTGCGGGGTGTTCTGACGGACCGACTCGGGCAGGCGACACTTCACGCCCCGCGCAGACGAGAACGAAACTCGACCAGACCAAGAGGAGCAGGCAATGACTTGCACAGGACGACTCGCTTTTTGCAATGACGCTCGTCGCAACGCTCGGGGCGGCGCCCTGGGCCGGCGCGCTCGCGCAGGGTTTCCCGAGCAAGCCCGATCAGGGTGGTCGTGCCGTTCACCCCGGGCAGCGCGACCGACATCATGGGACGCACGGTCGGCGACCGGGTTGCGGCGAATCTCGGCCAGCCCGTGATCGTCGAGAACCGCCCCGGCGCCGGCGGCACGATCGGGACCGGGATGGTCGCGAAGTCGCCGCCCGACGGCTACACGCTCGTCGTCGTGTCCTCGGGGCACGTGACCAACCCGGTCCTCTACGGCGACAAGCTCACCTACGAGCTCAAGGACCTCGCCGGCGTGATGCCGCTCGGCTCGCTGCCGAGCGTGCTGATCGTCTCGCCCCAGAGCGGGATCAAGACCGTGAAGGACCTGGTCGACACGCTCAAGGCGAAGCCGGGCAGCTCAACTTCTCCAGCGCCGGGGTCGGCAGCGCGGCGCACGTGAACGCCGAGAAGTTCAAGGCGTCGCTCGGGCTTCGACGCGGTCCACGTGCCGCTCAAGGGCACGCCCGAGATCCTGCTCGAGATCGCGAGCGGGCGCGTGCAGTTCGGCTTCGTGCCGCTCGTCTCGAGCGTGGGCCCGATCCGCGACGGCAACGTCGTGCCGCTCGGCGTGAGCACGCCGCGCCGCGCGCCGACGCTGCCGGACGTGCCGACGATGGCCGAGACCGGCTATCCCGGCGGCGAGTACAACTTCTGGGTCGGCGTGCTCGCGCCCGCCGGCACGCCGAAGGACGTGATGGACAAGCTGCACGCCGAGTTCGACGAAGGCCCTCGAGTCGCCCGAGGTCAAGGAACGCATCGCGAAGATCGGCGTCGTGCCGATGCCGATGTCGTCGGGCCAGTTCGACGCCACGATCCTGAGCGAGGCGAAAGAGCTCGGCCCGATCATGAAAGCCGCCGGCGTCAAAGCCGCGCAGTGAGAAAACCACACTCGACCAGAGGAGAAGCACGAAAATGAAAACTCGCAAGCATCGACTCGCCCTGGCGCTCGTCGCGCCGCTCGCCCTGGCGTCCGGCCTCGCCGCCGCGCAGGAATGGCCGACCAAGCCGGTCCGGGCGATCATCGCCTTCACGCCGGGCAGCGCGACCGACATCGCCGGGCGCATCGTCGCGGAGAAGCTCGGCGAAGGAGCTCGGTCAGCCGGTCGTGGCCGAGAACCGCGTCGGGGCCGGCGGCACGATCGGCGCGAACGCCGTCGCCAAAGCGGATCCCGACGGCTACACGCTCCTCTTCAACTCCTCGGCGCAGGCGTCGAACCCGGCGATCTACGCGCAGCTGCCGTTCGACACCTTCAAGGACTTCATCCACGTCACGGCGATCGCCGGGCAGCCGAACGTCGTCGTCGTGAACCCGGACCGCGGGTACAAGACGCTGAAGGACCTGGTCGCCGCGGCGAAGGCGAAGCCGGGGCAGCTCAACTATGCCCACGCCGGCGTCGGGAGCGGGACTCACCTGAACTCGGAGAAGTTCCGGCTCGCGGCCGGCATCGACATCGTCGCGATTCCGCACAAGGGGACGCCCGAGGCCCTGAACGACGTGCTCGCCGGGCGCGTCGAGTACTACTTCTGCCCGATCACCGCGGCGCTCGCGCAGGTCAAGGGCGGGAAGGTGCACGCGCTCGCGGTGAGCACGCCGAAGCGCTCGGCGATGCTGCCCGACGTGCCGACGACGGTCGAAGCCGGCTTCCCGAAGTCCGAGTACGTCCTCTGGGTCGGAATGTGGCTGCCCGCGAAGACGCCGCAGCCGATCGTGCAGAAGCTGCACGCGGCGACGGTGAAGGCGCTCGGCGACCCCGAGGTGAAGGAGCGCCTCGCGAGGCTCGGCGCCGACCCGATGCCGATGAGCATGCCCGAGTTCGAGGCCTTCATGCGCTCGGAGGTGGACGACGCGATGCGCATCGCCAAAGCGGCGGGGATCAAGCCGCAGTGAGCGAGTCGCACCACCCGCGTTGGAGCGACCGCCTGCGGCGGCGCTCAACGCGCGGGGGGAAAGCGGATCGGAACGAGCGTTTGCAGTGAGCGGGACCGACACCATCGACGGCGCGGGCTTCCCGCTCGGGTTCCGCGTCGCGCCGGGCAAGCGCGCCGCGACGGTGGCCGGCAGCGCGCCGGCGCGCGACGTCTTTCGCGTCGAGGCGCGGACGATGCAGGGCCACCAGAAGGAGCTCGTCGTCACCGAGGGCGCGGGCGGTGCGGCGTGGCGCATGGTGAGCGACGAGGGCGCGAACCTCAAGGGCACCGACCTCGCGCCGTTCCCGCTCGCGTTCTTCAACGCCGCGCTGCACGCCGATTACGCGAACCGCGTGCTCGCCCTGGCGCGGGCGCGCGACGTGAAGCTCGCGATCGAGTCGATCCGCCTCGACAACCAGTACTGGTTCAGCGGGTCGTTCTTCAAAGGCACCGGGCAGGGCACCGCGGAGCCGGTCGCGATCCGCATCGCGGTGCGGTCGACGGCGGCACCGGATGTCGTGGGGCGCATTCTCGACGCGGCGCTCCTCGCCTCGCCCGCGCATGCGCTCATGTCGACGCCGCTCAAGGACACCTTCGCGCTGTACGTCAACGGCCGGCGCGTGCCGGTCGTGCGCGTGGCGCCGTCGGCGTCGCCCGATCAGCAGGACCCGTTCAAGGCGCATCGCGCACCGCCCGCGCCGCTCGCGGGCGCGGACACGCTGCGCGACGTAATCGAGCGCCTGCCGCCGGATCCCGCGGAAGGTCCGGCGGGCCCGCTGCCCGCCGAGGGGCGCGTGCCGATCTTCATCCGCGGTACGAGCGTGCTCGAGGATCCCGCGGGCGTGATCGCGACGACCGCGATTCCCACCTCGCCCGGCGCGCGGTTCCGGCTGCGTTGCGACGAGCGCCCCGGCGCGCAAGCCGCGCCGTCGGGGCTCGCCTGTGCGGCGGCGGGCATCGCCTTCTGCTACATGACGCAGTTCACCCGCTACATCGAGTACCGGCACCACAAGGTGCGCGCGATCCGGTTCGTCCAGACGCTGCCCTTCGCGCTGTCGGGCGACGCGCGCGACGGCACGCTGCGCGGCGGCGTCGAGCCGGTCGACACGCACGTCTTTCTCCACGCCGAGGAGCCGGACGAGGTGCTGCAGAACCTCCTCGAGGTCGCGGAGAACACCTGCTATCTGCACGCGGCGCTGCGGAGCAGCCTGCCGGGTCGCGTCGTGGCGGAGCTGAACGGGGCGCCGCTCGCGGTGCCGGCCTGACTCAACAGGAGACCCTTGCGATGACCGGACCGACGAACAAGGCCGCCGCCGAAGTGCTCGCCGCGGACGACGCGCGCTACGCGGCGATGATCGCGCAGGACTTCGACGCGCTCGGCAAGCTGCTCGCCGACGACCTGCTCTACACGCACTCGACCGCGGTGACGGACACCAAGGCCGAATATCTCGCCGCGCTGCGGAGCGGCAAGTACCGCTACAAGGCGGCGCGGTGCGAAGGGGTCACGGTGCGCATCCACGGCACGACCGCGATCGTCAACGGCCGGGGCTTCATCGAGGTCGACGTCGACGGCGCGCCGAAGTCCCTGGCGAACGCGTTCGTCAACGTCTGGGTCAGGACACCCGCCGGGTGGCAGATGACGGCGTGGCAGTCCACGCCGGCGCCGCGGGCCTGAGCGCCCTCGCGCGACCGAGCGGCGTGGACTTCGCGACCTTCGCGCCCGGGCACCTGCTCGTCCTCGCCGCCGTCGTGGCCGCCGCGGGCTTCATGCACGGCGCGATCGGGTTCGGCTTCCCGATCATGGCGATGCCGGTGCTCACCGCCGTGTTCGACGCGAAGACCGCGGTGCTCCTCACCGTGGTGCCGATCGTCGCGATCACGCTGGTGTCGTCGTTCCGGGGCGGGAACCTGCGGCAGAGCATCGGGCGGTTCTGGTGGCTGCCGCTCGTCACCGCGGTCGGCGGGTTCCTCGGGGTGCAGCTTTTTCTGGTGGCGCCGGTGCAGGCGATCACGCTGCTGCTCGCCGCCCTGATCGTCGTCTACCTGCTGCTCGACCGCTTCGGCCCGGGACGCTTTCCGCTCGTGCATCGACACTGGATCGCGTTCGGCGCGGCCGCGGCGCTCGCCGCGGGGACCTTCGAGGCGTCGGTCAACATCGGCGTGCCGCCGCTTCTCATCTACCTGATGATGGCCGGCGTCGACCCGCTGGCGATGGTGCAGTCGCTCAACTTCATCTTCCTCGCCTCGAAGCTGGTGCAGACGGCGACGCTGATGGCCACCGGCGCGCTGCCGGCGGCGAGCGCCGCGGCGATGCTCCCGTTCGCGGCGCTCGCGGTCGGGACGCTCTACGCCGGCATGCGCGTCCGCGACCGGCTGGCGGTCGCGACCTACCGGCGCGCGCTGCGCGTGTTCCTGTGGATCGCGGTCGTGGTGCTGCTCGCGCGCGTCGCGTGGGAGCGCGTCGGCGGCTGAGGCGGCGCGGTCAAGGGCATCTGGACAGCGAACGTGTAGTTTTTCGGCCCGCCCTCGCTCAAGCCGGCGCCGTCAAGGTCTCGCCTTCTGTATACTGTGTATGTCATCGGCATACTTGATGCTTTCGGGTGTTGCCGGGGCGTCATGGCGAGGAGCGGACAATGCAAATCAAACACAGGCAAGCGGGCTACAGACAAGCGGGCTTCACCCTGGTCGAGATCGCGATCGTGCTCGTGATCATCGGTCTCCTGCTGGGCGGGATCCTCAAGGGTCAGGAGATGATCACCCAGGCCCGGATCAAGAACGTCATCAACGACTTCAACGGCATCACCGCCGCGTACTTCTCGTACCAGGACCGCTACCGCGCGATCCCGGGCGACGACGCCGGGGCGGTGGCGCGCTGGACGCTCGGTGCGCCCGGTACGTCGGCGACCGCCGGGAACGGCGTGCTCGAGGGCGTCTGGAACGCCCCGACGGCGGCCGCCGAGCCCGAGACGCGGCTCTTCTGGTGGAACCTGCGGTCCGCGGGGTTCATCTCAGGCCCGACCGCCCCGCCCGCGCAAGCGGCCGCCCAGGCGACGAATGCGTTCGGCAGCATGATCGGCGCGGCCACTGGAACGGGCGCGGCGACGCTCAGCCTGAGCGGCCTGATCATCTGCTCCTCGGGCATCCCCGACAAGGTGGCGATCGCGGTCGATACGCAGATGGACGACCAGAACGCCGGCACCGGGTCGATGCGGGCGATCGAGGGCGGGTCGACCACTGCACTGGCGCCGCTCGCCGTCCCGCCGCTGAACTACGTGGAGACCGGCTCGACCCAGTATCTCCTGTGCCGCGGCGTCTGAGGACGACCCCAGCACCGCAGCCAGCGCCTGCCTGAAAAGCCCGCCCGCGTGGCGGGCTTTTCTTTTGCGCCGCCGGGCCGCCCTGAGCCTTTCAGAGAATCTTGCAGGCCTCGTCGAACTCGAGGCGCGGGTTGCGCGGGAAGATCTTGGACGGGTCGCCCTTGCCGAGGTTGCAGAGAAAGTTCGACTTCAGGGTGGTGCCGGCGAAGAACGCCTTGTCGACGACGGCGTTGTTGAAGCCGGACATCGGGCCGGTGTCGAGCCCGAGTGCGCGCGCGGCGATGATGAGGTAGGCGCCCTGCAGGGAGCTGTTGCGCAGCGCGGTCGTCTCGACGAAGGCCTTCTTCTCCTCGCCGAGGTAGTTGTTCTTCATCGCCTGGTTGTGCGGGAAGAGGCGCGGCAGCAGTTCGTAGAACTCGAGGTCGTAGGCGAGGATCGCCGTCACCGGCGCGTTCATCGTCTTCTCGAGGTTGCCGGGGCTGAGGGCGGGCTTGAGCCGCTCCTTCGCTTCTTGGCTCCGCACGAAGAAGAGCCGCGCCGGCTGCGAGTTGCCGGTCGTCGGCCCGAACTTCATGACGTCCCACAGGGCGCGCAGCTGAGCGTCGGTCACCTCCCCGGACAGCGAATTGTGCGTCCGGGCGGTGCGGAAAATGAGGTCGAGGGCGGCGGCGTCGAGCATGTTCGGGTCCTGGCTTCTCGGGTCGATCGGGGCGCGTATTGTCGCAGGGAAATTGCGGTGGGCGCGAGCGGAGCGGGGCGCGGTTGACCGGCAGGGTTGCGGGCGCGCTGCGGCGGGCTTAGCCTTCGACGGAGCGCCTGCAAGCCCGCACGGCGAACGAGGATTCGGACCATGAGCAGCGCAGCGATCCAGATCATCCACAGCGAGCACCGTTCCATGTTCGCCGTGATCCACGCCCTGGAGTACCTCGCCGAGCGCATCGGGGGTCAGGACGCGCCCCCGGACTTCCGGCTGCTGAACGCAATCCTCTACTACGTCCGCGAGTTCCCCGAGCGGCTGCACCACCCGGCCGAGGACCGCGTGCTGTTCGCGCGCCTCCGCGCCCGCACGACCGAGGCGAACAATCTGCTCGCGGCGCTCGAGGGCGAGCATGCGCGCGGCGAGGCGCGGCTCCACGCGCTCACGACGGCGCTCAACCGCCTCGAGGCGGGCGCGTCCGGCGCCGCGGCGGGGTTCAAGGAGGCGGTGCGCACTTTCGCGACCGGGTACTTCGCCCACATGCGCAAGGAGGAGGACGAGCTGCTGCCGATCGCCGAGCGCGTGCTCGCCTGGGACGACTGGGAGGCGATCCACAAGGCGTTCGCCGCCCATCGCGACCCGGGCTTCGAGGACGGCGCCGGGGACGAGTTCAATCGCCTGTTCCAGCGCATCGTGACGCTCGCGCCGCCGCCGCTCGGGCTGGGCGGCGGCTGACGCCGCCCGCCGCGTGGGAGAATCGGCGCGCACTCAAATCGAGGACATTGCCATGGCCGAAGCCTTCATCTGCGACGCGATCCGGACGCCCATCGGGCGCTACGGCGGCGCGCTTTCCACCGTCCGGACCGACGACCTGGCGGCGCTGCCGCTCCAGGCGCTCATGGAGCGCAACAAGGAGGTGGACTGGGGCGCGCTCGACGACGTGGTCTACGGCTGCGTCAACCAGGCGGGCGAGGACAACCGCAACGTCGCGCGCATGGCGCTGCTGCTCGCCGGTCTGCCGCAGGAGATTGCCGGCGCGACCGTGAATCGTTTGTGCGGTTCGAGCCTCGAGGCGACTGCCGTCGCGGCGCGCGCGATCAAGGCGGGCGAGATGGAGCTCGTGATCGCCGGCGGCGTGGAGAGCATGACGCGTGCGCCGTTCGTGATGGCGAAGGCGGACAGCGCGTTTTCGCGCAGCGCGTCGATCTACGACACGACGATCGGGTGGCGGTTCGTCAATCCGCTGATGAAGGCGAAGTACGGCATCGATTCGATGCCGGAGACGGCGGAGAACGTCGCGGTGGAGTTCAAGATCGCGCGCGCGGACCAGGATGCGTTCGCGTTGCGGAGCCAGCAGCGGTGGGCGGCGGCGCAGAAGGATGGGTTTTTCAAGCGCGAGATCGTGGCGGTGACGCTGGCGCAGAAGAAGGGCGATCCGAAGATCTTCGACACCGACGAGCACCCGCGGCCGGAGACGACGATTGAGCAGCTCGCGAAGCTGAAGGGCGTGGTGAAGCCGGATGGCACCGTGACCGCGGGGAACGCGTCAGGCGTGAACGACGGGGCGTGCGCGATGATCCTTGCGTCCGAGGCGGCGGCGAAGAAGCATGGGTTGAGGCTGCGTGCGCGCGTGCTCGGCGCTGCGGTTGCAGGCGTCGCGCCGCGCATCATGGGTTTCGGGCCGGCGCCGGCGAGCAAGAAGCTGCTGGCGCGGCTCGGAGTTGAAGATCGAGCAGATGGACGTGATCGAGTTGAACGAAGCGTTCGCGGCGCAGGGAATCGCGGTGACGCGCGACTTCGGGATTCCGGACGACGATGCGCGCGTCAATCCGAACGGCGGCGCGATTGCGATCGGGCATCCGCTCGGTGCGTCGGGGGCGCGGCTCGTGACGACGGCGATTAATCAGCTCGAGCGGGTGAAGGGGCGCTACGCGCTGTGCACGATGTGCATCGGGGTGGGGCAGGGGATTGCGCTCGTCGTCGAGCGGGTGTAACGGGGTCTTTCTCGGAACCCCAGAAACGAACGCGGGGGCCCTTGGCCCCCGCATCCGTACGACGAACTACTCGGCTCGAGTCAACCGCTACCGCTTGCGACGGCGGACGAACGACATCATCGCCAGGCCCAGTCCGGCCAGGAGCAGCGACATCGGCTCGGGCACGCGGCCGATCGGCGCGAAGCTGTTGTCCAGCACCCACGACAGGACGTCGTGGTTCGCCCAGGCCGCTCCGGTTCCGGAGGTGAAGCCCACGAACGCGTTGGTCGACCCGAGGTCGGCCGCGATGTCCCGCGTCAAGGAAAGGATCGCCGACGCCGGGCGGACGGCCGACTGCGTCAACCTCACCTCGAGCAGGTTCGTGGCGCCGTTGTAGTCGACCCAGGCATTCCAGACCGCGCCGTTGTTCATGTCGGCCTCAACCACCGGCGTGAGGACCAGCGAATTGACGCTGCCGTTGGCGTCGATGCCGACGTGGTTGCTGCTGTTCGCGTCCCCGGCGCCGTTGTTCCAGGTGTCGAACTCGATGCCGATGCTGTTCGGGATCCCCAGGTATCCGATCCCACCGCCGCCGGTGCCGACGTTGTTTGACACCGTCTGCACGACGAAGACGAGGCCGTCCGCGCCGAGACCAAAGCCGTCGGACACCTCGGCGCCCGTGAAGCGGAACTGGAAATACGTGCTGAATGAAGCGTTCGCCGCCAGTGACACGGCCGCGGTGGAAAAGGCGCTGCCGGCTTGGCTAGGCAGCGCGGGCGTCACGCGCAGTACGCTCCCGACCTGCGCCGCTTGGCCGTTGATCGTCAGCCCGGCGACGTTCGAGAAATCCGGGTAGTTCACCACCACTGCCGCGCCGACTTGCGTCGCGAGCGCGGCCGCAGCGGCTGCTGTGGCAGCTCGAATCCAGGATTTCATGGCTCCCCCTTGTTCGTAGTGGCGGGTAAATGCGTCAAGGGAATTAACGAGGCAAGATCTGCGCCTCGGCTGGTTACCTTTTGATAAGAAACAGGTTTGCGGCGTCCACGGCCGCGCGCCGAAGGCGGCCTGTAAACTCCACCGACATCCGAGCGAAGCGGTCGGATGCGCACGCAGCGCTAGCGCAACCGCGCGAGATAGTGCGCCAGCGTCTTGATGTCCTCATCCGACACGCCGTACAGCGTTGCCGCCATGATGGTGTCCCCGCCCGAGCGACGGTTGTCGCGGTAGGCGAGCATCGACTCGACGAGGTACTCCTCGCGCTGGCCGGCGAGGCGCGGCATCTGCTCGCGGCCGCGGAAATCCGGCAGGTGGCAGGACCCGCAGTGCAGCTTCCGCGCGATCGCGATGCCCCGCTGAGCCTGCGCCGGGTCGGCCGCTTCGGTCGTCGCCGGCCGCGCCGGCTGCCTGGCGTAGTGGTCGGCGAGACGCACGATCTCCTTGTCGGTCAGCCCTTGCACCGCCGGCTGCATCGGCGCAGAGACACGCAGGCCCTCGCGGAACAGGATGAGCTGGTTCTCGAGGAAGAGCTTCGGCTGCCCCGCGATCGACGGAATGTTCGGCGTCTGCGAGTTGCCGTCGGCGCCGTGGCAGCTCGCGCAAAGCGCGACGGTGTCCTGGGCGAACGCCGTGGAAACGAAAAGGGCGGCGAGCCATGCCCACCGCCCTCTGCGAACGACTGCCGTCACTACTTTCCGCGCGCGTAGCTCACGCGGTAGATCGCGCCGAGCTGCTCGTCGGACACGAGCATGGCGCCGTCGGGCATCTGCAGCAGGTACGCCGGCCGGCCCCAGAAGGTCTGGTCCTTGGGGTTCATGAAGCCGGTCATGAACGGCGTCACCTTGACGTTCTTGCCGTCGGGCGCGGCCCGGACGTTGATCACGTCGAAGCCGAACTTCGTGGTGCGGTTCCACGAGCCCTTGCGCGCGATGAACATCGTGTCGCGGTACTCGGCCGGGAACATCTTGCCGGTGTAGAACAAGACGCCCATCGCCGCGGCGTGCGGGCCCATCAGCGTCGACCGGCAGCGTCACGCCCTTGCACGGGTCGGCCTTCTTGAAGTCCGCATCGGGCACCCCTTGCGCGTGGCAGTACGGGTAGCCGAAGTTGAGTCCCGTCTTCGAGATGCGGTTCAGCTCGTCCTGCGGGCCGGCGTCTCCCATCCAGTCGCGGCCGTGGTCGGTGAACCACAGCTCGCCGGTCTTCGGGTGCCAGTCGAATCCCTGGGTATTGCGCACCCCGCGCGCGATGACCTCCATGCCCGAGCCGTCCGGGTTGTAGCGCCGGATCTGCGCGTACTCGGCCGTCGGCTCGCAGATGTTGCACGGCGCGCCGAAGGGGACGTAGAGCTTCTTGTCCGGCCCGAACCGGATGTATTTCCAGTTGTGGTGCTGCAGGGGCGGCAGGTTGAACTTCGCGGTCATGTCGACCGGCGCGACGTTCGGGTTGCCCTCGATGCCGTCGAACCGCAGCACCTTGTCGATCGCCATGACGTAGAGCGATCCGTTCCCGAACGCGACCCCGGCGGGCTGGGTGAGCTTGTCGACCACGACCCGGACCGAACGCCGATCCCCGTTGTCGGTGACCTCGTACACGCGCCCGATGGCCCGCGTGCCGACGTAGATCTTGCCGTTGTCGCCGAGGGCCATCGCGCGCCCGCCGGGCAGCCCGTGGGCCCAGATCTCGACCGTGAAGCCGTCGGGCAGGTTGAGCTTGCTGACGGGGATCTCGCTCCGCGGGGTCTCGGTCATTCTGCCGGCGAGCGGGGCGAGCTTGGAGTCCGCCATCGAAGCGGGGATGCCCTGCTTCCAGATCGGCGGCGGCGCGGGCGGTTTGCTCTGGGCAAATGCGATGCCGAACGAGGCAGATGCAAGGAACGCGATGGTTCTCTTCATTGGGGTCCTCCTCCTTTGCGCCGGCGATCTTACTACTTCCCGCGGGCGTAGTTCGCGCGCGCAGTGAATCTCTTCAATAAGCGCGACGCGACCTGCGGGACGCTCGGTGGGTCCTTCGGTGGGTGGGTCGGGGGTCGCGTACCCGTTCGCCCGACGGCGGGTGAAACGGGCAGAATGCCCGCCACCCGTGCCGCGATGAGAGCCTTTCTTCCGCTTCCGTCCGCTACCGCCGCGCTCTCTGGCGGCGCTCGGCGTTCCGCCCGCGGCTGCGCAGGCGCCAACCGTCCAGGCCGACCCGGTCGTCGTGACCGCGACGCGCATCGAGCAGCGGAGCTTCGACGTGCCGGCGGCGATCGACTCGATCCCGGGCGCGGACATCCAGTCGCAGCAGCTCCGCACGAACATCTCCGAGACGCTGGTGCGCGTCCCCGGCATCGTCGCCAACAACCGCCAGAACTACGCGCAGGACCTGCAGATCTCGGTCGCGCGGCTTCGGCTCGCGCGCGACGTTCGGCGTGCGCGGCGTGCGGCTGATCCAGGACGGCATCCCGCTCACCATGCCCGACGGGCAGGGGCAGACGGCGCTCTTCGACCTCGACTCGGCACAGCGCATCGAGGTGCTGCGCGGCCCGTTCTCCGCGCTGTACGGCAACGCATCCGGGCGGCGTGATCCAGCTCTTTACCGAGGACGGGCCGCCGCGGCCGACGCTCCGGCGGCTCCGCGAGCTTCGGGCAGCTACGACACGCTGCGCTACGGCCTGAAGTTCGGCGGGCAGGCCGGCGCGCTCAACTACACGCTCGACGCGTCGCGCTTTTGACCGACGGCTATCGCGACCACAGCTCGGCGGTGCGCGAACTCGCCAACGCGAAGGCCCGCTATCACGCTCGACGACGAGTCCTCGCTCACCTGCTCGGCAACTTTCTCGATCAGCCCGACACGCACGATCCGCTCGGCCTCACGCACGCGCAGCTCGACGCAGACCGGCGGCAGGCCGGTACCGGCGCGCTGCAGTTCAACACGCGCAAGAGCGTCCGGCACGGACGCAGGGCGGGCTCGCCTACGAGCGCCGGCTGACGTGCGAGCGACACCCTGACGGGATTCGCGTACGGCGGCGACCGCCAAGTGACGCAGTACCTCGCGATCCCGCTCGACGTCCAGCGGCCGCAACGGCCTCGGGCGGCGTCGTGGACCTCGACCGTCAGTTCGGCGGCGGCGGCCTGCTCGCCTGCCGGCACGCGGCCGGGCCGTTCGAGGTCACCGCCGGCCTCGACTACGACACGATGACGGAGACGGCGCAAGGGCTTCGTCAACGACTACGGCGTGCAGGGCGCGCTGCGGCGCGACGAGGACGACCGCGTCTACAGCTTCGACCAGTACGTGCTGGTCGAGTGGAAGTTCGCGCCGAGCCTGGCGACTCTCGGGCGGCGTGCGCCATACGAGCGTCCCGTTCGAGTCGCAGGACGACTTCATCAGCGCCGCGAAATCCGAACGACAGCGGCTCGATTTCGCTACAGCGGCGACCAACCCGGTCGTCGGGCTGCTCTACAGGATCGACCCCGCGGTGAACCTGTACGCGCCGCGGCCGCGGGTTCGAGACGCCGACGTTCGCCGAGCTCGCGTATCGGCCGGACGGGCAGCCGGGCGTCAACTTCGCGCTCGAGCCCGCGATCAGCCGCAACTACGAAGTCGGCGTAAAGGCGTTCGTCGGCGCGACGACGCGCGTGAACCTGGCGCTCTTCCTGATCGAGACGAGGACGAGATCGTGCACGGCGCGCAGATCGCGGGCGGCCGGGCGAGCTTCACGTCAACGCGAGCAAGACGCGTCGCACGGGTGTCGAGCTCGCCGCGGACACCGCATTCGGCGGGGGCTTCACCGGCTATCCGGCCTTCACCGGATCGACGCCGAGTTCAAGGACTTCGCCAACCCGTTCTCGACGCAGAACCTCTCCGGCAACAAGCTTCCCGGCGTCCCGGGGAGTTCGCTCTACGGTGAGGTCGCCTGGCGGCACGCGGGCTCCGGCTTCTCGACCGCGATCGAAGCGCGCTACAGCGCGCAAGGTGTATGCGGACGACGCGAACGCCTTCTCGGCGCCGTCGTACTGGGTGTTCAACTGGCGCGGCGGCTTCGAGCAACGCGTCGGCAACTGGCGCATCGCCGAGTTCGTCCGGTCGACAATCTCGCCGGCAAGGAGTACGTCGGCGCGCTGATCGTGAACGAGGCGAATCAGCGCTACTACGAGCCGTCGCCGACGCGCACGTGGCTCGTCGGCCTGACCGCGGCTTACGCCTTCTAGCGCTCCAGCCGGAACACGACCGGGACGAGCACGGCGAACTCGCGTTCGCGCAAGCCCTCGGGGGGAGCCGGAAGCGCCGCGACCCGCTTCACCATTTCGAGCGCCTGCGTGTCGAGCACCGGGTGACCGCTCGAGCCCTCGACCTTCGCCTCGATCAGCTTGCCGCCGGGCGCGACTCGCAGCCGCAGCGTCACCGTGCCTTCCCAGCCGCGCATGAGCGCGACGCGCGGGTACTCGCGATGGCGCGCGAGCAGGCTCGAGACACTGTTGCCGTACCCCGCGAGGAGATCGGGGGAAGGCATGGCGACGGCGGCGACGGGCGCCGGCTCGGGCGCGCGCGTCGCAATCGCCGGCGCCGGCTCGGTGAGCGGTGGCGCCGCCTCCGGCAGCGCGACCGGCGCGGGCTCGCGTGGCGCCTCGAGCGCTTCACTTGGCTGCTGCGGTGCCGGCCTGACCGCGCGTGGCTTGGGCGTAACCGGCTCCGGCCGGGCCGGCGGCGTCGGCTCGAGGGCACGCGGCGGGTCCTCCGGCGGCGTGACGAGCAGCACCTCGAGCGTGCGGGTGAGAGGCGCGATCTGCGTGCGGATCGGCGGAAGCACGTGCCAAATCAGTGTGTGCAGTGCGAGCGACGCCACGACGGCCGCCGCAAGTCTCCGCTGCGTGGTCCAGAAGCGCTCGGGGTGTCCGGAGGACAGCGTCGTCATGTGGTACGCCTTCCCCACCGTCTGGGAACTCCTCCGCTGACGCTGTTCGCGCACGTCATTCTAACCAGGCAGGTTTTGGAGGGGGCGTCGAACAATGCGGCCCGAATCCAGCACGTGCTTCGTCGGATCCTTTCATGTGTCGCGGCCGATCGCGCTGCGGTTCGCCGAAGCGCACGTGCCCGCGCGGGTGATCATGCGATAGAGGTTGGGGAAGCTACATTCTCCCGCGATGGCGTGGCATGCCGGGTCGGTGAATACCTCACAGTCCCTCGGTCAACAGTGCCGTCCCGGCGCCTCTCGCTGGACCTATCCTGCGCACAGAGCTGGATCGACCAGCGGTACACGAGGAGGAAGTCGCCATGTCGAATGTCTTGCCGAAGGGACACCGGTCGTGCCTGTCTGCTGCGTTTCGCTACACGCCCGCCGTGCATACGAACATCGCGGACACATTCGCGAGGATCAAGCGGGAGCTGACGGAACGAAGCGCGCGGCCTGCCTCAGCACCACAGGCGCGAATCGAGCTTTCGCCCGTCCTTCGCGGTCGTCCCTTTCCCCTCGAGAAGGTTGAGGCCGCGTGGCGGCTACTGCGCGCCGGTGGGCTGCGCCCGATGCCGCGCCTCATCCACTCGAGCGAGCTGGCGGACGGATGACCGCTCGTCCTGCGGCGCCCGACCGGTCGGCGCGGGATGCGATGAGACAGGCTGAGAAGCAGCCGTCGGTGTACGTCGTGTACCCGGCGGCGCTATTCGACGGCTGGGAAGTCGTGACAGAGCACGGCGACGTCCCCACATCCTTCGACTCGCGAGAACAGGCAACCGCCTACGCCAAGACTCGAGCGGCGATGAACGGCGGAGGGGTCGTCAAGCTGGAGAATTGGTTCGGCGATACTGAAGCCATTTTGGAAGTACCGCAGCAAACCGACCGAAGCCTCGTACCCGCCACGTCTTGACCGTCGGCCTATTGGGCGTTGGCCGTTTCGTACTCAAGAGGTCGAGCGTCACGAGTGCATCGTGGGCTCGTGCAGCGATCAGATGACTCCGCTGGGCTCGAGGTGACGTCAGCTGCCGGTTTCGTCGACGGTGTGGAAGTTCGAGATTCGTGGCCCCATTCAGGGCTGACTTTTGACCTCTCACGCAGCATGCGAACGCCGCCTGCGGAGCGAAGTCTCGCCGGCACCGGACGCGCCTACGAAAACGAAGGGCTTCGCCTCTCGAGCTGCCGCATCCGAAACTCGGACACCAGCGCCTCAGCCGCCGGGTACAGGAGCGCGCCCCCGTTGAGATGGGACTTGGCTCTCGCCAACCGATAGGCCGCAAGGAGTTGCTTGAATTGCCGATCCCCGGCTGCGGCATCGCCGTCGCCAATCGAGCGAGAAATGCGGTCCGCTTGGCGAAGGAGGGCGTGTCGCTTGAGCTGACGCCACAGCATCGCGAACGAGCGCCGCCGCTACCAGCACCAGCAAAACGTCCAGGAGAACGTTATCCATGGACGCGCTCCCACCCAAAACCCGTAGCACCCGCCATCGCGTTCCCTCCTTTTATTCGTGTGGTGTGAGAGGGAGGGTGCGACCAACGGCAGCACGACTTGCTGCGCCGATCGCGGTTCCCCCTCCGCTCACGATCGAGAAGGTACGAATGGCGAGTCGGCGCGACAAGGCTGGGTGAGACCGGCTGCGACTAAAGCGCACCGTGCTGACAATCGTTGACAAACGTCGCCAGCCGGTTCGAGCGCGCAAGACTGATCGGGTTTCCGAAATTGCCTGCGCGCGGTGACATCGCGGAGCGTCTCGCGATCCCGCAACGCGACGCTCGAGACTGCATCGTTGAATCCGGGCGCCACGAACGCTCGTTCGGCACGGTGGCGCACCCGCGCGGCACTCCCCTCGCGCCACGCCACGCCCGTTGGGACTCCACTTAGGCGCGAATCCGCCTAAGTGGCGCGCCGCTTAAGCGTCGAAATCCCCCGTTGGACCCCTTTCCGGCCCCCAAACAGGCCGAAACCTCAGAAACCACCTCCGGTTTCTGGGCTATCCCTTTCTTTTTTCTGCAACTTATCTGAAATCGCCTTAAGTCCTTGTCCCGGTTAAATAAATCACACCCTCGCCTTGACCCCCCCAATTTCCTACTCTAAAGTGGCGAAAAGTGTAATTTCGTGGGAAAACACGGCGAGAAGCGCCATTTCGAGCCACCGCGGAGGAGATAAGTGTTTCAAGGCGCGGCCGAAATCAGCCTCGACCCGAAGGGCAGGCTCTCGATCCCCACGCGGCATCGGGAAGCGCTCACTTCGGGCACCGGGGGCATTGTTTTGACGGCGCACCCCGATCGCTGCCTGCTGCTCTACCCCAAGGCCGCCTTCACGCCGATCAGCGCCAAGCTCACCTCCCTCACCAGCTTCAACGAGCAGGCGCGCTGGTGGCAGCGCCTCATCGTCGGCTACGCCGAGGAGTCCGAGCTCGACGGCTCGGGCCGCATCCTCGTCTCGCCCGCACTCCGCAAGTTCGCCGACCTCAAGAAGACCGTGACGCTGGTCGGCCAGGGCAGCCATTTCGAAATCTGGGACGCCGAGGTCTGGGAGAAGAAGCTCGGCGACGCGCTGGCGATGGCGGGGACGACCCCGCCGCCCGGGACGGAGAACTTTTCGCTGTAGCGGGGCGCGCGAGCGTGGCCAGCCACAGGACCGTGCTCCTCGCGGAGGCGGTCGAGGCCCTCGCGGTGAAGCCGGACGGCGTCTACGTGGACGCGACGTTCGGGCGAGGCGGGCACAGCCGCTCGATCCTCGCGCGGCTCGGGCCGGCGGGACGGCTGATCGCGCTGGATCGCGATCCGGCGGCGGTGGCGGCGGGTGCCGCGATCGCCGACGCGCGCTTCGCGATCCGGCACGCGCGGTTCGGCGGGCTGGCGGAAGCGGTGGGCGAGGCGGGTGCGAGGCAGGTGGACGGCGTGCTCTTCGATCTCGGCGTGTCGTCGCCGCAGCTCGACGAGGCGGAGAGGGGTTTCAGCTTCAGGGCCGATGCGCCGCTCGACATGCGCATGGACCCGAGCGGAGGAGAGCCGGCCGCAGCCTGGCTGGCGCGGGCGAGTGAAGAAGAAATAAGAAAGGTGATCAAAAACTATGGGGAAGAACGGTTTGCTGGCCCGATTGCAAAGGCGATTGTTGCTGCTCGGACCCGAGAGCGCATTGACCGCACAGTCCAACTTGCCCGCATCGTGGCTGCGGCCGTCCGGACGCGTGAAGTCGGGCAGGACCCGGCGACGCGCACCTTCCAGGCTCTACGGATTCACGTCAATCAGGAGCTTGAGGAATTGTCGCTAGCGCTGCCCCAGGCCCTCGAACTGCTCCATCCCGGAGGACGGCTCGCCGCGATCAGCTTCCACTCGCTCGAGGACCGCATCGTCAAGCGCTTCTTGCAGTCGCAGGCGCGCCCCGAAGTGCCCGAACGGCTCCCGCTCAAAGCCACGGAAATGCCACAACCGCGGCTCAAGCTCGTGGGCAAGCTGGTCCGCCCCACGTCCGAGGAAGTGAACGCCAACCCGCGCGCGCGCAGCGCCATCCTGCGCGTCGCCGAGAAGGTCCGCTGAGATGGCGCGGCTCAATCTCGTGCTGCTCGCCGTGCTGGTCGCCTGCGCGCTCGGCCTGGTCACCTCGCAGCACCAGGCGCGCAAGCGCTGGGCCGAGCTCGAGCGCGAGCAGGCCCGCGCCCAGCAGCTCGAGGTCGAGTTCGGCCAGCTGCAGCTCGAAGCAAGCACCTGGGCGACGCCCGCGCGCGTCGAGCAGGTCGCCCGCGAGCGGCTGCGCATGCACCCGCCCGGCCTGAAGCGGCTGCAGGTGACCGACACAAGGACGGGAGCGGCGCAGTGAAGTTCGCCGACTCGCCGGTGCTCACGCCCACGTTCCCCCCGTGGCGCGCGCGGGTGGTGCTCGGCCTGCTCGCGGCGGCGTTCGGGCTGCTCGCCGGGCGCGCGGTCTACCTGCAGGGCTGGAACAACGACTTCCTGCGCGCGAAGGGCGAGTCGCGCTACAGCCGCTCGCTCGAGCTGCCCGCCAGCCGCGGGCGCGTGCTCGACCGCAACGGCGAGGCACTTGCGGTCTCCACGCCGGTCAAATCGATCTGGGCGATCCCCGAGGACGCGACCCTGTCGGCGAAGCAGCTCGAGGCGCTCGCGCAGGCGCTCGAGCTGCCGCGCGCGGAGCTGCGCAAGCGCGTCGCCGACACCGCGCGCGACTTCGTGTACCTCAAGCGCCAGGTGCCGCCGGAGGTCGCCGACCGGATCGCCGCGATGAAGCTTCCCGGGGTCTACCAGAGCAGGGAATACCGCCGCTACTACCCGGCCGGCGAGACCGCGGCGCACGTCGTCGGCTTCACCGACGTCGACGAGGTCGGCCAGGAGGGCATCGAGCTCGCGTTCCAGGACGCCCTCGCCGGGCGCGCGGGCAGCCGGCGCGTGATCAAGGACCGCCTCGGGCAGATCGTCGAGGACGTCGAGAGCGTGCGCCCGGCGCGCGACGGGAGCGACGTGGTGCTGGCGCTCGACGCCCGCGTCCAGAGCCTCGCGTACCGCGAGCTCAAGCGCGCGGTCGAGGCCCACCGCGCGAAGGGCGGCGGCATCGTCGTGCTCGACGTCGGCACCGGCGAAGTGCTCGCGCTCGCGAACCTGCCGTCGTACAACCCCAACAACCGCGCGCGGCTCACCGGCGAGCAGGTCCGCAACCGCGCCGTCACCGATCAGTTCGAGCCCGGCTCCACGCTCAAGCCGTTCACCGTCGCGCTCGCGCTCGAGTCGGGGCACGTGTCGCCGCTCACGACGATCCAGACCGCGCCGGGCTCGCTCACGATCGGGCCGGCGACGATCCGCGACGCGCATCCCGCGCGGGGCGCTGACCGTCGAGCAGGTGATCCAGAAGTCCTCGAACGTCGGCGCCGCCAAGATCGCGCTCGCGCTTCCGGCCGAGCACATCTGGGGCATGTTCGACGGCATCGGGCTCGGCGCGGCGCCGCGGCTCGGCTTCCCGGGCGAGGCGGTCGGCAAGGTGCGCCCGTTCAAGACCTGGCGGCCGATCGAGCAGGCCACGATGTCCTATGGCCACGGCATCTCCGTGAGCCTCGTGCAGCTGGCGCGCGCCTACACCGTGTTCGCCCGCGACGGCGAGCTGGTGCCGCTCTCGCTCGTGAAGGTGGACAACCCGCCCGCCGGCAAGCCGCTCCTCTCGCAGAAGACCGCCGTGGCGGTGCGCCACATGCTGGAGCTCGCCGTGCGAGCCGGGCGGCACCGCGCCGCGCGCGCGGATCATGGGCTACCGCGTCGCCGGCAAGACCGGCACCGCCCACAAGCAGGAGCACGGCGGCTACGTGCCCGACAAGTACCACTCGAGCTTCGTCGGCTTCGCGCCGGTGTCGCGCCCGCGCCTGGTGGTCGCCGTGATGATCGACGAGCCCGGCGCGGGGCAGTACTACGGCGGGCAGGTGGCCGCGCCGGTGTTCTCCCAGGTGATGGCGGGCGCGCTGCGCCTCCTCGGCGTCGCGCCGGATGCGCCGATGAAGCCGATCGAGATGCCGTCGGGCGTGCTGGAAGTGCGCGACAGCATTTGAGGCGCCGGAATTGAAAGCGGGAAACGTGGCAGCGCAGTGAGCAAGGAAGTCGACAGGATTCTGGACGAGCTCGCACAACTCGGGGTGCGCCCGGCAGGGCTCGCGGTGGACAGCCGCGCAGTGGCCCGCGGCGACGTGTTTCTCGCCTATCCCGGCGCGCGCAGCGACGGGCGCCGGTTCGTCGCGGACGCGGTGGCGCGCGGCGCGGCCGCGGTGCTGTGGGAGCGCGACGGCTTCGCATGGCCGCGCGAGCTCGCCGCGCCGAACGTCGCGGTCGCGGAGCTCAAGCGGCTCTCCGGACCGCTCGCCGCCGAGGTGTACGGGCGCCCGTCGGAGGCGCTGTGGGTGGTCGGCGTGACCGGCACCAACGGCAAGACCTCGTGCAGCCAGTGGCTCGCGCAGGCGCTGGCCGCCGCCGGGCGCAAGTGCGGGGTGGTCGGGACGCTCGGCACCGGTTTCCCCGGCGCGCTCGAGGAGAACGCCAACACCACGCCGGATGCGGTCGTCCTGCAGCAGGCGCTGAAGCGCTTCCGCGACGCGGGCGCCGCGTGCGTCGCGCTGGAGGCCTCGTCGATCGGGCTCGAGCAGGGGCGCCTCGACGGCACCCGGATCGCCTGTGCGCTGTTCACCAACCTGTCGCGCGACCACCTCGAGTACCACCCCGACATGGAGGCCTACGCGCAGGCCAAGACGCGCCTCTTCCGCGCGCCGGGCCTCGCCCATGCGGTGCTCAACCTCGACGACGCGCTCGGCGTGCGCATCGCGCACATGCTCGCGTTCGGTCCGGTGCGGCGGGTCGGCTACAGCCTCTCGCGCGGCGCCGCGGCGGCGAGCGGCCTCGAGCACTGGCTCGAGGCGCGCGACCTCACCGTGTCCGGCGACGGCATGGCGTTCCGCCTCGAGTCGAGCTGGGGCGCGGCCGCGATCCGGAGCCCGCTCATCGGGCGCTTCAACGCCGCGAATCTCCTCGGCGTCATCGGCGTGCTGCTCGTCGCCGGGATCGGGCTCGATGCGATCCCGGGCCTCTGCGCGCGCCTCGAGCCGCCGCCCGGGCGCATGCAGCGGCTCGGCGGCGGCGGCGCGCCGCTCGCCGTCGTCGACTATGCGCACAGCCCCGACGCGCTCGACAAGTGCCTCGCGGGCCTGCGCGACGTCGCGCGCGCGCAGGGCGGCCGGCTGCTGTGCGTGTTCGGCTGCGGCGGCGACCGCGACCGCGGCAAGCGCCCCCTGATGGGCGAGATCGCGTCGCGGCACGCCGACTTCGTCGTGGTGACGAGCGACAACCCGCGCGGCGAGGATCCGGCGGCGATCATCGCCGACATCCTGCCCGGCGTGCGCGTGCCGCACGCGGTGCACGTCGACCGGCGCGCGGCGATTCGCGCCGCGATCGCCGCCGCGCACCGCGGCGACGTCGTGCTGATCGCGGGCAAGGGGCACGAGCCGTACCAGGAAATCGCCGGGCGGCGCTTCCCGTTCTCCGACGTCGACGAGGCGCGCGCCGCGCTCGCCGCGGGAGCGGTCGCATGCTGACCCTCGCCCAGGCCGCGCAAGCGCTCGGGGCGACCGTCGTCGGCCCGGACGCACGCTTCGAGTCGGTCTCCACCGACAGCCGCACCGTCGAGCGCGGCGCCCTGTTCGTCGCGCTGCGCGGCGACAAGTTCGACGGCCACGACTACGTCGGCGCCGCACGCGAGCGGGGCGCGGCGGCGGCCATGGTGGAGCGCGTGGCCGGCGTCGCGTCGCAGGCGGCCGGAATGCCGTTGCTCGTCGTTGGCGACGCGAAGCTCGCGCTCGGCGCGCTGGCGAAGCACTGGCGCGGGCGCTTCCGCATCCCCGCGATCGGCGTGGTCGGGTCCAACGGCAAGACCACGGTCAAGGAGATGCTGGCGGCGTGCCTGCGCGAGCACTTCGGCGCGGCACGCGTGCTCGCCACCGCCGGCAACCTCAACAACGACATCGGCCTGCCGCTCACCTGCCTCCGGTTGCGCGACGCGCACGCCTGCGCCGTGCTCGAGATCGGCATGAACCACCCGGGCGAGACCGGGTACCTCGCGGCGATCGCGCAACCCACGATCGCGCTGATCAACAACGCGCAGCGCGAGCACCAGGAGTTCATGAAGAGCGTCGACGAGGTCGCGGCCGAGCACGGCGCGCTCGTCCGCGCGCTGCCGGGCGACGGCGTGGCGGTGCTCAACCGCGACGACGCGCACTTCGACTACTGGCGCGATCTCGCGGGCGCGCGCACGGTGCGCGACTTCGGCCTGCGGACCGACGCCACGGTGCGCGCTTTCGTGCGCGCCGGCGGGGCCGCGACCGAGCTCGAGCTCGCGACCGAGGCCGGCGGCGTCGCGGTGACGCTGCACGCGCCCGGGCTGCACAACGTGCGGAACGCGCTCGCCGCGGCGGCGGCCGCCACCGCGGCCGGCGCGAGCCTCGAGGCGGTCGCGCGCGGGCTCGCCGCGTTCCGCCCGGTCAAGGGGCGCCTGCAGCCCAAGCCGGGCCGCAACGGCGTCGTCGTCATCGACGACACGTACAACGCCAACCCCGATTCGGTGCGCGCGGCGATCGACGTGCTCGCCGCCTCCGAGCGGCCGCGCGTGCTCGTGCTCGGCGACATGGGCGAGGTGGGCGCGCAGGGGCAGGCGTTCCACGAGGAGGTCGGCCGCTACGCGAAGGAGGTCGGGGTCGACCGGCTGATCTCGGTCGGGACGCTGGCGGGCACCGCGGCGCGCGCATTCGGCGCGGGCGGCGAGCACCTCGGGTCGATCGAGGCGGTGATCGCGCGCGCGCAGGGCCTCACCGCGCTCAAGGGGACGATCCTCGTCAAGGGCTCGCGCTTCATGCGCATGGAGCGCGTGGTCGAGCACCTGCTCGCTGGAGGAGGGCGCAGCATGCTCCTAGAGCTCGCCCAATACCTCTCGCAGGACATTCGCGCGTTCAACGTCTTCAGCTACATCTCGCTGCGCGCGGTGCTCGCCGCGCTGACCGCGCTGGTGATCTCGTTCCTCGCCGGGCCGGCGATGATCCGCAAGCTCGCCACGTACAAGATCGGGCAGGCGGTGCGCGACGACGGCCCGCAGACGCACCTCACCAAGGCGGGCACGCCGACGATGGGCGGCGCGCTCATCCTGGTGTCGATCGCCGTGACGACGATCCTCTGGGCCGACTGGTCGAACCGGTTCGTCTGGATCGTGCTCGCGGTGACGCTCGGCTTCGGCGCGGTCGGCTGGGTCGACGACTACCGCAAGGTCGTGCACCGCAACCCGAAGGGGCTGTCGGCGCGCGAGAAGTACTTCTGGCAGTCGCTGATCGGCCTCGCCGCCGCCGTGTCGCTCGCGTTCGCGGTGCCCGCTTCCAGCGCCGGGCAGGCGTGGACCCTGTTCACGCAGTGGGTCGCGAGCGGGTTCCAGATGAACCTGCCGCCCAAGGCCGACCTGATCGTCCCGTTCTTCAAGAACGTCGCCTACCCGCTGGGCGTCTTCGGCTTCATCGTCCTGACCTACTTCGTGATCGTCGGCACGTCGAACGCGGTCAACCTGACCGACGGCCTCGACGGCCTGGCGATCCTGCCGGCGGTCATGATCGGCGGCGCGCTCGGGATCTTCGTGTACGTGGCCGGGAACGCGGTGCACTCGAAGTACCTGCTCTTTCCCTACATTCCCGGCGCGAGCGAGCTCGCGGTGTTCTGCGGCGCGGTGGTCGGCGCCGGGCTCGGGTTCCTCTGGTTCAACGCGTACCCGGCCGAAGTGTTCATGGGCGACGTCGGCGCGCTGGCGCTCGGCGCCGCGCTCGGCACCGTCGCGGTGATCGCACGGCAGGAGATCGTGCTCTTCATCATGGGCGGCGTGTTCGTCGCCGAGACGCTGTCGGTGATGCTGCAGGTCCTCTACTTCAAGGCCACCGGCGGCAAGCGCATCTTCCGCATGGCGCCGCTGCACCACCACTACGAGCTCGGCGGGTGGAAGGAGACCCAGGTCGTGGTGCGGTTCTGGATCATCACGGTGGTCCTCGTGCTGTTCGGTCTCTCGACGCTGAAGCTGCGCTAGAGGCCATGGACATGATCGGCAAGCGCGTACTGGTGCTGGGGCTCGGGGAAACCGGGCTCTCGATGGCGCGCTGGATCGCGCGCCAGGGCGGCGCCGTGCGCGCGGCCGACACCCGCGACGCGCCGCCGGCGCTCGGCGCGCTGCGCGCCGCGGTGCCCCAGGCCGAAGTCATCACCGGCCCGTTCACCGACGCGCTGCTCGGCGGCGTCGATCTCGTCGCGGCGAGCCCGGGCGTGCCGCTGGCCGAGCCGGTGGTGCGGGCGGCGCTCGCGCAGGGCCTGGAGGTCGTCGGCGACGTCGAGCTGTTCGCGCGCCACCTCGCGACCCTGCCCGGGGCGCAGCGCGGGCGCGTGATCGCGATCACCGGCACCAACGGCAAGACCACCGTCACGGCGCTCACCGGCGCGATGTGCCGGGCCGCCGGGCTCGACGCCGCCGTCGCCGGGAACATCTCGCCCGCGGTGCTCGACGCGCTCGCCGCGCGGCTCGAGGCCGGGCGCATGCCGCAGGTCTGGGTGCTCGAGCTCTCGAGCTTCCAGCTCGAGACCACGACGAGCCTGCGCGCCGACGCGTCGGCGATGCTGAACCTGAGCGAGGACCACCTCGACCGCTACGCCGGGATGGCCGAGTACGCGGCCGCGAAGGCGCGCGTGTTCGACGGCGACGGCGTGCAGGTCCTCAACCGGAACGATCCCCGCAGCATCGGCATGCGGCGCTCCGGCCGGCGCGTCGTGACCTTCGGCTACGACCCGGCGCCGGACCACGACGATTTCGGGCTGCTCAAGGTGTTCGGCGAGCACTGGCTCGCGAAGGGCGGGACCCCGCTCGTCGCCGCGTCCGACCTGCGCCTCGCCGGCCTGCACAACGCGGTGAACGCGCTCGCCGCGCTCGCGCTGTGCCGCGCCATCGCGCTGCAGGTGGCGCCGCTCCTCGACGCGCTGCGCGACTTCGAGGGCCTGCCGCACCGGCTCGAGCGCGTCGCGGACATCGACCGCGTCGCGTTCTACGACGACTCGAAGGGCACCAACGTCGGCTCGACGGTCGCCGCCCTCGACGGTTTCGCGCGGCAGTTCGGCGCGAGCGGTCGCAAGGTGATCCTCATCGCGGGCGGCGACGGCAAGGGCCAGGACTTCGCGCCGCTCGCCTATGCGGTCGCCGGGGCGGCGCGGTCGGCCGTGCTGATCGGGCGCGATGCGCCGCTCATCGCGGCCGCGCTCGCCGAAGCGCACGTGCCGATCGCGCGGGCGGCCACGCTGCGCGAAGCGGTGTCGCGGGCGCGCGACGCGGCGCAGCCCGGCGACGTCGTGCTGCTCTCGCCGGCGTGCGCGAGCTTCGACATGTTCGCCAACTACAAGGCCCGCGGCGAGGCGTTCCACGCCGCGGTGCACGAGCTGGAGGCGGCGCATGCGCATTGAGCGGCGCGCCGCGGAGTACGACGAGAGCGTCGTGTGGACGGCGCTCCTCCTGCTCACCCTCGGGCTGGTGATGGTGTACTCGGCCTCGATCGCGACCGCCGAGAGCGCGCGCTTCACCGGCGGACAGGCGAGCTGGTACCTGGCGCGGCACGCGGCATTTCTCGCCGCGAGCGTGGTGGCGGCCGCGATTGCGTTCCAGGTCCCGATGCGGGCGTGGCAGCGCGCCGCGCCGTGGCTCTTCGTGGCCGGCGTGGTGCTGCTCGCGCTGGTGCTCGTTCCCGGCATCGGCCGCGAGGTGAACGGCGCGCGGCGCTGGCTGCCGCTCGGCTTCGTGAACCTGCAGCCTTCCGAGCTGATGAAGGTCGCGGTGGTGCTCTACGCGGCCGACTACACCGTGCGGAAGCACGCGCTGATGCACAGCTTCCGCGCGGGGCTCGCGCCGATGCTCGGCGTGATGCTGGTGGTCGGCTGGCTCCTGCTGCGCGAGCCGGACTTCGGCGCCTTCGTCGTGATCTGCGCGATCGCGATGGGGACGCTCTTCCTCGGCGGCATGAACGGCAAGTGGTTCGCGGGCCTGGTGGGGCTCGCCGCGGCCGGCTTCGCCGTGCTGGTCGTCTCGTCGCCGTATCGCATCCAGCGCATCTTCGGCTTCATGGACCCGTGGGCCGACGCGTTCGGCCGCGGCTACCAGCTGTCGCATTCGCTGATCGCGTTCGGGCGCGGCGAGTGGCTCGGCGTGGGCCTCGGCGGCAGCGTCGAGAAGCTGCACTACCTGCCCGAGGCGCACACCGACTTCCTGCTCGCGGTGATCGGCGAGGAGCTCGGCTTCGTCGGCGTCGCCGTGGTCGTGGGCCTGTTCGCGTGGCTCTGCCTGCGCGCGTTCGCGATCGGGCGCCGCGCGGCGCTGCTCGAGCGGTCGTTCGGCGCGCTGGTCGCGCAGGGCATCGCCGTGTGGCTCGGCGTTCAGGCGTTCATCAACATGGGCGTGAACCTCGGCGTGCTGCCGACCAAGGGGCTCACGCTGCCGTTCATGAGCTTCGGAGGCAGCGCGCTCCTCGCCAACTGCGTGGCGCTGGCGATCCTGCTGCGGGTGGACTGCGAGAACCGTGCGCTGATGGGAGGGCAGAGAACATGAGACGAACGCTCGACATCGAGGCGCTGCCGACCGCGCTGCGGGTGCTCGCGCACGAGGCGACGCGCATCGCCCTGGAGGCGCCCCCGACCGAACCCGCCGCTCTCGCCGATGACGCGGACGTGACGCTCGGCGCCCTCACCGGCGCCGACGACGGGCCTCGCGTCGCGGGCGAGAGCGGCGGGACCACCGCACACACGCTGACCCCGCTGGCGGGGCTGCTGATGAGCTGGAGCGAACTGGACGAGTGGCTCGAAGCATCATGATCATGGCGGGCGGCACCGGCGGACACGTCTTCCCCGCGCTGGCGGTCGCCGACCATCTCCGCGCGCTCGGCTGGCGCGTGGTGTGGCTCGGCGCGCGCACCGGGATGGAGGCGACGCTGGTGCCGAAGCACGGCTACGAGATGGCGTGGGTGCGCTTCTCCGGCCTGCGCGGCAAGGGCCTCGTCGCGAAGCTGCTGCTCCCGCTCAACCTCCTCGTCGCGTTCTGGCAGGCGCTGCGCGCGCTGCGCGCGCATGCGCCCGGACGTCGTGCTCGGGATGGGCGGCTACATCGCGTTTCCGGGCGGAATGATGGCGGCGCTCCTCGGCCGGCCGCTCGCGATCCACGAGCAGAACTCGATCGCCGGGCTCGCGAACCGCGTGCTCGCGGGCGTCGCCGATCACGTGCTGGTCGCGTTCCCGGACGCGCTGCGCAATGCGACGTTCGTCGGCAACCCGGTGCGCGAGGCGATCGCGCGAGTTGCGCCGCCCGCCGAGCGGTTCGCCGGGCGCGACGGGCCGCTGCGCATCCTGGTGGTCGGCGGAAGCCTGGGTGCGGCCGCGCTGAACGACATCGTGCCCAAGGCGCTGGCGCAGCTGCCGGCCGAAGCGCGGCCAGTCGTCACGCATCAATCCGGCGCGAAGCACGTCGACGCGCTGCGCGCGAACTACGCGCGCGCCGGGCGTCGATGCGAACGCGGTCGCGTTCATCGACGACATGGCGCGGGCGTACGCCGACGCCGACCTGGTGATCTGCCGCGCGGGCGCGACGACCGTCGCCGAGCTGGCGGCCGCAGGCGTCGCGGCGATCCTCGTGCCGTTCCCGTTCGCCGTCGACGATCACCAGACGACGAATGCGCGCTACCTCGCCGACGCAGGCGCCGGCGTGCTCGTGCAGCAGCGCGACCTGACGCCGGACGCGCTCGCCGGGATGCTCCGCGGGCTCGCGCGCGACGCAGCTGCTCGCGATGGCCGACCAAGGCGCGCGCCCTCGGCAAGCCGGACGCGACCCGCGTCGTGGCCGAGTCGTGCATGGAGCTGGCCCGGTGAAGCACAAGGTCAAGCACATCCACTTCGTCGGCATCGGCGGCGTCCGGCATGAGCGGCATCGCCGAGGTGCTCGCGAACCTCGGCTACCAGGTGAGCGGTTCGGATCTCGCCGCGAACGCCGCGACCCAGCGGCTCGAGAAGCTCGGCGCGAAGGTGACCATCGGGCACGGCGCCGACAACGTCGGCGGCGCGGACGCGGTGGTGGTCTCGACCGCGGTGCAGTCCGACAACCCGGAAGTGCTCGCCGCGCGCAGCCGGCGCATCCCGGTCGTGCCGCGCGCGCTGATGCTCGCCGAGCTGATGCGGCTGAAGCAGGGCGTGGCGATCGCCGGCACGCACGGCAAGACCACGACGACCAGCCTGGTCGCGAGCGTGCTCGCCGGCGGGCGGCCTCGACCCGACCTTCGTGATCGGCGGGCGGCTGACCGCCGCCGCCTCGAACGCGCGCCTCGGCTCGGGCGAGTTCATCGTCGTCGAGGCCGACGAGTCGGACGCCTCGTTCCTGCACCTCCTGCCGGTCATGGCGATCGTCACGAACATCGACGCCGACCACATGGAGACCTACCAGCACGACTTCGCCAAGCTGAAGCAGGCGTTCGTGCAGTTCCTCCAGAACCTGCCGTTCTACGGCAGCGCGATCCTGTGCGCGGACGACGCGAACGTGCGCGAGATCCTGCCGTTCGTGTCGAAGCCGGTGGTCACCTACGGGTTCGCGCGCGGAGGCGATGGTCCGCGCCGAGGGCGTCGAGCCGTGCGGCACCGAGATGTGCTTCCGCGCGATCCGGGAAGGCATGCCCGGCGCGCTCGACGTGCGGCTCAACCTGCCGGGCCGCCACAACGTCCAGAACGCGCTCGCAGCGATCGCCGTCGGCACCGAGCTCGGCGTCTCGGACGCCGCGATGCTCAAGGCGCTCGCCGAGTTCCACGGCGTCGGGCGCCGCTTCCAGCGCTGCGGCGACGTGCCGCTCGCCGCGGGCGGCAGCTTCGCGCTCGTGGACGACTACGGCCATCACCCCGCCGAGATGGCCGCCACGCTCGAGGCCGCGCGCGGCGCCTACCCGGGACGGCGCATCGTCCTCGCGTTCCAGCCGCACCGCTACACGCGCACGCGCGACCTGTTCGAGGACTTCGTGCGCGTGCTCTCGACCGTCGACGCGTTGCTGCTCGCCGAGGTGTATCCGGCCGGCGAGGCGCCGATCGTCGCGGCCGACGGTCGCGCCCTCGCGCGCGCGGTCCGCGTCGCCGGGAAAGTCGAGCCGGTTTTCGTCGAGTCGATCGCCGACCTGCCCGCCGCGATCCTGCAGGTGGCGCGCGACGGCGACGTCGTCGTGACCATGGGCGCGGGCTCGATCGGCGGCGTGCCCCAGAAGCTGCCATGCAGATGATCGAGCCGGTACAACTCGCGCGCACGACGCTCCGCGGCCGGCTCCGCGAGAACGAGCCGATGGCGAAGCACGTGAGCTGGCGCGCCGGCGGGCGCGCGGCGCGCGCGTACGTGCCCGCGGACCTGGACGACCTGCAGTCGTTCCTGCGCACGCTGCCGGACGGCGAGCGCGTGTGCTTCGTCGGGCTGGGCTCCAACCTCCTGGTTCGCGACGGCGGGTTCCGCGGCACGGTCATCCTGATGCACGACACGCGCGGCAAGATCCGGCTCGACGACGACCTCGTGTTCGCGGAGGCGGGCGTGGCGAGCCCGAAGGTGGCGCGCTTCGCGGCCACGCACGGGCTCGAGGGCGCGGAGTTTCTCGCCGGCATTCCCGGCACGATCGGCGGCGCGCTCGCGATGAACGCCGGCTGCTACGGTTCCGAGACCTGGGAGTTCGTCGAGCGCGCCGACACCATCGATCGGCAGGGCGCGGTGCACGCGCGCACGGCGCGCGAGTTCGAGACGGGTTACCGGCACGTTGCCCTGCAAGGGCCGGGCGCTCGGCGCGGACGAGTGGTTCACCGGCGCCTGGTTCCGCTTTCCGCCGCGGCGACGGCGCCGCGGGCGCGCGAGCGCATCAAGGCGCTGCTCGACAAGCGCATCGCCACGCAGCCGCTCAACCTGCCCAACGCGGGCTCGGTCTTCCGCAACCCGCCCGACGACCACGCGGCGCGCCTGGTCGAGGCGTGCGGCCTCAAGGGCTACGCGATCGGGCATGCGCAGATCTCCGACAAGCACGCGAACTTCATCGTGAATCCGGGCGGGAAGGCCTCCGCAGCGGACATCGAGGCGCTGATCGAGCATGCCCGCGCAGCGGTGCTGAAGCGCTTCGGCGTCGCGCTCGTGCCCGAGGTGCGGATCATCGGCGAGGCAGTGGAAGCGCATGACGCGCGCTTCGGCAAGGTCGGCGTGCTTCTCGGCGGGCGTTCCGCCGAGCGCGAGGTGTCGCTCAAGAGCGGCATCGATGGTGCTCGGCGCGCTGCAAGCAGCAGGGCGTCGACGCGCACGCGTTCGACCCGCGCGAGCACGGGCTCGAGGACGCTGTTCGCGCGCGCGCTTCGACCGCGTCTTCATCGCGCTGCACGGCCGCTACGGCGAGGACGGGACGCTGCAGGGCGCGCTGGAGCTCGCCGGGATCCCGTACACCGGGTCGGGCGTGCTGGCGAGCGCGCTGGCGATGGACAAGTGGCGCACCAAGCTGGTGTGGCAGGCCGCGGGCGTTCCCACGCCGCGCTACGAGCTGCTCGCCGCCGACAGCGACTTCCGCGCCGTGGCGGAGCGCCTCGGCGTGCCGATCATGGTCAAGCCGGCGAACGAGGGCTCGTCGATCGGGATGAGCAAGGTGCGCCGCGCCGCCGACCTCGAGGAGGCCTACGCGCTCGCCGCGAACTACGACCCGCTGGTGATCGCCGAGCAGTTCATCGAGGGGCCGGAGCTCACCGCCGGCGTGCTCGGGCGCGAGGCGCTGCCGCTCATCCGGCTCGAGACGCCGCGCGACTTCTACGACTACGAGGCGAAGTACGTCGCCGACGACACGCGCTACATCTGCCCGTGCGGGCTGCCGGCAGAAGAGGAGCGCGCGATCCAGCGCGCGGTGATCCGGGCGTTCGACGTGCTCGGCTGCCGCGGCTGGGGACGCGTCGACCTGATGCTCGACCGCGCCGGCCAGCCGCACTTCCTCGAGGTCAACACCTCGCCCGGGCATGACCGACCACTCGCTCGTCCCGATGGCCGCGCGGGCCGCCGGCGTGTCGTTCGAGGACCTGTGCGTGCGCATACTCGAGCTGGCGACGGTCGGCGAGGCGAAGGACGCGGGCCATGTGGGATAACCCGCGCCTCCTGAATCTCGCTGCGGACGCGCTCTACGTCGCGGGCGCTGTGCTCTTTGCGGCGCTCGTCTGGCACGCCGCGCTGCGCGCGCCCCAGGCCCCGGTGCGCGCCATCGCGCTGACCGGCGACCTCGCCCACGTCGACGCACAGGCGGTGCACGGGCAGCTTGCCGGCCGCGTGACGGGGAACTTCTTCGGCATGAACCTCGACGAGGTCCGGCGGCTGGTGGCCGAGCTGCCGTGGGTGCGCCGCGTCGACGTGCGGCGCGAGTGGCCGGACCGGCTCGTGGTGCGGATCGAGGAGCACCGCCCGCTTGCGCGCTGGTCGGGCACGCGCCTGGTGAGCGTGCAGGGCGAGCTGTTCGAAGGCGCGACCGACGCGCCCTTGCCGCAGCTCTCGCGGGCCGCCGGGGACCGAGCGCGAGGTGACGCGCCGCTACCTGGCGATGCGCGAGCTGCTCGCACCGCTCGCCGTCGAACCGGCGGCACTCGCGCTGTCGGCCCGTTACGCCTGGCAGGTGAAGCTCTCGAACGGGCTCGTCCTCGAGCTCGGACGCGACCAGGCGCGCTCGCCGGTGGAAGAGCGGCTCGCCCGGTTCGTCGCGACCTATCCGCGCGTCGTCGCGAGCCTCAATCGCCGGCTCGATTACGTCGACCTGCGCTACCCGAACGGGTTCGCGATCCGCGTGCCCGACCTGCCGCTGGGCGGCGACACGGACAACGTCGCGCGCAAGCGCGGCTAGACGAGAAGAGGAACGCCATGAAAAAGCAGCTCAGTTTCGCCGCCGCCGGATCGGAACCGATCGCGCGGAGCTACGACCCGGACGCGCTGGCCGACGTGCTCGCGGAGCCCGCGCCGTCGCGCTCGCCGCTCGCCACGCGCGCGCGCCGCGACACCCGCAATCTCATCGTCGGGCTGGACATCGGCACCTCCAAGGTGGTGGCCGTGGTCGCCGATCTGCTGCCCGGACGGCCGGCTCGAGGTCATCGGCATGGGCAGTCACGACTCGAAGGGCCTCAAGAAGGGCGTCGTGGTCAACATCGAGTCGACCGTCAGCGCCATCCAGCGCGCGCTCGAGGAAGCCGAGCTGATGGCCGACTGCAAGATCCAGCGCGTCTTCACCGGCATCGCCGGCAGCCACATCCGCAGCTTCAACTCGACCGGGATGGTGGCGGTCAAGGACAAGGAAGTCACGCCGATCGACATCGACCGCGCGATCGAGACGGCGCGCGCGATGCCGATCCCGACCGACCAGCAGGTGCTGCACATCCTCACCCAGGAGTTCCTCGTCGACGGGCAGGACGGCATCCGCGAGCCGCTCGGGATGTCCGGCGTGCGCCTCGAGGTGAAGGTGCACATCGTCACCGGCGCGGTGAGCGCGGCGCAGAACATCGTGAAGTGCGTGCGCCGCTGCGGGCTCGACGTGGCCGACCTGATCCTGCAGCCGCTCGCGTCGTCGATCGCGGTGCTGTCGGAGGACGAGAAGGAGCTCGGCGTCGCGCTCGTGGACATCGGCGGCGGGACCACCGACGTCGCGATCTTCCGCGAAGGCGCGATCCGCCACACCGCGGTGATCCCGATCGCCGGCGACCAGATGACCAACGACATCGCCATGGCGCTGCGCACGCCGACCCCCGAGGCCGAGCTGATCAAGCTGCGCCACGGCTGCGCGCTGCGCCAGCTCGCCGACCCGAACGAGATGATCGACGTGCCGGGGCTCGGCGATCGCGCGCCGCGCCAGCTGTCGCGGCAGACCCTCGCCGAGGTGATCGAGCCGCGCGTCGAGGAGCTCTTCACGCTCGTCCAGCAGGTGCTGCGGCAGTCGGGCTTCGAGGAGCTGCTGTCCTCGGGAATCGTGCTGACCGGCGGCTCCTCGGTGATGCAGGGCATGGTCGAGCTCGGCGAGGAGATCTTCCACATGCCGGTGCGGCTCGGCGTGCCGCGCTACGCGGGCGGGCTTGCAGGACGTGGTGCAGAGCCCGCGGTACGCGACCGCGGTCGGCCTGCTCCTCGAGGGCAGGCACCAGTTCGAGCGCGGCATCCTCGCGCGGCAGACGGGCGGGTTCCGCACGACGCTGCGGCGGATGCGCGACTGGTTTCAACGGAACTTCTAGTGGTCGTGGACGGGTGAGGAGTGAGGCGTGAAGCGAAGGGTCGGCAGTGCGCCTGACCTTTCACCCTTCACCCTTCGCGATATGAGCAACGGGCGCAACAAGGAGGCAGACGGAATGTTCGAGATCCTCGACAGCAATCAGATGACGGGCACGGTGATCAGGGTAATCGGAGTCGGAGGCGCCGGCGGCAACGCCGTCGACCACATGATCCGCAACGGCGTCGGCGGCGTGGAGTTCATGGCCGCGAACACCGACGCGCAGGCGCTCTCGCGCTGCATGGCGAAGCACCAGCTCCAGCTCGGCTCGACCGGGCTCGGCGCCGGCGCCAAGCCGGAGGCGGGGCGGGCGGCGGCGCTCGAGCAGCGCGAGTCGATCCGCGAGGCGCTGGCGGGCAGCCACATGTGCTTCATCACCGCCGGCATGGGCGGCGGGACCGGCACGGGGGCGGCGCCGGTGGTGGCCGAGATCGCGCGCGAGATGGGAATCCTGACCGTGGCGGTGGTGACCAAGCCGTTCGCGTTCGAGGGCCGGCGCATGCGCATCGCCGACGCGGGGCTCGAATCGCTCTCGGAGCACGTCGACTCGCTGATCGTGATCCTCAACGAGAAGCTGATCGACGTGCTCGGCGAGGACGTGTCGATGAAGGACGCGTTCCGCGCCGCGGACGACGTCCTGCACAACGCGGTGGCCGGAATCTCGGAGATCATCAACTGCCCGGGCCTGGTCAACGTCGACTTCGAGGACGTGCGCACCGTGATGGCCGAGATGGGCATGGCGATGATGGGCTCGGCGTACGCCGCGGGCATCGACCGGGCGCGCGTGGCCGCGGAGCAGGCGGTGGCGAGCCCGCTGCTCGAGGGGGTCAACCTCGCGGGCGCGCGCGGCGTCGTCGTGAACATCACCGCGAGCGACGGGCTGAAGATGCGCGAGGTGCACGAGGTGATGCGCACCGTCCAGAGCTTCGCCGCCGAGGACGCGCACATCATCTTCGGCGCCGTCTACGACGAGGAGATGGGCGAGAACCTCCGGGTGACGGTGGTCGCCACCGGCCTGGGCGCGCGCGAGATGGCGCGCAGCCAGAAGCCGCAGCTCGTCATCCAGCGGACCGGCACCGACAACCAGCCGGTCGCCGCGGTGGACTACGCCGCGCTCGACAGTGCCCCGGCGGTGTTCCGCAAGAACCGCAACTCGACCGTCGAGGCGCTGACCGCGAGCGGCGTGGACCGCTACGACATTCCGGCGTTCCTGCGCAAGCAGGCGGACTAGGCGGACCAAAGGGGCAGCGTAGCCGGACCAAAGGGGGCGGGCGTACCGCCCGCGCCGGGCGCGGGTGCGCAGGGCACGCGGGTGGCTCGCGTGCCGGTGCGCGTGCTAAAATCCAAGCCCTTGGCGGGAAAGGACAAACGCTGGAAACGGCGGCGCGGTCAGCGGAAAGCCGCGCCGGGGCAGCGCGACAAGAACAACGCATGCTGAGACAACGCACCATCAAGTCGGTGATCAAGGCGTCCGGCGTCGGGCTGCACATGGGACGCAAGGTCACGATGACGCTGCGCCCGGCCCAGGTGGACACCGGCATCGTGTTCCGCCGCGTCGACCTGCCGCACCCGGTCGACATCCGCGCCGATGCGCGCGCGGTCACCGACACGCGGCTGTGCAGCGCGCTCGAGGGCGGCGGCGCGAAGGTCGCGACGGTCGAGCACCTGATGTCGGCGCTGGCGGGTCTCGGGATCGACAATCTGTATGTCGACCTCGCCGGTCCCGAGGTGCCGATCCTGGACGGCAGCGCGAGCCCGTTCGTCTACCTCCTGCAGACCGCCGGGATCGAGGAGCAGCGCGCGCCGAAGCGCTTCTTCCGGATCCGCAAGGCGGTCGAGGTGCGCGACGGCGACAAGTGGGCGCGCTTCGACCCGTTCGACGGTTTCCGGGTCTCGTTCTCGATCGTGTTCGATCACCCGGTGTTCGAGCGCTCCAGCCAGTCGCTGACCCTCGATTTCGCCGAGACCTCGTACGCCAAGGAAGTCGCGCGCGCGCGCACCTTCGGGTTCGTGCAGGAAGTCGAGGCGCTGCGCGACGCCGGCCTCGCCCTCGGCGGCAGTCTCGACAATGCGGTGGTGCTCGACGAGTACCGGGTGCTGAACACCGACGGGCTGCGCTATGCGGACGAGTTCGTGAAGCACAAGGTGCTCGACGCGATCGGCGACCTCTATCTCGTGGGCCATCCGCTCCTCGGCGCCTTCTCGGCGCACAAGTCGGGCCATGCCCTGAACAACCAGCTGCTGCGGGCGACCCTGGCGGACGCGGAAGCCTGGGAGATCGCGAGCTTCCACAAGGCCGAGGACGCGCCTGCCGGGCTCGTCAGGCTGTTCGCGCAGGCGGCCTGAAGGCGCTCGCCCGGCGGCGGGCGTTCCGCAACCGCGCGCCGCCGCGCTTCGGCAACACACATGCCGCGCGCGGACGTTGCGCGCACTCGATGTGACTTATTTAACGCTGCTTTCCGCGCCGCGCCAGCGCATCGATCGCCTCGCCTGAGCGCGCCGTCGGGCAGCGATTCGGCCGCCCGCGCAAGGGCACCGCGTGCCGATGCGGAGAGGAGAAGGCTCTTTTCCTCAATCGGTTGCGTGCGGCGCCGCGCGTCGGGTTGCACTTCCACCTTCATTCCGGTAACTTCCCAGCCACGTTGGCCCAGCAGCTGCAACAAGCTGGGTGCCAGGAGCCGAAGTCGCGCCGCTGCGGCGCTGTTGTCGGCAATAAAAATAACCTTCCCCTGCTTGTAGTTGGCGATCGCGCACGATCGCCGCAGGGGCTCGGGTAGCGCTTCGGCGAGGACGCGCCGAAGCGCGAGAAGGCAGGCGGCATGGGACGTCAGCCGGTCACCGCCGGGACTGGCGTCCAGGTACTCGCCGATTCGCTTGGCATGCATGGCGCGATGAACGTAGGAGGACGCGTGCATATTATTCTGTTGTCCGACCGGTTGGCCAAGGCCAGGACGCTCCAGGTATCGCTCCGGCAAATCGCCTCGGCTACTGCCGCCGCCGCCGCGGGGGTGGTCGTGCTCTCTTCCCTCATCTCGTATTTCGGGGTGCGGCACGCCGTCCGACCTCAAGCTACCCCTGCTGCATTCTCTGGTTCGCGCCGCACAGCTCGAGGAGTCGCAGAAGACCGAGGCCTACCTCCGCGACAACCTCAACGTCATGGCGATAAAGCTGGGCGAGATGCAGGCGCAGCTCGTGCGTCTGGATGCCCTCGGCGAGCGGCTGTCGTCTGCGGCGGGGATCCGCCCGGGCGAATTCCGCTTCGGGGAGATTCCGGGACGCGGCGGGGCGCTCACGAGCGCGCTGCCGCCGCAGGATCTCTCGCTCGGCGACCTCGGCCGGCAGCTCGACTTCATGGCGCGCCAGATGGAGACTCGCGGCGACCTGCTCGGGGTGCTCGAGACCCGCATGCTGGATGCGCGCGTCAAGCAGACCCTCACGCCGACCGCGTTGCCCGTGCACGGGACCTGGAACGCGTCGGGATTCGGCTGGCGCATCGACCCGATCACGGGCCAAGTGGCGCTGCACGAGGGGATCGATTTCATCGCCGAGGCCGGGACGCCGATCTACGCGGCGGCAGCGGGGGTGGTCGTGACGGCCGCATACCACCCTGCCTACGGAAACATGGTCGAGATCGACCACGGCGCCGATCTCCTGACTCGCTATGCCCACGCGTCGAAGCTCGAGGCCAAGCCAGGCCAGCTCGTCAAGCGCGGGGAGAAGATCGCCGAAGTCGGAAGCACCGGTCGCTCGACCGGATCGCACCTCCACTTCGAGGTGCGTCACAAAGGCGCGGCCCAGAACCCGGCGCGGTTTCTCTATGCCGGCGCAGGCGCCAACGTCCGGTCGGCTGCGAAGTAGCCGCGTTCCGCGCGCCTGCCGCAGACCCGCTCACGGCCCGCTCCACCGAGCGGGAAGAATGGCGCTAGTCGCATGATAGACTAGCGTTTTTTCCGATTTCCTCCCCCATCTCCTCGTGATCATCCAGCGTCTCCTCCGGGCGGTGTTCGGCAGCCGCAACGACCGCCTGCTGAAGCAGTACTCCAAGACCGTGGCGCGGATCAACGCGCTCGAGCCGGCGATGGCGGCGCTGTCCGACGAGGCGCTGGCGGCCAAGACGCCGGAGTTCAAGCAGCGGCTTGCCGACCAGCTCAAGGACGTCCCCGCCGAAGACCTGAAGGACGCCGAGGCGCGCGCGCTCGAGGAACTGCTGCCCGAGGCGTTCGCGGTGGTGCGCGAAGCCTCGAAGCGCACGCTCGACATGCGCCACTTCGACGTCCAGCTGCTCGGCGGCATGGTGCTGCACTACGGCAAGATCGCCGAGATGCGCACCGGCGAGGGCAAGACGCTCGTCGCGACGCTGCCCGCATACCTGAACGCGCTCACCGGCAAGGGCGTGCAGATCGTCACGGTGAACGACTACCTCGCCAGCCGCGACGCCGAGTGGATGGGCAAGGTCTACACGTTCCTCGGGCTCACGGTCGGGGTGATCCTGTCGCAGATGCCGCACGAGCAGAAGCACGGCGCCTACGCGGCCGACATCACCTACGGCACCAACAACGAGTTCGGCTTCGACTACCTGCGCGACAACATGGCGATGCGGGTGGAGGAGCGCTTCCAGCGCGGCCTCAACTACGCGATCGTCGACGAGGTCGACTCGATCCTGATCGACGAGGCGCGCACGCCGCTGATCATCTCCGGGCCCGCCGAGGACCGCACCGACGTCTACAACCGGATCAACGAGATCGCGCCGATGCTGTCGCGCCAGGCGGCCGCACCCGCCGCCGACGGCGAGCCCGAGGTGCCGGGCGACTTCTACGTCGACGAGAAGAACCACACGGTGCTGCTCTCGGAGAAGGGGCACGAGCATGCCGAGGCGCTGCTCGCGCGCGCCGGGCTCCTGCCGGACGGCGGCAGCCTCTACGATCCGGCCAACATCAACCTCATGCACCACCTCTCGTGCGCGCTGCGCGCGCACAACCTGTTCTTCCGCGACCGGCACTACGTGGTGCAGGACGGCGACGTGGTCATCGTCGACGAGTTCACCGGGCGGCTGATGCCCGGCCGGCGCTGGTCGGACGGCCTGCACCAGGCGGTCGAGGCGAAAGAGCACGTCGCGATCCAGAACGAGAACCAGACGCTCGCGTCGATCACGTTCCAGAACTACTTCCGCATGTACAACAAGCTCGCGGGGATGACCGGCACCGCGGACACCGAGGCCTACGAGTTCCAGGAGATCTACGGGCTCGAGACGGTGGTGATCCCGACGCACAAGCCGATGATCCGCGAGGACCGGCTCGACCAGGTCTACAAGACCGAGACCGAGAAGTACCAGGCGGTCGCTCGCCGACATCCGCGACTGCCACAAGCGCGGCCAGCCGGTGCTGGTCGGCACCACGTCGATCGAGAACTCCGAGAAGCTCGCGGCGCTCCTGCAGAAGGAGGCGCTGCCGCACCAGGTGCTCAACGCCAAGCAGCACGCCGACGAGGCGCAGATCGTCGTCCAGGCCGGCGCGCCGGGCGTGGTCACCATCGCCACCAACATGGCGGGCCGCGGCACCGACATCGTGCTCGGCGGCAACATCGAGAAGCAGGTCGATGCGCTCAAGGCCGATCCGGCGATCCCGGAGGACGAGAAGGCGGCGCGCATCCGCAAGCTGCGCGACGAATGGAAGGGCCTGCACGAGCGGGTCGTGGGCGCGGGCGGCCTGCACATCATCGGCACCGAGCGCCACGAGTCGCGGCGGATCGACAATCAGCTGCGCGGGCGCTCCGGCCGGCAGGGCGACCCGGGCTCGTCGCGCTTCTACCTCTCCCTCGAGGACGCGCTGCTGCGCATCTTCGCCGGCGACCGCATCAAGGCGATCATGGAGCGGCTCAAGATGCCCGAGGGCGAGCCGATCGAGCACGCGATGGTCACCCGCTCGATCGAGATCGGCGCAGCGCAAGGTCGAGGCGCACAACTTCGACATCCGCAAGCAGCTGCTCGAGTACGACAACGTCGCGAACGACCAGCGCAAGACGGTCTACGAGCTGCGCAACGAGATCCTCGACCAGGAGAGCGCCACCGACATGGTGAAGAGCCTCCGCGACGGCGTGGTCACCGATGTCTTCCGCGCCAACATCCCGCCCGAGAGCGTCGAGGAGCAGTGGAACGTCGAGGGACTGCAGGCGGCGCTCGGCGCCGAGCTCAGCGTCCAGGTCGACATCCGGAAGATGCTCGAGATGGACCCGAACATGGGCGAGGAGAAGCTCCTCGAGCTGCTGACCAGCGCGGCGGACCAGGTCTACGCGGTCAAGATGAAGGACACGCCGGAGGAGCTCCGGCGCCAGGTCGAGCGCTGGATCCTCCTGCAGACGCTCGACACGCACTGGCGCGAGCATCTTTCGGCGCTCGACCACCTCCGGCAGGGGATCCACCTGCGCGGGTACGCGCAGAAGAACCCGAAGCAGGAGTACAAGCGCGAGGCCTTCGAGCTCTTCTCGCACTTCCTCGACACCGTCAAGCTGGAGGTGTCGCGCACGCTGATGAACATCAGGATCCGGTCGGAAGCGGAGATCAACGCGGCGGAAGCCGAGGCCCGGCGCCAGGAGCAGGAGGCGCTCGCCCGCGCCCAGTTCCAGCATGCGAGTTACTCGAGCGTCGGTGCCGCCGCCGAGGCCGAGGCCGAGGCCGAAGCGGGCGACGTGACGCTGGCCGAGCGGCCGAAGGCCCAGCCCTTCCAGCGCGCCATCGGCAAGGTCGGGCGCAACGATCCGTGTCCGTGCGGCTCGGGCAAGAAGTACAAGCACTGCCACGGGCGGCTGAGCTGACCCGGACGGTCTCGCTCATGGCGGTGAACCTCGCGCGGCCGGAGGCCGCTAGCCTCCATCCCGTCGCCGGCGTTCGCGCTCGGCGTCGCGGCGGCCGGCATCAAGAAGCCGGGCCGCAAGGATCTCCTCCTCATCGCGCTCGATCCCGGCGCCACCGTTGCGGGTGTCTTCACCCGCAACCGCTTCTGCGCCGCGCCGGTCATCGTCGCCGCGAGCATCTCGCGGCCGGAGGCGCGGTGCGCGCGCTGGTGGTCAACACCGGCAACGCGAACGCCGGCACCGGCGACGACGGGCCTGGCCGCGCGCGCCGCAGGTCTGCGATGCGGCCGCGGCCCAGATCGGGTGCCGGCCCGTCGAGGTCCTGCCGTTCTCCACCGGCGTGATCATGGAGCCGCTCCCGGTCGATCGCATCGTGGCCGGACTGCCGCGGCGCCGCCGCGGCGCTCCGCAGCGATGCACTGGCTCGACGCCGCCGAGGCGATCATGACGACCGACACCGTCGCCAAGGCGCGTTCCGTGCGCGTCGCCGCCGGTGGCGCGCACGGTGACCGTCACCGGCATCGCCAAGGGCGCCGGCATGATCCAGCCGGACATGGCGACGCATGCTCGGGTTCATCGCGACCGACGCGCCGCTCTCGGCTGCCGGCGCTGCAGGCCATCGCTCGCGCACGCGGCGGACCGGTCGTTCAACTGCATCACCGTGGACGGCGACACGTCGACCAACGACTCGCTTCATGCTGATGGCGAGCGGCGCCGCGGGCGGCCCGCCCTGCGAACCCGGCAGTCCGCGGTTTCGACGCCGTTCGCGATGCGGTGACCGAAGTCGCGGCCTGAGCTCGCACAGGCGATCGTGCGCGACGGCGAGGGCGCCACCAAGTTCATCACCGTGCGCATCGAGGGCGGGCGCGCGGTGGAGGAATGCCGGCGCGTCGCCTACGCGATCGCGCATTCGCCCCTGGTGAAGACCGCGTTCTTCGCCTCCGATCCCAACCTCGGGCGCCTGCTCGCGGCGATCGGCTACGCCGGCGTGCGACGATCTCGATGTCGCGAACGTCGACCTGTATCTCGACGACGTGCTGGTCGCGGCGAACGGCGGGCGCGCACCCCGCCTACCGCGAGGAGGACGGCCAGCGCGTGATGAAGCAGCGCCGAAATCGCCGTCCGCGTCGCTGCTCGGCCGGGGCGAGGCGCGTGCGACCGTGTGGACCTGCGATCTCTCCTACGACTACGTCAAGATCAACGCCGAGTACCGGACGTAAAGGCACCGCGCGCCGACGGCGCGGCCGGCATCGACCGTCTGCTCGAGCGCGTCGACGGCCTGGTCGATCGCCTCGAGACGCATGCTGCCGCCCGCGCCGCCGCCGGTGGACTGGGACGCGGGCATCGCGTTCCGCTGGCGCAAGCGCGGCGGCCGCGGCCGCATCGAGCCGGTGGCGCATCCGCACCGCATCCGCCTGTCGGACCTGCGCGGCATCGAGCGCCAGAAGTCGCTCGTCGAGCGCAACACGCGGCAGTTCGTCGCCGGCCGCCCGGCCAACAACGTGCTGCTCACCGGCGCGCGCGGAACCGGCAAGAGCTCGCTGGTGAAGGCGCTGCTCAACCGCTTCCATCGCGAGGGCCTGCGCCTGATCGAGGTGGACAAGCAGGACCTCATCGACCTGCCGGACATCGTCGACCTGGTCGCGGGCCGCCCCGAGCGCTTCATCGTCTTCTGCGACGACCTGTCGTTCGAGGCGTCCGAGGCGGGCTACAAGGCGCTGAAGGTGGTGCTCGACGGCTCGATCGCCGCCACCTCGGAGAACGTCCTGATCTACGCGACCTCGAACCGCCGGCACCTGATGCCCGAGTACATGCAGGAGAACCTCGAGTACAAGCACGTCGGGGAGGAGATTCATCCCGGCGAGACCTCCGAGGAGAAGATCTCGCTGTCGGAGCGCTTCGGCCTGTGGGTGTCGTTCTATCCCTTCGACCAGGACGACTACCTCGCATCGTGGCGCACTGGCTCGCCGAGATGGGCTGCGATGCCCGCGCGATCGAGCGCGCGCAGAACGAGGCGCTGCAGTGGGCGCTCGGCCGCGGCTCGCGCAGCGGCCGCGTCGCGTGGCAGTTCGCGCGCGACTACGCCGGCCGCTTCGAGGGCGACGGCGCGCGCCCCGCCCGCCGCAAGCGGTGACCGCGACGATCGACGTCGCGGTCGCGATCCTGATCGGCGCGGACGGCCGGGTGCTGCTCGCGCAGCGGCCAGCCGGCAAGGTCTACGGCGGCTAGTGGGAGTTTCCCGGCGGCAAGATCGAACCGGGCGAGACGACCGCCCACGCGCTGGCGCGCGAGCTGCACGAGGAGCTCGGCGTCGACGTCGAGCGCGCGTATCCCTGGATCACCCGCGTCTTCACCTATCCGCACGCCCACGTCCGCCTGCACTTCTTCCGCGTGCTGGCGTGGCGCGGCGAGCCGCACGGCCGCGAGGGCCAGGCGTTCGCGTGGCAGGACCTCCGGGCGCTGACCGTCGGGCCGGTGCTGCCGGCGAACGGGCCGGTGCTCAAGTCGCTCGCCCTGCCGACCGAGTACGCGATCTCCAACGCGGCGGAGGTCGGCGAGGCGCGCTTCCTGGCGTCGCTCGAGGCGCGCCTCGCGGCGGGACTGCGCCTCGTCCAGCTGCGCGAGAAAGCCCTGCCGCGGGACCGGCTGGCGGCGCTCGCGCGGCGCGTCGTCGCGACGGCGGGCCGCTACGGCGCGATCGTGCTGGTGAATGGCGACGCCGCGCTGGCGCGCGAGGTGGGCGCGCACGGCGTCCACCTCACGGCGCGGCAGCTGGCCGATGCGGCCGCGCGCCCCGCGCTCGAATGGGTGGGCGCGTCGTGCCACACCGCGGCGGAGCTTCGCAGCGCGGAAGGTCTCGGCGCCGATTTCGCGGTGCTGGGACCGGTGGCCGCGACACCGACGCATCCCGGCGTCCCGACGCTCGGCTGGGACGGTTTCGAGGCGTCCGCGCGCGAGGCCGCGATTCCGGTGTTCGCCCTGGGCGGCCTGCGGCGCATCGACCGCGAGCGCGCGTGGTCGTGCGGCGCGCACGGCGTCGCGATGATCCGGGGGGCCTGGGAGACGTGACCGCGCGCTTGCGTGGCGACGATCGCGGCGGCTACTGCGGCGGCTCGGGCGGTGGGGCGTCCGCGGCGGCTTCGTCGCTCTCGACCGCCGCCACGCGGTAGCGCTCGGTCGCCCATGCGCCCAGGTCCACGGTGCGGCAGCGCTCGGAGCAGAACGGCCGGTGGCGGCTGGCCGGCGCCCACGGCACCTGCGCGCCGCAGCGGGGGCAGCTCACGACCGGACCTCCGCCGTCATGCGTCCCGCGCCCTCAGAGGGTGCAGAAGGTGAGCTCGAATTCGACGTCGGGCTCGCAGGTCCGCGGACGCGGATCGGCGCCGGCGGTCACGAAGCGGATGTTGAGGGCGTACTTGTTGGCGCTGATCTCCGGCACGCAGTCCGCCTCGAGCGGCGATTCTGACCCGCACCATCTGCGCCACCCGCCCGCCGAGCATCTGCTGGAACGTCCCGCCGGGCGCGGTGAGGCGCGCCGGCTTCCCGCTCTCGCGCAGCAGCTGCAGCACGAGGCCCGAGCCGTCGCGGATCGGGAAGAGCGGCGCGAACCAGCCGTGAGGTCGTGCAGCCGCGTGGCGGCGTCGCGATGCAGCCAGAAGTGATACGAGGGCAGGTCGAACTCGCACGCGCCGCCGGGGATGCCGGTGCGCTGCTTGATGCTCATCAGCCACTCGTTCTCGCGCAGGTGCTGGCCGATCTTGCCCACCATCCCGTACAGGCCGGCGTGCGCGTGCTCGATGTCGCGCAGCACCTCGACCAGCACCTGCTGGTCGATCTCCGGATTGTTGCGGAACGAGACCATGATCTGCTTCTGCCGGTCGAGCTCCTGCAGCAGATCCGATTTGAGGTCGGCGCGCCCGGCCACGTCGAGGATCTCGAACAGCGTGAGGAGCGCCGCGTGGTGCTCGTCCGGCTCGCCGCGCTGCGAGAAAGAAACCGGCGCGATCGAAGAGATCCTCGAGGCGCAGCATCGTCCGGATGCGCTCGACGAGCGGGTACTCGTAAGTGATCACTTTGGTGGGCGGCCCAGGCTCGCCTCGGGCGGTCGAACGAGGTTCGTCGCTCCCGGTGCAGGCGTTTCGTAAGTCCTTGGATTCTCGCCGATCTCCCCCAGCGTGACAACACGCGGACGGGCCGGTGAGCGACCTATTGCTCGGCGTCCCGGCGGGACGCAAGGCCGAGGTACCTGCGATGCAGCATCGCAACCTGAGCGTCGATCCCGGTCGGCTCGCCGGCGTTGTCCACCACGTCGTCCGCCGCCGCGAGCCGGTTCGCGCGGCTCGCCTGGGTGGCCATGATTGCGCTCGACGTCGGTGCGCGCGAGCCCGCTGCGCGCCATCACGCGCCGGATCTGCTCCGCCTCCGGGCAGTCGACGACGAGCACCCGGTCGCAGCGCTCGCGCGGGTCGCCCGATTCGACGAGCAGCGGGATCATCAGGATGACGTAGGGGCTGCGCGCGCTCTGCGCCAGCCGATCGGTCTCGGCGCGGATCATCGGGTGCAGGATCGCCTCGAGCCGCTTGCGCGCGCCGGGATCCGCGAACGCGATCCGCCGCATGCGGGCGCGATCGAGCGCACCGGTCGCGTCGATGACCTCGTCTCCGAAGGCCGCGCGGATCGCGGGAATCGCCGCGCCGCCGGGCGCGGTGAGGCCGTGCGCGAGCGCGTCGGCATCGACGATCTCGACCCCGTGCGCCTCGAAGGCGCGCGCGACGGTCGATTTCCCGCTGCCGATGCCGCCGGTGAGGCCGACCGTGTAGCGACGCGTCACTACAGCAGCGTCGACAGGTAGCGATCGACCAGCGCCGGGCCCCAGAAGAGCGCGATCAGGCCGGCGCCCGCCAGGTAGGGGCCGAAGGGGATCGGCACGTCGCGTCCGCGGCGCGCGAGCACCATCAGCGCGATGCCGACCACCGCGCCCACGAACGACGAAGCAGAATGACGAGCGGCAGCATCTTCCAGCCCAGCCACGCGCCGATTGCGCGCGAGCAGCTTGAAGTCGCCGAATCCCATCCCCTCCTTGCCGGTCGCGAGCTTGAAGAGCCAGTAGACCGACCACAGCACCAGGTATCCGGCCACGGCGCCGATCACCGCCGCCGGCAGGTCGACGAACGTGCCGCGCAGGTTGATGAGCAGGCCGGCCCAGAGCAGCGGCAGCGTGATCGCGTCGGGCAGGAGCTGCGTGTCGACGTCGATGAACGTCAGCGCGATCATGCACCACACGAACAGCATCGCGCCGAGCGCCTGCCAGCCGAGCCCGAAGTGCCACGCCGCGTAGGCGGTGAGCGCGGCGGTGAACGGCCTCGACGACAGGGTAGCGCGTGCCGATCTTCGCGCCGCACGCCGAGCACTTGCCGCGCAGCCAGAGGTAGGAGACGACCGGCATGTTCTCGAGCGCGGTGATCGGGTGGCCGCAGGCGGGGCAGCTCGAGCGCGGGCGTCGCCAGGTTGTACCGCGGGTGCTGCGTCGGCGCCTCGCCGCGCAGCTCCGCGCACTGCGCGTGCCAGTCGCGCTCCATCATCTTCGGCAGGCGGTGGATCACGACGTTGAGGAAGGAGCCGACCGCCAGGCCGAACACCGCCGCAACCGACGCGAAGACCGCCGGGGCGGCGAGGAATTCCAGGAAGGTCACGGTCGGGGCCCCGGTGTGCGCCCGCGCCCGCCCGCGCGCGACTGCGGCGCACGGGACGCGGGACGCATGGCCCGCGCGGGCGCGGCGCTCAGATCGCCTGGCCGAGCTTGAAGATCGGGAGGTACATCGCGACCACCATGCCGCCGATCAGGACGCCCAGCACCACCATGATCATCGGCTCCATCAGCGAGGAGAGCGCCTCGACCGAGTCGTCGACCTCCTGCTCGAAGAAGTCGGCCACCTTGCTCAGCATCGCGTCGAGCGAGCCCGACTCCTCGCCGATCGAGGTCATCTGCACGACCATGTTCGGGAAGACGTTGGCGTTCTGCATCGCGGCGGTCAGGCTCGTGCCGGTGCTCACCTCCTGCTGGATCTGCTTCGTCGCATGCAGGTAGACGTAGTTGCCCGACGCGCCGCCCACCGAATCGAGCGCCTCCACCAGCGGCACGCCGGCGGCGAACATGGTCGAGAGCGTGCGGGTCCAGCGCGCGATCATCGACTTGCGGACGATGTCGCCGAACACCGGCAGCTTGAGCATGAAGCGGTCCATCGCGATCTGTACCGCGAGCGAGCGCTTCCACAGCTCGAAGAAGCCGTAGAAGCCGCCGATCACCACGCCGAAGATGAGGTACCAGTACTGCACGAAGAAGTCCGAGATGCCCATCACCAGCAGCGTCGGTGCGGGCAGGTCCGCGCCGAAGTTGGTGAACACCTGCTTGAACGCCGGGATCACGAAGATCATGATCACCGCGGTGATGACGAACGCGACCACGATGATCGAAGTCGGGTAGAACAGCGCCGCCTTGATCTTCGACTTGATCGCGAGCATCTTCTCCTTGTAGGTCGCGAGCCGGTCGAGCAGCGTCTCCAGGATACCGGCCTGCTCGCCCGCCTGGACGAGGTTGCAGAACAGCGGATCGAAGTAGAGCGGGTGCTTGCGGAACGCCGCCGCGAGGTTGGAGCCGGTCTCCACGTCGGACCGGATGTCCATCAGCAGCTTGGTCACGCGCGGGTTCGCGTGGCCCTTGCCGACGATGTCGAAGGACTGCAGCAGCGGCACGCCCGCCTTCATCATGGTCGCCATCTGGCGCGTGAAGAGCGCGATGTCCTTCTCGGTGATCTTCTTGCCGCCGCCGAGGCGCTGCTTGCGCACCTTGGTGACGTTGATGCCCTGGCGGCGCAGCGTCGCATGGACGACGTTCTTGCCGCCGGCGCGCATCTCGCCCTTGATCACCTTGCCGGCGCGGTCGCGGCCTTCCCAGACGAAGATCGCTTCCTTGATCGCGTCGCGCTTGAGTACTCCCGCTGCAGTCGCCATGTGCGTTGCCTCTACCGGTTATTCGTTCGTTACCGCCATGACCTCTTCGAGCGAGGTCAGGCCCTGCTTGACCTTGAGCAGCCCGGACTGGCGCAGATCGCGCACGCCCTCGAGCCGCGCCTGGTCGGCGATCTCCATCGCGTTGCCGCCGCGCATGATGAGCCGTCGCATCTCGTCGGTGATCGGCATGACCTGGTAGATGCCGACCCGGCCTTTGTAGCCCGCACCCTTGCAGCGCTCGCAACCCACCGCCGCGTACGGGCGCCACGAGCCGTCGAGCTCGTCTTCGGCGAACCCGGCGTCGATCAGCGCCTCGATCGGGATGTCCACGTGCTTCTTGCAGCTGCAGAGCCGGCGCGCGAGCCGCTGGGCGCTGATCAGGATCACGCTCGAGGCGACGTTGAACGCCGGAACGCCCATGTTCACCAGCCGCGTGAGCGTCGTCGGGGCGTCGTTCGTGTGCAGCGTCGACAGCACCATGTGGCCGGTCTGCGCGGCCTTGATCGAGATCTCGGCGGTCTCGACGTCGCGGATCTCGCCCACCATGATCACGTCGGGATCCTGGCGCAGGAACGCGCGCAGCGCGGCGGCGAACGTCAGGCCGGCCTTCTCGTTCACGTTCACCTGGTTCACGCCCGGCAGGTTGATCTCGGCCGGATCCTCGGCGGTGGAGATGTTCACGTCCGCCTTGTTGAGGATGTTGAGGCAGGTGTAGAGCGACACCGTCTTGCCGCTGCCGGTCGGCCCGGTGACGAGGATCATGCCGTAGGGCCGGCCGACCGCTTCGAGCAGCGACTCCTTCTGGTCGGGCTCGTAGCCGAGCGCGTCGATGCCGAGCATCGCCGAGGACGGATCGAGGATCCGCAGCACCAGCTTCTCGCCGTACAGCGTCGGGAGCGTGCTCACGCGGAAATCGATCTGGCGGTCGCGCGACAGCACGAGCTTCATCCGCCCGTCCTGCGGCACCCGCTTCTCGGAGATGTCGAGCTTGGAGATGACCTTGATGCGCGAGGCGATCTTCTCCTTGAGCATCAGCGGCGGCTGCGTGATCTCGCGCAGGTCGCCGTCCACGCGGTAGCGGATGCGGTAGAAGCGCTCGTACGGCTCGAAGTGGATGTCCGAGGCGCCGTCGGCGATCGCATCGAGCATCACCTTCTGGATGAACTTCACGACCGGCGCGTCGTCGACTTCCTGCGCCGCCGCCTCGGCGGCCGCCGACTGCTGCTCGTCGTCGCTGAACTCGACCGACAGGTCCTCGTCCACCAGCTGCTTCAGCGAGACGTCGCCGCGCTCGAGCACGCGGTTGAGGGCCGCGCGCAGCTTGTCGTCCTCGACCACGATCGCGTCGATCGACATCGAGGTCTGGAACTTGACCTCGTCGAGGACCTGGCTGTTGGAGGGGTCGGAGATCGCGACCGCCAGGCGGTTGCCGCGCTTGCGCAGCGGGAGCACGCGCCGCTCCCGCATCAGCTTCCGGTCGACCACGTCGAGCGGGAAACTGGCGGCGTCCAGCGCGTCCAGGTCGGCGAGCGGCAGGCCGAAGACGTGCGAGGCGAACTCGGCGATGTCGACCGCGGTCAGCTTGCGGCTCTGGATCAGCTGCTCGATGAACGCCGCGCCCGATTTCCGGGCCTGGCTGGAGACCTCTTCGGCGACGTTCTCCGGCAGCCGGCCATGCTGGACCATGGCCCGCGCGAGGCCGCTCAAGGCGCTGCCGTAGCTTGGATTGACCGCCATCCCCCCCGCCGAAACCCGTGACCTCCAGAGAGATGCATCATGCATTCGCCCCGGATGCTTTGTAAAGCCTAAAGTTTCACACCTAAGGTCATGAAGAAAGGGATTTTTTGGCCTCGGGACCAGGGGTCGCGGGGGGCCGCGGCGCCAGGCCCGGGTCAGGCGGATTCGGCGGTCGCCGCGGCCGGCTGGGGGCGGAACAGGCGCACGGTCTTGACCACCCGGTCCTGGGTCTGGACGACCTCCATCGGGATCCCCCCGAGCTTCAGGCTGACGCCGGCCTCGGGGATGTCCTGGAGGTGCTCGAGAATGAGGCCGTTCAGCGTCTTCGGACCGTCGATCGGCAGCGCGAGGCCGAGCTTGCGGTTCAGCTCCCGCAGGCTGCTCGCGCCCTCGACGAGCGCGCTGCCGGCGTCGTCCCAGGCGAAAGCCGAGGACTTGGCGGGCGCGGCGGTCGTGAACTCGCCGATGATCTCCTCGATGATGTCCTCGAGCGTGACCAGACCCTGGAGCTCGCCGTATTCGTCCACGACGAGCGCGAGGCGCCGCTGGTTCTCCTGGAAGTACTGGATCTGCGCGAGCGCCGGCGTGTCGGTGGGCACGAAATAGGGCTCGACGAGAAGCTCCTCGAGCCCCGCCTTGTCGAGATCGGTCGCGCGCAGCAGCGACAGCGCGCGGCGGATGTGCAGGATCCCGACGACGTTGCCCAGCTCGCCGCGGTAGGCCAGGAGCCGCGTGTGGTAGGTCGTCGCGATCTGGTGCGCGAGCTCCTCTGCGGGCGCGTCGAGGTCGATCGCCTCGATCTGTGCCCGCGGCGTCATCACGTCCTCGACGGTGATCTGTTCGAGGTCGAACAGATTCACGAGGATCGACGCGTGCTTCTTCGGGATGAAGTGGCTGTGCTCGAGCACGAGCGAGCGCAGTTCCTCCGGGGACAGGCGCTGCGGCTCGCTCTGCGCGCCCGGCCGGATCCCGAACACCCGCAGGATCACCGACGGGAACAGGTTCACGAACCAGACCACCGGGTACGCCACCCTGAGCAGCGGACCGAGCAGATACGCGAGCGGCAGCGCGATCTTCTCGGGGAACGTGGCGCCGAGAATCTTGGGCGTGATCTCGGAGAACACCACGATCAGGAAGGTGATCGCAGCAGTGGCGGCGGCGAGCGCGAGCTGGTTCTGGCCGAGCAGCTCGATCGCGATCACGCCGCTCAGCACCGAGGCGGCGCTGTTCACCAGATTGTTGCCGACCAGGATGACGCCGAGCAGGCGGTCGGTGCGTGCGAGCAGCTCGTTGACGCGGAGGGCGGCGCGATTGCCGAGGCGCACCATCGCGCGCAGCCGATAGCGGTTGAGCGCCATCATGCTGGTCTCGGCGATCGAGAAGAACGCCGAGAAGACGAGCAGCACCGCGAGCGCGACGAGCTGCGCCGTCAGGGAGATGTCGATCAAGGGGCGGCGGCGGGGAAAACGACCGTCGAAGTATAGCGCCGGCGCGCGGCGCGCGCCCCGGTGCGGCTACCCGAAGCTCCGGGTGAGGACGACCTCGAGCACGAAGCGGCTGCCGACGTACGCGAGCAGCAGCGTGACGAACCCGGCAAGGGTCCAGCGCAGCGCCTTGCGTCCGCGCCAGCCGTAGCGCCAGCGGCCGGCGAGCAGCAGGCCGAAGATCACCCAGGAGATGATCGCGAAGAGCGTCTTGTGGTTGAAGCGGAACGCGCGGCCGAATACTTCCTCGGAGAACAGCGCGCCGGTCAGAAGCGTGAGCGTCAGCAGGACGAAGCCGAGGGTGAGGATGCGGAACAGCAGCCGCTCGAGCGTCAGCAGCGGCGGCAGGCTCGCCAGCGGCCCGGCGAGCAGCCCCGGCCCGCCGGCATGCCGTTCGGTACGTCCGGCCGTATCCTGCCTGCCGAGGCGAAAGCGATCGCCGTGCAGCGTGCCTTCGAGCAGCGCCATGAGCAGCGCGTGCAGCGCGCCGATCGTGAACAGGCTGTAGGCGAGCATCGCGAGCATGAGGTGCGCGCGGAACCCGAAGGCGTGCGCGTACGGCGGCGCCTCGAGGCCGGGGAAGAGGGCCGGCATCACCACGCACACCGCGGCGAGCGGCAGCACGAGCGCCTGCATGCCTTCCAGGTTGACGAACGCGGCCTCGAACCAGTAGATCAGCACCGCGAGCCAGAGCGTCACCGACAGCGCCTGCCCGAAGCCGAAGCGCAGTTCCGGCGCGGCGAACAGTCCGTGGTAGAGCAGCCACGTGTGCACCGCGAACGGCGCGAGGATCGCCGCGCGCTCCCAGCGCGCGAGACCGGCCTCGCGCGGCTCGGACGCGCGCCAGCGCGTGCGCCAGAAGTGCGCCGCGAGGCCCGCGTAGAGGAGCGCGGCGAGCGCGTACAGTAGAATCCCGTCCATCGCGCGGCGATTATCCCATCCTTCCGCGCCCGGATCTCCTCAGACGATGCTCGACAACCTCACCCAGCGCCTCGCGCGCGCGATGAAAACGATTCGCGGCGAGGCGCGCCTCACCGAGGCGAACATCACGGAGGCGCTGCGCGAGGTGCGCATGGCGCTGCTCGAGGCCGACGTCGCGCTGCCGGTGGTGAAGGAATTCATCGCGCGGGTGAAGGAGAAGGCGCTCGGCGAGGAGGTCATCGGGAGCCTGACGCCCGGCCAGGCGCTGGTCGGCGTGGTGCACCGGGAGCTCGCCGCGCTGATGGGCGGCGCCGACGGCCGGGCTCAACCTCGCGGTCGCGCCGCCCGCGGTGATCCTGATGGCCGGCCTGCAGGGTTCGGGCAAGACGACCACCACCGGCAAGCTGGCGCGGTTGCTGAAGCAGGAGATGCGCAAGAAGCCCCTGGTCGTGTCGTGCGACGTCTATCGGCCGGCGGCGATCGAGCAGCTGAAGACCGTTGCGGCGCAGATCGGCGTCGACTTCTTTCCTTCGTCCCCCGGCGAGAAGCCGGTCGACATCGCCCGGCGCGCGCTCGAGCACGCGCGCACGCACTATCACGACGTGCTGCTCGTCGACACGGCGGGCCGCCTCGGCATCGACGAGCCGATGATGAAGGAGATCGCCGAGCTCGCAGGCGACGCTCAAGCCGGCGGAGACGCTGTTCATCGTCGACGCGATGCAGGGCCAGGACGCGGTGAACGTCGCGAAGGCATTCGGCGATGCGCTGCCGCTCACCGGCGTGATCCTCACCAAGCTCGACGGCGATGCGCGCGGCGGCGCCGCGTTGTCGGTGCGCCACGTGACGGGCCAAGCCGATCAAGTTCGCCGGCGTGGGCGAGAAGCTCGACGGCCTCGAGGCGTTCCACCCCGAGCGGATGGCCGCGCGCATCCTCGGCATGGGCGACATCCTGTCGCTGGTCGAGGAGGCGCGCAAAGGCGTCGACGAGGTCGAGGCGAAGAAGCTCGCCGAGAAGTTCAAGAAGGGCAAGGGCTTCGACCTCGAGGATTTCAAGGGCCAGATCCAGCAGATGAAGAAGATGGGCGGCCTCGCGTCGCTCGTCGACAAGCTGCCGGCGCAGTTCGCACAGGCGGCGGCGCAGGCGCCGCAGACGCTGGACGACCGCGCGCTGCGCCGCGTGGAGGGCATCATCAACTCGATGACGCCGCAGGAGCGCTCGAAACCCGAACTGATCAAGGCCTCGCGCAAGCGCCGCATCGCGACCGGCGCCGGCGTGCCCGTGCAGGAAGTGAACCGACTGCTCAACCAGTTCGACCGAGATGCAGAAGATGATGAAGCAGATGCAGAAGGGCGGGCTGCAGAAAATGATGCGGGCGATGAAGCACCTGATGCCGGGTGGGCCGCGCTGATTCCCGGCCGATCAAGGGCTTGGCGCCGCCTGCGGCCCGCCCGGGGGGCCGAAAAACCCTTGCCAATCAGTCGCTAAGTCCCTTACAATCGCGGTCTTTTTTCGCCCCCGGTTTCTTCTCGAGCTGGGCAATTCCGCGGGCAGCCCGGAGCAGACAAACATGGTTGTGATTCGCCTCGCGCGCGGTGGTGCCAAGCATCGCCCCTTCTACAACATCGTCGCCGCCGACCACAAGTTCGCCGCGACCGGGCGCTTCATCGAGCGCGTCGGCTTCTACGACCCGAAGGCGCCGGTCGGCCGCGAGAACCTGCGCGTGGACGGCGAGCGGCTCGCGTTCTGGAAAGGCAAGGGCGCGCGGCTCACGCCGACGGTCGCCCGCCTCGTCAAGTCCTTTGGCAAGCAGAAGGCCGCCGCCGCCCAGTAACCTGCTCGTCATGGGGCGCGTGCTCGCGCCCTATGGGGTGAAGGGCTGGATCAAGGTTGCGCCCTTCACCGCCGCCCCCGACGCGCTGACGCGCTTCGACCGCTGGTGGATCGGCGGGCCGGACGGGTGGGAGGAAGCGGAGGTTGCAGAGGCGGTGCGGCACGGGGCGAACGTGGTCGCGCGGCTCGCGCGCTGCAGCGATCGCGACCAGGCCGCGCTGCTGCGCGGGCGAGAGGTGGCGCTGGCACGCGAGTCGCTGCCGGAGACGCCGCAGGACGAGTACTACTGGGCCGACCTGGTCGGCCTGGAAGTGGTGAACGCGGAGAGCGCGTCGCTCGGCAAGGTGACCGAGCTCTTCTCGAACGGCGCGCACGACGTGATGCGCATCGGCGCGGGCAAGGACGAGCGGCTGGTGCCGTTCGTGCCGGCGGTGGTCCGCAAGGTCGATCTCGCCGCCGGGCGGATCGAGGTGGAGTGGGGATCGGACTGGTGATCCAGTTCGACTGCGTGACGCTGTTCCCGCAGATGTTCGCGGCGGTCGCGGACTTCGGGATCGCGCGGCGCGCGCGGGAAGACGGCAAGTGGAGTCTCGCGACGTGGAACCCGCGTGACTTCACGACCGACAGCTACCGCACGGTCGACGATCGGCCGTATGGCGGCGGGCCGGGGATGGTGATGCTCGTCGAGCCGCTGGAGAAGGCGATCCTGGCGGCGCAGGCGCGGGTTCCGGCGGTGCGGGCAAGGGTGATCCTGCTCTCGCCGCAGGGCGCGGTGCTCGACCATGCGAAAGTGGTCGAGATCGCGGGACTCGAGCGGGTCGTGCTGGTGTGCGGCCGGTACGAGGCGGTCGACGAGCGGCTCGTCCGGCGCTCGATCGACGAGGAGCTGTCGATCGGCGATTACGTGCTGTCGGGCGGCGAGCTCGCGGCGATGGTGCTGATCGACGCGGTGGTGCGGCAGCTGCCGGGTGCGCTCAACGACGCGCAGTCGGCGGCGCAGGAGTCGTTTGTGACGGGCGTGCTCGATTGCCCGCACTACACTCGGCCCGAGACGTACGCGGGCGAGCGTGTGCCGGAGGTGCTGCTTTCGGGGCATCACGCGGAGATCGAGCGCTGGCGGCTCAAGCAGGCGCTCGGCAGGACCTGGCTCAGGCGGCCCGACCTGCTGGCGCGGCGGATTTTGAGCGCGGATGAACAGAAGCTCCTCGCGGAGTTCCGCGCGGAGCATGAGCGAAGCAAGTAGAGAGGAAGGCAGACCATGAACCTGATCGGTCAACTCGAACAGGAAGAGATGAAGCGCCTCGGCAAGGAGGTGCCGGCGTTCTCCCCCGGCGATACCGTCGTGGTGAACGTGAACGTGAAGGAAGGCGATCGCAAGCGCGTGCAGGGCTACGAGGGCGTGGTGATCGCCAAGCGCAACCGCGGCATCAACTCCTCGTTCACCGTGCGCAAGGTGTCCTCGGGCGAGGGCGTGGAGCGGAGCTTCCAGACCTACTCGCCGCTGATCGCCTCGATCGAGGTGAAGCGCAAGGGCGCCGTGCGGCGCGCGAAGCTCTACTACCTGCGTTCCCGCACCGGCAAGGGCGCGCGCATCCGCGAGAAGCTCGCCGCGAAGCATGCGCAGCAGGAAACCGCCGCCGAGTAGGGAGCGCGCCGTCTCGACGCCAGGGGCGCTGCGGCGCCCCTTCTTTTTTCCCTAGAGCGGCGCCTGGCTGTGCGGCGCCGCGCGCATCAGCGTGCGGACCGAGACCCTGCGTCGGCGCCGGACCGACTCTCGCGCCGCCTCGGCGCGGTAGGCGAACGCGAGACCTTCAATGACGACGATGAGCGCCAGCACGCCCGCGCAGATTGCGGTGTAGAGAACGGGCGCGACCAGGCCGAGTTGCGCCGTCGCGGCGAACGCCGCACCGATGAGCAGGCACGTGCCGGCGCCCGCGAGGATTGCTCCGGTGCCCGCCCACGATGCGGCCACCCGTCGAAGCCGGGCGGCGGATCCGCGGCGCGAGGCGAGGCGCTCGCGCTCGAGAACGTTGAAGCGGGTCAGGCACCACAGCGCGGCGCCCACGCTCCCGGCGATCCCTGGATCCATGCCCTCCTTGGTCCTGGCCACGACATCTAGTGGCCGTGTCGTTTTCGACCGCGACATTTTGTGGAGATCGCGATGAGGGCGCGGTGACGGATTTCACGCCGGGCGAGCGGAAACGACGCCGCGGGCGCAGGACGCCCTCGACAGCGCGTCGAGATCTCGACCTAGGGAAGCTCTGAACAAGCCATTGTTCAGAGCTTCATTCATAGGGGTGGGGGAGGTATCCCCGAACTTGTTCAGACATTCCCTAGGGGAGCGCTGATACGGGAGGTCGAAGGGGGTGTTCCCCCTTGCTCCGGCCTACCCTAGCGGGCGAGCTCGTCGACCAGCCGCGCCATGAACGACTCGCAGAGCGCGACCTGCTCGAGCGTGACGAACTCGTTCGGCTTGTGGGCCTCGCCGATCGAGCCGGGGCCGCAGATGATCGACGGGATGCCGGCGCGCTGAAAGAGCCCGGCCTCGGTGGCATAGGCGACCTTCGCAATCGACGCGTTGCGCGCGAGCGCCTGGGCGAGGGCGGTGACGCGGTCCTGCTCGGCCCGCTCGACCGACGGATCGAGCCCCGGGATCTCGGCCCTGGTCTCGAAGGCGATGTACGCCGCAGGGTCGACCGCGCGCATCTCGGGCTCCAGCACGCGCTCGGCGTAGGACTTGATCTCGCGCTCCAACGCCTCCGGATCGGCGCCGGGCAGGTAGCGGAACTCGAAGTGCACCTCGCAGTCGCGCGGCACGATGTTCGCCGCCGTGCCGCCCCTGATCACGCCGGTCTGGAGCGTGGTGAAGGGCACGTCGAACCCGTTGTCGCGCGTCTCGCAGTCGCGCATGCGCTCGGCCATGTGGCGGATGTACACGACGAGCTTCGCCGCGTACTCGATCGCGTTCACGCCCTGCGGCGTGAGCGCCGAGTGCGCCTCGCGGCCGCGAAAGCAGCACGTGTACGTCCGCTGGCCCTTGTTCGCGACCACCGGCTGCATCCCCGTCGGCTCGCCGATGATGCAGCCCGCGGGCTTGATCCCGGCGCGCGCCAGGTCCTCGATCAGGCCGCGCACGCCGAGGCAGCCGACCTCCTCGTCGTAGGAGAGTGCAAAGTGCACCGGCGAGCTTCAGGTCGGCGGCGAGGAAGCGCGGCGTCGTTGCGAGCGCCGCGGCGAGGTAGCTCTTCATGTCGGCCGACCCGCGGCCGTAGATGCGCTCGTCCCGGATCGTGGCCTTGAACGGATCGGTGTCCCACGGCTGGCCGTCCACGGGCACGACGTCGGTGTGGCCCGAGAGCACGATGCCCGGCCGAGCCCCGGGATGAATCGTCGCGAAGAGATTCGCCTTGGTCCGGCTCGGGTCGTAGGTCAGGCGCGAGTCGACGCCCTGGCCCTTCAGCCAGTCGCGCACCCACTCGATCAGCCCGAGGTTGGAGTCGCGGCTGGTCGTGTCGAAGCCGACGAGGCGCTGGATCAGGTCCCAGGTCTCGGCCTTGATCGGGAGCGGGCCCTCACGCTTCATTCGCGACCTCGGTGTCGGATGCCGCCGCGCCGGACGGCGAATCGTTTAGGTGGCAGGCGGACAGGCGCCCGGGCGCGATCTCGCGCAGGGCCGGCCGTTCGATCTTACACCGCGGCATCGCGTGCGGGCAGCGCGGATGGAAGTGGCATCCCGGGCGGCGGCGCGAGCGGCGAGGGGATCTCGCCCTCGATCGCCACGAAGCGCCGGTGGCGCGCGTCGATCCGCGGCACCTCGGCGAGCAGCGCCTGCGTGTAGGGATGGTTCGGCTGCGCGTAGAGCGCCTCGGTCGGCGCGGTCTCGACGACGCGGCCGAGGTACATGATCACGACGCGGTCGGAGAGGTGCTGCACCACGCCGAGGTCGTGGCTGATGAAGAGATAGGTGAGCCCGAGCTCCTCGCGCAGGCGAATGAAGAGATTCAGGACCTGCGCCTGGATCGAGACGTCGAGCGCCGCGACCGCCTCGTCGCAGACGAGGAAATCGGGCTTCACCGCGAGCGCCCGCGCGATCCCGATGCGCGCCCGCTGGCCGCCGGAGAACTGGTGCGGGAAGCGCCGCATCAGCGACGCGTCCAGCCCGACGCGCTCGAGCAGGCTCGCGACGTAGTCGCGCTGCGCGTCCCGGTCCACCAGGCCGTGCACGACCGGCGCCTCGCCGACGATGTCCTGCACGCGCATGCGCGGATTGAGCGACGCGTAGGGATCCTGGAAGATCATCTGGATCGCGAGCTGCGTGCGCCGCCGCGCCTCCGGCGCGAGCGTCGCAACGTCCTCGCCGCGCCAGAATCGCCGTCCCTCGGTCGGCGCGTGCAGCCCGACCGCGAGACGGCCGAGCGTCGACTTGCCGCAGCCCGATTCGCCGACCAGGCCGACCACCTCGCCCCGGCCGATGGCGAGGTCGACGCCGTCGACGGCGTGCACCACCTCGTCGCGCGCGCCGGCCCCGAACAGGTTGGCGATGCGCGCCGCCGCATCGAGCGGCTTCACGAAGCGCTTCGACACGCCGCGCAGCTCGAGCAGCGGCGCCGGGTCCGCGCTCACCCGGCTGCCTCCGCTTCGTCCTGGACGTGGATCGGGTGGAAGCAGCGCACGTGGCGCCCGCCGAGGTTGTACAGCGGCGGATCGGTGCGGCAGGTCTCGGTCGCGCGGCTGCAGCGCTCGCGGAAGGCGCAGCCGAGCGGCAGGTTCACGAGCGACGGCGTCATGCCGGGAATCTGCGCGAGCGGCACGCCGCGGCGGTTGCGGCTGGGGACCGACTCGAGCAGCCCGCGCGTGTACGGGTGCAGCGGCGCGTCCAGGACCTCGTCGACGGTGCCGCGCTCGACGATCCGGCCGGCGTACATCACGCACACCTCGTCCGCGAGCCCGGCGACGACCGCCAGGTCGTGGGTGATCCAGATGAGCGCGGTGCCGCTCTCGCGGCAGAGCTTCTGCACCTCGGCGAGGATCTGGGCCTGGATCGTCACGTCGAGCGCGGTGGTCGGCTCGTCCGCGATGATGAGGTCGGGCTTGTTGAGCAGCGCGATCGCGATCGCCACGCGCTGGCGCATGCCGCCCGAGAACTGGTGCGGGTACGCGGCGAGGCGCTCGTCCGGCGACGGGATGCCGACGCGCGCGAGCGCGTCGCGCGCGCGCTCGCGCGCGGCGCGGCACCGACACCGGATCGTGCGCGCGCACCGCCTCGATCATCTGCGTGTCGATGCGCAGGACCGGGTTGAGCGTCATCATCGGGTCCTGGAAGATCATGGCGATCCGGTTGCCGCGGATCGTGCGCCACTGCGCGGGGGCGAGCGCCCGCAGGTCGCGGCCCTTCAGGAGGATGCTGCCCGCGACGATGCGCCCGGGCGGATCGACCAGGCCGAGGATCGAAAAGCCGGTCACCGACTTGCCCGAGCCCGACTCGCCCACCAGCCCGAGCACGCGGCCGGCGTGCACCGCGAAGCCGACGCCATCCACCGCCTTCACCACGCCGTGCGCGGGTGAAGAAATGGGTGCGGAGGTTCTCGACCTTGAGCGTCGCCTCGGTCATCGCGATGCGCGTCAGCGCTGCAGCCGCGGGTTGAGCACGTCCCGCAGCTGGTCGCCGACCAGGTTGATGCTCACGATGGTCACGAGCAGCGCGATGCCGGGGAAGAAGCTGATCCAGTACTTGCCCGAGAGCAGGTAGGTGAAGCCGTTGGAGATCAGCAGCCCGAGCGAGGGCTCGGTGATCGGCAGCCCGAGGCCGAGGAAGGAGAGCGTCGCCTCCAGCGTGATCGCCGCCGCCACCTGCACCGTCGCGACCACGATCAGCGGCGGCAGGCAGTTCGGCAGCAGGTGCCGGAACACGATGCGCCGCGTCGGCAGCGCCAGGCAGGCGGCGGCGTCGATGTATTCCTTGCGCCGCTCGACGAGCGCCGAGCTGCGGACGGTGCGCGCGTAGTACGCCCACTGCACCGCCACCAGCGCGACGATGATCTTGTCCACGCCCTGGCCGAGGACGGCGAGCAGGATCAGCGCGATGAGGATCGCCGGGAACGACAGCTGGATGTCCACGATGCGCATGATGAGCGAGTCGGCCCGCCCGCCGAAGAACGCCGCGAGCAGCCCCAGCATCGTGCCGATCGCAAGGGCGCACAACGTGGACGCCACCCCGACGCCGATGCTGATCCGCAGGCCGTAGAAGATCGCCGACAGCATGTCGCGGCCCTGGTCGTCGGTGCCCAGCCAGTAGGTGAACTTGCCGTCGGCCGATTGCGCGCCCGGCGCCAGACGGCTGTCCATCACGTCGAGCTGCGCGAGGTCGTAGGGATTCTGCGGCGAGATCAGCGGCGCGAACAGGGCCGCGGCCAGGATCAGCGGCGATCAGCGCGAGCCCGGCGAGCGCGATGCGGCTCGCGGCGAAGTCCGCGACGATGCGCTGGAGCGGCGTCTCCTCGGCGGCGCCCGGGGCCGCGGCGGCGGCGGCGATCACAGCGGCATCGCCGGGCGGCGACGGGTCGCGCGCGGGCGGATCCATTTCACCCATGTCATTCCATCATGCGTCGGCGGCGGCCCCTGCGGCTCACGCTTTGGCGTCCGCGAGCCGCACGCGCGGATCGAGCAGCGAGTAGGCAAGGTCGACCAGCAGGTTGATCACGATGAAGAAGGTCACGATGATCAGCAGGTACGCCACGATCACCGGCCGGTCGAGCACGTGGATCGAGTCGATGAGCAGCTTGCCCATCCCGGGCCACGCGAAGATCGTTTCGGTGACGATGGCGAATGCGATCAGCGAGCCGAACTCGAGGCCGATCACGGTCACGATCGGAATCAGATGTTCTTGAGCACGTGCACCCCGATCACGCGCGCGTCCGACAGCCCTTTGGCGCGCGCGAACTTCACGTAGTCCTGCAGCAGCGCCTCGCGCGTGCCCGCGCGCGTGAGGCGGATGACCAGCGCCAGGCTTGAACAGCGCGAGATTGGTCGCCGGCATGATCAGGTGCTTTAGGCCGTCCCAGGAGAGGAAGCGACACCGGGATGCCGAGGAGCTCCCGCGTCGGCCCGCGGCCGCTCGAGGGCAGCCAGCCGAGGTCCACCGAGAACACCATGATCAGCATCAGCCCGACCCAGAACGTCGGCAGCGAGAAGCCGAGGATCGAGCCGGTCATGATGGTCTTGCCGGCCACCGAGTCGGGCTTCAGCCCCGCCCACAGTCCGAGCGGAATGCCGAACACGATGGCGATCAGCATGGCCGTGACCGCGAGCTCGAGCGTGGCCGGCATGCGCTCGAGGATCAGCTGCAGCGCCGGCACGTTGAAGACGAACGACTTGCCGAGGTCGCCGGCGAGCGCCTGCTGGAGGAACACGAGGTACTGCTCCCAGAGCGGCTTGTCGAGGCCGAGCCCCTTGATCGCGCGCTCGATGTCCGCCTGGTCGGCGTTCGGGTTGATCAGGATGTCGACCGGATTGCCGATCGCGTACACGCCGACGAAGACCAGCAGCGACATCACGAGCAGCACCACGACGCTCTGCGTCGCCCGGCGGATCAGGTAGACGAGCACGCGCCCGGGTCCGGCTATTGCGCGCGGAACTGGTAGGCGAGGGTCAGCTCGTCGGTGCGCGCGGTGTAGGCGAGAGCCTTGCGCATCGCCCAGCTCGTCATCTGGTGGTGGAGCGGGATGACCGCGTGGTCCTGCATCCCCATCGTCATCGCCTCGCGCGCGATGCGCTTCGCGCTTGCCCGCGTCCAGCGTGGCGAGCGCCTGGATCACGAGACCGTCGAGGCGCGCGTTGGAGTAGCGCCCCCAGTTCCAGGTGCCGAACCCTCTCTCGGCGTCGAAAGTCGCGACCAGCGAACGCAGCGCGAGGTCGCCGGAGAACGACCCCCAGCCGAGCATCGCCAGCCCGAACTCCTGGTTGCGCGCCTTCACGAAGTAGACGTTCGCCGGCGAGGTCTCGACGCGCGTGGTGATGCCGACGCGGGTGAGCATCTGCGCGAGCGCCTGCGCGAGCCGCTCGTCGTTGACGTAGCGGTTGTTCGGGGCGTTGAGGACCGCCGAGAAGCCGTTCGGAAAACCCGCCTCCGCGAGGAGCTTCTTCGCGCCGTCCGCGTCGAAGGGCTCGGGCTTGAGCGCCGCCGCATGGCCGAAGACCGTCGGCGCGACGAGGTTCGAGGCGGGCACCGCCGCGCCCTCCATCACGCGCTCGACGATGGCCGGGCGGTTGATCGCCAGCGAGACCGCCTTGCGGACGCGCGCGTCCTTGAACGGATTGCGGTCGAGCGGCCGTCCGGACTTGTCGGTGATGCCCGGCACGCGGTCGCGGAACTGGTCGAGGTGCAGGAAGATCGTCCGCCAGGACACCTTCTGCGCGACCTGGAAGCCGGCGTTGCCGCGCAGCTTCGCGAGATCCGCGGTCGGCACCTGCTCGATCGCGTCGACGTCGCCCGCGAGCAGCGCGGCGATCCGGGCGGGATCGTTCGTAATGATCCGCAGCGTGACCTTGTCCCACGCCGGGCGCGGGCCGGCGTACTGGTCGTGGCGCGCCAGCTCCACGCGGTCGCCGCGCTTGAAGGCGACGAAGTAGTAGGGGCCGGTGCCGATCACGCCCTTGCCCTGGTTGAACTCCTCCGGCCGGACGCCCGCGGCCGCGCGCTTGGACACGATGAACACCGAGTTCACGTCGTACGGCACCATCGCATACGGGCCGGCGGTCTTGAGCCGCACGGTGTAGCGGTCGACGATCTGCTTGGCGACGATCGGCCGGGTGAACGGCACGAACGAGCCGGGGCTGTTCACGATGGTCGTGGGACGGTCGAGCGAGTACACGACGTCTTCCGCAGTCAGCTCGGAGCCGTCGTGGAACTTCACGCCGCGCTTCAGCTTGAACTCCCAGGTGGTCGCGTCGACGGCCTTCCAGGACTCGGCGAGGCCGGGCACGAGTCGCGCGTTGTCGTCCAGCCGCGTGAGCGCGTCGAACACGTGCCACGCCACCAGGTTGTTCGGCTGGAGGTTCACGAAGTGCGGATCCATCGACGTCACGTCGGCGGCGAGGGCGATCCGCAGATCGGCGGCGGTGGCGGCCGGCGGTGCAAGCGCGAAGTCAAGCGCGAAGGCGAGCGCGGCTGCGAGCGTGGCGAGTGAGCGCATGGCGGCCTCAAGGTCGGGACGCCGCGATTGTAGTGGAGGCCCGCGGGGGCCGTATCAAGCGCGGTAACATCGGCCGCATGAAGCCGCTCTGTTCACTTCCCGACGATGCGCGGCGCGAGCTCGCGCAGATCGGCCCGGTCTGGGGCCGCGACATCCAGAAGCACCGCGACCGCGTTTTCGCGCTGTACGGCGGGTTGCTCGAACGCGCCCCGAAGGCGGGGATCGCCGTCACGCGCGAGGTGCCTTATGCGGCGCACGCCAGGCAGCGCCTCGACGTCTTCCGGCCGGAGGGCGCCCACGACGCGGAAGTCGTGGTGTTCGTGCACGGCGGCGCGTTCGTGCGCGGCGACAAGCGCGTGACGTCCGAGGTCTACGACAACGTGCTGTACTGGTTCGCGCGGCAGGGCTGCGTGGGGTTCAACATCGAGTACCGCCTCGCGCCCGAGTCGCCGTATCCGGGCGGCGCGACCGACGTCGCTCTCGCGGTCGCGTGGGTGCGCGCACACGCGCGCGAGCATGGCGGCAACCCGGCGCGGCTCTTCCTGATCGGCCACTCGGCCGGGGCGACGCACGCGGCCGCGTACGCCTGCGACCCGGTCGTGCTGCCCGCCGAGGGCCACGGTCTCGCCGGCCTGGTGCTGATCAGCGGCCGGCTGCGCGCCGATGCGCGCCCGGACAATCCCAATGCGGCGGCCGTGAAGGCCTACTTCGGCGACGACGAGTCGCTGTACGAGGCGCGCTCACCGGTCACGCACGCGGCGCACCTCGATGTGCCGGTGTTCATCGCGGTCGCCGAGCACGAGAATCCGCTGCTCGACGTGTACGGCGCCGAGTTTCTGCACCGCGTGAGCGCGGCGCGCGGGCGCGCGCCGCGCTTCATGCGCCTGCCCGATCACAATCACATCTCGATCGTGGCCCACTTCAACTCCGGGGAGGAGACCCTCGGGCCGGAGATCCTGGCGTTCTTCGCGGCGGGGAAGTAGCCCCGCGTTTTTCCCGCCCTGGCGAGGAGGCGTGGCGCGAAGAATGCGCGGCAGTTACTGCGGCCGGAACAGGAACGCCAGCGTGTACTCGTCGGTGCGCGGGGTGTAGGTGACGCCCTTCTTCGTCGCCCAGGTGTTGACCTGGTGGTGGATCGGGATGATGCCGAGCTCGGTCATCGCGATGCCCACCGCCTCCTGGATCATCTTCTCGCGCTGCCTGTCGTCGATCGTGGCGAGCGCCTTTTCGAGCAGGGCGTTCACCTTGTCGTTGCCGTAGCGGCCCCACGCGAACTCGCCCCAGCCCTTCTCGGGGATGTAGGTCACGAGGTGCGCGCGCAGCGGCGACGATGCCTCGGCCGTCGAGGCGCCCCAGCCGAGCATCGCGAAGCTGAACTCCAGCTTGCGCGCGCGGCCGAGGTACGGGCCCATCGGCATCGCCTCGACCCGCGTCTGGATGCCGACGCGCGTCAGCATCGTCGCGACCGTCTGCAGAATCTGCTCGTCGTTCACGTAGCGGTTGTTCGGCCCGTGGATCGTCATCGCGAAGCCGTCGGGGTAGCCGGCCGCGGCGAGCAGCTTGCGCGCGCCCGCGGGGTCGTGCGTCTCGGGCTTGAGCGCCGGGTTGTGGCCGAACATCGGCGCCGGGACCAGGTTCGCCGACGGCAACGACAGCCCTTCCATCAGGCGGTCCTTGATCGCGTTGCGATCGATCGCCTTCGAGATCGCCTGGCGCACGCGCAGGTCCATCAGCGGGTTCTTGTCGAGCGGCTTGCCGGACTTCTTGTCGAACACGAACGGCGTGCGATCCCGGAACTGGTCCACGTGGAAGAAGATGATCCGGTGCGAGGGCTTGGTCGAGGTCTGGAAGCTCGCGTTCGTCTTGAGCTTGGCGAAGTCGGCGGTCGGAATGTTCTCGATCGCGTCGACGTCGCCCGACAGCAGGGCGGCCACGCGGGTCGGGTCGCTGGAGATGATCCGGAACGTCACCTTCGTCCACGCCGGCTTCTCGCCCCAGTAGGCGTCGTTGCGGGCGAACTCCACGCGGTCGCCGCGCTTGAATGACACGAACTTGAACGGCCCGGTTCCGTTCATCGCCTTGCCGGAGTTGAAGTCCGCGGTGCTCGCGCCGGTCGCGGTCTTCTTCGACACGAGGTAGATCGTCGAGATGTCGTTCGGCAGCTGCGGACGCCGGCGCGGGCGTGATGAAGCGGATCGTGAGCGGATCGACGATTTGCACTTCCTTGATCGCCTTGGTGTAGGTCGTGAACGGCCCCGGCGAGTCGGGAATCTTGCCGACGCGGTCGATGGAGAAGGCCACGTCCTCCGCGGTGAAGTCCGAGCCGTCGTGGAACTTCACGCCCTTGCGCAGCTTGAACTCCCAGGTCGTCGGGTTGATCGCCTTCCACGACTCGGCGACACCGGGAATGAGGCGCGAGTCGGGGTCGAGGGTGATCAGCTTTTCGAAGACGTGCTCGGCGATGTTGTTGTTCGGGAAGAGGTTGACGTAGTGCGGGTCCATCGACGTCACGTCGGCGCCCATGGCGATGCGCAATTCCTGCGACTGGGCGGCGGCCGAGAGGGTGATGGAGAGGCCGACGGTGAGGGCCGTCAGCAGTCTGCGGAGAGTGTTGGACATGTTGTGGTCCCCGGGGAATGGCATGCGGCGGCAAGTATAGGGGAAGGTGCTCAGGCCATCGATCGTCAAGGCGCAACGTTCTGGGTACCGTGTGCGAGAGACCTTCGCGACACCGGGGCAGGCGTATGATCGTCGCGCTCCGCGATAAGACCCATTACAGGAGGAGATCATGACTACTCGCATCGCATCGTTCGCCCTGCTGGCCGCCGCCGCCCTGCTCGCTGCCTGCGCAACCGATGGTCCCATGGGCTCGGGCAAGCCCGAATACATGGTCGTCGGCGTCGACAACAAGATCACCTGGGGCGACGACGGCAAGCCCCAGTTCCTGCCGCCCGGGAAGGATGCGGTGACGATCGTCGACATCGGCTCCGATCCCGCCAATCCGCGGATCGTCGCGAACCTCCCGCTGATGAACTCGATCTTCGGTCCGCCGACCAACCTGGCGATCACGCCGAACGGCCAGATCGCGCTGGTGGCGAACTCGATGGACTGGATCGCCGACGGCGGCAACTGGAAGCCCGCGCCGGACAACAAGCTCTACGTCATCGATCTCACCACCAACCCGCCCACGCGAATCGACACGGTCGCTGTCGGCCGGCAACCCTCCGGCATGTCGATCAACCGCGCCGGCACGCTCGCGCTAATCGCCAACCGCGCCGACAACTCCATCAGCGTGCTCGCGATCCAGGGCAAGCAGGTCAAGCTGGTCGACACCGTCGTGATCGGGGAGCACGTCGCCCACGTCGCGTTCACGCCCGACGGCAGGCGCGCGCTCGCGGGCAAGTTCCCGGGGCACAAGGTCGCGCTGCTCGCGGTGGACGGACAGAAGGTGACCTACACCAAGCGCGATCTCGCGGTGGGGCTGTGGCCGTACAACCTCGACATCACGCCCGACGGCAAGCTGGCGCTCACCGCCGACAACGGCAACAACGGCGGTTCCGACGGCAACGTGGACACCGTGTCCGTGATCGATCTCGAGGCGCAGCCGCCGCGCGTGATCGACAAGGTCGTGGTCGGCGACGCGCCGGAAGGCTTCGCGGTCAGCCCGACCGGCAAGCTTGCCGTCGCGGTGCTGCTGCGCGGCTCGAACAACGCGAAGACCGAGTGGTTCTACAACCGCAACGGCAGCGTCGTGGTCCTGAAGATCGACGGCAAGAAGGTCACGAAGGTCGGCGAGGTCGAGGTGCGCGGCCTGCCCGAAGGCGCGGTGTTCAGCCCGGACGGCCGCTGGCTCTACGTCGGGAATTTCATGGACAACGACATCTCGGTGCTGCGTGTCGACGGCGACACCGTCACCAATACCGGCACGCTGCTGAAACTGCCGGGCAAGCCGGCCTCGATGCGCGGACGGACGCAGTGACGAACGCCGGCCGCAGGGGGTGCCGCCTGCGCGGCGCCCTCAGGCGTACAGCGGATCGAACGTGATGTAGCTCCACTCGCGCGTGACCGCGCCGTCGGACGCCACCAGCTGCAGGAGGCTCGGCCGGTTGGCCTTCGCCCACAGGCGCGCGTAGTTGATCGCGAGCTGTCGGTTCGCGAAGAAGTGCGGACTCTGCGCCGAGGACTCGAGGCGGATGGTCCAGCCGTACGGGTCCGTGGGCGCGACGGTGAAGACTTTGACGCCGGCAGCGACTGCCATGTTGTGTTCTCCCTATCCGTGCGGGAGATAAAGCATCAGACGGGCCAGACCGGCCGGTGGGGGCCGGCAATGTGCCCTAGTTCACGCGCGGTGCGATGACGCGGCGCGATGAGCGTGCAATCCGGCACTCTCGGGTCGCGATCGCGAACGGATCGCCGTCAGGAAGCAGTCGCGACTTCGACGCGCCGGACCCGCAGGGATGAAAAACCCCGCCATACGGGCGGGGTGGAGGTGAGGATCCGAGCCTGGCGTGCGCTACGCGCGCCGGCGCCGACGTGCGAGGCCGATGCCGGCGAGGGCGGCACCAAGCAGCGCGAGGCTTCCTGGCTCCGGTACGCGCGTCGCGGCAGTCACCGCGGTGAACGTCGCATCAGAGGCGTCGCCGAGCGTAACCCGCAGACCGTTTGCCAGCTGGACCAAGGCGAACTGGCCGAAAAACGGAGTCGCGTCGAACAGCGGTCCGAAGCTCGTCACGAGATCGTACGCGGCCAGCACCGCGTCAGGGCCGAGGTTGAGCAGGTCACTGTTGTTTGCGCTGCCGAAGCCGACCACTGCAGCGCCCTGATTGTTGAACACGTACAGAACGCCGTCCGTGATGGAGCTGTCGACGTCAGGACCGACGGTGCTGTTGATATTGAACGTATTGGTCAGGTTGGCGTCGATCGCGGGAGTGCCGGGCCCGAACCTTACGTCGGACACATCGGCGGTATCACCCGTGATCACGACCGTCATCAACCCTTCGAACGCCGTTGGCGTGTCATCGAGGGCAAGAAGCTCGCCGCGCACGTTCGCGGTGAAGGTGTACGTGATCGGCGCCGCTTGGGCCGACGCCAGAACGAGCAGGCTCGCAAGTGCTAGGAGAGCCCGTTTGAGGCTAGCCATTGAGGATCCTTCAGCGTTCGTTATGTATACCAAGCACGTCCATACAATTCTCATGCCAGCGGCTGAATCAGTTGTTGGATCAGGTAGATGCGTCGCGCCTGCAGTCAGTCGTTCCGCAGACTGTAAAGGGCTTCGACACCTTAGCGCCGCGACGTCGGGAACGCTTGTATCCTCGCCGGGACGCAGGATCGATAACCCGCGTACCGACGAGCGGACGTATGCGTTCGAGCTGAAGCCGCGCTAGGCTGACGCGCAGGAGGGGGGCGGCGATGAGCTTCCAGAGCTTCTTCGATTATCCCGGGCAGGAAACGGACGACGCGTCGCGCCAGCTCGTCTTCCTGCCGCGCCTCTCGCCCGAGGGCTGGGGCAAGCTGCTCGCGCGCACCGGCGCGCAGCGCTTTCGCGCCGGCGACGTGCTGGTGCGCGCGGGCGAGACGCAGCCGGCGCTCTACATCGTCGCGAGCGGCACGCTCGAGGTGATCGGCGAAGGACGCCGCGGACGCGAGCGGCGCCTGGCGGTGATCGAGCAAGGGTCGGTCTTCGGCGAGCAGTCGTTCTTCGACGGACTGCCGCGCTCCGCCACCGTGCGCGCGCTCAGCGACGGCGAGCTCCGCAGCCTCACGCCCGAGGCGTTCGAGGTGCTCGCGGCGCGCGAGCCCGATCTCGCGCGCATGATGCTGCTCGACCTCGGCCGCATCCTCAGCCTGCGACTGCGCAGCACGAGCGCGCTCGCGGCGCGCCTCGCCGAATGAGCGCGGTCCCGGGCGGTCCCGAGACCGAGTTCCCGAACTACACGCGGCTGCCGGCGTATCTGCCGTCGGTCGCGTGGCACGCGCTGCGCGCGATCTCGGTCGCCAGCGTGTTCGCGCTGGTCGGCGTCCTCGTCTGGCGCCCGGAGATCGGGCTCTTGGTCGCGTGGGGCGTGATCATCCCGCTCGCGCCGCTGCTCTTCCTCGCCGCGCCCGGCGTCTGGCGCAACGTGTGCCCGCTCGCGGCGCTGAACCAGCTGCCGCGGCTCGCCGGCTTCACGCGCGGGCTGGTGCAGACGCCGCGCCTGAAGGAGTACGCCTACGTCATCGGCATGGCCGCGCTGCTGCTCCTGGTCGCGACGCGCAAGCCGCTCTTCAACCACTCGGGCCTCGCCACCGCGCTGCTGATCCTGGGGATGATGGCCCTCGCGTTCCTCGGCGGCATCGTGTTCAAGGGCAAGAGCGGCTGGTGCTCGAGCGTCTGTCCGCTGCTGCCGGTGCAGCGGCTCTACGGCCAGACGCCGTTCCTCACCGTCGCCAACACGCATTGCCAGCCGTGCGTCGGCTGCACCAAGAACTGCTACGACTTCAACCCGACGGTCGCCTATCTCGCCGACCAGTACGACGACGACCGGCACTACGTCGGGTACCGGCGGTTCTTCGCGGCGATCTTCCCCGGGTTCGTGTTCGCGTACTTCAACGTGCCCGACCCGCCGGCGATCGGGCTCGGCGAGATGTACCTGCAGTTCGCGTTGTACGCCGGCGCGAGCCTTGCGCTGTTCGCGGTGCTCGAGACGTTCCTCAAGACGACGCCGGGCAAGCTTCCGGCGGTGTTCGGGATCGCCGCGTTCAACGTGTACTACTGGCACGCCGTGCCGCTGCTCGCGGACGCGATGGAGCGGCTCACCGGCCGCCCCGAGCCGGCGTGGGCGGTGTGGCTCGTGCGCGGCCTGTTCGCCGCGCTCAGCCTGTGGTGGCTGTGGCGCACGTTCGCCACCGAGCGGCGCTTCGTGCGCAAGACACTCGAGACCGGCACGGCGCAGAGCGTGAAGCTCGGTGCGGGTGCGGCGGTGGCGTTCGCCGCCGAGCGGAGCCGCGCGGCGCTCGAGGTCACCTTCCTGCCCGACGGCCGGCGCGTCGGCGCCGAACGCGACGCGACGGTGCTCGAGCTGGCCGAGCGCTGCGGGCTCGCGCTCGAGTCGGGCTGCCGGATGGGGATCTGCGGGGCCGACCCGATCGCGGTGGTCGAAGGGCTGGACAACCTTGCGCCGGTCGGGGACGACGAGCGGGCGCACGCTCGCGCGCCTCGGCCACGGGCCCAACACGCGCATGGCCTGCTGCGCGCGCGTGCGCGGGCCGGTGTCGGTGGCGCTGACGCCGGAGGCCGCGACCGCGGTCGCGCAGCCGGCCGTCGTGCAGTGCGACGAGTCGATCAAGCGCATCGTGGTCGTCGGCAACGGCATCGCGGGCATCACCGCCGCCGACTTCGCGCGCCGCACGCACCCGAAGTGCGAGATCCACGTCGTCGCGCGCGAGCGCTTCGCGCTGTACAACCGCATGGGCATCACGCGCCTCATCTACGGCCGCTCGGCGATGCAGGGCCTCTATCTTCTGCCCGATGCGTGGTACGAGAAGCAGGGCGTGACGCTGTGGCTCAACACGCAGGCGAACGAGCTCGACACCGCGGGGCGGACGATCACGCTCGGCACCGGCGAGCGGCTCGAGTACGACCGCCTCGTCCTCGCCATGGGCGGCCGGAGCTTCGTGCCGGCGGTCGAAGGGTTCGGGGGCCCGGGGTGCTACGTGCTGCGCGACGCGGACGATGCGATGCACATCCGCGACTACGTCCAGCGCCGGCGTGCACGGCGCGCGGTGGTGGCCGGGGGCGGCCTGCTCGGCCTCGAGGCGGCCGACGGGCTGCGGCAGCTCGGGCTCGAGGTGGTGGTGCTGGAGCGCGGGGAATGGCCGTTGCAGCGGCAGGTCGACGAGCGCGGCGGGCGGATGCTGCTCAGCTACCTCTCCGGGCTCGGGATCGGCGTGTTGAGCGAATCGGAAGCGACCCGGGTCGACACCGGGCCCGCGGGCGTGGCGGCCGCGACGCTGAAGGACGGCCGCACGCTGCCGTGCGACGTGTTCGTCGCCTGCGTCGGGATGCGCCCCAACGTGGAGCTCGCCGCCGCGGCCGGGATCAAGGTCGGGCGCGGGATCCTCGTCGACGACCATCTGCAGACGAGCGCGCCGGGTGTGTACGCGGCCGGCGACGTCGCGGAGCACGCCGAGCGCGTTTATGGCATCTGGCCGGCGGCCGCCGCGCAAGGCGAGGCGGCGGGCGTGAACGCGGCGGGCGGCGATCGCGCCTATCGCGGCACCGTGCCCGCGACGCTGCTGAAGATCGTCGGCGCGGAGCTCGCCTCGGTCGGTCGCATCGCGCCCGAGGCGGGCGACGAGGTCATCGCGCTCGAGGCCCCCGACGAGTACCGCTACGCGAAGCTCGTCGTGCGCGGCGACCGGCTCGCCGGCGCGCTGCTGATCGGCTACGGGCCGGACGCGGCGCACGTGACCGACGCGGTCAAGTCCGGCCGCAGCGTCGCCGCGGTGCTCCCCGATCTGCGGCGCGGGACTTTCGCGGCGCTCGCCTGAGCGGCACCGTCGCGGATCGACTGCGCGGTGCGGCCGCGGTTCGACCGAGCGGTGCGGCCGCGGTTCGATCGTGCGGGCGCCGGCGGGAGCGCTGGTAGAATGCGCGCTCCATGAGCCTCGCGCCCGTCCCCGAAATCATCGACGAGATCCGCGCCGGCCGGATGGTGATCCTGGTCGACGACGAGGATCGCGAGAACGAGGGCGATCTCATCTTCGCGGCCGAGTTCGTCACGCCGGAGAAGATCAACTTCATGGCGAAGCACGCGCGGGGGCTCATCTGCCTCACGCTCGACGAAGCGCGCGTGCGCCAGCTCAACCTCCCGCCGATGGTGCGCGACAACCGCTCGCCGCTCGGCACGGCCTTCACCGTGTCGATCGAGGCGGCGACGGGCGTGACGACAGGCATCTCCGCGAAAGACCGCGCGCGCACCGTGCAAGCCGCGGTCGCCCCGGATGCCCGGCCCGAGAGCATCGTCCAGCCGGGACACATCTTCCCGCTGATGGCGCAGCCCGGCGGCGTGCTGGTGCGCGCCGGCCACACCGAGGCGGGCTGCGACCTCACGCAGCTTGCGGGGCTCACACCCGCCGCCGTCATCTGCGAGATCCTGAAGGACGACGGCACGATGGCGCGGCTGCCCGACCTCGTCGAGTTCGGCCGGACGCACGGCATCAAGCTCGGCACCATCGCCGACCTCATCCACTTCCGCAGCCAGCACGAGTCGCTCGTCAAGCGCGTGACCGAGCGCACCATCGAGACGGCGCACGGCCCGTTCCGCCTCATCGCCTTCGTCGAGAAGCTGTCCAGCGCCGCGCACCTCGCGCTGGTGCGCGGGGAGATCGACCCGAAGGGCGAGACGCTCGTGCGCGTGCACGAGCCGCTCAGCCTGCTCGACCTCCTCGACGCCGGTACCGGCACGCATTCGTGGTCGCTCAACGAGGCGCTGGCGCGCATCGCCGCGGAGGGACGCGGCGTGCTGGTGCTGCTCAACTGCTCGGAGAGCGCCGGGCAGCTCATCGCGCGCGTGTCCGAGGGCGCGAAGCCGTCGACGCCGTCGCGCACGAGCCTGCTCACCTACGGCATCGGCGCGCAGATCCTGCGCGAGCTGAAGGTCGGCCGCATGCGCGTGCTCGCCGCCCCGCGCAAGATGCCCAGCATGGCCGGCTGGGAGCTCGAGATCGCCGGCTACGAGAGCCCGGTCCGGTCGGGCGCGCAATGAACGAGATCAAGGCCGGCCACGACGGCACGGGGCTGCGCATCGGCGTCGTCCGCAGCCGCTTCAACGAGGAGATCGGGCGCGCCTCGCTCGAGGCCTGCCTGGTGCGGCTGATGGAGCTCGGCGTGCACGAGCGCGACGTCACGGTTCTCAGCGTGCCGGGCGCGCTCGAGGCGCCGCTCGCGCTGCAGAAGCTCGCCGGCACCGGCCGCTACGACGCGCTGATCGCGCTCGGCGCCGTCATCCGCGGCGACACGTTCCACTTCGAGATCGTGTCGAACGAGTCCGCGGCCGGCGTGAACCAGGTCCAGCTCGACACCGGCGTGCCCGTCGCCAACGGCATCCTGACCACCGACACCGACGCGCAGGCCGAGGCGCGCGCCCCGGTGAAGGGTCGCGACTGCGCCGAGGTCGCGGTGGAGATGGCGAATGTTCTGCGCGCCATCGAGCGGCACCACAAGTAGCCCGGCGTCGCCCATGAAATCCGCACGGCGCCGCGCGCGCGAGTACGCGCTGCAAGGCCTTTACCAGTGGCAGATGTCCGGCAACACGATCGCCGACATCCGCGCGCACCTCGCGGCGGACGCGCACTTCGCGAAGGCCGACAGCGAGTACTTCGCGCAGCTCCTCGCCGGGACGATCGCGGCGGCCGAAGACCTGAAGCAGGAGATCGCGCCCGCCCTCGACCGCAAGGTCGACGAGCTGTCGCCGGTCGAGCGCGGCATCCTGCTGCTCGCGGCCTGGGAGCTGAAGCACGCGCAGGACGTTCCCTTCCGGGTGGTGATCAACGAGGCGATCGAGCTCGCCAAGGACTTCGGCGGCACCGACGGGTACAAGTACGTGAACGGCGTGCTCGACAAGCTCGCGCCGCGCTTGCGGCCGACCGAAAGGCAGCGAACGTAATTCGGCATTCATGCCGTCCGAGTTCGAGCTGATCGCGAAGTACTTCACCCGCCCGGCGCGCACCGCGGCGCTCGGCGTGGGGGACGACTGCGCGCTCGTCCGGCCGCCCGCGGGTCTCGTGCTCGCGTTGACGACCGACACGCTCGCCGAGGGCACGCACTTCCTGCCCGGCGCCGAGCCGCGCCGCCTCGGGCACAAGTCGCTCGCGGTGAACCTCTCCGACCTCGCCGCCATGGGCGCCGACCCGCGCTGGTTCCTGCTCGCGATCGCGCTGCCCGACGTCGACGAGGCCTGGCTCGAAGCCTTCGCGGCGGGGATATTCGCGCTCGCCGAGGCGCACGCGATCGAGCTCATCGGCGGCGACACGACGCGCGGGCCGCGCACGATCACTATCACCGCGATCGGCACGCTGCCGCCGGGTTACGCGCTGCGACGCGACGCCGCACAGGCCGGCGACGACGTGTGGCTCTCCGGATCTACGGGAGACGCCGCACTCGGCCTCGCGCATCTCGAGGGGAAGATCGCACTCGCGCCGGAGGCCGCGTCGCGTTGCGTCGCGCGGCTCGAGCAGCCCGCGCCGCGCGTCGCGCTCGGGCAGCGGCTGCGCGGCGTGGCCGCGGCCGCGATCGACGTCTCCGACGGACTGCTCGCGGATCTCGGCCACATCCTCGAGCGCTCGAAGCTCGCCGCGGAGATCGACTACGAGCACCTGCCGCGGTCCCCGGACCTGCGCGCGTGCGCGGACGCAGCCCTCGCCGACACGTGCCTGCTCGCGGGCGGCGACGACTACGAGCTCGTGTTCACCGCGGCGGCGGACCGGCGCGCGGCGGTCGAAGCGGCCGGCCGCGCGGCGAACGTGGCGGTGACGCGCATCGGCCGCATCCTCGCCGGTGCCCCGGAAGTGCGCCTGCTCGATCGTGCCGGCAAGCGGCTTCGCGTCGAGCAGCCCGGGTTCGACCACTTCCGATGAACGCGCACGCAATCTACCGCCCGACGCCCGGCTTCCTGGTGCGTCATCCCGCGCACTTCATCGCGCTGGGGTTCGGGACCGGCCTGTCGCCGATCGTGCCCGGCACCTTCGGGACGGTGCTTGCCTTCCCGCTCTACGCGATGCTCGCGCAGGCGCTCGCGCCGCTGGGCGTCGCGCTCGCGATCGTCGGCCTGTTCGGCGTGGGCGTCTGGGCCTGCGGCCGGACCGGCCGCGACCTCGGCGTGCCCGACCACGGCGCGATGAACTGGGACGAGGTGGTCGCATTCCTCGCGGTGCTCGTCTTCACGCCCGAGGGGCTGGGGTGGCAGGTGGGCGCCTTCGTCGCGTTTCGCTTCTTCGACATGGTGAAGCCGCCGCCGATCCGCCACGTCGAGCGCACGGTCAAGGGCGGCCTCGGCGTGATGCTCGACGACTTGATCGCGGCGTTCTTCACGCTCCTCGTGCTGGCCCTCGCGAAACGGCTCATCGGATGACGCTCGACGCGCTCGCGCAACGGGTCGGCGCCCGGCTGAAGGAGCAGGGCCTGCTGCTGGCGACGGCCGAATCCTGCACCGGCGGCTGGGTCGCGCAGGTCGTGACCTCGGTCTCGGGCAGCTCGGAGTGGTTCGACCGCGGCTTCGTGACCTACTCGAACGACGCCAAGCGCGAGATGATCGGCGTGCGCGTCGAGACGCTCGATCGCCACGGGGCGGTGAGCGAGGAAACGGCACGCGAGATGGCGGCCGGCGCGCTGGCCGCGAGCCGCGCGCAGATCGCCGTCGCGATCACGGGCGTCGCGGGCCCCACCGGCGGCACGCCGCAGAAGCCCGTCGGCATGGTGTGCTTCGCCTGGGCGGTGCGTGGCGGCGCGGTGGATTCCACCACGCAGCAATTCGCCGGCGACCGCGAAGCGGTGCGGCGAGCGTCGGTGATCTTCGCACTGCAAGGCGTCGTGGATCGCGTTCAGCGCTGAGCAGGACCGACGGACCGCGATTCGGCGCTCCAATCCAGCTGCCGGAGCTGCCAACCCTGCCCTTCGACGGCGAGGGCGGCGACGTAGTCCTCCCCGATCTCGACCTGCCGCAGCACCCAGCGCGCCGCGTCGCCCGGTCGGTCGCGCACGGCCTCCAGTCGCGACGGCGCATCACCGATCGTCACGTCGAAGGCGTCGAGCGCGCGCACCAGCCCGTCGCCGCAGGCCTTGAGATAGGCCTCCTTCAGCGTCCAGATCTCGAGAAACGCGCGCAGTCGATCGCCTGGCGGAACGCGCGCGAGCGCGTCACGCTCCCGGTTCGAGAAGTAACGGGCCGCGAATCCTTCGAGGTCCACGCGCGGCCGAACCTGCTCGACGTCGACGCCGAGGTCCCGTCCCAGGCTGACCGCGACGAGGGCGAGGTCGCCGGAATGGCTCAGGCTGAAGCGGAGCGATCGGCCGTGCGCCGGGGCATCCAGAAACGGCTTGCCGTGCGCGCCGGTGCCGAACGTGAGCGACGCCGGCGTGGCGTCGAGGTACGACGCCAGGATGCGCCGTAGCGCGGCGTGCGAAGCGACGAAGCGGCCGCGATCCGCCTCGAAACGAAACCGCGACGCGCGCGTGCGCTCGTCCTCGGACAGTTCGCCCGCTGCCGCGGCGTCGCTCGCGACAGGGCCTGAAATGAACACGCGCCAGAGATGGACCTCGGCGGGAAGCAGCGCAGCGGGCGGATTGCTTTCAGTACTCTGGTGGGAGCGGTCCACTGGATCACCCCGGGGTCACCCTGCAGTGCCGATCTCAAGGATACTCGGCCTGCGGATCCGGCCTGTCGCCGATCCGTTCCGCACACGACAACGGCGCCGTTTTTGGCTACAGTTCCCGCCGCCATGATCGACTGAACTCCGAGCAGGCGCGCCGCGACGGGTCGCCTGCGTGCTGCTTCACGCCGAAACCGAGGTCCATTCATGAAGTTCTTGAAATTCGTCTGCTCAATCGCCGGGCGATTGGCGATCGCCGCGTTCGCCGCCGCGCCGCTCGCGGCGCTGGCGCAGGTCGACGCCGGCCCGTACGTCCCGAGCCCGAGCGTGATCGTCGACGAGATGCTCAAGCTCGGCGCGATCCGCGGCGACGACTACCTGATCGACCTCGGCTCGGGCGACGGCCGCATCCCGATCACGGCCGCCCAGCGCTTCGGCGCGCGCGGCTTCGGCGTCGACATCAAGCCGGAGCTGGTGAAGCTCGCGAACGAGAACGCCGCGAAGGCCGGCGTCGCCGACAAGGTGCGCTTCGAGCGCCGCGATCTCTTCGAGACCAGCCTCGCCGACGCGACGGTGGTGACGCTCTACCTGCTCCCCGGGATCGTCACCAAGCTCGTGCCGAAGATCTTCGCCGAGATGAAGCCCGGGGCGCGGGTCGTGTCGCACGACTACCCGCTCGCGCCGTGGACGCCGGACCGCTTCGTGCAGTTCGACGCGCCCGAGAAGGAGGCGATCAGCGGGACCACGCGCACGGTGCTGTACCTGTACACGGTCCCGGCCCCGGTCGGCGGCGAGTGGCGGCTCGAGCTGCCGCCGGGCGTCACGAAGCAGCCGGCGCGGCTCGCGCTGACGCAGCACCCGGTGGGCACGAAGGGCTCGGTCACCGTGGGCAGCCGCGTGATCACCCTCGACGAAGTGAAAGTGACCGGGGAGGGGGTGCGACTCTCGATCCCGGGGCTGGGCGCGGGCGGCAAACCCCTCGTCCTGGAAGGGAAGGCGCTTGGCAACGTCATGGAGGGCACGTCCCTGTCGCCGGGCGCGCCGGCCGCCTGGCGGGCGACCCGGCTCAACCGCTGACGCGGGAAAACCTCCTCTCCGGCCGCCCGCAACGGGAGTACATTTTCCCGCTCGGACGGCCGGCGTCCGCGAGAGTAGGGGACGGACTCTAGCCGGCCCGCTCATTGAAGGCGCACGCCGCGCACTCCATTTACAAAGAGTGGATACCTCGACCGTCGCATGAGCACCGTTCGCCCCGCCGCCGTCGCCGGCCTCTTCTACCCCGGGAACCAGGTGGAGCTCGCCCGCGACATCCTGGGGATGCTGGAGCAGAGCCGCGACGCCTCGCTCGCGCCCGGGTTCCCGAAGGCGCTGATCGTGCCGCACGCCGGCTACATCTACTCCGGCCAGGTCGCGGCGCACGCGTTCGCGCTGCTGCGCCCGGCGGCCGGGATCGTGAAGCGGGTGGTGCTGCTCGGGCCGTGCCACCGCGTCGCGGTGCGCGGCCTCGCGCTGCCCGGGACTGCGGCGTTCGAAACACCGCTCGGCAGCATCCCGATCGACGAGGAGGCGGTGCGCGCGATCGCCGACCTGCCGCAGGTGGTGAACTTCCCGGCGACGCACGCGCGCGAACACTCCCTCGAGGTGCAGCTGCCGTTCCTGCAGCAGGTGCTGCGCGAGTTCAAGCTGCTGCCGCTGGTGGTCGGCTCCGCGAGCGCGGAAGAGGTCGCGCAGGTGGTCGACCGCCTCTGGGGCGGACCGGAAACGCTCTTCGTGGTCAGCTCCGATCTCTCGCACTACCGCAGCTACGAGGCGGCGCGCGAGATCGACGGCCGGACGGTGCAGGCGATTCTCGACTTCCGCACCGACATCGACCACGAGCAGGCCTGCGGCGCGACGCCGGTCACCGGGTTCCTGCTCGCCGCGAAGCGGCGCGGGCTGACGATCGAGTTCCTCGACGCGCGCAACTCCGGCGACACCGCCGGCGGGCGGGACCGCGTGGTCGGATACGCGTCGTTCGCGCTCTGGAACGGCACGCGCGGCTACGACGAAGCGCACGGGCGCACCCTGCTCGGCCTTGCGCGCGGCGCTGTCGGAGAAGCGCTCGGGAACGGGTCGGTCGCGATCCCGGACGAGCCGTGGCTGAAGGAGAAGCGCGCGACCTTCGTGACGCTCAACCAGGACGGGAAGCTGCGGGGCTGCATCGGCAGCCTGCAGCCGACGCGCGCCCTCGGCGAGGACGTGGTCGCGAACGCCGCCAACGCCGCGCTCGCCGACCGGCGGTTCTCGCCCTTGAAGCCCGATGAGCTGTCGAGCATCGAGATGGAGGTGTCGCTGCTCTCCGCGCCGACGCTGGTGCAGTTCGCGGACGCGAACGAGCTGATGGCGCAGCTGCGGCCCGGCACCGACGGCGTGATCCTCGCCGCCGACGGGCGCCGCGGGACGTACCTCCCGCAGGTCTGGGAGCAGCTGCCCGACCCGGTGCAGTTCCTCGCGAGCCTCAAGCAGAAGGCCGGCATCCCGGCGGACACGCGCCTCACCCGCTGCCAGGTGTGGCGCTACCAGGTCCGCAAGTGGAGGGAGTCGGACCTCAAGGCGCACTGATGAGCGCGGTCCCCGAGTCGAAATATCCCGGCCGCTGGTGGCACAGGCTCGACGACGGGCGCATCCAGTGCGACCTGTGCCCGCGCGACTGCCGGCTGCACGAGGGCCAGCGCGGCGCGTGCTTCGTGCGCATGCGCGAAGGCGACCGGATGATCCTGACGACCTACGGCCGGTCGTCGGGGTTCTGCGTCGACCCGGTCGAGAAGAAGCCGCTCAACCACTTCTACCCGGGCAGCTCGATCCTGTCGTTCGGCACCGCGGGCTGCAACCTCGCGTGCAAGTTCTGCCAGAACTGGGACATCTCGAAGTCGCGCGAGATGGACACGCTGATGGACTCGGCCTCGCCGGACACGATCGCGCGCGCGGCCGAGGAGCTCGGCTGCAAGTCGGTCGCGTTCACCTACAACGACCCGGTGATCTTCGCCGAGTATGCGATGGACGTGGCCGACGCCTGCCATGCGCGCGGCATCAAGACCGTCGCGGTGACCGCCGGCTACATCTCGCCCGGCGCGCGCGAGGCGTTCTACGCGAAGATGGATGCGGCGAACGTCGACCTGAAGGCGTTCACCGACGATTTCTACTTCAAGCTCTGCGGCGCCCACCTGCAGCCGGTGCTCGACACGCTCGTGTACTTGAAACGCAATACCGACGTCTGGTTCGAGATCACGACGCTGCTCATCCCCGGCAAGAACGACTCGTCGGAGGAAATCGAGGCGGAGTGCAAGTGGATCATGAAGGAGCTCGGTCCCGACGTGCCGGTGCACTTCACCGCGTTCCATCCCGACTACAAGATGGACGACCTGCCGGCGACGCCGCCGGAGACGCTCACCCGCGCGCGCGGGATCGCCGAGCGGATCGGGCTGCGCTACGTCTACACCGGCAACGTGCACGACACCGAGGGCGGCACGACGCGCTGCCCCGGCTGCGGGAACGGGGTGATCGTGCGCGACTGGCACCGCATCCTCAACTACCGCGCTGACCGACGACGGGAAGTGCAAGGAGTGCGGCCGGGCGATCGCCGGGCACTTCGGCAAGTTCGAGAAGGCGTTCGGGTCGCGGCGGATTCCCGTCCGGCTCGCCAATTTCCACGCGGCCTGACGGGCCGCCGCTCCTTCAGCTCCCCCACACCTCCCGCGACACCTCGACCACGCGCTCGAGCTTGCGCCACTGCTCGTCGACCGTGAGCTGGTTGCCGTGGTGGGTGCTGGCGAACCCGCACTGCGGCGACAGGCACAGGTTCTCGAGCGGGACGAACTTCGCGGCCTGGTCGATGCGCCGCTTGAGGTCGTCCTTGCTCTCCAGCGTCGCCCGACTTCGTCGTGACCAGGCCGAGCACGACCTTCTTCGTCTTCGGCAGCAGCCGCAGCGGCTCGAAGGTGCCGGCGCGCTCGTCGTCGTACTCCATGAAATAGCCGTCGACCGCGGTCGAGAACATCGCCTCGATCACCGCGTCCTGGTAGGCGCCCGCGGCGAACCAGGTGCTGCGGAAGTTGCCGCGGCAGGTGTGCATGGTCACGGTCAGTCCCGGCGGCCGGTCGGCGAGCGCGCCGTTGATCGCGTTCGCGTAGTCCCGCGCCAGCGTGGACGGGTCGTCGCCGTTGGCGCGGAAGTTCTCGAGCACCTTCGGGTCGCACAGGTACGAGAAGCTCACGTCGTCGAGCTGCAGGTAGGTGCAGCCGGCGGCCGCGATGTGCCCGATCGCGGTGCGGTAGGCGCTTGCGGCGTCAGCCCAGAATTCCTTGAGGTCCGGGTACGCCTCGCGCGAGATCGCGTTCCGCCCGCCGCGGAAGTGCAGCGTCGCGGGAGCGGGGATCGTCAGCTTGGGAGTCTTCGCGGTGACCGATTTCAGGAACGCGAAGTGGTCGACGAAGATCGGCCGCGTGCAGCGCACCTTGCCGGTCACCGACGCCATCGGCGGGACGTCCTCGGCCGCGAAGGTGCGGCCCACGGCCTTCGTCAGGGTCACCCCTTCGAGCTGGCTCACGAAATCGAGATGCCAGTAGTCGCGGCGGAACTCCCCGTCGGTGATCGACTCCAGGCCGATCGCTTCCTGCCGGGCCGCGGCCGCGCGGATGCAGCGGTCCTCGACCGCCTTCAAGTCGGCGGCGCTCAGCGCCCCGGCCTTCGCCTTGGCGCGCGCGTCGCGCAGCTCCGGCGGACGCAGCAGGCTACCGACGTGGTCGGCGTGAAACGGCGGCTTGGCCGGCATGAGCGGATCTCCTCGGTGCGGGTCGGTGCCGCTATGCTGCACCGATGCCGGTCGCGCCGCAAACGGGGCGGGTCGAGGGCCGGACCGTGCGCGCGAACTTCCACGCCGTTCCACGCCGGACGCGCCGCCGCTGCTAGACTACGGCCCGCCGTGACGGGGCCGCGCTCCGCGGCGCATACCGGTCTTCGTCTCGCCCAGCGTATATGTCCACCATTCTCGTCACCGGCGGCGCCGGCTACGTCGGCAGCCACGCCTGCAAGGCGCTTGCCGCCGCAGGTCACACCCCGGTCACCTACGACAACCTGAGCCGCGGCCACCGCGAGTTCGCCCGCTGGGGCCCGCTCGAGGTCGGGGACCTCGGCGACGCGGCGCGGCTCGACGCGGCGTTCGCGCGCCACCGGATCGACGCCGTGATGCACTTCGCCGCGCTCGCGTACGTGGGCGAATCGGTCGAGCAGCCCGCGCTCTACTACCGCAACAACGTCGGCGGCACGCTCGAGCTGCTGGAGGCGATGCGCCGCGCGGGCGTGAAGCGCCTCGTGTTCTCGAGCACGTGCGCGACGTACGGCGTGCCGGAGCGCATGCCGATCACCGAGGACCTGCCGCAGCAGCCGATCAACCCCTACGGCGCAACCAAGCTGATGATCGAGCGGGTGCTGCGCGACTACGATCCCGCGTACGGCCTGCGCTCGGTGGCGCTGCGCTACTTCAACGCCGCGGGCTGCGATCCCGACGGCGAGGTGGGCGAGGACCACGAGCCCGAGACGCACCTGATCCCGCGCGTGCTCATGGCGGCCGACGGCACGCTGCCGCGCATCGACGTCTTCGGCACCGACTACCCGACGCCGGACGGCACCTGCCTGCGCGACTACATCCATGTCGCGGACCTCGCGGACGGCCACGTGCGCGCGCTGGACTACCTGCAGCGCGGCGGCGCGAGCACCGCCATCAATCTGGGCACCGGCCGCGCCTTCTCGGTGCGCGAGGTGATCGCCGCGGCCGAGCGCGTGACGGGCCGGCGCATCCCGGTCCACGAGGGTCCGCGGCGGGCGGGCGATCCGCCGGTGCTGGTCGCCGACGCGACGCGGGCGCGCACGCTGCTCGGCTTCGCGCCGCGCTTCACCGAGATCGGGCCGATCGTGGAAACGGCCTGGCGATGGCACGAGCGGCGGGTGCCGCGATGAGCGCCCGCAAGGTGCTGCTCTCGGTCGTCGTGCCGTGCTTCAACGAAGAGGCGGTGCTTGAACTCACGCACCGGCGCCTGCTCGAGAGCCTCGGTGCGGACGCGTCGTTCGACCTGGAGATCGTGTACGTCAACGACGGCAGCCGCGACCGCACGGAGGACATGCTCTTCGACCTCGCGGACCGCGACGCGCGCATCAAGGTCGTCTCGTTCACGCGCAACTTCGGGCACCAGCCGGCGGTGTCCGCGGGGATGCGCTACGCGACCGGTGACGCCGTCGCGGTGATCGACGCCGACCTGCAGGACCCGCCGGAGGTGATCCTGCGGCTGATGGAGAAGTGGCGCGAAGGCTACGACGTCGTCAACGCGGTGCGCGAGCAGCGCAAGGAAGGCGTCGCCAAGCGCTTCGCGTACGCGCTCTTCTACCGGACCTACCGGTGGCTCGCGAGCATCGACGTGCCGCTCGACAGCGGCGACTTCGCGCTCATGGACCGGCGGGTCGTCGACGTGATGAACGCGCTGCCCGAGAAGAACCGCTTCGTGCGGGGCCTGCGGTCCTGGTCCGGGTTTCGCCAGACCGGGGTCGCGTACGAGCGCCAGTCGCGCGCCGCCGGCGAGACGAAGTACAGCTTCCGCAAGCTCGTCGGGCTCGCCTTCGACGGCATCGTCAATTTCTCCACCGCGCCGCTGAGCCTCATCTTCGGGATGGGCGTGGCGACCGCGTTCCTGGCGCTGCTCGCCGCGGCGGCCTATCTCGCCTGGCGCATCGTCGACATCCCGATCCTCGGCTACACCCCCGGCCAGGCGCCGGGCTTCACCACGCTGATCCTCGTGATCCTCTTCTTCAGCGGCGTGCAGCTCATCTCGATCGGCATCCTCGGCGAGTACCTCGGGCGCATCTACCAGGAGACGAAGATGCGGCCGACCTACGTCGTGAAGGAAGTGCGCGGCGGGAAGGCGGTGGCGCCGCAAGGCGACACGCTGCTCGCGACGCGCGAGCGCGCCCGGCCGGCCGCCTGACCCCGACCGCCTGCTACTAGCGCCCCGGCGGCGTCTCGCCCTTCTTCCGCGGCGGGCGCTTCTGGGTCTTGGCCGCCCGCTTCTTCCGCGCCTCGTAGGCCTTGACCTGCTTGAGCATCCGCTCGGCCTCGGCCAGGTCCTCGCTGGTGATGCCGAGCGCCCGGGCGACGGCGATCCGGAACTCCGCGCGGGTGAGGTTGGGCGACTCCTTGAGGAGGTCCCGGACCACCTCGCGCAGTTCGATCTCGGCCTTCTTGCGCGCGGTCGAGTCCTTGGCCCGCCCCATTAATGTATAGAGCAGGTCGAGGACGGGTTTGATCATGACTTCCCAGGACATTTCAGCCTCCAGCGAGCGACGGACACGATAACCCAGGCGGTGGCTCAGGGGGTGCACCCGGTCCGATTGCATTGCCGCCGGGATAGCTGTATAAAGACACAGACCGCTGGCTAAAGACACAGCCTGCGGGGAAAAAGGCGGAACCGGATTCACGGGCTCACGCCCTGAGCCACCGGGGTCCGCACAATGTGCGCATGCCGCTAATCGCTGAAGCGGCCGACTATGGGAGAATTGCCGTGGCCACTGAAAACAACGTCGTCCGCCTAATGGAAGAAAACAAGTCGAAGGCCCTCCAGGCCGCGCTCGCCCAGATCGAGAAGCAGTTCGGCAAGGGGTCCATCATGCGCATGGACTCGCAGGCCGTGCAGGACGTCCAGGTCGCCTCCACCGGGTCGCTCGGGCTCGACATCGCGCTCGGCGTCGGCGGCCTGCCGCGCGGCCGGGTGGTCGAGATCTACGGGCCCGAATCCTCGGGCAAGACCACGCTCACGCTCCAGGTGGTCGCGGAGGTCCAGAAGGCGGGCGGCGTCGCCGCCTTCATCGACGCGGAGAACGCGCTCGACCCCCAGTACGCGGCCAAGCTGGGCGTGAACACCGAGGAGCTCCTCATCTCCCAGCCCGACACCGGCGAGCAGGGGCTCGAGATCGCCGACATGCTGGTCCGCTCCGGGTCCGTGGACGTCGTGGTGATCGACTCGGTCGCCGCGCTGGTGCCGAAGGCGGAGATCGAGGGCGAGATGGGCGATCAGCTCCCCGGCCTGCAGGCGCGCCTCATGAGCCAGGCGCTGCGCAAGCTCACCGGCAACATCAAGCGCACCAACACCCTGGTCATCTTCATCAACCAGATCCGGATGAAGATCGGGGTGATGTACGGCAACCCCGAGACGACCACCGGCGGCAACGCGCTCAAGTTCTACGCCTCGGTGCGGCTCGACATCCGCCGCATCGGGTCGATCAAGAAGGGCGACGAGGTCATCGGCAACGAGACCCGCGTCAAGGTGGTCAAGAACAAGGTCGCGCCGCCGTTCCGCGAGGCGATCTTCGACATCCTCTACGGCGAGGGCATCTCGCGCGACGGCGAGATCCTCGAGCTGGGCGTGCAGCACGGCATCGTCGACAAGTCGGGCGCCTGGTACGCGTACAAGAAGGACCGCATCGGCCAGGGCAAGGACAATGCGCGCGAGTACCTGAAGGAGCACCCCGAGCTCGCCGCGGAAATCGAGGCGAAGATCCGCGAGAAGGCCGGCGTCGCCTCGCCACATCCGTTCACCCCCGCGGCCGCGGAGGCGTGACCTGAAGAAGGCCCTCTCGCTGCGTGAGCGCGCGGTCGCGCTCCTCGCGCGGCGGGAGCACACCCGCGCCGAGCTCGCTCGCAAGCTCGCGCCGCACGCCGACGACCCCGGCGAGATCGCCCCGCTGCTCGACGATCTCGTCCGCCGCAAGCTCCTTTCCGACGACCGCTATGCCGAGGCGCGCGTGCACACGCTGGCACGCAAGTTCGGGACGGCGCGCATCGAGCACGAGCTGCGCGCGAAAGGGGTGGGTCGGGCCGCGATCGCGAAGATTGCGATCGGGACGCGGGCCACCGAGCTCGAGCGCGCGCGCGAGGCGTGGCAGAAGCGCTTCCGCGCGCCGCCCGCGAGCGCCGCCGAGCGTGCCAAGCAGATGCGCTTCCTGCAGGGACGCGGCTTCTCGTTCGACGTCATCCGCCGGGTGGTCGCCGGGACCGAGGACGACTGAGTGCAGCGCGGCCGCGCCTGGCTCGTCCTGCTCCTGGTCCTCGCGGCTGCAGGCGGCGCCTGGTACTTCTTCCGCGCGGACGTCGAGCGCGCGGTCGGGGAAGTCGAAAAGGCGCTCGAGCCCGGGCCGACCCTCACGCCGATCCGGGACGTCGTCGCGGCGCCAGCCCGTTTTCACGGCAAGGAGCTCACCGTCCAGGGGACGGTCACCTCCACCAGCGAGGTCGTGATGTCCGGCGGTGCAGCGTCCCGCTTCTACACGCTGAAGGGCGAGGGCGGCGAGATCGTGGTAACGGTGCGCGAGAGCCTGCCGACCCGCGGCCAGACGCTCGTCGTCACCGGCGTCATGGCGGAGGCGCCCAGGGGCAAGGGACTCGCGCCGCGCCTCACCGAGAAGCGGCGCGAACGCGCGCCGGCGCGATGACCGTGGCGGTCGAGGGCGCCTTGATCCGTCGCTGCGGCGACGCCGATGTGCCGGCGATCTGCGCCATCGTCAACGATGCGGCGGAAGCCTACCGCGGCGTCATCCCCGCCGACCGCTGGCACGAGCCGTACATGCCCGAGAACGAGCTGCGCGGCGAGATCGCCGCCGGCGTCCTGTTCTGGGGCGCGGTGGCCGAGGGCCGGCTCGTCGGCGTGATGGGGCTCCAGGACGTCCAGGACGTCGCGCTCATCCGCCACGCCTACGTGGCCACGGCCGCACGCCGCTACGGCGTCGGCGGGGCGCTCCTGCAGCATCTGCTGGCGCAGACTGCCCGGCCGATGCTCGTCGGGACGTGGGCCGCGGCGACGTGGGCGATCCGCTTCTACGAGAAGCACGGCTTCACCCTGACCGCGCCCGACGAGAAGGCGCGGCTCCTCCGCCGGTACTGGTCGATTCCCGACCGCCAGATCGAGACCTCGGTCGTGCTCGCCGATGCGCGCTGGCGCTCGCGCGGCGCGAGCTGAGCCGCCGCACGGTCGGTTACCATCTGACCCGATTTCGTCGGGGAGCGCTCGCGTGACCGCTGCAACCTCCGCCGACGCGCTCGCCGGCTGGGCCGACGAGATGCGCTCGGCGTACCTCTACCGGATCGTGGCGGACGCCGAGCGCGGCTCACCGCGCGAGAAGCTGTTCCGCGGGCTGGCGGGCGAAGCCGAGAGCCAGGCGGCGATCTGGGCCGAGTCCGCGCGCAAGCAGGGCGCGGCGGTGCCGCCGCGGTACGTGCCGGACGCGCGGGCCAAGGTGGTCGCCGCCCTGGTGCGGCGGCACGGGCCGCGCGCGGTGCGCATGGTGCTCGCGGCGATGAAGGTGCGCGGCCTGTCCGTCTACACCCACGCCCAACCGGGCCATCCGCGCCCGACCTCGATCGAGGACATGCAGGCGCGGCACCGCAATGTCGGCACCGGGGGCAACCTGCGCGCCGCGGTGTTCGGCGTCAACGACGGGCTCGTGTCGAACTGCAGCCTGATTCTCGGCGTCGCGGGCGCCGCCGCGTCCAACAGCGTGATTCTGCTGTCGGGCATCGCCGGCCTGCTGGCGGGCGCGTTCTCCATGGCCGCCGGCGAGTGGGTGTCGGTGCGCTCGCAGCGCGAGATGTTCGAGTACCAGATCGGCCTCGAGCGCAAGGAACTGGCGGAGTACCCCGCGGAGGAGGCGCAGGAACTCGCGCTCATCTACGAGGCGCGCGGCCTGCCGCCCGACGAGGCGGCCGCGCTGGCGACTTCGACCATCGCCGACCCGGCGCGGGCCCTCGACACCCTGGCGCGCGAGGAGCTCGGCCTCAACCCCGACGAGCTCGGCTCGCCATGGGGCGCAGCGACCTTTTCGTTCCTCTCGTTCGCGCTCGGCGCGCTGATTCCGCTCGCGCCGTTCCTCCTGCTCAAGGGCGGCGCCGCGCTGGGCACCTCGATCGGCGTCACCGCGGTCGCGCTCTTCGCCGTCGGCGCGGCGATCAGCCTGTTCACCGGGCGCAGCGCGGTGCGCGACGGCCTGCGCATGCTCGCGATCGGCGGGGTCGCCGGCGCGCTGACCTTCAGCATCGGCAAGCTGCTGGGCGTGGGCCTCGCGTAGATGGACGCGGCGCTCGTCGCGCAGAGCGCGTTCGGCTTCCTCGCCCTTCACGCGCTCGCGTGGGCGGTGTCCGAGAACCGCCGTGGCGTCACCTGGCGGCCGGTGATCGCAGGAATGGCCCTCACGCTCGGCCTCGCGGTGCTGTGCCTGAAGGTGCCGGGGGTCTCCGACGCCTTTCTCGTGCTCAACCGTGCGGTCGAGTCGCTCGAGCGTGCGACGCAAGCGGGCACCTCGTTCGTGTTCGGTTACCTGGGCGGCGCGCCGCTGCCCTACGAGGAGAAACCGGCGACGAGCTCGTTCGTGCTCGCGTTCCGGGCGCTGCCGCTCGTGATCGTCGTCAGCGCGCTGTCGTCGCTGCTGTTCTACTGGCGCGTGCTGCCGTGGATCGTGCGGCTCTTCGCGCGCGCGCTGGAGCGCACGATGGGCGTCGGCGGCGCGGTCGGTCTGTCGGCCGCGGCGAACGTGTTCGTCGGGATGGTGGAGGCGCCGCTGTTCGTGCGGCCGTACATCGCGCGCATGACCCGCTCGGAGCTCTTCGTGATGATGAGCTGCGGCATGGCGACCGTGGCGGGCACGGTGATGGTGCTGTACGCGAGCTTCATCGGGCGGGTGGTCCCGGGCGCGCTCGGGCACATCCTGGTCGCCTCGATCATCGCGACCCCCGCGGCGATCGCCGTGTCGCTGCTGATGGTGCCGCCGGCGCCGCACGAGCGCGCGACCGGCGGCACCGCGGCGGACCTCGTGCCGTCGGACGCGACGAGCGGCATGGACGCGATCACGCGCGGCACCCTCGACGGCGTGGCGCTGCTCATCAACATCGTCGCGATGCTGCTCGTGCTCGTGGCGCTGGTGCACCTCGCCAACGCCGTCCTCGGTCTCGCACCCGACCTCGCCGGCGCGCCGGTCACGCTGCAGCGCCTGCTCGGCGTCGCGATGGCGCCGCTCGCCTGGCTCGCCGGCGTGCCGTGGGCCGAGGCCCAGGTCGCGGGCCAGCTCCTCGGCACCAAGACGATCCTCAACGAGCTGCTCGCCTATATCGACCTGGGTCGGCTGCCCGAGAGCGAGCTCGCGCCGCGTTCGCGGCTGATCATGACGTACGCGTTGTGCGGCTTCGCGAACCTCGGCAGCCTCGGCATCATGATCGGCGGGCTGGCCACCATGGCGCCGGAGCGACGCAGCGAGATCGTCGCGCTGGGCGCGCGCACGCTCGTGTCCGGCACCCTCGCGACGCTGATCGCGGGGGCGACCGTGGGCGTCCTGTCTTGACCGGCGCGCGAGTGAACGCAATCGAGCTCGTCGCCGCGCACCTCGCCGATCCGGCGAGCGGCTGGAGCATCGGCGCTTCCGGCGTCCTCGCGGAATTCATGCGCGATCCCGGTGAGCCGTGCGAGCGCGACGGCTTCCAGTTGGTCACGGCGCGCGGGGCGATCCGAGTGGCGCCCAGCGCGGATCTGCACGCGCTTGCATACGAGGTGCTGAGCGCGCAGCCGGGACTCTGGCATCACGGGGTCCTGCTCAGCCTGCCCGCCGCCGCGGCTGCGCTGCCGATCCGGACCGTCGTCACCGAGCTCGGCCCGGATCGCGACGCGATCCGCGCTGCGGACCGCGCGGCGGTGCTGTTCGATCTCGGGCTCGGCTCGGACGCGTTCGCCTTCTGCGTGCGCACGACTGACCTCGCGCTCCTGCGCACGCTGCGCCGTGCCGCGGGCAGCGGATTCCTCGCGGCGGGACGCGACCTCGCGGCCACGCTGGTCGCGGCGAGCCCGCACCGGGTGGCGATCTCGCGCGTGGCGCGCATCGAGGTCTATCAGCCGATCGCGGCGGAGGGCGGCGCGACGCCGAGCGGGCCGCACACGCACCTGATGCCGCGGTTGCTCCGTCCGGCGCGCGGCGCGTCGGCGAACATCCCGCTCTCCCCCGGATGGACGCCCGGCCTCACGCTGTATCCGCCCCACCCGGCGAAGGACGAGGCGGGCGCCAGGAAGCCCTTCTCGCACCCGGAGCACGCGGCGTTCCAGCAATTGCTCGCGGCGTTCGGCGACCCGGTTTCGGTCGCGGCGAAGTCCGACCTCGTTGCGGCCATCGAGCGCGGCGACGCCCCGGCAGCCTGGCACGCGCCGGGCACGCGCAACGCCCGCCAGGCCTGTCGGATCGGGCTGCGCCAGCTGCGCCAGCTGGACGCGGTGTCGCCCGTACTGCGAGCCTGGGAAGCGGCGATCGAACAAAAAGAAACGGGCCGGCGTTCGGCCGGCCCGGTCCTCGACGAGAACTGTGGCTAGGCGTCCCGCCGGCCCGCGCGCCGCGCCGCCGCGGCGAGTCCGAGGAGTGCAGCGGCCAGCAATGCAAGCGAATCGGGTTCCGGGACGCCGGTGGGATTGTCCAGCCCGGTAATGGTGATTTCTTCGCCGCCACCCGCGACGTTCTGGAACTGCCACGTGACCTTGAACAGATTGTCGGCGTCGGCCCACGACGTGAGATCCATGGTCGGGACGTAAACGTAGTAGTCGAACTTGCCGGAGCCGACGTTCTGACTGAAGCAGACCAGATCAGCCGTTCCGGGCGGGTTGACCTTGTCGAGGACGTCCGGGATGCAGATCTCCGCCGGCGCATTGACCAGGCTGGCGGCATCGTAAGCGCCGTCTCCCGGCTGCGTGGTGTTGTCGAACGACCAGGTGTGCAGCACGCCCGACCGGGGCGTCGACGATCTCCACCTTCGCGGTGACATCGAGGCCGTTCGCCGAGCCCGGCTCGCTCTGGTCGAACGTGAAGACGGGAATGGTCGAATTGAACGTCGTCTGCAGGAAATTCAGGAGGTCCGCCACCTTCATCTGCTCCGCGGCGGTTGCCCCTGCGCCCCAGGAATCGTTGATGGGATTCGCGTTCGAATTCGTGATCGGATCCGGGATCGGGTTGGGGTTCTGCTGTCCCGCCGAGCGCGTGGTCACGATGACGCCGAGCGTCCCCGTGCCCGCCGCGGGGTTCCAGCCCTGCGTCGGGAAGAAGTAATCGAGGATGTCGGCTGGGTACACATAGGCATCGTCATACTGCGCGGACAGCGGCACGCCCAGGATCACGGTGCCCGGCGCCGGGAGCGGGGCGGCCTGAAGCGAGACGCTGCACACGGCCATCACGGCCAACGCTGTACCCGTTAGCCACCGACTGCTCCCGCCGAAACCCGTCATACAGCCTCTCCCGCGCTTCCTGATCAATCGACATGCCCTATTCGAACAACAGCAAAGCATGGAACGTACCCATCTAAAAATCTGTTCTACAGCAGAGGCTTGGAAAGAGAATCCGCAATCGAGATGGCGGCGCTGGAGGGAACTGTAAAGATTCCCGACAGTTTTGGATGTCCGGTCGCGCCGAGTGCACTCGGGTGGCGCCTCGGAATGAGCGGAGCTCCCGTAAAGCGCGGGATCTACGGGGCATTTTCCATCGGTGCGGGTTTCAATCGGCGAACGCCCCTCACGGGCTGTAAAGGAATTCGACACGACTTCTGGCGTTCTGGCGCCGAACGGCACGCCGCACGATCCGATGCTCGGAACGCAGCGAATGTCTGCCGGTTGCGCCGCAGGAGTGTCGCACGCCACGCGCCCCTCTTCGGGGCCCGCGGCGGCAGCCGGCCCGGCGCCGTTGCACCGCGGTGCAATTCCGGCGAAAATCCTGTTTGTTCAACAATTTGCCTCTCGGACGGCGACCGCGGTCGCCGTTTCTTTTCGGCTCACCGCACCCATGAAATCGGCTGAAATCCGCGCGAAGTTCCTGAAGTTCTTCGAAGAGCGCGGCCACGCGATCGTGGCTTCGTCCTCGCTCGTGCCGGGCAACGACCCGACGCTGCTCTTCACCAACTCCGGGATGGTGCAGTTCAAGGACGTGTTCCTGGGCAAGGAGGCGCGGCCGTACAAGCGCGCGACCACGTCGCAGCGCTGCGTGCGCGCGGGCGGCAAGCACAACGACCTCGAGAACGTCGGCTACACGGCGCGGCACCACACGTTCTTCGAGATGCTCGGCAACTTCAGCTTCGGCGACTACTTCAAGAAGGACGCGATCCACTTCGCGTGGGAGCTGCTGACGAAGGTGTACGGCCTGCCCAAGGAGCGCCTCTGGGTGACGGTCTACCAGACCGACGACGAGGCCTACGACCTCTGGCGCAAGGACATCGGCGTTCCGGACGACCGCATCACCCGCATCGGCGACAAGCCGGGCGGGCCGCCGTTCCAGAGCGACAACTTCTGGCAGATGGGCGACACCGGCCCGTGCGGCCCGTGCTCCGAGATCTTCTACGACCACGGCCCCGAGGTCGCGGGCGGCCCGCCGGGGACGCCCGAGGCCGACGGCGATCGCTACATCGAGATCTGGAACCTGGTGTTCATGCAGTTCAACCGCGACGAGCACGGCAAGCTGCATCCGCTGCCGAAGCCGTCGGTGGACACCGGCATGGGCCTCGAGCGCATCGCCGCGGTGCTGCAGGGCGTGCACTCGAACTACGAGATCGACCTCTTCCAGGACCTCATCAAGGCGGCCGCGCGCGAGACCGGCACCGACGACCTGTCCTCGAACTCGCTCAAGGTCATCGCCGATCACATCCGCGCGTGCGCGTTCCTGATCGTCGACGGCGTGATCCCGGGCAACGAGGGCCGCGGCTACGTGCTGCGCCGGATCATCCGCCGCGCGATCCGCCACGGCTACAAGCTCGGCCAGAAGCAGCCGTTCTTCCACCGGCTGGTCGGCGATCTGGCGAAGTCGATGGGCGACGCGTATCCCGAGCTGCCGAAGAGCGCACGAGCGCGTGCAGCAGGTGCTGCAAGACCGAGGAGGAGCGCTTCGCCGAGACGCTCGAGAACGGCATGAAGGTGCTGGAGGGCGCGCTCACGCGCGAGGACCGGATGCTCGACGGCGAGACCGTTTTCCAGCTCTACGACACGTACGGCTTCCCGGTCGATCTCACCGCCGACATCGCGCGCGAGCGCGGCGTGCGCGTCGACTACGCCGGCTTCGAGGCGGCGATGGAGCGCCAGCGCGAGCGCGCGCGGGCGGCGTCGAAGTTCCGCGTGGAGGCGGGCGTCGAGTATCGGGCAAGCCCACCGAGTTCCACGGCTACGACACGCTCACGCTCGAAGGCACGGTGGTGGCGATCTACAAGGAGGGCGCGCAGCTCCAGGAGATCGGCGCGGGCGAGGCGGCGGTGGTGGTGCTCGACCGCACGCCGTTCTACGCGGAGTCGGGCGGCCAGGTCGGCGACAGGGCGAGCTCGCCGGCGCGAGCGGCACGTTCCTCGTCGAGGACACGCAGAAGATCCAGGCCGGAGGTGTTCGGGCACAAGGGCGGCCTCAAGGCCGGGCAGGCTGCGCGTCGGCGACAAGGTGATGGCCGGCGTCGACGCGGATCGCCCGCGCGCGCGCGGCGTGGAACCACTCGGCGACCCACCTCATGCACGCGGCGCTGCGCAAGGTGCTCGGCCCGCACGTGCAGCAGAAGGGCTCGCTCGTCGATCCGCACAAGACGCGCTTCGACTTCTCGCACAACGAGCCGATGACCGAGGCGCAGATGCGCGAAGTCGAGGCGCTCGTGAACCACGAGATCCGCCGCAACTCCGAGGTGGGCGCGCGCATCATGAAGTACGACGACGCGATCCGCGCCGGCGCGATGGCGCTGTTCGGCGAGAAGTACGGCGACGAGGTGCGCGTGATCGGCGATGGGCGATTTCTCGACCGAGCTGTGCGGCGGCACGCACGTGCGCCGCACCGGCGACATCGGCTTCTTCAAGATCGTCGCGGAGACCGGCGTCGCCGCCGGCATCCGGCGCGTCGAAGCGGTGACCGGCGATGGCGCGCTCGCGTGGGTCCAGGAGCGCGAGGCGAAGCTCGCGGAGGCGGCCGCGGCGTTGCGCACCAGCCCCGACGACGTGGCGCAGAAGATCGCGCAGATGCATGGACAACGTGCGCGCGCTCGAGAAGGAGCTCGCGCGCCTCAAGTCGAAGATGGCCTCGTCGCAGGGCGACGAGCTCGTCGACCGCGCGCAGGACGTGAAGGGCGTGAAGGTGCTCGCCGCGACCCTCGAAGGGGCGGACGCGAAGACGCTGCGCGAAACGCTCGACAGCTCAAGGACAAGCTCGGAACGCGGTCGTCGTGCTCGCCGTCGCGGAAGGCGCGAAGGTGAGCCTCATCGCCGGCGTGACCGCCGATCTCACCGCGAAGGTGAAGGCCGGCGAGCTCGTGAACTTCGTCGCGCAGCAGGTGGGCGGCAAGGGCGGCGGGCGTGCGGACATGGCCCAGGCCGGCGGCACCGATGCGACGAAACTGCCGGGCGCGCTCGAGTCGGTGAGGGGCTGGGTCGAGCAGCGGGTGTAGCGCCGTTAATCCTGCCTCCGCGAGGAGGCGTACGCGCGCGCAGCGCCCGCGGGGTAATCGAGCCGCATCACCAGGGATAGAACGCCGGCTCGCCCGCCGGCCGCCGCCGGAAACGCATGTAAGCCCAGTAGTACTGCTCCGGGCGCTTGCGGATGCACGCCTCGACGCCGGCGTTCATCGCGGCGACGGCGCGCACCTCGTCCGCGTCGGAGACGCCCGGCGGCGCAGGCTCGATGTGAAACACGAAGCCGCGGCCCCAGCCGAGCCGCTCGGCGTAGCACAGGACGATCGCCGCGCCGGTGCGGCGCGCGATGCGGGTGGGCAGCGTCGGCGAGTGCGCGGCGATGCCGAAGAACGGCGCGAACACGCCGCTCCCGGTGGGCGGGTCCTGGTCGGGCAGCACGCCGATGCTGCCGCCGTGCCGCAGCATGTCGAGCAGCTGGCGCATGCCGCTGCGATCGCTCGGCGCCAGCTTCGCGCCGAACCGGCCGCGCCCCTCCTTCAGCACGCTGTCCCAGGGCTCGGCCTGGGGCCGGTACATGCTGACGCAGTTCCCGTTGACCTCGCGCGAATAGGCGAGGCCGGTCATCTCCCAGGCGCCGAGGTGCGGTGAGACGGCCACCACGCCCTTGCCCGAGGCGAGCGCCGTCTGCAGCACTTCGCGGCCGCGGACCGCGCGCAGCGCGCGCGCGAACCGCGACTCCGGCGCCGCGAACAGGAACGGCAGCTCGGCGAGCGCCTTGCCGGCTTCGCGCAGCGCGCGGAGGACGAGCCATGCGCGCGCCAGGCGTCCCAGCTCGGGCAGGCACCGCGCGACGTGGAAGCGGGTGCGCCGCGCGAAGCTGTTGGGAACGATCAGGGCGACCAGGCCGAGCGTCGCGCCCAGCGCGTGCGCGATCGGCAGCGGCAGCATTGCGAACAGCCGGAAGAGGGCGCGGACCACGGGGCGCGGATCATACCCTGCGGTCCCCACTCGCCGCGGCTTGATCTCCGGGGCGACTCCCGGTAAAACGGGCCCCCACTCAAGAGGAATTCTCATGCGCAAGCGTTCAACCGGTACGGGCACGGGCCAAGGCGGCGCGGTGGTCCCGGTGGTCATCGGCATCCTTGTCGCGATCGCGCTCGTCGTCGGCTATTTCCTCGTCGTGCTCAGCTGGAACTACTCGACCGGGGAGCGCGCCGGCTGGGTGCAGAAGTTCTCCAAGAAGGGCTGGCTCTGCAAGACCTGGGAGGGCGAGCTCGCGCTCGTGACGATGCCCGGGCCGATGCAGGAGAAGTTCCTGTTCACCGTGCGGGACGACGCGGTCGCCGAGCAGATCAACCGCAGCATGGGCAAGCGCGTGTCGCTGCACTACGAGGAGAAGGTGGGCCTGCCGACGACCTGCTTCGGGGAGACGCGGCACTTCGTCACCGGCATCAAGGCAGTGGAGGACATTCCGTTTGCGCCGGGAGGCCCTGCGCCCACCCAGCCGGCGCCGGCGGCGCCCGCTCCGGGCCAGCCCGCCGCTCCCGCGGCGAAGTGATCTGACCTAGGTCAACCGGCGGCGGGCTGGGGCGTTGAAACTTCCGCTACGCCCGCGGGCGCCGTCCAACCCTACCCTTGGAGACCCGAATGAAGAAGCTGCTCGCCGCCGTGTTCGCCGCCGCGTTCGCCCTGTCCTCGACCGCCGCCCTCGCGCAAGACAAGAGCAAAGAGGCGACAAGAAGGACACGAAAAAGGAGCAACCACCAAGAAAGAGAAGAAGGGCGGCTGCTGAGAGGCGTCCCGTATCCGACCGAAAACGGGGAGCCGCGGCTCCCCGTTTCGCTTTGGACGAGACCGGTCAGGGTGTCCCGGCCGGCCGCCAGCTCGCGAACGCCTTTTCGACCTCGTGGCGCCGTAGAACAGCGCAGCGGCCGCGAGCGCCACGAGCACCCCAGCAGTCCGCGCGGCAGTCCGAGCAGCTCCGGCCAGACGGCATCACCGAGCGCGGTCGTTTTCGTCCACGCGGCGATTGCCGGGTAGACCTCGGCGTAGACCGCCAGTCCCGCGAGCATCCCGAGCGCGTACACCATCGCGTCGATCCGCCCGGTGGCCATCCCGGCCACCGACGTTCCCGGGCAGTAGCCGCCGATCACGAACCCGGCGCCGAGCACCAGGCCCCCGACGAGCTGCGGCAGCACGAACGTCGGCACGAGATAGATCTCGCCGAGATCGAGCCAGCCGACGCTCGCGAGCAGCCACAGGCCGGTCATCGCGGTGACGATGGCCGTGAACATCACCTTCAGCACCGCCATGTCGTACAGATAGAACTGCGCGGCGAGCTTGCGCGAGCTGCCGAAGCCGGCGCGCTCGAGGAAGAAGCCGAACAGGAGCCCGAGGCCGAGCGCCACCGCGAGCTCGGTGCCGTCGCCGATCAGGCCCTGGGACGCGAGCGGTGCGCTCATACCCATTGCCTCCTGACGCAGCGGTGCCAGCGCGTAGCCGCCGATGAACACCGCGATCATGAACGTCCAGCTGCCGACGTTGAGGAGCGCGCCGCCGGTCAGCGCCTGGCCGCTGGTGCAGCCGCTCGCGAGCTTCGCGCCGAACGCCATGATCCCGCCGCCGGCGAATGCGAGCGCGAGCCGCGCGGCAGTCGAGATGCGCGGACCGTGCTCGACCACGAAGGTGCTTCGCCCCGCGAGCCACCCGGACAGCGCGGCGCCGGTGAAGCTGCCGACGGTCAGGAACACGAGGAACGCCATCAGCGGGCGCCCCTCGTTCCAGTAGCCGGAGTGCACGGCATTCGACGTGACGTAGTCCGGCGACGCGAACGACATCAGCCAGACGAGGAGCGCCGAGAACGCGCCGCTCGCGCCCAGGCCCCGGCCCAGATGACGAAGGTCGCGAGCAGCACGAGACCGATGCCGAAGCCCGCGAGATACGGGTTCATGTAGGGCGCGCGCCGGCGCGGACGGCGGTCAGCTCGGTGCGTCCGGACAGTGACGGCGCATCCTGCCAGTGCGTGGCTGCCTCGCGTTGCAGCGACTCAGCTGCTCAGTCTTCGGCGTGATCTTGAAGCTTGCCGTCCTTGGCGATCTCGATGTCCGCGTTCAGGAAGCCGCACGTTGTAGCCCGCGTCCTTCAGCTTGTGGTAGGCCATCTCGGCGCGGATGCCGGTCGCGCAGTGCGCGACGATGCGCTTGTCCTTCGGCAGCTCGGCGATGCGCGCGGCGAGCTCCTCGTCGGGGATCAGCAGCGCGCCCTTGATCATGCCGGCGTTGGCCTCGTCCTGGTTGCGCACGTCGAGGATCAGCACGTCGGCCGGCGTGCTGCGCGCGAGCTTCTGGAACTCGGCGATCGGCGATCGAGCCGGGCCGCGGCTTCGGCGCGTAGGCGACCTTGGTGGCGCCGGCGCGCCGGTCTCGATCGGATAGCCCGGCGGCCTGCCACCCGACGAAGCCCGCCGGTGATGCACCTGCACGTTCTTCTGGCCGGCTCGCGATCGATCGCCGCGCCGCGATCGCGCTCGGGACCGCCCGTGCCGTCATAGACGATGATCGGCGCCTTCAGCTTCGGGTCGGGGAAGCCTTCGCCGCGCCCTTCACCGCGTCGGCCGGCATGCGCACCGCGCCCTTGATGTGGCCCGCCTTGGCGTCCTCGGCCGAACGCACGTCGACGAGCACGTGCGGAATGTCCTTGTCGATGCACGCCTCCTTCAGGAACTTCGGCGGCGCACGACGTATCGCTGCGTCTCCACTCGGGCATGCCCTCGCGATAGACCTTCACGTTGGTGTAGCCGAGCGCCTCGCCTTGCGCTGCGACAGCGGGCTCATCATGCAGGTGACGCCCTGGCAGAAGAACACGATCAGCGCGTCCTTGTCCGCGGGCAGGCGGTCGGCGACCTTGTCGAAGCCCGGGATAGGGCAGGTTGATCGACCTCGGGATCGTGCCCTGCTGGAAGCGCGGCAGCGGGCGCGAGTCGATCAGCACGAAGTTCGCTCCGGTGCCCTGCGTCGACGAGCTTCTTCGCGACCGCGTCGTAGTTGACGAGTCTTCCTTGGCGATCTTGATCGGGCCCTTGAAGCGGATCTCGGTGGCCCTCTTCTGGCCGTCCTTCTCGACGAACTCGATGCGCGCCTCGTGGCCCTTGCGCGACCTCGCGCAGGTGCTCGGGCTTCTTGTCGTCGCCGGCGTCGACCACCTTGAGCGTCTTCGGGATCGAAGCGGACGATCTCGGCTCGCCTTGTCGATCGTCAGCTGGATCGCCTGCGACTTGAAGGCGACGTTGTCGAAGTAACCGCGACACGCTGCCGGGCGCCGCCTTGTGGCAGTTGGTGCAGATCTTCGGCATGGTCGGCTTGGCCGCGGCTGCCGGCGGCGGGCGCCGGCGCCTGGGCCCACGTCGAGCGCCGGCGAATCCGAGCGCGAGCAGTGCCAACCAGGATGCGCTCTTCTCATTTCGTTCATCGTCCTCGAGTTCACGTGGATGAAATGATTTCGATCGGGGCCGCGTCGACGGCGCTAGCCTGCGCGGCGCGCTTGCGCGAACTGGCTCGCCTGCCCGGCGTTGACCAGGACCCAGCGCAGCGCGAAGCCGCCGGCGAGCACGAGCACGGCGGGCAGGACGGTGTGGGGAATGCGGTGGCCGAGCTCGAGCGCCTGCAGCGCGAGCGGCACGACGATCCCGAGCGGCGACGATGCCGCCCCAGAAGATCCAGCGCGTACGGCCGCCGAAGAGCAGCTTCGCCGCCTCGGCGTGCAGCGGCGGTGGAGGTCAGCAGGCCGATGACCAGCAGGCCGATCAGCACCAGCTCGACCGCGAGGAACGCCGATGTCGGCGCGCACGAGCGAGTCGCCGGTGCGCGGCGCGGGCGGCTGCGGCCCCAGCGGCTGCCACAGCGCGGCGAACGCGCCGCCGATCGCCCTTGCGGCGCCGGGCGTCCGGGAAGATGCGCGCCGCGAGGTGCACCATCGCCGCGGCGGCCGACAGCCCCGAGACGAGGAACAGCGGGCCGAGCATGGCGCTGTTCCAGAGCGGGCGCGCGACCATGGTGTTCAGCAGGATGCCGGTGTAGATGCCGAGCGCGACGCCGAGCAGCGACGTTGACCCAGGCGAGCGCCGCGAGCCGCGCGGCCGGCCCGACGATGGCGTCGGAGAGGCGCTGCAGCACCGGGAACGCGCCGGCCGAGCCACGGCCACGCGTCCGGGATGCGCACCAGCGCCGAGACGAGCAGCACGCCGTAGACGACCAGCAGCACCCACGAGCCCCACGACATCGGCGACATCGGCTGCAGCGTGAGGTACACCGCCCAGACGTAGAGCTTGTGCGTGAGGTCGAGGAAGAGCGCGCCCATGCCGACGTTCATCAGCACGAAGCCGAGCAGCGGCGTCTGCACCGAGAAGAAGCCCTTCGGGATCGTCGCCGCGCGCGAGGCGCAGCATCGCCATGCCGGCGAGGATCATCATCCCGGCGACCATGCCGCCGAAGAAGAGGTACACCGGAATCTCCCAGCCCCAGACGTGCAGGCTCGGATCGACCAGCGGGTTCTGCGCGGGTGGTGGTGATCTCGAGCATGGCCGTCGTTCCTTCGTCAGGTAGAACACGCGCGGCTTGGTCCCGGCCTCGGGCAGCAGCGTGTGCCACTTGCGCGTGCGCAGCAGCTCGTTCACCGCGCTCTTCGGGTCGTCGAGGTCGCCGAAGTGCATGCACGCGTCGGGCAGACCGACGACGCACGCCGGCTGCTTGCCTTCCTTCACGCGGTGCAGGCAGAACGTGCACTTGTCGGCGTAGCCCTTCGGGTGGATGTAGCGCGCGCCGTACGGGCACGCCGCGACGCAGGCCTTGCAGCCGATGCAGCGGTTGGCGTTCACCTGCACGGTCTTGCCGAACGGCTCGACGTGGCTCGCGCCGGTCGGGCAGCAGTCCACGCACGGCGGGTTGTCGCAGTGGTTGCAGCGCTCCGAGCGGATCTCCATCGTGAGGCGCGGGAACGTCGCCGCGCACCTCGGTCACGATCCAGTCGCGGCAGTACCCCGCGGGCACGTCGTTCTCCGTCTGGCAGGCGACCACGCAGTCCATGCAGCCGACGCACTTGCGGGTGTCGATGACCATTCCGAGGCGTGCCATCTCAGGCCTCCTTCACGAGGGTGACGAAGTTGCCGTGGATGCTGGTGCCGCCCATGAGCGGGTCGATCTTGTAGCGCGTGTTGAGCTGCGCGGCGCTCGCGCCCTTGAGGTACGCGCTCTTCAGCATCGGGTTGTGTGGCCGAAGCCGTACACCATGTAGACGGTGTCGGGGCGGATGCGCTGCGTCGCCTTCACGCGCACGCGGTTCGTCTCGACGCCGTCCTGGTTCTGCAGCTTCACGTACTCGCCGCTCTTCAGGCCGAGCTTCGCCGGCGGTCGCGGCGTTCACCCACACCTCGTTCTCCGTCATGAGGCCGGCGAGGAGCGGGTTGGTCTGCGTGCGGCTGAACGTGTGCATCGGCGCGCGCCCGGTGACCAGCCGGAAGTGGCCCTGCGGGCGGCTCCTCGGGCGGCGTGTACCTCGGCACCGGGTCGAAGCCCTTCTCCGCCAGCTGGTCGGACCAGAACTCGACCTTGCCCGACGGCGTGTCGAACGCGAGCTCGAGGCCCTCCTCGACGGTGGTGGGCTGCTTCGGCGCCGAGGATCACGCCCTCGTTCTTCAGCTTCGCGAAGCTGAAGCCGGACTTCTCGACGCGGTAGCCGAGGTACTCCTCGATGTCCTTGAACGGCATGCACTCCGGGATGCCGAGCTTGGCCGCGAGCTGCTTGGCGATCCACCAGCCGGGCTTCTGGTCGTGCGGCGCGTTGCACCACGGGCTGGCGGATCGCGATCCAGCCGCGGCGGCCCCAGCCGGCGAGCAGCTCGTCGTGGCGCTCGAGGAACGTGGTCTCGGGCAGCACCACGTCGGCGTAGCCGGCGATCTCGCTCGGCACCGTGTCGACCACGACGAGCAGGTCGAGCTTCTGGATCGCCTTCGAGCGTCTCGGCCTCGTTCGGCAGCGCCTGCATCAGGTTCGTCGAGTACACGAACCAGCCCTTGATCGGATAGGGCTTGCCGGTGAGCGTCGCCTCGCGGATGCCGGTGGTGACCGCCTCGTCGGCGAACGGATAGCTTCGCGCCGTCGGGATTGTCGGCGAGCGGCTTGTCCGCTTCGGGTACTTCGGCAGCGGATAGGTCGGCGACCTTCATGCCGTCTGCGATGTAGAGGCCGCCCTTGCGGCCCCAGTTGCCGAGAGCGCGTTGAGCAGCGCGATCGCGCGGCTGCGCTGCGTGTCGTCGCCGTACCAGTTCACGCGCCGTCCGGGGTGGACGAGCGTCGCGGGGCGGTGCGCGGCGAACTCGCGCGCCGCGGCGCGGATCAGGCTCGCGTCGACGCCGGTCTCCTGCGCCGCCCACTCGACGCGTGTACTGCCTTGATCTCGGCGGCGAACTTGTCGAAGCCGTGGCCGTGCTTCGCGACGAACGCCTTGTCGTAGCGGCCCTCGGTCACGAGCAGGTTCATCCACGCGAGGAGCAGCGCGATGTCGGTGCCGGGCTTGACCGGCAGCCAGTACTTCGCCTTGCTCGCGGCGACCGAGAAGCGCGGGTCGACCACGATGATCGGCACGCGCCGCTCGATCGCGTCGCGCGAACTCCTGCACCTGCGTGTTGTGCATGTTCTCGCCGAGGTGCGAGCCGATCAGCACCAGGCAGTCGGTGTTCGCGATGTCGGTGGGCTCGGGCGAGCCGAGACCCGCTGCCGAAGGTGAGCGTGAAGCCGACGTCGCGCGGGCCGCGGCACTGCGCGAACGACGGGCCGGCGAAGTTGATCACGCCGTAGCTCTTGAGCACGTGCTGGATGAAGCGCACGCCGATGCCGTGGTTGAACATCGCGATCGACTCGGCGCCGTGCTCGGCCTTGATCCTCTTCATGCGCTCGGCGATGTAGGTGAAGCGCCTCGTCCCACGTGACCGCCTTCCACTGCTCCTTGCCGCGCTCGCCGACGCGGATCAGCGGCTTGCGCAGCCGGTCGGGGTCGGTGTGCGCGCCGACCGCGCCGGTGCCGCGCGGGCAGAGGCGCCCGCGGCTCTGCGGGTCGAGCGGGTTGCCCTCGAACTTCCACAGCTTGCCGTCGCGCACGTAGCGCGATCCCGCCGCAGCGCCAGAAGCACATCTCGCAGAAGGTCGGGATCGTCGACCACGCCTTTCGCGGCCGGCGCATCGGCCGCGATTGCGAACGGCGCAAGGCCGTGCCACTGCACTCCGGCTGCCGCGGCGCCAAACGTGGCCGCGGTGATCTTGAGAAACCGCCTGCGTGAGATGCGCGTGATGTCCATGGCCCGTCCGTCTCGAATTGCCGGACTTGTTCCGCAATTACTTATTGCGGCCCGGCACTTAAGGAAATGCTAATGGACGGGCCGGCCCGGCCCTTGATCTAGCGCAACCGGGGGTAGGGGTGCCGCTCTAGTGCGGCTAGCGGAGCGTGCGGAGGTCGACGTCGGCGCGGCGCCAGGCGGCCCGGAAGCGTTCGTCCAGGTCACGCGCCTCGTCGGTGCGCCCCTGTTTCGCGAGCGCCTGGGAAAGTCCGTACAGCGACCAGCCGTTTTCGGGGTAGTGCGCGAGGTCCTCGCGGTACACGCTCTCCGCCTCGGCGGCGCGCCCCACCCCGAGGAGCGCGGCGCCGAGCGCGTGCCGCGTCGGCGCGAGCCACAGATGCGGCTCGTCCGCGGCGAGCCCGTCCTCGATCGCGACCGCTTCCTCGAGCAGCTTCACCGCGACCAGCGGCTTCTTGTCTGCGACCGCGAGCTCCGCGCGCAGGGTGAGCGTCGCGATGCGGGTCAGGCTCGAGGCCGGATTGATGTTCTTGACCTTCACGTCGGTCAGCGTCGGATCGACGGTAGTCTTCTCCAGCGCTTCGAGCGCCCTGCGGGCGTCGCGAAGCTTGCCGGTGCGCGCGTACGCCATGCCGCGCGCGAAGTGCCAGACCGCGAGCGGATAGGGCGCCTCCGTGTCGGGCGGCAGCGTCGTCTTGAGGATCTCGTCCCAGCGCGCGAAGCGCACCAGCGCGTAGTGCTCGAGCGCGTAGTAGTGCTGCAGGGTGCCGTCGCGCAGGCTCGGCTGGGGGCCGCACGCGACCCGGTACGCGGCGCGCGCAGCGTCGATCGCGGCGCGGCTGCGGCCCTCCATCGCGGTCGCCGCCCAGAGGAAGTGGTGGTTGTGCGCGGCGTAGCCCACGAGGTACTTGTTCTGCGCCTGGACCTGCGCGAGGTAGCGTTCGTCCGCCTTGATCGAGCGCTCGCTCACCGCCGATGCTTCCGCGTACCGGCCCACGCGCATGTAGATGTGCGCCGGCATGTGCGTGAGATGCCCCGAGCCGGGCACGAGCGTCTCGAGCTTCGACGCGCTCGCCAGGGCGCGCTCCGGCGTTGCCGACGACTCCATCAGGTGGATCCAGTAGTGGTTCGCGCCGGGATGGTCGGGCGCGACCTTCAGCGCGGCCGCGAGCAGCGCCTCGGTCTCGGGGGTCCAGGGCTTCGCCGTCCCGTCCTTCTCCCACCAGTCGTAGGCATGCAGGTTGAGCTGCGCCTCGGCCGCGAGCGTCAGGACGTCGGCGTCGCGGGGGCTGCGCCTGGCGAGCGCGCGCATCTGCGCGGCGTAGCGCTCCTCGTCGACCACGCCCGGCTGCGGATGGCGCGCGACGAGCGCGGCGATCAACCCGCGATGCCGCGGCGAGGCATTGACCGACAGCGCCTCGGCGCGACGGACCGCGGTGTGCACGCGCGCCGCGTCGGCCTTGTGCATGTCGGCGTTGAGGTTGGGCCCGAGCGACCACGCGAGCCCCCAGAAGCAGATCGCGCACTTCGGGTCCGCGCGCGCGGCCGCGTCGAACGAGCGCACTGCCTCGGCGGTGTTGAAACCCCAGGCGAGCACCATGCCCTGGTCGAAATAGCGCTGGGCGAGCGGCACCGGCGAGCCGGTGGCGTGGGTGTACGGCCCCATGCCGTCGAGGAGCGGCGCGCCGTCGCGCGGCTGCGCGAGGGCGCTGACGGCGAGCGTGGCGAACGCGAACGCGAGAACGGCGCGCGCGCGGAGATTTCGTCGGTAGGCGTCGTCGCTGCAAGGCGACCGAAGGATAACAGCCCGGTCGCGCGCCCTAGAACCCGATCCGCGACTTCTTCGCCGCGCGGCCGTCGCCGATGTCGCGCTCCTCGACCTCGTGCCGGCCGTCGATCTTGGCGTTTCCGAACGCGCCCAGGATCGCGCGGCGCATCTCGCGCGGGCTCAGGGTCGCGAGCCGGTCGAGCACCGCCTCGGCCGGGTGCTCCGGGAACTGCTTGCCCCAGTCGTGGGCGTTGCGGATCTCGGCGTAGATCGACTGCGCGATCTTGATCGCGCCGTCCCGGTCGGGAGCGTCGATCTCGTAGACGTTCATCCGGTTGAGGATCGGCTCGGGGATGCGCGCCGCTTCGTTCGCGGTCGCGATCCAGAACACGCTGGCGGCGTCGATCGGCACCTCGACGAACTCGTCCACGAACGATTTCGCCGTGTCGTGCTCGAGGAGGGCGTAGAGCGCGCCGAGGGGGTCGTACTGCGCGTCGCCGCCGACCTTGTCGATCTCGTCCACGCAGATCAGCGGGTTCGCGTACTGCCCGTTCAGGAAGGTCTCGAACACCTTGCCCGGCTTCGAGTTCTTCCACTGCGACGACGAGCCCGAGAGCACCCATCCCGCGGTCAGCGAGCTCATCGAGACGAAGCCGAAGCCGGTGCCGAGCAGCTCCGCGATGCGGCGCGCGAAGTGCGTCTTGCCGATCCCCGGATCGCCGAGCAGCAGCATCGGGGTCAGCTCCAGCGCGTCGGCCGAGGACGCGCACAGCGCGATCTGCTTGCGGATGTCCTCGAGCACCGCGCCGAAGTTGGGCAGCTCGTCGAACAGATGCTCCATCGCGGGCAGTCCGCTCGGCTTCACCGAGAGGCGCGTCCCGCCGGCCTTGAGCATCTTCTCGTAAGTGGACTTCAGGGCGTCGCTCGCGCCCTGCGGCAGCTCGGCGAGCGCGCGGTCGACCGCGTCGACGTCGTAGACGTCCTTGAAGCCGGCGATCGGGATGTGCCACGGGGCTCGCGTCACCGCAGGGACATTGGCAGTCGCATGCATGGTCGGCATCTCCTGGTTCGCCTCTACCCGAGTCGCGTGGATGCCGCCAAACCTGACACGCGGCGCCGCGCTCGTCAACGTCATCTCAAGCATCAAACGCGCCGGAGTGACCGGAAGACGACTCGCACGTCACGTTTCGGCGCCGGCGAAGGGCGTGCGCGTGACGCATGTCGCGCTGGCAGTCGACCCCGGCGTCTGCCAATCGCGCAGCCGCGGTGCGGCGCACCGCGCGAGCGCCCCTGCGCGGTGCCGGGCCCCGGGGCTTGCCAGCCCCGGCGCCGTCGTGATTGAATCGCCCCATGCGTCGCGCGTCCTGCCGTTTCGGGTTCTTCTTTCCCCAGCCGCTGGCGGAGGGACTGAGCTAGGCTCACGACCCATCGGACTCCCGAAAACCGCCAGCGCCGACCCGCCTGGCGGTTTTTTGTTTTTTTGGGATGCTCTGGAAAACCCCGTTTTTCAGAGCCTCATTCATAGGGGCACGGGGAGGTATCCCCGGGTTTTTCAGAGTTCCCTAGACGAAAGGCAAGCTGCCATGACCGCCCACCAAGACGCCTTCCCGCCGCCCGTGCCGCTGGATCGCACCTCGCTCACCGACGACGAGCGGATCGGCAACATCGTCCCGCTGCCGCCGCCCGAGCACCTGATCCGGTTCTTTCCGATCCAGGGCACGCCGGTCGAGAAGCTCGTCGCCGAGACGCGCCGCAAGGTGAAGCAGATCCTGCACGGCCGCGACGACCGGCTGCTGGTCGTGATCGGGCCGTGCTCGATCCACGACCCGGAGGCGGCGGTCGAGTACGCGCGGCGCCTCGCCGAGGTGCGCGCGCGGCTCGCCGCCGACCTCGAGGTCGTGATGCGGGTCTACTTCGAGAAGCCGCGCACCACGGTCGGGTGGAAGGGGCTGATCAACGACCCGTACCTGAACGGGAGCTTCCGCATCAACGAGGGCCTGCGCATCGCGCGCGACCTGCTGGTGCGCATCAACCAGACCGGCGTGCCCGCCGGCTCCGAGTTCCTCGACGTGATCTCGCCGCAGTACATCGGCGACCTGATCAGCTGGGGCGCGATCGGCGCCCGCACCACCGAGAGCCAGGTGCACCGCGAGCTCGCCTCGGGGCTGTCCGCGCCGGTCGGCTTCAAGAACGGCACCGACGGCAACGTGAAGATCGCCTGCGACGCGATCCTCGCCGCGAAGCAGCACCACCATTTCCTGTCGGTGCACAAGAACGGCCAGGTGGCGATCGTCGAGACGCGCGGCAACGACGACTGCCACATCATCCTGCGCGGCGGGCCCAAGCCCAACTACGACGCCGCCAGCGTCGCCGCGGCCTGCCAGGCGCTCGCGGCGGCCGGGCTGCCCGAGCAGCTGATGATCGACCTCTCGCACGCGAACGCCGCCAAGGACTACAAGCGCCAGCTCGCGGTCGCCGCCGAAGTCGGCGCGCAGCTCGCCGCCGGGGAGCGCCGGATCGTGGGGGTGATGGTCGAGTCGCACCTCAAGGAGGGCCGGCAGGACCTGGTCGCCGGCCGGCCGCTCGAGTACGGCCGCAGCATCACCGACCCCTGCATCGGCTGGGAGGACTCGGTGCCGCTGCTCGAGGGGCTCGCCGACGCGGTCCGCCGCCGGCGCGCCGCCGGCAAGAGCGGAACGCGCGCTGAAGCGGCGGAGCGCGGGCGTTGACCGGCGCGGCGGTCCTCCGCCGCGCTTTCTGGGCCGCGGCTGCGGCCGTCCTCGCGTTCCGGCTCTGGCTCGCCTGGTGGCTGCCGCTCACCGGCGACGAGGCCTACTTCGTCACCTGGGCCCGCGCCCCCGACCTCGGCTTCTACGACCACCCGCCCATGGTCGGCTGGATCCTGGCCGCGTTGTTGCAGGTCTCCCAGTCCACGCTCGTCCTGCGGCTGCCGCAGGTGCTGCTGCCGCCGCTCGTCGCGGTCGGGATGGTCGCGCTGGTGCGCGCGCTCGCGCGCGGGGAGCCCGACGCGGAGCGCACCGCCTACGCCGCGGCGCTCGCCTGGCTGCTGGTGCCGGTGCAGGTGGTGAACGTGCTCGTCACCACCGACACGCCGCTCGTGTTCTTCTCCGCGCTGTCGATGGCGGCGTTCGTGCTCGCGGTGCGCCGCGATTCGGTGCCGCTCTACGCCGCGGCGGGGGCGGCGCTCGGCCTCGCGTTCCTCTCGAAGTACTTCGCCGTGCTGGTCGGGCTCGCCTACGTCGCGTTCGCCGTCGCGTCCACGCTCGCGCGCGACGGCTCGGGCCCGCGCGCGTGGCGCGGGCTCGCGATCGTCGTGGCCGTCGCGCTGCCGTTCGGGCTGGTCAATCTGTGGTGGAACTACGGCCACTGCTGGACGAACGTCCTCTTCAACCTCTTCAACCGGCACGGCGACGCCGGCTTCAAGTGGTGGCGGCCGCTTGCGTTCGCGGGGTTCCTCGCCTACGTCTCGAGCCCGATCCTCCTCTGGCAGCTCGCGCGCGGGCGGGAGGCGGTGCGGGCGGCGCTCGCGCGCCCCGAGCGCCGGCTGCTCTGGGTCCTCGTCCTCGCGCCCCTTGCGGTCTTCGCGGCGATCGCGCCGTTCCGGGACGTCGGGCTGCACTGGCTGCTGTCGTTCACGCCGGCGCTCTTCGCCGCGGGCGCGCTCGCGCTCGGCGCGGACCGGCTGCTCGCGTCGGCGAAGTTCCTCGCGGCGTTTGCCGCGGCGCACGTGGCGCTCGTCGCCATCGTCGCGGCGCTGCCGATCGAGACGTTCCAGCGGCTGCGCCAGTACGACTCGATCGTGCAGGGCGCCCGGGCGGACGAGCTGTTCGCCGCGCTGAAGGCGTACGAGGGGAAGTACGCGTTCGCGGCGGACGGCTTCTCGCCGGCGTCGGTCCTCGTCCTACAACGCCGCGGTGGCCGGCTTTCTCACCCAGCCGGAGGCGCGCGAGCCGTGGCGCCGCAATTACGTGTTCGTGCTCGGATCGACCTCGCACCACGGGCGCCATGACGACTTTCTCACCGACCTCAGCCTGCTGGACGGTCGGGACGTGCTGGTCGTGCGCAAGCAGCCGGCCGATCGCGCCGCCTACGAGCGCTGGTTCCGCGCGGTCGAGCTGCGCGAGCTGACCGTCCGGGGGGCGACCTTCCACCTCGTTCTCGGCCAAGGGTTCCGGTACGCGCAATACCGGGACAGCGTGCTCGCGGAGGTCCGCGACCGCTACTACCGCCTGCCGGCTTTCCTGCCGCAGGGCGGCTGCGCCTTCTGCGAGCGGTATTTCGACTCGCCGGCCTGCCCGGCGCGCTGAATATCGCGGCGCGGCACGCGCCGGTTTGGGCATAATCGTGGCGGCGATACCCGCCACCGCACGCATACCGACGCCATGAACGAGACCGTCGAGAGCCAGCGCCTGCCGCAACTCGAGCACCTCGGCGACGCGACCCAGTACGCGACGCGGATCCACGGCATGGTGGGGTACGCGCCGCTCTTCGAGCAGTTCAGCCTGGCCGAGATCCGCCTCCTCGGGCACTTCATGCAGACGTTCCGCGCGCAGGCCGGCCAGGAGATCATCCGCGAGGGCGAGGCCGGCGATTTCATGATGCTGGTGATCGAAGGCCGGGTGGAGGTCTTCAAGCAGGACCGCTGGAACACCCCGCGCCTGATCGCGGTGGTCGAGGAGGGCAAGACCCTCGGCGAGATGTCGATGATCGACGGCGAGCCGCGCTTCGCGACCTGCGTCGCCGTGGAGCCGAGCCTGATCGCGGTGCTCTCGCGCGACGCCCTGGCGATCATCATCCTCGAGCAGCCGATGCTGGGCGCCAAGATCCTGATGCAGCTCTCCGTCATGCTGTCGCAGCGCCTGCGCCAGACCAGCCTGCGGCTGGTCGAGTTCGTGGACAAGCAGCGCGAGCTCTCGGACCAGGTCCAGGGCCCGAGCTTCGTCTGAGTCCCGCCGCCTGCGAGGCGCGGCCCGGGTCGGGCCTTAGCTGACAGTCGTCTGACAATCCGGCGCCACGAAGCCGGTCGCGACCCCTCCCGCGTATGGCAGAATAGTCGCCGCAGTGCAGGAGGAGGAGAGCATGAAAATAAAAGCCCCCAAGGACTTCTGGGCGGGCCTGATGTTCGTCGCGTTCGGGGTCGGCTTCATGATCGTGGCGCGGAACTACGCGATGGGCACGGCGGTGCGCATGGGCCCGGCGTACTTTCCCACGGTGCTCGGCGGAATTCTCGCGGTCATCGGGCTGGCGATCTTCGCCAAGTCGTTCGTCACCAACGGGCCGCCGGTGCCGCGGTTCGTCCTGCGGCCGATGACGCTCATCATCGTGGCCATCGTCCTGTTCGGCGTGTTCCTGAAGCCGCTCGGCCTCATCGTCTGCGCCGCGATCCTGATCGGCCTCGGTGCGCTCGGCGGGCACGAGTTCAAGTCGAAGGAGGTCGCGATCCTCTACGCCGTCCTGGTGGTCTTCTCGGTGGCGGTCTTCGTCAAAGGGCTCGGGCTGCCGATTCCGACCTGCCCGCTGTTCCTTGACGATACGTGCCGGCGCATCGGCATCGGCATGTAGCGGGAGGCACCATGGAAGGTCTGATCCCAAACCTTGCGCTCGGTTTCGGCGTCGCGCTGACGCCGCTCAATCTGCTCTACTGCTTCGGCGGCGTGCTGCTCGGCACGCTGGTCGGCGTGCTGCCGGGCATCGGGCCGGTCGCGACGATCGCGATGCTGCTGCCGGTGACGTTCACGCTGCCGCCGGTCTCGGCGCTGATCATGCTGGCGGGCATCTACTACGGGGCACAGTACGGCGGGTCGACGACCGCGATCCTGGTGAACCTGCCCGGCGAGTCGGCATCGGTGGTGACCGCGCTGGACGGCTACAAGATGGCGCGGCAGGGCCGGGCGGGGCCGGCGCTGGGCATGGCGGCGATCGGTTCGTTCTTCGCCGGGTGCGTCGCCACCGTCGTCATCGCGCTGTTCGCGCCGCCGCTGGCCGAGGTGGCGCTCAAGTTCGGCCCGACCGAGTACTTCTCGCTGATGGTGCTCGGCCTCATCGCCGCCACCGTGCTCGCGCACGGCTCCCTGATCAAGGCGATCGCGATGGTCCTCCTCGGGCTGCTGCTCGGCCTGATCGGCACCGACGTGAACTCCGGCGTCGCGCGCTACAGCTTCGGCATCTCGGAGCTCTCGGACGGCATCGGCTTCGTGACCGTCGCGATGGGCATGTTCGGAATCGCCGAGATCGTCGCCAACCTCGACCACAAGGAGGCGCGCGCGGTCTTCGACGTGAAGATCGGGCGCCTGCTCCCGTCGCGTGAAGAGCTGATCTACTGCATCCCGTCGGTCCTGCGCGGGACCGTCCTCGGCTCGGCGCTCGGGATCCTGCCCGGCGGCGGCGCGCTGCTCGCCTCGTTTGCCGCATACACGCTGGAGAAGAAGACGGCCAAGCCGCCGCGCAACTTCGGCAACGGCGACATCCGCGGCGTGGCCGCGCCGGAGTCGGCGAACAACGCCGGCGCGCAGACCTCGTTCATCCCGCTGCTCACGCTCGGCATCCCGTCGAACCCGGTGATGGCGCTCATGATCGGCGCGATGATGATCCAGGGCATCGCGCCGGGGCCGCAGGTGATGACCGAGCGGCCGCAGCTCTTCTGGGGAATGATCGCCTCGATGTGGGTGGGGAACCTGATGCTGGTGATCCTCAACCTGCCGCTCATCGGCATGTGGATCAAGCTCCTCACCGTGCCCTACCGGATGCTCTATCCCGCGATCCTGCTGTTCTGCTGCATCGGCGTGTACAGCGTGAACAACACGTCGTTCGACATCTACATGATGTGCATATTCGCCGTCCTCGGCTACGTGTGCGTGAAGCTCGAGTGCGAGCCCGCGCCGCTCATCCTGGGATTCATCCTCGGACCGATGATGGAGGAGAACCTGCGGCGCGCCATGCTGCTCTCGCGCGGGGACCCGAGCGTGTTCTTCACCAAGCCGATCAGCGCCGTGCTGCTCGGGATCGCGTTCATCCTGCTGCTGATCGTGATGGCCCCTTCGGTGAAGAAGAAGCGCGAGGAGGCGTTCCTGGAGGCGTGAGGGCTCCCAGCGTCCTCACTGCAGCGAAACGAGAAGGGGCGCTCGAGAGAGCGCCCCTTCTCGTTTCGGCGGACGACGGGTCTAGCGATCCGGCTCCCGCGCGCTGAACTTCTTCACGATCACGTCGCGCACCGGGCCGCGCACGTTCAGCTTCAGCGCCCAGTCCCCGAACATCTCCAGCTCGATGCGCGCGGTGTACTCACCGGGCGCCGCACCGGGCTCGGCCCGGACCGGCTTGACGTTGTGCGCCATCGGCATCGAGGGCATGTCCGCGCCGATGCTCAGCAGGGCGCCGCTCACGAGCCGGCCCGATTTCACCTCCTTCAGGACGACCCGGCAGTCGTAGACGAGATCGTGCTTGGTCGGCTTGCAGTCGACCTCGGCGTCGAGACGCTGCCCGAGCGCCGCCGTCGGCGCCGCAACGAGAAGCATCAGGGCGAATGCGCGCTTCATCTACCGCGTCGACAGCGCCCGTTTGATCCGGTTCACGACCGCCTCGTCGAGCAGCCCGCGCGGCCGGACGATCAGCAGCACGGCGACGAGGCCGCCGAACACGACCATCCGCCAGCCCTGGAACACGCGCGTCGACTCGAGGAGCCCGATGTCGATCAGCACGCCGAGCAGCGGCCCGGCCGCGGTGCCGAGCCCGCCGATCAGGCCGTAGGCGAGGCTGTGCACCCCGAGCATGATGTCGAAGTTGCGCGGCTCGATGTAGGTGTTGTGGTGCGCATAGAGCGCGCCGCCGAGCGCGGCGAGCGCGCCGGCCGCGGCGACCACCCCGAGCTTGAGGCGCGCGACGTCGACGCCGAACACCGCGGCGAGCTCGGGGTCTTCGCCGACCATGCGGATCCGCGCGCCCAGGCGCGAGCGCGCGACGAGCGCGAACCCGGCGAGCACGAGCGCGAGGATCGCGGTCACGAGCGCGAGGTACTCGTGCGGCTCGAACCCGCGCTCGAGCACCCAGCGGATGCCGCGGAAACCCTGCGTGCCGTCCGGTCCGACCAGGTCGCCGTCGATCTCGCGCTGGTAGTGCAGCAGCTCGAACAGGATCCGGAACATCTCGGCCGCGGCGAGCGTCGCCATCGCGAAGTAGAGGCCGCGCAGCCGGATCGTCGGCAGCCCTACCAGCCATGCCGTGCCGGCGCCGAGCGCCATCGCGAACGCCGCCGCCAGCGGCATCGGCCAGCCCCACATCGCGGTGCCGATCCCGGCGGCGTAGGCGCCGACGCCGAAGAACGCCTGCTGCCCGAACGACATCTCGCCCGCGATCAGCAGCAGGTAGGCCGAGAGCGCGAGGAACGAGAACAGCGCGATATTGGTCAGGACGCCGAGCGCGAACTCGTCCATGGTCAGTCGGCGGCTGCGGGCTTGCGCGCGAGCATCGCCCACAGCCCCACGGGCCGGAACGCGAGCAGCGCGAACAGCACGAGGTAGGCGACGAGGTCGCGGTACTGCGGCCCGGCGAGCCACTGGCTGTGCGCCTCCAGGAGCCCGAGTGCGAGCCCGCCGACGACCGCGCCCGGGAGCGAGCCGAGTCCTCCGAGCATCATCGCGATCATGCCTTTCAGCGTCGACCACATTCCGAGCATCGGCGTCACCTGCTCGTGCGCCGCGACGATCAGGTAGCCGGCGAGCCCGCCGAGCGCGGAGGCGAGCGCGAACACGAGCAGCATCACGCGCGGCACGTTGATTCCGGCGAGCCGCGCGGCGTCCGGCTGGTCGACGACGGCGCGGACCGCCAGCCCGAAGCGGGTGCGAGAGAGGAGCCGGTGCAGTCCGAAGCAGGCAGCCGCCGCACACACGAGCATCGCCAGGTACTCGACGCGCAGCGTGAGCGGGCCCGAGCGCGAGCGGCGGGCCGTCGTAGAGCGGCGGGAAGCTGTAGAGGTGCTTCGGGAGCCACAGCGTCGCGAGCTCCTCGAGCTGCATCCACAGCGCGAAGCTGCCGACCATCGACGCGATCGCAGCGGCGTCGCGCGACCGGGTGCGCCGAGCGTGCGGGGCGAAGCACAGGCGCTCCACGTACGCCCCGGCGACCGTCGCGCCGGCGATCGTGACGAGTGCGAGGACGAACTGGCCGGGGCGGAATGTGAGGTTCGCCCAGGTTGCCGCGTAGGCGCCAAGCAGGATCGCCGGCCCGTAGGCGAGGTTCGCGCGGCGCAAGACGCCGAAAATCAGGGTGAAGCCGAGCGCGAGGAGGGCATAGGCGCTCCCGAGCATCACCCCGTCGAGCGTGTTCTGGGCGAAGTCCGCAGCCATCCCTCAGGACGCCTGCTGCGGCCCCATGCGCTTGATCGCGCCCGTCGCAGGATCGAACGCGTCGCGGTAGATCCGGTCGAGATTGGTGCCGGTGATGCGGATGAAGCGGGACTTCGCCGGGTAGTCGATCGAGTGGATCGCGCCGCTCGCGTAGATGCCGACCTCGCCGGGATTCAGGCGGTACTTGCGCGTCGCCTCGAGCCTGGCGTGCGCCGGATCGGCACCGTCGTCGACGCGCCGGAACTCGGTCATGTCGGTGTAGCCGGTCGCCTGGCCGTACACCGCCCACGACTCGCCGTGATTGTGCGGCGGCGAGACGCGCGGCTTCTCGTTGATGTGCGCGAGGACCTGGAAACCGAGGCCGGCGTCCTCGTAGAGCAGGTGCAGCCCTGGCTTCGCCTCCGGCCCGCAGGTCCGCTCGACGAACGCCGCGTTGGCGAGCAGCCGCGCGAGCGACTGGCGCACGGCCTCGAGCGCCTCCGGGCGCGTGCCGCCGGCCAGCATCTCGCGGCAATCCCGGCAGAAATCCTCGAGCTCGTAAGTCATGATCGCCCTCCGTGGTCAGCGCTTGACGGAACCAAGATACGCCCTCCGGATCACCTCGTCCTCGGCGACCTCGCCCGGCGTGCCGCTGAAGGTCACGCGGCCCTGCTCCATGAGATAGAAGTGGTGCGCGACCTGCAGCGCCATGTGCGCGTTCTGCTCGACCAGGAAGATCGTCGTGCCGTCCCGGTTCAGCTCGGTGACGATGCGGAAGATCTCCTCCACGACCAGCGGCGCGAGACCGAGCGAGGGCTCGTCCATGAGCAGCAGCTTCGGGCGCGACATCAGCGCGCGCGCCACCGCGAGCATCTGCTGCTCGCCGCCGGAGAGCGTGCCGGCCTGCTGCTCGGCGCGTTCCTTGAGCCGCGGGAAGCGCGCGAACATGCGCTCGACGTCCTGCGCGATCGCGATCTTGTCGCGGCGCTGATAGGCGCCGGCGGCGAGGTTGTCGGTCACCGTCATCGTCGGGAAACACGAGGCGGTTCTCGGGCACGAGCGCGACGCCGCGCGCGACGATGTCGTGCGGCGCGCGGCCGGCGAGTTCGTCGCCCGCGAAGCGGATCGATCCGCGGCGCGGCTTCAGCAGCCCGGTCGCGGTCATCATCAGCGTCGTCTTGCCGGCGCCGTTCGGGCCGAGCAGGCAGGTGATCGAACCCGGCGCGACCGAGAGCGAGACGCCCCGGAGCGCCTCGATCTTGCCGTAGGCGGTGACGAGGTCCGTGATCTCGAGCACCGGGCGCGCTCACTTGTCGCCGCCCCCGAGATAGGCCTTCCGCACGGCGCGATCGGCCTGCACCTCCGCCGGCGTGCCCTCGGCGATCTTCTGGCCGAAGTTGAGCACCGCGATGCGGTCGGTGACGTCCATCACGAGCTCCATGTGGTGCTCGATGAGGAGCACCGTGACGCCGCGGTCGCGGATCGCGCGGATGCGGTCGGCGAGCTCGCCGATCTCCTCGGCGTTCATTCCGGCCGCCGGTTCGTCGAGGCACAGCAGCTTCGGCCGCGCGGCGAGCGCGCGCGCGAGCTCCAGCCGGCGCTGCTCGCCGAACGCGAGGTTCGACGCGAGCTCGTTTTGGCGGTGGGCGAGACCGGAGAACTCGAGCAGCTCGCCGATCTCGGCGCGCACGCGCCGCGAGCCGCCGAGCCAGCGCGCGAGGAAGCCGCGCCGGGCGTGATCCTCCGGGCTGTTCTGCGCCACCCACAGGTTCTGCCAGACGGTGAGATGGCCGAACAGGCGGATGTTCTGGAACGTGCGCGCGATCCCGAGGGCGAGCCGCCGGTGCACCGGCACCCCGCCGAGGTCCGCGCCGCGGAAGGTGATGCGGCCCGAGGTGAGCGGCAGCAAGCCCGTGACGAGATTGACGGTCGTGCTCTTGCCCGAGCCGTTCGGCCCGATCAGCCCGAAGATGCGGCCTTCCTCGACCGTCAGCGAGAGCTGGTCGACGGCGCGCACGCCGCCGAAGTGCCGGGAGGTCTGCGCGAGCTCGAGCACCCCTAGCGCCCTCCGCCGAACAATCGGCCGAATCGGCCGAGGCGGCCGAGCGTCGGCGCGTCGAGCAGGCCGCGCGGCCGCACGTTCATCGCGAGGACGATCAGCGCGCCGAAGAGCAGGTTGCGCCAGTCGCCGAGGAAGCGCAGGCCCTCGATCAGGAAGCCCTGCACGAACACCACCGCCGCCAGGGTGCCGAAGACGCTCGCGAGCCCGCCGACGATCGGGTAGGCGATCGCGAACGTCGCGACCAGGATGTTGAAGCTCGAATGCTCGATGTGGGTCGTGTAGTGCGCGTAGAGCCCGCCGCCGATCCCGGCGATCGCGCCGCCGATGGTCATCGCGCTCACCTTTACCGCGGTCAGGTTGATGCCCACCGACTGCGCGGCGATCTCGTCCTCGCCGACCGCGCGCAGCACGGCGCCGTAGCGCGAGCGGTCGAACCACCAGAGGACCGCCATGATCAGCACGACGAACACCCAGATGAACAGCATCACGTCGAAGGTGGTCCAGCCGTGCTCCGGGAAGTAGCGGATCTGCCGGAAGCCCTCGCCGCCGACCGGGCCGACCTTCACCTGCCCCTTGGCGACCTGGTAGTCGAAGTTGAAGAAGAAGAGCCGCACGCCCTCGCCGAACGCGAGGGTCGCGATCACCAGCATCAGCCCTTTCACGCGCAGGGCCGGGAAGCCCACCGCGCACGCCGCCCCCGCGCCGAACAGCGTGCCGACGCCGAGCGCCGCGACGATCGGCCAGCCGGCGAGCACCGTGAGCATCGCCGACACGTACGCGCCGATCGCGAAGAAGCCGGCCTGCGCCAGGGTCACCTGGCCGGTCAGCAGGACGATGTACGCCGACAGGCCGAGCAGCGTGTGGACGCCGATGATCTGCGCGAGGCCGAAGTAGAAGTCCATCAGTCCCGCCCGCCCTTCGGCGCGAACAGCCCCCCGGGCCGGAAGACCAGGAACGCGAACAGCAGCAGCATCACGTACAGGTCGCGCTCGGTCACGCCGCGGAACTGCTGGAACAGGTTCTCGAACGCGCCGACCAGGAGGCCCGCAATGATCGCGCCGGGGATCGATGCCGAGCCCGCCGATCACGGTCACGATGAGGCCTTTCACCGTGAGCGGCGTCGTGAGCAGCGGCGAGAGCGCGCCCACCGAGGCGCCGATCAGGGCGCCGGCGATCCCGCCGAGCAGGCCGGTCACGACGAACGTCGCCGCATTGACCTGCGCGACCCGGATGCCGCAGAGCTGCGCGGCGACCGGCTGCTGCGAGACCGCGCGCGTGGCGAGCCCGAGCCGCGTCCGGTAGAGGAGCGCGAGCAGACCGGCCATGCAGACGACGCTCACGCCGAAGACGAGCAGCAGGTCGCCGCGCAGCGTGATCTCCCCGACGCGCAGCATCTCGTCGTCGAGCATCGTCGGAAAGTTCTTCGGCATGCCGTCGGTCACGTGGACGATGATCTCGTCGATCAGGAGCAGCATGCCCGACCGTCGACATCAGCGTCGCGAGCGGGCTCGCGAGCGGGATGAAGTGGAAGCAGGTCAGATAGACGAGGTAGCCGAGCACGCCCCCGGCGAGGCACGCCGCGAGGAACACCGTCCAGGGCGGCGCGCCCTGGACGAGGCCCATTATGAGCAGCCCGCAGTACGCGCCGCCCACCGACGCGGCGGCGTAGGACATGTTGAGCTTGTGCATCACGCCGAACACCAGCGTGAAGCCGATGCCGATCAGCGCGTAGGTCGTGCCGAACAGCAGGCCGTCGAGAACGGCTTGGAGGAGGTCGAGCATGGCGGACGGATCCCGCCCCGTTCTTCTAGTTATCGGACGCCCCCTTGCGAGGCGCGGTACGCGCCGGCAAGGGGGCGGTGAGACTGCGAGAGCAGTCGGTTACCTGGTCACAGCGGATTGTGGTAGACCGCCCACTGGCCGTTCTTCGCCCGCACGAACACGAACGGCTTCTCGGCCTCGCGATCCGCGCGCTTGGTCGTGCCGAGCAGACCCTCGGTCGCCGTCAGCTTCGCCAGCCCCTCGCGGATCTTGCGCCGGTCGGCCTGGACCGTGTCGGGCTTGGCGAGGATCTTCTCGCTCTCCATCACGTCCTTGAGGATGAACACGTTCTCCCACGCGGCCATGCTGTGGAGATCGGCACTGCCCTTGAACTTCGCGGTGGCCTTCGCCGCGGCGATCGCCTTCGGGGTCACCGGCGCGTAGCTGGTCGGGATGATCATCCCCTCGGCCTGCTTCGCGCAGCCCTCGCAGCGTCTCCAGGCTGGAGGAGCTGGTCGAGCCCGATGAGCACCTTCGGCTTCACGCCCTGGCGCTGCATCTCCTTGAGCACGCCGCAGGTCGTGAACGGGTGCGCGGAGATCGCGACCACGTCCGCGTTCGCCTTCTTCATCTCGCGCACCTGGGTGGAGAAGCTGGTGTCGTTGAGCAGCCACTTCGACTCGCCCAGCACCTTGAAGCCGTTCACGCTGGCGCGGTCCTTCATCACCGCGTACCACAGGGCGCGCGAGTGCGCGAAGTCCTCCTCGACCCCGCCGTAGACGGTCTTCGCCTCCGGAAACGCGGTGCGCACGTGGTTGAAGAGCGACGAGTACATCGTCATCTCGCTCGGCACGTTGCGGAACGCCCACTCGGAAATCTTGGCGAGCCCGCCCTTGATCGCGACGTCGGTGAACACCGGGAACTGCAGCCCCGAGTCGGAGGCGTCGCCGACCTTCTTCTGCAGGATGCCGAACAGCGGCTCGGCGACGTTCGAGCACGTCGGGCCGATGGCGACGACCCAGTCGCCGCCGGCGATGCGGCGGATGACCGAGATCCCTTCCTCGGCGTTGCAGCGGTCGTCGAAGAACTCGATGACGATCTTTCCCCGGGTCCCGTCGCCGAGCTTCACGCCGCCCGCCTTGTTGATCTCGTCGGCGGCCGCGCGGATCGCCGCTTCGCTGTTCACGCCGAACGAGCGGACGACGCCCGACTTCGCGCCGAAGCCGGCGATCTTGACGGTGCGCTCCTGGGCGGCGGCCGGCGCGGCGACGACGAGCGCGCCGCCCGCGAACAGGGCGGCGACGGCGAGTGCGAGCGGTTTCATGGGCTTCCTCCTCGATGGATCGGCTATAGAATTCTTCGCTTCGACGCTTGGAATGCTGCGCGGCCCAGTCTAAGGTGGCGCCTCCGGGAGTGTCAACGCGAATCCCGGGAGACGGTTCAGGAGGAGGAGTCATGGCGAAGAAGCGGCCGGCGCGCCCCGTAGCGCGCCGCAGCAAAGTGCGTCCGGACACGCCGCGCGCAGCGCTGAAGCGATCCGGGGTGACCAAGGCGGCCCGAGCGGCGCCGCGCGTTCGCCCCGCGACTCGGCACCGAGACATCTGGGCGGAGCTCAAGCCCAACGCCGCGAACTTCGCGCCCCTCACCCCAATCGCGTTCCTGCCGCGCTCGGCCGAGCTGCATCCGGACCGCATCGCGGTGATCCACGGCGACCGGCGCTTCACCTATGCCGAGTTCTACGCCCGCGCGCGCCGGCTCGCCTCCGCGCTCGCGCGGCGCGGCATCCGGAAGGGCGACACGGTGTCGGTCATGCTGCCGAACGTGCCGGCGATGCTCGAGGCGCACTTCGGCGTGCCGATGCTCGGCGCGGTGCTCAACACGATCAACACCCGCCTGGACGCCGACACGGTCGCCTACATCCTCGAGCACGGCGAGGCGAAGGCGATCATCGTCGACCGGCAGCTCGCCGGGGCGGTCGGCCCGGCGCTGCAGCGGCTCAAGCGCAAGATCCTCGTCATCGACAACGACGATCCGCTGTACACGGGCCCGGGCGACCGGCTCGGCGAGATCGAGTACGAGGCGTTCCTCGCGCAGGGCGACCCGGCGTTCGCCTGGTCGCCCCCGGCCGACGAGAGCGCGCCGATCGCGCTCAACTACACCTCGGGCACCACCGGCCGGCCGAAGGGCGTGGTCTACCACCACCGCGGCACCTTCCTCGAAGCGGTGGGCAACATCATCGGGTGGCCGCTGCCCGCCGCGGTCGGTCTACCTGTGGACGCTGCCGCTCTTTCACTGCAACGGCTGGTGCTTTCCCTGGTCGGTGACGGCGGTGGGCGGCACGCACGTGTGCCTGCGCGCGGTCGACCCGGCGGTCGATCTTCCCGATGATCGTCGAGCACGGCGTCACGCACATGTGCGGCGCGCCGACGGTGCTGTCGATGCTCACCAACGCGCCGCCGGGCGAGCGGCGCAGCGTTCGCGCATCCGGTGCGACATCCAGACCGGCGGATCGCCGCCGCCCGCGAAGGTGATCAAGAGCATGGAGGAGCTCGGCTTCCGCGTGCTCCACATCTACGGCATGACCGAGCTGCAGGGGCCCTCCACCCTGTGCGAGCCGCAGGAGAGCTGGGCGGCGGCGAGCCTGGAGGAACGCGCGCAGCAGATGGCGCGACAGGGCGTGCGCTACCCGGTCGTCGACGGCCACATCGTCGCCGATCCGGCGACGTGCAAGCCGGTCGCGCAGGACGGCAAGAGCGTCGGCGAGATCCTGGTGAAGGGCAACACGGTGATGCTCGGCTACCTGAAGGATCCGCAGGCGACCGCCGAGGCGTTCGGCGGCGGGTGGATGCACACCGGCGACCTGGCGGTGTGGTACCCGAACCACTACGTCGAGATCAAGGACCGCAAGAAGGACATCATCATCTCCGGCGGCGAGAACATCTCGAGCGTCGAGGTGGAGATCGCGCTCTACAAGCACGCCGCGGTGGCGCTGGCCGCGGTGGTTGCGCGCCCGGACGACAAGTGGGGCGAGACGCCGTGCGCGTTCGTGCAGCTCAAGCCGGGTGCGGACGCTGACGCGAAGAGGAGATGATCGCGCACTGTCGCGACAACCTCGCGCGCTACAAGGTCCCGAAGAAGGTCGTGTTCGGGGCGCTGCCGACCACGGCCACCGGCAAGATCCAGAAGTTCGTGCTGCGGGAGAAGGCGAAAGCGCTTTGAGCGAAGCGATCGTCATCGACAGCCGCTACTGCGGCGCGCCGGGTTCCGCGCACGGCGGCTACGTCGCGGGGCTCCTCGCCGCGCGCATCGGCCGGCCGGCGGACGCCAGCTTCCGGCGGCCGGTGCCGCTCGGCCGCGAGCTCCAGCTCGATTGCGACGGCGACGGGGCGCAGCTCTTCGGCGCCGGCGAGCTGCTCCTCGAGGCGAAACCGATCGACCTGCACGTGCTGGTGCCGGCGCCGCCGTCGCTCGCGGAGGCCGACGCCGCAAGCGGGCGCTATCTCGGGCAGCGCGTGCGCCTGCGCTTCGCGCGCTGTTTCAGTTGCGGCATCGAGCGCGCGACCGGCGACGGGTTGCGCATCTTCGCCGGGCCGGCCGGGCGCGGCGATGGCCTCTACGCCGCGCCGTGGATGCCCGAGCCCGTTCTCGCCGACGAGCGCGGGTGGGTGCGGCCGGAGTTCGTATGGGCCGCGCTCGACTGCTCCGGCGCGTTCGCCCTGATGGGCGATGACGCGGAGCGTCTCCTGCTGACTGCCCGGCTGGCGGTGCGCATCGAGGCCCTGCCGCGCGTGGGCGAGCCGCACGTCGTCGCGGCGTGGGTCATCGAGCGCGGCGCGGGCAAGCACGTGAGCGGGACGGCGGTCTTCACCGCGCAAGGCAAGCTGCTCGCCCTCGGGCGGGCGCTGTGGGTCGAGCCGCAGGCGGGGTCCTGACCGTGAGCGAACCCATCGTCATCGACCCGCGCTATCGCGGCCCGCCACATTCGGGCAACGGGGGCTACGTCGCGGGTCTGCTCGCCGCGCGGCTGGGCGGGTCGGGGGATGCGAGCTTTCGCCGCCCCGTTCCGCTCGGCCGCGAGCTCCAGGCCGACTGGGACATGGCCGCAGGCACGGCGACGCTCTGGGACCAGGGCGAGCTGCTCGTGGAGGTGCAGCAGAGCGAGGTGGCGATCGATGCGCCGCCGCCGCCGTCGCTCGCCGAGGCCACCGCGGCCACTGCGCGCCATCTCGGCCGGCGGGTGCGGCTGCCCTTTGCGCACTGCCTGGGCTGCGGGATGGAGCGCGCGGCGGGCGACGGTCTGCGCATCTTCGCCGGCCCGGTCGGTCGCGACGCGTTGTACGCCGCGCCGTGGACGCCGCACGCCGCGCACGCGGACGAAAACGGCGCAGTGCGGCCCGAGTTCGCGTGGACCGCGCTCGACTGCTCGGGCGGGTTCGCGCTGATGGGCGAGGTGATGCGCTTCCTCGTCACCGCCTGGCTCGCCGTGCGGATCGACACGCTGCCGCAGGCGGGCGAAACGTACATCGTCGCCGCCTGGCCGGTCGAGCGCGGCGAGCGCAAGCACAAGAGCGGTACCGCGATTTACGCCACCGATGGAAAAGTGCTCGCCGTCGGCGGGGCGCTGTGGATCGAGCCACGTAGCTGACACGTGACACCGAGGACGGAGGCGACATGCGTACCCGGAGATCCTTTCTGACCGCGGCGGCGGGACTCGCGCTGGCCCCGGGTTGGCTCCGCGCGCAGAGCGGGCCGTTCCCGAATCGGCCGATCCGCATGGTGGTGCCGCTGCCCCCGGGCGGCTCGCCGGACTACCTGTCGCGCCTCCTCGCGGAGCGGCTCCCGCCGGTGCTCGGGCAGCCGATCGTGGTCGAGAACAAGCCGGGCGCGGGCGGGACGATCGGGCGCGAGATCGTGGCGCGCGCCGCGCCGGACGGCTACACGCTCGGGATGACCGAGTCCGCCCACGTCCTCAGCGCCAGCCTCGGTGCGAAGCTGCCCTACGATCCGATCCGCGACTTCGAGCCGATCGCGCTCACCGGGATGATCCCGTTCGTGCTCGCGGTCAACGCGTCGTTTCCCGCGCAGACGCTCAACGAGTTCATCGCGGCCGCGAGGGCCCGCCCCGGCACGCTGACCTACGGCACGGCCGGCATCGGCTCGCCCCACCAGTTCGCCGCGGAGCTGCTCGCGACGATGAGCGGCGTGCAGTTCGTCCACATTCCGTACAAGGGCTCGGCCGGGATCATCCCGGCGCTGCTCGCGAACGAGATCGGCTTCACGATCGGGGCGGTGAACTCGCTCCTGCCGCACTTCCGGTCGGGGAAGCTGCGGGCGCTGGGCGTGGCGAGCTCGAAGCGCTCCGCCGTCATTCCCGATGTGCCGACGATCGCCGAAGCCGGGCCGCTGCCCGGCTACGCGGTGGACATCTGGCTCGGCGTCATCGCCCCCGCCGGGACGCCGCGCCCGATCGTCGAGCGCCTCAACGTCGAGGTGAACCGCGTGACCGGCGATCCGCAGATCGTGCGCGAGCGGCTGCTCCCGGTCGGCATCGAGCCGATCGCGCCGGGCTCGCCGGAGCGCTTCCTCGAGGTGATGAAGTCCGACCTCGAGAAGTACACGAAGGTCGCGCGCGACGCGAAGATGAAGGCGGAATGAGGGGCGCGCGGCCGCGCGAGCGCTACCAGTCCGGATTGAAGCGCTTGATGATCACGCCGCCGGACTTCTCGTCCTCCTCGACCTCGATCATGCCGCGCGCGGCCGCCTCCTCGAGCAGGCGCGAGAACGACCGGAAGCCGAAGTAGGACTCGTTGAAGCCGGGCTGGCGGCGCTTGAGCGCCTGCTTGACCATCGAGCCCCAGATCTTCTCGTCCGAGCCGCGCTCGCCGAACAGCGCCTCGATCGTCTCCATCGCCAGGTCGAGCGCCTGCTGGCGCTTGTCCTCGTCGGGCTTCGCGGCGCCCTGCGGCTTCTCCTCGCCGGCGGCGGGCTTCTCGCGCCGCTGCATGCGCGCCTTCTTCTCGCGCTTGGGCTGGTCGCGCACCAGGTCGTCGTAGTAGATGAACTCGTCGCAGTTGGCGATGAGCAGATCGGAGGTCGAATTCTTCACCCCGACCCCGATCACGATCTTGTCGTTCTCGCGCAGCTTCGACACCAGCGGCGAGAAATCCGAGTCGCCGGTGAGCAGCACGAAGGTGTCGACGTGGCTCTTGGTGTAGCAGAGATCGAGCGCGTCGACCACCATGCGGATGTCGGCGGAGTTCTTGCCGGACTGGCGCACGTGCGGGATCTCGATCAGCTCGAACGCCGCCTCGTGCATCGCCGCCTTGAAGCCCTTGTACCGCTCCCAGTCGCAGTAGGCCTTCTTGACGACGATCGAGCCCTTCAAGAGCAGCTTCTCGAGCACCCGCTTGATGTCGAACTTGTCGTACTTCGCGTCGCGCACGCCGAGCGCGAGGTTCTCGAAGTCGCAGAAGAGCGCCATGCTGCGCGTGTCGGCGGGTGTGGCCATGCGGAAAACTCCCTGTGGTCGTCGGTCCGCATCGTAGCACCGCGCGGCGGGGGGAGCGGCGCGGCGCGTGTGTAGAATCGCGCCGACGGAGGCGACCCTGTCCGAGCTCGAGATCTTCCGGCAGCAGAACTTCGGCAACCCGATCGGCTTCGGGCGCCGGAGCGCGCTGCTCGTCGTCGACTTCACCGTCGGGTTCAACGACCCGGCGCTGTTCGGCGGGGGAAACATCGACCCGGCGGTGAAGCGCACGGTCCGGCTGCTGGAGTTCTTCCGCGAGCGGAAGCTGCCGGTCGCCTTCACCCGCGTCGTCTACGCGGACGACGGCTCCGACGGCGGGATCTTCGCGACCAAGCAGCCGCGCCTGCTGATGCTGACCGAGCGCCATCCCGCCGGGCAGGTCGTGCCCGAGCTCGCGCCGCGGGCGGGCGAGCTCGTCGTGCGCAAGAACCAGGCGTCCGCTTTCTTCGGGACGAATCTCGCGCCGTGGCTCGTGCAACAGGGCGCCGATACCGTCGTCGTGGCCGGTTGCACGACCTCCGGGTGCGTGCGCGCGACCGTCGTCGACGCGATCAGCTACAACTTCCGCCCGATCGTCGCGCGCGACTGCGTCGGCGACCGGGCGCTCGGGCCGCACGAGGCGAGCCTGTTCGACCTGCAGCAGAAGTACGCGGACGTGCTGGAGCGCGACGCGATCATCGCCGCGCTCTCGCGTTAGCGGCCGTGCATCCATAGTGGCCGCGGTGCAGCGGCGGCGCCCGCGGCTCGGTACAATCGCGCCGGTTTTCACCCGCAACAGGAAGTCTCGCGATGCCCGGTTCCGCGCCGTCGGACGCCCGTGTGCTGATTGCCGGCGCCGGTCCGGTCGGCATGGCGGTCGCCCTCGAGCTCGCGCACGCCGGCATCCCGGCGACGGTGCTCGAGCGCGCCGATGACCTCACCGAGGACCTGCGCGCCTCGACCTGGCATCCGCCGACGCTCGACATGCTCGACGCGATCGACCCGTCGCTCACCCCCGCGCTGAAGGCGCAGGGGCTCGTCGCGCGCCACACCTCCTTTCGCGACCGCCGCACCGGGCTCTTCGCCGAGTTCGACATGGCGTGCCTCCGCGGCGACACCGCCCACCCCTATCGCATCCAGGTCGAGCAGTACAAGTTCACGCGGCTGGTCGCGGCGCGGCTGAAGGCGTTTCCGCACGTCACGGTGCGCTTCGGCTGCAAGGTGGATGCGGTCGAGCAGCGCGCCGATCGCGTGACCGTCGAGTGCGAGACCGGTGCCGGACGCGAGGCCTTCTCCGGCGCCTACCTCGTCGGCGCGGACGGCGCCTGGAGCGCGGTGCGCCAGGCGATCGGCGTCGAGTTCGAGGGCTTCACCTATCCGGAGCGCTTCTACGTCGCGAGCACCGCGTTCGATTTTGCGCAGGCGCTCGAGCGGCTCTCGTACGTCAACTATGTGTCCGACCCGGACGAGTGGTGCGTGCTGCTGCGCACGCCCGACCTGTGGCGCGTGCTCTTCCCGACGCGCGTGGACGAGCGCGACGAGGACGTCGTGTCGGACGCTTCGACCGAGGCGCGGCTGCAGGGCGTTTGCGCGCGATCGGCGGCCTACGCGACCGCGCACCGCACCATCTACCGCGTTCACCAGCGCGTCGCCAAGCGCTACCGCGTCGGCCGGGTGTTCCTCGCCGGGGACACCGCGCACATCAACAACCCGCTGGGCGGAATGGGCATGAACGGCGGCCTGCACGACGCCGGCAACCTCGCCGGCAAGCTCGTGAAGGTGCTGCGGGGCGAGGCGGGCGAGGAGATCCTCGATCTCTACGAGCGGCAACGGCGCCCGATCGCGATCGATTACATCAACGCCAACACCGCGCGCAACAAGCGGCTGCTGGAGGAGCGCGATCCGGCGGTGCGCGCGCGGAGCCAGGACGAGATGCGTCGCGCCGCGGAGGATCCCAGGCAGGCGCGCGCGTTCCTGCTCAAGACCTCGATGATCGAGGCGCTGCGGGCGGCCGAGAAGGTGCAGTAGTTCGGGGTGAGACCATTCGGGACAAGACCAGCGTGGCGCGGCGCTGCCGCGCCTGAAACCGGGAGATCGCAATGCTGAGAACAGTCGTCGCACTAGGGGTCGCAGCGGTACTCGCGGCACCCGCCGCGGCACAGGTCGTGGGCATGGGCACGACGCAGGCCGGCGCCACCGCCCAGCTGTCGACGGTGATCGCGAAGGTCGTGTCCGACAAAGGCGGTGTGCAGATGCGGCCGCAGCCGATGGCGGGCGTCGCGCAGTACGGGCCGCTCGTCAATGCGGGCGAGATCGACTTCGGCGTCGCGAACCTGGTCGAGGCGCGCTACCTCGTGCAGGGCAAGGAGGTCGTCGAGCGGCCCAACCCGGAGCTGCGCCTCGTCGCGCGCCTGGTGCCCTGGTACAACGGGCTGGTGGTGAAGGCCGACAGCCCGATCAAGTCCATCCGGGATCTCCGGGGACAGCCGACGCCGGCGGGCTTCTCCGGCAACCCGCTCGGCCGCGTGCTCATGGAGGGCTATCTCGCCAACGCGGGACTCAAACCGGCCGACACCAAGCAGGTCCTGGTCCCCGCGTTCCCGCGCATGTTCGACATGTTCAAGCAGGGCCAGCTCGCGACCAGCATCGCCACCATCGGCTCGCCGGTGCTGAAGGAGTGGGAGGCCGTGGTCGGCCCGGTGCGCTTTCTCGGGTTCGACGACTCGCCCGCCGCCGTGGCGGCGCTGCAGCAGCACATCCCGGGCTCGTACGTCGTGGAAGTGAAGCCCGAGCCGGGCATGCTCGCGGTCCCGGCGCCGACGAAGATGCTGGTCTACGACTACGTCATCTTCGCCGGCGCCAAGGTGTCCGACGACGTCGTGGCAAAGGTCGTGGCGGCGATGTACGACAACCCGGGCGACATGAAGTCCGGCGCGCCGCTGTTCAAGGAGTTCGACCCCCGGCTCATGTCGAAGGACCTCGGCATCGCCTATCACCCGGGCGCAATCAGGTTCTTCCAGGCGAAGGGCATCTGGCCCGGCGCGAAATAGGCGCGTGAACGCAAGCCCGGCCGCGCCGCGCTGGCCCGACCGCACGACCGCGGTCGCCGGCGCGCTCATCACGCTCGCCTGCGTCCTCTGGAGCTTCGACGTTCCGCTCACGCTCGGCTGGCAGATCTATACGGAGCAGTTCATCGCGGCGGTGCTCGGGCTCGCGCTCGCGGTGAGCTTCCTGCGCTGGCAGCAGGACGCGGCGCCGCGCTGGTATCGCATCGCGCTTGCGGCCGTCGCGCTCGGCGCCGGCGCCTGGCTGACCATCCGCTATCCGACGCTCCAGGCGGACGTGCTCTCGCGACGCGGCGAGGCGATCGCGCTCGCGGTTTTGATCCTCGTGCTGCTGCTCGACGCGTGCCGGCGCTCGGCGGGCATCGCGCTCGTGTTCGTCTTCGCGTTCTTCCTCGGGTACGCGCTGTTCGGACACCACTTCGCGGGGATGTTCCAGACCAAGCAGGTGTCGGTCTTCCGGCTGCTCACCTATCTGGCGCTCGACACCTCCAGCATGCTCGGGGTCGCGCTGATCATCGCCTGCACGACCGTGATCGCGTTCATGTTCTTCGGCAAGCTCCTGCAGGTGTGCGGCGGCGGCGAGTTCTTCACCGACCTCTCGAGCGCCGCGTTCGGACGCTACCGCGGCGGATCGGGCAAGGTGGAGGTGGTCGCCTCCGCGCTCTTCGGCACCATCTCCGGCAGCGCGGTCGCCAACGTCATGTCCACCGGCATCATCACGATCCCGAACATGAAGCGCGCCGGCTACACGCCGACCACGGCGGGCGCGATCGAGGCGGTGTCCTCCACCGGCGGGCAGATCATGCCGCCGGTGATGGGCGCCGCCGCGTTCCTCATGGCCGAGAACCTGCAGGTGCGCTACGCGGAGGTCGCGCTCGCGGCGCTCGTGCCCGCCGTTCTCTTCTACGTGTCGATCTTTGCGCAGATCGACTACGAGGCGGCGCGCCGCAAGATCGGCGGGCTCGATCCGGCCACGCTGCCGCGCGTCGGGAAAGTCATGCGGCAGGGGTGGTTCTTCCTCGTCCCCTTCGTCGTGCTCTTCTACCTCATGTTCAACACGAACATGCAGGCCGAGGAGGCGGTGCTGTGGGGCGCGGCGGCGATGCTGCCGCTCGCCGCGATCCGGGGCTACAAGGGCCAGCGCCTCGAGCCTCCGCGGTATCCTGTACGCGTTCGCGCAGACCGGCCGCGACTCGGTCGAGATCCTCGTGATCTGCGCGGTGGCGGGCTGCGTCATCGGACTGCTGAACATCACCGGGCTCGCGCTCGGCCTCGGGCTCTCGCTGGTGAAGCTGGGCGAGAACAGCGTTCCGCTGCTGCTCGTGGCTGTGGCGGTGATCAGCATCGTCCTCGGCATGGGACTGCCGACGACCGGCGTGTACCTGCTGGTCGCCCTGCTCGCCGCGCCGCCGCTCGTGAAGCTCGGCGTGCCGCCGCTGGCGGCGCACATGTTCGTGTTCTTCTTCGGCTGCCTGTCGATGATCACGCCGCCGGTCGCGATGGCGGCATACGCCGCGGGGCACATCGCGCAGGCGCCGCCGATGAAGGTGGGCTGGCGCGCGTGCCAGCTCGGCTGGCCGGCGTTCGTGCTGCCGTTCATGTTCGCGTGGTCGCCGACGCTGCTCCTGATCGGGACGCCGCTCGACATCGCGATCGGGGTCGCGAGCGCGACGGTCGGGGTCTGGCTGGGCTCGGCGGCGATCGGCGGGTACTTGTTCCGCGAGCTCGGCGCGCCGCAACGGTGCCTGTTCGCGGCGGCTGCGATCATGCTGATCCTGCCCGGGGGCGGTTTTCCGGGCGCGGGCTGGGTCGACCTGGCGGGTGCAGTGCTCGCCGCGACATTGATTGCGATCGAATGGCGGGCGCGGCGCGCGCGTCCGTTGCCGGCATGATGGAGGAGGACGAATGACCGCAGCCAGGCGCAAGCGTTTCGCGGAACGGATCCGGCGCCGGGAGCTCGTGTCCGCGCCCGGCGTCTACGACCTCATCTCGGCGAAGCTCGCCGACCGGCTCGGCTTCGACGCGCTCTACATGACCGGGTACGGCGTCGTGGCCTCGCACCTCGGGTTGCCCGACGCGGGGCTCGCCACCTACTCCGACATGGTCGGCCGGGTCGGGCAGATCGCGGCGATGACGCAGACGCCGCTGGTTGCGGACGGCGACACGGGCTACGGCGGACTGCTGAACGTCCAGCACACCGTGCGCGGGTACGAGTCGGCCGGCGCGGTCGCGATCCAGCTCGAGGACCAGGAGTTCCCGAAGAAGTGCGGCCACATGCTCGGCCGGCGCGTGGTGCCCGCCGCCGACATGGCGGCGAAGATCCGCGTCGCGGTCGAGTCGCGCTCGGACCCGAACTTCCTGGTCATCGCGCGCACCGACTCGCGCACGACGCTCGGCCTGGACGAGGCGCTGCGGCGCGCGGAGGCGTACCTGGAGGCGGGCGCCGACCTGCTCTTCATCGAGTCGCCCGAATCGGTCGAGGAGATGGCGCGCATCGGGAGCACGTTCGACGTGCCGCTGGTCGCGAACATGGTCGAAGGCGGCCGCACGCCGATCCTCGACGCGGCGACGCTGCAGAAGCTCGGCTACCGGCTCGCGATCTTTCCGGCGCTCGGGTTCCTCGCCGCCGGCGCCGTGCTCGAGAAGGCGTACGCCGGGCTGAAGGCCACGGGCTCGAGCGTCGGGATCGACGTGCCGCTGTATCCGTTCAAGGACTTCAGCGCGCTGATGGGCTTCGACTGGGTCGCCGAGTTCGATCGGAAGCACCGTGACGGTTGAGCCGCACTACCGTCCCTACGGCCGGCGCGCGAAGATCGGTCTGATCGTCCCGCCGACCAACACCGTGAACGAGGCCGAGTGGGCGCGCATGGCGCCCGAGGGCGTGACGATCCACGCGACCCGCATGCGCCTGCACGCGGACACCCAATCGCCCGAGGGTGAGCGGCAGCTCTACGCCGACATCGAGAGCGCAACGCGGGACCTCGCCGCCGCGAGCCTCGACGCGATCGCCTACGGCTGCACCGCGGGATCGATGGTGATGCCGCTCGAAAAGCTCACCGATTACATGGCCGGCATCGCCGGCGTTCCGTGCGTCGCGACGGCGCCGGCGCTCGTGCTGGCCTGCCGCGCGCTCGGCGTCACGCGCGTCGCGCTCGCCACGCCGTATCATGACGCGCTGAACGAGCACGAGCGGGAGTTCCTCGCGCAGAACGGCATCGAGGTGGTCGCGCTGAAAGGCCTCGGCATCGGCGCCGGCGGGCCGCACGAGTACGTGCGCATCGCCCGCGTGCCGAAGGAAGAGGTATTCGCGCATGCGCGCTCGGTCGACCGGCCGGAGGCGCAGGCGCTCATGATCAGCTGCACGGACTTCGCCACGCTCGAGGCCGTCGCGGCGCTCGAGCGCGCGCTCGGCAAGCCGGTCGTGACGAGCAACCAGGCGACCTTCTGGGCGGCGCTCCGCGCCGCGCGGGTCGACGACCGGCTCCCGTCCTTCGGCCGGCTCTTGCAGGAGCATTGATGTACCGCACTTCTTCAGTTACCGCACCCGACGGCGTGGACCTCGCCCTCTACGAATGGGGCGATCCCGGCGGCCGGGAGGTCGTGTTCATCCACGGGCTCGCGCAGTGCGCCCTGGCGTGGCGCCGGCAGATGGAGAGCCCGGCGCTCGCGGGCTTCCGGTGCGTCGCCTGGGACCTGCGCGGCCACGGCGCATCGGGCACGCCGGCCGACCGCGCGTTCTACGCCGAGGGCCACCGCTGGGCGGAGGAGCTGCGGGCGGTGATCGCGGGCACCGGGCTGCGACGACCGGCCGTCGTCGCGTGGTCGTACGGCGGGACCCTACTCGGCGAGTACCTCGTTCGCCACGGCCACGCCGGACTGGCGGCGATCAACTTTGTCGACGCGATCACCCTGCCCGGGACGGACCCGCTCGGGCCGGTGCTGCGCACCCATGCCGCGGACCTCGTCTCCGCCGACCTGGCGGCGCGCATCTCGGCCACGCGCTCGTTCGTCTACGGCTGCTTCGCGCAGCTGCCGTCGCGCGACGAGCTGGAGACGATCATCGCGTACAACATGATCGTGCCGCCGCACGTGCGGTCGGCGATGTCGGGGCGGACGTTCGACTTCGACCCCGCGTTTGCCGCGCTCGACATTCCCGTGCTCGTGACGCACGGCGCGGAGGACAAGGTGATCGTGCCCGAGACGGCGCGCGCGACTGCGGCGCGCATCCCCGGTGCGCAGCTGTCCCTCTACACCGGTGTCGGCCACACGCCGTTCCGCGAGGCCGCGGAGCGTTTCGACCGCGAGCTCGCGGCGCTCGTCGCCAGCGCGCCCTGACACGCGCCCCGCAACGGAGGATCCCGATGTCCGAGACGCCCGTCATCCGCGCGCTCCGCGCGCGCGCCGTCAACGTCCCGATCAAGCGGCCGCTCGCGACCGCCACCGGCGCGGTGACGCACGCGCCGCTCGTCCTGATCGACCTCGAGACCGACCAGGGCGTCACCGGCGTCGCCTACGTCTTCACCCCGGCCGGCTACGCGATCAAGCCGCTCGCGGCGGTCATCGAGGGGCTCGGCGAGTTCATCAAGGGCGACCCGGTCGCCCCCTTCGCGATCGAGCAGAAGCTGCGCAAGCGCATGACCCTCGTCGGCGTGCAGGGCATGGCGATGCTCGCGCTGTCGGGCATCGACACCGCCTGCTGGGACGCCGCGGCGAAGGCAGCGGGATTGCCGCTTGTGCGGTTCCTGGGCGGCGTGCCGCGGCCGCTTCCCGCGTACAACTCGAACGGCCTCGGCATCATGGCGTCCGACCGACTCGCGGCGGAGGCGGTCGCGCTGCTCGAAGGCGGGTTCAAGGCGATCAAGGTCCGGCTCGGCTACCCGACGCTTGCCGAAGACGTCGCGGCGGTGCGCGCCGTGCGGCGGGCTGTCGGCGACTCGATCACGCTGATGTCGGACTACAACCAGGCGCTGCTGCCGCCCGAAGCGGAGCAGCGCGCCCGCGCGCTCGACGGCGAGGGCCTCGCGTGGATCGAGGAGCCGGTGCGCTTCGACGACTACGCCGGTTGCGCGCGCGTGGCCGCGGCGGCGGCGACGCCGATCCAGATCGGCGAGAGCTGCTGGGGGCCGCACGACATGCAGAAGGCGCTGGATGCGCGCGCGTGCGACTACTTCATGCCGGACCTCGCGAAGATCGGCGGGGTGAGCGGCTGGCTGCGCGCGGCGGCGCTGGCGGAACCCGTCGGGCTGCCGATCTCGACGCATCTCTTCGCCGGAGGTCTCGGCGCACCTGCTGTGCGTCACCCCCACCGCGCACTGGCTCGAATACATGGATTGGGCGGACGGCATCCTGGCCGACCCGCTCGAGATCCGCGACGGCAACGCGATCGTCCCGGAGCGACCGGGCAACGGCATGCGCTGGAACGAGGACGCCGTCGCGCGATTCCTGGCGACGTGAGCGCGCGGCCTGGGGACAGACGCGCCCTAGTGCAAGTCCACTGCGTGCCGCTTGAGGTCGTCGAGCGACACGAACTCGAGCGCCTTCTCGTGCGTGGCGGCCAGCACCACGGGCGGCGCGACGCCCGCGTCGAGCGCCTCCTTCCAGCGCAGCGCGCACAGGCACCACTTGTCGCCCGGGTTGAGGCCGGGGAAGTGAAACTGGGGGACGGGCGTGACGAGGTCGTTGCCGCGCGCGACGCTGAATTCGAGGAACTCGGTCGTGACCTGCGCGCACACCACGTGGGTGCCGAGGTCCTGCGGTCCGGTGTGGCAGCTCCCGTCCCGGTAGAAGCCGGTGAGCGGGGCGGTGCAGCAGGTCGCGAGCGGTCCGCCGAGGACGTTGCGGGCGCCGCCGCCGGGGGTGTCGCGGGGCATGGCAGTGAGCTTCGAAGGCGACTGGCCGGCGAGATTACCTCAACCTGCGCCGCCCCTCCTGCAACGCCGCGGAGCGCGTCAGTGCCGGTCCTTGCGGTACGGCTCGTACAGCCACTCCGCCTCGACCTTGCCTTCCTTGCTCTCCACCCGGACTCGCGCCGGCCGGTTCGCCTCGGCCCAGCTCCGGGCGTAGGTGATCGCGACCTTCTTGTCGGAGAAGAAATGGCTCTGCGTGCCGCCCTTGCACGCTACGGCCCACCCGAAGACCGGCCCCGGGTAGACGATGAACACCGGTATCTCGCGCATCGCTCTCTCGGTCCGTCGCGGCCCGTGGCCTCCCCCCGGGCGCGGCGGCTTCCAGCGGAACTTTGCCGCAGACGCGATCGCAAAGCCCCCGCGATGCAGCCCCGGGTGTGAAGTTCTACCTGTCCCGGGGTGGCCGGAGGACCGACAGGTCACCGACGACCGGCGGGTGTCGAATCCGCTTACAGCCGGCCGAGGACGTGGTCGCCGACGAGAGGGTTGCTGCGGCGCTCCGCGCCGAAGGTGGAGAGCGGCCCGTGGCCCGGCACGAACGTGACGTCGTCGCCGAGCGGCCAGAGCTCCGTCGTGATCGACCGGACGAGCGTGTCGAAGTCGCCGCGCGGAAAGTCGGTGCGGCCGATGGAACCCTGGAACAGCACGTCGCCGACGAACGCCACGCGCTCGCCGCGATGGAAGAACACGACGTGGCCCGGCGTGTGCCCCGGGCAGAAGCGCACCTCCATCTCGACGTTCCCGAAGCGCACCGTGTCGCCCCCGACGAGCCAGCGATCGGGGGTGAACGACTCGAGCGGCGGGAAGCCGAACAGGCGGCTCTGCGACGGCAGCTGGTCGATCCAGAAGCGATCTTCGGCGTGCGGGCCCTCCACCGGCAGGCCGAGGCGTTTCTGCAATTCCGCCGTGCCGCCGCAGTGGTCGATGTGCCCGTGCGTGAGCAGGATCTTCTCGAGCGTCACGCCCTGCTTCTCGACCTCGGCGAGCAGCCCCTCGACGTCGCCGCCGGGATCGATCAACGCCGCCTTGCCGGTCGCGTCGCAGATGGCGAGCGAGCAGTTCTGCTGGAAGGGCGTGACCGGAACGATCACCACGCGCATCGTCACGCCGGCTCCGCCGCGAGCGCGCGCGCGAGCCGCGCGACCCCGTCGGCCAGCCGCTCCTCGGACGACGCGAAGCACCAGCGGACGAAGCCCTCGCCTTCGGGGCCGAAGGCGACGCCGGGCGCGAGCCCGAGCTTCGCCTCGCGCACCAGGCGCTTGCAGAACGCGAGGCTGTCGGTCATTCCGGCGACGCGGAAGAAGGCGTACATCGCCCCGGGCGGCGGCGCGATCTCCACGCCCGGAAGCGCCGCGCAGGCGCGCGACGAGGAAGTCGCGCGCGCTGTGCAGGCGCGCGCGGAAACGCGCGACGACCGGCTCGCCCTGCGTCACGGCGGCGAGGCCCGCGCGCTGGACGAAGCCCTGCGCGCACGAGGTGTTGTACTCGATCAGCTTCCCGATGTCGGCGACCAGCGGCTCGGGCGCGACCAGCCAGCCCAGCCGCCAGCCGGTCATCAGCCACGACTTGGAGAACGTGTTGGTGCTGACGATGCGCTCGCCGGGCGCGGCGAGGTCGAGGAACGACGGCGCGGTGCCGCCATCGAAGTACAGCCGCTCGTACGCGTCGTCGGCGACGATCCAGATGCCGTGCCGGCGGCAGTGCTCGAGGATCGTCCGTTGCGCCTCGCGGTCGATGGTCCAGCCGGTCGGGTTGTTCGGCGAGTTGATGTAGACCGCGCGCGTGCCCGGCGTCAGGGCCCCGAGGAGGCGATCGACGTCCAGCGTCCAGCCGTGCGCGCCGAAGTCGAGGCGCACGCACTCCACGCTGGCGCCGAGGATCTTCGGGATCTCGACGAGGTTCGGCCAGAGCGGCGTGACCGCGACGACGCGATCGCCGGGGCCGACCAGCGCCTGGGTGGCGAGCATGAGGGCCGACATGCCGGAATTCGTCACCGCGATGCGTCCGGCGTCGATCGGCCGATGCAGCCGCGAGACGTAGGCGGCGAGCGCCTCGCGCAGCGGCGCGATGCCGAGGTTGTGCGTGTAGAACGTGTCGCCGGCGTTCAGCGCATCGATCGCGGCCGCGCGGATGAACTCGGGGGTGACCTCGTCGGGCTCGCCGAACCAGAACGGCAGCACCGCAGGGTCGCCCATCGCGGCGTTCGCGACCTCGCGAATCTTCGAGGCGCGCAGCGAGCGGACGGCGGGACGGGCGAGGGGATCGACGACGGACATCGCGGCGGGCGTGCGTGACGAGGCCGCGATTCTCTCACGGCCCCGCGCGGCGACGGAAGCCGGGCGGTCAGTGACGGACGATCCGGGTGCCGGTGTCGCCGGCGAGCGCGCGTCCGAGGTTCTGCGGATTCGTGACCAGGCCTTCGGCGCCGCCGCCCTCGAGAAACTCGATCAGCGCGCGGATCTTCGGCCCCATGCTGCCGGGATCGAAATGGTTCTCGGCGTACAGACGGCGTGCGTCCTCCAGCGTGATGCGATCGAGCCAGCGCTGCTGCGGGCGTGTTGAAGTGGATCGCCACCTTCTCGACGCCGGTCGACACGAGCAGCAGGTCGGCGCCGAGGTCGCGCGCGAGCAGGCTCGAGGCGAGGTCCTTGTCGATCACTGCCTCGACCCCCGCGAGATCGCCGCGCTCGTCCTCGATCACCGGGATGCCGCCGCCCCCGCACGCGATGACGAGATAGCCGGCGCGGGCGAGGAACCGGATCTCGTCGAGCTCGACGATGCGCTGCGGCTGCGGCGACGGCACGACGCGACGCCAGCCGCGCCCGGCGTCCTCGCGCACCGTCCAGCCCTGCTGGGCGGCGATGCGGCGCGCGGTCGCCTCGTCGAAGTGCGAGCCGATCGGCTTGGTCGGATTGGCGAACGCCGGATCGTTGCGGTCGACGAGCGTCTGCGTGACCACCGCGACGGGCCGGCGCGCGATCCCGCGCCGCCGGAATTCGTTGCGCAGCGCGCGATCGAACATGTAGCCGATGGCGCCCTGCAGGTCCGCGCCCGCGTAGTCCATCGGTACCGGCGAGACCTCGTGGATCGACAGCTCGGAGCGCCGCAGGATGAAGCCGATCTGCGGGCCGTTGCCGTGCGTCAGCACGATGTTCCAGCCCCCTTCCACCATGTCGGCGATGGAGCGCGCCGTCAGCGCGGCGGCGTTGTACTGGTCGGGGATCGACTGGTGATCCTTGTCGATGATCAGCGAGTTGCCGCCGACCGCCACGACTGCGAGCTTGCCGTTCGAGCTCATGAACGGCTTCCCCCGTTCTGGAGCGAGCGCGCCAGCGCCCACACCGCCTGGCGGAAGCAGGCCATCGGGGCGTGCGTCACGCCGGCGCCGATCTGCCCGACGCCGGCGTCGCGGTGCGCGATGCCGGTGTTGATGACCGGGAGGATGCCGGTGTCGACGACCTTGCGCGCATCGATCCCGGCGGGCGTGCCGGCGAAGTTGAGCGCGGGCAGGGTGAACGCGCCGTTCCGCCCGAGCGTGATGTGGCCCATCGCGAGCGTGTTCGCGATCGCATCGTCGGGCGTGCCGCCGACGAACTTCACGATCGCCGGCGCGGCGGCCATGGCGAAGCCGCCGACGCCGGCGGTCTCGGTGATCGCGCTGTCGCCCAGATCGCCGGCGGCGTCGGCCTTCGAATAGCCGGGGAAGTACAGGCCGTCGACGACGGGCGCCGGCGCGGTGAACCAGGCGTCGCCGGTGCCGCTCACGCGGATGCCGAACTCGACCCCGTTCCGGCACATCGCCGTCACCATGCTCGCGCCGGGGACGCCGCGCGCGGCATCGAGCATCGCCTTGCAGGCGGCCATCGAGAAGTTCAGGAAGAAGTGGTCGTTGGACGCGATGAACTCGAGCGCCGCCGCGATGTCCGCCGCGGGTGCGCCCGAGCGGGCGAGCGCCGGCGCCAGCCGCTTGAGGAGCAGCCCCGAGGCGGCCGCGTTGCGGTTGTGCACCTCGTCGCCCATGTGCAGCGCCTGCGCCATGAGCGGCTTCAGTTCCACCGGCCCGAGCGCCTTCAGCCCCGCGGCGAGAGTCGGCGCGAGCGCATCGCGCATCCAGCGCAGCCGCGTCAGCACCTCGTCGCTGTTGGCGCCGAAGCGCAGGACCTTGCCGAGACCTTCGTTCAGGTTGCTGAAGGCGCGGTTCCCGCCGGCGGTGTTGCGCACGATCCAGACCGGCATCGACGGACTGATGATGCCGGCCATCGGGCCGACCGCGTCGTGGTGATGGCAGGGCGCGAACCGGATCTCGCCGCTCGCCGCGAGCCGCTGCGCCGCCTCGGCATCCGCCGCCCACCCCTCGAGCAGACACGCGCCCACGATCGCGCCCTGCATCGGCCCGCACATGCGGTCCCATTCGATCGGCGGACCGGCGTGCAGGATCATCCGCTCGCCCATACCGGGCAGCGCGTCGCGCGCGACGCCGATGCCTTCGAGCACCGGCTGGGCCGCCGCGTAGGCGTCGAACGCTTTCTGGTTCGCGGCTTCGACGGTCGGGTGTCGCATCAGCTGCGCGATCGCGGTCCCCGCCGCCCGATCGCCCTGACCCGGTGGCGCCCAGTCGACCTGCGTCGCCTGCGCTCCGGCGCTCGCGATCGCCGTCGCGAACGAGGCGACCCCGACGTTGATGACGTGCATCTCTGCGCCGATGAGGGGCTTCATCGCGGTCTCCTCGTGCCGGCGATCCGGGCCGCGAGCCGCACCGCCGCGGCATTGCTCGCCGCGAGCAGCACGCCGGCCTTCCCGAGCGCCGCTTCCTGCCGGGACAGGCTCTGCGGGTCGCCGGACGTGCCGCAGACGAAGCCGACGAAGGCGATTCGCCGCTTGCCTTTCGCCGCGCGGGCCCGGGCCGCGGCGATCGCCGGCGCCATTTCCGCGGCCGGGTCCGGATGCGCGCCGTGGCCGAGCACGACGTCGAGGAGGATCACCGCGACGGCCGGGTCGGCGGCCTCCTCGACCATCCGCTCGTTCCGCAGCCGATGATCGATCATCGGGTGCGGGCGGCCGCGCGTGAACACGTCGTCGCCCAGGTCGATCACGGTGTGCTCGCGGCTGTGCCACACGTCGTCGATGCGGCCGGCCGCGTCGACCGATGCGTTGGACCAGACCCGCCCGAAGGCTTCGCCCAGCAACAGGCTGGCCTCGTAGCAGAATGTCCCGCCGCTATAGAGGCCGCGGACGTAGCGCTGGCCGGCGCCGAGCTTGAGGCGCGGGGCGGGCGGTGCCGCCGCCGCGCGTGCGGAGGGTTTCCGGCCGCGCGCGAGCGCGACCGCTGCGCGCGCCGCGTCCTCGAGCGTATGCGCGGCGTGAAGATTGCGGCCCTTGACGGTCTTCGGATCCGCGCCGACGAAGCACACGACCACCGGCTTGCCGGCACGGCCGGCGGCGGCGAGCACTTTCTCGGCCACGCGCGGCGCGGGGGGCTTCGACACGAGCACGAGCACCTTCGTCGCCGGGTCCGCCGCGAGCGCCGCGATGCCCTGCAGCATCGTGACGCCGCCGATCGCGTCATGCAGGTCGTGGCTGCCGGTGCCGATCGCGTGCGAGACGCCCAGCCCGAGCCGGTCGACGAGCGTGCTGATCTGCTGCAGGCCGGTGCCGGAAGCGCCGACGAGGCCGATCGGGCCGCGCCGGACGACGTTGGCGAACGCGAGCGGGACGCCGTTGAGGATCGCGGTGCCGCAGTCGGGCCCCATGACGAGCAGCCCTTGGTGGCGCGCGAGCGCCTTGAGCGCGACCTCGTCTTCGATCGCGACGTTGTCGCTGAACAGCATGACGTGCAGCCCGAGCCGCAGCGCCTTCATTGCTTCCGCGGCCGCGTACTCGCCGGGGGTGGAGATCAGCGCGAGGTTTGCACCGGGTGCGGCGGCGAGCGCCATCTCGATGGAGCGCGGCGGCAGCGCCGCGGGGCCGCCGGCCGCGCCGGCGCGCGGTTCCTCCTTGAGGGCGCGCTCGGCATGGGCGAGCGCCGCCGCGAGCGACGCGTCGGTCTTCGCGCGCACCGCAATCAGAAGGTCGTTCGGCCCGGCGTCCACCGCGCCCGTCACGAGCCCGGCGTCGCGCATCAGGCCCAGGTTCGCTTCGGACGCCATCAGGACCGAGGCGCGCTCGACGCCGGCGAGCTTCGACACGGCGTCCGCGAGCTGCATGAGCGAGACCGAGTCGCGATAGAGATTGCGGACCACTCGCGTCGCGTGCGGCATCGCCTTCCTTCCTCGTCTGTCTCGCGCCGCGGCTGGCGGCTTGCCCGGTTACCGGAACGATGCTAGTGTAAGTCAACTTTGTATGCAAGATTGTCGGCGGGGGAGGCTCAGATGCTCGGCGCGGACGACAGTCTCGATCTGCAGACGCTGGGGGCGCGGCTCCGCGCCGGCGCCGTGCGTCCGCGCGACGTCGTCGCCGGCGTGCTCGACCGGATCGCGGCGCGGGGCGACGACAAGGTCTGGATCCGTCTCACGCCGCGCGGCGCGCTGCAGGCGCGCGCGGCAGCGCTCGAGCGCGTCGGGCCCGCCGGACTCCCGCTCTATGGCGTGCCCTTCGCCATCAAGGACAACATCGACTGCGCCGGCGAGCCGACCACCGCCGGGTGCCCGGACTTCGCCTACACGCCGTCGGAGTCCGCGCCGGTCGTCCAGCGCCTGCTCGATGCCGGCGCGATCCTGATCGGCAAGACGAACCTCGACCAGTTCGCCACCGGCCTGGTCGGCACGCGCTCGCCCTACGGCGCGTGCGCAAGCGCGTTCGACGCACGCTACATCTCCGGCGGCTCGAGCTCCGGGTCGGCGGTCGCGGTCGCGGCCGGCCTCGCCAGCTTCTCGCTCGGCACCGACACCGCCGGTTCCGGGCGCGTGCCCGCGGCGTTCAACAACATCGTCGGGCTCAAGCCGACGCGCGGCCTGCTCAGCACGCGCGGCGTGGTGCCGGCGTGCCGCTCGCTCGACTGCGTTTCGATCTTCGGCCTGACCGCAGCCGACACCGAGGCCGTGCTCGAAGTCGCCGCCGGGTTCGATCCCGCGGACCCCTTCGCGCGGCGCCCGGGGGCCGCGCGTCCGGTCCCCGCAGCGCTCGCCGGGTGCCGCATCGGCGTCCCGCGCGAGGCGCAGCTCGAGTTCTTCGGCAATCGCGAGGCCGAGCGGCTGTTCCGCGCGGCGGTAAAGGAACTGGTCGCGCAGGGCGCCGCGCCGGTCGAGATCGACTTCGCGCCGTTCCTCGAGACGGCGCGCCTGCTCTACGGCGGGCCGTGGGTCGCCGAGCGCTACGTCGCCATCCGCGAGTTCTTCGACCGCCGGCCGGACGCGCTCTTTCCGGTCACGCGGGACATCATCGGGAGCGCGGCGAAGTTCGCCGCCGCCGACTACTTCGCCGCGGAGTATCGCCTCCAGGCGCTGCGCCGGCAGGTCGAGCCCGTCTGGCAGTCGATCGACGTGCTGGTCACGCCGACCGCCGGCACCACCTACACGATCGACGCCGTGAACGCGAACCCGATCAGCCTCAACACGAACCTCGGCTACTACACCAACTTCATGAACCTGCTCGACCTGGCGGCCATCGCCGTGCCGGCGGGGTTCCAGGCGGACGGATTGCCGTTCGGGATCACGCTCGCCGCACCGGCATTCACCGATCGGGCGTTGTGCGCCCTCGGCGCGGCGGTTCACAGCCGGTTCGGGCAGCGCCTCGGCGCGACCCGCGCCGCGCTGCCAGCCGCGCCGCCGCCCGCGGCACGCGAGCGCGTCACGCTGCCGGTCGTGCGGCTCGCCGTGTGCGGCGCGCACATGTCCGGCCTGCCCCTGAACCATCAGCTCACCGAACGCGGCGGTCGCCTCGTGCGGCGGTGCCGGACGGCCGCGCGCTACCGGCTGTTCGCCCTGAACGCCTTCGCGCCGCCCCGGCCGGGCCTCCTGCGCGCCGATGCGGGCGGCCAGGCGATCGACGTCGAAGTGTGGGCGTTGCCCACCGAAACGGTCGGGAGCTTCGTCGACGGCATCCCGCCGCCGCTCGGCATCGGCACGGTCGAGCTCGAGGACGGCGAGCAGGTGCGCGGGTTCCTCTGCGAAGCCCATGCCGCGGCCGGCGCCCAGGACATCTCGGCGCTCGGCAGCTGGCGCAGTTACGTCGAACAGAAGAAGAGCTGAGCACGTTGCTCGGCAACCACCAGGAGGGGAGACCATGAGCAACGCCGCGGCAGCACACGACCAGCCGGCGCCCGGCGCGCCGGACGATCGCGGATTCACCAAGCTCGAGCTGCAGCTCAACGACTACCCGGGGCCGGTCAAGACCGCGCTGTTCGGGATCCAGCACGTGCTGGTGATGTTCACCGCGATGGTCGGCGGGCCGCTGATCGTCGCGCGGCTGCTCGAGCTGCCGGCCGCCACCCGCATCACGATGGTGACCGGCACGATGATCGGCTGCGGGCTCGCCACGATGGTCTCGGCGCTCGGCGTGAGCTTCATCGGGCCGCGGCTGCCGATCGTGATGGGGGTGTTCTACATCTTCATCGGGCCGATGGTCGCGATCTCCAAGGAGGCCGGACTGGCGGCGGCAATGACCGCGCTGATCATCGGCGGCCTGGTGCAGTTCGCCTGGAGCCCGCTCATCGGCCGGCTGCACCGGTTCTTCCCGCCGATCGTGACCGGCACCACGATCCTCCTCATCGGCACCGGGCTGATGAAGATCGGCATCAGCGTCGCGTCCGGCGCCAACACGCCGGCGTTCGGCAAGCCGCTCACGCTCGGGCTCGCCGCGCTGATGATCGTCCTCATCCTGGTCATCAGCCGGTTCGCGACCGGCTTCGTGCGCGCGCTCTCGCTCTTCATCACGATGGTGATCGGCTACTTCATCTCCGCAGCGCTCGGTCTCCTCAACTTCCAGTCGGTGGCCGATGCGGGCTGGCTCGCGATTCCGCAGCCGTTTCCGTACGGCGGCCTGGCGTGGCCCCCGCTCGTCGGCCTGATCGCAGTGATCGTGTGCTTCTTCGCCACTGCGGTGGAGACCACCGGGCACACGCTCGCGGTCTGCCGCATCACCGGCGTGCCGGCCGAGAGCTGGCGCATCCGCGGCGCGGTGTCGAACGACGGCATCGGGTCGGCGGTCTCCGCGCTGTTCGGCGGGATGGCGCTCACGTCCTACTCGCAGAACATCGGGGTGATCTCGCTCACCGGCGTGGGCAGCCGGTTCGTGGTCGCGGCGGGCGGCCTGTTCCTCGTGGTGATGGCGATGGTGCCGAAGGTCGGCGCGATCATCGCCCTCATGCCGGCCGCCGTCCTCGGCGGGGTGCTGCTCTTCATGTTCGGGATGGTGGCCTCGGTCGGCATCGACATCATCGGCAGCAACATGCGCGCGCGCCGCGACGCGATCATCGTGGCGGCGTCGCTCGCGGTCGGGCTCGGCATCCAGGCCGCGCCGCCGGGCGCGTTCGACGCAGTCCCGCAGGCGCTGCGCATCCTGGTGACCGACGGCATCGTGATGGGGATCCTGCTGGCGATGTTCCTGAACATCGTCATGCCGAAGACCGATCAGAAGTAGGCGGCGGGCAGGGGAGCGTCAGACGGGGCGGGCGCGCCGGGGGGAGCGCCCGCCCCGGCGGCGCGCCGGAGTCAGCGCTCCCGCTCCCGTGGCCGCGCGACCGCGAACGCCCGCGCGAGCGCCTCCTTGATCGACGCGTCGACGTTCGCCCGACCTTCGTCGATGTTGCGCTCCATCGCCGCGCGCGCGCCCGGCGCGTCGCCCGCCAGGATGCGCTCGATGACTTTCATGTGCTGCCGGCAGGTGGTCTGCTGGCGATCCGGCTGTCCGAAATCGAGCATGCGAAAGATGAACAGCCGCTCGTTGATGGCCCGCAGCTGATCGACCAGCATGCTGTTGCCCGCCGCCGCGGCGAGGGTTTCGTGGAACGTCGTGTCCAGCGCGGCGAGCTCTTCGCCCTTGCGCTTCGGCCCGGCGAGGATCTTTCCCCAGCTCTGGTGGAGTGCGGCCACCTCGGGACGTGCCCCGCCATGGCGCGCGAGCTGCTCGACGACGTAGAGCTCGAGGGCCTTGCGCAGGTCGTAGAGCTCCTCGATCTCCCGCAGGTCGAGCTGGCGGACCGCGTAGCCGCGATTGGCGAGCTTCGCGACGAATCCCCCGGTGACCAGCGCGCGGAGCGCCTCGCGCACCGGGCTCCGGCTGACGCCGAACTCGGCGCAGAGGGCCTCTTCGGTCAGGCGGTGCTCGGGCGGATACTCCCAGGCGATGATCCGCTCCTTCAGCGTGGCGACGATGGAGGCGGTCAGGCCGGAGAGCGGCGGTGGCGCCGCCCGGGGCGGCGACCGGCGCGAGGGCGGTGGGGCTTTGCGGGTCATGGAGGGTGCGGCCGCCCGCCGCCCGGGCGCGCTCAACGCAGGGACGCGTTGAACTTCTCGAGCGCGGCCGAGCCGGGGCAGAGTTCGCGTTCGCCGAGCCGGTTCAGCGCGGCGGGCACGGTGTTCAGGCTCGCGTGCAGGTCCTCGGGCTCGGGGTCGACGTACAGGAGGCCGGTCACGACCTGCCCCTGCGCCTGGCGCTCGGCGAGGTAGTTCATCGCCTTGATGCGGTCGCTCGGGTCGTAGTCGTCGGCGATCTTGTGCAGCAGCATCGTCGTGCCGTCGTGCATCGTGACCGCGCGCACCGAGCCGGGCTCGTAGTCCGCGGTGATCGCCTCGCGCGGCAACATCACGTCGAGGCGATTGACCGCCTCGTTGTGCTCGCGCACGTAGTCGTAGCTCTTGGTGGAGCCGGCGTGGTTGTTGAACGCCACGCACGGGCTGATCACGTCGATGAAGGCGGCGCCGCGATGCTCGATCGCCGCCTTGATGAGCGGGACGAGCTGGTCCTTGTCGCCGGAGAAGCTGCGCGCCACGAACGTCGCGCCGAGCTGCAGCGCGAGCTGCACCATGTCGATCGCGGCATCGGTGTTGACCGCGCCGCGCTTGCTCTTCGAGCCGCGGTCGGCGGTGGCGGAGAACTGGCCCTTCGTGAGTCCGTACACGCCGTTGTTCTCGACGATGTAGACCATGTTGACGCCGCGGCGCATGCAGTGCGCGAACTGGCCGAGGCCGATCGAGGCCGAGTCGCCGTCGCCGGACACGCCCAGGTAGATGAGCTCGCGGTTGGCGAGATTCGCGCCGGTGAGCACCGAGGGCATCCGGCCGTGCACGCTGTTGAAGCCGTGCGAGTTGCCGAGGAAATAGGTCGGGGTCTTCGACGAGCATCCGATCCCGGAAAGCTTCGCGACCCGGTGCGGCTCGATGTCGAGCTCGAAGCACGCCTGGATCAGCGCGGCGCTGATCGAGTCGTGGCCGCAGCCGGCGCACAGCGTCGAGATCGTCCCTTCGTAGTCGCGGCGCGTGAAGCCGAGCTTGTTCTTCGGCAGCGTGGGGTGGTGGAGCTTGGGCTTGGCGAGGTAGGTCATGGCGGTTCTTCGAGCCTCCTAGGCTGCCTTCCCGCCCTGGATCGGCCGGACGTTGAGCTTGCGCACCTGCGCGGCGATCGCGTCGGCGATGAACCGTGCGGTGATCGGCGTGCCGTCGTAGTGCAAAATGGGGACGAGGCTCGCGGGATTCACCCCCGCGTCGTTCACGAGCAGCGTCTTCAGCTGCGCGTCGCGGTTCTGTTCCACCACGAATACCTTGTTGTGCGAGGCGACGAACTCGGCGATCTCGTCCTGGAAGGGGAACGCCCGGATGCGCAGCGCGTTGACGTAGATGCCCTGCGCCGCGAGGCTGTGGAGCGCTTCCTCCATCGCGAAGCTCGTCGAGCCGTAGTAGATCGCGCCGAACCGCGCCGGGAACTGCGCCGCGGTGAGCTCCGGCTTGGGCACCAGCGACTTGGCGGTCTCGAACTTGCGCAGCAGGCGCTGCATGTTGTCCACGTAGTCGGGGCCGGCCTCGCTGTAGCGCGCATACCGGTCCTTGGTCGTGCCGCGGGTGAAGTAGGCGCCGCGCGTCGGGTGGGTGCCGGGGTAGGTGCGATACGGGATGCCGTCGCCGTCGACGTCGAGGTAGCGGCCGAATTCCTTGCCGGCCTCGAGCGCCTCGCGCGACATCACCTTGCCGCGGTCGTAGCGATTCGCGTCGTCCCAGGCGAGCGGCTCGCACAGGTGCTCGTTCATGCCGATGTCGAGATCGGTCAGCACGAACACCGGCGTCTGGAGCCGGTCGGCGAGGTCGAACGCCTGCGCCGACATCTCGAAGGCTTCCTTCGGATCCTCCGGGAAGAGCAGCGGATGCTTGGTGTCGCCGTGCGACGCGTAGGCGCAGGCGAGGACGTCGGACTGCTGCGTGCGCGTCGGCATGCCGGTCGAAGGGCCGCCGCGCTGCACGTCGATGATCACCGCCGGGATTTCCGCGAAATACGCGAGGCCGATGAACTCCTGCATCAGCGAGATCCCGGGGCCGGAGGTGCACGTGAAGGCGCGCGCGCCGTTCCAGCCGGCGCCGATCACCATGCCGATCGAGGCCAGCTCGTCCTCGGCCTGCACGATCGCGTAGCGTGCCTTGCCGGTGTCGGGATCCTGCCGGAAACGCTTGCAGTGGCGGGCGAACGCTTCCGCGACCGACGACGACGGCGTGATCGGATACCACGCCGCGACCGTGGCGCCGCCGTACACGCACCCGAGCGCCGTCGCGTTGTTGCCCTCGATGAAGACCTTCTTGCCGACGGCGTCGGCGCGCTTCACCCGCAGGCCGATCGGGCACTTCAGGTTGGCGCGTGCGTAGTCGCGGCCCATCTGCAGGGCGTGCACGTTCGGCTTGAGCAGCGCCTCCTTGCCCTTGTACTGCTCGCCGATCAGCTCCGCGACCTCGTCGGCGTCGATGTCGAGCAGCGCCGAGAGCGCGCCCACGTAGATGATGTTCTTGAAGAGCTGCCGCTGCCGCGCATCGGTATAGGCGTCGTTGCAGATCGCGGTGAGCGGAATGCCGATGACGGTGATGTCGTCGCGGAACTTCGCGCGCGGCAGCGGCTTGGTCGAATCGTAGAAGAGGTAGCCGCCCGGCTCGATCTCGGCGACGTCGCGGTCCCAGGTCTGCGGGTTCATGGCGACCATCAGGTCGACGCCGCCGCGGCGCCCGACGTAGCCGCGCGCCGAGACGCGCACCTCGTACCAGGTCGGCAGACCCTGGATGTTGGAGGGGAAGATGTTGCGCGGGCTGACCGGCACGCCCATGCGCATGATCGACTTCGCGAACAGCGTGTTCGCCGAGGCCGAGCCCGAGCCGTTGATGTTGGCGAACTTGACGACGAAGTCGTTGACCGCCTCGATGGGTAGCGCCATTAACTCCCCGGTTTCAGTTTCTGTAGGAAGGATCCCTGCGATCGATCACCCGCACCAGGGCGTCGAACTCGAGCTGCCCGAGCGGCTGCGCGCCGCGGTCGGTGAGGAAGTCGTCGCCCATCGCGGCCGACTGCTCGCAGACCTCCCGGCTCGGCACGTGGAGATGTCCGCCCGCTTGAGCGGCGATCTGTACCTGGCACGCGCGCTCGAGCCGCCACATGCGGATGAACGCCTCGGGCGACCGTGCGGCCGACCGTGAGCAGGCCGTGGTTGCGCAGGATCAGCGCCGGCTGGCTGCCGAGGCTCGCCACCAGCCGCTCGCGCTCGCCGAGATTCATGCTCGGGCCTTCGAAGTCGTGGTAGGCGACGCGGCCGTAGAAGTTGTGCGAGTACATGTGGATCGGCAGCAGGCCGCCCGCCTGCGCCGACACCGCCATCCCCGCCAGCGTGTGGGTGTGAAAAACGCACTGCGCATCCGCGCGCGCCAGGTGCACGGCGCTGTGGATCACGAAGCCGGCCTCGTTCGCCTTGTATGCACCCGCGCCGACCGTCCGCCCGTCCGCGTCGATCTTGACCAGGTTCGAGGCGGTGACCTCGTCGAACCGCAGGCCGTACGGATTGATCAGGAAATGGTGCTCGGGTCCGGGCACGCGCAGGGAGATGTGCGTGTAGATCAGCTCCGACCAGCCGAGGTGGTCGGCGATCCGGTAGGCCGCCGCGAGCTCGACGCGCAGCGTCCACTCGGCCGGGTCGATGGCGCCGACGGGAGCGATCGCGGCTGCGGACGTTGGCGCGTTCATCGGCGGCTCCTGGTTCGTGTCTCGCGTCGCCCGCCTCAGGCCACCTTGCGCACCGGGGGCCGCCGGTCGCGGCAGCCCGGCCCGGCGTGGGTGAGATCGAGCAGGAACTTCTGCATGTCCCACGCGCCGGTCGGGCAGCGCTCGGCGCACAGGCCGCAATGCAGGCAGACGTCTTCGTCCTTCACCATCACGCGCGCGGTCTTCAGTCCGTGCGACACGTAGAGGTCCTGCGACGGGTTCGCGGCGGGCGCGCGCAGCCGTCCGCGCAGGTCCGGCTCGTCGCCGTCCGCGGTGAAGGTGATGCAGTCCATCGGGCAGATGTCGACGCACGCGTCGCACTCGATGCAGAGCTTGGACGTGAACACCGTCTGCACGTCGCAGTTCAGGCAGCGCTGCGCTTCCTTGAACGCGGTCTTGGCGTCGAAGCCCATCTCGACTTCGACCTTGATGTTCTTGAGCGTCTGATTGACGTCCCGCCACGGCACCTTGTAGCGCCGGTCGAGCGCGATGTCGTTGTCGTAGCTCCACTCGTGGATGCCCATCTTCTGCGACACGAGGTTCACCAGCGGCGGCGGGCGCACCGCGACGTCCTCGCCGTGGCAGTGCCGGTCGATCGAGATCGCGGCGTCGTGGCCGTGCGCAACCGCCCAGATGATGTTCTTCGGTCCGAGCGCCGCGTCGCCGCCGAAGAACACGTGCGGCAGCGTCGACTGCAGCGTCCTGGCGTCGAGCTTCGGCATGCCCCACTTGTCGAACTCGATGCCGACCTCGCGCTCGATCCAGGGGAAGGCGTTCTCCTGGCCGACCGCGACCAGCACCGCGTCGCACTCGATCGTCTGGTCCGGCTCGCCGGTGGGAATGAGGTTGCGGCGGCCCTTGGCGTCGTACACCGCCTGGACCTTCTCGAAGGTCATGCCGGTCAGCTTCCCGCCGTCGTGCAGGAACGCCTTCGGCACGAGGAAGTTGAGGATCGGGATGCCCTCGTGCTGCGCGTCCTCCTTCTCCCACGGGCTCGCCTTCATCTCCTCGAAGCCCGAGCGCACGATCACCTTCACGTCCTCGCCGCCGAGGCGCTTCGCCGAGCGGCAGCAGTCCATCGCGGTGTTGCCGCCGCCGAGCACGATGACGCGCTTGGCGATCTTGTCGATGTGGCCGAACGAGACGCTGGCGAGCCAGTCGATGCCGATGTGGATGTGGGCGGCGGCCTCCTTGCGCCCCGGGATCTCGAGGTCGCGGCCGCGCGGCGCGCCGCAGCCGACGAACACCGCGTCCCAGCCCTCGGCGAGCAGCGCCTTCATCGAACCGACGTAGCTCTCGCTGCGGAATTCGACGCCGAGGTCGAGCACGTAGCCGACCTCCTCGTCGATCACCTCCTCGGGGAGGCGGAACTTCGGGATCTGGCTGCGGATCATCCCGCCCGCGCGGTGGTCGCCGTCGAAGACCACGACTTCGTAGCCGAGCGGCGCCAGGTCGCGCGCGACCGTGAGCGAGGCCGGGCCGGCGCCGACGCAGGCGACGCGCTTGCCGTTCTTCTGCGCGGCCGGTTTCGGCAGGCGCGGCCGGATGTCCTCCTTCTGGTCCGCCGCGACGCGCTTCAGGCGGCAGATCGCGACCGGTTCCTTGGACTCGCCGTCCTCCACGCGGCCGCGGCGGCAGGCGGGCTCGCACGGGCGGTCGCAGGTGCGCCCGAGAATGCCGGGGAACACGTTCGACTTCCAGTTGACCAGGTACGCGTCGCCGTAGCGGCCCGCGGCGATCAGCCGGATGTATTCGGGAACGGGGGTATGGGCCGGGCAGGCCCACTGGCAGTCGACGACCTTGTGGAAGTAATCGGGGTTGCCGATGTCCGTCGCTTTCACTCCACCTCCCCAGCCGGCGCGCGCCGCGTGGCGGCCTCCCGCTGCGGCGCTCGGAATCGACGCGCCAGCGGCGCCGCGGCGCGTCGAAAAAAATGCGCGCCAAGTCTACTACTCGCCTGCCCCCAGGGAAAGGTACGCATTCCCATTTGCCCGCCATTCTGCCGCAGGGGGTTTGCGTGATAGCGTGAACGCTTCCCGGAGCGGATCCGGACGTGGAGCGCAATTGACCCGCGGACCCGAGCGCCGTCTCAGCATTTCGCCGCGCTGGCTGGTCATGGACTGCGCCGGCGGCGTGCTGCTCGTCGCCGGGGTGCTCGGCCTGACCGGCGCGGTCGCGGGCGTCGCGCCCGCGCTCGGCGACCCGCAGATCGCGTGGACCCTGATCGTCGTCGGGACGGGGCTGATGGCGTTCGCGGCCGTCAAGCTCGTCGCCGAGCTGCGCGCAGGCGCTCAGGCGCGGCGGTCCAGCCTCACGTCGCGGTAGGACGCCGGATCGTCGCGCGGCTCGAGGTGCGTGAACACCGTCGCCGCGGGCACCGCGGCGCGGATCCGCGCCTCGATGTCCTCGACCGCGTCGTGCCCGCGCTGCACGGTCCAGTCTCCCGGCACCAGCACGTGCACCGAGACGAACGAGCGGCCCGCCGCCTCGCGCGTGCGCAGGGCGTGGAAATCGAGCCCCTGCGCCCGGTAGCCGTCCAGCACCGCGTCGATCGCGCGCCGGTCCGGCTCGGGCAGCGCGCGGTCGAGGAGCCCCAGCGCCGAGCGCCGCATCAGCTGGAGCCCCGACCAGAGAATGTTCGCCGCCACCGCGAGCGCGAGCACCGGATCGAGCCACAGCCAGCCGGTCGCCGCGACCGCGGCGACGCCGGCGATCACGCCGGCCGAGGTCCATACGTCGGTGAACAGATGGCGGGCGTCGGCCTCGAGCGCGATCGAGCGGTGCGCGCGCCCCGCGGCGAGAAGGATGCGCGCGACCACGAGGTTCACCACTGCGGCGGCCGCGTTCACCGCGAGCCCGGCGCCGACGTGCTCGAGCGGTCGCGGATGCAGCAGCCGCTCGATGGCCGCGGCCGTGATGAGGCCGGCCGCGACGAGGATGAGGGTGCCCTCGAAGCCGCTCGCGAAGTACTCCGCCTTGCTGTAACCATAGGCGTGCTCCTCGTCGGGCGGCCGCGCGGCGAGCGCCAGCGCGTAGAGGGTGAACGCTGCCGCGGCGAGATTGACGAACGATTCGAGCGCGTCCGAGAGCAGTCCGACCGAGGCGGTCATCCACCACGCCGCACCCTTGAGCGCGATCGTCACCAGCGCCGCGGCGATCGAGAGCCAGGCGTAGCGCAGGAGGGAGGACCGGGATTCCATGCGTGCGTCCGAGTGTACCAATCCGGATCCGGCCGCCCGCCGCGTCAGTTCGCGAGCGCGTCCAGCACGCGCGCGACGAACGCATCCTGGTCCCACGCGTCGCGGTCGACCGCGTGGCCCAGCCGCACGACCACGAGCTCGCGCGACGGCACGACGGTCACGAACTGACCGCCGTGGCCGGCGGCGTGATACGCGTCCGGCGGCAGCCGCGGCGCGCGGGCGCCGGCGCCGCGGTTCGGGCGGAGCTTGAGCCACCAGTGCGCCGCGTACTCGCCCTCCGGCGCGGCGGGGGCCGGGGTGGTCATGAAGCGCATCCAGCCCGCCGGCAGGATGCGGCGGCCGTTCCAGGTCCCGTCGCGCAGCGCGAGCAGGCCGAAGCGCGCCCAGTCGCGCGCGGTGGCGAACATCAGCGACGAGCCCACGAACGTGCCCGACGCGTCCGCCTCGATGAGCGCGCTCGACATGCCGATGCGGTCGAACAGCGCGCGCCGCGGGAGCGCGAGGTACGCACGGTCGTCGGCGAGCGCCTCGCGCATCGCCTGCATCAGGACGTTCGTGGTGCCGCTCGCGTACGCGAAGCGCGTGCCGGGCGGGTGCGCGAGCGGCTTGGCGGCGGCGAAGCCGGCGGCGTCGCCGGTGGCCGAGAGCATCTGGATGACGTCGGACAGCGGGTTCTCGTAGGACTCGTCGAACGCGAGCCCGCTCGACATGCGCAGGAGCTGCGCCAGCGTGATCGCGGCGCGCGGATCGCCGGGCGCGCGCCACGCGGCGAGGGGCGGCGGCCGCTCCAGCGCGAGCTTGCCGTCCGCCGCGAGCGACCCGGCGAGCGCCGCGGCCACGCTCTTCGCCATCGACCAGCCCGGCAGCGGGGTGTCGCGCGAGAATCCGGGCGCGTACCGCTCGGCGACGAGGCCGCCTGCGCGCGAGACCACCACTGCGCGCGTGCGCTTCGGCGGCGCGTCCGGGCTCTCGGTGAACGCCTCGTCGAGCACGCGCGCGAGCGCGGCGCTCGCTGCGCGGTGCTTCGTCCGCGTCGCCGTCGGGCCATGCTGCGGCCGGACGGATCGCGGCGCGCGGCGGCAGCGCGGCCGACCGCAGCGCGTCCGGACTCGCGCCGATGGCGAGCGCGCAACCGAGGCCCTCGCGGTAGACGGCGTCGCGCCGCGCGAGCCCGAACAGCGTGCCGGTCGCGGTCTGACGGTCGCGCGCGACGACGACGCGCACGAGGTCGAGCGGGGTAGAGCGGTAGGCGCGCAGATCGTCCAGGGCGTCTTCCGGCGCACGGCCGGAGACGAATACCGCCGAGCAGACGTTCTTCGCCGCGAAGCCCGAACCGACCAGCGCGATGCGGTACGCCGGGACGGCGATCGCGCCGACGAGCAGCACGAGGACCGCGAGTAGGACGAAGCGGCGCGTCCGGCGCGACGGCATCAGCATCGCGCGATGTTACTCGGAGACTCGGCGTCCTCCGACGCGCGGGGGCCGCCCGGCCGAGGCGCTTATGCGCGGCCCGGCTGGGTCTCTTCTTCCATGAAGACGGTCACGCCGGGCGAAGCCGCGTGGCGCCGGTACTTCGCCGCGACCGCGAGGCCGAACGCGACGAGGTGCTCGATCTCGGCCATGCGCGGCTGCGCCGTTTCGAGGTCGATGCGCAGGCCCTGCCAGTCGAGCCAGATCGAGAGCCGCTCGTCGGCGCCGCCGCCGGGCCACTTCGCGAGGCTCGCTTCCATCTTCGCGTCGAAGAGCGCGCGGGCCAGGCGGTTGTTGCGCGCGAGGACCGTGAACTGGTCGCGGAACTGCGCCGAGCCGACGTCGGCCGGCGCGGTGCGCTCCACGAACTCGGCGCGCGCCTGGGCCGCGGCGATGTCGCGCGGGCTGAGGATCAGGCTCGACAGCTTCTCGACCATCGGCTCGAAGTTCGCCTTGCCGCGCTCGTAGCGCGCGCGCCCGATCACGCGCAGCTCGGTCGCCCCGCCCTGGACGCTGCGGGTGGCCCAGGTCAGCGTGGGACGCTCGTCGGGACGGGTCGGATCGGCGCGGTAGCGGAGCTTCCATTTCATCCCCGCGGCCGCGCCGCGCAGCGTGAACTGCGTGTCGCCCGTCACGGTCGCGTCGTACACCCAGCCGAGATCGCGCGCGCGCCGCTCGCGCTTGCGCGCCGCCGTGGCCGGGTCGAGCGGCACGGCCCGGCGCCGATGCGCACGAGCCACGCGCCGCCGCCCGCCGCCGCGAGGGCGGCGAGGCCGAGTACGAGCCATTCGAGCGCCATGGTCGGGGCCGTGGTTGCGCGCCCGACGGGGCCGGGCGCTGGTTGCCGTTAAATGGATCCTAGGCGCAGCGGGGGCCGCCGGCGCGGCACTCGTACCGCTCGGGCGGGCGGGCCCGGACGCATTCCGACGGACGGCGCGCGGGGCGCGCCGAACGGCATGTCATTGTCATGACAGGGGCCGGTGCGGCGCACCGGGCGCGGCGCTACTGGGTGCGCTCGCCCTCGTAGGCGCAGCCGCGCAGGGCGCGGCCGTTGAGGCGGGCCTCGACGCTCAGCCAGGTCACTGCGCCGGTGCGCGAATCGGTGCACCGGCCGGGCTTCATCAGGAGCTCGAGCTCGTGGCGCTCGGCACCTTCCCGCACCACGGCGTAGCGGATCGTGTCGCCGTCGCGGCGCGGCGGGCCGTACGGGAAGGCGACGCTCGATGGCGCGCCGTAGGACGACCAGATGATGCCGTTGCGCGAGACGTCGACGCGCCAGAACGGGTCGTCGCCCCAGGCGCGCAGCTCGAAATAGCGCAGGTTCTCGCGGCACCCGGCGCCCGCCGGGTCGGCGCGCCGGAGCTCGACGACCCTGAGCACGCGCGGGAAGGTCGACCCAGCGCCCGTCTTCGGGGGCTGCTCGAGCACGCCGCGCACGTCGACGAACAGCGGCTTGCCGGTGCCGCCGGCGAGCTTCTCGTACACCTGGGTGAGATCGCCGCCGGTCGCGTCGTTGACCCAGTACTCGCGATCCGCGCCGCAGGCTTTGAAGATCTTCTGGTCCGCTCCGAGCACGAGCGTGCCGCGGCCGGTCGAGCCGGCCGGCACTTCGACACCCGGCTTCGACGCCGGCGCGTCACCCGGCTTCGGAGCCGGCCCGGCATTCCCCTGTGCCGCGGCGCCGGAGGCGCACGCGAGGAGGGCTGCCGCTACCACGTTCTGCAGGAGGAAGCGCATGCAAGTCCCTGTTTCGTATCGCGCCGATGGTACTGCGCGAGGGCGTTTGACGCGCGGAATAGTTCCTCTGCGCCGACCATGACCGGCGCCGCAGCGTGATGCGGTGCCTACCAGAACTTGAAGCAGTCGCCGGAGGCGACCACGGGACCCGTGGGCGAGCCCCCCGAGCCCTGCGCGGGCTCGACGGTGATGGCGAGCGCGGGGAAGTCCCGGAGCGAGTCGTCGGCCACTCCGGCGAGCTTGATCGTCGCCTTGTCGTCCTTGGGCAGCATCCCGAGCAGGCGCGGTGCCGCGCCCTCTTTCCCGTACAGGCCCCACAGCTCGAAGCGATGGTCGGGCGGCTCGTCTTCGAGGCCGATGCGCTTGACCCACAGCTCGTCGGACTTCCGGCCCGCGTAGGCGACGAACACCGCCTTGCCGGCCTTGTTCCGGAGAATCGCGATGTACGACGGCTGCATCCGCGTGCTCTCGACGAGCTTCTCGACCGGCACCTCGACGACTTGCGGCTGCTGCAGCGCCAGCGCCGCGACCAGCGCCGCCGCGCACCCCGTCGCGACCAGCCCCCAGCCGCGCCAGAACGTCACGCTTTCCCAGAAGCCGCCGGCCTTCGCCGCCGCGGCGGGCCGCGCCGGCGCGGCGGCGGGCACGGTTCGCGCCGCAGCGGGCGCACCGAGGCGGGCTTCGATCCCCTGCCACACGCGGCGGGGCGGCGCGACCTCCTTCAGGCCGGCGGCCATCGGCGCGAGGCGCTGCTCCCAGTCGACGACGGCACGGCGCAACGCGGCGTCCTCGCGCATCCAGGCCTGGAAGCGCAGGCGCGCGCGGCCGCGCAGCGTGCCGAGCACGTACTCGGCCGCGAGGCGATCCTGCAGCGCCGGCTTGTTGCGGTACCTCATCCGTCCCCGTTCACGCGCTGCCGAGGCAGCCCTTGAGCTTCTCCAGGCCTCTGCGGACCCAGGTCTTCACCGTTCCGAGCGGCTGGCGCATGTGGCGCGCCAGCTCCGAGTGCGACAGCCCGTCGTAGAAGGCGAGCATGATCGCCTGGCGCTGCTTCGCCTCCAGCCGGCCGAGGCAGTCGGCCAGCGCCTTCGCGTCCGCCGACCGGGCCAGGTCGTCCAGCGGGCCCGGCGCGTCCGATGCGATCGCCTCCAGCGGGTCGTCGCCGTCGTCGTCGGGGCGCTGCAGCACGACCTCCAGGTTCGGCCGCCGCAGCCCGTCGAGGCACCGGTTCCGGACGATGCTGGTCATCCACGTCATCGGCGCCGAAAGTCCCGCCGAATAGCGGCCGGCGTTGTTCCAGATGCTCACGTAGCAGTCCTGCAGGACCTCCTCCGCCCAGTCCTCCCGACGCAAGATACGGACGGCGACGCCAAACAGTTTCGGCGCCGTCACCTCGTAGAGGCGGGCAAACGCCCCCTGGTCGCGCCGCGCGCACGCCTCGAGCAGGTTCTCCAGGAGCTTGTTCTGGGCCGGATCCAATCGACGGGCCTCCAGCCCGGGTCAGCGGTCGCGCCGCCAGAGCACGTCCGACCCGCCCGCCGCGCGGTTGAGCACGCGACCGAGCACGAAGAGGAGATCCGACAGCCGGTTCAGGTAGACGCGCGCATTGGCGGTGACCTTGTCCGTGCGGGCGAGCGCGACGACCGAGCGCTCCGCGCGCCGGCACACGGTGCGCGCGAGGTGCGCGAGCGAGGCGGCACGCGAACCGGCGGGGAGAATGAACTCCTTGAGCGGCGCGAGGTCGGCGTTGAAGGTTTCGGTGTGGGTCTCGAGCCGCGCCACCTGCGCGTCGGTCACGATGGCATGGCCCGGGATCGCCATTTCGCCGCCGAGATCGAACAGATCGTGCTGCACGTCGACGAGCACGGCGCGCACCGCCGCGGGCATGTCCTCGGCGAGCAGCACGCCGAGCACCGAATTGAGCTCGTCCACCTCGCCCAGCGCGGCGATGCGGGCGCTGTCCTTCGCGACGCGCGAGCCGTCGGCGAGGCCGGTCTCGCCCGCGTCGCCGGTGCGCGTCGTGATCTTCGAGAGGCGATGGCCCATGGCCGGCAAAATATAGCACGCGGGTCCGCGCGTTCCGCGGATCGGACGCGCGGGCGCCCGGGCGTGCATCCGAAACCGGCGGCGGCGCGTAAGAAGAGCGGCGAAGGCCGGGCTGGCACGTGAAAGGTTCGTCGCGCCCGTACGACCAAGCCTTGTTCGCGGGTCGTGGTGACCGGCACGCGGTAGTGCGCGCGGCGGAGCGTGTATCGCGCCTTGCCGCGCAGCGGCTGGACTCTGCTATGTTCCGAACTGCGCCTGCCCGTCCAGTCGCGTTCGTTTTCTGTGCGATGCATCGACGACAAGGAAAGCACGTGCACGCGACCCTTCCGCTGCTGCGGGATTCCGACTTCCCCGCGATCGCCCGCGGACGCCTCGAGACGCTGCAGGTCAACGTCGGCTACCGGTGCAACCAGTCCTGCGTCCATTGCCACGTCAATGCGGGGCCGCATCGCACCGAGGAGATGGAGAAGAGGTCGCCGAGACGGTGCTCGCGTTTCTTCGCAACTCGGCGGTGCGGCGACTGGACATCACCGGGGGCGCGCCCGAGCTCAATGCGAATTTCCGCCGCCTCGTCGTCGCGGCGCGCAAGCTGGGCGTGCACGTCATCGACCGCTGCAACCTGACGATCCTCGGCGAGCCGGGGCATGAAGATCTCGCCGAATTCCTCGCCGCGCACCGGGTGGAGGTGATCGCGTCGCTGCCGTGCTACCTCGAGGACAACGTCGAACGCCAGCGCGGCAAGGGCGTGTTCGGCGCGAGCATCGAGGGCCTGCGCCAGCTGAACGCGCTCGGGTACGCGCGCCCCGGGAGCGGGCTCGAGCTGAGCCTCGTCTACAACCCGCAGGGCCCGGTGCTGCCGCCGGCGCAGGCGCCGCTCGAGGACGCTTACCGCGCGCACCTGCGGACCCGGTACGCCGTCGAGTTCACGCGCCTGTACACGCTCGCGAACATGCCGATCGCGCGCTTCGGCTCGACGCTGATCTCGAAGGGACAGTTCAACGCCTACCTGCGGCTGCTCCGCGAGAGCCACCGGGACGAGAACCTCGAGAATGTGATGTGCCGCACGCTGCTCTCGGTGGACTGGCAGGGCTACGTCTACGACTGCGACTTCAACCAGATGCTCGGGCTGCCGCTCGCCGTGGCGGGCCGGCCGCGCGCGCGCCTCGCCGACCTCGTCGGACGCGACCTCGCGGGCGGTCCGATCGCCGTCGCCGAGCACTGCTTCGGCTGCACGGCCGGGCAGGGGTCGAGCTGCGGCGGCGCGCTGGGCGCCTGAAGCGTGGCTGCGCCCGGACGCAGCTGCCCGCTCGCGTACGGCTACTCGCCGTCCGCCTTCCGCCGCGCGGCGGAGATCGAGGCCGAGACGGTCTACGCGATCGGCGGGCTGTACGGCAACCCGTTCGCGCTCGACGCGATTCTCGCGCTCGCCGCCGCGGAGCCGGTCGCGCCGACGCTGGTCTTCAACGGCGACTTCAACTGGTTCGATGCCGCGCCCGACGATTTCGCGGCGCTCAACGCGCGCGTCCTCGAGCACGTCGCATTGCGCGGCAACGTCGAGACCGAGCTCGCGAGCGACGATGACGCGGCGGGTTGCGGCTGCGCCTACCCGGACTGGGTCGGCGATGCGGAGGTGGCGCGGTCGAATGCGATCCTCGCGACGCTGCGCGAGACCGCACGCGGCCTTCCCGGGCTGCGGGCGCGCCTCGGCGCCCTGCCGATGCACGCGGTCGCGGCGGTGGGCGGCGAGCGGATCGCGCTCGTGCACGGCGACGCGTGGTCGCTGGCCGGCTGGAATTTCTCGCAGGAGCGATTGCTGGAGGATCCGGCACCCGCAGTCGCCGCCTTTGCGGAGGCCGGCGTGCGCGTATTCGCGTCGAGCCACACCTGCCTGCCGGTGGTCCAGCCGATCGACCTCCGTGACGGCCGTCGGCTGATCGCCAACAACGGCGCGGCCGGCATGCCGAACTTCCGCGGCACGCGCTTCGGCCTGATCACCCGCATCTCGGCGCGTCCGCGCGGCGACGCGCTCTACGGCGAGCGGCTCGGCGCGATCCACGTGGAGGCGCTCGCGGTGCGGTACGATCACGCCGCCTGGCTCGACTGGTTCGACGCGCGCTGGCCCGAGGGGACGCCCGCGTCGGACTCGTACCGGCGCCGGATCGTGGACGGCCCGTCGTACGAGCTGGAGCAGGCGGTGCGCAGCGCCGTAAGGCCCGACGCTGCGATGCGACAAACCGCGGTCGCCTGAACCCGCCGTCCCGGAGGGCTCGCCATGAGCAAGGCCCGCGTCGCGCTGCTCGTCGTCCTCGTCGCCCTGATCGCGGCCTTCTTCGCGTTCGACCTGAAGCAGTACTTCAGCCTCGAGCTCTTCAAGCAGCAGCAGGCGGCGATCGACGCCTACTTCCAGGCGCATCCGCTGCAGACCGCCGCCATCTACTTTGCGATCTACGTCGCGGTCACCGGGCTCTCGCTGCCCGGCGCGGCGCTCATGACGCTCGTCGGCGGGGCGATCTTCGGCCTCGCGTGGGGCACGCTGATCATCTCGTTCGCGGCGTCGATCGGCGCGACGCTCGCCTTCCTCGCCAGCCGCTTCCTCTTCCGCGATGCGATCCAGAAGAAGTTCGGCGACAAGCTCGCCGCGTTCAATCGCGGCGTCGAGAAGGAGGGCGCGTTCTACCTCTTCGCGCTGCGGCTCGTGCCGGCGTTCCCGTTCTTCGTCATCAACCTCGTCATGGGACTCACGCCCATGCGGACGTGGACCTACTACTGGGTGAGCCAGCTCGGGATGCTCGCCGGCACGATCGTGTACGTGAACGCCGGGACGCAGATCGCGCAGATCGACCGCGCTTTCCGGGCTCGTGTCGCCGGGGCTGGTCGGCTCGTTCGCGCTGCTCGGTCTCTTCCCGCTGGTGGCGAAGAAGATCGTCGACTGGCTCAAGGCGCGCAAGGTCTACGCGAAGTGGACGAAGCCGGCGGCGTTCGACCGCAACATGGTCGTCATCGGCGCCGGCTCGGCGGGGCTGGTGTCGGCCTACATCGCCGCGGCGGTCAAGGCAAGCGTGACCCTGGTCGAGAAGCACAAGATGGGCGGCGACTGCCTGAACTTCGGCTGCGTGCCGTCGAAGGCGCTGATCCGCTCGGCGAAGCTCCTGTCGCACATCAAGCGCGCGCAGGAGTTCGGCATCCGCACCGCTTCGGCCGACTTCTCGTTCAAGGACGTGATGGACCGCGTCCACCGCGTGATCCGGACGGTCGAGCCGCACGACTCAGTGGAGCGCTACAGCGCGCTCGGCGTGGACGTGGTGCAGGGCGAGGCGAAGATGACGTCGCCCTGGAGCGTGGACATCACCCGCGCCGACGGCACCCGGCAGACCCTCACGACGCGCTCGATCGTCATCGCCGCCGGGGCGCGCCCGTTCGTGCCGCCGATCCCGGGCATCGAGGACGTGGGCTACGTCACCTCCGACACCGTGTGGGCGCTGACCGAGCTGCCCAAGCGACTGATCGTGCTCGGCGGCGGGCCGATCGGATCGGAGCTCGCGCAATGCTTCGCGCGCTTCGGCGCCCGGGTCACGCAGGTGGAGATGCTGCCGCGGATCATGATCCGCGAGGACCCGGAAGTGTCCGAGAGGGTCGCGCACCGCTTCCGCGCAGGAAGGCATCGATGTGCCGCGTGAGCACGAAGGCGAAGGCGTTCAAGGTCGTCGAACGGCGAGAAGATCATGGTCGCCGAGCACGAGGGCAAGGACGTCGAGATCCCGTTCGACGCGCTGCTCTGCGCCGTCGGCCGCGTCGCGCGCACCGAGGGCTACGGCCTCGACACGCTCGGCATCCCGGTCACGCAGCAGCGCACCGTCGAAGTGAACGAGTACATGCAGACCGTGTACCCGAACATCTACGCCTGCGGCGACGTGGCCGGGCCCTACCAGTTCACCCACACCGCGGCGCACACCGCCTGGTACTGCGCGGTGAACGCGCTGTTCGGGCGCTTCCGCAAGTTCAAGGTCGACTACTCGGTGATGCCGTGGGCGACCTTCACCGAGCCCGAAGTCGCGCGCGTCGGCCTGAACGAGACCGAGGCGAAGGAGAAGGGCGTCGCCTACGAGGTCACCACCTACGGCACTCGACGACCTCGACCGCGCGATCGCCGACGGCGAAGCCGAAGGGCTGGTCAAGGTGCTCACCGTCCCGGGCAAGGACCGGATCCTGGGCGTGACCATCGTCGGCGAGCACGCCGGCGACCTGATCATCGAGTACATCTCGGCGATGAAGCACGGCATCGGGCTCAACAAGATCCTCGGCACCATCCACATCTATCCGACGCTCGCGGAAGCCAACAAGTACGCCGCGGGCAACTGGAAGCGGGCGCACGCGCCGCAGGGGGTGCTGAAGTGGGTCGAGCGCTACCACGCGTGGATGCGCGGCGGCCGGTCGAGCGCTCCGGGCAACGAGGTCCGGGCGGCGCGGCCCGCCACCGGAGGGCCGGCATGATCCGCCGGCTGCTCGCGCTGATCGTCCTCGCGACGGCGCCCCTCGGCGCCGTTTTCGCGCAGTTCGATCACGCGCACGCCGGCTGGACGGCGCTGCTGAAGAAGACACGTCGTCGTGGTGGACGGCGGCAAGGCGTCGCAGGTCCGCTACGCCGGCTTCGCGCAGGACCGCGCGCAGCTCAAGGCCTACCTCGACTCGCTGTCGAAGGTCACCGCGGCCGAGTTCAACGGCTGGTCGAAGCCGCAGCGCATGGCATTCCTCATCAACGCCTACAACGCGTTCACGGTGGAGAAGATCCTGACCCGGTACCCCGACATCAAGTCGATCTGGGATTTCGGCAAGGTGTTCGGGAACCCGTTCAAGGACGAGTTCTTCACGCTGCTCGGGCGCAAGCAGTCGCTCGACGGGATCGAGCACGGGACGCTGCGGCGGAAGGGCGCCTACGACGAGCCGCGCGTGCACTTCGCGGTCAACTGCGCCTCGATCGGCTGCCCGATGCTGCGCGAGGAGGCCTACGTCGCCGAGCGGCTGGACGCGCAGCTCGAGGAGCAGACGGCGCGGTTCCTGTCCGACCGCTCGCGCAACCGGCTCAACGCGCAGACCGGCGCGCTCGAAGTCTCGAAGATCTTCGACTGGTTCAAGGAGGACTGGACGAGCGGCTACCGCGGCTTCGCAGGGAAGACAGCCCCCGATCCAGTCGCGCGAGCAGTACTTCGGGCGCTACGCGCAGCTGCTCGCCGACGGCCCCGCGCAGCGCAAGCTCATCGAGGACGGCAAGGCGCCGATCGGCTTCCTCGAGTACGACTGGGCGCTGAACGACGCCAGGCGCTGAGCGCTGGGGCGGATGCGTCTCTCGATCGTCGTCCCCACGCTGAACGAAGCCGCCGGCGTCGTCGCCGCGCTGGAGGCGTTGCAGCCGCTGCGCGCCGCCGGACACGAGGTCGTCGTGATCGACGGCGGGAGCGGCGACGGGACGCCGGACCTCGCGGCGCCCTGGGCGGACCGGGTGGCGAGCGCACCGCGCGGGCGCGCAAATCAGATGAACGCCGGGGCGCGAATCGCCGCCGGGGACGTGCTCCTCTTCCTGCACGCCGACACCCGGCTGCCCGCGCGCGCCGACCGCGTGGTGCTCGACGGGCTGGCCGGCAGCGGCCGGGCGTGGGGCCGCTTCGACGTTCGCATCGCCGGTCGGCACCCGCTCCTGCGGCTGGTCGCCGCACTGATGAACGCGCGCTCGCGCTGGACCGGCATCGCGACGGGCGACCAGGCGGTCTTCGTGCGCCGCGACGCATTCGCGGCGGTGGGCGGTTTTCCGCCACTGCCGCTAATGGAGGACGTCGCGCTCAGCGCCGCGCTCAAGCGCGTGTCGCGTCCGCTCTGTCTCCGCGAGCGCGTGACCACCTCGGGGCGGCGCTGGGAGTCGCACGGCGTGATACGCACGATCGCGCTGATGTGGTGGCTGCGGCTGCGCTACTTCTTCGGCACCTCGCCGGAACGACTGGCCGAGATCTACCGGCACGACCCGCGCTGAGCGCGCGGCCCCGCGCTCGGCGAGAATCGGGGCTGCTCCATGCGCGTGATCGTGTTCGCCAAGGCTCCCGTTCCCGGTGCCGCGAAGACCCGGCTCATTCCGGCGCTCGGCGCGGCCGGCGCAGCGCGCCTCCACGAATGGCTGGTCGAACGGGCGCTGGAGACTGCCTGCGCCGCGCGCCTCGGCCCGGTGGAGCTGTGCTGCGCGCCGGACCGCGCGCACCCGTTCTTTGCGGCTTGCGCCGCGCGCTTCGACGTTTCACTCACGGACCAGGGCACGGGCGATCTCGGCGAGCGCATGCATCGGGCGCTCGCCGCGGGTCTGCCGGCCGTCCTGATCGGCGCGGACTGCCCGGCGATGACGCCGGAGTACCTTCGCGACGGGGCGGGCGCGCTCGCCGCCGGCTACGACGTGGTGCTCGGCCCGGCCGAGGACGGCGGCTATGTGCTGGTCGGTGCGAACCGCATCCGGCCGGACGCCTTCGCCCGCATCCGCTGGGGTGGGCAGGACGTAATGGCGGAGCAGCGGGAGCGGCTCCGCTCGATCGGCTGGCGCTGGCAGGAACTGGCGTTGCTATGGGACGTGGACCGTCCCGACGATCTGGAGCGAGTCCGCCGCGAAGTGCCGGGCGGCGCGGCACGGCTGAACGCGCTTACGCCGCCAGAAGGCGCTGGGGAGAATCCGGGTTGAACGAGACCGCCGCGCCGTGAAGCGCATCCTCCTCCTCGGCGGCGGGCACAGCCACGTCGAGGTGCTGCGGCGCTTCGGGCGCGCGCCTGCGGCGGGCGTCGAGCTGGTGCTGGTGAGCCCGCATCGCTGGACGCCGTACTCCGGGATGCTGCCCGGGCTCGTCGCAGCGCACTACGCGTTCGAGGAGGCGCACATCGACCTCGAGCGCGTCGCCCGCTTCGCCGGGGCGCGCTTCCTGCCGACGATCGCGACCGGACTCGATCCAGCCGCCCGCTCGGTGACGCTAGCGGACGGTGCGACCCTCGAATTCGATTGCGTGTCGCTCGACATCGGTTCGACGCCGGCCAACGCCGGGATCCCCGGCGCCGGTGCGCACACGCTGGGGGTGAAGCCCGTCGGCGCATTCCTGCGCGCCTGGGACGCGTTCCTCGAGCGGGCGCGGACGGGCGAGCTGAAGCGCGTCGGTCGTGGTCGGCGGCGGCGCTGCCGGAATCGAGATGGTGCTCGCGATGCAGCATCGCGTCGCCGACGTGACCGGGCGCCCCGACGCGGTCGAGTGGCAGCTTGTGACCGACGTCGACGTCCTGCTGCCCGCGCACAACGAGAAGGTGCGGCGCATCTTTCGCCGCATCCTCGCGCGGCGCGAAGTCGAGGTGCACCTGTCGAGCCGCGTCGTGCGCGTGGAGCGCGGGACCGTCTTTGCCGCGAACGGCTACCGCGTGGCGGGCGACGCGATCCTCTGGGCGACCGGCGCGGCGGCCTCCCCGCGCTTCGCGGCGAGCGGGCTCGCGGTCGACGACCGTGGGTTCATCGCGGTGGATGAAACGCTGCGGTCGACGTCCCATTCGAACGTGTTCGCCACCGGCGACTGCGCCACGATCGTCGGGCATCCGCGACCGAAGTCGGGCGTGTACGCCGTGCGCCAGGGGCCGCCGCTCGCGCGCAACCTGCGCGCCGCGGCGGAAGGCCGGCCGCTGGAGCGCTACGTGCCGCAGGCCCGGTCGCTCGCGCTGATTTCGACCGGGGACCGTTACGCGGTCGCCTCGCGCGACGGCTGGGCGCTCGAGGGCGCGTGGGTGTGGCGCTGGAAGGACTGGATCGACCGGCGGTTCATGCGGCGGTACGCGGCGCTCTAGCGCCGGAAGCGCGTGGCGAACTGCGCATCGGGCCGCTACGTGCGGGGCGCCACCTTGCGGAAGCCGGCGAACAACGCGAGGTCGTAGGCGATCTTCAGCAGTCCGCAGGCGACGAGCGGCGCACTCATCATTCCGGCGGCGAACATCGCGCCGGCGAGCGAGGGGCCGACCGTGGAAGCGAGGCTGCGTGGGACCGCGGTAAAGCTCGCCGCCGCCGGCCGCTCGGCCGGCGTGACCACCGACATGACGTAGGCGCTGCGGGCCGGGACGTCCATCTGCGAGAGCAGGCTGCGCGCGAGCAGCAGCCCGAGCGTGGCTTCCAGCGAAGAGGCGAACGCCGCCGCAATGAGGCAGAGGCTCGACGGGATGTGCGTGAACACCATCGTGTTCACCAGGCCGATGCGCCGTGCGAGCGGTGCCGCGGCCAGCTGGGACACGGCGCTGAGCGAGCCGGTCCAGAAGAAGAATGCACCGGCGGCGGTGAGCGACATGCCGAACCGCTCGAAGAGCCACAGCGCCAGGAGCGCGTTGATGACGAGCCCGCCGGCGAACGCATCGACGCTGAAGAGTGCCGCGAGCTTGAGAACGATCCCGCGCGATGGACCGAGCGACGGGCGGGCAGTGCTCTCTCCGGCGGGCCGCTCGGGCACGCGCAGGTAGATCGCCCATACCACGGCGCCGACGAAGGCGTAGGCAACGAACATTGCGCGCAGCGCATCGATCATCGGCCAGTCCGCCCGGTCCGCCAGCCAGTCGGGTACCGCCGCCGCGAGTGCGCCCAGCGCACCGAAGATCGAGCCGAGAAAGCTGTAGCGGGCGAAGAGGCCGGTGCGCGCGTCCGCCGTCCCGGAGGCCGCCAGCACCGTGTGCTCGAGCGGCAGAAACACGCTCACGTCGCCGCCGCTCGGATTCAACGGACCGAAGAACGCGACGACGAGCAACGGCCAGAGCGCGGAGAGGGTTGCGAAGCCGAGCCCGGTGGCCACCATCAGCACCGCGGCGGCGAGCAGCAGGCGGCGCAGCGCGAAGCGGTGGCCCCAGCGGCCGACGGCGAGGGTCGCGGTCGCCGAGCCGAGGAGCGTCACCGTGCTGAGCAGCCCGACCTCGAACTGTGCGTAGCCGAGCGCGAGCAGGTAGGCAGGCAGGAGCACGGCGACGAAGCCGTCCGCGAGCGCGCGCAGCGCGCGCGCCGCGAGGACGAGATTGGCGTGATTGCCGGACATTCGGGGAATCGGCGCGGACCGGTCAGGTTCCATCGGCGCAGGGTGCGGCGCTCACGTATGCCGAGCGCCAGCCGGCGGCGAAGATCACCGACCACCCGCCGTGCGGCGTCTGCACGCACAGGTCGGGCAGCGGTCGGAGCCCCTGGTGCCCGCTGCGCGAGCGCACCGCGAGCCCGCACGCCTTCGGAACGGGTGCGGAGAGGGGGATCTTCTGCGCCCGCTCGAGGGGCGGGTCGATGCGCCAAAGCGAGCCGTGGTGGAAGCTCGCCGCGAGGAACGTCCCGTGCTGTGGCGAGTAGACCAGCCCGGAGAACCCCACGTCCTTGTCGGTGTCCGCGTCGAGCGCGAGCGGATGGACGCTCACCGCAAGCGAGTCCGGATCGATCCGCCACAGCGTCGGCATGATGTTGCTCGTGATCAGCGCCTCGCCCTTCGGCCCCAGCGCCATGTCGGGCGGGCAGCCGTGGGCCGCGCCGACCGTCACCCAGCCGGGAAGGGCAATCGCCACCCGCTCCGACCGCGACGCATCGTGCACGAACACCCCCGTCTGCGTCAGGAACCAGACGCGATTGCGCGCGGCGTCGACCTGGACCCGAACGGTCGGCAGCCGGTCGCGCAGCGACTCGCTCGTGACGCTGGGTGTTTGGGGCGGCGGCGCGGCACCCATGTCGCATCCGCCGATCGAGACCAGAGTGAGGGTCAGAGAAAACGCCCTGACTGCAACTGCGTTTGCGTTCCGCATAAGCGCTCCTTTCCGCGAGGGAACCGGAGCAGCGCTTGGGACGGGGCGTCCTTGCGGACCGGGTGTCTGCCGATGGACCCGGCTAGGGGCTCGGGGCCGCGTTTGGCCGGCCGAGCGCCTACATGGGTCCGGACCGTACTCCGCGGCGCGGGAGCTGTCAAGAAAAATCTGTAAAGATTGCTACGAAGATGTGATACATATAACTCAAATGCTCTCGTTCAGCACACTGATCCTCAGCCTGCCGACGCGCAATTCGACCATCCGGATGCGGGTCTGGCGGGCATTGAAGGAAAGCGGCTGCGCCGTGCTGCGCGACGGCGTGTACGTCCTGCCTTCCGACGCAGCAGGCGTCGACGTCCTCGGTCGGATGGAGGCCGAGGTCAGGTCTGCCGGTGGCTTCGCGCTGACGGCCGAGCTTCGATTCGCCGCGGACCAGGATCTCGACGGGCTCCGCAGGCTGTTCGATCGCAGCGAGCGCTACGGCGCGCTGGTCGAGGCGATCGAGAAGGCGCGGCGCCTGCTGCCGGGCCTGGGCCTGCGCAAGGGGCGAACGGCGGTGCGCCGGCTGCGGCAGGCGCACGAGAAGCTGGCCGAGATCGATTTCTATCCCGGGCAGGCCCGGCGTCAGGCGGAGGCCGCGCTTTCCGCCGTGGAGCGGGATCTCCTGCAGATCCATGCGCTCGGGGAGCCGCGGCCCGACCGGGGCCGGCTGCGACGGGTGAACGCCTCCCGATACGTGGGGCGCGTCTGGGCAACCCGCAAGGATCCCTGGGTGGATCGCCTCGCCAGTGCGTGGCTGATCAAGCGATTCATCGATCGGGACGCCCGGTTCGTGTGGATCGAGCGTCCGCGTGACCGGCCGGCGAAGGCGGTCGGCTTCGATTTCGACGGCGCGGAGTTCACCCATGCCGACGATCGGGTGACCTTCGAGGTGCTCCGCGCGAGCTTCGGCCTCGACGGCGATCCGGCGCTCGCCGCGATCGGCGCCGCGGTGCATTTTCTGGACGTGGGCGGGATCCCGGTGGCGGATGCCCGTGGGCTGGAAACCGTGCTGAGGGGGATCAAGGAGAAGACCCGCAGCGACGACGCGCTGCTCGGCGAGGCGATGCGCATCCTGGATCTCTTCTACTCGGCCTACGCGCAGGCCCGGCCGCGTAGAGCGCGAGGCGCCGCCGGCGCAGACCTAGTCGCGCGCGAGCAGCGCGGCGGCGATCGCCATCCATTCGTCTTCGAGCGCGCCGGTCGCCTCGGGCCGCTTCGCCTTCCGGTACCAGTAGCGCGCGTTGTCGAGGTCGCCTTCCTTCCGATGGAGGTAGGCGTGCACCCACGCGGCCGCGGCGCTCTGCGCGTTCATGACGATGCGGTGCGCGGTGGCCCAGTCACCCTTGGCATCGTGCCAGAGCGCCTCGAGCGGCGGCGGCAGATCGGCCGGCGGGTGCGCGGCGCTTGTCGAACGTCGAAACGCTTCGGGCGTCATCACGCGCGATCGGTGCGCATAGCGGGTGGCTCATTATGCATCGCGCTGCGGGCGTTGCGAGGACATGCGAACTTGCGCGAAACTGTGGGGGCCAACCCGATCACGCAAATGGCCGAGCTCCTCTTCCGCGACGATCCCTACGCCCGCGCGTGCGCGACCACGGTGACGGCGCTCGACGCGCGCGGCATCCGTCTCGCCCACACGGTGTTCTATCCGGCCGGCGGCGGGCAGCCGGGCGACACCGGCGTCCTCCGGCTTGCGGACGGCTCGACCGTCGCTATCGTGGATACGCAAAAGGGCGACGGCGCGGACGAGGTCGATTCATGTGCCCGCGGCCGACGCGCCGCTGCCGCCGCCGGGCGCCGCCGTGACCGCGGAGATCGACTGGGCGCGCCGGCATCGCCACATGCGCTTTCACACCTGCCTGCACCTGCTGTGCGCCGCGATGCCCTATCCGGTCACCGGCGGTCGCATCGGCGCCGACAAGTCGCACCTCGACTTCGATCTGCAGGGCGCTGCCGTCGAGAAGGAGGCGATCGAGGCGAAGCTGAATGCGTTGATCCGGGCCGGTCACCGCGTCGCGCCGCGCTGGATCACCGACGCCGAGCTCGCGGCCAACCCCGACCTCGTGCGGACCATGTCGGTCGCGCCGCCGACGGGGCAGGGGCGCGTGCGCCTGCTCGAAGTCGAAGGCGTCGACCTGCAGGCGTGCGGCGGCACGCACGTCGCGAACACTGCCGAGATCGGGCCGGTGGTCGTGCTCAGGATCCGCAGCGAAGGCAAGCGCAACAAGCGCGTGACGATCGGATTCGCGGGCGAGGCGGCCGAAGGATGAACGCCGCGACCGACAGCGCCGCCGTCGCGCTGCGCGCGGCCACGGATCGCGATGTGCCGCGCCTCACCGCGATCTACGCGCACCATGTGCGGACCGGGCTCGCCTCGTTCGAGATCGACCCGCCCGACGACGCGGAGGTCGCGCGGCGGCTCGCCGACGTGGCTGCCCGGGGGCTGCCATATCTCGTGGCCGAGGCGGACGGCCGCGTCGTGGGCTACGCTTACGCGGCGCCGTACCGATCGCGACCGGCATACCGGTATACCCTCGAGGACTCGGTGTATGTGGACCCGGGCTGCGCCGGGCGCGGCATCGGACGCCGGCTGCTCGAGCGGCTGGTGTCGGAGGCCGCGGCGCGCGGCTACCGGCAGATGATCGCGGTGATCGGCGACAGCGCGAACCGGCCGTCGATCGCGCTGCACGAGGCGTGCGGGTTCGCGCGCGTCGGACTGCTGCCGGCGGTCGGGCTGAAGTTCGGGCGCTGGGTGGACAGCGTGCTGATGCAGCGCGCGCTCGGCGCGGGCGACGCGACGCTGCCGGCGGAAGGAGGCTGAGAAGATGCGCGGCATGCACGACCTGGGCGGGCTCGAGGCGGGGCGCTGCGAGCGCGACGAGCACGAGTACGAGCAGTGGGAGAAGCGCGTCGACGCGCTGATGATGCTGCTCTCGGCGAAGGACCGCGACTTGATGAAGGTCGACGAGCTGCGGCGCAACATCGAGAGCCTCGGCGCGGACGCGTACGACCGGATGGGCTACTACGAGCGTTGGATGCACTCGATCGTGCAGACGCTGATCCAGCGCGGGGTGATCACGATCGACGAGCTCGGGCGCAAGCTCGCCGAGCAGGAGGCGCGCGATGGGCGCGGCTGAGTCCGTGCCGGCGCGGTTCCGCGTCGGCGATCGCGTGCGCGTCCGCCGGGCCGACCCGCCGGGGCACCTGCGCACGCCGTGGTACTGCCGCGGCCACGTCGGGACGATCGAGCGCCTGTGCGGCGCGTTCGCGAACCCCGAGGAGCTCGCGTACAACCGCCCGGGGCTGCCCGCGCAGCCGCTCTATCGGGTGCGGTTCCAGGCGACCGAGCTCTGGCCGGATTACCGCGAGCACGCCCGGGACGTCGTGGAGATCGAGATCTTCCAGCACTGGCTTGAAAGGGCTGCCGAATGAGCGCCGCTTCCTCCGACACCGCCGGCTACTACCGGCGCATGCAGGCGGCGGTGGAGGAGCTGCTGATCCTGAAAGGGATCGTCACGCCCGCGGACGTGCAGCGCCAGGTCGACGCGATGGACGCGCGCAACTACAAGCGCGGGGCGAAGATGGTCGCGCGCGCCTGGAGCGATCCCGCGTACCAGGCGCGCATGCTGGCGAACGGCTCGGCCGCCGCCGAGGAGCTCGGCCTCGAGGTCGGTCCGCTCAAGCTGATCGTGGTGGAAAACACGCCGGGCGTTCACAACGTCATCGTGTGCACCCTCTGCTCGTGCTACCCGCGCATGCTGCTCGGCATCCCGCCCGAGTGGTACAAGAGCCGCGCCTACCGCTCGCGCGTGGTGCGCGAGCCGCGGGCGGTGCTCGCCGAGTTCGGCACGCGCCTGCCGGAGGACGTGGACATCCGCGTGCACGACTCGACCGCGGACATGCGCTACATGGTGCTGCCGCTGCGCCCGCGCGGCACCGACGGCTGGGACGAGGAGCGCCTCGCGGCACTCGTCACGCGCGACAGCCTGATCGGGGTGGCCCGGTTGCCGGACCAGGGGTAGCCGCGCCGCTGCCGATCGCCAACGAGGAGGAAGCGACCATGCTCGACACCGTCCGCAAACTCGATTACTTCGCGATCCAGGCGCCCGACCGTCCCGGCGAGGGCGCCCGGCTGCTCGCCGCGCTGAAGGGCAACGGCGTGAACCTGCTCGCGCTGAGCGGCTTCCCGGCCGGGCGCAAGTCGCAGATCGATCTCGTGCCGGAGGATGCGGCGGCGCTGCGTGCGGCCGCGAAGAAAATGAAGCTCGCGCTCGGCGCGCGGAAAACATGCTTCGTGATCCAGGGCGACGACCGGGTGGGGGCGCTCGCGGACACGCTGCAGACGCTCGCGGACGCGCAGATCAACGTCACCGCGATCCAGGCCGTCACTGCCGGCATGGGCCGCTACGGCGCGATCTTCTGGGTCCCGCCGCGCGCCGTCGCGAAGGCGGCGAAGGCGCTCGGCGCGAGCTGAGCGGCGGCGACCGGGCCGGGGGGATTTACAAGGGGGCGTGGCCCCCTTGTTTCAATTGGGGGATATACAAGGGGGACGTTCTCCCCTTGTTCGTTCGAAGGTTCCGCGGGAATTTTTCGCCCGCTTCGCGGGCAAAAAATTCCTCGGGGCAGTCGAGGAGGAGGAGGGGTGACCGCCCCGAGGGTCCACAGGAGAGGAGGAGGTGCCCCGGATGCGCCCGTGGCAGGCGGTACCGGAGGCGACGAATCCGGGGTGCTCGATTGCTCCAGACGCCCCGAATTCGATTGAGACCGAGTCTAGGGCGCCGCCGCATATCCGTCCAATCGATTGCGTAGATTTTCGTAATCGATCCGGTAGATAATGCGGCCGTCATCGGGTGCGCGCCGGCGCGCCGCCCGGCCGGGAGCCGCCCATGGACATCCTCCGCACCGTCGACCTCAACCTGCTCATCGCGCTCGACGCGCTGCTCGCCGAGCGCAACGTCACGCGCGCGGCCGCGCGCCTCAATCTCTCGCAGTCGGCGCTGAGCGCCGCGCTGGCGCGACTGCGCAGGCTGTTCGGGGACCCGCTCCTGCTGCGCGCGGCGGGCGGGATGCTGCCCACCTCCAAGGGGCAGGCGCTGATCGCGCCGGTGCGACAGGTGCTCGGCGAGATCGTCCGGCTCGTCCAGCAACCGGGCACGTTCGATCCCGCCGGCGCCGAGCGCACCTTCACGATCGCGGCCTCGGACTACGTCGAGTTCGCGATCCTGCCCCGGCTGGTCGATTTCCTCGAGGCGCGGGCGCCGCGGTCGCGGCTCGCGGTGCGCCCGATGGACTTCGGCGCGGTCGGGCGCAGCCTCGAGACCGGCGAGGTCGATCTCGGGATCCTGAGCGCCGGATTCGCGCCGCCGAGCGTCCGGTCGCGTCCGCTGTTCGTCGAGCGGTTCGTCTGCGTGGTGCGCAAGGGCCATCCGCGCGTGGGGGAGCGGCTCACGCTCGACCAATACTGCGCGCTCGATCACGTGCTGGTGTCCCCTTCGGGGGGCGCTTTCAGCGCGCCCGCGGACGACGCGCTCGCGGCGATCGGCCGGACGCGCCACGTGCGGCTCTCGGTCCCGCACTTCCTGCTGGTGCCGGAGATCCTGAGGCGCTCGGACATGATCGCCGTGCTGCCCGAGCGGCTGGCGCGCGGCTACGGCGAGCGCTTCCGCATCTTCGACCTGCCGTTCGAGCTGGCGCCGTTCAGCGTGGTCGCCATCTGGCACGAACGCACGCACCGCGATCCGGCGCTCGCGTGGTTGCGGCAGTCGCTCGCCGACCTGATGAGCGAGACCGCCGCGGGGGGCATCGGGCTCGCGGCGCGTGCGCGCGCACCCGAGCCGAAGCGCCGCAGGGCGACGCGCCGGCGGCGGGCCTGACCTGCGCGCGCGTTCCCCCGGCCGGGCGGATCGTTAACCGGCAGGAAGAGGCGCGGCGCGACTCAGGCGGAGTGGCGCGCCGGCGCGTTGCGTCGGCCGGCGGCCGCTGCGTGCGCCGGCGCGTTGCGCGCGGCTTCGATTCGCTCCCACCAGGGATCGCGCGCGGCGTCCCCGCCGAGACGCTCCGCCAGGAAATCGACGAACGTGCGCACCTTGGCGGCGAGGTGCCGTCGGTGCGGGAACACCGCGGACAGGCCGATGTTGAGCGTGCGCCAGTCCTCGAGCACCGTCGTCAGGCGCCCCGCCGCGATCTCGCGCCACGCGCTGATCGTGGTCAGCAGCAGGATCCCTGCGCCGGCGATGCAGGCATCGCGCAGCAGGCGGGTCGAGTTCGAGCGCATCACCGGCCGGATCGGCACGACGCGCTTGTCGCCGTCGCGCCGGAGCATCAGCTCCTCGCGCAGCAGCGGGTGGATCACGGGCAGGAAGCGGTGTCGCTCCAGGTCCTCCGGCACGCGCGGCGCGCCGTGCTCCGCCAGATAGGCGGGCGCGGCGCAGAGGATCAGCCGCGAATGCGCCAGCGGTCGCACGATCAGGCTCGATTCGGGCAGGCGCACCGCGCCGCGGATCCCGACGTCGAAGCGCTCCTCGACGAGGTCGACGAACCGGTTCTCGAGCACCACCTCCGGTTCGACCTCGGGCTGCGTCCGCATGAACTCGAAGATGAGCGGGGCGAGCTCCTCGCCCATGTCCACGCCGGCCGTGATGCGGAGCGTCCCGCGCGGCGCGCGCGTCAGTGCCCCGACGGCGGCCTCGACGTCGTCGAGCTCGCCGACGATGCGGGCGCAATGCTCGTAGTACGCCGCGCCGGCCTCGGTGAGGCTCACCTGGCGCGTGGTGCGGTTGAGCAGGCGCACGCCCAGCCGCTCCTCCAGGCTGCTGACGTGCTTCGTGACCATCGCCGGGGATATGTCGAGGCGGGCCGCGGCTTTCGAGAAGCCGCCGGCCTGCACCACGCGCAGGAATGCCCGCATGCTCGTCAGGGTGTCCATGATTGTTTACCCGTAGTAAGGGATCTCATTCCGCGCCGAGGGATTCTAAGCCCCGCGCCGCGGGACTAGAGTGCGAGGCATGGAAGCCTCCTCCAACCCCCGCGCGGACCCCCGGCACGCGTTGCCGGCCCGGTATCCGTTCGACCTCGTCGACGTGTGGCACACGTCCGACGGCGAGCGCGTGCTGATCCGCCCGGTGCATGCCCAGGACCTCGAGCTCGTCCAGGCGTTCGTGCGCGAGCTGTCGCCGGAGTCGCGCTACAACCGCTTTCACGGCGCGGTCAAGGAGCTGACGCCGGGCATGGCGCGCTGGGCGACGCACGTCGACTACGACCGGCACATGGCCCTGATCGCGGTGGTCTTTGCGGACGGAAACCAGCAAGACGGGCGCGAGATCGAGATCGGCGCCGCGCGCTATGCCGTGAGTGCCGACGGCGAGACGGCCGAGTTCGCCGTCGCGGTCGCCGACGCCTGGCAGGGTCGCGGCGTCGGCGCGCGCCTGCTCCGCGGGCTGATCGAAGTCGCCGCGCGCCGTGGCCTGCGGTGGATGGAGGGCGACGTCCTCGCGACCAACCGCGGCATGCGCGCGCTGGCGCGCAAGCTCGGCTTTCAGAGTCGCGCGCGGGGCGGCGAGGCGCGGCTGGTGAGGGTCAGCCGGATTCTGCGCAGCGAAGACGCCCGCAGCGCCGCGCGTGTCGCCGCGCGCCCGGGCTGGCGCGGCCTGTTCGGAATGCTGCGCGCCGGCCCGTCCTCAGCCTAGAACTTCTCCGCCCACGGCCGGAGGTCGACCTCGAACGTCCACGCGCTGCGCGGCTGGTGCGCGAGCTGCCAGTAGACCTCGGCGATGTCGGAGGGCTTGAGCATCCCGTCCTCCGGCAGCTGCGCCACCCGCTCCGGAAAGCGTTCGCGCACGCGCTGCGAATCGATCATGCCGTCGACGATCACCGAGGCGACGTGGATGCCCTGCGGTCCGAGCTCGCGCGCCATCGACTGCGCGACCTGGCGGACGCCGCCCTTCGCCGCCGCGAACGCCGCGAACTGCGACGACCCGCGCAGGCTCGCGGTCGCGCCGGTGAAGAGGATCGTGCCCTGGCCGCGCGGCACCATGTGGCGCGCCGCCTCCCGTCCGACCAGGAAGCCGGCATAGCACCCGAGCCGCCACACCTTCTCGAACATGTCCGCCGGCGTGTCGAGGATCGACGCCCGGAAATTCGCGCCGGTGTTGAATACCGCCACGCCGATCGGCCCGATCTGGGCCTCGACGTCGTCGAAGAGCTTGCCGACCGCGCTCTCCTCGCGCAGGTCGGCGACGTACGCGATGCCGCGGCCGCCGGCCGCCTCGATGTCGCCCGCGATGCGCGCCAGGCGGTCGGCGCTGCGCGCCACGAGCACCGTCTGATACCCGCCGCGCGCGAATCGCCGCGCCACCGCGCCGCCCAGCCCGTCGCCCACCCCGGCGATCAGCGCCACGTTCGTCCTGCCCGTCATGAGAGCCTCCGTCGCTCGATCGAGGCCGGGACTCTAAGGGATTTTCGCGTTACCGCCGCACGTCAGAGGAGCTCGGTGTCGTCGTGCGAATACGCCGGCGCGCACGCGCACAGGATCCGCAGCGGCGCCGCGCCGGTGTTCCGGATGCGGTGCGGCGTGCCCGGCGGGATGCACACCGTGTCGCCGGCGCGCACGTCGAACGTTTCGTCGCCGAGCGTCATCGAGCCCGCGCCCGCGGTGACGTGGTACAGCTCCTCGGTGACGCGATGCCGATGCAGCAGCGTCTCGCCACCCGGCGGCACCGTCGCTTCGGCGAGGCTCTGCGCGCGATTGCCGTGCACCGACGGGTGCATCAGCTCGCGGATCTCGGAGCCGTCTTTCGTGACGTAGGGCGCCGCGTCCGCGTAGCTCGACTTCATCAGATCGCCTTCGCCCGCTTGAGGAGCTCGGCGAGCGATCCCGCGATGCGCGCGTACCCTTTCGCGTTCGGATGCACCCAGTCGCTCTTGAGCTCGTTGTCCGTGAGCACCGACTTGAGCACGTCGCCGTCGTAGGGGATGCGGAACTCGCGCGCGATGTCCGCGTAGAAACCCGCGGGCGCGGCCGTCAGTCCGAGCTTCGGCACGCCGACGAGCACGACCTCGACGCCCTTGTCGCGTGCGAGCTTCACCATCGCCCGCACGTTCGCCGCCGCCTGCGTCTCCGGCAGCTTGCGCAGAAAGTCGTTGCCGCCATGGCAGAGGATGAGGAGCTTCGGCTGCGCCTGCTCGAGCGCCTCCGGCAGCCGCTCGAGCCCGGTCGCGCTCACCTCTCCGGGAATGCCGGCGGCGACGACCTTGCGCCCGATCAGCCGCTCGAGGACCGCCGGGTAGCTCTCCGGCGTCGACGCGCCGGTGCCGTAGGTGAGGCTGTCGCCGAAGGCGAGCACCACCGCGTTGCCGTCGAGCCGCGACAGGGGCGGCACGCGCTCGCCGCAGCCCGCCAGCAGCGTCGACGCGACAGCGGCGACAAGGAGGAACGCGCGCCGCCTCATCGCGTGCCCGCGATCAGCGGAAATGCATCCGCGTCGAAGTCCGCATCGGTCACGCGCGCGGCCAGCGCGGCGAGCGCCTGGTTTTCGTCGAGGAAGACGTTTTCCGCTCCGATCGTCTCGAGCGTGCCGGTTGCGGCGAGCACGTCCTTCACCTGCTTCTTCAGCCCGCTGAAGGAGAGCGTGACGCCGTTGTCGCGCAGCCGCTCGGCGAGCAGGCGGATCGCTTCGTCGCCGGACGCGTCGAGCTGGTTGATGCCGTCGCCGACCACCAGGATCTCGCGCGCTTTCGGAAACCGCGCCGGGATGCCGAGCAGCGAATCCTCGAAGTACGGCACGTTCGCGAAATAGAGCTGCCCGTCGAAGCGCACCGCCACGATGTGGTCGGAGAGCGGCAGTCCGTGCAGCTCCGCGTCGCGCAGCAGGCCGTCTTCATGGCGGCCGAGAATCGCCACGCGCGGGCGCATCGTCCGATAGAGAAAGAGCAGCACCGCGAGCCCGCCGCCGATCAGGATGCCGAGATCGAGGTGCGGCGCGACCAGGAGAGTCGCTACGAAGGTCACCGCACCGGCGACGCCGTCGTGCCGCTGCGCGCGCCAGGCGTGAGCGATCGCCCCGAAGTGCACGAGCGAGACCACGGCGAGCATGATCACGGCCGCCAGCACCGCCTGCGGCAGATGGTAGAGAAGCGGGGTCAAGAAGAGCAGCGTAAGCGTGACGATGATTGCAGCGACCACCGACGACAGTCCGGTCTTGGCGCCGGAGGCGAAGTTCACCGCCGAGCGCGAGAACGATCCGCTCGCGGGAAAGCACTTGGTGAACGCCCCGAAGAGGTTGGCGAGACCCTGGCCGACGAGCTCCTGGTTGGCGTCGAGGCGCTGACGGGTCTTGGCGGCGATGGCCTTGGCGATCGAGATCGCTTCCATGAACCCGACCAGTGCGATGACGAGCGCAGTCGACAGGAGCTGCGAGACCGTCGCCCAGTCGAGCCGGGGCACGCTGAACGCGGGCAGGCCGGCGGGGATCGCGCCCACCACCTCGCCGCCGCCGGCGAGGCGCACGCCGTCGTCGTCGATCGCATGGATGCGCCAGCGGCGTGCGCCGCCGCTCGCGGGCACGTACTGCACGGCGCCGCCCGCATCCTTCGCCTCCTCGAACACCAGCTTGCGGAGCAGCCGCAGGCGCCGGCGGTTCTCGCGCTGCAGGTCCTCGATCTCGAGACCGATGACCTCGGCCTGGAAACCGAGCGCGGCGGCGTGCTGCGCGCCCTCCCGGCTCGCCCCGTCGACCGAGCGCCGCTCGGCGGACTTGGCCGCGCGCTCTGCGGTGAGCGCGGCGATGCGCCGGCGCGCGTCGGCGTAGTCCGCGGCAAGCGTGCGCGCTTCCGGGTCGGCGATCTGCGCGATGGCGCCGCGCGCGTTGCGCTCGAAGCCGAGCCACGCGCTCAAGGCGATGCAGGCCGCGACGACGATGAGGACCCCCGGCAGCTTGGGTGCAAGGCGCCGCAGCGCGTACATCGCCGCAAAGGAACCGATGCCGAAAGCCGCCGACGGCAGGTGCGTCTCGCCCGCCTGCTGCAGCACGCCCCACACGTCACCGAGAAAGAAGTCGCTGCGTCCCATCGGAACGCCCAGGATCTTGTTGAGCTGGGACAGGGCGATGATGATCGCTGCGGCGCTGGTGAAGCCCGCGATCACCGGGTGGGAGAGGAAGTTGACGACGATCCCGAGCCGCAGCAGCCCGAGGCCGAGCTGGATGATCCCGACCAGAAGCGCGAGCGCGATCGCGAGCGCGACGTAGTCGGGACTCCCCGGTGCTGCGATCGGCCCGAGCGCCGATGCAGTCAGCAGCGACACCACGGCGACCGGGCCCGTGGCGAGCTGGTGCGACGAACCGAAGAGTGCGGCGATCGCCACCGGCAGGAAAGCGGTGTAGAGGCCGTACACGGGCGGCATGCCGGCAAGCTGGGCGTACGCCATCGATTGCGGCACCAGGATGAGCGCGACGGTGATGCCGGCCACGAGGTCGCCGCGCAATGCCGTCCCGTTCATCGGGAACCAGGCGAGGAAGGGGAGATAGCGAGAGAGCTGCGTCACGGCGCGGGAGTGTAGCGAGACTCGGCCTCGTCAGAAGGCCTTCACGTCACGCCTTCGCGTCTCCGGGGGAGCGCTCAGCGGGCGTCGGGAGCTGCCGGCACTCTTCGAAGATGCGCATGGTGCAACGGGCGCAAATGGAGCGGTCGAGTCGTCCGAACACCCCGGCGACCAGCTCGCGCTTCGAGGCGAAGACGCGGTCGCGGCCGATCTCCTCGATCTGGCCGCCACGCTCGAGCGCGTCGCGCGCGTCCTGACGCATCCCGTAGAAATACAGCCCGCCGCCGTCCGCGCGCCGGCGCCGCGCCTCGTGCGCGAGCAGCTCGGCACCGGCGACGTCCACGAAGTTCATGCTCTTGGACATCAGCACGAGGTGCTTTTGCCCCGGGTCATGGCTGCGCAGCGCGTCGAAATGACCGGCGGCATGGTCGATCGCGCCGAAGTAGAGCGAGCCCTCGACGCGCAGGAACTTCGCCTGCGGGCACTCGCTCATGCCCGGGACGTACTCGGTGAACTTGCGCGCCGGGTGCGCCGGATCGGGGAGCACCGTGCGCATGTGCGGCCGCGAGGTGCGCGCGAGATACACCACCAGCGAGAGCATCACGCCGGCGAGGATCGCGACCTCGAGGTTCAGCAGCAGGGTTGCGGCGAAGGTGACCACCAGCACGGCGACCTCGTTCCGGCTGGTGCGCACGATGGCCCGCATCGACGCGAAGTCGAAGAGCCCCCAGGCGACGAGGAACAGGATCGCCGCCATCGAGGCGAGCGGCAGATAGGCGACGACCGGCGCCACGGCGAACACGACGACGACGAGCAGAATGGCGGCGAACACCGCCGAGAGCGGCGTCTTCGCCCCCGCCTCGAAGTTGAGGCCCGAACGGTTGAACGAAGCCGACGCCGGGTAGCCGGAGAAGAAACTGGCGAGGATGTTGGCGAGCCCCTGGCCGATGAACTCCTGATTGCCGTCGATGCGCTGGCCCGACTTCAGGGCGATCGCGCGCGCGATCGACACCGCCTCGGTGAGCCCGAGAAGCGTGACCGCGAGCGCGATGCCGAGCAGGTTCCGGAAAGTGTCCAGCGAGAGCAGCGGCAGCGAGAGCTGCGGCAGGGCCGAGGGCAGCGCGCCGAGGGTCTGGATGCCGGTCGCGTCGTGTCCGAGTGCGCGATCGAGCGCGTACGCCAGCCCGGCGCCGACCACCATCGCGACGATCATGTACGGGATCTTTGGCGTGAACCGCCGCGCGAGCACCCCGGCCGCCAGGGTCGCGACGCCGACGAGCAGCACGTACGGCTGCACGTCGGGCAGGTGGCGCACGAGCGCGGCGAGCGTCTCGAGGAAGGATGCGCCGCGTGCGATGTCGATCCCGAAAAAGTTGCGAAACTGGCTCGCGATGATCAGCACGGCGGCGCCCGCGGTGAAGCCGACCACCACCGTGTGCGAGATGAAGTTCACCAGCGCGCCGAGGCGCGCGAGGCCCATGGCGAGCATGATCACGCCCGCCATGAGGGAGAGCGTGAGCACCAGTCCGATGTACTGCGGCGACCCGGGCAGCGCGAGGGGCGCGACGGTGGCGAAGACCACCAGCGACACCGCGTTGGTCGGGCCGGTCACCGCGTGCCGGGACGAGCCCCAGAGCGCCGCGACGATCGTCGGCACCATCGCGCTGTAGAGGCCGTACTGCGGCGGCAGGCCGGCGAGCGTGGCAAACGCGACGCCCTGCGGCAGCACGACGATCGCGCCGATCAGGCCGGCGAGGAGGTCCGCGCGCAACGTGTCACGGGTGACCATCGGCCACCAGCGCAGGAACGGAAACAGCCGGGAGGAGAGGGTGTCGGGTGCGCTCAACGTCGCGGCGCCGGGCTCTTGTAGGATCGAGTGGGCACCAATAGTACCAAGCGCCCGCGCGGTGCCCCGGCGGGGGCCCTAATGGCATCGCAACTCGAGGCGCTCCGCTCGTTCATTCCGGTATCCGAGAGATCCGGCCGGAGTTCGATTGACGCGCGCGCGGCGCGGCAATAGCATCCTCCCGACTCACCGAGGCCCGCCATGCTCAAATTCGCCGCCAATCTCGCCTTCCTTTTCACCGAAGAGGACTTTCTCCAGCGCTTCGCAGCGGCACGCAAGGCGGGGTTCGACGCGGTCGAATTCCCGTTTCCGTACCCGCACGAGAAGTCGAAGCTCGAGGACGCGATAAAGGCGGCGGGCGTCGAAGTGGTGCTCTTCAACCTGCCCGCGGGCGACTGGATCAAGGGCGAGCGCGGCATTGCCTGCCACCCGGGCCGGCAGGCCGAGTTCCGGGACGGCGTCGGCGCGGCGATCGAGTACGCGCGGCTGCTGCACGTGCCGAAGATCAACTGCCTCTCGGGCGTGGCGCCGGCGGATGCGGACCCGGACGCGGTGCTCTCGACGTTCGTTGAGAACCTCGGGTACGCGGCCGACGAGTTCGCGAAGGAGGGCATCCTGCTGGTGATGGAGCCGATCAACACGCGGACGATCCCGGGCTTCTACCTGAACACCACGGCGCAGTCGCTCGACCTCATGCGCGAGGTGGGCTCGGGCAACCTCAAGATCCAGTACGACATCTTCCACATGCAGATCATGGAAGGCGACCTCGCGAAGACGATCGAGGCGGAGCTCCCGCAGATCGGGCACATCCAGTTCGCCGACGTGCCCGACCGGCACGAGCCGGGCTCGGGCGAGATCAACTTCGACTTCCTGTTCGACCGGATCGACGCGCTCGGCTACGACGGCTGGATCGGCGCGGAGTACACGCCGGCGAAAAGCACGCTGGAAGGGCTCGGCTGGCTGAAGAAGTACGGCAAACGCTGAACGAGGCGAGGCACATTATGGCAAAGCTGGGATTCGTCGGGCTCGGGATCATGGGCAAGCCCATGGCCGGCCATCTCATCGCCGCGGGGCACGAGGTCGGGCTGTACAGCCGCTCGGGCGTGCCGCAGGAGCTGAAGGACAAGGGCGGCAAGCCCTGCATGTCGGCGAAGGACGTCGCGCAGGCGGCCGACGTGGTGTTCCTCATGGTGCCCGACACGCCCGACGTCGAGAAGGTGCTCTTCTCGCCCGGCGGAATCGCGGAGGGGCTGTCCAAGGGCAAGACCGTCGTCGACATGAGCTCGATCTCGCCGATCGCAACCAAGGAGTTCGCCGGCCGCATCGCCGCGCTCGGCTGCGACTACGTCGATGCGCCCGTTTCCGGCGGCGAGGTCGGCGCCAAGGCGGCGTCGCTCACGATCATGTGCGGCGGATCCGATGCGGCGTTCGCGCGGGTGAAGCCGTACTTCGAGCTGATGGGCAAGAACATCACGCTGGTGGGCGGCGTCGGCGACGGCCAGACCTGCAAGGTCGCCAACCAGATCATCGTCGCGCTCACTATAGAAGCGGTGGGCGAGGCGCTGCTGTTCGCGTCCAAGGCGGGCGCCGATCCGGCGAAGGTGCGCCAGGCGCTGATGGGCGGCTTCGCGGCCTCGCGCATCCTCGAGGTGCACGGGGAGCGCATGATCAAGCGCACGTTCAATCCCGGGTTCCGGATCGAGCTGCACCAGAAGGATCTCAACCTCGCGCTCGCCGGCGCCCGCGCCCTCGGCCTCGCGCTGCCCAACACCGCCGCCACGCAGCAGCTCATGAGCGCGTGCGTCGCCAACGGCGGCGGCGGCTGGGACCACTCCGGTCTAGTGAAGGCGCTGGAGCTGATGGGCGGGCACAAGGTTGCGAACGACTAAGCGCTCGCGCCTTATAGTGCGTCGCCCAGCATGAACGTCGCCGTCCCGAAGATCGACTTCCTCCGCCAGGCGGAGGTCGTCGGCCGGCTGAAGGCGCGGCTGCCGGAGTCGAGCGTCCTCTTCCAGACCGAGGACACGCGGCCGTACGAGTGCGACGGCCTCTCCGCGTACCGGCAGCTGCCGATGGTGGTCGCGCTGCCGGCCACCGACGAGGAGGTGCAGTTCGTCCTGCGCACCTGCCACGCGCTCAAGGTGCCGGTGATCGCGCGCGGCGCCGGGACCGGGCTCTCGGGCGGCGCGCTGCCGTCCGCCGAGGGCGTGCTGCTCGCCACCGCCAAGCTGATGCGCATCCTCGCCGTCGACCCGGTCGCGCGCAGCGCGCGCGTGCAGCCGGGCGTGCGCAACCTCGCGATCACCGACGCCGCCGCGCCCTACGGGCTCTACTACGCACCGGATCCGTCCTCGCAGATCGCCTGCACGATCGGCGGCAACGTCGCCGAGAACGCGGGCGGGGTGCATTGCCTCAAGTACGGGCTGACCGTCAACAACGTGATGCGCGTGCGCGGATACACCATCGAGGGCGAACCGGTCGAGTTCGGCTCCGAGGCGCTCGACGCGCCGGGGTTCGACCTTGCGGCCCTCGTCACCGGTTCGGAGGGGATGCTCGCGGTGACGACCGAGGTCACGGTGAAGCTCGTCCCGAAGCCGGAACGGGCGCGCGTGATCATGGCCTCCTTCGACGACGTCGAGAAGGCGGGCGACGCCGTCGCGGCCATCATTGCCGCGGGCATCATCCCCGCGGGTCTCGAGATGATGGACCAGCCCGCGACGCGGGCGGTCGAGGAGTTCGTGCACGCCGGCTACGACCTCGACGCCAAGGTGATCCTGCTCTGCGAGTCCGACGGCACGCCCGAGGAGGTCGAGGAGGAGATCGCCCGGATCCAGGCGGTCCTCGAGCGCGCGGGCGCCACGGCGATGCGCGTGTCGCGCGACGAGCCGGAGCGGCTGAAGTTCTGGGCCGGCCGCAAGGCGGCGTTCCCCGCGGTGGGGCGCATCTCGCCCGACTACTACTGCATGGACGGCACGATCCCGCGCAAGCGGCTCGGCGAGATGCTCAACTTCATCGCCGCGATGGAGAAGAAGTACCGCCTGCGCTGCCCGAACGTGTTCCACGCCGGCGACGGCAACCTCCACCCGCTCATCCTGTTCGACGCGAACGATCCGGACGAGTTGCACCGCACCGAGCAGTTCGCCTCCGAGGTGCTGCGGAAGTGCATCGAGGTCGGCGGCACCGTCACCGGCGAGCACGGCGTCGGCATCGAGAAGATCAACGAGATGTGCGTGCAGTTCTCGCCCGCGGAGCTGGAGGCGTTCCGCGGCGTGAAGCGCGCCTTCGATCCCGCCGGGCTGCTCAACCCGGCGAAGAACATCCCGACGCTGCACCGGTGCGCCGAGTTCGGCAAGATGCACGTCCACGCGGGCCAGCTTCCGCATCCCGAGCTACCGCGGTTCTAGCGTGGCGGACGCCCTGACCGCGCTCGCCGAAGCGATCCGCGCCGCCGCGGCGGACGGCCGGCCCCTGCGCATCCGCGGCGGCGGGACGAAGGATTTCTACGGCCAGTCGCTCCACGGCGAGATCCTCGACACGCGCGGCTACGCCGGCATCGTCGCCTACGACCCGACGGAGCTCGTGGTCACGGTGCGCGCGGGCACGCCGCTCGCCGACCTCGAGGCGGCGCTGCGCGAGAAGCGGCAGATGCTCGCGTTCGAGCCGCCGCACTTCGCGCAGTCCGGATCGGGTGGCGCGACGGTGGGCGGCGCCGTCGCCGCGGGCCTCTCGGGTCCGCGCCGGGCCGCGGCCGGCGCGGTGCGCGACTTCGTGCTCGGCGTGCGACTCCTGGACGGACGCGGCCAGGACCTCGCCTTCGGCGGCCAGGTGATGAAGAACGTCGCGGGCTACGACGTCTCGCGCGTGATGGCGGGCGCGCTCGGGACGCTCGGGGTGATCGTCGAGGTGTCGCTCAAGGTGCTGCCGGTGCCGGTCGCCGAGGCGACGCTGAAGTTCGAGATGCCCGAGGACAAGGCGCTCGAGGCGGTGAACCGGTGGGCGGGCCGGCCGCTGCCGATCAGCGCGATCGCGTACACCGACGGCGATCTCGGGGTCCGGCTGTCGGGCGCCGCAGCCGCGGTCCGCGCGGCGCAGGAGAAGCTCGGCGGCACGCTCGTGGAGGCGGAGCGCGCGTCGCGCTTCTGGGACGGCATTCGCGAACAGAGCGATCCGTTCTTTGCCGGCGAGGAGCCGCTGTGGCGGTTGTCGGTCCCGTCCGCGACGCCGCCGCTCGGGCTGGAGGGTCGGCAGCTCGTCGAGTGGGGCGGCGCGCTGCGCTGGCTCAAGTCGAACGCGGAGGCGCGCACCGTCCGCGACGCCGCCGCGCGCGCCGGCGGCCACGCGACGCTGTTTCGCGGCGGCGACAAGTCCGTCGGCGTGTTCCATCCGCTGGCGCCGGCCGTCGCGACGATCCACCGGCGGCTGAAGGCCGAGTTCGACCCGCGCGGCGTGCTCAATCGCGGCCGGATGTACCCGGACTTCTAGCCGCTGGTTTCTGGCCGCAAATGCAGACCGAGCTCGCCGACTGGATCAAGGACACGCCCGACGGCAAGGCCGCGGACGCGATCCTGCGCAAGTGCGTGCACTGCGGGTTCTGCACCGCGACCTGCCCGACCTACCAGCTGCTCGGCGACGAGCTCGACGGGCCGCGCGGACGCATCTACCTCGTCAAGCAGGTGCTCGAGGGGGCCGAGGTCACCGCCCGGACCCAGCTGCACCTCGATCGCTGCCTCACCTGCCGCAGCTGCGAGACCACCTGCCCGTCGGGCGTCGAGTACGGGCAGCTCGTCGACATCGGGCGCAAGATCGTCGAGGCGCGCGTCGGGCGATCGCCCGCGGCGCAGCTGATGCGGCGCGCGGTCGCGACGGTCTTTCCCATGACACGGCTGTTCGGACTCCTGACGCGGCTCGGCATGGCGATGCGGCCGCTCCTGCCCGCGACGCTCGCGGGCAAGCTGCCGGCGGCGATCCCGGCGGCGGGCGCGTGGCCCGCGCCGCGCCACGCGCGTCGGATGATCGCGCTCGCCGGCTGCGTGCAGCCGGCGCTCACGCCCGACACGAACGCCGCCGCGGCGCGCGTGCTCGACCGGCTCGGCATCTCGCTCGTCGAGGCGCCGGGGGCGGGCTGCTGCGGCGCGTTGCGCTTCCACCTGAACTACCAGGACGAGGGCCTCGACGACATGCGCCGCCTGATCGACGCGTGGTGGCCGCTGGTGGAGCAGGGCGCCGAGACGATCGTGATGACCGCGACCGGGTGCGGCTCGAGCGTGCGCGAGTACGGGCATCACCTCGCGCACGATCCGGCGCTACGCGGCGAAGGCGGCGCGCATCAGCGCGCTCACCAAGGACCTGTCGGAAGTCCTGGCCGCCGAGGCCGACCGGCTCGTGCCCCTCATGGGCGCAGCCAAGCGGCCGAAGGTCGCCTTTCATCCGCCGTGCACGCTGCAGCACTGGCAGCCGCTGAAGGGCGTCACCGAAGGCGTGCTCGCGAAGCTCGGCTACGAGCTCGCGCCCGTGCCCGACGTGCACATGTGCTGCGGCTCCGCCGGCACCTATGCGCTGTTTCAGCCGGAACTCTCGGAGCGCCTGAAGAAGAACCGGGTCACCGCGCTGCAGTCCGGTCTCCCCGAAGTCGTGCTCACCGCAAACGTCGGCTGCCAGACGCACCTCGCCTCGGGCGCCACCGTGCCGGTGCGGCACTGGATCGTCGATCTCGAAGCGCGACTCGGATCGCAATCGTAAAACTTGGTTGCAGCATCGCAAACAATCGATTCGGGCTCTGGACGCACACGACCGCGCGTGCGAGTTTCGCGTCCATGTCCGCCGCATTCCACCGCCGCATCCAGCTCGACCTGACGCGCGAGCTCGTCCCGCAACTGCAGGAGATGCTCGCCGACCCGGATCCGGAGATCTCGAGCTGGGCCGAGGAGAACCTGCGCTACGAGCTCGAGCGCGCCAAGTTCAACGCCTGGCTGGAGCGGCGTGGGCTGGCAGGCGAGCGGCTCCTGCTGGAGGAGCCCGAACTGCTCGACGAGTTCCGCGCCGAGCGTCGTCCCAAGCTGGCGCTGGTCCGGTTGCGCTGAGAAATGTCTGAATAGGGTCGGGGATACCTCCCCCCACCCCTATGAATGAAGCGCTGAACAACGGCTTGTTCAGCGCATCCCCAACACTGCGCCTTGCGCATTCCGCCGCACTCGGTGCGGCACAGCGTTTGCGGCACGGCCCGCCCGAGCCTAGGCTCTCCGGCATCGAGTCCGCCCGGAGAGCCGCATGCGTCCGCGCCTTAGTGCCCTGCTGATCGCCGCCGCCGCCGGTGCGGCCGTGCCTGCCGCCGCGCAGTCGCTCGACATCCGGCCCGGGCTGTGGGAATTCACCATGTCCGCCGCGAAGGGCATGACGCAGAAGATCTGCTTCACCCCCGCGATGGTGAAGGACCTGAAGGGGGTCGCCGCGAAGGCCGATCCGTCGAGCGACTGCAAGACCTCGAACGAGAAGGTGACCGGCACGACCCGCACGTTCCACGTCGCGTGCACGAAGCCGACGAAGTACGACGCGGACATCGGCATGACGGTGCACGGCCCCGACCACTTCTCGATGACGCAGAACTTCGTGACCGAGCACGGCGGCAAGTCGCAGGCCGGCAAGATGAGCTTCGTGTATCGTCGCGTCGGCGACTGCCCGAAGTGATCCGCCGTCCGTAGTGTGCGGGGCGCGGGCGGCGCCGCGCGAGACCGCCGCGAGCCCGATGTCCACTCCACCTACTGCTGCCGCGCCAGGCGCGCCCGGCGCCCTCTGGCGCTGGATCGACCGCAACTTCCTCGAGCTGGGCCGCGAGATGCGGCTCTCCTACCTGCCGCCGCTGATGGTCTACATCGCGGCCGGCATCTCCGGCCTCACCGGCATCGTCGGCACCTTCTTCGTGAAGGAGTACCTCGGCCTGTCCGCCGAGTTCCTGGCCGCGCTCGGCTTCTGGGCCGGCATCCCGTGGGCGCTCAAGATGCCGCTCGGCCATCTCGTCGATCTCATCTGGAAGCACAAGGCCGGGCTGGTGTACCTGGGGGCGACCCTGATCTGCGCGAGCCTCCTGATCATGATCGGCCTGCTGGCCGACCGCGCCGCGATGGAACGGATCATGCCGATGCCGACGCCTGGTTCGTGCTCACGGCGCTGCTCGCGCCGGTCGGCTACGTCCTGCAGGACGTGGTCGCCGACGCGATGACGGTCGAAGCGGTGCCGCGGTTCGACGAGGAGGGCCGGCCGACGCCGGAGGACGCGCGCAAGCTCATGCACACCACGATGCAGACGCTCGGCCGCGTCGCGATCATCGGCGGCACGCGTGCTCGTGGCGGGCGCGAACGTGTGGCTCTTCCGCGGCGCGGAGCAGATGCCGGAGGCGGCCAAGGCGGCGACCTACCTGCTGGTCTACCAGCTCGCGCTGATCATTCCCGTGGTCTCGGTGCTCGGCGTGCTGCTCGCCGGCTTCATCCGGCGGCGCGACGCGCGGCGGCTGTCGGCGCGCGGATTCGACGCCGCCCGCATCGAGGCCATGCTCGACTCGCACCCGGGCCGGCCGCCGGTGAACTGGTGGATTCTCGGCGGCGGCCTCGCGTTCGCGGTCGTATCCTTGAGCGTGGGCCTCGGCAAGGTGCCCGGCAGCGCAGGAGATCATCTTCGGCGCGTCGATGGCGATCATCGTGTTCCTGATGTGGCGGCTCGTGCGCGAGCTCGAGCCCGACGCGCGCGCCACGCTCGTCGGCACCGCGCTCGTCATCTTCGTGTTCCGCGCGCTGCCCGGGCCCGGGCGCCGGCTCCACCTGGTGGATGATCGACGTCCTCAAGTTCGACCAGCAGTTCCTGGCCACGCTGTCGCTCATCACGAGCTTTTTCACGCTGCTCGGGCTGTTCCTCTTCCGGCGCTTCATGGCGGAGCGCTCGATCGCCTACATCGTCGGTTTCCTCACCATCGTCGGGACGGTCCTCGCGCTGCCGATCGTCGGCATGTACTTCGGCCTGCACGAGTGGACGGCGCGCGCACACCGGCGGCGTGGTGGACGCGCGGTTCATCGCGCTCTTCGACACCGCGCTCGAGTCGCCGCTCGGCCAGGTCGCGATGGTGCCGATGCTCGCGTGGATCGCGCGCTCGGCGCCGGACAAGCTCAAGGCCACCTATTTCGCGGTGATGGCGTCGTTCACCAACCTCGCCCTCTCGGCGGCGCAGCTCGGCACCAAGTACCTCAACCAGATCTACGCCGTCACCCGCGAGGTGAAGGACGCCGCGACCGGCGCGATCAAGGTGCCGGCCGACTACAGCCAGCTCGGCGACCTGCTGATCCTCTCCACCACGCTCGGCTTCGCGCTGCCCCTGCTGGCGATCCTGTTCGTCAAGTCGACGCGGTTCCGGAGCGCCTGAGGGCACCGCCATGGGGCGGACGGAGAGCACAGGGATAGAATCGTCCCGGTTCCGTCTTCCCTGTGACCGCCGTGGCTGCACCTTCCTCGCCTGACCGCCCCAAGACCCGCGACCTGCGCCAGCTCGCGCGGCTCGCTGCGTTCGCCGCGCCCCACAAGTGGCGCATCGCCGCCGCGCTCACCGCGCTCGTCGTGGCCGCCGGCGCGGTGCTCGCGCTCGGCCAGGGGCTGAAGTCGGTCATCGACTCCGGCTTCGGCAGCCGCAACCCGCAGGAGCTCGACACCGCGCTCGTCGCGTTCGTCGGGATCGCGATCGTGATGGCGGTGGCGAGCTATCTGCGCTTCTTCCTCATGATGACGACGGGGGAGCGCGTCATCACCGACATCCGCAACGCGGTGTTCGGGCACGTGCTGCGCCAGCCGCCGGCGTTCTTCGAGTCGCGCCAGACCGGCGAGATCGTCTCGCGCCTGACCAACGACGTGACCCTGATCGAGAGCGTCATCGGGTGGGGGCTCTCGATGTTCCTGCGCAACCTGCTGATGATGACCGGCGCGACGGCGCTGCTCGTCGTCACCAGCCCGAAGCTCGCCGCGCTGACGCTGGTGGGGACGACGGTCGCGCTCGCCCCGGCGCTCTTCCTCGGGCGGCGCGTGCGGCGACTCGCGCGCACCGGCCAGGACCGCATCGCCGACGTCGCCGCGTACATCGACGAGGCCCTGCACGAGGTGCGCACCGTGCAGGCCTACGTGCACGAGGCCGAGGACCGGCGCCGCTTCGGCGAGCGCGCCGAGGCGGCGTTCGATACCGCGGTCGCGCGCATCCGGCACCGCGGCGTCCTGTTCGCATCGGTGCTGCTCACCGCCTTCTGCGGCATCGGCTTCATCCTCTGGATCGGCGGCCACGACGTCTTCGCCGGTCGCCTCTCGGCGGGCCAGCTCTCGGCGTTCGTGTTCTACGCCGCGCTCGTCGGCAGCGGCGCCGGCACGCTCGCGGAGGTCTGGGGCGACCTGCAGCGCGCCGCGGGTGCGACCGAACGGCTGATGGAGCTGCTCGCGGAGCGGCCGGCGATCGAGTCGCCGCCGGCGCCGCGACCGTTGCCGCAGCCGCCGCGCGGCGAAGCGGGCCTCGAGCGCGTGACGTTCGCGTATCCGTCGCGGCGCGACGCGCCCGCGCTCACCGACTTCACGCTCCCGGTCGCGCCCGGCGAGAAGGTCGCGCTGGTCGGCCCGTCCGGCGCCGGGAAGACCACGGTCTTCCAGCTGCTCCTGCGCTTCTACGACCCGGACGCGGGCGTGGTGCGGGTCGACGGCGTCGACGCGCGGCACGCCGACCTCGCCGAGCTGCGCCGGCGCTTCGCGCTCGTGCCGCAGGAACCGGTGATCTTCGGCGCGACCGTCGCGGAGAACGTGCGCTACGCGCGGCCCGATGCGAGCGACGCGGCGGTGCGCGCGGCGTGCGAGGCGGCGTTCGCGCTCGAGTTCGTGGAGCGGCTGCCGCAGGGCTTCGACACCTTCCTGGGCGAGCGCGGCGTGCGGCTCTCGGGCGGGCAGCGCCAGCGCCTGTCGATCGCGCGCGCGCTGCTCGCGGATCGCCCGGTCCTGCTGCTCGACGAGGCGACCAGCTCGCTCGACGCCGAGAGCGAGCGCGCGGTGCAGCTCGCGCTCGAGCGGCTGATGCGCGGTCGCACCACGCTCGTCATCGCGCACCGGCTCGCGACGGTGCAGAACGCGGACCGCATCGTCGTCATGGACCACGGACGGGTCGTCGCCACGGGCACGCACGCGGAGCTGGTGCGCCAGGGCGGGCTCTACGCGCGTCTCGCCGAGCTGCAGTTCCTGGGCGGCGCCGGCGAGCCGCTGAGCGCTGCGGCGTGAGGACGCTCCTCGCGCTGGTCGCGGCGCTCGCCGCGTCGATCGCTGCGGCTCAGGATGCGACGCTCAAGGTCGGCTCCAAGCGCTTCACCGAGAGCTACATCCTCGGCGAGATCCTGCGCGAGACCGCCGTTCGCGCGGGCGTGAAGGCCGAGCACAGGCCGGGCCTCGGCAACACCGGGATCGTCTTCGCGGCGCTCAAGGGCGGCGCGATCGACGTGTATCCCGAGTACGCCGGCACGATCGCGCGCGAGATCCTCAGGCTCGACGGCGCCGTGCCGCTCGACGAGCTGAACCGCCGCCTCGCCCCGCTGGGGTTCGGCGTCGCCGCGCCGCTCGGCTTCAACAACACCTACGCGCTGGCGATGCGCGAGGAGCAGGCGGCGCGGCTCGGCATCCGGACCGTCTCCGACCTCGCGCGGCACCCGAGTCTGCGTCTCGGGCTGACGCAGGAGTTCATCGCGCGCGCCGACGGCTGGCCGGGGCTCAAGGCGGCCTACGGCCTGCCGTTCGGCACACCGACCGGGATCGACCACGGCCTCGCCTACGACGCGCTCGCGTCGGGGAAGATCGACGTGAAGGACATCTACTCGACCGACGCGAAGATCGAGCGCTTCGGCTTGCGCGTGCTCGAGGACGACCGCGGCTTCTTCCCGAAGTACGACGCGGTGCTGCTGTACCGGCTGGACCTGCCGCAGCGCTTTCCCGCGGCGTGGCAGGCGCTCGCCGGACTGGAGGGAAAGATCGACGCGCGCCGGATGATCCGGCTCAACGCCGCGGCGGAGCTGGAGGGCCGGTCGTTCGAGCAGGCGGCGGCGCTGTTTTTCGGGAACGAGGGCGAACCGGCGCGGCAAGGCGTGGCCACGCCGCGCACGCTGCTCGGCGCGCTGTTCGGGCCCGACTTCTGGCGCCTGACGCGCGAGCACCTCGTGCTGGTCGCCGTGTCGCTCGCCGCGGCGGTGCTGATCGGCGTGCCGCTCGGCGTCCTCGCGGCGAAGGTGCGCGCCGCGGGGCAGCCGATCCTCGCGGCGGTCGGCGTGATCCAGACCATCCCGTCGCTCGCGCTGCTCGCGTTCCTGATCGCCGCGCTCGGGCGCATCGGCACGGTGCCGGCGCTGGTCGCGCTGTTCCTGTATGCGCTGCTTCCGATCGTGCGCAACACGCACGCCGGCATCGAGGGCATCCGGCCCGGCATGCGCCAGGCCGCCCTCGCGCTGGGCCTGGGCGCGCGCGACCGGATGCTGAGCGTAGAGCTGCCGCTCGCGACGCCGACCATTCTCGCCGGCGTGAAGACCTCGGCGGTGATCAACGTCGGCACCGCGACCATCGCGGCGTTCATCGGCGCGGGCGGCTACGGCGAGCGCATCGTGCAGGGCCTCGCGCTCAACGACCACACGATCCTGATCGCCGGCGCCCTTCCGGCCGCGGCGCTCGCGCTGCTCGTGCAGGGCGCGTTCGAGCTCGCCGAGCGACGCTCGGCGTGGCGGCGCGCGAACGGGGACCGGTAGCGCCCGGCGTGATCTCGCGCAAATGGCGCCGCGGCGGGCGGCTGAGGTATCATCCCGCGCTGCAACGCCGGCCGAGACAACAACACCGCCGGCGCTCCGAGAAACAAGGGGACCTCCATGCGCATCGGCGTTCCAGCCGAGACCCGTCCGGGCGAGACGCGCGTCGCCGCGACCCCCGAGACGGTGAAGAAGCTCGCGGCCGGCGGCAAGCATCAGCTGCTGGTGCAATCTGGCGCGGGCGTCAACGCGGCGGTGCCCGACGCCGATTACCAGGCCGCCGGCGCGACCATCGTCGCGATCGGCCGCGGACCTGTACGCGCAGTCCGACATCGTGCTCAAGGTGCGCGGCCCCGGAGGCCGGCGAGCTCGCGCAGCCTCAAGCGCGGCTCGATCCTGATCGGGCTGCTCAATCCCTACGACGGCGCCGCCATCGACGCGCTGGCGAAGACCGGGGTGACCGGCTTCGCGATGGAGTGGCTGCCGCGCATCACGCGCGCCCAGGCGATGGACGTGCTCTCCTCGCAGGCCAACATCGCCGGCTACAAGGCGGTGCTGCTCGCCGCGAACGAGTACGGCCGCTTCATGCCGATGCTGATGACCGCCGCCGGCACGGTGAAGGCGGCGCGCGTGCTGGTGCTGGGCGCCGGCGTCGCCGGCCTGCAGGCGATCGCGACCGCCAAGCGGCTCGGCGCGGTGATCGAGGCCTTCGACGTGCGCCCGGCGGTGAAGGAGCAGGTCGAGTCGCTCGGCGCGAAGTTCGTCGAGGTCGCGATGACCGACGAGGAGAAGAAGCAGGCCGAGACCGCGGGCGGCTACGCCCGCGAGATGAGCGAGGACTACAAGCGCCGGCAGGCGCGAGCTCGTGCACGAGCGCGCCAAGGCCGCCGACATCGTCATCACGACCGCGCTGATTCCCGGCCGGCCGGCGCCGGTGCTGATCCGCGAGGACACGGTGCAAGGCGATGAAGCCCGGCTCGGTGATCGTCGACCTCGCGGTGGAGCAGGGCGGCAACTGCCCGCTCTCCGAGCGCGACAAGATCGTGCGTCAAGCACGGCGTGAAGATCGTCGGGCTCGCCAACCTGCCCGCGCTCGTGGCCGCGGACGCCAGCGCGCTGTACGCGCGCAACCTGCTGAACTTCATCAACCTGCTGGTCGACCCGAAGTCGGGCGAGCTGAAATTGAACCGCGAGGACGAGATCATCGCCGGCAGCGCTGGTCTGCATCGACGGCCAGGTCGTGAAAAAGGGCTGAACATGAGCGGCGCCATCGATCCCACCGTCGTCAACCTCACCGTCTTCGTGCTGGCGGTCTTCGTCGGCTACCACGTGGTCTGGAGCGTCACCCCCGCGCTGCACACGCCGCTGATGAGCGTCACCAACGCGATCAGCTCGGTGATCATGGTCGGCGCGATTCTCGCCGCCGGGCCGAAGGACATCGACGCCGGCTCGATCCTGGGCGCGGTGGCGGTGGGCCTGGTGGCGATCAACATGTTCGGCGGCTTCCTGGTGACCAAGCGCATGCTCGAGATGTTCAAGAAGAAGGAGCCGAAGGGCGGGGCCAAGGCCTAGACGATGAGCGCCAACCAGGTCGCCCTCTGGTACCTCGTCGCCAGCGTCCTCTTCATCCTGGCGCTGAAGGGGCTGTCGCACCCGGAGACCGCGCGCCGCGGCAACGTCTTCGGCATGATCGGGATGCTGATCGCGGTGGTGATGACGCTCGCCATCACGCAGCGCGTCGAGCTGATCCTGGTGGCGATCGCTGATCGGCGGCTCGATCGGCGCGGTGGTCGCGCGCCGGGTCGAGATGACCCAGATGCCGGAGCTGGTCGCCGCGATGCACTCGCTGGTCGGCATGGCGGCGGTGCTGATCGCCATCGCCGTGGTGAACAACCCCGGCGCGTTCGGCCTCGCCGACCCGATCCCGACCGGCAACCAGCTCGAGCTCTTCATCGGCACGTTCGTCGGCGCCATCACCTTCTCGGGTTCGGTGATCGCGTTCGGCAAGCTCGCCGGGCTGGGCAAGAAGTTCCGGCTCTTCTCCAGCGCGCCGGTGGTGTTCAAGGGCCAGCACCTGCTCAACCTCGTGCTCGGCATCGCGATGATCGGGCTTCGGCGCGGCCTTCTTCCTGGCCGTCCCGCGAGGCGCAGTGGCCGCCGTTCATCGTGATGACCGCGCATCGCCTTCGTGCTGGGCGTGCTCATCATCATCCCGATCGGCGGCGCCGACATGCCGGTGGTGATCTCGATGCTGAACAGCTACTCCGGCTGGGCGGCCGCCGGCATCGGCTTCTCGCTCAACAACCCGATGCTGATCATCGCCGGGTCGCTGGTCGGCTCCTCGGGCGCGATCCTGTCCTACATCATGTGCAAGGCGATGAACCGCTCGTTCTTCAGCGTGATCCTGGGCGGCTTCGGCGCGGCCGAGGGCGCGACGTCCGCGGACGCCGGCCAGAAGACGGTCAAGTCGGGCTCGGCCGAGGACGTCGCGTTCCTGCTCGGCAACGCCGAGAGCGTCATCATCGTCCCCGGCTACGGCCTGGCGGTGGCGCGCGCCCAGCACGCGGTGAAGGAGATGGCGCAGAAGCTGATCGCCAAGGGCGTGAACGTGCGCTACGCGATCCACCCGGTCGCGGGGCGCATGCCCGGCCACATGAACGTGCTGCTCGCCGAGGCCGAGGTGCCCTACGACCAGGTGCTCGAGATGGAGGACATCAACAGCGACTTCGGCACCACCGACGTCGCGCTTCGTCCTCGGCGCGAACGACGTGGTGAACCCGCTCGCCGAGGAGAAGGGCAGCCCGATCTACGGCATGCCGATCCTGGAGGCGCACAAGGCGCGCACGGTGCTGGTCAACAAGCGCTCGATGGCGGCCGGCTACGCCGGCCTCGACAACCCGCTCTTCTACATGGACAAGACGATGATGGTGTTCGGCGACGCGAAGAAGGTGGTCGAGGACATCGTCAAGGCGATCGAATAAGACCCGGCGCTTCATGCCGATCGGCAACAGCGACACCGCCCGCAAGGAAATCCTCGCCCGCATCCGCAAGGCACAGGGGCGCGGGGCGGCGAGCCGGCCGTCGCAGGCGGAGCTCGCCGCGGTCGAAACCTACATCGCCGCGCACCCGCGCGGCCCGCTGCCCGACGTGGAGGACGACCTCGTGGCGCGCTTCCGCGCGCGCGCCGAGTCGATGCAGAGCACGACCGAACGGGTCGAGCGCCTCGCCGACGTGCCCGCTGCTGCGGCGCGCTACCTCGCCGCGAACGGGCTGCCGAAGACCGGCTGCGTGTGGCCGGCCCTCGCTCAGCTCGACTGGGCCGGGGCCGGGCTCGCGCTCGAGGCGCGCGGCGCGCAAGACCCCGACCTCGTCGGGGTGACCGGGGTCTTCGCGGCGCTCGCCGAAACCGGTACCCTCATGGTCGTGTCGGGCCCGGCGACGCCGGCCGCGGCGAGCCTGCTGCCGGAGACCCACATCGCCGTGGTGCCGGTCGGGCGGATCGTGAAGCACATGGAAGACGGCTGGGCGCTGGCGCGCGCCGAGCTCGGCCAGCTGCCGCGCCTCGTGAACTTCATCTCGGGGCCCTCGCGTACCGGGGACATCGACCAGACGATCGTGCTCGGTGCCCACGGACCCTACCGGGTCCACATGATTCTCGTCCGCGCAGCGGACTGAGCGTAAGTACAACGATCCGGATCCCACCGAGGGTCCGTCAGGGAGCACCCGCCGGCCCCGCGCCGGCGCGGAGACCGGCCGGCGTCGCGGATCCTCGCGCGGCGCCAAGAACCTGGAGAAACGATGCCGGAACTCGCGTTCCTGCCGAACTGGCCGCCGCTCGCGAACAACCTGTTCTGGATCGGGGCGCTGCTCGCCGTGGGCGTCGCCTGCGGCGAAGCGGTGCGCCGTGTCCTGCGCCTGCCGCGGATCACCGGCTACGCCGCGGCCGGCCTCGCGCTCGGGCCGGGCGGGCTGGGCCTGATCGACAGGCCGGTGCTCGAGGACCTCGGCGTGTTCGCCGACGTCGCGGTCGGCCTGGTGCTGTTCGAGCTCGGCCAGCGGCTCGACCTCGCGTGGCTGCGGCGCACGCCGGCGCTCGCGCTGATGGGCGTCGCCGAGTCGCTCGGCGCGGCCGCGCTCGTGTTCTTCACGCTGCACTACTACTTCGATCTCGTCCCCCTGGCGGCGGGCGTCGCGGCGGCGATCGCGGTGTCGACCTCGCCCGCGGTCCTGATGCGCGTGGCGGCCGACCTGCGCGCCGAAGGACAGGTCACCGAGCGCGCGCTGATCATCACCGCGATCAACGGCGTGCTCGCGTTCCTCGCGCTCACCGTGCTCATCCCGTGGCTGCACTTCGAGTACCGCGGGGGCTGGCTGACGATGATCACGCACCCGCTGTACCTGCTCGGCGGCTCGGCTGCGCTCGCGGTGGTCGCGGGATGGCTCACGCTGCGCCTCGCGGGGCTGATCGGCAAGTCGCCGGAGCGGCAGTTCATCGCCGTCATCGCGATGGTGGTGATGACCGTGGGGATCGCAATCGCGCTCAAGTGCTCGGTGCTGCTCGCGCTCCTGGGCATGGGCGCGCTGGTGCGCAACGCCGATCGCGAGCACCACCTCGTCGTGGTCGATTCGGGCAACGCGGGGCAGCTCTTCTACGTCTGTCTCTTCGTGATCTCCGGCGCGAGCCTCGACCTGGCGCTGCTCGCCACCGCCGGGGCGGCCGGTCTCGCGTTCGTGCTGGTGCGGTTCGCGGGCAAGGCAGTCGGGGTGCTGGCGCTCGCGCCGCTCGTCGGGCTCGAGTGGCGCAAGGGCGTGCTGCTCGCCACGGCGCTTGCGCCGATGTCCGGGCTCGCCGTCGTGCTGGTGCACCAGACCGCGGCGCTCTATCCCGAGATCCGCGCGAGCGTCGCGCCGGTGGTGCTGGCCGCGGTGGTGATTCTCGAGCTTGCCGGGCCGGTCGCGACCCAGTTCGCGCTGCGGCGCGCGGGCGAGGCCGAGGAAGGGGCATAGGCACACGATGATCCTCGAGTTCAAGCGCTCGGAACCGCTCTCACTCGGCGTGGAGCTCGAGCTGCAGCTCGTCAACACGCGCGACTGGAACCTCACGCGCGGCGCCTCCGATCTGCTCGCGGCGGTGAAGAAGGCGAAGCATCCGGGCGAGATCAAGCCGGAGATCACCGAGAGCATGATCGAGATCTCCACCGGCATCTGCCGCGGCTACGCGGACGTCCACGCCGAGCTCGTGGCGCTGCGCGAAGTGCTCAGCGCCGCGGCAGCGCGCCTGAATCTCGGCATCGCCGGCGGCGGCACGCACCCGTTCCAGAAGTGGAGCGAGCGGCGCATCTACGACACGCCGCGCTTCAAGCACGTCTCGGAGCTGTACGGCTACCTCGCGAAGCAGTTCACCGTCTTCGGACAGCACGTTCACATCGGCGTGCGCTCGGGCGACGAGGCGGTGCGGCTCGCGCAGGGCCTCGCGCGGTACACGCCCCATTTCATCGCGCTGTCGGCCTCGTCGCCGTTCTCGCTCGGCGTGGACACGCAGTTCGACTCCTCGCGCCTGAACGTCGTCAACGCCTTCCCGCTCGCGGGCATCATGCCGACGGTCGGCGACTGGCAGGACTTCGAGCACTACTTCGAGTCGATGCGCGCCTACGGCATCGTCGAGAGCATGAAGGACTTCTACTGGGACATCCGCCCCAAGCCGGAGTACGGCACGGTGGAGATCCGCGTATTCGACACGCCGCTCGCGGTCGACCGGGCCGCGCAGCTCGCGGCGTACGCACAGGCGCTCGCCGCGGCGCTGACCGAGGACCGGGCGTGGCGGCCCGACGCCCGGCTGCCGCTCGTCTACAGCTACAACCGCTTCCAGGCGTGCCGCTTCGGCTTCGCGGCGACCCTCGTCGATCCGGCCACGCAGCAGCACGCCGCGCTCGCCGAGGAGGTCGTGGCGACGATCGGGCGCGTGATGCCGTACGCGGAGCGGACCGGCGGCGGCGCTGCGCTCGCCGCCTTGATGGAGATGGCGACCGCGCGGACCAACGACGCCCGCATGCTGCGCGACGTGCTCGAGCAGCGGGGTGGGCTCCCCGATGTGGTGCGCTTCGCGTGCGCGCAGTGGCGGGGAGGCTGACGGCCTGCTGACGGAGCGCCGGCGCCCGCGCGGGCGCCGGCCCGGTGGTTGACACTCCCGGCGAAGTCGGGCCTACTTCGCGCGTGCGGCGCTTCCGCCCGGCTCGACCACGAGCGGAAGCCCCGGCGCGCGGGGCCGAGGAGGGTTCCCGTTGCGCCGCAGTCACCAAGGAGGAGCTGCGGGTTGGCCGCGTCATCCACGCAACCGCCCGTCGGCACATGACAAGTCGTCCATGAGGAGGAAAGCCATGATGCATCCGGCTGGATGGTCGCGCGTTCGCGCGACCGCCGTCGGCGCGCTTGCTGTCGGCGCGCTTACTCTGGGGAGTCTGCCCGTTCAGGCGCAGGCGCCGACCACCACCCTGAAGATGCAGGCCACCTGGCCCGCGTCGCTCACGCTGTACGAGAACTTCACGTACTGGGCCGAGCGCGTCAACAAGCTCTCGGCCGGCACCCTGAAGATCGAGACCATGCCCGCGGGGCAGGTCGTGCCCGCGTTCGAGGTGCTCGATGCGACGCACAAGAAGGTGCTCGACGGCGCGCACGCCTGGGCCGGCTACTGGGTCGGCAAGAACAAGGCCGCGATCCTCGTTCACCGGCGGCCCCGGCGGCACGTTCGGCATGGACTTCATCGACTACATGGGCTGGGTCCACCACGGCGGCGGGCTTCGAGCTCCTGACGGAGTTCTACCAGAAGGAGCTCAAGCTCAACGTCGTGTGGCTGCCCGATCCTGCCGTCCGGCCCGCAGGCGTTCGGCTGGTTCAAGCGTCCGATCAAGAACCTCGCCGACTTCAAGGGCATGAAATGCCGGCAGACCGGCATGGCCGCCGAGATCTGGCAGCGCATGGGCATGCAGACGGTGAACATGCCGGGCGGCGAGATCATCCCGTCGGCGCAGCGCGGCGTGATCGACTGCGCCGAGTGGGTCGGCGGCGTCGAGGATCTGCGCCTCGGCTTCCAGAACGTGTGGAAGTACCACTACACGCCGGGCATGCACGAGAACACCACCGTCGGCGAGCTGCTGTTCAACGGCGACGTCTGGAAGGCCCTGACGCCGCAGCATCAGGAGATCATCAAGTCGGCGGCGAACGAGACCTACCTGATCTGGTGGGCGAAGTGGCAGCAGCCAGAACGCCGATGCGCTCAAGGAGATGCAGGAGAAGCACGGCGTGCAGGTCCTGCGCACCCCGCCCGACATCCTGATCGAGTTCCTGAAGACCTGGGACATCATCGCCAAGGAGGAGTCGGCGAAGAACCCGTTCTTCAAGAAGGTGCTCGACTCGCAGCGCGCGTACGCCTCGATCGTCGTGCCGGCGAAGCGGTTCATGTTCCCGCCGTACTCGTTCGCGGCCAACTACTACTTCCCGGAGAAGGGCGCAGGCGCCGGCCGGGAAGGCCGCGCCGGCTGCGGCCAAGAAGTAGCGCAGCGGAATCCGGGGGCGCGCTCGCGCGATCCCCGGATCGAGAGCAGAGCCCGCCGCCTCGTGCGGCGGGCCGCGTTTCAGCGAGGCTCCGTACGGAGGCTGTGCATGTCGGAACCGTCCCCAGGCCTGATCAAGCTCGTCAACGCGATCGACAAGTTCACCGACACGACCGGCACGTGGATCTCCTGGCTGTCCGTGCCGCTGGTGCTGGCGGTGAGCTACGAGGTGATCTCGCGCTACTTCTTCAACGCGCCGACGATCTGGTCGTTCGACGTGACCTACATGCTCTACGGCACGATCTTCATGCTCGGCGCCGCCTACGCGCTGCACAAGGGCGCGCACATCCGCACCGACTTCTTCTTCGAGCGCTGGTCGGTCCGGACCAAGGGCATGATCGACTCGATCGCCTACCTCGTGTTCTTCTTCCCGTCGCTGATCCTGCTCTTCATCGTCAGCGCCAACGAGGCGCTGGTACGCGTTCTCCGATCGGCGAGACCTCGGAACAGACGCCGTGGCGGCCGATCCTGTGGCCGTTCAAGATGGTGGTGCCGCTCGCCTGCCTGCTGCTGCTCATCCAGGGCGTGTCCGAGACGATCAAGAGCGTCTGGGCCGCGCGCACCGGCATCGAGCTCGAGCACAAAGAGAAGGTCGGAGATATGACCGGCGGCGCGCTCCTCGGCCTGGTCATGCTGATCGTGATGATCGGCGCGATCTTCATCGGCTTCCCGATCAGCTTCACGCTGCTGTTCCTCGCGCTCACCTTCGGCTACTTCGGCATGGGCCACACGGTCTTCGACCTCGCCTACTTCCAGACCATCGGCATGATGAAGGAGGAGCTGCTCGCCGCGGTGCCGCTCTTCATCTTCATGGGCTTCATCACCGAGCAGGCGGGGCTGATGGAGCGACTGTTCACCGCGTTCCGGATGCTGCTCGCGCCGGTGCGCGGCGCGCTGTTCCTGGTGGTGATCCTGACGGCGACCGTGTTCGCGATGGCGACCGGCATCGTCGGCGCGGCGGTGACCGTGCTCGGCATCATGGCCGCGCCGATCATGATCAAGACCGGCTACGACGCCAAGCTCTCCGCCGGCACGATCACCGCCGGCGGCACGCTCGGCATCCTCATCCCGCCGTCGGTGATGCTGATCGTGATGGGCCCGGTGCTCGGCGTGTCGGTGGCGGATCTCTACGCCGCGGCGTTCGGCCCCGGGCTTCCTGCTCGCCGGCATCTACCTCGCCTACCTGATGGTCCGGAGCTTCATCAACCCGAAGCTCGGTCCGCCGGTGCCGAAGGAGGAGCGCGTCCACTCGCCTGGGCAAGATGCTCTGGGAGGTGGTGGTCGGCGTGGTGCCGCTGCTCGGCCTGATCGCGGCGACGCTCGGCTCGATCCTCGCCGGCTGGGCGACGCCGACCGAGGCCGCCGGCGATCGGCGCGCTCGGCGCGCTGCTCCTGGCGGTCGCCTACCGCAAGGCTCACGCTCGCGGGCCTGCAAGCGGGCGCTGCTCAGTCACCATGGCGACCTCGAGCATGGTGCTGCTGCTCGCGGTCACCTCGAACATCTTCGGCGCGGTGTTCGCGCGGCTCGGCACGGCGAACTGGATCACCGAGACGCTGCTCGCGTTGCCGCTGCCGCCGATCGCGATGCTGGTCATGGTGCTCGTGCTGATCTTCCTGCTCGGCTGGCCGTTCGAATGGCCGGCGATCATCCTGGTGTTCCTGCCGATCTTCTATCCGGTGGTCGAAGGCGCTGAACTTCGACCTGGTCTGGTTCGGCGCGCTGGTCGCGGTGACGCTGCAGACCGCGTTCCTGTCGCCGCCGGTGGCGATGTCGGCGTACTACCTCAAGCAGGTGGTGAAGGACTGGTCGCTCGCGACGATCTACAAGGGCATGTTCCAGTTCATGATCCTGCAGGTCATCGCGATCGCGCTGATCATCATCTTCCCGCAGATCGCGACCGCGTTTCCGGAGTACCTCCAGGCCGAGGCGCGCAAGGAGAAGGTCGAGCAGGTCATCGACGACGCGCCGAGCCTCGAGCAGGACACGCATGGAGAAGATGCAGGAGCAGTCGGACCGCGAGGGCGAGTCCGGAGAGGCCGATCGCTCCAAGCCCGCTGACGCCAAGTAGCGTCATTCCGGCGCCTACGGCGCCGGAATGACTGCGCGAATTGGAGCGAAAGCGGCCAATGGCCGCGCCGCTCGATTCGCGCGGTGCCGTGCAAACGTGGCTCCCACCCGTTTCCTGATCCCATGAAGATCACCCGGATCGAGACCGTCCAGCTGGGCGAGTTCCCCAACTGCCTCTGGGTGCGCATTCACACCGACGCGGGGCTCGTCGGTCTCGGGGAAACCTTCTACGGCGTCGCTCCCGTCGCCGCGTACATCCACGAGACCGCGGCGCCGTACCTGCTCGGCAAGGATCCGCTCGAGATCGAAAAGCACAGCCGCAATTTCATGTACTCCTACCTCGGCGCGCGCAGCGTGGGCGCCGAGATGCGCGCCGCCTCCGCGATCGACATCGCGCTGTGGGATCTCTTCGGGAAGAGCGTGAACCAGCCGGTGTACCAGCTGCTCGGGGGCCGCTCGCGCGACCGGATCCGCGTCTACAACACCTGCGCCGGCTACCAGTACGTGCGCGCGCAGCCGACACAGACGACCGCGAACTTCGGGCTGCCCGGCGCCAAGCGGCGCAAGGACAGGCCGTACGAGGACCTCGACGGATTCCTGAACCGCGCCGACGAGCTGGCGCTCTCGCTCAAGGGCGAGGGCTACCAGGGCATGAAGATCTGGCCCTTCGACGCGTACGCGGAGGCCTCGAACGGCACGCGCATCGCGCCCGCCGAGCTCAAGAAAGCGCTGAAGCCGTTCGAGAAGATCCGCACGGCGGTGGGCGACGACATGGACATCCACGTCGAGTTCCACTCGCTGTGGGATCCGCCGACCGCGATCGAGATCGCCAAGGCGCTCGAGCCCTTCAACCCGTACTGGTTCGAGGATCCGCTCAAGATGCTGAACCTGGACGCCCTCGCCGACTACGCGCGGCGCACGAACGTGCGGGTGACCGCAAGCGAGCGGATCGGCACGCGCTGGGGGTTCCGCGAGCTGCTCGAGAAGCGCGCGGTCAGCGTGGTCATGTTCGACATCGCCTGGTGCGGCGGATTGTCGGAAGCGCGCAAGATCGCCGCCATGGCCGAGGCCTACGAGCTGCCGGTTGCGCCCCACGACTGCACCGGCCCGATCGGGCTCGCCGCCGCGGTGCATCTGTCGCTGCACTGCCCGAATGCACTGGTGCAGGAGATGGTTCGGGCGTTCTACTTCGACTGGTACGGCGAGCTGGTGACGCAGCTTCCCCCGGTCCGGAAGGGCCATATCGAGGCGCCACCCGGGCCCGGCCTGGGCACCGAGCTCCGACCCGAAGTCCTGAAGCGCAAGGACGCCGAGATCCGCGTCAGCAGGCGCTGATCGCGATTCCCGCGCCCACGCGCATTGACACGGGCCGGTGCACGTTTCTACCATGGGATCACCGTGCCCCCCGAGACGGCCTGAGACTCATTCAACGGAGAGAACCACGATGACCCAACCCGTTCTGAAACCCCTCGTGGCGAGCCTTGCCGCTGCGGCGCTCGTGGCCGGCCTCGCCGGCCCGGCGGCCGCCCAGGCGCCGGCCGGCCGCACCCTCAAGATGCAGTCGACCTGGCCCGCGAGCCTGACGCTGCAGGACAACTTCCGTTTCTTCGCCGAGCGCGTCGACAAGCTGACCGGCGGGCAGCTCAAGATCGAGACGATGGCCGCGGGCCAGATCGTGCCGGCGTTCGAAATCCTGGACGCGACGTCACAAGAAGGTGATCGACGGCGGCCACGGCGTCGTCCTACTACTGGGTCGGCAAGAACAAGGCGGCGACGCTGTTCTCGAGCACGCCCGCCGGCCCGTTCGGCATGGACCACATCGACTTCATGGGCTGGATGTACGAGGGCGGCGGCCTCGACATGTACTGGGAGTTCTACCAGAAAGAGCTCAAGCTCAACGTCGTCGCCTTCCCGATCCTGCCGGCGAGCCCGCAGGCGTTCGGCTGGTTCAAGCGGCCGATCAAGAACCTCGCCGACTTCAAGGGCATGAAGTGCCGCCAGACCGGCATCGTGGCCGAGATCTTCCAGCGCATGGGCATGCAGACGGTGAACATGCCCGGCGGCGAGATCGTGCCCTCGGCGCAGCGCGGCGTGATCGACTGCGCCGAGTGGGTGGGCGGCGTCGAGGACCTGCGTCTCGGGCTGCCGCAGGTCTGGAAGTACCACTACACCCCGGGCATGCACGAGCCGAGCGTCGATCGGCGAGCTGATCATCAACTCCGAGGTGTGGGCGAGCCTGCCGCCGCAGAACCAGGAGGTGATCCGGTCGGCGACCACCGAGACGTTCCTGCGCTGGTGGGTGAAGTGGCAGAAGCAGAACGCCGACGCGATCGAGGAGATGCGCACCAAGCACGGCACGCAGATCCTGCGCACGCCGCCCGACATCCTGATCGCGTTCCTGAAGGCGTGGGACGAGATCGCCAAGGAGGAGTCGGCGAAGAACCCGTTCTTCAAGAAGGTGCTCGACTCGCAGCACGCCTACGCGGCCAAGGTCGTGCCGGCGAAGCGCTTCATGTTCCCGCCGTACTCGTTCGCGGCGAACTACTACTTCCCCGAGACGGCAAGGCCGGCGGCAGCGGCGCCCGCGGCAGCGAAGAAGTGACCTTGCAACGCGGGCGAATCGCGCCCGCTCGGGGTCTGCCAAGGCCGCTGCAGCGGCCTTGGCGTTCGCCGGCAGGAACCGTGCGCAGGCACGGTTCCTGAATTCCCGGCTCACTCCCGGCGCGAGCCGGGATCCAGGAAAGGCCGGCCTCAGCCGGCCTTTTCTTTGCCCTTCTCCGCAGCGGATGGTGGCGCGGCGCGCCCGGGTAGCGCCGCGTCCGGCAGCTTCGCCTGCGACGCGAGGTGCAGATGCAACGCGGCCTTTGCCAGCATCAGCGCCGACACCGGCGCCGTCAGGAAGAGGAACAGCGTGATCAGCACCTCGTGCACGACGGGCCGTCCGCTGCCGACGAAGTAGAGCATCGAGGCGGCGAGCGCGCCGCCGACGCCGAGGGTCGTCGCCTTCGTCGGGGCATGCAGGCGCATGAAGAAGTCGGGCAGCCGCGCGAGCCCGATCGCGCCGGCGAGCGCGAAAAGCCCGCCGGCGGCGAGGAAGAACGAGATCGCGACTTCGAGGGCGACGCGCATCGCCGCTCAGTCCATCACATCGCCGCGCGACACGAAGCGCGCGAGGGCGACCGTCGACAGGAAGCCGATCAGCGCGATCAGCAGCGCCGCCTCGAAGTACGCCGCGCTGTCGTAACGGATCCCGAGCAGGATCGCGATCGCGACCGCGTTCACGTAGAGCGCGTCGAGCGCGAGGATGCGGTCCGGCACGCTCGGGCCGCGCGCGAGGCGCAGCGCGCTGAGGGCGAAGGCAAGCGCGAAGCAGGCAAACGCGAACGCGAGCGCCAGATCTAGCATCCGAAGATCTCCTTGAGCGGCCGCTCGTAGCGCGATTTGATGTCCGCGACGACGCGCGCCGGGTCCGCGGCGTGGAGCACGTGGACCAGCATGCGGGTGCGCGCGTCGTCGATCTCCGCGGTGACGGTGCCCGGCGTCATGGTCACGATGTTGGCGAGCAGCGCGACTGCCTGCGGATGCTGCGTATCGAGCGGCACGATCACGAACGCCGGGCGCAGCCGCGCGACCGGCCCCAGCACGAGGCGCGCCACGACGATGTTGGCGCGGACGATGTCCCACAGCACCACGAGTGCGAGGCGAATCGCCGCGCCGGGCCGGGCAATGGGTGCGCGCTCGTCGATGAGGCGGCCGGCCGCGAGCGGCAGGACGATCGCGAGCACCGCCGCACCGACGAGGTCGATCGGCGCGAGGCTGGCGGCGAGCGCGAGCCACGTGAGGAAGACGGCGGCCGACAGCCGAGGATGGGGCAGCAGCCGGCTCATGGCCGCGCTCCGTCCGTGCGCACGCCCGCCGGGAACGGCCGGGTGGTCGCGGCGTCAGCTTCGCCGAGCACTGCAGCGCCGTACTGCCGACGATCGCCGAGCTGGCGCGCCGCCGCGTCGGTGTAGCGCTGCACCGGCGCGGCGAACAGCGCGAGGGCGACGCCGCAAGCCACGAGCGCCAGCGGCGGGACCAGCCCCGAATGCACGCGCGGCCCCGCCGGCACCGCGCCCGGGGTGGTGTTCCAGAACAGGAGACTCCCCGCGCGCATCAACCCCACCAGCGACAGGAATCCGGCGACGAGGATCACCGACCAGATGATGCCCGCCCCCGGCAGCGCCGCGGTGCTTTGCAGAATCATGATCTTGCCGACGAAGCCGGAGAGCGGCGGCAGTCCGGTCAGCGCGACGGCAGCGAGGACGAACAGCGTGCCGAGCATTGCGGACTGGGCCATCGGGGCGCCCTCCTCGAGGCGGTCGCCGACCGCGCCGCGCCGTGCGCCGATCTGCTCCGCCACCAGGAACAGCGCGGCCACCGCGAGCGACGAATGCACGAGGTAGTAGAGCGCGGCGCCGAGCGCGGCCGGCGAGAACGCGCTGACCGCAACGAGGAGCGTTCCGACCGAGGCGACGGTGAGATACGCCGCCATCCGGCCGAGCGTGGGCGCCGCGAGCGCGCCGACCACGCCGGCGAGTGCGGTCGCGAGCGCGGCTGGCGCGAGCCAGGGCGCAGCGACCAGGGCCGCATCGCCCGCCTCCGGGCCGAACACGACGCCGTGGACCCGCACGATCGCGTACACGCCCACCTTCGTCATGAGGGCGAACAGCGCTGCGACCGGGGCCGCGGCCGCCGCGTAGGCGCGCGGCAGCCAGAGGTAGAGCGGGAAGGCCGCGGCCTTGACGCCGAACACCACGAGCAGCAGCAGCGCGGCGGCGCGAACGAGCGGCGCGTCCGCCGGCGCCACGCGGGGGACTCGCAGCGCCAGATCCGCCAGGTTCAAGGTGCCGGTGACCGAGTACAGCAGCGCCACCCCGATGAGGAACAGCGCCGAAGCGACGAGGTTCACCACGACGTAGTGGAGCCCGGCGCGCAGCCGCGCCTCGCCCTGCCCGTGCAGCAGCAGGCAGTACGACGCGATCAGCAGCACCTCGAAGAACACGAACAGGTTGAAGAGGTCGCCGGTCAGGAATGCGCCGCTCAAGCCCATGAGCTGGAACTGGAAGAGCGGATGGAAGAAACGGCCGCGCGCGTCCCACGGGCGCTCGCCGGCCACCGCGGCGGCGAGCGCCGCGAGCGCGATCACCGCGGCGACCGCAAGCATCAGCGCCGCCAGCCGGTCGAGCACGAGCACGATGCCGAACGGCGCGGGCCAGTCCCCGACGAAGTAGGGCTGGACGACGCCCGCTGCGCTCGACTCGACCGCCATCGCGGCGACGAGGACGAGGGCGGCGCAGGAGGCGAGGCCGAGCGCGCGTTGCAGTCCGAGTCGCCGCTCGCCGGCGAGCAGCATCGCCGCGCCGGCGAGCGCGGGCACCAGGATCGGCGCGGCGAGCCAGTGGTTCATGCGTCGGGTGCCTTGGCGTCCGGCTCTGCGCCGTCGACGTGGTCGGTCCCGGTCTGGTCGCGCGCGCGCAGCGCGAGCTCCAGCACGAACCCGGTGGTGGCGAAGCCGATCACGATCGCGGTGAGCACCAGCGCCTGCGGCAACGGGTCGGCCCAGGTCGCGGCGCCGTCGGCGGCGAGCGGCGGCGAGCCCACCGCGAGCCGGCCCGTCGCGAAGATGAAGAGATTCACCGCGTACGAGAGGAGCGTCAGGCCGAGCACCACCGCGAAGGTGCGCCCGCGCAGCATCAGGTACACGCCGCAGGCGGTGAGGAGGCCGATCGCACTGGCTACCAGGAGTTCCATGCGCCGCCGCTCAGTGGCCCTCGGGCGCGCGCGGCGACGCGCTGGTCCTCGACGCGCTGGTCACCGACGCGCTGGTCTCCGACGCGCTGGCCAGGGCGACGAGCGTCAGCAGCGTCGCCCCGACCACCACCAGGTAGACGCCGAGATCGAAGAGCGCCGCGGTCGCGAGCGGCACCTCGCCGAGCAGCGCGAGCGCCGGGTGCGCGTGCGCGCTCGTCAGGAAAGGCTTGCCGAAGAGGAGCGCGCCGAGACCCGTCGCGCCCGCGAGCGCGAGGCCGAGGCCCGCGACGCGCGCGAACTCGATCCCGAGCCGGGCATCGGTGCGCGCGAAGCCGAATGCCATGTAGTGCATGACGAGCGCGGTCGCCGTGACGAGGCCGGCGACGAAACCGCCGCCCGGCGCATTGTGTCCGCGCAGGAAGAAGTACACCGACACGACCAGCGCGAAGGGCAGCAGCCAGCGCGCGGCGCTGGAGAACACGAGCGGGAACCGCTGCGGATCCCACGGCCGCCCGTCGGGATCCGCCGCCGGGCGCCGCGCCCGCATACCCGTCATCAGCGCCGCCACGCCGAGCGCGGCGATCGCGAGAACGGTGATCTCGCCGTAGGTGTCGAAGCCGCGGAAATCGACCAGGATCACGTTGACCGCGTTCGCGCCGCCGCCGCGCGGGACGGTGTTCTCCATGAAATACCAGGAAATCGACTGGAGGTCGCGGGTCATGGCCGCGAACGCGACCGCGGCCAATCCGGCTCCGGCGGTGACCGCGAGCACGGCGTCGCGCCACCGCCGCCCTGCCGAGGACTCGCGCGGCGAGCGGCGCGGGAGGAGCGCGAGGGCCATCAGCAGCAGCACGGTCGTGACGACCTCGACCGAAAGTTGCGTGAGCGCGAGGTCGGGCGCCGAGAGGTAGAGGAACGCGGCCGCGACCACCAGGCCGCGGCGCCGACGAGCACGACCGCGACGAGGCGGTCGCGATGCAGCAGGACGCAGCCGAGCGCCGCGGCGGCGAGCACGAGCCAAGCGACCGCGGCGAGCGGCGGGACGGGAAGGAGCGGGCGCGCGCCGAGGGCCAGCCCGCTCGCCGCGAACGGTGCGGCGCCGACGAGCAGCGCGACGGCCGTCAGCAGGAAGAGCTGGCGCTGCAGCGAGCCCGAGTCGATCGCGCCAGTCACGTGCCGCGCCAGCGCGAACGTGGCGTCGATGGCGCGGGTGAAGAGGAGTCGCGCCGTCCAGCCCGAGGGCGCGTGCAGATGCAGGTCGTACTTCCGCTGCAGTGCCCAGTAGAGCGCGAGCCCGCCCGCGAGGGCGATCGCGCTCATCGCCAGCGGCCCGGTCAGCCCGTGCCAGAGCGCGATCGAGAAGTCGGGCAGTGGCGCGCCGAACACGTCGCGCGCCGCGCGGCCCACGAGCGGCGCGACGGTCAGCGCCGGCGCCATGCCGACGACCAGGCACACCACGACGAGGATCTCCACCGGGATCTTCATGAAGCGCGGCGGCTCGTGCGGGGTCTTCGGCAGGCCGCGCGGCTCGCCATTCCAGAACACGTCGTGGATGAAGCGCGCGGAGTAGGCGACGCCGAACGCGCCGCCGAGGGTCACCGCGAACGGCGCGACCGTCCCGAGCAGGCCGAGATCGCGCAGGTCGAGGGCCTCGGCGAAGAACATCTCCTTGGAGAGGAAGCCGTTGAGCAGCGGCACGCCGGCCATCGCCGCGGAGGCGACGATCGCGAGCGTCGCGGTGTGGGGCATGAACTTCCACAGGCCGTTGATGCGGCGCATGTCGCGCGTCCCGCACTCGTGGTCGATGATCCCGGCCGCCATGAAGAGCGAGGCCTTGAAGGTGGCGTGGTTCACCACGTGGAACACCGCCGCGACCGACGACAGCGGCGAGTCGAGTCCGATCAGGAACACGATCAGCCCCAGGTGGCTGATGGTGGAGTACGCGAGCAGCCCCTTCAGGTCGTGCTTGAAGATCGCGACGTAGGCGCCGAACACCATCGTGACGAGGCCGACCGTGACGACGACGGACTCGAACAGCGCGTTGCCGCCGAGCACCGGGTAGAGGCGCAGCAGCAGGAAGATGCCGGCCTTGACCATCGTGGCGGAGTGCAGGTACGCCGAGACGGGCGTCGGCGCGGCCATCGCTTCCGGCAGCCAGAAGTGGAACGGCACCTGCGCGCTCTTGGTGAAAGCCCCGACGAGGATCAGCACGAGTGCGACCGGGAACAGCGGGTCCGCCTGGACGCGAGCGCGCGCGGCCGCGAGCGCGGAGATGTCGTATGTACCGGCGATCGCACCCAGGATCAGGCAGCCGGCGAGCAGCGCGAGTCCGCCCGCGCCGGTGACGGCGAGCGCCATCCGCGCACCCTGCCGCGCCTCGGCGCGGCTGCTCCAGTAGCCGACCAGCAGGAACGAGCTGACGCTCGTGAGCTCCCAGAAGACGACGAGCAGCAGCAGGTTGTCGGCGAGCACGATGCCGAGCATCGCGGCCATGAAGAGCATCAGCAGGCCGAAGAACTTGCCGGCCGGGTCCCGCTCGCTCAAGTAGTAGTGCGCATAGAGAATGACGAGCAGGCCGATCCCGAGAATCAGCAGCGCGAAGAGCAGGGCGAGGCCGTCGAGGCGCAGCGCGAGATCGAGGCCGATATCGGAGACCCACGGCCAGGCGGCGCGCGGGGACTCGCCGGCGACCACCGCGCCGGCCTGCATGCCGACCAGCCCCAGTGCGCCGGCGGTGACTGCCGCGGCAGCCCACGCCGCGGCCGCACGCGACGCGCGTGCCGCGATCGGCGCGAGCGCCGTGCCGAGCACGAGCGGCAGCAGAATGACCAGCGGAAGGGCGAGGGCGGGTTGCACGGGAACGGACATCGGGCCGACGTCGGGAGCGGCGCGATTGTACGGGATGGATGCGCGGGCGAATCGCGCTTCGCCCGTATAATCCGCGACGCCGCGAGGGGCCCGATCGAAGGCACCGTCCTGCGGCGCATGGAGGAGAAAATTGAGGCATAAGGGAAAGTGCAGCGTGGCGCTCGCAGCAGCGAGCGCGGGGGTGCTGTTTGCCGCGCCCGCGGCCGTGCTCGCCGCCGGCGCAGCGGGTGCCCCGGGACCCGCCCTGTTCGGGATCCCGGTCGATTTCATCCTCTTCGCGCTGACGCTGCTCGGCGTCGCGCTCTTCCATCACTACACGCTGCAGGTCGCGCTCACCGGTCTCTCCGTGATCGCGCTGTACAAGATCCTGTTCGCGCCGTTTCGCACCGGCCCGGGGCTCGGGGGCTTCGTCGCCCTGCTCGGCCACGAGTGGGTGATCCTCGCGAACCTGTTCTGCCTGCTGGTCGGATTCGCGCTGCTCTCGAAGCACTTCGAGGAGAGCGAGGTTCCCGCGGTGCTGCCGCGGTTCCTGCCCGACGACTGGAAGGGTTCCTTCCTGCTGCTCGCGATCGTGTTCGTGCTCTCGTCGTTCCTCGACAACATCGCCGCCGCGCTGATCGGCGGCGCGATTGCGCACACCGTCTTCCGCGGCAAGGTGCACATCGGCTACCTTGCGGCGATCGTCGCGTGCTCCAACGCCGGCGGGTCGGGGAGCGTCGTGGGCGACACGACGACGACGATGATGTGGATCGACGGCGTGAACCCCGTGATGGTGCTCGACGCTTACGTCGCTGCGGTCGTGGCGCTCTTCGTGTGCGGGATTCCCGCGGCACTGCAGCAGCACAAGTACGCGCCGATCCTGAAAGACGCCAAGGCAGGTGCGCACATCGACTGGGCGCGTGTCGGCATCGTCGGCTTCATCCTGGTGCTCGCGATCGGCGCCAACGTGACGATGAACCTGAAGTTTCCCTGGGTGGGCGACAAGTTCCCGGTGATCGGCGTGGCGGTCTGGGTGGCGATCCTCGTCTCGACGCCGCTGCGCAAGCCCGACTGGACCCTGGTTCCGGGCGCGACCAAGGGTTCGATCTTCCTCCTTGCGCTGGTGATGTGCGCCGCGATGATGCCGGTCGAGCGGCTGCCGCCGGCGTCCTGGCAGAGCGCCTTCGCCCTCGGGTTCATCTCCTCGGTGTTCGACAACATCCCCCTGACCGCCCTCGCGCTCAAGCAGGACGGCTACGACTGGGGGATGCTCGCCTATGCGGTCGGCTTCGGCGGCTCGATGATCTGGTTCGGGTCGTCGGCGGGGGTCGCGCTCTCCAACATGTACCCCGAGGCGAAGTCGGTCGGGCGCTGGCTGAAGCACGGCTGGCACATCCCCCTCGCGTACGTGCTCGGGTTCGCGGTCATGCTGGCGGTGACCGGCTGGCACCCGTCGCCCAAGCGGGGGCATGCGCCCGGCAGCCGACCCCGCCGGGGCGACCGCACCGGCGGCCCCTGCGAAGTGAGCGCGGTGGAATGGCCGGTTGCTTGATCGGCCCTGCGTTCGGGACTACCATTCCCGGGCTTCACGAGGGCGAGGGTTTGCCTGCATGCGCGCGCTTCGGCGGCGCGGAATACGGCACCACTCCAGGCTGTTGCGCACCTTGCAGGCGCGGCGGTGACAAGCGCCCGACCCGATGATCTCTACCAGAGGAGCCACCCAGATGACCCAGCAGCAGAGTTCCAAACCCGCCCCCGCCTCGCGCCGCAAGTTCCTCGCCGGAGCGGCCGCCGCAACCGCGGGCGCGACCCTCGGCTTCCCGACCATCGTCAAGGCGCAGGGGCCCGTCTCCATGCGCTGGCAGTCGACCTGGCCGTCGAAGGACATCTTCCACGAGTACGCGCTCGACTTCGCCAAGAAGGTCAACGACATGACCGGCGGCGACCTCAAGATCGAGGTCCTGCCCGCGGGCGCGGTCGTGCCCGCGTTCGGACTGCTCGACGCGGTGTCGAAGGGCACGCTCGACGGCGGCCACGGCGTGCTCGTGTATCACTACGGCAAGCAGAACGCGCTCGCCCTGTGGGGCTCGGGCCCGGCGTTCGGCATGGACGCCAACACGCTGCTCGCCTGGCACAAATACGGCGGCGGCAAGGAGCTGCTGAACAAGCTCTACGCGTCGATCGGCGCGAACGTCGTGTCGTTCCCGTACGGGCCGATGCCGACCCAGCCGCTCGGCTGGTTCAAGAAGCCGATCACCAAGAACGAGGACTTCAAGGGCCTCAAGTTCCGCACGGTCGGCATCTCGATTGACGTGTTCACCGGCCTCGGCGCGGCGGTCAACGCGCTGCCCGGGCGGCGAGATCGTCCCGGCGATGGATCGCGGCCTGCTCGACGCGGCCGAGTTCAACAACGCCAGCTCCGACCGGCTCCTCGGCTTCGCGGACGTCTCCAAGGTGTGCATGCTGCAGAGCTACCACCAGAACGCCGAGCAGTTCGAGATCATGTTCAACAAGGCGAAGTACGACGCGCTGCCGGCCAAGATCAGGGCGATCATCGACAACGCCGTGGAGGCGGCCTCGGCCGACATGAGCTGGAAGGCGATCGACCGCTACTCCAAGGACTACGTCGAGCTGCAGACCAAGCACAACGTCAAGTTCTACAAGACGCCGGACGCGGTGCTGCAGACGCAGCTCACCGCTTACGACGCGGCGACCAAGAAGCGCGCCGACAACGCCCTGTTCGTGGAGATCGAGAAGTCCCAGAAGGAGTTCGCGGAGCGCGCGGTGCGCTGGTACCTGGACACCCAGGTCAACCCGCGGATGGCGTACAACCACTACTTCGCCAGGAAGCCCGCCGCGGCCAAGAAGGCGTAGGCTCACCCAGACGCGGAAAGCAGCCATCCGGCGCGAGTCGGGTGGCTGTTTTCATTCCGGCCGGGTGGCCGGATTCAGCGTTCCGACAGGGACCATCCACCACACTCGGGTGCGCCATGCAGAAGCTCCTGCTTTTCATCGACAACGTGAGCACCTGGGTCGGCCAGGCGTTCTCCTGGATGATCGTCGGGCTGACGCTGATGATCTCCTGGGAAGTGTTCTCGCGTTACGCGCTCGACGCGCCGCACGCCTGGGCCATGGACGCCATGGTCATGATGTACGGGACGCTGTTCATGATGGCGGGCGCGTATACGCTGGCGAAGAACGGCCATGTGCGCGGCGACGTGCTCTACGGATTTTTCCGGCCGCGCACCCAGGCGACGATCGACCTCGTGCTCTACATCGTGTTCTTCCTGCCCGGCGTGATCGCGCTGACCTATGCCGGCTACTTTTACGCCGCCGAATCCTGGGCGATCCGGGAGAGCTCGAACATCACCGCCGACGGCCCCGCGGTCTATCCCTTCAAGACCATCATCCCGCTCGCCGGGGCGATCCTGCTGGCGCAGGGCATCGTCGAGATCACGCGCTGCGTCATCTGCCTGAAGCAGGGCGCCTGGCCGTCGCGCATCGAGGACGTCGAGGAGGTCGACGTCGACAAGCTGAAGGCGATGGTGCATGCGGAGAACGGGGCGCGACCGCGCAGGCCACCGTCGGGTTCGAGGGCGGAGGCGTGGTCCACACCGCCGAGCGTAAAGGCGAGACCCGATGATCAAGGTCCGCAAGGAGCTCTGGTTCGGCTTCGGGCTGATGGCGCTCATCATCCTGGGCGTCATCATCATGACGCCGTGGAGCAATATCACCAGCGGCCACCTCGGCCTCCTCATGCTCGGGCTGGTGGTGGTGGCGATCATGCTCGGCTTCCCCACCGCCTTCACGCTGATGGGCATGGGCATGTTCTTCGCGTGGATCGCCTATCGCACGCAGAACCCGGAGCTCGCCACCCGCCAGGTGCTCGACCTCATGGTGCAGCGCGCGTACGGCGTGATGTCGAACGACGTGCTGATCGCGATCCCGCTGTTCGTCTTCATGGGCTACCTCGTCGAGCGTGCGGCCCTGATCGAGCGCCTCTTCAAGAGCCTGCACCTCGCGATGGCACGCATCCCCGGCTCGCTCGCGGTGGCCACCATCGTCACCTGCGCGATCTTCGCGACGGCGACCGGCATCGTCGGCGCGGTCGTCACGCTGATGGGCCTGCTCGCGTTCCCGGCGATGCTGCGCGCCGGCTACAACATCCAGCTCTCCGCGGGCGCGGTCACCGCGGGCGGCTGCCTCGGCATCCTGATTCCGCCGTCCGTGCTGCTGATCGTCTACGGCGCCACCGCGGGCGTGTCGGTGGTGCAGCTCTACGCCGGCGCGTTCTTCCCCGGGGTCATGCTCGCCGCGCTCTACGTCGGCTACGTCATCGTCCTCGCGAAGCTCAAGCCCAAGCTCGCGCCGCCGCTGTCGGCCGAGGACCGGCGGGTCGCCCTGCCGGCCTTCGCGACCGCGCTCGCGCAGCGGGGGCGGAACGCGCTGGCCGGCCTCCTCGGGGCGATCGGTGGCGCGAGCCTCGGCGTGCCGAAAGGCACCGTCGCCAAGCAGCTCGTGATCACGCTGCTGCCGGTGCTGGCGATTGCCGGGCTCCTCGGCGTGATGTGGCACGTCTCGACGGCGCCGGTGGTCGAGGCGAGCACCGCGGGGCTCGTCGAGGCGGGCGGGCTGGTGGCGGCGGACGTCAAGGAGGAGCAGACCGGGCTGATCGGCGCAGCGCCGGAGGAGGAGGAGGCGAAGGAAGGGGACGCGCCGCGCGACCTCTCGGCGCCGCCCGGAGCGGAGGAGCCCAAAGCCGAGCCCGCGACGGCGGCGGCTGCCGAAGAGTCGCCCGCGCCGGCCAAGCGACTGCCCGCGCCGACCTGGTTCTGGATCGTGCTCGCCCTCGGCGTCCTTGCGACCGGTCGTGATCTACTGGCTGTGGAGCTGGGAGCGGCTCGAGATCTTCAAGATGCTGCTCGGGTCCTTCTTTCCGCTCGCGATCCTGATCGTTGCGGTGCTCGGCTCGATCGTCTTCGGGTTCGCGACGCCGACCGAGGCGGCGGCGGTGGGGGCGTTCGGCGGGTTCATCCTCGCCGCGGCGTATCGCTACATCGCGCACCAGCGCACCGGCGGCGGGACGCAGGCGGTCGGGACGACGATCAGGGAGCTCGGATCGATCGTCAAGGAGTCGTCGTTCCTCACCGCGAAGACGAGCGCGATGGTGTGCTGGCTCTTCGTCGGCTCCGCGATCTTCTCGGCGGCGTTCGCGCTGCTCGGCGGGCAGGAGGTCGTGGAGAAGTGGGTGCTCTCGCTCGGTCTGACGCCGATTCAGTTCCTGATCCTCGCGCAGTGCATCATCTTCATCCTCGGCTGGCCGCTCGAATGGACCGAGATCATCGTCATCTTCATGCCGATCTTCATCCCGCTGCTGCCGAAGTTCGGGATCGACCCGCTGTTCTTCGGCCTGCTCGTGGCGCTCAACCTGCAGACCGCGTTCCTCTCGCCGCCGGTGGCGATGGCGGCGTTCTACCTCAAGGGCGTCGCCCCGCCGCACGTCACGCTCAACCAGATCTTCGGCGGGATGCTGCCGTTCATGGGGATCCAGGTCGTGGCGCTGGCGCTGCTGTACATCTTCCCGGAGATCGGGTTGTGGCTGCCGCATACGCTCTACAAGTAGGTTATTCCGTCGCGGGGGACGGAGTGGCATGGTCGGACCATCCCCGCGCGACGGAATAACTGCCCGCGTTGGAGCGTCAGAAAGCCTGACGCTCAACGCGGGCGGGCGCACTCACGGACGCGTCGCGTCGAACTCCCGTACACTCCGTGACACGGCCGGCACTGTTCGTACAAGCGGCGCAAGGAGGTCCCCATTCAGACCGCACTGGCCCCCAGGGTTTTCCAGCTCTTCCTGATCAAGCCTTCCCACTACGATGACGACGGGTATGTCATCCAGTGGATCCGCTCGTCGATCCCGGCCAACACGCTGGCGACGCTGAACGGTCTCGCGCTCGACTGCGCCGAGCGCAAGGTGCTCGGCGCGGACGTCGAGATCCGCATCACCGTCTGGGACGAGACCAACACGCGGATCCGGCCCGACGAGATCATTCGCCAGATCCGGGCCACGGGCGGACACGGCCTGGTCGGCCTCGTCGGCGTGCAGACCAACCAGTACCCGCGCGCGGTCGACATCGCGCGGCCGCTGCGCGCCGCGGGCATCCCGGTCTGCATCGGCGGGTTCCACGTCAGCGGCTGACCATCTCGATGCTGCCGGAGATCCAGCCCGAGCTGCGCGAGGCGATGGACCTCGGCGTCACGCTCTTCGCCGGTGAAGCCGAGGGGCGATTCGAGGACCTGCTGCGCGCCGCGGATCGCGGCGAGCTGAAGCCGCTCTACAACTACATGAACGACCTGCCCGGGCTGGAGGGCGTGCCGACGCCTTACCTGCCGGTCGACGTCGTGCGGCGCACCGCCGGCATGCGCACGAGCTTCGACGCCGGCCGCGGCTGCCCGTTCAGCTGCAGCTTCTGCACCATCATCAACGTGCAGGGACGCAAGTCGCGGGCGCGCAACGCCGACGACATCGAGCGGCTGGTGCGCGCGAACCTGGCCCAGGGCGTGCACAACTTCTTCATCACCGACGACAACCTCGCGCGCAACCAGAACTGGGAGGCGCTGTTCGACCGCCTGATCCACATGCGCGAGGTGGAGGGCCTGAAGATCTGGGTGGTCGCGCAGGTCGACACGATGGCGCACAAGATCCGCGGCTTCATCGAGAAGGCCGCGCGCGCCGGGGTCAACCGCGTGTTCATCGGGCTCGAGAACATCAATCCGGCGTCGCTGAAGGACGCGCAGAAGGGCCAGAACCTCATCACCGAGTACCGCGCGATGCTGCAGGCCTGGCATCGCGTCGGGGCGCTCACCTACGCGGGCTACATCCTCGGTTTTCCCGGCGACACGCCGGCCTCGATCGAGCGCGACATCGGCATCATCCAGCGCGAGCTGCCGATCGACATCCTGGAGTTCTTCATCCTCACGCCGCTGCCCGGGTCGGCGGACCACAAGAAGCTCTACCTCGCCGGGGTCCCGATGGAAAAGGACCTGAACCGGTACGACGTCGTGCACGTCACCACGCGCCACGCGACCATGACCGACGACGAGCTGCGCGGGATCTACCGCAAGGCCTGGGACCTCTATTACTCGCCGGAGCACGTCGAGCGCGTGCTGCGCCGGACCAAGGCCTGGGGCTACGACCTCGCCAACATGCGCGCGAAGCTGTTCGCGTTCCAGGCGCCGCCGCGGATCGAGGGCATTCATCCGCTGGAGGGCGGCATCTTCCGGCGCAGGTACCGGCGCGACCGCCGGCCGGGAATGCCGATCGAGAGCCCGTTCGTGTTCTATCCGCGCTACGCCGGGGAGATCGCCGCGAAGGTCGTGCGCTTCGGCGCGATGTGGTGGGACTACTGGCGCATCTACAAGCGCGTCCAGCGCGGACCGGGACCCGAGCTGGACATCGCGATGATGCCGGTGCGGGAAGGCGACTTCGACGCGCTCGAGATGTTCACCGCGACGCCGGCCGCGCGGTCCCTCGTCGACAAGCGGCGGCGCAAGCTGGAGGCCATCGCGGCGGCCGCGCCGATCGCCGCTGCGGCGGCCGGCGCACCGTCGCAGGCCGCTCGCCCGCGCTGACTCGCGGGATGAGGTCGGCGTGACCGGCGCTGCGCCGGCTGCAGCGCGCCGCCTGACCGGCTTCGCGCTCGGGGCCGCCGCCTACCTGATCGGGCTCTTTCACCGCGCCGCGCCGGCGACCATCGCGGGCGATCTCGCACAGAGCTTCGAGACCAGCGCCGCCGCGCTCGGCATCCTTGCCGCGACCTACTACTGGGTCTACACGGCGATGCAGATCCCGTCCGGCATCCTCGCCGACACGCTCGGGCCACGGCGATTGCTCGCGGGCGGCGGCCTGATCGTGGCGGGCGGCGCGGCGCTCTTTGCCGTCGCGCCGAGCTTCGGCATCGCCGCCAGCGGCCGCGTCCTCGTCGCGTTCGGCAGCTCGGTCGCCTTCGTGGCCTGTCTCAAGCTGATCGCGAGCTGGTACGACGCGCGCATCTTCGCGACGCTGACCGGCGTCGTCGTGCTGGTCGGCAACCTGTCCTCGGCCGCGGCGGGCGGGCCGTTCGCGTGGCTGCTGCAGTCGTTCGGCTGGCGCGAGGTGATTCTCGCGCTCGCGGTCGCCTCGCTCCTCGTCGCGATTGCGAGCTGGGTGCTGGTCGACGAGCTCCCGCGGCCGCGCTCGGTGCACCTCGAAGCCGGCTGGCGCCGGGGCCTTCGGGGCGTGCTCGGCAATCCGGCAACCTGGCCGATCTTTCTGGCGAACTTCGGGGCCGGTGCGAGCTTCCTGTCGTTCGCCACGCTGTGGGCGGTGCCCTACCTGGTGGACGTCCACGGGATGACGCGCGCCGCTGCGGCGAATCGCGTCACGATGGCGCTCGGCGTCTTTGCGGTGAGCGGGCTCGTCCTCGGCGCGCTCTCCGACCGCCTGCGCCGCCGCAAGCCGCTCTACGCCGGCGGGGCGGCGCTGCTCTGCCTCGCATGGCTGCCGCTGCTCGCCGGCTGGCCGCTCGGGGACCTGTCGAGCCATCTCCTGTTCGGGGCGATGGGTGTCGCCACCGCGGGGATGACGCTGAGCTGGGCGTGCTGCAAGGAAGTCAACGCGCCGCAATTCGCCGGCATCGCGACCGGGGTCGCGAACATGGGCATCTTCCTCGGGCCGGCCGTGATGCAGCCGGTGGTCGGCTGGGTGCTAGACCTGTCGCAGAGCGCCGGGATGCGGGCCGCGACGCACACGCCGGACGAGTGGCAGCGCGCGCTCCTGGTGCTCGCCGGCGTTGCGCTGTTCGGCTTCGCGAACGCACTCTTCGTTCGCGAAACCCGCGCCCGCAACGTGTACCGGGGCGCCGCTGCGCGATAATCGGCGCCACTAGGGGAAGCAGAGGAGCGGAAGGACCGAATGACCGAAGCGATCGTCCTTTTCGCACACGGCAGCCGGGACCCGGAGTGGGCCGGGCCGTTTCGTACGCTCAAGGCGCTCGTCGAGGCGCGCCGACCCGGCGTCCGCGTCGAGCTGGCATTCCTCGAGCAGATGCGGCCGACGCTCGACGAGGCGATCGACGCTGCGGCCGCGGGGCAGGTGCGGCGGGTGCTCGTGGTGCCGCTCTTCCTCGCGCCCGGCGGCCACACGAAGCGCGATGTGCCGGCGCTCGTCGCCGCGGCGCGCGCGCGGCATCCGGCGCTCGAGATCCGCGCGACCTCGTCGATCGGCGAGGAGCAGGACGTCCTCGCCGCGCTGGCCGACTGGATCGCGCGCGCGACGGGGTGAGCTGTCGCACACGCGATTGCAGTCCCGTAGCGGATTTCGCTACCATTGCGCGGCCCCGGAGCCGGGGCCCCGCCGCCCTCGGTCCGCGCATGAAACGAACCACCTTTGCCTCCGCCCAGGACGTCGAACAAGCGTTCTACGAGGCGCTCGAGCGCGCCGACCTCGAAGCGATGATGGAAGTCTGGGCCGACGACGAGGAGGTCGTCTGCATCCATCCGGGCGGGCCCAGGCTCGCCGGTTACGACCGCGTGCGCGAGAGCTGGACGCAGATCTTTGCGTCGCGCCAGCGGCTGCAGGTGCGCACGTCCGACCAGACGGTCGTGCAGGGGATGATGTTCGCGATCCACAGCCTCCACGAGAACCTCACCGTCGTGGGCGAGAACCGCCCGCGCCCGCCGGTCGCGGTCACCAACGTGTACGTCCGCACCGGCAACGGCTGGCGGATGGTGTGCCATCACGCGTCGCCGGCGCCCGGCGTGCCGGTCGAGGCGCCGGCCGAGGGGCCGAAGATCCTCCATTGAGCGGCGCGCCGTACCGTGCCCCGTGGTGGCTCCCCGGCGGCAACGCGCAGACCGTCTGGGCGGCCGTCCTCGCACGGCGTGAGCGCGCGCGGCTCGAGCGCGAGCGCTGGGACACGCCGGACGGCGACTTCGTTCTGGTCGACTTCCTGTCCGGGCCCGAGCGGGCGCCTTACGTCGTGCTGTTCCACGGGCTCGAAGGCGGGGCGGACAGTCACTATGCCGAGGCCACCATGGCCGCGCTCGCGCGGCACGGCTGGCGCGGCGCGATCCCGCACTTCCGCGGCTGCGGCGGCGAGATCAACCGGCTCCCGCGCGCCTACCACTCGGGCGACGCCGACGAGATCGACTGGCTGCTGGAGCGCTTCGGCGCGCTCGCCGGGGACCGGCCGCTCTTCGCGGCCGGCGTGTCGCTCGGCGGCAACGCGCTGCTCAAGTGGCTCGCGAATCGCGGCGACGGCGCGCGCGCGATCGTGCGCGCAGCGGTCGCGGTGTCGGCGCCGCTCGACCTTGCCGCCGGCGCCGATGCGCTCGAGCACGGCTTCGGGCGCGTGTACACCCGCATGTTTCTGCGCACGCTCAAGCGGAAGGTCGCGGAGAAGGCGCGGCTCCACCCCGGCCGGTTCGATCTCGCGCGCTTGCGCGCGACGCGCACGCTGCGGGAGTTCGACGATCTGTACACGGCGCCGCAGCACGGTTTTCGGGACGCCGCCGACTACTACGCGCGCGCGAGCGCCAAGCCGGTTCTCGGCGCGATTCGCGTGCCGACGCTCATTCTGAACGCGCTGCAACGACCCGTTCCTCCCCGGCCGGCACCTTCCCGGGCCGGGCGAGGTGTCGCCGCAGGTCACGCTCGAGTATCCTGCGACCGGCGGGCACGTCGGCTTCGTCGCCGGCCCGTTCCCGGGCCACTACGACTGGCTGCCGCAGCGCATCCTTTCCTTCTTTTCGCAGGTGGAGCACCACGCATGACGCGCATCGCACCGGAGATCTTCAAGGCCTACGACATTCGCGGCGTCGTCGACCGCACCCTGACCGCCGAGGCGGTCGAGCTCGTCGGCCGTGCGCTCGGCTCGCTCGCGCGCGAGCAGGGAGGCGGCGCGATCGTCGTCGGCCGCGACGGCCGCCTGTCGGGGCCCAAGCTCGCCGGCGCGCTCGCTGCCGGCATCCGCGCGAGCGGCATCGACGTGATCGACATCGGCATGGTCACCACGCCGATGGCCTATTTCGCGGCCTACCACCTCGGCAGCGGGAGCTGCGTCGCCGTCACCGGCAGCCACAACCCGCCCGACTACAACGGCCTCAAGATGGTCATCGCCGGGACGACGCTCTTCGCCGAGACCATTCAGGAGCTGCGCGCGCGGATCGAGGCGGGGCGATTCGCCGCCGGCAGCGGCGCCTTGCGCACGGCCGACGTGCGCGCGGCCTACCTCGACCGCATCGTCGGCGACGTGAAGCTCGCGCGCCCGATGAAGATCGTGGTCGACTGCGGCAACGGCGTCGCCGGCAGCATCGCGCCCGAGCTGTACCGGCGCCTCGGCTGCACCGTGGACGAGCTCTTCTGCGAGGTCGACGGCACGTTCCCGAACCACCATCCCGACCCGTCGCAGCCGCACAACCTGCGCGACGTGATTGCGCGGCTCGCGGCGACCGACGCGGAGCTCGGGCTCGCGTTCGACGGCGACGGCGACCGGCTCGGCGTGGTCACCAAGGGCGGCCAGATCATCTACGCCGACCGGCAGCTCATGCTGTTCGCGAAGGACGTCCTGTCGCGGGTGCCGGGCGGCGAGATCATCTACGACGTGAAGTGCACGCGCAACCTCGCGCCCTGGGTGCGCGCGCACGGCGGCAAGCCCGTGCTGTGGAAGACCGGGCACTCGCTCATCAAGGCGAAGATGAAGGAGCTGGGCGCGCCGCTCGCCGGCGAGATGAGCGGGCACACGTTCTTCGCGCGAGCGCTGGTTCGGCTTCGACGACGGCGTCTACGCCGGCGCGCGCCTGCTCGAGCTCCTGTCGCGCGAGCGCGATCCGAGCGCGGTGCTGAACGCGCTGCCCGATTCGCTGTCGACGCCCGAGCTGAACGTGAAGCTGGCCGAGGGCGAGCCGCACCGGCTGATCGCCGAGCTGCAGCGCACCGCGCAGTTCCCCGGCGCGGACGAGGTGATCAAGCTCGACGGGCTGCGCGTCGAGTACCCGGACGGGTTCGGGCTCGCGCGCGCGTCGAACACGACGCCGGTGATCGTGCTGCGGTTCGAGGCGCAGGACGCCGCGGGCCTCGCGCGGATCCAGGAGGACTTCCGCCGCGTGCTGCGCGCCGCGAAGCCGGACGCGGAGCTGCCGTTCTGAGGACGGGGCGCGGGGCGCGGACCGGGGGAGGGGAGAGGGAACCCACCTCCCCTCGCTCACTCCTTACTTGTTCGCCCGCTCGAAGCGCCGGAGCAGGTCGTTGCCGCGCCGCACGGCGTCGTCGAGCGCCTGCTTGGGCGGTTTCTGCAGCGACCAGGTCTGCTCCAGCTCCTCGTCCATGACGGCGCGGATCAAGAGGTGGTTGCCCAGCCGGATGCCGCGCGTGTAGGCCTGCGGCACGCCGCCCCCGTTGGTCATCTGCTGGATGCCCACGTCGAAGCCGGGGTGCTTCTGGTAGAAGCCGGCGGACTTCGTGATCTCGTACGCCGCGCGGGTGATCGGCAGGTAGCCGGTGGCCTGATGCCACTCCGCCTGCACCTCCGGCTGCGAGATGAAGGCGAAGAACTTCGCCACGCCCTTGTACTCGGCCGCGGTCTTGCCGCTGACCGCCCACAGGCTGGCGCCGCCCATGAGCGTGTTGTAGGGCGCCTTGTTGACGTCGTCGTAGTAGGGCAGCGGCAGGACGGCGACGCGGAACTTCGCGTTGCGCAGCAGGTTCGCGTACGACGCCGAGGACGCGGTGAGCGCGGCGCACTCCCCGCGCGCGAAGCGGCCCTCGCCCTCTTCGCGGCGGCCCGAGTAGCTGAAGATCTGCGACTTCGACCAGGCGGTCATCAGCGACAGGTGGCGGATCGCGAGGCGCGTGTTGAAGACGAGCTGCGCGTCCAGGCCGTCGAAGCCGTTGTTGCGCGTCGCGAACTCCTCGTTGTGCCACGCGAGCGTGTTCTCGAGCATGACCCAGCTCGGCCAGGTGGTGGTCAGGCCGCAGGGCAGGCGCCCCTTCTCGCGCACCTCGAGGAGCGCCTCCTGGAGTTCGTACCAGGACTTGATCGGCTTGCGCGCGTCGACGCCGGAGGCGTCGAGCGCGTCGCGGTTGACGTACAGGACCGGCGTGGACGTGTTGAACGGCAGCGCGAGCAGGTTGCCCTTGCTGTCGGAGTAGTAGCTCGCGACCGCGGGCACGAACGCCTTCGGGTCGAACTTCTCGCCCGCCTCGCGCATGAGCTGATGCACCGGCCGGGTCGCGTTCTTCGCTGCCGCGACGTTGGCGGTCCCGAGGTCGGACACCTGCAGGACGTGGGGCGGCTTGCCCTCCAGGCGCCCGACGAGGCCGGCGGCGAGGGTCTCGTCGTAGCTGCCCTTGTAGACGGCGACCACGCGGTAGTCCTTCTGCGCCGCGTTGAAGCGCTCGACGATCAGGTTCAACTGGGCGCCGAGCGCGCCGTCCATCGCGTGCCAGAACTGGAGGTCGGTCGCCGCGCGTGCCGGCGCGGCGGCGCACAGGGCGAGCCCCAGCGCGGAGAAGAGGGAGAGAAAGAGTCGCTTACCGCTCATGGTCGGTCACCCTGTGTGCTGTTGACGCGGCGGCCCGCGAGCGCGGGACGAACGATGCGCGATTATAGACTCGGTCGGCGCCCGGATGTCTCGGCTAGAATCGATCCAACAGCCTGTTCCAAGGCCATATTCCGCATGCCAACGTCATGAAAGCGCTCCTGGGCTGCATCGCCGACGACTTCACCGGCGCGACCGATCTGGCGAACATGCTCACGCGCGGGGGCATGCGCACCCTGCAAACCATCGGGGTGCCCGCGGGTGCCGCGGATCTGCCGGAGGCCGATGCGCTCGTGGTGGCGCTCAAGTCGCGGACCATTCCCGCGGCGCAGGCGGTGGCGCAGTCGGTCGCCGCGCTCGACTGGCTGAAGGGCCGCGGGTGCCGGCAGTTTCTCTTCAAGTACTGCTCCACGTTCGATTCCACCGACGCGGGCAACATCGGCCCGGTCGCCGACGCGCTCCTCGCGCGGCTCGGCGCGGATTTCACGATCGCCTGCCCGGCGTTCCCCGAGAACCGGCGCACGATCTTCAACGGGTACCTCTTCGTCGGCACCGAGCTCCTGTCCGAGTCGCCGATGAAGGATCACCCGCTCACGCCGATGACCGATGCGAACCTCGTGCGCGTGCTGCAGCGGCAGACGCAGGCAAGCGTCGGCCTGGTGCCCTACTCGGTCGTGCGAGAAGGTGCCGGCGCGATCCGCGGCGCGTTCGAACGGCTCCGCGCGGACGGCGTGCGCCATGCGATCGTCGACGCGGTCGAGGACGCGCATCTCGTCGCCATCGGCGCGGCGTGCGCGGACCTCGCGCTCGTGACCGGCGGCTCGGGCGTCGCGCTCGGGTTGCCGGAGAATTTCCGCCGCGCGGGCCTGCTCGCGCGGGTCGGATCCGCGGCGCTCATGCCGCCGATGCGCGGACATGCGGCGGTGATCGCCGGCAGCTGTTCGAAGGCGACGCAAGCGCAGGTGGCGGCGATGAAGAGCCGTTTCCCCAGCATGCGCATCGACCCGCAGGAGCTCGCCGACGGCGCCGCGCCGATCGTCGATCGCGCGATCGGCTGGGCGGCGACCCAGGTGTCGAAGGGGCCCGTGCTCGTCTACTCGACTGCGGCGCCCGATGCGGTGCGCGCGGCGCAGGAGGCCGTCGGCAAGGACCGCGCGGCGACCCTGGTCGAGGACGCGCTCGCCGCGATCGCGAAGGCGCTCGTCGCGCACGGCGTGCGGCGGCTGGTGGTCGCCGGCGGCGAGACCTCGGGCGCGGTGGTCAGCGCCCTCGGGGTGAAGGCGCTCGCGATCGGCCCGCAGATCGATCCGGGCGTACCGTGGACCTTCACGGTGCCGGGCGATCCGGTGGCGCTCGCGCTCAAGTCGGGCAACTTCGGCGCCGAGGATTTCTTCATGAAGGCGCTCGGCATGCTCGAGCAGGGCCAGCAGCAGCAATGAGTGCCGAAGCGCGGCTCCGCGAGGAGATCTGCCTGCTCGGAAGATCGATCTTCGACCGCGGCCTCACGCACGGCTCGACCGGCAACGTCAGCGCTAAGACCGACGACGGCTGGCTGCTCACGCCGACCGGCTCGAACCTCGGGCGTCTCGATCCCGCGCGGCTCGCGAAGCTCGATTGGAAGGGCCAGCTCGTTTCCGGCGACCCGCCGTCCAAGGAGGCCTTCCTGCACCTCGCGATGTACCAGGAGCGGCCGTCGAACGGCGCGGTGGTGCACCTCCACTCGACGCACTCGGTCGCGGTGTCGGTGCTCGCCGAGATCGATCCGCGCGATGTGCTGCCGCCGCTGACCGCCTACTACGTCATGCGCATCGGCAGCCTGCCGCTGGTGCCGTACTACGCGCCCGGCGACATGCAGCTCGCCGACGCGGTGCGCGGGCTCGCGTCCAGGCACCATGCACTGCTGCTCGCGAACCACGGGCCCGGTGGTGGCCGGCTCGTCGCTCGCCGCCGCGGCCGACGCGGTCGAGGAGCTGGAGGCGACCGCGAAGCTCTACCTGCTGGTGCGCGGGCAGAAGCTGCGCCCGCTCGGCGACGCCGAGATCGCCGACATCCGGCGGCGCTACCCGATCAAGTAGCGAGCGGCGCGCGCGTGCCCAGGCGCTTCGTCATCGCGCAGATCAAGCACGAGACCAACAGCTTCTCGCCGATTCCGACGCCGTACGAATCGTTCGGCCACGGCAACGGCCCGGTGTACGGCGAGGAGGCGAAGCGCGCGCTCGCCGGAACGAACTCGCCCTTCGCCGCATTCCTGGACGTCGCCGTGCGCGCGGGTGCCGAGGCGGTCACGCCGATCGCCGCGGAGTCCTGGCCCTCGAACCGCGCCTCCCGGGAGACGTTCGAGCGGCTGGTTCGCCCGCTGGAGGAAGCAGTGCGTGCGGGCTGCGACGCCGTCCTGCTGGATCTCCACGGGGCAATGGTGGCGGAGGGCGCCGACGACGCCGAGGGGGAGATCCTGGCGCGCGTGCGGCGCATCGCGCCCGACGTGCCGATCGCCGTCGCCTTCGACTACCACACCAATCTGTCGCCGGAGATCGTCGCCAACGCGACGGTAATCACCGGATACAAGACCTATCCGCACGTCGACATGTACGAAACGGGGCGTCTCGCCGGCGAGATCCTCGCGCGCACGCTGCGCGGCGAGATCGAGCCCGTGATGGCGTGGGGTTGGCTGCCGCTCGTTCCCTCGATCATGCGGCACGCACCGGAGGACGGGCCTTCGGGCGACATCGTGGCGCTCGCACGCGAAGCGGAGCGCGACGGCCGGGTGCTCGCCGCGACCCTGCTTCCTGCGTTCGCGCATGCGGATACGCCGTACACGGGCTGCTCCGCGGTCGTGGTCGCGGACGCGCGCCGCGGCGGCAAGGCCGCGGCGCGGAGCGTGTGCGACGCGATGCTCAAGATCGCGTGGGACCGCCGCGACGAGTACGTGTATCGTCCGCGGCCGCTTTCGGAATCGATCGCCGCGGCGGCGCGAATCGGCAACGCGCGTCCCGCTGGCCCGGTATTGCTGATCGATCACTGCGACAACTGCGGCTCCGGCGGCGCGCAGGACGTGATGACGGTGGTCGAGGCAATCCTCGCGCAGGGACTCGAGGACGTGGCGATCGCGCCGATCCGCGACCCGGACGCCGTCGCCAGGATGATCGCGGCGGGCATCGGCGCGAACGTGACGCTTGCGCTCGGCGGCAAGACCGACATGCCGTCGATCGGGCTCAAGGGGCGTCCGATCACCGTTTCCGGCCGGGTGCGCACCATCACCGACGGGGAGATCGTCTTCACCGGGCCGATGTACACCGGGGTCAGATCCTCCCTCGGGCGCAGCGCGGTACTGAGTACCGGGCGCGCCGAGATCGTCGTCACCGAGCGGCACCACGAGCCGTTCGACCTCGTGATCCTCCGGCATTTCGGCATCGAGCCGACGGCGCAGCGCTTCATCATGCTCAAGTCGCGCATCCACTATCGCGCCGGGTTCAAGCCGATCGCCGCCGCGATCGTCGAGTGCCAGGGGGAGGGCGTGACCAACGCCGATCTCTCGGTCTACCGCTACGCAAAGCTGAAGCGGCCGATTTTCCCCCTGGACGCGCTCTAGCCTCGCCTGTCCCGGGGGCCGCGGTACACTCGCGTCCGCCATGCCCCAGACCGCCTACAACCTGCTGATCGACATCGGCAACACGTTCGTGAAGTGGGGCCGCTATCGCGCCGGCACGGCCGGGTCCGCGGCGGAGAACTGCCTCGACTCGGGCCATCTGCTGCGCGCGGAGGTGCCGGAGCTCGCCGCCGCGTGGCGGCGGCTGCGCGCGCCGGCGCACATCCTGATCTCGAACGTCGCGGGCACGCGCGTGCGCGCGTCGATGCTGCGCTGCCTGGAGGTCTGGCCCGACGCGCCGGCGCCGCTCTGGCTCGTTTCGCAGGCCGAGCAGTGCGGCGTCCGGAACGGTTACCGGAACCCGGCCCAGCTCGGCTCCGACCGCTGGGCCGCGATGATCGGCGCGCGCGGCATCGTCGACGGCCGGCCGGTGCTCGTCGTCGTGTGCGGCACCGCGACCACGATCGACTTCGTGAACGCGGCGGGGGTGTTCACCGGCGGCGTGATCATGCCCGGCGTCGGGCTGATGATCCGCTCGCTGCACGAGGGCACCGCCGCGCTGCCCGACGCGGACGGGCAGTACACCGACAATCCCACGCAGACGGTCGACGCGATCGTGAGCGGTTGCCAGCACGCCCAGGCCGGCGCCATCGAGCGCCTGTTCAGCCTCCATCACCGCAACTACCCCGAGGTCACCTGCCTCCTCTCGGGCGGGGCGGCCAAAGCGCTCGCGCCGCGGCTTTCGATCCCGTTCGATCTGCAGGAGAACCTGGTGCTCGAAGGGCTGCACCGCATCGCGCAGTCGCAGCGCTGAACGGGATGCCGGGATCGACACGCCGCTCGCCCAACCCGATCGGATCCGGTCGCGTGCGCAGCTCGAGCTTCGCAATACTGCGGTCTCTTGCACCGGGCCGCGCGCGCTCGGTTGCGGAACTCGCGGTCGCGGGCGCGTGCGATGCGTCCGAAGTCGGGCTCGCGGTACGCGATCTCGCCGGGCTGGGGATCGCGATCCGGGCCACCGGTGACGGTTTTCGCCTCGCCGCGCCGTTCGATGCGCTCGACGTGGCGCAGGTCCGCGCTGGACTCGGGTCCGTCCGTAGCGCGGTTCACCTCGAGCTGCTGGACGAGTGCGATTCCACCAACGCCGAGGCTGCGGCGCGGGCCCGCGCCGGCGCGCCTTCCGGCACGACGATCGTGGGCGAGCTGCAGCGCGCGGGACGGGGACGGCAGGGCGCAAGCTGGGTCTCCGGTCTCGGCACGAGCCTCACGTTCTCGGTGCTCTGGCGCTTCGAGCGCGCGGCGACCGTGCTGACCGGATTGCCGCTCGTCGTCGGCGTCGCCTGCGCGCGCGCCCTCGAATCGCTCGGCGCGCGCGAGGTCGCCCTCAAGTGGCCGAACGACCTCCTGCTCGCGGGCGCAAAGCTCGGCGGCGTCCTGGTGGAGGCGCAGGGCGATGCGCGCGGCCCGCTGGCCGCGGTGATCGGCGTCGGCATCAACGTCCGCGTCCCGGAGTCCGCGCGCAGCGGCATCGCGCAGCCGGTCGCCGACCTCGCCGGCGTGCCCTACGGTTCGCGCAATGCCGCGCTGGCGCGCGTGCTGGCCGCGCTGGTCGATGCGCTGGCGAGTTTCGAGCGCGCGGGGTTTGCAGCGTTTCGCGACGAGTGGCAGTGGCGGCACGCGTTCCAGGGCGCGCGCGTGCGGCTGCTCGTGCCGCCCCAGCGCGCCATCGAGGGCATCGCGTCGGGCGTCGCCGAGGACGGCGCACTGCTCCTCGACACCGGCGCGGGCGTGCAGCGCTTCTACGCCGGCGAGGTCAGCCTGAGGGCGGCGTGAGGACGCTCTTCCTGATCCTCGTGTTCGCGAACGTCGCGTTCTTCGCGTGGCGTTACTACGACGAGCACTTTCCGTCGCGCGGCGCCGACCCGTTCGCGCAGCAGCTGCACCCCGAGCGCGTGAAACTGGTCACGCCGGAGGAACTCGCGCGCATGACCGGGGCCCGCCGGCAGGCGGCCTGCGTCGAGCTCGGGCCGATCGCGGCCGGCGACGCCGCGCGCGCCGAGGAGGCGGTGAGCGGCATCGCGGCCGGATTGAAGGTCGCTCAGCGTCGCGCCGAGGAGCCGGCCCGGTGGTGGGTCTATCTGCCGCCGCTCCCGACGCGCCAGGCCGCCGCGCAGCGCACGGCGGAGCTGCGCAGGCAGGGCATCGAGGACTCTTCGGTAATCAGCGACGACACTCAATGGCGCAACGCGATCTCGCTCGGCGTTTTTCGCAGCGAGGACGCGGCGAACAAGCGCGCCGACGAGCTGCGCAGGCGCGGCGTGCGCGGGTTCGAGGTCGCGCCGCGCGAAGGCGCCGGGGCGCGCATTTACCTGCAGCTTCGCGACGCGCCCGAGCCGGTGCGCAGCAAGCTCGGCGAGCTGAAGGACGGATTCCCGGGCGCGGAGGTCCGCGAGTGTCCGGGATAGCCGAGCGATACTCGATCCGCCCGGCCGCCGGCGCAGCGGACTTCGACGCGGCGCGCGCGCTGTTTCTCGAGTACGCGGCCTGGCTCCAGGAGGATCTCTGCTTCCAGGGCTTCGAGCAGGAGCTCGCGACCCTGCCCGGAAAGTACGCGCCGCCCGACGGGCGCCTGTTTCTCGCCTGCTGCGACGGCAAGCCGATCGGCTGCGTCGCGGTGCGCCGCTTCGACGCCGAATCGGGCGAACTCAAGCGGCTTTACGTGCAGCCGGACCACCGCGGCCATGGCATCGCGCGCGCGCTCGGCGCCGCGGCGATCGACGCCGCGCGCGCGACCGGCTACCGCAGGGTGGTGCTCGACACGCTCGACCGGATGACCGCGGCGCGGGCGCTCTACGCCGCGGCGGGCTTCCGCGAGATTTCCGCGTACTACCCGAATCCGATTCCCGGCGCGCAATTCATGGAACGGGTCCTGCGCGAGGAGGCCGCGGACGAGCGTCGCGGGTGACGCCGCCCCGCGCCTACCCTTCGGCCGCTCCCCTGATCCGGCGCAGCAGCGTGGTGGTCGAGCGCTCGTGCGCGAAGGGAATCGAGTGCACGGTCCCGCCCCACCCGGCCACCTCGCGCGCGCCGACGATGTCGGCGATCTTCCAGTCCCCGCCCTTCGCGAGCACGTCGGGGCGGCAGGCGAGGATCAGCGCGAGCGGCGTGTCCTCCTCGAACCAGGTCACCAGGCTGACCGCCTCCAGCGCGGCGAGCACCGCCACGCGATCGGCGAGCGCGTTGACCGGCCGGTCGTCGCCCTTCCCGAGCCGCCTGACCGAGGCATCCGAATTGACGCCGACCACGAGGCTCGCGCCGAGCGCGCGCGCCTGCGCGAGGTAGGTGACGTGGCCCCGATGCAGGATGTCGAACACGCCGTTCGTGAAGACGAGCGGGCGGGGCAGCGCGCCCGCCTGCGTCGCGAGCGCGCGCGGATCGCAGAGCTTGCGCTCGAACTCCGGCGCGCCCGGGCCGCTCATCGAGCGAGGCTCAAGCGCGGCTCCAGGCTCCAGCGCGACCGGCGCGGCGCGCCGGTCAGGCGGCCTCGAGGGTGGTCGCCCGCGCCGCCTTCGGCGCGAGCTCCTTCCGGTAGCGGTTCAGATCCTGGACCGTGTCGATCGTGCGGTGGTAGAGCACCGCGAGGTTGCGCAGGATCGATGCGACGACCTTGGCCTCCCAGGTCTTGTCGAACCGGATCTGCTGGTCGAGCCAGCGTTCCAGCCACTCCGGGTCGGGGAGCTTCGACTGCACCGTGTCGCGCGGAAAGAGATCCTTGTTGACGTGCAGGTTGGTCGGGTGCAGCGGCTTGCCGCTGCGCGCCGAGCTCGCCATCAGCATGCCGATCTTGGCGAAGGCCGCGCGCGCCTCGTTGCCGGCGCGCTCGATCGCGCGCTTCATGTACTGGCGGTACACGCCCGCATGCCGCGCCTCGTCGCGCGACATCAGCGTGTAGATCGCCTTGATCACGGGCTCGGTGTGCCACTGGGCGGCGCGCCGGTACCAGTGCGTGAGGCGGATCTCGCCGCAGAAGTGCAGCATCAGCGTCTCGAGCGCGGGCGCCGGGTCGAACTGGAAGCGCACCGCGTGGAGCTCGTCCTCGGTCGGCGCGAGCTCGGGGCGATGGCGCCGCAGATACTCGATCAGGACGAGCGCGTGCTTCTGCTCCTCGTAGAACCAGACCGACATGAACGCCGAGAAGTCGCTGTCGTGCATGTTGTCGCGCAGGAACATCTCCGTGGCCGGCAGCGCGGACCATTCGGTGATGGCGTTCATCTTGATCGTCTGGGCCTGCTCGTCGGACAGCATCGCCGGGGCGTACTCGCCCCACGGCACGTCGCGCTCGAGGCTCCAGCGCACGCGCTCGAGCGACCGGAAGGCGTGCGGGTAGATCATCTTGGAGGACATGACTCCGTCAACTATATCAAAGGGCTGTGTGACGGACCTGCGGCGCGACGTAAAAAATCCGGACCCGGCACGCCGCGGCGGATCGGGCTGAAAGCCATTCGCTTCGGTCAGGTATGCGGAGCCGAGACCCATCCATTGCGCGCTCCCCCTGTCGGATCAAGCGGTTAGCGCCGGAGTGCCGCTCCGCCGCGAGCGCGGCGCCTCAGCATTCGTCGCGCCACTCAGGCGCCGCCGCGACTGGCTCGCCAGCGCGCGACCGCGGTCGGCACGGCCGCCAGCTCCGGGATCGCGTGCACGCCCTCGACCGCGCGGCGGACGAGGCCGGGGTTGGCGCCGCCCGCCCAGATCTCCACCGTGGGATCGAGTTGCGCGCGCAGCTCGGCGAGCCCCTCGATCGCCTGGGTCACCGGGTAGGCGAGGCTGAACGAGAGCGCGACCACGTCGGCGCCTTGCGCGGCCGCGGCCCGCGCGATGTCCCGGATGGGCGTCTGCGTGCCGAGCGACGTGCAGGCCGCGCCCTCGAGGGCGAGCATGCCCTCCGCCATCAGCAGCCCGAGACCGTGCAGCTCGGCCGGGAACGTCGTGAGCAGGACGCGGGGCGGTTCCGCCCGCTGCGGAAGCGACGCGAGCGCGTTTCGCAGCACCCGCTGGAGCGTCTCGGTGTACAGGTGCTCCTCGAACACCTCGATCTGGCCGCGCATCCACGCCTCGCCGATGTGCCGGTTGAGCGGGCCGATGGTATCGAGCAGGAACGCCGCCAGGCCCTGCCGCAGGAGCGTTGCGGCGAGGGTCTGGCGGAGATCGCCCACCTGGTGCGCGCGCACGTGTTCGAGGATCTGCGCGTACTCCACCGGCGCTTCCGCGGCGGACTCCGCCATCGGGTCGACGAGGGCGAGCAGCTCGTCGACGCTGCGGCCCACGATCTTGCTCGGGCGGTGACCGCGGTCGATCAGGCGCTTGAGCACGCGCAGCTTGCCGACTTGCGCGTGGCTGTAGACCCGCTCGCCGTTCACATCCCGGAGCGGCTCGGGGAAGCGGTAGCGGCGCTCCCAGATCCGCAGCGTGTCCTTGCTCAGGCCGGTCTCGCGTTCGACCGCGCTGATCGAAAGCGCCGGCTCAGCCGTCTCGGAGTAGCTCATTTTGTCCTAGACAAAGTGTTGACAGGCACTCAGATTGGCCGCTATTGTAGCGGCTGAATCTGTATTTGACTAGGACAAATTCAGTGCACTGGATCATCCTCGCTGGAATCGTTGCAGGGTTGGCAGGACCGGCCACCGCGGCCTCGCCGGCAGGCGAGCCGCGCCAGGCCGAGGCGGCGTGTCCGCCGCTGCTGGCGCGCAGTTTCCCCGGGCTGATCGACGACGCCGTCTCCCTCTGCCAGTTCAAGGGCAAGGTCGTGCTCATCGTCAACACCGCGAGTCAGTGCGGGTTCACGCCGCAGTACGAAGGGCTCGAATCGCTGTACCGGCGCTACAAGGACCGCGGTTTCGTGGTGCTGGGATTCCCGGCGAACGACTTCGGCGGGCAGGAACCCGGCTCGAGCCAGGACATCGCGCGCTTCTGCCAGGTCAACTACGGCGTCAGCTTCCCGATGTTCGCCAAGACCTCCGTCGTCGGGCCCGGCGCCAACCCGCTGTATCGCGACCTCGCCGCGCAATCCGGCAAGCGCCCGCAGTGGAACTTCCACAAGTATCTCGTCGACCGCACCGGCGCGGTCGTCGCTTCGTTCGACAGCGCCGTCCCGCCGCGGGACGCACGCATCACCGCGCAAATCGAGCGCCTCCTGGCGGCACGGTAGCCGCCCTTCCAGACGCAAGGCAGAGGCCATGAACGCCCCCGACAGATTCCTATTGCCCGACATCCAGTCCGCCCCCGACGGGCGCGCGCTCGCCATCGATCGCGTCGGCATCAAGTCGCTGCGCCACCCGATCACCGTCGAGCGTCCCGACGGCACCGGACAGCCGACGGTGGCCACATTCGACATGTACGTCGCGCTGCCGGCACACGTGAAGGGCACCCACATGTCGCGGTTCGTCGCGATCGCGGCGGCGCTGGAAGCGCCGCTGTCGGTGGCCGGTTTTCGCGCCCTGATGGAACGCATGCTCGAGCGGCTCGAGGCGGAGTCCGGCTACATCGAGGCGCGCTTCCCCTATTTCGTGACGAAGCGCGCGCCCGCGTCCGGCGTCGAGAGCCTGATGGACTACGAGGTGACCTTCCGCGCCGAGGCGACCCCTGCGCGCGGCTATGAGTTCACGCTGACGGTCGGTGTGCCGGTCACCAGCCTGTGCCCCTGCTCGAAGGAGATCTCCGAGTACGGCGCCCACAACCAGCGCTCGCACGTCACCGTCGCCGCGACGCTCGGCGACGACGTCGCGATCGAGGAGCTCGTCGCGCTCGCCGAACGACACGCCTCCTGCGAGCTGTACGGTCTGCTGAAGCGCCCCGACGAGAAGTGGGTCACCGAGCGCGCCTACGACAACCCCAAGTTCGTCGAGGACCTGGTGCGCGACGTCGCACTGGAGCTGCAGTGCGACCCGCGGATCCTCGCCTTCACCGTCGAATCGGAGAACTTCGAGTCGATCCACAACCATTCCGCGTACGCGCTGATCCGGCGCGACAAGCGCACGGCGGCCTGACGGGGACCGGGATGCGCATCGCAATCGTCGGCGCCGGCATCGCCGGACTCTCCGCGGCGTGGCTCCTCGCCGGGCGCCATCAGGTGACGGTCTTCGAGGCGAACCGCTACCTCGGCGGACACACGAACACGGTCGACGTGACCGTGGGCGGGGTCACGCATCCGGTCGACACGGGGTTCCTGGTCTACAACCGCAGAACCTATCCGAACCTCTGCGCGCTCTTCGCGCATCTCGGCGTCGAGTCGGTGGCGAGCGACATGTCCTTCGCGGTGAGCTTCCTCGACCGCGACCTGGAGTGGGCCGGCGCGAGCCTCGCGACGGTGTTCGGCCAGCGCCGGAACCTCCTGCGGCCGCGGTTCTGGGGCATGCTGGCCGACATCGTGCGGTTCAATCGCGAGGCGACCGCGATCGCGGTCGGCGGCATGCCGGGCGACCACACGCTCGGCGACTTCCTCGACCGGGGCCGGTACGGCCGCGAGTTCCGGGACTGGTATCTGCTGCCCATGGCCGCGGCCATCTGGTCGTGCCCGACGCACGCCATGCTCGACTACCCGGTCGCGACCTTCGCGCGCTTCTGCCACAACCATTCGCTGCTGCAGGTCGAGAACCGGCCGCAGTGGTTGACCGTGAAGGGCGGCGGGCGGGAGTACGTCCGGCGGCTCGCCGCGAAGCTTGACGACGTACGCCTGGGTACGCCGGTGCGCGCAGTCGACGGCATTCCCGGCGCCTTCAGGGTGGCGACCGACGCGGCCGTCGAGACCTTCGACCAGGTCGTGCTCGCCTGCCATGGCGACCAGGCACTGCGCCTCCTCACGCATCCGACCGCGGAGGAGCGCCGCGTCCTCGGGCGCGTTCGCTACGAGGCCAATCGCGCGGTGCTCCACACCGACGCGCGCCTGCTGCCGCGGCGCGAGTCGCTCTGGGCGGCCTGGAACTACCTGAGCGTCGCCGATGACGCCGCGGCGCGGCCGGTCGGCGTCTCCTATCTCATCAACAAGCTGCAGCCGCTGCCGTTCACGACCCCGGTGGTCGTGACGCTGAACCCGCCGGTGGCGATCCCGCGCCGGACAAGGTGATCGCAACGTTCGACTACGAACACCCGGCCTTCGATCTCGCGGCGATCGAGGCGCAGCGTGAGCTCGCGTCGATCCAGGGCCGGCGCGGGCTGTGGTTCTGCGGCGCGTGGGCGGGCTACGGCTTCCACGAGGACGGCCTCAAGGCGGGGCTCGCCGTCGCCAACGGGCTCGGTGCCTACGCGCCGTGGCAGGGCCGCGATGCGGCGACCGACCGGCCGGAAGCGGCCGAACTGACGGCTGCGGAAGTCGTCCTCGGTCCGAGCGATCGGGCCGGGGCGGAGGTCTCGCTGTGAGTGGCAACGCGTCCCTCGCTTCTGCGGCGGAGCGACCCGAACCGAAGCTGTATCTCGGCACGGTGATGCACCGGCGCCTGCGCCCGGCTGCGAACCATTTCCTCTACCGGGTGTTCTTCCTCGCCATCCCGCTGTCCAACGTGGCCGCTCTAGGGAATCGCTGGTTCGGCGTCAACCGCTGGAACCTGCTCGGTTTCGACTTCCGTCGACCATGGCGCGCGCGACGGCTCGCACCCGCTCGAGTGGATTCGCGCGTTGCTCGCGCGCGAAGGGCTCGCCGTCGCCGACGGCGAGGTCTGGCTGCAGGCCTTCCCGCGCGTCCTCGGGTACGTCTTCAATCCGGTGAGCTTCTGGATGTGCCACGACCGCGCCGGCGCGGCTGCGCGCGATCGTGTGCGAGGTCAACAACACCTTCGGCGAGCGGCACTGTTACGTGCTCGCCCATCCGGATGCGCGCCCGATCGTCTCGCTGCGAGCACGCTTGCGGCGCGCAAGGTGTTTCACGTGTCGCCGTTCTGCCGCGTCGAAGGCGAGTACCGCTTCCGATTCGTCGCCGGAGGCTCGCGCGTGCTGGCGCGCATCGACTATGGCGACGCCGACGGCGACCTGCTGCACACGAGCATATCGGGTCGCGCGGTCCCCTACTCGGCACGCGCGCTGCTCGGCGCGTTCTGCGCGCATCCCTGGATGACGCTCGGCGTCGTCGCCCGGATCCACTGGCAGGCGGCCAGGCTCTGGGCGAAGCGCGTGCCGTTCTTCTCGAAACCCGTTCCGCCGCTGCAGGAGGTGACCCGATGAATGTCCGCGAGCAGGCCGCATCCCAGTTGCAAGATCGCGTTCCGCCTCGCCGCGCGCGCGGCGCTCGCGCTGCTCGAGCGGATCGGCCACGGCCGGGTCGAGGTGGCGCTGCCCGACGGCAGCCTGCGCGCGCTCGGCGGCGGCGCGCCGGTGGCGCGGCTCGACGTCGCCGACTGGGGCGTGTTCGGCGCGGCGCTGCGGCGCGGCGACATCGGGTTCGCCGAGGCGTTCATCGACGGCCGGTGGTCCTCGCCCGACCTCGCGCAGCTGCTGACGGTGATCGCGCGCAACCGCGCCGCCATCGAGCGCGCGGTCTATGGCGGGTTCTGGGGCCAGCTCGCCTACCGTCTCCGGCACGCGTTCAACGCCAACACCCGCCGCGGCAGCCGGCGCAACATCGCCGCGCACTACGACCTCGGCAACGACTTCTATGCGCTCTGGCTGGACCCGTCGATGACCTACTCGAGCGCGCTCTTCGAGGGCGACGCGGTGCAGCCGCTCGAGGCCGCGCAGGCGGCGAAGTACCGGCGCATTCTCGAGCGGCTCGCGCCGCGGCCCGGGCGACCACATTCTCGAGATCGGCTGCGGCTGGGGCGCGCTTCGCCGAGATGGCGGCGCGCGATTTCGGCTGCCGCGTCACCGGCCTGACGCTGTCCGAGGAGCAGCATGCGTACGCCGAGGCGCGCATGCATCGCGCCGGAGTCGCCGACCGGGTCGACATCGCGTTCCGCGACTATCGCGACGAGCGCGGCACCTACGACCACATCGTCTCGATCGAGATGTACGAGGCGGTGGGCGAGCGCTTCTGGCCGACCTATTTCGGCGCGATCGGGAAGCGGCTGAAGCCCGGCGGCCGCGCGATGATCCAGGCGATCACGATCGCCGACCCGCTCTTCGAGCGCTATCGGGCCGGCACCGACTTCATCCAGCAGTACGTCTTCCCCGGCGGAATGCTGGCCTCGCCCGCGCGCTTCCGCGCCGAGGTCGAGCGCGCCGGCCTGCGGGTCGAGGCGGAGCTCGCCTTCGGGGCGAGCTACGCGGAGACGCTGCGGCGCTGGCGGGGGGCGTTCAAGGCGCGGCTGCCCGAGATGCGCGCGCTCGGCTACGAGGAGCGGTTCCTGCGCACGTGGGAGTTCTATCTGGCGTACTGCGAAGCGGGATTCGCGAGCGGATGCACCGACGTCCATCATTTCGAGATCGCGCGGCCGCGCTGATCGCGGCGGCGTCGGTCGCCTGCGCCGCGCTCGGCTGGGCGCCGGCGACCGACGCCTCGCCCGCTGCGACGATGCGCGAAATCGGCGCGGGCAGCCTGCACTGGTTCGGGCTGCACGTGTACGACGCGCGCCTCGCGGTCGCGGGCGAGCGGTTCGATCCGGCGCAGCCGTTCGCCCTCACGCTGCGCTACGCGCGCGAGCTCTCCGGCGCGCGCATCGCCGAGACGAGCATCGACGAGATCCGGCGGCTCGGGTTCGGTACGCCGGCGGATCACCGGCGCTGGCGCGACGAGATGCGCCGGCGCTGTTCCCGGACGTGCGCCGCGGCGACGAGCTGACCGGCGTGTCGGCGCCGGGGCGCGGCGCGCAGTTCCTGCTGAACGGGCGATCGATCGGATCGATCGACGACCCGGCGTTCGCCCGCGCCTTCTTCGCCATCTGGCTCGACCCGCGCACGCGTTCCCGCGACCTGCGAGCGAGCCTGCTCGGCGGCGACCGCTGAGCGCGCCGCGGTCCGAACTCGCGTCATGACGCCACTTTCGACGGCACGGCTCGCCGCCTACGGCGCCCTCGGCCTGCCGCTGGCGATGGCGGCGCTGCCGCTCTACGTGCACCTGCCGAAGCTGTACGGGGGCGATCTCGGCATGCCGCTCGCGCTCGTCGGCGCCATCCTGCTGCTCACGCGACTGGCCGACGCCGTCAGCGATCCGCTGCTCGGGTGGCTCGCCGACCGCTGGCCGCGACGCGACCTCTTCGTGGCAGCCGGGCTGCCGCTGCTCGCGCTCGGAATGGTCGCGCTGCTGCACCCGCCCGAGGCGGCGCTGGCGATCTGGCTCGTGGCGGGTCTGGTGGTGACGTATCTCGGGTTCTCGATGGCGTCGATCGCGTATCAGGCCTGGGGGGCGCAGCTGTCCGACGACGCGCACGAGCGCACCCGCATCACGGCGGCGCGCGAGATCTTCACGCTGGTCGGCGTCGTCGCCGCCGCGGCGCTCCCGTCGGTGCTCGGCGGCGAGAACGCGGCGGGCCTCGCGCGCCTGAGCTGGATCTTCGCCGGCGCTGCTCGCGCTCTGCGGCGCGGTCACGCTCGCGTTCTCGCCCCGGCCGCGCCGCGCCGCGCGCGCCGCGAGCGGGCTCGTCGCGGCGCTTGCCGCGCCCCTTGCGAACCCCGGCTTCCGGCGCCTGCTCGCGGTCTTCATGCTCTCGGGCATCGCGGCCGCCGTGCCCTCGACGCTGGTGCTGTTCTTCATTGCCGACGTCCTCCAGGCGGAACATCTCACCGGGCTCTTCCTGGTGCTCTACTTTCTCGCGGGGGCGGCCGGCATCCCGCTCTGGGTGGCGCTCGCGCGGCGGATCGGCAAGCACCGCGCGTGGCTCGCCGGCATGCTGCTGGCGGTCGTCGCATTCGTATGGGCGTTCACGCTCGGACCGGGCGACGTCGTCGCGTACGGCGCGATCTGCGTGCTCTCCGGGATCGCGCTCGGCGCCGACCTCGCGCTGCCGGCCTCGATCCTGGCGGATGTCATCGATCGCGACCGCCGCGGTTCGAGCGAGTCGTCGGCCGGCAGCTACTTCGGCATCTGGAACCTGGTCACCAAGGCGAATCTGGCGATCGCCGCGGGCCTCGCGCTGCCGGCGCTCGGCGCGCTCGGCTATACGCCGGGCGACGGGACCGCCGCGCGGTCGCTCGCGCTCATCTATTGCGTGCTGCCGTGCGTACTCAAACTGGCCTCGGCTGCGGCGCTCTGGCTGATGCCGGTCCGCCAGCCGGCCACGCTCGCACAAGGAACCACATGAAGCTCCGCCTCCCCGCATTTTTCGCCTCGCTCCTTGCGCTCGCCGGCTGCACGTCGGTGACGCCGCTCGACTACCGGGCCGAGAAGCCCGAGCTCGACCTCGCGCGCTACTTCAACGGCCCGATCGACGGCTGGGGCATGGTGCAGGACCGCTCGGGCAAGGTGCTGCGCCGGTTCCACGTCCGGATCGACGCGCGCTGGCAAGGCAACGTCGGAACGCTGGACGAGTCGTTCGACTGGTCGGACGGCAAGAAGGAGAAGCGCGTCTGGACGATCACGCCGCATCGACGCGAACCACTACACCGGCACCGCGGGCGACGTGGTCGGCACGGCGAGCGGCGTCGCGCACGGCAACGCGCTGCAGTGGAAGTACGTGCTCAAGCTGCCGCCGGAGCAGGGCGGCTGGGAGGTCGATCTCGACGACTGGATGTATCTGGTCGACGCCGACACGCTGCTCAACCGCTCGACCATCACCAAGTTCGGGATCCGGTTCGCCGAGATCACGATCGCATTCCGCCGGGCGGGCTGATGCCGCTCAATCCGCGGATCGCCGCCTGGAAGGATCGCCGCGTCTGGTTGGTCGGGGCGTCGACCGGCATCGGCGCGGCGCTGGCGAGAGCGCTGCTTGCGCGCGGCGCGAAGGTCGCGGTCAGCGCGCGCAGCGCCGGACGCCTCCGCGCGCTGGTTGCCGGCCGCGGCGAGGCGCTCGTCCTCCCGCTCGACGTCACGCAGCCGGACGACTTCAGCGGCGCGCACGCGCGGATCGTGAAGGCGTGGGGCGGCGTCGACCTCGCGGTGTACCTCGCCGGGACGTACCAGCCGACGCGCGCGTGGGAGCTCACCGTCGAGCGGGCGCGAGCCCACGTCGAGGCGAACCTGATGGGCGCGTACCACATGCTGCCCGCGGTGCTGCCGGACATGCTGGCGCGCGGCAGCGGCGGCGTCGCGCTCGTGTCGAGCGTCGCCGGGTACCGCGGCCTGCCGAAGAGCCTGTGCTACGGCCCGACCAAGGCGGCGCTGATCAACCTGGCCGAAGGGCTCTACCTCGACCTCGCTCCGAAGGGCATCGGCGCGTACGTGATCAACCCGGGCTTCGTCGCGACGCCGCTGACGGCGCAGAACGAGTTCAAGATGCCGGCGCTCCTCACGCCCGAGGACGCGGCGGCCGAGATCGTGCGAGGCCTCGAGCGCGGCCGGTTCGAGATCCACTTCCCCCGGCGCTTCACCGCCTGGCTGAAGCTGCTGCGGTTGCTGCCGTATGCCGCCTACTTCCCGGCGGTGCGAAAATTCACCGGCCTATGACGCTCGACGAGATCGTCCGCTGGTTCGAGTCGCTGACGCGCGACACCGCCGGCAACGTCGGCCGCTACTATGCGCCGGAGGCGTTCTTCAAGGACCCGTTCAACGAGGTGACCGGCGTCGCGCCGATCGGGCGCGTGTTCGCGCACATGTTCGACCAGGTCGACGCGCCGCGCTTTCGCATCCTCGAGCGCTGGGAGGCACCGCACGGCGCGATGCTGACCTGGGAGTTCCATTTCCGCCTGAAGGGGGATGACGCGCCGCAGGTCGTGCGCGGCGCCTCGCACCTGCGCTTCGCGCCCGATGGGCGCATCGCTTATCACCGCGACTACTGGGACGCGGCCGAGGAGCTGTACGCGAAGCTGCCGGTGATCGGCCCGGTCATGCGCTTCCTGCAGCGGCGCGGGCGGGCGCAGCCGTAGCTTCCGTGCAGGTGCCGAACGCCAGGGGCCGATGCACCGGCCTCGGCAGCTCCCTCAATTCGGGGTCACTTCGCCGGTTCGGCCGGTGCGGGTTTCGGCGGCGCGGGAGGCGGGTCGGGGATGTACTCGAACACGCGCACCACGCGCTTCACGCCGCTGGTCGTGCGCGCGATCTGCGTGGCGTCGTCGGCCTCGCGCTTGGTGACCATCCCCATCAGGTACACCGTGGCGGCTTCGGTGACCACCTTCACGTGGACCGGGTTGAACTTCTGCGCGGTGACGAAGCGCGACTTCACCACGCTGGTGAGGTACGAGTCGTTCGAGCGCTCGGAGAACGAGCTCGGCGGCCGGACCGTCAGCTCGTTGGTGACGTTCCGCACCTCCTGGGTGGTCGCCGCAGCGCGCTCGGCCTCCTGCTTGAGCGCCTCGGTCGCCGCCTCGCCGGTGAGCAGCACGTGCCGGTTGAAGCTCGTGACGTTGATGTGGCCCTTGTCCTTGAAGATGCCGTTGATCCGGTCGGTGGCCTGGATCTCGATGCGCTCGTCGGTCGCCATGATGTCGGGCTGGCGCCGGTCGTACGCGACCATCGCGGTGCCCGCGGCGGCGCCGACGACCACGGCCGCGCAGCCTGGCAGCAGCGCGGCGAGGACAAGCAGGAGGGCGGTAAGGATGCGAGTCATGCGTTTCACTCCGGCCCGAGCAGCAGGCAGTCGATGCCGTCGCAGAGGCAGTGCAGCGTGAGCAGATGCACTTCCTGGATGCGCGCGGTCTGGTCATGGGGGACGCAGAGGTGGACGTCGCCGGCGGCGAGGCGCTTGCCGATCTCTCCGCCGCCGCGACCGGTCAGCGCCACCACCTTCATCTCGCGTTCGTGCGCGGCGCGCACCGCGGCCACGACGTTCGGCGAGTTGCCCGAGGTCGAGATCGCCAGCAGCACGTCGTTCGGCTGGCCGAGCGCCAGCACCTGCTTCGAGAACACCAGGTTGTACTCGTAGTCGTTCGCGATCGAGGTGAGCGTGGAGGTGTCGGTGGTGAGCGCCATCGCGGCGAGGCCGGGCCGCTCGCGCTCGAAGCGATTGAGCAGCTCCGCGGCGAAGTGCTGCGAGTCGGCGGCCGACCCGCCGTTGCCGCACGCGAGGATCTTGCCGTTGGCGAGCAGGCACTCGACCATGACCTGGGTGGCGCGCAGGATCGGCTGCGCGAGCGCGTCGACCGCGGCGAGCTTGGTCTGAGCGCTGTCGGAGAAATGCCGGCTGATGCGGGCGAGGAGATCGATCGACACGAGGCGTGTTCGGTGCAGGTCTTGTTCGGTGCTTCCTTGGGCGCGAATTCTAGCGCCGCGGGCGATCGCTGTCGCGCACTGTCTCGGCGGGTGTCGGCGGGTGGCGACATGCGGGCGCCCACTCGGTGTCACTCAACGAGCACCTCGAACTCGATCCGCAGGCGCGGGTTGGGGTGCGCCTGCAGCCGGCTGATGCGCCCCGTGACCCGTTCGCCGCGGTCCATGGCCCAGGCGAGCGCGGCGTTCTCCGCGCGCGGCACGTAGCCGAGCTTGCGCCCGCGCCAGTCCACGCGCACGGCGTTGCGGTCGTGCGGATTGTCCGGCTCGCGCACGAGCTCGAGGGCATCGCCGAGCCGCAGCTCCGACCAGACCTGGCTCGCCTCCGCGTAGCGGAAGCCCGCCAGCGGCGAGCTCTGCACCAGCAGCTTGACCGTCTGCGCCTGCAGCGTGCCGGCGGCGAGGAGGACGGCGAGGCCGGCGAGCGCGGCGCGCCTATTCACCGAACGCGTCCCGGAGCCATTCGATGCGCGCGGGGTCGAGCGCGTCGAGTGCGACCACATCGCAGCGGCACGCAACGTCGCCGCGACCGGCGAGGTAGTGCCGCGCCGCGAGGAGGATGCGGGCCTGCTTCCGCTGATCGACGCTGGCGCCGGCGCCGCCGAACGCCTGCGAGCGCCGGTAGCGCACCTCCACGAACACGACCGTCGTCCCCTCGCGCGCGACGAGATCGATCTCGCCGCCGCGGCAACGGTAGTTCCGCGCGACGATCGCCAGCCCGTGCCGCGCGAGGAACGCGGCGGCGAGATCCTCCGCCGCGGCGCCGTCGCGCTGGCGGGAGGTGCTCACTCCAGCGCGACGCAGCGTCCGTCGCGGAACGTGGCGGCGAGCGGCCGCCGGTCGATGGCGCCGCGCGCCGACAACGTGATGTGCCCGGTGACGCCCTGGACCTCGATCGCGCGCTCGCCGTCGAGCAGGGCGGCGGCGATGCGGTATGCGTCGATGCCGAGCGCGTAGAAGCGCGCGGCGTCGCCCTCGAGGCCCGCCGGTCGCGCGAACCCCGCGGCGGAGGGGTGCTCGGGCTGCACGATCCAGGGCATGTCGACGAAGCGCACGCCGGCCAGATCGAAATTGCGCAAGCGGTCCGCGGGCGCGGTGTTGATCTGCGAGGTCGCGTAGACCGGCAGCTGCCCGCCGATCTGCAGACGCAGGTTGCGCGCCGTCTCGCCCTCGGCGGCGAGAAAAATCGCGTCTGCGGGCTTCCGCCCCACGCCCGCGCGGATCGCGGTGGGGTCGGCGCCGGGCAGCACTTCGAGCACGTCGGTGATCACGCCGCCGAGCGCGAGCCACTCGTCGACGAACGCGTCGCGGAGGCGCTTGCCGAGCGCGCCGGGGGCGCTCACGACGACCACGTTGCGCGGCCCGTCGCGCCAGGCGAGGCGGGCGACGTGGCGCGTCTCGCCCTCGATCGCGAGGCCGAACGCGTACAGCGGCCGCGCCAGCGCCGCGTTGCCCTCCGGCTGGTTGAGCGCGAGCGTCGGCACGCTCACCTTCCCGCTCGCTGCGAGCGCGGCGACGCCGCTGCGCGTCATCGGGCCGACCACGACTTTTGCGCCCGCTTCGGTTGCCGCCGCATACGCGGCCACGATGCCCTCCGTGCTCGCATCGGTCGCGCGGACCGCGATCCGCGCCTTGGCCGGGCTGCGCGCGGCGGCGGCGAGAAAGCCCTGACGCACCGCGTCCGCGGCCGCCCGGAAGTCCGGCGAGTCGAGGGGGAGCAGCAGCACGAAGTCCGTGGGCGCCGCGGCCGGGGTCGGCGGGGGATCGGCGCTTGCCGCGGGGGTCTGCGCCCAGCACAATGCCGCGCTATGCAGGGCAAGCGCGGCCACGGTGAAGCGCAGGCGAGCGGAGATCATGGCGGGGAGACGGAAGGCGGCGGCCGATTATATGTGGTGGCCACGCCGATCGGTAATCTCGCCGACGTGACGCTGCGCGCGCTCGAGACGCTCCGGGCGGTCGATACGGTATTCGCCGAGGACACGCGCCACGCGGCCGGCCTGCTCGCGCATCACGGCATCCGTGCGCGGCTCGCGGCGCTCCACGAGCACAACGAGCGCGAGGCGGCGCGCGCGGTGTGCCGGCTCCTCGCCGCCGGGAAAGACGTCGCGCTCCTGAGCGATGCCGGCACGCCGGCGATCTCCGACCCGGGCGCGATCGCGGTCGCCGCGGTGCGCGCCGCGGGGTTCGGCGTGGTGCCGATCCCGGGACCCAGCGCCGCCGTCGCCGCGCTGTCGGTGGCGGGCCTGCCCGGACCGTACGCGTTCATCGGCTTCCTGCCGGCGAAGGCCGCTGCGCGCCGCGCCGCGCTCGAGGCGTGGCGGGCGTTCGCGCACACGCTGGTCTTCTACGAGGCGCCGCACCGGATCCTCGAGTGCATCGACGACCTCGCCGCGGTGCTGGGCGGCGAGCGGACGGTGGTGCTCGCGCGCGAGCTGACGAAGCTGTTCGAGACCGTGCACGCCTGCCCGCTCGCGGCCGCGCGGGCGTGGCTCGAGGCCGATCCGGACCGTCAGCGCGGCGAGTTCGTCGTGCTGGTCTCGGGTGCGACGGCCGACGCGGCCGCGGCGCGCGCCACCGACGGCGAGCGCGTGCTGCGGCTGCTGCTCGAGGAACTGCCGGTGCGGAGCGCGGCGCGCCTCGCGGCCGGGATCACCGGGGCGCGGAAGAACGACCTGTATGCGCGGGCGCTCGAGCTGAAGGAACCGCCGCGGCTGCCGCAGCGGCCACGGAAGAAAGCGCCGGCTAAACTGCGCTCATGAACACGCTGACGATCACCCGACCCGACGACTGGCATCTTCACCTGCGCGACGGCGCGGCGCTCGCGAGCGTGCTGCCGTACACCGCCCGGCAGTTCGCGCGCGCCATCGTCATGCCGAACCTGAAGCCGCCCGTGACGACGGTCGCGCTGGCGCGAGCCTACCGCGAGCGCATCCTCGCCGCGCTCCCGAGCACCGCGGCCGGCAGGTTCGAGCCGCTCATGACGCTTTACCTGACCGACAACACGTCGCCGGGCGAGATCGCCGCGGCCCGGGCGAGCGGCTTCGTGCACGCGGTGAAGTACTACCCGGCCGGCGCGACGACCAACTCCGACTCGGGCATCACTTCGCTCGAGCGCGCTTTCCCGGCGCTTGCCGCGATGGAGAAGCACGACCTGCCGCTGCTCATGCACGGCGAGGCAACGGATCCCGGGATCGACGTCTTCGACCGCGAGAAGGCGTTCATCGACAGCGTGCTCGCGGAAGTGGTGCGTCGCTTTCCGGCCCTGCGGCTCGTGTTCGAGCACATCACCACCCAGGACGCAGTGGACTATGTGCTCGCCGCCGGCCCGCGGATCGGCGCGACGATCACCGCGCATCACCTGCTCTACAACCGCAACGCGATCTTCAAGGGCGGCTTGCGCCCGCACCTCTACTGCCTGCCGGTGCTCAAGCGCGAGCGCCATCGCGTGGCGCTGGTGCGCGCGGCGACCGGCGGCAGCCCGAAGTTCTTCCTCGGCACCGACAGCGCGCCGCACCCGCGCGGCGAAAAGGAGAGCGGCTGCGGCTGCGCGGGCTGCTTCACCGCGCACGCCGCGCTCGAGCTCTACGCGGAGGCGTTCGACACCGCCGGCGCGCTCGAGCGGCTCGAGGCGTTCGCGAGCTTCCACGGTCCGGACTTCTACCGCCTGCCGCGCAACACGGAGCGCGTGACGCTGGTGCGCAGCCGCTGGGAGGCGCCGCGCGAGCTCGAACTCGGTGCGACGACGCTCGTGCCGCTGCGCGGCGGCGAGGCGCTCGGCTGGCGACTCGCGTGACCGACGGCGGTGCGCCCGCCTGGGATCGGGCGGCGCTCGATCGGTTCCCCGCTGCTTGCGACGGTGCGGCCGCTGCTCGAGCTTTTGCCGCCGGATCGCTTTCCGACCCTCGACGACCTGAACCGAATGGCGCGGGCGCGCGACGTGCGCTCCGGGGGCGGCGCGCCGGTCGTCTTCGTCCCGGCCACGGCGGACGCGTCGGGCGCCTTCGAGGCGCGGTACGAGATCCGGATCCATCGTGACGGCGCGGTGCCCACGCGCGCGGGCAGCTGGCACGATCTCTTCAACGCCCTCGCATGGATCACGTTTCCGCGCACCAAGGCGGCCATCAACCGGCTGCACCACGACGAGATGCTGCGCCGGCCGGACGCGCCGCAGCGCGGTACCGCGCGCGACGTGCTGACGCTCTTCGACGAAGGCGGCGTGATCACCGCCTGCGCCGATGCATCGCTCGCGGGCCTGCTCGCGGCGTTCCGGTGGAAGGAGCTGTTCTGGACGCGGCGCGCCGACGTCGTCGCGTCGATGCGCTTCAAGGTGTTCGGGCACGCGATCCACGAGAAGGCGCTCGCGCCATACAAGGGCGTCACGGCGAAGACGCTCGTCGTCGAGGTCCCGCCCGCGACGCTCGCGCTGGCGGACGACGCATTGAATGCGCTCCTGGACGAGCGCGCGGCCGCGCACTTCACCGCGCCGGGGGCGCTGGCGTCGACGCGCTCCCTGCATCCCCTGCCGATCCTCGGCATTCCCGGCTGGACCGCGGCGAACGAGGACGAAGCGTTTTACGACGACACGTACGTGTTCCGCGCGGGCTACGCGCGCGGACCGGCGTAGAATCGCAGGCGAAGCTGGCCAGACGGTCGCTGGAAGCGCAAGCCTTCAGAGGAAAGTCCGGGCTCCGCAGGGCAGGGTGCTGGATAACGTCCAGGCGCCGCGAGGCGACGGAAAGTGGAACAGAAAGCACACCGCCGATGGCCTGTCTGTCGGTCGCGAGATCGGCAGGCGGGATCAGGCAAGGGTGAAAAGGTGCGGTAAGAGCGCACCGCGACGGTGGCGACATCGTCGGCACGCTAAACCCCACCCGGAGCAACACCAAATAGGCAGGTGCAGCGCGGGCTCGTCTCGCGCGAAAGGGCGGCCCGCCCGAGCCTGCGGGTAGGTGGCTCGAGCCGCGGGGCAACCCGCGGCCTAGATGAATGACCGTTCCCGACAGAACCCGGCTTATCGGCTGGCTTCAACCCATCTAGCGCGAGGCGCGTCGGCGCCTCGCGCGCTCCGGCGAAAGCTCGGCCTTAGAAAAGGAGCGACTGACGCGCTGAGCGCTCCACAGCGCGTACCTCGGCGGCGGTTCATTGCAACCGACGGCGGGTTGGGCCCCAAGAACGAGAAAGCCCGGCGGTTGGCCGGGCTTTCCTCGCACCTTGCTGTGGCGAGCTACCTGGCGTTCCGATGGCGTCGCGAGCGAACCGTTCCCAGCCCAACCAGTGCCAGGACCAGTAGTGCCCAGGATGCAGGCTCGGGAACCGGGACAAAGCCTCCGTTGATCTGGACGACGCCGGCGAGCGTGGTCGCGTTCCCGGACGCATCCGTGTCCACGATGTTCAAGCCTCCGGTGACGCCGAAGGAGTTGTGAGTCGGGTCGTTTAAGTCCGCATCAGTGAGGCCCAGACTGAGCCCGTACGCCGTGGCCGTGAACGGCGGATTGGCACCAATCGACGTCACCGCAATCGGCAGGTATCCGAACAGGCTCGGGGCCGTTGCGCCCGCGAGCAGGTTCGCGCCGCACGGATAGCACTCGGACGACGCGAAGAGGCCACCGCCAGCATTGATGAAGTTCTTGATATCGTCCTTGCGCGCGATCAGGGCGTCGAGCTCGGCGCGGGTCAGCGTGCCGCCGAAAGAAGAGGCGATGGCGATCGCGTTGTAGTTCGAGAGATTCGCCGCGGCGAATCCGGCCGCGTTCACGACGTCGTAGTCGACGCCGGCCGTCGCGCCGACGTCGTCGAGAGAGTTATAGCCCTTGACATGACCGCCCGGCGCAGCGATGGCGGACTCGACCCAAAGGAACTTGGTCGCCGCATTTCCATCGTTGTACGTGCCCCCGGTGACGAAGCTCAAGCCCGTTGCCAGGAGCTTGTCGCCAACGCCCAAGCCAGGTTGGGTGTGGAAATCGGGGTCGTGGCCGGTGAGGAAAACGGCGCCTGCCAACGCACTGCCAGATGCGCCGATCCCGCTTAGGGCGAAGGCGATGGCACTCACTACGACTTTGGCATGCCTAGTCACGCTGGGCCTCCTGGAATTGAGCACGGATCAAGCACGACCGAACGCAATGCCCGTGCCAGGTGAGAGCGAAGCAAATGAATTCAGGGGTTTGCGCTGACCGCCGGCACGTTCCACCGTTCGCGGTCGCGAAGGGTGTCAAGAAATCCGACGGAGCACTGGCGACGATCGATACCAGCGTTCAACCATCACGCCGTTGCGCTCCTTGAAAGGAAACGCGGAGGATCGCTTAGGCCCGTTCTCCGGCGCGCGCTGCCGCCACCGCCGCGTCGATCTCGCTCAGCACGCGCTCCGGCGAGAGCTCGTTCATGCAGCGGAAGTGCCCGAGCGGGCACTCGCGCGCGAAGCACGGGCTGCACTCGATCTCGAGCTTCACGATCCGCGCGCGCGGCGCGAGCGGCGGCGTGTGCGCGGGGCTCGAGGAGCCGTAGAGGGCGACCAGCGGCCGGCCCAGCGCCGCGGCGACGTGCATCAGCCCCGAATCGTTGGTGACGACCGCCTCGGCGACCGAGAGCAGGTCGATCGCCGCGCCGAGATCGGTGCGGCCGCACAGGTTCAGCGCCTCGCCGGCCGAGAGGTGGGCGATTTCCTCGCCGATCGCGCGGTCCCCCGGCGCGCCGACGAGCCAGACCGACCGGTTGCGCGACGCGAGCGCCCGGGCGAGCGCCGCGAAGTGCCGCGCCGGCCAGCGCTTCGCGGGGCCGTACTCGGCGCCCGGACAGAGCGCGACGACCGGCTGCGAGCGGTCCAGGCCGAGCCGGCTGACCGTGATCAGGAGGTTCGCCTCGTCCACCTCGATCCGCGCGGCCGGGACCGGGCGCTCGACCGGGCGCCCCGGCGCCTCGGCGAGCTGGAGGTAGCGCTCGGCCATCAGCGGCAGCGCGGACTCGTCGAGCCGATGGCGGACATTGAGCAGGCCGTAGCGCGCTTCGCCGCGGAAGCCGACGCGCCGCGGAATCCGCGCGAGGAACGGCACGAGCGCCGACTTGAAGCTGTTGGGGAGCACGATCGCCTCGCCGTAGCGCCGGCGCTGCATGCGGCGCGCGAGGCGGAGGCGCGGGCCGAGGGCGAGCTCGCCGTGCCGGAACGGCACCTCGATGACCTCGTCGATCTCGGGCATCCGGCGCAGCACGGGCGCGGTCCATTCGGGCGCGATCGCGTCGATGCGCAGCCCGGGGTGGCGTGTGCGCAGCCGCGCGAGCAGCGGCTGCGCGAGCAGCGTGTCGCCGATCCAGTTCGGGGCGACGAGCAGGAGCCGCATCGAAGCTCAGTGCCCCTTGGGCTTGCCCCCGCGATACACGTACAGGGTGCTGCAGTACGGGCACCGCATCTCGCCCGCGTCGGCGATGTCGAGAAAGACGCGCGGGTGGTAGCACCACACCGGCGTGCGCGGCGTGGGGCAGTGCAGGGGGAGGTCGTCCGCGCCGACCTCGACGCGGGTCTCGGCCCGAACCGGCTCGGCCATCGCTACTTGCCCTTCTTCCGGGCCGGCTTCGCCTTGGCGTCGTACACCGGCGCGAGCCACTGCGCATAGCGCTTGTTCTTCCCGTTGACCAGGTCGAAGAACGCCTTCTGGAGCTTGGTCGTGACCGGCCCGCGCCGGCCGGCGCCGATCTGGCGCCCGTCGACCTCGCGGATCGGCGTCACCTCCGCGGCGGTGCCGGTGAAGAACGCCTCGTCGGCGATGTACAGGTCGTCGCGCGTGATGCGCTTCGCGCGCACCTCGTAGCCGAGGTCGGCCGCGAGCTGGATCACGGTCTCGCGCGTGATGCCGATGAGCGCGCTGGTCAGCTCCGGCTCGTAGATCTTGCCGTTCTTCACGACGAACAGGTTCTCGCCCGCGCCTTCGGCCACGAAGCCGTCGACATCCAGCAGCAGGCCCTCGTCGTAGCCGTGCTCGGTCGCCTCGACGTTGGCGAGAATCGAGTTGGCGTACGTGCCCGAGTACTTCGCGCGGCACATCGAGACGTTGACGTGATGGCGCGCGAACGACGAGGTCTTGATGCGGATGCCCTTCTGGAGGCCTTCCGCGCCGAGGTACGCGCCCCAGGGCCAGGCGGCGATCGCCACGTGCACCGTCGCCCCCTTCGGGCTCACCCCCATCTTCTCCGAGCCGTAGAACGCGATCGGCCGGAGGTAGCAGGACTCCAGCTTGTTGGCCCGCACCACTTCCTTGTGCGCCGCCATCAGCACGTCGCGCGGGTAGGGGATCTTCATCATGTAGATGTGCGCCGAGTTGTACAGGCGATCGGTGTGCTCCTTCAGGCGGAAGATCGCCGTGCCCCCGACCGTCTTGTAGGCGCGCAGGCCCTCGAAGACCGCCAGCCCGTAGTGCAGCGAGTGGGTCAGCACATGGGTGGTGGCGTCGCGCCAGGGCACGAGCTTGCCGTCGTACCAGATCCAGCCGTCGCGATCGGCCATGGTGGTCGCCATCGGTTCTGCTCTCCGGAGGTGGGCGGTGGTGGAGGCGCAGATTCTAGCGTGAACCGCGGACCGGGCACGGTGCGGCGCGCGGACGGCGCAGGGATTACGATGCGCGTGCCATGCCTGCCGCCGCCATTCGCTATCCGGCCACGGCCCTGCGCGCCTTTGCAGCCCGCCTCCTGGAACAGGCCGGCCTCGCGAGCGATCGCGCCGCCGACGTCGCCGACATCCTGGTCGAGGGCGATCTCATGGGGCACACGACGCACGGTTTGCAGCTGCTCGGGCCCTACCTCAAGGGCCTGGAGGACGGCAGCATCACGCGCGCCGGCGAGCCGGAAATCGTCGCGGATCGCGGCGGGACGATCGCGTGGGACGGCAACTTCCTCCCCGGCCCGTGGCTCGTGCTGCGCGCGATGGACGCGGCGTTTGCCCGCATCGCCGAGCAGGGCGTCGTCACCGTGGCGATCCGCCGCGCGCATCACATCGCCTGCCTCCAGGCCTATCTGCCGCGCGCGACCGCGCGCGGGCTCGTGATGCTGCTCATGAGCTCGGACCCGGCCACCGGATCGGTCGCGCCGCATGGCGCCATCGCCGGCCGCTTCACGCCCAACCCGATCGCCGCCGGCTTTCCGACCGACGCGCTGCCGATCCTGATCGACATCAGCGCGTCGACGACGACCAACGGCCTCGTCTCGCGGCTCAACCGCGCGGGGAAGGGCGAGCGGCTGCCCGGCCCGTGGCTGGTCGACAACCGCGGCGATGCGAGCGACGACCCGGCGGTGTTCCTGACCGACCCGCCGGGCGCGATCCTGCCGCTCGGCGGCATGGATCTCGGGCACAAGGGCTTCGGTCTCGCGCTCCTCGTCGAAGCGCTGACTTCAGCGCTCGCCGGACACGGGCGTGCCGACGGCGAGAAGCACTGGGGCGCGTCGGTATTCGTGCAGATCATCGATCCGGGCGCATTCGGCGGCCGCGACGCGTTCGCGCGCGAGACGGGCTGGCTGGCGAACGCCTGCCGGACCGCGCCGGTCAAGCCGGGCAATCCGCCCGTGCGCATGCCCGGCGAGCGCGGACTGAGGCTGCGCGAGCGTCAGCTCGCCGATGGCGTGGCGCTCCACCCGGAGACGATGCCCGCGCTCGTTCCTTGGGCGGAGAAGCTCGGGGTCGCCGTCGCCCCAACCCGATTCTAGCCGGCCGATCCGAACACCGCCTGCCACAGCCCGAGCGTCGCCTCGACGTGCGCCGCGACGCTGGCGCGCTCGACGCGGGCGAACTCGGCGCCGTTGAGCCGCAACCGGTGCTGCAGCCGCCGGTAGTCCCGGTACGCGTCGGCGACGTGCTGCGCGAGCCCGGCGGGGACCAGACCGAGCGCGCCGGCCATGTGCAGCAGCGCGATGTTGCCGAGGTTGCCGGTCAGCTCGTAGTGCTCGCGCGAGTGCGCGAGCACCAGATGCTGGACGATGAACTCGATGTCGACCATGCCGCCCCGGTCGTGCTTCAGGTCGAAGAGATCCGACCGGTTGGGGTGGGCGTCCAGCATCTTCTGCCGCATCGTCAGCACCTCGGCGCCGAGCTGCGCCGGATCGCGGCTCGCCTGCAGCAGGTCGCGGCGCAGCGCGTCGAACACCGCGCCGATCGCGGCGTCGCCGGCGCAGAAGCGCGCGCGCGTGAGGGCCTGGTGCTCCCAGAGCCACGCCGATTCGAGCTGGTAGCGCTTGAACGCCGACATCGACGACACGAGCAGGCCGGCCCCGCCGCTCGGGCGGAGGGCCAGATCGGTCTCGAAGAGGGTGCCCGCCGGGCGTGCGGCTCGAGAGCCAGCTGTTCATGCGCTGCGCGAGGCGCGCGTAGTTCTCGGCCGCGGCCTCGTGCGGGTCGTCGTAGACGAACACGATGTCGAGGTCGGAGGCGTAGCCGAGCTCCTTGCCGCCGAGCTTCCCGTAGCCGATCACCGCGAAGCGCGGAATCTCGGTGTGCCGCGCGCGCACCAGCCGCCAGCACACCTCGATCGTCACCGCGAGCACGAGGTCGGCGGCGAGCGAGAGATGATCGCCGAGGCGCTCGACGGTCAGCAGCCCGGCGAGGTCCTGCATGAGCAGGCGGAACACCCAGGCGTGGTGGATCTCGCGCATCGCGTCCATCTGGCGCTCGACGTCGCCGTCGTGCGCCGCCATCTCGCGCCGCAGCGTCGTGGCGAACTCGCTCCAGTCGGGCGCCTCGCCGAGCACGCGCGCGTCGAGGAGCTCGTCGAGCAGGATCGGATGCCGCGTCAGGTACTCGGCCGCCCAGCTCGACGCGGCGAGGATTCCGGCGACCTTGGCGAGCGCGCTCGGCTGCTCGGCGAGCAGCGCGAGATAGGATGCGCGCCGGCTGATCGCCTCCACGAAATCGAGCGTGCGCCGGAGCGCGACATCCGGCGCAACCCGCTCGCCGGGCGCGGCCGCGCTCTGCGCCTGGGCGCACGCCTCGATGAAGCGCGGCACGAGCAGGTCGAGGCGGTCGCGACTGGATTCGGGCAGCTGCTGATAGCGGGCGCTCGTGCGCAGCGCGCGGATGCGCGCGAGCGTCTCGCGCGGCTCGACGTAGCCCCGCGCGGCCAGGTCGCGCTCGGCGGCGTCGCCCTCGCAGCGTGCCCTGCCACACCGGCGCCGATGCGTTCGTCTCGTCGGCGGCGGCGAACACGCTGTCGAAGTGACGCGTCACCGCGGCGCGATGGCCGTCGAGCTCGCGCGCGAACGCCGTCCAGTCGGGCGCGCCCATGCTCTCGGCAACGAGCTGGCGGTCGTCCGGCGACTCGGGCAGCGCATGCGTCTGCGCGTCGTCGAGATACTGGAGCCGATGCTCGAGGCGGCGCAGGAAAACGTATGCGGCGGAGAGCTCGGCGACGGCGGGCTCGGCGAGCTGCCGCCGCGCGCCGAGCGCCGCCAGCACCTCGAGCGTGGCGCGCGCGCGCAGTCCCGGATCGCGCCCGCCGCGGATCAGCTGGAAACCCTGCGCGATGAACTCGATCTCGCGGATGCCGCCGGGCCCGAGCTTGACGTCGCCCGCGAGGTCGCGGCGCGCGACCTCCTGCCGGATCTGCGCGTGGAGCTTGCGCACCGCGTCGATGGTGCCGAAGTCGAGGTACTTCCGGAACACGAACGGCTGCGCGATCTTCGCGAGCTCGGCACGCATCCGCTCGTCGCCGCCGGCGACCACGCGCGCCTTGATCCACGCGTACCGCTCCCACTCCCGTCCCTGTGCGACGAAGTACTGCTCGAGCGCATCGAAGCTCGCGGCGAGCGGGCCCGCGTCGCCCCACGGCCGCAGCCGCATGTCGACGCGGAACACCTGGCCGTCGGGGGTCACGTCCGCGAGCGTGCGGATGACCCGCTGGCCGAGCTTCACGAAGAACTCGTGGTTCGACAGCCCGTGCGCGGTCTCGCCCTCGTCCGGGTAGACGAACACGAGATCGATGTCGGAGGAGACGTTCAGCTCGCGGCCGCCGAGCTTGCCCATCCCGACGACCAGCAGATCCTGGGCGCCCGGCGCACCCGTCGGCGCGCCGTGCTCGGCGTCCATCCGCGTCCGGTGCGCGGCGAGCGCCGCGGCGAGCGCGACCTCGGCGAGGTCGGACATGGCGCCGGTGACCTCGGCGAGCGGCGCGAGGCCCGCGAGGTCGCGCGCCGCGGTGCGCAGCATCACCCGCGCGCGCAGTTCGCGCAGCGCGGCGCCGAGCGCCGCCGGGTCGAGCGCCTCGCGCGCCGCCAGGAACGCGCGCATGTCGGCCGCAGTCCACCCGGCCGCGCGTGCCGCATCGACCTCTTCGGCGAAGGGCGGTCGTGCGGCGAGCAGGCGCTGCGCGAAGCGCGACCAGCGCAACCCGGATGACGGCTCGACGGGCAATGGCAGCGACGACATAAGCCTATGGGCGGAATGAGAAAACGGTTGCGGGGGCGGTGCAGTACAATCGCGTCGTCGGAATCGCGACGCGCGCGTTGTTGATGGATATGCGAGCCGTTTCGACGCGCGCCATTGTAGGCGTGCCCTGCCATCCCGGCCATCGCGGCCGGGCGATATCGCCAACGCAAGCCCGCGCGCCGCGCGCCGGATGAACACGCTCAACGACGCCGTTCACGAGGTCGAGGAAGCCGTCCACGACGCGCTCGACGCGAGCCGGGACGATCAGTTCCCGCCGCGCGAGCGGCGCTGGCTCGCGTGGCTGCGCCGCGCGGGGTGGACGCTCGTCGGGCTGTATTTCCTCGCCGCGGTGACGATGCTCGTGCTGCGGTTCTGGGTGCTGCCGCGGATCGCCGACTACAAGGACGAGATCGCCGCGGCGGTCTCGCGCGCGCTCGGCGAGAAGGTCACCATCGAGCGGGTCGATGCCGAGTGGTACGGCCTGCACCCGCGGCTCGAGCTCGGCGGCGTGCGGATCTACGATCGCCGCGGCGAAGAGGCGCTCGCGCTGCCCTACGTCGCCGCGAGCATCGCCTGGCGCTCGATCGCGGCCCGGGAGCTGCGCTTCAGGTCGCTCGTCCTCGACCGGCCGGACTTGCAGATCCGCCGCGATCCGCAGGGCCGGCTCTTCATCGCCGGCCTGGAGCTGCGGCCCACCGACACGCCGCAAGGCGGCACCGCCGACTGGGTCCTCGCGCAGGGCGAGATCATCATCCGCGACGCTCAGGTCGAGTGGCGCGACGAGGTCCGGGGCGCGCCGCCGCTGAAGCTCGAGCGCCTGAACTTCGTGCTCGAGAACGACGGGCGCCATCACCGGTTCGCGCTCCGCGCCGAGCCGCCGCGCGAGTACGCGTCCGCGATCGACGTCCGCGGCGACCTGGTGGGGCGGACCGTCGAGCAGCTCGCCGAGTGGGACGGCCGGCTGTACGCGGCGCTGGACCACGTCGATCTCGCGGCCTGGAAGGCGTGGGTCGACTACCCGTTCGAGGTGGGGAGCGGGCGCGGCGCGCTGCGGCTCTGGCTCGCGGTGAACGAGCGGCGGCTCACCGAGCTCGCCGCCGATCTCTCGCTCGAGGACGTGACCGCGCGCTTCGGCGCGGCGCTCCCGCCGCTCGATCTCGCCGCCGTATACGGCCAGTTCGGCGTGCGGCAGCGCGCCGACAACCTCGGGCTGCTGTCCTTCGTGCGCGATCAGCAGGTCGTGTACGACGGCTTCGCGCGCCGGCTGGCGCTCGTGCCCCGCGGCGGGGTGCCCTTCGCGCCGGCGGACTTCACTGCGCGGTGGGAGCCGGCGCGCGCGCGAGCGCCGGAGTGCGGGCGAGTTCGTCGCGCGATCGATCGACCTCGCGCCGCTTGCCCTGCTCAGCGAGCGCCTGCCGCTGCCGGAGAAGCTCCGCACCGCCCTTGCCACGATGTCGCCTGAAGGCCGGGTCTTCGACATCCGGTTCAACTGGACTGGCGAGCTCGCGCGGCCGGACACCTTCAGCGCGCGCGGACGCTTCGCCGATCTCGGGATGCAGCCGTACGGCAATGTGCCGGGCTTCGCGCGCCTCTCCGGCCAGTTCGACGTGACCGAGAAGGGCGGCGCCGCGACCCTCAACGCGGCGAGCACGGTGATTCGCTTTCGCGACGCGGCGCAAGCGGCATCCGATCGACTTCGACGCTGTGCGCGGCGCGCGTGCAGTGGTCGCTGCAGGACGACGCGATCGAGATGAGGGTCGACGACCTGGCCGCCTCGCGCCGCGACCGTCGCGCGACCGGGAACGGCACCTACCGCCGGTCGGCAGCGGCGCCCGGACGATCGACATGGCGCTGCACGCTCTCCCGGATGGACGGCCGTACGGTGCACCGACTCATCCCGGAGCTGCGCGCCGACACCGGACGAATGGCTCAAGCGCGCCATCGTCGCCGCGCCGCTGACCGACGTGCGGTTCCGGCTCCGCGGGGACCTCGACGATTTTCCCTTCGACGATCCGAAGAAGGGCGAGATGAGCGCGAGTGCCCGGGTGACGGGCGGCGTCCTCGAGTACGCGCCGGGATGGCCGCAGCTCACCGGCATCACCGCGGACCTGCTGTTCGAAGGGCGCAAGATGGTGGTCACGCAGTACGCAGAGCGAGCACACTACGGTGTCCAGGTCGCGAAAGTGACCGTGATCATCCCCGACCTCATCGGCCCCTCGGTGCTGCAGATCGACGGGCAGACCGAGGGGCCCGCTCGCGGACTACCTCAAGTTCATCGCCGCGAGTCCGGTGCGCGGGTTCATCGACGGCGCGACCGACGGCTGGTCGGGCGAGGGCGGCGCGACGCTCGACGCTGCGCCTCAACCTGCCGCTGGCGAGCATCGACCAGGCGCGGGTCGCGGGCGGTTTCCAGTTCGCCGGCAACGGCATCTCGATGGGCGCGGGCGAGCGCGCCGCTCGCGCAGGTGAACGGCACGATCGAATTCACCGAGTCGTCGGTGAGCGCGCAGAACATCGCCGCGCAGACCCTCGGCGGCAACGTCACGATGCAGCTTGGACACGCGCGACGGCGCGGCCACGGCGACGGTCGAGGGCACGATCGACGGCGCCCAGCTCGCGCGGCATGCGGGACTGCCGTTCGCTGCCGGCGGTGCGCGGCGCGCTGCCGTTCCGGTTCACCGAGACCAGGCGCGCGGACCGCCGGACGACGATCTTCGAGTCGACGCTCGCCGGCGTCGCGGTCGACCTGCCGGCGCCGTTCGCGAAGACGGCCGACGAGAGCTGGCCGCTGCGGATCGAGCGCCGTCCGCTGGCGGACGGCGTCGGGCGCGCCGCGCGACGCCGCGCGAGAGCGTGACGATGTCGGTCGGAACGCGTTGCTCAGCGCAGAGGCAGTCCTGCGCACCGAGGGCGGAAAGATCGACGATCGAGCGTGCGGGCGTCGGACTCGGCGATGTCGGGCGTGCAGCTGCCGGAGCGCCCGGGCGTGTTCATCGTCGGCAACCTGAAGACGCTCGATCTCGATCGCATGCTGCCGGTGCTCACCGACTCGGCGGCGAAGAGCGCGGCGGCGGATCTCGCGGTCACCGCCCTGAGCCTCCGCGCGGGAACGCTCACGGTGGTCGGTCGCGAGTTTCACGACGTGACCGTCAAGGCGCAGTTCTCGAGCGCCAAGACCTGGCAGGCGACGGTCGATGCGCGCGAGATGGCGGGCGAAGTCGCGTGGCGACCCGAGGGCGACGGGCTCGTCACCGCCCGCCTCAAGCATCTCGCGCAGCCCGAGACGGCGACCGACGCGCTGCCGGGCGCGGGCGTCGCGACGCGCGCTGCCCGCGCTCAACGTCGTCGCCGACCGGTACCTCGTCCAGGGTCGGGACATGGGCCGCCTCGAGCTCGACGCGATCAACGAGCGCGGCGGGTGGCGGCTCGAGAAGCTCGCGGTGTCGGCGCCCGAGGGTTCGATCAACGCCAAAGGGCTGTGGCGCCCGCGGGATGGGGCGACCGCGGAACAAACCGACCTAGAAGTGAAGATCCAGACCGCCGATGCCGGGAAGTACCTCGCGCGCTTCGGGCACGCCGACGTCCTGGCGCGCGGCACCGCGGACCTCGATGCGAAGGTCAAGTGGCTCGGTCCGATCTCGACGATCGATTTTCCGTCCCTGACCGGGGACGTCACCTTTCGCGCCGAGAAGGGCCAGTTCGTGAAGCTGAAGCCGGGGATCGGCAAGCTGCTCGGCGTGCTCTCGCTGCAGTCGCTGCCGCGACGCATCACCCTCGACTTCAACGACATCTTCAGCGAGGGCTTCGCCTTCGACACGATCGTCGGCACGGCGTCGATCGCGCAAGGGCTGGCACGCACCCAGGACCTCACCATGGTCGGGCCCGCCGCGACGGTGGTGATCACCGGCCAGGCCGATATCGCACGCGAAACGCAGGATCTCTCGGTGCGCGTCGTCCCGGTGGTCGGCGACAGCGTCGCGGCCGCGGCGGCGCTCGCACTGCTGAACCCGATCGTCGGCGTCGGCGCGCTGCTGGCGCAGCGACTGCTCAAGGACCCGATCGGGCAGATGCTCGCGTTCCAGTACCGCATCACCGGTCCGTGGGAGGATCCCAAGGTCGAGCGGGTGGGCGCGGCCGTGACGCCGCGCGAGCCCGACCCGTTCGGCGTCAAGCCGAGCCTGCAATGACGACGCCCGCTCGCATGCCCGCTCCGTTCCGCGTCGCCGCGATACAGATGGTGTCCGAGCCGGCGCTCGAGGTGAACCTCGCCGCCGCCGGCGAGCTGGTCGCCGAGGCCGCCGGGCAGGGCGCGCAGCTCGCGGTGCTGCCCGAGTGGTTCTGCCTGATGGGCCGCGCCGAGGGCGACAAGCTCGCGATTCGCGAGGCCGACGGCGACGGTCCCATCCAGTCGTTCCTCGCGCGCACCGCCGCGCAGCACAAGATTTGGCTGATCGCCGGCACCGTGCCGCTGCCCGCGCGCGATCCGCGGAAGGTGCGCAACTGCTGCCTCGTCTACGACGCCGCGGGGCAGCGCGTCGCGCGCTACGACAAGATTCACCTGTTCGACTTCACCGACGCGGAGCAGAAGTACCGGGAATCGAACACGATCGAGCCCGGCGACACGCCGGTGGCGATCGATTCGCCGTTCGGCCGCATCGCGCTGTCGATCTGCTACGACGTGCGGTTTCCCGAGCTCTACCGCGGGCTCGCCCCGATGGATCTGATCGTGATCCCCTCGGCGTTCACCGCGACGACGGGGAAGGCGCACTGGGACCTCCTCGTGCGTGCCCGCGCGGTCGAGAACCTCGCCTGGGTGATCGCGCCCGCGCAGGGCGGCCATCACCTCAACGGCCGGCACACGCACGGCCACACGCATGATCGTCGGTCCGTGGGGCGAGGCGGTCGCGAGCCTCGCGCACGGGGCCGGGTGTTGTCGTCGCCGACATCGACCCCAACTACCAGCGCAAGGTGCGCGAGAGCCTGCCGGCGCTGCTGCACCGGGTGCTTTGAAAAACCTCACGCGCGACGCGGTGAGGACGGGGCGGGCCGATGATCGTCCCGCCGCTCTATGTGTATCCTCCGAGTAGCCCATAACCCGCCTATGACTTTCGGGAACCCGATGCAGACCCAGGACCGACTTCTCGAGACCGCGACGCAGACCCTGCTCGCACCCTACGACCTCGCCGCGCCGCAGCTCGGGCAGGTGTTCGGCGCGATCATGACGCACGACGTCGAGTACGCCGACCTCTACTTCCAGTACCTGCGCACCGAGGGCTGGAGCCTGGAGGAGGGCATCGTCAAGTCGGGCAGCTTCAACATCGATCAGGGCGTCGGCGTGCGCGCGATCGCCGGCGAGAAGACGGCGTTCGCGTACTCCGACGAGATCAGCCTGCCGGCGCTGAAGGACGCCGCCGGCGCCACGCGCGCGATCGCGCGCCTCGGCGGGAAGAGCAGGCGGCCGGTCGTGCGCAAGGGCGCGGCGCGGCGCCTGTACGAGCCGATCGATCCGCTCGCCTCGCTCGGCGACACGGAGAAGGTGAAGCTGCTCGAGCGGCTCGAGCGGCGGTGCCGTGCGCGCGATCCGCGCGTGGTGCAGGTGATGGCCACGCTCGCCGGCGTCTACGAGGTGATGCTGGTCGTGCGCTCGGACGGCGTCACCGCGGCCGACGTGCGGCCGCTCGTGCGCCTCTCGCTGCAGGTGATCGCCGAGCAGAACGGGCGGCGCGAGCAGGGCAGCTGGGGCGGCGGCGGCCGCTTCGACTACGCCTACTTCACCGACGCGATGATCGAGGACTATGCCGCGAACGCGGTCGACATGGCGCTTCTCAACCTGGAGTCGCGTCCGGCGCCGGCCGGCGCGATGAAGGTGGTGCTCGGACCCGGCTGGCCCGGCGTGCTGCTGCACGAGGCGGTCGGCCACGGTCTCGAGGGCGACTTCAACCGCAAGGGATCCTCCGCGTTCAGCGGCCGGATCGGCGAGCGCGTCGCCTCGCGCGGCGTCACCGTCGTCGACGACGGGACGATCCCGAGCCGGCGTGGCTCGCTGAACGTCGACGACGAGGGCAACCCGACGCAGTGCACGACGCTCATCGAGAACGGCGTCCTGCGCGGCTACATCCAGGACAGCATGAACGCGCGCCTGATGAAGATGCCGCTCACCGGCAACGGCCGCCGCGAGTCCTACGCGCACACGGTGATGCCGCGCATGACCAACACCTACATGCTCGCCGGCGACAAGGACCCGCGGGAGATCATCGCCTCCGTGGACCGCGGCATCTATGCGGTCAACTTCGGCGGCGGCCAGGTGGACATCACCAGCGGCAAGTTCGTGTTCTCGATGTCCGAGGCGTACATGATCGAGAACGGCAAGGTCACCTACCCGCTGAAGGGCGCGACGCTGATCGGCAACGGCCCCGACGCGCTCACGCGCGTGGCGATGATCGGCAACGACCTGGCGCTCGACAGCGGCGTCGGGACCTGCGGCAAGGAAGGCCAGAGCGTGCCGGTGGGCGTGGGACAGCCCACGCTGCGCATCGACGGGCTGACCGTAGGCGGCACCGCCTAGCGGGGAAGCGGCTGTGCGGACCGTCGCGCTTGGCCTCGCGATCGCGGCTGCAGTGCCGGCCCTCGCCGCCGAGCGCTTTTCGTACGCGGACATCGGTCTGCAGACCACGCTCGCCGAGGCCCGGAAGCGCTTTCCGAACTCGAAGATCAGCGGAGACGCGATCCACGTGTCTGACCGGGACCGCCGCGATCAGGTTTCCGGCATCCAGCTGGCGGGTACGCGCAAACCGCCCATGGCCAGGCTGAGCTTCGAGCGGCCGCGCGACGCCGCCGGTCGCGGCCAGCCGCAATTCCCGAAGTGCAAGGTGATCGAGGCGGAGCTGCGCGGACGCTACGGCGCGCCCGACGAGGTCCGGAAGTCCGCCGCAGCGGCCCCGCCGCGCGCCGATCGCATCTGGCAGGGCACCCGGGAGACGCTGACGCTCGTGTGCTTTGCCGGACCGAGCGGCGAGCTGCTCGCCGAGGCGGTGGTGATCGCGGCGCGTTGAGAACGTCAGCCGCGGCGCCCGCCCGTGCGTTGTAGCGGGGCGCCGGAGGGAGTGCGGGATGCCGAAAGACGAGCTCGAGATCTACTGCCCGAAGTGCGCGTGGCGCCCGCAGCCCGAGGATCGCTGGTCCTGCGAGCCGTCGTGCGGCACGGTCTGGAACACGTTCTGGACGCGCGGCCTGTGCCCGGGGTGCCGCAAGCAGTGGGCCGACACGCAATGCCTCGCGTGCCGGCAGTTCTCGCCGCACAAGCAGTGGTACCACCTGCCCGGCCGCGCGGGCGGCGCGCGCAGGCGCGCAACCACCAAGCGCGAGACCGATAGCGTGACCTGAGCGACCGGGCGCGGCCCGGCCGCTATTCCTCTTCCTGCTGCCCGCGCGCGGCGAGGTACTCGCTGTGCAGCTGCGCCTGGATGTTCGGGGGCACGGCCTCGTAGTGCGACAGCGACATCGAGTAGGAGCCCTGCCCGCCGGTCACCGACTTCAGGCGGTTCGCGTAGCCGTTCAGCTCCGAGAGCGGCGCGAGGCCGCGAATCGCGCACGTGCCCGATCCGAGCGAATCGGTGCCGGTGATCTGGCCGCGCTTGCCCGACAGGTCGCCGGTGATGTCGCCCATGTTCGTCTCGGGGCAGATGATCTCGACGTTGACGATCGGCTCGAGCACGATCGGCCGCGCCCGCTCCAGCGCGTCGAGGAACGCCTTGCGCCCGGCGGAGACGAACGCCACCTCCTTCGAGTCGACGGCGTGGTGCTTGCCGTCGTACACGATCACCTTGAGGTCCTGCATCGGATAGCCGGCGACCGCGCCGGCGGCGAGCACCTGCTGCACGCCCTTCTCGACCGCCGGGATGAACTGGTGGGGAATCACGCCGCCCTTCGACTGGTCGGCGAACTCGAACCCGGCCCCGCGCGCGAGCGGCTCGACGCGCAGGTACACCTCGCCGAACTGGCCGGCGCCGCCGGTCTGCTTCTTGTGGCGCGCGTGGCCCTCGGCCTTCGCCATGATCGTCTCGCGGAACGGAATGCGCGGCACTCGCGTATTCACCTCCACCTTGTACTGCGAGGTCATGCGTTCCAGGATCGAGCGCACGTGCAGGTCGCCCAGGCCGCGGATGACCGTCTCGTGCGTCGAGGCGTCGTGGTCGACCTGGAAGGTCGGATCCTCCGCGGTGACCTTGTGGAGCGCTTCCGAGATCTTCTGCTCGTCGCCGCGCTTCTTCGGCTCGATCGCGAGGCCGTACATCGGCGTCGGAAACTCGAGCGGCACCATGTGGATGTGGTCTTCGTCGTGCGAGTCGTGCAGGACGCTGTCGAAGGTGATCTCCTCGACCTTCGCCACCGCGGCGATGTCGCCCGGCACCGCCTCGTTCGTCTCGACGTGGTCCTTGCCCTGCAGCACGAAGACGTGGCCGACCTTGAACGGCTTGCGGCCGTCGCCGACGTAGAGCGGGGTGTCCTTGGTGACCGTGCCCTGGTAGACGCGGAAGATCCCGAGCTTCCCGACGTAGGGGTCGTTCAGCACCTTGAAGACGTGCGCGAGCACGTGCTTCTTCGGGTCGGGCGACGAGCGCGTACTCCTGCGCGGCCTCGCCTTCGCCCTTGTAGAAGAGCGGCGGATTGCCCTCGCCCGGGTGCGGCAGGTGGCGGGCGAACACCTCCAGCAGATCGCGCACGCCCGCGCCGGTGCGGGCGGAGACGAAGCAGATCGGGACGATGTGCCCCTCGCGCAGCGCCTTCTCGAGGGGCGCGTGCAGCGATTCCGGATCGACGTCGCCCTGCTCGAGGTACTTCTCCATCGCCGCCTCGTCGACCTCGACGATCTGCTCGAGAACCAGCTTGTGCACCTCGCCGACCGAGAGGAAGTCGGCGGTGCCCGAATCGTTCGCGAAGCAGTCGATCACGCGCGCGCCGCGATCGGCCGGCAGGTTGATCGGCAGGCACTGCTTGCCGAACGTTTCCTGCAGCGATGCGAGCAGCGCCGGCAGGTCGATATTCTCCGCGTCGATCTTGTTGACGATGATCATGCGGCACAGCTTGCGCTTCGCGGCCCAGTCCATCATGCGCCGCGTGACCATCTCGATGCCGTTCTGGGCGTTCACCACGACCGCGGCGGTCTCGACCGCGTCGAGCGCGCCGATCGCCTGGCCGATGAAGTCGGGATAACCGGGGGTGTCGATGAGGTGCGTGCGGGTGCCGGCGTGGTCGAGGTGCACGATCGCCGAGCGCAGGCTGTGCTGGAACTGCTTCTCCAGCGGGTCGAAGTCGCATACCGTCGAGCCGCGCTCCACGGTCCCGGTGGCCTGGATCATCCCTGCCTTGTGCAGCAGCGCCTCCGCTAGTGTGGTCTTGCCCGACGCGCCGTGACCTACCAGCGCGACGGTACGAAGGGCCTCCGTGCTGAACTTCGCCATGAAACCTCCTTGTATCCTGGGGCGCCCGCTCCCCGGAAGGGAGCGGGCGTCGTAATGGGGTGGGGCGGTGCGTTGCCGCTCGCGGAATCTTAGTCCAAGTGCGCCGTCATGAGCTACACCAGCTCGGCGATCGCCTTGCCCAGGTCCTCGGTGTGCGCGGTCCCGCCGATGTCGGGCGTGCGCGGCGCGCCCGAGCCGGGCGCGAGCGACTTCTCGATCGCGGCGACGATGCCCGCTGCCGCGGCCGGCTCGCCGAGATGCTCGAGCATCATCGCGGCCGACCAGATCTGCGCGACCGGGTTCGCGATGCGCTTGCCGTAGATGTCGGGCGCGGAGCCGTGCACCGGCTCGAAGAGCGAGGGGAACGCGCGCTCGGGGTTGATGTTCGCCGAAGGCGCGACGCCGATCGTCCCGGCGGTCGCCGGCCCCAGGTCGGACAGGATGTCGCCGAACAGGTTCGAGGCGACGATCACGTCGAAGCGCTGCGGGTTCAGCACCATCTGGATGGTCAGCCCGTCGATGTGGTACTGGCTCGTCGTCACCTGCGGATACTGCTTCGCCATCAGCGCGAACCGCTCGTCCCAGTACGGCATGGTGATGAAGATGCCGTTCGACTTCGTGGCGGAGGTGACCTGCCGGCGCGGCCGCTTCATCGCCAGCTCGAACGCGAACTTCATGATCCGGTCGACGCCCTTGCGCGTGAAGCACGCCTGCTGGGTCACGAACTCGCGCTCGGTGCCCTCGAACATGCGCCCGCCGACCGAGGAGTACTCGCCCTCGGTGTTCTCGCGCACGACGTAGTAGTCGATGTCGCCGGGCTTGCGGTTCGCGAGCGGGCAGGGGATGCCGGGCACGAGCCGCACCGGCCGCAGGTTGACGTACTGGTCGAAGTCGCGGCGGAACTTGATGAGCGAGTTCCAGAGCGAGACGTGGTCGGGGACGAGCGCGGGCCATCCGGTCGCGCCGAAGAAGATCGCGTCGTGTCCGCCGATGGCGTCCTTCCAGTCGTCGGGCATCCACTGGCCGGTCTTGACCATGCGGTCGCAGTTCCAGTCGAAGTGGTCGAGCGCGAGCTTGAAGCCGAACCGGCGCGACGCCGCGTCGAGCGCGCGCACGCCCTCGGGCATGACTTCCTTGCCGATGCCGTCGCCCGGGATCACTGCGATGCGATGGGTCTTCATAGAGGGTCCTCCGCCGGAGACGCGATTCTAGCCGTGCGCGCAAGCCCATGACGCACTCATTGACAGCGCAGGGGACACTCCGGAGAATGCGCCGGGCGCATACAAGCACAACAACACTTCTTCAGCGGGCCTGCGCCCGCGCTCCCGGGCCGGCGCACCCCGGGGACGCGTCGATTCGAACCCGACCGGAAGCGCGCATGAAGAAGTGGCATCGCCGTCCCGCCGCGCATGGCCTCCGCTGAACGGCAGCCCGCGCCCCTCGCGCCGCTCGTACCGGAGGCGCGGACCTCCGGCCTCGGGACCCGCAAGGCGCCCGACACCGAAGGGCCGGCGCCGGAGCGCCCCGTCTCCGAAGGTCCCGGCACGGCACGCGCGCTGCTCGTCCTCGCGTTCCTCGCGGCCGCGGCGTGGTACCTGGCGTGGCGCCTGCGCACGCTCAACCCGGAAGTGCTCGGCCTCTCGATCACGATCCTGGCCGTCGAAGCGTTCCTGTTCTGCGGCATCCTGCTGCACCTGTTCACGACCTGGCGGCTCACCGTTCGCGTGCCGAGCGCACCGCAGGCCGGCCTCGCCGTCGACGTGTTCGTCACCACGGTGGACGAGCCGGCCGAGATGGTGCGGCGCACGCTGCTCGCGGCGCGGAACATGGAGTATGCGCACCAGACCTGGTTGCTCGACGACGGCAATCGCCCCGAGATGCGGCGACTCGCCGCCGCGCTGCGCTGCCGCTACATCGCCCGCAACGAGGCGACCCGGGGGCGCGGGGGGTGCCTCAACAACGCGCTGAAGTTCTCGACCGCCGAGGTCATCGCGCTCTTCGACGCCGACCACGCGCCGGCGCGGCGCTTCCTGGTCGAGACCCTCGGCTACTTCCGCGACACCGGGGTCGGTTTCGTGCAGACGCCGCTCGACTTCTACAACCTCGACTCCTTCGCCCATCGGCGCGAGGGCGCGCGGCGCCTGGTGTGGACCGACCGGTCGCTCTTCTTCCGCGTCATCCAGCGCGGCCGCGACTGGCGCGGCGCGGCGGTGCTGTGCGGGAGCTGCGCGGTGATCCGCCGCTCCGCGCTCGACAGCGTCGGCGGGTTCGCCGCGAGCACCGCGACCGAGGAGCTGCACACCTCGCTCAAGCTCCACAAGCGCGGCTACCGCTCGGTGTACCACGCGCGCTCGCTCGCGTTCGGTCTCGCGCCGACCGGGGTCGCGACGTTCGTGCGCCAGCGCATGCGCGCGGGCCTGGGCGCGATGCAGGTGTGGCGGCGCGAGCGCATCCTCACGTCGCGGCGGCTCACGGCGGCGCAGAAGCTCTGCTATTTCGCGCAGCTCGCCGGCTATTTCGACGGCTGGGCCAAGGCGGTGCTCTACTTCGCGCCGGTCGTGGTGCTCGCGAAGGGCGTGCTGCCGTTCGCGGCGCCGGCCGAGGATTTCCTGCTGCACTTCGTGCCCTGTTATCTGCTCGCGCTCTGGGCGCTCGAGGAGTTCGGCCGCGGCTATGCGCGCACGATCGCGGTCGCGCGGTACGGCATGGCCCGGTTCGGCGCGTACCTGTGGGCGACTGCGGGCCTGCTGCGCCCGCGGGCGCGCCTCCGCGTCGCCGCCACCCAGGAGGACATGCCGCAGGACGCCGGACGCTATCTCGCGCCGCAATGGCTCGTGCTCGTCGCCAACGCGATCGCGATCCCGGTCGGTCTTGCGTTGCATGCCACCGCGAACGTGCCGGCCGTCGCCGCGCTCGCGCTCGGCGCGCTGTGGGCGGGCGCGACCGCCGCGCTCGCGGCCTCGGTGATCCGGCATTCGCGCCGGCACGGCAGCTTCCGGCGGCACGAGTACCGCTTCCCCGTCCCGATTCCCGCGCGCGTGCAGTTCGCCGGCGAGGGCCCGGCGCTCGGGATCTTCGACGACGTGTCCTCGTCGGGCTTCCGGTTCTACGGCGCGCTGCCCCAGCGCCTGGCCGCGGGCCGCCGCCTGGAGGGCGACCTCTTCCTGCCCAGCGGGCCGCTGCCGTTCCGCGCGCACGTGCGGAGCGAGGTGCGCGATCGGCCCGGGGGCCCGGCAAAGTGCATCCGCTGCAGCTTCGCGTGGACCGACGATGTGGGGCGCGACCGGCTGGACGCGCACCTGTACGGCTCCGACCTGCAGGTGGAGCTGAACGGGTTCGAGGAGCAGCGCTCGACGCCGCTCACGTGGTTCGCCCGGCACTTCACGGGCGTTCGCGCGGCGGAGCGCATCGCCGCGGCCCACTGGGCGCCGGTGCTCTACCACGACACCACCTCGCGCGCGCCCGGGCCGCACGTCGCGTTCGTCTCGGTCCCGGAGGACGAGGCCATGCCGCGCACGCTCGTCACGCTGCGGCCGCTCGATCCGCGCGCCGACACGCGCTTCCGGATGGTGACGCGCGTCGGCTCGCGCCGGCTCGACGGGACGCCGGTGCCGCTGCGCAACGTCGACACCCCGGCGGCGCCGGTCTACCTGTACCAGTTCGCGGCCTGACCCTGCGGGGCGGTGGAACTTCGAGCGCGCGGCGCGGCGCTCATCCTTGTCCGGCCGCGCCGCCGCCCTCCCAGCCCTTCGACCGCTCCACCGCGCGCGACCAGGCGGCGAACCGCTCGCCGGCCTCGTCGCGCGACATCTCCGGCTCGAAGGCGCGCTCCTGCCGCCACTGCGCGGCGATCGCGTCGCGGCTCCCCCAGACGCCGACCGCGAGCCCGGCGAGATACGCCGCCCCGAGCGCGGTCGTTTCCGCGCACGCGCGGGCGCACGACCGGCACGCCCAGAAGATCCGCCTGGAACTGCATGAGCAGGGCGTTCGCCGTCGCGCCGCCGTCGACGCGCAGCTCGGCGAGCCGCACGCCCGAGTCGCGCTGCATGGCGGCGAGCACCTCGGCCGACTGGAACGCGATCGCCTCGAGCGCGGCCCGCGCGAGGTGGGCGCCGGTCGTGCCGCGCGTGAGGCCGACCATCGTGCCGCGCGCATACGCGTCCCAGTGCGGCGCGCCGAGGCCGGCGAACGCCGGCACGAGGTAGACGCCGCCCGCGTCGGGCACGGACGCGGCGAGCGCCTCGATCTCGCCCGCGGACGCGATGAGCTTCAGGCCGTCGCGCAGCCATTGCACCACCGCGCCCGCGATGAAGACGCTGCCCTCGAGCGCGAACTCGGGCTCGCCGGTCGACGCGGCGCAGCGTCGTGATGAGCCCTTGCGACGACGCTATCCGCTCCGCGCCGGTGTGCAGCAGCATGAAGCAGCCGGTGCCGTAGGTGTTCTTGGCCATGCCGGGACCGTGGCACCCCTGGCCGAAGAGCGCCGCCTGCTGATCGCCGGCGATGCCGGCGATCGGAATGCCCGCGCCCAGGAGGTCGGGCGACGCCTCGCCGAACACGCCGCTCGACGCGCGCACGTCCGGCAGCAGCGCGCGCGGGATCCGGAACAGCTCGAGCAGCTGCTCGTCCCAGCGCCCGTGCCCGATGTCGTAGAGCAGCGTGCGCGACGCGTTGGACGGATCGGTGACGTGCAGCCGGCCGCGCGAGAGCTGCCACGCGATCCAGGTGTCGATCGTGCCGAATGCGAGCTCGCCGCGCTCGGCGCGCGCGCGCGCGCCCGGGATCGTGTCGAGCAGCCAGGCGAGCTTGGTGGCGGAGAAGTAGGGGTCGATCACGAGCCCGGTCTTCGCGCGCACCGCTTCGGCGGCGCCGTCGGACCGCAGCCGGTCGCACGCATCGGCGGTGCGCCGGTCCTGCCAGACGATCGCGTTGGCGAGCGGCGCGCCGGTCGCGCGCTCCCAGAGCACCGTCGTCTCGCGCTGGTTGGTGATGCCGATCGACGCGACGTCACGCGCGGCGACACGGGCGTTGGCGAGCGCTTCCTGCGCGACCGCGAGCTGCGTGCGCCAGATCTCCTCCGGATCGTGCTCGACCCAGCCGGGCTGCGGGAAGATCTGGCGGAACTCGCGCTGCGCGAGGCCGCGCACCGCGCCGGACTCGTCGAAGACGATGGCGCGCGAGCTGGTGGTGCCTTGATCGAGGGCGAGGACGACCTTCACTCGGTGCGCGACACGAAGAGCGGAAAGCGGGAAGGGTAATGCATCGCGCGCCGGCGCAGCGATCGCTGCTAGAATCGCCGCACCGCAACATCGCGCCCGTCCCATGCCGCTCCCCGTCCCGACCGTCGCGCGCTCGCTCACGCATACCCGCAGGCTCCGCTTCGAGGCGTACAAGCGCGCCGACGGGCTCTGGGACATCGAGGCGCATCTCACCGACGTCAAGCCGTTCGACTACCAGCTCTCGAGCGGCGTCCGTCCGGCCGGCACGCCCGTGCACGACATGTGGATCCGGCTCACCATCAACCTCGACCTCGAGATCGTCGACGCGCTCGCGCTCACCGAGGCGATGCCCTACGAGCCGCAGTGCGCGCAGGCGACGCCCGACTATCGCAAGCTCGTCGGCCTGAACCTCGGCCGCGGGTTCCGCAAGGCCGTGCAGCACCACTTCCACGATCTGGCCGGCTGCCGCCACATCAACGAGGCGCTCTGGCAGTTCCCGACCGCGGCGATCCAGGCGATGGCCGGCGAGAAGGTCGACAACCAGGACGACGGCACCAAGCCGTTCCAGCTCGACCGCTGCCGCGCGCTCGACACGCACGGCGAGGCGGTGCGGCAGTACTACCCGAAGTGGTATCGCGCCGCCAAGACCGGCACGTAGCGAGAACGAAGATCCCTCTCCCCCGATTTTGGGGGAGAGGGCAGGGTGAGGGGGGCAGCGCGCCGATCGGGTGCCGTGCGAGGCGCGCGGTACTCGGAGACGGCGCCCGCGGTTGAGCGGGATCAATGCGCGGCGCGCCGCAGGGGCGCGAGACTGTGGCGCAACATGGAGAGAGCTCGATGAAGATCCACGAGTACCAGGCGAAGGAAGTGCTGCGCAAGTTCGGTGTGCCGACGCCGCGCTCGGTGGCGTGCTTCTCGGTGGACGAGGCCGTGCACGCGGCGCAGTCGCTCGGCGGCAAGGTGTGGGTGGTCAAGGCGCAGATTCACGCGGGCGGACGCGGCAAGGGCGGCGGCGTGAAGCTGGCGAAGTCGATCGACGAGGTGAAGTCGCTCGCCGGCCAGATCCTCGGCATGCAGCTCGTGACCCATCAGACCGGTCCGCAGGGCCAGAAGGTGCGCCGCCTCCTGATCGAGGAGGGCGCCGACATAAAGAAGGAGCTCTACGTCGGCCTGGTCGTGGACCGGCAGACGCAGAAGGTCTGCCTGATGGCCTCGAGCGAGGGCGGCATGGACATCGAGGAGGTCGCGGCGACGCACCCGGAGAAGATCCAGCGCGTGTTCGTCGATCCGGAGACCGGACTGAAGGACGCCGAGGCCGACGACGTCGCGCGCAAGCTGGGCGTGCCGGATGCCGGCGTCGCTCAGGCGCGCGCGGTGTTGCAGGGCCTCTACCGCGCGTTCTGGGCATCCGACGCGTCGCTCGCCGAGATCAATCCGATGATCGTCACCGGCGACGGCAGGGTGGTGGCGCTCGACGCGAAGATGACCTTCGACGACAACGCGCTCTTCCGTCATCCCGAGATCGTCGCGATGCGCGACCTGGACGAGGAGGATCCGGCGGAGGTGGAGGCGTCCAAGCACGACCTCAACTACATCCAGCTCGAGGGCAACATCGGCTGCCTGGTGAACGGCGCCGGCCTCGCGATGGCGACGATGGACGTCATCAAGCTCTACGGCGACAGTCCGGCCAACTTCCTCGACGTCGGCGGCGGCGCCACCACCGAGAAGGTAACCGAGGCGTTCAAGATCATGCTCCGCAACCCGGGCTTGAAAGCGATCCTCGTCAACATCTTCGGCGGGATCATGAAGTGCGACGTGATCGCGACCGCGCTGGTCGAGGCGGCGAAGGTCGTGAGCCTGCGCGTCCCGCTGGTGGTGCGGCTCGAGGGCACCAACGTGGAGCTCGGCAAGAAGATCCTCGCCGACTCGGGGCTGCCGATCATCTCGGCGGCGAACATGGCCGACGCGGCGGAGAAGGTCGTCGCCGCCGCCAAGGGAAAGCGCTGACCATGTCGATCCTGATCAACAAGCACTCGCGCGTGGTGACGCAGGGCATCACCGGCAAGACCGGCCAGTTCCACACGCGCATGAGCCGGGACTACGCGAACGGCAAGGCCTGCTACGTCGCCGGGGTGAACCCGAAGAAGGCCGGCGAGGACTTCGAGGGCATCCCGATCTTCGCCAGCGTCAAGGACGCCAAGGCGAAGACCGGCGCGAACGTTTCGGTGATCTACGTCCCGCCGCCCGGCGCCGCCGCCGCAATCTGGGAGGCGTGCGAGGCCGACCTCGATCTCGTCATCTGCATCACCGAGGGCATCCCGGTGCGCGACATGATCGAGGTGCGCGACCGCATGCAGAAGCAGAAGCGCAAGACGCTCCTCGTCGGCCCGAACTGCCCGGGCGTCATCACGCCCGACGAGATCAAGATCGGCATCATGCCGGGCCACATCCACAAGAAGGGCCGCATCGGCGTGGTGTCGCGCTCGGGCACGCTCACCTACGAGGCGGTGGGTCAGCTCACCGCGCTCGGCTACGGGCAGTCGTCCGCGGTCGGCATCGGCGGCGATCCGGTGAACGGGTTGAAGCACGTCGACGTGCTCAGGCTCTTCAACGACGACCCGGAGACCGACGCCGTGATCATGATCGGCGAGATCGGCGGCTCCGACGAGGAGACCGCCGCGCGCTGGGTGAAGGCCAACATGGGCAAGCCGGTGGTCGGCTTCATCGCCGGCGTCACGGCGCCGCCGGGCAAGCGCATGGGCCATGCGGGCGCGATCATCTCGGGCGGCAAAGGCACCGCGCAGGAGAAGCTGGCGGTGATGGAGGAATGCGGCATCAAGGTCACGAAGAATCCCGCGGAGATGGGCAAGCTTCTCAAGTCCGTCCTCAAGTGAGCGGCTTCCCGCGACGCCGGTTCCTCGCCGCCGGGGGCGCGCTCGCGCTCTCGGCGTGCGCCGGCCCGGGCGGGCTGGACCCGTTCGCGCCCAAGCGAGAAAGCGGCTACGTCGACGTCGAGAACGGGCGGCTCTACTACGAGTCTGCCGGCTCGGGAACGCCGGTCGTCTTCCTGCATGCGTTCGCGCTGGACACGCGCATGTGGGACGACCAGTTCGAGGCGCTCGCGCGCGAGTTCCGCGTCGTGCGCTACGACTTGCGCGGCTTCGGGCGATCCACCGTGCCGCAGGCCGGGCGGCCGTACTCCCACGTCGACGACCTCGCGGCGCTCCTCGCCAAGCTCGACGCGCACCGGCCGCACCTGGTCGGCGCCTCGATGGGCGGGCGCTGCGCGCTCGACTTCGCGGTGACGCAGCCCGATGCGCTGCGATCGGTCATCGCCATCGACACCGTGATCGGCGGCTGGCCGTGGTCGCGGGCCTGGGTGGAGGCCTACTCGCCGGTCATCCAGGCCGGGCGGCGCGGCGACGTCGCGGCCGCGAAGGCGGCGTGGCTCGCGCTGCCGCTGTTCGCCCCGGCGCGCGCGAACAAACAAGTCGATGCCCGCCTGACCCGCATGGTCGAGGACTACTCAGGCTGGCACTTCGTGAACGCCGACCCGGAGCGCCGCGTGGCGCCGCCGACCCTCGCCCAGCTCGGGAAGATCCGCGCGCCGACGCTCGCGATGGTCGGCGACGGCGATCTGCCCGAGTTCCACCGCATGGCCGAGGCCGTCGAGCGGCAGGTCGCGAACGCGCGCCGCCTCACCGTTCCTGCGGCCGGCCACTTGGCCAGCATGGAATCCCCCGAGCTGGTGACCAAGTCGCTGCGCGCCTTCTTCGCGCGCGCGTAGCGCGCCGCAGCATCCGGTGCGGCCGGACCGCTTGACCGTCGTCAATGGCGCGTCGCGCGCGAGCGCGGGATACTGCGCCGGGAAGCCACTGGGGATCCAAAGCGATGAATGACCGGGCAGGAGCGGCGACGCCCGCACGCAAGCCGAAAGTGCGTGCGACGCTCAAGGGGCGCCAGCCGCAGCCGCAGGCGCGTGCGGAGGTGCGGCAGCTGCTCGGCGACGCGCCACGGCGGCGCGACCTGCTGATCGAGTTCCTGCACCGCATCCAGGACCGGTACGGCGCGCTCGCCGACCACCACCTTGTCGCGCTCGCGGCCGAGATGGGGCTCGCGATGACCGAGGTCTACGAGGTCGCGACGTTCTATCACCACTTCGACGTCGTGAAGGACGGCGCCGCCGCGCCGCCGGCGGTGACGGTGCGCGTGTGCGATTCCCTGTCGTGCGAGCTGGCGGGCGCCAAGGCGCTGCTCGAGAAGCTCCCGAAGCTGCTCGGCAAGGACGTCCGCGTGCTGCACGCGCCCTGCATCGGGCGCTGCGAGCAGGCGCCGGCCGCAACGGTGCACCAGCATCCGGTGCCCAACGCCACGGTCGAGAAGATCCAGGCCCTGGTGAAGGCACGCGACCTGTCGCACCCCGCGGCGCGCGACCGCGCGACGTTCGCGCCGGAGAGCTTCATCGAGCCGCTCGACACGCCCGGTCCGGGCTCGACCGTGAGCCCGGCCTATGTCGGGTACGACACCTATCGCAAGGCGGGCGGCTACCGCCTGATCGCCGAGTGCCTCGCCGGCGCGCGCGACGCCGAGGCGCTCATGCAGAAGATGGAGCACTCGGGGCTGCGCGGTCTCGGCGGCGCGGGGTTCCCGACCGGGCGCAAGTGGCGCATCGTCCGCGCCGAGGCGCAGCCGAAGGTCGCGGCGCTCAACATCGACGAAGGCGAGCCCGGCACGTTCAAGGACCGCGTGTACCTCGAGCGCGATCCGCACCGGTTCATCGAGGGCATGCTGATCGCCGCATGGGTGGTGCAGGCGGGCGCCTGCTACATCTATCTGCGCGACGAGTATCACGGCTGCCGGGCCATTCTCGAGCGCGAGCTCGCGCGCCTCAAGGCCGACCCGCCGTGCGCGCTGCCGGTCGATCGAGCTGCGCCGCGGCGCCGGCGCGTACATCTGCGGCGAGGAGTCGGCGATGATCGAGTCGATCGAGGGCAAGCGCGGCATGCCGCGCCTGCGCCCGCCGTACGTGGCGCAGGTGGGTCTCTTCGGCTACCCGACGCTCGAGCACAACTTCGAGACGGTCTACTGGGTGCGCGACATCCTCGAGAAGGGCCCGGAGTGGTTCGCGGGCTTCGGCCGCAACGGCCGCAAGGGGCTGCGCTCGTTCTCGGTATCGGGCCGGGTGAAGAAGCCCGGGATGCACCTCGCCCCGGCGGGCATCACGGTACGCGAGCTGATCGACGAGTACTGCGGCGGCATGCTCGACGGGCATCGCTTCTACGCCTACCTGCCGGGCGGCGCGTCCGGCGGCATCCTGCCGGCGACGATGGCCGACATCCCGCTCGACTTCGACACGCTGAACAAGCACGGCTGCTTCATCGGCTCGGCGGCGGTCGTGATCCTCTCGGACAAGGACCGCGCAAGCGACGCGGCGCGCAACCTGCTCGCCTTCTTCAAGGAGGAGTCCTGCGGGCAGTGCACGCCCTGCCGCGTCGGGACGGCCAAGGCGCTCGCGCTGATGCAGCAACCGAAGTGGGACGCGCCGCTGCTGAAAGAGCTCTCGCAGGCGATGATGGATGCATCCATCTGCGGGCTGGGGCAGGCGGCGCCCAACCCGATCCTGAGCGTGATGAAGCATTTCGGCCACGAGATCTCGTGACCGCGGCAAGGAGCAACCGATGGACCGCGTGAGCAACGCCCAGGCCGCCACGATGCCGGTGGAGTTCAAGCTGAACGGCCGCACGGTGGTCGGCCGGGCCGACGAGACGATCATCGAGACCGCCCGGAGCCACGGCGTCGAGATTCCCCATCTCTGCTACAAGCCCGGGCTGCGGCCCGACGGCAACTGCCGGGCCTGCGTGGTGGAGATCAAGGGCGAGCGCGTGCTCGCGCCGTCCTGCTGCCGCTACCCGCAGGACGGGATGGAGGTCACCACCGACAGCGCGCGCGCGGTCGCGTCGCAGAAGATGGTGCTCGAGCTGCTGCTCGCGGACATGCCGGAGGCGCGGCACACGCACGAGAGCGAGCTCGATCAGTGGGCGCGCAAGCTCGACGTGGGGCTGCCGCGGTTCCCGGCGCGCCACCAGCCGCGCGCCGACCTCTCGCATCCGGCGATCGCCGTCAACCTCGACGCGTGCATCCAGTGCACGCGCTGCGTGCGCGCCTGCCGCGAGGAGCAGGTGAACGACGTGATCGGCTACGCGTTCCGCGGCGAGCACGCGAAGATCGTGTTCGACCTCGACGACCCGATGGGCGACTCGACCTGCGTCGCGTGCGGCGAGTGCGTGCAGGCCTGCCCGACCGGCGCGCTGATGCCGGCGCGCGGCGTCGGCCTCGCCGCAGCGGACCGCAAGGTGGACTCGGTCTGCCCGTACTGCGGCGTCGGCTGCCTGCTCACCTATCACGTCAAGGACAACCGCATCGTGCAGGTGCAGGGCCGCGACGGCCCGTCGAACCACGGCCGGCTCTGCGTGAAGGGGCGCTACGGCTTCGACTACGTCTCGCACCGGCACCGCCTCACGACGCCGCTGATGCGCAAGAGCGGGGTGCCGAAGACGAAGGACTTCGTCGTCGATCCCGACCACTGGCGCGACGCATTCCGCGAGGCGACCTGGGACGAGGCGCTCGACCTCGCGGGCAAGGGCCTGCGCGAGATCCGCGACCGTCACGGCAAGAAGGCGCTCGCCGGGTTCGGCTCGGCGAAGGGCTCCAACGAGGAGGCGTACCTCTTCCAGAAGCTGGTGCGCGCGGGCTTCGGCTCGAACAACGTCGACCACTGCACGCGCCTCTGCCACGCCTCCAGCGTCGCCGCGCTGATGGAGGGCATCAACTCCGGCGCCGTGTCGAACCAGGTGAGCGACGTGCGCAACGCCGAGGTGGTGCTGGTGATCGGCGCGAACCCGACCGTCAACCACCCGGTCGCCGCGACCTGGATCAAGAACGCGGCGAAGCGCGGCGTCAAGCTGATCGTGGCCGACCCGCGCCGGACCGAGCTCGCGCGGCACGCGACCCACGTCCTGCAGTTCAACGCGGACACCGACGTGGCGATGCTGAACGCGCTGATGTACACGATCGTCGAGGAGGGGCTGGTCGACGAGGCCTTCATCCGCGACCGCACCAGCGGCTACGAGGCGCTGCGCGAGAACGTCAAGAAGTACTCGCCGGAGGCGATGGCGCCGATCTGCGGGATTCCCGCGCCGACGCTGCGCGACGGTGGCGCGGCTGTACGCCACCTCGAAGGCCTCGATGATCCTGTGGGGCATGGGCATCTCGCAGCACGTGCACGGCACCGACAACGCGCGCTGCCTGATCGCGCTCGCGATGATGACCGGCCAGATCGGCCGGCCGGGCACGGGGCTGCATCCGCTGCGCGGCCAGAACAACGTGCAGGGCGCCTCGGACTCGGGCCTGATCCCGATGGTCTTCCCGGACTACCAGCGCGTCGACAACCCGGAGGCGCGCAAGCGCTTCGAGACGCTACTGGGGCGTGGCGCTCGACCCGAAGCCCGGGCTGACGGTGGTCGAGATCATGAACGCCGCGCAGAAGGGCGAGATCCGCGGCATGTACGTGATGGGCGAGAACCCGGCGATGTCGGACCCGGACGTCGACCACGCGCGCGCGGCGATGGCCGCGCTCGATCACCTCGTGGTGCAGGACATGTTCCTGACCGAGACCGCGTACCTCGCCGACGTGATCCTGCCGGCGACGGCCTGGCCCGAGAAGGACGGCACGGTCTCGAACACCGACCGGATGGTGCAGCTCGGGCGCAAGGCGATCGAGCCGCCGGGCGACGCGCGCGAGGATCTCTGGATCATCAACGAGATCGCGCGCCGCATCGGGCTCGACTGGCACTACGCGCATCCGCGGGAGGTGTTCAACGAGATGCGCGGCTGCATGGATTCGATCGCCGGCATCACCTGGGAGCGCCTCGAGCGCGACTCGTCGGTCACCTATCCGTGCGAGAAGGAGGGCGACCCGGGCACGCCGGTCATCTTCACCACGCACTTCCCGACCGCGACCGGGCGCGGCAAGTTCGTTCCGGCCGACATCATCCCCGCGGCCGAGCGGCCCGATCGCGACTATCCGGTGGTGCTGATCACCGGCCGGCAGCTCGAGCACTGGCACACGGGCGCGATGACGCGCCGCGCGGGCGTGCTCGACGCGATCGAGCCCGAGCCGGTGGCGAGCATCCATCCGCTCGACCTCGCCGCGCTGAAGGCGAAGCCCGGCGACGTGATCACGGTCGAGTCCCGCCGCGGGTCCATTTCGCTCTACGCGCGCGCCGACGAGGGCACGCCGGCGGGCGCAGTGTTCATCCCGTTCTGCTACTACGAGGCGGCGGCGAACCTGCTGACCAACCCGGTGCTCGACCCGTTCGGCAAGATCCCGGAGTTCAAGTACTGCGCGGTGCGCGTGACCAAGGGCGGCGCAATGCCGCAGCGGCTAAGCTTCGGGGGCGGCCAGGCGCCGCTACCCGCGCCCGCCGCGGCCTGAGGCGCTGCGCACGGCAGCGGACGGCCAGCAGCGGGGGGATCGGCGTGCCAGCGGAAGCACAGCGGGAAGCCCAGCGGGAAGCCCGGCGAAGATGAAGCGGGCCGTCGAGGCGAATCGGCCGCGGCCGGCGCGCACCGGTGCGGCAGCGCGGCGGCTCGTCGATCTCGCCGCCTGCATCGAGCACCTCGAGGCCACCGGCAACCTGCTGCGGGTGCGCACCGAGGTCGATCCGAAGCACGAGCTCGCCGGAATCGCGAAGCGGCTCGAGGGCGGCAAACCCGTCCTCTTCGAGCGCGTGCGCGGCAGCGCCTATCCGGTCTTCACCGGTCTGCTCTGGAACCGCGACATCGTGGGGTCGCTGTTCGGCATGCCGAAGGAGCAGGTGCCCTTCGCGATCGCGGACGGGATCGCCGCCTGGCGCGCACGCCCCGACGGGTACCCGCCCCGCCTCCGCGATGCGGCGCCCGCGAACGAGGTCGTCGAGGACAAGGTGGACCTCGCCCGGCTGCCGATCCCGGTCCACGCGCTGAAGGACGGCGGGCGCTATCTCGACGCATCGGTGGTCGTCGCGCGCAATCCGGAGACGGGCCTTCCCAACATCTCGATCCACCGGATGATGGTCACCCGGAAGGACCGGCTGACGTTCCTGATCGACCCGGGGCGCCACCTCGGCGCGTACGTCGAGGTCGCCGAGCGGCGCGGGGAGCCGCTTCCCGTCACCATCAACAACGGCGTGGGTCTCGCGCCCTGGATCGTGTCCACGCTGCCGCGGCTGGGCGACAACAAGCATCTCATCGCGCACCACGTCGTCGCCCGCCCGATCGACTTCGTGCGTGCGCAGACGGTGGACGTCCCCGCATACGCCGACGCGCAGTTCGTGATCGAGGCGGAGATCCTGCCCGGCGTGCGGGAGGACGAAGCGCCGTTCGCGGAGGTGACGGGCCTCTACGGCGGCCGCGACAAGCGCTGGGTCATGCGGGTGAAGGCGATCACCCGCCGCAAGGCGCCGGTGTTCCACACCGTCCTGTCCGGGAAGGAAGTGTGGAACGCGGTCGGCTTTACCGCCGAGGCCGCGATCTTCGCGGCGGTCCACGGCAAGATTCCGGAGATCACCAGCGTGTTCCTGCCGCCCGGCGGGTGCGGCTTCTACGAGGCGGTGGTGCAGGTGAAGGGCACGCGCCCCGGTCTCGCGCGCGACGTCGTCCACGAGACCTTTCGGGCGTTCCGCTCCCTGCAGCGCGTGGTGGTGGTCGACTCGGACGTCGACATTCACGACGCCGTCGACGTCGACTGGGCGATGACCACCCGTTTCGACGCCGACACGGGTCTCTTCGTGCTGCCCGGCGAGGAGGGGCACCCCCTCAACCCGGTGGTGAAGCTCAACCCGGACGGGAAGGGCGGGACCGTGACCAAGATCGGCATCGACGCCACCGTTCCGCACGACGGGGACAAGGCGAAATTCGAGCGCGTGGAGTTCAAGCGCGTCGATCTCGCGCGCTACGACATCCGGTCGGCGCGCGTGCGCGCGACGGCGACCCGCAGGAAGCCGTAGCTGGGAGCGCGCGCGGGCGGTTACACTCGCCGGGCCGTGCCGTCCGCCACCGCCTCGGATCCGGAACTCCTCGCAGCGCTGCAGCGCATGGGTCTAGTGGGCCCGCGCGCGCCCTGCACGCTCACGCCGCTCTCCGGCGGGGTCTCGTCGGACATCTTCCGCGCCGATGTCGAAGGCCGCAGCTTCTGCGTGAAGCGCGCGCTCGCCAAGCTCAAGGTCGCCGCCGACTGGCGCGCGCCGGTCGAGCGCAACCACTGCGAGGTGGAATGGATGCGCGTCGCGTCGCGAGCTCGTCCCGGACGCGGTGCCCCGGCTGATTGCGCGAGGACGCGGCGGCCGGCCTCTTCGCGATGCAGTGGCTCGCGCCCGACGCGCACCCGGTCTGGAAGGCCGCAGCTGCGCGACGGGACGATCGAGCCGGCGGTCGCGATCGAGGTCGGCCGGCGCATCGCGCGCATCCACGCGGCGACCGCGGGGCGGCGCGAGATCGCCGCACGGTTCGCGACCGACCACATCTTCCTGCCGATCCGGCTGGAGCCGTACCTGCTCGCGACCGCGGAGCGGCATCCCGACGTCGCGCCGGCGCTGCGCGCGGTCGCCGAGGGCACCGCGCGCACCAAGCTCGCGCTCGTGCACGGCGACGTGAGCCCGAAGAACATCCTCGTCGGGCCGCGCGGCCCGGTGTTCCTCGACGCCGAGTGCGCCTGGTACGGCGACCCGGCCTTCGACCTGGCCTTCTGCCTCAACCACCTGCTGCTCAAGTGCCTCTGGCAGCCGCAGTGGCGCGCGCGCTACCTCGCCGCATTCCGACGCCCTCGGCGACGCCTACCTCGCCGGCGTCGACCTGGGAGCCGCGCGACGTGTTCGAGGCCGCGCTGCGCGCGACTGCTGCCGGGCCTCTTCCTCGCCCGGGTGGACGGCAAGTCGCCGGTCGAGTACGTCACCGTCGAGGCGGACCGCGACCGGGTGCGCGCGTGCGCGAAGCCGCTCCTGCGCGCGCCGCGCACCCGCCTGACCGAAGTGGCGGAAGCCTGGCGCCAGACGCTGGCGCGGCAATAGCGGCAACGCCATGGCACGCACCGGCATCACGGGCGTCACGGGCCGCCGGGTCTGGGACTCGCGCGGGCGGCCCACGGTCGAGGTCGAAGTGCACCTCGCCGGCGGCGCGCGCGGGCGCGCCATCGCGCCGGCCGGCGCGTCGCGCGGCACGCACGAGGCGGTCGACCTGCGCGACGGCGGCGCGCGGCTCGGTGGACTCGACGTCGCCGGCGCGGTGGCGAACGTGAACGGGCGAGATCGCCCGCGGCGCTCGTCGGGCTGGACGCGCGCGACCAGGCCGCGGTCGACGCCGCGCTGATCGCGCTGGACGGCACGCCGACGAAAGCCCGGCTCGGCGGCAACGCCACGATCGCCGCCTCGATCGCCGTGCTGCACGCCGCCGCGGCGGCGGAGGGCGTGCCGCTGTGGCGCCATCTCGCGGCCGGCGCACCGGTCACGCTGCCGCTGCCCGAGATCCAGATCTTCGGCGGCGGCGCGCATGCCGGCCGCCGCGTCGACATCCAGGACTTCATGGTGATGCCGGTCGGCGCCGCGAGCTTCGACGAGGCGCTCGAGATGACCGCCGAGGTCTACCGCGCCGCCGGCGAGCTGATGCGCGACGCCGGCAAGCTGGCAGGCGTCGCCGACGAGGGCGGGTGGTGGCCGGCGTTCGCCACGAACGAGGAGGCGCTCGACTGGCTCGTGCGCGCGATCGAGCGCGCCGGGCTTCGCGCCGGGCGACGAGGTCGCCATCTCGCTCGACATCGCGGCCTCCGAGTTCGGTCGCGGACGGACGCTACCGGCTTGGCGCTCGAGGGGCGCGACGCTCGACTCGGACGGCCTGATCGAGCTGCTGCTCGGCTGGGTCGCGCGCTACCCGATCGTCTCGATCGAGGATCCGCTCGCCGAGGACGACGCGGCCGGGCTTCGCGCCGGTTCACGCGCGCGGTGGCGGGACGCGTCCAGGTGATCGGCGACGACTTGCTCGTGACCAACGCCGCGCGCGTGCGCGGCGGCCGCGGCGCAGGGCGCCTGCAACGCCGTGCTGATCAAGCCGAACCAGGCCGGCACGGTGACCGAGACGCAGGCCGCGCTCGATGCGGCGCGGCGCGCCGGCTGGGCGACGATCGTGTCGGCGCGCTCCGGCGAGACCGAGGACGTGTCGATCGCGCACCTCGCGGTCGGCTGGAACGCCGGCCAGCTCAAGGTCGGCTCCTTCGCGCGCTCCGAGCGCATGGCGAAGTGGAACGAGGTGCTGCGCATCGAGGAGGCGCTCGGCGCCGCGGCCCGCTTCGCCGGGCGGGAGGCGCTCGCTTTGGGTGTGCCATGACGCACAGCGTCATCGCGGCCTGCCGCGCGCTCCCATCGCCCCCGTATTGACCGCCGTCAATGGCACCGCCACGCCCCGCCACCTACCCTACGCGTCTTTCGCAACCCCGCGCAATCCCCGAGGGAGCCGCCGACATGCCGTCCGACATCGAAATCGCCCAGGCCGCCAAGATGCAGCGCGTCGCCAAGATCGCGCAGGACCGAAGCTCGGCATCGCGGACGAGCACCTCGAGCCCTACGGCCACTACAAGGCGAAGGTCTCCCTCGAGTACCTCGACACGCTCAAGAACCGCCCGGACGGCAAGCTGATCCTGGTCACGGCCATCAGCCCCACGCCGGCGGGCGAGGGCAAGACGACCACCACGGTCGGCCTCGGCGACGCGCTCAACCACATCGGCAAGAAGGCGGTGATCTGCCTGCGCGAGCCCTCGCTCGGCCCGGTGTTCGGCGTGAAGGGCGGCGCGGCCGGCGGCGGCTACGCGCAGGTGGTGCCGATGGAGGACATCAACCTCCACTTCACCGGCGACTTCGGCGCGATCCAGCTCGCCAACAACCTGCTCGCGGCGATGATCGACAACCACATCCACCACGGCAACGAGCTCGGGATCGACGTCCGCCGCATCACCTGGAAGCGCGTCCTCGACATGAACGACCGCGCGCTGCGCGACATCACGGTCGCGCTCGGCGGCACCGCCAACGGCTATCCGCGCCAGGACGGCTTCGACATCGTGGTCGCCTCCGAGGTGATGGCGATCTTCTGCCTCGTCGACCTCGGTGGAGGACCTGAAGAAACGCCTCGGCAACATCGTGATCGGCTACACCCGGGACCAGAAGCCGGTGACCGCGCGCGACCTGCAGGCGCACGGGGCGATGACGGTGCTCCTGAAGGACGCCCTCAAGCCCAACCTCGTCCAGACGCTGGAGAACAACCCCGCCTTCATTCACGGCGGCCCGTTCGCGAACATCGCGCACGGCTGCAACTCGGTGATCGCCACCAAGGCCGCGCTCAAGCTCGCCGACTACGTCGTCACCGAGGCCGGGTTCGGCGCCGACCTGGGCGCGGAGAAGTTCGTCGACATCAAGTGCCGCAAGAGCGGGCTGCGTCCGAGCGCAACCGTGATCGTCGCCACGGTGCGCGCCATGAAGTACCACGGCGGCCAGGACCTCAAGACGATCACGCAGGAGAACCTCGACGCGCTCGCGAAGGGCACTCGTCAACCTCGAGCGCCACGTCGAGAACGTGCAGAAGCACTACGGCATGCCGTGCGTGGTCTCGATCAACCGGTTCAACACCGACACCCCGGCGGAAATCGAGATGCTGAAGGCGCGGATGAGCAAGATGGGCGTGCCGGTGGTGCTCGCGACCCACTGGGGCGACGGCGGCAAGGGCGCGGCCGAGCTGGCGCGCGTGGTCGTCGATCTGTGCGCGAAGCCGGCGGCGATGCAGTTCGTGTACGAAGACGCCGACACGCTGTGGGACAAGATCAACAAGGTGGCGAAGAAGATCTATCGCGCCGGCGAGGTCACGGCCGACGGCAAGGTGCGCGCGCAGATCAAGAAGCTGCAGGAGGACGGCTACGGGCACTACCCGATCTGCGTCGCCAAGACGCAGTACTCGTTCTCCGCCGACGCGCAACTGCGCGGCGCGCCCGACAACCACGTCGTGAACATCCGCGAGGTGCGGCTCGCCGCCGGCGCGGAGTTCATCGTGATGATCTGCGGCGACATCATGACCATGCCGGGCCTGCCGAAGGTGCCCTCCGCGGTGAAGATCGACGTGGTCGACGGGAAGGTGGTCGGGCTGTTCTAGCGCGGCGCCGGTCCGCGGCGCGATCCGGCGGCGCGGCCGCGCGTCGCGAAGGCGATCCGCGCGCGCGGATTCGTCGATTCCCGAATCGTGCGGTGTACAATCCGTCGGCCTAACGGGGGAGGCTAGCGCGATGGAGTTCGCACAGTGGCTGGCGCTCGGCATATTCGCCGTCACGATTCTCGCCGTCATCACCAACGTCATCGACAGCACGCTTGCCGCGCTGATCGGCGTCGCGGTGATGATCTGGGTCGGCGTCATGAGCGAGACCGACGCCTTCGGCTACGTCGACTGGAACGTGATGGCGATCCTGGTCGAGCATCTGGCTCATCGCCGGCTACTTCGGCAAGAGCGGGGTGCCGAGCTGGCTCTCGGTGCAGGCGCTCAAGCTGTCCGGCGGGCGGCCCGGCCTGCTGGTGATCATCCTCACCTTTCTCGCCGGCGTCATCTCGATGTTCGTCGACAACGTCGTGACGATCCTGATGATGGCGCCGGTCGCGCTGCCGCTCGCGCGCGCGATGAAGCTGCCCGCGGCGCCGGTGATCCTGATGATCGGCTTCGGCGCGAACTTCATGGGCACGGCGCTGATCATCGGCGACCTGCCGCCGCAGATGCTGCACAGCGTCGCGGGCGCCGAGTTCTTCGACTTCATCTGGCAGTTCGGGCGGCCGTCGTCCTTCCCGATCCTGATGGTGACGTTCCTGATCACGCTCGGCGCGATGTGGGCGTACGGCTTCCGCGGGCACGCAGCGGGTGGCCGACATCGGCGCGCTCGGCATCGACGCGAAGATCCCGAACCCGCTGTTCGCGGGCGTCGCGGTGGGCTGGTTCCTGCTGCACGGTGGTCGCGATGTCGATGCGCGAGCTGATCGGCGTGAAGCTCGGCTTCATCGCGCTGACCGGCGCGCTGTCGCTCGTCCTCGTCCTGGCGCTGCTGGGCGACCGCGTCAAGGCCCCCAGCTTCGAGGAGATGATCCAGGAGCTCGACTGGCGCGCGATCTTCTTCTACATCGCGCTCTTCGCGCTGGTGGGCGGCCTCGAGAAGAGCCACATCCTCGACAAGCTCGCCGAGGCGATGAAGCCGCTGTTCGCGCGAGAACTACGCGCTCGGCGCGACCGTGCTCTACTGGGTGACCATCCCGATCGTGGGGCTGGTCGAGCACGACGCCTACATCCTCACCTTCCTCTACACCATCCGCGACATGGCGCAAGGACGGCATCGAGCCCTGGCCGCTGTGGTGGATGCTGCTCTGGTCGGGGACGCTCGGCAGCAATCTCACCGTCGCCGGCGCGCCGGCGCTCTACGTCGCGCTGTCGCTGGCCGAGAAGGAGGAGGGGCGCAAGGTCTCGCTTGCGCGAGTTCCTCGCCTGGAGCGTGCCGTTCACGCTGGTCTGCTCGTTTGTCTGCTACGTGCTCGGCATGCTGATCTGGGTGCTGCCGTACGCGACGGTGAACCGCGAAGGGGAGAAGGAGCCGTGTTCAAGCACATTCTGATTCCGACCGACGGCTCGGCCCTGTCGCGGGCCGCGGCGGCCGCCGGCATCGAGCTCGCCGCCAAGACGCTCGGCGCCCGGGTGACCGGCCTCTTCGCGGCGCCGGCGCCGACGCCGATCGTGTACCGGGGTCTGCTGCCGGTCGGCTACATGACCCCCGACGAGCACGCGGAGCTGACCCGGCGCGCGGCGAAGAAGTACCTCGACACGATCGATGCGCTGGCGCGGCGCGCCGGCGTGAAGTGCGAGTGCGTGAGCGTCACGGACGAGTACCCCGCCGACGCGATCCTCGAGACCGCCAGGAAGCGCCGCTGCGACCTGATCTTCATGGCCTCGCACGGCCGGCGCGGCATCAGCGGCGCGCTGCTCGGCAGCGAGACCCAGAAGGTGCTCCACGAGGGCCGGATACCGGTGCTCGTCTACCGCGGGCGCGGGTGAGCGCCAGCGACGCGACCGGCGTGCCGAGCGGCCGGAGGCGCGGTGCAGCATCGCGCTTTATTGACCGGAGTCAATCGCGTCCGGGCGCATCATTCGCCAGAATTGCATCGCACAACCACTAGAAACGAACGGCCGCTTCCGCGCATCGCGGCACGAGGAGGAGCGGTGACGTATCCCCGGAAATTTTTCATCGGAGGAGCAGAAATGAGACTCAAGACCAGCATCAGACTCACCGTCGTTGCAGCCGCTGCGGCGGGCGCTCTGGCCGTCGCCCCGGCGCACGCACAGCTCGGCGGCTGGGAGCCCACCAAGAGCGTCGAGTTCGTCGTGCCCGCCGGCACCGGCGGCGGCGCCGACCAGATGGCGCGGCTCAGCCAGGCGATCATCCAGAAGCACAACCTGATGAAGCAGCCGATCGTCGTCGTGAACAAGGGCGGCGGCGCCGGCGCCGAGGGCTTCCTCGACGTCAAGGGCGCGAAGGGCGATCCCCACAAGATCATCATCACGCTCTCCAACCTGTTCACCACGCCGCTCGCGACCGGGGTGCCGTTCAACTGGAAGGACCTGACGCCGGTGCAGATGCTGGCGCTCGACCAGTTCGTGCTGTGGGTCAACGCCGAGTCGCCGTACAAGAGCGCGAAGGAGTACATCGACGCGGCGAAGAAGGCCGGCCCGGGCAAGTTCAAGATGGCCGGCACCGGTTCGCGGCAGGAGGACCAGATCATCACCGTCGGCCTCGAGAAGCAGACCGGCACCAAGTTCACCTACGTCCCGTTCAAGGGCGGCGGCGACGTGGCGGTGCAGCTCGTGGGCAAGCACGTCGACTCGACGGTCAACAACCCGATCGAGGCGGTGGCGCAGTGGCGCGCCGGAAAGCTGCGTCCGCTTTGCGTCTTCGACGACGTGCGCCTGCCAGTACGAGGCAAGGTCACCGACACCATGGCGCTGGAGCGACATTCCGACCTGCAAGGAGGCCGGGGTCGACATGGACTACCTGATGCTGCGCGGCATCTTCATGGCGCCGGGCGTGACCGAGGCGCAGCGCAACTACTACGTGACGCTGTTCGGCAAGGTGCGCGAGACGCCCGAGTGGAAGGAGTTCATGGAGCGGGGCGCCTTCAACCAGACCGCGCTCAAAGGCGACGACTATCGCGACTGGGTGGCGAAGGAAGAGCAGCGCCACTACCAGCTCATGAAGGAAGCCGGCTTCCTCGCTGCGGGCAAGTGACCTGAGGCGCCGCGCCCGGCCGGCCGGGCGCGCGCTCTGACGCAAGGGATCCCGCGGCGCCGCCGGCGGCGCCGCTTCGACGCAGGGTGACCCATGCACGACAACAAAGATCGCCCGGCGGCCTCGACGCGCACCGTCGAGCTCGTCGTCGCCGCCTTGGTCATCGCCTTCGGCGCGACGGTCATCTGGGACAGCGTCCGGCTGGGCGCGCGGTGGGGCTCCGACGGCCCGCAGGCGGGGTACTTCCCGTTCTACATCGGGCTGCTCATCTGCCTGTCCGCGGGGATCATCTTCTTCCGGGGCCTCGCCGACCGGATGAAGGCCGCCAAGCCCTTCGTCTCGCGCGGCCAGCTCCTGCTGGTGATGAAGATGCTCGTGCCGTCGATCATCTACGTGATCCTGATCAAGCTCGCTCGGAATCTACGTGGCGTCGACGCTCTTCATTGCGTTCTTCATGCGCTGGCTCGGGAAGAGTCCCTGGGCGAAGACCGCGGCCGTGGCGCTCGGCGTCAGCGTCGTCTTCTTCGTGCTGTTCGAGGTGTGGTTCAAGGTTGCCGCTACCGAAGGGGCCGCTCGAGACCGCTCGGGCTGGCTCGGGCTTGATTGACTAGGCGCGGGGCGGCCGCCGCCCGATAACGAGAAGACAGGGGGACGCGTTGGCAGAGATCACCTCGTTGATGCACGGGTTCGGCGTCGCGCTGACGCCGTTCAACCTGATGCTGATGTTCGTGGGCGTCATTCTCGGCGTGGTGATCGGCGTGCTTCCGGGCCTGGGGGGCGCGAACGGGGTGGCGATCCTGCTGCCGCTCACGTTCACGATGCCGCCGACCTCGGCGATCATCATGCTGTCGTGCATCTACTGGGGCGCGCTGTTCGGCGGCGCGATCACCTCGATCCTGTTCAACATTCCGGGCGAACCCTGGTCGGTGGCAACCACGTTCGACGGTTACCCGCTCGCCCAGAAGGGCCGCGCCGGCAGTGCGCTCGCGGCGGCGTTCACGTCTTCGTTCATCGGCGCGCTGGTCGCGGTGATCCTGATCACCTTCCTGTCGCCGGTGGTGGCGAGCTTCGCCCTCCAGTTCGGGCCGCCGGAGTTCTTCTCGGTCTACCTGCTCACCTTCTGCGCATTCGTCGGGATGAGCAAGGGCCAGGCGTTGAAGACGATCGCCTCGATGATGATCGGCTTCGCGCTCGCGGCCGTCGGCCTCGACACGGTCACCGGGCAGCTGCGCCTCACGTTCGGGTTCACCGAGCTCCTGAAGGGGTTCGATTTCCTGATCGCGGTGATCGGGCTGTTCGGCATCGGCGAGATCCTGCTCACCCTCGAGGAGGGGCTCGCGTTCAAGGGCGCAAAGGCGAAGATCAACCTCAAGGTGGTCCTGGAGACGTGGCGCGAGCTGCCGCGCTACTGGATGACCAGCCTGCGCAGCTCCGCCGTCGGCTGCTTCATGGGGATCGTGCCCGGCGGCGCGACCCCGGCGTCGTTCATGAGCTACGGGGTCGCGAAGCGCTTCTCCAAGGATGGGGAGAAGTTCGGCACCGGGCAGATCGAGGGCGTGGTCGCGCCCGAGACGGCGGCGCACGCCGCCGGCACCTCCGCGCTGCTGCCCATGCTGACGCTCGGCGTGCCCGGCTCCCCGACCGCGGCGGTGCTGCTCGGCGGGCTGCTGATCTGGGGCCTGCAGCCGGGGCCGCTCCTCTTCCAGGAGCAGAAGGAATTCGTCTGGGGCCTGATCGCGAGCATGTACCTCGGCAACATCGCGGGCCTGATCGTGGTGCTCACCTGCGTGCCGCTCTTCGCCGCGATCCTGCGCATCCCGTTTGCGATCATCGCGCCGGTGATCATCGTCATCTGCGCCATCGGCGCGTACACCGTGCACACGTCGATGTTCGATGTGTACCTCATGCTCGTGTTCGGCGTGGTGGGCTACGTGATGCGCAAGCTCGACTACCCGCTCGCCCCGCTCGTCCTCGCGCTCGTGCTGGGCGACCGTGCGGAGGACTCGTTCCGGCAGTCGATGCTGATCTCGCAGGGCGACATGTCGGTGTTCTTCTCCAACGCGCTGGTGGGCGGGCTCACCGGGCTCGCCCTGCTCATGCTGTTCTGGCCGCTGATCTCCGCCGGCATGCGGAAGATCAGGGGTGGCTGACGAGCGGGAGACACTCATGTCCGTGATCGCAATGACGATGGAGGTCGGGACGCGCGGTTCGGAGGTCGCCGCCGGGCTCGCGCAGACCCTGGGGATCGCGTCGGTCGGGCACGAGCTCGCCGAGCGGGTCGCCGACAAGATGCACGTGAAGAAGAGCCTGCTCGCGCGCCTGCGCGAGGGCAAGGCCTCGGTGATCGAGCGCCTGTCGACCTCGCAGTCCGAGATCGCAGTGTTCACCGCCGAGGAGGTGTACGACCTCGCGCTGAAGGGCGACGTCCTGATCCGCGGCTGGGGTTCGACGCTGCTCCTGCGAACGGTGCCGCACATCCCGTGCATTCGCGTCTGCGCCCCGTTCGAGGACCGGGTCCGGTCCCTGATGCAGCGGCTCGACACCGACGACGAGGCGTTCATCCGCGACGAAATCGAGCGCAGCGACGAAGCGCACGCCGCCGCGATGCAGGCGCGGTTCCACGTGAAGTGGGGCGACCCGCTGCTCTACGACCTGACCCTGAACACCGGGCGCGTGGCGATCGCGTCCTGCGTCGAGCAGGTCATCGCGCTCGCCCGGCGGCCCGAGTTCCAGGAATCGGATGCGTCGCGCGCGAAGCTCGCGAGCCTCGCCCTCGAAGCGCGCGTGCGCGCGGCGTTCGTGGCGCACGACGCGACCGCGAACGTCGAGGTCACCGTGATCGCCGAGGGCGACCGGGTGACGCTGCGCGGGATGGTGCGGGACGATGGCGAGCGCAAGCACGCGGTCGAGGTCGCGCACAAGGTGCCGGGGGTCAAGCACGTGCACTCGGAGCTGCGGACGTTCACCCGCCCGCGGCGGTAGGAGTTTTTGAAGGCTAGGGCTGCGCCTGCCGCTGCTTGAGTCGCGAGAGCGTCTCGGGCGTGAGGTTCAGGTAGGACGCCAGTTCCTTGTTGGGGATCCGGCCGAGATAATCCTGGTGCTTGCGCTGGAAGCGCGCCAGACGCCCCGGCGCGTCGAGCAGGTGGAGCGTGATGGTGTGGGCCATCACCTCCGACATCAGCTTCATCACCTCGTACTCGAACCGGGTCTTGACCGCGGCATGCCGCTCCAGGAACTCCGCCCAATGCGGCATCGGCAGCTTGGCGACCCGCGTCTTCGTCACCGCCACGATGCTGTAGGGCACCGGGGTCTTCAGCCGCCACGCCGCGTACGACGTGTCCATGTCGGTCTCGGCCGCGAACCGCAGGATCATCTCCTTGCCTTCGGCGTTGGCCACGACGCGCTTGAGGATGCCGTCCAGGATGAAGAACTGCTCCATCTCGGTGGAGCCCTGGTGCACCAGGAGGTCGCCCTTGCGGTGCTCGGCGATCTCGAGCCGCGGCTCCAGCTCGTCCCAGTCGGCCTCGAGCATGCCGTCGAGGACGCGGTTCTGCCGGAGCTCGAGTCGGATGGTGTTGCGGTGCGGATGGGTGGCGATGTGCGACATCGGACGCCGGCGTTCACGATTCGGAATGCCCCCTCAAGTTAGCTGGAATGATTGACCGCAGTCAAGGAGGTCGGGGAGCCCAATTGCCTATCCTAACGTCCCGTTTGAACGCAGGTTTTTTCGCTCCGTAACCCCGCGCCGGCGAGCGGCGCATTCGCTTCCTGGAGGAGGTACCCGGATGGGCACCGTCGAACCTCAGATCGTCACCACCAGCACCGCCACCGACGCACCGTTGACCGACGGCTTTCATCTGGTCATCGATGCCCTGAAGCTCAACGGCATCGACACGATCTTCGGTCTGCCCGGCATCCCGATCACCGACCTCACCCGCAAGGCACAGGCCGCCGGCATGCGCGTGATTGCGTTCCGCCACGAGCAGAACGCCGGCTACGCCGCCTCCATCGCCGGCTTCATGACGCAGACGCCGGGCATCTGCCTCACGGTGTCCGCGCCCGGCTTCCTCAACGGCCTCACCGCGCTCGCCAACGCCACCACCAACTGCTTCCCGATGATCCTCATCAGCGGCTCGAGCGAGCGCGAGGTCGTCGACCTGCAGCAGGGCGACTACGAGGAGATGGACCAGCTCGCCATCGCCAAGCCGCTCGCGAAGGCCGCCTTTCGCGTGCTGCACGCCGAGGACATCGGCGTGGGCGTCGCGCGCGCGATCCGCGCCGCGGTCTCGGGCCGTCCGGGCGGCGTCTACCTCGACCTGCCGGCGAAGCTCTTCCCGCAGACGATCGACGCGGAAGTCGGCAAGCGGTCGCTCATCAAGGTGGTCGATCCGGCGCCGCGGCAGATCCCCGCGCCCGATGCCGTCAAGCGCGCGCTCGAGCTGCTGAAGAGCGCGAAGCGTCCGCTGATCCTCCTCGGCAAGGGCGCCGCCTACGCGCAGGCCGACGCCGACATCCGCGCGCTGGTCGAGAAGACCGGCATCCCCTACCTGCCCATGTCGATGGCCAAGGGCATCCTGCCCGACACGCACGAGCAGTCCGCTGCGGCCGCGCGCTCCTACGTGCTGCCCGAAGCCGACGTCGTGATGCTGATCGGCGCGCGCCTGAACTGGCTGCTCTCGCACGGCAAGGGCAAGACCTGGGGCGGCAAGAGCGCCAAGGACTGGGGCGGCCAGAAGTTCATCCAGGTCGACATCTCGCCGCAGGAGGCGGACAGCAACGTGCGCATCGACGCCCCGGTGGTCGGCGACATCGGGTCCTGCGTGTCCGCGCTGCTCGCGGGCATCGGCGCCAACTGGGCCAAGCCGCCGGCGGAGTGGCTGGGCGCCATCGCCGAGCGCAAGGAGAAGAACGTCGCCAAGATGGCCGAGACGTTGGCCAAGAATCCGACGCCGATGAACTTCCACAGCGCGCTGAACGTGGTGCGCGACATCGTCAAGGCGAACCCGGACGCGTGCCTGGTCAACGAAGGCGCCAACGCGCTCGACTTCACCCGCAGCATCGTCGACATGTACCAGCCGCGCAAGCGCCTGGACGTCGGCACCTGGGGCGTGATGGGCATCGGCATGGGCTTCTCGGTCGCGGCGGCCGTGGTGAGCGGCAAGCCGGTGATCGCGATCGAGGGCGACAGCGCGTTCGGCTTCTCCGGCATGGAAGTCGAGACCATCTGCCGCTACAACCTGCCGGTCTGCGTGGTCGTCCTGAACAACAACGGCGTCTACCGCGGCGACGAGAAGAACCCGACCGGCGGCCGCGATCCGGCGCCCCTCGTGTTCGTCAAGGACGCGCGCTACGAGAAGCTGATGGAGGCCTTCGGCGGCGTGGGCGTGCACGCCACGACGCCGGCCGAGCTGCGCGCCGCGATGGAGGAAGCCATCCGCTCGCGCAGGCCGACGCTCATCAATGCCGTCATCGACGAGACCGCCGGCACCGAGAGCGGCCGCATCACGAACCTGAATCCGACCGCGAAGAAGAAGTAGCAGCCGGAAGTATTGGAGATCAGAATGGAAGCTCTGAAAGGCGTACGCATCCTCGACATGACCCACGTGCAGGCGGGGCCGACGTGCTCGCAGCTGCTCGCGTGGATGGGCGCGGACGTGATCAAGTTCGAGAATCCGGCAGGGCGACGCGACGCGCGGCCAGCTGCGCGACGTGCCGAAGGCCGACAGCCTGTACTTCACGATGCTCAACTGCAACAAGCGGTCGATCACCGTGAACATGAAGATCGCCCGAAGGCAAGCAGGTGTTCGTCGACCTGCTGAAGAAGTGCGACATCATCATGGAGAACTTCGGCCCCGGCGTGCTCGACCGCTTCGGCTTCACCTGGGAGAAGATCCACGAGATCAACCCGAAGATCGTGATGGGCTCGATCAAGGGCTTCGGCTCGTCGGGACCTTACGCCGACTTCAAGGCCTACGAGAACGTCGCGCAGGCGATGGGCGGCGCGATGAGCACCACCGGCGTTCCCGACGGCCCGCCGTTCGTCACCGGCGCGCAGATCGGCGACTCCGGCACCGGCCTGCACCTCGCGATCGGCCTGCTCGCGGCGCTGCGCCAGGCGGAGCGGACCGGCCAGGGCCAGTACGTCGAAGTGGCGATGATGGACGGCGTGATGAACCTGTGCCGCGTCAAGTTCCGCGACCACCAGCGCCTGACGCGCGGCGACCTGCCCGAGTACTCGGTGCCGACCTACAAGGACATGGGCGAGGTGCCGCGCGCCGGCAACGACTCCGGCGGCGGCCAGCTCGGCAACGCCATCCACTGCAAGCCGCACGGCGCGAACGACTGGCTCTACATCGTCGTGCAGGAAGCGGTGTGGGACGCGCTCGCCAAGCGCATCGGGCCGGACGTCGGCAGTTCCCGATCTCGCCACCGACCCGCGCTTCGCCACCATCGGCGAGCGGCGCAAGAACCAGCAGCTGATGTGGACGCTCATCAACAAGTTCGCGGAGAAGTACACCAAGCGCGAGCTCATGGCGATCCTCAACCCGCTCGACGTGCCGTGCGGCCCGATCATGACGCACCGAGGACCTCGCCAACGACGAGCACGTGCGCGGCCGCGACATGTGGGTCGAGCTCGACCATCCGCAGCGCGGCAAGTGGTGGAACGTCGGCATGCCGATCAAGCTCTCCGCCTCGCCGGCGGTGATCAAGCGCTCGCCGACCGCTGGGCGAGCACACCGACGAGGTCCTGAAGGAGGTGCTCGGCTACGACGAGGCGAAGGTCGGCGCGCTCAAGCAGGCCGGCGCGTTCAGCGCGCCGCCGAAGAAGGCGGCCTGACCATGCGCATCGCGATCATCGGCCAGCAGGATTTCGGGAAAGCCGTCCTGGAGGCGTTCCTCGCGCGCGAGGACGAGGTTGCCGGCGTGTTCTGCGCGCCGGAGAAGGAGGGCGCCCGGGCCGACCCGCTGCAAGACCGCCGCGCTCGAAAAAGGGCCTGAAGCTCTTCCAGTTCGCGTCGCTGCGAGCGCCCGAAGCGCATGCCGCGCTGCGCGACCTGAAGGTCGACCTCGGCATCATGGCGTACGTCCTGCAGTTCGCGCCGCAGGAGTTCGTCAACATCCCGCGCCTCGGGCACGATCCAGTATCACCCGTCGCTGCTGCCCAAGTACCGCGGCCCGAGCTCGATCAACTGGCCGATCATCGCGCGGCGACACGAAGACCGGCCTCACCATCTTCCGCCCGACCGACGGGCTCGACGAAGGTCCGGTGATCCTGCAGAAGGAGACGCCGATCGGGCCCGACGACACCCTGGGCAGCGTCTACTTCGACCGCCTGTTTCCGATGGGCGTCGCAGGCGATGCTCGAGGCCGCCGACCTCGTCTACGCCGGGCAAGCACAAGGAGGTCGTCCAGGACGAGGCGCCAGGCGACCTACGAGGGCTGGTTCCGCGACGGCGGAGGCGAAAATCAACTGGGCCAACCACGTCGACTTCATCTACAACCGATCCGGGCCGGCAACCCCGCGCCCGGCGCGTGGACCACGCTGAGCGGCAAGAAGATCCAGATCTTCGACGCGAGGAAGCACTCCGTTCCGCACCTTCGGCGCGGTGAAGGGCAAGATCGGCGAAGTCTCCGAGATCACCGCCGACGAGCTTCTTCGTCACCGCCCAGGGCGGGCGCATCGAGGTGCTGAAAGCCAAGGGCGAGGACACCAAGAAGATCGGCGGAGCCGAGCTGGCGGCCGCCCTCGGCCTGGCCGTGGGCACCGCGTTGGGCACCTGACCGGACCCCGGGCATCGGCTGCGGAGACGGCGAGCCTGCGGGCTCGCCGTCGTCGTTTTGGGACGCCTTTTGCACCCGCCGCGCGAGGGCTCCGGTCGACCCGAGTGACGGTAAGTCGGCAGAGAATTTGACTAATTTCATACCCGACTGTAAGAATGGCAATTATGCTGCTGTTTCTACAGCAACTTAGGGGCACTTAGGGGCGAGCGGTACGGTTTTCGCACGCCGCGGGGGCGGCGGCGCGGGACGGACGCGCGCGGCCGGACGGCGGTGCGGGTCGGCGCGAGGGCCCGGCGACCCAGCCCCTGGGCACAGAACAACGAGAACAAAGGCGGGGAGACGAACCTCGGTGAGCAAGGCGGGATTCTGGAGAAGGGACTGGTTCCTCGGCCTCGCGGTCGCGGTCGGCCTGTTCCTCTTCGCCGGCTCCGACCTGCTCCAGAGCCTCGAACGCAAGGCCTACGACATGGGCGTGCGCGCCACCGACCGCGCGCCGTCCGACCGCATCGCCGTCATCGCGATCGACGACGCGAGCCTGCGCAACATCGGGCGCTGGCCCTGGTCGCGCGACGTCCACGCCCGTTTGACCGAGAGCCTGACCGGCGGCAAGGCGAAAGTCGTCGGGAGCCTGGTCTTCTTCACCGAGCCGCAGCTCGATCCCGGCCTCGCCTACATCAACAAGATCTCCGGCGAGTACCGGAAGCTCGCGCCCGATCCGGCGGCGGTGGAGCAGGGCTCGCCGCTCGCGCAGATGGGCGCGCTGCTGCAGGAGGCCGAGGGCGCGCTGAACACCGACCGGAAGCTCGCGGACAGCTACGCGCGGGCGGGCAACGTGCTGCTGCCGATGCTGTTCGCGCTCGGCGAGCCGCGCGGCAAGGCGGACCGCCCGCTGCCCGATTTCGTCACCCGCAATGCCCTCAAGAACGTCCAGGGGAACACCCCGGACATGCCGTTCTCGACCGCCGCGGACGTGATCGTGCCGGTCGACCTGCTCGGCCGGGCGACCGCGGGGATCGGGCACCTGAACGCGCGCGTCGACGTCGACGGCGGCATCCGCTCCGAACCGCTCGTCCTGGCGCATTTCGACGAGCTCTATCCCGCGCTTTCGATGCTGATCGCGGCGCAGAGCCTCAACCTCGGCCCGGGCGACATCAAGGTCGCGCTCGGCGAAGGCGTGAATCTCGCCAATCTGCGGATCACCACCGACCCGCGGTTGCAGATGTACACCTATTTCTACAAGGATCGCGACGGCCGGCCGGCGTTCCCGGTCGACTCGTTCTTCGACGTCTACTCGGGCAAGATCCCCGCCGACAAGTACAAGGACAAGATCGTCCTGATCGGGCCCACCGCGCCGGGGCTCGGCACGGCCTCGGTCACGCCGGTCTCGCCCGCCATGGCGCCGGTGCTCGCCCTCGCGCACTCGGTGTCCTCGATCCTGCAGGAGCACTTCTTCGTCGTTCCGACCTGGGGCGTCTGGGCGGAGTACGGCGCCTACCTCCTCGTGGCGCTGTACCTGATCGCCGTGCTGCCGCGGCTGAAGGCGGGCATGGCGGCGGCGGTCACGGCGCTGCTCCTCGTGGCGATCGTCGCGACCCATTTCGGGCTCATGACCGGCAAGGGCCTGTGGCTCCAGCTCATGCTGCCGGCCGTGCTGCTCGTGCTCGGCCATGTGGCGCTCACGACCAAGCGCTTCCTCGTCACCGAGGAGGGCAAGGAGAAGTCCGAAGCCGAGTCGGCCGCCTCGAACCGCATGCTCGGGCTCGCGTTCCAGGGCCAGGGCCAGCTCGACATGGCGTTCGACTACTTCCGCAAGTGCCCGGTCGACGACACGCTGCTCGACAACCTGTACAACCTCGCGCTCGACTTCGAGCGCAAGCGCCAGTTCAACAAGGCGGAGAGCGTGTTCCGCTACATGGCCGAGCGCAACCCGAAGTACCGCGACGTCGGCCAGAAGGCTGTCGCGCGCCAAGCAGCTGTCGGAGACCGTCATCCTCGGCGGCGGCGCGGCGCGCACCAACGCCAGCATCCTCACCGCCGAATCGGTCGAGAAGCCGATGCTCGGGCGCTACCAGGTCGAGCGGGAGCTCGGCAAGGGCGCGATGGGCGTGGTGTACCAGGGCAAGGATCCGAAGATCGGGCGCATCGTGGCGATCAAGACGATGGCGCTCGCGCAGGAGTTCGAGGCCGACGAGCTCGCCGACGTGAAGGCGCGCTTCTTCCGCGAAGCCGAGACCGCGGGGCGCCTGAACCACCCGAACATCGTCACGATCTTCGATGCCGGCGAGGAGCACGACCTCGCCTACATCGCGATGGAGTTCCTCAAGGGCCAGGACCTGGTGCCGTACACCAAGCCCGGCAGCCTGCTGCCGCTGGAGAAGGCGGTGTCGATCGTCGCGCGCGTCGCCGAGGCGCTCGGGTACGCGCACAAGCAGAACGTGGTCCACCGCGACATCAAGCCCGCGAACATCATGTACGAGCCGGAGTCCGACATGGTGAAGGTCACCGACTTCGGCATCGCGCGCATCACCGATTCGTCCAAGACCAAGACCGGCATGGTGCTCGGCACGCCGTCCTACATGTCGCCGGAGCAGCTGGCCGGGCAAGAAGATCGACGGCCGCTCGGACCTCTTCTCGCTCGCGGCGAGCCTGTACCAGCTCGCTGTGCGGACGGCTGCCGTTCGAGGGCGAGTCGATGGCGCAGCTCATGTTCAAGATCGCGAACGAGCCCGCCCCCGACATCCTGCAGTTCAACGCCAAGGTGCCGCCGGCGGTCGTCGACTTCCTGGCGCGCGCGATGGCGAAGGACGCGGACGAGCGGTTCCAGACCGGCGAGGAGTTCGCCCAGGCGCTCCGCGCCTGCGTGAGCGGACGCGGGGCGCAGCAGCGTGACGTCGACATTTCTCTCTAGACCATGAACTTGAGCCAGGCACTCGAAGTCGCGAGCTGTACCGATCCGGGGATCGTCCGGTCCCACAACGAGGACTCGATCGCGGCCGACGCGACCAAGGGTCTGGTGGTGCTCGCCGACGGGATGGGCGGCTACAACGCCGGCGAGGTCGCGAGCGGCATGGCCACGACGGTGATCACGACCGAGCTGCAGCACCTGCTCGAGGAGACGCCGCCGTACCGGCTCGAGCCCGAGTCGGGACGGCCGTGGGCCGAGAAGCTGCTCAAGGACCAGATCGCCAAGGCGAACACCTCCATCTTCCAGGCGGCGCAGAGCCAGCCCCAGTACTCCGGCATGGGCACGACGCTGGTGGCGGCGCTGTTCTACGACAACAAGGTCATGCTGGCGCACATCGGCGACTCGCGCGCGTATCGCCTGCGCGGCGAGACGTTCGAGCAGGTCACGCGCGACCACTCGCTGCTGCAGGAGCAGATCGACAGCGGCATGATCACGCCGGAGCAGGCCAAGTTCTCGCAGAACAAGAACCTGGTGACGCGCGCGCTCGGGATCGACCCGACGGTCGAGCCGGAGTTGAACTGCTTCGAGGCGCAGCCCGGGGACGTCTATCTGCTCTGCTCCGACGGGCTGAACGACATGGTGAGCGACGAGGACATCGGCATGACGCTGCAGACGCTGTCGGCGAACCTCCGGCTGGCCGCGCAGCAGCTGGTGCAGATGGCGAACGACAACGGCGGACGCGACAACGTGTCCGTGATTCTGGTCCGAGTGGTGAGGGACTACGCCGCGCCGAAGGGCTGGCTCTCGCGCTTGTTTGGTTGGTTGAAATAGACGGGGACACTGCCATGCCTGCAAAGCTGATACTGAGTATGGACGGGTTGGTGCTCAAGGAGATCGCGCTCACCAAGGAGCGGACCACCATCGGGCGCAAGCCGCACAACGACATCCAGATCGACAACCTGGCGGTGTCGCGGCGAGCACGCGGTGATCGTGACGATCCTGAACGACTCGTTCCTCGAGGACCTCGGGTCGACGAACGGGACGCTCGTGAACGGCCAGCCGATCAAGAAGCACTTCCTGCAGACCAACGACGTGGTCGAGCTGGGCAAGTACAAGCTCAAGTACATCAACGACCAGGGCCAGAAATCGGCCGCGCCGCAGGACTTCGAGCGGACCATGGTGCTGCGGCCCGGGGCGGTGCCCAGGGCCGATGCGCCGAAGCCCTCGACCTCGCAGGCGGTGCCGACGATGGGCGCCTCGCAGCCGACGCCGACGATGGCGCGCCCGCGGCCCCGCAGGCCTCGCAGCCCACGCCGACCGCGGCGCCGCCGTCCGCCTCGCAGCCGGTGAAGCCGGTCTCCGCCTCGCAGGGGGTGCCGGCCATGGGCACCTCGCAGCCGATGTCGGCGTCCCAGCAGCTCGCCCTCGGCGGCAAGGTCGCGGCCATCCAGATCCTGTCGGGCTCGAACGCCGGCAAGGAGATGGAGCTCACCAAGGCGCTCACGACGCTCGGCAAGCCGGGCGTGCAGGTCGCGGTCATCACCAAGCGGCCGCAGGGCTTTTTCATCACCCACGTCGAGGGCGCGAACTTCCCGATCGTCAACGGCAAGCTGCTGGATGCGCAGGCGCACCCGCTCAACGACCACGACATCATCGAGCTCGCCGGCGTGAAGATGGAGTTCTTCTACAAGACCTGAGCCGCGCCCGCGAGAACACGGGGCGGCGATCGACCGGGAGTCGCGGTGAGGCAGCACGTCGTCCGCATCGCCCTCGGGCTCGTCGTCGTCGCGCTGTTCGTCGGCTACGCGGCGCAGTTCTACCGCGTCGACTTCGTCACCCGCTTCGATCATCTCCTGTACGACACGCGGCTGCGCCTGACGACGCCCGGCGGCAGTCGACGATCGCATCGTCATCCTCGACATCGACGAGCGCAGCCTCGCCACGCCCGGGCTGGGCCGCTGGCCGTGGGGCCGCGACGTCCAGGCGGGGCTGGTCCGCAAGCTCTTCGAGAAGTACGGCGTCGCGCTGGTCGCGTTCGACGTGGTGAACGGGGAGCGCGACCGCTCGAGCGGCCTGCCGGTGCTCGAGCGGCTCGCCACCGGCGAGCTGAAGGACGTGCGCGAATTCCAGGAGGCGCTCGAGCGCGTCCGGCCGCGGCTCGATCACGACGGCGAGTTCGCGGCCGCGCTCAAGGGCCGCCCGGTGGTGCTCGGCTTCTACTTCACCAACCCCGAGACCGAGGCGAACGGCACGCTTCCGGCGGCGGTGCTCGATGACAGCGTCTTTCGCGGGCGCGGCGTCAAGTTCGCGCGGTACACCGGATTCGGCGCGAACCTGCCGGAGTTCCAGGCCGCGGCGCTGGCGGCCGGGCACTTCACGCCGCTCGTGGACGAGGACGGCATCATCCGGCGCGTCCCGATGCTCGCGGAGTTCAAAGGCCAGTACTACGAGCCGCTCTCGCTCGCGGTGTTTCGCGCGCTCACGGGCGCCGCGAAGGTGGAGGCGGGCTTTGCGCCGGAGCGATTCCTGTCGCGCGGCTACGCGGGCCTCGAGTGGCTCGAGGTCGGCACGCGCCGCATTCCGGTCGACGAGAACGCCGCGGCCCTGGTTCCCTACCGGGGCGGCGCGCGCAGCTTCCCCTACGTCTCGCTCGCCGACGTGCACCTCGACCGCGTCCCGGTCGAGCGGCTGAAGGGGCGGATTGCGCTGGTGGGCGCCTCGGCGCCGGGCCTCGTCGATCTGCGCGCGACGCCGGTCGGACGCATCTTTCCGGGCGTGGAGATCCACGCCAACCTGATCGCGGGGATGCTCGACGGCACGATCAAGCAGCGGCCGCCTTACGTGATCGGGGCCGAGGTGATCCTGCTGCTCCTGTTCGGGGTGGCGCTCGCGGTGCTGCTGCCGCTCCTCTCGCCGCTGCGCGCGACGCTCGTATTCGTCCTGGGCGCTCGCGCTGATGACCGGGCTGAATGTCGCGGTGTGGAGCGAGGCCGACATTGCCCTGCCGCTCGCGGCCGGGCTGCTCATGATCATCGCGCTGTTCGCGCTGAACATGTCCTACGGCTACTTCGTCGAGACGCGGTCGAAGCGCCAGTTCACCGAGCTGTTCGGGCAGTACGTGCCGCCCGAGCTCGTGGACGAGATGGCGCGCGACCCGGCCAAGTACAGCATGGAGGGCAAGAACGAGGACCTCACCGTGCTCTTCTCCGACATCCGCGGCTTCACCTCGATTGCCGAGGGGCTCGATCCGAAGGCGCTGGCCGCCCTGCTCAACGAGTTCCTCACCGCCATGAGCCTCGTCATCCGCAACCACCGCGGCACCCTCGACAAGTACATGGGCGACGCGATCATGGCCTTCTGGGGCGCGCCGGTCGCCGATCCGCAGCACGCCAGCCACGCGCTCGCCGCGGCGCTCGCGATGCAGGCGGAGCTCGCGCGGCTGAACCCGGTGTTCAAGGCGCGCGGCTGGAAGGAGATCAAGATCGGGGTCGGCGTTGAACACCGGCCCGATGAACGTCGGGGACATGGGCTCGCGGCTCCGCAAGGCCTACACGGTCATGGGCGACGCGGTGAATCTCGCGTCGCGGCTCGAGGGGCTCACCAAGGAATACGGTGTCGCCGATCATCGTCGGCCAGGCGACGCGGGAAGCGGTGACGGGGATCGTGTTCCGCGAGCTCGACCGCGTGCGCGTCAAGGGCAAGGACGAGCCGGTCGCGATCTTCGAGCCGATCGGGCCCGAGAACGAGGTCGGCAAGGAGCGTGTCGAAGAGCTTAAGCTCTGGGACCAGGCGCTCAAGCTCTATCGCGCCCGGAGCTGGGACCAGGCGGAACTAATCCTCTTTAATCTCCAGAGGTTATACCCGGGCACACCACTTTATTCCTTATACGCCGACCGGGTCGCTAGGTACCGTCACGAGTCGCCCGGCGCCGGCTGGGACGGCGTGACGGCGTTCGAAACGAAGTAGCGAAACAGCGCATGAGGATCCGGGTTCTCGGTTGCAGCGGCGGAATCGGTGGGCGGCACCTGCGCACCACCTCGATGCTGCTCGACCGCGACGTCCTCATCGACGCGGGCACCGGCGTGTGCGACCTCACGCTCGCGGAACTGACGCCGATCGATCGCGTGTTCGTGACCCACTCGCATCTCGACCACGTCGCCGCGATCCCGTTCATGGTGGATACCGTCGGCGGAATGCGCGACGAGCCGCTGACCGTGCATGCGCTGCCCGCGACCATCGAGATCCTGAAAAACCACCTCTTCAACTGGTCGATCTGGCCGGACTTCACGCAGATCCCGACCCCCGACAAGCCGTTCCTGCGCTACGAGCCGATCGCGGTGGGCGAGGCCGTGAGCCTGGGCAACGGGCGCAGGATCACGCCCCTGCCCGCGAATCACGTGGTGCCCGCGGTCGGCTACCAGCTCGACAGCGGCAAGGGCAGCCTGGTGTTCACCGGCGACACCACCACCAACGATCCGCTGTGGGCGATCGTCAACAAGATCGCCAACCTCAAGCAGCTCATCATCGAGTGCGCGTTCTGCAACCGCGAGAAGAACCTGGCGATCATGTCGAAGCACCTGTGCCCGAGCATGCTCGCCGAGGAGCTCGCGAAGCTCGAGCGCAGCTGCGAGATCTTCATCACGCACCTCAAGCCGGGCGAGATCGAGCTCACCATGGAGGAGATCGAGGAGTACGCCGGCCAATACCGTCCACGCATGCTGCAGAACAACCAGGTCATCGAGTTCTAGGAAGCGAAACAATGGCGGCAACATCAACGGACAAGGTCAACCCCGCGTTGCTGAAGGGGCTCGAGCCGATCACCGCGCTCTCGCCGCAGCGGCTGGCGGAGCTCGCCGAGCTCTGCGTCGTGGAGCCGGTCAGCAAGACGCTCGACCCGTTCCGGGTCAAGGGCGTGGCCGGGCAGCTCGTGTTCCTGCTCAAGGGCGAGATCGCGCTCATCCTGGGCAACGGCAGCTCGGACGTGGTGGTCGGGGGCACGCCGGAGGCGCGGCACCCGCTCGGGCGCAAGACGCCGTTCGCACAGGCGAAGGCGATCACCGACATCGAGCTGCTGCGCATCGACGAGGACCTGCTCGACATCATGGTGACCTGGGATCAGCTCGCCGGCGCGGAACGCACCGGGTCGCGCGCGACCGAGTCCGGGTCGCCGTCGATGACGAACTGGTCGATTCTCACCGGCCTCTTCAGCATCAACAACCTGAAGTCGGGCGCGTTCGCGCAGCTCCCCAGCGCGCACATCAACGAGATGCTGCGGCGCTTCACCCGCGTCAGTGCGAAGCGCGGGCAGGTGGTCGTCCGCGAGGGCGAGGACGGCGATTTCTACTACGTGATCGAGGCCGGCAAGTGTCTCGTGGAGCGCACCGTGGGCGGCGTCTCGATGCGGCTTGCCGAGCTCAAGAGCGGCGATGCGTTCGGCGAGGAGGCGCTGGTGGCCAACGCCAAGCGCAACGCGACGGTCACGATGCTCGCGGATGGCACGCTGCTGCGGCTCGCCAAGGAGGACTTCAACGAGCTGCTCAAGAAGCCGCTGCTGCAGAGCGTGAACCTGGACCAGGCGCGCGCCAAGGTCGCCGCCGGCGGCCAGTGGATCGACGTGCGCTATCCCTCGGAGTACCAGTACGACAAGCTCCCTGGCGCGATCAACATCCCGCTCTCCGAGGTCCGCAACGCGGTCAAGGTCCTGGACCGGAGCCGCGAGTACGTCCTGTACTGCCAGAGCGGGCGCCGGAGCTCCGCGGCGGCATTTCTGCTCGCCCAGCGCGGCCTCAAGGCCTTCGCCCTGGAGGGCGGGCTGCGCGGCAAGGGCGCCGGCTGAGCCCCCGTTTGCGCTCGCGCCGGCGACGATTTGACAAAAGCCGCAGGCTGCCGCCGCGCCCGGTTGCTGGGGGTGCGCCGGAGGGGCTAAATTCACTCTTTGATCCACGCCGGTTGACGGCGCGCGCGGCGGCGCGCGCGCCCGACCGGCGCTTGGCCGACCCGACAGGACGCCAGACATGAGCGCAGTGCTGAGCACCCAATCCGTCCCGCCCGGCGACGTCACGAGCCGACTCGCGTTCCAGAAGAGCCTGCAGACGGTCACCAACCGCATCCACGCCACCAACAACATCGACGAGATCATGTTGGAGGTGAGCAGCGAGATCTGCGCGCTCTTCAACGCCGACCGCCTCAGCATCTACGTGACCGGCGAGGACAAGGCAACCATTGTCTCGAAGGTCAAGACCGGCCTGAACTCGTTCCGCGACCTGAAGCTGCCGATCGCCGAGCACTCGCTCGCCGGCTTCGCGGCGATGTCGCGCAAGCTCCTCAACTTCAAGGACGTCTACGACGACGCCGAGCTGAAGAGCCACAGCCCCAACCTGCGCTTCCTGCAGGAGGTCGACAAGCGCACCGGCTACCGCACCAAGCAGATGCTGGTGTGCCCGGTCCTCGACGGCAGCCAGGGCGAACTGCTCGGGGTGGTGCAGCTCATCAACAACAAGGCGGGCACGCCGTTCGGGCCGCTGGCCGAAGAGGGGATGATCGAGCTCTGCAAGACGCTCGCCATCGCCTTCAAGCAGCGCCAGAAGCTCGCGGTGCCGAAGTCGAAGTACGACTTCCTGGTGGCCGACGCGGTGATCACCGCGGCCGAGCTCGACAACGCGGGCCGCACCGCGCGCAAGAAGTCGATCGACGTCGAGACGGTGCTGGTCGAGGAGATGAGCGTCAAGGTCAACTCGATCGGCGGGGCGCTGGCGAAGTACTTCGGCGTCAACTACGAGCCCTTCAAGCCCGAGCGCATCAAGCCGATGGACCTGCTGAAGAACCTCAAGCGGGAGTACGTCCAGGAGCACGGCTGGGTGCCGCTCGAGGAGAACCCCAAGGGCCTGCTCGTCATGTGCCTCGACCCCGAGCGCACCAAGGGCTCGCGGATCGTCAGCAACATCTTCCCGAAGAACAACAAGATCACCTACTGCGTCACCACGCAGCGCGAGTTCCGCGACACGCTGAATCTCTTCTTCGGCGCCGACACCGACCTCGGCGACATCGGCGACCTGCTCGAGGGGCTGGGCGACGACGGCGAGGAAGGCGGGCCGAGCCCCGACGACCTGAACGCGGCCGCCGACAACGAGCTCGTCAAGCTGGTGAACAAGGTCATCGTGGACGCCTACCACCAGGGCGCGTCCGACATCCACATCGAGTCCTACCCGGGGAAGGCCAAGACCGAGATCCGCTTCCGCAGGGACGGCTCGCTCGTGCCCTACATCGAGGTGCCGGCGTCCTACCGGAACGCGCTGTGCGCGCGCCTGAAGATCATGTGCGACCTCGACATCTCCGAGCGCCGCAAGCCGCAGGACGGGAAGATCAAGTTCAAGAAGTTCGGGCCGCTCGACATCGAGCTGCGGGTCGCGACCATCCCGACGCAGGGCGGGGTCGAGGACATCGTGATGCGGATCCTCGCCGCCGGCGAGCCGATCCCGCTCGACAAGCTCGGCCTCACGCCGCACAACCTGCCGCGGCTCAAGGAGGTGATCGAGAAGCCCTACGGCCTCTTCTTCTGCTGCGGGCCGACCGGCTCCGGGAAGACGACCACGCTGCACTCGGTGCTCGGCTATCTCAACACGCCGGACACCAAGATCTGGACCGCGGAGGATCCGATCGAGATCACGCAGAAGGGCCTGCGCCAGGTGCAGATCAACAAGAAGGCCGGCCTCGATTTCCCGATGATCATGAAGGCGTTCCTGCGGTGCGATCCGGACATCATCATGGTCGGCGAGATGCGGGACAAGGAGACCACCTCGATCGGCATCGAGGCCTCCCTCACCGGCCACCTGGTGTTCGCCACCCTGCACACCAACAGCGCCCCGGAGTCGATCGTCCGCCTGCTCGACATGGGGATGGACCCGTTCAACTTCGCCGACGCGCTGGTGGGGATCCTCGCGCAGCGCCTCGCGAAGCGGCTCTGCGGCAAGTGCAAGCAGCCCTACAACCCGGCCCCCGACGAGGTCAAGATGCTCCTGCAGGAGTACTGCCAGGAGCTGCTGAACACCACCGAGTTCAAGAAGGACGCGAAGGCCGGGTACGAGCGCGTCTACAAGGATCTCGTCAAGACCTACGGCGACGACAAGGGCCAGCTGACGCTCTACAAGAAGGTCGGCTGCGACGCCTGCGCGAACAGCGGCTACAAGGGGCGCCTCGGCCTGCACGAGCTGCTGGTCGGCACCGACGCGATCAAGAAGCACATCCAGGAGCACGCGCGCGTCGCCGAGACGCTCGCCACGGCGCTCGAAGAGGGCATGCGCACCCTGAAGATGGACGGCATCGAGAAGGTGATGCAGGGCGTCACCGACTTCGCGCAGGTGCGCGCCGTGTGCATCAAGTAGCCGGAACGCGCCCGATGAGCAGCCTGCCCCAGCCCGCGGCGACGCGGCCCGAGGATCGCCGCGCGGCCGAGACGGAGGACTGGCTGCGCCGGCTCGAGCAGCTGAACGAGATCGGCGCGGCGCTCTCGCTCGAGAAGAACCTCAACGCGCTGCTCGAGAAGATCCTGATCGCGGCCAAGACGATCACGCGGGCCGACGGCGGGACGCTGTACCTGATCGAGAACGAGGGGGTGAGCCAGCAGCTGCGCTTCGAGATCGTCCGCACCGCCTCGCTCGACATCGCCATGGGCGGGACGACCGGCAACCCGATCCCGTTCTATCCGATCCGGCTGTACACCGACAGCGACCCGAACACGTCGATGGTGGCCGCGTTCGCGGCGCTCACCGGCCAGACGGTCAACATCGCCGACGCCTACACCGAGGTCGGGTTCGATTTCTCCGGCACGCGCCAGTTCGACCAGAAGACCGGCTACCGGTCGAAGTCCTTCCTCACGGTGCCGATGCGCAACCACGAGGGCGAGATCATCGGCGTCCTGCAGCTCATCAACTGCCAGGACCCGGTCACCGGCGAGATCGTCGCGTTCTCGCATTCCGACCAGCGCCTGGCCGAGTCGCTCGGGTCGCAGGCGGCGATCGCGCTCACGAACCGGGCGCTGATCGTCCAGCTCGAGACCCTGTTCGAGTCGTTCATCCGCATGATCAACGAGGCGATCGACGAGAAGTCGCCCTACACCGGCGGGCACTGCCAGCGGGTGCCGATGCTCACCATGCTGCTCGCCGAGGCGGTGAACGACACCAACGACGGGCCGCTCGCCGACTTCGCGATGACGGACAAGGACCGGTACGAGCTGCGCATCGCCGGCCTGCTGCACGACTGCGGCAAGATCACCACCCCGGTGCACGTGGTCGACAAGGCGACCAAGCTCGAGACGATCTACGACCGCATCCACCTCATCGACACCCGCTTCGAGGTGCTCAAGCGCGACGCCGAGATCGACGCGCTCAACCGCAAGCTCGACCTCGCCCGCACCGCGGGGGTCGACGAGATCACCCGGCGCGAGCGCATCTACCAGATCGACGAGGAGCTGCGCGACACGGTGCGCCAGATCGAGGAGGACGGCACCTTCCTGCGGCGCTGCAATATCGGCAGCGAATCCATGTCGAAGGACGACCAGGAGCGCGTGCAGCAGATCGGGCTCATGTACAAGTGGCGCGACCCGCTCGGCAACACCGCCAACTTCCTCACCGACGACGAGCTGAAGAACCTGACGATCCAGCGCGGCACCCTCACCCAGGAGGAGCGCGAGATCATCAACCACCACATCGTCTCGACGATCAACATGCTCGAGGCGCTGCCCTGGCCGAAGCACCTGCGCAACGTCCCGGAGTACGCCGGCGGGCACCACGAGCGCATGGACGGCAAGGGCTACCCGCGCGGCCTGCGGCGCGAGCAGATGTCGGTGCAGGCGCGCGTGATGGGGATCGCCGACATCTTCGAGGCGCTCACCGCCAAGGATCGGCCCTACAAGAAGGGCAAGACGCTGTCCGAGTCGCTGCACATCCTCGGCAAGTTCAAGCTGAACGGCCACATCGATCCGGAACTCTTCGACGTCTTCGTCCGCAGGAAGGTGTACGTCAAGTACGCCGAGCAGTTCCTCGATCCCGAGCAGATCGACGCGGTCGACGAGGCGAAGATCCCGGGCTACGTGCCCTGAGAACCCCGCCGGTCGCCGGCCCCCGCCGCGGTCACTTGCGGCGGCGCCACGGCCACAGGCCGGAGCCGCCGGCCGAGGCGGCCGAGGCGACCGCCCCCTCCAGTGCCGCGTCCGCTCCGCCTGCCGGCGCGGTTGCGGAAGTCGCGCCCTTCGGCACGTAGATGTTGTAGAGCAGCAGGTCGCGCACCACCCCTTCGTCGTGGATCTGGTCCACGCCATGGAACGACCCGTCGGTGCGGAGGAAGCCGAACAGCGAGTTCGGCTTGAAGGGCATCGTGATCACCTTCTTGAACGCCTCGAACGGCAGGTGGGTGTTGCCCTTGACCGGCATGTCCGGGTCCCTGGGCGCATACACCGACGTGCCCAGGTGGGCGTAGCGCTCGTCGGGCGGCAGGTAGAAGAGCAGCGAGACGAGCTTGGTGGGCGTGTCGGTGTGCGGGGAAATGGCGTAGCGGGTCAGATCGCGCACCAGCCGGCAGTCCATGTGCATGTTCAGCTCGGCGTCCGCGCCGTAGCGGGCGATGATGCCGTCGCGGAACTTGCCGGCGACGAGGTGCGCGAACCGCTCCGACATCAGCCAGCTGTTGAGGTCGGCCCAGAACGAGCCGGCATTGCGGGTCGCCTCGTATTCCTCGAGGTCGAGGAGCGAGCAGACCGAGCGCTCCGGGTAGGCACCCTTGCTGACGGTGCCGGTCTCGTCGAGCCGGGTGTACGCGGCCGCCTCGGGCAGCCGGGCGCGCAGCGCCGCGTAGAAGTCCGCGGGGAAGACCGACTCGACGTAGAAATGCGGAAACGGATAGGCGAGGAGCGGCGCGTTGGCGATCCGGTAGAGGACGTGATTTTCAGCGTCGAAAGACATAGTTCCCCACACCCTTGAAAGCGCCCTCGTGCCGCTGCGAGCGCTCGACCTGGTCCTGCGAGTAGTCGAACCCGTGCCCGAGCATCAGATCGACGATCGCCCAGTGCTCGTCGAGGTTGGTGTTGATCTCGGCGAGCACGGAGCGCAGCCCGGGGTTGCGGAGCGTCTCGGCCGCGCCCGCCAGCACCGCGTGCTCGAGGCCGTCGACGTCGATCTTGATGTGGCTCGGGACCGGCATCGCGCCGCTCGCCACGACCGCATCGATGGTGGTCGAGAAGCAGCCCTGCGCGAACGGCGAGCCGCGCGGGCGATTGTGGAAGTCGAGCGGCGCCCCCCAGCTGTGGCACGAGCTGCCGGCCACGAACTCGCTCAGGTACAGCCGGTCGAACCCCACGCGATCCGACAACGCCACGCAGTACGCCGCGACGCTCTTGTCGATCTCGTTCAGCATGATGTTCTGGTTCAGGACCGCGTAGTTCTGCGATTCCGGCTCGAACGCATGGACCGGGACGCCGCGGACTTTCGCGGCGAAGATCGAGTACATCCCCACGTTGGCCCCGACGTCCAGCAGCACGTCGCCCGCGCCGAGCCCCTCGAGCCATTCGATCGTGTCGGGCTCCTTGGTGAAGAGCGTGTCCACCCGCCACGCGGTGTGGGCGTTGGGCGTCGAGAAACGGATCCGGATGCCGTGATGCTCGACCTCGCGCACGCCGTCCATGTCCGCAGCCGTCCGGCGTCAGGACTTCTTGGACCCGGATGCGGCGTCGCCGGGCGCCGCGCCGCGCGTGATGTAGACCATCAGCCCTTCCGTGGCGACGTCGATGAACTTCTCGCTGTAGCCGAGCTCCTTGAGCTGCCACTTGAACTCGTTGGCGAGCTTGGCCTTCCCGAACATGCCGAGCCGGTGCTCGCGCTGGAATTCCGCCCCTTTCGCGAGCGTCTCCTCCAGCACCCGGGTGAGCCGCGCCTCGGACACGCGCTTCTCGGGGCTGACGTCCAGCGAGGGCGGATAGCGCTTTGCGACGGTTTCGGCGAGTTCCTTCGCGAAGCCCGAGATCGCGCCGCCAGAGAACGAGAAGAGCCCCATGGAATTCCCCTTGATTGTGCGCAGGCCGCTTTAGGGATGCGACCCAACCTATTGAAGAAGTTTAGCATCTGACCTACGCTCCAGCGCCTGTCGGGCGCCCCGCGATGCGCACCTCCGGGTAAGATTTCGCGGTTTTCCACCGCTCCTTTCGAGAATGGGCGCCACATTCGCACACCGCGCCGGGCGGGCCGCCGTGATCGGGCGGCTGCTGCAGCAGCTGATGGCCCGCGCCCGCGGGGGCGCGAACGCGCCCCCCGAGCCCGATTGGCTCTCGTCCGCGCGCGCCAGCATCGCCAGCGGACAGGTCGGGACGGCGATCGGCCTCCTCACCCCGCACGCGGCGGGCCCCGATGCCGCTTTCGAAGTGCTTCACCTCCTGGGTCAGGCGTTGGGCATGAGCGGGCGCCTCGCCGAGGCGCGCGCCGCGCTCGAGCGCGGCGTCGCGATGCGCGACGGCGCGGCGATCCGCGCCGATCTGGGCAACGTCCTGCAGCTTTCGGGCGATGCCGCGGCCGCCGCGGCGGAGTACCGGCGCTCGCTCGCGCTCGATCGCGCGCAGCCCGCGGTGTGGTGCAATCTCGGACTCGCGCTCGCGGCGCACGGCGACGCCGCCGAGGCCGCGACCTGCCTGGACGAGGCGCTGAGCCGCGCGGCGACGCTCCCCGCCGCGCTCGGCGCGTATGCCACGCTTGCGCCGCGCCACGCGGGCCTCTGGGAGCGCTTCGAGCGCCACGTGCAGCGCGCGCTCGCCGCGCAGCCGGACTCCGCGGTCGCGCTCGAGGCGCAGGGCTTCATCTTCCTGAAGCGGGATCTGGACGGCGCCCGGGCCGCCGAGTGCTTCGAGCGCGCGATCCGCGCCGGCGGCGACCGCGCCGACCTGCACGGCAACCACGGCATCGCGCTGCAGGACCTGGGCCGCATCGAGGAGGCGATCGCCGCGTACGACCGCGCGATCGCGCGCGAGCCCGGGCATACGAGCGCGCGGTGGCATCGCTCGCTCGCGCTCCTGCTCGTCGGGCGCTTCGCGGAGGCGTGGCCCGACTACGAGCTGCGGCTGCGCTCGGAGGACGTGCCGCAACGCGCGTTTCCCGTGCCGCGCTGGGACCTGCAGTCCAGGCCGGACGGCGTGCTGCTGCTGGCGGCGGAGCAGGGACTCGGCGACGAGATCATGTTCGCCTCGTGCATTCCCGACGTGCTCGCGCTCGGCGCCCGCTGCCTGATCGAGTGCCACGCGAAGCTCGCGCCGATCTTCCGGCGCTCCTTCCCGCAGGCGACGATCCGGGCCGGCACCCAGCTCGACGATCCGGCGTGGCTGCGGGACTATCCCGACCTCGCGGCGTACGTCCCGCTCGGCAGCCTGCCGCAGCGGTTCCGGCGCGCGAGCGCGGATTTCCCGAACCATCGCGGCTATCTCCAGGCCGATCCCGCGAAAGTGGCGGCGTGGCGCGCGCGGCTGGACGCGCTCGGCCCCGGGCGGAAAGTCGGCATCTCGTGGCGGGGCGGCACCGCGAAGACGCGCCGCAAGCTGCGCTCGCCCGCGGCCGCAGAGCTCGCCGCGATGCTGCGCACGCCGGACACCTGCTGGGTCAGCCTGCAGTACGACGCGACGGCCGCGGAGATCGAAGCGCTCGGGGCGACCGCCGGCGTACGCGGTGCACCACTGGCCCGAGGCGATCGACGACTACGACGAGACCGCCGCGCTCCTGTGCGCCCTGGACCTCACCGTGAGCGTGTGCACGGCGGTCATCCATCTCGGCGGCGCGCTCGGGCGCCCGGTCTGGGTGATGGCGCCTTACAGCCCGGAGTGGCGCTACGGGCTGTACTGGGAGCGGATGCCGTGGTATCCCTCGGTGCGCGTTCTGCGGCAAGCGTCACCCGGGGCGTGGGGCGGGCTCCTGCAGCGCGTGACAAATGAACTCGCCGCCTGCGCACCGCCCCTATAAGGTTGGGAGGTTCAACGCATGGCAGGCACGATGTTCACCCGCGCAAACCCCAGTCCCCGCTATCGGGAGCTCGTCGAGCTCTACCGCACGATGCACACCGAGGGCGAGAAATTCCTCAACGTCGGGCCGGAGAACACCTTCCCCGGGATCAGCCTGCCGCCCGAGGCGCACCACATCAAGGCGCCTCATCGAGCGGAGCGGGGCGCTCAGCGTGCTCGACTACGGCAGCGGCAAGGGCCAGCAGTACGACATGCGCAACGTCAAGCTCGCCACCGGCGAGGTCGTCGAGAGCATCGTGGACTACTGGGGGATCGACTTCGTCCACTGCTACGACCCCAGCTACGCGAAGTTCTCGGCGCTCCCGCAGGGCCGGTTCGACGGCGTGATCTGCACCGATGTGCTGGAGCACTGCCCCGAGGACGATGTGCGGTGGATCGTGACCGAGCTCTTCGCCTACGCCGAGAAGTTCGTGTACGCGAACGTGGCGTGCTATCCGGCGATGAAGCGGCTCCCGACCGGCGAGAACGCGCACTGCACCGTCCGTGCGCCGGAGTGGTGGCTCGATCTCTTCCGCAGCGTGGCGTCGAAGTTCCCCGGCGTGAAGTGGGAGCTGTCGGCGCACGTATTGACCACGCGACGGGAGCGGCCGCAAAGCCGAGCAGCAGTTCTTCTCCAGCGAGGCCTCGACATGATCCGCGTCTTCATCGGCTACGATCCGCGCGAAGCATCCGCCTTCAGCGTCCTCGCGCACAGCATCCACGCCCGCGCGAGCGCGCCGGTGAGCGTGACGCCGCTCATGCTCTCGCAGCTGCAGGGCGTCTTCACCCGCGAGCGGAACCCGCTGCAGTCGACGGACTTCGCGTTCACCCGCTTCCTCACGCCGTACCTGTCCGGGTACGAGGGCTGGAGCCTGTTCACCGATTGCGACATGCTGGTGCTCGACGACATCGCGCGGCTCTGGGCGCTGCGCGACGACCGCTACGCGGTCATGGTGGTGAAGCACGATCACCGGCCCCGCGAGGCGGTCAAGTTCCTCGGCCAGCCGCAGACCGCCTACCCGAAGAAGAACTGGTCGAGCGTGATGCTGTTCAACAACGCGCGCTGCCGGACGCTGACCCCGGAGTACGTGAACACCGCCAGCGGGCTCGAGCTGCACCAGTTCAAGTGGCTCGCGGACGAGGCGCTCATCGGCGCGCTGCCGCACCGCTGGAATCACCTGGTCGGCTACGACGAGCACACCACCGACGTCTCGCTGGTCCACTACACGCTGGGCGGGCCCTACTTCGACGCGTACCGCGACTGTCCCTTTGCGGGCGAGTGGCGGCGCGAGCGCGACCGGATGCTGAGCGCCGTCCAGCGCGAGCCGCGCCAGACGCCTGCGGCGGTCAGCGGCTGAAGGCGCGGTCCGGCCCGCTCGCGCGATGTTGAGGAATCTCCTCGCCAGCGTGGCGCAAGGCCGCCGCGCCCGGGGGGAATCGGGCGGGCTGGTCCAGGCCGCCATCGAGGCGCGCGCGCGCGGCGAGTCCGACGAGGCGCTGCGGCTCGTTCGCCGGGCCCTCGACGCCGATCCCGCCAGCCTCGGCGCGCAGCTGCTGCTGTCGCACCTCGTCCGGGAAGCCGGCGATCCTGCGGAAGCGGTGCGAATCGCGCGCGCCGCCGTCGCCGCGTCGCCGCGCGACCCGGAGGCCCGGTATGTCCTCGCCTGCGCGCTCGGCGCCGCCGGGGACAGCGTCGCTGCGGAAGGCGCGCTCCGCAAGTCGCTCGCGCTCGATCCGGGTTTCGAGGTCGCCGGCGTGGACCTCGCCGGGCTCCTGCTGGAGTCGGCGCGCCCGCTCGACGCGGAGGCGGTGTTGCGCACGCTCCTCGAGTCGCAGCCGGACTCGGCCGAGGCGCACGCGAGCCTCGGCCTCGCGCTGCAGCGGCGCGGCAAGACGCGCGAGGCGCTCGGGCACTTCGAGTCGGCATTGCGCGCGCGGCCCGACGAGCCCGGACACCTGAACAACCTCGCGCTCTGCCTGCGCGACCTCGATCGCCTCGACGAGGCGGCGGCCGCATTGCAGCGCGCGCTCGCGCGGTCGGGCGGCGACGCGAGCACGCTGGTCAACCTCGCCAACGTGCTGCGCGAGCTGGGCCGCGCGGGCGAGTGCCTGGACGCCCTGGAGGCGCTCGTGAGCGCCGCGCCGGACAACGCCGCGGCGCGGACGACGCTCGCGAAGATGCTGGCGGACGCCGGCGCGACGGCCCGGGCGTCGCAGGAGTTCGACGCGGCGCTCGCGTCAGCGCCCGGGTCGCCGGACATCATGCTGGCGCGCGGCATGCACCGCCTCGCGCTCGGCGACTTCGCGGGCGGCTGGACCGACTACGCGGCGCGCCTGCGGACGGCCGAGTGGTCGTCGCGGGCGCTGCCGTTTCCGGAGTGGGACGGCGGGAGTTTTGCCGGCAGGTCGGTGCTCGTGTACGCGGAGCAGGGCCTGGGCGACGAGATCATGTTCGCGAGCTGCTTCCCGGATCTGGGCGCCGAGGCGCGGCGCTGCGTGATCGAATGCGATCCGCGCCTCGAGCGCCTGTTCGCCCGGTCGTTCCCCGCGGCCGCAGTGTTCGCCGGGCGGCTGCGGCGCAAGCATCCGTGGCTCGCGCAAGCCGGGGCGATCGATGTGCAGGTCCCGGCCGGGAGCCTGCCGCTGCGCTTTCGGAGCGCGGCCGGCCGGTTCCCGGCGCACCAGGGCTATCTGCGCGCCGATCCTCAGCTCGTCGCGGCGTACCGTGACCGCCTCGCCGCGCTCGGCGGGCGCATGTGCGTCGGCATCGCGTGGCGCGGCGGCGTCGCGAAGACGCGGGCCGCGGTACGAACGATCCCTGCGGCCGCGTGGGGGCCGCTCATCGAGCGCGACGATCTCTGCCTGGTGAGCCTCCAGCACGGCCCGGTGGATGACGACCTCGCCGCGCTGCGCCGGGTCCTGCCCGGCCGCAACGTGCATCACTGGCCGGAGGTGCAGCAGGACGTCGAGCATCTGGCGGCGCTCGTCTGCGCGCTGGATGTGACGGTGAGCGCGTGCAATGCCACGGTCCACCTGGCCGGGGCGCTCGGCCGGCCGGTGCTGGCGCTGGTGCCTTCCGCCCCCGAATGGCGCTACGGCCTGGAAGGCGAGGCGATGGCGTGGTACCCGAGCGTGCGGCTGCTGCGCCAGCGGGTGGCCGGGGAGTGGGGCGAGGTGATGGCTCAGGCGGCGGCGCGGTTGGGCTGATGTTCTCGCGACTGCGCGACTGGGTGGGACGCGGGGCGCGGGGCGGCGGGGCAACGCGCCATGGAGCAGGCGCAGGCGGCGCTGAAGGCGCGCGACCTCGACGGCGCGCGCGCGCATTTCGAGCGCGCCGTGCAGGCGTCGCCGGAGGACGCGGCGCTGGTGGCGCGCTGCGGCCGGCTGCTCGCCGGGGCGGGGCTCGTTACCGACGCGGTGCCGTTCTTCGAGCGGGCGCACGCGCTGCTGCCGCAGGATGCGGCGCTCGCGCTGGAGCTCGCGGACGCCTTGCGCACGAGCGGGCGGGCGCCCGAGGCGCGCGCGCTGGCCGAAGCCGTGCTCGCGCGCGAGCCGGAGCACGACGGCGCACTGCTCGGCGTGGGGTTGGCGCATCTCGCAACTGGGGCGCTGGACGCGGCACGGGACGTGTTCGAGCGCGCGGCCGCGCGCAGGCCCTCCGATCCGGCGCCGGCGCACGGGCTTGCGCTCGCGCTCCACGCACAGGGACGAGCGGAGGAGGCGCGCGCGGCGCTGGCGCGCGCCCTCGAGGTCCATCCCGAGCACGTGCCCGCGCTGGAACTCGCGGGGGTGCTCGCGCTGGAGCGCGGCGAGCCGGCCGTCGCGCTCGCCGCGCTCGAGCGTGCGGCCGATCTCGAGCCCGGGAACGCCGGGCTGCAGAGCAACCTCGGGCTGGCGTACTTGCGCGCCGGTCGCGTCGAGGAGGCGATCGAGACGCTGCAGCTGGCGATCCACCACCGGCCGGAGCTGGTGGCCGCGCGGGTGAACCTGGGGCTCGCGCACCTGGAGGGCCGGGAGTGGAGCGAGGCCGAGCGCGCGTTCGCCGCTGCGCTGGAGCGGGTCCCCGATCATGCCCAGGCGCTGGCCGGGCGTGCGCGCGCGCTGCAGACGCTGTATCGGCTCGAGGAGGCCGAAGCGGCCTTCCAGCGCGCAATCGCGATTGCGCCTTCGGCCGAGCTGTGGACGCGGCTGGGGCAGGTCTACCGCGACCTGGGGCGCTACCTCGACGCGCGCGCGGCGTTCGAGCGTGCGCTGGCGATGGACCCCGCGTACGTCTCGGCGCTCACCCAGCTCGGCATCGTGGCGCTGGACCTGCGCGAGCCGGAGCGGGCGATCGAATGCTTCGAGCGGGTCCTGGGGAGCGACCCCGGGCTCGACAGCGAGGCGCGGTGGAACATCACCTGCGCGCGGCTCCTCGACCGCGACTGGGCGCGCGCCTGGGCGTTCTACGACTTGCGCTGGAAGAGCCCGGACAGCGTGCCGCGACCGTTCCGCTTCCCGGAGTGGACCGGCCAGGCGCTGCGCGGCAAAACGCTGCTCGTCTACGCCGAGCAGGGGCTGGGCGACGAGATCATGTTCGCGTCGTGCTACCCGGAGCTCGCGGCGGGCGGTGCGCGCCTGGTGCTGGAGTGCTCGCCAAAGCTGGAGCAGCTATTCAAGCGGTCGTTCCCCGCGGCGGCGGTGTACGGGCGCGATCAGGCGGAGCCGGCCGACTGGCTGGACGGCGCGCCGCACATCGACCTGCAGGCGGCGTGCGGAACGGTGGCGAGCCATCTGCGCCGCTCCGCCGAGCGCTTTGCGCCGCACGAGGGTTACCTGCGCGCGGACCCCGTGCGCGTGGCGTACTGGCGCGCGCGGCTCGACGCGCTCGGCCCGGGCGCGAAGATCGGGATCTCGTGGCGCGGCGGCACGAGCCGCACCCGCAGGCGCCTCCGCTCGATCTCGCTCGGCGACTGGCGGCCGGTGCTCGATCTTCCCGGCACGACGTTCGTGAGCCTGCAGTACCACCGCGACGCGCCGGAGGAAGTGGACGCGTTCCGGCGCGACACCGGGATCGCGATCCATCACTGGGCGGATGCGATCGACGACTACGACGAGACGGCAGCCCTCGTGTGCGCGCTCGACGCGAGTCGTCTCCGTCTGCACGGCGGTCGTCCACCTGGGCGGCGCCCTCGGCCGCCCCGTGTATGTGGTCGTTCCCTTCTCGCCCGAGTGGCGCTACGGCCTCGTTGGCGACTCGATGCCCTGGTACCCGTCCGTGAAATTGTTCCGGCAGCGGGAGGTCGGCGAGTGGAGCGGGCCGATCGCCGAAATCCGCGACGCATTGCGGCGTGGCTTTCCGCTTGGCGGATAGCCGGAAAAACCTGACGCTCCGCGTCACTGGCGCACTCGGCGATCGATCGACCACGCGTGACTTCCTGCGCGCTCTTACCGGACACAGCCGCGCTTTCTCGAGGAAATCCTATTGTCCAATCATATGTTTAAATTTTTCGTGCAAGAAGTTCAGGGGATGGCACAGACGCTGCTTTAAGGAGGGCGTGGCGGTAAACCGCTGCTGCAACTTGGGGAACTCAACAACTCTTGGGAGAACTGCATGAGGACGATTCAAAAGGGCTTCACCCTGATCGAACTGATGATCGTGGTTGCGATCATCGGCATCCTGGCCGCGGTTGCGCTGCCGGCGTATCAGGACTACACGATCCGCGCGAAGGTGTCGGAACTGGTGCTCGGGGCGAGCGCCCAGCGCACCGCCGCGACCGAGAAGGCGCAGGTCGACGGCGGCATCGGCTCGGCCGGCGTGGGCCTGACGATCGTGACCTACGGCAAGGTGACCAGCGGTCAGCGTGACCGACGGCGGTGTCGTCACCATCGGCGGCAGCGCGGCCGGCACGTCGGTGGGTACGGTGGTGACGGTGGTGCTGACCCCGTCGTGGACCGGTACCACGGTGGCGTGGACCTGCCAGGGCACGCCGAGCAAGTTCATGCCGGGTAGCTGCCGCTAAGCCGCGATCCTCGCAAGAGACTCGGTCGGAAACGGGCGCCTGCGGGCGCCCGTTTTCTTTGTCGGGATCGTCCGCAGCGACGCAGCGATGCAGCGCGCGTGCTGCGGCGCAAAGTGACCCCAGAGGACACATTCAGGCGGAGGAACCCGCCCGCGACCGGTGAAATTGGTCACGCTCGACCTGCCGGCGCGCCGCGAGCGAAAAATATAAACATATCGAATCAGAGTGTTACGCGGCACGGCACCGGCAACGGGCCAAGCGGCACGGATCGTGCGAGTAATCCCCCGAGCAGCACTCCGCTGCCGGATGCAAGAAGCACCAATTTAGAGAGGGCTGCTACATGAGGACGATTCAAAAGGGCTTCACCCTGATCGAACTGATGATCGTGGTTGCGATCATCGGTATCCTGGCCGCGGTTGCGCTGCCGGCGTATCAGGACTACACGATCCGCGCGAAGGTGTCGGAACTGGTGCTCGGGGCGAGCGCCCAGCGCACCGCCGCGACCGAGAAGGCGCAGGTCGACGGCGGCATCGGCTTCGGCCGGCGTGGGCCTGACGATCGTGACCTACGGCAAGGTGACCAGCGGTAGCGTGACCGACGGCGGGTGTCGTCACCGTCGGCGGCAGCGCGGCCAGCACGTCGGTGGGCACGGTGGTGACGGTGGTGCTGACCCCGTCGTGGACCGGTACCACGGTGGCGTGGACCTGCCAGGGCACGCCGAGCAAGTTCATGCCGGGTAGCTGCCGCTAAGCGCGACTCTCGCAAGAGACTCGGCTCGGAACGGGCGCCTGCGGGCGCCCGTTTCGTTTTGTGCAGACCGCTCCGGCTAGGGCCGGCCGTAGCCCGATCCCGGATCGGCCAAAAGTGACGTGGAGCGTCAGTGACCCGTTCCCCGAATGGCAATCCAGAGGCGGAGATTTTTCACGCGGATTCTTCGCCTCGCATCATCGAAAAGCATGAAACGATAGTAAAAACAATATATTACTTACGTCGTAGGGGAGCTTGGGCCGGAATTGGCATGGCCGATGCAGAGGCGAAACTGGGCGCATTCAACTGCCGTCCTAACTCATTCGACTCAGCCTACGGAGGGCGCTTGCATGAAGACGATTCAGAAGGGCTTCACCCTGATCGAACTGATGATCGTGGTTGCGATCATCGGTATCCTGGCCGCGGTTGCGCTGCCGGCGTATCAGGACTACACGATCCGCGCGAAGGTCTCGGAACTGGTCCTCGGGGCGAGCGCGCAGCGCACCGCCGCGACCGAGAAGGCGCAGGTGGACGGTGGCATCGGCCTCGGCCGGCGTGGGCCTGACCATCGTGACCTACGGCAAGGTGACCAGCGGCAACGTGACCGACGGGGGTGTCATCACCGATCGGCGGCAGCGCGGCCAGCACGTCGGTGGGCACGGTGGTGACGGTGGTGCTGACCCCGTCGTGGACCGGTACCACGGTGACCTGGACCTGCCAGGGCACGCCGAGCAAGTTCATGCCGGGTAGCTGCCGCTAAGCGCGACTCTCGCAAGAGATTCGGCTCGGAACGGGCGCCTGCGGGCGCCCGTTCCATTTCCTGCGCCGCGCGTACCCCACTGTCTCGATCGCCGACCGCCGCGCCGCCTGGCGCGCCGGAGGCCCGCCGCAGAACACGCCCGTGCCGGGGCGGCTACGCGAGGCCCGGATTCCCGGCGACGCCCTCGAGCCGCGGCAGGTTGAGCTTGCGCGGCGCGACCACTTTCTTGTCCTTCAGGTAGCGCACGACGACGTCCCAGATCGGCTCGCCCTGCGCGCCCTCGGCCACCGGCGCCCAGCCGGCGACCTTGTAGGTCCGGCCGGGCTCGAGCGGCTTGCCGCCGAGCCGCATGTCGGTGATGCGGCCGCCCATCTTTGCCGCGGGCGTACAGGTGAACGTCATGCCGCCCACCCGCACCATGTCGCCGCCCTGCTGCAGATACGGGTCCGGATTGAAGAGGTTGTCGCAGACGTCCTCGAGCACCTCCTTGATCCGCTCGCCGCTGAGGTCGCTGACCGCGCACTGCGGGTAGGTGATCGCGGTCTGGTCGAGCACGTGCTCCAGCGTGATCGCGCCGCCGGGCAGGATGGTGGTGCCCCAGCGAAAGCCGGGCGAGAAGGCGATCTCGGCGCCTTTCACCTCGAGCATCGCGTCGAGGATGAGCTGGTCGAACGTGCCGTTGAAGTTGCCGCGGCGGTAGAGCAGGCCCTCGGTCGTCGCGAGCGTCTCGCCGAGGCGCGCCGCGTGCGGCGCGCGCAGGCGGCCGATGAGCGCGTCCATCTCGGGATCGGCCGGCAGGAGATTCGCGAACACCGGCAGCAGGCGGTAGCGGAAGTCGGCGACCTTGCCGCCTTTCACGTCGAGGTCGAGCACGCTCAGGAACTTGGTGTTCGAGCCGCTGTTCGCGACCAGCGTCTGGCCGCCCGCGTTCTTCACCAGCGTGGGCTGCGGCACGCCGTCGTGGGTGTGCCCGCCGAGGATCGCGTCGATGCCGCGCACGCGCGTGGCGAGCTTGAGATCGACGTCCATGCCGTTGTGGGAGAGCAGCACCACGACCTGCGCGCCCTTCGCCCGGGCCGCGTCGACGTGCTTCTGCAGTTCCTCTTCCTGGATCCCCATCGTCCACTCGGGGATGAAGTGGCGCGGGTTCGCGATGGGCGTGTACGGGAACGCCTGCCCGATGATCGCCACCGGCACGCCGTTGATGGTGCGGGTGGTCGACGCCTTGAACACCGGGTCGCCGAAGTCGGTGGTCTTCACGTTCTGCGCCAGGAACTCGATCCGGCCGAGCTCCTTCTCGACCGCCTCCTTGACGCGCTGCTCGCCGTAGGTGAACTCCCAGTGCCCGGTCATGAGGTCGACGCCGAGGCGCTTCTGGGCCTCGATCATGTCGGCGCCCTTCGTCCACAGCGCGAGTCCGGAGCCCTGCCAGGTGTCGCCGCCGTCGAGCAGCAGCGCGCCGGGCCGCTCGGCGCGCAGGCGCTTCACCAGCGTCGCGAGATGCGCGAAGCCGCCGATCTTCCCGTACGCCAGGGCGGCCCGTTCGAAGTCGAGGAAGGTGAACGCGTGGGCCTCGCGCGTGCCCGGCTTGATCCCGAACGCCTTGAGGAGATGCTCGCCGACGAGATGGGGCGGCTGGCCGGCCGCCGCGCCGACGCCGATGTTGACGCTCGGCTCGCGGAAGTGGACCGGCAGGAGCTGCGCGTGGCAGTCGGTGAAATGCAGCAGCGAGACGTTGCCGAACTTCGGCACGCGGTAGAGGGCGTCGGTCGCGCCTTGCGCGAGCGCCTCCGGCGCGTCGAGCGCAAGCCCGGCGGCAGCGCCGGCGGCGAGGAGCCGGAGGAATTCGCGGCGCTGCACCGGCGCCGCGCTACTTGTTCACCGGCGAGCCGGGATCCATCAGCAGCGCGACGAGGTCCTTGATCTCCTTCTCCGTGAGCGCGCCGACGTGCCCGAAGCGCGGCATCAGGGAGCAGAGGTTGTACGCCTTGGCGTTGTAGATCTTGCCGTAGACGTACTGCTGGGTCTCGGGGCCGATAGCCGCGGATCTTGCCGAACTGGAAGAGGCTCGGGCCCACCGTCCCGAACGACGTCTCGTTCGGCCCGATCTGGTGACAGTTGTAGCAGCTGCCGCCCGTCACGCCCGGCTTGTCGCTCCAGGTGAAGCCGCGCCCGCTCTGCGCGACCCGCTCGCCGGCCTTCCAGTCGCCCAGCAGCTTGCCGTCGGCCGGCCACTTGATGCCGGCCAGCTGGTCCTTCTCGAGCCGCGCCGCCACGTCCTTGGGCGGCTTGTCGTGCGTGCGATTGCAGAGCATCTGCACGCCGTCCTGGTTGACCCGGTCGATGGTGGCGATGCCCCGCGGCTTGAAGTCGCGCTTGATCATCTCCTGCGCGGCGGTGCTGGCGGTCGCCGGCAACGGCCGGGAAGGTCGCGGCGAGCGCCGCCGCGGCGGCGCTCAGGATCGATGCGGCACGGATTCTCCATGATCGGCTCCCCCTTCAGCGTTTGATTCCCGGGCCCTTGTACACCTGGCCGTTCGCGTTCACGGCCAGGTACGTCAGGAGCGCGGTGATCGTGTCGGACGCGTAGTCCGGGGTCGGGGAAGCGCTGCTGGCGGAAGCAGTCGTTCATGCGCCACTGGAGCGTGTGCATGACGCCGCCGGTCATGCGGTAGCCGGGCCAGCCCTGGAGCCGCGCTGATCGCCTCGGCGGGCTTGGTGAGGTTGGGCAGGTGCTGCGTGCGGATGCGCTTGCCGTCCTCGCCGTGGCAGGTCCCGCAGGAGAAGTCGTACGGGCCGGCGCGGTAGTTGAAGACCTCGCGGCCGATTTCGTACGTGTCGCGCTCCTCCCGGCGGGCCATGGGGGCGGCGATCTTCATGCCGCGCGACTGGCCGGCGACGAAGGTGACGAGCGAGACCGGGTCGGGCGTGCGGTTCGCGCTGCTGAACGGCTGCTTGGCGAGCTCCTCCAACTTGAACCCCTGCAGCGTCACCATGCAGTGCACGATGCGCCGCTCGACGTCCATGACCTTGCCGACGTCGGCGAAGTAGCGCGGCAGCGCGGACGTAGGCGCCCTTCACCACGCCGGGGCCGAGGCCGAGGTCGCATTGCTCGAGCGAGGCGTTCTTCGGCCCGCGCTTCGCGTACCAGAGTTCCTTCGCCCTTGGCCTCGAAGAGCTCCGCCGGGTTGTCCTCCTCGAGGACCTCGCGGAACTTGTCGAACTCGGCCGCGGTCGGGTCCGCCGGTGCGGCGGGCTTGGCTGCGGGCGGCTTCGTTTGCGCCAGGGTCGGCGAGACGCACGCGACTGCCGCGAACGCCGCGACCGCACACCGCATGAGTGTGTATCGAGTCATTGCTCCTCCAGTGGGTCGATTCGGGCCATCCGGCCCCGCGCCGCGCTTCAACGTCGCGGTCGCACTACACCGCCGCAACCCGCGCTAACCGGCGCCGATCGCGACCTCGTCCGTGCGCTTGTCGCCCTTGTTGTCGGTCCAGGTGATCGTGATCTTGTCGCCCGACTTCGCGCCCTTCACCTTGAACGCGAACACGGGGTTGCGGGAGATCGCCTGGCTCACGTCGGCGGCGAACACCGGCTTGCCGTTGAGCTGGGCGGTGATGGTCTGGATGAAATGCAGCGGAACGACGTTGCCGCTCGCGTCCTTGCGCTGGCCGGTTTCCATCGGATGCGCCATGAGCACGCGCACGTCGGCGACGTCGCCCTGGAGCGTGGCACGGATCTTCATCGGGTCTGCCATGGTTCTCGTCCTCTTTCGCCTATCCGCCGCCCAGGAGGCTCAGCCGCCGCATCCACCGATGGTGACTTTCACTTCCTTCGCGGTCGTGAAGTGCTTGCCGCCGGCGGCGACCACCACGCGGACCGGCGAGGACTCGCCGATCTTCACGCGCAGGTGCACGAACGGCAGCGCGCCCTGCGAAACGTCGAACGTGCCGGTGTACGGGAACGGGTTCTTGTCGATGAACACCGAGATGCTGGTCGTGCCCGGGATGTTGCTCGTGATGTCGATCGGGACGACCGCGCCGTTCTCGGCGATCTCCGGCGCGCGGATCTGGATGTCCTTGCTCTCCGCGGCGCTGGCCATCCCGAGCGCCTTCATCGCGTCGGCGGTGGTCTTCGCGTCGAACGCGCCCTTGTTCCAGGCCGCCAGCGCGCTGCCGGGCTTGAGCAATCCCGCCGCCAGCGCCGCCGCGAGCGCACCGCCGGCGCCTGCGCCTTTCAGTACCACTCTTCTTGAACGGTCCATTGCCTGTTCTCCTCCGAACTCCAACACTGGCCGGCAAGCGTACTGAAGTTCCCCATGGCTGTCCAAGGGGCGCGCGCTGATGCGCGGATCAGCCGTTCGAATGGCGGGCGCGGGCTGGCCGCTCGCCGCTGGCCGCCAGCGTCCCTAGGCGCTTACTCGGCGACGAAATGTCCGGACTTGCCGCCGGTCTTCTCCAGCAGGCGGATCGACTCGATCCGCATGCCCCGATCGGCCGCCTTGCACATGTCGTAGATCGTCAGCAGCCCGACGCTGACGGCCGTGAGCGCTTCCATCTCGACCCCGGTGCGGCCGACCGTCTCGACGGTGACCGTCAGGGTCACCGCCGGGGGATCGTCGGCGTCGGCGAACTCGGCGGCGACGCGGGTGATCGGGATCGGGTGCGCGAGCGGAATCAGGTCGGCGGTGCGCTTGGCCGCCTGGATCGCGGCGATCCGCGCGACGCCGAGGACGTCCCCCTTCCTGGCCGTGCCCGCGCGCACCAGCGCGAGCGTCTCGGGCTGCATCACGATGCGGCCGGCGGCGCGCGCCACCCGCAGCGTCTCGTCCTTCGCGCCGACGTCCACCATGTGGGCCGCGCCCTGCGCGTCGAAATGGGTGAGTGCCATGAACCCGGATTATGCCCCGCGCCGCACTGGAGGGCACGCTCGGGGAACCCCTGGAGCCCGCGGGTATCATAGAGAACGTGAAGCGATACAGCTGGCTCCTCCTCCTGCTCGCGCTCCTGCCCGGCCTGGCCGGCCACGCGCAGAACCTGCCCGATCTGGGCGACACCGCGCAGGCCGAACTCTCGCCGCAGCAGGAGCGTCGGATCGGCGAGCAGATCATGCGCGAGATCCGCCGGGACCCGGACTACATCGACGATCCGGAGATCACGGCGTACGTGCAGTCCGTCGGGCAGCGGCTCGTCGCCGTCAGCGTCGACGCGCGCCAGGAGTTCACGTTCTTCGTGGTGCGCGACAAGACGATCAACGCGTTCGCGATGCCGGGCGGGTTCATCGGCGTGCACAGCGGCCTGATCGTGAGCGCGCAGACCGAGTCCGAGTTCGCCGGCGTGATCGCGCACGAGATCGCGCACGTCCTGCAGCGCCATCTCGCGCGGCAGCTCCAGGCGCAGAACCAGCTCACGCCCCTCGGCTGGATCGGTCTCGGTCTCGCGATCCTGGCGGGGCGCTCGAACCCGCAGCTCGCGCAAGGCGCCCTGATCGCATCGCAGGCGGCGCCCGTGGCGGCGTTCCTGAACTTCAGCCGCGAGTTCGAGCGCGAGGCCGACCGGGTCGGGTTCCAGATCCTGCAGGACGGCGGCTTCGAGCCGGTGGGCATGTCGGCGTTCTTCACGCGGCTGCAGCAGAACACGCGCCTGTACGACAACAACGCCCCGTCGTACCTGCGCACCCACCCGCTCACCGTCGAGCGGATCGCGGACATGCAGAACCGCGCGCAGGAGGCGCCGTACAAGCAGCGTCCCGACTCGATGGAGTTCCAGCTGGTGCGCTCGAAGCTGCGCGCCGGCGAGGGACGCCCCGAGGACGCGGTGACGCACTTCCGCACGCTGCTCGCGGAGCGACGCTTCGCGACGGAGGCGGCCACGCGCTACGGCTACGCGCAGGCGCTGCTGCGCGCCAAGGATTTCCCCGCCGCCGAGCGCGAGGTGGCGCTGCTGCGCAAGAGCGGTCCGCAGCACCCGATGATCGAGACGCTCGCGACGCGCGTGCGGATGGCCGCCGGCGACCGGCCGGGCGCCGAGAAGATCATCGCGGCCGCCGCCCAGGTCCACCCCGACAACCTGGGCGTGCTGTACGAGTACGCAGAGCTGCTGCAATCGGCCGGCAACTCGGAGCGGGCGATCGACGTGCTGCGTGCGATCCTCAAGCAGCGGCCGCAGGACGCGCGCGCCTACAACATGATCGCCAAGTCCTACGCCGCGCTCGGCAAGCGCACCGAGCAGCACCGCGCGCTCGCCGAGGGCTACTACCTGCAGGGCGGCCTCGCCGCCGCGGTGGACCAGCTCGCGCTGGCGCAGAAAGCGGGCGACGGCGACTTCTACACGCTCTCCGCGATCGACGCGCGCCTGCGCGAGCTGCGCAAGCTGCAGCAGGAGGAGATCAAGGAGCGGAAGAAGTAGCGGCCGGCGCGCGCTCCGCGCCACTTTGCGCCGCCGGGCCGCGCCCGGGGCTGCAGCTAGGACTTTCCCGGCACCTCGAAATACGCCTCGTACAGCAGGTCGAAGGTCTTCTCGCTCTCCGCGAGCAGCGCGTCGTCGCTCTCGGCGCGGCGCTTCGCGCCGTTCAGGAGCGTCGCCACGCCGGCGGCCTCGGCCACGGTCTGGTCGCCGGCGTCGAGCGCATGGACGATGCGCCCGATCTTCGCCAGCGCGATGTTCCGGTCGAGCTTGAAGCTCGTGAGGAGCTCTTCGTAGGTCACGCGGGTCCTGCTGTTGCGGAACGTCGCGCCCTCGAACCCGAAGCTCACCGCGGTGGCGGGCGGCTCCTTGCGGCTGTCGAGCCAGACCATGATCGCCTCGGGATCGATGAAGCGGCGGATCAGCCACGCCGACGCGAGGCGGTCGACGAACAGCGGCGTGCGGGTCGCCCACGCGCGGCGGAAGTACTTCCGGCTGGAGCGCGCCGTGCCGGCGTCCGGCGAGCGGGGCGCGTCCTCCGGGAAGATCATCGCGTGGACCTTGTCCTCCATTTCGGCGAGCACGCTCTCGGCCTTCGCCTTGAGGGGGGAGCCGAAGAAGTCGAGCGTGCCGATCGCGTCGAGCTCCTGGCGCTGCTTCATCAGCACGTGCCGGATCGCGGCCGGGTCGGACACGCCGAAGCCCGCCTTCAGCGAGTCCACCGTCTTGATGAGCTCGCGGTACTTGGCCGAGCGGTCGAACATGCCGCGGAACTGCCGCGTCTGGGCCTCGTCGGCACTGCGGACCGCGAGCAGGTGCGCCGAGCCGTGGATGCGCGCCACGTAGTCGACGAGCCGCTGCAGACCCTTGCGGCTATCGGCGCTGTCCGGCAGCAGATAGACGCCGTCGCGCAGCACCGCGCAGCCGAGGGTCTCGAGCATGCGCAGGACCTTCATCCGCCCGGCCGCGTCGTCGACCGGCAGCTGGGCGACCACCGCCAGCCAGCGCCGGCCTTCGGTGGCGGCCGCCTCCGCGGGTTCGGGCGCGGTGCGCGCCACTACTTGCCCCGCCCCGGCGCCGACGCGTAGTGCTGCATCACGCTGCGGTCGCCCCAGCTCTTCTCGTCCAGCACGCCCGCGGGCAGGAAGAAGCGGGCCGCCGGTGCGACTTCGGTCTCCCTGACGATTCGCTCGACCTCGTCGTAGCCGATCTTGCGGACCAGGCCGCTGGCGCCCGCATCGCGGGCGACCATGAACTTGTCGTACACCCGGTAGACGTACACGTTGAGCGGTCGAACGCGGCCCTGCGCGTCGCGGCACGCGAGGGTATAACGGGTGTCGGGCTTGAAGTGCCTGCTTGTCCATGACGATACGCATCGGCAGTCTAGCAAGCCCGCCTTGCAGCGACCAGCGACCCGGCCACCGGGCGTGACAAATCGGCGAATCAGACCCCCTGATCGGCCAATCAAAAGGTCTGGGTTGTGGCCGCGCGGGGGGGCTGCGCAGAATAGCGATTCCCACTGGAGAGGTAAGCAAATGCCCGGCCTCGTTAGCCCCCACGGCGGCGGACGGCTCAAGCCCCTGATGCTCGACGGCGCAGCCTTGGCCGCCGAGCGCACGCGCGCCGGCACGCTGCCGAAGCTGCGCGTGAGCTCGCGCGAGAAGGGCGACCTCGTCATGCTCGGCATCGGCGGGTTCACGCCGCTCGACGGGTTCATGACCCACGCCGACTGGCAGGGCGTGTGCGACGGCTACCGGATGGCGAACGGCCTCTTCTGGCCGATCCCGATCACGCTCTCCGCGGACAAGGCGGTCGCGGACGGCATCAAGACCGGCGCGGAGGTCGCGCTCGCCGATCCCGACGACGGCAGCGTCCTCGCGACGATGCGCGTCACCGAGAAGTACGCGATCGACAAGGCGCACGAGTGCATGTCGGTGTTCCGGACCACCGACGCCGAGCACCCGGGCGTGAAGATGGTCATGGAGCAGGGCGAGGTCAACCTGGCCGGGCCGGTGAAGGTGCTGTCCGACGGCGGGTTCAAGGCCACGTACGGCGAGCTCTTCATGACCCCCGCCGAGACGCGCGCCGCGTTCGAGAAGCTCGGCTGGTCGAAGGTGGCCGCGTTCCAGACGCGCAACCCGATGCACCGCTCGCACGAGTACCTCGCGAAGGTGGCGATCGAGACCTGCGACGGCGTGCTGATCCACTCGCTGCTCGGCAACCTCAAGCCGGGCGACATTCCGGCGGACGTGCGCGCCAAGGCGATCGGCGTCCTGATCGACCGGTATTTCCGCAAGGACACGGTGATCCACGCCGGCTACCCGCTCGACATGCGCTACGCCGGGCCGCGCGAGGCGCTGCTGCACGCGCTCTTCCGCCAGAACTACGGCTGCTCGCACCTGATCGTCGGGCGCGATCACGCGGGCGTGGGCAGCTACTACGGCCCGTTCGACGCGCACCGCATCTTCGACGAGATGCCGAAGGGCGCGCTCGAGACCCAGCCGCTCAAGATCGACTGGACGTTCTGGTGCTACCAGTGCGGCGGCATGGCGTCCGCGCGCACCTGCCCGCACGGCGACGCCGATCGACTGCTCGTGTCGGGGACGAAGCTGCGCAAGTGGCTGTCCGAAGGATCCGCGGTGCCGGCGGAATTCAGCCGGCCCGAAGTGCTCGAGGTGCTGCGCGCGTACTACGCCGCCCTCGAGGAGAAGGTGGAAGTGAAGCTCGCGGGCCACTCGGCCCGCTGAGGATTTCGTCGCGGCGGAGGTCGACCTCCTCGTCGATCGCGGCGGTATGGCCGGCGTCTCACGCGCCGAGTCCGGGGCACCGAAAACCCGCTAGACTCGACCGCCTCATGAACGCCCTCGCAGGAACAGCAGGAACGTCCGGGCCCGGCGGTTGGCGCACGCCGACGGTCGTGCTGGTGTGTGCCAGCGCGATCCTGTTCCTCGCGCTCGGCACGCGTCAGGGCTTCGGCCTGTTCCTGCAGCCGATGTGCAGCGCCCTCGGCTGGGGGCGCGAGACCTTCTCCGCCGCTATTGCGCTGCAAAACCTGATGTGGGGCCTCGCGCAGCCCTTCGTCGGGGCGATCGCGGACCGCTTCGGCGCCGGCCGCGTGCTCGTCGTCGGCGGACTCTGCTACGCGGCGGGCCTGGTCCTGATGGCTCACTCCAACACGGGCCTGGAGCTCGGACTCTCGACCGGGCTCCTCATCGGGATCGGCCTCAGCGCGTGCAGCTTCGGCGTCGTGCTCGGCGTGGTCGGCCGGCGTGCGCCGCCGGCGCGCCGCACGATCGCGCTCGGCATCGCGGGCGCCGGCGGCTCGATCGGGCAGTTCGCGATGCTGCCGTTCTCGCAGACCCTGATCTCGCAATTCGGCTGGTTCAACGCGCTGCTCGTGCTCGCCGCCGCCGCGTTCCTGATCATCCCGCTCGCCGCCGCGCTCGCGGGCCGGACGACCCATGCCCACGCCGGCGGGCAGGGGATCGGGCAGGCGCTGCGGGAGGCCGCGAACCACAAGGGGTTCTGGCTGCTGACGGGCAGCTTCCTCGTCTGCGGCTTCCAGACCCTCTTCATCATGGTCCACCTGCCCGCTTATCTGGTCGACCGCGGCGGCACCGCGCTCGAGGGGATGACCGCGCTGGCGGCGATCGGCCTTGCGAACGTCGCCGGCTCGTTCCTGTGCGGCTACCTCGGCGACCGCTATAGCAAGAAGCACCTGCTCGGGATCATCTACTGGCTCCGCGCCGTCGCGATCGCCGCGTTCGTGCTGCTGCCGCTGTCGACCTGGACCATCGCGCTGTTCGCGATCGTCCTGGGGTTCACGTGGCTCGGCACCGTGCCGCTCACCAACTCGCTGGTCGCGCAGATCTTCGGCGTGCAGTACCTGTCGACGCTGTTCAGCATCGCCTGGCTCGGCCATCAGGTGGGGGCGTTCGCGGGGGTCTGGCTCGGCGGCTACGCGTTCGACACCACCGGCAGCTACACGGCGGTCTGGATCGTCGCGATCGGCGCGAGCGTGGTGGCGGCGCTCGCGTGCCTGCCGATCGACGAGCGCGCGCTGCGGGTCCCGGCGCCGGAGCCCGTCCGGTGAGCACCGGCGCGTCCCGCCGCGACGCGCCGCGCGCGGCGGGTCCGCTCGCGGTGCTCGAAACACTCCCGGTGCCGGTCATGGTCGTCGCCGCGGACGGGCGCGTGCTGCACGCCAGCGCCGCGATGCGCGCGCGTGCGCGCGAGGGCGCGGCCGGGAACGGGTTCGACGCGCTGTTCCCCGAGTACCACGCCGCACTTGCCGGCGATCTCGGCGCCGCGCGCGATGTGCCGGTCGCGCGCCAGGCGGACGGGAGCGTCGTGCAGGAGCGGCTCACGGCCCAGCCCACCCGCTGGGGCACGGTGCTCACGGTGGTCGACGAGGCGCCGTTTGCCGAGCGCACGCTCCAGGACGTGCAGACGACGCGCCTCGCCTCGCTCGGGTTCATGGTGGCCGGGGTGTGCCACGAGGTGAGCAATCCCCTGGCAGCGATCGACTCGATGGTGCAGATCCTGCGGTCCCGCCGCGGCGCCACGCCCGAGATGCTCGAGCGCGGCCTCGCCTCGATCCAGTCGAACATCGCGCGGGTGCTCGCGATCACCCGCACCCTGACCGACTACTCGCGTGTGCGCGAGGGCCCGCTCAAGGCCGTCGCGCTCGCGCCGATCGTCGAGGACACCGCCGCGCTGTTCCGCCACCGCGGCGGGGCGCAGGCGGTTGCGGTCGAGGTGGCGGTCCCCCCCGACCTCGCCGCGCTCGCGCAGCCGAGCCAGCTCGAGCAGGTCGTGTTCAACGTCCTGCTGAACGCCGCGCAGGCGATGGACGGCGCGGGCCGCGTGACCGTGACCGGCGTGCGCCGCGGCGCGCGCGCGGTACTCGAGATCCGCGACGCGGGACCGGGCATCGCGCCCGAGCACCTCGGTCGCGTGTTCGAGCCCTTCTTCACCACCAAGCCCGACGGCGTCGGCACCGGGCTCGGCCTGACGATCTCGCGCGAGATCGTGAACCAGCTCGGCGGCGAGCTGCGCGCCGAGAATCATCCGGAGGGCGGCGCCTGCTTCCTGATCGAGCTGCCTGCCGCGACGCCGGGTGTGCATCCATGAACGTCGCGGCCGAGCGCATCCAGGGCTCGATCCGGGAGCGCATCCTCGTGATCGACGACGATCCGGGGCTCTCGGAGGTGGTGCAGCTGCTGCTCGCGGGCGAGGGCTATCGCACCGAGATGACCGGGACGGTGCGCGACGGCCTGCGCGCGGTCCATGCGAGCGTCGTCGATCTGGTCATCACCGATCTCAAGCTGCCGGATGCGACGGGGCTCGACGCGATCCGCGGGCTGCGCGAGGTCGACCGCGAGATCCCGATCATCCTGATGACGAGCTACTCGTCGGTCGAGAGCGCCATCGAGGCGCTGCGCAACGGCGCGGTCGACTACATCATCAAGCCGTTCAACAACGACGATTTCCTGCACGCGGTGGCGCGCGCGCTCAGCGAGCGACGCATCCGGCGCGAGAACGCGCTGCTCAAGCGCAGCCTGCGCAAGGCCTACGCCGACCGCCGGATCATCGGCGAGTCGGCCGGCATCAAGCGCGTGCACGACCTGGTGCGCAAGGTGGCGCCGTCGGACGCGAACGTGCTCATCTCGGGCGAGAGCGGCACCGGCAAGGAGCTGGTGGCGCGCAGCATCCACCGCGCCAGCCGCCGCGCGGAGGGGCCGTTCGTCGCGATCAACTGCGGCGCGATCCCGAGCGAGCTGCTCGAGTCGGAGCTGTTCGGCCACGTGAAGGGGGCGTTCACCGGTGCCACGCACTCGACCGAGGGCCTGATCCGCGAGGCGCACGGCGGCACGCTGTTCCTCGACGAGATCTCCGAGCTCGCGCCGGCGCTGCAGGTGAAGCTGCTGCGCGTGCTCCAGGACCGCGAGGTGCGGCCGGTCGGCGGCGGCAAGCAGGTGTTCCACGTCGACGTGCGCTTCGTGGCCGCCACCAACCGCGACCTCGACGAGCTCGTCGGCGGCGGCGGATTCCGCGAGGACCTCTTCTACCGCCTGAACGTCATCGGCATCCACGTGCCGGCGCTGCGGGAGCGCGGCAAGGACGTGCGGCTGCTCGCCGACTACTTCGTCGAGGTCTACGGCCGCAAGCTCGGCAAGAAGATTCGCGGCATCGGCCCGGACCTCGCCGCGTTCCTCGAGCGGCATTCCTGGCCGGGCAACGTGCGCGAGCTCGAGAACCTGATCGAGCGCGCGGCGATCCTCGCCGACTCCGACCTCCTCACCTGCGCGGAGCTGTCCGACGGGATGACGGCGGCCGGCAGCCGTCGCAGCGCGGCGCCCGCGCCGGATCGCCCGCTGTCGGTCGAGGCGTACATCCGCGAGACGGTGGCGCGCTACCAGGACCGCTACAGCGAGACCGAGCTCGCGCGCGCGCTCGGGATCGGCCGCAAGGCGCTCTGGACGCGGCGCCGGGAGTGGGGGCTGCTGCGCAACGGGCGCGTCCCGCGGGGCGACTAGCGCCCTGTTTCGCGGGGCACTTCCGCCGGTTTCGTTTCGAAACAGCGCGGTGGCGCAGCGCGCCCAGCCGGTTGTAATTGCAGGGGGAGGGGAGCGGCACAGGATTTGCTGCTGCAGGTCCGCTTAACCCCATCCAATAGCACCCAGGAGGACATCGATGGCCGAGAAGCCTGCCGCGCCCACGCGCAAGAAGGTCACCATCCCGTCGCTCGTCGACAAGATGAAGAAGGGCGAGCCGATCGTGCAGCTCGCGGTGTACGACTACGAGACGGCGATCATCGCCGACCGGGTGGGCATCGACATCCTGTGCGTCTCGGACACCGGCGGCATGGTGCTGTTCGGCCACGAGACCACCACCTCGGTGTCGTTCGAGGAGGTGATGTTCATGGCGCAGGCGGTCAAGCGCGGCTCGAAGTACGGCCTGCGCATGGTCGACATGCCCTACATGAGCTTCCACCTCTCGGCCCAGCAGGCGGTGGACAACGCCGCGAAGTACGTCGCGCAGGGCGGGGCCGAGGTGATGAAGTGCGAGGGCAACAAGCACCACGCGAAGTACATCGAGGCGATCGTGAAGGCCGGCATCCCGGTGCAGGGGCACATCGGCATCACCCCGATGCGCATGCCGCAGCTCGGGCGGATTCGTCGCGCAGGGCAAGACCGCCGAGCGCGCCAAGGAGCTGATCGACGACGCGTGGGCGATGGTGGACGCGGGCTGCTTCTCGATCATGTGCGAGGTGACGACCTCCGAGGTCTGCGAGTACCTCGCGGAGACGCTGCCGGTCCCGGTGATCAGCCTGGGCGCCGGCAACCGCGCGCACGGCGTGCACATCATCGGCTCGGACCTCTTCCACCTCTACGAGGCGCACGTGCCGCGGCACTCGAAGATCTACGTCGACCTGGTGCCGATCCTGGAGAAGGGCCTCTCGGACTACCGCGACGAGGTGCGCTCGCGCGTCTACCCGGGCAAGGAGCACACCGTGTTCATGAAGGAAGACGAGCTCGCGCGCTTCCGCGAACTGGTGGGCTGGAAGAAGAAGTGAATTCAGCCGGCGCCGGGCGCGGCGATCGCCGGGGAGCTGGACGTCCTCGGCGAGGCGCGCTTCTTCGCGGGGCTCGGGCGCGCGCAGCTCGCGCGGCTCGCGCTCCTCGCCCGGCGCGAACGCTATCCGCAGGACACGCGCATCTACTCGCTCGGCGATCCGGCCGAGGACTTCTACGTCCTCGCCGACGGCACGGTGCGGTTCACGCTCGGCGTCGGCCGGCGCGACACCTCGGCGGGCGAGATCATCCGCCGCGGCGAGGTGTTCGGCTGGGCGGCGCTGGTGGAGACCACGCAGCGCCGCATCGCCACCGCCTACTGCCTCACGCCCTGCGAGGTCCTGGCCCTCAACGGCGCGCGGCTGATCGCGCTGATGGAGGAGGACCACAGCCTCGGCTACGCCCTGATGAAGCAGCTCTCCATCCTGCTCACGAGCGAGCTGAAGGCGTTCGCCGCCGGCTGAGTCCTAGCGGCGACCGCGTTTGACCGCCTACCTGCTGCTCGCCGCGGTCGCCGTCGTCGTCGGCCTCTTCATCGGCACCGTCGGGGTCGGCGGGATCCTGCTGATTCCCGCGCTGACGTATCTCGGCGGGCTGACGGTCCACAGTGCGACCGCTACGGCGCTCTTCACTTTCGCGTTCACCGGGATCCTCGGCACGATCCTCTTCCAGCGCCGCGGCTCGATCGACTGGCGGATCACGGTCCCGGTGTGCGCCGGCGCGGTGGTGTTCAGCGTGCTGGGCGCGTGGGCGAACTCGCGCATCGACGCGCGCCCGCTCGCGCTGATCATCGCGGGAATCATCGTCTTCGCCGGCGCCTACATCCTGCTGCCGTCGCGCCGCGACGCAGGTCATCGCGACGGACGCTCGCCCGCCGAACGCGCCATGCTGGTCGGCGTCGGCGCGGTGTCGGGGTTCGGATCGGGGCTGTCGGGCGCGGGCGGGCCGCTGTTCTCGGTTCCGATCATGGTGCTCGCCGGGTTCGTGCCGCTCGCGGCGGTCGGCACCAGCCAGGTGCTGCAGATCGTCGCGGCGGTGTTCGGCACCGCCGGCAACCTGGCCTACGGCACCATCGATTTCGGCGTGGCGGCGTGGATCACGCTGTTCGAGCTCGCCGGCGTGGTCGCGGGCGTGCGCCTGGCCCACGCCGTCAGCGTCGGCACGCTGCGCCGGCTCGCCGCCGGCCTGTGCATCGTCGTCGGCGCGCTCATGCTATGGCGCAACCTGTAGCGGTCTACACCGACGCCGCGGAGGAGCATCTCGCGACGCGGCGCGCGTGCGGGCCTGTTCGACTTCTCGTTCATGGGGCACTTCGAGGTCGCGGGCGCCGGCGCGCGCGCGTTCCTCGACCGTCTGCAGACGCGGAACCTGTCGACGCTCGCGCCCGGACGGATCGCGTACACGCTGCTGCTGCGCCCGGACGGCACGGTGTTCATCGACGCGACGGTCTGGTGTCTCGCGCGCGACCGGTACTGGCTGTTCACCGGACGCCCGTCGGACTTCGCGTTCGTCGCGGAGGCGGCGGGCGAAGCGGGGGTCGCGCTGCAGCGATCTCTCGGGCGCGAACGCCGTGCTCGCGGTCCAGGGGCCCGAGTCCGCGCGCGTGCTCGGACGGCATTTGGGCGGATCGCCGGGAGTGCCGTACTTCGGCTTTCGCGAGACAATGATCGCCGGCGTCCCGGTGACGATCGGCCGGCTGGGCTACTCGGGCGAGCTGGGCTACGAACTGATCGTGCCGACGGACGCGGCGGGCAGGCTCTGGCGCGCCTTCGCGGCGGACGGCCGCGAATGCGGCTTCGACGCCGCGAACAGCCTGCGCATCGAATCGGGGTACATCCTCTTCACGAACGAACTGTCGCGGCCGGTGAATCCATTCGAGCTGGGGCTCGAGCGGTTGGTGTCGTTCGACGGGCGTGCGTTCACCGGAAGCGAGGCGTTGCGCGCGCTGCGTCGGCGTGCGCACGACCGGCGTCTCGTCGGGCTCGACGGGTTTGCGCGCCGCGATGCCTCATCGCGCGGTGAAGTTCCTCGCGTCGAGGTGACGAGCCGCGTCCGGTCGCCGACCTTCGGCAGCGAGCTCGCGCTCGGGTTCGCGCCGATGGACGCGGCTGCGCCGGGGACGCTCGTCTCGACCTCGGACACGGAGGTGGGCCGGATCTGCCGGCTGCCGTTCTACGACCCGGGGCGCGTGCTGCCGCGGCGATCTCCGTGAGGCGCCCGGAGCAACGGAGGCCTGGCCACGGGCGTGGCTTTTTTGGTTCAATCTCTCTGTTCACGACAACCCAGGCCGATTCCCCTTGAGCACCGACCCCCCCGAATCCAGCCGCAAGGCGCAGATCGACGCGCTGCTTCTCAAGCTTCCGGGCGTCAGCGCGAGAAAGATCAACGGCCTCGACGCCTACTTCGTCAGCGACAAGATGTTCGCCTGCATCAGCAGCGGCGGCGTCGGGCTGCGCCTGCCGGCCGCCACCGCGACCGAGCTGCAGTTTTCCAGGGACAACGTCGTCCCGTTTCAGCCCGGCGGCATGACGAGCTCGAGGGAATGGATCCAGATCGACCGCGCCGACGCGGCCGAGTACGAAAAGGATCTCGAGCTGTTCCGGGCTTCGCTCGACTTCGTGAAAGGCGGCCGGACCCGCTAGGTCGGAGGCGTCGTGATCGGCTCATGCGACGAGCCGGCGGAAATGGGCTTCCATGCGCGCCGGGTCGGCATCAAGACCCGTGAACAGCTTGAAGCCCCGCACGGCCTGACCGACGTTCATGTGCCCCCCGTCCATCGTTCGGCACCCGGCACGGCGTGCCGCCCGAGCAGCGGCGTCTCCAGCGGCACGTAAACGATCTCCGAAACCCAGATGCCCGGCCGCAGCAGCGCTTCCGGCAGCGGAATGCCGGGATGCCTCGTCATGCCGGTCGGCGTGGCGTGAATCAGGCCGTGGGCGTCCTTCAGGGCGACGGCGAGATCGGTTTCGGTGCCGGCGCGAGTCGGACCCATGGATGGCGCACATGCGGTCCGCGAGCTCCTCCGCCCGCGCCGTCTCGCGGTCGACGATGACAAGGCGCCGGGCGCCCAGCCGCAGCACTGCATCGGCACAGGCCGAGCCGGCGCCGCCTGCGCCGAGCAGCACCACCCGCGCAAGGTTCGCGCCGGGCAGCGCGCGCTGAAAGCCCCAGCTCCAGCCGGTGCCGTCGGTGTTGTGCCCGACCAGGCGGCCGCGATTGATCACGACCGTGTTCACGGCGCCGATTGCACGCGCCTCCTCGGACAGCTCGTCGAGCAGGGGAATGACCGCCTGCTTGCACGGATAGGTGATGTTGAGGCAGGCGAATCCCATTAGACGCGCCGCCTGGACCAAGCCGGGTAACGCCTCGACGCCGACACCGGCGACGTCGAGATCGATCAACTGATAGTGCAGGCGCAGCCCGTGATACCGCGCTTCCTCCTCGTGGAGCGCCGGCGACAACGAGCCCTGGATGCCGGCGCCGATGAGGCCCACGAGCAGCTTCACGGCCTTGCCGGGAGTCTCTGCGGAAAGCGTGAGGCCGACGGCACGCGTCACGCGTTCAGATCCCTTATCTCCGCAGGCTCCTCGGCGTCGATGAACACCATGCCGAGCCGGCATATCGCCTTGCCGCGATTGATCCACGCGTGATTCGTGCCGCGCTGCACGACCACGTCGCCCGCGTGCAACCGTACCTCCCCGTCATCCAGCAGCAGGTCGATCTCGCCCTCCAGCACGATGACGTAGTCGATGGTCCGGGTGCGGTGGATGGCGGGATGCCGCGGCGGGTGCCCGCGCGCCACGTCGGGACCGATGCCGAAGTCGCGCAAGACGGTTTCGTTGTCACGGACATCGCCACCCGTCTCCGGCGGAAACTCCGCGACCCGAAAGATGGTGCCGCGCTGCGGCGGCGGCACGCCGATCTCGCGCGCTGCCCGGTCGGCGGCCCCGGACACCTCGGCCGGACACTCGTCGGTGACCCAGAGGAGGGTGGACGCGTTCCCCGCCGCCCGCTCCTTCACGTTCGGCGCCGGCCCGTCCGCCAGCACGGTCGAACGGCCGTCCGGCCGGTGGCCGGTGACTACGCGGCGAATCGAGCGGGCCATGTCGTGCGCTCCATGCGTTCTTTTCCGACTCAGCCCTTGTAGCCCAGCAGCCTGGGCAGGAAGAGCACCAGGTCCGGCACGAGCGTGATCAGCGCCAGCGCGCCGATCATGACCGCGAGAAATGGCATCACGTCGCGCACGAGGGCGCGGAGCGGCACCTGCGCGATCATGGACATCATGTAAAGCAGCAGTCCGTAGGGTGGCGTGATCAGTCCGATCATGATGTTCACGACCGCGACGACGCCGAAATGCACCGGGTCGATGCCCAACGCCTGCGCCGTCGGGAGCAGAACCGGAACGATGACCAGCAGGATCGTGGTGCCCTCCAGGAAGCAGCCCAGGACGAGCAGCAGCCAGGTTCGTGAACAGCAGAAAGGCGAGGGGCGACAGCTCGTACGCCTTCAGCATGGCGGCGAGCGTCTTGGGGATGTTCTCGACCGTGATGACGTAGTTGAAGACCAGCGCGCCGGCGATCAGCATGCCGATCGAGATCGTGACGCGCGCGCTCGTCGCGCAGCGAGTTGTAGACGTCGCGCCAGCTGATGGAGCGATAGAGCAGGGCGGAAACCAGCAGCGCATACGCGGCGGCGGCCGCGGCGGCTTCCGTGGGCGTCGTCACCCCGCTGTAGAGCAGGCCGAGGAGGATCACCGGCATCATCAGTGCGGGAAAGGCTTCCCACGTGACCCGCGGCAGGTCGCGCAGCGGGACCGGCGGCTCGACCGGGAAGTTCCGCCGCCTGGCGGTGAACGCGATCAGGGCCATCTGCACGATGCCCATGAGCAGGCCGGGGATGACGCCGCCGAGGAACAGGAAGCCGATGGACGTGTCGGAGACGAGGGCGTAGAGCACCAGCGGGATCGAGGGCGGGATGATCGGCCCGATGACCGAGGAGGCCGCCGACAGGGCGGCCGCAAAGCTCGCCGTGTACTTCCCGTCCTTGGTCATCAGCGTCTGCATCATCCTGCCCGAGCCCGCGGCATCGGCGAGGGCGGAGCCCGACATGCTGGCGAAGATGATGCTCTGCACGACGTTGACCTGGGCGAGTCCGCCGCGGAAGCGCCCGACGAGCGCGTTGCAGAAGCGCAGCAGCCGTTCCATGATGCTGCCGCTGTTCATGAACTCCGCGGCGAGGATGAACAGCGGAATGGCGAGCAGCAGGTAGCTCGTGTACATCCCGTTGAGCAGCTGCTCGGCGGCGGTCCCGATGTCGAGGCCGGCCAGCCAGAGGTAGAGCACCGAGCCGGCGATCATCGCGTGCCCGATCGGCAGCCCGAGCAGGCTGAGGGCGACGATCGCCAGGACCGCGAGCGAGAAGGGGCTGGCGAGGTTCACAGGCCGGAGCTCGCCTTGGTCGGATCGTCCGCGTCGGGCTCCTTGCCGCGCAGCAGGTGCGACAGGATCCACAGGTAGCGGACGATGACGGCGATCGCGAAGAGCAGGTAGATCGAGAACAGCCAGTCGAACCGGATCTTGAGGTAGGAGGTCTTCTCGACCTTCATGAAGGTCACGTACGAGTAGGTCGCCGGAAGCGACGCACCGTACAGGATCACCACCGCCGCGGCAGTGAAGATGCCCATCGCGATGCGCGCGCGGCGGCCGGCCTTCCCCGAGAGCAGGTCGAAGCGGATGGCCTCGCTTTCCTTGACCACGAAGGCGGCGCCCCACAGCACCAGCCAGAGCCACAGGATGACCGCCAGCTCCGAGGACCAGCCGGTCGGGAGGTTGAAGAAATAGCGGAAGACGATCTGGACGACGAAGGCGGCGAACATCACCGCGAGCATGGCCGCGGCGACGTTCTCCGCGCGGCGCCGCAGCCAGGCCCCGATGGACTGCATTACTTCAGCGCGTTGATCTTCTCGAGCATTCCCTTCGGCCAGTCCTTCGCCTGGTCCGAGCCGAGGTACACCTTCTGGGCGTATTCGCGGAAGGCCTTGACGTCCGGGGCATAGACCTCGAGGCCCATCTTCCGGAAGCCCTCGGCGAGCTCCGCCTCGCGCTTCAGGTGCTCCGCGGTGCTCCAGGCGAGCGCCTTGTCGACCGCCGCCTGGAAGGCCTTCTGCTTCGCCGGCGACATCGCGTTCCAGGTCTTGAGGTTGATGGTGAGCAGGTCGTAGCCGACGAGATGCGAGGTCAGCACGATCTGCGACATCACCTCGTTGAACTTCATCGCCTGGACATTGGGCAGCGGGTTGTCCTGGCCGTCGACCGCGCCGGTCTGCAGGCCGGTGTAGGTCTCGGCGAACGCCATCGGCGTGGGATTCGCGCCCAGCGAGCGGCCGAGGAGCTGCCACGCGTCGCCCGGGGGCATCCGGAGCTTGATGCCGGCCATGTCGGCCGGCGTGCTGATCTTCTTCTTCGGCTTGAGGCCCACCTGCCGGGTGCCGAAGAAAGTCGGACCCAGGATCTTCACCTTGGCCTCGTCCTCGGCCATCTTCTTCATCTGTGCGCCCAGGTCGCTCGCGAAGAAGGCGTTCAGGTGGTTCGCGTCCCGGAAGAGGTACGCCGAAGTCAGGATCGACCACGCCGGGATCTGCTTGGTGATGTCCTGCGGTGCGATGTTTCCCAGCTCCAGGTTGTCGCGCTGCAGTGCCACGAGCTCCGTGCCCTGCTTGAACAGCGTCGCGTTCAGGAAGGGCTCCAGCTTGAAGTCGCCCGCGATCTCCTTGGCGAGCATCCGGATCATGTCCGCGCGGATGTCCTTGTCGGAGAACACCGCGGCGAAGCGCAGGGTGGGCGTTGCCTGCGCCCGGACCGGCAGCGCGCACGCGGCGGCGACCGCAGCGCCCGCCTTGAGCACCAGACGACGATTGACGTTCAAGTCCATGCTTGCCTCCTCCTATTAAGTGTGGCGCGGGAAGTTGGTCAGATAGCTGAGGATGATTTCGGCCACGATTTCGCGGCGTCGTTCGACGTCGCCCTTGGCGCCCATCTCCCGCTGGAAGATGGCGCCGAAGGTGTAGCGGTTGGTCACGTTGAACATGCCGAGCGCGGCGATCGCCTTGTGGATCTCGACCGGGTCGACGTCGGGGCGGAAGCGGCCTTCCGCCTGCCCCCGCGCGATCACGCCCGCCAGCCGGTCGATGATCGGCCGGTTGAGCGTGCGCATCGCTTTCGACTTCCTCAAGTGCCGGCCCTTCGCCTGGTTCTCGGCGACGACGATCCGCACGAACCCTTCGTGCTTCAGGTAGTAATGGAAGGTGAACTCGACGATGCGGCGGATGGCGTCGACCGGCGCGAGATGGTCGAGGTCGAGTTCGACCTCGGCCGCGCGGATCTCCGCGTACACCTGCTCGAGCGCCGCGATGTAGAGCTTTTCCTTGCTCCCGAAGTAGTAGTTGATGAGCGCCCGGGTGGCGCGGGTGCGGGCGGCGATGGCGTCCATGCTGGCGCCCTTGAAGCCGCGCGCCGCAAACTCGTCGATGGCCGCCGCGACGATGCTCGCCCGGTTCTCCTCCGGGGCCTTGGGCTTGCGCATGGCCGCATTGCGGCCCTTCTCCCGGCCCGGTCCCGCGCCCCTTGGAATTAACGACATTGCAAGGTAAATTTAACAGGTTCGCCAATTGTCGACAATGCGGCGCCCTTGCCGCGCCGCACAACCGGGAGCGCGAGAATGGCCATCGACGAGAGCAACCCGGAACCGGTCAATCCGCTCGGGATGGACGGGATCGAGTTCATCGAGTACACGACTACCCAGCCCCAGGCGTTCGGCGCCCTGCTGCAGAAGATGGGCTTCGCGGCCGTGGCGCGCCACCGTTCGCGCGAAGTGATGCTCTACCGGCAGGGGACGATGAACCTGATCGTCAACGCGCATTCCGCGACGGAGCGAACGCCCACGCTCGCGGCCGTCGCGCTGCGCGTGCGCGACGCGGGCCAGGCCTTCCGGCGCTCCCTAGACCTCGGCGCGTGGGAGATGCCCACGCGCGCTGCGGCGATGGAACTGCACATCCCGGGAATCCACGGCGCCGGCGACAGCCTCATCTACTTCGTCGATCGATACAAGGATTTCTCGATCTACGACGTCGACTTCGTGCCCCTTGCCGGCACGCAATCCCGTCCGCCGGCGCTCGCGGGCCTGCACTGGTTCGGCGTGGTGCAGGCGATTCTCGCGGACCGCACGGACGACTGGCTCGACTTCTATCAGGCGCTGTTCGGCTTCACCGTGCTGCCGCGGGGTCAGTACTTCGGCGTGCTGCCCAAGGGAACGCTGCTCGAAAGCCCGTGCCACCAGTTCTATCTGCAGCTCATCGAGCCGCCCGACGGCGCCGCGGACATTCACTGGGAGGAAGGCCTCGTGCGGGTGGGCCTGGGTGCGCCCGACATTCCGGCGACGACTCGCGCGCTGACGGAGCGGGGCATCGTCTTCATCGACCGCGGCGCGGTGCAGCCGAGTGACAAGGGCGCCCTGACCGAGGTCTATCTGGGCGGCGTGACTTTCGAGCTCGTGGTCTCGCACGCGAAGCCATGAACCTCGACCACTTCGGGATGGACACCATCACGCTCGCGGGGCCGCTGGAGGCCAAGCTGCGGGCGATCAAGGGCGCCGGGTTCACGCAGGTCATGCTGAACGCCACCGACATCGTCGGGCATCCGAACGGCGAGGCGGCCGCGGTCGAAGCGGTGCGCGCGAGCGGCCTGCGCGTCACCGGCTTCCAGGTGCTGCGGGACTTCGAAGGCCTCTCGGGCCACCTGCATGCCTACAAGGTCGACGTGGCCAAGGCGATGCTTTCGATGTGCCGCGCGCTCGGGTCGAACGTGCTGCTTGCGTGCTCGTCCAGCTCCGCACACGCGAGCGGCGACACCGCGCTCCTCGTCAAGGATCTGCGGAAGCTCGCCACGCTCGCCGTTCCGCTGGGCATCAAGATCGCCTACGAAGCGCTCTCCTGGGGCCGGCACGTGAACCAGGTCATGCAGTCGTGGGACCTGGTTGCGGAAGCCGACCGGGCGAATCTCGGCGTCACCCTCGACGCCTTCCACATCCTTGCGCAGAAGACCGACCTCGGCGTGCTGGACGGAATCGATCCGGCCAAGGTGTTCCTCGTGCAGCTGTCGGACTTCCTGTGGCAGGAGACGCGCACGCCGGACGAGCGGATCGAAACCGCGCGCCATTACCGCGTGTTTCCGGGCGAGGGCGTGCACAGCGATCAGGTCTCCGACATGGTCCGCCGGCTCGACGCCATGGGCTACCGCGGCGACTACAGCTTCGAGGTCTTCAACGACGACTACCGGCAGCTCCCGCTGCCGATGGTCGCCGACCGGGCGCGGCAATCCGTGAAGTGGATCGCCGGCGTCGTCTCCCGGCGCAGCCTGCCCGCGAGGCGCGCGACGCGTTAGCGCTCGCTCCGCCGAGCTTCCGGTCGTGACAGCCGCCCGGACCCGCTCGACCGGCGCCGCAATGCGCCGTGCGCGTCCTCAGGCGTACAGATCCGCTCGCGTGAGCGGCACCCCGGAGGCGCCCTTCGAGCCGTGCTTGCTCGCGAGCACCTGGCAGATGTGCATCGAGCCGCTGTCGAAGCCGACCGAGACGCCGGCGAGGTAGAGCGCCCACATCCGGAACTTCTCGACGCCGACGAAGCCGATCGCCTCGTCGCGCCGCGCCATCAACCGCCGGTACCAGTGCCGCGTGGTGAGCGCATAGTGCTCGCGCCAGGCCTCCACGTCGCGCACCTCGAAGCCGCAGATTTCCATCGTGTCGATGGTGTGGCCGACGTTGTCGAGCTCGCTGCCGGGAAAGACGTACTTCAGCAGCATGCGCCGCTCCGGCCGGATCCGGCGCGCGGCGCGGCGGCTCGGCTTGGCCCGCCGCGAGATGCCGTGGTTCAGCAGCAGGCCGCGATCGCGCAGCAGCGAGTTGAGCTTGCCGAAGTACTTCGGCATGTTGGCGATGCCGATGTGCTCGAACATGCCCACGCTCGCGATCTTGTCGTACTCGCCGTCGAGCGTCGCGTAGTCCCGCAGCTCGACGGTCACCCGGTCCGCGAGCCCGAGGCGCTGGATCTTCGCCCGCGCAAAGTCGAGCTGCTCCTGCGACAGGGTCACGCCGTGCGCGCGGACGCCGTAGTGCTGCGCCGCGTGGCAGACCAGCCCGCCCCAGCCGCAGCCGATGTCGAGGAAGCGCTCGTCCGGCGCGAGCCGGAGCTTGCGGCAGATCATCTCCAGCTTGTCGCGCTGCGCCTGGTCGAGCGAGTTCGCGGGGTCGGTGAAGTAGCCGCACGAGTACTGCATCGCCTCGTCCAGGAACAGCGCGTAGAACTCGTTGCTGAGGTCGTAATGGAAGCGGATGAACGCGCGGTTGTCCCGGCGCGACTCGTCCCGGCCGACCGCGTCGTCGGCGTAGCCGTGCGCCAGCGCCGCTTCGTCCTTGCGCGCGAGCAGCAGCGGCAGGAGCTGCTTCAGGAGGAAGAGCCGGTCGAGCCGCTTCAGCTGGTGGCGGGGTCGCTTCTCGCGGGCCACCGCGGCGAAGTCGATCAGGTCGCCGTGGAGGTCGATGTGTCCCCGGACGTAGTGGGCGAGCAGGTTCTCGTAGGTCGGCCGGCGCAGCAGCGCGCCGATCACGCCCGGCCCGTTGATCGCGACGGCGAAGTCGGTGTCGACGTGCCTGCCGAGCGGGATCGTCCGGCCGTCCCAGAGCCGCACCGAGAAGCGCGCGTCGATCAGCGCGCCGACGTGCTCGACGATGCGGCGCGCCGCGCTCAGCCGGTCCTGGTCCGAATAGAGGGGCATGGGGAAGCTCTTACTCCCCCGACCGCAGATCTTCGCCGAGCAGCGGAAACGCGCTGAGCGCCGACGGCTCGAACACGGGCGGGGCGGCGGCGACGTGCGCGGGCGTGAGCTCGGCGAGCGACGTGACGCCGAGCAGTCCGAGGCAGGTCCGGATCTCTTCCTCCATCAGCTCCAGCGCGCGCACCAGCCCCGCCACGCCGGCCGCGGCGAGGCCGAGGCAGGCGAGGCGTCCGAGGCCGACGCAGCGCGCGCCGAGCGCGATCGCCTTGACCACATCCGAGCCGCGCATGAAGCCGCCGTCCACCCAGACCTCGGCGCGCCCGGCGACCGCCGCGACGATCTCGGGCAGCACTGCGGCGCTGCCGAGCCCGTGATCGAGCTGGCGGCCGCCGTGATTCGAAACGTAGATCACCTCCACGCCGTGGCGCACCGCGATCTCCGCGTCCTCGGCGGTGGCGATGCCCTTGAGGATCACCGGCAGGTCGTGGCGGTCCCTGAAGCGCTTCACCTGGTCCCAGGAAAGCGCGGCCTGGTATTTCACGCCGGCCGCCGCGTCCGCGCGCCACGGCTTGACGTAGCGGCCGATGAGATCGCGCTCGCGCCGGCTGTAGAACGCGCTGTCCACCGTGAAGCAGAAGGCGCGGAAGCCGTGCGCGCGGGCGCGCCGCGCCCAGTCGTCCACCCAGGCCTCGTCGCCGCGCACGTAGAGCTGGAACACGCGCAACGCATCCGCGGCCGCCGCGGTGGCTTCGAGTCCCGGGTGGCAGACCGACGAGAGCATCTGCGGAATGCCGAACTGCGCCGCCGCGCGCGCCGCGGCCGCCGCGCCCTCCGGGACGAACGATTCCATGCCGCCCACCGGCGCGAGCAGCACCGGCAGGCGCACCGGGCGGCCGAGGAACGTCGCGGTCGCATCCACCCCGCTGACGTCGCGCAGCACGCGCGGCCGGAAGGCGAGCGAGTCGAGCGCGAGGCGGTTGCGCCGCACCGTGGCCTCGGTCTCGGTGCCGCCGATCAGGTAGCCCCAGGGGCCGGGCGCGAGGTTCGCGCGCGCCGCGACGACGATCTCGTGGAGCGTGAGGAACTGCGCGGCCGCCGGCTCGCTCATCGATTCGAGCTCCTAGTCCGCCGTGATCCGCCGCGACTTGATCAGCGTTGCGAAACGCGTCGACTCGCTGGCGATGAACTTGCCGGCCTCGTCCGGCGTCGTGACGAAGGCCTCCATGGCGCTCGCCTGGAACTTGTCCCGGACCTCTTTCGTGTTCAGCGCATCCTTGAGCGCCGCATTCAGCCGCGTCACCACCGCGGGCGGCGTGCCGGCAGGGGCGAGCAGCACGAGCCACTGGGTGAACTGCGCGTTCTGGACGCCGGCCTCCTGCAGGGTCGGGACGTCGGGCAGCAGCGGCGAGCGCTTCGTGTCGGTCACTGCGAGCGCGCGCAGGGTGCCGGCCTTCACGTGGGGCAGCGCGGCCGCCAGCGTGGGGAAGCTCATGTCGACCTGGCCGGCGAGCGTGTCCTGGAGCGCCGGGCCGCCACCGCGATAGGGGACGTGCAGGATGAAGGTCTGCGTGGAGTCCTTGAACATCTCCCCGCAGAGGTGGAACGTCGTGCCGACGCCTGCCGACGCGTAGCTCAGCTTGCCGGGGTTGGCACGCGCGAGGCGCAGGAGATCGGCGACGGAGTTCGCCGGCACCTTGGGGTGGACCACGAGGACGTGCGGGGAGGTCGCGACCATGCCGATCGGCGCGAAGTCCTTGACCGGATCCCAGGTGACCTTCTCGAACAGGCTCCGGTTGGTGACGAGCGGAATGGTGTTCAGCACGACGGTGTACCCGTCCGGCGCCGCGCGCGCCGCCATCTCCATCCCGATGTTGCCAGAGGCGCCGCTGCGGTTCTCGATGACGATCCGCGTGCCGAGCTGGCCGCCGAGCGGCTCGGCGATGAACCGTGCGGTGATGTCGACGCTGCCGCCCGGCGGAAACGGCGAGATCAGCCTGATCGGCTGCGTGGGGTAGGTCTGCGCCGCCGCGGGAATGGCCGCGGCCAGCGCGATGCACGCGCACAGGAAACGCAGGATCGTCGTCATCGTTCGTCCTCCCTTGCGAAGATCACGCGCCGAGCTGCTCGAGCAGCGCCGCGCCGAATGCCTTGGTGCCGAGCAGCCCGCCGAGATCGCGGGTGCGGGTCGCCGGCGCGCGCAGCAGCGCTGCGAGCGCCGACTCGAGCGTCGCCTGCGCGCGAAGGAATCGATCCGCGCCGTGCCGTTCGCCCAGCCAGCCGAGCAGCATTGCGGCGGAGAGCAGGAGGGACGACGGGTTCGCGAGGTCCTTGCCGGCGAGATCGGGCGCCGAGCCGTGCTGCGCCTGCGCCATGCAGTGCGCATCGCCGGCATTGATCGAGCCGGCGAGACCGAGGCCGCCCGCGAGCTCCGCGGCCTCGTCCGAGAGGATATCGCCGTACATGTTGGTGGTCACGACGACGTCGAATCGCGCCGCGTCGCGCACCAGCAGCGCCGCCATCGAATCGACCAGCTGCTCGTCGTAGGCGACGTCCGGGTAGTCCTGCGCAATGCTCCGGACTTCCCGCAGGAACAGTCCCTCGGTCGTTTTCAGCACATTGGCCTTGTGCACCGCGGTGACCTTGCGCCGGCGCCGGCGCGCGAGGCGGAACGCGGTCTGTGCGATGCGGCGCGACGCGTGGGCGCTCACCTTGCGCAGCGACAGCGCGAGATCCGGCGTCGGCATGAACTCGCCGCCGCCCTGGTGCATGTTGCGATCGGCGTAGAAGCCTTCGGTGTTCTCGCGCACGATCACGAGGTCCATCGGCGTGCGGCCCCAGTGGGCGAGCCCCTCGTAGCACCGGCTCGGGCGCACGTTGGCGTAGAGGTCGAGCGCAATGCGCAGGTCACCGGAGGGATTGAGGCCGCCTTGCGCGCGCGGCGGGTAGTCGAGATGCGACACCGGCCCGAGGATGAAACCTTCGGCGCCGCGGCAGGCGGAGACCACCGGTTCGGGAAGCGTGGTCCCGCTGCGCGTCAGGCTCGCCAGGCCGACTTCGTGGACGTCGAAAGCGAGGTCGAGCGCGAAGCGCCGGTCGAGCCGCTCGAGCGCCTGCACGGTGACCGCGGCGATCTCGGGGCCGATGCCGTCGCCTGGAAGGACCGGGATGCGCATGGGTGGCGGCTATGATAGCGGCGATGCACCCGCTCGATCGAACGCATCGCGCACCCGCGCAGGCGCTGCCGGAGCAGTCCGCCGACTGCCACATGCACGTCCTCGGCCCGTTCGACCGTTTTCCGCTGGCGGCCGAGCGGGCCTACAACGTTGCCGAGGCGCCGCTGGAGGCGCACGAGCACATGAAGCGTCAGGTGGGCCTCGCACGGACCGTGCTCGTCCAGGCGAGCGGATACGGCTACGACAATCGCGCCCTGCTCGACGGGCTGGCGCGCCTGGGCGCGCGGGGTAGGGCGGTCGCCGTCCTCGCGCCCGAGACCCCGGCCGGCGAGCTCGAAGGGATGCATCGCGCCGGCGTGCGCGGCCTGCGACTGAACCTGCTCACCCTGGCCTCCCGCCATGCCGGCGATCGCGCGCAGCTGGTCGGCGATTACGAGCGCATCCTCGCGCCGCTAGGCTGGCACCTCCAGCTCTTCGCCGATGCGGCGACCCTGCTGGCGCTGGAGCCGGTGCTCGCGCGCTGCAGCGTGCCGGTCGTGATCGATCACATGGGCCTGCCCGATGCCGACGCCGGGATCGAGCAAGCCGGGATTCCAGGCCGTGCTGCGGCTCCTGGCCGGCCCGCACGTCTGGGTCAAGCTCGCCGGCGCCGATCGCATCACGCGCACGAGCGGTCGCCTGCGCGATGCGATTCCGTTCATGCGGGCGCTCGTGGCTGCCGCGCCGGAGCGCCTGGTGTGGGGCTCGGACTGGCCCCACATCGGCTTTCATTCGGGTCGGCAGGTCCATGACGATGCGGTGCTGTCCCACCGCGAGCTCGACGCGGGCGAGTTGCTCGACGTCCTCATCGAAGCGGTTCCGGATGCCGCGACCCGACGCGCCATCCTCGCCGGCAATCCGGCGACGCTGTACGGCTTCGACCGCTGAACGGCGGCCGGCCGCACCCGCCTACAGCGGCAGATGCGTCCCCCAGCCGAGGTCGCGCGTGTCGAGCTTCACATGGCGCGACAGCAGCCGCGGCTGCCCGCCCTCGAGCGCGACCGTGTCGAAGTACTTGCCGACCGCGTACAGCTCGGTCGCGCCGCCGTTCAGCGCGGTGCGGTAGATCTGCAGGCTCGACACGACGTCGGCGCGATCGCCGTCCAGCTTCACCTTCCAGACCTGCGCGTGGCGGGTCAGCGGGTTGGGGTCGGTGTTGTGCTTGGGCAGCATGCCGATGAACTCCTCGACTTCGGCGCGGTCCCGGTCGAGCCAGGTCATGTCGGAGCGGATCTCCGGCGCGTACGCGGTGACCTTGTAGTTGAAGCGCGGGTCGCAGAGGTCGAGGAAGCCCTGCCAGTCCTTCTCGTCGAGCCGGAGGCAGGTCTCGTAGACGAACTCTTCCACTTCGGTGCGGTTGACGGTCATCGCTTTCTCCTCAGGCGGCGCGGGCGCCGACGCGCTCGGTCGCGTACGGGTCGGCGGAGCTGCGGCCCATGCGCCGGCTCCATTCGGCGAGGTAGTGGCGCATCCCGACCTCGTCGTGGATGGTCGCGTCCTCCTCGCGCGCCTGCAGCACGTACATCGCCTGGCTGCCCTGCGCCATGGCGATGCCCTGGCCGCTGGAGGCGAGCAGGTCCTCGTGCAGGTTGCGCCCGAACGGGCTCCAGATCACCGCCGAATCCTTCTCGCGCTGGCGCCGGACCGCGGGCGTGTCGCTCTTCAGTCCGAGCGCGCGGAACTCGAGGAGCACGTCGTTCGGCCCGAGCGGAATGTAGGTGTCGATGCGCAGCACCGAGGTGCGCAGGTTGAACGTGATGCAGGGGAAGAGGTCGACGAGCTTCCAGCCCTTCGGCGGGAGTTGCGGCCAGCCGAGCTCGGAGCGCCCGGTCGACTTGTACGCGTCGTAGTTCACCACCATCGAGCCGACCGACGCATGTCCGTTGGCGAACGGCGTGTACCTGCGCTGGAAGTAGCCGCTGTCGGGCTTCAGCATCCCGGTGATGCGGTTATAGACGTGCAGGTAGTCGTGGTAGAACTCGCTGTTGGTGTCGTGGATCAGCTTGAAGTTGGTCTGCAGTCGCGCCTGGTAGTACCAGAAGGTCTGCAGCGGCTCCGCCTCGAGCTCCGGCAGCATGTAGTCGAGCGCCGCGCCGATCTCGCTCTTGAGGGTCGGCGCGTTGTCGTCGAGGTTGACCCAGACGAAGCCGCCGAAGCCGACCTCCGTGCGCACCTCCTTCAGCCCGAGATCCGCCTTGCACACCCGGTCCTGGTAGCCGGCCTTCTCGCGCGGAATGTCCACGCAGTCGCCGCGCACGTTGAACGCCCACTGATGGAAGATGCAGACGAAGTTCTTCACGCTGCCGGAAGGCGTGTAGACGAGCAGGTTGCCGCGGTGCGGGCAGATGTTGAAGAAGGTGCGCACCTTCCTGTCGTCGCCGCGCACCATCACGAGCTCGGCGTCGCCCGGGTGGTGATACGTGCGGAAATCCCCCGGGTTCGGCAGCTCGCTCTCGTGGCAGGCGAGCCACCAGACCTTCTTGAACACCTTCTCCTTCTCCTCCGCGAAGAGTGCGGGGTCGGAGTAGATCGCCGGGTCGGCGTAGTGAGTGGGCGGGAGGTTCGGCTTGGCGAGCCACTGCGCGGTGTTTCGGGACATGTCGGTGCGTCCTCCTCCAACGTTGCGGGACGAAACGCGATTGCGCCTCGCGTTCGGCTTCGCGTACCGGTTCGCATGGGTCGTGCCAATCGGGAGCGCGCGGCCCGCGGAGTGCGGGCGCGTTTGATCCACGTCAAACGGCGTGGCGCATTTGCGCCCGATCTGGACGCGCGGAACCGGGCGGTGCGAGGAAGGAACGAGAAGCGCTCGCGTTCCGCGCGCGCACTCCGTTGCGAAACGAAACGCGCCGCGTCGAAAGGAAACGCGCGGCGTGCGCCTTAGCGGCGGCTCAGTCGCCCGACCGCTGTCGGGACCAGCTGCAGTCGGGGCAGTGGTCGAGACCGGGGCACTTGCCCTGCTTGCGGGCGTTGCAGCGGGTCCGCTCGCCGGCGAGCCTGAAGAACGTCGCGAAGAACGAGGGCTCGTGCCGCACGACCATCGGCGTCGCCCAGCCGGGTTGGAAATCGAAGGGCTTGAACATGACGGGCGCCTCTCTGGAGTGGCTACCGCCAATCTAGTGAAATACGGGCGCGCCGGTATTGACGTGCATCACGCTCCCGGTGTGCGGTCGGGAGCGAGCGGCTAGCTCGCGAGCGCGCCTTCCTCGCGCTGTCGCGCGAGCGCCACCTCGGCCGCGCGGATCGTGTTCACGAGCAGCATCGTCACGGTCATCGGGCCGACGCCGCCCGGCACCGGCGTGATGTAGGAGGCCTTCTCGCGGACCGCCTCGAAGTCGACGTCGCCGACGAGCCGTCCGTCGGGCAGGCGGTTGATGCCGACGTCGATCACCACCACGCCGGTCCGCACCATCGGCGCGGTGATCAGGTTGGGCTTGCCGGCCGCGACGATGAGGATGTCGGCGAGGATCGTGAACTGGGCGAGGTCGCGCGTCTTGATGTGGCAGACCGCGACGGTGGCCTCCGTCTGCAGCAGCATCAGCGCCATCGGCTTGCCGACGATGGTGCTCGCGCCGACGACGACGACGTTCTGGCCGGCGATCGAGATGCCGCTGTACTCGAGCAGGCACGTGACGCCGTAGGGCGTGCACGGCGGGAACACGGTGCCGCCGCTCACCAGGCCGCCGACGTTGTAGAGGTTGAAGCCGTCGACGTCCTTCTCGGTGGCGATGTCTGCGAGCACGCGCTGCGACCTCGATCTGCGGCGGCAGCGGCAGCTGCACGAGGATGCCGTGGATCGTCGGGTTGGCGTTCAGCGCCTCGATCCGCCGCAGCACCGGTCTCGCACGTCGCCGACTCGGGGAAGAGGTGCTCCTCGGAATGGATGCCGAGCTCGCGCGCAGGCGCGCACCTTGTTGCGCACGTACACCTTCGAGGCCGGGTTCTCGCCGACCATGACGACGGCGAGCCCGGGCGTGACCCCGCGGCGCGCAGGCGCTCGACGTGCGCGCTTCCAGTCGGCGCGGACGCGCTGGGCGATCTCGACGCCGTCGATGATCTTCGCCGTCACGCCGCGCCCCCGCGCAGTCCGACGATCGCGAACAGCAGCATGCTCACTCCCATCAGCACGTACCCGGCGTTGTTCAGGTGATTGGCGCGGCGCCTCGGACACCACGCCCTTCTTCTGCAGGACCGAGGCCGCGAGCGAGCACAGTCCGCCGGCGATCGCGAGCCCGATCACGACCGGGCGGGTCAGCAGGATCTCCATCGCCCCTGACTGCCGCTCAGGCGCGGTTCGCGCGCTTGAGGTAGGCCTCGACGAAGTCCGCCGCCGCCTTGCTGCCGCGCGCGAACGAGCGCATCGCCTCGGCGTGCAGGATCGACAGCGCCTCGCACTTGATCTCGTTGGCGCGATCGCTCTCGATGATGTCGGTCAGGCGCGCGCGGCCGCGGCACGTCGACCTCGACCACGGCGCGCACCTGCGTCGGGATGTTCGACATGATCAGCAGCCGGTCGGCGAGGAACACCGCCTCGTCGATGTCGGTGGTGACGAAGAAGTTGGTGCGGCCGGTACTCCTCGAACAGGCGCGAGTAGTACTCCCACATCAGCTCCTTGGTCATCGCGTCCAGGCCGCGGAACGGCTCGTCGAGGATCATGACGCGCGGGTTGTTGATCATCGCGCGCGCGAGCTCGGCGCGGCGCTGCATGCCGCCCGAGAGCTGCGACGGGATACTTGTTGCGGAACTCCTGGAGGCCCGACCTTGTTGAGCAGGAACTCGGCGAGGTCGAGCGTCTCGCGCGTCACCTCGCCGCGCGCGCGCGGGCCCGTACAGGATGTTGTCGTAGGTGGTCATCCACGGGAAGAGCGCGGTCTCCTGGAACACGACCAGGCGGTCGCGGTCCGGGCCGGTCACCGGCTGGCCGTCGAGCCGGACCGTGCCCTCGGTCGGCCGCTCGAACCCGGCGAGCAGGCGGATCAGCGTGCTCTTGCCGCAGCCCGACGGGCCGATCATGACCGTCAGCTTGCCGCGCTCGATGGTGAACGAGCAGTCGCGCACGACGTCCTTGTGCCGAGCCCGCCGCGCCGTAGCTCTTGCGACACGCCGGTGACGACGATCTCGCCGGCCGCGATCCGGCGGCCAGCCGCGTCGGCTGTCGCAGCTTGGTTCATCGCCTCACCTCACGCCTCAGCCACGGCGTCACGTACTTGCCGAGCCAGCGCAGGAGCTCGCTCGAGAAGTAGCCGGCGATGCCGATGCGAGATCATGCCGACCACGATCTGCTCGTACGAGCCGCCGACGTAGGAGTTCCAGATGAAGAAGCCGAGGCCGCCGCCGGTGCCCGCGACCTGGCTGCCGCCGCCGGAGATCATCTCGGCCGCGACCACCACCTCCCAGGTGATGCCCATGCCGACCGCGGAGCCGACGACGATCGAGGGCAGCGTGCCGGGCAGGATGATGCGGCGGAAGATGTCCCACTGCGACGAGCCCATCGACTGCGCCGCCTGGAAGTAGCGGCACGTCGATCGAGCGCGCGCCGCCGACCACGTTGATGACGATGGTGTAGAACGCGCCGAGGAAGGTCACGAACGCGATCGACAGCTCCTGCGTCGGCCAGAAGATGATCGACGCCGGCACCCAGGCGAGCGGCGGGATCGGCCGCAGCACCTCGAAGGTCGGGAAGAAGATGCCGTGCGCGGTGCGGCTCACCGCCAGCAGCGAGGCCGAACGGGATGCCGATGAGCATCGCGGCGAAGAAGCCGCTCAGCACGCGCAAGAAGCTCATGTACCAGCTCTGCCAGTAGCCGGCCGACCCGATCACGTCCACCCACGCCTTCGAGCACGCCGCTCGGCGCCGGCACCGTGCCGATCCACGGCAGGTAGTCCTTCTTGAAGCCCAGCGCGCCGAGGAGCGACTTGAACGGGGCGAAGAACTCCGGCGCCATCCACTCCTTCGAGCGCGAGCCGATCTCCCACAGCACGAGGAAGACGATGATCGACGCCAGCGCCGCGCCAGAACAGGCTGCTCGCGACCATCTTCCCGAGCTTTTTCGCCATCGCCTAGCCCTCCTTCTCGCCGGCCTGGAAGGCCTTCAGCGCTTCCTCGTGCACCGCGTCGTTGGTCTCCTCGATCAGCTCGCGGAAGCGCTTGGAGGTGAGCACGCTGTAGTCGCGCGGGTGCGGGATGTCGACCGTCAGCACCTTCTTCGGCTTGCACGGCCGCGTGGTCATGATCGCCACCTTGTGGCCGAGGAAGATCGCCTCCTCGAGGTCGTGGGTGATGAAGAAGATCGTCACCTTGTTCTTGTAGTAGATCTCGAGCAGCGCCTCGTGCATCACGCTCTTGGTGAGCGAGTCGAGCGCGCGGTACGGCTCGTCGAGCAGCAGCACCTTGCGGGTCGTTCATCAGCGCGCGCACGATCTCGACGCGGCGGCGCATGCCGGAGGACACCTCGCCCGGATAGTTGTGCTCGACGCTCGCAGAGCCCGGCGTCGGCCATCATCGCGCGCGCCTTCTCGATCGCCTGCTTGCTTGGTCGAGCTTGCCCTGCATCACCGGGCCGAAGGTGACGTTCTCGAGGTTGGTCTTCCACGGGAACAGCGCGCCGTTCTGGAACACGACGATGCGGTCGGGGCCGGGCTCGGCCTTGCGGCTTGCTCGGCCGAGCACAGCACCTCGCCGTCGAGCAGGATGCGCCCGGAGGTGATGTCGTGAAAGCCGGCGATCGCGTTGAGCAGCGTCGTCTTGCCGCAGCCCGACGGGCCCGACGATCATGCAGATCTCGCCGGCCGCGATGTCGAGCGAGCAGTGGTCCACGGCCATGACCGCCGCCCCTTCGGGGTCGTAGACCTTGACGACGTCGTCGATCCCGATCGCGGCCGCGGGTCGCCGGGCGAGCCGGACGGGCCGGCCGCGCGCATGTCCATGGTCAGCGCTCCGAGAGCGCGAGCTCGCGCACGCGCCACTGCATCATGTAGTCGCCGGCGATCCGCACCAGGGCGCTCGTCACGTAGCCGACGAACGCCGAGCGTGATCATGCCGATCACGATCGTCGGGTAGCGCACCATCATGTAGGAGGTGTTGATCACGTAGCCCGAGGCCGTACTGGCCCGACACCATCTCGGCCGCGACCAGCGAGAACCAGGACACGCCGATCGAGATCTGCAGGCCGGTGAAGATGAACGGCAGCGCGCCCGGCACGATGACGTGGCGGAACACCTGCCACTTGCTCGCGCCGAGGCAGTTCGCGGCGCGCACGTACGACTCGTCGATCGACTCGCACGCCGAGCATGGTGTTCAGCGCGGTGGCGAAGAACGAGGCGAGGAAGGCGAGGAAGATCACCGCCGACTCGGTCGCGATGAACATCACGATCGCCAGCGGCACCCAGGCGAGGATCGGGATCGGCCGCAGCAGTCTCGAACACCGGGAAGACGTACTCCTTGAACTTGCGCGACCAGCCGAGGAAGCAGGCCGAGCGGCACGCCGAGCACGGTGGCGAGGAAGAACGCCTGCGCGATGCGCCAGACCGAGACCCAGATGTGCGTGTAGTACTCCGCGCGTGTAGATCGAGAGCCCGTAGACCGGGTTGGGGTTCAGCCACTCCTTCACCACCGTCGGTGATGCCGGGCATCTCGCGGAAGCGCGGCAGCTTCCACACCTCGACCGTGAGGTACCAGGAGCCGAGGAAGCAGCGCGAAGCCCGATCAGCATCAGGTACGGCCGCGGGCTCTTCAGCCACTGCGCGAGCGGTACATCGTGAGCTCGAGGCTCGACATCTCCTCGGGCTGCGGCTCGCCGGAGAGCCGGCGCACCTGCGCGAGGAGCTCCGGCACGCGTGAACTCGCGCACGATCATCGACGCGAACCGGCTCCATCACCGCGTTCGCCGGCGCCGGCTCCGCCTCGAGGACCTTGACGAGCGCCTCGGTGTCGATGCGGATCAGCTCGGCGGGCTCGAGCGCCGTGACGGTCGCGAGCCGTTGCGTACTGGCCGAGCAGGAGCCCCGCCCAGCCGAACACGCCGCCCGCGCGTCATGCGCTTGAGCGGCTCGCGCGCACCGACCTCCGAGGTGAAGATGTGCTCGATCCGGCCGCTCGCCACGACGTAGATGTCGTCGGCCTCCTCGCCGGCGTTGTAGATGCGCGCGCCCGGCCGCGTACTGCGCCCGGCGGGCGATCGCGGCGATCTTGCGCAGCAGCTCGTCGGGCGCGCCGCCGAACGGCGTGGACTCGCGCAGGACGCCGAGCACGTCGTCCGGGGCGGCCTTGCTCCCGTTGTTGATGGTCAGCTCCATTGCCTTGCGCAGCCCCCGAGCATCGTCACCCGTGGCCCCGCCCCCGCGGCGGGAGAGGGGCGCCCTGATCGGTCCGCGCGGCGCAGCCGCGCGGACGATCAGCTCAGCTAGATCACTTCGGCGCTTGCGCGTCGGGCAGGCCGGCCACGTCGCCGATCGGCGCCTTGAGGTTGCGCTCCTTCAGGACCTGCTCGCTCCAGCTCGCGTCGATCGCCTCCGGACGCAGCTCGGGTACGTTGATGCTCTTGATCGAGTACAGGAACGCGGAGGCGCGCTTGATCAGCTCGCGCGTTTCCGGGCGTGAAGCGTGAAGTGCAGCTGATTGCGCACCGCCGAGCCGCCCGAGCCCTGCGGGTAGGTGCCGTAGAGCGAGTACCACAGCGCGCGCTCCGAGAAGCCGGTGGTCTGCTCCTTCGCCATCCTGATCACTTCGGCCGCGTTCTTCGGGTCGGCGAGGAAGAGCTGCGCGTCGAGCTCGGCGTTCAGCCACGCCTTCACGACGTCCGGCCGCGCCTTGATGAGGTCGGCGCGCATGGCGAGGAACCCGCCGTCGTTCTCGCTCACGCTCGCGCCCGAGGCGACGCGCCGCGCCAGGCCTTCCTGCACCAGTCGCGAGGCGGTCGGCTCCCAGATCACCGCGGCGTCGATCTTGCCGGCGCGGAAGTTGCGAGGTGATGACCTCGATGTTCTGGTTGAGATACTCCTTCGGATTGACGTTCGCCTTCTTGAACGTCGCCTGGGCGAAGCGATCGGTGCAGCTGCCCTTCGGCACCGCGACGATCTTGCCGTCGAGCCACTTGATGAAATCCTGCGGCGTCGCGAACTTCGGCGCGTCGTTGCGGGCGAGGAAGATGTTGCACTGGTCGTAGCCGAGGCCGAGGCTCGCGACCAGCCGGATGTCGGCGGTCTCGGTCTTGGTGGTCGACACGATCGCCGGCATGTCGCCCATGTAGCCGATCTGCTGCTTCCCGGCCAGCATGTTGTTGACGATGATCGCGCCCTGCAGCCCGATCTGGAACTCGACCTGGGAGCCCTTCGGGCAGGTACTTCTCGTAGAACTTCTTGCCGCGCATGACGACGCCGGACCAGGACTGCGTGTAGTAGGGCTGGTAGCCGACCGTCAGCTTGACCGGGCCGCCCGGCTTGCCGTAGTCCTCCTGGGCGTGCGCGATTCCCATCGCAACGGCGAACGGCACGACCGCGGCCGTCGCCCAGCGCAGCATCGTTCCTCTCATGGTGCTCTCCTTTGATATGCGTGTCATGCCGACACGGGGCCAGCCTTCGGCGTCTGTTGTTGTGGCTCCCGGGATCCGCCGCGACTCCCGGAAGTCGTGTTTCGTCACTCGCGTCACTTCGCTCCCGGCTCGGCCAGATAGCGCGCGATCAGCGCGGACAGCCGCCGCATCACCAGGAAGCCCGACTGCGGGTCGGCCTCCAGGACGCGCAGCGCCTCGCTTGCCGTTGATCCGCAGCAGCGCCGACTCCTCCAGCGCGCGCGCGTTCGCGATGCGCCGCGGGTGCCCCTCGAGCAGCGCGGCCCAGCCGAACACCTCGCCCTTGCGCAGCATGAACCCCGCCGGGCTGGTGCGCTCGTCGCGCCCGATCTGGAACTCGACGCGCCCCGAGTCGAGCACGAAGAAGTCGTCGGCCGGATCGCCGACGCGGTACAGCACCGCGCCCGGCGGGTAGGTCTCGCGGCGCGCCAGCGCGGCGAGCTTCGCCAGCGTGGGCTCGGAGGCGCCGGCGAACAGCTCGCCGACGTCGAGCGCGCTCTTCGACTCGACGTAGATCGAGTCGCCCTCGACCGACAGGTCGTAGCGCTCGAGCGGCGCCTCGGCGAGGCCGATCGGCGCGCCGCTGCGCATGTCCCACTGCCACAGGTGCATGTGGCAGGTGAGCGACCGAGCCGTCGTAGAGCCCCTCGCACAGCGGCACCTCCTGGTGCGGGCAGATGCGCCTGGAACGCGAAGTAGTCGGCGCCCGAGTTCGCGACCACGAGCTTGAGCCCGCCCTCGGCCTCGCATTCCTTCATGCCGTTCGCGGGGATGTCGCCGGTGCGGCAGACGAATCTGCTCTCGGCCATCAGCTGAACTTGTCGTAGCGGATGTTGTCGGCGGTCAGCCGCGCTTCGAGCAGCAGAAACCGGATCGCGGCGTCCACCGCGGGCGGCGGCCCGGCGAGATAGGCGCGGACGTTCTGGTACTTGCCCTGCATCGCCTGCTTGGCGACCTCGTGCACCATGCCGCGCGTCGAACCGGAGCGTGGGATGCCGCCTGCGACGCCGCGGCCGGCACGTCCTCGTCGGACAGTGCGACGGTCACTTCGAGCCGGTCCGGGCAGGTGCGCTGCAGGGCGGCGAGCTCGTCGAGGTAGAACGCGTCGTTGAGCGTGCGCACGCCGAAGAACACGTAGCCGCGGTGCTGGCCGAAGTAGCCTTCCTGGGCGGCGCGCGCGAGGATCGACATCATCCCGGCGATGCCGCTGCCGCCGGCGATGCACAGCACGTTCTTCGCGAGGCTCGGATGGAAGGTCGCCTTGCCGAGCGGGCCGAAGAGCGCGAGCCGCGCCCCGGCGGCGGCGCCGCCGAAGAGCCACTCGGACACGCCGCCGCCCGGCTTCTTCTTCACGACGAACTCGAGCCGGCGTGCCTGGCGCGCGAAGTTGACCATCGAGTAGCCGCGGAAGCCCGCGACGCCCGGCGTCGCGACCGCCATGAACTGGCCGGCGTCGAAGTCGAGCGCGCGGTCGAGCTCGACGTCGAACGCCAGGACGTCGTGCGTGAGGCGCCGCGTGGCGGCCAGGACGCCCTGCACCGGACCGGCCGGGCAGGCGCCGGGATCGGTCGCATACACGAAGCTGGAAACCTCGGCGACGACGTCGCCGGCCGGCGCGCACTGGCACATCAGGAACTCGCCCGCGCCCTTCAGGTACTTCTTGCCGCGGCGCCTCCGGCCAGGCGTCCTCGGTGCGTCCCTCGACGAGCCGCGCCTTGCAGGTGCCGCAGGTGCCGGTGCGCGCACTCGTAGGGCAGGTCGATGTCCGCGCGCAGACCCGCGAACAGGATCTTCTCGCCCGGTTCGGCGTCGAACTCGTAGGCCCGGTTCCGCGCGTTGACCTGCACCCGCATCGCTTCGTGCCGGATCAGAACGGGACGTGGTAGCCGAAGCCGAGCAGGCGCGTGTCCAGGCGCACGGTGCGCGCGCCGAGCTTCGGGCTGCCGCCGTTCAGCTTCACGATGTCGTGGAACTGCCCGACCGCGAAGAGCTCGGTCGCGCCGCCGTCGAGCGTGGTGCGGAACACCTGCAGCGCCGAGACGACCTTCGCCTCGTTCCCGCCCGCGTCGACATCGACCGTGTACACGGTCGCGTGACGCGTGATCGGCGAGTGGTCGCTGTTGTGCTTGGGCAGGTTGCCGAGGAGGGTAGCGAAGCCGTCCCGGTCGTGGTCGAGCCAGGTCATGTCCTTGCGGATCTCCGGGCTGAACGCGGTGATGGCGTAGCGGAAGCCCGGGTCGCACAGCTCGAGGAAGCCCTTCGCAGTCCTTGGCGTCGAGCGCGAGGCAGGAGCGGTAGACGAGCTCCTCGATGGCGTGACGCTGTTCGCTCGTCGTCATTGCCGAATCCTCCCCCTCACGCGACGGCGCGCGCCGGCTTGCCTTCGTGGAACGGATCGTAGGCCGGACGGCCCATCCGCTGGCTCCACTCGGCGTAGTAGTGGCGCATGCCGACCTCGTCGTGGATCGTGCTGTTCTCCTCGCGGCCCTGGAGGATCCAGCGCGCGTCGGTCCCGCTGCGCAGCGCGATGCCCTGGCCGTGGACGCCGAGCAGATCCTCGTGCAGGTTGCGGCCGAACGGTCCCCAGATCACGTTGTGGTCGAAGACGCGCTGCTTGCGCTGCTCCGCGCGTGTCGCTCTTGAGGCCGAGGCCGCGGAACTCGATGACGACCTTGTTCGGGCCCGAGCGGCATCACCGTGTCCATGCGCAGCACGGAGGTGCGCAGGTTGTAGGTCATGCCGGGGAAGATGTCGATCAGGATCCAGCCGCCGGGCGCGAGCCCCGGCCAGCCGACGGCGCGCTGCTTGCTGCCCTCGTACGCGTCGTACTTGATCTCCATCGAGCCGACCGAGGCGTGGCCGTTCGGATAGCCGACGTACTTCCGGTCGAAGTAGCCGGGCTGCATCATGCCGGTGATGCGATTGAAGTAGTGCAGGAAGTCGTGATAGAACTCGCTGTTGGTGTCGTGCCACAGCTTGAAGTTCGTGTTCACGACCGCCTTGTGGAAGTGGAACACCTCCATCGGCTCCTGCATGTACGGCTCGAGCATGTCGAGCGCCGGCCCGATGAATTCCCTCAGCGTGGGTCCGGCGTCGTCCACGTTCACCCACACGAAGCCGCCGAAGCCGACCTCGGTCCGCACCTCGCGCAGGCTGGCGTCCTGCTTGCCGAAGCGATCCTGGTAGCCCTGCTCGGCGCGGGTGATGTCGACGCACGCGCCGCGCGTGTCGAACGACCACTGGTGGAAGATGCAGGTCATCCGCTTCGCGTTGCCCGCGGGGTCGTAGAGGATCGCGTTGCCGCGGTGCGGGCAGATGTTGTAGAAGCGTCGCGCACCTTCATGTCGTCGCCGCGCACGACGATGAGCGGCATGCCGGCCGGGTGGCTGAAGAGCCGGTAGTCGTACGCGTTCGGGATCTCCGACTCGTGGCAGCCGATGATCCAGCACTTCTTGAAGAGCTTCTCCTTCTCCTCCGCGAAGATCGTCGGGTCGCTGTAGATGCGGGCATCGACGTAATGCGAGGTCGGAAACTTCGGTCGCGCGGCCCATTCGGCGGCGGTCTTGGCCATGATTCACTCCTGGTGCAGACGGAAAATCTCGGGAACCAGACGCAGATTCTGTGCCATTCGGCGCGCCGCGGCTAAGCCGTTCTTTCTTGAGCCATCTCGGCACGGTGATGCCGCTCGGCGCACCCCGCGCGTTTCGCAACGAAACAGCACGCGTTGCGCCACGCGCAGGGATTGCCCGGCAGGGCAACGGCCCGGCGTCCCCGATCGTACTGATCGGCGAGCGCCGGGCCGCTGGTTTCTTGAACGCTTGCGCCCGACTCGATCGCAGGCTACTTGCAGGCCGTCATGCAGCGCACGGCCTTGGCATCCGGCCGGTCGTCCACGATGAACCCGTTGCGGTTGGGCATCTGCACCGCCGGCAGCGTCGTCGCGTCCATCACGGCGTTGGCCGGCACGAGGCCGTTCAGGTTCAGCAGATAGGCGGACAGGGCGTAGGTCTCGTCGTTGCGTCAGCGTCTGCGGGCGGTCCATCGGCATCGCGCGGCGGATGTAGTCGAACAGGATCGGCGCATAGGGATACATGCTGCCCGGCGTCAGCACGCGCGTGCCGGTCGTGAACGAGCCGATCCCGCCGACCATCGTGCCGTACACCGGCCCGCCCTTCGCATCCGGCGCCGTGGCACGCGAGGCACTTCGCGTCGTAGATCTTCTTGCCGTCCGCCACGCGTGCCGCGGCCGGGCGGCAGCCCGCGCCCGTCCGGGCCGCGGACATCGATGTTCCACGGCGCGATGTCGGCCTCGGTGATCGGCTGGCCGAGCTTGACGCCCGGGTTCGCCGACGCGTGTCCGCAGTCGGCTGCGTCGCGCAGCCCGCGACCGCGACCGCGGCGGCCACGCCCAAAGCGAGATTAAGCGATCGCATTGCGCACCTCCCCGTTCGCGGTGATCGACCACGGCTGGATGGCGTTGTGGTGCTGCACGAATCCGACGATGGCGCGGGTCTTCTGGAGGTCCGCGACGGTCGGCTGGACGTAGCCGGTCGAATCGACCGCGCGGCTCTGGATGATCGCCGGCCCGCCGTCCCAGTTCCAGGGGAAGCGGAAGCGGGTCAGCATCTTGTCGAGCACCGGCTCTTCGAGTCGCGCTTCGCGCCAGTTCCTGCCGCCGTCGAGCGAGACGTCGACCGCCGTGATGTGGCCCTTGCCCGGACCAGGCGAAGCCCTGGATCTCGTACGGTCCGCGGGCGCCGAGCTTCATCCCGCCGGACGGCCGCGTGATCACCGACTTGCACTCCATGTCGAAGCTGAACTGGCGCCACTTGCCGTCGGGCATCGGGTCGGTGTAGCGGGCCGTCTCGCTGCGGAAGTGCCACGGCTGGTCGCCGACCTTGATGCGCCGCAGCCACTTGACCGAGACGTTGCCTTCCCAGCCGGGCACGATCGCGCGCAGCGGATAGCCGTTCTCGGGCCGGATCATCTCGCCGTTCGAGCCGTAGACGATGAGCACGTCGTCCATCGCCTTGTCGAGCGGGACCGAGCGCGTGTGGCCCGCGCCGTCCGCGCCCTCGAAGAGCAGCCACTTCGCGCCCGGCTGGACGCCGGCCTCGTCGAGCAGCCACGAGAGCGGAACGCCGGTCCACTGGACGCCGGAGAGCAGTCCGTGGGTCTGCTGCACCGTGGTCGAGGCGTTCTTCAGCCAGTCGGTGAGCCCGTTGCCCGAGCACTCGTGGAAATGGAACCGCGAGACCGCCGGGTACCGCATCAGGTCGTCCATCGTGAACTGCAGCGGCTGGCGCACCATGCCGTGGATCACCAGGCGATGCGTCGCCGGGTCGATGTCCGGCGTGCCGGCGTGGTGGCGCTCGAAGATCAGTCCGTTCGGCGTCGTGACCCCGAGCTGGTACTGGAGCGGCGTCATGCTCCAGTCGGACCAGTTCTGGCGGTTCACGAAGACATCGGTGCGGCGCCGCACAACGTTCTTCTCGAACTTCGACGGCATGCCGTACACCGCCGGCTCGATGGGCCGGCCCATCTCCCGCCCGGTGGCGCGGGATTGCGAGCGGCGCCCCGCGCGCCGCGGACACGAGTCCCCCGGCGGCGAGCGCACCGCCGGCGACGGCGGCGCTGCGGCGGAAGAACGTGCGGCGGTCCTCGGACTCGAGCCTCGCGTCCTCTTCCTGGGGCAACGGAATGCGCTTCGGGGTCGAGCGCGGTCGGGTGTCTTCTGCCATGGCGCCTCCTTTGGTGTAGTGGGAACTGCTCGTTTGCGCGGCTCGGACCGGCCGCTTATCCAAGAGACCCTGCTGTGCATGATCCGTGCCATGACTCGGGGTCGTGCTAAGCCCTTGTGCATGCGCGACTTCCGCGGCGGAGGTCCCTTGCGTCCTGAAACGGCTGTTTCGCGCGGAAACGAGGGCGCGCGCGGACACGCCGGGCTTGCTGCGCCGCGCGACACGCCGGGCTTGCAGTAAACTCGCACCGACCCTTGATCGGAGTCACGCGATGACGCTGAAGAAAATTGCTGTGGCGCTGGGCCTGCTGACCGGGAGTAAACTCGCGCCGACACTTGATTGGAGTCACGCGATGACGCTGAAGAAGATTGCCGCGGCGCTGGGCCTGCTGGCCGGGGCGTATGCGGCCCCGCTCGCCGCCGACGACGCCGCGCGCGCGGTGTTCTCGATGATCTGCATCCGAGAAGCGCAATCGCTCGGCCACAAGGACGAAGCGCTCCGCAATTACGTGAACGACTGCGTGGCCGCGAAAATGAGGGTCTACGACGAAGACATGTCGAATCCCCTCACGGCGCACCTTCCCAAGTCCTGCTGAGGGCCGGTCCGCCCGCCTTGCCCGGCCGGGCGCGACCCGCGACAATACGGCCCTTTTGCGCGGCCCCGGCCGCCGACGGAGGCCGCCGTGCAGATCGCCTGCCTCGATCTCGAAGGGGTGCTGGTCCCCGAGATCTGGATCGAGTTCTCCAAGCGCACCGGGATCCCGGAGCTCGCCCGCACCACGCGCGACGAGCCCGACTACGACAAGCTGATGCGCGGGCGGCTCGACATCCTCGCCGCGCACCGGCTCGGGCTGCCGGACATCCAGGACGTGATCGCGGGGATGGGGCCGCTCGCCGGCGCGCGCGAGTTCCTCGACTGGCTGCGCCACCGGCAGCAGGTGGTGATCCTCTCGGACACGTTCTACGAGTTCGCCGCGCCGCTCATGCGCCAGCTCGGCTACCCGACGCTGCTCTGCCACCGGCTCGAGACCGAGCCGAACGGGAAGCTGAGCGGCTATCGGATCCGCCTGCAGGACCACAAGCGCAAGACGGTGGCGGCGCTGCGCGAGCTGAACTTCCGCACCATCGCCGCGGGGGACTCCTACAACGACACGGCGATGCTCGCCGAGGCCGACGCGGGGATCCTCTTCCATCCGCCGCAGAACGTGATCCGCGACTTCCCGCAGTTCCCGGTGGCGTTCACCTACGAGGAGCTGAAGGCCGCTTTCGTCGCGGCCGACGCGCGGCTGGGGTAGGCGGCCGGGCCGCGTGCCGCAGGCGGATCGGTCCGCGCCTCGCCGCGCAACGCGGATCAAAAATGCGACGACATGACGCCTACGGTTTTTTCGGCGTCTTGTACTCCGCTTCTTTCTGCAACGGCTTCCAGATGGTTTCGTAGCCGACGAATCCCTTGTCGCTTGGCGGCATCTGGCGCGTCGTGAAGTAGGGCGTAACGCCGTCGGGAACCTTGGTGGGGGCGGGTTTCTTATCCTCGCTCATGAGTCATCTCCTCTAGACAGCTCTCAATCGTGACGGGTCGATGTCCAGGGCCGCAGGGATCGCCCCGCCGGCTCTGGTCTCTTCTTCGGTCGCGTCGCGCACGCTCAGAATTTCGAGCGTGAAGACGACCTCCCTGCCGCAAAGCGGATTGTTGCCATCGACCGTCAGTTTCTCGTCGTCCATGTGCGTCACGAGAAAGCTGCGGGTCTGGCCCTTGTCGTTTTCCATGAGGATGGAGGTGCCGACCTGCCGATACTCCTCGGGGACGTTCTCGATGTGATCGGCAAAAACCAGCGACTCGTCTCTGGGGCCGAAGATCTGATTGCCGTCGATCGGCACTTCGATGACGTCGCCGGCGCACTTGCCCTCCAGCTCCCTATGGACGGAAGGGGCCAGAATTTCATTGTGTCCGTGAACATAGCCCAGCGGGAATTCGACTCTGGTGAGGACATGCCCGGTCTTCTTGTCGGTCACCTTGTAGGTGAGCTCGACAAACTTGCCGTCCCGGATGGTGTCACTCATGCCGAATCCGAACGAATGGCTCAGAAGATGGATGCGCCAAAGATCCTGACCTGGCCATTTTCATAGCCGAGGACAAGCCTGCCGAGCCATTCACCCTGCTTCTTGGTGCTGCGCTGCCGGTAAAGAACCGTCACGTGCTCGCCCCGGCGGATGATGCCGAGGAAGTCGACGTCTTCGGACAGGCTTCTCGCCAGTTCGCTGTTTGCGAACTGGTGGCCGGCCACGACCTGATTCATGGCAAGCGCCAGGGAACTGGAAAAGTTCCTTACGAACTCTCCGTACTTGCCTTCGTTCGAATACTTGACGAGGTCGCGCCACAGGGGATTGGCGATGGCGAGAATCTCCTCATCGGTCTTTTCGATGATGTTCACGCCCGACTCTCCGCGAGCGGAAGAAACCGGCTTCATTGGGCTCGCGACATGCGACATGCGGGTCTCTTCTGCGCCAGGCGGAAGGTCAACGCGAGCTTCTGCCCGGGGACATTGCTACTCCGTTTCCGAAACCAGGTGATAGCAAGGCGCCTTCTCCATGGTGTATTCGCCGGTCTTCGGATCGCGACGCGAAACCGTCAGCACGTGCCAGTTCGCGTCGTCCACCTTCATGGCGTCGCCCCGGTAGTAGTAGCCCGGCCAACGGGTCTCCTTGCGGAACAGCGTGTGCTGCGTGACGCACTCTGCGGCGCGATGGCGGTGCTTCAATTCCCACGCGCGCAGCAACTCGTGAATATCCTCTGCGGCGAGGCTCTCGAGGTCTTCCTCCATGATCTTGAGCTTCTTGAGACCGATATTCAGGAGCTTCTCGTTGGTCATGTAGTTGACGGTCACGCCGCCGCAATACTCGTCCATCAGCTTCTGCAGGCGGTCCAGGCCCTGCTTGGGATTGATGTAGTGCGGGTTGACACTGCCCGCCACGATCGCGTTGCGGTACGTCTTGTAATGCTCGAGGGGCTTGTAGATCTCTTTCTTGCGGCGCTCGATCTGCGCATCGGACACGACGATACCTTCGGCCTTGCCGTCGTCGATGTACTGGCAGGCGGCCTTCGCGGCGAGACGACCTTCGGTGAACGAGCCGGACGAGAAGGCGTGCGGCGTGCCGCCGACCGCGTCGCCGGCGCCGAACAGGCCCTCGATCGTCGTCATGCGGTTGTAGCCCCAGAAATACTCGGGCGGGGAAACGTCCTCGGGACCCGAGCACCAGGCACCCGAGCCGGTCGCGTGGGAGCCCATGACGTAGGGCTCGGAGGTGGTCAGCTCGGGATTCTCGTTCTTGGGATCCACGTCGGTGGCGGCCCACAGCACCGCCTGGCCGACGGTCATGCCGAGGAAGTTTTCCCAGCCGACCTCTTCCAGATGCGGATCCTGGAAGGCGCGCATGGTCACCATGTGAATGGGGCCGCGGCCGGCGTTCACTTCACTGATGATGCAATGGTTGCGCAGGCAGGTCGGGATCGGCCGATGCGTCAGGTGCGACGCTTCCGGATCGAGGTATTCCTTGCCGACCATCTTCTGCAGCTCGGGGAACCACTTGGATTCGTACTCCTCGCCCAGGCAATTCTGCGTATAGGTCTTCAGGTGCAGGAAGTAGGCGCCCACCGGGCCATAGCCGTCCTTGAAGCGCGCCAGCACGATGCGATTTTCCATCTGCGTCATCTTGGCGCCGGCGTCGATCATGAGCCCATAGGCGGACGCGGACGACCAGGGCGCATACCAGGTGCGGCCGGAACCTTCGCCCACCGAACGCGGCTTGAAGATGTTGGAGGCGCCGCCCGCGCCGCAGATCACGGTCTTCGCCTTGAAGACGTGGTAATCGCCCGTGCGCACGTTGAAGCCGACGGCACCGGCAATCCGGTTCTCCTTGGCTTCGTCCATCAGCAGGTGGGTGACGCAGATGCGGTTGAACACCTTGTCCGCCGACTTCTTGGCGGCCTCGGCCACGATGGGCTTGTAGGACTCGCCGTGAATCATGATCTGCCATCGCCCTTCGCGCAGATAGCGCCCGGTCTTCGGGTCCTTCATGATGGGCAGGCCCCACTCCTCGAACTGGTGCACCGTGGAGTCGACGTGACGGGCCATGTCGAACAGCAGGTCTTCGCGCACCATACCCATCAGGTCGATGCGAGCGTAGCGGACGTGGTCCTCGGGCTTGTTCTCGCCCCAGCGGGTGCCCATGTAGCAGTTGATGGCGTACAGGCCCTGGGCGACCGCACCCGAGCGATCGATATTGGCCTTCTCGGCAATGACGATCTTCTTGTCCTGACCCCAGAATCTCGCCTCCCAGGCGGCACCGGTGCCGCCAAGACCCGCACCGACGACCAGGATGTCGATGCCGTCTTCGATGATCGTTTTGTGTGCCATCAGTAGTACACGCCTTTCTTCAGCTTGAGGCCGGCGGACTGGAGCGTATGCAGGCCGCCGTCATCCATGCGGATCCATTTCGGCTCGTTGTACAGCAGCGGGCTGTCGCGCATTTCCTTGGCTCGGTCCGGGAACATCCGCGAGCTTGGGGATCGCCGTCCCCCAGGGCTTGGTGGTGATGGGCGACAGGAAGTTCTTTTCCGTGCCGTTGCGGAACTTGATCCTCCAGGCGATCGTGCCCTTCCGTTCGTCCCGGTCGACGCGAACGCTGTGGCCGAGCGGGGCGAAGTCGGCATAGCCGCGCACGTCGATCGCATGCTGCGGGCAGGCCTTCACGCAGGAGTAGCACTCCCAGCACATGTTGGGCTCGATGTTGTAGGCACGCCGATAGGTCTTATCGATGTGCATGATGTCCGAGGGACAGATGTCGACGCAGTGTCCGCATCCGTCGCACCTCGTCATGTACACGAAGGTAGGCATAAGTCGGGTCCCTGATCTGTTCCGCTGGAAGTTGCGGGATGTTTTCTAGTAGTGGCGGGGTGCTTCGCGCTTGATGCCGAGCCCCATGTCCATGGGAGCGCCCTGCAACAGTTCCATGGAGTGCCTTTTCTGTTGTTCGGGGTCGTCGCGGGTCTGCGTCGGCAAGTTCTCGGCTGTCCCATCGGCCCTGGTCACTCTCTTCTCGAAGGCGGCCGCAGGCTTGAAGAACATGTGCGCGAACTTGGACCAGGGCACGCCGGCGAACAGCACCGTGGTGGCGAGGATGTACAGGCCGAACACCGTGACCGACGCGGCACTACTGCCGCGCGCCTGCAGGAAGGCCCAGACGAGACCGAGCGTCGCGCTGGCGAGCAGCGACAGGATGAACAGATCCGCCTTTACGAGGCGAAAGGGCGAGTTGCCCTCGGCGGCGACGTCCACGCGGATGAAGAACCAGAACCAGTAGCCGCCGACGCAGATCATCAGGCCGCCGAGCCACCAGAGCTGCGCCCAGATCGCGCCCGCCGAGGCGTTGAACACCATCACCACGGTGGCGAGCACGTAGAGCACGAAGCCGTACATGCCGAGCAGGTGCGCGACCCGGCGGCGCGGGTTGCAGAACTCCCCGGAGGCGAGCACGTCGACGACAGCGGTCTGCACTGCGATCGACATGAGCTCGCCGCCGCCGACCGGCTTGGCGGCCTTGCCCTTTGACCGGCGCCAGTTCTCGAAGAAGTACTTGGCGCTGCCCTTGTGCACGACGTCGAAGAGCGTCCCCGCCACGACCAGCAGGAACATGATGACGACATAAGTCTGCATCGCGACGGGCGAAATCGCGAGCTGGGCGAACGGATTCACTGTGAACATCGTGTCCCTCCCTTGGACCGCGGCAATTGTAGGGGCGCGCCGCGCGGCGCGCGCTCGAAAGGCGCTATGCGCCCATAGAAAAAACTTCGAAGCGCATCTCGGCGAGGTCGCCGAGCGCCCAGGTGGCGGGCGCGGCGAGGCCGGCCACGGTGCCGGGGTTCACCAGCCAGGTGCGACCGCCCTTGACGTTGGCCACCTGCTCGATGCCCGCCGTGTGCGAGTGGCCGCAGCACACCAGGTCCCAGTCGCCGGTGCAGGCGAAGGCGTGGCCGTACTCGGGGTAGTGGACGACGAACACCCGCCGCCCGCCGAGCTCGAGCCGCGCGTCGGCGCCGTGGTACTGGAGCTGACCGCCGCTCTCGCGCGCCCAGCGCGCGAGCGACACGCGGGTCGCCGAGGTTGTTGCCGTGGATCACGTGCATCGGCAGCCCGGCGGCGAGCGCCGCGCGCAGCGTCTGCGTGCCGATCACGTCGCCGCAGTGGATCACCGCCTGCGCGCCGGCGGCCTTGCCGGCCTCGACCGCGGCGGCGAGCGGGTCGGCGCGGTCGTGGCTGTCGGAGACGATGCAGATTTTCATGCGCGCGATCTTAGCTTATCGGCGCGCCCATAAGGCGACATCTGACAACCCGCTTATGACCGGATACAAACGACTCGTTGGCCCGGGGCGACCGCGCGGCGGACAATCGGGGCCCGCCCAGCGTCCAGCGCCCACCGGCTGCCCACCCCTTGTCCGCCGACGAGACCAAGACCACCACCTGCTACATGTGCGCGTGCCGCTGCGGCATCCGCGTGCACCTGCGCGACGGGGTGGTGCGCTACATCGACGGCAACCCGAATCACCCGATCAACCAGGGCGTGATCTGCGCCAAGGGCTCGTCGGGGATCATGAAGCAGTACTCGCCCGCGCGGCTCACGCAGCCGCTCATGCGCAAGCCGGGCAGCGCGCGGGGCGACAACGAGTTCGTCCCGATCTCCTGGGACGAGGCGTTCCGCGTGCTCGAGGAGCGCCTCGCGCACATCCGCGCCACCGACCCCAAGAAGTTCGCGCTCTTCACCGGGCGCGACCAGATGCAGGCGCTCACCGGCCTCTTCGCGCGCCAGTTCGGCACGCCGAACTACGCCGCGCACGGCGGGTTCTGCTCGGTGAACATGGCGACCGGCATGATCTACACGATCGGCGGCTCGTTCTGGGAGTTCGGCGGCCCCGACCTCGAGCGGGCGAAGCTGTTCGTGATGCTCGGCACCGCCGAGGACCACCACTCCAACCCGCTCAAGATCGCGATCTCCAAGTTCAAGCGGGACGGCGGCAAGTTCGTCTCGATCAACCCGGTCCGCACCGGCTACTCCGCGATCGCGGACGAGTGGGTGCCGATCCGGCCGGGCACCGACGGCGCGCTGCTGCTCGCGCTCATCCACGAGGTGATCGCGCTCGGGCTGTACGACCGCGACTTCCTGGTGCGCTACACCAACGCGGGCCACCTCGTGAACCTCGACGAGGCGAGCGACCAGTTCGGGCTCCTGGTGCGCTCGCCCGAAGCGGACGAGGTGAACCCGCAGTATCCGCAGAACCAGACGTGGTGGGATCGCCTCGCCAACCGGCCGGTTCCGACGCACGCCGAGGGCGCGGACCCGTACCTGCTCGGCGAGTTCCGGATGCCCGACGGCACGCCGGTCAAGCCGGCGTTCCAGCTGCTCGAGGAGCGGGTGAAGCGCTACACGCCCGAATGGGCGGAAGGGCTCACCGGCGTGCCGGCGGCGACGATCCGCCGGCTGGCGCACGAGATGGGCATCACCGCGCGCGACCAGAAGATCGAGCTGCCGATCCCCTGGACCGACTGCTGGGGCAAGGAGCACGAATCGGTGACCGGCAACCCGGTCGCGTTCCACGCGATGCGGGGGCTCGCCGCGCACTCGAACGGCTTCCAGACGATCCGCGCGCTGGCGATCCTGATGACGCTCCTCGGCACGATCGACCGGCCCGGCGGGTTCCGCCACAAGGCGCCGTTCCCGCGGGCGATTCCCCCGACGGCAAAGCCGCCGAGCGGCCCGCACGCGGTGAAGCCCGACACGCCGCTCGGCGGGCTCGCGCTCGGCTGGCCCGGCTCGCCCGACGACCTCTTCGTCGACGGGGACGGCGCGCCGGTGCGCATCGACAAGGGCTTCTCGTGGGAGTACCCGCTGTCGGCGCACGGGCTGATGCACAACGTCATCACCAACGCGTGGCGCGGCGATCCCTACCGCATCGACACGCTGATGATCTTCATGGCGAACATGGCGTGGAACTCGACCATGAACACCATGGAGGTGCGGCGGATGCTGAACGACCGCGACGAGAGCGGGGAGTACAAGATCCCGTTCCTCGTCGTGTGCGACGCGTTCCAGTCGGAGATGACCGCGTTCGCCGACCTCCTGCTCCCGGACACGACCTACCTCGAGCGGCACGACGTGATGTCGATCCTCGACCGGCCGATCTCGGAGTTCGACGGTCCGACCGACTCCGTGCGCGTGCCGGTCCTGCCGCCGACCGGCGAGTGCAAGCCGTTCCAGGAGGTGCTGATCGAGCTCGCGGGCCGGCTCAAGCTGCCCGCGTTCACTCGCCCCGACGGGGCGCGCAGGTTCCGCGACTACCCGGACTTCATCGTCAACTTCGAGACCGAGCCGGGGTCGGGCATCGGGTTCCTCGCCGGGTGGCGCGGCAAGGGCGGCGAGAAGTTCATGCACGGCGAGCCCAACCCGCGGCAGTGGGAGATGTACGCGCAGAACGACTGCGTCTTCCACCACAAGCTGCCGCTTTCGTACCAGTACATGCGCAACTGGAACCGCGGCTACATGGAGTGGGCGCAGCGCGCGCGCATCCGCCGCCTCGGCGACCCGATCCTGTGCCACCTCTACTCCGAGGTGCTGCAGAAGTTCCGGCTCGCGGCGCAGGGGCGCTGGCCGGGGAAGAAGCCGCCCGCGCACCTCGCGAATCGCGTCGAGACCTACTTCGATCCGCTGCCGTTCTACTACGAGCCGCTCGAAGCGCAGCTCACCGACACGCGCAAGTACCCGCTCAACGCGATCACCCAGCGGCCGATGGCGATGTACCACTCGTGGGACTCGCAGAACGCCTGGCTGCGGCAGATCCACGCGCACAACTACCTCTTCGTGAACCCGCGCACCGCGCGCGCGAGCGGGATCGCCGACGACGACTGGATCTGGGTCGAGTCGCAGTGGGGCAAGGTGCGCTGCATGGCGCGCTACTCCGAGGCGGTCGAGCCCGGCACGGTGTGGACCTGGAACGCGATCGGCAAGGCGCCGGGCGCGTGGAACCTCGCCCCGGAGGCGAACGAGTCGCGGCTCGGCTTCCTGCTGAACCACGTCATCAAGGAAGAGCTGCCCACGCCGGGCGGCGGCACCGTCTCGAACTCGGACCCGGTGACCGGCCAGGCGGGCTGGTACGACGTGCGGGTGCGGATCTACAAGGCTGCGGCCGACGAGCCCGCCGAGACGTGGCCGCGTCCTCGCGCGATCGGCCCGATTCCCGGGGTCGAGCGCGTGCGGCGCGCGTGGCAGGCGTTCGTCGCGGGCAAGGGTCTCGGCGGATGACCCAGCTCGAACTCAACGAACGCTCGCTATGACCCAGCTCGCGTTGGTCATCGACCTCAACGTGTGCGTGGGCTGCCACGCGTGCGTCACGAGCTGCAAGGAGTGGAACACCTCCGGCGTCGCCGGCTTCCTGTCCGACGACAACCCTTACGACAAGGACCCCACCGGGACTTTCTTCAACCGCGTCCAGACGTTCGAGGTCGGCGAGTACCCCAATACCCAGACCGTGCACTTCCCGAAGTCGTGCCTGCACTGCGAGGACCCGCCGTGCGTCCCGGTGTGCCCGACCGGCGCGAGCTACAAGCGCGCCGCGGACGGGATCGTGCTGGTCGACTACGACAAGTGCATCGGGTGCAAGTACTGCTCGTGGGCGTGCCCCTATGGCGCGCGCGAGCTCGACGCGCACCAGAAGGTGATGAAGAAGTGCACGCTGTGCGTCGACCGGATCTACGACGAGCTCCTGCCGCCGGCCGACCGTCGCCCCGCCTGCGTGATGGCGTGCCCGACCAGCGCGCGCCTGTTCGGCGACGTCCACGATCCCGAGTCGCAGGTGTCGAAGGCGATCAGCGAGAACGGCGGTTACGCGCTGATGCCGGAGTGGGGCACGCAGCCTGCGAACCACTACCTCCCGCGGCGCAAGACCGAGATCCGGGTGCGCATCGAGGATCTCGAGCGCGTGGACAACCCGCTCAAGGTCGACGGCAAGCTGCCGCGTCCGCGGCCCGACGAGCCGTCGCTCGACGACGTGACGAGCTGGTAATGCGTCCCGCGTTCTCCGTCCTGCTCCTGACCACCCTGCTCGGCGCGGGGCAGGGACTGTTCTTCGCGGTCTACTGCATCCAGGTGCTCGAGCACTTCGAGGTGCGCGCAGGGCCGGCGGGGACGCTTTTCTATCCGCTGGCCGCCGCGATCTCGCTCGCGTTGCTCGTCGGCGGACTGGCCGCATCGTTCTTCCATCTCGGCCGGCCGGAGCGGGCGTGGCGCTCGGCCGCGATGTGGCGGACCTCCTGGCTGTCGCGCGAGGTGATCGTGCTGCCGGCACTGATGGGCTGCGTATTCCTGTACGGGGTCGGCCACTGGCTCGGCTGGCGCGCGCAGCCGGTCGCGCTCGGTGTCGACGCGACCCTCGCGATCGGGGCGGTCGGCACGCTGCTGTGCCTCCTGCTCTTCCTGTGCACCGGGATGATCTACGCGTGCCTGAAGTTCCTGCAGGAGTGGCACACGCCGCTCACCGTCATCAATTACCTGTTGTTCGGGTGCGCCTCCGGCCTAATGCTCGCCACGGCCTACGCCGCGGTCGTGGAGCCGGGGCTCGTGAACTACATCGCGGCCTGGGCGGTGGGCTTCACGCTCGCGGCGCTCGTCACGCGCGGGGCGTCGCTGGTGCGCAACGCGCGGCTCAAGCCGAGGTCGTCGCTGCAGACCGCGATCGGGGTCAAGCACCCGCGGATCGTGCAGAAGGCGCAGGGCGCGATGGGCGGTTCCTTCAATACGCGCGAGTTCTTCCACGGCGCGTCGGACGGGTTCTTCCGGTCGATCAAGTGGTGGTTCCTCGTCGCGGTGTTTCCGGTGCCGCTCGCGTTGCTCGGCCTGGGGCTCGCCACCGGCGCGCCGGCGCTGCTTGCCGCGGCGTTCCTGGTGCAGTACCTGGGGCTCCTGGCCGAGCGCTGGTTCTTTTTTGCGCAGGCGAACCACCCGCAGAATCTGTATTACCAGCGCATCTCGTAGGGACATGCTGCTTTGCAGCACGACGGCCAAGGTCACGCAGCGCTTGACGGGCGGTGGGGAATATTAGAAATTCGTGATATTCCAATTTGACGACGATCAGACCTGCGCTCCGTTGGAGTTGAAAGCGCGCGAGGCGTGCGCTATACCAAGGCGCGCCTTCCGACCTCCTCTCCCGAAAGGACCCCGATGAACTTCGACAAAGATCTCGACGCCCGCGGCCTCAACTGCCCGCTGCCGATCCTGCGCGCCAAGAAGGCGCTCACCGACATGACGACCGGCCAGGTGCTGCGGATTCTCGCGACCGACCCGGGTGCGGTGAAGGACTTCCAGGCGTTCTCGAAGCAGACCGGCAACGAACTGCTGTCGCACTCCGAGGCCAACAAGGAATTCACGTTCTTCATGAAGCGCAAGTGACCGCGCCCGCGTTCGGGCGGTGCGGAGGGTAAATGGCGACCTACGGCGAGATGCAGGAGATCTTCGACGACATCCGTCGGGACTTCCGCTACGAGCACGAGCTGAACGGCTGCCTGAACTGCGGCATCTGCACTGCCACCTGCCCCTCGGCGCAGTTCTACGACTACAGCCCGCGCGAAATCGTGCAGCTGCTGTGGACCGAGAACGTCGAGCAGGTGTACGACGCGATGCAGGAGAAGATCTGGGCCTGCGCCCAGTGCATGACCTGCGCGGCGCGCTGCCCCTTCAAGAATTCGCCCGGCGGGCTGGTCGCGATCATGCGCGAGGTCGCCATCAAGCACGGCATGCAGTCGGCGAAGGACGTGCTGCGTCCGTTCGGCCGCGTCATGCTGAAACTCATCACGACCGGCAACCAGCTCTCGCCCGACATGATCCAGCCGGATCACTTCCCCGACTGGGGTCCCAACATCCAGAAGGTGGAGGGCGACCTCAAGATCCTGCGCAAGGCGATCCCGATGAAGACGCTGCAGACCACCGACACCGCGTGGGAGGTGTCGCTCAAGACCTCGGTCGAGATGTACACGATCTGGGAAGACACCGGGGTGCTGCAGCAGCTCGAGACGATGGACGAGAACCTCTTCGACGTCATCGAGGACTTCATCGAGGAGAAGCGCGAGGAGTACGAGGAATGGGTCGAAGAACAAGAAGAAGCCAAGGCCGACGCCGATTGATACAGACTAGGAGCGAGACATGAACCCGACCCCACCCGCCAGCGGCGGCATCGCCGGCCACGGCGCGTTCTTCCAGCCGACCGACCTCGCGCCCGAGGACGCCCGCAAGGCGACCGCGTGGGTCGAGAAGGTCATCGACAAGCGCTCCGTCGAGCTCGGCGGGCGCATGGACGACGTGCGCGATCACATGTGGGAGCTCGAACGCGAGGGCGAGATCATCGTCCACCGCATCACCGACGCGCACAAGCCGGTGGTGGTGCGGACGCTGTTCGGCTGGGAGAAGAAGATCCCGACCGCGCAGCTCTGGCATCACAAGTCGTGCGGCCAGTGCGGGAACATCCCCGGCTATCCGACCTCGCTCTTGTGGACCATGAACGAGCTCGGCATGGTGCCCGGCAAGGACTACCTCGACGAGACCGACCAGACCTCGTGCACCGCATGGAACTACCACGGCTCGGGGATCGGCAACGTGGAATCGCTCGCCGCGGTGTTCCTGCGCAACTTCCACCAGGCGTACGTGTCGGGCAGGAAGCTCGGCCACGAGCCGGGGCACTTCTACCCGCTCGTGCATTGCGGCACGTCGTTCGGCAACTACAAGGAAGTGCGCAAGTACCTGGTCGAGAACGCCACGCTGCGCGAGCGCGTGAAGAAGATCCTCGGCAAGCTCGGGCGGCTGGTCGACGGCAAGCTGGTGCTGCCGGAAGAGGTGGTGCACTACTCCGACTGGGTGCACGTCATGCGCAACGACATCGCGACGAAGCTGCAGAAGATCGACGTGTCGAAGCTGCGCGTGACCGTCCACATGGCGTGCCACTACTACAAGATGGTGCACGAGGACGCGATCTACGATCCGGAGGTGCTGGGCGGCAACCGTGCCGCGACCGGCACCGGCGTGGCGCAGGCGCTCGGCGCGCAGATCATCGACTACTCGACCTGGTACGACTGCTGCGGCTTCGGCTTCCGCCACATCATCAGCGAGCGCGAGTTCACGCGCTCGTTCACGATCGACCGCAAGATCAAGGTGGCGCGCGAGGAGGCGAACGCGGACGTGATGCTCGGGATCGACACCGGGTGCATCACGACGATGGACAAGAACCAGTGGATCGGCAAGGCGCACGAGCAGGAGTACGCGCTGCCGATCATGGCCGACATCCAGTTTGCGGCGCTCGCCTGCGGCGCGGACCCGTTGAAGATCGTCCAGCTCCAGTGGCACGCGAGCCCGTGCGAGGAGTTGGTCGAGAAGATGGGCATCTCCTGGAGCGAGGCCAAGAAGAAGTTCGAGGCGTACCTGCAGGAAGTGAAGGCCGGGAGGATCGAGTACCTGTACGACCCGAAGCTCGCCGACTCGATGTCGCGGGCGGCGTGAACGACAACTGCCCAGCCGCAGCGGGCACGGAGGCCGCAGAGAAAAGCCCTGCGCGGTTTTCTCCTCTGCGTCCTCGGTGACTTCGGTGGCTGCCTTTAGGGGTTCATCCAATGTCTGATGCGATTCTCGTCGTCGGCGCCGGGCCGACGGGCCTGTCCGCCGCGCATGGCGCGGCCTCGATCGGCCGCCGCGTGGTGCTGGTCGAGAAGGAAAACGTGCTCGGCGGCGCGCCGATCCTCTCCGGCTACGCGAAGCTCGTGCCCTCGGGCGAGTGGGCCAAGGACGCGATCGGGCGGATGGTGGCTCGGGTCGAGAACTCGAAGCTCGTCACGATCCACAAGGGCACGAAGGTCACGAAGGTCGACGGCGGGCCCGGCAACTTCACCGCGACGCTCTCGAACGGCCAGTCGGTGCAGGCCGGCGCGATCGTGCTGGGCACCGGCTTCACCCACTTCGACTCGATCAACAAGCCCGAGTGGGGCTTCGGCACGTTCGAGGACGTGGTCACCACGACCCAGGTCGAGCAGATGGTCACCGCGGGCAAGATCGCCTGCCCGTCGGACGGGCGCACACCCGAGCGCGTGGCGATCCTGCTCTGCGTCGGCTCGCGCGACCGCCAGATCGGCCGCGAGTGGTGCTCGAAGATCTGCTGCACGGTCTCGGCCAACCTCGCGATCGAGATCAAGGAGCTCTCGCCCAAGACCGACGTGTACATCTACTACATGGACATCCGGACCTTCGGGCTGTACGAGGACAAGTTCTACTGGCGCTCGCAGGAGGAGTTCCGGACCAAGTTCGTCAAGGCGCGCATCGCCGAGGTGACGCAGGGGCCGGACAAGCGGCTGCTCGTGAAGGGCGAGGACACGCTGGTGAAGCGCCCGATCGTCATCCCGTTCGACCTCGTGGTGCACGCGATCGGCATGGATCCGCAGGCGTTGAACCCGGAGATCGCCAAGGTGTTCGGCGTCGGCCTCGAGAAGCACGGCTTCATCGACAAGGGCGAGCAGTACACCAGCACCTTCGCGAGCACGCGGCCCGGGATCTACGTCGGCGGCGCCGCGCTCGGGCCCGAGGACATCGACAGCTGCATCTCGCACGGCCTGGCGATGGCGATGCGCGCGGTGGGCGACCTGAATGCTCTGGGCCAAAAAGCGGCCGCCTGAGCTGCCGGCTGCGCCGCACGCGCTCGCCCCGGCGACGCTGGGCGTCGCCTTCGACGCGCGAGCGTTCGAGCGCCACTTCAAGGCGCTGCTTGCGGCCGCCGAGGACCGCGAGGGCATCGAGGCCTGGCTCGATGCGCTCGGGGAGAAGCAGCGGCGCTTCGCAGTGGCGCTCGCGCAGGACAACGTCGCCGCCGTGATCGATCTCGTGTTCGGCGCGCGGCGCAAGCTCGGGCATCTCGCCGGCGACGCGGCGCTCGCGCGCGCCATCGAAGGGCTCGCCGACGAGGGCGTTCCGCTCGAGTCGCGCATCGCGGCGATGCTCGCGGCGACCCCGGCCGGCGCGGGCACGGGCCGCGAGGAGCGCCGCGCCAGCGCGAAGCTGCGGCGCGCCGCCCACGACCTCGCGACCGAGATCCTCCACTTCCGCGACCCGGTGCGGGTGCCGCTCATGGCGCGCTGGGTGTGGGACCGCGCGACGATGAGCGGGGCGCTGCGGGAGCTGGTGGCCGGCGGCGAGGCGATGCGCGACCTGCCGCTCGAGAACGCGCCCGGCACCTACGCGGCGCGCGATGCCTGTGGGTGCAGGAACGCATCGCGGAGCAGGGCATCTTCCGCGACGTGCACTTCTGGGCCGACCTGGTGCTCGCGGCCGCGTACGGGCACTACTTCCGCGCCATGACCGGCGGCACGTTGGGTGCCGACTTCGAACGCGGCACCCATCCCTCCGAGCAGATCACGGGGCTGCTCGGGATCGATCGGATCCTTCGCGAGACGCGCAATGCCAATACATGAAAAGACCCTGATCGACCCGGCGAACCTGCTGGTCACCGAGAAGCTCGTGGTCGACGGCGTGGACGTGTCCGGCCACTGGAACACGATGATCACGCCGCGGACGTGGACCGACTACGACCCCGACTTCCAGAAGGTCATCCAGTCCTTCCCCGGCGCCGAGAACGTGCACCGCTGCTGGCAGTGCGGCTCGTGCACCAACGCCTGCACGATGTACGCGATCAACACCGACTTCAACCCGCGCTACTGGATCTATCTGACCAACCTCGGCTACAAGGCCGAGCTGCTCAGGGACAAGGACATCATCTGGCAGTGCGTCTCGTGCAACAAGTGCACGAACATCTGCCCGAAGGACGTGCGCCCCGAAGGCGTCATGAAGGCGCTGCAGCACTGGCTCGAGTCCGAGGGCCACGCGCCGAAGTCGCGCTCGACCCAGTTCGACGAGGAGTTCACGCGCCAGTGCCTCGAGCGCGGCCGCATCGAGGACAGCGAGGTGCTGTTCAACTTCCTGAAGACCACCGGCGAGAACGTCGTCGCGCTGGTGAAGAAGGGCTGGCTCGGCACGCTCATCCGCCGCATGAACAATCTTCCGCTGCTCCAGCAGGGCCGCTACGGCGCTTTCCTCGCGCGGCTGCCGATGACGCAGGGCCTGAAGATGGGCTGGGCGCTCGTCTTCAAGCCGCGCACCCGGTCCTGGGGCAGGACCGGGGAGGTGCTGCGCCAGTACGTCGAAGAACAGAAGCGCGTCGCGCACGCGAAGGCCTGACCATGTCGAAAGTCGCTTACTACCCGGGATGCGCGCTCGAAGGCTCGGGCGGTCCGTACGACCGCTCCACGCGGGCGCTCGTGAAGGCGCTCGACCTCCGCATGACGGAGCTCGAGGACTGGAACTGCTGCGGGGCGATGGAGGTGAAGAACATCCATCCGATGCTGCAGACCTACATGTCGGCGCGCAACATGGCGATCGCCGCGGAGAAGATGGGCTGCGACACGGTGATGGCGCCGTGCAACGGCTGCTATCACAACCTCAAGAAGGCCGAGTACGAGTGCGCCACCGACGCCGAGACGATGCAGACGGTGCAGGACCTCGCGAAGAAGGCCGATGACCCGGTCTACCGGGGAGACGTCCGGACGCTGCACCTGCTCGAATGGCTGATGGAGGAGCTCGGGCCCGAGGGCGTCAAGGCGCGCATCACCAACTCGCTCAAGGGCGTGAAGATCGCGAACTACTACGGCTGCATGTACACGCGGCCGCGCCAGATCTTTCCCGAGAAGGACCAGGGCCCGGGCTCGGAGTCGAGCAACGCGCCGCACTACATGGACGACCTGCTCGCCGCGGCGGGCGCGGTGAACGTGGAGTACCCGCTCAAGACCGCCTGCTGCGGCGGTGCGCACACGCTGTCGGACTCCGACACCTCGACGCAGCTCGTCCTGAACCTGCTGCAGGCGGCCGAGGAGTGCGGCGCGGACATCATCGCGACCGAATGTCCGACCTGCCACTCCGGCCTCGAGATGCACCAGATCCGCGCCGAGGAGGCGTTCGGCATCAAGACCAACGTGAAGATCGTCTACTTCACGCAACTGCTCGGCCTCGCGCTCGGGCTGTCGGCGCGCAAGGTCGCCTTGCACGAGAACGTCAGCGACTCGATCGATTTCCTGCACGAGAAGGGCGTGATTTAATTCGGCGCATGAGCGCCCACGGCTGCGAGTTCCACCCCGATCTCTACTACGACGCCGAGTTCCAGATCTGGGTGCGACCGGAGAGCGACGGGACGGCATCGGTGGGCATGACCGACATCTCCCAGACCATCGCCGGCAAGGTGCTGCACGTGCGGGTGCGCAAGCCCGGCAGCCTGCGGCCGAAGGGCAAGCCGGTGGCGACCGTCGAGACCGGCAAGTGGGCCGGCCCGGTCCCCAATCCGTTCGACTGCATCATCGAGGCCGGGAACGAAGCGGTGCTCGACGACCCCACGCTGCTCAACCGCGACCCCTATCGGCACTGGATCGCGCGCGTGAAGCCGCGCGAGCCCATCGCCGCGGCGTTCGCCGGTCTGCTGACCGGCGAGGCGGCGCGGCGGGCGATTCGAGGCGCGCTGCGGCCGCGACGACATCCGCTGCAAGCGGCTCGCGGACTGAGGCCGATGTCCGGCCCGCGCTACCTCGAGCACGACGAGAAGACGGTCGTCATCGTCATGACGAGCGGACCCTCCACCCCCAACCGCTGCGCGACGCCGTTCTACCTCGGCGCGCTGCTCGCCTCGATGGACGCCGACGTGACCATCTTCTTCACGATGGAAGGCGTGCGCCTGGTGAAGCGGGGCGTGCCCGAGCAGCTCGCGGCGATGGAGGGGGGCAAGCCGATCATCGAGTTCATGCGCGAGGCCAAGCAGGCGGGGGTCAAGTTCCACGCCTGCCGGCCCGCCCTGCCGGGGTACGATCTGGACGTGGACGACCTCGTCCCGGAGGTGGACGAGCTGTCCTCGGGCGGCGCGCTCGCCGACATGATCCTCAGCTGCGACAAGGTGCTGTTTTTTTGACGCAGCGCAAGCGTCCGGCAGGACGACCGCACAAAATCGAGCAAAACGGGAGAGACGGCAATGGCATCGGTCAAGAACTGCAACCTGCCCGACGATCTGTACTACAACGTCGAGAACAACGTGTGGGCGCGCAAAGAGGCTGACGGCACGATCACCGTCGGGATGACGGCCTACGCCTGCGCGCTCGCCGGCGAGATCGTCGCCTACACGCCGAAGAAGGCCGGCCGTTCGATCGACCAGGGCAAGTCGCTGGCGACGGTCGAATCCGGCAAGTGGGTGGGGCCGGTGAAGGCGCCGGTCGCGGGCGAGGTCGTCGCGGTCAATGACGCGCTCGCGGGCAACGCCAAGGGCATCAACGCGGACCCGTACGGGAATGGCTGGCTCGTGAAGCTGAAGCCCGCCAACTGGGACGGCGAGTCGGGCGCGCTCGTGACCGGCGCCGCAGTGGCGCCGGCGTTCGAAGCGAAGATGACCGCCGACGGCTTCGCCGGCTGCCCGTGATGCCGCGGGTGGGCCGATGACCTGGCTCGAGACCGCGCGCGGCATCGAGGCGCTCGAGGTCGCGGATCTCGACGCGGCGCTCGTCGGTGCGCTGGAGGCGCGCGCGCGGCCGGGACCGGTCAACTTCCACGTCCCGACGTTCAAGGCCTTCGCGACGAGCGAGATCTCGGGCTGCGGCAAGAGCGCCTGGCCGGCGGTCTCGATCACCGGCGGCGACTGCAAGCTGCAGTGCGACCACTGCAGGGCGAAGATCCTCGAGCCGATGATCCCGGCGCGCACGCCGGAGGCGCTGTGGCGCGTCGTCAACGAGCAGGTCGCGGCGGGCGCGCAGGGCATGCTCCTCACCGGCGGCTCGAACCACCGGGACGAGGTCGAGTACGACGCGTTCTACCCGACGATCCGCCGCATCAAGGACGCTTTTCCGGCGTTCCGCATCGCGATTCACACTGCGCTCGTCTCGCGCGACGCGGCGCGGCGCATGGCGGACTCGGGCATCGACGCGGCGATGCTCGACGTGATCGGCGCGCAGGACACGGTTCAGCAGGTCTACCACCTGAAGCGCCCGGTCGCGGACTTCGAGGAATCGCTACGCCACCTCACCGAGACGTCGCTGAAGGTGGTGCCGCACATCGTCATCGGCCTGCACTACGGCCGGATGCTCGGCGAGTGGAACGCGCTCGAGATGGTGGCCCGGCACCGGCCTGCGGCGCTGGTGCTGGTGGTCGTGATGCCGTTCTACGCGCCGGCGAATCGGTCGTTCGAGACCGTGCCGAGCCGCGCGGTCGGGCGGTTCTTCCTCGATGCGCGCGCGCAGCTTCCCGACGTGCCGCTGCTGCTCGGGTGCGCCCGCCCGCCGGGGCGCACGAAAGTCGAGATCGACGCCTACGCGGTGATGGCCGGACTGAACGGGATCGCGCACCCGAGCGACGGCACCGTCGAGCTCGCCGTGCGGCTGGGGCGCGAGGTGCGCGTCACGCCGGCGTGCTGCTCGATTGCCGTGGGCGACGAAGTGCTGGCGCTGGCGGACGGCGCCGGCGCGGTGAAGATCGACGTCGCGGACTTCGTCCGCCGCGAGTCGACCGGCCGCCGCGGCTTGCGCGGCATCCCGGTCGTGGCCGCATGACCACGCCCGCCTGGCGCTGGATCGACACCGGAGTGCGGCGGCCGGCCGAGAACCTCGCGCTCAACCGCGCGCTGCTCGAAGCGCGCCAGGCGCGCGAGATCCCCAGCACGCTGCGCTTTCTGCGCTTCACGCCCGCCGCGCTCGTCGGGCACCACCAGGACCCGGCGCAGGAGCTCGACCTCGCGTACTGCGCGAGCCGCGGCATCGCCGTGCAGCGCCGGCTCACCGGCGGCGGCGCGATCTACCTGGACGAGAACGTGCTCGGCTGGGAGCTCTACCTCGAGAGCCGCGACGTCGGCACCCCCGAGATGGCGGCGATCTCGCGGCGCGTGTGCACGGCTGCGGCGGCGGCGATCCGCGCGCTCGGCGCGGCGGCGGAGTACCGCGCCCCGACCGACATCGTGGTTGCCGGGCGCAAGATCTCGGGCACCGGCGGCGCGCTGGACGGTGACGCGCTGCTCTACCAGGGCACGCTGCTCGTCGACTTCGACGTGGAGGTGATGCTGCGCGCGCTCGCGGCCACCGCGCCGCGCGTGACGCCGGAATTTCTCGCCGGCGCCCGCCAGTCGGTGGTGAACCTGCGCGAGCTCGTCGCACCGCTGCCCGAGCTCGACCGCATCGAGGCCGCGTTCGTCGCCGCGTTCGCCCACGAGTTCGGGGCGCGCATCGAGCGCGGTGAGCTCGGCGAGCGCGAGCTGGCCCGCTATCGGGCTGCGCTCGCGGAGATCGACGACCCGGCCTGGGTCGGGCTGCCGGAGGCGAGGGCGGCATGAACCGGGTGCAGACCGACGTCCTGGTCGTCGGCCTCGGGCCCGGCGGCAGCTGCGCCGCGCTCACGGCGGCTGCGGCCGGGGCGCGGGTGATCGCCGTCGAGCGGCGCGCGGAGATTGGTGTCCCCGTGCAGTGCGCCGAGTTCGTGCCGCTGCCGATGGGCAAGTACGCGCTCGCGTCCGAGGTGTTCCAGCAGCACGTGACCGGCATGACGACGATCCTGCCGTCCGGCGAGAAGCTCGTCTCGGATTTCCCCGGGATCATGATCGACCGGGCGCGCTTCGATCAGGTGCTCGCGCAGCGCGCGGCCGATGCCGGTGTCTCCGAGCTGCTCGAGACTTCGTTCGAGTCGCTGGATGTGGCGCGCTCCACAGCCACCGTGCGCAAGGGCGACCAGCGCACGGAGATTGGCTTCCGCGTATTGGTGGCCGCGGATGGCCCCGGCTCGCGCGTCGCGCAGTCGCTGGGACTGCCGCGCCTCGAGACGGTCGACACCCGGCAGTACGTGGTGCCGCTGCTCCGCCGCCACGGACACACCGACATCTACCTTTCGGCCGACTACCCGGGCGGGTACGCGTGGCTGTTCCCGAAAGGCGAGCGTCGCGAACCTCGGTCTCGGGCTCGACACGAAGCTCGCGCCCGACCTGAAGGCGCCGCTCGATGCGCTGCACCTTCAGCTCGCGGGGCAGGGACTCGTCGGGATGGACATCCTGGGCCGCACCGGCGGGCCGATCCCGGTCGGGGGGCTGCGCGAGCGCCTCGTCGTGGGCAACGCGCTGTTCGTCGGCGATGCGGCGGGGCTCACGCATCCGATCACCGGCGCGGGGATCGCCGCCGCGGTCATCTCCGGCGAGGCGGCCGGCGCGAGCATCGCGCGGTTGCTCGATGGCGAGCTCGACGCGCTCGACGCCTACGAAGAGGACGTGCGCGACCAGTTCCAGACGACCATCGAGCGCGCCGTCGCGCGCCGCCGCTGGATGATGACGCGCTGGGCGCTTCCGGCGGCGCGCGAGGACGCGCTGCATCGGCGCGGCTGGATCGCGTTTCCGGAATACTTCGACGCGCCGGCCGAGCTCGGGCTCGCCGCTTGAACGATTGAGGGAGAAATCATGAGCAAGGCAATGATTGTCGTCGCTGGCCTCGCACTCGGTTGCGCAAGCGCGGTCCAGGCGCAGGACGCGACGTTCAGCGTGCGGGTGCTCACGCCCGAGACCGCGCTCAAGGCGGCGCAGGCGGCGCTCGCGCGGTGCCGCACCGCGGGCTTCCAGGTCGCGGTCGCCGTGGTGGACCGGATGGGCGTGAGCCAAGTGATGCTGCGCGACCGCTTCGCCGGCCCGCACACGCCGGACATGGCCATCGCGAAGGGCTGGACCGCGGTGAGCTTCCGCACCAACACGACCGATCTCGCGGCCGCCACGCAGAGCGGCACCCAGAGCGGGGTCCGTCATCGTCCGGGCGTGGCCGCGGTGGGGGGTGGGTTGATGATCGAGGCGGGCGGCAGCCTCCTCGGCGCGATCGGCGTGTCGGGCGCGCCGCTCGGCCGGGACGATGATGTGTGCGCGGCGGCCGGGATCGCCGCGATCAAGGACAGCCTCGAGCTCTAGGAGACGACGATGCGGCGCAGCATGGCGATCTTTCTTGCGGCCGCAGCCGTTGCGGCCTGCGACAGCAAGCCGAAGCCGACCGTGGATATCACGCGCGGCGGTGCCAAGGCGATGGAGCGGGCGCAGGACGTCTCGAAGGTGCTCGAACAAGGGGCCGCGCGCACGCGCGAGGCGGAGGACGCTGCCGCGGCCGGCGACCCGATGAAGAAAGGCTATTGAGATGAGCGCAGTGATCGACGGCGTCCAGCCGGTTCGCTTCTACCGGCCGGACACCCACGTACGCACGCCGCAGATGCGCTCGCCGGAGTACGTGCAGATGAGCACGGCGGCGGCGATCACCCTGGGCCTGGTGCCCGGGCAGATGCACCGCACGGCGTGCACCCATTGCCTCAACCTGCTGGTGACGTATCCGGAGGGCTGCCGGGCGAATTGCGCCTATTGCGGACTCGCGCGCCACCGCGAGGAGGCGCGCGACTACGCCGACCGCAACTTCATCCGCGTGGACTGGCCGACCGCGCGCTACGACGAGGTGATCGAGCGCGTGAAGTCGGGGGGTGACCGCGGCCAGTTCGAGCGCATGTGCATCTCGATGATCACCCACCCGGAGTCGAACGCGGACACCTACGTGCTGCTCGACAAATGGGTGCGCGAGGTGCCGCAGGTGCCGGTCTCGATCCTGTCGAATCCCACGACCCTGGAGCGCGACGATCTGGTGCGCATGCGCGACATGGGGGCCGAGATCTTCACCGTCGCGCTCGATGCGGTCACGCCGGCGATCTTCGACCGCACGCGCGGCAAGGGCGTCGACAGCCCGCACAAGTACGACAAGTACTGGGCGGCGATCGAGTGGGCCGCGGAGGTGTTCGGACCCGAGCGGTTCGGCGCGCACCTCATCTGCGGCATGGGCGAGACCGAGCGCGAGATCCTCGAGGTGTGCCAGCGGATCAAGGACCTGGGCGGGCACAACCACATGTTCGCGTTCTTCCCGGAGCGCGGCTCGCTGATGGAGGACTGGCCGGCCGTCGACCGCGGGCAGTGGCGGCGGGTGCAGCTCGCGCGGTTCGTCGTCGACTTCTGGAACGGCCGGGTCGAGGACATGCGCTTCGACGCGGCCGGGCGGGTGGTCGACTTCGGGGTCGCGTCGGACGACCTCGACGCGCTGATCGCCACCGGCAAGCCGTTCCGGACCTCGGGGTGTCCCGGCAAGGACGACGACCAGGTGTCGGCGTGCAACCGGCCGTACGGGGATTCGAGCCCGACCGACATCCTGTCGTTTCCGTTCGCCCCGGCGGGGGAGGACGTGGCGGTCGTCCGGCGACAGATGGCCGGCGAGGACGTGCGGGCGGGGGTCGTCGCCGACGATTGAGCCCGCTGCTGATCTCCATAAAGAGGATTGCTCCGGAGAACGGCCGCGTTTCAAGTAGTGTCTCTGGCGCAATATCAGTACATCGGAATATGCCGATGGACCGGCACCCGAGTGCGGGGCGCCGGCGACGAGGAGGAGGACGAAATGGGCGCGAACCCCGACATCCAGGTGATCGACAGCATCATCAAGCAGCGTCTCGACGAGATCCTGCCCGCGAAGCTGGAGGAGGCGCTCAAGGCGCGCGAGGAGAACCGCACGCCGTCGATGACGATCATCGCCACCAAGGGCACGCTCGACTGGGCCTACCCGCCGTTCATCCTGTCGTCCACCGCGGCCGCGCTCGGCTGGGACGTGTCGATCTTCTGCACCTTCTACGGTCTCGAGCTGCTCAAGAAGGACATCAGCGGCCTGCAGGTGAGCCCGCTCGGCAATCCCGCGATGCCGATGAAGATGCCGTTCGGCCCCGACTGGTTCAAGTCGATCAAGTGGAACATCCCGAACGCCATCCAGTCGATCATCCCCGGCTTCGAGGCGTTCGCGACCACCATGATGAAGATGACGATCAAGAACAAGGGCGTCGCCGAGATCGGCGAGCTGCGCGAGCCTGTGCCTCGAGGCGGGCGTCAAGATGATCGGCTGCCAGATGACCGTCGATCTGTTCGGCTACTCGCACGGGGATTTCATCCCCGAAGTGACGGAGTACGTGGGCGCCGCGTCGTTCCTGCCGATGGCGCGGGACGCGGACGTGAGCCTGTACATCTGACTTTTTCGCGCCAGGCGCGTCAGACGCCGGCGCTGCGCTAGGAGCGCGTTTCCACAGGGAGGACGACATGCAGCTGAAGCACATCGCGGCGCTCGCCGCACTCACGGTGCCGCTCGCCGCGCAGGCGACCGACGGCTACTTCTCGCACGGGTACGGCATGAAGGCGAAGGGCATGGGCGGCGCATCGACGGCGGTGGCCGGCCAGGACGCGTTCGGCGGCGCCAACAACCCCGCGTTGATGGCCTTCGCCGGCAACCGCTTCGAAGTCGGGATCGACCTCTTCAGCCCGTGGCGCGAGGCCTCGCGCACGCGGCGGCGCGGCGTTCGGCCTGGACGGCACCGCCAAGAGCGACTCGAACTACTTCGGCATTCCGGAGGTCGCCTTCAACTACATGGTGCGCCCGAACCTCGCGCTCGGCGTCACCGTGTACGGCAACGGCGGGATGAACACCGATTACCCCGGCGGCCAGCTGCCGTCGCCCGGCGCGTGCGGCCCGGCGACCGGACCGGGGACCGGCTTCAATCCCGCGCCGGGGCCGTACAACCTGCTCTGCGGCAACGGCAACCTGGGCGTCGATCTTTCGCAGCTCATCATCGCCCCGACGCTCGCCTGGCAAGTTCGTGCCCAATCACTCGATCGGCATCTCGCCGCTCTTTGCCTATCAGCGCTTCTAGGCCGACGGCGTGCAGGCGTTCGCCGGATTCTCGTCGGACCCCGCCAATCTGAGCAACCGCGGGCTACGACAGCTCGACCGGGCTGGGGCGCTCGCTTCGGCTACTACGGGCAGATCACCCCGCAGATCGCCGTCGGTGCCGCCTACGCGACGAAGATGAGCATGGACGAGTTCGGCAACTACAAGGGGCTCTTCGCCGAGCAGGGCGGATTCGACATCCCGTCCAACTGGAGCCTGGGCGTCGCGCTGCGAGCCGGCGCCGAAATGGCTGATCGCGCTCGACTACGGGCAGATCAACTACAGCGACGTGAAGTCGGTCGGCAACCCGAGCCGGAACATCCTCGGGTGCCCGGCGGTCGGCGGGACGAATTCCGCGAACTGCCTCGGCGGGAGCGACGGGGCCGGGTTCGGCTGGCGCGACGTGGACGTGTTCAGGCTCGGCGTGCAGTACGAGCTGAACACCAACTGGACGCGTGCGCGGTGGCTACAACTATTCGTCGAACCCGATCAAGTCCGAAGACGTCACGTTCAACATCCTGGCGCCAGGGGTGGTGCAGCACCATCTGACGGCCGGGGCCACGTACGCGTGGCAGAACCGCCACGAAGTGACCGGCGCGTTCATGTACGCGTTCAACAACGACGTCACCGGACCGAGCCTGTTCAACAACTTCGTCCCGGGCCTCAATGCCCAGGAGAAGATCGAGATGTACCAGTGGTCGCTGGGCGTGCAGTACTCGTACAAGTTCTAGCCCGAGCGGACCCCATGAAAGCCCCGCCGCACGCGGGGCTTTCTTTTTCCGGCTGCGCTAGCATGGGCGCTCGGTCCACGGAGCGGGCATGAAAGGCATCCAGATCACCGACCTCGGCGCCCTGAGGAACGATCTCGCCAAGTACAAGAAGGGCAAGAAGCTCGGCATTCGCCAGTTCAACCAGGCGGCGCGGCTGGCGTGGCTCGGCAAGGCGGTCCTGTCGCCGCTCGACCCGGAGGACGCCGAGTGCAAGGCGTGGCTGCTGTACCTGCAGCGGCCGGAGGGCCTCGCCGAGCACTGCCTCGTGATCGACGAGGACCTGCTGCAGTTCATCCACATTCTCGACGCCGAGCAGGGCACGCACCTCGCCGCGGTGCTCGAGCAGGGCGTCAACGAGCGCGCCGCGGCCCTCGACGGGCTGAACCGGCGCGATTTCTATCTCGAGAAGTACTTCGATCCCGGGAAGGGGAAGCAGGAAGGGTGAGACCGGCGCGCTGGATCGACCTCGGGGTCGTGGATCCGATCGCGTTCCACGCGGCCTACGCCGGCCTCGCGGAGGCGCAGGGGCCGGATGCCGACCCCCTCGTCGTGTGGGGGCGAGCGCGGGCGCACCTTTGCCTCGGGCAGAGCCAGGGCCGGTGCGAGCTCGACGAAGCGATCGAGGTGCCGGTCGTGCGCCGGCCGCTGGGCGGCGGTGCGGTGTGGGTGGACGAGGACCAGCTCTCGTACGCGATCGTGGCGCCGCTCGGGCTCGCGCCGCTGCGCCACGCCGACTGGTACGGATGGGCGCTCGCACCGGCGATCGCGACGTTCCGTGCGTTCGGGCTCGAGGTCGAGCGGTGCGCCGAGGATCTCTGGCTCGCGCGCCGCAAGATCGCGGGCAGCGGCGCGGCGACGATCGGCGCGCTGCGCGGTCGTCGCCTCGAGCTTCCTGCTGCGGTTCCCGCGTGCGCGGTTCGCGGCGAGCGTCGCGACGCCGGATCCCGGTTTTCGCACCGCGCTGCAGGAGGCGCTCGGCACGTCGATGACCGACTGGTCGAGCCACGCCGTGCCGCCGGACGAAGACTCGCTCGGGGCGGCGTTTCGCGTCGCGCTGCGCGATACGCTCGGCTGGAACGCGATTGCCTCGTCGCCCGCGACCGGCGAGTGCGCGGCGATCGAGACCTGGCGCGAAGAACTGGCCGCACCGATCGAGGCGGGGCGCCCGCGCGTCGCCGGCGGGATCAAGCTCAATGCCGCACTGACGCTGCGGCGCGACGCGCGCACCGGGGCCGCGCGCCTCGAGCGCACCCCGGCCTGATGGCGAGCCCGACGATCGAATCGCGGCGCCGCCGCCGGTTCCTCCTGCTGTCGTCCGACGAGGCGCTCGCGGCGGACCTGCGTGGGGCACTGGCGGAAGGCTGGGAGATGACCGTCGCCACGGACGTCGATGCGCTCGGCGGTTTCGAGCAGATCCTGCAGTACCGCTTCCTCTTCCTCGATCTCGACGACGCCGCGTTCGACCCGCTCGCGACGATTGCGCATCTGCGTCGCGACCTCATGCTCAACATCGCGATCGTTTGCCTGGGCGGCGCGAAAGCCGCGCGCGATGCGGCGCGCCTCGCGCGCGCCGACCGGTTCTTCGAGCGCGCGGAAGCCGTCGAGCGCATGCGGCAGTTCTGCGCGCAGTACGGCTGGGGCGCGTAGCCCGTCAGGTATTGCGCACCGCAGCAAGCGCGCTCGCTCAAGGCGGCATTTGATGTGCGTCAAATCGGCATGGTCCGATGCGCCTAGCCTGCTTCGAACTGCAGGAGGCGCCCATGTCGTATCAGATCCAGGAGCATCCCGACCGGCTCGAGGTCGCGATCGACGCCCCGCGCGAGGACCAGGAGTCCTTTCTCGAACTGCTCGCCGCCTGCACCAAGGCGGATGGGGGTTGTCCCGCCCTCCGCTGCGGCACGGTCGAGACTTCGGTCCCGACCTCAGGCGAGGGTCCGATCCGCATCAAGGTCGTGCCGTTTCCCGGCGTCCGCATCGACACCCGCGTTATCGAGCGCTGCCTGGAGTTCACCCTTGGCTGTCGCGCTCGGCGCGGCGCCCGGGCGTGCGGTTGCGCGTGACGGGCTAGGCGCCGGTTCGGGCGCCGGCGAGCGGGAAGGCGACCTCGACGGTCACGCCCCGGCCGTCCGGCCGGTTGCGCGCGGCGGCCCGGCCGCCGTGGAACTCCGCGATCAGCCGGACGATGAAGAGACCGAGGCCGAGGTGCGGCTCGGTCCGTGGCCGCTCCGGAGCGGGCGCAGCCGCCGGGCGCACCGACACCATCGACTCGAAGATCTGGCCCGCCATCGCGTCGGGCAGCAGCGGCCCCACGTTCGAGACCGCGATCCGCGCCCAGTCCCACTCCACGTCGACGACGATCTCGATCGGCTCGCCCGGGGCCGAGAACTCGCGCGCGTTGTCCACGAGCTTGTCGACCAGCTGCGCGATCAGGTCGGGGGCGCCGTCGAGCTCGACCGGATGCTGCGGCAGGCGCAGGTCGAACCGGTGCTGCGGGAACGTCGCGGCGTAGCCGGCGACGCAGCCCGACACGACGCGCGCGAGGTCGAAGCGCTCGCGCTCCGTGCCCTTGAGCGTTTCCGCAAGCCGGCGCGCCTCGCTCATCCGGGTCAGGATCGCGTTCAGCCGCCGCACGCCCTCTTCCGCGCGCTGGATGTACACCTGCGATCCCGCGCCGCCGGACGCGGTGCGGAGGTTGTCCAGCGAAGAGCTCACCACCGCGATCGGGGTGCGCAGCTCGTGCGAGAGCCGGTCGGCCATGCGCTCCAGATAGTCGTTGTACTCGGCCAGGCGGTCGAGCACCGTTCCGAAGCTGCGCGAAAGGTCGCCGATCTCGTCGCGGTCGCGCTCCGCCCGGAACGCGCGATGCACGCGCCCGCGTGCATCGATCGCGTGCTCGGCCTCGTCGCGCAGGCGCGAGAGGCGCCGCGAGAGCCGCGTGGCGAACAGGAACAGCACCAGCGCGCCGAGCACGAACACCGCGACGGTCGTGGTCAGCAGCTGCTCGAACGCGCGATTGCGCAGGCTCAGCACGCGGTTCGTCGACTCCTCCACCACGACCGCGCCGATCACCTCCGTGCCGTTCCAGATCGGGTGCGCGGCGGCGAGGATCACCGCGCGCTGGTCCGCGGTCTCGCGCCAGCGCGTCGCCGGCACGCCGGTGAGCGCGTTGTCGACGGCGCGCCCGCCCGACAGCACCTCCTCGGGCAGGGCGTCGTCGAAGTCCTCGCGCGGGCGCTCGAGGAGCAACGCGAACAGCGGGCCGAGCACGGCGTTCTGGATGCGGCCCCAGAGATCGGGCTCGACCGCGGGGCGCGGGTCGGGGCGCAGGCTGCCCTCGAGGACGAGCAGGCGGCGGTCCTGGTCGATGACCCAGATCCGCGATCCCGAGCGGCGCAGCCCGCGAATGATCAGCTCGATCTCCTGGGTCGCGGCGACGGTGGTGCCGCGCGGGTAGATCGCGGCGCTCGCCTCGGCGTCGATGCGCCGCTCGAGGAGCTTCGGGCGGTCGTGAAGCGCGGTGGCGACCGCGCGTGCGGTCGCGATCACCGCCTGCTCCTGGGCGGCCTGCAGCACGCGCTCGATCTCGCGCACGTACCCGTAGCCGACGAACGGGATCGCCAACAGGACCAGCGACACGAGCAGTGCGCGCGTGCGGATGCTCAGTCCCGCGCGCGCGCGCTGGCGCGCCGCACCGCCGCTCGCGCTCGCGCGCGGGGCGTTCAAGCCGCCTCCGGCGCCTCGGTCCAGCGGTAGCCCATGCCGTAGACGGTGTCGATCGCCTCGAACGCCGGGTCGGCGGCGAGGAACTTCTTGCGGATGCGCTTGATGTGCGAGGTGATCGTGCCGTCGTCGACCACCAGGTTCGCCTCGCTCATGAGCTGGTCGCGGTTCTTCACGTGGCCCGGAAACTTCACCATCGCATGCACCATCCAGAACTCGGTGAGCGTCAGATCGACCGGCTTGCCGCGCCAGGTGGCGGTCATGCGCTTGAGATCGAGCCGCAGCGGCCCGCGCTCGACCGCTTCCTCGCTCTTGGGCGGCGAGCGCAGGACGTCCACGCGCCGGAAGAGCGCCGCGATGCGCGCGAGCAGATGCGGCATGCTGATCGTCTTGGTCAGGTAGTCGTCGGCGCCCAGGCGCAGGCCCGACACGAGATCGAGATCGCTGTCGCGCGCGGTGAGGAAGATGATCGGCACGGTCTCGGACAGCGCGCGCAGCTCGCGCACCAGCGTGAAGCCGCCGTCCGGCTCGTCGCCGAGCCCGATGTCGACGATGGCGAGGTCGGGGAGCCGCGCGCGGAACGCCGCGAGCGCGCTCTTGCGGTCGGCGAAGGGGATCGCCTCGTAGCTCTGCCGGCGCAGCGTGTCGGCCACGTTCTCGCGAATGGCGGCGTCGTCCTCGACGATGGCGATGCGGCGGCTCATGGCGTGATGCAATTCTCCGGAAAAAATTCTCGCGGCGACTATACACCAGCGTTTCGGCCGCGCGACGCACGGGCGCGCGATGCCATCCTGCTGCCACATTCGCGCACCGGTTTGCCCGCGCGGCGCGCGGCGCGTGACGCGCGTCACGGCGCGGGCGGGCGAAGTGAATGAGTCACATGTCCGGCGCCACTACTGCCCGCCCGGGCGCATGCCGGTGTCCTAGGGTGACGCAAAGGCGATCGCAGCGGGTCGCCATCGTGCCGAAGGAGGGCATCATGCTGAACGTACTTGGCGACTGGATCCTCGGGGTCGCCGACAACCCGAAGCGGGCGCTCGTGCTGTCGCTGGCGCTCAATGTCGCGCTCGCGCTCGTCCTCGTGGGCGGGCAGTTCGTGCACCTCACGCTGGATGACGACGGGTGGTCGATCGAGACGGCGCGGGGCGACCTGCGCGCCCAGGTGGCGGAGCTCCTGCGCCGGCCCGAACGCCGCGGCGAGGTGCGCAGCCTGCTCGCGCAGCAGGGCTTCTTCGAGATCAGCGACGACAATCGCGACGTCCAGTCGATCACCGCTGCGATCGTCCAGCTGCGCGAACGGCACGAGCTGGTGCGCGACCTGCGCGGCCTCGCCCAGCGCAACGAGCAACCGTTCGACCTCAAGGAGCGCAACGTCGTCCTGACCGTGAGCGAGCGCAAGTCGATCGCCGCGGGGCGGGCGGCGGTCTGCGAGCGCGAGGACGACCTGAGCCACAAGTGGCTCCTCGTCTGGAACCCCGACGGGCTGAGCGGCTTCGACGTCCAGGTGTCCGAACGGGTTGCGTGCACCTCGGCCGACAAGCAGCTCGTCGAGCTGAGTCGCGAGGACTGGGAGAAGCTCGGCGTGGAGGGCCGCCGTCGCACCGAGGCGATCGTGCGGGTCTACCTCCACAAGCCGCCGGAGCTCGTCGGCGCCGGCCCGGCGACCGTCGCGACCCAGGACGCCCCTTCGACCCGGATGTGACCGGCCGGGGCAAACACCGCAATCCCCAAAGGAGACCCGCCATGATGCGCAAGCTGAAAGCCCTCATCGCAACGTTCACGCTCGCCGCCCTGGCCACGCCTGCGCTGGCCGACTGCATGTTCAATGGCCGCTCGTACCCGACCGGGTCGGTCGTCGGCGATCGGGTCTGCACCGCTAGCGGTGCCTGGCAGCGCCGCTAGGCCTCGCCTAGGTGTCCCGATCGCTGACGATGCCCTGGCGCGCGTAGATCGGACGCACGGCGCGCCGCCAGCTGTCGAGGGTCAGGGCGAACCAGGCGGCGGCCGCGAAGAGGGCGACGCCGCAGCCGGCCAGCGTCCAGTGCACGCCGATGCGCTCGGCGACCGTGCCGGCCACGAAGTTGCCGAGCGGCGCGATGCCGAGGAATGTCATCACGTAGATGCTGATGATGCGGCCGCGCTTGTCCTCGTCGGCGAGGGTCTGCAGCACGGTGTTGGTCGAGGCAACGGCGGCGATCAGCCCGAACCCGAACAGCGCCAGCGCCGCAAGGGAGAACCACAGCCAGTGCGAGACCGCGTACGCGGTCAACGCCGCCCCGGCGATCAGCGCGCAGGTCGCGATCACCCGCCCCAGGCCGCGCACGTTCGGGCGCACGGCGAGGAACGCGGTACCGAACAGCGCGCCCAGCCCCACCGCGCTCACCATCACGCCGAGCGTTCGCGAGTCGCCGGCGAAGGTCTCGGCCGCGTAGATCGGCATGAGCGACATCCACGGCGCCGAGAAGCAGGAGAGCGCCGCAAGCAGCGCGATCAGGCGGCGGGTCGCGACCGACCCGAACGCGTAGCGGAAGCCCGCGTGCAGCTCCTGCCACCAGGTCGCGGGCGACGCCGCGCGCGCGCGCGGGTGCACGCGGATGAGCCAGTACGCCACCACCACCGCGGCGTACGAGATCCCGTTCAGCAGGAAGCACACCGCCTCGCCCGCTGCGGCCAGCACCAGGCCGGCGATCGTCGGGCCCACGAAGCGTGCGCCGTTGAACAGCATCGACTGCAGCGCGATCGCGTTGGGCAGGTCCTCTTTCGTGCCGATCATTTCGAGCAGGAACGCCTGGCGGGTCGGCGTCTCGAATGCGTTCACCATGCCCGAGAACGAGCGCGAAACCCGACGACGTGCCACACGGTCACCAGCCCGGCGAACGTCAGGGCCGCGAGCGCGAGCGCCTGGACCGCGCACAGCGTCTGGGCGACGATCAGGAGCTTGCGGCGGTCGAGGCGGTCGGCCCAGACGCCGGCGACCGGCGCGACGAACAGCATCGGCAGCTGCTGCGCGCCGGCGACGAGCCCGAGCATGAACGCGGAGCCGGTGAGGCGGTAGACGAGCCAGCTCGTCGCCACCGTCTGCAGCCACGATGCCGAGGAGCGAAAGCCCCTGGCCGGTGTAGAAGACGCGGAAGCTGCGGTGCCGGAGGGCGCGCAGCGCGGGGTGCATCGGGAGGGGGACGGGAAGACGGGGAAAGGGGAGGGGGCGCCGGCGCCGCCGCCGCCTCGGGTCAGGCCTTCGCCTTCAGGCGCGCGAGTTGCGCTTCGACCTTCTCGAGCGTCGAGCGGAAGCCGGCAACGCGCTCGCGCTCCTGGGCGACGACGTTCGGCGGCGCGCGGTCGACGAAGCTCGCGTTGCCGAGCTTGCCGTCGGCCTTCTGGATCTCGCCCTTCAGTCGCGCCGCCTCCTTTTCGAGGCGCGCGACCTCGGCGGCGACGTCGATCTCGATGTGGAGCATCAGGCGGGCGCTGCCCACCACCTGGACGGCCGCGTCGGCGTCGGGCAGTGCGTCCACGACCTTTGCGTCGGCCAGGCGCGCAAGGAACTTCAGGTAAGGGAAGTGCGGCGCGAGCGTGGCGGGATCGCCTTCCGCGATCAGCGGCACGCGCTGGCCGGGGGCGATGTCCATCTCGCCGCGCAGGTTGCGACAGGCGTTCACCAGCGCCTTCAGGGTGGCGGCCTGCCGCTCGGCGGCCTCGTCGATCTTCGCGGGCTCCGACTTCGGGTACGGCGCGACGCAGATGCTGTCGCCCGTTTTCGCGGCGAGCGGCGCGACCGTCTGCCACAGCTCCTCGGTGATGAACGGAATGATCGGGTGCGCGAGGCGCAGCACCGCCTCGAGCACGCGCACCAGCGTGCGCCGGGTGCCGCGCTGCTGCGCCTCGTTGCCGTCCGCGAGCTGCACCTTGGCGAGCTCGACGTACCAGTCGCAGTACTCGTCCCACACGAACCGGTAGACGGCGTTGGCCACATTGTCGAGCCGGTACTCGGCGAAGCCGCGCTCCGCCTCGGCCTCGGTGCGCTGCAGCTGACTGACGATCCACCGGTCGACGAATGACAGCTCGACCGGCCGGGACGCGTCCTGGCCGCAGTCCTTGCCGGCGGTGTTCATGAGCACGAACCGCGTGGCGTTCCAGAGCTTGTTGCAGAAGTTGCGGTACCCCTCGCAGCGTTTGAAGTCGAAGTTGACGTTGCGCCCGAGCGTCGCGTAGGCGGCCATCGTGAAGCGCAGCGCGTCGGCGCCGTAGGCCGGGATGCCGTTCGGGAAACTCGCGCTTGCGTGCGGCTCGCGCACCTGCGGCGCCTTCTCGGGCTTGCGCAGGCCGGTGGTGCGCTTCTCGAGCAGCGGCTCGAGCGCGACGCCGTCGATCAGGTCCACCGGGTCGATGACGTTGCCCTCGGACTTCGACATCTTCTCGCCCGTCGTGGTCGCGCACGATGCCGTGGATGTAGACGTCCTTGAACGGCACGCGGCCGGTGAAGTGGGTCGTCATCATGATCATGCGCGCGACCCAGAAGAAGATGATCTCGTAGCCGGTGACCAGCACCGACGACGGGAGATAGAGGTCGTACGCCACGCTTGTCGTCGCCCTGCGGCTCGGGCCAGCCGAGCGTCGAGTGGCACACCAGCGCGGACGAGAACCAGGTGTCGAGCACGTCGGGGTCGCGCTGCAGCGCGCCGGACCTGCCGGCGGCGCGCGCCTGGGCCTGGGCGGCGGCCTCGTCGCGCGCAACGTAGACGTTGCCCGCATCGTCGTACCACGCGGGGATCTGGTGACCCCACCAGAGCTGCCGCGAGATGCACCAGTCCTGGATGTTCACCAGCCACTGGTTGTAGGTGTTCACCCAGTTTTCCGGGAAGAACTTCACCTCGCCGCGCTCCACGACCTCGAGCGCGACCTGCGCGATCGACTTGCCCGGCTGCAGCGTGCCCGCCGGGGCCGGCTTCGACATCGCGACGAACCACTGGTCGGTGAGCATCGGCTCCACCACCTCGTTCGTGCGCGCGCAGCGTGGCACCATCATCTTGTGCGGCTTCACCGACTCGAGCAGCCCGGCCGCCTCGAGGTCCGACACCACGCGCTTGCGCGCGTCGTAACGGTCGAGGCCGCGATAGGGCGCGGGCGCGTTGTCGTTGACCGACGCGTCCAGCGTGAGGATGGGGATCGGCGCGAGGCCGTGGCGCTGCCCGACCTTCCAGTCGTTGAAGTCGTGGGCCGGCGTGATCTTGACGCATCCGGTGCCGAACGCCGGATCGACGTACTCGTCGGCGATCACCGGAATCGTGCGGCCGGTGAGCGGCAGCAAGACTTCCTTGCCGACGAGCGCGCGGTAACGCTCGTCGTCGGGATGCACCGCCACCGCAACGTCGCCGAGCATCGTCTCGGGACGCGTCGTTGCAACCACCACGTGCCCATTTCCATCGATGCGCGCACCGCTGGAATCCGCAAGCGGATAGCGGATGTGCCACAGACGGCCTTCCTCTTCGGCGCTCTCGACCTCGAGGTCGGACACCGCGGTGCCGAGCTTCGGGTCCCAGTTCACCAGCCGCTTGCCGCGGTAGATGAGGCCCTGCTCGTAGCAGCCGCACGAACGTCTCGGTGACGACGGGCGAGAGCTTGCCGTCCATCGTGAAGTACTCGCGGCGCCAGTCGCACGAAGCGCCGAGCCGGCGCATCTGCGCCGTGATCGTGGAGCCGGATTGCTCCTTCCAGACCCAGACTTTCTCCTGGAACTTCTCGCGGCCGAGCGCCTCGCGCGAAGTCCCCTGCGCTTCGAGCTGCCGCTCGACGACGATCTGCGTCGCGATCCCGGCATGGTCGGTGCCGGGCAGCCAGAGCGTGTTGTCGCCGCGCATCCGGTGATACCGGGTGAGCGCGTCCATGATCGTCTGGTTGAAGGCATGCCCCATGTGCAGCACGCCGGTGACGTTCGGCGGCGGGAGCTGGATGCAGAACGCGGGCTTGCCCGGCACGGCGCCGGCGCGGAAGTAGCCCTTGGCGTCCCAGAACGGGTACCAGCGCGCCTCGATGGCGGCGGGGTCGAAGGTCTTGGCGAGTTCCATGGAATCGGCGCGGCGGGCATCGCGCCGATGCGGCGCTCAACGCCGCGGATTATAGCGGGCGCTGCCTACTTCCCCGCCTTGAGGCGCTCGGTCTCCGTGACGATCACCTCGCCGAGCGCGTCGCGCACCGCGGTGCGGACCTCGGCTTCGAGCACTTTCCGGGCGAGCCCCATCACTTCCTCGATCTTCGCGCCGATGCGATCGTGCACCTTCGCCTCGACCAGGCGCTCGAACTCGGGCCCGAGCAGCGTGAGCAGCTCGAGGCGGAGGTCGCGCTCGAGCTGCTCGAGCTGCGCCTCCGTGTAGCCCGCCGCAGTCGCCTCCTGGAGGATCTCGGTGAGGACCGGGATGTCCGCCGGCGGCTCGCCGCGGGTCGACGGGCGCGCGCGCCCGGTGCCGCGCGAGCAGCGCATTGGCCTTGTCGAGGATCTCCTCGGTCTCCGGCCCCGGCGGTTCGTGCGGGTCAGCCATCGCCGCCGAGCTTGTGGGTGTGGATCTCGTAACCGCGGTCGCGGTAGAAGCGGTAGCGGTCCCGCGCGGCCTGCTTGTCGTCGTCGTCGCGGCCCACGATCTCGACCAGCCGGTGGAAGCGCGCGAAGGCGGTCGGCTGCTCGCGGTCCAGGTTGACGAGCACGTCATCGTGAGGAAAGGCCTCCGCGTCGCGCGCGATCACCACCGGGGTTTCGCCCGCCAGCCGGTGGTCGGCCATCACGTGCGGCACGAAACCGGTCGAGGGCGTGGTCCACAGGAGCCGGTCGATCGCCTGCGCGAGCTCGCCGTCGGGGGCGTAGATGAGGACCTTGTGCGCCTGCGCGAGGGCCTTCGCCGCGACCCGGCAGGCGACCTGCAGCCGGTCGTCGGCGTCGAGGTAGAAGTCGATGCGCGTCACGCCTTCGCCGCGCGGTTCAGGACGAACCGGGTCAGCAGCGGCACCGGCCGGCCGGTCGCCCCCTTGTTCTTGCCGGAGGTCCACGCGGTGCCCGCGATGTCGAGGTGCGCCCAGGGGTACTTGCGCGCGAAGCGCGACAGGAAGCAGGCCGCGGTCACGCTGCCGGCCGGCCGGCCGCCGATGTTCGCCACGTCGGCGAAGGGGCTCTTCAGCTGCTCCTGGTAGTCGTCCCAGAGCGGCATGTGCCACGCGCGGTCCCAGGCGTCGCCGCCGGCCTCGAGCAGCTCGTCGGCGAGCTCGTCGCGGTTCGCGTAGAGCCCGCTCGCGACGTGGCCGAGCGCGATGACGCACGCGCCGGTCAGCGTCGCGATGTCCACCACCGCCGCCGGATCGTAGCGCTCCGCGTAGGTGAGCGCGTCGCAGAGGATCAGTCGGCCCTCGGCGTCGGTATTGAGGATTTCGATGGTCTGGCCGGACATGCTCGTCACGATGTCCCCCGGCTTCGTGGCCGCGCCGCCCGGCATGTTCTCGGTGCTCGGCACGAGCCCGACGACGTTGATCTCGCGGCGCGAGCTCGGCGAGCGCGCGGAAGGTGCCCAGCACGCTCGCCGCGCCGCACATGTCGAACTTCATCTCGTCCATCTCGGGCGCGGGCTTGATCGAGATGCCCCCGGTGTCGAACGTGATGCCCTTGCCGACCAGCACCAGGGGCTTCGCGCTTCTTCGCCGCGCCGTTGTAGCGCAGCACGATGAACTTCGGCGGCTGGCGCGAGCCCTGCGCGACCGAGAGCAGCGTGTTCATGCCCAGCCGCTCCATGTCGCGCCGCTCGAGGACCTCCACGCCGAGCTTCCACTCCTTCGCGAGCTTCGACGCGGCCTCGGCCAGGTGCGTCGGCGTGCACACGTTGCCCGGCAGGTTGCCGAGGTCCCTGGCCGTGGCGACGCCGGCGCCGATCGCCCGCCCCTCGGCGAGACCGCGCGCCGCGTCGGCGGCGGCCGCCTTGGACGCCGTCGCGATCACCATGCGCTTGAGCGCGCGGGGCGGGTTCTTCTTGCTCTTCATCGCGTCGAAGCGGTAGAGCGTTTCCGCGGCGACGGTCGTCGCATGGAGCACGCGCCACGCGAGATCCCGGTCCCGCACCGGCAGATCGGCGAGGAACAGGTGCGCATCCGCCGCGCCGGTGTCGGCGAGCGCGCCCACCGCGGTGCGCACCGCCTCGCGGTACGCCTTGGCCCCGAACTCCGCCTCCTTGCCGAGCCCGACGAGCAGCACGCGCTCCGCCGCGATGCGTCGCGTCTTGTAGAGGAGTCGCACCGTGCCGGACTTGCCGTCCATGTCGCCGCGCTTCACCACGGCGCGCACCGCGCCGCCGGAGGCGCGGTCCAGCGCCTCTGCCGCCGCCGAAAGCCGGCGCGATTCGAACACGCCCGCGACCACGCAGGCGCCCGGTGCGCGCTCTGGCGCGATGGTTTTCGTGCTAAATTCCAAGCGGTCCTCCTGTGCTTCGCCGCGACGCCCTTGTCGCGGGCCCCTGACGCCCGTGTCGCGGGCCCCTGTTACGAGTGGGAGCGGCCGGGATTATCCCCGCTTTGAAACGCGCGCGTCAAAATCCGCACCCTCGCGGCAGCGTAGCGGACACGCCGCCCAAGCTTCCATCGTGATCTTCCAGCGCTCGCTTCTGCGCGAATTCGGCAGCTACGCGGCGGCCGTGTTCTCGGTGCTGCTCGCCATCGTGGTGACGAGCCAGCTCGTGCGCCTGCTGTCGCGCGCCGCCGGCGGCAAGATCCCCTCCGACGCGATCATCGCCCTGATCGGCTTCACCGCGATGAACTATCTGCCGATCCTGCTCGCGCTCACGCTGTTCGTCTCGGTCCTCATGACCGTGTCGCGCAGCTACAAGGACTCCGAGATGGTGGTCTGGTCCGCCTCCGGCGTGTCGCTCTTCGCCTGGGTGCGGCCGGTGCTGGTCTTCGCCGCGCCGATCATCCTGCTGAGCGCGCTCCTCGGCCTGTTCCTCTCGCCGTGGTCGAACGACCGCGCCCAGGAGTACCGGCGCAAGCTCGACAGCAGGGAAGAGGTGTCGCGCATCGCCCCCGGCGTGTTCCGGGAGTCCGCCAACTCGGAACGCGTGTTTTTCGTCGAGGGCGTCGACGGCGAGGAAGGGCGCGTGCGCAACGTCTTCATCGCGAGCAGCAAGCGCGGCAAGGCCGGCGTCACGGTGAGCCGGGAGGGGTACATCGAGTCGAGCGAGGACGGCGACCGCTACGCCGTCCTGCTGAACGGGCGCAGCTACGAGGGCATCCCCGGCACGGCGGAGTACCGGGTGACGGAGTTCGACCGCTATGCGCTGCGGATCAAGGCGAAGGAGTACGAGGCGCGCGGGCGATGGCCGAAGGCGGTGCCGACGCTGGAGCTGCTGCAGTCGCAGAACCGGGAGTGGCGCGCCGAGCTGATGTGGCGGATCGGCCTGCCGCTGGTCGCGCTCAACCTGGCGCTGCTCGCGATCCCGCTCGCGTTCGTCAACCCGCGCGCCAGCCGGTCGGTGAACCTCATCTTCGCGGTGCTCGCCTACATGGTCTACAGCAACCTGCTCGGCATCGTGCAGGCCTGGGTGGCGCAGGGCAAGGTGCGGTTCGAGGTCGGCTGGTGGGTGCTGCACGCGGTCATGCTCGGCCTGACCGCGTTCCTGTTCCTGTGGCGCAACACGCTCGGGTTCAAGCTGTGGCTGAGGCGTTGAGAGCGCGCGCGCCGTGAGGACCATCGACCGCTACCTCGGGCGCGAGATCTACAAGGCGACGGCGTTCGTGTTCGTTGCGTTTCTCGCGCTGTTCGCCTTCTTCGATCTCGTCAACGAGCTCGACGATCTCGGCAAGGGCGGCTACCGCCTGCAGCACGCGTTCCTGTACATCGCGCTGCTGCTGCCGGGGCACGCGTACGAGCTGTTTCCGATCGTGGTGCTGATCGGCACGCTCGCAGCGCTCGCCACGCTGGCGGCGAACTCCGAGTTCACCGTGATGCGCGTCGCCGGGTTCTCGCCGGGGCAGGCGGTGCGGACGCTCGGGCGGATCGGCGCGGTGCTCGTCGTCGTCGCGGTGGTGTTCGGCGAGTTCGTGGCGCCGATGGCCGAGCAGGCGGCGCAGCGCCTGCGGCTCGAGCAGATCGGCAGCGCGGTGGGATCGGATCTGCGGACCGGAATCTGGGTGAAGACCGACACCCGGTTCGTGAACGTGGGGCAGGTCCTGCCGGACTCGACCCTCAAGGGCGTGCGCATCTTCGAGTTCGACAGTGAATTCCGCCTGCGCTCGATCAGCCACGCCGCGGTGGGCCGCTACGAGGGCCAGAACCGCTGGCGGCTCTCGGACGTGACCGAGACCGCGTTCGAGAGCGATCGCACGAGCGTCCGGAAGCGCGAATCGATCTCCTGGGAATCCGTGCTCACGCCGGCCATGCTGTCGGTGCTGCTCGTCGTTCCCGAGAAGCTCTCGGCGTGGGGCCTGTTCCAGTACACCCGGCACCTCGCGGCCAACAAGCAGAGCACCGAGCGCTACGAGATCGCGTTCTGGAAGAAGATCTTCTATCCGTTTGCGGCGCTGGTCATGATGGCGCTGGCCCTGCCGTTCGCGTATCTCCAGGTGCGCCACGGCGGCGTCGGCGTGAAGCTCTTCGTGGGGCTGATGCTCGGCGTGCTGTTTCATTTCCTGAACAGCCTGTTCTCGCACCTGGGCGTGCTCGAGCGCTGGCCGCCCATCGCGCCGGCGGTGGTGCCCAGCGTCCTGTTCCTCGCGTTGGCGGTGGCGATGATGTGGTGGGTCGAGCGGCGCTGAGCCGGTTTTCGCAGGCGGACGCCTCACCCCGCGCCGTCGACGCGCACGACCCGCGTGCGCGTCAGGCGATCATGCAGGAACTGCCGCTCCCGGTCGCACAGGATCCAGCCGAGGTCGACGGCCGCCGGCAGCGCGGCGAGCCAGCCGGGCACCGACCCGGAATGGCGCCAGAGCCACATCGCGGCGGCCGCGCCCGTGCCAAGCACCAAAGCGCCGAGAGCGAAGCGCAGGAGCGCCAGGCCTGCGCCGACGCCGCGCCCGTCGGTGCGCACGAGGCGGAGTTTCCAGGCCTTCATCGCGAGGGTCTGCCCGCCGCGGATCCAGGACGGGACGAAGTACGCGCCGAGCAGCGCGACGAGGAAGGCCTGCAGCAGGACGCGCTCGAGACCCGTCGATGCGCCGGTGGCCATCCCGACGGTGCTCAGCAGGGCCGCGGCGCCGGAGAACGCGAGACCGCCGGCGACCAGGATCGCCGCGACGAGCAGGCCTTCGTAACCCAGGCTCGCGAAGCGGCGGAAAAGAGACGGGTAGCGGGCGGTGGGAGGCTGCGTCACGCGCCGCGGGGGCGGGGCGCTACTGCTGAGGTGCCGCGGTTGCGGCGGTGCCGTCCACCGCGGCAGCTTCGACGGATTTCGCTGCGGGATCGGGTTCGGCGGCCTTGGCCGCGGCCTCCTTCGCCGCCTGTTCCTGCTTGAACTTGTCCCACTTCTCGCGCACGGCCTGGCGGTTCTCGGGCGGCAACTGCTCGAACTCGCGGTACTTGTCGCGCGCCGCCCGGCGCTGCTCGGGCGTCAGGCTGACCCACTCCTTCATCCGCTTCTGCAGGCGGGCCTGTTCGTCGGCGGTCATCTTGGTGGAGCGCTGCGCGACGCCGAGCCACTTGCGCTTGCGCGGGGCATCCAGGGATTCCCATTCCCCCTGGATCGGGGCGAGGACCTGCTGCTGCTCGGGCCGGAGCTCGGTCCAGGCCGGGTTGTTCTTGTCGGCGTAGGCGGCGGGGTGCGGGAGGGCGAGAACGAGCCAGACGGCTATTCCGAGGACTGCTTTAGCCATGCCTGGAAGTCCTCGTCGAGATAGGCCTTGATCGGAAGATCGCTCGTCAGCACCTGGGTGTCGACTTCGACCAGTTCCTCGGTGAACTGGGCTGCGGCGAGCGCGGCCTGCCGCGCTTCCTGCCAGTAGTGGACGCCGACGAGGGCGACCAGCAGGCACGCGACGGAAAGCCCGGCCTGCGCCCAGGACCCGCCGGGCCGTCCGAGCCGCGCCGTTGCGCCGCGGCCGGCGACCATCGCCGCTGCGCCGCTCCGCGCCATCCCGTGCCGCTCGAGCGCGCGCTCGCGTGCGATTTTCAGGCGCGCGGCCGTTTCCGGCCCGAGCCGCAGGCCCGCGTCGAGCGCCGTCGTAATCGTGGAAGCCAAGTGTTGTTCGTTCATAGCTCTATGCCCTTCGCCTTGAGCGCAGCGGCCAAGGCGTGCGTGGCGCGTGAGCAATGCGTTTTTACGCTGCCCTCCGAGCATCCCATCGCGGCAGCGGTTTCTGCAACGTCGAATTCCTCCCAGTAACGAAGGAGGAAGGCTTCGCGTTGACGCGCCGGCAGTCGCATGATTTCTTTTTCAATTACTTTCAATGAGTTGGGCCTGTTCCAGCTGCTCGTCGGGGGATTTCTCCTGAGTCGGACCGGCTTCGGCCTCGAGCGTTTCCAAGGGGTCCGAGTCGTCGTCCTCGCGCTTGCCGCCGAGCGCGGAGAACAGGGTGGTCCACAGGGATCGGACTTTCCTGCGGCGGTAGAAGTCGCGGATCGCGTTCTGCAGGATGCGCTGAAAGAGCAGCGGCAGTTCCTCGGCCGGCTTCCCGCCATACTTCTCGGCGAGCCGCATCATGGCGTCCTGCACGATGTCGAGGGCGCCCTCGTCGTCGCGCACGGCGAACAGCGCCTGCTTGTAGGCGCGCCGTTCGACGCCAGCGAGGAATTCGGAGAGTTCGGTCCGGGTGGCCAGGGGCGGATCCTTGGTATCGGCTGCGCGCGCGATCCGACGCCCCCGCCGGCCGCGGTCCGATCGCCGGCCGGTGCCGAGGCGCTCTACGGCGCGGCGCCCGACCGGGATCGCAGGCGATGGTAGCAAACGAGATGCGCCGCCGCAGTTTTCCTGCGCCCGCCGGCTTGACCCAACGCATCCGAGCCTTTACCCTTGACCGTTTTCGTCAAAGATTCAACGCAATAGGATTCCCCGCATGGACTCTGGGACCAGTGTGACCAAGCTCGTCGCCCCCGAACTCTCCGGCGCCGAAATCGTGATCCGATGCCTCGAAGCCGAGGGCGTCGAATACGTCTTCGGGTACCCCGGCGGCGCGGTGCTGTTCATCTACGACGAGCTCTTCAAGCAGGACAAGGTCAAGCACGTCCTGGTCCGGCACGAGCAGGGCGCGGCGCACGCGGCGGACGCCTACTCCCGGGCGAGCGACAAGGTGGGGGTCTGCCTCGTGACCTCGGGACCCGGCGTGACGAACGCCGTCACCGGCATCGCGACGGCATACATGGACTCGATCCCGATGGTGGTCATCACCGGCCAGGTGCCGACCCATGCGATCGGGCAGGACGCCTTCCAGGAGGTCGATGCGGTCGGGGTCACGCGCCCGTGCGTCAAGCACAACTTTCTCGTCAAGGACGTGCACGACATTGCGGTGACCATCAAGAAGGCGTTTCACATTGCGCGCACCGGGCGTCCCGGGCCCGTGGTGGTCGATATCCCGAAGGACGTAACCGCCGCGCGGTGCCGCTTCGAGTACCCCGACTCCGTTTCGATGCGCTCCTACAATCCGACCGTGAAGGGGCACCCCGGCCAGATCAAGAAGGCCGCGCAGCTCCTGCTCGAGGCGAAGCGGCCGATGGTCTACACGGGCGGCGGGGTGATTCTCGCCGACGCGTCCGCGCAGCTGAAGAAGCTGGTGAAGCTGCTCGGCTTTCCGTGCACCAACACGCTGATGGGGCTCGGCGGCTATCCGGCAACCGATCCGCAGTTCCTGGGCATGCTCGGCATGCACGGCACCTACCAGGCGAACATGGCGATGCAGCACTGCGACGTGCTCCTCGCCATCGGCGCGCGCTTCGACGACCGGGTGATCGGAAATCCCGCCCACTTCGGGTCGGTGCCGCGGAAGATCATCCACCTGGACATCGACCCGTCGTCGATCTCGAAGCGCGTCAAGGTCGACGTGCCGATCGTCGGCAACGTGCGCGAGGTGCTCGACGAGCTCCTGAAGCTGCTCGACGGCCAGGCGGGCAAGCTCGACCAGAAGGCGCTCAAGGCCTGGTGGGCCCAGATCGACCTCTGGCGGGCGAAGGACTGCCTGCGCTACGACCGCGCCGCCGCGATCATCAAGCCGCAGCTCGTCATCGAGAAGCTCTACGAGGTGACCGGCGGCGACGCGTTCGTCACCTCCGACGTCGGGCAGCACCAGATGTGGGCGGCGCAGTTCTACAAGTTCGACAAGCCGCGCCGCTGGATCAACTCCGGCGGCCTCGGCACGATGGGCTTCGGCCTGCCCGCCGCGATGGGCGCGCAGTTCGCGAACCCGGGCGCCACGGTGGCGTGCGTCACCGGCGAGGCGAGCTTCATGATGTGCATGCAGGAGCTCTCGACCTGCAAGCAGTACCGCCTGCCGATCAAGATCGTGAACCTCAACAACCGCTACATGGGCATGGTTCGGCAGTGGCAGCAGTTCTTCCACGGCAACCGGTACTCCCAGTCCTACATGGACGCGCTGCCCGACTTCGTGAAGCTCGCGGAGAGCTTCGGCCACATCGGCGTGCGCGTCGAGAAGCCGGCCGACGTCGAGCCGGCGCTGCGCGAGGCCTTCAACCGCAAGCAGGATCTCGTCTTCCTCGATTTCCTGACCGATCAGTCCGAGAACGTGTACCCGATGGTGCCCGGCGGAAAGGGGATCTCCGAGATGATCCTCGCCGAGGACCTGTGATCCGGGCGCGCACGAGGACACGAGCATGAACGCACCAGCCGCCAGCCCCTACACGCTGCCTGCCACCGAATCGAATGCCATGCGTCACATCGTCTCCATCCTGCTCGAGAACGAGCCCGGGGCGCTGTCGCGCGTCGCCGGACTGTTCTCGGCGCGGGGCTACAACATCGAGTCCCTCACCGTCGCGCCGACCGAGGACGGGTCGCTGTCGCGGATGACGATCGTCACCACCGGCTCCGACGACGTGATCGAGCAGATCACCAAGCAGCTCAACAAGCTGATCGAGGTGGTCAAGCTCGTCGACCTGTCGGAGGCGCCGCACATCGAGCGCGAGCTGATGCTGATCAAGGTGCGCGCCACCGGCAAGGACCGCGAGGAGATGAAGCGGATGGCCGACATCTTCCGCGGCCGCATCCTCGACGTCACGGAGACGACGTACACGATCGAGCTCACCGGCACCGGCTCGAAGCTCGACGCCTTCATCGAGGCGCTCGACAAGGCCGCAATCCTCGAGACGGTCCGCACCGGGGCCTCGGGCATCGCGCGGGGCGAGCGGGTACTGAGAGTCTGATTCTCAAGAGCGGGGAGTCGGTGGTAGGGGAAAGGGTGGCGGCCGCGCGGCCGCGACCGCACTGCCCCGCCGCGTCTCCCGCGTACAACAAAGGGGCAATTCCATGAAGGTCTATTACGACAAGGACGCCGACCTTTCGCTCATCAAGGGCAAGAAGGTCACGATCGTGGGCTACGGCTCGCAGGGCCACGCCCACGCGCTCAACCTGCAGGACTCGGGCGTGAAGGTGACTGTCGCCCTGCGCAAGGGCGGCGCGTCGTGGAACAAGGCGAAGAACGCCAAGCTGCAGGTGAAGGACATCCCGGACGCGGTGAAGGGCGCCGACATCGTCATGATCCTCCTGCCCGACGAGCATCACGCGCAGATCTACCGCGACTACATCGAGCCGAACATCAAGAAGGGCGCGGCGCTCGCGTTCGCCCACGGCTTCAACATCCACTACGGCCAGATCCAGCCGCGCGCCGACCTCGATGTCTTCATGGTCGCGCCGAAGGCGCCCGGCCATACCGTCCGCTCGACCTACGCGCAGGGCGGCGGCACGCCGATGCTGATCGCGCTGCACCAGAACCCGTCCAAGAAGGCGCGCGACATCGCGCTCTCCTACGCCGCGGCGATCGGCGGCGGACGCGCGGGCATCATCGAGACCAACTTCAAGGAAGAGACCGAGACCGACCTCTTCGGCGAGCAGACCGTGCTCTGCGGCGGCTGCGTGGAGCTGGTGAAGGCCGCCTTCGAGACGCTCGTCGAGGCGGGCTACGCGCCCGAGATGGCCTACTTCGAGTGCCTGCACGAGCTCAAGCTGATCGTCGACCTCATGTACGAAGGCGGCATCGGCACGATGAACTACTCGATCTCGAACAACGCCGAGTACGGCGAGTACGTGACCGGTCCGAAGATCATCACCGAGGAGACCAAGAAGGCGATGCGCGCCGCGCTCGCCGACATCCAGTCCGGCGAGTACGCCAAGAGCTTCATCCTCGAGAACCGCGCCGGGGCGCCGACGCTCCTCTCGCGGCGTCGCATGACCGCCGAGCACGAGATCGAGAAGGTCGGCGGAAAGCTGCGCGACATGATGCCGTGGATCCGCAAGAACCGGCTGGTCGACACGAGCAAGAACTAGGCACGTCCGGCGCCGGGGCAACCTGACTGCAGTGTCGACGTATCCGCATCCGATCGTCGCCCGCGAGGGCTGGCCGTATCTCGCCGCGAGCGTCGCGCTCGCGCTCGCGATCGGCTGGCTCGCCGGCTGGTGGTGGTCGGTGCCGGTCTGGCTGTGGGTGCTGTTCGTGCTGCAGTTCTTCCGGGATCCCGCGCGCGCCGTGCCGGGCGACCGGCGGACCGTGGTCGCGCCGGCGGACGGCCGCATCGTCGCGGTGGAGAAGGCCGAGGACCCGTACTTGAAGCGCTCCTCGACCAAGGTGAGCGTGTTCATGAACGTGTTCAATGTTCATTCGAACCGCTCGCCCGTGGACGGCGAGGTGCGGCAGGCCTGGTACGAGGCCGGCAGCTTCTTGAATGCGGCGCTCGACAAGGCGTCGGTCGAGAACGAGCGCAATGCCCTCTGGCTGCGCGCCGACGCGGGGCAGGACGTGACCTGCGTGCAGATCGCCGGGCTCATCGCGCGGCGCATCCTGTGCTACGTAAAGGCGGGTGACCGCCTCAACCGCGGCGACCGATTCGGGTTCATCCGGTTCGGGTCGCGCGTCGATCTCTACCTGCCGCTCGAGGCGCGCGTGCGCGTCGAGCTCGGTCAGAAGGTCAGCGCCGGCAGCACCGTCGTGGCGGAGCTCTGATGGCCGAGCTGCACCGCGAGCGCAAGGGGATGCTGCGGGGCGCGCTGCGCCGCCGCGGCATCTACCTGCTGCCCAACCTGTTCACCACCGGCCGCGCTCTTCTTCGGGTTCTACGCCATCGTCCAGGCGATGAACGGCCACTTCGAGCAGGCGGCGATCGCGGTATTCATCGCGATGGTGCTCGACGGCCTCGACGGCCGCGTCGCCCGGCTGACGCGCACGCAGAGCGAGTTCGGCGCCGAGTACGACAGCCTGGCCGACATGGTCTCGTTCGGCGCCGCGCCGGCGCTGATCATGTACGTGTGGGCGCTGCAGCCGCTCGGACGGCTCGGCTGGATTGCGGCGTTCGTCTACTGCGTCGGCGCCGCGCTGCGCCTTGCGCGGTTCAACACCAACATCGACGTCGTGGACAAGCGCTTCTTCCAGGGACTCCCGAGCCCCGCGGCCGCCGCGCTGGTCGCCGGGCTTCGTGTGGATCGTCGACGACTTCCAGATCGAGCGCGTCGTCTGGCTGCGCTACGCGGCCTGTGCCGTCACGCTGTTCGCCGGGCATCACGATGGTCACGAACGTCCCGTTCTACAGCTTCAAGGACATCAACTTCCGCCGCAGCGTGCCGTTCTGGGCCATCCTGATCATCGTGCTCGCGCTGATCCTCGTCTCGGCCAACCCGCCGCATGGTGCTGTTCGGCCTGTTCGTGGCCTACTCGGTGTCCGGCTACGTCGTCTGGCTCTGGAACCGGCGCAAGCCGCGGCCGGCGGCCTGAGCCGCCGCCCCGTTGCGCCTCGTGCGGATTGCCGCTATAGTTTCCCGCATGCCCTCCGAAGCGATCTCCATCCTCTCGCTTCTGCTCCGCAGCCTGCTGCTCGGGCTGCTGCTGCGCCTCGCGCGCTAGCACACCCACCCCCCAATTCGGTTTGTTTCGACGCGACGCGGAGATCCGCGGCGCGGAGTAGCCTTCAAACGCGCACGCACCCGGAGACCGCCATGAGCACCGACCGCCTGATCATCTTCGACACGACCCTCCGCGACGGGGAGCAGAGTCCCGGCGCCTCGATGACCAAGGAGGAGAAGCTGCGCATCGCCAAGCAGCTCGAGCGCCTGCGCGTCGATGTCATCGAGGCCGGCTTTCCGGCGGCCTCGAACGGCGACTTCGAGGCGGTGCGGGGGATTGCCAACGCCATCAAGGACGCGACGGTCGCGGGCCTGTGCCGCGCCAACGATCGCGACGTGGCGCGCGGCGTCGAGGCCCTGAAGGGCGCGAAGTCGTGGCGTGTGCACACCTTCATCGCCACCAGCCCGCTGCACATGGAGAAGAAGCTCCGCATGACGCCCGAGCAGGTGCTCGAGCAGGCGCGGCTGGCGGTGCGCTTCGCGCGCAACCACTGCCCCGACGTCGAGTTCTCGCCCGAGGACGGCAGCCGCTCCGAGGTCGACTTCCTCTGCAAGGTGCTCGAGGCGGTGATCAAGGAAGGGGCCACCACGATCAACATCGCCGACACCGTCGGCTATGCGGTCCCGCAGCAGTTCGGGGAGTTCATCAAGACGTTGCGCACCCGGATTCCGAACTCGGACAAGGCGCGCTGGTCGGTGCACTGCCACAACGATCTCGGCATGGCCGTCGCCAACTCGCTGGCGGGCGTGGTGATCGGCGGGGCGCGCCAGGTGGAATGCACCATCAACGGACTCGGCGAGCGGGCCGGCAACACGTCGCTCGAGGAGATCGTGATGGCCGTGAAGACCCGGCAGGATTTCTTCGGCCTGGAGACGCGCATCGACACCACCCAGATCGTGCCGGCCTCGCGGCTCGTCTCGCAGATCACCGGGTTCGTGGTGCAGCCGAACAAGGCCGTGGTCGGCGCGAACGCGTTCGCGCACGCTTCGGGGATCCACCAGGACGGCGTCCTCAAGGCCCGCCAGACCTACGAGATCATGACCGCGGAAGACGTCGGCTGGAGCGCGAACAAGATCGTTCTCGGCAAGCTCTCGGGACGGAACGCCTTCAAGCAGCGGCTGCGGGAGCTCGGGATCGACCTCGACAGCGAGGCGGCGGTCAACGTCGCGTTCCAGAAGTTCAAGGATCTCGCCGACAAGAAGGCGGAGATCTTCGACGAGGACCTCCAGATGCTGGTCGCGGACGAGGCGATGACCGCCGATCGCGAACATTGGAAGCTCGTCCACCTCAACCAGGGAAGCGGCATGGGGGAGCGCCCGCATGCGGCCATCGTGCTGAACGAGACCGGCGTCGAGCGCAAGGCCGAGTCGCACGGCGACGGACCCGTCGACGCGACGTTCAAGGCGATCGAGAGCATCGCGAAGAGCGGCTCGGACCTGCTGCTCTACTCGGTGAACGCGGTGACCCAGGGCACCGAATCCCAGGGCGAGGTGACGGTGCGCCTCTCGAAGGGCGGGCGGATCGTGAACGGCGTCGGCGCGGACACCGACATCATCGTGGCCTCGGCCAGGGCCTACGTGAACGCGCTGAACAAGCTCGCAAGCGACGCCCGGCTCAACCCGCAGCACGGCGCGATGACACCCTGAGGCGCCGCGCATGGCCGACGAACTGATTGCGACCGCGCGCGAGCGGCTGTTCACCGCGGTGCTGTCGGATGTGCTGGACGCCGCCGGAAGGCGGTCGCAGGCGATGCACCCCGGCGTACGCCCGCTCGATGACGCGCTGGTGATGGTCGGACGCGCACGCACCGGCTCGTACGCGGACGTCTACCACGTCGCGCCGGGCGAGAATCCGTACGAGCTCGAGATCAGGCTGGTGGACGACCTGGCGCCCGACGAAGTCGTCGTGCTGGCAGCGGGCGCGTCGGGGCGCATCGCGCCCTGGGGCGAGCTGCTGTCGACGGCGTGCCGCGCGCGCCGCGCGGCGGGATGCGTGACCGACGGACTCGTGCGCGATATCCGCGCGATCCGCGCGCTGCGGTTCCCGGTCTTCGCAGGCGGCATCGGGCCACTCGACACGAAGGGTCGCGGCAAGGTGGTGGCAATCGACGTACCCGTGGAATGCGGCGGCGTGGCGGTGCGATCGGGCGACCTGGTCTTCGGCGACGCCGACGGCGTGGTCGTGATCCCGCGCGAGATCGAGAGCGAGATCCTGCGTGCGGCGCTCGACAAGGTATCGGGCGAAGACCGGACGCGCGCCGCCCTCGAGCGCGGCGAAAAACTCGCCGACGTGTTCGCCCGGCACGGCATCCTCTAGCGCGTCAGCGCTCGCGCAGCGCGCGGGCGCCGAAGACGGCGCAGCCGAACAGCGCCAGCGCGAGCGTGATCTCCAGCGCCGCCAGCGCTCGCACCGGGCCCGGCTCCGCCCACGCCCGCACGACCCCCTCGGTGAAATAGGCGAGGGCGAGGAACGAGGTCCACTGGAACGTCCTGCGGCGGCCGTGCAGGAGCCCGAAGAGCGGTGCGAGCAGCGGGAGCACCTTCAGCACCAGCCACGATCCGCCCGGGCGCGCGGGCGCCAGCCACAACTCCCATGCGAGGCCGAGGGCGATCAGCGCGAGCAGGCTGCCGACCGCGCCCGCCTGCCATGCGACCCGGCTCATTCGCCGCGCACGCGGCGCGCCAGCGCGGCGAGCGCTGCGCGTGCCTCGCCGGCGTTCGTCACGGGCGCGTCGAACTCGATCCGCACGAGCGCGCCGTCCGCACGCACATCGAGACCGTCGCAGTCGATGCCGATCAGCGCCGCGCTCGACGGCTCGGCGCCCGTGGCGTGGCGGCAATAGCCGCGCAACGCGTCGCCGTGATCCGCGTTCATGTGCGCGACGATCTCGTCTTCGGTATCGGCGAGCCGGTTCTCCGGCGGCGCAAAGCGCTGCGGCGTGATGGAGCGGATGGCGCCGAATCCGGCGATGTGTCGTACAAATACCGCACGCGAGGCGCCAGAACGAGAAATCGCCCAGCTCGAGGAGGCCTTGCGCGTCGGGGAAATAGCGCAGGTAGCGGGCGGCGATCGCTGTCGGGTCCGCGATAGCGCTCGGCGTCGCCGACGACGGTCAGTCGCGCGGCCGGTCTGCACGTCTTCCGCGACGTCGTGCACGAGCAGGCTGGCGCGCGGATCGGCTGCCATGTTCTTGGTGTGTTCGGCGAGGCGGCTCACCAGGATCGCCGGCTGCGCGTCGTGGTCGAGGACGAACGGCACGACCGAGCCGAACGGGTAGCCGCCCAGCCGCTTCGAAAGCGTGGCGAGCATCCCCGAATGGTGCCGCCGCAGGTAGCGGCGCGCTTCCGTTCCCTCGCTCATCCTGCCAGCCGTCGCGCGGTGTCGGCCAGGCGCTGACCGAGCGCGATGCAGAGCTGCTTCTCGGCGTCGTCGACCGGGCGGTCCGACGCTGCGCCGGCGACATGCGAGGCGCCATAGGGCGTACCGCCGCTTGCGGTGCGCATCAAGCCCGGTTCGGTATAGGGCAGCCCGACGATCAGCATGCCGTGGTGAAAGAGCGGCATCATCATCGAGACGAGCGTCGTCTCCTGGCCGCCGTGCAGGCTGGAAGAGGACGTGAACACCGCCGCCGGCCTGCCGGCGAGCGTGCCGCGGAGCCAGAGCGCAGCGGTTCCATCCCAGAAGTACTTCAGCGGCGCGGCCATGTTGCCGAAGCGCGTCGGGCTGCCGAGCGCCAGGCCGGCGCATTCCTCGAGATCGGCGAGCTCGCAATAGGGCGCGCCCGCATCGGGCACGGCGGGCTCGACGGCCTCGGCCACGGTCGAGATCTTCGGCACGGTCCGCAGGCGCGCCGACATTCCGGCGACGCGCTCCACGCCGTGCGCCACCCAGCGCGCCATTTCCTTCACCGCGCCGTGACGGCTGTAATAGAGGATAAGGATGTCGGACATGAGCGGGTGGCGCGGGATGCGGCTGCTATTATACGAAGTGACAATGCGTCGCCGGCTCGATTCCGCGTGCGCTCACGATTCCACCGTCTCGGGCACTTCGTCGCCGCTGTCCTGAGGCGGTTTTTCGACGACGGGTGCCTGACCCTCGCGGGCAGCCTGACCTACACCTCGCTCCTCGCGCTTGTTCCGCTGCTCACCATCGCGCTGACGCTGATCACCGCGTTTCCGGTGTTCGAGGACGTCACCCGGGGCGTGGACGACTTCATCGCGAAGAACATGCTCCCGCCGGCGGTCGCGAAGACGGTGACCGGCTCGATCGAAGCAATTCACGCAGAGCGCGGCCGGGCTCACCGCGGCCGGGCTGGCGGTGCTCGCAGTGACCGCCATCCTGCTCATGCTCACCATCGAGCGCGCCTTCAACAGGATCTGGCGGGTGAGCCGACAGCGGCCTCTTTCCCTTCGCATCCTGACGTACTGGGCCGTCCTCACCCTGGGGCCGCTGCTGATCGGCATCAGCCTGACGATCACATCGTATCTCGTCACCGTGTCGCTCGGAATTGCGAGGCACGTGCCGGGAGCGGGTGCCGTGGTTCTCGCCGTCGTGCCGGTGGTCCTGACCGCGATCGCGTTCACGCTGATGTACCTGATCGTTCCCAATCGACGCGTCCGGGTGGTCGATGCGGCGCATCGGCGGCGTTGCCGCCGCAGTGCTTTTCGAGGTGATGAAGCGCGCGTTCGCCCTCTACGTCGCCAACTTCCCCAACTACAAGCTGATCTACGGGGCGTTCGCCGCGGTGCCGATTTTCCTTGTCTGGGTGTATCTCTCGTGGGTCGTGACCCTGCTCGGCGCCGTGATCGCCGCCCGGATTCCCGACTACGGCGTCGCAGGGGTGCGATTCGGCAACGACCTTGAGACCCGGCTCCGGGCGGCGCTCGCCATTCTGCGCGTGCTGGTGCGCGCGCGGCACGACGCGCGCGCCCCAAGTACACGCCACGTCCTCGTTCAGGCGGGCGTGTCGACGGAGGTGGGCGAGCCGGTCCTCGACCGGCTGGCGGCCGGGGGATGGGCGGCGCGCGGGGCGGGCCGGCGGTGGGCGCTCGCCTGCGACCCCGACGTCGTCCGGCTCGCCGACGTTTACCGCGGCATGGCGTTGGACGCGCAGCGCGGGCCTATCGCCGCGCCCGACGGCGCGATCGACGCGATCCTGGAGCGGGCAGCGGCGGGCGCCGCGGCGGCGCTCGACGTGCCGCTAAGGACGCTTGCGGACGACCCGGGTTCTAACTCACCGCGCTGAACTGAACGAGCTGAACGCCCCAAACGAGGAAGGGGGCGGCGCCCCCTTCCAGATCCCCCAATTCGGCAGCTCGTTCGAACCGGCGCGACTCAACTCACCGCGCTGAACTGAACGAGCTGAACGCTGACGGTCCGCTCCAGCAGTCGCGTTGCGCGCACGCGCAGTTTCGACTGCAGGTCGCCCAGGCTCAGCTCGCAGGTCGTGTCGAGCGGGAAGAGGGGCGCGAGAATGGCCGGCGCCTGATTGAGCGACGGCACTTCGGGCAGCAACAGCACGTGCTCGGTGTCCTGGGACGCGCCACGCGTCTTGCGGATCGACACTGCGCGCGCGGTCGGCGCGAGCTCCTCGAGCCCGAGCTCGAGATGCTCGGGGTTGTCGGAGAGCACCCAGCGCACCACGCAGATGTGACAGGTCTGGCTGTCGCGGGTGCGCAGCCCGATCACCTCGCCGACGCGGATCGACTCCATCGAGCCCTTCACGTGCATCAGCGCGAAGCCGCGCGGGCTCTCGTTGGTCACCATCCACTCGCCCATCGTCGGCGCGGGCGGCGCCACGCGAATTGAGGAACTCCCAGATACCGCGGATGCCGACGCAGATCTCGACGCGGGCATGCGTCCGGAGACGGGTGAAGCGGCGGTTCGGCACCGCGCCCCAATGCTTCACCAGGCGGCCCATGAGGTCGCGGAAAGCGGGATCGGCGGCATCGGCGGTGAGGCCCAGGCTTTCCGGCGCCTCGCCGGCGGACAGGCGGGCCATCTGGTCGAGCAGGATCTCGGCGAGCGGCAGCGTGTTGAGCAGCTGGTCGTGTCCCTGCGGCAGCGGATGATGGCGCTTTGACAGCGCATAGCCGGGCACATCCCGCTGGGACTTGATCAGGAACAGGCCCTGGCCGGTCTTCTGCTGGCCGGCTGCGCCGATGGTCGCGAGATGGCCGAAGCGCTCCAGCCAGCCGAGCACGCGGTCGAGGTCGCCCTGCATCAGCTTGAGCGGCTCGGAGAAGGCCACCAGCAGCGCGCTGCGGTAGACCGAGAGCGGCGTCTCGCCGCCATCCTCGAGGGCGCGGCCGGCGAGCCCCCGGCGCAGCGCGAACTGGTACAGCTCGTGCAGCTCGAGCCACACGGCCTTCGGATTGGTCGCGTACATGCGGTAGCCGAGCTTCAGGCGCTCGGCGAGCATTTGCATCGCGCGCACGACGGGGAGCAGCGCCCGGCCGCTCGAGGCGAACCCGAACAGGCGCCGCGACTGCTCCACCAGGAGCAGCTTGTAGGAGTAGGCGAGCTCGGTGAGAAGATCCTCGGCCAGGGCGGCGGCATTGCGGCTCGACATCGACAGCGGCAGCGTGCCCGAGGCGAGCGCGGCGTCGAGGCGCGGCACGAGGAGCTCGACGTATCCGAGCACGCCTTCGGTCACGTCCTGGCGCAGCGTGATGCGCACGCGGCTGCGGTTGAACGGGACGAGCTGCTCGAGCAGCATGCGCCCGGCGCCGAGCGGGTCGTCCTTCGGCAGCGAGGCGAGCCACCCGGGCACTTGCTCGGGGGACAACTCGGACCGCGGCGGCTCGCCCTCAGGCGCCTGCGGCAGGCTCAAGTGCAGTGGCATCTCCGGCTCCCATATCAGTGTTGTAGATTGGCCGTAGTACTCGGGACCTCGCCCAGGGCGGTCGCAAGGCCCATGCCATCGGTCGCGCCGCCCGCGCGGCCAAGCGCGATGAGCGTGAAATCGGTCCGCTCATGACGTTGGAATGAGCGCTGCGGGGCGGCCGGCCGCGAGTCTAGCGGAAGTGCGGGATCAGGCTGTGCGTTACCGCACGCTGCCCCAACGATGCCGCGTCGCAGTACTGCGCTGCGCCCGGCGCGGGGCCGCGACGGGGCGACGGACGAGGTGCCGTGTGACGCCCGGACGACAGACGCGTCAGCCCGGCGGCGTGAACGGCGTCACGCCGCCTGGGACGCGAGGACCTCGATCAGGTCGACGCTCTGGGTCTTTTCGATGACGCGGCCGACGCGCAATGCGAGCTGGCCGCGGCGATGCCTGAGGCTGAACTGCTCGTTCGACTGTAGCCGATTGGGCGGCGTCACGATCGCCGGCGCGCGCTTCTGCGCCGGCATCTCGGGAAAGAACAGCACCGGTTCGGCGGCAACTGACGCCTGCTCGCTCGGCTTGTAGACGGCCGGAACCACGAGCGGCGCGATCTGCTGCAGGCCGAGCTCGAAGTGCTCCGGGTTGTTCGACTGGATCCAGCGCACGAAGCAGACGTACAGCGTGCCTTGCTCGCGCGATTTCACCGCCACGATCTCGCCGACGTCGATCGGCGGCAGCGCGCCCGACATGAACTTGAGCGCGAACCCGCGCGCGCTCTCGTTGTTGATAATCCACTCGCTCGACTTCATGGGCTGCTCGCGGGTGGTGATGTCGGCCTGCGGCGTTTCCGCAGGCGCGTCGGCACGCAAAACGCGCCAGATCTCGCGCAGCCCGACCCACAGCTCCACGCGCGGGTGGAAACGCATCCGCGCCTGGCGCTGCTTGCGGTCGCCGCGCCAGTGCATGATGAGCCGCTGCAGGAGCTCGCGGTAGCCGGGTGTGCGCGCCTCGTCCGGCAGGCCGAGGCTCGACGGTGCGACGCCGTCACGCAGCTTCTTGAGCTGCCCGTCGAGGCGCTCCACGAGCCGATGGGTGAGGAGCACCAGCTCGCCGTTCTCGAAGCCCAGGTCGGCGCGCTTCGTGTAGGCGACGCCGGGCTTGTCGCGCCGCGGATCGATTGCGAAGACGCACGCCGGGTCCTCGAACTTCGCCCCGGCCGTGACTTCCGCGAGGTCGCCGTGGGCCGCGAGGTAGGCCTGCACGCGCGAGAAAGTCGCCGTGCATCAGCTTGGTCGGCTGCGCGAACGCGAGGAGCAGGGTCTCCCGGTAAACGCGCAGCGGAGAGGTCCGCGGCGAGTCCGCTTCGCGCTCGACGATGCCCCAGTCGCGCGCGATGCGAAAGAGCTGGTGCAGCTCGGCCCACACGGCGCCGGGGCTGCGCGCATAGAGGCGCTGGCTCAGCGCGAGGCGCCGGGCGTGGAAGTCCATCGCACGCGTGAGCGGGGCGTGCAACTGGCTCTTGAAGCCGATCGAAAGCCAGGCGCGCGGCGCGGCAACGACTACGCTCGTGTAGCCGGCAGCGAGCTCCTTCAGCACCTTCTCGATGCAGTACGCGGCCTCGCGCAGCGCGGCCGAGAGCGGCGGGGTAACCTTGGCGACGCGCACCTCGAGCTGCGGCAGCAACCAGTCGACGTGGTCGCGGACCATGTCGAGCAGGCGCAGCCGCAGACGTCCCGGGAGCTCCGCGCGGTTGAGCGCCACGAGCCGCTCGATCAGCGCGCGGGCGGCGCGTTTCGGGTCGTTCGGCGGGCAGCGCATTGAGAAACGCGCGCATCTTCTCGGGCGAGAAGTCGCCTTCGTCCGCTGCGCCGCGTCCGGCCGCGATAAAATTCAGGAGCATCGTGTGTTCGAGTCGTTCGTTGCTCGCGTGTCGCCCGAATTTGAGCAAAGAGCGTGCCGGGCTGGTTGTGGAATATTGCGCTCGTGCGTCTTCCGGCGGGGGCGCCGGGGTCGATCGCGGCCGCTGGGCGTGAAGGAGTGCGCATAAATGAACTCGGACCTTCGTTCCGCCAAGCCGATTCCGGCGCGCGACCGGCTGATCGTCGCGCTCGACGTCGCCGCGCCCGACCAGGCGCGCGCGCTGGTGGCGACGCTCGGTGACGCCGTGACTTTTTACAAGGTCGGCCTCGAGCTCTTCATGCACCCCGGCTGCTTCGAGCTCGTCGAGTGGCTGGTGCGGCAGGGCAAGCAGGTGTTCGTCGACCTGAAGTTCTTCGACGTGCCGGAGACCGTTCGCGGCGCGGTGCGCGCCCTGCGCAATCGCGGCGTCACGTTCGCGACCGTGCACGGCAACCAGGCGATTCTCGAGGCCGCCGGCGCCGAGAAAGGCGACGTGAAGATCCTCGCGGTGACGGTGCTCACCAGCCTCGATCGCGGCGACCTCGACGATCTTGGTTTCCAGTGCGACGTAGCCGAACTCGTGCTGTCGCGCGCGCGCCGCGCCCTCGCTGCGGGTTGCGACGGCGTGATCTCGTCGGGCCTCGAGGCGCCGATGCTGAGGCGCGAGCTGGGCGAGCGCATCCTGGTGGTGACCCCGGGGATCCGTCCGGTCGAGAACCGTCCGGCCGACGATCAGAAGCGGACCGTCGACGTGGCGCAGGCGTTTGCCAACGGCGCCGACTACATCGTGGTGGGGCGGCCGATCCGCACCGCGCCGGATCCACGCGCGGCCGCGCAGGCCATGCAGGCGACGATCGAGGCGATCTTTCCCGGGTGAGCGGCCGGACTAAGCGAGCCGCCCCTGGTACTTGAACGTCCCGCGCCAGGCGGCGAGGACGAGATTCGGGTACTCGGGCTTGCCCAGGCTCCCGTTGTAGCGCCCGAGCGCGCGGTACAGGTCGCCCTTCTCGATATCGAGGTAGTGGCGCAGGATGACGCAGCCGTAGCGGATGTTGGTCCGCAGGTGGAAAAGGTTGTGCTCGCCTTCGCCGATGAGGTTGACCCAGAACGGCATCACCTGCATCAGCCCGCGCGCCCCGGCCGTTGAGACCGCGTACTTCTTGAAGCCGCTCTCGACGTGGATGATCCCGAGCACGAGCTGCGGATCAAGCCCCGCGCGCGTCGCCTCGTAATGGACCGTCTTCAGCAGCTCGATGCGGTATTTCGCATCCGGGATGCGCCTCGCCAGGCGGTCCGACATCGCCAGCAGCCAGCGGTAGCCGTCTTCGGGGTCCTTGAAGCGGAGCTGCGGCACGCCCTTGTCGCTGATGGCGCGCGACATCGCCGACCTGACGCTCGCCGACAGCGGCTCGTACTGCTGCGCGCCGGCGAGCGCCGCAAGCGGCGCAGCCATGGCCAGGGCGACGACTAGGGTCAGGAACGCGCGCACAGCCTCTGCTCGAGAAAGGCCGCCGCGTCTGCCGTCGGGACGGATGTCGGCGCAGTGTCGCTGCGGCGCTGATATTCGATTTTGCCATCCTTGAGGCCGCGGTCCCCGATCACGACCCGGTGCGGAATGCCAATGAGTTCCACGTCGGCGAGGAGGACGCCCGGGCGCTCGTCCCGGTCGTCGAGCAGGACTTCCACGCCCGCGGCCTGCAGCCGCGCGTACAACTCATCGGCGTGCTTGCGGACCGCTTCGCTCCGCCGATAGCCGAGCGGAACGATCGCGACCCGGAACGGCGCGATCGGATCGGGCCAGACGATGCCACGGTCGTCGTGGCCCTGCTCGATCGCGGCGCCCACGATGCGGGTCACGCCGATCCCGTAGCAGCCCATCTCGAAGACGCGCTCCTTTCCCTGGTCGTCGAGGAAGGTGGCTTTCATCGCCTCGGAGTACTTGGTGCGCAGCTGGAAGATATGGCCGACCTCGATCCCGCGCACGATCTCGACGGTGCCGTTGCCGTCCGGGCTCGGGTCGCCGCGCTGGACGTTGCGGATGTCTGCCACCAGCGCCGGCTCCGGCACGTCGCGGCCGAAGTTCACGCCGGTGAGGTGGAACCCCTCGTCGTTGGCGCCGCAGACGAAGTCCGACATCGCCGCCACCGACCGGTCGGCGATCACGCGTATCGACGGGGGCGCACCAACGGGTCCGATGTAGCCGGGCTTGCAACCGAGGTGCCGGACGATCTCGGCTTCGGTCGCAAAGCGGAACGGATCCAGGCCCGGGAGCTTCTGCGTCTTGATCTCGTTCAAGTCGTGGTCGCCGCGCAGGAGCAGCAGGTGGAAGGCCTCGTCGTGCACCACGGCGATCGCCTTCACGGTGCGCTGCAACGGCAGGGCGAGCAATGCGGCCACGTCCTCGCAGCGCGTCTTGTCCGGCGTCGGAACCTTCTTCATCGGCTCGCTGGCCGGACCGCGCGGCGCGGCCGGGGGCAAGGCCTCCGCCAACTCCACGTTCGCCGCGTAGTCGGACTGCGGGCAGTAGGCGATCGCGTCCTCGCCGGAGTCGGCGAGCACATGGAACTCGTGCGACCCGGTGCCGCCGATCGATCCGGTGTCGGCGGCCACGGCGCGGAAGGCGAGCCCCATGCGGGTGAAGATCCGCGTGTAGGTGTCGTGCATGTTCCGGTACTCGCGCACGAGGTCGTCGTAGCCGGCGTGAAACGAGTAACCGTCCTTCATCGTGAACTCGCGTCCGCGCATCACGCCGAAGCGCGGCCGGATCTCGTCGCGGAACTTGGTCTGGATCTGGTAGAAATGCACCGGCAGCTGCCGGTAGCTGCGGATCTCCCGCCGCGCGATGTCGGTGATGACCTCCTCGTGGGTCGGTCCGACGCAGAACTCGCGCTCGTGGCGGTCCTTCAGGCGGAGCAGCTCGGGCCCGTACTGCTGCCAGCGTCCGGACTCCTGCCAGAGCTCGGCCGGCTGGATCGCCGGCATGAAGACCTCGATCGCGCCGGCGCGGTTCATCTCCTCCCGGACGATCGCCTCCACCTTGCGCACGACGCGCAGCCCGAGCGGCAGCCAGCTGTAAATGCCGCCCGCCAGGCGACGGATCAGCCCTGCGCGCAGCATGAGGCGGTGGCTGACGATCTCGGCGTCGGCCGGTGCCTCCTTCGTCGTCGACAGGAAGAACTGCGAGACCCGCATCGTTCGATGCTCCGGAAAGGCCTGCATTCTAGCCGAGGGCCCTGACCGCCCCGGCGGGCCTCGCTAGGCAGTCCGTGGGAAATATGGAAGAATCGAATCGGACAACAGCATACGGAGCCGATCATGCTCGACCGGGACGGCTACCGCCCGAACGTCGGCATCATCCTCTGCAACACTCGAAACGAGGTTTTCTGGGGCAAGCGGGTTAGAGAGCATTCGTGGCAGTTCCCGCAGGGGGGCATCAAGCACGGTGAATCGCCGGAGCAGGCGATGTACCGCGAACTGCACGAAGAGGTCGGCTTGCAACCGGACCACGTGAGGATCCTCGGCCGCACCCGCGGCTGGCTGCGCTATGACGTGCCGCAGCAATGGATTCGTCGCGAGTGGCGCGCGAGCTACCGCGGGCAGAAGCAGATCTGGTTCCTGCTGCGCCTGGTCGGGCGCGATTGCGACGTCTGCCTGCGCGCGAGCGTACGTCCGGAGTTCGACGCATGGCGCTGGAGCGAGTACTGGATTCCGCTCGAGTCCGTGATCGAGTTCAAGCGCGACGTCTATCAGCAGGCCCTCAACGAGCTGGCGCGTTACCTCAGCCGCGACCGCCGCCCGGACGCGGTCCGGGGTCACGCGCTTGCTTCGGTTCCGCAGGCGCCGCCCGAGAGTGGGAGCAACATCGGCTGAGCGCGCGGGCGGCGGCGCGCCCTTGATCCCGCTGCTGGAGGTCGCCGGCCGTGCAGTCTGGCACCTCCCGGGGCGCGTGCCGGCGTGCTTCCTGCTCGTCGACGCGCGGGCGGGCGGAATCCTCGTGAACTCGCCCCCGTTCGACGCGCGGGCGGTGGAGGCCGTGGAGCGCGTCGCCAAGGTGCGGTTCCTGTTCTTCCCGAGCCGATTCGGCGCGACCGACGTGGCGCGGTGGCGTGCGGCGCTGGCGGCGCGAACCGTCGCGGCTGCGGAGGAATGCGCCGCCATTGATGGACCGATCGACGAGGCGATCGACGGCGGCGTCCGGATCCATGGGCGGCTCGATTTCCTCGCACTGTCCGGACGGACGCGCGGGACGTGCGCGTTGCGCTCAAAGATCGACCCGGCCATCGTCTTCTTCGGTCCGGCGCTCGAGCACGGCGAGTGGCCGTTGCTCGTCGTGCACGCGGACGACGACTCGTACGAGAATCGGGTCATCGGCGCGATCGCGCTCCAGGACCTGCGGTTCGAATTCGCGTTCTGCGACAACTACGTCCACGGTCGCAGCCGGTTCGGGCCGGGGGCCGCGGAGGCCGTCCGCGCGAACCTCGCCGCCGTGTTGCGCGCCTGAGCGCGCACCTGGGCGACGCCGGACATCAGATCCTTTGCAGACGAGCGGGCCGTGATGCGCGCCTCACCGCGGGTTGACAGGGGGTTGGGCGTTTGCCTATACTTCGTTCAAGAATTAGATCTAGTCTAAGTCGGTCCGACCGACGCGACTTGAGCAAGGCTGCGAGATCGTTTGACCGAGGTCAGTAAGAAGGTCGCGGGACCGCGGAGTATCGAAGTCCACTCACGCAACAAGGAGGCTGCAATGGCCAAATCGCTCAAAGGCACGAAGACGGAAACCTGTCTGAAGGATGCGTTCGCCGGGGAATCGCAGGCGAATCGCCGCTATCTCTACTTCGCCAACAAAGCCGACGTGGAAGGCCAGAACGACGTCGCAGCGCTGTTCCGCTCGACCGCCGAAGGCGAGACCGGGCATGCGCACGGCCACCTTGAGTACCTCGAGACCGTCGGCGATCCGGCCACCGGCCTGCCCATCGGCGCCTCGCGCCTCAACCTGAAGTCGGCCGTCGCCGGCGAGACCCACGAGTACACCGATATGTACCCGGGCATGGCCAAGACGGCGCGCACCGAGGGATTCGAGGAGATCGCCGATTGGTTCGAGACGCTGGCGAAAGCCGAGCGCTCGCACGCCAATCGATTCCAGAAGGCACTCGACGCGCTGGTCGACTGAGGGCCCACGCCGCTGCAGGAAGGAGCGGCGCGCGCGCCGCTCTTTTTTTCCCCCGAGCCACGAACCGGCAGGAATCCGCGCCAATGACCGTCCGTGAAGGCAACCTGGAGGCGCCCACGCGCCATCCGATCGACTGGCGCTCGCCCGACTTCTACGACGAGGACAAGCTCAACGCCGAGTTGCACCGGGTGTTCGACATCTGCCACGGCTGCCGCCGGTGCGTGAGCCTGTGCAACTCGTTCCCGACGCTCTTCGACCTCGTCGACGGCGGCCCGACCGGCGAGTTGGACGGCGTCGACAAGAAGGACTACGGCAAGGTCGTCGACCAGTGCTATCTGTGCGACCTGTGCTACATGACGAAGTGCCCGTACGTTCCGCCGCACGCGTGGAACCTGGATTTCCCGCATCTCATGCTGCGGGCGAAAGCGCTCAAGTTCCGCAAGGGCGAGGTCCGCTTTCGCGACAGGCTCCTGTCCGCCACCGATGCGATCGGCAAGCTTGCGGCGATTCCCGTGGTCGCGCAGACCGTCAACGCAGTCAACCGGAACGGCGCCGCGCGCGCGTTGATGGACAAGGCGCTCGGCGTGCACCCGGAGCGGCGGCTGCCGCCTTACGCGAGCGCGAAGTTCCGCCCGGGCGCCGCTGCGAGCAAGAGCCACGCGGTCCGCAACGGCGAGCGCACCCCGGGCAAGGTCGCGGTGTTCTCGACCTGCTACATCAACTACAACGAGCCGGGGATCGGGCACGACCTGCTCAAGGTGCTCGACCACAACGAGATTCCGTACGTGCTGGTCGAGAAGGAAGCCTGCTGTGGAATGCCGAAGCTCGAGCTCGGCGACCTCGAGGCGGTGGCGCGCCTCAAGGCGATCAACATCCCGCCGCTCGCCAAGCTCGCGCGGGAGGGCTACGCGATCGTCACCGGCGTGCCCTCGTGCACGCTGATGTTCAAGTCCGAGCTTCCGCTCCTGTTCCCCGACGACCCGGACGTGAAGGCGGTGGCCGACGCGATGTTCGAGCCGTTCGAGTACTTCATGCTGCGCAACCGGGACGGGCTCCTGAAGACCGACTTCAAGAAGCCGCTCGGAAAGATCGCCTATCACATTCCCTGCCACTCGCGGGTCCAGAACATCGGGCAGAAGACGCGGGAGGCGCTCCAGCTCATTCCCGGCACCTCGGTCAAGACCGTGGAGCGTTGCGCCGGCCACGACGGCACCTGGGGCGTGAAGAGCGAGTATTTCGCCCACTCGATGAAGATCGGCAGACCGGTGTTCCGTGCGATGGCCGAGGACGAACCGGACTACATCAGCTCGGACTGCGCGATGGCGGGCCGGCACATCGAGCAGGGAATGGGAGACACCCGCGCCGAGCGGCAGCACCCGCTGAGCCTGCTCCGAATCGCCTACGGACTCTGAAACAGGAAAGAAAATGCTTGTCATGCCCAAGATCCAACCCGACAGCCTGATGACGCTCGAGGCCTACGCCCGCAACCGCAAGGAGTTCCGCGCGAAGGTCATGGCGCACAAAAAAGACCGCAGCGTCGCGCTCGGCGATCACGTGACGCTGGTCTTCGAGGACGAGCTCACCATCCGCTACCAGGTCCAGGAGATGCTGCGCATCGAGCGCATCTTCGAACAGGAGGGGATCCAGGGCGAACTCGAGGCGTACAATCCACTCGTTCCCGACGGCCGCAACTTCAAGGCGACGATGATGATCGAGTACCCGGACGTGGATGAGCGCAAGCACGCGCTCGCCCGGCTGAAGGGCATCGAGGACCGCGTGTGGGTCCAGGTGGAGGGCTGCGAGAAGGTCCATGCGATCGCCGATGAGGATCTCGACCGCTCGACCGAGGAGAAAACCTCCGCGGTGCACTTCCTCCGGTTCGAGCTGACCGACGAGATGGCTGCGTCGCTCAAATACGGGGTCGGGCTCGGCATCGGCGTCGACCATCCCGAGTACAGCGCCGAGATCGCCGCATTGCCGTCCAATATCCGCAATTCCCTCGTGAACGATCTGGCGTGACGCGGGCCTCGAGAGCGGTCCTGGCCGCGATCACGGTCGCGATCGCGGCTGCGGGTTTCGCGCAGGCGCCGGGCGAGCGGCTGCGCGACTCGGCCGCGGACTCGATCGACTTCACCGAAAAACCGCGCGACGAGCTGCCGCTTCAGCTTCCCGCGCCGCCGAAGGCGGGGGATCTGATCGAGTTCGACCCCGGCCGCCCGGCGACGCTGCGCTTCTACGTCGATCCGGCCTCGCTGTCCGTCGGGACCGACCAGATCGTCCGATTCACCATCGTGGTGAAGGGCGATGGCGGTGCGTCCAACGTGTCCTACGAAGCGATCCGCTGCAAGTCGCGCGAGCGCAAGGTCTACGCGTACGGCCGCGCGGACGGCACCTGGTCTCAGGCGCGCGCCCCGCAGTGGACCGCGATCCACGGACTGACCACCGACGGGTACCGGTTCGTGCTGTTCGAGAACTACTTCTGCCCATCGCGGCAGAGCATCGCCAGCGCGCGCGAGGGCGTCGAGGCCCTCCGGCGCGGCGGCCATCCCCGCGCCTCCGATCTGCTGACAACGACGCCGATGCCGCGCTAGATCGCCGCGCCGGCTACACGACGACCAGGTTGTCGCGGTGGATCAACTCGGGTTCGTCCGCGTATCCGAGGATCGACTCGATCTCGGTCGATGAGTGCCCGGCGATGCGCCGCGATTCGTCTGCACCGTAGTTCACCAGTCCGCGTGCGATCTCGCGCCCATCGGGGCCGACGCACGCAACCAATCCGCCGCGGTCGAAATTTCCCGCCACCGCGCGGACTCCGACGGGCAGGAGGCTCTTTCCGCCTGCCGCCACCGCGCGTGCAGCCCCGGCGTCCAGATGCAGCGTTCCGCTGACCTGCACGTGATCCGCGAGCCACTGCTTGCGCGCCGCCAGCGGGGGCGCATCCGACACGAGCAGCGTGCCGATCGGCTCGCCCCGGCCGAGGCGGACCAGGACGTCCGGCTCGCGCCCCGATGCGATCACGGTATGCGCGCCGCTGCGGGCCGCTCTCTTTGCCGCGAGGATCTTGGTGATCATCCCGCCGCGCCCGAGGGTCGACCCAGCGCCGCCGGCCATCTCCTCGAGGCGGAGATCTCCCGCGTGTCCCTCGGTCACCAGGGTCGCCGCCGGGTCCTTGCGGGGATCGGCGGTGAAAAGCCCTCCCTGGTCCGTCAGGATCACCAGAACATCGGCCTCGATCAGATTCGCGACGAGCGAACCCAAGGTGTCGTTGTCTCCGACCCGGATCTCGTCCGTGACCACCGTGTCGTTCTCGTTGATCACCGGCACCACGCCGAGCTCCAGCAGGGTCTTGAGGGTGGAACGGGCGTTCAGGTATCGCCCGCGGTCCGCCAGATCGGCGTGCGTCAGGAGAATCTGCGCCGTGCGCAACCCGTGGACCCGGAACGAGCTCTCGTAGGCCTGCACGAGCCCCATCTGGCCCACCGCGGCCGCCGCCTGCAGCTCATGCATGGTGCTAGGCCGCGTGCGCCAGCCGAGCCGCTGCATGCCCTCGGCAATCGCGCCGCTCGAGACGAGCACGACCTCCCGGCCCGCCGCGCGCAGCGTCGCGATCTGTTGTACCCAGTTGGCGATGGCCTGGAGGTCGAGGCCCGCGCCCTCGTTGGTCACCAGGGAGCTGCCGACTTTGACGACCAGCCGCCGGGCGGCGCGAACGCGCTCGTTCATGGCTTGGCTTCCAGGTGTCGCATCACGGCCTGGCAGAGCTCCCTGCATCCCTCGCCGGACACCGCGGAGACCAGGAAATGGGGGCCCTTCCAGCGCAGGCGTCGCACCAGCTCCTTGACCGCTTGCGCGCGCGCCTCGGGCGCAAGCAGGTCTGCCTTGTTCAGCACCAGCCAGCGCGGCTTGCGATAGAGCGCCTCGTCGTACTTGCGCAGCTCGGCGACTATGGCGCGCGCCTCCCGGACCGGATCGACGCCGGGATCGATCGGCGCGATGTCCACCAGGTGGAGCAGGAGCCTGGTGCGCGCGAGATGGCGCAGGAAACGGTGGCCAAGCCCTGCGCCTTCGGCCGCCCCTTCGATCAGCCCCGGAATGTCGGCGACGACAAAACTCCGGTGGATGTCGACCCGAACCACGCCAAGGCTCGGGTGCAGGGTCGTGAAGGGGTAGTCGGCGACCTTGGGACGCGCGCTCGATATCGCCCGGATCAGGGTGGACTTGCCCGCGTTCGGCATCCCGAGGAGGCCCACGTCGGCCAGAACACGGAGCTCGAGCTGGAGTTCGCGACCCTCGCCCGCTTCCCCGGGCGTCGACTGGCGCGGCGCGCGATTCGTGCTCGACTTGAAATTGACATTGCCCAGGCCGCCGCGCCCGCCTTTCGCCAGAAGCGCGGTCTGCTGGTGCGCGGCGAGATCCGCGACGAGCGCCCCCGTTTCCCGAAGGCTGATCACGGTACCGACCGGCACTCGCAGGTAGATGTCGTCCGCGCTCCGGCCGGTACACTGCTTGCCGCCGCCCCGCTCGCCATCCTTCGCCCGGAAAATGCGGTTATAGCGGTAGTCGATGAGAGTATTGATATTCCGGTCTGCGATCGCGTAGACCGAGCCGCCGCGCCCGCCGTCCCCGCCGTCCGGCCCGCCGCGCGGGACGTACTTCTCGCGCCGGAAGTGCACAGCGCCATCGCCGCCGTTGCCGGCGTGAACCGCAATGCGCGCTTCATCGACGAACTTCACTTGCGGCAGCCCTTTTCGGGATGAGGGGACGACGATTTCGCCGATTCCGCAAACAAAAAAGCCCTACCGCGAGGATAGGGCTTCGTGGCGGGATCGGAAACTCAGGCGGCGGCGGGGATCACGCTCACGATCTGTTTGGCCGCCGGTCCTCGCGAGCCGAACAGGACGTGTCCGGTGACCTTCGCAAACAGCGTGTGGTCCCGGCCAATCCCGACGTTGTCGCCCGCGTGGATCCGGGTACCGCGCTGACGCACGAGGATGCTTCCCGCGTTTACCAGCTGCCCGCCGTAGCGCTTCACGCCCAATCGCTTGGACTGCGAGTCGCGGCCGTTGCGCGAGCTCCCGCCCGCCTTCTTGTGTGCCATGGTGTCGTGCTCCTTGCCGTTCCTGTCCGGGCCTCAGTCCGAGATCCCGGTGATCTCGATCTCCGTGTACTGCTGTCGATGACCTTGCGACTTCTTGTAGTGCTTGCGCCGGCGGAGCTTGAAGATCGTGACCTTGTCGCCCTTGCCGTGGCCGACCACGGTGGCCTTAACGGCGGCACCCGCAACCAGGGGCGCGCCGACCTTGACCGCGGCGCCTTCGCCGACCATGAGCACCTGGTCGAGCAGCACCTCGCTCCCGACGTCGCCGGGAAGCTTTTCTACTTTCAGTTTGTCACCGGCCGCAACGCGATACTGCTTGCCGCCGGTCTTGATGACCGCAAACATGGGTGACTCCGGGGCTGGTTTCGCTTGGAAACTCAACATTATAGCGAGGGAACCGGGGCGGAGTCAAAGCCCCTTGTGCTAGGCTTCGGTTGCGCCCCGGTTCCGCGTCCCGACCCGATGTCCGTCTCCCTCGACCCGATCCGCGCGCTGATCGCCCGCGACATGGAGGAGGTCGATGCGGTGATCCGCCGCCGCCTCGACTCCGACGTCGTGCTGGTGCGTCAAGTCGCCGACTACATCGTCGCGAGCGGCGGCAAGCGCCTGCGCCCGGTGCTGCTCCTGCTTTGCGCCGGCGCCTGCGGCTACCGGGGCCCGCATCTCCACGAACTCGCTGCGGTGATCGAGTTCATCCATACGGCCACGCTGCTTCATGACGACGTCGTCGACGAATCCGAATTGCGCCGCGGTCGCCGCACCGCCAATTCGGTGTTCGGCAATGCGGCCAGCGTGCTGGTCGGGGATTTCCTCTATTCGCGCGCGTTCCAGATGATGGTTGGCGTCCGGAACATGCGGGTGATGGAAGTGCTCGCGGACGCGACGAACACCATTGCCGAGGGCGAGGTATTGCAGTTGCTGAACGTGCATAACGCCGACGTCACCGAAGCGGCCTACCTGGAGGTCATCCGGCGCAAGACGGCGAAGCTCTTCGAGGCGGCCGCGCGGCTCGGCGCGATTCTGGGCGGCGCCTCGCCCGAGATCGAGGCGGGGTTCGCTGCGTACGGCGCGCATCTCGGGACGGCATTCCAGCTGGTTGACGACGTCCTCGACTACTCTGGGGACCTCAGCGAGACCGGGAAGAATCTGGGCGACGACCTGAACGAAGGCAAGCCCACCCTGCCGCTGCTTCACGTCATGAACCGGGGCACCCCGGCGCAGGCAGCGCTCGTGCGCCGTGCCGTCGAGCAGGGGGGGCGCGACGAGTTCGAGTCCGTGCTCGACGCGATTCGGCTGACCGGCGCGCTCGACTATGCGCGTGCCGCAGCACGCGCGGAGGCCGAAGTCGCGCGCGACGCGATCCGGCGCGTGGGCGATTCAAACTATCGCCAATCTTTGCTAGACTTGGCGGTCTTCGCGGTCGAGCGAACTCACTGACCCGTCGCCGACAGCAATTTTCCCGCAATCGGGGTGTAGCTCAGCCTGGTAGAGTACTGCGTTCGGGACGCAGGTGTCGGAGGTTCAAATCCTCTCACCCCGACCAAATCCCTTCTTGCCGACCCGACGTGCGTCACGGCGCGGCCTCGCCCGTGGCGCGCCGCGCCAGTCAAAACCCCTAGAATCGGCCGACCGGCGGCACGCCGGTCGCCGCAGGGCTATGCGCAATGGGTAAGCTGCTCGTCCTGGTCCTCGTCGGGGTCGTCTTCTACATTGTGTGGAAGGCGATGGCCCGCAGGGCGCGCACTGGCCGCGGTCGCGAGCCGGGCGCGGAGGCCGAGCGCATGGTGGGCTGTCGCCAGTGCGGCGTGCATCTGCCCATCTCGGAAGCGGTCGAGGCCGACGGCAGCTACTTCTGCTCGGACGAGCACCGGCGGCTGTTCACCCGGTGACGAGCGCCTCGGCCAACCCGCTTCCCACGCCTTCGGTGCCGGCGATCGGCGCAGTGCGGTCGCCGGATGTCGGCGAATCGTTCTGGGTCTCGCTGCGCTACTTCAACGCCTACCGCCTCGCGGTAGCGGCGCTGTTCCTGGTTCTCGTCCTCTTCTACGGGGATGCGCTCGCTCTCGGGCAGCGGAACTTGCAGTTGTTCGGGGTGGTGAGCGTCGCATACCTTCTCGCGGCGGCGGCGTTCCACGTCGTCATCCGGCGAATCCCGCGGCGGTTCGAGACGCAACTCACCATCCACGTCTGCACCGACGTGGTCGCGATCGTGCTGTTGACGTACGCGAGCGGCGGATTCCGGACCGGGCTCGCGGTGATGCTGCTCGTCTCGCTCGCGGGCGCGTCACTGGTGAGCCGGGGCCGCGTGCTTCTCTCCTACGCCGCGCTCGCGTCGATTGCGGTTCTGCTCGAGCAGGCCGTCTGGGTGATTCGCGGCGACCATGGAGTCGCCGAGTTCCTCCCGGCCGGGCTGCTCTGCATCGGATACTTCGCTACGGCCCTCATCACGAACCGGCTTGCCGAGCGCGTGATCACCAACGAGCGCGTCGCGCGCCAGCGCGGGGTCGACCTCGCCAATCAACTGCGCGTCAACCAGCTCGTCATCCAGGATGTTCAGGACGGCGTGCTGGTGGTCGACTCGAATGGCCTGGTGCGGCAACACAATCCGGTCGTGGATCGACTGCTGGGACGACCGGCGCCGGAGCTCGACCAGATCGACGCGTACTCGGAGGAGCTCGCGCGCGCGCTCGACGACTGGCGGCACGGTCGGGCGCGCGCCACGCCGATGTTCCGATTCTCCGATTCGGGAATCCTCGTGCGTGCGCGATTCGTGGAAGCCGGCGTGGCAGGGGACAGCTTCGCAGTGATCTACCTCGAGGACATCTCGAAGCTGGAAGACCAGGCCCGCCAGATGAAGCTCGCGGCGCTTGGCCGCCTCACCGCGAACATCGCGCACGAGATCCGCAATCCGCTGGCCGCGCTGACGCACGCCGCGGAACTGATGCTCGAGGAGAACCGAGGTCCCGCCCGCGAACGGCTCACGCGGATCATCCGCGACAACGCCAAGAGGCTCGACCGAATGGTCAAGGACGTGCTTGAACTCAATCGGCGCGACCGCGTTCAACCCGACTCCGTGCGGCTGGGGGCATTTGTGGAGACGTTCCTGGACGAGTTCGCGCAGAACGAGCAGATCGATCGGTCCGGTTTTGCGCTGTCGATGGAAAGCGATGGCGTGGTCGAGTTCGACCGGGTCCACCTGAACCAGATCCTGTGGAATCTGGCGCGAAATGCCTGGCGGCACTCGCAGAAGCGGGCAGGAAGCGTGCGTCTGCGCATCCAGCGGCAGGGCAATCGACTAGAATTGGTCGTGGTCGATGACGGTCCGGGAGTGGCGAAGGATCTGCAAGGCCAGCTGTTCGAGCCGTTCTTCACTACGTACAGCGCGGGCACCGGCCTGGGGCTGTACATTGCACGCGAGCTCTGCGCGGCAAACGGCGCGACGTTGGACTACGTCGATCGGCCCGCCGGTGCAGAGTTCCGCGTCGCCTGGCTAGGAATACGGCAATGAACCGTTCGGAGCGTCGCGCCGCTGCCAAGACCACCGTGCTCGTCGTCGACGACGAAGCCGACATCCGCGAGCTACTCGAGCTGACGCTGGTTCGCATGGGGCTTTCGGTCGAGTGCGCAGGGTCGGTTGCCGAGGCCCTCGAACAGCTGAAGCGACACACCTTCGACCTCTGCCTTACCGACATGCGGTTGCCGGACGGGGAGGGCCTGGAGCTCGTTCGTTACATCGGGACGAACTGTTCCGATCTGCCCGTGGCCGTGATCACGGCGCACGGCAGCACCGAAAACGCGGTCGCGGCACTCAAGGCCGGCGCCTTCGACTACGTCTCCAAGCCGCTTTCCCTCGAACAGCTGCGCACGCTGGTGAAGTCGGCGCTCGACCTGCCGCAGAAGGCCGCACCGAAGGTTGCGACGGGTCACCGGCTGCTGGGCGAAAGCCCGCCCATCCAGCAGGTCCGGGCGATGATCGAGAAGCTCGCGCGCAGCCAGGCCCCGGTGTACATCACGGGGGAGTCGGGAAGCGGCAAGGAGCTTGCGGCGCGGCTCATCCACGAGAACGGGGCACGGCGGGACAAGGCGTTCGTCCCGGTGAATTGCGGGGCGATTCCCGAGAACCTCGTCGAGAGCGAGTTCTTCGGTTACCGGAAGGGCGCCTTCACCGGAGCGGAGGCCGATCGGGAGGGGTTCTTCCACGCTGCGAACGGCGGAACGCTGTTCCTCGACGAGGTTGCCGACCTTCCGCTGGCGATGCAGGTGAAGCTGCTCCGCGCGATTCAGGAGAAGCGTGTCCGCAAGGTCGGCGCAACATCCGAGGATCCGGTGGACGTACGAATCATCTGCGCTACCCACCAGGACCTGGCGCGGCTCGTCGAGGCCGGTAAGTTCCGACAGGATCTCTACTATCGGCTCGCGGTGATCGAACTCTGCATGCCGCCGCTGAGGGAGTGCGGCGAGGACGTTCCGATCCTCGCCGAAGCGATCCTCGCGCGGCTCGGCGAGGACGGCGGCCGCGGCCGGCCCCGCCTGTCGAAGGAGGCGGTCGATGCGCTGCGCGGGTATGACTTCCCAGGCAACACGCGCGAGCTCGAAAACATCCTGGAGCGCGCGATCGCGCTCTCCGTGCGCGATGAGATCGAGCCCGATGACCTCCAGCTCGCTCCGCCGAAGCTAACCCCAGAGGAAGCGGCCGGACCGAACGCGAAGTGGCCGCTGCAGGAGTACCTCGACCGTGTCGAGCGGGAAGCGATTCTGGAGGCGCTCGACAAGACCCGTTTCAATCGCACCGCCGCGGCCAAGCTCCTCGGCATCACGTTCCGGGCCCTCCGCTATCGGATGGAGCGCCTCGGTATCCATTGAAGCGGGCGACCGGCCACGGCGGGCGATCGGCGCGCGGCAGGCGGCTTGCCGGCGGGATTGACGCGCGCGGTCTGGCGGCCGGGGCGCGCTTTGTTGCATCGCCGAATTGCGACGACCGCCCGGTCGGGGAGACGGTCCGGCTGATCGTGATCCACAACATCAGCCTGCCGCCGGGCGAGTTCGGCGGCGACGACGTGATCCGCCTGTTCTGCAACACCCTCGATTGCGCCGGGCACCCGTACTACGAGCGCCTGCGCGATCTTCGGGTTTCGACCCACTTCCTCATACGGCGCAGCGGCGAGCTCCTGCAGTTCGTTCCGTGCACCCGCCGCGCGTGGCACGCAGGCGCGTCGGCCTGGCGCGGTCGGGCGCATTGCAACGATTTTTCCGTTGGCATCGAGCTCGAGGGCAGCGACGAGACGCCCTACGCCGACCCGCAGTACGCGGCGCTCGGTGTACTCGCTGCGGCGCTGTCGCGCGCGTATCCGATCGAGGACGTGGTCGGCCACGCGGACGTCGCGCCCGGGCGCAAGACCGATCCTGGGCCAGCGTTCGACTGGCCACGGTTCCGCGCGTTGGCCCGCCGGCCGGCGTAAACCGTACCGCTTCGCGCGCCCATCCGCGCGCGCATCGCAAGGCGCCCCGTCGCGCAGGTGACGAACGCGTGACGAAGTTCACGCCGCGCACGCGCAATTCGGGCGGAGCCGCTGAAAAGACACGAGAAAAATGTTGCAAGTGCCCAGGCAGCGCACTAGAATTAGTGCCGGACTGAGGGTTACACACTATATCTAGTGGTCCGGCGGGGGATTTCCGACCGGACAGTGGCGGGAAGACAGCCCGCGATACCAAGAAGACTAGAGAAAAGAGGAGACGAAAGAATGCAGCTTGCCGGTGAGGCCGCGCCGATCCAGTCGTTTGCTACCGCGGCATTCGCCGAAAGCGCTCCGGCTACGCAATCCTCGGCGCTCTCCCAATACAAGGTCATACGGCGCAACGGCGCGGTCGTCGGTTTCGAGCCAGCCAAGATCAGCGTGGCCGTGACTAAGGCGTTTCTCGCCGTAAGCGGCGGCCAGGGCGCCGCATCCGCGCGAATTCGTGAGCTCGTCGCGGGATTGACCGAGGCGGTCGTGGCGGCGTTGATCCGCCGCCAGCCGCAGGGGGGGACGTTCCACATCGAGGACATCCAGGACCAGGTGGAGCTCGCCCTGATGCGATCGGGGGAGCATGACATCGCGCGGGCGTACGTCCTCTACCGCGAGAAGCGGGCGCAGGCGCGTGCAACGGAATCGGCGCAGCGGAAGGCTGCCGCTGCGCAGCCGGTATTGCACGTAGTCGAGGACGGCGAGCGGCGTCCGCTCGACTTGGCGCGACTGACCGAGCTGGTCCACTCCTCCTGCGCCGGTTTGGGCGCGGCCGTGGCCCCGCAATCCATCCTCCAGGAGACGCTCAAGAATCTCTACGACGGCGTGCCGATGGAGGAAGTGCGCAAGTCGGCCGTGCTATCCGCGCGCGCGTTGATCGAAAAGGATCCGGCGTACTCGTTCGTCACCGCCCGGTTGCTCCTTAACATCATCCGTCGCGAGGTGCTCGGAGAGGATGCCACCCAGGCCGAGATGGAGGCGCGTTACGCTGACTACTTCCCGCAATTCGTGAAGCAGGGGATCGAGGCCGAACGCCTGGACGAGCGCCTGGCACGATTCGACCTGTTGAAGCTGGGCGCGGCGCTCGATGCGTCGCGTGACTTCAAGTTCGGCTACCTGGGACTCCAGACGCTCTACGACCGGTACTTCCTCCACGTGGAAGGACGCCGTATAGAGCTGCCGCAAGTATTCTTCATGCGCGTCGCGATGGGCCTCGCTCTGAACGAGATCAACAAGGAAGACCGCGCGATAGAGTTCTACAACGTCCTGTCGAGCTTCGAGTTCATGAGCTCCACGCCGACGCTGTTCAACTCCGGCACGCAGCGCTCCCAGCTTTCGAGCTGCTACCTGACGACCGTCGCGGATGACCTCGACGGGATCTACGAGGCGATCAAGGAGAACGCCCTGCTCGCCAAGTATGCGGGCGGACTGGGCAATGACTGGACGCCGGTGCGCGCGCTGGGCAGCCACATCAAAGGCACGAACGGCAAGTCACAGGGGGTCGTTCCGTTTCTCAAGGTGGTGAACGACACCGCGGTGGCGGTCAACCAGGGCGGGAAGCGCAAGGGCGCGGTCTGCTCCTACCTGGAGACCTGGCACCTGGACGTCGAGGAGTTCCTGGAACTGCGCAAGAACACCGGCGACGACCGACGCCGCACCCACGACATGAACACCGCCAACTGGGTGCCGGATCTGTTCATGCGGCGGGTGATGGAGAACGGCGAGTGGACGCTCTTCAGTCCGTCCGACTGCGCCGATCTGCACGACAAGTACGGCAAGGCCTTCGAGAAGGCCTACCTCGCATACGAGGAGAAGGCGGCACGGGGCGAACTCAAGCTCTTCAAGAAGGTCCAGGCCGTCCATCTCTGGCGCAAGATGCTGTCGATGCTGTTCGAGACCGGGCATCCATGGATCACGTTCAAGGATCCCTGCAACGTGCGCTCGCCTCAGCAGCATGCCGGAGTCGTGCACAGCTCGAACCTGTGCACCGAGATCACCCTGAACACCAACGACCGGGAAATCGCCGTTTGCAACCTGGGGTCGGTGAATCTCGTTGCCCACATGCGGGACGGCAAACTCGATCACGAAAGGCTGCGGCGAACGATCGCCACCGCGATGCGGATGCTCGACAACGTGATCGACATCAACTACTACGCTGTCGCCAAGGCGCGGAACTCGAACCTCAAGCACCGGCCCGTCGGGCTCGGAATCATGGGGTTCCAGGACTGTCTGCACCTGCTGCGGGTGCCGTACGCGTCCAAGGAGGCGATCGAGTTCGCCGACCGTTCGATGGAAGCGGTCGCGTACCACGCCTACTGGGCCTCGACCGAGCTTGCGGAGGAGCGCGGGCGGTATTCGAGCTTCAAGGGGTCGCTCTGGGACCGGGGAATCCTGCCGCAAGACACGCTGAAACTGCTCCGCGAGGAGCGCGGTGGTCATGTGGACGTGGACGAATCCGAGTCCCTGGACTGGAAGGCGCTGCGCGAGCGCGTCAAGCGGCACGGCATGCGCAACTCCAATTGCCTCGCCATCGCCCCGACTGCGACGATCGCCAACATCATCGGCGTGTCCGCATCGATCGAGCCGACGTTCCAGAACCTGTACGTCAAGTCGAATCTGTCGGGCGAGTTCACAGTCGTCAACGACTATCTGGTGGCCGACCTGAAGGCGCTGGGCCTCTGGGACGAGGTCATGATCGCCGACCTCAAGTACTTCGACGGCAATCTTGCGCGAATCGATCGGGTGCCAGCAGACCTGCGGCGCCTCTACGCAACGGCATTCGAGGTCGATCCGACCTGGCTGGTCGAGGCGGGCGCGCGTCGGCAGAAATGGATCGACCAATCGCAGTCGCTGAACATCTATATCGCGAATGCCTCCGGAAAGAAGCTGGACGACACCTACAAGCTCGCGTGGGTGCGCGGGCTCAAGACCACGTACTACCTCCGCTCGCTTGGCGCCACCCATGCCGAGAAGTCGACTGTGAAAACAGGGCAGCTCAACGCAGTGCCTTCCGATGGCGCCGCGGAGGCGATTGAGCCGAAGTTCTGCGCGATCGACGCGCCGGATTGCGAGGCCTGCCAGTGATGCCGATGACAAGACATCGGAGGCCAGGATGCTGAAGTTCGATGACGATGCGGGCACGCAGGCGAGGACCGGCGTGCCCTCGTTGGCCGCACTCGGTCTGCAACCAGTCTCGGGGTTCGTCCCTTCCGGCCGCGCCGCGCTCGCTCCAGCGGGCAGTACGGAGGACGTCGAGGTCTATCGGCGCATCCGCGTCGAGGACAAGCGGATCATCAACGGGCGGACGGACGTCAACCAGCTGGTCCCGTTCAAGTACAAGTGGGCATGGGAGAAGTACCTTGCGGCTTGCGCCAACCACTGGATGCCGCAAGAGATCAACATGAGCCGCGACATCGCGCTCTGGAAAGACCCGAACGGCCTGACCGAGGATGAACGTCGGCTGGTCAAGCGCAACCTGGGGTTTTTCGTGACCGCGGACTCCCTCGCGGCGAACAACATCGTGCTGGGGACCTATCGGCACATCTCGGCGCCGGAATGCCGGCAGTACCTTCTGCGGCAGGCGTTCGAGGAGGCGATCCACACCCACGCATACCAGTACGTCGTCGAGAGCCTCGCGCTGGACGAGGGCGAGGTGTTCAACGCCTACCACGAGATTCCGAGCATCCGGGACAAGGACGAGTTCCTGATCCCGTTCATCGACACGCTCACCGACCCGACGTTCAAGACGGGTACGTCGGAGGCCGATCAGAAGCTCCTCAAGAGCCTGATCGTGTTTGCCTGCGTGATGGAGGGTCTGTTCTTCTACGTCGGATTTGCGCAGATCCTGTCGCTGGGTCGGCAGAACAAGATGACCGGCGCGGCGGAGCAGTACCAGTACATCCTCCGCGACGAGTCGATGCACTGCAATTTCGGCATCGACCTCATCAACCAGATAAAGCTCGAGAATCCGCACCTGTGGACGCCGGAGTTCCGCGAGGAGATTCAGGCGTTGATTCAGAAGGCGGTGGAGCTCGAATACCGCTATGCGGAGGACACGATGCCGCGGGGCGTGCTCGGCCTCAACGCTCCAATGTTCAAGGAGTACTTGCGGTTCATCGCGAATCGGCGCTGCCAGCAAATCGGCGTCGAGCAGCTCTATACGGGCGCGGTCAACCCGTTCCCGTGGATGAGCGAGATGACCGACCTGAAGAAGGAGCGCAATTTCTTCGAAACGCGCGTGATCGAATACCAGACCGGAGGCGCGCTAAGTTGGGATTAGACGGTTGTCGAACGCCCACAATTGCTTTATGGTTGAGGCGACTGGGCGAGTCGCCGAGAGAGAGCGCCATCTCCGCAATCGCGGAGGAGTGGTGCAGCGATTCAGGCGCGAGTTCGTCGCGCGCCGCAAGTATCGGAGATGTCGGAGCCCGTCCGGGTCTCCGACATTTTTGTATGGGGCGGCGGCTCAGCGCTCCGGGCGGGTGCTGCTATCGAGGTCCGCTCGTGCGGCAGATTCCTGAGCTTACCCAGCCGGCTTCGCTGAGTGGTTGGTTCGTTCTTTCAAACTGACGGGAGCATGGACATGGCAACGAAGGCAGGTAGGAAAAAGAAGGCTGCCGCTCGCGCCAAGCCGAAGCGGGGCGTAAAGAAGGCCAAGCGCGCTATCAAGCGCGCGGTTCGGCGCGTCAAGGTGAAACGCGCGGTGGCGAAGGTGAAGCGCAAGGTCAAAGGCGCGGTCAAGCGCGTCAAGGCGAAACGCGCAGTGGCAAAGGCGAAACGTGCAGTGGCAAAGGCAAAGCGCGCGGTGACCAAGGCCGTCAAAGCGGTTGCTGCCCCCGCCTCACCGGCGGTGCAGTCTCCCGCTCCGACGGTGCCCTCGCCGGCGCCGAGGACCGCTCTCAATCCCGCTGCAGCGTGGCCTTTCCCGTCGGGATCGCGCCCCTGAAACGCGGACGTCGTCGAAGAATTCGACTGCTCGGGGCGGTTCGCCCGAGCGGTTGGATGCCCGGCTCGCAAGGGCCGCGGTGTTGTAGAGCAGTACCTTTCGTCAACTCTTGAAGGAGTCTAAGCATGGCAACGAAGAAAAAAGCTGCTAAGAAAACCGCGAAGAAAAAGGCTGGCAAGAAGAAGAAGTAGCGAACCGCTACGAGCAAGTGGCAGCAAAGAAGAAACTTGCGAAGAAGAAGGCCTCCGCGCAGCGGAAGCCTGCCAAGAAAAAGGCCGCCTTAGAGGCGGCCAAGAAAAAGAAAGCTGCGAAGAAGCCCGCCAAGAAGAAGGCCAAGGCACGGATGAAGGCGACCAAGCAAGCGGTGAAACCGGCAGCGTCTGCACCGACGGTGGCTCCTGCAGCCACCTCGACGTCGACGACGCCAAGGGCAAATACTGCCCTAAAACCCGCTGCAGCTTGGCCGTTCCCAACCGGGTCGCGGCTCTAGGCGGTGGTCGAATCCTCTGCGGTCGGGCCTTGTGCAGGCAAAGTCTGAACCGCAGAGATTCGGCACTGGAAGTGTCCCCCGGCTTTCCTATCGAAGGACGCCTGCATTTTAACAGTCGGTCGATAGCGAAGCCGGGCCTCTTTTCCCCAAAATTTTTTTATTGTGCACCGCAGTACAAGGATCTGATTTGACGGCCCTTTTGGGCTTGCTTGACAGATACTAAGGTCTTCATTACACTGCGGTTTCCATCGTTTACGCAGTCAATTTGTCTTGCTGCTGACCGACCCGGAAACGCCTTCGGTACCTGGCCCCGCATCGCGGCCTTCGAGGCGCTGAACGACGGGTCGCCGGAATCGGGTCACCCCTTTGGGAGGGGCGCACCCCGACACCGGACCCGTAACCTAACCTGTCCTGTTCTGCCCAGCCGGGCGGTTTGACCCTGTGGTCGAAATTCCGCTCGATTCCCGGCGACGACAGGCGACGGAGGTGAACATGAAACGAGTCGAACTCAAGACGCAGTTGCGCCGCGGGGCGGTTGCGCTCATGAGCGCCGCCCATACCGGGCTTGCCGCCTTCGGTTTGTTCGCGCTTGCTTTCGTCGTTTTTGACGGTGCCCACTTCGTGCCGATCCATGGGGCGCAGGCGGGAAGCATCGCGCTGGGCAAGACGAAGCCCGACGCGGTTCCGCCCCAACTTGCGATTGCGGCAACCGCGAACGCGGCAGTCGACCCGCACCAACGCGCCGTCGCCGACCACCTGGCGCGGCGCTTCCGGATCGCCGCGGACGCGCTCGACGGCTTCGTGAGCGAAGCGTACGTTGCAGGCTCCGTCACCGGGGTCGATCCGCTCCTCATCCTGGCCGTGATGGCAGTCGAGTCGCGCTTCCATCCGTTCGCCGAAAGCGATTTCGGCGCGAAGGGACTGATGCAGGTCGTGCCGCGGTTCCATCTCGACAAGCTTGCGGCGCACGGCGGCGAGGAGGCCGTGCTCGACCCGCGGACCAACATCCATGTGGGCGCTCAGATCCTGCGGGAGTACGTCCGCCGGACGGGGAGCCTCGCGGAAGGCTTGCAGCTCTATGCCGGCGCCGGAGACGATCCGGCGCAAGGCTACGCGCAGAAGGTCATCGCCGAGCAGCGCCGCATGGCGGATGTCGTCGCCCGCTTACCCAGGCTCGCAACCAACGCGTGAACGCGCGCGCCGACCCCGCCTAGCGTCGGCCGAGAAGCCGCGCGAGCCGCGCGATCCCCTCCTCGAGGTCATCCATCGATCGTGTGTAGGCGAACCTCACGTGCAAGCTCGCGCGGTGAGTACCGAAATCCCGGCCCGGGGTGATCGCTACACCGACTTTCTCCAGCACTTCCATCGCGAATCGCTCGCTGTCGCCGGTCAGGCGCGAACAGTCCGCGTAGACGTAGAACGCGCCTTCCGGCATCAGCGGCACCTCGAATCCGAGGTCGCGCAACGCCGGAACCAGAAAGTCGCGCCGGCGCTGGAATTCGGCGCGTCGTTCTTCGAGTACCGCGATCGTCTCCGGACGGAACGCCGCCAGGGCCGCAGCCTGCGCCGGCGCCGACGGGCAGATGTATGCGTTCTGGGCGAGTCGCTCGATCTCGCGCACGTAGTCCGCCGGCGCCACCAGCCAGCCCAGACGCCAGCCAGTCATGTTGAAGTACTTCGAAAAGCTGTTCACGACGAAGAGATCTTCGCCCAGCCCGAGCGCCGTCGGGTGATGGGGACCGCCGTACGTCAGACCCTGGTAGATCTCGTCGACCAGGGTATGGCCATGGCGCGCACGCACCTCGGCCACGATCTCCTCCAGCGCTCTGCCTGGCACGACCGTCCCGGTGGGGTTGGAGGGCGAAGCGAGCATCACTCCGCGCGTGCGCTCGCTCCAATGGCGCGCGACATCTTCCCGGTCGAGCTGGTAATGGCGCTCGGGTCCCGACGCAATGGTTTTTGCGACGCCCTCGAACATCCGGACGAAGTGCCGGTTGCACGGGTAACACGGGTCCGGCATCAGCCACTCGTCGCCGGGGTCGACGAGCGCCCCCATCGCGATCAGAAAAGCACCCGAAGCCCCCGACGTAACCGCGATCCGTTCGGGCGCGATGTCGATCCGGTAGCGGTCGGCGTAGAAGCGCGCGATGGCCTCGCGGAGCGCTGGCGTGCCGAGCGCCGCGGTGTAACCGAGCGGCTCCGCCCGGAGCGCCGTCACTGCCGCCTCGATCACCTGCGGCGGCGCGGGAAAATCGGGCTGTCCGATCTCCATGTGCACGATGTGCCGTCCTGCGCGCTCGAGCGCCTCGGCGCGCCGCCCGATCTCCATCACGTGGAACGGCTCGATCTCGCGCATGCGGGCGGCGAGCCGAAGGTGCTCGTGTCGAAGCGGACGGGGTGCCGTGATCATGAGGAATATTCCGCGAACGCCTGCCGCCACGCCATGTGACCGATTCTAGCGCGCGCCGGCGTCCGGAATGCTTGAGGAATAAGGCGCGGAACGACCTGCAAATCCTTGTTGGGCCGGAAGTTCGGGCATAGACTTCCTGCGATGCGCCCGGTCCCGGGCGCGCTCCGGGACCGCTGCCGTGCGCGACGTCGTGTTCTCGAAGGAGGACGTCCTTCTGGCGCTGGCCAGCATGTGCCAGTTCCAACGCATCCCGTTCGACGCCGCGCTCGTTCTGCGCGAGTTTCCGCCGCCCTATTCCCTCGAGACGCTGCTGCACGCCGCGAGAAGGCTCGGTTTCGACGTCGGCGCCCGCGACGCCCAGCCCGAGGAGATCCGCACTCTCGAAGCGCCCTGCATCGCTCTGTTCAAGGCGCTGCCGGTGACGCCAGACTCCGCCGCTACGGATGCGTCACCAAGGCCGGCGACCGCGACCCATCGCGTGGCGGTCGTCGTCAGGGCGAGCGGCGACGAACTCCAGACGATCGAGCCGGGACGCGTCGCGCCCGAGCCGCTGACCCTCGACGAGTTCGCCGCGCGGTTCGCCGGAAGCATCGTGCAGTTCTCGGTCGCGGGGAAGCCGGTTTCGGACACGGACGCGCGCGCGGAGGCGCCCGAGCCGTTCGGGTTCCGCTGGTTCGTTCCCGAACTGCTGAAGCACCGCCAGATCTGGCGCGACGTCCTGCTCGCGTCGCTCGCGATCCAGGTGCTCGCGCTGGCCACGCCACTCTTCACTCAGGTGGTGATCGACAAGGTGGTGGTCCACCAGACCGCCAACACGCTGATCGTGATCGGCCTCGCGCTGGCCGTTGCGATGCTCTTCAGTGCGGCCATGGGTTGGGTCCGGCAGTATCTCGTGCTGCACACCGGCAACCGTGTCGACGCGGTGCTCGGCACGCGCGTCTTCGAGCATCTGCTCGGATTGCCGGCGCGCTACTTCGAGCACCGGCCGACGGGCACCATCGTGGCGCGGTTACACGGCGTCGAGACGATTCGCGAGTTCGTCAGCGGCGCGGCGGTGTCGCTGCTCCTCGACCTGCCGTTTCTTGCGATCTTCCTCGCGTTGATGTTCTGGTACAGCTGGCAGCTCACGCTGATCACGCTCGCGATCCTCGCGGTGATCGTGACCATGAGCATCCTGATCGTGCCGCTGATTCGCGCGCGGCTCAATCACCAGTTTCTCCTGGGCGCACGCAACCAGGCGTTTCTCACCGAATACGTCTCCGGGATGGATACGGTCAAGTCCCTGCAGATGGAGCCGCAATTGAAGGCGCGCTACGGCGACTACCTCTCGAGCTATCTGGTCGCGGGCTTCAATACGCGGCAGCTGTCGAACACCTACAGCGTCGTGGCGAACGCCCTGGAGCAGCTCATGACGCTGCTGATCCTCTGCGCGGGCGCATGGATCGTGATGCAGAACGCGGGCTTCACCATCGGCATGCTGGTCGCATTCCAGATGTTCGCCGGGCGACTGTCGCAACCGATGCTGCGCCTGGTCGGCCTGTGGCAGGAATTTCAGCAGGCGGCGATCGCGGTGAAGCGCCTGGGCGACGTCATGAACGCGCCGGTCGAGCCTCATTCGCTTCTCCCTGCCCGCGGGTCGTCGGAGCTCGTAGAAGTGGAGGTGCAAGAGGTCGCTTTCCGGTACAGCGACAGTCTGCCGTATCTGTACGAACGGCTGAACCTGCGGTTGCGCCCTGGCGCGTGCGTTGCCCTGACCGGGGCCTCCGGCAGCGGCAAGAGCACCCTTGCGAAGCTCATCCAGGGCTTCTACATGCCGACTGACGGGCGCATCCTCGTCAACGGTCGCGACACGCGCGCGCTCGCCGCCAACGAGTTGCGCGCCAACCTCGGGGTGGTGCCGCAGGAAACGGTCCTGTTCGCGGGCACGATCTACGACAACCTGATCCTCGCGAATCCGCACGCGACCTTCCAGCAGGTGATCCAGGCCTGCAAGATGGCCGAGATCCACGAAGTCATCGAGCGCCTGCCCGACGGCTACCAGACCGCGATCGGCGAGCACGGCGTCGGGCTTTCCGGGGGGCAGCGCCAGCGACTTGCGATTGCACGGGCACTGCTAAAGCGTCCGCGTGTCTTGATCTTCGACGAGGCGACGAGCAACCTGGACCAGGAGACTGCGGAGCATTTCGCGCGCACCGTCAACCAGCTGAAGGGGCGGGTAACGATGCTCTTTATTGCACACCAGCTTCCGCGCGCGCTACAGGTGGACGAGGTGATCCGGCTGGGTGCGCCGCCCGCGGTGCCAACGCGGACTGCCGAGCGCAGCGCACTGCAGCGCACCGGAGGCTGACATGGACGCCGTAACGCGCATCCGCACGCTGCAGGCCGGCCAGCTCGACTTTGCGCCCGGAATCCTCAAACTCCAGGACGCGCCGCCTTCGCCGCTGCCGCGCCTGATCCTCTGGTGCCTCCTCGCGCTGGTCGCGGTGACCGTGGTGTGGTCCATGTTCGGGCGCCTCGACATCATCGCGGTGGCGCAGGGGCGGATCGTCCCGCAGAGCTACCTGCAGATCGTGCAGCCGGCCGAATCCGGCATCGTCAAAGAGCTGCTGGTGCGCGAGGGCGACCTGGTCGGAGCAGGGCAGGTGCTCGCGCGCATGGACACGCGATTCTCCGAGGCGGACCGCCAGGCGCTCAAGAACGAGCTGGCGCAGCGCAGCCTGCAGCTCAGACGCATCGACGCCGAGCTCGCGGGCACGGCGCTCGCGGCGAAACGCGACGACCCTGCGGCGCTGTTCGCGCAGGTCGAAGCGCAGTATCGAGCGCGGCGGCAGGCGTTCCTCGATTCGCTCGAGTCGGAGAAGGCGACGTTTGCGAAGGCCGATCAGGATCTGCGTGCGGCGCGCGAGATCGAGTCGAAGCTTCGCCAGCAGCTGCCGATCTACCGCGAGCAGGAGGCGGCGTTCGAGAAGCTCACGCGCGAGGGCTATGCGGGGCGCATGCTCTTCCTCGAGAAGCAGCGCGACCGCATCGAGAAGGAGCAGGACCTCAAGGCGCAGGAGTTCGCGATCCAGAGCCTGAGCGCAACCATCGAGCAGAGCCGCAAGCGCGTCGCGCAGCTGCAGTCGAACTATCACCAGGCGCTGCAGAACGAGCGCGTCGAGACCGAGGCGCAGTACGCCAAGCTCGAGCAGGACTGGAACAAGCACTCGGCGCGCCACGACCTGCTCGAGCTCAAGGCGCCGCAGGACGGCATCGTCAAGGACCTCGCCACCCACACCGTCGGCAGCGTGCTGCAGCCCGGCACGGTGCTGATGACGCTCGTGCCCCGCAACGATCCGATGCAGGCAGAGGTCTGGGTGACGCACGACGACGCGGGCTTCGTCGGCGTCGGCCAGCCGGCGAAGCTCAAGCTTGCGACCTATCCGTTCCAGAAGTACGGGATGATCGACGGTGACGTAAAGCGCCTCAGCCCGGATTCGAGCGAGATGTCCGACGCCCGGGGCGATCGGCGAGCCGGAGGGGGCGAAGGCGCATCCACGGGGTCCGGCTACCGCACGCTCGTGTCCCTGAGGACGCCGTATCTGGAAGTCGACGGCAAGCGCTATCCGTTGACGCCCGGAATGCAGGTGACCGCCGAGATCAATCTCGGCACTCGAACGGTGCTCGAGTACGTTCTCTCGCCGGTGCAGCGGACGCTGCACGAGGCCGGCCGCGAGCGCTAGCGCCCGCGCGGACGGGCCCATGGCCCGGCGATCTGCGCCGGTTCAGCCCGTGACTTCCGCGGCAACCATTCTGCCGACGCCGGCCGTGCGCAGATCGCGCCAAGCCGCGGCGAGCGATCCGCCGGTGTCGATGGCGCGACAGGCGTCCTCGATCACCACAACCTCGAACGCCGCCTTCCGCCCGTCCACCGCAGACCACGCGACGCAGAAGTCCGTCGCGAGTCCGGCCAGGAACACCCGTCGAATGTTGCGCTCGCGCAGATAGCCCGCGAGCCCGGTCGCGTGCTTCGCGTCGGCTTCGACAAACGCCGAGTAGCTGTCCACGTGCGGGTGGTAGCCCTTGCGCACGACGAGTTGCGCGTGCGGGACATCGAGGTCGGCATGGAGCGCGGCGCCCGGCGTCCCTTGCACGCAGTGCTCGGGCCAGAGAATCTGTTCGCCATAGGGGAGGCGGATCCGGTCGAATGGCTGCCGCCCCGGATGGCTCGAAGCAAACGAGAGGTGACCCCGCGGGTGCCAGTCCTGCGTGAGAACGACGTTCGCGAAGTGCCGCGCCAGCGCATTGACGACCGGAAGGATCTCGTCACCTGCGGGAACCGCAAGGGCGCCGCCGGGCATGAAATCGTACTGCACGTCGACGATGAGCAGGACGTCCCGTTCGTTTGTGTCGATCATCCCGGGGCGCTTCCGTGCAGCGGCGAGTCGCTATGCAATCATCTTACGCCGCCCCGGATGCCCCGCAAGAGCGCTTGGCACGGGGCATATAATCGCCCCACCCCGATAACAATATCCAGCGCAGGACGCACACCATGGACGACAGCATCCGGAAGGCCGCGCTCGACTACCACCGCCTCTCGCCCCCGGGAAAGATCTCGATCGCTCCGACCAAGGGGCTCGTCAACCAGCGCGACTTGGCGCTCGCCTATACGCCGGGCGTGGCGGCGGCCTGCGAGGAGATTCTGCGCGATCCGGCGGAGGCGGCCACGCTCACTGCGCGCGCGAACCTCGTCGCGGTCATCACCAACGGCACGGCGGTGCTCGGCCTGGGGAACATCGGACCGCTCGCCGGCAAGCCGGTGATGGAAGGCAAGGGCGTCCTGTTCAAGAAGTTCGCGGGCATCGACGTCTTCGACCTCGAAGTTGCCGAGCGCGATCCCGACAAGCTCGTCGACCTCATTGTCGCGCTCGAGCCCACGTTCGGCGGCATCAATCTCGAGGACATCAAGGCGCCCGAGTGCTTCGAGATCGAGCGGAAGTGCCGGGCGCGCATGAAGATCCCGGTGTTCCATGACGACCAGCACGGCACCGCGATCATCGTGGGCGCGACCATCATCAACGGGCTCCGGGTCGTGGGCAAGGAGATCGGCAAGGTCAAGCTCGTCACTTCGGGGGCAGGCGCCGCCGCGCTCGCGTGCCTCGATCTCCTGGTCGAGCTCGGTGTTCGCAAGGAGAACATCTGGGTCACTGACATCGCCGGCGTGGTTTACGAGGGGCGCAGGGAGGAGATGGACCCGAACAAGGCGCGCTACGCCCGCAAGACCGACGCGCGGCGTCTCGCCGAGGTCATCGGCAAGGCCGATGTGTTCCTCGGCCTCTCCGCCGGCGGCGTGCTCAAGCCCGAGATGGTGAAAGAGATGGCCGATCGGCCGCTCATCCTCGCGCTCGCCAATCCGGATCCGGAGATCATGCCGGACGTCGCGAAGGCGGCCCGCCCGGACGCGGTGATCGCAACCGGTCGGTCGGACTACCCGAACCAGACGAACAACGTCCTGGTTTTCCCGTTCATCTTCCGCGGCGCTCTCGACGTGGGCGCCACCCAGATCAATGAGGCAATGAAGATCGCCGCGGTGCACGCGATCGCCGACCTCGCCACCGCCGAGCAGTCAGACATCGTCACCGCCGCGTACGGCGAGCAGAACCTGAAGTTCGGTCCCGAGTACCTGATCCCGCGGCCCTTCGACCCGCGGCTGATCGTCCAGATCGCGCCGGCGGTGGCGCAGGCGGCGATGAACTCAGGCGTGGCCGCGCGGCCACTCGCCGACCTCGGTGCCTACCGCGACTCGCTCCAGCGGTTCGTCTACAGCACCGGTTTCATCATGAAGCCGATGTTCGTCGCGGCGAAGGCCGAGCCGCGCAAGATCGTGTATGCGGAAGGCGAGGACGAGCGCGTGCTGCGCGCGGTCCAGGTGGTGGTCGACGAACGGCTCGCGAAGCCGGTCCTGATCGGCCGCCCCGCGGTCGTCGAGCGCCGCATCGAGCTCTACGGCCTGCGGATTCGCCCCGGCGCGGACTTCGATCTCGTCAACCCCGAATCGGACCCGCGCTACCGCGAGTACTGGGAGGAATACCACCGCCTCACCGAGCGGCGCGGGGTGTCGGCGCGGTATGCCCAGATCGAGATGCGCCGCCGCAACACCGCGATCGGTGCGATGGCGATCCACCGCGGGGAGGCCGCCGGCATGCTGTGCGGCACCTTCGGCACTCACGGCCTGCACCTGCAGTACATCGATCAGATTCTCGGTCGGCGGCGGGGTGCGAGCGCCTATTACGCGATGAACGCACTGATCCTGCCGAAGCGCACCGTGTTTCTCTGCGACACCTACGTGAACTACGACCCGAGCGCCGAACAGGTCGCCGAGATGACCCTGCTCGCCGCCGAGGAGATCCGCCGCTTCGGCATCGTGCCGAAGGTGGCGCTGCTCTCGCATTCGAGCTTCGGGACGAGCGACAAGCCGACCGCGCTGAAGATGCGCGAGGCGCTCAGGCTGATCAACGAGCGCGCACCCGATCTCGAGGCGGAGGGGGAGATGCACGGCGATGCGGCGCTCTCGGCGGAGGTGCGCGCGCAGGCCTTTCCGCGCTCGCGCCTGAAGGGCGAGGCGAACCTGCTGATCCTGCCGACGCTCGACGCGGCCAACATCGCCTTCAACCTGCTGAAGACCGCGGCGGCGGACGGAATCACCATCGGCCCGGTCCTGCTCGGATGCGCGGCGCCGGCGCACATTCTCACGCCGTCGGCCACGGTGCGGCGCATCGTGAACATGACCGCATTGACGGTGGTCGACGCGAACGCGCAGCGGACCTTGTTCTCGGCCTGACACGGACGCGCCGCCACACGGCGACATGCAGAAGAAGACTGCCCTCATTCTGACGGGGGGCGGCGCGCGGGCCGCCTACCAGGTCGGCGTCGTCAAGGCGGTCGACGAGTTGCTGGGTCATCCGCGCGCGAACCCGTTCCCGATCGTGTGCGGGACCTCGGCCGGCGCAATCAACGCCGCCGCGCTGGCGATCCACGCCGACAATTTCGCCGAGTCGGTGGGGCGCCTGGTCGGCGTCTGGGAGAACTTCCGGGTCCGCGACGTGTACCGGTCGGACTGGCCGGGCATCATGCGAACGGGCGCGCGCTGGGTTGCGGCCCTGATGCTGTTCTCGCGCAGCAACCCGGTCTCGCTCCTCGACAACACTCCGCTGCGCGAGATGCTCGCCCGCACGATGGAGTTCGGCCGGATCGCGGCGAACATCGATTCCGGCGCGGTGCACGCTGTGGCGGTCACGGCCTCTGGCTACACCTCGGGGCAGAGCGTCACGTTCTACCAGGGCGGCTCGGGGCTGGAGCAGTGGGAGCGCACCCAGCGCGTCGGCGCGGCGACGCCGCTCAGCGTCGAGCTGCTGCTCGCGTCGAGCGCGATCCCGTTCATCTTTCCCGCGGTGAAGTTCCACCGCGAGTTCTTCGGCGACGGCTCGATGCGGCAGATGGCTCCGATCAGCCCCGCCCTGCACCTCGGCGCCGACCGCGTGCTGGTGATCGGCACCGGCCGCCAGTGGCAGGACTCGCCACGCATGCGCTCGACGCTGTACCCGTCGCTCGCGCAGATCGCGGGCCACGCGCTCAACTCCATCTTCCTCGACAGCCTGGCGGTCGACATCGAGCGCCTGCAGCGCATCAACAACACGCTGCAGTGCGTGGCGCCGGAGAAGGCCCATCAGCTCGGGCTGAAGCTGCGTCCGGTCGACGTCCTGGTGATGCATCCGAGCGAGCCGATCGAGCGCATCGCCGCGCGCCACGTCCAGGACTTCCCTCCGGCGGTGCGGTTTCTCCTGCGTGCCGTCGGCGCGATGAACCGCAACGGGTCGAACCTCGCGAGCTACCTGCTCTTCGAGGCGCCGTTCTGCAAGGCGCTGATCGACCTCGGCCACCGCGACACGATGGCGCGTCGCGACGAGATGCTGGCGTTTTTGGGGCACGCGGCCTAAACTGGCACGATCTCCCCCCGCCGCGCAGTACCGTCCCATGAGCCAGCACGCATGAGCCAGGAAGCGCCCCTGCAGGATCCGTTCGAATTCCTCAAGAAGCTGTGGAGCCCGATGGGGCTGCCGATGCCGGGCGTCGTGGCGCCGCTGCTCGACCCGAAGGAGATCGACAAGCGCATCACCGACCTGAAGTCGGTCGAGAACTGGCTCAACATGAACCTCAACGTGCTGCGCATGACGATCCAGGGCCTGGAGATGCAGCGCGCCACGCTCGCCGCCTTCCAGTCGATGCAGCCTTCGAGCGCCGGCGAGAGCGCGAAGTCCGACCCGGCAGCCGCCGCGGCGAGCGCTGCCGAGGCCTGGTGGAGCCTGCTGCAGGGCCAGACGCAGCCGCCGCCCCCGGCCGAGCAGAAGAAGTCGCGGAAATGACCACGCACCGCGCGGCGCGGACCGTCGCCTTTCGCGCGGGGCACGCCCGCGGAACCGACTGGCAGGAAGCGGTCGAGAGCGCGCTGCAGCAGATCGGTCCGGCGCAGCCCGGCGCCAACCTCGGTTTCCTCTACGTGAGCGATCGCCTCGGTGGCGACGCGACTGCGATCCTCGCGCGCGTTCGCGAAGCGACCGGCGTGCGCGACTGGGTCGGCACCGTCGGCGTCGGCGTGCTCGCGACCGGAGTCGAGTACATGGACGAGCCCGCGGTCGCGTTGATGATCGGCGCAATGCCCGACGGCGAATTCAAGGTGTTTTCGGGCAAGTCGCGCGCCCCGCAGCTCGGCGCGCGAACCGCGAGCGGCGCCGAGGCGGCCCACTTCGCGATCGTGCACGGCGACCCGAACACCGACGACATGCCGGAGCTGATCGAGGACATGTCGACCAAGGTGGCGAGCGGCTATCTCGTGGGCGGCCTCGCCAGCGCCCGCGCGGGCGCAGTGCAATTCGCAAACGACGTGCTCGAGGGCGGGCTTTCCGGGGTGGTGCTCTCCTCGCACGTCCAGGTGACGACGCGCCTCACGCAAGGTTGTGTGCCGCTCACGCCGCCGCATGTCGTCACCGAGGGCGAGCGCAACATCATCGCGACGCTCGACGGCCGCCCCGCGCTGGACGTGCTGCGCGAGGACATCGGTGCCCCGCTCGGCCGCGATCTGCACCGCGCCGCCCAGGTCATCCACGCCGGCCTGCCGGTCAAGGGCTCCGACACCGGCGACTACCTGGTCCGGAACCTGGTCGGGTTCGACGCCAAGAATCGCCTCGTTGCGATCGGGGCCTACGTCGAGAAGGGCATGCCGATCATGTTCTGCAAGCGCGACGAGCGCAGCGCGCGGGAGGACCTCCACCGCATGCTCGACAGCATCTCGGCCGACCTCGACGGCCCGCCCAAGGGCGGGTTGTACTACGCCTGTCTCGGGCGCGGCGAGAACATGTTCGGGAAGCGCTCGGCCGAGCTCGAGCTGATCGCCAAACGGCTGGGCGACTTCCCGCTCGTCGGTTTCTTCTGCAACGGCGAGATCTCGCACGATCGCCTGTACGGCTACACCGGCGTGCTGACGCTCTTTCGGTAGGTGAGGGAGTGGCCGAGCGGGTCGCCGTCGTCACCGGCGCGAATCGAGGAATCGGACTGGAGATCGTCAGGCAGCTCGCGCAGCGGGACCTGCGCGTGGTCCTGACCGCGCGCGATACGGACAAGGGGGAGGCGGCCCGCGCGCGCCTTGCGGTCGAGGGCCTCGAGGTGGCGTTTCATGTACTGGACGTGCGCGACGCCGGCCAGGTGCGCGCGGCCGCAGCCTGGGTCGACGCCCGGTTCGGACGGGTGGACGTGCTCGTGAACAACGCCGGCGTGCTGCCCGACCCGAAGGGCGCTCGCGCGGCGACCGTGGATGCCGATTTCTTGCGCGACGCGCTCGAGACGAACGTGATCGGCGCGCTCACGGTCACGCAGGCCTGCCTTCCACTCATGCGCGCGAACGGCTACGGCCGGATCGTGAATCTGTCGAGCGAGCTCGGGCAGCTGGCTTCGATGGGGACGGGGACGCCGGCGTACCGGGTATCCAAGGCGGGGCTGAATGCCCTGACCCGCACGCTCGCCGCGGAGCTTGCGGGCACGAACATCAAGGTGAACACGATGAGCCCCGGCTGGGTGCGCTCGGACATGGGCGGACCATCCGCGCCGCGCACGCTCGAGCAGGGCGCGGACACGGCCGTGTGGCTTGCAACCCTGCCGGACGATGGCCCGAGCGGGGGCTTCTTCAAGGACCGCAGCCCGATCCCATGGTGACGATCCCGGCGCGGTCCGGGATTCGCACCCATCGGTTCAGGCCGTACCATTCGCATTCACACCAAGGAGGATGACGTGCCCAAAGCGATTCGATTCCACAAGACCGGCGGCCCCGAAGTGCTCGTGTGGGAGGACGTCGAAGTCGGCGACCCCGGCGCGGGCCAGGTCCGGATCCGCCATCACGCGGTCGGCCTGAACTACCTCGACACCTATCACCGCACCGGGCTCTACCCGCTGCCGCTCCCGGCGGGGTGCGGGTCGGAAGGCGCCGGCGTCGTGGAGGCGGTGGGGGCCGGCGTCACCGAGTTCAAGGCGGGGGATCGCGTCGCGTACGCATCGCCGCCCGTCGGGTCCTACGCCGAGGTCAGGCTGTACCCGGCAGACCGCTGCGTGAAGCTGCCCGAGGGCATTTCGTTCGAGACGGCGGCCGCGATGATGCTCAAGGGCATGACCGTCCAGTACCTGATCAAGCGCACCTTCAAAGTCCAGGCCGGCATGACCGTCCTCTGGCATGCCGCGGCCGGCGGTGTCGGCCTGATCGCGTGCCAGTGGCTCAAGGCGCTGGGCGTGAAAGTGATCGGGACGGCCGGCTCGGACGAGAAGGCCGCGCTCGCGAAGGCGCATGGCTGCGAGCACACGATCGTGTACAGCCGCGAGAACTTCGTCGAGCGCGTGAAGGAGATCACCGGCGGGCAGGGCGTTCCGGTCGTCTACGACTCGGTGGGCAAGCTCACGTTCATGGGTTCGCTCGACTGCCTGCAGCCGCTCGGGATGATGGTCACCTTCGGCAACGCCTCGGGTCCCGCGGACCCGGTCCCGACCGGCCTGCTGGCGCAGAAGGGATCGCTGTTCCTGACCCGGCCGACCCTCAACACCTACATCGCGAAACGCGCCGATCTGGTCGCCTGCGCCAACGATCTCTTCGACATCGTCAAGTCGGGCAAGGTGAAGATCGAGATCGCGCAGCGCTACGCGCTCAAGGACGCCGCGCAGGCGCACCGCGACATCGAAGGCCGCAAGACCACCGGCTCGACGATCTTCACGGTGTGAGCGCGGCGCACCGCGATCCGAGCGCGTGCGCAGCATGAAGCGGTCCCCTCTCCAGAGCGGCTAGGGCAGGGGGCCGTGCAGCAACCCGGCGACCGTACCGCGCTCTACCCCGAGATCGAGCCCTATGCGTCGGGCATGCTGCCGCTCGACGCCCTCCACACGATGTACTGGGAGAACTCGGGCAACCCGGACGGCATTCCGGTGGTCTTCCTGCACGGCGGACCGGGCTCCGGCTCGACGCCGAAGCACCGCCGGTTCTTCGATCCGGGCGCCTATCGCATCGTCGTCTACGATCAGCGCGGCGCGGGCCGCTCCACGCCGCTCGGGGAACTGCGCGAGAACACGACGCTGCATCTGATCGACGACCTCGAGCGCCTGCGCGGGCATCTCGGCGTGGCGCGCTGGCTCGTCTTCGGCGGATCGTGGGGGTCGACCCTCGCGCTCGCGTACGCCGAGGCGCACCCCGAGCGGTGCCTCGGGCTGGTGCTGCGCGGCATCTTCCTGTGCCGGAAGAGCGAGATCGACTGGTTCCTGTACGGACTGCGAAACATCTTCCCGGAGCCGTGGGAGCGGTTCGTCGGGTTCCTGCCGCAGGCCGAGCGCGGCGATGTGCTGCACAGCTTTCATCGGCGGCTCGTCGATCCCGATCCGGCCGTGCACATGCCGGCGGCACGCGCGTGGAGCGTGTACGAAGGCTCGTGCTCGACCCTGCTGCCGTCGCGCGAGACCGTCGATCACTTCGCCGGAGACGTGGTCGCGCTCGGCCTCGCGCGCATGGAGGCGCACTATTTCGTGCACGACATCTTCCTGCCGGAGAACGCGCTCCTCGAGCGCGCGCACCGCCTGCGCGCGATCCCGGGTGTGATCGTGCAGGGGCGCTACGACGTGGTATGCCCGATCGCCTCGGCGCACGACCTGGTGGCCGCATGGCCGGAGGTCGAGTACCAGATCGTTCCCGACGCAGGGCACTCGGTGTGGGAGCCGGGAACCTGCGCGGCGCTGGTCGCCGCCTGCGAACGCTTCAAGCGCCGCCTGGCGTAACGGGCGCGGCCACCGGCCGCCCTTGCCGGAAGCCGACCCACTCGTTCGCGACCAGCGCGCCGAACACGATCACGCCGCCAGCGAGCGCCAGCTCGGTCGGGCGCTCGCCGACCCCGATCCACACCCAGAGGGGCGCGAGGATGGTCTCGATCAGCGACAGCAGGCCGACCTCGCCGGCCGAGAGGTAGCGCGTCGCCTTCGTCATCAGCAGGCACCCGAGCCCGAGCTGCAGGAACCCCATCGGCGCGAGCACCGCGAGGTCGCGCGGGTCCGGGTCGAGCGGCAGCGCGAAGGGCAGGGCGACGGCAATCGAGATCAGCCCTGCGATCATGACTGCCGGAACCATGTCCACGCCCGCGTGCATCCGGCGCAGCACCACGACGTTGAGGGCAAAAGCGGTCGGCACGCCCAGGGCGAGCAGATTGCCGAGGCTGCGCCCGGCCTCGAGCCCGTCGGCGAACATCAGCGTGATTCCCGCAAGCGCCACCCCGATCGCGATCCAGGTGCGCAGCGGCACGCGCTCGCGCAGGAAGATCCAGCCGAACACCGCGACGAAGAACGGCCCCGTGCTCATGAGCACGAAGGTGTTCGCCGCGGTGTTGCGCATCAGCGACAGGATGAAGAAGAAGAACGTCGCGGCGAGGAGGGCGCCCGAGAGCATGCCGGCGGTGCCGACCGCGGCGATCTTCGACCACACCGCGCCGCGGTGCCACCACGTGAGCACCGCGAAGAGGAACGCGACCATGAACACCGAGCGCCAGAAGACGATCTCCCAGCCGTCGGCGGATGCGACGTTGCGCACGAAGATTCCGCCGGTACTCCAGCAGAGCCCCGCGGCGATCATCAGAAGCACGCCTTTGCGGCGCGCCGCGGGGTCGGTCGTCAATCAGTGCCTCGGTGGCTGGAACTGCGGGTGGCAGGGGATGCGCGAGCGGCGGATTCTACCGGACCGCCGGGGCGTGAACGCCGCGGGGCGGCCCCGGCCGCGGTCCTCGTTACCTCAATCGCCCCGGGCGGAAATCCTGCACGGCCGGCGCCGCGTAGCGGCGGGCGGAGTGGGCTGGCACGCGTAGAATATTGCGCTTGCCCGCTTCGACCCCATTTAGGGTTTTGTGAACGCGCCGCACCCCTCGATCGCCTTTTCCCAGGACTGGTTGCGCACCCGCTTTGCGGCGCCACGGCCGTTCGCGCCGATCACCACGGGCGACGGGCACCTGTTCCGCCGCGAGGGCGGCATTCGCCCAGCGGCGGTGCTCGTGCCGATCGTAAACCGCGACAACGAGCTCACGGTCCTCTTCACGCGGCGCACGGCGCATCTTCACGACCACGCCGGGCAGATCAGCTTTCCAGGCGGACGCGCCGAAGCGGGGGAGTCGCCGCGCGACACCGCCCTCCGGGAGACGGCAGAGGAGATCGGACTCGCCGCCGACCGGGTCGAAGTGCTCGGGCACCTCAACGATTACACGACGGTGACGGGCTACCGCGTCACCCCGGTGGTGGGCCTCGTGCAGCCGCCCTTCGAACTCGCCCTCGACGACTTCGAAGTCGCGGAGGCATTCGAGGTGCCGCTCGCGTTCCTGATCGACCCCACGAATCACCAGCGCAATCAGCTGATCCATGAAGGCCTCGAGCGCCACTACTACGCCATGCCATACGGGCCCTACTACATCTGGGGGGCCACGGCCGGCATGATCATGAACTTCTACGCGTACCTCACCGCGCCGCACTGACTCGCGGCGCAGCCGGAACTTCGAACGCCGCTGTGTCGACCTCGCGCCCGCGCGAGGTCGACGAGTCGCCGCGTCAGGGCGAGCGCTTCGCTATACTCCGCAGCCTGCGAGAGGAAAGGAGCGCGCGATGCGGCTCGAGGACCAGCAACGGAGCGAGAACATCGAGGACCGCCGCGGCATGCGCATCCCCGGCGGAAAGGGCCTCGCCGGCGGTGGCATCGGTATCGTGGTCATCGCGCTGATCGCCATGTTCCTGGGCATCGACCCGGGTGTCGTGACGCAGGTGGCGCAGCAGGCGAGCGTGTCGACGGCGCCCCAGCAGCGGGTGGAGACCAAAGCGCCCCCCCGCGAAGATCAGATGGCCGATTTTATCGCCGCGGTTCTGGGCAGCACCGAGGACACCTGGACCGACATCTTTGCCCGCGGCGGCAGGAAGTACCAGAAGCCGGTCCTCGTGCTGTTCAGCGGCACGGTGGCGTCCGCGTGCGGGTACGCGCAGGCCGCGGTCGGGCCATTCTATTGTCCCGCGGACAACAAGCTCTACATCGACCTCGCGTTCTACCGCGATCTCCAGGACAAGTTCCGCGCCCCGGGCGACTTCGCGCAGGCCTACGTGATCGCGCACGAGGTCGGTCACCACGTTCAGAACCTGCTCGGGATCGCCGAGCAGGTCCGGCGCGCCCAGTCGCGCGGCGGCGAGCGGCAGTCGAACGCGCTCCAGGTCCGCATGGAGCTGCAGGCCGACTGCTTCGCCGGGATCTGGGCGGCACACGCGAACAAGACCAAGCGCCTGCTCGAGCCCGGTGACATCGAGGAGGGCCTGCGCGCTGCGGCGGCGGTCGGAGACGACCGCATTCAGATGGCCTCGCGTGGCTATGTCTCGCCCGAGTCATTCACCCATGGGTCGAGCGAACAGCGCATGCGCTGGTTCAAGCGAGGGCTCGAGGCCGGGGATATCAAGGTCTGCGACGTCTTCGCAGCGAACCAGCTCTAGCGGCGCACTCGCCGCGGCTTCGCCACGACTTTCGCATTCCGGTTCGCGCCGATCAGCTCGGATTGTCGGCGCGCCCCGGATAGGTTCATCGCGAGGCGTGCGCGGAAGAATTCGCGCCTGCGCCGACTATAATCGGCGCTCGCGTTCCGTTCCACCCGCGCCCGGATGAGCTTCCTGTCCCTGTTGATCGCGCTCGCCCTCGAGCAGTGGCGCCCGCTCGTCGACCGGCGCGCGCTGTTCACGCCGATGGCGGGCTATGCCGGGCTGCTCGAGCGCAGCTTCGACGCCGGGGAGGCGCACCAGGGGACGATCGCCTGGTTCCTCGCGGTGGTGCCCGCGGCCCTGCTCGCGTGGGCGGTGTATGCGGCCCTGACCGCCGCAAACCCGCTTCTGGGCATCGCGTGCAACGTGCTGGTCCTGTACTTCACCATGGGATTCCGCCAGCACAGCCACTACTTCACCGATATTCACAAGGCGCTGAAGGACGGCGATCTGGGGGGCGCGCGCCGGCTGCTTTCGGAGTGGCGCGGGCACGCTTGCGACACGCTGTCCGCGAGCGAGGTCGCCCGCCTGACGATCGAGGGGGCGCTGACCGTATCGCACCGCCACGTGTTCGGGCCGATGCTCTGGTTCGTCCTGCTTCCCGGCCCGAGCGGCGCCGTGCTGTACCGCTTCGCGCTGTTCCTGAGCCGACGGTGGGGCGGCATGGGGCGCGCGGGGGACACCGGTCCGCTGCTGGATCTCCCGGGTGTACCCGACGCGACGATCGACATCGCGGGCCCGGAGACGCGCGCCGCGCTGGAGCGCACCGACGAGACCGCCGGCAGCCGCTTCGGCGAGTTCGCGCGTGCCGCATTCGCCGTGCTGGACTGGGTGCCGGCGCGGATCACGGCCTCGGCGTTTGCGGTGGTCGGCGACTTCGAGGACGCGATCTACTGCTGGCGCACGCAGGCGGCGCGCTGGCCCGACCACCTCCTCGGCGTGGTGCTCGCGGCGGGCGCCGGCGCCCTGGGCGTGCGGCTCGGCATGCCGGTCCTGCGCGGCACGGTGCTCGAGGACCGGCCCGAGCTCGGTCTCGGCGAGGACGCCGACACGCCATTCCTGGACAGCGTGGTGGGGCTCATCTGGCGCGCGCTTGTGCTCTGGCTCGCGGCGCTCCTCGCGCTCAGCGTGGCGCGGGCGTTCGGCTGATCAGGGTGCGCGCGCGGCCCCGCACTTCCAGCACGCGCCGAACTGTCCCTCGATCGGTTCGCCGCACGACGCGCACGTCCAGGCTCGGCCCGGCGGCGGCGGCCGCCGCCACACTTCCAGCAGCGCCTCGGCGCGCGGGCGGTCGTGCTCGCGCACGAGATGGAGCTCCAGCGCGCACTCGGTGAACGGGATCTCGCCGGCGAGGCGCGAGAGCAGCTCGTTCTTGATCCAGCACCGGATTCCCTCCGCCTCGAGCACGTTCTTGAGGTGGTGGACTTCCAGCAGGTTGAGCGAGGTGAGCAGCGCCGTCATCGGCGCGCCGCCCCTTCGGCGTCGAGAATGCGATGGAGCAGCGCGAGGCGCCGCGCATGGATCTGGCCCGATTCGACCGCCGCACGTACCGCGCAGCCCGGCTCGGTGCGGTGACGGCAGTCGGCGAACCGGCAGCGGCCCGCGAGCGGCCGCAGCTCCGGGAATGCGCGCGCGATCTCCGCCGGGCCGAGATGCGCGAGCCCGAACTCCTGCACGCCCGGCGAGTCGACGATCGCGCTCGCCGCGTCGAGGCGGTAGAGACGGGTCGCGGTGGTGGTGTGCCGTCCCGAATCGAGGAAGCGGGAGATCTCGCGCGTCGCGGCGTCGGCCTGCGGCACGAGCGCGTTGACGAGCGTCGATTTGCCCATCCCGGATTGCCCGATCAGCACGGTCGTCTCGCCCTGCAGGCGCGCGCGCAGCGGCGCGACGTCGCGCTGCGCGCTCAACTCGAGCGCGGGATAGCCCGCCTGCACGAAGGGCGCCAGGCGCTTGCGCGCGCCTTCGGTCGGCCCGGCCAGATCGATCTTGTTGAGCACCAGCAGCGCGCGCAGCGACTGGCTTTCCGCCGCCGCGAGCACGCGCGCCACCAGTTCGTCCGCGAGGCTGGGTTCGCCCGCGCAGATCACCGCAACCTGGGTCGCATTGGCGGCGATCAGCTTGCGCCGGTGCGCGGCGGCGCGCAGGAACAGCGTCGTGCGGGGGGCGGTGTCCTCGATCACGGCCTCCCCGGGGCCGGTGCCCACCACCTGCACGCGGTCGCCGCATGCGACGAGACTCTGTTTGCCGCGCGGGACGCAGCGGAGGAAGGCCCCGTCCACCGCCTCGACGAGGTAGTGGCGACCGTACGCGGCGACGACTTGTCCCGAGATCCGGCCCGCGCGCGGCGTCGACGGGCTCAAGCGGGCGCAGGCGGAGCGAGCGACTGGAGCCGCGCGATGCGGAGCGCGGCCGGCGGATGGGAATCGTAGAACGCGGAGTGCACCGGATCCGGCGTCAGCGTCGCGGCGTTGTCCTGGTAGAGCTTCACCAAGGCGCGTACCAGGTCCGCGGCGGCGGAAAAGCGCGCCGCGTACGCGTCCGCCTCGTACTCGTGCTTGCGCGAGTACAGGCTGCCGAGCGGGTGCAGGAGGAAGGTGAAGACCGGCGCCACCATGAAGAAGAGCAGCAACGCCATCGCCGTGCCGCGGCTCTCCACCCCCAGACCGGCGTAGAACCACGGCCGGTCGATGAGCCAGCCGAGGAGCGCCAGGAACGCGAGGCTGGCGAGAAACAGCCAGACCACGCGTTTCCAGACGTGCCGCAGCTTGAAATGGCCGAGCTCGTGCGCCAGCACCGCCTCGACCTCGGCGGGGGCAAGGCGCGCGAGCAGGGTGTCGAAGAACACGATGCGCTTGGCCGCGCCGAACCCGGTGAAGTAGGCGTTGCCGTGGCTCGAGCGTTTCGAGCCGTCCATCACGAACAGGCCCTTGGCCCGAAAGCCGCATTTCGCCAGCAGCTGCTCGATGCGCTCTTTCAGCGCGGCGTCCTCGAGCGGCGCGAACTTGTTGAAAAGCGGGGCGATGAACGTGGGGTAGAGAAGGAGGATCAGCAGGTTGAACGCCATCCACGTCAGCCAGACGTAGAGCCACCAGTAGCTCCCCATCTTCGCCATCAGCCACAGCACGCAGAAGAGGAGCGGCACGGCGAGCGCGAGGCCGAGCGCGATCTGCTTGAGGAGGTCGGCCACGAACAGCCTGGGGGTCATGCGGTTGAAGCCGAAGCGGGCCTCGATGCCGAACGTGCGCACGATCGAGAAGGGCAGGTCGATGGCGCCGGTGATGAACGCCACGCTCAGGATGAGCGCGATCCCGAACGCGTAGCCGCCCGGATCGAACGCGCGGCTCCAGAGCTCGGCGAGCGCCTGCAGGCCGCCACCGAGGGTGAACGCGAGCAGGAGCCCGGCCGACACCAGCGTGTCGACCATCCCCAGGCGGGTCTTCGCCACCGTGTAGTCGGCGGCCTTCTGGTGCGCGGCGAGCGTCACGCTCGGCACGAAATCCGGTGGAACGGCGCGGCGGTGCTCCCGCACGTGGCGGGCATGGCGCACCGCGAGCCACAGGCGCATCGCGGTGGCGACGGCGAGCGCGGCGAGAAATGCGAGCGTGAAGGCGTGCATGCGTTGCGGCAATCGGCGTGTGCGAGAATGCGATTCTACTCAAGTAACCCGTGACCAAGTTTGGTGCGTCAGACTTGCTCGCCGGACTCGGGGGATCTGCAAGGGGGTCGGGACCCCTTGCGAGAATTGGGTCAACTCATTGCGGGGACAGCCAGGCCAATGGCGCAGGACCAGAACAATCTCGCGTGGCTCGACATGGAAATGACCGGGCTCGACCCCGACCGCGACCGGATCATCGAGGTCGCGATCGTGATCACGAACTCGCAGCTCGAAACCGTTGCCGAGGCGCCGGTGCTCGTCGTCCACCAGGCCGAGAGCGTGCTCGCGGCGATGGATGACTGGAACAAGAGCACGCACGCCAAGAGCGGGCTCGTCGAGCGCGTGCGCGCATCGCGGCTCGCGGAGGCCGAAGTCGAGGAGCGCATGCTCGCCTTCCTCGGCGAGCACGTGCCCGCGCGGATCTCGCCGATGTGCGGGAATTCGATCTGCCAGGACCGGCGGTTCCTCGCGCGCTGGATGCCGCGGCTCGAGGCCTACTTCCACTACCGCAACCTGGACGTCTCGACCCTGAAGGAGCTCGCGCGCCGCTGGCGCCCCGAGCTGGCGAAAGGGCTGACGAAGCACGGCAAGCACGAGGCGCTCGCCGACATCCACGAGTCGATCGCCGAAATGAAGTACTACCGGGAGCACTTCGTCCGGCTGGCCGGGTGACGCGCGCGCCCGAAGAATGCAGAAGTCTGCGCGCGCGTAAGCGCGGAAGCGCGCTTCGCTACAGCGGCACGACCTTGCCGGGATTCATCAGGTTGTCCGGATCGAAGGTGCGCTTGATGGCGACCATCAGGTCGACCGCGTCGCCGAGCTCCTTCTTGAGCGACTTGATCTTGCCCGCGCCGATGCCGTGTTCGCCGGTGCACGTGCCTTCCATCGACAGCGCGCGGTCGACCAGGCGCTCGTTGAACGCCTTCGCCTCGTCGAGATCGGCGTCGCTGTCGGGGCGGATCAGCACCATGCAGTGGAAATTGCCGTCGCCGACGTGCCCGAAAAGCGGGATCGGCATCGAGGCGCGCTCGATGTCGCGCGTCGTCTCGACGATGCACTCGGTGAGCCGCGAGATCGGCACGCAGACGTCGGTCGACACCGCGCGCGCACCGGGGCGCAGCTGCAGGCCGGCGAAGTAGGCCTGGTGGCGCGCCGACCACAGCCGGTTGCGGTCCTCCGGCCGGGTCGCCCACTCGAACCCCTCGCCGCCGTTCTCGGTGGCGATCGCCTGGACGAGCCCGGCCTGCTCGGCGACGCCCGCCTCGGTGCCGTGGAACTCGATCCAGAGCGTCGGCTGTTCCTTGTAGGCGGTCTTGTTGTAGGCGTTGATCGCCTTCATCGTGAGACCGCATAGCGCTTCGCTGCGCGCAATCGGGATGCCGTGCTGGAGCGTCTGGATCACGGTGTCGACGGCGCCCTTCATGTCCCGGAACGAGCACACCGCCGCGGACATCGCGTCCGGCACCGCGTACAGCCGCACCGTCACCTCGGTGATGATGCCGAGCGTGCCCTCGGAGCCGACGAAGAGTCGCGTCAGGTCGTAGCCGGCCGCCGACTTGCGCGGCCGCCGCGAGGTCTTGATGATCCGGCCGTCCGCCGTGACCACGGTCAGCGACAGCACGTTCTCGCGCATCGTGCCGTAGCGCACCGCGTTCGTCCCCGAGGCGCGGGTCGCGGCCATGCCGCCGATCGTCGCGTCCGCGCCGGGGTCGACCGGGAACATCAGCCCGGCGTGCCGGATCTCCTCGTTCAACTGCTTGCGCGTGACGCCGGCCTGCACGACGGCGTCGAGATCCTCGGTGTGGACCGCGAGCACCTTGTTCATCTGGCTCATGTCGATGCACACGCCGCCCGCGTTGGCGAGGATGTGACCTTCGAGCGAGGTGCCTACGCCGTACGGGATCATCGGCGTGTGGTAGCGCCGGCAGACGTCGACGATGTCGCGCACTTCCTCGGTCGACCGCGGAAACACCACGGCATCGGGCGCGGCGTAGGGGTAGTACGACTCGTCCTTGCCGTGATGTTCGCGCACGCCGCGCGAGGTCGTGACGCGCTCGCCGAGAACCTGCTGCAGGTCGGCGAGCAGCGCGGCGTCGAGTTCGGTTGCCTGGTTCATTCGCGTGCTCTCCCGGGGATGCCTACTCGAGTTCGATCCTGCCCTCGAACTTCACGCTCAGCTTGAGCCCCGGCACTTCGAGCGTCATCGTCGCCGGGAACGATTCGGTTCCGTGCGCCGCGCCGGACTCCATCGCGCGTGCGACCGCATGCTCGATCTCGCGCTGCGAGCTGACGCCCACCAGCTTGAGGAACTTGCGAATGGACAGATTGAAGGTGTCGTCGTTCATCGCCGCGGTTCGCCTGGCAGGGGGTGGCGGGGAGGGTAGACCGGGGGGTGGGGCAAGTCAAATGCCGGGGCCAGCTACGGCGTGTCCTCGTTCGCGCGGTTCAGCCTCGGCGGTACAGCCGGTAGCGCTCGCGGTCCCGCGGCCGGCCGCCCTCCCAAACCCGACGCCAGTTGCCCGCCGGCTCGACCGCCGGTTCGCGCGCGCTCGACTGCACCAGCAGGTACGGGCAGTCGGTTGGCCCGTGTACCTCCGCGCGTTGCGTCACCAGCCCGGCGTGATAGTGAAACGCGGCACGCTGCGTCTCCCCGAGTCCGCGACTCTCGACGCAGCGCGCCTTTGGCGGCAGCGCCTTGCGCAGGCCCTGCGCCACCGGGCGGTAGGTCTTGCCGTAGTCGATCCAGTCGAGCCAGAGCGTCATCGCGAGTCCCCACACCAGGGTCGCGCCGGCGGTCCAGAAGGTGAGGCTGCGCAGCGTCGTGCGCTCCGCGCGATTCACGAGCACCAGCCAGGCAACGGTGAGCAGAAGCGCGAAGCCGAGCGGCGCCCATTCGACGTGGATCACGAAACCGGGCGCGAGCCGCATCGCATGCTTCGAGATCGGCTCGGGGAACCCGGTCAGCGTGGCGAGCCACATGAACCACATGTAACCGGCCGCGAGCGTGAACGTCATGACCGCGAACCACTCGAGCGCATTGGCTGCGCCCCGGCGCGCGCCTACCGCCGCGGCGCCGGCCGGGATCGCGAGCGGGACGAGCAACGCGAGCATGTCCATTTCGCGCGGGCGGCCCATGACGATCAGCAGCACCAGCGCCACGATCGTACCGACGAACGGCACGGCAAAACCCGGTTCGCGGAGCTGGCGGCGGAACTCCCAGGTCGCCCAAATGGTCAGCGGCCAGACCGGCCACGCGGCCCAAACGAGCGTCTTGAGGATCTCCAGGAACGAGGCGAGCTGTGGTGCGTGACTCACCTGCGCGAGTTGCCAGGCGCGCCAGCCGTCGAAGTACGCCGGCGCGCGCACGGCGACTGCCCACGGCCACGCCACGACGAGAGGGATCAGGATCGCGCAGCCCAGCCCCACCGAGAACGCGAAGTTGCGCTGCCGGAAGGACGCGCAAAGCGGCAGCACCAGCAGCGCCGCCGCGAGCGGCTGCAGGAGCGCTGCGAATCCTTTCGCCAGGAACGCAACCGCGGTTCCCAGCCCGAAGCAGATGCCGCTCTTGATCGGTTTGCGATGGGAGATCGCGACGCCGTAGTAGGCCGCCGCCAGCCCGGCGAGCATCGCCGTCTCTGCGGTCGCTTCGTGCGCGTGCCAGAGCAGTCCGACGCAGCCCATCAGTGCCAGCACCGAGAGGTCGCCCTCGCGTTTGCCGTAAAGCTCGCGCGCCGCGAGCCGCACGAACCACAGCGCAGCGAGGATGAAGAGCGCGCTCGCGAAGCGCGCGGCGTCGTGCGGCGGCAGGATGCCCGCGAGGGCCAGCACGAATCCTCCGGCGACCCAGAAATACAGCGGGCCGTCCTCGAAGAACGGCTCCCCCGCGAGGTGCGGCGCGAGCCAGTCGCCGCTCGAGAGCATCTGGTGCACGACGCCGAACCCGACCGCGTCCTCGGTCTTCCAGGGGTCGTGGCCGACCAGGCCGGGCAGCAGGAACGCGGCGACGAAGAGCGCGAGCGGCCAGCCGGCGAGCGGCAGCCGGATCGGTGCCTTGAGCCAGGTGGGGAGTCGCACGCTTGCCTGCGCCACTAGTCGACCGATTTCACGATCAGTTCGCCCTGTGCTGGCATGCGCGGGATTCTACCCACCGGGTCCGATGCCCCGGCGCCGAAAACGACAAAGGCAGCCGAAGCTGCCTTTGTGGCGGGCATCGCGATCGTCAGCCGGCGGCGGGCGCCTTGGGGGCTGCCTTGGCGCCGGTCTTTGCCGCACCCTTGCTGTATTTCTGCCGGAACTTCTCCACGCGGCCGGCGGTGTCGACGATCTTCTGCTTGCCGGTGTAGAAGGGATGGCAGGCGGCGCAGACCTCGACGTGGAGCTCCTTGCCGAGGGTGGAGCGCGTCATGAAGGTGCTGCCGCACGAGCAGATGACCTTGATTTCCTTGTACTGCGGATGGATGCTGGATTTCATCGGCGAGTCCTTTCGGTCGTGGCTCGGTCTCGCGGACCGCGCGCTGCGCGGGAGAACGCGTTTCGAGCCGGTGGCGAGGGGCGCTATTGTGTCAGAAAACGCCCGCTGAATCAACGACTCACCCGCGGCGCATCGAGTCGAAGAAGTCGCCGTTCGATTTCGTCGCCTTGATCTTGTCGACCAGAAACTCGGCCGCTTCCAGGTCGTCCATCGGGTACAGCAGCTTGCGCAGCACCCAGACCTTCTGGAGGATCGGCTGCTCGATCAGCAGCTCCTCGCGGCGCGTGCCCGAGCGGTTGACGTTGATGGCCGGGAAGATCCGCTTCTCGTACATGCGCCGGTCGAGGTGGATCTCCATGTTGCCGGTGCCCTTGAACTCCTCGTAGATCACGTCGTCCATCCGGCTGCCCGTGTCGATCAGCGCGGTGGCGAGGATCGTGAGACTGCCGCCTTCCTCGATGTTGCGCGCCGCGCCGAAGAAGCGCTTCGGGCGCTGCAGGGCGTTCGCGTCGACCCCGCCGGTGAGCACCTTGCCCGAGGCCGGCACCACCGTGTTGTAGGCGCGGGCGAGGCGCGTGATCGAGTCGAGCAGGATCACGACGTCCTTCTTGTGCTCGACCAGGCGCTTGGCCTTCTCGATCACCATTTCCGCCACCTGCACGTGCCGGCTGGCGGGCTCGTCGAAAGTCGAGGCGACCACCTCGCCCTTCACCGTGCGGGTCATCTCGGTCACTTCCTCGGGCCGCTCGTCGATCAGCAGCACGATCAGCACGACGTCCGGGCAGTTGGCGGTGATCGCGTGCGCGAGCTGCTGCATCAGCACCGTCTTGCCCGCCTTCGGCGGCGAGACGATCAGTCCGCGCTGGCCTTTGCCGATCGGGGCGATGATGTCGATGATGCGCGCGGTGATGTTCTCCTCGGCCTTGATGTCGCGCTCGAGCCGGAGGATGTTGTTCGGGTGCAGCGGCGTCAGGTTCTCGAACAGGATCTTGTGCTTCGACGCCTCGGGCGGCTCGGCGTTGACCTTGTCGACCTTGACCAGAGCGAAGTAGCGCTCGCCGTCCTTCGGGGTGCGGATCTCGCCTTCGATCGTGTCGCCGGTGTGGAGGTTGAAGCGGCGGATCTGGGAGGGCGAGACGTAGATGTCGTCGGTCGAGGCGAGGTAGGACGTGTCGGGGGACCGCAGGAAGCCGAAGCCGTCGGGCAGCACCTCCAGCGTGCCGTCGCCGTAGATCGCCTCTCCCTTCTTCGCGCGGTTCTTGAGCAGCGCGAAGATCAGCTCCTGCTTGCGCATGCGGTTCGCGCCGTCGACTTCGTACTGCGTCGCCATCTCGATCAGCTGGCTGACGTGAAGCTGCTTGAGTTCGGAGAGATGCATGGTGGAGGTCGGGACCTGGGTCGCTGGCGCACCCTCTAGGGGCGGCTCGGAGGGAGGGGGCGCGCCGGGAACCGGCGCGGCGGGACGTACGTCGGATGGTAGCTCGGATCTCCGGTGTGCGCCAGAGCGGCGATGCCGGCCGGACACTAGCAGGTTGATGCAAAAGGGACCACGGCCCCTTTTGAATCCCCAAGTGCAGTGACGCAAAACGCGCGCTTCGCTCTGGCGAAGCGTACGCCGGTGTCGATGTGCGGTGCGGTATCTGCGCTGTGCATCGCGCTGCTAGATGTTGCTGTCGAGGAAGGCGGTGAGCTGCGACTTCGAGCGCGCGCCGACGATCTGCTCCTCGACATTCCCGTTCTTGAAGAGCATGAGCGTCGGAATCCCGCGGATGTTGTACTTCTTCGGGACTTCCACGTTGGCGTCCACGTCGAGCTTCGCGATCTTCAGCTTGCCGCCGTACTCCTTCGCGATCTCGTCCAGGATCGGTGCAATCGCCTTGCAGGGGCCGCACCATTCCGCCCAGTAGTCCACCAGCACCGGCAAGTCCGACTTCAGGACCTCGGGCTCGAACGTCTGGTCGGTGACGTGCACGATGTGCTCGCTCATTCGCTTCCTTTCGGGTGGTTCTGCAGGGGGCTCGCAGCGGGCGCTGCGGAGGAACGTTCGAAACGTTCTTATGAACCGCTATGCTAGCAAATAATCGCGCGTTCCTGCACCGCTGCGCGGGCTGGGCGCCCCGCCGCAGGTTGGAGCGCTTCCTATTGATCGGAAAGGGATATTCCCCTTGCCCAAGCCGCCGGGACAGCGTGCTAACATCGATCGAAAGTCGGCCTGCCGGCCGAAGTGCGGCAAATCACCGGTCCCGCCATGACCTACGTCGTCACCGAAAGCTGCATCAAGTGCAAGTACACCGACTGCGTGGACGTCTGCCCGGTGGACTGCTTTCGCGAGGGGCCGAACATGCTGGTCATCGACCCCGAGGAGTGCATCGACTGCACGCTCTGCGTCGCCGAGTGCCCGGTCGAGGCGATCTACGCCGAGGACGATGTCCCGCCCGGGCAACGCCACTTTACCCCGCTCAACGCCGAGCTTGCGAAGCTCTGGAAACCGATCGTCGAGCGGAAGAGCGCGCCCGCCGACGCGGACGAGTGGGCGAAGACGAAGGACAAGGCGCACCTGCTGGAGCGCTGAGGGCCCCGCCCGGCGGCGGAGCTTTGCTCCCACCTCCGCGTGGTCTAACATCCAAGCGCGGCGCCTGCCGCGACCGCCGAAAGGAGGGGTGCCATGCTCACCAAGGAGATCCTCCGCATCAAGGGGACGGTGCTGTACACCATTGCACCCGAAGGCCGGCTCGCGGATGCGGTCGGCACGATGGTGGAGAACGACATCGGCTCCCTGGTCGTAATGGACCACGGGCGGCTGGCGGGGATGCTCACCTTCCGCGAGGTGCTCGCCGCCCAGCATCGGTTCGGCGACCGGCTCGCGAGCCTGAAGGTCCAGGACGTCATGCTCAAGGAGCCGCGTTTCGTCGGTCCGGACATGGAAGTCGACGATCTGCGCCGGACGATGCTCGAGACCCACGCACGGTACATGCCGGTGATGGACGGCTCGACCCTGATCGGCGTGCTGTCGTTTCACGACGTCGCCAAGGCGGTGCTCGAGGAACAGAGCTTCGAGAACCGCATGCTCAAGGGCTACATCAAGAACTGGCCTGACTGAGCGCGGGCGCCGCGTCCGCGGCGCGCCGGTTCCGGGCGTGTCGCGCCCCCTGACACGCGCCTTACGGCCTGACACGCGTCGAACCGACTGACGCTGCGCGTCGCGCGGCGCGCTACGGCGGTCATGGTTCACGGGCGCGCCGCCGGCGAAGTGACAGAATCGCGGCGCACAGGAAACGACCGATGGCGGGGGGCACTCAGTTCGGACTGCTCGGGGAGCGGCGCTTTGCGCCGTTTTTCGTCACGCAGTTTCTGGGCGTTCTGAACGACAACGTCTACAAGAACGCGCTGGTGATCCTGGTCGCATTCCACGCCACCACGCTCACCACGCTCTCCCCGGAGGTGCTGGTGAACCTCGCCGGCGCGCTCTTCATCCTGCCGTTCTTCCTCTTCTCGGCGACCGCCGGGCAGCTCGCGGACAAGTACGACAAGGCGCGCATCATCCGCCTCGTCAAGCTGTTCGAGATCGGGATCATGGTGATCGGTGCGATCGGGTTCGTGCGCAGCAATCTGACCCTGCTCCTCGGCGCGCTGTTCCTGATGGGATTGCACTCCACGGTGTTCGGGCCGGTGAAGTACGCGATCCTTCCGCAGACGCTGCGGGACGAGGAACTGGTCGGCGGCAACGCGCTGGTGGAGACCGGCACCTCGCTCGCCATTCTCGCCGGGACGATCGCCGGCGGCGTGCTGGTGGCGGCGGCGGCCGGTCCCGCGATCCTCGTTCCGGCCGCGACCATCGGCATCGCCTGCGCGGGCTACCTCGCGAGCCGGCTCGTTCCGAGCGTCCGGCCCCCGACCCCGGAGCTGCGGATCAACTGGAATCCGTTCACCGAGACCTGGGCCAACTTCCAGTTCACGCGGCAGAACCGGACGGTGTTCCTTTCGATCCTGGGCGTGTCCTGGTTCTGGTTCTACGGCGCGATGTTTCTCACCCAGTTCCCGGCCTACGCCAAGACCTGGCTCGGCGGAAGCGAGAGCGTCGTCACGCTGCTGCTCACCGTGTTCTCGGTCGGAATCGGCGTCGGCTCGCTGCTCTGCGAGCGCATGTCGGGCCACAAGGTCGAGCTCGGACTGGTGCCGTTCGGCTCGATCGGGCTGTCGCTGTTCGCGTTCGATCTCTTCTTCGCCACGCCGGGGCCCGCGGCGACGGAGCGCGATGACCGTCCTCGAGTACCTGCGCACGCCAGGTGCGCCGCGGGTGCTGATCGATCTCTTCCTGATCGCGATGTTCGGCGGCTTCTTCATCGTTCCGCTCTATGCGCTGATCCAGAGCCGTTCGGAGCGGTCGCACCAGTCGCGCATCATCGCCGGCAACAACATACTCAACTCCGTGTTCATCGTCGCGGCCGCGTTGATCGCGGCGGGCTTCCTGCATCTCGGGGCGACGGTGCCCCAGCTTTTTCTCCTGACCGGGCTGTTCAACGTGGCGATCGCCGCGTTCATCTTCTCGCTCGTCCCCGAGTTCCTGATGCGGTTCCTCGCGTGGCTGCTGATCCACGCCGTGTACCGCGTCGAGAAATCCGGCCTCGAGCACATCCCCGAGGAGGGGCCGGCGCGTCATCGTCTGCAACCACGTCAGTTTCGTCGACGCCGTGGTCATCATGGCGGCATGCCGGCGCCCGATCCGGTTCGTGATGGACCACAACATCTTCAAGATCCCGGTGCTCAGCTTCATCTTCCGCACCGGCGGCGCGATCCCGATCGCGTCGCGCAAGGACGATCCCGCGATGATGGAGCGGGCGTTCGCCGAGGTCGCGAAAGCGCTGCGCGAGGGGCAGCTCGTGGGAATCTTTCCGGAGGGGCGCATCACCGACACCGGGGAGATCCTGCCGTTCCGCCCGGGCATCCAGCGCATCCTCGAGGCGACGCCCGTGCCGGTCGTGCCGATGGCGCTGCGCGGCCTGTGGGGCAGCTTCTTCAGCCGCAAGGGCGGCCCGGCGATGTCGCGGCCGTTCCGCCGCGGGGTACTGAGCAAGATCGGTCTCGCGGTCGCACCGCCGGTTGCGGCCGAGCTCGCGACACCGGAGGCACTGCAGGTGCAGGTCGGCGCACTGCGCGGCGAGTGGCGATAGCGCCACGACGCCCGTCGCGCTCGCGCGTCATCTTCGCCCGCTGCGCCCCCAGGCGTAGCGGATGAAGCGCTGCCAGCGGCTCTGCTGCTGCGCGAGCGGATTGCCGGTTTTCTGCGCGGCGCGGTCGCGCTCGACGCCCTTCTTCACCTGCTCGTGGATCTGGCGGATCGTCAGGCCGCCTGGCCCTTTCAGCTTGTCCGGATCGTCGTTCGACATGGCGCGCTGGCGGGAAAGTCACCCTATACCCCTATGCTAAACTCGATCGCACCTCAGCGCGGCGCGGTGCGATGTCGGGAAACACGATCGGACGGCTGTATTGCGTGACCTCGTTCGGCGAGAGCCACGGGCCCGCGTACGGCGGCGTCGTCGACGGCTGTCCGCCCGGGCTGGCGCTCGCCGCCGAGGACATCCAGAAGGAACTGGACCGTCGCAAGCCGGGCACCTCGCGCCACGTCACGCAGCGCCGCGAATCGGACACGATCGAGATCCTCTCCGGCGTCTTCGAGGGCCGGACCACCGGCACGCCGATCGGGTTCCTGATCCGCAACGAGGACCAGCGCAGCAAGGACTACTCGACGCTCGCCGAGACGTTCCGCCCCGGGCACGCCGACTACACGTACTGGCAGAAGTACGGGATTCGCGACCCGCGCGGCGGCGGGCGTGCGTCGGCGCGCGAGACCACGGTGCGCGTCGCCGCCGGGGCGATCGCGCGCAAGTGGCTGCGCGAAAACCACGGCGTCGTGATCCGCGGGCACATGACGCAGCTCGGGCCGCTCGAAATACCGTTCCGCGCCTGGGACGAGGTCGGCCAGAACGCGTTCTTTGCGGCGAACCTCGACATCGTGCCGGAGCTCGAGGCCTTCATGGACGAGTTGCGCACGGCGGGCGATTCGGTCGGTGCGCGAATCACGGTCGTGGCGGAAGGCGTTCCGCTCGGGATGGGGCGAGCCGGTGTACGACCGTCTCGACTCGGATATCGCCTACGCGATGATGGGCATCAATGCGGTGAAGGGCGTCGAAATCGGCGCCGGTTTTGCCGCGGTGACGCAGCGCGGCAGCGAGCACGGCGATGAGCTGACGCCGGAGGGCTTCCTCTCCAACAACGCCGGCGGGATGCTGGGCGGGATCTCGACCGGGCAGGACGTCGTGGTGAGCATCGCGCTCAAGCCGACCTCGAGCATCCGCATCCCGCGCCGCTCGATCGACAAGCAGGGCAATCCGGTGACGGTGGAGACGACCGGCCGCCACGATCCGTGCGTCGGGATTCGCGCCACGCCGATTGCGGAAGCGATGCTCGCGATCGTGCTGATGGACCACGCGCTCCGCCACCGCGCGCAGTGCGCCGGCGTGAGCACGCCGACGCCGCGCTTGCGCGACCAGCGGAAGTAGCGGGAAGCGGCGCCTACGACCCGCGGGGCGGCGCCGCCTTCGCCACCGCGAGATAGGCGCGCAGCAACCGCAGGTCGAGGTCGATGCCGGCGCGCGCCGCGTCGGGCGAGTGCTTGTCCCACGCCCCCTGCGCGCGATCGAGCTGTCCCGTGGCGATGTTCCCGGCGAGCGAGGCGCGCAGCAGGAACTGCTTGTGCGTGGAGGAAAGCTCGCGGCCCTGCGCGAGCAGGCCGTCCGCATGCTTGGCCATCGCGGCGGCGTCGCGGCGGCCGACCGCGCGGAAGAGCGCGACCCAAGCCCGGTCGTCCTGCTCGAGGCGCTTGAAGCACGGCGCGCCCTCGAAACGCGACCAGATCGCGTCGGCCTCGGCGGGATCCAGCACCGAGTTCACGGTCCGGGCCACCTGGAACAGCGATTGCACCCAGACGTCGAAGCTCTTCGCGTCGATGCAGTCGAGTCCGCGCATTTTCGAGAGCTCGAGGTTCTTCTCGAGGTCGGTCGGGATCCCGACCGGCAGGGGCCGATCGGCGGAGAGGTAGAAATCGCGGGCGTAGCGCGCCCGGCGTGCGAGCTCGATCCGTTCCAGGAATTCGTCGCCGTCGTACGAGAGCGGGCGCGCGGTCTGCTTGCGGCTCTCGAGCATGGCGATCAGCGGCACCCCGCCCGAGCCGATGCGGGTGACCTCGCCGGCGCCCGTTTGCAGGAAGCGATGCTTCGCGGCATTCAGGTCGAGGTAGGGTCGGTAGTCGGAGTTCGCCGGCACGCCGTACGACAGGAACAGCGGATGCAGCGACGCCTTGCCGCCGATCCGCCGGACGTCGATGTCCCCGATGCGCTGCACGTGCACCTTGCGCAGCTCGGCGGCGACGCCGGGCATCTGGAAGACGTCGGCAAGCGGGCGCGCCAGGGTCTCCGCATCGCCCGCGACGATCAGCAGATCGGAGTCGGTCGCGGCGTAGATCGCGTAGTCGGGAAAGTTGTCGGCGAGCGCGCGCAGCACGGAGGCGACCAGGCTGACATCGATCTCGTAGAGCTGGAACCACTGCACCATGACGCCGCCCGGATTCAGGTAGCGGCGCACGTGGCGATAGAACTCGGTGGTGAAGAGGCTCGAGACGCCGCTCACCCAGGGGTTGGACGGCTCGCTCACGATGATGTCGTAGCGCTCGTTGTGGGTGGAGAAGTAGGTCTTCGCGTCGTCGAAGACGATGCGGCTGCGCGGGTCGGCGAACGCGCTCGCATTGCGCGCCGCGAACGACCGCGAGGCCTCCGCCATCGCCGGCTCGATCTCGATCGTGTCCACGCGCTCCAGCGTCGTCGCGCCGAGCATCGTGTGGGTGGTTAGGCCGGTGCCGATGCCGATGATCGCGGCGCGCTTCGCGTCCGGACGGTGCGCGAGCGGGATCGCCGCCGTGAGCACCATCGTCACTTCGTCGGAGATCCGCGCGCCGTCCCCGAGGTTGATCGCGCCGTCGGACTTGCCGTTGGTGCGCAGGCTCAGGCCCTCGTGGAACTGCATGAGGCTGACCGAGGTGGTCTTGCCGTCGCGGTAGTACTTCAGCTCCGCGTCCTGCGCGGTGTAGAGGTCGCCGCGGCGGAACACGCCCGAGGCCATCTTGTAGGGATCGAGGCTCACGCCGAAGGCGATGACCACGAGAACGACGGCCGACAAGAGCGTTGCGCCCAGCGTGAGCCCGGCCGGCAGGCTCGCGCCGCTGCCGTGGGCGGGCGTGCTGCGCTTCAGCACGCCGGCGACCGCGAGACGCCACAGGAGCACGAGCCCCAGGCCGACGTCGATCAGCCCGCCGGCGACGATCAACCCCTTCAGCCCGAGCAGCGGCATGCCGACGTGCGCCGCGAGCACGACGCCGGTGATCGCACCGAGCGTGTTCGCCGCGTACACCGCGCCGATCGAGCGCTCGCCGTGACCCGCGCCGAGCAGCGCAAAGGTGATGAGCGGCAGCGTCATCCCGGCGCAGAACGTCGCCGGCAGCATGATCGCGAGCGCGATGCCGTGGCTCGCGATCAGGAAGATGCCGTAACCGGCGTCGGTCTTCGCCGTGCCGCGGATCACGAGCTGCATGAGCTCGAACGCGCTGCCGTAGAGGGGCAGGGTGGCGAGCGCGGCGAGGCCCATCGCGACCTGGACGATTCCCAGGAAGCGGAGCGGCTCGGCGGTGCGGTCGATGCGGCTCCGCACCCACAGCCCGCCGAGCGCGAGGCCGAGGATGAACGCCGAGAGCATCAGCTCGAACGAGTGCGTCGCGGCGCCGAGCACCAGCGACAACATGCGGATCCAGGCGATCTCGTAGATGAACGAGGCCGCGCCGGTGAGGAAGGCGACGACGAGCATGAGACGCCAGGGCGCGTCCCCGCCGCTGCGCGTCTCGACGCGACGGGCAAGTGTCGCGGCGGCCGCGCGCCCCGGCTCCGGATCGCGACCGGGCGCGATCGCCCAGACCAGCGCCGCGAGCACCAGGTTGATGATCCCGGCGACGCGGATCGTGCCCGGCAGCCCGAGCGCGTCGATCAGGACGAACCCGCTCGCGAGCACGCCGATCGCCGCGCCGAGGCTGTTGGTGAAGTAGAGCAGCGCGAGCGCCTCGCCCGGGCGCTCCGGGTGCCGGCGCAGCAGACCCGCGCTCATGAGGGGGAACGTCATCCCCAGCGCGATCGACTGCGGCAGGATCATCAGGGCCGCGAGCAGCCACTTGAACGTCGCCGCCGCGGTGTCGCTGCCGAGCGCGGGCAGGATCGACTCGTAGGAGACGTCGGTGGCGGCGACAAACGCCTGATGGAAGACGAGCGCGGCGACGCCGATCAGCGCCTCGACGATCGCATAGCCGCGCAGCAGGTTGCGCCAGCGCCGCGACAGCCGGCTCGCGGCCCAGCTCCCGAGCGCCATTCCGCCCATGAACAGCGCGAGGACGAGCGTCTGCGCGTACGCCGCGTGGCCGAGGAAGAGCTTGAGGTAATGGCTCCAGATCGACTCGTAGATGAGCCCGGCGAATCCGGAGACGGTGAACAGCAGGAACAGCGCCGCGCGACGGTAGGACGGCGCAGCCGGCGGGGCGGTCGTGTCAGACGCGGTGGTGGCGGACACGGTTGTGGCGGACAGGGGGCTCGCTGCGCGGGTTCGAGTCGGCGGTGCCGTGGCGCGGCGATTCTACGGGACCCGCAGCGGTGCGCAAAGCCGCGGCGCGTGGATTCCGGCACAATCGCCGCGAGAGGATCGGGTTCCGCCTGCGCGCAGGACCCACCCGCGCCGCGTGTCCCTGTCCGTCCCGCTTCCCTACCTGCGCCTCGCCGCGCTGTACTTCGGCTACTTCGTCTACATCGGCGCGTTCGCGCCCTACTTCTCGCTGTATCTGCAGTCGATCGGGCAGAGCGCATTCCAGATCGGGCTGCTGCTCTCGCTGATGCAGCTGATGCGAATCGGCGCGCCGCACCTGTGGGCGTCGCTCGCCGACCGGCACGGCTGGCGCGCGCGCCTGCTGCAGGCGACGCTCGCCGCCGCGCTGGCGGTCTACGCGGGGGTGTTCGCGACCACGAGCTTCCTGGGCCTGTTCCTGGTGCTCGCCGGTTTCGCGTTCTTCTCGAGCGCGACGATGCCGCTGCTCGACGCGATCACGCTCACAGGGCTGCGCGATCGCGTGGAGCGCTATGGCGGGATACGGCTCTGGGGCTCGATCGGGTTCATCGTTGCCGTGCTCGGCGTGGGCTGGATTCTCGACCGCATCGCGATCGCCAATCTGCTGTGGATCCTCGTGGTCCCGCTCGCGGTGACGTTCGCGCTCACCCTGACGCTGCGCGACACGCCCGTGCAGGCGGGCGCGTGTCCACGAGTCGGTGTGGCCGCTGCTGCGCCGCCGCGACGTCCTCGTGCTGCTGGCGGCGAACGTGCTGATGAACGTGGCGCACGGACCGCTCTATGCCTTCTTCAGCATCTATCTGGCGGACGCGGGCTACGGAAAGACCGCGATCGGCGCGCTCTGGTCGCTCGGCGTGCTCGCCGAGATCGGCATCTTTCTGACGGCGCCCGCCTGGATGAAGCGCTTCGCCCCGGTCGATATTCTCATCGCCACCTTCGCGCTCGGCGTGGTGCGCTTCGCCCTCATTGCCTGGGCGGTGGACTCGCCTGCGGCGCTCGTCCTGGCCCAGGTGCTGCACGCCGCAACCTTCGGCAGCTGCCACGTGGCGTCGGTCGCGCTCATCAGCCAGTGGTTTCCCGGCGCGCGGCAGGTGCGCGGACAGGCGGTTTACCTGTCGGCCGCGTTCGGCTTCGGCGGGTTCGTCGGGGCGCTGGCGAGCGGCGCCGCCTGGGAGGCGATCGGGCCGCAGTGGACGTACACTGCCGCAGCCGCCGCGGCGGGGCTCGGATTGGTCCTGCTCGTGCAGCACGCCGGCCTCTTGCGCCATGCCTCGAGGTCAACAGGCTAGGCCCCAGTCGCGTTATCGCATTCTGTCGGAAGCACTTCGTATGCCGAGGATATTGCACAGCGTATTCGTCGCGGTATTCGCCGCGCTGCTGGTCGCCGGTTGCGCGACCGTCAAGACGACCCAGTCGGGCGCCGTCGGCGTCGACCGGTCGCAGGCAATGCTGGTGTCCTCGCGGGAGGTCAACCAGTCGGCCGAGAAGCAGTACGCCCAGGCCATCGGTCAGGCGCGACAGAAGGAGTTGCTCAACCGCAATCCGGCCGAGACCGAGCGCGTGCGCGCGATCGCCAAGCGCCTGATCCCGCAAACGACGGTGTTCCGGCCCGACGCTTCCGGCTGGCGCTGGGAAGTGAACGTGCTCACCTCGGATCAGCTCAACGCGTGGTGCATGCCGGGCGGCAAGATCGCCGTCTACAGCGGCCTGATCGACAAGCTGAAGCTCTCCGACGACGAGATCGCCGCGATCATGGGCCACGAGATCGCGCACGCGCTGCGCGAGCACGCACGCGAGCGCATCTCGCAGCAGATGGCGACCAGCGCAGTGATCGGTATCGGCGCCGCCGTGCTGGGCGTCGGCTCGGCCGGCGCGGATCTCGGCAACCTCGTGGCGCAGGTGACGTTCACCCTGCCGAACTCCCGCACCCACGAGATCGAGGCGGATCGGATCGGGGTCGAGCTCGCCGCGCGCGCCGGCTACGACCCGCGGGCCGCCGTCAGCGTGTGGCAGAAGATGGCCAAGGCGAGCGACGGCGGCCCGCCCCAGTTCCTGTCGACCCACCCCTCGCCCGAGAATCGCATCAAGGATCTCGAGGTCTACGCGCAGCGGGTGATGCCGCTCTACGAGGCGGCGCGCAAGAAGTAGCTCCGGCCTGCAGGCGCCGGGCGTCTCGGCCGGGTCGTTCGCTATAATCGACCTCTTTCCCCGACTTTCTCGATGGCATCGGCAATGGCGCCGCAAACTCTCTACGACAAGCTCTGGGCGAGCCACGCGGTGCACGTCGAGGACGACGGCACGACGCTCCTCTACATCGATCGGCATCTGGTCCACGAGGTGACCAGCCCGCAGGCGTACGAGGGGCTCAAGCTCGCCGGCCGGAAGGTCTGGCGGGTCGACTCGGTGGTCGCCACGGCCGACCACAACACCCCGACCACCGGCTGGGACCGCGGCATCGCCGGCATCGACGATCCGACCTCCCGCATCCAGGTCGAGACGCTCGACGCGAACATCCGCGCGCACGGCGCGAAGGCCTATTTCCCGTTCCTCGACCGGAACCAGGGGATCGTGCACGTAATCGGGCCGGAGCAGGGCGCCACGCTGCCCGGCATGACGGTCGTCTGCGGCGACAGCCACACCAGCACGCACGGCGCGTTCGCGCTGCCTCGCGCACGGCATCGGCACCTCCGAGGTCGAGCACGTGCTCGCGACGCAGACGCTGGTCACGAAGAAATCCCGCAACATGCTCGTGGCCGTCGACGGCGAGCTCGCACGCGGCGTGACCGCCAAGGACATGGCGCTCGCCATCATCGGCCGGGTCGGGACCGCCGGCGGCACCGGATACGCCATCGAGTTCGCGGGCAGCGCGGTGCGCGGCCTGTCGATGGAAGGGCGCATGACCCTGTGCAACCTGTCGATCGAGGCGGGCGCGCGCTGCGGCATGGTCGCGGTCGACGAGAAGACGATCGAGTACCTGAAGGGCCGGCCGTTCGCGCCCAAGGGGGAGCTGTGGGAGCGCGCGGTCGCCTACTGGCGGACGCTCCGCAGCGACGAACACGCCAAGTTCGACCGGGTGCTCACGCTCGCCGCGGCGGAGATCAAGCCGCAGGTGACCTGGGGCACCTCGCCCGAGATGGTGCTGCCGGTGGATGCGCGCGTGCCGGACCCGGACAAGGAGAAGGATCCGACCCGGCGCGAAGGCATCGAGCGGGCGCTGACGTACATGGGCCTCAAGCCGAACACCCCGCTCACCGACATCCGGGTCGACAAGGTCTTCATCGGCTCGTGCACCAATTCGCGCATCGAGGACCTCCGCGCCGCGGCGGCGATCGTGCGCGGTCGGCGCGTCGCCGCGAACGTCAGGCTCGCGCTGGTCGTGCCCGGCTCCGGCCTGGTGAAGCGGCAGGCGGAGAAGGAGGGGCTCGACCGGGTCTTCAAGGACGCCGGCTTCGAATGGCGCGAGCCGGGCTGCTCCATGTGCCTCGGCATGAACGCCGACCGGCTCGAGCCGGGCGAGCGCTCCGCCTCGACGTCGAACCGCAACTTCGAGGGCCGCCAGGGCGCGGGCAGCCGCACGCATCTCGTCAGCCCCGAGATGGCGGCGGCGGCGGCGATCGCCGGGCACTTCGTCGACGTGCGGCAGTGGCGATAGCGGGAGCAGGCGCGATGGAAAAGTTCACCACGCTCAACGGCCTCGTCGCCCCGCTCGATCGGGCGAACGTCGACACCGACCAGGTGATCCCGAAGCAGTTCCTGAAGTCGATCCACCGCTCGGGGTTCGGGCCGAACCTGTTCGACTCGTGGCGCTACCTGAACACCGGCGAGCCCGGCATGGACAACGCGAAGCGCCCGCTCAATGCGGATTTCGTGCTGAATCAGCCGCGCTACAAGGGCGCGTCCATCCTGCTCGCGCGCGAGAACTTCGGCTGCGGCTCCTCGCGCGAGCATGCGCCCTGGGCGCTGCTCGACTACGGATTCCGGTGCGTGATCGCGCCGTCGTTCGGCGACATCTTCTTCAACAACTGCTTCAAGAACGGGCTGCTGCCGGTCGTGCTGAAGAACGAGGAGGTGGATCGGATCTTCCACGACGTCGCGGCGTTCCCCGGGTTCCGGCTCACGGTCGACCTCGCGCAGCAGGTCGTGGCCTACCCGGATACGAGCCGCGTCTGCCGCTTCGAGATCGACCCGTTCCGCAAGCACTGCCTGCTCCACGGGCTGGACGAGATCGGGCTCACCCTGCGGCACGCGGACAAGATCCGCGCGTTCGAGGCGCGGCGGAAGAGCGAACAACCGTGGCTGTTCGGGTGACCCGATGAAGATCGCGGTCCTCCCCGGCGACGGCATCGGCCCCGAGATCGTCGCGCAGGCGCTGAAGGTGCTGCGCGCGTTGGCCGGCGCGGGACTGAAGCTGGAGACGCAGGAGGCGCCGGTCGGCGGCGCCGGCTACGACGCGGCGGGCGACCCGCTGCCGGAGGCGACGCTTGCGCTCGCGCGCGAGGCCGACGCGATCCTGTTCGGCTCGGTCGGCGGGTGGCAGTACGACCAGCTGCCGCGCGCCAAGCGCCCCGAGCAGGCGCTCCTGCGGTTGCGCAAGGAACTCGGGCTCTTCGCGAACCTGCGTCCGGCCACCCTCTACCCGGAGCTCGCGGGCGCCTCGACGCTGAAATCCGAGGTGGTGTCGGGCATGGACCTCCTCATCCTGCGCGAGCTGACCGGCGACATCTACTTCGGCCAGCCGCGGGGAATCCGGACCACCGACGCGGGCGAGCGCGAAGGTTTCGACACGATGCGGTACTCGGAGTCCGAGATCCGGCGCATCGCGCACGCCGGCTTCCGGGCGGCGCGCAAGCGCGCGAAGCGGCTCTGCTCGGTCGACAAGGCCAACGTCCTCGAGACCTCGCAGCTGTGGCGCGAGGTGGTCACGGCGGTCGGGAAGGAATACCCGGACGTCGAGCTCTCGCACATGTACGTCGACAATGCCGCGATGCAGCTGCTGCGCGCGCCGAAGCAGTTCGACGTGATCGTCACCGGGAACATGTTCGGCGACATCCTGTCCGACGAGGCCTCGATGCTCACCGGGTCGATCGGGATGCTCCCGTCGGCGTCGCTCGACGAGCGCGGCAAGGGGCTGTACGAGCCGATCCACGGGTCGGCGCCCGACATCGCGGGGAAGGATGTCGCCAATCCGCTCGCGACAATCCTTTCGGCGGCGATGATGCTGCGCTACAGTCTCGATCAGGACGGCGCCGCCGGCCGCATCGAGGCGGCGGTGCGCAAGGTGCTGGCGACAGGGCTTCCGGACCGCGGACATCTACGCGGACGGTACGACGAAGGTCGGCACGAGCGCGATGGGCGACGCGGTGGTCGCGGCGCTCGGCTGAATGCGACGGACGGGGGAACGGTGATGCAACGAGTGGCTCTGGTGGGTTGGCGCGGCATGGTCGGGTCCGTGCTGATGCAGCGCATGCGCGAGGAGCGCGATTTCGATCACATCGAACCGGTGTTCTTCACGACGTCGAACGTCGGCGGCAAGGGACCGGACGTCGGGCGCGGGGACACCGGCCCGCTGCGGGACGCGAAGTCGATCGACGACCTCAAGTCGACCGAGGTCGTCATCACCTGCCAGGGCGGCGACTACACGAACGAGATCTACCCGCAGGCTGCGCGCGGCCGGCTGGAACGGCTACTGGATCGACGCGGCGTCCGCGCTGCGCATGAAGGACGACGCGATCATCATCCTCGACCCGGTCAACCTGGACGTGATCAAGGACGGCCTCGCGAAGGGCGATCAAGAACTACATCGGCGGCAACTGCACCGTCAGCCTGATGCTCATGGGCCTCGACGGCCTGTTCAAGAACGGGCTGGTCGAGTGGATCACCGCGATGACCTACCAGGCGGCATCGGGCGCCGGCGCGCAGAACATGCGCGAACTGGTCGCCCAGATGGGCGTCGCGCATGGCGTCGCCCGGGATCTGCTCGCCGACCCCGCGTCCGCGATCCTGGAGATCGACCGCAAGGTCGCCGACGCGCTGCGTTCCGACGCCCTGCCGACGGAACACTTCGGCGTGCCGCTCGCCGGCAGCCTGATCCCGTGGATCGACAAGGACATGGGCGACGGCCAGAGCCGCGAGGAGTGGAAAGCCCAGGCGGAGGGCAACAAGATTCTCGGCCGCGCCGCGAATCCGATCCCCATCGACGGCATCTGCGTGCGCATCGGGGCGATGCGTTGCCACAGCCAGGCGCTCACGATCAAGCTCACGCGCGATGTGCCGCTCGACGAGATCGCCGGAATGCTTGCGGCGGCGAACCCGTGGGCGCAGGTGATCCCGAATCAGCGCGACGCGAGCATGCGCGAGCTTTCGCCGGCCGCGGTGACCGGGTCCCTCGACGTCCCGGTGGGACGGCTGCGCAAGCTTTCGATGGGGCCGCAGTATCTGGCCGCCTTCACCGTCGGCGACCAGCTGCTCTGGGGCGCCGCGGAGCCGTTGCGCCGGATGCTGCGCATCCTCCTCGAGAACGGCGCGAGCCGCGCGCGAACAGGGAACCGTGCGGCGGCCGCAACCGCCTAGTCGGTGGCGACTGCGGATGATCTCGGGCCCGACCGGGCAGCCGGAGGGTCCCTGAAGCGCCTGCGGCACCCGCACGCACTGAGGAATAGTTCCCTTGGGCGCCAATCTCACGCGGAGGGTTAGCTTGCATGGCTAACCCCCTGATGCTATTTTAATTACCTCGATCCAAGACCCCGAGGGGGCATGGTGCGAACTTCAATCATTAAAACGACACGGGTCGCCCTTGCGGGTCTCCTCCTCCTGCCGCTCGGGGCCATGGCGGCGGGCCTTGGCAAACTCACCGTGCTCTCAGGCCTCGGTCAGCCGCTGCGCGCGGAGATCGAGGTGGTGGCGGTGCAGCGTACGGAGGCCGAGACCCTTGCCGCGCGGATCGCCACGCCCGAAGCGTTCAAGGAGGCCGGCGTCGACTATGGTGCCGTGGTTCCGCAGATGCGCGCGACGCTCCAGCGGCGGCCCGACAGCCGCTATGTCATTGCGCTGAGCACCGAGCAGCCGGTCGAGGAGCCCTTTCTCGACGTGCTCGTGGAGCTGAACTGGGCGGCGGGCCGGCTGGTCCGCCAGTACACCTTCCTGCTGGACCCGGCCGAGTACAAGGGGCCGCAGGCCATCACTGCGCCGCCCAAGGTCGCGGCGCCGGAAGTGCAGCCCGTCGCCCCGTCGAAGCCGCCCGCCGTGACCGCGGAAGCCGCGCCGGCCCCGGCCCCGGCGCAGCCGGCCCCGGCACCGGCCGGTCAGGGCCGGGAGCCCGCAGGGGCCGCCGGCACGTACGAAGTGAAGCAGGGCGATACCCTGGGCAAGATCGCCGCGGCCAACCGGATCGAGGGCGTGACGGCGCAGCAGATGCTCGTCGCGCTCTATCGCGCGAACGAGGATGCGTTCATCAACAAGAACATGAATCTCGTTCGCGCCGGGCGCGTGCTGACCATCCCCGACAAGGCGGCCGCCGAGGCGGTTGCGGCACCGGACGCCAACAAGATCGTGCTGGCGCAGGCGCAGGACTTCAACGAATACCGCGCGAAGCTCGGCCAGACGGTGGCAAGCGCGCCGCCGCCCGCGGAAGCCCCCCAGCAGCGTGCTGCGGGTCGCATCACTGCGAAGCCCGACGAGACGACGGCCGCCCCGAAAGCCGCGCCCAAGGACGAGTTGCGCATTTCCAAGGCCGACGCCGCGAAGGGCGGCAAGGCGGCCGCGACCGCCCGCGCGGACGACACTGCGGCCCGCGAGCGCGCCGCGAAAGAGGCGAACGAGCGCGTCGTCGCGCTCGAAAAGAACGTTCAGGACCTCCAGAAGCTGCTGGAGCTGAAGAACCAGCAGTTCGCCGATCTGCAGAAGCAGGCCCAGGCGGCGAAGGCGGCCCCGCCGCCGGCGGCTGCCAAGGCGCCCGAGCCGGCAAAGGCCGCGCCCGCGCCCAAGCCGGAACCGGCCCCCGCGCCGACGATCGCGAAAGCGGAGCCGCCCAAGCCGGAGGCCCCGTCGGCCGAACCCGTCAAGCCGGAAGCGCCGAAGTCCGAGGCGGTCGCCGCCGCGCCGGTCGTAGCGCCACCGCCGCCCGCCGAGGCCCCCAAGGCGGCGCCGCCGCCGGAGGCGCCAAAAGCCGAAGCACCGAAGCCCGAGGCCCCCAAGGCGGCGGCACCGAAGAAGCCTGCCCCGCCGCCCCCGCCCGAGCCGAGCTTCGTCGACATGATCCTCGACGAGCCCCTTTATCTCGCCGGCGGCGGAGGAGGGATCCTCGCGCTGCTCATAGGGGGATACCTCTGGAGAAAAAAGCGCAGCGCCAAGCTGGAGAATAGCCTGCTTGGCGTAACGACGACCGATTCGAGCTCCGTCTTCGGCACCACCGGCGGTCGCAGCGTGGACACCGGCGGCAGCTCCCTCCAGACCGATTTCAGCCAGAGCGGCATCGGCGCGATCGACACCGACGAAGTGGATCCGGTGGCCGAAGCCGACGTGTACATGGCCTACGGCCGAGACGCGCAAGCCGAAGAGATCCTGAAGGAAGCGCTGCAGAAGGACCCGAACCGCCAGGCGGTGCGCGTCAAGCTGCTCGAGATCTACGCGGCCCGCAAGGACCTCAAGGCGTTCGAGACGACCGCCGGCGAGCTTTATGCGGCCTCGGGCGGGCAGGGGCCGGACTGGGCCAAGGCGGTCGAGCTCGGCCAGCAGGTCGATCCGGCGAATCCGATGTACGGTGGACGCCCGGGCGTTTCCCCCGAGCGGTCGCAGCCGGCCGCCGTGATCCCGGCCGCGGCCGCCGCGGCAGCGGCCTCCGACCTGTCTCTCGACCTGGCCGCGAAAGCACCGCCGTCGATCGACTTCGACCTCGATGCCGGAACCCGGAGTGGCGCTGCCGCCGCGCCCGACCTCGCGCTGGACGTGGCGAGCCAGGCGCCCGCCGATCTCGGCTTCGACCTGAATCTCGGCGGCGACACGCAGCAGCCCGCCGAGGAGGCGAGCGATTTCTCCCCGAGCGGGACGTTCATCATGGACGCCGCGACCAAGAAGGCCGTGAGCGACATGGTGGAGTCGCAGGGCGACGCGGGATCGCTCTCGATCGACTTCGAGCTGCCCGGCACGAAGCCCGCCGGGTCGCCGGCGTCGTTCGACGCGACCGCGAAGATGATGGCGCAATCGCAGCCGACCAACGTCGTCGACTTCGACTTCAAACCCGAGGCGGCCAAGGGGCCGGGGACCTCGCAGGGCGTCGACCTGTCCGCGATCAGTTTCGATCTCGGCACGCCCGCCGGCGCAGAGGGCGCGCCGGTGAACTCCGGCTGGCAGGAAGTGGCGACCAAGCTCGATCTCGCCAAGGCCTACCAGGAGATGGGCGACAAGGACGGTGCGCGCGAGCTCCTGAACGAGGTCCTGAAGGAAGGCGACGCCGCGCAGCAGCAGCAGGCGAACACGATGCTGGCGGCGCTGCGCTAGACTCCGCTTCGCAGCTCAACTGCCTGAAGGCCGCTTTCGCGGCCTTCTTTCGTTTGCATCGACCGGAGCGCACGGGTGAGGATCGCGATCGGGGTCGCCTACGACGGCCGGCCGTTCAACGGCTGGCAGTCGCAGCCGTCGGGCAACACGGTGCAGGACCGCCTCGAGGCGGCGCTGGCGGAGATCGCGGGCGCGGCGGTGCGGGTGACGGGCGCCGGTCGGACCGACGCCGGCGTGCATGCCACCGCGCAGGTCGCGCACTTCGACGTCCTCGCATCGCGTCCCGAATCCGCCTGGGTGCGCGGCACGAACGCCCACCTCCCGGAGGCGATCGCCGTGCAATGGGCGCGCGGGGTGGACGACGATTTCCACGCACGGTTCTCGGCCACGAGCCGCGGCTACACCTACGTCCTCTACAACCACCCGGTGCGCCCGGCGGTGTTCGCCGGCCGGGTCGGCTGGTTCCACCTCCCGCTCGACGTGGCGGCCATGCGTGCGGCCGCCGGGACGCTGCTGGGCGAGCACGACTTCAGCGCGTTCCGCTCGTCGGAGTGCCAGGCGAAGACGCCGGTCAAGGTGCTGCACCGGGTCGCGATCGAGCGGCGCGGCGACCACGTGGTGTTCGAGCTCACTGCGAACGCGTTCCTGCATCACATGGTGCGCAATCTCGTCGGGTGCCTGGTGCAGTCGGCAAGGGCGCGCGCCCGGCCGGCTGGCTGGCCGAAGTGCTGGCGGGCCGCGACCGCGCGCGCGCGGCGCCGACCTTCGGCCCGGAGGGGCTGTATCTCACGGCGGTTGCCTACCCGGAGCGGTGGAACCTGCCGCGCGGCGCGCCTGTGCTTGCCCTCCTCGGAGCCGAGGCCTGAGGATGCGCACGCGCGTCAAGATCTGCGGCATCACTTCGGTGGGCGACGGCCTCGCTGCCGCGCGGCACGGCGCGGATGCGATCGGGCTCATCTTCTACCCGCCCAGTCCGCGCCTCGTTACGCTCGAGCGCGCGCGCGAGATCGCGGCCAGCCTGCCGGCCTTCGTCGCACGCGGTCGCCGTGTTCGTGAATCCGGCTGCCGCCGATGTGGAGGCCGTGATCCGCGCCTGCCGGCCGGATCTGCTGCAGTTCCACGGGGAGGAAGCCGCCGATTTCTGCCGCAGCTTCGGCGTTCCCTACCTGCGCGCGCTGCGGGTTCGACCGGGGGTCGATTTGCTAGAATCGCTGTCACCGTTCGGCGACGCGGCCGGATGGCTCCTCGATGCCTACCGCCAGGAGCTCTACGGCGGCACCGGAGAGGCGTTCGACTGGGACCTGATCCCGCGCGCGCTCGCCGCGGCCGCTGATCCTGTCGGGTGGGCTCGACGCGGAGAACGTGGGTGAGGCGATCCGCCGCGTGCGGCCCTGGGCGGTCGACGTCTCGAGCGGCGTCGAGGCGGCGAAGGGCGTAAAGGACGAGCGGCGCATCGCCGAGTTCATGGAGGAGATCCGCAATGCAGATGTATGACCTTCCCGATGCGCGGGGGCACTTCGGGCCCTACGGCGGCGTGTTCGTCGCCGAGACGCTCGTGCACGCGCTGGAAGAGCTGCGCGCGGCGTACGAGCGCTACCGGCAGGACCCCGAGTTCGTCGCCGAGTTCGAGTACGAGCTCGAGCACTACGTCGGTCGCCCGAGCCCGGTCTACCACGCGAAGCGCTGGTCGAGCCTCCTCGGCGGCGCGCAGATCTACCTCAAGCGCGAGGACCTGAATCACACCGGCGCGCACAAGGTCAACAACACGCTCGGCCAGGCGCTGCTCGCGCGGCGCATGGGCAAGCCGCGGGTGATCGCCGAGACCGGTGCGGGCCAGCACGGCGTCGCGACCGCGACCATGGCGGCGCGCTTCGGGCTCGAGTGCGTCGTGTACATGGGGTCGGAGGACGTCAAGCGCCAGGCGCAGAACGTCTACCGCATGAAGCTCCTCGGCGCGACGGTCGTGCCGGTGGAGTCGGGCTCGAAGACGCTCAAGGACGCGCTCAACGAGGCGATGCGCGACTGGGTCACCAACGTGCACGACACCTTCTACATCATCGGCACGGTCGCGGGCCCGCACCCGTATCCGATGATGGTGCGCGATTTCCAGACCGTGATCGGGCGCGAATGCATCGAGCAGATGCCGAAGATGTGCGGGCGTCAGCCCGACGCGGTGCTCGCGTGCGTCGGCGGCGGCTCGAACGCGATGGGCATCTTCTACCCGTACATCCCGCACGAGGGCGTGCGCCTGATCGGCGTGGAAGCGGGGGGCTACGGCGTTGCGAGCGGGAAGCACGCGGCGTCGCTCTCGCGCGGGGAAGCCGGGCGTGCTGCACGGCAACCGCACCTACCTGCTCCAGGACGCGCACGGCCAGATCGTGGAGACCCACTCGATCTCGGCCGGCCTCGACTATCCCGGCGTGGGGCCCGAGCACGCCTGGCTCAAGGACACGAAGCGCGCCGAGTACGTTACGGTGGACGACGACGAGGCGCTCAAGGCGTTCCACGACTGCTGCCACTACGAGGGGATCATCCCGGCGCTCGAGTCCGCCCACGCCCTCGCTTACGCTGCGCGGATCGCGCCGACGATGGCGCGCGACCGGGTCCTGCTCGTGAACCTCTCCGGACGCGGCGACAAGGACATGCACACGGTCGCCGAGAAGTCCGGGATCAAGTGGTAGGAACGGCGGGCATGTCGCGCATTCACGCGGTCTTCGAGCGCCTCGCCCGCGACCGGCGCAAAGCGCTGATCCCGTTCGTCACGGCGGGCGATCCGGCAACCGGTGCAACCGTGCCGCTGATGCATGCGCTCGTGAAGGCGGGTGCCGACGTGATCGAGCTCGGCGTGCCGTTCTCGGACCCGATGGCCGACGGACCGGTGATCCAGCGCGCGAGCGAGCGGGCGCTGAAGGACGGCGCGAGCCTGGACACCGTGCTCGCCTCCGTCGCCGAGTTCCGCAAGGCCGACGACCGCACGCCGGTCGTTCTCATGGGCTACGCGAACCCGATCGAGGCCATGGGGACGGAGACCTTCGTGCCGCGCGCCGCGACGGCCGGCGTCGACGGGGTGCTGGTGGTCGACTATCCGCCCGAGGAGTGCGGTCCGTTTGCCGACCTGGTGAAGCGCAACGGGATGGACCTGATCTTCCTGATTGCGCCGACATCCACCGATGCGCGCACCGAGAGCATCGTCGGGCTCGCGAGCGGGTACATCTACTACGTCTCGCTGAAGGGCGTCACCGGCGCGGGCCACCTCGACGTCGCCGAGGTCGCCGCGCGGCTCGGCGCGATCCGGCGCAAGACGAAGCTTCCGCTCGGCGTCGGCTTCGGGATCCGCGACGGCGAGACCGCGCGCGCCGTCGGCGCCAGCGCGGACGCGGTGATCATCGGCAGCGCGCTCATCGAGGAGATGGAGCGCGCGGGCCCCGCGGCGGCGCTTTCCCGGGCCGGCGCGTTCGTCGCGTCGATCCGCACGGCGCTCGATCAGCCGGCGGCCGTGGCGAAGACTGCATGAGCGCGCCGCGCCTCCCCGAGGGCGATTGCCCCAAGCGCAAATCCTTGGCGCGCAGCGCCGAAGGGATCCAATGAGCTGGCTCCAGAAGCTGCTGCCGCCGAAGATCAAGCGCGCCGAAGGCGCGGCGCGCCGCCAGGTCCCCGAGGGCCTGTGGTCGAAGTGCCCGTCGTGCGACGCCGTGCTCTACACCACCGACCTGGAGAAGAACGCGGGCGTCTGCCCGAAGTGCGCCTATCACAACCGGATCGGCGCGCGGGCGCGGCTGGACGCTTTTCTCGACCCCGAGGGCCGCTACGAGATCGGCGCCGAGGTGCTGCCGGTCGACACGCTCAAGTTCAAGGACTCGCGCCGCTACACCGAACGGCTCGAGGAAGCGGAAAAGGCGAGCAGCGAGACCGACGCGCTGGTGGTGATGCAGGGCGCGGTGCGCAACGTGCCGCTGGTCGCGGCCGCCTTCGAATTCGACTTCATGGGCGGTTCGATGGGCGCGGTGGTGGGCGAGCGCTTCGTGCGCGGCGTGCACGCCTGCCTCGACCAGAACCTGCCGTTCGTGTGCTTCACCGCGACCGGCGGCGCGCGCATGCAGGAGGGCCTGCTCTCGCTGATGCAGATGGCGAAGACCACCGCGGCGCTCACGCAGCTCGCCGCGCGGCGCCTGCCCTTCATCTCCGTCCTCGCGGACCCGACCATGGGCGGCGTTTCGGCGAGCTTCGCGATGCTCGGCGACGTGGTGATCGCCGAGCCGAAGGCGCTCATCGGGTTCGCCGGCCCGCGCGTGATCGAGCAGACGGTGCGCGAGAAGCTGCCCGAGGGCTTCCAGCGCGCCGAGTTCCTGGTCGAGAAAGGGGCGATCGACATGATCGTCGACCGGCGCCAGATGCGCGACCAGGTCGCCTCGCTCGTCACGCTCCTGATGCGGCTGCCGCCTCCGGGCAGCTGATCCCAAGACGCCCGGTCCGCGACACGACGGTCGCTGTCTCATGACCGGTCCCGCCGACCTCGCCGGCTGGCTCGCCTACGTCGAGCGGCTGCACCCCAAGACGATCGAGCTCGGTCTCGAGCGCGTGCGCGTCGTGCTCGACCGGCTCGCCCTGCCCAAGTTCTGCCCGATCGTCGTCGTGGGGGGCACCAACGGCAAGGGCTCGACCTGCGCGATGCTCGAGGCCTGCCTCCACGCCGGCGGCTATCGGGTCGGCTGCTACACCTCGCCGCACCTGCTGCGCTACAACGAGCGGGTGCGCATCGCCGGTCGCGAGATCGACGACGGGCCGCTCGCCGCGGCGTTCGCCGAGGTCGAGCGCGCGCGGGGCGACACGCCGCTCACGTACTTCGAGTTCGGCACGCTCGCCGCGTGGGCGGCCTTCGCTCATGCGCGTGTGGACGCGCTCGTGCTCGAGATCGGCCTCGGCGGCCGGCTGGATGCCGTGAATGCGTTCGAGCCCGACTGCGCGGTGCTGACGAGCGTGGCCCTCGACCACATGGAGTATCTCGGCGACACGCGCGAGCGGATCGGCTGGGAGAAGGCGCACATCTTCCGCCCCGGCCGCCCCGCGATCGTCGGGGACCCGGCGCCGCCGGCCGCGGTGATCGACCATGCGCGCGCGATCGGCGCCGTTCTGACCTGCATCGGGCGGGATTTCGGCTACGAGGCCGACCGGCAGCAGTGGCGCTACTGGGGCCCGGGCGGCACGCGGGGCGGTCTGGCGCACCCGGCCCTGCGCGGCGCGAGTCAGCTCGGGAACGCGGCGACGGCGATTGCCGCCCTCGACAGCCTGCGCCACTGCCTGCCGGTGTCCGCGCAGGCGATCCGCGACGGCCTGGCGCGCGTCGAACTGTCCGGCCGCTTCCAGGTGCTCCCGGGGCGGCCGGTGGTGATTCTGGACGTCGCGCACAACCCGCAGGCGGCGGCGGTGCTGTCGGCCAACCTCGCCGACATGGGCGCCTTCCGGCGCACCGTGGCGGTCGTCGGCATGCTGCGCGACAAGGACCTCGCGGGCGTGGTCGGTCGGCTCGCCGGGCGGATCGACCGGTGGTACGCGGCCACCCTGGACAATCCGCGCGGCGCGACGGCGGACGAGGTCGCCGTCGCGATCAAATCGGCGTGCCCCGGCGCGGTCGTGGAGGCGTTCGCGAGCCCGCGCGCGGCGCTCGCCGCGGCCCGGGAAGCCGCGGAGCAAGGTGATAGAATCGTCGCGTTCGGTTCCTTCTATACCGTGGCGGATGTGATGGCAGCTCGCGCCGCGCCTTCCCGACCTTCCGATGGCCGATAACGACGCCGCGCTCGACCTGCGGCGCCGGGCGCGCCGGCGCCTGATCGGCGCGATCGCGCTCGTGCTCGCGCTCGTGATCGTGCCGCCGTGGATCATGGATCTCGAGCCGCGGCCGGTCACCACCGACCTGAAGGTCGAGATCCCGCCGCAGGACACGAACCGCCTGAAGCCCCCCGCCGCGGTGGGCAAGGCGCCCGAAGTCGCCGCGGCGCCGGGCAAGCCTGACGCGCCGCCTGCGGCGGCGGCAAAGGCCCCGCCACCTCCCGTACCGGAGAAACCCAAAGCCGAGGCGACCAAGCCGGCCACGAAAGCCGACGCCGTTGCGCGCGCCGCGCCGGCCGCGAAGGGCGCCGATGCGAAGCGCGCGGAGGCGATCCTGAACGCCGAGGGGTTCGTCGTTCAGCTCGGCGTGTTCGCCGACCGGGAGAACGCGAAGAAGCTCGAGGCGCGGCTCGCGAAGGCCGGCGTCAAGCACTACACCGAAAGCGTGGCGGCGGCGGGCGGCGAGCAGACCCGCGTCCGGGCCGGCCCCTATCCGACCCGGGAAGCGGCCGAGCAGGTCCGCGAGCAGCTGAAGGGCATCGGGCTCGCACCCGGCCCGGTCATCGCGCGGCAATGACGTGGTTCGACTATGCCGTCATCGCCGTGCTCGCCGTTTCCGTCCTGATCGGGCTCTGGCGCGGATTCATGCGCGAGGTATTCGCGCTCGTCGGCTGGGCCGCCGCGCTCGTCGCGGCGCTGCTATTCGCGGGCGAGGCGGGCGCGTATCTTCCCGCTGCATGGGGAACGCCGTTCGCGCGGTCGGTGGGCGCGGGCATCGTGATCTTTCTGGTGGTGCTCATCGCGTGCGGGTTTGCCGGCATGCTTCTCGCAAGAGTGGTCCGGGCGGCGGGGCTGGGGCTCGCGGATCGGACGTTCGGCGGGGTCTTCGGATTCGCCCGGGGCGCCCTCATATGCCTGCTTGGCGTGCTGGCCGCGGGCCTGACGGCGCTGCCCAAGGAAGCGTTCTGGCGCGAAGCGACGCTCAGCGGGCCGCTCGAGACCACGGTCGTGGCGCTGAAGCCCTACCTGCCCGCGCCCCTGGCGGCTCGGGTACGCTACGACCGGTGAGGTGAAGCCATGTGCGGGATCGTAGGCGCAATCTCCAAGACGCCCGTGAATCAGCTGCTCTACGACGCGCTGCTGCTCGTGCAGCATCGCGGCCAGGACGCGGCCGGCATCGTCACGAGCGACGGGCAGCGGCTGCACATGCACAAGGGCCCCGGGCTGGTGCGCGACGTGTTCCGCACGCGCGACATGCGGTCGCTGCCGGGGCACCTCGGCATTGCGCACTGCCGCTACCCGACCGCGGGCTCGGCGTTCTCGAGCGGCGAAGCGCAGCCCTTCTACGTCAACTCCCCGTTCGGGATCGTGCTCGGCCACAACGGCAACCTCACCAACGCCGAGCAGCTCAAGCAGGAGATGTTCCGCACCGATCTGCGGCACATCAACACCAATTCCGACTCCGAGGTGCTGCTCAACGTGCTCGCGCACGAGCTCGAGCAGGCGGCGCGGGGGCCGCGGCTCGACCCGGACACCATCTTCTCCGCGGTGTCGAGCGTGCATCGCCGGTGCCGCGGCGCCTACGCGGTGGTCGCGATGGTCGCCGGCGCGGGCGTGCTCGCCTTCCGCGATCCGTACGGCATCCGCCCGCTCATCATCGGGCGCAACGATACCGACACCGGCCCGGAGTGGGTGGTCGCCTCTGAGAGCGTGGTGATCGACTCGCTCGGCTTCACGGTGGTGCGCGATGTCGCGCCCGGCGAGGCGATCCTGTTCGACGAGGGCGGGAACTTCTTCAGCCGCCAGTGCGCCGCGACGCCGGTGCTCTCGCCCTGCATCTTCGAGCACGTCTACCTCGCGCGCCCCGATTCGCTGATGGACGGCGTGTCCGTCTACGAGGCGCGGCTGCGCATGGGCGAGCAGCTCGCCGACAAGATCGGGCGGCAGTACCGCAACCTGGACGTCGACGTGGTGATTCCGGTCCCGGACACGAGCCGTCCGTCCGCGCTGCAGCTCGCGACGCGGCTGGGCGTGACCTACCGCGAGGGGTTCGTCCGCAACCGCTACGTCGGCCGCACGTTCATCATGCCCGGCCAGACGATCCGCAAGAAGTCGGTGCGGCAGAAGCTGAGCGCGATCTCGCTCGAGTTCAAGGGCAAGAACGTGCTGATCGTCGACGACTCGATCGTGCGCGGCACGACCAGCCGCGAGATCGTGCAGATGGCGCGCGAGTCCGGCGCGAACAAGGTGTTCTTCGCCTCCTCGGCGCCGCCGGTGCGCTTTCCGAACGTCTACGGCATCGACATGCCGACGCGCACGGAGCTGATCGCCACCGGGCGCACCGAAGACGAGATCGCGGACGTGATCGGCGCCGATGCGGTCATCTATCAGGATCTCGACGCGCTGCGTGCGGCCGTCCGGCAGGCGAATCCGGCGCTGCGGCACTTCGAGACCTCGTGCTTCGACGGCAACTACATCACCGGCGACGTGACCTCGGAGTACCTCGCCGCGGTCGAGCACCGGCGCGACGACAAGCGGCAGGAGAGTGCCCGACGACGCTCGACGCCGCCTCGGCCGACATCAACCAGGCCGCCTGACCGGTGCGCGCAGCCGCGGCTTGACCGCGGCGGGCCGACCCGGTAAGGTGTCGTTCAGCGCCGATTTGAAGCACAGCTTGCGGGCGCCCGCGGTCCTCCGGGTTTCGTTCTCGGGAGGCCGTGCGACAAACAAATTCGGCTAAAGCGTGGGCAACCCGTTTTGAGCTGAATAAGCCAAAGCGGGTTTTGTTTTTTTGCGGGCGTCACGAGCATGAGCGACCAGTTCGATTTCGACACCCAGGCCGTCCGGGCCGGGATCCATCGCAGCGAGTTCAACGAGCACTCGGAGGCGCTGTACCTGACCTCGAGCTTCGTGTTCCGGAACGCCGCCCAGGCGGCGGCGCGGTTTGCGAACGAGGAACCGGGCTACGTCTACTCGCGCTTCAGCAACCCGACGGTGACGGCGTTCCAGGAGCGCCTGGCCGCGCTCGAGGGCGGCGAGGCGTGCGTCGCGACCGCTTCGGGCATGTCGGCGATCCTCGCCTGCACCATGGGCCTGCTCCGGAGCGGCGACCACGTCGTTTCGTCGTCGAGCATCTTCGGCGCGACCGTCCAGCTCTTCACCGACGGTGCTCGGCAAGTTCGGCATCGAGACCACCTTCGTCGCCGGCGCCGATCCCGCCGCCTGGGCGCGGGCGGTGCGGCCGACGACGCGGCTGCTGTTTCTCGAGACGCCCTCCAACCCGCTGACCGGAAGTCGCCGACATCGCCGCGCTCGCGGCCGTCGCGCAGCGCGCGCGGGCCGTGCTCGCGGTGGACAACTGCTTCTGCACGCCGGCGCTGCAGCGGCCGCTCGCGCTCGGGGCCGATCTCGTCATCCACTCGGCGACCAAGTACCTCGACGGCCAGGGCAGGGTGCTCGGCGGCGCCGTCGTCGGCCGCCGGGATCTCGTCATGGACGGGGTGTTCCCGTTCCTGCGCACCGCGGGTCCGAGCCTGTCGCCGTTCAACGCCTGGGTGCTGCTGAAGGGCCTGGAGACCCTGCGGATCCGCATGGACGCGCAGTCGCAGCGGGCGCTCGAGCTCGCCCGCTGGGTCGAGGCGCACCCGCGCGTCGAGCGCGTCTACTATCCCGGCCTTGCGTCCCACCCGCAGCACGCGCTCGCGATGCGCCAGCAGTCCGCCGGCGGCGCGATCGTGTCCTTCGACGTCCGTGGCGGGCGCGAAGCGGCGTGGCGCCTGATCGATGCGACGCGGCTCATATCGATCACCGCCAACCTGGGCGACACCAAGAGCACCATCACCCATCCTGCAACGACGACGCACGGCCGCATCAGTGCCGAAGCGCGCGCGGCTGCGGGGATCGGCGAAGGGCTCGTGCGCGTCGCGGTCGGGCTCGAGTCGGTCGAGGATCTGAAAGCCGATCTCGCGCGCGGGCTGGACGCCTAGCCGGCTCAGTCGAGCGCCTAGCCGGCTCAGTCGAGCGCCTGCCGGCTCAGTCGAGCCCGACGGCCGCGCAGCCGCGCGCATCGCAGCGCAGATAGCTCGCGCGCTGGTACCAGTCGCCGAGCACCCAACGCTCGCAGGTCTGGCCGTCGATCGTGTGGACATGGTGTCCGGGGCGGTGCGTGTGCCCGTGGATGAGTCGCGGGTAGCCGTGCGCACGCAGCGCCGCCTCTACCGTGGGGGCGCTGACGTCCATGATCTCCGGCGGCTTGACGCCTTTTTCGGTTTCGCTCAGCGAGCGGACGCCGCCGGCGATCGCTCGCCGCAGGCCGCGCGGCAGCGCGAGGAACATGCGGACGACGGCGGGTCGCCGGACGCGCGCGCGAAAGCGCTGATAGCGGACGTCGTCCGTGCAGAGCGTGTCCCCGTGCATCAGCAGGGTGCGCGTGCCGAACAGCTCGCGGACCGTCGGATCGTGGATGAGCCGCAGGCCGCCGCGTTGCGCGGCGCGACCGCTCATCAGGAAGTCGCGGTTGCCGTGCTGGAAGTCGATCTCGACGCCGGTCGCGGCGAGCGCTCCGAGCGCGTCGAGCACCGCGCGATTGAAGGGCTCGTCGGCGTCGTCGTCGCCGATCCAGTGATCGAACAGATCCCCGAGGATGTAGAGCGCGGAGCCGCCGCGCGCCTCCGCGGCGAGGAAGCGCAGGAACCGGGCGGCCATGTCCGGCCGCCCGGGCGAGAGGTGCAGGTCGGAGACGAAGAGCGCCGGGCGCTCCACGATGGCTCCGGCGACGGCTGCTAGACGACCTCGGCCCGCTCGATGATCACGTCCTGCTGCGGGACATCCTGGTGCATGCCGCTGCGGCCCGTCTTGACCGCCTTGATCCGGTCGACGACGTCCTGCCCCTCGACCACCTTGCCGAACACGCAGTAGCCCCAGCCCTGCGGCGTCGGCGCGGTGTGGTTCAGGAAGTCGTTGTCCTTCAGGTTGATGAAGAACTGCGCGCTGGCCGAGTGCGGGTCGTTGGTGCGCGCCATCGCGACGGTGTAGCGGTCGTTCTTGAGGCCGTTCGTCGCCTCGTTCTTGACCGGCGCGCGCGTCGGCTTCTGCTTCATGCCCGGCTCGAATCCGCCGCCCTGGACCATGAACCCGTCGATCACGCGGTGGAAGATCGTGTTGCCGTAGTGGCCGCTCTCGACATAGGCGAGGAAGTTCTTCACCGTCTCGGGCGCCTTGGCCGCGTCGAGCTCGAGCGCGATGACACCGAAATTCGTGTGCAGCTTGACCATGGCAATCCCCTTACTTGGCCGGCAGGATGGTGACGGACTCGACGACGACCGGCTCGCGCGGGACGTTCTGGTGCGGGCCGGCGTTCGCGGTCGGGACTTTGGCGATCTTGTCGACGATGTCCATGCCGGACACCACCTTTCCGAACACCGTGTAACCGTAGCCCTGCGGGGTGGGCTCGCGGTAGTTGAGGAAGTCGTTGTTCTTCACGTTGATGAAGAACTGGGCGCTCGCCGAGTGCGGATCCGGCGTTCGCGCCATGGCGATCGTGCCGTAATCGTTCTTCAGCCCGTTCGCCGCCTCGTTCTCGACGGTGCCGCGGGTCGGCTTCTGCTTCATGTCCCGGTCGAAGCCGCCGCCCTGGACCATGAAGCCGTCGATGACGCGGTGGAAAACCGTGCCGTTGTAGTGCCCGTCCTTCACGTACTGGAGGAAGTTGGCGACCGTCTTCGGCGCCTTGGCCTGATTGAGCTCGATGACGATCGCGCCGCGATTGGTCTTGAGCTCCACGCGCGGGTCGGCGGCGAGCGCTGCTTCCGCGGCAAGAGTGGACAGAGCGAGTAGAGCGAGCAGTTTGCGCAATGCAGTTCCTTTCGTCGGGGTTACTTGGGCGTCGCGGCGCCGGACTTCTTCTGCGGGGTGAACCCCACGAGCTCGCGCGCGAGCGCGAGCTTGGCGGCGGCGTTACGGTTGCGCGCATCGAGTTGCGCGGCTTTCTCGTATGCCTGCGAAGACAACCGCGCGTAGACGTCGCCGAGGTTCTCGTACGCGGGCGCGTAGTCGGGCTTGGCGCGGATCGCCATTTCCAGGCTCGCGCGCGCCCGCTCGTACTCGCCGCGCGCAGCGTAGAGGACCGCGAGGTTGTTGTAGGGCTCGGGCAGCTCCGGGAAATCCTGGGTGAGCACCAGGAACACCTGGAACGCCTCGTCGGGGCGCGCGAGATCGGTCAGGATCACGCCGCGCAGAAATCGGGCGTCGGCGTCCTGCGGCTTCGCTGCGAGGTGCTTGTCCACCGCCGCGAGCGCGCCGGCAGCATCGCCCGTCCGCAGCGCCGCGCGCGCGTCGCGCAGGTTGTCCACCTGCGCATCGACCGGCGCGCCGACCGCGAGCGCGAGCGCGGCAAGCAGGGCGGCGATGAGGGGGGCGGGGCGCATTGGGCTATACTGCAGGGCAACTTCAAGGCGCTGAATTCTAGCAAGAAGCCCGGGCCGCCAACAGGCAAAGGGCCTTCCTGCAGCGCGCCGGCGCCGCGCTCCCAACGTCGGTTCCGACATGCTCAAGCTCTACAACACGCTCACGCGCAGCAAGCAGGATTTCGTTCCGATCGAACCCGGGCGCGTGCGCATGTACGTGTGCGGCATGACCGTCTACGACTACTGCCACATCGGCCACGCGCGCGTCATGGTGGTGTTCGACGTCGTGCAGCGGTGGCTGCGGGCGAGCGGTTATCGGCTGACGTACGTCCGCAACATCACCGACATCGACGACAAGATCATCCGGCGCGCCGTCGAGAACCAGGAAACGATCGGCGCGCTCACCGAGCGCTTCATCGGATTCATGCACGAGGACGAGCGCGCCCTCGGCATCCAGCCGCCCGACCACGAGCCGCGCGCGACCCAGTACGTCCCGCAGATGCTGGCGATGATCGGCGCGCTCGAGTCGCAACGGGCTCGCCTACCGCGCGTCGAGCGGCGACGTGAACTACGCGGTGCGCAGGTTTCCGGGGTACGGCAAGCTGTCCGGCAAGTCGCTCGACGAACTGCGCGCCGGCGAGCGGGTCGAGGTCGACCAGGACAAGCAGGATCCGCTCGATTTCGTGCTCTGGAAGCATGCGAAGGCGGGCGAGCCCGCGTGGCCGTCGGCTTACGGGGGCGGGCGGCCGGGCTGGCACATCGAGTGCTCGGCGATGTCCGGGACGCTGCTCGGCAAGCACTTCGACATCCACGGCGGCGGCGCGGACCTGCAGTTCCCGCACCACGAGAACGAGATCGCGCAGTCGGAGGGCGCGAACGGCGAGACGTTCGTGAACTACTGGATGCACAACGGGTTCGTGCGGGTCGACGACGAGAAGATGTCGAAATCGCTCGGCAATTTCTTCACCATCCGGGAGGTGCTCGCGAAGTACGAGCCGGAGGTGGTGCGCTTCTTCATCCTCCGCGCGCACTACCGCAGCCCGCTGAACTATTCGGACCGGCACCTGGACGAGGCGAAGAGCGGCCTTGCCCGGCTCTACACGGCGCTGAAGGCGGTGCCGGCGTCGACGGCGGGCATCGATTGGAGCGAGCCGCGCGCTGCGCGCTTCCGCGCGGCGATGGACGACGACTTCAATACGCCCGAGGCGATCGCGGTGCTGTTCGAGCTCGCGAACGAGGCGAACAAGCCCGGCGGCGAGGCGTCCGCGCGGGCGTTGCGCGCGCTCGGTGCGCGTGCTGGGCCTGCTCGAGCGGCCCGCCGAGGACTTTCTGAAAGGCGACCGTGCCGGATGGCTGGACCGTCGACCGGATCGAGGGGCTGATCGCGGCGCGGAGCGCGGCCAAGAAGGCCAGGAACTTCGCGGAGGCCGACCGGTTGCGCAAGGAGCTGCTGGACGCGGGCATCGCGCTCGAGGACGGGCCGCAGGGGACGACCTGGCGGCGAGCGTAGGCGGGTGCCGTCACCAAAACGAAACGGGCGCCGAGGCGCCCGTTTCTCTTTGGATCCCGGCGTTCACCGGGATCATGCGACGCGCGCGTCAGTCCTTGAACGCGAGGTCGCGTCCGAGGATGGTCAGACCGACGTAGCTGCTGCCGTTGTGGTTGTTCGGCGTGAAGTTGACGATGTAGCCGCCGAGGTCGTAGTTCTGCATGGTGTCGAGCGCCTGCAGCAGCTTCTCCCGGGTGGGTTGGGGGCCGGCGCGACGGATGCCTTCCACGAGCACCTTCATCGCGATGTAGGACTCGAGCGCCTGGAAGGAGTAGGCCTTCTTGCCCTTGAGCTTCTCGACCGCGTCCTGATACTCCTTGACGATCGGGATCGAGCGCTTGGTCACGGTCGGCACGACCTGGGCCATGGCCACGCCGAGGCCGTCGGAGCCGAGCGCGGCGGCGAGCGCCGTCGTGCCGGGGAACGAGTTGCTGATGAACTGCGCGCCCGAGCCCTGCTTGCGCGACAACTTCACGAAGTCGGCGGCGTGCTTGTAGAGCGTCGTGGTGATGACGACGTCGGGGTTGGCCTGCAGCACTTTCGCGACGTCCTTGCTGATGTCGGTCTGCGTGCGCTGCAGCGATGCGACGGCGACCACACTGAGGTTGCGCGCCTTCAGCGCACGCTCGACGGCACCGTAGTTCGCCTTGCCGATCGCGTCCTCGTAGTGGACGATCGCGAAGCGCTTGATGCCGAAGGTCGTGTAGTGGTCGACGACTTTCTCCATCTCGTCGGCGTAGCTGGCGCGATGGTTGTAGACGAACCGGTTGAACACCCGCATCGGATCGGCGCCGGTGAACGGCGCGAAGAACGTGATCCGTGCCGCCTCCACGTGCGGCAGACCCGGCCGGCTCAGCGTCGCGCTGCCGTACCCGAAGAGCGCGATCACGCCCTGGTCGATCAGCGTCTTGGTGTTCGCTTCGGACTTCTTCGTGTCGTTCGCGTCGTCGAGGGACACGAGCTCGACCTTGCGGCCGTTCACGCCGCCGGCGTCGTTGACCTTCTTCAGGTACGCGAGCGCGCCTTCGCGGATGTCCTCGCCGAGGTCCTTGTTGGAGCCGCTGAGGGGCACCGACTGGCCGATCACGATCGCGCCGCCGGCGTCTTTCTGGGCGAAGGCGGGCAGGGCGAAGGCGGTGGCCAGGGCGACGGCGACGAACGTTCTGCGGTGCATGGGGGGCTCCTCGATACCAGCTCAGATTAGGCGCAAAGAATCGCGGCTAACGCCGCGCCGGTCCAGGAAGAATTGCCGATCTGGGAGGGCTGCGCAAGGGGCGGGACGCAGGGCGGTCCAAAAACCTCACGGCAGGCCGTTTCCGGGCAGTTCGAAGGACGCCGGCAGTCGCCCGCCCCGGGCCCGGGCGGCCATTTCCCGGTAGGCGGCCTCGATGTCCCGGACGCGCCCGCGGGCGTCGAAGAGCGGGCTCCGATGGGCGGCCCGGACGCGCTCCCGCATCGACTGCGCCCGCCCGGGCGAATGCGCGAGCTCAACCGCCTTCTCGATGAACGACGCGCGGTCGGGCGCGGCCAGATCCGCGAGCCCCGCGGCGGCCAGCAGGCTGGTCGCCACGCGCGCGGGCGGGGCGGTGCCGGTCAGCGTGAGCACCGGGAGTCCCATCCACAGCGCATCGCAGGCCCCCGCCATGGCGTTGTAGTGGAACGCGTCGAGGAACAGGTCGGGAAGCGCCAGGCGCGCGAGGTGCCGTGACACGGGCTCGCGCGGCGCCTCGACCAGCCGGGTCGGGTCGATTCCCGCCCGCGCCGCAGCGGCGCGCAGGTTGGTCCGTGCCGCCGGGCCGCTATCGAGCAGCCAGAGCACGCTGCCCGACGTCCGGCGCAGGATCTCGAGCCACGCCGCGAAGCACTCGGGGCCGATCTTGTGCGGGCTGTGGAACGCGCAGAACACGATCGCATCCGATGGCAGCCCATAGGCCTGACGGGACGCGGGACCGCTGTCCGGCGCATCCCCGGGCGCGTACAGGAAGTGCGTGTGCGGCAGGAACGCCAGCCGCTCGCTCCACCAGATCTCGCTCCCTGCCGGCGTGGTCACGCGATCGGTGAACGCGTAGTCGATGTACTCGGCGCCCGTCGAGCCCGCGAAGCCGAGATAGGTCACCTGGACCGGCGCGGGGCGCAGCGCGAGGATTTCGGGCCGGGCGCCATCGGTGTAGCCCGCGAGGTCGACGAGGATGTCGATGCCGTCCCCGGCGATCGTCGCCGCGGCGGTCCGATCATCCAGCGCGGAAACGTCGCGGAACCGGTCGGCGGCGGACGCGAGCGCGCGCCGTAGCGCGCTGCCATCGTCCGGCGCGAGGCTGTAGGCGAACACCTCCACCGTGGCGCGATCGTGGTGCTCGAGGAGCGGTCGCACCAGCCGGCCGACCACGTGGTCCCGGAAGTCGGGCGAGAGGTATCCGACCCGGAGTCGCCCGGCGGCCGACGGGGCGCGCGGCGCGAACGGTGTGCCGACTCCGCGCTGGATGTGCGTCGAGACGGCGCGGGCGAGAGCGAGGCGCTCGCCCGCCGAAAGAGGCAGGGTCGCGCTCGCGAACACGAGGCCCCGCTCGGTCGGGAGGTCCTGCCGCCGCTGCGGCGACGAGTTCTCGCAGCGTCTCCACGAATCGTTCCCGCTCGCCCCAATCGCATTCCCGCAGGCGTGCGTAGGCCTGAGCGAGATACACCGTCTCGGGAGAGAAGCGCGGCGGAACGCCGCGTCCCGCGACGCTCGCCCAGCGGGTGTCGACGGCGGCTGGCGTCGACCGCTCGCGCCGCCGTCCATGCCGCGCGCGCTTCGTCGAATCGGCCAAGGCGCGGCGAGTGCCAGGCGCGATCGAACAGCGCGCCGAGATGGCGCGGATCGAGCGCCAGCGCCGCGTTCGCAGTGCTCGAGCGCGTCCGCGTAGCGCCCCAGCGCGAGCGCGACCTCGGCCAGGTTGTAGTGCGAGTCGGCGAGCGCGGGAAAGGCCTCGGCCGCGATGCGATTGTTCGCGTACGCCTCCTCGAGCCGTCCCAGCGGGTCAGCGCCAGTCCGCGATTGAGCAGCGACGGCCGGTGTCGCGGATCGCGTTCGAGCGCGGCGTCGTAGCACGCGAGCGCGACTCACAGATCGCCGCGAGTCTCGTGGACGAGCCCGGTGTTGAATCGGAACGTCGGGATCGTCCGGCGCGGCGGCGATCAATCGCTCGCAGCGCGCCAGCGCCTCGTCAGCGCGCCCGAGCTCGCACAGCAGTCCGATCGGCGCGATCGCCGCGTCGCGATCGGCCGGATCGAGCGCGGCCGCGGTGTCGAACGCGGCGAGCGCTTCGCTGAGCTGGCCGAGGGCATGGTGACAGACGCCGCGGAGGAAGTGCGCGGCCTGATCATCCGGGGCGAGCGTGCAGGCGGCGCGAAGCTGCGCGAGCGCCGCGACGGGCTCGTTCGCTCCGATCAGCCGCCAGCCCGCGGCGATGAGCGTCACGCGCGTCGGGCGCGGCAAGGTGTGCGTGCTGATCAGCGTGCGAACGTCGCCGCGCCGCTGACGTTCCCGAACGGGCCCTGGTTGACCTTGTATGCGAATCCGGCGTGCGAGGCGTTGGCGCCGTAGAAGTGACCGTTGACCTGGGCCGAGCATGAGGTGCTTACGCAGTTCCCGGTGCTGCCGGCGAAATCCGCCGAGTGCCGACAGCGTGCCGGAGAAGGGCGTCAAGTGGCCCGGTGATCGGCATGCCGGCCTTGTTCATCACGTACGTGCTGCCGCCTTGGGCGAACGTGAAGTTCTGCAGATTCGACCGTCGGCGCGGCGCCCAGGTTGACGACGAGCTGCCCCCCCGATACGGTGCCGGGCGCGTTCACGCCGTCTGTGGGCGAGGTCGCGCCGATCAGGTTGAACGTCGCCGTTCCGGTGCCCGCGAGAGCGGTGATCGGGGCCGGAATTCCGACGACGTAGTGCAGCCCGTCGTTCGGCGCCGAACGTCTGGCGACGGGATGGCAGTAACCGTCGAGTTGACCGGGCCAATCCAGCGGCCCCAGGCGATCACGCCCCGACGGTCGTGCCGAACTCCGCGTGCGATCCGTTGAGCGTCAGCTTGCCGGTGGGACCGACGGAATCGATCAGCTTGCCGCTGGCGTCGAAGGTCGCTGTAACTCTGTCCTTCATTCGCGCTGAACGGACTAACCCGCCGGCAGCGTAGGACAGGTCGTAGCCCGTCCCGGTGACGAGCGGCGGGTTCGGGTTCGGCGGTCGGGTTCGGTGGGGGGACCAGCGTGGTCGCGTTGGTGAATAGTCCGGGAGGGAGCTCTCCCGGCGGGATCGGCCGGCGGACGCTAGCGCGGACTCCGCGATGTCGCCTGCAATCGGATGTCGTTGGCGGAGCTTCCGGGCCCGTCGAGGATCGTGGGTGGCTGCTCGCCTTTCGGCAAGCAGCGGCGCCGGCGGCAGCACGGGTCCCTCCGACACCTTCTCCGGGCCCTTGTTCGGGTCGGGGAACGTCATCGCCGCCTGGCCGGCCGGCAGATCGATCATGTCCTTGTTCAGCCCCGCGAGCGTCCAGACGCCGCTCGTGCCGATGAGCAGGGTGCGCCCGTCGTCGAACACCTGAATGAGGCCGCCGGTACCGCGAATGCCGATCGTCGCAGTCGGCGTCTGGATCTCGTAGGCGGCGCGGTTCACGCGACCGATCGCGCCGGTGACCGTGCGCATCGCGCCCTTCAGCAAGCCGAACACGCCGCGCTCGGAGCCGTCGGTGCGGCCCTCGTACCGGAACTCGCGGATCGCGAAATCGGTGTTGGGCTGGAGCGAGACGTACGCGCCGTCGGCGAAGCGGATCTGCGCGCGGCCGTCGTTCGTGACGACGCGATCGCCCGAATTCAGCTCGGTCCCCTTGACGAGCGGCCGCGCGCGGCCGTCCGCACCGGTCGCGACCACGTTGCCGGTCGAGAAGTCGACCGAGCCGGCCGGCGCCGCGTAAGCCTCGGTGCCGAGCAGGGCCGCAACCGCGGCGGCGATCGCGAGCTTGCGCCCGGCGTACTGCGAGTATTCGTTCGCCATACGTGTTTCACTCCCGAAGACCTGGGTACCGCTACGACGGAAATCCGGCGTCGGCCGTCGAACCCCGGGCACCCCCGGGGCCGCAACGCCTGCGCAAACGGGGTCGCTTCCCCGACGAACGGTCCGCGCGTGTCCGGACCGCGCCCGGACCGACGTGCGCTACGCGACCCCGCTTACCGTAGCAAATTCCACACCGCAGGGCGCCCGCCCGCCGCTAGAAATCCCGGCGGACCGTGACGGCCGCCACGGTCCGGTCGTACTCGTTCAGCTCGATGTTCGAGTCGTTCTTCGTGTATGCGACCTGCGGGGTGAGCGTCCACTGGGGCAGGAACGTATAGGCGAGCCCGACCCGGAAATCGTACTGATTGTCCTGGCGCGTGAGCAGGAACGTGGGATTCTCGCCGTTGTAGTCGCGCCGTTCGTACGCGGCCGACCCGAACAGCACCGCCTGCGGGGCGAGCGACGCCTGACCGCCGAGGCGGACGCCGAACGGCGTGTAGCCAAGGTACTTGAACGCGGCGTCGGTCGAGCGCTCGTCCCCGCCGTAGCCCGAGAGGTACGCCACCGGGCTGTAACGCCCCGCGAACGCCTGGGAATAGGCGACGCCGCCGATGCCGCGGTTCGCATCCTGCGGGGCCTGGGAGGGCTGCGGATAGCGCAGCGCCGAGAACTGGCCGAAGACCGTGAGCTGCTGCGTCGGGCTGAGGTTGTGGAGCCACTGAACCGTCCCGCCGTAGAGGTTCCGGTAGCGGTCGTTGTCCAGCCAGAACAGCTGTCCCTGCGCGAGGCCGACGAGCTGGTTCGCGCCGCGCGCCCAGCGCGCCCCGGCGCTGGCGTCGAGCGTCCCGGTGTTGAACTCGTTGTAGTCCTGGTTGAACTTGCCCGCGTAGCTGGCCGCGCCGAGGAGCGACCACTCGTTCGTGAGCGCCTGGTCGATCGACGCGCCCGCGCCGACGCCGCCAAACCACGTCCCCTGCTGCTGGGCATTCGGCGAAAGCTGACCGATCGCGCCGCCGAAGGCGGGGATCGCGATGGCGCTGCGCGAGGTCGCGCTGTTGACGTTGGTGTCGTAGCCGAGACCGACCTCGAGAAAAGCGCGCAAGCGCGAAGTCTGCGGCTCGAGTGCTGACAGGTAGCGATCGATCGTCTGCCGCGCCGCATCGGGCGGGTTCTGCGACCGCACGGTCCGGAACTCGCGCCGCGCGTTCTCCTTCTCCCCGAGAACGAAGTACGCGCGCGCGATCTCGGCCCGGGCCTGCAGGTAGTTGGGGTTGACCGCGAGCACGCGCTCGAGCGCGAAGATCGCTGACTGCGCATCGCCGGCGTCCAGCGCCGCGATCCCCAGGAGGTAGTCGTAGTCGATTTCGCCGGCGCGCTTGGCCTCCAGCGGGCGGAGCAGGTCGAAGGCTTCCTTCGGGCGCTTCGCCTCGAGAAGTTTCCTTGCCTGATCAAGAGGTTGATCGGCGAATGCCGGCAGGCAGACCAGCGCCGCGAGCGCCAGCGCAGCCGCGAGAGCCCGGCTCGATTCCATCAACATCTCCCCCTCCGATCAACGGGTTATAGGCGGATCTTAGGGGAAATGATGAGGACTACACAATAGGTGCGGGAACGTTAAGGGCGGAGGACGCCGAGGTGGCCGTCTTTGTTGCAGGGAAACAACGCTCCGGGCGCCGGAGCGGGCGGTCAGGAGGCGAAGAACTCCCGCACCTTGTCCATCCAGGATCGGGCGCGCGGATTGTGGCGGTCGCTGTGCTTCTGCGTGACAGCGTCGAACTCCCGCAGCAGCTCCTTCTGGCGCTCGGTCAGATTGACCGGGGTTTCGATCACGACGTGGCAGAACAGGTCGCCGTGCGTGCTGGAGCGGACGCCCTTGATGCCCTTGCCGCGCAGGCGGAAGACCTTGCCGCTTTGGGTCTCGGCCGGCACCTTGATCTTCGCCGCGCCGTCGAGGGTCGGGATGTCGATTTCGCCGCCGAGCGCGGCGGTCGCGAAGGCGATCGGCATTTCGCAATGCAGGTCGTCGTGGTCGCGCTGGAACACCGCGTGGGGCTTGATGCGGATCTGGACGTACAGGTCGCCCGGGGGGCCGCCGTTCATCCCGGGCTCGCCCTCGTTCGCGAGCCGGATCCGATCGCCTTCGTCGACACCGCCCGGGATCTTCACCGACAGCGTCTTCTGGGTCTTCACTCTGCCCGCGCCGTGGCAGGCGCCGCACGGGTCGGCGATCATCTTGCCGGTGCCGTGGCAGCGCGGGCAGGTCTGCTGGATCGAGAAGAACCCCTGCTGCATCCGCACCTGCCCCTGGCCGTTGCAGGTCGAGCAGGTCTGCGGCTTGGTGCCCGGCTTCGCGCCCGTCGCGCCGCAGGTCGCGCAGTCCTCGAAGGTCGGGATGCGGATCTTGGTCTCGGTGCCGTGCGCCGCCTGCTCGAGCGCGATCTCGAGGTTGTAGCGCAGGTCGGCGCCGCGATAGACGCCGGAGCGCGTGCGCCCCTGCCCGAAGACGTCGCCGAAGATCTCGCCGAACGCGTCGGCGAAGTTCGAGAAGCCCGCGCCGCCGGCGCCGGCCATGCCGGCCTGCGGGTCCACGCCGGCGTGGCCGAACCGGTCATAGGCGGCGCGCTTCTGCTCGTCGGAGAGCACCTCGTAGGCCTCCTTCGCCTCCTTGAAGTGCTCCTCGGCCTTCGGGTGATCGGGATTGCGGTCCGGATGCCACTTCATCGCGAGCTTCCGATAGGCCTTCTTGACGGCCTCCTCGTCCGCGTCGCGGTTGACGCCGAGCACCTCGTAGTAGTCGCGCTTTGCCATGCTGCGAGTTCCGCTCCCCGATAACGCACGGCCGCGTTCAAGCGACGCGCAGTTTGCGTCGCTTGAACGCGGCCAGTTAGGACGTCACGCGCCAGTAGCGCTCGTCAACGCCCGTGCGCCCTGCGCGTGACGGCCTAACCTTTCTTGTCTTTGACTTCCGTGAACTCCGCGTCGACGACGTTCTCGTCCGCCTTCTTGCCGCCGCCCGCCTGAGCCTGGGCGCCGGGCTGCGCCTCGCCGCCGCCGGCGGCCGCCTGCGCGTCCGCGTACATCCGCTCGCCCATCTTCTGCGCCGCGGCCGCGAGGGCTTCGGTCTTCGCCTCGATCCGCGCCTTGTCGTCGCTCTTCAGCGTCTCCTCCAGGTCCTTGAGGGCGGCCTCGATCTTCGCCTTCTCGTCCGCCCCGACCTTCTCGCCGTACTCCGCGAGCGACTTCTTGACCGAGTGCGCGAGGGCGTCGCCGCGGTTGCGCGCGTCGACGAGCTCGTGCAGCTTCTTGTCGTCTTCCGCGTGCGCCTCGGCGTCCTTCACCATGCGCTGGACCTCGTCCTCGGTAAGGCCGGAGCTCGCCTTGATGGTGATCTTGTTCTGCTTGCCGGTCGCCTTGTCCTTCGCCGAGACGTGCAGGATCCCGTTCGCGTCGATGTCGAACGCCACCTCGATCTGCGGCATGCCGCGCGGCGACGGCGGGATGCCCTCGAGGTTGAACTGCCCGAGGCTCTTGTTGCCGGACGCCATTTCGCGCTCGCCCTGCAGCACGTGGATGGTCACTGCCGACTGATTGTCGTCGGCGGTCGAGAACACCTGCTGCGCCTTGGTCGGGATGGTGGTGTTCTTCTGGATCAGCTTCGTCATCACGCCGCCGAGCGTCTCGATGCCCAGCGACAGGGGCGTGACGTCGAGCAGCAGCACGTCCTTGACCTCGCCCTGCAGCACGCCGCCCTGGATCGCGGCGCCGACCGCGACCGCTTCGTCCGGGTTGACGTCCTTGCGCGGCTCCCGGCCGAAGAACTCGCGCACCGTGTCCACGCACCTTGGGCATGCGCGTCATGCCGCCGACGAGGATCACGTCGTCGATGTCGGAGACCTTGACGCCCGCGTCCTTGATCGCGATGCGGCAGGGCTCCACCGTCCGCGCGATCAGCTCGTCGACGAGGCTCTCGAACTTCGCCCGCGTGATCTTCATCGCGAGGTGCTTCGGCCCGCTCGCGTCCGCGGTGATGTACGGCAGGTTGACCTCGGTCTGCTGCGTCGAGGACAGCTCGATCTTCGCCTTCTCCGCCGCCTCCTTCAGACGCTGCAGCGCGAGCACGTCCTTCGACAGGTCGACGCCCTGGTCCTTCTTGAACTCGGTGACGATGTAGTCGATGACGCGCTGGTCGAAGTCCTCGCCGCCGAGGAACGTGTCGCCGTTGGTGGCGAGCACCTCGAACTGCTTCTCGCCCTCGACGTCGGCGATCTCGATGATCGAGATGTCGAACGTGCCGCCGCCGAGGTCGTACACGGCGATCTTCGTGTCCTTCCGGCCGCCCTTGTCGAGGCCGAAGGCGAGCGCCGCCGCGGTGGGCTCGTTGATGATGCGCTTCACCTCGAGGCCGGCGATGCGGCCGGCGTCCTTCGTCGCCTGGCGCTGCGAGTCGTTGAAGTACGCCGGCACGGTGATCACCGCCTCGGTGACTTCCTCGCCGAGGTAGTCCTCGGCGGTCTTCTTCATCTTGCGCAGGACCTGCGCGGAGACTTCCGGCGGCGCGATCTTCTTGCCGCGCACCTCGACCCACGCGTCGTTGTTGTCGGCCTTGACGATCTTGTAGGGCATCAGGCCGATGTCCTTCTGGACTTCCTTCTCCTCGAACTTGCGGCCGATCAGCCGCTTGATCGCGTAGAGCGTGTTCCTCGGGTTGGTGACCGCCTGGCGCTTGCCGGGGGCGCCGACCAGCACCTCGCCGTCCTCCATGTAGGCGACGATCGACGGGGTGGTGCGCGTGCCCTCGGCGTTCTCGATCACCTTGGGCTTGCCGCCCTCCATGATCGCCACGCACGAGTTGGTGGTGCCGAGGTCAATGCCGATGATCTTTCCCATGGCCGTCTTCCTGTCGTTGATCCGAGTGTTGTGCCAGATGTGGGGCTAAGTTCCCGCGTATCAAGCGTCTTTTGCCTTTGCCACCGTCACGAGCGCGGGGCGGATGACCCGGTCGTGCAGGCTGTAGCCCTTCTGCAGGACGTTGATGACCGTGTTCGGTTCCTTCTCCGAGGGCAGCATGCTGATCGCCTGGTGCCGGTGCGGGTCGAACTTCTCGCCCGCCGGGTTGATCTCCCGCAGCTGGTGCCGGTCGAAGGCGGCCTCGAGCTGGCGCAGCGTGAGCTCGACGCCGGAGCGCATGTTCTCGGCCGTGGCGTTCTCGGCGGCGAGCGCGGCCTCCAGGCTGTCCCGGACCGGGAGCAGGTCGGTCGCGAACCGCTCGATGCCGAACTTGTGCGCCTTCGCGACGTCGTCCTGCGCGCGCTTGCGGATGTTGTCGGCTTCGGCCTTGGCGCGGAGCCACGCGTCGTGGTGCTCCGCGGCCTTGAGCTCCGCGGCGCGCAGTTGCTCGTCGACGGTCGCCGGGGTCTCCGGCGGCGGCGGGCCGTCGGCGGCAGGTTCACCCTGCGCGGCGGGCGGGAGGTCGTGCTGGTCGGGCTGCATTCGAGTCGCGATTCCGCTATTCCCCTGGGGACGCGAGGGTAATTGGGGCGCTTCGGACGAATTCAAGGCCCATGCGAGAATCGCGGCAGATCAAAGGCATAGCAAATGACTTCGGGCATCGTCGATTTACACGCGGAGCCTGCCGGCCGGGTCCAGACCGCGGCGTACTACGCGGTCCGCGACCTCGGCCCCAACGAGAGCGTGATCCTCCTGACCGCCGACGCACCGGAACTGCTGATGGCCAGCCTCAATCTCCAGCTGCGCGACGCCGTCGCGTGGCAGATCGAGCGCGACCTGCGCGGCTGGCGGACCACCGTGCGCCGCCGCGCCGACACCGCGCCGACCGGCGTAATCGATCTCCTCGTGCGCGACCACCGGCGCCTCGACGAGCTGCTCGCGGTCGCGCTGCGGCGCGTGAACGCGCATGACCTCGCCGGTGCCCGCCCGCTGCTGGCCGAGTTCGCGGCCGGCATCGCGCGTCACCTCCGGGCCGAGAACGACCTGCTTGCGCCGCGCCTGCCCGCGGCGGACGGCGCCGAGCACGTCGACATCATGTTGCGCGAGCACGACGAGCTCCTCGCCCAGCTCGAGGAGGTCGAGGCCGCGCTCGGCGCGGGGGCACCCGAAACCTGGGAGGTGGAGCCGTTCATCGCGATCCTCTCCGGAACGCTCGCGAAGCACGAGCACCGCGAGGAGTCGAATCTCTTTCCGCGCTGGCAGGGGGCGCTCGACGCGCTTGCGCCGGACGCCGCGGGCGAGCTGTTCGACGCGGTTCGGGCGCGCGCTGGCGAGCGACTAGCGGCTGCGGGGACTTCTCGAAGATCAGCGCGTTTGCCGCCCAGGTGATGAGCGAGTAGAGGATCGCCCCGAAAAACGCCGCCCAGAAGCCGCTCACCTGGAACCCGTCCACGAACGAGGCCACGAACCAGAACAGCAGCGCGTTGATGACGAGGATGAAGAGCCCGAGCGTCAGGATCGTCACCGGGAGCGTGAGCAGGATCAGGATCGGCCGCACGACGGCGTTGATCAGCCCGAGCACGACCGCGACGATCAGCGCGATGTAGAAGCTCGTCACCGTGATGCCGCTCATGATGTAGGGGAGCGCCAGCAACGCCAGCGCGCTGATGAGCCAGCGCAGAATCAGTTTCATCCTTCTCTCCCTATGCTGCAGCGCCGAGCCGCTTCGCGCGCGCCAGCGAATCCCGCGCCGCCGCTTCGCGCGGCGGTCCGATCCCACCCCTCCGCGCCCCACCCGCCGAGATGATCGCGCGCGATCGCCGCGAGCGCCTCGATCCAGCCCGGACGATCGTTCAGGCACGGGACGGCGTTGAATTCCTTGCCGCCGGCGCCGAGGAAGATCGCCTTCGCCTCGAGCGCGATCTCCTCGAGCGTTTCCAGGCAGTCGGAGACGAAGCCCGGGCAGACGACGTCGACCCGGCGGATGCCCTTGCGCGCGAGGTCGGTCAGCGTGTCCGCCGTGTAGGGCTTGAGCCACTCGGCGCGCCCGAAGCGCGACTGGAACGCGATCTGCCACGCCGCGTCCGGCAGCTCGAGATCCGCGGCGAGCAGGCGCGCCGTCTTCTGGCACTCGCAGTGGTACGGGTCGCCGCGGTCGAGCGTGAACCTCGGCACGCCGTGGAAGCTCATCACGAGCTTGTCGGGCCGTCCGCGCGTGCGCCAGAAATCGCGCAGGGCGTCGCCGAGCGCCGTGATGTATGCGGGATGATCGTGGAAGTGCTTGACCACGCGCAGCTCCGGCTGGTTGCGCGCGCGCTGCAGCCAGTCGGTCACCGCGTCCACCGCCGTGGCGGTCGTGCTGGCGGCGTACTGGGGGTAGAGCGGCAGCACCAGCAGGCGCTCGACGTGCGCGGCACGCATGCGCGAGAGCATCGTCGCGATCGACGGCTCGCCGTAGCGCATCGCGTACTCCACCACCACCGGCAGCTTCAGGCGCTCGCCGGCGAGGCCCTGGAGCAGCTTCGCCTGCCGCGCCGTGTAGAGCTGCAGCGGCGAGCCGTCCTTGGTCCAGATCGCGGCGTAGCGCGCCGCGGACTGGCGGGGCCGGGTGGTCAGGATGATCCCGTACAGGATCGGGTTCCAGATCGCGCGCGGGAGCTCCACCACGCGCGCGGTCGGACAGGAACTCGCGCAGATAGCGGCGGACCGCGGCGGCGGTCGGGGACGCGGGCGTGCCGAGGTTGACCAGCAGGATGCCCGTGCGGGCGATCGTGCCGTGCGCATACGGCGGCTCTTGCGCGAAGGCCATGCCGGGGGGGCGGTCGAGTGCGTGCCGCTCAGTGCTGCGAGAGCGCGCTCGACAGCAGCTTCGCGGTGATGTCGACGATCGGGATCACCCGCTCGTACGCCATGCGGGTCGGCCCGATCACGCCGACCGTCCCGACCACCTACGCCGTCGACCTCGTAGGGGGCGGTGACCACGCTGCACTCGTCGAGCGGCGCGATGCCCGACTCGCCGCCGATGAAGATCTGCACGCCTTGCGCGCGGCTCGACACGTCGAGGAGCTGCATCAGCACCGTGCGCGTCTCGAACAGCTCGAACAGCTCGCGCAGGCGCTTCATGTTGGAGGCGAGGTCCGCCGAGTCGAGCAGGCGCCGCTCGCCGGAGATGACGTAGCTCTCGGTGCTTTCCGACAACGCCTCGTCGCTCGCTTGGAGCGCCGCGGTCATGAGGGAGGTCACGTCTTCCCGGAGCTGGCGCAGCTCGTCCTGGAGCCCGCGCCGGATCTCCTCGAACGTGAGGCCGGCGCAGTTCTGGTTCAGGAAGTTGGCCGCCATCGTGAGCTCGGCCGGCGAGTAGGTGCGGTCGGTCAGCAGGATCCGGTTCTGGACGTCGCCGTCCGGCGTGACGATGATCAGCAGGACGCGCTTCTCCGACAGCGCCAGGAACTCGATGTGCCGGAACGCCGGACTGCGGCGCCGCGCCGCGACCACCACGCCGGCGAAGCGCGTCAGGTCGGACAGCAGCCTGCGACGCCTGGCTGATCACCCGCTGCGGGTGGTCGGGATGAAGGTTGCCCTCGAGCCGGTCCAGCTCGACCCGGTCGAGCGGCTTGATCGTCAGCAGCGTGTCGACGAAGAAGCGGTAGCCGCGGGGCGTGGGAATGCGCCCCGCCGAGGTGTGCGGGCTCGCGATGAAACCGAGCTCCTCGAGGTCGGCCATCACGTTGCGGACCGTGGCCGGGCTCAGGTCGAGCCCCGAGTACTTCGAGAGCGCGCGCGAGCCGACCGGCTCGCCTTCGGCGATGTAGCGCTCGACGAGGGTTTTCAGCAGAAGCTGTGCGCGCTGGTCCAGCATGCGGACGATTCTAACCAAAGTCGGCCGCCCGCAAGCGGCGCGCGGCGCGCGCCGCGGCCGGGGGCGGCTTGTAGTGTAAATTTGGCGTCATGCCCGCCGCATTCAAGACCGTCGCGCTGGTCGGCCGCTACAAGAGCCGCGACGTGGCCGAGCCGATCCGCGTCCTCGGGCGCTTCCTCGTGGATCGCGGCTGCACGGTGCTGATCGAGCAGGAAACGGCCACCGAATCGGGCGTCGCCGGGTTCCCGGTGGTCGATTTCGCGGCGATCGGCGCGCAGGCCGACCTGGCGGTCATCCTGGGCGGCGACGGCAGCATGCTCTCGGCGGCCCGCGCGCTGGCGCCGTCCGGCATCCCGCTGGTCGGCGTGAACCAGGGGCGACTCGGGTTCATGACCGACATCGCGCTCGGCGCGATGACCGACGCGATGGCGCAGATCGTCGCCGGCGTGTACGCGACCGAGTCGCGGACCATGCTCGCGGCGACCGTCTCGCGCGCGGGGCAGGCGGTCCTCGCGATGACGGCCCTGAACGACGTCGTGGTGAGCAAGGGCGCGACCGGCCGGCTCATCGAGCTCATGGTGCGGATCGACGGGCAGTTCCTCTACGACCTCCGCTCGGACGGGCTGATCGTCGCGACGCCTTCGGGGTCCACGGCGTACGCGCTGTCCGCCGGCGGCCCGATCATCCAGCCGGGCGTGCCGGCGCTCGCGCTCGTGCCGATCTGCCCGCACACCCTTTCCAACCGTCCGATCGCCGTGGCCGAGACCGCGGCGCTCGAGATCACGGTCAAGCGCGGCGCGGACGCGCGCCTGCATTTCGACGGCCAGCCGCAGTTCGATCTGGGCGAGGGCGACCGCGTCGAGATCCGGCGCGCGGACCACGCGGCGAAGCTCGTCCATCCGCCCGGCTACAGCTACTACGCGATGCTGCGCGAGAAGCTCCGCTGGAGCGAGAGTCTGTTCTAGCGCGCTCGTCGGCGCCGTGCTGATCCACCTTTCGGTCCGCGACTTCGCCATCGTCGACGCGCTCGAGCTCGAGTTCGAGCGGGGTTTCACCACGCTCACCGGGGAGACCGGCGCGGGGAAGTCGATCCTCGTGGACGCCCTGGAGCTTGCGCTCGGCGGGCGCGCGGATGCCGCCGTGGTCCGCGCCGGCAGCGAGCGCGCGGAGGTGGTCGCCGAGTTCGCGGTCGAGCGCCTGCCGGCGGTGCGGGCCTGGCTCGCCGAGAGCGCCCTCGAGGGCGACGAGGGGCGGCTGCTTCTGCGCCGCGTCGTGGACCGGAGCGGGCGCTCGCGGGCATTCATCAACGGCACGGCCGCGACGATCCAGCAGCTCGGCGAGGTCGGCGAGCTGCTGGTCGACATCCATGGCCAGCATGCGCACCAGTCGCTCGTGCGGGCGGCGGCGCAGCGCGAACTGCTCGACGGTCACGCCGGCCTCGCGGCGGCGGTGCGCGAAGTGGGCGCGGCGTATCGCGAGTGGCAGCGGCTGGCGAAGCTGCGCGCGGAGCAGGAAACGCACGCGGCCGCGCGCGCCGCGGAGCGCGAGCAGCTCGCGTGGCAGGTCGACGAGCTCCGGAAGCTCGCGGCGCGCCCGGGCGAGTGGGACGAGATCCAGGCGGAGCAGAGCCGCCTCGCGCACGCCGCGAGCCTGATCGAGGGCGCGCGCGCCGCGCTCGATGCGATCTCGGAGTCCGAGGACGCCGCCTCGGGCGCGATCGCCGCGGCCGCGTCGCGGCTGCGCGCGCTCACCGGCTACGACGGCGGACTCGCCGAGCCGGTCGCGCTGCTCGACGGCGCGGCGGCGCAGATCGAGGAGGCCGCGCACGCGCTGCGGCGCTATGCCGACAAGGTGGAGCTCGACCCGGCGCGGCTCGCGGACGTCGAGCGCCGGCTCGAGGCGCTGCATTCGACCGCGCGCAAGTTCCGCGTCGGCCCGGAGACCTTGCCGGAGCTCGCCGAACGCCTGGCTGCGCGCCTCGCCGAGCTCGAGGCGGCGTCCGATCCGGACGCGCTGCGGGAGCAGGAAGCGGCGGCGAAGCAGCGTTACGGCGAGCTGGCGGCGAAGCTGTCGGCCGAGCGCCGCCAGGCCGCGACGAAGCTCGCGCGCCAGGTGACCGCCGCGATGAAGGAGCTGGCGATGGCCGGGGGGAAGTTCGAGGCGGCGCTGCGCCCGATCGAGGCCGGCAGCGCGCAGGGGAACGAGTCGGTCGAGTTCCTCGTGTCCACCAACCCCGGCGTCGAGCCGCGCCCGCTCGCGAAGGTCGCCTCCGGCGGCGAGCTGTCGCGGATCAGCCTGGCGATCCAGGTGATCACCGCCAAAGCCGCCGCCGTGCCGACGCTGGTCTTCGACGAGGTCGACTCGGGGATCGGCGGCGCGGTCGCGGAGGTCGTCGGCCGGAAGCTGAAGCTCCTGGGCGATCGAGCGCCAGGTGCTCTGCGTCACCCATCTCGCGCAGGTCGCGGCGCAGGCCGACCACCAGTGGTCGGTCGCGAAGCTGACCGTGAACGGCGCGACCCGGAGCCGCGTGTCGGTGCTCGCGGAGGCCGAGCGGGTCGAGGAGGTGGCGCGCATGCTCGGCGGGATGAAGATCACCGACACCTCGCGCGAGCACGCCAGCGGAAATGCTCCGGTCGGCGGCGCGCAAGGCCTAGGACGGCGTTTGCCCGGGTGCCGCCGACTCGGATAGAATTCCGGCTCCCCAGGCGCGTAGCTCAGCTGGTTAGAGCACCACCTTGACATGGTGGGGGTCGTTGGTTCGAGTCCAATCGCGCCTACCAACTCGCTCGACGGAGCTGACGAACGTGACGATGCGAACTGCGACCGGCGTCGATTGACACGGTAGAGCGCGTCACGCGAAAAGGTGCGGCTCAACCGCACCTTTTTTTGTCCGGCGAGAACACCCTGACATGATCAACATCCGACTCCCCGACGGCTCGGTGAAGACCTTCCCCGGCCCGGTGACGGTGGCGGAGGTCGCGCAGTCGATCGGCCCCGGCCTCGCCAAGGCCGCGCTCGCCGGCCGCGTCGACGGCAAGCTGGTCGATACGTCGCTATCGCATCGAAGCGCGACGCCGACCTCGCGATCGTCACCGACAAGGACACGGACGGGCTGGAGCTCCTGCGCCACTCCACCGCGCACCTGCTCGCCCATGCGGTGAAGGAGCTGTTCCCCGATGCGCAGGTCACCATCGGCCCGGTGATCGAGAACGGCTTCTACTACGACTTCTCCTACAAGCGGCCGTTCACGCCCGAGGATCTCGCGGCGATCGAGAAGCGCATGGCCGAGATCGCGAAGCGCGACCTCCCGGTCGACGCGCGAAGTGTGGGCGCGCGACAAGGCGGTCGAGTTCTTCAAGTCGATCGGCGAGCACTACAAGGCCGAGATCATCGCGTCGATTCCGGCGGGCGAGGCCGATCGCGCTCTATCGCGAGGGCGACTTCATCGACCTGTGCCGCGGGCCGCACGTGCCCTCCACCGGCAAGCTGAAGGTCTTCAAGCTGATGAAGGTCGCCGGCGCCTACTGGCGCGGCGACTCGAAGAACGAGATGCTGCAGCGCATCTACGGCACCGCCTGGGCGAAGAAGGAAGAGCAGGACGCCTACCTGCACATGCTCGAGGAGGCCGAGAAGCGCGACCACCGCCAGCTCGGCACGGCAGCTCGACCTGTTCCACATCCAGGACGAGGCGCCGGGCATGGTGTTCTGGCACCCGAAGGGCTGGACGCTCTGGCAGCAGGTCGAGCAGTACATGCGCGCAGGTCTACCGCGACAACGGCTACCACGAAGTGCGCACGCCGCAGGTCATCGACCGCAGCCTGTGGGAGCGCTCGGGGCACTGGGAGAACTACCGCGAGAACATGTTCACCACCGAGTCGGAGAACCGCGACTACGCGGTGAAGCCGATGAACTGCCCGGGGCACGTGCAGATCTTCAACAGCGGCCTGCACAGCTACCGCGACCTGCCGCTGCGCTACGGCGAGTTCGGCGCGTGCCACCGCAACGAGCCCTCGGGCGCGCTGCACGGCATCATGCGCGTGCGCGCCTTCACCCAGGACGACGCCCACATCTTCTGCACCGAGGACCAGATCCAGGCCGAGGTGGCGGCCTTCATCGCCTGCTGCAGAAGGTCTATCGCGATTTCGGCTTCACCGACATCGCTGATCAAGCTGGCGACGCGCCCGGAGAAGCGCGTCGGCGCGGACGAGGCTGTGGGACCAGGCGCGAGGCGGCGCTGAGCGCGGCGCTCGACGCTGCGGGCGTGCGCGTGGGAGGAACTCGCCGGGCGAGGGCGCGTTCTACGGCCCGAAGATCGAGTATCTCGCTGAAGGACTCGATCGGCCGGGTCTGGCAGTGCGGGACGATGCAGGTCGACTTCTCCATGCCGGGCCGGCTCGGGCGCGGAATACGTGGCCGAGGACAACACCCGGAAGGTGCCGGTGATGCTGCACCGGGCGATCGTCGGGTCGATGGAGCGCTTCATCGGCATCCTGATCGAGCACTACGCCGGCGCGCATGCCCGCTCTGGCTGGCGCCGGTGCAGGTCGTGGTCCTGAACATCTCCGAGCACCAGGCCGAGTATGCGGCCGGCGTGGCAGCGCGCCTGCAGGCGGCCGGGTTCCGCGTCGAGGCCGACTTGAGGAATGAGAAAATTACCTATAAAATCCGAGAACATAGCCTGCAGAAGCTGCCCTACCAGCTGGTCGTCGGCGACAAGGAGAAGGCAGCGGCACACGGTGGCCGTGCGCACCCGCGGCGGGCGAGGACCTCGGGCAGATGGACGCTCGAGGCCTTCGTCGAGCGCCTCCGCAACGAGGCGAGCCCGGGCAGCGCGGCCTGATTTTTTTAACCGGAAGGGGAGCACCGAACATCGCTCAGGAAAACGCGCACGCAGCGGATCAACGGGAGATCACCGCTCCGGAAGTGCGGCTGGTCGGCCGAGGACGGCGAACAGCTCGGCATCGTCCCGATCGCGGATGCGCTCCGGCTGGCGGAGGAGCGCGAAGTGGATCTGGTGGAAATCGCGCCGACGCGCAGCCGCCGGTCTGCAAGCTGATGGACTACGGCAAGTTCAAGTACCGCGAGGCCAAGAAGGCGCACGAGGCCAAGCTCAAGCAGAAGCAGATCCAGGTCAAGGAAGTCAAGTTCCGTCCCGGCACCGACGAGGGCGACTACAAGATCAAGCTGCGCAACCTGATCCGGTTCCTCGAGGAAGGCGACAAGACCAAGGTCACGCTGCGCTTCCGCGGCCGCGAGATGGCGCACCAGGAATTCGGCATCCGGCTGCTCGAGCGCGTGAAGAACGGACCTGGAGCCGTACGGCGTGGTCGAGCAGTTCCCGAAGATGGAAGGCCGGCAGCTGGTCATGGTGCTGGCGCCGAAGAAGACGGCTGGTGAAGAAGAAGGCCGCGAAGCCGCGGCGAAGAAGCTCGGACCGCAAGTCGGAGCGAACGGCAAGAGTCGCGGCGCGCAGAGCGGCGGTGACGCACCGGATCGCGTGCAACGGCGTCGCGGCAGGATCCGCGCGAGCGGGATGCAGGCCGCCGGCAGGCGGAAAACAAGTGGTGCCGAGGTCTTGCAAGCGCTCCCCGTCACGGGAGCCACCCGGCGCCAGGCTAAATCAGGAGTCAGCCATGCCCAAGATGAAGACCAAGAAGAGCGCTGCCAAGCGCTTTCGCGTGCACGGCAGCGGCGGCGTCAAGCGCTCGCGAGGCGTTTCTGCGCCACATCCTCACCAAGAAGACCACCAAGCGCAAGCGCCATCTGCGCGGCACGACGCAGGTCCACGATTCCGACAAGCGCGCCGTGCGCGCGATGCTGCCGTACGCCTGATCGCGGGAGGAGCGAGCCATGCCACGAGTCAAACGCGGCGTCACCGCGCACGCCCGCCACAAGAAGGTCCTCGACCAAGTCGAAGGGCTTCCGCGGCCGCCGCGAGCAACGTCTTCCGCGTCGCCAAGCAAGCGGTCATGAAGGCGGGGCAGTACGCCTACCGCGACCGCCGCGCGAAGCAAGCGCGAGTTCCGCGCGCTGTGGATCGCGCGCATCAACGCCGGCGGCGCGCGAGTTCGGCCTGACCTACAGCGTGTTCATGAACGGCCTGAAGAAGGCCGCGATCGAGATCGACCGCAAGGTGCTCGCCGACCTCGCCGTGGTCGACAAGGCCGCGTTCGCGAAGCTCGCCGAGCAGGCGAAGGCCCGCCTGGCGGCCTGATCCTCCGCCGATGCCGGACCGGGGGCTCGGGGTGCCGGGCTCCCGATCGGAGCATGCACGATCTCGACGCAATCGTCGCCGAAGCCGGTCGCACTGTTCGCGGCGATCGCCGATGCCGGCCGAGCTCGAGCAGGCCAAGGCGCGCTTCCTCGGCAAGCAGGGCGCGCTCACCGAGCGCCTGAAGGGCCTCGGCAAGCTCCCGCCGGAGGAGACGCGCGCGAGCCGGCGCGCGCATCAACGACGCGAAGGACCGCATCGAGGAGGCGCTCGCCGAGCGGCGCGCCGCGCTCGCGCAGGCGCAGCTCGACGCGCGCCTGGCCGAGGAGGCGCTCGACGTCACCCTGCCGGGCCGCGGCCGCGGCCGCGGCGGCATCCATCCGATCATCCGCACCTGGCAGCGCATCGAGGCGATCTTCCGCTCGATCGGCTTCGACGTCGCCGACGGACCGGAGATCGAGACCGACTGGTACAACTTCACCGCGCTCAACAATCCGGAGAACCATCCGGCGCGCTCGATGCAGGACACGTTCTACGTCGAGGAGCAGGACGCGAACGGCCTGCCGCTGCTCCTGCGCACGCACACGAGCCCGATGCAGGTGCGCTACGCGCGCATGCACGCGCCGCCGATCAAGGTGATCGCGCCGGGGCGCACCTATCGCGTCGACTGCGACGCCACCCACTCGCCGATGTTCCACCAGGTCGAGGGGCTGTGGATCGACGAGCACATCAGCTTCGCCGACCTGAAGGGCGTGTACACCGACTTCCTGCGCCGGTTCTTCGAGACCGACGATCTGCAGGTGCGCTTCCGCCCCTCGTTCTTTCCGTTCACCGAGCCGTCGGCCGAGATCGACATGGCGTTCCGCGACGGCCGCTGGCTGGAGATCTCCGGCGCGGGCCAGGTGCATCCGAACGTCATCCGCAACTTCGGCCTCGATCCGGAGCGCTACATCGGCTTCGCGTTCGGCTCCGGCCTCGAGCGCCTGACGATGCTGCGCTACGGCATCAACGACCTGCGCCTGTTCTTCGAGGGCGACCTGCGCTTCCTGAGCCAGTTCGCCTGAGCCGCGCGCGCGAAGATGCAGTTCTCCGAACAGTGGCTGCGCACGATGGTCGACCCGGCGTTGACCACGGACGAGCTCGCGCATCTCCTCACGATGTCCGGCCTCGAAGTCGAGGACTGCCATCCGGTCGCCCCGCCGTTCACGAAGGTGGTCGTGGGCGAGGTGCTGGAAGTGGCGCAGCATCCCAACGCCGACCGGCTGTCGCTCTGCAAGGTCGACGCGGGCGGGGGCGCGCCGCTCGACATCGTCTGCGGCGCGCCGAACGTCCAGGCCGGGATGAAGGCGCCGGTGCGCCCTCGTCGGCGCCGAGCTTGCCGCGGCGGACTCGCGATCAAGCGCGCGGCGGTGCGCGGGGTCGAATCGAACGGGATGCTGTGCTCGGCGCGCGAGCTCGGCCTCTCGGAGGATCACAGCGGGCTGCTCGCGCTCGCCGCCGACGCGCCGGTCGGGACGCGACTTCCGGGACTACGCAGCGCTCGACGACCGCGTGATCACGATCAAGCTGACGCCGAACCGCGCCGACTGCCTGTCGGTGCTCGGTGTGGCGCGCGAGGTGGCCGCGCTGACCGGCGCGAAGCTCACCGCCCCGGCGTTCGCGCCGGTGCCGGCCCGCGCCGCCGACAAGCTGCCGGTGCGCGTCGAGGCGCCCGACCTGTGCGGCCGGTTCTCCGGGCGCGTGATCCGCAATGTCGACGCGCAGGCGCCGACGCCGGACTGGATGAAGCAGCGGCTCGAGCGCTCCGGCCAGCGCTCGATCTCCGCGCTGGTCGACATCATCGAACTACGTGATGCTCGAGCTCGGGCGGCCGTCTGCACGTCTTCGATCGCGACAAGCTCCACGGCGGGCTCGATCGTGCGTTCGGGCGCGGACGGGCGAGAAGCTCGTAGCTCCTGAACGGCCAGACGGTCGAGGTCGACGCCGCGTGCTGGCGTGATCACGCGACGACCAGTGGCGTCGATGCGCTCGCCGGAATCATGGGCGGCGACCGCGACCGCGGTGTCCGATTCGACACGCGCAACATCTACGTCGAGGCGGCGTTCTGGTGGCCCGACGGCGATCGCGGGCCGCGCGCGACGCTTCAACTTCACGACCGACGCGGCGCACCGCTTCGAGCGCGGCGTCGATTTCGCCACCAACGTCGCGCGCATCGAGCGCATCACCGCGCTGATCCTCGAGATCTGCGGCGGCGAGCCGGGACCGATCGACGACACCGTCGCGCGGCTGCCCGAGCGCAAGCCGGTGCGGATGCGCGTCGCGCGTGCGCAGAAGGTGATTGGCGTGAAGATTCCCGCCGACGAGATGGCCGGCATCTTCGGTCGGCTCGGGCTCGAGCACCGGCGCGAGGGAAGCGGGGCGGACGCGGCGTTCGTCGTGACGCCGCCCTCGCTATCGGTTCGACCTCGAGATCGAGGAGGACCTGATCGAGGAGGTGGCGCGCGTCCACGGCTTCGACAACATTCCCGTCGCGCCGCCGCGTCGCCCCTGCGGTGATGCGCGCGCAGCCGGAAGCGGAGCGGTCGCTGCACGCATCTGCGCGCCCGCGTCGCGGCGGCCGGCTACCAGGAGGTGGTCAACTACAGCTTCGTGGAAGACGCGTGGGAGCGGGACTTCGCCGGCAACGCGAATCCGATCCGGCTGCTCAATCCGATCGCCAGCCAGCTCGCCGTGATGCGCACCACGCTGATCGGCAGCCTGGTCGCGAACATCGCGCTACAACCTGAACCGGAAGCTGCCGCGGATTCGCGTGTTCGAGGTGGGGCGCGTGTTCCTGCGCGCGCCCGGCGCGCCGGACGGCGAGCTCGAGGTGGCGGGAATCCGCCAGCCGGTGCGCATCGGCGGCGCGGCCTACGGCCCGGCGTACGAGGAGCAGTGGGGCGTCCCGCGGCGGGAGGTCGACTTCTTCGACGTGAAGGGCGATGTCGAAGCGATCGTCGCGCCCCGCGTGGCCCGATTCGACCCGGCGGCGCATCCCGCGCTGCACCCCGGGCGCAGCGCCCGGATCGAGCTCGACGGCGCGGCCATCGGCTGGCTCGGCGAGCTGCACCCGCGATGGCAGCAGAAGTACGAGCTGCCGGCCGCGGCGATCGTGTTCGAACTGGATGCAGCACCCGCTGATGCGCCTTGCTGTGCCGCAATACGAAGAGGTTTCGAAGTTCCCGGCCGTGACGCGTGACCTCTCCGTGTTCGTCGACGACGCGGTCTCGGCACATGCCTTGCTAAGCGCCCTCGCCGGAGCGCGGCCGGGGCTGGTTCGCGAGGTCCGGTTGTTCGATCTTTACCGCGGGGATAATCTCCCAAAAGGCCGAAAAAGCCTTGCGTTTCGGGTAGTTATGCAAGATACTGCCCGGACACTTACCGACGCCGAAGTAGACGCCGCGATGGCGGAATTCGAGCAGATCCTCTCGACCCGGTTCGGCGCACAGAAACGTGTTTAGCGTGAATGGAGAGGAGGGGTTGACCCCTCCCTGGGGAGACAAATGACCCTCACCAAGGCCGAACTGGCCGACATGCTGTTCGAGAAGGTCGGCCTGAACAAGCGCGAAGCCAAGGACATGGTGGAGACCTTCTTCGAGGAGATCCGGATCGCGCTCGAAACCGGCGAGAGCGTCAAGCTCTCGGGCTTCGGCAACTTCCAGCTGCGCGACAAGCCGCAGCGGCCGGGACGCAATCCGAAGACCGGCGAAGAGATCCCGATCACCGCCCGGCGCGTGGTGACGTTTCACGCCAGCCAGAAGCTGAAGGCGCTCGTGGAGCAGGCGCACGGTGGAAAACAACAACAGATCGGCGAAGGTTAGTCTCCCGCCGATCCCGGCGAAGCGCTACTTCACCATCGGTGAGGTGAGCGAGCTGTGCGGCGTGAAGCCGCACGTGCTGCGCTACTGGGAGCAGGAGTTCACCCAGCTCAAGCCGGTGAAGCGGCGCGGCAACCGCCGCTACTACCAGCACCACGAAGTCCTGCTGATCCGCCGCATCCGCGAGCTCCTGTACGAGCAGGGCTTCACCATCAGCGGCGCGCGCAACCGCCTCGACGAGACGATGCGCGATCGCGGCAACCATCGCGAAAAGGCCGAGAGCCAGGGACCGATCGGCGGCACCGACTTCGCGCGCATCCGCCGCGAGATCACCGTCGTCCTCGACTACCTGAGCGCCTGACCGGCGTTCCCGCGGACCGTTTCCCTCGTATAATCGCCGCTCCGGTCGGGGCGTAGCGCAGCCTGGTAGCGCACCTGCATGGGGTGCAGGGGGTCGAGTGTTCGAATCACTTCGCCCCGACCAATAATCAAGAACTTACGCGCTCCCCAAAACCGCGGGTGTCTAATAAAAGCGCGAGTGTCTAATAAATAGTGCGGTTCCGAAGCCGTCTGCGACCGCAGGTGGAACGGAAACGCTCTCCGGAAGACCCGGTCCAGGTGTGCTGACCGGCCCCTTGGATCCCCATCTCGCGATCTCGCCGCCCCCAACCAGGCGCGGCCTTCTTGACGCGCAAAATGCCGACAGTCACCCGATCCCGGCGAATTTGATCGCCGCGGCCACGATGGGCTTCGCCCATTGCGGCGTCTCCTTGAACCCTCGCGGTGCCACGATCCGGCCCGAGCGCCAGTGAAGCAGCAGCTTCGGCACGGGGGCATGGCCCGCATCCGGATCGCCCTCCTCGGAGTTGTCGTAGAGCCGGAGCTCGGTGAGCTTCGGAAGTAACCGGATCAGATTGAGTCGGCTCTGATCGTAGCGGCGCCGAATGTCGGCCTCGGGGATGTCGTGGCCGCCCTTTGCGAACCGCCTCCGCACGCGCTCAATATGGAGTTCGACGCCTTCGAGGCCCACGTACCAGACGCGGACTTCGGAGCCCGCCTCAGTCGCGCGCTCGAGGAGGCGTGTCATGGTCTCTCCGCCTAGCGTGGTCTCGAACGCGAAGTTGAGCTGATCGACGATCGCCTTCTCGAGCAGCCGCCGACCCTGGTGCCAGGCGGCGCTGTTGACCTCGATCTGCGTGAGTTGCGGCTGCGCCGTGCGGATTCGCCGTGCGGCCTCGTCCGGATTGAAGTATTCGACTTGAGCGTTGCGGAATGCTTCGCCGCCGATGCTGCTCTTGCCCGCGCCGTTCGTGCCGGCCAGCACATAGATCCGGCCGTGGCGCTGCGCCTCCTTAGCCACGCTTGCGGCGGGCACCCTTCACGGCAATCCGGCCCAGTTCAGTGGCGGGCGTGTCGAAGGCCGACTGCATCGCCTTGCGCGCGCCGGGCGCTTGCATCCGCGCGAGCATGGCGTCGAATTCGCCCGTGAGCGCATCGAGTGCGCTTGCGCGTGCCTCGGAGAGGGCTCGGTATTCGTCCATCGACAAGAGCACCGCCCGCGGCTCGTCGTGCCGGGTGATGGTCACCATCCCCGTCCGCACCGCTGCGTCGAGGATCCGGCCGAAAGAGTTCTTCGCGTCGCTCGCGGAGAAGGCGGGTGCCTCGACGAGCTCGCCGCGGTGGTTCCGGAAGCGGGTGGACGCGGTCATATCAGGCCTCCAAGCGTTAGCCGCATTTTAGCCAAAATAGCCAAAATAGGCAATACACCTCGCTCCTAGGGACGCCGGGGCAGCCGCAGCGTCACCTGGCTCACGGGCGTGGAGTGCTGCTGCACGTACCCCTCCGTGGTCGTCACGCTCGTATGCGCGAGCCCGATCTTCAACTCCTCCAGGCTGTAACCCTGCTCCTTGGCCTTGCTCGTGGCGTAGGGTCGGAGATCCTTCGCGGTGAGGCCCGAGGCCGGGCCTTCCTTTTTCGCGAGGCCGACTGCAATCGCGGCACGTTCGATCGCGCTGCTGATCCCGAAGTGCGTGTACGGGGATCCGGAGCGGCTCTGGATGACGAATGCGTCACCCCCGGGGCCGGGTTTCACCTTGGCGAGCGTGCGCGCACGCTCCAGCACCGCGGTGATCTCCGGCGTGACGGGAATATCGACCTCCGCGCCGCTCGACTTCGCCGTCTTGGTGGGCTCAAAGTGAATCACCTTCCCCCGAACCTGGGACCAGCGGAGGCGCCGCACGTCGGTTGCGCGCTGGTAGAGCAGGAACGACAGGTCGAGGTAGACCTGGAGCATCGGCGGAAGCTTGTCGCGGACCGCGTGGAAGCTCGCGTCGGTCCACTTGGACTTGTGCTTCGGTGGCGCCTTGACCCACACATCGCGGCACGGGTTGTCGTCGCGCAGCCCTTCTTCCACGCACCAGCGGAAAAACGTCGACAGCCGTGCCTTGTAGTGCCGCCGCGAAGTGGGCTTACCGTGGAAGTTGTTCTTCAGAAAGCGCGACACGTCCGTCGGCCGCACCTCCGCGACACGAAACGCCGCGAAATCCTCGGCGATGCGGTCGAGGTTGCGCTCGTGCTCCTTGCGCGTCGAGACCGCGAGCGTGGGCAGGTACTCGAGCTTGAACGTCGCGACGGCCGCAGGCAGCCTGTCAACCCCCGGCATCGCCAGCCGCTTGGCGAGCTCCGTGTACATCCTCGCCACGCCCTGGTCGACGCGGCAGAGCTTGTGCCACCGGTAGTCGATATCGACGAAGTAGTACGAGCCGTGCTTGGCGTACACCCGACGCGGCAGCTCACGATCCCGGTTCCTCGGCTTGCGGGTTCTCATTCGGCTCGTTGATCCGACTTGAGCTGGGGTCGGGATTTTGGCATGCCGGGGGATCGCGGCGCGAGCCCAAGATAGTGCTCGCGAGCCACGCTCACGGTGCCGTCGGCGCGGCGGGCCGCGGGCACCCCGAGCCTTCGGAACCAGTCGATCTGCTCCGTGGGGCGCCGGTATCCCGTGATCTCGAAGATCTCCGCCTCGGTCAGAGTGAGGAATCGCGTCTGCTCTCCATTCATCGCGGCCTCCTCAGTTCCCGTCGGTCGCAGCGCCGCGCGAGGCGCGGTACTGCTCCCAGGCCCGATCGAGATCCGCCCGCTCGAAGACGCGGGTCGTCCCGCACGGCGTCGGCGGCGGCAGCCGGGGCCGGATGTGCGTATCGAAGGCGCGTCGCTTCAGGCCAAGGTAAGCCATGGCCTCGGCGTAGGTGTAGCCGCGCTTCTCCTGGCGGCGCCACGGCTCGGCGCGTTTACCTGAGCGACGGATCACTAATGCCATCGTCGCTATAGCGCTGCCGCACTCAAGTGACTGCGCGCTTGAGCTGCGCGCGACTGATACCGCATAGAGGCCACGAAAAGCCGATTGCGCATCCCCTCTTGCGCGTTCCGGCCCGCGCGCGCCGGACCACGTACCGGCGCGGCGAGCACTGGCGCCGCCGGAAGGCGCCAGGGCCGTCGGAGGAGGGTGAGACGGTTGGTCTTCATCGAGTGCTCCGTTAACTGAGTGAACGCGTGTGAGGTCGATGGGAACCCCGAACGTCTGCGCACCCGCCCTACGGGCGAGTTGCGGCAGCAAACGGACGGCGCAGCGTGTGCGACGCTGGATCCGCTGAGGGGCAACGCGCCGCTCAGGACTCAGGGGAATGCCCGCCGTTCAAGGACCGGCGGGTGAAGTCGGGCGCGCAATCACACGACGATTGCATCGGCCAATAGCAGTGGCCGACTGCGAAAGTCGTCGCTCGCGCGACACCTCGACTCAGCTCGGATGAGCTCAGGAAAAACGCCCGCCGCAACAGACGCCTGCGGTGGCGCATGGCGCAGGCACGCGACGTCGAGCTCCGATGCAGCCCGCTGCGCGCCCAGGCGCTCTGATGATCGCTTCCTTTTACGGGCGTGGACCGTCGGTGGCGGAAGCTCCCGGGTTGCGACAAGGCTGTGCCTCGGGCAACGGGCGCTACGCTAGAACCGCTTGAGCCGTCGATGCAAGGGGAATTCGGTCTCCCGACCCGCTTCCGCCGTAATGGCCCCTTCAAGGAGGGCGCTTTCCGGGGAGAGGTGAGGAACCCGGGGATGCGAACGACTACGCGCCTGGCGGGATCTCGTACGCAGGCGCGTCGACCGGCAGCTCGGCGTAAATGCGTTCAACGTGTGCGCGGTTATCAACCAGCGCGTCCAGGAGCCGTGGATCGAGCCGCGTCGCACGATCCTTGGCGATCGTCGACCAGGTCTCGTCCCAGTCTGCCGCCGGCGTTATCGACGCGCAGCCGATCCAGCCGACCGGCCAGCGCGACGATGCGTGCTGCGCGCGGGATGTGATCGCCGCTCAGGCCCATGGGGTAGCCGCGGCCGTCGAAGCACTCATGGTGGCCGAGCGCGATCAGGGCGGCCGTTCGCAACGGGCCGGAATCGTATCCCCTGCAGCAGCTGATAGCCGAGCCGCGTATGCGCCTGGAATGCGACCGAAGTTCCCGCCGTCCGGACGGTGTCCGTCACGCAGTGCCGCGTCGGGCAGCGCGAGCGTCCCGATGTCGTGCAGCATCGCGCCGAGTTCGATCCCCTCGGCCTCGTCGGCCGGCAGCCCGATCGCGCCGGCGACGAGCGCCGATACCGCGCCAACGCGCGCCGGATGATTCGCATCCGCGCCGTTGCGCCATTCAAGAATCCTCGCGAGGAGCCGCACGCCCTCGCGCTCGCGGTCCCGCATGTGGCTCGTGCGGGCCGCGACCAGCCCGCCGAGCAGGCTCGCCCGATCCCGGAGCAGGGCCTGCTGGCGAGACATTGCGAGGAGATTCTTGCAGCGCGCGATCCCCTCGAGTGGATCGATCGGCTTTTGCAGAAAATCGTTGATCCCCTGCTGAAGCGCCCGATGGCGCAGGTCCTTCTCGTCCACCACGGTGACCATGAGCACCGGGACTTCCGCGAAGTGGGAGAGCCGCCGCAGGGCCCGCACGAACTCCAGGCCATCCATTCCCGGGAGCCGGTAGTCGGTGATCACCAGGTCGGCGTGATAGGCGCTCGCCCACCGCAGTGCTTCGACGGCGCCCCCAAACACGACCGGTGTGGTGAGCGGATCGGCCCCCTTGGCGATCTCGTACAGGATCTTGCGCGCGGTCGACTGGTCATCCAGCACGAGCACCGGCTGCGGATCGCGCGGCGTCTCGGCGTGCGCATGCGCACCGTTCTCCTCGAGACCGCGATCCTGCTTGGACAGACCGAGCAGAAAATCGAGTGAAAGCCCGTAGGCGGTGGCGATCTCGGTGAGCGTGTCGAGGCTCGGAAGCATCTCGCCGTTGAGCCAGCGCGCGGCCGTCGAGACGGAGCGTCCGAGGCGCTGCGCGAGCGCGGTCGCGCTGCCGTCGGCGCTCGCAGCAACGCCGCGCGCGTCGAGCGCGGTACGCAATCGCGCCGCGAAAATTCCCTGCAGCGAGGTGCCGAGTTTCGGGTGATTACCCAAGTTTTTCGTGTTCAAGTTGCGCGCGCTCAGCAGCGCGCGACGCCTTGAAATCCCAAGAGAACTTGTGTCCATCCGTAGCCAGTTCCATGCCAGGGTTTGCGTGCCACGCAAGCGTTTGCGTACCACGCCGCAGCCAGGATTTGCGGTATTTCTCACTTGACCAAGGCGCCATAGGATTGGTCGTTCCCGGGCGTCTCGCGCCCGGGCGTACCTACGCCGGGGAGGACGGACGGTGCGCTTCGAAGAGTGGCCAATTGCGTCGCGGAGTGCCCAGCTGCTGCTGGTCGCACTGCTCGTTGGTGCAGCCGAGGCGCCCGCTCGAGGGACTCGCAGTCTCGCGAGCGCAGCGCGCCGCCGGCGCCCGAATGCTCGAGCGATTGAAGCGACTCTCGCTCGTAGAGCTCGAGCGCGCCGCCGCAACGGGATCCCTCGAGCTCATCGTGCGGCTGGACGCAGACCGCGTGGCCTGGAGCGCCCAAGCGGCAGCCCGCGGGCAGGAGGAGCGGGCTCTGCTCAAGTACTTCGTCCGCCACGGCGCTACGCGCACACTTCTTCGCGAGCTCTTCGGCGTCTCGCGACAACGCGTTGCCGAGATCCGCCGGGCGCAACGACTTCGCTTCGCCCAGGGCCGCCCCAAGCTTCCGGCCACGCAAGGTGCGCGATGCCATCGAGGCGGCGTGGACGCGACTCGCTCGTGCATTCAAAGACAGTCGTTCTCGTTTGCACGAGCTACACCGGGAGTTCCCGCAATACTCGTTCGCGGCGCTCGACGCAGTGGTCCGCGAGTCCGCGTCATTGGCGCCCGACCTCAGCACGCCGCCCGGGAAACGGCGCCGCGGTGAACCGGTTTCTCCGGAGCTGGAGCGTGCAAGTACACGAGCCGCTACGCCGCGCGTCCCGATCGTGCACCGTCGTGATCCCGAGTGATCCGTGCTGTCCGCTAACCGCGGTTCAATGTTTGTGATGAACCCACTTCCCATTGCTGCGAGGCTGCACCGGTTATGCCGTAAACCGCCCTGAGCCGCGCTACGAGCGGCCCTTATCCGCGAGGCGCGGGATCCGAGCCTCGCTAGACTGAAGTTCCGACCCTGGACGACACGACCCATGACCACACCCCACGACGAAATCGGCCCGCGCTCCGACCAAACGCTCTCCGCGGTACACATGCTCAATCTTAGTTTCCTGGTTGCGATGCGCGAGGCGCTGCGCGCCGACCCCGCGCAAGCTTCGTACGAGTACGGGATCGACGTGGCCACCGCGGAGGTGCTCCGCCAGGCAAGCGACGACGGTCTACGGTCACTGAGTCACTCGCTCGACCGGTCCCTCTTCACTCTGAGGGTGCACGGCAAGGAGCTCGCAGGCCTCCTCCAGAAGCCCACCCATCTGCGGGGTGTGCTGTTCGCCGTGCGCGATGACAGTCCGGTACCGCGACCCTACGACGCCTAGTCTGGCGTGTCGACGAGGAGAGGCCAGTGATTCCGCCAGGCAAGGCACTGCATTGGCGCGCCATGGCGCTCGCCAAAGAGGCAATCGAACTCGGAGGGCGCTTTACCGTCGTCAGCGCCTTCACCGGCCTGCCACGCTTCCTCTTGAACAATCTCTTCGGCGATCCGGACGCGCCGGGCACCATACCCGGTCGCAAACCGCGCTCGGCGCACTGGTACCTCAACCGCACGGTCGTTGTCGAGATCCAGTCGGCGTTCTTCTACGCGTGCTTCCGGTCGATTCGCACCTTCGGCTACCCGCCGAGCGACGCCCTGGTCGCGAGCTACAAGCACTACCTCCGCCACTTCGGCCACGATCCGCGGCTCACGTTCGATCGTGCCTTCGACCTCGTGGGTCACGTCGAGGGGCTCTGGACCAACGCGCCCCCGCGGCTGACGACCACGATTTGTCGGCGGTGCCGGGCAACATACCTCGTCCTTTGCCGCGACGAGCCGATCGGCTCCGGCGGCTGTCCGTTCTGCAGGTTCGAGCGGCCCCTCAGCGGTCAGACG
>CAVUQY010000004.1:0-389512 GCA_963743805.1 uncultured beta proteobacterium | reverse complement strand
TCGCGCCGTGCGGCAGCATGCACCACTGGATGCGGCGGCGCAGGCTCCACACTTCGCCGAAGCTCGTGCGCCACGCCGGGTAGGTGCGCGTCAGGCCGAGGCTGACGTCGGCCCGGCCGAGGTACCGCCCCCCGAGCCAGCGCCCGCGGGCCTGCTCCGGGCTATGGCAGTCCGCGCACGCGTGGTTGCGCTGCCCGATGCGCTTGTGAAAGGTCTGCCGACCGCGCTCCCATGCGAGCCGGGTACGCGGGTCGTCGAGGTCGAGGTTCAGCGACTGCCCGCTGCTCTGCATCTTCACCAGCATCGCTAGGCGCAGGTTGTCCGCGCCTTCGACCGGCAGATCGATGCCCCCCGCCTCGGGACCGTGTGCAGACAAGAAATCCTCGAGGCTCACGACGCGACCGTAGCGCTCGACGTAGCGCGGGAAGCGCGTCGCCTTGCCCGCCATCGCGCGCTCCGGATCGGCGCCGTGACAGGTTGCGCAGGACGCCCGCTGCGCGCCCTCTCTCGTCCAGAGCGCCTCGGCCCGCTCGGCGAGCAGCGCCGCCGGGTTGCGCGTGGGGTCGAGGTTGTCGCCGAAGTAGTTCGCCGGCGGCGCGCGCCGCGACGGATCCTGCGCCGCCTCGCCCGCGGCGCCTGCGCTGCCCGCGAGCGAATGGAGAAACGCGACGAGGTCGAGCACGTCCTGCGGGGCAAGCAGGCCGGCCGCGCCCCACGGCGGCATTACCGACGCGGGGTTCAGCACGCGCGGATCGAAGATGACCTGGTAGGTGTAACTGGCTTCGGCGCGCCGCGCGCCGTAGTTGCCCAGCGGCGGCCCGAGATCGCCCGCCCAGCGCGCATCGCCCTGCGCGCCGCCGGGCAGCGCGTGGCAGTTCACGCACGGTGCCTCGCGCCACAGCCGCTCGCCGCGCGCTGCGTCGCCCGACCGCCCTGCGGGCGGCTGCACTTTCGCGACCGGGACGGGCTGCCCCGTGCTCGCGTAAGCGTGCGTCGTAAAGGCGCTGAAGTCGTCGTCGGCCCAGCCGCGGAACCGGTGCTGCACGCTCCGCCCGTCGGGCGTGCGCTCGATCGCGCCCCTCGCCTCGGCGACGACGCGGGACACCCAGGACTGGCCGGACGAGGCGCCCGCAAGGCCGGCGGCGAGGAACGCGAGCCCGACCGCGACCCGCGCCGCCCCGCGTTTCACCACCGTCCGCACGTGTTCAGGCGAGCTCGATCCGCTTCGAGTCCTCGTACTGCTGACCAGTCGAGTCCTCGAACACCACGCGCAGCGTCCCGGCCGCGGTCACCCGCAGCGGGAATGAGAAGTAGGGGTTCGCGCTCACCGACTGCGTCGGCGTGATCGTCAGTACCGGTTTGCCGTTGTAGAACACCGCGCACCGGTAGATGAAGTTGTACGGGCGCGCGAGCACGTTGCCCGCCGCATCGCGCTCGATGCCTTCCATCGGGTGAACGATCAGCATCCGCACTTTTATCACTTCACCCGGTTTGGCCGCCCGCGGCACCCTCGTCCGCACGAATCCACGTTCGCTCATTTTTCCGCCCTCCTGGACACTGGCCGGTTCAGCCGCCGCAGCCGCCGGTGATGACCGCGACTTCCTTCCAAGCCCCGAGCAGTCGGCCGTCGCTCAGCTCCACGACGCCGCGTACGCGCGAGGTCTCGCCCATCCGCACGTACGCGGCGGCGTAGCCGATACCGGTCTCCTCGGTGAAGTCGTACATCACCGTGTGCGGCCGCTTGTTGCGGTCGATGACCCAGACGATGCGCTTCACGTAGAGCGGCGGCACAGGCGGCGCCAGGAGCTCGAGCTCGGTCGGGACCACCGCGCCGTTCTCGGCGACGTTGGGTACGGTGAGCTTGACCTTCGCGTCGCTGTACTCGACCTCGCGCGTCCCGAACAGCCGGCGCATTGTCGCGTCCACGTCTTCCGCGGGTGGCACGCTGTAGGTGCCGGCGAGCGCGGCCCAGCTCACGCTCGCGTGCGCGGGCGCGATCCAGACAAGCGGCGCGAGCGCGGTGGCGCAGGCGCCCGTGCCGGCGAGCCTGATGAACCGTCGGCGCGTCGTGGGAGGCATCGCAGGGGCGTCGTTCATGCTCGTCTCCGTCTCGTGGGGTGTGTCAGTCGCCGCCGCCCGCGCCCTTCGGCGCCGCGCGCGGCGGCGCGCCCGGGTCCTGGACGTTGCGCACGGCCGCTGGCAGCGGCGCGGCCGCGTAGCGGGACGTCGGCAGCTTGGCGCCGCCGACGTCCAGGTGCTGGGACATGAACGCGATCGCGCGATTCATCGAGTCGATCTTGGCCAGGTCGTCGGCGAGGGTGCGGTTGACGACCCGGAAGTCGAACCCGCGCTGCGCCTCGGGGTACACCACCAGTTCGACCGGTACGCCCTTCGCGCGCAGGTACTGTGCGACGCGTTTGCTCTGGTTCTGGCGCGTCTCGAAGTCGGCGCCGCCGATCATGAGCAGCGTCGGGGTCCTCAGCTTGCGCACTTCGGGCATCACGGTGACGTCCTGGTACTGCTCGGGCCAACCGTGCAGGACGAGGGCGGAGTGGTAGCCGACGTAGCACCCAACCTCCGGACGGGCCGCGAGGATCACACTGAAGTTCCCGCCGCGCACCGTGGAGAACACGCACACCTTTCCCGGCGCCCGCTCCTCCAGCTTGAGGAAATCCTCGAATCCCTCGATCTGCACCTGCAGCGTCTCCGGCGGATCATTGGCGGGGAGCAGGATCGGGATGAGCAGCGCTTCTTGGAAGTGCGCCACGTACACGGTAAAGCCGTACGACGCGAGCCGCCGAAGCTCCGGCAGCAGGCGGTGATCGAGGCCGGGGCGGCCATAGACGTAGTAGACGCCCGGATACCGTCCGGCGCCTTCGGGCCTGACCAGGAAATAGCGCACCTTGCCGTCGGCCGCGGGACTCTCGTAGGCACCCCAGCGCTCGGTCGTCCGGTGTGGGCCGAACGGCTGCGGGCCATAGTCGAATTCGGCAGCGCGAGCGGGCGCCAACAGGAGCGCGAGGGCGAGAGCGAGCCAGGCAGTCGGTCTCATCGATCGCGTCTCCTAGATCGTCCGCCAGCCGCTGGGCTCGAGCACGAGCAGCCGGCTGCCGCCGTTCGTCTGCTTCAGGAAGCGGACGACCTGATTGAGCGAATCCGCCCGGGCCATTGCATCGGCGATGCGGCCGGGGTCGACCTTCCAGTCGTAGCAGCGGGTCGCGCCGGGATACTCGACGTACGTTGCGTCCTGCTTGAGCGACTGCAGCCGCTCCACCACGCGCTTCGCGGCGATGCGCCGCATCTCGCGATCCTCGCCGCCGATCAGGAAGAGGGTCGGCACCTTCACCTTGTCGACGTCGGCGGCGTACGCATAGAGATGGCGCGGCTTCGGCTGCTGCGGATCGTTGGTGAGCGGATAAATGCCGACCAGAGCGCCGACCGCCTCGGGGAATCGCGCCGCCGCCTGGATTGCATAGAACCCGCCATGGTCCTGGGCGACGAGCGCGATCCGGCGTTGCGTCTGTTTCCTCAGGTGCGGGATCGCCGACTGCACGTCGAGCCCGAGATCGGGGTCGTTGAACCACGGCAGCGCGGGCACCGCCCGGGCGAAGTAGTAGTCGGGCGCGAACACCTCGACTCCGCGCTCGGCGAGCCGTTCGAGCTGGGCCACCACTTCCGGCGCGAGGCCCCAGCGCCCGTGCACGAAGAGGACGAGCGGCACGTCGCCGCCGCCGCCGGCGGGGCGCAGGCTGAGCGCCGGGATCTCCAGCCCGTCGGCGGCGCTGCGGTAGCTCGTCCACGCCGCGCGCGTGGCGAACGGCGACTCCGCGGGCACCGCCGCGCTCGCCACCGTGAGCGCCAGCGCGCCCGCGAGGGTCGAGAACGTCGCTCTTTTCATCCGATCCTCCCGTCAATCCGCGAGCGCAGTGGCTGCGGACGCGCCGAACGTCGCGCTCAGCGTGCGCCGCTCCCACGCCCTGCGCGCAGCGACGCCGGCCGCGTCGGCGGGCGCAACGCGCGCGCGGCTCGTCACCTGCGGCGCGCCCGGCGTGGCGCCAACTTCGTAGTCCACGTGCATCGCCAGCGCGCCGTCGCTGCGGACGTAGGGGAAGCACGCCACGCTCACGGCGCGCTCCAGGGCGCCGCGCGGCACGCCGAGGTCGCCCGCGATCGCGTGCGCGCACCGCACTGCGCAGACGTCGGCCGCGAAAGCGCTCTTGCCGTACGGGACGCGCGCAACGTCGCCGAGCGCGTAGACGTTCGCGTGGCGAGTGCTGCGCATCGTGAGCGGGTCGACGCCGACGTAGACGTCACCCGCCATGCTGCTCTCCAGGTCGGGGATCCACGGCGCCACCGCGCCGTTCGGGAAGAGGGCGATCAGGTCGTAGCGCGCCTCCTCGCCGTCGGTGGTGTGGACGAGCCGCTTGCCCGGGTCCACGCGCGTCACGTCCCCCGCGCTCGCCACGTACTCGATCAGGTCGGGCTGACGCTTGAGCTCGGCCGCGAAGAGATCCGCGAGCGGGGCGGGGCGGGGTGCTGGGCCGCTATCGAGCAGCGTAATGCGCCCGACGAGCCGCTCGCGCCTGATGCGCTCGGCGAGCAGCAGCGCGAACTCGTAGGGCGCGGGCGGGCACATGGTGCTCGCCGACGAGATCGCGATCACGACGTCGCCGCCGCGGAAGGCACGCAGGCGCGACTTGAGCGCTTCCAGATTGTCGCGATCGTAGGGCGACACGCACTCGGCCGCCACGTTCTCGCCGGGACCCGCGACGTAGCGCGTGCCCGTGGCGACGACCAGCACGTCGTAGCCGAGCCGGCCTTCGTCGGTCGCGACCTCGCGTCGGGCGGTTTCGACGCCGCGCACTTCGGCGCGTACGACCTTGATGCCGCGGCCGGCGAGCGCGCCGTAGCTCTGGCGGAGCGCGCCGAGCGGCGCATCGCCGAAAAGGTAGGGCAGCACCAGCGGCCCGGGCACGAACGACGCGTTCCGCTCCACCAGGGTGAGGCTTGCGTCCGGGACCAGGTCGACGAGCGTGCTGGCCACCTTGGCGCCGGCGAACCCGCCGCCGAGGATGACCACCCGCTTTCCGGCGGCCCGCGCGGGGCGCGGCAGGAGCAGCGCGGCGGCCGCGATCCCGGCTTGCCGGACGAATCGCCGCCGGGCGGTGTCGAGCTTGCCGTTCGTCATCGTCAGACCACCGTGCCCTGGACCGAGTGCGATGCGCCGGCCGCGTCGGTCCACGCGAGTCCGATCCGGTCGCCCGGCTTCGCGCCGCGGAACCGGAACTCGAACGACGGATCGGCCGGCATCGCCCGTCCCATTCGCGCCGCGAAAACGACGCGGTCGCCGTGCGTGCAGGAGACCGTGCGGATCGCCTCAACTGTGCTGGCGGGTCGGAACAGCACCCGCACGGTGGTCGCGCCGTCGCGCACCTTCGCGTACAGGGAGGCCGTGCGCATCAGCCGGGAACCTTGTGCCCGGTGCAGCCGTCGGGCCCGGTCACGACGACGTCCGCGGTGTTGGCGTAGAGCCGGCCTGCTGCCCGCACGCACACGACTACATCGGACGTGCGCTCGACGCGCACCCGCGTGGCGACGAGCGGGTCGGCCCCTGGCAGAGGCGCGAAGCTCACCGCGAGGGGCGCGGGGTTCTCGCGCACCAGGACGTGGATTGCCTGCACGCGGGGCAGCCGCGTCGAAACGGCGATCGGCACCATCGCGCCGGCCTCCGCGAACACCGGGAGATCGATCACGACGTCGTCGGTCTGGGTGACCTCCGTCGTGCCGTAGAGGGCGGTCAGCGCCGAATCCACGGACGTCGCGTCGAATGCGGCGGCAGGCCAGTCGGGAAACGTGCCGTCGGGCGCGGACGTCGGCGTAGCGGCGCGCCGCCGGTCCGCGGCGCATCCCGTCGCCGCGCATGCCGCGCCCGCGGCCAGCACTCCCAGCATTTGCCTTCGCCGCACGCCAGCCCCCTTCGTCCGATCGGGCTAGCGGGGCGCGGTCCCGACGATCCGCTGATCGGCCCGCCGGACGACGAACGCCGCGGCCTCGTCGCCGCGATTCGCGGCCTTGCGCAGCCATTCGAGCGCCTCCGTGCGATCCGACCTCACGCCTGGGAAGAAGCGGTCCCCGTACAACAGCATGAACCCGAGCAGTCGCTGGGCGCGCAGGTCGCCGCTCGTCGCGGCGGCCCTGAGCTGCGCAACCGCGCGCGGATCGTCGTAGGCGTCGAGCGTGTCGATCGCCTGGTCGTAAGGACTGGACGCGTCGGCCGCACTCGCGGACATGGCGGTGAGCAGCGCGGCGGCGAGTACGGCGATGACGACTGGCTTCGCTCTCATCGGTGATTCCTCCTCGTGCGACGTGGATTTCCGGCGGCCATGGTTGCTGGCGCCCGCCTACACGCGGCTTACGGATTGCTGCGGAGATGGGCTAGTCCGATCGGGGGATGCCGCCCGATGGTGATGGCGGGAGTACGGGCCGATCAGGCCGCCTTCGTGATCGCCTGGTGCGGCCCTTCGGTTTCGCGCGACGGCGTCGCGCCGGACGAAGCGGCTGCCGACGCACGCAGCGGGCCGTGCATCACGATAATCGGGCCATGGAATGGGCGATTGTCCTGGTCATCGGCCTCGTGGCCGGCACGCTCAGCGGCATCGTGGGCTTCGGCACCTCGATCATGCTGCTGCCCCCGCTCGTGGTCGTCTTCGGGCCGAAGGAGGCGGTGCCGATCATGGCGGTCACCGCGCTGATGGCGAACGCCTCGCGCGCGGCGGTGTGGTGGCGCGAGATCGACTGGCGGGCGTGCGCCGTCTACAGCGTCGCCGCGGCGCCCGCGGCCGCGCTCGGCGCGGCGACCCTCGTGAGGATGAGCTCGGTCGCGGTCGAGCTGGCGCTCGGGGCGTTCTTCCTGCTCATGATCCCGGTGCGGCGCAAGCTCACCGCAAGCGGGTTCCGGATCCGACTCTGGCAACTCGCCGTCGTCGGCGCCGTGATCGGTTTTCTCACCGGGATCGTCGCCTCGACCGGACCGATCAACACGCCGTTCTTTCTGGCGCTCGGATTGGTCAAGGGCGCATTCCTCGCGACCGAGGCGCTATCGTCGCTCTCGATGTACGTCGCGAAGGCGGCGACCTTCAATCAGCTCGGCGCGCTGCCGTGGGCGACCTTCGTCAAGGGCCTGATCGTCGGGCTCGGCCGTGATGCTCGGCTCGTACGCGTCCAAGCCGTTCGTGCTGCGCATGGCGCCGGAGCAGTTCCGGCTCGTGATGGACGCACTGATGTTTGTCGCCGGGGTGACGATGATCGCAACCGCACTCGCGTGATCTAGATGGACGTGCGCGACAAACTGCGCAGAATACTTTCGAGATCAATCAGCATTGCGTGGTCTGTGACCACGCCGCGTCCGTCATTTAGCCGATCGTGCCTTGGAGCTGCAAATCGATTGCGCGGGCGGGGGGCGGATCTCCGCTCCCTCGGCGACAGCTCCTGACCCGCCGCTGCCTGTCGCTCGGTAGACCAGCGGACGATGGCGAACCTCGTTGAACCGCATTACGCAGAAGTTCGCGTGCCCGGCGGCGAGCGGTTTCGCGAGGGTGCAACGGTCCAAGAGTGGTCACAGAAGTGCCAGCGATTCACGGCAATGAGCGCCTTCGCAGGCATGGAATGTGCAGTCGTGACAAACTCGCGGGAAGCCTTCGCTCCTCTTCGTCCGGCGCGCGGTGCTTGGCGTCCGGATAGGAGGCCGCTCTACCGAACAGTGTTACTTCTTGGACCGCGCCTCGTTCACTAGCTTGGCTATGCCGGAACTCGGCCCAACGACCTCGACGAATAGGATCTTGTCGATCGGGATCGACATCTGCTCGGGGCCGTGCCAGTCGTTCTCCGAACGGCGCACCAGCTTGTTCACGCGATTGCCCTGCGCGTCCGAGCTGACCGCCACGTAGAACACGTCCTTGAACACCACCGCATCCTGCGTCACCTTATCGAGCGTGCCGTAGTAGACCTGCTGGTTGCTCAGCATCACCGCGTGCAGCGTTCCGGACGCGCCGAGGCCGAGATCGCGTGGTGCCCCGCGGACAAAAAGGGCACCTAGGGCAGTCGCAAGACCCAGGCTGAAAACCGCAGCGAGAAGCCAGGCGTTGATCGCCCCAGTGGCGCGCCGCCGATCCGACGCAACGAGCGCCATCTATGCGTTCTCGCGCAGCATGCTCAAGCGATGGACTTCCGTGCAGTCACTGCCGAAGTTCGCGCGAGATACAAGAACGCGAGAGCGGCAAGCATCAACAGTGGCGTGCCGGGCTCCGGCACGGTATTGCCGCCGCCGTCAGGGGGCAGGACGAGCGCAGCGTTTGCCCCGAGCAGAAAGTCGAAGCTGAAACCCGAACCGCGAGTGCTCCCGTTCCACCAGAAATTGAAGCTGAGGCCCACTGTCGAATTGAGGTTGAACGCGCCGAGGTCGATAACAAGATCGTCGAAGAAGCTGTCAGCTTGGGCTGTGGTGAGGAACGTGTAATCCGCCAGATTTCCCCCGTCCCGGTCGATCGTGAACCGCAGGCTGTCGAACGCTTTCCCGCTCGTATCCAGAAGCATGAGGTCGTCGAGCATGCCCAGATATAGTCGACCGCTCGTGGCGAAGTGCGCGGTGTCGAGCGTCACGTCCACCTCGCTGTGATAGGTACGCTGCCCAATGGCATCGGCGGCATACGCCGCGCCCATCGCCGAGGTGCTGAGCACGCTGAAGCCCGGTACGCCGAACGTTCCATTTACGATTGGGTTGCTGGCCAGCACACTAGTTGCATAACTCGCGCTGGGAAGGCCGGTGGTGTTGGCATAAGCCTGCACCGCGCCCGTCGCATCCTTGCCGAAGATCGTACCGGCAACGCTGGCGGCACTGCCCACCAGGACGGAGCCGCCCGTGGGCGCATCAGCCTTAGTACCTAGCGCGGAGAAAAGCACGTTGCCCGTGGCCGTTTCTGTCGCCGCGATTCCGCTTCCGCCCTGTGCGAAGGCAAAGGCTAGGGCCTGAGCGCCCTCGGCCGTGAACGCGCCAGCACCGGCGTTCGCCGCCGCGCGGGTGTCATCTGGATTGGTGCCCCCAACTGCACTGGAGAATGCCGTCGCGCTGGCGCCACTCGTTCCGGAAGCACCGCTTAGCGCGAGGGCGCCACCACCGGTCCCTCCGAACGAACCAGACCCAGTGTTACCTCCAATTGCGAACGTCTGTGCTGTGGCGGTATCGCTCTTGCCGCCGTTCGAGATCGCAAACGTAGCTGCAAATGCGCTTCCCCCGGATCCACGCCCCGCGCCGACGCCGCCGCCGCCCCCAGTGGCGATCGCGATGTTCGAGATCGTGCTGGCCGACGCGATGACTCCAGTACCCGCGATCGCATCACCCCCTTTACCGCCTGCTTGCGTACCCGCCCCGCCGGCCCCACCGGTGGCGGCCGTCAGCAAGTTCATTGTCTTGCTCGTCGCGTCTGTGAAGGCATCCAGTGTGGAAGTCGCGTTGGCGCCGTTTCCCGCCACCGAGTTCGGTGCATCGCCGCCCTTGCCGCCGGTTGCGATCTGATTGAGGTTGAGCATCCCGCCGTCCGTGGCACCGCTCACCGCGTTCACGAGCAGGCTCGCGGCACCTGCACCGCCGCCTGCTTCGCTGCGCCCGCCCGCCCCGCCAAACTGAATCACCGTGGCCGTGGCCGTGCCCGCACTGCCGGTGATTGCACTGGCCGTCGTGCCCGAGGCCACCCCGGCAGCGCCACCGCCGTCCGGACCGTTACCCCCATTGCCACCGGTCGCCTGCGCGCTGGCCATCGCATCGCCCGCACTCGTCAAGGCCGAGGCCGCGGTGCCCGTCACGTTCCCGCCGGCGTCTCCGGCGTCGTCCCCACTTCCACCTGCACCACCGGTGCCGAGCGCAATCGCTTGCGCACCGGTGCCGCCAATCGCCGTCGCGCTCGAGCGCGTCACGGCTCCGCCCCTGCCGAAGTTGCCCTCTCCGCCTCGGCCACCGATCGCCGTCTGGCTCAGCACCAGCGTGCCTCCTGAGGTCGCGCCGCTCACCGCATTGACGAGCGTACTCGACCCGCCATCCGCCCCACTGGCGCTGAATCCAGCCCCACCATTCCCCCCGCGCTGAATCACCGTGGCCGTGGCCGTGCCCGCACTGCCGGTGATTGCACTGGCCGTCGTGCCCGAGGCCACCCCGGCAGCGCCACCGCCGTCCGGACCGTTACCCCCATTGCCACCGGTCGCCTGCGCGCTGGCCATCGCATCGCCCGCACTCGTCAAGGCCGAGGCCGCGGTGCCCGTCACGTTCCCGCCGGCGTCTCCGGCGTCGTCCCCACTTCCACCTGCACCACCGGTGCCGAGCGCAATCGCTTGCGCACCGGTGCCGCCAATCGCCGTCGCGCTCGAGCGCGTCACGGCTCCGCCCGTACCGGTGCCACCAAAAACGCTGCGATTTCCCAGTCCTCCCTGCGCCTCCGCAGTCGCCCGAGCCGTGCCCCCGCCTTCGACCCTCACGCGGGCATCGGCAAGCCCCCCGTTAAATCCGTAACCACCCGTCGCGCTCGCCGTGCCGACAATCGCATTGCCCGATCCATTGCCACCGACGAACGTCAGGTCAGCCGCGGCGTTTCCTCCAGGGGAGCTGGTGCTAATACCAGGCAGACTCGCGTCGCCCCCCACCGCGCGGCTCGTCACCTCGATCGACTGGCTTGTCGTTTCAGCACCGTTCAGGAACGAGGTGGCAGAACCGCCGGCCGCGGTGCCGAAGTTGCCCTCTCCGCCTCGGCCACCGATCGCCGTCTGGCTCAGCACCAGCGTGCCTCCTGAGGTCGCGCCGCTCACCGCATTGACGAGCGTACTCGACCCGCCATCCGCCCCACTGGCGCTGAATCCAGCCCCACCATTCCCCCCGCGCTGAATCACCGTGGCCGTGGCCGTGCCCGCACTGCCGGTGATTGCACTGGCCGTCGTGCCCGAGGCCACCCCGGCAGCGCCACCGCCGTCCGGACCGTTACCCCCATTGCCACCGGTCGCCTGCGCGCTGGCCATCGCATCGCCCGCACTCGTCAAGGCCGAGGCCGCGGTGCCCGTCACGTTCCCGCCGGCGTCTCCGGCGTCGTCCCCACTTCCACCTGCACCACCGGTGCCGAGCGCAATCGCTTGCGCACCGGTGCCGCCAATCGCCGTCGCGCTCGAGCGCGTCACGGCTCCGCCCGTACCGGTGCCACCAAAAACGCTGCGATTTCCCAGTCCTCCCTGCGCCTCCGCAGTCGCCCGAGCCGTGCCCCCGCCTTCGACCCTCACGCGGGCATCGGCAAGCCCCCCGTTAAATCCGTAACCACCCGTCGCGCTCGCCGTGCCGACAATCGCATTGCCCGATCCATTGCCACCGACGAACGTCAGGTCAGCCGCGGCGTTTCCTCCAGGGGAGCTGGTGCTAATACCAGGCAGACTCGCGTCGCCCCCCACCGCGCGGCTCGTCACCTCGATCGACTGGCTTGTCGTTTCAGCACCGTTCAGGAACGAGGTGGCAGAACCGCCGGCCGCGGTGCCGAAGTTGCCCTCTCCGCCTCGGCCACCGATCGCCGTCTGGCTCAGCACCAGCGTGCCTCCTGAGGTCGCGCCGCTCACCGCATTGACGAGCGTACTCGACCCGCCATCCGCCCCACTGGCGCTGAATCCAGCCCCACCATTCCCCCCGCGCTGAATCACCGTGGCCGTGGCCGTGCCCGCACTGCCGGTGATTGCACTGGCCGTCGTGCCCGAGGCCACCCCGGCAGCGCCACCGCCGTCCGGACCGTTACCCCCATTGCCACCGGTCGCCTGCGCGCTGGCCATCGCATCGCCCGCACTCGTCAAGGCCGAGGCCGCGGTGCCCGTCACGTTCCCGCCCTTGCCACCCGTATCGGTTCCGGCGCCACCCGATCCCCCGGTCGCTGTGACGTTCGCGACCACGTTGCCAAAACCCGCGACACCCCCGGACACACCGTTGAGCGATTCACCATCCCCCCCTAGCGCGCCGCCCGAGGTGCCCGGTGCGCCAATCTGGGCGACGTCAAGAGCGAACGACGCAGGGGAGGCGAGAGCGAGTGCAAGGGCGAGGAACCTCAGGCCGCCACCCTTGCGGCTTCGGGGACGGGAAGCATCGGCAATACATAGAAATACAGCGCAGCTGCCTCCCGTAGACATGGGTGGATATCCTCCCCTTACCTTTGCTGCTGAAGGACGACCGAGCGGATGTCGCGTCGAATTGCGTGCACAAGAGTTGGCCAGCAAGCAAGAAATCGACCGAAACCATTAACCCCTGATTTAACACTGGTTCGACGTCCAACTAGGGACTCCTCTGTAAAGCTCACCGACATTTTCGGAGGAGTGTCGCGCAAAGGTATTGGATGAGCATCGCGGCATCAGCTACTGCGCGATGGCGCCCGCGGCGAGCCCGGAGACGATTCCGTACCCGATCCCCCTGAGGCCGAGGGCGAAGGCCGCAGTGAACGGGCTCAGGATCAGGCTCAAGATCGCGGCGCCCATGGGCGAGCAGAGGTGGGCAGAGACGCCCACTTGCGCGGCGGCGAGATGGTCGACTAACCACCCGCCGCCGATGCGGTGTAGTCGACCGGCATGTCGCGGCTCTGCGTAGTCCCGATCTACCTAAGCCCAAGGGAGGATGTGAACGGTAAGCGGTCGGTAGGCTGCGTCGCGCCATCCTTCGTGCACCACATTGCACAGAGGACGATCGATCATGACGCAAATGAAGAAAACCGCCGGGTATACGCTGATGGTGTGTGCGTTCGCCGCGGGCGCGTGGATCGCCGCAACAGCGACAACGGCGATCGGGTCAGGGGATGCGAATTCGACGGCGGCGACGCCGGGAGCCACCGACGAGCCCGCCGCCTTGGACGCCCGGTTCGTGGAGCCGACGTCCATCGACTACGGCGCGCACCTGGAACCGCGATGATCCTGTCCGCCGTCAGGGCGTGACCGGCGTCGCGCGCGGCAGCGGCAGGTTCTTCGCCGCCATGACCTCCCGCAGCCGGTCGGGATAGTCGCTGATCAGCCCATCGACGCCCCAGTCGATCAGGCGCTCCATGTCGGCGCGCTCGTTGACCGTCCAGGGCAGGACCGTGAGGCCGAGCGACTTCGCTTCCTTCACGAGCGCTTCGGTCACGTCGACGGCGTTCGGCGACCAGATCCTGCCGCCCGCGGCCTTCACCATCTTCGGCACCGAGCCGTGATCGCGGAAGCGGATGCCGGCGGTCCACGGTGAATCCTCGCGATGCCCGGCCTGGATGTTGTCCAGGGTCTGCTGCTGCGAGGAGAGGTAGGCGGTCGCGATCTCGGGCGCCTCCTTCTGCACGATCGCGAGCGTGCGCCAGTCGAACGACTGGATCGTCGTGCGGCCGGCCATGCCGTTGTCGCGCACGACCTTGATGAGCGCCCGCGCAAACACCTCCGGCGGCGCCGTGTCTTCGGGCTCTTCCGGAGAAATCTTCGTCTCGATGTTGAAGCGCACTTCGGCGTTGCGCGCGTGGCGCGTCAGCTCGAACACCTCCTCGAGCGTCGGGATGCGCACCTTGTCCTGGCGGCGCTGCTCGGGGAAGCGCCTCGAATAGTCGCTGCCCGGCTTGATGCGGCCCACGTCATAGCGCTGCAGCTCGCGATAGGTCATTCCGCGAATCGCGGGCGTGCGACCCGCGAGCCACCGGCCGTCCGATCCGCGCACGATGTCCGGGTTGAGGCGCCGGTCGTGGGCGACGACCACGACGTCGTCCTCGGTCAGGCCCGCGTCCATCTCGAGCGTCGTGACGCCGATCGAGAGCGCGCGCGCGAACGCGGGCAGGGTGTTCTCGGGCGCAAGCCCGCGCGCCCCGCGGTGGCCCTGGAGGTCGAAGGCGGCGGCGGGGGCGGTCATGAGCGCGAGCGCGGCGGCGAGGGCGGCGGGACGCAGCACGGGTTGGGCTAGAATCCGGGTCGTTTCAACGGCGGCGCCAAGTCTATCCCGGCGCCGCGACTTACGACACCGTCCCGGAGAACGTTCGTGAAACCGATGCCGAGGCAGCGCTTTCCCTCATGTCGGGGAGCACGCGCCGCGTGAGCGGCTTTGCCCTCTCGTAGCGTAAGAATCCATGGTGAAGGTTTACTCGATCGACGGGATCACGCCGGTGGTGGATCCCGCCGCCTACGTGCATCCGAGCGCGGTCCTGATCGGCGACGTGATCGTCGGTCCGCGCGCGTACATCGGGCCCTCGGCGAGCCTGCGCGGCGACTTCGGCCGCATCGTCATCGAGCAGGGCGCCAACATCCAGGACTGCTGCGTCGTCCACGGGTTTCCCGGCTCCGACACGGTGATCGAGGAGGACGGCCACATCGGCCACGGCGCGATCGTGCACGGCGCGCGCATCTGCCGCAACGCGCTCGTCGGCATCCACGCGGTGGTGAACGACAACGCGGTGGTCGGCGACTCGGCGATCGTCGCGGCGCTCGCGTTCGTGAAGGCGGAGACGAAGATCCCGCCGCGCTCGCTCGCCGCCGGCATCCCGGCGACGGTGCGGCGCGAGTTGAGCGCCCAGGAGCTCACCTGGAAGGCCGACGCGACGCGCCTGTACCAGGAGCTGGCGGTGCGGAGCCTGCGCACGATGCGGGAGACCGAGGCGCTGAGCGCGGTCGAGCCGGACCGCAAGCGCCTCGCCCTGCCCGAGGTGCTGCCGCTGTCGGAGTGGAAGGCCAAGTACGCCGCGGGCGGCGACAGCGGCGCGATCGACCAATGACGCCACCCACCTTTGCGGCGCGACTGCGCCGGCGCGACCTGCTGCTCGGCACCATCGTGACGCTCGCGAGCCCCGAGGTCACCGAGATCCTCTCGACCTCCGGCCTCGACTGGCTGTTCATCGACGGCGAGCACGCGCCGATCGACTTCCTCGCGGCGCAGACGCTGCTCGCGACATCGCGCGTGCCGTGCCTGATGCGCGTGCCCGAGGCGACCGAGGCGATGCTCAAGAAGGCGCTCGACATCGGCGCCGCCGGCGTGATCGTGCCGATGGTCAACAGCGCGCAGCAGGCGAAGGCCATCGTGTCGTTCTGCAAGTACCCGCCGCGCGGCGTGCGCGGGGTGGGGCGCGTCCGTGCGCAGGGCTACGGCTTCGACTTCGCGCGCTACATGGCGGAGGCGAACGACGAGACGGTCGTGGTGGTGCAGTGCGAGCACATCGCCGCGGTCGAGGCGCTCGAGTCGATCGTCGCGGTCGACGGCGTGGACGCCGTGCTGGTCGGGCCGTACGACCTCTCCGGCAGCATGGGCCTGCTCGGCCAGGTCGACCATCCGGACGTGCTCGCCGCGATCAAGCGCGTCGCCGAGGTCTGCAACAAGGCGGGCCGCGCGCTCGGCATCTTCACCGCCGAACCGGCGAAGATGAAGCCGTTCATCGCCCAGGGCTACACCCTGGTGGCGGTCGGCGTCGACGTGGCCGCGCTCGGCGACGCCGCGCGCGTGACGGTCAAGGCCCTGCGGGGGTAGTGGCGGACGAGCCGCGCAGTCCTTCCCCGTCTCCCCTTCTTTCCTTCCTGGAGCGAAGCGACCCATGTACGAAAACATCCTCGTCGAGACCCGCGGCCGCGTCGGCCTCGTCACCCTCAACCGTCCGAAGGCGCTGAACGCGCTCAACGACCAGCTCATGAACGAGCTCGGCGATGCGCTCCTGAAGTTCGAGGCGGACGAGGGCATCGGCGCGATCGTCATCACCGGCAGCGAGAAGGCCTTCGCCGCCGGCGCCGACATCGGCGCGATGAAGGACTGGGGCTACATGGACGTCTACAAGTCCGAGTACATCACGCGCAACTGGGAGAGGCTGAAGCAGGTGCGCAAGCCGGTGATCGCGGCGGTCGCGGGCTATGCGCTGGGCGGCGGCTGCGAGCTCGCGCTGATGTGCGACATCGTGATCGCCGCCGAGACGGCGAAGTTCGGGCAGCCCGAGATCAAGCTCGGCATCATCCCGGGCGCGGGCGGCACCCAGCGCCTGCCGCGCGCGGTCGGCAAATCCAAGGCGATGGACATGATCCTCACCGCGCGCAACATGGACGCGCAGGAGGCCGAGCGCGCCGGCCTCGTGTCGCGCATCGTGCCCGCCGACAAGCTCCTCGACGAGGCGCTCGCGGTCGCGGCCGCGATCGGCGAGTTCTCCCTGCCGATCGTGATGGCGGCCAAGGAATCGGTCAACCGCGCCTACGAGAGCGCGCTCGCCGAAGGGGTCCTCTTCGAGCGCCGCACCTTCCATTCGCTCTTCGCCACCGAGGACCAGAAGGAAGGGATGCGGGCGTTCGTGGAGAAGCGCAAGCCCGCGTTCAAGCATCGCTGACGCGATGCCCGCGCGCTCGCCGGCGCGCCTGATCGCGTGGGTGTGCCTCGCCCACGTCTTCAGCATGACCGGTTTCGCGACGTATCCGGCGCTGCTGCCGCTGCTGCAGCGCGAGTGGGCGATGTCGAACACCGAGGCCGGCCTGGTCAGCGGACTCTTCTTCGCCGGCTACATGGCGGCGGTGCCGGTCCTCACCGCGCTCACCGACCGCCTCGACGCGCGCCGCATCTACCTCGTGGCGAGCATCGTCGCCGCCGCCGGCACCGCGGGCTTTGCGCTGCTCGCCGACGGTCCGGTGGCCGGCGGGCTCTTTCAGCTCCTCGTCGGCGTCGGGATCGCGGGCACGTACATGCCCGGCCTGCGCGCGCTGACGGACAACACCCATGGCCCGGCGCAGACGCGCGCGGTGTCCTTCTATACGGCGTTCTTCGGCGTCGGCGTGAGTCTCTCGCTGGTGCTCGCGCAGCAGGTCGCGGCGGCGCACGGCTGGCGCTGGGCGTTCGGCGTCGCGGCGCTCGGGCCGCTCGTCGCGGCGGCGATGGTGCTCGCGGGGCTGCCGCCGCGGGCGGCCCGCGGCGCCGTGGCGGACACGCGGCTCCTCGACTTCCGTCCGGTGCTCGCGAACCGCGAGGCGCGCCGCTACATCCTCGGCTACGCGGTGCACTGCTGGGAGCTGTTCGGCTCGCGCTCGTGGATGGTGGCGTTTCTCACCTTCGCCCAGACGATCGTGCCGGCGCCGCTGTCGCCGGCGGCCATTCACGCGCTCGCCAACCTCGGCTCGCCGGTCGCGAGCATCGTGGGCAACGAAGCCGCGCTGCGCGTCGGGCGCGCGCGCGTCATCGTCGCCGGGATGATGCTCTCGGGCCTGCTGACCTGCGTGCTCGGCTTCGCGGCGGCGGCGCCCTGGCTGCTGGTCGCGGCGCTCGTCGTGCTGCACATGCTGTTCGTGATGAGCGACTCGTCGACGCTCACCGCGGGCATGGTCGGCGCCGCCGACCCGCGCTTCAAGGGCGCGACGATGGCGGTGCATTCGACGCTCGGGTTCGGCGCGGGCTTCGTGTCGCCGCTGGTGTTCGGCGCCGCGCTCGACCTTGCCGGCGGCAACCAGTCGATCACCGCGTGGGGCATCGCCTTCGCGACGCTCGGCGCCGGCGCGCTGGTCGCCCCGGCGCTCCTCGGCTTCACGCGGCGATGACCGCCCTCTCGCAGCGGCGCGAGTGGTGGCTGCTCGTCACCCTCGGCGCGGTGCAGTTCGCGAGCGTCCTCGACTTCATGATCCTGATGCCGCTCGGCGCCCAGCTGATGCGGCTGTTCGACCTCACGCCGCAGCAGTTCGGGCTGCTCGTCTCGGTGTACATGATCACGGCGTCGGCCGCCGGCTTCGCGGTGTCGTTCGTCGTGGACCGGTTCGACCGCCGCGCGATGCTCCTCGTGCTGTGCGCGTGCTTCACCGCCACGACGGTGCTCACCGCGATGGCGCAGAGCTACGCCTGGCTCCTCCTCGCGCGCGCGACGGCGGGGGCGTTCGGCGGCCTGCTCATGGCGACCGTGCTCGCGATCGTCGGCGACACCGTGCCGGACGGCCGGCGCGGCCGCGCGCTCGGCCTGGTGATGAGCGCGCCGTCGCTCGCGTCGATCGTCGGCATCCCGGTCTCGATCTGGCTCGCGGCGCAGTTCTCGTGGCGCGCGCCGTTCTTCCTCAACACCTGCATCTGCGCGGGGATTCTCGCGGCGGCATTCCTCACGGTCCCGCGCGTGCGCGCGCACGTGGAGGCGGCGCGCGGCCGGTCCGCGCTCGCGCAGCTCGGCGCCGTCTTCGGGCGCCGCAACCACCTGCGCGCGTTCGGGCTGACGATGGCGCTGAACTTCTCCGGGTTCCTGATCGTGCCGTTCATCGCGCCGTATTTCGTCGCCAACGTCGGGATCACCGAGACCGAGCTCACCGTGACCTACTTCTTCGGCGGCGTGGCGGCGCTCGTCTTCGTGCGCTACGTCGGCCGGCTCACCGACCTGCACGGGCGGCGGCGGACCTTCGTCTGGATCGCCGGCGCCTCGACGTTCGCGATCCTGGTCACGACGCACCTTCCGCCGGTCGCGCTGTGGGGCGCGGTGCTGGCCCAGATCCTCCTGATGTCGACGTTCCCGGGGCGCTACGTGCCGGCGATGGCGATCCTGCAGGCCGCCGTGGTGCCGGCGCTGCGCGGCAGCTTCATGAGTCTGAACGCTGCGCTGCAACAGCTCTCGGCCGGGGTGGCGTCGTTCGTCGCGGCCGCGATGGTCGCCCGCGGCCCGGGCGGCGAGCTGACCGGCTTCGGTGCGGTCGGCTGGCTGTCGATCCTGGCGACCGGGTTCGCGATCGCGCTCGCGACCACGGTGCGGCCGGCAGTCCGTCCGCCCGCGTGAGCGCGCGTTTGACGCCGCACGGCGCGCTCGCTACTCTCGCGTCCGCACCGGGCGGCGGCAATGCGCCGCAAGACCGGCCCCCTAGGAGCCTCGATCCCTTGTCCACGGACGCGGATGCCGGCGCGACGGACGTCCTGATCATCGGCGGCGGGATCGGCGGGCTCGTGCTCGCGCTCAGCCTGCACGAGCTCGGCGTGCGCTGCCGGGTTCTGGAGGCGGCGCCGGAGTTCAAGCCGCTCGGCGTCGGCATCAACCTGCTCCCGCACGCGACGCGCGAGCTCGCCGCGCTCGGCCTCGAGCGCCGCCTCGCTGCGGTGGCGGTGACCACGCGCGAGGCCGCCTTCTTCAACCGCTTCGGGCAGCTCATCTACCGCGAGCCGCTCGGGCGGTTCGCGGGCTACGAGTCGCCGCAGTTCTCGATCCACCGCGGCGACCTGCACGCGGTGCTGGTGCAGGCGGTGCGCGAGCGGCTCGGCGCGGACGCGATCGCGCTCGGCCACCGCTGCGTTGCCGTCGAGCAGGATGCGGCCGGCGTCACCGCGCGCTGCGTCGATCCGCAGAGCGGCGCGCAGCTCGGCGCGCGCCGGGGGAGCGTCGCGATCGCCTGCGACGGCATTCACTCGGCGGTGCGCAAGCAGCTGCACCCCGGCGAGGGGCCGCCGGTCTACTCGGGCGTGAACATGTGGCGCGGCGTCACGCGCTGGAAGCCGATTCTCTCGGGCGCGACGATGGTGCGCGCCGGCTGGCTCGCGACCGGAAAGTTGGTCGTCTACCCGATTCGCGACAATATCGACGCGGAAGGCCGGCAGCTCGCCAACTGGCTGGCCGAGATCGAGACGCCGCAGCACGAGACGAGCGACTGGAGCCGGCCCGGGCGTCTCGAGGACTTCATCGGCGCGTACGCCGGGTGGCGCTTCGACTGGCTGGATGCCGAGGCGTTCATGCGCGCGGCCGACACGATCCTCGAGTACCCGATGGTCGACCGCGACCCGCTCGCGTTCTGGACCGCGGGACGCGTCACGCTGCTCGGCGATGCCGCGCATCCGATGGTCCCGCGCGGCTCGAACGGCGCGGGCCAGGCGATCCTCGATGCGCGCACGCTCGCCGGGTGCCTCGCGCGCGAGCCCGATGGCGCCGCAGCGCTCAAGGCCTACGAGGAGATCCGCAGGGAGGCGGCCAACAAGGTGGTGCTGACGAACCGCACCACGCCGCCCGACGTCATCCTGCGCGAGGTCTGGCAGCGCACCGGCGACCAGCCCTTCGCCCGCATCGAGGACGTGATCAGCGCGGCGGAGCTGGCCGCGCTCTCCGGCAACTACCAGCGGATCGCGGGTTACGCGCGCGAGACGCTCGCGAGCCGGGGGTCGCTCGCCGAGGCGGGGCGCAGTGGCGGCTGAGGGCGCAACCACCGCCGCGGAACTGCTGCTCGACGCGCTGCATGCGCACGGCGTCGAGTACTTCTTCGCCAACGCCGGCACCGATTTCCCGCCGGTGATCGAGGCGTTCGCGCGCGGCGCCGAGACCGCGCGCGCCTATCCGCGCCCGATGGTCGTTCCGCACGAGAGCGTGGCGGTGGGCATGGCGCACGGCTACTACCTCGCCACCGGACGAGCGCAGGCGGTGATGGTGCACGTCAACGTCGGCACCGCGAACTGCCTGAACAACCTGATCAACGCGGCACGCGACAACGTGCCGATCCTCCTGCTCGCGGGCCGCACGCCGGTCACCGAGCGCGGCCGCAAGGGCTCGCGCACGCGCCCGATCCACTGGGCGCAGGAGATGTTCGACCAGGCCGGGATGCTGCGCGAGATCGTGAAATGGGACTACGAGCTGCGCTATCCCGAGCAGGCTGCCGACGCGGTCCGCCGCGCCGTCGAGATCGCGATGAGCCCGCCGCGCGGACCGGTGTACCTCGTGCTTCCCCGCGAAGCGCTCGCGGGCGACGTGCCCGCCCACATCGATGTGTCGCCGCGCGCCGTGCCGGCGGCGCCGCGCCCCGATCCCGAGGCGGTCGCGCGCCTGGCGCAGTGGATCGCGGCGGCCGAGTTCCCGCTCGTGATCGCCTCGGCGTCGGGTCGCGATCCGGCGGCGGTGCCCGCGCTCGCGCACCTCGCGGAGCGATTCGGCGTCGGGGTCGTTTCCGCGTGGCCGCGCTACGTCAATCTGCCGGCGAGCCATCCCATGCATCTCGGTTACGCGCCCGGCGAGGCGCTGCGCGAGGCCGACCTCGTCGTGGTGCTCGAGTGCGACGCGCCGTGGTTTCCGCAGCTCGAATCCCCGCGCGCCGGCGCGCGCGTGGCGCACGTCGGCATCGATCCGACTTTCGCGCGCTACCCGATGCGGAGCTTCCCGAGCGATCTCGCCATCGCGGGCGAGCCGCGCGTGGTGCTGGAGGCGCTCGCGGCGGCGCTCGGTTCGCACGTCGGCGACGCGCGGATCGAAAAACGGCGGGCGGCGCTCGCTGCGCGTGCGGCGGTGCGACGCCCGCAAGCGCATGCGACCGACCCGATCACGCCGGAGTGGATCAGCCGCTGCATCGGCGAGGCGAAGGGCGATGACGCGCTGGTGATCAACGAGTATCCGTTGCGGCTCGACCACTGCGCCTTCGAGCGGCCGGGCAGCTATTTCGGCCTGTCTCCCGCGGGCGGTCTCGGCTGGGGCCTGGGTGCCGCGCTCGGGGCGAAGCTCGCGGCGCCGCAGCGGCTCGTCATCGCGACGCTCGGCGACGGCGCATACGTCTTCGCCAACCCGACTGCGGGCCATTGGGCGGCGCGCGCGTACGGCCTGCCGATCCTCACCGTCGTGTTCAACAACTCGCGCTGGGCGGCGGTGCGCAATTCCACCGTCGCGATGTACAAGGACGGCATCGCCGCGCGCGCCGGGGGGACGCTGCTCGCGGATCTCAGCCCGAGCCCGGACTACGCGAAGCTGGTCGAGGCGCACGGCGGCTACGGCGAGCGCGTGGAGCGCGCCGAGGCCCTGCCGGACGCGCTCGCCCGTGCGATCGCCGAGACGCGCGGCGGGCGGCAGGCGCTGCTCGACGTCGTCTGCAGCTACTAGGCGGCGCGCGCCCTGGGCGTTGCCTCGCGCCGGCACAGCCGCCGGATGTTGCCCTCGTAGATCTTCTGGCGGTCGGCGGCGCTGATCGGCAACTCGTCGAGGATCTTCAGGGTCCAGCGGATGTACGCCGAACCCTGCTCCGGGTCGAACGGCGAGTCGGATGCGAACACGACGTTGTCCGCGCCGAAAAAGGCGAGGCCGCACTCGGTCGCGGGTACCGAGCCGAACACCGCAGTGTCCGCGTAGAAGTGGCGGAAGTAGTCGACCGGGCGTTTCTTCATCCACGCAAGCTTCGCGCGCAGGTCCTCGTCGGAGGTGCGCTTGCCGATCTGGTCCCAGCCCGGGCCGACGCGGCCCTCGAAGTAGGGCACCATGCCGCCGAGGTGATGCGTGATGATCTTGAGGTGCGGGTGCTTCTCGTACAGGCCGGCGAACACGATGCGCGCCATCGCGACGCTCGTCTCGTAGGGCCACCCGAAGGTCCACCAGATCTCCCACTCGCTCTTCGTCTCCGATGCGTAGTCGGGGAAGTCCTTGCCGCGCGTCGGGTGCAGCCAGATCGGCATGTCGAGCTGCGCCATGAGGTCGAAGAGCGGGAGCGTCTCGGGCGCGGTGAGCGGCTTGCCGCGCACGTTGGTATAGACCTGCACGCCGCAGGCGCCGAGCTGGGTCACCGCGCGCTCGGCTTCGCGCAGCATTGCGGCCGGATCGTTCATCGGCAGCGCGGCGACGAAGCCGAAGAACCGCTCGGGATGCTGCGCGCACAGCGCGGCGAAGGAGTCGTTGGCAAGTGCCGCCATTGCCGCGGCGTCCGCGCCGAAGTCCTCGACCGGCGGCGCGGCGAGCGAGACGATCTGGCGGTAGTCGGGCCCGAACTCGTCCATGATCCGGAACCGGGCGTCGAGGTCGACGATGCAGGGAATCACCCGCACGCGGCGCGCCATGTCCTTCCAGTTCGCGCCGAGCGTGAGCATGCGGTCGAAGTACGGCTTCGGGAACAGGTGGTTGAACGCGTCGATTTTCATCGGTGCCTCCCTCGATCGTGGACGCCCATCTTGACGGAGACCACCGGGATTGCCAACATCCGGCGCGCGCCGGACGGACGTAGCCCATCGCGCCGTGCCGGCGCCGGTCCAGAACTGCGAGTCAACGGGAAATGAGTCTCGACAATCGCGTCATCGTCGCCGGCGCCGGGCCGGTCGGCCTCCTCGTCGCGCTCGCGCTCGCGCGGCAGGACGTTCCGGTGGTCGTGCTCGAGGCCGCGCCCGCGCTCACCCGCGACCTGCGTGCCGGCACGTTTCATCCCCCGTCGCTCGAAATGATGGCGCCCTACGGCATCACCGACGAGATGCACAAGGTCGGGCTGCCGGTGCGCTACTGGCAGCTGCGCGACCGGCAGGAAGGGGTGATCGCGCAGTGGGACCTCGAGCTCCTGCGCGACGAGACGCCTTACCCCTATCGCCTGCACCTCGAGCAGCACCGGCTGACGCCGATCCTCTACGACAAGGTCAAGGGCATGCCCAACGTCGAGGTCCGCTTCGGCAGTCCGGTCGTCGACGTCGGCCAGGACGCCGACCGCGCGTGGGTGACGGTCGAGACCGCCGCGGGCCGGGAGCGCGTCGAGGGCGCATGGGTGGTCGGCTGCGACGGCGGGCGGAGCACGGTGCGGAAGCAGCTCGGCATCGAGATGGACGGCTTCACCTGGCCGGAGCGCTTCGTCGTGGTCAGCACGGGCTACGATTTCGCGCAGCACGGCATCACGCCCAACGCCTATGTCGCCGACCCGGAGCAGTGGGCGGCGGTTTTCAAGATGCCGGACGAAGCCGGCGCGGGACTCTGGCGCGTTGCGTTCCCGGTCCCGCCCGACGAGGCCGACGAGGTCACGCTCGCCGCCGACGAGGTCGAGCGCCGCATGCAGTACTTCGTGCCGCGTCCCGAGCGTTACACGATCCGTTACAAGAGCATCTACAAGGTGCACCAGCGCGTCGCGCAGGCGTTCCGGCGCGGCCGGTGCCTCCTCGCCGGGGACGCGGCGCACCTCAACAACCCGCTGGGCGCCTTCGGCCTCAACGGCGGCATTCACGACGCGATCAACCTTGCCGGGAAGCTCGGGCCGGTGTGCCGCGGGGAGGCGGACGGCGCGCTCCTCGACCGGTACGAGCGCCAGCGTCGGACGGTCAACATCGAGTACGTGCAGGACGGCTCGATCCGCAACCTCAAGACCCTGGCCGAGCGCGACCCCGCGGCCCGGCGCCAGCGCTTCGACGAGATCCGGCGTGCGAACGCCGACCCTGCGCTCGCCAAGGAATTCCTCCTGCGCAGCTCGATGATCGCGAGCGTCCGGCGCGAGCGGGCGATCGACTGACCTCCGGCTGCGCGCTGTGGCGCTCACGCGGGGGTTTCCGCATAATCTCCTGCCCCCGCACCGGGACCGGCTTTTCCGGGCGGGCTACGAAAAGAAGACCATAGCGCAGGGGCCCGCGCACCCGACCTCGCGCGGCGACGAGAGGAGAGGAAGACCGTGGAAAAAGTCTGGCTGAAGCGTTACCCGCCCGGCGTGCCGCACGAGGTGCGCTACGACGAGTTCGAGTCGGTGCGCGATCTCTTCGAGGCGAGCGTGAAGAAGTACGGCGACCGGCCCGCGTACCACAACATGGGCAAGTCGATCACCTTCGCCGATCTCGACCGGATGTCGCGCGCGTTCGGGGCGTGGCTGCAGGCGAACGGGTTCGGCAAGGGGACCCGCGTCGCCATCATGATGCCGAACGTGCTGCAGTACCCGGTGGCGCTGTTCGGCACGCACCGCGCCGGCGGCATCGTCGTCAACGTCAACCCGCTGTACACCGCGCGCGAGCTCGAGCACCAGCTCAAGGACTCCGGCGCCGAGGTGATCGTCATCCTCGAGAACTTCGCCGCCACGCTCCAGCAGGTGCTGTCGCGCACGCCGGTGAAGAAGGTCATCGTCGCCGCGCTCGGCGACCTGCTCGGCTTCAAGGGCAAGATCGTCAACTTCGTCGTGCGCCACGTCAAGAAGATGGTGCCGGCGTTCGAGCTGCCGGACGCGCTGCGGTTCAACGACGTGATCGCCGACGGCGCGCGTCACGAGCTGAAAGCCGTCGCCATCGGACACGACGACATCGCTTTCCTGCAGTACACCGGCGGCACGACGGGCGTCGCGAAGGGCGCGATGCTCCTGCATCGGAACATCCTCGCCAACCTGGAGCAGGCGGGCACGTGGCTGAAGCCGTTCCTGGGCGCGGACGAGGCCAAGGTCGTCATTACCGCGCTGCCGCTCTACCACATCTTCTCCCTGACGGCGAACTGCCTCGTGTTCATGAAGCTCGGCGGCTGCAACGTGCTGATCACCAATCCGCGCGACATTCCCGGCTTCGTGAAGGAGCTCGCGCAGCACAAGTTCACCATCATCACCGGCGTGAACACGCTCTACAACGCGCTGCTCAACAACGCCGAGTTCGCCAAGCTCGATTTCTCCGCCCTGCGGGTCGCGCTCGGCGGCGGGATGGCGGTGCAGAAGGCGGTCGCCGACCGCTGGAAGCAGGTCACCGGCGTGACGCTCATCGAGGCCTACGGCCTCACCGAGACCTCGCCCGCCGCGACGATCAATCCGCTCGACCTCAAGGAGTACAACGGTTCGATCGGCCTGCCGGCGCCCTCGACGGCGATCGGCATCCGCGCCGACGACGGCCGCTGGCTGCCGATCTGGGACGGCGTGCGGCCGGTGGAGGAGTGCACCGGCGAGATCTGCATCAAGGGCCCGCAGGTGATGGCCGGGTACTGGCAGAAGCCCGAGGAGACCGCGAAGGTGATGACGCCGGACGGCTGGTTCATGACCGGCGACATCGGGTACATGGACCAGGAGGGCTTCACCCGCATCGTCGACCGCAAGAAGGACATGATCCTCGTGTCGGGCTTCAACGTGTACCCGAACGAGATCGAGGGCGTGCTCGCGATGCATCCGGGGGTGCTGGAGTGCGCGGCGATCGGCGTGCCCGACGCGAAGTCGGGCGAGGCGGTGAAGGTGTTCGTCGTGAAGAAGGATGCGGCCCTCACCGAGGATGCGATCCGCAAGCACTGCGAGGAACATCTCACCGGCTACAAGCGGCCGCGCTTCATCGAGTTCCGTGCGGAGCTGCCCAAGACCAACGTCGGCAAGATCCTGCGCCGCGCGCTGCGCGACGAGGAGGTCGGGCAGAAGAAGGCGGCGTGAACGCGGCACGGGGAAGCGGGACGGAAAAGGGGCCTCCGGATCCCGCCTCGGCGAAGCCCGCGGTTCGTAGCCGCGGGCGTTCGCGCCACTGCGGGGCGATGAGACAGGATCGCTTCGCCGCCGGCATCGCGCTCCTGCTGGTCACCGTGCTGTCGTGGGGCGGGACTTTCCCGGTGGGGAAGAGCGCGGTCGCGGGCATCGATCCGTTCTGGCTCGCGGCGATCCGGTACGGCGTGAGCGTGTTCGTGTTCGTTGCGATCCTGGCGGCCGTCGAGGGATGGTCCGCGTTCGACTACCAGGGCCGGTTCGTCACTGCGGCAGTGATCGGCATCGTCGGCTTCGGTGGCTTCAACACGCTTGCGTTCATCGGCCTTCAGTACAGCAAGGCCGAGCACGTCGCCCTGATCAACGCGCTGCAGGCCCCGATCACCGCGCTCGCGCACTGGGCCTGGCGCGGGGTGCGTCCGGCCAACGTCACGCTCGCGTGCATGGCAGTCGCATTCGTCGGGGTGTACCTCGTCGCGACGCACGGGGATCCGGCGGCCGCCCTCCACGGCGGCTCGCTCGTCGGAGACCTGTTCGCGCTCGCGGCCGCGGTGAGCTGGGTGGTCTTCTCGCTCGGCGTCGTCAAGCTCGCCGGGTTCAGCGCGATCCGCTACATGACGCTCACGTGCATTCCCGGTGCGGTCGCCCTCCTTGCGTTTGCGCTCGTCGCCACCGCGCTCGGCGCCGTGGTGCCCGACGCGGCGACGCTCCGCGCGCACGGCTGGGAGGTCGCCTACCTCATCGTGTTCACCTCGATCGTCGGGGTAATGTGCTGGATCGCGGGAATCCAGCGGGTCGGGCCGCTCAACGCCGCGCTGCTGGCGAACCTCGTGCCGATCATCGCATTCGCGATCGGGGCCGCAGTCGGGACGCCGTTCGACGCGTTCGAGCTGGCCGGTGCCGCCCTGGTCATCGCAGCCCTGATGGCCAACAACCTCCTGCTCCGGCGCCGGGCCGCGCACGGGTGACCCGTTTCACGGGGCTTGCCCGGCGTTAGTGCGCCGCAACAAATCCTCTGGTATAAACGCCTCAGCGTATTAACCGCGTCGTTAATTGCGACAGGAGGTTACGGATTGCTCTACGCGCTGCACGAGATGCAACACGCGCTGCTCGCCCCGTGGAACGTCTGGGCGAAAACGCACCACGAGCTGTTCTCGCACCCCTTCAGCCCGCTTGCATACGCGCCCGGCGCGAAGCGCGTGGCCGCCTCCGCGGACCTGATGCATCGCCTGACCAAGCGCTACGACAAGCCCGAGTTCGGTCTCGACCACACGGTGATCGACGGTGCGGAAGTGGCGGTCACCGAGCGCGTCGCCCTGCGCAAGCCGTTCTGCCGGCTCCTGCACTTCCAGCGCGCCGCGACGCGCAACGACCCGGTGGTGCTGCTCGTCGCGCCGCTCTCCGGCCACTTCGCCACGCTGCTGCGCGACACCGTGCGCGCGCTCGCGCCCGACCACGAGGTCTACATCACCGACTGGGCGGACGCGAAGCTGGTGCCGATTTCCGAGGGTGGATTCCACCTCGACGACTACGTCGACTACGTGCGCGAGTTCATCCGGTATCTCGGGCCCGCGGTGCACGTGATCTCGGTCTGCCAGCCGACCGTGCCGGTGCTCGCGGCCGTCGCGCTGATGGCGGCCGACGGCGAGACGGTGCAGCCGCGCACGATGACGATGATGGGCGGGCCGATCGACGCGCGCCGCAGCCCGACCGCGGTCACCAACCTCGCGCTCAAGCATCCGCTGTCGTGGTTCGACCGCCGCCTGATCCAGCGCGTGCCGCGCGAAGTACCCGGGCTTCATGCGCCGCGTCTATCCCGGCTTCCTGCAGCACGCCGGGTTCGTGGCGATGAACCCCGACCGCCACGCGGACGCGCACTGGGACTACTACCTTCACCTCGTGGCCGGCGACGGCGACAATGCCGATTCGCATCGCCGCTTCTACGACGAGTACAACGCCGTGCTCGACATGCCGGCCGAGTACTACCTCGACACGATTCGCACCGTCTTCCAGGAGTTCGCCCTGGCGCAGGGCACGATGCGGGTGCGCGGCCAGCCGGTGCGGCCGGATGCGGTCACCAAGACCGCGCTTCTCACCATCGAGGGCGCGCTCGACGACATCTCCGGCAACGGCCAGACCGAAGCGGCGCAGGCGCTGTGCTCCGGCATCCCCGCGAAACGGCGCGAGCACTATCTCGTGCCGAACGTCGGCCACTACGGCATCTTCAGCGGGCGCAAGTGGCGCGAGGCGATCGCGCCGCGCATTCGGGAGTTCATCCGCCGGCACGCGTAGACTCGCGCCGCCATGCCGCGCGATCGCTGCGCTTGCGACCGGCTGCGCCGGGGCTTTCTCCTCGGGGCAGTGAGCCTGTTCGTCGCTCCCGCAGCCCGCGGTCAACAGCGCGATCTTCCCGCCATCGTCCAGCCCGAGCGCCCGACGCGCGAGGGCTTCATGCGCCGCGCGCTCGAGATGCGGCGGATCTCGGTCGAACGCGGCGACCAGGCCTACGGCGCGGTGATCGTCAAGGACGGCCGGATCGTGGGCGAGGGGATCAGCGCGGTGATCACCGCGAACGACCCGACCGCGCACGCCGAGATGCAGGGTATCCGCGACGCCGCGCGACGGCTCGGCACGCGCGACCTGTCGGGCTGCGAGATGTACGGCACTTCGCGGGCCTGCCCGATGTGCGAAGCCGGCGCGTACTGGGCGCGCATTTCGCGGCTGTACTACGGCGAGGGGATCGTGGACGCGGGCGCGCCGCGGCTTTCCCGGTAGGGACGCTCCGGTTCATTCGAAGGCGAGCGGGCCGCGCCACATTGCGCGGCGCATCAGTGCATCTACGGCCTCGGCCGTGCGCCGATCACAGGTAGGCGATCAGTCGCCCGCAGGAGATCACGCCGAGCCAGATCGCGAGCGAGAGCAGGGCCGAGGCTTTCGCCGCGGGCGGGGTCGGCTGGTGCTGGTCCCACGTCGAGACCGAGCGGAACACGCCGTTGTGGAAGGTGAGCGCGTTGACGCCCGCGAACGCGATCAGCAGGAGCTTCACGCGGAACGCCGGGTTCGCGAAGAAGTCGGTCGCGTGGGCCGACAGCATCGCGACGCCGCTCGGCACGATCAGGAGCAGCGCGACCCATGACCACGGCAGCAGGTGCCGTTCGAGCGCGCGGATCGACACCGTGCGCGAGAAGCCGAGCAGCCGCAGATCGAAGAGCACCACCGAGCCGACCAGGAGCGCGAACCCGACGATGTGGACGATCTCGACGATCGGGTAGGTCCACAGCGAGTGCCGCATCACCTCCGCGAGGGACGAGTGCTCGAGGACCGAGAGCCATTCCGCGAAATCCATCATGTCCGGCCGCGCGGGACTCGCGCGTTCGCTCCTCCTCTTTGCGCCGCGGGGCGGGGGGCTTCTCGGGCGACCCCCTCGACCGGCCGCGCGCTACCTCAGCTCGACCGTCTTCCCGTCGACGGTGATGCGCTCGGCGCGCATCTCGTCGGGCTTGTTGCGGTTGGGGTAGCCGACCACCGTGGCGGTGTTGCCGACCTTGAGCGCGCCCTTCGGGAGGCCGCGGTTCTCCATGCGCGTCGGCGGCGCGAGCACCGCGTTCCAGGTCTTGGTGGCCGTCTGCAGCATGATGTGGCCGTGCGGATGCTCGTAGCCGGACTCGACGATCTTGCCGGTGAGCGTGAGCGCCTGCGAGCTGTCGTACTCGCTCCAGCCGTGATGCGCCAGGGCGGGGGCGGGGAATGTGGCGAGCGCAGCGAGCGCGAGCGCGGCGAGCAGATGATTTTTCATGGCGAGCGAGCGCGAAAATGAACCCGCCGCACTATGCACCGTGAGGATGAAAATTTCAACCGCACTTAGAATCGGGTCACGATGCGCACGGCGGTTCTCGTCTGCCTACTCTGCTTTGCGCTTGCCGCACACGCGCAGCCGGCGGCACCGCTTCGCCTCGCCGATACATGGCCGCTTCCCGCGCACGAGCTGCCGTACGCGGGCCCCGCGCCGTCCACGCATCGGCTGCAGCTCGATCTCGTCATGTTCCGCGACACATCGTGGGAGCCGGAGCTCGTCCTTGCCGCGGTGCGCGAGGCCGCCGAGATCCTCGCGCAGTGCGGCATCCGGCTCGAGCGCGCGGAGCTCTACCGCTTCGAAGGGGGCGATCCGGCCCTGCGCTATCTCTCGACGCCGGTGTCGCGCCAGCTCGTGCGGCGCGTGCGGCCGGCGAAACCCGCCGTGTTCTTCGTGCGCGACACCCGCCACGTGCCGACGTTCGACGCCGAGGCGTTCGGCAGCGGCAACACCGCGACCCGTCCCGAGCTCGCGTTCACCGTCTGGATGACCGCGTGGATCCGCGACCTGCCGCTCGCGCTCGCGCACGAGCTCGCGCACGTGCTCATGGACTCGGGGCGGCACTCGGTCGAGCCGGGCAACCTCATGCGCGACGAGACGGCACCGGGAAACACGCAGCTCACGTCCGAGCAGTGCGCGAGCATGACCGAGGCGGGTGAGCGGAACGGGCTGCTTCAGCGCGAGATCCCGCGCTGAGCTCCGGCCGCGGTGCCGGCCTGCTTCTGCAGAAAAGCATCGAGCCCGCGGCGCGCCTCCGACCGCACCCGGTCGCGCACCAGCGGCGTCCAGCCGAGGAGCCATCCCGTCGCCCCGAGCGCCTGCCGCGCCCAGCGCCAGAAGGAAAAGCGGTCGACGTGGCGCACGATCAGGCCGTCGCGGAACTCGAAGGTCGCGTCGATCACGTTGTGCACGCGCCGGCCGGTCGGCGAGAAGGTGTAGCGCGGCTCCCAGTGCGCGCGGCCGCGCGCGTCGTCGGCCTGCACCGCTCCGAACTCGATATCGAGATCCTTCGCGCGCGCGCACAGCATCGCCCACATCGCGCCCGCCTCGCGTCCGCGCAGCTCGGGGAACGCCGGGTCGGAGAACACGATCTCGGGGTGGTAGCACGCGCCCATCGTCGCGGCGTCGCGCGCCTGGAACGCACGATAGAAGCGTTCGATCAGCGCCTCATTCGGATGCATCTCGCTCAACCGTGGCGCGCGCGACTGTCGGCCGGCGCCTGCGCGCGGTCGGTCATCGTGTAGTCGCGCGCGACGGTCGCCACGCGCAGCCGGTAGTCGCTGAAGACGCCCCCGCGCCCGCGCGCCTGCGCGGCGCGGTGGCCTTCGAGCTCGCGCCAGCGCCGCACCGCCTCCTCGTCCCGCCAGAACGACAGCGAGAGCACCTTGCCCTCGTTGGTGAGGCTCGCGAAGCGCTCGATCGAGATGAAGCCGTCGGTCTGCTCCAGCTCGGGCCGCAGGCTCGCGGCGAGGTCGAGATACTCCTGCTTCCGCCCGGGGGCCGGAGTGACTTCGAAGATAACGGCGATCATCGGAACCTCCCTAAGAGTGAATGCGCGGAAACCTGGCGAGCAGCGCGACAAAGAGCGCGGGCGCCGCGCGGTTCACGGAGCGAGCGTCAGCTCGTGCGACCCGGCCGCAGCTTGCCGTCCATCCACACCAGGAGCAGGAGTCCGCCCAGCGTGGACATGTTCTTCAGGAAATGCAGCAGCTGGGAGTGCTGCTCGGCGGCCGGATGCGTCCAGAACGCGTGCGCCGTGAAGGCGTCCACGAGGATGAAGACGGCGAGCAGGCCGGCCACCCAGCGCATCTTCCAGCCGACCATGACGAGCAGGCCGGCGACGAGCTCGAAGGCGCTGAACGCAGCCGCCCCGACGGAGAAGGGCGGTCCCGGGATGACGCCGGCGAAGATGAGCAGGCGCTCGAGCCCGAGACCGACGAAGACGCTCGGAATCAGGATGCGGGCGGCGAGGAACAATGCGCGGTCGATCATGATCTGCGACCCCCTTTTTGTGAACAGCCGATTGGCGCAGCGCCGGCCGATGGTACCCGCTCAGGCATCGACCGGGTGCACCGCGTGACCGCGGCGCCCGAGCGCGGGTGCTCGAGCCGTCTCGAGCGGCCGGATCAGCAGAAAGCAGGATTCCGGGCCCGGCGGCCTACTTGGCCCGCCACCCGCCGTCGACGACGAGGCTGTGCCCGGTCACGTAGCCCGCCTCGTCCGAGGCGAGGTAGCACACCGCCGCGGCGACGTCGTCGACGGTGCCGCGGGTCCCGGCCGGAATCAGCCCGCGGATCTGGTCGTCGTTGACCGCCACGCCGCGGCCGCGCATGTCGGGCACGCCGGGACCGAGGAGCTGCTGGGAGTGCTCGCGGAGACCGGTGAGGATCGGGCCCGGGCAGACGCAGTTGATCGTGATGCCGCGCGCCGAGTACACGACCGCCATCTGGCGCGTGAGGCCGACCACGCCGTGCTTGGCGGCGATGTATGCCGCGCCGCCGCCGGTCCCGTTGAGGCCCGCCACGGACGCCATGTTGACGATCCGTCCCCGCCCGCGCGGCAGCATCTCCTTCAGCGCCCGCTTGCAGCCGAGGAACACGCTCGTCAGGTCGATGTCGAGCACGCGCCGCCAGACCTGCTCGTCCAGCTCGTCGACGTTGAAGTAGCCGTCGAGGATCCCGGCGTTGTTGACCATGACCTCGAGCGCGCCCAGGTCGCGGATGGCCGCCGTGACGGCCTCGTCCATCTCGCTCGCGCGGCTCACGTCGGCCCGATATCCCGCGGCGCGGCCGCCGGCGGCCGCGATGAGCCGCGCCGTTTCCTGCGCGGTCGCTTCGTCGATGTCGATCGCCGCCACGGCGGCACCGCGCGTAGCGAGCATCTGCGCGATCGCGCGGCCGAGGCCGGAACCGGCGCCGGTGACCACTGCCATCCGTCCGCTGAACGTCATGTCCGTCTCCTCCAGGCCACGGCTACTTGTACTTCGCGGCGGTGATGAACTGGCCGAACGATTCGCACCAGACGATCACCGTGTTGAACCCGCCGGGATCGATGTTACCCGGCACGGGGACGATGAAGTTCTCGAAGGTCTTCACGTCGCCGACGCGGGCCATCTTCGCCTTCAGGCGCAGGAAATCGGCCTCGGTCTCGACGAACTCGGGCGACAGATAGAGCTTGTAGTCCGGGCCGGGGGCGACTTTACCGCTGAGGGCGATGCTCGTTCTGCTCACGGACACCGTGCCCTCGCCCCAGTGGAGGAGATCGCTGTCCTTCAGGTCGCGGCGAAACTGGCCTTTGAACTCGGCCTTGCCGGCCTCGGCGGTGACCGCGGCCGCCGAGGGCGCGGGCGGCGCGGTGAGGATCGGCAGCGCATAGATGCCGGCGGCGAAACCGATGGCGGCGAAGAGGAGATGGGAGACGACGAGGAGCGACTTTCTCATGGTTGTGGGCCTCCGGGGCTCGATACGGACGCGGACCCTGCTCTGTCGTGCCAGCCGCCCGGGCGCTTACGACCGCATGCGAGGACCGCGCTCACCGTTGCCCGGTACTGCAGGAGGACCAGGCTTTCCTTCAGGATGTGGCCGTCGGGGGTCTCGAGGATCGGCAGCGCGGTCGTGCCGCGCGCCTTCCGCAGCAGCCACTCCGGTCGCGGTTGCGTGATGTCGACAACCTGGAATCGGACGTCGCTCCGCCTTTCCTTCAGCGACAGCAGGATCTCCAGGCGCTGGGAGAAGGGGCACACGGGGATGTGGTAGACGGTGAAGCCAGCCATCGTTCTCCTTCTGCCTCACGCCCTCGCGAGCGGCCGAATCAGCAAGACGTAGCCCGCCAGCACCAACCCGCCCGCCAGCGCCACCGCCGCCGCGAGCTGGATCGGCGCGCCGTCGAAGAACCGCCGCATGAAGACCTGCCCGCCACCGCGGCGAACACGAGCTGCGAGCACCCGAGCAGCGCCGACGCGGTGCCGGCCAGCCTCGGGAACGGCGCGACCGCGGCGGCGAGGCACACCGGGTTGATGAACGCGTGCCCGAAGAGGTACAGCGTCATCGGCCCGACGATCGCGAGCGGATGCGCGACGCCCGCCGCCGCGAGCGCGAGCATCAGCGCGCCGCCGCCGCGGCGAACCCGGTGCCGATCCCGAGCAGCGTCGCGCAGCGCGAAGCGGCGCGTCAGCCGCGCGCAGACGAACGAGCCGACGAAGTTGCCGGCGACCGGGATGATGAACCACAGCCCGTAGTCCTGCGGGCGCACGCGCAGCACCTCGATCAGCACGAACGCCGACGCCGAGAGGAAGAAGAACAGCCCCGCATAGGTGATCGTGAAGCACGACCGCGTAGGCGAAGAACGTCCGGTTGGTGAGACGATCGTCCGCGCGTTGCGGGCGAGCTGCACGGAAGTTCGTCGCGGTCGGCTCCGGATGCCGGTTCGACTCCGCCAGCACCGTCCACGTCGCGACCCACAGCGCGAGCCCGTAGGCGAGCATCAGCGCGAAGTTCGCGCGCCAGCCGAACCAGACGGTGAGATAGCCGCCGAGGAGCGGCGCGAACATCGGCACCAGCACGACCAGCATCATGATGTGGGCAATCGCCCGCGTCGCCGCGTACCGGGTCGAACGATGTCGCGCACGATCGCGCGCCCGATCACCGGGCCGCTGCACGCGCCGAAGCCCTGGAAGAGGCGCGCCGCGACGAGCCACTCGATCGACGGGGCCGCGCATTGACGCGATCGAGCCGACCATGAAGAGCGCGAGCCCGGTGAGCAGCACGGGCCGCCGGCCGAAGCGGTCGGAGAACGGGCCGTAGCCGAGCTGCGCGAGTGCCGAAGCCGACCGCGAACGCGGACAGCGTGAGCTGCGCCTGCGCATCGCTCGCGCCGAGCGCGCTGCGGATGGCCGGCAGCGATGGCAGGTAGAGGTCGCTCGGCAGCGCGAGCAGCGAAAAGATCCCCGCGCAGTAGACGATCAGCGCTCTGCCCGGGGCGTGGGCCGGGTGCGCGATCGTGCGCACGCGCGCCCTAGCCCGCTTCCGCCGCAGGCTCGGCGAGTGCGGCCCGGTGACCGGTCCTCGTGACCTCCTGCTCGATGGCGCCGAAGACCGAGCGGCCCTCGGCGTCGCGCATCTCGATCTCGACGCGGTCGCCGAACTTCAGGAAGGGCGTCGTGGCCTCGCCGCCCGCGATCATCTCGAGCGCGCGCTTTTCGGCGATGCAGCAGACGCCGGCCTTCGGATCCTTGTTGGACACCGTGCCCGAGCCGAGGATCGTGCCGGCGCCGAGCGGCCGCGTCTTCGCCGCGTGCACGATGAGCCGCGGAAAATCGAACGTCATGTCGGCGCCGGCGTCCGGTTGCCCCAGCAGCGCGCCGTTCACGTGCACGACGAGCGGCAGGTGGAGCTTGCGCCCGTCCCAGGCGGCGCCCAGCTCGTCCGGCGTGACCGCGACCGGAGAGAACGCGGTCCACGTCTTGGACTGGACGAACCCGAAGCCCTTCGCGAGCTCGGCGGGCACCAGGTTGCGCAGCGTGACATCGTTGACGAGCGCGAGGAGCCGGATGTGCTCGGCGGCCCTCTCGCGCTTCACGCCGATCGGCACGTCGTCGAGGATCACCGCGATCTCGCCCTCGAGGTCGATGCCCGCGTCCTCGGACTCGACCGGGATCGGGTCGCGCGCGCCGAGGAAAGCATCCGAATTGCCCTGGTACATCAGCGGCTCTTCGCGCAGCTCCTTGGTCAGTTCAGCGCCGCGCGCCCGGCGCGCGCGTTCCGCGTGCACCAGGTACCCGGATGCGTCCAGCCACTGATAGGCGCGCGGGAGCGGTGCGTGGAACGCCGCAAAGTCGGGCGCGAACCACCGCGAGCCCTCGGGCCCGCGGTTGGCGGCGTCGTAGAGATCCTGGAGCCGCGGCGCGCAGTAGTCCCAGTCGTCGAGCGCAGCCTGGAGGGTGGGTGCGACGTCGTAGGCGATCGTCGCGATCTTGAAGTCGCGTGCGACGACGCAGAGCGCGCCGTCACGTGTGTCGTTTTTCAGGCTGCCGAGTTTCATTCTGAGGGGATCGCGGGAAAGGCGGGAATTCTACCCGGTCGGATTGCGGTGGCTGGAATAGCCTTGTCGCTCAATAGTGTTCGCCCACCGGGAGCCAGCGGCATCTGCCGTTCGCGCCGACGGGAGCGCCAATCGGTCGGCTGGCATCGGGCTTGCTTGGCGGTTGGCGCGTCCTGAGCATGGATCCGAAGGAGACGACTCGCAATGCACACATCCCGAATCACGACTGGCGCACTGGGCGGACTCGCCCTTGCGCTACTGACCACGTTCGCGCAGGCGGCCGGCAACGACATCGTGATCGGGCAGACGATCGCGCTGACCGGTGGACAGGCGGAGCACGGACGAGCCGTCCAGCTCGGCGCCCGTGCCTACCTCGACAAGGTGAACGCGGCCGGCGGCGTGCACGGCCGCAGGATCCTGCTCACGACGCTCGACGATGCCGGGAACGCGGCGAAAGCGGCCGAGAACACCGCGCTGCTGATCGACCGCGAGAACGCGCTCGCGGTGTTCGGCGGCATCGAGGGCGGGCCGTGCGTCGCCAGCATGCGCGTGGCAAGCGAGAAGCGTGTGCCGCTCGTCGCCTGTCTCGCCGGTTCGCCCGAGATGCGCGAGCCGTTCAACCGGTACGTCTTTCCCGTCCGAGCGGCGCACTACAGCGAGTTCGAGCGGCTCATCGACCTGTCGATCGAGTCCGGCGGCCGCAGGATCGGATTTCTCCATTCGGACAGCGAGACCGGCCGCAAGCACCTCGCGAACGTCCGCAAGCTCCTCGCGCGCTACAAGCTGGACGTTGCCGCCGCGATCGCGATCCCGAACGACAAGCCGGACGCGAAGAAGATCGCCGACCAGATCGTCGCGGGCAAGCTCGACGTCGTGTTCAATCACGGGTCCTATGCGTTGTACGGCGAGATCGTCAAGGAGATGAAAACCCGCGGCGCCGACACGCGCTTCATGGCGGTGAACTCCGGCGCGCAACAGATGGCGCGCACCCTCGGCAAGGACGCGCACGGCATCATCTTCACGCAGGTGGTGCCTTTCCCGTGGGCCGCGACGCCGCCCGTGGTGGCCGAGCACAAGGCCGCGCTCAAGGCCGCGGCGCCGACCGCCGAGCCGTCCTTCAGCAGCCTGGAGGGATTCATCAGCGCGAAGGTGCTCGTTGCCGGGCTGCAGCGCGCGAGCGCCCGGCTGTCGCGCGAAGACCTGGTCGCGGGCCTCGAGCAGCTCGGGAACCACGATGTCGGCGGCTTCGGGGTCGTCTACGGGCCCGCTTCGCGTACCGGCTCCACGCTGGTCGACACCGTGCTCGCGACCGGGACCGGCCGCTTCGTGCGCTGAGCGACGACGCCGTCGCGCGCCGGCGCGACGGGTCCGGTGCGGTCAGACGGCCGGCAGCACCGTCCCCCGGCATTCGCCGAAGCCGATGCGCTTGAAGCCGGGCTTCTCGCACCAGCCGCGCAGGATCACGGCATCGCCGTCCTGAAGGAACGTGCGCGTCTCGCCCTGCGGCAGCGCGATCGGCCGCTTGCCGGCGTCGGAGAGCTCGAGCAGCGACCCGGCCTCGTCGGCATTCGGACCCGACTGGGTGCCGGTGCCGAGCAGGTCGCCGGGCTGGAGGTTGCAACCGTTCACGGTGTGATGCGCCACCAGCTGCGCGACCGTCCAGTAAGAGTGCCGCAGGCTCGAGCGCGAGAGTTGCGCAGGCCCCGCGCGTGCGGCGCGCATCTGGTCGGTTTCGAGCCAGACTTCGAGTTGCACGTCGAGCGCACCCCGCCGGCGATTCTCCGCGGATTCGAGATAGGGCAGCGGCTGCGGATCGCCTTCCGGGCGCGTCCACTCGATGCGGTACGGCGCGAGCGCCTCCATTGTCACGATCCACGGCGAAACGGTGGTCGCGAAGCTCTTCGCGAGGAACGGGCCGAGCGGCTGGTACTCCCAGCCCTGGATGTCGCGCGCCGACCAGTCGTTGAGCAGGCACAGGCCGAAGACGTGCGCCTCCGCGTCGGCGAGCGGGACGCGCTGGCCGAGCTCGTTGCCGACGCCGATGTAGATGCCGACCTCCAGCTCGTAGTCGAGACGCCGGGAGGGGCCGAAGACCGGCGTCTGCGCGTCCTTCGGCAGCGTCTGTCCGACCGGACGCGGGAACGCCTGCCCGCTCGCGCCGATCGACGACGCGCGGCCGTGATAGCCGATCGGCACCCACTTGTAGTTGGGCAGCAGCGGGTTGTCGGGCCGGAAGAGCTTGCCGACCGTGGTCGCGTGGTACACCGAAGCGTAGAAATCGGTGAAGTCGCCGATCTCTGCCGGCACGGCGTGCTCGGCGTGGGCCTGCGCCACGAGGCACGCGGTGAGCTTCCCCTGCATCGGGCTGCCTTCGCGCAGCGCGCGGGAGAGCGCCAGGCGCAGCGCCGACCAGGCCGCCGGCCCCATCGCCATGAAGCGGTTCAGCGTCGGGCCGGTGCAGTGCGCGGCGGCGGCCGCCGCGTCGCCCGAGAACGCGCCCGCCTTGTGCGCGGCGGCGATGTCGAGGATCTGGTCGCCGATCGCCACCCCGCCCCGGAACGGCTCGTTCTTGCCGTCGCGGCGGAAGACGCCGAAGGGCAGGTTCTGGATCGGGAAGTCGGTGACGCCCGAGTTCGCCGAGTCGACCCAGCTCGCGAGTGCCCGGTCGTGCGTCTCGTTGATCTCGTGCATGGGGTCAGCGCTTCTTCGGATCGAAGTGCTTCGCGAGGCCCTGCCAGCAGGTGTAGTAATCGCGCTGCAGCTCGGCGGCCTCGAGCGCGAACCGGGTGGGCCGGATCGGCAGGCGCGTCTCGAACATGAAGGCCATGGTGTCCTGGACGTAGTGCGGCTTCGACGTGTCGGTCCGCGTCGCCTTCTCGAACGTCTCGGCGTCCGGGCCGTGCCCGGTCATGCAGTTGTGCAGGCTCGCGCCGCCGGGGACGAAGCCCTCGGCCTTCGCGTCGTAGACGCCGTGGACGAGCCCCATGAACTCGCTCGCCACGTTGCGGTGGAACCACGGCGGGCGGAAAGTGTCCTGCATCGCGAGGACGCGCGGCGGGAAGATCACGAAGTCGATCATGTCGACCGCGGGGGTGTCCGACTGCGACTGCAGCACCAGGAAGATCGACGGATCGGGATGGTCGTAGCTGATCGAGCCGATCACGTTGAAGCGGCGCAGATCGTACTTGTACGGCGCGAAGTTGCCGTGCCACGCGACGACGTCGCAGGGCGAGTGGCCGATTTCGGCGGCCCACAGGTTGCCGAGGAACTTGTTGACGAGCTCGAAGCGCCCTTCGCGGTCCTCGTAGTGCGCGACCGGGTACATGAAGTCGCGCGGATTGGCGAGTCCGTTCGAGCCGATCACGCCCAGGTCCGGGAGGCGCAGATACGCGCCGAAGTTCTCGCAGATGTAGCCGCGTGCCTGGCCATCCGGCAGCTCGATGCGGAAGCGCACGCCGCGCGGGATGACCAGGATCTCCTGCGGCTCCGCCTCGAGTACGCCCATCTCGGTGACCGCCCGCAGGCGCCCGAGCTGCGGCACGATCAGGAGCTCGCCATCCGCGTCCACGAAATACCGGTCGGTCATCGACGCGTTCGCGCAATAGAGATGGATTGCGCAGCCCGCCATCGCGTCGGGCGCGCCCTGGCCGGCCATCGTCACCCAACCGGCGACGAAATCGGTCGGCTGCGACGGTATCGGCAGCGGACTCCAGCGCAGCTGGTTCGGCGTCGCGACCGCCGCGCCGAACTCGTTCGTCATCCGGCCATTGTCGATGCGGCGGAAGGGCTGGTGCACCGCGCCCGGACGGATGCGGTACATCCAGGTGCGGCGGTTCGCGCCGCGCGGCGCGGTGAACGCGGTGCCCGAGAGTTGCTCGGCGTACAGGCCGTAGGGACACTGCTGGGGCGAATTCCGTCCGACCGGCAGCGCGCCGGGCAGCGCTTCGGTGGCGTGCTCGTTGTTGAAGCCCGTGAGATACGCAAGCGGCGCGGGCGCGGCCTTCGCCTGGGTCGCCGCGCGCTCGGCCTGGGTGGTTGCAGCCATGGGTGCCTCCGGAGAGTGGTACGCGTTCGAGGCCATGGTATCGCGGCGGGGCGATCCGGTGCAGCCGTGAGGGCTACAGCGAGAGCTGCGTCCCGAGCTCGATCACGCGATCCGGCGGCAGGTTGTAGTACTCGGCCGCGCTCGGACCGTTGCGCTGCATCCAGCGGAACAGCCCGCGCCGCCAGGTGAAGAGGCCGGGCCGCTCGGCGCGCGCGATCGTGGACTTGCCGAGGAAGAACGTCGTCTCGTCGCGCTCGAACCGCAGCCCGTGCCGGGCGAGCAGCGCGAGCGCGCGCGGGGCGTCCGGTTCCTCCATGAAGCCGTAGGCGACGGTCGCCTGGTAGGCGCGCTTGGGGACGAGCACCTGCACCTCGGTGCGCTCGGCGTCGGGAAGGCGCGGCACGTCGGCCGTGGCCAGCGTCAGGAAGACGACGCGCTCGTGCACGACCTTGTTGTGCTTCAGGTTGTGCAGCATCGTCGTCGGCACGGCATCCGGGTCGGCGGAGAGAAAGACCGCGGTGCCCGGCACCGTGGCCACGTGCCCAAGGTGCTCGAAGAAGCCCGCAATGGGGGTCTTCCGCTGTGCCGCGTGGGCGTTGAGGAGGTCGGTCGCGCGCTTCCAGGTGGAGAGGAGGGTGAAGATCGCGAGCCCGCACAGGATCGGGAACCAGCCGCCGGCGAGGAACTTGGTGGCGTTCGACGCGAAGAAGGTCAGCTCGACGGCGGCGACGAGGCCGAGCATCGCGAGCACGACGCCCTTCAGCCGCCCGGGCAGCGCGAACACCACGATCGCGACGAGCGAGGTCTCGAGCGCCATCGTCGCGGACACGGCGATGCCGTACGCCGCCGCGAGGTTGCTCGACGAGCCGAAGCCGACCACGAGCAGCACGACCAGCGCGAGCAGCAGCCAGTTGAGCCGGCCGATGTAGATCTGGCCACGCTCGGTCTCGGAGGTGTGCGTCACCGGGATGCGCGGGAGGTAGCCGAGGCGCGAGGCCTGCTGGGTGACCGAGAACGCGCCGGAGATGGTCGCCTGCGACGCGATCACCGTCGCCGCAGTCGCGAGCGCAACGAGCGGCAGCACCAGCTCGGGCGGCGCGAGCAGGTAGAACGGGTTCTTGACCGATTCGGGGTTGCGCAGGACCAGCGCACCCTGGCCGAGATAGTTCAGCATCAGCGCGGGCAGGACGAGCCCGAACCACCCGACGCGGATCGGCAGCGGTCCGAAGTGCCCCATGTCCGCGTACAGCGCCTCGCCGCCGGTGAGCGTCAGGAACACCGCGCCGAGCGCGAGGAAGGCGAGCCCCGGCGAGTGGTAGGCGAAGGCGAGCGCGTGGGTCGGGTCGAGCGCGGCGACGATGCCCGGCGTCTGCGCGATGCTCGCCAGCCCGAGCGCGGCGAGCGTGACGAACCAGACGACGGTGATCGGGCCGAACAGCTTGCCGACCTTCCCGGTGCCGTGCTGCTGGATGGCGAACAGCCCGACGATGATCCCGAGGGTGATCGGCACGATCCACTTCTCGAGCGCGGGGGTCGCCACCGACAGGCCTTCCACCGCGGAGAGCACCGAGATCGCGGGCGTGATCACCGCGTCGCCGTAGAACAGCGATGCCGCGAATACCGCGATGACGCCCGCCGTCCATTGCAGCCGCGGGTTCGCCCTGAACAGGCGCTGCGCGAAGGCGAGCAGCGCGAGCACTCCGCCTTCGCCCTTGTTGTCGAAGCGCAGCACGAAGGTGACGTACTTCAGCGACACGATCAGCATTACCGACCAGAAGATCAGCGACAGCACGCCGTAGATGTGCGCGGCGGTGATCGGCAGCGGATGGGCGCCGGCGAACGCCTCCTTGAACGCGTACAGCGGGCTCGTGCCGATGTCGCCGAACACGACGCCGACGGCGCCGAGGGTGAGTGCGGCGAGGCGGCTTGGGTGGGCGCCGGGACGGTGCGAGGCGTCGGTGTGTGCGGGCAAACGGTACCCTCATGCTGCAGTGCAGCGGGCCGCACTCTACGCTTGTTCGGCGGTGCGTGCCAGTGCGGGTTCGTCCGCCGCGCCGGCGCCGGTCGAGCTATCCTCGCGCGACCGCGCCGTTCGTGCGCAGACCCCAACGAGACCGAACCATGTGGACCGTACGCCAGCTCGCCCAGGACCTCGCCTCAGGCCGCACGACGAGCCGCAAGCTCGTCGACACCGCGCTCGAGCGCATCGCCGACCCGAAAGGCGAGGGTGCGCGTGCGTTCCTCAAGACGTATGCGGACACCGCGCGCGCCGACGCCGATCACGCCGATGCGCTGCGCCGCGCAGGCGTGGCGCGATCGCCCATCGACGGTCTGCCGATCTCGGTGAAGGATCTCTACGACGTCGCCGGTGACGTCACGCGTGCGGGCTCGAAGGTGCTGGAGCTGCGGCCGACCGCCGATGCGCCCGCGGTGGCGCGGCTGCGCGCGGCCGGCGCGATCCTCATCGGCCGCACGAACATGGTCGAGTTCGCGTTCGGCGGCCTCGGCCTCAACCCGCACTACGGGACGCCGCGCGGCCCCTGGGACCGCACGACCGGCCGCGTGCCCGGCGGCTCGTCGTCCGGCGCGGGCGTCGCCCAGGCCGACGGCATGTGCGTGATGGCTCTCGGCAGCGACACGCGCGGCTCGGTGCGCATTCCCGCGGCGCTGTGCGGCGTGAGCGGATGGAAGTCCACGGCCACGCGCATTCCGCGCGACGGCGCGTTCCCGCTGTCGTACACGCTCGACTCCGTGGGGCCCCTCGCGAACACGATCGAGTGCTGTGCAGCGTACGACGCGGTGCTGGCCGGCGAGCCGTCCGCGCCGCTGCCCGGAATCCCGGCGCGGCTGCTGCGGCTCGTGGTGCCGAAGTCGAGCCTGCTCGACGGGCTGCACGAGCGCGTCGGCCGCGCCTTCGAGCGCGCGCTGGAGGCGCTCGCGAAGGCGGGCGCAACGGTCGACACGATCGACGCGCCGGTGTTCACGCGCGCGCAGGACCTCTTCCGCAACGGCGGCCTCGCGGGCGCGGAAAGCTGGCATCTGCACCGCGGCCGCCGCGACCGCTTCGGCGAACTGGACCCGCGGGTGGCGCAGCGGCTCGTGCTGGGCGAAAAATTCTCCGCGGCCGACTACATCCAGATCCTGCACGAGCGCGCGGCGACGATTCGCGAAGCGGACGCGCTCGTCGCGCCCTACGACGCGATGATCTATCCGACGGTGGCGGTGATCCCGCCGACGATCGCCGAAGCCTCGGCGACCGACGCGGCCTACTTCGACTGGAACATGAAGGTGCTGCGCAATACCGGCATCGCGAACGTGCTCGACGGCTGTGCGGCCACGATCCCGTGCCACCGGCCGGGCGAGGCGCCGGTCGGCCTCACGATCGCCGGGGTCGGCGGCAGCGACCGCAAGACGCTTGCGGTCGCCGCAGCGGTGCAGGCGGTCGTCGAGCCCTGGCGTGACGGCTACGAGCTCCGATCACGGAGAAGAACGAGCCGCTTACGGCAAGGATATCCCCCTTTGCAGACTTCCCTAGCGCCGGAGCAAGCCCTCGATCGTCTCGGCGAGCTTTACGTCGCGCGCCGAGAGCCCGCCGGCGTCGTGCGTCGAGAGCGTGATCTCGACGCGGTTCCACACGTTGAACCACTCGGGGTGGTGGTCCTGCTTCTCCGCGGCGAGCGCGACGCGGCACATGAACCCCCATGCCGCGCTGAAGTCGGCGAACTGGAACTTCTTCGCGATCGCCGAACGGCCCTCCACCCGGCTCCAGCCGGGCAGCTTCGCCAGGGCGGCGGCGACCTCCTGATCGGACAGTTTGGCGACGGTCATGGCGGTGCTCCTCTCGACCCGGGCCGCGAGTGTACTGCGCCCGCGCCCGGCGCCGCTGCACTGCAATGCCGCGACCTTTCGCACACTGCGCCCGGGCCCCGTCGAACGTCGGCACGCGCCTTGCAATCCAACCAGGCATGAACGTCCGTGACCTCCTCCACGCGCCCGCCGCGGCTGCACCGCAGCAGGGCGTGCGCCCGGTCCGGATCCTCGGCGTGGCGAGCGGCCTCGGCGCCGAATCGTCGGGCTGTGCCGACGGTCCGGCGCGCCTGCGGCTCGCCGGCGTGGACGCCCATCTCGCCGCGCGCGGGCTCGCCGCCGAGTGGGGCGAGACGCTCCTTCCCGACGCGGCGCCGGACGAGCCGGTCAGCGTGGTGGTCTGCCGCCTCTGCGCGCGTCTTGCGCGCGCGGTCACCGGTGCGATGGGCGCCGGCGCGACACCGCTCGTGCTCGGCGGCGACCACAGCTGCGCGATGGGCACCTGGCGCGGCGTGGCGGACGCGGCGCGCGGTCCGGTCGGGCTACTTTGGATCGATGCCCACCTCGACGCGCACACGCCGGAGACGAGCCACACCGGCCGGCTCCACGGGATGCCCCTCGCCGCGCTACTCGGGCAAGGCGGCGATGCGCTCGGCGTCGAGCGCGCGGTGCTCGCGCCGGAGCATGTGTGCGTGATCGGCGTGCGCAGCTTCGAGGCGGAGGAGGCGGCGCTCCTTGCGGCGCTGGGCGTGCGCGTCTACCCGATGCGCGAAATCGCCCGGCGCGGGCTCGAGAAGGTGCTGGACGAGGCGCTCGCGCGCGTGCGGCGCGGCACCGTCGGCTATGGCGTGTCGCTGGATCTCGACGCCATCGATCCGGCCGACGCGCCGGGCGTGACGACGCCGACCCCGCGCGGCCTGCGCGCAGCGACGCTCGTTGCCGCGCTCGATGCCCTGGTGCGGGATGCGCCGCCGCTCGCCGTCGAGATCGCCGAGTTCGACCCGCATCACGACGCCGGCGCGGCGACCGCGCAGCTCGTCGAGCAGGTCGCCGCTGCGCTGCTCGGCGCCGGCACGGCGTCGACGCCGCTCGCGATCGCGCTCGAGCGGCGGCACAGCGCGGCCAACTACGCGCCGCTGCCGGTCGTGCTGGTGCGCGGCGAAGGCGCGCACGTCTGGGACGAGGCGGGCCGACGCTACCTCGACTGCATGTCGGCCTACTCCGCGGTGAGCCTCGGCCACGCGCATCCGCGCATCCTGCGCGCGCTGACCACCCAGGCGGGCCGGCTGGCGGTCACCTCGCGGGCCTACTACAACGACCGGCTGCCCGCGTTCCTCGCGCGGCTGTGCCGGCTCACCGGCATGGACCGGGCGCTGCCGGTGAACACCGGCCTCGAGGCGGTCGAGACCGCGCTGAAGGCGGCGCGCAAGTGGGCGTACGAGGTGAAGCGCGTGCCGCACGATCGCGCCGAGATCATCGCGTGCGAAGGCAACTTCCACGGGCGCTCCATCGCCATCACCGGCCTGTCCTCCGAGGCGCAGTATCGCCAGGGCTTCGGACCGTTCCCGCCCGGGCTGCGCCTGGTGCCGTACGGCGAGCTCGCCGCGCTCGAGCGCGCGATCACGCCGCACACCGCCGCGTTCCTCGTCGAGCCGATCCAGGGCGAGCGCGGCATCGTCGTGCCGCCCGACGGCTATCTCGCGGCGATGCGCGCGACTGTGCCGCGAGCGCAACGTGCTGTTCATCGCCGACGAGGTGCAGACCGGCCTCGGCCGCACCGGCCGGCTGCTCGCGTGCGACCACGCCGGCGTGCGGCCCGACGGACTGGTGCTGGGCAAGGCGCTCGGCGGCGGCTTGCTGCCGGTGTCGGCGTTCCTCGCGCGCGAGGACGTCATGAGCGTGTTCCGGCCGGGCGATCACGGCAGCACGTTCGGCGGCAGTCCGCTCGCGGCGGCGGTCGGGCTCGAGACGCTGAACGTGCTCGTCGACGAGCGATCTGCCCGAGCGCGCGGCCGAACTCGGCGCGCGGCTCGTGTCCGGGCTCGCGGCGATCGCGAGTCCGCTCGTGCAGGACGTGCGCGGCATGGGCCTGCTCGTCGGCGTCGAGATCGACCCGGCGCGCGCCACCGCGCGGCGCGTCGTGGAAGGACTCCTCGCGCGCGGGGTCCTGTCGAAGGACACGCACGGCACCGTGGTGCGCTTCGCCCCGCCGCTCGTGATCGAGCCGGAGGACATCGACCTCGCGGTCGAAGTGCTGCGCGACACGCTCGCGGCGATCGAGCGCGAAGACTGAGGTTCAGTCCGCCTGCGCGAGCAGCGCCGCGTTGCCGCCCGCGGCAGCGGTGTTCACCGTGACCGTTCGCTCCACCGCGAAGCGCGGCAGGTAATGCGGCCCGCCGGCCTTCGGGCCGGTCCCCGACAGTCCTTCGCCGCCGAACGGCTGCACGCCGACGACGGCGCCGATCATGTTCCGATTGACGTAGGTGTTGCCGACGCGCAGCCGCGCGCGCACGCGCTCGACGAACCGCTCGATGCGGCTGTGGATCCCCAGCGTGAGGCCGTAGCCGGTCGCGGCGACCGCGTCGAGCACGCGGTCGAGCTCGTCGGCGCGCCAGCGGATCACGTGCAGGACGGGGCCGAACACCTCGCGCTGCGGCAGGTCCTCGAGCGCGATCTCGAACGCGACCGGCGCGACGAAGTGACCGCTTGCGCCGGACGGACGGCGCTGCGGCGATCAGCTTGCCGCGCGAGCGCAGGTGTGCGATGTGCGCATCGAGCGCGCGCTTGGCGTCCTCGTCGATGACCGGACCGACGTCGGTCTCGGGCAGCGCGGGATCACCCACCGCAAGTTCGGCGATTGCGCCGGCCAGCATCTCGAGGACGCGCGGCGCAGCGTCCTCCTGCACGAGCAGCAGGCGGGCGGCCGAGCAGCGCTGCCCGGCGCTCTGGAATGCGGAGGCGATCGTGTCGGCCACCACCTGCTCCGGCAGCGCCGAGGAATCCGCGATCAGCGCGTTCATGCCGCCCGTCTCGGCGATGAACGGAACGATCGGTCCGTCGCGCGCGGCCAGTGCGCGGTTGATCGCGCACGCCGTCTCGTACGAACCGGTGAACACGACGCCGGCGATCGACGGATGCCGCACGAGCGGCGCGCCGACCGCTTCGCCCGTCCCGACCGCGAGGTGGAGGACGTCGCGCGGCACCCCGGCCTCGTGCAGGATCGCGACCGCGCGCGCGCCGATGAGCGGCGTCTGCTCGGCGGGCTTCGCGACCACCGCGTTGCCCGCCATCAGCGCCGCCGTGACCTGGCCGGTGAAGATCGCGAGCGGGAAGTTCCACGGGCTGATGCACGCAAACACGCCGCGCCCCGCGAGCTCGAGCCGGTTCGACTCGCCGGTCGGGCCCGGGAGCTCGAGCGGCGCCCCGAACGCGATGCGCCCGCGCGCGGCGTAGTAGCGGCAGAAGTCGACCGCCTCGCGCACCTCGGAGACCGCGTCGGGCAGCGTCTTGCCCGCTTCGCGCACGCACAGCGAGACGAGCTCGTCCATGCGGGCCTCGAGCGCGTCGGCGGCGCGCTCGAGGCAGCGCGCGCGGTCCGCCGCCGGCGTCGCATCCCAGCCGTGCCATGCCGCCGCGGCTTCCCGGACCGCGGCATCGAGCGACGCAGCGGTGGCGGCGGCGATCGTGTCGAGGGCATGCCGCCGGTCGTCGGCGATGCGGGTCGCGAACCGGTCGAGCACGGCGCGGTCCGACAGGTCGACGCCCTGCGAGTTGCGACGCTCCGGGAACAGGTCGCGCGGCCGGGGGATGCGGGGGTGCGGCGCGTAAGGCCGCGGCAGCGCGTCGAGCGGATCGGCGACGAGGCGCTCGAGCGGCACGCCCGGATCGCCCACCTGGTGGACGAACGAGCTGTTCGCGCCGTTCTCGAGCAGCCGCCGCACGAGATAAGCGAGGAGATCGCGGTGACCGCCGACCGGCGCGTAGACGCGGCACGCCAGGCCGTGCTCGGGAACGAGCGTGTCGTACAGCGCGTCGCCCATGCCTTGCAGCTTCTGGAATTCGAGGTCGCGCCGTCCGGCCGCGCACTCGAGCACGGCAGCGACGGTGTGGCTGTTGTGCGTTGCGAACTGCGGGAAGAGCCGCGGTCCGGCCGCCAGCAGCGCCTGCGCGCACGCGATGTAGGAGACGTCGGTCGCGCTCTTGCGCGTGAACACCGGGTAGTCGTCGAGGCCGAGCACCTGCGCCGCCTTGATCTCGCTGTCCCAGTACGCGCCCTTCACCAGACGCACCATCAGCCGCCGCCCGGTCGCCGTGGCGAGGGCGACCAGCCAGTCGCACACGTGGATCGCGCGGCGCTGGTACGCCTGCACCGCGAGGCCCAGACCGCTCCAGCCCGCAAGGCGCGGATCGTGCGCGAGCCGTGCGAACAGCTCGAGGGTGAGCTCCAGCCGCTCGCTTTCCTCGGCGTCGATCGTGATCGGGATGCCGGCCGCGGCGGCGCGCTGCGCGAGCGCGGCGAGACGGGGCGCCAGTTCGCTCGAGACGCGTGCCCGCTGCGCCACCTCGAACCGGGGGTGCAGCGCCGAGAGCTTGATCGAGATGCCCGCCCGCGCCTCGACCTGAAGGTGCCGTAGCGCGGTCCGTCCCACGGCGTCGATTGCCGCCTCGTACGCCGCGAGGTACCGATCCGCATCGCGCGCGGTGCGGGCGGACTCGCCGAGCATGTCGTAGGAGAAGCGATAGCCGAGCGGCTCGCGCTCGGCCGCGCGCTCGACCGCGGCATCGATCGTCTCGCCGACGATGAATTGCTCCGCCATGATCTTCATCGCCTGGCGGATCGCGGTGCGCACCACGGGCTCGCCGGCGCGGGCGACGAGCCGCCGCAGGAGCGTGGCCGGCTCCTCGCCCGGCTCGTCGCGCCAGCCCGCGAGCGTGCCGGTGAGCATCAGGCCCCAGGTGGCGGCGTTGACGAGCAGCCCGCCCTCGGCGTCGTCCGCCGCGTCCCAGCGCGTCCCGGCGAGCTTGTCCCGGATCAGCGCATCGGCGGTGTCGGCGTCGGGGATGCGCAGCAGCGCCTCCGCGAGGCACATGAGGACGATGCCCTCGCGCGTGGAAAGCGCGAAACGGCGCAGGAACGCCTCGGCGCCGGCGGACTCCTGCGCCTTGGACCGGATGCGGCGCGCCAGTTCGAGCGCGCGCTCGGCGATGCGCCGGCGCTGCGCGGGCGGGAGCCGCACGCGCGCCCGGAGCGCGGCCACGGTCTCCGCCTCGTCGGCGCGATACGCGCGCCCGATCGCTTGCCAGAGCGGGGCGAGATCGGCAGTTGCAGCGGGAACGGCCATAACGATCGTCCCGATCCGCCGGCGGGCGGTTCGGGTGGCCGGGATCTTAGACCCTCTGCGCTCAGACCCTCTGCGGGGCGGTCGGCCGCACCGCCGCCGCGGGCAGGAGGAAGTCACCCGGCGCCGCCTGGTCGGTCGCGAACGACGGCAGCGTGCTGACGCGTTCGTAAACCGGCGTGAAGTCGGGTGCGGTGTCGGCGATCAGCCGCGCGAAGCTTTCGATGACGAAGTAGGTGTCCTGGTAGCGGTCGATGTTGTACTCGGTGCGCAACAGGCGCTCGAGATCGAACTTCACGCGCCGCGGCTGCGGGCTCTCGATCGAGTGCACGACCTCGCCGCCCGATGACAGGATGCCCGCGCCGTAGATCCGCAGGCCCTGCGGCGTCGTCATCAAGCCGAACTCCACCGTGTACCAGTACAGCCGCGCGAGGTACTTCAGCGAGCCGAGCCGCGCCGCCTTCAGGCCGCCCTTGCCGTACGCCTCCATGTAGTCGGCGTACACCGGGTCCAGAAGCAGCGGCACGTGGCCGAAGAAGTCGTGGAAGACATCGGGCTCGACGATGTAGTCGAACTCCGCCGGCGTGCGCAGCCAGTCCGTGACCGGGAAGCGGCGATTGGCGAGATGCGCGAAGAAGGTGAGATCCGGGATCAGCCCCGGCACCGCGACGAGCTCCCAGCGCGTTGCGCGACGCAGCTTGGCGGACGCCGCGTCGAAGCGCGGAATCGCGTCACCGGCATCGAGCTTCGCGAGCCCTGCGCGGTACTCGTCGCACGCGTATCCCGGCACGAGCTTCATTTGCCGCTCGTACAGCCGGCGCCACACCGCGTGCTCGTCCGCCGTGTACTCGCCCCAGCGCTGCTCGACCACGTAGTCGGCGCCGGCGCGCGAGTAGTCGCCGCGCAGGTTCGGCTGCGGGGCATTGCTGACCGCGGTGGCGAGCGCGGCGTCCATCGCGCGACCGTCAGGCCGCCGGCTTGAGCACGCCGCGGCGGATCTGGTCGAGCTCGATCGACTCGAACAGCGCGCGGAAGTTGCCCTCGCCGAAGCCCTCGTCACCCTTCCTCTGGATGATCTCGAAGAAGATCGGGCCGATCAGAGTCTTGGTGAAAATCTGCAGCAGCAGGCCTCCGGTCGGTCCGCCGTCGAGCAGGATGCGGCGCTTGCGCAGCTCGTCGACCGGCTCGCCGTGGCCGGGCAGGCGCTGGTCGAGCGCCTCGTAGTAGGTGTCCGGCGTGTCGAGCAGCTGGACGCCGCTCGCCGCCAGCCGGTCGACCGTGGCGTAGATGTCCGCGGTGCCGAGCGCGATGTGCTGGATGCCCTCGCCCTGGTAGGCGTCGAGGTACTCCTGGATCTGCGAGCGGTCGTCGGAGCTCTCGTTGACCGGGATGCGGATCTTGCCGCACGGGCTGGTCATCGCTTTCGACTTCAGGCCGGTGAGCTTGCCCTCGATGTCGAAGTAGCGCACCTCGCGGAAATTGAACAGGCGCTCGTAGAACTCGGCCCATTCCTTCATGCGGCCGCGATGAACGTTGTGCGTCAGGTGATCGACGTAGGTGAGCCCGGCGCCCTGGGGCGCGGGCGCCCTTCCGGCCCAGAACGCCTCGAAGCCGGGCAGCGGCTTGAAGTCGACGTCGTAGATCGTGTGGCCGTAGTCGTTGTCCGGGTAGCGGTCGACCAGGTAGATGAGCGAGTCGCCGATTCCCTTGATCGCCGGGATGTTCAGCTCCATCGGCCCGGCGTGGCCCTCGACGCCCCAGGCGCCGTTGTCGAGCGCGCGCGCGTAGGCGGCCCGTGCGTCCTTCACGCGAAAGGCGATGGCGCAAACGCTCGGGCCGTGGCGGCGCGCGAAGTTCTGCGCGAACGAGCGCGGCTCGGCGTTGATGATGAAATTGACGTCGCCCTGCTTAAAGAGCGTGACGTCCTTCTGACGGTGCTTCGCCACCGCCTTGAAGCCCATCGTCTCGAATAGCCCCCCGAGGGCCTTGGGATCGGGCGCCGCGTATTCGACGAACTCGAACCCGTCCGTGCCCATGGGGTTCGCCCATAGATCGGTCATGACACGCTCCTGGTCGTTGGTTCTTATGGGTGGGCATTGTAGGGACGCGACCGCGCCATTTGATTGCGAAGATGGCCCGATACAGCTAAATTAGAGCAATAATATTTGCAGAAAAGGCGAAATCGAGGCTAAAAATGCCAGTCACGACGCTCGATCGCACCGACCGCAAGATCCTCGACCTGCTGCAGCGCGACGGGCGGCTCGCAAACGTCGAGCTGGCCGAAAAGGTCGCGCTGAGCCCCAGCCCGTGCTTGCGCCGCGTGCGGGCGCTCGAAGAGGCCGGGGTCGTCAGGCAGTACGTCGCGCTGCTCGACCCGGGGAAGGTCGGGCTGGCACTGCTCGCGTACGTGAACGTGAAGCTCGAGAAGCGCGGCAAGATGCCGATCGACGACTTCAGCCAGTCCGTGCAGGCCTGGCCGGAGGTGGTGGCCTGCTACTCGATGACCGGCGACATGGACTATCTTCTGCGCGTGCAGGTCGAGAACCTCGATCACTACACCCGCTTCATGATGGAGCGGCTCCTCAAGCAGGCCGGCGTGATCGACGTGAAATCCAACTTCGTCCTCGAGCGCATCAAGGACACCACCGCGCTGCCGCTCGCGCACCTCGGCTGACCATGAAGCGCTCCCGCCCCGCCGCGAAGCCGCGGCAGCACGCGCGCCGCCGGGCCAAGGCGCCCGGCCGCAACGCGCCGCTCGACCTGGATCGCTTCGTCCCGTACCGCATCGCGACCCTCGGCAACCTGCTCGTGCGCAGCGGTACGAAGGTTTATTCGCGGCGCTTCGGGCTCGCAATCCGCGAATGGCGGATTCTCGCGGTGCTGGGCGAGGGGCGGCCGCTTTCGGCGGTCGAGATCGTGCGGCGCACCGCAATCGACAAGGGGCGCGTGAGTCGCACGCTCGCGAGCCTGCTGCGGCGCGGCCTCGTCGTGCGCGAGGCGGACGCCTTCGACGCGCGTCGCACGATGCTGCGCTTGAGCCTCAAGGGGCGGGCGTTGTATCGGCGCGTCGTCCCGCTCGCCGCCGCGCGCGAGCGGGCGCTGCTCGCGGTGCTCACCGCCCCGGAGCGTCGGCAGCTCGAGCGGCTGCTCGCGAAGCTGCACGAGCGTGCCGAAGCGATGTTCGCCCGGCTCGGCAGCGCACCGGAAGACGACGAGACGGCCGGGTAGGACCGGCCGCGTTACGACGCTTCCGCGGCGAGCCCGCCGCCGAGAAAGAGCTGCGCGATGCGGCGGTCGGCGAGGATCGCGCGCGCCTCGCCCGCCATGCGCGTCTGCCCCTGCTCGAGCACGATGCCGTAGTCGGAGTGCTCGAGCGCGCTCTTGGCGTTCTGCTCGACCATGAGGATCGAGACGCCCTTGTCGCGCAGGCCCGCAAGGATGTCGAAGGTCTCGCGCACCAGGCGCGGCGAGAGCCCGATCGAGGGCTCGTCGATCAGCACGAGCTTCGGATCGAGCAGCAGGCCGCGCGCGACCTCGAGCAGCTTCTGCTGGCCGCCGGAGAGCGTCGAGGCCTGCGCATCGGCGCGCTCGCGCAGCATCGGGAAGCGGTCCATCAGCGCAGCGATGCGCTGCGGCAGGTCGACGCCGGGGCCGGCCGCCTCGCCGCCGAGCTCGAGGTTGTGGCGCACGCTCAGCTCGGGAAAGATGTTCCGGCCCTGCGGCACGTAGCAGATGCCGAGCTCGAGCAGCTTGCGCGGGGGGAAGTTCGTGGTGTCCCGACCGTCGAAAATCACGCGCCCGCTCTGCACCGGCAGCAGGCCGAACACCGCCTTGAACACGGTCGACTTGCCGGCGCCGTTCGGGCCGATGATGGTCGTGATCGCGCCGCGCCGCACGGCGAAGCGCGTCCCGTGGAGGACGGTCATCTTGCCGTAGCCGGCGACGACGTCCGCGAGCTCGAGGATCGCGCCCGCGGCGTCCTGCGGGACCGCGTCAGTGCCCAAGGTAGGCCTCGATCACACCGGGGTCGTTGCGCACGGTCTCCGGATCGCCTTCGGCAATGATCCGGCCCTCGGCGAGCACCAGGATCCGCGTGCAGAGCGACATCACGAACTCCATGTTGTGCTCGATCACCACGAAGGTCGCGTTCCGGGTCCGGTTGATCTCGCGCAGGCGCTCGCGCAGGTTCCCGAGCATGGTCGGGTTGACGCCGCCCGCCGGCTCGTCGAGCAGCACGAGGCGCGGCCCCGCCATGAACGCCATCGCCGCGTCGAGGAGCTTCTGCTGCCCGTAGCTCAGGCTCCCGGCGCGCTCGTCGGCGAGATGCCCGAGGCGGAAGAACTCGATCATCCGGTTCGCCGCATCCGTCAGTCCCGCGTCGCGGCGCCCGACCAGGCGCGACCACATCGAGCCCTGGTGCTCCTGGCCCGCGAGGATCAGGTTCTCGCGGACGGTGAGCTGCGGAAAGACCTGCAGCAGCTGGAACGTGCGGCCGATGCCGAGGCGATTCAGGTCGCAGGGCCGCATGCCGGTGATCGGCCGTCCGTCCACGCGCACCTCGCCCGACGACGGCGTGAGCTGTCCGAGGATGCAATTGAAGAGCGTCGACTTGCCGGACCCGTTCGGCCCGATGAGGCCGAGGATCTCGCCCGGGCGCACCTCGAACGAGACGCCGGCCACGGCGCTGATGCCGCCGAAGGTCTTCGTCAGGTCGCGGACCTCTAGGACGGCGGGCATGGAACGATGCTCGCGCGTCTCCGCGCTCGAGGATGCGCCCTTGGGGCGGCCCGGCGGGCTCATCCGGGCGACCCGGGTTGCCGCGTCGGTGAGGCGGGCTTCCGCAACCGCTCGGCGAGGCCGAGCAGGCCGGACGGGCAGAACGCCATCAGGCCCATCACGAACGCCGCGTAGAGGATCAGATAGAGCCCCTCGGTGAAGCGCAGCCATTCCGGCAGCAGCACCGACACCGCCGTGCCGAGGAACGGACCGAAGAAATAGCCCGAGCCGCCGACGATGACCATCAGCAGCAGGCTCAGCGACAGGTTGAGCGCGAATGCGGTCGGCTCGATGAACTGGACGAGCGGCGCGTAGAGCACGCCCGAGACGCCGCCGAGGGCCGAGCCGATCGCAAACGCCATCAGCGTGTAGCGCCGCGTGTCGACGCCGAGCGAGGACGCGCGGATCGGGTTCTCGCGCAGCGCCGTGAACGCCCGGCCCCACGGCGACCGGATCAGCCACCAGGTGGCCGCGGCGACGAGCGCGAGGATGCCGAGGCAGAAGAAGTAGTAGTCGATCGGGCCCTTGGTCGACCAGCCGAGCACGGTCGGCCGCGGAATGCCGCTGATGCCGTACACGCCCTTGGTGAGCCATTCCTCGTTGCGCAGCACCAGGAACACGAGCGTCGCGAACGAGAGCGTGACGAACGCGAGGTAGTGGTGCTGCACGCGCAGCGCCGGATAGCCGAGCAGCCAGCCGATCACGAAGCACAGCGCGATGGCGAGCAGGAACGCGGACCAGAGCGGCCAGCCCTGCGTCGTCAGCAGCGCTGCGGTGTACGCGCCGATGCCGACGAAGGAGGCCTGCGCGAGCGAGATCTGCCCGGCGTAGCCGAGCGTGAGGTTGAGCCCGATGGCGGCGATGGTCGTCACCGCCCACAGGCTGAGGAGATAGATCCCGTACGGCTTCAGGCCGAAGGGCGCGGCGACGAGCAGCGCGATCGCGGCGGCGGCGGCGATGATGCGGGCGCGGCCGGTAAGCGTCATACGGTGCGCTCCTCGGCGCGCCCGAGCAGTCCCTGCGGCCGGAAGAGGATCACGGCGATCAGCAGGAAGAGCGGTATGGCGGCGCGGTACTGCGCCGACAGGTACGCCGCGACGAAGTTGTCGATGACGCCGAGCAGCAGGCCGCCGACGATCGCGCCGCGCACCTGGTTGAACCCGCCGACGATCGCGGCGACGAAGGCCACCATGCCGAGGGTCTCGCCGTTGGTGAACTTGGCGAGGTAGATCGGGCTGACCAGGAACGACGCCAGTGCCACCAGCGCGGCGTTGATGAGGAACGTGTACAGGATCATCCGTTCCACCGGGATCCCGAGGATGCGGGCGAGCGCCGGGTTCTGCGCGGTGGCCTGCATCCGGCGGCCGGTGCGCGTTCCGGCGAGGAAGTACTGCAGCCCCGCGACCGCGACGACCGCTACTGCGATGATCACCAGGTTCTGCACCGAGACGGCCGCGCCCCCGACCGAGAGGTTGGTCGTGGCCCAGGCGGCGGGGAAGGGCTGCGCGTCGGCGGCGTAGAACTCCTTGACGCTCTCCTTGAGGAAGATCGCCAGCGCGATCGTCGAGATCACCAGCGGCAGCACGCCGTGCCGGATCATCGGATCGACGACCAGCCGCTTGAACAGCAGGCCGAGAACGATGAGTGCCACCACCAGGCCGACCAGCATCGCGAGCGGGAACGACAGGCCGCCGAACTTCATCGCCGCCAGGACGAAGAACGCGGGCAGCATGACGAACTCGCCCTGCGCGAAGTTGATCGTCTGCGAGGTCTGCCAGAGCAGCACGAAGCCGATCGCGACCAGCGCGTAGATGCCGCCGGTCGCAAGCCCGGCCACGAGCAGCTGCAGGATGTCGGCCATGCGGCGCCTGATGCGCAGAGGGCCGGCGCGCGGCGCCGGCCCTCCGGTGACTCGAAGCGGAGGCTACTTGCCCAGCTTGGGCAGGATCTGGGTGACCTTCTGCTTTCCGTCGATCACTTCAGCGAGAAAGCTGATGCGGTCGATGTCGCCCTTGTCGTCCCACGTCGCTTCCATCAGGATCCCCGGCTCCTGCTCGGGCTTGATGGTCAGGCCGTGCATCGTCTTCGCGAGCAGCTTGCGGTCGAACTTGCCGATCTTCTCGGTCGCGTGCTTGACGGCATAGACCGCCGTGTAGCCCTTGATGCCGTTGTGATCGGGCAGATAGTTGAAGCGCTTGAAGAACTTCTCGCGGAACGCCAGCACCGCGGCGACCGGGGCGTCGACGGTGAGGCCGACGTGCCCTTTCGCGCCGTTGGCCGCATCGCCCGCCAGCTCGATCACCTTCTGCCCGAGCAGCGTCGTCTCGCCGATGAGCGGCTTGTTGACGCCCTGCTTGCGCGCCTCGCGCAGGAACCGGGCGCTCTCCTCCTCGTTCGTGTAGACGAAGATCGCATCGGCGTTCGCGCTCTTGACCTTCACGACGTCGGCGGCGAAGTCGACCTGGCCCGACTCGGTCGAGATGTCGGCCACCACCTTGATGTTGCGCGACGCCATCTCCTTCGTGAAGGTGTCGCGCCCGCCCTTGCCGAAGTCGTTGTTCACCCACACGACCGCCACCGTCTTGGCCTTCAGGCTGTCGCGGATGTAGTTGGCGATCTTCGGCATGCTCATCTGCTGACCGAACGAGGTGCGGAAGATGTACGCGTTGCCCATCTGGGTGATGTCGGCCGCCTCGGCGCCGGTGAACTGCGGCACCTCCGCCTGCTGGGCGAGGATCATGTTCACCTTCACCGAGCCGGAGAACACCGGCCCGAGGATGACGTAGGGATTGCCGTCGATCGCCTTCTGGACCTGGGCGCGCGAGACGCCGGGGTTGCTCTGCGTGTCCGACTGCGGGGCGCTGATCTTGCGCCCGAGGATGCCGCCCTTCGCGTTGATCTCGTCGATCGCGAGGACCGCGCCGTCGCGGAAGTTCGTCCCGGACACCGCGCCGGCGCCGGACAGTTCGATGACGATCGGCATGTTGACCGTCTGTTGCGCGTGCGCCGCGCCGGCGGCCAAGCCGAGGGCTGCGGCAACGGCTGCGATACGAATTCTCTTGTTCATGGATTCCTCCTCCTGACTGTAGGGCCGAGGGACGGGAGCTTACCCGTCATTTCCCGGTCTTTGCATGGATGTCGGCTTCGATGAGCGCCCGCAGCTCCGGCGTCACCCGCGGCGTGGCCCCGAACCACTTCCGGAACCCGAAGCCGGCCTGCTGGAGCAGCATGCCGAGGCCGTCGACGACCCGGTGGCCGCGCGCCCGGGCGGCCGCGAGCAGGGCGGTCTCGAGCGGGACGTAAACGACGTCGTAGACCACGGCGCCGGGCTTGAGCGGAGCGATGTCCACCTCGAGCGGCGGCTTGCCCACCATGCCGAGCGAAGTGCAGTTGACCAGCAGGTCCGCTTCGGGCAGCAGTCCCGGGAGCGCCTCGTAGCCGTGGCCGCTCACGCGCGGGCCGAAGTCCGCGGCGAGGCTGCGAGCGCGCGCCACGGTGCGGTTCAGCACGAGCACGGTCAGGCCGCGCGTCGCGAGCGCGTAGGCCGCGGAGCGTGCCGCGCCGCCGGCGCCGAGGATCACCGCGCGGCCGCCGGGAACATCCCAGCCCGGCGCGCGGTCGTCGAGGTTCGCGATGAAGCCGTGGGTGTCGGAGTTCCCGCCCATCAGCTTGCCGCCCTCCAGCCAGAGGGTGTTGACCGCGCCGACCGCCTCGGACGCCTCATCGCGCTGGTCGACGAGACGGAACGCCGCTTCCTTGTGCGGCACGGTCACGTTGCCGCCGACGTAGCCGTTCGCGGCGAGGTGCGTGACGAAGTCGGGGAACGCTTCCGGCGTGAGGTCCTTCAGCTCGTAGGCGCCCGGGATGCCGAGCGAGCGCAGCCAGTAGCCGTGGATCATCGGCGAGCGCGAGTGGGCCACCGGGTGGCCCATCACGCACGCTTTGGGGGGTGCGGCGGTCATTCCGGGCGTCCTACAGGGGCGAGAACGACGTCGACTTCAGGATGCGGCACTCCTGGCTCTGGTGCGCGCCGAGCTCGCGGCTGCGCTTCAGGTAGTCCTGGAACGCGGGATCGGCCATCAGCGCGTCGCGCTTCGCCTCGCGGTCGGCCTGGCTCGCGTACTTCCAGACATGCACGACCTGGTTGAGCGGGCCGACCTCCGTAGTGGCGTACAGCACGGGCTCGCCGCAGTGCTTCACCTGGGTCGGGTGGCCGTATTGCTCGTAGAGCTTCAGCCAGTCGGCGAACTTGTTGTTGTGCAGCGTGTAGATGCGCAGATCGAAGATCATCCCGGCCCCTCCGCAAAGCGCGCAGTCTACGGTGCGCGCGGCGAGGGCGGAGATTCTAGGCGCAGTGCGCGCGGTCCGGCGGTCTCGGCCCGGTGCTAACTGTCATGCCGGTCCGGCATGGCCGGACTCGCATGGTGGGCCTGCACGCGGTCGCGCAGCTCCTCGAGGTGCGGGTCGCGCAGGCCGTGCGCGGCGAGCGCATCGACGGTGTGGAAGAGGTAGTCCGCAGAGGAGCCGAGGTGGCCGCGCGCCGAGGCGAGCGCCTGCGCGACGACGTCGGACGCGAGCCGGCCGGCGTAGTTCGGGTGCGCGTGGTTCACGACGAAGGTGAGCGCGCGCAGTTCCTCGACGCAGCGCCGGTCGCCTTCGCCCGGCGCCGTCTCGACCCTGGCCCAGCGCGGCGCGTACGACCCCACCACCATCTCGCGCCGCCAGAGCAGCTTCAATTCCTCGACGGCCTTGCCGGCGGGGAGGCGATAGGCGAGTCCGCAGCACGCGCCCCCGTTGTCCAGACCCAGCACCAGGCCGGGGCGCTCCGGGCTGCCGCGCCCCATGATGGACCACAGGCAGAAGCGGCGATGGAAGCCGCGCAGCGTGGCCCGGCGCCGCTCCTCGTAGTGGAACAGGGGATTCCAGATCAGCGAGCCGTAGCCGAACACCCACACGTCCGCGCCCGGGCACGCGCCGACGAGGACGCGGGCAATCGACGCCTCGAGCTCCTCGTCGGTAAGCGGGCGCGGCCCGTTGGCGCACTCCGACCACAGCCGGCGCATGCGGCCGGTTTCGAGGTCTTCGCGGGTGAGGGACATGGGTCGGAGCCGGGTACCGCTTGGGCAACGCGCATTGTCGCCCGCCGTTGACCCCGCGGGGACGCCCGACCGCGGAATAGTGCTCAGAGCTGGAGATCGGCCCGCGGTCCGTGCGGCTCGTCCTCGCCCAGCCGTGCGCGAATGAGCCCGTCCAGGTGCATCAGGTTCGGATCGCGGATGCCGATGGCGGCGAGGCCGTCGATGGTCTGGCGCAGATAATCGATCCCGGTGCCGATCGCGCCCCGGGCATGGACGAGGCGCTCGACGATGGCCTCGGCCGCCAGGCGCCCGGCATAGCCGGAACGGTCGCGCTGCACGACAAAGGCCAGGGCGCGGAGGGTCCGTGCGCCGTGGGTGACGAGCACCCAGCGCGGTGCGTACGAGCCGAGCAGCATCTCGCGGCGCCAGAGGAGGCGGAGCTCCTGCTCGGCGACGCGCTCGGGGATCCGGTAGGCCACGCCGGTGCAGCGCCCGCCGCGATCGAGCCCGAGCACGAGGCCCGGGCGCTCCGGCGTGCCGCGGTTGACCCGGGACGCCAGGCAGAAGCTGCGGTGCCAGCCGTGCGCGGTCGCCACGACGCGCTCGTCGAACTCGAGCACCGGGTTCCAGATCAGCGATCCGTAGGCGAACAGCCAGACATCCGGCTGGCGGTGGGGCGAGGCGAGCGCCTCCTGGAGGGAGGCCTCCAGCGCCGCCTCCGACAGCAGCTCGCCCGCGAGCGGCGAGCGCTCGAGCGCCCGGCGGAGCGCGTTGTCGAGCAGGTCCTCGCGGCAGAGCTGCCGCTCCTGCGCGGCGGTGGCGCCGGGGCCGACGAAGGACTCGCCGCGCTCGAGGGGCTCGCCCTCGGTCGGCGCGCGCGGGTCGTCGGGGCCTGACGTCGATGCCATTCAGTCGTTCGGCGAGCGGGACTGCTGCGCCCAATGGTACGCGCCATCCCGCGAGTCGATGCGCGCGGCAGGCGTCGGGCGGACACGACGCACCACGCTGCCGCTTCGGCCGGAGCCGTTCAGGCCGCCTTGCGTTGCGGCTTCGGGCTCGACACGAGCGCGATCGCCTGCGTGATGCGCCGCGCGCCGTCGCGCAGGATCTCGACGAGCTGCTCCTGGTCGAGGAGCGCCCAGCGCTTGTCGAGCGTGACGAACGAGACGCTGCCGAGCACTTCGCCGTCGGCGGCGAACACCGGCGCGGCGATGCCGACGTTCGGCGGGTCGAGCTCGCCGCCGGTGTAGCTGTAGCCCTGTCGCCGGATGGCGGTCAGGGCCCCGCGGAACGCGTCCCAGCTCGCGCCGAGGTGGGCCTGCGCGATGGCCTGCGCGTGGTTCTCGTACACCCGCTTCAGGCGCGCCCGCGGCAGGTACGCGAGGATCGCCTTGGAGGTCGCCCCGCGCACCAGGGGCATCGGGACGCCGCGCGCGAAGGCGAGCGTGAGCTTTTCCAGCCCCGGCTCGTGGTGGATGTTCAGCACGCGCTCGCCGTAGATGCTCGCGAGCAGCACGTGGCAGCCGGTCTGCTCGGCGAGCGCCTTCATGATCGGCTGTCCGGCGTTCAGCACCGGATCGGTGGCGCGGATCTGGCGGTCGAGCTCGATGATGCGCGGTCCGAGGTGATACACGCCGCCGGTAAGCCGCATCAGCAATCCCGCCGCCACGAGCTCGCGCACGTAGCGGTACCCGGTCGGCCGGGAGTATCCGAGCCGCGCGATGAGGTCCTCGGCCGTCCACACGGGCTCCTCCGCGGTGAACAGGTCGAGAACCGCCAGCATCCGCCGCAGGCTGGACATCGCGGCCGGAGATCCTCAGACGGGGGTGCGCGCGCGCCGCCAGGCGACGGGGAACACCCGGTCGTCGTCCGGGTGCCGGCCGGGTTCCAGCACCGGGTCGCCGGTGACCTTCATCGTCGCGGGCCGCGGATCCCAGCGGGCGTCGCGCCCGAAGTACCGCGTGGAGATGCCGACGCGGCGGCGCGTCGGCGAGAAGTTGCCTTCGGCGCCGTGCACGGTGAGTGGGTGATGCACCAGGCAGTCGCCCGGCGCCATGTCCCAGGAGAGGAACCGGTACTGCGGATTGCCCTTCTCCTGGCTGAAGTTCGGGCACGGTTCGAGGTCCGACTTGAACCGTGGATCCTTGTCCGGGACGGCGGCTGCATAGAACTTGCCCCATTTGTGGGAGCCGGCGATGTACTCGACCGCGCTGTTGTCCTGGTTCACGGGGGTGAGCGCGACCCAGACCGACGCGATGTCGTTGCCGAGCATCGGCCAGAACGGCAGGTCCTGGTGCCAGTCGGTCATCTCCGCGGTCTGCGGCTCCTTGACGAACACCTGGTCGTAGAAGAGCCGGACCTCGTCGGCGCGCATGAGCCGTGCGGCGATCTCGGCGCAGGGCGACTCCATGACCCAGGCCTTGAAGTCGTCGTCCCAGGGCCAGACGAAGGAGTTGATGTGATAGCGGCCGGTCGAGCCGCCAAGCGCCTTCGTCACTTCGCGCGGCCGCGCGAGCGGATGCTGCGCGTCCATGATGCGGTCGACTGCGCGGTTCATGCGCGCGATCCACTCGGCGTCGAACATGCCGCGCAGGCAGATCACGCCGTCGCGCTCGAACTGCGCGACCTGCGCTTCGGTGATCGGTCTCAACGGCTCGTGGTTCATGGCAGGGCCTCCGCTCGGACGAGAAGGGGTTCGATCAGCGTTTCCAGGCCTGCGCCGTCGCGCGCCAGGCCGTAGATGTAGCGGTCGGGCCGGAGCAATACGGCGCATGCGCCGTGGCGGCGCAGCCACTCGCCCGCCTCGCCGTCCGCGGGCACGGTCGCGATGTCCGACGAGTTGCATCGCTCGGCGAGCGCGGCGCTCGTCAGCGCGCGGTCCGCGAGGAGCGCGAAACGGTACCCGCCGATGGCGGCGTCGAGCCGCCGGCCGTCGGCGAGGCGTGGCTGCGGAAACACCTCTCCCGCAGGCGGATCGCCCGTATGCACGCCGGGGCCGAGCCGCGGCGCGAGATTGACGATCTCCTCCTTGCCGGTGGCCAGGAAACGCCGGTCGCGTTCGGCGGCGATCTGCGGGTCGGTGGTCTGGATGATCCCGCCGAGCCGCACGGCGGTGTCGATGAACACCCGCACGTGCGCCTCCCGCTCGGTCTGATACGTGTCGAGCAGCGTGTCCGGCGCGATGCCCCGCGCGACGCGGGCGACCTTCCACGCGAGGTTCGCCGCGTCGCGAATGCCCGCGCACATGCCCTGCCCCAGGAACGGCGGGGTCTGATGCGCGGCGTCGCCGGCGATGAGCAGCCGGCGGTCGCGCCAGCGGGTCGCGACCAGCGAGTGGAATGTGTACAGCGCCCCGCGTTCGATGCGCGCGTCGCCCGGCTTCAGCCACGGCGCGAGCAGCCGCCACACCGTCTCTTCCCGCGTCATCTGCTCCGGCGCATCGCCGGGCATCAGCATGATCTCCCAGCGGCGGCGGCGGCCGGTGACCTTGACGAACGTGACCGGACGCGCCGGGTCGCAGTACTGCACGGTCTGCTCGGGAAGCGCGACGTCGCGCTCGAGCGCGACGTCGACCACGAGCCAGGGCTGATGCAGGCCGAGATCGTCGTGATCGGCGCCGATCGCCTGCCGCACGATCGATCGCGCGCCGCAGCAGCCGACGACGTAGTCGGCGCGAATCGAGAGCGCGGCGCGATCCGCCAGCCGCTCGACCGCCAGCGTCGCGCCATCGCGATCCTGCTCGAGCGCCGTCACTTCGTGGGAGCGCATGACGTGGACGCCGGGGTGGCGTTCGGCACCCTCGCGCAGGGCGTACTCGAGGTCCGGCTGATGGAAGAGATAGTTGTTCGCCCAGCCGTGCGGTCCGGCGCCGACTGCGGGCGCGCGCTCGAGCATGATCTGGCCGGCGGTGTTGACGTAGCGCATCCCGCCCGAAGGGCGGATGCGCGGCGCGAGCGCGCCGGCAAGTCCGGCGGTCTCGAAGAGCCGCATGACTTCGCCGTCGAAGTGCACCGCGCGCGGCAGCGGCAGGAGGTCCGGCTCGCGCTCGATGACCGCGACGCGCAACCCCAGCGCGCCGAGCAGATTGGCGAGCGTCGCGCCGGTCGGCCCGTACCCGACGATGGCCACGTCGAACCGGGCGGCGTCGAGCCGCGCGTCGCTCATGCGTCCACCCGCGCGTTCGATCGACGACCCGCGCGCTCGGGCGTTCGCCCCTGGGGCGGCGCGGCGAGGGTCACGCGACGCCCATGCGCTCGGCCATTTCACGGCGCCACGCGGCGCGCGGGCGGAAGCCCGGGAGCTTGCGCGCGGTCTCCTCCGCCCAGCGCCAGATCTCGTCGTCCGAGCGGCCGAGCTCGAGCGGAATCCCGCAGGGTTGCGTGACGTACCACGGCATGTCCATGAACAGTTCGATGCGGTTGCCCTCGGGGTCGCGAAAGTAGACCGACATCGCGTTGCCGTGAAAGAGCGGCCGGACGTCGCTGGTCGGGTAGCGCGGCAGTTCGGCGTGCAGCGCGCGCAAGCCCGCCAGGTCGGGCACGCGGAACGAGATCTGGTTGAGCGTATTGAATGCGAGCGTCTCCGGACGCCCGGTCGCGAGCACGATCTGGTGATGCTCGTCGGGGTCGCGCGAGAGGAACACGAGGTAGGTCGGCCCGGTCGGCGCGGTGTAGTCGCCGCGGTCGGTGACGGTGAAGCCCAGTAGGCCGGTGTAGAACGCTTCCATGCGGGCGAGGTCCCGGACGTAGATGCCGAGATGACTGAATGCGAGCCCGGGCCTGGTCGACATGCACGCCTCCGTGAGAGAGTCTGAGCCGCAGAGGTAGGCTGCAGATAAGTCTCAGATGGCGATATTCTTGATTATCTTGAGCGAAGAAGTCAACGTTGCAGTGCAGAAAATCTTATATGTTGACACTTATTGCGACCCACCCTTCGTTCGGCTAGACTGCGCCGTCCCTGCGTCAGGAGCAAGACCTTGAAGCTCGCTTCGTTCCGCGGCCCGAACGGGCCCACGTATGGCCTGGTGACCGGTGCGGGCCTCGTCGATCTCGGGAAGCGCCTCGGCAGTCGCTACCCGGACCTGAAGGCGCTGATCGCCGGGAATGCCATCGCGGAGGCGCGCGGCGCGGCGAGCGCGGCGGCCGACTACCGCGAATCGGACATCGCCTGGCTGCCGGTGATTCCGAACCCCGACAAGATCGTGTGCGTCGGCCTGAATTACGAGGAGCACCGCGTCGAGACGGGTCGCGACAAGACCGAGAACCCGGCGCTCTTCCTGCGCGTCGCGGCGTCGCAGGTCGGCCACGCGCAGCCGCTCGTCTGTCCGCGCGAGTCGTCCCACTTCGACTATGAGGCCGAGATCGCGGTGATCATCGGCAAGGGCGGCCGGCGTATCGGGGAGAGCGCGGCGTGGGACCACGTCGCGGGCTACAGCTGCTACAACGACGGCTCGGTGCGCGACTGGCAGCGGCACACGGTGCAGTGGACCGCGGGGAAGAATTTCGACGGCACCGGCGCCTTCGGCCCGTGGATGGTGACCGCGGACGAGATCCCGCCCGGTGCGGTGATGACCCTGTCGTGCCGGCTGAACGGCGAGCGCATGCAGCACGCCACGACGGAGATGATGATCTTCAAGATTCCGCGGCTCATCGAGTACATCTCGGCCTTCACGACCCTCGCGCCCGGCGATGTGATCGTCAGCGGGACGCCGGGAGGCGTGGGCGCGCGCCGCACGCCGCCGGTCTGGATGAAGGCCGGCGACGTGGTGGAGATCGAGATCGACAGAGTCGGCGTGCTGCGGAATACGATCGCTGCCGGATAGCCGGACCTTAACGGAGGAGGGATCACATGAAGAAAGCGGTGCTATGGGTGTTGGCGGTCGCATGCAGCCAGATGGTCGCCGTCGGCGCGGCCGCGCAAGCGACCAAGCTCAAGTTCGCGGTGTTCACGCCCGACAAGGAGCAGACCTTCGTCACCGTGATGAAGCCGTTCGCCGATGCGGTGCGCCTTGGTACGTCACGCAGCCCATGCGCGAGCCGATCGACCTGTCGCTCCCCGACGCGACGCTGATGGGTATCCTGGAGGCGCGGGCACGCGGCATGCCGGGCTTCAGCCGCGCTCGGAGTGGCGCGCCGAGATGGCGCGGCGGATGGGAGTCGAATGAACGAGAACCCGCGTTGCGTGCGCGGGGGTCGACGGGCGACAATCCGACCCTGCGCCTGCTTCCCATTCTTCTCCCCGGATCGAAATGACCAAATTCGCCCTCGGACAATCCGTCACCCGCTTCGAAGACATCGCGCTCGTTCAGGGGCGCGGCCGCTACGCCGACGACGTGCGTCTCGGGCAGGAGTCGCACGCCTATGTACTGCGCTCGCCGCACGCGCACGCCGCGATTCGCCGGATCGACGCGACCGCGGCGCGCAAGGCGCCGGGCGTGCTCGCCGTGCTGACCGGCGCCGACGTGAAGGCCGACGGTCTCGGCGACATCCCGTGCATGATCCCGGTGACCAATCCCGACGGCACCCCGCGCGGCGAGACGCCGCGGCCGCTGCTGGCGGCGGACCGCGTGCGGCACGTCGGCGATCCCGTTGCGCTGATCGTTGCCGATACGCTCGGCCACGCAAAGGACGCGGCCGAGCTCGTCGAGGTCGACTACGATCCGCTGCCCGCCGTGGCCGATACCTACGGCGCGACGCAGCCGGGCGCAGCGCGGGTCTGGCCCGACGTGAAGAACAACGTCTGCTTCGAGCTCGCATGGGGCGATGCGCAAGGCGGTCGACGCCGCGTTCAAGCGCGCCGCGCGCGTCGTGAAGGTCGAGCTCGAGAACAATCGGCTGGTCGCGAACGCGCTCGAGCCGCGCGTCGCGGTCGCCGACTACGATCCCGCGACCGACCGCTCTACGCTCTACACCCCGACGCAGGGCCCGCACGTCATCCACGGTCAGATCACCGACGCGATCCTCAAGCTCGACAAGGCGAAGGTGCGGGTCGTCTCCGGCAACGTCGGCGGCGGGTTCGGAATGAAGATTTTCCTGCACCCCGAGCAGCCGCTGGTCGTCTGGGCGTCGCGCAAGCTCAAGCGCGCGGTGCGCTGGACCGGCGAGCGCAGTGAGACCTTCGTGAGCGACGTGCAGGGCCGCGACAACCACTCGATCGTCGAGCTCGCGCTGGACGCGAACGCGAAGTTCCTAGCGCTGCGCGTGACGACGTACGCGAGCATGGGCGCATATCTGTCCAACTTCGGCCCGTTCATCCCGCAGCTCGCGCTGTTCGTCCTGTCGAGCGTCTATCGCATTCCGGCCATCACGCTGAACGTGAAGGGCGTACTCACCAACACGGTACCGGTGGATGCCTACCGCGGCGCCGGCCGGCCCGAGGGCATCTACGTCGTCGAGCGGGTGGTCGATGTGGCGGCGCGCGAGCTCGGACTTGCGCCGGACGATATTCGCCGGCGCAATTTCATCGACACCTTCCCGTACCAGACGCCGGTCGAGAGCGAGTACGACAGCGGCGACTTCGACGGCGCGATGCAGCTCGCGATGCGCAAGGCCGACTGGGCGGAGTTCGCGGCCCGGCGGGAGGCCGCGGCGAAACGCGGGCGCTTGCGCGGCATCGGCCTGGCGATGTACATCGAGCGCTGCGGCGGCGGCAACGGCGACACGATCACGCTGAAGGTCGGCGGCGACGGCAAGGCGACGGTGATCTCGGGCATGCAGGACAACGGCCAGGGACACGTCACGAGCTTCAAGCAGGTGCTGTCCGAGAAGCTCGGCATCGACGCGGAGACGATCGAGGTCGTGCAGGGCGACACCGACATCGTGCCGAACGGCCTGACCGGCGGCAGCCGCTTCCTCGCGATCGGCGGCGTGGCGGCGATCGCGGCGGCGGACGAGGCGGTCGCGAAAGGCGAGGAGACCGCGGCAGGCATGCTCGAGGCCGCCGCCGCGGATCTCGAGTACCGCGACGGCAAGTACTGGATCGCCGGCACCGATCGCGGCGTGTCGATCTTCGAGGTCGCGAAGAAGGCCGGCGGGCTCGTGGCCACGCACACGCGCAATCCGGAGAAGTACACGTACCCGAACGGCTGCCACATCGTGGAGGTCGAGATCGATCCGGATACGGGCGCGACCGCGATCGAGCGGTACACCATCGTCGACGACTTCGGGCGCACGGTGAATCCGCTGCTCGCGGAGGGCCAGATCCACGGCGGGACGGTGCAGGGCGTCGGGCAGGCGCTGCTCGAGCATGCGTACTACGACCCGGAGAGCGGTCAGCTCCTCGCCGGCTCGTTCATGGACTACGCCATGCCGCGCGCCGACGACGTGCCGTCGTTCGACTGCGAATTCCGCAACGTGCCGTGCACGGGCAATCCGCTCGGCGTGAAGGGCGCGGGCGAAGCGGGCGCCGTCGGCGCACCGGCGGCCGTGGTGAATGCCGTGGTCGACGCGCTCTACGCCCGCACCGGGCTCAAGCACATCGACATGCCGACGACGCGCGAGAAGGTCTGGAGAGCGCTGCGCGGCAGCTGATCGCCGCGACCCGGGTCGCGTCAGCCGCCGCGCCGCAAGACGAGAAACGTGCCGCTGCCGCGGGCGATCCGCTCGCCGGCGTGATAGACGAAGCAGTTGACGAAAGCGACCTGCCGGCCCGGGCGCATGACGTCGACGCGGGCCTCGATCCAGTCGCCGACGCGCGCGTTGCCGGCGAAGTCCACCGAGAGATTGGTCGTGACCAGCTGCCGCGGCGGGTCGGTCACGAAGCGCGCGGCGTAGCCCATCGCGAAGTCCACCAGGGTGCAGATCATGCCGCCGTGGACGATGCCGTGCGTGTTGAGGTGCTTCTGCGCGACCACCATCCCGACGTGGAACGCGTCGGGCTCGTTCTTCTCGTAGAGCGGGCCGACGAGTGCGTGAAACGGGCTGATCGAGTCGAGCAGCTCGTACCCAGGCGGGACGGCGGAATCGGTCAAGCGCGCTCCGTATGCAGGCGGACGAGCGCGAGCTGCGCAGCGCGTCCTTCCGCCGGCGCAATCGCGATCTCGGTGGCGCCGGCGTCGTCGACCAGGATCGAATCGTCCGCCGCGAGGGTTGCCTTGCCCCAGCGTCCCCAGGCCTCGACCGGGCCGCGCGCGACGTAGACGAGCAGCGTCTCGCCCGCGGGCTTTGCGACCGGCCGCGCCGCGGCCGCCGCGACGACCTCGAGCCGCGCACCGGCGCGCCCGCGGCGGGTCATGACGTTGAAGACTTGGACCGGACCGTCCCGCAGAATGCATTCGACGGCCCACTCGCCGCGGAACGCGAACGGCTCGAGCGGGGCATCGATCGGGCGATCAAACGACAGCCCCTCATCGTCGCTGCGAATCTTCAGCGTCAGTCCGCGGCCGGACACCAGCATGAACTGCCGGTCCAGTCCGGGCAAGCTGGAGAACGGTCCGTCGGCGGCGATCTCGGGGCGGCTGATCTGCCAGTCGAAGCCGTCGTAGCTCGCGCCGGTGGGCGAGGCCACGATCTGGTGCGCGATCCCGCGGCCATTCTTCCACGGGATCGGCTTGTAGTCCGAGCGTCGCAGGATCTTCAAGCCGCTTTCGCCGGCGCCGACGCGGGCGAGCGGAACGCTGCGAGCAGCTCCGCCTCCCTGGCCTTCGCCGCCTTCAGATGGCGCTGCTTCACGTGCCCGTAGCCGCGGATCTCCTCGGGGATGCCGGCGATTGCGACCGCGGTCGCATGCCGGTCGCGGTCGAGCTTCGCGAGAAGCTCCTCGATCGTGCGCTCGTAGTCGGCGATGAGCTGCCGCTCCATGCGGCGCTCATCGGTCCTGCCGAACAGGTCGAGCGCGGTGCCGCGCAGCCCCTTCATCTTCGCGAGCACCCTGAATGCGGTGAGCATCCACGGCCCGAATTCGGACTTCTTCGCCTCGCCGGTGACGGGATCGGGTTTGCTGATCAGCGGCGGCGCAAGGTGGAATCTCAGCTTGAAGTCGCCGTCGAACGCCGCATTCACGTGCTGGAGGAACTCGGGTCGCGTGTACAGCCGCGCGACTTCGTATTCGTCCTTGTACGCCATCAACTTGAAGTAGTAGCGCGCAACCGCCTCGGCGAGCTTCGTGCCCAGGCCTTGCCCCGTCTCGGCCGCGCGGACGCGGTCGACGAGCGCCCGGTACCGCGCCGCGTACTGCGCGTCCTGGTACTCCGTCAGGATCTCGACCCGGCGGGCGATCGATTCGTCGAGCGTCCGCGAGATCCGGCTCTCCAGCGGAATCACCGCCGACGGGGCGGCATGCTTTTCGACCGCGGCGGGATCGTGCGCGGCATAGCGGCCCCAGAGAAAACTCTTGCGATTGGACTCGACCGCGACACCGTTCAGCTCGACCGCACGCAGAATCGCGTCGTCCGACACCGGCACCAGACCTTTTTGCCAGGCGTAACCGAACATGAACATGTTGGTGGCGATCGCGTCGCCCATCAGCGCAGTCGCCAGCCGTGTCGCCTCGATGAACGAGGCATTGCCTGCGCCGGCGCCGTCGGCGATGGCCTGCTCCATCGCGCCCTGCGGAAACTGCCAATCCGGCCGGTGCGTGAAGTCGGCGGTCGGAGCGCATGCGCTGTTGACCACGGCGCGCGTGTGGCCCGCGTGCATCTTGGATAGCGCCTCGCCGCTCGCCGAGACGATGAGGTCGCAGCCGATGACCGCTTCGGCGCCGCCCGCAGTGATGCGCGGGGCGTGCAGCTGCTCGGGGCGCTGCGCGATGCGCACGTACGAGACGACCGCGCCGTTCTTCTGGGCAAGCCCGGTCTGATCGAGAACGGTTACGCCCTTGCCCTCGAGGTGCGCCGCCATGCCGAGAATCTGGCCGATCGTGATGACGCCCGTGCCGCCGATGCCGGTGACGAGGATGTCATGCGTGTCCTCGAGCGCCGGCAACACCGGCGCGGGCAGCGGCGGAATCGGGGTATCACGGCCGCTCGCGACGCCCTTCCGCAGCGTGCCGCCCTCGACGGTGACGAAGCTGGGGCAGAACCCCTTGACGCACGAATAGTCCTTGTTGCACGAAGACTGGTTGATCTGGCGCTTGCGTCCGAACTCGGTCTCGAGCGGCTCGACCGACACGCAGTTCGACTTCTCGCCGCAGTCGCCGCATCCTTCGCACACCGCCGCGTTGATGAGCACGCGTTTCGCGGGGTCGGGAAACGTGCCGCGCTTGCGGCGGCGCCGCTTCTCCGCCGCGCAGGTCTGGTCATAGATCAGCACCGACACGCCGGCGTGCCCGCGCAGCTCGCGCTGGACGGCGTCGAGGTCGTCGCGGTGCCGTACCGGGACGCTACCGGGCAGGGCGATGGACCGGTACTTCTGCGGCTCATCGGTGACGACGGCGATGCGGTCGACGCCTTCTGCCGCGACCTGCGCGACGATCATCGGGACCGTGAGCGGGCCGTCCACCTTCTGCCCGCCGGTCATTGCGACCGCGTCGTTGTAGAGGATCTTGTAGGTGATCGGCGCCTTCGCCGCGACCGCGGCCCGGATGGCGAGCAGGCCGGAGTGGTAGTACGTGCCGTCGCCGAGGTTCGCGAAGACGTGCTGCTCGGTCGTGAACGGGAACTGGCCGCACCACGCGACGCCCTCGCCGCCCATGTGGCTGAAAGTCGCGGTCCTGCGGTCCGGCATCCACTGCGCCATGTAGTGGCAGCCGATACCCGCGAGCGCGCGGCTGCCCTCGGGCACGTTGGTCGAGGTGTTGTGCGGACAGCCCGAGCAGAAATAGGGAATGCGCTGGATCGCGATCGGCGTCGACGGCCGCCTGAGCGCCGCCTCCTTCGCCTCGAGAAATGCCAGCCGCGCGTTGATCCGGTCCGACGTGTAGAACTTCGCGATGCGCCGGGCGATCACGCGCGCGACCATTGCGGGCGTCAGCTCGCCGGTCGTCGGGAGCAGCATCTCGGCCTGAGGCACGTCCCACTCGCCGTGCGTATCGAACTTGCCCACCACCCGGGGCCGGTCGGCGTCGGGAAGGTTGTAGAGCTGCTCCTTCAGCTGGTACTCGACGAGCTGCCGCTTCTCCTCGACGACGAGGATCTCCTCCAGGCCGCGCGCGAACGCGGCGATGCCGCTCGGCTCGAGCGGCCACGGCATGCCGACCTTGTAGAGCTTGATCCCGATCTCGGCGGCGAGCCGCTCGTCGATGCCGAGTTCGTCGAATGCCTGCCGGACGTCGTTGTACGCCTTGCCCGTCGTCACGATGCCGAGCCGCGCTTTCGGCGCATCCCAGACGATCCGGTTGAGGTCGTTCGCGCGCACGTACGCGAGCGCGGCGAAGAGCTTGTGATGATAGAGGCGCCGCTCCTGCTCGATGAACCCGAGGTACTCCGGCCAGCGAATGCCAACGCCGCCTTGCGGCATCTGGAAGTCCTGCGGCAGCCGGATCTGCACGCGTTCGGGATCGACGTAGACCGAGGCCGAACTCTCCACGACGTCGGTGACGCACTTGAACCCTACCCAGCAGCCAGAGAAACGGCTCATTGCAAAGCCGTGCAGCCCGAAGTCGATGTACTCCTGCACCGTTGACGGCGATAACAGCGGAATTCCGACGGCCTTGAAGATGAAGTCGGACTGCGCCGCCTGCGTCGAGGACTTCGCGCCGTGGTCGTCGCCTGCGAGGCATAGCACGCCGCCGTGCGGTGAAGTCCCCGCCGCATTGCCATGCCGGAACACGTCGCCGCAGCGATCGACCCCGGGACCCTTGCCGTACCACATCGCGAACACGCCGTCGTACTTCGCGCCCTGGAACAGGTTGAGCTGCTGCGTGCCCCAGATCGCGGTCGCGGCGAGGTCCTCGTTGACGCCCGGCTGGAACACGATGTGGTGCGCGTCCAGATGCTTCTTGGCGCGGAACAGCCCCTGGTCGAGCATTCCCAGCGGCGAGCCGCGATATCCGGAGATGTAGCCCGCGGTGTTCAGACCGGCGGCGAGATCGCGCGTCCGCTGCAGCATCGGCAAGCGGATCAGCGCTTGTGTGCCGGTGAGGTAAAGGCGCCCGCGATCGGCGGTGTACTTGTCGTCGAGCGAAACCTTCGCAATGTCGAGGGGGGCGTTCATCGCGGATCACCTCCGGTGGCGACGACGGCGCAGGACGCGTCGGTCCACGCGATACCGTTTCGAAGCGCGCCTATTCTAACCGCAGCAAAACCGGCTGCGGCTCAGCCCTCGAGCGACTTCCACATCGCCTGATCGCGCTCGGCCGTCCAGATGCGCGGATGAGTGATGCCACCGGCTTCATCGAATGCCCGCGTCACGTCAAAGGGCATGCAGTGCTCGTAGATGGGGTACCGGCCGTACACCGGGTCGAGCCGCGCGCGCGCGGCCTCGTAGACCTGCCGGAGGTTCTTGCCGGCGGCGACGTTTTCCTTTGCGCACGCGTACAGTGCGCTGACGAAGTCGCGGGTGAACGCGATGGCCTTGAGGCTGTCCGCGGCCGTCATCATGGCGGCACCGCGGCCGGGCACCAGCCGGTCGGGCCCAAGGGCGGCGAGCCGGTCGAGCGTTGCCGGCCACTCCGCGAGCTGCGCATCTCCGGTGTAGATTCCGGCGTTGTACTCGACCAGGTCGCCCGAGAAGAGCACCCGCTGCGCCGGGAGCCAGACGATCGAGTCGCCGCGCGTGTGACCCGGCCCGACCTGGCTGATCCGCACCTCCAGTTTGCCCATCCACACGGTCATCTCCCGCGCGAAACGTGATCGTCGGCCAGGTCAGGCCGGGAATCGACTCGACGTCGCGGAACAGGCGCGGAAAGCGGCCGATCTCGGACGCCATGTCCTCCTTGCCGCGCTCCCGGATCATCTCGAGCGTCGCCTCGCTGGCGATGATCTCGCGCGGCTGATACGCCGAGGCCCCGAGCACGCGCACGGCGTGGTAGTGGGAGAGGACCACGTACTTGATCGGCTTGTCGGTCACCTGCCGGATATGGCGAATGACGTCTTGCGCCATTGCGGGCGTTGCCTGTGTATCGATCACCATTACGCCGTCGTCGCCGACCACGACGCCGGTGTTCGGATCGCCCTCGGTCGTGTAGGCGTAGGCGTTCTCGGAGAGCCGGGCGAACGTGACCTGCTTGTCCGTGAGGTCGGCTTGCGATGCAAACGCTTTGGCCATGAAAGCTCCTTTTGGCTGGGGTGCACGGCGCTGCGCCTGGCGCGCCCGGAGGACCGAATTCTAGCGGGCCGCCCGGGACTTACGATCTGCCGGGCATGGTCTTTGCCGCGCCCGGCGGCGGGGCGACGTGACGGCCGCTAGGCGTTTGACAGTACAGGGAAAACGCCCCATAATCCCGCGCTTCGTTCGGAGGGGTGCCCGAGCGGCTAAAGGGGGCAGACTGTAAATCTGTTGGCCATGCGCCTACGTAGGTTCGAATCCTACCCCCTCCACCAGCAACATCGCGCGAACGGCGGGCTGCTCGTCACGAATCGAACTCAGGAAGCGCAAGCGGGTGTAGCTCAATGGTAGAGCAGAAGCCTTCCAAGCTTATGACGAGGGTTCGATTCCCTTCACCCGCTCCAACTCCCAGCGGGGCCGCGCAGCGCGGGGAGTCGGGCCGGCAGGAGCGACCGGATTCGCCGATGTAGCTCAGTGGTAGAGCACTCCCTTGGTAAGGGAGAGGTCGAGCGTTCAATCCGCTCCATCGGCACCAGGAACCAGCGGCACCAGGAACCAGCGGCACCAAGTAACTAGCGGCAGGCGGCATAGCGGTACGCGGCATCACGGCGTCGAGAACACCAACCATCAACAGCGCAGAGCACAGCAAGGGTTGCAAACATGGCAAAGGGCAAATTCGAGCGTACGAAGCCGCATGTGAACGTTGGGACGATTGGTCACGTGGACCATGGGAAGACGACGCTGACGGCGGCGATCACGCACATTTTGGCCAAGAAGTTTGGTGGTGAGGCGAAGGCCTACGACCAGATTGACAATGCGCCGGAGGAGAAGGCGCGCGGGATCACGATCAACACGGCGCACGTGGAGTACCAGACCAAGAACCGCCACTACGCGCACGTGGACTGTCCGGGGCACGCTGACTACATCAAGAACATGATCACGGGTGCGGCGCAGATGGACGGGGCGATTCTGGTGGTGTCGGCCGCCGACGGTCCGATGCCGCAGACGCGCGAGCACATTCTGCTGGCGCGCCAGGTGGGGGTGCCCTACATCGTGGTGTACATGAACAAAGCGGACATGGTCGATGACAAGGAGCTCCTGGAGCTGGTGGAGATGGAGGTGCGCGAGCTCCTGTCCAAGTATGATTTTCCGGGGGACAAGACCCCGATCGTGATCGGCTCGGCGCTCAAGGCGCTGGAGGGGGACACCTCCGAGATGGGCGAGGGCTCGATCATGAAGCTCGCCGATGCGCTGGACAGCTACATTCCGCAACCGAAGCGGGCGCTGGACCAGCCCTTCCTGATGCCGGTGGAGGACGTGTTCTCGATCTCGGGGCGCGGGACGGTGGTCACGGGGCGGGTGGAGCGGGGCATCATCAAGGTGGGCGAGGAGCTCGAGATCGTGGGGCTGAAGGCCACGCTCAAGACCGTGTGCACGGGCGTGGAGATGTTCAGGAAGCTCCTGGACGAGGGGCAGGCGGGGGACAACATCGGGGTGCTGCTGCGGGGCACCAAGCGCGAGGAGGTGGAGCGCGGGCAGGTGCTGGCGAAGCCCGCCTCGATCACCCCGCACACCAAGTTCCAGGCCGAGGTGTACGTGCTTTCCAAGGAAGAGGGGGGTCGGCACACGCCGTTTTTCAACGGCTATCGGCCGCAGTTCTACTTCCGCACCACGGACGTGACCGGTTCGACCGAGTTGCCGGCGGGCATCGAGATGGTGATGCCGGGGGACAACGTGTCGATCACGGTGACCCTGATCGCCCCGATTGCGATGGAAGAGGGCCTGCGCTTTGCCATCCGCGAGGGCGGCCGCACCGTCGGCGCAGGCGTCGTATCGAAAGTCATCGAGTAACCGCAGTACTGAACCCAGAACCCGCGCGAAAGAGGCAGCAGCGAACGAATGGCGACCGGCCGGTGTAAGATTCGCGCCCGCCCTTTCCGGGCAGGCTCCCGAGCACAGGCCAATAGCTCAACTGGCAGAGCGTCGGTCTCCAAAACCGAAGGTTGGGGGTTCGATTCCCTCTTGGCCTGCCACCACTCCCACAGCGGTAGGGGAGTCCAATGAAAGCAAGCACTGACATCGCCGGTTCGGTCACGCCCATGCTCGACCACATAAAGATCGCCCTCGCCGCCCTGTTGGTCGTGGCGGGATTGGCGGGCTTCTACTACTTCGGGAGTCTGCCGCTGGTTGCGCGGGTGGGGATGGTTCTCGCCGGAATTGCCGCCGGGGTCACCGTGGGCTGGTTTTCGGCACCCGGCCAGCAACTTGCCGAGTTCGCCCGGGAAGCGATCGCCGAGGTCAAGAAGATGGTCTGGCCGACCCGCAAGGAGTCGTTTCAGACCGCAGCGGCGGTTTTCGGGTTCGTCGTGCTGATGGCGCTCTTTCTCTGGGTCGTGGACAAGGGGCTCGAGGTCGTCCTGTATGACTTCGTCCTAGGGTGGAGAAAGTGATGACCAAGCGCTGGTACGTCGTCCACGCCTACTCGGGCTTCGAGAAGTCGGTCCAGCGGACCCTCGAGGAGCGCATCCGCCGGGAGGGCATGCAGGACAAGTTCGGCAAGATCCTCGTCCCGACCGAAGAGGTCGTGGAGATGAAGGGCGGCCAGAAGCACATGTCGGAGCGCAAGTTCTACCCCGGCTACGTGCTCGTCGAGATGGAGATGGACGACGAGGCGTGGCACCTGGTGAAGAACACGCCCAAGGTGACCGGATTCGTCGGCGGCGCGCACGGTCGCAAGCCGCCGCCGATCACCGAGAAGGAAGTCGACGCGATCATGCACCAGATGCAGGAGGGCGTCGAAAAGCCGAAGCCCAAGGTGCTGTTCGAGGTGGGCGAAGCGGTACGCGTCAAGGAAGGCCCCTTTACTGACTTTCACGGGATGGTGGAGGACGTCAACTATGACAAGAGCAAGCTTCGCGTCTCGGTCACGATTTTCGGCCGCGCGACGCCGGTGGAGCTGGAGTTCGGTCAGGTCGAGAAGGCCTGAGGAGGCGGTGGCGAGCTGGCCGGTCGTGCGCGCCGGCGCGCGATCGTCGCAGCGCCAAGACGAGCGGGTCGGTGTCGCCGACCTGCTGCTGAAGAAGGCGGCCTAGGGCCGCGTGAAACGGGGAGGCTGCGACAGCGCGGCCGCCAGGACCCGATAGGAGAAGAGCGTGGCAAAGAAAATCGTCGGTTACATCAAGCTGCAGGTGCCCGCGGGCAAAGCGAATCCGAGCCCGCCGATCGGGCCGGCGCTCGGCCAGCGCGGGCTGAACATCATGGAGTTCTGCAAGACGTTCAACGCCCAGACGCAGGCGCTGGAGCCCGGCCTGCCGGTGCCGGTGGTAATCACCGCGTATCAAGACAAGAGCTTCACCTTCGTGATGAAGACGCCGCCGGCGTCGATTCTCATCAAGAAGGCGGCGAAGATCGACAAGGGCAGCCAGCGTCCGCACACCGACAAGGTCGGCAAGATCACGCGTGCGCAGGCCGAGGAGATCGCGAAGGCGAAGATGGCCGACCTCACCGCGGCCGACCTCGACGCCGCGGTCCGCACCATCGCCGGCAGTGCGCGCAGCATGGGCGTCACGGTGGAGGGCGTGAAATGAAACAGACCAAGCGGCAGAAGGCCCTGGCGGGCCTTGTCACGCAGAACAAGAGCTACCCGGTCGCCGAGGCGCTCGATCTCGTCAAGAAGGCCGCCAAGGCCAAGTTCGACGAATCGGTCGATGTGGCGGTGAACCTCGGCATCGACGCGAAGAAATCCGACCAGCTGGTGCGCGGTTCCGTCGTGCTTCCGGCGGGCACGGGCAAGAAGGTGCGCGTGGCGGTGTTCACGGGTGGCGCCAAGGCCGAGGAGGCGAAAGCGGCGGGCGCGGACATCGTCGGCCTCGAAGACCTCGCGGAGAAGGTGAAGGCGGGGCAGATCGACTTCGACGTGGCGATCGCCAGCCCCGATGCAATGCGCGTGGTGGGCCAACTCGGCCAGATCCTCGGGCCGCGCGGGCTGATGCCCAATCCGAAGGTCGGCACGGTGTCGCCCGACGTGGCGACCGCGGTGAAGAACGCCAAGGCGGGCCAGGTTCAGTACCGCACCGACAAGGCAGGCAATGTCCAGTGCCCGATCGGGCGCGCCTCCTTTACCGCCGATGCGCTGAAGCAGAACCTCGTCGCACTGGTGGACGCGCTCAACAAGGCGCGGCCGTCGGGGGCGAAGGGCATCTATCTCAAGAAGCTGTCGGTGTCGAGCACCATGGGCCCGGGGGTCCGGGTGGACATCGCCAGCTTGGGCGGTTGACGCAGAGGTTGACGCAGAGACTTTGGGCTGTCGTGGCGCCGGTCCGGGCCGCGACAGGTTGTCAAAGACCGTTGGGGTGGTTGGCAGGCGGTGTGAGCATGCTCGAGCGCGACGAAGCATTTTCCGTCCGCTGCAGCGTGCAAGCCGGCCGGCCGCTTAATCCGCCGCGAGGCGACCCAGCGCAGATGGCGTGCCCGGAATGAAGGATCGCAGCTGCGGCGCAAGCCGTGGCCGGTCTCCTGAATGAAGGACGCCGTGGGTGCCGCCGGGGCCGCGAGGCCGCAGGCGGCGTAACGCAACTGGAGAATAGACCGTGGGTCTCAATCTCGAAGAGAAGAAGGCGGTCGTCGAGGAAATCGCGGCGCAAGTCGCGGGTGCCAAGGGGATCGTCCTCGCCGAGTACCGTGGTCTGGAAGTGGGCAACATGACCGAGCTGCGCCGTCGGGCGCGGGGCTCGGGCGTGTACCTGCGCGTCCTGAAGAACACGCTGGCGCGCCGCGCCGTGAAGGACACGCCGTTCGCGAAGCTCGCCGACCAGATGGTCGGCCCGCTCGTGTACGGCATCTCGTCCGACCCGGTGGCCACCGCCAAGGTGATGAACGAGTTTGCCAAAGGCAATGACAAGTTCGTCATCAAGGCGGGCGCGATGCCGAATGCCGTGATCTCCGCCAAGGAGGTCGCGGCGCTCGCGTCGCTGCCGTCGCGCGAGGAGCTTCTCGCGAAGCTCCTGGCGACAATGCAGGCGCCGATTGCCCAGTTCGTCCGCACGCTGAACGAGGTGCCGTCGAAGTTCGTACGCGCCCTCGCCGCCGTGCGCGACGCGAAGGAAAAGGCCGCGGCCTGATCCCTTCCCGATTACCGGATACCGAAACCGTTCTGATTCAGGAGCAAGCAAAAAATGGCCGTTGCACAAGCTGACATTCTCGACGCAGTCGCAAACATGACCGTTCTCGAGCTCTCCCAGCTCATCAAGCAGATGGAGGAGAAGTTCGGGGTTTCCGCCGCCGCAGCTGCGGTTGCCGTCGCCGCGCCCGCCGCGGGCGGAGGCGCCGCCGCCGTGGAGGAGAAGACCGAGTTCGACGTGATCCTGACCGCTTGCGGTGACAACAAGGTCAACGTCATCAAGGTCGTCCGCGCGGTGACCGGCCTCGGTCTCAAGGAGGCGAAGGACCTCGTCGATGGCGCGCCCAAGCCTGTGAAGGAAGGCATCGCCAAGAAGGACGCCGAGGACATCCTCAAGCAGATCACCGAGGCGGGTGGCAAGGCGGAGCTGAAGTAAAGCGCGAGTGCTCGACGCCTTTCCTCTCGCTGCGACCAGGCTGGCCGCCCCGCGCCGCCAGCCCAGCGTCGCTGTGACGGGAACGGCCTGCGCGCCCACGGGGCGCAGCAGCGAGGCGGCCGCCGCGGCCGCCTCGCTCCTGTCCCCCGACAACTGCTTTCCGAAGACGGAGCATCCATGACCGCTCTCCAGTACACGTCGACCGAGAAGAAGCGCATTCGCAAGAGCTTCGCGAAGCGCGCGTCGGTGCTGAACGTACCGTTCCTGCTCGCGACGCAGCTCGAGTCGTACGCCGCATTCCTGCAGGCACAGGTTGCGCCGACCGCGCGCAAGAACGAAGGCCTGCAGGCGGCGTTCACCTCGATCTTTCCGATCAGCTCGCACAGCGGCAACGCGCGCCTCGAGTTCGTGAGCTTCGCGCTCGGCGAGCCGCCGTTCGACGTCAAGGAGTGCCAGCAGCGCGGCCTCACCTACGCGAGCCCGCTGCGCGCCAAGGTCCGCCTCACCATCATGGACAAGGAGGCGCCCAAGCCGACGGTGCGCGAGGTGAAGGAGCAGGAGGTGTACATGGGCGAAATCCCGCTCATGACGACCACCGGCTCGTTCGTCATCAACGGCACCGAGCGCGTCATCGTCAGCCAGCTGCACCGCTCACCGGGGGTGTTCTTCGAGCACGACCGGGGCAAGACGCACTCCTCCGGCAAGCTGCTCTTCTCGGCGCGCGTGATCCCCTATCGCGGCTCGTGGCTCGATTTCGAGTTCGACCCGAAGGACTACCTCTATTTTCGCGTCGATCGGCGCCGCAAGATGCCGATCACGATCCTGCTCAAGGCGATCGGGATGACGCCCGAGCAGATCCTGGCGACGTTCTACGACACCGACACGTTCCACATCACCAATGCCGGGGTCGAGTTCGAGCTGGTCCCCGAACGGCTGCGCGGCGAGGTGGCGCGGTTCGACTTCGTCGACAAGGCAGGCAAGGTGATCGCGCAGAAGGACAAGCGCATCACCGTCAAGCACATCCGCGACATGGAAGCCGCGGGCCTGAAGCGCATCCTGGTGCCCGAGGACTTCGTGGTGGGACGCGCGCTGGCCCTTGGCGTGGTCGACAAGGAGACCGGCGAGATCCTCGCGGCGCCGAACGAGGAGATCACCGACCAGGTGCTCGGCAAGCTGCGCGCGGCCGGCGTCGCCTCGTTCAAGACCGTCTACACGAACGATCTCGACCAGGGCGCCTACATCTCCCAGACGCTGCGCACTGACGAGACCGCCGACCAGTGGGCCGCGAAAGTCGCGATCTACCGGATGATGCGGCCCGGCGAGCCGCCGACCGAGGACGCGGTCGAAACGCTGTTCAACGGGCTGTTCTACGCCGAAGAGCGCTACGACCTGTCGATGGTCGGCCGCATGAAGTTCAACCGCCGCGCCTATCCGGACAAGGTGGACGAGCGGGCGCCTGCCTGGCTCAAGCGGTTCTACCAGCGCGTCGGGCCCAAGGGCGTCGAAGGTGCGGCGACGCTGTCCAACGACGACTTGCTCGCGGTCATCGCGGTGCTCGTGGAGCTGCGCAACGGCCGCGGCGAGATCGACGACATCGACCATCTCGGAAACCGTCGGGTGCGTTCGGTCGGCGAGCTCGCGGAGAACCAGTTCCGCGCCGGGCTGGTGCGCGTCGAGCGTGCAGTCAAGGAGCGCCTCTCGCAGGCCGAGAGCGACAACCTGATGCCGCACGACCTGATCAATGCCAAGCCGATCAGCGCGGCGATCAAGGAGTTCTTCGGGTCCTCGCAGCTGAGCCAGTTCATGGATCAGACGAACCCGCTGTCCGAGATCACGCACAAGCGGCGCGTGTCGGCGCTCGGCCCGGGCGGATTGACCCGCGAACGGGCGGGGTTCGAGGTCCGCGACGTGCACCCGACGCACTACGGCCGGGTGTGCCCGATCGAGACGCCCGAGGGCCCGAACATCGGCCTGATCAACTCGCTCGCGCTCTACGCGCGCACCAACCGCTACGGCTTCCTCGAGACGCCGTATCGGAAGGTGGCCGACGGCAAGGTCACCAACCAGATCGACTTCCTGTCGGCGATCGAGGAAAGCAACTTCATCATCGCGCAGGCGAACGCGCAGCTCGACAAGAACGGCAAGCTGCTCGATTCGCTGGTGTCCTGCCGCGCGAAGAACGAGTTCACGCTCAAGTCGCCCGAAGAAGTGCAGTACATGGACGTCGCCCCGTCGCAGATCGTCTCGGTCGCGGCGTCGCTGATCCCGTTCCTCGAGCACGACGACGCCAACCGCGCCCTGATGGGCTCCAACATGCAGCGTCAGGCGGTGCCCTGCTTGCGTCCCGAGAAGCCGCTGGTGGGCACGGGGATCGAGCGGACGGTGGCGGTGGACTCCGGGACGGCCGTGATCGCGCTACGCGGCGGGCTGGTCGATTACGTCGACGCGACGCGCATCGTGGTGCGCGTGAACGACGAAGAGACGGTCGCAGGCGAGGTCGGCGTCGACATCTACAACCTCGTGAAGTACACGCGCTCCAATCAGAACACCAACATCAACCAGCGTCCGATCGTGAAGGTCGGCGAGCGCATCGCCCGGGGCGACGTCGTCGCGGACGGGGCCTCGACCGACCTCGGCGAGCTCGCGCTCGGCCAGAACATGCTGGTCGCGTTCATGCCGTGGAACGGCTTCAACTTCGAGGACTCGATCCTGATCTCGGAGACCGTCGTCGCCGACGACCGCTACACCTCGATTCACATCGAGGAGCTGACCGTCGTGGCGCGCGACACGAAGCTCGGACCGGAAGAGATCACGCGCGACATCTCCAACCTCTCGGAGCAGCAGCTCGCGCGGCTCGACGAGTCGGGCATCGTGTACATCGGCGCCGAGGTCGCGGCGGGCGACGTGCTGGTGGGCAAGGTCACGCCGAAGGGCGAGACCCAGCTCACGCCGGAGGAAAAGCTGTTGCGCGCGATCTTCGGCGAGAAGGCCTCGGACGTGAAGGACACGTCGCTGCGCGTGCCCTCGGGCATGTCGGGTTGCGTGATCGACGTGCAGGTGTTCACGCGCGAAGGCATCGAGCGCGACAAGCGCGCCCAGCAGATCATCGATGACCAGCTCAAGGGGTACAAGAAGGACCTCGCCGACCAGCTGCGGATCGTCGAGGCCGACACGTTCGGACGGATCGAGCGCGTGCTCACCGGCAAGACGGCGGCGAAAGGGCCGAAGAAGCTCGCGCGGGGCACGAAGATCACCAAGGCGTATCTCGACGACGTCGACCGCTACCAGTGGTTCGAGGTCAGCCTGACCGACGAGGAGGCCCAGGCGCAGCTCGAGTCGCTCAAGGATTCCCTCGACAAGCTGCGCGAGGATTTCGACAAGCTGTTCGAGGTCAAGCGCAAGAAGCTCACGCAGGGCGACGAACTTCCGCCGGGCGTGCAGAAGATGGTGAAGGTGTATCTCGCCGTCAAGCGCCGCGTGCAGCCTGGCGACAAGATGGCGGGCCGGCACGGGAACAAGGGCGTCATCTCGAAGATCGTGCCGATCGAGGACATGCCGCACATGGCCGACGGCACGCCGGTGGACATCGTGCTGAACCCGCTCGGCGTCCCCTCGCGGATGAACGTCGGCCAGATCCTCGAGACCCACCTCGGGTGGGCCGCGAAAGGCATCGGGTTGCGCATCGGCGCCATGCTCAAGGCCCAGGCGCGGGCCGGCGAGATCCGCAAGCTGCTCGAGCAGGTCTACAACGCGAGCGGCAAGCCCGAGGACATCGCGGCGCTCTCCGACGAGGAGATCGTGCACATGGCGGAGAACCTCACCGCCGGAGTGCCTTTCGCCACGCCGGTGTTCGACGGTGCAGCCGAGGCCGAGATCAGGGCGATGCTCGACCTGGCCTACCCGGACGCCGGCTCGGTGCGCCTGCAGCTCACGCCGTCCAAGACCCAGGTGACGCTGTTCGACGGCCGCACCGGCGAACCGTTCGACCGGTCGGTGACGGTGGGCTACATGCACGTGCTTAAGCTCCACCACCTGGTCGACGACAAGATGCACGCGCGCTCGACCGGGCCGTACTCGCTCGTCACGCAGCAGCCGCTCGGCGGCAAGGCGCAGTTCGGCGGCCAGCGCTTCGGCGAGATGGAGGTCTGGGCGCTCGAGGCGTACGGCGCGAGCTACACGCTGCAGGAGATGCTGACGGTCAAGTCGGACGACATCCAGGGCCGGACGAAGGTGTACGAGAACATCGTCAAGGGCGACCACAAGATCGACGCCGGCATGCCGGAGTCGTTCAACGTGCTGGTGAAGGAGATCCGGTCGCTCGGGATCGACATCGACCTGGAGCGGTACTAGAGGCTGGTCGGGGCCGCGATCGTTTCGCGGCCCCGGTGAAGAGTTACTCCGAAGGAGTTCGCCGTGAAAGCACTTCTCGACCTTTTTAAGCAGGTCACGCAGGAAGAGGAATTCGACGCGATCAAGATCGGGCTCGCATCGCCCGAGAAGATCCGGTCGTGGTCGTACGGCGAGGTGAAGAAGCCGGAGACGATCAACTACCGGACCTTCAAGCCGGAGCGCGACGGCCTCTTCTGCGCCAAGATCTTCGGGCCGATCAAGGACTACGAGTGCCTGTGCGGCAAGTACAAGCGGCTCAAGCACCGCGGCGTGATCTGCGAGAAGTGCGGCGTCGAGGTGACCCTCGCCAAGGTGCGCCGCGAGCGGATGGGACACATCGAGCTCGCCAGCCCGGTCGCGCACATCTGGTTCCTCAAGAGCCTGCCCTCGCGCCTCGGCCTGGTGCTCGACATGACGCTGCGCGACATCGAGCGCGCGCTGTACTTCGAGGCCTACGTCGTGATCGATCCGGGCCTCACCCCGCTCAAGCGCGGCCAGCTCCTCACCGAGGACGACTACCTCGCCAAGGTGGAGGAGTTCGGCGACGACTTCGCCGCGACGATGGGTGCCGAAGGGATCCGCGAGCTGCTCAACTCGCTGGACAGCAACCGCGAGATCGACCAGCTCCGCAAGGAGCTGGAGGCGACGACCTCCGACACCAAGATCAAGAAGATCGCCAAGCGACTGAAGGTGCTCGAGGCGTTCCAGAAGTCGGGCATCAAGCCGCACTGGATGATCCTGGAAGTGCTCCCGGTGCTGCCGCCGGAGCTGCGCCCGCTCGTGCCGCTGGATGGCGGGCGCTTTGCCACCTCCGACCTGAACGACCTGTACCGCCGGGTGATCAACCGCAATAACCGCCTCAAGCGGCTGCTCGAGCTGAAGGCGCCGGAGATCATCGTCCGCAACGAGAAGCGGATGCTCCAGGAGGCGGTCGATTCGCTGCTCGACAACGGCCGCCGCGGCAAGGCGATGACCGGCGCGAACAAGCGTCCGCTCAAGTCGCTCGCCGACATGATCAAGGGCAAGGGCGGGCGCTTCCGCCAGAACCTGCTCGGCAAGCGCGTCGACTACTCCGGCCGCTCGGTGATCGTCGTCGGCCCGCAGCTGAAGCTGCACCAGTGCGGGCTGCCGAAGAAGATGGCGCTCGAGCTGTTCAAGCCGTTCATCTTCCACAAGCTGGAGATGCAGGGCATCGCCACGACCATCAAGGCCGCGAAGCGCGAGGTCGAGTCCGAGACGCCGGTGGTGTGGGACATCCTCGACGAGGTGATTCGCGAGCACCCGGTGCTGCTCAACCGCGCGCCGACCCTCCACCGCCTCGGCATCCAGGCCTTCGAGCCGCAGCTCGTGGAGGGCAAGGCGATCCAGCTGCACCCGCTCGTCTGCGCGGCGTTCAACGCCGACTTCGACGGCGACCAGATGGCCGTGCACGTGCCGCTGTCGCTCGAGGCGCAGATGGAGGCGCGCACGCTGATGCTGTCCTCCAACAACGTGCTGTCGCCGGCGAACGGCGACCCGATCATCGTGCCGTCGCAGGACATCGTGCTCGGGCTCTATTACGCCACCCGCGACCGTGTCAACGCTCGCGGGGAGGCAATGGCGTTCGCCGACGTGGGCGAGGTCAGCCGGGCCTACGAGAGCGGCAAGGTCGACCTGCACGCGAAGGTCGCGGTCCGCATTCGCGAATACGACGTCGCGCCTGATGGCGAGCGCACGCCGAAGGTCACGCGCTACGACACCACCGTGGGCCGGGCGCTGCTGTCGGAAATCCTGCCGGCCGGGTTGCCGTTCGAGAACATCAACAAGCCGCTGAAGAAGAAGGAGATCTCCAAGCTCATCAACGGCAGCTTCCGCCGCTGCGGACTGCGCGAGACGGTGATCTTCGCCGACCGCCTGATGAATGCCGGGTTCACGATCGCCACGCGGGCGGGCCTCTCGATCGGCATCGACGACATGCTGGTGCCCAAGGAGAAGCAGGTCCTGATCGGCGATGCGGAGAAAGAGGTCAAGGAGATCGAGACCCAGTACACCTCGGGCCTGGTCACCGCCGGCGAGCGCTACAACAAGGTCGTCGACATCTGGGGCCGCGCCGGCGACCAGGTCGGCAAGGCGATGATGGAGCAGCTCTCCACCGAGCCCGTCGTCGACCGCCGCGGCCAGGACGTGCGGCAGGAGTCGTTCAACTCGATCTACATGATGGCCGACTCCGGGGCGCGCGGCTCGGCGGCGCAGATCCGCCAGCTGGCCGGCATGCGCGGCCTGATGGCGAAGCCGGACGGCTCGATCATCGAGACGCCCATCACCGCGAACTTCCGCGAGGGGTTGAACGTACTGCAGTACTTCATCTCGACGCACGGTGCGCGCAAGGGTCTCGCGGATACCGCGCTCAAGACCGCGAACTCCGGTTACCTGACGCGGCGGCTCGTGGACGTGACGCAGGATCTCGTCGTAACCGAGGACGACTGCGGGACGAGCAATGGTGCGGTGATGCGCGCCCTCGTCGAAGGCGGCGAGGTGGTCGAGCCGCTGCGCGAGCGCATCCTGGGTCGCGTCACCGCGCTCGACCTGCTCGATCCGGAGACGCAGGACGTGATGATCCCGGCCGGGACGCTGCTCAACGAGGACGAGGTCGACGCGATCGAGGCGATCGGCATCGACGAGGTGAAGGTGCGCACGCCGCTCACCTGCGACACCCGCTGGGGCCTGTGCGCCAAGTGCTACGGCCGCGATCTCGGCCGGGGCACGCTGGTGAACGTCGGCGAGGCGGTCGGCGTGATCGCCGCGCAGTCGATCGGCGAGCCGGGCACGCAGCTCACGATGCGGACGTTCCACATCGGCGGCGCGGCGTCGCGTACCGCGGCAGCGAGCCAGATCGAGGCGAAGTCGAACGGCGTGGCGCGGCTGTCGTCGCAGATGCGGTACGTGACCAACGCCAAGGGCGAGCGCGTGGTGATCTCGCGCAACGGCGAGGTCATGGTGACCGACGACAACGGTCGCGAGCGCGAGCGGCACAAGGTGCCCTACGGCGGGACGCTCAACGTCGACGACGGCAAGGCCGTCAAGGCGGGCCAGATTCTCGCCACCTGGGATCCGCACACCCGGCCGATCATCACCGAGTATGCGGGCACCATCAAGTTCGAGAACGTGGAGGAGGGCGTCACCGCCGCCAAGCAGATCGACGAGATCACCGGCCTGTCGACGCTCGTGGTCATCGACCCGAAGCGCCGCGGCGCGGCGGCCAAGGGCCTGCGCCCGCAGGTGAAGCTGATCAACGAGAAGGGCGACGAGGTCAAGATCCCGGGCACCGATCACTCGGTGAACATCACCTTCCAGGTCGGCTCGCTCATCACGGTGCGCGACGGTCAGCAGGTGGCGATCGGCGAAGTGCTGGCGCGCATCCCGCAGGAGACGTCGAAGACCCGTGACATCACGGGTGGCCTGCCGCGTGTCGCCGAGCTCTTCGAGGCGCGCGCGCCCAAGGACGCGGGCATGCTCGCGGAGGTGACCGGCACGGTGTCGTTCGGCAAGGACACCAAGGGCAAGCAGCGCCTGATCATCACCGACCTCGATGCGAAGGAGCACGAGTTCCTGATCCCGAAGGACAAGCACGTGACCGTCCACGACGGCCAGGTGGTGAACAAGGGCGAGCTCATCGTCGAGGGGCCCGAGGATCCGCACGACATCCTCAAGCTGAAAGGCGTGGAGGAGCTCGCGCGCTACATCACCGACGAGGTGCAGGATGTGTACCGCCTGCAGGGGGTGCGCATCAATGACAAGCACATCGACGTGATCGTGCGGCAGATGCTTCGACGCGTCACCATCGAGGACGCCGGCGACAGCCGGTTCATCCCCGGCGAACAGGTGGAGCGCGCCGATGTGCTGGAGGAGAACGAGCGCGTAGAGGCCGAGGGCAAGAAGCCGGCCACCTACAGCCACAACCTCCTGGGCATCACGAAGGCTTCGCTGTCGACCGATTCGTTCATCTCCGCCGCGTCGTTCCAGGAAACCACGCGCGTCCTCACCGAGGCCGCGATCATGGGCAAGCGGGACGACCTGCGCGGGCTCAAGGAGAATGTCATCGTCGGGCGCCTCATCCCGGCGGGCACCGGTCTCGCGTATCACACCGCGCGGAAGACCGTTCCGGTCCAGGAACTGTTCGAGCCGGTGACCGAGTCCCCCGAGACGGTGGAAACCGAAACGCAGCAGGCCTGATCGGGCCGAAGCGGCGCGGAAGGGCGGCTTCGGCCGCCCTTCGCGTTTAAACGGGAGGATTCGGTGGACCGCAGAACCGCGCTCGCGCTCACGGGAGCGACCTTCCTGGGCGCATGCGGCTTCGGCCGCGGCGGCACGGGTGGGGAATTTCCACCCGAGGTCACGGGCACGGTGACCTACCGGGAGCGGTTCGCCCTGCCGCCCGACGCCGAGCTGCGCGTGACCCTGTACGAAACGAAGGGTGCGACCGCCGCGCCGACCTTCATCGCCGAGCAGACCATCCCCAGACCCGGGCAGGTGCCGCTGCGGTTCCGCGTCGCATTTCCGCCGAGCGTCATCGACGCGCGGGCCGGCTACGCGCTGGTCGCCCGGATCGAGATCGGCGGCAGGATCGTGTTCATCAACGAGCGGCCGGCGCCGGTGCTGACGCTCGGGAATCCCCCGCTCGCCGACATCGTCGTGACGCGCGCACGTGCCGAAGCGCGCTGAGCGCGCCCGCCGTCAGCGCATGCCGACTTGTGTGTTGCCGAACACCCGTCCCGCCTCGCGCGGCGGGCAGCGCCAGTATTGCTCCGGCGCGTGCACCGTCGCGCCAAGCGCAGCGGCGGCGTGCCATGCCCACCGCGGGTCATAGAGCATCGCGCGCGCGAGGGCAACCACGTCGGCTTCGCCGCCGGCCACGATCGCCTCGGCCTGCTGCGGATCGGTGATGAGCCCGACCGCGATGGTCTTCATCCCCGTCTCGGCGCGGATGCGCTTCGAGAAGGGCACCTGGTAGCCGGGCCCGAGCGGGATTTTCTGCTGCGGCGACACGCCCCCGCTCGAGCAGTCGATCCAGTCGCAGCCCCGGCGCGCGAGCTCGCGGACGAACTCGAGGCACTGCTCGATCTCCCAGCCGCCGTCCACCCAGTCGGTCGCCGAAACGCGCACGCCGAGCGGCCGGTCGGCGGGCCATGCCGCGCGCACCGCGTCGAAGACCTCGAGCGGGAGTCGCATGCGGTTCTCGAGCGTGCCGCCATACGCGTCATCGCGGCGGTTCGAGAGCGGCGACAGGAACTCGTGGAGCAGGTAGCCGTGCGCCGCGTGGAGCTCCAGCGCGTCGAAGCCGAGGCGTGCGGCGCGCTGGGTCGTCGCGCTGAATGCCGCCCTGATCCGTTCGATCCCGGCCGAGTCGAGCGCCGCGGGGGGCACCTCGTCGGGGAGCTGAGGCAGCGCGGAGGGCGCAACCGGCCGCCAGCCGCCCTGATCGGGAGGGATCAGCTGGCCCCCCCGCCACGGCACCGCGCTCGAGCCCTTCCGGCCGGCGTGGCCGATCTGGAGGGCAAGCGCGATCGGTGACCGGGCACGGACCGCGCGGACGACCCGATCGAGCGCCTGCTCGTTCTCGTCCGAATAGAGCCCCAGGCAGCCGGGGGTGATCCGCCCGGCCGGCTCGACCGCGGTCGCCTCGACGCACAGCAGCCCGGCCCCGCCGAGGGCGAGCTGGCCGAGATGGATCAGGTGCCAGTCGGTCGCCGAGCCCTCGATCGCCGAGTACTGGCACATCGGCGAGACCATAATGCGGTTGGCGAGCTCGAGGCCGCGGAAGCGGATCGGCGTAAACAGGGCGCTGGTCATGCGTTTCGCGAGGCAATGGGCTGGACGGGACCGCGGAGTATACGAGACTCGCGCCGCCGCCCCGGTCGGAGGTAGAGCGGACCGTCTACCAGCGTTGACCGGGCAGTAAATAAGCCCTTATAATCCCGCGTCTTTCCACCCGGGATTGCCCGCTCGGGGACGGCGTGCCGCCGTCCCCGTTCGTTTGGGGACCCGAACCCCCCGTCGTTTGCGGTCAGGAAAAGAATGCCGACTATCAGCCAGCTTATTCGCAAGGGCCGCACCAGCCCGGAGTCCAAGAGCAAGGTGCCGGCGCTCGGTCGCTCGCCGCAGAAGCGCGGCGTGTGCACGCGCGTGTACACCACGACGCCGAAAAAACCGAACTCCGCGTTGCGCAAGGTCGCCAAGGTACGCCTCACCAACGGCTTCGAGGTCATCAGCTACATCGGCGGCGAGGGGCACAATCTCCAGGAGCACTCGGTCGTGCTGATCCGCGGCGGCCGCGTGAAGGACCTGCCCGGCGTGCGCTATCACATCGTCCGCGGCAGCCTCGACACCCAGGGCGTCAAGGACCGCAAGCAGGGCCGCTCGAAGTACGGAGCGAAGCGCGCGAAGGCGGCCTGACCGCATCCCGCGGAACCGCCAGCATCGAACATTTAGCACCGCACACTTAGCACTGAGGACCAGATGCCTCGTCGTAGAGAAGTCCCGAAGCGCGAGATCCTGCCCGACCCGAAGTTCGGGAACGTCGAGGTCTCCAAGTTCGTCAACGTGCTGATGACGCGCGGCAAGAAGTCGGTTGCCGAGCGGATCATCTATGGCGCGCTCAACTCGATCAAGACGAAGTCGGGCAAGGACCCGATCGAGGTCTTCATCCAGGCGCTGCAGAACGCGCGCCCGATGGTCGAGGTCAAGAGCCGCCGCGTCGGCGGCGCGAACTACCAGGTGCCGGTCGAGGTTCGTCCGGTCCGCCGCATCGCGCTGGCGATGCGCTGGCTCCGCGAGGCGGCGCAGAAGCGCGGCGAGAAATCCATGGACATCCGCCTCGCCAACGAGCTCATGGAAGCCGCGGAAGGCCGCGGCGGCGCGGTGAAGAAGCGCGAGGAAGTGCACCGCATGGCGGAGGCGAACAAGGCCTTCGCACACTATCGATTCTGACGAATAGGATTCCCCGGGGGCGGCCGTGCCGCCCCCGACCATGAAAGTTATGGCTCGCAAGACACCAATCGAGCGCTACCGGAACATCGGGATCTCTGCCCACATCGACGCGGGCAAGACCACGACGACCGAGCGCATCCTGTTCTACACCGGCGTGTCCCACAAGATGGGCGAGGTGCACGACGGCGCGGCGGTCATGGACTTCATGGAGCAGGAGCGCGAGCGCGGCATCACCATCACGTCCGCCGCGACCACCTGCTTCTGGAAGGGGATGGACGGCAACCTTCCCGAGCACCGCATCAACATCATCGACACGCCCGGCCACGTCGACTTCACGATCGAGGTCGAGCGCTCGATGCGGGTGCTCGACGGCGCGTGCATGGTGTACGACTCGGTCGGCGGGGTTCAGCCGCAGTCGGAGACCGTCTGGCGCCAGGCGAACAAGTACCGCGTGCCGCGCCTCGCGTTCGTGAACAAGATGGACCGGGTCGGGGCGAACTTCTTCAAGGTCTACGACCAGATCAAGTCGCGGCTGAACGGCAACCCGGTGGCGATCCAGGTGCCGATCGGCGCCGAGGACACGTTCGCCGGCATCGTCGACCTGGTGCGCATGAAGGCGATCTTCTGGGACGAGTCGAGCCAGGGGATGAAGTTCGAGGTGAAGGACGTCCCCGCCGAGCTCCAGGCCCTCGCGGAGGAGTGGCGCGAGAAGATGGTCGAGAGCGCCGCCGAGGCGAGCGAGGAGCTGATGAACAAGTACCTCGACGGAGGCAAGCTCTCCGAAGAGGAGATCAAGCGCGGCCTGCGCGATCGCACGATCAAGGGCGAGATCGTCCCGATGCTGTGCGGCTCGGCGTTCAAGAACAAGGGCGTGCAGGCGATGCTGGACGCCGTGATCGAGTACATGCCCTCGCCGATCGACATCCCGCCGGTCAAGGGCTCGAAGGAAAACGGCAACGCCGACGAGCGCAAGCCCGCGGACAACGAGCCGTTCAGCGCGCTGGCGTTCAAGATCATGACCGACCCGTACGTCGGCCAGCTCACGTTCTTCCGCGTCTACTCCGGGGTGCTCAACTCCGGCGACTCCGTGTACACCTCGCTGCGCGGCCGCAAGGAGCGCATCGGGCGGGTCCTGCAGATGCACGCCAACCAGCGCGAGGAGATCAAGGAAGTGCGCGCCGGCGACATCGCGGCCGCGGTCGGCCTCAAGGACGTGACCACCGGCGAGACGCTCTGCGACCCGGGCAAGGTCATCATCCTGGAGAAGATGGAGTTCCCGGATCCGGTGATCCACGTCGCGGTCGAGCCGAAGACCAAGGCCGACCAGGAGAAGATGGGCATCGCGCTCGGGCGGCTCGCGCAGGAGGATCCGTCCTTCCGCGTGCGCACCGACGAGGAGTCGGGCCAGACCATCATCTCGGGCATGGGCGAGCTGCACCTCGAGATCATCGTCGATCGCATGAAGCGCGAGTTCGGCGTCGAGGCGAACGTCGGCGCGCCGCAGGTGGCGTACCGCGAGACGATCAAGCGCGCCTGCGCCGAGGTCGAGGGCAAGTTCGTCAAGCAGACCGGCGGGCGCGGCCAGTACGGCCACGTGTGGCTCAAGGTCGAGCCGAACGAGAAGGGCAAGGGATACGAGTTCGTCGATGCGATCAAGGGCGGCTCGGTGCCGCGCGAGTACATCCCGGCGGTGCAGCGCGGGCTGAACGAGACGCTGCCGAACGGCGTGCTCGCGGGATTCCCGGTGGTCGACGTGAAGGTGACGCTGTTCGACGGCTCCTACCACGAGGTCGACTCGAACGAGAACGCGTTCCGCATGGCCGCGTCGATCGCGTTCAAGGACGGCATGCGCAAGGCCTCGCCGGTCCTGCTCGAGCCGATGATGGCGGTCGAGGTCGAGACGCCCGAGGAGAAGATGGGCGACGTGATGGGCGATCTGTCGTCCCGGCGCGGCATGATCCAGGGGATGGAAGACATGGTCGGCGGGTCCAAGGCGATCCGCGCGGAGGTGCCGCTCGCGGAGATGTTCGGCTACTCGACCACGCTGCGGTCGCTCACGCAGGGGCGCGCGACCTACACGATGGAGTTCAAGCACTACTCCGAGGCGCCGAAGCAGATCGCCGAAGCGGTGATCAACAAGTACACCGGCAAGGACGAGAAGAAGTAATTAGGAGACTGCCATGGCAAAGGGCAAATTCGAGCGTACGAAGCCGCATGTGAACGTTGGGACGATTGGTCACGTGGACCATGGGAAGACGACGCTGACGGCGGCGATCACGCACATTTTGGCCAAGAAGTTTGGTGGTGAGGCGAAGGCCTACGACCAGATTGACAATGCGCCGGAGGAGAAGGCGCGCGGGATCACGATCAACACGGCGCACGTGGAGTACCAGACCAAGAACCGCCACTACGCGCACGTGGACTGTCCGGGGCACGCTGACTACATCAAGAACATGATCACGGGTGCGGCGCAGATGGACGGGGCGATTCTGGTGGTGTCGGCCGCCGACGGTCCGATGCCGCAGACGCGCGAGCACATTCTGCTGGCGCGCCAGGTGGGGGTGCCCTACATCGTGGTGTACATGAACAAGGCGGACATGGTCGATGACAAGGAGCTCCTGGAGCTGGTGGAGATGGAGGTGCGCGAGCTCCTGTCCAAGTATGATTTTCCGGGGGACAAGACCCCGATCGTGATCGGCTCGGCGCTCAAGGCGCTGGAGGGGGACACCTCCGAGATGGGCGAGGGCTCGATCATGAAGCTCGCCGATGCGCTGGACAGCTACATTCCGCAACCGAAGCGGGCGCTGGACCAGCCCTTCCTGATGCCGGTGGAGGACGTGTTCTCGATCTCGGGGCGCGGGACGGTGGTCACGGGGCGGGTGGAGCGGGGCATCATCAAGGTGGGCGAGGAGCTCGAGATCGTGGGGCTGAAGGCCACGCTCAAGACCGTGTGCACGGGCGTGGAGATGTTCAGGAAGCTCCTGGACGAGGGGCAGGCGGGGGACAACATCGGGGTGCTGCTGCGGGGCACCAAGCGCGAGGAGGTGGAGCGCGGGCAGGTGCTGGCCAAGCCCGCCTCGATCACCCCGCACACCAAGTTCCAGGCCGAGGTGTACGTGCTGTCCAAGGAAGAGGGGGGTCGGCACACGCCGTTTTTCAACGGCTATCGGCCGCAGTTCTACTTCCGCACCACGGACGTGACCGGTTCGACCGAGTTGCCGGCGGGCATCGAGATGGTGATGCCGGGGGACAACGTGTCGATCACGGTGACCCTGATCGCCCCGATTGCGATGGAAGAGGGCCTGCGCTTTGCCATCCGCGAGGGCGGCCGCACCGTCGGCGCAGGCGTCGTATCGAAAGTCATCGAGTAAGTTGAGAAAACCATGGCCGTTCAAAGCCAAAAGATCCGCATCCGCCTGAAGGCGTTCGACTACAAGCTGATCGACCAGTCGGCGCTCGAGATCGTCGACACGGCGAAGCGCACCGGCGCGGTCGTGAAGGGACCGGTGCCGCTGCCGACGCGGATCCAGAAGTTCGACCTCCTGCGCTCGCCGCACATCGACAAGATGTCGCGCGACCAGATGGAGATCCGCACGCACCTGCGCCTGATGGACATCATCGACCCGACCGACAAGACGGTCGACGCGCTGATGAAGCTCGACCTTCCTGCCGGCGTCGACGTGGAGATCAAGCTGTAGCTGGACGGGGCCGGCTGGACCGGCCCCGGGGAATCCGTTTCGATAGTTCGATGTATTGCCAGCCAATTGAAGCTGGCCCCCGGGCGGAAAGCTCCGGGGTAATTAATAGAAGGAACAAGTCATGAGTCTCGGACTCGTCGGCCGCAAGGTCGGCATGACCCGCGTCTTCACCGACGATGGCGACAGCCTGCCGGTGACGGTGCTCGAGGTCGCCGACAACCGCGTCACGCAGATCAAGAAGCCCGACACCGACGGCTACTCGGCCGTGCAGGTGACCTTCGGGAAGCGGCGCGCCACGCGCGTCACCAAGCCGATGGCCGGCCACTTCGCCAAGGCCGGGGTCGAGGGCGGCACCATCCTGCGGGAGTTCCGCATTCCCGCAGGCGACCTCGAGAACCTGCAGGTCGGCGGCAAGGTCGGGGTCGACATCTTCCAGGTGGGCCAGAAAGTCGACGTCTCCGGCACGTCGATCGGGAAGGGTTTCGCCGGCGTCATCAAGCGCCACCACTTCTCCTCGAACCGCGCGAGCCACGGCAACTCGGTCTCGCACAACCGGCCCGGCTCGACCGGCCAGAACCAGTCCCCGTCGAAGGTGTTTCCCGGCAAGCGCATGGCGGGCCACCTCGGCGCGGTGAGCCGGACGGTCCCGAACCTGGAGATCGTGCGCATCGACGCCGACCGCGGCCTGCTGCTCGTGCGCGGCTCCGTGCCGGGGCACGAAGGCGGCCACATCGTGGTCCAGCCCGCAGCCAAGACGCCGAAGTCCAGGGCGCCGGCGAAGAAGTAAGGGGACCACGCGATGGAATTGAAGCTGATCAACGACCAGGGCAAGAGCGCCGCGACCGTCGCGGCGTCCGATGCCGCGTTCGGGCGCGAATTCAACGAGGCGCTCGTCCACCAGATCGTCGTCGCCTTCCAGGCGAATGCGCGGCTCGGCACGCGTGCGCAGAAGGCGCGCGGCGACGTCAACCATTCGCACCGCAAGCCGTGGCGGCAGAAGGGCACCGGCCGCGCGCGCGCCGGTTTTGCCGGCAGCCCGCTATGGCGCGGCGGCGGCAAGATCTTCCCCAACTCGCCGGACGAGAACTTCACGCAGAAGATCAACCGCAAGATGTACCGCGCGGGGATGGCGTCGATCCTGTCGCAGCTCGCGCGCGAGGGGCGCCTGTCGGTGGTCGAGGACTTCCAGGTCGATGCGCCGAAGACCAGCGTGCTGGCACAGAAGGTGAAGGGGCTCGGACTCGACCAGGTCCTGGTGATCACCGACGGGGTGGACCAGAACCTCTACCTCTCCGCGCGCAATCTGCCCAATGTCCTGGTGCTCGACGTGCGCCAGGCCGATCCCGTGTCGCTGGTCAGCTCGAGGAACGTGCTGCTCACGCGCAAGGCGGTCGCCAAGCTCGAGGAGATGCTGGCATGAGCGCGCTCAACCAGGAACGGCTGCTGAAGGTCCTGCTCGCGCCGGTGGTCTCGGAGAAGAGCACGTTCGTCGGCGAGAAGGCCAACCAGTACGTCTTTCGCGTGACCGACGACGCGACGAAACCCGAGATCAAGGCGGCGGTCGAGCTGCTGTTCAGCACGAAGGACAAGAAGGTGCTGGTGACCGGCGTGCGCGTCGCCAACGTCAAGGGCAAGCACAAGCGCTCCGGCAAGCTCGCCGGGCGGCGCCGCAACTGGAAAAAAGCCTACGTGAGCCTGGCCGCCGGCCAGGACATCACGTTCCAGGCGACGGAGTAGAGCGATGGCACTCGTCAAGGTCAAACCCACTTCGGCCGGTCGGCGCGGCTACGTCAAGGTCGTCACGCCGGGGCTGCACAAGGGGCGCCCGGTCGATGCGCTGCTCGAGAAGAAGACGCGCAAGGCGGGCCGCAACAACTACGGCCACATCACCACGCGTCATCAGGGCGGCGGGCACAAGCAGCACTACCGGGTGATCGATTTCAAGCGCAACAAGGACGGCATTCCGGCCAAGGTCGAGCGGCTCGAGTACGACCCGAACCGCAGCGCCCACATCGCCCTGCTGCTCTATGCCGACGGCGAGCGCCGGTACATCATCGCGCCGAAGGGCGTCGCCGCGGGCGCGCAGCTCATGAGCGGCCCCGAGGCGCAGATCAAGCCCGGCAACACCCTGCCGGTGCGCAACATCCCGATCGGCACCACGATCCACTGCATCGAGATGCAGCCGGGCAAGGGCGCGCAGCTCGCCCGATCCGCGGGCGGCTCGGCGCAGCTCCTCGCCCGCGAAGGCAGCTACGCGCAGGTGCGCCTGCGCTCCGGCGAGATCCGCAAGGTGCACGTCGACTGCCGTGCCACGCTCGGCGAAGTCGGCAACGAGGAGCACTCGCTCGAGCAGACCGGCAAGGCCGGCCGGGTGCGCTGGAAGGGCGTGCGCCCGACGGTGCGCGGCGTGGCGATGAATCCGGTCGACCACCCGCACGGCGGCGGCGAGGGCCGCACCGGCACCAAGCGCGATCCGGTGTCGCCGTGGGGCAAGCTCACCAAGGGCTACCGCACGCGCAAGATCAAGCGCACGCGCAGCATGATCGTCGCTGCCCGCCACAAGAGGTAATCAGACATGTCCCGTTCGATCAAGAAGGGCCCCTTCGTCGACCACCACCTGATCAAGAAGGTGGAGGCGGCGCGCGCCGGAAACGACAAGCGCCCGATCAAGACCTGGTCGCGCCGCTCGACGGTCATTCCCGATTTCGTGGGCCTGACGATCGCCGTGCACAACGGCAAGCAGCACATTCCCGTGTACATCTCCGAGAACATGGTCGGACACAAGCTCGGAGAGTTCGCGCTCACGCGCACGTTCAAGGCGCACTCGGCGGACCGGAAGAGCGCCGCGCCTGCGGCGCCGGCCAGGAAGTAGGGAGGCAGCACCATGCAAACCCAGGCCAAGCTGTACGGCGTGCGCCTCTCGGTGCAGAAGGGCCGGCTCGTCGCGGACATGATCCGCGGGCAGTCGGTCGAGAAGGCGCTGAACATCCTCTCGTTCGCGCCGCAGAAGGGCGCGCGGATCATCAAGAAGGTCCTCGAGTCGGCGATCGCCAACGCCGAGCACAACGACGGCGCCGACGTGGACGAGCTGAGCGTGACCGGCATCCTGGTCGAGCGCGCGGCGATCATCAAGCGCTTCCAGGCGCGCGCGAAAGGCCGCGGCAACCGCATCAGCAAGCCGACCTGTCACATCTTCGTGACCGTCGGGGACAAGGCGTAAGGAGCGAGAGATGGGACAGAAGATCAATCCGACCGGGTTCCGCCTCGCGTTCAACCGCAACTGGAGCTCGCGCTGGTTCGCCAGCGGCAAGAACTTCGCCGGCATGCTCAACGAGGACCTGAAGGTCCGCGCCTACCTGAAGAAGAAGCTCGCGCACGCCTCGGTGAGCAAGGTCGTCATCGAGCGGCCGGCCAAGGATGCACGCATCACCATTTACAGCGCCCGGCCCGGCGTGGTGATCGGCAAGAAGGGCGAGGACATCGAGCACCTGAAGGCGGAGCTGCGCAAGCTCCTCGGCGTGCAGATGGTGCACGTGAACATCGAGGAGGTCCGCAAGCCCGAGATCGATGCGCAGCTGATCGCCGATTCGATCGCCCAGCAGCTCGAGAAGCGCATCATGTTCCGCCGCGCGATGAAGCGCGCGATGCAGAACGCCATGCGCCTGGGCGCTCAGGGAATCAAGATCATGAGCGCCGGCCGCCTGAACGGGGTCGAGATCGCCCGCACCGAGTGGTATCGCGAGGGCCGCGTGCCGCTGCACACGCTGCGTGCGGACATCGACTACGGCTTTGGCGAGGCCAAGACGAGTTACGGCGTCATCGGCATCAAGGTGTGGGTCTACAAAGGTGACGTGCTCGCCAAGGGCGAGCAGCCCGCCGCGGGGGCGACCGCCCCGTCCGAGGAGGAGGCCCCCGGCCGCCGCCTGCGCCGCGCGCCGGCACCGCGTCCCGCGGCCCGACCCGAGGCCGGAGCGCCTGCGCCCGCGCCGGGCGAAGCGAGACCCAAGTCGGCGGCGCCGCGCGGCCGCGCCAGGAAGTCCGAGGGCGACGCCAAGCCCGCCGAGGCCGCGCCGGCACCTGCCGCCGCGCCCAAGAAACCGGCGCTCAAGCGCGTCGTGAAGAAGTCGACCGGAGGCAGCAGCGATGCTTCAACCAGCTAGAACCAAATACCGGAAGCAGCAAAAGGGCCGCAACTATGGCGTCGCGACGCGCGGCAACAAGGTGTCGTTCGGCGAGTTCGGCCTGAAGGCGACCACGCGCGGACGCCTGACGGCCCGCCAGATCGAGGCGGCGCGGCGAGCGATGACCCGTCACATCAAGCGCGGCGGGCGCATCTGGATCCGCATCTTTCCCGACAAGCCGGTCTCGCACAAGCCGGCCGAGGTCCGCATGGGCAACGGCAAGGGCAACCCCGAGTACTTCGTGGCCGAGATCCAGCCCGGCAAGGTGCTCTACGAGATGGACGGGGTGGACCTGACGCTCGCCAAGGAGGCGTTCGCGCTCGCCGCGGCCAAGCTGCCGATCCGGACCATCGTGGTCCAGCGCCATCTGGGGTAATCGCATGAAGCCGAGTGATCTCCGCGCCAAGGACGAGACGGCGCTCAACAAGGAACTGCAGGACCTCCTGCGCGCGCAGTTCAGCCTGCGCATGCAGAAGGCCACGCAGCAGCTGACCAACACGAGCCAGATCCGCAAGGTCCGGCGCGACATCGCGCGCGTGCGGACCGTGCTGGCCCAGAAGGTGAGGGTGAAATGACCGCAGAGACGCAGACGGTGGCGCGCAAGACCCCGCGCACCATGACCGGGCGCGTGGTGAGCGACAAGGCGAACAAGACCGTTACGGTGAAGGTCGAGCGCCGGGTGGCCCACCCGATGTACGGCAAGGTGGTCACGCGGACGAAGAAGTACCACGCCCACGACGAGGCCAACGAGTGCAAGGAAGGCGACCTCGTCACGATCGAGGAGTGCCGGCCGCTGTCGCGCACCAAAACCTGGCGGGTGACCAAGCTGGTCGAGCGCGCCAAAGTGATCTGACCGCAGGAGGGTTGCGGTGAGGCGGCAAGTCCCCGTATAATTACGTGTTTTTCCGCCGCGCCCGGTGGCGTCGGCGGCCATGCCCGGACGGGCTCCAAGACTGACCGGCCGCTTCCGTGTTGGAAGGTCGGGAGAAGTTGGAGAAGAGAAAATGATCCAGATGCAGACGGTGCTGGACGTCGCCGACAACACCGGCGCGCGTTCGGTGATGTGTATCAAGGTTCTCGGCGGCTCCAAGCGCCGCTACGCGAATATCGGCGACGTGATCAAGGTGAGCATCAAGGACGCCGCGCCGCGTGGCCGAGTGAAGAAGGGCGAGATCTACCACGCGGTCGTCGTGCGCACTGCGAAGGGCGTGCGCCGGCCTGACGGCTCGCTGGTGCGGTTCGACGCCAACGCCGCGGTGCTGCTGTCGCCCAAGATGGAGCCGATCGGCACCCGCATCTTCGGTCCGGTGACGCGCGAGCTGCGCACCGAGCGCTTCATGAAGATCGTGTCGCTCGCGCCGGAAGTCCTCTGAGGAGGCCTGCAACGATGAACAAGATTCGCAAGGGCGACGATGTGATCGTCACCACCGGCCGCGACAAGGGCAAGCGCGGCACCGTGCTGCGCCGGATCGATGCCGACCACCTGGTCGTCGAGGGCGTGAACCGGGTGAAGAAGCACGTGCGCCCGAATCCGATGAAGGGCCAGACCGGCGGGATCGTCGACAAGGAAATGCCGATCCACGTCTCCAATGTCGCGCTCTTCAACCCGCAGACCAAGAAGGCCGATCGCGTCGGCTTCAAGACGCTCGACGACGGCCGCACGGTGCGGGTGTTCAAGTCGAACGGCGAAATGGTCGAGGCATAGTTATGGCCCGTCTACACGAGCACTACCGCGAGAACGTCGTCCCCGAGCTGACCAAGAAGTTCGGGTACACCAGCGCGATGGAGGTCCCGCGGATCACCAAGATCACGGTGAACATGGGTGTCGGCGAGAGCACTTCCGACAAGAAGATCCTCGACAACGCGGTCGGGGACCTCACCAAGATCGCCGGCCAGAAGCCGGTCGTCACCAAGGCGAAGAAGTCGATCGCGAACTTCAAGGTGCGTGCCGGCTATCCGGTCGGCTGCATGGTCACGCTGCGCGGCCCGCGGATGTACGAGTTCCTCGACCGGCTGGTGACCGTCGCGATGCCGCGCATCCGCGACTTCCGCGGCGTTTCGCACCGCGCGTTCGACGGGCGCGGCAACTACACCCTCGGCGTGAAAGAGCAGATCATCTTCCCCGAGATCGAGTACGACAAGATCGACGCGCTGCGCGGGATGAACATCAGCATCACCACCACCGCGAAGACCGACGAGGAGGCGCGCGCACTGCTGGCCGCCTTCCGCTTCCCGTTCAAGGCCTGAGGGACTACCCATGGCGAAGCTTTCCCTGATCCTGCGCGAGCAGAAGCGCCGCAAAGCGGTTGCCAAGTTCGCCGGCAAACGCAAGGCGCTGTTCGAGATCATCAACGACGCCAAGGCCTCCGACGAGGACCGTGCCGAGGCGCGCGTCAAGCTCGAAAAGCTGCCGCGCAACGCCTCGCCGGTGCGGCTGCGCAATCGCTGCGCGCTGACCGGACGCCCGCGCGGCTACTACCGCAAGTTCGGGCTGGGGCGCAACAAGCTGCGCGAAATCGCGATGCGCGGGGAGATCCCCGGCCTCACGAAGTCGAGCTGGTAACAAGCACGTAACTGAGGCAAGCGGAGGTCCACCTATATGAGCATGACCGACCCGGTCGCCGACATGCTGACTCGGATCCGCAACGCGCAGGCGTGCGGCAAGGTCACCGTTGCGATGCCGTCCTCGAAGCTGAAGGGCGCCATCGCGCAGGTGCTGAAGGACGAGGGCTACATCGAAGGCTTCGTGGTGAAGCCGAACGACGGCAAGCCCGAGATCGAGATCGCGCTGCGCTACTACGCCGGGCAGCCGGTGATCGAGAAGATCGAGCGGGTGAGCCGCCCCGGGCTGCGCGTCTATCGCGGTGCGCAGGACATCCCCAAGGTGATGAACGGTCTCGGGGTCGCGATCCTGTCCACCCCGAAGGGGCTGATGACCGACCGCAAGGCGCGGGCATCCGGCATCGGCGGCGAAATCCTGTGCATCGTGGCGTGAGGTAACAGACGATGTCGCGCGTTGGAAAACTTCCGGTACCGCTCCCGAAGGGGGTCGAGGCGAACGTCGCCGCGAACGCGGTGTCCATCAAGGGCCCGCTCGGCACGCTCGCGCTGCCGCTGACGAAGGATATCCGCGTCAAGAAGGAAGGCGACAGCACTCGAGATCGAGGTCGCGAACGACTCGGACCGCGCCGACGCGATGAGCGGCACGGTGCGGGCGATCATGGCGAACATGGTCACCGGCGTGACCAAGGGCTTCGAGAAGAAGCTCACCCTGGTCGGCGTCGGCTACCGCGCGCAGGCGCAGGGCGACAAGCTCAACCTGTCGCTCGGCTTCTCGCATCCGGTCGTGCATCAGATGCCCAAGGGCGTGAAGTGCGAGACGCCCACGCAGACCGAGATCCTGATCAAGGGCATGGATCGGCAGCTCGTCGGCCAGGTCGCCGCAGAAGTGCGCGCGTACCGGCCGCCGGAGCCCTACAAGGGCAAGGGCGTGCGCTACGCCGACGAGCGGGTCGTCATCAAAGAGACGAAGAAGAAATAGGAGGGACGCGAACAATGATCGACAAGCGCGAATCGCGTCTCCGCCGCGCGGCGCAGACCCGGCACAAGCACCACGAGCTGAACGTGGTGCGGCTGGCGGTGCACCGCACGAACCAGCACATCTATGCGCAGGTGCTTTCGAACGACGGCTCGAAAGTGCTTGCGGCCGCCTCGACCGTAGAGAAGGACGTGCGCGGGCAGGTGCCGAACGGCGGCAACAAGGCCGCAGCGGTGGCGGTCGGCAAACGCATCGCCGAGAAGGCGCTGAAGCTCGGCATCGAAAAGGTCGCATTCGACCGCAGCGGGTTCAGGTACCACGGGCGCATCAAGGCGCTCGCCGATGCCGCGCGTGAAGGCGGCTTGAAGTTCTAGGGAACAGGATTAATCGTGCAAGGGGGCACACCCCCTTGCAGACCCCCGAGTCAGGGCGAGGAAGACGAAATGGCCAGAATGCAGCCCAGGATGCAGCCCTCCGACGACCGGTCGGACGGCCTGCGTGAAAAGATGGTCGCGGTGAACCGCGTCACCAAGGTGGTGAAGGGCGGACGCGTGCTCGGCTTCGCGGCGCTCACCGTGGTGGGCGACGGCGACGGCGGCATCGGCATGGGCAAGGGCAAGGCCCGCGAGGTGCCGGTGGCGGTGCAGAAGTCGCTCGAGGAGGCGCGTCGCAAGCTGTTCCGGGTGAGCCTGCGCAACGGCACGCTCCAGCACGCGGTGATCGGCCGGCACGGCGCCTCGAAGGTGCTCATGCAACCGGCTTCCGCGGGCACGGGGATCATCGCCGGCGGCCCGATGCGCGCGGTGTTCGAGGTGATGGGCATCACCAACGTGCTGGCGAAGTGCATCGGCTCGACCAATCCCTACAACGTCGTGCGCGCGACCCTGGACGGCCTGAAGCAGATGCGGACGCCCGCTGAGGTGGCGGCCAAGCGCGGCAAGCGCATCGAAGACATCACCGCGGCCTGAGGGAAAGAGCCATGGCGGACAAGAAGACGCTCAAGGTGACGCTCGTGAAGAGCCCGATCGCCTGCCGGCAGAACCACCAGCAGACGGTGCGCGGCCTCGGCCTGCGCAAGATCCGCCAGACGGTGGAGGTCGAGGACACGCCGGCGGTGCGCGGGATGATCAAACTGGTGAGCTACCTGGTGCGCGTCGACGCGTAACCGGCCGGAGAACGCACACATGTTTATGAACGACATCAAGCCGGCGCCCGGCTCGCGGAAGCCCCGCCGCCGCGTCGGCCGCGGCATCGGCTCGGGATTCGGCAAGACGGCGGGCCGCGGGCACAAGGGCCAGAAGGCGCGCTCCGGCGGCTACCACAAGGTGGGCTTCGAGGGCGGACAGATGCCGCTGCAGCGGCGCCTGCCGAAGCGTGGTTTCACCCCGCTCACGCGCGACACGTTCGCCGAGGTCCGGCTCTCGGACCTCGAGCGGATGAAAGCCGACACCATCGACCTCGCGGCGCTGAAGGCCGAGGGCGTGGTCTCGCGTCTCATCATGGAAGCGAAGGTCCTGCTGTCGGGCAAGCTGACTCGCAAGGTCACCATCAAGGACATGGGCGTGACCAAGGGCGCGCGCGCGGCGATCGAAGCCGCGGGCGGCGCCGTCATCGACAACCGGCCCAAGCCGGAGCCGAAGCAGCCGGAGCCGAAGGCAAAGGCCGTAGCCCCGGCCGCGGAGACGGAAAAGCCTGCCAAGCCCGCGAAGAAGGCCGACAAGGGCGAGAAGTCCGCCCAGGCCGAGAAGGCGCCGAAGGCCGCGAAGCCCGAGAGCAAGTCCGGCGGCAAGGGCAAGGCGAAGTAGCGCCGCAATCGAATCGAGACCCGATCGCATAAAACCAGTGGCCACCGCAGCCCAACAACTCGGCAAGACCGGCAAGTACGGGGACCTGAAGAAGCGCCTCTTCTTCCTCCTCGGGGCGCTCGTCGTCTTCCGCATCGGCGCGCACATCCCGGTGCCGGGGATCGACCCGAACGTGCTCGCCGACCTGTTCCGCTCGAACCAGGGCGGAATCCTCGGGCTGTTCAACATGTTCTCGGGCGGCGCGCTGTCGCGCTTCACCATCTTCGCGCTCGGGATCATGCCGTACATCTCCGCGTCGATCATCATGCAGCTGATGACCGCGGTGAGCCCGCAGCTCGAGCAGCTGCGCAAGGAAGGCCAGGCGGGCCAGCGCAAGATCACGCAGTACACGCGCTACTTCACCCTGGGCCTCGCGCTCTTCCAGGCGACCGGCATCTCGATCGCGCTGGAATCGCAGCCGGGTCTGGTGACCGATCCGGGGCTGCTGTTCCGGTTCACGACCGTCGTGACGCTGGTCACCGGCACCATGTTCCTGATGTGGCTCGGCGAGCAGATCACCGAGCGCGGCCTCGGCAACGGCATCTCGATCATCATCTTCGCCGGCATCGCGGCGGGCCTGCCGAGCGCGATCGCCGGCACGCTCGAGCTGGTGCGCACCGGCGCGATGCACCCCCTCACGGCGCTCATCATCGCCGTCGGCGTGGCGCTGATCACCTGGTTCGTCTGCTTCGTCGAGCGCGGCCAGCGCAAGATCCTGGTCAATTACGCCAAGCGCCAGGTCGGCAACAAGGTCTACGGCGGCCAGGCCTCCCACCTGCCGTTCAAGCTCAACATGTCGGGCGTCATCCCGCCGATCTTCGCCTCCTCGATCATCCTCTTCCCGGCCACGCTGCTCGGCTGGTTCGGGCAGGGCGAGGGGCCGACGTTCCTGCGCGACATCGCCGCGACGCTCACGCCGGGCCAGCCGATCTACGTGCTGCTGTACGCCGCCGCGATCGTGTTCTTCTGCTTCTTCTACACGGCGCTGCAGTACAACCCGAAGGAAACGGCCGACAACCTGAAGAAGTCGGGCGCGTTCGTCCCGGGAATCCGGCCGGGGGACCAGACCGCGAAATACCTCGAGCGGATCCTGATGCGGCTCACCCTGGGCGGCGCGATCTACGTGGTCTCGATCTGCCTGGTGCCGGAGTTCCTGATCCTGAGATGGAACGTGCCGTTCTATTTCGGCGGCACCAGCCTGCTGATCATCGTGGTCGTGACGATGGACTTCATGTCGCAGGTGCAGGCGTACATCATGACGCACCAGTACGAGAGCCTGCTGAAGAAGGCCAATTTCAAGGGCGGCAGGGTTCCCTACGCGCTAGGGTATGACGAAGGACAGACGTGACCCGGATGCAGGGCGAGATTCTGGAGAACCTGCCGAACGCCACCTTCAGGGTGAAGCTCGAGAACGGACACGTGGTGACGGGACACATCGCCGGAACGATGCGGATGCACACCATCCGCATGCTTCCCGGAGACAAGGTGACGGTGGAGCTTGACGCCGTACGACTTATCCAGGGCGCGGATCGTTTTCCGCGCCGAGTAGGTGCACAACGGCAGGTGCACAACAGCAGGTGAGCGAAAGTAGGAGAGCAACATGAAAGTGTGCGCATCGGTGAAGAAGATGTGCCGCAACTGCAAGATCATCCGCCGCCACCGCGTGGTGCGGGTGATCTGCAAGGATCCGCGGCACAAGCAGCGCCAGGGCTGACCCTGGCGAGTCGATCGGACTAGCAGTGGATTGGTAGCGGAGTAGCCACATGGCCCGGATTGCAGGCGTAAACATCCCGAACCAGCAGCATGCCGAGATCGCGCTGACGGCGATCTTCGGTATCGGCCGCGCGCGCGCGTCCGCGATCTGCGTCGCGGCGAGCATCCCCGGCACGCGCAAGATGAAGGACCTCTCGGACAGCGAGCTGGATCGACTGCGCGAGGAGGTCGGGCGGTTCACCGTCGAGGGCGACCTGCGGCGCGAGGTGTCGATGAACATCAAGCGCCTGATGGATCTGGGCGCCTACCGCGGCGTGCGGCACCGCAAGGGCCTGCCGGTCCGCGGCCAGCGCACGCGCACCAACGCGCGCACCCGCAAGGGCCCGCGCAAGGCGGCGATCGCCGCCAAGCCGCAAGCCGGCAAGGTTTGACCGGGCGCCTGCGAACCCAGCGCCCATAGAGGACGAGACCGATGGCACGACCCCAGCAGCCGCAAACGCAGACCGCCGCCCAGCGCGTCCGCAAGAAGGTGAAGAAGAACGTCGCCGAGGGCATCGCGCACGTGCACGCGTCGTTCAACAACACCATCATCACGATCACCGACCGGCAGGGCAACTGCCTGTCGTGGGCGACCTCGGGCGCGGCCGGCTTCAAGGGCTCGCGCAAGTCCACGCCGTTCGCCGCGCAGGTCGCGGCCGAGCGCGCCGGGCGCGGTGCGCTCGAATGCGGCGTGAAGAACCTCGAGGTGCGCATCAGGGCCCCGGCCCCGGCCGCGAATCGGCGGTGCGCGCCCTGAACGCGCTCGGGATCAAGATCACGAGCATCAGCGACATCACGCCGGTGCCGCACAACGGCTGCCGCGCGCCGAAGCGTCGCCGAATCTAAGGAAGAGAACCCGACATGGCCCGCAACCTGGACGCCAAGTGCCGCCAGTGCCGCCGCGAGGGGGAGAAGCTCTTCCTCAAGGGCGAGAAGTGCTTCACCGACAAGTGCGCGGTCGAGCGCCGCAGCTACGCGCCCGGCCAGCACGGGCAGAAGAGCGGACAGCGCCTGTCCGACTTCGGCAAGCAGCTGCGCGAGAAGCAGAAGATGCGCCGCACCTACGGCATCCTCGAGCGGCAGTTCCGCAAGATCTACTTCGAGGCCGACCGCCGCAAGGGCGTGACCGGCGAGAACCTGCTGCAGATCCTCGAATCGCGGCTGGACACGGTCGCCTTCCGCATGGGCTTCGGCGCGAGCCGCGCCGAGGCGCGCCAGGTGGTGCGCCACAACGGCGTCCTGGTGAACGGCAAGCGCGTGAACATCCCGTCGTACCTGGTGCGCCCCGGCGACACGGTCGAGGTGGCGCAGGGCGCCAAGGAGCACCTGCGCGTCAAGGCGCGCCTGCGAGGCGGCCGAGTCGCGCGGCTTCCCCGAGTGGATCGCGGTGGACACCGAAGGCCCTCAAGGGCACGTTCAAGGCGCTGCCGACGCGCGGCCGAGCTGCCCTCCACGATCAACGAGAGCCTGGTGGTCGAGCTGTACTCGAAGTAATCCTAAGAGTGCCTGACGGAATGATCGTCAGGCGCCTGACTTAGGGCAGTATGGGGGAGTATCCCCGCATATCGTTAGAGGCTTAAAGCGAGGAAATCGCATGCAAAGCACTGGTTTTCTGAAGCCCCGCATCATCGACGTCCAGGCCGTCGGCCCCGAATCACGCCAAGGTCACGATGGAGCCGTTCGAGCGCGGCTACGGCCACACGCTCGGCAACGCGCTGCGTCGCGTGCTGCTGTCCTCGATGCCGGGCTTCGCGCCCACCGAGGTGCAGATCGCCGGCGTGCTGCACGAGTACTCGACGATCGAGGGCGTGCAGGAGGACGTGGTCGACATCCTGCTCAACCTCAAGGGCGTGGTGCTCAAGCTGCACAGCGGCAACGAGGCGACGCTGCGCCTCGCCAAGAAGGGCGAGGGCCTGGTCACCGCCGCCGACATCGAGGTCACGCACGACGTCGAGATCATCAACCCCGAGCACGTCATCGCGCACCTGTCGCCGGGCGGCAAGCTCGAGATGACGGTGAAGGTCGAGCGCGGCCGCGGCTACCAGCCGGGCAACATGCGCGTGGTGCCCGAGGAGTCCAAGGGCATCGGCAAGATCATCCTCGACGCCTCGTTCTCGCCGGTGAAGCGCGTCAGCTACCAGGTCGAGAGCGCGCGCGTCGAGCAGCGCACCGACCTCGACAAGCTGATCATGGACATCGAGACCAACGGCGTCGTCGAGCCCGAGGAGGCGATCCGCTACGCGGCGCGCGTCCTGGTGGACCAGCTGTCGGTGTTCGCCGCGCTCGAGGGGACGTCGGTCCCGGCCGAGGACAAGCAGCGCGAGAAGGCGCCGCCGATCGACCCGATCCTGCTGCGCCCGGTCGACGATCTCGAGCTCACGGTGCGCTCGGCCAACTGCCTGAAGGCCGAGAACATCTATTACATCGGCGACCTGATCCAGCGCACCGAGACCGAGCTGCTCAAGACGCCGAACCTCGGCCGCAAGTCGCTCAACGAGATCAAGGAAGTGCTCGCTGCGCGCGGCCTCACGCTCGGCATGAAGCTCGAGAACTGGCCGCCCGCGGGCCTGGAGAAGCTGGCACCCTGAGTCATCGCCCCCTGTGGAAGGGGGCGCAGCGGGAGATCTCGAAGACCCGCACCCTTAGAGAGACGAACCATGCGTCACGGTCACGGACTGAGAAAGCTCAACCGCACGTCGAGCCATCGCGCTGGCGATGTTCCGCAACATGACGAACTCGCTGCTGCGGCACGAGCTGATCACGACCACGCTGCCCAAGGCGAAGGAGCTGCGCCGGGTGGTCGAGCCGATGATCACGCTCGGCAAGACGCCGTCGCTCGTCGAACCGCCGCCTGGCGTTCAACCGCCTGCGCGACCGCGAGATGGTGAGCAAGCTCTTCGACGAGCTGGGGCCGCGCTACGCCAAGCGCAACGGCGGCTACCTGCGCATCCTCAAGTCGGGATTCCGGCTCGGCGACAACGCGCCGATGGCGATGGTCGAGCTGATGGATCGCCCGGAGCCCAAGGAAGAGGAAGCCAAGGGCGAGGCGAAGGGCTGACCGCCCGAGCACGGATGGCGCCGGAGGCGCCGGGGCGGTGAAAAGGAAGGCCGGGGCGACCCGGCCTTCGTCGTTTCGGGCCCGTAGAATCGCCCCATGGCGATCTGCCTCTTCACCGACTTTGGCGCGGGCGACCTCTACGTCGGCCAGGTCGAGGCGGTGCTCGACCGGCTCGCGCCGGGCGTACGGGTCATCCATCTCCTGCACGAGGCGCCGGCGTACGACATCAAGGCGGCCGCGCATCTCCTCGCGGCCCTCGCAACCGGGCTGGTCGGGAACCACGTCGTCGTCGGCGTCGTCGATCCCGGCGTCGGGACCGGGCGCGGCGCGGTCGTTGTCCGCGCCGACCGGCACTGGTACGTCGGGCCGGACAACGGACTCTTCTCGGTCGTCGCGGCGCGCGCCGCCGCGCGCTCGGTCTGGCGCATCACCGGCGCGCCCGCCGGGGCCGCGCGTTCGTTCCACGGCCGCGACGTGTTCGCACCGATCGCCGCCGCGCTCGCGCGCAACGACTTTCCGAATGCGATCCTGACGCCGATCGAAGGCCTCGGCGTGGGGCTCGGCGGCGACGATCTTGCCGAGATCATCTACATCGATCACTACGGAAACGCCTGGACCGGCCTGCGCGCGGACGCGCTGCCGCGCGACCGGAAGCTCGTCGTCGCGGGCCGCGAGCTCGCGTATGCGGCGGTGTTCGGCGAGTCGCCGTCGCGCAGCCGCGTTCTGGTACGCGAACTCGAGCGCGCTCGTCGAGGTCGCCGTCGATCAGGGCAGCGCCGCGCAGGCGCTCGGGCTCGAGATCGGGATGCCGGTCGCGTGGCGCTGAACCCTATTCCGGCTTCGTCCCGCCGCCGGGGGCCTCGCCCGGTGGGCCATAGGTGAACTTCCAATCCGAATAGTGCTTTGCGCCGGGGTCCATCTGACCGGCGGCGCCTTTGATCGCGCCGCGGACCGGTGCGGCCTTCGACCGGCTGTAGACGCCCATGATGCCGCCGCCCGGCGCGGGCACCGTGCCCCACTCGGCGCTGTTGGTGATCGGGTCGCGATAGACCTTCCGGAGGTAGCGCTGCGTGCCCGGCAGGCGCGCGTCCTCGAGCAAGTCCTCGAGCCGCTCCGGATAGCGCCGGGCGGCATCCGGAGCGGCCTCGTAGTAGCGGCCGATCGCCTCGCTGAACGTGGCGCCGACCCAGAGGAGCTCGGCCTGCTTCTCCCGCGCACGCTCCTGCCACCACGCGGTCAACATGGCGAGGAGCACGGCGATCATCAGCGCGAGCGCGACCATGACCGCGAGCAGGGTGATGCCCGTGCTCGACCGCGGCGGCGTCATGCCGCTACCACTCGGCGTACGGGACGCCATCGAGGCTCTTGCCGGGGTTGAGCGAGTAGACGTCGTACACGTCAGTCCCGGGGCGCGGCGCGTCGGGCGGGCTCGCGTAGCTGCGCAGGCCCCAGGTCTGCTCCGCGGGGATCTTCCGATCGGTGTTGAACGGATCGCGGGGGATCTCCACGAGGAAGCGCAGCTTCCTGCCCGCGGGGTCGGCTTCGTCGGTGACGCCGCGAATCAGGCCGAGCAGGCTGGGCGGATAACCCGAATCGCCCTCGACGCGCGCGATGCGCCCGGCGTCGTGCGCGCGGCGATAGGCGTCGAGGGCGTCGCGGATCTCGCGCAGCGCAGTGCGCAGCTCGCGCTCCTTGTCCATCCTGACCCGGATCTCGACCACCGGCAGGGCCATCATGGCGATGATCGCCAGGATGGCGATCGTGACGAGCAGCTCGACGAGCGTGACGCCCGAGCGTCGCCGCGCCCCGTGTCTGCGACGGGGCGTCCGCGGGGCCGCGGGCACCTTATCGGGGAGGCCTGCCACCCTCGGACGATTTGGGCGCCGGCGGGTTGCGCCAGATGTGCAGGAACCAGAACGCCGGGATCGCGAGCGGGTAGAAGAACATCATCGCGAACACCCAGCTCACGCGCTGCGACACCGGCAGCCAGGCGGCCCCGAGCGCGATCCACGCCTCGATCAGGAAGACCGCGAGCGCGTTGAGGGCGTGGAGGTGAATGATGAAGGACTCCATCCCCGAGGGGGTCACGTGGCCGCTGTACGGCGGGGCCACGACGGCGAAATCGCCGGCGAGCGCCGCGAACGCGTACACCGTGCCCCAGAGGGCCATCGCCCCGAGGACGATCTTGACCGGGACCGGCATCGCCCTCGCGTCTTTCAGCCCGCGCTACAGCCCCATCATCTTCATCGCGCCCTTGAAGAGCGCGCTCGACGGATCGGCGAGACCGTCGAGGATGGAGAAGTGATGGTCGTTCGGGCAGGGGATCTCCGCGGCGACGACCTTCCTCCACTTCGCCGCCAGCGCCGCCTGCTGCTCGATGAACGGCGCGAGCTCCCTGCCGCCGGCCGCGAGGTACAGGGGCGCGTCGGTCGCGGGCGGATAGAAGAGGGGACTCACCTTCTCCGCCGGCGCGGGCTTCAGCCGCACGTCGTTGTTCACCGACGGGACGTTCACGATGTCGCGCAGGTCGTAGACGCCGCTGATCGCGAGCCCGCCGCGCACCACCTTCTTCGGCAGGTCGGGCCGGAACACCGGAAAGAGCGCGGCCATCGCCATCGCCGTCAGGTGCCCGCCGGCGGAGTGCCCGGAGACGTAGAGATTGCCGAGCGGCGCGCCGAAGTTGGTGCCGTTGCGGTAGAGCCACGCGCACGCCTGCAGGACCTGCCGGACGATCTCCTCGACCGTCACGGCGGGGCAGAGCGCGTAGTTCGGCACCGCGACCGTCACGCCGTGGCGCACCAGCTCGGCCGCGACGAACGAATGGTCCTTCTTGTCGAGCGCGCGCCAGTAGCCGCCGTGGATGAACATCAGGCAGGCGCGGCTCGCGCCCGCGGGCATGAAGAGATCCATCTTCTCCATCGGGTGCGGGCCGTATGGAACGTCGAGAGCGCAGCGCACGCGCCGGCGCGTCTCCTCCGAGCGCGCATTCCAGCGGTCGAAGTACTGCTGGAAATCCGGCACGGCGGCGCGGTTGTTGTACTGCGACTCCCAGTAGGCGACGTCCTTCTTCATGTTCTCCTCGCTCCTCGATCCTCAGTCGGGCACGACCGCCGTCACTTCGATCTCGACCTTCGCCTGATCCTCCATCAGCGCGCTCACCTCCACCGCGGTCATGACCGGGAAGTGCCGCCCGATCAGCTCGCGATACGCCGCGCCGAGCGCCTTCCCGGCGTCGAGGTACTCGCGCTTGCTCGTGACGTACCAGGTCATGCGGGTGATGTGCTCCGGCTTCGCACCGTCTTCCGCGAGGACGGCAACGATGTTCAGCAGCGCCTGCCGCGCCTGCGCCGCGAAGTCCGCGCTCGGGAAGCGCCCCTGCGCATCCCAGCCGATCATGCCCGCGACGAATACCTGTCGGCCGCGCGCGGAGATGCCGTTCGAGTAGCCGCGCGGCTGCGGCCAGCCGGTGGGTTGCAGGATCTTCATGGGATGCGATGCGGGAGCGGGCGTGCGTGTGCGCGCGATTATGCTCCACGGTCCTGCGGCGTGCAGGCGTCCGCGCCCGGCAGCCATGCTACGCTCGCGCGCGCAGGCGCGGCCTGCGCGGCGTTCCAACTCCGAAGTCCGGGAGTCTCCACCATGCAATCGTCCGTTCCCTCCACTCGCGCACGCTGGACCACGGCGGCGCTTGTCCTCTTCGCTTGCGCGGCATTTGCGCCGACCGGGTCCGTCGCGCAGAGCCCGTCGGCCGACGCGCCGACGCGTCCGCGCATCGGCCTCGCGCTCTCGGGCGGCGGCGCGCGCGGCGCGGCGCACATCGGTGTCCTCAAGGTCCTCGATGAGCTGCGCGTCCCGGTGCATTGCATCGCCGGCACCAGCATGGGCTCGGTGGTCGGCGGTTCGTTCGCCGCCGGGACGACGCCCGCAGAGATGGAGGCGGTGATCACGAAGACCGACTGGAACGAGGTATTCACCGACCGCCCGCCGCGCGGCGAGATCGCAATCCGCCGCAAGCAGGACGACTACAAGCCGCTCTTCGCACCCGAGTTCGGCTTCCGGGACGGCTCGATCCTCCTGCCGCAGGGCCTGGTCGCGGGCGTGACCATCGAGAGCTTCCTGCGCTACCTGACCGAGCAGTCGCGCGACATCCAGGACTTCTCGAAGCTGCCGGTCCCGTTCCGGGCGGTGGCGGCGGACATCGCGACCGGCGAGGCGGTGATCATTGGCCGCGGGAGTCTCGCGCAGGCGATGCGCGCGAGCATGGCGATTCCCGGCGCAGTGGATCCGGTCGAGCGGGACGGCCGGCTGCTCGTCGATGGCGGCATCGCGAACAACCTGCCGATCGACGTCGTCCGGAAGCTCTGCGGCGACGTGATCATCGCGGTGAACATCGGCACGCCGCCGCTCAAGCGCGAGGAGATCACCTCGGCGCTGAGCATCGTCGGCCAGCTCGTCAACCTGCTCGGCAAGGACAGCGTCGATCGCCAGCTTGCCACCCTGACGCCGCGCGACGTATTGATCGCCCCGGACCTCGGCGACATCTCGTCCGGGAGCTTCGAGCGCCAGGGCGAGGCCATCCGGATCGGCGAGGCGGCCGCCCGTGAGGCGGCCGAGGTGCTCAAGCGCTATAGCATCCCGGCGGCCGAGTACGCGGCGCTCCGGAAGACGCAGATCGTCGCGCGCGGCGGGCTCGGGACGGTGGAGGAGATCCGTTTCGAGGGCATCGAGCGCACGAACGCAGAGGTGCTCGCGGCGCTGCTCGAATCCAGGCCGGGCGAGGAACTGACGGAGGAGAAGGTCGCGGGGGACCTGCGCCGCATCTACGGGCGCGGCGACTTCGACGGGGTGGACTACCGCATCGACCGGGTGGGTCCGCGGCCCGCGCTCGTCTTCAACGTGCGCGAGAAATCGATCGGTCCTGCCTACCTGCGGTTCGGGCTCGGACTCGCCTCCGATTTCCAGGGGGAGAACTACTTCAATGCGCTGGTGCAGTACCGGAGCACGTGGATCAATCGGCTTGGCGGCGAGTGGGTGGCCGAGGCGCAGGTCGGCCAGAACACCTATTTCTTCACCGAGTTCTACCAGCCGATCGAGGCGCGCGCACGGGGCTTCGTCGCGCCGTACGCGCGCGTCGGCGAGTACACGCGCGGGGTGTTCGTCGGCGACGACCGCATCGCCGAGTATCGCGTGCGCGAACTGCAGGGAGGCCTGGACCTCGGCGCGACACTCGGCACCTGGGGCGAGTTGCGGCTCGGCCCCGTCTTTCGGCATTTCGACGCTGACGTGGAAACCGGCTCGGCCATCCTGCCCGACGTGAGGGTCAACGCGAGCGGCGCGCGTGCCAGACTGTTCGCCGACCGGCTCGACACGCCGTTCTTCCCGCGATCGGGACACCGCCTCCTGGCGAACGCGTTCTCAGGCGCTGACCGCGCTCGGGGCGGACGACGATTATCAGAAGCTCGACGCGGCCTGGACCGCCGCCCAGAGCTTCGGGCCCCATACGGTGACCGCCACCGTGGCCGGCGGGACGGATCTGGGTTCGGGCCTGCCCTCGTACGATTCGTTCGTGCTGGGCGGGCCGTTCCGGCTTTCCGGCTACCGGATCGGGCAGTTCTCCGGGAAGAACATGGCCTACGGCCGCCTCAGCTACTACAACCAGGTCCTGCGCCTGCCGTCGCTGCTCGGCTCCGGCGTCTACCTCGGTGCCTCGGGGGAGGTCGGCCGGATGGGAGGGCGTGTATACCCAGGGGGGCGCTTCGACCGGCACGCTGTGGTCGGGCTCGATCTACGTCGGCGCCGAGACCTTCCTCGGGCCCGCGTACTTCGGCTTCGCCAGCGGCGGCGGCGGAAACAACACGTTCTACCTGCTGGTCGGCGTGCCGTGAGGCTGGCGTTTCGCGCTGACTCGACTACCTCTGGCGCCGGCAACCTGATGGCGTACTGCCTCCTATGCGTGTCATCATGAGCCGGATGGAGTCGTTTCCATGATCGAGCGTCCTCGGCTCTCGCCGCCGCGCGCGACGCGGCGGCGCCTGCTTCGCGTGCTCGCCACGGCGCCGCTGCTCGGCGCCTGCGGCGGCACATCGGTGCTGAACCAGATGGTCTCGCGGCCCGTGCCGCCCGAAGGCCTGCCGCGCGAGGTGGTTGCCCCGCTGCTCCAGGTGGGCGACGAATGGCGCTACGTCAAGCGCTCCGCCCTAACCGGCCTGACGATCGACCAGGTGCAGGCGAGGGTCAGTGCGGTCGGGCGGGACGGCTACGCCGTCGCGGAAGACTGGCATACGGCGGGTCCGGTCGCGGCGCGCTTCGACCGGAACCTGAACCCGCTGCGCAGCGGGAACTGGGTGCACGAGCCCGCCTTTCCGCGCTATTCGTTTCCGCTCGGCGTCGGCCAGGTCTGGAGCGGCGAGGTCATCTCGAGCGAAGAGGCGCCGGCCCGCCGCTACGCGAGACTGCGCCAGCGCATCAAGGCCAACGTGCGCGGCTGGGAGCGCGTCACCGTCTCCGCCGGCACGTTCACCGCGCTGCGGATCGACCTCGCCGTCAACTGGAGCGACACCGACAACGCCCAGGTGTGGGGCAACAGCGCGGAGACCGTCTGGTACGCCGCGGAAGTTCGCAACATGGTGCTCCATCATCGCGTGGACTATCCGTACGACGGGATCCAGAGCAGCAACGTCCTGGTCGAGCTCGAATCGTTCCGTGTCGGCGCCTGAGGATAAAATGGCCCCACGCGACGTGCGCGCAACGCCCGCCTGGCTCTGACCTCAACGCCTGATCCGAACGCTCCCGGCGCGCACCCGACGCGGCGCCGCGGCCTGCGCCTCCTGCTCGGTGCGGGTCTCGCGTTCATCGCGGTGCTCGGCGCGCTTGCGGCGGTGTTCCTGTGGGGCATCGCGATATCGGGTGAGTTCCTGCGTGCGCCGCTCGAGCGCGCGCTGACCGCGGCCTTCGGCGTGCCGACGCGGATCGAGGGCCCGTTGCGCGTGCGCACCGGACGATCCGCCACCGCGACGGCGGACGCCCTGGTGCTGGCGGACCCGTCGGGTCCCGCCGGGGCGACGCTGGCGCGTGCGACCAAGCCCGCTGTCGCGATCGACCTCGCCGCGCTCGCGCGGCGGGTGGTCGCCCTGGACGAAGTCACGGGCGAGCGCCTGGATCTCACCCTCGCGCGAGCGGCCGACGGTCGCGGAAACTGGGCGCCGATCTTCGCGTCCTCGCCGGACGCGGGCCCGCCGCCGGTCACATTCGCCGGCATCGCGCGGCTCCGCATCGGCTCGATCGCGGGCACCTATCGCGCCCAGGGCGCGGAGCCGGTGCGCTTCGGGGTCGCGGACTTCGACGGCGCGCTGCCCTTGCGCGATCCGGCGACCGCGCGCGGCACTGCCACGATGCCCGGCTACACGATCGCTTTCGATCTGCGCACCGCAGCGCTCGCCGGACTCCAGGCGGCCGGCGCCGCGATTCCCGTGCAGGGCACGCTCGGATGGTCCGGCGCGCGCGCCACAGTGGACGGGAGCGTGGCCGCCGACGGCGCGCGGCTCGACGCGGACGTCCGGGTTTCGGCCGACGACGCCAGCGAGCTGCTCGCCGCGCTGGGCGTCGCGGCGCACGAGCCGGGGCCGCTCGAGGGTAGGGGGCGCGTCGAGGTGAGCGCCGCCGCTGCGGCGGTGACCGATCTCGCGCTCACGCTCGGCAAGAGCGCGCTGTCGGGCAGCGCGCGGATCGCCTGGGGCGCGCCACGCGTCAACGTGACGATCGACGTCGCCGGCGAGCGCGTGGACCTGGACCCGTTCCTCTCCGCCGCGCCCCCGGCGACGGACAAGACGGCGGCCGAGTCATTCGTGGATTTCCTCGAAGGTGCTGCGGTCGGCGCCGACGCGGAGGTCAAGCTGGCGGTCGGCGAACTCGTCGGCCTGCCCGTGGCGCCGCGCGAGCTCAAGCTCGAGGGCCGCAGCGGCGATCGCGTCGTGGCCGTGCGCGGGGACGCCGTGATCGCGGGCACGCAAGTCAAGGCCACGCTCGACTACGACGCACGCAAGCCCCAGCGCGCGCTTGCCGCACGGGTCGACGGCGGCGCGATCTCGTCCGCCAGGCTGCCGGGCGGGGAGAAACCGCAAGCGCTCTCGGGCACCACGGGTGGCGTCCGCGGGCAGCTGCGCGGCGCGGGCGCGAACCCGCGTGCGGTGGTGGCCTCCCTGCAGGGCAGCCTCGACGCGAGGGACCTGCGCTGGACGCTTGCCCGGCGGGACGGGCGGCCGTTCAGCGGTCAATTCGACGCCGTGCGCATCGCCGTGCAGGGCACGCGTTCGTCCTCGGCGGAGATCGCCGGAAGGCTCGGCGACGCGGCGTGCACGCTGAAGGTCTCGGGCGGCGCGCTGGCGCCATTGCTCGAGGGCAGCCCATGGCCGCTGCAGCTCGCGGTGTCCTGCGGCGGCGGGCGCCTGAGTGCCAAGGGCCGCATCGCGCTCGTCGAGCGCCATATCGCCGCGGATCTCGCGTTCGATGCCGCCGCCGATCGCATCGGGCCGGTCGCGCAGGCGCTGGGCATTTCGCCGGGCGCGCCGCATCCGTTCGCCGCGCGCGGCAACCTCGTGCTGGAGGAGCAGCTCGCGCGCGTGCGGCTCGACCGGCTGCGGCTCGGCCGCACCGCCGGATCCGGGGACCTGGCGTACCCGCTCGGCGCCGCGGGGACGCCGCGCGTGCGGCTCGCGTTGACGACCGTGAATCTCGACGAGATCAATGCGCTCGGCGACGCCGCGCCGGTGCCGTCCGACCCGCTCGAGCGCGAGGTGCTGCGGGCAAAGCTGCGCCTGCCCGACGTGGAGTTCGAGGTCTCGGCCGATCGCGTCGAGCTCGCCGACGCCACGCTGCGCCGCCTGCATGTGAGCGGCGCCATGCAGGCGAGCAAACTGCCGCCGGCGCCCTTCCGCTTCGAATGGGGCGGCGCACCGGTGAGCGGCGCGCTCGCTGCGGACTTCTCCGGCGCGACGCCGCGCCTCCAGCTCGACGGCAAGGCGACAAACGCCGATTTGGGTGCGCTGCTCGCCCGGTTGGGGCAGAAGGGCGCCGTGCTCCGCGCCGGCGCCCTGTCGCTGCGCGCCAGTGCCGAAGGCGAGCGGCTCGGCGCGCTCCTCGCGAGCGCGACTCTTGACGCCACGATCGAGCGTGGGCGGCTCGAATTCGTGCGACCTCCGGGACCCGGCCTGTCCGGTCCCGCCGAGTTTTCCGCGACGCTCAAGGCGGCGCCGGCTCAGCCCGCCACGCTCGCAGCGCGCGGGACGATGGGCGGCGAGCCGTTCGATCTCGCTCTCGACACCCCCGGCCTTGCCGGGCTCGCGCGCACCGCCGAGCTCGTTCCCGCGACGCTGCGGCTGACGCTCGGCGACGCGCGCCTGCAGGCCTCCGGCCGGGTCGCGCGCGACGGCACGGGGGAGGGGCGCGTCCAGCTCAACGGCGAGCGCGTCGATCGGCTGGGCAAGCTGGCCGGCGTTGCGCTTCCGGAGGTCGGGCCTTACGCGGCGGCGGGCACGGTGGCCGTGACGGCCGACGCGATACGCGCCTCGGACGTCGACGTGAGCTTCGGGCGCAGCCGCCTTCTCGGGCAGGCGCAGATGCAGGTGCGGCGCGGCAGCCGGCCGCTCCACTCGATCGCGCTGCGCGCGCCGGCGCTCCACCTGGAGGATCTCGGCGCCAGCCGTTGGCTCGGCGGTCCGGCGGGGCCGAAGGCCGGAGAGGTGCCCGCTGGCCGGCGCCAGGAGGCGCAGATCACGCAGGCAATGGAGCTGCTGCGCGCGTCCGACCTCAATGCGACGATCGAGGTCGATGCGCTGCACGGCGGCGCCGAGCGGTTCGCGAGCGGCCGGTTGCGCGCGACGTTGGCGTCCGGCGCTCTCCGGGTCCTGCTGGAGGACGTGAAGACCGCGAGTGGCGTGATCGACGCCGACCTCCGGGTCGACGCGAGCGGCGCGCAACCGAAGATCGGCGTCCAGATCCGAATCGACGGGCTGGAGTTCGGTCCGCTTGCGCGGACGCTGGATCCCGCGACGAAGCTCGGCGGGCGGGTGAGCCTCGTGGCCGATCTCGCTGCGCAGGGGCCGCCCGGGCAGATGCTGTCCGCCCTGACGGGTACGATCGACGCGGCGATCTTCCCGCACGACCTGCGCCCCGGCGGGCTCGATTTCTGGGGGACGGGATTGTTGAGCACGATGCTGCGCACGCTCGATGCCAGCGCGCAGTCGGAAGTCGAATGCTCGGTCGCGAGCCTGGACGTCAGCGCCGGCGTGGCCAGCACCACCGCGTTCTTCGTCGACACGACGCGCGTGCGCATCATCGGCCAGATCGACATCGACCTGGCCACGCGCGCCCTCTCCGGGCGGCTGCGCCCGCAGTCGGAGCAGCCTGAGCTCTTCACCGTCGCGCCGACCATGGTCCTCGGCGGCACGATCGGGAACCCGCGCGTGACCGTCGCGCCCGAGAACCTCGTGCTCGCGCCCCTGCGCTTCGCCACGCCGCTCGCCGGATTCGCGCTCGATTGGCTGAGCGGGAAAGGGGGGTTGCGCGAGGGGCCGGTCGGCTGCAAGGACGCGTTCGACCGTGCGCGCCAGGCGCGCACGCGCGGCGTCCGCCAATAGGTCCGCTGCGGAGAAGAAATACTCCTGGGCGACCTCAGAAAGCTACTTGCGCGGTGGCGGCGCGCTCTGCGGCGCCTGTGCCTTGTCGAGCTGGTCGAGCACGCACCGCACGCCCGGGTCGCCGTCGCGACCCTGGATGAACGCGGTTACCCCCGAGATCCACTGGCTGCGCGTGATCTTCCCGTGGTAGAGCCGCGAGGTCTGGTCGATGAAGTAGGTCGACTGCATGTTGCCGGGATTGGTCAGCATGTCGCCGACGTTGACCACGCCGATGCGCTGGTAGTAGCAGGCCTTCTGCACCTGATCGAGAAACCCGTCGTAGCCCGGCGAGGTTTTCCAGGCGTCCGGTGCGCAGGCCGCGAGCACCGCGGCGCCGCCGAGCGCGGCCATCGTTGCAACCAGTGCTTTCATCGTCCGCGCCCCTTTGCGTTCCCGTCCGGGCGGCGATTGTCGCACGCGGCCGCTGCGCTTCACGGTCCGCCGATGGCAGTAACATGCGCGCGACGCCTTGCCTGCGGAGAGTGCCGTGTCCCGGTCCAGTCGTTTTCGTCCCGTTCTCGAGCCTTCGCCCGAGCGGCGCCGGCTCATTGCGGCGCTGGGCGGCGGAGCGCTTGCCGCAATGCTTGGCGCGTGCGCGACGGCGCTGCCGCCGCGCCCGGTCGACCGCGCCCGCGCGCCCCGCGTCGGCGACACCTGGCGCTACGCCTACCGCAGCGCCTGGAAGCAGGACCCCCCGCGCTGGGTCGACTACGCCGTCGTCTCGGTCACCGAGCAGGGCATCGGCGACCGGCTGACGCTCGACGGCGCGGCGAGCCCGTGGGAGGACCGCCTGTTCGGCTCCGGTTTCGCGCTCGTTCCGCGCCCGTTTCCCGGTCTGGTGGTGCACGACTTCTCGCCGTACCTGGAGGCGTTCGGGCCGCTCGTCCCCGGCACTTTCGCCGTGGCAATGCCGCCCGAGCAGTTCGGGACCGCCTGGTGGGGCACGGCACGCGTGCTCGGGGTCGAGCAGGTGATCACCGCCGCCGGCAGCTTCGCCGCGACGCGCGTCCAGATCGACGGGAACCGGCCGTTCGTCTCCGGGATGGACGATGCGGCGGATCCGGTCCGGATCTTCGCGGCGGCGTGGTACGCGCCCGCGGTCAAGCGCATCGTCAAGTTCGATTTCCTCACGCAGGCGCTGCGCCTCAACCCGCTGATCGGGGACCACTATGAGCTCGCGAGCTATCGGGTCGGCTGATTCGCGCCGCGCGCCGGCTTATGATTCGCAGCGTGCCCGCGCCGTCGGGCCGGGCGCGTGAACCGTGAGGAGACTCCGATGATCGAAGCCAAACTGTTTCGCGAGGAGGGCGTGGTCGAAGTCCTCCCGTCCGGCGCGCTCAAGGCGGTCGACTTCGAGCAGCTCGCGGCGCTGGTCGATCCGTTCATCGAGGCGAACGGCGAGCTCAAGGGCCTGATGATCGTCGCCGACCGCTTTCCCGGCTGGGACAGCCTCGGGGCGTTGATCGGCCATGTGCGCTTCGTGCGCGAGCACCAGAAGCTCGTCCGCCGCGTCGCCACGGTGAGCGACGGTGCGACGCTGACCATCCTGCCGCTGCTCGCGAAGCATTTCGTGAAGGCGGAGGTGCGCCACTTCCCGTTCGCGGAACGCGACGCGGCGATGGAATGGCTGAAGCAGGCGCCCTGATCGACGGCGTGGCGGCTGGAGAAACGTTCGGATGACGGCAGCGATTCCACCCGTGACGACCCGCCCGGCCTGGAAGGCCCTGGAGGCGCACTACGCCGCCGTCCGCGAGTCGAGCCTGCGCCAGCTCTTCGCCGCGGATCCGCAGCGCGGCGAGCGCTGACCGCCGAGGCGGTCGGCGATCTACCTCGACTACTCGAAGAACCGCATCACCGACGAGACGCTGAAGCTGCTGGTCGAGCTCGCCGACGAGTCCGGCCTGCGCGAGCGCATCGACGCGATGTTCCGCGGCGAGAAGATCAACGTCACGGAAGATCGCGCGGTCCTGCACGTCGCGCTGCGGGCGCCGCAGGGCGCATCGATCGTCGTCGACGGCGAGAACGTCGTGCCGAAGGTGCACGCCGTCCTCGACCGGATGGCCGACTTCTCGAACCGGGTGCGCGGCGGCGCGTGGCAGGGCCACACCGGCAAGCGCATCCGCAACGTCGTCAACATCGGCATCGGCGGCTCCGACCTCGGGCCGGTCATGGCGTACGAGGCGCTGCGGGCCTACAGCGAGCGCGCGCTGACGTTCCGGTTCGTGTCCAACGTCGACGGCACCGATTTCGCCGAGGCGACGCGCGACCTCGATCCGGCCGCGACCCTGTTCATCGTGTCCTCGAAGACCTTCACGACGCAGGAGACGATGACCAACGCGCGCACCGCTCGCGACTGGCTCCTGCAGGGCCTCGGCGGCGACGCCGCGGCGGTGGCGAAGCATTTCGTGGCCGTGTCGACCAACGCGGCCGAGGTGTCGAAGTTCGGCATCGACCCCGCCAACATGTTCGAGTTCTGGGACTGGGTCGGCGGCCGCTACTCGATGGACTCGGCGATCGGGCTCGCGACGATGATCGCCATCGGCCCGGACCATTTCCGCGCGCTGCTCGGCGGGTTCCGCGAGATGGACGAGCACTTCCGCACCGCGCCGTTCGCGCAGAACCTGCCGGTGCTGATGGGGTTGCTCACCGTCTGGTACGTCGATTTCTTCGGTGCGCAGACCGATCGCGGTGCTGCCGTACGAGCAGTACCTCAAGCGGTTTCCCGCTTACCTGCAGCAGCTCGCGATGGAGAGCAACGGCAAGCGCGTCACGATCGACGGCGCGCCGGTCGGGTGCGACACCTCCCCCGTGTACTGGGGCGAGCCGGGGACCAACGGGCAGCATTCGTTCTATCAGCTCCTCCACCAGGGCACGCGGCTCGTGCCGTGCGACTTCATCGCGTTCGGACAGGCGCTCAACCCGCTGGGCGCGCACCACGACCTGCTGCTCGCCAACGTGTTCGCGCAAGGCGAGGCGCTCGCCTTCGGCAGGACGCCGGAGGAAGTGAAGGCCGAGGGCACGCCCGACCGGCTGGTGCCGCATCGCACGTTCGAAGGGAACCGCCCGTCCAACACGCTGCTGCTCGAGCGGCTGACCCCGGCGGCGCTCGGCAAGCTCGTGGCGCTGTACGAGCACAGCGTGTTCACCCAGGGCGCGATCTGGAACGTCAACCCGTTCGACCAGTGGGGCGTCGAGCTCGGCAAGGCGCTCGCGCACGCGGATCATCCCGGAGCTCGCCGCCGCGACCGAGCCGCGGCTCGCGCACGACAGCTCCACCAACGCGCTCATCCGCCGCTACCGCAAGCTGAAGAGTTAGGAGCAGTCATGCAACTCGGAATGATCGGCCTCGGCCGGATGGGCGCGAACATGGTGCGGCGGCTCGTGCGCGGCGGGCACGACTGCGTGGTGTTCGACCGGTCGCCGGCCGCGGTGGCCGCGCTTGCGCAGGACGGCGCGACCGGCGCGGTCTCGCTCCAGGCGCTCGTGGCGACGCTCCGGCCGCCGCGCGCCGTCTGGATGATGGTGCCGGCGGCCGGGGTGGAGGCGACGATCGCCGAGCTCCAGCCGCTGCTCGCGCCCGGCGACGTCCTGATCGACGGCGGCAACTCGCGCCACGTCGACGACATTCGCCGGGCGCGGGTGCTCGCGAACGGGGGCATCCACTACGTGGATGTGGGCACGAGCGGCGGCGTGTGGGGCCTCGAGCGCGGGTACTGCCTGATGATCGGCGGCGAGGACGCGGTGGTGAGGCGGCTCGATCCGGTCTTCGCCACGCTCGCCCCGGGCGCCGGCGCGATGCCGCGCACGCCCGGCCGCGACGCGGCGCGCGGCACGGCGGAGCAGGGCTATCTCCACTGCGGGCCGAGCGGCGCCGGCCACTTCGTGAAGATGGTCCACAACGGCATCGAGTACGGGATCATGGCCGCGTACGCCGAGGGAATGGGCATCCTGCGCGCGGCGAACGCGGGGAAGACCGGACGCGATGCCGACGCGGAGACGACGCCGCTCGCGCACCCCGAGCACTACCGGTACGACCTCGACCTGCCCGAGATCGCCGAGCTGTGGCGGCGCGGGAGCGTGATCGGCTCCTGGCTCCTCGACCTGACGGCCGCGGCGCTCGCCGCGGATCCGGCGCTGGAGACGTTTGCCGGTCGCGTGTCCGATTCCGGCGAGGGGCGCTGGACGATCCAGGCCGCGATCGACGAGGCCGTGCCGGCGCCGGTGCTCACCGCCGCGCTCTACTCGCGGTTCAGCTCGCGCGGCGGGGCGGACTTCCAGAATCGCCTCCTCTCGGCGCTGCGCCACCAGTTCGGCGGGCATGAGGAGAAGCCGGCGGGGAAGTGAGGCGCGGCGCTATCTGAACAGTCGCCGATCGAAGGCGAACCGCTCCACCGGCCCGACCCGTACCCGACCGAACGCCCGATGCCGCGGGTTGATCAGCAGGTTGCGCTCGGCCGGTACGACCACCGACGGTACCAGCAGCCCCAGGGATCGGCCCTCGGCGACCCAGCGATCCCCGAATCCGCGGGCGTTCGGACCGTAGGGCAGGTCGGCCCAGTCGCCGGGGAGCCCGGTCGCCTCCCGCACCAGCCGATCGGGTACGTCGACCGGAACGAACACCACGTCCGGCGGAACGGTCTCCCGCGTCACGTGAACCAGCATCTCGAGGGCGGCGAGGGCGCGGCTCGTCGCGGCATACGCGACGGGCGTTCCGGGCGAGTTCCAGCGGTTGCCGGCAATGGTGGCGCCCCTGCCCGATAGCGGGTCGGACGCGTACGCGGCGCGCGTCAGCCGCCAGGCGCGCATCAGGCGAAATCGCCGTGGTCGATGCGGACGAGCTCGTCGGAGACCGCCTTCGCGCCGGCGTCCGAGCCGAGCAGCTCGAACGGCGCCGCACCGCCGAGCAGAGGATGCCGCGCGCGCAGCCACGCTGCCGCCTTTTCGTATCCGCCGAACACGCGCGCGCTTTCCTCGACGACGCGCGCGACGCGCAGCATCCGGTCGGCCTCCTCCGGCTTGAGATATCGCTCCGCTCTTCCGCCGCGCCGCCGTGCGTGCGGAGTTCCCGCCACTGCGAGCAGCGCCTCCGTGCGCACTCCGATCCGTTCGCCAAGCGTGCAAGGCCGCGAACGGTACCGTGCGAGCGTCGAGCGTCGATCAGCGGCCCCGGGGAACGGCGCGGCCGCCGCGACGGCCTTCAGCAATTTCGCCGGCCGCGTGTCGCGATTCCTGGCGAAGGGCGCTGGGCGATCCAGGCGGCGATCGACGACGGCGCCGTGCCGGCGCCTGTCGCGTCACGGCGGCGCTGCTATTCCCGGTTCAGCTCGCGCGGCGAGGCCGGATTTCCAGAACAAGCTGCTTTCGCGATGCGCCACGCGTTCGGCGAGCTCGAGGAGAAGCCGGCGGCTCGACCCGCCAGGTTTCCTTACTCACGTCCCCAGTCAGCCGTCGCTGCTGCGGGCCTGCATGTCGCGCCCGCCGATCCGCGACCAGGTACCGTCAGACGCGCGCGCGCAGCGACGCGATAGATCAATCGCGCCGGCTTCCGAACCAACGCCTGCCGGCACCCCCGCACCCCTGACCGACCAGGACGCTCCTTCGAGTCCGATCCGCCTTCGGGGAACGTCGCGAGCGCGCCCGAGCTGCCGAGTCGATCGCCGACGTATTTCGCCTTGGCGGATGAGCGTCGATCTCGCCGCGATGTACCAGGACGTGCTGCTCCAGGTCGCCGACGGCGTCCGCCGTCAGTCGCACCTCGAATCGCTTCAAGCCTGGCGTTCTGCTTCGCCTTGCCGCGGAGGCGGCGAAACACCTCGGCAGCCGGCACCACCCTCGCGGCCTCGATCCGGCGGCTGCCGAGCGCGAGGATCTTGAGCACGGCGAGGGTCTCCTGCGTCTGCTCGCACGATGGCGACATCCTGGATGACGGCCTTCGGCTCGCCGTTCTGGGTGATCACCGCGGTTCGCGCACCTCCGTGAGGTCGCGGACCACTTCCGCGGCGTTCGCCTTGAGGTAGCTGATCGAGTTGATGCGGGTGGAGTACTTCGTCGTCGGGAAGGTCGTCGAGAAGGGATCGGACCGAATCTAGTCCTTTACGGTCTTCAGGCAAACTAGCGCCGACTCGGACGGCGCTCGATCCGGTCACTGCGCCGGGGCCGCGCGCGCCCATGCTCGCCGGCAGGCTCCCGCCATCGGCTGCGGCGCCTGCGCGTCGGCCTTCTCGACCCAGCCGCCGCCCAGCGCCTTGTAGATGTTGGCGAGCGACCCGTAGAGCTGCGCGCGGATGGTCGCGAGGTTGAGCTCCGAAGGAAAGAGCTGCTGCTCGGCCTGCAGCACGGTGGTGTAGGACGTGTAGCCGCCGCTGAACTGCAGGCGCGCGAGCCGCGCGTACTCGGACAGCGCGCGCACCAGCCGCTTCTGCGCCTCGAGCTGCTCGCCCAGGTTCGCGTTGGCGGCGAGCGCGTTCTCGACGTCGGCGAATGCGTTCTGGATCGCCGCCTCGTAGGACGCGAGCGCCGCCCGCTGCGCCGCTTCCGCCTGCGCGACCTGTCCCGCGATCGCCCCGCCGGTGAAGATCGGGCCGACGATCGAGCCGCCGTAGCTCCACACGCCCGCCGGGCCCTTGAAGAGGTCGCTCAACTGCGTGCTCGCCGAGCCGAGCGCGCCGGTGAGCGAGATCGTCGGGAAGTACTGCGCTTTCGCGGCCCCGATCTGCGCGTTGGCCGCGATCAGCGTCTGCTCGGCCTGCATGAGGTCCGGGCGGCGCTCGAGGAGCTCGGAGGGCAGGCCCGGCGGCACCGCGGGGAGGGCGAGCGCGTCGAGCGTCTTGCCGCGCGCGATCGGTCCCGGGTTGCGCCCGAGGAGCACCGCGAGCGCGTTCTCGGTCTGCGCGATCTGGCTCTTGATCGCCGGGATCTGCGCCGCCGCGGTCTCGTACTGCGAGCGCGCCTGCTCGACCTGCATCTTCGAGACCTGGCCGTACTTGTTCTGCATCTCGTACAGCTTCACCGACTGCCCGTAGGTCGCGAGCGTGCGGTTGGCGATCTCGAGCTGCTCGTCCAGGCCAAGGAGCTGCAGGTAGGTGGTGGCGACGGAGCTGACGAGCGACAGCACCACGCCGCGCCGCGCGTCGTCGGTCGCGAGCAGGTTCGCGCGCGCTGCCTCGGTCTGCCGGCGGATGCGACCCCACAGGTCGAGCTCCCAGCTCGCGCCGGCGAGCACCTGGTACGTCGTTTGCGGGTTGTCGATGAGGTTCGAGGCGACGGTGCCGCCGCGCTCGCTGTAGCGCTGGCGCGCGCCGGTGCCCTGGTAGCTCGCCTGCGGGAAGAGCGGGGAGCGCGCCGTGGTGAGGATCCCGGCGGCCTGCTCGACGTTGGCCACCGCGACCTGCAGGTTCTTGTTGTGCTCGAGCGCCTCGACGATGTAGCCGTCCAGCACCGGGTCGCCGAACGCCTTCCACCACTCGACCTCGGGCGCCTGCGCCACCGCCTTCGGCTCGTAGCGGAACGTCGCGGGAACCGGCACCTCGGGCCGCTGGTAGTCCGGCCCGACCATGCAGCCCGCGAGAGTGGCGGCGAGCGCGAGCGCGGTCCTTCGCATCACTCGCCCTCCCGTCGTGCGTGCGGCGCCGCCGTGGCCGCTGCGCCGGCGGCCGCTGCCGGTCTTTCCTTGCGCTCCTTGATCCGGTCGAAGATGTAGAAGAAGAGCGGCACGTACAGCATCGCGAGCGTGGTCTCGCCGAGCATCCCGCCGATGATGCCGGTGCCGATCGAGTGCCGCGCGTTCGCGCCCGCGCCGACCGCGAGCGCGAGCGGCAGCACGCCGACCGCGAAGGCGAGCGAGGTCATGATGATCGGCCGCAGCCGCTGCTCGCCGGCGAGGACCGTCGCCTCCATGATCGACTTGCCCTGCCGCCGGAACTCGACCGCGGCGGTGACGCGCAGCACCGCGTTCTTCGCGCCCAGCCCGATCAGGACGAGCAGGCCGATCTGGAAGTAGACGTCGTTCTCCAGGCCGCGCAGCCAGATCGCGGTCAGCGCGCCGAGCACCCCGAACGGCACGGCGGTCATCACCGCGCCCGGCAGCGTCCACGACTCGTACTGGGCGGCGAGCACGAGGAAGACGACGATCAGCCCGAACACGAACGCGAGGGCGGACGTGCCGCCGGCCTTCTTCTCCTCGAAAGCGAGACCCGACCAGCCGAACGCGTAGCCGTCGGGGAGCGCTTCGCGCGCGACCGCCTCCATCGCGGCGATCGCCTGCCCCGAGCTGTATCCCGGTGCCGCGCTGCCGTTGATCTTCGCGGCCGGGAAGCCGTTGAAGTGCGGGAGCACGTCGGGGCCGGTCACCCAGCTCGTCTTCACGAGCGCCGACAGCGGCACCATATTGCCCTGGCGAGTGCGCACGTAGAGGCGCGCGAGGTCGTCGGGCGCCTGGCGGTACTTCGCATCCGACTGCAGGATGACCCACCACACGCGGCTGAACTGGTTGAACTGGCTGACGGTGAGCGAGCCGAACTGCGCCTGGATGGCGCTGTATACGTCTTCAACCGGGACGCCGAGCAGCGTGGCCTTCTCGCGGTCGACGTCGACCTTGAGCTGCTGGGTGGTCGCGCGGAACGTCGTGTGCAGACCCGCAAGCTCCGGCCGCGCTGCGGCGCGCCGGAGGACTTCCTGGGTGAGGTCGTCGAGGCGCGCCGGCTCGCCCGCGGTGGTGTCCTGCACCCAGAACTCGAACCCGCCGGTGGTCCCGATGCCGGGGATCGGCGGCGGCGGCACCGGGAACACCTGCGCGCCGTCGATCGCCTGCGCCTCCCTGTAGAGCGTCACCAGGATCGTGCGCGCGTTCTGCTCGCGCGCGGTGGCGATGGAGTCGTAGCGTTCCTTGAAGTCGCGGAACGTGACGAAGAACGTGCCGGCGTTCGGCTTGAACCCGAGGTCGAGCAGGCTGTAGCCGGTGATCATGTTGCGCTTCTCGACCCCCGGGATCTTCGCGAGCATCGCGTCCACCCGCTCGGCGACGGCCTGCGTGCGCTCGAGGCTCGCCGAGTCCGGCATCACGATCGCCACGAACCCGTAGCCCTGGTCCTCGTTCGGCACGAAGCTCGTCGGCAGCGCATGGAAGAGGTGCCAGATCGCGTACAGGAACACCGCGAGCAGCACGAACGCGACCGCCATGCGCTTGATCGTGAGATCGACCGCGTGGCCGAAGCCGCGCGTCACGCGGTCGACCTGGCGGTTGAACCAGGCGAAGAAGCCGCGCTCGCGGCGGCCCGCCGTGCTTGAGGAGCACCGCGCACATCGCCGGCGTGACGGTGAGCGCGACGAAGCCGGAGACGGTGACCGACACGACGATCGTGATCGCGAACTGCTTGTAGAGCTGCCCGGTGGTGCCGGGCAGGAACGCCGCCGGGATGAACACCGACGCCATCACCAGCACCACCGCGACGAGCGAGCTGGCGATCTCGCCCATGCTCTTGATCGTCGCCTCCTTCGCCGAAAGGTGCTCCTTGGCCATGATGCGCTCGACGTTCTCGACCACGACGATCGCGTCGTCGACCACCATCCCGATCGCGAGCACCAGGCCGAAGAGCGTCAGCAGGTTGATCGAGAACCCGAGCGCGAGCATTCCCGCGAACGTGCTCACCAGCGCCACGACGATCGCGACCGCGCAGATGAGCGTCGTGCGCACGCTCTGCAGGAAGAGATAGACCACCAGCACGACGAGCACGATCGCCTCGAAGAGCGTGTGGATCACCTCCTCGATCGAGAGCCGCACGAAGTCGTTGGTGTCGAGCGCGATCGCGTACTCGATTCCGGCCGGGAAGCGCGACTTCATGTCCTCGAGCGTCTTGCGCACCGCCTGCGACACCACCAGCCCGTTCGCGCCGGCCTGCTGGTACACGGCGATGAACGTCGCCGGCTGGTTGTTGAGCCGGCTGTCGACGATGTACTGCCGCAGGCCCGACCTCGGCGCGCGCGACGTCGCCGAGGCGCACGATCGCGCTGCCGTCCTGGTTGGCGCGCAGGATGATCCGCTCGTACTGCTTCGGGTCGGTGGCGGGCCGCTGGGTGACCACCGGGAAGGTGAGCTCGACCGGGCCGGCGTTCGGCTGCTGCCCGATCTGGCCGGCGCCGAACAGCGCGTTCTGCGCCGCGACCGCGTTCTGGATGTCGCTCGTGGTGATCTGGAGCGAGGCCATGCGGTCCGGGTTCATCCAGATCCGCATCGCCTGGTCGGCGACGCCCATCACCTGCGCCTGGCCGGCGCCCGGCACGCGCTTGAGCGCGTCGAGCACGTAGACGTTCGCGTAGTTGGCGACGTACTCGGGGCTGTAGCGGCCTTCTTTCGCGAAGACGGCGACCAGCATCATGATCGACGAGGATTTCTTCTGCACCGACACGCCGAGCTGCGTCACCGCCGAGGGGAGCTGCGGCGCGGCGAGGTTGACGCGGTTCTGCACCTGCACCTGCGCGATGTCCGGGTCGGTGTCGAGCGCGAAGTAGACGGTGAGGGTGAGCTGGCCGGACGAGGAGCTCGTCGAGCTCATGTAGAGCATGTTGTCGACGCCGTTGATCTGCGCCTCGATCGGCGCGGCGACCGAATCGGCGAGCGTCTGCGCGTCGGCGCCCGGGTAGGTCGCCTGCACGGTCACCTGCACCGGCGTGATGCCGGGGTACTGCTGCACCGGCAGCGCGGTGAGCGCGACCGCGCCGGCGAGGGTGATGAGGATCGCGACGACGGCCGCGAAGACCGGCCGCTCGATGAAGAACCGCGAGAACACGGCGCCGGCCCGGCTACTTCTTCGCCGCCGCCGGCTGAGGCGGCGTGGCCGGTGGGGCCGAGCGTCTCTAACGTGGAGCGCCGCGCCCGAGGCGAGCTTGAGCCCGCCGTCCACCACCACCCGTTCGCCCGCCTGCAGCCCCTCGACGATGTGCCACGCGTCGCCGACCCAGTCGCCGACCGTCACCGGCCGGTTCTCCGCCTTGCCGTCCTTGTCGACCACCCAGACGAAGTGGCCGCGCGAGCCCTGCAGCACCGCGCGCTGCGGGACGAGGATCGCGTTCGGACGGGTCGCGCCCCGGACGCGCACGCGCACGTACTGGTTCGGCCGCAGCAGTCCCTGCGGGATTGTCCACGGTGGCGCGGATGAGAAAGGTGCCGGTCTGCGCGTTGAACGCCGGATCGGTGAACGTGACGCGCCCGGTGTGCGGGAAGACCTGCCGTCCACGAGCACGATCTCGACGACGTAGCTGTTGCCCTTCGGGCCGGGCGAGCTGCCCCTTCGCGACCTGGTCGCGGAAGGCCTGCACCTCGTTCTCCGACAGGCTGAAGTTCACCCACATCGGCGAGAGCACCGCGACCGTGGTGAGCTGGCTGTTGGTCGCGTTGAGGTAGGTGCCGTCCGGCCTGCGCGGCCGACGCCGCTGATGCCGGTGACCGGCGAAGTGATCGTGCAGTAGGAGAGGTTGAGCTGCGCCGTCTCGAGCTGCGCCTTCGCGCCCTCGACCGACGCGGCGGCGCTCTGGAAGTTGCCGTTGGCGTCGTCGAGGTCCTTCTGCGACAGCGCCTCGGCCTCCGTCAGCGGCTTCACGCGCGCGAGGTTCGCCTTGGCCACGTCGAGCGCGGCCTGCGCCTTGGAGAGCTGCGCCTGCGCGGCGTCGACCTGCGCCTGGAACGGCTTCTTGTCCATCAGGAAGAGCACCTGCCCTTCCTTCACGATCGAGCCCTCGGTGTAGACGCGCTTGTCGAGGAAGCCCGAGACGCGCGCCTGGATGTTGACCTGGCGCGAGCTCTGCGTCGTGCCGACGTACTCGAACACCGCCGGCACGTCGCGCGGCGCGACGGTCACGACGGTGACCTCGACCGGCCCCTTCGCGACGGGCGGGGCCTCCTTCTTGCCGCAGCCTCCGAGCAGCGCGGTCGCAAGCAGGATCGCGCACGCGACGCGTACGCGCTTGGCAGCAAGCATCGGGTCTCTCCTGGCGGCTGCGCCGTCCCGTTCTTTGGTGCGGGGGCGGAGCCTGCGGACTATAGGGGAACCGCCACGCGCGGGCAAACGCCCGCCATGCGCCGTGTGGTAGTGTCGCCGCGCCCAGGAGGACGACAAGAATGGTGCCACGTGCCGCCCCGCGTTCCGCATCGCTCGCGCTGATCATCGCGCTCGCCGTATTCGTCGCCGGATGCGCGGCCCGCGACACCGCTGGCAATAAGGTCACCGGCGGCGCGCGCGTCGAGGGCGAGAAGGCCACGGCGGCCGTTCCGCCGACACCGGCGCGCCGCGTGTACGTGCAGGACTTCACCCTCGACGCCGAGGCGACCGAGCCGCGGACGGGGCTCCTCGGCCGACCGCGGCTTTTCCGCGAGCTCACCGGCGAGGATCCGGCCGCGCACGCGCGGCGGATCGTCGACGAGATGGCGACCGCGCTCGTGAAGGACCTGAACGCCGCGGGGTTCCCCGCCGAACGCGTGCCTGCCGGCGGCGCGCTGCCGCCCGACGGCTGGCTCGTCCGCGGCGCCTTCACCGAAGCCGACAGCGGCGGCATCGCGCGCCGCGCGGTCATCGGCTTCGGCAGCGGCAAGACCGAGATGGAAGTGCAGGTCGGGGTGAGCGACCTCGCTTCGCCGCGGCCGACCGAGTCGTTCCTGGTGTTTGGCACGATCACCGATCCGAGCCGCCTGCCGGGCGGTGCGGTGACGCGCAATCCCTATGTCGTTGCGGCGAAGTTCGTACTGGAGAAAGGTGCGCCGCGGCGCGACGTCGAGCACACCGCGCAGGCGATCGCCGACGAGCTCGCGAAGTTCCGCGAGCGGGTAGCGCGCGGGCAGGTGACGCTCCCCGCCACACGCTAGGCGAGGTGGCGCGCGGCCGGAGCACACCCTCGACCTCCGCGTGCGCGATCTCCGAAAAAACCCGGGCCGCGCAGGAAACTGCGGTGTATCCGCGGTACCCTCGCGATCCGGCCGAGTCGGTCGATCACTCTGGATTGAGACCATGAATAAGAACATTCACCACGCGCTGCGCCTTGCTTTCGTCGCGACGGCCTTCGCGGCCGTCGCCCTGCCCGTTACGGTCGCCGCACAGACAAAGGGCGGCCCCGATCGCACGGTGCTGCCGATACCGGAGCCGAAACGTCCGTTCTACAAGGAGCTCGATGCGCGCAAGGTGAAGCCGCCGCCCCGCTTCGAGGTCAAGGCGCCGGCGGGCGCGCCGAACGTGGTCATCGTGCTCATCGACGACATGGGATTCGGCGTCCCCTCGACGTTCGGCGGACCGGTCGCGATGCCGACGCTCGACGCGCTCGCGCAGAACGGCCTGCGCTACAACAATTTTCACACCACCGCCCTGTGCTCGCCGACGCGCGCGGCGCTGAATACCGGCCGCAACCATCACACGGTGAACATGGGCTTCATCACCGAGATGGCGACCTCCTTCCCGGGCGCGACCGGGGAAGTTCCCAAGTCGACGGCCTACCTGGCGGAGATGCTGCGCCTGAACGGCTACGGCACGGCCGCGTTCGGCAAGTGGCACGAGACGCCGCCCTGGGAGATCAGCGTCTCCGGCCCGCAGGCCCGCTGGCCGACGCAACAGGGTTTCGACAGGTTCTACGGCTTCCTCGGCGGCGAAACGAACCAGTGGGCGCCGTTCCTCTACGACGGCGTCACGCAGGTCGAGCTGCCGAACGATCCGAACTACCACTTCATGACCGACATGACCGACAAGGCGCGGGCCTGGGTCAAGTACCAGAAGGCGCTCACACCCGGCAAGCCGACGTTCGTCTACTTCGCGCCGGGCGCGACGCACGCCCCGCACCACGTGCCCAAGGCGTGGATCGCGCGCTGGAAGGGGAAGTTCGACCAGGGCTGGGACAAGCTGCGCGAAGAGTCGCTTGCCCGCCAGATCAAGCTCGGAGTCGTGCCGCCGGGGACGAAGCTCGCGCCCAAGCCGTCGGCGATCAAGGACTGGGACGCGCTGTCGGCGGACGAGCGGCGCCTGTTCGCCCGTCAGGCGGAGGTGTACGCGGCCTACGCCGAGTACACCGACCACGAGATCGGCCGACTGCTCAAGGCGTTCGAAGAGGTCGGAGAGGCCGACAACACGCTCGTGTTCTACATCGCGGGGGACAACGGCACCAGCGGCGAAGGCGGCCAGAACGGCATGTTCAACGAGTACACGTACTTCAACGGCGTGCCCGAGAAAGTCGAGGACATGCTGAAGCGCATCGACGAGTGGGGCGGGCCGGAGACCTACCCGCACATGGCCGCGGGCTGGGCGGTGGCTCTCGACGCGCCGTTCGGCTGGATGAAGCAGGTGCCCTCTGACTTCGGCGGCACGCGCAACGGGATGGTGGTGCACTGGCCGAAGGGCATCAAGGCCAAGAACGGGATCCGCACGCAGTTCGGCCATGTGATCGACGTCGCGCCGACGGTCCTGCAGGCAGCCGGGCTGCCGGAGCCGAAGGTGGTCAACGGCGTGCGCCAGATCCCGATGGAAGGCAAGAGCCTGCTCGCCACATTCGACAACGCCAAGGCGGGCGGCCGCACGACCCAGTACTTCGAGATCGCCGGCAATCGCGCGATCTACCACGACGGCTGGTTCGCACGCACCATCCATCGGGCGCCGTGGGAGGCCAAGGGCCGCCATCCGCTGGACAAGGACGTCTGGGAGCTCTACGACGTCCGCGCCGACTTCAGTCTCGCGAATGACCTCGCGGCGAAGCAGCCCAAGAAGCTCGCCGAGCTGCAGGCGCTGTTCATGAAGGAAGCCGAGAGGTACCACGTGCTCCCGATCGACGACCGGGTGTTCGAGCGGCTCGACGCCAAGCTGGTGGGGCGGCCGGACCTCATGGGCGGTCGCACTTCGCTGACGCTCGCCGAGGGCATGACCGGCATGATGGAGAGCGTCTTCATCAACGTGAAGAACCGGTCGAAGACGATTACGGCTGAGATCGAAGTGCCGCAGGGCGGCGCGAATGGCACCATCCTCGCGCAGGGTGGGCGCTTCGGCGGCTGGTCGCTGTACGTGAAGAACGGCGTGCCCGGCTATGACTACAACTTCCTCGGTCTGCAACGCACCTCGATCGCCGCCGGCAAGCCGTTGGCGCCCGGCAAGGCGACGATCCGCTTCGAGTTCGCCTACGACGGCGGCGGCCCGGCCAAGGGCGGCATGGGCACCCTGTTCGTCAACAACGAGAAAGTTGCGGAGGGCCGGATCGAACACACGCAGCCCGGGATGTTTTCGGCAGACGAGACAGCCGACGTGGGGATCGACCTCGGGACACCCGTGGTCGAGGCGATCGGATCCGAGGCGAAGTCGCGATTTACCGGGCGAATCCCCAAGGTGACCGTGCAAGTGCAATAGATCGAGGACGCCGTCGCGATCCGCGTCGGGCCGTGACGGCCTGGTCGCAACAACGCAGTACCGGGGAGCATGAAAATGAACAAGCGAAATACCTTCGCCGCGGCATCGATTGGACTGGCCCTGCTCGCGCCGCTGCACGCGTCGGCGCAAGCTCCGGCGGACAAGTGGACCTTCTCGCTCATGCCCTACCTGTGGCTGCCGAGTGTGGACGGGAAGCTGCGCTTCGGGCCGCCGCCGGTGAACGGCGGGACCGCCAACGTGAGCGTGGATGCCGACACCCTGCTCGACAACCTGGACTTCGCCTTCATGATCAACGGCGAGGCGCGCAAGGGGCGGTGGCTGATCGCAACCGATTACATCTACCTCGACTTCTCCAAGGCCGACAGCGCGGTGCGCAGCGTCGATTTCAACCCCGGTCCGGGCCCGATCAACGTTTCCACTGGCGCGGCGAACGGTAGTGCCCAGAGCTCCCTCAGGGGCGACGTGTGGACCCTGGTGGGCGGCTACGCCGCCGTGGAGGGCAAGGCGAGCCTCGATGTGATCGGCGGGTTCCGCTACCTGGGCATTTCGGCCAAGACCGACTGGCAGCTCAACGCGACGGTGACGCTGCCCAACAGCACGCTGACTTTCGCGCGCTCGGGCAGTGCGGAGAAGTCCGAGGACATCTGGTCGGCGATCGTGGGGGCCAAGGGGCGGGCGAGGCTGGGCGAGAGCGCCTGGTTCGTAAACTACTACGCGGACGTCGGGGGCGGGTCGTCCAACTTCACCTGGCAGGGCGTGGCGGGCGTCGGCTACGCCTTCAAGTGGGGCGACATCGTCTTCGACTACCGGTATCTGTACTACAGCGAGAGCGGCGACAAGCTGATCGACAACGTGAGCTTCGGCGGATTCGCCCTGGGGGCGAACTTCCGGTTCTGAGAGCAGGCCGCGCGCGATGCGTCGATTTCACGGGATACGCCGATTCCGGGCTCCACGTGCCGTCAACGCGGGCGCCCCGTTACGCCGGGCGCCCCGCTCGAGTTTCCGCAGTGCGGTATTCGAGGCTAGACGGCGACCTGCCGTCGGGACGCGAGATCCACCACGTTGGGGTGCGCCGCGGTTGCGCCCGCCACGATGTGGCTGTCCAGCCACTGGACGACGGGGAGGAATTCCTGCCGCTCCGCCGTGCTTCCCGACGGGTCCATCTCGAACACGCCCAGGCCCTGCTCGGCCGCGCGGATGTAGGCGTCGGAATCCCGGATCCGGGTCAGGAACGGCAGGCTCAGCGACTTCAGGAACCGCTCGAGCGGCTCGTACACGGGCATGGAGCTGCGCACCCGGTTGGCGACGACGGCGACCTTGATGTTGCGCGTCCGGACCCAGCCCAGGAGGAGGAGGTCCTTGAGGAAATCGGCCGTCGCGTGGACGTCAATTGACGACGGACCGACAGGAATGACGACGAATTGCGCCTTGCCCATGAGCTCCTGCAGCAGGATCCCCTTCACGCCCCCCGGCGCGTCGACGATCTGGACGTCGGTCTCGGCCGGCACCCAGGTCTGCAGGCTGCGGAGGAGATGGGCCTTCTGCGGCGCCGCATTGGCGCCGTGAATCCGGGGCAGGTGCGCGGCGCGCGACTTCAGCCACTGCAGGCTGGAGCCCTGCGGGTCGTAGTCCTTGATCGCCACCCGGGCGCCGGCGGCGGCGTAGTAGCTCGCGAGGTTCGTGGTGACGGTCGTCTTGCCGCACCCGCCCTTCGAATTGATGACCAGTACGGTTCGCATGGCTCGAGACTCGCTCCCCCGGTAACGGACGTGAGCGAAGCATCGGCCATGCCGGCGCGCGGCCGACAGGTTGCGTTTTTCACGGCCGCGCGCGGCGCAACAGAAACGAGCAGGCCGCCCGCGGGCGGCCTGCTCCATTCCCTCCCGGCTGGGAGGGGAGTGAGGGGCGCTCAGCCCTCCTGCTCCCGCCAGAGGTCGAGCACGTCCTGCACCGGCCGGTCGCTGAAGCGTGAAGAGCACCGCCTTCCGCATCGGCCTCGAGGGTGTAGGGCATCCAGGACGGCACGACGAAGGTGTCCTTCGGACCCCACGCGAAGGTCTCGCCGCCGACCTTCACCCGGCCCTTGCCCTCGACCACCGAGTAGACGGTGGAGTCGGTCGAGCGGTACGGCTTGCCGCGGAAGCCCTTCGGCAGCAGCTGCATGAAGGTGCCGATGGTCGGCATCGGCCAGCCGCCGGTGGCCGGGTTGGTGAACTTGCAGCTTGTGCCCGTAGCAGGCATGCGGCGCCTCGCTCTTCGCCAGCGTCCGCGAGCGCCTCGCGCGTGCGCTCGTACGGGTACCAGAAGAGCGGCGAGGTGCGCGACTTGGACTTGTGGTTGACCGGCAGCATCGTGTTGCCGAAAGCGGCGAACGACTCGCCCGAGGTGCGCGTCGTCTCCTGCGACTCCTCGGGGGGCCGCTCGAGGAACTGCGCGTCGAGCAGCTCCACGATCGCGATGTCGAGGCCGTCCAGCCACACCATCGGCTCGCTCGACGGATTGCCGTGGTCGTGCCAGGTCCAGGACGGCGTGATGATGAAGTCGCCGGGGCTCATCGTGACGCGCTCGCCGTCGACCGCGGTGTAGGCGCCCTGGCCGTGCACGATGAAGCGCAGCGCCGATTGCGAGTGGCGGTGCGCCGGCGCCACCTCGCCGGGGAGGATCAGCTGCAGGCCCGCGTACAGGCTGTGCGTCACGCGCGACTGGCCGCGCAGACCCGGGTTCTCGAGGATCAGCACCCGGCGCTCGGCTTCCTTCGCGGTGATGAGCTTGCCGGCCTCGAGGATCCAGGGGTGGACCATTTCCCAGTTCCAGAGGTACGGCTTGCAGGGCGTGTTCGGCGTCGCGGAGATCAGCGCGTGCAGCACCTCCCACAGCGGCGTCACGTTCGCCTTGTCGATCTTGTCGTAGAAGTGCTTGCGCTCGGCGGCGATGGCGGGTTTCGGCACGGCGGACATGGGCGTTCCTCGGGGATGGATGGGGCGATAGGGGGGGCGCCCGCCATTTTCCGCCATCCGGCGGGGGGCATCAACGGGGCTGCGGCCGGTGGGCCGCCGCCCCGCAAATCCGGGAACCGTATCGGCGCGCTAGTATCGTCCCCGCACCTGGGGCCGGGCCGCCGCCGTGCGGTTTGCCGAATGACGTGAAAGGGAGAGACCGCCCATGACTCGCCGACTCGCCGCCGCGCTCGCCTTGATGCTCGCGCAAGCCGCCTTCGCGCAGGGCGGCTTTCCGAACCGGACGATCACCATGGTCGTCGGGTTCGCGCCGGGCGGGGGCACCGACAGCGTGGCCCGCGTCGTCGCGAAGAAGATGGGCGACAGCGTCGGCCAGACCGTCATCGTCGAGAACAAGGCCGCCGCCGGGGGAACGGTTGCCACCCACCAGGTCGCCAAGAGCCCGCCCGACGGCTACACGATCCTGCTCGGGTCGGTGGGGTCGATCGCGGTCTGGCCGCACCTCAACCCGAAGCTGCCGTACGACCCGCTGCGCGACCTCGCGCCGATCACCATGGCGGTCGAGTTTCCGAACGTGATCGTCGTGAATTCCACGCTGCCCGCGAAGACGCTGTCCGAGTTCGTCGAGGCGGCGAAGGCGAAGCCGGGCACGATCGGCTACGGCTCCTCGGGCGTCGGCGGGATCGGGCACCTGGCGGGCGCGCTGCTCGCGCTCACCGCCGGGATCGACATCGTGCACGTGCCGTACAAGGGCGGCGGCCCGGCGATGCAGGATCTCCTCGGGGGACAGATCCCGGCGATGGTCGCCACGCCCGTGACCGCGCTGCCGCACGTCAAGTCCGGCAAGCTCCGCGCGCTCGCCACGACCGGCGCGGCGCGGCCCGCCATGATGCCCGACGTGCCGACGGTCGCCGAGTCGGGCTACCCCGGCTACGAGGCGACGAACTGGTACGCGTACTACGCGCCGGCCGGTACGCCGAAAGACGTGCTCGCCCGCCTGCACAAGGAGCTCGTCGACGCGCTCAACGCGCCCGATGTCCGCGAGCAGCTCGACCGCCAGGGCGTAGAAGCGAAGCCGGGCACGCCCGAGGAGCTGACGAAGTACATGGAGCGCGAGCTCGCCACCTGGGGGCGAGTGGTGAAGGCGGCGAAGATCCAGGCGAACTAGCGACCATTCGTCACCCCGGCGAAAGCCGGGGTCCAGTCGTGCGGAACTATTCGCGCATGAACCCGCTCAGCTCGGGCGTGCTCACCGCGCGGTCGAGATAGCCGAACGTCCCGCGGTCCTTCACCTCTCGCGCAGCGTCGAGCAGGCCGCTCATCGCCGCGCGGTAGAGCGAGGTCGCGAGGCTGATGCGCCGCACGCCCGCCGCCTCCAGGTCCGCGACCGTGAACGACTTGCCCTTGATCCCGACCATGAAGTTGAACGGCTTCGACAACGCTGCGCAGACCGCGCGCACGGCGGCGAGGTCGGGCAGGCCCGGGGCGAACAGCACGTCGGCGCCCGCTTTCTCGTAGGCCTGCAAGCGCCGGATCGTGTCGTCGAGATCCGGATTGCCGCGCAGGAAGTTCTCCGCGCGCGCGGTCAGCGTGAACGGGAACGGCGAGCGCGCGCGCCGCCTGCGCGGCGGCCGCGACGCGCTCGGTCGCAGGCCCGATGTCGTAGAGCGGCTGGTCGCGGTGGCCGGTCGCGTCCTCGATCGAGCCGCCGACGAGTCCGGCCTCCGCGGCGAGCCGGATCGTTTCCGCCGCGTCCGACGGCGCGTCGCCGAAGCCTTTCTCGAGATCGGCGGAGACCGGGAGGTCGGTCGCCGCGACGATCGCGCGGGCATGCGCGAGCGCCTCGTCGCGCGTCACCCTGCCGTCGCGCTTGCCGAGCACGCCGGCGGAGGCGCCGCTCGAGGTCGCGAGCGCCTGGAAGCCGAGCGCCGCGAGGACGCGAGCGGAGCCCGCGTCCCACGGGTTCGGAATCACGAATGCGCCGGGGCCGGCGTGGAGCGCGCGGAAGCGCGTGGCCTTTTCCATCTGGGTCGACATAAGGGAACTCCCCTCGATCGGTTCAAGGTCCGCGCCCGCGCGCCCTTGTCGTCCCGGCGCGAAAGCCGCGGAGGAGATCGAGCGACAGGCGCAGCGGCCGGCGCTTATCCATTCCCTGAACTCATGCGAGCGGTGAAAAAAGGTCGATTGAGCGGCGCGCCGGCGCGGCGAAGAATTCGCCACGCATTAGAACAGATTCCCGGCCCGTGCCGGACCGCTCGCAACGAACCAGGAGGACAGGACCATGGACGCACGCTCGACCGTCTCGCGCATCTCCCGCACCGCCGTCGCACTTGCTCTGGCGTTTCCGCTGGCTGCACTCGCCGCCGACCGCACGTCCGGGGCGACGCTGTCGGTCACGGTCTTTCCCGACCGGTACTTGGCCGCCGACGTGCCCTTCGTCGATCTCGATGCGCTGAACGCGCTGGTGGCCCCCATGAATCCGAGCGTGCTGCGGCTCGACGGCTGCGGCCCCGAATCGGCCCACGCGCTCCTGGCCGCCGCGGAACGCTTCCGCGGCAGCCATCTGGAGCTGCGCATGCTAACCGCGGCCGAAGGGCCGTGCAGTGCTGCGGCCACCGTGAGCGCGGTCCGGGTCAGTCAGGCGGGCGGGGCGGTTCCCGCGCGCGCCGCGTACCGCCCGACCGACCGGTACTGGCGGAACGTCATGCCGTGACGCAGCCGGCGCGGCGCTACTTCATCTTCGAGGGCAGCTTGATCGTCCTGCCCGCGACCATGAAGGCGCCGTACCCCAGGTGGTGGATCGTCCGCGGGCGTTTGCGCGCCGGGTCGGTCCACGCCTTGACCACTTGCAGGACGAAGAAGCAGTACCTGGCCGCCATGCGCGCGTCGACTACGCGGCACTCGAGGTTGGCGTAGCACTCGGCGACGAGCGGGGGCGCGACGCGCGACGCCGGCATCGGCGTGAGCCGGAAGGCCGCGAACTTGTCCACCGTCCGTCCCGAGCTGTTTCCGCAGGCAACCACCTTCTTCGCCAGTTCCACCGTCGGGATGTTGATCACGCACTCCTTCGTCGCCTTCAGGGTGGCGAAGGTGAAATTGCGGTCGCTGACCACGCAGCCCACGAGCGGCGGCTCGAACTCCATCATCGTGTGCCACGACATCGTCATGACGTTCGGCCGGCCCTTGCGGGCCGTCGTCAGCAGCACGACGGGGCCGGGCTCGAGGAGCTGGTAGACCCGCGACAGGGGAAACGTTCGCCTCATGCCTTCCTCACCCGCGAGGGGAGGCGGTTAGACCTTCCGGTCGATTGACCGGCCCGCGCGCAGGAAATAGCTTGGAGCCGCAGCACGGCATCACGTCGCGGCGCTCGTCGAGCGCTCGCACTTTCGGACGCCTCGCAGGAGTCCCGCCCATGGCCACGCCCCTTCTCGACTACACGCTCGACGATACCACCGTCAGCAACCCCGACGGCTCGTTCGAGCTGACCTTCACCGACGCGATCGTCGTTCCGGGCCCGGGCGCGACCGCGGCGGGCAACTATCCGGATGCGCTCGACCTCGGCGCGCTCGGCAAGGGCGCCGTCGACGTGAGCGCGCTCGCGCTCGACCGCAGGCAGTTCACCTTGCGGATCGTCTTCCAGGCGAACGGGCCGATCACCGCGCGCGCGAACCTCCTCGAGTCGAACCGGCTCCCGTTCGCGCTGTTCCTCGCCCCGCGCAGCTCGACCGAGTTCGACCTCGTCGCCTCGGTCATGCCAGTCGTGCACGGCTGGCGCGCCGCGACCACGCGCTTCGCTGCCGGCCTGAAGCCCGGCGTCTGGTACGTCGCCGATCTCGTCTACGACATCGACACCGTCGCCCTGTTCGTCGATGCGGCAATCGTGTCCGTGCATGCCTTCTGGTGGGGCGCTATCGACGAGATGACCGGCCACGATCTCTTCGTGGGCACCTGGGTCGACGGCGCGCGCGACCACTTCGACGGCAAGATCGCCGCGATCCAGTGGCACGCCGGCATCCCGGCGGCGCTGGAGGCGCAGCTCGACGAGCGCCGCTCGCATCCGGAGTGGTTCATCACGCACAAGCTCGAGTCGCTGCGCGAGCGACTGGACCTCGGCGAACCGCTCGCGGCGATCGCCTACCAGTGGGGCAGCGGCGCCTATCTCCAGCACTATCAGCACGGCGCGCTCATGTACCACGACTCGGTGGGCGCGGCGTTCGAGCTGCACGGCGCGATCTACGCACTCTACCGCGACCTGCGCAACGCCTCCGCCCTCGGCTACCTCGTCACCGACGAATCGCCCTCGACCAACCCGGGCGGGCGCAAGAGCGTGTTCTCGAAGGGCGCCATCTACTGGTCGGGCGCGACCGGCGCCGTTCCGGTCCTCGGCCAGATCTACCTCGACTACGAGGCGCTCGGCGAGGCGCGCGCGATCGGGTTCCCGCTCCACCCGGCGCGATCCATCCCCGGCGGCCTCGAGCAGGAGTTCCAGGTTGCGCGCATGTACCACAAGAGCGGCCAGCCCAACGCGCACGAGGTGCACGGCGCGATCCTCGGCAAGTACCTCGCCTCCGGCGGCACGGCGGCCTGGGGATTCCCGATCACCCACGAGACGGACGTGCGCAGGGGCGCGGTCGCCATCGGCAAGTTCTCGGAGTTCGAGCGCTGCACGATCTACTGGAGCTCGGCGACCGGGGCGTTCGAGGTGCACGGCGACATCCGGCAGAAGTTCCGCGACCTCGGCGGGCCGGGCGGCAGCCTCGGCTTCCCGACCTCCGACGAGATGGACATTCCGGGCGTCGCGGGCGGTCGCTTCAACACCTTTCAGAACGGGAGCCTGCTCTGGTACGGCAACGCCGCCTCGATCGTCGTGGCACGGCCCTTCCGCCTGCACATCGGCCGCATCAACGCGCGGGAGAGCGAAGGCTTCCTGATGGGCCAGAACGACATGTATATCTACATCAAGGTCTGGGACGGCCCGCAACTGGTGTACGACCGGCGCCGCCCGTCGAGCGGCGACTGGGGCGGCGACAACATCGTCGACGTCAACTTCACGATCCCCGTCGTGATCACGCCGAACGCCGCCAAGGCCGTCACCCTGTCGATCGACGTGTGGGAGGCCGATCCCTTCGACGACGACCATCTCGGCAAGTGGACCAAGGTCCTCGATGCGTCCAACGGCTGGGGGCTGACCGAGAGCGGCGGCATCCTCAACTCCGGGCCGTTCTCCAAGATCAACTCGATCAGCGCGGCGGTCCAGCCGGTGGTGGACCTCGCGAGCCTGAGCGACACCGAGAAGTTCTGGGGCGTGGCCAACCGGGGCACCGAAGATCTGAGCTACCAGCAGTACGCCGCCGCGTTCTCCGACGTCGACAGCGACACCGAGTGGTGGGACGTCACCGACTGGCTCGACAAGGCGTTCTACGAGCTCGTCGTCAAGAACCTCGCCGAGAGCGGCAACTGCTTCGGCATGAGCGTCGAAGCGATCTACTCGCGCAAGTCGAGGAGCCTCTTCTCGATGCCGCTCAACCGCTTCACGACCTGGAGCGTCGTCGAGCCGGAGGTGAACGTGCGCCACTGCTACCAGGTCGGCGCGGGCCCGATCTGGTGGTTCGTCGGGGAGTTCCTGACCGGCAACACCCACGACCCGAAGGATGTGTTCACCTTCACCCGCGACGAGTTCAACCGCGGCAACCACCCGGTGATCTGCATCGCCCAGAACTACGACTTCAGCGGCGCGCCGCACTGCATCCTGCCCATCCACTGGGACTCGAGCTCGAAGCCCTGGCGCATCACCATCTCCGACCCGAACTTCCCGAACGAGCTGAAGACGCTGACGGTCGATCCGGACGACAACGAGTTCGAGTACGTGGGCAGCAGCACCTACCGGGGCGGCGAATGGTCCGGCGGACGCTTCCACTACATGCCGTACTCGCTCGTCTCGACCTCGCCGCGCACGCCGGTCTGGGACGCGATCCTGCTCCTCCTCGCCGGGACGATCATCATCCTCGGCGACGACGCGCAGACCGAGAGCCTGACCGACGGCGACGGCCGCGACCTGGACGGGCACGGGAACCGCGCGCGGCAGCTGCTGCAGCGGGGCGACGCGCTGGCGGGCTTCTTCGTGCCGTTCAAGGGGTACGACCAGGCAACGCGCGCAACCCGCCGACGCGCGGCTGCGGCGCGCCCGGTGAAGCGGCGCGGCAAGGGCACCGTGGCCGGAGAGATCCTCCTGCGGCGGCGGCTCGACAGCGACGAGAAAGTCGTGGGCCCGGCCGGGGTCGACCTGTCCGCGCTCGCGCATCTGCCGCTCGCCGAGCTGACTTCGACCCGCAGCTTCCGCGCGATCCACGGTGCGCTGTTTGGCGAGAAGCGCCCGAGCGGTCCGTCTCGCCAGCCGGGCGCTTTACCACCTCGCGAGCGATCCGGCGGCCATGCGGAAGCTCAGCTCCGCTGCGCGGAAGGTCGTCGCCACCGCCGCGAACGAAGCGGTGCCGGGCGACTTCCGCCATTCGGTCGCGGGCCTGCGCCGGGGCAAGTTCGGCTATGCGGTGAAGCACGGGTTGACCGAGTTCCGGCTCGACTCGTCGCTCGCGCTCGCCGAGCGCATGCAGGTCGCGGTCGATCGGCTGGGCACCACCACGAACGCGGTGAACGTGAAGGCCAATCGCGACAAGGTCATGCGGCTCGAGGTCGCGAACAAGTTGGGCGTGGCCGGCGACCACGTGCGGATCGCGGTCGAGCAGATCCCGGTCTCCGCCGCCGCGCCTCTGCAGCTCAATCTGAAACCCGGGCTCGGCGGCCTCGAGCTGATGACGGGCGGCTCGCGGGTGGACGCGCGAATCGAAGTCACCGCGGTCATCGATCGGAAGACCATCCGCCGGTCGTTCCGCCTGCCGCTCGAGGGCGGCGCGCGGCTGAAGCTGTCGAACGTCCTCTCTCAGCGGACGCTGGGCGTGTCGCGCATCGACAACCTTCTCGGACCGGCGAGAGACGTCAAGATCATAACGAGCACTCGTTGAGGCGGCCGACGGCGTCCGCTGCCTGCGGCGTCGCCGTCAGCGTCGAAGGTGCAGGCGGTCGGGGACGTAACGCGCCGCCGCGATCGGCTGCTTCCATCAGCCGGCGGGGGGTCCCCGCCGGCGTCCCGCCGCTAGCGGTTGGCGATCAGTGACTGCAGCACCGTGCCGCGAGTGACGTCGGCCCAGCGCAGGCCGCCGGTCACCGTCCACGCGATCCCGTACCACACGCTGTCGGTGCCCGACCAGCGGCGGATCTTGATCGTGTACGTCTCGCCCGGCGTGCCGTCGAACTCCGCGATCTCGTAACTGTTGTCCCACGAGCCGCTGTACCCGACCTGGTTGCCGCGGCTGTCGAAGACCTGCAGATCGAGGTCGACCGTCAGCGTCGAGGCGATCGGCAGGTTGATCCCCAAGGGGAACATCGTGATCTTGCTGTCCCACGCGAGCGCGACCTTGACGTGGCGCGGGGCGAAGAACGTGCTCCCCAGCTTGACGGAGTAGGAGAAGGTCGTCCGCTTGCTGGCGCCGAAGTCGCTCGAGCGCAGCGTGCCGACGTCCCAGCCCCGCCCGGTCGCCGCGGCGTTGCGCGAGCGGCGCTGCTTGGCGATGTTGACGGACTCGAGGGCGTCGACGGCGCCGGACCCGTCCGATGCATCGACGTCGGCGACGACGTCCCGCCACCAGGTCTGGCCGGTGATGTTGCGCTTCGCGCCCGCCAGCAGGATCGCGCGGCAGCCCTCGGGCCAGGACTTGAGCGTGCCGTCGACGCTCTGGATCTGCGCCGCGCAGCCCGCCGCTGCGGGCGATGCCATGCTCGTGCCGCTTTTCGTCAGGCCGACGGTCGTCACGCCGGTGCCGTTCGCCGCGATCTCGGGGAGCTCCCGGTCGCCGTGCGACGTGGTCGGATTGCGGAACACCGAGTCCCCGGACATCGCGCCCGCGGTGTCGTTGTGGTTGCCGACCGCCAGGCTGTTGTAGCCCTTGTGGTTGACGTACTCGCTCTCCGGGGGATCGATCTCGTCGTAGTCGCCGAGCCAGTAGTTCCCGGCGGCCTGGCAGATCGTAGGGTAGGGCCACTGCAGGACGAGCCAGTCCTTGTAGATGTCGTCGAACGACAGCGAACCCGACTCCGGTTCGCTGGAGCGATGGAAGCTCTGGCTGATCACCGTGCAGCCCTTGTCCTTGGCGGCCCAGCGGATCGCGTCGAGGTCCTTCGTGTTCGCGGAGTGCAGCGCGCAGGAGGGTGCGTGGCCGTGGGGCTTGTTGGCCTCGATGTTCTTGACGATGCCGTGCGTGTGGCGGGAGTGATCCGAGGTCGTCAGTCCGGAGGTCTTGTACCGGGCGGTGATCGAGAGGTTCGTGGTGACGTCCGGTGCGTTCTCCCAGATGGCGACCTTCACGCCGGCGCCCTTGTGGCCCAGCGCGTGCACGTCGTCGGAGTTCGCGATCGCGATCGAGTCCGCGAGGTCGTCGATGCCGGTGGTCTCGTGGAAGAACAGGCCCGCGACCTCGGGACGCGCGGCGATCGCGCGGACCTGCTCGCGCGTGAGATTGGCGTAGACGACCGGGGCCGACGGGTCGGCGCGGTGTCCGCGGACGCGGTGCTCCTTCTCCAGCGCCGGGGCGAAGTCGCGCACGACCCTGGCGATGGCCTTGCTGCGCGCGAGCGCCTGGCGGACGGGGGCCTTCGTCTCGCCGCGCTCTTTCTTCTCCGCGGGCTCGAGCGCCTCGTCGCAGTGCAGCCAGATCGCGACCGGGATGCGGGCGCTCGCGCCCAGCTTTTCAACGCGCCCGTGCAGCGATTCGTGCAGCTTGCCGAAGCGGCGCGCGCGGTTCTTCGCGATCCGCTCGAGGATGACGTCCGGGTCGACCCTGCGGCCCGACTGGTCGAACGCGAGGCGCACCGGCGCGCCCGTCTTGCGATGGGCGGCCTTCATGATCTCGATGTAGCGGCCGCCCGGGCGGCGATCGGCGGGAAGGCGCTCGGTGCCGAGGTCGTTCACGCGCAGGCGCGCGAGGCTCTCGACGCGGACGGCGCCGGAGACGCTTGCCTTGGAGTCGGTCACGAAGAAGGGAATCTCCATGCGATCCCCGATGCGGCGGCGGTGATCCTTGCTCACCAGCCCGTCGACGATGAGGGTCTGAAGGCCGGGGGGAAGTCCTTTCTCCGCGGACCAGGTGGCCATCCGGCCGCCGCGGGAGAGGCGGACGCGGCCGCGGACGCCGCGGACGACCAGTCCACCCTGTGCGGTGTCCGGATCGAGCGGATAGCGGGACTCGACCGCGATCGACGCGGAGGAGAAGACGATCTCGTGCGGCGTCAGGTTCGTCGAGAGGGCGGGGCGTTCGGGCATCGGGGCCTCCTGGGCGTGGGCGTCGGGCGACGCAACTTATGACAGGGGAATAACAGCACGCCGGGTCGCGCTGCGCAATCGACCCGATGGTTTAGATCTGTGGAACTGGAGGAGACGGTAGGGCGCGGTGCGGAGGAGGCCGGCCGTCGCTCGTAAGCGACACGCGTCTATCAGCTCGAGGTCCTTGCCCGAGCAAGGCAGGCATCTGGGAGCTCCTCGACTGCGCTAGGTCGAGGTGTCAACGAGATCGGGGCAAGTGCAGGGTATCGATCGGATGGGCGTCATCTGCCCTCAAGACGCCCGTTCAATCGCGGGTACGAGCGGGGGGGCCGGGAGTCACCGGTCTGAGGCGCTCCGTTCGGGAGTCCTTCTCGAACGGAGCGCCTCACGAGCCCACAAGACGTTGTTCCTCCTCATGGGGACTTACCAACCCTCCTCCCACGACGGGATGGGCCCGAACCGTTCCGCGAGAAAATCGATCAGCACGCGCACGCGTGCTGGGAGCGTCCGGTTGGGTAGATAGACGAGGTAGATAGCGCTCTCCGGGACGACCTGAAACTGGCGCAACAGCGGCACCAGCTGCCCCTGCTTCAAAGCGTCCCCCACCATGTAGAGCGGCAGCATGCCGATTCCCAGGCCGGCAGCCACGGCCGCACGCACGACGTCCATTTCATCGGTTTCGAACACACCACCGACTTGCACCGAGTACTTCCGCCCGTCGCGCCGCAAGGTCCAGACCCCCTTGGGCGCAAGCGGCGGGAACAGCACGCACTCGTGCTTCCGGAGGTCCTCGATCCGGCGCGGCATCCCGTGCCGCTTGAGGTACGCCGGCGAGGCACAGAGCACGCCCCGGTTGGCGGCGAGCTTTCGCGCCACCAGGTTCGGGTCCGGATCAAATGACACGCGGATGCCGAGGTCGAACCCCGCGTCGCCCAGGTCGAGCGCGCGATTGCTGCAGAAGAGTTTGACCTGGATTTTCGGATGCTTCCGATAGAAGTCGGCGAGCGCGGGCAGGACGTGCCGGACCGCGAACGCCGGGACGGCCGTCACTTTCACCAGGCCGGCCGGTTCGGATTGCGTTCGGGTCAAGCGGCTCTCGGCTAGCTCCGCTTCCTGCACGATCCTGGCGCAGTGCTCGTAGAAGAGGGCGCCGGCCTCGGTCAGGCTGAGCCTGCGAGTCGAACGATTCAGCAGCTTCACGGACAGCGAGCGTTCCAGCGCGCTCACGTGCCGGCTCGCCAGCGACTTCGACATGCCGAGTTTTTCCGCAGCGGCGGAGAAGCTCTTCGCTTCCACGACCTGCGCGAACACGCGCATCCCGTTGAGCCGATCCTTCATTAGTCCTGTTCCTGCAACAATGGATTGCAGTAAACACTATTTATCCAGATTCTGCAATCCACTAGATTGGCGTCGCAGGCGCAGAACGAACCGTTCGCCGACGCCCGGCTCAGGGTTGGCGGCGGACACATCAGAGAGATCGAACCGAGGAGATCGTCATGAGTCAGGTCGTCAAAGTCGGGCAAATGGAAATTCGCTATCTCGTGGATGGCGCGCAAACGGGCGGGCTGGGGCTGTTCGAAATGAAGGTTCCGGCCGGCGCGCACGTACCCCCGCCGCACAGCCATGCCGACAACGAGGAGTGCGTCTACGTGCTGGAGGGCGTGCTCAGATACACGGTCGACGACGAAACGCGCGACTTGAAGCCGGGCGACTGGATGTCGACGCCGCGCGGTGCCGTGCACCACTTCAGCAATCCCGGTACCGAGACCGTGCGCACGCTCGTGGTGATGACGCCGGATATCGGCGCGCAGTTCTTTCGCGAAGTGGGGGCTCTCGCCGGCGTCGGTGGACCGCCGGATCGGACGAAGCTCATGGAGGTCATGACCCGATACGGGCTGGCGCCCGCGGCGCCGCAGCAGACGCCGCGCGTCGCTCAAACCGTTGCGTGAGCCGGGCTCTCGCTCGTCACCCCGGGAGACGCACCGATGACCGCCCTTCTGATCCCGTCGATCCGACTGTTCCCGACCTGGAGGCCTGCCGGCGGCGTCGCGCCCGTCGCGCTGCGGCAAATCCGGCCCGACGACGCCGCCGCGCTGCGCGGGTTCGTGCGCGCCCTGTCGCCGGCGTCGCGCCGGCTGCGCTTCCATGCCGCGTTGAACGAACTGCCGGAAGCCACGCTGCAGGCACTGACCTGCGTCGATCAGCGCAGCCACGTCGCCTTCGTGCTCACGGTCACGGAGCACGGGGCAGAGCGGATCCTCGGCGAAGCCCGCTATGCCGTGTCCGGCGACGGGGAGACGGCCGAATTCGCCATCGCGGTGGCGGACGCGTTCCGGGGCCTGGGGCTGGCGGAGCGGCTTCTGGCAGCGCTGACCGGCGCGGCTCGCGCCGCCGGAGTGCGCTGGCTGGTCGGCGAGGTGCTGGCCGGGAACGCGCGCATGCTCGCCTTCATGCGCCGCTGCGGCTTTGCCGCGACCACGCGCGGCGTGGAGTCCGGGCTGGTTCGCGTGGAACGCTGCGTCGACTGGTCGCTGCCTGTGGCGCAGGCGGCCGGATCCTGGACGGGTATCGCGCGCCGCCGGATCCGCCGTCTACTGCATGCATTGCTGCCTTTGCCGCGCGAGGCCGGATCGGTCCTCCAACCGTTCTGATGCTGGTCGCCGAGTCCCGGCTTCCGGGCGATGCGCGTCGCATCGACGCGCTTGGGCGACCGCTCACTGGGCACTGGGCCCTTGCGTCACCCGTCCAGGATCGCGCGGGCGAGCGCGATCGCCGCCTTCGCGCGATGACGCGCCTCCGTCGCGGTCGGGTCGGGTGTGTCGGCCAGGCAAATTCCGAGCATCGACATACTCCGGACCCACCCGAGGTCCCAGGTCCGCTCGAACTCCCCGCGGTCGATCGCTTGCCCCAGCGCCGCCTCGAGCTCGGCCAGATAGAAATCGCGCAGCGGCGCGCGGGCTTCGGGTGGTCGGCCGTCGTCGGGAGGGTAGGCCCAGAAGTGCAGGAACCAATGATGTTGCAGATCGCATGCGGCAGGCGCGCGAGATGCGAACTCCCAGTCGAGCAGCGTGACCGTCTTGTCCGCGAAGGCGATGTTCGCGCGTCTGAGGTCGCCGTGGTTGAGCGTCGGCGTGGCGTCGTCGAGTCCGCGGTGCCATGAGCGGTCCGACGCGAGCAAGATGAAGAAGTCGGCGTCGACGGGATCGAGCATCTCGAGGAACGTGGGCAGCAGCGTCCTGAGCGGCGTGAAGTCCTCGACGAACCCAGGCACCCAGTCCGCCGACGGTTCCGCGCGCCCGGCGGCGAAGGCGACGGGCTCGGCAAAAGCGGCCGTGGCCCCGCGCGCCGGAGCGAGCGGCAGTCCGTCGAGGCCGTTGCGTCCATCCCAGTAGTGGGCGTGCAAGCGGGCGATCGCTGCCAGCAGCGCCCGCTCGTCGGGCTCCGTGAAAGTTCCACGCGCCCGAATGCCGTCCGACACGTCACGCATGAGCATCCACCACTCGTCGTTGGCGACGTGGACTGCAACGTCGACCGTCGGACACGCAACTGGCGCGGGAAGCTCGCGCGTGGCGCCGCTCAGCCACAACGGCCCCTCACCGGCGTCAGGAGCTTGCATGGCCGCAAGCCGCCAGTTGTTACGCGGCAAAACTTTCAGAACGTAGCCGGGTCGGATTGCGACGACCCGCGCGCCGGTGCGTCCGCCGGTCAAGGGTTCGAGGTTGAGGATTCGGTACCCGGCCGGAACGACCCCTCGCACCTGCGCCGCGCGCAGATAGTCCGGAATCGAGCCGCTAGTAGGCGGCGCCTTTGTCATCAGAAGATGATACGCGGCCGCTTCCAGTCGCGGGGGCGTCATGCAGCGGGAGCCAATACGGGCGCCACCCTACGCACCGCAGTCGCCTTGCTCTACTGGAGCCGCGTCGCGCAGCGCGACCGCATGCGCTCGTGTCCCCCGAGCTATTCCACCTGCAGCTGCGCCTCGGCCGGCAGCGTGCGGTAGTAGCGCGAAATCTCGCGCGGCACCGTCACCCACAGGCGGTCGCGATGGGCGAGCATGTGCTCGAGCGCACGACGCAGGTGCACGATGCGGAAGGGCTGGCCGACGATGAAGGTATGGAGAGACACACCGAGCACGAGCGGCGTGTCCTCGGAACGGCGCAGCATTTCGTCGAACTGGTCGACCAGCATATCGGCATGTTCGGCCGGCGTGTGCTTCCGGCCCACGATCGCAGGCTGGTCGTTGAGCTCGATCGGGTACGGTATGGCCAGGATTCGGCCCCCGCCGCCCTTCACCCAGAATGGTTGCTCGTCGCAAATGCCCCAGTCGAGGAGATACTCGTAGCCGTTCTCCACCAACAGATCGGTGGTGACGAGGCTGGGCGTCAGGTATGGCGAAAGCCAGCCCACGGGCCTTACTCCATCGGCCGCGTGCATCGCGGCGGTTACGTCGCGGACCATACGGCGCTCGGTCGCCTCGTCCATGTCGAGCGGCCGATCGGTGCCGTTGGAGAGGCCGTGCCCGATCATTTCGTCGCCGCGCGCGCGGAAACGGGCCACCAGTTCCGGGCAGTGCTCATAGGTCTCCGAGTTGACGATCAGGCCGACATTGAGGGCGAGATCGTCGAACAGGTCGGCGAGCCGCCAGCCGCCGACGCGGTTGCCGTACTCGCGCCACAACCAGCTCCGCTGGCTCCATGGCTTCGTCTCCCGGTCGAGATCGATGCCGCCCGGCGCGCCGAACGGAAAATGCTCGGCGTTCAGCGCCACGTAGAAGCGCGAGCGACTTGCCTTCCGGCCAACGGTACTTCGGGCGCGTGTCGATGCCGGAATACTTGTAGCGGTTGTGCGAGGCGAGCATGTTCGTGTCACCTGTCGGCGTCTGACATACTTACTCCATTCTGTTTCCCGGCCAACGCTCCGCGCAACTCTCAAGGAACTGGCGTAACTGCCGGCTCATGCTTACGGCGGTGACTGTGACGCCCAACGCCGCCATTGAGCGGCCGAGCCGGGGAGCAAAGCTCGCCGGCGAAGGGTCGTCTCGAAAGGCATGTTAGAGCCCATCTCGCTTGAATCGTTGCCGGTATCGTGATGGTGCGAGCCCCACACGATTGCGGAATGCTAGGCGAAACGTTTCTGTTGCCGCGAAACCGCAGCGCTCGGCAATGCGATCCACAGGCTCGTCTGTCGTTTCGATGAGTTCCTGAGCTCTTGACACCCGTTCGCGCACGAGCCAGGCCTTGGGGGTGGCCCCCGTGGCTTCGCGGAAACGCCTCAGGAAATTCCGTTCGCTCATCGCGGCTTGGTCGGCGAGCCTGCGTACGGTGATCGTCTCCGCCAAGTGCTGTCTGGCCCACTGCATGACCTGCTGGAACCTGTTGCTGGTCCGCTCGTCGACCGTTGATGGAATGAACTGCTTCTGTCCGCCTTCCCGGTGCGGTGTAACGACCAGCCTTCGCGCCACGCGGTTGGCTACCGCCGCACCGAAGTCGCGGCGTATGAGGTGAAGCCCGGCGTCGATTCCGGCGGCGCTGCCCGCGGAGGTGATGATTTGACCTTCGTCCACGTAGAGGACGTCGGGAACGAGCTCCACCCTTGGAAAGAGTGATCGAAACTGCCCCGTGTAGCGCCAATGCGTGGTCGCGCGCTTGCCATCCAGCAGTCCGGCGTAACCCAGCACAAAGGCTCCGGAGCAGATCGACATCAGGCGCGCGCCTCGACCGTGAGCCGCTCTCAGTGCGGAAAGAAGCCGGGCCGGCGGCCGCTCATGCGGGCTCTTCCAGCCTGGCAGCACGATGGTTTTCGCCCGCTTCAGGACCGATAGGCCTTTGGCCGCCTGGATGCTCACGCCTCCCAGGCTCCGAAATCCGCGACGCTCGATACCCACAACCGTGAAGTCATACCAGGGCACCTCGAGCTCCGGTCGTGGCAGACCAAACAGCTCTGCGGCGACGCCAAATTCGAACAGGCACAGACCGTCGTATGCCACCGCGGCGACCAGGCCTGGATGCGTGCTCATGGCGGAAAACTACCGAAGATCGGCTGGAGCGCCACTATAGCCCGGCCCCGGTATTGGCCACAATCCTCCGGTCGACTGCTCGATCGAGAGGAAAGGCCCGCGATGACATCCCACGTTACGGAAACCCCGGCGGCTGCACCGGAAACGGCACTGCATCACTTCGAGTCACGGCTCGCGTTCGAAACGGATTGCTGGGACGTCTACGACAGCATGAAAGCCGGAGACCAGGACTTCGTCGTCGTTGACGTCAGAGGCCGTGACGCCTTTGCCAAAGCCCATGTCCCCGGCGCGATCAACATTCCGCATCGGGCCATGACGAGAGAGCGGATGGCGCAGTTCCCTCGTGAAACACTGTTCGTTGTGTACTGCGCCGGCCCGCACTGCAACGGTGCGAACAAGGCCGCGGTCCGGCTGGCAAAGCTGGGATACCCGGTTAAGGAGATGATCGGCGGCGTGACCGGCTGGCAGGACGAGGGGTTCTCCCTCGAAACCGAGTGAGACTCTGCTGCGGTTGGGCGTCGGAACTCTGCGCACGACGATCTAAGAGCGGCGTGCTCGAAAGCGAGCGCCGGATGTCTGAACTCGACGGCCTGCTGTTCGATTCACCCCGCGAGGCACCGCGAGCGTGAGCTCGCTATCCCGGCGCACCTCGCTCCTCAACCAAGCAACGAACGCCTCCGTCGCATCGCTGAGGACGACATTGGGTCTGAGGACTATGAAGAAAGTGCCAAGTGTCGCCACAGCCTCGGGGCCAAAGGGAGCGCACAGGGTTCCGTCGCGGAGGTAATGCGTAAGGTGTGGCCGCGCACCCATCGCAACGCCGCTGCCCTCGATTGCCGCAGGGATCACTTGGTCGTAGTGCGAGCACCTGAGGGTGCTCGCCGGCGTGACCGCGGGTATCTTCAGCGCGCCGTACCAAACATCCCATTCAGACCATGGTCGACCATCGCGGATCGTCTCGAAATCAAGACGAACGTGGTGCGCAAGATCTGCGGGACCTCGAAGTGGGTGTGTCCGATCACGCGCAAGCGCTGGCGAACAAACCGGGAAGATCTCGCAGTCCGCGAACCGCTCGCCCTCTGGGGTATCGGCCCCTCGCGGAACGAAGCGGATCGCCAGATCCAACTGCTCACGCTCAAGGTCAGGTCGGTCGTTCGTTGCCACGACCCGCACGTCGATTCCGGGCTGGAGCCGGTTGAATCGCGGCAGCCTGGGGGCGAGCCAAAGCGAGGCGAGAGCAGTTGTGGTGGTGACTGCGAGCGCCTTGCCGGATTCGGCAACACGACCTGCTGCCGTATCGATCAGGGACAGGGCTTCGTCTGTAGCTCGATAAAGTTCTTCCCCGGCGCGGGTAAGCTGCAGTGCACGGTGAACGCGCCGAAAAAGCGGCTTTCCGATCTGGTCCTCGAGGGTCTTGATCTCACGGCTGATTGCCGACTGAGTGACATGCAGTTCTTGAGCCGCGCGGGTGAAACTCAAGTGACGCGCCGCAGCCCGGAAGCCTCGGAGCAGATCTAGCGACAAGCGTGGTTGCCGGCGCTTGGCCATCGTGATCAGTCTATCGCGGCGGCTGGGGCAGTTCCGACGCCCAACGTCCGGCTTCACGCGTGCGCCGCTTGCGGCGCATCGCTGTGCAAGCCGCTGTTCGGTGGCGTCTCAGAGCGGATGTGAAGAGCAGGCGTCGGCGATCGGCAAGGAGCGGTCACACGATCGATGCGCCACCTGCTGCCTGTTAGCCCAGAACTTGCCTAAATCGCGCCGCAGTCGAGCGTACTTGCGGTGCCGACTACAAGGAACTGCATATCTGTTAGCGGTCACAGCGGGCGCACTTGAACCTTGCGGAACCGAATCGCTCCGCCGGGAACGTTGTTAGGTAGGTTTCCGAACTGCAACGCGACCGGCCCGGATAGGAACTCAGCGTTGTTGATCTCAGCCGTCTTCACGCCGTTCAGGATGACGGTAATGTTGCGGCCCTGAGCGGTGATCTCAAAGACGTTCCACTGGCCGCCAGCCTTCGTCGGCTGCAACACTTTCCCCATGTGCACGATGCCGCCGGTGGCAAAGGTCTGGTCGGGGCGCTGGTCGAAGATGTTCGCCTCGTGGCAAAGCTTGTCGGTCAGCTTCTCACGCACGGAGCAGCGCATGTAGATGCCGCTGTTGGTGTTGGGGTCTGGAAAGAACTCGACGCGCAGCCGATAGTCTCCGAATGACTGTTTCGAGACCAGGAAGCCGCCCTTGCCTTTGTCCGCGACGATCGCGCCGCCCTCTGCGCGCCAGTTCGCGTCGCCGTCGCGGGTAAAGTTGTCGAGACCTCGTTCGCCGTCAATGAGGGTAGTCCAACCGCCGCCGTCCATTGAAGCGCAGGCGGAGAGCAGTGCGGCCGCGAGCGCGGGAAGCAAATTGAGTTTCATGACCCCTCCTCCAGAGTGGTGGCGTGGAAATTCTAAGCCCCTGGGCTGCTACCAACAATGAAACCGCTTGTGAGCTCGACTCGCCGCCAACGGGATGTCGCATTGGTGCGGCGCGGACGATAGCGAAGTTCCCATCGTCCTTCCAATAATCGTCGCGCTACGGCTAGTGGGCGGACGTTCACCTTCGCCGCGCGGTACCTGCGCCATCGAACGCTCGCGATCAGCGGCCGCGGAACAGTGGGAGCAAGCCCGCTGTGAAGCGGTCGGCTGCATCGCGCTGTTGGACGTCAATCTCCATGAGACATGGTCAGAGTTCAGCCAAGAGCGGTCGGTCGGCGGCCGCTTCGTCTTCCGTCCCCGCAAAAAGAAAAGGTGAGACGCACAGTTCAGCGCCTGCGTGTGCGGACCGGCGCCGCGGACAAAATAGATCGTCGCCGATCCGGGCCTTCGCGTTCGGCGTCTGCTGCGACGTCCTGACGGACCTCGTCGCGTAGCCACGCGACGAATTCCTTGACGACCGAGCGTTCGGTTGAGCGCGGCGAGATGAGCACGAAGTATGCTCCCCGGCGGAGGGCCGCTTCCCGGCCAAACGGTGCAACCAGGAGACCGTCGCGGAGATGGCGGGCATTGTGAGGGTTGCGTCCGATCGCAACGCCGCTGCCGTCAATCGCCGCCTGGACTACCTGGTCGTAATGCGAGAAATGCAGCGTACCGCCCGGCTTCAGGTTACCGTGTTGCATCTCCTCGAGCCACGGTCCCCAGTCGGACCACGGCCCGCGCGCCGTTGCGGTCTCTAGATCCAAGAGCACGTGACGTGCGAGATCAGCCGGACTCCTGAGCGGCCGCGCCGGATCTCGCGCCACCGTGGGCGAGCAGACCGGGAACATCTCAACGTCGAATAGCAGCTCTCCGCCGGGGATGTCCGAACCAGGAGGCGCCCAGCGGATCGCGAGGTCGAGGCGCTCCCGCTCAAGTTCGAGGCTCTGGTCGGCGGCAACGCTTCGCACGTCGACCTCCGGATGCAGGCGAGTGAACCGAGGAAGCTTGGGAACCAGCCACGTCGAGGCGAGCGGCGCGCTGGTCGTCACCGCAAGCGTCTCTCCACCGCTTGATGTAGCGAGGCGGTCGGTCGCCTCGTCGATCAGCTTGAGCGCCTCACCGACTGCACGATGGAGTCCCTGCCCAGCGTCGGTGAGGCGCAGCCCGCGATTGAGACGCCGGAATAACGGCTGTCCAAGTTGCACTTCGAGCGTCTTGATCTCCCGGCTGACTGCCGATTGTGTGAGGGACAACTCGTGCGCGGCGCGAGTGAAGCTCAGGTGGCGCGCGGCGGCCTCGAAACCCTTGAGCAAGTCAAGTGACAACCGCGGGCGGCGGCGCTTGCTAACCATTGCCCGGACTCATGCTTGGAAAGTGCTCGTTGGCATGTCTTGACCTCCAAACAGAATTCGACACCCTAAACACCTGTGTATGATGCCAGGCACCAGGTGCATAAACCGCGTGGCTGCGCAGAAGTCGCTGATTCGTCACTGATTCAAAAACCGGTGACACCCTAAAGTGAACCGGCAAAGACACCTTGCCCCCTCGGACAGCCTCCAGGAAACGCGTGAACGGCCCCGAATGCCGCGGCACAGCGGCCGTGCCAATTCCCCGAAGTGGATTTAACGCTTCTTGCCTCGCCATGACAACGAGCCCCCTTCCGACCGGACGCCCGGAAGTGGAATCGTTCCTCATGCCCCTCTCGCCGCGACAGCCCTACGCCGCCGCCTGCCCCAGATACGCCGCGATCACCCGCGGATCGTTGAGCACCTCGTCCGGCGTTCCCTGCGCGAGCGGCTTGCCGTAATCGAGCACGAAGATCCGGTCGGCCAGGTCGGCGACCATCTGCATGTCGTGCTCGATCCAGATCATCGGGATGCCGAGCTCGTGCTGGATGCGCAGGATGAACCGCGCCAGGTCCTCGCGCTCGTCGCGGTTCAACCCCGCGGACGGCTCGTCGAGCAGCAGCAGCTTCGGCTCGATCGCAAGGGCACGGGCGAAGCCCACGAGCTTCTGCATGCCGAACGGCAGGCTCGCGACGGTCGTGTGGCGATGCCTTCCGAGCTCGACGAAATCGAGGATTTCCTCGACCACGCGGCGATGCTCGACCTCCTGCTCGCGAACGCGCCGGCCGAAGAGCGCCTCGCCGACGAGGTTGGTGCGAAAGCGCGTGTGCCGGCCGACGAGCAGGTTCTCGACCACGGTCAGGTGCGGGAACAGCTCGCCGTGCTGGAACGTGCGCGCGACGCCCAGCCGCGCGATGTCGTGCGGCTTCATGCCGACGACGTCGTGCCCCTGGAACCGGATGCGCCCCGCGGCCGGGCGGTAGAGGCCGCTGATGCAGTTGAACACGCTCGTCTTGCCCGCGCCGTTCGGCCCGATCAGCGCGAAGAGCTCGCCGCGTTCGACGGCGAGCGACACGTCGTCGAGGACGACGAGGCCGCCGAAGCGGAGCGTGACGTTCTCGACCGCGAGCTCAGCCATACCACCGCCGGCTGCGCCGGTACTGCTTCACGTGCCGGTAGCTGCGCCGCTCGCCGGCAGACTGCCCGAGGTAGAACTCGCGGATGTCCTGGTGGTCCCCGAGCCGCGCGGCGTCGCCGTCGAGGACGACGCGCCCGTTCTCCATGATGTAGCCCCAGTCGGCGATGCCGAGCGCGACCGGCGCGTTCTGCTCGACGAGCAGGATCGTGATCCCGAGGCGGTCGCGGATCTCCCGCAGCCGCCGCGCCAGATCCTGCACCGCGAGCGGCGCCAGTCCGAGCGACAGCTCGTCCACGAGCAGCAGCTCCGGACCGCACGCGATCGCCGCGCCGATGGCGAGCATCTGGCGCTCGCCGCCGGAGAGGTAGCCCGCTTCGCGGTCGCGCAGCTCGGCGAGCTTCGGGAAGAACTCGTACGCCACGTCGACCAGGCGCCGTGCCGCCGCGCCCGGCGCGACGCGCGGGACGTTCGCGATCAGGTTCTCCGCGACCGACAGGTTGGGGAAGACCTTGTCGCGCTCCGGCACCAGAACGATGCCGCGCGTCGTGATCTCGTGCGGCGGGCGGTTCTCGATGCGCTCGCCATGGTAGATCACGGTGCCGGCGGTCACCCGTGCATCGTCCAGGCCCAGGAAACCGGAGATCGCGCGCAGCGTGGTGGTCTTGCCGGCGCCGTTGGTGCCGAGCAGCGCGACGATCTGGCCGCGCTCGACCTTGAGCGTGACGCCCTGCACCGCGGTGATCACGCGGTGATACGTCACCTCGACCTGCTCGAGCGTCAGCAGCGGCTCGCCACTCATCGCGACTTCGTCCCCGCGAGCGGCCGCTGCCGGAACGGCCAGAGCAGGAACCAGTCGCGCACCCGCCGCCAGATGCCGACCAGCCCCTCGGGCTCGAAGAGCAGGAAGAGCACCATCACCAGACCGAACGCCGCGTAGTTCACCGCGAAGACGAGGTTCGCGTAGCGCTCGGGCGTGGGCAGCGACGCGATGAGCGCCTCGATCGCATAGGGAAACAGCGTGACGAACGCCGCGCCGAGCACCGCGCCGAGGATCGAGCCCATGCCCCCGATGATCACCATGGCGACGTACTGGATCGACAGGAAGAGCGAGAACGCCTCCACCGAGACGAAGCCGCGGTAGTAGGCGAAGAGGGCGCCCGCGACCGCGGTGAGCGCCGAGCTGACCACGAAGGCGGCGAGCTTGTACGCCGGGACGTTGATGCCGAGGGCCTCCGCGACCGTTTCGTGATCGCGGATCGCGCGCCACGCCCGCCCGCTGCGCGCGCGCAGGAGGTTCAGGCAGAGGACGACCGTCGCCGCGGCGGCGGCGAAGAGCACGAAGTACCAGACGCGCGGGTCGTCCACCGTGAGCGGACCGAGCGCGGGCGGGTCCACCACGATCCCGGTCGAGAAGCCGCGCTGGGTCTCGTACTCGCTGCCGACGTATGCCACCACGAAGTAGAGCGCGAGCGTGCTCACCGCGAGGTAGAGGCCGCGGAGCCGGAGGGAAGGCAGGCCGAACACCACCCCGAGCAGCGCGCCGACGGCCGCGGCGGCGGGAACCGTGACCCAGAACGGCGCGTTCACTTCCTTGACCAGGATGCCGACCGTGAACGCGCCGGCCGCGAGCAGGCCCGCGTGGCCCAGCGAGACCTGGCCGGCGTAGCCGGTGAGCAGCATCAGCGCCACCGCGCCGATCGACGCGAGGAAGAACTGGTTCGCCAGGTCGAGCAGGAACGCCGATGCGAAGAACGGAAACGCGGCGAGCAGCGCGACGAAGACGGCGAGGCTCGCGACCTGCGTGCGCGTGTCGACCAGGCGGATGTCGCGCGCGTAGGTCGTCCGGAAGTAGCCGCTGGCGAAGGGCATCTAGACGCGGTCCAGCTCTTCCCGCGTGCCGAACAGCCCCCACGGCCGCACCAGCAGCATCGCGATCAGCACGAGGAACGGCACGACGTCGGCGAGCAGCGGATTGACGTAGTGGATCAGCAGCACCTCCGCCGCCGCCACGATGAGCGCGCCGACAATCGCGCCGACGAGACTGTCGAGCCCGCCCACCAGGGCCGCGGGGAACGCTTTCAGGCCGATCACGACCATCGTCTGCTCGAGCCCCGAGTCGAGCGCGATGAGCATGCCCGCGAGGCCGCCGGTGAAGGTCGAGAGGCCCCACGCGAGCGCGTACACGCCGTGCAGGCGGATGCCGCGCTGCGCGGCCAGCAGCGGGTTCTGCCCCGCGGCGCGCATGCGGATGCCCCAGCGCGTGTAGCGCAGGAAGGCGAAGAGGCCCGCGTACACCGCCGCCGTCGTCAGCACCAGCGCGGCCGCCGCGACGGAGATCCGCCCGCCGCCGGGCAGCTCGAGCGCCGGGTTGGGCCAGCCGAGCGCCTGGCCGGGGTATTGCTGCTGCGCCGACCAGATCAGCACGACGATCCCGCGCAGCAGGATGCCGAGCGCGACGGTGGCGAGCACCGCGGCCAGCACCCGCTCGCCGGTCATCTTGCGCATCAGCACCACGTAGACCGCGACGCCGACCACGAGCCCGAGGAGGGCGGATGCGACGAACGCGGTCAGCGGATGGCCCGAGAAGAGCGACGCGGTGGTCAGCAGCAGGTACGCCGCGACCATCATCAGCTCGCCGTGCGCGAGGTTCAGCACGCGGCTCGTGCGGTAGATGAGCACGTAGCCGCAGCCGATCAGCGCGTAGATCGACGCGAGGACGAGAATATTGACGGCGAGCTGAATGGCGATTCCCGCTTGGCCTGGATCCCGGCTTACGCCGGGATGACGACTGGGCCGTTACTTCACGTCGATCGCGGTCCAGTCCTTCACCTGGACGATCCCGTTCTTCGACGGGTCCCAGCGGTACACGCGGTAGTACTGCTTGGTGCGGAAGTGGTTCGTCTTCGTCCACTCGATCGGGCCGCCGCGCAGGCCCTTCGTGTCCACCTTGAGGTTGTTCATCGACGCGAGCACCTTCTGCGGCGTCGGCGGCCAGGACGCGCCCTTGAGCGCGGCCTCGAGCACCAGGCCGGCGATGAAGCCCTCGGTGAGCTGCGTCGTCGGGTAGTTGAGCTTCGCCCGGTGGGTCGCCGCGCGGATCTCGGCGTGCACCGGCAGGTCGTCCTTGAAGAAGGCGTTCGTCCCGAAGACGTACAGGTCGCCGTCCTTCAGCCGCTCGAGCTCGTCCTCGGACTGGATGTGCGCGTAGGCGATGTAGTTGCCCTTCCAGCCCAGGCGGCGCAGCGCTTCCAGCGTCCGCACCTGCGTGACCCACGGCGCCCACGAATAGACCCAGTTCGGGTTGGCATCCTTGAGCTTGGTCGCGAACGGCGTGTAGTCGGGCGTGGGCGGCGGGATGACCTGCTTGTCGACCGGCGTCATGCCCATCTGCTTCGCGAGGCCTTCCGCGTAGTCGATCTCGCCGCGCGAGATCGGGATCGCCATCGCCGAGTAGCCGACGCGCGGCGCCTCCTTCGAGTTCGCTTTCACGAAGCCCATCGCCATCTGGCTGTCGTACTGCGCGCCGAACGCGGTCGAGCAGAACTGCAGCGGGTCGGCGGGCGGATAGGTCTCTTTCGGGCACACCGCGCCGGCGATAGAAGAGCGGCACGCCGGCACGCTTGGACTCGGCGATCATCGGCGCGTACGTGGACGAGAGGCTCGAGTTGATGAGGATGAGCACCTTGTCCTGCGCGATCAGCTTCTTCGCGTCGGCCGCGGCCTTCGACGGCTCGCCCTGGTTGTCGGCGATGACGAGGCGGATCGGCTTGCCGTTGACCCCGCCCTTGCCGTTGACGTGGTCGACGTAGGCGCGCATCGCCTCGATCACCGGCGCGTAGGTGGCGGCGGCCGGGCCGGTGAGCGCGCCGGTCAGGCCGACGACGTACGCATCCTGCGCGGCGGCGGGTTGGGCGGCCGCGAGGCTCGCGGCGAGCGCGGTCGTCAGGGCAAGCTTTTTCATGGTCCTCCTCCTCGTTGGTCGATTCGTGCGGGTGGATTCAGTTCTGCAGCAGCTCGCCGACGCTCGCGGCGACGAGCCGCTCGTCCGCGTCATCGTACATGGACTCGACGAGCGTCCTGAACCGCTCGTACATCAGCTTGCGCTTCACCTTGCGCGTCGGCGTCACCGGCTCGCCCTCCTCCTCCGGATCGAGCGCCTTCGGCAGGATGCGGAAGCGCTTCACCTGCTCGACGCGCGCGAGCGCGGCGTTCGCGCGGTCGATCTCGCCCTGCAGCAGGCGCTCCACCGCGGGATGCTGCGCGAGGCTGGTGAAGCCGGTGTACGCGGCGCCGTTCGCGCGCGCCCAGTCGGACACCGTGTCGTAGTCGATCTCGATCAGCGCGGCGACGTACTTCCGGTCGTGACCGAACACGACCACCTCGGCGACATAGGGACTTGCGCGCAGGGCGTTCTCGATGAAGGAGGGCGACAGCGTCTTGCCGCCGGAGGTCACGATGAAGTCGCGCGCGCGGTCGACGATCTTCAGGCGGCCGTCGGCCCACGCCCCTACATCCCCGGTGTGCAGCCACCCTTCCGCGTCGAGCACCGCATCGCCCGCCCCGTTCCAGTAGCCGTCGAAGAGATCGGGGCTCCTGACGAGGATCTCGCTCTCCGCGCCGAGGGACACCTCCCAGCCGTCGGGCACCGTGCCGACGTCGCCCGGGCGCGGAAACGGCCCGCGCTGGCCGGCGATGATGCCGCCGGCGGTCTCGGTCTGGCCGTAGATCTCGCACACGTTCACGCCCCAGATGTGCCAGAGCGCCATCGTCTCGGGCGGCACCGCCGCGCCACCGGCGAGGACGAGCTCGAGGCGGTCGAGGCCGAGCTTGTTGAGGATCGGCGCGAACACCGTCGCGCGTGCCAGGCCGTAGGCGAGGGCCGAGGCGGCGCCCGCGGTGCCGTCCCAGCGCCGTCTTGCGTGCGCGCGGCCGATCCGCGCCGCGAGGTCGTACGCCGCGCGCTTGACGCCCGAGGTGCTCGAGATGCCCACCAGGACCTGGGAGGCGAACTTCTGCAGGTAGCGCGGCACGGCGAACAGCACGCTCGGCGCGACCTCGAAGAAGGTCTGCGGGAGGTCCTCGAGGTCCTCGCCGAAGTGCGGGACGAGCTGCGAGACGAGCGGCAGCGTGATCGCCACGTCGCGCCCCAGGACGTGGCATAGGGGCAAGTAGATGACCGTGCGGTGAGACCGCTCCGCGAGCGTCGGGTAGTGCGTCACGATGTTGAACGCGCCGGCGAGATGCCGGCCGTGCGAGACGAGCGCGCCCTTCGGGTGGCCGGTGGTGCCGGACGTATAGACGATGAACGCTGGCGCCTCCGCCGGCACGCGCGCTGCGAGCCGCTCGAGCGCCGCGGCCGGATCGGCCGCCGGCGCCGCGCCCTCGAGCACCTCGCCGTAGCTCTTCAGCTGCGGATGGTCGTAGGCGAACATCGCGGCGTCGTCGATCACGACGATCCAGCGCATCGCCGGCAGCCGGTCGAGGAGCGGCAGCAGCCGGTCGACGTACTCCTGATCCTCGGCGACGAAGATGGAGGCGCCGCCATCGCGCAACTGGTATTCGACTTCGGCCGCGGACGCGGTGGGGTAGATGCCGTACGTCACCGCGCCCAGCGCCTGCGCGGCGAGGTCGCAGATCATCCATTCCTCGCACGCATCGCCCATGATCGCGACGCGGTCGCCCGCCTTCACGCCGAGCGCGGCGAATCCGCGGGCGCAGCGCTCGACGAAGCTCGCGTAGTCGCGCCACGTGCGCTCGCGGTAAATGCCCAGGTGCTTCGAGCGGAAAGCGACGGCGCCGGGGCTCGCCCGAGCGCGCTCGGCGAGGACGAGCGGGGCGTTCTTTCCCCGCAGCGTCGGCGCGTCCCAGCGCGTCATCCGCGCCTCCGGCGGCGCGTGGCGCGCGGGACCAGCCCGTCCAGGACGAGCCGGCCGAACTCGTCCGCGATGCGCTCGATGGTCGTGCCAGGCGCGGCGCCGTACCAGTTCACCGCCGCGTTGCACATGCCCAGCAGCGCGAGCGTCGCGAGCCGGCAATCGAGGCCGGCGCGCAGCTCGCCCGCGCGCACGCCCGCTTCGAGGACGCCCTGGATGATGCGCTCGTAGCGCCGGGACACGCGGCCGACGCGGCGGCGGCTCTCGTCGGGCAGGCGGTGGCGATCGCGCAGGAAGACGCGCACGTAGGCCTGCCGGTCGCGCATCGGGGCAAGGTGGCCGAGGATCAGGAGGCGCACCTTCTCGGGGGCGGGCTCGTCGCCGGCCGCGGTCGCCGCCGCCTGCTCGACGAAGCCCTCGACGCCGCGCAGGCAGACCTGCTCCAGCGCGGCTTCCTTGGACGGGAAGTAGTAATAGAGGCTCGCCTGCCGGATCCCCAGGACGTCGGCGATGTCCTGCGTCGCGGCGCCGTCGTAGCCCCGCTCGGCGAACACCGCGGCGGCGGCGTCGATGATCTCGGCGGCGCGGCGGCGGGCCTGGGGCGCGGAGCGGGTCGCGACCGGCATCGGGGTTGCGTTCCGGGGCGGGGACGGGCCACAATTCTATAGAGTTATAGAATCCGCCGCAGCCCCCTCCGAGGAGACCCGCCATGCCCCGCATCGCGCCCACCGGCCGCCCGCCCTTCCGCGCCGACCACATCGGCAGCCTGCTCCGGCCCGCCAGGCTCCGGCACGCCTTCAAGAGCCACGCCGAGAAGGCGATCTCCGACGCCGAGTTCGCGCGCATCCAGGACGAGGCGATCCGGGACGTCGTCAGGCTGCAGGAGGGCTGCGGCCTGCAGGTCGTGACCGACGGCGAGTTCCGGCGCATCTCGTACTGGGCGCGCTTCGTCGAGCGCACCGACGGCCTGACGGTGAAGGAGGCGGCGTTCCGCTTCCGCGACGAGCACGGGCACGAGTCCGACTTCACCGCGCCGCACGTCGTCGGCAAGGTCAAGCGCGGCGGCGACATCACGGTGGACGAGTTCCGGTTCGTCAAGGGGCTGACGCAGGCGACGCCGAAGATCACCATGCCGGCGCCGTCGACGATGCATTTCTGGCGCGGCAAGAACTACGCGGACCCGGGCATCTATGCCGATGCGCGGCAGTTCATCGTCGATCTCGGCAAGGTGTACCAGGAGGAGATCGCCGCGCTGTCGGCCGCGGGCGCGCAGTACGTCCAGCTCGACGAGGTCGCGATCGCGATGCTCTGCGACCCGGCGGCGCGCGAGCGCGTGAAGGCCGGCGGCAACGATCCCGAGGCGCTCGTCGATCTGTACGTCGACGCGATCAACGAGGCGGTGAAGAACCGGCCCGCGGACATGGTGGTCGGCGTGCACATGTGCCGCGGCAACTACAAGGGCAAGTACCTCTCCGAGGGCGGCTACGACTCGATCGCGGAGAAGCTCTTCGGCCGCGCGAACGTCAACCACTTCCTGCTCGAGTACGATACGCCGCGCGCGGGCGACTTCGCGCCGCTGCGGTTCATGCCGAGGAACAAGGGCGTGGTGCTGGGGATGGTGAGCTCGAAGGTCGCGACGCTGGAGCCGGTCGACGCGCTGAAGCGCCGGGCGGACGAGGCGGCGAAGCACATCGACGCCGACCGCCTCGCGATCAGCCCGCAGTGCGGCTTCGCGAGCACCATCGGCGGGAACCCGGTCACCGAGGCCGACGAGGTCGCGAAGCTGAAGCGCTGCGTGGAGGCGGCGAAGGCGATCTGGGGGTGACGCGGAAACAGGACTCCCCGTGAAGGGGGAGCCGGCAGAGCGTCAAGTTATACTACGGAATAAACGTATGTAGTATAACTTTTGGCTAAAGTTATACTACAGTATAAATATTTGTAGGATAACCGGCCATGCCGAGGTTCTCCGAGCTGTCGCTGTCGGCGCAGACGCTCTACGCGCAGGTCTTCGATGCCGCGCTCGCGGCCGACGTCTCGCGCTCGATTGCGAGCATTCGCGGCGGGTCGATCGCCAGGAAGACTGTCAAGGGTAGCCAGTACTTCTACTTTCAGTACCGGGACGTGAACGGCGCCGTGCGTCAGATCTACCTCGGCCCCGACTCCGCCCGGCTTCGCGCCCTTGTCGACAAGGCGGACGCGACCTCGTCGCGAGCGGCGATCGCCGACCTGGCTCGCGGCGCGATCGGTCTGGGGTGCGCCCCGGTTCTGCGCAAGCACTTCCGAGTGATCGAGCGCTTGAGCGAGTACGGGTTCTTCCGCGCCGGCGGGGTTCTCATCGGCACTCACGCCTTCCTCGGATACGGAAACATGCTCGGCGTCCGGTGGGGCGACGCCGACCGAACCCAGGACGTCGATCTCGCCCACGCGGGAAAGAACCTGGCTGTCGCTCTGCCCGCGGACGTCAAGGTGGAGACGCACGGCGCGATCGAGTCACTGGAGATGGGCTTGATTCCGACCAGCGGGCGCGCAGGGAAAGCCGGCGCTACCTATCTCAACCCGGCCGACCCCGAGCTCCGGCTGGATTTTCTGACGACGCTGCATCGGGGCGGTGACACGCCGATCGAGCACGCCCAGCTCGGCGTCGTGCTCCAGCCGCTCTCGTTCCTCGAGTACGCCCTCGAACAGGTGACGCAACTCGCGCTGCTGAGCGAGGACGGCGCCGTCACGGTGAATGTGCCGGCGCCCGAACGCTATGCCCTGCACAAGCTGGTGGTCCATGGAGAACGCGGGATGCGCTATGCCGCAAAGAGCGCCAAGGACCTCGCGCAGTCCGCTGCGCTGCTGGAGGTCCTCAAGGCGCGCCGCCCGCGCGACGTCGTCGACGCCTGGCGGGATCTGATCGGGCGCGGCCCCGGCTGGCGGAAGCGCGCAACGGCAGGGCTCGAGGCGCTCGACGCGTACGCGCCCGAGCTCGAAGCCAGCGCTTGGCTCGAAGGAGGACGCAAACCGCCGCTCGTCGCACGCGAGCCCGCGCCAGCGCGGCGCGCCCCCCGGCGCGGAAAGGCCATTGCATCGTCGCGACGGTCCGGCCGCGGAGCGGCCGGTGGCCGTTAGCCCCCCGCCTGATACGCCTCGTCGAGATACTCGGTCATCTTCGCGCGCAGGTCGTCGGGGATCGGCACCGCCTTGTAGGTCGTGTGCGTGAAGGTGCAGACCGTGTGACGCGACCTGAAGCACGGCCGGTCTTCGACGAACGAGTCGATCGCGAGCTCGATCGACGCACGCCCCAGCCGCACCACGCGCAGCTCGATCGCGAGCGTGTCGCCGAAGCGCGCCGGGCCGACGAAATCCGTGCGCGTGCTCACCGTCGGGACGCCGAGCTTCTTCTTGACGATGAAGTCGGCGAAGCGCTCCTCGAGGCCGTAGGTGAACCAGTCCTCCATCGCGGTGTGAAGGAGGTCGAAGAAGCGCGGGAAGTAGACGATGCCCGCGGGGTCGCAGTGCGAGAAGAGGATCGGGTACTCGACGCGGAAGACCTTGCGCATTACCGACCCCGTGGGCCGAATCGGGGGATATACAAGGGGGCATCGCCCCCTTGTTCGATCGGGACGATGCCCGACAGGTCGCAGTGCGAGAAGAGGATCGGGTACTCGACGCGGAAGACCTTGCGCATGGCGGCCGATATTAGCAGCGCTCACGCATGCGCCGCGACGTACGCCTCCATCTTCGCGCGCAGGTCGTCCGGGATCGGGATCGCGCGGTAGGTGTCGAGCGAGATCATCGCCACCTTGTGGCGCGCGCGGAACTTCTCCTCGCCTTTCACCGTGCCGTGAATCGAGAACTCGATCGAGCTGCGGCCGAGCTTCGCGATCGAGAGCGTGAGCTTGAGGCGGTCGCTCAGCCAGCACGGCTTGGAGAAGTGGCAGCCGGTGTCGACGATCGGGAAGCCCCAGCGGCGCACGAGGTGGATCTCGTGGAAGCTCATGCCGATGATCTCGGTGAACCAGTCCTCGACGGTGCCGTTGCACATGTCGAAGAAGTTGACGAAATAGACGATCCCGCCCGGGTCGCAGTGCGAGAAGCGGATCAGGCGCTCGACGGTGAAAGTCTTCCCCATTGTCACGCCGGCTGCAGCCAGCCGATCACCGCCGCGCGCGCCCGGTGCTTCAGCCGGTCCCACCCGCTCGGGTTCTGCACGATCTCGGCGCGGAAGAAGCTCGGGCACAGGATCGCCGCGTGCGCGACTTCCCCGCACAGCCCGCAGCCCACGCAGCCGTTGTTCACGTGCGCCACCGGGTCCACCTTCAGCGGATCGGAGGCGTCCTTCACCGTCAGCGACGGGCAGCCCGAGAGCCGGATGCACGAGTGGTCGCCCGAGCACGTGTCCTCGTCCACGCCGAAGCGCGTGCGCACCACGCGGTTGCCCGAGCTGAGCAGCTTCGCGACGATCGGCCGGATGCGCCGCTGGCGCTCGAGCTGGCACTCGGCCTCCGCGACGATCACCTTCAGGCCGGGCTCGGGCGTGTTGAACGCTTCCTTCAGCGTCCGCGCCATTTCCGACACCTTGTACGTGTAGACCGTCCGCAGCCACTTCACGCCCAGGCCGCGCAGCGTGTTCTCGATCGTCCGGTCGGCGTGCGCCGCGCTTGCCTCGCGCGCGAGGTCCTTCGCCGCTTCCGGCGGCGAGGAGACGATCTCCTGCGTGCCGGTCGCCGACGTGTAGCCGTTCTTCATGATCACCAGCACGCCGTCGCCGCGGTTCAGCAGGTTGGAGGCGACGCCCGACAGCAGGCCGTTGTGCCAGAACCCGCCGTCGCCCATGATCGACAGCGTGCGCCGCTCCATCGCCGGCCCGACGCCCGCCGCGCTCGCGACGCTCATGCCGTAGCCGAGGATCGAGTTGCCCTGCGAGAAGGGCTCGAACGTGGCGAACGCGTGGCAGCCGATGTCGGCGGCGACGTGCGGCTCGCCGATCTCGCGCTTCGCGAGCTTCATCGCGGCGAACACCGGCCGCTCCGGGCAGCCCACGCAGAAGGTCGGCGGGCGCGGCGGCAGCGGCTGGCCGAGCAGCTCCGCGGCGCGTCCGCGCGTCGCGTCCAGGGCCTCGAGCCAGCGCGCGCCGGGCGACGTGTCGACGTGCGCGACGTGGGCGGCGAGAAAGCGCGCCAGCCCGCGCACGACGACCTCGGTCGTGTACTCGCCGGCCTGCACCAGCACGTCCTTGCCGTGCAGCTTGGTCTGCAGGTCGGCGCGGCGCAGGAGCGTGGCGATGTCCTGCTCGATGAACTCCGGCCGGCCTTCCTCGACGACGAGCACCGCCCGCTTGCCCGGCGCAGAAGGCCGAGATCTCCTCCGGCACGAGCGGATAGACGACGTTCAGCGCGAGGATCGGGATGCGGCAGGCGCCGAAGTGATCGGCGAGCCCGAGCACCTGCAGCGCGCGCAGCACGTTGTTGTAGAGGCCGCCCTGCACGATGATCCCGACGTCGCGCTCGGCGCCGTCGAAGACCTCGTTCAGCCGGTGCTCGGCGATGAACTGGCGCGCGGCGGGCAGCCGCACCTCGGCCTTCAGCTTCTCCTGCTTGAACGTGGCCGGCGGATGCGAGAGCCGCTCGTAGACGAACTCGGGCGGCCCGCCGAGGCGCTGCCGGGTCGACACGGCCGGCGCGCGGTTCGCGCGCGTGACGAAGCTCCCGGTGACGTGGCACGCGCGGATGCGGAGATCCATGATCACCGGCGTGTTCGACGCCTCGGAAAGCTCGAACCCCTTCTCGACCAGGTTCACGATCGTGGCGAGATCGGGGCGCGGGTCGAGCATCCACAGCGAGGACTTGAGCGCGACGGCGTGCGTGCGCTCGAGCGCGACGCTCGCGCCCTCGCCGTAGTCCTCGCCGACCACGATCAGCGCGCCGCCGACCACGCCCGCGGTGCTGAGGTAGGAGAGGGCGTCGGACGCGACGTTGGTGCCGACGATCGACTTCCAGGTCACCGCGCCGCGCATCGGGTAGTTGATGGAGGCGCCGAGCATCGCCGCGGCCGACGCCTCGTTGGTGCAGGCCTCGACGTGCACGCCGAGCTCGTCGAGGTAGTCGCGCGCCTGCACCATGACGTCGAGCAGATGCGACACCGGCGCGCCCTGGTAGCCGCCGACGTACGCCACGCCCGACTGCAGCAGCGCCTTGGTCACGGCGAGGATGCCTTCGCCGTGGAACGTCTCGCCGTCGCCGAGCTTCAGCGACTCGATCTCGTCCTTGAACGAGCGTTCCATGGCCTAGGCCGCCCGCTTCTCGCTGCCCGGCGGGCGGCGGAAGAACTGCATCGGCTTCGCCTGCGGCGGCCGCGGCGGGACGCCGGCGGCCTCGAGCGACTGGTCGAGCTTGCGCCCCTCGGGATCGGCGAGCGCCGCCTCGCGCGCCTTGCGGATCGCCGCGGCGCGCTCGGTGTCGGAGGCGAACGAGCCGCCGCACGCCGCTCGACCAATCGTGTCGAGGATGCGGAGGAAGTTCTCCTTGCCGCGCCGGTGCGTGTCGCCGTAGCCCTTGATCAGGCGCCCGCACAGCGCGATCTCCAGCGCGAGGGCGAGGTCGCGACTGCCGGCCGTGCGGACCGCCGCGAGCCAGCGATCGATCAGCGCCTGCTCCTCGTGATAGCGCCCGGTGATGCGGCGGATCCGCCGCAGCGACGCGAGGAAGCGCAGCAGCAGGAAGCCGAAGACGCTCGTCGTCTTCACGTACATCCCGACGTTCAGCTTGTGGGTGAGGCCGCGGCGCGCCGCCCAGCGCGTCAGCGCGCCGGACAGGCCGCGCGGCAGGACCGCGGCGACTTCCTCGACGCCGGGCTTCAGGTACTCGACGATGTGCACCGGCTCGTCCGGCTTCGCCTGCACCTCGGCGCGCACGCGCTCGAAGCGCGACCGGCGCGACTTGAGGTCGGCGACGCGGATCACGTCCTCGTAGCACATCCACAGCGCGAGGAACCGGCCGGTCTCGTTCGTCAGCTTGAATCCGGTCGCGCCGCCCCCGCCGTCGCGGTCGAGCTTCGCGACCGGCTCGAGGCGGTCGAGATAGAGCGTCGCGTACGCTGCGTCCTGGAAGTCGGCGCAGCGCGCCACGCCTTCCTCGAGGATGCGGTGCGCCTCCGCCGGGAAGCTCGCCCGGACGCGCTCGACCGGATGGGTGCGCCAGCGCTTGGTCTCCGCGGGCGACGCCGGCTGCGCCTCGCCGGTCGCGTGCGCGTAGCCGAGCGCGAAGCCCTTCAGGCTGCCCTCGACGCCCCGGCCGGCGCCCTTGATCGCGGCCTCGCACGCTTCGCGCGAGAGCGGCAGCACGCCGGCGCCGGCCATCGCGCCGAACAGCACCGCATTGATCACCGTGCCGGAGCGCGCGGCGAGCTCGGCCATGTCGAACAGCACGGCGCGCTTCGCCAGCTCGCCGGCGGCCTTGACGATGCGCGCGCCGTCGGCGCGCCCGTCGCCCATCGCCATCTTCTCGGCGACCGTGTACACGCGGTGCGTCGAGGCGACGAGCGTCGTGCGGTCGGGGCTCACGAAGCCGTTCTGCATCGCGCGGCCCGCCTCGATCAGCTCGGAGGCGACCATCAGGTCCACGTTGCCGGGCGAGGGCGTGAGCGCGAGCACCGGCCGGCGCGACCCGAGCGCCTCCCACTTCGCGGGATAGATCTCGAGGTAGTAGGTCGTCGCGCCGGTGCGCTGGGCGACGCCGGGGATGGACGTGCTCTGCACCGGCAGCCCGGCTGCGGTCGCCGCCGCGACGATCCAGTCGGCGAGCACGCCGCCGCCCTCGCCGCCGAGCGCGGCGACCAGGATCGTGATCGGCCGCGCGGGCAGCTGCCCCGTGCCGGACAAAGTGAGCGTGTCGGTCATCGTGTTCATCTGGGAGCGTCCTTTCAAGCCGGCTGCAGCCAGCCGATCACCGCCGCGCGCGCCCGGTGCTTCAGCCGGTCCCACCCGCTCGGGTTCTGCACGATCTCGGCGCGGAAGAAGCTCGGGCACAGGATCGCCGCGTGCGCGACCTCCCCGCACAGCCCGCAGCCCACGCAGCCGTTGTTCACGTGCGCCACCGGGTCCACCTTCAGCGGATCGGACGGCGTCCTTCACCGTCAGCGACGGGCAGCCCGAGAGCCGGATGCACGAGTGGTCGCCCGAGCACGTGTCCTCGTCCACGCCGAAGCGCGTGCGCACGACGCGCTCGCCGGCCTTGAGCGAGGCGGCGATGAGCGGGCGGATGCGCCGCTGGCGCTCGAGCTGGCATTCGCTGTCGGCGATGATGACCTTGAGGCCCGCGAAGGGCGTCGTCATCGCCTCCTTGAGCGTCTTCGCCACCTCCGCGACCTGGTAGGTCGTGACGCGCTTGACCCACTCCACGCCGACGCCCTTCAGCGCGCGCTCGATCGACATCCCGGTCATCTTCTCCGCCGCCTGGTGCTGCGAGGACGGGATGTTCTGGGTGCCGGTCGCGGACGTGTAGCCGTTCTCCATGACGACCAGGATCGCGTCGTCGCGGTTGAACACGGCGTTCGCGATGCCCGAGGTGAGGCCGTTGTGCCAGAACCCGCCGTCGCCCATGATCGTGACGCTGCGATTGGCGAACATCGGGTTGATGCCGGAGTTCGATGCGAGGCCGAGGCCGTAGCCGAGCACCGTGTTGCCCATGTTGAACGGCGGCAGCGTCGAGAACGTGTGGCAGCCGATGTCGGCCGAGATGTGGAACGCGCCCGATTCGCGCTCGAGGAGCTTCATGGCCGAGAACACCGGCCGCTCCGGACAGCCGACGCAGAATCCCGGCGGGCGCGCGGGCACCGGCGCGCCGAGGAGCTCGGCGGCCTTGCGCTTCGGCGCGGTGAGACCCTCGTGCGCCTGCCGGATGCCGGCGGTGTCGATGCCGCGCGGCGCGGCGCGCTCGACGAACTTCGCCATGCCGGCGAGCACCGTCTCGCCGGTGTACTCGCCCGCCATCGGGAGGCAGTCCTTGCCGTACACCCGGGTGCCGTTCACGTCGTGCCGGCGCAGGACGGCGAGGATCGCCTCCTCGAGGTAGGCGGGCTGCGCTTCCTCCACGACCAGCACCGCGTCCTTGCCGGCGCAGAACTCGACGATCTCCGCGGGGACGAGCGGATAGGTGACGTTGAGGCAGTAGATCGGGAGCTCGCCATCGCCGAACGCGTTGGCGAGCCCGAGCTGCTGCAGGGCGCGGACGGTGACGTTGTAGAGGCCGCCCTGGCAGATGATGCCGACATCGGCGCGGCGCCCGGGGAAAACCTCGTTCAGGCGCTCGCCGCGGATGTACTCCACCGCCGCGGGCCAGCGGACGTCGATCTTGTGCTTCTCCTGCGCGTAGGTGGCCGGCGGCAGGCAGATGCGGGCGTAGTCGAAGTCGGGGCGCTCGAGCAGGTCGCGCTTCGAGACGAGCGGCCGGCGGTTGGCCTTCGCCGCGAACTCGCCGTGGACGTGGCAGGCGCGGATGCGCAGCTCGAGGAACACCGGCGTGCTCGAAGCTTCCGAGAGCTCGAAGCCCTTCTCGACCATCTTCACGATCGTCGGCAGGTCCGGGCGCGGGTCGAGCAGCCAGATCTGCGACTTCATCGCGAAGGCGTGGGTGCGCTCCTGGATGATCGACGCGCCCTCGCCGTAGTCCTCGCCGATGATGATGAGCGCGCCGCCGCGCACGCCGGCCGACGCCAGGTTGGAGAGCGCGTCGGAGGCGACGTTGGTGCCGACGGTCGACTTCCAGGTGACCGCGCCGCGCAGCGGGTAGTTGATCGAGGCGCCCAGCATCGCCGCCGCGCCGGCCTCGGACGCGTTGGTCTCGACGTGGATGCCGAGCTCGTCGAGCGTGTCGCGCGCGTCGTTCAGCACGTCCATCATGTGCGACACGGGCGCGCCCTGGTAGCCGCCGACGTACGAGACGCCCGACTGCAGGAGCGCCTTGGTCACGGCCAGGATGCCTTCGCCGTGGAACGTGTCGCCGTCCCCCAGCCGGAGCAGGGCCACCTCTTCCTTGAACGAACGCTCCATTTCCTACCTCATTTCGCGAACAGTACCTTCGGCAGCCAGGTCGCCACCGGCGGAAACGCCACGACCACGAGCAGCATGAGGACGCCGAAGGCAACATACGGCATAACCGCCCCGAACACCTGCTGCATCGTGATCTCCTTCGGCGCCACGCTCTTCATCGTGAAGAGCAGCATGCCGAACGGCGGCGTGAGCAGGCCGAGCTGCATGCAGATGAGGAACAGCACGCCGAACCACACCGGGTCGAACCCGTAGTGCTGGACGAGCGGCATGAAGAACGGCAGCGTGATCAGCATCATGCTCACCTGGTCGATGAAGCAGCCCAGCACCAGCAGGATGAGCATCATGGTCCCGAGCACGACCAGCGGCGCGAGCTCGGCGCCGCGGATCGCCTCGACCAGGCCGTTGGTGGCCCCGGAGAAGGTCAGGATCTGCGCGAAGGTCGTCGCGCCCACGATGATGAAGAGGATCACGCCCGAGATTCCCGCGGTGCCGAGGAGCGCCTTCATCAGGCCCGACCACGTCAGCGAGCGGTAGACCCACGCGACGAGCACCGTCGCGACCGCGCCGACCGCGGCCGACTCGGTGGGCGTGGCCCAGCCGGCGGTCATCGCCAGCACCACGACGACGAAGATGATGACGAGCGGCATGACGTAGACGAGCAGCGGGCGCCAGCGTTCCCACGCCGGCAGGCGCTCGTGCTCGAAGGCCGGCGCGAGGCTCGGGTCGAGCGCGGCGCGCGCGACGATGTACGCGACGAACGCCAGGGAGAGCAGCACGCCCGGCACGATGCCCGCGATCAGCAGCTCGGCGATCGAGATGCCGGCGAGGCTGCCGAGCAGCACGGTGAGCGCCGAGGGCGGGATCAGCATGTCCACGCCGCCGATCGCCATGATCGGCCCCATCGCCATCTTGGGGTGGTAGCCGCGCCGCATCATCTCCGGCAGCATCAGGCTGCCGAGCAGCGCGGTGGTCGCGATCGTCGAGCCCGAGATCGCCGAGAACACCGTGCCGGCGACCACCGCCACCACCGACAGCCGGCCCGGCACGCGCCAGATCAGGCGGTCGATCGCGTCGATGGCCTTCATCGCCACGCCGGTGTGGAACAGCACCTCGCCCATCAGGACGAAGAACGGGATCGGCGTGAGCGAGAAGCTCGAGATCGAGGCCACGCCGTTGCGGATCATCTGCACGAGACCGGGATCGCCGCCGAGCCACACCCATGCGCCGACCGCGTTGATGCCGAAGAACGCGAACGCCGCCGGCAGCCCGATGGCGAACAGCGCCGTCAGCAGGCCGAAGAGGATGCACGCTGCGAGCCACCAGACCATCTGAGGTTCGCGCGGACGACGGTCACGCGTGCGGGCCCGCTCCCGCGCAGCGCGCCGCGCCCAGCGAGCCGCCGCACGAATTCGATCGCGAGCAGGGCGAAGCAGGCCGGCACCGGCGCGTACAGCCACCATTCCGGGAAGACGATCGTCTTGATGACGAGCGAGCCCTGCTGCGCCGAGCTCGCGACCGCGCGCGCGCCGTAAACCACGAACACCGCGCACACCGCGAGCCCCAGCAGGTTTCCCGCCCCCTCCAGCGCGCGGGCGAGGCGCGCGGGCAGGGCGGTCAGCAGCACGTCGAGCCGCACGTGCTCGTTGCGCGACAGCAGCCACGGCGCGACCAGGAACGTCGCGAGCGGCAGGACGTACTCCGAGACCTCGAGGATCCAGGGCAGCGTACCGAGCCCGAGGTTGCGCGCGACGACGTCCCCGGTCACCGCGAGCGCGGTGACGCCGAGCAGCAGCGCGGCGATCACCGCGCAGGCGTGCAGCAGCCCGCGGTAGGCGCTCGCCATCCGTTCGACTACTTCTTGGTGAACAGCTCGCGCATCTTCGGCCCGTGCACCGGGCTGTTCTTGATGATCCCCGCCCAGCCGGCCTCGTACGCCTTGTCGACGTACTCCTTCGCCTGCGCACCCTGCATCCGGATGACCTGGATGCCGGCCTTCGCCTGGCGCTCGGTCTCCTGCTGCCCGTAGATCTTCCAGTAGTCGTTGCGGTTCTCGAGCAGCCGCGACTGCGTGAGCAGGAAATCGCGCTGCCGCGGCGAGAGCTTCTTCCACGCATCCTGGTTGACGAGGAGCGAGACCTCCGCGTCGTAGAAGCCCGGGTCGACGCGGAACTTGGTCCGCTCCTGCCAGTTGTTGTCGAAGATGCCGCCGATCGGCCAGCCGTAGCCGTCGACCACGCCGCGCTCGAGCGCGGTGTAGACCTCGCCCGGCGCGGTCTGCATGACGGTCGCGCCGAGCGCGCTGAAGAAGTCGCGGTAGACGGGCGTGATGCGGATCTTGAGGCCCTTCAGGTCGGGCTTGTCGATCGGCTTGTTGAGGTAGAGATGGAAGGGCTGGTGCTCGACGATCCGGGCGAGGTAGATCATGTTGCCCTTCTCGGCCCAGACCTTCTGGATGTAGTCGAACGCGCCGTTGCGGCGCTGCTCGGCCACCGGCATCTGGGTGAGCTTGAGCGCGTCGGACTCGGGGAACACGTTCGTGTAGAACGCGCCGGTCGACATCGCCATGTCGACCACGCCGGTGCGCACCGCGTTGCCGACCTCGAAGGTCGGGATCGCCTTCGGGCCGCCGATGAAGTTGATCTGCAGCACGCCCTTGCCTTCCTCGTTGACGTTCTGGATCCAGGTCTGCAGCCGGGTCACGTAGAACGAGTTCTCCGGGAACGCGCTGACGATCCTGAGCGTGGTCGTCTGGGCGGCCGCGGCGAGCGGCAGCGCGAGCCCGGCGATGGCGGCGACGGCGATGAATTTCCTCATGACTTCCTCCTCCTCGAGCGGCGCGCGGACCCTCCCGCCCTCGCATTGCGAGGGCTCCCCTCCTCGGGGAGGAGGGGATTCCAGCGCGCGGTTTGAACGGGCGAGCGTAGGAGGGCATACTTCATTTGTCAAATTGATGAGCCGGATGAGCGGGATTGCGGAAGGGAATCCGGCGGGAACGCGAACGAGCTCGATCTCGTTCGCGGGTTTCCTGCCGGGGTTAGAGCCGCCGCTGCGCAACCTGCGCGAGGTGCCGATCGCGCTCCATGCCGACCGGGGTCGCAATTCCGCACGCGGCACGGCGCGAGCGCGTTGACCGTCCGCCGCGGCGCGGGCTAGGCTGCGCGGGCCTTCTCCCAACGACGCATCGACCCATCGTGAAAGTCGCGTTCCTCCACGTCGGCGACGACCTCCGGCTGCCGACCATCATGGCGGCCTCGGCGAAGCGCCTCGGCTACGGGCTCGTGCAGATGACCGACGAGCGCTCACCGGCGGTGCCCGGCGTCGACGCGGTCACGCGCCTCGCGTGGGACGGCGAGCGGCTGATGACCTACCGCCTGCAGCACCTTGCGGCGCTGGCGGGACCGGCGCTGATCGTGGACACCGACGTGATGATCGTGCGCGACGTGCGCGCGGTGTGGGAGCGCGAGTTCGATGTCGCCCTCACGCGCCGCACCGGGCCGGCGCTCGATCCCACCGGCGTCGACCTCGCCGAGGTGATGCCGTACAACACCGGCGTGATGTTCTCGCGCTCGCAGGCGTTCTGGCAGCGCTGCTACGACCTCTGCCGCGAGTTTCCGCCCGAGGCGCAGCGCTGGTACGGCGACCAGTACGCGGTGCGGTTCGCCGCGCCGGAGTTCAACGTCCTCGAGCTGCCGGTCGATCCGTACAACTACTCGCCGGCGACGCCCGAGGAGGACGTGTCGGGCAAGCTCATCGTGCACTACAAGGGCAAGCGCAAGGAGTGGATGCTGGCGCGCGGCGCGCAGGCCTGATGCAGCGCGTCGACTGCGCCCTCGTCGACGCGCAGGCCTGGCTCGCCGCGGCGGGCGCCACCACCACGCCGGTGCCGCTGCCCGACACCGCCGCGCTGCCCTACGAACGGCTCGCGGCCACCTACGAGCCCTACGTCGCGCGCGTTCCGGACGCGACGCTCCTGCCCGGCAACTGGCTGCTGCTGTCGGCGCGGCGCGAGCTCTGGTGCGAGCATCTCCACCAGACCCTCCACGCGCAGCCCCACAACCGCGCGCACCACTTCGCCGCGGTCGAGGGGCGCCGGGTGACGCTCGATCTCGCGCCGCCGGCGGCGCGCATCGACGAGCCGTGCGTGCTGCTCGGCGGATCGCCCAGCCACTATCACTGGCTCGTCGAGTTCCTGCCGCGCGCCTACGCGGCGAGCCTTCTGCCCGAGCTGCGCGGGCTGAAGCTCGTCGTCGACACCGGCCTCGCGCCGGCGCAGGCGGAGTCGCTGCGCATGCTCGGGATCGGCGCCGACCGGCTCGTGAAGATCGACCCGGTGCGCCCGCAGCCCTTCCGCACGCTGTGGGTGCCCACGCTCCTCGTCGAGTCGTTCAGCCTTCATCCGGCCGCGCTGCACTGGCTGCGCACGGCGTTCCTGGATGCGGCGCCCGCCGCGGAGCCGGGGCAGCGCCTGTTCGTCTCGCGGCGCGACACGAGCCTGCGACGGCTCGTGAACGAGGACGAGATCGCCGCGATCCTCGCGCCGCTCGGCTATCGCACGGTGGTCGGATCCGCGCTCGGGTTCGCGGCGCAGGCGCGCGCCTTCGCGCGCGCCGAGACCATCGTCGCGGTCGCCGGCGCGGGGCTCGCGAACATGGTCTTTGCGCCGCGCGAGGCGACGGTGCTGGAGCTGCACAACATCCGCACCGGCGCCGACTTCTTCGCGCGCCTCGCGCAGCAGCTCGGCATGCGCTACGGGCGCGTGACCGGCGAGCTCCTGCCCCAGCCGGCGGTGATCGCCAACAACCGCGACTTCCGCATCGACCCGGCGGTGTTCCGGCGGGTCATGGGCGAGGTCCATCCGGGCGCGCCGGCGTAGAATCCGCACCTTTCCGCGCGCAGCAAGAGGGATCCAGATGGCTCAGCAGCGACTCCGCGGCGTGCTCTCGCCCGTCGTCACGCCTTTCAGGAAGGACTATTCCCCCGACGCGCAACGCTTCGTGCGCCACTGCAAGTGGCTGCTCGCGCACGGCTGCTCCGGGCTCGCGGTGTTCGGCACCAACAGCGAGGCGAACTCGCTGTCGGCCGACGAGCGCATGACGCTGCTCGAGCAGCTCGTCGAGGGCGGCGTGCCCGCCGCGCAGCTGATGCCGGGCACCGGCTGCTGCGCGCTGACCGACTCGGTGCGCCTCACGGCGCACGCGGTGAAGCTCGGCTGCGCCGGCGCGCTGATGCTGCCGCCGTTCTACTACAAGGGCGTGCCGGACGACGGCCTGTTCCGCAACTTCAGCGAGGTGATCCAGCGCGTCGGCGACGACCGGCTCCAGCTCTACCTCTATCACATCCCGCCGGTCGCGCAGGTGGGCATCACGCTCGGGCTGATCGAGCGGCTGCTGAAGGCCTACCCGAAGTCGGTCGCCGGCGTGAAGGACAGCTCGGGCGACTGGAACAACACCAAGGCGATGATCGACGCCTTCGCGCAGCAGGGCTTCGAGGTGTTCGCAGGCAGCGAGGTCTTCCTCCTCAAGAACATGCGCGCGGGCGGCGTCGGCTGCATCACCGCGGGCGCGAACGTCAACCCGCACGGCATCGACCGCGTTTACCAGGGCTGGCAGTCGGCGGAGGCGGAAAAGCTCCAGGCCGACGCCGACCAGGTCCGCCAGATCCTCCAGTCCCAGGTCTCGATGATTCCCGCGCTCAAGGCCGCGATCGCCCACTACGCGCAGGACGCCGACTGGATGACGGTGCGCCCGCCGCTGGTCGAGCTGACCGTGGAGCAGCGCGCGAAGATGGTGAGCGAGCTGCTGGCAGCCGGGTTCGACATGCCGGGGATCAAGTAAGCCGGGATTTCCGTTTCACGGTTTCACGCTTCTTCGCGCGCATGCTCTACGCATTCACGATCTTCGTCTCCGCCTTCCTCCTGTTCCAGGTGCAGCCGATCATCGCCAAGATGATCCTGCCCTGGTTCGGCGGCGGCGCCGCGGTGTGGACGACGTGCATGCTGTTCTTCCAGCTGCTGCTGGTCGGCGGGTATCTCTACGCGCACTGGACGACGCGCAGCCTCTCCGCGCGGACGCAGGCGATCGTGCACGGGGTGCTGCTCGCGCTGGCGGCGGTCGCGCTGCCGATCATTCCGGATGCGACGTGGAAGCCGCTCGGCGACGCCGACCCCGGCCTGTACATCCTCGGGCTGCTCGCCGTGACCGTGGGGTTGCCGTACTTCATGCTCTCGACCACCGGGCCGCTGGTGCAGGTCTGGTACTCGCGGGCGAACCACGGCGCGATGCCGTACCGGCTGTACGCGCTCTCGAACGTCGGCTCGATGCTCGCGCTCCTCACCTACCCGATCGCCGTGGAGCCGTGGCTGCCCACCCGCGCGCAGGCGCTCGGATGGTCGGGTGCGTTCGTGGTGTTCGCGATCGCGTGCGGGGTGCTCGCCTGGCGCAGCCGCGGCGCGGCGTGGGAGGTGACCGCCGGCGCGGTGGCCGGGGCGGCCGCGCGGCCCACCGCCGGACGCTACGTGCTGTGGGCAGCGCTCGCGGGCACCGCCTCCGTACTGCTGCTCGCGTTCACCAGCCAGCTCTCGCAGAACGTGGCGCCGATCCCGTTCATCTGGGTGTTGCCGCTCGCCCTCTACCTGCTCTCGTTCATCCTCACCTTCGACGGCCGCGGCTGGTACAGCCGCAAGATCTACCTGCCGCTCGCCGCGGCCGGCCTCGTCGGCGTGACCGCGCTGCTGCACTCCGACTTCCGGCATTCGCAACTCTGGGTGATGCTCCCGGTGTACGCCGCCACGTTGTTCGTCGCGTGCATGGTGTGCCATGGCGAGCTGGTGCGCCTCACGCCCCCACCGCGCTACCTGACCGGCTTCTATCTCGCGATCTCGGTCGGCGGCGCCCTCGGCGGCGTGTTCGTCGGGCTGATCGCGCCGCGCATCTTCCTCGACCTGTACGAGCTGCCCGCGGGCCTCGTCGCGATGGCGGCGGTGGTCGCGCTGGTGCTGGCGCTCGACCAGTCGGGCTTCCCCGGCCCGCGGACCTGGCGCGCGGCGGTGTTCGGTGCGGTCCTGCTCACCGGCGGGCTCGCCGGCACGCTGTGGTGGATCTACGACGGCTACGCGCGCGACGCGAACGTGCGCGTGCGCAACTTCTACGCCGCGATGCGCGTCTGGGACTCGGGCGAAGGCGAGTCGGCGCAGCGCGTGCTGACCCACGGCTCGATCACCCACGGCAAGCAGTTCACCGTGCCCGACCAGCGCAAGCGGATCACGACCTACTACGGCGAGACCTCCGGCGTCGGCCGCGCGATCCTCGCCGCCGGGCGGCACGGACCGGTGCGCGTCGGCGTCATCGGCCTCGGCGCGGGGACGCTCGCGGGGTATGGGCGCGAGGGCGACAGCTTCCGCCTGTACGAGATCAACCCGCAGGTGATCGACCTCGCGACGAAGCAGTTCAGCTACGTGACCGACTCCAGGGCGAAGCTGGAGATGTCGCTCGGCGACGCGCGCCTGTCGCTCGAGCGCGAGCCGCCGCAAGGGTTCGACGTGCTGGCGGTGGACGCGTTCTCGAGCGATGCGATCCCGGTGCACCTGCTGACCGCGGAGGCGTTCGACACCTACTTCCGGCACCTCAAGCCGGGCGGCATCCTCGCGGTGCACATCTCGAATCGCTATCTCGACCTCAAGCCGGTGCTGCGCGAGGCGGCGGCGAAGTTCGGCCGGCATGCGCGCCTCTTCGACGAGGACTCCGACGAGACGCGCGGCCTGTACGGCTCGACCTGGGTGCTGATCTCGGACGACGCGAAGACCTTCGAGCGCGCGCCGCTCGAGAGCGCCGCGGAGCCGCTGGAGAGCGACAAGGCGGTGCGCCTCTGGACCGACGACTACAGCGACCTCTGGCGCATCCTCAAGTGACCGGCGCAAGCCGGGATCCGGTCATGGCGACCCGGCCTCCGGCGCGCGTCGTGGTGACGGATGGCTACTGCTTGCCGGCGACGGTCGGCGCCGACTCGGTGGGCAGCCCCTTGAGGCTCCACTCGGGGAAGCCGCCGCGGAACCAGTACACCTGCTGGTAGCCGGCCTTGAGCGCCGCCTCGGACGCCTTGTAGCTCTTCCAGCACTCCGCGCCGTTGCACGCGAAGATGACCGGCGCCTTCTTGTCCGGCACCGCCTTCGCGAGGTCGAACTGGTCCTGCTTCACGTCGAAGCCGACTTCCTTGCGGCTCTTCTCGACGTAGGGCAGGAGCTTCGCGCCCCGGATGTGCTTCGCGCCGTACTCCTCGGCGGTGCGCGTGTCGTAGAGCGTCGCACCCTTCTTCAGCAGCTCGGCCACCTCGTCGGCGGTGACGACCTTTGCGCCGGGCAGCTGCTGGGGCGTGAAGTACCCGAGCGTCGACACGTACTTGTACTCGTCGGCGCCGATCGGCTTCACGGCCGCGAGGTCGAGGCCGGTCAGCGGCGCGCTCGCCGCGATCTTGGGATTGGGCGCGAGGAACGCGGTGCGGACGCGGTCCTTGGTGGGCTTGTCGAGCTTCGCGTTGACGGCCACGCCGATGCCCGGCGTCGGGCGCGTCTCGTGGATGATCTGGCCGCCGTTCCTGGCGATCCACTCCTTGGCGAGGCGCTCGTCCGCCACCGCGACGTCGGCCTGCCCGAACTCCACCGACATCAGGGCCACCTCGTGGTAACGGTGCTCCTTCACCTCGGCGAAGAACTCGTTGACCTTGACGCCCTTCGCGTTCAGCTCGCCGCGCGCGAGATAGGTCGCGAGCGAGTCGGCCGGCGGCAGTGCGAGGCGCGCACCCTTCGCGCCCTCGAAGGTCTTGATGCCGCTCGCCTTGCTGGCGACGAACACCGCGCGCTCCTCGCCCGCGAAGCGCGCGACCGGCTCGTAGCCGTAGCGCATCGCGGCGCCGATCACGTGCGCCGGGCCGACCAGCACCTCGTACAGGCCGGCGCGCATCTTCTGCAGCTCGCGCGACAGGTCGCGGCCGATCGCGAGCTTCACGTCGTTGCCGAGACTGGCGCCGAGGTAGGTCGCGAGCGACTGGTAGCGATCCTGGAACTGCGGGGTGTTGATTTCCTGACGGGCCTCGCCGGAGACGTTGAGCTGGACGCCGGCACCGAAGGCCGGAAGAGCGGCGGCAAGTGAAACCGCCGCGAACAGGGACACGCGATACGGAGGCATAGGCTTCCCTCGAGCATGTTGTAGTCGTCGTCGGGGCCGGGTCGGCCCCTGGCGCCGGAAATGGCCGGCGTCGAGTGCCTAAAGAATAGGCAGCCTGGGTCAATGTCGCAACCGGTTCCGCGGCTTATGCGGCGAATTTCTACGCGATTCGAGATTCCGGACGCGCTGCGGGGCCGGAGCGGGCGCTCACATGACCTCGAGGGCTCGACGGGCGCTTTGCGCATCGCGGCACTTGCGCCTACGATCGGAAGGATGAAAGCAGCCCCCAACAGGACCGTCGTGACCGCACGGCTGCGGAAGTTCGACCCTGCGGCCGACGGCTACGGCGGCGAGCTCGAGCTCGAGATCCTCCGGAACGAGTCCCCGGATCCCGCGACGGACTTCCTGCGACCGCAGGCGGGCAAGTCGCTGCGGGCGTTCTACGCGCAGACCGACCCGCCGGCGGCGGCGCTGCCGCTGGGGCGACGGGTCAGGGTCGAGCTGACGTTTCTGGGCGGGCCGTCCGGCGGGCGGGCCGTCGTGCAGAGCATCCGCGCCGAGTAGCCTGCCGCGGCGCTGCGCCGCCTCAACGCTTCACGTTGAGCGTCACCTTGCCTTTCGCGACCGTGATCCCGCTCAGCGCGACCCGGGTCAGGCTCCCGTCGTGGGCGCGCGACGAGGGCGTGGTCCGGTCGTTGAAGGCGGTCTTCTTCAAGGATCCCGGGAAGAGGTCGCCCGCGTCGCCGCTGTTCTTGGCCAGCTCCAGGTCGCGCTTGCCGTCGGCTTGCGCGAGGCCCACCTTGTAGGCGAGCGGGTTGGTGTTGTCCGACCGGGCTTCGTCGATGTGCCACACCGCGAGCCCGGAGCCCGGCAGCGACGCGTCGCGGCCGGTCGCCTGCCGGTTCTCGAGCAGGAAGTACTCCGGGCCGGACTTGCCGCCGGTCCACACCCACAGGCAGTCCTTCGCGTCCTTCTCGAGCGGATCGAGCGTGTAGCGCGCCGTCTTGGCCGCCCGGGGCTTGATCCAGCCGAGCTTGGAGAGGCACCAGCACGACATCCGGGTGGGCTTCAGGCCGCCGCCGCCCCAGGATCCCCCGCCCATGAGACACCACTGGCCGACGCCCTCCGAGCGATAGGACGTGTCGTAGAGATCCGGCATGCCGAGCACGTGACCGAACTCGTGGGCAAACACGCCGACGCGGCCGTCCTCGGGCTCGGTCGAGTAGGCGTACACCTTGACGCCCTGGTTGGTGAACACCTGGGGCAGGACCCACTTGTGCGACCAGATCATGTTGTTCCGCTTCTGCGGGTTGGGTTCCGCTTCGGCGCCGCCGCCGGCATGGATGAGGAAGATCCCGTCGACGAACCCGTCCCCGTCGGTGTCGAAGCGCGCGAGGCTGTCCGTCTTGCAGTATTCCGTCAGCGCGTCGAACAGCAGGCCGGGCGTGTTGCGCGGGTAGTTCATCCCGGTCCCGCTCTCGCCGTCGGTGTAGAACGAGTACGGTCGCGGCGCCCGCACGTAGCCGACGACCTCGCCCGTGACCACCAGCTTGCCGTAGGACATCTCGCGGTACATCGTCGCCATCGAATCCGGGTTCGCCGCATCGAACAGCATGCGCTGGAACTCGGCCGCCGGGCGGCGTCCCGGGTTGTCGCTGAAATCAACCATGAGCGCCAACGCGTGCAGCTTGCGGGGAGCCGCCGTGGCGCGCTCCATGCGCGCGGCGCGCAGGGGGCGGTTGCCGGGGGCGCGATCGAGCGCGAGGCCGGTGGGGGGATAGAACACCCCGTCGTTGAAGCCCGTCGGGCGCTCCACCGTGGGGGCCGCAACCAGGCCCATGTAGGCGGCCAGGCGAACGTCGGCCGTCGACATCGCCTTGCTCTTCTTGATCGCCTGCTGGATGCTCTTCAGCACGGCGCTGGAGGGACGGCAAGCGGTCGGACCGTCGTCGTAGCGGTGAGTCTTGGGGTCGCGCATCATGATCTCCGGCGGTGGGTTCGAATGCGACGCAGTCGGCGCTCGACGCTGAACGTCGCGCGCGACGGCTAGCTTCCGCGCGCGACGCGCCGGTCGGCAATAGGCCGAACGGCTGACCGCGCCGCCGATCGTCGCCGACGCCCGACGCGATCAGGGGAGGAAGTAGTCGACGTAGAGGGACGGCGTGCCGGGGTCGACCTCGACGCGCGCGGCGAACGCCTTCCACAGGCGCTCGTCGGCGTGCCGGCGCTTCGGATCGGTCGCCGTCGGGCCTTTCCCGTCGGCGCGCAGCACGCGGCCGCGGGTCTTTTCCAGCAGGCGCGGGTACAGCGACTCGGCCGGCATGTCCCACTTCTTGGTCTTGTTCGCAAATTGCTCGTCGACCGCGATCGCCGCCACGAGCCCGGGATGCGACATGGCCTCCAGACCGCCGTCCTTGAGCGTGGCGTTGTGGCTGCCGTGGTGGCCGACCTTGTAGAACACCGTGCGCGCCAGCAGGTCGTGCGCGCGCACCTCGGTGCGCGTGCGGCCGTCGGTAAGCGTCCAGACGGGCTTCTGCCACGACAGCCAGTTGCCGATCTGCGCATCGGCGGCGAAGAGCAGCACCTCTTTTGTCGCGGTGAACTCGAACGCGAGCACCATGCTCAGGTTGTTGACGACGTTGTCCAGCTTGAGCGCGAGCTGCTCGGCGGCGAGCAGCCACTGGTCGTCGATCGCCCGCCAGCGCTCGTCCGGCGACCGGTAGCGGGCGACGACCGGCGCCAGGGCCGGGTCCGTGCGCGCGCGCTCGTCGCTGCCATTGCAGGCCGGTCTCGAACGGGCACATCGCCTCGATGCAAGCGGCGGTCGCGGCGGACGACTCCTCGCTGGCGGTCAGCGGATCGAGCAGCGCGGCGTAGAAGCCGGAGTCGGCGCCGAGGCCGTACATCTCCGAGCCCTTCTTGCCGAGCAGCTTGCCGAGGAGCTTCTCGTCGCGGGGCGGGGCGAGCACGTAGATGCGCACCCCCGGCAGCCAGTCCGGGGTGAGGAGGTCGCCCGGCTCGCAGTAGCGCGGCTCGGGCGCGAGCTCGCGGAGCGCCTCCAGCGCGGCCGCGGTCGAGCGCCCGCCCGCGGCGCCCACCGGCCCGTAGAACGACAGCAACTGCTCGATGGCCGCCGCGCGCGCGCGGGCGGCCTCGTCCGGCGCGGCGGCCAGTCGGGCGAGCGCCCGCCGCGCCCCGTCGAGCTGCAGCTCGGTCTCGCGCGTCCGCTCGCGGCCCTCCGGGTCCTGCGGGTTCTCGGCCCAGGAGAGCCAGACCTCGTCCACCTGCAGCGCCTTGAACTCGTCCCGCGCGTCGAGGAAGCCGGACAGGTGGTCCCAGTGCGGATGGGTGCCGACGATCGCATTCACGCGGCCGCCGGTCTCGCCCGCGACGTTCGCAGCGATGCGCTGCGCCCACCGCTTGCTGTCGGGCGTACCGCCGAGCACGCCGCAGTCGATCAGGATGTGGCGCGGTTTCGAACCGTGATTGAAGGAGAGCAGGAACGCGTCGCCGATGCCCTGGCGATACATCCGGATGCGCACCCGGGCGCGGCGCTTCGTGGCCCGCTTGGTCGTGGCCCGCTTGGTCGTGGCCCGCTTGGTCGTCGCCCGCTGGCGTGCGGCGGTCTCAGCCATGGTCGCTCTCCGGATTGAAGCCATGGAGCTGCGCGAGCAGCCGCGACGGGTCGGTCTCGTCCACCGCGCCGAAGTAGGTCCCCGCGAGCCCGGCGCGCGAGCTCACCCGGAAGGCGCGCTCGGCCTCGAGCCGGGCGTCGCTCCGGGCGTTCTTGCGGATCACGTAGTCGATGTCGCCCGAGCGCAGGTCCACGACGATCGTGCAGCCGCCGCGGAACAGGAACGACCCGGCGCCGCGCCCGCCGCCCGCCTCGGCCCGCGCCTGCACGATCGACAGCAGTCCCTGCGGCACGCCCGGGCCCGCCGGCGAGGCCTTGCGGGTGAACTGGAGCGAGCGCACCTCGAACGTGGCGTGGCCGGGGCGCAGATCGAGCCCCATGTTCTCGCCGAGGACGTCGCGCTGCGCGTCGTCGAGCGAGCCGAGCAGGCGCTGCACCGCCGCGTGCAGCTCGCCGCGCCACCGGCTCAGGTGCTCGAAGGTGTCGCGGCGGGGATCGGCGGCATCGCGGTTGTCGAGGTAGGCGTATTCGTTCGCGTAAGGTCGCAGGACGAGCGGCCGCTTGCGCAGCAGCGCCCGGACTTCGTCGCTCGGGCGATCCCACACGAGGTTGTCCACCGCGAGCGAGCGCAGGCCCTTCGGGTAGATCCCGCGGGCCCGGAACGCCTCCACGATCGCGACGCGGTAGCCGAGCCGGTCCTGTGGCACGACCTGGAGGTCCGCCGTGATGAGCGCGCGGAGGTAGTCGCCGAACGTGAGATCGACCGGCGGGCAGTAGTCGAGCGCCCGCACGCAGATCGTCAGCAGGTGGCCGGCGGCCCGCGCGGCCTCGTCGGCGAGCCGTTCGACCAGGTCGGGATGCAGCGCGCCTTCGGGCAGCACGCCGCTGCCGCCCGTGGCGATGCGGACGAGATCGACGGTGCGCCGCTCGTAGATCCTGAGAAACGCATCGAACACGGCGGCGACGAGGATCGCGCCGCGCTCGTGGGGCTCGTGCGTGCGCATCAGCGCCGCCGGATCGGGCTCGAGCCGCGTCCAGGCGCGCGTCGCCGGATCGACGCGGCCGATCGCGCTGCGCAGCGCCCCGTACCGGCCGGTCGCCTGGCCGAACTGCACCGCGAGCTCGGCGAGCAGGTTGCGCGTGCGCAGGTCGCCGCGGGCGCGGGCGATCTGGTGGCGCAGCACGCCCGGCAGCGAGAAGTGCTGGAACAGCGCGACCAGGTCGGCGAAGGCCTCGTGGAACGCGAGCGTGTCCGGATTGCTCGGATAGAGCAGGGACGGGTGCACGCCGTCGAGGATCGCGTGCGTCGTCTCGTGGGCCACGATGTCCTGGGACAGGCACGTGAACACCGTGCCGCCGGGATAGATGCGTCCCGGATCCGTGTCCGCGGCCGGGAAGTAGCCGAAGAGCAGCGCCTTGCGCTGCGGATCGTAGAACGCGTTCTGCTGCCGCAGCGCGTGCGGGTAGACGCGCAGCTGACCGACGTACTCGGCGGCGCCGTCGCCCTGCACGCGCGGCGACCACAGCACCCGGCGCCCGAGGGCGTGCTCGAAGTGCTCGATCGTCCGCATCGCCACCGCATACACCATCTGCTGGTGGAACTGCGGGCTGGCCTCCGACGGCGCGAGCCCGTTCTGGGCGAGCAGGGCGCGATCGTTGAGGTCGACCGGCGGGTAGAAGCTGCCGCTCGCGGGGTCGTAGTCGATCACGTCCAGGTAGTCGCCGCGCGGCCCGGGCTCGAGCTTCGGCTCCCACGGCACCTCGTAGACGATCTCGTTGATCGCGGCGGATTCGAGCTCGGTCGAGAGCTGCGGGTCGAACGCGTAGCCGCGCAGCCGCCGCCGGGTCGGCTGCGGGAGCTCGACGGCGCGCGGCGGCCGCCCGCCCCGGGTCGCGGCGCGCCGCGTCGAGGCGGGCGCGCGCGGGGCCGGCTGCGGCTTGTTGCGGACCTTCTTCCGCCGGGGGGACGCCGCCATGGCGCTCACGCCCCGATCGACGCGCTTGCGTCGCCGTCCGGCGCGACCGAAGGGACATTCGTCGCAGCGACCGCGCGCGACGTCGGCAGAGTGAACGAATCCCGCATCAGCGCCTCTTCTGTATCGCTTCCTGCAGCAGGGTCGTGGCCCCGAGCGGCGGGATCCACACCTCGATGTCGCCCGGCCCGCTCCTTCGCGAAGCGCTTCGCGTCGAGCGGCAGAAGCTCCAGCCGCAGTTTGTACCCTTCCTTCGCGAAGGCGAGCTCGACCCGGTCGCGGACCTCGGCGGCGGCCTTCTCGTCCTGCGGGAAGAAGTAGCGCACGTCGCCCGAGGTCCGCAGGCCGGGGACGCCCTGCGATCCCTGCACGGCGAGATTCGGATCCTGCGCCAGCGCTTTCTCCACCCGGGCCACGAGCTGCGGATCGGGCAGCTCGACGTAGTGCAGGAACACGCGCCGCGTCGCGCGCACGTCGGCGGGCGCGGCCGTGTCGCCGAGCAGCGCGAGGCGGCGCTCGGCGAGCGTCCGCGTCTGTCCCGTGGACATCGCGGCGACCGTGCGGTAGTCCGCGATCGCGGCCTCGCGGCGCTTCATCCGCTCGAGCAGCGCGCCGCGCTTCAAGTAGGCCGCGACATAGTTCTTGTCGAGCGCGATCGCCTCCGCGTAGTCGGCCAGCGCCGCTTCGTTCTTCCCCATGGTGTCGCGGACGACCGCGCGACTGTAGTACGCGGCGGGATTGCCGTCCTTGAACGCGATCGCCTGGTCGAAGTCCGCTTCCGCGCCGGCCCAGTCGCCGGTCGTCGAGCGCACGGCGCCGCGCAGCAGGTAGTTCTCGGTCCGGCCCGGCCGGAGCGCGATCGCTTCGGAAAAGTCGGCCAGCGCGCGCTCGTAGTCGGGGTTGGCGGTGGCCGCGTACGCCTGCCCGCGTCGCGCGTACACGAGCTCGGGCTCGGGGTAGCCGTCGATCGCCCGCGTGTAGCGGTCGATCGCCGCCGGGTAGTCGCGCGCGGCCGAGAACGCGTCGCCTTCGGCGACCAGCGAGATCGCATTCTCGACCTTGAGCCGGAGCTGCTCCACGGCCTGTTGTTGCGCCCACCAGCTGGACGCCAGCGCCAGAATGCAGACGACCACGAGCGCGACGGCCGCCCAGCGCCGTGTCCGGGCCGCTCTGACGTGCGCCTGGCCGCGGTCGATGAAATCGAGCTCCAGCGCGTTCAGATCGGCGCCGCGGGCGCCGCGCCAGGCCTCGGCCGCCTCGAGCTGCGCGCCCGAGAGGAGCCCCCCGGGATCCCGCTTGCTCTTCTCCCAGTCCGCGCGATACGCGTTCAGCAGCTCGCGCCAGCGCAGGAACTCGCGGTCGGCTTCGATCCACTCGCGCAGCCGCGGCCATTGCTGGGCGAGCGCCGGGTGCACGAGCTCGGCCGCCGGCGCCTCGCGCCCGGAGGTGCAGAGCACGACGAGCCGCGACGCGGTCAGCCCCTCGAGCAGCGCCGCCACCGCCGCCTCCGGCGCCGCCTTCGACACGAGCTCGTCACGGAGGGCGCGCCGGATCCGGTCCGCGGCCGGATGCGGCCCGACGTTCACGAGCCGCGGCAGGACGCGGCGCGCGAGCGCCCGCTCCTCGTCGCTCAGGCCGTCCAGGGCGGCGTCCGCGCGCGCGACGAGCAGTCCGCGCACGCCGCCCATGTCGTCGTAGGCCGCGTTGGTGAGAAAGCCCTCCCGGCGCCGCTCGTACAGGCTCTGCAGCAGCAGCTGGAGGAGCGGCAGGCGGAAGCACTCGGTGCCGAGATCCTCGATGATGCGGTCGACGAGGCCCGGCTCGAACGTGAGCCCGGCGCGGGCGGTCGGCTTCTCGATCGCCTGGCGCAGCTCGTCGCGCGTGAGCTCGCCGACGCGCACGACGCCCGCGTCGTCCGCGGGCACCGGCAGCGGCGTGCGCGCGAGCGCGCGGGTGAAGTCCGTGCGCACCGCGAGCACCGTCACGATGTCCGGCCGCTCGCGCGCGAGCGCGGCGACGCGCTCGAGGAAGCGCGTCCGCAGGCCGGCGTCGAAGTTCGGCGCAAACACCTTTTCGAGCTCGTCGACGAACAGGACATGTCGCGCGTCGGCACCTTTACCCGGCGCGAGGCGAGCCAGGACGCGCGTCAGGCTGGCGACCGGATCCGCGCCGGGGACGATGCGCTCGAGCCGGCGGGTCGCGTCCGCCGCGCGGCTCCGCCGCAGCTCGGAGAACGCGCCGGCCATCACCAGCGAGCGCTTGCCGCTGCCGCTCGGCCCGAGCACCCAGACGCGCGCCTGGGTGCGCAGGTGCTCGAGCAGGCTCGTGCGCAGCGCGTCGCGTCCGAAGAAGAACGAGGCGTCGTGCTCCTGGAACCGCTCCAGCGGCCGGAACGGGCTGCTCACCGCCACCGCGGTGCCGCCGGTCGTCCAGGTCAGCGTGTAGTCGGCGTCGGCGCCCTCGGGCGGCGCGCCCGCGTCCGCCGGCGCCGGCCGCGCGGGCGCGAGCGCGGCGATGCGCGTGACGAGCGGGTCGAGCCCGTTCTCCGGCACGCCATCGCGGAGGTCGAAGAACTCGCCGCCCAGCGCCGCGCCCGGGCGCCCCGGCGTCGGTGCCAGGCTCGCGCCCGGCAGCAGCACCTTGATCGTGACGAACTCGCGGCTCGCGCGCACCGCCGCGGACACGCGCTGCAGCCCCTCCGATTGCGCCGGCGTCAGGCCGCCCGGCCCGATGAAGACGACCAGCGCCCGGGAATGGAAGAGCTGCTGCTCGCTGCGGCGCTGCCACTCGGGCGGCGGCACCGCCGCCAGCTCGTCCACGCAGGCGCGCAGGTCGGCGCGCTTCAGCGCCGCCGCGAACGCCTCGGCGGTCGCGCTGTCCGCGGCCGCGGTCACGATGTAGGCGTCGTAACCGGCGAATCGCGCGGTGAGGTCGTACTGGGCCGCGACCTGCTGCGGGACCGCGCCCGTGTCCCGCGCGAGCGCGGCGAGCCGGGTGCCCGGCGCGGCGAGGTAGGTCATGGCGTCGGCGAGGCGGTGGAACGCGGTGGCGATCCGCTCCCGCTGCGCCACGTTGGCGGGGTCGGCGAGGATGCGCTCGTCGAACGCGTACTGGGGCTCGTAGGGCACCAGCAGGTCGGCGAAGCCGATGCCCCGCGCGCGCAGCGCCGCGGGCACGCGGTCGCCGAACGTCGCCTCGAAGCGCGCCATGAACTCGTCGAGCAGCTCCTGCCGGCGCTGCTCGATGCGGGCCGGGACGACCACGATCTGCGGCGGCCGGTTCTGCCGCAGCGCGAGCACCTGCGGCGAGAGGAAGTCCGCGGCGACGTTCTGCGTGCCGCGCACGTTCTGGTGGTTCGCCGCGCACATCATGACGATCGCGTCGCCGAGCTGGTAGGCGCAGATGCCGCCCATCTCGGTGACGCCGGTGCGGCTGTCGACCAGCACGAGGTCGTAGCGCTCCGGGACGAGCTCACCGCGCAGCCACTCGAAGAAGAGCTCGCCTTCCCAGTTGAAGTAGAAATCCTGCCAGTCGAAGCTGCGGACGTTGAGCGCGTAGCGCTCGAGCTGCGCCGGGTCCTCGCGCTCGCCCGCCGGCATGAGATCGAGGCAGCCGTCGCCGGGCAGCCGCTCGTACACCGGCAGGATGAACCGGCGCACGTCGCGGAAATCCGCGCTCGCGGCCTCGCCCGAACCGACCGACATCGCGTGCTTGAACTCGAGCAGCAGGTCGAGCAGGCCGGGGTGGCGGCGCGCGCTCGGCTGATGGATCTGGAAGTACTGCTCCAGCCCGGGCGCCTCGAGATCGAAGTCGATCATGAGCACGCGCGCGCCGCGCCGGGCGAGGATGTCCGCCACGTTCGCCATCGCCATCGAGCGGCCGACGCCGCCCTTGTACGAGTAGAACGTGACGATCACTTGGGCGGCGCGTGCTGGTAGATCAGGCTGCCCACCCCGCGGCGGCGATCCGGGCCGACGGCGTTCTCGAAGCGCTCGAGCTTGGACGGGTCGGCGCGCGGCCGCGTGAGGTGGTCGAGCGTGCCGGGCAGGCTCGCGTGGAGCCAGCGGCGCAGGCGGCGCTCCTCGCCGACGCGGAACTCGCATGCCGGGTCGAGGTCGAGCTCGAAGCGGTCGAACGCGCCGGCGAGCTGCTTGCGGGCCCGCGTCTCCAGCAGCTGGTTCACGGGCGAGGCGCTCTCGTCGAGCGGGGACACGGTCACGATCGCGACCTGGCCCATGGCGACGAAGGACGCGCACGCCTCGGCGATCGCGCCGTGGAAGAGCGAGAGCTCGTCCACGAGCGCCACGCACCCGGTGAGCGCGATCTGCTGGTAGATGGGCCGCAGCTCGGGATGCGCGCGGTCGAGCCAGGCTTCGAACGGGTAGTACTGGAGCTTGATCTGCCGCCGCGGCGCGCCCCCGGCCACGCGCCGCCCGTTCAGCCGCTTGGCGATGTCGGCGCCGATGTCGCGCACGGTGGCGCTGCCGAACGGCTTCCACTGGCGGCGGCCCGCGCCGTAGCGCGCGTCCGGTCCGCCGGCCCGCTCGAGCGCGGCCTTGAGCTCCATGAACTGCTTGTGGCGCTCCGGCCCGAGCTCGCCCTGCAGCGCGTCGCTGTGCTCGAGCAGCGCGACCGCCTCGTCGCGCGTCATCGCGATGACGACGCAGGGCAGACCGACGGTCGGCAGCCCGGGTTGCGTCGGCCGTCCGGCCATCGTGGCGACGACTTCGCTCGCCGCGCCGGCGGCGGTCGCGTCGATGAGCTTGGTGAAGGGCCACGCGGCCGGCACGGCGTCGGGCTTCACGCCGGCGAGCAGGCCGACCAGCCAGCCGGTGCGGGCCTCGAGCACCTCCAGCACGCGGGCGACCTCGGCGGGCCGGGAGGCGAGCTGCGCGAGGCCCGCGGGGCTCAGCCAGACGAGCGCGGAGTGGCACTGGATCGCGAGCTGCTCGAGGTCGGAGAACTCCGCCTCGGTTTCCGCGAACAGCGCCTCGGGGGCGAGCAGCGGGGCGAGCCCGGTCTTCTTGAGCGCATCGGCGAAGGCCCCCGCGGCGTCCTGGTCGAGGCCGGGCGAATAGGCGAGCGCCGCGCCGAACGTGACCTCGCGCTGGAGCCGCGGGCGCACGCCCGGTGCGACCGGCTCCTTCGCTGCAGAGGCGGTGCCCCGCTCCCACAGCGAGACCGCGTTCGCGACCACGCCCGCGAGGTCGGTCGGGCCCTTGAAGAAGCTCACCGTGTGCGCCTTGCCGAGCTCCTCGCGCAGCGCCTTGATCTTCGCGCCGGCGCCGTTCTCGCCGGTCGCGACGTCCATGAAGTCCTCGGCCCAGGGCGTCTTGGGGTCGAGCAGGAAGATCAGGCACCGCTCGGCGCCGAGCGCGCCGAGCGCGGTCCGGTACTCGGCCTCCGTGATCGACCACTTTTCCGGGTTTGCCGCCTCGTCGGGCACGTACCCGTAGCGCTTCGCGAAGATGCCCACGTAGAGATCGCACGGCGGCAGGTTCTGCGCGGGGTCGCCGGCGATGTCGCGCAGGCACTTCGCCAGGGGGCGCGAGCCGTCGGCGACGTACTCCTCCATGCCGACGACCTCGTGGCGCAGCTGGCGCAGGCTCCTGGCGACCTCCTCGCGATGGTCCTTCAGGTCCTGGAACGTCGAAGAGAGATAGATCCTTGCCACTTGCTCCCCCGGTAGCGCTGATTGTTGTAGATATGCACAGGGCTTGGCGATAGGCAGGATAGCCTAGTATGCGGGCGGCATAGCGCGCCAGCCCCGCGGGTGGCCGTCGGCGCGCTCGAAGGGGGCTGCGCCCTCAACCCTTCAACGCCGCGGCGATCGACCGGATCGAGAGCCCTTCGTTCGCGGCGTACGTGCCGTCCTTGCCGTTCAGCCTCGGCATGCCCATCTTGCCGCCCTTGTGATGGAGCGCGATCACCTCCCAGAGGCGCCCGTTGAACACCGGGCTGCCGGAGCTGCCGCCTTCGGTCGGCGCGCGGTAGTGGAGCCGGCAGACGTCCGGGATCTGCGGCCTGCCCGCCGGCGGGCCCTCGTGGTCGAGGAGCTCGTTGTCCTGGAACGAGAACGCGAGATCGCGGCCGCCCGGATGGCCGATGATGTACACGCGCGCGTTCGGCTCCAGCACCGGCAGCGCGGCGGCGATCGGCAGCGGCTCGATGCCCGCCACCGGCGTCTTGAGGCGCAGGAGGCTCGCGTCGTGGCGATCGGGCGGCGAGCTCCAGAGGAGCTCGCCGACGGCGTAGGCGCGATTCGCATCGACCGCCTCGAACACGACCTCCGCCGCGTCCGGGCGGATCCCCGGGCTCGCGCCGTGCTCGTTGACGACGTGGAAGTTGGTCATGACCAGCAGCTCGTCCCCGGGCGTCCGGCCGAGGTCGCCGGCGCGCACCAGAAACCCGGTGCCGATCCGGCTGCCGAGCTGCTGGCGGATCGCGGCGACGGCGAGCGCCCGATCGAGGCCGGTGCGCCACCAGCGGTAGGTCTGCGGGCCCTCCGTGCCGAGCACCGCTTCGAGCTGCGTTGCATCCGGCGCCGGGGCGGCCCGCAAGCGCTGCAGCTCGGCGCGCCCGAGCTCCAGTCCGCCGCCCGGCAGCTCCATCAGCCGCGCGCGCAGGATGCTGACGAGCCCGCGGCCGCGGTCGTCGGTCCGTTCCAGGTCCCAGATCTCGGTGAACTGCCGCAGCGTGCTCGCAAGCTGAAACGCCTTTGCGTCGGGTGCGGTCACGTACGTGCGGACGTTCCGCTCGACCGCGTCCCAGTCGCCCAGGCCGAGCGAGGCCTCGACCAGGGTCGGCAGATACCACTCGTCGCGCTTCTCCCCGGGCGTCGCCTCGAGCGTCGCCACCACCTGCTGCGCGATGTCGCGCGGCTGCAGGTCCGCGGCGAGGCGCAGGCCGAGCCCGCGGGCGCGGGTGAGCAGCGCGAGGAGGTTCACGCCGTGCCACGTGTTCGCGGCGTCCGCCTCGAACGGCTTGCGATACGCGACGATCGCCTGCTTCAGCGCCTCGCGCGCCCCCGCGCTCGTCTTGTCGCCGGCGTCGAAGAAGATCTGCTTGTAGGCGCGGCCGAGCAGGCCCGCGGCCTCGGCGGACTCGGGATCGGTCTTCGGCAATCGCTGCGCGAGCGGCCGCAGGAGATCGATCGCCGCGGTGGCCTTGCCCGTGTCGATCAGGTACTGCGCGTAGAGACGGCGGTTCTTCGCATCCTTCGGATCCCGGCGGCTCACCGCCTCGGCGACCTGGCCCATGGTCTCGTAGTCGCGGACGTTGCGCAGCGCCTCGACGAGCCGCTTGGCGCCGGCGAGATCGTCGACGCTGCCCAGCCCGCGCAGGCGCTGCAGCGCATCCTTCGCGCGCGCGCGGAGCTCGTCGACGGTCGCGTCGGCGCTCACCTCGCCCGGCCTCAGACGCGGAGCATGCGCCGCAGCGTGGTGGCGACGGCCTTCTGGCGGAGGTACTTCGTGATCGAGTGCCGCCACGCGCCGTCGTTCTGGACCGCGATGTCCTCGACCTTCGACTGGCCGCCTTTGCGGAAATCGCTCGCGAGCACGGGGTCGAATCCGCAGACCGGGTCCAGCCGGTCGAACACGTTGACCCAGTCGCCGGCGACCCGCTCGTGCGGGAAGCCGTCCGCACGGGTCCAGCCCGGCTGCAGCTTGTCCTGGATCTCGTCGAGGCCGAGCGGGCTGCCGAGGGTCATGAGCCCGTCGACCGGCGCGCAATCGCCGACCCGTTTCAGGCAGTCGTAGGCGATGACCGTGCCCATGCTGTGGGAGACGACGATGTGCGGTCGGGATACCGTGGGCGCGCACACCACCTCCACGAAACGCTTTCGGATCGTCTGCTGGATCCGCACCGCGGGGGCGCGGCCCGGCGGCGCGTACGCCACGTCGAACAGGTAGTGATGCACGTCGCGCAGGTAAGCGTCCATGACGCGCTTCTTGATGAACCACGGCAACGGCACGCGCTCGAGCGCGCCTTGCGGCGCCCCCGGCGCGGGGACGGGCGCGGCGGTCTCGAGCTCCGCGTCCGAGAGCGTCGTCATTTTCGCGCGCAGGGCCGCGATGAACGCCGCCTCTTCCGCGGTCTGCGGCCGGGGCGGCGGGGCGTTCCCGCCGCCGTCGATCGCCGCGGCGCTGTTCTCGAGCACGCCTTCATAGGCGGAGAGGTCCTCCTCCGGCTTCTCGTAGAGGAGGTCGGCCCAGTAGACCATCGAGCTCGACACGCCGCGATCGCCGAGCGGCAGCGGCTCGGCCGCATCGGCCAGGGTGTCCCGCCAGATGCGCAGGAGATCGTCCAGCGGCGGCTTGTTGGCGATGCCGTGAATGAAGGTGACGTGCGGCATGGTGCATTTCCCTCGATGAGTGTCGGTGCAGTCGATCTCCGGGCGGCGACGGGCCGCGCGCTAGAAATCGTAGGCCGGATCTTCGCCGAGGTCCGGAATCCTGGCGACGTAGCCGGCATCGCCGAAGTCCAGCGCGACGGCCGCCTCGTAGCCGGGCAGGCCGACTTCCTTGCGCAGCGCGTTGAGCCGGTTCATCCAGCCCTTCAAAAAGACCGCGAGTCGCGGGTTCTGCTGGGCGAGACGGCGGTAATAGGCCTCGCGCGCATCGCAGTACGCCGCGATGCCGCTGCCGAGGTCGCAGGCGGCGGCCGCCCGCTCCGTCCGCGGCCCGAAGTCGCCGTCGACGCCGCAGCCGACCGCCGACTGCAGGAAGCGCACGGCGCGCCCGACCCCCATGTTGACCGCGGTGTCGAACTGCACGAGATCGAGCTGCCGCCGCAGGAGATCGCACCGCGGCGGCAGCCAGTAGCCGCCCTCGTAGATCGCGTGCACCTCGCGGTCCTCGATCAGCTTGACGTCGCGCCGGGCGAAGCCCTGCCGGTCGCGCCACGCGTCGTAGACCTTCTGCGTCACGCCCTTGTTGGTCCGTCCGCCCGGGTCGGCGGGATGATCCACGAAGCCGCCTTCCCAGCGCAGGATGAAGGGCAGCGAGCTCTCGAAGGCGGGGGACGGCATGGCGATCTCCTGTCTTGTTGCGGCGGGCGACGTCGGCCCGACTCTCGGTGCACACTCTAGGGCACGCGGCAGTCCTTGGCCAATCGACCAAACTGCATAGGCCCGGGCGGGCGACCCGATCGTCGCGTCGATCCGGTCTCGGTACGGATGGCGCCGGGGGACGCTTGTCTCCTGGCGGAGAAAACCCTGGAGGGCAACCGATGAGGAAGAAATTGGCAGCATCCGCGCGCGACTACGTCATGAACCTGGATCTCCCCGAGGCCGGCCCGGCCTTCGAGGCCGCGACCGCGCTCGAGTTCTCGGACGAGCGCGAGGCGGTCGCCGTCGGCGCGCAGCTCGCGGAGTTCACCCCGGCAGTGCCGGCCGGCGTGCGCGGCGCCATCGCCGACAGCATCCTGCTCGCGCAGCTCGCCGCCAACAAGGTCACCACCCAGACGGAAGACGTGTTTCGCTGGTACGACAAGTACATCGAGGTGCTCCAGAACATCGGCTGGCAGGTTCGCGACCTCGATTTCCAGGCGCAGCAGGTGAGCGACCAGGACGCCTGGGTGCACAAGGAGATCATCCCGGTGCTCGCGCTGCTGCTCGGGCCGCAGGCCGCGGCCGCCTCGATCGTGATCGCGGTGCTGAACGGTCTCCAGAACATGGATGCGAGCTCGCCCTGGATCACGCTCTTCGACCAGTCGAGCCAGCACGCGCGCGGCGCGAAGTTCCAGGTGAGCTACGTCGATGCCGACGCGCAGGGCCATCCGGAGATCTCGCTGCTCTGCTTCGGCATCCAGGCGGACCGGACCATCACGCAGGTGCTGTTCTTCAAGACCTCCGCGCAGAGCGCCGAGGTGAAGAAGGCCTCGGCCAAGCTGGCCGTCAGCATGGAGCGCCTGAACGCGGCGAAGGACGCCCTGGCCGGCCGCGTGCAGCCCTTCATCGCGGACTACGTGAAGAGCCTCGACATCTGAGGCGCGGGCCGCGCATGAAGCCCCACGCCTTCATCGCGATGCCGTTCGGCACCAAGCCCGGTCACGACGGGCGGCCGATCGACTTCGACCGGGTGTACGCGGAGCTGATCAAGCCCGCGCTGGAGACGGCGGGCTGGGAGGTGTTCCGCGCCGACGAGGAGCGCCGCGCCGGCGACATCCGCACCGACATGTTCCAGGAGCTGCTGGTCGCCGACCTGGTGGTCGCCGATCTGACCCTGGACAACCCCAACGTCTGGTACGAGCTCGGCGTGCGGCACGCACTGCGCGCACGGGGCGTGGTGCTCGTGCAGGGGCCGCGCCCGACGCAGCCCTTCGACATCTACACCGACCGCAAGCTGAACTACCGGCTGAAGGACGGCGCGCCCGACGCCGCGTACCTGCAGGCCGACCGCGACGCGCTTGCCGGCGATGGCGCGCGCCACGCTGGAGTCGGCCACCGCGCGGCCGGTGAGCCCCGTTTATGCGCTGCTCGATCACCTGCGCGAGCCCGCGTGGCGGGACCTGCTGCTCGCCGAGCGCAACGAATTCAGCCAGGCCTACGAAGCGTGGCGCAGCCGCATGGAGATCGCGCGGCAGAAGAACCGGCCGGGCGACATCCTGGTGCTTGCCGACGAGACGCCCACCCGCGCGTTGTGGCTGGAGGCCAAGCGCGCCGCGGCGACGAGCCTGCTCAAGCTGCGGCAGTTCGATTTCGCGCTGGAGCAGTTCGAGGCCGCGCTCGCAGCCGATCCCGAGGACAAGGCGAGCCGCGAGAAGCGCGTGATCTGCCTCGGCCGGCTGGGCCGCTTCGAGGAGGCCCGCGAGGGGGTGCGGCGTGCTGACCGTGGACTTTCCCCGCGACCCCGAGGTGCTGGTCGCTGGCCGGCCGGGTCGGAAAGGACGACTGGATCAGCCGCTGGCGGCGCGCCGGCGACTCGCCGGCGCAGATGCGGGCCGCGGCCGCGGCCGAGGAGGCCAGCCTGCAGGAGGCGATCGAGCCGTACCACAAGGCCTTCATCACCGATCCAAGCCACTATTTTTCGGGCATCAACACGCTCACGCTGCACGTGCTGCAGAAGCACCTGGGCGGCGCACCGGACCCGACCGTCGTCGACAACCTGATCGGCGGCGTGCTGTGGGCCAGCCTGACCGCCCAGCAGCGCGACTCCAAGGACTACTGGGCCCGCGCGAGCTACGCGGAGCTGTGCCTGCTCGTGAACCCGAAGGATGCCGTGATCCGCGAGTTCCGCGCGGCGATGGCCGCGGCCAATCGCGACTGGTTCGCGCTCGACTCCACGCTGCAGACGCTGACGCTGCTGCGCGACCTGGAGTTCCGCCCCGACGAGACCGGCGCGGCGGTGGACATCGTCGAGCGCGAGATCGCGCGCGCGAACCCGCCGTTCGTGCCGCGGCAGGTGTTCCTGTTCTCCGGCCACATGGTCGACGCATCCGACCGCGCGAGCCCGCGCTTTCCCGCCGACAAGGAGCCGATCGCCGCGCAGAAGATCGCCGCGGCGCTCGATCAGCTCGGCGCGGGCGCAGGCGACCTCGCGCTGACGCAAGGCGCGGCCGGCGGCGATCTGCTGTTCCTCGAAGCCTGCCTGCAGCGCGGTGTGCGCCCGCATGCTGCTGCTGCCCTACGAGGAACCCAAGTTCATCGAGGAGTCCGTGCAGACCTCCCAGGACGGCGAGCGCTGGCGCGAGCGCTACTTCGCGGTGAAGTCGCAGCTGAAGGACGCGCCGCGGATCATGCCCGCCGAGCTGGGGCCGCTGCCGAAAGGCGCGAGCGCGTACGAGCGCTGCAATCTCTGGCTGCTGTACACCGCGCTGGCGTGGGGCGTGGACAAGGTGCGCTTCGTCTGCCTGTGGAACGGCGGCGGCGGCGACGGCCCGGGCGGCACCGCGCACATGTACAACGAAGTCAAGCGCCGGACCGGGCGGGTCAGCTGGATCGACACCCGGCGGCTCTGAGCCGCTAGCGTCCGAGCGCGACGTGCGGGGCCGGGGTCGCCGCGTCGGCGGCCCGCGCCGGGCGCGGCGCGACCGCGTCGAGCAGCGTCGCCATGAGTCCGCGGATCTCGGCCGCGGTGCTGCGCTCCACCGCGAGCAGGCGCGCGGTCGGCGCGCGCGCGCGGCGGTTGGGCGAGCCGGGCCCGACCGCCGACCAGAGCACGCGCAGCGTCGTCTCGAGGAAGCCGCGGTCGGTGGTGCGGTCGACCACGAACACGACGCGCGCGAGGTCGATCGCCTCGAGCAGCTCGCCCAGTTCGTACATGCAGCCGCGGTTGGCGGGCGAGAAGCTGCGCAGGTCCATCAGGACGACGTCGCTCTCCTCGACCAGCCGGTGCATCGTCATCTGCCAGGTGTCGGCGTGGCAGAAGAACTCGTTCACGCGATAGCGGCCGTCGGGGTCGCGCGCGCGGTCGATCGCCGCGATGCGGCGCTCGAGGTCGGGCCGGCCGGTGACGAAGCGACCGGCGAGCTCGCCGCTCGCGAACTCGAGGAACTCGTGCGGCTCCACGGTGCTGGTGACGAGGTCCGGGCCGGCGATCATCGACACGCTGCCGAGGCGCAGCCAGTGCTTGCGCAGCACGTCGAAGAACCGCTCCGAGCGCGCGCCGAGCGCGAAGACGCGCAGCAGCAGCAGCCGGCGCGGTGCCGGCACCGGGCGGCGCCGGAGCACCGCGAAGGCGACGATCGTGACGAGCTTGTAGGCGAGAAACGCGGCGAGCCCCGTCGCCACCCAGGCCGCGCCCTCGAACGCGAAGCTGATCGGCTGGCTGATGCCGAAGAACAGGAACACCGTATCGATCGTGAGCGACTCGTCGGACAGCCGCTTGCGCTGGTAGCGTCGCCCGAGACGGCGCAGCACGAGCCAGCCGACGACGGCGAAGAGCGCGAGGCCGACGGCAATCGTGTACCCGAAGACCTCGACGACGCCGAAATTGAGCAGCTCGCCGGCTGCGGCCGCGGCGCGCATGGTCGCGTCGCTGGCGCCGATTACGTTGGGCGCGAGCACGCCACCAGCCAGGGCAAACACGGCGAAGGTCACGACGAGCGGCCCGACCGCGCGGATCGGACGGGCGAGAAACAGGAACAGCAGCACCGTTTCCAGGCCGTTGGTAATGACCCAGAAGGCCGCCGGCTCGTACCAGCGGAGATCGGGGCTGCGCGCGAGCGCGGCCGCCGCGAGCAGCGCGAACACCCCGGCGTACGCACCGAGCAGCTCGAGGCGCGCGGTGCGCGTCGTGCAGGCCACGATTCCGGCCGCAATGACGGCGGGCCACAGGTAGGTCCAGAAGAACATCGCGAGCTTCACCGGCCCGGTGCCGGTGTCGGCGGTGATTACCGTCCACGGCACCGACATCACGCACGCGTACGCCGCGCCCGCCGAGAACGTAGACGGCCGCGGCGCGCCAGGGCGCGCGCATCACGTCCCGCGGTCTCGGGTGCGGCGTCCGGGACCGAGCGTGCGTCGGCGAACGCGATGTTCAGCGCGTTGGCCGGTCCCGCCACGGATGCTGCACGCATCTTTGCCGTGGCGTCCCCGCCGCGCGCGGCGGCGTTCATCGAGCGCAGCACCGCGCGGCGGTACAGCCAGAGCAGCAGCAGCGAGACGGGCAGCGCGAGGAGCGCGCCGCCGAGCAGCACCCCCGGCAGCGCGCCCGTGATCGCGAGCGTCGTCGGGTCCGTCGTCGCGCTCATCGGGCGAGCTTGTAGTCCACGAGCTCGAAGACGGCGAGCTCCTGCGGCACGTTGCGCTCGTAGGTGCGCGCGTCGACCTTGACGAAGCGTTTGGCCGCGGGCGCATACCAGATGGTGACGATCGAGTGGATCGGGAAGCGGTTGATGAACGTGTACCCGCGCCCCTCGGCCACGACCTTGATCGCATCGAACGTGCCGGCCGGCACGGTCACCTGCTCGCGTCCGGCGATCGCGCATCGGCATCTCGAGGGTGGCGTCGGAGGAGAGCTGGCGCTTCACCGCGGGCAGCCGCGCGCCGTCGTCGAGTCGGTAGAACGCCTGCAGGTAGGGCGCGAGATCGGGCGGCGAGTACTCGAGACCGGGATGCCCGGAGAAGCGCGGCTCGCGCGCGACTTCGATGCGGCTCTGGTAATCGGGGCGATTCGATACGCGCAGCAGCTCGCCGACGCCCGTCTCGCTCACCGCGTCGATCCGGTAGGTCATCCGCGCGACCTCGGCGCGGCGGAAGCCGTCGACGTAGCGATAGCTCCAGGTGTCGCCCGGCGCGGGCATCAGCGGCGATCTGGCCGCGGCGGGAACCTTCGGCGTCGCCGGCTCGGCGGCCGCCGGTCTTCGGGGCCTCTGCAGCGGCGCGGCGCCGGCGCCGCGGGGGGCGCGACCGCGGCCTGCGGGACGGCGGGCGCCGCGGGCTTCGGCTGCGCCTTCGCCGCGAGCCGGCGCTTTTCGTCTTCAGCCTTCCGCGCGGCCTCCGCGGCGGCGGCGCGCGCGCGCTCGGACTCGGCCTGCGCCATGCGCCGCTGTTCTTCCCGTCGCTGGTCTTCCTTCCGCTTTTCTTCCTCCTGCACGCGGCGCGCCGCCTCGGCCTCCGTCGCCCGGGCTTTCTCGTCGATGCTCCGCTGCTTCGCGTCGAGATCGGCCTGGCGCTTCGCGGCCGCCTCCTCGGTGCGGCGGCGCGCCTCGTCGAAGGCCTTCTGCCGCGACTCCAGCTCGGCGGCGCGGCGGTCATAGTCATCGAAGTAGCGCATCACCCCGAAGGTGCCGGCGGCGACGATCACGATGCCGAGGGCGGCCAGCCCGAGCTGGTGCAGCGAAGTCCGCCGGCGGGCGCCCGTTCCGCCGCGGTCCGTGGGGATCGCCGCCAGCGTCTGCGCCACCGGCGTCGTTCCGGGCTTGAGCAGCGCCTTCAGGTCGGCGACGAGCTGGCGGAACCCGGGCGAGGTCTGGTCGCCGTGGTACCCGATGAGATTCGCGGCGTGGATGCTGCGAAAGCCCATCGGCGGCTCGACCGCGTCGATCAGCACCGGCACGAGGACGCCGCGCTCGAGCCCCTCGTTCGCCTCGTCGCGCACCCAGCGCGAGGTGATCGAGGCTTTCGACCACAGCACCAGGACGCAGTCCGACTTCTTGATCTCCGACTCGATGACGCCGGCGAAGGTCTTGCCGGCCTGGAGCTTGTGGTCCCACCACACCGCCCACCCCAGCGCCTCGAGGTCGGCCGCGATCTCGCGCGCGCGGTCGCGGTCTTCGCTGGCGTAGCTGAGGAAGATGCGGGCCAAGGCGGCGGTGCGGGTCAGAGGGTCTTGAGGTACTCGAGCAGCGCGTCCTCGTCGCACTCGGGGAGAGCGACGCCGAACGCGTGGACGCTATGGCTGCGATCGTGTCTAGTCAAACGATTCATCTCCGGTCGGCTCGTAGTGTGGCACACCGTTCATGTCGTGCCGATACTTCGACAACTCGAAGTACATGCGGCGCCGGGCCCGGCTCTGGTTGCCGAGCGGGCGATGCTCGGCGATGCAGTGCCACGGGTTGTAGGAAAGGCGCCGCGCGAACGCGATCTGCGCCGGCGAATCGAACTTCTGCTGCGGGATGCGCAGGGTGGCGACCGAGACGCGGGGCGACAGCCGTTCCGGCCACAGCACGGCGTTGTTCTCGATCGGCATCAGATGCGGATCGGTCTGCAGCTGCAGGCGCACGTCGAGCTCGACGTCGCCCTGCTCGAGCGACTTCGACCATGGCCTGGCGCAGGTAGTCGTCCGGCGGCCGCAGCGGCAGGCGCGGGATCGGCGTCTTCCGGTTCGACTTCGGCCACACCGAATACTGCATCGCCTGCCCTTCGCCCAGCAGATAGGGCACGCAGCTGAAGTACGGCGCCTCGAACGGGCTCGCTCTGGGTCTTGATCCACAGCCCCTGCATGACGAAGTCCAGCAGGTGCGGCCGGCGAAAATTGACGAAGTGGAAGATCGAGGCGTTCTTCAGGCTCCAGTGCTGCAAATGAGCGTTCGCGCGCGTGTCCGGCGTCACGAAGGTGGGCGTGGACACGCCGAACATGTCCTGCGTGAACTTCTCCTCGTCCATCAGCTTGGGGCCGGGAACGCCCATCAGCTTGATGCTGATGCTCATGAAGCCCACGTCGTCGATGTCCGGCGTCACGTACGGCCCGGGTCCGGAAAAGCGCACCCATGCGCGATAGGTCCGCGGGTTGCGCGAAGATGCCGTGCCGGAACTGCGGCGGCAGGCCGTCGTGGACGATGAACTCCGCGCGCACGATGCCGTGGGTCTTGGTGTTGCCGCCGCGCTCGAACGCCGCCCGGCTTCCAGAGCCCGCGCATCTGCGCCTTGAAGGTGTCGATGATCGACTGGAGCGACGCCTCCTCGTCCGGCTGCGCCCGCTCCTCGGCGATCTTCAGCCCTTCGTCGGGGCGCTGCCGGTTGATCAACGCGGTGGTCAGGCGCGCGATCGGATCGCGCAGCACCGCGTCGAAGGCCGGACGCATCCAGGGATCGATGCGCCGCTGCAGCTGGAGCAGCCGGAGCGAGGTGTCGCTGATCCAGTTCAGGAGCGCCGAGTCGGTCTTGGCAGGCGGCGCCGGCCGGCTCGTCATCGACCCCAACACGTTCCTTTGCATCGCGATCCCTCTCAGCGCGCCGTTGCGAGATAGCGCAAGGCGCGGATGCCGGGCAGGAAGAAATAGGCGCCGCCCCGCACGGTGACGAACTGCGGCAGGCCGCTCAGCCGGCGGTCCGGACCGTCGGCCTGCGGCATCGAGAAGCCGTCGGTCGGACAGTTCCCCGCGTCCGGCAACCGGTGTCCGAGCAGCGGATCGCTTTCGCCGTGAGCCCGGCGAACCGGCTCCCCATCAGCCACGCGCTCTGCACGAACTCGAACTGGCGCTTGATGTTGGCCACGAGGCAGATGAAGTGGATCCCGGTCTCCGCGCCGGGCGAGGGTTGCGCGGCCGACCGCGTCGGCGCCGCGCCTGCACCGTACTGCCCGTCCGCGGCGCAGCAGGCGATGAAAACGCGTGGAGGCGACCAGATCCTGCTCCAGCGCCGCCGCGTCGAATCCCAGCATGCGCCACAGCCGCGACAGGATGCCCGCGCCCGCCGGGCGGCAAATCCGCATTGCGCGGATTGGCGCGCCGGATGTGGGCGCCCAGCGGGCAGCGCAGGCCCTCGTGGATCGTCCCGGTAGGTGAAGTCGTTCGGTTTCGATCGCGGCGTGCAGCGCCGCCGGACTCGCCGCTCGGCACCGCAAGGGGTTCGCCATCCTTCGTTCGGCCCACCATCGCCGCGGCCAGCCGCTCGCGCAAGTCCGCATCGCCGCCCGCCTGCCGGTCGAGCTCGCGCCAGAAGCCCTGCACGTCCTGCTGCAGCTGGCGCATCACGAGATAGCAGCCGTTGCGGCCGAGGTCGGCCTGGTCCGGCGCGTCCTCGGCCCGCGGCAGCAGACCGTCCGGGTCGCGCTGCGGAGCGAGCAGCGGACGCGGCGTGTAGAGCCCGTATTCGTTGGGATAGCCGAGCAGGAACTCGCCGAGACAGGTCAGGTTGCTGTACTCGAGCTGGTCCTGGTCGCGCACCGGACGCTTGCGCTCCCAGTCGACCTCCGGTTGCGAAATGCCGTCGACGAATCCGAACGGCTCCGTCGCCTCGCATGTCGGACGTCGACAGGCGCTCGATGCGCACGAAGCCGGCCGCGCATTGCGCCTCGACCTCCTGCTCCCACGCCGCCAGCCGTCCGGGCACGGCATAGAGCAGCACGGCGACGTGCGGCACCCGCTCGCCGGCGCCCCATCGCCAGCGTTCCGGGATCGTTGGCGCCGACATCTCCCAGCCGGCGCGCGCGTGCGGCGTCGCTGGCCATGCCGGCGACAAACTCGGCGGAAAACTCCGCGCACAGGTCGGGGGCGACCTCCAGCGCACGCAGCCCCTCGCTCGTGAATGCGACCTGCAGCGCGGTCTCGGGCAGCGGATCGGTCTTGACCGCGCTCGTCACCGGCGCCTGCGCCAGCCAGGCGCGCGCCGCGGCCGGGTCCCTGACGCGCAGCAGGAGGAAGCAGGCCTCCGTCAGGTGCTTGTACCCGAACCGCACCAGGCCCTGGACGTCGTCCAGCTCCACCGGCCTGCCCTGGCTCGCGATCGCGCTCATAGCAGCCGCAACCAGGCGAGCGCCTGCGCATCGGTCACGTTCGCCGGCTCCAGCCCTTCCCGGATGCGCTGGTTGCGCTTGAGGTCGACCAGGGTCAGGCCCGGATAGGCCTTGTACCAGACCTGGGTCGGCAACTGGTGGCGCCGCTGGTAGTGCTTGAACCTGTTTTCGATGCGCGCCCCGCGCGCGACCAGCCAACGCGTGCGCGGCCAGCCGACGCCGTGGCTGAAAGCGAGATTCAGGCCCCACGCCACCTTGTTGATGAAGTCGTCCATGTAGGCCTCGTGGCCGCCGTCGTAGTTGCTGGTGAAGACGAGCCGGCGCTTGTCGTCGAGGAAGGCCCAGAACGCGAAATGGATCGTCTGCACGCGCGCGAGAAAACCGCGCGTGAAGATGTGGCGGCAGGTGTAGTCGATCAGCACCAGCAGCACGGTGGCGAGCCAGCGGCGAAACAGTCCCGGCTTGAGCGAGCCGATCGCCGTGTACTGGTTGCTCACGTCGTGGTCTTCCAGGTGCTGCATCTCCAGCAGCACCGCGCGGTCCGGCGGCGGGCAGATCTCGGCGTCGCTGTTCTCCTTCGTGCGCAGGGTGCAGATCAGGAACGGCGCGAGGACGATCAGGAACGGCAGCGCGATCAGGCCCGCCAGCGGAATCGCAACGAGATGCAGGAGCTTGGCGATCTGCCAGCGCAGCGGTGTCGGGTCGGGCGGCGTCAGACCAAGCCTCCCGGCGCTCACTTCGGCATCGACGAAGTCGATCAGCTCGCGCCGGAGCTGCTGCGCTTGCGCAGCCGATGCGAGCGGCGCGCGCGGCACTTTCGCGGCGAGCGCACGCCGCAGCGCGCTTTCCTCCTTGACCTGCCGCACCGTGCGACCGACCCAATTGATGTAGTTGGCGGCCAGCGGACGTTGATGCGCTTGCACCCAGGCCACCAGGTCGCCCTGCGCGTCGAAGCCGTCGCAGTGCGTGAAGATGCGGCGCAGGCCCGTCCCCGCGCGCAGTGCAAGCTCCTTGATGCACTCGCTTGCGGGCCCGTCACAGCTGCCGATGAACGCAAGGTAGACCGGCAGGCTCGGGCGCGGGACAGCCGTGCGCTTCGATGTCGCCGACCGTCGGATCGTCCAGCACCGCCAGCCGCGCAAAATGCAGGCGCTCGAATTGCCCGAACGGCACGACCGCGTTCGCCGGGTCGGCCATGCCCGGCTGCGCGTTCATCGTCGCCAGCAGTTCACGCAGGCTGCGCTCGCGGCCCGGGGCGACCCGTGCCACCACCATGAATTGGGACTGCGGCGTCACGGCGTCATGTCCCTTCCCCCGTCACCCCGGCAGGCACGGCCGCAACGCCTCGTACCCGTTCGCCAGCAGTCGCTCGAGCTGCGGCTCCACGCCGGTTTCCGCGCGGACCAGCGCTGCGGCCGCACGCTCGAGGCCCGTGACCGACGCCGGCGGCGCGTGCGGCGCCGCGCGGGTCGAGGGGAACGGCGGCGGCATCGGGGTCTTGTCGCGGGTCTCGGGCGCGACGCGCCACAGTGCGAGCCGCACGTAGATCCGCGGCGCGCAGTGCCGCACCGCCGCGGCGACTCGCTCGCCCGGACCGGCGAGGAAGTTCGGCGGCGCGACGTCGGCCGTCGCATGGCAGCTCGCGCACGCCGGGTAGAAGGCGGCGAACGCCTGCGCGGGCCCGGAGACGGGCAGGGCCGGCTCCGGGGGCTCGACCGCAACCGGGGGCAGGCCCGTCGCGTCGTCGCAGCACCACTCGCGCGCCGGCAGGCCGAGCCGGGCGAAGAGCGCCGGCAGCACGCGCGCACGGCCGAACGGTTGCGCACCGAAAGGCCCGCGCTCGTCGGCCGCGAGCGCCGACAGCGCCGCCCGCACCGCGGCGAAGTCGTCGCGGGCGGAGAGCGTCGCGGTCGCGGCGACCTCGCGCGCGGCGCCACGCCGGGCCGTTTCGCCCGGCCGCCAGCGCAGCTCGATGCCCGTGATCGCCGCGCCGTCGGCGAGCCGGGCGTTGAGACCGCGCGTGCGCGACAGCGATCGCGAGCCGGCCGGCGACCGGATCGAATGCGCCCGACTTCACCTCGAGCTGCTGGAGCGGCGCCGACCCGGCGACGGCGACCTCGGCGATGTCGCCGCCCGCGACCCGCCCGCCGGCGAGCGTCGACCTGTCCGGCGAGCCGCATCGACGCCGCGCATCGGCGCCCGCGCACTTGAAGCGCAGCGCCGCCTCGCGCCACGCGACCTCGCACGGCGCCTCGTAGCGGCGCGTCGCCGCGGCCCCGTGCGCGGCGAGCCGTTCGTCGAGCGCGCGCACGTCGGCGTCCGCGATGTGTCCGGCGAGCCCGGCCACGAAGCGGCGGGCGGTCTCGGTCGAGCCCGCCCGCCACGTCTCGAGCGGCGGGCGCGGCGCGAGCGGCTCGAAGCGGGCCGGGACGTGCGCGAGGGCGAGGCCGGTGGGGCGGGCCGCCGCGGGCGCGCCCTCGGGCGGCAGCGGGTCGCGATTCGGCACGTCGGGGTTCGGAATCGCGAGGCCCGCCGGCCAGCGCGCCGTCCACGTGCGCGCGAAGACCGCGAGAAAGCCGTCGCGCCACTCGGCGGACGATTCGTCGAAGGCGCGATCGCCGCTCAGCCGGTACTGGAGCGCGGCCGCCGTCGCCGCCGCGCGGCAGCGCGCGCCGGGCGCCCCGTCGCCGCAGGCCTCGCGCCAGAGGAACTGGGTGATGCCGTAGAGATTCGCGCGCTCCGTCGCCTCGTCGATCGCGTTGGGGATGTCGACGCCGCGGCGGACGGGCACCCCGTGGACCGTCGGTGCGCCGTGCGCGGCGCTGATCGCCGCCGCGACGCGCGGGTTGGCGTTGGTCTCCTCCCAGACCTGGCGCGAGAAGATCGGCGCGAGGTTCTGGTGGCACGCGGCGCACACGGCGCGCCGCGCGTACACGACCTGCGGAGCACCCCCCGCGCGATAGTCGCGCACGATCTGGAACTCGAAGCGGCCCGCCGCCTCGTTCCAGCTGATCACCTCGACGACGTTCGACTGCTCCTGGTAGCCGAGGTAGAGCCGGTCCTTCGCGAGCGGCGCGCCGCTCCGCGCGCCCTCGCCGTCGATCGCCGCCACCACGCGCGGGTGCCGGAAGAAATCGGGCGAGGCCGCGGTCCGCTGGAGCGAGCGGCCGAGCGGGATGAGCACCTGCTTCACGCAGGGCTCGCGGCCGGCGCAGCCGGCGCGCTCGGCGACGCGCTGCACCAGCGCGGCGAACGGGAACGGCAGGTCATAGACGCGCTTTCCGCCGGCATCGCGCGTGGCCGCGAAGTCGAACAGCGAGCGCCCCGCCGGCGGCGCATCGGGCCCGGGCGCGGCGGGACTTATGGCCCACGCCGGCGAGTCCGCGGCGCGCGGTGCGGCCGGGCACGCGAGCAGGGCCGCCGCGATCGTCGCCATGATCGCGACGCGCATCGTGCCTTACTTCGTTGCGACGACCCGGCGCGCCTGCGTGCCCGGCCAGCAGTCTTCCTTCGCGGCGCCCGTCTTCTGGAACGCCGCGCCGTCGCGCTCGGCGATGTCCTTGCTGTAGAGCGTGAAGTTGAGCAGGAACACCCGGCCCGCATAGGCGCGGCCGAGGTAGAAGCCGGGCCGGACCATGCGGATCTCGTCGCGCACCTGGAGGCCGTTCCGGCCGGCGAGGAAATCGGGCTTCTCGCGATAGCCGGGCAGGCTGTCGGAGAAGGCGTAGTCGATGATGACCGACTCGCGGCGGCCGTCGAGCAGGCTCTGCCCGCAGTAGAGCCGCGCCGGGAAGAGCAGCCACTGGTCCTTGCCGCCGACCGTGATCTTCGGCACCGAGTCCGGGTTGTCGACGATGGGCTTCAGGACCGTGAGGTCCTCGATGCGATTGCGCAGCAGGCGATCGTCGCGGAAGAACACCTTGCCCTTCCACAGCAGGCGTCCGAGCTCCTCGACGCGGTGGAGCTTCAGCTCGACCGCGAAGCCGGGCAGCCCGCCGACGATCTCGGCCAGGCGGCGGTCGCCGCTCGCGCCCATCGGGAACACGAGGTTGCCGTCGAACGGGCCGTCGGGGATCGGGCCGGCGGTGAGCCGCGCGTAGATCTGGTCGAGCTGCTCCTGGCTGTAGTTGACGATGTTGTCGGGCGTGAGCTTCGCGAGCTCCGCGGTCGACAGCGGGAAGTCGTGCTCGACCATCGCGAAGTCCGGCTTCGCGGCGTAGGTCTCGCCCGCCGGCGCGAACTTGATGTCCGGCGGCGGGTGCAGCAGGTTGTTGATGGCGTCGCAGCCGGCGAGCACGGCGGCGGCGGCAAGTGCGAGGGCGAGGGCGATGCGGCGGGGCGGGCGCATGGGCGTCTCCTCGTTCACAGCGTCGCGAGGAAGGCGATGAGCGCCTTCTTGTCGGCCTCCGGCAGATCCTCGCCGAAGGTGTGGCCGTCGTTCTCGACGTCGGCGGTGCAGCTCGAGTAGAACTCGACGAGCCTGCGGTGCTTGCGCATCGTCTCGATCGGCCGGTCCGGGGCCTTGCGCAGCTCCGTCGCGACCGACTGCAGCTCGGCGGCGAGCGTCTTGGCCTCGTCCGCGCCGAACTGCTTCGTGAGACGGGCGCTCAGCGCGTCGGGCCGCAGCTTGAGCTCGAGGAGGTCGCGCACGAACGCCTTGTGGTCGAAGTTGCCGAGGCCGGCGGAGTTCATCCCCTTCGGCAGCACGACGGTCATCCCGACGAGCTGCTTCTCCTTGCCGTCCTCGACGGTGCGCAGCCCCACCGGCAGCGGCACGTCGACGTCGAAGCGGGTGATCTTCGGGATGCGCTTGGCCGGGGTTCAGCAGCTCCTCCATCGACGCGACGTAGAGCTTGAACCGGCCCTCCACGCTCGGGTCGTACGGCCAGCACGCCGGGGCCTTCTCCGGCGGGAGGGTTTCCTTCGTCTGCCGGTCGACGTACGGCGAGCGGTAGAACATGTTCTCGGCGTTCTTCGGCTCGCCGCAGATCTCGGGGCCGAGCGCGTTGTTGTGCATGAACGGCGCGTGCGCCCACGCGCTGACGAGCGAGACGTTGCGGTAGTAGCTGCGGCCGCCGTCGGCCGGCTCCTTCACGTTCGGATCGGCGGGGCGCGCGCGCAGCGTGATCGACCCGTACTCCTCCCACACGTGGCCCGCCATGTGGTTCGAGTGCAGCGCGCGGCAGCGGTACGTGCCGACCTCGCTCACGCAGCGTCGCCTCGTCGCTGCCGAGCCAGTCGCGCCGCAGGCCGGTCTTCTCGTCGAGCGCGCGGAAAGTCGCGGTTCTTGAACGCGCCGCCCTTCGACTCGGGGAGGCTCGAGTGGCAGCGCGCGCAGGTGGTCGCGAACACCTCGCGCCCGCGCGCGACCGCGCCGCGGCCGAACTGCCGGTCGAGCTCGGCGACCAGGTTGTCGTGGGTGTAGGACGCGTTGGCGCCCCTGGCCTTCAGCTCGTTGTGGCGCGCGACCGCGAGATCGGTCGCGTGGTTCTCCTTGGAGAACAGGAACGCGGCGATGTCGGGCAGGCGGTCCTCGATCGCGCGGAAGTTCGGGCAGTCGCGGCGGCACTGGCCGATGTCGAACGGCGTCTGGCCGAAGTTGCGCGCCTGCGGGTCGAGCTGGCGCAGGTCGGTCAGGTGGTTGACCCAGCACTGCTCCGAGCACGACCCGATGTTGAAGTACACGCGCTGGATCGCCTCGAGCGCGCCGATCGAGTCCTCGCCGCCCTTGAGGATGTGGTGCACCGTCTCCTTGGCGCGCGACTTGAGCCAGCACTTGCCGTCGCGGCCGGGCTCGCACCAGCACTTCGTGCCCTCGGCCGCCGTGGCCGGGCACGCCGCGACCTTGCGCCACCTGATGACGTCCTCGTCGGGGAACGTGGGGCGCTGGTGCAGGTTGATGAGCGCGTTGAAGGTGCCCGGGTTGCTGACGCGGTCGGTCGGGATCGCCGAGGTGTCGGAGGTCCCGGGGCGCGCGTGCGAGAACACCTGGTACTCGAGCGATGCGTACGGCATCCCGGAGCCGAGCAGCTCGGAGATGCGCAGGTACTGGTTGCCGATCGCGCCCTTGAGGTTCTCCCACTGCGGGTTCGCCGGATCCTTCGGCGGGTTGAGCGGATCGAACGCGATGTGGCACGAGCCGCAGGACGTGCCGATCAGATACGGCGGCTCGACCGAGCCGTCCGCGAGGCGGCGTCCGATCTCGCCGGGCCGCGACGAGACCGGCGCGCGATAGCCGTCCCAGCTCGCGGCCGACTTGTTGACCTCGAGCCAGCGCTGCGCGTTGAACCGCGGGTTGGGGAACTTGCGGAAGCCGAGCGCGCCGGTCGACGTGCCGAACGCGAGATCGCAGGCGGAGTGGCGCTGGTCCGTCTTGGCGCTGTGGACGTCCTTGGGGTCGGGCGGCGCGTCGCGGAAGTCGCACGCCGGGTCGCGGTAGCCGTCCTTCCCGACGAACTTCAGCAGCTCGTCGTCGCCCGGGCACCAGTCGAAGCCGTAGGTCTCGTCGAGACTCTTCGCCGGGCAGCCGTCGGCGCCGGGCTTGCAGCAGCCCGGATCGTTCATCAGCCCGTAGGCCGCGAAACGATCCTCGCGCTGGTCGGCGCGCAGCACGCGGTACCAGTCGATCAGCACGCCGATGCGCTGCTGGAAGACGTAGGTGTGGAAGCGCGCGTTGCCGGCGGTGGCCTTGTACCAGATCTCGCGCCCGGCGCGCTCGGACGGCGTCATCCCCGCCTCGCCGGCGTAGAAGCCGGGGTTGTCCGGGAGCTTCGCCGCGGCCGGGGCGGGCGGTGCCGCGGCGGGCGGGGTGGCCTGGGCGACGAGCGTCGCCGGGCCGGACTGATGATCCTTCGACACCACCGCGGCGGCCGCGAAGGCGCCGACGGCCAGGGTTGCGACGACGAATGCGGCTCGCTTCATGGGTCCTGCGCTCCTGGGGTGTGCGCGAATGCCAGTGGCATACGGCGTCGATCTCGGCCAAGATACGCTTCGCCGCCGGCAATTGGAATATGACCTGTGGGCTAGGCGCACTCGGCGCAACGGTCGCTCCCGCGCCGCCGGGGCGCCGCGGGACACGAGCGGGTCGCCGGCGGGCGTGAACGCGAGCGGCGCGCGGGACGGGCCGCGGTTCGCCGAACGGCGCCGCGCCGGATCCCGGCGGCGGTTCCGCCGTCTACCAGTAGTGCATCGCGCCCAGGAAGAGGCGCGCGAGGTCTTCCTTCGCCACGGGGCGCGGCGAGTTCGCGAGCAGCCGCTGCTGGGGGAACGCGCCCTCGGCGAGCGCGCCGGCGTCGGCCGCGCCGAAGCCGACCGCGGTCAATCCGTTCGGAAAGAGCGTCGCCTTCATCATCTCGATGATGCGTCCGGCGACGACCTCGCCCGCGTCCGCGGGCGTCGCGCCGCGCACGTCCGCGCCGAGGCACTCCGCACCGTGCAGGTGCCGGTCGGGGCAGCCGGGCGCGGTCCAGCGATACACCGCCGGCGCGTTGAGGATCACCGCCATGCCGTGCGGGACCATGGCCTTGTCCTGCGGGTAGTCGCGCGGCCGGTACTCGCGCACGAGCCCCGCGACCGCGTACGACATGCCGTGCGGGATGTGGCAGCCCGCGCCGCCGAACGCGATGCCGGCGAGGGTGCCCGCGTACATCATCTCGGTCCGTGCCTCGACGTCGTCGGCGTTGCGCACCGCGCGCACCAGGTGCTTGCCGACGAGCCGGAGCGCCTCCGACCCGATCGCATCGCTCCACGGGTTGGCGCCCTGGTACACCGGGCGCAGGTTCGCGTCCGGCGCCTTCTTGCGGCGGGTGTAGGGCACGCACGTGTACGCCTCGAGCGCGTGCGACAGCGCGTCGAACCCGCTCGCCGCGACGACCGTGCCGGGGAGCGTGCGCGCCACGATCGGATCGACCAGCGCGAGCGTCGGCTTGAGCAGCTTCGAGCTGATGCCGGTCTTCACATGCATGGCAGCGAGATCGAACACCGCCACGCCGGTCACCTCCGAGCCGGTGCCGCAGGTGGTCGGGCAGGCGATGTGCGGCTTCACCGCGCCGGGCACCGCGCGGCCCGCGCCGATCGGCGCATTCACGTACGCAAGGAACTCGGCGGGGTAGGTCGAGTAGAGGTTTGCCGCTTTGCAGGTGTCGATCGCCGAGCCGCCGCCCACCGAGACGAAGCCGTCGAACTTCCCTTCGGTCGCGAACCGCGCGGCGTCCTGGAAGGACCGGTCGGTCGGCTCGACCTGCACCGCGTCGTAGATCGCGCAATCGATCCCCGCCGCGGCGAGCGACTTCGCGACCGTCTCGACGTAAGGATGCCGGCGCACGCCCGGGTCGGTGAAGACGGCGACGCGCTTCAGGCCGAGCGCCTTGGCGTGGTCGCCCGCCTCGGCGAGCGCGCCGGCGCCGAAGACGACGCGCGACGCATCGACGACGAATGCGTCGTCGCCCCCTTCGGTGGCGGTGAAATAGTGGTGGCAGCAGCTCATCGGGACTCCAGGGGCCGGAAGAAGCAGGACCCGCGAGTCTAGCGTCTAGCGCGCCGCTGCGAACGCCTCCCCGTCGCGCCGCCCGAGGTCGAACGCCGCCTGCAAGCCGGCCGGGTCGGTGTAGTCCCAGCTCGAGACCGGCACCGGCGCCGACGGCTGTACGTAGCGCCGGTCCGGATGCGCGGGCAGCCGGCGGAAGCTGCGGGTGAGCAATACGAGCATCGGCCCGTCACCGACGGCCGCCACCGGCACGTTGTCGGCGATGCCGCCGTCGAGCGCCGGGCGCCCGCCGTAGTCGAGGCGCGGCGTGAACGGCGGCGTGCACGACGAGGCCAGGACGAGATCCGCGAGCGCCTCGGGGGTGGCGCAGTCGCGTACGCGCGCGTAATCGGCGCGGAAGCCCAGGCGATGCGCAAGGCGCGGATGCGGCGTCGGCGCGACCGCGTGCTCGAGCGCGTCGGCGACGCCGGCGACGGCGAAGGCCGAGCGCGTCCCGAGCCATGCCGGCTTGCGCGTGACCGGCACCACGATGTCCGGCCCGCCATGAAGGCGGGCGAGCGCTGCCGCGTCGATGGTCTCGAGCAGCGCGCGCCGGTACATCGCCCAGTGCGGGAACACCGGCTGGCCGCGCAGCCAGTTCGCGGGATAGGCGTTGCGCCGGTTCGCACCGGTCGCCGCCTTGAAATGCGCGAGCGCATGCGCGAATCGCCCGGCGAACAGCACGCACGCCATTGCCGCACCGGCGCTCGCCGCGGCGACGCGGGCGGGCGCGAGACCGAGGCGCGGCGCGGCTTCGGTCCAGAAGCCCGCCTGCCACACGCAGCGATTCCCGCCGCCCGCGAAGACGACGGCGGTCACGTTTGCGGCGCTAGCGCCGACCATCGGGAGATATCCGTTCTTCGCGCACGCCGGTCGTCCCGGCGAAAGCCGGGACGCCGTCCAACCGATGCTCATTATTTCTTTGTCGCCTCCGCCACGAGCCCTTCGAGCGCCTTCTTCAGGTTCGGCACCGCTGCGCACGTCGCGACGCCATGCCGAGCGGCGAGGAACGCCGGCTCGTTGTAGCCGAGCCAGACCTGCCCCGCTTCGTCCTGCCAGGCGAGCGCCTTGAGCGGGAGGTCGATCCCGGCCGACTGCGCGCACTCCATCAGCGGCGTGCCGCCCTGCGGATTGCCGAAGACGAGCAGCTCCGTCGGCCGCAGCGTCTTTCCGATCTTCTGCGCGCCGGCGGCGTGGTCGACCCGCACGAAGACGACGAGGTTGCGCGCTTTCGCGCCGCTTTCGAGGCGGTCCATGGTGTCCTTGACGCTGTATGGGCTCTTGACGGCCGTGAGTCCATCGGCGGCGTACGCGGGTGCGGTGGCGAGAGCGAGGAAGGTGAGGGCGAAGGTGGCGGTGCGGCGCATAGGACTCCTCGTTGGGCCGGTTGATGAGATCGGAACCTTACAGGTACGGCGGGTGCCTGGATTCGGATTCGCGCTGGCCGTCCGGTCGACATGGGGAGAGAGCGAATGGAATCACGAATCAGCATCATTACTACGCCAGCCGAGCCGGGTCGATACGGGCACCCATGCCCGGCTTGAGTGCCCCAGCGCACAGACAGCCGTCGGAACGTCCCTGAGTATCAGCAGCCGCCTCCGGAGAGGCGCTTTCCTTTCCGGCTGTCCGAGGTCTCAATCTCCGTTGCCGGCGCGGCAAGCGCAGATCCCCCTCAGGATCGTCCCACGTGTTTCACAGAGATCGGTCATGTCCGAGACAGGAATCGAGTCCACGCTCGCCGACGAAGCCGGCAAGGCGGACGGCACCACCGAATTGCGGCGCAAGAAGGCGCTGCTAAAGGCGGGAGCGCTACAGAACGCGATCCTCACCAGCGCCAATTTCTCGATCATCGCCACCGACGAGCGAGGCATCATCCAGTTGTTCAACGTCGGCGCCGAGCGCATGCTGGGCTACACCGCCGCCGAAGTCGTGAACAGGATCAGCCCGAGCGATATTCACGATCCGCAGGAGGTGATGGCGCGCGCCCGGGCATTGAGCCTCGAACTCGCAACCCCCATCGCGCCGGGCTTCGCGGCACTGGCGTTCAAGGCTTCGCGCGAGATCGAGGACGTCTATGAGCTGACCTATATCCGCAAGGATGGCAGCCGCTTTCCGGCCATCGTGTCCATTACGGCGCTGCGCGACGACTATGGCGACCTCATCGGATACCTGTTGATCGGCACCGACAATTCCGTGCGCAAGCGCGTCGAATCGGAACTGAACGAGGCCGATGGCCGCTGCGGAGAAGGCCAACCGCGCGAAGACGGACTTTCTCTCCGCCATGAGCCATGAGCTGCGCACGCCGCTCAATGCGATCCTCGGTTTCGCCCAGCTCATGGAATCCGGTTCGCCGTCGCCGACGCCCGCCCAGAAGCGCGACCTCGACCAGATTCTGAAGGCGGGCTGGTACCTGCTGGAGCTGATCAACGAGATTCTCGATCTCGCGCTGATCGAGTCGGGCAAGCTGACGCTGTCGCGCGAGCCGGTCTCGCTGGTCGAGGTCATGCTCGAGTGCCGGGCCATGATCGAGCCGCAGGCGCAGAAGCGCGGCATCGGCATGACCTTTCCGCGCTTCGAAACCCCCTATTTTGTCAAAGCCGATCGGACCCGGGTCAAGCAGGTTCTGATCAACCTGCTGTTCAATGCGATCAAGTACAACAAGCCGGGCGGCGCGGTTGCCGTGGAGTACACCCTGCGCCTTCCGGATTCGATTCGCATCTGCGTCCGGGACACCGGTGCGGGACTGTCACCGGAACAGCTTGCGCAGCTTTTCCAGCCGTTCAATCGGCTCGGCAAGGAGGCCGGCGCGGAGGAGGGCACGGGCATCGGCCTGGTGGTGACCAAGCGGCTGGTCGAACTGATGGGCGGCGCCATCGGCGTGGATAGCGCGGTCGGGGTGGGCAGCGCGTTCTGGATCGAGCTGAGCCTGACGAGCGCGCCGCAGCTTGCAGTTCGGGACGCCGAGCGTGCCGCGCTGGTGCGACCGCAAGCGACGGAAGGCACGCCGCCGCGCACCCTGCTCTATGTGGAAGACAATCCGGCCAACCTGGAACTGGTCGAGCAGCTCATTGCGCGCCGCCCCGACCTGCGGCTCCTGAGCGCGGCGGACGGCAATCTCGGCATCGAGTTCGCGCGCGCCTATCAGCCCGAGGTGATTCTGATGGACATCAACCTGCCCGGTATCAGCGGGATCGAAGCCATGAAGCTCCTGCGCGCGGACCCGTCCACGGCGCATATCCCCATCATGGCGCTCAGCGCCAACGCGGTGCCCGGAGATATCGCGAAGGGCCTCGAGGCCGGATTCTTCGACTATCTCACCAAACCCATCAAGGTCAACGCGTTCATGGATGCGCTGGACGCGGCCCTGAGATCTTCGCAAACGGCATCAGGCGGTGCGGCCAAAAGGGAACAAGCATGATGGTTGCCGAGTCCGAAATACTCAACGCCAGCCTCCTGATCGTTGACGATCAGGAGGCCAATGTCAGTCTGCTCGAGCAGATGCTGCATGAAGCCGGCTACACCCGCGTTGCCTCGACCATGAATCCGCACGAGGTCTGCGCGCTGCATCGCAAGAATCGCTACGACCTGATCCTGCTCGACCTGCAGATGCCCGGCATGGACGGATTCCAGGTGATCGAAGCCCTCAAGACGAACGCTGCGGATGGCTATCTTCCGGTCCTCGTGCTCACCGCCCAACCCGGCCACAAGCTGCGCGCGTTGCAGGCCGGCGCAAGGGATTTCATCAGCAAGCCGTTCGATCTGGTTGAAGTGAAGACGCGCATCCGCAACATGCTGGAAGTGCGGCTGCTGTACAAGGCACTCGAGAACTACAGCAAGGTGCTGGAGCAGACGGTGCAGGAACGGACCGCCGAACTGCGCGAAAGCGAGGCGCGCTATCGCAGTCTGACCGAGCTCGCCTCCGACTGGTACTGGGAGCAGGACGAGCATGGCACCTTCACCAAAGTTTCCGGCCCGGTCCTGGAGATGCTCGGCGTCCGGGTCGACCCGCTGGTGGGCGCTGCAGGCGGTGTTCAGGCGGCAGGCTGGAACGAGGCGGAGCGCAAGGCGCTGCAGGCAACCATTGCAGCCCGGCAGCCATTCCTGGATTTCGTCTTCAGCCGCCTCAATGCAGATGGCTCGCGACAACGGTTTCAGGTGAGCGGAGAGCCGATGTTCAACCAGTCCTGCCGCTTCATCGGTTACCGCGGAATCGGCGTGGAACTCACCGCAAAGGAATAGGGCGCAAGCTCGCGACGGCTGGCGATGCCATCACCGCATAGTCCGAATCAGAACCATCTCCTCGCCGCCCTCCCCACGGCGGAATTCGAGCCGGTGGCGGCGCATCTCGAGCTGGTCCCGATGCCGCTCGGCGAGATCCTCTACGAGCCCGGCGGACAGTTGCAGCACGCCTATTTCCCCACCACTTCCATCGTGTCGTTGCACTACGTCATGGAGTCCGGCGCGTCGGCCGAAACCGCGGGGGTGGGCAACGAAGGCGTGGTCGGCATCTCGCTTTTCATGGGTGGGGATACCACGCCAAGCTCGGCCGTGGTGCAGACCGCGGGCCACGCCTACCGGCTGGAACGCCGCTTGCTGAAGCGGGAATTCGACCGCGCCGGCCTGATGCAGCGCTTGTTGCTGCGCTACACCCAGGGGCTGATCACGCAGACGACCCAGACCGCGGCCTGCAATCGGCACCATTCGGTGGAGCAGCGGCTGTGCCGCTGGCTGTTGTTGACTCTCGATCGCGTCCCCTCGCGCGAGTTGATCATGACGCAGGAACTGGTCGCCGGCATGCTCGGCGTGCGCCGGGAAGGCATCACGGAGGCCGCCGGCAACTTGCAGCGCGCCGGTTTCATCCGCTACCGCCGCGGCCACATTACGGTGCTCGAGCGGTCCGGACTGGAAACCCGCGCGTGCGAATGCTACGCCGTGGTCAGGAAGGAATTGAGCCGCCTGCTGTCCGATGTGCGGTACCGTCAAGGCTCCAGTCCACTTGACACCAATATTGAGTACCAGACATCGATTCGAGCGTGAGACAGTCGCTGTTGACCGGGATTGCGGACTGGCCACGCGCGCTTGCACCGACCCGGCGAGAGAGTAGACTCGTCACGTCCCGCGATGAAACAAGAATAGGGAACCAGCCGTCAGGCTGATCCCGAGCCTCTCCTTCGGGCCGCAGGGCCCGCTCTTTCGGTACGACCTGTACCGCTCTGCAACCGGATCGATACGCGCGCGTTGTGCGCATGGGCGCGATCCGTCGTTCCGGACCCGCGCGTCGGGATGCAGCGGACCCGGTGACTTGGATGAATCGGCAGGCGCCACGGGGCCGGCGCCGGGCTGGACGAGCATTGCGGCCCCACCTCGAAATCGAACTTTCTTCCGGAGAATCACCATGGCAACCTACATCATGCTCGCGAACTTCACGGACCAGGGTATTCGCAACGTCAAGGACACCACCAAGCGTGCCGACGCAGTCAGGGAAGCGGCCAAGAAGTTCGGGGCCAACATGAAGGAGATCTTCTGGACCCAGGGCGCATACGACATGGTGGTCACGGTCGAAGCGCCCGACGATGCGTCCGTATCGGCGTTCGCATTGGCCGTCGGTTCCGCCGGAAACATCCGTGGGCAGACGCTGCGGGCGTATTCGCAGGACGAGATGAACGCGATCCTGACCAAGTTCTCGTGACCGCGCCCTGAACGGTCGGACTCGCGCCCGCGCCGCGACTTACCGCGTCGATCGACTTGCAGGCGGGTGAGCGCGACATGACCATCCGCGTCGTTCGCCTTGGCACCCCGCGTGCGGCCGGCGAGGGCCCGCGCATCGGCACCGTGCGCCGCCCGCCGCGCGGCGTGCCCCGGGCGCAGTTCGCGTCCGGCAACTGGTACGACGTCTGGCTTCCGCTCCTCGCGCCGTCGGCGGCGACGGTCAAGCTCGGCCTGGGCGCGCGGACCGACCGCGAATGGGCCGCATTCGCGAAGCGCTATCGCGCCGAGATGGCCCGGCCGGACGCGAGCCGGGTGCTCGATCTGCTCGCGGCGCTGTCGCACGGTGCGCACTTCTCGGTCGGGTGCTACTGCGCCGATGAGTCGCGCTGCCACCGGTCGGTGCTGCGCGTGCTGTTGCGCGAGCGCGGCGCCGAGGTGCATTGATGACGCGCGGGGGCCATCGGGGTTACGCTTGCGCCTTCTCGCTCCGACGTAGGAACACGCCATGAACGCCCTCGACTTCGAGTCCGCGCTGAAGCACGCCGGCTATCTGGAGGTGGAGACGAAGCTGACGAAGCCCGACTTCGCCACCGCGCCGCACACCCACCCGTTCGACGTGCGCGCGCTCGTGCTGGAAGGCGAGATGACGCTGGCGAGCGAAGGGGCGTCCCGGACCTACCGCGCGGGCGAGGTGTTCGAGATGGCCGCCGGCCGCGAGCACAGCGAGCGCTACGGGCCGGAAGGGGCGAGGACCCTCGTCGGGCGCAAGCACCCCGGCGCGCGCGCCTGATCGCCAACCGCTGACTGCGCGCTACCGCCGCTCGCAGGCGAGGCGCTGCCCCGCCACACCGATGTTGAGCACCATGCGGCTTCCGTCGAGGTGCTCGATCGCGTACGTGAAGCTGCCGTTGGACATGCTGTAGCGCACGCTCCGGCCCGCAACGCCGTAGCGGCCGCCGCCGCGCAGCCCGTCGTTGGTCACCAGGGTCACCGTGCCGTCCGGGCCATACGTGTACGTCCCGCTCCGCCCGGAGACCGACCCGAAGCACTGCCAGGTCCCGACGATCAGCACCGCCGGGGCGTCGCTCGCCGCGCGCTGCGCGGAGGCGGACCCGGCGCGCCCGCCGGACTCGCCCGACGAGACGGTCGACTCGGTCGACCCGGTCGATGAGCGGCGCGACCGCATCTCGCCGATCCAGTCGGCCGGCAGCGCGAAGTTGAGGTTCTGGCCGTAGCGGTGCTGGAACGTCACGATGCCGACGAGCCGTCCGGACGCGTCGAACAGGCCGCCGCCGCTCGAGCCGCGCGACACCGGCGCGGTGGTCTGGATCACGGTGCCGCCCGGCACTTCGCGCAGCGACGAGACGATGCCTTCGCTGATCGTCAGGTCGAGCCCCTGCGGCGCGCCGATGGCATAGACCCGCTGCCCGGTGCGCAGCGCGCCCACCGCGCCGACCTGGACCGCCGGGACGTCGAGCCCGGGGACGCTGAGCCGGCACAGATCGAGCTCCTCGTCGGCGACCTCCACGCTCCCGCTGTGCAGGTCGCTCCCCAGCTTCACCTGCACGGCGCTCGCGCGGCTGACGACGTGGCAGTTCGTGATCACCGCGCCGCGCGCCACGACGACGCCGCTGCCGACCATCGCCGTGCGCCCCGACCCGTCGAGCGCGTTCACGCGCGCCACGCTCATGGACACCTGGGTGAAGACGTCCTCGGCGGAGCGCGTCGCGGGTGAGGCGGGTTCCGGTGCGGCGTTCGCGATCGCGATCTGGGGTGCGGGCGCGGCCGGCTCGGCGGTCTGCGGCGCGGCCGGCTGCGTGATCACGACGCGCGGCGGTCCCTGCACCGCGGGCTTCGGCGCGGGACGCGCCTTCCACCACCAGAGGCCGAGCGCGATCAGCACGATGCTGCCGCCGATCGCCCATTTCATCCAGCCGGCGCCCGATTCCTCGTCGTCGAGCCGAACGGCGCGGCTGCGCCGCGTGACGCTCGACGGGACCGGCGCCGTCAGGGAAGCGTCGTAGGCGGCGCGCTGCGGGGCGTTCGACAGAACCTGGAAGGCCTCGCGCAGCAGGGTCAGCGCGGCGGCGTCGCTTCCCGGGGCAGCCTGAAGCGCCTCGAGCTTGCCGCGATAGGCCCCCGCGATCGCCTCCGCGGTGGCGTCGGTCTCGACGCCGAGAATCTGGTAGAGCGTGCGCTTCATGGCCGAGGGCAGTCCCGATGCCGAAGCGGGAATTTTCCCGCCCGGGCGCCCCCGCCCGAAGGAACAAGGCGACAGATCCGGTGCGGTGCCCCGGTCGTTCCGGGGCACTGCGTCACAGCCGCCCGCTCCGCTTGATGTCGATGTACCGGTTCACCAGCGCGATCGGCAGCTCGGCCGGCTCGACGTCGAGGCACACCGCGCCGCCGCGCTCGAGGCGGCGGAAGGCGAGCTCCCGGCGCTGCAGGTAGTCGGCGGTGGCGGCGTGCGTCAGCGCGCGGTCGAAGGTGTCCGCGCGTGTGGCGAGGGCGCGCGCGAGGATCTGCTCGCGCAGCGACGCGAACAGGACGAGGTGGCGCGACTGCAGCAGGCCGAGCGCGGGAGCGAGCGTGTCGTCGTCCTCGTCGCGCAGGTTCGACAGGATCACGACCAGCGAGCGCTTGCGCAGGCGCTTCATCAGCTCGAGCGCGGCGCTGTAGTAGTCGGTGGTCTGCAGCGTCGGCTGCAGGTCGTAGACGCGGTTGAGGATGAGACTCACCGTGGTGCGGGCCTTGCGCGGCGCGAGCCAGCGCGGCGCGCCGGACATCGTCATGAAGCCCACCGCGTCGCCCTGGCGCAGGCTCACGTAGGCGAGCAGCAGCGCCGCGTTCAGCACGTGGTCGAAGTGCGAGAGATCGCCGTCCTGCGCGCGCCATGCGCCGGCCGCAGTCGACCAGCAGCACCACCTGCTGGTCGCGCTCGTCCTGGTACTCGCGCGAGACGAGCTTGCGCATGCGCGCGGTCGCCTTCCAGTCGATCTGCCGCTGCGCGTCGCCCTCGCGGTACTCGCGCAGCTGGTGGAAGTCGAGGCCTTCGCCGCGCCGCCGCCGCTGCAGCACGCCGATCTGCGACAGGCGGTGGTCGGTGGCGAGCAGCGCGAACTTCGTCAGCGCGGCGAAGTTCGGGTACACGCGCGTCGCCGTCGCCTCGCCGACGCGGCGGCGCACCTGCCACAGCCCGGCACGCGACGCGAGCCGCAGCTCGGCGAGCCCGAACGCGATCGGGCCGCGCTTTACCGGGCGGACGCTGTAGCGGATCTCCGCCCAGCCGCGCGCCGGAACGGTCACCCGCTGCGGCAGCCCTTTCGGCTCGACCCCGGGCGGGTAATGGTCGTGCACGTCGCACGTCACGGCCGCCGTGCTCTCGTTCGCGAGGCGCAGCGACGACATCGTGCGCGACGCCGAGCGGAAGCGAGGCGGGCATCACCCGGCGCGCCTCCGGCGGACGGATCTGCCGCGCCGCGAACGCGTCCACCGCCGCGAACGCGACGAGCAGCGCGGCCGCGACGAGCCACGCGACGGCGAGCGCCGGGAGGAGCGACGCGGCGAGCCCGAGCGCCACCAGCGCGGCGGCGAGCCAGAGCAGTCGGGGGGCGGGAATCAGCACGCGACCTCGGAACGTGGCCTAGGTCCTCGGCGCTTCCACCTTCTCGAGCAGCGCCTTCAGGATCGTGTCGCTCGAGTGGCCCTCGATCTCGAGCTCCGGCGCGGGCGTGACGCGATGGCGCAGGGCGGGCAGCGCCATGCGCTTCACGTCGTCGGGGGTGACGAAGTCGCGCCCCGCGATCAGCGCCGCGGCGCGCGCGACGCGCACGAGCGCGATGCCGCCGCGCGGCCCGGCGCCGCGCGCGACGCCGGTCCACGTGCGCGTCGCGCGCGCGATGCGCACCGCGTAGTCGAGCACCTTGTCGTCGAGCCGCGACCGCCGCGGTGATCGTCTGCAGCGCGACCACCGCGCCGGGCTTGATCGAGCGTGGCGACCGGCTCGACGTTGAGCTTGTCGCCGACCTGGCCGGCGGTGATGCGCTTCACCATCGCCGCCTCCTCGTTCGCGCGGCGGATAGTCGATCCGCACCTTGAGCAGGAAGCGGTCGAGCTGCGCCTCGGGCAGCGGCGTAGGTGCCTTCCTGCTCGATCGGGTTCTGCGTCGCCAGCACCATGAAGGGCGGCTCGAGCGGGTGCGCCGTGCCCTCGATCGTGACCTGGCCCTCCTGCATCACCTCGAGCAGCGCCGCCTGCGTCTTGGCCGGGCGCGCGGTTGATCTCGTCGGCGAGCAGCAGGTTGGTGAACACCGGCCCGCGCCGCGTGGTGAACTGGCCGGTCGACTGGTCGTAGAGCGTGTGGCCGGTGACGTCCGCCGGCATCAGGTCGGGCGTGAACTGGATGCGCGCGAAGCTGCCCGTCGAAGGTCTTGGCGAGCGCGCGCACGAGCAGCGTCTTGCCGAGCCCCGGCACGCCCTCGATCAGCACGTGGCCGCCGGCGAGCAGCGCGGCGATGGTCTGCTCGACCACCTCCGCCTGGCCCACCATGGCGCGCGCCGACCTGCGCGCGCATCGCGTTCACGACCTTGACCGCCTGCTCGAGCTGCTCAGGCGCAATCCTTCCCGTGGCGTTCATCGCTTGCTCCCTCTCGCTATTTCGTTCTTCCGGACAGCCGTTCCTGGATGCGCTGATAAACACCGACGGCGGCCATGAGCTCGCCCGGCGTGCGCGGATGCGTTGGCGCGAGGACCTTCTGCGCGTCCTCGGTGCGGATGCCGAACAGTTCCACGAGCCGCGCCTCGCGCTCGGCGCGGGTCAGGCCCGCGAAGTCCGGATACGCGCGCCCGAGGCGCCGCAGCGCGGCCTCGCGCGCCGCCTCGACGAGGGCGCTCCCGCCGCCGCGCGACCACTGGAACCGCCCGCTCGCGCGCAGGTGATCGAGGAGGCGGCGGCGCGCCGGCTCCGGGTCCGGCGCCACCGGGCCGAAGCGCGACGCGACGCGCCACAGCCAGACCGCGAGGAGCAGCGCCGCGGCGGCGCCGAGCGGCCACGCGTTGTCGGCGAGCCAGCGCGCGAGCGAGAGCTTCTGCGGGTTGTCGAACACGAAGAGCGTCGGCGTGTCGGGCTGGAAGCGCACGATCTGCCACAGGAACTCGGCGTGGTCCAGGCGCCCGATCGAGCGGTTGCGCAGGAAATCGAGGTCGTTCACGACCGTCACCCGGCCGCGCCCGCGGTCGAAGTGCGCGAGGTGCGTGGCGTACTTGCCGGCGATGCGCACCGTCGCCTGCGGTGCCTCGATCGACTGGATGGAGTGCATCTCGACCTTCATCGGCGCGGGCGCATGCGGCAGTCTCGCTTCGAGCGGAGGCACCTTGCCCGGCGCCTTGACGGGTTTCCGCTTCACGCCGAACGCGTCGAGGATCGGGTCGGGCACGCGGGCGTTCTCGTCCTCGACGATCAGGTGCCCGCCGTTCTCCACCCACAGGAGCAGCGCGAGCCGCGCGTCCGGCGTGAGCGCCTCGCGCCGGTCGGGCAGGATCAGCGTGCCGTTGACCGGCAGCGCCTTCAGCTCCGGAATCGTCTTCACGTGCCGCGCCGCGACGCCCATGCGCGCGAGGAGGCGCTCCGCGGCGAGGTACGGGTTGTGTCGCGCCTCGCCGGAGTAGCCGACCCACTGCCGCTCGGTGACGCGCTCGTAGTTCGCGAAGAACCACACCCCCCCGATCGCGGCGACGCCGAGGAGCACGATCCAGACGACGATCGTGCGGCTCATGCGGTCGCGCCTTCCGCGGCGCGTGCCGCGAAGTGCGGCGCCCACTCGCGGCACAGCGCCTCGGCGCCACCGGCGTCCGGCAACCGCCCCGCGTACGCCGCGGCCGTCCAGGTCTGCACGAGGCGCGCGAAGTAGTCGCCGGCATTCGCCGGCAGGGTCTTCCGCGCCGCGCGCACGCAGTCGCCCTCGGTGTCGCCTTCGGCGAGCGGCACGTGGTCGCGATGCACCAGCACCGAGAGCGCGCCGCGATAGAGCAGCGAGAGCGCCTCGCGCAGCCGGCCGGCGCGCACCATCGCGGCCGCAGCGGCGGCGACGTCGTCGGGCAGCGATTCGGGCGCGAGCGCGAGCCCGAACAGCGCATCCGGCGGGCGGTAGGCCGACGGCGCGCGCTCGAGCCACGCGGGCACCCAGCGACGCAGCGCGAGGACGAGCCCGACCACCGCGAGGGCAGCGACGATCCAGACGACCGCTTCGGCGATCTCGGCGAGAAACAGGCCGAGGTTCGACCAGAAGCCGAGGTCCGGCGGCGCTTGCTTGGCGTCATTCTGCTCGCCGCGGTACCGCCAGGTCCTGCCCTCGCGGTACTCCTGGAACTCGGGCGCTTTCAGCACCTCGACGACCTCCTGCTTCGCCGACTTGTCGGCCGCGAGCGCGGGCGATGGCGCGAGCCCGGCGGTCAGCGCCGCGAATCCGATCAGCACCGCCGCCAGCACGGCCGCCGCTGCGCCGCGCAGGCGCTCGTCGAGGCGGCGCAGCGCGAGCTCGATGTCCCAGCCCTCGAGGATCGCGCGGCGGTTGAGGTAGAGCGCGAAACCGGCGCTGACATAGAGCGGCTCGATCGCCGACACCGCCACGACGTAGCACGCGAAGTCGATCCAGCTCCACGCCGCGCCCGCGCCGCCGCGCAGGAGATCGCGGAACTCGAAGCCGGCGTCGCCGCCGGCCGGCACGAGCAGGTCGCCCGCCACGCCGAGCGAGAGGAACACGAGCGCCTCGAAGTGGGCGCACAGGATGGTGAGCCACACCGCGTAGTAGCGCATGCGCTGGCCGAGCGCCTTGCGCCGCCGCTGCGCGTCGCGCCCGGTCTGCTTCTCCAGCAGCCACACCGGGAGCATGAACGAGCGGGCGAGGTCGATCCGGAAGAGCGTCAGCCCCGCCAGCGCGCCGGGACTCAGCACGTCGCGCCACGCGCCGAGCGTCTCGCGCACGGTCGGCGGCGCGCCGAACACCGCGCGGCTCACCACGTAGAGAACGAACCGGTCGATGAGCGGCTTCAGCCACCAGAGCGCCAGGACCGCGGCCCAGAGCCGGTCGTGGAACGCGGCGAACAGCGCGGCCGCGAGCGGCAGGTACACCGCGAGCCAGGTGCCCCACACCGGCCGCCACCATGCGCGCGCCATCTGGAACCCGAGGTCGAGCGACTCCCAGCCGCCGCGCGGCCGCAGTTCCACGCTCAGCCGCTCAAGCTGCACGGCCGCGGCCTCCGAACAGGAAGTAGCCGAGGACGACGCCCCACAGGATCGCGCCGACCGCGTACTTGGTGACCGGCGGGAACGCGGTGAGCGGCGACCAGAAGGCCTCGATGAACGCGGCGATCAGGAACATCCCGGCGGCGCCGTACATCAGCCGCACGGCGGGCTGCGCCGCCGCCACGAGCGCGGCCTTGCGCGAGCGCTGGCCGGGAGCGACGAGCGCGCCGCCGAGCCGCAGCCCCGCGGCGCCGGAGATCACGATCGCGACGAGCTCCATCGCGCTGTGCCCCGAGACGAACGACCAGAACGGCGTGCCGAACCCCACCTGGGTGATGTAGCCGGCGGTCGCGCCGATCAGGACGCCGTTCGAGACGAGGTAGAAGATCGAGCCGAGCCCGAAGGCGATCCCGCCCGCGAACGTCTGGAAGCCGATCTTGACGTTGTTCCAGATGTAGAAGCCGAACATCGCGACGTTGTCGTCGGCGTCGCGCATGCCGTGGCGCCGGTTCCCCGGGTTGTACATCTCCTGGAACTTCGCGAGCGCCTCCGGCGGCATGAGGTAGTACACGAAGTCGGGGTGCGACTGGAGCGCGGCGAGCAGCAGGAAGAACGGCCCGAAGAACAGGCACGCGGCCGCGATCACCAGCGCGCGCTCCGCGCGCACGAGCCGCGGGAACCCCGCGACCAGGAACTCGAGCGCGCGGGCGCCGCGGCTGCCGCGCGCGCCGTAGAGCAGGTGATGGCCGCGCAGGGCGAGCCGGTTGAGGCGGTCCACGAGGTCGGGGCTGTACTCGCGGTCGCGCGCGAGCGCGAGGTGCTGGCAGACCTGGCGATAGACCCGCGGCACCTCCGCGTCGGGCAGGGTCTGCGGCGTCCGGCGGGGCCGTCGCGCGCCGGCGCAGTTTCTCGTGCCGGTCGAGCCACGCCTCGAACCGGCCCCAGTCGGGCGCGTGCCGCGTCTCGAACACCGCCTGGCGCATGCGCTATCGCCGCCCGACGAGGAAATTGGCGATGCGCACCAGCCGCTCCGCGGCCGCGCGCCCCTCGAGCCGCCCTACCAGCCCGCGCGGGATCGACGCCAGCTCCTCGGCGCGCTCCTCGGTGAGGCCGGGCGTGCGCTCGGCGAAGTCGAGGATCGCGCGCTGCTCGGCGAGCGTCAGCGCGACCGGCGGCGCGAGCGGCGGGGCCTCGGGAATGGCGAAGCCGCGCGGCTTGGGCTCGGTGTAGACGACGATCGTGCCCGCCGCCAGGTCGCCGAGCCGCTTGAATTCGCGGTTCATCAGCATCGCGGCCAGCCCGAGGCAGTAGAAGAGCGGCAGGAAGTCGACTGCGCGCAGGAGATTGCGCGCGAGCGCGGCGGGCCAGCGCACCGGCGTGCCGTCGTCGTGCAGCACGATCAGGTTGAGCGCCTTCTTGCCCGGGGTCGCGCCGCCCCAGTTGACCTCGCACCAGGCCGGGAACAGCCACTCGAGGAAGAACCACGCGAGAAAGAAGAGGCCCATGCCGAATCCGCCGAGCGCGCCGAGGAGGAGCGACAGCAGGCCGAGGAACGCGAGCCGCAGCAGGACGTCGACCACCCAGGCGAGCGCGCGCGGCACCGGCCCGGCGAGCCGCAGGGCGAGCTCGATGCCCTCGGGCGTCGCGATGCGCCGCGCGGTGTCGAGCACGCGGCTAGCGCGGATCCCGCGCGGCGGCGACGGGGCGCGCCGCCCGCATCACCCGACGTAGAAGATGTCGCGGTACGCGGTGTACACCGAGATCGCGAGCACCGGGCCGAGCACGAGCCAGCCGAGGCCGAGCGGGATGCTCGCGACGATGGCGAGCGCGAACAGGATCACGCCGTAGAGCAGGTACGGCACGATGTTCTTCAGGCACGCGCCGAAGCTCGTCTTGAGCGCCTGCACCGGCTCGAAGTCGTTCAGGGCCACCAGCGACGGGGCGAACCAGATCGCCATGTAGACCGGGATGCTGAGCGCGAGGCCGATCAGGACCGCGAGCACCATCGACAGCCCCGCGGCGGCGCCGCGCGCCGCGCTCGCGTCGCCGCCGCCCATCATCGCGGCGAACATGCTCCCGCCGACCAGCAGCATGATGACCCCCGCGATGACGATCCAGGCGACGAGGTTGAACACGCCGATCATCACCAGCTTGCCGGTGTTTGACTTGAACCCGGCGAAGAGGTGGCCGATCTCGAGCTCGCCGCCGTCCCGCACCTCCTGGCACCCGCGCACGATCCCGCCCGCGAACACCGGTCCGAGCAGGGCGGCGGCCAGGCTGCCGACGAAGGGCACGAGACTCACCAGGAAGAACAGGACGAAGAACACGACGATGATCGCGATCCACATCCCGGGCTGGCGCTTGAAGAGCGCCCAGGCGTCCACGATCCACTGCCACCCGTTGCCCGCCGCGACCGCCTGACCCTCGGCAATGAAGTTGCCGCCGGGCGCCCCGGCGGGTACATCGGCGACGCGTGCCCGCGGCGCGGCATAGGGGTCGGTGGCCATGGCGATCCTCCTTGTTCTTGAAGGGTTGTATGGGCAGGCTCCCTGGAAGCGCTGCGTTCGCAAGGGTAGTGGAGCCCCAGTGGTGCTGCAAGCGCGGGCGGCGACGGCGGCCCCCGCGACGGGGGCGGGGCGGGCACCCCGTCACGCCGACCCACCGAAAAGCCCGCATCCTGCGTAAACTCGCCGGGCGGGCGGGATAAGATGGCAGGATTCGGCGCGCCCCGAGCGAGGAACGGTGACCGAGCAGTCCAAGAACAAGCCGGGCGGAATCTGGCCCAGCGAATCGCTGACCGCGAAGACGATCTTCGGCGCGCCGACCGTGGCGCCGAAGCAGGCGCGCTTCCGGAGCCTCACGCTGGTGCGCGCCGCCGCGGCGCGCTTCGACGAAGGCGAGCCGCGCGGCTCGCTCAAGATCCGGCTCGCGCGGATGTTCGAGGAGCGGCGCGTCGACAGCCTGCGCCAGCGCAGCCCCGATTCGTCCGGCCCGATGCCCGGCGCGCCGCAGGATCCGTTCCTCTACACCTTTCTCGCCCACGAGAGCGGCCAGTTCGTCGGCTCGCTCGGCGTGCGGCTCGATTCCGGCCAGGGCCTCGCCGCCGACGAGCTCTACCGCGACGAGACCACCGCGCTGCGCGACGCCGGCTCGCGCGTGTGCGAGTTCGTGCGGCTCTCCGTGGACATGAACTCGGCGCCGAAGCGCGCGGTCGCCGGGCTGTTCCACGCCGCGTACCTCTTCGCCGGCGGGGTCTGCGGGTGCGACTACGGCCTGATCGAGGCGCCGGCGCAGCACACCGACGTGTTCCGCCTCGGCCTCGGCTTCGAGACGATCGGCGAGGCGCGCCTGAACGCGCGCGTGTCCACCGTCGAGGCGCTGCTCGGCGTGCACCTGCGCACGGCGCTCGATCACCTCGCCCGGCTCGGCGGGCGGCCGGACGCCGCCGCCGAACAGCAGACGTTCTTTCCCTACGGCTTCTCGCCCGAGGAGACGGTCGGGGTGGTGCGGCGGCTCGCCGGCATGGCCGCCTCCACGCTTCCGATAAAATCCCGCGCCTGAGAGCGGCGGCGCGGCGTGCGCGGCGCGCGCACGCACCGCCATGCCCGACTTCACCGCGCTGCCTCCCCTCACGCTCGCCCTGATCGGCGTCGCGATGCTCGCCGCCGGGTTCGCTCACGGCGTGATCGGCTTCGGCTTCCCGGTGGTCGCGACGCCGCTCCTCGCGCTCGCGCTGGACCTGAAGGTCGCGATCGTCGTGTCGCTCGTCCCCACGCTCGCCGTCGCGCTCGTCAACGCGTTCCGCGGCGGCCGGCTGCGCGAGAGCATCGGGCGGTTCTGGTTCCTGCCGCTGTGCCTGCTGGCCGGCGCCTACGTCGGCACGCGGATCCTGATCGTCGCGCCCAGCGAGCCTTTCCTGCTCGTGCTCGCGTGCCTCCTCGTCGCCTTTCTGAACCTGGAGCGCCTGGGGCACACCAACGTGCCGTTCGTGCAGCGCCATCCCACCGCGTCGGCCGTCGTCGCCGGCGTGCTGGCGGGCGTGTTCGAGGCGACGGTCAACGTGGCCGGGCCGATGCTGCTCGTCTACTTCATGCTGGCGGGCCTGAACCCGCGGTCGCTCGTGCAGGTGATGAACCTGAGCTTCCTCGTCGGCAAGGGGACGCAGATCGCCACCTGGGCGGGCGCGGGCGGCGTCGGGCTCGCCGCCTGGATCGCGACCGCGCCGTTCGCGCTCGTCGCGCTCGCCGCGCTCTTCGTCGGTCACCGGATCCACGATCGCGTGAGCGCCGCGACCTACGCGCGGTGGCTGCGGGGGTTCCTGTGGCTGATGGTCGGGCTGCTCGTCCTGCAGTTCGCGCGGCAGCAATGGGCGGGCTGAGGCGGGTTGCGGCGATCGTCCTGTGCGCGGCGGCTGCGACGGCCGCGCTCGCGCAGGGCGACGACAAGGCGCTCCTCGAGGCCGCCGAAACCGGACACGCCCAGCGCGCGTGGAGCCTGCTCCGCGCCGGCGCGAACCCGAACGCGCGGAACGAGCGCGGCGAGACCGCGCTGCACCTCGCCGCGGCGGGCGGCCGGGACGAGATCGTGCAGCTCCTGCTCGAGCGGAAGGCGGACATCGAGGCGCGCGACGCCGACGGACACACGCCGCTGCATCGCGCCGCCGCGCTCGGCGACGCGGCGACGGTGACCCTGCTCCTCGATCGCGGCGCGCAGGTCGACCCGGCGAACGCCGCCGGCGAGACGCCGCTGTTCCAGGCGGCCGAGAAGGGGCAGCCCGATGCGGCGCGGGTGCTCCTCGAGCGCAAGGCCGGGCCGAACGCGCGGTCCGCGAGCGGCGAGACGCCGCTGCACGTCGCGGCGATGAGCGGGAGCGAGACGGCGGTCGCGCTGCTCCTCGATCGGAAGGCGGACCCGAACTTCGTGAACAAGGGCGGCGAAGCGCCGCTCTTCTGGTCGACCGCGACCGGGACGCTCGGCGTCGCGCGGCTGCTCGTCGAGCGCGGCGCCTACGTGAACGCGCAGGACGCGCAGGGCCACACCGCCCTGCACGGCGCCGCCGACGGCGGGCACCTGGAGGTCGTCGCCTACCTGCTGAGCGTCAAGGCGAACCGCGACATCAAGAACCGCGCCGGCCACACGGCGGCGGACGTTGCGCGCACGCGCGGCTACGACGAGATCGTCAAGCTCCTGGAGAAGCGATGAGCGGCGAACGAAAGATCGCGATCGTCACCGGCGGTGCGCAAGGCATCGGCAAGGGCGTCACGGCGCGGCTCCTGACTGCGGGCTATGGCGTGGTGATCGCCGACAGCGACGCCGAGGCCGGACGGGAGACGCTCGCCGAGCTCGCGCCCGCGGGGCCGCTCTGGTTCGCGGAGACCGATGTCGCGGCCGAGGATTCGGTCGCGGCGTGCATCGCCAGCGCGATCCGGCACGGCGGACGGCTCGACGCGGTCGTGAACAACGCCGGCATCGCGCGCGCGCCGCGGGTGCCGGTCGAGCAGCTCACGCTCGAGTCCTGGAACCGCCAGCTCGGGGTGAACCTCACCGGCGCATTCCTGATGGCAAAGCACGCCGCGCCGCATCTGCGCCAGGTGCGCGGCGCGATCGTCAACGTCGCCTCGACGCGCGCGCTCCAGTCGGAGGCGAACACCGAGGCCTACTCCGCGTCCAAGGGCGGGCTCGTCGCGCTGACGCACGCGCTCGCGGTGAGCCTCGGGCCCGACGTGCGCGTCAACTGCGTCAGTCCGGGCTGGATCGACGTGAGCGGGTGGCAGCAGGTCCGCGCGGCGGAAGCCGGCGGCCCTGAGCGCTGCCGATCACGCCCAGCACCCGGCCGGCCGCGTCGGCACGCCGGAGGACATCGCGGAGATGGTCGCGTTCCTGCTGTCCGATGCCGCCGGCTTCGTCACCGGTCAGAACTTCGTCGTGGACGGCGGGATGACGAAGAAGATGATCTACGAAGAGTAGCCGCGCTCAGCTCCTCACACCGCGACGGCCAGCAGGACCCACGCCGCGATCCACGCGACGCCGCCAAACGGCGTGACCGCGCCGAGCGAACGTACGCCGCTCAGCGCGAGCACGTAAAGGCTGCCCGAGAAGAGCACGAGCCGGCGACCATCAGCCAGCCGGCCCACCTCAGGAGCGCCGACCCGGGCAGGCGAGCGCGATGAGGATCCCGATCGCGATCGAGGCGCGAGTGCATGCCAGAAGTGGTACTGCACGGCCGTCTGCCAGACCGCGAGCATGTCGGCGGACGGCGCGCCTTCAGCGCGTGCGCGCCGAACGCGCCGAGCGCGACGCCCGCGGCGCCGGCGAGTGCGCCGAGGAAGATGAACAGTTTCGCGGTCGGGGGCATCGGATCTGATCTAGCGACGGTGACTCGGAGCTCGGCGCATTCTCGCCCGCGCCCGCGCCGGTGCAGCAACCGCAGTGGCAGAATCGCGCGCCATGAGCGCCAAGGCACTATCGAGTCGACGAGCTGCGCCCGCTCCTCGGCAAGGAAGTCGCGGTGAGCGACTGGCTCGCCATCACCCAGGAGCGCATCCACGCCTTCGCCGAGGTCGGCGAGGACCGCCAGTGGATCCACGTCGACCCGGAGCGCGCGCAGCGCGAGTCGCTCTACGGCGGCGCGATCGCGCACGGCTTCCTCACCGTCGCGCTCCTCAGCCACCTGCGCGAGAGCGCGTTCCGCATCGACGGCCAGACGATGGGCGTCAACTACGGCTTCAACCGGCTGCGCTTCACCGCGCCGGTGCTCGCCGGCACGCGCATCCGCGGCCGCTTCGTCCTGCACGAGGTCGAGGACCTGCCCGGCGGCGTGCAGACGACCTGGCAGTGCACCGTCGAGCGCGAGCACTCGGACAAGCCCGCGCTCGTCTGCGACTGGATCACCCGGCATTACGGATGAGATCAGCGGATGAAATGAGCGGATGAAAACGAACCTCCTTCCCGGCACCGCGCTCGCGGTCTCCGAGGTCTGCCTCGGCACGATGACCTTCGGCGAGCAGACCGACGAGCGCGAGGCGCACGCGCAGCTCGATTGCGCGCTCGCTCACGGCGTCAACTTCATCGACACCGCGGAGATGTACCCGATCCCGCCCGGCCCGAAGACCTACTCGCGGACCGAGTCGATCGTCGGCGCCTGGCTCGCGCGCCAGCCGCGCGACAAGGTCGTGGTCGCGACCAAGGTCGCCGGCCCCGGGCGCGACCGCCAGTGGGTGCGCGGCGGCGAGACCACGCTCACGAAGAAGAACATCCGCTGGGCGGTCGACGACTCGCTCAAGCGCCTGCGCACCGACTACGTCGACCTCTACCAGATCCACTGGCCGGAGCGGAACGTCGCGATGTTCGGGACGATGCGCTACGACGCCGCGAAGGAGAAGCCGGCCACCCCGATCCTCGAGCAGATCGAGGCGATGGACGAGCTCGTCCGCGCCGGCAAGATCCGCCACTACGGCGTGTCGAACGAAACGTCCTGGGGAATCTGCGAGTTCACGCGGCTCGCGAAGATCCACGGCCTGCCGCCGCCAGTCGACCATCCAGAACGCCTACAGCCTCGTGAACCGCACCTTCGAGTGGGACCTCGCGGAGGCGTGCCACCGCGAGCAGGTGGCGCTGCTTGCCTACAGCCCGCTCGCGATGGGCGTGCTCGCCGGCAAGTACCTCGGCGGCGCGCAGCCGGAGGGCGCGCGCCTCGCGGTCTTTCCGACGTTCGGCGAGCGCTACCAGCGCGAGCTCGTCACCGCGGCCACCGCCGAGTACGTCCGCGTGGCCCGCGAAGCCGGCCTCGACCCGGCCGCGATGGCGCTCGCATTCGTGCGCTCGCGACCGTTCGTCGCCGCCACGATCGTCGGCGCGCGCACCGTCGCGCAGCTCGAGGCGAACCTCGCAACCCGATCGATCGCGCTCGGACCCGACGTGGTCGCCGCGATCGAGGCGGTGAACGCGCGCTACCCGAGCCCGTCGGCCGGTCTCTAGGATGGCCTGGCAGATCGTCGTGCTCGCCGGCATCGCGGCGGCGGGCTGGTTCTGGTACGACAGCCTGCGCGCGCGCGAGCACGCGGTCCTGGCCGGGCGCGGCGCCTGCGAGCGCGAAGGGCTGCAGTTCCTCGACGACACCGTGCTCTGCACGCGCACCCGGCCGACGCGCGACGCCGAGGGCCGCGTTACACTCCGCCGCGTCTATTCCTTCGAGTTCAGCGACGACGGTCGGCGCCGGCGCGGAGGCAGCATCGTGATCGTCGGCGACCGGCTCGAGTCCCTCGAGCTGGAGCCTTATCTTCTTCAGTGACCCATGGGGAAATGGATCGAAGGCACGGTGGTCGGCCAGAAGCAGTGGACCGATCGGCTGTTCTCGCTGCAGGTCGACGCCGAGGTCGGCGCGTTCGAGCCGGGGCAGTGGACCAAGCTCGCGCTGCCGGTCGGCGGCGAGTTCATCGCGCGACCGTACTCGTTCGTGAACGCGCCGAAGGACCGGCCCCACGAGTTCTACTACAACACCGTTCCCGAGGGGCACCTGAGCCCCCGGCTCGCGCGGCTCGAGCCGATGGACGTCGTGTTCCTCGCCCCCGCGGCGGCGGGGCTCTTCACCCTGTCGGAGGTGCCCGACGCCGAGAGCCTCTGGCTGATCGCGACGGGAACCGGGCTCGGCCCGTTCCTGTCCATGCTGAGATGGGACACCGCCTGGCAGCGCTTCCGCCAAATCGTGCTGGTGCACGCGGTGCGGCACGCCGCCGACCTCACCTATCGCGACGCGATCGAGGCGCTGGTGGCGCGGCACCGCGACCGGTTTCGCGCCCTGTCGGTCGTGAGCCGCGAGCCGCACGCCGGCGCGCTCGCCGGGCGGGTGCCGGAGGCGATCGCGGACGAGCGCCTGGAGCGCGCCGCCGGCGTGGTCCTCTCGCCGCGGAGCGCGCAGGTCATGCTCTGCGGCAATCCCGACATGGTCATGGACGTGACCGACGCACTGAAGGCGCGCGGGCTGAAGCGCCACCGCCATCGCGACCCCGGGCACGTCGCCGTGGAGCCCTACTGGTAGCCATGCGCCGGTTCCTCCTCGCTTGCGTCGCCGCTGCAGCCCTGTCCGGTTGCGGCTCGGCGATGCGGGTGGCGTACAACAACGGCGACGTCGCGCTGCGGTTCATGGCGCACGAGTACTTCGACCTGCACGGCGAGCAGACCGACCAGCTGAAGGCCCAGCTCGCGCGCTTCCATGCCTGGCACCGCCGCGAGGAACTGCCGCGGTACGCCGCCCTGCTCAGCGGCGCGGGCGAGCGCCTCGACCGGGGGCTCGCGCGCGAGGACGTCGCCTGGGCCATCGCGGCCGTTCGCGCCCGCTTCCAGGTGACCGTCGAACAGGCAGTCGACGAGTTCGCCCCGGTCGCCGCGAGCTTCCGCCCCGACAACCTGGCAGCGCTCGAGCGCAAGCTCGCCGAGAGCAACGAGAAATTCGCGCAGGAGTTCCTGTCGGGCGACCCCGCGAAGCAGACCCGGGCGCGGGCCAAGCGGCTGACGGGCTGGTTCGACGACTGGCTCGGCAGCGTGACGTCCGAGCAGGAGGCGCTCATCGTGCGCTTCGCGCAGGCGCAGCCGCAGCTGAACCAGATCCGCCTCGACGACCGCAAGCGCCGGCAGCAGGCGTTCGTGCAGCTCCTGCGCGAGCACGGCAAGAGCCCGGACCTGGCGGCGCGGATGCGCGATTTCCTCGTGAACTGGGAGCGCGACCGCGGGCCCGAGCACCGGCGTCAGGCGCGCGAGTGGGAGGACCGGCTCGTGACGCTCATCGTCGACGTGGACCGCACGCTGACGCCGAAGCAACGCAGCCACGTGGTGCGGCGGTTCCAGTTCTTCGCCGAGGAGGCCCACATCCTCGCGCGGCAGGGGCAGCCGGGGGGCATGACCGCGGGCGCGCCGTTCGGCGCCGCGGTGGCGGCGCAGTGAACCGCGCGGTGAACAGTTATGTGCCGGACCGCCCGAGGAACCGGCGCAGCCAGGCAGAGAGCGCGTCCACCACGGTGACGATGGCGATCAGCGCGAGAATCAGCGTCGCGGCCTGGTGGGTCTTGAACACGGAAAGCGCCACGTAGAGCATCTGGCCGAGCCCGCCCGCGCCGACGAACCCGAGCACCGCGGCCATGCGGATGTTGTACTCCCAGCGGTACAGCGCGTAGGACACGAACTGCGGCAGCACCACCGGCAGGGTCCCGTAGAGGAACGCGGCGGTCGCGCCGCTGCCCGCGTCGCGCAGTGCCTGGGCCGGTTCCCGCGGCGCATTCTCGAGCGTCTCGGCGAACAGGCGCCCGAGCACGCCCCCGGTGTGCAGCGCGAGCGCGAGCGACCCGGCGAACGGGCCGAGGCCCGCGGCGAGCACCATGAAGACCGCCCAGACGAGCTCGGGGATCGCGCGCAGGAAGTTGAGCACCCCGCGCGCGAGCGGCTTGAGCGGACGTCCCCACCGTCCGGCCGCCGGCAGCGCGAGAACCGTGCCGAGCAGCGTCGCGACGAGCGTCCCGACGGCCGAGATCGCGAGCGTCTCGGTGGCGCCGTGCGCCGCGCGCGCCAGAAATTCGGGCGATGCGTCGGGCGGAAAGAAGCCCGCCGCGAACGCCGCCATCTGCCGGGCGCTCTCGCCGGTCAGGAGCGCGACGAAGTCCACCCCGAGGTACGCGAAGCTCGCCGCGGCCGCCGCCAGAAACGCGCCGACGACCGCCCACGGCTGCCAGACGAAGGCGGCGGGGGTCATACGAGCGCCTTGCGCAGCACCGCGCTCACCGTGTCGGCCAGCAGGATGAGCAGCAAAAACGCCGCGAGCATGGTCGCGACCTCGCCGCCGGCGAGCATCCGCATCGAGAGCTCCATCTGCTGGCCGAGCCCGCCGGCGCCCACGAAGCCCATGACCACCGAGGCGCGGATCGCGCACTCCCAGCGGTAGACCGAGTACGACACGATCTCCGGCACCGCCACCGGGAGGATGCCGTAGGCGAACGCGTGCACGCGAGCGCCGCCCGACTCGAGGATCGCGCGCGCGGGCCGCGTGTCGCCCGCCTCGAAGATCTCGAAGTAGACCTTGCCCAGCATGCCGGCGTAGTTGATCGCGATGGCGAGCACGCCCGCCGCGGGACCGAGTCCGACCGCGCGCACGAAGAGCAGCGCCCAGACGATCTCGGGCACCGAGCGCATGACGATGAGGAGCGCGCGCAGCGGCGTGCGCACCGCCGGCGCGAGCCACGCGCGGCGCGCCGGGCCGATGCGCGAGACCGACAGGCTCTCCGACACCATCATCGCGAGCGGCAGGCCCAGCCCGATGGCGAGCGCGATGCCCGCGGTCGCGAGCGCGAGCGTTTCCACGGTCGAGCGCACGACCAGCGCGAGGAACTCGGGCGTCAGCACCAGCGGAAAGAAGGTGCCGAGAAACCGCCCCATGACCTCGAGATTCTTCGGGTCGAGGAGCGTCGCGGGCCGGAACTCGGCGATCTCGAGCGCCGGCCAGAGCACCGCCAGCGCGGCCACCCCGAGGCCGAGCCGCGGCCAGAGCGCCGGGTCGCGCGGCGGGGCGGGCGCCGCGACGGGATGCGCGCTCACTGGACGACCTGCGCGCTCACCGGCAGAGCGGCTGGGCCGCGCGCGGCTTGGGCTCCGGCCGTTCGAGCGGCTGGTTGTCCTGGGTGGGGACGATGGGTGACTCGGCGCCGTACAGGTCGCGCAGCATCCGGTCGGACACGCGCACCGGCGGCGCGTCGAACGCGACCGCGCCGTCCCGCAGGCCCACGATGCGCGGGAACCACTTCAGCGCCAGGTCCACCGCGTGGAGGCTCGCCACCAGCGTGACCCCGCGCCCCTGCGCCTCGCGGTGCAGTTCGCCGACGGTGTGATCGGCGAGCTGCGGATCGAGCGAAGACACCGGCTCGTCGGCGAGGATGAGGGCCGGCTGCTGGTACAGGACGCGCGCGACGCCCACGCGCTGCAGCTGGCCGCCGGAGAGCCGGTCGCAGCGGTCGAACAGGCGGCCGTCGAGATCGAGCCGCGCGAGCGCCGCGCGCGCCCCGGCGATGTCGGCGGGATACGCGAGCGAGGCGAGGCCGCGCCAGAAGCCCCACGCGCCGAGCCGGCCGGCGAGGACCGCGGTGACCAGGCGCTGGCGGGGCGGCAACGGCGGTGACTGGTGGACCGTGCCGATGCCGCTCCGCAGGCGGCGCAGCCGCGCGCGCGGCAGCAGCCAGGGGTCCGCGCCGTCGATCGCGAGCGCGCCCGCGGTGGGACGAAGCGCCGTGCCGAGCACGCGCAGCAGGCTCGTCTTGCCCGCGCCCGACGGACCGATCACCGCCACGCGCTCGCCGCGCCCGATCGCGAGCGTCACCCCGGCCAAGGCGCGATGCTCGCCCGGCAGGACGAGCTGCAGATTGTCGATCGCGACGTTCATTCACAGCGTCCCCCGCCCGTGCCGGGCGGGGGCAGTGCGACCTAGCCGAGCAGCCCCGCGGCGCGCGCCGCGTCCTCGATGCCCTTGTAGTTCTCGGGCTTCGTCGGGATGAACTTCGAGGCGCGCTGCAGGTCGAGGATCTCCTTGTGCGCCGGGTTCGCCGGATCGAGCTTGAGGAAGGCCTCGGTGAGCTTCTTCGCCACCGCCGGGTCGAGGTCGCCGCGCACGGTCCAGTTGTAGTCGTAGTACGGCGGCGTGGTCGCGAGCACCCGCACGGCCTTGGCGTTGGCGTCGCCTTTCTCGATCAGGCGATCGAGCACCGATGCGTTGAGAACGCCCGCGTCGGCGCGGCCCGAGGCGACGAACGCGACCGTCGCGTCGTGCGCGCCCGAGAAGGCGATCCGGCTGAAGTCCTTGTCGGGGTTGATGCCGTCCTTGAGCAGGAAGTACCGCGGCATCAGATGGCCCGAGGTCGACGACGGCGAACCGAAGGCGAACGTCTTGCCCTTCAGGTCCTGCAGCGACTTCGCCGGGCTGTTGACCGGCACGATGTAGCGGCTGATGAACTTCTCGTCCTCGGCGCGCTGCGCGATCGGGATCGCGTTGCCGGTGCGATGGCGCACCTGGACGAAGGTGAAGCCGCCGAGCCAGGCGAGATCGATGCGTCCGCCGGCGAGTCCCTCGACGACCGCCGGGTAGTCGTTCACCGGGGTCCAGGCGACCTTCATGCCGGTCTCCTTCTCGAGATAGGCGCCGAGCGGCTTGAACTTGCGCAGCAGCTCGGTGGGATTTTCGTCCGGGATCGCGGAGACGCGGAGGGTCTGGGTCTGCGCGGCGGCCGGCCCGGCGAGGAGCGCGAGTCCGGTGGCGATGAAGGGAAGGAGAGCGGCGCGCAGCATGTCAGGGGCCCTCCTTGAAGCGCGTGAAATTCGCGAAGATGAACACGATGACCTCCTGGTGAGAAGGGTTTTCGGACGCCCGCGGAACGCGAGCCCGCAAAGGCTAGCACGGTCGCTGCGCGCCAAACAACCGCGCTGCGGTCGGGCCGCAGCGACAGGGTACGACCCAACTCGTACTGTCGCGGGAGGTCGCGGATGCCTTACGGTCGCGCCGCGGCTGCGGATCCGGCCGATGGCCCGATGGCCCGATGGCCCGATGGCCCGATGGTCCGATGGCCCGATGGCCCGCCGGCGGCGCGGCGCGTACACTCGCGCGCCGGAGCACCCACCGCGCGGAGTCCCCATGAAGATCCTCGTCCTCGGCGCCGGCGCGACCGGCGGCTACTTCGCCGGCCGGCTCGCGCAGGTCGGCGGCGATGTCACCTTTCTCGTGCGCGACCGGCGCGCCGCGCAGCTCGCCGCGCGCGGACTGGTCGTGAAGAGCCCGCACGGCGACTTCACCGTGCCCGCGAGGTTCGTGAAGCAGCCCGACCTGCGGCCCGAGTACGACCTCGTGCTGCTCACCTGCAAGGCCTACGACCTCGACGCGGGCGTCGCGTCGATCCGCCCCGCGATGGGTCCGTCGACGCACGTGCTCCCGCTCCTCAACGGGCTCGCCCACGTCGACCGGCTGATCGCGGCATTCGGCGCGGCGCGCGTGATCGGCGGCACCTGCGGGATACCGGCGACGCTCACGCCCGAAGGCGACGTCGTGCAGCTCGGGCCGCTGCACCGCATCGCCTACGGCGTGCTGCCGGGCACGAGTCCGGACGCCCGCGCCAAGCTCGACGCGCTGCACGCGCTGTACACCAAGACGCCGATCGACGCGGTGCTCGCCGAGGACATCGCGCTGGAGCTGTGGGAGAAGTTCGTGCTGCTGACCACGCTCGCGACGATGACCTGCCTGATGCGCGGCGCGGTCGGCGACATCGTCGCCGCCGACGAGGGCGCGGCGCTCGTCACCGAGACGCTGGAGGCGTGCGCGCGGACCGCCGCGGCCGCCGGGCATGCCCCGCGGGAGAAGGCGCTCGCCGCGTTCCGGAAGCTGCTGCTCGAGCGCGGGTCGACGTTCACCGCGTCGATGCTGCGCGACGTCGAGTCCGGGAACCGGACCGAGGGCGAGCACATCGTCGGCGACATGCTGCGGCGCGCCCGCGCGGCGGGCGTCGAGCCCGGCCCGCTGCGGGCCGGGTACTGCCATCTGCAGGTGTATGCGCTGCGGCGCGAGCGCGAGGCGCTCGCGCGGGCCGCGACCTAGCGGCGTGCGGCACGGCGGCCGCGGCGATCAGGCGCCCTTCTTCTTCCGTTCCGCGAGGAATTGCTCGAGCACCCGCGCGTTGAACTCCACGCCCTCGAGGTTCGGGTTCACGGCGAGCGCGCGCTTGAAGTGATCGAGCGCCTTCTCGTACTCGCCGGTCTGCGCGTAGATCTGCCCGCAGCCGGCGAGCGCGCCGAAGTGGACCGGGTTGCGCTTGAGCACCTCTCCGCAATCCTTGAGCGAGCGCTCGAGCTCGCCGGCGACGAAGTAGATCGTGGCGCGCTTGTTCCAGCCTTCGGCGAAATCGGGCTTCAGCTCGATGATGCGCGTGAAGGTGGCGATGCTCTCCTTGACGCGCCCGTCGTTCATCTCGTCGATCCCCTGCTCGAACAGCCGGTCCACCTGCGCGTCGCCGGAGCGGCTCCAGACGACCCAGATCGCCTGCTCGGCCAGCCCGCGAAGCTCGGTGTTCGGGTCGCGCAGCACCGCGATCAGCGCAGGGACGTCGGTCATCCGGCCCTCGCGAGCGAGCAGCACGACGCCGCGGCCGCGCTCGACGGGATCGGCGGATTTCAGGGCCGCGTACGCGGCCTCACGCTGGGCTTGCTGCGCGCCGGCGGGGGCCGCGGCGAGCGCGGCGAGGAGGGCAAGGCAGGCGAGGGCGGGGCGGAGCATCTTCGATCATCCATTCGGAGGGTCGGCGGGTCGCTGCAAGAACACGCGGGTCCAGAAACAAGCGAGCGGCCCAATATAATCCGCCCGGGACCGTTCGCCAATCCGCGCAAGGAACAAAGATGAAACCCGCCCTGGTCACCGTCCTCCTCGCCCCGGTCGCCGGCTACGGGAAGCCGCAGAAGTGACGGGCACCGAAGTCCTGCGGCTGCCGCGCAGCCGGGCCGAGCTCGACGCCGTTGCGGCGCGTTGCCATGCCATGGTGACGCGGCGCGCGCTGGTCTCGGCCGGCGCGGTGCTGGTGCCCGTGCCGTTGCCGGGCCTCGACATCGCCGCCGACGTCGCGCTGCTGACCCAGCTGATTCCCGCGATCAACCGCGAGTTCGGCCTGACCCCCGCGCAGATCGAGGCGCTCAGCCCGACGATGAAGGTGCTCGTCTACAAGACGATCGTCGCGTTCGGCGGCGCGATGGTCGGCCGCCTGATCACGCGCGATCTGATCATGCAGGCGCTGGTCAAGGTCGGGATGCGGGTCACGACGAAGACGGCGGCGCGGCTCGTCCCGGTCGCCGGGCAGGCCGTGTCGGCGGGGCTGAGCTACAGCGCCATGCGCTTCGTCGGCGCGGCGCACATCCGCGACTGCGCGCGCGTGATCGAGGCCATCCACGCCGAGCGCGGGGACTGGCCGCCCGAGGAGACGCCGCCCCGGCCTAGCGCAGCTCAGCGGCTGCGATCCGCCGCTGCCAGAGCAGCTTCCCGCCTGCGTCGTACGCCTCGAGCGTGAGCGCGCGCTCGGCGCGCGGCCCGCTCACCCGCAGCATGCCGAAGTTGCGCTGGTTGACCAGCGTCCCCGGCACGAGTTCGGGGTTCTCGCGCTCTTCGGCCGAAGGATTCGAGAACGGACCTGCGGTCAGCGGCGACGACGTGAACTCGTAGAGCGGATACGCGCCGGGCCGCTCGATCCGCCACAGTCCGCCGAGGTGGCGGTCGCCGGAGAGGAACACCACGCCCGGGATTCTCTGCTCGAGCAGCCAGTCGGCGAGCGCCTTCTGCTCGACCGGGAAATTGTGAAACGCCTCGAAGCGGTTCGCCCGGTTCCAGAACTGCCCGCCGGCGACCACCACCTTGAACGGTGCGCGCGAGAAGACGAGCGCCTGCTTCAGCCACTCGAGCTGCGCGCGCCCGAACATGCGCTTCTCCGGCGTTTGCGGGTAGCGGTTCGGGTAGCGATTGAAGCGGTTGTCGAGCAGGAAGAAGTCGACGTCGCCGTAGGTCACCAGGCCGAACACGCCGGGCACGCCGGGCAGGCCGTGCGACGGGTTCGGCCAGTAGCGCTTGAACGCCTCGAGCGCGGCGCCCTTCATGACGAACGAGGCGTCCGAGTCGTTCGGCCCGTAGTCGTGGTCGTCCCAGATCGCGACGTGCGAGGTCGCGCGCGCGAGCCGGCGCATTTCGGGCGCCGCGCGCACCGCGCGATAGCGCGCGCTCATGCCTTCGATCGACGTCCACTCCGGCTCGCGGAGGTAGACGTTGTCGCCGAGCCAGAGCATCAGGTCCGGCGACTGCGCGGCGATCGCGTCGAGGATCGGGTAGTCGCCACCCCACGGCGGGCCGGGGCGGTCGAAGCGGTCGTTCAGGTAGAAGCACGAGCCGAACGCGACCGCGAACGCGGGCGGATCGGTACGGAACTGCCAGAGCGGCTGCGTCGCGAAGCGCCCCGGCTCCGCGACGGGCTTGCCGTCGATCGCGACGGTGTAACGGTACCGGGTGCCGGGGTCGAGGCCGGCGAGGCGCAGCGCCACGGCGAAGTCGTCCTCGGCCCGCGTCGCGCCCTCGACCCGGCGGCGCTTGCCCGGGTCCGCCTCCGGGTGCAGCTCGACGACGACCCGCGCGGCGCGGTCGGTCTGCACCCAGAGCGTCATGCTCGACAGGTCCGCGAAGCCGTGCATGATCGACGCCGCCCAGGCCGGGGCGGCGGCGAGGAGGGCGAGCGCGACGGCGAGCAGCGGGCGGCGGGCGCGGGGCATCGGTGTCTTGCGGCAGGGCCGGATCATAGCGGGTCGCCGGCGGCGCGCGCCGGACGCGGCAATCGCGACGTGCTAGCATCTTCATCGACGCGGCGCTCGCCGCGCGCTACCGACTACCCCCCCGCACTGGCAAAGAGGAGAATCACATGGGACTGTTCGATTTCGTCCGCAACATCGGCAAGAAGATCTTCCCGCCTGAAGCCAAGCCCGAGGACGCCTCGGTCAAGATTCGCCAGGAGATCGAGACGTCCATGCTCGGGATCACCAACCTGCAGGTGAGCTACGACGCGAAGGACGGCAAGTGCACCCTTGCGGGCGACTGCCCGAGCGCCGAGGCGATGCAGAAGGCGGTCCTCATCGCCGGCAACATCCAGGGCGTGTCCGAGGTGAACATCGCGGGGCTGAAAGTGCCCGAGCCCAAGGAGAAGGTCGAGTACTACATCATCGTGAAGGGCGACACGCTGTCGGCCATCGCGAAGAAGTACTACGGCGACGCCAACAAGTACCCGCGCATCTTCGAGGCGAACCGCGAGGTCATCAAGAACGCCGACCTGATCTTCCCGGGGCAGAAGATCCGGATTCCTCTGGACTGAGCGCGCTGCGGCGCAGGGAGCGACGCTATGGGTCTGCTCTGGACGTCATCATCGGTTTCCTGGTCGGGCTCATCGCGCGCGCGGTGATGCCCGGCCGGCAGATCATGGGCATCATCATGACCACGCTGCTCGGCGTCGGCGGGGCGCTCCTCGCCGGCTACGCCGGCCAGCTGCTCGGCTACTACACGCTCGGCGAGCCGGTGGGGTTCATCGCCTCGGTCGTCGGCGCGCTCGTGATCCTCTTCCTCTGGACCCGGCTCGTGAACAAGTAGACCGGGCTGCGGTGCGATCCGATGGCGCGGGTTGCTATACTCGCGCCATTGTTTTTTCACCCCTCGCCATGACTGCAGCAGTCGCCGCAAAGCAGAAGAAGAACGTCACCGTTCTCGCCGCGCTCCAGGCGCTGCTCATGACCAACAACTCCACGGCGATCGCGCTCAACGGGCTCGCCGGTTACGCGCTGGCGTCGAACAAGTCGCTCGCGACGCTGCCGGTGACCGGCTGGGTGGTGGGCGCGTCGCTCACGACGTTCTTCGCCTCGCTGCTGATGAAGCGCATCGGGCGCAAGGGCGGGTTCACCCTGGGCGCGCTGGTCGGCATCGTCGGCGCGTCGATCTCCTGCGTGGCGCTGTACCTCGCCAACTTCTGGCTGTTCGTCGCCGGGGCGACGGTGTTCGGCGTGTACAACGCGTTCGGACAGTACTACCGCTTCGCCGCCGCGGACGCCGCCGCCCACGACTTCAAGGCGAAGGCGATCTCGTACGTGCTCGCCGGCGGCCTGGTGGGCGGCATCGTCGGCCCGACGGTGTCGAAGTGGACGAAGGACGCGCTGCCCACCGCGTTCCTCGGCGCGTACCTCACGCTGATCGCGTTCCTCTGCGTCGTGCTCGTGGTGATCCGCCTGCTCGACATCCCGGCGCCGACCGAGGCCGAAGCGAAGGAGTCGGGGCGCCCGCTCGCCGCGATCGTCGCGCAGCCCGCGTTCGTCGTCGCGGTGGTCGCCGCCGCGTTCGGCTACGGCGTGATGAACCTCCTGATGACCGCCACGCCGCTCGCGATGGGCATCTGCGGCCACCCGTACAGCGCCGCGGCGACCGTGATCTCGTGGCACGTCATCGGCATGTTCGCGCCCTCGTTCTTCACCGGCAGCCTCATCAGGCGCTTCGGCGTGCTGAACGTGATGCTCGCCGGCGTCGTGCTGAACTTCGTCTGCATCGGCATCGCGCTCGCCGGCATCGACGTGGCGAACTTCTGGGCCGCGCTCTTCCTGCTCGGCGTGGGGTGGAACTTCCTCTACATCGGCGCCACCGCGCTGCTGACCGAGACCTACCGCCCGGCCGAGAAGGCGAAGGCGCAGGGCGCGAACGACATGCTCATCTTCCTCACCATGGCCACCTCCTCGTTCTCGTCCGGGATGCTGCTCGAGGCGAACGGGTGGCAGCTCCTGAATTACCTCGCGATCCCCTTCGTCGCGGCGATCGGGATCGCGCTGCTGTGGCTGATGACGAAGCGGCGGGTCCCGGCGATCGCGTAGATGGCCCGACCATGCGAGGGGGCACAACCCCTCATGCTCGCCTCGTATTCGCCTGCGCATTTGCCTAGTGTTCTGCGTCTAGCCGTTGGGCTCACTGGAGGGCACCATGGAACGCCGGTTCATCAACCCGCTCGAGCTCTCGGTGCCCGCGCACTACTCGCACGTCGCCATCGTGACCGCCGGGCGCACGGTCTACGTCTCCGGGCAGGTTGCGCTCGACGCGACCGGCCGGGTGGTCGGCGAGGGCGACCTGCACGCGCAGGCCGTTCAGGTGTACGAGAACCTCAAGGCGGCGCTCGCTGCCGCCGGGGCGAGCTTCGCCGACGTGATCAAGATGGTCACCTACGTCGTCGCGCTCGACGCCGAGCGCGTGCAGGTCATGCGCGACGTCCGCGCGCAGTTCCTTCCGTCGGGCCACAAGCCGGCGAGCACGATGGTCGGGGTCGCGAGCCTGGTGCGCCCGGAGTTCCTGGTCGAGGTCGAGATGATCGCGGCCCTGGCCGACCGTCGCTGAGCGCCGCGATGCCGCTCGACCCGCAGGCGCGCGCGGTGCTCGAGCGCGTCGCGCGCGCGAACCTGCCGGCCTACTCGCAGCTCGGCGCAGCCGCGGCGCGCGCGCTCTACCGCGAAACGCGCGGGAAGCTCTCCGCCGCGCCCCCCGAGGTCGCGCGCGTCACGGATCTGCGCGCGGCGGGCCCGGCGGGCGAGATCCCGGTGCGCCTCTATCGGCCGCTCGGCGCCTCCGAGGACGAGGCCTTGCCGGTGCTCGTCTACTACCACGGCGGCGGCTGGACCATCGGCGATCTCGACACCCACGACGTGCCGTGCCGCGAGTTCGCCAACCTCGCGCGCTGCGCGGTGGCGTCCGTGGACTACCGGCTTGCGCCGGAGCACAAGTTCCCCGCGGCGTTCGACGATGCAGTGGCCGCCACGCACTGGGTGCACGCGCACGCGCGGTCGCTCGGCATCGACGCGTCGCGGCTCGCGGTGGGCGGCGACTCGGCCGGCGGCAACCTCGCGGCCGCCGTCGCGATCGCGTTCCGCGACACCGCGGGGCCGCGCATCGCCATGCAGACGCTCATCTACCCGGCCGTCGACCAGACTGCCGATACGCCCTCGCACGCTTCGTTCGCCGAGGGCTACCTGCTCACGCGCGACGCGATCCTCTGGTTCAAGGGCAACTACCTCCGCGGCCCGGCGGACGAAGCGGATTGGCGCGCCTCGCCCTTGCGCGCGGGCGATCTCGCCGGGCTCCCGCCCGCGTACGTCATCACCGCCGGCTTCGATCCGCTCCTCGACGAGGGCCGCGCCTACGCCGAGCGCCTGCGCGAGGCCGGCGTGAAGGTCACCTACGAGTGCTTCGCGGGGATGATTCACGGCTTCGTGACGATGGGCGGCGTCATTGCCGCCGCCCATCACGCGATCTACCGCGCGTCCCAGGGCCTGAAGCTCGCTTTCGCGCACGTTCGCGGGTGATCCTCGGCGCGCTCGCGTTCGTCGGGCGGCACGGCGCGCTCTTTCTCGCGGGCGGCGTGCTGCTGGGCCTCGCGGCCCCGCCGCTTGCCGCGGCGGCGCGCCCGCTGCTCGTGCCCGCGCTGCTCGTGCCGCTCACGATCGCGCTCCTGCGGCTCGACTGGCGGCGACTTGGCGACTACGCGCGCCGGCCGGCCCTGGTCGCGGTCGTGACGGCCTGGTTGCTGGCCGCGAGCCCGGCGCTCGTCTGGCTCGCATTGCAGGGCCTGCCGTTTCCGGCCGCGCTCGAGCAGGCGATCGTGCTGATGACCGCGTCCTCGCCGGTAACGATGTGCGCGACGGTGAGCCTGCTCGTCGGGCTCGACGCGGCGCTCGCCGTGGTGGTGATCGTGGTGACGACCGCGCTCGTGCCGCTGACGCTGCCGGCCGTGGCGCTGCCGCTGCTCGGACTCGAGCTCGAGATCGATCTCGCCACCTTCATGCTCCGGCTCGGCTGGATGGTGGGCGCGGCGTTCGCCGTCGCGCTCGTCGCCCGGCGGCTGGCCGGGCCCGCGCGGCTCGCGCGCAGCGCGCGGGCGCTGGATGCGGTCGCGGTGCTCAGCCTCCTCGCGTTCGCCGTCGCGATCATGGACGGCGTCACCGCCGCCTTCCTCGCGCGGCCGGGCTACGTGCTCGGGACGCTCGCGGCGGCGTTCGCCGCGAACCTCGTGCTGCAGGCGGCCGGCACGCTCGCGTTCCTCAAGCTCGGCTTGCGCCAGGCCCTGACGATCGGCCTGATGACCGGTAATTGCAACATGGGTCTCGTGCTCGTCGCGCTCGCGGACGAGGCGCCGTTCGACACGGTGATGTTCTTCGCGCTGGGCCAGATTCCCATGTACATGCTGCCGGCGCTGCTGATGCCGCTCTATCGGAGAGTCGCGGCGGCGCGTTAGGCGTGCTTCTTCGCGCCCTTTGCGGCCTTCTTCTTTCCGGTCTTCCTCGGCTTCTTCCTCGCCTTCTGCTTCTTGATCAGCTTTGCCTTGGCCGTGGCTGCCTTCGGCACCGCCACGCCGAGCAGCGGCGCGACGACCGGGATCCACCGCTCGCGCACGATGCGGTCGAATCCTTCCGGCGTCGGGTGCAGCTCGTTCGCCCACTCGTCCTCCGCGAGCGTCCCGGACGAGTCCACGCAGTGGACCTGCGCGGACGGGTCGTCGAGGCCCTTGAGCATGATCTCCAGGCGGTCGATCAGCTCGCGGACGAGCGGCCCGCGCAGCGCGCTCGGGACCTGCGCCAGGTCCATCGGCGCCTTCAGCCACTTGCCGAAGAGGAAGAAGCCTTTCCCGGTCGGAATCGCGTAGTCGTAGTTGTGGACGACCACCGGGCCGTTGAAGCCGTCGGCGCGCGCGCGCGCGATGATCCGTTCGTACGCGTCCCCGACGCGGCCGAACAGCCCGTCGGGCTCGCCGTCGCGCCAGCACTCGGCCACGCTCGTCGCCGCGGCGCAGTCGAGGCGGATGATCCGGCTGAAATCGCGCACGCCCGCGAAGTCGTTGCCGCCGCCCGAGATCAGGAAGGCCCTCATCCGCATCGCGTTGAGCTGCACGCGGCCGGTCCAGAAGGGCAGGTGCCGCGGCTTCATGTAGTCGACCGCGCTGGCGCCGTTCTCGCCGTAGGCCGCGATCACGAACGACCGGGAGAGCGCGCGGTTCAGCGCCTCCAGCAGGTTGGACCCCGGGTAGTGGAACCACGAGTCGCCGAGCGCCACGATGTCGGCGCCGCCGTTTTCGTATTCGTCGAGCAGGCCGTCGTCGTAGTAGGGGTGGCTGGCCATGGCGGGCTCCCGAGTCGGTGCGCCATTGTCCCCAGTTGCGAGGGGGACTTCCATCCCACCGATGGCTGAGGCGGAGCCCGTCGCGCGCAGCGTAGAATCCCGGCAGCCATTCGCCGCGGGATCACCGATGGGAACCGACGACTTGCGTTCGACCTCACGCCGCATCGTGAAGGGCGCCTGCCCGCACGACTGCCCGGACACCTGCGCGCTGGAGACGACGGTCGAGAACGGCGTCGCGGTCGAGGTGCGCGGCGGCACGATGCCGTTCACCGACGGGACGCTCTGCACCAAGGTCGCGAAGTACCTCGACCGCACGTACTCGCCGGACCGCGTGCTCCACCCGCTGCGGCGCGTCGGGCCGAAGGGGCCGGGGCAGGGGCGCCTCGAGCGCATCACCTGGGACGAGGCGCTCGACGAGATCGCCGCGCGGTTCAAGGCGATCGCCGCGGAGGACCCGCAGCAGATCCTGCCGTGCAGCTACGCCGGCACGATGGGGCAGCTCCAGTACGCCTCGATGGACCGGCGCTTCTTCCACCGCCTGGGCGCGAGCCTGCTCGACCGCACGCTGTGCTCGTCGGCCGGCAAGGCGGGACTCAAGATCACGCTCGGCGGCGTCGGTCGGCATGGACCCGGAGCGCGCCGACGAGGCGCGGCTCATCCTCATCTGGGGCTCGAACCCGATCGTGTCCAACCTGCACTTCTGGACGCGCTGCCAGGAGGCGAAGCGGCGCGGCGCGAAGCTCGTCGCGATCGATCCGTGGCGCAGCCAGACCGCGGAGAAGTGCCACCAGCACGTGCAGGTCCTGCCCGGCACCGACGCCGCGCTGGCGCTCGGGATGATGCACGTCATCATCGGCGAGCAGCTCTACGACCGCGACTACGTCGAGCGTCACACGCTCGGCTTCGAGCGCGCTGGCCGAGCGCGTGCAGGCAGTATCCCGCCGGAGCACGTCGCGCGCATCTGCGGCATCGAGCCGCAGACCGTGATCGAGCTCGCGCGCGAGTACGCCGCGCACGAAGCCGGCGGCGATCCGGCTCAACTACGGCATGCAGCGCCACGGCGGCGGCGGCATGGCGGTGCGGACCATCGCCTGCCTGCCGGCGCTGGTCGGCGCGTGGCGCGACGCCGCCGGCGGCGTGCTGCTCTCGACCGGCGACTTCTACGCGCATGGACCACGCGGCGCTCGAGCGCCCGGACCTGATCCGGAACGCGCCGCGCACGATCAACCACGCGCGCGCTCGGCGACGCGCTGCTCGCGGCGAAGCCGCCGGTGAAGGCGGTCTACGTCTACAACAACAACCCGGTCGCGGTGTGCCCGGACTCGAACAAGGTGATCGCCGGGTTCTCGCGCCCCGACCTCTTCACGCGTCGTGCACGACCTCTTCCTCACCGACACCGCCGACTACGCCGACATCGTGCTGCCGGCGACGACGCAGCTCGAGCACTTCGACGTCCACAAGTCGTACGGCCACCTCTACGTGCTGGCGAACAACCCGGCGATCGCGCCGCTCGGCGAGTCCCGGCGCAACATCGAGGTGTTCCGGCTGCTCGCGAAGCGCATGGGCTTCACCGAGAGCTGCTTCGACGACGCCGACGAGGACGTCGCGCGCCAGGCGCTGCGTTCAACCAACCCGCGCATGCAGGGCATCGAATGGGCGTCGCTGAAGGAATCGGGCTGGCGGCGGCTCGCGGTGCCGGAGCGCTTCGCGCCGTTCGCGGAGGGCGGCTTCCCGACGCCGTCGGGCAAGTGCGAGTTCTACAGCGAGACCGCGGCGAAGCAGGGACTCGACCCGCTGCCCGGGCTACACGCCGCCGCGCGAGAACGCGCTCGCGAACCCCGGAGCGGGCGAAGCGCTACCCGCTCGCGTTCATCTCGCCGCCGTGCCGGAACTTCCTCAACTCGTCGTTCGCCAACCTGCCGTTCGCGCTCGCATCCGAGAAGGCGCCGCGGCTCGACATCCACCCGGACGACGCGCGCGCCCGCGGCATCGCGGAGGGCGACAAGGTGCGCGTCTTCAACGATCGCGGCGCGTTCACGCGTGAAGGCGGCGATCACGACGCGTGCGCGGCCCGGCTGCGTCGTTGCGCCATCGGTGTGGTGGCGCAAGCTCGCGCCGGACGGCCGCAACGCCAACGACGTGACTTCGCAGGCGCTCGCCGACCTGGGCGGCGCGGCGACGTTCTACGACTGCCTGGTGGAGGTGGCAAAGGCATGAGACGCACCCTTGGCCTCGTCTTCGCGATCGCGCTGGCACCGCTCGCGCCGGTTTCGATCGGACAAGCCGCCGACCTGCCGCTCGTCGACGCGCACATCCACTACTCCCACGACGCCTGGGAGATCGTGCCGCCGAAGCAGGCCGCCGAGCTGCTGCGCAAGAGCGGCGTGAAGCGCGCGCTCGTCTCGAGCTCGAACGACGAGGGCACGCAGAAGCTGCTGGCCGAGGCGCCGGACATCATCATTCCCGAGCTGCGGCCTTACCGCACGCGCGCCGACACGTCGGGCTGGGTGCGCGACGAGGGCATCATCGCGTACCTGGAGGAGCGGCTGAGGCGGTACGTCTACGTGGCCATCGGCGAGTTTCACCTGTACGGCGCCGATGCCGACCTCCCCGTGCCGCGCCGCATGGTGCAGCTCGCGAAAAAGTACGACCTCATGCTGCATGCGCACTCCGATGCCGACGCCGTCGAGCGGCTGTTCGCGCAGTGGCCGCAGGCGCGCATCCTGTGGGCGCATTCCGGCTTCGAGCGGCCCGAGAAAGTGCGCGAGATGCTGCGCAAGCACAAGAACCTGTGGGCGGATCTCGCGTTTCGCAGCGATCACGGCGCCGGCGGCAAGCCGCCGCCGGAGTGGCGCGCGGCGTTCGTCGAATTTCCCGACCGGTTCATGGTCGGGACCGACACGTACGTGCCGGAGCGCTGGCACTACGTGCCCGAGCACGCCGCCTGGTCGCGCGCGTGGCTCGCCGACCTGCCGCCGGAGGTCGCCGAGCGCATCGCGTGGAAGAACGGCGAGGCCGTGCTCGGCGCCGCGTGGGCGAAGGCGAAGAAGGCCCAGTAGCGATGTCGGTGCGCGCGGTCGCGGGCCTCGCCGCGGCGCTCGCGGTCGCGTCGGCCGCCGCGGCGCCCTGCGCCGCGCCGGCCGGGTTCACGCCGGCCGGACGCATCGAGTCGCGCGACACCGTCCTCCTCTATCGCACCGTCCCGCCGCGCATCGAGGTCGGCAAGCACTTCGCCGTCGACGCGGTCGTCTGCGCCACGGCGGCGCCGAGCGCGCTGCGCGTCGATGCGCAGATGCCCGCGCATCGCCACGGCATGAACTATCGCGCGCGCGTCGCGCCGCAGGGCGAAGGACGCTATCGCGCCGAAGGCCTGCTCTTCCACATGCCGGGGAAATGGCAGTTCCTCTTCGACGTCGAGCGGCCCGGCGGGACCGAGCGCCTGACCGCCGACGTCCTCGTGGAATGAGGCGGATCGCAGCCGTTCTCGCGGCCCTCGCGCCGCTCGCCGTCGGGGCGGCCGAGACCGTCGCGCTCGACCCGGTCGAGATCCGCCTCGTCCTGCGGCACGGGCCGTGGCCGCAGCCGGTGCTGCGCGACCCGAGCAATCGCGTGTCCGGCGATGCCGGCGCGATCGCGCTCGGGCAGCGGCTCTTCTTCGATGCCCGGCTGTCGGCGAACGGCACCGTCGCCTGCGCGAGCTGCCATGTTCCGACCCGTGCGTGGACCGACGGCCGTGCGCAGGCGACCGGCCTCGGCGCCCTCGACCGCAACACGCCGACGGTGCTCGACGCGGCCCTGGGCCGCTGGTTCGGCTGGGACGGCGCGGCCGACAGCCTCTGGTCGTTCGCGGTGAAGCCGATGCTGCACCCGGCGGAGATGGGCGGGAGCGCCCGCGGGATCGCCGCGGTCGTGCGCGGCGACCGGACCTATGCGTGTCAGTACGAGGCGGCGTTCCGCGTGCCGCCGGGCGCGGACGACGAGCAGGTGCTGGTGGACACGGCGAAGGCGCTCGCTGCGTACGTGGAAACGATCCGCTCGGGCCGCACGCCCTTCGACGAGTTCCGCGACGCGCTCGCGCGCGGCGACCGCGAAGGCATGGCGCGTTACCCGCTCGCCGCGCAGCGCGGGCTCAAGATCTTCGCGGGCAAGGGCGCGTGCAGCGTCTGCCACTTCGGGCCGGGCTTCACCAACGGCGAGTTCCACGACGTCGGCATCCCGTTCACGCTCGGCCCCGGCCGCGTCGACGCCGGCCGGCACGAGGGCATCAAGCGCCTGCGCGGCGATCCGCTCAACCTGCTCGGCCGGTCGAGCGACGATGCCTCGGGCGCCGCGGCGACGAAGACCCGCCACGTCGAGCCGACGCATGCGAGCTTCGGCCAGTTCAAGACCCCCAGCTTGCGCAACGTCGCGCTCACCGCGCCCTACATGCACAACGGGCGGCTCGCGACGCTGCGCGACGTGGTGCGGCACTACTCGGAGCTCGACCTCGACCGCGTGCACGCCGACGGCGAGTCGCTGCTGCGGCCGCTGAAACTCTCCCCGCGCGAGGCGGACGACCTGGTGGCGTTTCTGGAGTCGTTGACCGATCCGCGCGCCAGCGACCCGCCGGGTCCGCCCGCGACGGTCGCGGGCTGCGGGCCCTAGGGCGCTAGCGGAGTACCGGTTCCCACACGACGGCGGGCTCCGGATTCGGCGCTGGCTGCGGCAACGGCCGGCCGCGATCGACGGCAATGGCGGCCGCCTCGCGCGCGCGATCGAGCTCGAGCGCCCGCTCCTGCTCGAAGCGCATCAGCTCCGCGCGGCGGTACGCGCCCTCGGCGGGCGTGGCGAGGGGTTGCGCCTGCTGCACCTGCTGCCGGTAGAACGTGTCGGACTGGCCGAGGCGCTGGTCGCGCTGCAGCGACTCGAGCTCGAGCCGGCGCTCCGGCGCGAGCGGCCCGGCGCGGAACGACTGAACGGACTGCTGCAGCTGCAGCGCGAACGCATCGGACTGCTGCTGGCGCAGGAGCTGCGCCTGCGCGGCCGCGTCGGCCGCGGACGCCGGAGCGGACAGGACGAACAGCACGGCTGCGAGAATGGCGCGCATACAGTTATCATCCGCCTCCGCGTGCGCGCGTGCAATGCGCCGCATCAACAACAGGGAGAGAGCGTGAGCCGGTCCGTCGATTATTACTTCAGCATCACCTCGCCCTGGACCTACCTGGGCCACGGGCGCTTCATGGCGCTTCTGTCGAAGCACGGGGCGACCGTGCGGGTAAAGCCCGTCGACTACGGCAAGATCTTCCCGGTTTCGGGCGGGCTGCCCCTGAAGCAGCGCGCGCCGCAGCGGCAGGCGTACCGTCTGGTCGAGCTTGCGCGCTGGCGCGATTTTCTCGGGGTGCCGCTCACGGTCGAGCCGAAATTCTTCCCGGCTCCCGCCGACGCGTCGGCACGGGCGGTCATCGCCGCCGACATCGTGAAAGGCCCGGCGGCCGCGATGCGCCTCGCGCATGCGCTGATGCAGGGCTGCTGGGTGCAGGACCGGAACGTCGGCGACCCGGAGACGGTGAGCGCGATCGTCCGGGAGCAGGACCTCGATCCGGCCGCGCTCGGCGAGGTCGCGGTGGCGGCGGACGCGCAGGCGAAGTACGAGCTGTACACCGAGGAGGCGATCGCGCGCGGCGTCTTCGGCGCGCCGAGCTACGTCGTCGGCGACGAGATCTTCTGGGGCCAGGACCGGCTCGACTTCGTGGACCGGAGGCTCGCACGATGACGCGCCTTCTCATTTGTGCCGCGGTCATTCTTGCGCTCTCCGGCTGCTACTACGACGTGCAGAAGGCGAACCAGATGGAAATGCCGTGGGGACAGCGCGTCGAGGTGGCCTGCCAGGGCGGCAAGTCCATGGTGATCGATTTCGTGCCCGCGCCGCGCGCGGCGCGCGTGAGCTTCGACAGCACGACCGTCACGCTGCCGCAGGTCGCCGCCGCCAGCGACGCGAAGTTCACCGACGGGCGCTACACGCTGTACGTGAACGACCAGCGCGCCGCGCTCGAGCAGACGGGCGTCGTGCTGCGCGGTCCCTGCGCGCCGCGCTGAACCCCGCCCGTTGGCTGCGTTGAAGCGCCTGTTCGGCCGCGCGCGCTCGTCGGTGGAGGTGAGCGAGGCGCGCGGGGTGCGCACGCTGCATCTCGGCGGCGATGCGATCCAGAGCGCCATCCGGCTGTCGAAGCCCGGCGCGCTCGAGCTCGCGTACACGCGCGCGATGATGGCCTTCCTGCTGTTCGAGCCCGCGCCCCGCGACGTGCTGATGGTCGGCCTCGGCGGCGGTTCGATCGCGCGCTTCGCCCACGAGCGCCTGCCGGGCGTGCGCATGACGGTGGTCGAGGTGAGCGCGCAGGTGGTGGCCGCCGCGCGCACGTTCTTCGGCTTGCCCGCGGACGACGAGCGCCTTTCGGTCATCGTCGGCGACGGCGCGGAGCACGTGCCCGCCGTGCGGGCGGGCTGCGACGTGCTCCTGCTCGACGCGTTCGACGACGGCCGCTCGGTCAAGGCCCTGGCGACCCAGCCGTTCTACGACGCCTGCTGCGCGGCGCTGCGGCCGGGCGGCGTCTTCGTCGTGAACTTCATCGCCGACGAGCCGCACTTCGGCGTCTACCTCGCGCGGATCGAGCGTGCGTTCGCCGGCCGCGTGCTGCTGATGCCCTCAGAGGACCGGGTCAACATGATCGTGCTCGGCCTGAAGCGTCCCGGGACGCGGATCGGAATCGCGCCGCTCAGGCGCGCCGCGCGGGCGCTCAAGGAGCGGCTCGGGCTGCCGTTCGACCGCTTCGTGCGCGATCTCGTCGCGCACAATCCGGGCAGCGCGGCGTTCCTTCGGTTCGGCCGTGCCGGCGATGACGCGTGACCGCCGGACGCCGTGTCAGGTGTCCTCCGTTTAACAGTTTTTGACAATTCGACTGCGGCCCGGGCCATGCGAGCGGCATGACCCGCGGTGTAGAGTCCGCGTGGCCTTCGGCCGCGGCGGGCCGAAGGCGCGAGCCGGTCGACAACTATAAGGAGGGCGACGGGAATGGGCGGGCAGGACGCTTTGACTCAGGCTCGGATCGACCTCACCGCGGCGCTACGCACCGCCTGCCGTCTCGGGCTCTCCGAGGGCGTCTGCAACCACTTCAGCCTGGCGGCGCCCGGCCTGGAGGACCGCTTCCTCATCAATCCCCAGGGGCTGCACTGGTCGGAGATCACGCCCGCCGACATCGTGATGGTCGATCTCAAGGGCAACCGCGTGGAGGGCCGTCACGAGGTCGAGCCGACCGCCTTTTTCATTCATGCCCGCCTGCACAGCACCCGGCGCAAGCCGAAGGTGGTCATGCACACCCACATGCCCTTCGCCACCGCCCTGACGGTGCTCGAAGGCGGCCGTCTCGAGCCCGCGAGCCAGAACGCGCTGCGCTTCTACGGCCGCGTCGGCTACGACGAGGCCTACAACGGCCTCGCGCTGGACGACGCGGAAGGCGACCGGATCGCCGCGCGCCTGAACGGCGGCGACGTCCTGTTCCTCGCCAACCACGGCGTCATCGTCTGCGGCGAGCAGACCGCCTGGGCGCTCGACGACCTGTACTACCTCGAGCGCGCGTGCATGGTGCAGGTGCTCGCCCAGGGCACCGGCAAGGCGCTCAAGCGCCTGCCGCACACGATCGCGACCACGACCGCGAAGCAGCATGCGGCCGAGCGCCAGCAGTCGGATCTCTTCTTCGCCGCGATGAAGCGGATCCTCGACCGCGACGAGGCGGGCTGGAGCGCGATCGGCTGACGCCGGCGGCCGCTCAGTCGGGCGCGAGCTGCCCGAGCACTGCCGCGACGATCGCCTCGGGCGTTTCCCCGATGTCCACGACGATCGCGTCGGCGGGCTCCTCGAGCGCGGCGAACTGCGACTCGAGCAGGCCCGGGTTCATGTAGTGCCCGCGCCGCGCCGCGAGGCGGGAGGCGATCAGCGGTTTCGCGCCGCGCAGGTGCACGACCCGCGCCTCCGGCAGCTCCTCGAGCAGCGCTTCCCGATAGGCGGCCTTCAGCGCCGAGCACGCGAGCACCGCGCTCCTGCCGCGGGCTTCGCGTTCGCGCAACATGCCGTTGAGCCGCGCCAGCCACGGCCAGCGATCGGCGTCGGTGAGCGGCGTGCCGGCGCGCATCTTCGCGACGTTCTCCGGCGCGTGATGGTCGTCCGCGTCGATGAACTCGGCATCGAGCGCGGCGGCGAGGCGCTGCCCGACGACCGTCTTGCCGGCACCGGCGACGCCCATCACGACGACGATCATCGATCCACGGCTCTTGAACGCACCCGGCCATTCTACGGTTGCGCCGCTTGGCCGGGTTAACATTGCGCCCCGATGCATCGGATCGCATTCGCCGCCGTGCTCGCCGCTGCCGCGGGCCTCGCCCACGCGCAGGGCAAGACCTTCTCCTACGAGGCCGAGCTCGCGCAGGCCGCGCGCCGCGCCGCGGCGACCGCGGGCGGCGTGAACTGGACGTGCGCCGGCACGCGCTGCACCGCGAGCGGCCGCGGCGGCAACGTCAGCGTCAAGGGCTGCAGCGCGCTCGCGCGCGCGGTCGGCCCGATCGCTCGCTATCGCAGCGAGCTCAAGGAGCTCGCTGCGGCGGATCTGCGCGAGTGCAACCGCCTTGCGCAGGCGGCCGGCGGTGCGGCGGCAAAGGCGGCGAAAGCCCCCGCGAAGCCGCAGCGCGCGACAACGCCCGAGATCGCGTTCACCGGGGTCGCGCCGGGCGCCGAGGCGACCTCGGCGGAGCGCAAGCCGTGATGCGCGCCGCGTTGCTCGCCGCGCTCGCGCTGCCCACCGCGGTGCTCGCCCAGGACGCGCTGCTCGACGTGCCGGTGCGCGTCGCGAACGTTCCGTCCGCCGCGTCGGTCGGCTCGGTCACGTGCGCGGTCTTCGCCGATCCGGCCGGGCCGACGAGCAACGTCGGGTATCTCGGCAGCGGGTCGCGGTGGTTCGCGCTCGCGCACGGCGGGTTCGCGGGCCGCATCACCGTGCCGGTGAAGTTCGACGCCGGGCCCGGGCCGGCGCGCGCCTACCGCTGCGCGCTGTACTTCATTTTCAAGGACGAGGGCCGGACGCTCACGCTTGCGGCGGGCCGGCTCGCCGACCCCGCCGCGGTCGAATACCGCGCGGCGTTCAAGGCGGCGACGGGTGCGCGGCTCGTCTACGAGGTGACGGGGACGTTCTGAGCGTCGTCCGGCCCGCCTATCGCTCGGCCGCGTCGGTCAGGCACGCGCCGAGCAGCCGGGTCGCCGCGTGCAGCTGCTTCGCCGACAGGCCGGCAAACCCGAGCAGCAGGCCCGATCGCGTGCCCGGCCGCTCGTAGTAGGGATCGATCGGGTGCAGCCCGAGCCCGCGCTGCCGGGCGAGCTCGACGAGCGCCGCGGTCTGCGCCGATGGCCAGCCCGGCAGCCAGCCCACCAGGTGCATCCCGGCGTGCGAGCCGGTCACTTCCAGGTGCGCGGCGCAGTGGCGGCGCAGGCCGCCGAGCAGCGCGCCGCGGCGGCGGCGCAGCTCGAGCGCCGCCCGGCGCAGGTGCCGGTCGAACCCGCCGCCGCGCATGAACGCCGCCATCGCCGCCTGCTCGATCGCGCCCGAGCCCAGGTCGGCGAGCCGCTTGGCGCTCACGACGTCGTCGCGCAGGCTGCGCGGGCAGACGAGGTAGCCGAGGCGCAGCGCCGGGAACACGACCTTCGAGAAGCTGCCGATGTAGATCACCCGGTGGTGCACGTCGAGCGACCGCAGCGCCGGCACCGCGCCGCGCGCGTAGCGGAACTCGCCGTCGTAGTCGTCCTCCACGATCCAGCAGCGCCGCTCGGCCGCGTAGCGCAGCAGCGCCATGCGGCGCGCGAGCGACATCTCGACGCCGGAGGGAAACTGGTGCGCGGGAGTCACGTGCACGAGCCGCGCCCCGCCGCGCGGCAGCGCCTGCCAGTCGAGGCCCTCCGCGTCGGTGCGCACGGCGGCGAGCTGGGCGCCATGCGCCCGGTAGGCGTTCGCGGCGAACGGATAGTGCGGATCCTCGAGAACCGCGGTATCGCCGTCGTCGAGCAGCACGCGCGCGAGCAGCGCGATCGCCTGCTGCGCCCCGTTGACGATCACCACGTCGGCCGGCCGGCACACCACGCCGCGCCGGCGCGCGAGGTACTCGCAGATCGCTTCGCGCAGCTCGCGCAGGCCGTTGACCTGCGGATAGCGCAGCTCGGAGCGCAATGCGGCGCGCGACAGCTCCCTGCGCCAGGCGGTGACGAGCGGCAGGTCGAGCAGCGGCTCGCCGTACTGCAGGTCGTAGCGCACCGGCGGGTCGAAGCGGTGCAGCGGGCTCGGCGGCAGCCGCCGGAGCCGCGCCGCGTAGCGGGACTGCGGCGGCACCGACTCGACCGGTGGGCGCACCGCTTTGACGATCGCGGCGTCGGCCACGTAAGTGCCGGAGCCACCCTTCGACACCGCCATGCGCTCGGCGCAGAGCAGCTCGTAGGCCGTCAGGACGGTGTTGCGCGACAGGCCGAGCTCGGCGGCGAGCTCGCGGGTCGCGGGGAGGCGGAAGCCCGCCTGCAGGCGTCCTTCCAGGATCGAGCGCTTGAGCGCGCGCGCCAGCTGCTCGTAGAGCGTGCCGCGGCCATCGAGGTCGAGCTGCATACGATCGCTCCGGGTGATGTGGTACCACGACGGCTCGAAAAATTGGCTCTTCATGGTACCGCGGGGTCGCCGTATCCTGCCCGCTTTCGACCGGTGGATCCCATCTCCCATGGCCCCGTCGCACGCTCGAATCGAATGCAATCCGCGCAACGGCATCGCCCCGGAGGGTGTGGCGTGAACGCGCCCGACCAGGCCGCGCACGCGCGGGCAGCGGCGGAGGCCGTCTACCGCGCCGAATCGCGCCGCGTGTTCGCCACGCTCGTGCGGCTGCTCGGCGACTTCGACCTCGCCGAGGAGGCGCTGCACGACGCGTTCCGCGCGGCCCTCGAGCAGTGGCCGCGCGAGGGCGTGCCGGCGAACCCGCGCGCCTGGCTCGTGTCGGCCGGCCGGTTCAAGGCGATCGACGGCATCCGCCGACGCGCGCGGTTCGTCGCGCTCGACGACGTCGCCGAGGAGGTCGAGTCGATCCCCGACGACGCGCCGGCAGAGCGCGAGAACATCGAAGACGATCGCCTGCGCCTCGTCTTCACCTGCTGCCATCCGGCGCTCGCGCCGGACGCGCAGGTCGCGCTCACGCTGCGCGAGGTCTGCGGCCTCACGACCGAGGAGATCGCGCAGGCGTTCCTCACCGCCGCGCCGACGCTCGCCCAGCGCATCGTGCGCGCCAAGGCCAAGATCCGCGATGCGCGCATCCCGTACGAGGTGCCGGCGCCCGACGCGCTGCCGGAGCGGCTGGACAGCGTGCTGCGCGTGGTCTATCTCGTGTTCAACGAGGGCTACTCCGCCTCGTCGGGCGCGTCGCTGACGCGCGTCGATCTGTCGGCCGAGGCGATCCGGCTCGGGCGGCTGGTCGTCGCGTTGCTGCCGGAGCCCGACGCGATCGGGCTCCTCGCGCTGATGTTGCTGCACGAATCCCGGCGCGCGGCGCGCGCCACGCCCGCCGGCGACGTCGTTCTGCTGGATGCGCAGGACCGGTCGCTGTGGGACCGCGCCATGATCGCGGAGGGGTCGGCGCTCGTGGAGCGCGCGCTCGCCTCGCGCCGGTTCGGCTCCTACACGCTGCAGGCGGCGATCGCGGCGGTGCACGCCGCGGCGGCGGGCGCCGCCGACACGGACTGGGCCGAGATCGTCGGGCTCTACGACCTGCTGCTCGCGGCCGAGCCGTCGCCGGTGATCGAGCTGAACCGCGCGGTGGCGGTGGCGATGCGCGACGGGCCGGCGGCGGGGCTGGCGCTGGTCGATGCCATCCTGGCGCGCGGCGAGCTCCAGGACTACCGCCTGGCACATGCCGCGCGGGCGGACCTTTGCCGGCGGCTCGGACGGGCGGCGGAGGCCCGGGCGGCCTACGAGCGCGCGCTGGCGCTCACCCGCCAGGAGCCGGAGCGGCGGTTCCTCGAGCATCGGTTGCGCGAGCTGGGCTGAAGCGGGCCCGGCCGGGCCGGTGTCGATTTCGGGCGCCCCCGTTCGACCAGGGGTAGCGAACGAACGCCTATTCCACCGAGGAAGCCGTGAAATACCTTTGTCTCGTCTACATGCAGGAGAACGACCTGAACGCCGTCCCGGACTCGGACTGCATGGCTTTCGGCGAGTCGCTTCGCAGCAGTGGGCGCTACCTCGCCGCCGAAGCCCTCCAGCCGGTAGAGACCGCGACGACGGTGCGGGTTCGCGCCGGCAAGGCGTCGGTGACCGACGGTCCCTTCGCCGAGACCAAGGAGCAGCTCGCCGGGTTCTACCTGATCGAGGCGCAGGACCTCGACGAGGCGATCCGGGTGGCGGCGGACATCCCGCCGGCGCGCGCGGGCGCGGCCAGCATCGAGGTGCGCCCGGTGCGGCAGCTCGAACCGGGTCGAGGCGCGAAGCGATGACCAGGAGGACGCGATGACCGCCAACCCCGCGCCGGGGTTCCAGCGAGCGCCCGGACCACTCGATCGTCACGCAGCCCGCCGGCGTGCGCGTCCAGGTCCGGTTCGACGGCGAGGTGATCGCCGACAGCCGCGACGCGCTCGAGATGAAGGAGGGCGACTACCCGTCCGTCTACTACTTCCCGCGCACGGACGTGGCGATGGATCGGCTCGTGCGGTCGAGCCACACGACCTACTGCCCCTTCAAGGGCACCGCGTCGTACTTCTCGCTGCGCGACGGCCCGGAGAACGCCGTCTGGTCCTACGAGTTGCCGTACGACGAGATGAGCGCGATCCGCGAGCGGCTCGCCTTCTATTCCGACAAGGTGGACTCGATCGCCGCGGGCTGACGCGCGCTTCAATCGAGAGGCTCACGCGCAAGGCTGCGCGGGTACGCTGCACCCAACGATCACGAATGGAGAACGACCATGGTTCCCAAGAACACGATCTGTCTCTGGTACGACGGCACCGCGCTGGACGCCGCAAGGTTCTACGCCGAGACGTTCCCGGACAGCGCGGTGGGAAAAGTGTATCGCGCGCCGGCCGACTATCCCTCGGGCAAGCAGGGCGACGTGCTGACCGTCGAGTTCACCGTGATCGGCATACCCTGTCTCGGCCTGAACGGCGGCCCGGCGTTCAAGCACAGCGAGGCGTTCTCGTTCCAGGTCGCGACCGACGACCAGGCCGAAACCGACCGCCTGTGGAACGCGGTCGTGGGCAACGGGGGCGAGGAGAGCGCCTGCGGCTGGTGCAAGGACAAGTGGGGCCTGTCGTGGCAGATCACGCCGCGCGCGCTCACTGCCGCCATCGCCGACCCCGATCGCGCCGCGGCCAGGCGCGCTTTCGAGGCGATGATGCAGATGAGGAAGATCGACATCGCGGCGATCGAGGCAGCCCGGCGCGGCTGACGCGATCAGCGCAGGCTGAAACGCTTTCCCACCCCAGTGCAAGGAGAAGGTCGCATGGCGTACGTGGATGGATTCGTCGTGCCGGTGCCGAAGCGCAAGCTGGAGGCCTACCGGCGCATGGCGCGCCTCGCCGGCAAGATCTGGCGCGAGCACGGCGCGCTCGCCTACGTCGAGAGCGTCGCCGACGACGTGAAGCCGGGCAAGCGCACCTCGTTCCCGCAGAGCGTGAAGCTCCAGGCGGGGGAGACCGTGGTGTTCTCGTACATCGTGTACAAGTCGCGCGCCCATCGCGACCGCGTCAATGCCAAAGTCTTCAAGGACGCGCGCCTGAAGCCGATGATGGACCCCAAGGCGATGCCGTTCGACGGCAAGCGCATGTTCTGGGGCGGCTTCAAGGTGCTCGTCGAGCTGCCGCGGGGCGGGCGATGAAGTACCTGTGTCTCCTCTACAACGAAGAGCGCCAGCTCGCCGCGATGCCGCCGGCGGCGATCGAGGCGATCGCAGGCGAGTGCGTCGCCTACGACGAGGCGCTGGCGCGCGACGGCAAGTTCGTCGCGTGCGAGCGCCTCCAGCCGACTCGCGTCGCGCGCACGCTGCGCTTCCGCGACGGCAGGGTGTCGGTCACCGACGGGCCGTTCGCGGAGACGAAGGAGCAGCTGGCCGGCTTCTACCTGATCGACGCCGAGGACTTCGAGGAGGCGATCGCGGTCGCGGCGAAAATCCCGCCGGCCCGCCTCGGTTGCGTCGAGGTGCGCCCGGTCTGGACGTACGACGGCAGGGACGTGCGGTGAAGTATCTCTGCCTCGCCTATTACGACGAGCAGGCGTTCGAGGCATTGCCGCAAGCCGAGCTCGACGCGATCGTGAGCCAGTGCCCGCGCTACGATCAGGACCTGCGCGCGAGCGGTCACCTGCTCCTGCAGGCGTCGCTCGGCCCGTCGCGCTCGACCATGAGCGTGCGACCCCGGCAAGGCCGGCCCGCGGTGACCGACGGCCCGTTCGCGGAGACCAAGGAGCTGGTGGGCGGCTTCTTCGTCATCGAGGCGCGCGACCTGAACGAGGCGATCCGGGTCGCCTCGAAGCACCCCGCCGCGCACCTCGGCGAGCGCGTGGGCTGGGGCATCGAGGTGCGCCCGATCGAAAGCTACGAGCAGCCCTGACAACAAGGAGGTAACGATGGCAGTCAGCACCAGGAAATCCGCAGCGCGCAAGCGCGCTCCATCCGCGCGGCCGGCGCGCAAGATGGTCGTCCTCGTGGCCACGCGCAAGGGCGCGTGGCTCTACCACGGCGATGGCGCGCGCCGGACCTGGCGCGCCGACGGGCCGCACTTCCTCGGCCACATCATCAGTCATCTGGTGCTCGACCCGCGCGACGGGCGCACGCTGCTCGCGGCGGCGAAGACCGGCCACCTCGGCCCGACCGTTTTCCGCTCCACGGACCTCGGCCGGACCTGGAAGGAAGCCGCGCAGCCGCCCGCGTTTGCGAAGGCGCCGGAGGGCGAGAAGGGGCGCGCGGTCGACCACACGTTCTGGCTCGCGCCGGCACACGCGAACGAGCCGAACGTCTGGTACGCCGGCACCTCGCCGCAGGGCCTCTTCCGCTCCGAGGACGGCGGCGTCACCTGGGAGCCGCACTCGATGCATCAACGACGATCCGCAGTATCGGACGTGGATGGGCACCGTCCAGGACGGCACGCCCGATGGGCCGAAGCTGCACTCCATCATCGTCGACCCGCGCGATCCGAAGCACCTCTACTTCGCCATGTCGGGCGGCGGCGTCCACGAGTCGCGCGACGGCGGCCGCACCTTCGCGCCGCTGGTGAACGGGCTCGAGGTGGTCGAGGGGTTCGACCGCAACCAGGTCGCGTTCCACGACCCGCACTGCGTGCGGATCTGCCCGAGCAACCCCGACCGGCTGTACCAGCAGAACCATTGCGGCATCTACCGCCTCGACCGTCCGTCCGACACGTGGGTGCGGATCGGCAAGTCCATGCCGAAGCGGGTCGGCGACATCGGCTTTCCGATGGTGGTGCACCCGCGCGACGACGACACGGCGTGGGTGTTCCCGATGGACGGCTCCACCGTCTGGCCGCGCGTGAGCCCGGACGGGATCCCCGCCGCCTACGTGACGCGGAACGGCGGCAAGACCTGGCAGCGACTCGATGCCGGCCTGCCGCAGAAGCAGGCGTGGTGGACGGTCAAGCGCCAGGCGATGACCGGGGACGGGCAGGATCCGGTGGGGCTGTACTTCGGCACGACGAGCGGCGAGCTGTGGGCGAGCCGCGACGAGGGCGCAAGTGGACGCCTGCATCGCCCGCCACCTGCCGAGATCTACGCGGTCGAGGCGCGCGCGAGCGGCGATGCCGTATCGAGTCGCGATGAAGGTGCTGATTCCGACCCCGCTGCTCTCGTACACCGCGACGCGCGAGGTCGAGGCGAGCGGGGCGACGCTCGGCGCGCGTCCTCGACGAGCTCGACCGCCAGTTTCCGGGCATCCGCTTCCGCATGATCGACGAGCAGGAGCGCATGCGGCGCCACGTCCGCTTCTTCGTCAACGGCGACCAGGTGTTCGACCTCGCGCAGCCGCTCCGCCCCACCGACGAGGTGGTGATCGTGCAGGCGCTGAGCGGCGGTTGAGCGTCGAAATCCGGGGCGCCCGTTCGACTAGTCCAGAGCGCGGCGAGAACCGCGCCACCACCAGGAGAAACCACCATGCGATTCATGATCATCGTGAAGGCCACGAAGGACTCGGAGGCCGGCGTCATGCCGGAGGAGCAGCTGTTCGCCGACATGGCGGCCTACCACGAGGCGCTCGCGAAGGCCGGGATGCTGCTCGACGGCTCCGGGCTGCAGCCGAGCGCGAAGGGCTGGCGCATCAAGTACTCGGGCGGCAAGCGCACCGTCGTCGACGGACCGTTCGCCGAGACCAAGGAGCTCGTCGCCGGCTACACGCTGATCCAGGCGAAGTCGCGGGAGGAGGCGCTCGAGTGGACCAAGCGCTTTCCCGCACCCGCGGGCGACGGCAAGGCGTGCGAGATCGAGGTGCGGCAGCTCTTCGAGCTCGAGGACTTCGGCACGAGCGCGACGCTCGACCGCTTCCGCGAGATCGGCATCGGCGGCACGCAGTAGCGCGCCGTCAGTCAGAACACTTTCGAAAGGAGAATCCGATGCAAGTCCAGTCCTATCTCTTCTTCGACGGCCGCTGCGACGAGGCGGTCGAGTTCTACAAGAAGGCGCTCGGCGCCAAGGTCGAGATGCTGATGCGCTTCAAGGAGGCACCGGACCCGCCGCCGCCCGGGATGGTGCCTCCCGGCTTCGAGAACAAGGTGATGCACACGTCCTTTCGCATCGGCGACACCGTGGTGATGGCCTCCGACGGCTGTACCGAGCGGAAAGCGAACTTCCAGGGGTTCTCGCTCTCCCTCGCGGTGGAGAAGGAGGCCGAAGCCGATCGCTCTGTTCGCCGCGCTCGCCGACGGCGGACAGGTGCAGATGCCGCTCGGAAAGACCTTCTGGTCGCCGCGCTTCGGCATGGTCACCGACCGCTTCGGCGTGGGCTGGATGATCAACGTCGTGCAGTGAGGGGGCGCGGACCGATGCTGAAGAAGATCGCGCTCGTCGTCGTCGTCCTGGTCGCTGCGCTGCTCGCGTTCGCTGCGACCAAGCCCGACAGCTTCCGCGTGCAGCGCACCGCAAGCATCAAGGCGCCGCCCGAGAAAATCTTCCCGCTGATCAACGACCTCAAGCAGCTGGAGCGCCTGGTCGCCGTGGGAGAAGCTCGACCCCGCGATGAAGCGCACCCACAGCGGCGCCGCGAGCGGCAAGGGCGCCGTGTACGAATGGGACGGCAACAACGAGGTCGGCGCCGGACGCATGGAGATCGTGGCGGCAGCGCCGCCGTCCGCGGTGCGGATCAAGCTCGATTTCCTGAAGCCGTTCGAAGCGCACAACTTCGCCGAGTTCACGCTCGAGCCCAAGGGCGATGCCACGAGCGTCACCTGGGCGATGTACGGGCCCAACACCTACGTGTCGAAGCTGATGAGCGTTTTCTTCAGCATGGACAGCATGGTCGGCAAGTCCTTCGAGACCGGGCTCGCCAACCTGAAGGCCGCGACCGAGAAGTGAGCGGCTGACTCGCGCCGCGCGGTGTCGGTCCGCCGCCCTATCGCGCCGGGATCGTCCAGAAGTAGATCGTGTCGTTCTGGAGCTTCAGGGTCCGCTCCGGCCGCCAGTCGTCGCCCATCGTGAAGTCGTGCGACACGACGCGCGTGCCCGGCTTGAGCTCGCGCAGCAGCTTCGGCTTGAGCCGCACGTTGATCTCCGGCAGCAGGTACAGCGTGACGACGGTCGCCGCGCCGATGTCCGCCTTGAAGAGGTCGCCGAGCCGGAACTCGGCGCGGTCGGACACGCCGGCCTTCGCCGCGTTCGCGCGCGCCTCCTCGATGCGCTTCGGGTCGATGTCGACGCCGACGCCGCGCGCGCCGAACTTCGCCGCGGCCATGACCACGATGCGGCCGTCGCCGCAGCCGAGGTCGTACACGACGTCGCCGGGCTTCACGTCCGCCATGCGCAGCATCTCCTCGACGACCTGCTCGCGGGTCGGCACGTAGGGCACGTCGAGCTGGCGCGGATACTGGTACGGCTCGAGCTTTTGCGCGGGCTGCGCGCCGAGCGGACGGGCGGCGGCGAGCGCGAGCGCACCGAGCAGGAACGAACGACGGTCCATGTCAGGGCCTCCCCGCCGCCGGTGCGCGGCGACCGGCGCCGAGCGCGAACAGCACGAGGCCGACCGCCAGCACGCCGACGCCCGCCCACGCCCCGCCCTTGACATAGGCGAGGCTCGAGTACAGCAGGTACGCGCAGGTGAGGACGAAGATCAGCGGCGTGAGCGGGTAGAGCGGCACCTTGAACGGCCGCGGCGTTCCCGGGTCGCGCACGCGCAGGACGAACAGCCCGACGCCCACCATCATGAAAAAGAACCAGAACACCGGCGAGGTGTACTCGATCATCGTCTTCACCTGGTCGGTGAACGCGCCCGCGACGACCAGGAGCAGCGCGAAAACGCCCTGCACGTAAAGGGAGTTGCGCGGCGCATCGGTGCGGTCGTCCCAGCGTCCCATCCACCCAAACAGCGGCCAGTCGCGGCCGAGCGCGTAGTTCGACCGCGCGCCGGCGATGACGGTGGCGTTGATCGAGGTGAGCGCGGCGAGGCAGACGATCGCGCTGATGAGGTTCGCGCCGGTCGCGCCGAAGTAGAGCTTCATCAGGTCGGAGGCCACGGTGTCGCTCTTCGCCACGCCCTGGAACCCGAGCCCGCGGACGTACGCGTAGTTGATCGCGAGGTACAGAACGGTGACTAGCGCGAGCGAGAGGACCAGCGCGATGACCATGCTGCGCCGCTCCTTGAGCTCGGCGGAGACGTAGGCCGCCTCGTTCCAGCCGCTGTACGTGAAGAGGATGAAGAGCATCGCGAACGGCGCCGCCGTCCAGGGCTTCGGCGCGGCCGGCGCCGCAGGGGCGGGGGCGGGCGCGACGAGCAGCAGGCCGGTGACGATCACCGCGATGACGCCGAGGACGAGGAGCGAGGTGAGCACGTTCTGCGTGGTCTTCGTCTCGCGGATGCCGAGGAGGTTGACGGCGGTCAGCGCGAGCACCGCGAGCGCGGCGTAGATCGCCGACGAGTTCGGCCCGAGGCGCAGGAGGTTCGAGGCGTAGTCGCCGAACGTGTAGCCGAGGAGCGCGATCGCGCCGGTCGTGATCACCGCGAGCCGCGCCCAGCCGAACAGGAACGACAGCGTCCGGCCGAACGCGCGCTGGATGAAGTGGTAGTCGCCGCCCGCGCTCGGGTAGGCGGTCGCGAGCTCGGCGTAGCAGAGCGCGCCGACGAGCGAGATCGCGCCGCCGGCGATCCACAGCAGGTAGAACGCGGCCTCGTCCGGGCTGTTCGCCGCGACGAGCGGCGGGAAGCGGAAGATGCCCGCGCCGATGACCAGCCCGACGATGATCGCGACGGTGTCGCGCGTGGTGAGGATGGCCTTCGGGGCGCCCTGGCTGGAGGTATTCACGTCGTGTTCTCGCCGGTGGTGGGAGCGGCGGATTCTAGCGCAGGCGCCTGCGCTGCAATTCCCGAATTGCGGTGCGGCGCACGAGCGACCGGACGCGCGCGGGGGCGAGCCCCACGCACCTCCGGTCGCGGCTCGAATTGGGCCGGCCGCAGGCAGGCGAAGCCGGTTACTTCCCGACCATCCGCGTGAGCTCCGCCCGCGGCACCATTCGCCCGTGCAGCGGCAGGATGCGATCGACGTCGAGCTTCAGCCGGTCGAGGTTCTGCACGAGGTTCACATGGCCCGCATTGGGCGGATTGGGCACGGGCCCGTTGGGCGGGCCGGGCGTGAATGCGTCCGCCTGCACCAGCAGGCGCTCCTTCGGCAGGTAGACCATGAGGAAGGTGTCGACGTGATCGGTATCCTTGATCCGGTGCAGCTCGACGGTGCGCGTCGCGTCCTTCATCACCATCCTCTCGCCGACGCCCACGACCTTGGCCCGCTTGCCCGACTTGGCCAGCAGGTCCGGCGCGATGCGGTTGGGATTGGCGAACGCCTTCTCCCAGTAGGCCTTGCTCTGTGCCTGCGCGACGATCGCGGCGCCCTCGGCCACCGCGGCGCGCAACCCGCCGGAATGGTCGAAGTGGTTGTGCGAGTTGACGGTGTAGCGCACCGGCTTGCCGGGAATGAGCTTCCGCACTTCCGCGAACACCACGCTCATGCGCTCGTCGCCGAGCGGCGCCTCGACCAGGATGACGTGGTCGGCCATCTCGATCGCCACGCTGTTGTGCGAGCCGCCGGCCAGGAACCACACGCCGTCGGCCGCCTTCTCCGCGACGACCCGCTCGGTGGCCTTGGCGACGTTCTCGGGCACCACCGCGTTCACCTGCGCGTTCGGCACGACCTCGCTGACCGTGACGTCGAGCGTCATGAACCCGCCCTGGGTCTGCTCGATCCGGGTCGGGAACTTCACGCCGCCGTAGTCGCGATACCCGGAATAGCGTGTGACGACCGGCGTGTCGCCGAGCACCGCGCCCGGCACGCGCGACTCGACGCGCTCGACGAGGTAGTCGTCGTTGAAGAACGCGGTGGCGGTCATGACCCCGGGCACGGCGAACGACACGGCGGCGAGCGATCCGCCGTTCTCGGAGCGGAACTCGACGCGCGCGCTATTCTTTGCGGCCGCCTTGATCACGCCGTGCGGCGTGATCCAGAGGTCGTGCAGGCGTTCCGTGAGCGCGGCGTTACGCGGCACCGGGACCGGGCCGGCGAGGTTCCAGGCGTGCGTCGCGGTCGCGACGCCGCCGAACCGCGCCTCGCCGGTGAGCGGGACGGCGCCGCCGCCCCTCGGCTCGGCGCGGCCGCGCATGACCACCTCGCTCGTGAACACGGTGACGTAGTCGAGCTGCCGCTCGTAGCTCGAGTAGTTGAGCTTCGGCCAGGCCATGCCGGGCACGAACGCCTGCCCGAAAGAAGCCCCCATTCCCTTGCCGGCGTAGCGGAGGGTCTTCAGGTTGTCGGCGCCCATGGCGGTCGCGGCGCGCCGCAGCAGGGCGTCGGCCTGGTCGGCGGCGGGGACCGACGGGGCGAACGAGAGTGCGAGGGCGGCAATCGCCAGGCTCTTCGGCAGGGTCAGGCGTTTCACGGGCAGGTCTCCTGGTGGGTGGGACGCGGCGAGTAAACACGCGGGCGGTGCTTCGTTATTCCTGCAGTGCAACGCGCGCCGCGTTCGCGCCCGCGGCGCCGGCGACACCGGCCCGGGTGCATCCCGGGTCCGCAGAGATAAAGGCCATCGATCGGCGTGCGGTAGCGGGCGAGCGCCGGCGTCGGGCGCATCCACAGAAGCTGGTCGAGCGCGAGCTCCGCGTGATGTTCCTGGCCTTCGGGCCAACCGTGCGTGGTTTCGAGGTCGTGCGGCGAGCGCACGGTGCGCTCGACCACTGCGGCGCCGAGGTGCGGCGACAGCAACTCCTCGGCGCGCCGCCCCAGCGCCGCGCGACGGGCGTCGTCCCATTCGCCGTCGGCGAGCGCGTACGGCGCGTATTGCATGTGCACGATTACGCGACTCTGGCCGTCGGCGCGCGCTTCGAGGTACGGATTCGCCGAGACGCGGCGGTACTTCGCATCGTCGTAGGCGCGCTCGAGGTAGTCGAGCGACGGCGCGACGACGAGCGTGCCCGGTGGCGGCGCGCGGTCGAGCGTAAGGGTCACCTGCGCGACGACGCCGCGCGCCCGGATGCTCCGCACCGCGCGGATGGACTCGGGGTCGAGCCAGCCCGGCTCGACGAGATCGAGCAGCGTGCGGCGCGGGTCCGCGCCCGAGACGACGAGCGCCGCGGCAATCTCCTCGCCGCCGGCGAGCACGACCCCGGTCGCACGGCCGTCGCGCACGACGATGCGCTCGACCGGCGTGCCGCGGCGAATCTCGATGCCCGGCAGGTCGCGCAACACCTGAACGACATTCGAGCGCGCGGGGCGGAACACGCCGGGCGGACTGCCGACGTGACGATGGAGCAGTGCGAACGCGGTCCCGCCCGAGCGCGGCCCCTGGTGCAGGTGCAGCACGCCGCCGGCGCCGAGCACGCCCTTCAGCGCGTCGCTCTCGAACCAGTCGTCGAGGAAGTCGGCGACCGACATCGGCAGCAGGCGCAGCAGATCGGTCATGCCGCGCCGGCCGAGCGCCGCGGACGCGGAGGCCGAGCGCGGCGAGCCGCGCGAGTCTCCCCGGCGCCGCCGGCGAGCGGATCGGGCGGCGGGGCGGCGTACAGCGGCTCGAGCACGCGCGCAAGGCGCGCCATGTGCGCGCAGAACTCGGGCCACCTGCCCGCGTCGCGCGCGCTGACGCGCCGGATCGATTCGACCGACCGCGCCGGGTCGTGCCACAGCTCGAGGCGCCCGCCGTCGGGAAGCGGCGCCGTCGCCCACGGGTCGATGCGCTCGATCTGCAGACCGCGCTGCGCGAGCCCGAGGTCGCGCACGATTCGCGGCGGGATCCAGCCCGCCGTCGTGTCCGGTTCCGCGCCGTGCTCATCGAGCACGAGGACGGTTCGCCCTGCGCGAGCGAGCGTGTGCGCCGCGACGAGCGCGTCCGCATTGGCGCCGATGACGACGATCGGCGCGCTCATGCGCGCGCTTTCAGGATCTCGAGTGCCGCCAGCCGACCGGCCGCGCCCATCACCCCGCCGCCCGGATGGGTGCCCGAGCCGCACTGCCAGAGCCCGTGGATCGGCGTCCGGTACTTCGCCCATTCCGGCACCGGCCGCAGGAAGAACATCTGCTGCAGCGAGAGCTCGCCGTGGAAGATGTTGCCCTCGGTGATGCCGACCATGCGCTCGATGTCCGCCGGCGTGACGACCTGCCGGTGCAGGATGACCGACTTCAGGTTCGGCGCGTACTCGGCGAGCGTGTCGATCACCGCGTCGCCGAACGCCTCGCGCTTCACGTCCGTCCACCCGCCGTTCAGGTGGTAGGGCGCGTATTGCGCGAAGATCGACATGACGTGCTTGCCCGGCGGCGCCATGCCGGGATCGATCATCGACGGGATCACGATGTCCATGTACGGGCGGCGCGAGAACTCGCCGTACTTCGCCTCGTCGTACGCGCGCTCGAGGTAATCGACGCTCGGGCTGATCGAGATCGCGCCGCGCAGATGCGCACCCGGGCCGGGCAGGCAGGTGAAGTCCGGCAGCGCGTCGAGAGCGAGGTTGACCTTGGCCGAAGCGCCGCGAAACCGGAACTTGCGGATCGCGTCGACGAACTCGGCGGGCAGGTGCTGCGCGCCGACGAGATCGAGGAAGGTGCGCCGCGGGTCGGCATTCGACAGCACGCGCGCTGCGCGGATCTCCTCGCCGCTCGCGAGCGCGACGCCGGTCGCGCGGCCGTTCTCGACGAGCACGTTCGCGACCGGCGCCTCGGTGCGGATCTCGACGCCCAGCGCGCGCGCCGCGCCGGCGATCGCCGCGCTCACCGATCCGTTGCCGCCCTTCGCGAAGCCCCACGCGCGGAACACGCCGTCGAGCTCGCCCATGTAGTGGTGCAGCAGCACGTACGCGGTGCCGGGCGAGCGCGGGCCCTGCAGCGTGCCGATGATGCCGCTCGCCGACTTGGTCGCCTTGAGCGCCTCGGTCTCGAACCACTCGTCGAGATAGTCGGCCGAACTCATCGTCAGCAGCTTGTGCAGCGCGTGGAACTGCTCGCGGCCGAGGCCGCGGAGCTGCCGGCCGAGCCGTCCGAGCGCGGCGAGCTCGCGCGGCGCGAACGAAGCCGGATCGGGCGGCGCCATGCCGAGGAACGGCTTCACCGCGCGCGACATCTGGTGCATGAGGCGGCCGAACTCGTCGTAGGCCTCCGCGTCGCGCAGCGAGTGGCGCGCGAGCTCCCTGCGGTTCTGGTCGTGGTCGTTCCACTGCGCGAGGTAGTCGCCGTTCGGGAGCGGCGTCAGCGTGCTCTCGAGCGGGAGGACGTGCAGGCCGTGGCGCGGCAGATCGAGGTCGCGGATGATCTCCGGCCGCAGCAGGCTCACGACGTAAGAGAAGACCGAGAAGGTGAAGCCGGGGAACACCTGCTCGCTGAACGCCGCGCCGCCGACGCGCTCGCGGCGCTCGAGCACGACGACCCGCCGGCCGGCGCGCGCGAGGTACGCGGCCGCAACGAGGCCGTTGTGGCCGCCGCCGATCACGATCGCGTCGTACGCGGTCGCCATGGCTACGCGCGCTTGCGCTCCGGATCGAAGAACGGCTTCTTGACCACGCGGGCCGCGGCGCGCTTGCGCCGATGCTCGACGGTCACCTCCATCTCCAGCGCCGTGCCGGGCGCGGCCCAGCGCGACTGCACGTGCGCGAGCGCGATGTACTGCTTGAGCAATGGCGACCAGACGCCGCTCGTCGCGTAACCGACCTGTTCGCCGCCCGAATAGAGCGGCACGCTCGTGCGCCACGCGGCGGTCGGCACGCGCGGCGCGAGGCCGACGGCGGCGAACAGCCGCTCGAAAGCGTTCCATTCGACCTGGATGCCGACGAAGCGCCACGCCGGCCCGGTCCGCGCCTCGGCGGCGAGGGCCTGCTTGCCGACGAAGTGCGGCTTGTCGAGCTTCACCGCCCAGCCGAGGTCGAGCTCGTAGGGCGAGGAGGTCTGGCGGTCGATCAGCGTCCGGTTCGCGGGCACGTAGTCCACGTCGAGCAGCATCAGCCCCGCTTCGATGCGCGCCACGTCGAGCGCGAGGATGCCGGCGGGCGCGAGCCCGTAGGGCGTGCCGGTTTCGATCAGCGCGTCCCAGATCGCGAGCGCATCGGCGGCGTCCAGCCAGATCTCGTAGCCGAGGTCGCCGGTGTATCCGGTGCGCGAGATGGTGACCGGAATGCCGCGGAGTCTCGCCTCGGCCACGCGGAAGTACTTCAGCCCGCCGAGGTCGCGATCGGCGAGCTCGCGGAGGATCGCCCGCGCGTTCGGGCCCTGCACCGCGAGCGCGGCGGTCGCGGCGGACACATCCTCGATCGTGACCTCGAAGCCGTGCGCGTTGTCCTGCAGCCAGCGGAGATTGGGCTCGGCGGAGGTCAGGCGGAACGCCGTCTCGTCGAGCCGCGCGATCGTGCCGTCGTCCAGCACCTTGCCTCGGGCGTCGCACCACGGCGTGTACAGCACCTGGCCGATCTGCGCGCGGGCCACGTCGTGCGTCGCCACGCGGTCGAGCACGCGTGCCGCGTCGCGGCCGCGCACGAGGTACTTGTAGAGCGGCGAGACGTCGAACAGCGCCGCCGCGCTGCGGATCGCGTGGTACTCGCGCTCGTGCGACAGTTCGTAGGAACTCGCGACGACGTAGCCGGCCCAGCGGCGCCAGGCGTGGCTCTGGCACAGCGCGGCAGTACGCGAGTGAAAGGGTGTGTGCTTGAGCATGGCGCGGCGAGCGCGGAGTTTACCTGCGTCGTGCCGGCTTGACGGGACCGCCGCTGGGCGGTTAACTGCGGGCAGGAGACAGCATGAGAACCACGGACGTACTGGTGAGCGAGGTCGGCCCGCGCGACGGGTTGCAGAGCGTCAAGCGCACGATGCCCACCGCCGCGAAGCTCGAATGGATCCGTGCGCTCGCCGGCGCCGGTCTGAGCGAAATCGAGGTCGGCTCATTCGTGCCGCCGAAGCTCTTGCCGCAGATGGCGGACGCGGAGGAGGTGGTGCGCGAATCCCGGAAGATCACCGGGCTCACGGTGCTCGCGCTGGTTCCGAACCTGAAGGGCGCCGAGCGCGCGATCGCGGCGGGCGCGCACAAGCTCACGCTCCCGATCTCCGCCTCGCGACAGCATTCGCAGGCCAACCTGCGCAGGACGCCGGAAGAGGCGATCGAAGAGGTTGCGCGCGTCTGCGCGCTTCGCGACGGCCTGCCGCCCGCGTCGCGCGTCGGCGTCGAGGCGAACGTCGCCACCGCGTTCGGCTGCACGCTGGAAGGCCCGGTGTCCGAGGATTGGGTCATGGAAATCGCGACGCGACTCGCGCGCGCCGGCGCCGACGCGATCGGGCTCTCCGATACGACCGGCTACGGGAATCCCGCGCAGGTGAAGCGCCTGTTCGCGCGCCTCGCGCGCGAGATCGGGATCGAGCGGATCGGCGGCGCGCACCTGCACAACACGCGCGGGCAGGGGCTGGCGAACGTCGTCGCCGCGCTCGATGCGGGGGTGACGACGTTCGATTCCTCGCAGGGCGGCATCGGCGGCTGTCCCTACGCGCCCGGCGCGACCGGGAACATCGTCACCGAGGATCTCGTCTTCATGCTCGAGTCGATGGGCCTGCGCACCGGCATCGATCTCGAGCGGCTGATCGCCGCCCGGGCGATCGTCGCTGCCGCGCTGCCCGGCGAGCCGCTCTACGGCCATGTGCCCGACGCGGGGCTCACCAAGGGCTTCCGCTACGCCGCCGCGAAGAAAGCGGCCGCATGAAACTGCCGCTCGAAGGCCTCCGCGTCGTCGAGTTCGTGCACATGGTGATGGGCCCGTCCTGCGGGCTCGTGCTCGGCGACCTCGGGGCCGAGGTCATCAAGGTCGAGCCGACGCCCGACGGCGACAACACGCGCCGGCTGACCGGCTCGGGGGCCGGCTACTGGCCGACCTACAACCGCAACAAGAAAAGCCTGGCGATCGACATGAAGTCGGCCGAGGGCATGGCCGTCGTCAAGAAGCTGCTCGCCACCGCCGACGTCGTGACCGAGAACTTCCGCCCCGGCGCGATGGACGAAGCTCGGCCTCGGCTACGACGACGTGAAGAAGCTCAAGGGCGACGTCGTCTACTGCTCGCTCAAGGGCTTTCTGCCCGGGCCGTACGAGCATCGCACCGCGCTCGACGAGGTGGTGCAGATGATGGGCGGCCTCGCGTACATGACCGGCCCGCCGGGGCGGCCGCTGCGCGCGGGCGCGTCGGTCAACGACGTGATGGGCGGAATGTTCGGCGCGATCGCCATCCTCGCGGCGCTGCACGAGCGCGCGCAGAGCGGGCAGGGGCAGTTCGTGCAGTCGGGGCTGTTCGAGAACAACATCTACCTCGTCGCCCAACACATGATGCAGTACGCGGTGACCGGCAAGCCCGCGGCGCCGATGCCCGCGCGGCTCTCCGCGTGGGCGATCTACGACGTGTTCGACACCGCCGACGGCGACCAGGTCTTCGTCGGCGTGGTGAGCGACTCGCAGTGGAAGGCGTTCTGCGCGGCCTTCGGCCTCGCCGACCTCGGCGCCGACCCCGCGCTCGCCGCGAACAACCAGCGCGTCCACGCGCGCGAACGCATCATGCCGCGCGTGCGCGAGCGCTTCGGCCAGATGACGAAGGCGGCGTTGATGGCGGACTGCGAGAAGGCGGGGCTGCCGTTCGCGCCGATCACGAAGCCCGAGCAGCTGTTCGACGACCCGCATCTCAACAGCTCGGGCGGGCTGACCGAGATCCGGCTCGCCGACGGCCGGACGACCAAGGTGCCGACGCTGCCGTTCGAGATGGACGGCCGCCGCTTCGGCGCGCGACTCGACCCGCCGGCGCCCGGGAGCCACGTTCGCGTGCTCCTCGCCGAGCTCGGCTACGACGCGCAAGCGATCCGCGCGCTCGTCGACGCGCGCGTCGTCGCGGTTCCCGACGCATGATCGCGCGCGCCGCATTCGCGCTCGCCGCGCTGCTCGCCTGCGCGACCGGCCCCGCGGCCGCCCAGGCGCCGTATCCCAAGGGGCCGGTGCGCATGATCGTGCCGTTCCCGCCCGGCGGCCCGACCGACATCACCGCGCGCACCCTCGGCACGCGTCTCGGCGAGGTGCTCCGCCAGCCGATCGTGGTCGAGAATCGTGCCGGTGCGAGGGGCTTCATCGGAATCGAGGCGGCCGCGCGGGCGCCGGCGGACGGCCACACGCTGCTCCTCGCCTCGATCGGCGCGATCGCGATCAACCCGGTGCTCTACCCGCAGGTGCCTTACGACGTGTTCCGCGATTTCGCGCCGGTGTCGCTGCTCGTCACCGTGCCGATCGTGCTGGTCGTGCACCCGAGCGTGCCGGTGCGCACCGTGCCCGAGCTCGTCGACTACGCGCGCCGCAATCCCGGCAAGCTCGCGTACGGCTCCGCCGGTAGCGGCGGCTCGACCCATCTCGTCGCGGAGATGTTCAAGGTCCGCGCCGGCGTCGACCTCCTGCACGTGCCGTACAAGGGCTCGGCGCCGGCGGTGGCCGATCTCGTCGGCGGGCAGGTCCAGCTCATGTTCGACACGCTGCTGACCGCCACGCCGCACATCAAGAGCGGGCGATTGCGGCTGGTCGCCGCTGCGACCGCTGCGCGCCTCGATGCGTTCCCCGACACGCCGACGATCGCCGAGGCCGGGCTCGCCGGCTTCGACGGCGCCTCCTGGTTCTGCCTGCTCGCGCCGGCGAAGACGCCCCCGGAGATCGTCGAGCGCCTCTCGCGCGATCTGGCGGAAATCGTGCGCGAGCCGGCGATTCGCGCGCGGCTCGTCGAGCTCGGCGCCGAGCCGGCCGGTGGCACGCCCGAGGCGCTCGCCGCGTTCATCCGCGCGGAGCAGGCGAAGTGGGGGGCCGTGGTGCGCGAGGCCGGGATCAAACCCGATTGAGGCGGTCTGCACCGCGTACCGGTCTGAGAATGGACTAACCGTCGGGTTTGCCCCGTGCCGGTCCGCGAAAGTGCTGCAGCAGAAAGTCCTCGTCGAGCGGCGACAGGTTGAAGCGCCGGCTCGCTTCTTCGATCGTCTGCAGGTCACGCACCGGCTGCTCGGCAAGCCAGGCCACGGCGCGGCGCAGGCCTTCGCCTTCGGGAAGCAGGGCGTCCGCCTTCTTCATCGCCCGTCCGGGAATGCTGCGCCGCGCGAGTCCATTCCGGCATTCTAGGCGCGGCGCATTCCGGCTTCCGGAACCGGCCGCCCTGGCCAACGGTTCGATTGACGATCCGTCCGAAACCGGAATAGATTGCGCCCCGGCCGTGTTTGCCGCCCGTCACGGCGAGGTCCGCCGGGCGTGTTCCAGCGGTGAACGGCCGCCGAAATCGTCCAACCCAAGGAGGAAGTTCTAGTGAAGCGCACCAGAATCGCGGCAGCAACCGTCCTCGCGTCGCTCGCCGTCATCGGGACCGGCTGCACCGGGATGAAGTGGCAGCCCGCGGCGATGCAGTGGCAGCCCGAGATGAGCTTCTTCGTCACGAGCGTCGGCAGCGGCAAGGGCGGCGATCTCGGCGGGCTGGCGGGCGCCGACGCGCACTGCCAGGCGCTCGCGAAGGCGGCCGGCTCGACGTTCACGACCTGGCGCGCGTACCTCAGCACGCAGGGATCCACATTGACCGATCCGAAGTTCGTGAACGCGCGCGACCGGATCGGGACGGGTCCCTGGTACAACGCCAAGGGCGTAATGGTCGCGAAGAACGTCAACGACCTGCATTCGGCCAACAACAACCTGACGAAGGCGACGACGCTGGACGAAAGGGGTGGACTGGTCAACGGCCGCACCGAGAAACCGAACAAGCACGACATCCTGACCGGCTCGCGACCCGACGGCACGGCCTTCCCGGGCGGACAGTTTCCCGACATGACGTGCGGCAACTGGACCAAGGGCGGGAACGATGGTGCGGCGATGATCGGTCATCACGACCGCGCGGGTCCGCTCGAGGCCGCGTGGGCCGTTTCCTGGAATGCAGCGCACCCGACGCTCGGCTGCAGCTTGGAGCGGATACGTCCCACGGGCGGCGAGGCCCTTTTCTACTGCTTCGCAGCGAATTAGCGCCGCGTGCCCGCGCGTTGCGAGCGCGGGCACGAAGGCGTGCCGGGTGAGGATCTCGCCCGGCACGCCTCGATTCGACTCCGCGCCGGCTCCGCGCGACGTCCCCGCCGGTCAGCCCAGGTACTTCAGGTGCGCTCCGCACCCGGCGCGGCAGTCGGACGCGCCGAAGCCCGACGCGAGCACGCGGCCGCGCACGGCTCGATTCGACGCGCATTCCGCGCGACGCGAGCGGACCACCTCGACGACGCGAACGCCCGGCGCGCCGACGCAGGTAGTCGATATGCCAGCGCAGCGGCTTCTCGCGCCGCAGGTGGCGCGCGATCCGCGCGTCCAGCCCGCGCTTCGCTGAGCCGGTGTACACGTAGCGGCCCGCCGGAAACGCGAACTCGCCCAGGCGGCCGATCGCGCACCGCACCGGCCGCGCCACATCGATCAGCAGCTGGTAGCTGATTTCACCCGCCATCGGACTCGAATGCCGGCAGCAGCGCCGTGCACGCGCCTCGGAACCGTTCGCAGCGTTCGATGAACTCGCGCGTGCTCTTCGGCATGGAGACCCGGGCGCGGGTGACGTAGGTGATGAGGTCCCGTCCCGCGCGAATGAGCTGCAACGCATCGGACACTTCCTGCTTCGCCCGCGCGGACGCGTCGGCGGCGAGCCGCGGCTCGAGGAAGGCGAGGCGCTCGGCGGACGCGACGAACGTCGTCCAGACTTCGAACAGGTCCGGATCGGTGCGGAGCGTCTCGGTCTTCACCTTGGCCGCCGCCGCGAACTCGCGGACGCTCTGCTCGAGCCCGGGGAAGGCCGTCAGGTCCGCGAACGTCCCGATCAGCGTCTCCGCGATCGCGTCGATGTCCCGCATCGTCTGGGCGATCTTGAGGTAGCGGCTCTCGTAGAAATTCTCGAGCGGGAGCAGGAACGCCTTGAAGGGCTCGCCCCACAGCTCGTCGATGCCTTCCTCGCCGCTCCGGTGCCGCACCAGCTTGCCGAGCTCCAGCGCTTCCTTCAGGTGCTCGCCGCAGGTCCGCATGAGCGGATTGTCGGACTGGATCTGCACGCCCAGTTTCTGGATCTCCACCAGCTGCGTGAAGATGCCCGTGGCGCGGTTGAACAGGGCGCCGGCCAGCATTCCGCCCTTGATCCGGCGCCGGACCGGATCGGTTTCCTGGTCGTACGCGCGACGCGCCTCGTCGAGGCGCGTGCCGGGCACGTTCAGGCCGTGCTCGGTGTGGTTGAACAGCCGGCGCGTGAGCGCGGCGATCAGGTCCTTCTTGGCCTCCAGCGTGTCGGCGGGGACCGGGTAGGTCTTGACCCAGTAGCCGTAGTAATAGACGCGCTGCTGGCCGTCGATGACGCGCTTTTCGCCGAGCGGGATGGGAGCGTCCATGGTGCAGGCCGTCCTCTCAGCGGAAGGCGGCGCGGAGGACCGAACCAGGTTCGATACCGAAAGGCTCGCTATGCCGACCTCTCCGCGGAAGCGGCGGGGAGGACCGAACCGGGTTCGAAAACGAAAGGCTAGCGCCGATGCCTGGGCGGCGCAATGCGCGCAGCGTCCTGCGCCGGCGGTGCGCTGCGCGCCCACCCATCCCGGCTTGACCCTGATCAAGTGCGCCGCGCATCGAGCGGCGGAGACTGTTGAAAAGTGTGACGGGTTCGACCGCGCGTGATCGCGCTGTGCCGATCGCTTCACGCACCATCCGGAAGCCGAAGATGAGCCCCTTGACGATCAAGACCGCCCTGGTCGGAGCGGCCTTCGCATGCACGGCGAGCGTCGCACTGGCGCAAGCGAAACCGCAGGCGCCGGTCGATCCCGGCGCGCTGGAATACCGGTCGAGCTGCGCGGCCTGCCATGGCCTCGACGGCAAGGGGGATGGCCCCACCCAGCCGGCCCTCGTCAGGCGCCCGACCGACCTGACGACGCTCGCCAGGGCGAACGGCGGCGTGTTCCCGGTCCAGCGCGTCTACGAGGTGATCGACGGCCGGCAGGCGGTCACGGCGCACGGGACGCGCGACATGCCGATCTGGGGCACGCAGTACCTCGCCGAGGCGGATTTCCAGTACCGCTATACCGAGGGGATGGGGCCGCACGGCCGCGAGGCGTTCGTCCGCGCCCGCGTCATGGCGCTCGTCGACTACCTGAATCGCCTGCAGGCGAAGTGAGCACACCTCCTCAGCCCGGCGACGGTCCGGGGCCCCGCTGCGGCGCGACTGGTCCTATTCTGCGAGGTGCGACGCCGAGACTTCCTCGAGCGATCGAACCGACCTGGACGCCCCCGTGCTCGCCGACATCAAGAAGCCCAGCTACATCGTCAAGTACCTCGACCGGTACGTGATCGGTCAGGACGACGCCAAGAAGACGCTGGCGGTCGCCGTGTACTCGCATTTCAAGAAGATCGCGCGGGCGCGGCAGGACCCCGCCCCGATCGCCAAGAGCAACGTCCTGCTGATCGGACCGACCGGAACGGGCAAGACCCTCATGTGCGAGACGCTGTCGCGGGCGCTGGGCGTGCCGTTCGTGACCGCGGAGGCGACCTCCCTCGCCCAGAGCCGCTACGTCAACGAGGAGATCGAGGCCATCCTGCAGCGGCTCGTCGACCGGGCGGACGGCAACGTCGATGCGGCGCAGAACGGCATCGTCTTCATCGACGAGATCGACAAGCTCAAGGCGGGCCACGGTCAGCCGCGTGGCGTCTCGGGCGAAAGCGTCCAGCACGCGCTGCTGAAGATCATGGAAGGCTGCATGGTCAAGCTCGGCAACGCGCAGTACATCGACACGACCAACATCCTGTTCATCTGCGGCGGCGCGTTCGTCGGCCTGGAGAAGATCACCTCCGCGACCCACACTTACGGGTACATCTCCACGTCCGCGGACGACAACCCGAGCATCCTGAAAAGGCTGAACGCGCGCGTCAAGCCGACCGATCTCTTCGAGTTCGGGCTCATCCCCGAGTTCACCGGGCGGCTGCCGATCACCGCCCGGTTCCAGCCGCTCACCAAGCCGCTGCTCGTCCGCATCATGACCGAGCCGGCCAACTCGATCTACAACCAGTTCCGCGACATCTTCCGGAGCGAGGGCGTCGAGCTCGACATCGAGCGGGAGGTCTTCGACCAGATCGCGGACCTGGTGGTCGAGTACAAGAACGGCGCCCGCAGCCTGAGGGGGCTGTTCGAGGAGCTGATCACGCCCGTGCTCTTCCTGGTACCGGACGATCCCTCCATCCGGAAGGTGGTCATCAAGTCGCTGTTCGCCGAACCGCTCATCGTTCGCGGCGAGCGCGGCGCGGGCGCATCAACCGGCACCTGAAGGCGCGCCGCGCGATTCAGCCGGCCGGCACCAGCCGCCGCTCGATCACCGCGCCGGTCAGGCTCGCCGACGCGTCCGAGATCAGGTGCAGCACCGTCGGGACGACCGCGTCCGGTTCCGAGATGCCGACCGAGTTGCGGTACATCGCGACCTCGTCCTCGGTCGCGACGTCGAGGAACACGGGGGTTGCCACCAGGCCCGGTGAGAGCACGTTCGCGCGCACGCCGAACGGGCGCAGCTCGTGCGCGACGCATTTCGTGAGACCGACCAGCGCGCCTTTCGAGGCGGCGTAGGCGGAGGCACCCGGCCAGCCCATGTTCACCAGCCCCGAAGTGAAAGTGAGGATCGCGCCCTTGCGTTGCCGCTTCATGATTGGCGCGACCTCGCGGATGCAGTGGAACACGCCGTCAAGGTTGACCGCCATGTGGCGGCGCCACTCCGCGTCGGAGATCGCGTCGACGGGCGTGCGCATCTGGATCGCGGCTGCGAGGACCGCCGCGTCGACGCGGCCGTAATCGCGCACGACCTCGGCAACGAGCGCGTGCACCGCTTGCGCGTCGGCCACGTCGACCTGTCGCGCGAGGACGCCGGAGGCGGCGACCTCCGCGAGCCGCGCCGGGTCGACGTCGACTGCGATCGCGGTCGCACCGGCCGCCGCACAGGCGCGCGCGGTCGCCGCGCCGATGCCCGATCCGCCGCCCGTCACGAGCACGACCGCACCGGAAAAATCGTAGGAGACGCTCGTCGTCATGGTGGGGTCATTCCGGTAACGCCCTCGTACGCGCGCTCGGCGGCGCCGGCCGCCATCGGTACGATCGCCGCGATGTGCTCGTCGGGCCGCACCAGCACGACCGAGTCGGCGGGCACGCCGAGCCGCGCGAACAGCCGGTCGCCGGGATCGAGCAGGGCGCGGTCGCGCAGTCCCGAGTCGAGCGGCGCGTCCCAGCGCGAGACGGCGAAGTGCGCGAGCGCCGGCGAGCCGTTCGCCGGGATCGGCGGACGCCGCCGCGCGTCGGTGAAGTAGAGTGCCACGAAGCGATCGCGGCACAGGTCGTGGAGGCGCGTCTCGCGGCCTTCCGGCGTGTGAACGAGGGCGTCGGGGAGGCGGTCGCCGGCCGCGACCGGCGGCTCGGTCGCGGACTTCACGAGCGACCACGCGCCTGCGCCGTCGACGTCGAGGCGGACACCGAGCAGTCCGCGCGTGTACGCGTTCGACCAGTTGTTGTCGGTCATCGCGTGCGCCTGCTCGACGCGTTTGGCCATGTAGGCGCGCGCCGCGTCCGCCATCTCGCCCGAGCCGTGCGTGGCGAGCGGCTTCTGCTCGCGCTCGTAGCCCTCGAGGATCGCCGCGGTGGCCCAGCCGCGCAGGAACCACGCGAGGCGCCAGGGCAGGTTCGACGCGTCGAGCGCGCCGGTATTCAGCCCGAGCGCCCACATCGGCGTGATGAGATGCGCCGCGTCGCCCATCAGGAAGACGCGCCGGTCGCGCCAGCGGGTCGCGACGCGGTGATGCGTGCGGTACACGACCTTGTTGTGGATCTCGACCTTCCCGACGCCGCCGATGAAGGCGAGCGCCTTGTCGCGCAGGTCTTCCGCGGTCGGCTCGTCGAGGTCCGCTGGCAGCGGGAACAGAAAGCGCCAGCAATGCGGGTGGCGCACCAGGATCATCCATTCCTTCGGATCGGAGAAGTAGGAGAGGTATGGATAATCGCGCCGGTTCGCCACGTCGAGATCGACGATCAGGTCGATCAGCGCGTAGCGCTCGGCGACCGAAGGCCCTTCGACGGTGAAGCCGAGCAGCTCGCGCACGGCGCTGCGCCCGCCGTCGCAACCGAGCACGTAGCTCGCCTCGAACGCGCGCTCGCCTTGCGGGGTCGCGAAGCGCAGGCGCACCGCCGCATCGCTCTGCTCCAGCCCGGTGACGCGATGGCCGAGCCGGATCTCGCCGCCGCGCGCGCGCACGGCGTCGGCGAGGATCGGCTCCATGTGGTGCTGGGGCAGGTTGATCACGAACGGGTAGCGCGTCTCCGCGCCGAGGACATGCATTCGCAGCGGAAACGGGCGGCGCCCGGTGGCGCGCTCGATCTCGCCGATTTCGTCGACGCGCAGCGCCTGGGCGAGGATCGCGTCCGCGACGCCATAACGCCGCCAGATCTCGAGCGTGCGGGACAGCGTCGTCCCGGCCTTGGTGTCGAGCGAGAGGCTGTCGTCGTCCTCGAAGACGACGAAGGGGATGCCGTGGAAGGCGAGCCCGAGCGCCGCGGTCAGCCCGACCGGGCCCGCGCCGACGATCGCGACGGGCCGGTCGAGCCGGATGGGCGGCGGGTGCGCCATGAAATGCGCCGCCCGCGCGCTAGGGCCGGATCGGGTCCTTCGGCAGGAACCCCTCGACCATGATGTCGTCGACCGTGCGCTTCGTGCCCTGCACTTCGACGTTCGCGTTGATGAAGTCGACCGTGCGCTTCATCTTGTCGCGGTTCATCGCGCCGAGACCGTTCTTCTCCACGTCGGGGACGACGGCGAGGCGGCGGACGATCTTCACCTCCTCGACCACGATCTGCGGATCGAGCGCCTTCAGCGTCTGCACCTGGATCCTGGCCGCTTCCTCGGGGTTCGCAAGCGCGTCCTTCCAGCCACGGAGCGCCGCGCGCACGAAGCCGCGCACCACCTCGGGGTTCTGTTTCAGGAAGTCCTCGCGTACCCCGATCGAGTTGGAGTAGATGTCCAGGCCGTGGTCGCCGAGCAGCATGCACTTCGGCTCCGCGTCCTTCACCGCGCGCCGGATTCCCGGCTCGCTCATCACGAAGAGGTCGATCGCCTGCACCTTGCGCGCGGCGAGCATCGGCACGCGCGCCGAGCCGTCGATGTTGACGACGCGCAGGGTGGACGGGTCGAGCCCGTGCATTTTCATGAACGCCATGTGGATGCGCGGCACAAACGAGGCGGTGCTGGAGCCGAACTCGAGGCCCACCATGTCCTTGGGCGTGGTGACGTTCGCGCCGGGGTTCAGCGAGAACACGCAGTACGGCGGCTTCTGGTAGTTGACCGCGACGATGCGGACCGAGCTCGCCCCGCCGCCGCCCGCGACCAGGCTCGGGATGTCGATGAACGCGAACTCGCTCGTCCCCGATTCCAGCGCCCGGATCGCGTCGGCCGTCCCCTTCGAGGGGATGATGGTGACGTTGAGCTTCTCCTGCTTGAAGTAATCCTTGCCTGCGGCGACGTACCACGGCGCGTGCCGGCCGAGCGCGATGAAGTCGAGCGTGAACTTGACCTCGCGCTCCTGCGCGACCCCGATCGCCGGCGCCGCTGCGGCCACGGCCAGTCCGAGCACTGCGAGTCTGCTGACGAAGCTCATGTGATCCTCCTCCTGTGTGGAACTGCGGCTTCAGCCCAGGCGTCCCGGCGCTCGGGCTTTCGGAATCTCGTGCGCATCCGATCCGTCGAGAATGCGCTTGCGCAGCAGCTCGAGGTGCGCCTGCATGGCGGCGCGCGCTCCGCGCGCGTCGCGCGCCGCGATCGCGTCCAGCACCGCCTGGTGCTCGCGCTGGGTGAGGGCGAGGCCGTCGGCCTGCCAGATGCGCAAGTGCCAGATCAGGATCGACCGCTCGTGCAGCGGGCGCTGCGCGTCGACCAGGATCCGGTTGCCCGCGGCCTCGGCCACGGCGTGGTGGAACGCGCGGTCGAAGGCCATGAACTGCCCGCGCACGCGCTGGTCGATCACCTTTCCGGACTGCTCGAGCAGGCGCTTCATCGCGCGGACCTGCTCGGGGGTCGCACGCCCGGCCGCGAGCGCGGCGATGTTCGGCTCGACCGCGCCGCGCGCCTCCAGGAGATCGAGCACCTCGTCGAGCGATCCGCGCCCGATGATGATGCCCTTGCGCGGGATGATGTCGAGCAGCCCCTCGGCCATGAGGCGGTGCACCGCCTGGTGCACCGGCATGCGCCCCAGCCCCAGGTGCGCGCAGAGCGCCGCCTCGTTAACGAACTGGCCGGGACGCAGATCGAGCGCGAGAATGCGCTCCTTGATCGAGGCGTAGGCGATCTCGCCCAGGGAGGGCGCGGCGCGCCGCGGGCCGCGTTCCGCGGTGACCGTCTTGCGCTGCAGTGCTTGGATCCTGGCCATGCCCGGCTGGTGTGGGGTCCCGACGTGTGGTATATCAGCTGATATCACTGTAGCATGGCGCGCGTGAATGCAACAGGTCCCGTCCCGCTGGCCCCTTTCCGCGTGAGGATCAGATGAGCTTCGGGGTGCTCGAGCGCGTCCGCAAGGAGTTCCTGCGGCCCGGCCGGACCGTCCCGATGGTGGCGATCGACGAGGCCTCCTTCGCCTTCGAGGAGGGCGAGCTCGTCGCGCTGCTCGGGCCGAGCGGGTGCGGCAAGACCACGCTGCTGCGCATCATCGCGGGGCTGATCCAGAAGACCTCCGGCTCGGTGCGCATCCGCGGCGAGGAAGTCGACGCGCCGCATCCGGACTTCGGGTTCGTGTTCCAGACGCCGAACCTGATGCCGTGGCGCAACGTGCTCGACAACGTGCTCTTCCCGATGGAGATCCTGCGCCGCCGCGACGCCGCGGCGAAATCGCGCGCGCTCGAGCTGCTCGAGATGACCGGGCTCATCGAGTTCGAGCAGGCGCGCCCGCACCAGCTCTCCGGCGGCATGCAGCAGCGCGTCGCCCTGTGCCGCGCGCTGATCCACGAGCCGGCGCTGCTCCTGATGGACGAGCCGTTCGGCGCGCTCGACGAGCTGACGCGCATGGAGATGAACGACCTGCTGCTCGACATTCGCGCGCGGACGCGCGCGACCGTGGTCTTCGTCACGCACTCGATCTCGGAGGCGATCTACCTGTCCGACCAGGTGCTGGTGTTCAGCAAGCGCCCCGCCCGGATCGCCGAGCATATTCGGGTCGACCTCCCTTATCCGCGCTCGGCGCCGACGCGCTACGTACCGCAGTTCACCGCCCTCGAGCGACGCGCGAGCCGGGCGCTCGGCGTCCTTCACGAGCCAGCCGATGCGGCTCACTGATCTCCTCGCCGGCGACGGCTGGAAGCGGCTCCTCTATCCGCCGCTCGGGATCGCGCTCGCGCTCATCCTCTGGCACTGGGTCTGCGTGCAGTTCGGCATTTCGACCACCGTGCTGCCCAAGCCCGGCCTGGTGCTCGACGCGGCGATCGCGCGCCGCGCGCTGCTCGCGGCCGAATCCTGGGTGACGTTCAAGGAGACGGTCTACGGGTTCATCCTGGCGCTCGCGCTCGGCGTCCCGATCGCGGTGGCGATCACCGCGTCGAAGACCCTGAACCTGATGTTCGCGCCGCTCCTGATCGCGCTGCAGTCGGTGCCGAAGGTCGCCCTCGCGCCGATCCTGCTGGTGTGGCTCGGAACCGGCATCGAGTCGAAGCTCGCGATCGCCTGGCTGGTGGCGTTCTTCCCGATCGTGGTGGACACCGCGGCGGGCCTCCAGTCGACGCCGCGCGAGCTGCTCGAGCTCGCCCGCAGCCTGCGCGCCTCGCGCTGGCAGATCTTCTCGAAGGTGCAGTTCCCGGCCGCGCTGCCGTACATCGTGACCGGCTCGAAGGTCGCGGTGACGCTCGCGGTGATCGGCGCCGTGATCGGCGAATTCGTAGGCTCGAGCGAGGGCCTCGGGTACTTGCTGCTGACCGCGACCTCGCAGATCGACTCGCCGCTCGCGTTCGCAGCGCTCTTCGCGCTGGCGGCGCTCGGCATCCTGGTCTACCTCGCGGTCGTCGCGGCGGAGTGGCTGCTCGCGCCGCTGCTGCCGCCGGCCGCCGACCGGCGCGATTGAATCGAAGCTCGAAGGAGGAAAGCGATGAGCAAGACCGCCGCGCCCGCCCTGCCCGCCGGGGCCCCGAACCTGGAGGAGATCCTGCTCCAGACCCGCGACATGCCCTGGCGCGCCAAGTCGCTGAAGGGGGTGCACGAGAAGATGCTCTGGCGCGACGAGGCGACCGGCGCGTCGATCGCGCTCATCAAGTTCGACCAGGGCGCGGGCATTCCGAAGCCCCACTCGCACGCCTCGAACCAGTTCATGTTCTGCCTCGAGGGCCGATACGAGTACACCGCGACCAACGTGACGCTGACCGCGGGCAGCTTCTACTGCAACCCGAAGGGCAACGTGCACGGTCCGACCGTCGCTCACGAGGAGACGGTCGTGGTCGAGATGTACGACGGTCCCCACTACCCGCAGGTGCCGGATTGGTACACCGATCCCGCCGATGCGACCTGAGGTGGCCGGATGAATGACGCCGTCCCGCGCATCTCGGCCGACGCGCTCACCGCGTTCGTCGCGGAACTCTTCGCACGGCTCGGCGTGCCCGCGACGGGCGCCCGGACCACGGCGCGGGCGCTCGTCGCGGCCGACCTCGACGGCGTGCCCTCGCACGGCGTGATGCTCGTGCCGATGTACGTCGACCGGCTCGTCGCGGGCTCGGTCTCGAAGGCGGGCGCCGCGAGCGTCGCGCGCGACGACGGTTCTGCGGTGGTGCTCGACGCGGGGAACGCGCTCGGACAGATCACCTCGCATCAGGCGGTCGAGCGGCTCGTCGAGCGTGCGCGCGAGCATGGCCTTGCGTCGGTTGCGGTCCGCAACGCGTTCCACTTCGGTGCCGCGGGATACTGGGCACGCGCACTCGCCGACGCGGGCCTGATCGGCGTCGCGATGTGCAACACGCGGCCGCTCATGCCGGCGCCCGGCGGCGCCGAGCGGCTCGTCGGCAACAACCCGCTCGCCATCGCGTTTCCGGCGGCCGGCGGCGAGCCGCTCGTGCTCGACATGGCGCTGAGCGCGACGGCGATGGGCAAGATCCGCCTCGCGGAGTCGGCGGGCCAGCCGATCCCCGCGGGCTGGGCCGTCGACGGCGAGGGACGCCCGACGACCGACCCGGCGACGGCGATCAAGGGCATGCTGCTGCCCGCAGCGGGGCCGAAGGGCTTCGGCCTCGCGCTGATGATCGACCTGCTGTGCGGCGGCTTGTCCGGCGGCGCGATCGGCGCCGAAGTGAAGCCGCTTTACGGCGACCCCGCGGTTCCCTACGGCTGCGCGCACCTCTTCCTCGCGATCGCGCCGGCGAAATTCGGCGTCGAGGGCGAGCTCGCGGCCCGCGTCGCGGCCTTCGCGGAATCGGTGCGCGGCTCGAAGCCGGCATCCGGCGTCGAGCGCGTCCACGCCCCGGGCGACATCGAGCGCGCGCGACGCAAGGCGAACGCCGGTGCCTGTCCGCTGCCGGCCGACGTGCTCGAGAAGCTCGTCGCGGCCGGGCAGCGGTTCGGCGTGCCGACGGCATCAATCACTACGCAATAGGAGGCGACACATGACGAAGCAGCAGGTCACGACGAGCAAGGTGCGCGAGCCGATGGGGCACTTCTCGCAGGCGATCGCGATCGAGGCGAAGGGCAAGCTCGTGTTCATCTCCGGGATGACCGCGCGCTGCCCGGACGGCACGATCGCCGGGATCGGCGACGTCGAGGCGCAGACGCGCCAGGTGTGCGAGAACCTGAAGAGCGCGGTGGAGGCGGCCGGCGGCACGATGGAGAACATCTGCCGCGTTGACGTCTACGTGCGCAACATCGAGCACTTCGACAAGATCCACAAGGTGCGGCGCGAGTACTTCAAGGCGCCGGCGCCCGCATCGACGATGGTCGAGGTGACGAAGATGGTGTCGCCCGAGTACCTCATCGAGATCAACGCGATCGCGGTGATCGGCTGAACCGGGAGCGACCATGAGCGATCCCAGGGTGATCGGCTTGAACGGGTTCGGCCTCGAGGTGCCGGATCTCGACGTGGCGGCGAAGTTCTACGGCGCTTTCGGGCTCGCGGCCGAGCGCCGCGGCGACGTGCTCGCCCTGCGCAGCCCGGGACGCCCGCGCGACGAGGCGGTGATCTCGCGCGGCCCGGTGAAGCGCATGCACCATCTCTCGTTCGTGATTCGCTCCGGCGACGAGAGCGCGTTCGCGGCGAAGCTCGCCAAGGCCGGGCTGAAGGTCAGTGCGGCGCCGCCCGGCGGCGCGCGCGACGGGCTGTGGTTCCAGGACCCGTGGGGCACCTGGATCAATCTGTGTCCGGGCGAGCCGCCGCAGACGCCGGCGGCGAAGCCGCTGAGCGGGCGGCAGGACGTCCATCTGTGGCGCGAGCTCGACCGCGAGCCGAAGCCCGCGCGCATCGGGCACATGCTCGTGTTCACGCCCGACTATTCGAAAGCAGAGGCGTTCTTCGAACAGGTGCTCGGGTTGCGCACGAGCGACCGCGCAGCGGGCAAGGTCTCGTTCATGGCTGCGGGCGACGGGGTGATCGATCACCACTGCTTCGGGCTGATTCCCAGCACGCACCGCGGCTTCCAGCACGCGAGCTTCCAGGTGCCGAGCATCGACGACATCGGCTTCGGCGTCTGGCGGATGCGGAACGCCGGCTACAAGGAGACGTTCGGGCCCGGCCGGCACGCGCTCGCGTCGAACCTCTTCCACTACATACGCGACCCGTGGGGCAGCTGGGTCGAGTACTACGCCGAGATGGACCGCATCAGCGACAAGTGGGAGACGCGCGACTGGAGCGAGCTGCCCTACATTTGGGGCCCGGAGTGGGCGCCCGAGTTCTGGGGCAAGGAGATGAACGGAAACTTCGAGCCGCGGTGAAGGCTGCGGCTCGCGGCGGTAACGCGCTTCTGCCGCATGCGAACCTTCTAGAAACCGTGCAACCCGGCGCTCCGCAGCGCCAGCGCGCATTCCGGGTCGGTCTCGTGTAGCCCGACCGGCGCACTAAGGGAATGTGATTTTCTTGCGGTTGCTGGGCTATGATGAGCGCCCATCCGGGACGCGCCGCGCATGCTCGCCATCACCGAATCGTTGAAGGCGGTTTCGCTCTTCTCCACGCTCTCGCAGCAGGAGATCGCCGCACTGGCCGAGGCGGCGATCGTCCGGACGTTCCCGAAGAACACCATCGTGGTGACGGAGGGGGAGCGCAGCGATTCGCTCTACGTGATCCTGTCCGGGCGCGTGAAGGTGTTCGTCAGCGACGAGCACGGGAAGGACCTCGTCATCAACGTCGAGGGTCCCGGCGAGTATTTCGGCGAGCTCGCCCTCGACGAGGGGCCGCGCTCGGCGTCGGTGGCGACCCTGGAGCCGTCCAAGATGGCGGTGATCGCGAACGACGTGCTCCGGGGCTTTCTCGTCAGCCACCCCGAGGCGGCCCTGCAGCTCATTCGCGGTCTGATCGCCCGCACGCGCCACGCGACCGAGAGCCTCAAGGACCTCGCGCTGCTCGACGTGTATGGACGGGTGGCGAAATTTCTCCTCGAGCGCGCGAAGGAGTCCGACGGGAAGCTGGCGCTCGACGAGCGGCTCACGCAGCAGGACATCGCCGATCGGGTCAGCGCGTCGCGCGAGATGGTCAGCCGCATCCTGAAAGACCTGACCACCGGGGGCTACATCGCCAACGAAGGCGGGAAGATCGTCATTCAGCGCCGGCCGCCCCGCGCCTGGTAGGCGGGGCGCGACGCGAGCACGGGCGTCCGCGACTTCCCGCGCACACCAAGCAAAAAACCCGGCCAGAGCCGGGCTTTTTGTGGAGCGAAGAAGAGTTACTGGGGCGAGATGCCGCCGGTACCCAGCGCGTAGAACCCGTCGGCACTCGACACCGTGGACGGGCCCAGGTCGCGCACGAAGTGGGTGATCTCGACGCCCTCGACTCGGGGCATGAGGTCGATCCCGTCTTCGCTCGCGATCGCGAACGGCGCGGCGGCGGCAAAACCGATGGCGGTCAGCAGAATGGCAACTTTCTTCATGGTCGTACTCCTTTTCCTGGTGGGTGGATCTCAGCAGTCCTTCGGTCCGGAACCATTTCCAGCGAAGTGCTGATGGACCACATCGTCGCCCTTTCCGCGCGGCGAATCCGTGAACGGAGACGGTCGGAATCTGTGAACCATGCACGCGGGCTGCCGAACGGATCGGGGCGGCTCCCCCGGACGGCCTAATCTCCGGATCGGGCGCGGCCGCGCGCCGTGACGCCCGGCGCACGGAATCAACCGACAGGTGGAGTCTCCGAGGCGCCGTCTCCGCCGCGAGGCGGTTCGCGTCCGGTCGAGCGGGCGCCGCGCTAGTGGCGCGTCGTGACGGCGTAATCGCCGGGCGCAAGCGCGCCGGCGCGACAGAGCCGGTTGAGCAGCTGATGGGCAGCGATGAACTTCGCCGCGCCCCCGAGCCAGGCGTCGAATCCGCGGTCGAGGAACGGGTCGGGGCCGCCGTGGACGAAGGTCACGACCGAGCGGCCGGCCTGCAGGCCGAGCTCGGTCGCGGCAGAGAAGAAACGCCGCGCGGGGAAGGTTTCCCGCACCAGGCGCTCCAGCTCGCGTGTCTCGATGATCCTCATGGCGCACCTCCTTCGTCGCCACACCGCGACGTGGTACGGCCCGCGGCCGCAGGGACAGAATAGGCGCGCGCGCCGAGTCGCTTCTGTGCTCAAAACCGGGCGCGCGGAGTGAGAAATTCACACTCACCCATGGAGAACGCCGGACGGCTGCACGCAGCCTTCCGGCGATCCGAGGCGCGCCGCGCCGCGGGATCCTGCCTAGTTGTTGTAGCCGTCGACCTGGATGTACTTCCCGAACTGCGCGTTCACCGTGTTGTCGCTCGCCTGCAGCGACGTCGCGCTGCCGCTGCGCGCGGGGTCCTTCCAGTAGCTGTCGTCGAACGCCCAGTTGTTGTCGGCGAGGGCGGCGCCCGATTGCGCGGCGATGACGGCGGCGGCGATGACGAGAGTGCGCTTCAGCATTTTCAGTCTCCTTTGCGTTCAATAGCGTTTCGGTCGGGGTTTCGAGGGACGCTCGGTGCATCCAACGCGTCCATCTGTCGAGCAGATACGGCGGACCTGACGGTCCGGTTGCATGCCCGTCGGCCGATTCGATGAATTCGTCACGCGCGGGCGATGTGCCCGCGGCGGCGTGAAGGACGACTCAGCGCGCGGCGTCGCCCAGGTAGGCGCAGCCGCGATAGACGCCGGGCTGCGCGTCGGCGCGCCAGGCGAAGGTGATCTCCGCCCGATAGGGGAGGAGCGAATTCGCGAGCGGATCGTCGCAGCGCTCTCTACGCAGTACTACGTAGATGCGCGCGGCTTCCGTCTCGCCCTTGAACTCGAAGCCGTCGCCGCGCTTCTGCAGGCCGAGGGGCGGAAACGACGCGGGCGCGCGATCGCCGACGCGCTGGAACGCGAGCCGCGTGTCGTCGAACACCATCGACCACGACGGGTTGTGTCCGCCGGCCTTCGCGACGACGCGGCGCAGGTCTTCCGAGCAGCCGAGCCCGCCGGTCTGGACGCGCAGCACGGCGTCCAGCTGGAAGGCGTCGCCTGCCCGCCGTCCCGCGACCTCGACGAACATGCTGCGCACGCGTCCCGCAGCGAGCGCGGCGAAGTGCTTGCGCAGCTCGCGTGCCGCGTCCGAGTCCATCAGCTCCAGCTTCTTGCCCGAGCCGCAGGGCACGATCCAGCTGAGGCCGCTCTTGCCCTCGGCGTAAATGCCGCGCACCGGCGGATCCGCGGCTGCGGCCGCCATCGACACGAGCGCGACGAGCGCCGCCCCGATCAGGTGGACTCTCATCGTTGCGCGCGGTCCTGCTCGTTGCGCGCCTTGATCATGTCGCGGGCCCGCTGCCAGTCCGCGTCCGACCACTCGCGCAGATCGAAGAACCCGCCGCTGCCGGCCAGGTAGGCGGCGCCGTCCAGCGCGATGGTCTGGCCGGTCAGCCAGTCGCAGCCGTCCGCGACGAGGAACGTCGCCAGGTTGCGGATCTCTTCCATACGGCCGATGCGGCCCATCGGATTCTTCGCCGCGCCGCGCTCCTCGACGGTCTGGCCCGGGTTGAGGCGCGCGCCCATGCCCTCGGTCGGGAAGGGGCCGGGCGCGATCGCGTTCAGGCGGATGCCGTGCCTGGCCCACTCGACGGCGAGCGACTGGGTCATGACGTGCAGGCCGGCCTTCGACATGGCCGAAGGCACGACGTACGGCGAGCCGGTCCAGACCCAGGTCACGAGGATCGAGACGACGCTGCCGCGGTGCCCGCCCGCAATCCAGCGCTTGCCCACGGCCTGCGTCACGTAGAAGGTCCCGTGCAGCACGATGTTCGCGATCGCGTCGAAGCCGCGCGGCGAGAGGTCCTCGGTGCGGCTGATGAAGTTGCCGGCGGCGTTGTTGACGAGCGCGTCGAGCGGGCCGCCGTCGTCCCAGATCGCCTGGGCCATCGCGTCGACCGCGGCCGCGTCGCGGATGTCCACCGCGTGCGGCCGCACCGTGCCGCCGTGGCGCGCCATGAGCTCCGCCGCGGTCGCGTCGAGCACGCTCTTCCGCCGCCCGCAGATATGGACGACCGCGCCGAGGCTCAGGTACTGCGCCGCCATCTCGCGCCCGAGACCGGTGCCGCCGCCGGTCACGAGGATGCGCTTGCCTTTCAGGAGGTCTGGCTGGAACATCTACGGGTTCTCCCACACGCTTTCCCGGTCATTCTAAGGTCATCCATGCCCCTGCCTGCGCCCGCCGTGCCCGGCCAACCGCTCGCGGACGTCGACACGCCCGCGCTCATCCTCGACCTCGACGCGTTCGAGCGCAACCTGAAGACGATGGCGGACGCGGTCGCGCCGCTCGAGCGTGCGGCTGCGCCCGCACGCGAAGTCGCACAAGTGCGCGGAGATCGCGCGGCGCCAGATCGCCGCCGGCGCGGTCGGCGTCTGCGTGCAGAAGACGTCCGAGGCCGAGGCGCTCGTCGCCGGCGGCGTGCAGGACGTGCTGATCGCGAACGAGGTCGTCGGGCGCGCGAAGCTCGCCCGCGCTCGCAGCGCTCGGCAAGTCCGCGCAGATCGGCGTGTGCGTGGACGACGCGGGCGTCGTCGCCGATCTCGACGCGGCGGCGCGCGCCGCCGGGTCCCGGCTCGACGTCTATGTCGAGGTGAACGTGGGCGCCAACCGCTGCGGCGTGGAGCCCGGCGCGCCGGCGCTGCGGCTCGCCCAGATCGTGAGCGGCTCCGCCAACCTGCGCTTCGCCGGGCTCCAGGCCTACCACGGTGCCGCGCAGCACCTGCGCACGGTCGAGGAGCGCCGTGCCGCGATCGCGCAGGCGGTCGAGAAGGCAGGGCGCACGCGGCGGCTGATCGAGGACGAGGGTCTCGCGTGCGACATCGTCACCGGGGCCGGCACCGGCACCTTCATCTACGAAGGAACGAGCGGCGTCTACGACGAGCTGCAGCCGGGCTCGTACGTCTTCATGGACGCCGATTACAACCGCAACCGCTGGGAGGGATTCCCGCGCGTTCGCGCAGTCTCTATATATATTTGGCGACGGTAATGAGCGCGCCGACACCGGAGCGCGTCGTGGTCGACGCCGGGCTCAAGGCGCACAGCTTCGACTCCGGGCTGCCGGAGGTCGTCGGCTGGCCGGGCGTCGAGTACGCCCGCCCCTCGGACGAGCACGGGGTGCTAAAGGTGGCGCCGGGCGCGCGGGCGCCACGACTGGGCGAGAAGATTCGCCTGATTCCCGGGCATTGCGACCCCACGGTCAACCTGTACGACTGGCTCGTGTGCCATCGCGGCGAGCGGGTCGAGGCGGTGTGGCAAGTGACCGCGCGCGGCGCGTTCTACTGAACGCGCCGCGCTGGATTCTCCCTCTCCCGGGGGAGAGGGTCGGGGAGAGGGCGGACGTGCACGTGTCGCGCGCGGCGCGTTCTACTGAGCGACCGGCCCTTGACGCTGCGCCCCGAAGGATCCAGAATGGAGCCAGCGGATCCGTTATGGAGGTGGCGATGCCCGTCAACCTGTCGGTGAAGAACGTACCTGACGTGCTGGCCGACCGCCTGCGCATCCGCGCCGAGCGCAACCGGCGCTCGCTGCAGCGCGAGCTGCTGAGCATCCTCGAGGCGGCGGTCGACGAGCGCACCCCGGCGGCGACGCTCGCTCCGGCTCCGCCTCGAACGCTCACGATCGAGGAGGCAGTCGAGCGTGCGCGCAAGCTCTTTCCGCGCGGGACGGAGAGCTCGGCCGCCTGGATCCGCGCGATGCGCGACAGCCGCTGAGCGATGGCCGCCGGCCGAGCGCGCGGGAAGCGCACGCCCGCCACGCTGCACGTAGCCGAGCCGTCCGCCGCCTACGCGCGCCGGCCTCGCATCGTGGCCGATGCCACGGTGCTCGCGGCCGCGATGTTTGGCGAGGCGGAGCAGGCCCAGGCCGCGGCGCTCCTGCAAGGGCGCGCCCTGACCGCGCCACACCTCGTGGACTACGAGATGGCCAGCGTGGCGCTGAAGAAGTGCAGGCGCGAACGCCTGCCGGAGGCGGCGGTTGTTGCCGGCCTCGGAGTCTTTGCCGCGCTCGCGATCGAACGGCACGGGATCGACCCGGGCGCCGTAATGGCGCTCGCGCAACGGTACAAGCTCACGGCGTACGACGCCGCCTACCTCTGGCTCGCCGAGCGGCTGGAGGCGCCGCTGGCGACGTTCGACGCGGCATTGGCGCGCGCGGCGCGCGAGCATCTGGCGGGCGGAGGAGCCGTAGGCGGCTGAGGTGCGCGCGCCGTCCTGCGTAGTCGGCCCGCTCGACGCCCCGGTACCCGCTGTCCTCCAGCGCCGGGTCGATGGTCAGGACGAGCCCGATCGGGCGCCTGTTTAACGCGGTGATCGATTACGGCCCTGTCGATTCGCGCGGCGCGCGAACGACTACGAGGGTCGAGCGCGACGCGAGGCTACGCCGCAATGTCCCTGTTTAATACCGTGCTTTCCCGGTCTGTCGATCGGCGCGCGCCGATCCGATCCGCGGTGCGCCCGATTGTTCACCGGCGAGAACCGGTCAGTTAATGAAGTCTTAGTCTTTCCCAGCGCCTCGATCGGCTAGAGTCGCCGCTCTCCCCGATCCGTCAGCCATCTGCCAAGGGCGGCGATCGAGAATCGGCGCCAATCGGAAAAGGATGCAAGCCATGCCAGTCGCCACGCTCAGCCTCAGCGCACGCGCCGCCGCGTTGGCGCTCGCCGCCGCGCTCGCGCTCGCCGGCTGCGGCGACGGCCGCGGCGACGCCAAGGCGCAGGCCGGCCCGCCGCCCGCGCCGCCGGTGAGCGTCGCCGCCGCGATCGAGAAGGACGTGATCGAATCCGACGAGTTCGCGGGCCGGGTGGAGGCGATCGAGCAGGTCGAGGTGCGCGCGCGCATCAATGGGTACCTCCAGTCGGTGCACTTCAAGCCCGGCGCCGACGTAAAGAAGGGCGACCTGCTCTTCACGATCGATCCGCGCCCCTTCGAGGCGCAGGTCGCGGCCGCGGAGAGCCAGGTCGCGGGCACGCGCTCGCAGCTCGACCTCGCGCGCATCGAGCTCAAGCGGAACGAGGAGATGTGGGCCGACCGCGCGACCTCGAAGCGCGAGTTCGACGACGCGGTCACCCGCGTGCGCACGCTCGAGTCGCAGCTCAAGGCGCACGAGTCGGCGCTCGTCACCGCGCGGCTCAACCTCTCGTACACGCGCATCACCGCGCCCATCTCCGGCCGCGTGAGCAAGGCCGAGATCACCGCCGGCAACCTGGTGCAGGGCGAGATGCCGCCGTCGCCGCTGCTCACCACCGTCGTGTCGATCAACCCGGTCTACGTCTCGTTCCAGGCCGACGAGAGTGCGTACCTGAAGTACATCGCCGGCGCGAAGTCCGGCCGCGCTGGCGGTGACGGTCGGCCTCGCCGACGAGGACGGCTTCCCGCATGCCGGCCGGCTCGAGTTCGTCGACAACCGCATCGACCCGACGAGCGGCACGGTGCGGATGCGCGCGACGGTGGACAACAAGGGCGGGCGCTTCACGCCGGGGCTCTTCGCGCGCGTGAAGCTCGGCGACGCCGCGCGGCCGCGCAAGGCCGTGGTGGTCGCCGACCGGGCGATCGGCACCGACCAGAGCCGGCGCTACGTGCTGGTGATCGACGCCGAGAGCAAGGCGGTCTACCGCGAGGTGAAGATCGGCCGGCTCGTGGACGGGCTGCGCGTGATCGAGTCGGGTCTCAAGCCCGGCGAGGTGATCGTGGTGAACGGGCTGCAGCGCGTGCGCCCGGGCGCGCCGGTCGCGCCGCAGACCGTGCCGATGGAAGCGCAGGCGCCGAACGGGCGCAACGGCGGCAAGAAGAGCTAGACCATGAACCTCTCGCGCTTCTTCATCGACCGCCCGATCTTCGCGGGCGTGCTGTCGATCATGCTGTTCCTCGCCGGGCTGATCTCGATCTGGGTGCTGCCGGTGTCGGAGTACCCGGACGTCGTGCCGCCGTCGGTCGTGGTGCGCGCCGTCTACCCCGGCGCGAACCCGAAGGTCATCGCCGAGACGGTCGCCGCGCCGCTCGAGGAGCAGATCAACGGCGTCGAGAACATGCTCTACATGGAGTCGCAGGCCACCACCGACGGCGTGCTGCAGCTCACGGTGACCTTCAAGATCGGCACCGACGTCGACCTCGCCGAGACGCAGGTGCAGAACCGCGTGCAGCGCGCGCTGCCGCGGCTGCCGGAGGAGGTGCGCCAGATCGGCGTGGTGACGCAGAAGAGCTCGCCCGACTTCGCGCTGGTCGTGCACATCCTGTCGCCCGACGAGCGCTACGACGAGCTGTATCTGCGCAACTACGCGGTCCTCAACGTCAAGGACAACCTGCAGCGCATTCCCGGCATGGGACAGGTGCTGGTGTTCGGCGCCGGCGACTACGCGATGCGCGTGTGGATCGACCCGCAGAAGCTCGCGAGCCGCAACCTGACCGCGGCCGACGTCGTGCGCGCGCTGCGCGAGCAGAACAAGCAGGTCGCCGCCGGCGTCGTCGGCGCGCCGCCCGCGACCCGGCACACCGACTTCCAGCTTTCGGTCAACGCGCAGGGTCGGCTCGCCACCGAGGAGGAGTTCCGCAACGTCATCGTCGCCACCTCGGCCGACGGCGGCGTGCTGCGCCTGAAGGACGTCGCGCGCGTCGAGCTGGGGGCCGGCGAGTACGCGCTGCGCTCGCTCCTCAACAACAAGCCGGCGGTCGCGATCGCGATCTTCCAGGCGCCGAAGTCGAACGCGATCGCGCTGTCGAACGAGGTGCGGCGCGCGATGGAGGAGATGAAGAAGGATTTCCCGGCCGGGGTCGACTACGACATCGTCTACGACCCGACCCGCTTCGTGCTGCAGTCGATCAATGCGGTGATCCAGACGCTGCTCGAGGCGACGCTGCTGGTGGTGCTGGTGGTGATCGTGTTCCTGCAGACCTGGCGCGCCTCGATCATCCCGCTGGTGGCCGTGCCGGTGTCGATCGTCGGCACCTTCGCCTTCATGCTGCTGCTCGGCTTCTCGATCAACACCCTGACGCTCTTCGGCCTGGTGCTCGCGATCGGCATCGTGGTCGACGACGCGATCGTGGTGGTGGAGAACGTCGAGCGCAACATCGAGCTCGGCTTCGACTCGAAGGAGGCGACCTACCGCGCGATGCGCGAGGTGAGCGGCCCGATCATCGCCATCGCGCTCACGCTGTGCGCGGTGTTCATCCCGATCGCGTTCGTGAGCGGCCTCACCGGCCAGTTCTACCAGCAGTTCTCGCTCACCATCGCGATCTCGACGGTGATCTCGGCGTTCAACTCGCTGACGCTGTCGCCCGGCGCTCGCCGCGCTGCTGCTGCGCTCGCACGACGCGCCGAAGGACCGGCTCACGCGCTGGATGGACCGCTGCGTTCGGCTGGTTCTTCACGCGCTTCAACCGGTTCTTCAACCGCTCGGCGGCGAAGTACCAGAGCGCGGTGGCGCGCGTGCTGAACCGCAAGGCGGTCGCCCTCGGGGTCTACGTCGTGCTGCTCGGCGTGACGTACGTCGGCTTCCAGGTCGTGCCGTCCGGCTTCGTGCCCGGCCAGGACAAGCAGTACCTCGTCGGGTTCGCGCAGCTGCCCGACGGCGCCTCGCTCGACCGCACCGAGGAGGTGCTCCGGCGCATGTCCGACATCGCCCTGAAGACGCCCGGCGTCAAGGACGCGGTCGCGTTCCCCGGCCTGTCGATCGCCGGCTTCACGAACGCGCCCAACGCCGGCATCGTGTTCTTCGGCCTCGACGCGTTCGAGAAGCGCCGCTCGCCGGAGCTCTCCGGCGGGGCGATCGCCGGGGCGATCAACCAGCAGCTCGGCGGGATCCAGGACGCGTTCATCGCCGTGTTCCCGCCGCCGCCGGTGAACGGCATCGGCACGATCGGCGGCTTCAAGCTGCAGATCGAGGACCGCGCCGGCCTGGGCGACCAGGCGCTGTACGACGCGATGAAGGCGATGCAGATGCGCACGTTCCAGACGCCGGAGCTCGCGCCGAGCTTCTCGAGCTTCCAGATCAACGTGCCGCAGCTCTATCGCCGACGTCGACCGCGCGAAGGCGAAGCGCATGGGGGTCGCGCTCACCGACGTGTTCGACACGATGCAGATCAACCTCGGGTCGCTCTACGTCAACGACTTCAACCGCTTCGGCCGCACCTACCGCGTGGTCGTCCAGGCCGACGCGCCGTACCGCTCGCGCGCCGAGGACATCGCGCTGCTCAAGACGCGCAACGCGAAGGGCGAGCTGGTGCCGCTCGGCTCGCTGCTGCGCGTCGAGTCGAGCTTCGGGCCCGACCGCGCGATCCGCTACAACGCGTTCCCGTCGGCCGACCTCAACGGCGCCGCCGCGCCGGGCTACAGCTCGGGGCAGGCGCAGGCCGCGATCGAGCGCATCGCGAAGGAGACGCTGCCGCGCGGCATCACCTTCGAGTGGACCGACCTCACCTACCAGGAGATCCTGGCCGGCAACACGGCGATGCTCGTGTTCCCGCTGTGCGTGCTGCTCGTGTTCCTGGTGCTCGCGGCGCAGTACGAGAGCTTCAAGCTGCCGCTCGCGATCATCCTGATCGTGCCGATGTGCCTGCTGTTCGCGATCGCCGGGGTCTACTTCACCGGCGGCGACAACAACATCTTCACGCAGATCGCGCTCTTCGTGCTGATGGGGCTCGCGTGCAAGAACGCGATCCTGATCGTGGAGTTCGCGCGCGAGCTGGAGATGAAGGAGCCGGCCCACGACCCGGTGCGCGCCGCGCTCGAGGCGTGCCGCATGCGGCTGCGCCCGATTCTGATGACCTCGTTCGCGTTCATCATGGGCGTGGTGCCGCTCGTGTTCTCGATCGGCGCCGGGGCGGAGATGCGGCACGCGATCGGCATCGCCGTGTTCTGGGGCATGCTCGGCGTGACGTTCTTCGGCCTCTTCCTCACGCCGGTGTTCTACGTGCTGCTGCACCGGAAGTTCGGCAAGCGCGTGGTGAAGCCCGCGCCGGCGGCGGCTTGAGGGGACGGCCATGAAGCGGATCGTTCTCATCGCGCTGGCGTTCCTCGCCGGCTGCTCGCTCGCGCCGAAGCTCGAGCAACCCGAGGTCGACGTGCCCGCGCAGTACAAGGCGCTCGGCCCCGACGAGCCGCGCGGCGAATGGAAGCCCGCCCAGCCTGCCGACGCCGTGCCGCGCGGCGAGTGGTGGAAGGTCTTCAACGACCCGACGCTGAACGAGCTCGAGGCGCAGGCGATTGCGGCGAACCAGACGCTGAAGATCGCCGCGGCGCGGCTCGCGCAGTCGCGCGCGGTGGTCGGGCGTCGTGAACGCCGAGCGCTACCCGCGCGTCGACGCCGGGTTCGGGCCCTCGCGGATCAAGCCGACCGGCGTGTCGCTCGGGCTGCCGCAGGGCACCGACATCGCCCCGTACACGGTCTGGCGCGGACAGCTGACCGCGGCCTGGGAAGTCGACCTGTTCGGGCGCATCTCCGACAGCGTCGCCGCCGCGCGCAGCGAAGCGGATGCCGCCGCGGCGCTGTACGGCGCGACGATGCTCGCGGTGCAGGCGGACGTCGCGCAGGCGTACTTCGGGCTGCGGCAGACCGACGACGAGCTGCGCGTGGTGCGCGAGACGGTCGCCTCCCGCACGGAGACCCTGCGGCTCGTGCAGCGGCGGTTCGACGCCGGCGACGTCAGCGAGCTCGACCTCGCGCAGGCGAAGACCGAGGTCGGCCTCGCGCAGACCCAGGTGTACGGGCTCGAACGGCAGCGGGCGCAGCTCGAGCACGGGCTGGCGGTGCTGCTCGGCAAGGCGCCGGCGTCGTTCAGCCTGGCGAGCGCGCCGCTGCCGACCGCGCTGCCGTCGATCCCGCCCGGGCTGCCGTCCACGCTCCTCGAGCGCCGTCCCGACGTGGCCGCCGCGAGCCGCACGATGGCGGCGTCGAACGCGCGCATCGGCGTCGCGAAGGCGGCGTTCTTCCCGGTCGCTCCGGATCACGGGCCTCGCCGGCTACGAGTCGAACGATCTCAACGAGCTCTTCCAGTGGTCGAGCCGCACCTGGGCGCTCGGTCCGATCGTTCGGCACGATCCTCTCGCATGCCGATCTTCGACGGCGGGCGCAACCAGGCGAACCTCGACCGCTCGTACGCCGTGCTCGAGGAGTCGGTCGGCGTCTACCGGCAGACGGTGCTCGGCGCCTTCGCCGAGGTCGAGGACAACCTCGTCGCCCTGCGCACGCTCGCGGGCCAGGCGGAGTCGACCCGCGAATCGGTCCAGTCCGCGACGCGTGCGCTGCAGGTCGCCGAGTCGCGCTACAAGGCCGGCGCCACGAGCTACCTGCAGGTCGTCGACAGCCAGCGCACCCTGCTGGTCGTGCAGCGCCTGGACGCGCAGTTCCGCGGCGCGCGCGCCGTGTCCACGGTCGCGCTCATCCGCGCGCTCGGCGGCGGGTGGGATCCCGCCGCGGACGTGTCCGGGAAGTAGGCGCGCGATGACCCTGCACGAGCTCCTTCATCAGCACGGCTACGCGTTCGTGCTCGCCGCGGTGCTGGTCGAGCAGGTCGGCGTGCCGATCCCGGCCTTCGCGGTGCTGGTCGTCGCGGGGGCGTTCGCGGCGAACGGCGCGATTTCCGCGCCGCTCGTCCTCGTGCTCGCGGTGCTCGGCGCGGTGGCGGGCGACCTGCTGTGGTTTCAGCTCGGGCGGCGCTTCGGCGCGCGGGTGCTGCTGGCGCTGTGCGGCCTCCGGTCGTCGCCGGAGCGGTGCGCCGAGGACCGCGACACGCTGTTCGCCCGGTTCGGGCTCAAGTCGCTGCTCGTGACGCGCTTCGTCCCGGGGCTCGCCGCGCTCGGGCCGTCGCTCGCCGGGGTCGCCGGCTACCGGCGGCGCCACTTCGCGGCCTTCGATGCGATGGGGGCGGTGCTCTGGGCGGGAACGGCGCTGGCGCTCGGCGCGGTCTTCCACCGCGAGATCGATCGCCTGCTTCGTCCTGATGCAGGCGGCCGGCGCGCAGGCGGCGGCGGTGGTCGGCGCCGCTCGCGCTCGCCGTCCTCGCCGTGATGGTCTGGCGCGTGCGCGACCGGCTGGGCCGGTTCGGCCGGTCGCTGCTCGGCGCGCTGCGGGATCGGTCCTGCCGCTGCGGGGGCTAGCGAGCGCCGACCGGCACCGGCTTCGCCACCCGCTCGCCCGGGAAGGCCAGCGCCGAGACCAGGATGAGCGCCGCCAGCGCGGCGAGGATCGCGAAGAGCGGCTGGAAGTCGCCGTACGTGCGGTACACCCAGGCGATGAGGGGCACCGAGGTCGCGCTCGCGGCGAACGACACCACGTAGCGCACCGCATAGGCGCGGGCGCGCCACTCCTCCGCGGTGTACTTCGCGACCATCGCGTCGTTGATCGGGATCTGGCCGAACACGAAGAACATCATCGCCACCGCGACCGCGAGCATCGCATAGCCCGAGAGCGAGCCGGCGGCGAACAGCAGCGGGATCTGCATTGCGGCCACGACCACGAACACGCCCTTCACCGAGCGCCGGTCGATCCAGTTGCCGACGATGAGCTGCGCCATCGCCGCGATCAGGTAGGTGATGCACACCAGCACGCCGATGCCGAAGTTGGTGCTGGTGAGCGCCGCGAGCCGCTCGTCGAAGACCTTGGGCATCGACACGGTGGTGGCGTTGAAGATGATGCCGCCGCACGCCGTGGCGACCGCGACGATCAGGAACACGCGCGCGAGAAGAGCTCGCGGCACGCGCGCCTCCGCTTTCTTCGCGGTGCCCCGGGCGACCTCGAAGCCGCGGCTCGCGGCGAGGAAACCGATCCCGATCCCGATGCACAGGAGCCCCGGGAGGATGAACGCGGCCCGCCAGCCGGCGAGGTCGGCGAGCGCGCCCGAGGCGAGCGCCGCGAACGCGAGCCCGGTGTTGCCGAACACCCCGTTCACGCCGAGCGTGCGGCCGATGTCGCTGCGGTTCGCCACCAGCATCGCGATGCCGACCGGGTGGTAGATCGCGGCGAACATGCCGATCGCGGCGAGTCCGATCGCGAGCTCGGCGGGCGTGCGCGCGAAGCCGGTCAGGAGCGTCGCCGCGCCGATCCCGAAGAAGAACACCCGCATCATCCCGGTGCGGCTCCAGTGGTCGGCGAGCCAGCCGGCCGGGATCGAGAACGCGCCGAACGCGATGAACCCGCCGAGGGCGAGCGGCAGGAGCTCGCCGTAGGACATCTGCCAGGCCTCCCCGATGGCGAGCACCGCCGTGGGGAAGATCAGCATCACCAGGTGGTCGAGCGTGTGCCCGATGTTGAGGTAGAGATCGAGGCGCGGCCGGTTCATTGCGGCATCCTACCTTCGCGGCGTTCGCGGCGCAGCCAGGCCGTCGCGCCGCACCCGCATCACCACGCCGGTCGCGGCGAGCGCCGCCACGACGGCGAGCGGGATAGGCCGCCGCGGTCGCCGAGCGCGTTCGAGCGACGACGGCGACGACGAAGTGGAACACCGCGAACGCGAACAGCCCGGAGAGAAAGCCCGCGAGGAGGCGCGCGGTCGCATCGGCGCCGTAGAGCGCACGGGTGAACACCGGCAGCACGGACCCGGTGATCGGGAACGCGAGCAGGACCCCCGAGAGCCGCGGCCCGAGGAGCGACGCGCCGAGCATCACCGCGGCGGCGAGCGCGGCGGCGGCCACGATGCGCACCGCGAGCTCGACGCCGGGAATGTGCACCGGGCCGCTCGCCGACGGGACGCGCGGCAGCGTCGCGAGGAGGAGGGCCAGCGCCGCGAGGGCGAGCGCGAATCCGCCGAGCGGCGGCAGCGGCACCGCGCCAAGGGCGAACGCCGCGACGACGAACGTCGCCCACGCAACGAGCAGGGACGCGAGCCAGTTGAACCGCCGCGCCGCCCAAGCGTACGCCCAGCAGTGCAGCGCCGCCGCGCCGGTGACCTGCAGCGTGGCGGTGGCGGACGCCGCGGCGAAGGCCGGCCCGGGGTCGAGCGCGAGGAAGACGCTGATCGGCCCCGCGATCAGCGGGAGACCGCTGATCCAGCCGGAGACCGAATGGCCCCAGCGCCGGCCGGCCACGCTCGCGAGCCAGACGACGACGGGAACGAGCGAGATCTTGAGGAGGACGGCCATCGCGCGTCCGGATCATACCGGCGTCGCGCGGGCCCCCTCGTCACTCCGGCGCGAGCCGCCGCTGATGCGGCGGCTCGCGCCGCCTCATTTCGTGCCCGGGTCGCGGGACGCCTTCGCTCGCGCCGCTTTCGCCGGCAGCGTGAGGATCGCTTCGCCGTCGGGGTCCAGCGCGTCGAACCGGTCATCCGTGCGCTGCGACGTCTGCTCCGGGTGGCGCGCGGACTCGGGGGCGAGGCCGAGCGCGAACATCGATGCCGCGCGGAAGTGAGGATCCAGCATCGGGAACTCCTTTGTGCCGTTGAGGACAGCCGGCGCGTGGCCGACGGGGTCAGCGATGCAGAGATCGTGCCCGCGGAGTGTTTCCCTATGATGTAGCGCGCGTGAACGTCGGCTTGCGGCGACGTGAAACGCGCGTGACGAGTAAACGCGTGCGGGATCAGCGCCGTGCGGTGTCGCCGTCGGCCGACACCGCGAGCGCGTCGGCAAGATGCGCGATCGAGGTGTTGCCGCCCGAGAGCACGAGCCCGATGCGCCGGCCGCTGAATTCGCCGCGCATGCGGTGCGCCACCGCGAGCACCGCGCCGGCCGCCGACTCGGCGAGCGAGTGACAGCGCTCGATCCACCACGCCATGCCGCGGCGGATCTCGTCCTCGGTCGCGAGCTGGAAGTCGTCGAGATGGGCGCGCAGGATCGCCAGCGTGAGCTCCGCTGCGCGCCCGGTGGCGAGGCCCTCGGCATACGTCTCGTTCGGGCGCGTCTCGATGCGCCCGTTGCGCCACGAGTCGTGCACCGCGGGGGCCGCGGCGGCCTGCACGCCGATCACGCGGATGCCGGGATTCACCGCCTTCGCGGCGATGCACGTGCCGGCGGCGCCGCTGCCGAGGCCGACCGGCACGACGATCGCGTCGAGCGCCGGCTGGTCCTCGAGCATCTCCAGCGCGTACGTGCCGACGCCGGCGATGAGATCCGGCTCGTTCGCCGAGTGCACGAAGCGCAGCCCGTCCCGCTCGGCGATCGCGCGCGCGTTCGCCGCGGCGTCGTCGAACTTCGCGCCGTGCGCGGCGATCTCCGCGCCGAAGCCGCGGATGGCCGCGACCTTGCCGGCGTTCGCGCCCTCGGGCACGCAGATCACCGCGCGCACCCCGAACAGGCCGGCGGCGAACGCGATCGACTGGCCGTGATTGCCGGTGCTCGCGGTGACGACGCCGCGCTGGCGCTCCTGCGGGCGCGAGCGTCGCGACGAGGTTCACGCCGCCGCGCACCTTGAACACGCCGATCGGCTGGTAGTTTTCGTGCTTGACCCAGGCCTCGCAGCCGAGCAGCGCATCGAGCGCCGGATAGCGGAACAGCGGCGTGCGCGGCAGGTGCGGCGCGATGCGCTTGCGCGCGGCGAGCACGTCGACCAGAGTGGGCGGGTTCACGGCCGGCAGGATAGCAGGGCCGCAGCGCGGGGAAAGCCGCGACGCGCGTCGGGGAATTGCCGGCGTGACAAGCGCGCCCGGTTAGGAAGAAAATGCTTCCCGCGGCTGTTCTCACGCCAGGAGGATCGCCATGATTCGAAACCGACGCGCTGCCCGACCGCTTGTTCTCGCCCTCGTCGCATGCCTCGCCTGGATCCCGGCCGGCCTTGCGCAAAGCGAGCGCGAGCAGACGCTGACCAAGAAGGATCCCGCCGAGGCCGAGTTCGAGCGCAGGATCGAGGAGATGTTCACCGCGGTCGTGCGCGTGCGGATGAAGGCGGTCGAGGACGCGCGCTCGAGCGAGACGCTCGGCCCGACGCGCGCGGGCAGCGGCATCCTGATCGAGCCGGGCTGGGTGCTCACCATCGGTTATCTCGTCATCGAGCCGGACTCGATCGAGGTGACCGCGTCGAACCGGAAGACGCTGCCGGCGACGCTCGCCGGCTACGACCACGCCACCGGGTTCGGGCTGCTGAAGGTGCAGGGGGATCTCGGCGTGAAGCCGCTGCCGCTCGGCGATTCGGCGGCGCTCGCGCTGCGCGATCCGGTGATCGTCGCGCCGTTCGGCGGCCAGGACACCGCGAGCCTCGCGCAGGTGACCTCGAAGCGACGCTTCACCGGGAGCTGGGAGTACCTCCTCGACAGCGCGATCTTCACCGCGCCCGCGACCGACGGCTGGGCCGGCGCGGCCCTCGTCAGTCGCGACCTGAAGCTCGTGGGCGTCGGATCGCTGCTGGTGCGCAACGCCGCCGAGCCCGACGCGATGCTCCTCGGCAACATGTTCGTGCCCATCGATCTGCTCAAGCCCATCCTGGCGCAGCTCAAGGCCGACGGCCGCGCGGCGGGTCCGCAACGCCCGTGGCTCGGCCTCGCGACCGAGGAGATGCAGGGACGGCTGCTCGTGACCCGCGTGTCGCCCGAGAGCCCGGCCGACCAGTCGGGCATCCGGCCGGGCGACGTCGTGGTGAGCGTCGGCGGGCAGGGGGTCAAGACCCATGTCGAGCTCTACGAGACGGTGTGGAAGCTCGGCGCGGCCGGGGTCGAGGTGCCGCTGAAGATCCTGCGCGGCGTGGACGAGCGCGACGTGCGGGTGAAGTCGATCGACCGGTTCGAATACTTCAAGGCGAAGAAGCCGCTGTGACGAAAGGACGGAAACGCGTGACGACCAGACGGACGCCGACGCCGCGCATCGGCGACGAGGCGGGGCTCGAGGAGGCGCGCGCGGCGCGCCGCAGGCTGCTGGCCGCCTCGCTTGCGGGTCTCGCGCTCGCGGGTGTGCCGCTCGCCGGCCGCGCGCAGGCGCGCCCGCCGACGCCGCGCCAGACCGCCGGGCCGTTCTACCCGCTCGACTTCCCGGCCGACGACGACAACGACCTCGTGTCGGTCAAGGGACAGGCGGGAATCGCAAAAGGCGAAGCTGCTCCTGCTCACCGGCGTCGTCGTCGACACCGGCGGCAAGCCGGTCGCCGGCGCGCGCGTGGAGATCTGGCAGTGCAACGGGCTCGGCCGCTATCACCATCCGGGCGACCGCTCGAGCGCGCCGATCGATCCGGCGTTCCAGGGCTGGGGCCAGGTCGTCACCGGTGCGGACGGCGCGTACCGGTTTCGCACCATCAAGCCGGTGCCGTATCCCGGCCGCACGCCGCACATCCACTTCCGCGTCACGGGCCGGGGCATCCAGGACCTGGTCACGCAGATGTACGTGGAGGGCGAGCCGGGCAATGCGCGCGACTTTCTCTACGGCGCCCTCGACCCGCGCGACCGCGCGCTGGTGACCGTGCGCCTGGATCGTGCTGCCGACGGCAAGGCGCTCGCCGGGCGGTTCGAGATCGTCGTGCGCGCGTAGCGCGTCATCCCCGCCTGGTCGGGAACAACGGTGGCCGGCCGCCGGTGCCCACCGTTGAGTACACTGGCGCCCATGGAAACGTTCGTCGGCACCACCGCAGTCCAGGAACGCCAGCGCTTCGACGTCGGTGCGCTCGACGCATACCTGCGCGCGCACGTTGCCGGCTTCCGCGGCCCGCTCGAAGTCGAGCAGTTCAAGGGTGGCCAGTCGAACCCGACGTTCCTGCTGAAGACGCCCGGGGCGCGCTACGTCATGCGCGCCAAGCCGGCGCCGGCGGCGAAGCTCCTGCCCTCGGCGCACGCGGTGGATCGCGAGTACCGCGTCATCACCGCGCTCGGCGGCGCCGGCGTGCCGGTGCCGCGCACGTTCGCGCTGTGCGTCGACGAAGGCGTCATCGGCCGCGCGTTCTACGTCATGGACTACGTCGAGGGTCGCGTCCTGTGGGATCAGGCGCTGCCCGGGATGAGCCGCGACGAGCGGCGTGCGATCTACGACGAGATGAACCGCGTGATCGCGCAGCTGCACGGCGTCGACTACAAGGCGATCGGGCTCGAGAGCTTCGGCAAGCCCGGCAACTACTTCGCGCGCCAGCTCGACCGCTGGTCGAAGCAGTACCGCGCCTCCGAGACCGAGCAGATCGAGGCGATGGACCGGCTGATGGCCTGGCTGCCCGGCGCCATTCCGCCCGGGGACGAGACGACGATCGTCCACGGCGACTACCGGCTCGACAACCTCGTCTTCCACCCGACCGAGCCGCGCATCCTCGCGATCCTCGACTGGGAGCTCTCGACGCTGGGCCACCCGCTCGCCGACTTCTCGTATCACTGCATGAGCTGGCACATTCCGCCGGCGCATTTCCGCGGCATTGCGGGCCTCGACCTGCCCGGCCTGGGGATCCCGTCCGAGGCGGAGTACGTCGCCACGTATTGCCGCCGCACCGGGCGCGACCGCATCGGCCACTGGGACTTCTATCTCGCCTACAACATGTTCCGGCTCGCGGCGATCCTGCAGGGCATCATGAAGCGCGCGCTCGACGGCACGGCCGCGAGCCAGCAGGCGCTCGATGCGGGCAAGCGCGCCCGCCCGCTCGCCGAAATGGGCTGGCAGTACGCGCAGCGCGCGGGCGCCTGAACCCGGAAATCCTTCCGCTCATCTGGAGAACCTCGTGACGCTCAAGCTCTGCGGCTTCGCCACCAGCAATTACTACAACAAGGTCAAGATGCAGCTGATGGAGAAGGGCGTGCCGTTCGAGGAGGTGCTGGTGTGGGCCTCGCAGGACGAGGCGTACCTCGCGCGCTCGCCGCGCGGCAAGGTGCCGTTCATCGAGGTCGACGGCCGCACGCTTGCCGAGTCCTCCGCGATCTGCGAGTACATCGAAGAGGCGTACCCGCAGAAGCCGCTGCTGCCGAAGGACCCGTTCGAGCGCGCGAAAGTGCGCGAGCTGCTCGTCTTCCTGGAGCTGCACGTCGAGCTGGTCACGCGCCGCATCTATGCGGAGGCGTTCTTCGGCGGCAAGGTCTCTGACGAGACCAAGCAGCAAGTGGAGAAGGAGCTCCCGCGCGGCCTCAAGGCGCTCGTGCAGCTTGCGAGGTTCGCGCCGTTCGTCGCCGGGCCCGAGCTGACGCTCGCCGATTGCGCCGCGGCGCAGCACCTGCCGCTCGTCGCGATGGCCACGAAGCGCACCTACGGGCGCGACTTCACCGAGCCGCATCCGCAGATCGCCGAGTACGTGAAAACGATGAACCAGCGGCCGGTGATGCAGAAGATCGCCGCGGACCGCAAGGAGAACACGCGGCTGTACGCCGAGATGAAGGCGAAGCGCTGAGCGCCGTATGACTTCAACCGTTCGCAATGCCCTGGGCCAGCCGGTCGGCGCGCCGCTGCCCGACTGGAAGCCCGCGCCGCGCCCGCCGCGCGCGCCGATGGCGGGACGGTTCTGCCGCGTCGAGCCGCTCGATCCGGACCGCCACGGCGCTGATCTGTACGCCGCGAACTCGCTCGACAAGGACGGGCGGAACTTCACCTACCTGTCCGGCGGACCGTTCGCAACGCGGGACGCGTACTTCGAGTGGCTGAACGGCTTCTGCCGCGGCGACGATCCGCTCTTTCACGCGATCGTCGATCTCGGCACCGGCAAGCCGGTCGGCGTCGCGAGCTTCATGCGCATCGATCCCGGCAACGGCGTGATCGAGGTCGGGCACATCAACTACTCGCCGCTGCTCCAGCGCAAGCCGGCCGCGACCGAGGCGATGTATCTGATGATGAAGCGCGCGTTCGAGCTCGGCTACCGGCGCTACGAGTGGAAGTGCGACTCGCTCAACGCGCCGTCGCGCGCGGCGGCGCAGCGACTCGGGTTCTCGTACGAGGGGCTGTTCCGCCAGGCGATCGTTTACAAGGGCCGCACGCGCGACACCGCGTGGTACTCGATCATCGACGGCGAGTGGCCGGCGCTGCGGGCGGCGTTCGAGCGCTGGCTCGATCCGGCGAACTTCGACGCGCAGGGGAACCAGCGCGTGTCGCTGTCGTCGCTCACCGGACCGCTGGTGAAGCAGCGCGGCTGAGGCCGTGATGCGCCGGGTCCGGTACTACGTCGCGTCGAGCCTGGACGGCTACATCGCGCGTACCGACGGCAGCATCGGCTGGCTGTTCCACGACGCGGACTACGGCTACGCGGCGTTCTACTCGACCGTCGACACGGTCGTCATGGGGCGGACGACGTACGAGCTTTCGCTGTCGTTCGGTCCGTATCCGTTTTCCGGCAAGAAGGCGTACGTCTACTCCAGGACGAGGGCCGGGACGCGGGACGAGCACGCCGAGTTCGTCGCGGGCGACGTGAGCACCTTCGTCGCGGGCCTGCGCGCGCAGCCGGGGCGGGACATCTGGCTGGTCGGCGGGGCGCAGCTTGCGCGCGAGTTCCTCGCGGCGGACCTGATCGACGAGTACATCGTGTCGATCCATCCGGTGCTGCTCGGGTCGGGGATTCCGCTGTTTCCGGTCAACGCGCGTGAGACCGTGCTGCGGTTCGAGGGTGCGCGGACGTTTCCGAGCGGGCTGGTGCAGTTGCGGTACGAGCGAGTGGGCGGGGACTGATTGGGGGTCGTACTGAATCGAGGGGTCGATGCTCGCGGCTTGGGTGACTACAGGCATTTGGCCATCGGTCGCCGCTTCGTGTCTCTCTAGCCAGTTCCGGCTGAAGATGCCAAGTTTCCATAGTGTCGATTCGAGTTATGCCGCCGCGATTCATATGATTCTTGGCTCACGCTGAATAGGGAATTCACCCATGCGCCTTGTTCGCGCCCTGTTGCTTTTCTCGGGCGTATTGGTCTCCTGGTCAGCCCTCGCCGCTGAGTTCAGCCCGATACCAAGCGCTTCGCGCATGACCGACGTGGCCAAAGCAGCCGTGCCGTTCGACCTGGACACACTCAAGCGCAATTGGAAGCAGCGTATTGCGGCGATGCGAGCGGCGGGTGTCATGCCAGACTGATCGACATCGAATCGACTCTGGGCGAAGACATGGATATGCGATCCTTCGCGCGCCAAATGGACGAGCAAGGCGTGGCGCTCATCGCGTTCTCCGGTTGGGCGCGAGGGCGCGGTTGGAGCGATGCTGCCCGGTATGCGGTAGCGGTCGACCCGTGGCGCTTTATCCCAACAGGGGATGGCGGGATTCCGCCGGACTGGAAAAACAACCCCACGGAGTTCGCCCACATCACCCGAGAACGGATCATCAAAGACGGCTACCCGATGATGGGTGAATACGAGTTCCGGCACTATCCTTCGCCGGATCAGATCCAGCGCGGCAACCTGAAGCGCGATGAGGATCTGCCGATCGATAGCCCCGCTGGCCATCTGTTGTTTCAATTCTCAGCGGAATCCGGTATCCCGTTTCAGATCCACGAAGAGATCGAAGACCAGTACCTGCTACCGCTGGAAAAGATGCTCGCCCAGTATCCCAAAGCCAAGGTCATCTGGTGCCATCTCGCGCAAATGCGCTATCAGGGCCGCAACACCATTTACGGGCCGGACTACGTACGCAAGCTGATCGAACAACATCCCAACCTATACTTTGATTTGTTCGCTGGCCCGCCCGATCACATCTATCCGGCAAGCAGGGAATACCCCGGAAAATACTGGGACCGCACGACCGGCAAGCTCCAGCCGGAATGGGCGAAGTTGATCGCCGAGCATCCCTGGCGTTTCATGACTGCGCTCGACCTCAATCCATTCATCATGCAGGCTTTCTCCCGCAAAGTTGCCATGCAGCGTGCGGTCCTGGACAGCCTGCCCGAGTCAGTGAGGGAGATCGTCGCTTACAAGGCGGCCTGGAAACTGCTCTTCAACGAAGATATATGAGCGCACTATCAACCCTTCCAGGATACCGGCTGTTTGGGCTACGCCACGTAGTTGCTGCATCGCGCAGCACTCGTTGCAATGATCGATTTCAAGGCTCTATGGGTTTGTCTCGCAATAGCGGCAAGCCAATGCGATACCGTTATCACCAAGCGCACAATGCACCTGCCCCGACTTAGGTGACACTGCGACTGAACGGAATGGAGATGTTGAGCGATGCTCGACTGTTCTACAGTCCCGTCGGGCTCTGAGGTGGGCGTCTCACGAGGAAGCGGACAGCGCGCAGCAATCGCAGGTGCTCAGAGGAGGAGAACAATGCCCGCATACGTGATCTTCGACGTCGACATCCGCGATCCCGACCGCTATCAGGACTTCATGAAGAAGGTGAAGCCCGCCCTCGACGAGGCCGGCGCGCGCTATCTCGCACGCGGCGGGGCGCACAAGGTCTACGAGGGCGACTGGACTCCCCGGCGAATCGTGCTGCTGGAGTTCCCCTCGGTCGCGGCCTGGGAGTCCTTCTACTACGGGCCCGTGTACCAGGGGGTCAAGGCGATCCGCGATGAATGCAGCTCCGCCCGCCTGGTGAGCGTGGAAGGATTCGCAGCGTGACCGCCGCTTCGGGCGTCGCGCACGCACAAGCGCCCGACCCGGCATACGGAGTCGACGACGGCCCCACGCTCCGCCACGCCGACATCCACCGTCGCCCCGACGCCGCCCACAAGCGCGCCGTCGTCGACGCCCTCCGCGCATTCCTCCCGGCGCACTGCCTGCTCTACGTCGACGAGGACACCCGCCCCTACGAGTGCGACGGCCTGACCGCCTACCGCCAGACCCCGCTCTGCGTGGTCCTGCCCGAAACCGAGGAGCAGGTCCGTCGCACGCTCGTGACCTGCCGCGAGCTGGACGTGCCGGTCGTCGCGCGCGGCGCGGGCACCTGCCTCTCGGGCGGCGCGACGCCGCACGCCTCGGGCGTGCTGCTGGCGATGGCGAAGTTCAACCGCATCCTGCGCATCGACCCGGTCGCGCGCGTCGCCGTCGTCCAGCCCGGCGTGCGCAACGTCACCGTGTCCGAAGCGGCGGCGCCCTACGGCCTCTACTTCGCGCCGGACCCGGCGTCGCAGCTCGCCTCCACGATCGGCGGCAACGTCGCCGAGAACGCCGGCGGCGTGCACTGCCTCAAGTACGGCCTCACCGCGCAGAACGTGATGGCCGTCCGCGCGATCACGATCGAGGGGGAGATCGTGGAGCTCGGCGCGAGCGCGCTCGATGCGCCCGGCTACGACCTGACCGCCCTGATCAACGGCTCCGAGGGGATGCTCGCGATCGCGACCGAGATCACGCTGAAGCTCCTCCCGAGGCCGACGCTCGCGCGCGTGATCCTCGCCTCGTTCGACGAGGTCGACGCCGCCGGCGACGCGGTCGCCGCCGTGATCGCCGCAGGGATCATTCCCGCCGCGCTGGAGATGATGGACCAGGCCACCACGCGCGCGGTCGAGGCGTTCGTGCACGCCGGCTACGACCTCGACGCGAAGGCGGTGCTGCTGTGCGAGTCGGACGGCACGCCCGAGGAAGTGGACGAGGAGATCGCGCGCATGACCGAGGTGCTCCGGGCCTCGGGCGCCTCCGGGATCCACGTCTCGGGCAGCGACGCGGAGCGCGCCCGGCTCTGGGCCGGCCGCAAGGCGGCGCTCGCAACGATCGGGCGGCTTTCCCCCGACTACTACGTGCTCGACGGCAGCGTGCCCCGCCGCCGCATCTCGGAGGCGCTGCGGTTCATCGCCGAACAGGAGAAGAAGCACGGCCTGCGCTGCCTGAACATGTTCCACGCGGGCGACGGCAACTTGCACCCGGTCATCCTCTTCAACGCCAGCGATCCCGCCGAAGTCCACCGCGGCGAGGAATTCGCCGACGAGGTGCTGCGCAAATGCGTGGAGCTCGGCGGCACCGTGACCGGGGAGCACGGCGTGGGCATCGAGAAGCTCGGCGCCATGTGCGCGCAGTTCTCGCCGGGCGAGCTCGGGACGTTTTTCGGCGTCAAGCGCGCCTTCGATCCAGTCGGGGCTGCTGAACCCGGGCAAGGCGGTGCCGACGCTCGCGCGCTGCGCCGAGTTCGGCCGGATGCACGTGCACCGCGGGCAGCTGCCGTTTCCCGGGCTGGAGCGGTTCTGACACGGGTCCGCGACACACATCGAAAAGGGAGGGGAAGGGATGGCGCTGCTCGGCGATGCCGCAATCGCGATGTGGGCCGATTTCGTGCCGGAGATCGTTCCGGAGCTCGGGGACTGGCACACGCACGAGCACATGCCCGAGCGGCTGGGCATCCCGGGCTTCCTGCGCGGGACGCGGTGGTCGGGCGGCGGCGCCGGCGCGAGCCACTTCATCATGTACGAGCTCGAGTCGCTCGCGGTGTTCTCCTCGCAGGCCTACCTCGAGCGACTGAATCAGCCGACGCCCTGGTCCCGCAAGCTCACGCCGCACCACCGCAACATGGTGCGGACCCCTTGTCAGGTGGTGGGCAGTGCCGGCGCAGGGGTCGGCGCCGCGCTGCTGACCGTCAGGTTCTCCCCGCGGCCGGGAGAGGCCGATCGCCTGCGCGCCTGGCTCGTCGACGCCGTGCTGCCCGAACTCGCCCGGCGACCGGGGCTCGCCGCCGCGCACCTGCTCGTCGCCCAGCCGCAGGTCATGCCGCCGCAGACCGAAGAGCAGCGAATGCGCGGCGGCGACGCGATGGCGGACTGGGTGCTGCTCGTGCACGGCTACGACGCCGAGGTCGCCGCGAAACTGCCGGATGACGAACTCGGCGCCGCGGCGCTCGCCGGGCACGGCGCCGCGTCGGGCGCGGTCGCCGGGGTCTATCGGCTGGATTTCGCTCTGACGAACGTCGACCTCGGCGCGCCGGACCGCCGGCGCACGGCGTAGGAACGCGAAAACCGGCGGGAAGGCTGGGCAATATCGGCGGAGCCGCCAGTGACCGCGCCGGTACGGCTCAGATCAGCCGCACGTCGATGCCCCGAATCCGCGTGAAGACCGGGTCGTTGGTGACGAACAGCGTCCCGCCGCCGCATGCGAGCGCCGAGGCGGCCTGGATTGCGTCGGGCGTCCTGAGCCCGTATTCGGCGCGTACCGCGGTGGCGATGTCGACGATCTCGGCGGTGATCTCCACGATCATGAGGTCGGCGGCGCCTAGAAACGCGTCGTAGCGCGCGAGGACCTCCGCCTGCCGATCGCGCAGCGGCTTTGCCCGGCACTCGATCCACGAGAGTCGAGAGACGGCAAGTTGGAGGTCGGGTTGCGAAGCGCGCACCGTACCGAGCAGCGAGGCGAGGCGCGCGTGGAACGGGACCGCGGCCTCGATCTGATAGATGATCGCGCAGGCGTCGAGCAGAGCGATCAACGATCGCCCCAGTGCTTCCGTTCCTCGTGGATCTGCGCGTCGATCTGCTCCTTCGTCCGGGTTCCCTCGTAGGGCCGGTCGAGAATGAGGTCCCAGACGCTTGTGCCGCTGGGCGCCCGCGACGGCGCCCGCGATCCAGCGAGCAGGCGCGCGTACTCCTGCTCGGACATGTAGACACCGCTCGGCCGATTGTTCCGGATGATGTGAACAGGGCCGGTCGAGGCCGCTTCTTCCAGCGCCGCGACGCCGCGTCGCTTCACCTCGCTGGCGGGGATTGTATTCATAGCAGTATCGAAACAAGTATCTAAACAGGTGCTAATTATGGTACTGACAGGTAGCGAGCGCAAGGGGATACGCCCGGGTCTCGAGGTACGCTGCCTCGAATTCGCTAGTGCCGGGTGTCACTGCGCCGTAGCGGAGCCCGGATGCACACCCTGAGCAGCCTTCTCGACGGAAAAGCCCCGCGCCTGCCAGAGGCCGTGGCGCTCCTCGATCGCGATCGTCCCGCAACGCATACCGCGCTCGCCGACGAAGCGGCGCGCCTCGCCGCGGGCTTGCGCTCGATCGGCGTCGGCGCCGGTGATCGCGTCGCGCTGTGGCTGCCTAATCTAACTGCCTGGCTCGCGACGTTCTTCGCGTGCGGCCGGCTCGGGGCGATTGCGGTGTCGGTGAATACGCGCTTCCGCAGCCACGAGGTGCAGGACATCGTCGGGCGGGCCGGCTGCAAGGCGATCGTTTTCTGGCCGGGTTTCCGGAACATCGACTTCGCGGGGATCCTCGGCGGGTGCGATCCTGCGGCGCTCGGGACCCTGACTCACGTCGTCGCGTACGCGGAGGGCGACGAGCCCGTGCCCGGCCGCGTCCACGAGCGGGAGGTCATTGCCTATCGGGCGCTCGCCGATCGCGCGCCGATGCGGGAGCAGACCGGCCGGCCCGAGTCGGGCTGCGTCATCTTCACGACCTCCGGCACGACGAAAGCGCCGAAGTTCGTGGTGCACGACCAGCGCACGGTGCTGCGCCACGCGCACGATGTCGCGCGCGGCTTCGGCTACGACGCGCCGGACACGCGCGTGCTGGTCACCGCGCCGCTTTGCGGCGTGTTCGGCTTCACCAACGCAATGGGCGCGCTCGCCGCCGGCGCGCCGATCGTCATGTACCCGACGTTCGATGCCGCGGAGTCCGCGCAGGCGGTGCTGCAGCATCGCGTCACGCATACGCACGCAAGCGACGAGATGATCGGGCGAATGCTCGAAGCGGTGCCTGGCACGCCGGCCTTCCCGAGCGCGAAGTTCTTCGGCTACGCGTCGTTTTCGCCCGCGTATGCGGACCTCCCGCAGCGCGCGGAGGCGCGCCGGCTCACCGTGGTCGGCCTCTACGGCATGAGCGAGGTGCACGCCCTCATGGCGCGCCAGAGCGAGACCGCGCCGTTCGCGGAGCGGGTGCTCGCCGGCGGGCGCTGCGTCGCGCCGGAGGCGCGGGTGCGCGCACGCGACCCGGCGTCGGGTGCGATCCAGACGCACGGCGTAGCGGGCGAGCTCGAGCTGAAGGTGCCGAGCTGCATGGTCGGATACTTCGGCGACGAGGCGGCGACGCGCGCGGCGTTCACCGCGGACGGCTACCTCCGCACGGGCGATCTCGGCTACTCGACCGCGGAGAACGCGTTCGTGTTCCTCGCCCGCCTGGGCGACGCGCTGCGGCTCGGCGGGTTCCTGGTGAGCCCGGAGGAGATCGAGGACGTGCTGCAGGCGCATCCGAGCGTCGCGGCCGCGCAGGTGGTCGGCGTCGACACGCCGGCGGGCACGAAGGCGTTCGCGTTCGTCATCGTGACGCCGGGCGCGCACTGCGACGCGGCGGTGCTGATCGACCACTGCGCCGCCCGACTCGCGAAGTTCAAGGTGCCGGTGCGCGTGGCGCCGATCGACGCGTTCCCGGTGACGCCGGGGGCGAATGCGACCAAGATCCAGAAGTCGAAGCTGCGCGAGCTCGCGCAGGCTGCGCTTGAAGGGAGGAATCGATGAGCGATGCGGTGAAGGTGGAGCAGGCCGGCGCGATCACGAAGCTCGTGCTCAACCGTCCGGCGGCGTTCAACGCGCTCGACGCGGACATGGTGGAGGGCCTCGTGACGAACCTCACCACGATCGCGCGCGACGAGGCCGTGCGCGGTGTCGTGATCACCGGCGCCGGCAAGGCCTTCTGCTCGGGCGGCGACCTGCGCTGGGTGACCGCGCATCCGCAGGGGGCGGCCGGCGCGTTTCACCAGCTCGCCGCGCGGTTCCACCTGGCGGTGCTCGAAATCCGGCGCATGGCGAAGCCGGTGGTCGCAGCGGTGAACGGCGTTGCGGCCGGCGGCGGGTTCTCGCTCGCCTTGGCGTGCGACTTCCGCGTCATGGCCGAGTCTGCGGTGCTGCGGCAGGCCTATACGGCGAACGGGCTCTCGATCGACGGCGGCGGCACATTCACGCTGCCGCGTCTCGTCGGTGGGGCGCGCGCGCTGGAGATCGTGGCGTTCGATCCGCCGATCCCGGCGCAGCAGGCGCTCGAGTGGGGGCTCGCGACGAAGGTCGCCGTCCGACGCCGCGGTGGTGGACGAAGCGGTCGCGCTCGCGACGCGCGTCGCCGCCGTCTCGCTCCATTCCTACGGCCTGTCGAAGCGGCTGCTCGGCGCCGCCTTCGACACGCCGCTCGAGGCGCAGCTCGAGCGCGAGCGCGAGGCGCTCGCGGCATGCGGCGCCCACGCCGACGGGCAGGAAGGGCTGCGGGCGTTCGTCGAGAAGCGGAAGCCCTCGTACTCGCGCTGACCTCCAGCTGGGCGGGCTTGCTGCGCGAGCAGCTCGCGGCGACGCCCAGATAACGTGCCCGGGGTGGGGTGCCGGCGAGGTGACCGCCGGCCGCCCTTCGGAGTACCCTGCGACCGCGCGGTGTAGGTGCGCGCGTGTCGTGCTGCAACCGGTATCCCTCCCCTCGACTTCCCCAACAGAAGTTCCAAATGCCAGGAGGCTCCACATGCAACTCTTGAGACATCTTTCGGCAGGCGTGGCGGTGATCGCCCTCGCCCTGTTCGCGGCGGCGCCGGCGCTCGCGCAGGCGCCGGCCAAGCAGCCCAACATCATCATGATCATGGGCGACGACATCGGCTGGGCCAACATCGGCGCCTACAACCAGGGCATCATGGCGATGCGAACGCCGAACCTCGACCGGCTGGCGGCCGAGGGCATGCGCTTCACCGACTACTACGCCGAGGCGAGCTGCACCGCGGGACGCGCCAACTTCATCACCGGCGAGCTGCCGATCCGCACCGGCCTGACGACCGTCGGGCAGGCGGGGTCGCCGATCGGGATGCCGGCGCAGGCGCCGACGATCGCGACGGCGCTGAAGTCGATGGGCTACGCCACCGGCCAGTTCGGCAAGAATCACCTGGGCGATCTGAACCAGTTCCTGCCCACGGTGCACGGCTTCGACGAGTTCTACGGCTACCTCTATCACCTCGACGCGATGGAGGACCCCTGCCACCCGAACTACCCGCAGGCGCTGAAGGCGACGGTGGGTCCGCGCAACATGGTCCATTCGTGGGCGACGAACGTCGACGACCCGACCGTGCAGCCGCGCTGGGGCAAGGTCGGCAAGCAGAAGATCGAGGACGCCGGCGAGCTTTGTCCCAAGCGGATGGAGACCGTCGACGACGAAATCCTCGACAACGCGCTCAAGTTCGTCGACAAGGCGCGCAAGGACGGCAAGCCGTTCTTCCTCTGGCTCAACCCGACGCGGATGCACGTCGTCACGCACCTGTCGCCGAAGTACGAGGGGATGCGCAACTCGGACAACAACTGGACCATCCAGGAAGCCGGCATGGCGCAGATCGACGACATCGTCGGCGTCGGTGATGAAGTACGTGAAGGACAACGGCCTCGAAGGCGACACCATCATCGGCTTCACGACCGACAACGGCGCCGAGAACTTCACCTGGCCCGACGGCGGCCAGACGCCGTTCGCCGGCGGCAAGGGGACGGCGCTCGAAGGCGGCTTCCGCGTGCCGATGATCCTGCGCTGGCCGGGCAAGGTGCCGGCGGGCAAGGTCGAGAACGGCATCGTGTCCGGCCTGGACTGGTTCCCGACCTTCGTCGCGGCGGCCGGCAACCCCAACATCGCCGCGGAGCTGCTGAAGGGCAAGCAGCTGGGCGACCGCACGTACAAGGTGCACCTGGACGGCTACAACCAGATGGACCTGATCACCGGCAAGGGCCCGTCGGCGCGCCACGAGATCTTCTACTTCACCGAGGGCACGCTCTCCGCGGTGCGGATCGACGACTTCAAGTATCGGTTCACCGATCAGCCGCAAGGCTGGCTGGGCGGCACGATCAAGGTCGACTGGCCGATCCTGACCAACCTGCGCTCCGATCCGTACGAGCGCACGGGCATGCCGAGCGGTGCGAACGGGTCGCTGGCGTACTACAACTGGTTCGTGTACGAGTTCTGGCGCTTCCAGTTCGTGCAGCAGGAGGTCGCGAAGGTCGCGCAGACCGCGATCGAGTTCCCGCCGATGCAGCCGGGCGCGAGCTTCAACCTCGAGGCCGTCAAGGCGCAGATCGAGAAGGCCCGGGCAGCGCACGGCCAGTAAGCGCCTTGCGCGAGACGTCTCCACGCCGCGCTGTTCGCCGCTATGGCGGGCAGCGCGGTCTTGTTTCTTGGCGCCGCCTGCCGGGCGGAGTGCGTCGTTACATCGGCTATCCTTCCACTGCGCCATGACCGATCAGAACGACGCCCACCAGGAAAGCGCGGCGCCAGCGCCCGCAGCGAGCGCGCCGCGGCGCAAGCGAGGCCTTCGGATGCTGCTGTGGTTCCTGGTCGCGTGGGCAGTGGCCGCCTACCTGATCGTGCCGCAACTGTCGGAGCTCTACTTCTCGCATCACAAGGGCTTCACGGAAGTCGACCGTGTCACTCGAACCTCGGATGACCATTCGGGCGATCCGATCAACATCGCACTGGTCGGGAGCGATGCTGAAGTCGTGCGGGCGATGACCGCGGTCGGCTGGTTTCCGGCGGACCCGATCACCTTCGCCACCAGCGTGCGCATTGCCGTGGACTCGGTGCTGCGCCGGCCTGACGACAACGCGCCGGTGAGCAACCTGTATCTGTTCGGCCGCAAGCAGGACCTCGCCTTCGAGCAGCCCGTGGGCGGCGGTCCGCGCCAGCGGCACCATGTGCGGTTCTGGCGCTGGGACAGGCTGGACGAGGGCCGGTCGGTGTGGTTCGGCTCCGCAACGTTCGACGAGCGGGTGGGCCTGAGCTACACCACCGGGCAGGTCACGCATCACATCGGTCCCGACGTCGATGCCGAACGCAACCGCATCGCGAACGAACTGCAGAAGGCCGGCCGGATGCAGGCGATCGATTGGAAAGACGGGTTCCATTCCCGTCTCGAAGGACGCAACGGCGGCGGCGATCCATGGCGCACCGACGGCCGCCTTGCGATCGTCGTGTTGCGCGGCCCGCCGCCGCAGCCGCGAAGTAGAAGCCTGGCGACGGGGCGGTTCCCTACGCTCGCCGGGCGCCCGGCCGCTAGCCCGGGCGCGACTCCGGGAAGAACTCCTGCATGAGGAAAACCTCGAGCCCCGCGTTGTCGCGCAGGCGCGCCGAGAGGGTCACTTCGCGGCCGAGGCGCGGCGACACCCAGACGAAGTCTTCGGACTCGTGCTCGCGAATGATCACGATCATCCGGCGCACGACCGCGATCCGGATGTCGGGGTTGGCGCCGATCTGGACCTCGATCGTCTGCTTCGCCCGCCGGCGGATGTCCTTGTTCCAGCCGAAGAAGGTGAACTCGGCGCTGGTGTAGCCCACGCGTTCGAGCTGGAAGATGCCGCCACCTTTGCGTTCGGTGCCGTAAGTCGGCGTGCGGTTCAACCCGAGGTTCTCGGCGACGATGCGGTTGTGGCGCGCCCGTTCGTCTTCGTCGGGCTGCGTGGCCGGCGCGCTCTCTTCGGCCGGTGCGCCGCGCGCGCGGCGTCGCGCCTCGAGGTACGAGGAAAAGTCGGTAATGAGCGGCGTGGGCGCCGGCGGAGCTGCCGCGGGTGGAACCGGCTGCGGTGCGACGGCTGGCGCCGGCGCGTTTTTCGCGATGACCGGTGGCGCGGGCGGCGGGCGCGGTGCCGATCGGGGCGGCGGCGTTGGCTTTGCGGTGGGCGGCGGCGGAGGCGCCGGGGACACTGACGGGGCGGGCGGGGCGCTCGCTGCCGGGCGAGGCGGCGGCGTGAGGCGCACCGCGAGTGACCCGCTTGCCTTCCCCCGCTCCGCGCGCGCGGACGACGGGTCGAGCACGCGCGGCACCCACAGCCACAGCACCGCCGCGTGGAGGAGCAGCGACAGCGCGAACGCGACCCGGATGGCGGGGACGGTTACATTCGCGCCGTCATTGCGAGGGGGTTCGTAGAGCGAGTTACTCATCGGTCGCCCGGAGCGGGCGCCTGGCGCCCGGGTCCCGCGGGGATCCGGGGGCGAGGGCGGTCCGGGAGTTACGCGGAGGTCCGCGGTGTAGTCACAGGTGACGTCCAGGGACGAATATACACGCGTGCTCGCCGGCCGACAGGGCGCGCCCGCTGGGGCCTGCCTGCGCCGCGCGTCACACCGTCGCCACCGGCGTTGCCGGCGACCCGACCGCCCCCGGCAGCCGCAATGGCGGTGCGGTCAGCAGGAACCGGCTGCGCTGGTGCGCGCGCAGCCACGTCGCGAGATCGCGCAGCCACCACAGCTCGCCGAGCGGGACGCCGAGCTTGAACAGGCAGTGCTCGTGCAGCGGCAGGTTGGGGCGCGCGCCGTCCTTCGGCTTCGCGGGGTAGAGCTCGACCGCGTAGTTGTCAGCGATGATCGCGGCGACGCCGCTGTCGCTGATCCACCGGAGCAGCTTCTCGTCGCGGCCGTCCAGGCACGCGCACGCGCTGTCGAGCACCGCGAGGTCCGGAGCGCGGTTCATCCGCAGGATCACCGCGGTGAAGCCGGTGTGGAGGACCAGCATGTCGCCGCGCTCGACCACGACGCGATCCTTCTCCATGACCCGCATCAGGTCGTCGTACCCGACCGCGACGCGCGCGTCGCCGCAGTGCGCGTGCAGATCCACCATCACGCCGCGGCCCTGGATGCCCTTCAGCGCGAGGTGCTCGATGCCGAGGTTCTTCGCCCCGACGTGCGGGCCGCACGGGTCCTCGATCACTTCGCCGAGGTAGCGCACCGCGCCCACGACGTGCTCGTCGGCGCGGTAGCCGTTGTAGTAGACGCGCTCCGGGACGCCGTCGCCGTCGGCGTCGAACCAGCTCCCGACGTGCGCGAGCGAGTCCCACTGCGTGGAGTACTGCAGGCACAGCGTGACCTGGTCGTCGCTGATCACGTCGGTCGCCTGCGCGTCGATCTTGCGCAACGGGAAGTTCATGAACGGCTTGCCGTCGCGGTACGTCGCGTCGAGGCGCGGCGGATGGCGGCGCGGGTTGAGCTTGTTCCCGCCCGGGTAGTCGAGCGGGAGCGACAGGCAGAACACGAGGCCTTCGCGCACCTCGGCGACGCCCTCCTTTACCTTTTCGGGCGTGAGGAGATTGAGGCGCCCGATCTGGTCGTCGGGACCGAAGTCGCCCCAGGTGGCGCCTGCGGGACGGTGCTTCCAACGGGGGTTCATGCGCGTTCCTCCGGGACGGGAATGGGCCCGAGTCTAGCGTGGCGCCGAACCGCGGCGGTGCGCGGACGCACACCGCTGGTGCGTCAATTGCTGCGCGAAAGTGAGCGGGTGTAGACTCCGCGGCCTGCGCCCGGCGGGAGAGCGGGCGCGAACGGCTGGCACGGTGGTTGCAGTTGTTGCGCCGGACCAGCGACTTCCCCATCCAGGAGACTCGAACGATGACGACCCGCGTTCCACGATTGATCGGTGCCGCGCTTGCCGCCGCCGCGCTCGCCGTTCCCGCTGCGCAGGCGCAGACGACGTTGCGCATCGGCATGACCGCCGCCGACATCCCCGCCACCACCAGCCAGCCCGACTCGGGCTTCGAGGGCAACCGCTTCGTCGGCCTGACGCTCTTCGACGCGCTGACGATGTGGGACCTCTCGTCGGCCGAGAAGCCGAGCGTGATCATCCCGGGCCTGGCGACCGAGTGGAAGGTCGACGCGAAGGACAAGACGAAGTGGATCTTCAAGCTGCGCAAGGGCGTGAAGTTCCACGACGGCACCGACTTCAACGCCGACGCCGTGGTCTTCAACTTCGAGAAGGTGCTGAAGAAGGACGCGCCGCACTACGACCCGCGCCTCGTGGCGCAGACCACCCCGCGCATGCCGACGATCACCGGCGCGCGCAAGATCGACGACTACACGATCGAGGTGCAGACCTCCGAGCCCGACGCGTTCGTGCCGATCAATCTCGCCAACCTCTTCATGGCGAGCCCGGCCGCCTGGGCGAAGGCGAAGAACTGGACCGAGTTCGCGAAGAACCCGGTCGGCACCGGCCCGTGGAAGTTCGTGCGCCTGGTGCCGCGCGAGCGCATGGAGCTCGCGAAGAACGCCGACTACTGGAACAAGCAGCGCGTGCCGAAGACCGACCGGCTGGTGCTGATCCCGATGCCCGAGGCGAACACGCGCGTCGCCGCGCTGCTGTCCGGGCAGGTGGACTGGATCGAGGCGCCGCCCTCCGACGCGATTCCGCAGCTGCGCACCAAGGGCTTCCAGATCACCTCGAACCCGTACCCGCACACCTGGCCGTGGCAACTCAGCACGCTCGCCCGGCTCGCCGACCGCCGACAAGCGCGTGCGCCAGGCGATGCAGCTCTGCGTCGACCGCGACGGCCTGCGCCGGCTGCTCGGCTTCATGGCGCTGCCCGCGAAGGGCGTCGTGTTCGAGGACCATCCCGTGGTTCGGCAAGCCGAAGTTCGAGGTCAAGTACGACCCGGCCGACGGCGAAGAAGCTGCTCGCCGAGGCGGGCTACGGCCCGGGCAAGCCGCTGAACATCAAGGTGCAGATCTCGGCATCGGGCTCGGGCCAGATGCAGCCGCTCGCGATGAACGAGTACATCCAGCAGAGCCTCAAGGAGTGCAACGTCAACGTCGAGTTCGACGTGATCGTGTGGGAGACGCTGTTCAACAACTGGCGTCTCGGCGCGAAGGACCCGGCGGCGCGCGGCGCGCACTCGACCAACGTCTCGTTCGCCTGGCAGGACCCGTTCTTCGGCTTCGCGCGCTTCTACGACAGCCGCATGGTCGCCCCGCGCAGCGTGAACTGGGGCTGGATCCAGAACGACGAGTTCGACAAGCTCGTCAAGGACGCGCCGCTCGAGCTTCGACGCGAAGGCAGCGCGACGCGGCGCTCGCCCGGCTGCACGAGCGCGCGGTCGAGGAGTCGTACTTCCTCTTCTGGGTCCACGACGTCGGCCCGCGCGCGATGAGCCCGAAGGTGAAGGGCTTCGTGCAGGCGAAGAACTGGTTCCAGGACCTGAGCCCGGTCTCGATGCAGTAATTTCAGCGCGGCCGCCGCCCGCGGCGGCCGTAGGGTATCCGGACGATCGCGGCTCGAGGCCGCGATCGTCTTTTTCGGAGCTTGTCGGCGGGTGATCGCCTATCTCCTCAAGCGGCTGGGCCTCGTCGTCCCGATTGCGCTGGCGGTCAGCGTGGTGTGCTTCACGCTCGTCTATCTCGCGCCGGGCGATCCGCTGTCGGCCATCGTGCCCTCCGACGCCTCGAAGGAGATGATCGACGAGCTGAAGAAGGAGTACGGCTTCGACAAGCCGATCCCGGTGCAGTACGCGGTGTGGCTCGGCCGCGTCCTGCAGGGCAATCTCGGCCAGTCGATCGCCACCGGGCGTCCGGTCGCGACCGAGATCGGCAACGCGATCGGCAACACGCTCATCCTCGCGTTCGCGGCGAGCCTCGTGGGCTTCACGCTCGGCGCGGTGCTCGGCGACGATCGCCGGCTACTTCAGCGGCTCGTGGATCGACAAGGCGGTGTCGGCCATCGCGGTGGCCGGCGTCTCGGTGCCGCACTACTGGCTCGGCATGGTGCTGGTGATCGTCTTCTCGGTCATCCTGGGCTGGCTGCCGGCGATGGGCGCCGGGCCGGGCGGCTCGGGCGAGTGGACCTGGGACGCCGAGCACGTGAAGCACCTGATCCTGCCCGGCCATCGCGCTGTCGGTCATTCCGACGAGCATCGTGACGCGCACGATCCGCGCGCTGGTCGCCGACACGCTCTCCAAGGAGTTCGTGACCGCGCTGGTCGCGAAGGGCCTGGGGCAGGGCGCGATCTTCATGCACGTGGTCAAGAACGTCGCGCCGACGGCGCTCGCGGTGATGGGCGTGCAGCTCGGCTACCTGATGGGCGGGTCGATCCTGATCGAGACGGTGTTCTCGTGGCCGGGCACCGGGTTCCTGCTCAACACCGCGATCTTCCAGCGCGACGTGCCGCTCCTGCAGGGCACGATCCTGGTGCTCGCGATGTTCTTCGTCGCGCTCAACCTGGTCGTGGACATCGTGCAGACGGCGCTCGACCCGCGGATCCGCCGCACATGAGCGCGCCGGGCCGCCCAAGCGCGAATCCTTGGCGCTCTTCAGCGCCAAGGTAGCCCATGAGCGCCACCGCGCCGACCGTCGAATTGCCGATCGCCGCCGCGGCGGCGCAGGGCTACTGGACCGGCGTGTTCAAGCGCCTCCTGCGCGACAAGGTGGCGATCGCGTGCGCGCTCGTCCTGATCGCGATCGTGCTCGCCGCGATCTTCGCGCCGTACGTCGCGCCGGCGGATCCGGCGAAGGGCGCGATCCTCAAGCGGCTGCAGCCGATCGGCAGCCGAGGGTTTCCCCCTGGGCAGCGACGAGCTCGGGCGCGACATGCTCTCGCGCCTCATCTACGGCGGCCGGCTCTCGCTGCTGATGGGCATCTCGCCGGTCGTTTTCGCGATCCTGATCGGCAGCTTCCTCGGCATCGTCGCAGGCTTCGTCGGCGGGCGCATCAACACCGTGATCATGCGCACGGTCGACGTCTTCTTCGCGTTCCCCTCCGTGCTGCTGGCGGTCGCGATCTCCGGCGCGCTCGGCGCGGGCATTGCGAACGCGGTGCTCGCGCTGACCATCGTGTTCATCCCGCCCATCGCGCGCGTCGCAGAGAGCGTCACCACCCAGGTGCGGAGCCTCGATTTCGTGGAGGCGGCGCGCGCGAGCGGGGCGGGCGCGTTCACGATCATCCGGGTGCACATCCTGGGCAACGTGCTCGGGCCGATCTTCGTCTACGCGACGAGCCTCGTGTCCGTGTCGATGATCCTGGCCGCCGGCCTGTCGTTCCTCGGACTCGGCACCAAGCCGCCGGACCCGGAATGGGGCCTGATGCTCAACACCCTGCGTACCGCGATCTACATCCAGCCCTGGGTCGCCGCGCTGCCCGGCGCATGATCTTCGTGGTCTCGATCAGCTTCAACCTGCTCTCCGACGGGATGCGGAGCGCGATGGACGTGCAGCGATGACGGCGCCGCTCCTCCGGGTGACCGACCTTGCGAAGCGTTTCCCCCTGAAAGGGACGCTGTTCGGCAAGGGCGGGGTGGTGCACGCGGTCGACGGCGTGTCGTTCGACGTCCGCGCGGGCGAGACGCTCGGCATCGTGGGCGAGTCGGGCTGCGGCAAGTCGACCACGGCGCGCCTGGTGATGCGGCTCATCGAGCCGGACGAGGGCCGCATCGCGCTCGAGGGCCGCGAGATCGGCCACCCGCAGGGCGTCGCGCTGGTCGAGGCGCGGCGCGCGATGCAGATGGTGTTCCAGGACTCCTTCGCGTCGCTCAACCCGCGGCTCACGGTGGAAACGAGCATCGCCTTCGCGCCGCGCGTCCACGGCGTAGCCGAGCCGCGCAGCGCGCGCCACGGCGCACGACCTGCTGCGCAAGGTCGGGCTCGATCCGGCGCGCTTCGCCGGCCGCTATCCGCTTCGAGCTGTCGGGCGGCCAGCGCCAGCGCATCAACATCGCCCGCGCGCTCGCGCTGTCGCCCAAGCTCGTGATCCTCGACGAGGCCGTATCGGCGCTCGACAAGTCGGTCGAGGCGCAGGTGCTGAACCTGCTGCTCGACCTGAAGAGCGAGCTGGGGCTCACGTACATCTTCATCTCGCACGACCTCAACGTCGTGCAGTACGTGAGCGACCGCGTGATGGTGATGTATCTCGGCAAGGTGGTCGAGATCGGCCCGGTCGAGCGCATCTACGGCTCGACCGCGCACCCGTACACGCGCGCGCTGCTCTCGGCGATGCCCAGCATGGACCCGGCGCACCGCACCGAGGCGCCGCCGCTGCAGGCGATCCGCCCAACCCGATCAACCCGCCGTCGGGCTGCCGCTTTCGGACGCGCTGCCCGTTCGCCGAGCACGTGTGCGCCGCGCGCGAACCGTTGCTGGGCGCTCTCGAAGCCGGCCACCACGTGGCCTGCCACATGGCGCACGCGGGGTCGGGGCACACGCAAGCACCCCACGGCGCCGCGCGCGCGGCTTGACGAACTCCGCTTTTCTCGAGGTGATGCCATGACAGTGAAAGTAAGCGAAGCCTACGTAAGTGAAGTCCTGGCAATCCAGGGCGCTGCCGTCGCGCCCGAGGCGCCGAAGGCAATCGCGGCCGCGCTGGGCGCGCAGCTCGCCGCAGCCGCGCCGGCCTACGCGGCGCTCCCGTTCGAAGCGGAGCCGCCGACCTTCCTCGCGGTGCTGGCGAAGGAGCAGCCGTAATGGCCGCGGACATCACCAGCCTCACCCTGACCGAGGTCGCCGCGCGCATACGGACGCGCGAAGCGTCCGCGTCCGAGGTTCTGGACGCGGTGCTCGCGCGTGCGAAGGCGGTGCAGCCGAAGCTCAACTGCTTCCTGCGCATCGACGAGGAGCTCGCGCGCGCCGCGGCGAAGCTCGCCGACGCCGATCTCGCGCGCGGGCACCTGCGCGGGCCGCTGCACGGCGTGCCGCTCGCGCACAAGGACATGTACTACCGCGCGGGCGTGCCCTCGTCGTGCGGCTCGCGCATCAAGGGCCGCGAGCCGGAGAAGACCACGGCGACCGCGCTCAAACGCCTCGACGCGGCCGGCGCGATCCAGTTCGGCGTGCTGCACATGGCCGAGTTCGCCTACGGCCCGACCGGCCACAACTACCACGACGGGCACTGCCGCAACCCGTGGAACACGGCGCACGTCACGGGCGGATCGTCGAGCGGCTCGGGGTCGTCGGTCGCGGCGCGCGCCGGCTTTGCGGCGCTCGGCTCCGACACCGGCGGCTCGGTCCGGCTGCCGGCGGCGATCTGCGGCATCACCGGACTGAAGGTCACCTACGGCCGGGTGAGCCGGGCGGGCGCGATGCCGCTCTCGCACTCGATGGACACGGTCGGTCCGCTCGCGCGCAGCGCGCAGGACTGCGCGGCTGCTCCTCGGCGTGCTCGCGGGCGCCGACCCCGCCGATCCCGACCGCGGCGGCCGAGCCGGTGCCCGACTACCTGGCGCGCGCTCGCAGCTGCCGGTGAAGGGCATGCGGGTCGGCATCCCGATGAGCTACTTCACCGACGACATGGACCCGAGCGTCGGTGCGGCGCTGACCGAGAGCCTCAAGGCGCTCGAGTCGCTCGGCTGCGAGATCGTGCCGGTCACGCTGCCCGCCGAGATGACGGCGTTCGACGTCGCGGGGACGCACGTCATCGCCGCGGAGGCGCGCGGCCTACCACGGCAACTGGCTGCGCACGCGGCCGCAGGACTACTCGCCGCAGGTACGCGCGCGGCTCGAGCGCGGCCTCGCGCTGCCGGCGACGCGCTACATCGATGCGCTGCGCCTGCGCGGCCACGCGCTCGCGGAGTTCTCCAGGGCGGTGTTCGCGAAGGTCGACGTATTGCATGCGCCGTGCATCCCGATCCCGACACCGACCATCGCCGAGACCGACGTGGGCGGCTCGCCCAGCATGGACCGCACGCTCGCGCTGATGACGAAGTTCATGCGGCCGTTCAACTATCTCGGCCTGCCGTCGCTCGCGCTCCCGTGCGGCTTCCTGGCGAGCGGGCTGCCGGTCGGCATGCAGCTCGTCGGCCGGCCGTTCGCGGAGGACGCAATCCTGCGGCTCGGGCACGCGTTCCAGCAGGCGACCGACTGGCACAAGAGAGAGCCGCGCCTTTGAGCGCTCAGGCGAGAACCCCGGACTCGAGCGAGCCGCTCGTCACCGTCCGCAATCTCACCGTCACGTTCACCGGCGGCGCGCGCCCGGTGAACGCGGTGAACGGCGTCGACCTCGACATCGTCAAGGGCGAGGTGCTCGGCGTGCTCGGCGAGTCCGGCAGCGGCAAGAGCGTCACGCTGCGCGCGCTGCTGCGCATCCTGCCGGCGCGGCGCTCGCGCATCGCCGGATCGATGCGGGTCGCCGGGCGCGACGTGCTCGCGCTCTCGGCGGCCGAGCTCGCGCAGTACCGCGGCGGCGTCGTCTCGATGATCTTCCAGGAGCCGATGCTCGCGTTCGACCCGGTCTACACCATCGGCGAGCAGATCGCCGAGAGCGTGCTGCGCCACCAGGACGTCGACCGGGCCGGGGCGAGGAAGCGCGCGCTCCAGATGCTCGAGCACGTGCGCATCCCGTCGCCGGAGCGCCGGTACGACGCCTATCCCCACGAGATGTCCGGCGGCATGCGCCAGCGCGCGATGATCGCGCTCGCGCTCGCGTGCGAGCCGCAGCTCCTGCTCGCCGACGAGCCGACCACCGCGCTCGACGCGACGGTGCAGATCCAGATCCTGCTGCTGCTGCGCGAGCTGCAGCGCGAGTCGGGCATGTCGGTCGTGTTCGTCACGCACGACGTCGGCGTGGTGTCCGAGATCGCCGACCGCGTTGCGGTGATGTACGCCGGCCGGATCGTGGAGACCGGTCCGGTCGCGGAAGTCATCAAGCGGCCGCAGCATCCGTACACGCAGGGGCTGCTCGCCTCGACCATCCACGGCTCGATGCGCGGGCAGCGGATCGACGCCATTCCCGGCGCGCCGCCGGACCTGTCCCAGCTTCCGCCGGGGTGCAGCTTCGCGCCGCGCTGCAAGCACGTGCGGCCCGAGTGCGCCGCGGCCGTGCCCGACAACGCCGCGCTCGGCGCGCAGCACGCGGCGCGGTGCGTGCTGGTGCGCCCGGCGCGCGCAGCGTGACGGCGGTGGACCGCGCACGCTCAGCGACCGCGTTCGCCTGATTCCGGCGAACAACGTGGCGGTCACGCTCGCCGTCCTGGCTGCCCTGTGCTTCGGCATCGGGCTCGTGACCGCTCGAGTGGGACTGCGTTCGCTCGACGCCCGCGCCGGCGCCGCGATCAGCATCCCGGTCGCGGCCGTGCTGTTCGCTGCCGTGGCGCCCTTCGCGATCGACTTCTCCGGCTTCAGCGTGCGTGCCGCCCTGATCTTCGCCGCGATCGGGGTGTTCTTTCCCGCGCTGGTGACGCTCTTCACCTTCCGGTCGAACGAGGAGCTGGGCCCCACCGTCACCGGCGCGGTGTCGGGCACCGCGCCGCTGTTCGCGCTGCTCGGGGCGGCGCTCGTCCTCGGCGAGAGGATCCCGGCGGCGGCGGCGATCGCCGCGCTCGGCGTCGGCGCCGGCGTCGCGCTGCTGTCGTGGAACCCGCGCGGCGTGCGCCGGGGATTCGCGGGCCGGGCGCTGCTGTGGCCGTTCGCGGGTGCGATGGTGCGCGGGTTCGCGCAGGTCGGGGCAAAGGCGGGGCTGCTGCTCTGGCCGAACCCCTTCGCCGCGGGCCTGATCGCCTATGCCGTGTCGTCGGCAACGGTCGTCGGCGTCGACCGGCTCGGCCGCGCGGAGAAGCCGCGCCTCACACCGCGCGGTCTCGGTTGGTTCGCCTTTACCGGGGTGCTGAACGGCGGCGCGGTACTGCTGATGTACACGGCCCTGACCCTGGCGCCGGTGTCGACCGTCGCTCCGGTGGTCGCCACGTATCCGCTCGTGACCGCGCTCCTCAGTGCCGCCGTGTTGCGCGACGAGGCCGTCACGCGGCGCGTGCTGGCCGGCGCCGTCATCACCGTCGCGGCGATCGCCTATCTGGTGGCGTCGAGGGGCGCGTAGGGCGCTATGGCGGCCTACGAACCGGCCTAGCTACGAGACAAATTATTAGGCTTGCAAGTGGGTGTGGCGCGCGCGGGTCTACACTGCCGTAGCGGCATTCTGTGAGCTCGTCTTGCCGGCCTGAGTGTCGGCGATCGGCCAGGAGCGGACGTTCAAGCGACATGGGGAATGAAGTTACCCGATCCGCTTGCATGGCTGCCATCGAAGCGGGCTGCCTACGAAGGCTGGCGACCTTCGCTTTCTTGTTCTCCAGCCGGGCCAGGGCGTGACTTACGGCCCCGTTCGACGCTCCGTGCGGTCGCGAGGACTTGGAACTTCAGGGGCCCCGGACCGCCTCCATCGCGCTGAAACCGAGGGCGATCTCGCGATTGCGTTTGATGCGAAAGCCAGCCGATTCCAGGAGTGCATGGAACTCCGCGGCGGTCCGCTCCTTGCCGCTGGGGCCGACCAGCATGTTGAGATCCGAGCGCGCCAGCAGCTGGTGCGATGGCGAAGGTTCCATGCGGGGGGGCATGACGCGCTCGATGACGTGCAGGTGGCCGTGCGACGACATGGCATCGTGACAGTTCGCCAAAATCACCGCACAGCTTGAATCGTCCCAGTTGTGCAGCACGCTCTTGAGCAGGTACTGGTCACCGCCGTGCGGAACCGATTCGAAGAAGTTGCCCGCAAGAAGCGTGCATCGTTCGCTCAATCCTGATGCTTTCCAGCGCTCACCGGCGCCCTCGATAGCGTGCGGAAGATCGAACAGGATGCCGCGCGTTCCGGCGTGCCGGCGCAGAACAGCCATCAGCAGCTCACCGTAGCCACCGCCGACGTCCACGACTTTCCCGGCGAGCTCGTATTGGGCGGTGAATGCCCGTGCAACGTGTCGCGTGATGTCCACCATCGCCTCGTTGAACGTCGCGGCAGCGTCGCGATCGCGCTCGAAACGTCCATAGCCGTGCATGCCGGTCAGGACCTCGCGATAGCTCTTGCCGGTGCGGACGCTGTAGGCCAGCCCTTCCCATACCGGCCATAGCTGCTTGCCGCTGACGAGTGCCCATGCCCGCAGAGAATCGGCCGCGTCCGTGCGCAGGAGCGCACCCGTCGGACGCAACACAAAACCGTGATTCTCTTCTGCGCAGATATCGAGGCTGACAAGGGCGCGCAGGAGTCGATGCAGCGACGGCGCATGCGAACCGGTGATCGCCGCGAGCTCGTCCGCGCTCTTCGGGCCGCTTGCGAGCAGGTCGGCAAGGCTGAGCTCGGCCGCCACACCGATCGCTTGCGTCTTCCAGCTCGCCTCGATCAGCGCGCGCAGCCGCGCTGATGCATCAACCTCATCATCGCTATCAGTCATGCATCTCCCGGTTGCGCAGCACGGAACGTCAGGTGACACATCCTATTACCGAGGGAATGGAGAAAGCGCCACGTTCAGTCCGCCTTGATACCCGCGTCACGCACAAGCTTGCCCCAGCGCTGGATCTCGTTATGAATGTGCGCAGCGTATTCAGCCGGCCCGATGCCGCCCACTTCCATGCCGAGCGTATCCAGACGCTGCCTGAAATCCTCCGCCACTATCACTTTCGTTATGGCCGCATGCAGGGTCGCGATCACGTCCTTCGGTGTGCCCGCTGGTACGACGATGCCTTGCCAGTCGCTGATCTCGACCGCGTAGCCCAGCTCGCGCAGCGTTGGCAGGTCGGGATAGGCGGCGAGCCGGCGTGGCGCCGCGGTCGCTAGCGTGCGCAGCTTGCCGGCCTTTACGTATTGCGCGATTACCCCGGGTGAGGCGAATCCCATATCGACCTCGCCTGTCGCCAGCGCGGTCGTCGACGCCGCCGCGCCCTTGTACGGGATGTGCGCTAGATTGATGCCGGCCGCGCGCGCGAACAGTTCGCCGGCAAGATGCGGTGGCGTCGCGTTACCGGGCGACGAGAACTTCAGCTCGCCCGGCTTCACCTTCGCGAGATTCACGAGATCGGCGACCGAGCGCACCGGCGAGGCAATCGGCACCGCGAGCAACGTGTAGTTCCAGGCGACGAGCGTAACCGGCGCCAAATCGCGCTCGGTGTCGTACGGCACCTGCGCGAGAAGTCGGGGCGCTATGATGTAAGGGACTGTGAGTACTCCGAGCGTGTAGCCGTTGGGCAGCGCCTTGGCGACCGCGTTCAACCCGATCGTGCCTATCGCACCGGGGCGGTTCTCGATGACCAACGGCTGTCCGAGCACGGACGCAAGGCGATCACCGATCAGCCGAGACAGTACGTCCGGCACCGTGCCAGGCACGGTCGGCACGATGAGCTTGATTGGCCGATCCGGATATCCGCTTGCTTCAACCGGTCGCGCCACCAAGGCAATGGCTGCGCAAGCAGCCGCGCAGATCAACTTGACGGCGTTTCGCATATAGCAACCCCTCGCACGGTTCAACGGTCGCTAGTCTCACGCGGCGCCGCGCACGCGCCAACCGGATCAACGCTGAATCCCTCAGTAAGCATTGCTTACTGGCATGCATAATGTATCCGGGATTGGGGGCGGTGGAACCGGTGGACAAGCTTCGCGCGATCCAGTACTTCAACGAGGCGGCCGAGTGCGGGAGCTTTGCGGCGGCCGCACGCACCTTAAACGTGAGCGCACCCGCCGTGGTGCAGCTGGTCGGTGCGCTCGAACGGTCGCTCGGCCGCGCTCTTTTTCACCGCACGACGCGGGGCCTTACGCTGACGGCCGATGGCGAGCGCTATCACCAGGTGTCCCGCCAGATCGTCGCGGATTTGCGCGACGTCGAACAGCGCCTCGGGCCGCGCGGCACGCCGCCGCGCGGCACGATCGTCATCGGCATGCGTCCGTCGGTGGGCATGCACTGCGTCCTGCCGCGTATCGCCCGCTTCGTTGCGAGCTTCCCGGATATCGAGATCGTCATCCGGCCGGCCCTCACGGTGCAGGACATCGACGACAAGCATCTGGATCTCGCTCTGCTGGTCGGCTGGCCGCCAGAAGGCGACCTCGTCGTGCGTCAGCTGGTACAGACACGGCTGATCGTCTGTGCGTCCCCGGACTACTGGGCACGGCGCGGCATGCCGCGCGAGCCCGAGGACCTGCGCGATCATGACTGCCTGATCGTCCGTAGCTCGGGCGGGACCTTGCTCGATCGCTGGATCTTCGAGCGCAATGGCGAGCGGCGCGCGATCAACGTGAGAACGCGCATGGTCGGGGACGACCTGGTCTGGATCGGTGAAGCCGCCGCCGCCGGCGCCGGTGTGCTCCGCGTGATCGACATCACGCTCCCTGGGTATTTTTCATCCGGCCGGCTCGCGCCCGCACTCACCGATTGGGAAGCGCTCGAAGCACCAGTAGTGTTCGCCGCCTATCCGCGCATCCAGCGACGATCCAGGCTCGTGCGCGTGTTTCTGGATTTCCTGATTGAGGCCTTCGCCGAGCTCGACGCGCAACGCCCTGCGGAGTTCGGCGCCTCAATGTCGCGCGTCTCGAAGCCTGAATGGTTCGGCCGGACGCACGGACGCCAGTCGGCGTTCGAGGCGCGGCGGCGGAAGCGCTCGCCGTGACGCGGGCCCACCTCCTTCAATCATCGAGTGTCCGCTTCGCGTCGCGTCCAGCCAATCGCCAATCCCGAAAGCAGACGCATGCCGAAACGTCCGCTATCGGGGAGCGCTGCCGGCGGAAGTCGGCCAACACCCGCCAATCAGCAGCGCATCTCCTCGTTGACATGCCGGATCAATGCGCCCGCGCGCCGTTACGATGGCGAAATCGATAGGTAACTGAGGGAGATCCTGGCCATGAAACGGTTCGCACAGCGCATTGCTCTCGCCTTCGCACTCATCGGCCTGCCGGCCACCGTCCAGGCCCAGCCGTTCCCCACCGGCCCAATTAGTGTCGTGGTTCCGCTTGCCCCGGGCGACGCCGCCGACATTTCCGCGCGCGCCCTGGGCGAAGAGATCTCGAGGCTGCTGAACACGTCGGTGGTCGTGATCAATCGCCCGGGCGCCGGGGGCGCGGTCGGCACGAACAGCGTCGTCCAGGCCAGGAAAGACGGCCACACGATCGTGTTTGCCCAGAACAGCGCGCTCACCTTTCGCGCCGTTCTCGACCCCCAAGCGGTCACCTACGATGCGCTCCGGGATCTGGTGCCACTCGGCATCGCCTCACGCACGCCGAGCCTACTCGTCGTGCGCAGCGACGCGCCGTACAGGAATTTCGCGGAGTTGATCGAATACTCGAAGAAGAATCCGGGCCAGGTGCGTATGGGTCACCCCGGCTCCGGCTCAGTCGGTGATTTCGGCGTGCAATTGATCAACGCGCTCACGGGTGCGGAGCTCGTGCCGGTTCCCTATGCCGGCGCGGCCCCCGCCATCACCGCATTGCGCGGAGGACACATCGAAGGCGTCGTGCTGTCGCTCGGTGCACTGAGCGCTCACATCAAGTCAGGGGCGTTCCGGGGCCTCGTCGCTTCGAGCCGATTTCCCGAGTTTGCCGACATCCCCACGATGCGCGAGCTCGGCTATCGAGAAGAACTGTTCGGCATCTGGTTCAGCTTTCTCGCGCCTGCGGGGATCCCCGAGGACGCGAGGAAGGCCCTCGTCGGCGCGATCGAACAAGCGGTCAAGGCACCCGCCATCACGGCGAGATTGCTGCCGCTCGGCATTTTGCAGAGCTACGCCGCACCCGAGCAGATGGCGACCGAGATCCGCGAGGAGATCAAGCGGGTGAGCGAGATGGCCAGGAAGACCGGTTTGATCAAATGACGCCGGTCGCGCAGGCCCTGAAAGGGATCTATTGCAGCAGGGCTGCCGCCGCGGCGCGCGCATCCGGCACCACGTCGTAGGCATAAAGGTGCTTTCGGAATTCGGCGTGCGCGACGAGCTCTGCGTCGCGGACACCAAGATCGGAGTAGGCGGAATCGACACGCAGCCCATTCTGGCGGGCGCCAAGCTGAACCTCCGCCACACGCTCGCGACGCAGCCGCTCGTAGGCAAGCAGCGACGCCGGGACTGCCGGCGTGTCCACCCGCGCGAGGATCGTCGCCAGCGCCATGCCGTCCTCGATCGACTGGTTGGCGCCCTGACCGAGATGCGGCAGCATCGGATGTGCCGCGTCGCCGAGCAGCGTCAGCCGGCCTTTGGTCCAGGTCGGTAACGGCTCACGGTCGTAGAGCGCCCAGCGAAATGTCTTGTCGACCTGCTTCAGCACGTTACCGATGCGCGGATCCCAGCCTTCGAACTCGCGGCGCAGCACCGCTGGATCTCCGGGCGCGGACCACGATTCCTTCATTTCCTCGTCGGCCGGCACGAAGCCGACGTAGTTGACCATCGTGCCGTGGCGGACAGGGAAGACCAGGAAATGCTTGGACGGACCGGCCCACATTTGCCAGCGGTCCATCGGCCAGTCCGGCAGGCGCTCGCGCGAGACCAGACCTCGGTAAGAGATGGTGCCGTGAAAGACGGGCTTCGAGGGCGGAAAGACGTACGGCCGCAGTTCGGAGTGTATGCCGTCGGCGGCAACCACAACGTCGGCCTCGGCGGTGGTGCCGTTGGCGAATTTCACGCGGGCGGTGTCGCCGTTCTGCTCGAAGCCGACGGCGCGGTGGCCGGTATGGACGACGCCGGCGGGCAGGTTGGCGGCGAGGAAATCGACGAAGTCGGCGCGGTGCATGCCGAAAGGTCGCGTTCCAGCCGGCAGGCGTCCGTCACCTGCACCGGCGCGATCGGCGTACCGTCGTGGCGAAAGTAGTGGGAGCCCGGACCGACCCGCGCGCCCCATTTCTCGACGGCGGGCCCGAGACCCACACGCTCCAGGTGGCGCACCGCATTCGGCGTCACATAGACGCCGGCGCCGACCTCGCCCAGCGCGGGAGCCTGTTCATAAATTGAAACTTGCAGCCCCTGCGCGATCAGCGCATTGGCGGCGAACAAGCCGCCGATGCCGCCTCCAATGATCACGACGTTTGGCCGCGATGCCATAACAGCTCACTCGAGAATGGTTCAACGCCGCATTGTGCATGCATCATAGGCACAGGGTATCGGGGCGAACAAATGGTCCGTCCAAACTGTGACCGGGACAGATTGGTCTTAAGATTGGCGAGCGCTGCAAGTAGCTGATCAAAGGCCTGCGAAAGTCTTGCTTTGACCGCCTGCAATCCTCGAGGGGGACGTTGCCGTGCATCGATACGAAGCCCGGGTCACCTGGCAGCGCGACGGCGCCAAGTTCACCGACAACCGCTATAGCCGCGGCCACGAGTGGTCGTTCGACGGCGGCGCGACCGTGCGGGCGTCCTCGTCGCCGCTGACCGTGAAGGTGCCGTACTCGGTTGCGGAAGCGGTCGACCCCGAAGAGGCGCTCGTCGCGGCGACCTCGAGCTGCCACATGCTCTGGTTCCTGTCGCTCGCCGGCCGGCAGGGATTCGTCGTGGACCGCTACTCGGACGACGCTTTCGGGGTGATGGAGAAGAACGCGGACGGCAAGGTCGCCTTCACGCGCATCACGCTGCGCCCGCAGATCGAGTTCGCGGGGGAGAAGCGGCCCTCGGCCGACGAGCTCGCGGCGCTGCACCACTCGGCCCACGAAGAGTGCTTCATCGCGAACTCGCTGAAGTGCGACGTCGTGATCGAGGGGCGCTAGACTGCGGCGATGCCCCGGCTCCTCGTCATCAATCCCAACACCACGCAGTCGATCACGCACCTCGTCGCGCGGCACGTGCGCGCGGCGGTCGGTCCCGGCTTCGAGATCGTTCCGGCGACCGGCGCGTTCGGCTGCGCCTACATCACGTCCGAGGCCTGCTTCGCGGTCGGCGCTCACGCGGCGCTCGACTGCTTCCAGACGCACGGCGCCGGGTGCGACGCGGTGCTGCTCGCGTGCTTCGGCGATCCGGGCCTGTTCGCGGTGAAGGAAGTGAGCCCGGTGCCGGTGCTCGGCCTCGCCGAGGCGTCGATGATCGAGGCGACCGAGACGGCCGGGCGCTTCTCGATCGTGACCGGCGGCGCGGCCTGGAAGCCGATGCTCGAGCGATTCGCGGCGCAGCTCGGCTACGCCGACCGGCTCGCGAGCGTGCGCACGGTCGCGCTCACCGGCGGGCAGATCGCCGCCGATCCGGATGCGGCGCTCGCGGTCCTGGCCGAGGAAAGTCGTGCGGCGGCCGAGCGCGATGGTGCGAAGACCGTCATTCTTGGCGGCGCGGGGCTCGCCGGACTCGCGGCGCGCATCGCCGCGCGCGTGCCGGTGCCGGTGCTCGATAGCGTGCTCGTCGGGGCGCGACGGATCGCAGTGCTGGCGAAGAAATCCCCCTGAACGAACGGAGCGAGAGATGGCCGATGGGCTGCTCACAAGCGACACCGTGCTCGTCACCGGAGGGGCATCGGGAATCGGGCGCGGAGTTGCCACCGCCTTCGCGCGCGAAGGCGCGCGCGTCGTGCTCGCGGACGTGGAGGCAGCGCGCGGCGAAGACGTCGCCGCGGCGATCCGCGCGGCGGGCGGCGACGCACGCTTCGTGACCGCCGACCTGTCGACGCGGGACGGACCGGCCGCACTGCTCGCGCAACGCTGGAGGCGCTCGGCTCGCTCTCGATCCTCGTCCACAGCGCGAGTCCGCGGCGCCTCGAGGCCGACACCGTCGTCGCGGTGAGCGACGAGACCTGGGACCGCATGCTCGCGGTGAACCTGCGTGCCGGTTTCCAGCTCGGCCGCGACGCGGCGCGCCACATGCGCGAGCGCGGCATCAAGGGCCGCATCCTCTTCATGACCTCGCTGCACGCCGAATCGCCGCGCAACCTGCCGCACTACAGCGCGTCCAAGGCGGGGCAGACGATGGTCATGAAGGAGCTCGCGCGCGCCTTCGGGCCGCACGGCATCCGGGTGAACGCGATCGCGCCGGGCGCGATTCCCGGCGGCGGCTTCGACGCGAAGGGCGCGGGGATCGACCGCCTCACGCGCTGCACCAGCCTCGGTCGCCTCGGCACGCCCGAGGACATCGCGGGGATGGCGCTCGCGCTCGTATGCGAGCGCTTCTCCGCCTACGTCACCGGCACGACCGTCGCGGTCGACGGCGGACTCGCGCTGCACAACTGGATCGAACCCCCGGTCCTTTAGTACCGGTCGACTTCACAGCGGGTTTCCGGGGTTGCGGCCCTCGAGGATGTCGCGCATGCGCGCCTCGACCGCCGGCAGGATGCGCGGATGCGTGAGCACGTAGAAGCGCTCGTCGCGGACCGCCTCGAACACGTGCGTGGCGATGTCCGCGGCCGACAGCCGGCCCGAACGCACCGCCCTCGCGCATCGTCTCGTCGCGCTCGAGGTCCTCGTCGGTCTTCGCGCGCGTCTCGCTCAGGGCGGCGGGGCGCGAGCGCTCCGACTCCGCGATGCCCGACGGAAAGTAGGCCGGGCACACGACCGAGCACCTCACCTTCGCGCCGCGCGCGGCGAGATCGTGGTGCAGCGTCTCGCTCAGCGCCACGACCGCGTGCTTGGAGACGTTGTACATGCCCATCCCGGGCGGCGCGATCAGGCCCGCGACCGAGGCGGTGTTGACGATATGGCCTTCGTCGTCCTGGCGGAGGAGAATCGGCGTGAACACGCGCACGCCGTGAATCACGCCCCACAGGTTCACGCCGAGCGTCCACTGCCAGTCGGCGACGGTGTTCTCCCACACGACGCCGAGCGGCGCGATTCCGGCGTTGTTGCAGACGACGTGCACCGCGCCGAACGCGTCGAGCGTCCGCGCCGCGAGCGCTTCCACGTCGGCGCCGTTCGAAACGTCGCAGCGCACCGCGACGGTCGCGCTGCCTGCCGCCTTCAGCTCGCTCTCGGTCTTGGCGAGCGCAGCCGCGTCGACGTCGGCGAGCGCGAGCTTCATGCCTGCGCGCGCGAAGCGCAGCGCGAGCTCGCGGCCGAGCCCGCCGCCCGCGCCGGTGACGACTGCGACGCGTCCGGCGAACTGCTTCATTCCGGGAAGAACTCTTCCCACCGCGCGGTCACGATTGCGCGGCCGTGCTCGGTGGTGAGGAACGCGACCACGGCGGCTTCGCGCTGCGCGGTGACGAGCCCGCGCGCCTCGAGCTCCGCAAGCGCGGCGTCGATCTCGGTCGTGGCGAGCGCGCGGTTGAGCCAGTGCTCCAGCTCGCCGTGAATGCGGTGCGGGGGCGCGTGCTCGGGCGCGCACACCGCGAGCAGCGCGAGCCGCAGGGCGTCGAGTTCCATCGGGGCCGATGATACCGCCGTCGCCGGTCAATCGGCCCGGGCGGTCGCGATCCAGCCCTCGAGCGGATCGACCTCGCGCGGCAGGCCGAAGTTGCGCGCGCGCCGGCGCCAGCACCAGGCCGCCTGCAGGGCCGCCAGAACCGCGTCGAGCCGGTCGCCGCTCCCGTCCTCCACGAGCACGCGGAGCAGGGCGCGTTCGCCTTCCAGGCGGAACCCGAGCGGCCCGCCATCGCGGCGCAGCGCCCGAACGATCGCCGCGCGCGCGGCGCGGCGTGCCGGCGTCTGCTTGCGCCTCTCGTCGCTCTTGTACGAAGCGCGCGTGATCGCGCGCGCCGCGAGTCCCGGGTAGGCCTCCACGGCCACGCGCTGCGGATCGCCGTCGCGCAGCGTCGGGATGCTCACGCCGGCCGCCGCGAGGCGCGGCGCGCCTTCCAGGAACATCAGTGCGACCGGCGGGTTGACGAGCTTGAGCGGCGAGTGCGACGCGGCGGGGAGATCGGTCGCGCGGTGCGGATACTTGTCGCCGACCGGTCGCGTCGCACGGTACGCATCGAGCGTCGCGCGGAGCGCCTCGCGCCCCAGCGCCGCGCAATGGCGCACCAGCGCCTCCCATTCGGTCGGCCAGCCGAGATCGCGGACCGCGGCGCGCGGCAGGCCGAAGGGAAAGTCGAAGCCGCCGATCCACGGCCCGGGCGTTGCGAGCAGACGCTCGAACGCGGGCCAGTCGTGCAGCGGCTCGATCGACTCGAGCAGGAACTGATCGCCGGAAAGGCGGCCGCGCGCCACCACGATCGGCTTCGCGCGGCGCGGCACGGACGTGAAGTCGATGCCGAGGATCGCGCGTCCGACGCTCAACGACCGGCGTCCTCGTCGATCGCCGCCTCGACGCGCGTGCGCACCACGGCAAAGAACGGGTTGGACCGCAGCCGCGCGAACATGCCGAGCGGCACGGCGAGCGCGCCGGCCTCCCCGCGTGCGGCAAGGTCGCCGATTGTCCAAGCGAGCGGTCCGGCCGGCGCCGGCGCGAGACCGTACACCGGGTCGTCGATCGTGAACGGGAGTGCCACGTGGCCCACGGAGAAGACGCCCGGCGGCCATGCGAGGGCGAGCGGCTCCGAGCGCCACGCGGTGCTGCCGGCCTCGCGCGTCGACATGGCCACCTCGCTCGAGTCCGGCGCACGGTTTGCGAGCGCGAGCAGGCGAAACGGCAGCGCGGGCGCGTCGCGGAGCTGCGCGAACGCCTCGCGCGGACCGGCGGCGACGAGGCCGGCCCAGTCGTCGCCGCGATTCACGTCGAACACGACCAGCTCGTTGCCGGGGCCGGGAAGCCGGAGCATGAAGCCACGGACCACTTCCGCCGCGTTCACCGTCGAGTCGACCACCGACTGGAATGCGGTGACCCGGGGCATCCGGTCGATCGTGCCCTTCGCGGCGGCGGCGGCGAGCTCGCGATGCAGCGCGCGGGTGAGCTGGAACACCTGGTTGCCCGCGTTGACCGTGAACGAGTTGTACTTGTAGGGATCGTACTCGGGCAGCACGTCGAGCCACTTCGCCTTCTCGAAGTAGGGCATGAAGGAGAGGGTGGACGCGATGTTGGCGAGCGCCGCGAACTCCGACACGCCGATCGCGGCGGAGACGAGGAAGAGCCGCGCCGGGCGCGGCAGCGTCGGGTCCTCGAGCGCGCGCACTGCGAGCAGCGCGGCGAGCGGCGCGCCGGTCGAGTAGCCCCCCGCGTAAAACGGCCCGCCACCCGCACGCGCGGCAGCGTGCCGCGCGGCCAGCGCGGCCGCGGCGTACCAGTCGGTCCACTCGGTGTCCAGGAGCCCTGCGGGTACGGTGCCGTGTCCCGGCATGCGTAGCGCGAGCACGTAGAAGCCGCGCGCATGGAAGACCTCGGCGAGCGCCCGGACGCTGTAGGGCGAATCGGTCAGCCCGTGCATGAGCAGCACGGCGCCCCGCGGTTGCGGCGGGACGAGCTCGTAGGAGCGGTTGTGCGGCCCGCCGAGCGCGAGCTGGGCGGGCACGCTCTTCGGGTTGTACCGGCCGACCAGCGCCCGGTCGGCGACCGTCGGGTCGTCGAGCACGCGCCTGCGCAATTCGGCGAAGAGCCGCTCTTCGAGGGCGAGGTACTCGGGGAACGTTTTCGGCGCCCCGGCGCGGCCGGCACGGAACTCCTCGGCGAGCTCGATCCGGTGCCACGGCTGGAGATCGGGCAGGCGCAGCCGCGCCTGCACCGCGAACACGACGACGATCGTCGCGAGGACGGCCGCGACGAGGCCGGCAAGGTAGAGCGTGGCCTTCGCCGTGCGGCGCGTGGTCGCCTTGAGCAGCCGGGTGAGACCCATCCCGGCCGTCAGCGCTCGGGCGGGACGCTGCGCGGCCGGCGATCCGCGTCGGTGGCGACGTAGGTGAGCGTCGCCTCGGTGACCTTGTGGACCTCGGGATCCTCGGGATTGCGCTGCGCGTAGACCTCGACCTCGACGGTGATCGAGGTGTTTCCCACGCGCACGATGTCGGCGTAGAACGAGAGCAGGTCGCCGACGAGCACCGGCTGCTTGAAGATGAACTGCGTCACCGCGACCGTCGCGACGCGGCCCTTGGCGCGCGCGGACGCCCGCACGCCGCCGGCGACGTCGACCTGCGCCATGATCCAGCCGCCGAAGACGTCGCCGTGTATGTTCGCGTCCGACGGCATCGGCATCACGCGCAGCACCGGCTGTTTTCCGGCGGGAAGCTTGACGGGATCGGTCATGCCGAAGATTCTATCCGGAGTGCACAGGGGAGGCTCGCGATGAAGAACACGAAGGCAAGCGCACGGGTGGCCGTGATCCGCGGCGGGCGGCTGCTCGATGCGGCGCGGCGCCGCGCCGACGCCGCGGACATCCTGGTCGAGGGCGACACGATCCGCGCCGTCGGGCCGGCCGGGATGAAGGCGCCGGCGGGCGCGTCCGTCGTCGATGCGCGCGGGATGCTCCTGCATCCGGGGCTCGTCAACGCCCACACGCACGGCCACGGCAACCTCGGCAAGGGGATGGGCGACCGGTGGACGCTCGAGCTGCTGCTCACCGCGAGCCCGTGGCTCGCCGGGCACCGGACGACGCAGGACAAGTACCTCGGGACGCTGATCGGCGCGGCGGAGATGGCGCTGAAGGGCTGCACCGCGTGCTACGACCTCTCCTTCGAGTTCCCGACGCCGAGCGTCGAGGGGATGAACGCCGCCGCGCAGGCCTATCGCGACGTCGGGATTCGCGCGGTGGTGGCGCCGATGGTTGCGGATCACTCGTTCTACGAGGCGATCCCGGGGCTGATGGAGATGCTGCCCCCGGCGCTGCAGAAGGACGTCGAGCGGTTCCGGCTCGCGCCGTACAAGACCACGCTCGCGAACATCCGCCGCGTGCTGCGCGGGTGGAAGGGCGATCGCGATCAGGTCCGACCGGCCGTCGCGCCGACGATCCCGCACCACTGCAGCGACGCGTTCCTGGCGGGGTGCGGAAAGCTCGCGCGCGAGTTCGGCGTCGGGCTCCACTCGCATGTGGCGGAGTCGAAGGTGCAGGTGATCGCCGGGCTCCGGCGCTACGGGACGACGCTCGCCGCCCACATGGACGAGCTCGGCCTCGTCGGCCCGGACTTCACCGTGGCGCACGGCGTGTGGCTCGACGACGACGACATGCGGCGCCTCGGCGACAAGGGCGCCTCGGTGGCGCACAACCCGGGCAGCAACATGCGCCTGGGCAGCGGGCTCGCCGACATGCGCGGCATGCTCGAGCGCAAGGTCAACGTCGGCATCGGCACCGACGGCGCGAACTGCTCCGACAACCTCAACATGTACGAGGCGATGCGGCTCGCCTCGCTCGCCTCGAAGGCGCAGGGGCCGGACTGCGGGCGCTGGATCGGGACCGACGAGGCGCTGCGCGCGGCGACCGAAGGCAGCGCCCGCGCGCTCGGCTTCGGCGACCGGATCGGCCGCATCGCGCCGGGGTGGAAGGCCGACATCGTCTTCCTCGATCTCGGCCACGTGAACTGGATCCCGTTCAACGACCCGGTCAACCAGCTCGTGCACACCGAGGACGGCAACGCGGTGCACTCGGTGATGGTCGGCGGGCGGATGATCGTCGAGAACCGGCGCTTGCTGACCGTGGTGTCGTCGCGCCTCGCGCGCGACGCCGAGGAGGCGCGGGCGCGCCTCGCGCGCCTCAACCGCGACAACCGGAAGCTATGCGACCGGCTCGCGCGGATCGTCGGGACCTATTGCCCGGGGCTCGCCAAGACGCCGCTGCACATTCATCGGTACGGGGCGAGCCGGCCGTACTGAAACGCAAATGGGACGCTCGTGCGCCCCGCCTGCGCCTGCACCCGCCAGCCGAATCTAGCCGCGCGTGTCGAGGTAATTCATCGGCCCGCCGCGGAACGGAGCGAACCCGGTGCCGAAGATGAGCCCGGCATCCGCTAGGTCGGCATCCTCCACAATTCCTTCGGCAACGGCCTTCTGCGCCTCGGCGAGGTACGGATCGATGATCCGCTTGATCAGCGCGTCGTCGACTTGACCGGCCGAGCCCTTCACCGCCTTGCCCTTCTCCCACCGGTAGAACCCTTCGCCGGTCTTCTTGCCGAGCTTGCCGGCCTTCAGCAATTCCTCGAGCCGCTTCGGCGGCGTCGCGTCCGCGCCCGCGAGCGCCTTGCCTGCGGCCGCGCAGATGTCGAGGCCGACGGTGTCGGCGAGCGCGATCGGGCCCATCGGCATGCCGAACTGTTCCGCGGCCTTGTCGATCGTCTCCGCGCTCACGCCCTCGTCGAGCATCCGGAATGCATTCGCCATGTACGGTCCGAGCACGCGGTTCACCAGGAACCCGGGCGCGTCCTTGACCGGCAGCGGCAGCTTGTCGATCTGACGCGCGAATGCGGCGCCGCGCTTCGCCCACTCGGGATTCGTCGTCGCGCCCGCCACGATCTCGACCAGCTGGAGCTGCGGCACCGGGTTGAAGAAATGCAGGCCGACGAGGCGCGACGGGTCCTTCATCGTCGCGCCGATGTCCGCGAGCTTCAGGCTCGAAGTGTTGGTCGCGAGGATCGCGTCGGGCTTGGCCTTCGCCTCGATCTCTGCGAAGAGCTTCTGCTTGATCTCCAGGTTCTCGACGATCGCCTCGATGATCACGTCGGCGTGGCGCACACCGTCGCCCTGCACGTCCGGGATGAGGCGGTCGAGCGCGTCGCGGACGCGCAGCTTGTCCTTGATGCGCTTGCCGAACAGCTCGCCGGCGCGCTTCAGCGCCGGGGCGAGGCGCTCGGGCGCGGTGTCCTGCAACGTCACGGTGAGGCCGCGCAGCGCGCACACCGCGGCAATGTCACCGCCCATGACCCCGGCGCCGATGACGTGCACGCGCCGCGCCGCGAAATCGGCTTCTTTCCCGGCGGCCTTCATGCGCTCCTGCAGGCCGAAGATGCGGATCAGGTTCTTCGTGGTCGGGTGCTGGGCGAGCTTCGCGATCGACGCGTCGTCCGCGTGCGGCGGCAGGAACGGGTCGCCGCCCCATTTCTCCCAGAGCTCGAGGATCGCGTAGGGCGCGGGGTAGTGCTCGCGCCGCGCCTTCTTCTCGAGCTGCGAGCGCGCCATCGCGGCGACGACGCTCTTGAGCGGGCCGTTCATCATGCGCTGCACGAACGGGAGCGTCCGCGGCGCGGGTGCCTCCAGCAGCATCATTCGCGCGGCGTTCTCCATCACGCGCGGCGGCACCGACGCGTCGACGAGGCCGATCCGCTTCGCGCGGCGCGCGTCGACCGAGCGGCCGGTCATCATGATGTCGAGCGCGGCCTGCGGGCCGACCAGCTTCGGCAGGCGCAGCACGCCGCCCCAGCCCGGCAGGATGCCGAGCATCACTTCGGGCAGCGCGAAGCGGGTGCCCGGCTCGTCGACCGCGATCCGGTAGCGGCACGCGATCGCGAGCTCGAGGCCGCCGCCCATGCAGAACCCGCGCACCAGCGCGAGGGTGGGGAAGGGCAGCGCGGCGAGCTTGTTGAACGCGTCCCAGCCGCGTCGCACGATTGCGAGCGCCCCTTCGACGTTCTCGACGCGCGTGAACTCCTCGACGTCGGCGCCGGCGATGAAGCCGGAGTCCTTGCCGGAGCGGATCGCGAGGCCGCGCGGCTTTTCCTGCGCGAGCCGCTCGACGATCGCGACGAACTCCGCCATTACGTCCGTCGAGAAGGTATTGGTCGAAGCCCCGGCCTTGTCGAACGTGAGCCAGACGAGCCCGTCGGCGTCCTTGTCGAGGCGGAAGTGCCGGTATTCGCCGAGCGCCCGCTGATCCAGAATCGCATCTGCCGGATTCATTGCTGTAATCCTTTGTTCGTGTTGGTCGGCGCTCAGAGGGCTTCGACCAGCATCGCGCCGCCCTGGCCGCCGCCGATGCAGATGGTGGCGATCCCGCGTTTGCCCTGGTTGCGCTTGAGCACGTGGAGCAGATGCAGCACGATGCGCGCGCCCGAGGCGCCGACCGGATGACCGAGCGCGATCGCGCCGCCGTCCACGTTCAGCTTCTCCGGGTCCAGCGCGCCGAGCGCCCGGTCGAGCCCGAGCTGCTCGCGCGAGTAGGCGTCGCTCTTCCACGCCTCGAGGCAGCCGATCACCTGCGCCGCGAACGCCTCGTTGATCTCCCAGGCGTCGAGGTCGTTCAGCCCGAGACGGTGGCGCTGCAGGATCGGCGTCGCCGCGTGCACCGGCCCGAGGCCCATCTGCGCCGGATCGAGGCCGGCCCACTGCGAATCGACGATGCGGCCGACCGGCTTCAGGTCGTGGCGCTTCACCGCCTCCTCGGTCGCGAGCAGCAGCCAGGCCGCGCCGTCGGTGATCTGCGACGAGTTCCCCGCCGTCACGTTGCCGTACTTGCGGTCGAAGAACGGCTTCAGCTTCGCGAGGTTCTCGACCGTGGAGTCCTTGCGCACGCCGTCGTCGTCCTTGTAGAGCGTGCCGTTGCGCTCGTAGATCGGCGCGATCTCCGGCGCGAGACCGTCGTGGGCGTCCAGGAACCGGCCGCTCTCCTGCGCGCGCACGACGCGCGCATGGCTGCGCGCCGCGAGCTCGTCCATCTGCGTGCGCGTGATGCCGAAGCGATGCGCAAGGTTCTCCGCGGTCTGGCCCATGATCAGCCCGACGTTCGGGTCGGTGAGGCCCTTCATGATGCCGATCACCGGCGCGAGATAGCCGAGCCGGAACTTCGCGAGCGCGGCGACCTTCTGCCCGGCCGTCTTCGCGGCGAAGAAGTTCGAGAACCAGAGCGTCATCGCGTCGGAGAAGATCAGCGATGCGCGCGAGAGTGCGTCGACGCCTCCGGCCAGCACCAGATTCGAGCGTCCCGACTCGAAGTTCGCGATCGCGGAGTCGAGCGCCTGCATGCCCGAGGCGCAGTTGCGCATCACCGTCCAGCCGGGGACCTTCTGACCGCAGCCCATCCGCAGCGCGACGACGCGGCCGATGTTCACCTCGTCGACCGACGGCGCGGCGCAGCCGACGATCACCTCGTCGAGCTCGCTCGGCTCGAACGGCTGGCGCGTCAGCACGGCGCGGCCCGCCATCGTGGCGAGATCGCTCGCGGCGAACGGCCCGGGCTTGTTGCGCGACTTGAGGAACGGCGTGCGCGCGCCGTCGATGATGTAGATCGCCTTGTTCATGCGTTGACTCCTTCCGGTGGGCCTACCTGCAGCTGTTGCGCGAGTAGTCCCACTGCGCCTTGGTGCATTCGGAGGTGTAGCTGCCCCAGATGTCGCTCGGCAGGCTCTTGTCGAGGCAGTACCTGCTTGCGCGCCGCGCCGCGGAGAGGCATTCCGGCGAAGCGTTCTCCGACACTGTCCACCGCTCGTGGATCGGGCCTTCGTAGTCGCTGATGCCCCGGCCCTCGCCGCACCCTCCGAGCACGAGCGCCGCGGTTGCCACCAGCAGGAGCCTCATCGCGTCTGCTCCTCAGGCAGCCGCGCGGTGCGAAGCCGGGCGGGCTGCCGCGACGAGCGTCAGGTCCTGCGGGAAGTCGTCGACGCGGATCACCTCGTCGCGCAGCGCGACGGCGCGCTGCATGTGTGCGTGCTCCGCCGCAGTAATCACGCCGGCCTCGAATGCCGCGCGTGCGAGCTCGGCGCCGGCTTCGCCAGAGATCCGGCCCGCCTTCTGCGCCACGCGCACCTTGCGCTCGATCGGCTCCGCCGCGACCGCCGCCTGCATTGCCGCCTCGAGCTTGCCCATGACATCGCTCTCCGTGCGCGGGACGTAGGCACCCGCCGTGAGCCGGTCCCGCGCCGCGGACGGCTCGATCAGCAGCTTCGCGACTTCGTGCCCGAGCCGGTCCGACGGCACGACGTACGGCCGCCCGAGCGGGAAGATGATACGCCGCAGCAGCCACGCGGCCACGCGGCTCGGATAGTTCGAGAGCACCCCCTCGAACGCGTTCTGCGCGCGGAACATGGCGTCCCAGATGCTCCAGTCGAGGAGCGGCTTGTCGGCGGGCTGCCGGCCCTCGTCCTCGTAGCGCTTCAGCGCCGCCGACGCGAGATACATCAGCGAGAGGATGTCGCCGAGCCGCGCGGAGAGTTTCTCGCGCCGCTTCAGACGCGCCGCCCAGCACCAGCATCGAAACGTCGGACGAGGAAGGCGAACGCGGCCGAGAACCGGGTGAGCTGCTGGTAGTAGCGCCGCGCGTCGGGCGCGGCGCCCGCCGGGACGCGCACCCAGTGCGAGCCGGTGATGCCCATGACGAATGCCCGCACCGCGTTGGTGACGGTGAAGCCGACGTGGCCCCACAGCGCCGCGTCGAAGTCGCGCGAGGCCTTGGCGCGGTCGGCTTCGCGCGTCGCCTGCATCTCCTTCAGCACGTACGGGTGGCAGCGGATCGCGCCCTGGCCGAAGATGATCAGGCTGCGGGTGAGGATGTTCGCGCCCTCGACGGTGATCGCCACCGGGATCTGCTGGTAGGCGCGGCCGAGGAAGTTGTTGGGGCCCAGGCAGATGCCCTTGCCGCCCTGGATGTCCATGGCGTCGTTGACGACCTGGCGGTCGCGCTCGGTGATGTGGTACTTGACGATGCCCGAGACCACCGACGGCTTCTCGCCGAGGTCGATCGCGCCGGCGGTCATCGTGCGTGCCGCATCGATCATGTAGAGGTTGCCGCCCATGCGCGTGAGCGCCTCCTCGATGCCCTCGAAGCGGCCGATCGGGGTCCGGAACTGGCTGCGCACGCGCGCGTAGGCGCCCGGTGCCGCGCACGGCGAGCTTCGACATGCCGACGTTCGAGGACGGCAGCGAGATCGAGCGGCCGGCGGCGAGGCACTCCATCAGCATCCGCCAGCCCTGGCCGGCCATCTTCGGCCCGCCGATGATCCACTCGAGCGGCATGAAGACGTCCTTGCCCCAGTTCGGGCCGTTCTGGAACACGGCGTTCAGCGGGAAGTGCCGCCGGCCGATGTTCACGCCCGGGTGGCTCGTCGGGATCAGCGCGCAGGTGATGCCGACGTCCGCCTCGTCGCCGAGCAGATGGTCGGGGTCGTGCAGGCGGAACGCGAGCCCGAGCAGCGTCGCGACCGGCCCGAGCGTGATGTAGCGCTTGTCCCAGGTGACGCGCATGCCGAGGACCTCGCGTCCCTCCCAGGTGCCCTTGCACACGATGCCGGCATCGGGAATGGCGGCCGCATCCGAACCCGCGTGCGGGTTGGTCAGCGCGAAGCACGGGATGTCGAGGCCCTTCGCGAGCCGCGGCAGGTAGTGGCGCTTCTGCTCCTCGGTGCCGTAATGCAGCAGCAGCTCCGCCGGCCCGAGCGAGTTCGGCACCATCACCGACACCGCGGCGGCGCTGCACCGGGTCGAGAGCTTCATGATGACCTGCGAGTGCGCGTACGCCGAGAAGCCTTTGCCCGCCGTACTGCCTTCGGGATGATCATGCCGAGAAAGCCCTTGTCCTTGATGTACTGCCACACGTGCGGCGGCATGTCGCCGAGCGCGTACGTCTCCCAGTCGTCGGCGATGCGGCAGAGCTCCTCGGTCTCGGTGTCGAGGAAGGCCTGTTCCTCGGGCGAGAGCTCGGGTTTCGGAAACGACAGCAGCTTCGCCCAGTCGGGCTTGCCGGAGAAGAGGTCGCCGTCCCACCACACCGTGCCGGCGTTGATCGCCTCGGCCTCGGTCTGCGACATGGCGGCATGACCGTGCGAAACGCGCGCAGCACGGGGTCGCTGAGGAGCCTGCGCCGCAGCGGCGCGAGGTGCGCAAGGAGGGCGAACGCGACGAACGCGACCGCGAGCGCCGCCGTTGCCCACCCCGCCAGCGGCGCGAGCCACGCCAGGCCGGCGACAAACGCGCCGAGTGCGGCGGTCCAGACCCAGGCGGGTGCGGCGAGATACGCGGCCGCGAGGACGACGAGCAGGGATGCGGCGAGGAATGCGGGCAGCATGGGGGCGTCTCCTAGGCGGCTCGAGGGGCCGCCTTTGCAGTCGATGGAACCGTTGGAACCCTCGGCTTGTTGGTCGGGGTCCGGCGGCGGGCCTGACGGGTGGTCTCGAGGGACACGATCGGGTCCGCGCTCGTCAGGTCGGGCAGGGGCGCCTGCAGGCCCGCGATCAGGAACGGCGCCAGCCGGCGCAGCAGCAGCTGGTCGTTCGCGGCATCGGCCGGGGTCAGCGCGGCGATCAGCTTCCAGGCGTCGGCGCCGGCGAGGGTATAGGCGAGCGCGCCCATCATGAAGTGCAGCCGCCAGGTCAGCTCGCGCGGCGTGATGCGCGGCAGCGCACGGGCGAACGCCTCCTTGAACCGGGCGATCGAGGGGGCGTAGCGCTCCGACAGGAACTCGCGGAGCCGCGGGGACGGGTCGACGTACGCGCGCCCGAGCAGGCGCAGGAAGTCCTTGCCGCCGCGCCGGGGCTCGCGCGCCAGGCGCAGCGCCGGCACGAAGAGCGCCGCGAGGATGCGCTCGCAGGTGAGCGCCCGCCCGGCGGCGACGCGCTCGTCGGCGTCGAGCAGCGCGAGCCGCTCGGCGTGCAGGTCGTCGAGCCGGCGCGCGAGCATCGCCTGGAAGAGCTCTTCCTTGCCGCCGAAGTGGTAGTTGATCGCGGCGAGATTCGCGCGCGCTTCGGCGGTGATCATCCGCGCGCTCGTGCCGTCGTAGCCGTAGTCGAGAAAGAGGCTCTCGGCGGCCTTCAGGAGGCGGTCGCGGGTGGCCTGGCTGGCGCGCGGCTCGGCGGCGGTCATCGGAGGCGGCTCCCGAACGGTGGTTTCAAACGATCGTTCGAATCCTAGTCCGCCAGGGGGGCCTGTCAAGGGCGCGGGCGCGCGTCCCGCGGTACTACGGCCGCCCGGCGCGGCGGCCGCGCGGCGCTAACCGACTGTCGCGGTTCGATTTCGGCGCGGCGCGCCGCGAAGTTAGAATGACGGTTCTAGAGCGAGCGACCGCAGCGGCGTGCTCGCGCCGCCGTTCCCGAGAATCCCCATGCGCAGACACGGTTCCGCCGCGCTCCCGCTCCCCGTCGAGGGGCGGGCCGGCACGCGGTCGCGGCGCAACGAGTGGCGCGCGCTCGCGATGCTCGCGCCCTATCTGTGGGAGTTCAAGTGGCGCGTGCTGCTCGCGCTCGCGTTCCTCGCGACCGCGAAAATCGCGAACGTCGGCGTGCCCCTGGTGCTGAAGGAGGTCGTCGACGGGCTCAACCGCGACGTCGCGATCGCCGTCGTGCCGCTCGCGCTCCTCGCCGCGTACGGCCTGCTGCGCTTCTCCACGACGCTGTTCGCCGAGCTGCGCGACGTGGTGTTCGTGCGCGTCACCCAGCGCGCGATCCGGCGCGTGGCGCTCACCGTGTTCCGCCACCTGCATTCCCTGAGCCTGCGCTTCCACCTTGCCCGCCAGACCGGCGGGGTGTCGCGCGACGTCGAGCGCGGCACGCGCGGCATCTCGTCGCTGCTCTCGTACATGCTGTTCTCGATCATCCCGGTGATCCTGGAGTTCAGCCTGGTCGCCGTCGTCCTGCTGGCGAAGTTCGACTGGCGGTTTCCGGCGATCACGTTCGGCGCGGTGGCCGTCTACATCGCGTTCACCGTCTGGGTGACCGAGTGGCGCATCGACATCCGGCGGCGCGCCAACGAGCTCGACTCCAGGGCCAACACGCGGGCGATCGACTCGCTGCTGAACTACGAGACGGTCAAATATTTCGGCAACGAGGAGTACGAGGCGCGGCGCTACGACGACAACCTGCGCAGCTACGAGACGGCGGCGGTGCAGAACGAGGCCTCGCTGGGGCTGCTCAACATCGGGCAGAGCTGCATCATCGCGATCGCGGTGACCGCGCTGATGATTCTCGCGGCGCAGGGCGTGGTCGCGAAAACCCTCACCCTCGGTGATCTGGTGCTGGTGAACGCCCTGCTGATCCAGCTCTACATCCCGCTCAACTTCCTCGGGATGGTGTATCGCGAGGTCAAGCAGTCGCTGATCGACATGGACCGGATGTTCCGCCTCCTCGAGGAGAACCGCGAGGTCGAGGACCGGCCCGGCGCGATCGACTTGCCGCCCGGCCCGGCGGCCATCCGCTTCGAGCGGGTCGACTTTTCCTACGAGCCGAATCGCCAGATCCTCTTCGACGTCGACTTCGAGGTCCCGGCGGGGAGCAAGGTGGCCGTCGTCGGGCACTCCGGATCCGGGAAGTCGACCCTGGCCCGCCTGCTGTACCGCTTCTACGACGTGAATGCCGGCCGCATCACCGTGAACGGCATCGACCTGCGCGAGTTCAAGCAGGTCAGCCTGCGCGGTGCGATCGCGATCGTCCCGCAGGACACCGTGCTCTTCAACGACACGATCCGCTACAACATCCACTACGGTCGGCCGGACGCCGCCGAGGGCGAAGTGATCGAGGCCGCGAAGAGCGCCCACATCCACGACTTCATCGCCAGCCTGCCCGACGGGTACGAGACGGGCGTCGGCGAGCGCGGACTGAAGCTCTCGGGGGGCGAGAAGCAGCGGGTGGCGATCGCGCGCGCCCTCCTGAAGGAGCCGCGCATTCTGATCTTCGACGAGGCGACCAGCGCGCTCGACTCGAAGTCCGAGCAGGCCATCCAGGCCGAGCTCGACCGGATCGCCCGCGGGCACACGACCCTGGTCATCGCCCATCGCCTTTCGACCGTGATGGACGCCGACCAGATCCTGGTGATGGACCATGGGCGGATCGTCGAGCGCGGCACCCACCGGGCGCTGCTCGCGGCCGGCGGGGCCTATGCGCAGATGTGGGCGCTCCAGCAGCAGGAGGAGGGCGCGGCGGAGGAGGCGGGCCCCGGCCACCCGCGCCCGGCCGTGTCGCCTCTATGACGTTGTCAACTCTTTCACCTATCTCCTTATTTTTGCTTGCGAATGGTCCCGGTGGCGGCTAGACTTCGGCGTCCACTCTGAGGGGCGGGGTAATGACGTCACTGCGACGCTGCGCGTCGATACTTGCCTTTGCGGCGCTGGCCGGCTGGGTGGCCGGCGCGACCGCGGCGGAGGAGCCCACTTTGCGCTCCGCGGCGGTGCTCGTCATCGACGCGGAGACCGGCGAGGTCCTGCACGCCAAGAACGCCGGTGCCGTCGTCCCGATCGCCTCGATCACCAAGCTGATGACCGCGATGGTGACGCTCGACGCGGCGCTCCCGCTGGACGAGCCGATCACGATCACCACCGACGACGCGCAGGCCGCCCAGTCCAAGCGGCGCGCGCGGGTGCCGGTCGGCGCGACGCTGACGCGCGCCGAGCTCCTGCAGCTCGCCCTGATGGCGTCCGACAACGTCGCCGCGGTGGCGCTCGGCCGCGCCTACCCGGGGGGCATGGACGCGTTCGCGGCGGCCATGAACGCCAAGGCGCACGAGCTCGAGATGACCGGCTCGCGGTTCGTCGAGCCCTCCGGCCTGTCGAGCGAGAACGTCTCCACCGCCGAGGACCTGGCGAAACTCGTGCGTGCCGCCAAGGGCTACCCGGTGATCGCCGAATACTCGACGACCCCGAACGCCGATTTCACCATCCGCGGCCGGCGGGTCGCCTTCGCGAACACGAACGGGCTGGTGCGCGGACACACCTGGGAGATCGGCCTCTCCAAGACCGGTTTCATCAACGCCGCGGGCCGCTGCCTGGTGATGCAGGCGACGGTAGCCACGCGCTCGCTGATCATCGTACTGCTCGATTCTGTGGGCAAGTACACCCGGATCGGAGACGCCAACCGGATTCGCCAATGGCTCGAGCCCGGGTTTTTCGCGCCGGCCGAGCCCAGGTCCGCGGCCGCCCGGCCGAAGACCGTGACGAAGGCGCAGGCGCAGCGGGCCCCCGAAGCGCGCGTTCGCAAGCAGTACCCCGCGCCGACGCCGCGCTAGCTCGATGACCGCGCGCCCCTCGGCGCGGCGCGAGGGCGTCGGCATCGTCCGCTTCTACAGCATCCTCACCCGGCAGACCTCGTTTCAGGACGACGTGCTGCGCGGCCTCGCGCTGCCGCAGAAGGCGATCCCGCCCAAGTACTTCTACGACGAGCGCGGGTCGCAGCTCTTCGAGCGGATCTGCGAGCTGCCGGAGTATTACCCCACGCGCACCGAGATGGCGCTCATGGAGCGCCACGTCGACGAGATGGTGACACTGCTCGGGCCCGACGCGCAGCTCGTCGAGTTCGGCTCCGGGGCGAGCGTCAAGACGCGGCTCCTCGTAGACCGCCTCGAGCCGTCGCTCTACGTCCCGATCGACATCTCAGAGACCGCGCTGCGCGAGGCTTGCAAGGCGCTCGCGCTGATGTTCCCGTGGCTCAACATCAGCGCGGTGACCGCCGATTTCACCCAGCCGATCAGGCTGCCCGAGTTCGTCGGCATCCCGGTGCACCGCAAGGTCGTCTATTTCCCCGGCTCGACGATCGGCAACTTCACCCCCGACGAGGCGCTCGAGTTCCTGAAGGGCGTGCGCGACATCGTCGGCCCGGGCGGGATGCTGCTCATCGGCGTCGACCTGAAGAAGGACAAGCGCGTCCTCGACGCCGCCTACGACGACGCGCAAGGGGTGACCGCCGAGTTCAACCTGAACCTCCTACACCGCATCAATCGCGAGCTCGGCGGCGATTTCCAGGTCAAGCGCTTCCGGCACAAGGCGTTCTACGACGAGCGCGCGGGCCGGATCGAGATGCATCTCGAGAGCCTGTACCGCCAGTTCGCTCACGTCGCCGGGCAGCGGTTCGAGTTCCGGGAGGGCGAGACGATCCACACCGAGATCTCGTGCAAGTACGGGATCGAGGAGTTCCAGCAGCTCGCATCGCGCGCGCGGTTCCACGCCGAGAAGACCTGGACGGACCACCCGGCGAATCTCTTCGCCGTGCACGCGATGATGGCGGTCTAGCTACGACTCGTTGAGAAAGTCGAGCGCTTCCTCGAACTCCGCGAACGCCCGCACCTTGAAGCCGCGGGCGCTCGCGAGCGTCTCGAGGTAGCGGGCGCGCTCGAGCGCCTCGGGCCGGGCGCGCAGCAGCGCGACGCGATGATCGGGCGTGAGCCCGTAGCGCTGGAAGTCCCCCACCAGCTCGAACATGTCCGCGACCGAGAGCCCGGTCGGGTTCCCGCGCGCGTCGATCATCACGCGGTAGATCCCGCGTTCGGTCGTTTCCCGGACCACCCGCCGGAGCAGGCCGTAGGCGGCCTCGAGGTCGATCGGCGCGTCGCGCGCGTCGGTGTGGAAGAACTCCTCGATCTTGATGACGCGCAGGTCGAAGCCCATGCGAGGCGCCGCGCAGGCTAGAGCGCGTTCACGACCGCGGCCGTCACGCTCGCGGTGGTGCCCTTGCCGCCGAGGTCGGGCGTCATCGCGGCCGTCGCGGTGGTCTTCTCGATCGCCTGCAGGAGGCGCTTCGCCGCGGCGTCCTCGCCCAGGTGCTCCAGCATCATCGCCGCGGTCCAGAACGTCGCGATCGGGTTGGCCACGCCTTTGCCGACGATGTCGAACGCCGAGCCGTGGATCGGCTCGAACATCGACGGGAAGCGCCGCTCCGGGTTCAGGTTCGCGGTCGGCGCCACGCCGAGGCTGCCGGTCAGTGCCGCAGCGAGATCGGACAGGATGTCGGCGTGCAGGTTGGAGGCGACGACGACGTCGAGCGTGTCGGGCTTGAGCACCATGCGGGTGGTGGACGCATCGACCAGCTCGCGGTCGGTGGCGACGTCGGGATAGTCGCGCGCGACCTCGAAGAAGACCTCGTCCCAGAGCACCATCCCGTGGCGCTGCGCGTTCGACTTGGTGATCAGCGTGAGACGCTTGCGCGGGCGCTTGCGCGCCAGCTCGAACGCGAACCGGTGGATGCGCTCGACGCCCCGGCGCGTGAAGACCGAGGTCTCGGTGGCGATCTCGTCCGGGAGTCCGCGATGCACGCGCCCGCCGCTGCCGGAGTACTCGCCTTCGGTGTTCTCGCGGATGATCACCCAGTCGATACCCTGACCGTGGGCGAGGGGGCTCTTCAGGCCGGGCAGCACCCGCGCCGGGCGCACGTTCGCGTACTGGTCGAAGCCCTGGCAGATCGGCAGGCGCAGCCCCCAGAGCGATATATGGTCGGGCACCTTCGTCGACCCCACGGCGCCGAAGAAGATCGCGTCGAAAGCCTTGAGCGCCTCGAGCCCGCCCGGCGGGATGTAGTGGCCGTGCGCCAGGTAGTACTCGCTCGACCACGGAAAATGCTCGACCGCGAGCCGGAAGCCGCCGTCGCGCTGCGCCGCCGCTTCGAGCACCTCGAGGCCGGCGGCGATGACTTCGGTGCCGATGCCGTCGCCGGGAATCGCGGCGATGCGATGCGTACGCATAGTAATGTTCTCCGTTCAGGCCGCTCGCATTTAGGCCGCTTGGTTTCAGGCCGCTTGCGCGCTCCGGTAGCCGATCGCGCGCGAGATGCGCTCGGCGGTCTCCTTGACGAGGCTCGCCCACGCCGGCTTCATGCGCTCCGCGGGCGCCGACACCGACAGGCCGGAGACGAGCGCGCCGGTGTCGTCGCGCACCCCGGCGCCGATGCAGCGCACGCCGAGCTCGGCCTCCTCGTTGTCGAGCGCGTAGCCCTGCCGGCGCACCTTCTCGAGCTCGCGCTCGAGCGCGGGCAGGCTCTGGATCGTGTTCTTCGTGTACCCGGGAAGGCCGGTGCGCTCCGCGTAGGTCTTCACGCCCTCCGGGCCGTCGTCGAGCAGGAAGAGCTTGCCGACCGCGGTGATGTGGAGCGGTGCGCGCGCGCCGATGATGTTCACGACCCGCATCAGGGAGCGCCCGCTCGAAGTGCGCTCGATGTACACGATCTCGTCGTCGCGGCGCACCGAGAGGTTGACCGCCTCGCCGATCTGCGCGTGCAGCTCGCGCATGAACGGCAGCGCATGCTCGCGCACGCTGATGCGGGACTTCACCAGGTTGCCGAGCTCCAGCAGGCGCATCCCGAGCCGGTAGCTGCCCTGCTCGACGCGCTCGACCATGCGGTCGCGCACGAGAGCGGTGAGGATGCGGTGCGCGGTGGACGGGTGCAGCCCCGCCTTGCCGGCGAGGAGCTTCAGGCTGACCGCGTCGGCCGAGTCGGCCAGCACCTCGAGCAGCTTCATCATCCGCTCGATGACCTGGATGGAGTTCTTGGATTCCTTGTCGCTCACGGTGGCGCCGGGTTGCCGATTTGCCAATTTGCCGATGGGCAAAAGTCTACACCGCGATCCGGAAACCCCGTCGGGCGGGCGCGCAAAGCCCTGTGCTAAGCTTCGCGCGCCCCCGCCGAACCAGAAGAACGCAATGCGCGTCGGCCTGTTCGTCACCTGTCTCGTCGACCTGATGCGTCCGAGCATCGGCTTTGCGGCGCTCGAGCTGCTCGAGGCGGCCGGCTGCGAGGTCTACGTGCCGCCCACTCAGACCTGCTGCGGCCAGCCCGGCTACAACTCGGGCGACCGGGCCGCCGCGCGCGCGCTCGCCGAGAAAGTGCTGGCCGAGTTCGAGGGCTGCGAGTACCTCGTCGCGCCGTCCGGCTCCTGCGCCGGGATGATCAAGACGCACTACCCCGAGCTGTTCGCGGATTCGCCGAGCCTGCGGGCCCGCGTCGAGCGGCTCGCCGGGCGCGTGCACGAGCTGACCGAATTCCTCGCCAACGTCGCGAAACTCGAGAAGGTTCCCGGGGAGCTCCGCGGCCGCGTGACCTATCACGACTCGTGCGCCGGGCTGCGCGAGATGGGCGTCAAGGCCGCAGCCGCGCGCGCTGCTCGCGAAAGTGCCGGGCCTCGCGCTCGTGGAGATGGGCGAGTGCGAGCAGTGCTGCGGCTTCGGCGGCACGTTCTCGGTCAAGTTCGGCGAAATTTCGGGCGCCATCGCCGACCGCAAGTGCGAGGCGCATCGAAGCGACCGGCGCCGACGCGGTGGTGCTCGGGGATCTCGGCTGCATGCTCAACATCGAAGGGCGCCTGCGCCGGCGGGGCAACGAGGCCACCCGCGTGCTGCACGTCGCCGAAGTGCTCGCGGGCACGACCGGGAAGCGCTGATGCAGGTCCACTCGATGCACTTCAAGGCGCGCGCCGGCACCGCGCTCGGCGACGCGACGCTGCAGGCGAACCTGCAGAAGTTCGGCAGCGCCGGCCTGGCCGCGTTGCGCGGCGAGAGCGGTCGAGGCCTACGGCCATGCCGCATTCGAGCGGCTCCGCGACGCCGGCGCGCAGATCCGCGACCGCTCGCTCGCCGACCTCGACACGCTCATCGAGCGCTTCGAGCGCGAGGCGACGCGACGCGGCGCCACCGTTCTATTCGCGCGCACCCGCGAGGAGGCGCGCGACCTGGTGCTCGAGATCTGCCGCCGCCACGGCCTGAAGAAGGCGGTGAAGTCGAAGTCGATGCTCTCGGAGGAGGCGGGGCTCAACGAGGCGCTCGCCGCCGCGGGCGTGCTGCCGGTCGAGACCGACCTCGGCGAATACATCATCCAGCTTGCCGGCGAAGCGCCGTCGCACATCATCGCGCCGGCGGTGCACAAGTCGAAGGAGGAGGTCGCGGATCTCTTCGAGCGCGCGCACGCCAAGCCGCGCAAGACCGACATCCCGGAGATGACCCGCGAGGCCCGCGAGGCGCTGCGGACGCACTTCGTGTCCGCCGACCTCGGGATCTCGGGCGGCAACTTCCTCGTCGCCGAGACCGGCTCGGGCGGGATCGTGACCAACGAGGGCAACGGGCGGATGGTCACGACGCTGCCGCGCGTGCACGTCTGCATCACCGGCATCGAAAAGGTGATCCCGACGCTGGAGGATTTCGCCACCCTCATGCGACTGCTGCCGCGCTCGGCGACCGGGCAGCCGATCTCGAACTACATCAGCTTCTTCACCGGGCCGAAGGGGCGCGACGACCGCGACGGGCCGGAGCACATGTACTTCATCCTCGTCGACGGCGGGCGCACCAACCTCGTCGGCACGGACATGCAGGAGATGCTCCGCTGCATCCGCTGCGGCGCGTGCATGAACCACTGCCCGGTGTACAAGACGGTCGGTGGCCACGCGTACGGCTGGGTTTACCCGGGGCCCATGGGCTCGGTGCTCACGCCGTCCTACATCGGGCTCGAGAACGCGCTCGACCTGCCGCACGCCGCGACGCTGTGCAACCAGTGCGGCGTCGTGTGCCCGGTGAAGATCCCGCTGCCCGACCTGCTGCGGAAGCTGCGCGAGAAGCAGGTCGACCGGGGGCTGCGCCCGTGGAGCGAGCGCTTCGCGTTGCGCGTCTGGGCGTGGGCCGCGCTTCATCCGCGCATCTACGCGCTCGGCGCGTGGTGGGCGGCGCGCTACCTCAGGTTCCTGGGCGGAGGCCTGAAGCGGATCACGAAGCTGCCGTTCGCCGGCCGGGGCTGGACGCTGACGCGGGATTTTCCGGCGCCCCAAGGCAAGACCTTCCGCGAGCTGTATCGTAAGCGCAGCGGGGGAGCGTGATCATTCGAGAAGGAGGGCGGACCATGAGGCAGGAGGCACGCGTCATCGCGGCGCGGGTGATTGCGACACTCGCGGCTGCGACGTTCTGCGCCGGCGCCGGCGCGCAGTACCCCAGCAAACCGATCCGGCTCGTCGTGCCGTTTCCGGCCGGCGGCGCGGCCGAGCTCGGCGCGCGCATCTTCGCGCAGCCACTCGGTGCGGCGCTCGGCCAGCCGGTGGTCGTGGAAGCCCGGCCCGGCGGCGACGGCGTGATCGCCGCCGAAGCGGTGACGAAGGCTGCCCCCGACGGCTACACGCTGCTCTACGCGACCAACACCGCATTCAACTGGGTGCCGGCGACGCGCAAGACACCGCCCTACGACCCGATCGCGGACTTCACGCCGGTGTCGCTGGTGGGCTACTTCGGGTTCTTCCTGTTCACGCACCCGAGCGTGCCGGCGAGCTCAGCCGCGGAGCTGCTCGCCTATGCGCGCGCCAACCCGGGCAAGCTGAACGCCGGGACCGGCAACAGCACGAGCCAGCTCCTCACCGCGCAGCTGAAAGCCGTAGAGCAGCTCGACATCGTGCCGGTGCCGTACAAGGGCGACGCGCCGCTCACCATCGACCTCCTCGGCGGCCGCGTGCAGATGGCGTTCGCCACTCCGGGGAGCGCCGCGCCGCAGGTGAAGGAGGGCAAGCTGCGCGCGCTCGCCGCGATGTTCCCGGACCGCAGCCCGCTGCTGCCGGAGGTTCCGACCGCGGCCGAGGCGGGGCTCGGCAAGCTGTCGATCACGGCGTGGGGCGGCGTGTTCGGCCCGGCGCGGATGCCGAAGGAGGTGGTCGACCGTCTGGCGCGGGAGCTGGCGACGGTGCTGCAGCGTTCCGACGTGCGCGAGGCGTTCGGCAAGATCGCATTCGGCCCGAAGCACTCGACGCCGGAGGAGCTCGCGGCGTTCCTCAAGGTTCAGATGGAGACCTGGCGCCGCACCGCCGAGTCGGTCGGCATCAAGCCGGAGTGAGCGCGCCGAGGTAGCTTCGGACCGCGGATTCCCGCAGCACGTCCTCCCAGCTCGCCGCCTGCGCGACCCGCCCGCGGTGCACGAAGACGAACCGCTCGCAGGTCTCGCGCAGGATGTCGAGATGGAACGGCGCGGTGGGATGCAGGCACAGGAACACCAGCCGTCCTTCGCGCGCGCAAGCGGCGGAAGAAATCCAGCATGAAGCCGATGTAGCCGTCTTGCGTGTTGAACTGCGGCTCGTCGAAGAGGTGCAGCATCGGGAAATCGGCGCCCGCCGGCTCGAGCATGAAGTTCGGGCGCGTCCGCCGGAACGCGCGTACCTGGTATGACTGGTGGTAGTGGATCGCCAGCCGGTCGCGCTCGCGATAGCGCACGCGGTGGATGTCGCGGCCGCATACCCGCACCCGGCCCGCAGTAGGGGCGTTGGAGCCGGTGATCAGCTCGAAGAGCGTGGTCTTGCCCGACCCGTTCGGACCCATCACGCCGACGATCGCCGGCGCGGCGATCGTGAAGTCCGCCTCGAGCGAGAAGGTGACCTCGCGCTGCAGCAGCCCGCGCGTGTACTGCTTGCGCAGGCCTTCCACGGCGAGCAGGGGTGCGGTCATATCCCGAGCAGCCGCGTGCGCAGCGCCGCGTCCCCGGCGAGCGCGCGCGGCGGGCCCTTCGTGCACGATCCGCCCGCGGTCCATGACGTAGCAGCGGTCGGCGACTGCGAGCGCGGTCGCGACATTCTGCTCCACGAGCAGCACGGCGACCCCCTCCTGCCGCAGCCGCGCGATCGTGGCCATGACGTCCTGCACGACCTTCGGCGCCAGGCCCTGGCTCGGCTCGTCGAAGAGCACCAGGCCGGGCGAGCCGAGCAGCGCGCGCGAGATCGCGACCATCTGCATCTCGCCGCCGGAAAGGTTCTCGCATTCGCGCTGCGTGAGATGCTCGAGCGCGCTGAAGATCTCGAAGCACTCCTTCCTCGCTCCAGCTGCGAAAGCGCGAGCGCTTCTTAGCGATCGCGAGGTTGCGCGCCACGGTCAGGGCGGGGAAGACGCGGCGGTCGTCGGGCACCCAGCCGATGCCCGCGCGGGCGATCGCGTGCGTGGGCCGGCGGGTGATGTCCGCGCCGTCGAACCGGATGCGTCCCGCGCGCGGCGGCGTCAGTCCGAGAATCGAGCGCAGCGTGGTGGTCTTGCCGGCGCCATTCGGTCCGAGGAGCGCGACCACCTCGCCCGCACCGAGCGCGAGCGAGACGTCGAAGAGCGACCTGCGTCTCGCCGTAGAACGTGCCGATAGCCTCGACCGAGAGCATCGGGGCGGCGGCCGGGCGTGGCACCGCGCTCATCGGGCTGCCCTGGCGCTTTGCGCCGAGGATTCGCGCCTGGGGCGGGCCGATGCGCTCATGACGCGAGCTGCCCCAGATTGGAGCGCTGCACCCAGGGGTTCTCGCGCAGCTCGGCCGGCGTGCCGCGCGCGATCACCTGGCCCCAGTGGATGACCGAGATGTGGTCGGCGAGCCCGAACAGGAAGCGCATGTCGTGCTCGATCACGACGATCGTCAGGTCGCGCTTGAGCGCGCCGATGAGGTCGGCGAGCCGGGCCGTGCCTTCCGCACCCAGACCGGCGGTCGGCTCGTCGAGGAAGAGCAGCCGCGGCTTGGCGGCGAGCGCCACCGCGATCTCCAGCGCGCGGCGCTCGCCGTAGGACAGACGCCGGGCGTTCACGAGCGCCTTGCCGTGCAGGCCGACGCGCGCGAGGACCGCGGCGGCCTCGTCGGCGAGCGCAGACGAGCGGGCAAGGTCCGTGGTCATCGAGAACCCGCGCGCGCGCACGCCCGGCAGCGCGACGAGCACGTTCTCGAGCGCGCTGAAATCGTCGAAGAGATTCATGATCTGGAACGAGCGTGCGATGCCCTTGCGCGCGATCGCGCGCGGCGCGAGGCCGGTGATGTTCTCGCCGGCGAACCACACCTCGCCGCGGTCGGGCCGGTAGCGCCCGGTCAGGCAGTTGAAGCAGGTGGTCTTGCCGGCGCCGTTCGGCCCCATGATGCCCGCGAGCCGGCCCGCCTCGAACGCGAGCGTGATGTCCTCCAGCACGACCGCGTCGCCGAACCGCTTGGCGAGGCGGCGCGCCTCGAAGAGCGCGCTCATCGGGCGCCCTCCCGCCGTACGGCCGCCTGCCACATTCCGGCGATCCCCTCGGGCTTGAAGAGCACCATCGCCATGAAAGCGAGGCCGTACCAGAGCAGCCACGTCTCCGTGTAGGCGCCGAGCAGGTCGCGCGCGAGGATGAAGAACGCCGCGCCGATCACCGGCCCCCAGAAGCTCACCAGCCCGCCGCCGATCAGCACCATCATCACGACGAAGCCCGAGTTGTGCAGGCTCATCACGTTCGGGTAGGCCGACTGCTGCGCCATCGCGAAGAGCGCGCCCGCGAGCCCCGCGACCGCCCCCGAGATCACGAAGGCGAGCCACTTGTAGAGCCAGACGTTGTGGCCCGCGAACGCCGCGCGCATCTCGTTCTGCTTGACCGCCTGCAGCACCCGGCCGAACGGCGAGTGCACCAGGCGCCACAGGAAGACCACGACCAGCGCGAAGAGGGCGAGCGTGAAGTAGAAGAGCGCCTCGTTCGAGGCGAGGCTGAGCGACGCGAATCCGAACTCCGCCGGCAGGCGCTTCAAGTTGAGCAACCCGTCCTCGCCGCCGGTGACGCTGTGCCACTTGATCGCGACGAACCAGAACACCTGGCCGAACGCGATCGTGAGCAGCGCGTAGTAGATCCCGCGCCGGTGCGAGATGAACGCCGCGACGACCGCCGCCGCGAGGGCGGCGACGAGAATCGCCGCGGCGAGGTCGAGCCAGAGGTTGGCGACGAGGTGCTTCTGCGCGAGCCCGTAGGCGTAGGCGCCGGTCCCGAAGAACGCCCCGTGCCCGAAGGAGGGCAGGCCGGCATACCCGAGCAGCAGGTTGTAGCCGAGGGCGTACATCATCCAGATCGCGATCTCGAGCGCGAGGTACTGGTACAGCCCGACCGTCCCGAGCCACAGCGGCGTGCTCGCCAGCGCGACGAACGCGACCGCCATGGGCGCGGTGACCAGGCCTGCCGGCGGGAGGCGCGGCGGCGCGTGGACCGCCGTCGCTGCGAGAACCTGACCGAGCGATTGCACGAGCCCTCCCGGGCCGCCCGGCGCGGCCCCGCTGGACACACTGGACAAACTGGACAAGCGGGAATATACGTTCTATTCTGAGAACACTCAAGAACGTTTGTTCCAGGCGGTTTTGTTCCAGACCGATCCGCGCCGCCGCAGCGCGGGCGGACAGCGCGAGGAGGCGAGCGTCGATGCCGCGCCCGGCGACCTACGAAGAGCTCAGGAACGCGATCTCGCGCGAGTACCCGCGGCTCTCGAAGCAGCTGCAGCGCATCGGGCACTTCGCGCTCGAGAACCCGCACGACCTCGCGCTCAACACCGTCGCTGCCAGTGCCGAGGCGCTCGGCGTGCAGCCCTCCAGCCTGATCCGGTTCGCCAACGCGCTCGGCTTCGCCGGCTTCTCGGAGATGCAGCGCCTGTTCCGGTCGCACCTCGTGGAGCGCTCGACCTCCTATCGGGACCGCATCGCGGCGCTCCGCGCCGGCGCCACGCCCGGCGGCGCGAGCCCCTCCGGGGTCCTGCACGAGTTCGTGGCCGAATCGATCCATGGCCTCGAGCAGCTCCAGGACCGGACGCGCGCCGCCGACCTGCGCGCGGCGGTGCGGCTGATTGGCGGCGCGCAGACGATCGCGGCGATCGGGCTGCGGCGCTCGTTCCCGGTGGCGGCCTATCTCGCGTACGCGCTCAACCGTCTGGAGCTGCGCACGCAGCTTCTCGACGGCACCGGCGGGATGAACCGCGAGTTCGCCCAGCGCCTCGGCCGCAAGGACGCGCTCATCGTGGTGAGCTTCCGCAACTACACGCCGGAAACGGTGGAGATCGCGGGCGACTGCCGCAAGCGCGGCGTGCCGGTGATCGCGATCACCGACGGCCCGCTCTCGCCGCTTGCGGCGTCGGCGTCGGTGTGCTTCGAGCTGGGGGACGACTCCGGCCGGGCGTTCCGCTCGCTCGTCGAGCCGCTGTGCCTCGCGCAGTCGCTCGTCGTCAGCGTCGGCCATCATCTGGCCGAGCGCAGCGGCGGCGCGAAGGCGGCGGCGTGAGCGCCGGCCGCGCCTTCGACGTGATTTGCGTCGGCCGCGCCGCGGTGGACCTCTATGGTGAGCAGGTCGGCGGGCGGCTCGAGGACATGCAGACGTTCGCCAAGTACCTCGGCGGCTCGCCCGCGAACACCGCGGTGGGTTGCGCGCGGCTCGGGCTCAAGGCGGCGATGCTCACACGGGTCGGCGACGAGCACAACGGCCGCTTCGTTCGCGAGACCCTGGCCGCCGCGGGCGTCGACGTCAGCCACGTCATCACCGATGCGCGTCGGCTCACGGCGCTCGTCTTCCTCGGCATCCGCGACCGGGACACCTTCCCGCTGATCTTCTATCGCGAAAACTGCGCCGACATGGCAATCGCTCAGGAGGACTTCGACGCAGCGTTCATCGCCTCGGCCGGCGCGCTGCTCGTCTCGGGCACGCACCTGTCGACGGCGGGCACCTACGACACGTGCCGGGCGGCGATGCGGCTCGCGCGTGCGGCCGGCACGAAGGTCGTGCTGGACATCGACTACCGGCCGGTGCTGTGGGGCCTCACCGGTCACGGCTGGGGCGAGCGGCGGTTCATCGCCTCCGACCGCGTCAGCGAGCACCTCCAGACCGTCGTGGCGGACTGCGACCTGATCGTCGGGACGGAGGAGGAGATCCACATCGCCGGCGGCTCGACCGACACGGCGACCGCGCTGCGCGCGCTGCGGGGGCTGACGCCGGCGACCCTCGTGCTCAAGCGCGGGCCGATGGGCTGCGTCGTGTTCCCGGGAGCCATTCCCGACACCGTCGAGCGCGGCATCGTGGGTCGCGGCTTTCCGGTGGAGGTGTTCAACGTGCTCGGTGCGGGCGATGCGTTCATGGCCGGATTCCTGCGCGGCTGGCTGCGCGCGGAGCCGCTCGAGCGCTGCGCCGCGTACGCCAACGCCTGCGGCGCGCTCGTCGTCTCGCGCCACGGCTGCGCTCCCGCGATTCCGAGCTGGGAGGAGCTCACGTTCTTCCTCGCGCACGGCAGCCGCGACGCCGCGGCTGCGCGAAGACGAGCGCCTCGAGCACCTGCATCGCGTGACCACGCGCCCCCGCCGCTGGCCCGCGCTCGCGGTGCTCGCCTGCGATCACCGCGCGCAGCTCGAGGCGGTTGCCGACGAACACCGCGCGCCGCGCGAGCGGATCCGCGTGTTCAAGGGCCTGGTCGCCGCCGGCGCCCGCCGCGGCGCGGCCGCGAACGCCGGCGCGGGGATGATTCTCGACGATCGCTATGGCGAGGACGTGTTGCCGGGCTTCGCCGGCAGCGGCTGGTGGATCGCGCGCCCGGTCGAAGTGCCCGGCTCGCGGCCGCTCGAGTTTGAAGCTGGCGAAAACGTGGGGCTCGCCTTGCGCGGGTGGCCCGGTGACCACGTCGCCAAATGCCTGGTCTGGTACCACCCCGACGACGACACGGCATTGCGCGCGGCGCAGGCGGCCAAGCTGCGCTCGCTTGCGGGCGCCTGCGCTGCGACCGCACGTGATCTGCTGGTCGAAGTGCTGGCGCCTCGCGACGCGCGCAGCGATGCGGAGACGACCGCACGCTCGCTGGAGCAGCTCTACGAGGCCGGCGTGCGCCCCGATTGGTGGAAGCTGCCGCCGCTCACCGGGGAGGAGGCCTGGTCGCGGGTCGGCGCGGTGATCGCGCGCCACGATCCGCATTGCCGCGGGGTGCTCCTGCTCGGGCTCGAGGCGGAGGAGTCCGTCCTGGAGGCGAGCTTCGCCGTCGCGGCCCGGTTTCCCGTCTGCAAGGGCTTTGCGGTCGGACGCTCGATCTTCGGCGCCGCGGCACGCGAATGGTTCGCCGGACGAGCGACCGACGACGACGTGGTCACCGACGTGGCGGCGCGCTACGCGCGCCTGATCGGTCTCTGGGAGCGCGCGCGGTCGTCGGCGTGCGCAGCAACGGCATAGCGGGCAGGCATCGACCTCTCAACGCACGGAGCACCGGCATGAAGCAGCGCATCGGATTCATCGGCATCGGCCTGATGGGCCACGGCATCGCGAAAAACCTCGTCGCGAAGGGGCATCCGCTGACCTTCCTGGTCCATCGCAACCGCTCGAACATCCAGGACCTCCTCGACGCGGGCGCGCGCGAGGCCGGCTCGATCAAGGCGCTCGCCGAGGCGGCCGACATCGTGTTCCTGTGCGTCACCGGCACGCCGCAGGTGGAGGCCAATGTCTACGGCGAGGCCGGCCTGCTCGCCGTCTGTCGCCGCGGCACGATGATCGTGGACACGTCCACCGCCGAGCCCGAGTCGACGCTGAGGATCCGCGCGGACTGCGCGGCGAAAGGCATCGAGCTGGTCGACGCGCCGCTCGCCCGGACGCCGCGCGAGGCGGAGGCGGGCAAGCTCAACGTGATGGTCGGCGCGACGCCGGAGACGTTCGACAGGCTGAAGCCGGTGCTCGAGTGCTTCTGCGAGAACATCTTTCACGTCGGCCCGCCCGGCGCCGGGCACAAGATCAAGCTCGTCAACAACTTCCTCGCGCTCGGCAGCGCCTGCCTGATCGCGGAGGCGCTGGCGGTCGCGGCCAAGGTGGGCGTCGACCTGCAGGTGCTCTACAAGCTCATCTCGGCCGGCGGCGCGAACTCCAACATGTTCCAGATGATGGTGCCGAAGGCGCTCGCGGGCGACTTCACCGGCCTCCAGTTCGCGCTCGACAACGCGCGCAAGGACCTGCGCTACTACACGCACATGACCGAGACGGCGCCGGTCGCGACCCCGATCGCCGACACGGTCCACCAGACCTTGCTCGCCGCGAGCCAGCTCGGGTACGGCGACAAGTTCGTGCCGTCCCTGATCGAGGCGCACGAAAAGCTGAACGGCTTCCAGATCATCAAGCGCTGAAACGCGCAGACCCACCGAAGGAGGAGACCATGAGCAACCGAGTCAAAGACAGGCAGCGGGTGAACGAGACGCGCCGGCGCATCCTCAAGGCATCGGCGCTGGGCGCGGCGACGGCGGGCGCGTGGGGCGCGGCGCCCTTCTTCGGGCCGTGGAAGCACAACCACGTCTGGTCGCAGGCGGCGCAGAAGAAGCCGCTCGTGATCGGCCTCACGATGGACGCGAGCGGGCAGTACGGTGCCTCGGGCGGGATGGAGCGGCTCGGCGCGATGATGGCGATCAAGGAGTTCAACGACAAGGGCGGCGTGCTCGGGCGGCGCATCGAGGCGCTGCACATGGACACGGAGACGACGCCGGCGACCGGCTCGCGCGTCGCCGAGCGCATGATCACCCGCAACGAGGCCGCGTTCCTGATCGGCGGGGTGCACTCCGGCGTCGCGAACGCGATCAGCCAGGTCGCGCAGAAGTACGGCTGCGTCTACTTCAACACCAACTCCAGCTCGCCGACCGAGTCGGGCCGGGACTGCCACCGCGTCAAGTTCGTGTGGGACGGCAACGGCACCAACTTCGCGCACGCGATCGTCAAGAACGCGATGAAGGTGAACGGCAACCGCTGGCTGCTGCTCACCAACGACTACGTGTGGGGGCACAACACCTCCAAGGCGATGCGGACGCTGATCGACGCGAACGGCGGCAAGGTCGTGGACGAGCTGCTGGTCCCGCAGAACACGCGCGACTTCTCCTCGTATCTCCTCAAGATCCAGCAGCTCAAGCCCGACGTGGTCGGGACCGCGGTGGGCGGCGACGACATCAAGGCGCTGCGCCAGCAGGTGGTGCAGCTCAAGATGAACCAGAAGCCGGCGTGGATCAACAACCAGCAGGACTGGCCGGACGTCTACGGCCTCGGACCGGACGCGATCTTCGGCGTGTTCGGCACCACCTGGTACTACCGGCTCGACCTGCCGGGCGTGAAGGAGTTCGTCGCCGGCTACCAGAAGGTGTTCCCGGGAATGGCGATCCGCGTGCCGGGCAACGTGTACTACAACGGCTACGTCGCCACGCGCGAGCTCCTGCGCAGCGTCGAGGAAGCGGGCTCGACCAACAACATCGCGATCATCAAGCGGCTCGAGGGCCGCAAGATGGCCGCGCGCGACCGGATGCAAGCGTACGACGCCTGGATCAACCCGAGCACCCACCAGTGCCAGCAGACGATCTACATGGCGAGCTACAACGACCAGCCGGCGGAGAAGGACGACATTTTCCGCATCCTCGCCGCGGTCCCGCCCCAGGAAGTCGAGGACCGGGACGCGCCGGGGGCGTGCAAGCTGGAGACCTACGAGTCGACGCCGACGTACGAGCAGTAGCGGCGGCAATCGCCGCAGAGGACGCGGCGTTCTCCGCGACCTCTGCGGCGCCCGTCGCCCGGCGACCGCCGTGGATTTCGTCCTGAATCTGCTTCCCCACCTCGTCAACGGCGTCACGCTGGGGCTGCTGTTCGCGCTGATCGCGCTCGGCTTCATGCTGATCGTCGGCGTGATGGAGACGATCAACCTCGCGCACGGATCGCTGTTCGCGCTCGGGATGTACTTCGCGCTGTTCATCGCCGCGCCGAAGCTCGGCCTCTTTCCCGACCTGCAGGCGTGGTATCTCGCGCTGCCGATCGCCACGCGGTACGTGGTCGCGCTCGCGCTCGCGCCGGTATTCGTCGGCCTGTTCGGGATGCTGCTCGAGCTGGCGATGCGCCGCACCTACGGGCGCGACCCGCTCTACGGGCTGCTGCTCACGTTCGGCGCCGCGCTCGTGATCGAGGAGCTGATCCGGATCGTGTGGGGCTCGACCGAGAAGCAGTTGCCGCTGCCGGAGGCGATCTCGGGCGCGTTCCTGTTCGGCGACCTGATCTACTCGAAGTACCGCTTCTTCGCCTCCGGCTTCGCGATCGCCGCGATCCTGGCGCTGTGGCTGTTCCTCGAGAAGACGCCCTACGGTGCGATGATCAAGGCCGGCGCGCACGACAGCGAGATGGTCCGCGCGCTCGGCATCAACCTCGCGCGGCTGCGCCTGTTCGTGTTCGCGCTCGGCACGGCGCTCGCGGCCGTGGCGGGCGTGATCATGGCGCCGATCTGGGGCATCCGGCCGCATGTCGGCGTCGACGCGGTCGTGCCGGCATTCCTGATCATCGTGCTCGGCGGCGTCGGCAGCCTGTGGGGTGCGGTCGTCGCCGGCCTGCTCGTGGGGCTGGTCGTCGGGCTGACCGGCGCGTACGCCTCGGAGTGGTCGCTGATGTCGATGTACATTCTGTTCATCGCCGTCGTGACCTTCCGGGCACGGGGGCTGTTCGGCAAGAAGAGCGTGCTCGATGTCTGACAACCGTCCGCTGCACGGGAAGGTCGCACTCGTCACCGGTGCCGCCGGCACCATGGGCCTCGCCGCGGTGAAGGTCCTGCTCGAGGACGGGTGCAAGGTCGCGATGGTCGACGTGAACGCGACGGCGAACGAGCGTTGTGCGGGCGAGCTGGGCGGCGCGGTGCTGCCGATCGCATTCGACATCGGCGATCCCGCCGCGGTCCGCGCCGGCCATGCGCGCATCGCCGCCGCGCTGGGCGCCGTGGACATCCTGGTGAACAACGCGGGCATCCTCTCGAACAACAAGGTCGAGGCGACGGACGACGAGGAATGGCGCCGGGTGCTCGCCGCCAACCTCGACGGCGCGTTCTACCTGGCGCGCGCCGTGGTGCCCGCGATGAAGCGCCGGCGCTGGGGCCGCATCATCAACACGTGCTCGCTCGCGGCGAAGACGGGCGGGCTGACCGCCGGCACCGCGTACTCCACATCCAAGGGCGCGCTGACCACGCTCACGTTCTCGCTCGCGCGCGAGCTCGCGCCGCACGGCGTGACGGCGAACGGGATCTCGCCCGCGTACGTGAAGACCCCGATGGTCACCGATCAGCTCACCGAAGCGCAGCGGCAGGCCTTGATCGCGCAGATCCCGGTCGGGCGGTTCTGCGAGCCGGAGGAGTTCGCCCACGTCGTGCGCTTTCTCGCCTCGCCGCTGGCCGGGTTCATCACCGGCGAGATCGTGGACCTCAACGGCGGCCTGCACATGGACTGAGCGATGGCCGGACCGATCACGCCGCAGGTGGACTTCCGCACCGAGCTCGCCGGGCTCTTCGACCTCGACGGCCAGGTGGCATTCATTCCCGGCGGCTACGGCGGGATCGGCGCGGCCATCGCCTGGGGGCTCGCGCTGCACGGGGCGACGGTCGTCGTCGCGGGCCGCAGCCGGGAGAAGGCGGACGCGCTTGCGCTGCAACTGCGCGAGGCCGGGCATCGCGCCGCCGGGATGGCCTTCGATGCGCATTCGGTGGCGAGCATCCGCGCGGCCATGGACGCGGTCGCGCGCGACCATGGCCGGCTCGACATCCTGGTGAACTGCATCGGGCTCAATCGCGAGCAGCTGCTTCTCGATGTGACCGAGGAGGCGTTCGACGAGGTCTTCGCGATGAACCTCAAGGCCGCGATGTTCCTGGCCCAGGCCGCGGCGCGGCACCAGATCGCCGGCGGCCGGGGCGGGCGACAGGTGCACCTCGGGTCGGTGCGCTCGCTGTTCGCGCTGCGCGGTCGGGGCTACTCCGCCTACGCCTCGACGAAGGGTGGACTGGTCCTGCTCGTCAAGCAGCACGCGATGGAGCTCGCCCCGCACGCGATCACGGTGAACGGCATCGCGCCGACCTTCGTGCGGACCGAAATGATCGCGCACCATCTCGCGCGCCCCGATTTCCTGGAGAAGACGCTGCCGCGGATTCCGCTCGGGCGGCTGGCCGAGCCGCGCGACATCGTCGGGGCGGCGCTGCTCTTCTGCGCGCCGGCCGGCGCCTTCGTGACCGGCCAGATGCTCTACGTGGACGGCGGCATCACCGCCAGCCAATAGAGGCACAATAGCGGCCTTCAGCCCGTCCGGAATGCCGCCATGAACAAGCCCATCGAGCTCCAGACCCTGCCCCATTGGATCGGCGGCAAGCCGGTCGCCTCACAGAGCGGCCGCGCCGGCGAGGTCACCAACCCCGCGACCGGCGCCGTCACCAAGCGCGTGCCGTTCGCGAACGCCGCCGAGGTCGACGCGGCCGTGAAGGCCGCGCAGGCCGCGCTGCCCGCCTGGCGCGACGCGCCGCCGCTGCGCCGCGCGCGCGTGATGCAGAAGTTCCTCGCGCTGCTGCAGGAGCACCAGAAGGCGCTCGCGCAGCTCATCACCGAGGAGCACGGCAAGACGCTGCCCGATGCGATGGGCGAGGTGCAGCGCGGGCTGGAGGTGGTCGAGTTCGCCTGCGGCATCCCGAACCTGCTCAAGGGCGAGTACTCGGAGAACGTCGGCACCGCAGGTCGACACGCACACGGTGCGCCAGCCGGTCGGCGTGTGCGCGGGCATCACGCCGTTCAACTTTCCGGCGATGGTGCCGATGTGGATGTACCCGGTCGCGATCGCGTGCGGCAACACGTTCATCCTGAAGATCTCGGAGAAGGTGCCCTCGGCCTCGATGCGGGCCGCCGAGCTCTTCAAGGAGGCCGGCCTGCCGGACGGCGTCTTCAACGTCGTGCACGGCGACAAGGAGGCGGTGGACGCGATCCTCGCGCATCCCGGCATCGGCGCGGTGTCGTTCGTCGGCTCGACGCCGATCGCGAAGTACATCTACGAGACCTGCGCGCGCAACGGCAAGCGCGTCCAGGCGCTCGGCGGCGCGAAGAACCACGCGGTCGTGCTGCCCGACGCCGACCTGGAGTTCACCGCCGACGCGCTGATCGGCGCCGCCTACGGCTCGGCGGGCGAGCGCTGCATGGCGATCTCGGCGGTGGTCGCGGTCGGCGCGGTGGCCGACCCGCTCGTGGCGCTCCTCAAGAAGAAGGCGCAAGCCATCAAGATCGGGCCGGGCCACGCCGAGGGCATGGACATGGGCCCGCTCGTCACGAAGCCGCACCGCGACAAGGTCGCGAGCTACGTCGACGTCGGCGTGAAGGAAGGCGCGAAGCTCGTGGTCGACGGCCGCGGCCTGGTCGTGAAGGGGCACGAGAACGGCTTCTTCCTCGGCACGACCCTCTTCGACGACGTGAAGCCGGGCATGAAGATCTACCAGGACGAGATCTTCGGGCCGGTGCTGATCGTGCTGCGCGTGCCGACGCTCGAGGACGCGATCGCGCATGGTCAACGCGAACCCGTACGCGAACGGCGTCGCGATCTTCACCGAGTCGGGCGGCGCGGCGCGCCGGTTCGAGAACGAGATCCAGGTCGGGATGGTCGGCATCAACGTGCCGATCCCGGTGCCGGTCGCGTACTACTCGTTCGGCGGCTGGAAGAACTCGCTCTTCGGCGACCTGCACGTGCACGGGATCGAGGGCGTCAAGTTCTACACCCGCACCAAGGTGATCACGACGCGCTGGCCGCACCAGGACACGCCCGCGCCCGGGTTCAACATGCCGACGCTCGGGTAGCGGAACTCAGCCCTCGCGCAGGAGCGGCACCACCAGCGCGTGCGCGTTCACCCGCGCGCCGATGCGCGCGAGCAGCAGAAACGAGCCCACCAGCTTGCGGTGCAGGAACAGCGTCTCCGGCGGCGGGGCGCGCAGGAAGCCCTTGCGGAACGCGAGATCGAAGCCGAGGTGTCGCACCCGGGAGGGCAGGTCCGAGGCGGCGAAATCGTACGGACCGCGGTGCCGCAGCGGCTCGCAGACCAGCTGAATGAGCTGCACGATCGCATCCGCGCGCTCGCCCGAGTCCTCCGGCGCGAGGTAGCCGATCTCGATCGCCAGCTGGCGGATCCGTGCGCGGTGGCCGGCGATCACCGCGCGCGAGATCGCGCGGAAGCGCTCGACGAACGCCCGGGAGAACTCGCGCGTCGCGCCGAAGTCGAGCAGCACGATGCGGCCGGCAGCGCGATCCCACAGGTAGTTGGCGAAGTTCGGGTCGGTCTGCATCGCGCGGAACTCGAACAGCTCGCGGAAGACCAGGCGCTCGAGAACGGCGCCGATCTCGTCCCGCGTACGCTGCGCGACGTCCGCGGCGCCGAGCGCTTCCAGCGGCTCGCCATGCACGTAGTCCATCGCGAGCACGCGCTGCGTGGTGAGATCGGCGTGCACCCGCGGCACCACGAGCCGTCGCTCGTCGGCCACCAGGCGCCGGAAGCGCGCGAGATGCCGGGCCTCGGCGAGGTAGTCGGCCTCCTCGTGCAGCTGCCGCTTCGCCTCGTCCACCACCCCGGCGATCTCGATCTCGAGCGGCAGCAGGTTGAGCAGCCGCAGCAGCACCGCGACGTTGTCCACGTCGCTGTCGACCGACCGCGCGACGCCCGGGTACTGGACCTTGATCGCGAGGTCGCGGCCGTCGGCGGTGTGCGCACGGTGCACCTGGCCGATCGAGGCGGCGGCCAGCGGCGCCTCGTCGAAGCGCGCGAACCGCCGCATCCAGCCGCCGCCCCATTCGCGACCCAGTACCCGGTGGAGCTGGGCGGGCGGCATCGGACTCGCGCCCGAGCGCAGCGTGGCGAGCGCGCGGGCGAACTCCGGCGGCACCAGGTCCTCGCCCTCGAGCGAGAGCAGCTGGCCGAGCTTCATGGCCGCGCCGCGCAGGCGCGCGAGGCGGGCGGCGAGGCGCTCCGCGCTCGCCGCGGTCAGGAACACGCTGCCGGCGCCGGCGGGTTGCGCGGATGCGAACCGGCGCAGCCCCTCTACGGCGCCGCCGACGGCGAGCTCGCCCGCGGCCAGCCCGAGGCTCACCAGCCGCCCGATGCGCGTCTGCGGCACCGCGGTGCCTTCGCGCCGGCGCTTCGAGGTCATTGGATGACCTTGGCGCTGCGCGCCAAGAGGTTCGCGCTTGACGTGAACACCGCGGGGCGGCCCGGCGGGCTCATGCGCCGCGCCCGCGTGCTATGTTCGCCGCTCCAAGCCTGAAGGAGACTGATCTCATGGACGAGAAGGAACTATACGATCGCGGCATGGCCGTGCGGCGGGAGGTGCTCGGCGCGCCGTACGTCGACAAGGCGGTCGCCGCGGCCGACGACTTCAACCGGCACTGGCAGGAGTATGTCACCAAGCACTGCTGGGGCGCGATCTGGACGCGTCCCGGGCTGCCGCGCAAGACGCGCAGCATGCTCAACCTCGCGATGCTCGCCGCGACGGGGCACCCGGAGGAATTGAAGCTGCACCTGCGCGGCGCGCTCACCAACGGCGTGACCAAGGACGAGATCGCGGAGATCTTCCTGCAGGTGGGCGCGTATGCCGGGGCGCCCAGCGCGCTCGAGGCGTTCCGCACCGCGAAGGAAGTGTTCGCCGAGCTGAAGATCTGACGTCCGGTCGCCGCGCTGCCGCTGCGGAGGAGGCTATGGTCGAGGAGACGCACGATCCCGCGCCCGAGGGCGGGAGGCGGCAGCCCGAGTACCTGACGGTCACGAGCGGGCTGCCGCCGATCCGCACGGTAGGCATGGACGCGCCCTGGCGCTGGCTGCGCGCGGGCTGGCGCGACTTCCGCGCCGCGACCGGCACGAGCCTCTTCTACGGCGTCGCGCTCACGGCGATGGGTGTCCTGCTCACGCAGACGTGGGGCAAGGGGGCGATCGAGATCGCTTTTCTCACCGGCTTCCTCCTGGTCGGGCCGTTCCTTGCCATGGGGCTGTACGACATCAGCCGCCGCTTGCGCGCCGGGCGACCGGTCGCGGTGGGCGACACGATGGCCGCCTGGAAGGCGAACCGCGGCGCGATCGGGTTCTACGCCGTGATCCTCGCGCTGCTCCTCGCGGTCTGGGTGCGCGTGTCGGTCGTGGTGGTCGCCCTGTTCTTCCCGTCCGGCGCCCCGAGCGGCGCGGCGCTCGCCGCGCATCTGCTCGAGTCGCCCGATGCGCTCGCCTTCATCGCCGCGTACCTCGCCGCCGGCTGCGGGTTCGCGCTGTTCGTGTTCGCGACCTCGGTGGTGTCGCTGCCGATGCTGCTCGACCGCGAGAAGATGGACGCGCTCTCGGCGATGATCACGAGCTTCAACGCGCTGCGCGCCAACTTCGCGCCGATGCTGCTGTGGGGCGCGATCGTGGTGGCGCTCACCGCCTTCGGCTTCGGCACGTTCTACCTGGGCCTGCTCGTCGTGCTGCCGGTCATCGGGCACGCGACGTGGCACGCGTATCGGGAGGTGGTGGCGCGATCGGAAGAGAGCGGCAACGCCTAGCCGTCGCCTGCCTGCGGCCGGATCGCCTTTGCCTTACATCAACGGCGGGCGCGCCGCGGCGGGATAGGCTGCGTCAATCAAGGGAGAAGGGGGGCACGTTTGAGCGGTGCGCGGCGGGGGCTCGCGTTTGCAGCGGCGCTTTGGCTATGGTGTGCGCCGGCAACGGCGGAGGTGCAGGGGGCGTGGCTGGTCGAGGAGCACGGGCACTGGAGTTCGCTCGTCCTGCACGACGGGCTCGAGGCCCGGTTCAGGACCGCGTCCATGACCGTCATCGACGAAGCGGCCGTGGTCCTGGCGCTGGATCGTTTTTCCGGGTCGTGCGCGACGCTTCACCCGTCGCTCAACGTCCGGCTGCCCCGGCCGTCGACGCAGTCGGTCGTGATGATGGACGACGTCGGGTACGTGCGCGTCGACGAGCGCCCGATCCGCATGATCAAGTTCCACGCCCGCGCGCGCGAGGGCGAGGCGACGGTGCTCCTCGAGGTCACGCGCGTCCTCGGCGAGGGGGACCTCGCCGCCGAGCTGCGGCGGGGGCGCACGGTGCGGTTCAAGCTCGGCACCGAGCGCGCCACCTATTACGCTGCTTTCCCGCTCGACGGGTTCTCCGCGGCGGCGGACCGCACGCTCAGCCTGTGCCGGACGAACGATCGGCACGCGCGTGAGCTCGCGCCGCTGCGGGCACCGAAGGCGCGGGGCAGCGAAATCCAGGACTACTTCGACGAGTGACGGACTGCGCGCGCGGCCGTGCCGCGGGTCCTACGGGCCGCGAGCGGCGCGCGTCGCGAGCACGGCGCCGAGCTCGTCGCCCGCGCGGCGCAGCATCTCCTCGGTCGTCGCCCAGTCGACGCACGGGTCGGTGACCGACACGCCGTACCGCAGCTGCGCGAGATCGTCGGGAATCGGCTGACTGCCCGCCTCCAGGTTCGACTCGACCATCAGCCCCACGATCGAGCGGTTCCCTTCGACGATCTGGTGGACGCAGTCGTTGAAGACGAGCGGCTGCAGGGTGTGGTCCTTGAGGCAGTTCGCGTGCGAGCAGTCGATCACGATGTTGCCCGGGAGCTTGGCCGCGGCGAGCGCCTTCTCGGCGAGCCGCACGCTCACCGTGTCGTAGTTCGGCCGCCCGCCGCCGCCGCGCAGCACGAGATGGCCATGCGCGATTGCCGCTCGTGCGCACGATCGCCGGGCGACCCTGCGGGTTGATGCCGAGGAAGCTGTGGGGCGCGCCCGCGGAGCGGATCGCGTTGACCGCCACCTCGAGCCCGCCGTCGGTGCCGTTCTTGAAGCCGACCGGCGCGGACAGCCCGCTCGCCATCTCGCGGTGGGTCTGCGATTCGGTGGTGCGCGCGCCGATGGCGTACCAGCTGATCAGGTCGCCGAGGTACTGCGGCGACAGCGGGTCGAGCGCCTCGGAGCCCGCGGGCAGCCCCATCTCCGCAAACTGCGCGAGCAGCCGCCGTGCGCGCACGATGCCCTCGTCGATGCGGAAGGAGTCGTCCATGAGCGGATCGTTGATGAAGCCTTTCCAGCCGGTGGACGTGCGCGGCTTCTCGAAGTAGACCCGCATCACGATGAACAGCGCCTCGCGCACCTCCGCCGCGAGCCGCGCGAGGCGGCCTGCGTAGTCGAGCGCCGCGGCCGGGTCGTGGATCGAGCAGGGCCCGACGACCACGAACAGGCGCGGGTCGCGCCGGTCCAGGATCGCGCGCACGGTCTCGCGCCCGCGCGCGACCGTCTCGGCGGCGAGTCCGGTCACCGGGACCGATGCGTGCACGGCGTCGGGCGTCGGCATGTCCTCCATCCCGGCGACGTTGACGTTCTCGAGGGCGCTGGGGATCGTGGTGCTGGTGCTCATGGGGCTGGTGGTCATCGCGCTGGTGGTCATCGTGCAGGTGCTCGCTGGCGGCAGATTGCGATTATCCGGCAAAGGAGCGAGCGCCCTGCGCTAGAATCCGCCGGCCCCCTTCGCAGGACGCCGTCATGAACGATCCGCGCCAACGCCTCCAGTCCCTCGACCTCGAGGCCTTCTGGATGCCGCTCACCTCGAACCGCGCGTTCAAGCAGGCGCCGCGGCTCGTGGTCGGCGCAAAGGACATGTACTACACGGCCGCGGACGGGCGCCAGGTCATGGATGCGATGGCGACGCTCTGGTGCGTGAACGCCGGGCACTGCCGGCCCAGGATCGTCGAGGCGATCGCCCGGCAGGCCGGAACGCTCGACTACTGCTCGTCCTATTCGATCGGGCACCCGGTCGCATTCGAGGCGGCGCACCGGGTCGCCGCGATCGCGCCCGCGGGCATGAAGCACGTCTTCTTCGTGAACTCGGGGTCCGAGTCGGTCGACACCGCGCTGAAGATCTCGCTCGCGTATCACCGCCTGCGCGGCGCGGCGACGCGCACCCGCTTCATCGGGCGCGAGCGCGGTTTTCACGGCGCGAACATCGGCGGCATGTCGGTCGGCGGCGTGCCGGCGTACCGGAAGGCGTTCGGGGCGGCGCTGCTGCCGCAGGTCGACCACCTGCGGCACACGCAGGATCTCGCGACGCGGGCCTTCGTGCGCGGTCAGTCGGATACGGGCGCCGATCTCGCCGATGAGCTCGAGAACCGCATCATTCCGCTGCACGACGCGATCAACATCGCCGCCGTCATCGTCGAGCCCGTCGCGGGCGCGGGCGGCGTGCTCGTTCCGCCGCAGGGCTACCTCAAGCGCCTGCGCGAGATCTGCGACCGGCACGGGATCCTGCTCATCTTCGACGAGGTGATCACCGGCTTCGGCCGCCTCGGCGCGCCGTTCGCGAGCCAGTACTTCGGGGTCGTGCCCGACCTGATCACTTTCGCGAAGGGCATCACGAGCGGCACCGTGCCGATGGGCGGGGTGCTGGTGCGGGACGAGATCTACCGCACCTTCATCGAGTCGCCGGGCGGCGGCGTCGAGTTCTTCCACGGTTACACCTATTCCGGTCACCCGCTCGCGTCCGCCGCGGCGCTCGGCACGCTCGACACCTACGCCGAGGAAGGGCTCTTCGACCGCGCCAACCAGCTCGGCGCGTACTTCGAGGACGGGGTGCACAGCCTGCGCGGGCTGCCGAACGTGATCGACTGCCGCAACCTGCAGCTCATCGGCGCGGTGGAGCTCGCCCCGCGCCCCGGTGCGCCGGGCGCGCGCGGGCTCGAGGTGCACAACCACGCGTGGGACCGGGGCGTGTTCGTGCGGGCGATGGGCGACACGATCGCCTTCTGCCCGCCGCTGATCGTGGAAAAGCCGCACCTCGACACGATGTTCGGCGTCGTCGCCGAAGTCCTGCGCGCCGTGCAATAGGGTGCGGCGGACGAATGCGCCACCAGACGGTCCGCACGACGGCGGTGATCCTCACGCCCTGCGCGACAGGGCATCACTCACAACAACAACGAACGGGCGGCGCTCGCGTACACTGCGCCCGGCGTGAACGTCCTCCTGCACGCGGCAGCGGCGCGCGCAAGCCGTTGACAGGGCGAAGACCGAGCGATGAGATTCTTCTACTCCCCGAAGCAGCTCGCACACCGCCCGCAGCAGTTCATGATGGCCGGACGGCTCGTGCCCCACCTCGAGGTGCCGGAGCGCTGCGAGCGCGTGCTCGCGGCCGTGCAGCGCGGCAGCTACGTGGTCGAGGAGCCGCGCGACGACATCGGCATGGACTGGATCGCGCGGGTGCACGAGTCCGGATACCTCGAGTTCCTGCGCACCGCATGGTCGCGGTGGTCGGCGGTGAAGAACGGCGGGCCCGAGATCCTGCCCAACGTGCACCCGTACCGCGGCGCGCACGACGACCTCGCCCCGCGGCGCCCGCCGCGCGCGGCCTCGCCGGTCGCGCAGGCGGGCTACTACCTCGGCGACCTCGCGTCGGCGGTCGGGGCGGGCACCTGGGAGTCGGCGGTCGCCGCCGCCCACACCGCGCTCGCCGCGGCCGAGGCGGTGCTGGCCGGCGAGCACGCGGCGTACGGCCTGTGCCGGCCGCCGGGGCATCATGCCCACGCCGACCGCGCCGGCGGCTTCTGCTACCTGAACAACGCGGCGATCGCGGCCGAGCTGCTGCGCACGCACTTCGAGCGCGTCGCGATCCTCGACGTGGACTACGCACCACGGCGACGGCACGCAGGCGATCTTCTACCGGCGCGCCGACGTGCAGGTCGTCTCGATCCACACCGACCCGACCGGGTACTACCCGTTCTTCTCCGGCTATGCCGACGAGTACGGCGCGGGCGAAGGCGAAGGCTGCAACCTCAACATCCCGCTCGCCCCGGGCAGCGGCGACTCGGACTACCTCGACGCGCTCGACGAGGCGCTCGAAGGGGTGCGCGCGCACCGCTCGGAGGCGCTGGTGGTGTCGGTCGGCTTCGATGCGCACGAGCGCGACCCGCTCTCGGTGCTGAAGGTCACGAACGACGGCTACCGGCGGATCGGCGACGCGATCGCCGGGCTCAAGCTGCCGACGGTCATGGTGCAGGAGGGCGGCTATGCGCTCGACCTGCTCGGCCAGAATCTCGTCGCCTTCCTCGGCGGCTTCAACCTCGCCAGCCGGATGTAGCCGTCCGGCATCGCCGGAGGGGGCTCCGGCGACCGGGCGGTTTTCCCTGTGATCCCGGAGTCCGCTATGGCTAGAATGCAGCTTGCGCGAACAACGACTTAGCCCATGCCTGCCATCAGCCGCCGCACCGCCGACCTCGGCACCGAGAACGCCTTCGTCGTCCTGGCCGAAGTGACCGCGCTCGTCCGCCAGGGCCGCGACATCATCTCGTTCTGCATCGGCCAGCCGGATTTCGCCGACGCCGACGCACATCCAGGACGCCGCGATCAGGGCGATCCGCGAGGGCAAGCACGGGTACACGCCGTCGGCCGGCATCGACGAGCTGCGGGAGGCGGCCGCGGACTACATGGGCCGCCTGCGCGGCCTCGCGATCAAGCCGGAAGAGGTCGTGGTGGGCGCCGGCGCGAAGCCGTTCATCGCCTACTCGATCCTTGCGACGACGGACTACGGCGTCGGGGACGAGGTCATCTATCCCAATCCCGGCTTCCCGATCTACGAGTCGCAGATCAAGGCGCACGGCGCGGTGCCGGTCCCGCTGCATCTGCGTGAGGCGCGCAACTTCGCGTTCGATCCGGCCGAGCTCGAAGCGAAGCTCACGCCGCGCACCCGGCTCGCTGATCCTCAACTCGCCGCACAACCCGACCGGCGGCATCCTCGCCCGGCGCGACCTCGAGGACATCGCGGCGATCCTCCGGCGCCGTCCGGACGTGTGGATCTACGCCGACGAGATCTACTCGCGCCTCTGCTACGAAGGCGAGTTCGCGTCGATCGCGTCGCTGCCCGGGATGTACGAGCGAACGATCATCTCCGATGGCGCGTCCAAGACCTGGGCGATGACCGGCTGGCGGCTCGGCTTCGCCTCGAACCCGGCGCTCGCGCCGCAGTTCGTGCGCTGGGTGACCAACACCGACTCGTGCGCGTCGCAGATCACGCAGTGGGCCGCGGTCGAGGCGATCAGGGGTCCGCAGACCGACGCCGAGAAGATGCGCGCGTCGTTCATCGAGCGCCGCGACCTGATCGTGCGACTGCTGAACGACGTGCCGGGGGTGACGTGCAAGACCCCGGGCGGCGCGTTCTACGCGTGGCCGAACGTCACCGAGGCGTGCCGGATGATCGGCGCGACCGACTCGGAGGAGTTCCGCAAGCGCCTCCTCAACGAGGCGGGCGTCGCGGTGCTCGCCGACATCCACTTCGGCGCGCGCGTGCCGGGCGAGGGCCAGCACGTCCGGTTCAGCTACGCGGCCGCGCGGCAGGCGATCGAGGCGGGCGTGGCCCGGATGGCGGAGTTCATCCGGAAGAACACGCGCCGCGCCGGCTGACCGCGCATGACGGAAGTCTGGAAACCCAGCGTGACGGTCGCCGCGGTCATGCAGCGCGAGGGACGGTTCTGCCTGGTCGAGGAGGAGGTGGACGGACGGCTCGTCTACAACCAGCCGGCCGGCCACTGGGAGCGCGGCGAGACGCTCGCCGACGCGTGCTCGCGCGAGGCGCTCGAGGAGACCGCGCACCCCTTCCGCCCCACGCATCTGCTCGGGGTATACCGCTGGCACCTCGCGTCGCGGGACGTCACCTTTCTGCGCTTCGCCTTCCTCGGCGAGGCGACCGACGCCGAGCCGGGGCGCGCGCTCGACCAGGAGATCCGCCGCGTGCTGTGGCTGACGCCCGGGGAGATCCGCGCGCTCGCGCCGCGCCATCGCAGCCCGCTCGTCATGACCTGCGTGGACGACGCGCTCGCCGGCCGCCGCTATCCGCTCGAGCTGCTCCGGCACCTCGCATGAAACGGTTCTTCGGTCCCGCCGCGCTGGTGGTCGCGACGCTCGCGGCGGGCCTCGCGCGCGCCGAAGAGGTGAAGGTGTGCTTCAACTACAGCTGCCGGGATGCGGCGGTCGTGCGGTTCGAGCCCACCGCGCTCGGCGAGGTGAAGCGCCTCTTCGTCGACGTGGCCTCGCCCCAGGCCGAGCGCGAGGCCATCGCGCGCGCCATGGGGACGCTCTACCTTCACGCCGCCGTGCAGACCCCGACCTGGCGCGATCGCGGCGGCAACATCGACGACGACGGGGTCGAGGGCCGGATGGATTGCATCGACCATTCGCTGAACACGACCGCGTATCTCGCACTCCTGGAGCGCAACGGGTGGTTGCGGTTCCATTCCGTCGCGGACCGGGTGGAGCGTGGGCGGCTCCTCTCGGTGCACTGGGGCGCGCAGCTCAGCGACAAGACGGGCGCGGAGCGCTGGGTCGTCGACACGTGGTTCCTTGATCCCGGCAGCCCCGCCACCATCTACCCGCTGGAGGAATGGCTCGCGGGGGCGCGACCGCCCGGCACCGAGCTCTTCCGCTTCTAGGCCCCGCCGCTCGTTTCAGATGGCTCGCGAACGCATCGTGGTCGGCATGTCCGGCGGCGTCGACTCGTCGGTCGCCGCGGCGCTCCTCAAGCGCGCCGGGTACGACGTCGTGGGTCTGTTCATGAAGAACTGGGAGGACGACGATGACGACGAGTACTGCTCGACCCGCCAGGACCTGATCGACGTCGCGTCCGTCGCCGACGTGCTCGGGATCGAGCTCGACGTCGTCAATTTCGCAGCCGAGTACCGGGACCGGGTGTTCGCCGAGTTCCTGCGCGAGTACTCGGCCGGCCGCACGCCCAACCCGGACGTGCTCTGCAACGCCGAGATCAAGTTCAAGGCGTTCCTCGACCACGCCGTCGCGATGGGCGCGAGCCGCATCGCGACCGGGCACTACGCCGGCGTGCGCGAGCGCGACGGGCGCTTCGAGCTTCTGAAGGGCGCCGACCCGGCCAAGGACCAGAGCTACTTTCTGCACCGCCTGACCCAGGCGCAGCTCGCGCGCGTGCTCTTCCCGCTCGAGCGGCTGCGCAAGACCGAGGTGCGCCGCATCGCCCGCGAGGCCGGGCTGCCGGTGGCGGAGAAGAAGGACTCGACCGGCATCTGCTTCATCGGCGAGCGGCCGTTCCGCGAGTTCCTCAACCGCTACCTGCCGCATCGACCGGGGCCGATGAAGACGCCCGACGGCCGCGTCGTCGGCGAGCACATCGGGCTCGCGTTTCACACCATCGGACAGCGCTCGGGGCTCGGCATCGGCGGGACGAAGGGCGGCGACGGCTCGGCCTGGTACGTCGCCGGCAAGGACCTCGGCGCGAACGCGCTGATCGTCGTCCAGGGTCACGACCATCCCCTGCTGGCGAGCCGGTCCCTGGTCGCGGCGGATCTCGCCTGGGTCGGCGGAGCGGCGCCTTCGTCTGACGCGTCGTACGGCGGAAAGACGCGCTACCGCCAGTCCGATGCCGCCTGTCGCATCGCCTCGATCGATGCGGCGCGGTGCGAGATCGAGTTCGACGAGCCGCAGTGGGCGGTGACCGCGGGCCAGTCCGTCGTGCTGTACAGCGGGGAGGTGTGCCTGGGGGGCGGGGTGATTCAGTAGGCGTGGCGCGCTACTCGCGCGGCGCCGTCTCCGCGAAGCTCGGCCGCTCGGCGAGCTTCACCGCAAGCCGCGCGAGGTTGGCGCGGTCCCGGCGCCATTCGAGCTGCGGGAAGCGGAAGTCCAGCCAGCCGACGCAGGCGCCGACGGCGATGTCGGCGAGGGTGAATCCGTTTCCGCAGCACCACGGTCGCGTACCGATCTGGATGTCCATCGCGTCGAGCCCGCGCGCGACCTTCTCCATCTGGCGATCGATCCAGCTCTGGCTGCGCTCGCCCGCCGGGCGCAGGCCCTCGAGGCGCGCCAGCACGGCCGCATCGAGCACCCCGTCCGCGAGCGCCTCCCAGCGGCGCACCTCGATGCGCTCGCGGTTGTCGGCAGGAATCAGCTTGCCGATCGGCGAGACCGAGTCGAGGAACTCGCAGATCACCCGCGAATCGTAAAGGGCGGTCCCGTCGTCGAGGACCAGCACCGGCACCTTGCCGAGCGGGTTGTAGTCCGGCACCGGGTTCTCGGGCGCCCATACGTTCTGGATTTCCCATGCGCACTCGACGCGCTTCTCGGCGGCGACGATGCGCGCCTTGCGGGTGTAGGGGCTGGGAACCGAACCGATGAGCTTCATCTTTGCGTCGGAGGTGTGGGGGTGGGCGATCGGGAACGGCGGATTATATACGTGCACCCTGCGCGCGGGCGGCCCACGCGGGCCTGCGTGGTAGACTCGTCCGCGACATTCTTCGCGCTCCCGCGCTCCCGACATGCCGCTCTCCGCGCTCACCGCGATCTCGCCGCTCGACGGTCGTTACGCGCGCAGTCTCGAGCCGCTGCGGGCGTGGGCGAGCGAGCTGGCGCTCATCCGGGCGCGCGTCCGGGTGGAGACCGAGTGGCTGATCGCGCTCGCCGCCGAGCCGGGCGTGCCCGAGGTCGGCCCATTCGGGCCCGAGGCGGCGGCCAAGCTGCGCGCCCTCGCCGCCGCGTTCGGCGAGCCCGACGGCGAGCGGGTCAAGGCGATCGAGCGCGAGACCAACCACGACGTCAAGGCGATCGAGTACTGGATCCGCGAGCGCGTCGCCGGCGACCCCGCGCTCGAGCGGGCCAGCGCCTTCATCCACTTCGCCTGCACCTCCGAGGACATCAATAACCTCGCCTACGCGCTCCTCGTCCGAGGGGCGCGCGACGAGGTGCTGCTGCCCGCGATCGACCGGCTCGCGGACCGGCTGGCGAGCCTTGCGCACCGGCACGCGGACGCGGCGATGCTCGCCCGCACGCACGGCCAGCCGGCGACGCCGACCACCCTGGGCAAGGAACTGGCGAACGTGGTCGCCCGCCTGCGCCACGCGCGCGGCGCGGCTCGCCGCGGTCCGGCTCGCCGGCAAGGCGAACGGCGCGGTCGGCAACTACAACGCCCATCTCGCCGCGTATCCGCAGGTCGACTGGGAGGCATTCTCCAGGCGGTTCGTCGAGTCGCTCGGGCTCGAGTTCAACCCGTACACGACGCAGATCGAGCCCCACGACGCGCTCGCCGAGGCGTTCGACGCGGTCGCGCGGCTCAACACGATCCTCGTCGACCTCGATCGCGACGTGTGGGGATACGTCTCGCTCGGCTACTTCCGGCAGAAGCTGGTCGCCGGCGAGGTCGGCTCGTCGACGATGCCGCACAAGGTCAACCCGATCGACTTCGAGAACTCCGAAGGCAACCTCGGAGTCGCGAACGCGCTGCTGCGCCACCTCGCGGACAAGCTGCCGGTGTCGCGCTGGCAGCGCGACCTGACCGACTCGACGGTGCTGCGCAACGTCGGCGTCGCCTTCGGGCACAGCCTGCTCGGCTACGTCGCCTGCGCGCGCGGCCTCGACAAGCTGGAGGTCGATGCCGCGCGACTCGCCGCGGACCTCGAGGCGAACTGGGAGGTGCTCGCCGAGGCGGTGCAGACGGTCATGCGCCGCTACGGCATCGAGGACGCCTACGAGCAGCTGAAGGCCCTGACGCGCGGCGCCCGCATCACGCCCGAGGCGCTGCGGGCCTTCATCGGCGGTCTCGCGATCCCGAACGACGCGAAGGCGCAGCTGCTCGCGCTCACGCCCGGCACGTACACGGGCAAGGCCGCCGAGCTCGCGCGGA
>CAVUQY010000003.1:0-491293 GCA_963743805.1 uncultured beta proteobacterium | reverse complement strand
AAGGAGAACGGCATCCCGTGGGGCTCCGCGCGCTCAGGGCAGGATCGGTACCTGGCCGAGGCCGGCGGTTTCGTCGAGCCCGAACATGATGTTCATGTTCTGCACCGCCTGGCCCGAGGCGCCCTTCACCAGGTTGTCGATGACCGAGAGGACGACGAGCGTGTCGCCGCCGTGCGGCCGGTGGATCGCGACGCGGCAGGTGTTGGCCGCGCGCACCGAGCGCGTGTCCGGATGGCGACCCGGGGGCAGCACGTCGACGAAGGGTTCGGACGCATAGCGCTGCTCGAACAGCGCCTGGAAATCGGCCTCCCGCGTGATGCGCGCGTAGAGCGTCGCGTGAATGCCGCGGATCATCGGCGTCAGATGCGGCACGAACGTGAGCCCGATCGGGCGGCCGGCGACGCGCTCGAGGCTCTCGCGCATCTCCGGAACGTGGCGATGACCGGCGACGTTGTAGGCGGCGAAGTTGTCGGACGCTTCGCTGAACGTGAGGTTGAGCTCGGCCTTGCGCCCGGCGCCGCTCACGCCGGACTTGGCGTCGGCGACCAGGTGGCCGAGATCCACGGTCTCCGACTCGACGAGCGGCAGCAGGCCGAGCTGGACCGCGGTCGCATAGCAGCCCGGGTTGCCCACGACGCGCGCCGCGCGGATCGCTTCGCGATTGATTTCCGGGAGGCCGTAGACCGCTTCACCCACCAGTTCCGGCGCGGCGTGATCGAGCTTGTACCACTTCTTCCACTCGGCGAGATCCTGCAGACGGAAGTCCGCCGCAAGGTCGACGATGCGCACGCCCGCGTCGAGCAGGCGGCGCGCGTCGTTCATCGCCACGCCGTGCGGCGTGGCGAAGAACACGACGTCGCATTTCTCGAGGCTCGCGCCGCCGGTCTCGGCGAAAGCGAGATCGATGTGGCCGCGCAGGCTCGGGAACATGTCGGCGACGCGCGTGCCCGCCTCCTTGCGCGACGTGATCACGGCAAGCTCCGCGTGCGGGTGCTGCGCGAGGAGCCGCAGCAGCTCGACGCCGGTGTACCCCGTGCCGCCGACGATTCCGATCTTGATCATCACCGACCTCACTCCAAAGGAACGATTGCTGTCGCCCGTCGGCGACACTCGTGCCCCCAAAGACGACAAAGCCGCCCTGGAGGCGGCTTTCGTCGTTTTCCCTAGCGCTGCATCAGCGCTTCGAGAACTGCTTGCGTCGGCGCGCCTTGTGGAAGCCGACCTTCTTTCGCTCCACTTCGCGCGCATCGCGGGTCACGAGGCCCGCTTTGGACAGCGCCGGCTTGAGCGCGGCGTCGTACGCGATCAGGGCGCGGGTGAGGCCGTGGCGCACCGCGCCGGCCTGGCCCGATTCGCCGCCGCCGTCGACGTTCACCTTCACGTCGAAGGTGGTGAGGTGGTTGGTCAGTGCGAGCGGCTGACGCACGACCATGCGGCCGGTCTCGCGGCCGAAGTACTGGTCGATGGGCTTGTCGTTGACGACGATCTGGCCCTTGCCGGGTTTCATGAAGACCCGCGCGACCGCGCTCTTGCGGCGGCCGGTGCCGTAGTAGTAGTTGCCGATCATCAGCTGATCTCCAGGCTTTGGGGCTGCTGCGCGCTGTGCGGATGGTCGACCCCGGCATAGATCTTCAGCTTGCGGGCCATCGCGTAGCCGAGCGGTCCCTTGGGCAGCATGCCCTTGACCGCCTTCTCCAGGGCGCGGGTCGGGAAGCGCGCGTGCAGCTTCTCGAACGAGGTTTCCTTCAGGCCGCCGACGTAGCCGCTGTGCCGGTAGTAGGTCTTGTCCTGGGCCTTCCTGCCCGTGACCCGGAGCTTGGCCGCGTTGACGACGACGATGTAGTCCCCGGTGTCGACGTGCGGGGTGAATTCGGGCTTGTGCTTGCCGCGCAGGCGGTGGGCGATCTCGGCCGCAAGCCGGCCCAGCACCTTGTTGGAGGCATCGACCACGAACCAGTCGCGGCGAACCTCGTGGGGCTTGGCGGTGAAGGTCTTCATTGTTGGGGCGTCCAGCTGCCGAGCGCGGGCTCGGACGAAAGACCGCGATTTTAGCCGGCAGCTCCTAGCCCCGTCAAATCAGAAGCTTGAGCGGCAGTCGGAGCGCGGAACACGGGCAAAAAAAAGCGCAGCTTTTGCGGCTGCGCTGAATCCACCAAAGGAGGAGGGTGGAGGAGACAAACCCTGGAGCGCCGGACTGCTGGCTGACGCTCACGACGATTCGAATTATCCGGAGGGGCGTTGTGCAATGCAAGAAAATTTTTGTGCAATGCCACAAAGACGGTTTATCCAATGGCCTTTCGGGTCTTTGGAAAACCAACGCTATATCTCATTAAATCAATTACTTGATCTCCAGGCAGCCGGGTCTTCAGCGGCGCTGTGGGTTGGCCATCGGCAAGCGTAGAATCGCGGCTCTAAATTTCCGGAGCCGGCCATGGAATGCACGGTGAAGTGGATCGAAGGCGGGATGAGTTTCGTCGCCGAAACGGGCAGCGGGCACGCCTTCGTGATCGACGGGGCGCCCGAAGCCGGCGGGCACAACCTCGGGCCGCGGCCGATGGAGACGGTGCTCGCCGGAACCGGCGCGTGCACCGCTTTCGACGTGGTGCTGATCCTGAAGCGCAGCGGACAGGACGTCACCGCGTGCAAGGTCGACGTGAAGGCCGAGCGCGCCGAGACCGATCCGAAAGTGTTCACCAAGATCCACATGCACTTCGTCGTGCGCGGGCGCAACCTGAAGCCCTCCCTGGTCGAGAGCGCGATCAAGCTGAGCCACAACAAGTACTGCTCGGCCTCGGCGATGCTCGGCAAGACCGCGCTCATCACGCACGGGCACGAGATCGTCGAGGAAGGGCCTACCCCGCCCGCGACCTGACGCGGCCCGCCGCCGGTTTTTCGCGTTCGGTTCGAACCTCGACCTGACGGCAGGATTGTCGCGTCTTGCGGGTCTTGTTGCATTTCCGCAACTCAGATTAAAGTAATCGTAAGACGTTGTTCTGTAGCGTTGTATGCGGGCAACGGTCTTCCTATACTGGAAATTGTTTGCGTGAATTGGGAAGAACGGTTTTCCGCTAACAATCGATCAATAGGAGGGCTGGGGAATGAAGAGGAAGTTGTGGAGGAGGAGCACCGTCGCAGCGATCGTCGGAACCGCGTTTGCGGGTTGGGGTGGAACGGCGAGCGCGTCGGGCTTTCAGCTGCAGGAGCAGGGCGCGAGCGGGCTCGGAGTCGCGTATTCGGGCCAGGCCGCGGCGGTGCACGACGCCAGCACCGCGTTCTGGAATCCGGCCGGCATGTCGCTGCTACCCGGCAAGCAGGTGACCGGTGCCCTCCACTACATCATCCCCGACACCAAGTTCAACAGCGCGGGGTCGCTGCCGGGCGGGTCGACCTACAACGCTTTCGGCGAATGGCGGCCAGGGCGGCGAGTCTGCGTTCGTGCCCGCGATGTACGGGACCTGGATGATCAACCCGCAGTGGTCGGTGGGCCTGGCCGTCAATGCGCCGTTCGGACTCGGTACGGAGTGGGACACCACCTGGGCGGGTCAATTCCACGCGATCAAGTCCGAGATCAAGACGCTCAACATCAACCCGACCGTCGCGTTCAAGGTCAACAACATGATTCTCGCTGGGCGCCGGCGTTGAGCTATCAACGACTAGAGGCGGAACTTACCAACGCGGTTCCCAGCGCGACCCCCGGTCTGTGCGCCGGCATTCCCTGCGCGATCGCGAGCCCGGTTACCGGAAAGGTGGAGGGCGACGACTGGGCCTGGGGCTGGAACCTCGGCGCCATGTTCGATTTCGGGCAGGGTACCCGTGTCGGACTGACCTATCGCTCCACGATTGATTACACGATCGAAGGCGACCTCCAGTACTCGGGGACCCCTGCGCCGGGCTCGCCTGCAGGCCAGAACGTCAAGGCCGACGTCGAGCTGCCGGACACGTTCTCGATCGGCGTGTCGCATCAATTCAATCCGAAACTGCGCATGCTGGCCGACTACACCTGGACCGGCTGGGACTCGATCAAGACGCTCGACATTCAGAGCCAGGCAAGTGGCGCAAGCCTGACCCGAACCGCACTCGAGTTCAAGAACAGCTGGCGCATGGGGGTCGGTGCTCGAGTACCAGCTCAACCAGCCGTGGCTGCTGCGGACGGGCATCGCCTACGACACGGCGCCGGTCCAGGATGCCTTCCGGACGCCGCGCCTGCCGGACAACGATCGAACTGGCTCTCGATCGGTGCACGGTACCAGCCGAGCCCGACACTGGTGGTTCGACTTCGGCTACACGTACATCTGGGTCGACGACGCATCGAGCAACCTGCGGCCGACCGGCGCTGAGGCGTTCCGCGGTAACCTGATCGGCGACGTACAAGGCCAGCGTGCAGATCCTGGCGGCGCAGGCCTCGTTCAAGTTCTGATCGGGTGAGGGCCTGCCGCGCGAGCGCGCGGCAGGCATAGCGGTGTGTGAGGGCGGGGCGACGAGCCCCGCCTTTTTCTTGGTCGGCTGCCGCCGGGACGCGCCCGTCCCGTGCGGCCGCGGCGCTAGATCCGGTACGAGAGGGCGTCATCACCTTGGCGACTGCCTGCATCGCGGCGCTTGACCGGACCCGGGCAACTCGCGCGCGCCGAGCGCGCTCGGCCATCCGCGCGTGGCCGGCCTCGTCGCGCTGCATCACTTCGACCACGGCGCGGGTCCGCACGTCGAGCGGCGACAGCCGCTCCAGGTGGCCGCTGCAGATGGGCCTCGACCTGCCGCTCGGTCTCCTTGAGAAAGCCGAGATTCCACGTGTCGCCCGCCTTCCCGGCCGCGAAGCCGATCGCGAACGACGCCGCGTACCACAGCGGGTTGAGCAGGCTCGTGCGGCCGCCGAGCTCGGCGATGCGCGCCTCCGTCCACGCGAGGTGATCCTCCTCCTCGCGCGCCGCCTGCGCGAGCGCGTGCTTGAGCGCTGCGTTGTCCGAGGCGAGCGCCTGCCCCTGGTAGAGCGCCTGCGCGCACACTTCGCCGCAGTGGTTGACCCGCATCAGCGCGGCGGCATCGCGGCGCTCCTCGGCCGTGAGATCGGGCTCCGCGAGCGCCTCGGCCCGGCGTCGGACGCGCCGCCTCGCGGAACGCCGGCGAGCGGTGCGCAGCGCCCTTGTCGAACTCGATGATCAGACGGTCGAAGTCGACAAGCGATGGTACCGGATGACAGGCGCAAGTTGCCGCTCCAGAATCTAGCCGCTGCGCGGCGACAGGGCAAAAAAAACGGGCGCCGAAGCGCCCGTTTCCGTGCGAGTCCGACCTGAGTCTGGATTAGAACTGGTGGAAGATGCCGAGGGCCCAGATCTCCGGATCCGCGCCGTAGGGCGTCGTGCGCACCTGCCGTGTCGACCGAGGTGATGCGCGCCGCCGGTGTAGTCGGCGAACTGGTTGCTCTTGTTGTCGACCTTGTTGTACGACGCGAACAGCCAGGTGCGCTTCGACAGGAAGTAACGGCCGCCGATCATGTAGCCGTTCGCCTTGGTGTCGCCGCAGCGCGAGGTTGCCGGCCGCGCCGTCGCCGTCGCAGCCCTTCAGGTTGCCGAGCTGGCCGTACTGCGCCATGACCTGGAAGTTGCCGAAGGTGTGCTCCCAGTTGACGGTCCAGCCGTGCTGGTCCGACCTCGTCGCCGCCGGTGAGGCCGAGCGCCGCGTTGCTCTCCGTACGCACCCAGATCAAGCCGATTCGCGCGCCGGGCATGTACCCCCAGCTGCCGCCGACCTTCCAGGCGTTGCCCGTCGATGCGCGCTGGAGCGCAGCGTACCGTTCGGCGCTGTTGCCGTCGACGTCCGCGTAGTCGACCTGGCGCGTAGAACGGACCCCACGTGCCGCGCACCGTCGCGCCCCAGATCGCTGCCGTCGGTGTCCTGCGTGCCGTGCGCCTGCACGATCTCCTGGTGACTCACCCGTGCTCCTGCGCGTTGGGCGACCAGCTCAGCGTGGCGTTGAGCCCGGCGAAGGTCGGCGTCGTGTACTGCACGGTGTTGCTGACGCGACGCCGGCGTCGTGCCCGGCGCGCTGATCCGGCCGAGTTGCGTGCCGTTCGTCCACGGGATTTCCGTGTTGATGTAGTTCGCCGCGAACTGCGCGTTCACGCCGTTCGCCCAGTAGATCGACTGGCGACCGAAGGTCAGGCGACCGAAGTCGCTGTCGAGGCCGACGAACGAGTCGCGCGACGCCCAGAAGCCCGACGACGCGTTCGCCTGGCCGCCCTGCGCCGGTGTTGCTGCCGCTGTCGATCGTTGACGCCGGTCTCGATCTGGAAGATCGCCTTCAGGCCGTTGCCGAGGTCCTCGGTGCCGCGCAGACCGACGCGCGAGCTGTTGTCGAAGATGCGGATGCGGCCTCGCGATCGACGTCGCCGCCGCTGAGCCGGCCCTGACGCGTCGCACCCGTCCGCGCCTCGTAGTGTGTCGATACCCAGGACGGCGCGGCCGTAGAGCTGCACGTTGCTCGTCTGCGCGAACGCAGCCGGGGCCGCGAGCACGCCGGCAACGGCGAGTGCCATCACTTTCTTGTTCATCAAAGAGTTCTCCTCTGAACGTTGACAACCGGGAGCCCGAAGCGGACCGCCGTCACTCCTCCGAGAGACCGGGAAGCTGTGGGAATTCTGCAACCCGCTCCCCGCTCAGCAACGCTTCTCGCCCGATTTACGCGTCTTTTCGAGGCCAATTTGTTGCTTTAGCGCAACAACGAGCTATGAAGTAAAATCGTCTATATCGAATCGATCAGTTTAACTCTTCGCAAACTCTCGAGAATTATCGTGGCCACGCGGCGCGATCCCGTCCGATTCGCTGGCCCAAAACCGTGATCGAACGCAGAACAGACCGGCACCTCACCGCCGAACAGCTCGGCGAGCGCCGCGCCCGGATCCGGCGCGCGCATGAACGCCTCCCCGACCAGGAACGCGTGCACGCCGGCACGCGCGCATCCGCGCCACGTCCGCCCGTGCCAGGATGCCGCTCTCGGTGACGACCAGCCGGTCCGGCGGGATGCGCGGCAGCAGGTCGAGCGTGGTCTCGAGCCGCGTCTCGAAAGTGCGCAGGTTGCGGTTGTTGATGCCGATCAGCGGCGTGCGCAGCGCGAGCGCGAGGTCGAGTTCCGCGGCGTCGTGCACTTCGACCAGCACCGCCATGCCCAGCGCCGCGCGCCGCGCGCCTCGAGCTCGCGCATGCGCGCGGGTCGAGCGCCGCGACGATGAGCAGGATGCAGTCCGCGCCCAGCGCGCGCGCCTCGTACACCTGGTAGGGGTCGACGCATGAAGTCCTTGCGCAGCACCGGCAGGGCGCAGGCGCCGCGCGCGCCGCGCCAGGTACTCGGGCGCGCCCTGGAAGAACTGCGCGGTCGGTCAGCACCGACAGGCAGGCCGCGCCGTGCGCGGCGTAGCTCGCCGCGATCGCGGCCGGATCGAAGTCCGCGCGCAGCACGCCCTTGCTCGGGCTGGCCTTCTTGATCTCGGCGATCACCGCCGCCTGGCCGCCGGCGATTTTCGCGCGCAGCGCGCCGGCGAAATCGCGCGGCGGCGGCGCCGCGCGCGCCTCGGCGCGCACGCGTCGCCAGCGGCCGCTCGCGTTTCGCCGCGGCGACTTCTTCGGCTTTGACGCGCGAGAATCCGGTCGAGAGCATGTCGCCGGCAGTGCAGGCCGCGATTCACGCTACCTTGCCGCCGAGCTGCTGCGTGAACCGGGCGAACTCGTCGAGCTTCGCCCGCGCCGCGCCGCTCGTGATCGTCTCGAACGCCTTCTCGACGCCGTCCTCCAGCGTCGGCGCCTTGTCCGCGACGTAGATCGCCGCGCCGGCGTTCAGCGCGACGATGTCGCGCGCGGCGCCCAGCTTGTTCTCGAGCGCGGCGAGCACGAGCGCGCGCGACTCCTCGACGTTCGCGACGCACAGCGTGCGCGGGTCGTGCACCGGCAGGCCGAACCTTCTCCGGATGGACCGCGTACTCCTCGATCCGGCCGTCCTTCAGCTCGCCGATCATGGTCTGGCCGCTGATCGAGATCTCGTCGAGGCCCTCGACGCCGTAGACCGTCATGGCGTGGCGCGCGCCGAGCCGCTGCAGCACGCGGATCTGGATGCCGACCAGATCGGGATGGAAGACGCCCATCAGCTGCGTCGGCGCCATCGCCGGGTTGGTGAGCGGCCCGAGGATGTTGAAGATCGTGCGCACGCCGAGCTCGCGCCGCACCGGCGCGGCGTGCTTCATCGCCGCGTGATGGTTGGGCGCGAACATGAAGCCGACGCCGACCTCGTCGATGCAGCGCGCCGACCTGCTCGGGCGTGAGGTTGATCTTCACGCCGAGCGCCTCGAGCACGTCGGCGCTGCCCGACTTCGACGACACCGCGCGCTTGCCGTGCTTCGCCACGCGCGCCCCGGCGGCGGCGCAGACGAACATCGCCGCGGTGGAGATGTTGAAGGTGTGCGCGCCGTCGCCGCCGGTGCCGACCACGTCGACGAGGTTGTCGGGGTCCTTGGCGTGCACCTTGGTCGCGAGCTCGCGCATGACCTGCGCGGCGGCGGTGATCTCGCCGATCGTCTCCTTCTTGACGCGCAGGCCGATGGTGATGGCGGCGATCATGACCGGCGACATCTGCCCGCTCATGATCTGGCGCATCAGGTCGAGCATCTCGTCGTGGAAGATCTCGCGGTGCTCGATGGTGCGCTGGCAGCGCTTCCTGTGGGGTCATGGCCATGGGTCGTTCTCCTAGTCCAGAAAGTTCTTGAGCAGCGCGTGGCCGTGCTCGGTCAGGATCGACTCGGGGTGGAACTGCACGCCCTCGACCGCGAGGACTTGTGGCGCAGGCCCATGATCTCCCCGTCCTCGGTCCAGGCGGTGACCTCGAGGCACTCGGCAGCGAGTCGCGCGCGACGGCGAGCGAATGGTAGCGCGTCGCGACGAACGGGCTCGGCAGGCCCCGGAACACGCCCGCGCCGACGTGGTGGATCGGCGAGGTCTTGCCGTGCATCAGCGTCGGCGCGTGCACGACCTTGCCGCCGAACGCCTGACCGATTGCCTGGTGGCCGAGGCACACGCCGAGGAGCGGGATCTTGCCGCCGAGGCGTTCGATGGTCGCGAGCGAGATGCCCGCCTCGTTCGGCGTGCACGGCCCGGGGGAAATGACAATCCTTTCGGGGCGCAGCCGCGCGATCTCGTCGACGGAGGCCTCGTCGTTCCGCACCACCGTCACCGCCGCCCCCAGCTCGCCCAGGTACTGAACGAGGTTGTAGGTAAACGAGTCGTAGTTGTCGATCATCAAAACCATGGCTGCCCCGACCCGCTATATGCTTTAGGCATGAGCCCCGGCCGGCCCCACCGCCGGCGGCGACCCGCGGCATGGCCGACCCAGCAAGCATGTACACGCAGCCACCGGAATCCGGATTGCGCTGCCCGCGTTGCGGGGGCGCGCTCGTGCGCATGCGCCGCAAGCCGTTCGACCGGCTGCTGAGCCTCGTCTCCCCGCGCCGGCGCTACCGGTGCCGGGCGATGGGCTGCGGCTGGGAAGGCGCGCTCCGCCTCAAGCGCTGACCGCCGGGCCTCGGGCGTCCCCATCATTCCACCTTCGAGTCGAGGCCGGCGGTCGCCATCTCGGCCGCGCGCAGCAGCGCCCGCGCCTTGATGTTGGTCTCGTTCCACTCGCTTTCGGCCACCGAGTCGGCCACGATCCCCGCCGCCGCCTGCACGTGCAGCAGCTCGTCCTTCACCACGCCGGTGCGGATCGCGATCGCGAGGTCCATGTCGCCGTGGTAGCCGATGTAGCCGACCGCGCCGGCGTAGACGCCGCGCTTCACCGGCTCGAGCTCGTCGATGATCTCCATCGCGCGCACCTTCGGGGTGCCGGTCACCGTCCCCGCCGGGAACGTCGCGCGCAGGACCGCGAGCGCGTCGAGGCCCGGCTTCAGCTTGCCTTCCACGTTCGAGACGATGTGCATCACGTGCGAGTAGCGCTCGATCACCATGTTCTCGGTGACGCGCACCGAGCCGATCTCCGCGATGCGGCCGACGTCGTTGCGGCCGAGGTCGATCAGCATCACGTGCTCGGCGCGCTCCTTCGGGTCGGCAAGCAGCTCCGCGGCGAGCGCGTTGTCCTCCTCGGGGTTCGCGCCGCGGCGCCGCGTGCCGGCGATCGGCCGCAGCGTCACCTTGTCGCCCTCGAGCCGGACCAGGATCTCCGGCGATGCGCCGACGACGTTGAAGTCGCGGAAGTCGAAGTAGAACATGTACGGCGACGGGTTGAGCGTGCGCAGCGCGCGGTAGAGCGCCAGCGGCTCGCCGGCATAGCGCCGCGAGAGGCGCTGGCCGATCTGCACCTGCATGATGTCGCCGTCGAAGATGAGCCGCTTCGCCTTCGCCACGGCCTGCAGGAACGTCGCCTCGCCGAAACCCGACTGCGCCTGGTGCGCGACCGTCGGCCCGTGCGCGGGAATCTCGGCCGGTCGGCGCAGCGCCTCGAGCAGCTCGCGCAGACGCTGCTGCGCCGTGCGCGTACGCGAGCGGGTTGCGCGGGTCGGCGTAGACGACGAGATAGAGCTTCCCGGCGAGGTTGTCGACGATCGCGATCTCCTCCGACTGGAGAAGCACGATGTCGGGCGTGCCGATCGGGTCGGGTTTTTCCGGCGCGCTTCGAGAGTTTCGGCTCGATGTAGCGCACGGTGTCGTAGCCGAAGTAGCCGACCAGGCCGCCGGCAAAGCGCGGCAGCCCGGCGAGCGGCGCGGCCGACACGCGCTTCACGTAGTCGCCGATGAACGCGAGCGGGTCCGGGCATTCGACGTCCTCGGTCACCGCCTCGCCGTGCAGCACCAGCACCTTGTGCCCGCGCACCACGATGCGCGTCTGGGCCGGCAGGCCGATGAACGAGTAGCGGCCGAAGCGCTCGCCGCCCTGCACCGACTCGAGCAGATACGAGTACGGCCGGTTCGCGAGCTTGAGGTAGATCGACAGCGGCGTGTCGAGATCCGCGAACGTCTCGAGGACGAGCGGAACGCGGTTGAAGCCCTGCGCGGCGAGGCGCTTGAAGTCGGTTTCGGTCATGAGCTGCTCTCGTGTGAATCGCTTCGGTACTGCCGGGGCGCGCGTAACGCAGCGCGCGAGCGCGGGTGTTCTAGCGCCAGCAGCGCCAGCTTTCCCACTGCCCCCAGAGGCCGAAGAGCACGCAGCTCATGTGACGAGGACTCGTCCGTTCGTTGATATGAAGCCGGCCCGACTATAGCACCGGGGATTTGCGGCGCACAAGCCTGCGGAAAACCCCCGGGGCGCGTCAGGCCCGGCCGAGCAGCCGGCGCGCGGCCGCGGCGAGATCCGGCACGATCGCGTCGCAGTCGAGGGTCTCGACCGGCCGGCCCTCGTTGTAGCCGTAGGGCACGCACCACACCGGGCAGCCTGCAGCCCGGGCGGCCTGACAGTCGTTCGCGGAGTCGCCGATCATCAGCGCGTCGGCGGGTCGAACGTTCAATCGTGCGCAAGCAGTGAGCACCGGCTCCGGGTCGGGCTTCTTTCGCGCCACCGTGTCGCCGCAGACGACGACCGGGAAGAATCCGTCGAGCCCCGTCCGCCGCAGCAGGTCGAGCGTGAACCGCTCCGCCTTGTTCGTGATGCAGGCGAGCGGCAGGCCCGCGTCGCGCAGCGCGCGCAGCCCTTCGATCACGCCGGGGAACGGCACGGAGCGCCGGCCCGATTCCTCCGCGTAGTAGCGCTCGTAGATCGGCAGCGCTCGAGCGAAGAGCACGGGGTCGGCCACCGCGTCGAGGGAACCGGTGAGCGTTCGCTCGACGAGCTTCGGGATGCCCTTGCCGATGTAGGTCGCGATCACCGCGGGGTCGCGTGCCGGCAGCCCCAGCTCCGCCAGCATCGCGTTCGCGGCGGCCGCGAGGTCCGGCGCGCTGTCGAGCAGCGTGCCGTCGAGGTCGAAGAGGACGGCGCGGGTGATCATGTCCTGCCGATGCTACTGCCCTGCCCGGGGTTCCGCAGGCGCCCGGCCGTGCGAACCGGATTTGTGCCGGAGAATCGACTCAGCCCCGCTTCGGCAACAGTTCCCCCAGCGCATACAGCGTCTTCTGCGGGAAGCGTTCCAGCGGATAGAAGCGCGTGATCACCGCGACCGCCTGCTCGTAGGTCTCGATGTCGAGATGCCGGAGCAGATAGCGGATGTCGTCTTCGTCGTGGAACTCTGCGCCGATCCGCAGTGACAGGCATTTCATCGCCAGCAGGTATTCCGGCTGCGCCACCATGACCCGCAGATGGTCCAGCTCCAGGAAGGGGCTGAACGCCCCGCGCTCGCTCAGGAATCCCTTCACGCCGTCGTTGAGCCAGTCGGGCTGAAGTCCCGCCTGCACGGCGACCCGGGCCGCGGCTTCGCGAACCTGACGCGCCGGGCGGAACAGCCCGTCCACATCCTGGGTGGACGGGCGCGCCGCATAGGCGAGACACATGACGGCGCCGCCCACGAGGAAGAGTTCGCCCTCTGTGCCCGCCCGGCGGAGCTCTTCGTTCAGGAGCGCGAAAAGGCGGCGGATGTCCCGGTCGGTGAGCGCCGCCATCTCACACGCGGGCGCCGACGGTGGCGTCGATGAAGATGTTCCGCCGCCGGAAGGGCGCGGGCGAATGGGTCAGCAGGTGCAGGCGCAGGCTCGTGAGCGTCGAGCCGAACACCGGTTCGGCGAGAGGCGCAATCGCACCGGTCCACGCCGGTGGCGCGACACCGTGGCGCCCGCAGGCGTACTCCACCATCGCGGCGACGTAGTTGGCGAGATAGGGCGCGAGCCCGTGCGGAGGCGGCGCCACCGCCTCCTGAATCTCCCCTGCGCTGAGGCCCGCCAGCCAGTCGTTCAACTCTGCGAGTGCGAAACGCGCGCCGCGGGAATCCCGGCAGGCCTCGGTGAGTTCCTGAAACCGGCGCGCCGGGGCCGGGAGCACCCGGGCAAGAACGTAGGCGGACATGTCCAATCCGGCCCGGCGGGCAGCCCGCTGGATGGCGGCCTTCTCGGCCGGCGAAACGCGAATCTGGAGCTGGCCCGATTTGGCGTTGGCGGACATCGAGCGACGATAACCCGGGCGCATGATATCGTCAATACGCATGTATTGACGATACTTCATCAACGGCAGGCATGGCGCCGCAGAATTGGGACGGCGGTGTGCGCGACGGCGATTGACTCAAGAGTCAATGCATTCCAAGCCGGAGTTGACTCTTAGCGCATCGAAGACCGGCGGCACCGCCACGCATCCTCGGGAAACCTAGCGCGCGACCCCGAGCTCGGTCGCGAGCCGGATGAAGTCCTGGCTCTCCGGCTCCAACTCGCGCAACAGGCGCGCGTGTTCGCGCGCGCCCGCCAGGTTCCCGCCGGCGCGCTCGTAGGTCGCGAGCGCGAACAGGATCTCGCGGTCGTAGGGATGCCGAGCGAGCGCGGCGCCAAGCGTTTTGAGCGCTTCCGCGCGCTTGCCCGTGTCGTAGAGCGCAACGCCGTGCACATAGGCGAAGCGTGCATCGTCGGGCGCGAGCTTCGCGGCAGTTGCGAGTTCCGCGAGCGCCTCCTGGGTACGCTTCTGGCGCACCAGCGCGAGCCCGAGCGCGTGGTGCGCCGGTGCCGACTGCGGGGCGCGCTTCAGCGCCGCGCGCAACGTCTGCTCCGCCTCGTCTTCGCGGCCCACCGAGCGCTGCGCATCGGCAAGATTGAGCGCCGCCGCGACGAACGTCGGGTCGAGGGCCAGCGCGACGCGATAGGCCTCGATCGCCTCGTTCGCCTGGCCGCGCGTCGCGCTCAGCGCGCCGAGGACGAGCTGCGATTCCGGGCGTTCGGCGTTGAAGCGCTGCGCGGCGACGTACTCGTCGAGCGCGCGCGCGAGCTTCGCGCGGTCGTCGGCGGCGATGCGGGCTTCCGGCGGACCGACGAGCGCGCGCGCCGCGTCCAGGCGCACCTGGCGAATCGGATCGTCCAGCATCCGCGGGAGGAGCTGCACGCGCATCGGCACGTCGGCGTTCTCGAGCGCGCGCGCCGCCGCGGCGCGCACCAGCGGGTCGGGATCGTTCAGCGCATTGCGCACCGTCGGAAGGGTTACGGCGCTCAGATAGCGTCCGAGTCGCTCCACCGCGCCGGCACGCACGAACGCAGGCTGATCGCGATCAGCCGCGACTCTCATGAGTGCACCCCGCGCTTCCGGCGCGCCGCGCTCGGCGGCGTGCAGCGCTTCGGCGAACGTCTGGAACCCGCGCTTCGGCTGCGGGAACCACTTCGCCACGGCATCGGCAGCCCATTGCGGGGATTGCTTCGCGTGACACCCGTTGCATGCGTTCGGCACGCCGAGCGCGACGGTGCGGTCGGGCCGCGGAATGCGAAAGCCGTGATCGTGCCGCGGATCGACCAGCATGTAGGTCGTCGTCGGCATGTGGCACGCGGCGCACGCGGCGCCCTTCGAGCCGGCCGGATGATGGGTGTGCGACGCGGCATCGTACTTCGCGGCCGCGTGGCACTGCGCGCAGACGGCGTTGCCGAGGGCGCGCAGCTCCAGCGTGTGCGGATCGTGGCAGTCCGAGCAGGTCACGCCCTTCGCGTGCATGCGGCTCTGCAGGAACGAGCCGTAGTTGTAGACCTCGTCGCGCATCTGACCGTCGACGTAATAGAGCCCCGGTTCGATGAGCGCCGTGCGGAACGCGTCGGCAAACGGCTGACCGGCGTGCCAGGCGTCGGAAAACTGCCCGCGCCGCGCGTGGCAGCGCGCGCAGGCTTCGATCTCGCGGTTCGAGTCGCGCGGCTTCGAGCGTGTCGCGTTACCCGTCGCCGGGTCGATCGTCCAAGCGACGCCCTTGCGCTCGTCGAGCGCGACCGTGAGGCCCCGGCCCGCGTCGAAGCGCTTCCAGTCGCCTTCCTGCTTCGCCCAGGCGACATGGTTCGAGCCGGGCCCGTGGCACGCCTCGCAAGCGACGTTCAGGTCGGTCCACGTCGTGTGGAACGTCCGGGTCTTCTCGTCGTAGCCCTTGCGCAGATTGGTGGAGTGGCAGTCGGCGCACTGGTAGTTCCAGTTCTGGTCGATGCCGGTCCAGTGCTGCGGGTCGCCCGCCTTGAGCTTGCGATCGGGATAGAGATGGAACCAGCGCTGCCCGCCCACGTCCTTGGGCCGCGCGTCCCATGCGATGCCCAGCGCCTGCAGCTTCCCGCCGGGGAACTCGACAAGGTACTGCTGCAGCGGGTGGAGGCCGAAGGTGTACCGGATTTCGAAGTCGGCGAGCTTGCCGTCCGGGCCGTCGGTGTTGACGAAGTACTTGCCGTCGCGTTTGAAGAACGTCGAGGTGACGCCGACGAGGCTGAACTTCGCGCCGCCGAAATTGCCGAGCACGGTCTTTTCGGTCGCGGCTTCCATCGCGCGGTCGTGGTGCGAGCCGCGCCACGCTTCGGTCTCCTTTGCGTGGCACGACGCGCACGCCGAGGCGCCGACGTAGTTGGCGACGGGGAGCGGCGGGGCGGCGGGCGCCGTCGCCGTCGCGGTCTGCGCCGGCAACGGGGCATTGCGGTCCGCGAGCATCACGACTGCGACGATCGCCACGGCGGCGACGGCCACGACGCTGAGCATCCGCCGGAAGTGCCGTTTGTCGGACCTCGCCGCCACCGCCGGCGCGGGCGGGGCCGCAACCGGACCGGGAGATTGCGCCTTCGCCTTGCGGCGCGAACCGTGCTTCTTGCTCAAGGGAGATGAAGGCAACGCGCCGCGAGATTGCGGCGGCGCGAAGAATAGCACCGGGTGACTGCGATGCGGCGCCGATCGTCAAGGCGTCGGGCTTCAGCGCAGACTAGCTGCGAAGCGGTGGCGAAGCCGCATCGCCTGGATGCCTGTTTGCCTATCGCATTTTCAGCAACGGGCTCCCGCGTTCACGTTGTCGCCGGCGCGATCTCCCGGTCGATGCGCTTCGCATTTTCGATCTCGGCAACGCGCAGGTCATATGCAGCCTGCAGGTTCAGCCAGGAGCGCGCATCGCCGCCGAAGTAGCGCGCCAGCCGCATCGCGGTGTCGGCGCTGACACCGCGCCGCTCGCGCACGATGTCGTTGATGCGCGGAGCCGGCACGTTCAGGGCCTTCGCCAGGGCATTGGCGCTCATGCCGAGCGGAACCAGAAAATCCTCTCGCAATACTTCACCGGGATGAACCGGCCGCATGCCGCTCTTGATCATCACAGTTCTCCGTCAGTGGTAGTCCACGATTTCAACGTCTTCCGCGCCGGCCGCCGTCCAGCGAAAGCACAGGCGAAACTGATCGTTCACGCGGATGCTGTACTGGCCAGCGCGGCGGCCTTGCAGGGCCTCGAGCCGGTTACCCGGTGGCGAGCGCAGGAACTCCAGGGTGTGCGCCGCATCCAGCAGCGCCAGCTTGCGCGTGGCGACATTCGAGATGCCCGAGAACCGTTTGCACCTGCCGGTCTCGAACAGCGCTTGCGTGTCGGCGCAGCGGAAGCTCTTGATCACGCCAGCAGAGTATAACGCTTAACGTTAAACGTCAAGCAACTGGCAAAGGCACCGATCGTCAGGACTTCGGTGTTTACTGCCGACCAACGACGGCTGCCAGCGCAGCCCGCATCGCCGCGATCGTCGCCTTGTAGTCCTTGGCGCCGAAAATCGCGGAGCCGGCGACGAAGGTGTCGGCGCCCGCGCGCGCGACCTCGGCGATGTTGTCCACCTTCACGCCGCCGTCGACTTCAAGCATCACGTCGCGACCCGACGCTTCGATCCGCCGGCGCACCTCGCGCACCTTCTCCAGCGCGTGCGGAATGAACTTCTGGCCGCCGAAGCCCGGGTTCACCGACATGATCAGCACGAGGTCGAGCGCGTGCAGCGTGTGATCCAGGTAGTCGAGCGGCGTCGCCGGATTGAAGACCAGCCCCGCCTTGCAGCCGCATTCGTGGATCAGCCCGATCGTCCGATCGACGTGCTCGCTCGCCTCCGGGTGGAAGCTGATGATGTTCGCGCCCGCCTTGGCGAAGTCGGGGACGATGCGGTCGACCGGCTTCACCATGAGGTGCACGTCGATCGGCGCCTGGGTGATCGGCCGAATCGCTTCGCACACGAGCGGGCCGATGGTGAGGTTGGGGACGTAATGGTTGTCCATCACGTCGAAGTGAATGATGTCGGCGCCGGCGGCCACCACGGCGGTGATCTCGTCGCCGAGGCGCGCGAAGTTCGCGGACAGGATGGACGGCGCGATGCGATAGGTGCGCTGGGACATGGCTGTGCTCGATTCTAGCCGGTCAGCGCGCGAAGAAGGCGGCGTCCTGCTCGGCGCGCAGCGACCAGAGCACGGACCCTGCGGGCGCCTCCACATGTTCGGCGCAGAGCATCGCCCCGGCCGGCACTGCGGCCTTGAGCCTCGCGCCCGGCAACATGTAATACGGCACCGGGTTGCCGGCCCGCACCGGCGCTGCGTCCACGAGGAGCGGATCGAGCCCCTCGATCGCATGCCGGTTGCCCTCGATCGACAAGCGCTCCCCGGCCGCGAACGCACGGTGCGCACGCGCGACCACGTCGCACACCGGTTGCGGCTGCGGCGCGCCGCAGGACACGCCCAGCCGGCACGCCGCGAGGATCGACAGCGGCGCTTCGAGCCCGAGCAGGTGCTGCGGGTTCCAGAGCAACGCGTGGCGCCCGGACCGGCTGGTCGCGATGCCCTTCTCGCGCAGCACCTCCCAGGTCGGTGCGTGGCTGCACTCGACCACGACGAACACGCCGCCCGCGAAGCTCAGCTCGTCGGGGCGGCGCAGGCAGTTGAAGACGTCGAGTACCCCGGTGCGTGCGAGGACGCCGCCATCGGCGCGGGGCGAGAAGATGTCGGGCACCTCGAGCGAGCGCGCGACCGCGGCGTGAAGGTCCGGCCGGTCGGGCACGAGGCCGGTGTGGTTCGCGATCACGCACAGCTCGGTGTAATCCGGCACCGTCCGCTGCGGCAGCGCCGCCAGCAGCGCGCCCCGCTCGGCGAGCACGCGCGCCGGATCGCGGTCGCGGAACGACCACAGCGACTCGAACCCCGGCGCGGCGACGCTGCCGTGCGTCGATGCGACCGTCGCCGCGCGCGGGTCCCAGACGAAGTCGTACTCGCTCGCCTTCCCGGCCGCCACGATCCGCAAGCCGAGCAGCTCCGCCCAGGCCTTGAGGCCGATCGTGAGGCTCGGCTGGTCGCCGTCGACCGGAGTGACGATGCGCCCCGCAGCGGCCGCGCGCCGGGCGAGCAACGGGCCGATCACGCTGTCGGCTTCCTTGGTGACCATCACGAGATGCTTGCCGGCGTCGATCGCGGCGACGGCGTTCGCCGCGCCGACCTCCGGATCGCCGGTGGCCTCGACCACGATGTCGAGCGGCAGCGACGCAAGCAGGCCGCCATCGGGCACCACCACCCAGCGGCCGGCCTCGATCGCGGCGGCCGCGTCGGCGCGCGTGTCGCAGACGCGGATCGCGTCGCGGGGCACGCCCGCGGCTGCGAACGCCTCGACGCCGCGCGCGGGCTTCACGTCGCACACGGCGGCGACGCGGAAGTTCGGGATCGCGCCGCCCTGGCTGATGAGCGACGCGCCGAACTGGCCGGCGCCGATCAAGCCGACGCGGACCGGCTTGCCGGCGTGGGGATCGAAGAGCGGTTTCAGGTTCATGTGCCGCGCCGGGTCTGCTGTCCGACCGGAGTGTAGCCGCGCGCCGCCCCCGCGGTCCGCCCCGGTCCGCCCTTGTGCGCGGTCGCGAAATCGGGTGCAATACGCGCGCCCATGGCCGCCCAATACGAGATCACGGTCACGCCGAAGACGCAGTACCTCGCCGACCAGTCGGACGAGGCGGCGGACCGCTACGTCTTCGCCTACACGATCACAATCCTGAACACGGGCGCCGCCACCGCGCAGCTCCTGAGCCGGCACTGGATCATCACCGACGCGAACGGCAAGATCCAGGAAGTGAAGGGCCTCGGCGTGGTCGGCGAGCAGCCGAAGCTCGCGCCGGGCGAGTCCTACGAGTACACGAGCGGCGCGGCGATCGCCACGCCGGTCGGCACCATGCGCGGCAGCTACCAGATGCTCGCGGAAGACGGCACCAAGTTCGACGCCCCGATCCCGGAGTTCACGCTCTCCATCCCGCGCGTGCTGCATTAGCACGCGTCCGGCGTTGGCCCTCGACCGAAGCTACCGGTTCTTCGCGCCGGTCTACGACCTCTTCATCCGCCGCGCGAGCGAGTCGGCGCGCGCCGCGAGCCTCGCGCGGCTTCCGGCGGGCGCCGGTGCGCGCATCCTGGTGGTCGGGATCGGCACCGGGCTCGATACGCCGCATCTCCCCCCGGGCAACGCCTACGTCGGCATCGACCTCACCGCGGCCATGCTCGCGCGCGTGCCGCCGCGCGACGACCTCGCGCTCGTGCGCGGCGACGCGATGCGGCTGCCGTTCGCGGACAGCGCGTTCGACTTCGTGGTGCTGCACCTGATCGTCGCGGTCGTCCCGCGCCCGGACCGGTGTCTGGCGGAAGCGGAGCGCGTCCTCAAGCCCGGCGGCCACGCATTCGTGCTCGACAAGTTCCTGCGCCGAGGCGAGCGCGCGCCGCTGCGGCGGGCCCTGAACGCGCTGTCGCGGCACGTCGCGACGCGGCTCGATGTCGTGTTCGAGGAGGCGCTCGCCGCTGCGCCGCGGCTCGCCGTCGAAAGCGACGAGCCGGTGCTGGCGGGCGGCTGGTTCCGTTCGATCGCGCTCGCGAAGCGCGCTACTTCTTCATCGTCCACCAGACGATGAAGACGAACAGGGCGAGGGCGACCGCCATCTCGACGAGGAAGATCCAGAAGCCCTGCATGGGTGGTCGCTATACTTGCCCGGTGGCCGGCGAAGGGATGTCGAGAGAATGAACGCGCCCACACCGCGGCGCGCGATGATAGCGCGGCGGCTCGCCGGCGTCGCCACTGGCGCAATTGCCGCGCTCGCCGCGCTGCTGCTCGCCGGATGCGCAACCAAGCCCCCCGCGCCGACCGTCGCGCCGGCGTGTCCCGAGACGAAGCCGTGCCCCGCGTGCCCGGTGTGCCCCGGCGTCGTGGAGAAGCCGAAGGTCCCGACCCTCGCGCCGGTTGCATTCGCCGACCTGCCGGGCTGGAGCCAGGACGACCTCGCCGCAGCCTGGCCCGCGTTCCGTGCGAGCTGCCGTGCGCTGCGCTTTCGCGAGCCGTGGCGGGAGGCGTGCGCGCGCGCCGAGGCGCTCGAGAATCCGGACGGCGCCGCGGTCCGCGCATTCTTCGAGGCCAGCTTCGTTCCCCTATCGCGTCGCCAACGGCGACGGGGCCACGGAGGGCCTCGTCACCGGCTATTACGAGCCGGTGCTGCGCGGCAGCCGCGAGCGCCGCGCGCCGTTCGTGCATCCGCTCTTCGCGCCGCCGGACGACCTGCTGATCATCGACCTCGCGTCGGTCGCGCCCGACACCCGGAACATGCGGCTGCGCGGCCGCCTCGACGGCCGGCGCGTGGTGCCCTACTGGTCGCGCGCCGAGATCGAGGACGGCAAGGCGCCGGTCGGCGGCAAGGAGCTGGTCTACGTCGACGACGCGATCGAGGCGTTCTTCATGCAGATCCAGGGCTCCGGACGCGTGCGGCTCGCGAACGGCGAGGAGCTGCGCATCGGCTACGCCGACCAGAACGGGCATCCGTACCAGTCGATCGGCCGCTGGCTCGTCGCCAAGGGCGAGCTCGCGCTCGGGCAGGCGAGCATGCAGGGCATCCAGGCGTGGGCGCGCGCGAATCCGGCGCGCGTCGCGGAGCTCCTCAACCAGAACCCGAGCTACGTGTTCTTTCGCGAGCTCCCGCCGAGCCCGGGCGGGCCGCCGGGTGCGCAGGGCATTCCGCTCACCGCGGAGCGCTCGATCGCGATCGATCCGCGCTTCATCCCGCTCGGCGCGCCGGTGTATCTCGCGACGACGCACCCGAATTCGAGCGTGCCGCTGGAACGCCTGATGGTGGCGCAGGACACGGGGGGCGCGATCCGCGGCGCGGTGCGCGCGGACTTCTACTGGGGCACCGGGCCGGACGCAGGGTTGCTGGCGGGCCGCATGCGCCAGCAGGGGCGGATGTGGGTGCTGCTGCCGCGCGGCTATCCGGTGCCCGCACCGGAGAATGCGCGATGAGCCGGCTCGCGCTCTGCCTCGCGATCGCCGCGGGATGCGCGACCGGTGCGCAGGCGGTCACGATCGAGAAGACGGCAGTAAAGAACGCTCAAGTGGAGGTGCCGGTCGAGGTCGCACGGCCGACGGGTGCAGGGCCGTTCCCACCGCTCTTGTACGTGCATGCGCGGCGCGGGTTCGAAGACGAGGACCGCGCGAATCTGCGCGCGCTCGCCGGCGACGGCTTCCTCGTCGTGGCGCCGGACTGGCAGAGCGGCCGCTTCCTCGAGCGCTGGCCCGTGCCGCACGACCCGGCGACCGAAGGCGACGTCGAGGCCGCCCTCGACTACCTGCTCAAGCGCCCCGACGCGTGCCGGATGCCTGCCGGGATCGTGGGCTACTCGCGCGGACCGTACTACGCGATCCGGCTCGCGGCGAAGCGGCCCAAGGACGTCGCCGCAATCGTCAGCTGGTACGGTCACATGCAGAACCCGAACGCGCCGGAGCCGGACCAGATCTTCCGCGTCGCGCCCGAGATCGGCCAGATCACCGCGCCGGTGCTGATGCTGATCGGCGAGCAGGACTTCGAGGTGCGGCGCCTCAGCGCGGGGCGCGCGTTCTACGCACTGTACGAGCGTGGGGTGCCGGTGGAGCTGCAGGTCTACCCGCTGGCGCGGCGCGCGTTCGACTTCCGCCGCGACCAGACGCCGGAGGAGAAGATCGCTGCGCGCCACGCGCGCGAGCGGGCGAAGGCGTGGCTGGTGCGCTGGATGAAGCTCTCGGCCGAGGCGCGCTGCCCGGGGCGGTGACGCGCTACTGCTTGTTGGCTTGCGCTTCGTCGAGGATCTTCGACAGCTGCGGCGCGGGTCGCCAGCCGGACATGCGCTGACCGTCCGCAAAGATGAGCGTCGGCGTCCCGTTGACGCGGAACTTCTTGCCGAGCGCGAGGTTCTTCTCGATCGGATTCGGACAGGTGCCGCTCGCCGTCGGTGTCACGTTGTTCAGCATCAGGTCGAGCCAGGCTTTTGCCCGATCGGGCGAGCACCACACCGCGCGCGAAAGCGGCGCCGACTCCGGAGAAATGATCGGCAGCATGAAGACGTGCACCGTCACGTCGTCCATCTTCACGAGCTCCTGGTCGAACTTCTTGCAGTACGGGCAGCGCGGATCCGAGAAGTAGGCGAACTGCCGCGTGCCCTTGCCGCGCACGATCTTGAACGCCTGGTTCAGCGGCAGGTCGGCGAAGCGGACCGTGTTCAGACGGCGCATCCGCTGCTCCGTCAGGTCGGCCTGGGTCTTGGCCTCGAAGACCGAACCGATGATGAAATGCGTGGCGTCGTCGTTGGTGTAGAGGAGGCGCGTGCCCTCCGACGTCGCGATCCGGACTTCCCAGAGGCCGAGGAATCCGGCGCGCGCGATGCCCTCGATCTTCATGTCCTCGCCGAGGAAGGCTTCCGCGCCCTTGCGGATGGTGGCCTCGTCACGTGCGCCGGCGGCGCCGGCGAACAGCGCGGCCACGAGGGCAAGCAGCGCAATAAGGGGTCTCAACATGATGTCCTTCCGGAAAGGGGCGTCCGGTCAGCCGACGGCGTGCCGAACGAGCAGGTTCTTTATGACCGGCAAGCGGTGGGTCAGGTTCAATCCGAGGTTGCGGAATCGTGACGGAATCGCGCCCGGCCGGCCGAACAGCCCGACGAGCCCATCGGTGACGGTGCGCATCGCGAGTATAGCCTCCGCGCGTGAGCGCTCGTAGCGGCGCAGCAGCAGCCGGTCTCCCGGGTCCGCGGCGCCGCGGTTCTGCAGCACCTCGGCGAGCGCACGCGCGTCGCCGAACCCGAGGTTCACGCCCTGCCCGGCCAGCGGATGCACGACGTGGGCCGCGTCGCCGACGAGCGCGACCCGCTGCGCGATCATCGATTCGGCGGTCAGGAGCTGCAATGGAAAAGCCTTCGGCGCCGTGACGAGTTCGAGGTCGCCGAGGACCTCGCGCCCGGCGGCCGCGACGCGCCGGCAGAGCGCCGCCGCGTCGAGTGCGGCCAGCTCGCGGCCGTGCGCCTCGGGCGTCGACCACACCATGGACATGCGCGCGCCGGCGAGCGGGAGATACGCGAGCACGCCGTCGGCGCGGAACCACTGGTGCGCGATGCCCCGGTGCGGGCGGGCGATCGCGAAGTTCGCCACCACGCCGAGCTGGCCGTAGCGGCGGGCGTCCGCGTGACGGCCCGCCGTCTGGCGCACCCACGACTGCGCACCGTCCGCGCCGACGACAAGCCGCGCGGTGAGCGTCGTTCCATCCGCGAGCGTGAGCGTCGCCGCGCGTTCGCCGATCTCGAGTCCCGCGCACTGCGCCGGCGCATACAGGCGCACGTCGCCGTCCTGCAGGGTCTGCCACAGCGCGTGCTGCAGACGCCCGCTCTCGACGATGTGCGCCAGCGCCGCCACGCCGGTCTCGTAGGCGGAAAACGCGAGGCGAGCGCCGGGCTCGTCGCCGCAGATCTCCATGCCGGCCACGGCCTGTACGCGCATCGGATCGAGCCGCTGCCACGCGCCGACGTCCGCGAGAAAAGCGCTCGATGCGGGGCTGATCGCGTAGATCCGGCTGTCCCACTCGTCCGTCGGAGGCAAGGGCGGTGCGGGCTCGACGACCGCGATCGCGAGGCCGCTGCCGGCGAGCGCGGCAGCGAGGCTCGCGCCGACCAGCCCTGCGCCGACGATCACTACGTCATGCATGCCGCACCCCATGGCCCACAACCTTGACCCTCACCCTGCCCTCCCGGATAATCGCGCCCCTCCCCTGGCGAGTTAGCTCAGCGGTTAGAGCAGCGGAATCATAATCCGTTGGTCCGGGGTTCAAATCCCTGACTCGCCACCAGTTTTCTCGGTTTTTCCCAGGTTTCAGGGCGTTTCCGTGGCATGCGGCGCGGCGCCCGGCCGGGGGCGACGCCCGAGGACGCCAACTCGCCTAAAATGGCGTGCGATCAAAGGATTCCGCCCATGTCCGCACGACTTCGCCCGGCTCGCCTCCTCGCCGCTTTCGCGCTCGCGCTCGCCGCGGCCACCGCGCTCGCGCAAGCCATCGTGAGGACCCTGCCCGAGGACGCCCGCCGTGGCACGCTCTCTTTCGTGCAGGGGACCGTCGTCGCCCTCGACGGCAAGGAAACCCGGCTCGCGCCCGGCGCGCAGATCCGCGGCGCCAACAACCTGCTCGTCCTGCCGACGCAACTGCCGCCGAACTCGCTGGTGAAGTACCAGCTGGACGGCGGCGGCGCCCTCTTCCGGGCGTGGATCCTCAGCCCCCAGGAAGCCGCGCAACCGGACAAGTTCGCCGCCCCGACGCTGCCGTGGAGCACTTCGCCCGAGCAGGGCCGCTCGGTCGACCAGATGCTCGGCAACCAGCCCGCGAGCCGGATCGGGCTGCGGCCGGGAGAGCAACCGCCGAGCGTGATCATCCCACCCGGCCCCGGGCAGTCCACGAACCAATAGCGGGCCACCTCCTGCCGTAGCAATGCGGGCGCCGTCCACAGCCCAGAGAACGCCGTGACCCGCCGCGTCTACATCCGCACGTTCGGCTGCCAGATGAACGAGTACGACTCGGACAAGATGGCCGACGTGCTGGCCGCCGCCGACGGCTACGAGCTCGCCGCCGCGCCCGAGGAAGCCGACGTGATCCTCTTCAACACCTGCTCGGTGCGCGAGAAGGCGCAGGAGAAGGTGTTCAGCGACCTCGGCACCGTCCGGCACCTCAAGCGCGCGAATCCCGACCTCCTCATCGGCGTGGGCGGCTGCGTCGCGAGCCAGGAAGGCGGCGCGATCGTCGCGCGCGCGCCGTTCGTCGATCTCGTGTTCGGGCCGCAGACGCTGCATCGCCTGCCCGAGCTGATCGCGGCGCGGCGGCGCTCAGGCAGCCCGCAGGTGGACGTGTCCTTCCCCGAGATCGAGAAGTTCGACGCGCTGCCGCCGGCGCGCGTCGCGGGTCCGAGCGCGTTCGTGTCGGTCATGGAAGGCTGCAGCAAGTACTGCAGCTTCTGCGTCGTGCCCTACACCCGCGGCGAGGAAGTGTCGCGACCGTTCGACGACGTGCTGACCGAGGTCGCCGACCTCGCCGACCGCGGCGTGAAGGAGGTGACGCTGCTCGGGCAGAACGTCAACGCCTACCGCGGGACGATGGCCGACGGCGAAACCGCCGACTTCGCCCTGCTCCTCGAGTACGTGGCGGAGGTTCCCGGCCTCGAGCGCATCCGCTACACCACCTCGCACCCGAAGGAGTTCACGCAGCGGCTGGTCGATGCCCACGCGCGCCTGGCCGAAGCTCGCGCCGCACGTGCACCTGCCGGTGCAATCGGGCGCGGACCGCGTGCTCGCGGCGATGAAGCGCGGCTACACGGCGCTCGAGTACAAGTCCATCGTCCGGCGGCTGCGCGCCGCATGCCCGGGGATCGCCATCTCGTCGGACTTCATCGTCGGCTTCCCGGGCGAGACGGAAGTCGACTTCGAGCAGACCCTGAAGCTCGTCGCCGACCTGGGATTCGACGCCTCGTACTCGTTCGTCTACAGCCGCCGGCCGGGCACGCCGGCCGCGGAGCTCGCCGACGACACGGCGCCGGCGGACAAGCTCGCCCGGCTGCACCGCCTGCAGGCCCTGCTCGACGCGCAGGCGCGCGCCATCGACGCGGCGATGGTGGGCACGGTGCAGCGGGTGCTCGTCGAGGGCCCCGCGAAGAAGGACCCGAACGAGCTCGCCGGTCGCACCGCGAACAACCGCGTGATCAACTTCGCCGGGCCACGGCGACTGGTCGGCCGGTTCGTCGACGTCGTCGTCGAGGAGGCGCGACGGCACAGCCTCCGCGGGGCGGTCCGCGGGGTCGAGCACGCGCCGCCCGCAGCAGTGGCATCCTAACGTCCGAATGGGCGACCCCCGACCTCCCCGACCTGCCTTGAAGCCGAAGTCCGTCGAGCTGACGCTCGCGCCCCCGGACAACCAGCGCCTCGCGAACCTGTGCGGCGCGCTCGACGAGAACCTGCGCCAGATCGAGATCGCGCTCGAGGTGACGATCGCGCGCCGCGGCGACCGCTTCACGGTGCGCGGCGACACCGGTCGCACGGCGCGCGCGGCCGAGCTGCTGGAAAAGTTCTACGCCCAGGCGAAGCGCGAGCTCACGGTCGACGACATCCAGCTCGGCCTGGTCGAGGCGCAGGGTCCGCGCGACCGCGACGAGTCCGACCAGCCGGTGCTGCAGACGCGGCGCGCCGACCTGCACGGGCGCACGCCGCACCAGCGCGACTACCTCCGCGACATCTTCGGCCACGACGTGACCTTCGGCGTCGGGCCGGCCGGCACCGGCAAGACCTACCTCGCCGTCGCCTGCGCGGTGGACGCGCTCGAGCGCGACGCGGTGAAGCGCATCGTGCTGGTGCGGCCGGCGGTGGAGGCGGGCGAACGCCTCGGGTTCCTCCCGGGCGACTTCGCGCAGAAGGTCGATCCGTACCTGCGGCCGCTGTACGACGCGCTCTACGACCTGATGGGATTCGACAAGGTGCAGCGCATGTTCGAGCGCGGCGCGATCGAGATCGCGCCGCTCGCCTACATGCGCGGGCGCACGCTGAACCACTCGTTCATCATCCTCGACGAGGCGCAGAACACCACGCCGGAGCAGATGAAGATGTTCCTCACGCGCATCGGCTTCGGCACGAAGGCGGTGATCACCGGCGACGTCACGCAGATCGATCTCGCGCGCGGCCAGCGCAGCGGCCTGATCGAGGCGCGGCGCATCCTGGCCGGGGTGCGCGGCATCGCCTTCACCGAGTTCGGCGCCGAGGACGTGGTGCGGCACCCGCTCGTCGCGCGCATCGTCACCGCCTACGAGGCCTACACGCGCGCGAACGCCGCGCGCACCCCGCGGGACCGTGACGAAGGCTGATGCGCCCGCCCGACTCGAGCTCGCCGTGCAGTACGCGGCGCCGCGCGCCGGACTGCCGGCGCGGCGCAGCATCGCGCGCTGGCTCGGCGCGGCGATGGCGCGCGGCGCGCGCATCACCGTGCGCTTCGTCGGCGCCGCGGAGGGGCGGCGCCTCAACCGCGATTTTCGCGGCCGCGACTACCCGACCAACGTGCTGACTTTCGTCTACAGCGCCGCGCGCGGCGGCGCGCTCGAGGGCGACATCGTGCTCTGCGCGCCGGTGATCGCGCGGGAAGCGCGCGCGCAGGGCGTGGCCCGGCGCGCGCGCTACGCGCACCTGGCGGTGCACGGCGCGCTGCATCTGCAGGGCTACGATCACGAGCGCGGCCGCGATGCGGCGCGGATGGAGGCGCGCGAGAGGGCGATCCTCGCGCGCCTCGGGTTCGGGGACCCGTATGGACGACGCGCCGCCTAATCGCAAGCCTTCCTGGCTCGACCGCCTCGGCGCGCTGCTGATGCGCGAGCCGGAGGACCGCGAGCACCTGGTCGAGCTCCTGCGCTCGGCGCACAGCCGCAACCTGCTCGACGGCGAGGCGCTGTCGATGATCGAGGGCGCGCTGCAGGTCTCGGAGATGAAGGTGCGCGAGGTGATGATCCCGCGCGCGCAGATGGACGTGATCGACATCAACGAGACGCCGGACAGGTTCGTCCCGTCGATCATCGGCACCGGTCACTCGCGCTTCCCGGTGATCGACCGCGACCGCGACGACGTGATCGGCATCCTGCTCGCGAAGGACCTGCTGCGCTACTACGCGGGCGAGGAGGAGTTCAACGTGCGCCAGATGCTGCGGCCGGCGGTGTTCGTGCCCGAGTCGAAGCGACTGAACGTGCTGCTGCACGAGTTCCGCAAGAACCGCAACCACATGGCGATCGTCGTCGACGAGTACGGCGGGGTGGCGGGACTGGTCACGATCGAGGACGTGCTCGAGCAGATCGTCGGCGAGATCGAGGACGAGTACGACTTCGACGAGCTCGAGGACAACGTGCTGCGCGAGAAGGGCGGTCGCTGGCGCGTCAAGGCGGCGACCGAGATCTCCGACTTCAACCAGGTGTTCGGCACCGCGTTCTCGGACGAGGAGTACGACACCATCGGCGGGCACGTCATCCACCGCTTCGGCCGGCTGCCGAAGCGCGGCGAGACGATCGCGATCGACGGGCTGAAGCTCACCGTGCTGCGCGCCGACAGCCGCCGCCTGTACATGCTGCAGGTCGAGAGAGTGCCCGAGGCAGCGGCGTGAGCCACCGAGCAGGGGCCCCACGCTTGCGTGGGGATGCGAGAACGGCGAACGCCGCCGGCCGCCGACGCCACGACCGCTCATGCCCCGCGTGCCGCCCGGAGGCGGCGGCTTGAGCGCGGCGCGCGCCAGTCCCGGCGCGGACTGGCGCTGGCTGGCCGCGGCGGCATTGGCCGGGGGCGCGTCCGTCGCCGGGTTCGGCGACTGGAACCTGTTTCCCCTCCCGCTGCTTGCGCTCGGCCTGCTGTTCTTCGCGTGGACGCGGACGAGCGCGCCGCGGGCGGCCGCCGGGCTCGGCCTCGCCTACGGTGCTGGCCTCTTCCTGGTCGGCGTGAGCTGGGTCTACGTCAGCCTGCACGACTTCGGCATGATGCCCGCGCCGCTTGCGGCGACCGCAACGCTCCTCTTCTGCCTCTACCTGGCGCTGTTCCCCGCCGCGGTCGGCTACCTGCAGGCACGCATTCCGGCGGCGCTGCCGCTGCGGCTGATGCTCGTGATGCCGGCGCTCTGGACGCTCGCGGAGTGGGTGCGCTCGTGGCTCTTCACCGGCTTTCCGTGGCTCGTGCTCGGCTACTCGCAGGCCGATGGGCCGCTCGCCGGATTCGGGCCGATCCTCGGCGTGCTCGGCGTCTCCTTCCTCGCTGCGGTCGCGGCGGGCGCCCTGGCGGCGCTCGCTGCAAAGCGGCGCGCGGCAGCGCCCGGGCCGTGGCGGCCGGCGTGCTGGTCGTGCTCGGAGCGTCGGGCTGGGCGCTGCGCGGCATCGCGTGGACGGCGCCCGTGGGCGAGCCGCTCGCGGTGAGCCTCGTGCAGGGAAACATTCCGCAGGAACTGAAGTTCGTGGACGGGCGCTACGAATCCACGCTCGAGACCTACGCCCGGCTCGTCGAAGGGTCCACCGGGCGCCTGATCATCCTGCCGGAGATCGCGATCCCGCGGTTTCTCCACGAAGTGGACCCGGACTACGTCGCGCGCCTGAAGCGGAGTTGCCGCGGCACGCGACGGCGACCTGCTGCTGGGCGTGCCGGTGCTGGAGGCCGAGCGGCGCTACTACAACGCGGTCGTCAGCCTGGGCACGTCGCCGACGCAGGGCTACGCCAAGTCGCACCTCGTGCCGTTCGGCGAGTTCGTCCCGCCCGGCTTCGGCTGGATCGTCGCGGTGCTCCGGATCCCGCTCTCGGATTTTTCGCGCGGGTCGGAGGGGCAGCGACCGCTGCGGCTCGCGGGCCAGCGCGTCGCGCTGAACGTCTGCTACGAGGACGCGTTCGGGCCGGAGATCATCCGCCAGCTCCCCGAGGCGACGCTGCTCGCCAACGTGAGCAACGTCGCCTGGTTCGGCGACTCGCTCGCGCCCGCGCAGCACCTGCGCATCGCGCGCATGCGCTCGATCGAGACCGGGCGGCCCATGCTGCGCGCGACCAACACCGGCGTGACCGCGGTCGTCGACCCGCGCGGCACGGTCGTCGCCCGGCTCCCGTCCTTCAGCGCGGGCGTATTGGAGGCCAGCGTGCAGGGGTACGAGGGGATCACGCCGTACGTCCGCGCCGGGAACGTGCCGGCGGTGGCCGCCGCCCTGCTCGTCGCCGCCGCGGCGGCCGGCTTCGCCCGCCGGCGCCGGAAAAATCCAAATCATGACGAGGACTTGCGCCCCCCGGCCTGAGCGCGGTCAGCCGGTGGGCGGTGCAGCAAGGGTGGGTTTGCCGCCGGTCGGGCGACGGCCCCGGGACGGCAAAACGTGATCGGGCTTGCGCCGGCCGGAGGCACGAGGAGTACACTCATTCGCGCGGTGCGGCGGTGTACGCCGCGGGCCCGTTCCCTACCCCCATTCGTTCTAGAGGAGGCGCCATGACCGAGACTGAGATCGAGTCGCTCAAGGAGAAGATCACCACGCTGCGACTGGAACACCACGATCTCGACGCCGCAATCTGCAGGATGGAAGAGAGCAAGATCTTCGAAGACGAGCAGTTGCACCGCCTGAAGAAGAAGAAGCTGTTCCTGAAAGACCAGATCAATCTGCTCGAGCGCAAGCTCGGGCCCAGTTCGCACCACTAGCCGGTTCCCTCTGCCCCCTGACCGCGCGCGGCGGCGCATCCGCACCGCGTGCGAGGAGCGCTGTTCCCATGGGCACGACCCTCGAGCTCATCGCCGCCGACGGCCATCGGTGCGCCGCCTATCGCGCCGACCCGCCCGGAAAACCGCGCGGCGGCCTCGTCGTGGTGCAGGAGATCTTCGGCGTCAACAGCCACATCCGCGGCATCGCCGACGGGTTCGCGGCGGACGGCTACGTGGCGATCGCGCCCGCGCTGTTCGACCGCGTGGAGCGCGGTCTCGACATCGGCTACTCGCCGCCGGAGATCGAGCGCGGACGGGCACTGATGCAGAAAATGTCGATGGACAACGCTTTATTGGACGTGGCCGCGGCGATGAAAGCGATCGCCTCGGTCGGCAGAATCGGGATCGTCGGCTACTGCTGGGGCGGCACGGTAGCGTGGGTGTCGGCCGCCAAGCTCGAGGGCCTGGCCTGCTCGGCGCCCTACTACGGCGGCGGCATCCTCGCGCACAAGGACCTCGAGCCGCGCTGTCCCGTGATGCTGCACTTCGGCGAGACCGACCACGCGATCCCGATCGGCGACGTGCGCACGTGGCTCGCCGCGCGGCCCGAACTGACGGCCCACATCTACGCCGCCGGCCACGGCTTCAACTGCGACCAGCGCGGCTCGTATCACGCCGAGAGCGCGAAGCTCGCGCGCGAGCGGACGCTCGCGTTCTTCAGGCAGTACGTCGGCTAGTCTGCGCGCACCCCGATCTCGCGCACCAGCTTGCCGTACTTGTCGTAGTCGCGCCGGATCAGCGCGGCGAACTCGGGCGCCGACGTGACGAACGGCTGCAGGCCCCCGGCGCGCCCGAGCTTCTCCTTCACGTCCGGCGACGCGAGCGCCTTCCCGATCTCCTCGCGCAATCGCCCGAGGACCGGCTCCGGCGTGCCGGCCGGCGCGAACAGCCCCAGCCAGATCGTCATCTCGTAGCCGGGGTAGAACTCCCCGATCGTCGGCAGGTCGGGGAAAACGTCCGACCGCGTGGCCCCGGTCACAGCCAGGGCGCGGAGCTTGCCCGCCTTGATCTGCGGCGCCGTCGACGTGCCGGCGAACATCGCCGCGACTTCACCCGCCACCGTCGCCGTCGTCGCCGGCGCGCCGCCCTTGTAGGGCACGTGCACGAGATTCACGCCCGCGCGCTGCTTCAGCGCCTCCATCATGAACTGGTGCTGGCTGCCGTTGCCGCCGGAGGCGTAGGTGAGCGGCGGGTTCGCCTTGCGGGCGTGCTCGACGAACTCCTGGAAGGTCGCCACCGGCAACGCCGGGTTCACCGACAGCACGAACATGTTCGACACCAGCGACGCGACGGGCACGAGGTCGCGCAGCGGGTCGATCGGCATGCGGCTGTAGACGTGCGGATTGATGGCGAGCAGCGAATCCGCCGCGAGGAGCAGCGTGTACCCGTCCGGTGCGCTCCTCGCGACCTGCTCGGCGGCGGTATTGCCGTTCGCACCGGGGCGATTCTCGATCACCACGGGTTGTCCGAGCCCGCCGGAGAGCTTCTCCCCGACGATGCGCGCGGTCAGATCGGGCGCACCGCCCGGCGGGATCGTCACGACGATGCGCACGGCCCGCGTCGGATACTGCCCGGACGCGGTTGCCGCGAGTCCGAGCAGCAGTCCGGCGAGCGCAGCCGCGGCGAAACGCGCAACCGTCACGACTTGCCCTCCGCTTTTCCCGTGCGCATCATGCCCGCCGCCATCGCGCCCGCATAACCGGCGGCGACGCGCGCATCGACGACCGCCACCGCGCCGCCGCGCACCGCGTCGATCGCCTCGCGCAGCGCCGCGACCACGTTCCCGATTTCGCTCACCGGCCCGAAGCCGAGCGCGCCTTGCGCGCGCCCCATTGCCGCGAGGTCGATGTCCGGCGTCGCGATGCGCTGCCCGATCCAGCGGTTCTCCACCGGCCGTCCGCGGGTGCGCGCGACGCGCTCCTGGTGCAGCTCGTCATTGAAGAACGAGCGGTTGTTCGCCACCACCACCAGCAGCGGGATCCGATAGTGCGTCGCGGTCCAGAGCGCGGTGACGCCCATCAGGAAGTCGCCGTCGCCGGTCAACGCAATCGGGATGCGCCCCGACCCGCGCAGCGCGAGCGCCGCACCGACCGCCATCCCGGGGCCCGAGCCGATGCCGGCGCCGCCGTCGTAGCCGATGAAATCGAGCGGATGGCGGAAGTGCCGATACTCGCCGCTCCAGCTGAGCGGCACGCGGATGAAGCAGGCCGGCGCGTCGCCCAGTGCCTCGTTGAGCGCAGCCGCAAGGGACGCGACGGTGATCTCGCCGCTTGCCGGCGCGGCCACCGGCGCCGCGGGCTTCGCCGGCGACCGTCGCCGGCGTGGTGCGCGTCGTCGCGGCAAGCAGCAGCGGCACGACGACGTCCGGCTCCGCAAGCAGGTGGCAATCGACCGGCGGCAACCCCTGGTAGTCCATGCTCCAGCCGCGGTGGGCGTGAAGATCGACCGAGGCTTGAATGATCTTTGCGGAGACGGGCGCGGTCCCGAACGCGGTCTTCAGCGTCCCGGCGAGATCGTTCCAGTCGAGGCTGAGGATCGCGTCCGCCTCGCGCAGCATCGCCGCCCCGGCCGGCGAGAGGAAAGTGGTCGCGGGGACGGCGTGCAGGAAGTGGTCGGTGGGAAAAGCCGCCGCCTGTTTGATGTCGGTGAGCACGCGCGCGCCGAGCTTCTCGGCGAGCGCCACGCGCTCACGCCATGCCCGCTCGCCGCGTCCGACGCGTCCGGCGAGGATCACCGGGCGCCGCGCACCGTCCAGCAGCCGCGCGGCGTGCGCGAGCGTTTCGGGCGCAGGCTGCGCCGCGGGCGGCGCAGTGAAGCGTGCGGCATCCGGCACGGCGGGGGCAGCGTCGAGCCGCGCCTCCTGCAGCCCGGCGTCGAGGCAGACGTAGACCGGCCCGCGCGGCGCCGTGTTCGCGAGCAGCGCCGCGCGCAGGATCGACTCCTGCGCCGCGGCGGCGAGACGCCGGCTGGTCGTCCCATTTGGTGTAGTCGCGCACCAGCGCGCCCTGGTCGCGCGCGGTGTGGATCCAGTCGATCCACGGCCGGCGCTGCGCCGCGTCCACCGGTCCGGTAGCGCCCAGCACGAGCACCGGCACGCGGTCGCACCACGCGTTGAAGATCGGCATGGTCGCGTGCATCAATCCGACGTTCGCGTGGACGGCCGCCGCCATCATCCGCTCGGTGACGCGGTAGTAGCCGTGGGCGATCCCGACCGCGTGCTCCTCGTGCAGGCAGAGCAGCATCTGCGGCCGCTCGTTGCCGAGGTAGTTCACGAGACTGTCGTGCAGCCCCCGGAAGCTCGCGCCGGGATTGAGCGCGATGAACGGGATGTCGAGCGCACGGATCGCCGCCGCCACCGCGTCGCTGCCCCAGTGGGTCGGTGCGCCGGTCGTCGGCGCCGGCTTCTCGTCGGGGATCGGATTCGAGGCTGCGTTGAAGTCCATGGCCGTGCTCAGATGCGGAACTGCGTGCGGACCTGCTCGGGAAAGAGGTGCTCCGCCTCGAGCAGACGGTGGCAGACGCCCTGCTCGAACGCGTACCGCAGGAACGCGTCAAGGGTGCGCCGGTTCGGTTCGACGCCGTAGGGGAACGGATCGTCGCCGAACAGCTCGCGCAGCCGCGCGACGTAGTCGCCGAGCCAGGCGAGCGGCGCGTGCGAGGCGGTGATGTCGCCGAGCCGCGCGAGCGAGCGGCGCTTCGCTTCCTCGAACGCCTTGACGAGGTTCATCGCCACCCACGGATCGCGGTCGAACACGTCGCGGCGCAGCGCCACGACGTGCATGATCGGAAAGATGCCGGTCTTGCGGAACCACGCCTCCTCGGCGTCGCGGTAATTCGGGTAGAGCCGCATGACCCGCCCGGCCGCGAACGCCTGCGGCGGCCGCGCGGAGAGCACCGCGTCGAGCTCGCCCGCGAGCAGCATCCCGTTCAGCGTCTTGTCGGGCGCGCGCTGCAGCCGCACGTCGGGCGGCAGGTTCAGTGCGACCTTCTCGACGCGGCCGGATTCGTTGACGCCGGCCTGGACCCACTCGATCGCCGCGAGCGGGATGCCGAGCTCGTGGACGAGGTAGCCGCGGCTGTAGATCGCCGCCGTCTGCGCCCACTCCGGCACGCCGATGCGCTTGCCGCGCAGATCGGCGGGCGCCTTCACCGGACCGTCCGGCCGGACGTAGATCGACGAGAGCCGGAACACGCGCGAGACGAATACGGGCAGCGGCACGATGCTGCGGTCGTCCTGCGACAGGAGCGAGACGACTTTCGCGAAGGACATCTCCGAGACGTCCCACTCGCGATGCTTGGTGAACCGGAAGAAGATCTCCTCGACCGGCAGGTTGAGGACGTTGAGGTCGATCCCCTCCGGACGCACCGCGCCGAGCGCGAGATCGCGCACGTGGTCGTAGTCGCCGATCGCCATCGTGAGGGGCAGCGCGGGCACGTCTCTCCTCCGGAGTCCGTCAGTCGTCGGGGTCAGTCGTCGGGTCGCGCGGACTATAGCGTGCACCGCGCCTGCCTGTAGAATTGCGGCCTTTCCGGCGCCTGACGGCACGGGCGCCCCGGTCGATCATGCAGAACTTCCAGGACCTCATCCTCCGCCTCCAGACGTTCTGGGGTGAGCGCGGATGCGTGCTCCTCCAGCCCTACGACATGGAGGTGGGCGCGGGCACGTTTCACACCGCGACGTTCCTGCGCGCGATCGGCCCCGAGCCGTGGAACGCGGCCTACGTGCAGCCGTCGCGCCGTCCGAAGGACGGCCGGTACGGCGAGAACCCCAACCGCCTGCAGCACTACTACCAGTACCAGGTGGTGCTCAAGCCCTCGCCCGACGACATTCAGGACCTGTACCTCCAGTCCTTGCGCGCGCTCGGGGTCGATCCCGCCGAGCACGACATCCGTTTCGTGGAAGACGACTGGGAATCGCCGACCCTCGGCGCGTGGGGGCTCGGCTGGGAGGTGTGGCTCGACGGCATGGAAGTGACGCAGTTCACCTACTTCCAGGAGGTCGGCTCGCTGCCGTGCAAGCCGGTGCTCGGCGAGATCACCTACGGCCTCGAGCGCCTCGCGATGTACCTGCAGGGCGTGGAGAACGTCTTCGACCTGGTGTGGGCGCCGGGCGTGACGTACGGCGACGTGTTCCACCAGAACGAGGTCGAGCAGTCCCGGTACAACTTCGAGGAGAGCGACCCGAAGTGGCTGCTCGGATTGTTCGACGGCTTCGAGCGCGAGGCGAAGCGGCTCCTCGAGCGCGGACTCACCCTGCCCGGCTACGAGATGGTCATGAAGTGCTCGCACGCGTTCAATCTTCTCGATGCCCGCGGCGCGATCTCGACCACCGAGCGTGCCGGGTACATCGCGCGCGTGCGCGCCCTCGCCCGCGCCGCGGCGCAGGCCTACTACGAATCGCGGGAGCGGCTGGGATTCCCGATGCTGAAGAAGCGATCCTGACGTGAGCGCGACCGCAGCGCTCCTCGTCGAGCTCCTCACCGAAGAGCTGCCGCCCAAGGCGCTGCGCACGCTCGGCTACGCCTTCGCCGACGCGCTGGTGAAGGATCTGCGCGCGGACGCATTCGCGCCGGACGATGGCGAGTTCACGGTCTATGCCTCCCCGCGCCGGCTCGGCGTGCTCGTGCGCGGCGTCACGGCCAAGGCGCCCGACCGCGAGGTGCTCGCCAAGGGCCCGTCGGTCAAGGCGGGGCTCTCCGCCGACGGCGCGCCGACGCCGGCGCTCCTCGGCTTCGCGAAGAAGCAGGGCGTGCCGGTCGACCGGCTCGAGCGCGTGAGCGACGGCAAGCAGGAGGTGTTCGCCTTCCGGTCGATTGCCGCGGGCGCCGCGCTCGACGAGACGCTCGCGGCGAAGGTCGCAGCCGCGCTCAAGAAGCTGCCGATTCCGAAGGTCATGCGCTGGGGCGACTTCGACGCTGAGTTCGTGCGCCCGGCGCGCGGCCTGGTGATGCTGCACGGCGAGCGCATCGTGCCCGGCAAGGTCCTCGGTCTGGAGAGCGGACGCGCCACGCGCGGGCACCGCTTCCTCGGCGCGGGCGAGATCGCCCTCGCGCGCGCCGACGACTACGAGCGCGCCCTCGCGCAGGACGGAAAGGTGGTCGCGAACTTCGAGGTCCGCGCGCGTGCGATCCGGGAGCAGCTCGCATCCGCGGCGGGCGGCGCGACGATCGCCGCCGACGATGCGCTCTTCGACGAGGTCACCGCGCTGGTCGAATGGCCGGCGGTCTACGAGGCGCACTTCGAGAAGGCGTTCCTGGAGGTGCCGCAGGAATGCCTGATGCTGACGATGCGCCAGAACCAGAAGTACTTCCCGCTCGTCGACGGACAGGGGCGGCTCGCGAACCGCTTCCTGCTGGTCTCGAACATGGCGCTCGCGCACCCGCATCACATCGTCCGCGGCAACGAGCGCGTGCTGCGGGCGCGGCTCTCCGACGCGAAGTTCTTCTTCGACCAGGACCGGCGCCGCACGCTCGCCTCGCGCGTGGCGGGCCTGGCCGCCGTCGTGTATCACAACAAGCTCGGCACGCAGCTCGCGCGGGTCGAGCGCATCGAGCGGCTCGCCGCGCTGATCGCGCGGCAGCTCGGGGCGGACGAAGCGCTCGCGGGCCGCGCGGCGCGGCTCTGCAAGGCGGATCTCCTCACCGGCATGGTCGGCGAGTTCCCCGAGTTGCAGGGCGTGATGGGGCAGTACTACGCGCGCCACGACGGCGAGCCGGACTCGGTCGCCCGGGCGATCGAGGCGCACTACCGCCCGCGCTTCGCCGGCGACGCGCTCCCCGCGGACCGCATCGGCGACTGCGTGTCGCTCGCCGACAAGCTCGACACGCTCGCCGGCATCTGGTCGGTCGGCGGCGCGCCGACCGGCGACAAGGACCCCTTCGCGCTGCGCCGCGCCGCGCTCGGGCTCGCCCGCATCCTCGTCGAGCATCGGCTGCCGCTCGACGCGGTCGAGCTGCTGCAGGACGCCGCCGCCGCGTTTGCGCCGGCCGCATCCGGCGCGGTCGCGGCCGAACTGCACGCGTTCCTGCTCGACCGCCTGCGCTCGTACCTGCGCGAGCAGGGCTACGCGCCGGACGAGATCGAGTCGGTGCTCGCCGATGGGCCCGGACGGCTCGATCTGGTGGTGGCCCGCATCGAGGCGGTGCGCGCCTTCCGTGCCCTGCCGGAGGCCGAGAGCCTCGCTGCCGCGAACAAGCGCGTGCGCAACATCCTGCGCAAGGCGGAGTTCGCGCCGGGACGCGCCGATGCACGGCTCCTGCCCGAGCCGGCGGAGCAGGCGCTCCACGCGGCGCTCGGGCGCATCCGTGCCGACGTCGAGGCGAAGGCCGCCGGCGGCGAGTACACCGAGTCGCTGCGCCTGCTCGCGCGCGTGCGGCCGGAGGTCGACCGCTTCTTCGAGGACGTGCTCGTCAACGCCGAGGACCCGGCATTGCGCACCAACCGCCTGCGACTCCTCGCCGAGCTGGAGCACGTGCTGAACCGCGTGGCCGACATCTCCCGCCTCGCGGGCTGAGCCTTCGCCGTACCATTCCCCCATGAAGCTCGTGATCCTGGACCGCGACGGCGTGATCAACGTCGACAGTGCGCAGTTCATAAAGTCCCCCGACGAGTGGAAGCCGATTCCGGGCAGCCTGGAGGCGATCGCGCGCCTCAACCAGGCCGGCTACACGGTCGTCGTCGCGACCAACCAGTCGGGCATCGGCCGGGGCCTCTTCGACATGGCGACGCTGAACACGATCAACGCCAAGATGCACAAGGCGCTGGCGCAGGTCGGCGGGCGCATCGAGGCGATCTTCTACTGCCCCGACACGGCGGAATCGGCGTCGGACTATCGCAAGCCCGCGCCCGGCATGTTCCTCGACATCGGCGAGCGCTTCGCGATGCCGCTCGAGGGCGTGCCCGCCGTCGGCGACAGCCTGCGCGACCTGCAGGCGGCGGCGGCGGTCAGGGCCCGGCCCCTCCTCGTGCTCACCGGCAAGGGACAGAAGACGCTCGAGTCCGGCGGGCTGCCGGAGGGAACGCAGGTGTACCCGGACCTCGCTGCAGTGGCCGAGGCGCTCGTCGCATGACGCTGCTCCGGTCCGCGCTGTACCAGCTCATCCTCGTCGCCGTGGTGATCCCCTATTCCGGGCTGGTGCTCTGCACCGCGCCGCTTCCGCGCCTCGTGCGCTGGCGCGTCATCGCCGGCTGGCCGCAGTTCGCGTTCTGGCTCTCGCGGCACCTGCTGCGCATCGACTACGAGGTGCACGGCCGGGAGCACATCCCCGCCAAGCCGTGCGTCGTCCTCTCGAAGCACCAGTCGGCGTGGGAAACGATCGCGTACACGTCGATCTTTCCGCCGCACATCTATGTGCTCAAACGCGAGCTGCTGTGGCTGCCGTTCCTCGGCTGGGGACTCGGGCTGATGAGCCCGATCGCGATCAACCGCACCAACCGCAAGACCGCGATGCAGCGCCTGATCCAGCTCGGCGGCGAGCGGCTCGCGCAGGGCTTCTCGATCATGGTCTACCCCGAAGGCACCCGCATCGCGGTAGGCCGGCGGGGCCACTACAAGCTCGGCGGGGCGGTGATCGCGGTGAACAACGGGGCGGTCGCGCTGCCGGTCGCGCACAACGCCGGGCTCGTCTGGCCGCGCAACTCGTTTGCGAAGCATCCGGGCAAGGTCACCGTGGTGATCGGCCCGCCGATCCCGACCGAGGGCCTCACCGCCGAGCAGGTGATGCGGCGCGCGGAGGAGTGGATCGAAGGCGAGATGGAGCGGCTGACGCCGCCCGCGGCGGTGCGAGGGTTCCATGCAGCTCGAGCTGCCCTTCCTCGTTGAACCGCCGCGCGAGGCGCAGGGCCGGCTGCGGCACATGCAGCTCGGCGGGCGCGTCGTGCCTTACCGGTTCCGCCGCGCGCGCCGCCGCACGATCGGGATCGTCGTCGACGAGCGCGGCCTCGCCGCCGCGGCGCCGCGCTGGGCGACGCTCGCGGCGGTCGAGGCCTTCATTCGCGAGAAAGAGCGCTGGATCCTCCGTCGCCTCGACGACCCGCGGCGCCGCACCCGGGCGCCTTTTCTGTGGCAAGAGGGAGCGCGACTGCCGTACCTCGGGCGCGAGATCGTGATCGCCGGATCGAAGCGCAGCGCGCCGGTCCTCGCAGACGATCGGCTCGAAGTGCCTGCCCGCGCCATGTCCGCGGCAGCGGCGCTGCGCGAGGTGGTGACGGCCTGGCTGAGAGCCGCCGCGCTCGCGCTCTTCCACGAACGAATCGCGCTCTTCGCGCCGGCGCTCCAGGTCGAGGTGCCCGAGGTCGGGTTGTCCTCCGCCGCGTCGCAGTGGGGCAGCTGCACGCGTTCGGCCGACGGCCGCGGCCGGGTGCTGCTGCACTGGAAGCTGGTGCATTTCGAGGGACCGCTCGTCGACTACGTCGTCGCCCACGAGCTCGCCCACCTGCGGCACATGAACCACTCGACCGCGTTCTGGCGCCTGGTCGAGGCGGTGTACCCCGGCCATCGTGCCGCACGGCGGGCGCTGCGCGAGCGCGGACACCTGCTTCCTGATCTGTAGAGGGGAAATAGCATGCGCATGCTGCACACCATGCTCCGCGTCGGCGACCTCGACCGCGCGGTGAAGTTCTACACCGAGGTGCTCGGCATGCGCCTGTTGCGCAGGAGCGACCGGCCGGACCAGAAGTACACTCTCGCGTTCGTCGGCTACGACGACGAGGAGAGCGCCACGGTGCTCGAGCTGACCTACAACTACGGCGTAGACAAGTATGAGATGGGCACCGCGTACGGCCACGTCGCGATTGCCGTTCCCGACGCGTACCAGGCGTGCGAGGCGGTGAAGAAGCGCGGCGGCACGGTCACACGCGAGGCCGGCCCGGTGAAGGGCGGCACGACGGTCATCGCCTTCGTCCAGGATCCCGACGGCTACAAGATCGAGCTCATCCAACGCGACTGATCGCGTTGGCGATCCGGACGTACTCGTCCACCCCGAGATTCTCGGGACGCAACCGCGGGTCGATGCCGAGCGAGTGCAGGCCGGCTTCGTCGATCACGCCACCCAGCGCGTTGCGGAGCGTCTTGCGTCGTTTCGTGAATGCCGCAGTTACGACGCGGGCCAGCGCGTCGGCATCGCGCGCGCCGAGCGCCGCCGCGGGGCGCGGGACCAGACGCACGATCGCGGAGTCCACTCGCGGCGGAGGCCGGAACGCCCCCGGCCCCACGTCGAAGCACTTGGCAATCTCGAATCGGTACTGGAGCATGATCGACAGCCGCCCGTAGTCGGGCGTCGACGGTGCGGCCACCATCCGGTCCACGACTTCCCGCTGCAGCATGAAGTGCAGATCGCGCAGGCGCGGCGCGAACGCGGCGATCCGGAACAGGAGCGGCGTGGAGATGTTGTAGGGCAGGTTGCCCACCACCCGGAGCGGCGCCGGAAGCGCGGCGAAGTCGAACTCGAGCGCGTCGCCCGTGTGTACCACCAGGCGCTCGACCGGGTATGCCGCGCGCAGGCGCTCGGCGAGGTCCCGGTCGATTTCGACGACGTGCAGCTGCGCGATGCGTTCCAGCAGCGGTGCAGTAAGCGCCCCGAGGCCCGGTCCGATCTCGACCAGCGCGTCGTCCGGCCGCGGGTCGATCGCCGCGACGATCCGCGCGATGACGCGCGGGTCGTGAAGGAAGTGCTGTCCGAAGCGCTTGCGAGGGGCGTGACCCGCCTCGCGCCTCGCGTCCCGCGTCACCGCTCGTCCAGCCGAACCTCGACGTACGCCCGGTCGCGCAGCTGTCGCACCCATTCCTGGTAGGCCTCGTCCGAACGCCGCTCGCGCAGCACCTTGCGCGCCTCGAGCCGCTTGCGGTCACCCGAAACGTCCGCGGTGCGCCGTCCGAGCACCTGAATGATGTGCACGCCGAACGGCGTGCGCACCGGCTGCGAGAGCTCGTTCGGCTTGAGGTCGTTCATCGCGCGCTCGAACTCCGGTACGAGATCGCCCGGGACCACCCAGCCCAGGTCGCCGCCGCGCGTCGCGGAGCCCGTGTCGTCGGAGTTGAGGCGCGCGATCTCGGCGAAGTTCGCGCCGTCGGAGATGCGCTGGCGGAGCACGCCGATCCTGCGCCGGGCCTCGGCCTCGGACACGACCTCGTTCACGCGCACGAGGATGTGGCGTGGGTTGGTCTGCTCGACGACGAACGCACCGCCCGTCTCCCCGCCGCGCCGGTCGACGAGCTTCAGGACGTGAAATCCTGCGGGACTGCGGAGCACCTCGCTCACGTCCCCCGGCTTCATCTTCGCGAGCGTGGCGGCGAAGAGCTCCGGCAGCCGGTCCTGCCGGCGCCAGCCCATGCCGCCGCCTGCGAGGGCGTCGGCCGCATCCGAGAAGCTCACGGCGACCTGGGCGAAGTCCGCGCCACCCTTCGCGCGCGCAGCCGCCTCCTGCGCGCGCTTCAGACGCACCTCGATCTGCTCCGGCGAGGCGCTTTCCGGCACGCTCACCAGGATGTGGGCGATGTTGAACTCGGCGCCCTGCGGGGTCGACTTCACCTCTTCGAGGAAGTTGTCGATCTCGCTCTCGCCGATCTGGATCTTGCTGTCGACCTCGCGCTCCTTCAGGCGCGAGATAATGATCTCGCGGCGAATGTCCTCGCGGAACTTGTCGAACGGCACGCCCTCCCGTTCGAGCGCGCGCCGAAAGTCGGTGAGCGACATGCGGTTCTGCTCCGCGATCATGCCCACCGTGCGATCGAGCTGCAGGTCGTCGACGCGCACGCCGGTCTCGACCGCAAACTGCACCTGGACGCGGTCGGTGATCATGCGCTCGAGCACCTGCCGCTCGAGCACTTCCGCCGCCGGCAGAGGCGTGTTCTGGCGCTTCAGCTGCGAGGTCACCAGCGCGACGCGCTCCTCCAGATCGCGCTGCGTGATCACGTCCTTGTTGACGATCGCCACGATCCGGTCGATCAGCACCGGTCCGCGCGCGGGTGCGCCGCGCGGCGCCGGCGCGGGGGCCGGCTTTGCGGGCTGGGATCCCGGCCACTGCGGAACGGCCCCGGGGCCGGGCGCGCTGCCGGGCGTGCCTGGCACGCGGAACTGCGCGGCGCCCGGCGCCGCGGCAACCGCAAGTACGAGCAGAAGCAGGGTACGTTTCATCAATCGTAATAACGGTAGACCGACGACGATCCGCCGGGGATCTGCGGCGCGCTGGAGGCACCGAGCGGAGGCTGTCCGCCGATCGGCGCGAGGTCGCTCCTGCCGTCCGCCGGCGCCGTCGTGTTGACCAGCGTGTAGCCGGGAATGTTGCGCCGGAGCAGTTCGATCGGATTGGACCCGATGCGCGCGACTCCGTTCAGCTCGAGTTGAATGAAGAAATTGGTCGTCTGCTGCGCGGTCGCAGTCTGGAACTGCTGCGCGACCGCGCGGACGATCCAGCAGCCGGCATTATATTCGACGCCGGCGAGCGACTCGACGACCTTGCTGCCGTCCAGGTCGTAGCTGATTCGACCGACCCCGTAGAAACCGCTCCCCAGCGGCCATTGCGCTGCGGCGTCCATGGTGTTGATCGTCCCGGCCCCGGCAGTGTAGTCCTGGCTGATGTAGCGGTACGAGATGCTGGCGACCGCCGCGGGCGCGGGCGAGTAGCGCACGGCAGTAGTGAATTTCTCGACGTTCTGGCCACCGCTGAATTTGTACTGCACGCCCACGTCTGCGGACCAGTTCTGCGCGATCCGGCCGCCCAGCCCGAGGATCAGCGGGGTCTGCGAGCTGTCGCGCACCGGCAGGCCCGGAATCGTGACCTTCTGGTCCGCGAAGTAGAAACGCTGGCCGATCACCGCCCGGACCAGCTCCTGGCCGTCGGAGGGCCGAACGAGCCGCGAGGTGGCGGCGATCGACACCTGGTTCGCGTTGGCGATCCGGTCGCCGCCGGAGAAGATGTTCTCCTGAAAGAGCTGGGAGAAGTTCAGGTCCGAGGTGGTGGTGTCGAACACCGGAATGTTGTTCTGGTCCTCGAACGGGACGTACAGGTAGTACACCCGCGGCTCGAGCGTCTGCAGCAGATCGCTGCCGAACCACTGCGCGTCGCGCTCGAGATAGAGGCCCGAGTCGAGGCTCGCGATCGGCAGCACCCTGGACAGCGACGTCTCGGTGAACGTGCCGGGCGTGCCGAGGCTGTACCAGGTCGCGTTCACGCCCACCTTGGGCAGGACGTAGCCGTAGCTCTTCACGAGCGGCAGCGAGAGGGTCGGATAGGCCGTGCTGCGGGACCCGGTGGGCACCAGCGCGTTGTTGGTGAAGTTCACGTACTCCGCGGCGAGGCTCGCATCGACGCCCCCGAGCGTCTGCCGGAGCCCGTTGAACACCAACTGCGGCTCGCGAAAGTAAGGCACGGCGACCGGGTTCTGCGGGTCCTGCAGCGTCTGGAAGCGCTGCATGTTCGCGAACGCGCTCCATTCGCCCGAGGGCGCAGCGTAGCCGAGCAGGCCCTGCTGCGGCAGGTAGATCTGCGTCGCGATGGCGAGCCGGCCCGACAGGTCGCGAAAGTAGTTGTCGTCCGAGACCTTGTTGTAGTTGACGAGCCCGGTCCAGCCATTGCTGAAGTTCAGACTGCTGTTCGCCGCGAGCGCGTAGCGCTGCTCGTCGTCGGCCACATGGTCCTTCGGCAGGATGTCGTAGCGCAGCTCGCCCGCTGCCCACGGCTGCAGGAACCGGAACTGGTTCAGGAACTGCAGCCCGCGCCGGGCCATGTAGCGGGGCGTGATCGTCGCGTCGTAGTTGGGCGCGATGTTCCAGTAGAACGGCAGCGCCACTTCGAAACCGGTGGTGTTCTGCGTGCCGGCGACGGGCGGCAGGAACCCCGACTTGCGCTGGTTGTTGAGCGAGAAATCGAACCAGGGGATGCGCGGCGTGCTGACGCCCAGAAAAGTGAGCCGCGCGTCGCGTACCGTGCCGACCTCGCGCCCCATGTCGATGTCGATCTCCCCCGCCTCGATGAACCAGTCGTCCTGGCCCGGCTTGCAGGTGGTGAAGCTCGCATCGGTCATGCGGTACTGTTCGTCGCCGTCGAAGCGCAGCGCCGCTGCCGTGCCGCGCGTCTCGACCTGGGTCTGCGCGCGGGCCTGCGCACCGGGCTCGGCGGTGAGCGACGGGCCGCGCTGCCGCTCGCCGCGCACCTTGACCGAACGCTCGCCGAACCGGAACGTCGGCTGGTCGAGGATCCCGGTCGTGTCCCCGATGCGCAGCCGCAGCCGCGGTCCGGTCGCCTCGTCGCCGGCGACGCGCAACCGCACGTTGCCGGTCGCCTCGACCTCGTCGGTGTCGGCGAAGTACTTCAGGCGGTCCGCGGTCAGCCGGGTGTCCCCGCGCCGCAGCTCCGCGTCGCCGATCGCCTCGACCTCGTTGCCGCCGAGCCCCTCGATGCGGTCGGCCGCGACGAAGGTCGGCACGTCCTCGCCCCGCGCCGCGGACGGTTCGCCGAGCGACCGCTGCAGCTGCAGGCCCTGCCCTTGCGCGTGCGCCGGACCGCCGGGGAGCAGGCAGGCAAACGCGCACGATGCGGCCAGAGCGGCCGCGGCAGCGGCAGGGTTCATCGGGTGTACGGCCGGGCGCTCTTGTTCTGTGGACGGATTTCGCGGTCGGACGGCTTCGGATCGCTCGTCCGCCGAAGCATCCCGTAAAATCGCATATCCGCCCAAGCAAGGCAACGCCGCCGGCGCAAGTCGGCGCACCGACAGCCCGCCCCCCGGATTCTCTCCTCATGGACCGACTCACCGAGCTCGAGCGCTGGCTCGCCGCGCGCCTTCCCGGCCGGGACTTCGCGCTCGCGCCCGCGTCCGCCGATGCGAGCTTCCGCCGCTACTTCCGCGTGTCGTTCCCGCGGGACGGCGCGCCCTCGCTCATCGCCATGGACGCGCCGCCGGAGAAGGAGGACTGCAGGCCGTTCGTCCACGTCGCACGGCTGCTCGCCGGCGCGGGTCTGAACGCGCCGCGCGTGCTGGAGCAGGACCTCGCGCGAGGTTTCCTGCTGCTCACCGATCTCGGGACGACCACGTACCTCGAGGCGCTGCGCACCGCGGACGGGTCCGCCGCGAACCGACTCTTCTCCGATGCGACCGACGCGATCGTCAAATGGCAGCTCGCCAGCCGGCCCGACGAGCTGCCGCCTTATGATGCGGCGCTGCTCCGGCGCGAGCTCGAGCTGTTTCCCGACTGGTACGTCGGACGCCACCTGGGTGCGACGCTCGCGCCCGCGCAGCGCGCGATGCTCGAGCGCACTTTCGCGCTCATCATCGCCTCGAATCTCGCGCAGGCCCGGGTCTTCGTCCACCGCGACTACATGCCGCGCAACCTGATGGTGTGCGAGGCGAACCCGGGCGTCCTCGACTTCCAGGACGCGGTGTACGGGCCGATCGCGTACGACGTCGTCTGCCTGTTCAAGGACGCCTTCATCAGCTGGGAAGAGGAGCGCGTGCTCGACGGCGCGATCCGGTACTGGGAGAAGGCGAAGCGCGCGCGGCTGCCGGTCGACCCGGACTTCGGCGCCTTCTTCCGCGACTTCGAGTGGATGGGCCTGCAGCGTCATCTGAAGGTCGCCGGGATCTTCGCGCGGCTCGCGCACCGCGACGGCAAGCGCGGATACCTCGAGGACACGCCGCGCTTCATCGAGTACATCCGCGCCGTCTGCCGCCGCTACGACGCGCTGAAGCCGCTCCTCCTGCTCGTCGACGAGCTCGAGGGAAAGACGGCGCGCGCCGGGTACACGTTCTGAGACCCGAGATGAAGGTGATGCTTCTGGCCGCCGGGCGCGGCGAGCGGATGCGCCCGCTGACCGACGCCACGCCGAAGCCGTTGCTCGAGGCGGGCGGACAAACGCTCGTCGCGCGCCTGATCGAGCGTCTCGCGGTCGCGGGCTTCGGCGACCTGGTGATCAACCACGCGCATCTCGGCCACAAGATCGAGGCGGCGCTGGGCGACGGTGCGCGCCTCGGGGTGCGAATCCGCTATTCGCCGGAAGCGACGGCGCTCGAGACCGCGGGCGGCATCGCGCAGGCGCTGCCGCTGCTCGGTCCCGGGCCCTTCGCCGCGATCAACGCCGACCTGCACACCGACTTCCCGTTCGCCGCGCTGCGCACCGCCCTGCGCGGCGACGACCTCGCTCACCTCGTGCTGGTGGACAATCCGCCGCACCATCCGCTCGGCGACTTCGCGCTCGCCGACGGACGCGTGCGCAACGCCGGTGCGCCGATGCTCACATTCAGCGGGATCGGCGTATACGATCCCGCCCTGTTCGCCGGGATCGCGCGCGGCGAGAAGGCGCAGCTCGCGCCGCTCCTGCGCCGCGCCGCGGACGCCGGGCGCGTCTCGGGCGCGCACTTCCGCGGGCGCTGGGTCGACGTCGGCACCCCCGAGCGGCTCGCAGCGCTCGATGCCGAGCTGCGCGGGGCGGGCCGTGCTTGATGCGGCGGAAGTGGACCGGGCGCTCGCGCTCGAACCCGCGTGGGCCGCGCGACTGCGAGCGCTGTGGCTCGAGCTCGCGGCGGCGGCCGTCTTCGGCGCCTTGCGCGGCCCGCACGTCGGCGCGCTGCCGCGCCTGCGCAAGCAGGTGCTCGACGCCGGCGAGCGGCTGCGCGCGCTGCTCGCCGATCGTGCGTGGATCCCGCAGCCGCGCGAGCGGCTGAAGAACGCGCTCGCCTCGGCGCTCGCGCTGCGCGAGGCGCTCGACGCGCTCGAGGCGGTGGCGCAGGAGGTCAAGGGCGACGACGCGGCGGTATTCCACGCGGCGCTCGCGGGCTTGCGCGCCGCCGCGCTCGACGAAGCGGCGCGGCGCGCGAACGAATGGGCGGCACTCCTTGATCGGCGCGCGCCCGACGAGGACAATGCCGGGTCCGATCCGACCCGCTGACCGCGACCCAACCGACCCCGATGCCCGACGTCACGCCCTTCCGCGCCCGCCGCGCCGCGCTGCTCGATCGGATGGGCGCGGGCATCGCGATCATCCCCACCGCACCGGAGCGGATCCGCAACCGCGACAGCGACTACCTCTACCGGTTCGACAGCTACTTCTACTATCTCGCCGGATTTCCCGAGCCGGAGGCGGTCCTGGTGATGGTCGCGGGCCCCGAATCGAGGTCGATCCTCTTCTGCCGCGAGAAGCATCCCGAACGCGAGCTGTGGGAGGGTTTCCGCTACGGACCGGAAGGCGCGCGCAAGATGTTCGGTTTCGACGATGCGCAACCGTTCGCCGCGCTCGACGAGGCGCTGCCGAAGCTGATGGCGAACCAGCCCGCGCTGTTCTATGCACCCGGGCTCGACCCGGCGTGGGACGTCCGTATCCTGCGCTGGCTGAACGAAGTGCGCGCGCACGCGCGCACCGGGGTGACCGCGCCGGTCGAGATTCGCGACCTGCGCGTGGCGCTCGACGAGATGCGCCTGGTCAAGGACGCGCACGAGATCGCGACCATGCGGCGCGCCGCCTCGATTTCCGCCGGCGCGCACGTGCGCGCGATGCGCGCGACGCGGCCCGGCGCGATGGAGTACGAGGTCGAGGCCGAGCTGCTCTACGAATTCCGCCGCCACGGCGCCCAGTTCCCGGCGTACTGGCCGATCGTCGCCGGCGGCGCGAACGCCTGCGTGCTGCACTATCGCGACAACTCGCAGCGGCTCGCCGACGGCGACCTGCTCCTGATCGACGCCGGGTGCGAGCTCGACGGCTACGCCTCCGACATCACGCGCACGTTCCCGGTCAACGGCAGGTTCAGCGGACCGCAGCGGGACGTCTACGACCTGGTGCTCGCGTCGCAGGCGGCGGCGATCGAGAAGGTCCGGCCGGGCCACGGCTGGAACGCGCCGCACGACGCCGCGGTGAAAGTGCTCGCGCAGGGATTCATCGACCTCGGGCTCTGCAGCGGCACGTTCGACGAGGTCATGGAGAAAGAGCTCTACAAGCAGTTCTACATGCACCGCACCGGCCACTGGCTCGGGCTCGACGTGCACGACGCCGGCGACTACAAGGAGCGCGGCGAGTGGAAGCTGCTCGTCCCGGGCATGACGCTCACGGTGGAGCCGGGCTGCTACATCCGGCCGGCGGACGGCGTGCCCGAGCGCTTCTGGAACATCGGCGTGCGAATCGAGGACGACGCCCTGGTCACCGCTACCGGCTGCGAGATCGTCACGAGCGGGGCGCCCAAGCGCGCCGACGAGATCGAGGCCCTGATGCGCGATGCACGCGGCGCCTGACAGCGCGGACGTCGTCGTCGCCGGCGGCGGGCCGGTCGGCGCGACGCTCGCCCTCGCGTTGCGCGGGAGCGGTCGGTCGGTCGTGCTGGTCGAACCCCAGACGAAACCGAGCGGTCCGCTGCGACCGGTGGCGCTCTCGCACGGCAGCCGGCTCGTGCTCGAGCGCGTCGGCGCGTTCGACCGGATCCGGACCACGCCAATCGAGGCGATCCACGTGTCGCAGGCTGGTGGGTTCGGACGCACGCTGATCCGCCGCGAAGACCACGGGCTGCCGGCGCTGGGTTACGTCACCGACGCCTCGCAGGTCGCGGCAACGCTGCTCGACGCGGCAAGGCCCGAGCAACTCGCCGGTCGCGTCGCGACGTGGCGAGCGGAAGGCGAGCGCGTCACGGTCACTGTCGATTGCGGCGGTGCGCCGCACCAGATCGCGGCCCAGCTCCTCGTCGTGGCCGACGGTGGGCAGCTTCCCGGCGATGACCTCGCGATGCGGGATTACGGCCAGACGGCCATCGTGGCCGTCGTGCGCACCGAGATCGTGCACCGCGGCAGAGCGTGGGAGCGATTTACCGCGGCAGGTCCGCTCGCCCTGCTGCCGTTCGGAACGGCGGACGACACACACTATCTATATGCGCTGGTCTGGACGGTCCGAACCGCCGAGGCGTCCCGGCTCGCTGCGCTGCCCGACGACCGGTTCTGCGCCACGCTTGGCGAGCGGTTCGGCCGTCGACTGGGGCGATTCGTCGAGGTTGGACCGCGCGCCAGCTATCCGCTCCGGCTCTGGTTCCGGCGCTCGGCGGGCGCCGGGCCGCGCACCGTGGCGGTGGGCAATGCCGCGCAGACGCTCCATCCGGTGGCCGGACAGGGCCTCAATCTCGGTTTGCGGGACGCCGCCGAGCTCGCCGACCTGCTGGGGCGCACCGATCCGGCGCGGATCGGCGACGCGGCATTCGTGGCCGCGTTCGGCGCGGCGCGGCGGATCGACCGCTACGCAACGATCGGCGTGACCGACTTCCTTGTGCGCGTCTTTTCCAACGACGATGCGCCACTGCGCTTCGCACGCGGCCTCGGTCTCGCCGCCCTCGACCTCCTTCCTCCGGCACGTCGCCTGCTCGCGCGGCGGATGATGCTCGGCGCGCGCGGGTTGCCGTAAGGCGGGCCGTCGCCGCGGAGTGCCGCTGCGCCGAGCACTTCCGCGCAGAACCTCAAGACGAACTCGCGAAGTACGCGGAAGCCCCGGCCGCGCTTCGGATTTCTGCTCCGGACTGCGCTCACAACGCGCATCGGCGAGCAAGTGCCGCGCGAGCATCGCGCACGAGCGCGACGCACACCATCACGCATCAACGCGGCGATTGCTTTGAGTGACATTTTCGTTCCCCGCCGAAAAACTTTGAGGGTAGAATCGCGCTCCTCTCGATCGATCCTCCCCCCAAGGCAAGGCATGCGGATCGGCACTCACGTGCTGCGGAACAATCTTTTCGTCGCGCCGATGGCCGGCGTGACCGATCGGCCGTTCCGCAACCTCGCCAGGCGTTTCGGCGCGGGTCTCGCCGTGTCGGAGATGACGGCGTCGAACCCGCGGCTGCGCAATACGGTCAAGAGCCTGCGGCGGCGCGATCATGCCGGCGAGGCCGAGCCGATCGCCGTGCAGATCGCCGGCGCGGATCCCGCGCAGATGGCCGAGGCCGCGCGCCACAACGTGGCGGAAGGCGCGCAGATCATCGACATCAACATGGGCTGTCCGGCCAAGAAGGTCTGCAATGTCGCCGCCGGGTCGGCGCTGCTGCGCGACGAGCCGCTCGTGGCGCGGATCCTCGACGCGGTCGTTCAGGCGGTCGACGTGCCGGTGACGCTCAAGTTCCGGACCGGCTGGGATCCACAACACAGGAACGCGCTCCGGATTGCGAAAATCGCCGAAGAGAGCGGCATCCGGATGCTGGCGCTGCACGGCCGCACGCGCGCGTGCGGCTACGCCGGCGCGGTCGAGTACGACACCATCCGCGAGGTGAAGGCGGCGAGCCGCCTGCCGGTCATCGCCAACGGCGACATCGCGAGCCCGCGTCAGGCGAGGCGGGTGCTCGACGCGACCGGCGCCGACGGCGTGATGATCGGCCGCGCCGCGCAGGGGCGGCCGTGGCTGTTCCGCGAGATCGAGCACTTCCTCGCCACCGGACGGGAGATGCCCGCACCGCTCGCCGGGGAGATCCACGCGGTGCTGGTCGAGCACCTTCGGGAGCTGTACGTTTTCTACGGGCGCGAGACCGGTCTCAGGGTCGCGCGCAAGCACGTGGCCTGGTACACCAAGGGGCTGCCCGGCGCCGACGCATTCCGTCGGCGGCTCAACGGGCTCGAGACCTGCGAAGCGCAGCTCACCGCGGTGGACGGGTATTTCGGAGAACTGGCGCAACAACAACAACGACTGCGCTACGACGAAAAAGAGGAGCTGGCGGCATGAAGCAGACCACGGGAGAGATCGCCGAGTCCGTGCGCAAATCGCTTGATCGTTACTTCCGGGACCTGGACGGCGCGAAGCCGCGGTCGATCTACGACATGGTCCTCAAGAACGTCGAGAAGCCGATGCTCGAGGCCGTGCTCGACCGGGCCGAGGGGAACCAGACCATCGCGGCCCAGATGCTCGGCATCAACCGCAACACCCTGCGCAAGAAGATCCACGAGCATAAGATCAAGCCCTAGGCGGGGCGCCGTGGAGGGATAGGCCGCCGCGCTGCCCGCACGGCGACTGACATCCAACCCGGTCCGGATCCGCGCTCATGGACAAGATCAAGATCAGGCAGGCGCTCGTCAGCGTCTCCGACAAGACGGGCCTCGTCGAGCTCGCGCGCGGGCTCGCGGCGTCCGGCGTCGCCATCCTTTCCACCGGCGGCACGGCGAAGGTTCTCGCGGCGAACGCCATCAAGGTCACCGAGGTCGCCGACTACACCGGCTACCCGGAGATGCTCGACGGCCGCCTGAAGACGCTGCACCCGAAAGTGCACGGCGGCCTGCTCGCGCGCCGTGACCTGCCCGAGCACATGGCGGCGATCAAGGATGCGGGCATCGAGCCGATCGACCTCGTCGTCGTCAATCTGTACCCGTTCCGCGAGACCATCGCGAAGCCGGACTGCACGTTCGAGGACGCCGTCGAGAACATCGACATCGGCGGTCCGACGATGGTGCGCGCCGCGGCCAAGAACCACGACGGCGTCGCCGTCCTCACCGATCCCGGCGACTATGCGCGCATCCTCGACGAGATGCGGACGAACGGCGGCGCGCTCGGCGCCGCGACGCGGCTCGCGCTGGCGAAGAAGGCGTTCGCGCACACCGCCGCCTACGACGCGGGCGTCGCGAACTACCTGACCGCGCTCGACGGCGAGGCAAGACCGACGCTGTTCCCCGACAAGCTCACCCTGCAGTGGGAGAAGGCGCAGCCGATGCGCTACGGCGAGAACCCGCACCAGGCGGCGGCGTTCTATCGCGACGCCGATCCGGTCGCCGGCAGCCTCGCGCGCTACGAACAGATCCAGGGCAAGGAGCTCTCCTACAACAACATCGCCGACGCCGACGCGGCGTGGGAGTGCGTCAAGACCTTCGAGCGGCCGGCGTGCGTGATCATCAAGCACGCCAACCCCTGCGGCGTCGCCGAGGGCGACGACTGCCTCGGCGCCTACACCCGCGCATTCAAGACCGATCCGACGTCCGCCTTCGGCGGAATCATCGCGTTCAACCGGCCGCTCGACGGCGCAACCGCCGATGCGGTCGGCAAGCAGTTCGTCGAGGTCGTTCTCGCGCCCGAGATCAGCGCCGCGGCACGCGCGGTGCTCGCGGGCAAGGCGAACGTGCGCGTCCTAGCGGTGCCGATCGCGAACGCGGTCCAGCGCTATGACTTCAAGCGCGTCGGCGGGGGACTGCTGGTGCAGACGCCGGACGCCCGCAACGTCGGCGCGGCCGATCTGCAAGACTGTCACCCGGCGCAAGCCGACCGGCGAAGAGCTGCGCGACCTGCTGTTCGCGTGGCGTGTTGCGAAGTACGTGAAGTCGAACGCGATCGTCTTCTGCGGCGACGGCATGACGCTCGGGGTCGGCGCGGGCCAGATGAGCCGCGTGGACAGCGCGCGCATCGCCGCGATCAAGGCGCAGAACGCCGGTCTCTCGCTCGCCGGCTCGGTGGTCGCCTCCGACGCTTTCTTTCCGTTCCGCGACGGCCTCGACGTCGTCGCCGAAGCGGGCGCAAAGGCCGTGATCCAGCCGGGCGGCAGCATGCGCGACGAAGAGGTGATCGCGGCCGCCGACGAGCGCGGCGTGGCGATGGTGTTCACCGGCGTCCGGCACTTCCGGCACTGAGAGCATGAAGCTCTTGGTGATCGGCTCCGGCGGCCGCGAGCACGCGCTCGCGTGGAAGCTCACGGCGAGCCCGCGCGTGCAGAAGGTGTTCGTCGCGCCCGGAAACGGCGGCACGGCGCGCGAGCCCGGGGTCGAGAACGTCGCGATCACCGACCTCGGCGAGCTTTGCGACTTCGCCGCGCGCGAGCAGGTCTACCTCACGGTGGTCGGCCCGGAAGCCCCGCTCGCCGCGGGCGTCGTCGACCTCTTCCGCTCGCGCGGCCTGCGCATCTTCGGCCCGACGCGCGCCGCGGCGCAGCTGGAAAGCTCCAAGGAGTTCGCCAAGCGCTTTCTCGTGCGTCACGGCATTCCGACCGGCGCGTACGAAGGCTTCAGCGATGCCGCGGCCGCGCATCGATACGTCGACGCGCACGGCGCGCCGATCGTGGTCAAGGCCGACGGGCTCGCCGCCGGCAAGGGCGTCGTCGTCGCCACGACGAAGGGCGAGGCGCACGCCGCGATCGACTCGATGCTGGTCGAGAACCGGATGGGCGATGCCGGCGCGCGCGTCGTCATCGAGGAGTTCCTCGCCGGCGAGGAAGCGAGCTTCATCGTCATGTGCGACGGCGAGCACGTCCTCCCGCTCGCGACCAGCCAGGATCACAAGCGCCTGAAGGACGGCGACGAAGGCCCCAACACCGGCGGCATGGGCGCGTACTCGCCGGCGCCGGTCGTCACCCCGGCGCTGCACGCGCGCGTCGTGCGCGAGATCGTCACGCCGACGATCCGCGGGATGGCGAAGGACGGTCTGCCGTACTCGGGCTTTCTCTACGCCGGCCTGATGATCGACGCCGCGGGCAATCCGAAGGTTCTGGAGTTCAACTGCCGACTCGGCGATCCGGAGACGCAGCCGATCCTGGTGCGGCTCAAGAGCGACCTCCTCGAGCTCCTCGACCGCGCGGTGGACGGCAAGCTCGACACCGCCGAGGCCCAGTGGGATCGCCGCACGGCGCTCGGTGTAGTGATGGCGGCGGCCAACTATCCCGACGCCCCGCGCAAGGGCGACGAGATCACCGGCCTGCCGCCCGCCGGTGCGGACTACCACGTCTTCCACGCCGGCACGGAGTTGCGCGACGGCAAGGTCCGCACGAGCGGCGGGCGCGTGCTGTGCGTGACCGCGCTCGGCGACAGCGTGCGCATGGCGCAGAGACGTGCCTACGAAGTCATCGAAGGCATCCGCTTCGACGGCATGCAGTATCGTCGCGACATCGGTTTCCGGGCGATCGCGGCGCGCAAAGCCTGACGCCGATGGACGTCGCGGCGGTCAAGGACTACTTCACCGGCCTGCAGGATCGCATCGTCGCCGCGCTCGAGGCGCTCGACGGCGGCACGTTCCGCCGCGACGCCTGGACGCGCGCGGAGGGCGGCGGCGGCGTGAGCCGGCTGATCGAGGACGGCGCGCTCTTCGAGCGCGGCGGCGTGAACTTCTCGCACGTCATGGGGACGAGCCTGCCGCCTTCGGCCAGCGCCGGGCGCCCCGAGCTCGCCGGCCGCGGCTTCGAGGCGCTGGGCGTGTCGCTCGTGCTGCATCCGCGCAATCCGTACGTCCCGACGGTGCACATGAACGTGCGCTGCTTCGTCGCGACGAAGGTAGGCGCCGTACCGCAGAGCACGGGTGCGAATCCAATCTGGTGGTTCGGCGGCGGGATGGACCTCACGCCCTACTACGGCTTCGAGGAGGACGCGATCGCACTTCCACCGCACCTGCAAGGCGGCGCTCGCCCCGTTCGGGCCCGAGGTTCATCCGCGCTTCAAGGAATGGTGCGACCGCTACTTCTTCCTCAAGCACCGCGGCGAGCCGCGCGGCGTCGGCGGCATCTTCTTCGACGACCTGAGCACGCCGGACTTCGCGACCTGCTTCGCGCTGACGCGCAGCGTCGGCGATCGCTTTCATCGACGCCTACCGGCCGATCGTCGAGCGCCGGCGCGACCTTGCCTTACGGCGAGCGCGAGCGCGACTTCCAGGCCTACCGACGCGGGCGCTACGTCGAGTTCAACCTGGTCTACGACCGCGGCACGCTGTTCGGGCTGCAGTCGGGCGGCCGCACCGAATCGATCCTGATGTCGCTGCCGCCGGTCGTGAAGTGGCGCTACGACTGGCGCCCGGAGCCGGGCACGCCCGAGGCGCGGCTGTACGAGGTCTTCCTCGTGCCGCGCGACTGGGCCTAGCGGCGCTCAGCACCGAGCTTCCGCGCGAGATCCACGAAGTCCTTCGCGTTGACGTCGAAGCGCGGCTCGAACGCGAGATCCTTCTTCGCCGGGTCGCCGAACTCGAGCGGCCGCTGAACGAACGCCGTGCGCAGTCCCGCGCGCGCCGCCGCGTCGAGGTCGTCCTTGTGCGCGGCGACCATCAGCACCTCGCCGGGCGCGAATCCGAGCAGACGCGCGGCGCCCTGGTAGGCCTCCGGATCCGGCTTGTAGTGCGCGAACAGCTCCGCCGAGAGAATGCAGTCCCACGGCAGGCCGCCGTGCTTCGCCATGTTGGTGAGCAGCGCGACGTTGCCGTTCGAGAGCGTCGCGATCACGTACTTCTTCTTGAGCCGCTTCAGCCCGGCGACCGCCTCCTTCCACGGCGCGAGGCGATGCCAGGCGCGGTTGAAATGATCCTTGTCCGGCTCGGTCAGCCCCGTGATCCCGAACTCGGTGAGGAGCCCGTCGAGAATGATCCGGTGCAAGCCGTCGATGTTGGTCCACGGCAGCTCGCCGCGACGCACGCGGTCCATCGCGGGGCGATAGCCGCCGCGCCAGGCGTCGGCGAACGCGACCCAGTCGGCCTTGATCTTCTTGCGCCGTCCGAGGCGCTTCCCTTCCTCGATCAACGACCCGCGCCAGTCGACGACCGTGCCGAACACGTCGAAGGTCAGTGCCTTGATCCCGCGCAGCGACGTTTTCACCGTTTCCCCTTTCCTTCTTCCGGCAGGAACAGCCCGAGCAGATCGTTGAGATACCTGCGGCCCAGGGCCGTCGGCCGGATGCGTTCGTGGTCACGCTCCAGGAGTCCGCGCGCCTCGGCCTGCGCGAGCGCGCGCTCGGCCACGACGATCGGCAGTCCGGTCCGCTCGGCGAACATCGACACCGGAAAGCCCTCGGCGAGCCGGAGCGCATTCATCATGAACTCGAACGGGAGATCGCTCCGCCCCAGCTCGCGCCGCTCGACGACCTGCGTGCCGGCGTCAACGCGCCGCATGTACTCGGCCGGCGTGCGCGCACGCGCCTCGCGCACGATGCGGTCGGCGAACGAGATCTTCGCGTGGGCACCTGCCCCGATGCCGAGGTAGTCGCCGAAGCGCCAGTAGTTGAGATTGTGCCGGCACGCCCTGCCCGGCTGCGCATAGGCCGAAGTCTCGTAGTGGTCGTAGCCGGCGTCGCGCAGGCGCCGTTCGACCCGGTCTCCGATCTCGGCCGACGTATCCTCGTCGGGAAGTTGCGGCGGCCGGGTGAAGAACACCGTGTTCGGTTCGATCGTGAGGTGATAGAAGGAAAGGTGCGGTGCGCGTGCGGCGAGCGCCGCCTCCACGTCGCGATCCGCCTCGTCCGCGCGTCTGCTGCGGCAGCGCAAACATCAGGTCGAGATTGAAGTTCTCGAAGTGCGCGTGCGCGATCTCGACCGCGCGGTGCGCCTCGCGCTCGTCGTGGATGCGGCCGAGCGCGGCGAGGTGCTTCGGGTTGAAGCTCTGGATCCCGATCGAGAGCCGGTTCACGCCCGCCGCGCGGAAGTCGCGAAACTTGTCGGACTCGAACGTGCCGGGGTTCGCCTCCAGCGTGATCTCGGCATCCGGCTCGAGCGGCAGACGCGCGCGGATCGCGGCGAGCAGGCGGTCGATCGAGCGCGCGGAGAACAGGCTCGGCGTGCCGCCGCCGAAGAAGATCGAATGCACGCGCCGCCCCCACACGCTCGGGAGCGTCGACTCGAGGTCGGCGATCAGCGCGTCGACGTACTCGTCCTCGGGCAGCGCACCGCGCGCCTCGTGCGAGTTGAAGTCGCAGTACGGGCACTTGCGGACGCACCAGGGCAGATGGACGTAGAGCGACAGCGGCGGCAGCGCGGTCAGCGCGAGCCGCGCCCCGGCAATCGCCCCGGCCGGGAAGGTGCTCATGACGCCGGCCTACGCTCAGCGCCTCCTCGCGCAGCAGCGCGATCAGCCGCCGCAGTGCCTTGCCGCGGTGGCTGACCGCGTGCTTCTCCTCCGGCGTCGAGCTCGGCGGCCGTGCGCCCGAGGTCCGGCAGGAGGAAATGCGCGTCGTAGCCGAAGCCGCCCGCCCCGCGCGGGGTCGCGACCACCTCGCCGTGCCAACGGCCTTCGGCGATCAGCGGTTCGGGGTCGTCGGCGTGGCGCACCAGCACGATCACGCAGTAGTAGTGCGCGCGGCGATCGGGCTGGTCGGCGAGCAACGCGACAAGCTTCTCGTTGTTGCGTGCATCGGACCGCGGCTCGCCGGCGAAGCGCGCCGAGTGGACGCCCGGCTCGCCGCCGAGCGCCGCGACGCAGATCCCCGAGTCGTCGGCGAGCGCCGGCAGGCGCGCGTGGCGCGAGGCATGCCGCGCCTTGGCGAGCGCGTTCTCGACGAAAGTGGCGTGCGGCTCCTCGGCCTCGGCGACGCCGAGCTCGCCTTGCGGCACCACCTCGAGCTCGAGCGGCGCGAGGAGCTCGCGGAACTCGCGGATCTTGCCGGGATTGGACGAGGCGAGGACGAGCCGCTTCACGGCGCGCGCGCTTCAGACGTTCAGCGCGGCCCGCTGGAGCGCGATCAGCTCACGGATGCCCTGCTCCGCGAGCCCGACGAGCGCGTTCATCTCCGCGCGGGTGAAGGGCTGGCCTTCGGCGGTGCCTTGCAACTCGACGAAACCGCCGGCGCCGGTCATCACGACGTTCATGTCGGTGTCGCACGCCGAGTCCTCGGCGTAGTCGAGGTCGAGAACCGGCTCGCCCCGGAAGACGCCCACCGAGACCGCGGCGACGAAGTCCCGGATCGGCGCGCCCGTCACCAGCCCGGCGGCGCGCAGCTTCTCCACCGCGTCATGCACCGCGACGAACGCGCCGGTGATGCTCGCCGTGCGGGTGCCGCCGTCGGCCTGGATCACGTCGCAGTCGACCTGGATGGTGCGCTGGCCGAGCGGGACGAGGTCGGTCACCGCGCGCAACGATCGCCCGATGAGCCGCTGGATCTCGAGCGTGCGGCCCGACTGCTTCCCGCGCGCCGCTTCGCGATCGGTGCGCGTGTTCGTGGCGCGCGGCAGCATCCCGTACTCCGCCGTGACCCAACCCTGATTGCGGTCGCGCAGGAACTGCGGGACCCGCTCCTCGACGCTGGCGGTGCAGAGCACCTTGGTGTCGCCGAACTCGACCAGCACGGAGCCTTCGGCGTGCTTCGTATAGCCGCGCGTGATGCGCACGGGGCGGAGGTCGCCCGGCGCGCGGCCGCTCGGCCTCGCCCACCCTTCGCCCGGTCACCGTTCCCCTTTCCCTACTTGGAGTGCTTCTGGATCGCGTTGCGGATCTCGTCGATCGCGCGCTCGATCTCGTCGTCGGTGAGATAGCCGCCGGTGGCCGGCGGCGTGGACTTCCCGAACTGCTCGACCGTCGTCTTGATGTCGGTCGGGTCCATGCTGACCGTCGAGATGCCCTCCGCGCCGGCGGGCCCGGTCTCCTCGAACCAGGTCATCGCCACCACCGAGGCGTTGTCGCCTTCCCGGCCGGCCCGCACCTCGGCCATGTCGAGCAGCTTCGGCACCGCGCGCATGACCTCGGCGCGCAGCAGCTCCTCGCAGATGTGCCGGCTCGTGAGCGGCCCCCACAGGCCGTCGGTGCACATCAGGATCACGTCGCCGTGGCGCAATGCGATGCGGCGCGAGAGGTCGACCTTCGGCGGGCCCATCTGGCCGAGGCAGTTGAAGATCTTGTTCCGATCAGGATGCGAGGGCACGGCCTCTTCGCGCACCCGGCCTGCGTCGACGAGGATCTGCACCCGCGAGTGGTCCTTGGTCTGCCCCTCGATGCGGCCGTTGCGGATCAGGTAGAGGCGCGAGTCGCCCACGTGCGCCCAGTGCGCGAGGCCGTCCTGGACGATGCACGCGACGCAGGTCGTGCGCGGCGTTTCGAGCAGGCTCCTCACATTCGCGTAGTCGACGATCGCGTGATGCGCGTTGGTGATCGACTCGAGCAGGAACTTGAGCGGGTCGGCGAGCCGCGGCTGGGCACTGCGCTGGAACGCCTCGGCGATGAACTGGCTCGCGATCTGCGCCGCCACCTCACCGTGCAGGTGACCGCCCATTCCGTCGGCGATCACCATGCACAGCGCGTCGCGGCTGTAGCAGTAGGCCACGCGGTCCTGGTTGGACTTGCGCGGTCCCTGACGGCTTTCCTGATAGACCGAGAACTTCATCGCACACCCCGCTCCCGGGCGGGCTTACCTTACCCGCTCCTCTTCACCGCCGCGCCAGCCGGCCGAGCGCGCCGCGCAGGTTGGTCACGAACGACCGCCTGCTCGGGCCCTCCGGGTCCTTCTCGCGCAGCAGCACCTTCTGCAGCGCCATCACGCTCTGCGGGCGCTTCGAATGGTCGAGCTGCAGGCACCAGTCGATGGTCTCCAGCAGCTGGTCGGAATACTTGTCGGCGAAGATCTTGGTGGCCGAGACGTAGCGATCCTTCTCGACGCGCAGGTCGGCGGCCTGCGGCGCCGCGCCGGCGAGACACGCGAAAATGCTCGCGCCGATCGAATAGATGTCGCTCCACGGGCCGAGGATCTCGCGCTTCTGGTAGTGCTCCGGGGACGCGAAGCCCGGGGTGTACATCGGGTTCAGCTTGAAGCCCTCGGCGGTCAGCGTCTGGCGCGCGGCGCCGAAATCGATCAGGACCGGCGTGATGTCGTTGCGGATGTAAATGTTCGCCGGCTTGATGTCCAGGTGCAGCAGCTTGTTGGCGTGCACCTCGCGCAGGCCGTTGAGAAGCAGCGTGAACACGCGGCGGATGAAGTTCTCCTTCATCGCGCCGCGCCGCGCCTGGATGTGCTCCTGCAGCGTGCGGCCGCGCTCGTAGCGCATCACGAGGTACACCGTCTCGTTCGCGCGGAAGAAGTTCAGCACTCGCACCACGTTCGGGTGGGAGAGCTTCGCCAGCGCGCGGCCCTCCTCGAAGAAGCACTTCATGCCGTAGCGGAAGGTGGCGATGTTGTCGTCGGCGATCGACGGCAGCACGTCGCCCTCGCGCCGCAGCGCGAGCGAGGACGGCAGATATTCCTTGATCGCGACCGGCTGGTCGGTCTCGTCGTGCGCGAGGTACACGATCGAGAAGCCGCCCGCCGAGAGGACCTTCGTGACGCGGTAGTTCTGGAGCTGATAGCCCTCGGGCAGCGGGATATTCGCTTGCGACGGCATGGCTCCGGGAGGGGGGAGAGGCTTTGTTAAGATAGCGGAAGAGCGCCGTTGATTCTCTGTGTTTGCCCCACCAATGTAAAGCGGCCGCAACCGCTCGCAAGCGGCCGACCCGGCAGTTTTGCCGGACTGGCAGCGAGACGCGCGACCCGGCGCCCCTTGGAGTGCAGGAAGCTATGGTAAGCAGCATGACCGGCTACGCCACCGTCGCACGCGAGCTCGCGCAAGGCACTCTCACGCTCGAGCTGAAGAGCGTGAACGGCCGCTTCCTGGACGTGCAGTTCCGGATGAGCGAGGACCTGCGCGCCGCCGAGCCCGGACTGCGCGAGCTGGTCACGGCCGCGGTGGGTCGCGGCAAGGTCGACTGCCGCCTCAATTTCGCCGCTGCCGCGCTCGCCCGCGGCGAGGTCGCGCTCAATCGGGACGCGCTCGCGCGGCTCGCCCGCCTCTCGCAGGCGGTGCACGACGCGCTTCCCGACGCGCAACCGCTGCGCGTGAGCGACGTGCTGCACTGGCCCGGCGTGATGGGCGACGATCTCGCCGGCGCCGAGGCGCTGCGCGAGGCGGCGCTGGAGGCGATGCGCGCCGCTCTGGTGGAGCTCGCCGCGGCGCGTGCGCGCGAGGGGGAGCGCCTCGCGGCGATGATCCGCGAGCGGGTCGCGCGCATCCGGACGCGGCTCGCCGAGCTCGAGCCGCTCGTGCCGCAGGCGATCGCGGCCTACGAGGAGAAGCTCGCGACGAAGCTGCGCGAAGTGCTCGGCGCCGGCGACGAGGACCGCATCCGCCAGGAGATCGCGGTGTACGGCGTGCGGATCGACGTGGCCGAGGAGCTCTCGCGCCTCGCGACGCACCTCCACGAGGTCGAGCGCGTGCTCGCCGCCGGCGGCGCGGTCGGCAAGCGCCTCGATTTCCTGATGCAGGAGCTCAACCGCGAGGCCAACACGCTCGGTTCGAAGTCGGTGTCCAAGGAGCTCTCCGCCGCCGCGCTCGAGTTCAAGCTCGCGATCGAGCAGATGCGCGAGCAGGTGCAGAACCTGGAGTGACCTGAATGCAAGGTCTCCTCTTCATCGTCGCCGCCCCCTCCGGCGCGGGCAAGAGCTCGCTGGTCAACGCGGTGCTCGCCGAGGATCCGGGGCTGCGCCTCTCGATCTCCTACACGACGCGCGCGCCGCGTCCGGGCGAGGCGGATGGCCGCGAGTACCACTTCCTCGACCGCGACACGTTCCTCCGCATGGCGGCCGCGGGCGACTTCCTCGAAAGCGCGGAAGTGCACGGCAACTTCTACGCGACCTCGCAGCGGCAGATCGAGCGGATCCGCGCGGGCGGCCACGACGCGGTGCTCGAGATCGACTGGCAGGGCGCGCAGCAGGTGCGGCGCCTCTTTCCCGACGCGATCGGCATCTTCATCCTCCCGCCGTCGCTCGCGGCGCTCCGGGATCGCCTGATCGCTCGCGGCCAGGATTCCGACGCGGTCATCCAGCGTCGCCTCGCCGCCGCCGAGGATGAAATGAGTCATGCCGTGGAGTTCGATTACGCTATAATTAACAACGAGTTCGACGAGGCGCGGCGGGATCTGGCAGCGGTGATCCGCGCCGCGCGTCTCAGCCTGGCGCGGCAGAGCGCGCGCCACCCCGAGTTATTCCGACCGCATAACGCTGCATAATGGAGCGGCGCGCAACGGAGCCAGGCCCTGGCGTCGTTGCAGCCCCCCAAACCAGGGAAAGCAGATCGATGGCCCGAATCACCGTAGACGATTGCCTCAAGCGCATCCCCAACCGTTTCCAGCTCACGCTGGTCGCGACCTACCGCGCGCGCCAGCTCGCGCAGGGCGGCACGCCGCTGCTCGACAACGTGCGCGACAAGCCGACCGTGCTCGCGTTGCGCGAGCTCGCCGCCGGCAAGGTCGGGTTGGAGATGCTGAACCGCGTCCACCAGAACTGACCCGGACACATTGCCGCGCCGCGCCCGTGACCTGACCGCATCCAGCAGGCCCCCGGCGCCGACGGGCGAACGGGAGGCGACGTGACGACCGCAGTCGACTCCCTGGCGGGTCTCAAGCAGAGCGTCGCCGCTTACCTCAAGCCGGCCGACCTCTCCCGCCTCGAAGAGGCGTACCACTTCAGCGACGCCGCCCACCAGGGCCAGTACCGCAAGTCGGGCGAGCCGTACATCTCGCACCCGGTCGCGGTCGCCGGAATCCTGTCCGAGTGGCAGCTCGACACCCAGACGCTCGTCGCCGCGCTGCTGCACGACGTCCTCGAGGACACCACCGTCTCGAAGGAGGACATCAGCGAGCGCTTCGGCAAGCCCGTGTCCGAGCTGGTCGACGGCGTCTCCAAGCTCGATCGCATCGAGTTCCAGAACGCCCAGGACGCGCAGGCCGAGAACTTCCGCAAGATGCTGCTCGCGATGGCGCGCGACGTGCGCGTCATCCTGATCAAGCTCGCCGACCGCCTCCACAACATGCGCACGCTCGACGCGGTCGGCGTGCAGAAACGCCATCGCGTCGCGCGCGAGACCATCGAGATCTACGCGCCGATCGCGAACCGCCTCGGCCTCGACGGGCTGTACCGCGAGCTGCAGGAGCTCGCGTTCACGCACCTCCATCCGCTGCGCTTCCGGGTGCTCGCAAAGGCGGTGAAGAGCGCGCGCGGCAACCGCCGCGAGGTGGTGAACAAGATCCTCGACGCGCTCCGGTCGCGGCTGAAGGAGGCCGGCCTGGAGGCCGCGGTGTCGGGGCGCGAGAAGCACATCTTCTCGATCTACAAGAAGATGCTCGAGAAGCACCTGTCGTTCTCGGAGGTGCTCGACATCTACGGCTTCCGGGTGATCGTCAAGGACGTGCCGTCCTGCTACCTCGCGCTCGGCGTGCTGCACGGCCTGTTCAAGCCGGTGCCCGGCAAGTTCAAGGACTACATCGCGATCCCCAAGGTGAACGGCTATCAGTCGCTGCACACGTCGCTGATCGGGCCGCACGGGATCCCGGTCGAGGTGCAGATCCGCACGCGCGAGATGAACCGCGTCGCCGAGACCGGCGTCGCCTCGCACTGGCTCTACAAGGAGGACGACGCGAGCACGCTCTCCGAAGTGCAGAGCCGCACGCACAAGTGGCTGCAGTCGCTGATCGAGATCCAGAACGCGAGCGGCGACTCGACCGAGTTCCTCGAGCACGTCAAGGTGGACCTCTTCCCGGAGGAGGTCTACGTCTTCACGCCCAAGGGCAAGATCATGTCGCTGCCGCGCGGCGCGACCCCGGTCGACTTCGCCTACGCGGTGCACACCGACATCGGCAACCGCTGCGTCGCCGCCAAGGTGAACTACGAGCTCGTGCCGCTGCGCACCGAGCTGCGCAACGGCGACCGCATCGAGATCATCACCGCCTCGCACGCGCACCCCAACCCCGCGTGGCTGTCGTACGTGAAGACCGGCAAGGCGCGCTCGCAGATCCGGCACTTCCTCAAGACGATGCAGTTCGAGGAGTCGACCGCGCTCGGCGAGCGGCTGCTCGGCCAGGCGCTGCGCCATCTGGACGCGGACACCCTCAAGATCACCTCCGAGCGCTGGGAGAAGCTGGTGCGCGACTCCGGCGCCAAATCGCGCGAGGAGATCCTCGCCGACGTCGGGCTCGGCAAGCGGCTCGCCGCGATCGTGGCGCGCCAGCTCCTGGCGATGGCCGACCACGCGCCGGCCGAGGCGCGGCCCGCCGGGTCGATCGTGATCCGCGGCTCCGAGGGGATGGCGGTGCAGTTCGCCAGCTGCTGCCGGCCGATTCCCGGCGACCCGATCATCGGCTTCATCAAGAAGGGCCAGGGTCTCGTGGTCCACACCCACGACTGCCCGACCGCGCTCAAGTCGCGCAGCGATCCGGACAAGTGGATCGAGGTCGACTGGGCCTCGGACACCGACCGCACCTTCGGCGTGGCGATCCGCGTGCTCGCCGCCAACCAGCGCGGCGTCCTCGCGAAGGTCGCGGCGACGATCGCCGAGGCCGGCTCCAACATCGACAACGTCAGCATGGACGAGGAGCGCGGCATCTACACCGCCCTGCAATTCACCATCGAAGTGCAGAACCGCCTGCACCTCGCACGGCTGATGAAGACCCTGCGCCGTATTCCGGAGGTGGTCCGGATCACACGGCTGCGCGACCAGACGGCACGGTAGCCCGCGTCAACAGCTCTAAAAGGAGGAGATAGATGAAGGCAAGGACGAACGGCATCGAGCTCGAGTACACGGTGGAGGGCAACGGGCCGTGGCTCGCCATGAGCCATTCGCTCGCGTGCAACTCGCGCATGTGGGACGAGCAGATGCCGCTGCTCACGAAGCGCTTCAAGGTGCTGCGCTTCGACACGCGCGGTCACGGCGGCAGCGACGCACCGGCGGGCGCCTACACGCTCGAGCAGCTGTCCGACGACGTCAAGGGCCTGTTCGACGCGCTCGGCGTCCGCGAGGCGCACTGGGCCGGCCTGTCGATGGGCGGGATGATCGGGCAGACGTTCGCGCTGAAGTACCCCGGCGTCCTCACGAGCCTCGTTCTCGCCGACACGTCGAGCCGCATTCCGGAGGAGGCCGCGCCGATGTGGGCGGAGCGGATCAAGATCGCCGAGTCGAAGGGCATGGAGCCGCTCGTGCAGCCGACGCTCGAGCGCTGGTTCACCGAACCCTACCGCGCGGCGCATCCGGACCAGATGAAGCGCATCGGCGACATGATCCGCGCAACGCCGGTCGCCGGCTACGCCGGCTGCTGCCATGCGCTCCCGAAGCTCAACCTCACCGCGCGGTTGAAGGACATCAAAGTGCCGGCGCTCGTGATCGTCGGTGACCAGGACGCCGGGCACGCCGCCCGCGATGGCGCAGGCGATCCACGAGAACCTGCCGGGCTCCGACCTAGAGATCATCGCGTCGGCCTCGCATCTCTCGAACGTCGAGCAGCCGGCGGCGTTCGACCGCGCCCTGACCGCGTTCTACAACCGGATCAAGGCCTGAGGAGCCGAGGCCAGCGGCCAGCGGCCAGCGGCGCGCAGCGGCTAGCCGCAGCGCATCGTTGACGGACCCGGCCGATCGGCCGATCATTTGAGGCCTCATCTATTGAGGCCTCAATTTTTTCCAGATGTCGCCGCTGGCCGGGCAGCATGCAATCGTGACGGGAGGCGGCCGCGGCATCGGCGCGGCGATCGCGCAGGCGCTCGCGCGCGAGGGCGCCACGGTCTCGGTGCTTGGCCGTGACGCCGCGCGGCTCGCGGCGCAGGTCGAGGCGCTCGGCGGCGCAGTCAAGGCTCAAGCGGTCGGCGTCGACGTCACGGACGAAGCGTCGGTGCGCAGCGCCTTCGCCGCAGTCCGCGAACGCTTCGGGCGCATCGACATCCTGGTGAACAATGCCGGCCAGGCGGAGAGCGCGCCGCTCGCGAAGACCGAGCTTGCCCTCTGGCAACGCATGCTGGCGGTCAACCTCACCGGCACGTTCCTCTGCACGCGCGCAGCGCTCGCCGAAATGACGAAGCGCGGCAGCGGCCGGATCGTGAACGTGGCGAGCACCGCCGGGCTGGTCGGCTACGCGTACGTCTCCGCTTACTGCGCCGCCAAGCACGGCGTCGTCGGCCTGACCCGCGCGGCGGCGCTCGAGACGGCGAAGTCCGGTGTGACCGTGAACGCCGTCTGCCCCGGCTACACCGAGACCGACATCGTGCAGGACGCGGTCGCCAACATCGTGGCCAAGACGGGCAAGACCGAGGCCGAGGCGCGCGCAGCGCTCGTCGCGCGCAATCCGCAGGGCCGGATGATCCGGCCCGACGAGGTCGCCGCCGCGGTGCTGTGGCTGTGCCTGCCCGGCTCGGGATCGATCACCGGACAGGCGATTCCCATTGCAGGCGGAGAGGTGATGTGACTCCCCGCCTGCTCGTTACAGTGCCGGGCGGCGAGGTGATGGGATGAACGACGCCGTCACGGCGCCGATCGATCGCGAGTCGCGCGCTTCCCGTGCCGACCACGAGGCGCTGCGGCTGTGGCTGCGGCTGCTCACCTGCACGAGCCTGATGGAAGCGTCGGTGCGCGCCGAGCTGCGGCGCGACTTCGACTGCACGCTGCCGCGGTTCGACCTGATGGCGCAGCTCGAGCGCAATCCGCATGGCCTGCGCATGGGCGAGCTCTCGAAGCGGTTGATGGTGACCGGCGGCAACGTCACCGGCATCACCGACCAGCTGGTGCAGGAGGGCCTGGTGACGCGCGCGGCGCCGCCGGACGATCGCCGCGCGTTCGTCATCCGCCTCACCGCGGCCGGCCGCAGAAGCTTCCTGCGCATGGCGGAGTCGCACGAGGCGTGGGTGGTGAAGCTCGTGTCCGGCCTGTCGGCACCGGAGCGCAGGCAGCTGTTCGAGCTGCTGGCCAAGCTGAAGCGCAGCGTCACCGCCGCCCAGGCGAAGCGCGAGAGCGACTGAGGAGCAGGAACCGTGAGCGACAAGACCTACCTCGACCTGCCCTTCTTCGACGACGCGCATCGCACGCTCGCCGCCGAGCTCGACGCCTGGGCCGCGGAGCGTCTGTCCGGCGGACACGACCATGTCGACACCGACGCCGCCTGCCACAACCTGGTCGCGATGCTCGGCGAGTCGGGCTGGCTCGAGTACTGCGTGCCGAAGGCCTCGGGCGGCCGGCTCGAGCGCATCGACTCGCGCAGCCTATGCATCGCGCGCGAGACCCTCGCGCGGCATGACGGGCTCGCCGACTTCGCGTTCGCGATGCAGGGCCTCGGCTCCGGCGCGATCTCGATCGCCGGGTCCGAGGACGTGCGCGGGCGCTACCTGCCGCGCGTCGCGCAGGGCGAGGCGATCGCCGCGTTCGCGCTCTCGGAGCGCGAGGCCGGCTCCGACGTCGCCGCGATGCTGACGCGCGCGCGCGCGGACGGCGACTCGGTCGTCCTGAACGGCTCGAAGACCTGGATCTCGAACGGCGGCATCGCCGACTTCTACTGCGTGTTCGCGCGCGAGATGGACGCGCCCCGCGCCGCGAGCGGCGGACAGAGCGCCCGGGGCATCAGCGCCTTCGTGGTCGACGCCGATACGCCCGGCCTGAGCGTCACCGGGAGGATCGACGTCATCGCGCCGCACCCGCTCGCGTCGCTCGCATTCGAGGACTGCCGGGTCCCGGCCGCGAATCGGCTCGGCGCGCCGGGCGAGGGCTTCAAGGTGGCGATGCAGACGCTCGACATCTTCCGCGCCTCCGTCGCGGCGGCCGCGCTCGGCTTCGCGCGGCGCGCGCTCGACGAGGCGATCGACCGCGCCACCTCGCGCAAGATGTTCGGCCAGGCGCTCGCCGATTTCCAGCTCACCCAGGCGGCGATCGCCGACATGGCGACCGGGATCGACACCGCCGCCCTGCTCACGTACCGCGCGGCCTGGCTGCGCGACGTCAAGCAGGCACGCACGACGCGCGAGGCCGCCATGGCGAAGATGGTCTCCACCGAAACCGCGCAGACCGTCATCGACCGCGCGGTGCAGATCTTCGGCGGCCTCGGCGTGGTGTCCGGGCAGGCGGTCGAGAAGCTCTACCGCGAGATCCGCAGCCTGCGCATCTACGAAGGCGCGACCGAAGTGCAGAAGCTGATCATCGCGAGGGAAACGCTGAAGGGCTGAGCCATGGCCTACACGGCACACATAGACACGTTCGCGCGCGACAACCTGCCGCCGCCGGGGCAGATGCCCGAGTGCCTGTTCGAGCGCCCCGAGTTCCGCTATCCGGCGCGCATGAACTGCGCGGCGGAGCTCCTCGACCGGATGGTGGCGGCGGGGCACGGCGAGCGCCCGGTCATCCACACGATGATCGACGGGAAGAAGTACTCGTGCACCTACCGCCAGCTGCTCGTGCGCGCCAACCAGATCGCGCACGTACTGGTGCGCGACCTGAAGCTCGTCCCCGGCAACCGGGTGCTGCTGCGCGGCCCGAACAACCCGATGATGGCCGCCTGCTGGTTCGGCGTGATCAAGGCGGGATGCATCGCGGTTGCGACAATGCCCCTGCTGCGAGCCAAGGAACTGAAACAGGTGATCGACAAGGCGCGCATCGGCGCCGCGCTGTGCGACGTTCGCCTCGGCGAGGAGATGCAGCTCGCGCAGCGACAGTGCCCCGACCTGAAGCAGGTGCTCTGGTTCAACGGCGCCGGGCCCGGCTCGATCGAGGCCCTGCTCGAGGGCAAGCCGGCCGAGTTCGCCAACGTCGACACGGCGGTCGACGACGTGGCGCTGATCGCGTTCACCTCCGGCACGACCGGCCAGCCGAAAGGCTGCATCCACTTCCACCGCGACGTCATCGCGATGTGCGACGCGTTCCCGCGCTCGTGCCTCAAGCCGGTGAAGGAGGACATCTTCTGCGGCACGCCGCCGCTGGCGTTCACCTTCGGCCTCGGCGGCATGCTGTGCTTCCCGATGAGCGTTGGCGCTTCGACGGTCCTGATCGAACGGCTCACCCCCGAGTCCCTGCTGCAGACGATCCAGGACTTCGGGGCATCGGTCTGCTTCACCGCGCCGACCTTCTACCGGATGATGGCGCCGGCGGTGAAGGGCTACAACCTCGCCAGCCTGAAAAAGTGCGTCTCGGCGGGCGAAGCGCTGCCCGACGCGACGCGGCAGCTCTTCAAGCAGGCGTCCGGCATCGAGATCCTGGACGGCCTCGGCTCGACCGAGATGATCCACATCTTCATCTCGCACGCGCCCGATCGCGTGCGGCGCGGCGCGACCGGCTACGCGATCCCGGGATACCAGGCGACGGTGCTCGACGACGACGGCAACCCGTGCGCGCCCGGCGTCGTGGGCAAGCTCGCGGTCAAGGGCCCGACCGGCTGCAAGTACCTCGCCGACGAGCGCCAGACGGTCTACGTGCAGCATGGCTGGAACGTCACGGGCGACGCGTACGCGATGGACGAGGATGGCTACTTCTACTACCAGGCGCGCGCCGACGACATGATCATCTCGGCGGGCTACAACATCGCCGGCCCCGAGGTCGAGTCGACGCTGCTCGCGCACGAAGCGGTCGCCGAGTGCGGCGTGGTCGGCGCGCCCGACGAGGAGCGCGGCATGATCGTGAAGGCCTACGTCGTGCTGAAGCCGGGGTACACGGGCGATGCGACGCTGGCGAAGGCGCTGCAGGACTACGTCAAGGCCGCGATTGCGCCGTACAAGTATCCGCGCGCCATCGAGTTCCGCGACGCGCTGCCGCGCACCGAGACCGGCAAGCTGCAGCGCTTCCGGCTGCGGCAGGAGGCCGCCTCCGACGCCGGATTGCGTCCCTGAGATGCGCATCGCCGTACTCGGCGGCGGCAACGGCTCGTACGCCGCCGCCGCCGATCTCGCCGAGCAGGGTCACGAGGTGCGCTTCTGGCGGCGCGACGTGGCGGCGTTCGCACCCGTCCTGGATTCGCAGTCGATCACGCTGAAGGACATCAAGGGCCGGCGCGACGTGAAGCTTGCGCGCGCGACCGCCGACGTCGGGGAGGCGGTGCGCGGCGCCGAGCTGCTGGTCGTCCCGACGCCGGCGTTTGCGCAATCCGACATCGCCCGCGCAATCGCGCCGCACGTCTCCGACGGCCAGGTCGTGTTCCTCCCGCCGGGCACCTTCGGCAGCTACGTGATGGCGCAAGGGCTGCGCGACGCTGGCGCCCGCGCGGCGGTCACGTTCGCCGAAACCGGCACCCTGCCCTATCTCACGCGCAAGCACGGCCCGGCGGAGATCGCGATCACGATCCGCGCCAAGCGGCTGCCGACCGGCGCGTTTCCGGCGCGCCGCGGCGCCGCACGCACTCGACGTGCTCCGACGCGCATACCCGTCGGTCGAGCCGATCGAGGACGCGCTTTCCGGCGCGCTGATGAACGCCGGGCCGATCATCCACCCGCCGCTGATCCTGATGAACGCGGGGCCGCTCGAGCACTTCCCGAAGTGGGACATCCACAAAGAAGGCACGCAGCCCGCGATCCGCCGCGTGACCGACGCGCTGGATGAAGAGCGCATCGCGGTGCGCGAGGCGCTCGGCTACAAGCCTTACCACTTCCCGCTGCGCGACCACTACGCGACGGACCAGTGGATGTACGGCGATGCGCACGACCGGCTGACCGAATCCGGCGACTGGCGCGAGAAGATCGAGCTGACGACGCACCGCTACATGCGCGAGGACGTGGCGTACGGGCTCGCCTTTCTCGTTTCGGTCGCCGAATGGGCCGGCGTGCCGTGTCCCGTCGCGCGCGGCCTGCTGGCGCTCGGCTCGGCGGTGTGCAGCACCGATTTCCGGAACGGGCCGCGGACGCTCGAATCGCTCGGACTCGCCACGCTCGACCGGGCCGCGATGCGACCGACTGCTGGACGAGGGACTGTGACGCTCCCGGTCATCGCCTCGCTCGGCGCCGGCCGGATGGGTCGCGGCATCGCGCACGCGTTCGCCTACGCCGGCCACGAGGTCCTGCTCGTCGACCTCAAGGACCGCGCACGCGGATGCTGCGCGCAAGCTCGGGGACGAGGCGCGGACCGAGGTGGACGCAAGCCTCGCGACGCTCGCCTCGCTCGGCGCGTTCGACGACGGTGCGCGGCCGGGCATCCTCGCGCGCATCCGCTTCGTCCCGAAAAGCGAAGCGCCGGCGGCGCTCGCTCGCGCCGACGTCGTGTTCGAGGGCGTCCCCGAGGTGCTCGACGCGAAGCGCGCCGCCTTCGAGTGGGCGTGCGCGCATGTTCGCGCCGACGCGATCGTCGCCTCGACCACGTCGACGATGCTCTCCACGCAGCTCGCAGGCTTCGTCACGCACCCCGAGCGCTTTCTGAATGCCCACTGGCTCAACCCGGCGTACCTGGTGCCGCTCGTCGAGCTGAGCCCGCATCCCGGCACGGCCCCGGCGATCGTCGCGCGCATGAAGGCGACTGCTCGAGGCGATCGGCAAGGTGCCGGTGGTCTGCGCCGCCGCGCCCGGCTTCATCGCGTCGCGCATGCAGGCGCTGATGATGAACGAGGCGGCGCGCATGATCGAGCAGGGCGTCGCGAGCGCCGAGGACATCGACCGCGCCGTCCGATACGGCCTCGGCTTCCGCTACGCCAACATGGGCGTGGTCGAGTTCATCGACGTCGGCGGCCTCGACATCCTCTACTACGCGAGCCGCTACCTCGCACAGTCGACCGGCGACGCGCGCTACGCCTCCCCCGAGATCGTGAACCGCTACATGCACGAGGGGCGCGATGGTCTGCGCGGCGGCCAGGGGTTCTACGACTGGAAGGCGATCGACGTTTCGGCGTACCGGCGGGAAGCGCTCGGCCGCCAGCTGGCGATGCTGCGGCAGCTCGGCATGCTCAAGCCGCCCGGGGCGGCGCAGGGCGGTTGAGCGATGCGAGCGTGGCGCATCCGCGGATACGGCGGACCCGAGGTCCTCGCCCTCGAGGAGATGCCCGTTCCCGAACCGCGCGCGGGCGAAGTGCTGGTGCGCGTGGCGGCTGCCAGCGCGAACCCGAGCGACTGGCGCTTGCGCGAAGGCCAGCTCAGGAAAGCGTTCGCGGTGACCTTCCCGCGCACGATCGGTCGCGACTGCGCCGGGACGGTCGTCGCGCTGGGCGAAGGGGTCACGGATCTCGCGGTGGGCGACGAGGTCTTCGGCGTCGGCGCGCCCGACCGCGATGGTACCCACGCCGAATACGCGTGCCTCAATGGAAACGCCGTGATGCGGCGCCCGTCCGCACTGCCGCCGACGGCGGCAACGACACTCGGCGTCGCGGCGCTCTCGGCCTACATCCCGCTGGTGGAGCTCGCGCGGCTCGCGGCCGGCGAGCGCGTGCTCATCCATGCGGGCGCGGGCGGCGTGGGGCATCTCGCCGTTCAGATCGCGCATCACCTGGATGCCGAAGTAATCGCGACCTGCAGCGCCGGCAACGCGGATTTCTGCCGGAGCCTCGGCGCCGATCGGGTCATCGACTACGCCCGCGAGGACTTTGCCGTGGCCGCGCGCGACTGCGACGTCGTGTTCGATATGCTCGGCGGCAAAGTGCATGACCGCTCCGTCGCGGCGCTCAAGCCGGGCGGCAGGCTCGTCTACATCATCGCCGATCCGATTCAGCCCACCGCGCGCACCGACGTTCAGGTCCTCAACGGTCCAATCGCGGCGACTCGCGAGCGCCTGGGTCGCATCGCCGAATGGGCGAGCGCCGGGGTGCTGAGGCCGCACGTCGAGCGCGTCTACGCCTTCGAGGACGCGCCGGCGATGTACGCCGCGAGCCAGCGCGGGCACGGCCGCGGCAAGAAAGTGCTGGCAGTGTCGGTCAAGTAGCCGCGCGCGGACGCCGGCGCGGTCCTCGAGGCGAGCGCCTTTAGGTCTTCCCGTGCTTCACGCCGCGCGGCATCCGCCCGCCGTTCTTGGCCGCGACGCGCGTCGGGTCCTCGCGCAGCCGGGTGCGTGCCAGCGCCCCCGCCTCCTCGAGGATCGGGTAGGCGATCGCGCAGAAGTGCGAGTTGATGCGCTTGAACTCGTTGATGATGTCCAGATGCAGCGAGCTCGTCTCGATCGACTCGGGCGTCTGCCAGGCGAGCCGGTCGAAGTGGGTGCCGGCGTAAGCGCGCTCGAGGTCGCGGAACTCGGCTTTCTGCGCGATCAGCATCTGCGCGCTCTTGAGATCGCCGTTGATGAAGACGTTCAGCGCCAGGCGCAGCGTCGCCATGAGCCGCGCGTGCAGCTCCTCGATCTCCCGCATGCCCGCCTCGGAGAACGAGCGCCCCTTCGAGATCTTCTTCTCCTCCAGGTCGTCGACGATGTGCTCGACGATGTCGCCGACGTGCTCGAGGTTGATGGTGAAGGACATGATCTCGGCCCAGCGGCGGCTCTCGCGCTCGTCCAGCGCCTCGCGGCTGATCTGCGTCAGGTACAGCTTGATCGAGGTGTACAGCTCGTCCACCACGTCGTCCATGCGCTTCATCTCGCGCGCGAGCTTGCCGTCGTTCGTGCGCACCGCCTCGAGCACCCCGCCGAGCATCCGCTCCACGACGTCGCCGATGCGCAGCGCCTCGCGCGCCGCGTTGGCAAGCGCGAGCGCCGGCGTCTCGAGCGCCGCCGGATCGAGGTTGCGGGCGCCCGCGCCAGCCGCCTTGCGCGGATCGTCGGGCAGCAGGCGCTCCATGAGCCGCGCCGCCGGCGCGGTGAAGAAGATCAGGGTGATCGCAAGCAGCAGGTTGAAGGCGGTGTGGAAGTTCACCACCAGGCGCTGCGGATCCGGATCGAGCCAGGCGAGGACGCCCTCGATCGAGCCGAGCAGCGGAATCGTGAGCAGGCATCCGATCGCCTTGAAGAAGAGATTGCCGAGCGCGACGCGCCGGCTGGCCGGCCCGGCGCCGGCGGTGGCGAGCACCGCCAGCAGGCCGCCGCCGAGGTTCGCCCCGATCACCAGGAACAGCGCCACCTTCAGGCCGATCAGGCCGCTCGCGACGAACGCCGCGGTCAGCAGCACGACCGCGAGGCTCGACCAGGCGAGCACCGTGAAGAGGGCGCCGATCAGCAGGTCGAGAAGCGGATCCCCCGAGAGCGAGCCGAAGATCACCTGGACGCCCGCCGCCTGGGTGACCGGGCGCGCCGCCTGCAGGATCATCTGCAGCGCGAGGATGATCAATCCGACGCCGATCGCGATGCGGCCGATCTGACCGGCGCGCGTCGCCTTGCGGGAAAGGTGCAGGATGACGCCCACCCCGATCGCCACCGGCGCGAGCCACGACAGGTCGAAGGAGAAGATCTGCACCACCAGGCTCGTGCCGACGTCCGCGCCGAGCATGATCGCGAGCGCGGGGGCAAGCGCCATCAGGTTGCTGCCCACGAAGGAGCCGACGATGAGCGCGGTCGCGGTGGAGGATTGGACCAGTGCGGTGACGCCGACGCCGGCGAGAAAGGCTTTCCCCCGGTTGGAGACGCTTTGAGCGAGCACGCCGCGCAGGCTGCCGCCGAACACGCGCAGCACCCCCGAACGCACGATGTGCGTGCCCCAGACGAGGAGCGCGATGCCGGCCAGGATGCCGAGCAGCGTCTGCACGCCTAACCTCCCGTCGCCAAAACCGTAAGCGTGCGCTCACACGCCGTCATAGTGAAGGGGCATTCGTCACGGAGCCGCTGCGGCGCCGCGGGGGGCTCACACCTGGGCCGGGTCGTCGACCGGCTCCCTGCGGCGATGATCGCCGATGAGGCGCTCGCGCAGGAGCTTTGACAGGTAATCGATCGCGTAGACGGCCAGGACCACCAGGATGATGATCAGGCACGCCTCGCGCAGCTCGTACGCGCGCAGGCGATCGGCCAGCAGGAAGCCGATGCCGCCGGCGCCGACGATGCCGAGAATCGAAGCCGAGCGCACGTTGTGCTCGAACATGTACAGCGTGTTCGAGAGCATCATCGGCAGGACCTGCGGCAGGACGCCGAACCGGATCCGCTGCAGCCCGTTGCCGCCCGCCGCCGTAATGCCGTCGATCTGCTTGCGGTCGAGGTTCTCGATCGCCTCCGAGTAGAGCTTGATGAACGTGCCGGTCTCCACGATGGCGATCGCCATGATCCCGGCGAGCGGCCCGAGGCCGATCGCACGCACGAAGATGAGCGCCCAGATCAGGTAGTCGAACGAGCGCAGCAGGTCGGCGAAACGTCGCGTGCCGAACTGCAGCGGCCGCGATCGCGTCATGTTCCGCGAAGCGAGGAAGCTCAGCGGAAAAGCCATCACGGCGCCGAGCAGCGTCCCGATAAACGCCATCGCGATCGTTTCGCCAATTACTTTGAGGAACAGCGGCAGGTCCGCAAAGCCCGCCGGCGGGAAGAGCTGCGCCACGACGACGGCGCCGAACTTCGACACGCCGTGCAGGAAGTCGCGCGACAGGAAGCCGAAGTGGTACAGGCAGTAAACGGTCAGCGCCGCGCCGCTGCCCCAGGCGAGCCAGGCTCGGATGCGCTCACCGGCCGATGGCGAGAACGCGCGCGGAAAGCGCGCTCGCTCGGCTGCGACGTCGGCGGCGGTCAGGTCGGCAAGTCGAATGGTCATGCTCGGGCCATCACCGTGCGAAGGCGGCCTTGCCGATGGCGCTGTGCCGGAACTTCTCGCTCAGGATGTCGATGAGCATGATCGTCGCGACGATGATGAGCAGGATCGCCCCGGCGTCGGAGAAGTAGAGGAGCTGGATGGACGTGAACAGGTCGTGCCCGATGCCGCCGGCGCCGACGAAGCCGACGATCGTGGCGCTGCGCACGTTCAGCTCCAGGCGCCAGAAGGTGTACGACAGGTAGTTCGGGATCACCTGCGGCAGGACGGCGAAGCGGATCTCCTGGTACCACGTGCCGCCGGCCGCGCGGATGCCGTCGATCGGCAGCGGGCTGACGTTCTCGTTCACTTCGGCGAACAGCTTGCCCTGCGCGCCGATCGTGTGCACGGTGATGGCCAGGATGCCCGCCAGTGGGCCGATGCCGAAGGCGATGACGAAGAGCAGCGCCCAGACGATGTCCGGCACGGTGCGCGCGATCTCGAGCGCGCGTCGGGTCAGCCAGTAGGTGAGATAGTGCCGCGCCAGGTTCCGGGCGGCGAAAAAGCTCAGGAAGCCGCCGAGCACGGTGCCGAGTACGGTGGCGAGGTACGCCATGAGCAGCGTGTTGAGCAGGCTGCCGAGCCACTTGTTGATGTCCCAGTACCACTCGCCCATGTCGTGCGCGAACGTGGCGAGCCCGATCGGCGGGATCAGCTTGACGAGGAACTCCGTGGTCCGCGGCAGGCCCTGGATCAGGGTCAGCACGTCGAACTTCGCCGTGACCCCGGCCGCGACAAGGCACACGACGAACGCGGCGCCGAACAGCGCGGCGTAGACGCGCTTCTGGCGACGATAGGACGCGTACTCGCTTTCGAATCGCGCGGCCGACCCGCGCGGCGTCCCGTACGCCGTCACTGGCCGTTGATTGAATCGGTTCGCTTCATTTCGCCTTGCGCTTGCGCGCCTCGCGCTCGTCGGCGGCAGCCTGGCACATCAGCTCGTAGTCCTTGTGGCTCACCGGCATGATGCCGGTCGTCTTGCCCTGCGCGACCGCCTCGGCAAGCTTCATGTCCACGTCCTTGAGCCCGGTAAAGAGCTTCAGCATGTCGGCGCGCATGTCGGGCGGCACGTCCTTGCGGATCACCACCGGGGGCGAGGGCAGCGGGGCGGACGTCCAGATGACGCGGATATCCTCGCGCTTGAGCAGCCCCTGGTTCATCATCTGCCGCAGGTTTCCGAAGCCGTCGTCCTTCGACGTCCACGTAAATGCGGCGTCGTAGGTCCCTTTCAGCACGCCCAGCACGCTCTGCACGTGCCCGCCGGAAAGCGGGCTCTTGAAGTACTCGTCCACCGGCTTGCCCATCGCGCGGAAAGCCGCCGTCGGGATGAGGTAGCCCGAACCGGACAGCGGATCCGTACGCGCGACGGTCTTGCCCTTCAGGTCCTCGATCGTCTTGTACGGGCTGTCGGCCCGCACCACGATGATCGCGTTGTAGCCCATCGAGCCGTCGATCGCGGCCGCGGCCACGAGCGGCTCGACGCCACCCTTCGAGTCGGCGTAAGTCTGGCAGTAGCTGAAGCCGGAGAGCCAGGCGAGGTGGATCTGCCCGGCGATGAGCGCGTTCATCACGCCCGAGTAGTCGGTCGCCTGGTAGAGCTCCCACTTCGCGCCGGTCGCCCCCTCGGCGTGCTTCAGGAAGGCGTCCATCGTCTTGGTGGTCGAGGTCTGCGTTTCGACCGGAATGACGCCGTACTTCACGACCGGGTATTTCTTCTGCCACTGCGCGGTGGCGGTGCCGGCGGGTATCGCCGTCGCCAGCGCAAGCGCCGCCGCGAGATGGCCGAGTCGCATGTTGATCATGGTCGTCTCCTCCTGTTGGATGGAACGCTCGCTTCAGTCGTCGGTGCCGGTGCGCGCCTCCGGCACCGCCCGCGCGGTCGGCGCGGAGGTGGCGGTGAGCGCCAGCTCGACTTCCTCGTCGCCCGGTTCGCCGCCGCCGTAGATCTCCCTGGCATCGGCGTCGGAGAGCTCCGACGGCAGCCCGTCGAACACGATCCTCCCCTTGCGCATGCCGATGATGCGGTCGCAGTAGTCCTTCGCCGTCTGCAGGAGGTGAAGGTTGGAGATGACCGTGATGCCGTCCTCCCGGTTGATGCGGCGCAGGGAGTCCATGACGATGGTGGCGTTGCGCAAATCGAGCGAGGCGATCGGCTCGTCGGCAAGGAGGATCTTCGGCTCCTGCACGAGCGCCTTGGCGATGGCGACCCGCTGTTGCTGGCCGCCGGACAGCTCGTCCGCCCGATGCAGGCCGTGCGACACCATGTCGAGCCGCTGCAGCGCGCGGATCGCGAGCGTGCGGTCCTGCGGCGAGAACATCATGAGCAGCGTGCGCAGCGTCGAGTGGTAGCTGATGCGCCCCATCAGCACGTTGGTCATCACCGCCAGCCGGGGGACCAGGTTGAACTGCTGGAACACCATCGCGCAACGCGCGCGCCACTCGCGCACCCGGCGTCCCTTGAGCGTGCAGACGTCGACCTCCTCGGGGAACACGTCGTCGCAGAGCACGCGTCCCGACGACGCGTCGGTCAGCCGGTTGATCATGCGCAGCAGCGTGGACTTGCCCGCGCCGGAGCGGCCGATGATGCCCACCATCTGGCCGCTTGGCACGTTGAACGAGACGTCGTCGACCGCGACCAGCGATCCGAACGCCTTCGTCAGCCGCTCGACTTTCAGCATCACTCCCCCCTCGATCGATGGTGGCCGAAGTGCGGAAACGCTGTCAAGAGAATCATTATTCGGAGCACCCCTTGCCGGCGCGGACCGCGCGAATTGATTTTCGGACCGCTTTAACCGATCATCCGCCGCGTCATGCGCGCGATCATCATCGGGGCGGGACGGGGCCGTCGGCTCATGCCGACGACCGAGAACGCGCCGAAGTGCTTCGCCGAGATCCGCGGCAAGCGCATCCTCGACTGGACCGTCGAGGCGCTAGAGGCCGGCGGCGTGACCGAGATCTGCTTCGTCGGCGGCTACCGGATGGAGGCGGTCGAGCGCGAGTATCCGCAGTTCACGTTCCGCCACAATCCCGAGTGGGAGACGAACAACATCCTGGTCTCGCTGATGTACGCCGAGGACCTGATGGACCGGCCATTCGTGACGACCTACTCCGACATCCTGTTCACCCGGGACATCGTCGCGGGCCTGATCGCCGCAAATGCCGAGATCGCCCTCGGCATCGACACGGATTGGCGCGAGCACTACCGCCCCCGCACGCAGCACCCGCCGCACGACGCGGAAAAGGCGATCACGCGCGACGGTCGGGTCCACCGTGTGCATCGCAGCATTCCCTACGAGGAGGCCACCGGCGAGTTCATCGGTGTGGCGAGATTCAGCGCGCGCGGCGGGGAACTGCTGCGTGAGCACTATCATCGGCGCCGGCGCGAGTTCTGGGACAGGCCGTACCGCGAAGCGCAGCAATTCCAGAAGGCCTATCTGATCCACCTCTTCCAGGACATGATCGAGCAGGGCGTGGAGATCGGCCACGCGGACACCCACGGCCTGTACCGCGAGATCGACACGCAGGAAGACATGGAGCTCGCGCAAAAGGGCTGGAACCCGTGATCGGGACGAGCGCGTGAGCGCGGCGCTGCGCTTCCCGGCTTCGGTCGTGGGCTCGCTGCCGCGCCCGCAGCACGTGCGCGAGCTGATCGAGAAGCCGGCCTGGGACGAGGCGGACGAGCGCGCGATGGACGCGGCCGTCCGCTTCGCCGTATCGCTGCAGGAGACGGCGGGGCTCGACGTCGTGACCGACGGCGAATGGCGCCGGCGCTCCTACATCGGCGTGATCGCCGAGCTCGCGCACGGCTTCGCGCTGGAGGTCAACCTGGCGGACGGACGTCCCTGGACCGTCGTCACCGAGAAGCTCGCGCCCAAGGAGGCGGGTTTCATCGCGCGCGAGGCGGCGTTCCTGAAGACCGTCGCGCACGTCGGCACCAAGATCACGTTGCCCGCACCCGCCCTGCTCGGCGAGCGGCTGTGGCACCCGGTGCGTTCGCGCGGCGCCTATCCGCACCGGGACGATTTTGTGCGCGACTGCGTGGCGCCGCTCCGGCGCGAGATCGCGCTCATCCGCGACATCGGCATCGACATCGTCCAGATCGACGATCCGCACCTGTGCCTCTTCGTCGATCCCGACGTGCGCCGCGGCTACGACGACCCGGACCGCGCGGCGGACTTCGCCGTCGACATGATCAATGCGCTCGTCGACGGCTTCAGCGGGATCAAGTTCGCCGTGCATCTCTGCCGGCGGGCCGGTGCGCGCGTTCGGGGCGAGAAGCATCACGCCGGCACCTACGGCCCGATCCTCGCGCAGCTGAATCGCCTCAAGGTCCAGCACCTCACCATGGAGTTCACGGCCGCCGGCGCGGACGACCTCGAGAGCCTCGGCCGGCTGCGCGAGGACTTCGAGCTCGGGCTCGGCGTGGTGGACGTGACGCCGGGCACGAAGGAGGATGCGCAGCAGATCGCCGCGCGCGTCGAGCGCGCGCTGCAGCGCGTCGACGCGCGGCGCATCACGCTCAATCCCGATTGCGGCTTCGCCCCGGGCTCCGCGGCAAAGGTCGATCTCGACGAGGTCTATCTCGAAGCTGCGCGCGGAGGTCGAGGCCGCGCGGGTGCTGCGAACGCGGTACCCGTAGGCGCGGCGTCGCCGATGCAAAGCCGGCGGCGGAACCCGCGCCGGCGCTCAGCTGTCGAAGCGATCGAGCACCCGCCCCGGCCCCGCCTCGAGCGCGGCGTAACGCTCACCGTCGAACACCGGCACCCCGTTCACCCACACGCCGTGCACGCCGCGCGGGCGGCGGATCATGCGCGTGCCGCCGCCGGGCAGATCGGCGACGCGCTCGAGCTTCGAGATCCCGACGGTCGCCGGGTCGAACAGCAGCAGGTCGGCCCACGCACCCGGCGCGATGCAGCCGCGCTCCGGGATCCGGTATTTCCGCGCGGGGTCGCTGGTCAGCCTCCGCACGCCCTCCTCGAACGTGAACGCGCCGCGCTCGCGCACCCAATGACCTAGCAGGTGCAGACCGAAGCCCGCGTCGCACAAAAACTTGAGATGCGCCCCCGCGTCCGACAGCGCCACGACGCCGGCCGGGTGCTGCAGGAGCGGCTGCACGCCGTCGTCGTCGCTGTTGAAGAACTTGCCGACGAACGTGGTGTCGAGGCTCTCCGCGAACGCGAGGTCGAAGAACGCATCGAGCGGATCGAGGCCCGCGACGCGCGCGAGCTCGTCGATGGTCTTGCCTTCCAGCGCCCGGCCGCGCTCCGTAGCCGCCTGTCCGACCTCGATCTTGCGCCAGTCGCCGGCGAAGATCACGCCGGCCTTCGGCGCGGCGAGGTTGGCGCGGAACGCTTCGCGGAACGCCGGATCGAGATAGATCGCCGGCAGGTCCTCCTTCGACGCCTGCTTCACGCGCGTGAAGGCGTCGTGGCTGTACAGCGCATACGGATCGCGCAGCGTGAAGTCGAACGACAGCGGCTGGCAGCTCGAGTGGATGTAGACCTCGTGGCCGCGCCCGATTGCGGCGCGGCACTGCTCGTAGAGCGCCAGCGCGCGGTCCGGATAGGCGTCGTTGTACATCGTGAGCACCGTCACGATGAACGCGGGCCGTCCGGTGGTCGCGGCGATGTTCTCCATGTACTCGGGAGTAGCCCGCGAGCCGGTCGCCGAGACGAAGATCCCCCGCTTCTCCTCGCCGAGCACGCCGACGAGCGCCGCGAGCTCCGCGTCGGTGGCAAGGGTGGACGGCATCGGCCGCGAACCCCAGCCGCTGTGGTTCGGCGAGAACGACGATCCGAAGCCGATGGCGCCGGCGCGAAGGGCACCGCGCACCGTTTCGCGCATCGCCGCGAGCTCGTCCGCGGTCGGCTCCGTCCGTTCGCAGGCCGCCTCGCCCATCACCGCGGTGCGGATCGTCGAGTGCTGCGCGAGCACGGCGACGTTCGCATACGGCTTGCACGCCCGGATCGCATCCATGTACTGCGGGAACGTCTCGAAGTCCCAGCGCGTGCCGGCGAGCAGCGCATCGAGGTCCATGCCTTCGACCACCGACAGGTTCTTCAGGAGCAGATCGCGGTGCCGCGGCGGGCTCGGCGCGATGCCGAATCCGCAGTTGCCCATCACGGCAGTGGTCACGCCGAGCGACGGCGAAGGCGAGAGCGTCGGGTCCCAGGTGATCTGCGCGTCGTAGTGCGTGTGCACGTCGACGATGCCCGGCATGAGCGCGAGACCGCCGGCGTCGACCGTCGCGCGTGCCGGCTCGTCGGTCGCGCCGACGGTCACGACACGTCCGTCGCGCACCCCGACGTCGATGCGCTGCGCGGGGCCGCCGCTCCCGTCGTAGACCGTCGCGCCGCGGATGAGGAAATCGAGCATCGCTAGCGCTTCTCCAGCGCCTTCACCTGCTCGCGCATATACGCGAGCGCCGCCTTGCCGTCGACGTTTTTCTTCCCCGCCTCCGCGATCCAGTCGGTCTCGATCTTCGCAAGCCGCCGGCGGATCTCGGCGAGGAGCTCGGGCGACGCATCCTTCAGCGAGACGCCGTCCTTCTTCATCTGCTCGATCGCCGCGGCATTGGTCTTGTCCCACAGGTTGCCCCAGAGCCCCGACCAGTGCTCGTCGAGGAGCTTCTGGATCGCCGCCTGGTCCGCGGGCGAGAGCGCCTTCCACTTCGCCTCGTTGATGATCAGCGCCTGCACTGCCTGGTTGAAGCCGCCCGGCACGTGCAGGCCGTGCTTCACCGCGCTCGTCACCTTGAAGCCGGGGATCGACTCGGGCGGGAACAGCACGCCGTCGCCGACGCCCTTCGACAGCACGTCGTAGGTCTGCGGCGCGGGCGCGAAGAACGGCGTTGCGCCGAGCGCCTCGACGACCGCCTTGGTCACGCCGCCCGCCTCGCGGATCTTCTGACCCTTGAAGTCGTCGATGGTGCTGATCGGCTTCTTCGTCGTATAGATCTGGTAGGGCCCGACCATCGCGATGCCGCCGAACTTGAGGCCCTCGAACTCGTTCGCCTGCCTGAAGAACTTGTCATAGGTGCGCTGACCCGCGAGCGACATCGCCGAGTTGCGATCCGACATGAACGGCATCTCGAGGCCACCGAGCAGCACGAACCGGCCCGCCGTGTACGCCGTCGTGATGTTGGTGACGTCGGCCACGCCATTGCGCACCAGGTCGAGGTGCGCCGGCGGCCCGCCGAGCGGCGCGATGACCTCGATCTTCACGCGCCCCTGGGTCGCGTCCTCGACCTGCTTCGCCCAGACTTTCGTCACGCCGTCGGTGACCGGGTGAGTCGGCGGCAGCCAGTTCGAGTACTTCCAGACGACCTGCGCCGCGACGGGTGCAGCGTGAAGCGCGACAGCGGCGGTGACGGCGGCAATGATCCTGTTCACGGCTCCTCCTCCTATTTCATGAACGACGGCAACACCAGCGAAATCCATGGCACCAGCACCAGGATGGTGATGCGTGCCAGGTCGGCAACGATGAACGGCGCGACGCCGCGAAACACGTTGGCGGTGCCGATCTCGCGGAACATGCCGCTGATCACGAACACGTTCAGTCCGACCGGCGGCGTGATCAGACTGATCTCGGTGACGACGACGACGATGATACCGAACCAGACCGGGTCGAACCCGAGCGCCTGCACGATCGGGAAGAACACCGGGATCGTGAGCAGGATCATCGTCATGCTTTCGAGCACGCAGCCGAGCACGAAGTAGATCGCGATGATCGCGAAGATCACGGCCACCGGGGGGATCGGGAGTGATCCCACCCAGTCCGAGATTGCCGCCGGCATCCCCGCGATGTTCACGAAGTTCGAGAACACCAGGCCGCCGATCAGCACCGCGAACATCACCGCCGTCGTGCGTACCGTCTCGACGAGGACGCGCATCAGCACCGGGAACGTCAGCGTTCGCCGCGTAAGCGCTACGGCAAACGCGCCGGTCGCGCCGATTCCCGCCGCCTCGGTAGGCGTGAAGATGCCGAGATACAGCCCGCCGATCACGAGCAGAAACAACCCCGCCACCGCCCAGACGTTGCGGAGCGCGGCCCAACGCGCAGGCCAGCTCGTCCGCGCGCCGGGAGGGCCGGCGTCCGGCTGGCGCCAGACGGCGTATTGGACTGCAGCAACGTAGAGCAGGATTCCGAGCAGACCCGGCAGGATCCCGGCGGCGAAGAGCTTGCCGATGTCGGTCGAGGTCAGGATCCCGTAGATCACCATCACGACCGATGGCGGGATGAGGATGCCGAGCGTGCCGCCGGCCGCGACGGCGCCGGCGGCGAGCCGGTCCGAGTACCCGAAACGCCGCATCTCGGGGATCGCGACCTTGCCCATCGTCGCGGCGGTCGCGACGCTCGAGCCCGAGACTGCCGCGAATCCGCCGCACGCGACTATGGTCGCCATCGCGAGCCCGCCGCGCCGGTGGCCGAGGAACGCGTTGGCCGAGTCGTACAGCTCGTTCGAGAGCCGGGCGTGGTTGATGAAATTGCCCATCAGCACGAACATCGGCAGCACCGACAGGCCGTAGTTCTGCGCCGTCTCGTACGCGATCTGCCCGACCATGTAGGACGCGGCATTCACGTCGCGGAAGAGCGCGAAGCCGGCGAACCCGATCGCGAGCATCGAGAACGCGATCGGCACGCCCGCGACCGAGACGGCGATCAGCAGCGCAAACCCGACGAGGGCAGCGAGCATCAGTGCCCGCTCGCGCGGGCCGCGCGCCAGGCGAGTCTGGCGAACACCAGCACGGCGACGACGCTCGCCGCCGCCAGGAACCACGCGAGCCATGCAACCGGGAAGTTGAGGTGCGACGACAGGTCGCCGAGCCGGCCGAGCTCGGCGGCGCGCAGCGCGAGCCGCCACGCGACAAACGCAGTGACGGCCGCGGCTACGGAAAAGCCGAAGACCGCCTGCCACCGCTTCGCTCGATCGGACAACACCTGTTCGAGCAGATCGATCCGGATGTGCTCGCGCGCCGCGGCCGCGAGCGGCAGGCCGGCGAACACGATCACGGCGAGCATCAGCTCGGTCGCCTCGGCCGACCCGCTCACCGGGGCGTTGAAGACGTAGCGCCCGACGACGTCGACGAAGGTCAGCGCCATCATCGCGAACACGAGCGCCGCTCCCAGCCACGCGAGCGGGCGCAGGAGCCAGCGGTCGAGGAGCGACGTCAATCGACTCCCTTTGACAAGGCAGCCGCGCGCTTCGCCACAGCGCTACTTCTTGAGCCCGATCGTCCCCATCAATCGCGCGAGGTCGGCGTCCTCCCGCGCGATCAGCTCGCCGAACTCGGGTGCGGGCATGAACGCGGGCCGCACACCGAATTTCTCGGCCGCCTTCGCAAACTCGGGAGTCACGGCCGTGAGGCGGATCGCACGCTCGAGTATCGCGATCGTCGGCGTCGGCGTGCCCTTCGGCACGGCGATGCCGCGCCACGCCTCGAGCGACATGTCGATGCCCTGCTCTTTCGCGGTCGGCACGTCGGGCAGCGCCGGGTCGCGGCTCGGGGTCATTGCCGCGAGCAGGCGCACGTTGCCCGACTTCACCTGCGCGGCGAGCGCGCCGGGCAGCTGCACCAGCACGTCGACGTGCCCGCCGAGGAGATTCGGCACCGTCTGCGCCGCCGCATAAGGCACGTCCACCACCTTCACGCCGGCGGCCTGAAACAGCGCGACCGCCGAGATGTGCGTGTGGCTGCCGATGCCCGAATTGCCGACGGTGATGACGCCCGGGCGTGCCTTCGCGTCGGCCATGAGCTCGGGCAGGGACTTCCATTTCGCGTCGCCGCGCACCGCGATCACCGGCGACTCGACGAGCACGCGCGCCACGGGATCGAACGCCTTGTAGTCGAACGCGAGCTGGCCGGAGTGGAAGGTGGTCGAGATCGAGTTCGAGTTCCACACCAGCGAATAGCCGTCGGGCTTCTGCGCGGCGACGTAGCGGTAGCCGATGGCGCCGCCGGCGCCGGGGCGATTGACCACGATCACGTTCGCGCCGAGGTGCTTCGCCATCCCCTCGGCGAGCAGGCGCGCGGTCACGTCGGCGGACGATCCCGCAGGGAAGAGCACCGTGATCTCGACGTTGCCTTTCTGCGGGAACGGCGGCTCCTGGGCCGCGGCGGGCGGCACGAGTGATGCAAGAAAAACGAACAGTCCGGCGATCGAAGCTCTCATGGCGCTTGCTCCTGGTGTCCTCATGCGTCCCGCGCTTCGAAGATCTCGGCGACCTGCACCCGCCGGCCCTCGCGCGCCGACTTGATGCCGGCGCGGATCACCGCGAGCGAGCGTGTGCCGCCCTCGCCGCCCATCTCCGGCCGCGGACCGCCGCGGACCGCCGCGGCGAACTCCTCGAGCTCGTCGACGAACGTGTCGATCTTCGGCACCCGCACGGGCTCCGACTTTTCGGCGCCGCGCTTGAGGAAGCGCAGTCCCTGGTGGAAGTCGTAATACGCGCTCGCATCCTTGCCGTAGATGTTCATCACGTAGTACTCGGACGCCGACGCATAGCTTGCGTTCAGCGTCGAGAGCGCGCCGTTCTGGTGCTCGATGATCAGGCTCGCGACGTCGGGGTTGTCGCCGGGCAGCACGAGCTGCGCGAGGCTGCCGCTCACCGCCTTGATCGGGCCGACGAGGTACTCGAGGACGTCGATGTAGTGGATGCCGATCTGCAGCATCACTCCGCCGGGCATGCCCTCGGCCGTGTAGCGCCACGAGCCGAGGTCGACCTTGCCGAGCCGGTCGCGACTGATGTTCGCCTCGGCGTTCACGAGCTTGCCGAACACGCCGTCGTCGATCTGCTTGCGGATCCAGCGGAAATGGCCCTCGCGCCGGCGCTGGTAGCCGAGCGCGAGCACGACGCGGGCCTTGCGGCACACCTCGGTGATGGCGCGGCCATCGTCGACGGTATTGGCGATCGGCTTGTCCAGGAAGACGTGCTTGCCCGCCTCCGCCGCCGCCCGCGTCGTCTCGAGGTGCACGTTGTTCGGCGTGGTGTTGATGATCGCCTCGATCGAGCGGTCCGCGAGGATCGATTCGTAGCTCGGTGCCGCGCGGCAGTCGTACTTCGCCGCGAACTTCGCGCGCTTCTCCTCCGAGCGGGTGTAGCAGGCGACGATCTCGAGCTTGCCCGAGCGGACGATGGCGTCCGCGAGCACGTCGGACCACCAACCCATGCCGAGGCAGGCGACTTTCAGCGGTTGGGTCATCGCACCGTTCCTACTTCGAGTCGATCTTCCAAGCGGCGCCGATCGACTCCACCGCCGCGCGGGCGATGCGGGCGTCGGTCTCCCAGTCGCCGCCGCTCACGCCGATCCCGCCCACGCACTCGCCGTCGACGATGATCGGGAAGCCGCCTTCCATCGCGGTCCAGCGGTCCGGCCCCGCCGCGAGCGCGAGACCGAGCGCGTGCGTCGTGTCGAGCGGCTGCGCCTGCGCTCCCTTCATTGTCGTCGGACGCTTGTTGGACGCAGCGCAGACCGCCTTCGTGGTCGACGAATGGACGGTGTGGAAGCGCCCGCCGTCCATGCGCTCGAGCATCACGAGATTGCCGCCGCTGTCGGCGATCGCGACCGTGATCGAGATGCCGGCCTGCTCGGCCTGCCCGACGGCGGTGGCCATCATCTTGCGCGCCCCGGCCAGCGTGAGGCGCTTGGTGTCCGCGATGTACATCGACTTCCTCCTGGTGATTGGCCGCGCTCTGTCGGCGCCGGGTCGGGCCGGATCCTATGCTAACGCACCGACGAGCGCGCCCGCGACGATCAGCCACAACGGGTGCAGGCGCGTGACCGACGCGAGCACCGTCGACACCATCGCGATCGCGTAGATCCACGTTTGCGCCCCGGCGCCGGTTGCGAGGATGAATCCGCTCGCGAGTACCAGCCCGACGGTGACGGGCGCGAAGCCGTTGCGGAGGGCGCGCGTCAAGCGCGTCCCCGCGGCCCGGAAGTGCGCGCGCGCCGCCAACCACGCGATCACCGAGGACGGCAGGCAGAATGCGACGAGCGCTGCGACGCCGAGCCCCACGCCGCCGACGCGCTGGCCGATCAGCGCCATCACGAGCACGTTCGGCCCGGGCGCCGCCTGGCTGAGCGCCACCAGCGTGGCGAACTCGGTGCCGGTCATCCAGCCGCGCTCGGTCACCACGAGCCGGAAGACGTCCGGGAACACCGCGTGCGCGCCGCCGACCGAGACGAGCGAAAGCACCGCGAGGTGCGCGAGCAGGGTGCCGGCTTCGGCGGAGGACTCCATCAGCCCTCCCGCCGCCAGGCGATCCATACGCCGAGCGGCGCGAGGGCGATCACGACGAGCGGCAGCGGCAGGCGCGCAAGCGCGATCGCCGCAAAGCTCGCGACGCCGAGTGCGATCACCCACCCGCGCGGCTTGAGCGCATGCGCGAACCGGATGCCGACCGAGAGCACCAGGCCGGCCGCGGCCGCCCCGACCCCGGCGAACGCGCCTTTCAGCCATGGCACGTCGGCGAACTGCTGATAGAGCGCGCCCAGGGCGAGGAAGAGCACGAGCGGGACGAGCATCAGCCCGAGCACCCCGGCGACCGCGCCCGGCGCGCCGCACGAGCGCGTCCCGAGCATGATCGCCACGTTCACGATGTTCGGCCCGGGCAGCAGCTGGGCGAGGCTCAGCAGCTCGGTCATGTCGCCGTCGGTGATCCAGCGCTTGCGATCGACGAGCTGCCGGCGCGCAAACGGCATCACGCCGCCGAACCCGGAGATGCCGACGCTCAGGAACGCGAGAAAGAGTTCGCGGGGCGTGGGAGGCTGCGGCGGCGCCATGCACCGATTATCGCGGCACAGCGCAAGACTGTCCTACCACCCGGATACCGCATCCCACGAGCGCTCCACGACGGCCAGGCGCCGCTAGGCGTCGCGCGCTCGGGTCACGTCCCCTGCACGAAAGCCCCGTCCGAAGAAAGAGACCGTCAGCGCCGCCGCCAGCAACGCCAGGCTGCCCGGCTCCGGCACGCTGGTGAACGCGAACTCGGCCACCGCGTTCCCTTCGATCGGTCCGGCCGGGGCGCCGGACCCGATGCGACGCGGCAGGAGGAGGTCGTCGAGGTCGAAGCCCAGGCGCCGCAGCGCGTCGCGCTGCTGCGCCTCGTCGGATTCGGCCCCGGCGATCAGGTCGCCGAGGGCCAGCAGGCGCGCGAGTCCGACCGGGTCGAGCACGAACTCGAGCTCGCCGCCGGCGCGGCCGGAATCGCGGTAGCTGATCGGGCGCGGCGCGAACGTGTCGTCGACCAGGCAGTCGGCGGTGGCCCGCAGGAGGCAGCTCGCGGTCGGCTCGAGGACCCTGACGATCCGGTCGCTGGTCCAGCCGTCGCCCGCGCCGGTGCCCACGGGCACGAACGCCGTGCTCAGGCAGCTCGCCGACGCGCAGAGATCGATCGGCAGGCCGCTGATGTCCGCCGTCAACGGGTCGAACGTGAGCGTGAGCGGCTTGCCGTCCACCCAGATCGAGCGGTCCACGCTGGACGACGCGACCTCGATGTTCGCCAGGGAACCCTTGGTGCCTTCGTTCACCACCGGTCCGAAGTCGAGCCCGTGGCCGGAAAGCTCGAGCGCACGGACCGAGGCGGCCGCAAACGGCACCACGTCGAGCGCGGCGTCGATGTGCGTACCGAGTCCGTACGAGGGGATGATGCCGAGCGTCTTGGTCGGTTGCGCGGTCCTCAGCTCGACCGTCTCGCCGGCGAGGACCGAGACGCTCGTCGTGGGCGCGCCCCAGCCGGCTCCCTGCTTCACCTGCACGTGCGAGGAAAACACGTATCCCGTGTAGAGCTTGGCGATGTCCAGATCGAACTCGTGCCGCAGGTCGACGCCGAGCCCGACCAGGGCCTCGAGCAGCGTGTAGTCGAAACCGAGGACGCTGTCGCTCAGGGGGATCGACAGGCCGACGACGTTCGCCAGGATCTGCGCGACATCGACGTTCAGGGCCGCGAGCTTCTGCGCACTCGTGAATCCGATCTGGCCGCCCGGCGCGACGTTCTTGATCGTCTTGGAGAAATTCGGCAGCGCGGCTTCGATCGCGACCTCCTTGCCGGCGGTCGTGTAGGTGTACGGCAGCGCGTCGGCGACCTTCTGGCCGAGGACGTGCAGGTCGCCGGAGCCGGCCTGATTCAGCTTCGCGAGCGTCTGCCCCTGCTCGACGTCGACCTTGAAGCCCACCTTGACGCATCCGCCGAAGCACGCTTCCGCGCCGACGCCGAGGTGCAGGCTCTCGCGCAGGATGAGGTTCGCCCAGATGCCGGGGTCGGTCACGTTCAGCTTCGTCAACCCGAGCGGCAGCGTCGCGCCGGTGAGAAAGAAGGATTCGCCGACGGTGAGGTCGCCGGTCCAGCTCGCGGTGGTGGCGTTCGCGGTCTTGTAGGCGAAGCTGTATTCGGGCAGCCATATGGTCTCGACGAGCGCCTCCAGCCCAATCGAGATGTGTCCCGACGCCGCCGCGCCGACGCCGCCGAAGAACCCGCCGACCGAGTCGCCGAGGTTGGCCGAAAACAGCGTGAAGGGCAGGTTCGACGCGAGGGGCAGGTACTTCGCCCCCGGCTCGACGAAGTTCGCGAGCGCGGTCGTCGTGATCGAGCCCGCATTCGCGGGCGGCACGCCGCAGCAGGCGGCCGCAGCGAGCGCGGCGGCGATGCGCAGCGCGACGGGTGCAGACCGGAAATGCTTGGACATGCCAGCCCCTTTCGGTGGAAGGACGAATCCCGCTTCCTCGTTCGGCGCCTGTGGCGAGCGCGAGGACTCCCGGAGTGCCGCGGCCCGGTCTGCCTTTGCCGGGCTTGCGCGCCTACGCAAGCATGAAATGTGCTTTTGTCGCGACCCGGGGCGTTTTCAAAGGGTTAGGACCAAGCGGTGCGGCGGCCGCCCAGTGAGTTGTAAAGTCCGCCGACGCGGCGAGCCCCCGGCAGTTGCGGTCCGGGGAGTGCCGCCGCCGCTGGCTGGCCGAGCTCGGCCGGCCCGTGTGGCGTCGGTCGAGGAGTCAGTCGGCGGTGCGGTGCAGGCGCTGCGGGACTCGACTGACCAGACGATGATCTATCCTGCGGCGCCCTGACAACTGCGCCATTCGGCACGCACCCCCAAGCGCTCGATTTCCCGGTCGAGAAAGCCGTGGTCCACTTCGGTCGCGGCCAGGACGAACCGGATGTCGCGCACGTGCTTGTCCGACCCGCCCTCGTGCAGGTACTCGAGCTTGCGCAGGATCACGTACTCCGGGGGCGCGATCCAGGCACCGCCACCGCCGAGGTCGATCCGGCGGCGATGAGCGAGCGCCCAAACATGCAGTGGGTCGCCACCCGCAACGTACATGTCGGCCTTGAATTGGCTCGCGTGGTGGATCAGGTTGAACATGCCCCGCGTTCGCGCCAACTCGAGGCGCAGGGTCTCGTCTGGCGGAACGTAGTAGTCCGAATCCGGAAACGCCCGGCGCAGCGCAGGAATGTCATTGGGTTCGATGAGCACGACGAGATCGATGTCGGCGGTCAGCCGGGGCTCGCCGTACACGCTCGCGGCGACCGACCCCGTGATGCAGTAGGGAATGCCGAGGCGCTCGAGCGGTTCGAGGAACGGCGCGAGCGGATCAGGTGCCGGCATGGAGCAGGCTCCGGCGCGCCTCGCGCTCCAGCCGCTCGTCGGACCAGTCGGGATGCGCCATGCGAAGCCCTGCGACCCGCAGGCGGATTCCGGACTCGTACAGCGCGCAGACCATGCGCAGCTTGTCAGCCGGCGTCATTCGCCGGAAGCCTTCGATCTGGACGGGATGGATCGGGTCGAGCATCGCGGCAACGATGGTACACCTCACGCGTGCGGTACTCGCCGGCTTGACGCATCGCAAGCGCGACCGGATAGTAGCCCCCCGGCGCGAGGCATTGGAGAGGAGCAGCGATGATTCAGCGTATTCGACGTGGATTCGTGCCCGTGCTGCTGCTCGTCGGCGTGATGATTCACGGCTCCTCGCGCGCCCAGGTCGCTCCGAGCGATGCCGAGGCCCGCGCCTACCAGGGCCTGCACGCTGCGGCGGCCGCAGGCAACGTCCCCGAGATCGAGCGGCTGCTCGCCGCCGGCGCCGACCGCGAGGCGCGCGACGGCAACGGGCGCACACCGCTGCACGTAGCGGTGTACCGGAAGCAGCGCGACGCGGCGCGGCTCCTCCTCGCCAAAGGCGCCAACGCGAACGCGCTCGACCGGCAACGCTACGACGTCGTCACGATCGCCGCGGTGGCCGACGACGTGCCGACCCTCAAGCTCGTGCTCGAGGGCGGGCGCGAGCGCGAAGAACGTCACCAGCCCCTACGACGGCACCGCGCTGATCGCCGCTGCCCACCTCGGCCACGTCGAGGTCGTCCAGGTGCTGATCAAGGCGGGGGCGCCGCTCGATCACGTGAACAACCTGACCTGGACCGCGCTCATGGAGTCGATCGTGCTGGGCGACGGCGGCAAGCGGCACACCGAGACGCTGCGCGCGCTCGTCGCGGCGGGCGCGAACGTCAACATCCCCGACCGCGCCGGGATCACGCCGCTCGCGCACGCCCGGGGACGGGGGTACAAGGAGATGGTGGCGATCCTGGAGAAGGCGGGGGCGCGCTGACTCGAGGGCCCGGCAAGCAGGTTTGACCGCGATCAGATCCGCTTCCTGGCGGGAGGGTACCCTCGGCTGCACCGGTCCGGATGACAAGGAGACGACCATGATCCGCGCTCTGGTGTTCGCGCTGCTGGCGGCGCTCTCCACCGCCGTGCCGGCGGCCGATCCGCATCCGGTGGTCAGCTACTCCAAGGCCGCCAAGTTCGAGGACGTGCGCGACGACCTGAAGTCCGCCATCGAGGGACGGGGACTGGTGATCGACTACCAGTCGTACGTGAACCGCATGCTCGAGCGCACCGGCAAGGACGTCGGCTCGTCGCGCAAGCTCTACGCGGACGCGCAGGCCTTCGTGTTCTGCAGCGCGACGCTGTCGCGCAAGACGATGGAGGCCGACCCGGCGAACGTGTCGATGTGCCCGTACACGATGGTCGTGTACGCGACCGCGCAGGAGCCGGGCAAGGTCTACGTGACCTACCGTCGCCCGTGGCGACCGGACGGCTCGGCCGCCTCGAAGGCGTCGCTCAAGGAAGTCGAGTCGCTTCTCGACGGGATCGCGCGCGAGGCGCTCGGGCTGAAGTAGCCTCCGGTTCAGGCGCCGCCGTTAGCCGCCCGACACCATCTTCGCCGGATCCACCCACTCGTCGAACTGCTCGGGCGTGACGTAGCCGAGCGCGAGCGCGGCTTCGCGCAGGGTGGTGCCTTCCTTGTGCGCCTTCTTCGCGATCTCGGCGGCCTTGTGGTAGCCGATGTGCGGGTTGAGCGCGGTCACCAGCATCAGCGAGTTCTCGAGATGCCGGTCGATGACCGGCAGGTTCGGCTGGATGCCCGCGGCGCACTTCTCCTCGAACGACACGCAGGCATCGCCGAGCAGACGCGCGCTCTGCAGCACGTTCGCGGCGATCAGCGGCTTGAACACGTTCAGCTCGAAGTGCCCGCTCGCGCCGCCGATCGTCACCGCGACGTCGTTGCCCATGACCTGCGCGGCCACCATCGTGAGCGCCTCGGGCTGGGTCGGGTTGACCTTGCCGGGCATGATGGACGAGCCGGGCTCGTTGTCGGGAATGACGAGCTCGCCGATCCCGCTGCGCGGCCCGGAACTGAGGATGCGGATGTCGTTGGCGATCTTCATGAGCGACACCGCGAGCCGCTTCAGCGCACCGCGACAGCTCGACCATCGCGTCGTGCGCGGCGAGCGCCTCGAACTTGTTCGGCGCGGTGACGAACGGATGGCCGGTCAGCTCGGCGATCTTCTTCGCGACCAGCACCGCGTAGCCCTTCGGCGCGTTGAGACCGGTGCCGACCGCGGTGCCGCCGAGCGCGAGCTCGCGCACCACCTCCAGCGCGTTGCGAATCGCCCGCATCCCGTTGTCGAGCTGCTGCACGTAGCCGCCGAACTCCTGGCCGAGCGTCAGCGGCGTCGCATCCATGAAGTGCGTGCGGCCGGTCTTGACGATCTTCTCGAAGGCGCGCGCCTTCGCGGCGAGCGTGTCGCGCAGCTTCTGCACGCCGGGCAGCGTCACCTCGACCGCGAGCGTGTACGCGGCGATGTGCATCGCGGTCGGGAACGTGTCGTTGCTCGACTGGCTCTTGTTGACGTCGTCGTTCGGGTTGAGCGTCTGCTTTCCGTCGCCGAGCTTGCCGCCCGGCAAGCACGTGCGCGCGGTTCGCGATCACCTCGTTCACGTTCATGTTGCTCTGGGTGCCGCTGCCGGTCTGCCAGATCACGAGCGGGAACTCGTCGTCGAGCCGGCCGGCGAGGATCTCGTCGCAGACGTGCCCGATCAGGTCGGCTTTCTCCCGCGGCAAGCACGCCGAGCTCCACGTTGGCGAGCGCGGCGGCCTTCTTGAGGACCGCGAAGGCACGGATGATCTCGCGGGGCATGCTGGCCGGCGGGCCGATGCGGAAGTTGTTGCGCGAGCGCTCGGTCTGGGCGCCCCAGTACCGGTCCGCCGGCACCTGCACCTCGCCCATCGAGTCGGTTTCGATCCGGAACGCCATGGCTCGCCTCCTCGCGCGTCGGGTCCGCGGGGATCGTAGCAGAGGGGGCGGGCGCGGCCCCGGCGCATCGAGATACTTGCCGATGTCAAGTATCTAATTGACAATGGCACTCTTCCAGTGGCGCCAGGGGAGGCCGGCCATGGCAGGTAGCGAGCTCGCGCGGCGTATCGACACCGTGCGGCGGTTCAACCGCTTCTATACCCGACGCATCGGGGTGCTCCGGGACGGGCTGCTCGGCAGCCCGTATTCCCTCGCCGAGGCGCGAGCTGCTCTACGAGCTCGGCGCAGCGCGACCGGCCCACCGCCGCGGAACTGGGGCGCGAGCTCGACCTCGATGCCGGGCTACCTGAGCCGGCTGCTGCGCGGGCTCGAGCGCGGCGGCTTGGTCGCGCGCACGCGTTCGGCCGTGGACGGCCGGCGGAACCACCTGGCGCTAACCGGCGAAAGGACGCCGCGCGTTCGCAACGCTGAACGCCCGGTCGAACGAGGAAGTCGCCGCCATGCTCGCAGGCACTTCCGGATCCGGCGCAGCGCGGTCTCGTCTCCGCGCTCGAGACCGTCGAGACGGTCGCTCGGCGCCCGGCCGGCGCCGAGCGCGCCCTACCTCCTGCGTACGCACCAGCCCGGCGACATGGGCTGGGTGATCGGCCGGCACGGCGCGCTCTACGCCGCAGGAATACGGCTGGGACGAGACCTTCGAGGCGTTCGTCGCCGAGATCGCCGCGCGGTTCGTCCGCAACTTCGACCCGAAGCGCGAGCGCTGCTGGATCGCGGAGCGCGACGGCCGCAACGTCGGCGCGGTCTTTCTCGTCCGCAAGTCCGCGACGGTCGCGCAGCTGCGCCTGCTGATCGTCGAGCCCGAGGCGCGCGGCCTCGGCATCGGCAGGCGGCTGGTGACCGAGTGCGAGCGCTTCGCGCGCCGCGCCGGCTACCGGAAGATCGTGCTCTGGACCAACGACATCCTGGACGCCGCGCGACACCTCTACGAGGAAGCCGGCTATCGGCTCGTGAAAGCGGAGCCGCATCACAGCTTCGGCAAGGACCTCGTCGGCCAGTACTGGGAGCTCGGGCTCTAGCCCGCACCACGCGACCGTCCCGAACCAGCCGTGGTCGACACGTCAAAGTGGAAGCCGCGCGGCGCCTACGAGTTCACCCGGCCAGCCGAGTAGCCGCGCCCACGACGTTCCGCAGCACGCCGATCCGCTCCAGCTCGCACTCGATCGTGTCGCCGGGCTTGAGGTAACCCTTCGCCGGCACGAGCGGCTCGCTGCCGTCGCCGCCCACCCACTTTCCGCCGAGCTCCGGGTCGACCGACCACGCCGTGCCGCCGGGCGTGCCGGTGATGATCACCGTGCCGGGCCGCAGCGTGAAGTTGACCGAGAAGAAATGGATCAGCTGCGCGCACGAGAAGATCATGTTCCCGGTCGAGGCGGACTGGCGCAGCTCGCCGTTGATCCGGGTGCGCAGGCGCAACGCCTGCGGGTCGGGGATCTCGTCGGCGGTCACGATGCACGGCCCGAGCGGCGCGGAGCAGTCGAACGCCTTCCCGCGCCCGAGTTCGTACCACGTGAAACCCTGCGCGTTGCGCCGCACCTGCCGGTCGCGCGCCGTGACGTCGTTGACGATCGTGTAGCCGAACACGTGCTCGAGCGCGCGCTCGACCGGGATGAAGCGGCCCGGCGTGCCGATCACGATGGCGAGCTCGGTCTCGGAATCGAGCTTCTTCGCGAGGCGCTCGTCGTGCACGATGGTGTCGCCCGGCCCGATCACGCAGTCGGCGGTCTTCACGAAGAACTCGGGCTCCTTGCCCGAGATCGGCGTGTTCGCCTTCTCCTTGTTGTGGTCGGTGTAGTTCGAGCCGCTGCACAGGATCGTCGCCGGCACCACGGGCGCGAGCAGCCTCACGCCCGCAAGCGGCCGGCGCCCCGCGCCCGAGGCAACGGCCTTGCGGGCGGCATCCATCGCAGCCGCGCCGCCGGCGATGAGATCCTGCGTGGTCTGCACCCCGGGAAACTCGACCACCTGGTCGCCCTCGAGCGCGCCCACCCGCGTCGCGCCGTCGGCGTTGAACCGGACAATCTTCATTCGGTCTTCCCCATCTTGCGCACCACCTCGGCGAGCCGCTTCGTGTCCGTGTCCACGAACGCGTCGAAGTCCTTGCCTTCCTTGTAGTTGATCGGCGTATTCACGTTGGCCATCGCCTTCTGGAACTCCGGATCCTGCACCGACGCGCGCACCGCGGCGGTGATCCGCTCGCGCACGTCCGCCGGAAGCCCGGCGGGCGCGAAGACGCCGGCCCAGATGTAGAACTCGACGTCGAAGCCCTGCTCCTTCATCGTCGGCACGTCGGGCAGCGCGGCCGTCCGGGTGCCGGCCCACGAGCCGAGCGTCCGGATCTTGCCCGACTTGAGGTGGGGATTCGCGACGCCGGGCGACTGCGCGCCGAGGTTCGTCTCGCCGGCGATGAGCGCGGTCATCGCCGGTCCGCCGCCCTTGTAGGGCACGTGGAGGAGCTTCACGTCGGCGGCCTGCGCGAGCATCTCGAAGCAGGTGTGGATCGTGCCGTAGACGCCCGACGAGGCGTAGCTGATCTTGCCCGGCCGAGCCTTCGCGTCGGCGATCAGGTCCTTGAGCGTCTTCCACGGGCTGTCGGTCGGCACGAGGAGGATCGTCGGGTCGGCGGACACGAGCGCGATCGACGTGAAATCCGACATCTGGTAGGTCGACGGCCGGCCGTTGACCTTGTCCGCCTCGGGGATCACGACGATCGACGACAGCGCGGTCATGATCGTGTAGCCGTCGGGCTTCGCTTTCGCGACGAACGCGTGCCCGACCGCGCCGCCCGCACCCGCCTTGTTCTCGACCACGACCGGCTGGCCGAGGTGCTTCGTCATCGCGACCGCGAGCGGCCGTCCGGTGATGTCGGCGATGCCGCCGGGCGGGAACGGCACGATCATCGTGATCGGCCGGTTGGGGAACTGCTGGGCATTGGCGGCGGCGCAGACGAGCAGCGCGCACGCGGCGCCCGCGAGGGCGGCGATCCTCATGTCTCTTCCTCCTGGTCGGTCCGACGATGGATCCGGATGATGCATTTAGCGGGCGCTAGATTGCACGCCGCAGTGCGTCACGCCCGGTGCTTCCCGGCGCTCCACCCGCCCTTCGCGAGGAAGCGTTCGCCGACGTGGGTCGGCTCCTCCTCGAGCGGGGTGGCCATCGTGTCGTTCCAGCGGTTCAGGAAGCCGAACATCGAGATCACGCCGACGATCTCCACCATCTGATCGTCGGACCAGTGCGCGCGCATCGCGGCGAACAGCTCGTCGGTCACGTCGTTCGGGACCGCCGCAGCGGCCAGCGCGAAATCGAGCGCCAGCCGCTCGGCGTCGGTGTAGAGCGGGCTCGTCTTGTAGTCCCAGAGCGCATCGAGCTTCTTCTCGTCGACGCCGAGGCGCAGCGCGCCGCCGGCGGTGTGCGCCATGCAGTACCGGCACCCGCTCGCCCGGCTCGCGAAGTGCGCGAGCAGGCGCTTGAAGCCGAGCTCGACCGCGCTCTCCCTGTCCCAGACGGCGGACGCGAGCTGCGCGAGCGCCTTCACGAGCTTCGGCCGGCGCTGCATGATCAGCACGCTGTTCGGCACGAAGCCGAGCGACTTGCGGTAGACGTCGAAGGCCTCCTTCAGGTCGGGGTTCGCGTCGGCGGGCAGCGGGGCGATGCGGGGCATTGCGGCGTTCTCCTGGGTGCGTTCGGTGGGCGCGGGCGATCGACGAGAATACTCCGGCGCTGCGCGCCACCCGCTCTGGCAGGCAACCGGCTAGGACGGCTTGCGCAACAGCCGCTTCACGGCGTCCGCCAAGACGACCCGGCCCTCGCGGGCGTAGGCCTCGTGGTTGTCCTCGATGTCGTCGAGCTTGTAGAGGTAGTTCACCATCATCCCGCCCGCCTGCTTGACCCCGCGCGGGCTCGTGTCGGCGAGCCAGTTGATCCGCTCGAGGCGCGCGCCGTTGCCGAGGTGGAAGCGCGCGACCGGATCGAGCGGCCGCGCATGCTCCGGCGGGCCCTCCTTTTCCGCGGCGAGATAGCGCGCGCAAAGATGCATCAGCGTGGCGCGCACCGATTCCGGCGGCTGCGCCTCGGCCACGAAGCCGCGCAGCATCAGCTGCGCGAGCGCATCGCACGGGTCCTTCGCTTCGGCCTCCTGGCACAGCTTCGCGCGCTCGTGCCGGCCGAAAAGCGACTGATCCCTGGCGGCGACGCGGCCGTCGAGCCACTTCCGGAAGCCGGGCACCGGCGACAGCGTCGCGAAGGTCTTGAGCTTCGGGAACTCGGCGAGCAGCTCCTCGACCACGCGCTTGATCAGGAACCCGCCGAAGGTCACCCCCTTGAGACCGACCTGCGTGTTCGAGATCGAGTAGAAGATCGCGGCCTGCGCCGCGTGCGGGTCGATGGCCGGCGCCTCCTCGTCGAGGAGCTGGTAGATGTTGTCGGCCATCTCCTTCACCAGCGCGATCTCGACGAAGATCAGCGGCTCTTCGGGCATGCGCGGATGGAAGAACGCGTAGCAGCGCCGGTCGGAGTCGAGGCGGTTGCGCAGGTCGCGCCACGACTGGATCTCGTGCACCGCCTCGTAGGCGATCAGCTTCTCGAGCAGCATCGCCGGCGAGCCCCACGAGATGCGCTTCAGCTCGAGGTTGCCGATGTCGAACCAGCTCGAGAGGAGCGAGTAGAGCTCCTCGTCGAGCACCTCGAGCTCCGGCCGCTCGCGCAGGTAGCGGAGCACGTCGGCGCGCAGGTCGACGAGGAACTTCACGCCGTCGTGCAGCAGGTTGAACTGCTTCAGGATGCGGATGCGCGGGCTGCCGAGCGCGAGGCGCAGCGCCGACTCGGCATGTCGCCGCGACGGGCCGGCCTCGGCGTCGAGGTACGCCTGGATCGCGCCGTTCACGGCGAGCTCCTCCGGACCGAACTCCTCGGCGAGCAGGCCGAGGACGCTCTGCCGCCCCGCGTCGTTCAGCCCGCGGTAGAGCGACGCGAGCGTCTCGACGCGCCGGCGCGCCGAGGCCTCGCCGCCCTTGCCCTCGAGGCATTCGCGGAAGGTCGTGCGCGCGAGGCGCAGCTCCGCGCCGGATATCGGCTGGCGCTCCTTCCCGCGGCCCACGTTGGTCAGCCAGCTCCAGAACGCGCGCACGCCGCGCGCCTTGTCGGAGGCGGATTCCAGCGCGACCTGGTTGAAGGGCTTGTCCACGGGAGCCATTTTAAGCATGCGTCGGCGCCCCGCGCATGACGCGCCTGCGGTATCTTCCCCGCCGCCATGCACTTCGTCACCGAGCCCGCGCGCCGCACCCCGATCACGGGCGAATACGATGTCGTCGTGCTGGGGGGCGGACCGGCGGGCATCGCAGCCGCCGCCAGCGCGGCGCGCGGCGGCGCAGCCACCCTGCTCGTCGAGCGCTACGGCTTCCTCGGCGGCATGGGGACCGCCGCCGGCGTCACCAACTTCTGCGGCCTGTTCGCCAACGTCCACGGCGAGATCCGCCGCGTGGTCCACGGCGTCGCCGACGATCTGCTGGGCCGTATCGACGCGCTCGGCGGCCTGAATGCGCCGCACTCGATTTTCGGCAAGACGCTCGCTCAGGCCTACGACATGTCGGCATACAAGTGCGCGGCCGACGACCTCCTCGCCGCCGCCGGCGCGAAGCTGCTGTTCCACGCGCTCGGAGCCGGCGTGGTCATGCACGACCCTCGGACGATCGACGCGCTGCTGGTCGAAACCAAGTCCGGACGGCGTGCGATCCGGGCACGCCTGTTCATCGACGCCTCGGGCGATGGCGACCTCGCCGCGTGGGCCGGCGCGCCGTGGGAGAAGAGCGCGCAGCTGCTGTACCCGACGCTGATGTTCCGCGTCAACAACGTCGATCCCGAGCGCGCGCGCGACGCCGTCCAGGAGATCCCGCGCCTGATGGAGGCGGCCGAGCGCGAAGGCGCATTCCGCTTCCCGCGCCGGGGCGCGATCGTGCGGCCGCAGAAGAACCCGACCGAGTGGCGCGCGAACGTCACGCAGATCGCGAATGCCGATGGCGCCGCCATGGACGGCACCGACGCCGAGCAGTGGAGCGCCGGCGAGATCGAAGGCCGGCGGCAGATCCGCGAGTACGTGCGCTTCCTCCGCGCGCGCGTGCCCGGCTTCGAGCGTGCGTACGCGCTCGACATCGCGGCGCAGGTCGGCATTCGCGAGACGCGCCGCGTGGTCGGCGAATACGTGCTGGGCGCCGGCGACGTGCTCGCGTGCGCGAGCTTTGCCGACACGATCGGCGTGAACGGCTGGCCGCTCGAGCGCCACGTCGCGGGCGACGTCGAGTGGTCGTGGCCGGCGATTCCCGGCTCGCGCGGCTTCAACCACCTGCCCTACCGCATGCTGGTGCCGCAGGCGATCGACAACCTCCTGGTCGCCGGCCGCTGCGCGTCGATGACCTCGGAAGGGCAGTCCGCCGCGCGCGTGAGCGGCGGCTGCTTCGTCATGGGCCAGGCGGCGGGCACGGCGGCGGCGCTCGCCCTCGCGCAGGGCGTCGCCCCGCGCGCGCTGGACGCTGAGCGGCTTCAGGCACAATTGGAGCGCGACGGCGCGTACCTTGGACGCGACGCCGAATGAGGGGAGAGACGGCCTTGATGCGAAGCTTTCTGACCGCAGCGCTGCTCACGCTCGCACTCGCGCCGATGGTTGCGTCCGCGCAGGATCCGGCGGCGAAGAGTCCGTGGCCCGCGCGGCCCATTCGCCTGATCGTGCCTTTCCCGCCCGGCAGCTCGCCCGATCTCGTCGCGCGCATGCTGAACGACCGGCTCGGCCAGGCGCTCGGGCAGCCCGTCGTCGTGGAGAACCGCCCCGGTGCGGGCGGCATGGTCGGTACCGGCGCGGTCGCAAAAGCGGCGCCCGACGGCTATACGATCGGCATCTCGATTCCCGGCCCCCTCGCGGTCAATACCGTGCTCCTGCAGAAGATGGAGTACGACCCGTTCAAGGAGCTCGCGCCGATCACGGTCGTCGCCGCCAGCCCGAACGTCCTCGTCGTCGATCCGAAGCTCAACGTGAGCACCCTCGCGGAGTTCATCGCGGCCGCGAAGTCGCAGCCGGGGAAGCTCAACTACGGGTCGGTCGGCAACGGCAGCGCCTCGCACCTCACGATGGAGCTGCTCAAGCAGCTCTCCGGCATCGACGTCGTGCACGTACCCTACCCCGGCAGCCCGCAGGTCACCACGGCGATCCTGAACGGACAGATCGCAGGCGGCTTCATCGTGCCCGCGACCGCGATGGCGCTCGTGCAGGCGGGCCGACTCAAGGCGCTGGGCGCGACCACGACCACCCGCAGCGTCGTGCTCCCCGAGATGCCCACGGTCGCCGAGCAGGGTTTCCCCGGCTTTCACTCCACCGCCTGGCTCGCCATGGTCGCGCCGGCGAAGACGCCGGACCGGGTCGTGCGCCGCCTGTCCGAGGAGCTGGTCGCGATCATCCGCAGCGACGACGTGCGGCGCCGCCTGATCGCCATCTACTTCCAGCCCGTCGGCACCGCACCCGAGGCGCTGCGCATCCTGATGCGCGAGGAAGCCGACCGCTGGGGCAAGGTCATCAAGGCGGCGGGCGTCAAGCCGGGCTGACGCGCCGGCGCTTTTGCGTCATGCGTCCCTATCGTGCCGACCGCGGACGGTAGCGTAGAGTAAGCGGCGATTGAGGAGCGTTTGTGTCGGACGCAAAGCCCGCCGTCGACCGCAGAGCGCTGCTGACGCAGTGCCGCGCCGCCGTCGAGAAGCGACTGTGCCAGCAGCTCGAGGCGCTGCTCGGCGCGCTGGCTCCAAAACTGGAGGAACTGCACCGCGGCGCGAAGGAACGCGAGGAACGCGACCAGTACGCGAACGCGCTCTCGCGCATCCACAACGGTCGCACCGCGTTCATCGATCGCTTCCGCAAGGAGTTCGGCGAGCGCTTCGACGCCGCGGTCCATGCACTGGAGGGAAGCTTCGACCCGTTCGGCGGCGAGCCGAGCCGCGACGAGCTCGCCGCGATGCGCACCAACGTGCTCGAGAGCGAGGTCGCGATCGGGAAGCTGGCCGCGCTCGTGAAGCAGCAGGCCCAGGCGGAGCTTGCGGACCTGTCGGCGCGCTTCGCGACGCTGTTCCGGCGGAGCCAGGTGGACGACGGCGACAACCCGCTCGGGCCGCTCACGATCGCGCGCGGCGTGTACGCCGGGGTCGGCACGCTCGAACTCCAGGGCCGCGCGACGCGCGCGATCCGCGCCGAGCTCGAGCAGCACTTCGTCGCACCGATAGCGGAACTCTACAAGGGCGTAAACGGCGCCTTCGCATCGAACGGCGTCGTACCGGCAAAGTCGGCGACGCCGGCCGCTCGCGCAGCACCGCCACCGCCGGCCTCCGCTCCCGCGCTCCCCGCGCAAGCACCGCCGCCCCCGCCCGCCGCCGTGGCTGCGGCCGAGCGCGCGCTGGCATCGGCGCTCGACGGCACGAGCCTGCCGATGATCCTCGATCTCTTCCTGCGGCAGACGTGGGCCGGGCTGCTCGCGCGTGCACACGCCGCCGGCGGCTACGACGGTGCGGCCTGGGGCGAGACCGCGAAGACGATGCAGGAGCTGGTCTGGAGCCTGAAGCCGGTCACCGCGCCGGCGGAGCGCGCGCGGCTCGTCGCCCTGCTGCCCGGCTTGCTCAAGCGAGTCTCGTCAGGGATGGAAGCCGCCGGAATGGACCCGGAGGGACGCGAAGCGGTGCTCGACGAGCTGATGACACGGCACCGCGAGATCCTGCATCCGGGCGCCAAGGCCTGAGCGGCGCGACCCGGCCTCAGCGCCGCTCGAGCAGCTTCCGGACCTCGAACTTCTGCACCTTGCCGATCGCGCTCTTCGGCAGCGCGTCGACGAACGAGATCCGCCGCGGCAGCTTGTAGCGCGCGAGCCGGCCCTCGAAGAGGGCCATCACCGCCGCTTCATCGAGCGCCGCGCCGGGCCGCCGAACGATCGCCGCGACGACCGCCTCGCCCCACTTCGGATCGGGCACGCCGACGACCGCGGCCTCGACCACGTCCGGGCAATCGGCGAGGATGTTCTCGAGCTCGGCGGGATACACGTTCTCGCCGCCGGAGATGATCATGTCCTTCGACCGGCCGACGACCCAGTAGTAGCCCTCGGCGTCGACGCGGGCGAGATCGCCCGAGCGGAACCAGCCGTCTCGGAAGGCCGGGTTGTCGGGGTCCTTCCAGTAGCCGGACATGAGGTTGGGCGCGCGCACCCAGATTTCGCCGACCTCGCCCGGCTGCACGTCGTGCCCGTCCGCGTCGACCAGACGGATCTCCGCGTGCATCGCCGGCTTGCCGGCGGAGCCGACCTTGCGCTGCGCGTCCTCGGCGCGGAGGTACATCGACACCGGTCCGGTCTCGGTCGAGCCGTACACCTGCGCGACGGGAATGCCGCGCGCGTGGAACGGCACAAACAGCGACTCGGCGATCGTCGAGGAACCCGTGTTCAGCTCGCGCAGCGACGAGAGATCGGTCTTCGCCCAGTCGGGGTGCGTGATGACCGCCTTGATCGTCGCGGGCACGAGCAACGAGAGCGTCGGCCTGCGCGTCGCCACGTCCCGCAGCCACAGACCCGGATCGAAACGGGCGTGGATCGTGACCATCGCGCCGGCATGCAGCGCGGGCAGCGTCTGGATGCACAGGCCGCCGACGTGGAACATCGGCAGCACGGTGAGCACGTGGTCGCGGCTGGTGAGGTCCTGGTACAGCGTCGCGTTGACGACGTTCCAGAGCAGCGCGGCCTGCGTGTGCACCGCGCCCTTCGCCTTCCCCGTGGTGCCGGAGGTGTAGACGATCAGCACCGGATCGGCGTCGGTGCCGGGCAGCTTCGGCTCGAACCCGGTCGGCATCGGACCTTCCCACGCGAACCAGCCGGCGGGCGCGCCGCGCAGGGCGATGAGGCGCATCAACGGCCGGTGCTGGCGGATCGCAGCGGCGGACTCGTAGAAGTCGGGCTCGACGACGAGCATCGACGCTTCGGCGTGCGCGAGGATGTCTGCGTGCTCGGCGCGCGCGAGGCGGAAGTTGAGCGGCACCAGGATCGCGCCGAGCCGCGCGCACGCGAAGAGCAGGACGAGGATTTCGGGATGGTTGTAGCCGAGGTACGCGACGCGATCGCCCCGATTCAGGCCGAGGCTCGCGAGCCGCAGCGTCGCGGCGTCCACGCGCCGCCAGAGCGCCGCCCAGGTGACGTCCTCGCCGGCGAAGTGCACGGCGACCCGGTCGGGCCGGACCTGCGCCCAGTGCGCGACGATGCGGGAGAGGTTCACGGCCGCAATTGAACCATCCGGCGGCGAAGCCCGCTATTCTCCCGGATCACACATGGACGCGCGCCTGTCCTCCCCTTCCGCCGAGCGCAACCGCGAGCCGATCGCGGCGGTGCTGCGGCGTTGCCTCCCGGCGGCCGGCGCCGTGCTCGAGATCGCGAGCGGGACCGGCGAACACGTGGCGTGGTTCGCGGCGCAGTTCCCGGGCCTCGTGTTCCAGCCGAGCGACCCGGGCGGCACGCAGCGCGGGAGCATCGCGGCGTGGATCGCGGCGATCGGCGTCGAGAACATTCGCCCGCCGCTCGCGCTCGACGTCGCCGCACCGGACTGGGAAAGGAATGCGGCATCCCCGGTCCGCTCGCGCGCAATCCTGTGCATCAACATGATCCACATCTCGCCCTGGGCCGCGACGCTCGGGCTGATGCGCGGCGCGGGACGTCTGCTCGCCGACGGTGGTGTGCTCTATCTCTATGGCGCTTACAAGCGCGGCGGACGACACACCGCCCCGAGCAACGCGGCGTTCGACGCGAGCCTGCGCGCGCAGCACCCCGACTGGGGCGTGCGCGACCTCGAGACGGTGACCGCCGAGGCGGACCGCGCGGGGTTCGCGCTCGACGAGGTGGTCGAGATGCCGGCGAACAACCTCTCGGTGATCTTTCGGCGCCGACCGGCGGGCCGCGCTCAGTCGACGTAGCGCACGCGCTCGCCGAGCGCTTGCTCGTCCCAGAACTCGAGCTTCACGCCGCGCCGGATGTTCTGCTCGGCGGCGGCTTCCTTCTTCTTCACCAGCTCGAGCTGCTTCGCGACCGCCGCGGCCTGCGCGCGCGGGATCGCGACCACGCCGTCGCGATCGCCGACGATGATGTCGCCCGGCGCGATCGCCACGCCGCCGCAGCTCACCTCCGCGTTGATCGCGCCGGGTCCGGTCTTGTAGCCGGCGTTGGGCGCGATGCCGCGCGCGAACACGGGCAGGTCGGCCTTGAGCAGCCCGACGACGTCGCGCACGAGCCCGTCGCACACGATGCCGGCGACGCCGATGCGCTTCGCCCAGTGCAGCCACAGGTCGCCGATCTTTGCGGCATTCGTCTCCGCGCCGGCGGCGATGACGATCACGTCGCCCTTCTTCGCGAAGTCGAGGATCGCCATCGCCGCGAGGATGTCGCCCGGCGAGCAGAACGCCGTGATCGCCGGCCCGCAGAGCTTCATGTCGGGCGTGAGCGGCTTGATGCGGTAGTCGAGGCAGCCGCGCCCGTTGTAGGCGTCGGTCACGAAGCCGGTGGGCTGGCCCGCGTACGCGCGCAGCGTGCGCGCGGGCGGCCGCTCGATCTTGCGGCGGATGGTGAGCGCGACGGGGTCGCCGATCATCGTACTGTCCTCCTCCGGTTGGGCAGGCCGGCAGTCTAGCCCGCCACGCGGCGTAATATCGCCGCTCGCGACGGAGGCGGAAGCGATGAAGATCGCAAAGGCGGAGACGATTCTGATCTCGATCCCGTTCGAGAGCGGCGGCCTGCCGCCCTGGGGCTGGGGCGGCGCGCCCGCGAGCACCTTCGACGTCCTGCTGGTGCGGCTCGAGACCGAGGACGGCCTCGTCGGCTGGGGCGAGGCGTTCTCGCGCATGTCCGATTTGGCGCTGAAGCAGGTGATCGACACGCGCGTCCTGCCGCTCGTCGTCGGCCGCGACGCGCGCCAGATCGCGCGGATCAAGCACGACGTCGAGTTCAACCTGCACAACTTCGGCCGCTCCGGCGGGATCATGTACGGAATCTCCGCCGTCGACATCGCGCTCTGGGACCTCGCAGGCAAGCGCGCCGGCCGGCCGCTCGCCGAGCTGCTCGGCGGCGCGACGGCGAACGAGGTCGAGGTGTACGCGAGCCTTGTGCGCTATGGCACCGAGGAAGCGGTGCGCGCCGCGGTACGCCGCGCCATCGGCCAGGGCTACCGCTGGATCAAGCTGCACGACATCGCGGTGCCGGTCATCCGGGCGGCCTGCGAGGCGGCGCGCGGCCAGGCGACGGTGATGCTCGACGTCAACTGCCCGTGGACGGTCGAGGAGGCGCTCCGAGTCGACGCCGAGATCGCGGATCTCGGCCTTTACTGGTTCGAAGAACCGGTCTGGCCGCCCGAGAACTACCAGGGGCTCGCGGCAATCCGCAGGCCACCGGGCGGCACCGCATCGCCGCCGGCGAGAATGCCGGCAGCCTGTTCGACTTCGTCGCCATGCAGCAAGCGGGCGCCATCGACATCGCGCAGCCCGACGTGGCCAAGACGGGCGGGGTCACGGAGCTCGTGAAGATCTCGCGCTTCTGCGCGGCGCACGGGCTCACGTTCTCGCCGCACTGCGCGATCTTCGGCCCGGGCCAGATCGCCACGATCCACCTCACCGCCGCCGAGGTCCGCCCGCCGCTGTTCGAGCGGCTGTATCTCGACTTCGAGGCGGAGCTCTTCGGTGAGGCCGCGGTGGTGAAGAACGGGCGCCTCAAGGTCCCCACGGGTCCGGGGCTGGGCGCCGAGCCCGATCCGGCGGTAATCGCTAGATACCGCGTCGCGTAGTCGTACAGCGAAGGAGCTCAGGCATGAAGATCACCCGCGTCGAGGCCATCCCGCTCGCGATCCCGTTCACCTATGGCGCCGAGGCGTTCAAGCTCGGCACCGGCAGCTGGAAGAAGCTCGACTTCTGCCTGGTCCGGGTCGAGACCGACGCCGGCCTCGTCGGCTGGGGCGAGGCGTTCGCCTACACCTGCCGCGCCGCGGTCGTCGCGGCGGTGCGCGACATGATCGCGCCGCTCGCCACCGGGCACGACGCGACCGACATCGGCGGGCTGCACGCGAAGATCCAGCAGCAGCTCCACATCTTCGGGCGCTTCGGGATCACCGCCTTCGCCCTCTCGGGGCTCGACATCGCGCTCTGGGACATCGCCGGCAAGGCGGCGGGCGTGCCGCTGCACCGGCTGATCGGCGGCGCGCGGCGGACGCGCATCCCGTGCTACGCGAGCTTCCTGCGCTACACCGAGCCGCGCCTCGTCGCGCAGTACTGCGAGCGGGCGCTCGGCGAGGGCTACACGGCGCATCAAGCTCCACGAGATCGACGACGCGGCGGTCCAGGCGGCGCGCCACGCGGTGCCCGCGCAGGTGCCGCTGACGGTGGACGTGAACTGCGAATGGCGGCTGCGCGAGGCGATCGAGGTCGCGTCGCGCTGGCGCAGCCACGGCCTCCTGTGGCTCGAGGAGCCGGTGTTCCCGCCGGAGGACTTCCGCGCGCTCCGCGCGGTCGGCGAGGCGAGCGGCATTCCGCTCGCGGCGGGCGAGAACCTCTGCTTTGCGACGCAGTTCGAGGCGATGCTGGACGCGGGCGCGGTGCAGTACGCGCAGCCGTCGGTGACGAAGGTCGGCGGCGTCACCGAGTTCCTGAAGGTGATGGCGCTCGCCGGGGCGCGCAACGTCCGCCTCGCGCCGCACTCGCCCTACTACGGGCCCGGCGCGCTGGCGACGCTGCACTTGCTCGCCGCCTACGGCGAGCCGTCGTGGTTCGAATACTTCTACCTCTGGCCGGACGCGAAGCTCTTCGGCGCGAGCCTCGACCCGATCAACGGCGCGCTCGAGGTACCGTCCGGTCCGGGACTCGGTTGCGATCCGGATCCGGGTGTGATCGACCGCTATCGCGTCGACTGAGCGCGCGCGCGGAACGAGAAAGCGGTCAGGTTCCCTTCTGCAGCGCGCTCCACACGCGCTGCGGCGACGCGGGCAGATCGAGGTGCGTCACGCCGCGCTCGGCCAGCGCGTCGAGGATCGCGTTCATCCCGGCGGGCAGCGACCCGGCCACGCCCGATTCCCCGGCGCCCTTCACGCCGAGCGGATTCGTCGTGCACGGCACGACGTGGTGGCCGACGCGCAGCGACGGCAGGTCGTCCGCGCGCGGCATGACGTAATCCATGAACGACGCGGTGAGCGAGCTGACCGTCGTCGCCGTACACCATCCGCTCGCCGAGCACCTGCCCGAGCCCCTGCGCGACGCCGCCGTGGATCTGCCCTTCCACGATCGTCTGGTGGACGACGCGGCCGACGTCGTCGACCGCCGCATAGCCGACCACCGCGACGGTGCCGGTGTCCGGGTCGATCTCGACCTCGCAGACGTGGCAGCCGTTCGGGAAGCTCATCTGCGGCGACTGGAACGTCGCGACGGTGTCGAGCCCGCCGGCGAGATCGTCGGGCAGTCCGGGCATCGCCCGCGCGCGCGCGGCGAGCTCGAGGATCGGGATCGCGCGGTCGGTGCCGCTCACGCGAAACTGCCCGCCGGCGAACTCGACGTCCACGGCGGCGGCCTCGAAGAGGTGCGCTCGCGATCTTCCGCCCCTTCTCGATCGACTGGTCGCAGGCCGTCACCGTCGACCCGCCGGCCATCATCATCGAGCGCGACGCGACCGTCGGCAGGCCGCGCCGGCACCTCGTCGCTGTCGCCCTGGACGAGCCGCACCGCGCTCACCGGACGATGCCGAGCCGCTGCGCGACGACCGGCGGGAAGGTCGTGAGATGCCCCTGCCCGATCGCCTGCGCGCCGAGCCGGAGCGCGACCTTGCCGTCCGCCTCGAAGCGCAGATCCGCGGTGTCCTGCAGCGGGCTGCCGCCCGCGACCTCGAGGAAGCAGCACAGCCCGATCCCGCGCAGCTTGCCCGCGCGGGCGGACGCCGCGCGCCGCGCCGCGAAGCCCGTTCCAGTCGGCGAGCGCGAGCGCCTTGTCGAGCACCGCCTCGAACTCGCCGCTGTCGTAGACGGGCGAGTTCGGCGCCTGGTACGGCATGGCCGTGGGCGGAATCAGGTTCCGCCGACGCAGTGTCACGCGGTCGATACCGGTCGTGCGCGACGCGACTTCGATCAGCCGCTCGATGAGGTAGATCGCCTCGGGCCGGCCGGCGCCGCGGTACGGCCCGAGCGGCATCGCGTTCGTGAAGATCATCTTCACGCCGATGTGGATCGCCGGGATCACGTACACGCTCGACAGGCAGTTCTTGGTGTTGTTGGTCGCGATCACCGCGGAGAAGGTCGAGGCGTAGGCGCCGATGCCGACGGCGGTCCGCACGCGGAGCGCGAGGAACTTCCCGTCGGCGTCGAGCGCGAGTTCGCCCTCGAGCAGCCCGTCGCGGCCGGGCGTGTCGGCGAGGAAGCTTTCGAGCCGCGAGGCGCGCCACTTCACCGGGCGCCCGATGCGCCGCGCGGCGTAGAGGACCGCCGCGTATTCCGGGTACACCTGCACCTTCATGCCGAACCCGCCGCCGACGTCGTGCGTGAGCACGCGAATCTGCTGCGGCGGCACCTTGAACACCGACTCGGCGAGCATCTTGCGCACGAGCGCGACGCCCTGCGTGCCGGCGGTCAGCGTGTAGCGTTCGGACGCGGCGTCCCAGGCGCCGATCGCCGCGCGCGGCTCCATCGCGCGCGACCGCCACGCCGGGTGTCGAGGAGCTTCACTCGCGCGACGTGCGCGGCCTTCGCGAACGCGGCCTCGACCGCGCCCGCGTCGCCGTCTTCCCAGTCCAGGCAGACGTTGCCCGGCGCCTCGTCCCAGATCGCCGGCGCGCCGGCCGCAGCCGCGCGCTCGACGTTCGAGACGGCGGCGAAGCTCGTCCACCTCCAGGACGACCGCCTCCGCGGCGTCGAGCGCCTGCGCCGCCGTTTCCGCCACGACGATCGCGACCGGCTCGCCGACGTAGCGGACGCGGTGCGCCGCGAGGACCGGCATCGATGCGCCGAACATCGGCTTGCCGCCGCGGCCGGGGAGCAGGACCGCCGGCGGGATCGCGCCGATGCCGTCGCGCTCGAGGTCGGCGCCGGTGAAGATCGCGACGACGCCGGGCAGCCGCGCCGCCGCCGCGGCGTCGACCGACCGGATCACGCCGTGACCGATCGGCGAGCGCACGAACGCGGCGTGCGCCGCGCCCGGCGCCGCGAGGTCGTCGGTGAAGCGCCCCGCCCGCTGAGCAGCGGCTCGTCCTCGCTGCGCAGCGCGTCGCGCCCGGTTCCGAATCGCAGCGTCTCGTCAGCCATGGTCGTCTCTCGTGGGATAGGAATCGGATGTTGCCGCGTCGCATCACGCGCGCCGCGATTGACAGCGCGACGAGCACGGTAACTATAATGCGCTCGCATATCAAGACAACAACGAATCGCCGCGCCGCCGCCCGGGGCGCGGACACCGACAAAGGAGGACCGCCCGTGATACACCGTGCTGTTCCGTTCGCTCGTCTCCATCGCGGCGCTCGCCGCCCTCGGCGCGGCACCGCTTGCGCACGCGCAGACCGGCCCGATCCGCATCGGTCTGCTGCCGCCGCTCACCGGCCCGCTCGCCTCGCCCGGCAAGGACATGCAGGACGGGTTCACGCTGTTCTGGGAGCAGGCGAAGTACACCGCCGGCGGCCGCAAGGTGGAGATCGTCACCGGCGACACCACCTGCAATCCCGACCAGGCGCTCACCCAGGCGCGCCGCGTCGTGCTGCAGGAGAAGGTGCACTTCATGGTCGGCCCGCTGTGCGGCCACGAAGGCCCCGCGGTCGCGCAGGTGAGCAAGGAGACCGGCGTGCCGCTGGTGATGGACGCCGCCGGCGCGGACAACGTCACCAAGTGGGATCGCACGCCGACCGTCATCCGCACCGCCGTATCCGGCGAGCCAGATCGGCCATCCGTGGGGCGAGTACCTCTACAAGGACCTCGGCCTGCGCAACGTGACCTTCATCGGCCATGGACTACACCTTCGGCCACGAGGTCACGCTCGGCGCGATCCGCACCTACACCGCGCTCGGCGGCAAGGTGGCGAAGCTGATCTGGAACCCGGTCGGCACCAAGGACTACGGCGCGACGATCGCCGGCATCCCGCCCGACACCGACGGGGTGTCGGCGCAGGTCGTCGGCGTCGATCGCCTGCGCTTCTACGAGGCGTGGTTCAACTTCGGCATGGACAAGAAGCACAAGGTCTACGGCGGCTACTGGATGCACCAGGACGTGCTGCCGCAGATGGACGACCGCGCGCTCGGGCTGATCGGCAACTCGCTCCACTACGCCGCCGGCCTCGACACGCCGGAGAACAAGGCGTTCACCGAGGCGTTCGCGCGCAAGTACAAGCGGCTGCCGTCGTGGTTCGCCGAGTCGGCGTACACCGCCGGGCTCTGGACCAAGACCGCGCTCGACTCGATCAACGGCAAGGCCGAGGACCGCGCGGCGTTCCTCAAGGCGATGCGCACCGTGCAGATCAAGGCGCCGCGCGGACCGCTCAAGCTCGACGCCTACGACAACCCGATCCAGAACGTCTACATCTCGCGCATCCAGAAGATCAAGCACCCGGTGATGGGCGAGGTCATGGTCAACGTGCCGATCAAGACCTACCCGGCGGTGTCGCAGTTCTGGACCTGGACGCCGGAAGAGTTCCTGAAGATGGGGCCGTACAAGCGCTGACGACCGGCGCAGCGAACCGAGCGGCGCGGCCGCCGCGCGGACAAGCGCGGCCGCGCCGTTCTTTTGCGCGCCTCGCACGACCGATGACGAGCGCCATCCTCCAGGCGATCAACGGCGTCTCGCTCGCCGCGCTGCTCTTCCTGCTCGCCAGCGGCTTCACCCTGTCGTTCGGGCTGATGCGCGTCGTGAACATGGCGCACGGCGCGTACTACCTGCTCGGCGGGTACATCGGCCTCTCGGTCGCGCGCGCGACCGGCAGCTTCGCGCTCGCGCTCGTCGCCGGCGGGCTCGCAGTGGTCGTGTTCGGGTTCGTCGTCGACCGCTTCCTCCTCCGCCGCACCGGCGAGAACCATCTCGCCCAGGTGCTGCTCACCGTCGGCGTCGCGTTCGTGATCGGCGACGTCGCGCTCAAGATCTGGGGCGGCGACTTCCTCAAGGTGCCGGTGCCGCTCGCCCTGCGCGGCGCGACGGAGCTTCCCGGCGGGCTCGTCTACCCCACCTACCGCCTGGTGCTGATCGCGCTCGGCGCAGCGGTCGGCGTGCTCCTCTGGATCCTCTACCGCAAGACGCAGATCGGCGCGGTCGTGCGAGCCGGCGTCGACGACCGCGAGCAGGTCGCGGCCACCGGCATCAACGTCGACCGCCTGTTCGTGATGGTCTCGGCGCTCGCGTCGTTCCTCGCCGGGATGGCCGGCGTCGCGGGCGGCGCGTTCCTCACGCTCTATCCCGGCGCGGAGTGGGAGATCCTCGTCTACGCGCTGGTCGTCGTGATCGTCGGCGGGCTCGGCAGCCTCGGCGGGGCGATGATCGGCGCGCTCATCGTCGGCCTGCTCGACGCCTACGGGCGCTGGCTGCTGCCGGAGTTCTCGTACTTCGTGCTGTTCGCGCCGATGGCGGTGCTGCTCCTCGTGCGGCCGCGCGGCATCGCCGGGAAGGAAGCGTAGTGGACCGCACGCGCGCCGTCGTCCTCGCCGTCGCGCTCGCCGCGGCGCTCGTCCTTCCGTACGCGGCCGGGCCGTTCTGGATGGGCCTCGCCACGCAGATGCTGATCTTCGGCCTGCTCGCGCTCTCGACCGATCTCCTGCTCGGACACGCCGGGCCTGTTCTCGCTCTGCCACGCGTCGTTCTTCGCCGTGTCGGCGTACACCGTCGCGATCCTGCAGGTGCGCTACGGCGTGCCCACCGCGCTCGCCGCGCCCGCCGGCCTCGCTGCTCGGGACGGTCCTCGCGGCCGTCTTCGGCCTCTCGGTGCGCACGCGCGGCGTGTACTTCATCCTCGTCACGCTCGCGCTCGGCTACGTCATCTGGGGCGTCGCGCACCGCTGGTCGTCGTTCACCGGCGGCGACAACGGCGTCACCAACGTGCCCTTCCCCGGGGCCGGGCCGCTCGCGATCGTGTCGCACACCCAGTATTACTACCTCGTGCTCGCGATCGTCGCGCTCTGCATGCTCGGCTACCGCGTGCTCGTCCGCTCGCCGTTCGGGCTCACGCTCCGCGGCATCAAGGCGAGCGAGTCGCGCATGCGCAGCCTCGGCTACCGCACCGGCGCCCACCTGTACGCCGCGTTCGTGCTGTCGGGCGCGCTCGCGAGCTTCGCCGGCGTCCTCTACGTCTACTACAACCGCTTCGTGAACCCGGTCTCCGCCTCGTTCCCGATCTCGGTCGAGGCGGTGCTGATGGCGATCATCGGCGGCAGCGGCACCGTGATCGGCCCGTTCCTCGGCTCCGGGATCATCCTCGGCCTGCGCAACTGGGTGTCGAGCTTCTTCGAGCTCTACGCGACGGTGCTCGGGATCGTCTTCATCGCCACCGTGCTGTGGGCGCCGGCGGGGATCATGGGAATCGCCGGCCAGCTGCGCGCGCGCTTCGGCCGCACGCGCACCGGCCCCGCCGCATGAGCGCACCCGCGATCCGGGTCGGCGGCCTCGCCAAGGACTTCGGCGGCCTGCGCGCGGTCGACGGCGTGAGCTTCGACGTCGCGGCCGGCGAGCGCCGCGTGCTGATCGGCCCGAACGGCGCCGGCAAGACGACGCTCTTCCATTGCATCACCGGCGTGCTGTGGCCGAGCGCCGGCGAGGTCGCGCTCTTCGGCCGCGGCATCACCCGTTTGCCCGAGCCGGCGCGCACCGCGCTCGGCATGAGCCGCACGTTCCAGATCTCGAACGTCCTCGCCGACCTCTCGGTGATCGAGAACATGATCCTCGCGCTACTCGGCACCGACCGCCGCAAGTGGGTGCTGCATCGCCCGGTGGACGCGTTCGGCGCGGTGCGGGCGCGCGCCACGGAGGGCCTCGCGCGGGTCGGCCTCGAGCGCCGCGCGGACGAGCCGGCGCGGCGCCTCTCGTACGGCGAGCGCCGCCAGCTCGAGCTCGCGCTCGCGCTCAACTCGAACCCGCGCGTGCTGCTCCTCGACGAGCCCTGCGCCGGCCTCTCCCCGAGCGAGCGCCAGCGGATCTCGCAGACGATCGCGGCGCTGCCGCGCGAGATCACGCTGCTGATGATCGAGCACGACATGGACGTCGCGCTCGCGCTCGCCGACCGCGTGACCGTCCTCCATCGCGGGCGGGTCATCCTCGAGGGGACGCCCGCGGAAGTGCAGGCCAACCCCGAGGTGCGCGAGGTGTACTTCGGTCATGTCTGAGGCGCTGCTCTCCGTCCGCGGGATCCACACCTACTACGGCGACAGCTACGTGCTGCAGGGGCTCGACCTCGACCTGCGCGCCGGCACGATCGTGGGGATCCTCGGGCGTAACGGCATGGGCAAGACCACGCTCATCCGGTCGGTGGCGGGGCTGACGCCGCCGCGCGAGGGCGAAGTCACGTTCAAGGGACGGTCGCTCCGCGGCCGGCCAGCGTACGCGATCGCGCAGAGCGGCATCGCGATCGTCCCGCAGGGGCGGCGAATCTTTCGCTCGCTCACCGTGCGTGAGAACCTGCTGCTGCCGACGAGCGTGCTCGCCGGCCGGCGCGCCGCCGGCGCGGAAAAGGGCCGGCGTCGCTGGGACCTCGCCGGCGTGCTCACCGAGTTCCCGCAGCTCGCCGAGCGCATCGGTCACCTCGGCGGCGCGCTCTCCGGCGGCGAGCAGCAGATGCTCGCCATCGGGCGGGCGCTGATGGCGAACCCCGACCTGATCCTGATGGACGAGCCCTCGGAGGGGCTCGCGCCGCGCCTGGTGCAGCATGCGGGCGAGATCATGAAGCGCCTCCGGGCGCAGGGGCACGCGATCCTTCTCGTCGAGCAGAATCTCGCGCTGGCGCTCGAGGTCGCGGACTATTTGTACGTCATCGCGTCCGGGCAGTTCGTGTTCCGCGGGACGCCGGCCGAGCTCGGACGCGAGCCCGAGATCCTCGACCGCCACCTGGGCGTCGCGGCCGGGAAGCTCGCCTGACGGGAAACGCCGACCTCTCAGTCGTCGACTTCGCCCGCCTCGTAGAGCGCCTCGCGCCCGATCCGGTCGAGGCACAGCTCCGCGGTCCACGGCAGCATCAGCGAGCCGCAGCGGCTGTCGCGGTAGATGCGCTCGAGCGGCAGGCTCTTCAGCATCGACTGGCCGCCGCAGGTGCGGATCGCGAGGCGCGCGATGTCGTTCGCGCTCTCCATGATCGTGTAATGCGCGGCGTAGCAGCGCAGGCGCTCGTCCTTCGACGGGTCGACCTTCGCCTCGCCGATGGCGCGCAGGAAGAGCGCGCGCGTCTGCTCCAGCTTGATGCGCATTTCGGCCACCGCAATCTGCTTGGTGGGGTACATGCGCCGCTTGACCGGCGGCATGCCCGGGAACCTCGCCGCGCAGGTACTGGATCGTGAAGTCGTAGGCGGCCTGCGCGAGCCCCATGTAGGTCGGCGACAGCGTCGAGAACATGTGCGGCCAGCGCGACGCGGCCTGGTAGTACGCGCCGCGCGGCATCAGCTGCGCGTCGTCGGAGACGAACACGTCCTTCAAGAGCAGCGTGCGCGACACGGTGCCGCGCATGCCGAGCGGATCCCACTCGCCGGTGATCGAGAAGCCCGGGGCATCGGCCGGCACCGCCATGTAGAGCGTGTCGCGCATCGAGCGGTCGGGCCGGTCCTCGGTGCAGAGGACCCCGTAGTAGTCCGCGGCGCCCGACAGCGACGCGAAGATCTTCTTGCCGTTCAGCACCCAGCCGCCGTCGACTTTCGTGGCGAGCGTGCCGAAGGGCGCCTTGCCGGCCGCCGCCGCCGAGCCCTCGGAGAAGGGTTGCGCATAGACCTTCCCGGCGTTCGCGATGCGCTCGAAGTGAATCGCCCGGTGACGTTCGTGCTCCTCACGCTGCTCGCTGGTGAGGTCGAGCTCGTCGGCGAGGATGCCGCTCCACAGCGTCGTGCAGACGTGCATGTTCCACGTGAGCGCGGTCGCGCCGCAGTACCGGCCGATCTCCGCCGCGACCATCGCGTAGGTCTGGAAGTCGGCGCCGAGACCGCCGTACTGCTTCGGCACGCAGATCCGCAGCAGGCCCGCGGCACGCAGGTCGTCGTAGTTCTCGAACGGAAACGTCGCGTCGCGGTCGTACTGCGCCGCGCGCGGAGCGAACTTCTCGCGCCCGAGCTGCGCCGCGGTCGCGAGGAGATCCCGCTGCAGATCGGAAAGCGCGAAGCCCTCGCCGACGATCGGCGGGGGAACGTAGCCGGAGGCGGATTGCCTGAGGGGCGTGAGCTGGGCGGACATCGGGACCTCCTGGGGGTCTAGTCTGCGAAGTGCCGCCCGAGCCAGGCGAGCACGACATCGTTGAACGCAGCGCGGGCGCTCGAGATTCGCGAGATGGCCGCAGCCGGTGAGCGCGTGATACTCGGCGCCGGGGATGCGCGCGGCCATCTTCTCCATTACGGCCGCCGGCGCGTTCGCGTCGCGCTCGCCCGCAATGACGAGCGTCGGCACGCGGATCGACGTTAGCGCGTCACGGCGATCGAAGCGCACCAGCGCATGCAGGGCCTTGCGGTAGGTCGCGCCGGGAACACGCGCCATGGCTTCGGTCGCAACCTTTACGCCGGCGGGCTCCGCGTCGGGCCCGACCATGGCCGCGACGAGCGCAGGGGCGAGCTCCGCCATCGTGCGCCCGGCATCGAGCGGGCCGAGGCGCTTGGCGAGAAATGCCTGCTGCCACGCGCCGTCGGCCTTGCCGAACGCGGGGCTGGTGGCGGACAGCACCAGCCCGTCGACTTTCTGCGGGAAGGCGGCGACCCCCTCCTGCGCGACCATGCCGCCCATCGAGTGGCCCATCAGCACGCGCCGTCGCACGGGCAGCGCATCGAGAAGCCGCTCGAGCGAGCGCGCGAGGCCCGCCATGTCATAGGGCTCGATCGGCGCGGACGCGCCGTACCCCGGCGCGTCCCACGCCACCGCGAGGTATCCGGCGTTGGCGATGGCGCTCGAGCTGCGGCGCCCACGCCGCCGCGCCGCCGCCGACGCCGTGGAGCATCACGACGGCGGTCTCGCCGGAGCCGCGGGAACGATGAGCGGGAACGGTCATGCGAGCGGCGGCAGGAGCCGCCCCGTGTCGACGACGGTCTTTCCGTCCAGCGTGACGGTGCAGTTCCGCAGCGGCAGATCGAAGTGCCCGAGCGTGTGGCGACCCGCGACCTCGTTTGCGCCGGTCGAGTACAGGAAGTTGCCGGCGAACGCGCGCAGTTCCGTGCCATTGAAGTCGCGCCGGTCGTAGAACGTCATCGCGTCCCAGCGAGCGCCGGGGTTCATGCCCCAGCCGACGTGCGACACCGCGTAGGCCTCGGCGTCGCCCCAGGCCGCGAAGTACTCGCGCATCATGTCGGCGTCCATGCCGCCGCCCTCGATCGCGCGCACGTAGTCGTTCTCGATGCGGAGCGTCACCGGGTCGCGGACAGTAGCGCTTGAAGGTCAGGTTCACGTCGCCGTCGGCGAGCACCAGCGTGCCGTTGACCGACTTCGCGGACGGGAACGCGAGGCAGATGCCGCCGGGCCAGTGCGCGATGGTGCCTGGCCGGGACGTATAGCCCCAGACGCCGCCGACCCGCGCGCCCTCGAGTCCGATGTCCAGGTCGGTGCCGGCGGGCGAGGTCACGCGCATGCGCTTCGCGGCCTTGAGCATCCGCATGCCTTCGCGCACCTTCGGCTCGAGGGCCGGGTCGGGCATGCAGCGCTCGAGGATCTCCGGGTGCTCGTTCGAGACCATCAGCACGCGCGCGCCGCCCTTGAGGATGTCGGGCAGCTCGACCGAGTGCAGCAGGCCCTCGACGGTCAGGTCGACGACGAGGGTCGACTGCGCGAGCGCGCTCACGACCGGGCCGAGGCGCTGGAGCGCGTCGCTCGCGCCGGTCGAGCGCACCGGCGCCGGCGCCGCGAGCCGCGGGCTCGGCACGACCAGATGGAACGGCCTGCAGCCGAGCCGGTGCAGCGCCAGCGCTGCGAGTTCCACGTTGACCGGACGCGACTGCGTCTCGGACAGGATCGCGACCGCATCGCCGGCCTGCGCGCCGCACCGCCCGAAGACCTCGGCGAAGCAGTCGATCCATTTCCCTTCCACCCGTTCACGGAGCATCGGCGCCTCAGGAGGTGATGTCGCTGCCGGCAGTCAGGTACTTGCCGGCGAAAAAGACCAGCGGGCGCTTCTGCGCGTCGTAGCCGAAGCGCTCGACGTGCCCGATGAACAGCACGTGGTCGCCGCCGTTGTGGCGCGCGGCGGCGCGGCATTCGAGGCACGCGGCGCAGCCGGCGATCAGCGGCACGCCCTCGATGCCGGCGTGGACCTCGAGGTGCGAGAACTTGTTCGCCGCCGGCGACGCGAAGCGCCGCGAGAGCTCGACCTGGTCCTCGGCGAGGATGTTCACCGCGAAGTACTGCGCGCGGTCGAACGCGCCGAGGCTCGGGCTGCCCGTGTTCAGCGCCCAGAGCACGAGCGGCGGCTCGAGCGACAGCGACGAGAAGGAGTTGATCGTGAGCCCGACGAACGCGCCGCTCGGCGCGCGCGTGGTCACCACCGCGACGCCGGTCGGAAACGTCCCGAGCGCCCTGCGGTACTCGCGCGCGTCGAAGGTGGCGGCGGTGTCCGCCATCGAGGCCTCCTGGCCGGTCTGCCCGGGACTCATTCTGCTACGGTCCGTGACCGTGCCCGGTTGCCGCCATATTATATGAAATTTCATGTACATCAACCCGCGCCGCGCGGCACCCGCCGGGACTAAACTCCGGTTTCATGAAAAATCATCGACCGCGCCGCGCCGCTGCGGGCCGCACCTTCGTCCGCGACTACCTCTCCTACCTGCTCGGGCAGGCGAACTACGCCGTGTACAAGGAATTCGAGGCCCGGGTGCGTGCGGCGGGGCTGTCGTCGACCGAGTGGCGGGTGCTCGCGACCCTCTCCGACGGGGACGGGCTCACGATCGGGGAACTGGCGGCCGACGTGCTCGCCCAGCAGCCGACCCTCACCAAGCTCGTGGACCGGATGGCGCGCGCCGGACTGGTCGAGCGCCGCGGCGACGAAACCGACGGCCGGCGGACACGGGTGTTCGAGACCGCCCGCGGGCGCACCCTGGTGGCCCCGCTGCTCGCTCAGGCGAAGGCGCACGAGCGGGCCACGCTCGCCGCCTTCCCGGCCAAGGACGTCGCGGCGCTGAAGGCGATCCTGCGCACGCTCGGCGCGCACGCGCCGTCGGACCCCGCGGGTCGGGCGGCCGCGCGCGCGAAGTCGCGGCGCCGTCCCGGCTAGCGCTACGCCGCCTTCTTCCCCGGCACGTCGGGCTTCGGCGGCCTGACCGGCCCCTGCCGGCTCTCCGCGTCGGCGCGCGCGCGCTGCGCAAGGGCGTGCAGCTGGTCGCGCCCCGGCAGGTACTGCTTCGGCCACGACACGCCCTCGATCGGGTAGCCCATCGCCTGGTATTCGGCGGCGGCATGCAGCGTGAAGTACGGATCCGCGAGGTGCGGCCGCGCGAGCGCGCACAGGTCGGCGCGCCCCGACGCGACGAGCGTGTTCACCTGGTCGGCGGTCGTGATCGCGCCGACGGCCATCGTCGCGATGCCCGCCTCGTTGCGGATCTGCTCGGCGAAGGTGGCCTGGAACATGCGTCCGTAGACCGGCTTCGACGCCGGATCGGTCTGCCCCGTCGACACGTCGATCAGGTCGCAGCCGTGCGCCTTGAACGCCCGGGCGATCTCGACCGCGTCCTCGCCGGTAACGCCGCCGGGGATCCAGTCGGTCGCCGAGAGCCGCACCGACATCGGCTTCGCCTTCGGCCAGACCTTCCGGCACGCGTCGAACACTTCGAGCGGAAAGCGCAGGCGGTTCGCGAGGCTGCCGCCGTACTCGTCCGTGCGGCGGTTGGTGACCGGCGACAGGAAGCTCGCCAGCAGGTAGCCGTGCGCCATGTGCAGCTCGAGCATGTCGAAGCCGCACTCGATGCCCATCTTCGCCGCCGTCACGAACTGGTCGCGCACGCGCTCCATGTCCTGGCGCGTCATCGCCTTCGGCACCTGCGACACGTCGGCGTGATACGGCAGCGGCGAGGGCGCGACGACCGGCCAGTTGCCTTGCGCGAGCGGCCGGTCCATCTCCTCCCACCCGAGCTGCGTCGAGCCCTTGCGCCCGGCGTGGCCGAGCTGCAGCGCGATCTTGCAGTCGGTGTGGACGTGCACGAACTGCACGATCCGCCGCCACGCGGCGACGTGCTCGGGCGCGTACAGGCCGGTGCAGCCGGGCGTGATGCGCGCGTCCGGAGCGACGCAGGTCATCTCGGTGAACATCAGCCCCGCGCCGCCGACCGCGCGCGAGCCGTAATGGACGAAGTGCCAGTCGGTCGGCGTGCCGTCGACCGCGCAGTACTGGCACATCGGCGAGACCACCACGCGGTTCTGCACGTGCATGTCGCGCAGATGGAAGGGCGAGAAGAGCGGCGGCGGCGCCTTGAAGTCGCGCGGGAGCTTGATCCGCTCTTCCGCCGCCACGTGCTTCGCCCACCAGCGCGTCGACCTCGCCGATCACGCCTGCGTCCCGCTTGCGCAGGTTCTCGTAGGTGATCTGCTTCGAGCGCGACATCAGCGCGAAATTGAACTGCACCGGCTCCATGTGCCAGAAGCGCCGCACGTTCTCGAAGAACACGAGCGAGGTGTTGGCCGAGTGCTGGATGCGCTCGGCCTCGGGCCGCCGCTCGCTCTCGTAGGCGCGCAGCGCGGCGCGCGCGTCGGCCGGGTGGCGGGTCACCGCCTGGTGCAGCGCGATCGCATCCTCCAGCGCGAGCTTGGTGCCCGAGCCGATCGACCAGTGCGCGGTGTGCGCCGCATCGCCGAGCAGCACGACGTTGTCGTGGTGCCACGTCCTGCAGCGCACGACGGGGAACTGGCGCCAGAACGAGCGGTTCCTCAGGAGCCGGGTCCCGTGCAGCTCCTCGGCGAAGACGCGCTCGATGTAGGTGGCGGAGCGCTCCTCGTTCTCGACCTCGAGCCCGGCGGCCTTGAACGCATCGTCGGTGGTCTCCACCAGGAACGTGCACTCGCCCTGCGAGTACATGTAGGTGTGCAGGTTCCAGATGCCGTGCTCGTTCTCGCGGAAGCTGTAGGTGAATCCGGGCAGCGTCATCTTCGCGCCGAACCACACGAACCGGTTCGGGCGCATCTCGACGGTGGCGCCGAGCTCCGCCTTGAGCGCGTTGCGCACCGCGCTGTTGATGCCGTCGGCGCCGACGATCAGGTCGGCCTCGCGATGCGCGGCGAGCCCCGCATCCTCGGTCTGGAAGCGGACGCCGACGCCGAGCTCCGTGGCGCGCTGCTGCAGGATCTGCAGCAGCTTCAGCCGGCCGAGGCCCGAGAAGCCGTGCCCCGACGAGGCGAGCGTCCGGCCCTTGTAGTGGACGTAGATGTCGTCCCAGTAGGCGAAGCTCGCCGCGATGTCGCGGTAGCTCGGCTCGTCCGCCTGCCGGAGGTTGTTGAGCGTGTCGTCCGACAGCACGATGCCGAAGCCGAACGTGTCGTCCGGGCGGTTGCGCTCGACGACCTCGACGCGCGCGTCCGGCCGGCTCTTCTTGATGAGGATCGCGAAGTACAGGCCGGCGGGACCGCCGCCGATCACGTCGACTTTCATGGAGTGCTCCTCGCTTCTCGCAGGCGGACGGGCGGGATTCTACGCCGGGCGGGGCGATGCTTTAGACCTGAAATGAATCGGCCGGCGTGGCCGGTAGCGGATCCGGACCCGCCCCTCAGAACAGCAGCTTCGGCAACCACAGGCTGATCGCGGGGAACGCGACCAGGATCGCAAGGCGGATCACGTCCGCAATCATGAACGGCATCACCCCGGCAAAGATCGTCCCGGTCGGCACATGGGGCAGCAGCGTGCGCAGCACGAAAATGTTCATCCCGACCGGCGGGCTGATCAGCCCGATCTCGACGACCACGACGATGATGATCCCGAACCATAGCGGGTCGAAGCCCAGGTGCACCACCAGCGGGAAGAACACCGGCACGGTGAGCAGGATCATCGACAGCTCCTCCATCGCGGTGCCGAGGAGCACGTAGATGGCGCAGATCGCGATGATCACCCACATCGGATGCAGCTCGAACTGCGCGACGAAGCGCTTGAGGTCGTCCGGCAGCGAGGTGAAGTTGACGAAGCTGGCGAAGATGAACGCACCGATCAGGATGAGGAACAGCATCGCGGTGGTGCGCGCGCTCTCGGCCAGCACCTCGACGAAGACCTGCCATGTGAGCGTGCGCCGCGCCAGCGCGAACACGAACGCGCCGAAGGCGCCGCAGCCCGCGCCCTCGGCCGCGGTGAAGACGCCGCCGTAGATCCCGCCCATCACGAACGCGAAGAGCAGGATCACCGGCCAGATGCCGCGCAGCGCGTGGAAGCGCTCGCGCCACGACGAGCGTTCGCCCGGCGGCCCGGCCCCGGCATCGCGCCAGGTGACGTACACGACCGCGAGGCACAACAGCGCCGTGGCGAGGATGCCCGGGAACACGCCCGCGGCGAACAGCGCCCCGATGTTCGTCTCGGTCATGATGCCGTAGATCACCATGATGACCGACGGCGGGATCAGGATGCCGAGCGTGCCGCCGGCGGCGATGCTGCCGGTCGCGAGCCGGTCGGAATAGCGGAACTTGCGCATCGACGGATAGGCGACCTTCGCCATCGTCGCCGCGGTCGCGATGCTGGAGCCGCAGATGGCGCCGAAGCCCGCGCACGCGACGATCGTCGACATCGCGAGCCCCCCGCGCAGATGGCCGATGAACGCATAGGCCGCGCGGAACAGCTCGTGCGCCATTCCGGCCCGCGCGACGAAGTTACCCATGAGAATGAAGAGCGGGATGACCGACAGCGTGTACTGGAAGCCGGCGTCGTAGATCACCGACGCCGTCGACGACATCGCCGCCGGCCAGCCGCGGATCAGTCCGAGTCCGACGAACCCCGGGATCGCCATCGCGAACGCGACCGGCATGCGCAGAAACGCCAGGACGAGCATCGCAGCCAGGCCGAGGAGCGCCGCGGTCATGGGATCAGACGACCCTCGCGCCCGCGCCGCCCGGCTCGCCCGGCAGGAAGGTCTTCGCGAGGTGCACGAGCGCCGTCACCGCGAGCAACGCGGCCATGAAGTAGACGAACGGCGCGATCGGCACGCCGAGGAGCTGCGTCCGGTCGCCGAACTCCGCCAGCGTCGTCGCCTTGCGAACCATGAGCCACGCCGCGCCGGCGAGCCCCGCCGCCGCAACCGCGTGCATGACGCGACGCAGCGCAGCCTTGACGGCGCCGGGGAAGTGGCTCTCGACCGTGTCGATCGTGACGTGCTCGTCGCGACGCGAGACGAGCGGCAGCCCGCTGAAGATCATCGCGACCATGAGGAGCTCGACGACCTCGAGCCCGCCCCGCACCGGCCGCGCGAAGAGATAGCGCAGCACGACATCCGCAAAAGTGAACGCCATCAGCGCGAACAGGGACACCGCGGCCGTCGTGACGAGGACCCGGTCGAGCGTGCGGGCGAGGCGCGAAGCGGACATGGAAGTGCGTGCGCGGTGCCGTCTACTCGCGGCGCTATACTGGCGCGGCGCATGAGGATAGCGCATGCGCGTCGAGGACACCGCATGTCGGCACCGGAAGACAAGCCTGGCGAAATTCGCCGCTCGCGCGTGACGGTCGAGGGCCTCGACCGCACGCCGCATCGCACCTTCCTCCGGGCAATGGGCCTGGACGACGCGGCGATCGCGAAGCCTTTCGTCGCGGTGATCAGCACGCACGGCGAGAACACGCCCTGCTCGATGTCGCTCCGGCCGCAGGCCGAAGCCGCGAAGATGGGCGTGGCGGCAGCCGGCGGGACCCCGTTCGAGATGACCACCATCTCGGTCTCCGACGGCGTGTCGATGAACCACCGCGGGATGCGGATGAGCCTCGTGTCGCGCGAATGGATCGCCGACTCGGTCGAGATCGTGATGCGGGCGCACGCCTACGACGCGCTCGTCGCGTTCGCCGGCTGCGACAAGACGCTGCCCGCGATGATGATGGCGATGGTGCGCCTCAACTGCCCGGGCGTGTTCATGTACGGCGGCGCGATGCTGCCCGGCGAGTGGCGCGGGCGCACCGTCAGCACGATCAATGCGTACGAAGGCGTCGGCGCGGTGCTGACGGGGGAGATGAGCGAGGCGGATCTGGCGTCGATGGAGCGCGAGTGCTCGCCGACGCTCGGCTCCTGCCCGGGCCAGTTCACCGCGAACACGATGGCGATGGTGTCGGAGACGCTCGGCCTGGCGCTGCCCGGCTCGGCGATGCTCCCGGCGCCCTACTCCGATCGCCTCGCGCTCGCGCGCCGGGCCGGCGAGACCGCGCTCCGCATTCTGCGCGACGGCGGCCCGCTGCCGCGCGATCTCGTCACGCGCAAGAGTCTCGAGAACGCCTGCGCCGCCGTGGCCGCGACCGGCGGCTCGACCAACGCCGGGCTGCATCTGCCCGCGATCGCGCACGAAGCCGGCATCGCGTTCACGCTCGACGACGTCGCAGACGTCTTCAAGCGCACGCCGCTGATCGCCGACCTGCAGCCCGGGGGCAAGTACCTCGCGCGCGACCTGCACTACGCCGGCGGCGTGTCGGCGGTGCTCAAGGCGCTGCTCGACGGCGGACATCTGCATGGCGACTGCCTCACGCTCTCGGGGCGCACGCTGAAGGAGGCGCTCGCCGCGGCGCCCGGGCCCGACGGCAAGGTCGTGCGTTCCGCGCGCGACCCGATCCATCCGACCGGCGGCGTCGTGGTGCTCAAGGGCAACCTGTGTCCCGACGGTGCGCTGCTCAAGATCGCGGGACTGCGCTCGCTCGTGTTCGAAGGCCCGGCGCGGGTGTTCGAATGCGAGGAGGACGCGGCAGCCGCGGTCAAGGCGCGTGCGTACCAGACGGGCGATGTGCTGGTGATCCGCAACGAGGGTCCGGTCGGCGGGCCCGGCATGCGCGAAATGCTCGGCATCACCGCGCTCGTCTACGGTCAGGGCATGGGCGAGCAGGTCGCGCTGCTGACCGACGGGCGCTTTTCCGGCGCGACCCGCGGACTGTGCATCGGCTATGCGTGCCCCGAGGCGGCGAGCGGCGGTCCGATCGCGCTGGTGCGCGACGGCGACCGCATCCGCATCGACGCGTCCGCCGGCACGATCGACTGGCACATCGACGGTGCCGAGATCGCGCGCCGGAGCGCACAATGGCAGCCGCGCCGCGCGGAGCGCCTTGCCGGCGTGCTCGAGAAATATTCCAGACTGGTCGGCCCGGCGAACCGCGGCGCGGTCACGCACGCGGGCGAGGCCGACTGGCTGCGTGACTAGGAGGATTTATGGAGAAGCCTGTCGTTGCTTTCCTCGGTCTCGGCCGCATGGGCGTGCCGATGGCCCTGCGCCTGCTTGCCGCGGGGTACCGCGTGCACGTCTGGAACCGCAACCGCGCGAAGCTCGCCCCGGCGCTGGAGAAAGGCGCGATCGAGGCCGCCACGCCGCGCGAGGCCGCGCGCGCGGCCGAGATCACGCTGGTGTGCGTCACCGACACGAAAGCGGTCGAGGACTTGGCGTTCGGCGCGGACGGCGTCGCCGCGGTCGAGGGTCGCGGCAAGATCCTGGTCGACCACTCGTCGATCGACCCCGATGCGACGCGGACGTTCGCCGAGCGGCTGGCGAGCCGCTCCGGGATGCAGTGGGTGGACGCGCCGGTCTCCGGCGGCGTCGGCGGCGCCCAGGCGGGGCAGCTCACCATCATGTGCGGCGGACACGCCGAGGCGATCGACCGGGCACGCCCCGTGTTCAGCGCGTACGCGAACAACGTGACGCGCATGGGCCCGGCCGGGACCGGCCAGGTCACGAAGCTCTGCAACCAGATCATCGTCGGCTGCACGGTGGCGGTGATCGCGGAGGCGGTGACGCTGGCGCAGAACTCGGGCGTCGACGCGAGCCTGCTGCCGCAGGCGCTCGCCGGCGGCTTTGCCGACTCGAAGCCGCTGCGCATCTGGGCGCCGCGGATGGTGAACGGCTACGACAACGGGCTGGTCGCCGCGAACATCCTGCTGAAGGATCTGGACACGATCGCCGCGGTCGCGCGCGACACGGGTACGCCCGCGCCGATGGCGGGCATGGCGCGCGAGCTGTTCCGGATGCTCGCCGCGCGCGGGAAGGGCGAGGAGGATCCCGCGGCGCTCGTTACGCTGTACCGCGCCGGGTGACCGCGTAGTCGCCCGGCGGCAGCGCGCCGGCGCGGCACAGGCGGTTCAGGATCTGGTAGACGGGCACGAAGCGGGCAACGCCGTCGAGCCAGGAGTCGAACTGCCGGTCGAGGTAGGGGTCGGGACCGCCGTGGACGAAGGCGACCGCGGCCGGCGCCCCGGGGACGAGCCCGAGCTCGGTCTCGGCGGAAAAGCCGCCCTTGCCCGGGAAGGTCGCCCGGACCAGGGTCTCGACTTCACGTGCCTCGATCACTTTCATGGCGCCGCCTCCGTACCTGGTGCGTCCTCGCCGGGACGCGTTCCGTGCCTTTCCTCGTCAGTCGAGCAAGCCCCGTTCCCGATTACGGCGGTTTGCAGTCCCGCGTGCACCCTGTCACTGCCCCGAGTGGCAAGGTTGTCACGCGTTTTGCATCATGGTCGCTCGCGGGCGTGACGCCTTCCACCGGATGGATCAAGCGAAGTGTGTCGTCCTGCGTAGGCCGACGGGACGGCCACGGCCTAGTTCGACGGCCGCAGGACGCACCGTGTCGGCGCAGTGACGCTCCACGGCGGTGCTGCGGCGCAGCGCGCCGGCCTGTACAGCGCCCCCCGAATCCACTACCTTGCGGTGCGGCACGTCCGACTCGCCCCAGGAATCCATGCTGCGATCCGTCCTGAAAAGCCTGCGACGCCCGAGCGCCCGTGAGGGCGAGCGGCGCCTGCACATCGGCGGCGTCGAGCGCACCGCGGGCTGGGAAGTTCTCAACGCGCTCCCCGGCCCCGCCGTGGACCACGTGGGGCACGCCGCCGACCTGCGGCGGTTTCCGGACGGGACGTTCACGGCGCTCTACAGCTCGCACGTGCTGGAGCACCTGGACTACAAGGGCGAGCTGCAGGCGGGGCTGCGCGAGTGGCACCGCGTCCTCGCGCCCGGCGGGAACGCTCTACGTCAGCGTGCCCGACCTCGCAACGCTCGCGCAGCTGTTCCTCACGGCGGGGCTCACCCCCGAGCAGCGCTTCATGGTCGTGCGGATGATCTTCGGCGGGCACGTCGACCCGCACGACTACCACCAGACGGCGTTCGACCTCGAGATCCTCGCGGCTTTCCTGCGCGAGGCGGGGTTCGTCGACATCGAGCGCGTTGCGGACTTCGGCCTGTTCGACGACACGAGCCGGCTGGTCTATGCCGGGGTGCCGATCAGCCTGAACGTGGTCGCGCGCAAGCCCGGCGGCTGAGCGCGCGCCGCCGGGCTCGGGGAGGCAGCGACTACTTCCCCGACTCGAGCTTCTTCAGCTCGGCGCGATACTCGGCGAGCACCTTCGGGCCGTCGATGCCCTTCGCCTTCGCGTCGTTCAGCCACTCCTGCTCGAACTTCGCGGTGCGGTCCTTCACCGCCGCCACGAACGCGGCGTCGGCGCGCGTGACCTGCACGTTGTTCGCCTTCGCGACGTTCCAGCCGGCCTCCGCGTTCTTGTCCCACGCCTGCCCGGCGCGGCGCGCGAACGCCTCGCCCGAGAGCTTCGTGATCGCTTCCTTGTCGGCCGCCGGCAGCGCGTTCCACTTCGCCTCGTTCATGATCACGGCGTGGCTGTCGGAGTAGAAGCCGCCCGGGAACTGGGTCGCGTACTTCACCAGCTTCTCGAGCTTGAACGACACGATGCTCTCGCCCGGGAAGAACACGCCGTCGACGACGCCCGACGAAAGCAGCTCGTAGGACTCGGGCGCCGGCTTCACCAGCACCGTCGCGCCGATCGCCGTGCCGACGTCGGCCGCCATGCCGCCGCCGACGCGGAACTTGAGCCCGGCGAGGTCGTCGATCTTCGTCACCGCCTTCTTCGTGTTCCACATCACCCCCGGGCCGTGCGTGTAGAGGGTCAGCACGTGAACGCCGCGGTGCTCGTTCGGGCCGGTGAGGTACTTGTCGTAGATGCGCCACAGCGCCACCGAGTTCGACACCGAGTTGTCGCCGCTGAACGGCAGCACGCCGATGCGCGTGAGCTGGAAGCGCTGCGGCGTGTAGCTGTGGGAGATGAAGCCGACGTCGGCGAGCCCGTCGCGGATCGCGTCGAAGGTCTGGATCGGGTTCGCGACCGATTTCGGCAGCAGCTTGAACTTCACGCGGCCGCTGGTGGCTTTCTCGACGTCCGCCGCCCACGGCATGATGACGTCCCTGGCGAGCATGTGCGTGGGCGGGATCCAGAGCGAGACGGTGAGCTCCGTCTGGGCGTCCGCAGGCGCGGCGATGGCGAGGCCGCCGGCGGCGGCGATGCTGCACAGGATCCTATTGATGCGAGTCATGTCGGGTCTCCGGACGCAGGGTGCGCTGGTGGTGGTGCGCGGGTGTTTGCGGGCCCGTAGAATGCGCCAAACCCGTTTCGTTGCCAACCATGAACGCGCCCGACACCGCCCGTCGCCCCCTGCCCGCCGCGGTGCTCGACGGCCTGCGCACGCTCCTCGGCGAGCGCGTGTCGACCGGAGAAAGTGTGCGCGTGCAGCATGGCCGCGACGAGTCGGCGTTCGCCCCGATGCCGCCGGACGCGGTGGCGTTCCCCCAATCGACCGACGAGGTGGCCGCGATCGCGCGCCTCTGCCACGCGCACGACGTGCCGATGATCCCGTACGGCGTGGGCAGCTCGGTCGAAGGGCACGTGCTCGCGGTGCGCGGCGGCGTGTCGATCGACCTCGGACAGATGAACGCAGTGCTCGCGGTGCACGCGGACGATCTCGACGCCGTGGTGCAGCCCGGCGTCACGCGGAAGCACGCTCAACGACGCGCTGAAGGGCACCGGTCTCTTCTTCCCGCTCGATCCCGGCGCCGACGCGTCGATCGGTGGAATGACCGCGACGCGCGCCTCGGGCACGAACGCGGTGCGCTACGGCACGATGCGCGAGAACGTGCTCGCGCTGACCGTCGTGCTCGCGGACGGCACGGTGGTGCGCACCGGCACGCGCGCGCGCAAGTCCTCCGCGGGTTACGACCTCACGCGCCTCTTCGTCGGCTCGGAGGGCACGCTCGGGATCATCACCGAGATCACCGTGCGCGTGCACCCGCAGCCCGAGGCGATCTCGGCCGCGACGTGCCGGTTTCCGAGCGTGCGCGCTGCGGTCGAGGCGGTGATCGAGGCGATCCAGCTCGGCGTGCCGATCGCGCGCTGCGAGCTGGTCGATGCCGCGGCGATCCGCGCGATCAACCGGCACAGCAGGACCGGCCTGCCCGAGGTGCCGATGCTCTTCTTCGAGTTCCACGGCTCGCCGGCGGGGGTCGAGGAGCAGGCGCGCGTCGTCCAGGGGATCGCCGCCGAGCACGGCGGAATGGGCTTCGAATGGTCGGCGACGCCCGAGGAGCGCACGCGCCTGTGGACGGCGCGCCACAACTGCTACTTCGCGACGCTCGGCCTGCGGCCGAACACGCGCGTCGTCTCGACCGACGTGTGCGTGCCGATATCGCGGCTCGCCGACTGCATCGCCGCGACGGAGACGGACTGCGCGCAGAGCGGGCTGCCGATCGTCCTGGTCGGCCACGTCGGCGACGGCAACTTCCATCTCGGGATCAACGTCGATCCGGCGTCGCACGGCGAGATGGAGCGCGCCGAGGATCTCAACCGCCGCCTGGTCACGCGCGCGATCGCGATGGGCGGCACCTCGACCGGCGAGCACGGCATCGGCCTCGGCAAGCTCGAGTTCCTCGAGGCCGAGCACGGCGCGGCCGCGGTGGCGACGATGCGCGCGGTGAAGCGCGCGCTCGATCCCAAGGGACTGATGAATCCCGGGAAGGTGATCCCGGCTTGATCCGGGGAACGTCTCAGTCGATCAGCTTCCCGCCCTCGTAGAACGGATACGGCCCGGCGAACTCGCCGATGAAGGCCGTGTGCGAGACCACGCCGGTCTCCGCGCTCCACTGGTGGATCTGATAGGCGGGCGGCTCCATCACGAAACGCGACGGCGCCTCGCGGTCGAGGTCGAGCGCAACCTGATGCGCCGGGCTCGGGCAGGTGGAGGCGATCGTGCCGGCGAAGCGCACCTGGATCGGGCGATGCAGGTGCCCGCAGAGCACGCGCTCCACCTGCGGATATCGGGAAATCACCGCGGCGAGCCCGCTCGCATCCGCCAGGCCCATCCTGTCCATGTGCCCGATGCCCGTCCGGAAGGGCGGGTGATGCATGATCACGATCGTCGGTTTGCCCGGCTGCGCGGCGAGCGTCGTCTCCAGCCAGGCGAGCCGGTCGCCGCACAGCTCGCCGCCGCTCTGCCCCGGAATCACCGTGTCGAGCGCCACGATGCGTACCGGCCAGTCGTCGATCGCGTACTGCACGAACGGCGCCCATTGGCGCAGATAGCCGTGTTCCGGAAAGGCGTCGCGCAGCGCGCCGCGCTCGTCGTGGTTGCCCGGAATCAGGTAGTACGGCATCGGCAGCGGCGCGAGGAGCGCCTTCAGCGTCGCGTACTCCTCGGGCTTGCCGAAGTCCACCAGGTCGCCGGTCACGAGGAGGACATCCGGGCGCTGCTTCAGCGCCAGCACATGCCCGACACAGCGCGCAAGCATCCCGGCGGTGTCGACCACGCGATACGAGAGCTTGCCGTTTGCCTTGATGTGCAGGTCGGAAATCTGCCCGATGAGCATCGCTTGACTCCTTACCGTTCGAGCGCGAGCAGCGCCTCCGGGTTCACCGCGAGCGCAAGGACCTCCCCCTGCCGGAACGTGCGACGCTCGGCCGTCTCGACGACCAGCGGCTGCGCCGCGCCGGTATCCACGATGAGCCGCGTGTGGTCGCCCAGGAAGAACGCCGAAACGACCGTGCCCCGGAGGTGCGCGCCGGCGCCGTCGACGATGCTCACGTCTTCGGGGCGGAACAACAGCTCCTGCCGCTCGCGCGCGGACCCCGTCCACGGCAGCCGCCCGCCGGGCACCTCGAGCGTAGCGCCATCGGCGCGCCCCGCGAGGCGGTTCATCGTACCGACGAAGTCCGCGACGAAGGCCGTCTGCGGACGGTAGTAGATCGCCTGCGGCGTGCCGATCTGCGCGATGCGCCCCTTCTCCATCACCGCGATGCGGTCGCCGAGCGCCATCGCCTCGGCCTGGTCGTGCGTCACGTAAACCGACGTGATCTCGAGCGACCGGAGCAGGCGGTCGATCTCGACGCGCAGCCCTTCGCGCAGCTTTGCATCGAGCGCGGTGAGCGGCTCGTCGAGCAGCAGGACGCGGGGCCGCACCGCCAGCGCGCGGGCGAGCGCCACGCGCTGCTTCTGCCCGCCGGAGAGCTGGTCCACGCGCCGATGGCCGAGCTCGTCGAGATGCATCATCGCGAGCATCTCCCGCACCCGGGCGTCGCGCTCGGCGGCGCCGAGCTTGCGCACCTTGAGCCCGTAGGCGACGTTCTCGGCGACGGTCATGTTCGGGAACAGCGCATAGCTCTGGAACACCATCCCCACGTTGCGCCGCTCGATCGGCTGGGCGGTGACGTCCTCGTCGCCGAAGCGCACCCGCCCGCCGGGGTCCGGCGACTCGAGCCCCGCGATGATCCGCAGCATCGTCGTCTTGCCGCACCCCGACGGGCCGAGGAACACGACCGTCTCGCCCGCGCGCACCTCCAGGTCGAGCGGCGCGAGCGCCTTCGTCCCGTCCGGGAAGGTCTTCGCGCACTGGTCCAGTCGAACCCTTACCGCGCCGGCTTCCACCGTTCCCCCTTGCCTCGTCCGCCGTCGCCGCTCAGGTACTGCATCGCCACCAGCAGCGGGATGATCATGAAGAAGAACACGATCGTGTACGCGGAGCCGATCTCGAGCCGCATCGACGCGTAGCTGTCGGCGAGGCCGACCGGGAGCGTCTTGGTGAGCGGCGTGTGCAGCATCCAGGTGATGTTGAACTCGCCGATCGAAAGCGTCACGACCATCAGCGCCCCGGCCAGGATGCCGGGCCGCGCATTGGGCAGGATCACGCCGAAGAACCGCTCGCGGAAGCTCGCCCCCAGGCTCGCGGCCGCCTCTTCGAGGGTCTTCATGTCGATCGCCGCCATCACCGCGACCACCGACCGCACCATGAACGGCAGCGTGAACAGCACGTGCCCGACCAGGATGAACAGCCAGCTCTGGCGAAACCACCGCAGCTCGCCGTAGAACAGGATCAGCGCGAGCGCGGTCGCGAGGCCCGGCACCGCGACCGGCAGGACCAGCAGCTCCTCGATCGCGCGCGTCCAGCGATTCTGCTGCTTCGCCAGCACGTACGCGGCGGGCACGCCGAGCACCAGCGTGCACGCGAGGCACGCGAGCGCGATCCCGATCGAGCGGTACACCGTGTCGGCGTAGAGCGCCCAGACCTCCCCGACCCAGCGCAGCGTGAGCCCGCTCCGCACGCCCACGAAGAAGTTCTCCGACAGGCCGGCCAGCACCGAGAGCACGACCGGGACCACGAGGAACGCGCACACGAACAGCGTGAACGCGAGCTGGAGCCAGAAGCGGGCGTTGCGTCGCATCGTTCTAGGCCGCGGCTGAAACCGTCCCACCCGCAAGCGAACGCGCCAGCGCGAGCGCCGCCCAGGTGATCACGCCGAGCACGATCGACAGCGCCGCCGCGATCGAGAAGTTCGCGTAGTTCGTGAACTCGGTGTAGATGGTGATCGGCAGGACGTTGATCTTGGTCGCGAGCGTGAACGCGGTGCCGAACGCGCCCATGCTGGTGGCAAAGCAGATCGCGCCGGCGGAGACGAGCGCCGGCATGAGCCCCGGAATGATCACGTCGCGCACCACGCGCCACGGGCTCGCGCCGAGCGAGCGCGCGGCCTCCTCGAGCGCCGGATCGAGCTTCTCCGCCGCGGCCATCACGGTGAGGATCACGCGCGGGATCGAGAAGTAGAGGTAGCCGGTGAAGAGCCCGGCCATCGAGTAGGCGAAGACGATCCGCTCGTCGAGCACCCACTCGCTCACGTCGCCGATGAGGCCCTGCCGGCCCGCGAGCATGATCACCATGAAGCCCACCACCACCCCCGGGAAGGCGAGCGGGAACGTGAGCATCGCGAGCAGCAGCTTCTTGCCCGGAAACTCGTTGCGGGTGAGGAACAGGCCGGCCACCCCAGAGACGACGAGCGTCGCCGCGGTCACGCCGAGCGAGAGGACGACCGTCGAGACGAGGCTGCGGAAGTACTGCGCGTTCGTGACCACCGCGAGGTACGCGCCGAGCCCCTGCGGCCCGCTCCAGCCCACGACCGCGAGGCGCGTGAGCGGCAGCAGCCAGAACGCGGTGAAGACCGCGAGCGCCGGCGCGAGCAGCCAGGCGTGCAGGCGCGCGCCGCTCGCGACGCGCGCCACCCGTCTTCCCGGCCGGTCCACCCTTCCCGCTCTACTGGACTTCCTTCAGGTACCGGTCCGAGAACCCCTTCTGCACCTCGGCCATGCGGCCGTAGTCGACCGTCTTCGCACGGGCGTACTCGGCGGCCGGCAGGAAGCGCGCCTGCGCCTCCTTGGAGATCGCGCTTGCGCGCACCGGGCGCAGGTACGCGTTGGCCCAGATCGCCTGCCCGTCGTTCGACATGACGAAGTCGAGCACCTTCTTGCCGTTCGCGGGGTTCGGGCCCTTGTTCACCAGGCTCATCACGTAGGGCACCACGACGGTGCCCTCGGCCGGGATCACGAACGCGACGTTGGCCTTGTCCTTGTACTTGGCGCGATACGCGTTGAAGTCGTAGTCGAGCAGGATCGGGATCTCGCCCGAGAGCACGCGCGCGTACGAGGTCTGCTTCGGCACGATCGGCTGGTTCTTCTGCAGGTCCTTGAAGTAGCCGATCGCCTTGTCGAAGTTGTCGAGCGTGCCGCCCATCGCCTGGTTGACCGCCACCGCGCCGACGTAGCCGACGAACGCGCTCGCCGGGTCGAGGTAGCCGATCATGCCCCGGTAGGTCGGGTTGAGCAGATCCTTCCACGACTTCGGGACCGGCTTGCCCTTGAGCGCGTCGACGTTGACCATGAACCCGAGCGTGCCGGAGTGGATCGTGAACCAGGCGCCCTCCGGATCCTTGAGCCCGGCCGGAATCTCGTCCCAGCCCTGCGGCTTGTACGGCGCGACGACGCCTTCCTTCTTCGCCTGGATGCCGAACGTCACGCCGTAGTACGCGATATCGGCGACCGGGCTCGCCTTCTCGGCGACGAGCTGCGCGAGCGTCTGGCCGGAATTCTTGTTGTCCGGCGGCACGCTGATGCCGGTCTTCTCCTTGATCGTCTTGAGCTGGGTGCCCCAGTCGGCCCATTCGGGCGGGCAGTTGTAGCAGACCGCCGTCTGCGCGACGGCGAGCGAAGCGAAGCTCGCCGCGGCAAGCGCCGCGACGCCGGTCAGTGCGCGAAAGGTCGTTCGCATCGGATTCTCCTCCTGGGGCTCGGGTGAGCGCGCGATTCTAGCCTCGGCGCATGACGATCGTGCAACCGGTTGCGGCCGGCGGCGCGCCGGGGCTTTGGGCTTAGAATGCCTGCGCTCACGCATCCGGAGGAGGTCCCCATGAAAAGAACGCTGCTCGCCTTCGCTGCAACCGTCCCGCTCGCGCTGTCCGTTCAGGCCGCCGACAAGGTCAAGATCGGCTTCATCAGCACGCTGTCCGGCCCGAACGCCGCGATCGGCACCGACATCCGCGACGGCTTCAACCTCGCGGTGAAGCTCGCCGGCGGCAAGCTCGGCGGGCTGCCGGCCGAGGTGATCGTGGCCGACGACCAGCTGAACCCGGACGTGGCGAAGCAGAACGCCGACCGCCTGGTCAAGCGCGACCGCGTGGACTTCGTCACCGGCACGGTGTTCTCGAACGTCGTGCTGGCGATCGCGCCGCAGGTACTGGAGTCCAAGACCTTCTTCATCGGCCCCAACGCCGGACCCGCGCAGTACACCGGCGCGCAGTGCAACCCGTTCTTCTTCGTGTCCTCCTGGCCGAGCGAGGCCTACAGCGAGGCCGCCGGCCAGTACGTCACCGGGCGCGGCTTCAAGAACGTGGTCTTCCTCGCGCCGAACTACCAGGGCGGCAAGGATGCCGCGAACGGCTTCAAGCGCTACTACAAGGGCAAGCTCGCCGAGGAGATGTACACCAAGCTCGGCCAGCTCGACTACGCGGCCGAGCTCGCGCAGATCCGCGCCGCGAAGCCGGACGCGCTGTACGTCTTCCTGCCGGGCGGCATGGGGGTCAACTTCATCAAGCAGTTCGTCGCCTCCGGCATGTCCAAGGACGTCCAGCTCGTCGTGCCGCTGTGGGGCGTCGGACCAGGACATCATCCGCGCCGTCGGCGAGCCCGATGCTCGGCCTCTTCAGCCTCGGCCACTGGACCATCGACCTCGACAACCCGGCCAACCAGAAGTTCGTCGCCGAGTTCGAGAAGGAGTACAAGCGCCTGCCCACCGGGTACGCGGCGCAGCGGCTACGACACCGGCGCTGCTGATCGATGCCGCGATCCGCGAGGTCAAGGGCCGGATCGAGGACAAGGACGCCCTGCGCAGCGCGCTCAAGTCCGCGGACTTCAAGAGCGTGCGCGGCGATTTCAAGTTCGGCGCGAACCAGTTCCCGGTGCAGAACTACTACCTGCAGGTGGTCGGCAAGGATGCCGACGGCACGCATCGCCCACAAGACGATGGGCACCGTGCTCACCAATCGCGGCGATGCGTACGTGCAGGACTGCAAGATGAAGTAGTCGCGCTCTGCGCGACCGGCAAGGGGTGATGCGTCACCCCTTGCTTTTTTCACGCCCGATCGGCACGCGTGTCCGGAATCCTCCTTCTCGAGCAGTCCCTGAACGGCCTGCAGTTCGGGCTGATGCTGTTCCTGCTCGCGGCGGGGCTCACGCTCGTGTTCGGGATCATGGACATGATCAACCTCGCGCACGGCTCGCTTTACATGGTCGGCGCGTTCCTCGCCGCCACGTTCGCCGAGCTGACCGGCTCGTTCTGGCTCGCCGTCGGGCTCTCGCTCGCGGGCACCGCGATCATCGGGATGGCGCTCGAGATGAGCGTGCTGCGCCGGCTCTACGCGCGCGACCACCTGTCCCAGGTGCTCGCGACCTTCGCGATCATCCTGATCGCCAACGAGCTGGTGCGCATCGTCTGGGGGCCCCAGGTGCCGCTCTCGACCCCGCCGGCGCTCGCCGGGCCGGTGCAGATCCTGCCGGGACTCGACTACTCCTCGTACCGGCTGGTGATCATCGCGGTGGGCCTCGCGGTGGCGGCGCTCCTCTACCTGGTCGTGGCGCGGACGCGCGCCGGCATGCTGGTGCGGGCCGGTGCGTCGAACCGCGAGATGGCGATTGCGATGGGCGTCAACATCAAGCGCCTGTTCACGATCGTGTTCGGCGTTCGGGGCGGCGCTGTGCGCGATCGCCGGCGCGATGCTCGGACCGATCCTCGCGGTGCAGGTGGGCATGGGCGAGAGCATCCTCATCCTCGCGTTCGTCGTGATCGTGATCGGCGGCATCGGCTCGATCCGCGGCGCGCTCGTGGGCGCGATCCTGGTCGGGGTGGTCGACACGATGGGACGCGCGTTCCTGCCGGCGCTGCTGCGCGAGTTCCTGCGCGCGGACCTCGCCTCGGCGCTCGGCCCGGCGCTCGCGTCCATCCTGATCTACGTGCTGATGGCGGCGATCCTGTTCTGGAAGCCGCAGGGGCTCTTTCCGGCGCGCGGGTAGTCGATGACGAAGAAGTTCGGGGATATCTCCCCACCCCTGGATCAGGAGCTCTGAACGATGACTCGTTCAGAGCCCCCTCGACCACGATGCAACGCTGGATCGCTCTCGCAGTACTCGCAGCTGCAATCGCCTTTCCCCTGGTCGCGCGGCCGCTCGAGTGGGATTTCTACATCGGCTTCGCGAGCCGCATCATGATCTACGCGCTCGCAGCCACCAGCCTGAACCTCGTGCTCGGCTACGGCGGCATGGTGTCGTTCGGCCACGCCGCGTTCGTCGGCGCGGGCGCCTACACGGTCGCGATCCTGATGGCCGAGGGCGTTGCGAGCGCGTGGATCGCGTGGCCGCTCGCGGTGCTGCTCGCGGGGGCGCTCGCCGCGGCGATCGGCGCCGTGTCGCCTGCGCACGCGCGGCGTCTACTTCATCATGATCACGCTGGCGTTCGCCCAGATGATCTACTACGTGGCGGTCGGGATGCGCGCCTATGGCGGCGAGGAGGGCCTGAATCTCGCGACGCGCTCGGCGGTCGGCTTCGGGCTCGACCTGAAGAACGACGTCACCTTCTACTACGTCGTGCTCGCGATCCTCGCCGCGGCGCTCTTTGCCCTGCGGCGCGCGATGGGCGCGCGCTTCGGCCGCGTGGTCGTGGCGATCCGCGAGAACGAGACGCGCATGGAAGCGATCGGCTTCCCGACCTACCGCTACAAGCTCGTCTGCTTCGTGCTCGGCGGAGCGGTCGCCGGGCTCGCCGGCGCGCTGCTCGCCAACCAGCAACTCCTACGTCAACCCGAACCTGCTCTACTGGACGCAGTCCGGCTCGCTGATGATCATGGTCATCCTCGGCGGCGTCGGCTACCTCTACGGCGGCGCTCTTCGGCGCGGTCGTGCTGCTGGTGCTCGAGGAGCTGATCTCGGGGTACACGATCCACTGGCAGCTCGGCGTCGGGGCGGTCCTGCTCGCGATCGTGCTCTTCGCCCCGCAGGGACTGGCGGGGCTGCTCGCCCGGCAGTCGCGATGGCTGAGCCGACGCTCGCGCGTCGACAGCCTGTCGAAGCACTTCGGCGGCGTCGTCGCGCTCGACGCGGTCACGCTGGACGTGCACGCGGGCGAGATCCACGCGCTCATCGGTCCGAACGGCGCGGGCAAGACGACGCTCGTGCACCTGCTCTCCGGCGCGCTGGCGCCCGACGCCGGGCGCGATCCACTTCGACGGGGCCGACGTCACGGCGCGCAAGTTTCACGAGCGCGTCGCCCTCGGGCTCGCGCGCTCCTACCAGATCACCAGCGTGTTCCGCGCTTTCAGCGCGCTCGACAACGTCGCGCTCGCGGTGCAGGCGCGCAGCGGCTCGATCGCTCCGGTTCTGGGCGCCCGCTCGCGACGGAGCGCGCGCTCTTCGACGAGGCGCGCGCCGTGCTCGCCGAGATCGGCCTGGCGGGACGCGACGGCGTGCCGGCCGGCCACCTCGCCCACGGCGAGCAGCGCGCGCTCGAGGTCGGCCTCGCGCTCGCGACCCGGCCGAAGGTCCTGCTGCTGCTCGACGAGCCGATGGCGGGGATGGGGCCGGAGGACTCCGAGCGCATGATCGCGCTGATCGACGGCCTCAAGGCGCCGGCTGACGGTGCTGCTGATCGAGCACGACATGGACGCCGTCTTCCGTCTCGCCGACCGCATCTCGGTGCTCGTCAACGGCCGCGTGATCGCGACCGGCCCGCCCGACGAGATCCGGGCGAACGACGAGGTGAGGCGCGCGTACCTGGGCGAGGAGCAGCGGCGTGAGCACGCCGGCCGCCCAGGGCGAACCCTTGGCGCGCAGCGCCAAGGTAGTCCATGAGCGACGCGCTCCTCGAGGTCGAGGGCCTCGAGACCGCCTATGGCGCGAGCCAGGTGCTGTTCGGCCTGTCGCTCGACGATCCGGGTCGGCGAGGTCGCGACGCTGCTCGGGCGCAACGGCATGGGCAAGACGACCACCGTGCGCTCGATCCTCGGCCTGACGCCGCCGCGCGGCGGTGCGATCACGTTCCGCGGCGAGCGCATCGAGCGCCGCGCGGCCGACGCATCGCGCGCGCCGGCATCGCGCTGGTGCCCGAGGGGCGGCAGATCTTCCCGAACCTCACGGTGCGCGAGAACCTCGTCGCCTTCGCCGACAACCGCTGCGGCGCGCGCGCGCCGTGGAACCTCGAGCGGGTCTACGCGCTGTTCCCGCGCCTGCAGGAGCGCGCCGAGAACATGGGCAACCAGCTCTCGGGCGGCGAGCAGCAGATGCTCGCCATCGGCCGCGCGCTGATGACCAACCCGCATCTCCTCGATTCTCGACGAGGCGACCGAAGGCCTGGCGCCGCTGATCCGCGAGGAGATCTGGCGCTGCCTCGCCGGCCTCAAGGCGGCCGGCCAGACGATCCTGGTCATCGACAAGTACGTCGAGCGCCTGGTGCGCGTGGCCGACCGGCACACCATCATCGAGCGCGGCCGCGTGGCGTGGCAGGGCGACTCCAGCGCGCTGGACGCCGATCGCGGGCTGTGGCACCGGTATCTCGGAGTCTGAGCCGGGCCAACTGTCGGAATTCTTTACGATTCCGCACAGTCTCGGGGCGGACCGCCTGCGTAACCCGCGGAGAACCCTGCGATTGTGCAACTAGCATTGTTCGTGCTTGCCTGCCCAGATAGCCTTCGGCGCGTGAAAGGACAGGAGCAATGAACCGTGCAATTTCACTTCTCGCCGCCCTCGTGGCGCTGATCTCGGCCAGTGCAAACGCGGCGATCGTCACCTACGCGGACCGCGCGGTATTCGTCGCGGCGACGGGCGCGGCGCCTATCGGCGCGATCCCCCAGAACGTGAATCCCGCCGGCTTCGCGCTCGGCGGCCTGACCTTCTCGAATTCCTCGTTCAACTCGAGCATCGATTGGAGCTCGAAGATCAGCGAGCCGTTCGACTTGGCGATCAACGGAGTCGAGAACTTCGACGTCACCGCGGCCGGCCCGCTGTTCTCGTTCGGGTTCGATTTCCACGAGCCTTCGAACCCGGCGCTCGCGCAGGATGGCTGCTTTGCGCCTTGCTTCGACTCGACGTTCACGGTCACGCTGCTGAACGGGGCGATCCCGGTCGACAGTTTCTCGTTCAACAGACCGGACGACGTGCTCGCATTCGTCGGGGTCACGAGCACGGTTGCATTCAACCGTATCGAGGTCCGGGAAACCACCAACACCATCGACGACGAGTTCTTCGGGAATTTCCTCATCGGACGAACGCCGATTCCCGAACCGGCGACCCTCGCCCTCCTCGGGCTCGGCCTCCTCGGCTCTCGGTTTCGCGAGGCGACGCCGCGCCTCCTGATCCGCCGGTCACCGCAGGCCCCGGCCGTGGCCGGGGTTTTCGTTTGCGCAGCGCGCCGGGCGTATGATCCGCCTCTCGATCCTCGCCCGGAGAAACCGATGTCGGCCAACCTGAAATCCGTCGGAACCGCCTCGGCCCGCGGCCGCGTCAGCAAGGAGGAGTGGGAGGTCCGCGTCGACCTCGCCGCCGCCTACCAGCTCGCGGCGCTGTTCCGCTGGACCGACCTCATCTACACCCACTTCTCGGCGCGCGTCCCGGGCACCGAGCACATCCTGATCAACCCGTACGGGCTGATGTTCGACGAGATCACCGCGTCGAACCTGGTGAAGATCGACCTGGACGGCAACGTCCTCGACGATCCGACCGGCATGGGCATGAACGAGGCCGGCTTCGTGATCCACGGCTGCGTGCACGCTGGCGCGGCCCGAGATCAACTGCGTGATCCACACGCACACGCGCGCCGGCGTCGGCGGTCTCGGCGCAGAAATGCGGCCTGCTGCCGCTGAGCCAGCACGCGCTGCGCGTGCAGGCGCAGGCTCACCTATCACGACTACGAGGGCATCGCCCTCGAGCTGGACGAGCGCACGCGCCTCGCGCGCGACCTCGGCCCGACCTCGAAGGCGATGATCCTGCGCAACCACGGCCTGCTGACGCTCGGCGACTCCGTGCGGCGAGGCGTTCGAGCTGATGTACTACCTCGACTGCGCCTGCCAGATCCAGGTCGACGCGCTCGCGGGCGGCATGGAGAACGCGACGCTCATGTCGCGAGCAGGCGGCGCGCACCGCCGCCGCGCAGTTCGAGCGCCCCGACCGGCCGTCGGTGCACAAGGACTGGCCGGCGCTGCTGCGCATGCTCGATCGCAAGGGCATCGACTACCGGGACTAGTCGTCCGCGCCGGGCCGCAACACGAGCGTGATCGAGGCCGACGTCGTCATCGTCGGCGCCGGCATCGCCGGCGCATCGGCTGCTTACGCATTGGCGCCGCACGCTCGGGTCATCGTGCTCGAGCGCGAGGAGCGTCCCGGCTATCACTCGACCGGCCGCTCGGCGGCGCTCTTCTCGGCGACCTACGGCAATGCGCCGGTGCGGGCGCTGGCGCGTGCCGGTCGCCCTTTCCTCGAGTCGCCGCCGCCGGGATTCGCGGCGCATCCGATCCTTTCACCGCGCGGCAGCCTCGTGTACGGCGATGCGGCGCGGCGCGACGAGCTCGCCGCGCGCTGCGACGACTGGCGCAGGACGGGCACCGAGGTGCGCCTGCTGTCCGGGCCGGAAGTCCGCGCGCTCGTCCCGCCGCTGCGCGAGACCGTCGCGGCGGTCGGCATCCTCGAGCCGGGTGCGCGCGACATCGACGTCGATGCGCTGCATCAGGGGTTCCTGCGTGGCGCGAAAGCGGGCGGCGCGACGTTCATGACGAACGCCGAGCTGCGCGCCGCGGAGTTCGGCGGCGGCGGCTGGCGACTCGTCACGAGCGCAGGCGAGCTGCGCGCGCCCGTGCTCGTGAACGCGGCCGGCGCGTGGGCCGACGACGTGGCCCGGATCGCCGGCGTGGCGCCGCTCGGCATCCAGCCCCTGCGCCGCACCGCGGTGATCTTCGAATGCGGGCGCTTCAACGGCCCGCAGGCCTGGCCGATGGCGGTCAACGCCGGGGAGACGCTCTACTTCAAGTCGGACGCGGGCCGCTTCCTCGCCTCGCCCGCGGACCAGACGCCCTCGCCGCCGTGCGACGCGCAGCCGGACGAAATCGACGTCGCGACGCTGATCGACCGCCTGGAGCGCGAGACGCTGTTCGAGGTGAAGCGATTGACGGCGAAGTGGGCCGGGCTGCGCAGTTTCGCGGCGGACCGCACGCCGGTGTGCGGATTCGACCCGCTGCAGCCGGCGTTCTTCTGGCTGGCCGGTCAGGGCGGCTACGGGATCAAGACGTCGCCCGCGCTTTCGGCGCTGGCGGCGGCACTGATCCTGCGACGCGGCGTTCCGGCGGCGCTCGCCGACCAAGGCGTCGATCCGCAGGCGCTCGCGCCGGGCCGGGCGGGCGCTGCGGCCTAGCGCATCACGCGCACCGATTCAGCAATCTTCACTGCTTTGCTTCTGTGGGTGCGTTCCCGGCACTGTTCGCGCGCGCAACGACACGCGCGGCGGCGTCTGCGCCGGGCGGAAGCTCGGTACGCTTGAGAACGAAGGTCGGAATCTCGTGGCGATCGCTCGGGCTGTCGTCCGCCCGCGCGCCAAGCGGCGCCAGAAGCAGCGCGAGCGCAGCGATGGCGAGCCACGCGCGGCCGGTGAATCGTGTCGAGATGGTGTCCATCCGGATCCCCGGTGGCGCGGCGGCGGGTGGCCGGAGCGCAAGCGCCCCGGCACCCTTGCCCATGTGCTTACGGATTGAAGTCGTCGACGAGGCTGTACTTGCCGCGCGATTCCGTCGCCTGCATCGCCTGCATCGGCTGGACGGACACGACGATCTCGGCTTGCTTCCAGTACGCGTCGTCGAAGGTGTAGTTGTTGTCCGCCAGCGCGGCGTTGGCGGCAAGACCCAGGGCGACAGCGGCGAGGCCGATCAGATTGCGTTTCATGGTTCTTCTCCTTTAACAGTGGTTGAGGGTTTGGGCGCTTTTCGGAGCCCGTCGAGCCGGGAAAAGCCCCGCATCTCGATGGAGGCCAGTTTGTCCTCGCGAACGCTTCGCGGGTGGGCGCTATTGACCGCCATCCGGTGATGTATTCACCAGGGCGGGCAAGCGCGCGACGAAAGTCACGCCATCACGGCCGGCGGATCAATCGGGTGGAGCGGGACGAAGCAGCGGCCGCAGCGCGATCAGGCCGAGAACGGGCCCGGGCGCGAGCGCGACGAAGAGCCACGCCGGGCTCACGCTCGCGGCGAGCGCATTGAGCAGCTGGATGCTCGCGATGGTGATCGAGAAGCCGATGCAGTTGCCGATCGTGAGCGCGGAGCCGACCAGCTGGCGCGGCGCGTAGCGGGCGTTGAGTGCGGAGAACTGCGGCGAGTCGCCGACCACGACGATCCCCCAGAACACGAGGAAGGCGAGAAACACCGGCGTAGGCGCGTTGAACGCCAGCGGCGAGAGCACGCAGCACGCGCCCGAGGCGGCGAGCTGCGCGAACGCGACGCGCGCGCTGCCGGCGCGCAGCGAGACCATTCCGCCGCCCGCGCAGCCGACGAATCCCGCCGCGATGACCACGAACGCCCACAGCGGAACGTTCAGCGCCGCCGCGGCATGCGCCGCGAGGACGACCGGCACGAACGCCCAGAACGCGTAGAGCTCCCACATGTGCCCGAAGTACCCGAAGCACGACGCGCGGAATTCGCGCGAGCGGAAGATCACCGCGAGTGCGCGGGGATCGAATTTCGCGCCCTTGGCGAGGTGGGGGCCATCGGGGACGAGGGCGAGCATCGCGAGCCCGCCGAGCGCCGCGATGGCGGAGACGGCGAGCAGCACCGTGCCCCACGGCAGGGTCTGGCCGATGCCTTTCAACAGATGCGGAAAGGCGGTGCCGACGACCAGCGCGCCGACGAGCAGGCCGAGCGCGTGGCCGAGGTCGCGCTGGTACCACCCCGACGCGATCTTCATACCGACCGGGTAGATGCCGGCGATGAAGAAGCCGGTGAGAAAACGGAACGCGAGCAGCGTCAGCAACCCTTCGCCGAACACGTACACGCCGAGGTTGAAGAACGCGCCGAGGACCGAGCAGAGGAAGAACACGATCCGCGGCGAGACGAGATCCGAGATCGCGAAGAACGCGAACGCGAGCGTCCCGGCGATGAAGCCGAGCTGCACCGCGGAGGTGGCGTAGCCGAGCGCGGCGGGCGCGAGGCCCCATGCCGACTGCAGATCGCCGAGCACCGCGTTGCCGGCGAACCACAGCGACGTGCCGGCGAACTGCGAGACCACGATCGCCGGAAGGATCCATGGCGGGCGGGTGCGATCGGCGTGCGACAGGTCGCTCATGGGTCGGACATTGCGCGCGTCGGGGCAGCCCACGAAATGCCGCGATGATGCGCGCAAGCCGCGGCCGCCGCCAGCCGGGGCGTATGATCGCGCAGCCGCGGCCTGCCCGATTCGAAGTCCGGCGCGCACCAGGAGGAGCACCACGATGATCCGCGTTTCGAAGTGCCTGCTTGCACCGCTCGTGCTGCTCGCCGCGCTCGCCGGCGTCACCCCCGCCGCCGCGCAGCCGTATCCGTCGAAGCCGATCCGGGTCATCGTGCCGTTCCCGGCCGGCGGCATCGCCGACATCTATGCACGGCTGATCGGAGCGCAGCTCACGCAAGCCTGGGGACAGCCGGTGTTGGTCGAGAACCGCACCGGCGCCGGCGGCAACATCGGCGCCGACGCGGTGGCGAAGTCGCCGCCCGACGGGTACACGCTGGGAATGGGCAGCGTCGGCACGCACGCGGTGAACGTGTCGCTGTTCAGCAAGATGCCCTACGACCCGGTCCGGGACTTCGCGCCGATCGCCCTCGTCCTGGAGGCCGAGGGCCTGCTCGTCGTGCACCCGTCGGTGCCCGCGCAGACGGTGCCCGAGCTGATTGCTTTCGCGCGCGCCAACCCCGGCAAGCTCACGTTCGCCTCCGCCGGCATGGGGACCGCGAGCCATCTCGCGGGCGAGCTCTTCAAGACCCGCGCCGGCGTCGACATGGTGCACGTGCCCTACAAGGGCAACGTGCCCGCGATCACCGATCTCCTCGCCGGCCAGACCGCGCTCATCTTCGCGACGATGCCGACGGTGCTGCCGCACGCGAAGGCGGGCAAGCTCCGCGCGCTCGCGACGATCGGCAAGACCCGCTCGGCCGCCGCGCCGGACCTGCCGACGGTGTCCGAGGCGGCGCTGCCCGGCTTCGAGGTGAACAACTGGATCGGGCTCTTCGCGCCCGCGGGCACGTCGCCCGAGATCGTGCAGCGGCTGAACGCGGAGGTGGTGCGCATCATGCGCTCGCCGGAGGTGCAGGCGCGCCTGCCGGTCGAGGGCGCGCGCTTCGTCGCCACCACGCCGGGCGAGTTCGGCGACTTCGTGAAGGCCGAGGTCGCGAACTGGGCGCCGGTCGTCAAGGCGTCCGGGGCGCGGGCCGACTGACGCGCGCGCCGGAACAATCTCACGTTTTCCCGGGCGGCCCGCGGCTCACCCGGAACTATCGCCGCTTCCGCGCGGCGTGCCATCTGGGCGCGCCCGGCGCGGGCAGGTAAAACGGCCATGACGCTGGCATTGCCGGCACCTACCTGCAAGGGGCGATCATGGCCATCAAGCATCTCGTCGTCGCGCTCGCGGTCGCGAGCCTGACGATCGTCGCGACCGACGCCGACGCGAAGGGCGTCAAGGTGAAGTCGAAATCGAGCGGCGCCTCGTCCTCGACCGCAACGAAGACGACCCGCGACGACGATCCCGCGTTCGCCGCCGAGAACATCAAGAAGACGAAGAAGTCCGACCAGGACGCGGATTCCGGTTCGGGCTCGGGCGTCAACGTCAACCTCGCGCGCGCCCGCTCGTCCGGCTCGTCCTCCCAGCAGGCCGCAGCGGCGAGCCCCGGCGCCGCAGTCGCCGTGCCCGCGGCGGCATCGCCCGCCGACGAGGAGGCGCGCCGCGCTGCCGAGGAAGCGAAACGCAAGCGCGCCGAGGAACTCGCCGCGATGCAGCGGAAGTTCGACGCGGACGTGAAGGCCCGGCAGGCCGAGGAGACGCGCCAGAAGGCGGCGGCGGCCGAGGCCGAGCGCAAGATGCTCGAGCAGCGCGAGGAGCAGCGCCGCGCGGCGGAGCTCCGCGAGCGCGAGGCGCGGCGGTCCCTGCACGCCACCGCGCCTCCGACCTGCGTCATCAAGCCGGCAATGACCGACGACGATCTCGCGAAGTGCCGCGGACGCTAGCTCAACCCTTTTCTTCGAACCACCCCTTCGGCCCGAGCCCACGGTCCGGGCCGAGCATCGCGTAGCCGCCGTCGACCGGGATGTCGGCGCCCGTGACCCACGAGGCGGCGTCCGAGCAGAGCCAGAGCAGCACGTCGGCCACCTCTTCCGCGTCCCCGATGCGTCCGAGCGGATGCGTCTTCGCGCCGATCGCATCGGCGCGCGCCCGGTCATTGCCCGACAGCACCTTCAGCGGATCCGACCACGTCCACGCCGGCGAGATCGCGTTCACGCGGATCTTGAACGGCGCGAGCTCGGTCGCCTCGTTGCGCGTCACCTGCTTGAGCGCCGCCTTCGACGCCGGATAGAGGAACCTTCCGGCCGCGCCGAAGCGTCCGGCGATGCTCGAGAAGTTGACGATCGAGCCGCCGCCCCGTGCCTTCATGACCGGCGCGACGAGACGCGTGAGGCGAACACCGCTCACCACGTTCGTATTGAACGACTTCAGCCAGTCCTCGCGCGACGAGTCGAGACCGTTGTCGAGGAAGGTCGCAGCGCTGTTCAGCAGGAAGTCGATGCCGCCGAATCGGACGCAGGTGGCTCTCACCAGGGCCTCGAGCGCCGCATCGTCGGTGACGTCGCAGCGCGTGAAGAGGGCACGCTCGCCGAGCTCCGCGGCCTCCGCCGCCCCGCGCGCCGCGTCGAGATCCGCGCTGGAGACCGCGGCGCCGGCGGCGTGGAATGCGCGTGCGATCGCGGCGCCGAGCAGCGACGCCCCACCGGTGACGAGCGCGACCTTGCCGCCGAAATCGAACCGTGCATTGCCCATCGTCGTTGCTCCCGTCGAGGGCGCCGATGGTACACGCGGCCGCGCACTTGATCCGCCGCTGCGGTGGGGATAAGGTTCCGGTTCCCGACGGCGGCGCACGACCCGCCGCGCCACGCCACGCCAGGGAGCCCGACGTGCTACAGGAATGCGTCTGATGTTCGAAACCACGATTGCCGGCAGCCTCCCCAAGCCCGGCTGGCTCGCCGAGACGCACAAGCTCTGGCCGCGCTGGAAGCTCGAGGGCGAGCGCGCTCGCCGAAGCGAAGAACGATGCGACGCTGCTGTGGCTCAAGGCGCAGGAGGACGCCGGGATCGACCTGGTCACCGACGGCGAGCAGTCGCGGCAGCACTTCGTGCACGGCTTCCTCGAGGCGGTGGAGGGCATCGACTTCGCGCTGAAGGTGGAGCTCGGCATCCGCAACAACCGCTACAAGGCGATGGTGCCGACGGTCGTGGGGCCGCTGCGGCTGAAGGGCCGCGTGCATGCGACCGAAGCGCGCCTCGCGCGCGCGCACACGACGCGCAAGCTCAAGTTCACGCTGCCCGGCCCGATGACCATCGTCGACACGATCGCCGACAAGCACTACGGCGACCGGGTCAAGCTCGCGATGGCGTTCGCGGAAGCGCTGAACGAGGAGGCGCGGGCGCTGGCCGCCGACGGCGTCGACCTCATCCAGTTCGACGAACCCGCGTTCAACGTCTACATGAGCGACGTCACGCGCTGGGGCATCGACGCGCTGCACCGCGCCGCCGAGGGCCTGAAGTGCCGGACCGCGGTGCACATCTGCTACGGCTACGGCATCAAGGCCAACCTCGACTGGAAGGACTCGCTCGGGAGCGAGTGGCGCCAGTACGAGGAGATCTTCCCGGCGCTCGCGAGGAGCCGCCTCGACGCGGTGTCGGTCGAGTGCATCCATTCGAAGGTGCCCGCGAGTCTGCTGAAGCTCCTCGCCGGCAAGGACGTCATGCTCGGCGTGATCGACGTGGCGAGCGACACGGTCGAGACGCCCGAAGAGGTCGCCGGCGTGATCGCGGAAGCGATGAAGCACGTGCCGAAGGAACGCATCCTCCCGTGCACGAACTGCGGCATGGCGCCGATGGACCGCGACGCGGCGATGGCCAAGCTCGCGGCGCTCGGCGCCGGCGCGCGGCTCGCGCGCGAGCGGTTCGCGTGACCCCGCGCTCGATCATCGAGAAGATCTGGGACGCGCACGTCGTCGCCGAGCTCGGCGACGGGCAGTCGCTGCTGCACGTCGACCGCGTGTTCCTGCACGAGCGCACCGGCCCGCAGTCGCTGGCCGGGATGGCCGCCGCGGGTCACGCCGTGGCCAACCCGGCCCTCGTGTTCGGCGTCATCGACCACATCGTCGATACCGAGCCCGGCCGATCCGACCGCACGCGGTTCAAGGGCGGCGACGAGTTCATCCGCACGTTCCGCGACCTCGCGCGCCGCGCCGGCATCCGCCTCTTCGATCTCGACGATCCGCGCCAGGGCATCGTGCACGTGATCTCGCCCGAGCAAGGCATCGCCCTGCCGGGCTGCACGCTCGTCTGCCCCGACAGCCACACCTGCACCGTCGGCGGCATCGGCGCGCTCGCATGGGGCATCGGCTCCACCGAGGGCGAGCACGCGGTGGCGACGCAGACCCTCGTTCGCCCGCGCCCCAGGACGATGTTCGTCGACTTCAGCGGCCGGCTGGGACCCGGCGTCACGGCGAAGGACATGATCCTCGCGCTGATCGGCAAGTACGGCGCGGCCGGCGGCCGGAACCACGCGATCGAGTTCGGCGGCGCGGCGGTGCGCGCGCTCGGCGTCGAGGCGCGCCTCACCCTGTGCAACATGACGGTCGAGTTCGGCGCGTGGACCGGGCTCGTGGCCGCCGACGACACGACGATCGAATGGGTGGCGGGACGGCCGTTCGCGCCGCAGGCGGAGCACTGGGACGCGGCAGTGGCGCATTGGCGCGCGCTCCCGTCCGACGCCGGCGCACGCTGGGATGCGCGGCTCGAGCTCGATTGCGCGACGCTCGCGCCGCAGGTCACCTGGGGGACAAGCCCCGCGCACGCGGTCGGGATCGACGGCATCGTGCCGGACCCCGCCGCCGCGCCCGACGCGACGGCGCGCGCCGGGTTCGAGCGCGCGCTTGCCTACATGGACCTCAAGCCGGGCCAGCCGCTCGCGGGGCTCCCGATCGAGGCGGCATTCATCGGCTCGTGCACCAACAGCCGGCTCTCCGACCTGCGCGCCGCGGCGGCGCTGCTGCGCGGCCGGCGCGTGGCGCCGGGCGTCAAGGCGCTCGTGGTGCCGGGCTCGACCACGCTCAAGAAGGAAGCGGAGGCCGAGGGGCTCGACCGCGTGTTCGAGGAAGCCGGGTTCGAGTGGCGCGAGAGCGGCTGCTCGCTCTGCTTCTACTCCGGCGGCGACAGCTTCGGCGACGCGCGGCGGGTCATCACGAGCACCAACCGCAACTTCGAGGGCCGGCAGGGTCCGGGCGTGCGCTCGCACCTCGCGAGCCCGCTCACCGTCGCGGCCTCCGCGGTCGCCGGCCGCATCGCCGATCCCCGCATGCTCGCTGCGCGCTGATGGAACAGTTCGTCCGCCTCAAGGCCCTCGCGGCGCCGCTGCTGCGCCCGAACGTCGACACCGACGTGATCATCCCGTCGCGCGAGATCACCTCGCCGCTCGCGCGAGGGTTTCGGGGCGAAGCTCTTCGCGTCGTGGCGCTACCTCGAGCCCGACCGCCGGCCGAATCCGGACTTCGTGCTCAACCGCGCGCCGTTCGACCGTGCGCAGATCCTCGTCGCCGGCGAGAACTTCGGCTGCGGCTCCTCGCGCGAGATGGCGGTGTGGGCGATCCGCCAGTTCGGCTTCCGCTGCGTCGATCGCGCCCTCCTTCGGCGCGATCTTCCAGGCGAACTGCTATCGGAACGGCGTGTTGCCGGTCGTGCTGCCCAAGGCGGACGTCGAGGCGCTCGGCCGCGAAGCCGAATCGGGCGGCCTCGAGCTCGACGTCGATCTCGAGTCCTGCACCGTGAGCGCGCCCGGGGGCCGCACGTTTCGCTTCGAGGTCGGCGGGCCCGAGCGCGAGATGCTGCTGGCGGGGCTCGACGCGATCGGCCTGACGCTCAAGCGCCGCGACGAGATCGCCGCGTTCCAGGCGCGCGACCGCGCCGCGCGACCGTGGATCTGGTCGATCTAGAATTCGACCGAAAGGAGGCTCGCCATGACCTGCGCAACGATCCCTTGCGAAGCTTGCCATCGCCGCGCTCGCCTCGCGCCGGCGCTCGCGTTCGGCCAGGAGGTCGAGCTCGGGCCACTGCTCGACAAGGGCGCCGCAAAGCTGGCCAAGGCCGACCTCGAGGCCCTGGTGCCGGGGACGAACGACGAAGTTCGCGCAGTTCACCACCGGCCCGCAGGACAGAGCACCGTCGACTACAGCTGGGAGAACCCGCCCGGCGGCGCGACCTTCCGCGCGTACGGCCGCGGCCGCCGACTCACCTTCGACGGCACGGGAACGTGGAGGATCTCCGGCGACGGCCGCTACTGCTGGGACATCACGTTCAACCGGCAGTGGAAATCCTGTCGCTTCGTCTTCAAAGCCGGACGACCGCTACTTCCTGTCGCCGTCGGCGGACGATCGCGTCCGCGAAGGTGACCCCGGTCAAGTTCGACAAAGTAACGTCCGCCAGCCGGATCCGGCGACGCTCAGCGGACGTTCTCCGCGCTGTACAGCACGACCTGGTCGCCGGCGAACCGCACGGTGATGCTGCGGCTCTCGTCGCCCCAGCGGCAGCTCTTGAAGCCCATCAGGTCGTCGCAGCGGGCCGGGCTCGCCGAGGATCGCTTTCACCTCGTCGTACGTGAGGCCGGGCTTGAGCTTCGCGTAGTTCTCCGGCGTGAGCTTGCTGCAGCCCGTCGCGACGAATCCGGCACGACCGCGAGAGCAGCGAGATGCGTCCAACGCATCCTCAGCCCGCGCCCAGCCGCTCGTGGATCCAGCGCGCCGCCGACAGCGTGCGCGCGTCGTCGCCGATCCGCCCGATGACCTGAAGTCCGACCGGCAGGCCGTTCGGCCCGGTCGCGACGGGCACCGTCACGCACGGCACGTGCAGCAGCGTCCACACGCGGTTCATCACCGGATTGCCCGTGGACTCGAGCCCGACCGGCGCCTCGCCGGTCGTGCTCGGGGCGAGCAGCACGTGGCACGCGTCGAACACGCCGGGCAGCGCCGCGCGGGCGAGATGCGCGAGCTCGCGCGCGCGGTCGTAGCGCGCGGCGGCGACCTGCGCGCCCGCGTCGAGCAGCTCGCGCAGGCGCGAGCTCAGCCGGCCGTTGTGGTGCGCGTGCTCGAAGCCGAGGTTGCGCGCGATCTCGTAGCCGAGGATGTCGCCGTGCGCGTCGCCGAGCGACGCGAAGTCGGCCGGCAGATCGACCTGGATCACGCGCGCGCCCGCGGCCGCCAGCCCGCGCGCCGCCGCCTCCATCGCCGTGCCCACCTCGGGCTGGGTCTCGCGCCAGTCGTGCGTGCGGCACAGGCCGATCCACGGGCGCTCGATCTTCGCGAGATCGACCAACTCGCCGCGGCCGGACAGCGCGCCGACCATCAGCGCGGCGTCGTCGACCGTGCGCGCGATCGCGCCCACCGTGTCGAGGCTTTCCGAGAGGAGCTTCACGCCGGCGCGGCTCAGCGTGCCGAACGTGGGCTTGTAGCCGACCACGCCGCAGAAGCTCGCGGGCCGGATGATCGAGCCGACCGTCTGCGTGCCGAACGCGAGCGGCACCATGCCGTCGGCGACCGCCGCCGCCGAGCCGCTCGAGGAGCCGCCGGGCGTGTGCTCGAAGTCGTGCGGGTTGACCGTCGCCGCGGGGGTGAAGGTCGCGAACTCGGTGGTGACGGTCTTGCCGAGGACGATCGCGCCCGCGGCGCGCGCCGATGCGACCGCCGCCGCGTCCCACGCCGGGCGATGGCCGGCGTAGATCGACGACCCGTAAGCGGTCGGCATGTCGGCGGTGTCCATCAGGTCCTTCACGCCGATCGGCAGGCCGTGCAGCGGCCCGCGCACCGGTCCGGCGTCGAGCGCCTGCGCCTGGTGGCGCGCCCGCTCCGGGTCGAGGAACGCCCACGCGTGAATCGCGGGCTCGCGCGCCGCGATGCGCTCGAGCGCGGCCTCGAGGACGTCGACCGCGCGCAGCTCGCGCGAGCGCAGCCAGGTCGCGACCTCGGCGGCGGAGGCGCGTGCGAGGCTGCGGCTCACGAGACGGTCCCGCTCGCGCGCCCGGACCCGGGGCACGCGACGTTCAGCGCTGGAAGATCGTCTCCCATTCCCGCCTCCTGGCCCTCGTGGTCCTGGCGGCAAGTATGCGCCGCGTCGCGGCAGCACGCAGAAAGGGCGCTCCGGTACCCGGGACGCCGCACGATGAGCGAAGGCACGTGCGCTATCATCGCGGCCCTTCCGTCTGCACGAGATCGGAACGAGACCATGAGCTTCTCGAACTTCACGCTCGAGGCGGCGCTGCTGGCGGTGGGCCTGTTCGCCTCGCTGCTCGCGTGCCTCGAGATCGGGCGCCGGATCGGCGTCCGGCGTGCCGCGCAGGAGGGCGAGGCGGCGCGTGCTGGCGCGGGCGTCGTGGAAGGCGCGGTGTTCGCGCTGCTCGGCCTGTTGATCGCTTTCACCTTTTCGGGCGCGGCCTCGCGGTTCGACCACCGGCGGACGCTCATCGTCGAGGAGGCAAACGCGATCGGCACGGCGTACCTGCGGCTCGATCTCCTCCCGGCTGCGGCCCAAGGGGAGCTGCGGGAGCGTTTCCGCCGCTACGTCGACGCCCGGCTGGCGGTCTACCGCGCGATCCCGGATCATGGCCGCGGTCGACGCCGCGCTCGCGCGCGCCACGGCACTGCAACAGGAGATCTGGTCGAAGGCGGTCGCCGCCTCAGCGGGATCGCAGGCGACCGTGCTGGTGCTGCCGGCGCTCAACCAGATGATCGACATCACGACCACGCGCACCATGGCCGGCCAGACTCACCCGCCGTTGATTCTCTTCGCGCTGCTCTCCGGGCTGGCGCTGCTTGGGGCGCTACTGGCGGGCCATGCGATGTCGGGCTCCCGGGAGCGCAACTGGCTCCACATGGCCACGTTCGCCTTCGCGCTCGCTGGCGCGGTCTACGTCATCCTGGACATGGAGTACCCGCGCGTCGGGCTGATCCGCGTCGATTCGTTCGACCAGGTGCTGTTCGACGTGCGCCAGAGCATGCGCTAGGCGCCGGTGCGGCGCGCCGCGCGCCGGGTCAGGCCTTCTTCAGCAGCCCGATCAGCCAGAGCAGGATCACCGCGCCGACCGTCGCGGTGACCAGCGATCCGATGAAGCCGCCGGCGGTGAGCCCGAGCAGGCCGAAGGTGAACCCGCCGACGAGCGCGCCGATCACCCCGACGATCAGGTTGCCGACGAGCCCGAACCCGCCGCCCCGCATGATCTTTCCGCCGAGCCAGCCGGCGATCAGGCCGATGATCAGGAACCCGATGAGTCCTTCCATATCCACCTCCTTCGGTCTACCGCGTTGGAACTACAGCGCCGCGATCGGCTGGACCTCGACGAGAAACGGCTCGCCCACCAGCCGATCGATCATGAGCAGCGTGTTCGGCGGGTATTTTCCGTCCGGGAAGAGCTTCGGGAATTCGCGCTTGCGGAACGCCATGAACTTCGGGATGTCCTGCGAGTGCACGAGGTAGGTGGTGAACTGCACCACGTTCTTCCAGCCGGCGCCCTGCGACTTGAGCGCCGCCTCGATGTTCCGGAACACCTGGCCGCACTGCGCGTCGAAGTCGTCCGCGCCGATGACGTTCCCCGCGACGTCGGTGGCGAGCTGGCCGGCGATGAACAGCCACTCGGACGCGTTCTTCACGCGCGTGATCTGCGAGTACTGGCCGAGCGGCTTGCCCAGGCCTTCGGGGTTGACGATCGTGATCTCTGCGGGCATCGGGCGCTCCTCGGCGGATGGATAGAATAGGCCCGCGCATTCTGGAGGAATCGACATGACAGGACAAGCCGCGCTGCGCGTTCAGGAAGTGAACCCGGCCAAGCTCGCGCTGCTGTACCGCCGCGAATTCGAGCTCTGCAAGGTGAAGCAGGGCGAGACGATCGCGGTGGTGAGCGACCTCGGCACGCGGCGCGAGTACGTCCAGGCCGCGTTCGCCGCCGCCGAGGACCTCGGCGCGGACGTCTACGAGCTGTGCGTGAACTCGATCCCGTCGTGGACCAAGGTCGGCGTGCCGACGATCGGCAAGTGCAAGGGCACGCTCGAGGCGGTGAGCGCGGCCGACATGGTGGTCATCTTCCACGTCCCGCTCTTCACCAAGTGGCTCAAGCAGGTGATGGACGGCGGCACGCGCGTGCTGATGATCATCGACGCGCCCGACGACCTCGAGCAGCTGATGTCGCCGCCGGGGCTCAAGGAGGCGATGAAGCACGCCGAGCAGATCTATCGCGCGACGAAGCAGGTGCGCGTGACGAGCGACGCCGGCACCGATCTCGCCTACGAGTGCGGCCAGTACCCGGTGATGACGCAGTGGGGCTATGCCGACGAGCCGGGCCACTTCGACCACTGGGGCGGCGGGCACATCCACACGTTTCCCAACGAGGGCAGCGCGAACGGCACGGTGGTGATGCAGCCGGGCGACATCGTGATCCTGCCGTACTGCCGCTACGTCGTCGATCCCGTCCGGCTGGAGATCCGCGCGGGGCACGTCGTGAAGATCGAAGGCGGCCTCGACGCGAAGCTGATGCGCGACTGGCTGGAAGACGGCCGGAAGAGCGCGGACGATCGCGACCCGTACGCCGTGTCGCATCTCGGCTGGGGCATGAATCCGCAGGCGCGCTGGTACGGCCTCGCGCTGAACGGCGACGAACCCGAGCGCAGCCGCGCGGCGGCGCGCACGTTCCCGGGCAACTTCCTCTTCTCGACCGGCCCGAACACGCAGGGCGGCGGGAAGCGCGACACCAAGGGGCACTACGACGTGCCGCTGCGCGATTGCACCGTGCAGCTCGACGGCAGGACGATCATCGAGCGCGGGAAGATCGTCGACCCGGGAATGCAGGTCGCGCGCGTGGCGCGCTGAGCCTACGTAGTTCCCCGCAGCCGCCGGCGGTAATTTCGCCGGGCCGCAATCCGACCGAAGGGGGAAGGCGCATCGCGCCGACGCTTCGCGGAAGGAACGGGAACCGTGCTCACCTACCTCACCAGGCTGTTCGTCGTGCCGGCGCTCGTGGCCGTCGCGCTCGTCGGCCTGGTGACGTTTCTCGCATGCCGGGCGCTGATCGGGCTGTGCGTCCGCCGCGAGCCGGAGGAGGAAACCGCGGGCTAGGTCGCCGGCCCGGTCTCGGGAAACTGCGGGCCTTTGCGCTCGATCCACTCGCGCGCGGCTTCCTCGCTGGTGAGCTCGCGCCCCTCGGTCGCGTGGACCTCCTTGCGGTAGTGCTCGATGTGGCAGACCTGCTCGACCATGCGGGCGCGGTAGGCGTCGTCCGGGTCGATGAACGCCAGCCCCAGCTCGTACTCGCCCTCGCTCGCGCGGCACCAGGCAACCCGGGCCGTCGTCTCGAAGGCCGGGCGCACGTGCGCAATGCGCACTTTCACGACGTGCGCGGGCCGAAAGGCGCTGTGGGAGCGGAAGGCGAGCCCGCCCAGCCCGACGTTGACCAGGCGGGGCGCCCGGCCCCCGCCCTGATCGACGGTGGTCACCTCGATGGGAATGTCGGCGGGATGGCGAATGAAGTTCCGCATGGTCCGGTCCGTGGCGCGTGAGCGGCTACACTAGCACGCCACGCCTCCCGCAGGATCCGGAGATTCGGACATGAGCGAGCCCCTCCCCGGCCCGAAGCGCCCCGACGCCGATCTCATCCGCACGCTCGAGCGCGCGCACTACCACCCGCTCTGGGACCGCTACAAGCGCATCACGCCGATCGCGCCGCGCGAGCGGGACCAGCCCATGCACTGGCCCTGGCGCGATTTCGAGCCGCTCGCCGGCCGCGCGGCGCAGGAAGTGCCGATCGAGGACGTCGAGCGCCGCGCGATCATCATGGCGAATCCGGCGTTCGGCGGCGACACGGTGACCACGTCGAACCTCATCGGCGCGTTCACCGTCCTGGAGCCGGGCGACCGCGCCGTGCCGCACCGGCACACCGCCGCCGCGATCCGCTTTGCGACGCGCGCCGAGGGCGCGGTGACCATCGTGAACGGGCGGCGCTGCGAAATGCGGGAAGGCGATCTCGTCCTGACGCCGCCCTTGTGCTGGCACGGGCACATCAACGAGTCCGACCACCGGACCTACTGGTTCGACGCCGCCAACATGCCGCTCGTCTGCGGGCTGGAAGCGAGCTTCTTCGAGCCGGGCCGGCGCGACGACGCGAAGTTCTGGGAGGTCGACGAGGGGGACGAGCGCCTCTACCGGGCCGCGGGCCTCGCCCCGGCGACCGAGCCGCCGCGGCCGTCGCACTCGCCCAAGTACCGCTATCCGGGCGAGGACACGCGCCGGATGCTCGAGGCGATGAAGCCGGACGCGGATGGGGCGCGGACGCTGCGCTACGTGCATCCGCACACCGGCGGTCCGGTGATGCCCACCCTCGACTGCTACGCGAGCCGGCTCGCGCCGGGCGCCGCGACGCAGCCGCTGCGCGCGACCTGGAACGCGATCGTCCTGGTGGTCTCCGGCGAGGGCCGCTCCACCGTGGGCAGCCGCACGTTCGAGTGGTCGCGGCACGACGTGTTCACCGTGCCGCACTGGACCTGGGTCTCGCACACCGCGACCGGCGGCCCGGCCGACCTGCTTCTCGTCACCGACCGCGCGGTGTACGAGGCGCTCGACCTCGCGCGGATCGAGCGGCAATGAACGAAGGGATCGGGGCGCGGGTGCTCCGCAAGGAGGACCTGCGCTTCCTCACCGGGCGCGGCAATTTCGTCGCCGACCTCGCCGTTCCCGATGCGCTGCACTGCGCGATCGTGCGCTCGCCGCACGCGCATGCGCGCATCCGGTCGATCGACGTCGCCGCGGCGTCGTCCGCCGCCCGGCGTCGTCGCGGTGCTCGTCGGCGCCGACATGGCGGCGGACGGCGTCGGGCCGATGCGCTCGCTCTGGGCGATCCGTTCGCACGACGGTGAGCCGATGGCCGAACCGCCGCGCTGGGCGCTTGCGCGCGAGCGCGTGCGGCACGTCGGCGAGCCGGTGGCGATCGTGCTGGCGGAGAACCGCGGCGCGGCGCTCGACGCCGCCGAGCGCGTCGACGTCGACTACGAGCCGCTGCCCGCGGTCACCGCGTCGGTGGACGCGCTTGCCGACGTGGCGCCGCAGCTGCACGCCGATGCCCCGGGAAACGTGTGCTTTCGCTGGCAGCGCGGCGACGCGGCGGCGGTCGAGCGCGCGTTCGCGCAGGCTGCGCACACGGTCGGAGCTGCAGCTTCACAACAACCGGCTCGCCGGCTGCGCGATCGAGCCGCGCGCGGCAATCGCGCTTCCCGGCTCCGACGGCGACTCGCTGACGCTCTACTCGGCGACGCAGGTACCCCACTTCGTCCGCCGGCTCGTCGCCGAGCAGCTCGGCATGGCCGAGCTTGCGATCCGCGTCGATCGCCCCCGACGTCGGCGGCGGCTTCGGCTACAAGGGCAAGCACTATCCCGAGGAGACGATCGTCGCGTGGGCGGCGCGCCGGCTGCGCCGCCCGGTGCGCTGGGTGGCGACGCGCACCGAGAGCTTCGTCTCCGACAACCAGGCGCGCGACCATTTCACGCGCTGCGCGCTGGCGCTCGATGCGGGCGGCCGCTTCCTCGGGCTCCGCGTCGAGACCGTGGCGAATCTCGGCGCCTACGTGTCGACGGTCGGCGCGGCGATCCCGAGCGCGATCTACACCGCCCTGCTCGCCGGCGTCTATGCCACGCCGGCGATCCATGCGTCGGTCACGGGGGTGTTCACGAGCACCGTGCCCACCGACGCGTATCGCGGCGCCGGCCGGCCGGAGGCCTGCTTCGTCCTCGAGCGCCTTGCCGACGAGGCCGCGCGCCTGCTCGGCATCGACCGGGCGGAGATCCGCCGCCGCAACCTCGTGCCCGCGTCCGCCATGCCGTACAAGACGCCGATCGGACCGACCTACGACTGCGGCGACTTTCCGCGCATCTTCGCGCGCGCGCTCGCGCTCGCCGACTACGACGGATTCGACGAGCGTCGCGCGACCGCGTCCGCGCGCGGCGTCCTGCGCGGCGTCGGCATCGCGTGCTTCGTCGAGTCGTCCGGCGTCGCCCCGTCGAAGCTCGCCGGGGCGCTCGGCGCGCGCGCGGGGTTCTTCGAGTCGGCGGAGGTGCGCGTCGACTCGACCGGCGCGGTGCAGGCGTCGCTCGGCACGCACAGCCACGGGCAGGGTCACGCCACCACGTTCGCGCAGGTCCTCGCCTCGCGCCTCGGCATGCCGCTCGCGAAGATCCGCATCGTCGAAGGCGACACGGCCGCGGTGCCATACGGCACCGGCACCTTCGGCTCGCGCTCGCTCGCGGTCGGCGGGTCGGCGCTCCACATGGCCGCGCACAAGATCATCGAGAAAGGCCGGCGCATCGCGGCGCACCGGCTCGAGGCGGCGGACGCGGACGTCGGCTTCGCGCAACGGGCGCTTCGTGGTGAAAGGCACCGACCGCGGGATCGCGTTCGCGGAGGTGGCGCGGGCCGCGCATACCGCCCACGATCTTCCTGCGGGCATGGAGCCCGGGCTGCAGGAGAGCGCCTTCTACGACCCGTCCAATTTCGCGTTCTCCAACGGCGTGCACCTCTGCGAGGTCGAGATCGACCCCGACACCGGCGTCACGCGCGTCGTCGGCTACTGGGCGGTGGACGACGTCGGCACGGTCGTGAACCCGATGATCGTGGAGGGACAGCTGCACGGCGCGGTGGCGCAGGGCGCGGGTCAGGCGCTCGGGGAGACGTGCGTGTACGACGCGGGCGGTCAGCTCGTCTCGGCGTCGTTCCTCGATTACTCGGTGCCGCGCGCCGACGACTTCCCCGAACCGCGATCCGAGAACGACGAGAGCCAGCCCTGCACGCACAACCCGCTCGGCGCCAAGGGCTGCGGCGAGGCGGGCACGATCGCCGCGCCCGCGGCGATCGTCAACGCCATCCTCGACGCGCTCGCGCCGCTGGGCGTGGACGAGATCGAGATGCCGGCCACGCCGCACCGCGTGTGGCAGGCGATCGTGCGCGCGCGGCGCGAGCAGGCCGCGGCGGGATGACGGCGCAAGAGCCTTGCCGCGCAAGGACGGGGGCGGCAGATTGGGTCGAATCGAGCCCGAGCCGGCTTGACCATGCGCCCGGACCGGGCTAGGCTCTCTGTATCTCATTTGTGATACAGGGCACGGAAATGGCAGTCTCGCTGAGAGTCCCCGAGAACGTCAAGAAACGCATCGCGAAGCTTGCCAAGGCTCAGGACCTGACCCCGCATGGATTCATGCTGGAGGCGATCCGCGAAAAGCTCGAAGCCGAAGAGATGCGGACGGCATTCCACGCCGACGCCAAGCGTCGGCTCGCCAGGATGAAGAAGACTGGCACCGGCATTCCGGCCGAGGAGGTGTTCGAGTATCTGAAGCAGCGCGCGGCCGGCCGGACGCCCGCGCGGCCGAAGCCGCGCAAGGTCGCGTGATCGTCTTCGACACGGAGGCGCTCGACGATCTCGAGCGCGTCTTCGAATTCAATTTGGAGCGCGAGCCAGCCACGGCGCTCGCGCACATCGAGAAGGTGCAGAGCGCGGTGATGATCCTCGACGTCCATCCCGAGATCGGTCGACCGCTGGGCGGTGGCTCGACCTTGCGTGAGCTCGTCATTTCACACGGCAAGACCGGCTACATCGCGCTCTACGAGTACTCGCCCGTCGAACGGCTGGTCCGGATCGTCGCAATCCGGCACCAGCGCGAGGCCGGATACCGCGCGCGTTGAGATTGGCCGTCGCAGGAGGAGAAACATGCGCCCGAACCCGATCAAGACCCGCCTCGCCGCGGGCGGCACGAGTTACGGCACGATGGCCTTCGAGTTCTTCACTCCGGGGCTGCCGCAGATCGCCGCGGCGGCGGGCGCGGAGTTCCTGCTGCTCGACATGGAGCACAGCGGGATCAGCCTCGAGACGGTCAAGACCCAGATCGCGCTCTGCCGCGGGCTGGCGATCGTCCCGATGGTGCGGGTGCCCGCGACGCAGTACCACTTCATCGCCCGGGCGCTGGACGCAGGCGCGCTGGGCGTCATGGTGCCGATGGTCGAGACGGCGGATCAGGCGCGCACGATCGTCGAGGCGACCCGCTACCCGCCCGCGGGCCGGCGCGGTGCGGCGTTCGGCGTCGCCGCGCACGACGACTATCGCGACGGTCCCGTGACCGACAAAATCGCCGCGATCCACGAGCGCACGCTCACCATCTGCCAGATCGAGACCGCGACGGGCCTCGAGAACGTGGAAGCGATCGCCGCGGTGCCCGGCGTGGACGTGTGCTGGCTCGGGCACTTCGACCTCACGAACTTCATGGGGATCCCCGCCCAGTTCGACCATCCGCGCTACCAGGACGCGGTGGAGCGCATCGTCGCCGCCTGCCGGCGCCACGGCAAGACACCCGGGTTCATGGCGAGCGATCTGCGCTGGGCGCGCGAGTACCGGGCGCACGGCTACCGGATGATGGCTTACAGCCTGGACGTCATCCTGCTGCGCGACGCGCTGGCTGCCGGATTGGCGGCGCTCCGCGAGTCGTGAGGGACCGGGCGCCCGCGCCCCTGGTACCTAGCTAGAGCCCGAAGAGCCGCGGCAGCCAGAGCGACAGCGCCGGCACGTAGGTGACGATCATCAGCGCGAGGCACATCGCGCCGTAGAAGGGCCACAACTCCTTCGACACCTCCTCCATCGTCACCTTTCCGATCGCGCAGCCGACGAACAGCGTGGGCCCGACCGGAGGGGTGATGAGGCCGATGCCGAGGTTGATGATCATGATCATCCCGAAGTGGACCGGGTCGACGCCGAAGGTCTTCATCACCGGCAGCAGGATCGGCGTGCAGATGAGCAGCATCGGCGCCATGTCCATGAACGTCCCGAGCACGAGCAGCAGGATGTTCACGAGCATCAGCATCACGTACTTGTTGTCGGTGAGCGTCAGGAAGAACTGCGTCGCCTTCGCCGGAATCTGCATCAGCGCCATCAGGTAGCCGAACGCCACCGAGAAGCCGATCAGCATCATCACCATCGCGACCGTCTTCACCACGCGGTGAACGAGCCGCGGCAGGTCGCGCCACTTGTAGTCGCGGTACACGAACATCGTGACCAGGAACGCGTAGACGCACGCGACGGCCGCCGATTCGGTGGCGGTGAAGACTCCGGACAGGATCCCGCCGAGGATGATCACGATCGTGACCAGGCCCCAGACCGCATCGAGCGCAATCCCGATCGACTGCTTGAAGGTGATCGGCTCGGCCTTCGGCATGTGACGCTTCTGCGCGAGCCACAGCACGAGGCCCACCAGACAGAAGGCGAACAGCAGCCCCGGGAAAACGCCGGCAAGGAACAGCGCGCCGATCGAAACCGTGCCCCCGGCGGCGAGCGAATAGATGACCGCGTTGTGCGACGGCGGGATCACGACCGCCTGCACCGAGCCGCAGATGGTCAGGTTCGTGGCGAAGACCCGCGAATAGCCCTGCCTGACCATCTGCGGGATCATCACCGAGCCGATCGAGGCGGTGTCCGCCACCGACGAGCCCGAGATGCACCCGAACATCGTCGAGGCGAGGATGTTCACGAGCGCCAGCCCGCCGCGGATCCAGCCGACGAACACCTTCGCCAGGTTGATGAGGCGCGTCGCCATTCCGCCCTCGGCCATGATCGCGCCGGCAAGCACGAAGAACGGAATCGCGAGCAGCGCGAAATCGTCGGTACCGTCGGAGATCTTGAGCATCACCGCCTCGGCGGGAATGCCGATCCACAGCGCGCCGATCAGCGCCGAAAGACCGAGACAGTAGGCGACCGGCACCCCGAGCGCGGCCAGCAGGCAGAACGAACCGATCAGGACCAGGGCGTCCATCGCGCGTTACTCCACTGCCGCCGCTTCGTCCCGGTACATGACCGAGGACTTCGGCGGCTCCCCGACCCAAAGCTTCTCGATGATGAAGAGCAGCGTCAGGAACCCGCCGAGCGGGATCGGCGAATAGTTCAACCCGACCGGGAAGTCGGGGAACTCGGCGAGGCCCTGGTGCCAGGTCGTCTGCATGAGCTTGACGCCGTAGACAATCATGAAAAGGCATGCACTGATCATCGCGAGTTCGATGAGCCACTGCATCACCCGGCGCACCTTGGGCGGGACCGCGTCGAGCAGAGCCCTCACCGCGATGTGCGCGTTGGCCCGGAACACCGCCGCGCCGCCGACGAACGAGAACATCACCATGAGGATCACGGCGAACGGCTCCGGCCAGCTCGCCGCCGAGTTCATGACGTAGCGCATGAACACACCGTACGGGATAGCGATCGTAATCAGGACGAGCGCGACGCCCGAGACGGCGATGCAGGCGATGTAAAGGTTCTCCATCGCCCGCGCATAGCGGGCCTTCAGGTGCATGGGGGAGCCTCCAAACGACGCAGGCCGCGCGAGCGGCCTGCGTCGTTGCTTGACCGACGCGAGGTTACTTCGTGTCCTCGATGCGCTTGATCAGCGCGGCGTACTTCGCACCATACTTCTCGCGCACCGGCTTGGTCGCTTCATAGAACGCCTTCTTGTCGACCTCGACGAACTGGACGCCGGAGGCCTTCAGCTTCGCGGTCGACTCCGTCACCATCTTGTCCCAGAGCTGGCGCTGCTCGGCCTGCGCCTCGCGCGAGAGCTTCCTGATCAGCTCCTGGTCGGCCTTGGACAGCTGCTCCCAGCTCTTCTTCGAGAAGACGAAGATCTCCGGGATGATGAGGTGTCCGGTCAGATTGTAGAACTTGGTGATCTGGTAGTGGTTCTGGGTGAGGTAGGTCGGCGGATTGTTCTCCGCTCCGTCGACCACGCCGGTCTGCATCGCCGAGTAGAGCTCGTTGAACCCCATCGCGACGCCGTTTCCGCCCATCGCGTTCATCGTCTCGACGAAGATCGGGTTGCCCATCATCCGGATCTTCTGGCCCTTGAATTCACCTGGCGTCTTGAGCGCCTTCTTCGCGTAGACGTTGCGCGTGCCGCCGTCCATCCAGCCGAGCGGGATGAGCGAGGACTTCGGATCGTTGGCCGCCTTTGCGAGCAGCTCCTGCCCGATCGGGCCGTCGATCACCTTGCGCATGTGCGCTTCGTCGCGGAAGACGAACGGCAGGTTGAAGACGTCGACCTCGTTCACCACCGGGCCGAGCGCGCCGACCGAGATGCGCGCGATCTGGACCGCGCCGACCTGCGCCTGCTCGATCATCTCCTTCTCGCCGCCGAGCTGCATGGCGGGAAACATCTGAATCGACAGCCGGCCGTTGGTCTGCGCCTCGAGCTTCTTGCCCATGCGCACGATCGCCTCGACGGTCGGGTAGCCGAGCGCGTGCACGTCGGTCGCCTTCAGGACCATCTTCTGTTGCGCCGGCGCGAGCGTCGGCACGCCGAGCGCCGCCGCGGCGGCCGCGGCGATGATCAGGTCACGTCGTTTCATCGGTAGATCTCCTCCTTTGGATTGGCCTTCGGCAGTGCACCGGAAAGCCGGGTCAGCATAACAACGGCCGCGCGCGGATTGTGTGGGCCGGAAGTTGTATGTTATCGTACAACGCGACGCCATTATACGGAGCCCGCTGCCAGCGCTGTCAAGCCCTTGCGCCGGCGCCCGCCCACCCGGCCCACCTCATGCCGAGCACCGTGCTGAGACCGCTCAGCCCCAAGCGCAGCCGCAGCCTCACGCAGATGCTGGTCGAGAGCATGACCGCGCGCATCGGCCGGCGCGAGCTGCGGCCGGGCGACAAGCTGCCGACCGAGTCGGAGTTCATGGTCGAGTACGGCGTCAGCCGCACCGTGGTCCGCGAAGCGATCTCGCGCCTGCAGGCGGCCGGGCTCGTCGAGACCCGCCAGGGCGTGGGCACGTTCGTCCTCGAGCGCGCGCGGGAGGGCCCGTTCCGCGTCGATCCCGCCGAGCTCGCGACCATCGAGGAAGTGATCGCGGTGCTCGAACTGCGCATCGCGATCGAGGCCGAGGCGGCGGCCCTCGCGGCGGGGCGGCGCAGCGACACCCACCTCGCGGCGATGCGCCAGGCCCTGGATGCGTTCGCGCGCAGCGTGGAGGCCCCGGACGACGCGGTGAATCCCGATTTCGAGTTCCATCTGCAGGTCGCGGCGGCCTCCGGCAACCGCCATTTCGCGGATCTCATGAATCATCTCGGCACGCTGATCATTCCGCGCACGCGCCTCAATACGGCGCGCTTCGCGCAGGAGGATCGAACCGAGTACCTGCGACGTGTCGGGCGCGAGCACGAGGACGTCTACGCGGCCATCGCCCGGCGCGACGGCGACGCCGCGCGGGCGGCGATGCGCACGCACCTGTCGAACAGCCGGGAGCGCCTGCGGCGCGCGCAGGAGAACGCCGGACCGGTCCTGGGATAGGTCGAAACCGACGCGCGCAAGTCGAGTGCAGTTGTACGATGACTTACAACATGGCAGGGAGAGGGTAGGCCGAAAATGAAGACCGTCCTGATCACCGGCGCCGGCGGCGACGTCGGCACCCGCCTGCGGCGCGAGCTCGCGGGCCGCTACAAGCTGCGCCTGTCCGACATCAAGCCGATGAAGAATCTCGCCCCGGGCGAGTCCTTCATGCGCGGCGATGTCGCGAAGATGGCCGACATGCTGCGCGTCACGAAGGGCGTCGATGCCATCGTGCATCTCGGCGCGTGGTCGGTGGAGGGCGACTGGGAGACGATCCTCTCGGCCAACATCGCCGGCACCTACAACGCCTTCGAGGCGGCGCGTCGCAACGGCGTGAAGCGCGTGCTGTTCGCGTCGTCCAATCATGCGATGGGGTTCTATCGTCGCGACGAGACGATCGACCATCGCGTCTACCCCAGGCCCGACAGCCGTTACGGCGTGTCGAAGGTGTTCGGCGAGGCGCTCGGCAGCCTCTACGCCGACAAGTACGGGCTCGAGGTCTTCATCATGCGCATCGGCAACGCCGCCGACCGGCCGGCGGACAAGCGCCGCCTGTCGATCTGGCTCAGCTCGCGCGACCTCGCGCAGCTCGTCGCGATCGGCATCGACCACCCGGGGATCAAGTTCGAGATCGTCTACGGCATCTCGGGCAACCGGCGCGCGTGGTACGACAACGCCAACGCGTTCCGGCTCGGCTACAAGCCGCAGGACGACAGCGAGCCCTGGGCCGCCGAGATGCTGGCGAAGCACCAGGACAACGCCGACCCGCGCGTCGAGCGCTACCAGGGCGGCACGTTCGTCGCCGCGGAGTTCGGCGGTGACCCGAGTCGGCCGCCACCCAAGCCGCAACGGGCGAAACGCAAGGCGGCACGGCCGGCGGCGAAGGCCACAGCCAAGAAAAAGAAGTGACCCCGCGTCGCCCGCGGCTCGTTGCGCCCCCGGGCGCGTGCGACACGCACATGCACGTCTACGACGCGGCGGTGCCGAGCGCGCCTGGCGGTCCGCCGATTCCCGGCCACTTCCCCGCGGCGCGCTACCGCGAAATGCAGGCCCGCCTCGGCCTCGCGCGCGTGATCGTCGTCCAGCCGAATGCGTACCAGGACGACAACCGCGTGACGCTCGACGCGATCCGCGCGATCGGCGCCGGCGCCCGGGGCGTGGGCGTCGTGAAGCCCGGCGTGAGCGACGCGGAGATCGAGCGCCTCGCGCAGGGCGGCATCGTCGCGCAGCGCATCTTCCACCTCCCCAACGGCGCGGTCTCGCTCGCGCAGATGGACGAGGTCATGGCGCGAGTGCATCCCTTCGGGTGGCACGCCAACATCCAGCTCGACGGGCGCGAGCTGCCGCAGTACGAAGCGCAGATCGCCCGGCTGCCCGGCAAGTTCGTGATCGACCACACCGGCAAGTACCTCGAGCCGGTCGCGCCGGATCACGCCGCGTTCGAGGCGCTGCTGCGCCTGGTCGACACGGGGCGCTGCTGGGTGAAGCTCTCCGCGCCCTACGAGACCTCGCGGACCGGCGCGCCGGGCTACGAGGACGTGGCCCGGCTCGCGCAAGCGCTGGCGCGGCACGCCCCCGAGCGGATGCTCTGGGCCAGCAACTGGCCGCACCCGTCGGCGCCGCCGGACGCGGTCCCGGACGACGCGGATCTCCTCGACCTGCTGCTCGAGTGGGCACCTGACGAAACCGTGCGCCGCAAGATCCTGGTCGACAATCCCGCGGCGCTGTACGGCTTCGCGTAGCGACTGCCCTTCTCCGCGATGAGGAGTGGCGCCGCCGGCGCCGGGGTGGTCAAATCGGCGCTCATGGACGACACTTTCCACATCACGGTCGGCGAGACCGCCGAGTTCTCGAAGACGCTGACCGAGAGCGACGTGGCCCAGTTCGCCGCGATCTCGGGCGACTTCGACCCGATCCACGTGGACGAGGCGCATGCGCGCACCACCCCGTTCGGCCGGCGCATCGCGCACGGCATCCTCGCGATGGCGGTGCTATCGACCGTCTCGGCGATGATCAGCCGGCGCGCCCGCGAGCGCGGCAGCCGCGGCACCTCGGTGTCGCTGGGCTACGATCGGATCCGCTTCCTCAAGCCGGTCTTCATCGGCGATACGCTGACTGCCCGGTACACGGTCCTGGAGCTCGACCCGGCAACGCGCCGCAGCCGGTCGAAGGTGGAGGTCGTGAAGGGCGACGGCGAGCTCGCGGTGGTCGGCGAGCACCTGATGAAGTGGCTCCCGGAAGCGCGGGAAGCGGAACACGGCAAGGGGGAAACGTGACGCCCGCAATGCCCGTCTCGCCGCTGCTGTCGGAGCGCCATCGCATGATCGGCGCGGCGGTGCGCAAGTTCGCCGACGAGCGCATCCGGCCGCAGGCGCAGGCGTTCGACGAGGCCGAATCGTTCCCCGCCGAGATCTACAGCGAGATGGCGGCGCTCGGGCTGTTCGGGATCACGGTGCCGGACCCCCTCGGCGGCGCGGGCGCGGACGCGCTCGCCTACGCGGTCGTGATGGAGGAACTCGCGCGCGGCTACGCGTCCGTGGCGGATCAGTGCGGCCTCGTCGAGCTCGTGGGCACGCTGCTCGCCGAGCACGGCACCGCCGCGCAGCACGAGCGCTACCTGCGTCCGCTGCTGCGCGCCGAACGGCGCTGCGCGTACGCGCTCACCGAGCCGGAGGCCGGCTCGGACCTCTCGAACCTGCGCACCACCGCGACGCGCGCCGCCGACGGCTGGACGCTCACCGGCGAGAAGATCTGGATCCACAACGCGCCGGTGTGCGACTTCGCGTGCGTGCTCGCCCGCACCGATCCGGACGCCGGGCATCGGGGCATGAGCATCTTTCTCGTCGACCGCGACGCCGCGGGGTTCGAGGTCGGCCGCAAGGAGCACAAGATGGGGCAGCGCGCCTCGCAGGTCGGCGCGCTGTCGTTCGACGCCGTGGCGCTGCCGCGCGAATCCATGCTCGGCCCCGAGGGCCGGGGCTTCCACATGATGATGAGCGTGCTCGACAAGGGGCGCGTCGGCATCGCCGCGCTGGCGGTCGGGATCCTGCAGGCGGCGCTCGAGGCCTCCATCGAGTACGCGCAGGTCCGCCGGCAGTTCGGAAAGGCGATCGCCGAGTTCCAGGCGGTGCAGTGGATGGTCGCGGACATGGCGAAGGACCTGCAGGCGGCGCGCCTCCTCGTCCACGCCGCGGCCGCGAAGCTCGCCGCCGGCGAGCGCGCGACGCTCGAGGCCTCGATGGCGAAGTGCTTCGCCTCCGACGCCGCCGTGGCGCACACCGCCAACGCGGTGCAGATCCACGGCGGCTCGGGCTACATCCGCGGCTTCGAGGTCGAGCGCCTCTACCGCGACGCGAAGATCACCCAGATCTACGAGGGCACGAACCAGATCCAGCGAATGATCATGGCGCGGCAGCTGCTGGGCGGCTGACAGGCCTCCGGAACCGCGTGCGCGAGGGGATCCGCGTACACTGGGCTTCACCAGGAGAAGCTCCGGAGGAGGGCCATCGATGCGGTTCAAGAAAGTCATCGAGGCGGAAGATGCGGTCGCGGTCATTCGCGACGGCGACGTGATCGCCAGCACCGGGTACGGCGGCAACGGCACGCCCGATCAGCTGTTCGTTGCGCTGGAGAAGCGCTTTCTCGAGACCGGCAGTCCCCGCGACCTCACGCTCGTGTTTGCGGGCGGCCAGGGCGACGGCGCGGAGAAGGGCCTCAACCACCTGGGCCACGAAGGCCTGCTCAAGCGCGTCATCGGCGGGCACTTCGGCCTGATCCCGCGCATCGAGCGCCTCATCGTCGAGAACAGGATCGAGGCGTACAACCTCCCCGAGGGCGTGATCACCCATCTGTACCGGGACATCGCGGCCGGCAAGCCCGCGACGCTTTCACGGGTCGGGCTGGGCACCTTCGTCGATCCGCGCTTCGGCGGCGGCAAGGCGAACGACGCCACGACCGACGAGCTCGTCCAGCTCATCGAGATCGACGGCGAGGAGTGCCTCCTGTTCCGGACCTTTCCGATCAACGTGGTCTTCATCCGCGGCACGACGTCGGACCCGGACGGCAACATCACCATGGAGCGCGAATCGCTCACGCTCGAGAACCTCGCCCTCGCCGTCGCGGCGCGGAACTCGCACGGCCTGGCGCTGTGCCAGGTCGAGCGGGTGGCGGCCGAGAGCACGCTCGATGCGCGCCACGTCAAGATTCCCGGGGTGCTCGTGGACTGCGTCGTGCTCGCCGCGCCCGAGCACCACATGCAGACCTACGGCACCCACTACAACCCCGCGTTCTCGGGCGAGGTGCGCATCCCGCTCAAGACGCTCGCGCCGCTGCCGCTCGACGACCGCAAGGTGATCGCGCGCCGCGCGGCGCTCGAGCTCGCCCCCAACTCGGTGATCAACGTCGGCATCGGCATGCCGGACAACGTCGCGCGCATCGCGGGCGAGGAGAAGATCCAGGATCTCATCACGCTCACGGTCGATCCGGGCGTGATCGGCGGCGTGCCGATGGGCGGGCTCGACTTCGGCGCGGCGGTCAACTTCCAGGCGCTGATCGACCACTGCGCGGCGTTCGACTTCATCGACGGCGGCGGGCTCGACGCCGCGTTCCTGGGCTTCGGCGAGTGCGACGGGGCGGGCAACGTGAACGCCAGCCGGTTCGGGGCCCGGGTGCCGGGATGCGGCGGCTTCATCAACATCAGCCAGAACAGCAAGAAGGTCGTCTTCGTCGGCAGTTTCTCGTCGGGCGGCGTGAAGGCGATCGTCGAGAACGGGGGCATGCGGATCGAGCAGGAGGGCAAGCACCGCAAGTTCGTCGAGCACGTCGGCCAGATCACCTTCAGCGCGGCGACGGCGCTCGCCCGGTCGCAGGAGGTGCTGTACGTCACCGAGCGCTGCGTGTTCCGGCTGACCGATCGGGGTCTGCGCGTCACCGAGATCGCACCCGGCATCGATCTCGAGCGCGACATCCTCAAGCTGCTGCCGTTCAAGCCGGTCGTGGACAACCCGGCGCGGATGGATGCGGCGATCTTCCGTCCCGCATCGATGCGGCTGCGCGATCGGATGCTCGACATCCGCATCGACGACCGGCTGAGCTACGACGCGGAGACGAACACGATCTTCATGAACTACGCCGGGATGCGGGTCCGGACCGAGGCCGACATCAAGACGATCCTCGCGGCGGTGGACCGGGTGCTCGAGCCGCTCGGCAAGCGCGTGAACTCGGTCGTCAACTACGACCGGTTCGTGGTGGAGGACGACGCGCTCGAGGCCTACATGGAGGCGGTCCGGTACGTGGAGCAGAAGTACTACCTGAAGGTGACGCGCTACACGAACAGCGGATTCATGCGCCTCAAGCTCGGCAAGGAGCTCGAGACCCGCAAGCTCTCCTCGCGGGTGTTCGAGTCGGCGGACGAGGCCAAGCGGCACCTCGCCGCCCGGGACTGACGGGGAGCATCGCTCCCCGCCTCCGCCCGCTACGCGAGGTGCTTCTTCAGGAACGCCAGCGTTCTCGAGTTCGCCAGCTCCGCCGCGGCCTTGTCGTAGTGATCGCCCTTGTGCCGCGCGAATGCGTGGTCGACGCCGGCATAGCTGTGGATCTCGACGTTCGCCATGCCCTTCAGCCCGTCCTTCACTTTCGCCTGCGCCTCGGGCGGGACGAACTTGTCGAGCTCGGCGATGTGCAGCATCAGCGGCTTCTTGATGTTGCCCTTTTCACCCAGCACGCCATCCAGGCCGACGCCGTAGTAGCCGACCGACGCGTCGCAGTCGGTCCGCGCTGCGGTGAGATAGGCGAGCTTGCCGCCGAGGCAGTACCCGATCGAGCCGACTTTTCCGGCGCACTCCGGCCGGGCGCGCAGCGCCTTGATGGTCGCGGCGATGTCCTTCACGCCGGCGTCGACGTCGAACTTCTGAAAGCACTCGAACGCGCGCGCCCAGCCCTTCTCGCTGTAGTCGAGGTCGATGTTCGGCTCCATGCGCCAGAAGAGGTCGGGCGCGAGCGTGACGAAGCCCTGCTTCGCGTACTCCTCGCACACGAAGCGCACGTTCTCGTTGATGCCGAAGATCTCCTGCTCCACGACGAGGCCGGGGCCCTTGCCGGAGGGCGGCAGGCAGAGATAGCCGCGGAACTTGCCGCCGTCCGCGGCAGTGATGTCGATGTAGGTGCCAGGCATGAAGACTCCTTTTCCGATCGCGGGTCGCGACCGTGCGACCCGGGCCGCAAGTCTACCCGCGCCGCGGGCCGATCGGGTCAGGCGGCGCGGCCGCGGAACGGGAAGCGCGCGACCAGCCGGAACGGCGCCTCGCGCTCCGGCTGCTCGAACAGTGCGAGCGCGTCGAACTGCAGCGGCTCGTCCGCAAGCGCCGCGACGGCGTGCTCGGCCGCCGCGCGCACGCCCGCGACGTGCTGGGGCGCCGCGCCGTCGAGATTCCCGGTGAGCGTCAGGTGGAAGCGAAACTCCGACAGCACGAACGGGTAGCCGAACTCCTCGAGGTAGCGGTCCTGGCGCGGCGAGAGCCCGCCGCGCCGGCGCCGCTCGAGCTCCGCGGCGACGAGCGGCGCGCGGAACGGTTCGAACTCGCGCACGCAGTCGGCGGCGAGATCGTTGATGCGGCTCTCCCGCGCCACCGGGACGAGCGCGAGAAAATCGTCGAGCCGTGCCACGGTGAGGCGCGGCACGGGAAACGCCGCGCGATCGGCGCAGAAGCGCTCCAACGCCGCGGCCAGGGCTTCGCGCGTCGCGCCCGCACGCAGCGCGAACGGCGCCTTGACCGTGGCGTGGAAGCCGTACCGGCGCGGTTTCTCGGTCAGGCTCCGGAACTCGTCGGCGGCGACGCCCGCCACGACCGGTTGCGGGACCGCGGCGCCGGTGGCGGGGTCGCGGCCGAGCCAGCGCGCGCCGAAGCGCCACCACGCCGAGCCCTCGGCCGGCGCGAAGTAAAGGGCGAGACGTGTCATCGCCGCGGCCTACCGATCGGGAGCCTCTGATCCACCTTCGTCGACAATCAGAGGCTCCTCTGACTTGGGGGATCTACAAGGGGGCGTCGCCCCCTTGTTCGAACGGAATTAGCTGCGGAACGGCGCGGTGATCCGCGTCGTGATCGAGCGGAGCTTGTCGAGGATCGAGCGCGCGGCGGTGGACTCGCGCACCGCCGCCGAGGGCCGGGCGCGCTGCGTGCCCATCAGCTGCGGCGACTGCTTGAAGCTGTAGTAGCGCTCGAGCGCCGCGACGAAGTGGCTCTGCAGCAGCGTGAGGTTCACCGGCTTGTTGATGAAGCGGAAGATGCGCGCCTCGTTGATCAGGCTGATGATCATCTCCGAGTCGGAGCGGCTGGTGGTCACGATCACCAGCGTGGCCGGGTGCTCCTGCTTGAGGAGCTTCAGCAGCACGGTGATGTCGACGCGCTGCGACTCCAGGTCGCAGACCAGCAATGCGACCTCGTTCACCGCGAGCGCGTGCAGCGCGTCGTCGAGCGTGGGGGCGTGCACGACGCGGCACAGGTCGCCCGCCATCTCGCGTGCCGCGCGCGCCATGGTCGGGTCGTCGAGGACCAGCGCGACGACGTCGTCGCTCGGCCTGACCGCGACCCGCGGCGGCGGGCTCGCCTCGAGGGCGATCGCGATGGTGACCGCCTCCGCGATGGTGCCCTGCAGGTCGTCCTGGTTCCAGGGCTTGGACACGAAGCGGTACACCTCGCCCTCGTTCACCGAGCCGACGATGGCGGCCAGGTCCGAGTAGCCGGTGAGCAGCATCCGCACCGCGTTCGGGCGCAGGAGCTTCAGCTCGCGCAGCAACTCGACGCCGAGCATCCCGGGCATGCGCTGATCGCTCACGACCACGTGGAACGGCTGGGTGCGGGCGATCTCGAGCGCCTGCTCGCCGCTCGAGGCCGTGACCACGTCGTAGGTGTCCCGGAACACCGCCTTGAGCGCGTTGGTCACGCGCTCCTCGTCGTCGACGAAGAGCAGCCGCGGCCGTTTCGGGCCGGCCGCGCGCGGTGCCGCGTGCTGCGGCGCGGCCTGCGGCTCGGCCGCCGGCGGCGGCGCCGTCGCGATCGCGCGGCGCAGCGCGCTGAGATTGTTCGGCTTGAAGCGCGCCGTCCCGGACGGCGTCTCGTCCGCGCTCGGCTGCGTGATCTCCTGCTCGCCGGAGTCGGAGACGCTCGCGGGCAGCGGCTCGCCCTCGAACGCCGCGAGCAGCGCCTCGAGGAACTGGCGCGCGCTGCGGAACCGCGTCTCGGGATGCTTGGCGAGCGCCTTCAGGAGCACGCGGTCCAGTTCCTTGGACAGGCGCGGCTCGAGCGACGAGGGCAGCGGCGGGTCGCCCTGGAGCACCTGCTTCATCAGCGCCGCGCCCTGGCCCTCGAACGGCCGGCGGCCGGTGAGCACCTCGTACACGATGACCGCCGCGGAGTAGACGTCGCTGCGCTCGTCGGCGGGCTGGCCGTCGAACTGCTCGGGCGCCATGTAGTACGGCGTGCCCAGCACCTCGCCCAGCATCGTCAGGTGCGAGGCCTCCAGGCGCGCGATGCCGAAGTCGCTGATCTTCGCCGCGCCCATCTCGCTGATGAGGATGTTGCCGGGCTTGATGTCGCGGTGGATGACGCCGCGCGAGTGCGAGAACTCGAGGCCCTCGAGGATCTGCACCAGGATCTCGGGAAAGACCTTGAGCTCCGGACGGTAGCCGGCGATCAGGTGGTCGCGGAGGCTGCGGCCCACCACGCACTCCATCGCGATGAACGCGCTCTCGTCGTCCTCGCCGTACTCGTAGATCGAGACGATGCCCGGGTGGTTGAGGTTGCCGGCCGCCTGCGCCTCGCGCTTGAAGCGCTCGAGCGCGTGCTCGGCGTCCTGCGGGTCGAGGTCGCGCTTGCGGATGACCTTCAGCGCGACGTCGCGGCGGATCACCGGGTCGTGACCCTTGTAGACGACGCCCATCCCGCCCCGGCCGAGCTCGCCGACGATCTCGTACTTGCCGATGCGCGCGGGGCGCTCCATCGCCCTACGCCCCCGCCTCGTTCATGGCGGCCACCGGCTTGACCGGCAGCGTCACCGTGAAGCGCGTGCCGGCACCGGGCTTGGACTGCACGTCGATGCGGCCGCCGTGGCCCTCCACGATCTTGTAGCAGATCGACAGGCCGAGGCCGGTGCCCTTGCCGACCTCCTTGGTGGTGAAGAACGGGTCGAAGATCTTCGGCAGGACGTCGGCGGGAATGCCGTGCCCGTTGTCGGAGATCTCCACCGCGACCATGCCGGGATTGACCTGCCAGGTGCGCACCCCGATCACGCCGCCCTCCTCCGGGGTCGCCTGCGCGGCGTTGGTGATGAGGTTCAGGAACACCTGGTTGATCTGCGACGGCGCGCACGACACCTTCGTGATCTTGCCGAGCTCCTGCTTCACCGTGCGCTTCTTCACGTGGTTGCGGGCGATCGTGAGCGCGCTCTGGACGCCTTCGTTGAGATCGAACTCGGCCACCTTGCTGCGGTCGAGCCGCGCGAAGTTGCGCAGGTTGTTCACGAGCTCCGAGATCTGCGCGATCCCGTACAGGCCGTCCTTCACCAGCGTGTCGAGCTCGGCGAGGCGGCCGCCGCCGCGCAGCTCCGCCAGCGCGCCGTTGACCGCGGTGAACTGCCTGGCGAGCTGCGCCTCGTCGGCCTGCTCGGACTCGAGGAGCCGCACGAGCCGCTCGGCCTGAGCGAGCGCTTCGCCCGCCTTCGGCATTCCGCCGGCCACCGCTTCGAGGCTCGACTTCACGTACGCGAGCGGCGTGTTCACCTCGTGCGCGACGCCGGCGACCATCTGGCCGAGCGAGGACATCTTCTCGCTCTGGATGAGCAGCGCCTCCTGCTCCTTCAGCTGATCCAGGGCGCTCTTCAGCTCCTTCGTGCGCGCCTCCACGCGGGTCTCGAGGAAGTCGTTCGCCTCGCGCAGCTTGCGGTTGATGCGGTTGATCACGCGGTAGGTCTCGGTGAGGCGCAGCGCGAGCCAGGCGGCGAGCAGCACCACCAGGCCGGAGTACACGAGCAGGTACCAGCGATAGCGCTCCGCCTCCTCGACCGCACTGGCGAACGCCTGCTCCACCGCGCGCGTCGCCGACTCGAGCCGCGGCCCCGTGGACGAGAAGAACGCGTCGCGGAAGCGCGCGTCGTCCTGCACCTTCGCCTCGAGCGCCTGGCGCGCGGCCGCGGCGAGCCGATCGAACTCGCTGCGCGCGGACTCGGGGGCGTCGCCCGCGGCGAACTGCGCGATCGCGTCGCGCGCCGCCTTCTCCGCGGCAGCCGTCGGCTGCGCCTCGAACGCGAGCACCGCCTCGCGCACGCGATCGGCGTCGCGCACGGCGCCCGGGGCCACGCCGGACGACCGCTCCTGCGCGAAAGTCGCGAAGCCCGCCGCCGCCTGGTCGAACGCCGCGAAGGCGGTGGTATGGGCGACGCGCGCCGCGCCGAACGCGTCGATCGCCTTGGACTTGTCCTCGAGCGCCTGCTTGAGGCTCGCCAGCGTCGCGGGCGCGAGCGCGTTGTCGAGCGCGGCGTTCTGCACCGTCAGCGTGGCGAGGACGCGCTGGATCCGGGTCGGCTCGACGCGCGCGCGCGCCGCCGCTCCTCCCGTGGCCGCCGCGCCCGTGGACAGGCGCATCCCGATCAGCCAGTCATTCCAGCGGCTGTCGGCCTCCTTCAACTCGCGGAGCGACGCGAGCGCCTCGGTCGCGACGCGCAGATCGACCGCGCGCGACTTGACGTACAAGTAGCCCCAGCCGCCGAACAGGCACAGCGCGGCGGTGACGAAGGCGGCGATGCGATAGGGCCTGCCGGCGCTCGCCCAGGAGCCGACCTGCACGCTCATTGGCTTACCCTGCCGCTGCGCGCCAGGGATTCGCGCTTGGGGCGGCCCGGCGGGCTCGCGGCGCGCCTCGCCGTCCGCCCGGGGTGCGGGAGGAGTCTTTGCGCGTGGGTTCCGGATCGCCGCCTGTGCACGGGTGTCTCTATACCCCGCGGCGCCGCCGCCGGGGGCAAATTGTTGTGGCGCGGCAAGTATATGCGAGCGGCATGGGCGGAGCGCGGTACAACTTGGCTTGCCACCCCGGGGCTCGGCCGCGGGGCGGGCGGGTCAAAAACCGGCGGGCAATGGTCCTTCAGGCCGCGGCGGCGCCGCCCCACCGCTGGAGGCAGTTCCAGGCGACCAGCGCCGCGTCGACCGTGAACAGGTGCGGCATCGCCAGGCGCTCGCGGACCTCGTCGAACTCGACGAGCTCGAATCCGGCCACCTCCCCGTCCTCGTTGCGCGGCACGAAGCCCGGCGGCAGGACGAGATCGAACACCTCGACCTCGTTCGAGTCGAGCCCGTCGGGCACCCGGTAGTCGAACGCGAGCGTGTCCCGGAGCCGCGCGCCTTCGGCGATGAAGAACGGGATGCCGGCCTCCTCGCGGCCCTCCTTGATGAGGGTCTGCCAGGCGTCGTGCCCGGCGGCGATGCCGCCGCCCACGAGGTTGTCGAGCTTGCCCGGGTCGGTGGCCTTGTCGTGCGCGCGCCGGGCGATCCACATCGCGAGCCCCCGCCCCGTCTGCACGATCCCGTTCAGATGGGCGGCGCGGCCGCGGATGCCGAAGCGCTTCACCGCCGCGCGCTCGATGCGGAACAGCGGCTCGCCGCTCGCCTCGGCGTAGACCTCGTGCTGCTCGTCGCGCCAGCCGGTGACCAGCCCCTCGGCGCGCAGGACCTCGAGGACTTGCGCCACGGCGCGCGTGCGCGCCTCGGCGCTCACGAGCGTTTCGGCGAGCGCGACTCGCTCCGGCTCGCAGGCGAACACCTCGGGAAAGCGCGCCAGCACCGGCGCGAACTCGGGGGCGACCCAGCCGAAGCGGCGCTCCGCGGCGCGCAGCGGCAGGAGCTGGCTGTAGTCGACGACGAGCGCCTCGGCGAGCCAGGCGGGCGGGCGGGTCATGCACGTCCCGCGCGGGACGGCGGTCGGAAGGACGGATCGAGGGGCACGCTATTGCACTGCGGCGCGCGGAACGTGCGCGAGCCGCGGATTGTACGGCGGATGTCGTGCGCTGGCGACGCGGGAACTTCGCCCGTCAAGACGGTGTCATGAAGGGGCGGTACCTTCGACTCACGTCAGCAGTCCCCCTGCGCCGCCGCCAGACTGCCGCGGCGCACCATGCAAGGAGAACGGAATGGAGATCGAGCACGCCACGCTGCGCGCCGTCCGCGGCGAATTCGATCGTCCCCGCCGCGTCGACGAGAGCATCCTCGATCCGGACGCGCTCATCGCCGTGGGCGCGGGCTACGCTGCGCTTACCCGCGATGGTGTGCCGGTGCACGAAGCGGAGTTCGGCGACCTCGAGTGTCAGATGACCGTGCGCGAGGCGAGCCGCCTGGCCGCCGCCGACGCGGCGCACGAGTGGTGCATCCATCTCGTCGGGCAAGGCGACGATCGGCACTATCGGCGCGCGCCGGACGGTCGATGGCGCCTTTACAGCCGCGGCTACGGTTTGAGCTGAGCGGGAGCGCCTACTCGAAGCTCTGGTTCGGGTACGCGTCGACGAAGTTCGCCAGGGCGTCGAGGAAGTGCGGCGGCACGTCCGCCGTCTCGTCCTCGAACCAGGCGTGCGCGGCGCGCTTGCCGCTTTCGACGCACTCCTTGAGCAGGCCGAACGTCTCGAGCCGGCGATCGTCGGCAACCAGGCGCCAGCGGTGCGGAATGCCGTAAAGGTCGAAGTCGGACGCCTTGCCGAACACGCCGTCCTCGTCCACGGTGGCGAGAAAGTACGTCGCGATCTCCACCCCCCACCCGTCGCACATCTCGGCCTGCTTGCGCGACATCCGCGCGAGGGAGGCACGGATGCCCAGGTGCCTGAGGCGGTGCGCCTGCGCGAGGCCGATCGCGAAGCCGAGCGCGAACGCGGCAAACGCGGGGCAGAAGAGCGGGTTGTGCGTCAGCTCCTCGCGCCGTTCGCCGGCCACCGCGACCGAGTGGCGCATCACCACGCGCACGTCCTTCACGTGCTTCAGGCCGAACGGCACCTCGAACAGCCCGTCGAAGCCGTCGTCCTCGTCGAGCAGGCGGAAGACCGGCTCGCCCTCGGCGGCGGACAACTCGGTGTTGTTCGACTGCTTGCCCCAGGCAATGTAGTCGTCGTCGCTCATGACGTTCGCGTCGGGGTCCCCGCCCAGCTTGGCGCGGCGGAATCCGAGCGACGAGACCAGCGAGGAAGGGGGCACCCTTGGCTCCGGTTGATGCGCCGGGCGCGCGCGGCGTCCGGCAAGTGCGTTGGTGTCACGCGGGGGACGGCAGGGAGGTTAACGGACTTTGGCTAATCGCCACACCGCCCCTCCCGCGGACCCAGGTTAGTCAGCAAGAACGATACCGAATTGCAGCGGTTATCGCGTAGGACATCACGGCGGCGGGCGTGGAGTGATGCACGGGCGCACGCGCACGCGCAACCCGTTGACGTGACGGAGTTTGCAGTTGCAGCATCGACACGTCGCGGTCGCGCCGTCGCGGCGATTCGGCGGGTAGCCGCGGGCGCAACGGACCGTTCCGGTCCGCCGCAGTGTCGGCCCGTCGGCAGTCGGTGACAGCGTTCCGCGCGGCAGCGGGTCCTCAGGCTGCCAGTGGCCGCAGGGCGCCCGACGTCGCCCGGCCGAGCCGCGCCACGCACGCGATCTCCAGACGCGCCCCGAAACGCCGGGCCATGAAGGCACGCAGCTGGAACCGTCCCTTGACGGTCCGGACCGTGAGCGTGTCGCGCCAGAGCGCACGAACCGTCTCGACCGCGAGAATATCGGTCAGCGGCACGCGCACCGCGAGTGCCTCGGGGGGCCCCGCGCGCCACGCGACTGCGGGAATGAACACCGCCTCACCCTCCGTCACGAAGGCCGTGCCGTCCACCCAGCCCGCGTGATAGGCGGCGCGAAAGGCATCGAGCGCGGTCGCGAGCGCGGCGCGCTGCTCGGGGCTGAGTTCCGCCTGCTCGCCGAGCCCGTGGCAGAACGCCGCGTAGAGGGACACCTCGATTTCGGTGTCGGGCACGAGCACGGCAGCATCTTTCATCGCGATGATCGGAGACGGACCGGACATGGAAGGCCTCGGCAGATCGTGCACTGCAGGCCACTGTATAGACGGGCGCGGCGGCGGCAATCTCCCTTTCGGCCTACACCGGACGGCCAGCCGTGCCGGGGTCCGGACGCCCGGGCGGCGCGATCCCGTCAAGCGGACGCGTCGACCTTCGCCGGGTTGCGTCTGAGACGAACGAACGCCAGGGCGGACGCGCCGAGCAGGGTGGCGGCGAGCGTGATGTCGAATCGCGGCGACACCGTCGTCACCGCGCAGGCGATCAGCACGAACCGCAGCGGCCACGGGATCGACCTCGAGCCGAGAAAGCCCTGCATCGCGAACGACGCGAACGTGACCATCGCCACGGCGAACCCGATGCACTCCAGCACGTAGAGCGGGCTGCCCTCCATGTTCAGGCCGGGATTGAAGATGAAATAGAACGGCAGAATGAAGCCGCCGATGGCGAGCTTCACCGCATACGGCCCGAGCGCCATCGGGTTGACGCCCGCGATCGCGCCCGCGGCGAAGTTCGCCACCGCCACCGGCGGCGTGATCGCCGACAGGCAGGCGAAGTACAGCATGAAGAGATGCACCTGCATCTCCGGCAGGTTGAAGACGCCGCGCAGGACGGGCGCGAGGAGCGCCGCCCCCATGATGTAGACCGCGGGGGTCGGCATGCCCATGCCGAGCAGGACGAGGAACAGCGCGGAAAGGAGGAGGGTCGGCACCAGGAGCCCGCCCGAGAGGGCGTTGATGAGCAGGGTGAACTTTCCGGCGAGCGCGCTGATCTCGATCGCGCCGATCACGACGCCGGCGGCGGCAACCGCGCCCACGAGCGGAACGAGCTGCGTGATCGTCTGGGTGCAGCATTCGACGAAGCGGCGCGGCCCGATGGCGGTCGGCGGGTGGAACCACGACAGCGCGATCACCGCCGCGGTCGCGCCTGCCGCGACGTAGACCGGCGTGTAGCCGGCAACGAGGAGCCCGACGAGCGCGCCGAGCGGCAGGAGGTGGCGCCAGCCGCCGCGCAGCGCGCGGCCGAGCGGCACGATGTCCCCGTCGGGCATGCGCGGCTCGTTGTTCCGCACCGCCTCGTTGTGGACCAGCAGATAGATCGAGTAGTAGTAGAGCAGCGCCGGCACCAGCGACGCCCAGCAGATGGTCGCGTAGGAAATGTTGGTGATGTCCGACATGATGAACGCGACCGCCCCCATCACCGGGGGCAGCATCGCGCCGCCGCTGGAGGCGGTCGCCTCGATCGCGCCGGCGCGCGCCGCCGGCACGCCCGTCTTCTGCATGATCGGGATGGTCAGCGGCCCGGTGGTGGCGACGTCCGCGGTGGGGCTGCCCGAGATCGAGCCGTAGAGACCGCTCGCGGTGACGCAGGCCTTCGCCGCGCCGCCGCGCATGCGGCCGGTCACCGCGCCCGCCAGGTCGAAGAACAGCTGCCCGCCGCCGGATTTCTCGTAGAAGCTGCCGAACAGCACGAACAGGAACGCATACGTCGCGGCCACCTCGAGCGGCGCGCCGAAGATCCCGTTCTCCGTGATGGTCATCATCTCGATGAAGTACGGGATGCCGAAATTCTCGTGCTTCAGGGCGCCGGGCATCCACCGGCCGAAGACGGTGAAGCCGAGCAGCACGATGACCAGCGAGGTGAGGCCCCAGCCGACGGAGCGCCGGCACAGCTCGATCACCAGACCGAGCAGCGCGAGCCCGGCCGCGACGTCGGCCGCGTTGGGCTGCGAGAAGCCGCGGCTCCAGTTGAGGAACCGGTCGTCGAGCACGATGTAGTAGAGCGCGACCGCCAGGGACAGCGCGGCGAGCGCCACGTCGCTCCACGCGAGGCGCGCGCGGCCGCGATGCGCGGTGGTGGTGAGGAACGCGATCGGGAAGGTGATCCCGATGAAGATCGAGATGTCGAGGTGCCAGTTCGCCGTGTACGCGCGCGCCCAGGTGGCGAAGGTCGAAAGGAGCCCGTGAACGGGCTCGACGCCCACGTGACCGGCGAGCCAGAGCGCGGCGTTGCCGCTGATCGTGGCGAGCGCCCCGATCCACAGCACGTACAGCGCCGCCGCGACCGAGCCGGCGCGGATGAGCACCGCCCAGGCGCCGCCCGGGCGGTGGCGGACGCCTTCCCGCAGATACCGCAAGGCCGGCGGAGGCCGACTACTTCACCAGGCCCTTTTCCTTGTAGTAGCGCAGCGCCCCGGGGTGATACGGCAGATTGGCCGGGTTGGTGGCCATCTTCGCGGCGGTGAACGAGGTCTTCAGCGAGCCGCCGACCGCCTGCACCCGGCCCTCGTTCTCGGCGATCGCCTTGACGTACTTGTAGACCACCTCGTCCGGAACGTGCGCCCCCGCGAGCAGCGCCACCCACTGCCGGACCGTCGGGTAGTCCTTCTCCGTGAACGGGTAGGTGTCCTTCGGCACCATGTCGGCCTTGAAATTGAAGGCATCGGCGGCCTTCTGCACCGTCGCCCGGTCGCCGTCGATCCACAGCAGCGGGCGCTTGCCGGCGATGTCCTTGACGAGCGAGTCGCCGAGGTTGCGGGCGTTCATGAAGACGTCGGCCTTGCCGTCGGTGATCGCGGCGAGCCCGATCGCGCTGTTCCCCAGCACGTAGCTGCCGCCCCACTTCTCGATGTCGTCGATCGTGAAGCCGTGGGCCTTCATCACCTCGTACGGGGCGCCGATCGTCGTCTGCGGGTTGTCCGGCCGGTTGATCGCGAGCCGCATCTTCGGCTTCTTCGCCGCGATGTCCGCCCACGACCGGATGCCGTTCGCGTCCGCCCATTCCTTGGTCATCAGGAAGTGGATGAACTGGTTGTCGTAGAGCTGCATGACGTAGCTGAACTTGCCCTTGAGCGGCTCCTTGAAGGGCGCGGCGCCCTCGTTGGCAAGCCGGACCTCGGTGCCGGTCGCCGTGGCGGTGAAGTCGGCCTGGCCGGTCGCGATCGCCTGCACGCCGCCGCCGGGCGAGTTCGGCTTGAAGGAGACCGACGAGCCCGCGTACGCGTCGCGCACGACCGCGTTCAGGCCCTCGACCATGGTGCGCGGGTAGCCGCTCGGCGTTGCGCCGGTGACGGTTGCGGTGATCGGATTGTTGTCGTTGAAGTCCGCGAGCGCGGACGCGGGCGCGGCGACGATGGCCGCCGCAAGCAGGACACGTTCGATCTTCATGCTGTGGAGCCTCCTCCTTGGTCCGCGCGATCTTATCCCGGGCCCTGCGCCCGGTCGACGCCCGCCGGCGGTAGCGGCGGCGGCGCGCCGTGCTGCAGTGCGCCAGTCAGTTCGGCTTGATGCCGGCCGTCTTGATGAGCGCCGCGTTGTCCGCGAGCTCCTTGCGAATCAGGGCCTCGAATTCCTCGATCGACAGGTTGAAGGGCTCGACGCCGAGCTCCTGCACCCGTGCGCGCACGTCGGGCAGCGCCAGCGCGGCGTTGAATTCGCGATTCAGCCGCTGCGCGATCTCGCGCGGCGTCTTCGACGACACCAGCGCACCGACCCAGAAGTTGTAGTCGGAGTTCGGGTAGCCCGCCTCGACGGTGGTGGGCAGGTCCGGGAAGATCGAGGTGCGCTTGGGCGAGCCCACCGCGAGCGGGACCAGCGTCCCGGCCGCGACGTGCTTGCGCACCGAGAAGACCGGCGCGAAATAGCCGTCCGCGCGTCCCGCGAGCACCTCGCTCATCGCGTCCGGCGCGCCCTTCATGTGCAGCTGGAGCACCTCGATCCCAGCGGCGAGCCGGAAGCGCTCGAGGTTCATGTGCGTCGAGCTGCCGATGCCGGCCGTCGTCATCACCACCTGGCCGGGCTGTCGCTTTCGCCGCCGCGACGAAGTCGGCGAGCGTCTTGTACCCCTTGCCCGGGTTCGAGATAAGAACGGTGGGCACGGTGCCGAGCGCGGCCACCGGCATCAGGTCCTTGGGGTCGAAGGTGCCCGGGTTCAGCAGCGGGGCGACAGTGAACGCGGACGTGTAGACGCTGATGAGGTGGCCGTCGGGCTCGGCGCTCGCGACGTACTTGGCGGCGATCGCGCCGCCCGCGCCGAGCCGGTTCTCCACGATCACCGGCTGGCCGAGGCTCGCCGCGAGCTTCTCGGCCAGGACCCGCGCCATCGTGTCGGAAGCGCTTCCCGGCGAAACGCCGGACACCAGACGGATGGTCTTGTTCGGGAACCCCTGCGCAGCGACGGTGCCCGCCGTGAGCACGGCGCCAAGGGCCAATAGAAACCTTCTCATGCGTTCTCCTCCCGGGACGCTCTGCAACCGCCCGACCCGTCGGCGGACCGCGCGACTCCGGCAACGGGCGGTTGTCGGACCACTTCCCGCCCTTCATCGCCGGTCGGCGAGAGAAGGATAGGACACATTCGGCCGGATCGCACCGGATTGCAGCGACGAAGGGCCGACCGTGCCATTCGGCACCCCGAATTGCGGCACGGATCGACCGCAGCATAGACTGGCGTCCGCACCGCGCCAGAGCGGAGCGGGCCACCAGGAGGAGAAGCCATGGAATTCCGATCGTCCGCCATCGTGCGGCTGCCGCTGCGCGCACTTGTCGATCCTCGGACTCGCCGCGGCGTGCGGACCCGTCGCGTCGCAGACCACCATCAACCTGACCGCCGTCGACGGCTACCCGCCGCGCGCGCTGTGGATCAAGGAGTTCGTCGACTACTACATTCCCGAGGTCGACAAGCGCCTCGCCAAGGACAACAAGTACAAGATCCGCTGGAACCAGGCGTGGGGCGGGCAGATCGTCAAGCCGCAGGGCGTCCTGGAGGGGCTGCAGAAGGGCCTCGGCGACATCGGCATCGTCACCACGGCGATCTACGGCGACAAGATGAAGATCCTCTCGGTCGCCTACGCGACGCCGTTCACCACCACCGACCCGCTGCTCGTCGCGCGCACGATCGACGCAATGGCGGCGAAGTTTCCCGGGATCACGAAGACCTTCGACTCGTACAACCAGGTCTTCCTCTCCGCCCAGGTCGTGCTCGACAGCTACCAGATGTTCACCAAGTCGGAGGCGAAGAGCCTCCAGGACTTCAAGGGGATGAAGATTGCCAGCGCCGGCTTCAACCTGCGCTACCTGCCGCCGACCGGTGCGGTCGGCGTGGCGGGAAGCCTGAACAACTACTACAACCAGATCCAGACCGGCGTCGTCGACGGCTGCATGCTCTGGCCGGAAGCCGCGGCGACGTTCAAGCTGGCCGAGGTCGCGCCGTACATGATGCGCGCCGATCTCGGGGCGGTGAACACAAAAGTCGTCACCGTAAATGCCGACACCTGGAAGCGCCTCCCGCCCGAGGTGCAGTCCGTGCTGAGGGAGGTGGCGGTCGGATACCGCGATCACCTCGCGAAGCTCTCCGCTGACCTGGGCGAGCAGAGCCTGGCCGCGTACAAGAAGGCCGGCGGCCGCGTCTACGACCTGCCCCGCAGCGAACGCTCGAAGTGGGCGCGCGAGCTGCCCAACCTGGCCAAGGAGTGGGCGGAGGGTCTCGACAAGGAGGGGCTGGAAGGCACGGCGATGCTCAAGTTCTACATGGACGCGATGCGCGCCGCGAACCAGCCGCTGGAGCGCCAATGGGACAGGGAGTGACCGGCCGCGCCGCCGCGCTCCCGTGAGCGACGCAGTCCCTGACCGGGACGCGCGGGAGCCGGCGCGCCTCGGGTGGTTCGACCGGCTCGTCGTCGGGATGAACGCGCTCGGATCGTTCTGGATCCTGGTGCTCGTCCTGCTCGTCACGGCCGATGCTCTCGGCAGGAGCTTCTTCACCCACCCGATCGTCGGCACGCACGAGCTCATCCAGATCTCGATCGTCGGCATCGTGTTCCTGCAGCTCGCCGACGCGATCCGCACCGGGCGCCTGACGCGGGCCGACTCGTTCCTCGGCGTCCTGCTCGCCCGTGCGCGGCGCGCTGGCGCGGCGCTCGAGTGCGCGTTCTTCCTGCTCGGCGCCGCGTACATGGGCATCGGGCTGTGGGGGTCGATCCCGCTGCTCGCCGAGTCGATCGAGCGCAAGTCCTACCTCGGCAACGAGGGCGTGTTCACGGCGCCGGTCTGGCCGGTCAAGTCCATCATCGTGCTCGGACTCGCGGTGTGCATGATCCAGTTCGTGCGCCTCGCGGTCGCCGCATTCCGGCGCGCCCGCGCAGGGCACGCCGGCGTGCGCCGCTAGCGCATGGAGGTGACCAGCGTCGCGGTCGGTATCGCGTCCGTCGTCGCGATCGTCGTCTTCATCTACGCCGGCGCGCACATCGCGATCGCGCTCGGCATGATCTCGTTCGTCGGCGTGGTGCTGCTGAAGGGCAACCTCGACATCGCGCTGAACCTGCTCGCGCTCGCGATGGCCGACTCGATCGCCGACGAGGCGTTCGCGACCGTGCCGCTGTACGTGATGATGGGCCTCGTCGTGAGCCGCTCCGGGCTCGGGCGCGACATCTACGAGTTCGCGAACGATCTCTTCCGGTCCATCGGCGGCGGCCTGGGCATCGCGACCGTGGTCGCGAATGCGATCTTCGCGTCGGTGACCGGCTCCTCGATCGCGTCGTCCTCGGTGTTCGCGAAGGTCGCGATCCCGGAGATGCTGCGGTACCGCTACGGGCGGCGGTTCGCGGTGGGCGTGGTCGCGGGCAGCTCGGTCCTCGGCATGATCATCCCGCCGAGCGTGATGCTGATCATCTACGCCGTCGTCACCGAGCAGTCGGTGGGCGCGATGTTCCTGGCGGGGGTGTTCCCGGGACTGCTGCTGGCGCTCGCCTACTGCATCGCCATTCCGGTCATGCACCGGCTGACGCCGGGGTTCGTCGGCGGCGAGCGCACGCGGGAGCGTCTGCCGCCGCTCCCGACGCTCGCCCGGGACCTGGTCGTGAAAGTCGGACCGGTCGCGCTGCTGGTCGTGATCGTTCTCGGCGGCATCTACGGCGGCATCCTGACGCCGGTCGAGTCCGGCGCGGCCGGCACGGTCGCCGCGATGATCATGGGCTTCGCCAAGCGGCGCCTCACGGCGCCCTCGATATGGCAAGCGCTGGTCGAGACCGGCCACATCACGGCCAACATCCTTTTCCTGATCATCGCCGCGTCGATCTACAGCCGGATGCTCGGAATCGCCGGGCTCCCCACGCTCTTCGGCGAGTGGCTCGCCTCGCTCAGCATGCCGTTCTACGGCTTCATGCTGATCTACGTCCTCCTGCTGCTCGCGCTGGGGACGATCATCGACACCGCGTCGATCATCCTGATCTGCGTGCCGCTGTTCCTGCCGGCGCTCGAGCCGTTCAACATCAACCTGATCTGGTTCGGGATCATCACGGTGATCGGTGCGGAGATCGGCCTGCTCACCCCGCCGTTTGGGATCTCGTGCTTCGTCATCAAGGCGACGATCGACGATCAGTCGATCACCTTGCGCGACATCTTCATGGGGGCCCTGCCGTTCGCCGCGGTGATGTTCGCGGTGCTGTGGATCCTGATCGCCTTCCCGAAGATCAGTCTCGCGTTCCTCTGACCCGCGACGCGCGGCAATTCTGCCCAGCGGGCGCGGCACTATTCACCACATCCGCTTCTGCTCCGGCTCTAGTCTGATTCCTGGAAGGCCCGCTGAACGGGCGCATCCCTGGAGGAACGACGATGAGAGCTCTCATCCTGGTGGTATCGCTGCTCGCGGTCAGCCCTGCGGCGTTCGCTGATCGCTACGTCTGGGTGAACGGCCAGCGCATGGGCCCGACGGAGGTCGCCCTTCTCGAGCAACTAAGCTGCGGGCCCGTCCCCGACGGTCGGTACTGGCTCCTCGGCAACGGAGTCTGGGGCTACGCCGGCAACCCGCAACCGCAAGGTCACATCTCCCAGAACTGCTACCGCGCGCCGGTCGCAGGCGGCGGCGGTGGCGGACAGGCGCTGAATCGCCGCGGGCCGTTCGGCGATTACATGAGCGACGGGCAGTGCTCTTTCGTGAATGAAGTGCCGGTCGGGCGGTGCTGAGCGGCCGGTGCGCTGCGGCTGCCGCTCGGCGTCAGAACGCGGCCAGAGCGGCGTCGAGCAACCGCAGCGCCGGCGCCAGCTGCGCCGCGACCGCCTGACCGCGCAGGGCGGCGAGTTCGGCCTGCAGGGGAATGCCGCGGTCGCCGTGGCCAAAGGCCGCCAGGGCGCGGGCGCGCGCGATGTTGAAATCCGACCAGGGCAGCGGCTCCGCGGCCGTGTAGTCGGCCAGCGCCTGAGCATAGCGAAGCGCCTCGGCCCAGCGCCGGGCGCGCAGGCTGGTCTCGATCGCGTCGCGATAGAACCAGAAGTAGTTGTGCCCGACGCATCCCTTCGCCAGTACGGCCTCCGCTTCGGCGAGGGCGCCACGCGCCTCTGCATCGGCGACGGCGTAGAGCGCCCTGTAGCCAAGGACGACCGGCCCCACAAAACCCATTCCGGTCTCGCGCGCGACCGCCAGACCCTCGTCGATCGTGGCCCGGCCTTCCGCGGCGCGGCCGGTCTCGATCAGCGCCGCTCCGTAGTGGGCGAGGATGATCGCATCGAAGCGTCGCGTGCCGAGCTGGCCTGACAGCGACTTCGCGGCGGTCAGGGACTCGATCGCCTCGTCGTACCGTCCCATTTCGACCAGCAGGATCCCGCGCGACTGCTGCGCGGTCATCTCGGCCAACCGGTTGCCGATCCGCGCCGCCGCCGCGATCTGCGCCTCCTGCTCGGCGAGACCAGTCGCAAGATCGTTCTGGTAGCGAAGGCAGTGGCCGATCATGAAGCGCGTCGACAGGTCGATGCGGCCGAAGCCGCGAGCGCGGCTCAGCGCGCTGCACTGCTGAAAATGAGCGAGTGCGGTCCTCATCCGTCCGCGGGCGTACTCGCCGTCGCCGAGCCCGCCGAGAGCATTGGCTTCGAGCTCCGCGTCGCCGGCGCGCCGCGCGTGCGCAAGCGCCCGCTCGTGACTGGCGAGGCACAGCGCCGGCTCGCCGCGCGCGAAGTGAAGATTGCCGCGAATGAAGTCGATCTGTCCGAGCTCGCGCGGCAGATCCACTCCCGCGAGCGCGCGCTCGGCCTCGTCGAGCGCGGTCATGGCCTCGTCCGGTCGGCTCAGGATGCGCAGTCCGGCCGCGACACCGATCCACGCACGCGCCCTGTCGGCCTCGCCCAGGGCGAGCACGAGTGTCTCGCGGAACGCGGTGGCGGAGTCCTGCGCGCGCCCGACCTCCCGAAGGCAGTCGGCGTGCAGGTGCGCCAGGGTGACGCGGTCACCGGGGTCGCGCGCGAGTGCCAGGCCGCGTGCGGCTAGCGCCAGCGCGCGGTCGAAGTCGAAGCGGTCGCGCTGGCTCAGCGCGGCACGCAGGTAGGACTGCGGCGCACCGGCGTCTTCCGCGCGATCGAGGTGCTCGGCCACGAGCACCAAGTCGTAAGCGCCGAACCACCCCGCGGCGCGGCGGTGCAGCTCGCGCCGGTCCTGCCGCGTGAGCGAGGCGTATACGCCGTCACGGATCAACGCGTGGGCGAACAGGAAGTCCTCACCGTCGGGACCGATCAGGTACTTGCGGAGCAGCTCGTCGCACCGATAGTCGGGCGCAGCCAGAAGATGGCGCAGCGGCCCGAGTGCAAAGCTCTGCCCGAGGACGGCGGCGGCCTGCAGCGCGCGGCGATCGAGCGGGGGCAGCCGGTCCATGCGCGCGAGCACGAGGCTCTGGATAGAGTCCGGCACCGATTCGGTACCGGCCTGCTCGGTCGCATGCAGGAGCTGCACCAGGAACAGCGGATTTCCGCCCGCGCGCGCAAGACATGCGCCGACAAAGCGGCTGGCGGCATCGGCGATGGCGGCGGCGAGCGCGCGGGCCTCGCTATCGCGCAGGGGCCCGAGGTCAAACGTGGTGAACGGCGTGTCCCGCGTCCTGCTCCGCCACGAGGCGTCGATCGGGTCGCCCTCGATGCGCGAGGTCATGACGAGAATCCCCGACGCGCCGGCGGCCGCATTCGCGAGCGCCGCGAGATGCTCCAGCGTGACCGCATCGGCCCAGTGCAAATCCTCGACGAGGAGCAGGAGCGGTTCGCCGCGGCCCGCATGGTGAACCAGCGCCGCGAGGACAGCCTCCCGTCCACGGGCGCGCGTCGCCGCGTTCATCGCGTCATAGATCGCGCGCAGCTCGACCGGCTGCGGGAGGTCGAGCAGGTCGTTCAGGAAGACGCGATGGTCGCGCTCGAGGCCACCGGCCGCGACCAGGCGATTGGCGGCCTCGCGCCGTGCCCACTCGTCAGCGTCCGGGCTCAGGCCCATCAGGCTTCGCAGCAGTGCTCCGGTCGCATCGCGCCCGCGCCCCGTCCCGAAATCCAGCACGAGGCCCTTGTGCGCGGCGAACCCGGCGGCCACGGCCCGTGCGGTGAACTCCTCGGCCAAACGCGACTTTCCGATGCCGGGTTCGCCACGGATGTACACCGCCTGTCCTTCGCCGGTCTCGCGCACCGCCGCAAGGATGCTCTCGAACTGGAGGAGTTCTCCGCGCCGACCGGCGAGCGGCACGCTGTTCTTGCCGACGCGCTCCGAGCGCAGGTTTCCGATTCGCCAAGCCTTGACCGGGCGCGCGAAACCCTTGACGGCAATCTCGCCGGCGGACTCGGCCTCGACAACATGCTGCGTAGCGTCGTGCACGCTGTGCGCGATCATCGTCTCGCCCGGCTCGGCGAGGTTGCACAGCCGGGAGGCGAGATTCACCGCGTCGCCGGTGACGGTGTACTCGCTATAGACCTCGCTCCCGAGCCCCGCGGCGACAACCTCGCCGGCAGCGATGCCGGCATGCACGTGCAGCTGGTGGCCCGTTTCGGTGCTGAGACGGTCCATCGCGGCGTGGATGTCGATCGCTGCGCGGACTGCGCGTTCGGGGTCATTGTCGTGCGCGACAGGAGCACCGAACACGCCCAGCACCGAATCGCCCACATGCCTCAACACGCTGCCGCCATAGGCTTGAACGACGCCATCTACAGCCTCGAAATAGCGTGCGAGCAGTACGTTCGTTTCCTCGGGGTCGAGGCCGCCGCTCAAGCGCGTGTAGCCGGAGAGATCGGCGAACAGCACGCTGACCTGCCTCCGCTCGCCTTGCGGGGGCGCCAGCGATGCGCGTTCCGGCACGACGCCAACGGGCGACCCGCACGCGCTGCAGAATCGGGCGTTCGGCGCCAGTGCGGCACCGCACTGCGCGCAGAATCTGGCGGTCGGCAGTGCCATCGCGACAGGCCCGCTCGTTCTGAAGCGCCAAATATAGCGCCGGTTCCCGGTTGCCCGTCCGATGCCAGCCGCACCGGCGGCGCCAGGCCAGACAGGGCGCTCATGATTCACGCGGAATTCGGAAGCGAGCCTGCGAACGCTGGCCCGCTCGGTGTCTTGGTAGGGCGTGCAGGGGTCGAACCTGCGACCAACGGATTAACGAACCTGCGACCAACGGATTAAAAGTCCGCTGCTCTACCAACTGAGCTAACGCCCCCCGGGAAGAGGCGGGATTTTACAGGCGCGCCGGGAGGGGCGTCAACGCGGCGCAGCAATTGCGCCGATTCACCCCTCGCGCATCAGCTTCCAGTACTCGTACTTCATGGTGGCCGCCGCGCCCGCCACGATCGCCAGGAAAGTGACGATCGAGCCGAGCGCGAGCGTCGAGAAGCCGGTGATTCCCTGCCCGACCGTGCAGCCGAGCGACACGACGCCGCCGAAGCCCATGAGGATGCCGCCGACCATGTGGCGGATCATGTCGCCGGCGTCGCGGAAGGCCTCGAGCCGGAAGCTCTTCGAGACCAGCGCGTACGCCGCGGAGCCCGCGATCACGCCCAGCGCCGAGGCGACGCCGAAGGTGACGATCTTCGACTTGTCGGTCCAGAACATGAGGAGCTCGAGCCCGAACGCCTGCGGCGCGACGAAGGACAGCGACTCCATGCGGCCGGTGTTGGTCGCGACCCACGCCTCCTGCAGGGTGTCGGGATGCTCCTCGACGTAGCCGAGCCTGCCGCTCACGTACCAGCCGCCCACGATCACCAGCCCCACGACGATCCCGCCGAGCAGGAAGTCGAACTGGCGGAACTCGCGCTTCGCGAGCGTGAAGACGAGGAGCGCGCCGGCGACGATCACGGTCGCGACGATCACCATCGTGCGCCGCTCGCCCCCGAACCACTTCGCGAACAGCGTCGGCAGGTCCTGCCCGCCGGCGAGCTGCGCGCTCACCGGCTCGAGCACGCCGACGCGGAACGAGCCGAACAGCCCGCGCAGCGTCATGTACGCCGCGATCGCCATGAACACGAGCACGACCAGCGATTTCAGGTTGCCGCCGCCGACGCGGATCAGCGTCTTCGAGCCGCAGCCCGAGCCGAGCGTCATGCCGACGCCGAAGAGCAGCCCGCCGACGACGTACGAGAGCCAGGTGAAGTTCGGCGTCGTGTAGATGGAGTTCGAGAGCTTCAGCACGCCGGCGAGCTCCAGCGCGTTCGCGCCGACGATCGCCACGGCGATCGCGAGCAGCCACATCCGCATGCGGTTCCAGTCGCCCATGTTGACGACGTCGGAGACCGCGCCCATCGTGCAGAAGTTGGTCTTGTTGCCGACGAAGCCGAAGACGAAGGCGAGGATGAAGCCGCCCCAGGCCACCAGCGGCACGAGACTCGCAGGATTGACTTCGTTCATCCGCCCTCCCCCAGGCTGTGGAGGGGCATTCTCACCGACCGCGTCCGCCGCGCCAAGCGAATCTGCTTAGCCGGGGATAGCGGGGGTCTATTGCGGGGCTACTTCTTGGCGAGCCGCTGCTTCGCCTGGTCGGCGGCGGGGCTGCTGGGATACTTCGAGACGAGCGTGCGCAGCGTGTTGCGTGAGCCGTTGGGATCGCCCGCCTCGGCCTGGCTCGACGCGATGTTGAGGAGCGCGTCGGGCGCCTTCGAGCTCTCGGGCCAGTTCGCGATCACCTTCTGCTGCGCGGCGATCGCGTTCTTGTAGTCGCGCAGCGCGTAATGCGCGTTGCCGATCCAGTACTGCGCCGACGGGGCGAGCGGGCTCTGCGGGTAGGTCGTCAGGAACGACTGCAGGCTCTGGATCGCCGTGCCGTAGTTGTTCGCCTTGAACTGCGCGAGCCCCGCCTCGTAGGCCTGCTGCTCGGCCGCGGCGGCCTGCGCGGCCTTGTCCTTGTCCGCCTGCCCCTGCTCGAACTTGCGCAGCCGCGTGTCGAGATCGACGTACAGGTCCTTCTGGCGCTTGTCGAGGCCGTCGATGCGGTTGGACAGCACCTCGATCTGCCCGCGCAGATTGGCGATGTCCTGCCGCAGGCCGTCGATCAGGTTCGAGAGCTCGATCACCGCCCGCTTGTCGGTGACCTCGCGTTCGATGCGCTGGAGCTGCTGCTGCTGCGCCTCGACGCGCTTCTGCAGGTCGGCGACCCCCTTGCGGGCGTCGTCGTCGCTGAAGAGCGCGAACGCCGGCAGCGGCGCGAGCGCCGCCGCCAAGAGAAGAATGTGCCGGATCCTCATCGCGCCTCTCCCCCGGCGCCGCCCCGTACGGCGCCCGATCAGAACTGCCCCCCGTAGAGCATATCGTCCCGGCGGTTCTTCGCCCAGCACTCCTCGGTCTGGTCGGTGCAGACCGGCTTCTCCTCGCCGAGGCTGACCGACTCGATCTGGCTCTCCTGCGCGCCGAGCAGGACGAGGCGCTTCTTGAGCGCGTCGGCGCGACGCTGGCCGAGACCGAGGTTGTACTCGCGGCTGCCGCGGTCGTCGGCGTTGCCCTGGATCAGCATCTTGGCGCGCGGGTTCTGGCGCAGGAACGCGCCGTGCGCCTCGACGAGCGGCACGAACTCGGCCTTGATCGCGTCGGAGTCGAAGTCGAAGTAGACGCTGCGCTTGGACAGGGGGCTCTTCGGATCCGTGAGGCGTGGGTCCTTGTTCGGATCGCCGCCGATCGGCGTGACCGGGATCGGCTGGCTGGTGACCGGGCCGGTCGACGGCCCGCCCGCGCCGCTCTTGGCGTCCTCGACCGGCGCCGGCGCCTGCTCGTCAGGGGTGCTCGAACACCCGGCCACGAACGCGGCCAGCGGCCACGATTGCGAGGATTCGTTTCATGGATCTGTCTCCTTCTCAGTTGGCGGGGGCCGGGCCCCACGCCGGCTCGCGGACATCCGCAGCCGGGACGGACAGGCGCTGCTTCACGCGCCCGTCGCTGGAGGTGGCGGCGAGCACGCCGCGCCCGCCGACCTCGGTGGCGTACAGGATCATCTTGCCGTTGGGCGCGAAGCTCGGCGACTCGTCGCGGCTGCCGTCGGTCAGCACCTGCGTCTGGCGCGACGGCGAGGTCCATCACCGCGACCTGGAACGCGCCCGGCATTGCGCTGCACGAACGCGAGCGTCTTGCCGTCCGGACTGATGCGCGGCGTGACGTTGTAGCCGCCGTCGAACGTGACGCGCTGCACGTCGCCGCCGGTCGTCGCGATCCGGTAGATCTGCGGCGCGCCGCCGCGGTCGGACGTGAAGTAGATCGACCGCCCGTCGGGCGCGAACTGGGGCTCGGTGTCGATCGCCGCCGAGCTGGTGAGCCGCCGCACGTTCGTGCCGTCGGCGTTCATCATGAAGAGCTGCGAGCCGCCTTCGCGCGAGAGCACGACCGCCAGGCTGCGGCCGTCGGGCGACCAGGCGGGCGCGCTGTTCGAGCCGCGGAAGTTCGCGACCGCCTGGCGCTGGCCGGTGGCGAGGTTGTGCACGTACACGACCGGCTTCTTGGCCTCGAACGAGACGTAGGCGATGCGCGTGCCGTCGGGCGCCCAGTTGGGCGACATGATCGGCTCGTTCGACGTGATCGCGGTCTGCGGGTTCGCGCCGTCGGCGTCGGCGATCTGCAGCTGGAAGCGCTGGCCGCTCTTCACCACGTAGGCGATGCGCGTCGAGAACACGCCCTTGTCGCCGGTGAGCTTCTCGTAGATGAAATCGGCGATGCGGTGCGCGGTCGCGCGCGCCTGCTGCGGGGTGATCGTGTACGCGACGCCGCCGAGCGACTGCTGCTTGAGCACGTCGAAGAGGCGAAAACGCACCTCGTAGCGCCCGCCCGCGGCGGGGTAGACGCCGCCCACCACCAGCGCGTCGGCGTTGCGGCTGCGCCAGGCGGCGAGGTCGACCGTGCTCGTCTCGTTGAGGTTCTGCGGGCCGGTGTAGAGCGTGCGAAAGCGCCCGCTGCGCGCGAGATCCCCCTCGATCACGTCGCTCAGCCCCGGCTTGAGCTGCGCTTCGCCCTGGAACGGCGCGATCGCGATCGGAATCTGGGTGCCGCCGCCGCCCGTGATCTCGATGGTGAGCTGGGCTTGCGCGGCGCCTGCCGTCACGAGGACCAGGCAGGCGATGAGGGCACGGAGCGTTCGGTTCAAGGCGTGGATTGCTCGCTGCGTTGCGGGATTATACCGGCCGAGTCGGGGCGAGCCCATGGCGAATTGTGTCGGGACGCGGCGACAGCGCGGGCGCATTCGGATCAGTCCCGCGGGCGGAAGACGAGACGCAGGTCGCGGCGGAACACTTCCGCCTTGGCGGGCTTCGGCAGGGGCGAGGACTTGAGGATCGCCCGCTCCCACGCGTCGTCGAGCACCCGGCTCCCGCTCGACTTGAGGAGCCGCACGCTCTGCACCTCGCCGGTCGGGAGCAGCAGGACTTCGAACTGCGCCTCCGGGTTGCCCGTGAGATCGAGCGGCAGGACGATGTTCGACTTCACCTTGGCCCCGATCTGCTGCTGCCAGGAAGCGAGCGCGCTCGGGTCGCCCGCCGGACCCGGCACCCCCTGCACCGCGGCGGCCGGCGCGCCGGCCTTCGGGGCGGCGCCCGAGAGCTCGCGCGCCAGCTGGTCCTGCATGCGCTTCCGCTCGGCCGCCTGCTCGTCGCGGCGACGCTGCTCGGCGAGCGCCTTGTCCTTGCGCTCCTGCTCGGCCTTCGCCTTGAGCTCGTCGTCGCGCTTCTTGTTCGCCGCCTCCTCCGCGCGCTTCTTCTTGTCGGCCTCTTCCTTCCGCTTCTTCTCCTGCTCGAGCGCGATGTCGGGCTTCGGCTCCGGCTTCGGCGCCGCCTTGGGCTCGGGCCTGCGGCTCGGGCTTCGGTTCGGGCTTCGGCTCGGGCTTCGGTTCGGGCTTCGGCGCGACGACCGGCGGCGGAGGCGGCGGCGCCGCGCGCGGCGCCTCGACGGCAGGGAGCTGGCTCCACAGCTCGGCCATCACCGGCTCGGGATGCTTCGTGCGCCAGCGGATGCCGAAGAACAGCACGGCGAGCAGCAGGACGTGCACGCCGACCGCCAGCACGGCCGAGGCGTTCGCCCCCGGATCGCGGCGCGGGATCGCCAGCACGACTATCTCGCCTCCACCTGCGCCGGCTTCACCATCAGGCCGACACGCCGGACCTGGGCGCGCTGCAGCTCGTCCATCACCCGCAGCACCGCCTCGTAGCGCACGTCCTTGTCCGCGGAGATGACGACGGCCTGCTCGGGCGACTGGGCCTGTTTCTGCCGCACCGCCGTCACGAGCTGCGCCATGCTCACGTTGCGGTCGACCGGCCTGCCCCTTCACGCGCTCGCGCAGCAGCATCGACTGGTCGGTGCGGATCAGCACCTCCAGCGGCGCCTCGGGCGGCTGCGAGGCCTTGCCGACGCTCGGCAGCTCGACCAGCCCCGGCGACACCAGGGGCGCCGTGACCATGAAGATCACGAGCAGCACCAGCATCACGTCGACGTACGGCACGACGTTGATCTGGTTCATCAGCTTGCGCTGCCGCCCCATCGCCGCTACCTCGCCGCCTGCCGCTGCAGGATGTTCGAGAACTCCTCCATGAAGCTCTCGAAGCGCACCGACAGGCGCTCGATGTCGTACGAGTAGCGGTTGTACGCGACCACCGCGGGGATCGCGGCGAAGAGGCCGATCGCGGTCGCGACCAGCGCCTCGGCGATGCCCGGCGCCACGGCGGCGAGCGTCGCCTGCGCGACGTTCGCGAGGCCGCGGAACGAATGCATGATCCCCCACACGGTGCCGAGCAGGCCGACGTACGGGCTCACCGAGCCGACCGAGGCGAGAAAGGCGAGGTGCGACTCGAGGTGGTCCATCTCGCGCTGGTAGGTCGCGCGCATCGCGCGGCGCGCGCCGTCGACGAGGTCGCTCGTCTCGACGTGCTGCGTCTTGAGCTTCACGTAGTCCCGGAAGCCGGCCTCGAAGATGCGCTCGAGCGCGCCGGTGCGATGGCGCGCGTTCACCGCGCTCTGGTAGAGCGCGTTCAGGTCGGGACGGCTCCAGAAGGAGCGCTCGAAGTCCTCGGTCTGCCGCCGCGTCTGCCGGATCGAGAACATCTTGCGGAAGATGTAGTACCAGGACATCAGCGACACGAAGAGCAGCAGCACCATGATGGCCTGCACCGCCCAGCTCGCGTTGAGGATCAGGCTGAGGATCGAGAGGTCTTGGGTCACGGTCATTGTTTGAACTTCTCCCTGAGCGCCTCGGGCAGCGCGATCGGCTTGAACGTCTGCGGATGCACGCAGGCCGCCTTCACGCGCGCCGAGACGAGCACCTCGTCCCCGCGCAGCACGCGCTGCTCGAAGTCGATGCGCACGCGCCCGGCATGCGCGATCGTCGCGGTCACGCGCAGCCGCTCGTTGAGCCGCGCGGGCTTATGGTAGTCGACCGACAGTCCGTACACCATGAACAGGACCGCGTGCCGCGCCACGAGTTCCGCGAGGTCGAACCCGAGCGCGTGCAGCAGCTCGGTGCGCGCCGCTTCCATGAAATCGAGATAGGTCCCGTGATACACCACCCCGCCGGCATCGGTGTGGTGGTAGTACACGCGCACCGGCCAGACGTAAGTCCTGCCATCCCAGTCGCCTGCCAGCTGCCTTCAACGCATGCGCCCCGCTTATCGGGGTTACTCATCGCTGAACAGCTCTCCGGAAGCGGGCCGGCTGGGGGCGGCGAGCCCGAAGTGGCGGAAGGCGAGGAGCGTCGCGACCCGCCCGCGCGGGGTGCGCTGCAGGTAGCCGCTCTGGATCAGGAACGGCTCGAGCACGTCCTCGATCGTGTCGCGCTCCTCGCCGATGGCGGCGGCCAGGTTCTCGACGCCGACCGGGCCGCCGGCGAACTTCTCGATCACCGCGAGCAGCAGCGTGCGGTCCATCAGGTCGAGGCCGATCGCGTCGACGTCGAGCATCGTCAGCGCCGCGTCGGCGACCTCGCGCGTGATCGTGCCGCCGGCGCGCACCTGCGCGTAGTCGCGCACGCGCCGCAGCAGCCGGTTCGCGATCCGCGGCGTGCCGCGCGAGCGCCGCGCGATCTCGAGCGCGCCCTCGACCGCGATCTCCACCTCGAGCAGCCGCGCCGAGCGGTCGACGATCCGCTGGATCTCGGCGGGCGTGTAGAACTCCAGCCGCGCGACGATCCCGAAGCGGTCGCGCAGCGGGTTGGTCAGCATCCCGGCCCGCGTCGTCGCGCCGACCAGGGTGAACGGCGGCAGGTCGAGCTTCACCGAGCGCGCCGCCGGGCCCTCGCCGATCATGATGTCGATCTGGTAGTCCTCGAGCGCCGGATAGAGGATCTCCTCGACGACCGGCGCTGAGCCGGTGGATCTCGTCGATGAACAGCACGTCGTTCGGCTCGAGATTGGTGAGGAGCGCGGCGAGATCGCCGGGCCGCTCGAGCACCGGCCCGGAGGTCTGGCGGAGGTTCACGCCCATCTCGCGCGCGATGATGTGCGCGAGCGTCGTCTTGCCGAGGCCGGGCGGCCCGAAGAGGAGCACGTGGTCGAGCGCTTCCTTGCGCGAGCGCGCCGCCTCGACGAAGATCGCGAGCTGCCCGCGGATCTTCTCCTGCCCGACGTACTCGGCGAGCTGCTTCGGGCGGAGGCTCCGCTCGATCGCCTCTTCCTGCGCCGACTCTTTCGTCGGCGCGATCAGCCGATCCGTTTCGATGGCCATGGCGGAATCCTACGCCCTGGAAAGCGACTTCAGCGCCTGCCGGATGCCGTCGGACACCGACAGCCCTTCGGGCAGCTGCCGCACCGCGGCGGCGGCCTCCTTCTCGCTGTATCCCAGCGCGAGCAACGCGCGCAGGATGTCGCTCGTCGCCGGCGCGGGGCGACTCGCCGCGACGGTGGTCGTCAGCTCGACCCCGAGCTTGTCCTTGAGCTCCAGCAGGAGCCGCTCGGCGGTCTTCTTGCCGATGCCGGGAATCCGGGTGAGCCGCCCGCTCTCCTGCAGCGTCACCGCCTCCGCGAGCTCGGCGACCGACAGGCCGGAGAGCACGGCGAGCGAGGTGCGCGCGCCGACGCCGCTGATCTTGAGGAGCTGGCGGAAGGCGCGGCGCTCGCCCTCGGTGCCGAAGCCGTACAGGAGATGCGCGTCCTCGCGCACCAGCAGATGCGTGAGCAGGGCGACGCGCTCGCCCGTCGCCGGCAGGTTGTAGAAGGTGCTCATCGGCACCTCGACCTCGTAGCCGACGCCCTGGCAGTCGACGATGATCTGCGGCGGGTTCTTCTCCAGCAGGACGCCCTGGATGCGGCCGATCATCGCGCGATCGCCCGCCCTACGAGCCGCCCGCGCCGCACCCGGTAGCCGGCGGTGGCGATCGCGCCCAGTCCCTGCCCGCCGTGCGCGTGGCAGATCGCGCACGCCAGCGCGTCGGCGGCGTCCGCGCTCGGCGCGCCCGCGAGATGGAGCAGGCGCTTCACCATTTCCTGCACCTGCTCCTTCTTCGCGATGCCCGTTGCCGACCACCGCCTGCTTCACCTGCAGCGCGGTGTACTCGGCCACCGGCAGTCTGGCCGACACGGCGGCGCAGATCGCGGTGCCGCGCGCCTGCCCGAGCGCAAGCGTCGACTCGGGGTTGACGTTCACGAAGACCTTCTCGAGGGCGACCTGCCCGGGCCGGTGCGCGGCGATCACTTCACCGAGCGAATCGAGGATGACGGCGAGACGTTCGGGCAGGCTCCCCGCCAGCGGCGTGCGGATGCAGCCGCTCGTCACGTACGCGAGCTTCTGTCCGGTCTTGTCGATGACGCCGAAACCGGTGACGCGCAGGCCCGGGTCGATGCCGAGGATGCGGAGGGCAGGCGCCGCCATGCCGCGATTATAGGGGCCGGCGCCCGTCACTCCTCGATCGCCGCCGTCGTGTAGACGTCCTGCACGTCGTCGAGCGCCTCCAGGGCGTCGAGGAGCTTCTGCATCTTCGTGCCGTCGTCGCCCTTGAGCGGGGTGTCGGTCGAGGGGCGCATCGTGATGCCGGCGACCTCGGGCTTGAGGCCGGCGCCCTCGAGCGCGGCCTTCACCGACTCGAAATCGCCCGGCGCGCACAGCACCTCCAGCGTGCCGTCATCGTCGGTGATCACGTCCTCGGCCCCGGCGTCGAGCGCGACCTCCATCAACTTTTCCTCGGTGGTGGCGCCGGGCGCGAACACGAACTGGCCGCAGTGCTTGAACATGAACGCGACCGAACCGTCGGTGCCGAGATTGCCGCCGTTCTTGCTGAACGCGTGCCGCACCTCGCCGACCGTGCGGGTGCGGTTGTCGGTCAGGCAATCGACCATCACGGCCGCCCCGCCGATGCCGTAGCCCTCGTAGCGGATCTCCTCGTACGCGACGCCTTCGAGCTCGCCCGTCCCGCGCTTGATCGCGCGATCGACGTTGTCCTTCGGGACGTTCCCTTCCTGCGCCTTCGCAAGGGCGAGGCGCAGGCGCGCGTTCATCGACGGATCGCCGCCGCCGAGCCGCGCCGCGACGGTGACCTCCTTGATCGCCTTCGTGAAGACCTTGCCCTTCTTGGCGTCAGAGGCGGCCTTCTTGTGCTTGATGTTCGCCCATCGGGAATGTCCGGCCATGGCGTCTCGTTACGAAAAGTCGTCACCAGTTTGGGAGCACGAGGGGGCATCGCCCCCTCGTTGCGTGCCGATCGCTGCGCGGTTCGCTGAAAGGCGGTAATTTTAGCGCCTCGTCGGGCCTATCCCCCACCTTTTCCGCACCTGGAACGCCAATGGCCGATCCGATTCTGCTCGCCAAGACCGCCGACATCGAGCTCATGCTCCTGCCCGCGCTCGCCAACCGGCACGGCCTCATCACCGGCGCGACCGGCACCGGAAAGACGGTGACGATGCAGGTCTTCGCCGAGTCGTTCTCGCGCCTCGGCGTGCCCTCGTTCATGGCGGACGTGAAAGGCGACCTCTCCGGAATCTCGGCCCCCGGCTCGGCCTCGCCGAAGATGAAGGAGCGGCTCGCGATGCTGAAGCTCGACGAGCCGAAGTGGGAAGGCTGCCCGGTGACGTTCTGGGACGTGTACGGGGAGCAGGGCCATCCGGTGCGCGCGACGATCTCCGACATGGGGCCGCTCCTGCTCGGCCGGCTCCTCAACCTGAGCGACGTCCAGCAGGGCGTGCTGACGCTCGTGTTCAAGATCGCCGACGACAACGGCCTCGCGCTCCTCGACCTGAAGGACCTGCGCGCCATGTCGCAGTTCGTCGGCGACAACGCGGCCAAGTTCAAGACCGCGTACGGCAACGTTTCCACCGCCTCGATCGGCGCGATCCAGCGCGGGTTGCTCGAGCTCGAGCACCAGGGCGCGGAGCGGTTCTTCGGCGAGCCGATGCTCGACATCGGCGACCTGATGCAGACCGACAGCAAGGGCCGCGGCATGGTCAACGTGCTCGCCGCCGACAAGCTGATGAACTCGCCGAAGCTCTACTCGACCTTCCTGCTGTGGATGCTCTCGGAGCTGTTCGAGCAGCTGCCGGAGGTCGGCGACGTGGACAAGCCGAAGATGGTGTTCTTCTTCGACGAGGCGCACCTGCTTTTCAACGACGCGCCGAAGGCGCTGGTGGAGAAGATCGAGCAGGTGGTGCGGCTGATCCGCTCCAAGGGCGTCGGCGTGTACTTCGTGACGCAGAACCCGCTCGACATCCCGGAAAGCGTGCTCGGGCAGCTCGGCAACCGCGTGCAGCACGCGCTGCGCGCGTTCACGCCCAAGGACCAGAAGGCGGTGAAGACCGCCGCCCAGACGCTGCGCCAGAACCCGAAGATCGACACCGAGAAGGCGATCACCGAGCTCGGCGTCGGCGAGGCGCTCGTGTCGATGCTCGACGAGAAGGGGCGGCCGAGCGTCGTCGAGCGCGCGTTCATCGCCCCGCCCGCACTCGAAGATCGGGCCGATCACGCCGGAGGAGCGCAAGAAGATCATCGCGTCGTCGCTCGTGGCCGGGCACTACGAGAAGACGGTGGACCGCGAGTCGGCGTTCGAGAAGCTGCAGGCCGCGGCCGGCGCGCAGGAACAGCCGACCGCCGGCGGCAAGGGCGCGCCCGCGGAAGCCGGAAAGAGCGGCGGCCTCATGGACATGCTCTCGGACGTGCTGCTCGGCTCGACCGGGCCGCGCGGGGGCAAGAAACCCGGCATGCTCGATGCCGCGGCGAAGAGCGCGGCGCGCTCGGTCGGCTCCTCGCTCGGCCGCGAGATCACGCGCGGCATCCTCGGCTCGATTCTCGGCGGCAAGCGACGCTAGAAACCAGCGACGCTAAAACCGCCGCTAAACACCCACCCACGTCAGGAGCAGCAATGGATCTCGGCATCAAGGGCAAGACCGCAATCGTCTGCGCCGCGAGCAAGGGCCTCGGCCGCGCGTGCGCGTGGTCGCTGGCACGGGAAGGCGTCGATCTGACGATCTGCGCGCGCGGCAAGGAAGCGCTCGAGCAGACCGCGGGCGAGATCCGCAAGGCCTTCGGCGTGAAGGTCACCGCGCTCGCGCTCGACGTCACCACGCCCGACGGGCGCGCGCAGCTCCTGGCCGCCTGCCCGCAGCCGGACATCCTGGTCAACAACGCCGGCGGCCCGCCGCCGGGCGATTTCCGCAACTGGACCGCGTGACGACTGGCTCAAGGCGATCGACGCCAACATGCTCACGCCGATCGAGCTCATGAAGGCGACCGATCGACCCGATGATCGCGCGCAGGTTCGGGCGCATCGTGAACATCACCTCCGGCGCGGTGAAGTTCCCCATTCCGGAGCTCGGCATGTCGAACGGCGCGCGCACCGGGCTCACCGGCTTCGTCGCCGGGCTGTCGCGGCAGGTGGCGCGGCACAACGTGACGATCAACAACCTGCTGCCCGGCGCGTTCCTGACCGACCGGCTGGTCTCGAACTTCGAGTTCAACGCCAAGAAGCAGGGCGTGACGGCCGAGAGCCTGAAGGAGGCGCGCGCGAAAGGGATCCCGGGTGCGCGCTTCGGCGACGCGGCCGAGTTCGGCGACGCGTGCGCGTATCTCTGCAGCGCCCAGGCGGGGTATGTCGTCGGGCAGAACTTCCTGATCGACGGCGGCGCCTATCCCGGGACGTTCTGAGTGAAGCTGGCGGTCCACGAGGCGCGCGCATTCCGGCTCACGGACGTCCCGCCGGACTTCATCGACGATCCGTATCCCGTACTATGCGGCGCTGCGCACGCACGATCCGGTGCACGAGCTCGCGCCGGGCTCGTTCTTCCTGACGCGCCACGAAGACGTCGTCGCGGTCTACCGCGACCCGCGCGCGAGCTCGGACAAGAAGCGCGAGTTCAAGCCCCGGCTCGGCGACGGCCCGATCTACGAGCATCACACCACCAGCCTCGTCTTCAACGACCCGCCGCTGCACACGCGCGTGCGCCGGCTGATCATGGGCGCGGTCAACCAGCGCGCGATCGCGCGCATGGAAGCGGGACTGGTCGCGCTGGTCGACGGCCTGCTCGACCGCATGGCGGGGCGCAGCCGCGTCGACCTGATCGAGGACTTCGCCGCGCAGATCCCGGTCGAGGTGATCGGCAACCTCCTCGACGTTCCGAAGCCCGAGCGCGGGCCCCTGCGCGGCTGGTCGCTCGCGATCCTGTCGGCGCTCGAGCCCGCGCCGAGCGCGGAGATCCTCGAACGGGCGAACCGCGCGACGAGCGAGTTTCTCGACTACCTCGCGGTGCTCTGCGCGGACCGGCGCAGGCATCCCGGCGATCCCGAGGCCGACGTGCTCACGCGGCTCATCCAGGGCGAGCCCGACGGCGAGCGGCTCACCGAGAAAGAGCTCTTCCACAATTGCATCTTCCTGCTGAACGCCGGCCACGAGACCACGACCAACCTGATCGGCAACGGCATGCACGCGCTGCTGACGCATCGCGGCGAGCTCGAGCGCCTGGCGCGCGATCCCGCGCTGATCGGCACCGCGGTCGAGGAGCTGCTGCGCTTCGAGAGCCCGCTGCAGCTCAATAACCGCATGGCCACGGCGCCGATGGAGATCGGCGGGCGGACCTTCCCGGCCGGCACCTTCCTGACGCTCGGCGTCGGCGCGGCGAACCGCGATCCGGCGCAGTTCCCCGATCCGGATCGGCTCGACGTGGGCCGCAACCCGAACCGCCACGTCGCGTTCGGGCAGGGCGCGCACGCCTGCGCCGGCATGAACGTCGCGCGGCTCGAGGGCCGGATCGCGTTCGGCCGCCTGCTCGCGCGCTATCCGAAGATCGCGCTGGACGGCGCGCCGGAGCGCGACCGGCGCGTGCGCTTTCGCGGGCTCCGTCACTTGCCGGTGACGCTCTAGACCCGGGCGCGGTCAGGTCTCCGCCGCCACTTCACCCACGAGCCCGCGCAGCCAGCGCTGCGCCGGCTCGTCGTCGGTGCGCACGCTCCAGGTCAGCGCGAGCGTGAACCCCGCCGGACGCACCGGCGAGCGGTGCACGACGAGCGGATAGCGCGCCGCGAATCGCTCGGCGACGCGCTCGGGCAGCGTAGCGATCAGCTCCGAGTGCGCAACGATCTCGGGCACGAGGAGGAAATGCGCGACGGTCGCCCCGGCGCGGCGCTTGCGCCCCGGATCGGCGAGCGCGGGATCGGCCTTCGCGGCGCCGGCCGGCGCATGCACGACGACGTGCCGTTCGGCCGCGTAGGCGGTCGCCGTCAGCCGCTTCGCCACCCGGGGATGGTCTTTCCGGGCGACGCACGCGAACCGCTCGGCGAACAGCGTCTCCGACCGCAGCTTTCCGGCCCCGCCGCGCAGACCCGCCGCCATCACGAGGTCGATCTCCCCGCCCGCCAGGGCGTTGCGCGCGCGCGCCGGGTCGAACGGCTCGAAGGCGAGTGCCGCACGCGGCGCCGCCTGCGACAACGCGCGGACCAGCGCCGGGCCGACGACGAACGACGCATAGTCGCTCGCCGCGATGCGAAACGTCTGCTCGCAGAACGCCGGGTCGAACACGTCGCGCCCCGCGAGCACCTCGCCGATGCGCTCCAGCAGGTCGCGAAACGGTGCCGCGAGGCGTTGCGCGCGCTTGGTGAGCTGCAGGCCGCCATCGCGCGCGACGAGCAGCGGATCGTCGACGAGCTCGCGCATCCGGCGCAGCGCGAAGTTCGCGACCGGCTCGCTGGCGGCGACGAGGTTCGCGACGCGATGGAACTGGCCGGCGCGCAGCAGCGCTTCGACGGTCTTCAGCAGCCCCGCGTCGAGCGCCTTCGCGAAGTTCGGGATGCCGAGCTTCAACGGACGAACTGGCTGACGAAGTCCGCGCCGAGGCCGACCTCGACGTAGTGCTTGCGACACATATCGATCTTGGAGAACACGTCTTCGTACGCGGTCTGCCGGCCCTGCTCGTCGAGGTAGATCATCGCGCCCGAGATGTTGAAGAAGGTGATCATCTCCGGGACGTCGTCGGGCACGACCAGCGTGTGGATCTCCCCCGGAGGCTCGTAGACGAAGCTCCCTTCGGTCGCCACCCAGTCGTGCTCGAGGTAGCGCCACTTCCCCTTGATGACGTAGCCGACCACGAGCATCGGATGGCGATGGCGGTGGAGCACGCCGCTCTTGCGCACGCGCAGCAGGTTGCACCAGCCGCCGGTGACGGTGTTGAGCAGCAGCGGGCGGAACCAGACGTCCTTCGCCTGCGGCACCCAGACGCGCTCGTCGTCCGGGATCGCCTTGATCGCGATCTCCGGCTGGATGCCGGCGGACGGCAGGACGAGGGGTGCGTTCATTGCGGAGGTCTCCGTGGTCGACCGGCCGATGATACCGGGGCGCGATCGAACGGGTGCCGCCGGCCCGCTCACTGGTCGCCGCACCCCCGGATCAATAGCAGCCGCCCGTTTTCGCGTCGAACTGGATCGGCCAGATGTACTCGAACGCGCCGCGCGTGCACTTCTCCTCGCAGTCGGTCGCGGTGACGGTCACGCGGCTGCCCTGCTGCCACATGCGAATCGCACAGGCCGTCTTCGAGCGGGCGGCGAGCTCTACGTACGGCGTCTGCCTGGACTGCGAAAAATCGACCAGCTGGAAGCGACAGCTGCCGCGCTTGGGGATGTCGATGCGCGCGTCGAACTGCCGCACCTGCCCGCCCGCCACGTCGAGCTGGACGCTCTCGGCATAGCCGGTCTCGTCTCGTCCGACGCAGCTGCCCTTCACCGTGAGGGCCTGGACCGGGGCATCGGGCGTCACCACCACGGGGGGCGTCGGCGCAGGCGGAGCGGGCTCGAGTCCCCGCAGCTGCCGCCACAGATCCCGGATCTCCTCGATCTGCGCCTGGTATTGAGTGAGCTCGGCGCATCCTGCCGGCAGCAGAGACAGGCAGAGCAGCTGCTGCGGCCGCAATACCGCGGCGTGGTGGGTGCATCGTGTCGTTCCCTTCGCGAGCGATCCTGTCGAATGGTACGGTGGGCGGAAGCTTCAGCCCGCCGTGGCCAGCAGCGCGCGGACGGCCTCGGGCCGCGGCAGCGGCGCCACGGCGCCGAAGCCGGTGGTCGCGAGCGCCGCGGCCGCGTTCGCGTAGCGGGCCGCTTCGAAGGCGGTATCGCCCGCGCAGAGCCGCGCGAGCGTCGCGCCGCAGAAGCAGTCGCCCGCTCCGGTCGCGTCGACCGCGTTCACCTTGTGGCCGGCGATGCGCTCGCGCTTCGTCCCGTCGCTCACGATCACGCCGTCCGGCCCGAGCTTGAGGAACACGGTCCGCGCGCCGAGCCGGTGCGCCCAGTCGATGATCGCGTCCGGCCGGCTCGAGGCCGCTCAGGGCGCGCGCGTCCTCGATGCTCGGGAAGAAATAGTCGGCGAGCCCGGCCGCGGCGCCGATCATCGCCCGCGCGCGCGCGAGCGGCCAGAGCTTGAGCCGCAGGTTCGAGTCGAACGAGACCTTCGCGCCGGCCGACCGCGCCGCCTCGAACGCGGCGAGCACCGTGTCCGCCGCGCTCGCCGAGATCGCCATGCTGATCCCCGAGGCGTGGACGAACCTGGCGGCGCGAATCAGGTCGAGCGGCAGGTCCGCGGGCTGCATTCGGCTCGCCGCCGAGCCGGCGCGCAGGTAGCTGAAGACGTGTCCCTGCGGGCCATGACTCACGCAGTAGACCGCCGTGTGCGCCTGCGGGTCGATGCCCACGCCCGACGCGTCGACGCCCTCGGCGCCGCCACAGCTCGAGGAACATGCGCCCGAACTCGTCGTCGCCGAGCCGCGTGACGTAGGCGGCGCGCGCGCCCGAGCGCGCCGCGGCGATGATCATGTTCGACGAGTCGCCGCCGAAGCCCTGCAGGTAGCTGCGGGTCGCCGGGCTGCGTCTGGTTGAACTCCACCATCGGCTCGCCGATGGCGAGAACGTCTACGCGCATTGGACTACCCTCGCGCTTCCCGCGCTCGGGATTCGTCCTTGGGGCGGCCCGGCGGACTCATGCCGACGAGACGGTCGGATCGAGAAAGCGCCGCGCGCCCGCGATGACGCGCGCGATGTCGCCAGCGGCGAGCGCGGCCTGGTCAAGAAGGTTATTGCCGATGCCGACCAGCGCCGCGCCGGCCGTGAAGTAGCTCTTCATGTTCTCGAGCGTGACCCCGCCGGTCGGGCAGAGCAGCACGTCGGGAAAGACGGCGTGCAGCGCACCGAGATACGCGGGTCCGCCGATCGATGACGGGAAGACCTTCACGATATCGGCGCCCTCGCGGTGGGCCGCGAGGATCTCGGTGGGCGTGAAGCCGCCGATCAGCGCGGCGCGTCCGGCTTCGTGCGCCACGGCGGCGAGCCCCGGCACGACGCACGGCGATACGAGGAACTGCGCGCCGGCGTCGACGCAGCGCCGCGCGGCGTCCAGATCGGTGACGGTGCCGGCACCGACCGTCGCGGTTGCGCCGATGCGCGCGTGCAGCTCCGCGATCAACTCGACCGCGCCGGGCGTCGTGAGCGTGATCTCGAACGTGTTGAAACCCGCCTCGCGCAGGCAATCGACCGCGCGGATGGTGGTGGCGGCCGAACCGAAGCGCAGCACCGGGACGACGCGTTGCGCGACGAGGAGGTCGCGGATGCGCGTGGCCGAGCTCATGCGCCTAGAGCGGCTTCTTGAGCCAGTGCGCGATCTCGCCGATTACACCGCGCCGGAACATGAGCACGCAGACCACGAAGATCACTCCCTGCACCACCGTCACCCAGGCGCCGAGCTGCGCGAGGTAATTCGCCATCGCGACGATGACCAGGGCGCCCACGACCGGCCCGAACACCGTGCCAAGGCCGCCGACCAGCGTCATCAGCACCACCTCGCCGGACATCGTCCAGTGGACGTCGGTGAGCGAGGCGAGCTGGAACACCAGCGCCTTGGTGCCCCCGGCGAGCCCGGCGAGCGCCGCCGACAGCACGAACGCGAGCAGCTTGTAGCGGTCGGTGTCGTAGCCGAGCGAAATCGCGCGCGGCTCGTTCTCGCGGATCGCCTTGAGCACCTGGCCGAAGGGCGACTGGATGATGCGGTAGATGAGCAGGAAGCCGCCCAGGAAGATCGCGAACACCAGCACGTACATGTTCGTCACGGACGCGAGGTCGAACAGGCCGAACAGGCGCCCGCGCGGCACCGCCTGGATGCCGTCCTCGCCGCCGGTGAACGGCGCCTGCACGAAGAAGAAGTACACCATCTGCGCCAGCGCCAGCGTGATCATCGCGAAGTAGATGCCCTGGCGCCGGATGGCGATCAGGCCGGCACCCAGGCCGAGCACCGCCGCCGCCACCGCCGCGGCGAGGATGGCGAGCTCCGGCGGGAAGCCCCACACCTTGGCGGCGTGCGCCGAGATGTAGGCCGCGCCGCCGAAGAACATCGCGTGGCCGAAGGACAGCAGCCCGCCGTAGCCGATCAGCAGGTTGAAGGCGCAGGCGAACAGCGCGAAGCACATCACCTTCATCAGGAACAGCGGATAGATCACCGCCGGCGCCAGCGCGAAGAACGCGACCATCACGGCGAGCGCGATGCGCTGAGGGTTCATTTCGCCGTCCCGAACAGGCCGCTCGGCCGGATCATCAGCACGATCGCCATGATGATGAAGATCACGGTGTTGGACGCCTCCGGGTAGAACACCTTGGTCAGGCCCTCGATGACGCCCAGGCCGAAGCCGGTGACGATCGAGCCCATGATCGAGCCCATGCCGCCGATCACCACCACCGCGAACACCACGATGATCAGGTCGGCCCCCATCTGCGGGCTGACCTGGTAGATCGGCGCGGCCATCACGCCGGCGAGCGCCGCCAGGGCCACGCCGAAGCCGTAGGTGAGCGTGATCATGCGCGGCACGTTGATGCCGAAGGCCTGCACCAGCGCCGGGTTCTCCGTCGCCGCGCGCAGGTAGGCGCCGAGCTTGGTGCGCTCGATCACGAACCAGGTGCCCAGGCACACCGCGAGCGAGGCGATGATGACCCACGCGCGGTAGTTGGGCAGGAACATGAAGCCCAGGTTCTGGCCGCCCTGCAGCTGCGCGGGAATCTGGTACGGCAGCCCCGAGGAGCCGTACTCGTGGCGGAACAGGCCCTGGATGATCAGCGCCAGGCCGAACGTCAGCAGCAGGCCGTACAGGTGGTCGAGCTTGTAGAGCCGCGCCAGCATGGTGCGCTCGATCAGCATGCCGGTCGCGCCGACGGCGATCGGCGCCACCAGCAGCGCCCACCAGTAGCCGATCCCCAAACGGTTCAGCAGCAGGTAGGCGACGAAGGCGCCCATCATGTACTGGGCGCCGTGGGTGAAGTTGATGATGTTGAGCAGACCGAAGATCACGGCGAGCCCGAGCGAGAGCAGCGCGTAGAACGACCCGTTGATCAGGCCGATCAGCAGCTGCCCGAACAGCGCTTGCGTCGGGACGCCGAAGATCTCGGTCATGCGTCGGTCACCGCCTGCCCGGCTACTTCACCAGCGGGCAGCCGCCCTCGGCCATCGGCCGGAACGCCTGGTCGGCCGGGATCGTGGCGCGGATCTTGTAGAGGTCCCACGGCCCGGTCGACTCGCTCGGCTTCTTCACCTCGACCAGCAGCGCGGCGTGCAGCTTGCGGCCGTCGGCGCGGACCGTGCCCTTGCCGAACAGCGGGTCGTCGGTCGGCATCGCCTTCATCTGCGCGATGACCTTGCCGCCGTCGTCGGTCTTGGCCGCCTCGATCGCCTTCAGGTAGTGGAGCACCGCGGAGTACACGCCGGCGTGGATCATCGTCGGATAGTTGTTGCGCGGCGCCTGCGCCGAGAAGCGCTTGGTGAACGCCCGCGTCGCGTCGTTCTGGTCCCAGTAGAACGTCTCGGTGAAGATCAGGCCCTGCGCGGTCTGCAGCCCGAGCGCCTTGACGTCGGTGAGGAACACCAGCAGGCCGGCGAGGTTCTGACCGCCCTTGACGATGCCGAACTCGGACGCCTGCTTGATGGAGTTGATGGTGTCGCCGCCGGCATTGGCCAGGCCGATGATCTTCGCCTTCGAGGCCTGCGCCTGCAGCAGGAACGAGGAAAAGTCGCTGCCGGGGAACGGATGGCGCACCTTGCCGAGCACCTTGCCGCCGCTCTTCAGCACGACCGCTTCGGTATCGCGCTCCAGCGCGTGCCCGAACGCGTAGTCGGCGGTCAGGAAGAACCAGCTGTCGCCGCCCGTCTTGACGATCGCGCTGCCGGTGCCATTGGCCAGCATCCAGGTGTCGTAGGTCCAGTGGATCGTGTTGGGCGAGCAGGCCTTGCCGGTCAGGTCGGAGGTCGCCGCGCCGGACACCAGGAACGCCTTGCCCTTCTCGCGCGTGATCTGGTTGACCGCCAGCGCCACCGACGAGGTCGGCACGTCGACGATGACGTCCACCTTGTCGTTGTCGTACCAGGCGCGCGCGATCGTCGAGCCGACGTCGGGCTTGTTCTGGTGGTCGGCGGAGACGATCTCCACCTTCATGCCCTTCTTCGCCGCGCCGAAGTCCTCCACCGCCAGGCGCGCCGCCACCACCGAGCCCGGGCCGGTCAGGTCGGCATACAGGCCGGACATGTCGTTCATGACGCCGATCTTGATCACGCCGTCGGAAATCTGGGCCTGGGCGGTGCCGGCCAGCGCGGCGACGGCCGCCGCGATGATTGTGCGTTTCATTTTCATGCTGCCTCCTGTTGAAGAATCGTTGCGTTCATACGCCGAGATACTCGTGCAGCTTCGGCATCGCCGCCTCGAGCCCGGAATTGGGAATCATGTCCACCACGCGCCCGTGCTCCATGACGTAGTGACGGTCGGCCACCGTCTGCGCGAAGCGGAAGTTCTGCTCGACCAGCAGGATGGTGAAGCCCTCGCCCTTCAGGCGCGCGAGCGTGCGCCCGATCTGCTGCACGATCACCGGCGCGAGGCCCTCGGTGGGCTCGTCCAGCAGCAGCAGGTGCGCGCCGGTGCGCAGGATGCGGCCGATGGCGAGCATCTGCTGCTCGCCGCCGGAGAGCTTGGTGCCCTGGCTGGCGAGGCGCTCCCTCACGTTCGGGAACAGCTCGAAGATCTGCGCCGTGTCCAGGCCGCCCTCGCGCACCTTGGGCGGCAGCAGCAGGTTCTCCTCCACGTTCAGGCTGGCGAAGATGCCGCGCTCCTCGGGGCAGAAGGCGATGCCCAGGCGCGCCACGCGATTGGAGGGCAGCGCGCCGATCTCGCGGCCCTCGAAGGCGATCGAGCCTTCGCGGCGCCCCACCATGCCCATCACCGACTTGAGCGTGGTGGTCTTGCCGGCGCCGTTGCGCCCGAGCAGCGTCACCACCTCGCCCTTGCGCACCTCCAGATCGACCCCGTGCAGGATGTGCGACTCGCCGTACCAGGCGTGCAGCCCCTTCACTTGCAGCAGCGCCTCAGCCATGCCCCGAACCCATGTAGGCCTGGATCACCTGCGGGTCCTTCGACACCGCGGCGTAGTCGCCTTCGGCGAGGATCTCGCCCCGCTGCAGCACGGTGATCGTGTCCGACAGGTTCGCGACCACCGACAGGTTGTGCTCGACCATCAGCACCGTGCGATTGGCGGCGACCTTCTTCACCAGCGCCGAGATGCGCTCCACGTCCTCGTGCGTCATGCCGGCGGTGGGCTCGTCGAGCAGCATCATCTCGGGGTCGAGCGCGAGCGTGGTGGCGATCTCGAGCGCGCGCTTCCTGCCGTAGGGCAGCTCCACTGCGGCGGTGTCGGTGAATTCGGTCAGGCCGACCGCCTCGATGAGCTCGCGCGCGCGCGGGTTCAGCTGCTCGAGCACCCGCTCGGAGCGCCAGAAATCGAACGAGGTGCCGCGCTTCCGCTGCAGCGCGATGCGCACGTTCTCGAGCACGGTCAGGTGCGGGAACACCGCCGAGATCTGGAACGAGCGCACCAGCCCCATGCGCGCGATGGCGGCGGGGCGGGAGCCGGTGATCTCCTTGCCGTTGTAGAAAATCTGGCCGCTCGTCGGCACCAGGAAGTGCGTCAGCAGGTTGAAGCAGGTGGTCTTGCCGGCGCCGTTCGGGCCGATGAGCGCGTGGATGGTGCCGCGCCGGACCCGCAGCGACACGTTCTGGACCGCGACGAAGCCCTTGAACTCCTTCGTCAAGCCCCGCGTTTCGAGAATGATGTCCTGCGCCATTTGTCCCGGCGATCCAGCGGATCGGCTCGCATCGCAAGATGCGCCCCCCGGCGGTGGAGGCGCATTATAGCCACCGCCTTGTGCAGCGCGGGGCAATATCGGGGCGGCCTTCGGCACCCGTCCGGACGGCGCCGGCCCGGGCACGCGGGCATATACTTTGTGGTCGTCGCCCGGGCGCTCCCTGCGAGCCGCGCCGCCCCCGATCACCCCGCCCGTGGAGGAAAACTCTCGTGAACGCTCCGACCGATCTCGCTTCGCTCAAGCTCAAGGACCGGAACCTCTTCCGCCAGCAGTGCTACGTCGACGGGGCGTGGCTCGACGCGGACAGCGGCAAGACGCTCGCCGTCACCAACCCCGCGACCGGCGAGGTGCTCGGGACCGTTCCGAACATGGGCGCCGCGGAGACCCGCCGCGCGATCGAAGCGGCCAACGCGGCCTGGCCCGCCTGGCGCGCGAAGACCGCCAAGGAGCGCTCGGCGATCCTCCGCAAATGGTCCGAGCTGATGATGGCGAATCAGGAGGACCTCGCGATCATCATGACCGCCGAGCAGGGCAAGCCGCTCACCGAGTCGCGCGGCGAGATCGCCTACGCGGCGTCGTTCATCGAGTGGTTCGCCGAGGAGGCGCGGCGCGTCTACGGCGACACGATTCCCGGGCACCTGCCCGACAAGCGCATCGTCGTCATCAAGCAGCCGGTGGGCGTGTGCGCGGCGATCACGCCCTGGAACTTCCCGGCGGCGATGATCACGCGCAAGGTCGGCCCGGCGCTCGCCGCGGGCTGCACGATGGTCTCGAAGCCCGCCTCCGCGACGCCCTTCTCGGCGCTCGCGCTCGCCGAGCTCGCGGAGCGCGCCGGCGTGCCGAAAGGCGTGTTCAGCGTCGTGACCGGCAGCGCGAAGGCGGTGGGCGGCGAAATGACGTCGAACCCGCTGGTGCGCAAGCTCACGTTCACCGGCTCGACCGAGATCGGCAAGGTGCTGCTCGAGCAGTGCGCCCGCACGGTGAAGAAGACCTCGATGGAACTCGGCGGCAACGCGCCCTTCATCGTGTTCGACGACGCCGATCTCGACGCGGCGGCCGACGGGGCGATCGCATCGAAGTACCGCAACGCCGGCCAGACCTGCGTCTGCGCGAATCGCATCCTGGTGCAGGACAAGGTCTACGACGCGTTCGCGGCGAAGCTCGGTGAACGCGTCGCAAAGTTCAAGATCGGCAACGGCCTCGAGCCGGGCGTCACCATCGGACCGCTGATCGACGAGGCGGCGGTGAAGAAGGTCGAGGAGCACGTCTCGGACGCGGTCGCGAAAGGCGCGAAGGTCGTCACCGGCGGCAAGCGCCATGCGCTCGGCGGGCTCTTCTTCGAGCCCACCATCCTCGCGAACGTGAACCCGTCGATGAAAGTCACGAAGGAAGAGACGTTCGGTCCGGTCGCGCCGCTCTTCCGCTTCAAGGACGAGGCGGAGGCGATCCGGATGGCGAACGACACCGAGTTCGGCCTCGCGGCGTACTTCTACGCGCGCGACCTCGCGCGGGTCTGGCGCGTCGCCGAAGGCATCGAGTCGGGCATCGTCGGCATCAACACCGGCCTGATTTCGACGGCCGAGGCGCCGTTCGGCGGGGTCAAGGAATCCGGGCTCGGCCGCGAGGGCTCGAAGTACGGGATCGAGGACTACCTCGAGGTCAAGTACCTCTGCATGTCCGTCTGAGCGCGCGCCGGCCTACTGGCCGGACTTGCGCAGCGGGTGCACGTTGGCCGGCACCTTGGCCTCGGCCCTGAGCTGGCGGCGGATGCGCGCGAAGGTCTTCGCGAGGTCCGTCCCCGCCGCCGGCGTGTACCGGAATCCCTGCGAGAGGCAGGACACGTGTCCCTTGGGCAGCAGTTTCTGCATGGCGACTCCCGAGTGCGCGCGAGTTTCGACGCGCTCCACACTAGTCGCGTGCCAGCCGCGCGTCATTACACCCTTCGGCGGGGGTAGGAATCGGCGGGATGGCTTAGTCCAACGCCCCCTCCCTCCGGAACGGTCGCACTCCTGCCCGCCAGGGCAACCCGGCGGGCTTCTTTTCAGCGCGCCGTTTGTGGCGCCGCGACAGTCTTGCCGTCGCGGGTGATGCAATCGCACGTCGCGTCGCCGAACCGCTCGCGCACGTAGCTGTAATCGGCGTGCCCGGACTTGAGACACGCCTCGCGGCACTGGCGTCGGTCGTTCGCCGCGAGCGCGAAGACGGTCAGCACGATCACCAGGGCGAACATCAGGATCGGGATCTTGACCTGCGAGAGCAGGCGCCAGAGCGCGGCGTGGGACATTGAAGCGCCTGCGATGGTTGGACGCGACGATTCTAGCCGAGCGGCCGACGCTACCGGAGTCTAGCCTGCCTCCTTGTCCGTCTCGCGCGTCATGACGATCCGCGCGTTGCGCGCGAACGTCATGTACGACCACGCCCAGTCGGCCAGCACCATCAGGCGGTTGCGAAACCCGATCAGGAAGTAGATGTGGATGAACAGCCAGAACAGCCACGCCGGCAGGCCCCAGAACTTGAACGGTCCGATCACCGCGATGCCGGCGTGCCGGCCGATGGTCGCGAGCGAGCCGTAGTCGCGATAGCGGAACGCCCGCGTCGGCGCACCGCGCAGGCGGGCGAGGATGTTGCGCGCGGCGCAGCGCCCCATCTGCTTCGCGGCGGGCGCGATCCCCGGCACGGGCTTGCCGTCGCTCGTGACGGTCGCCAGGTCGCCGATGACGAACACTTCCGGATGGTCCGGGATCGAGAGATCCGGCGCCACCGCCACGCGTCCGGCGCGATCGAGCGGCACCCCGAGCGCGCGCCCGAGCGGCGAGGCCGCGATGCCCGCCGCCCACACGACCGTGCCCGCCGCCATGCGCACGCCACCGAACCGCACGCCGTCGGCGTCGATCGCGGTGACGATCGAGCTCGTGCACACCTGCACCCCGAGCCGGTCGAGCTGGCGGCGCGCCTTCTCGGAGAGATCCGGCGGGTAGGTCGGCAGCACGCGATCGGCGCCCTCCAGGAGCACGATGCGCGCGTCGCGCGAGTCGATGCGCCGGAACTCGTCGCGCAGCGTGTGCCGCGCGATCTCGGCGAGCGTGCCGGCGAGCTCGACGCCGGTGGCGCCGCCGCCGACCACCACGAACGTCAGCAGGCGTCGCCGCTCCGCGGCGTCGGTGGCGCGCTCCGCGCGCTCGTACGCGAGCAGGATCCGGGCGCGGATCTCCATCGCGTCGTCGAGCGTCTTGAGCCCCGGCGCGAAGCGCGCCCAGGCGTCGTGCCCGAAGTAGCTGTGCGTCGCGCCGGCTGCGACGATGAGGTAGTCGTAGCCGAGCGCGCTGCCGTCCTCGAGCGCCACGAGCCGTCCCGGCACGTCGATCGTGAGCGCCTCGGCGAGCAGCGTGGTGACGTTGCGCTGCCGGCGGAAGATGTAGCGGATCGGCGCGGCGATCGCCACCGAGGCGAGCCCGGCGGTCGCCACCTGGTAGAGCAGCGGCTGAAAGAGATGATGGTTCTCGCGGTCGATCAGCGTCACGCGCACGCTCGCGCCCGCGAGCGTCTTCGCCGCCGCCAGGCCGCCGAAGCCGCAGCCGAGAATGACGACGTGGGGAAGGGTCTCGTCCTGTGCCATCGCGACCATGAGCTTTACACAACTTTACGCCACCGAGATACCGGTGAAACGGGTTGCGGCCAGACTGCGCTCCATCGCCTGCGCTTTTGCGGGCGCACCGAATCAGGAGCCAAGCATGACGCATGAGACGAACGAGACGAAGCAACCCGACTCCGGCAAGCCGCGCCGCCCCTGGCGCCGCATTGCGATCGCCGCGGTGATCGGCAGCATGGCGGCCGGCGTGGGTCTGACGGCCTTTGCCCACGGCGGCGGACCCTTCGGCGGCGGCGGGCATCGCGGCTGGCACATGGGCCCGGGCGGGCAGACGGACCCGGAGGCGATGAAGCGCCGCGTCGACGCCAGCGTCCGGTGGATGCTCGCCGACATCAACGCGACCGAGGCGCAGCAGCAGCGCATCGCCGGCATCGTCGAAGCGACGATGAAGGAGATGACCCCGCTGCGCGAGAAGCATCGCGAATCGCGGCAGGCGGTCATGGCGCTGCTCGCGAAGCCGACCGTGGACCGCGCCGCGATCGAAGCGATCCGCGCGCAGGAGATCCAGTCGGCCGACGCGATGTCGAAGCGCTTCGTCCAGTCGCTCGCCGAAGTGGCCGAAGTGCTCACCCCCGAGCAGCGCGCCCAGCTCGCCGAGAAAATGAAGCAGCGGCGCGGCGGGCACCGACGCGGCTGAGCGCACCGCGCAGTCCGCCGGGTGCGCTCCCCCTGCACCCGGCGTCTCCCCGCGCCGCGGCCCGCTCCTCCTCGGGGCCGCGGCGCGGTCTTTCCCGCCCGCGGGGCGGCTACACTTCGCCCCTCGCTCCCATGCGCACGCACCGGTGACCGACCGCATCCTGATGATCGAGGACGACGCGCGGCTCGGCGGCATGGTGCGCGAATACCTCGCCGAGTCCGGCTTTCGCGTCAGCGTGCGCGAGACCGCCGCGGACGGCCTCGCGGCGCTCGCGCGCGAGCCGTGGGACGCGCTGGTGCTGGACGTGATGCTGCCCGACCTCGACGGCTTCGAGGTGTGCCGGCGCGTGCGCGCGTCCTCCGACGTGCCGATCCTGATGCTCACCGCGCGCGGCGAGCCGACCGACCGCATCGTCGGGCTCGAGCTCGGCGCGGACGACTACCTGCCCAAGCCGTTCGAGCCGCGCGAGCTGCTCGCGCGGCTGCGCGCGATCCTGCGCCGCCGCGGCCCGTCCGACAAGCGTGCCGGAACGCTGCGCTTCGGCCGGCTCGAAATCGACCGCGACGCGCGCAGCGTGCGCGTCGACGGCGCGGAGCGCGCGCTGACGAGCTATCAGTTCGAGCTGCTCGTCGCCATGGCCGAGCACGCCGGCAAGGTGCTGTCGCGCGAGACGCTGATGGACCTGGTGAAAGGCGCGGCGCTCGAGGCCTTCGACCGCTCGATCGACGTGCACGTCTCGCGCATCCGCGCTGCGATCGAGGAGGACCCGAAGAAGCCGCGCCGGATCATCACCGTCCGCGGCGCAGGCTACGTCTTCGCCAAGCTGCAGGACGAGGGCTGATGCGCCACCTCTATCTCAAGCTCTACCTCACGGTCGTCGCGAGCCTGGTCGTGTTCGTGCTCGTCGCCGGCTTCCTGTGGCGCGAGCTCGTCACCGCCTCGCCCCCGCCCGGCCTCGACCTCGCGGCCGAGGTCGCGCAGGGCGCGCTGCCGCCGCGCGACGGCGCCGCTCGCGGCGCAGCAGGCGGCGCTCGACCGGCTCTCGGCGCACGGCCGGATCAACATCGCGCTGTACGCGCCCGACGGCGCGCGGATCGCGCAGGTCGGGCCGGACCTGCTCGCCCCGCGCGAGGGCCGACGCCGCTTCAGCGGCCCGTGGCACCCGGGGCGCATCTGGACGCTCGAGCTGCCGGACGGCCGCTGGCTGGCGGCGCGCCTGCCGCGGCGCGAGCGGCCGCCGCTGGCGCCATGGAGCCTGTTCTTCACGCTCGGACTGATCGCGCTCGCGGTCGCCGTCGGCGCGTATCCGGTGGTGCGCGGGGCGACGCGCCGTCTCGAGCGGCTGCGTTCCAGCGTCGATGCGCTGGGCAGCGGCGATTTCACCGCGCGCGTGAAAGTCGAGGGCAGGGACGAAGTCGCCGCGCTCGCGGCGAGCTTCAACCGCTCGGCCGAGCGCATCGAGGGCCTCGTGGGCGCGCACAAGACGCTGCTGGCGAATGCCTCGCACGAGCTGCGCTCGCCGCTCGCGCGCATCCGCATGGCGACCGAGCTGCTGAAGCGCGAGGCGAAGCCGGCATTGCGCGCGCGAGCTCGAGCGCGACATCGCGGAGCTCGACGCGCTCGTCGACGAGATTCTCGTGGCCAGCCGGCTCGATGCGGTAACGGACCTGGAAATGCGCGAGGAGGTGGACCTCCTCGCGCTCGCGGCCGAGGAGTGCGCGCGCATGGATGCGGCGCTCGACGGCGCGTCGGTCGCCGTGCGGGGCGATCCGCGCCTGCTGCGGCGCCTCCTCCGCAACCTGCTGGAGAATGCGCGCCGCTACGGCGCGGACACGCCGATCGAGGTGACGCTCTCGGGCGGGGCCGGGCCTGCAGTGCTGCGCGTTTGCGACCGCGGCCCGGGCGTGCCGGCGACCGAGCGCGAGCGGATCTTCGAGCCGTTCTACCGTCCCGCCGGAACGCGCGAACCCGAGGGCGGTGTGGGCCTCGGCCTTGCGCTCGTGCGTCAGATCGCGCGCAAGCACGGCGGCGACGCGCGCTGCACGCCGCGCGACGGCGGCGGGAGCTGTTTCGAGGTGACGCTCGGGCGCTAGGACGCTAGGGCGCTGATCCGCGCAATGCGGGCGCAGCGTCCGGATAGAGCCGCGCGAGCAGATCCAGCGCCGCGGCGGCGAGCTCGCCACGCAGCGCGACGCCCAGTCGCGCGGGGTCGCAGTCCCCGCTCCGCTCCGCCCAGACGGTCTGCAACGCGTCGTGGTGCCGGATCACGGTCTCGCCGACGGCATCCTTCCAGAACGCCGGGTGCTCGCTCTGCGACCACTCGCCCCGGCCCCGGCCGTAGTGGGCGACCGCGAGGTAGCGCAGGAGCGCGGACGCGAAGAACCCCTCGAGAAACTCGTCGCTCCAGCGGACTGCCGTCTCCTTCGCGCCGCTGACGAGGTTGTAGCCGCGCGCGATGCCGGCGGCGCCCAGCGCACCGAGCACGCCGCCGACGAGGAGCCCCGCGCCGAAGGTCAGCCCGCCGGTCGCGAGATCCGCCTTGAGTCCGGTGAGCGCGCCGGTGACCAGCCCGCCGAGGACCGCCGCCTTGCCTTCGCTCGCGCGGGTCTGCACCGCGAAGTCCTCGGCGAGCCGCGCGAGCACTTCCGCCGCAGCGCGTCCTTCGAGCTCGTGGATCTCGATGAGATGATCGGTCGTTGCGCGCACGTCCGCGTCGACCCGCTCGGCGAGCCGTTGCATCGCGAGCTCCTTGGCGGTGGGCTCGCCCTCGCGCCCGAGGCCGAGCGCCACGCCGACTTCCCGCAGCGTGGCGCGCACCCCGCGGTCGGCGACCGGCTCGCGATCGCAGGCGGCGCGGGCCAGCTGCGCCGCGAGCTGCCCCATCGCGGCATCGAAGCTCGCCATGCGCCGCGCGCGCCAGGCCGCGCGCAGGCGGTCGAATGCCGGGCGCTTCTCGCCAGGAAGCGCTTCCGCGACCGCCGCGAGGAGGGTGAACTCCTGCACCCAGCACCGCGCGAACGCATCGAGCGTGAGGACGGCGCGCACGATCCGGTACCCGCCGAGGTGCGCACGCCAGCGCGCCTCCTCCGCCGCCTCGTCGGCGCGCGGTCGCGGCGCGCCGACCTGGTTCAGCAGGACGATCGCGGGCTTGCCGACCCACTCCAGAATCTGCATCTCCGGCGCGACGTATCCCGCGTCGCCCGGGTTCTCCGCGGCGTTGACGAGGTAGAGCACGATGTCCGCCTGGTCGCGCACGTTGCGCACCGCCTCCTGGCTCGACCAGAAGGGGCGATCGCGCCAGCGATCCCAGACCTGCGACATGAACCAGCCGATCGGGTTGCCCGACTGCCGCAGGCGCTTCGCCAGGCGCACGCTGTCGCCGAAGCCGGGGGTGTCCCACAGCGCCAGCGCGTCGCCCTCCGGCGTCTCGATCATGGTCTGCGCTTCGGCCACGGCCGTGACGTGCGGGGCGTCGCGGACCTCGCCCAGCGTGCGCCCGAGCAGCGTGCGCGCGAGCGTCGTCTTGCCCACGTTGGTGTGGGAGATGAGGCTCAGCTGGATTCGCGCAGCGTCGTTCACCGAACGCTCGCCGACCGGAGCGCGCGGTCGATCGCGGCGTTGAGGTCGCCCTCGATGACCGGGAACTCGGGATGCTCCAGATCGGCGAACACCAGCGCGACGCCCTGCGCCTCGGCGAGCGCGCGCCAGCCTTCGCGCCGCTTCACGATCCGCACGGACTCGGCCGGAAACCGCGCGCGAAACCCGGACTCGTCGGCAAGCGCGACGAGCGGGCCGCCGCCGCCGAGCGCGACGGCGAGCGCGGCGAGGAACGCGCCGTGATTCTCGGGCTCGGGCGTGGCGGAGAAGTTGAACAGCGCCACCGCTAGTGCGAGCGGCGCCTTCGGGATCAGGCCGTCCGGCATGGCATCCTCGCCGCCCCACTCCACGCCTGGCGCGATCGAGACCTCCGCGCGCGGCCCGAACACGCGCCGGAGCGCGGCTTCCAGGCCGAGCGTGGCCTGCGGCGAGAGCTGGTAGCCGTAGGGAATCACGCGGACCCGCGCCGTGTCGCCGGAAATCTGGCGCGCCAGCCGCTGGAAGTACACGTCGTCGAGCGGCATCGGGAGGTTGCGGGCGAGCCGGCGCGCCGACCACGAAGTGCCGGAAGCGAGCAGCGCGCGCGGCAGGAGCACGACGAGCGCGATGGTCACCGCGTAGAGATGAATCCACGGCGCGGCGTTCTCGCCGGTGCCGCCGGCGCCGAACCGCATCGCGTCGAGCCGGGCCGCGTCGGGCAACTCGATCCCGGTCAGCAGGGCGGCGGGCCCGAGCACCAGGCCGAGGATGGCCCGCACCGCCTCCGCGTCGAGGAACGTGCTCTCCCACCCGGCGCGATACTCGAGCACCAGCCCGCGCACGTACAAACCGACGATCGCGCCCAGCGCGAACGCGAACGCGCTCCGGTGCAGGACGCTCGCGATGCGCGCGGCGTGCAAGCGGGAGGCGGCGCGCGTCCATTCCTGCGCGAACGCGGCGAGCACGCCGCCGACCCGCGCGTCGCTCGCGGCGTCGGCGAGCGCCGGCACGCCGCGTGCCAGACGCGCGACCACACCGGCGATCGGACCGAGCGTTTGGCCGTTGCGGCGCAAGGCGCCCCACGTGCCATGCAGGACGATCGCGGCGTAGACGAGGAGATTCCATGCGAGCACCGCGAGCAGCGGGAAGGCCAGCACGTTGACCCGCTGCGGCGGGCCGATCCGATCGACCGCAAAGCCCGCGGCGAGCGCGGCGAGGACCAGAACCGTCCCGACCCACGGGCGCCAGGTCGCCGTGCGCAGCGCTCGACCGATCGCGGCATGCGCGCCCGCGAGCCGCTCGATCGCGAGCGACGCGCGGCGGGCGACGAAACGCTCGAGCGGCGCGCCCGCGCCGACCACCTCCGCGGCGGCGCGGCTCGCCCACGCCCGGTCCTCGTCGCTCCAGAGCGCGCGGCCGGCTTCGGTCGATTCGACCGCGCGCACGAGCGCGACTTCCCGGGCTGCGGCTTCATTCATGGATTGGCTTCAATACGAGGTGGAAAACGCGGCGGAGTCTACACCGCAGCGGATCGACGACCGCGGCCGCGCCGGGTCGAGCGCAGCCGGCGGCGGCTTCCAGATCAGACGGGCGCGACCACGGCGCCCGGCGGCGTCACTGCTCCGCCTTCACTCCAGCCGTGTTGATGACTTTCGCCCACCGCGCGATCTCGTCGTTGATGAACTGCGCGAGCTGATCGGGCGTGTTCCCGACCGGCTCGATGCCGATCTGCACGAGCTTGTCGCGGAGGTCGGGTGTGCTCACCGCTTTGGCGACTTCCTGAGCGACCCGACCGACGATATCGCGCGGCGTACCCGTCGGCGCGAGAAACGCAACCCAGGTCGCCGACTCGATCGGCGGGCCACCGGCCTCGGCGACGGTCGGCACTTCCGGCGCGCCGCCTATGCGCGCCTTCGAGAACATCCCGAGCGCCTTGATCTTGCCCGAGCGCACGTGCGGCATCATCGAGCTCGGCACGTCGACGAGGATCTGGATGTCGTTCGCCATGACGCCCTGCAGTGCCGGCGCGGTGCCCTTGTACGGCACGTGCACCATGTCGATGCCTGCGGTCTGCTTGAGCAGCTCGGTCGTGAGGTGCGCGGCGGCGCCAATCCCGCTCGAGCCGAACGAGATTTTTCCCGGGTTCGCCTTCGCATAGGCGATCAGCTCGCGCATGTCCTTCGCCGGAAACGCATTGCTCGCGGTGAGGATCAGCGGGGCGCTCGCGGCGAGCGAGACCGGCGCGAAGCTCTTGACCGGATCGAACGGCAGCTTGCCCGCGTAGAGGGTCGCATTGGCGGCGTGCGCCGCGATGACGGTCAGGAACGTGTAGCCGTCGGGCGCCGCCTTCGCGGCAGAGATCGGCGCCGAGGATCGAGTTCGCGCCGGGGCGGTTCTCGACGACGATCGGCTGGCCGAGGGCCTCGCTCACGCGCTGCGTCACGAGCCGCGTGACCGTATCGGTGATGCCGCCGGGCGGATAGGGGACGATCCAGCGGATCGGCTTCACCGGCCAGGTCTGGGCGTGCGCAGCCGCGGCGAGGAGGCACGTGGCGGCGAGCGCGGCGAGGTAGCGAAGCGTCGTTGTCATGAGCCTCTCCTCCGCAGCAATCATGGAACCAGGATCGACGCGCCGGTCGTGCGCCGCGACTCGAGGTCACGGTGCGCCTGCGCGGCGTCGGCGAGCGCATAACGCTGGTTGATCGCGACCCTGAGCGCGCCACGTTCGAGCATGTCGAATACGCTGCCCGCGATCGAGCGCAGGTCCTCGCGGGTCGGCAGTGTAGTGGAACAGCACCGGCCGCGACAGCGTCGTCGACTTCGCGGCGAGCACCTCCGGATCGATCGGATCGATTCCGCCGGAGGCCTGCCCGTAGCTCGCGAGGTGGCCGCACGGCGCGAGCGCCTCGATCGACCTGGCAAAGGTGTCCTTGCCGACCGCGTCGTAGACGACGCGTGCGCCCCTGCCGCCGGTGATCTCCTTCACCCGGGCAACGAAGTCGTCCGCGGTGTACACGATCGGGTAGTCGCAGCCGTTGGCGCGCGCGATGCGCGCCTTCTCGTCGGTCGACACGGTGCCGATCACCGTGGCGCCGAGGTGCTTCGCCCACTGGCAGAGGAGCAGCCCGACGCCGCCCGCGGCCGAGTGCACGAGGACCGTGTCGCCGCGGCGGACGCGCACCGTGCGGCGGAGCAGGTACTCGGCGCGTCATGCCCTTGAGCATCACCGCCGCCGCCGTCTCGTCGCTCGACGTGCGGGCGGCAGCACGACGAGCTGATCGGCCTTCATCGTGCGCACCTGCGCGTAGGCGCCGACCGGCGGGCACGCGTAGGCGACGCGATCGCCGGGGAGGATGCCGACGACGCCCTCGCCGACGTCGATCACCTGCCCGGCCGCCTCCATGCCGGGCGTGCCCGGCGGGGTCAGCAGCGGATAGGACCCGGTGCGCACGTACACGTCGATGTAGTTCACGCCGATGGCGGTGTGGCGCAGCCGCACCTCGCCCGGCCCGGGCGCGGCGGCCGAGACGCGCGCCATCGCGAGCGTCTCGGGCCCGCCGTGCCGCGCGATCACGATGGCCTGGCCCGGCCATCGTCGCGCGGCCGGGCCGCGGCGCGACGGCCCGCGCGCAGCGGCGGCGGGCGCCGCGCCGCGCCGGCCCTCGACGAGCGCGCGGACCGCCTCGATGCCCGCCGTCGTACACCTCCTCGCCGACCATGCGCGCGAGCTGCGCCTCGAGGCCGGGCGGCGTCGCGAACTGCGAGCGCCAGTCCCAGAACGTGCGGTTGCCGTCGGTGACGCGCTTGAGCGTGACTGTGGCGACGTAGCCGATCAGCGGGATCGGCGAGTCGAGGATGCAGTAGGTGAACGAGTGGCTCGCGGTCGTCGAGCTCGAGGAGCTGCTCGCGCAGCTGCGCGCCGTTGCGGCAGCCGGAAGTTGCGGACCGCGCCGATCTCGTCCGGGCGCCCGCTCGTCCTCGATGTGGCTCTCCGCGACGATCGGGTGCCAGTGGTCGTGGCGCGTTGAAGTCGCGCAGCACCGCCCACACCGCCTCGATCGGCGCGTCGATGATGGTGGAGCGGATGACTTTCGGCACGACGAGGCGCGCGCTCAGCGCGTGCCGAGCTGGCGCTTGAGGTTGTCGAACGCCGCCTGGAACACGCCCTGACCGACCTGATCGGCGAGCGTCTGCTCGCGCCCGAGCTCGCACTCGAACTCGGCGGTCCACTCGGCGAAGGTGCGGTCGCCGTCGGTGACCGGCGTCAGCTTGAGCGTCGCGACGTAGTTCGTGCACGCCCATCGGCGAGTCGAGGATCGAGTAGGTGCACGCTGTACTCGTAGTCCGAGAGCGCGAGCAGCTGCTCGCGGATCGTTGCCGCCGTCCTTGCAGGTTGAAGTTGCGGATGCAGCCGACCGTCCGCCGGCAGCCCGTTCTCGATGCGGCTGTCCGCGACCGCCGGCACCCAGCGCGGGCAGGCCGTTGAAGTCGCGGACGTGACCCCAGACCTTGTCGCGCGGGCGCTCGATCACGCTGAGACGTGTAGACCTTGACCATGCCGTAGGCGTGCCTGTCCCGGAGTTGCGATCGATGCGGCGCCGGGTGTCAGCCCTTCGCGATCGACCGGCGGCTTGCGCCATGTCGGCGAGCGAGCCGGCGACTTTCGTGATGTCGCCGCCCGCGATGCCGATCTCCTGCAGCAGCGCGTCGACGATCGGCGCCTGCGCACGGTAGCGGAGCGCGCTGTTCACGACGTTGTCGGCGATGCCGCCCCGCCCCGCCGCCGTTGCCGCCGCCGTTGCCGCCCCCGCCGCCCAGGCCGTCGACCTGCAGGATGCGGATGCTCTCGATCTTCTCCATCGGCTTCACGCTCTCGCGGATGATCGACGTCCACCTTGTCGACGAGCCGCATGCGCAACGCCGACTGGCGCGCCTCCGGCGTCAGGATGTTCTGCGCCTCGTTCATCTGCTGCGTGCCGACGGCGTCGATCTCGTAGCGGATCTTGGCCGCGAGCGCGCGGATCTTGTCGGCCTCCGAGTCGCCCTCGGCCGTGCGCCGCGCGCGCGTCGGCCCGGTCGCCGGCCGCCTGCTTCTCGGCCTCGGCCATGCGCTGGATGCGGATCGCCTCGCGTCTCGACCTCCTGCGCGGCGCCGATCAGCTCGATCTCCTTGCTGCGCCGCGCGACCTCCAGCTCGCGCGCGGTGAACACCTTCTCCTCCGCGGCCACCGCCTGGGCGCGCGCGAGGTCGGCCTCGGCCTGCGCCTCCGACTGCGCGCGCGACTTCTCGGCGACCGCGATGGCGCGGGTCTGCTCGGCGAGCTCGAGCGTCTTGCGCCGCTCGATCTCGAGCCCCTGGATCTCGCGCTCGCGCGCGATGCGCTGCTCCTCGAGCGCCCGCTCCTGCGTCGATCTTCGCGAGCTCCACCTCGCGCGTCGCCTCGATCCGCGCCTGCTCGGACTCGCGGTCGCGCTGGGCGCGCTCGCGAGCGAGCTCCGCGCGCTGCTCGGCGCGGCGCACCTCGAGCTCGCGCTCCTGGGCGAGGCGCGCGTACTCGCTGTCGCGGTCGATGTCGAGCGCGAGCTTCTCGGACTCGAGGTTCTTGTTGCGGATCTGGATCATCGTGTCCTGCTCGATGTCGTTGCGGATCTTCTTGCGGCGCTCGATCTCCTCGGTGAGCTGCGTGAGGCCCTCGGCGTCGAACGCGTTGGAGGGGTTGAAGAACTCCATGTTGGTCTGGTCGAGGCTGGTGAGCGAGACCGACTCGAGCTCCAGCCCGTTCTTGCAGCAGGTCGTCGGCCACCGCGGCGCGCACGCGCTTCATGTACTCGCCGCGCTTCTCGTGCATCTCCTCCATCGTCATCTCGGCCGCGACGGCGCGCAGGGCGTCGACGAACTTGCCCTCGAGCAGCTCGCGCAGCTGGTCGGGCTGCATGGTGCGCGAGCCGAGCGTCTGGGCGGCGTCGGCCACCGCCTCGGGCGTCGCCTTCACCCGCACGTAGAACTCGGCGACCACGTCGACGCGCATCCGGTTCTTGGTGATCAGCGCCGACTCGCGGCCGCGCCGCACCTCGAGGCGCAGCGTGTTCATGTTCACCGGAATCACGTCGTGGATCACCGGCAGCACGAGCGCGCCGCCGTTGATCACGACCTTCTGCCCGCCGAAGCCGGTGCGCACGAACGAGACCTCCTTCGTCGAGCGCCGGTACAGCCACGACAGGATGTAGAAGACGACGACGATGACGATCGCGGCGACGATGACGCCGAGAATCGTCCAGCCGATGGTGGCTCCGCTCATGGCTCTCTCCTCCTTATGCGACGCGGCGGATGCGCTTTGCTCCGCCGCTCCTGATGCTCTTGAACTTCCTCGTCTGCTCGGTCAGCGCCACCTCGGTGGGCAGCCGCTCCATGCTGCTCGCGCCGTAGAAGCCGTGGCACGTCGCGCAGTTCGCGAGGATGTACTCGGCGTCCTTGGGCATCGGCGATCGGGCCGCCGTGGCAGAGCACGATCACGTCCTTGCGCACCTTCAGGGCGGCCTCGGCGCACGCGTCGATCACCGGCACGCAATCGGCGAGCGTGAAGCGCGGTCTCCGCGCCGATCGCGCCGCCGGTGGTGAGGCCCATGTGGCACACGATGATGTCGGCGCCGGCCTGGGCCATGTCGCGCGCCTCGTCGGCGTTGAAGACATAGGGCGTGGTCAGCAGATCGAGCGCGTGCGCCTTGCGGATCATGTCGACCTCGAGGCCGTAGCCCATGCCGGTCTCCTCGAGGTTCGCGCGGAACGGCCGTCGATGAGTCCCGACGGTGGGAAAGTTCTGCACCCCCGAGAAGCCCATGTCGCCCAGCCGCCGCAGGAACGGCTCGCATCAGCACGAACGGATCGGTGCCGTTGACGCCGGCGAGCACGGGCGTGTGCTTCACCACCGGCAGCACCTCGGCGGCCATCTCCACGACGATCTCGTTCGCGTTGCCGTAGGCCATCAGTCCGGCGAGGGAGCCGCGGCCGGCCATGCGGTAGCGGCCCGAGTTGTAGATCACGATGAGGTCGATGCCGCCCGCCTCCTCGCACTTCGCCGAGAGGCCGGTGCCGGCGCCGCCGCCGACGATCGGTACGCCGCGCGTCGATCATGTCGCGGAACTTCTTCAGGATCTTCTTTCTGGGGATGCGCGCCATCGAAGTGCCCCTCAAGCTGCCAGCCGGTCGCGCGACGACGTCGTTGAACGCCGCGACCAGCGCGTCGGAGAACCGCGGGTCGTTGATGTTGTACGGCAGCCGCACGAGCTGCCGGTTGGGCGCCCGGACGGAAGGTCTCCGCGATCGCGCGGAACAGCGCGGCGTCGGCCTCCGGGTCGTGGAACGGCCGGCCGGGCGCATCGAGCGCCGAGACGCCGCCCTCCGGGATCAGGAAGCGCACCGGGCCGTCGCAGCGGTTGATGCGCTCGGCGATCCAGCGCCCGACGCGCGCGTTCTCCGCGGGCGTGGTGCGCATGAGCGTCACGTTCGGGTTGTGCTTGTACAGGTTGCGGCTCCGGAACTGCGGCGGGCACGGTGTCCATCGGCCCGAAGTTCACCATGTCGAGCGCGCCGCACGACACCGACGTACGGGACGCGGGTGCGCGCGATCGCGCCGAAGCGGTCTTCGGTGCAGCGGGAATACCCCGCCGACGAGGAGATCCGGCGACCTCGGTCGTGGTCACGTCGATCACGCCCGCGACGAGCCCCGAGTCGACCAGCTTCTCCATCGACTGCCCGCCGGTGCCGGTGGCGTGGAAGGTGAGGCAGTCGTACCGGTCCTCGAGCTGCTTCACGACCTGCTGCACGCAGGGCGTGGTGACGCCGAACATCGTCAGCCCGACCGCGGGCCGCGTCTCGCGCCGCGCGCCGCGCCGGCCCGGCGCGATCGAGTGCGCGATCATGCCGGCGAGCGCATGCGCGGCGTTCGAGAGCACCTGCTCGGAGATCCGGTTGATGCCCTGCACGTCGACGACCGAGTACATCATGCAGATGTCGGAGGGGCCGACGTAGCCCTTCACGTCGCCCGAGGCGACGCTGGACACCATGACCTTCGGCACGCCGACCGGGAGCGCGCGCATCGCCGCGGTCGCGAGCGACGTGCCGCCCGAGCCGCCGGCCGAGATGACCCCGGCGAGGTCGCGGCGCGTGAGCACGAAGCGCTCGAGGGCTTCCGCCATCGCGCTGACCGCGGACCCGCGATCGCCGGTGAACACGGCGCGCGCGCCCTGCGGATGGTGCCGCGCCACTTCGCCGGGCCCGACGTCCGCGGGCGACGGCCGCTGCGTGGTCGCGACGTCGACGGTGATCGCCCGGATGCCCGAGCCGCTCGAGGCAGCTCTTGACGAACGAGAGCTCGCGTCCCTTCGTGTCGAAGGTGCCGATGACGTAAGCGCTGCGCCCGACCACCGCGGCGACCGGAATCACCGCGGCCGCGGCGGGACCCGACTCGGGCGCGGGTTCGGTCGCCGCCGGCGCGGCTTCGTCCGCGCGCGCCCCGGTCGACCACGCGGTCGGCGCGTCGGTCCGGGAATACGGCTGGAGGCGCTCGAGCGGCGCAGTCTCCGCCGTCTCGGCGGCAGCGCGCCGCACCTGGAACACCTGCGCCTGCTCCGCGCGCGCCGGCGGCGGCGCGATGTCGGGCTCGAGCTCCTCGGCGCTGTCGGCCGCGCGCACGCCGAGGAGCCGCTGTTGCAGATCGCGGTCGGCGCGCAGCTCGGCGGCGCTCGCCTCGTGCGCGACCCGGCCGTTGACCAGCACGAGGATGCGGTCGGCCACGGCGGTGGCCACGCCGAGGTTCTGCTCGATCAGCAGCACCGAGATCGCCCCCTCGGCGGCGAGGTTCTTGAGCATCGCCACCACCTGGTCGACGATGACCGGCGCGAGGCCCTCGGTCGGCTCGTCCATGACGAGGAGCCGCGGGTTGGCGAGCAGCGCGCGCGCGATCGCGAGCATCTGCTGCTCGCCGCCGGAGAGCTGCGCACCGCCGTTCGACTTGCGCTCCGCGAGCCGCGGGAACGTCGCGTACGCGCGCTGACGGTCCACGGATCGCCCTTGCGCTCGCCCGCGCGCGGCGGCGCGCCGCGAGCCGCAGGTGCTCGTCCACGGTGAGCGAGGGCCAGACGCGGCGGCCCTGCGGCACGTAGCTCACGCCCTGCGCGACGATCGTCGTTCGGGGTCATGCCGAGGATCTCGACCCCCGCGACCTGCACGCTGCCGCGCGCGGCGCGCACCAGTCCCATCACCGTGTTGCAGAGCGTGGACTTGCCCATGCCGTTGCGGCCGACCACGCCGAGCACCCCGTGCTCGAGCGCGAGCGACACGTCCTGGAGCGCATGGGCCTGGCCGTAGTAGACGTCCAGGCCGTCGATCCGGAGGATCGGGGCGTCGGGAACGGCGGGGCGGGTGCGGGAGAAGAGCGCCATGGATCAGTGATGCCTGTGCTCGCCCATGTAAATCGCCTGGACCTCGGCGTCGTTGCCGATCTCGTCGGGCGTGCCGTGCTTGAGCACGCGGCCGTTGTGCATGACGGTGACCCGCTCGACCACGCGCAGCGCGATGTCGAGGTCGTGCTCGATCAGCACGAAGCCCATGTGCTCGGGCAGCGCGCCGAGCAGCGCCACGAGCTCGCGGCGCTCGGCGGGCGAGAGGCCTGCGGCCGGCTCGTCGAACAGGATCAGGCGCGGCGCGCCGGCGAGCGCCATGCCGATCTCGAGCTGGCGCTGCTGGCCGTGCGCGAGCGCGGACACCGGCTGGTCGGCGATGTGCGTCAGCCGCACGCGCTCGAGCAGGTCGTCGGTCGCCGCGCGCGACGGGTGCGCCGCGCGCGGGCGGAAGAAGCTGAAACGGCCGCGCGCGACGCCGCGCACGGCCAGGAAGAGGTTGTCCCGCACCGACAGGTCGCGGAACAGGAGCGACGACTGGTAGGTCCGCCGGATGCCCTGGCGGATGCGCTCGTAGGGCGGGAGATGCGGTCACGTCCTCGCCGAAGAAGCGCACCGTGCCGGCCGTGGGCGGGAAGTCGCCGGTGATGCAGTTGAACAGCGTGGTCTTGCCGGCGCCGTTGGCGCCGAGGATCGCGCGCCGCTCGCCCGCGCCGACCGAGAACGAGACGTCCTCGATCGCGCGCAGCGCGCCGAACGTCCGGGTGACGCCCTCGAGCGTGAGGGCGTCGCCCGAAGCGAGCGGCGCGACGGCGGGCGCAGCGGCCGATGCGATGCCCCGGTCCCCTGGCGCTTACGGGCAGTTGGGCACGTCGCGCGACCCGATCTGGAACTCCTCCTTCTTCATCCCGAGCATCTGGTCGACGTGTCGTCCACCTTGCGCAGCACCTTGTTGTAGAGGTTGCCCTGCGAGTCCTTCGCGACCTCGGTGACGAAAGCTGGTGCCGATCGCCTGGCGGTTGGAGTCGAGCCGCACGTCGCCGGTCGGTGTCTTCAGCACCATGCTTCGACAGCGCCTCGCGGTACTTCTTCTGGCCGTCGGAGAGATCGCCCTTGACCGCGTCGAGCCCGTCGAGCGCCGCCTTCATGTTGACGTAGTAGACGAACGCGAACAGCGACGGGCTCGGATAGCCGCCCGCCGACACCGGGTAGGCCTTCTGGTAGTCGGCGACGAACTTCTTCCAGTCGGCGCCGTCGTAGGCTTCCGCGACCGGCGCGCCGGCGATCGTGCCGACGCAGCGAATCGCGCCGCTTGCCCTTGTAGTTCAGGATGTCCTGGCTCACCGTGATCGAGCCGCCGATCATCGGCTTGTCGCCGCCCGCCTGCTCGTACTGGTTGAGGAAGTTCACCGCGTCGGCGCCGCCGAGCACCACCACCAGCGCGTCGACGTCCTTCGGGATGCGCGCGATCACCGAGGAGTAGTCCTTGCCGCCGAGCGGCACCCAGGCCTTCACCGGGACCTTGCCGCCGAGCTTGCAGTACTCGGTCATGAAGCCCTGCACCTGCGAGTACGGGAAGGCGTAGTCCTCGGCGATCACCATCACCCGCTTGTAGCCCTTGTCCAGCGCGGCCTTGCCGAGGCCCACCATCCACTGCGCGCCGTCGGTGTTGAAGCGGAAGAAGTTCGGCGACGGGTTGACGAGCGTGGTCGCCTGCGCACCCGACGAGCCGTTGATGAAGGTGATGTTGGGCTGGGTCTTCGAGTAGTCCTTGACGGCGATGCCCTCGGAGCCCGACAGCGGGCCGACCATGATGTCGACCTTGTCCTGTTCGACGAGCTTGCGCGTCGCGTTGACCGCCACGTCGGGCTTCGCGTCGGAGGAGGCCTTGATGACCTCGATCTTCCGGCCGCCGCGACCATGCCGCCCGCTCGCGCACCGCCATCTCGGCGCCGCGCATGCCGTCGGCGCCGCCGGCGGCGAACGGGCCCTCGAGCGTGGCGAGCAGGCCGATCTTCACGACCTGCTGCGCCGATGCGGCTGCCGGCAAACCCCAACGCGGCGACCACCGCCGCCGCCGACGAGCGTGCGCGTGAACTGTCTCCTGCGTGTTTCATGATTCCCTCCTTGGTGGAAATGCGGCTTACCGGCCGCGGTCGTCAAGCGTGAATGGATGCCCTTCCCGCGCTCATCTCCGCGCCGGCAGGCCCGGCCGCGCGCGGAGCCGCGCGAGCTTCGCGCGCAGCGCGACCACAGCCCGAGCAGGCCGTCCGGGGAGAAGAGCACGATCGCGAGAAACACCCCGCCGATCACGAGATTGAAGCGCTCGCGGTCGAACAGGTCGATCGCGAAGGTCTGCAGCAGGACGAACACGATCGCGCCGAGGAACGGGCCGATGGGATGGCGCATGCCGCCCAGCACCGCGATGATCAGGATGTTGATCAGCCAGCTCGTGCCGATCGAGCCGGGCGTGATCAGCCCGTTGTACCAGACGATCAGCACGCCGCCGATCGCCGCCAGCACGCCGGCGACCGCGTACGCGGCGACGCGGTGCGCGATCACGTTGAAGCCGAGCGAGTTCATGCGCCGCGGGTTGTCCCGGATGCCCTGCAGCGCGATGCCGAACGGCGCGCGCACCAGGTACTTGACGAAGAGGTACCCGGCGAGCGACCAGAACAGGGCGAGGTAGTAGAACGGCGATCGGGTCGCGCCAGTTGAGGCCGAGAAACTTCGGCGGATAGATCTTCTGCAGCCCCTGGAAGCCGTTGAACACGCTGTAGTTCTGCAGCGTGAGGTAGTAGAACGCGACGCCGATCGCGAGCGTGATCATGATGGTGTAGATGCCTTCGGTGCGGACCGAGAGCCAGCCGATGAAGGTGGCGCACACCACCGCGATCGACGAGCCCGATCGGTACGCGCGACCCACCACGGCCAGCCGAGGCTGATCTCGGCGGTGCCGCTCGTGCCGAAGATCGCCGACCATGTAGCCGGCGATCCCCGCGATGGTCATCTGCGCGAGCGACACCATCCCGCCGTAGCCGGCGAGGAACGTGAGCGAGAGCGCGATCAGTCCGAGCGCGAGCGACTGCGCGCCGATCTGGAAGGTGAAGAACGGCGTTGCGACCCAGGGATAGACGAGCACGAACGCGAGGACGAACACGTGCCGCGCCGCCGATGCGTTGCCACACCCACTTCAGCCAGCGCGGCGCGTCCTGGTCCGAATAGTCGGGAAGGCCCTCGGGCGTGAGGCGCCCGGGCGTCGCGTCGCCCCAGTGGTCGCCGCGCGCGTCCTGGCGCGGCGCGCCGCGCTCGCCCCAGGTCGAGCGCGCCCAGGCCTGCTTGGCGGCGTCGAGGTTGACCGCCTTGCGCCAGACCGCGCTCATGTCCCACGCGTCCGCGGCTTCATGCGGGCCGCCCGAGCAGGCCGCGCGGCCGGAACGCGAGCACGAGCACCATGATCACGAAGGTGAACACGACGCTGTAGGTCGGCGCGTACGCGAGGCCGTAGGTCTCGGTGAGCCCGAGCATCGTGGCGCCGAGCGCCGCGCCGACGACGCTGCCCATGCCGCCCACGATCACGACCACCAGCGAGGCGAGCAGGAGCCGCACGTCCTCGCCCGGCACCATCGACAGCTCGACCGCCCCGATCACGCCGCCGAAGCCCGGCGAGCCCCGCACCGATGGCGAACGTGATCGCGAACACGAGGTTCACGTTCACGCCGGAGGCGGCGAGCATCGCGCGGTCGTCGACGCCCGCCCGGATCATCATCCCGACCTTGCGTGCGATTCAGGAACAGCCAGAGCAGGATGCCGATCGCGATCCCGACCGGCAGCAGCGCGAGCCGGTACTTCGAATAGGCGTTGATGACCGGCAACCCGCGGAGCGGGCCGTTCAGCCAGTCCGGCGGCGACAGCTGGTGGACCTGCCCGCTGAAGACCCAGAGCAGCAGGTCGGCGATCACGATCGACAGGCCGATCGTGACCATCGTCTGGCGCATGTCCTGGCCCTGCATGAAGCGGAAGATGCTCACCTGCATCGCCAGACCGACGAGCGCCGCGGCGGCAAAGCCGACCGCCAGCGCGAGCACGAAGTAGCCGGTCGTACTCGGCCACCACGTAGCCGAGGTAGCCCCCGAGGAGATAGAGCGACCCGTGCGCGAGGTTGACGTTGCGCATCAGGCCGAACACCAGCGTGAAGCCGCTCGCCACGATGAAGTAGAGCGACGCGAGCGTGAGCCCGTTCAGCAGGGTGACGAAGAAGCAGGCGCGCGTTGTCCGCAATCGCCCAGATCGCGAACAGCCGCGAGGGCCGCCGCGAGCACGGCCCAGAGGACGGTCTTCCAGAATCGCGCCACTCAGCCCCCCGCCGCGCGAACACGCGCAGAGCGCAGGGCGTCGCGGCGGCAACGCATGCTCCGGGTTCCGTCTCGCGCGCTCTGCGCTTTCGCGTTGCCGGCGCTCACGCCACTGAGCGCGCGAACCGCTGCGCCGCGCCGACGTCCGGCATCCTTGTGGAACACGCCGTCCTTCATGATCGCGAGCAGCTTGTCGCGGTCCTGCAGGATCGAGATGTTGGCAAGCGGGTCGCCGTCCACCAGCAGCAGGTCGGCGAGGTAGCCGTCCCTGATCTCGCCGAGCTCGCCGCCCTTCATCATCATCTGCCCGCCCCAGCGCGGTGCAGGAGACGATGGCCTCCATCGGCGTCATGCCGAGGTACTTCACGAAGTACTCGAGATCCTTGGCGTTCTCGCCGTGCGGCGCCCAGGCGAAGCCGTAGTCGCCGCCCGGCAGCACGCGGATGCCGCGCTTCAGCATCGCCTTCATGCTGTTGACGGTGGCCTCGAGCTCCCGCTCGTAGCCCATGTCGCTTTGCCATCTGGTTGTCGATGCCGACGACCTCGCCTTCGTTGAGCAGGCGAATCTGCACCGAAATGCCCGGCGCCACGAAGATCTGGTCCTTCTTCGCCTCGAGCATGTCGAGCGCCTCTTCGTCGGCGAAGCTGGCGTGGTAGACGATGTCGAGGCCGTGGCGCATGCTCTGCTTGATCGAGCCGGAGGAGCGCGCGTGGCAGGACAGCCGCTTGCCGCGGACCTTGGTCTTCCTTGACCGCGATCGCCACCTCCTCGTCGCTCATCCAGTTGGTCGTGGCATCCGCGCCCGGGACGAGGTTGTCCCCCGACAGGTTGAGCTTGATGGTGTCGACGCCGTACTTCAGGAACATGCGCACCGCCTTGCGCATGTCCTCCGGACCGTCGACCACGCGCCGAAGGACATCTCCGGAAAGGGCAGGTGCGGCAGCATGTCGTCGCCGAGCGATCCGGTGACCGTGATCTCCTGGCTCGCGGCGAGGTAGCGCGGCCCCGGGATCTGGCCCGAGTCGATCGCGTTGCGGATCACGCAGTCGAGCCGCGGCTTGGGCGTCGCCGCGCCCACGCACGAGGTCCAGCCGTAATCGAGATACTGCTTGGCCACGCTCGCCGCCCAGAGCGTGTGCTCCTCGTGCGGCAGCTTCTGGATGGCGTCCAGCGTCTTGGAGTTGGTCCAGCCGAAGTGGGTGTGCGCCTCGCACCATGCCGGGCATCAGCGTCGCGCCCGCGCCGTCGATGACGGTCACGCCCGCGGTGGGCAGCGTGCGCAGGCCGCGCGCCGACGCGCTGGATGCGGTTGCCCTGGACCAGGACCTCGCCCGTAAAGGGCTGCTGCCCGGAACCGTCGAGGATGCGAACGTTCGTGAAGAGGATGTTGGGCATGGCGTTTCTCCTATGCAGAGCGCGCCCGCGGGCGGCGCGCGACCTCGGTCTCCGGCGTCCGGCGTGAGACGCCGTCGTTCATTGCGGCGAGCGGGCGGTCAGGGCGGTGCATGGCGTTCTTCCGACGGTCGCGCGCCCACATCTCAGCGCCGTCCAAAGTAGAACTCTTTCAGCGCCGCGCTCACCTCGCTCGCGCGCTCGATCGTCGTCCAGTGGCCGCAGCGGTTGAAGACCGCGACCCGCGCGTCCTGGATCGTGCCGGCCATTGCGCGCACGCTCGAGGGCGGCGCGATCTGGTCTTCGTCGCCCGTGACGAGCAGTGTCCGGCAGCGGACCTGCGTCAGATCCGCGGCCTCGGCCGCCGCGAGCGCTTCGCACATCTTCGCGTAGCCCTCGGGGTCCTGCCGCATCAGGAGCTCCCGCACGAACGCCGCAGCGACGGGCTGGTTCGCGCGCGTGTCGGCCGAGGTGGCCCCCTGGAGCAGGGCCGCGGCGACCTCGGACATCCCCTCGGCGCGCACCTTTGCGGCGCGGTCGCGCAGCCCTTGGCGTCCGGCGTCCGGGGGTGCCGGCAAGGGGCCGATCAAGGCCAGGCTCTGGACGAGGGACGGATGCTGCACCGCGAGGTGCTGGCAGACGATGGTGCCCATCGAATGGCCGGCGAAATGCGCACGCGCAATGCCGAGCACGCCGCACAGGCGCACGACCGCATCGACCAGGCTCTGGATGGAGACCGACGCCGCGGCGGGCGAGCGGCCGGCGCCCGGCAGGTCCGGCCGGATGACGCGCAACCGCGGCGCCAACGCAGGCATCTGCGGCGACCAGACGTTCGACGTGCCGCCGAGGCCGTGGAGCATGACGAGCGCATCGCCCGTGCCGTCGATCTCGACGGCCATGCGCTCGATGATCTGCGTGCTCAACGCAGGTTCTCCTTTGGCGGTGCGCGCGGGGGTCCTCTTGTTGCGCTGCGCGAGTGCGCGGCGCTTGCGACCTTCCGGAGCGGAGGACTATATTGAGACGCGTGTCTCAGGTCAATACGCGCGTGTCAACATCGAGAAGGCCTATCGCGCAGAGGGGCGAAACCCGCCGCTGCAGCGCGGGAGACGCGCGCGCGCGGTCCGCGTGCGCGCATGCGCAAGGCGCTGATCGACGCCGCGATCGCGATCTCGAGCCGCGGGATCATCCCCTCGGTCACCGACGTGGCGACCGAAGCGCAGGTGTCGCGCGCGACCGCGTACCGCTACTTCCCGAGCCAGAGCGTGCTCGTGCAGGCCATGGTGATCGAGGCCCTGGGCCCGATCTGGCGCTGGCTGCCGGAGTCCGACGATGCGGAGGCCCGGGTCGGCCGCCTGCTGGCGTTCGGCTTCCGGCGGATGGACGAGTACGAGGCGCCGCTGCGGGCGGCGCTGCGGCTTGCGCTCGACCAGTGGGCGCGCGAGCGCGCCGGGACCATCGGCGCCGAGCCGCGCATCGTGCGCGGCAACCGCATCCGCCTGCTGCGGCTCGCGCTCGCGCCGCTCGCGCGGCAGGTGCCGAAACGCGCGTTCGACCGGCTCGTGCAGGGGCTGGCCATCGTGTTCGGCACCGAGACGATGGTCGTGCTGAAGGACATGTTCGCGCTGGAAGGCCCGCAAGTGGCCCAGGTGGCCGAATGGGTGGCCCGCTCGCTGGTCCGCGCCACGATCGCCGAAGAGGCCGCGGGGACCGCCGCTGCCCGAACGCGACGCCCGCGGCGCCCCGCCAGGCGCGTCGCCTGACTCGTCACTCCAGCTCGTCGATGTTCCGCGGCCAGCTCTTGTGGAGCAGACGCGACAACGCCCGGTCGGCCAGGATCTTCCCCCCGGTCTGGCAGCGCGCGCAGTAGTTCACCTCGTTTTCCGCGTACACGATCCGCTGCACCGGCGATCCGCACACCGGGCACGGCTGGCGGTACCGGCCGTGAACGGCCATGCCGTCGCGGAACGCGGTGACCTTCTCCGGGAACTCGTCGCCCGTGTCCGCCCGCAGCCGTGCCGTCCATTCGGACAGCGTGGCGCGCGTCGCGTCGAAGAGCCGCGCGACCGCCGCCTCGTCCAGCGAGGCCGTGAGCGCAAGGGGCGAGAGGCGCGCGCGATGGAGGATCTCGTCCGAGTACGCATTGCCGATGCCGCTGAAGAGCCGCGGGTCGGTCAGCGCGCGCTTGAGCGTGTGGTTCTCCGTCTTGAGCCGTGCGGCAAACGCCGCGAGGTCCGTGTTCATCACATCGAGGCCGCCCGGGTCCATCGCGTCGAGCGCCTGCTCGCCCTGCACGAGATGCAGCGAGGCGCGGCGCTTCGTCCCCGCTTCCGTGAAGACGAGCTGACCGTCGGGGAATTCGAACGTCGCGAGCGTGAGCCGTCCTGGCGGCTTCGCATTGCGCGCAAGCCAGCGCAGCCGGCCCGCGACCATCAGGTGCAGCACGAGGAAGAGTTCGCCCTCCAGCGCGAGGACGATGCGCTTGCCGATGCGCCGCAGGCCGAGGACGCGTTTGCCTTCAGCGGATGCGATCGGCGGAACAGCCGTCCGCAGCACGAACGGATTGGCAAGTCGAACGCGCTCGATCGGCTGTCCGACCACTCGCCGCTCGAGTGCCTCGATGTAAACCGCTATATCCGGAAGTTCTGGCACGCTGCCCTTGCCCGCGTTGAGCGGCAGCTTGCTGTCCGCTCGAACGCGGGCAGATATGACGTCACGCGCCGCCGCGCTCGCCGGAGCCACGAGCCGCTTTCGCGTGACGGCATATCAGACGTTGAACCGGAAATGCATGACATCCCCGTCGTGCACGACGTACTCCTTGCCCTCCACCCGCATCTTCCCGACCTCCTTCGCGCCCACCTCGCCCTTGTTGGCGATGTAGTCGTCGAACGGGATCACCTCGGCGCGAATGAAGCCGCGCTCGAAGTCGGTGTGGATGACGCCGGCGGCCTGGGGCGCCGTCGCGCCGACCTGGACCGTCCACGCACGCACTTCCTTCGGACCGGCGGTGAAGTAGGTCTGCAGGCCGAGGAGCTTGTAGCCGGCGCGGATGACGCGGTTGAGGCCGGGCTCTTCCATGCCCATGTCCGCGAGGAAGATCTTCTTGTCCTCGTCGGAGAGATCGCCGATCTGCGCCTCGAGCGCCGCGCAGATCGGCACCACCGGCGCGCCTTCCTTCGCGGCGTAGGCCTCGACGCGCGCGAGGAGCGGGTTGTCGTGGAACCCGTGCTCGCCGACGTTGGCGACGTACATCGTCGGCTTCATCGTGAGCAGGAAGAGCGGCCGCAGCACAAACAGCTCCTCCTTCGAGAAATCGACCGTTCGCGCCGGCTTCGCCTCGTTGAGGACAGGCAGCACCTTCTCGAGCACCGCGACCAGGCGCTGCGCCTCCTTGTCGCCGCCGGTCTTCGCCACCTTGCTGTACCGCGCGAGCTGCTTCTCCACGGTCTGCAGGTCGGCAAGCGCGAGCTCGGTGTTGATCGTCTCGATGTCCGACACCGGATCGATCTTGCCGGCGACGTGAACCACGTTCGGGTCCTCGAAGCAGCGCACGACGTGGGCGATCGCGTCGGTCTCGCGAATGTTGGCGAGGAACTGGTTGCCGAGTCCCTCGCCCTTCGACGCGCCGGCGACCAGGCCTGCGATGTCGACGAACTCGACCGTGGCCGGCAGCACCTTCTGGGGCTTGGTGATCGCCGCGAGCTGCGCGAGGCGGGGGTCGGGCACCTCGACGATGCCGACGTTCGGCTCGATGGTGCAGAACGGATAGTTCTCGGCGGCGATGCCGGCCTTGGTCAGCGCATTGAACAGAGTCGACTTGCCGACGTTCGGCAGACCGACGATTCCGCATCTCAAACCCACGTCACATCACTCCTTCGGTGCGGGTGGCGGATTGGGCGCGGGCGCTTCGCCCTTCCCCTTTTCCCCTTCCCCCTTCTCCGCGCGATGCAGCTTCTGCATCGCGCCCTGCATGTCGCCTGCCAGCACGAGCGACATGATCTCCAGCCCACGCTCGACCGATGCTTCGATGAGCGCGCGCTCATCCGGCGTCGGCGAGTTGAGCACGTAGTCGGCGACGACATCGCGGTCGCCCGGATGGCCGATGCCGATCCGCAGCCGCCAGAACCCCTGCGTGCCGAGCTGCGCCTGGATGTCCTTGAGACCGTTGTGCCCGGCAACGCCCCCGCCGAGCTTGATCTTCGCCGTGCCCGGCGGGAAATCGAGCTCGTCGTGCACGACGAGAATCTCGTCCGGCTCGATCTTGTAGAAGCGCGCAAGGCCGCCGACGCTCCTGCCCGACAGGTTCATGTAGGTCTGTGGCTCGCACAGCCACACGTCGCCGGCCGACGCCGCGATCCGCGCGATCAGCGCCTGGTGCTTCGAATCCTTCCGCAGCGCAGTACCGTGCGCGGCGGCGAGCCGATCGACCAGCCAGAACCCGACGTTGTGCCGGTCGCGCGCGTGCTCGCGTCCCGGGTTGCCTAATCCTGCGATGAGCTTTATCGACATAGAAAAAAGGCGCGACGGTCGCCCGCCGCGCCCTCTTGGCCGCGCTTCGCGCTACTTCTTCTTCTCTTCCTTCCCGGGTTTCTCGCCCTTCTCGGGTGCGGCGGCTTCCGGCTTTTCCGCCTGCTTCGCCGCCGGCACCATCGACGCCGGCACGACTTCCTCGGCCACGGCTGCCTCCTCGACCTCCGCTGCGCGCGGGATGCTCGCGGATGCGACCACCGGGTTCTCGCCCCGGTGCAGGACCGGCTCGACGCCCGCGGGGAACTTCAGGTCCTTCACGTGCACCGAGTGGCCGATGGTGAGGTTCGACAGATCGACCTCGATGAACTCCGGCAGATCCGCGGGCAGGCACGAGACATCGATGTCGTTCAACACGTGGTTCACCACCGCGCCGGCCGCCTTCACCGCAGGCGAGTTCTCCTGGTTCACGAAGTGCAGCGGCACGCGCATGTGGATCTTCTGGTCGGCGAGCACGCGCTGGAAGTCGACGTGCTGGACCTCGAGCCGCCACGGATGCATGTTCATCGCCCGCAGCAGCACCTGCTGCGGCTGCCCGTCGAGCTTGAGCGAGATCACCGAGGCGTGGAACGCCTCCTTGCGCGCGGCCTGGAAGAGCTCGTTGTGGTCGAGCTCGATGTTGACCGGTGCATCCTTTCCGCCGTAGAGGACGCCGGGAACCCGCCCGGCGTGGCGCAGGCGGCGGCTCGCGCTCGTGCCTTGCACCGTGCGCTTCGCAGCGCCGATTTCGATCTTCATGTGTTGCTCCTAGGTTGAGCCGGCGGGCCCGCGACCAGGCACTCGCCGGTGTTGCGAAAATCGACTACTCCATGAACAGCGAGGACACGGAGTCCTCGTTCGAGATCCTGAGGATCGTCTCCGCCAGCAGTCCGGCCACCGAGAGCGCGCGGATCTTCTTGCACGCCTGGGCGTCGGGACGCAGCGGAATCGTGTCGGTCACCACCACCTCGTCGAGCGACGACTCCTCGATGCGGGTCACCGCGTTCCCCGACAGCACCGCATGGGTGCAGTAGGCGAGCACGCTGATCGCGCCCTGTTCCTTCAGGGCTTCCGCCGCCCTCGCCAGCGTGTTCGCGGTGTCGACGATGTCGTCCATGATCACGCAGGTCCGGCCCTCGACCTCGCCGATGATGTTCATCACCTCCGAGACGTTCGGCCGCGGCCGCCGCTTGTCGATGATCGCGAGGTCGGACTCGAGCCGCTTGGCGAGCGCGCGCGCGCGCACCACGCCGCCGACGTCCGGCGAGACCACGATCACGTTCTCGTAGTTGTGCTTCCACACGTCCCCGAGCAGCACCGGCGCGGCGTAGACGTTGTCCACCGGCACGTCGAAGAAACCCTGGATCTGGTCGGCGTGGAGATCCATCGTGAGCACGCGGTCGATGCCGACCGCGGCGAGCATGTTGGCGATCACCTTCGCGCTGATCGCGACGCGCGCCGAGCGCGGCCGCCGGTCCTGGCGCGCGTAACCGAAGTACGGCATCGCCGCCGTGATGCGGCCGGCGGAGGCGCGCCGCAGCGCGTCGACCATGACCAGCAGCTCCATGAGGCTGTCGTTCGTGGGCGTGCACGTCGGCTGCAGGATGAACACGTCCTTGCCGCGGACGTTCTCGAGGATCTCGACCATCACTTCGCCGTCGGAGAACTTGCCGACCACGGCGTGCCCGATCGGGATGTTCAGCCGCTTGACCACGTTGTGCGCGAGCAGGGGATTCGCGTTCCCCGTGAACACCATCAGGTTCTCGTAGGCCATCGGTGTCGTCGCGTGATTCGGGTCGGAAAAATCGCCGGCCGCGAGGCGTCTCGCGGCCGGCGACGTGGATTCTCTTCAGGGCTGGTTGAAAAAATGGCTGGGGAGGAAGGATTCGAACCCTCGTATGGCGGAATCAAAATCCGCTGCCTTAACCAGCTTGGCGACTCCCCAGTTGCCGAATCAAGATCATTGCGCGAGGGCGAGCGGATGACGGTCCAAGCCGCGGACCGCCCATGCACGCCATTCCCCGGGAACCTTTGCCGCGACCGCCCGGGCCTCGTCTTCGCGCTCGAACGCCGCGAACACGCTTGACCCGGAGCCACTCATCCGCGCGTCGCCGTGGCTCGCCAGCCAGTCGATCGCCCGCGCGACTTCCGGAAATCTCGCTCGCACCACCGGCTCGAGATCGTTCCTTCCGAGCCCCGCGAAAAAGGCCGTAATTTTGAGCGGTTTCGTATCCCGTGTCAATTCGCCGGAAGCGAAGATTTCCCGCGTCGAGACAGCAACTTGCGGCGCGATCACGACATACCACGCGGGGGGCAAATCGAGCGCCGTCAGCACCTCGCCGACGCCCTCGCCAAGGGCGTTCCGGCCGAACAGAAAAAATGGCACATCCGCACCGAGTGCGAGACCGATGCGGGCCAGGTCCGCGCGCCTGAGCCCGGTTCCCCACAACTCGTTCAGCGCGATCAGCGTGGTCGCAGCGTCCGAGCTGCCGCCGCCCAGTCCACCACCGACCGGGATCCGCTTATCGACGGAAATGGTCGCACCGCTGGTGCATTCGGTTTCAGCCTGGAGCAGGCGCGCCGCGCGAACGGTGAGGTCGGCGTCCTCGGGCACGCCCGGAATCGGTGCGACTAGGCGGATCGCACTGTCGTCCCGCGGCGAGTAAACGAGCGTGTCGGCGAGGTCGATCAGCCGGAACACGGTCTGCAGGAGGTGGTAGCCGTCGGCCCGACGGCCCACGACATGCAGCATGAGGTTCAGCTTCGCAGGCGCCGGCCAGTGGCGCTTCCACGCGGCGTTGTTCATGGGCTGATCTTGGCGCCGCGCGCCAAGAACTCGCGCTCAGGGTGGTCCGGCGCGCTTGTATGTTGTCCACTCATCGGGGCGCCACCTGCCATTCCTCGATCGCGAGCCGGATGTCGAGCGCGCCGCGCGTGAGACGCAGGCGTTTAGGCAGGCGCCCGTCGTCCTCGTACGCGAGGTACTCGATCGTCCAGCCCTGCTGGCGCAGCTCGGCGAGCCGCTGGCCGTCGAAGCGCGACTCGGCCGGCACGCCGGGTTGCGCCCGTCCCCGCAGCCAGTCGGGCAGGCCGTCGAGCGGCAGCGCGTATCCGAGCGCCTGCTCGGTCAGCCGCTCCGGATCGCTGGCGGTGAACCGCTGCCGGTCCGCCGCGACGAGCGTGTACACGCCCTCGCGCCGCGTGATCTCGGCGATGCCCTGCCCGAGCGGGGTCGAGATCAAGAGGTCGTCGTCGGCGTCGCTGTGCCGCCAGGTGACGCGTCCGCTCGCGGCCTCGTCACCATATCGCACGGCAACGCGCCCGACGACCGCGAATTCGCCCGCGCGCGAGACCGGCGCCGGAACGCTCGCGCAGGCGCCGAGGAGCGCTGTGGCGACTGCGGCAATCAGGAGGATGGTGTGCGTGCGCATCGCGCGCCGCGCGACACGCGCGCGGTAGAGCTCGGGCTACTTGCCCAGCCGCTGGACGGTCCTGGTCAGGACGTCGCTGTCGGGCGTCTTCTTGAGCGCCTCGTCCCAGACCTTGCGCGCCTCGTCGCGGCGACCGAGCGCCCACAACACCTCGCCGAGGTGCGCCGCGATCTCCGCATCGGGTCGGATGGAATAGGCGCGCTGCAGGTACTTGAGCCCCTCCTCCCCTTTGCCCTGGCGGAACAGCACCCAGCCCATGCTGTCCATGATGAACGCGTCGTCGGGCGAAAGCTTGAGCGCCTGGCCGATCAGCGCCTGCGCCTCCTCGAGGCGCTGGTTGCGGTCGGCGAGCGTGTAGCCGAGCGCGTTGTACGCGTGCGCGTGGTCCGGCTTGATGCTGATCAGCTTGCGCAGGCTCGACTCCAGGATGTCGACGCGGTCGAGCTTCTCCGCGAGCATCGCGTGGTCGTAGAGCAGGTCCGGATGGTTCGGCAGCTTGTCGAGCGCCTGGTCGACGACGCCGAACGCCTCCTTCTCCTGCTTCGCGTCGCGCAGCAGCTGCGCCTCGGCGAGGATGAGCTGCACCCGCTGGTCGTTGCTCTGCGCGTTGACCTGCTGCAGGTACTTGCGCGCCCCGTCCAGGTCGCCCTGCTTCCACAGCACCTGCGCGGTGCGGATCTGCGCCGGCATGAACTGCTCGCCGCGCGTCACCTCCGAGTACCACTGGAGCGCGTCCGGGAAGCGCTTCTGCTCCTCGGACACCTGGCCGAGATAAAACCGCACGGCATTGCGGTCGCGGTACCCCAGGTCGAGGAGGCGCTTCAGGTTCGCCTCGGCAACGGGCCAGTCCTCGAGCTGCATCGACAGCACCGCGACGGAGAACACGACGTCGGTGTTGTCGGGGTACTCCTTGACCAGCCGTTCGAACTCGAGACGCGCTTCCGGATACTTCTTGTCCCCGACGAGCGTGCGCGCATACGCGAGCCGCACTTCGCGCGATTTCGGGTATTCCTTCAGATACTGCGCGAGGCGCTCGCTCGCGGCCGCGTTCGACTTCTTCTGCAGCAGCTGCGCCTCGAACAGCGCCGCGAGCTCCCAGTCGGGCTTGAGCTGCGAGGCCGCGCGGATCTCCTTCAGCGCGATCTCGTCCTGCCCTGCGCCGGCCGCGCTCGCCGCGACCGCAAACCGGGCCTGCGCCAGGTTCGGATACGGCTCGGCCAGGCTTTGCATCGCGCGCAGCGATGCCGCCTTGTCCGGATTGTTGGCGAGCAGGCGGTTGACCTGGATGAAGCCGTCGCCTCTGCCCTCCCCCGAAGCGGCAAGGATGCGCTTCAGATAGGGCTGCGCCTCGTCCACCCGGTTGGCGCTGACGAGCAGGCTGGCCGCCGCGCCGAGCGCGCGCGGCGAGTCGGGCGCCGCGTCGGCCCAGACCTTCGCCGATTCGATCGCGGCTTCCGGCATGCGCGCCTCGAGGGCGATCTGGGTAGCGCGCTCCGCCACGCGCGGGTCCTTCGTCCGGCGCGCGAGATCCGCGTACGCCTGCGCCGACAGCGTCGCATTGCCGCGCTGGCTGGCGATCTCCGCCAGCAGGAACTCGTAAACCGTCTCGCCGGTGAGGTCCTGTTTCGGCAGTGCCGCCTCGCCGGCCGCGGCGGGCTCGTCGGCCGACGGTTTCTTGGCAGCCGCCTCGTCGGCCGGCGCTTGCGCGCTCGAAGTGCGCGAGGGCTGGCCCGCACAAGCCGCGAGCAACCCCGCGAGCGCGGCAAGCGCGAGGACGCGCAGCGTGCGATGAATCACGAATCGGGGAAGGAACGGAGTCATTGGGGGATGGCAGGTGCTGCCGCTGCGGAATAGACGAGCGAGTTTAGTATATATCTCTGCCGCGACCACAAGAGCGTCTCCGCCGGAGCGGAGTAATGCAGGACCGCCGCGAGAACGACGAGCGTTCGATGCCCGAACTTCCCGAAGTCGAGATCACCCGGCGCGGCATCGCCCCCGTGCTTCGGCGCCGCACGGTCACCACCGTGACGGTCCGCAATCCGCGGCTGCGCTGGCGCGTGCCCGCCGGCCTCGCCGCGACGCTCCTCGGCACCCGGATCAGGGCGGTTCGCCGGCGCGCCAAGTACCTGCTCCTCGATTGCGGCACCGGAACGCTGATTGTCCATCTCGGCATGTCGGGAAGCCTGCGTCTGGTGGGAGCGGGCGAGCCGCCGGGACCGTACGACCACTTCGACCTTGGGGTCGGCGACCTGACGCTGCGATTGCGCGACCCGCGCCGCTTCGGCGCCGTGCTCTGGCACACCGGCGATCCCGCCCGACATCCCCTGCTCGCGCACCTCGGCGTGGAGCCCCTTTCCCCGGCATTCACGGGGCAGCTCCTGCACGCCGCAACGCGCGGCCGGCGGGTCGCGATCAAGCAGGCCTTGATGGATCACAAGGTGGTCGTCGGGGTGGGCAACATCTACGCGAGCGAAAGCCTGTTCCGCGCCCGCGTCCACCCGCGCACGGCCGCCGGCCGGCTCTCCGCCGCGCGCTGCGAACAGCTCGCGGCGGCGGTGCGAAGCACGCTGCAGGACGCGCTCGCCGCGGGCGGCAGCAGCCTGCGCGACTTCATGCACTCGGACGGGTCGCCGGGATACTTCCAGCAACGGCATCTCGTCTATGACCGTGAAGGCGCGCCCTGCCGCGTCTGCGGGACGCCGGTACGTCGCATCGTCCAGGGGCAACGCTCGACCTGGTATTGCCCGGTTTGCCAGCGTCGCTGAGGTTTCGGAAGCCGCGTCCGAGCCCTGATTTCCTTTTCAAGTCGTAGACTTGCGGCATTCTGTGCACATGCTACAGTAAGCGCGCATGGACACGTCCGCCCTCCCGCCGGAAGTCGCCGCGAGCCTGGTCAAGCGCTTCGAGGATTACAGCGCCTGGCGGGCCGACGTGGCGGCGCGGATCGTCGCGTTCCGACGCTGGCTGCACGTGAACGAGCTCGCCGACGCCCAGACGGAGCTGCGCATCGCCCAGCTGCTCGAGCGGCTGGACGAAGACAAGCTCACGATCGCGTTCGTCGCCGAGTTCTCGCGCGGCAAGTCGGAGCTGATCAACGCCATCTTCTTCGCCGACTACGGTCGGCGCCTGCTGCCGTCCTCCAGCGGCCGCACGACGATGTGCCCGACCGAGCTCGCCTGGGACCCGTCGGGGCCGCCCGCGATCCACCTGCTCCCGATCGAGACGCGCGCCACCAACGCGACCACGAGCGAGTTCAAGCGCTTTCCCGACGAATGGGAATGCGTGCCGCTCGACGTGAGCGACGCGCGATCGCTGGTCGAGGCGTTCCAGCAGGTGCGCGCGACCAAGCGCGTGCCGATCGAAGAGGCCAAGCACTACGGGCTCTTCCTCCAGCACGAGACGAGCCGGTCGGCCGGCTTCGCCGCCGATGGCATGGTCGAGATCCCGCGCTGGCGCCATGCGGTCATCAACTTCCCGCACCCGCTGCTCGAGAAGGGGCTGGTGATCCTCGACACCCCGGGCCTCAACGCGATCGGCGCCGAGCCCGAGCTGACGCTCAACCTGTTGCCGAACGCCCACGCGGTGCTGTTCGTCCTCGCCGTCGACACCGGCGTCTCGAAGAGCGATGCCGATGTCTGGCGCGAGTACCTCGCGCTCACGCCGGGTCACCAGAAGGGCCGCTACGTCGTCCTCAACAAGATCGACACGCTGTGGGACGGCCTGCGCAGCGAGGAGGAGATCGACGCCGAGATCGACCGTCAGATGGGCTTCGTCGGCGACGTGCTGGGCGTGCCCGAGGACCAGGTGCTCGCGGTGTCCGCGCAGAAGGGGCTGGTCGCGAAGATCACCGAGGACGACCGGTTGCTCGGCCGCAGCCGCCTGCCGGTGCTCGAGCGCACCCTTTCATCGCAGCTGATTCCCGGCAAGCAGGCGATCGTGCGGGAGACCACCCGCCACGAGGTCGTCGACCTCCTGCTCAACACGCGCTCGATCCTGGAGGCGCGGCTCACCGGCGTGCTCGAGCAGCTCGCGGACCTGCGCAGCCTGCGCGGCCGAAACCTCGACGTGGTCGAGGAGATGATGCGCAAGGTGCGCTTCGAGAAAGAGGAGTTCGAGCGCGGGCTGGCGCGGTTCCAGGCCACCCGCGGGGTGTTCTCGCAGCTCACCAACACGCTCTTCACGCACCTGGGCATGGATGCCCTGAACGACGAGTCGAAGCGCGCCCTGCGCACGATGAGTCGCGCGCGGATCACGCCGCGCCTGCGCGCCGCCATGCAGGGCTACTTCGACGGGGTACGCGGCAAGCTCGAGCGCGCGAGCGACGTGATCGCAGAGATCCAGACCATGATGCAGGCCATGTACCGCAAGTTCGCCGCGGAGCACGGCCTGCGCCTCGCCGCGCCGCAGGGCTTCTCGCTGCTGCGGTTCCAGAAGCAGTTCGATCGGGTCGAGCGCACGTTCCAGGTCCAGTTCGACACCGTCTATACGATGCTCACGAACGAGCAGCTCACGCTGACGCACAAGTTCTTCGACACGTGCGCGAGCCAGGTGCGGCGCATCTACCAGTACGCCAACAAGGAATCCGAGTCGTGGCTGCGCGCGATCATGTCGCCGATGGAGCTGCAGGTGCGCGAGCACCAGATGCAGCTGCGCCGCCGGCTCGAGTCGATCAAGCGCATCCACCAGGCCACCGACACGCTCGAGGACCGGGTGGGCGAGCTGGAAGAGGTGGAAACCACGCTGATGCACCAGCTCGACACGATCCATCACCTCGCTGCCGACATCGATCGCGTGCTCGACGCCGAGGAAGCGCAGCTCGCGCAGGCGGCCTAGGCGGGGCGCGGCGTCAGCCGCCGGCGGCCAGCTTCTTCTCCGCGGCGAGGCGCAGGTATTTCGCGAACAGCTGATCCTTCGTCTCGACGAAGTCCGGATCGAGCGGGATGCAGTCGACCGGGCAGACCGTCCGGCACTGCGGCGCGTCGAAGTGCCCCACGCACTCGGTGCACCGGTCGGCGTCGATCACATAGATCTCCGCGCCTTGCGCGATCGCCCCGTTCGGGCACTCCGGCTCGCACACGTCGCAGTTGATGCACTCGTCGGTGATCCGCAGCGCCATTGCGGCCGGCTCCGACTAGCCGCCGAGCTGCGTCACCTTGGCGCGCAGGCGCTCGTTGACGATCGGGTGGACGAACTTCGAGGCGTCGCCGCCGAGCACCGCGATCTCCCGCACGATCGTCGCGGAGATGAACTGGTAGTTCTCGTCGGGCGTCAGGAACACCGTCTCGACGTCGGGGATGAGGCTGCGGTTCATTCCCGCCATCTGGAACTCGTACTCGAAATCCGAGACCGCGCGCAGGCCGCGCACGATCACCCGCGCCTTCTGGCTGAGCACGAAGTCGCGCAGGAGGCCGCTGAAGCTGAGCACGGTCACGCCTGGATAGGCGGAAAGGACTTCGCGCGCCATCTGCACCCGCTCGTCGGCCGAGAAGAACGGGCGCTTGAGCCGGCTGTCGGCAATCCCGACGACCAGGTTGCCGAACAGCGCCGCCGCGCGCCGCACGAGGTCCTCGTGTCCGCGCGTGAGCGGATCAAACGTCCCCGGGTAGACAGCCTTGATCGCCATGGTCTCCCATCTCCAGGAGGTGATAGTGCACCGCGCCGGCGCGGCCCTGCTTGCGCACGCGCCAGGGCCGGTCCACCTCGACCGCCTGATCGCTCTCGACGTAGACGTTCGCGCCTCGTGCGAGCACCTCGGGCAGCCGCGGCAGGACCGCGGCGACCAGACCGCTCCCGTAGGGCGGATCGACGAACACGATGTCGAACCGGGCCTCCCCCGGCGTGGCGAGGAAGTGTAGCGCATCACCGACAACGAGCCGGAACCCGCGCGCGTCGAGGCGCGCCGCGCTCTCGCGCAGCGCCGCCGCGACGGTGCGCGAACTCTCGACCATGACGACTTCGGAAGCGCCGCGCGAGAGCGCCTCGAACCCGAGGGCGCCGGAACCGGCGAAGAGGTCGAGGCACCGCTTGCCGGCGAGATCCTGGCCAAGCCAGTTGAACAACGTCTCGCGCACGCGATCGGGCGTGGGCCGCAGACCGGATTCCGTCGGGGAAGGTGACGATCCGGCTGCGCCACACGCCGGCGATGATGCGCACGCGGCCGGGGCGCGAGGGCGGCGTGCGAGGCGTGCGGGTGCGGGGGCTCACTAGGGGCGCTCTGCTAGAATCCGCCGCAGATCTTAGCCCTGTCTTTGCGGCCCACCGCGCCGGCGCCCCGTGTTCTCCTTCCGCAAGAAACCCGACGACGCTGCCCGCGAGGCCTCGTGGTTCGCCCGTCTCCGCCAGGGCCTGAAGAAGACCGGGTCGCAGCTCGCCGGCGTCTTCGGCGGAACCCGCGTCGACGAGGCGCTCTTCGAGGAACTCGAAACGGTCCTCATCTCCGCCGACGCCGGGCTCGAAGCGACGCAGCACCTCCTCGAACGACTGCGCGCGCGCGCGCGCCGCGACCGCCTGGAAGACCCTCAGGCGCTCAAGGCCGCGCTCGTCGACGAGATTGCGGCCCTCATCGCGCCGCTCGAGCGGGCATTCGACGCGACCGCGCAAAAGCCGTTCGTCATCATGATCGCGGGCGTGAATGGTGCCGGAAAGACCACGTCCATCGGCAAGCTGGCGAAGTGGCTCCAGGGCAACGGTCTCTCGGTGCTGCTCGCCGCGGGCGACACCTTTCGCGCCGCGGCGCGCGAGCAGCTTCTCGCCTGGGGAGAGCGCAATCGCGTCGACGTCGTCGCCCAGGCGGGCGGCGATCCCGCCGCGGTGATCTTCGATGCGATCGCCGCCGCCCGGGCGCGCGGGGTCGACGTGGTCATCGCCGACACCGCGGGCCGGCTCCCCACCCAGCTCCACCTCATGGAAGAGCTGAAGAAGATCCGGCGCGTCATCACCAAGGCCGACCCGACCGCGCCTCACGCGGTGCTGCTCGTGCTCGACGCGAACACCGGGCAGAACGCGCTCGCGCAGGTGAAGGCGTTCGACGAGGCGCTCGCGCTCACCGGCCTCGTCCTGACCAAGCTCGACGGGACGGCGAAAGGCGGCGTGGTCGCGGCGATTGCGAAGACCCGTCCCGTCCCCCTGGCGTTCATCGGCGTGGGCGAGGGGATCGACGACCTGCAGCCGTTCGTCGCGCGCGACTTCGCCGCGGCGCTGCTCGACTGAGGACCCGGCGCTGGCGAGCCCCGCAATCGCGTTCAGCCACGTCTCGAAGCGCTACCCGGAAGGCTTCGAGGCGCTGCGCGACGCGAGCTTCGTGGTCGATGCGGGCGACTTTGCCTGCGTAACCGGACACTCGGGCGCGGGCAAGACGACCGCGCTCAAGCTCGTTCCCGTGGTCGAGCGTCCCACCGCCGGATCGGTCGTGGTGAACGGTCAGAACGTCGGCGCGCTTCGGCGCGGGGCGATCCCGTTCCTGCGCCGCAATCTGGGCCTTGTTTTCCAGGATCAGAAGCTCCTGCACGATCGCAGCGTCATCGAGAACGTGATGCTGCCGCTCGTCGTGTGCGGGAGCGCCCCCGCCGAGGCGGCCCGGCGGGCGCGCGCCGCGCTGGACAAGGTCGGGCTCGCGGGTCGCGAGAAGTCGCGGCCGATCGCGCTCTCCGGCGGCGAGCAGCAGCGTCTGTGCATCGCGCGCGCGGTCGCAAACCGGCCGTCGATCGTGCTCGCCGACGAGCCGACGTCGAACCTCGACCCCGACGCGGCCGCCGAAGTGATGGCGATCTTCAAGGCGTTCCACCAGGTTGGCGTCACCGTCGTCGTCGCCACCCACGACGCGGCGCTCGTCGAGCGCTTCGCCACCCGCGTGATCCACCTCAGTCACGGCCGCGTGATCGACGCCCCTCAGGAAGCGGCCGGCGCGTGAGAGCGTGGGTGCGACATCATGCGCACAGCCTCGGTGCGACCGTACGGCGGCTTGCGCGCACGCCGTTCGCGTTCGCGCTGAATGCGCTGGTGATCGGCGTGACCCTCGCCCTGCCGCTCGGCGCATGGGTGCTGGTCGTGAACATGGAGCGGCTCGCAGGCCACCTGGGTGCGGACCCGCAACTTTCGGTGTTCCTGGCGACCGACGCGACCCGCGCCGACGGCGCGCGCGTTGAAGCGGCGCTGAAGAGCGCGCCGGGTGTCCGGTCGTTCCGGTTCGTGTCCAAGGACGAGGCGCTCGCCGAGATGAAGCGCGCCCAGGGGCTCGCCGAACTCGCCGGGTCGCTGGGCTCGAACCCGCTGCCCGACGCGTTCATCGTCGCGCTGGTCCCCGGCGATGCGGCAGCCGCCGAGCGCCTCGCGGCGGAACTGCGCGCCGTCCCGAAAGTGGCCCACGTCCAGCTCGACGCGGCGTGGATCAAGCGGCTCGAGGCGATGCTGCGTCTGGGCGGCGTGGCAGCGGGCCTGTTGACCGGACTGCTTGCGCTGGGCCTGGTCGCGGTGACCTTCAACACCGTTCGCCTGCAGATCCTGACGCAGCGCGACGAGATCGAGGTGAGCAAGCTGATCGGCGCGACGGATGCCTACGTCCGCCGACCGTTCTTCTACCAGGGCACGCTGGTCGGCCTGATGGGCGGCCTGGCCGCGCTCGCGCTGGTGGCCGGGAGCGTGGGCATCCTGAATGGCGAGGTCGGTCGGCTGGCCGCGACCTATGGGTCGGACTTTCGCCTGGAGCTCCCCGGGCTCGGCGATCTGGCCGCGGTGCTGGCGTTCTCCAGCGGTTTGGGCTGGTGCGGCGCCTGGTTGTCAGTGAGTAGACACTTATCTGTAATCGAGCCAGGTTAGCGGTTCCTTGGAGGTGCGTTGAGGTCGTCGGCTAAAGCCCGAGTGAACTTCTCGGACAATTAGCACTCCAATTGCGCGAGTGCTAAAATTTGGGCAGGAGGTTGAAGCGAATATGAGCAGCATCTTGGCGTTTCCGGTCCCTTCGGCAGCGGGCAGCCTGGATCACTACATCCAGGCAGTGAATCGTTTTCCGCTTCTCACGGCCGATCAGGAATCGCAACTCGCGCGGAAGTTCCGGGCCGACAACGACCTCGACGCGGCCGGACAGCTGGTGCTCTCGCACCTGCGCGTGGTGGTGGCGATCGCGCGCGGCTATCTCGGCTACGGACTCCCGCACGCCGACCTGATCCAGGAAGGCAACATCGGCCTGATGAAGGCGGTCAAGCGCTTCGACCCGGAGCGCGGCGTGCGCCTCGTCTCGTTCGCGATCCACTGGATCAAGGCCGAGATGCACGAGTTCATCCTGCGCAACTGGCGGCTCGTCCGCATCGCCACGACCAAGGCGCAGCGCAAGCTCTTCTTCAACCTGCGCAGCATGAAGCCCGGCCTGGAGCCCCTCACGCCGGACGAGATCCGCAACATCGCCGGCGCCCTGCGGGTGAAGCCCGAAGAAGTCGCCGAGATGGAGATGCGCCTGTCCGGACAGGAGGTCGCGCTCGAGCCGGCCGGCGACGACGACGAGTCGTATGCGCCGATCGCCTACCTCGCCGACCCGCAAGACGAGCCGTCGAAGGTGCTCGAAGACGAGGAGGGCTCGCGGCTGCGCGCCGAGGGCCTCGCGACCGCGCTCGCCAGCCTGGATCCGCGCAGCCGCCGCATCATCGAGGCACGCTGGCTGCGCGAGAAGGACCCCGCGACGCTGCACGAGCTCGCGGCCGAGTTCAACGTCTCGGCAGAACGCATCCGCCAGGTCGAGGCCAAGGCGATGCAGCGAATGCGGCACCTCATCGACGCCCGCTGACCGCCCGAACCCGCTTGACGCTTGACGCTTGACCTTGACGCCCGGTGCCCGCCGGGCGTTTTCACGTCTGGCGCGCGCGCCATCCCGGTGGCAGGGTTGGCGGCGATCCCTCGAACGGCTCGCGTTGACCGCTCGAGGCTTGAGCAGGTCTGCGACTGTCGCGTCGCGCCCGTCAGCGCGCCGCGAGCAGCTGTTTGATGTCCTGCACGAGGGCGTCCGCGCCCATGGCGTGCTTTGCGAACAGGCGCAAGCGCCCCTGGGGGTCGTAGATGAAGGTGGCCGCCGTGTGGTCCATCGAGTAGTTGTCGGGACTCGACCCGGGCGCCTTCTGGTAGAAGACCTTGAACTCCTTCGCCGTCTTCGCCGTCGCCTCCGCATTGCCGTAGAGCCCGAGGAAGCTCGGGTCGAACGCCGGGACGTACTTCGCGAGCAGCTCGGGCGTGTCGCGCTCCGGGTCGATCGTCACGAACAGCACCTGGAGCTTGTCGCCGTCAGCACCGAGGCGATCCTTCACGAGCTTCATCTCCGCAAGCGTCGTCGGGCAGACGTCCGGGCAGCGCGTGAAGCCGAAGAAGACCGCGACCACCTTGCCTTTGAAGTCGGCGAGGGTGCGCGGCTTGCCGGTGTGGTCGGTGAGCGCGAATTCCCGTCCGAACTCGGCGCCGGTGACGTCGACGCTCTTGAACGACGGCTTCTCGGGTGCGCAGGCCGCGATCAGCAGCGCCGCCGCGATCGCCGCGAACCTACCGAGGCAGGTAGTGATCGGCGAGAAGCGCGGCGAAGAGCGCGGCAAGGTAGACGATCGAATAGCGGAAGGTGCGCCGGGCGAGAGCATCACTGTAGTCGACATAGATACGCACTGCGTACACGAGGAAGATGCCGCCGAGCACGGCCGCGGCGGCGAGGTAGAGCCAACCACTCATGCCGATCACGAACGGCAGCAGGCTGCAAGCCGCGAGTATGAGCGTGTAGAGCAGGACGTGCAGCTGCGTGTACTTGCGCCCGTGCGTCACCGGCAGCATCGGCAGACCGGCGCGCGCGTATTCGTCGGCGCGATACAGCGCCAGCGACCAGAAGTGCGGCGGCGTCCATGCGAAGATGATCAGGAACAGCAGCAGCGCCTCCGGCGCGATCTGCCCGGTCACTGCCGCCCAGCCGAGCACCGGCGGCATCGCACCCGAGGCGCCGCCGATGACGATGTTCTGCGGCGTGAGCGGCTTCAGCACGACGGTGTAGATGATGGCGTAGCCCACGAAAGTGCCGAGCGTGAGCCACATCGTGAGCGGATTGACCACGGCGTAGAGCAGCCACAGACCGATGCCGCCGACCACACCTGCGAACACCAGGGTCTCGGCCGAGGTCAGCTCGCCGCGCGGCAGTGGCCGCGCGCGCGTCCGCGCCATCAGCGCGTCAAGGCGCTGTTCGACCAGGCAGTTCACCGCAGCGGCGGCGCCCGCCACGAGCGCGATGCCGATGGTGGCGCCGAGGAGGATGTGCAGCGGAATCCAGCTTCCCGCCGGCACCGCGAGGAGCATGCCGATGACCGCGCAGAACACGATCAGCGAGACGACGCGCGGCTTGGTCAGCTCGTAGAACTGACGGAGGCGAACGACGGTAAGCGGACGAGCGAGCTGCATCGGGAAGAGAGGTGCCGGAAAGGCGCGAGGATTCTAGCATGCGGCGCATCGCTGCCGGCGGCGCCGTAATCCCTGACATAGAGGGCAAAGAAAAGGGCTTTCCCTCTTGTCCAGACATTTCCTAGCCGATGCGCGAGACCTTCAGGAGACGGCTGACGTCGCGGAGGATCCGGGTCGGATCGGCGTCGCGCGGAAAGCGGAGCATGAGGTTGCCCAGCGGGTCGACGAGGTAGATGTGTCCGGACCGGTCGCCGGCGAGCGCGGGCTCGCGCAGGACCGTGCTCCCCGCCGCGCGGACGAAATACATGTCCTCCAAAGCGCGGGCCAGCGCCGGATCGAGCGGCGCGTCGTCGGTGACGAGCCATACGCGCTCGATGCGCTCCATGTTCTTGCCCTGCGCGCGTCGCACCTGCCGCATGTGATAGAGCGCGCGCTGGCACGACTCGTCGCACGCGCCGGGGGCCGCCAACAGCAGCACCCATTTCCCGCGCAGGGCGCCCAGACGGAACGGTTGACCATCGGCGAGCGCGAGCGGGTCGTCGGGCAGCGGCCGCGCGGGCTCGATCAGCTCGCCGTAGTTCATGCGCCCTTCGGGCGCCCAGAAGTAGAACGCCAGGTAGGCCAGCACGAACGGCGCGAATGCGACCACCGCGATCCAGATCAGCGGCCAGCGGCTCGCGCGCGCCTTGGACTCAGCCGGTGGCAGCGACACGCCTGAAACCCAGAACGACATAGATGATCGCGGTCAGGAACGCGAGCGCGTACCATTGCAGCGCATACGCGCGATGGGTATTCACTCCCGCATCCGGTCGCTCCCAAGCGCGCACGAGCCCGTCCTTCGCGTCGCTCGTGAGCTGCACGACCAGCGGTTGCAGTCGGAGCCCCGTCTCGGCGCCGACGCGCTCGATGGCGAGCTGCTGGCGCACCGGGCCGGGCGCCACATCCGGCGCCAGCTCGTAGACCCGCCCGCCCGGCACCAGCGCGAGCCCCTCAATGGTCTGGGACCCCGGCGCGGCAGCGACCTCGGGCAGACGGTCGCGACGCGGCCCGGCGGCGACCCAGCCGCGGTTCACCAGCACGTGCAGATCGGTCCCTTCGATCCGGAAGGGCGTGACGACGTGGTAGCCCGCGACGCCCTTGTGGACGCGGTTGTCGATGAACACCGAATGCCTCGAATCGTATTCGCCGCGCACTGTCACCCGTCGGCCGACGTATTCGCTTGCGGCGACGAGCGTAGCCGGAAGCCGCGCCGGCGCCGCCGTCGCCAGCGCGTCGATGCGTCGCTGCGCCGCGATCTTCTCTTCGGCACGGCGTGACTGCCAGTTGCCGAGCGCCACGAAGAGCACGCACCCCGCCGCGGCCGCGACCAGCCAGACCGGCCGCACGCGGAACCGCGCCCCGGGCCGCGTCACTTGCGCCTCTCCCAAGCCTGCATGCTGCGCTTCCGCTTCCGCTTCCGGTAGACTGCCTCGGCCTTTCAGGTTACCCGCCACCGTGCGCTACGTCGTCCTCGCCTTTGTCGTCCTGATTCTCGCCAGCCTGTTCTCCGGGCTGTTCTTCCTGGTCCGCGACCAGGGCCGCTCGAAGCGCACGGTGAAGGCCCTCACCGTGCGAGTCGCGCTGTCGCTCGCGCTATTTCTGCTGCTGCTCGCCGGCTACTACTTCGGACTGATCAAGCCGCACGGCGTCGGCCAGTAGCTTGATTCTGCGATCGCGCGCGCCGGCCGGGCCATCCGGCCGGCGCCGCTGTCGGCCGGAAAAAAAGACGCCGCACAGCGTGCGGCGCTCCAACGGAGATCCCCTCGCGGAGACTCCTTCCTCCTCCTCGTTATTCGCGAATGCGTCCGCCTCCGGCGCGTACTTGGCGGTACCGATCAGAGCCAGTAGACCAGCACGAACAGCAGGAGCCAGACCACGTCGACGAAGTGCCAGTACCACGACACCGCCTCGAACGCGAAGTGGTGATCCGGCCGGAAGTGGCCCGCGATGCAGCGGAACAGGATCACGGTCAGCATGATCACGCCCAGCGTCACGTGAAAGCCGTGAAAGCCGGTCAGCATGAAGAAGGTCGATCCATAGATACCGGTCGAGAGCTTCAGGTTCAGCTCGGTGTAGGCGTGGACGTACTCGTAGGCCTGGAAGCCGAGGAAGATCGCACCGAGCGCGATGGTGGCGATCATCCCGAGGATGAGCTGGCCGCGCTTGTTCTCCTTCAGCGCCCAGTGCGCCCACGTCACCGTGACGCCGGAGGACAGCAGCAGCGCAGTGTTCAGCGCCGGGATGCCCCACGCGCCCATGGTCGAGAAGTGCTCCGTGATGCCGGGGCCCGCGGTCGGCCACACTGCCTGGAAGTCCGGCCAGAGCAGCTTCTGGTCGATCTCGCCGAGCCACGGCACGGAGAGCACCCGGGCGTAGAACAGCGCGCCGAAGAAGGCCGCGAAGAACATCACCTCGGAGAAGATGAACCAGCTCATTCCCCAGCGGAACGAGATGTCGACGCGCTTCGAGTACAGCCCGCCTTCGGATTCGCCGATGACCTGCCCGAACCAGCCGAACAGCATGTACGCGAGCACCAGCGCGCCGGCGAGCACCACCCAGGGCCCCGCCGAAGCGCCGTTGATCCAGAGCACCGTCCCGGTCGCCATCAGGAACAGCGCGGACGAGCCGATGACCGGCCAGCGCGTGGGCTCCGGCAGGTAATACCAAGGTTGGGTATGCGCCTGGGCCATCATCTCTCCCCTTTTTTCGTCCTCAAACGGCCCGGCTGACGATGAACTTCACCAGCAGAACCAGACACACCACGAAAATCGCGGCGCCGAGGACGCCCGCGACAATCAGTTGAACCGGCGTCACATGCGCCATCGCCGCCTCGTGATCGGCACGCCGCCGCACGCCGAAGAACGACGCAATCACCATCCTCGCCACCGCGAGCGGGGCGGCCTTCTTCCGCTCGCCCTCTGCGCTCATCAGCCCGGACTTCCCTCCCGGCCAGCCACCTCGAAGAACGTGTACGACAAGGTCACCGTTCCGACGTCGGCCGGCAGCGCCGGGTCGATCACGAATACGACCGGCAGGCGGCGCACCTCGCCCGGCGCGAGCGTCTGGCTCTGGAAGCAGAAGCACTCGAGCTTCTTCAGGTACTGGGCCGCGCGCTGCGGCCCGTAGCTCGGGATCGCCTGGCCGGTTACCGGCCGGTCGAGCGTGTTGCGGATCTCGTACACCACCTGCGTGACCTCGCCGGGATGCACTTCGCGGTGCCCCTCGAGCGGCTTGAACGTCCAGGCGAGGCGCTGCGCGTTTGCGTCGAACTCGATCGAAACGATGCGGGTGCGGTCGACCTGGGTGTTGGCCACGGAGACCTCGTCCGGCTGGAGCAGATTCCGGATCCCGGTCACCTGGCAGATCTTTTCGTAGAACGGCACCAGCGCGAAGCCGAAGCCGAACATGAGCACCGCAACGAATGCGAGCTTGCGGAGCAGAACGCGGTTGGCGGTGGCGACGTCGGCTTCGAGCGCGCTCATCGGAGCAACCCGTACTTGAGCATGATGGCGAGGAAAAACGCTGCCGCGATCGACCAGAGCACGATCGCCGTCCTGAAGTTGCGGCTCTTCGTCTCGCGATCGAGCACGGCCATCTCTCTCAACGCACCGTCGGGGGCGTTTCGAAGCTGTGGTAGGGCGGCGGCGAGGGCAAGTGCGTCCACTCCAGGGTGTCGGCCCCCTCCCAGGGACGCGCCGGCGCCTTCTCGCCGCTGCGGATCGTCTTGATCACGTTGTACAGCAGCAGCAGCTGCGACAGGCCGAAGCCGAACGCGCCGATGCTCGAGATCATGTTGAACTCAGTGAACACCGGCGAATAGTCCGGGATGCGCCGCGGCATGCCGGCGATGCCCAGGAAGTGCTGCACGAAGAAGGTCACGTTGAAGAAGATCATCGAGAGCCAGAAGTGGAGCTTGCCGAGCTTCTCGTCGTACATCCTGCCGGTCCACTTCGGCAGCCAGAAGTAGACGCCGGCGAAGGCCGAGAAGAGGGCGCCCGCGACCATGACGTAATGGAAATGCGCCACCACGTAATAGGTGTCGTGCATCTGCACGTCGACCGCGGTCAGCGCAAGCACCAGCCCCGAGAACCCGCCCATCGTGAACAGGAACAGGAACCCGATCGCGAACAGCATCGGCGTCTCGAAGGTGAGCGAGCCCTTCCACATCGTGGCGAGCCAGTTGAACACCTTCACGCCGGTGGGGACCGCGATCAGCATCGTCGCGTACATGAAGTACAGCTGGGCCACAAGCGGCATCCCGACGGTGTACATGTGGTGCGCCCACACGATGAACGACAGGATGGCGATGGAGGCGGTCGCGTAGACCATCGAGGCGTAGCCGAACAGGGGCTTCCGCGAGAAGGCGGGAATGACCTGCGAGACGACGCCGAAGGCCGGGATCGCGATGATGTAGACCTCGGGGTGGCCGAAGAACCAGAAGATGTGCTGGTACAGCACCGGGTCGCCGCCGCCTGCGGCGTTGAAGAAGGTCGTGCCGAAGTGGCGGTCGGTCAGGGTCATCGTCACCGCGCCTGCGAACACCGGCATGACCGCGACCAGCAGGTATGCGGTGATCAGCCAGGTCCAGCAGAACATCGGCATCTTCATCATCGTCATCCCCGGCGCGCGCATGTTGAGCAGCGTCGTGATGATGTTGATCGAACCGAGGATCGAACTCATGCCGAGGATGTGGACCGCGAAGATCGTGAGGTCCATTCCCGGCCCCATTTGCACCGTGAGCGGGGCATAGAGCGTCCAGCCCGCGCCCGCCGCACCGCCGGGGACGAAGAGCGAGATCACGAGCAGCGAGGCTGCCGGGGGCAGCAGCCAGAAGCTCCAGTTGTTAAGGCGCGGGAACGCCATGTCGGGCGCGCCGATCATCATCGGGATCTGCCAGTTCGCGAACCCGACGAAGGCCGGCATGATCGCTCCGAACACCATGATGAGCCCGTGGAGGGTGGTCATCTGGTTGAAGAAGTCCGGATTGACGATCTGCAGGCCGGGCTGGAACAGCTCGGTGCGGATGACGAGCGCCATCACACCGCCGACCATGAACATGGAGAAGCTGAACCACAGGTACATCGTGCCGATGTCCTTGTGGTTGGTGGTCGTGATCCACCGCATGATGCCGGTTGGATGATGACCGTGGTCGTCGTGGTGGGCGTGGGTGTCGGCGACTGCACTCATCGCGAGCGGCTCCTAGGCAGGATCTTGCGTTACCGTTACTTGCGCACCGCCAGCACGTCGGCGGGCTGCGCGATATTGGCGGTGGCCTTGTTGCTCCATGCGTTGGAGATGTAGGTGACCACCGCAGCGATGTCCGTGGGCGAGAGCTGCTTGCCGAACGCCTGCATCGCGGTGCCGGCCTTCCCGTTCACGATGATCGCGAGCTTGTCGGCAAGCGGGCCGTTGGCGATCTTCGACCCGTCGAGGGCGGGGAACGCGGGCTGGACGCCCTTGCCGTTCGCCTGATGGCAGGCGACGCAGTTGGCGGCGTAGACCTTCTCGCCGCGCGCCCGCAGCTCGGCGAGCTCCCACTTCTTGTTCGGGTCTTCGGCGGCGGCTGCGAGCTTCTTCTTCTGCTCACCCACCCAGGCGGTGTATTTCTCTTGCGACACGACCTCTACGACTACCGGCATGAAGCCGTGATCCTTGCCGCACAGCTCGGCGCACTGGCCGCGGAAGATGCCTTCCTTGTTGGCGCGGAAGGCGGTGTCCCGGATGAAGCCCGGGATCGCGTCCTGCTTCACCGCGAGCGCGGGCACGTACCATGCGTGGATCACGTCGGCGGCCGTGACGAGCACGCGGATCTTCTTGCCGACCGGAACCACCACGTGATTGTCGGTCTCGAGCAGGTAGTGCTCGCCTCTCGGCGCCTTGCCGTAGATCTGATCCTGCGGGGTCGTCAGGTTGGCGACGAAGTTGATGCCCTCGCCCTCGCCCTTGATGTAGTCGTAGCCCCACTTCCACTGGATGCCGGTCGCCTTGATCGTGATGTCGGGCTGGGAAGTGTCGCGCACCGCGAGCAGATGGGTGGTCGCCGGCCAGGCCATCACGATCAGGATCAGCGTCGGTATGACCGTCCAGAGCACCTCGACGGTCGTGTTCTCGTGAAACTGCGCCGCCTTGTGGCCCACGGACTTCCGGTGGGCGTAGATCGAGTAGAACATGACCCCGAACACGGCCACGAAGATGACCAGGATGATGGCCATCATCAGCAGGTGCAGGTCGGACACGTCCTGGGCGACTTTCGTCCCGGGCGTCTGGAAGTTCCACCGAAACTCTGCCGCCGCCGCGCCTGCATACAGCGCGCCGATCAGACCCGCGCAGGAAAGTGCTCTGCTGGTTCTTTTCATGCGTTCCCCGTTTGATCCATTCAGCTCGAAATCCCGTCCCGGTACCGCTTCAGCCTGCCCGCGAGCTCCGCTGCGAGGAGACTCCGCCCAGGCGCGTCGAGGTGCCGCCCGATCTCGAGTTCCCTGCCGTGCGATCGCACGCCGATGCGCACGTCCGCCCCTGCCCGCTGCGTGTCCAGCCTCACCCAGCCGGGGTGAAAGCTGTGCACGCTCATCCGACCCGCGTCGCGCACCTCGACCCGCATCACACCGTCGCGCACCACGATGCGCTCGCAGTCGGCCGAGTGCCGCGCGTGCACGCAAAACGCGGTCGCCAGCGCGGCGACCTCCAGCCCCATGAACGGCAGCACCGGCCATGCGCCGACCCACGCGAATCCGATCCCGATCGCGAAGGAGAGGCAGGCCGTGAAGACGAGCAGCCAGACCAGCGCTTGCGGCGGCATCGAGCAATTGCGCCTGGTCGTCAGGCTGAAGCCGGCGCTCGAATCGAGCGTCCGAACGTCGATGCGCGCCTCGTCCATGCTCGTGCGATCTCGCGTCTGGCGCGACCGAAAGTCGGGCCGCGTCAGGGCGCGCTAAGGTACCACACGCCCCTCGGCGCCAGCAAGCCGCGGCCGGCCATTTCTTGATCGGAGCCGCTTGACAATCAACCGGGTTTTCGCGGCGGGCGATTGCGATCGATTCTGATTATCGCGCGGCCATCTGCGGCGACGCGCGGCGCGGCCTTCCACGCGTGGCCGTACACGATCTCGAAAGTCGCCGGAACGCGTCCCTCCCGGGCGAGTGCGGCATACGCCGCGCGCGCCCGCGCCCACCGGCGTGCGCCGGTGAGCGCGCGGCGCCGTTCTGAATGGGCGTTGCGCTGGCCCGTCGCGCGCAGGTCCGCGATGAGGCCGTCGAGGCTCGCGTAGGTGAGCGTGATCGGCTCCATGTCCATGACCGGGTCGGCGAAGCCCGCCGCGACGAGCGCATCGCCGATGTCGTGCATGTCGAGGAAGGGATGCACGTGCGGCAGCGTGTCGACGTACGCCGCGCGCAGCTCCTTGAGCGTGTCGGGCCCGTAGGTCGAGAACATCAGCAGCCCGCCCACCGACAGCACGCGGTGCCACTCGCGGATCGTCGCGGCGAGATCCGCCGACCAGGCGAGCGCCAGATTCGACCAGATCATCCCGCACGCGCCGGGCCTGAGCGGAAGCGCGGAGATGTCCGCACAGACGATGTGCTCGCGCGAGCCGCGCAACAGCGTGAGGGCGCGCTCGGCCAGCGACCGCGCGTCGCGCGCGCGCTCGAGTCGCCCGAGCGCGGAATCGAAGGCGAGGATCTCGGCGGCGGGATAGCGCTTGCGCAACACGGCGCACTCCGCCGCGCCACAACCGGCGTTCAGGATGCGCTCCGGATCGTGCCGGACGTATGCAAGACGCTCGGCCATCCGGTGCTCGACCTCGCGCGCGAGCGCATCGGCGCCCGGCGCGGGAGCTGCGCGCCCGAACCACCGCCGCGCGGCGCGGCGGTCGAGCCAGCCGTCCATCTCGGCGCCCTTCGCGTTACTCGGGCGCGATGCCGAGCTTCGCGAGCAGCGCGCTGTCCGCGCGCGCGTCCGGATTCCCGGTGGTGAGGAGCCGGTCGCCGTAGAAGATCGAGTTGGCGCCCGCGAGGAAGCACAGCGCCTGCACGGCCTCCGGCATCTCGCGCCGCCCCGCCGAAAGGCGCACGTGGCTCGCCGGCATGGTGAGGCGCGCGCACGCGATCGTGCGCACGAACTCGGTCCAGTCGAGGTCGGGCTCGGCGGCGAGAGGGGTGCCCGCCACCCGCACGAGTTCGTTGATCGGCACCGACTCGGGCGGCGGATCGAGGCTGGCGAGCGCGGCGATCAGCCCGGCGCGCTCGGCGCGCGACTCGCCCATGCCCACGATCCCGCCGCAGCACACGCGCATGCCGGCGCGACGCACCTGGTCGAGCGTGTCGAGCCGGTCCTCGTAGCGACGCGTGCTCACGATGCGCCCGTAAGCCTCGGGGGCGGTATCCAGGTTGTGGTTGTAGTAGTCGAGCCCCGCATCCTTCAGGCGCTCCGCCTGCCCGTCGCGGAGCAGCCCGAGCGTGGCGCACGTCTCGAGTCCGAGCGCCTTGACCGCGCGCACCATCGCGAGCACGGGCTCGAGGTCGCGCTGCTTCGGTCCCCGCCATGCCGCGCCCATGCAGAACCGCGTCGCGCCGGCGTCCTTGGCGCTGCGTGCCGCCGCGACCACCGCCGCCACGTCGACGATCGGCTCGTCGGCCACGTCCGTCCGGTAGCGGGCCGACTGCGGGCAATACGCGCAGTCCTCCGGGCAACCGCCGGTCTTGATCGAGAGCAGCGTAGAGAGCTGGACCTTGCCCGGAGCGAAGTGCCGCCGGTGGACGGTCTGCGCACGGTACACGAGCTCGAGCAAGGGCTCGTCGAACAGTCGCTCGACGTCGGCGCGCGACCAGCGCGCCGTGGCCGGCCCGCCGGTGACGTTGACCGTCTGCTGCATCCTGTCTAGCCTCCGGTTGCGGCGCGCGCATTTTGCGCACGTCTTCGGGTCGCAGCGAGTGTCCGCGCCGCCCGCGCCGCTGTCAAATCATGGCCCTCGAACCGCTCCGCACCCGCATCGGTCTCCTGCGCCGCCTGCTGGCGCAGGATTGCATCCTCTGCGCCGCGCCGAGCGGGGACTCCCCGTTCTGCGCGGGCTGCACGCACGATCTGCCGGCGCTGGGGGAGGCGTGCCCGCGGTGCGCCGGGCCGAGCCCCGGCGGCGCGGTCTGCGGCGCGTGCCTAAACGATCCCCCGAGCTTCGACGCCACCGTCGCGGCGTGGCGTTACGGCTTCCCGGTCGACCGCCTGGTGCTGGCGCTGAAGTACGGCGGGCGCCTCGCGCTCGCCCGTGCGTTCGGCGCGGCGCTTGCCGCGCGCGTCGCGGATCGGCAGGTGCATCTGCTGGTCCCGATGCCGCTCGCGCCGCCGCGGCTGCGCGAGCGCGGATTCAACCAGGCGATGGAGATCGCACGCGCGCTCGCGCGCGGCACGCGCCTCACCGTCGAGCCGCACCTGGTTGCGCGCGTGCGCGACACGCCGCCCCAGGCCGACCTCCCGCACGATGCGCGCGCCGCGAACGTTCGCGGCGCATTTGCCTGCCAGCGCGCCGTCGCCGGGATGTCGCTCGCGATCGTCGACGACGTCATGACCACCGGGGCGAGCCTCGAGGAACTTGCCGGGACCCTCAAGCGCGCTGGCGCGGCACGGGTGGAGAACTGGGTCGTCGCGCGGGCCTGGCGGCACTGAATCCCGATGCTCGACGTCGTTCTCTACGAACCCGAGATCCCGCCGAACACCGGCAACGTCCTGCGGCTGTGCGCGAACGCCGGCTGCCGGCTCCACCTCGTGCGGCCGCTCGGCTTCCTCGTCACCGACCGGGCGCTGCGGCGCGCCGGGCTCGACTACGCCGAGATCCGGGCCGCGACGCTGCACGAGGACTGGGCCTCTGCGCGCGGGCACTTCGCCGGCCGTCGCCTGTTTGCGTTCTCTTCGCGCGCGCAGCGCATCTACGCGGATGCGCGCTTCCAGCGCGACGACGTACTGGTGTTCGGCCCGGAAACCCGCGGGTTGCCCGACGCGATACTCGGGGAGTTTCCCGAGGAGCACCGGCTGCTGATCCCGATGCGTCCCGGGATGCGAAGCGTCAACCTGTCGAACGCGGTCGCGCTGGTGGTGTACGAGGCGTGGCGCCAGGCCGGCTTTGCCGGAGCCCCGGGCGTATGATCCGCACGTCGCCCGTTCGGGGGCGACACCCCCAACAAGGAGGCAACCATGGCGAAAAAGAACCGCGCCGAAGGCGTCTATCGGGTCATCGACGTCATCGGTACCAGCAAGTCGTCCTGGGAGGACGCCGCCAAGCAGGCGGTGGAGCTCGCCAGCAAGTCGCTGCGCGATCTGCGCATCGCCGAGGTCACGAAGATGGACATGAAGGTCGAGAACGGCAAGGTCGTGGCCTACCGCACGCGCGTGCAGCTGTCGTTCAAGTACGAAGGCTAGGGCACCTCGAGGCGGGTCCGCCGGGCGGACCTGAGGCCCGGAACGGGGAATTCGCAGGAGGGGGCCGTGCGCCCCTTTTGCGGCGTTCCCGTGCCGGCCGCTACTCGGCCTTCGGGTCGCGCGCGAGCAGCTGCGCGACCGCCTCGGCCGGCGCGCGGCCCTCGAACAGCACCGCGCAGACCTCGCGCGTGATCGGCATTTCGATCACCCGCGCGCGCGCGATCGCATCGACCTCGCGCGCGGTGTGCACGCCTTCGGCAACGTGACCGAGCCCGGCCAGGATCGCGTCCAGGCGCTCGCCGCGCCCGAGCCCGAGCCCGACCCGACGGTTGCGCGATAGATCGCCGGTGCAGGTCAGGATGAGGTCGCCGGCGCCGGCGAGGCCCATGAAGGTTTCCGCGCGCCCGCCGAGCGCGACGCCGAGCCGTGCAACTTCGGCCAGCCCGCGCGTGATCAGCGCGGCACGCGCGTTGAGTCCGAGACCGAGGCCGTCGGAGATGCCGGTCGCGATCGCCATGACGTTCTTTACCGCGCCGCCCACCTCGACGCCGACGAGATCGTCGGTGAAGTAGAGGCGCAGCCGGCGCTGGTGCAGCTCGCGCGCGAGGTCGCGAGCGAACCCGGCGTCGGCCGCGGCGAGCGTCACCGCCGTCGGCAGACCGCGCGCCACCTCGAGCGCGAAGCTCGGACCGGAAAGCGCCGCGGCCGGCGCAGTCGCGCCGAGCACTTCTGCGACCACCTGGTGCGGGAGCTTGCCGCTCGACTGCTCGAAGCCCTTGCACACCCACACGACCGGCCGCCGGACCGCCGCGTGATGGACGAGTCCGGCGGCGTACCGCAGGCCGGCGGTGGGCGTCGCGATCATCGCCACATCCGCGCCCCGGATCGCGGCGACGGGATCCTCGGCAACTTCGACCGTCCCGGGCAGGACGACCTCGGCGAGGTAGCGGCTGCGGCGCGTCGTGCGCAGTGCCTCGCGCTGCGCGGCGTCGCGCGCCCACAAGGTGACGCCGTGCTCTTCGGCGTAGGCGACCGCAAGCGCGGTGCCCCACGCGCCCGCACCCAGGATTGCGAGCCTCATCGCAGACCTTGCGCCGCGGCGGCGCTACAGTCCCCAGACCTGACCGATGCGCACGAAGCCGCTCGCGCCGTCCGCGTGGCGCACCCGCGCCCAGCCGGCTGCGCCCGTCTCGACGAGATCCAGGACGACGCCCTGCTGCGCCTGGAAGACGAGCGGCGCCGCCTCCTCGGCGCGCTGGCGCACGTCCGCGACCGGTACGGCGACCATCACGGTGCGCTTGTCGGCGAGCAGTTTCCGCTCGATCCAGGACAGGCCGCCGAGCGGATCGCGCACCTTCACCCAGGCGCCGTCGGTCGAGATGACCTCGACCGGCAGGTTGCGGCTCGCGACGTAGAGCTTCGTTGCGCGCGTCGACGGCGCGTCATAGAGCACCGCGGCCGCCTCGCCGATCGAGCGGAACTCGGCGGCGACGGCAAGCGGAAACGCCACTGCGGCGATGGCGAGGGCGGCACGCACCGTCGGCCTCAATGCGCGATCTCGATGCGCGGGCCCTGCTTCTGCGCCTCCGCCTCGAGGCGCGCGGCGTACATCGCCTCGAAGTTCACCGGCTGCAGATGAATCGCCGGGAACCCTGCGCGCCCGATCAGGTCGGCGACCACCTCGCGCGCGTACGGAAAGAGGATGTTCGGGCAGCCGACGCCGAGAATCGGCTCCAGGTCGGCCTCGGGCACGTACTGGATCCTGAAGATCCCCGCCTGCGCGGCCTCGACCAGGAAGAGCGTCTTCTCGCCCGCCTTCGCGGTGACCGTCACGGTCACCACGACCTCGAAGAGCGCGTCGTTGAGCCGCTGCGCGCCGTTCTGCAGCTGCACCTCCACCTGCGGCTGAGCCGGCTCGAGGAATACCTGGGGGCTGTTCGGCGTCTCGATCGAGGCGTCCTTGACGTAGACCTTCTCGATGCTGAAGACGGGTTGCTGCGAATCGGTCATGGGCGGGCGCTCCAGGCGCTGGGAGGTGGAAGGCGCGCGCAGTCTAGCGCGCGAGGACGGCGGCCGCGCTATGCCGCCGCGAGCAGCGCATCGAGCCGGCCCCGGCGCTCGAGATCGTGGAGGTCGTCGCAGCCGCCGACGTGCGTCGCGCCGATCCAGATCTGCGGCACCGTGCGCCGGTGGCTGCGGCGCTGCATCTCGGCGCGGCGGTCCGGCTGCGCATCGACGTCGATCTTCTCGATTTCGGCGCCCTTGGCGCGGAGCAATGCCTCGGCGCGGCGGCAGTATGGGCACCACTCGGTGGTGTACATCAGGACCTTCGCCATCACTTTCCGGTGGGCAGGCCGGCCTGCTGCCACGCGGCGACGCCGCCGGCGAGATTCACGACGTTCGTGAAGCCGTGCTTGCGCAGGACCGAGGCGGCCGAGCCGGACCGGTTGCCGGTCGCGCACGACACGATCACCGGCTTGTCCTTGAAGCGCTCGAGCTCCTTGATGCGCGCCTCGATCTCGCCGAGCGGAACGTTGCGCGAGTTCAGGATGTGCGTCTGCGCGAACTCGCCCGGCTCGCGCACGTCGATCACGATCGCGTCCTTCTGGTTGATCAGCATGGTCGCCTCGAGCGTGCCGACCGAGGCCCCCGCGGCGCCGCGGCGCACCAGCGGCCAGACCAGCATCGCGCCGCTCACGAACGCGATGGCGATCAGGAAGATGTTCTCGGTGAGGAATTTCATGGCTGGGTCACTTGGTCTGAGGGATGCCGCAGAATACCTCGCGCATCATGCCGATCAGCGCGAGCGTGCGCTGGTCGCCGACGCTGTAGTAGACGCGGTTCGCGTCCTTGCGCGCCTTGAGCACGCCCTTCTCGCGCAGGATCGCGAGGTGCTGCGAGATGTTGCTCTGGGAGGTGCCGACCGCGACCACGATGTCCTGGACGCTCACCTCGTCGTTGCCGAGCACGCACAGGATCTTCAGGCGCAGCGGGTGGGCCATCGCCTTGATGGCACGGGCGGCCTGGTCGATCTGCTCCTGGTGGCCGATCAGCTGGAAGACGCCCTGCGATTCGCGCTTCACGGGATTAGTCGGTCCATGAAGAATGGTCCATGAGTACGGGTCTATTAGAGAATGGCCATATTATAGAATTCCTTTCCGATCCTGCACCGCAACAGCATCCGACCATGCACAAGCTCGTCCTGCTCCGCCACGGTGAGAGCCTCTGGAACCGGGAAAACCGGTTCACCGGCTGGACCGACGTCGATCTGACCGACCACGGGCGGGAGGAGGCGCGCCGCGCCGGCCGCCTGCTCAAGGAAAGCGGCTACGCCTTCGACGTGGCCTACACCTCCGTCCTCAAGCGTGCGGTGAAGACGCTCTGGCTCGCGCTCGAGGAAATGGACCTGATGTGGATTCCGATTCACCACTCCTGGCGTCTGAACGAGCGCCACTACGGTGCGCTGCAGGGCCTGAACAAGGCGGAGACGGCGGCAGAAGTTCGGCGAGGAGCAGGTGCTCGTCTGGCGGCGCAGCTACGACACGCCGCCGCCCGCCCTCGCCGCCGACGATCCGCGCCACCCGGGCGGCGACCCGCGCTACGCGACGCTCTCGGGCGCCGAGCTGCCGCGCACGGAGTGCCTGAAGGACACCGTGGCGCGCGTTCCTCCCCTACTGGCACGAGACGATCGCGCCGTCGGTGCGGTCGGGCCAGCGCGTCGTCATTGCCGCGCACGGCAACTCGATCCGGGCGCTGGTGAAGTACCTCGACGACGTGAGCGACGCGGATATCGTCGGGCTGAACATCCCCACCGCCATCCCGCTCGTGTACGAACTGGACGACACGCTCAAGCCGCTCCGGCACTACTACCTCGGCGACCCGTCGATGATCGAGGCGGCGGTGAAGGCGGTCGCGAGCCAGGGCAAGGCACGCGCTTGACGCGGGCGGCCGCCCGGCCGCTCGCCGCGGCCGCGCTCGTCGCAATCATGGTCGTCGCGCTGCCCGGGCCGGCGCCGGCGCAGACCAAGGACGAGGAGCTCCGCGCGCTGCGCGGCCGCATCGAGGCGCTCAAAAAGGAGCTCGCCGCGTCCGAAGGGGCGCGCGTCGATGCCGCCGATGCGCTGCGGGACTCCGAAAGCGCGATCTCCGAGGCCAACCGGACCCTGCGCGAGCTGGGGGCCGAACGCGACCGCCTCGGTGGCGAGCTGGCGCGCCTTGGCAGCGAGTCGCGCGCGCTGAAGGCGCAACTCGACGCCCGCCAGGAGCAGCTCGGCCGCGCGCTCCGGGCGCGATACCTCGGCGGGGGCGACGGCTACCTGCGCCTCGTCCTCTCGGGCGACGACCCGCAGCGCATTGCGCGCGATCTCGTGTACTCAGACCTACCTCGCCCGTGCCCAGGCCGACTTCATCGCGCGGACCGGCGAAGACCTGGCCCGGCGCGCGGGATTGGAGTCCGCAGCGCGCGAAAAGACCGCCGAGCTGGCGGGCGTCGAAAAGAGGGCGCGCGCGGAGCGCGACAGCCTGGTCGCGCGGGCCGCCGAGCGCCGCCAGGTTCTGGTCCGCCTCGCCGACCAGATCCGCAAGCAGCGCCGCGACCTCGAGACGGCGCAGCGCAACGAGGCGCGTCTCGCCAAGCTCCTGGAGGCGCTCGCCCGGGCACTGCCGCCGCCCGCCCCGCAGGCCCGGCGGACCCCGGACCCGACGCCCCGCCGTCCGGCGGCGCCCGACGCGCCCGCGACGGGGGCTTTCGGCACGCTGAAGGGACGGCTGCCGTACCCGGTGCGCGGGGAACTCGCAGCGCGTTTCGGTGCCTCAGAGACGGCCGCGGCGCCGTCGGCGAAAGGGGTATTCATCCGCGCGCCGGGCGGTGCGGACGTGAAGGCGGTCGCTGCGGGCCGGGTGGTGTTCGCCGACTGGATGCGCGGCTTCGGCAACCTGCTCATCCTCGACCACGGCGACGGCTTCCTGAGCATCTACGGGAACAACGAGTCCGTACTGAAGCGGGTAGGTGACGGAGTTCACGCCGGCGACGCGGTGGCGACCGTGGGCGCGAGCGGTGGCGGCGAGGCTTCGGGTTTATACTTTGAAACTCGGTACCAGGGTCGGCCGTTCGATCCGGTGCCGTGGCTGCAACCTAAATAGCCCTCACTGGAGCATTTCTCATGGGCAGCAGATTCAAGAGCTTCGGCCTCGTCTTCGTGGGCGTGCTGGCCGGCGTGCTCCTCTCGCTCAACTTCTCGGCGGTGGCGCAGCGCGATGCCGCCAAGTACCCCCTGCCGATCGACGAGCTGCGCTCGTTCGCCGAAGTCTTCGGCGCGATCAAGTCCGGCTACGTCGAGTCGGTCGAGGACAAGAAGCTCATCACCGAGGCCATCAACGGCATGCTCACCGGCCTCGATCCGCACTCCGCGTATCTCGACCAGGAGGCGTTCAAGGAACTGCAGGTCGGCACCCAGGGCGAGTTCGGCGGCCTCGGCATCGAGGTCGGGATGGAGGACGGCTTCGTGAAAGTCGTGTCGCCGATCGAGGACACGCCGGCCTTCCGCGCCGGCCTCAAGCCGGGCGACCTGATCATCAAGCTCGACGACACGCCGGTGAAGGGCATGAGCCTGAACGACGCCGTCAAGCGCATGCGCGGCAAGCCGAAGACCGCCATCCGCTCACGATCGTGCGCAAGGGCGAGGCGAAGCCGTTCGAGGTCACGCTGGTGCGCGACGTGATCCGCGTGCAGAGCGTCAAGTCGAAGATGATCGAGCCGGGCTACGGCTACGTGCGCGTCTCCCAGTTCCAGGAGCTCACGCCCGAGACCATGGTGAAGCACATCAACACGCTGTACAAGGACGGGCCGCTGAAGGGCGCTCATCCTCGACCTGCGCAACGACCCGGGCGGGCTGCTGAATGGCGCGGTCGGCATTTCCGCGGCGTTCCTGCCGCCCGAAGTCGGTCGTCGTCACGACCGACGGCCGCACCGAGGACGCGAAGCGCAAGTACATCGCGAGCCCCGAGGACTACCTGCGCGGCACGCGCGAGGACTACCTGCGCGCGCTGCCCGCACAGGTGAAGAACGTGCCGATGGTGGTGCTGGTGAACGGCGGCTCGGCGTCGGCCTCCGAGATCGTGGCGGGCGCGCTGCAGGACTACAAGCGTGCCACGATCATCGGCACGCAGACCTTCGGCAAGGGCTCGGTGCAGACCATCATGCCGCTTGGCAACAACACCGCCATCAAGCTGACGACGGCGCGCTACTACACGCCGAACGGCCGCTCGATCCAGGCGAAGGGCATCACGCCGGACATCGTGGTCGAAGAGCCGGGCGCGCCCACCGCGCGGGTGCGCGAGGCGGACCTCGTCAAGCACCTCGGCAACGACAGCGACAAGGACAAGCCGGCCGCGCCGGCCGAGAAGCCCAAGCCCGAGGCGAGCGACAAGCCGCGCACCAGCACGGAGGAGGACCGCAAGCCGATCGAGCTCGGCGGCCGCCGACGATTTCCAGCTCAAGCAGGCGATGAACCACCTGAAGGGGCTGCCGGTGCTGGCCAAGGCGCGGACAAACCCGACGAGCGCGGCCGCGACGAAGAACTGAGCGTCAGCGCGCGGCGCGGGGCCGGCGATGATGCCGCGCCGCTTTTGCTTTCGTGGCCTCGCGCATGAACGACGACCAGCTCCTGCGCTACTCCCGCCACATCCTGCTCCCCGAGCTCGGCATCGAGGGGCAGGAGAAGCTGCTCGCGGCGCACGCGCTCGTGATCGGCGCCGGCGGCCTGGGCTCGCCCGCGGCGCTGTATCTCGCCTCGGCCGGCGTCGGACGCATCACGCTCGCGGACGGCGACACGGTCGACCTCACCAACCTGCAGCGCCAGATCCTGCACGCGACCGCGGCGGTCGGACAGCCGAAGGTCGGTGTCGGGCCGCGACACGCTCGCGCGGCTCAATCCCGAAGTGCGCGTCGCGCCGGTGGAGCAGCGCCTCGAGGGCGCGCAGCTCGATGCGCTGGTCGCCGCGGCCGACGTGGTGCTCGACTGCACGCGACAATTTCGCGACGCGCCACGCGGTGAACCGCGCGTGCGTCGCGCACCGCCGAGCCGCTCGTGTCGGGCGCGGCGCGTGCGCTTCGACGGCCAGATCAGCGTCTTCGACCTGCGCCGCGCGGACAGCCCGTGCTACGCCTGCCTCTTTCCCGAGGACGCCGAGCCCGAGGAAATGCGCTGCGCGGTGATGGGCGTGTTCGCGCCGCTGACCGGCATCATCGGAACGATGCAGGCCGCGGAGGCGCTGAAGCTCGCTGGCCGGCCTGGGCGAGACGCCTGTGCGGGCGGCTGCTGCTGCTCGACGCGCTGCGGATGGAGTGGCGGTCGATCCGGCTGAAGAAGGACCCGGCCTGCCGCGTGTGCGGCGGCATCGCGAGCAACTGACGATTCGAGGGGATCCCTCCCCTCATGCTCCCCTGGATCGGCCGCCTGACAGTGGTGCGGTCAGGCGCTCTCAGATGAGCAGCGGCGCCTGCTTCTCGAACCCCGCGGTCGGCGGCCGCTTGAAGCCGCTCTTGGCGAACTGGTGCCAGCGTCCGACGACGTAGCAGAGCAGCGCGTTCGCGCGCGGCGTGCTCTCGTCCTCCGCGGCCGCACCCCCGCCTTCGACGGCCTGCGTCGCCGCGACGCGCAGGCACTGCTTGAGCGTGGCCTCGAGCTGGTCGTGGAGCTGGTTGATGCGCGCCTGCAGGCGCTCGTCCTCGTTGACCAGCGCGTCGCCGATCAGCACGCGCGTCATCCCCGGGTTCTTCTCCGCGAACCCGAGCAGCATCGACAGGATCCCGTGCACCTGCTTGAGGCCGTTCGGCTCCTCGGCGGTGATCTTGTTGATCAGGCCGAACAGGCTCGACTCGATGAACTCGATCAGGCCCTCGAACATCTGCGCCTTGCTGGCGAAGTGGCGGTAGAGCGCCGCCTCGGACACGTCGAGCTTCGCGGCCAGCGCCGCGGTGGTGATCTTCTCGCCCTTCGGATCCTGCAGCATCTCCGCCAGCATCTGCAGGATCTGCAGCTTGCGCTCGCCCGGCTTGGTCGCCATGACGCTTCTCCCCCTCGCCCGGGCATTCTAGCGCCGCGTGCGCCCGCGGGTGAGCACTTGCTCGTTCGTCATGAAACACGGGGCGAAGCCGCAGCGCAGCATCCCCTCGGGCGCTACAACCTCAGGGAATTCCGGTCGGACGGACCCGCTGCGCGCTAAGACGCCCCGCCGAGGTCGTCGAGCAGGCGCGGCAGCTGCCGGACCGAGCTCACCTTGGCGACGACGTAGCTGGGCGCGCGGGGAAACGCGCTGACCCAGACGGTCCGCATGCCGAGACGGCGCGCGGCGCGGAGATTCGGCAGGCTGTCGTCGACCATGACGGCGCGGCGCGCCACGACGCGCTCCGCCCGCAGCAGGCGCCGGAACCCCTCGAGCGAGGGCTTCGGCTGGTAGCGCACGTGCTCGATCGCGTACACCGCGTCGAAGAGCGATCCGATCCCGAGCAGGTCGAGCATCGCGTGCACGTAGTGCGCGGGCGCGTTCGAGAAGAGGATCTTGCGCCCGCGCAGCCGCCTTACCGCCGCGAGCGCCGCGCGGTCCGCGACGACCATGCGCGCGAGGTCGGCAAACTGGTGCGTGTGCCAGAGGAAATGGTCGGGGTCGGTGCCGTGATGCCGGATGAGCCCGAGCAGGGTCGCGCCGTACGTGCGCCAGTAATGGACCCGCAGCCGCACCGCCGCCTCCTCGTCGAGCGCGAGGTGCTCCTGCAGGTACGCGCGTCATGCTGCGGTTGATGTGCGGGAAGATGTGCGGCGGGCGTCGTGCAGCGTGTTGTCGAGATCGAAGATCCAGGTCAGCATCGCACTAGAATCCCGGCATGCGCAAACGCGCCCGCAATCCGCGCCTGTCGCGCTACTTCACGCTCGCCCGCCTGGTCGCCTCCGACACGGCGCGCGCGCGCGGGATCGACAACATGCCGCCGGCCGCGCTCCTGCCGAACCTGCGCCTGCTCGCGCGCGGGCTCGACCGCGTGCGCCTGCTCCTCGGCCATCCGCTCGAAATCTCGAGCGGCTATCGCTGCCCCGACCTGAATGCGGCGGTGGGCGGCGTGCCGAAATCGCAGCATGCGCAAGGACTGGCGGTCGACTTCACGTGTCCCGGGTTCGGCCCGCCGATCGCGATCGCGCGCGCCATACGGGACTCCGAGATCGTTTTCGACCAGTGCATCTACGAGTTCTCGGATTGGATCCATCTGTCGTTCAGCGCGACGCCGCGCCGGCGGGTGCTGACGATCTACGATTCGCGCGAGGGTTACCTCGACGGACTGGTCGACGAACACCGTCGGCCCGTCTGACCGGTCACTTGCTGCGGATCAGCGTTCCCACGCCCTCGTCGGTGAGGATCTCGAGCAGCAGCGCGTGGTCGACGCGGCCATCGATGATGTGCACGCTCTTCACGCCGCCGCGCGCCGCGTCGAGCGCGGAGCCGATCTTCGGCAGCATCCCGCCGGAGAGCGTGCCCTCCGCGACCAGTTCGTCGACCCGTTTCGGCGTCAGCCCGGTGAGGAGCTTGCCGTCCTTGTCGAGCACGCCCGGCGTGTTGGTGAGCAGCACGAGCTTCTCGGCGCGCAGCACCTCCGCGAGCTTGCCCGCCACCAGGTCGGCGTTGATGTTGTACGACTCGCCGCCCTTGCCGACGCCGATCGGCGCGACGACCGGAATGAACCCGCCGTCCTCGAGGGTGGAGATCACGACCGGGTCGATCGACTCGATCTCGCCGACGTGGCCGATGTCGAGTCTTGCTGCCGTCGGCGCCCGCGACCAGCAGCTTGCGCGCCCGGATGAGCGCGCCGTCCTTGCCCGTCAGCCCGACGGCCTTGCCGCCGGCCTGGTTGATCAGCGTGACGATCTCCTTGTTGACCGTGCCGCCGAGAACCATCTCCACCACGTCCATCGTCTCGGCGTCGGTCACGCGCATGCCCTGCACGAACTCGCCCTTCTTGCCGAGCCGGTTGAGCACGCTGTCGATCTGCGGCCCGCCGCCGTGCACGACGACCGGGTTCATGCCCACCAGTTTGAGCAGCACCACGTCGTGCGCGAAGCTCTTCTGCAGCGCGGGCTCGGTCATCGCGTTGCCGCCGTACTTCACGACGATCGTCTTGCCGTGAAAGCGGCGGATGTACGGCAGCGCCTCGGCGAGGACCTGCGCCTTCAGGGCGGCAGTGGTGGGGGCGACGGTCATTGAAATGGCCTCACGGGCGACGCGCGATTCTACCGCGCGCCCTACCCGTGCCCGCCGCAACGAAAAAGGGCGGCCGTGCGGCCGCCCTGGGTGCGCAGGAGGCGCGTTACTGGATGGTCAGCTTGCGCGCCGCCGCGGTGGTCTTCTTCGGCAGCACGAGCTCGAGCACGCCGTCCGTGTACTTCGCCTGGGCCTTCGACTCGTCGAGCTCGTAGCCGAGGCGGAACGAGCGCGCCACTTTGCCGTAATAGCGCTCGCTGTGCACGACGCGCTCGCCTTCCTTCACGTCCTTCTCCTTGCGCACCTCGGCGCTGATCGTCACCTGGTCGCCGTCGATCGTCACCTGGATCTCGTCCTTCTTCACGCCCGGGACCTCGGCGAGCACCTTGAAGGCCTCGGCCTGCTCGCTGACCTCGAGCTTCATCCGCGGGGCGGCCGTACCCCCCTCGGCCGCGATCGGGCGGACGAGGAAGCCTTTCATGAGGTCGTCAAACAGCTCTCCGAACGGGTCGTAACGGGTCACATTCGCCATGGCAGTCTCCTCACAGTCGGATTCGAACGGGGTTCATCCCCACACCCCTCAACATGGGGAACCGGGAGCGGCTTTCAAGAGGTGCTTGCACCCGCCCGAAGGCGCTGTAAGATGCCGCGGCGAAAAGAAAAATCGTCCGACATGGCCGCATCCGAAACGCCCGGCATCGATCCGGTTGAACTCCAGAAGCATCGCCCTCAGCTGGTGAGGTTCGCGATGCTCCAGCTCCGCAACGCCACCGCCGCGGAGGACGTGGTCCAGGAGACGCTGCTCGCGGCCCTCCAGTCGGGGGCGAGCTTCGCCGGCCAGTCGTCGGTCAGGACGTGGCTGGTCGGCATCCTCAAGCACAAGATCATCGACGCGATCCGCAAGCAGTCGCGCGAGCAGCCGCTCGAGACCGCGGACGACGAGACCGACATCGAGGACCTGCAGAACGCCGTCTATCGGGACGATGGGCACCACCGCGAGACGCCCGCCGACTGGGGCAATCCGGAGTCGGCCCTCGAGCAGCGCAAGTTCTTCGAGGTCCTCGAGCGGTGCATGGACGGCCTGCCGAAGAGGACCGCCAGGGTCTTCATGATGCGGGAGGTCATGGGGCTCGAGACCGACGAGATCTGTAAGGACCTCGGGATCACGTCGACTAACTGTTGGGTACTCCTTTACCGCGCCAGGATGGCGCTGCGGGAGTGTCTCCAGGGTCGCTGGTTCGCCGGCGGCGCCGCCCGACCATGATGATCACCTGCAAAGAGGCCTCGCGCCTCATGTCCGAAGGCCTCGACCGCGAGCTCGGCGTCGGCGACCGGGCCCGGCTGCGGGTGCATCTGGCGATCTGCGCCGCGTGCACGCGGGTGCGGCGGCAGTTCGATTTCCTGCGCCGCGCCGCGCGCGCGTATCCCGGACCCGACGAAGAATCCCGCAAGTAGCCGTTGCGCCGCGCGGTGCCGACCCCGGTCGTCCTCTCCTTCAGCGGCGGCAAGGACAGCGTCCTCGCACTGGCACGCCTGCGCGCATCGGGACGATGGGACGTGCGGGCACTGCTCGCAGCGTTCATCGAAGGCGAGGACGCGCTCGTCATGCACGAGGTCCCGGAGCGCCTCGTCGCGCTGCAGGCGTCGAGCCTCGGTATCCCCTTCGTCGCGATGCGCGTGCCGCGCGCGCCTGCCAACGCGGTTTACGAGGAACGGCTCGCCGCCGCGCTCGCGCCCCTGAAGGCTCTGGGCGTGCGCCACGTCGCGTTCGGCGATTTGTTCCTCGAGGACATCAAGACGTACCGCGATGCGCTGATGGCGCGGCTGGGGTTCGAGCCGGTCTATCCGCTCTGGGGCGCCGACACCCGCGAGATGGCAGCGTCATTTGTGCGCGATGGCTATCGCGGCGTGACGGTCTGCGTGGATGCGACCCGGCTCGGCCCCGAGTGGTCGAGTCGCGAGATGAATGCGGCGTTCTTCGCCGCGCTTCCCGCAGCGGTCGACCCGTGTGGCGAGCACGGCGAGTTTCACAGTTTTGTCTACGACGGGCCCGGGTTCGCTTACCCGATCCGGTTCGAGCGCGGCGCAACGAACGCGCGCGGCGGATTCCACTACGCGGCGCTCACGCCCCTGTCGGGCGACGCCTGCGCCCGCTGCGGCGCGACGTTCGAGTGCGGCATGAAGGCGGGGGTCGAGCGCTGCTGGTGCGTCGACGCGCCGCCCGTCCCGATCGACCCATCGCTCGAGAGTTGCCTGTGTCCCCGCTGCTTGGCCCTCGAGGCAATGTCGGCCAATCGACGCTCGAACCGTTTCACGCTTCGACGGCGAACTACCTGAAGCTCGCCGACGGCACGCGGTTCGAGGCGACCGCGATGGCGAACCCGATCCTCACCTCGGCTCCGCCGGCGGCGTTCGGGTTCCTCGGGCCGAGCGGTTCGATCACGGTGCAGGGGAGTCGGCTTCAGGTCGCCGAGGGCAAGTCGATCAGTCTCGTCGGCGGACCGGTGACGCTGAGCGATGCGTCGCTGCGCACGACCGCCGGTGACATGCGAATCGTGGGCGTCGGCGGCGCGGGCGAGGTTTCGGTCGCGGGGGACGTCAGCCCCGGTACGGCACTCGCCCCGGCCTTCATCCAGCGCAGCGCGCTCGCGACCGAGAGTTCGAACGGCGCGCCGCCGGGCCGCATCTTGATCCACGGCGGGCAACTGACGCTGCTCGGGTCCAGCCTCGACAGCACCAACAACAGTCCTGCCGACGCGCCGCCGGTTGCGCTCGCTGCATCCGACGATCTCACCGTCAGCGCGAGCAACATCACGAGCGGGACGGGGTGGTCGGGGCGCGGCGCCGACATCGTCCTCAGCGGCGAGAACGTCACAGTCGACCACAATAGCCAGGTCGGATCGCTCACCTGGGGCGACGGGCGTGGAGGCGACGTCACACTGACCGCCCGGAACGCCGCGCGCGTCGTCGCGGCGGCAGAAGACCCCAACTTCACCAACGTATACAGCTGGGCGTTCTGGAACGGCGCCGGTGGCGACATCCGGCTCAGCGGCGACACGGTGACGGTGCAGTCGGGCAACGTCTACAGCTATACCGAGGGATCCGGCAAGGGCGGCTCGATCGACATGCGCGGCCGCGAGGTCGGCGTGACGAGCGGCGCCTGGGTGTACACCTACAACTGGTGGAACACGCCCGGGCACACCGGCGACATCGACATTGTCGCGACGCAACGCTCCTTGTCCGGCGGGCTCGACTGGTTCGGCAACCAGAGCTTCGTGTTCACGCAAACGCTGGGCACGGGTCACGCCGGGAACGTCCGCATCAGCGCGCCGGCGCTCGACGTTATCGGCGGACTCGTTACGAGCTTCACCTACGCCGGCGGCAATGCGGGCAACGTGCGCTTCGCTGGCGACGTCGTTCGCATGCTCGGCGGCAACGGCGGCGTGACCAAGATCGAGAGCGGGGCCTCCAATTTCACCACTGGCGACGGCGCGAACGTCGAGATCCGGGCGACGCGGGAATTCGAGCTCAACGGGACCGGTTTTCCCTCCGACTGGACGCGGATCGGCGCGACGACCCAGGGCAGCGGTCGCGGCGGCGACATCATCATCGAGGCACCCCGTATCTTGATCGAGGATGGAAGCTTGTTCTCGAGAACCCGTTTCGGGACTGGTGAACAAGGCGGCATCACGCTGCGCGGCAACGAGGTGCGACTACAGAATGGCGGCGAGATCGGGTCGTTGACAGAGGGAGATCGAAAGGGCAGCTTTGTCCTGATCGAAGCTCGCGCGGTGGACCTGAGCGATACGTCCCTCATCTACGCCACTACAGTGGGGAGCGGCGATGCCGGGCAGGTAACGATCAATGCGGAGCGCATTCGAATGACCGGTGCGAGCTCGATCCAGGCGAACTCCCACGGCGGCACCGGAAACGCCGGCGGTATCGTGCTGAACGCCAGTGAGTCGTTTCAGATGACCGATCGTCAGCCCGTCAGGACAAGGCAAACATGGCAGCGGAGCGACAACATCGTTTGGCCCGGTGGGCTTGTCGCCGAGGCTTCGGCGCTGGGCAGTGCAGGCCGCATCCTGGTGCGCGCACCGAGCGTTCTACTCGATGACGGACGCATCTTGAGCACGGCCTTCGGATCCGGCCAGGGCGGGCGCGTGGAGATCCAGGCCGGGAATCTCGTCATGCGCAACGGCGCGCAGATCGACGCGCGTTCGGCGGAGGGCTCGAGCGGTGATGCGGGCTCGATCGAGCTCGTGGTGAGCGGTGAGCTTGCGCTATCGGGCCGTAGCCCCGTCGACGGCAAATTCTCGGGGCTGTATGCGCAGACCCGAGGCGGGGGCCGCGGCGGCAACGTGACGCTCAGCGCGACGCGCATCAGCATCATCGACGGCGGGCGCATCGAAGCGACCAGCACCGGCAGCTGGCACCGCTGGCTCGATCGAGCATCGCCGCGAGCGATGCGCTGCGCATCTTCGGCGGCAGCGCGATCTCGAGCGAAGCGCTCAACGCCGACGGCGGCAACATCGACATCCGCGCCGGCAATCGCGTCCACCTGCGCGACTCCGAGATCTCGACCTCGGTGGGCTCCGGCCAGGGCGCCGGCGGCAACATCTTCATCGACCCGACCTTCGTAATCCTGGAGAACTCGCGGATCGTGGCCAACGCCTTCGGCGGCCCCGGCGGCAACATCCGCATCATCGCCGACTATTTCCTGTCGTCCCCGGGCAGCGTGATCGATGCCTCGTCGCGGCTCGGCACCTCGGGCGTCGTGCAGATCGCCGCGCTCAACACCAATCTTTCGAACGAGCTCGCGGCGCTTCCGGTGCAGGTGCTGGATGCCTCGGCGATGCTGCGCGATTCGTGCACGGCGCGCGTGGCCTCGGGCGGCGGGGCGAGCAGCCTCGTCGGCGCCGGACGCGGCGGCCTCGCCGCGTCGCCCGAGCGCTTCGCGCCGAGCACGTACCTCGACACTGCCGCAACGACGGCGACGAGCGATGGAGAGTTCTCTCCGACTGGCCTTAAACTGCGCATCGCGCAGCGGGCGCGACTGATCGTCGGCTGCGCGGCCTAACGAAAGTCAAGACCTAGAACAAATGAACCACCCGGCTCGGGGAGGAGTCGGTATGCGTCTGCAGCGCGTCGCGGCGGGGATCGTGCTTGCCGCGGCGGTCATCGCGCCATTGCGCGCACAGATCGGCATCCCGATCGACCAGCTGCCGCGGCCGAGCGAGCAGCCGCTCCCGACGCTGCCCCCGCTCGCCCCCAAGCCGCAGATAACGCTGCCGCCGCTTCCATCGCCCGAGGGACCAGCCCTCTCCCGCGGCATGACGGTGGTCGCGAAGCAGTTCCGCTTCGTCGGCAACACCGCGGTACCCACGGCCGACCTGGACGCGATCGCGCAGCCGTTCCTTGACCGTCCGATCGGCAACGCCCAGCTCGAGGACTTGCGGCTGCTCATTACGCGCCGCTACGTCGAGGCGGGATATGTCAACTCCGGCGCCGTGATCCCGGACCAGGACGTGTCCGACGGCATCATCACGTTCCGCATCGTCGAGGGTCGACTGAGCGAAATCGTGATCGGCGGGGAAAACAAGTTCGCGCCCGACTACCTCCGCGACCGCATCGCGCTCGGCGCCGGCCCGCCGCTCAACGTGAATGAGCTGCAGGAGCGGATGCAGATCATGCTGCAGGACCCGATGATCGAGCGCATGTCGGCCGAGCTCGCGCCCGGCGTCGAGCGCGGCGACGCGGTGCTGCGGGTAGACGTAGCCGAGTCAAAGCCCTTCGTCGGCGGCATCACGCTCTCGAACGATCGCTCGCCGGTCGTGGGCGAGAACCAGGCGGAGTTCTTCTTCGCCGCGCGGAACCTGGCCGGACGTGGGCGATATTCTCGGGCTGCGCGCCGCGTTCACCGAAGGTCTCGACGACTATTCGGGCTTCTACAGCATCCCGGTGAACGCCTACGGAACGCTGTTCACGGTGCGCGGGACGCGTACCTACAGCCGCGTGGTCGAGGCGCCGCTCGACCAGCTCGACATCAGCTCGCGCGGCACCACGATCGACGGAATCGTGTCTCACCCCCTCTACCAGACGGTGCGCGAGACGCTGACTGGCAGCGTCACGCTCACCCAGCGCAGCATCCAGAACTACTTCCTCGGCCAGCCGTCGCCGTTCATCCCCGGTGCCCCGGACGGCAAGATCGTCGTCAGCGTCGCGCGGCTGGGCCTGGAAGGCGTCGCCCGCACCGAGCAGCAGGTGCTCTCGGGGCGGGCGCTCTACTCGCACGGCATCGACGCGTTCGGCTCGACGATCAGCAACGCAACCGAGATCGCCGACTCGAAGTTCAATGTCTTCCTCGGTCAGGTGCAGTGGGTGCGCCTCCTTGGCGGCCGGACCGGGCAACTTCTCGTGCGCGGCGACGTCCAGCTGGCCGACCAGGCCCTGCTCGGTCCCGAGCGCTACTCACTCGGCGGGTTGAACAGCGTGCGCGGCTACCGCACCGACCTGCTCGTGAAGGACAACGGCTGGTTTGGTTCGATCGAGTACCGCCACCTCGTCGGCTACGTCCCGGTGCGCGCCGGACCGCCGCAGACCGAGGGCGCGGTCCGCCTCGCGGTGTTCCTCGACGGCGGCCAGGCGTGGGACAAACGCAACCCGCCGAACGCGCTCAAGACGATCTCCGGCGCCGGCCCGGGCGTGCGCTGGGACATCCTTCCGGGCCTCAACTTCGAGTTCTACTACGGCTACGCGTTCAAGAACGTGACGACGCCGACGCAGACGCTGTCCGACAAGGGCTTCTACTTCCGCCTGGCGTACGTTCAGCCGTTTTAGCGCCTCTGCGCGCGGGCGCGCAGATCCGGATCGTCGGGCCGTTCGGCGGCAAGCTGCGCCCAGGACCGGCCGGCTTCCTCGCGCACGCCAAGCTCCTCGAGCAGCAGGGCGTAGAGCAGTCGGTCGCTGAAGCTCGTGCCTGGGCCCGGTCGCGCGCCGTCGACGCGCGCGCGCAGATCCGGCGCTGCGAGGCCAAACTCGGTCCAGCCTTCCGTCGTCTTCCCGCCGGGCAGCTCCGCTTTGACCTGCCAGCCGTAGGTCCGCCCGGCCTCGAGCGCGACGCTCGCGGGCAGCTCCACGGTGGTTCCGGCGGTGCGCGCTTCGATGCAGCGGCTTGCCGCCCGAGTCGGTGAGCTCGAAGCGATAGCCGCGCGCCGCCCGCAACCGGCTCCCAGCGAAACGCCAGCGGCCGCTCGAGCAGCCAGGTCGTGGCCGGCGAAAACGAGGCGCAGCCCGCCGTCTTCGCCGGGGCCGCGCATGACGATGCTCGCCTGGGCGAGGCGTCGTGTCGAGCAGCGCGAGCTCGATGCGCTGCATCGGCGCCGCAAACTGCGCGAGGACGCATGCGAGGGCAAGCGCGAGCCAGGCGAGCGCCGCGGCGCGCGGCGACAGGCTCGCTTCGCGGCGCAGCGATTCGGGCGTCAAGGACGCCGCTCGAAAGCCGCCACGTCGGCGAGCCCGGCCTGGTCCAGCAGCCCCGCGCGGATCGCCCGCAGGCCGGGATCGCCGGACAGGGCGGCCAGCGCGTCGTACCAGATGCCCGCGGCGGCAAGCGCCGCGGCGCGCCGTTGCGCGTCGGTGTCGGCCAGCCGGCCGCGCAGCTCCGCACTCGGCTCGACGCGCTGCACGACGCCACCTGCGACGACGTCGCGCGAGCGCTGTGCCGCATCGGCGACGACTGCCACCGACCATTCGTACGCGACGCCGGGCTCGAGCCGCACGCCGTGGCGCGCGAGATCGAACGCCTGCACGCCCGCACGCTCGCCCGCAACGACCGCCTCGACCAGCGGGCCGGGCCACCGCGGATCGACGACCACGATTTCGATGCGCGCCTGGGTCGGTGCGGAGAGGTACCAGAACAGCGTCGGCCGCTCCGACACGGTGAACGCGAGATGGTCGGGCGCGAGGACCGCTACCGACGGCAGCGATGCGGGCACGCTGCGCGCATTGCCGCCGACGCGGCGCGGCGCGAGATCGCCGGCCGGCGGGCGGTACTGGACGACAGCCTGCGGAAACGCCGGCGCCGCGGGCGCGAGCGTCAAGACGAGCGCGAGCGAGAATCGGAGGAGTGCGCTCACAGCCAGTTCCCGATGACGAGGAAGGGCGACCAGTAGCCCGGGTGCCGGTAGCGCAGGTCGGTCAGCATGCGCTGCTGTGCGCGCCGCAGCGCCTCGGCCTTGCTCACGCCCGGCTGCGCGAGCTGGCGATAGAACTCCGCCACGAGCAGGCTCGACGCCTGGTCGTTGATGTGCCACAGCGTCGCGAGCGCGCTCCGCGCGCCCGCTTTCACCGCCACCCCGGCGAGCCCGAGCGCGGCGCGCTCGTCGCCGGCCGCGGTCTGGCACGCGCTGAGGAACAAGAGCTCCACCGGCTCGTCGCGGAAGCGGTTCAGCTTCATGCTGCCCTCGAGCCGGTCGATCGTCATGCGGCCGTCGTAGGTGAGCAGGAACGAGCGCCGCGAGTCGGACTCGAACTGCGCGTGCGAGGCCACGTGCACGACCGAGAACGGCCGCTCGCGCAGCTCGCGCTCGAGGTTGTCCGCGGTGAAGGTCTGGTCGCGCAGCATATGCTTCGACCCGAGCGTGCCGAGCTCGTCGAGCTCGAGCCCCACGAACGGCAGCGCAGGGAAGCCCTGCACCGGCTCGGTGAGCCCGCCCGCGAGCACGCTCGAGCCCTTCATCGCGAGCGGTCGGGGCTCGACCAGGGTGAGGCTCGGAGCGGTGGCGATCGCGAAACGCGAAACGAGGAAATCGTTGCCGTCGTGCAGCGCCGCGAGCGGAATTGTGCGCAGCGGCTGGTCGGGCACGAACACCAGCGTGTCCACGTTCGCCCGCGCGAGCAGCGGCTCCATCGGGCGGATGACCCAGTCGTAGAGCCGGCGCGCGTGCGGCAGGTACTGGTAGGTGGTGCGCTTCTCGAGCAGCGCGCGCAACGCGAGCGACTCGCGGCGCAACGCGTCCTCGCTCACCGGCACTTTGACCTGGTGCAGCTCGTCGCCGATGCTCACCAGCAGCTCGAGCCGGTCGGGGAGCGGCACCGGATAGACGATCGCGGTGCGCGGCGCGGTCTGCTCGACCGGCTTCGCGCGCGCGAGGTAGCGCGCCACGCAGTCGTCGCGAAAGTAGTCCTCCAGCTCGACCGTCTTGAAGCGCTCGAGGACCTGCTGCGCCTCGCGCAGGCCCCTGGCCGTGGCGGCCGCGTTGCCGGTCGCCGCAGCCTGGCGCAGCAGGAGATCGGTAAATCCGAGATAGGCCGCGCCGACCTCGGCGCGGAACGACTCGCGGTTCGCCCAGAGCTCGGTGGCGTAGTCGACCTTGAGCGCCGCGAGCGCCTCGAGGGCGCGCCGATACGCGGCAAGCGCCTCGTCGGTGCGCCCGGCGCGGTCGGCGAGGCGCGCGGACTGCCACTGCCACAGGAACAGCGTCTCCGCGGTGCCGGCGGCCTGCGCGGCGAACACCGCGCGCGCGTTCAACGCCTGCGCCTCCTCGAGCTGGCCGCGGTCGAGCGCGAGCTCGGCGCGATAGCCGAGCGCGTACGCGGTGGCGCGCGCGTCGTTCTGGCGGAGCGCGCTCGCCTCGGCGGCCGCAAGGGCCGCCGCCGCTTCGTCGCGGGCGCCGGCGCGCCGCAGCATCTCGCCGGCGGCGGCGAGATGAAAGGCCTTCGTGCGCGAATCGGGGAGCGGCGTGAGCGCGGCGATCGCTTCGCGCGCGCGCGCTGCCGCGTCGGCGCCGCGCCCCTGGCGCTGCAGCAGGCGCCCGGCGTTCAGTGCGGCCTGCGCGGCGAGCAGCGGATCGTTCGCGCACACCCCGCCGGTCAAGATCGATGCGGGCCTGGCAGGTTGCCTCTGCCCGCGCTGCCTGCAGGCCGTCGCTGCGACAGTTTGACGCGCGGGCAGACGGCTGAGGCCCTAGTGCTTCATCGCCCCGCCCCCGGACGTCGCAGTCAGATCCCGCACCTCGGCCTTCACCTCGACCTCCTGAGGCTTGCCGTCCTTGCCCTGGAACTTGAGCGTGATCGGCACGGTGTCGCCCTTCTTCAGCGGCTGCTTCAGGTCCATGAGCATCACGTGATAGCCGCCCGGCTTCAGGTCGACCGCCTGACCCGCGGGCAGGTCGAGCTTCGGGATCGCCCGCATCTTCATCACGTTGTTCTCCATCTTCATCTCGTGAATCTCGACGACGCCGGCGACCGGGGCTCTGCGGCGGCGACCAGCGCCGCGCCCTCGGCGCTCTTAAGCTGCATGAACGCGCCGGTCGCCTTCTGACCCTGCACGGTGCCGCGCACCCAGGCCTGACTGACCGAGACCTGCGCCCACGCGGGCGCGGCCGCAACGATCAACGCAAGCGTGGCGGCGATGGAAAGCTGCTTCATCTTGGACTCCTCGATTCGGAAACGGATTGCGCGGCCGCATCGCCGCGCGCGAAAGCCGCGGTCTGCCGCGGCGATATCAGGCGGAGCGAATGATCGCGGGTGGGCCGCGCGGCCGTGCGGCCCGCACGGGTTCGACCGGCGTGCTGTTCCCGCGGCGCGAAGCGCACCGGCCGCTCGGCCCGGCGCGGCGCGTGGAAGTGCGGCGTGGCACCGCCCGGCGCCTGCGCGGCGCCCGACACGACGCAGAGCGCGCAGTGCGCGAGCGTCTCCGGCGGTTGCTCGTCACCGCTCGCCGGCGCGCCGATCGGCACCCGCTCGAGGCCCGCGACGGTGCAGACCTCCGCGTACCCCGCGTGCCCCGGAAGCACGAGGCGCGCGTGAGCAAGGCTCGGCCCCGCGGCCGAAACCGCCGCGGCGAGCAACGCAACCGCGAGACGGAGTGGCGAGAGGAAGCGACGCATCGGGCCCGAGCCTACAGGACGTAGCGCGCGAGATCCTCGCTCGCCGCGAGATCCTTCAGCCGCGCATCGACGTACGCGGCGTCGATCGTCACCGCCTGCGCGCCGCCCCGCCCGGCCTCGAACGAGATCTCCTCGAGGAGCTTCTCCATCACCGTGTAGAGGCGGCGCGCGCCGATGTTCTCGGTCTTCTCGTTGACCGCGAACGCGATCTCGGCGATGCGCTTGACCGCGTCCGGCCGGAACTCGACCTTCACTTCCTCGGTGCCGAGGAGGGCCTCGTACTGGCGCGTGAGGCACGCGTCGGTGTTGGTCAGGATCTGCTCGAAGTCGGCCGCGGTGAGCGAGTCGAGCTCGACGCGGATCGGGAACCGGCCCTGCAGCTCGGGGATCAGGTCCGAGGGCTTCGACATGTGGAACGCGCCGCTCGCGATGAACAGGACGTGATCGGTCTTCACCATCCCGTGGCGCGTCGAGACCGTGGTGCCTTCCACGAGCGGCAGGAGATCGCGCTGCACCCCCTGGCGCGAGACGTCGGCGCCGTGCATCTCGGAGCGGCTCGCGATCTTGTCGATCTCGTCGAGGAACACGATGCCGTTCTGCTCGACGTTCGCGAGCGCCCGCGCCTTCAGCTCCTCGTCGTTGACCAGGCGCGCCGCCTCCTCGTCGACGAGCAGGCGCAGCGCCTCCTTGACCTTGAGCTTGCGCAGCTTCTTGCGGCCGCCGGCGAGGTTCTGGAACATGCCCTGGAGCTGCTGGGTGAGCTCTTCCATGCCGGGGGGCGCGAGGATCTCCATCCCCGCCGGGCCGGCCGCGATCTCGATCTCGATCTCCTTGTCGTCGAGCTCGCCCTCGCGCAGCTTCTTGCGGAACTTCTGGCGTGTGCCCGACTCTTCCGTGCTCTCGGCGGGCCTGGCGCCGAAGCCGATTTCGCGCGCGGGCGGCAGGAGCGCATCAAGGATGCGCTCCTCCGCCGCGTCCTCGGCGCGCGCGCGCACCTGGCGCGTGGCCGCCTCGCGGGCGTTCTTGATCGCCACCTCGACGAGGTCGCGGACGATGGTATCGACGTCGCGCCCGACGTAACCGACCTCGGTGAACTTCGTCGCCTCGATCTTGATGAAGGGCGCGTCGGCAAGCCGCGCGAGGCGCCGCGCGATCTCGGTCTTGCCGACGCCGGTCGGACCGATCATCAGGATGTTCTTCGGCGTGATTTCCTGGCGCAGCGGCTCGGCGACCTGCTGTCGCCGCCAGCGGTTGCGCAGCGCGATCGCCACGGCGCGCTTGGCCTTGGCCTGCCCGATGATGTGCTTGTCGAGCTCGTGGACGATCTCTTGCGGCGTCATTGCGGACATGCGGGCGTCACTCGAGCACTTCCACGACGATGTTCTGGTTGGTGTAGATGCACAGCTCGCCGGCGATCGCGAGGCTCTTGCGCACGATCGCCTCGGCGGCCAGATCGCTGTTCTCGAGCAGCGCGCGGGCCGCGGCCTGGGCGAACGCGCCGCCCGAGCCGATCGCGATGATCCCGTGCTCGGGCTCGAGCACGTCGCCGGCGCCGGTGAGCACGAGCGAGGTGTCGCGGTCGGCGACGGCGAGCATCGCCTCGAGCCGCCGCAGGATGCGATCGGTGCGCCAGTCCTTCGCGAGCTCGACCGCCGAGCGCAGCAGGTTGCCCTGGTGCTTCTCGAGCTTCGCCTCGAAGCGCTCGAACAGCGTGAACGCATCGGCCGTTCCGCCGGCGAAGCCGGCGAGGATGCGATCCTGGTACAGACGCCGCACCTTGCGCGCGCCCGCCTTGATGACGACGTTGCCGAGCGTGACCTGCCCGTCGCCGCCGAGCGCGACCTGGCCCTTGCGCCGGACCGACAGGATCGTGGTGCCGTGGAATGGTTCCATGGACGAAAGCTTACGCGGGAACGATGAGCTTGGGGCGGATGCCGGGAAACTCAAGACACCTGGATCTTTCCGATGCGCGCACGTCGCCGGCGGCGACGCTTGCGCGGGATCACTTTCTCGGGATGATCCGCGCGACCTTGGGAATGCCCATGACCGCGAAGAGCGCGATGATCATCTCGCCCGCGCCGCGGATGACCAGCTGCTTGCCCTCGGCCTTGAGCTTTTCGAGCGCGTTCAGCAGCCTGCCGGCGTTCACGAAATCCACGCGCCGCGCGGTCCCGAAGTCGAGCACGACGGGATTGGCCGCCGCGGCGTATGCGCCGAGATCGGTGAAGAGCTGATCGCTCTGCCCCGCCACCTCGCCGGAAACGTGGAAGGCTTCGTCGGCCACCAGCGTGGCGACCGGTTGCGACTCGGCCATCGGCTCGCCCTTCGGCCGCGGCGGCGGCGCCTCCCACGAGGGCGGCGACACCTCGTAGGTCACGGCGTAGTCGACCGCCGCCTCCTCGAATTCGTTCTGCAGCCCGAGCATCTGGTACAGATCGAGCAGCAGCAGCCACACGCTCGCGTCGACCGACTTGTCGCCCGCCTGCGCGCCGTCGCGCAGCAGCTTGATGAGCGTCGCCTCGCCGGTGAGCCAGACATCCTTCTTCGCCGTCTTGAAGTACTTCAGCGTCGCGTGCAGCAGCTTGCAGCCCGCCGGCTCGATGCCCTGCAGCTTGCCGAAGTCGAGCCGCAGCTTCGGCTGCTTGTCCGCCGCCTTGCGCAGCTGCTCGAGCGCGCCCGCGCTCTGCGCGCCAAGCGCGCCGGTGAGCGAAACGGACGCCGCGCCGCCGGTCCGCAGCGAGGGGTTCTGCTTCGGCGCGGGCGGCGCGTCGGTCCACACCGGGGGCGAGCGCTCCAGCTTGACCACGAAATCGAGCGCGCGCTCCTCGAACTCCTGCTTGCGGCCGAGCTGCTGCAACACGTCGAACATCATCAGCCACACCTGCAACTTCCACGCGCCGAGGTCCTCGCCCTCCAGCGCTTTCTTGAGCCGGGCGTGCGCCTCCGCAGCCTGCCCGTTCGCGTACAGGACCGCCGCCTCCTCGATCGCCGGCGGCACCTCGTGATCGCTCTCCTCGACCTCGATGCACAGGATCGAGTCGACCGGCTTCTTCGCCGCCTTCTTCTTCGCGTCGGCCGGCTTCTCGGGCGCCTTCGCGGCGGGCGCGCCGAGCCCGGGCAGGTCCGGGATCACCGAAGCGGGAGACGGCGGTGGCTTGGGCGCTGGCGCCGGTGCCTGCTGCGGGGCGGCGGCGGCGGCGAGGGAGCCGAAGTCGAGGCCCGCGGGCAGCGCAACCGATGCAGCGGGCTTCGGTGCGACCGAGGCCGGTGCGACCGAGGGCGGTGCGATCGAAGGCGCAGACGGCGCCACCGAGGGCGGCGACCCCGACGGCGGAACGTAGTTCGTGAAGTCGAGCGATTCGCCCTCGTCCTCGGCTGGGGCCGGTCCGGGCGAGCGGGCACCCGGCGCGGCAGGCGACGGCCGAGCCTTGACGGGCGGCTTCTCCGGTTTCTTGTCCGGTTTCTTGCCGAAGAGGGAAAAAGCCAAATTGAATCAGCGATTAAGAAAATAGCGGCCCGTGGAGCCGCTCGGCACTTCTACCACACCCGGGGCGCATGGGGCAAACCAGTACGCCCCCAGCGCGGCATCGGTCGCGTGGACGAGCGGTCTTATTTTACGACCCGGATGTGAGACGGAAAACGACCGGAACGATTACCCACGCGGCGACGGGATCCCCGGCGCGGCGCGCCGGGGCGAAGCGCCAACTCTTCACGGTTTCGAGCGCCGCGGCGGGTGAACGAGCGGACGTCTGCCGCCGGCCTGGCGACCATGAGAAAAAGTCGCGCGGAGGCGTCCGGCGTGAAGCCGGTCTAGGCGAGCACTACTTGGCGACCTGCACCGCGTCGGTCAGGCGATAGAACAGGCCGTTCGCGTCGTCCTTCAGCACCGCGAGCTTGCCGCTCAGCACGACCGGCTCGAAGGTGTACTTCACCGGCGTCTTGGTGCGCACCTCGACCAGCGACTCGGGGCCGCCCGGCAGGCAGAAGGAGCACGTCTGCGGCATCGCGGTCAACACGAAGTGCTTCTGCTTGTCGCCCATCTCGAGCGGCATCATGAAGCCCTGCAGCTTGACTTCGGTCGCATCCATCTTGAGCACGCCGTCGCTGAACTGCGGCACGACCCGGTCCTTGACCTTCACCAGCTCCACCTGCCCGAGCGTCTTCCACGACACCACGCCCTTCACCTCTGGGAGCGGCTTCAACGCGTCCGGCGCAACCGCAGGCGCGCCGGCGGGCGGAACGTGACCCGACTTGTCGGCCGGTCCCTGGCTGAAGGCGAGCGCCGGCGCGGCGGCCAGCGCGACGACGAGCAATAGAACGGTTCGTTTCATCGGAACCTCCTGAACGAGGCGGATAGTTTAGGCCAGAACGCGCGTCGCGCGCACCCGGGTCAGTGCCGGTGGCGCATCCCGCAATACTTGCCGATGCCGACCCCCTTGCACTCCTTGGCCAGTTGGTCGTGACATTCCTTCTCGGACTTACCGGCTTCGAGGCACTTCGCGGCGTTCTCGTGCACCTGGGCCAGCGCGCGGTGGTCGGCGATGTCCCGCTTGACGGCGTCGGGGCTCGGCGGGCTGGGCTTGTTCTGGGCAAGCGCCGGAAAGCAGGCCGCGATGAAGATCACGAACCAGAGGGCTGACGGTTTCATCGGTGGCTCCTTTGTCGCGATGCTGTCGATCAGTCCTGGGCCAGCGTGGTGGCGATGTCGGTGCGGTAAGCGCGCCAGGCCGGCACCAGCCCGGCCACGAGGCCGACGCCGGCCGCCAGCGCAACGAGCCACAACTCGCTCGCGAGCCACGCCGCCCCGGTGACGGCAGGCTGCTGCTCGGCCGCGAGCATCCCGCCGACCACCTCGGTGAGGAGGTGGCCGAGCGCGAGCCCGATCACCGCGCCGGCGATCGCCAGCGCGACCGCCTCGACCAGCACCAGCCGCATCAGTTTTCCCGGGGAAGCGCCGAGCATGCGCATCACTGCGAGGTCGTAGCGGCGCTCCTCCATCGCGTTATAGAGCGCGATGAAGATCGAGAGCCCGGCGGCCGCGACGAGGACGAGCGCGAATGCGCGCAGCACCTCGATCCCGACCCCGAGCATCCGGAAGAGGCGCGCGCTCTCGTAAGCCGGCGAGGCCGCCTGCAGGACGCTGGTCGAATTGATCATGCGCGGCAGCGTCGCCGCGGCAATCGGCGTCGCGTACTGGATGAGCAGCGCGGTGATCTCCTGCTCGTCCTCCCGCAGCTGCGCGAGGACGGCCTTGGGATCGTCGTGCTTCCCGGGATGGACGTGCACGAACCAAACGCTCTCCACGTTCGCCAGCACGAGGCGATCGAGCACCGTCCCGGTCGGCTTCAGGACACCGACGACCGTATAGGGGTAATCGCCGTGCTCGTCGCCGCCCTCCGCGAAGCCGTGACTGCCGACGAACTTCCCGCCGACGTCCAGGCCGGCGACCCTTGCGGTTTCCGCGCCGAGCACGGCCTCCATCGGGGCTTGCCACAGGCGGCCGGCGGCGAGCTCCCCGCCATAGTGGGCGACGTAGTCGTGCGTCGTGCCCGCGATGCGGAACCCGCGGAACGAGTCGCCGAGCGCGAGCGGAATCGCTCGCTTGACCGCGCGGTTCTGCGCGAGCTTCTTCGCCTCGGCCAGCGGAATGTTGCCGGTGGGCGCATCGATGTGAAACACCGCCGACAGGATGAGCTGCATCGGGCTGCCCTTGGCGCCCGCGACGAGATCGATGCCGCGCGCGTCGCGGCCCATGCGCTCCTCGAGCTGGTGGCTCGTCAGCAGCAGCAGCGCGATCGTTCCGACGCCGAGCGCGAGCAAGATGACGTTGAGCGCGGTGTTGAGCGGACGCGCCTTGAGGTACGCCAGGCTGAGACGGGGAAGGTTCATGGCGCCGCGCCGGAGGAAAGCTCGAGGCGCGTCGCGAACCGGCGCTTCGCCCGCTGGTCGTGCGTGGCGATCACCAGCGTCGCGCCGCACGCGGACGCCTGCGACTCGAGGAGATCGAGCGTGGCGGCGCAATGGGCGTCGTCGAGGTTCGAGGTCGGCTCGTCGGCGAGGATCACGCGGGGACGATTGACCACCGCGCGCGCGACCGCCACGCGCTGCGCCTGGCCATGCGAGAGCTGTGCGGGCCTTGCGCCGAGGCGGTCCGCGAGCCCCACGGCGGCGAGCACCTCGCGCACGCGGGCGCGGTTCTGCGCGACGCCCGCCATGTATTGCGCGAGCACTAGGTTCGCCTCGACGTCGAGGCTCGCGATCAGATGAAGCTTCTGCGGCACGAAGCCGACGTGCCGGCCGCGAAAGCGGTCGAGCGCCGGGCCGGAGAGTCGCGCGAGATCCTCCCCGGCCACCTCGACGCGGCCTTCAGTCGGGCGGAGCAGCCCGGCGACGATGCCCAGCAGGGTGGTCTTGCCGCTGCCGGACGCGCCGAGGATCAGGCAGTGCTCGTCGGCCCCGGCACGCCACGATTCCAGCGCGAGAACCGTTTTCTCGCCGTAACGATGCCGGAGCGCTTGAACCGCGATCATGGATTCGGCTGCGGCGACGGCGGTTACAGTCGGGTCGGCCTTGGAGATCGGCTTCGTCCGCGTTGAGCGTCGCGACAGCGACGGCTCCAACGCGGACAGTTATTGCGTCACGCCTTCCGTGACGCAATAACGATCAGTCGCCGTACATCTTCTGCTTGAGCTCCCGCCGCTGCTGCGCCTCGATCGACAGCGTCGCGGTGGGGCGCGCGAGCAGGCGCGGCAGGCCGATCGGGTCGCCGGTCTCCTCGCACCAGCCGTAGCTGCCGTCCTCGATGTGCATGAGCGACTCGTCGATCTTCTTCATGAGCTTGCGCTCGCGATCGCGGGTGCGCAGCTCGAGCGCGTGCTCCTCCTCGATCGTGGCGCGGTCGGCCGGGTCCGGCACCATGTCGTTCTCGCGCAGGTGCTCGGAGGTGAGCCCGGCGTTGTCGAGCAGCTCCTGCTTCATCTTCAGCAGGCGGTCCCTGAAGAACGCGAGCTGCGCGGCGTTCATGTAGTCGGACTCCGGCATCTTCAGCAGCGCCTCCTCGGTGAGGGGCTTCGGCGCGCCGCCGGAGGGCGGCTTCTTCACTGTGCTTTCACGAGGCATTGTTCCAACCCCTGCATGAACACGTCTTTGGGGAGCTTGCGGCCGATGAAGACCATCACGCTCTCGCGCTTCTCGTCCGCGCCCCACGGGCGCCCGACGTCTCCGCCCATCAGCATGTGGACCCCCTGGAAGACCACCCGCTGGGGGTTGTCCTTCAGGCTGAGGACGCCTTTGTACCGCAGCAGGTCCTGGCCGTAAACCTGGATCATCGACGACAGGAATTCCTCCAGCTTCAGCCCGTCGAACGGGGCCGGCGCGCGGAACACGAAGGAGCTCACGTCGTCGCTGTGGTGGTGGTGATCGTCCTCGAGAAACTCGGGGTCGAGCTCGAGGATCGCGTTCAGGTTGAAGCCGCGGATGTCGAGGATGTCCTCGATCGGCGCCTGCCCGAAGTGCACCGGCTTGATCGGGGCGCGCGGATTCATCTGCGCCAGTCGCTCCTTGAGGGCCGCGACCTCATTGTCGGCCACCAGGTCGGTCTTGGAGAGCAGAATCCGGTCGGCGAAGCCAACCTGTTCCTGCGCTTCGCCGAATTCATCGAGCTGCTTCGGCGCGTGCTTCGCGTCGACGAGGGTGATGACGGAATCGAGCAGGTAATACTCGCCGATCTCGTCGTCCATGAAGAAGCTCTGCGCCACCGGGCCGGGATCGGCCATGCCGGTGGTTTCGATGATCACGCGCTCGAAGCCGATCTCGCCGGCTTCGCGCCGCTGCTTCAGGTCGCCGAGGATGCGGATCAGGTCGCCGCGCACGGTGCAGCACAGGCAGCCGTTGTTCATCTCGACGATCTGCTCGCCGGCCGCCTCGAGGAGGAGGTCGTTGTCGATGCCCTCCTCGCCGAACTCGTTCTCGATCACCGCGATCCGGTGCCCGTGCTGCTCGCGCAGGATGCGGTTGAGGAGCGTCGTCTTGCCGCTGCCGAGAAAGCCCGTCAGGATCGTGACGGGCACCATTTGTTCCTGAGCCAATGCCTTCTCCTGAATCTTTCGCTCAAGCGCGCTCGGCGCAGCGGCCCTTGATCGTCACTTCGACGCGTCCCGACCGGAACCCGCGCGGCGACGCGACGCGTCGCGTGGCGCTCTCCGACCGGCAAACCGACGGGCGCGCATTCTAGCCGCGGCAGGGGGGGCGTGCAACACAGTTGCATTGATGCGGCGTTACCGCTTCTCCAGCAGCAGCCCTTTCAGATACTCGCCCTCGGGAAAGGACAGGCTGACCGGATGATCCGCGTCGGCATGGAAGCGATCGCGGATGGTCGCCTCCGCGCCGGCGTCCGCGGCGGCCGCGGCGACGATCTTCTGGAACAGCTCGGCCGAAACGCCGCCGGAGCACGAGAAGGTCGCCAGCAGGCCACCCGGACGCAGCAACTTCAGCGCGAGCAGGTTGATGTCCTTGTAGGCGCGCGCGGCGCGCTCGGCGTGCGCGGCGGTCGGTGCGAACTTCGGCGGATCGAGCACGACCAGGTCGAACCCCCGGCCGGCGTTGCGCAGCTCGCGCAAGCCGACGAACACGTCCGCCTCGCGCCACTCGGCGCGCGCAGCGTCGAGCCCGTTCAGCGCGAGGTTCTCGCGCGCGAGCGCGAGCGCGGCGGCCGAGCTGTCGATCGAGAGCACCGACCGCGCGCCGCCCGCGAGCGCGGCGAGCGAGAACCCCCCGCTGTAGCAGAATGCGTTGAGCACTTCGCGGCCTGCGGCCAGCGCGCGGAGCCGGCTGCGGTTCGCGCGCTGGTCCAGATAGAAGCCGGTCTTCTGGCCATGCGCGAAGTCGACGCGATAGCGAATTCCGTGCTCCGCGATGGTCGCGACGTCCGGGGGCGCGCCGCGCAGCGGGCCGGTGCGTGAGGCCAGTCCTTCCAACTCGCGCACTTCGAGGTCCGAGCGCTCGTAGGCCGTGCGGCAGCCGCCCGCGTCGATCACCGCGTCGACGATCGCGTCGCGCCAGCGCTCGGCACCGGCCGAGGAGAGCTGCAGCACCGCGAGCGCCGCATAGCGATCGCAGACCACGCCCGGCAGACCGTCGGCCTCGCCGTGAATCAGCCGCACCGCGTCGGTCACCCCGGCCAGGCCGGCGCGGCGCCCGACTGCGGCGCGGATGCGCGCGTCGAAGAACGCCGCGTCGATCGAGTCGGCCTCGGCGAAGCTCCACACCCGCGCGCGAATCTGCGAGTGGGGGCTGTAGGCGGCCCACGCGAGGAAATCGCCTGCGGCGTCGCGCACCGCGACGGTATCGCCGATCCCAGGGGCGCCCTCGACACGCTCGACGGCGCCGGAGAACACCCAGGGATGCCGACGGACCAGCGATTTCTCGCGACCGGGCTTCAGGACCAGCGCTGGCGCGCGAGTCGCGCTCGCGCTCGCGCGCCGCGCACCCATCCGCTTCGCCTCAGCCTTTCTTCCGGGCACGCGGATGCGCGGCGTCGTAGATCTTGGCGAGGTGCTGGAAATCGAGATGGGTATAGACCTGCGTGGTCGAAATGCTCGCGTGGCCGAGCATCTCCTGCACCGCGCGCAGGTCGCTCGAGGACTGCAGGACGTGCGACGCGAACGAGTGGCGCAGCGCGTGGGGATGGACGTGCTGCCCGACGCCCGCGCGCAGGCCCCATCGCGCCAGGCGCTTGCGCACGACCGTCGGGCTGACCCGCGCCCCGCGCGCGCCGACGAACAGTGCCGGCTCGCCGGGTCCGGCCACCTGCGCGCGCAGCGCGACCCACTCGCGCAGCGCGGCGAGCGCCTTCGCGCCGACCGGGATCGTGCGCGTCTTGCCGCCCTTGCCCGTCACGGTGACCTCGCCGTCGCGCAGGAGGGTGCGGGTGTCCGGGGCGTCGAGGCCGACCAGCTCCGCGAGCCGCAGTCCCGACGAGTAGCAGAGCTCGAACATCGCCTTGTCCTGCACCTCGAGCGCGCCCTCCGCAGGCCGCTCGAGCAGCTGGCGCGCCTCGTCGGGCGTCAGGGCCTTCGGCAGCGCCCTGCCGACTTTCGGGGCGCGCACGCCGGCGCAGGGATCGGCGCCGAGGCCGTGATGCCGCGCGAGCCAGCGGAAGAAGCCGCGCCACGAGGACAGGACTCGCGCGATCGTGCGCCCGTCGAGCCCGCGTACGCGCAGCTGCGCGAGGGCCCGCCGGACGTGATGCGTGCGCATGTCGACCGGCGCCACGTCGGGCACCGCGGCAAGCAGGGCCTGGAGCCCCTGCGCATAGGCCACGCGCGTCGTCGCCGCGAGCCGCCGCTCGACGGACAGGTGATCGAGGTAGGCCGTCACCAGAGCGCGGCGGGGATCGGCGCTCGCCGGGCCGGACGCGCCGGCGCGCGCCATCGCTAGACGAAACGCAGCAGCGCGGCGCTCGCCATCTCGCCCATGCGCTTGAGGTAGAGCGTCCCCATCTCGGGGTAGAAGCGCAGCAGATCCTCGCTCGCGAGCGCGAGCATGCCGAAGGTCTGGTCGAGCTCGCGCAGCGGCATGAAGGCGACCGAGCGGATGTGCGGCGTCGCGTCCTCGAACCAGCCGGCCGCCTCGAAGTTGGCGTTCGGGCCGCAGAACGGCGCGTCGAGCTCGGCGGCGTACTCGCGCAGCGCGTCGCTCACCGGCTGAAACTCCGGGAGCTCGCCCGTGCCGCGCCACAGCCGCAGGCGCGCGTGCGGGACCGCGAAGTCCTCGCGCAGGTTGAAGTACAGCTCGTGCAGCAGCGTCGGGAGCGTCCGCGCGGCGAGCATCGCGACCGCCAGGCGGTGCACGCGCTCGCTGATCACGTCGTTCTCTTCACCGAACTGAATGAGCTCGGAGAGCTTGCCCTCGAGCGCGCGGGTCTTCTCGCGCAGCCCGAGCACCTGCCGGTCGGAGAGCGGGATCGCCTGGCCGCCGTGCGGATTCGGCACGTTGATCCGCGACAGCAGATCGGCGTGCTCCTCGAAGAAGATCGGGTTCTCCTCCAGGTAGCGGGCGACGTCCTCAGCCTTGAGCTCACTCAATCTCGATCTCTCCCTCAAACACCGTCGCGGCGGGCCCGGTCATGGTGACCGGATTGTCCGCGCCGCGCCAAGCAATCGTCAAATCCCCGCCGCGCGTATGGACCTCGACCGGCGAGTCGACGAGGCCGAGCCGGATGCCGGCCGCCACCGCCGCGCACGCGCCGGTGCCGCACGCGAGCGTCTCGCCCGCGCCACGCTCGAAGACCCGCAGCCGGATGCGCGAGCGCCCCTCGACCTGCATGTAGCCCGCGTTCACCCGCTGCGGAAACCGCGCGTGGCGCTCGATCTGTGCCCCCTGGGTCGCGACCGGCGCGGCTGCGACGTCCGGCACGACCTGCACGGCGTGCGGGTTGCCCATCGAGACGACCACGATCGGGATGACGACCAGCGGCAGGGTGGCGCCGCCGACCTCCAGCGGCCAGACATCGACGCGCGGGTGACGGGCGAGCGGCACGAGGCCCGCGGTGTCGAACGGCACGCGGGCCGGGTCGAAGACCGGCGCGCCCATATCGACGGTGACCCGCCCGTCGTCCTCGAGGCGGGGGGCGATGACGCCGGCGAGCGTCTCGACGCGGAGCTCGCGCTTCGCCGTGAGCCCCCGATCGCGCACGAAGCGCACGAAGCAGCGCGCGCCGTTGCCGCACTGCTCGACCTCGCCCCCGTCGGCGTTGAAGATGCGGTAGCGGAAGTCGACGCCTTCCGTGCGCGGCGGCTCGACCAGCAGGACCTGATCGGCACCGACGCCGAAGTGGCGGTCGGCGAGCCGCCGCAGCTGCGCCGAAGTGAGCGCGAGCGGCGCGGACACGCCGTCGAGGACGACGAAATCGTTTCCCGCCCCCTGCATCTTGGTGAACTTCAGCTTCATCTTCACTTCAGGCCGGCGCGGATGCGGTGCGATACCGCCAGCGCGAGATCGAGCGCGCGCCGGCCCTCGCGCCCGGTCGCGCCGGGCCGCGCGCGGCCGCGGACCGCATCGACGAAAGCGCGCAACTCCGCCTCGAGCGAATCGCCCTGCGCGAAGCGCCGCAGCTGGTGGTCGATCTTCGGCATGCCGTCGCGCCCCTCGCCCGGGAGCTTGCGTGCCACCGCGCACTCGCGCGACTCGAAATCGATCGAGACGTAAGTGTCGGGCTGGAACACGCGCAGCTTGCGCATCGACTTCGCGCTGACGCGGCTCGCGGTGACGTTCGCCACGCAGCCGTCGGTGAACTCGATGCGCGCATTGGCGATATCCACGCTGTCGGTCAGGACCGGCACCCCGCTCGCGCGCACCTCGGCGACTTCGGCCGGGACCAGGCTGAGGATGATGTCGATGTCGTGGATCATCAGGTCGAGCACGACGTCGACGTCGGTGGAGCGCGGCTTGAACGGCGCGAGCCGGTGACACTCCATGAAGCGCGGGCGCACGATGCGGTCGCGCACGGCCATGAGCGCGGGGTTGAAGCGCTCGAGGTGCCCGACGCGCAGCTCGAGCCCGCGGGCTTCCGCGGCCGCGACCAGCGCGTCGGCCTCCTCGAGCGTAGGAGTGAGCGGCTTCTCCACCAGCACGTGGATGCCGGCGTCGAGCAGCGCCGATGCGACCCCGAAATGGTGCTGCGTCGGCACCGCCACCGATGCGACGTCGACCTTGCCGGCGATCTCCGCGCAATCGGTGGCCGGCAGCGCGCCGTGCTTCCGCGCGATCTTGCGCGCAAGATCGCCATCGCGGTCGACGACGTACGCGAGCTCGACGTCCTCGAGCGCGGCCCACTTGTCGACGTGGCGGCTGCCGAAGTAGCCCACCCCGACGACGGCGGCCCGCAGCTTGTTCATGATTCCCGGGTTTCCAGTAAGGGCGGCACGGATCGTGGGACGGGAGAGTGGGACGTTGGGCCGGGCGAGCGCGGGAACGGCTTTCGAGGTCTGCTAGAATCGCCGCCTTTGTTCTCATACGGACCGCGCGAGGCCATGAGCAGCTACCTCTTCACATCCGAGTCGGTGTCGGAAGGTCACCCCGACAAAGTCGCCGACCAGATCTCGGACGCGATCCTGGACGCGATTCTAGCCCAGGACAAATACTCCCGAGTCGCCGCCGAGACGCTGTGCAACACCGGCCTGATCGTGCTCGCGGGCGAGATCACCACGAAGGCGGTCGTCGACTACGCGCAGGTCGCGCGCGGCGTGGTGAAGCGCATCGGCTACGACAATGCCGACTACGGCATGGACTACCGCGCCTGCGCGGTGATGGTGAACTACGACCGCCAGTCGCCGGACATCTCGCAGGGAGTGTCCGAGGGTCAGGGCCTCGACCTCGAGCAGGGCGCGGGCGACCAGGGGCTGATGTTCGGCTACGCCTGCGACGAGACGCCGCAGCTCATGCCGTTGCCGATCTACCTCGCGCACCGGCTGGTGCAGCGCCAGTCCGAGGTGCGGCGCGACGGCCGCCTGCCGTGGATCGGCCCCGACGCCAAGTCGCAGGTGACCATCCGCTATGCCGACGGCCGGCCCGAATCGATCGACACGGTGGTGCTCTCCACGCAGCACCTGCCCGACGTCGAGCACAAGGAGCTCACGCAGGCGGTGATCGAGGAGATCATCAAGCCGATCCTGCCGAAGAACCTCGTGCGCGGCGAGATCAAGTACCTCGTCAACCCGACCGGCCGCTTCGTCATCGGCGGCCCGCACGGCGACTGCGGCCTCACCGGGCGCAAGATCATCGTCGACACCTACGGCGGCGCGGCGCCGCACGGGGGCGGCGCCTTCTCCGGCAAGGACCCCTCGAAAGTGGACCGTTCGGCCGCCTACGCGGCGCGGTACGTCGCGAAGAACGTGGTCGCCGCCGGACTCGCGACGAAGTGCCTGGTGCAGGTGTCCTACGCCATCGGCGTGGCGCGCCCGACCAGCGTGATGATCACCACCTCGGGCACCGGCAAGATCTCGGACGAGAAGATCGCGGAACTGGTGCAGAAGCACTTCGACCTGCGTCCCAAGGGCATCGTCCAGATGCTCGACCTGCTGCGCCCGATCTACGAGAAGACCGCCGCCTACGGCCACTTCGGCCGCGAGGAGCCGGAATTCACGTGGGAAAAGACCGACAAGGCGAAGGCGCTGGCGGCGGAGGCCGGGATCAAGCAGCCGGCGATCGCCTGAGGCCCTCCAAAACGGGCCGGTAATCGCCTATAATCAGCCCCGCTGAGGAGCGTTGCAACCGGCCCCGGCCGGCCAGGCTCAGCATGGAACAACGGCGCTCGCACCGGAAACGGTGCGAGCGCTTTTTCTTTTTGCCCCGAGGGGCGCTGCGACGGGCCTCGCGCCCGCCAGGCTCGGGAGCAACCTTGTAGTAACGGCGCCCGTTCTCTCGAACGAGGTAACCATGAGCGCAGTCCCGCAACCTAAGCACGACTTCCATGTCGCCGACCTCTCGCTCGCCGACTGGGGAAGGAAGGAAATCAGGATCGCCGAGACCGAGATGCCCGGTCTCATGGCAATCCGCGAGGAATTCGCCGCCAAGCAACCGCTGAAAGGCGCGCGCATTACCGGCTCGCTCCACATGACGATCCAGACGGCGGTGCTGATCGAGACCCTGCAGGCGCTCGGCGCGCAGGTGCGCTGGGCCTCCTGCAACATCTTCTCGACCCAGGATCACGCGGCGGCAGCGATCGCGGCCAAGGGCACGCCCGTGTTCGCCTACAAGGGCGAGTCGCTCGAGGAATACTGGGACTACTCGCACCGCATCTTCGAGTGGCCGGACGGCGGCTTCTCGAACATGATCCTCGACGACGGCGGGGACGCGACGCTGCTCCTGCACCTGGGCACGCGGGCGGAGAAGGATCCGACCGTTCTGAACAACCCCGGCAGCGAGGAAGAGCGGGTGCTCTTCGCCGCGATCCGGAAGCGCCTCGCGACCCAGCCCGGCTGGTACTCGACGCGCATCAAGCAGATCAAAGGGGTCACGGAAGAGACCACCACCGGCGTGCACCGCCTCTACGAGATGGCGAAGGAAGGAAAGCTCGCCTTCCCCGCGATCAACGTGAACGACTCGGTGACCAAGTCGAAATTCGACAACCTGTACGGCTGCCGCGAGTCGCTGGTGGACGGCATCAAGCGCGCGACCGACGTGATGGTCGCGGGCAAGATCGCGGTGGTCGCGGGCTACGGCGACGTCGGCAAGGGCTCGGCGCAGGCGCTGCGCGCGCTGTCCGCGCAGGTCTGGGTGACGGAGATCGACCCGATCTGCGCGCTGCAGGCGGCGATGGAGGGCTACCGCGTCGTCACCATGGACTACGCGTGCGACAAGGCCGACATCTTCGTCACCGCGACCGGCAACCTGCGCGTGATCAACCACGATCACATGGCGCGGATGAAGGACCAGGCGATCGTCTGCAACATCGGCCATTTCGACAGCGAGATCGACATCGCCTCGGTCGAGAAGTACCAGTGGGAGGAGATCAAGCCGCAGGTCGATCACGTGATCTTTCCGGACGGCAAGCGCATCATCGTGCTCGCCAAGGGCCGCCTGGTGAATCTCGGCTGCGGCACCGGCCATCCGAGCTACGTGATGAGCTCGTCCTTCGCCAACCAGACGATCGCGCAGATCGAGCTGTTCAACAACACGGCGAAATACCCGGTCGGCGTCTACACGCTGCCCAAGCACCTGGACGAGAAGGTCGCGCGCCTGCAGCTCCGGAAGCTGAACGCGATGCTCACCGAGCTGACCGACGAGCAGGCCAGGTACATCGGCGTGCCGAAATCCGGGCCGTACAAGGCCGAGCAGTACCGGTACTGAGCGGCCGCCGCACCCGCGTTCGAGCGGACGGGCGCTGCCCGCCGCTCGACGCGCGACACGCTGGTTTACGTGAGCCGAGGCTCCGATGGAAAGCCAGAAAAAGCATCCGCGCAGCTTCAGCTTCGAGTTCTTCCCGCCCAAGACGCCGGAAGGCGTCGAGAAGCTGCGCGCCGCGCGCCGCCAGCTCGAGCAGCTCAAGCCGCGCTTCTTCTCGGTCACCTACGGTGCGGGGGGGTCGACGCGCGACCGCACGCTCGAGACCGTGCTCGAGACGCGCGCTGAAGGGTTCGAGGCCGCGCCGCACCTCTCGTGCATCGGCTCGACGCGCGCCGACATCGCGCAGACGCTCGACCTGTACCAGGCGCAGGGCATCCGCCACATCATTGCGCTGCGCGGCGACCTGCCCTCGGGGGCGGCCAGCGCCGGCGAGCTGCGCTACGCGAACGAGCTCGTCGAGTTCATCCGCGCGCGGACCGGAGACTGGTTCAGCCTCGAGGTGGCCTGCTATCCGGAGTTTCATCCGCAGGCGCGCAGCGCCGGCGACGACCTGCGCAACTTCAAGCGCAAGATCGACGCCGGCGCGAATGGCGCGATCACGCAGTACTTCTACAACGCGGACGCGTATTTCCGGTTCGTCGACGAGTGCGAGGCCCTGGGCATCGACGTGCCGATCGTTCCGGGGATCATGCCGATCGCCAACTTCAGCCAGCTCGCGCGGTTCTCGGACGCTTGCGGCGCGGAGATCCCGCGCTGGATCCGCCTGAAGCTCGCCGGGTATGCCGACGACATCGCCTCGATCCGCGGCTTCGGCCTGGACGTCGTCACCGAGCTCTGCGACCGGCTCCTCGCCGCCGGGGCGCCCGGCCTGCATTTCTACACGATGAACCAGGCCGGCCTCACCACCACGATCTGGCAGCGGCTCGGGTTGTAAGCCGCGCCGACTGACCCTCCGGCCTAGACCGGAGGGGGAATGCCCCGCCCGCGCTGAATTGCTAGCATCGCAGGCGCGCTGAACCGCGCACGCAGGGTCGGCGGCGCGCGGTCCGACACGGTCCGAAATACGGAGAACGGCACGCCGTGAGAGTCGGGATCATCTCGGTGTTCACCGACTACCGCCGCGGCGGACAGCACCTGCGCGGGCCGCTGCAGCCGCAGATCGGACCGCTCGTCGCCGCGCTGCTGCCGCCGGACGTCGAGGTCGACGTCGTGAACGACGCCCGGGACGACCCGGACTGGTCGCGCGACTACGATCTCCTCTTCATTTCCGCGCTGCACTCGGAGTTCGACCGCGCCCGCCAGATCTCGCACTACTGGCGCCGGCGCGGCGCGAAAACGGTGATCGGCGGGCCGTTCGCGTCGACCTATCCGCAACTCTGCCGGCCCTTCTTCGACGCCGTGGTGGTGGGCGATCCGGAATCGACCGTGCCGCGCATTCATGCCGATTTCGCCGCGGGGCGCCTCGCGCCGCACTATCGCGCCGGCCCCTACGACCCGGAAGCGGTGCCGACGCCGCGCTTCGATCTCGCCGCCGACGGCCAGCTCGTCCCGCTCGCCTTCGAGGCGACGCGCGGCTGCCCGTTCGCCTGCGAGTTCTGCACCCTCACCGGGCTCGGCACCCGCTTCCACACCCGCGCGACGGCGCGCGTGGTGCGCGACATCCGCGCCGGACAGCGCATGCTGCGCGGCAAGAGCGCGTGGTGGCAGCGGCGCATCGTGGGGTTCATGGACAACAACATCGGCGGCAGCCGGTCCTGGCTGCGCGAGCTGTGCGACGCGCTCGCGCCGCTCGACGTGCGCTGGGCGAGCTGCATCACCTTCAACGTGCTGCGCGAGGAAGCGATGCTCGATCGCCTGTCGGCGAGCGGGTGCCGGCTGGTGTACGTCGGCCTGGAGAGCTTCAATCCGGCGGCCCTCGCCGACATGCAGAAGCGCCAGAACGTCCTCGGGGATGTGCGCCGCGTGGTGGACGCGTGCCGGTCGCGCGGCATCCTGCTGACCGCCGGCCTGATGCTGGACCCGCGCGTCGACACGGTGGACTATGTGGACGCCATCCCCGACTATCTCGCCGCGAGCGGGTTGCACGTGCCGACCTACATTGCCTTCGAGACGCCGTTCCCGGGCACGCCCCACTTCAAGCGGCTGGCGGCCGATGGCGGTCGCCCGCTCCTGCCCGACGCGCTGCTGCGCGACTTCACCGGATACACGATGGTCACCGTGCCGCGGCACGCGACGCCGCAAGCGTTCGTCGCAGCGTACCGGCGCACGCACGAGCGCGTCTACTCGGCCGCGACCCGCGCGCGCAAGCTCGCCGACGACCTTCCGCGGTTCCTGCGGCGAGGCTACCTCGCGCCGGCGCTCGCCGACATCGGACAGGTGGTGCGCTTCTCGCCCGCGCTCGCGGTCGGCCGGACCCCGATCGCCGGCCTCGACATCGCGCCGCCGGAGACCGTGCCGCTGACCGACGCGGACTTCGCGAGCGAGGCCGAGCGCACCGCCATCCTGGCGCCATGGGCGGTCACCGGCCCCGACGGCGCGGTGCTGCCGCAGTGGCTGGGCGCACAGTCGGCGTACCTCCCGAAGGGGCGCATCGCCTCCGGGCAGAGCGCCGGCGCGCCCATGGTCGACGCGCCGTGGCTGCCCGCCGCCGCGCCGGCGCCGGCATGAGCGCACCGAAGATGCTCGCGCCAGCGCGTCCGCCGGAGCCCGCCGCGCAGGCGGGCGCCCTGCCCGCCGCCGAGCTGACCGAACGCGTGCGCGGCGAGCAGGTGCGCATTCTCTACGAGCAGCTGCCCTACTCGATCACCGGCACCACGATCGCCGTGGTGTTTCTCGCGGCGCTGATGTGGGACCTCGCGAGCCGCAACGCAATCGTGGGCTGGGTGCTGTGCATGGCCGCCAACCAGGCGTGGCGGCTCGCCCTGTTCTTCCGGTTCCGCACGCTGCGCATCGCGGCGCACGACATGGACCGCTGGGCGCAGTACTGGGCCGCGGGCTCGCTGATCTCCGGCTGCCTGTGGGGCGCGGCGAGCTTTCTCTTCTTCGTGCCGGACTCGCCGGCGCACCAGGCGTTCCTGATCGTGCTCCTGTTCGGCGTGGTGGCCGCGGCGGTGATGCTGATCGGGATGCACATGCCGTCGTTCTACGGCTTCGTCGTGCCGGCGCTCCTGCCGATCGTGCTGCGCAACCTGATCGAGGGCGGCACGGGCCATTTCGTCCTCGCGTTCGTCGCGAGCGTGACGACGCTCGCGATCCTGTCGTTCGGGCGCAACTACAACCGCACGCTGATGGAGTCGCTGCGCAATCGCTTCCAGAACGAGGCGCTCGCCCAACGGCTGGCGCAGCAGAACCTCGAGCTCGAGCGCGCACGGGTCGCGGCCGACGCCGCGCGCACCGACGCGGAGATCGCGAACCGCTCGAAGACCCAGTTCTTCGCCGCCGCGAGCCACGACCTGCGCCAGCCGCTGCATGCGCTCGGCCTGTTCGCCGCGGCGCTCGCCGAGAAGGTCCACGACCCCGAGGTGCAGCAGGTCGTGCACAGCATCAATGCCTCGGTCGATGCGCTCGAGGGCCTGTTCAACGAGCTGCTCGACATCTCCAAGATCGACGCCGGCGTGGTCAAGCCGGTGCTGTCGCACTTCGCGCTTGCCCCGCTGCTGGAGCGGCTGCGGATGGACTTCGAGCCCGAGGCGTTCGAGCGCCGGCTCGCGCTGCGCGTCGTGCCGACGCGGCATTTCGTCTATAGCGACGCGGTGCTGCTCGAGCGCATCCTGCGCAACCTGATCGCGAACGCGCTGCGCTACACGTGGCAGGGCGGCGTGCTGGTCGGTGCGCGCCGGCGCGGCAGGGAGCTGAGCGTCGAGGTGTGGGATACCGGGGTCGGCATCGACCCCGCGGAGCGCGAGCGGGTTTTCGAGGAGTTCTACCAGGTCGGGAACCCGGAGCGGAACAGCCGCAAGGGACTCGGGCTCGGCCTGTCGATCGTCAAGCGCCTCGCACAGCTGCTCGGCACGCGCGCCGCCGTCCGCTCGGTGCCCGGCCGCGGCTCGGTGTTCCGCGTGCGCCTTCCCCTCGGGCGCGAGCCGGCGGTCCCGCCGGCCGCGCGGCGCACGGGCCGTGCCGATTCCGCAGACCTCGCCGACCGGGTCATCGTGATCATCGAGGACGAGCCTGCGGTGCGCGAGGGCATGGAGGTGCTGCTGAAGGGGTGGGGCGCATCCGTCGTCGCCTGCGCGGCGGTGCCCGAGGCGGTGGAGCGCGCCGCCGCGCTCGCGGGACCGCCCGACCTCATCATCGCCGACTACCGCCTGCGCGAAGGCGGCGTCGGCACCCAGGCGATCCGGGCATTGCGCGCGCGGTTCGGCAGCGAGATTCCGGCGATCATCGTGAGCGGAAGCACCACGCCGGTGCATCTCGAGGAGGCGCGGGAGATGGACGCGCACCTGCTGCTCAAGCCGGTCATGCCCGCGAAGCTGCGCTCGCTCATCAATTTCAAGCTGCGGGGCGCCTGAGCGGGCGGACTCCGCCGGAGCGGGAAACCGGCGCAGGTACGACCCGGTGAACTAATGCCGGCGCGGACGGGCCTCGTCCGCGATCACCGCTCCCACCGATGTGCAGGTGCGATTTGCGAGTGCTACCATGGCGCAAATTCCAACAACACAGTCGCGAGGAATGCCGTGAAGATCTTGGTGGTCGACGACCATCCATTGATCCTTGAGGCGCTGCATCACGTGCTGCGCCAGCTCGACCGCGAGGTCGAGGTGTACGACGCGCGCACCGCCGCCGAAGGCCGGAAGCTGGTCGCGGCGCACCCGGACACCGGGCTGCTGCTGCTCGACCTGTCGCTGCCCGACGCTGACGGCCTGGAGGTGCTGGGCGGCCTGCGCAACGACTTTCCCGCCGTCCCGGTGGTCGTGCTTTCCGCCTCGGATCGGCGCGACGCCGTGCTGCGCGCGATCGACCTCGGCGCCATGGGCTTCATCCCGAAGACGTCCTCGAACCAGGTGATGCTGCAGGCACTGCGGCTGGTGCTGTCGGGCGGGGTGTATCTGCCGCCCTCCGCGCTCGGGCAGCACGAGGACGCGACGCACGATGCGCCCGCACCCGGCACCGCCGAGGCGCCCGGCGCCGTCCGCCCGACGGCGCGCGAGCTCGGTCTCACCGGCCGCCAGGCGCAGGTGCTCGCGCTCATTCTCAAAGGCAAGCCGAACAAGGTGATCTGCCGCGAACTGGGCCTCGCCGAAGGCACGGTGAAGATCCATGTCGCGGCGATCCTGCGCGCCCTGAACGTCAGCACGCGCACCCAGGCGGTGATCGAGGCGAGCCGCCTCGGGCTGCAACTGGACAGCGAGGACGTCGCCGCGACCGCCGCGCATCCGCGGCACTGACCGGTTCCCGGGAAGAAATCTCCCGGCGCCGCGGGTTGCGCGGCGCCGGGAACAAAGACGACCGCAGGGTTGCGAGGAGCGGGACGCCCTGCGATCGGATCGGAACGGGCTACCCGGCGTGCGCGGCAACGGCCGCCGCCGCGGTGGCGCGCGTCGGCGCAGCGTCGGAAACGCCGGCCCACAGCAGCAGAAGCACGATCGCCACGAACCAGAACGTCGCGCGCATCGCGGTGCCGATGCTGCGATCCTCCTCGTCTTGCAGCCGGCGCGTGGCAACTCCGTAGGATTGGGCGTCCGTCATGGGGGGCGTGACCTGTGGGCTGAAGGGTGTGGGGGGACGTGTCGTGACAAACGTCTCACCCGCATCTCAGACCATCGCATCCCGGCAGACAAGCGCTCGGAAGGTCTAGTCCGATCGGTCTAAACGCCTCCGGCGAAGCGGCCATCGGCGAAACAACCACCGGCGAAACGATCTCCGGCACGACCGGCGCGAGCGGAAACGGTGCAGCGATCGCGAGCGGCAGGCCTGCGCGACGGTCGAATGCCGAGCACAGGGCCTGCGACGCGCAGGCGCCGGGGGCCAGGGGACTGGGGACCGACGCCCTTCCGGGCATCGCGTCGTGGAGGAGGCGGCCACGCTCTGAGGCGAGCAGTCGCGGTCGGTCTGCGTTCGCGGGCGGCGCCGGGCGCGACGCCGCTCCGCGAGGCCGAGCTTGCCGTCCGCTGCTGCGCGCCTCCTGCCCCAGCCACCGGCCCGCGGCGCCCGCCCGAGCGGGCGCCGGATGCCGGCGCGACGATCAGCCTGCCAGGCGCGCGAGCGCGAGGACGATGCCCCCTGCGACGATGCTCGCGGCGACTCCGCCGGCAAGCGCCTTCAGGAAGACGATCGAGAAATCCGCGAGCACGACCCGCCCGAAATTCGCGGTGGCTTGAGGTTTGGTGCTGTCCACTCATGTCTCCTTCCGTCTTTGCGGCCCGTACCCCGGGGCTGCGACGGTATGCATTTAGGACGACCTTCTTGACGGGGGCGGGTCGTCGGAGTGGAAGGTTAGCGCCGGAATCTGGCAAGAAGATGGCAACGTGCGCCGCGCGGTGACGGATTGCCTCCCGCGTCGGCCCCCGGCAGCGTCCTCAATGCTTGCCGCCGCGCGCGCCGCGGAGCGCCTCGTCGCGCGCGATGAGCCGCTTGGCGTTGAGATAGGTGGGCACCTCGACGAGGATCCCGTCCACCTCGACGCGGTCCCGGCCGGCCGCGCGGGCGGCGTCGAAGGCCTCCACCAGGCGCCGCGCACGCGCGATCGCCTCGGCATCGGGGGTGAGGATCGCGTTGATCGCCTCGACGTGGGCCGGGAGCACGGCGCTCTTCGCCCGATAGCCGAGCCGGCGGGCGTAGAGCGCGTCGGCGCGGGCGCCGGGCACGTCGCTGAACGTGTACGGCGCGTCGATGGCGACCACTCCGGCCGCGACGCACTCGACCAGGAAGCGTTGCCGCACGTAGGCGAGCTCGAGCCCGTCCGGCGCACGTTCCGCCCCGAGATCGGCGGCCATGTCCTCCGCCGCCACGAGGCACGCCTTCACGCGCGTACTCGCTTTCGCGATGGCGGCGGTCGCCACGAGCCCGGCCGCGGTCTCGATGTTCGGCACGATCTCGGTGCTCCCGGTCGGGATAGTGAGGCGGCGCTCGTGGTCGGCGATCGCGCGGTCGAGCTCGACGATCTGCTCCGGCGCCGTCGTCTTGGGCAGGAGCACCGCCGTCGGCCGCGCCTGCATCACGACCGCGAGGTCGTTGCGGCCTTCGGTCGCGAGCGGATTCACGCGCACCGCGCCGACGACGCCGGCCTTGCGGCACTTCTCGAGGAGCGCGAGGATCATCTCGCGCGCGCGCGGCCGGAGCGCGGGCGGCGTGAAGTCCTCGAGATCGGGCATGAGCACGTCCGGCGCCGCCTCGAGTGCCGCGCCCTGCGCGGCCGCGTCGGCGCCGGCGCAGAAGAGCCAGGTACGGCGCAGGGGCGTGGGACGGCGCTTCGCGGCGGAGTACGGCATGCGTGGGGCTCCTGGACTGGGCCGGCGGGCGCGCACGGCTATGATAGGCGCGCCCACATGCTACGACCATGAAAACATCGAATGAGTTCGCGGCCCACTCGGCCGACCTGCTCGCGTCGGTGGGACGCGTCATCACACGACGGATGTTCGGCGGCTACGGCCTCTACTGCGACGGCACGATGTTCGCCCTCATCGCGGACGATGTCCTTTACTTGAAGGTGGACGAAGCCAACCGCGCTGAGTTCGAGCGCGCCGGGGCGACGCCGTTCGTGTACGAGGCGAAGGGCCGGCGGACGGTGATGGCTTACCTCAGTGCGCCCGATCAGGCGCTGGAGTCGCGGGAACACGCTGCGCCGTGGGCGCGCAGCGCCTACGCCGCGGCGCTGCGGGCGCGCGGGTCGAAGGGAGCGGCCGCGCGGCTCACCCGCAGGAAGTAGACCGTGACCAGCACGGCCGTCAGTACCATCCCGCCCACCGCAGCAAGCCAGAAACCCTTCGCGCCCATGGGTGCCACCGGCGAACCGAACGCATCGACCCCGGCGATCCCGAGGACATACCCGCCGCCGAGCGCGACGCCCCAGAGCGCGACGACGTAGATCGCCATCGGAACGGCGGTGCGCTCGTAGGCGCGGACGGCATTGACCGCGACGACCTGCAGCGCGTCGAACACGTGATAGACGCCGACGAATGCGAGCAGCCCCGCCGCGATGCGCTGCACGTCCGGATCCCCCGTGTAGAGCGCGACGATCGGTCGCGCCGCGAGCACGAGCGTCGCGCCGACGGCTGCGCCGCACGCGAGCCCGAGCGCGATGCCGGCGAGCCCCATCGACCGCGCCCGCGCCGGCGTCCGCGCGCCGAGCGCCTGGCCGACCAGCACGCTCGCCGCGATGCCGATCGCGAGAGGCAGCATGAACGCCAGCGCCGCGAGGTTCGCGGCGATCTGGTGCGCGCCCGACCACTGCGTGCCGGACCGGGCGATGAAGAGCGCCATGAAAGTGAAGGCGGTGACGTCCACGAAGAACGTCGCGCCGATCGGCACGCCGAGCGCGACGAGCTGCCACTGCGTGCGGGCACGCGGCCACGACCAGCGCTCGAACACGCGGTAGCGGCGGAAGTCCGGCTCGCGCCAGCACCAGACCCAGGCCGCGCCGCAGGTGAGCCACGCGATCACCGCGGTCGCGGTGGCGCAGCCGGCGGCGCCGAGCGCGGGCAGCCCGAATTCGCCATTCATGAAGATCCAGTTGAGCGGCGCCTTGAGTGCCAGACCGGCAAGGTTCAGGACCATTACCGCGCGCGGCCGCGAGACCGCGGTCGAGAAGCCGGCGAACACGCGCAGGAGCAGCGTGGCCGGAACCGCCCACGCGATCGCGTCGAGGTAGGCAATGGTGCGCGCCTCGAGCTCGGGCGCGAGGCGGCTCAGCGCGAGCAGCGGGCCCGGATTCATCAGCAGGACCAGCGCTACGCACGCGAGCCCGACCGCGAGCCAGGCGCACTGGCGCACGCTCTCCCCGATTTCGGCGTGCCGGCCCGCGCCATGGGCTTGCGCGACGATCGGCGTCAGCGCGAGGAGCACGCTCATCAGCGTGATGAACAGCGTCGCGTAGATCGAGGCGCCGATCCCCACCGCAGCGAGATCGAGCGTCCCGTACCGGCCCGCCATCACCGTGTCGATCACGCCGTTCGCCATGACCGCCGCCTGCGACACGTAGACGGGCCAGGCGAGTCGGACGATGTCGCGGAACGCGTGGCGAAACATGGGCGCGCGCCGCGGGGGCGCGAAGACGAAGGGCGCGATTGTAGTCGGCCGGAGCGTACGCGGGCGGGACGCCGCTCCCGCCGGCGCGAGAGCGGGGGCCGCGACGGCGGCGGTCAGCCCGGTGCGAGCGCCTCGACCCGGCGGCGCCGCTTGCGCCGACCGCGATCTTCGCCACGCATGATGCGTGCGAGCGCGCGCTCCTTCCGCCGACGCTTCTTGCGCCACAGGCGCGCCGTCTTGAGCGGCATCCAGACCCAGGCGGCGAAGGCGAGCACCAGCGCCGCGGCGAACCACGACCAGTACTCGCCGACGAAGCGCGCAAGCGCGCGCTGCAGGTAGTGCTCGTCCGCGCGCGGCGCCGCGATCCCGAGATCGGACGCGGCCGCGTCGCCCGGCAGCGGCGGCGCCGCGCCCGCCAGCGCGACATGCTGCAGCCGGGCGATCTGCCGGTTCTGCAGCTCCGCGAGCCGCTGCAGGCTCTCGATGTTCTTCTCGAGCGCGACGATGCGCTCCTGCGCCTCCTTGAACGCGAGGCCGATCGCGGCGACGTCATCGGTGCCGCCCGCGCGCGGGGCACCGTCCGCGCGCGACAGCCGGAGCCGATCGGCAGCGGCCGACGCGACCGGCGCCGGCGCGGGCTGCGCCGCGTCGCGGTGCGCCGCAACGGTCCGACGGGCCTCGTCGGGCGCAATCGCGAGCACCGCGGCCTCGTCGGGAATCGCGAGCACGCGCCCGGCGGGCAGGCGGTTCATGTTCGCGTCGAGAAACGCGCTTTCGTTCGCGCGGTAGAGCGCCACCAGGACCTGGTCCACCGTGGCACCCGGCACCTTGAAGGCATTCGCGATCGTGGCGAGGGTTTCTCCCGGCCGGACCGCGTGCCGGCCCTCGGCTGCGGCGATCGCGGTCGGTCCGGCGGGGATGCCGGCCGGCTCGCTTGGCGCCGCATCGGGCGGCGCGGACGGGAGGCTCGGCAGCGCCGGCGCGGGGCGCGCTTCGCGCGTCCGGCGCTCCTCGAGCAGGACGGGATACTCGCGCAGCGACTGGCGCGACGGCGAATCGAGCTGCACGAGCAGGCTGACGAACGGCTCGTCGATCGGCTCGCTCGAGGTGACGATGACGACCGGTCGGCCTTTCTGCCCGCGCCCGATGCCGGCCCGCAGCACGCCGAGGATCGCCGGAGGTTCCAGGCCCGCCCGCCAGAACTCGTCCGGCGTGCCCAGCCGCGCGGCGAGCGAGCGCGCCTCGTTGGCGCGGACGTCGAGGATGTCGATCTCCGCGCGCAGCGCCTCGCCGACGCCGGACCGCACGGTCAGCCGGCCGAGCTCGGCCGCCGTCGCCGCCAACGGCGCGGTGAGCGCAAGAGCGAGCCCGAGTGCAGCGAGCCGGGCGATGGGCGCCTCCGTCGTGGGATCGTGCCGCCCCGCTCGGGGCGGCGCCGACAGTATGCCATTAGCATAGACGAACGGGCAATACCGCCGGGAGCCGGAGGGCATGGGTATCATCCGGCCAGCCGCCGGGCGATCGTCGCCTCGTGCCGACACTGTCATCCCTTCGACGCCAGGAGAATCGGTCGATGCGCAAGCGTTTCGCCCGCCGCGAGGACCTCGGGCTGACCCCCGCCGAGTTCCGGGTCCTGCAGCGGCTCGACACCCCGCACAAGATCCAGGCGTACCTCAACGGCATCCCGCAGAATTTCGAACCGGACGGCCAGACGGCGCTATCGGTGCGGGAAGTCCTGCGCCAGCGCCGCTCGCATTGCATCGAGGGCGGGATGCTGGCCGCGGCCGCGCTGTGGGTGCACGGCGAGCGGCCGCTCCTGCTCGACCTGTCGGCGGAGAACGACTACGACCACGTCGTTGCGCTGTTCCGGCGCAACGGCTGCTGGGGCGCGATCTCCAAGACCAACCACTACGCGCTGCGCTACCGCGACCCGGTGTATCGAAACCTGCGCGAGCTCGCGATCAGCTACTTCCACGAGTACGCGAACCGGCGCGGGCAGAAAACGCTGCGCCGGTACTCGCGGCCGCTCGACCTGCGCACGCTCGATCCGAAGGTCTGGGCGACGGGCGGCAAGAACTGCTGGGCGGTGGCCGAGCGCCTCGAGGCGCTCCCGCACTATTCCCTGCTCACCGGGCGACAGGTCCGCACGCTGCGCCGGCGCGACGACGTCGAGCGCCGCGCCTTCGAGGTGCGCCATCACCCCCCGCCGGCGCGGGTGCGGCGGCGGTGGGCCGAGAAGGCAGCGCTGCGCCGCGCGGCGCGTGCGCGCCGGAAGCACGCCCGATGATCCGCATCGTCGACATCGATCACGTCGTGCTCCGGGTGCGGGACCTCGAGCGAATGATCGCCTTCTATGGCGAGGTCCTCGGGTGCGCGGTCGAGTGGCGCCGCGACGACCTCGGACTGGTGCACCTGCGCGCTGGGCGCGCGATGATCGACCTCGTGCCGGTGGACGGAAAGCTCGGCCGGCAGGGCGGCGCGCCGCCGGGCAACGAGGGCCGCAACGTGGATCACGTGTGCCTGCGCGTCGCGCCGTTCGACGCGGCCGCGATCGCGGCGCATCTCGCGGCGCACGACGTGCGCGTCGGAGAGATCCGCCCGCGCTTCGGCGCCGAGGGCGAGGGCGTCTCGATCTACCTCTGGGATCCGGAGGACAACCTGGTGGAGCTGAAAGGCGCGGTGCAGGGCTGACCCGCCGGGCGCCGCGCTACTTCGCGGTGCCGCCTACCTGGCGCTGGAGGTCCTCGATCTCGCGATTGCGCGCGTCGATCCGCTCCTGCAGCTCGCGCATCGTGCGCTCCAGGTCCTTCACCCGGTTGTCCGACGCCGCGATGTCGCCGTCCTTCGCCACCGCTTTCGCGCTCGGGCTGGGCTGCGCCGCTTTCGTGGCGACCTTCGCCTTTGGCTTGGGCACGGGCTTCGCTGCGGCCGCCGGCTTCGGGGGGGCGGGCGTCGCAGCGGGCGTCGTGGGGGTCGCAGCGGGCGGTGCCGAGGCCGCGGCGGGCGCGGCAGGGGGCGTCTCGGCCGCTTGAGCCGGCGGCGGCGCCTCCGCCTTCGCGACCGTCCGCTCTGGCGGATCGACGTTGAACGAGTACTGCCGCACCATGCGCCCGCCGTTCCAGGCGAGCTCGACGATGACGCTCACGGCAGGCCGCTCGAGCGGCACGGTGGACTTGAGACGCACGACCGGGCGGCCGTCGGCGCCGCGCTCGACCGCGGCGCGCAACACCGCGAGCGGCGGCGAAGGCGTGACGCCAAAGCGCTCGAACACGCCGATCGGGACGATCTGCGCGGAGAGCGAGTCGCGGGCCGCGGCGGGGATCGCGGTGACCTCGATCTCCGCGTCGAGCGGCTCGCCGAGTCGGGAGAGCAGCGCGAGCCGGCCGAGGTTCTGGCCCGGCGCCGCCAGCGGCGCGAGGACGAGCGCGGCCAGGGCGGCGCGCAGCACGAGATTGAGGGCTCGACGCGCTGGGTTCATCTGGGACGCGATTATTTCAGAACGGCCGGCGCGTGTTCACGAAAAAATGCACCAAACGCCGCGATTGCCCGATCGACGCCGCGCGCGTCCACGTCGAGATGCGTGGCGAGGCGCATGCGCGCGCCCGGTAGCGCGAGCACGCCTTGCGCCCGCAGGTGCGCGACGAGCGAGCCGGCGCGATCGGGGGGCACGTGCACGAAGACCATGTTCGTCTGCGGCGGCTCGACACGCAGGCCGCCGTTCCGCACGAGGCCCGCGGCCAGGCGCTCGGCATTGGCGTGGTCGTCGGCGAGCCGGGCGACGTTGTGCTCGAGGGCGTGGAGCCCGGCCGCTGCGAGCACCCCGGCCTGACGCATCGCGCCGCCCAGGATCTTGCGACAGCGACGGGCCCGCGCGATGAGATCGCGACTGCCCAATAGCACGGTGCCGGCGGGCGCGCCCAGGCCCTTGGAAAGGCAGACCGAGACCGAGTCGAAGCCACGGCACAGGGCGGCGACCGGGATCCCGAGCTTCACCGCCGCGTTGCACACCCGCGCCCCGTCCAGATGCGTCGCGAGACCGCGGCGCTGCGCGAGCGCGAGCGCCTGGTCCAGGTAGCCCCGCGGAATGACCCGGCCGCCGATCGTGTTCTCGAGCGCGAGCAGGCGGGTGCGCGCGAAGTGCGGGTCGTCGGGCTTGATCGCGGCCTCGACCTCCGCGAGATCGAGCGTGCCGTCGGGGCGGTTGGCGAGCGGCTGCGGCTGGATGCTCCCGAGCACCGCACCGCCGCCCGCCTCGTAGCGGTAGGTGTGGGCCTCCTGGCCGACGATGTACTCGTCGCCGCGCTGGCAATGGCTCATCAGCGCGGCGAGGTTCGACTGCGTCCCGGACGGGAAGAGCAGCGCGGCCTCGAAGCCGAAGAGCTGCGCCGCGCGCTCCTGGAGCCGGTTCACGGTCGGATCGTCGCCGAACACGTCGTCGCCGACCTCGGCGGCCGCCATCGCCGCGCGCATCGCGGGAGAGGGCTTGGTGACGGTGTCGCTGCGCAGGTCGACGATCTCGGGCATCGCGGTTCCTCGGCGCCGGGCGCGCTTGGGCGTAAGCGTAACCCGTTCCGCGCACACGGCGCAGCACGCCGCGCTGCTACGGGTTCCTGCCGGCGACCTGGTAATGGATGACGGCGACGACCACGACGACCGCGCCGACGATCTGGGTCGCCGTGAGCGCCTCGCCGAGCGCGGCCCAGGCGATCGCCGCGACGACGACCGGCTCGAGATTGAGGACGACCGCCGTCTGCACCGGGCCGAGCAGCGGCAGGAGGAGGAAGAGGCCGATGATGCCCGTTGCGTAGAAGACCGCGAGGCCGGCCAGACCGTAAGCGCCCGCCTCGGTCGGCGGCAGCGCCAGGCCCCGGGTACCGGCCGCGACGGCGCTGAAGATCGTCGCGACGGTCGCGAGCATGAAAAAGGTGCGCAGCGGCGCGCTCAGGCCGGGCGCGAGACGCGGCGTGAGCACGAGCGCCGCCGAGAACGCGAGCGATGCCGCGAGCGCGGCGGCGACGCCCAGCGGATCCACCGGCGCCAGGCCGACGCCCAGGACGAGGGCGAGCCCCGCGAACGCGGCCGCGAGCGCCGCGGCGAGGCGCCAGGAGAAGCGCGCATCGCCGAGCAGCGCCGCGCCGAGCCCGGTCAGGAACGGGTACGAGTAGAAGACGAGCAGCGCGATCGTCACCGGGAGGCGCGAGACCGCGACCTGGATCGTCAGCGTCTGGACGGCGATCAGCAATCCGAGCGCGAGCGTGGCCTTGAACTCGCGCGGCAGCGGCAGCAGTGCGGTGCCGCGCAGGCGCAGGAGCACCAGCAAGAGCGCGGTCGCAAGCAGCGAGCGGACCGTCGCCGCCGTCAGGATGTTCACGCCGTTCGTGAACGCGAGCCGGGCACAGACGTGGCCGGCGCCGAGGCTGACGGCGACGCCGAACAGCCCGAGCACCGGCAGTACGGCGCGGGAAGGAGGATTCACGAGACGCGGGGCGGCGGCGAAAGCGCGCGATTATGCGGCAGGGCGCAGCGCCCCGCGCTTCGCCGTCGTTCCCGGCGCGCGGCGGAACGCCTAAGCCTTCGCGTCCTTCGGGAGAAAACGCAGCGCGACGCCGTTGTTGCACCAGCGCTTGCCGGTCGGCCGCGGGCCGTCGTCGAAGACGTGTCCGTGGTGGCCGCCGCACCGGACGCAGTGATATTCGGTCCGCGGCAGGATGAGCTTGTAGTCGGTCTTCGTGGCAAAGGCGCCCGGAATGGTCGTGAAGAAGCTCGGCCAGCCCGTGTGGCTCTCGTACTTCATCGCGGAGGTGAAGAGCGGCAGCCCGCACCCGGCGCACGCGAAGATCCCGGCCCGGGCCTCGCCGTTCAGCGGGCTCGTGCCGGCCGCTTCGGTGCCTTCGTCGCGCAACACGTAGAACTGCATCTTGTCGAGGCGCTTGCGCCACTCGTCGTTCGAGAGCTTGAGCGCCTCGGTCGGCGCCGGGACCGCCGCGCCCGGCGCGAGCAGCGCGCGCCAGCCCTGCTGCAGCGCCTCGACCGCCTTCATGTCGGCGGGCAGCGCCTTCTGCGCTCGCGCCGGGAGCGCCGCCGCGAGGCCTGCCGCCAGGATGCCCTGCAATACACCGCGTCGCGTCATGGTTGTGTCTCCGTAGGGGGTGATCCTGTGACCGCGAACCCGACCGTGAATTCCCCGGCGCCGGCCGCCCCGGGGTGAGTCGCGCCGGACGACCGTACGCTTACACCAGGGCTAGAATCCGCATCATGACCACGAATCAACCCGGCAGGACAGGCGTCGATCTCGAGGAGGTCGCGCGGCTGATCGCGGCCCTGGAGCGCGACATCGAGAAAGTGCGCGCCGGATCCGGCGACGTCGACACCCTGCGCGGCGAGGTGGCGCAGCTCCGCGCGGCGCTCGAGTCCCCGACGCCCGCACCGGGCGAGCTCAACGCAGGGCTGCACGGCATCCGCGCGCTGCTGCAGAAGGCCGAGGACGAGCTCTTCACCGACGCCGACTACGTCGCCCGCATCGGGCGCATGCTCGGCATGTAGCACGGCGCCCTAGTCGAGCGAGCGCAGCGCCGCTGCGACGACCGCTTCCCGATCGACCGCGAAGAACGCGCGCAGGCTCGCGCGCGTGTCGCTGCGCCCGAACCCGTCGGTGCCGAGCGCGACGTACCGCCGCCCCTCGGGCACGAACGGACGCACCAGGTCGGCGACGGCGCTCACGTAGTCGCTGGCGGCGACGATCGGGCCCGCCGTGGCGCCGAGACACTGCGCGACCCAGCTCGGCCCCGCGACGCCGCCGCGCGCTTCGCGCACCGCCGGGGAGGCGCCGCTCGCGGCGAGCCCGTCCCAGCGCAGCTCGGTCCAGCTCGTCACGCTCCACACGTCGGCCGCGACGCCGTGCTCGCGTTCGAGCGAGTCCGCGGCCGCGAGCACCTCGCGCAGGATGGCGCCCGACCCGAGGAGCTGTACGCGCCTGCCCTGGCCGCTGCCCCCCTCCCGCAGCCGGTACATCCCGCGCCGGATCCCTTCCTCCGCGCCGGCGGGCAGCTCGGGATGAACGTAGTTCTCGTTCATCACCGTCACGTAATAGAACACGTCCTCCTGCGCTTCGAGCATCCGGCGCATGCCGTCCTGCACGATCACGACCAGCTCATGCTTGAAGCACGGATCGTAGGCGCGGCAGGTCGGAATCGTCGACGCCGCGAGCTGGCTCGTGCCGTCCTGGTGCTGCAGCCCCTCGCCCGCGAGCGTGGTGCGGCCGGCGGTCGCGCCGAGCAGGAAGCCGCGCGCCCGGGAATCCGCCGCGGCCCACGCGAGGTCGCCGATCCGCTGAAACCCGAACATCGAGTAGAAGATGTAGAAGGGCAGCATCGCCGTGCCGTGCGTGCTGTAGCTCGTCGCCGCCGCAAGCCACGAGGAGATCGCGCCGGCCTCGGTGATCCCCTCCTCCAGGATCTGGCCGTCCTTCGCTTCCTTGTAGTAGAGCAGCTCGTCGCGGTCCTCCGGCTCGTAGAGCTGTCCCACCGACGAGTAGATCCCCACCTGCCGGAACAGGTTCTGCATCCCGAACGTGCGCGCCTCGTCGGCGACGATCGGGACGATGCGCTTGCCGAGCACCGGGTCGCGCAAGAGTTGCCCGAGCATCTGCACGAACACCATCGTCGTGGACTTTTCGCGACCGTCCGCACCCGCGAGGAGCTGCGCGAACGCCTCCATCTTCGGCACCTCGATGCGCGGCGCGTGCGGCGACCGCGCGGGCAGATAGCCGCCGAGCGACTGCCGGCGTGCATGCAGGTACCGCATCTCCGGCGCGTCGTCGGCCGGCTTGTGGAAGCGCAGGTGCTCGACGTCGTCATCCGAGATCGGCAGCGCGAAGCGGTCGCGGAACGCCCGCAGCGCCTCGTCGTCGAGCTTCTTCTGCTGGTGGGTGGTCATCTTGCCCTGTCCCGCGAGCCCCATCCCGTAGCCCTTCTTGGTCTGCGCGAGGATCACCGTCGGCTGGCCGCGATGCCGCGCCGCGGTGTGATACGCGGCGAAGATCTTCACCGGGTCGTGGCCGCCGCGGCGCAGGCGATCGATGTCCTCGTCGGTCATGTCGGCGACGAGCGCCTGCAGCTCGGGATACTTGTTGAAGAAGTGCTCGCGGTTGAACCGACCGTCGGTCGCGGCGTACTTCTGGAACTCGCCGTCGACCGTCTCGTGCAGGCGGCGCAGGATCACCTCGTCGTGGTCGCGCGCGAACAGCGGATCCCAGTCCGAGCCCCAGAGCAGCTTGATGACGTTCCAGCCCGCGCCGGCGAACAGGCCCTCGAGCTCCTGGATGACCGACCCGTTGCCGCGCACCGGCCCGTCGAGCCGCTGCAGATTGCAATTGACGACGAAGATCAGGTTGTCGAGCCCCTCGCGCGCCGCGAGCGACAGCCCGGCGAGCGACTCCGGCTCGTCCATCTCGCCGTCGCCGACGAAGCACCAGACCTTCCGTCCGGCGGTCGCGAGCAGCGCGCGGTTCTCGAGGTAGCGCATGAACCGCGCCTGGTAGATCGCGTTGATCGGCCCGAGCCCCATCGAGCCGGTCGGGAACTGCCAGAACTCGGGCATCAGCCAGGGATGGCAGTAGGACGACAGACCGCGGCCGGCGACTTCGCGGCGATAGCTGTCGAGGTGCTGTTCGCTCAGCCGCCCTTCGAGGAACGCGCGCGAGTAGACCCCGGGCGCCGAATGCGGCTGGAAGTAGACGACGTCGCCGCTCTGGCCGGCCCGGAAGAAATGGTTGAAACCGACTTCGAAGAGATCCGCCGCCGACGCGTAGCTCGAGATGTGACCGCCGAGCTCGGCGTGCGCGCGGTTCGCGCGCACCACCATCGCGAGCGCGTTCCAGCGAATGATCGAGGCGAGCCGGTACTCGGTCTCCAGGTTGCCGGGAAACGGCGGCTGGTCGGCGAGCCCGATCGTGTTGCAGTAAGGCGTGTTGAGAACCGGCGGCATGCGCACGCGCTTCGCGCGCGCCCGGTCGAGCAGCCGGCGCAGCAGGAACGTCGCGCGCTCGGGGCCTTCGTGCTCGACGAGCGCGTCGAACGCGTCGAGCCACTCGCGCGTCTCGGCCGGGTCGACGTCCGGCGCGGCCACGCGCCAGTAGCCGGAGAACGGGGAATGGGAGAGATCGGTCATGGCGACACCCTCGGATCGATCGCGCGATGGTACGCGGCTTCGTCGAGCATGGGATTTCGTTCGTCCTGCAGTCCCTGGCGTCTGACGGCATACTGTGCTGCGGATCTACATCCTGACAGCGGATAATGCCGACTCCGAAGCTCGACGCGATCGACCTGAAGATCCTCGACACCCTGCAGAGCGACGCGCGCATCGCCAACGTCGACCTCGCCCGCAAGGCGCATCTCTCGCCGTCGCCCTGCCTCGCGCGCGTGCGTGCGCTCGAGGACAGCGGGATCATCGCGCGCCACGTCACGCTGCTCGATGCGAAGAAGCTGGGCCTCACCGTGAGCGTGCTGGTCCAGGTGACGCTCGAGCGGCAGATCGAGCCCGCGCTCGAGACGTTCGAGAAGGCGATCCGCGAGCGCCCCGAGGTGATGGAGTGCTACCTGATGACCGGCGACGCCGACTACCTGCTGCGGGTGCTCGTGCCCGACGTGCCGGCGTTCGAGCGGTTCATCCTCGACTTCCTGTCGCGGGTGCCGGGCGTCGGAAACATCAAGTCGAGCTTTGCGCTCAAGCAGGTGAAGTATCAGACGGCGCTGCCCCTGCCGCGCGCGGAGCCCGCGGCCCGACCCCGCCGTGCGCGCACGCGCCGCTGAATCCCGGCCCCGACGTGCCGCGCTGCCGCGGCGTCCTGCACGGGCCCTTGCGCCGTTCGGTGGCGCGGCTTATGGTGAGCGTCCAGCATCCGGAGGCTGCCATGCGCGCGTTGCCGATCCTGCTCCTCGCCCTGCCGCTGTCGGCGTTCGGTCAGGGCGCCATCCCGCAGCCGATGATTCCGCAGACGGTCGTGCCCGGTGCCAGCGCGCCGGCGCCGCAGGGCTACGGCTACGGGGCGACGATCGTCGCACCGACACAGGGCGGCGGCGGCGTGATCCTGACGCCCGGCTATGCGCCCGCCTACGTCGTCCCCCCGGGCGCGAGCGGCACCGGTGCGATCATTGCGCCCGGATACGGGTCGACGTTTATCGTGCCGGGACAGGGCGGCGGAACCACGGTCATCACGCCGAACCAGGGCACCACGCTGATCCGGCCGAACCCGATGGGCGGCACGACGATCGTCGGCCCCGGGCAGTCGACGACGCTCATCAACCCGATCCCCGGCGGTCGCGGCGGCGCCACGATCATCGGTCCCGGCGGCGCGCCCGGCTACGTCGTTCCGGTCCCGCAGGGCACGTACGTCCAGCCCGGGGGCGGCGCGCCGCCGACGTACATCTATCGGCCCTGAGGCCATCGACCCTCGCCCGCGCGCCCTGTCGACCCGTCGACGCGGCCGTGTGGCGTACGTCTCGCACCACACAAGAGTTGACAGTCCGTCAGGTGGCGCAGTCGCGCACCCCACGCCAGACTGCGCCGGCTCGGGCGGGCGCGCCGGCGCGGCCGCCGCCGGGGCGGGCCTAGGACGAGATGGCTATGGAACCGCGAGATGCGGTGTAATAGAGTGGCCGGTCGGGGGAAGACTTCAATGCGAGACAGGTTCGGGGCGGTGGCGCGGAGACGGTTTCGTTGCGGTGCGGCGCTGTGCATCGCGGCGCTCGTCCCGTTCGGCGCAGGCGCGCAAGGGTTCAAGTTCGAGAAGGATCCGGGCGCCCAGCAACGGGCCGCGGAGGAGGCGGCGCGCGGCGCGCGCGTCGCCGAGAATCTCTCCACGCCATGCAAGCAGGCGATCAAGGACAAGAAGATCGCGGTCATCATCGGCGAGGAGCAGACGAACGGGGTCGTGCTCGCCCGCCAGGAGAACTACGGGCCGCATTTCCAGCTGATCAACGTGCGTCTGCAGGCACTCGGGTTGCGCACGTACACGCCCGAGGAGATCCGGAAGCAGATCGCGCAGGCCGAGATCGACGCGTACTTCAAGAACAACCCCGACGCCGCGCTCTCGGCGGCGAAGCGCCTCGGCGCGAACTTCGTGCTGCGCGGGCTGATCGTCTCGCAGGCGACCTACAACCCGATCGTGCGGGTCAACCAGGTCACGGTCGGCATGGGGTTCACGCTTGCGGCAGCCAATGGCCGCACCGTCGCGAACGCGGGCGCCAACGCCGCCTCGTACGCCGGTCCGGACGTGCGGGCGATGGCGCTGACGCTGCTGAACGAGAATGCCGACGAGGTGGTGTCCAGGCTCTACAGCGAGTACTGCCGGAACGCAGAGGTGGCGGCGCCGGCAAAGGCGAGGAAGTGAGCGCCGCGGTCGCGGGCGCTCGGCATCGATGGCTGGTCTTCTAGCGGAGAGAACTCACATGAACCTGTTCAAGCACAGCGTGTTCGTCGCCGCCGTCCTCGGCTTGTGCGCCGCGGGCGCGGCGCTGGCGCAACCGACCTTCCAGAGCGCCTCCCCGACCGCGGGCACGGCCACCTCGGAGAAGGCGAATGCCCAGGCCGACAAGGCCATGTACCAGGCGATCCAGTACACCAATGCCGGCAAGCAGGGCCCGCCGCTGGTGGTGATCCCGGGCGAGATCAAGAGCAGCAACGCGACCTTCGTCCAGAAGTTCGGCCCGACGAACATCGCCGACTTCGCCGAGATCGAGCTGAGCCGCGCCAACTTCCAGGTGCTCGAGCGCTCCAACCTCGGGCCGCTCCTGAACGAGTTCACGCTCGCGTACAACATGGGCGATCCGAACAAGGCGCGCAACTACCTCGGCATGGGCAAGATGCGCACCACCAAGTACGTCGTCAAGTTCGACATCCTGAAGACCGAGCAGGTCGCCGCCGCGCAGCAGGGCTTCGACGGCGCCTCGGTCGGGCGCGTGATCGGCATTCTCGGGGCCTTCAGCGGCTCGCGCGGCGGCGCCCAGGCCGGCGCGATCGGCGACACCGCGGTCGGTTCGGTCAAGACCGGCGACTCGACCGGCGTGTGGATCATCGGCATGCGCTACAAGGTCATGGACGCGGAGACGACCGAGCAGGTCGCGCAGGGCTACACGGAGGAGAAAATGGAGATCGGCGCCACCGGCACCTCCGTGATGGGCTTCTCGCAGTCGCAGCAGGGCGGCGTCGGCCTCGACACCATGGTGCAGCGGCTGGTGCAGAAATCGGTCTGGGAGATCGACAGCAAGTACAAGTAGGTCCCGGCGTACGCACCGGACGGCAGCGCGCATGAGCGAACTCACGAAGCTCGGAAAATTCCAGATCCGCCGCGAGCTCGGCAAGGGCGCGATGGGGATCGTGTACGAGGGCCACGACCCGATGATCGATCGGATCGTCGCGCTCAAGACGATCCGCGCCGAGAACCTGCAGGGCGAGGACGCGCAGGAGCAGCTCGCGCGCTTCCGCCGCGAGGCCCAGGCGGCGGGCCGGCTCACCCACCCGAACATCGTCGGGATCTACGATTTCGGCGAGGACGCCGGCACGTACTACATCGCGATGGAGTTCGTGAAGGGGCGCGAGCTGCAGAGCTACCTCGAGGCGAACGAGCGCTTCGCGATGCACGACATCGTGCGCGTCATGGGCCAGCTGCTCGAGGCGCTCCAGTACTCGCACAAGCACGGCGTGGTCCACCGCGACATCAAGCCGTCCAACATCATCATCCTCGCCGACGGCACCGCGAAGGTCGCCGATTTCGGCATTGCGCGGCTCGAGTCCTCGAACCTCACCCAGGCCGGCATGGTGCTCGGCACCCCGAGCTACATGTCGCCCGAGCAGTTCATGGGCCAGACCGTCGACGGCCGGTCGGACCTCTTTTCCGCGGGCGTGATCCTCTACCAGCTGCTGACCGGCGAGAAGCCGTTCACCGGCTCGCTCACGACGATCATGCACAAGGTGCTCCAGGAAGAGCCGCTGCCGCCGTCGCAGCTCAACGTGCAGGTGCCGCGCGCGTTCGATGCGGTGATCCGCAAGGCGCTCGCCAAGCGTCCCGACGAGCGTTACCAGACCGCGGGCGAGTTCCTGGACGCGATCCGGCAGGCGGCGGTGGCGACGGCCGCGGGCGCGGCCGAGCCGACCGTGATCAACCTCGACGCGACGCTTGCGCCGGGGCAGGCCACCGTGGTCGCAGAAGCCCGCGCCGTCCGCCGCGGCGGATCGCACGCAGCGCACGGAGAAGGTCACCGCGGCGCCGCCGCCCGCGCCGGCCCGCAAGTCGCAAGTACCGGCGATGGTGCTGCTCGGCGCAGTCGTCGTGATCGGCGGCGCGATCGGCGCCGGATGGTTCGTGCTGAATCGCGGGGGCGACGCGTCCGCGAAGATGGCGTCGCAGCCGGCCATTGCGGCGAGCGCGCCGGTCGCGGCGCCTGCCGCCCCGGCGGCCGCAACCGCGCCGGCACCCGCGCCGGTCGCGAAGCCGGCGCCCCAGGCCGCGCCCGGCACGATCGTCGTCAATGCGCTCGGCCTCGCCGACCCCACGGATCCGCGCTATCAGGGCAACCAGGCGGCGCTCGCCGCGGACCTGCGCGCCGATTCGCACGCGCAGGCGGTGGAGAAGGCAATCGGCCTGTATCTGCAGCAGGCTTCGCTCTCGCAGCATTACGACCGGTTGCGCGAGAAGCTGCTCGCGCGCAGCGGCGACTACATCTCCACCGTGGTCCAGGAATCGGAACCGAAGGTCGGCAAGGACGGGCTGGCGTACGTCACCACGCAGGCGGTGGTGAAAACGCGCGAAGTGCAGAAGTCGCTGAACGAGATGTCGCGCGAGGACCGCATCAGCTTCATCCGCAACAACGGCGATCCGAAGGTCGCGGTGCGGATCACCACGCGCGATGCCGACCGTGCGGACGGGCCGGCGCAGATTTCGGCGATCGCCGAGAACCTGCTCAAGGAGCGCATCAAGTCGTTCGGTTTCCGCACCTGGTCGGAGGAAGGGAGCACCGACAAGACCGCCGACTTCCTCGTGTCCGGCGAGGCACGCATCAAGAAGCTCTCGGCGAAGCTCCAGGCCTCGGGACTCACGATCACCAAGTACACGCTGACCTCGTGGACGGTGAAGGCCACGGATCGCGCCACGGGCGAGGAGATCTACTTCAACAACACCCTGCCGAAGGGCGTCGGCAGCTGGGCGAGCGAAGAGGAAGCGCTCGCGGCGATCGGGACCAAGATCGCCGAGGAGTTCAACCGCGACTTCTTCCTGCAGCACTTCGGCATGCCCGGCAAGAAGGTCGTGCTGAAGGTGACCGGGCTCGACGACGCGGGATCGGCCGACCTGCTGGGGCGGGAGCTGATCGGCCTTGCGGCCGTGGTGTCGAGCGCACCGCGACCGGGCGCGCTCGCCGCGCGCGTACGACCTCGTGCTCGCAGGCAGCGGCTCGGCGCAGGAGATCGTCGCGAGCGCAATTCTCAAGCCGCTGAACACCAAACTCGGTGCCGCCTGTTTCGCGCTCGGCGCGAGCGTCGGCGACGAAGTGAACGTGACGCTCGCGCCGACCTGCGACAAGGCGGTCCTGAGCCGCCTCGAGACCGCGCCGCCCGCCGGGCTCTACGCCGCGCCCCAGTCGCGCCAGCGCTCGGTGGTGAAGAATCCCGAGACGCTCAAGAAGATCATGATCTAGGGTGGATCTGCAGATCCACCCCTGAATTAGGGGGTCGAAGGGGGACGTGTCCCCCTTCGTTCAACGATCTGCATCTAGGCCGGCTTCGGCCGGTACTCGCAGACGAACGTCACCAGCTCCGCGCCCGCGTCGGTCGCGGAGTGGCCGAAGCTGAGGGTGCCGCGGCCGCGCAGCATCGCCTGGTCGCGCCGCAGCACCGTTTCGACGTCGCCCTCGATCGTGAGGTACGTCCCGTTCGTGCTGAGGTCCACGTAGTAGAACTTGTCCCCGCGGCGCTCGATGCGCCCGTGCAGCCGCGAGGCCATCTTGTCGGTGATCGGGACCTGATGCAAAGGGTCGCGGCCGATCTGCACGGTCGCGAGATCACCGTCCATCACGACCGTGCGAGCGCCGCACGCGAGGCGCAGCACTGCTTCGGTCGAGGCCTGGGCGAGGTTCCCGGCGAGCATGGTGAGATCCTCGCCGGTCTGCCATAGAACTTCGCAGACCTGGACCTCCACCTGCTTGCCCTTTACCGAGAGCGCGGCGACCGCGCGCGTGCCCTCGCGCAGGAGGGGCGAGAGGGCCGCCACCGTCGCCGCGGTGGTGATGATCTGGCCTCCCTTGGCGAGCCCGGCCATGCGGGCCGCGGTGTTCACCGCATCGCCGAAGTAGTCGCCGTTCTCCTCGAGCGTCGCGCCGTAATGGAACCCGATGCGGATCGCAAGTCGCGCGTCGGCGAAGGTCGGCAGCGCTGCGACGCGGGTCTGCATGTCGCTCGCCGCCTGCAGCGCGCTGTCGGCATCGCGAAACACCGCCATCACCTCGTCGCCGATGGTCTTCACGACCCGGCCGTGGTAGGTCGCGACCGCCCGCCGCAGGAGGTCGATCACCTGCTCGACCGCCTTCAGCGCCTGACGATCGCCGAGCCGCTCGTAGAGCGTCGTGCTGCCGCTCACGTCGGCGAAGAGGAGTGCGACCGGACGCGAAGTCGCGGTCATGCTGCGGTCAGGTCGGGTTGGCGGGCATTCACCATTGCGACTATAGGGTAGCGCCGGCCCGGCCGTCGACCCCCGGCGCTAGAAGCCGAGTGAAGCAATCTCGCCCTGCACCGCGAAATAGCGCCGCGTGAAGTCGATCGCGGCCGCCTCGTCGAAGCGTCGACAGGTGTAGAGGATCGTGGAGAAGAAGCGCGCCGCGGACCAGACGTACAGCGAGATCCCGGAATCGATCAGCGGGAGAAACGCATCGAAGCCCTGGTTCTCGGCCTTGCCCTCGCCGCCGGGCGAGAAGATGGTGGCGGCGCCGTACGTACGCAGCCCCAGGTGCGCGGCGACCCCGTGGAGGTAGCGGTCGACCGCGCCGCGGTCGACCTCGATCGTGAAGTGCCCCTCGACCAGCAGGCGCTGGCGCGTGATGTGCGGGGCCAGGTCCTTCACTGCCGCATCAGGCAGCGACCGGCGCTTTCGGCTTCTTGAGCTTCTGCTGCGCGGCCTTCTGATGCATCTGGGCGTACGCGCTGTGCGCGGCCGCCTCGGCGTCGCCGACGTGGACCGCATGGCCCATGTCCGAGAGGACCGAGCCGAGCGCCGAGAGGCAGAGCATCACGTTGTCCGGCCGGCACGAGTAGCCCATGATGCCGAAGCGCCAGATCTTGCCGGCGAGCGGCCCGAGGCCGGCGCCGATCTCGAGGCTGAACTCGGCGAGCAGGCGCTTGCGCACCTCGGCCTCGTTCACGCCCTCGGGGCAGCGCACCGCGTTCATCTGCGGGATCTGGTACTGCTCCTTCACCAGGAACTTGAGCCCCATCGCCTCGAGACCCGCCTTCAGCGCGACGTGATGGCGATGGTGGCGCGCCCAGCAGTTCTCCAGGCCTTCCTCGCGGATCAGCAGGAGCGCTTCGTGCAGCGCGAAGAGCGAGTTGGTCGGCGCGGTATGGTGGTAGGTGCGCGTGGTCGCGCCCCAGTAGCCGAGCAGGAGGTTCATGTCCATGAACCAGCTGTGGATCTTGTCCTTGCGCGCCTTCACGTAGTCGACGACGCGCTCGGAGAACGACACCGGCGACAGGCCGGGCGTGCACGACAGGCACTTCTGGCTCGCGGAGTAGATCGCGTCCACGCCCCAGTCGTCGACGAGCACCGGGCAGCCGCCGAGCGAGGTGACCGCGTCGACGATCGCCAGCGCGTCGTACTTGTGGGCGAGCGCCACCAGCGCCTTGGCATCCGACAGCGCGCCGGTCGAGGTCTCGGCGTGCACGAACGCGACCAGACGGGCGTCGCGATTCTTCTTCAGCGCGTCCTCGACCTTGTGCGGATCGACGGGCTCGCCCCATTCGTGCTCGACCACGATCGGCGTTCCGCCGCAGCGCTCGACGTTCTCGATCATGCGGCCGCCGAAGACGCCGTTGCGCGCGACGATCACCTTGTCGCCCGGCCGCACCAGGTTGACGAAGCAGTACTCCATTCCCACCGAGCCGGGGCCGGACACCGGGAACGTGAGCGGGTTCTTCGTCTGGTAGACGTAGCGGAGCAGCGACTTCAGCTCCTCCATCATCTCGACGAAGACCGGGTCGAGGTAGCCGATCGCCGGCTGGCTCATCGTGGTGAGCACGCGCGGGTGGATCTCGGTCGGGCCCGGGCCCATCAGCGTGCGCTGCGGGGGGTGGAACGAGGAGATGCGCTTCGCGGGGGCGTACGGGTTCATGTTGTCAGTTCCTGCAATGGGAGATCCGAAAGGGGATTCGTCGTCGCCGCGCGACTTCACCCGGATGGGCTTCGCGGCGTAGGCCTCGTTGAGGATGTCGGTCGCGGCGATCTGGCCGCCGCTGAGGTGCTCGACCTCCACCGCCCAGCGCGACGGGATGTAGCCCGACTTGACCCAGTTGTTCACCACCGCGCGGTCGAGCTTCATCCGGCGGGCGACCTCGGCCTGGCTGCCGAAGATCGCGACGAGGCGTTCGGCGCATGTCGGGGGAAGGGAAGGGGTCCCCCGGTTCGTATTGGTCATGTCGCCGAGATTGCCATGACAAACTCAGTTTGACAAGCCAGGGCGGGCCCGGCGCTCAGGACGAGCGTGCCGGAGGATCGAAATCCGCTTGCGAATCAATCGCCTTGTCGCCGCCGGGGAAGGCGACGCCGGGGGCGGCGACGGCACCGAAGTCGAACAGCTGCCGATCCAACAGGTGGGAGGGCTCGATCCGGGTCAGCGCATTGAAGATCGATTCGATGCGCCCGGGGTGGCGCGTCTCCCAGTCGCGCAGCATCACCTTCGCCTGCGCGCGTTGCAGGGTCTCCTGCGATCCGCAGAGGTTGCACGGAATGATCGGGAACCGTCGCGCCTCGGCCCAAGCGGCAAGATCCGCCTCCGCGACATACGCGAGCGGGCGGATGACGACGTGATGGCCGTCGTCCGACGCGAGCTTCGGCGGCATCGCCTTCAGCTTCCCGCCGAAGAAGAGATTGAGGAAGAACGTCTCGAGGATGTCGTCGCGGTGATGGCCGAGCGCGATCTTCGTCGCGCCGAGCTCCTTCGCCACGCGGTAGAGCACGCCGCGCCGCAGCCGCGAGCACAGGCCGCACATCGTCCTGCCTTCCGGCACGACGCGCTTCACGACCGAGTACGTGTCCTGCCGCGCGATGCGGAACGGGATTCCGATCTTCTCCAGGTACTCCGGCAGGACGTGCTCGGGATAACCCGGATGGCGCTGGTCGAGGTTCACCGCGATGACCTCGAAGTCGAGCGGCGCGGCCTCGCGCAGCTTCAGCAGGATGTCGAGCAGCCCGTAGCTGTCCTTGCCGCCCGAGAGGCACACCATCACGCGGTCGCCGGCGCGGATCATGTCGAAGTCGGCGATCGCCTCGCCGACGAGCCGGCGCAGCCGCTTCTCGAGCTTGTTCGTCTCGAAGGCGGCCTTGCGCACCTGCTTGGCGGTCGGGGCGTTCATCGGCTCAGAGGTTCACGCTGCGCCCGCCGTCGACCGTGATGATCTGCCCGGTCACGAAGGGCGCGTCCGCGACGAGGTAGAAGACCGCCGCCGCGACGTCCTCGGGCTCGCCGGCGCGCTTGAGCAGCGTGTGCGAGATCACCCGCTGGCGCGCCAGCTCGTCGAACGAGTCGTCCTCGGGCCAGAGCACCGGACCGGGCGCGACGCCGTTCACGCGCACCTCCGGCCCGAGCTCGCGCGCCAGCGAGCGCGTGAGGGCCGCAAGGCCGGCCTTCGCGACGCTGTAGACGACGTAGCTCTTCAGCGGCCGCTCGGCGTGAATGTCCGTGATATTCACGATGCAGCCGCCGGTCTTCCTGAGGTGTGCCGCGGCGGCCTGCGCGATGAACAGCGGCGCCTTCAGGTTGGTCCCCACGAGATCGTCCCAGTCCGACGTCTTGATCTCGCCGAGCGGCGTCGCGTAGAAGCTCGAAGCGTTGTTCACCAGCACGTCGAGCTGCCCGTAGCGTGTGACGGCGGTGCGCACCAGCTCCGGCAGCTCGGCGGAGTTGAGCAGATTCGCCTGGACCATCGCCGCGGAGTTCGCGCGCACCGCGTTCAGCTCGGCGAGGAGCTGCTGGGCCTCGGCCTTGGCCGAGTGGTAGTGCAGCACGACGGTCGCGCCGGCGGCGTGCAACCGGCGCGAGATCGCCGCGCCGACGCGCTTCGCGCCGCCGGTGACGAGCACCACTTTGCCGGTGAGCGCTTCCTCAGCCATTGAAGACCCGCGCTGCGCGCGGACCGGGAACGAGATTGCGCATTCTAGCGGATGCGCGCACCATGACCGCCCGCCGCATGCCATTCACAAAATGAAACCGATGCCGCAGGCATCGCTTTCCCTGATCTCGGGGAGCACGAGGGGGCGCCGTGCAGCGGCGTTGCCCCCTCGGGTCGTAACGATCTAGCATGAGCGACCTGCCCCGCCCCTCGCCCGAAGCCGCCGCGCACAGCGCGCGCGTTGTCGCGCACATCCGCGCCGAGATCGACCGGGCGGGCGGCTGGATCCCCTTCGCGCGCTACATGGAACTCGCGCTGTACGCGCCGGGGCTGGGCTACTACATGGCCGGAGCGCGCAAACTCGGAGCGGACGGCGATTTCGTCACCGCGCCGGAGCTCGCGCCGCTCTTCGGCCACACGCTCGCGCGCCAGGTGGCGGAGGGCCTCGAGGCCGCCGGCGGCGAGGTCCTCGAGATCGGTGCCGGCAGCGGCGCGCTCGCGGCTTCGCTGCTCGAGGAGCTGGAGCGACTCGGGCGCCTGCCGGCGAACTATCTCATCGTCGAGCTTTCACCGGAGCTGCGCGCACGCAGCCGCGACACGCTGGCCGCGCGCGTGCCGCACCTGTTGGAGCGCGTCGCGTGGCTCAACGGCCTGCCGCCGGCGTTCACCGGCGTCGTGGTCGGCAACGAAGTACTGGACGCGATGCCGGTGAACGTCGTGCGCACGCGCGGAGACGCAATAGAAGAGGCGGGCGTCGCGGTGGCGCACGGCGCCGCGCCCTTTGACTGGGCGCATCGTCCTGCCGCCGCCGCGGTCGCGGCCAGCGCCCGGGCGCTCGCGCTGCCCGACGCCTATACGACCGAGATCGGGCTCGTCGCGCACGCGTTCGTGTCGAGTGTCGCGAGCATGCTCGAGCGCGGGATCGCGCTGTTCATCGATTACGGTTTCCCCCGCGCCGAGTACTACCACCCGCAGCGGCGGAGCGGCACCTTGATGTGCCATTACCGCCATCGCGCGCACGGCGATCCGTTCTTTCTTCCCGGCTTGCAGGACATCACCGCCCACGTCGATTTCACCGCCATGGCCGAAGCGGCGCACGCCGCAGGCGCGGACGTGCTCGGCTACGCGACGCAGGCGCAGTTTCTGATCAACTGCGGGCTGACCGAGGTGATGGGACGGGTTTCGCCGGAGGACACGCGGCGCTACGCCCCGCTCGCCGGCGCGGCGAACACCCTCACCAGCCCCGCCGAGATGGGCGAGCTCTTCAAGGTGCTGGCGTTCGGGCGCGGCGTGGAGGCACCGCTCGCCGGATTTCGCGCCGGCGACAAGCGGCACACGCTCTAGGGATTCTCTAATTAAGGGGGGCCACAGCCCCCTTAACGATCCCCCGATCCCGGTGAGCGAGCCCGCTATTGCGGGCTCGTTCAGATCTTCCCTAGCCCAGCGTGCCGAAGAGGTTGTTGAGCGACTCCGCCAGCGTCGGGTGCGCGAAGATCGCCTCGCGCAGCGCCGGATAGGGAAGCTTGCCCATCATCGCGATCTGCAGCATCGACATGATCTCCCCGCCCTCGATGCCGAGAATCGTGCAGCCGAGGATCTGGTGCGTGTCGGCGTCGACGATCGCCTTCATGAAGCCGCGCGTCTCGCTCATCTCGATCGCGCGCGCGACGCTCGTCATCGGGAGCTTCGCGACCCGGTAGTTCAGTCCGCGCCGCTTCGCCTCGGCCTCGTTCACGCCGACCGTGGCGAGCTGCGGATCGATGAACATCGTGTTCGGCACGTAGCGGCCGTCGATGGTCGCGCTCCCGCCCTCGAGCCAGTTCGCCCGCAGCACCCGGTAGTCGTCGTACGAGATGTGCGTGAACGCGGGGCCGCCCTTCACGTCGCCGATCGCGTAGATCCCCGGCGTATCCGTCTCCAGCCGGTTGTCGACGGTGATGTAGCCGGCCTTGTCGGTCGCGACGCCCGCAGCGGCCAGATTCAGGCGATCGGAGTTCGGCGCGCGCCCGATCGCGACCAGGAGATGGCTTCCGGCGATCTCCCGCTGCCCTTCCGGCGTCTCGACCAGGATCTGCACGCCGCCGTGTCCCGCAACGCGCAGCGTGTTCGCGTTCTTCACGATGTCGATGCCGTCCTCGGCCAGGATCTTCTCGACCTCGGCCGAGACGTCGGGATCCTCGCGCGGAATCAGCCGGTCGTCGCGCGTGATGACGGTGACGCGCGCGCCGAAGCGCCGGAACATCTGGCTGAACTCGAGCCCGATGTAGCCGCCGCCGAGAACGACCAGGTGCGCCGGCAGGATCTGCAGTTCCATGACGCTCGACGAGTCGAGCCAGTTCACGTCGACGAGGCCCGGGATGTTCGGCACCGCCGGGCGACCGCCGGTGTTGATCACGATCCGGTCGGCGGCGAGCAGGCGCTCGCCGCCCGCGTTGAGGCGCACGCGCACCGTGCGCGCATCAACGAAGCTGCCCTCGCCGAACACGAGATCGATCGCCGGCACGCTCTCGAGTCCGCGCTGGCCGCCGCGCCGGAACTGCTCGACCACGCGCTGCTTGCGCGCCCAGACCTCGGCGAGATCGACGCGCGGGGCGCTCGCATGCACGCCGAAATCGGCGCCGCGCCGCGCGAGATACGCGACGCGAGCCGCGGCGACCATGGTCTTGGTCGGGGTGCAGCCGACGTTGATGCAGGTGCCGCCGACGTGCCTCGCTTCGACCACTGCGGTCTTGCGGCCGGCACGACCGAGCGCCAGCGCGAGCGGCTTGCCGGACTGGCCGGTGCCGATGATGATCGTGTCGAACTTCTCGGGCGTCATGAGAGCCTCGCTACCGCATGGTGTCGCGGGATTGAACCCGTTGGTCGTCGCGGGGGCCGGCGGGCTTACACGGAGGGGGCGCCGCTATAATCCCCTGCGCCATGCCGCGCTGCACGCTTGCTTTCGTCGCCTGCCTGCTGAGTCTCGCCGGCGCCGCGACGGCGGCATCGGTCTCCGACCATGAGCGCAGCGTCGACGACGCGCGCAAGCGCTGGGCCGAAAGCCCGCACGGGCCGATGCTCGAGCGCATTCTGCCCCCGACGTTCGCGCCTGGCCAGCTGCCGCAGCCCGCTTCGCGCGGGGCGACGGTCGTCGTCCAGTACTGCGTGCAGTGCCACAATCTTCCCAACCCGGCCATGCACAACGCCGCGAAGTGGCCGGGTATCGTCGACCGCATGGTGGTGCGGATGCGCGGCCGCGGCAACATGGGCGAGCTGATGAAGGAGATGATGGCCGGCGTCCAGGCGCCGACCGACGAGGAGAAGAAGGTCCTGCTCGCCTACCTGCAGCAGAACAGCCAGCGGGCGCTCGATCCGAAGAAGTACCCCGAGGTGGAGAGCCCGGCCGCGCAATCGTTCCGCCTCGCCTGCAAGCAGTGCCACGTGCTGCCCGATCCGCAGCGCCACACCGCGCAGCAGTGGCCGGCGGTCGTCGAACGCATGGAACGGAACATGCAGTGGATGAATCGCGTCGTGGGCAGCCAGCGCAACCCGTACGAGCCGCAGTTGAAGGTCGACGAGATCCTCCGGTTCCTGCAGCGCCACGCCCGGAGGGGCTGATGCGCGCGGCGTCGGGCCGGATCGGTCAGAGCGACTGCTCGCCCAGCCAGCCGATGATCCGGTCGGCGGCGCGCTGCCAGCCGCGCTCGAGCATCACCGCGTGACCCATGTCCGCCAGCACTTCGGTGCGCATGCCGATGGCGGTGAATCCCGACCGCGACTGCTCGAGCGGGAACAGCGCGTCCCGCTCGGCCAGCAGGGCGATGAGCGGCGGCCGGTTCATCAGCCACGCCAGCGGCAGGTTGAGGAGCGTCATGTCCCAGATCGCGCGCTGGGACTCCCGCTGGAAACGGCCGTAGTAGTCGAGGAGCTGCTCGACCGGCAGCGGCCCGGCGAAGAGCGCGCCCTGCATCGCATCGACCGATGCCTTGCCGCTCGACATCAGGCTGTTCAGCTCGGCAAAGAGGCCCGGACGCCCGAGGGCGAGCATTAGCGATGACGGAAACAGCCCGTGCGGCGGGACCGGTGCAAGCAGCGCGGCCGCGGGCACCGACTCGCGCTCCAGGTATTTCATGATCACCATCGCGCCCATCGAATGTCCGACCAGCACCGGGGCGGTGTCGAGCGCGTCGATTGTCTCGGCGAGGTCCTCGACATAGTCCGCGAGGCTCGTCCACGCGAGCGACTCGCGCCCGTAGCTCGCACCGTGTCCGCGCAGGCTCACCGCGTACGCGGGAAAGCCGTGCGCCGCGAAATGCGGCAGGAAGTGCTCACCCCAGGTCCAGGCCGCCGCGTACGCGCCGTGCACGAAGAGCACCGGCGGGAGCGGCGACTCGATCTGCGGCCGGCACTCGAGGATCTCGAGGCGGGACGAGAGGCTGGAGTGCAGGACTTCCATCGTTCCCATGCGGGTCAGCGGGTCAGCGGATCAGCCCGGCACCTTCATGCCCCGCTGCACGGCCGGGCGCTGCGAGATCGCGTCGAACCAGCGCTTCACGTTGGGAAACTGATTCAGGTCGGTCTTGTGCCACTCGTAACGAGCCACCCACGGGTAGGTGGCGATGTCGGCGATCGTGTACTCGCCGCCGGCGAGGTACTTCGCTTCGCCGAGGCGCTTGTCGAGCACGCCGTAGAGGCGATCCTTCTCCTTCACGTACCTGTCGATCGCGTACGGCACCGGCTCCTTTGCCGCGCGCAGGAAGTGGTGCACCTGACCGAAGAACGGGCCGACGCCGCCCATCTGGAACATGAGCCACTGGAGCGCGACGTACTTGCCGCGCGCCGAGTCGGGCAGGAACTTGCCGGTCTTCCCGGAGAGATAGATCAGGATCGCACCGGACTCGAAGAGCGAAAACGGCTTCCCGTCCGGACCCTCGGAGTCGACGATGGCCGGGATCTTGCTGTTCGGGTCGATCGCCACGAACTCCGGTGCGAACTGGTCGCCCTTGCCGATGTCGATCGGATGGACGTTGTAGGCGAGGCCGCACTCCTCCAGCATCACGGACACCTTGCGCCCGTTGGGCGTGCCCCACGTGTAAAGGTCGATCACGAGTTCGTCTCCCCGGTCTGCGCCGGGCGGAGCCCGCCGCGGCGCGCGAAGTGTACACTCGACCGCAGCGGGTCAAGAAGGAACTCCGCCGTGCTGAAGTGGCTGTTGACGCTCCTGGTCGCGCTCGTGGTGCTGACCGCGATCTCGCCGTGGCTCGGCCGCAGACTCGGGCTCGGGCGCCTGCCGGGCGATCTGACGGTGCGGGTGAAGGGGCGGGACTACTACGTGCCGTTCACCACGACGATCCTTCTCTCCCTCGCGCTCACCGCATTGTCGCGACTGCTGTGACGAGGGCGATGCGGCGCGCGCTGGCGATGGTCGCGGCGGTGCTCGTGGCTGTCGTTGCACTCATCCTCGGAGGCTGCGCATTGGGACTCTTCGCAGGACAACCGCCTGCCAATCTCGGCGCGAAGGACGGGCGGCTCGCGGCGTGCCCCAGCTCGCCCAACTGCGTCTCGAGCCAGGGCGACCCGGCCGATGCAACGCACTACATCGCACCGATCGCCTTCAAGGGTGACGCCCGGGCGGCGTGGCGCGCGTTGCGCGAAACGGTCGCCGCATCGGAGCGGGTGAAGATCATCGACGAGCAGGACGGCTATCTGCGCGCCGAGTTCGCAACGAAGTTCTTCGGTTTCGTCGACGACGTGGAGTTCCTGCTCGACGCACCGGCACGCGTCATCCACGTCCGCTCGGCGTCGCGTCTCGGGTATGGGGATCTCGGCGTGAATCGCGCGCGCATCGAGGCGCTCCGCACCCGGCTCGCGGCGCGAACGGCCTAGCGCCTCCCCGCGCCGGCCGCGCGCGGCGCTACAGGCTTCGTGCCACGGCCTCGATGCGCGCCGCGCGGATCGCGCTTGCGATGTCGTCCGGATGCGCCCGCGCGATCGCCCCGGCATCCAGGGTGCGCGCCGCAGCAGCGGCCCGTCGCAGGCGCGCCGGGCCCGTCGGGTCGGCACGACCTGCGGCGACGGCGTGGCACTCGTGCACGGCGAGCAGCGATTCGAATCGCTCCGGTCGTCGGAACGCATCGACGTGCTGCAGCAGATCGACGAGCGCTGCGGCGTCCAGGGCCGTGCCGCGCTCGATCGTCGTCCGCGTCCGCGCGGCCAGCACGGCAAGATCGCGGCATTCGCCCGGTGCGCGCAGCCGCGCCGACGCGCGCTCGGCGACATCCTCCGCGCCGCCCGCGAACAGTGCCGCGTAGCGGACGGACAGATCCGCGCCGCGCGCGACCGCCGCGTCGAGCGCCCCGAGCGCATGCGCCGCGTCGAGTGCGGACCACTCGGGCAGCACGCGCGCAAGCGCGCCGCATTCGGCGAGCACCTCGATCATCCGGCGCGGCGCGGCTTCCATCAGCCCCTTTGCGAACTCCTGCCACACCCGCTCGGAGACCAGCGCATCGACCTCGCCGTTCGCGGCCATCGCGCGCATCAGCGCCATCGTCTCCGGCGCGACGTCGAACCCGAACCGAGCAGCGAAGCGCGCAACGCGCAGGATGCGGACCGGGTCTTCGGCAAATGCGGGACTGACGTGCCGCAGTACCCGCAACTGCAGGTCGCGCGCACCGCCGAACGGGTCGATGACGTTGCCGTGCTCGTCCTTCGCGATGGCATTGATGGTCAGATCGCGGCGCGCAAGGTCATCCTCGAGCGTGACGTCCGGCGCAGCGTGGACCGTGAAGCCCTTGTAGCCGGGACCGGACTTGCGCTCGGTGCGCGCCAGCGCGTGCTCCTCGCGCGTGACGGGGTGGAGAAAGACCGGGAAGTCCTTGCCCACCGGCTTGTAGCCGAGGCGCACCATCTCCTCCGGCGTCGCGCCGACCACGACGTAGTCGCGGTCCTTCACCGGGAGCCCGAGGAGCTCGTCGCGGACCGCGCCGCCGACCTGGTAGATCTTCATGGCGGCGGGCTAGACCAGGGCATTGAAGGCCTTCCGCCGATCAGTCGCTTCGCTCGGCACCGAAGCAACTTCCCGACCCTTCACAGGTAGCGGTGCGCGTACGGCTCTTCCGCGGCGATGACCTCGGGCTCGGCCCGCGCCGCAGCGCTCCATTCCTGCACGGCCGGCAAGGCCAGCACCGCGTCGACGTACCGTCGGGCGACATCGGGCAGGCGCACCCCGTAGGTCACGAAGCGCGTCGCCACCGGCGCGTAGAAGGCGTCGGCAGCCGTGAACGCACCGAACAGCAGCGCGCCGCCCTGTCCGAAGCGCTCGCGGCAGAGCGTCCAGATCGCGACGATGCGGTCGATGTCCTTCGCGACGTCCGGGCTCATGCCGCGGCCCGGATACGAGCCGCGGATGTTCATCGGCATCGCGGCGCGCAGCGTGTGGAAGCCGGAGTGCATCTCGGCGCAGACCGATCGTGCCGCCGCCCGCGCGCGCGGATCGCCCGGCCAGGCCTGCCGGTCCGGCCAGCGCTCGGCGACCGTCTCGGCGATTGCGAGGGTGTCCCAGATCGGTTCGCCGTCGAGCCACAGCACCGGCACCAGCCCCGACGGCGACCACCGGCCGATGTTTGCGTCCCAGCCCGCGGTGTGGAACTTCAGCTGCACCTCGTCGAAATCGATGCCGAAGCCGCGCAGCAGCAGCCAGCCCCGCATCGACCAGGACGAGTAGTTCTTGTTGCCGATCACGAGCGTCGGCTTGGTCACACTTCCCTCGTCTTGCGCCCCGCGTGGTAGCGGAACTCGCTGTAGCGCGAGCGCGGCGAAAGGCCCTTCAGATAGACCGGCGCGACCGCCTCGAGCGGCGTCGCGTGGATGCCGAACGGCAGCTTCGCCTCCGAAGTGTTCGGAAGCTTCATGGAGTAGTAGTTGTCGCGGCTCATGAGCTTGCCCGGCGCGAGCTCCATGAACCACGCCTGCAGGTACGACAGGCGGTCGCCCAGGCCCACGATCGGGCGCGGATGGCCGGACACCTGGCCCGCATAGGCCACCAGCTCGCGGAGCCGGTAGACCTTCGGCCCGACGAGGTCGTACGCCTTGCCGTGGCTCTCGTCCTCATCGAGGGCGCGCACGAACGCCTCGGCGACGTCACCGACGTAGACCGGCTGGAACCGCGCGTCCGGACTGGCGAGGAACAGCACCGGCAGCACGCGCTGCAGTCGCGCGAACAGGTTGAGGAACTGCGTCCTCCGGCCCGAACACGACCGACGGCCGGAAGATCGTGGTCGCGAGCTGCGCGCGCGCCGCGACGATCGCGGCCTCGCCGTCGGCCTTGGAGCGCAGGTACTGGCTCGGCGCATCGGCGGCGGCCTTGAGCGCGCTCATGTGCAGGAGCCGCGGGACCTTCGCCGCCAGGCACGCCGCCACCAGGCGCTTCGGCAGCTCGACGTGAGCCGCCGCGAAAGCCGGACCGTAAGGCTGGCCATTGCGACTCTGCAGGACGCCGACCAGGTTGATCGCGGCGTCGCAGCGCGCGAGCAGGCGCTCCAGGGCCACCGGGTCGCGGATGTCGGCCTGCACCACGTCGACCGTGGGCAGCATGATGAGGTGCCGCGCGCGCTCGCGCCGGCGCGTGGGCACGACGACTCGGTGCCCGCCGGCGACGAGCTTGGCGACGAGATGGCGGCCGATGTATCCGGAGCCGCCGAGGACGCAGATCCTGGCCATGGCGAGAAGGAACGGAAAACGGCGGCGCGGGGATCGCGCCGCGAGCGGGGGCTATTCTACCGTCGCCTGGCCGGTGATCGTGGCGGCGTAGCCTTCGCCGCCCTTGCGCGCCGCGATGGTGCCCAGGCGGGCTTTCAGCGGCTTCGGATCGCCGCCATGCAGCGCAGCGTAGTACATGGTGTTGCTCAGCACCTTCTTGACGTAGTCGCGCGTCTCGTTGAACGGGATCGTCTCGGCGTAGATCGCGCCCTCGAGCGGCCGATCCGCCTTCCACTTGCGCGCGCGCCCCGGTCCGGCGTTGTACGCCGCCGCCGCGAGGACCGGGCTCCCGTCGAGCTCGTCGAGCACGTACTTCAGGTAGCTCGTCCCGAGCGCGATGTTCACCTCCACGTCGGTCACGCGCGACGGCGCGTAGTCCTTCATGCCGGTCTGGCGCGCGACCCAGCGCGCCGTCGCCGGCATGAGCTGCATCAGGCCGGAGGCGCCGGCGAACGACCGCACGTTGGGGCTGAACCGGCTCTCCTGCCGCACGAGACCGAGCACGTACGGCTCCTCGAGGCCCTGGGCGCGCGCCTGCTCGGCGAACACGCCGCGGTACGGCGCGAGGAAGCGCACGTTGAAGTCGTGCGTGCCGACGGTGCGGTCGGCGGTGTTGATCGCGCGATCCCAGAGCTCGGCGCGGCGCGCGACCTCCGCGGCGGCGAGCAGCTGCTCGTCATCCATGCCGCGCAGCGCCCAGTTCCACTCCCGGACCCCCTCGGTGCGCTGGTCGAGCCGCAGCAGCGCGAGCCCGCGCTGCAGCCCGGGGTTGGCCGCCATCCGGGCGACCTCCTCGGGGGTGAGGGCGTGGCCGCGCGGCGGGATCGCGAAGGGCTGGCCGAGCTCCTCGCGCGCGAGCTTGCCGTAAAAGTGATGCTCGCCGGCAAGACGCGTGAACAGCATATTGGCGGGATCCTTGTCCCCGGCCACCCGCAACGCGCGGCCTCGCCAGTACGTCCAGGCGGGCTCGGTGCGCTGCAGCGGGGGCATCTTCTCGACGACCGCGCGCGCCGTCGCCCAGTTCTCCTCACGCAGCGCCGCGCGCACCCACCACTCGAGCTGCTCTTCGGTCAGCGCCGCGCCGTCGGCCTTGGCGTACCACTCGAGCGCGCCCGGCAGGTGGCGCTTCGCGCCCTGCGTCGCGATCTGTCCCCACACCCACGCCTGATCCTCGGTCGGCAGCCGCTCCTGGAGCTTGCGCGACCAGTAGCCGAGCGCGAGCTCCGGGTCGCCGCGCGCGGCGCGGGCGAACGCGTAGAGCAGCAGCTCCCGGTTCATGCGCTTCTTCAGGTCGAGCTTGTCGGCGCGCTCGATGAAGTTCGCGGGCTTCTGCCGGATGCCGTCGAGCGTACGCTCGTCGGGCGTTTCGCTGGCGGGCAGGTAATGGATCGCCCGCTTCGCGGCCGCGCCCTGTCCCGCCTCGAGCAGGATCCGCACGCGGTCCCACACGTGGCGCGTGGTGAGCTTGCCGGCTGCGATCTCCGCTTCGGCCAGCAGCACGCAGCCTTCGGGCAAGTCGCGCGGGGCGGTCCACACCCGGCGGAACTCATCGAGGGCGGACGGGTCGCCGCGCCGCCAGCGCGCCTGGAGCGCGTAGCAGGCGAGTTCCGGCTCGTCGCCGACGAGCGCCGAATACTCGCTCTCGAACGTTTCCCACTCGTTGCGCTTGCCGAGCTGCCTCAGCCAGTCGCGACGCATCTGGTCGGCGATGTACGTGCCCTGCCGCCTGACGAGGAAGTCGCGCACCTGCGCGGCGGACAGCTCCTCGAGCTTCATGCGCAGCTGGTAGTACTCGACGTACGACTCGAGGACGTAGCCCTGGAGATGCGGGGCCTGCTCCGCCAGCTTCGCGTACTGGCCGGCGCGGAACGCCTCGCGCGCCGCGAGGAAGCGGTCGTCCTGGGTGAGCGGCGCCGCCCGCGATTTGCCGTTGCGCCTGCGCGTGCAGCGCCGGCGCCGCGGCGACGAGCGCGACGGCGAGCGTGAGGCAACCGATCGGAAGGCGTACCATCTGGGAAATCCTATTCGCCTAACTCCATGAACCGTATGAAGAATAGCACAGCCTTGCCAGAATTCGGCCACATTTGGAGCGCGGCGTGACGCCCGACGCGGTCAAGCCGTGGCGAAAATCCCTGCGGACACGGCTGATCGAAGCGCGTAACGCGCTCGACGCCGAAACGCTGACGCGCTTCCGCGCGACGATCGACCGGCATCTCGCCCGGGGATTTCCCGGGCTCGCCCGGGGCGTCCTCGCATTCTGCTGGCCCTACAAAGGCGAGTACGACGCGCGGTATCCTGGCGCGGATGCTTCGCTCAGCGGGCGCGGTGACGGCGCTGCCGGTGGTGGTGGCACCCAAGACGCCGCTCGCGTTCCGGGAGTGGCATCCAGGGGTCCGGCTCGAATCGGGCGTGCTCGGCATCCCGTACCCGGCGGACAGCCGCGAGGTCGCCCCGGACTCGGTCATCGTCCCGCTCGTCGGCTTCGACGACGCCGGGTACCGGCTCGGGTACGGCGGCGGATACTTCGATCGCACGCTCGCGGCGCTGGAGCGCAAGCCGGTCGTGATCGGCGTCGCCTACGAGGGCGCCCACCTCGAAACGATCCATCCCCAGCCGCACGACATCCCGATGGACTGGATCGTCACGGAGCGCGGCATCTACCGCCGCGACGGGGCCCGGCTCGAGTTCCTCGGCGCGCCGACGGCGGGGGACGCCAGCGCGCTCGCCTCGCCGGTCTGCTACGCGGGCGAGGTGGATCCCGGGTACTTCGGAGCCTGAATCTCTCAGGCGAGGAAGAGCCGATACGCGGGATTGCGCGTCTCGTCCGCGTACGGGTAGCCGAGCTTCTGCAGGAACGCGCGGAACGCGCGCATCTCGCGCGGCGGCACCTGCATCCCCACCAGCACGCGGCCGTAGTCGGCGCCGTGATTGCGGTAGTGGAACAGGCTGATGTTCCAGTCCGAGCGCATGCTCGAGAGAAACCGCATCAGCGCCCCCGGGCGCTCCGGAAACTCGAAGCGGTAGAGGAGCTCGTTGTCGGCGCGCGCCGAGTGCCCGCCGACGAGGTGGCGGACGTGCAGCTTGGCCATCTCGTTGTCGGAGAGATCGAGCGTCTTCAGGCCGTGCCGCCGCAGCGTGCGCACGAGCTTCGCGGTCTCGCCGCGGTCATGCACCTCGACGCCGACGAAGACGTGCGCCTCGACCGGATCGGCCATGCGGTAGTTGAACTCGGTGATGTTGCGCGAGCCGAGCGTCGCGCAGAACTTCTTGAAGCTGCCGGGGCGCTCGGGAATCGTCACCGCGAGAATCGTCTCCCGGTGCTCGCCGACCTCGGCGCGCTCGGCGACGAAGCGCAGGCGGTCGAAGTTCGTGTTGGCGCCGCAGGCGATCGCGATGAGCTTGCGGTCGCGAAGGTGCGTGCGTTCCACGTACCGCTTCGCGCCGGCGATTCCCAGCGCGCCCGCCGGCTCGAGGATCGAGCGCGTGTCCTCGAACACGTCCTTGATCGCGGCGCAGATCTCGTCCGTGTCGACGAGCAGGATGTCGTCCACCAGCTCCCGGGCAATGCGGAAAGTCTCCTTCCCGACCTGCTTCACCGCAACGCCGTCGGCGAACAGCCCCACGTGCGGCAGCACGACGCGCCGCGCGGCGGCGATCGAGCGCTTCATCGCATCGGAGTCGACGGGTTGGACGCCGATCACCTTGATTCCGGGCTGCAGGCGCTTGACGTAGGACGCGATGCCCGAGATCAGGCCGCCGCCGCCGATCGCCACGAAGATGGCGTGGATCGGCCGCGTCGACTGCCGCAGGATCTCCATTCCGATCGTGCCCTGTCCGGCGATGACGTCGGGATCGTCGAACGGGTGGACGAACGCGAGCCGGAGCCGCCGCTCGAGCTTGCGCGCGTGCTCGCGCGCGTCGCTGTAGGAATCGCCCTGGAGGATGACCTCCGCGCCGCGGGCGGCGACCGCCTCGAACTTGATCCGCGGCGTGGTGACCGGCATCACGATCACCGCGCGGCAGCCGAGCTTCTGGGCCGCGAGCGCGACACCCTGCGCGTGATTGCCCGCCGAAGCCGCGATCACGCCGCGCTTCAGCACCGGTGCCGGCAGGTTCGCCATCTTGTTGTACGCGCCGCGCAGCTTGAACGAGAACACCGGCTGCATGTCCTCGCGCTTCAGCATCACGCGGTTCCCGAGCCGCGCCGAGAGGTTGGGCGCGAGCTCGAGCGGCGTTTCGATCGCGACGTCGTAGACGCGCGAGTTGAGAATCCGTGGGAGGTAGTCGATCGGCATCGGAGGCGCGCCTATCGCAGCGCAGCAAGGGCGCTACTCTAAGCCGAACGTCCGCGTGGCGCAAAGGCCGTCGAATCAAGCGACCGCGCGCGAATCGGGCGCGCGAGCGTGACCGATTCCGCATCGCGGCACGGACCGGCAGTAACGCATACCGTCACAGCGGAACGGGTTCCTGTGGTCCTCATTCGGAGGCGGATACCGTTTGCCCTCCCAGGAGTACGGATCCACCAGGAGAATAAGAATGTCACTACGGTTGAAGTTCAACCTGAGCCTGCTCGCCGTCATGGTGCTCGGGCTCGCGCTCTCGAGCTTCCAGTTGAATCGCGTGCTCGAGAAGAACGCGCGCGACGAGGTCCTGCACGAGGCGGGTCTGCTGATGGAGTCGGCGCTCGCGATCCGCGCCTACACCGTCGATCACGTGCGGCCGCGCCTGTCGAAGCTGCCCGACGAGGAATTCATGCCGCAGACGGTGCCCGCCTTTGCGGCCACCGAGACGCTCACGACGCTGCGCAAGAAGTATCCCGAATACGCGTACAAGGAAGCAACGCTCAACCCGACCAACCCGCGCGATCTGGCGGAGGAGTGGGAAGCGAAGATCGTCGCGGCGTTCCGCGCCGACCCCGCCACCCAGGAGGTGAACGGCGTGCGCGGGACCCGCACCGGGCAGAGCCTTTACGTGGCGCGCCCGATCCAGATCAAGAACCCGGCCTGCCTCGCCTGCCACAGCGAGCCGAAGGCCGCGCCCGCGTCGATGCTGAAGACCTACGGCGAGCAGGCGGGCTTCGGCTGGCAGCTGAACGAGATCGTCGGCGCGCAAGTCGTCTCCGTGCCGATGGCGGTGCCGATGCAGCGCGCCAGGACGACCTTCTACACCTCGATCGGCGCGCTGGTGGCGATCTTCCTCGCGATGTTCGTCATCCTGAACATCATGCTCGACCGCCTGGTCATCAAGCCGATCGTGCGCATGTCGGCAGCCGCGGACGCGATCAGCGGCGGCAACTTCGAGCTTGCCGCGATCGACGCGTCCGGCACCGACGAGGTCGCGAAACTCGCGCAGTCGTTCAATCGCATGACGACGAGCCTCGCGAAGGCCATGCAGATGCTGCGCGCCAGGAAGTGAGCGCGCTTAGGCAGACCGGCACGGCCTGAGGAGAAGCGGGCATGGCCGCTGGCGTGCTCAACCGGCAGTTGCTCGATGCGCTCGCGACGCACGCGGCGGCGTCGCTCGGACCGATTGCCACCCTCATCGTCGAGCAAGCCGCGGCCGGGGGCGGCGGCTTCGACGACATTCGCCGGAAAGTCGCGGCGCAGATGGATGCCGCTGCAGCGAAGGCGTTCGTCGCCGCGACCGAACCGCTCGCCGCCAAAGTGGGCGCTGCGGCGCGGGCGGTCGGGGCCCCTCGGTCCCGCCGGCCGCCGCCGCGCCAGGAAGTCCCCGAACGCTCGATCAGAGCGACCCGGGGCTGGTCCACGCGGTCGGCCTCGAGCTAATGGCGCGCATGGGCCCGCGCGGCCAGACGCTCGTGCAAGAGGCCGCGCGCAAGTGCCGGACGACCGTGCAGTTCTACCTGCGCCTCGCGGCGCAGGTCGACGACCTCGACCTCAAGGTACAGCTCTCGCAACGCGCTGCCGCCGAAGCTGCAGCGCGCGCCGCGCCCAGAGCCTGACGCGCTCCGGCTTGCGCCGCGCCGCCGGCGCCAGTAGCGTGGCGGGCTTTCCGACCCGCTGCACGTGGACCTCGCCCCCCTGATCGGCCCCGAAGCGAGCCTCTGGTCGCTCGCCGTCGCCGCCTTCCTCGCCGCGACCGTGCTGCCGATGAGCTCGGAGGTCGCGCTCTTCGGCGTGCTCAAGCTGCACCCGCACCTCTACTGGCCGGCCATCGCAGTGGCGACCGCGGCGAACACGCTGGGCGGGATGACCTCGTACCTCATCGGACGTTTCCTCGCCACGCGGAAACCCCTGAAGCACGTCGAGCAGGTGGAGAAATGGGGGCCCGCCGCGCTGCTGCTCGCGTGGGCGCCGCTCGTCGGCGACGCACTCTGCGTCGCCGCCGGCTGGCTCAAGCTGAACTGGCTGGCGTCCGCCGCGTTCCAGGCGGCGGGACGCTTCGCGCGCTACCTGCTGGTGGCGCAGGGTGCGGCGCTCTAGACCGTAACCCGGATCAGGACGCCCGGCCGCGCGCGGCCGTCCAGTTGACCTTCGCGCCGCCCTGGGTGGTCGTCGATCCGTCCATCCTGTCGCCCGCCGCGCGACCGGTGAACTGGCGCTTGACGCCGTTGCCGTCGACGAACGCGAACGCGACGTCGGCGCCGCGCAACCGCGCTTCGGTGAGGTTGTACGACTTGTCGCCGAGGCGCGCGGTACCGGAGATCTTCTGGAAGGTCTGCTTCAGGGCGATCTGCCACTTCTCCTCGCCGTTGCCGGCCGGAACGGCGAGCGCCCAGTTGCCCTGCACCTTCGCCGGGACGATCCACAGGTAGGCGTCGCGGCCCTCGACCGTCGCGGTCTGGTCAGGCTCCCAGTCCTCCATGTTGAAGGCGTGCGCCACGATGCGCGTGCCGGGCCGCAGGTCGAGGATCTTCGGCCGCAGCTTGATGTTCAGCGCGGGGAGCAGGTACATCGTGATGACGGTGGCCTTGCTGAAGTCCGTCTCGAAGATGTCCGCCTTGATGAACTTCGCCTTGTCCGACACGCCGGCCTTCTCGGCGGCCTTCACCGAGATCGCGACCATGTCGGGGTTGTACTCGATGCCCAGCGCGGTCGCGCCGAACTTCTGCGCCGCCATGATGACGGTGCGGCCGTCGCCCGAGCCGAGATCGATGACGTAGTCGCGGGCGGTGACGTTCGCCATCCGCAGCATGCGCTCGACCAGCGCCTCGGGCGTCGGCACCCAGACGACGTCCTTGCCGGACTGGCCGACCTGCGGCTGGTACTCCTGCGTTCCGCCTTTCTTGTCGGCCGCGGCCTGCGCGAATGCCGGGCCCTGCACCGCCGCCAACGAAATCGCCGCGACGAGCGCGGCTGCGAACTTCCACTGACTGTTCACGTGACGATCTCCTGTGTGTGACTACGCTGCCTGCAGCTTGGCGTACTCCAGCTGCAGCCACTTCATGCCCTGCGGGCCGAAATTGATCTGCACGCGCGCATCGGTGCCGCTGCCCTCGGCATTGACGATGACGCCCTGGCCGAACTTCGCGTGCACGACGCTCTGCCCGATGCGGAACGGCAGGCCCGGCACACCGCCGCCCGGCGCCTTGCGGTAGCGGGCGGGCGGCTCCACGGCCTTCCAGGCGCTGTCGTCGACGAGCGGCCGGCCGCGCGGCGTGAGCCATTTCATCACGCCCGCCGGAACCTCGTCGAGAAAGCGGCTCGAGACGTTGTAGCGGGTCTGCCCGTGCAGCAGGCGCGTCTGGGCGAAGGTGAGGTAGAGCCGCGTCCGCGCGCGGGTGATCGCGACATACATGAGCCGCCGCTCCTCCTCGAGGCCGTCCTGCTCGGTGACGCTCTGCTCGTGCGGGAACAGCCCCTCTTCCAGCCCGGTGATGAACACGACGTGGAACTCGAGGCCCTTCGCGGAGTGGACCGTCATCAGCTGGATCGCGTCCATGCCTTCGGCGGCCTGATTCTCGCCCGACTCGAGCGCCGCATGCGCCAGGAACTGGCCGAGCGGATCGGGCGCGGCGGGCGCGGCGCCCTCGGCGGCATCCGCCGCGGCGGTCTGCGCGGCGTAGGTCTCGTCCTGGGTGAACGCCGCGGCCGCGTTCACGAGTTCCTCGAGGTTCTCGACGCGATCGGCGCCGTCGCGCTCGTTCTTGTAGTAATCGAGCAGGCCGCTCGCTTGGAGCACGTGCGCCACGACCTCGTGCAGCGGCAGGCCCTGCGTGCCCTGCCGGATCGCGTCGACGAGCTTCGCGAACGCCCCGACCGCCGTGCCGGCCTTGCCGGCCACCCGCGAGACCGCCTGCCACAGGCTCGTGCCGCCCGCGGCGGCCGCGTCCTGCAGGGCCTCGACCGAGCGCGCGCCGATGCCGCGCGCCGGGAAGTTCACGACCCGCAGCAGGGCGCCGTCGTCGTCCGGGTTGGCGAGCAGGCGCAGATACGCGAGCGCGTGCTTGATCTCCTGGCGCTCGAAGAACCGCAGCCCCCCGTACACGCGGTACGGGATGCCCTGCGTGAAGAGCGCGTGCTCGATCACCCGCGACTGCGCGTTCGAGCGGTAGAGAATCGCGATGTCGCGCCGCGCGAGGCCCTCGCGCAGGAGGCTCTGGACCTCGTCGGCGACGAAGTGCGCCTCGTAGCCGTCCGACTGCGCCTCGTAGATGCGCAGCGGCTCGCCCTCGCCGGCCGCGGTCCAGAGGTTCTTGCCGAGCCGCTTGCGGTTGTGCGCGATGAGCGCGTTCGCGGCGTTCAGGATGTTGCCGTGCGAGCGGTAGTTCTGCTCGAGGCGAATCACGTTCTGCACGCGGAACTCGCGCTCGAGGTCGGCCATGTTGCCGACGTTCGCGCCGCGAAAGGCATAGATCGACTGATCGTCGTCCCCGACGGCGAAGATCGCGTTCTCCTGGCCGGCGAGCAGCTTCAGCCAGCGGTACTGCAGGCGGTTCGTGTCCTGGAACTCGTCGACGAGGATGTGGCGGAAGCGGCTCTGGTAGTGCGCGCGCAGGACCTCGTTGCGCTGGAGCAGCTCGTAGCAGCGCAGCAGCAGCTCCGGGAAGTCGACCGCGCCCTCCTTCTGACACTGCTCGTCGTACGCGGCGTAGAGCTCGGCATTGCGGCGGCTCGCCTCGTCGTGGATCGGCACGTCCTTCGGTCGCCGGCCCTCTTCCTTGTTGTCGTTGATGAACCACTGCACCTGCCGCGGCGGGTAGCGGTCCTCGTCGACGTTCAGGCTCTTCAGCACCCGCTTCACCGCGCCGAGCTGGTCCTGCGAGTCGAGGATCTGGAAGAGCTGCGGCAGCCCGGCGTCGCGATGGTGCGCGCGCAGCATGCGGTTGCACAGGCCGTGGAAGGTGCCGATCCACATGCCGCGGATGCTGATCGGCAGCATCGCGGCGACGCGCACGAGCATCTCCCTGGCCGCCTTGTTCGTGAACGTGACCGCGAGAATGGTCGCCGGCGAGGCGTTGCCCGTCTGGATCAGCCACGCGATGCGCGTCGTCAGGACGCGCGTCTTGCCCGAGCCGGCGCCCGCGAGGATCAGCGCGTGCTGGTTCGGGAGGGTGACCGCCTGGAGCTGCTCGGGGTTGAGATGTTCGAGAAGACTGGACATGCCGCAGGCGCGAACGAGGCGGCGAGTATAGCAGCCGACCCTGCGCCCTCCGGCGGTGCGTCGAGGCCCGCGGTTGGGGCGCTGAGAAGTGTCGGGATTCCGCGACACAGCAGATAGAGGAACTTTTCTACATCAACGTGTTATACAGAGGTTGACGTGCAATATGGTGCAACGCAATATGCGCCTATGACCGATGCCCGGAAGGGGCCCACAAAGCCCGTTAGCCGAGCCAACCACTGCCCACGAGGCGGAAGACCAACGATGCAGAAACTCAAGCTCCTGCCCTGGCTCGCACGCCGCCAAGGCGTGCCGCTCGAACGCGCGGAAGAACTCTGGCGCCAGGCGATTTCGCTCGCCGACTTCGAGCACGGTACGAACGCGCGCTCGACGCAAGCGAGCGACTACTGGGCGTATGCGATGCGCACGCTGCTCATGCTCCTGCGCTGCGATGGGGTCGCGCTGATCGACGCCGAGCCGCTCGAGCAGCCGCACGCGCTGCTCGTCTCGCGCTCCGCGGTGCCCCTGATCGATTCCCAGCGCCGGCTCGGCGCGGCGGCGTTCGACGCCGCCGAAGCCTTCCTGCACGCCGCCAACGACTACTGGAGCCGCGCGCTGCACGTCGTCGACGCGCGTCGCTGACCCCTCCCCCGGTCAGTCGACCTCGATGCCGCGCTCGCGCACGAGCCGGCCGAACTGCTACTGCGTCACGCGCGGTGACACAACGCCGTACCGGCCAGAGAGCGCCGCCGCGAGCGCGTCGGCCTCCGCCTTCGACGGCAGCTGCGCGATGCGCACGTCGTACGCGCGCCGCCCCTGCACCCGCCTCGGATCGAGCTCCGCCGCGTAGCCGGCGGCGCGCACGTCCTGGTACACGCGCAGCACCTCGTTCTCGGATTCGCCGCTCGCCAGCACGACCTTCCACCGGCCGCCGCGCCGGGCGGCGCCCCGGCCCGCCGTGATCTCGGTCTCCTCCGCCCATTGCTTGAGCTGGTCGGCGTTGACCGGTTGCACCGGGAGCGCGGGCCGGCCCCGCGGCGCGATGAAGAACGACAGCGGCTGGTCCATCGTGACCGCCGGGTCGCCTTCTCGGGTCACCTCGATCTTCCCCTCGATCAGGCACACGATGTCCCGGTCAGCCGCGGCCTTGCCCCACACATCGGTGCCGCGAATGCCGGCGGTGACCGTGGCGACGCTGATGCTCACTTCACGCCGCCGCGCCTTTGCCAGGACGTCGGTGGTATAGCGGAAGGCGCCGGCGAGCACGTTCATGGTCGAGGCGAACACGTTGTCCTTGCGCATCTGCACGGCCGCGAGCCTGAGCTGCGCGTTCTCGCCCAGCTTCACGGCGCTGCCTTCGGCGAGCTTGACCAGGAGGCGCGCGTTCGCGCCGGTGCGCAGGTCGTCGTTCGACTGCAGTGTCATCCCCGGGCTGAGCGGCACCCGCAGCCCGTCGCGCTCCACCCAAGCGGGCATCTGCACCGCCTCCACGACCGCAGGCGGCGGCGCGGTGCGCCCGGGCTCGTCCGCGGCGTGCGCAGCGACGGCGGCGAGCGCCGCGACGGCGATCAGGGTCAGGCGTTTCATGCGTGCTTCCTCCTCCCACGGCGGTCCGGCGATTCTACGCAGCGCGGTTCCGGCCGGATGAGCGCGGGACGGAACTAGTGCACAGCTATAATTCCGCCCTTTCCGAGAGCCAAGATAGCCGCAATGGAGCCGGTTTACCACCCGGGGACGGTCGAGCGCGCAGCGCAGGCGCACTGGAACGACACGCACGCCTTTCGCGCCGTCGAGATCGCGGGCAAGCCCAAGTACTACTGCCTGTCGATGTTCCCCTACCCGTCCGGGAAGCTCCACATGGGGCACGTGCGCAACTACACGATCGGCGACGTGCTCACGCGCTACTACCGGATGCGCGGCTACAACGTGCTGCAGCCGATGGGCTGGGACGCGTTCGGCCTGCCGGCCGAGAACGCGGCGATGGCGAACGGCGTGCCGCCGGCGCAGTGGACCTACGACAACATCGCCTACATGAAGAGGCAGCTCCAGTCGCTCGGCTTCGCGATCGACTGGGAGCGCGAGCTCGCCACCTGCAAGCCCGACTACTACCGCTGGAACCAGTGGCTGTTCCTGCGCATGCTCGAGCGCGGCATCGCCTACAAGCACACCGGCGTGGTGAACTGGGACCCGGTCGACCAGACCGTGCTCGCCAACGAGCAGGTGATCGACGGCCGCGGCTGGCGCACCGGCGCGGTGGTCGAGAAGCGCGAGATCCCGATGTACTACCTCCGCATCACGCAGTACGCGGAGGAGCTGCTCGCGGCGCTGGACACGCTGCCCGGCTGGCCCGAGCGCGTGAAGCTGATGCAGGCGAACTGGATCGGGCGCAGCGAGGGGGTGAACTTCGGCTTCCCCTACGAGCTCGACGGCGAGAAGAAGCTGATGCGCGTGTTTACCACGCGCGCCGACACGATCATGGGCGTGACGTTCAACGCGATCGCCGCCGAGCATCCGCTCGCGACCCGGCTCGCGCGCGACGACCCGAAGCTCGCGGCCTTCATCGACGAGTGCAAGGCCGGCTCGGTCATGGAGGCCGACCTCGCGACGATGGAGAAGAAGGGCTTGCCGACCGGCTTCTTCTGCACCCATCCGCTGACCGGCGAGCCGGTCGAGATCTGGGTCGGCAACTACGTGCTGATGGGCTACGGCGAGGGCGCCGTGATGGGCGTGCCGGCGCACGACGAGCGCGACTTCGCGTTCGCCAAGAAATACGGGCTCCCGATCAAGCAGGTGATCGCGCTCCCGGGCAAGGCCTACAGCACCGACGAATGGCAGGAGTGGTACGCGGACAAGGAGCACGGCACCTGCGTCCACTCGGGAAAGTACGACGGCCTCGACTACAAGGGCGCCACGGACGCGATCGCCGCCGACCTGAAGGCCAAGGGCCTGGGCGACAAGCAGGTGCAGTGGCGGCTGCGCGACTGGGGCATCTCGCGCCAGCGCTACTGGGGCACGCCGGTGCCGCTGGTGCACTGCCCCGCGTGCGGCGACGTGCCGGTGCCCGACGCCGAGCCTGCCGGTCCTGCTGCCCGAGGATTGCGTCCCGGACGGCAGCGGCAATCCGCTCGCGAAGCGCGCCGCGTTCGTGAACACGCCTTGTCCCAAGTGCGGGCAGCCCGCGCGGCGCGAAACCGACACGATGGACACGTTCGTCGATTCGTCCTGGTACTTCAGCCGGTTCGCCAGCGCGGACGCCGACCGCGCGATGGTGGACGAGCGCGTGAACTACTGGCTGCCGGTCGACCAGTACATCGGCGGCATCGAGCACGCCATCCTGCACCTCCTGTACGCGCGCTTCTGGTCGAAGGTGATGCGCGACCTCGGACTGGTGTCGTTCGACGAGCCGTTCGCGAACCTCCTCACCCAGGGCATGGTGCTGAACGACATCTTCCAGCGCAAGGGCGAGAAAGGCGGCATCACCTACTACGCGCCCGACGAGGTCGACGTGCAGCAGGACGCCGCGGGGAAGGTCATCGGCGCCCGCGCGAAGGCCGATGGCCAGCCGGTCGAGTACGCCGGCATCGGCACGATGTCGAAGTCCAAGCGCAACGGCGTCGACCCGCAGGAGCTGATCGAGAAGTACGGCGCCGACACCGCGCGGTTCTTCATCATCTTCACCAGCCCGCCGGAGCAGACGCTCGAGTGGAACGACGCCGGCGTGGAGGGCGCGTCGCGCTTCCTGAAGCGCGTCTGGAGCCTGGCGTCCGACCTTTCGCCCCTGGTTGCGGCGGAATCGAAGAAGCGCGCCGGCGCTTATGCGCCGTACGCGTACCCGGCAGAGTGGCGCGGGAAGCACCCCGCGCTTGCCGCCGCGCGCCGCGAGATCCACGCCAACGTCAAGCAGGCGACCTACGACATCGAGCGCCAGCAGTTCAACACCGTCGCCTCCGCGGCGATGAAGATCTACAACGCGCTGGCGGCCGTGCCGCGCACAGGGGACGCCGCGCAAGGCGCCGCGTTGCTGCTGCACGAAGGCTTCTCGATCCTGCTGCGCGTGCTCTACCCGATCGCGCCGCACATCGCGCATGCGCTGTGGCGCGAGCTCGGTTATGCCGGCGACCCGATGGCCGCCGCCTGGCCGGAGGCGGACCCGACGGCGCTCGAGACCGACGAGGTCGAGCTCGTCCTGCAGGTGAACGGCAAGCTGCGCGGGCACCTGCGAGTGCCGAAGGACGCCGACAAGGCGGCAATCGAGCGGCTCGCCCTGGCCCACGAAGCGGTCGTGAAGCACGCCGAAGGCCGGCCGCCGAAGAAGGTGATCGTGGTGCCGGGACGCCTGGTAAACGTCGTGGTGTAATGGCGCCATGAGCGGGTCCGCAACGCCGGCGCGCGCCGGAATCCAGGTCCGGGCCCCCGGAGCGCGCCGGGCACTGCTCGTCGCGCTCGCATGCGCGACGCTTGCGCTCGCCGCGTGCGGCTTCAAGCTGCGCGGCCAGCAGACGTTCCCGTTCGACACCATCAGCGTGCCGAACAACACGCCGCTCGGGTTCGAGCTGAAGCGCAACATCGCCGCTGCGAACGAGCAGACCAAGCTGGTCGAGAACGTCGCCGACGCGGACGCCGTGCTGTCGATCATGGGCGAGGCGCAGGAAAAGGTCATCCTCTCGCTGAACACGCAGGGCCGGGTGCGCGAATACCAGCTGCGCTACCGCGTGGTGTTCCGCGTGGCGAGCCCGAAGGGTGTCGATTTCGTCGCGCCCACCTCCCTGCTGCTCACCCGGGACATCACCTTCAACGACCAGGTGCTCGCGAAGGAAACCGAGGAGGCGCAGCTCTTCAGGGAGATGCGCTCCGACGTGGTCCAGCAGATCATCCGCCGGCTGGCGGCCGCGCAGCCGCTGGTCGCAGAAACCGAGTAGAGCGCGGGCGCCGTGCCGCAGGTCAGGGGCGACCAGCTCGAGGCCCATCTCGCCCGCGCGCTCGCGCCCCTCTACGTCGTCCACGGCGACGAGCCGCTGCTCGCGATGGAGGCGGCGGACGCGATCCGGGCGAAGGCGCGCCGCGACGGCTACACGGAGCGGGAAGTCCACCTCGTCGAGCGGAACTACGATTGGGACCGGCTCGCGGCCGCGGCGGCCGCGCTCTCGCTGTTCGCAAGCCGCCGGCTCATCGAGCTGCGCATCCCGTCCGGCAAGCCCGGCACCGAGGGCGCCGCGGCGATCGCCGCGTACTGCGCCGCGCTGCAGCCCGACATCGTCACGCTCGTCACGCTGCCGCGGCTCGATCGCGCCGGCCAGAACTCGGCCTGGTTCGGCGCGCTGTCGGCGGCCGGCGTCGTGGTCAACGTCTTTCCGGTCGACCGCCGCACGCTGCCGCTCTGGATCGGCGCGCGCCTCGCGCGCCAGAAGCAGCGGGCGGCGGAGGACGCGCTCGCTTTCATCGCCGATTGCGTCGAGGGCAACCTGCTCGCTGCGCACCAGGAGATCCAGAAGCTCGGCCTGCTCCATCCGCCCGGCGATCTCGCGTTCGAGCAGGTGCGCGACGCGGTGCTCGACGTCGCACGGTTCGAGGTGTCGCAGCTGTCGGAGGCGATGCTCTCCGGCGATCGTGCGCGGCTCGCGCGCGTGCTCGACGGGTTGGCCGGCGAGGGGGAGGCGCCACCGCGCGTGCTGTGGGTCATGTCGGACGACGTGCGCGCGGTCACCCGCGTGCAGCGGGGACTCGCCGCGGGCCGCAACGCCGCCGACCTGTTTCGCGAGAGCCGCGTCTGGGGCGAGGCGCGCCAGCGGCTGGTCGCGGCCGCCGCGCGCCGCATGGCGCGCGAGTCGCTGGATGCCGCGCTGGCGCAGGCCGCTGCGGTCGACCGGACGATCAAGGGCCTCGCGAAGGGCGACCCGTGGGACGAGCTGCTGCAGCTGGGCCTGCGGTTCGCGTGAGTCGGCGCTTCCTGGCAGGCTGTTGAATCGCGTCCGGATCCGGATCACCGGACCGGGCGACGAGGGAAACGATTTCAACAGCACTGATTTAGAGGATGTGTCCCCCGAATTGAGCACCCTCCTAGGCTAAACTTGCCGCATGGACGTCAAGGCGTACATGCAGGATCTCGGCCGGCGCGCGCGCGCCGCCTCGCGCGTGGTCGCGAACGCCGACACGGCGACCAAGAACCGCGCGCTGCTCGCGATGGCCGCGGCGGTGCGCCGCGAGCGCGCCCGGATCCTTGCCGCCAATGCGCAGGACGTGGCGGCGGCGCGCGCCGCCGGCCTCGAGCCCGCGCTGGTCGACCGGCTCACGCTCACGGACAAGTCGGTCGAGTCGATGGCGGAAGGCCTGGAGCAGGTCGTGGCGCTCCCCGACCCGGTGGGCGCGATCACCGATCTCGCGGAGCGGCCGACCGGGATCCGGGTCGGCCGGATGCGCGTGCCGCTCGGCGTGATCGGAATCGTCTACGAGTCGCGCCCGAACGTCACCGCGGATGCCGCTGCGCTCTGCCTCAAGTCGGGCAACGCCTGCATCCTGCGCGGCGGCTCGGAGGCGATCCAGGCCAATCTGGCCATCGCGGTGTGCGTGCACGAGGGACTGCGCGCGGCGGGGTTGCCGGAGGACGCGGTGCTCGTCGTGAACACCCCCGACCGCGCGGCGGTGGGCGAGCTCCTGCGCATGCACGACTACGTGGACATCATCGTCCCGCGCGGCGGCAAGTCGCTGGTCGAGCGCGTCATCGCCGAGTCGCGCATCCCGATGATCAAGCACCTCGACGGCGTGTGCCACGTCTACATCGACGAGCGCGCCGATCTCGACAAGGCGGTGCGCATCGCCGACAACGCGAAGACGCAGCGCTACGGCACCTGCAACACGATGGAGACGCTGCTGGTGCACGAGGCCGTCGCGCCGCAGGTGCTGCCGGCGCTCGCGCGCATCTACGCGGCAAAGGGCGTCGAGCTCCGCTGCGACGCTGCGGCGGCGAAGGTGATCCGCGACGCGCTCGACGGGGCCGCGCCGGCGATCAGGCCCGCCGCCGAGCAGGACTGGTACACCGAGTGGCTGGCGCCGGTGCTCGGCGTGCGCATCGTGAAGAGCCTCGACGAGGCGATGGACCACATCGCCAAGTACGGCTCGCAGCACACCGACGCGATCGTCACGGAGGACGACGCGCGCGCGCAGCGGTTCCTGCGCGAGGTCGACTCGAGCTCGGTGATCGTGAACGCCTCGACGCGCTTCGCCGACGGCTTCGAGTACGGCCTGGGCGCCGAGATCGGCATCTCGACCGACAAGCTGCATGCGCGCGGGCCGGTGGGACTGGAAGGCCTCACCTCGCAGAAGTACGTCGTGCTGGGCACCGGGCAGGTGCGGACCTGACAAGCGAAGGGAGCTCGCGTGGCGCGCATGCAGTGGTATTTCGACTTCCTCTCTCCGTACGCGTACCTGCAGTTCGCGACCGAGCCGGAGCTCTTCCAGCGCTCCGACGTCGAGCTCAGGCCGCTCGTGCTCGCGGCGCTGCTCGACCACTGGGGCCAGAAGGCGCCGGCGGAGATCGAGTCCAAGCGCCAGCACACTTATCGTCACGTCACCTGGCTCGGCGCAAAGCGCGGCGTGCCGTTGCGCGTCCCGCCGGCCCACCCGTTCAACCCGATCCACGCGCTGCGGCTCGCGCTCGCCTTCGGGGCGACTTACGAAACGGTGAAGTCGATCTTCGACTTCATCTGGGCCCAGGGCCGCTCGCCGAACGACGAATGGAAGGCGCTCTGCGACACCCTCGGCGTGCCGGGGGCCGAGGTGCTGGCGGCGAGCGAAGGGGTCAAGACGCAGCTGCGGGAGAACGGGGACGAGGCGATCCGCGCCGGGGTGTTCGGCGTGCCGACGTTCCTGGTCGACGGCCATCTCTTCTGGGGTCTCGACGCCACCGATCTCCTGCGGGACTACCTCGACAATCCGCAGCTCTTCGACGCCGCGGAGATGCAGCGGCTCGCGTCGATCCAGGTCGCCGCGACCCGCAAGGCCTGACGGCGCGAGCGCACGAGCCCCGGATGGCGCCCTCCCCGCTGCTCGGACTCCTGGGCGGCACGTTCGACCCGGTGCACTACGCGCACCTGCGGCTCGCCGACGAGGCCGCCGAGCATCTCGGCCTCGCGCGCGTGCGCTGGATCCCGTCGGGCAGTCCCGGGCACCGCGCGGCGCCGCGCACGGCGGGCCGCCACCGGCTCGAGATGGTCCGCATCGCGGTGCGCGAGGACGCGCGCTTCGAGGTCGACGACGCGGAAGCCGAGAGCGCCGCGCCGGGCTTCACGATCGACACGCTCAAGCGGCTGCGCGCGCAGCTCGGGCCGGAAGCGCCGCTCGTCTTCATCATCGGCGCCGATCAGCTGCACGCGTTCCACACCTGGCGCGCGTGGCGCGAGCTGCTCACGCTCGCGCACTTCGCGGTCGGGGAACGCCCCGGCTTCGCCGTGACCCGCGACGCGCTCCCGGCCGAGATCGGCGCCGAGTACGCGCAGCGCGCCGGCTCGCCCGCGGCGCTGGCAGCCGCCCCCGCCGGGCGCATCGTCACGTTCCCGATGACCCTGCTCGGCATCTCGGCGTCCGAGCTGCGGCGGCGGCTCGCCTCGGGCCGCAGCGTGCGGTATTTGCTCCCGCCCGAAGTTCTCGCATATATTCGAGCGCACGGCCTTTACCGAGAGGACAAGCCCTCCCACTGATGGACATCCGGAAAAAGCAGAAGGCGGTCGTTGCCGCACTCGAGGACATCAAGGCCCGCGATATCGCGGCCTTCGATGTCACCCACCTGACCAGCCTGTTCGACCGGGTGATCATCGTCACCGCCGACTCGGCACGGCAGACGAAGGCGCTTGCCGTCCATCTGCGCGAGCGGATGAAGGCGCTCGGCGAGCGCGTTCTCGGCCTCGAGGGCGAGGCGGGCGGGGAGTGGGTGCTGGTCGACCTCGGGGACGTCGTGGTGCACATCATGCAGCCGGCGGTGCGGCAGCACTACAACCTCGAGGAGCTGTGGGACCAGCCCGCCCCGCGCGCGAAGCGTCCCCGCTCGAAGCCCAAACCCGCGGCGGCAGCCTGAGTGAAACTCCTCGTCGCGGCGGTCGGGGAGCGCATGCCCGGCTGGGTCGACGAGGCGTTCGCCGACTATGCGCGGCGGTTTCCGCGCAAGGCCCGGCTCACCCTGACGGAGGTCCGGCCGGCGAAGCGCGGCCCCACCCGCACCCCCGCGCAGGCGATGGCCGCCGAGGCGGAGCGCCTCGACGCGGCCCTGCCGGCCGGCTGCCGGCGCGTCGCGCTCGACGAGCGCGGCCGCGAGGTCACCACCGCCCAGCTCGCCCGGCTCCTGGACGGCTGGCTCGCGGGCGGACGGGACGTCGGCTTCCTGATCGGCGGGCCGGACGGGCTCGACGCGGCGCTCCGGGCCGGCGCCGACCTCGAGCTGCGCCTGTCGAGCCTCACGCTGCCGCATGCACTGGTTCGCGTCCTGCTCGCGGAACAGCTTTATCGGGCCCTCTCGCTCCTCGATAATCACCCCTACCATCGGGAATAGCGACGAGCGAGAACAACTAGAGCAAAGCGAAAGGCGGCCGTGGCGTACACCGTTCCACGCATCTACCTCGCTTCCCGCAGCCCGCGCCGCCGGGAGCTTCTCAAGCAGATCGGCGTCGGCTTCGAGGTGCTCCTGTTCCGCGAGCATGGCCTGCGCGGGCGGGACATGGACGAGACGCCCCACCCGGACGAGCTGCCCGACGCCTACGTCACCCGCGTCGCCAAGAGCAAGGCCGACGCCGGGTGGCAACGCGTGGTGCAGCGCGGCCTCCCGCGCCACCCGGTGCTCGCGGCGGACACCACCGTGTGCCTGCGCAACACCATCTTCGGGAAGCCCGCCGATCGCGCCGACGCCATCGCCATGCTGCGCGCGCTGTCGGGACGCGAGCATCGCGTGCTGACCGCGGTCGTGCTCTGGTACGACGCCACCGGCGAGGCGATCCTGAACGAGAACGTCGTCCGCTTCCGCGAACTGGACGACGCCGAGATCGCGCAGTACGTCGACACCGGCGAGCCGTTCGACAAGGCCGGGGGCTATGCGATCCAGGGCCGCGCCGCGGCGTTCATCCCGGAGATCCTCGGCAGCTACACCGGCGTGATGGGCCTGCCGCTGTACGAGACCGCGAGCCTGCTGCGCAAGTTCCAGTCGCGGTTCGGCTGAGCATCCGGGTTAAGCTTGCGGCCCCGGCCGCTGGTCGCGAGCCGCGGGGAGCCATGGCCGAGGACATCCTCATCAACGTCACGCCGCAGGAGACGCGCGTCGCCGTCATGGCGAGCGGCGTGGTGCAGGAGCTGCACGTGGAGCGCTCCGCGACGCGGGGGCTCGTCGGCAACATCTACATGGGCCGGGTCGTGCGCGTGCTGCCCGGCATGCAGTCGGCGTTCGTCGAAATGGGGCTGGAGCGCGCAGCCTTCCTGCACGTCGCCGACATCTGGGAGGAGCGCCAGAACGGCGCCGCAAACGGCGATGCGCCCCGCGCCGGCGCGACGCGCCCGATCGAGAAGATCCTCGCCGAGGGGCAGCCGCTGCTGGTGCAGGTCATCAAGGATCCGATCGGCACCAAGGGCGCGCGCCTGTCGACGCAGATCTCGATCGCCGGGCGGCTGCTCGTGCACCTGCCGCAGGACTCGCACATCGGCGTGTCGCAGCGCATCGAGGACGAAACCGGACGCAAGGTCCTGCGCGAGCGGCTCCAGCAGCTCCTGCCGCCCGAGGAGAGCGGCGGATACATCATCCGCACCATGGCCGAGACGGCAACCGAGGCCGAGCTCGCGAACGACGTCGCGTACCTGCGGCGTCTCTGGGGTTACATCCGCGAACGGTCGCAGACCTCGCACGCGCCGTCGCTGCTGCACCAGGACCTCTCGCTCGCGCAGCGCGTGCTGCGCGACTTCGTCAACGACGACACCGGGCGGGTGCTGATCGACTCGCGCGAGACCTTCACGCGACTGCAGGCGTTCGCGGTCGACTACGTCCCGAAGGTGGCGCCGAAGCTCGAGCACTACGCCGGCGAGCGGCCGCTGTTCGACCTCTACAACGTCGAGGACGAGATCGAGCGCGCGCTCGCCCGCCGCGTCGATCTCAAGAGCGGCGGCTACCTGATCGTCGACCAGACCGAGGCGATGACGACGATCGACGTCAACACCGGCGGGTTCGTCGGCGTGCGCAACTTCGAGGACACCATCTTCAAGACCAACCTCGAGGCGGCGCAGGTGATCGCGCGGCAGCTGCGCCTGCGCAACCTCGGCGGCATCATCATCCTCGACTTCATCGACATGACGAACGCGGACCATCGCGCCGCGGTGCTCGCCGAGTTCCAGAAGTTCGCTCGCGCGCGACCGCACCAAGATGACGCTGAACGGCTTCACGCAGCTCGGGCTGGTGGAGATGACGCGCAAGCGCACGCGCGAGTCGCTGGAGCACGTGCTGTGCGAGCCGTGCGCGACCTGCCAGGGGCGCGGCACGGTGAAGACCGCGCGCACGGTGTGCTACGAGATCCTGCGCGAGATCCTGCGCGAGGCGCGCCAGTTCAACGCGCGCGAGTTCCGCATCCTCGCCGCGCAGAGCGTCATCGACCTCTTCCTCGAGGAGGAGTCGCAGTCCCTCGCGATGCTCGGGGACTTCATCGGCAAGCCGGTGTCGATGCGGGTCGAGACGAGCTACCCGCAGGAGCAGTTCGACATCATTCTGATCTAGGGGGCATGGTGAAAGGCAAGGTGGCGATCGTGACCGGCGCCGGCGGCGGCATCGGGCGCGAGATCGCGGCCGCGATGGCGGCCGCCGGGGCGAAGGTCGTCGTCAACGACATCGGCGCGTCCCTCGCCGGGGAGCCCGGCGACGCCGGGGCGGCGCAACGGGTGGTCGACGAGATCCGGGCGCGCGGCGGCACGGCCGTCGCCAGCACGGACAGCGTGTCGGACTGGAACGCGGCGAACCGGATCGTCCAGGCCGCGCTGGACGCCTTCGGCCGCGTCGACTGCGTGGTGAACAACGCCGGCATCCTGCGCGATCGCCTGTTCCACAAGATGACGCCGGAGGACTTCGAGGCGGTCGTCCAGGTCCACCTGATGGGGACCTTCTACGTCAGCCGCGCGGCCGCCACGCACTTCCGCACGCAGGAAAGCGGCGCGTACATCCACATGACGTCGACCTCCGGGCTGATCGGGAACGTCGGGCAGGCCAACTATGCCGCCGCGAAGCTCGGCATCGCGGCGCTGTCCAAGTCGATCGCGCTCGATCTCGCGAAGTTCAACGTGCGCTCGAACTGCATCGCGCCGTTCGCGTGGAGCCGGATGATCGCGTCGATCCCGACCGGCACGCCCGAGCAAGCTGCGCGGGTCGCGAAGCTCCAGCGCATGGAGGCGGGCAAGATCGCCCCCATGGCGGTGTTCCTGGCCGGAGACGCCGCCGCGGCGGTGAGCGGTCAGATCTTCGCGGTGCGCGCGAACGAGATCTTCGTGATGAGCCAGCCGCGGCCGGTGCGCTCGGTCCATCGCGCCGAAGGCTGGACCGCCGAGACGATCGCCGCGCACGCACTGCCTGCGCTCAAGGCGAGCTTCCTCCCGCTGGAGGTCTCGGCTGACGTCTTCTCCTGGGACCCGATCTGAATCGGGGGCACCGCCCCTCACCTCTCTAGACGCTCTGAAGGAGTACCGATGCCCCGTCAACCCAAGCCCCTGCGCAGCGACCTCGGCTGGAGCACCGCCGACAAGATCGTAGTCCGCGGCAGGGACCTGCCGGGCGAGCTGCTCGGCAAGATCAACCTCGGCGACATGGCGTTCCTCGAGTTGATGGGACGCGTGCCGACGCCGCAGGAGTCCACCGTCTTCAATGCGATTCTCGTCACGCTCGTGGAGCACGGGATCACGCCGAGCGCGCTCGCCGCGCGGCTTACCTACGCCGGCGCGCCGGAGTCGCTTCAGGCCGCGGTCGCCGCGGGCCTGTGCGGGCTCGGGACCGTGTTCGTCGGCAGCATGGAAGGCGTGGCGAAGTTGCTCGCCGAGGCGCTGCCGCGCAGCCGTGCCAAGTCGGCGACGGGGCCTGAGCTCGAGGCGATCGCCCGCGACACGGTCGCGGCGTGGCGCGCGCGGAAAGCCCCGATCCCGGGGCTCGGTCATCCGATCCACAAGCCGATCGACCCGCGCACGCCGCGCCTCTTCCAGATCGCGAAGGAGAACGGGTTCGCGGGCGCGTACGTCCAGCTCGTGCAGCTCATCGCCGCCGAAGCCGAACGCGCAGCGGGCAAGCAGTTGCCGATCAATGCGACCGGTGCGATCGGCGCAATCTGCTGCGAGCTCGGCGTGCCCGATCGCATCGTGCGCGGACTCGGCGTCATGGCGCGCGCGGTCGGGCTGGTCGGGCACCTCCTCGAGGAGACCGAGCATCCGATGGCGCTCGAGGTCTGGCAGCGCATCGACGAGGAGGCGAGCGCGCACGCCCGGCCGAAGGGCGAATAGCGGCGCCCCGATGCCGCTCCCGCCGCTGCTCCAGGGCAAGCTGCGCCTGCCGGTCATCGGCGCGCCGCTGTTCATCGTTTCCAACCCGGCGCTGGTGATCGCGCAGTGCAAGGCCGGGATCGTCGGCGCCTTTCCCGCGCTGAACGCGCGCCCGCAGGAAGACCTCGACCGCTGGCTCACGCGTATCGAGTCCGAGCTCGCCGCACACCGCGCAGCGCACCCGGGCGCATTCGTCGCGCCGTTCGCCGTGAACCAGATCGTGCACGCCTCGAACGGCCGGCTGGACGCGGACCTGGACGTCTGCGTGCGACACCGTGTCCCGATCGTGATCACCTCGCTGCGCCCGCCCCATCCGGTCGTCGACCGGGTGCACGCCTACGGCGGCATCGTCCTGCACGACGTGATCAGCGTGCGGCACGCGGAGAAGGCGCTCGAAGCGGGCGTCGACGGTCTCATCCTGGTCTGCGCGGGCGCAGGCGGCCATGCGGGCACGCTGAACCCGTTCGCGCTGGTGAACGAGGTGCGGCGCTTCTACGCCGGGACGCTGGCGCTCGCGGGCGCGATCACCGATGGCGCCGCCGTTCTCGCCGCACAGGCGATGGGGTGCGATCTCGCCTATCTCGGAACGCGCTTCATCGCGACTCGGGAGGCGAACGCCCCGGACCGCTACAAGCAGATGATCGCCGACGCGCGCGCCGCGGACGTCGTGTACACGCCCTACTTCTCGGGCGTGCACGGGAGCTACCTGAAGGCCAGCATCCGCGCGGCCGGGCTGGACCCGGACCGCCTGCCCGACGCACCGGCGGGCCAGATGCACTACGACAAGCGCGAGGAGCGCCCGAAGGCCTGGAAGGACATCTGGAGCGCGGGACAGGGCGTGGGCAACATCACCGACGCGCCGCCGGTGAGCGAGCTGGTGGACCGCCTGGAGCGCGAGTACCGTGCCGCCCGCACGCGCATCGCCACCGGGGAGGCGTGACTTTCCGCACCGCGTCCGCGCCGCCTCCGGTAGACCGCCGCACCGGCGGACGCGCAGAATCCGGGCGATGAAGAAGGGCAGCCTCAGCGACAAGGAGCGCAAGCTCGTCGCGGCGGCGCGGCAGGAGGCGGAGGCGAAGCGCGCCGGCGCCGCGCCACGACCGGCCGTGAAGGCCGCGCCGGTGCGCGCGCCGACCTCGCCGCTCGACGGGCGCACGGTGATCGGCTGGGATCACCCGGCCGCGCACGTCACGCCGCTCGATCAGCCGACGGTGGCCGGATGGGATCACCCGGCCGCAAGCGCCAAGGGTCAGGATGCGGACGGCAAGTGGTCGCGCATCGCCGCGCTCATGGAGTCCGAGCGCGCCGCGGCGATGCGGAAGCGGCAGCGGGCAAAGCGCCGCGCCGCCATCTTCCTGGGTGTGCTGCTGGTGATTGCGACGCTCGTTGCGGCGCGGGTGCTGCTCACGCGCTGAACGCGCGAGCGCGCGGTGTGTCAGCGCAGGTCGCCGGCCGGGCTCGCGCGCGCGACGATCTCGCCGAGTCCCGAGTCGACCTTTTCCGCCGGCATCGCGTAGAGCCACACCTCGGTGATCCGCGACACGTCCGGCATCTCGCCGAGGCCGTTGTCGACGCTGTCGGCGGGAACGGCGTAGAGCCAGGTTTCATTCCACTGCGCATACGGGGGCAGCGCGCCGAGACCGTTGTCGACCTTGGCGGCGGGTTCGGGGACTTCGTCGGCAGCCAGGCCGGCAGAGGCGGCAATCAGGGTCAGTGCGGCCGCGAGCGCGGCGGTGGCGTGCTTGGCGAACGGCATCGTGAAGCCTCCCTTGTCTTTATGAGCGGCCACTCTGCGACTGCGCTGCGGCCATGACGAGGGCATAGTGCCGGGCGGTCGGCCCGGACCGGCGCCGGGTGCCGAGTATTTCGCATCGAGACGGGGGAAGTCGCCGGCCGGCGCGCGCCGGGGCTACTTGGGCGCTCGGCCCAGGAGGTAGAACTCGTCGTTGGGACGCAGCGCGAGGAAGTTCGCGAACCGGTTCGAGAGCGAGAAAAACGCGCTGACGCCGGCGATGTCCCAGACGTCCTCGTCGGTGAAGCCGTGCGCGCGCAGCGCGGCGAAGTCGCGCTCGTCGATCGCGCGCGAGTCCTCGGCGACCTTCAGCGCGAAGTCGAGCATCGCCCGCTGACGCGGCGTGATGTCCGCCTCGCGGTAGTTGATCGCCACCTGGTCGGCGATGAGCGGATTCTTCGCGCGGATGCGCAGGATGGCGCCGTGCGCGACGACGCAGTACTGGCAGCCGTTCGCCCCGGCGACCGCCACGACGATCATCTCCCGCTCGGCCTTGGTCAGGCCGCTGTCCTTCTCCATCAAGGCATCGTGATAGGCGAAGAAGGCCCGGAACTCGTCGGGGCGGTGGGCGAGCGCCAGGAACACGTTCGGCACGAAGCCGGACTTCTCCTGGACCTTGAGGATGCGCGCGCGGATGTCTTCAGGAAGGGTCCCGAGATCGGGAACGGGATAGCGGCTGACGGCGTGCGGGGAGTTCATCGGGCTTCTCGCGTTTGGGAGGGCGGGGTGGCAGAATGCGCCCTCGCATTCTATTCGACCGATGATTCCTGGCCTCACCCAGCGCCGCGTCGTCGCCTCGGGCGTCTCCTTCAACGTATGCGAGGGAGGCGAGGGGCCGCCCGTCCTCCTCCTGCACGGCTATCCCCAGACGCACCTCGTCTGGCGTCACCTCGCGCCCACGCTCGCGCGCGAATTCACGGTGATCGCGCCGGATCTGAAGGGCTACGGGGACAGCGACGCGCCCGCGCCCGACCCCTCGTCGTCGCGCTACTCGAAGCGCGCGATGGCCGCCGATCTCGTCGCGCTGATGCGCGCGCTCAATCACGAACGCTTTCTGGTCGTCGGTCACGATCGCGGCGCGCGCATCGGCTACCGCATGGCCTTCGACCACGCCGACCGCGTCCGCAAGCTCGCCACGTTCGACATCGTTCCGACCGGCGCGATGTGGGAGGCCGCGAACCGGGTATTCGCGGTCAACACGTTCCACTGGGGTTTCCTCGCGCAGGCCGGCGGCATCCCCGAGAAGATGCTCGGCGCCGACCCGGACTTCTGGGTCGAGGCGATCTGCCGCAAGTGGGCGCGCAACTTCAAGGCGCTCGAGGACGCGATGCCGGAGTACAAGCGCTGCTTCCGCCGCCCGGAGGTGATCGCGGCGAGCTGCGCCGACTACCGCGCCGGCGCGACGCTGGACGACACCCACGATCGCGCCGACCTCGACGCCGGGCGCAGGATCGACTGCCCGGTGCTGGCGGTCTGGTCGGGGACCTTCGTCGGCCAGGGCAAGTCGGGCGATCCGATGCAGACCTGGCGCCGCTTCGCGAACGACGTGCGCGGGTTTCCGGTCGACTGCGGCCACTTCATTCCCGAGGAAGCGCCGGGAACGGTCGAGGGGCCCCTGCTCGACTTCCTGCGCCGGTAGCCGTCAGTCGGGGCGGAGTCGTCCCACCGGCTCGAGCCGGCCCGCGCCCGCGGGTCTCATCACCACGAGCTCGCCTGTTCCCGGGTTCACCCCGGCGACCGGGTAGATCGTCGCGCCGTGCGTGATCAGCACGAGATTCCCCTTGCCGCGATGCGCGCCGGCGCGCTCGAGCATGGCGCGCTTCTGGGCGGGCTCGTTCTGCGAGCGGCCGAACAGATTATTGAGCGCGGCCCAGGGCTCGTAGCGGTCGAACGCGAGCGTCGCGGTGTCGCGGCAGCGGCACCACTCGCTCGAGAGCACCTGCGCGACCGGGACGCGCTCGCGCCGAAACGCTTCGCCCAGACGCCGCGCCTGATCGCGGCCCGCCGCATTGAGATTGCGCTGGGTCTTGCAGTCGTCGAGCCGGAACCCGGTCGGGTCGCCGGCGCCCGGATCGGTCTCGGCATGGCGGATGAAGACGACGAGGCCGCCGGACCGGAGTTGCGCCCAAAGCGCCTCCTCGGCGCCCACGGCGCTGCAGGCGACCGCGAGCGCGACAAACACGAGAAGCCTCAGCCGCACGGCGCGCCTCATGCGAAGACGCCGCGTGCCTGCCCGGCGGGGCCCGGGGCGCCGCTCACTCGATGACGCCGAGGCGGCCGTTGTGGCTGCCCATGTACCAGTAGCGGCCCTGTCCGTCGACGATCGCCTTGCGGATGCCCACGCCGCTCGACGGCAGCTTGAACACCCGGAACTGCAGCGTGGCGGGATCCAGCATCGCGACCGTGTCGGTCTGGATCTCGTTCGCCCAGACGCGACCCTTCGCATCGACCGTCACCGCGTAGGGGCCACCCGCGGTGCCGGCGGGCATCTCGACCTCCCGCACGACCTTGCGCGCGACCGGATCGATCTGCCCGAGCTTCCCGTTGCCGTAGTAGGTCACCCACAGCGTCCCGTCCGGGGCCGTCGCAATGCGGCGCGGACGCGACCCGGGCCCGGTCGAGAGCGTGGTGATCTCGCCGGTCTTCGGATCGAGCCGCCCGAGGGAGTCGGCGCTGAACCGGCAGAACCAGACGTTGCCCTGCTTGTCGAGCGCGAGGCCGTAGGGACCGCCGGAGGTCTTGTACTCGGTGATGCGCGAGCTCTTCGGATCGAGCCGGCCGATGCGCCCGCCGCTCTGCACCGTGAACCAGATGATCCCGTCGTCGGCGAGCACGATCGTGTGCGGATCGCCGCCGGAGGGCAACCGGTGCTCGAGAAAGCGGCCGGTGCGCGGATCGAGCGCGCCGATCGTGCCGTTGCCGTTGCCGGTGTACCAGACGATGTTCTTCGGGTCGACGAGCAGGCCGTGCGGCCTCGCGTTCAGCGGGCAGATCCCACTCGGTGAACTGCTGGGTCTTCGTGTCGAAGCGCGCGATGCGGTTGCCCTGCATCACCGCGATGTAGATGTTGCCGTCGGGGCCGATCGCCGGATCGCGGGCGAACTTCGGCGTGGGCACCGGCCATTCTGTGATCTTGCCGGTGAGGTCCTTCGCGCCGGGTGTCACGCCGTAGTTGGAGCCGCCGGCGTGAACGAGCAGCGGGACGAGTGCGAGCGCAGTGATCAATAGACGCATAGGGAGACTCCCGAGACGGACGCGTCGCGATTCTAGCGACGCCGAACAAAGGAGGAGTCTAGCGCCCCCACCGACGGCGCGCCGAGCAGCGCCATGCAATTGTCGAGCTCGTCGCGCAGGATCTCGAGCGCGCGCGCCGCGCCGGCCGGCCCGAGCGCGCCCATGCCGTACAGGAAAGGCCGGCCCACGAGCACCGCCCGCGCGCCGAGCGCGAGCGCCTTCGCGATGTCGCTGCCGCGCCGCACGCCGCTGTCGAGATACACCTCGAGCCGGTCGCCCACGGCCGCGACGACCTCCGGCAGGGCGCGGATCGACGAGGGCACGTGATCGAGCTGGCGCGCGCCGTGGTTCGACACGATGACCGCCGCGGCGCCGTGCTCGCGAGCGAGCTTTGCGTCGTGTGCGGTCAGCACGCCCTTGATCACGAGCGGGCCGGGAAAGATCGAGCGCAGCCAGTCGACGTCCTTCCAGGTCACCGACTGGTCGAACTGCGAATTGATGTGCTTGCCGAGGTTGATGAAGCCGCCGCCGGCGGTCATCGCGTCGGTGAAGTTCGCGAACGTCATCCGCGGCCCGAGCGCCATGTCGAGCAGCCAGCGCGGCCGCGCGAGCACCTCGAGGACGTTGCGCGCGGTCACCCTCGGCGGGACCGTGAACCCGTTGTAGACGTCGCGCTCGCGCCGGCCTTGCACGGCGAGGTCGATCGTGAGCACCAGCGCCCCGCACTTCGCGGCCGCGGCGCGCTCGACCATCGAGCGCGTGACGCCCCGGTCGCGCATCACGTAGAGCTGGAACCAGAACGGCTCGCCGGTCGCCGCGGCGATCTCCTCGATGCTGCACGTCGCGGTCGTGCTCAGACAGTAGACGGTGCCCGCCTCCTTCGCCGCGCGCGCGGCGTGCAGCTCGCCCTGCGGCGTCGCGAGCCCGCTGATGCCGGTCGGCGCGACCATCAGCGGCATCGCGATCTCGCGCCCCAGTACCGTGGTCTTCAGGCTGCGCTGCGAGACGTCGACGAGCATCTTCGGCAGCAGCTCCCACGCCTCGAAGTCGGCGCGATTGGCCGCGAGGGTGCGTTCGTCCATCGCGCCCCCGTCGATGAAATCGAACACGACCTTCGGCAGGCGGCGGCGCGCGCGGCGGCGAAGATCTTCGATGTTGACGATGGTCATTCGCTCACCGGGCGGCGAACCGTGCGCGTGCCTTGATGGCACTTCCGCGTACGGTCATCGCGCCCTTCCCCCCCGATTGCCGCCTGCGCCATGCCCCGGTCGGCGGCGCGCGTCGCGCGATGGTACGCGCCTCGCCCGAGCCGATAAAGGGAAGGGAGGGACGGGCCCGTGACGGAGCTCGATCACGCCTACGTGCGCGCGTTCGCTGCCGCCGCGCGGCGCCAGAGTGCGCGGCGCCAGCCGTAGCCGATCGCGAACGTCGCCGCCAGCCCGAGGCCGGCGTAAAGGAGCGTGGTGGCGGGGAAGCCGAACCGCGCGATGATCGGCCCCGCCGCAAGCAGGCCGAGCGGCAATCCCCAGACCGCGAGGATGCGCATCCCCATCACGCGGCCGCGCATCTCGTCCGCCGACGAGCGCAGCATCACGGCCGCCAGAGGCGTGAGGCAGAAGCTCTGCACGAAGCCGGCGATGAAGAGCAGCGCCAACCCCGGCGTAAGCGACGAGGTTTGCCCGAATAGCAGGATCGCGACGAACCACGCCGCGGCGCCGGCGAGCATGGCCCGGGCGGCCCGCAGCGGCAGCCGGTTCGCGCTCACTACGAGCGAGCCCGCGAGCGCGCCCAGGGCGAACGCGCCGGCCAGGTACCCCAGACCGGACTGCCCGATGGCGTAGACCTCCTTCGCCACGTACGGCAGGAGGCCGAGGAAGAACGGAAACGCGAGCAGGTTGACGAGAAACGCCACGCTGAACGCCCCGAGCAGCTCGGGCTTGCGCCAGACATAGACGAACGCCTGCTTCAGGTCCGCGACCGGATGCGCCGCGGCTGCGCCCGGCGCGGCCCCCCGCGCGCGCGGCTGAGCGCCGGCGACGCCGAGCGAGAGGATAAATGCCGCGACGTACATCGCGGTGACCACGGCGTACGCCGGGCCCATGCCGATGAGCGCCACGCCGCCGGTGCCGGCGATCGCGCCGGCGACGCGCGCCGTGTCCGACGTGGTGCGCGAGACGCCGAGCGCGCCCAGCAGCACGTCGGACCGCATGGTCTGCGCCACCAGGGCGTGCCGCATCACCATGTCGGACGGCTTCATCAGACCGGCGATGGCGGCGATCGCGAACACGTGCCACGGTGCCAGGGCGCCGCTCATCGTCAGCGCCGCCAGCACCGCCGCGAGCAGCGCGTAGACGCCGCGCGTGACGCACAGCAGGGTGCGGTGGCCGAGGCGGTCGCCCCACACGCCGAAGAACGGCGAGAACAGCGAACCGAGCCACGCGAGCGCGCCGAACGCGACCAGTTGCTGCACCGAGCCCGTGGTGGCGAGCACGTACCAGCCGAGGATCAGCGCCTCCATCTCGAACGCCCACGAGGTGGCGAGGTCCGCGGGCCACTGGAAGCGGAAACTGCGCACGCGGAAGGGCGCGAGCGCGGCAGCGCGCGTGGTCCGCGGAGCCGAAGTCATCGCCGAATGCTACAGCGCGGCAGCGCGGCCATTGCGGCCGCGCCATGCCGCGAACGCGGTTGGGCCGCGCGCCGGGCCAAGCACGCGCCCGGTCCGCATCCGGTCAGTCGCAGGTCGCCTTGCAATCGCCGGTCGCGCAGCTGCCGTCGCCCGCGACCCTGCACGCGGCGCGCGTGCGCTGCGTGAACACGACGCCGTCGCGGTACGTGCAGGCGATGCGGGTGAGGCTGCCGACCCGCGTGACGGCGATCCGCGCGGCGCTCGCGGCCCGCACCGAAGCGGGCGGCAGGTCGCACGAGACGTAGCCCTGGAACGACCCGTCGCGCGATTCCCACAGCGCGACGTTCTTCCTCTGCCGGTAGGCCTTCTCGTCGGCGCAGGCCGGATCCTTGTCGTACAGGCGCGCGGCATCCGCGCAGTAGCCGGTGAACGTGTACTTCAGCTCCGCCTCCGACGGGCAGGTGGCGACCTGGACGGCGGAGGCGAGTTCGGGACAGCTCACGGTCTCGGCGGCGTGCGTCGTGGCGGTCAGAAAAGCGAGCGCGAGCCACTGCAGCTTCATGACGACCTTCGCCTGGGCATGGTTCCGGACCCGCGCAGCATACTTCGAGCCTCCCTGTGTCGCGACTGGCGCCATTCCTGCTTAGAATGGCAGATCACACGTGCGCTGCCCCGACATCGGCGCGAAGGCGACCCTCATGAACGACCGCACGCCCAAGATCCCCTCTCTCGACGAGTGGCAGAAGGCCGCCCTGAAGGCCGCCGGCTCTCCCGACAAGCTCGTCTGGCGCACGCCGGAGGGCATCGACGTGAAGGCACTCTACACGGCCGAGGACCTGAAGGGCCTCCCCCACGCGAACACGCTGCCCGGCTTCGAGCCCTTCCTGCGCGGGCCGCAGGCGACGATGTACACGGTGCGGCCGTGGACGATCCGCCAGTATTCGGGCTTTTCGACCGCCGCGGAGTCGAACGCCTTCTACCGCCGCAACCTCGCGGCCGGCCAGCAGGGCGTGTCGATCGCATTCGATCTTGCGACGCACCGCGGCTACGACTCCGATCACCCGCGCGTCGGCGGCGACGTCGGCAAGGCGGGCGTGGCGATCGATTCGGTCGAGGACATGAAGGTGCTGTTCGACGGCATCCCGCTCGACCGGATCTCCGTGTCGATGACCATGAACGGCGCCGTCCTGCCCGTGCTCGCCGGCTACGTGGTCGCGGCGGAGGAGCAGGGGGTGAAGCAGGCGGAGCTCGCGGGGACGATCCAGAACGACATCCTCAAGGAGTTCATGGTCCGCAACACCTACATCTACCCGCCCGAGCCGTCGATGCGCATCGTGGCCGACATCATCGAGCACACGGCGCGCCACATGCCGAAGTTCAACTCGATCTCGATCTCCGGGTATCACATCCAGGAGGCGGGCGCGACGCAGGCGCTCGAGCTCGCCTTCACCCTCGCCGACGGGCGCGACTATGTGCGCGCGGCCCTCGCGCGCGGCCTCGACGTGGACGAGTTCGCCGGCCGGCTGTCGTTCTTCTTCAACGTCGGAATGAATTTCTACCTCGAGGTCGCGAAGCTGCGCGCGGCCCGCCTGCTCTGGTGGCGGATGATGAAGGACTTCAATCCGAAGAGCGCGCGCTCGCTGATGCTGCGCACGCACGTGCAGACCTCCGGCTGGTCGCTCACCGAGCAGGATCCCTACAACAACATCGTGCGCACGACGATCGAGGGGCTGGCGGCGGTGTTCGGCGGCACGCAGTCGCTGCACACCAACTCGTTCGACGAGGCGATCGCGCTGCCGACCGACTTCTCCGCGCGCATCGCGCGCAACACCCAGCTCGTCATCCAGGAGGAGACCCACATCACCGCCGTCGTCGATCCCTGGGCCGGGTCGTACATGATGGAGCGGCTCACGCAGGACATGGCCGACAAGGCCTGGGAGATCATCGAGGAGGTCGAGAAGATCGGCGGCATGACCAAGGCGGTGCAGTCGGGCTGGGCGAAGCTGCGCATCGAGGCGTGCGCCGCCGAGAAGCAGGCGCGCATCGACCGCGGCGAGGACGTGATCGTCGGCGTCAACAAGTACAAGCTCGCCGAGGAGGAGCCGCTCGCGATCCGGCAGATCGACAACACCGCGGTGCGCGAGGCGCAGATCAGGCGGCTCCGCGAGGTGAGATCGAAGCGCGATGCGCGCGCGGTCGCGGCCGCGCTCGCGGCGCTGACCGACGCCGCGCACACGCGGCACGGGAAATCTCCTCGACCTCTCGATCAAGGCGATCCGCGCCCGCGCGACGGTCGGCGAAGTGAGCGACGCGCTCGAGAAGGTCTGGGGCCGCTACCAGGCGCACGCGCAGACGGTGTCGGGCGTCTACGGCGCGGCGTTCGTGCAGGACGCCGGCTGGCAGGCGCTCAAGGGCGACATCGAGCAGTTCGAGGCCGCGGAGGGCCGCCGTCCGCGCATCATGGTCGCGAAGGTCGGCCAGGACGGGCACGACCGCGGCGCGAAGGTCATCGCGACGGCGTTCGCGGATCTGGGGTTCGACGTCGACATCGGACCGCTCTTCCAGACGCCGGAGGAGGCCGCGCGCCAGGCGATCGAGAACGACGTGCACGCCGTCGGCGTTTCCACGCTCGCGGCCGGACACAAGACGCTCGTGCCCGAACTCGTCAAGGCGCTGCGGGCTCAAGGCGCGCCGGAGATCGTCGTGGTGGTGGGCGGCGTGATTCCCCAGCAGGACTACGACTTTCTCAAGGCCGCCGGCGTCGCGGCGATCTTCGGTCCCGGCACGGTGATCTCGGAGGCGGCGCGCACCACGCTCAAGGCCATCCGGAGCGCCCGGGTCGCGGCGGGCGCGGTTTGATCTTCCGCAAGGCACACATGGCGGGGCCCCAGTAGGTTTCCGGGCTCCGCACCGACGCGCCGAGCGGACGTCATCCGATGCCGGTTCACAAGCGCTCGACACCCGCGCCCGAGCACCTCGATCCCGCCGACCGGCGGCTCGCGGAAGGCGTGGTGGCGCGCGCGCCGCGCGCCCTCGCGAAGGCGATCACGCTGATCGAATCCTCGCGGCGCGATCACCAGGCACGCGCCACCGCGCTCCTGGAGGCGCTGCTGCCCCATACGGGCGGGAGCTTCCGAGTGGGCATCAGCGGCGCGCCCGGCGCGGGCAAGTCCACGTTCATCGAACGGCTCGGACTGACCCTGACTGCGCGCGGGCGTCGCGTCGCGGTGCTGGCGGTCGATCCGACCAGCGCCGTTTCGGGCGGCTCGATTCTCGGCGACAAGACGCGCATGGAGAGGCTCGCGCGCGATCCGAACGCGTTCATTCGCCCCAGCCCGTCGGGCGGGACGCTCGGCGGCGTGGCGCACAAGACGCGCGAGGCGCTCGCCCTGTGCGAGGCTGCGGGCTACGACGTGGTGATCGTGGAGACGGTGGGCGTCGGCCAGTCCGAGACCGCGGTCGCGGGCATGACCGACTGCTTCGTGCTGCTCGCACTGCCGAACGCCGGGCGACGATCTGCAGGCGATCAAGCGCGGCATCGTGGAGCTCGTCGACTTCGTGCTGGTGAACAAGGCCGACATCGACCCGCAAGCGGCCGAGCTCGCCCGCACCCAGATCGCGAACGCGTTCTCGATGCTGCGCCAGCGCGCGGCGCACTGGTCGCCGCCGGTGCTCGCGTTGAGCGCGCTCACCGGTGCGGGCGTGGCGGCGTTCTGGGACGAGGCGGAGCGCTTTCGCGCGGCTGCGGCCGCGAGCGGCGCGGCCGCGGCGAAGCGGAAGCACCAGGCGCACGACTGGATGATCGCGCTCGTCGAGCACGAGCTGCGCGCCCGCTTCTACCAGAATCCGGCGGTGAAGGCCGAGCTCGCCGCGGTGCAGGCGGCGGTCGCCGAGGGGAGAATGACGCCCGCCGTCGCAGCGGCGCGGCTGCTCGCCTGCGTCAGGACCTAGACTAGGTCGGGGAGGAACGAGGAATGCACGACATCATCCGGCAACTCGACGAGATGCGCGCCGCCGCGCGGCTCGGCGGCGGCGAGAAGCGCATCGAGTCGCAGCACGCGAAGGGCAAGCTCACCGCCCGCGAGCGCATCGAGCTGCTGCTCGACCCCGATTCGTTCGAGGAATGGGACATGTTCGTGGAGCACCGCTGCGTCGACTTCGGCATGGGCGAGCAGAAGATCCCGGGCGACGGCGTGGTGACCGGCTACGGCACGATCAACGGCCGCCTGGTGTTCGTGTTCAGCCAGGACTTCACCGTGTTCGGCGGCGCCCTGTCGGAGGCCCACGCCGAGAAGATCTGCAAGATCATGGACCACGCGCTCAAGGCCGGGGCGCCCGTGATCGGCCTGAACGACTCCGGCGGCGCGCGCATCCAGGAAGGCGTCGCCTCGCTCGGCGGGTACGCCGACGTGTTCCAGCGCAACGTTCTCGCCTCCGGCGTGATCCCGCAGATCTCGGTGATCATGGGGCCGTGCGCGGGCGGCGCGGTGTACTCGCCGGCGATGACCGACTTCATCGTGATGGTGAAGGACACGTCCTACATGTTCGTCACCGGGCCCGAGGTCGTGAAGACGGTGACCCACGAGGAGGTCACCGCCGAGGAGCTCGGCGGCGCGGTGACGCACTCGACGCAAGTCGGGCGTCGCCGACCGCGCGTTCGAGAACGACGTCGAGGCGCTCTCGATGGTGCGGCGGCTGCTGAACTACCTGCCGCCCAACAACCGCGAGAAGCCGCCGGTGCGCCCCACCACCGACGGCGCCGACCGGCTCGACTACTCGCTCGACACGCTCGTGCCCGACAACCCCAACAAGGCGTACGACATCAAGGAGCTCGTCTTCAAGGTCGTCGACGACACCGACTTCCTCGAGCTGCAGCCCGACTACGCGAAGAACATGGTGATCGGGTTCGGCCGGATGGAGGGCTCCACCGTCGGCATCGTCGCGAACCAGCCGCTCGTGCTGGCCGGCTGCCTCGACATCAAGAGCTCGATCAAGGCGGCGCGCTTCGTGCGCTTCTGCGACGCGTTCAACATCCCGATCATCACGTTCGTCGACGTGCCGGGGTTCATGCCGGGAACGGCGCAGGAGTACGGCGGCATCATCAAGCACGGCGCGAAGCTCCTGTACGCCTACGCCGAGGCGACCGTGCCGAAGGTGACCGTGATCACGCGCAAGGCCTACGGCGGCGCCTACGACGTCATGAGCTCGAAGCACCTGCGCGGCGACGTGAACTTCGCGTGGCCGTCGGCGGAGATCGCGGTGATGGGACCGAAGGGCGCGGTCGAGATCATCTTCCGCAAGGATATCGGCGACCGCGAGCGGATCGCCGCGCGCACCGAGGAGTACCGGAGGAAGTTCGCCAACCCGTTCGTCGCCGGCAGCCGCGGGTTCATCGACGACGTGATCATGCCGCACGAGACGCGCAAGCGCATCTGCCGCTCGCTCGCGATGCTGCGCGAGAAGAAGCTCGAGAACCCGTGGCGCAAGCACGGCAACATACCGTTGTAGGGAAGGGGGAAGAGAGACGGGGGACGGGAGCGGCGCGATTGCGCCGCTCCCCGCACCCTGCCTCCAGCACACGATGTTCAAGAAGATCCTGATCGCCAACCGCGGCGAGATCGCCTGCCGCGTGATCCGCACCGCGCAGCAGATGGGCATCGCGACCGTCGCGGTGTACTCCGAAGCCGACCGCGACGCGCGGCACGTGGACCTCGCGGACGAGGCGGTGCCGATCGGCCCGCCGCCGTCGGCGCAGAGCTACCTGCTGATGGATCGCATCCTGCAGGCCGCAAGGGACACCGGCGCCGAAGCCGTGCACCCGGGCTACGGCTTCCTGTCCGAGAACGCGGCGTTCTGCGATCTGCTGGAGAAGAACGGCGTCGTCTTCATCGGGCCGAAGGCAAGATCGATCCAGGCGATGGGCGACAAGATCGCGTCCAAGAAGCTCGCGCTCGCCGCCAAGGTCAACACGATCCCCGGCTACACCGACGTGATCGGGAGCGCCGACCAGGCGGTCGAGATCGCGCGGAGCGTCGGCTACCCGGTGATGATCAAGGCGTCGGCCGGCGGCGGCGGCAAGGGCCTGCGGGTCGCGTGGCACGATGCCGAGTGCCGCGAGGGGTTCCAGAGCTGCCGCAACGAGGCCAAGGCCGCGTTCGGCGACGACCGGGTGTTCATCGAGAAGTTCATCGTCGAGCCCCGCCACATCGAGATCCAGGTGCTCGGCGACGCGCACGGCAACTGCGTGTACCTCTGGGAGCGCGAGTGCTCGATCCAGCGCCGCCACCAGAAGGTGATCGAGGAGGCGCCCTCGCCCTTCCTCGACGACCGGATGCGCCGGGCGATGGGCGAGCAGGCCGTGGCGCTCGCCAAGGCGGTCGACTACCAGTCGGCCGGCACCGTCGAGTTCGTGGTCGGCGCCGACCGCAGCTTCTACTTCCTCGAGATGAACACGCGGCTGCAGGTCGAGCACCCGGTCACCGAGATGATCACCGGCCTCGACCTCGTCGAGCAGATGATCCGCGTCGCCGCGGGCGAGCGGCTCGCGTTCGCGCAGAAGGACCTCAAGCTGAACGGCTGGGCGATGGAATGCCGCATCAACGCGGAGGATCCGTTCCGCGGCTTCCTGCCTTCCATCGGGCGGCTGGTGAAGTACATGCCGCCCGCGGAGCTGCCGGGAATGGTGCGCGTCGACACCGGGGTCTACGAGGGCGGCGAGATCTCGATGTACTACGACTCGATGATCGCGAAGCTCGTCGCCCACGGCGCCACGCGCGACCAGGCGATCGCGCGCATGCGCGATGCGCTGAACGCCTTCGTCATCCGCGGCGTGTCCACGAACATCCCGTTCCAGGCCGCGCTCATGCAGCATCCGCGCTTCGTGGCGGGACGCTTCAACACCGGGTTCATTGCCGAGGAGTACCCGCAGGGCTTTCGCAGCGAGGACGTCCCGCACGACGATCCCGGGCTGCTCGTATGCATCGCGGCGGTGCTCCACCGCCGCTACATGGACCGCGCCGCCGGGATCTCCGGCCAGCTGCGCGGCCACGAGCGCAAGGTGGGGGCCGCCTGGGTCGTGGTGCTCGGCGGCGAGCACCACCCGGTGACGGTGTCCAACATCGCGGGCGGCCAGCATGTCGCGTACAAGGGCGAGGCTTTCACCGTGCTCTCCGACTGGGCCTTCGGCCACCCGATCTTCCGCGGCACGGTGAACGGGCGCGAGGTCTGCATGCAGGTCGAGCGGCGGAACCTCGTCTATCGCCTCTTCCACTGGGGCACCCGGGTCGACGTGATGGTGCTCACCGCGCGCGCCGCCGAGCTCCACGCGCTCATGCCGCACAAGCCGCCGCCGGATCTCTCCAAGTTCCTGATCTCGCCGATGCCCGGTCTGCTGACCGAGATCGCCGTCGCCGCGGGCCAGGAGGTCAAGGCCGGCGAGAAGCTCGCGGTGATCGAGGCGATGAAGATGGAGAACGTGCTGCGCGCGGAGAATGATGCGCGCGTCAAGGCGCTGCTCGCCCGGCCGGGCGACAGCCTGGCGGTCGATCAGTCGATCATCGAGTTCGAGTGAGCGCGCGGGTCAGCGCGGCGCGCATGCCGCGATAACCTCCGCCGGCGCCTGGACGAGCTCGATCAGAACGCCCTCGCCCGCGATCGGAAACTCGTCGTTCGCCTTGGGGTGAATGAAGCAGATGTCGTAGCCGGCGCCGCCGCGCCGAATGCCGCCCGGGGCGAAGCGCACGCCCTGCGCGGTCAGCCACGCCATCGCCTTCGGCAGATCGTCGACCCACAGGCCGATGTGGTTGAGGGGCGTCTCGTGCACCGCGGGTTTCTTCGCCGCGTCGAGCGGCTGCATCAGGTCCACCTCGACCTTGTGCGCGCCCGACCCGAGCGCGAGGATGTCCTCGTCGACGTTCTCGCGCTCGCTGCGGTAGTTGCCGGTGACCGGCACGCCGAGCGTGTCGACCCAGAGCTTCGCGAGACGCCCCTTGTCGAGCGCGCCGATGGCGATCTGCTGCAGGCCGAGGATGCGGAAAGGTCGGGTTGTCACGCGGGGCTCCGTTGGAACGAAGGATTCTACCGGGCCCCCATCAGCGCCAGCAGCACGCCGCCCGCGACGACGCTCGCGACCTGCCCGGCGGCGTTCGCGCCCATGGCGTGCATCAGCAGGAAGTTCTCGTAGTCCTCGTCCTGCGCGACCTTGTGCACGACGCGCGCCGCCATCGGGAACGCGCTGATGCCCGCCGCGCCGATGAGCGGATTGAAGCGCCCGCCGCTGAAGAGGTTGAGGACCTTGCCGAACAGCAGCCCTGCGGCGGCATCGACGGTGAACGCGAGAATGCCGAGCACCAGGATCGCGAGCGTGCTCGGCTTGAGGAACTCGGCGCCCACCATCGTCGAGCCGATGGCGAGCCCGAGGAAGAGCGTCACGATGTTGGCGATCTCCTCGGACGAGGCCTTCGTGAGCCGCTGGACCGCGCCCGATTCCTTCATCAGGTTGCCGAGCATCAGCATGCCGATCAGGGGCGTCGCGAAGGGCACCAGCGTCCCGACCAGCACCGTGACCACGATCGGGAAGAGGATGCGGGTGCGCCGGCTGATCGCGCGCTGGGTGTACGGCATGCGGATGCGCCGCTCGCGCTCGCTCGTCAGCGCACGCATGATCGGGGGCAGGATGATCGGCACCAGCGACATGTAGCTGTAGGCGGCGACCGTGATGGGCCCGAGCAGGTGCGGCGCCAGAATGCCGCTCACGTAGATCGAGGTCGGGCCGTCGATCGCGCCGATGATCCCGATCGACGCCGCCTCCTCGCGGCTGAAGCCGAGCACGAGCGCCAGCACGAGGGTCATGAAGATCCCGAACTGGCCGGCTGCGCCGAGCAGCACCATGCGCGGGTTCTCGAGCAGCGGGCCGAAATCGGTGAGCGCGCCGATGCCGATGAAGATGAGCAGCGGGAACAGCTCGTTCGTGATGCCTGCGTTGTAGAGCACGCGCAGCATCCCGTCGTCGGCGATCAGCGGCGACAGCGGCAGGTTTGCGAGCAGGCAGCCCGCGCCGATCGGCACGAGCAGCAGCGGCTCGTAATCCTTTGCGATGCCCAGGTAGAGCAGCACGCACGCGACCGCGATCATGATCGCGGACTGCGGCGTCACGTGCGCGATGCCCTGCAGCAGCAGGCTCAGCGTGTCGCCGCTCACGGCCGCTCAGCCCTCTCCGAAGCGGACGATCGCTTCGCCGTGCCCCACCGCCTGCCCGACGGCCACGCAGACCTCCGCGATCGTTCCGGCGCGGGGCGACCTGATGCTGTTCTTCATCTTCATCGCTTCCAGGACGGCGATCGGCTGGCCGCGCTCGACCGTGTCGCCGGGCGCGACAGTGAGTTCGAGAATCACGCCGGGCATCGGTGCGTTGAGCGCGCCCGCGCCGCCGCCTCTCGCCGGACCGGATGCAGTCGGCGCAGGCCTGCGGCTCGCCGGCGCCGCGGGCCCGGGCGACGAGCTTGCCGGCGGGGTGCCGCGCGCCGGCGCGAAGCCGGGCGTGATCGTCGCCTCGGGCAGGTCCTCGTCGCCCGCGAGCGCGACCTCGTAGCGCTCATTGCCGACGACGACCTCGAAGCGATCGGCCGACCGCTCCTGCACGTCGATGACGAACTCGCGGCCGCCGATCTGCAGCGTGTAGCGCCTCATCGCCGGCCTCGCCAGCTGCGGTTCTGGCGCGCGCGCCCGGTCGCCACCCAGCGCGAGGCGTACAGCAGGCTGCCGGGCCAGTAGCTGCGCAGCGCCGGCGCGGCCTGGTGACGGCGCACCGCCTTGTGCGTCAGCACGGCGACCGTGATCGCGGCGACGAGGTCCGGATCCATCCCCGGGATTGGCGCGTCGGCCGGCGCCTGTTCGACCTCGTGCGCCGACGGGGCCGGCGGCGCGTCGAAACGGAGCACCAGGTTGAGCAAGCCCCACAGTGCGGCGAGGAGCGCGAACACGAGGCCCATGCCGACCACCGTCATCTGCAGGCCCCACCCGAGGTTCTCCACGCGCGGCTCCTAGGACGGGAAGAGGCCGTGCTTCTTCGCCGGGTTCTGCTGCACTTTCGTGCGCAGGATCTCGAGCGCGCGCACGAGGCGCGGGCGCGTTTCGCGCGGCTCGATCACCTCGTCGATCTGGCCGACGTCGGCGGCGCGATACGGGTTGAAGAACTTCTCGCGGTAGTCGGCGATCAGCGCGCGCTCCTTGGCCCGCGGATCGGCGGCGCCGCGCACCTCCTCGCGGTACAGCACCCGCACCGCGGGCTCGGCGCCCATCACCGCGATCTGCGCCGTCGGCCAGGCAAAGGCGAGGTCGGTGCGCATCTGCTTCGAGCTCATCGCGACGTACGCGCCGCCCATGGCCTTGCGCGTCACGATCGAGATCTTCGGAACGGTCGACTCGCAGTACGCGTAGATGATCTTCGCGCCGTGGCGGATGACACCGCCGTACTCCTGGTCGACCCCGGGCAGGAAACCGGGGCAGTCGACGAAGGTCACGATCGGGATGTTGTACGCGTCGCAGGTGCGGATGAAGCGGGCGATCTTGTCGCTCGCGTCGATGTTCAGGGCGCCCGACATGTGGGCCGGCTGGTTCGCGACGACGCCCACCGAGTAGCCGTCCAGGCGCGCGAAGCCGACGACCGCATTGGGGGCGAAGTCGGGATGGATCTCGAGGAAGCTGTCGCGATCGAAGACGTGCCAGATCGCGGTGCGCATGTCGTACGGCTCGTTCTCGTCGCGCGGCACGAGCGCGTTGAGCGCCTCGTCCATGCGTTCGGTCGGGTCGTACGGCGCGACCTGCTGCGGGTCCTCGTGGTTGTTCTGCGGCAGGTAGCCGAGCAGGCGTTTCGCAAGCTCGAGCGCCGCGGGCTCGCTCGCCGCAGCAAGGTGGCAGACGCCGCTGCGGCAACCGTGGACTTCGGCCCCGCCCAGCGACTGCGCGGTGACGTCCTCGCCCGTGACGGCCTTGATCACGTCCGGGCCGGTGAGGAACATCGACGCACCACCGGCCATGATCACGAAATCGGTGAGCGCGGGCGAGTAGACCGCGCCGCCCGCGCACGGCCCGAGGATGAGCGAGATCTGCGGAATGACGCCCGAGGCCATCACGTTGCGCACGAACACCTCGCCGTAGGCGGCGAGACTGCGGACCCCCTCCTGGATGCGCGCGCCGCCCGAGTCGTTCAGGCCGATGAGCGGAATGCCGCTTTCGAGCGCGAGGTCCTGGATGCGGCAGATCTTGTTCGACTGGACTTCCGAGAACGACCCGCCGAGGACGGTGAAGTCCTGCGCGAACACGGCCACGCGCCGCCCGTTGATCTTGCCGAACCCGGTGACGATCCCGTCGCCGGGGACGCGCTGCCGGTCCAGCCCGAACTCGGAAACGTTGTGCGTTGCGAGCGCGCCGAACTCCTGGAACGACCCTTCGTCAAGCAGCAGCGCCAGCCGCTCCCGCGCCGTGAGCTTGCCGCGGGCGTGCTGCTGCTCGATGCGCTTTGCGCCGCCGCCCAGCACCGCGCGGCTGCGCATTTCGCGCAGCGTTCGCAGCTGGTCGCTTGGCGTCGCGTCGGACATCGCCCCGCTCCTTCGAGCCCTGCACAGGGTGGCGGCGGGACGCGCTAGCGGTATTGACCTGAGTCAAATCGCGCGGCGGAGGCACCCCATCGGGTAACGACGCAGGCCCCGTCGGGGAAATCGCCACGTAGACGCGCAACAACCGTGCCCAGGGCGAGCAACGCCTGAGATGCCGGAACGGGTAGCATTCGCGGCGACGGACCGCCCGAGACATGTCCACCCGCCGAACGCTCCTCAAGTCGCTGCTCGCCGCACCGCTCGTTCTGACGCCGCTCGGGCCACGGCCTGTCGCTGCGCAAGCGCAAGCGCAAGCGGGGCTGCTCGACCTGCGTCAGCAGCCGCAGTTCGTGAACCGGCTGCCGCGCCCGGCGCGAGCGGCCCCTGTTGCCGGGACGTCGCATTACGAGATTGCCGCCCGGCAGTTCCGCGGCTGGGTCGGGCTCGTCGATCCGCGCACGCGTCGACCGCTCGAGACCACGCTCTGGGGCTACGACGGCACGTATCCCGGGCCGACCTTTGTCGTGCGTCGCGGCGAGCCGGTGACCGTGCGCTGGACCAATGCGCTCGTCGCGGACGGGCGAATGCTGCCGCACCTGCTCCCCGTCGACCGCACCATTCACATGGCGCACACGCATTCGGGACCGCCGGGCGGCACGCCGATCGTCACGCATCTGCACGGCGGTCACGTGGAATCGGAGAGCGACGGCGAGCCGGAAGCCTGGTTCACGCCCGGGTTCGCGGAGCGCGGGCCGACCTTCGCGAAGGAGGTCTATCGGTACGACAACGACCAGGAAGCCGCCACGCTCTGGTATCACGATCACGCCCTCGGGCTCACGCGGCTCAACGTCGGCGCGGGGCTCGCAGGCTTCTATCTGATCGGCGACGAGAACGAGGACCGGCTCGGGCTCCCCGCCGGCGACTCAGAGATCCCGATCCTCATCCAGGATCGGACTTTCACGGCGCGCGGCGACCTCTTCATCGCCTCGCACCCCGTGCACGCGGGCGCGCCCGACCCGAGCATTCAGCCCGAGGAGTTCGGTGCGGGCATTCTCGTCAACGGCATGCTCTGGCCGTACGAGGCGGTGGAGCCGCGGCGCTATCGGCTGCGCATCCTGAACGGCTCGGACTCGCGGTTCTACGCCCTCGCATTCGAGCCGCGCCTGCCGTTCGTGATGATCGGCACGGACGCGGGTTTGCTCGAGTCGCCCGTCGTCCTCGACCGGCTCGTTCTCGCGCCCGCCGAGCGCGTGGACGTGATCGTCGACTTCTCGCATGCGAACGCGCGCGGAAGGACGGTGATGCTGCTAAACAGCGCGGCGACGCCATTTCCCAAGGGTGCGCCTCCTGCCCCGCGCACAACCGGTCGCGTGATGGCGTTTCGCGTCGCGGCGAATGCGGCGAAGGACCAGAGCCGTGTCCCCGATCGGCTGCGCCGCGACCCGCTCCCCGACCTCCGCCCCACCGCGCCGATCCGCGAGCTCGTGCTGTTCGAAGGCAAGGACCCGCACGGGCGTCTCAGGGCGATGCTCGGCACCCTGCGGGAGGGCGCAAAGACTTGGCACGACCCGGTCACCGAGGACCCACTGCTCGGCGCCATCGAGGCGTGGGACATCTACAACGTGACCCCCGACACGCACCCGATCCACGTGCACCTCGTGCAGTTCCGCGTCGTCGGCCATCGACGCTTCGAGGGCGAGGCGAACGAACGCGGTGTGCTCGGGGAGACCCGGTGGATCGAGGACGATCGGCCGCCCGGGGCCGACGAGCGCGGTCTGAAGGACACCGTCCGCGTCCCGCCCGGCACGCGCACGCGCATCGTCGCGCGCTTCGACCGGCCCGGCCGGTTCGTCTGGCACTGCCACATCCTCTCGCACGAGGATCACGAGATGATGCGGCCGTTCGTGGTGAAGGAGACCTGACCGAAGAGCCGCATCACGCGGCCCTAAGGGCTTCGTTAACTGGCGCGCCCGGCAGGAGTCGAACCTGCGACCTTTGGCTTCGGAAACCAACACTCTATCCAACTGAGCTACGGGCGCGCGGAGGAGCGGGCGCATTTTACCGCAAGGGGGCGGGCGGCTATAATCCCGCCTCCCAGCTGCGCCACTCCCCTCCTCCGAGGCGTCGACCGATGAAAGACCAAGGCTACGAGCACGCGCATTCCTCGCCGATCAAGACCCCGCAGCAGCTCGCCGTCGTGGTGGTGCTGGCGTTCGTGGTCCCGGTCATCGGGCTGATCCTCCTCGCGGGCTTCGTGATCTCGGGCTATCGCAGCACGGCGTTGCAGGGCGAGGAGCCCGACGCGGTCGCGCGGCGCATCCAGCCGCTCGCGCGCGTCGAGTTCGCGGCCGCCGCAGCGGGCCCGCGCGCGGCGAGGACCGGCGAGGAGGTCTACAAGGCAGTGTGCTCGGCGTGTCACGGGACCGGCGTCGCGGGCGCATGGAAGTTCGGCGACAAGGCCGCGTGGGCCCCGCCCCTCAAGGAGGGCCTGGACGCGCTCGCCAAGAACGCGATCAACGGCATCCGCGCAATGCCCCCGCGCGGCGGCAACCCGGACCTCTCCGATCTCGAGGTCACGCGCGCGGTCGTATACATGGGCAACGCCGCCGGGGCGAACTTCAAGGAACCGGCCGCGCCCGCCGCGGCGGCTGCGCGGCCTGCGGCGCTCGGCCGAACGCACCGGCGAGCAGATCGTGCAGGCGGGCTGCAGCAACTGCCATCTCACCGGCGATGGCGGCGCACCGAAGATCGGCGACCGCGCGGCGTGGTCGAAGCGCATCTCCGCCGGCATCGACAAGGTGACGGCGAGCGCGATCAGAGGCCACGGCGGCATGCCGGCGCGCGGCGGGTTCGCCGACCTCACCGATCCCGAGATGAAGAAGGCGATCCTGTACATGTTCGACAGTGCGTCGGGGAAGGTCGTGACCGCCGCGGCGGCGCCCGTGGCCGCTGCGCCCGCGCCGGCGGCCGCCGCAGACAAGGGGAAGGCGACCTATGACCAGGCGTGCGTGGCGTGCCACGGCCAAGGCGTCGCGGGCGCGCCGAAGTTCGGCGACAAGGCCATGTGGGCGCCGCGCATCAAGACCGGGATGGAAGCGCTTTACGCGACGTCGATCAAGGGCAAGGGCGCGATGCCGCCCAAGGGCGGTAATACCACTCTGGCCGACGCCGACGTGAAAGCGGCGGTCGACTACATGGTGGCCGCGGCAAAATAGACGACGCAACGTTCGCGCAAGAAGGGCGGCTCCGGCCGCCCTTTTTCGTTGCCCGCGCGCTTCGGGCCCGGCGAGTTGACACTGCCGGGGAACGATGCAATCCTGCCCCGCGATTCGCCCGCGAGTAGAACGAAGGCCGTCACGGCTGCCGCGCGCGGGCGCCCCATCGAAGGAGGATCCAGATGCTTCGCCGTACCGTCCTGCGGCTCGCCGCCGCCCTCGCCGCGCTCGCGCTCGCCCCGGCCGCGCTCGCGCAGTATCCGAACCGTCCGATCACGCTCATCGTGCCGTGGGGCGCGGGCGGCGGCACCGACGCCACCGCACGCATCCTCGCGAGCATCATGGAGAAGGAGTTGAAGCAGCCGATCAACGTGGTCAACCGCACCGGCGGCAGCGGCGTCGTCGGTCACTCGGCCATCGCGGAGGCGACGGCCGACGGCTACACGATCGGCCTCATCACCGTGGAAATCGGGATGATGCACTGGCAGGGGCTCACCAAGCTCACGGGAACGTCGTACACGCCGCTCGGCCTCGTGAATGCCGATCCGGCAGGCCTGCAGGTGCGCGCGGACTCGCCGTACAAGACCGCGAAGGAGCTGCTCGACGCGATCAAGGCGAACCCGGGCAAGTTCAAGGCCTCCGGCACCGGGCAGGGCGGGATCTGGCACCTGTCCATCGCGGGAATGCTGAAGAGCCTCAACGTCGATCCCGCGACCGTCCCCTGGGTGCCGTCGAACGGTGCGGCGCCCGGACTGCAGGATCTCGTCGCCGGCGGCGTCGAGGTCGTGCCCTGCTCGATCCCCGAGGCGCGCGCGCTCATCGACGCGGGCAAGGTGAGGAGCCTCGCGATCATGGACGCGAATCCGCCGTCGCTCTACCCGAACGTGCCGCCGCTGAAGAAGGCGCTCGGCACCGACTGGACGATGGCGGCATGGCGCGGCATGGCGGCGCCGAAGGGGATCCCGAAGGACGTCGAGGCGAAGCTCGTCGACGCGGTGAAGAAGGCCTACGACAGCGCCGACTACAAGAAATTCATGGCGGATCGCGGCTTCGGCGTCATCTACATGCCGCCGGCGGAGTTCGCGAAGTTCATGGAGAAGTCGTCGAACGACCTCGGCGCGACGATGAAGGCGGTCGGAATCGTCAAGTGACGCGCGCGCCAGCGCGGTGCGCAGCCGCGCGCAGCGCCGGGATCCCGTCGGGTGATCGAGCTGGACTCCGGTGCTTCCGCGGGAATGACGTGAACGCATGAGGATCAACGACGCCGTCGTCGGTGTCGCGCTGATCGCCCTGGCGATCGCAGTTCTCGTCCACATCCAGGTTTATCCGCTGATCCCGGGCCAGAAGTACGGCCCGGCGATCTTCCCCGGGCTGATCGCGGTCGGTTTCATCGTCACCGGCAGCCTGCTGGTCGTTCGCGGCGTCAAGGCGGGCTTCCCGCTCTTCCAGCTCTCACCGTGGCTGCGCACGCCCGGGCTGGTGACGAACTTTCTGCTCGTCTGTGCGGCGCTCGCGTTCTACATCGTCGCCGCGGGCGCGCTCGGCTTCATTCCCACCGGCGTCCTCATTCTCGTGGCGCTGTTCCTGAAGTTCGGCGTCGGCGCGCGGCGTGCGCTCGTCACCGCGGTCGTCGCGACGCTGGTGATCCACCTGCTCTTCTACAAGCTCCTCAGGGTGCCGCTGCCCTGGGGCGTGCTCGAGCGGTTCGCCTGGTAGGCGCGAGCGATGGAAACCATCGCCGCCGCGTTCGGGCTGGTGTTCGAGCCGTACACGCTCTTCGTCATCCTGCTCGCGGCGATCTTCGGGCTGTTCGTGGGCGCCGTGCCGGGGCTCACCGCGACGATGGCCACCGCGCTGCTCGTGCCGGTGACGTTCTTCATGCCGCCGGTGCCGGCGATCGCCGCGCTCGTCACCGCGACCGCGATGGCGATCTTCTCCGGCGACATCCCCGGCGCGCTGATGCGCATCCCCGGCACGCCGGCCTCCGCCGCGTACACCGACGAGTCCTACATGATGACCAAGAACGGCGAAGCCGAGACCGTTCTCGGCGCCGATCTGGTGTTCTCCGTCATCGGCGGGATCTTCGGCACGATCGTCCTGGTCCTCGCCGCGCCGACGCTCGCCGAGATCGCGCTGAAGTTCAGCTCGTTCGAGTACTTCTGGCTGGTGCTGCTCGGCCTCACCTGCGCGGTGATCATCACCATCGGCGACACGCTCAAGGGCATCGTGTCGCTGCTCGCCGGGCTGCTGATCTCGGCGATCGGGCTGGACAACCCGGCCGGCTTTCCGCGCTTCACGTTCGGTTCGATCGAGCTGCTCGGCTCGGTCGGCCTGATCCCGATGATGATCGGGATGTTCGCCGTGTCCGAGATCCTGCGCTACGCGGTGTCGGTCGGTGACGGCGCCGAGGTGTTCCGCAAGCAGATCGGCAACGTCTTCCGCGGCATGTGGGGGCTGTGCGTGAAGTATCCGTGGTCGATCCTGCGCGGCAGCGCGCTCGGCACGGCGATCGGCGCGCTGCCGGGCGCCGGCGCGGACATCGCCGCGTGGATGTCCTACGCGATCTCGAAGCGGATGTCGAAGACCCCGGAGAAGTTCGGCACCGGCCACGTCGAGGGGATCGTCGAGGCCGGGGCGGCCAACAACAGCGCGCTCGCCGGCGCGTGGATCCCGGCGCTCGTGTTCGGCATTCCCGGCGACTCGATCACCGCGATCGTCATCGGCGTGCTCTACATCAAGGGCATGAACCCGGGGCCGACGCTCTTCATCAACAGCCCGGCGAACATCTACGCGGTGTTCCTCGTGTTCTTCCTCGCCAACCTGCTGCTGTGCCGCTCGGCTGGGCGGCGATCAAGGCGGCGCGACGAATCCTCGAGGTGCCGCGCAACCTGCTGATGCCGATCATCCTGCTGTTCTGCATCGTCGGCGCTTCGCGATCAACAACACGGTCTTCGCGGTGATCGTGATCCTCGTCTTCGGCGTCGCCGCCTACTTCATGGAGGAGAACGGCTACCCGGTGGCGCCGGCGATCCTCGGCGTCATCCTCGGCTCGATGCTCGAGGAGAACTTCGTCACCTCGATGATCAAGTCCGACGGACGGTTCCTCGGGTTCTTCGAGCGACCGATCGCGGCAGGACTCGGGATCGTCACGATCCTGGTCTGGCTCTGGCCGATGGCGAAGTGGCTTCTCGCGAGCCGGCGCGCGGCGCGCACTTGACGCGCACGGCGCGCGGACTCAGTGCGAGGGCGCCGGACGTCCGCCGCGGCCGCGCAGGATCTGGTACGCGTAGACCGCTCCGCCGAGGAGGATCCCGAACACGTCGGTCACCGCCCCCGGGTGCATGCACAACAGCGCCGCGACGACCATCACCGCGCGCAGCGGGGTGGCGAGCAGCCCGCGCGCCCAGCCCTCTGTGCCGGCGGCGAGGAACAGCACCCCGATCGACGCCGTGACACCGGCCTGGAGGATCTCCGGCCACGTGCCCTGCATCAGCAGCACCGGGCTGAAGAAGAACATCAACGGCACGATGAACGTGGCGAGGCCCATCTTCATCGCGATCCACGAGGTCTTCCAGGGATCGGACTGCGCCATGCCGGCCGCCGCGAACGAGGCGAGCGCCACCGGCGGCGTGATCGCCGAGATCACCGCAAAGTAGAAGATGAACATGTGCGCGACGAGCGGCGGCACGCCCATCTTGGTCACGCCCGGCGCGATCACGGCCGCCGCGATCGCGTAGGCAGCGGTGGTCGGCATCCCCATCCCCAGGATGAGCGCGACCAGCGCGGCGAAAATCATCGCCATCAGCTGGCTCTGCCCGGCCAGCGGTGAGCAGCATCTGCGAAAACCGCCCGCCGATGCCGGTGAGGGCGATGACGCCGACGATGATGCCCGCGCAGGCGCACACGGCGACGAGCTGGGTGCAGTCCTTCGCCGCGCCGATCAGGCCGTCGCCGGTGCGCTTCCAGCCGAACGCCGCAGCGAGGATCAACACGGCCACGACCACCACCAGGAACGGGCCCCACTCGCCCATCCCGGCTTGAGCGAACCCGGCCAGCGTCGCCGGGACGAAAAGAAGAGCGCCCCCAGGATCCCGATCGCAGCCAGGCGCACGACCAGACGCTGCACCACTTCGAGCGACGCAAGGCGCTTCTGCGCCACCTCGTTGCCGGCGATGTCGCGAAACCGGAACGCAATCACGCCGGCGATCATCGCCGTACCGATCCCCAGCGCGCCGGCGCGGAACGGCGAGTACCCGCCGAAGAGCGCCCAGACCAGCACGACGATGGGCGTGAACATGTAAAGCAGCGAAATCATCTGGCCGAGCGGCGGAAGCTCGTGCCGCGACACGCCGCGCAGGCCGAGGCGGATCGCATGCAGGTCGACGTGGATCCAGCACGCGATGTAGAAGAGCACCGCCGGCATGATCGCCGCGAACGCGATGTCGCCGTAGGGGATGCCGGTGATCTCGGCCATGAGGAAGGCGCCCGCACCCATCACCGGCGGCGTGATCTGGCCGCCGGTCGACGAGGTCGCCTCGATCGCCGCGGCGGTCTCCTTGTCGTAGCCGACCTTGCGCATCATCGGGATCGTGACCATCCCGGACGCCACCACGTTCGCGACCGCCGAGCCCGAGATCGACCCACCATGATCGCCCGACGCCACCGCCGCCTTTGCCGGACCGCCGCGCGCCCAGCCGAACAGCGGCGTTGCACAGGTCGTTGATGTAGTCGCCGACCTTCGACACCGTCAGGAACGCCGCGAAAGTGACGAACAGGATGATGTAGGTCGAGGAGACCTGCGTCGTGACCCCGAAGATCCCGTACTCGCTGTAGATGTAGGTGAAGAACCGATCGACGCCGAAGCCCTTGTGCTCGAGCACGCCGGGCATCCACGGACCGACGAAGGAGTAGACGATGAATACGGAGGCGATGAGCGGCAGCGTCAGCCCGGCCGCGCGCCGCGCGAACTCGAGCACGATCAGCGTGCCGATCGACGCCGCTGACGACGTCACCGGTGGTGAACTGCGCCCCGGCGCGGAAGAGCAGCCCGTCGAGCTCGACCGCGACGTAGACCGCGCACGCGATCGAGGCGATCACCAGGATCCAGTCGTACCACGGCACGCCGGTCGCGCGGATGCGATGCGCGGCCGAGTAGAGGATGAAACCGATCGCCGCGCCCCAGCCCACGTGGATCGCGCGGAAGAGCAGCGGCTCCAGCGGATAGAAGTTCAGCACGATCATGTGGAAGACCGTGAAGCCGATCGCGAGCGCCGCGAGCAGCCAGTTCTCCCACTTCCGCAGGCTCCGCTTGTTGCCGCCGTACTCCTCCTCCGGGACCGGCGGCGGCGCGACTTCGTGCTTGGTTGCAGCGGTCATCGGTCTACTCCCCCTCCCAGAGAAAGCGAAGCCGCGCTCGGGTCGGGCCCGAGCGCGGCTTGCCGAATGCGTGCCGAATGTGCTGGCGGTGACCTCTACGGCAAGAGGTTCTTCGGCAGGTTGATGCCCTTCTCCTTGTAGTACCGCACCGCGCCCGGATGGAACGGCAGGAACGTGTTGCGGTTCCAGTTCTCGGTCAGCGTCTCCTTGCCCGCCGCATGCCCCTTCACCAGCGCCGGGTTGTTCTCGAGCACCGCCTTGGTGACCGCGTACGACGAGATCGTCGGGCACGTCCTTGTGCGCGATCGAGAAATTGAAGACGCCGACGGTCTTGTGGTCGCTCGTCTGCTGCTTGTAGGTGCCCTTCGGGATCACCGAGTCGGAGAGCTCGGGCAGGGCCTTCTTGAGCCGCGCGATCTCCTCGTCGGTGTAGGTGAAGAAGCGTCACCTTGTTGGTGGTCTCCAGCTCCGAATACGCCGCAATCGGCACTCCCGCGCAGAACGGGAATGCGTCGATCAGGCCGTCCTGCAGGTTCGCCGCCATGTCGGACGCCTGGCCGTTGCGGATCGTCGCCTTGATGCCGAGCGCCTCGAACATCAGCGGGAAGTAGGTGCCGCACGTGCCGGCGCGCGGGCCGACGCCGGCGCGCTTGCCGGCGAGGTCCTTCACCGTCTTGATGCCGGATCTTCTCCAGCGCGACGAAGTGGAACGGCGTGTCGTACATCGGGAACAGCGCGCGGATGTTGCGGAACTGCTTGCCCTTGGTCCAGTCGCCCTTGCCTTCCCAGGCCTGCAGCGCCACGCCCATGGTCGTCATGCCGAAGTCGACCTGGCGCGAGTCGGTGAGGATGATGTTCTGGTTCGGGCCCTGCGTCTGCTGCGTGCTGATGTTGGTGCCGACCTTCTCGTTCACCAGGCTCGCCCAGACCTGGCCGTAGACGAAATACGTCCCGCCGACCGAGGCGGTGCCGAGGGTGAGGTTCTTGGGCCAGGCCGGGTTCACCTGGGCGTGCGCGGTGGTCGACCAGACCGCAAGTGCGGCAACCGAACAAGCCGCGGCTGCGAGTCCGCGGAATACGTGCGTGAGAGTCATCGCTTCCTCCAGTAGATTCAGTAAAGAGTCATGTTGCGCACCGGGTCTGATGACACCCCCTGCCCGGCTGTGCGGTGCACGGCTGTTCTTGAATGCTTATCGCACCGAAATTTAGCACCCGCCCCCCGGACTGGCAATGCGACCGCCCGGCCCCGGGGATGGGCCGTGCCCATGGGCTAGAATGACCCCGCCTCGCCCCCGGAAATCCCCGCAAAGATGATTCCGCAGCTTTCGACCGCGTCCAGCGGCCCGCTCGCCGACCTGGAGCGACGCATCCTCGACGGCAGCGCCGCGGTCGGGCACGGGCTCCGGGGCCGGTGGCAGGGGCACACGCCGCCCTTCTACTCCTCGGTGGACCTGCGCAATTCCGGCTTCGAGCTCGCGCCGGCCGGGTCATGAAGATCCTGTTCATTCTCGATCCGCTCGCGTCGATCAAGACGTACAAGGACACGTCGTTCGCGATGATGGTCGAGGCGGCGGGCCGCGGCCACGAGGTGCACTTCGCGCCGCAGGAAGGGCTGATGTGGAAGGGCGACCGCGTCGTGGCCGAGCACGTGCGCCTGCATATCCTCGACGGCGAGCAGCGCCTCGGCAACCCGGCGCACCACGACACGCACTGGTACCGGCTGGAGCTCCCCCCGCACGAGACGCCGCTCGCCGACTTCGGCGCGGTCCTGATGCGCAAGGATCCGCCCTTCGACATGGAGTACGTCACCAGCACCTGGCTGCTCGAGGCGGCGGTGCGCGAGGGTGCGCGGGTGTTCAACGACCCGCGCTCGATCCGCGATTACAGCGAGAAGCTCGCGATCGCGAAGTTCGCGCAGTTCACCGCGCCCACGCTCGTCACGCGGCTCATGCAGCAGATCCAGGCCTTCATCGACGCGCATGGCGACGTGGTGCTCAAGCCGCTGGCGGGCATGGGCGGGGAATCGGTGTTCCGCGTCACCGACAGCGACGCCAACCGCAACGTGATCGTCGAGACGCTCACGGCCCACGGCCACCGCACGATCATGGCGCAGCGCTACATCCCGGAGATCCGCGACGGCGACAAGCGGGTGCTCCTGATCGGCGGCGAGCCGGTGCCCTACAGCCTCGCGCGCATCCCGAAGGCGGGCGAATCGCGCGGCAACCTGGCCGCCGGCGGCACCGGGGTCGCGCGACCGCTCTCGCCGCGCGACCGGGAGATCGCCGAGGCGCTCGCACCCGAACTGTGGAGCCGCGGCCTGCTGCTGGTCGGCCTCGACGTGATCGGCGACTTCCTGACGGAGGTGAACGTGACGAGCCCCACCTGCTTCCAGGAGATCCGGCAGCAGACCGGCTTCAACGTGGCCGGGGCGTTCATCGACGCGCTGGAGCGCGCGGCCGGCGGCTGAAGCCCTCGCAGGGGCCTGCCCGGGACCCCCGCGCCGGGGTAAACTCCCAGCAGTTTCAGCGGCTTCGGTGGTCCCGGCGGTCCCATGATCGGCATTCTCATCGTCGCCCACGGCGCGTTCGGCGAGGCGCTCATTCACTGCGCGAGCCACGTGCTGGGCAAGCGCCCGCTGCGGGTGCGTCAGGTCGGCATCACGGTGCACGACGACCCCGATGCGATCCTGCCGCAGGCGCAGGGCCTCGCGCGGGATCTCGACGACGGCGACGGGGTCCTGGTGCTCACCGACATGATCGGCGCCACGCCGTCGAACATCGCGGCGCGACTGGCCGCGCCGGGCCGGGTGGAGATCGTCTCGGGCGCAAGCCTGCCGATGCTCATCCGGGCGCTGACCTACCGCGACGCGCCGCTCGCGACCGTGGTGGCCAAGGCGGTCAGCGGCGGGTGCGAAGGCGTGGTGCACCTGAGCGGCGACTGGGAGCCCCATGCCGCAACGTGAGGTCGAGATCGTGAACAAGCTCGGCCTGCACGCCAGGGCATCCGCAAAGCTCACCCAGACCGCGAGCAAGTTCGCGGCCGACGTGTGGCTGTCGCGCAACGGCCGGCGGGTGAATGCGAAGAGCATCATGGGCGTCATGATGCTCGCGGCCGGCAAGGGGAGCCGCGTGGCGATCGAGACGGACGGCGCGGACGCGGACCAGGCCCTCGCCGCGCTGGTGACGCTGATCGAGGACAAGTTCGGCGAAAGCGAGTGATGGGCAGGCCCGAGACTTCAACAGTGGAGCGAGCGCTCGTCGCGCCGGCCGGCGCGAGCTTCACGCTGCACGGCGCGGGCGTCTCGGCGGGCATCGCGATCGGCTACGCCCACCTGATCACCTCCGCACGGCTCGAGGTCGCCCACTACGAGATCCCGGCCGACGAGGTCGAAGCGGAGATCGCGCGCTTCGACGACGCGGTCGCGGCGGTGCGCGGCGAGCTCGTCGGCCTGCACGCCGCGGTCCCGGCCGACGCGCCCGCGGAGATGGGCGCGTTCCTCGACGTGCACGTGATGATCCTCGACGACTCGATGCTGTCGCAGGCGCCGCGCGAGCTGATCCGCGCGCGGCGCGCGAACGCCGAGTGGGCGCTGGTGCACCAGATGGAGATCCTGGTGCACCGGTTCGAGGAGATCGAGGACCCGTACCTGCGCGAGCGGAAGGCCGACGTGCAGCAGGTGGTCGAGCGGGTGCTGAAGGCGATGCTCGGCACCGGGCACGCGCCGGCGGTGCCGGAGCACGAGGAGGACATCATCGTCGTCGCGCACGACTTCTCGCCCGCCGACATGCTCGCCTTCAAGCAGCACCGGTTCGCGGGGTTCGTGACCGACCTCGGCGGCGTCACGTCGCACACCGCGATCGTCGCGCGCAGCCTCGGCCTGCCGGCGATCGTGGGCCTGCACCGCGCGCGGCACATGATCCGCGAGGGCGAGCTGCTGATCGTCGACGGCGCGGCCGGCGTGCTGATCGTCAACCCCGACCGCCAGGTCCTCGCCGAGTACCAGCTGCGCCGCAGCCAGTTCGATCTGGAGCGGCAGAAGCTCAAGCGCCTGCGCACGACGCCGGCGGCGACCATCGAGGGCGTTCCGGTCGAGCTCGCGGCGAATATCGAGCTGCCGCGAGGACGTCGAGCAGGCACTGGAGTCGGGCGCGGCGGGCGTCGGCCTGTTCCGCAGCGAGTTCCTCTTCATGGGCCGGATGGAGTTGCCCGAGGAGGACGAGCAGTTCGAGGCCTACCGCCAGGTCGTGGCGGCGATGGACGGCCGGCCGGTCACCATCCGCACGCTCGACATCGGCGCCGACAAGACCGTGAACGGCGCCGACCGGGCGGGGCCGAACCCGGCGCTCGGCCTGCGCGCGATCCGCTTCTGCCTCGCCGAGCCGCAGATGTTCCTCTCGCAGCTGCGCGCGATCCTGCGCGCCTCGCACTACGGCCGCGTGCGGCTGCTCGTGCCGATGATCGCGCACGCGCACGAGGTCGACCAGGTGCTGCACTACGTCCAGCAGGCCAAGGCCGGCCTGGCGCGCGAGGGCGTGCCGTTCGACCCGGCGCTGCCGGTCGGCGGCATGATCGAGATCCCCGCGGCGGCGCTCGCGCTCGGCGCGTTCGTGAAGCGGCTCGACTTCCTGTCGATCGGGACCAACGACCTGATCCAGTACACGCTCGCCATCGACCGCACCGACGACACGGTCGCCCATCTGTACGATCCGCTGCACCCCGCAGTGCTGCACCTCGTGGGCCACACCATTCGCGCGGCGCACAAGGCCGGGGTCCCGGTCGCGGTCTGCGGCGAGATGGCGGGCGAGGTGGGGCTGACGCGGCTCCTGCTCGGCATGGGGCTGCGCCAGTTCTCGATGCATCCGGCGCAGCTGCTCGCCGTCAAGCAGCAGGTGCTGCGCTCCTCGATCCCCGAGGTCGAGGTGATCGTGCAGCGGATCCTGCGGAGCGAGGACCCCGAGCGCACGCGCGCGCTTCTGGCTAAACTGAACGCATGAGCAGGAGAGAACCCGTGCTGCGCGAGATCACCGGCGTGAGTCACGACCCTGGCGGGAACGCCCGACGCTGGTTCCACGACGACTACTTCGACCTCTTCGTCCGCCAGGACGATGAGGGCGAGATCGTGGGACTCGAGCTCTGCTATGGCGTGGGCCACAGCGAGCACGCGCTCGTATGGCGGAAGGAGACCGGGCATTTCCACGACGGTCCCGAGGCCGATCGCTTCAACCCGGACGATCTCGCAGCGCGGTTCGCCGCCGAGTGCGGCGAGGTCCCGCACCGAATCAGCACCTCGGTGCTGCGAACGATCCGCGACTACGCGCAGGTCGGCTCGCCGGCGCGCACGCCGCGTCGCCGCTTCCGCCGCGAGGGGTGGCAGGGGCAGGACGAAGGCTGAGCACGCGCGCCCCGCGCGCGTCAGCCTTCCTTCAGGATCACCGCCTGCCCGGTCGGCAGTTCGACGAACGGGATCCCACCGATCTCGCACACCTCGTCCCACGCGCGCGCCGCGCCCGGGAACGTCGGCGCGCCGTAGTCGTCGCAGACGATTGCGCCGCCGGGGACGAGCCGGGGAAGAAAGTATTCGAGGCAGGCGCGCGTGGGCGCGTACAGGTCCACGTCCACGTGCACGAACGACCAGCGCGCCTCCGGCAGCGTCGCGAGCACGTCCGGGATCCAGCCCTTGTGAAACTCGACGCCGGGGAAATCCGCGAAGGCGGCTTGCACCTTGGCGAAGTCGGTGCGGAAATGCCCTTCGCGAAAGACCGGCGGAACCAGGACCTCCGCGCCGTTCTCGCCCCGCACCGATTCGTGATCGCGCTCGTGCGCCGGGCCGAGACCTTCGAAGCTGTCGACGAGATGAAGCCCCGCGCCGTCGAACGCGGAATCGACCGAGCGCGCCGCGGCACAGAGCGCGAGCGAGCTCGCCCCGGAGAAGACCCCGCACTCCGCCCAGCGCCCGGGGAGCGTGCGGGCATGCAGGAAATAGGCGATCAGCGTCTGCGTCGAAAACCGGCGCTGCAGGACCTTGAGCGGCGGGAGCGCCGAGCCCGTGCGGTCCAGCACCTCGGCCGTAAGCTCGAGCAGGCCGCGCCGGCCGGCCGGTGCCGCACCGAACAGGATCGCGAGATGACGGTCGAGCGGGGCGCGCGAATGCGCCGCGGCGATTTTCCGCAAGCGCTGCACCGCGGGCGGTTCCGGGGGCGCCGCCGGCCCGGCCGCCGCGCCGCCACGCGCACCGAAAATGTCCTTCAGCAACCTGCCCAGCATCTCGCAGCACCGCCGGATGAACCCGCGCAAGCGTACTACAGCGCCAGACGACGCCCGTCCGGCTGGTTTGACACCGTAGCGGGGCATGCGGTACCTTGCCCGCGACGCGCCGATTTGAGTTCAGCTTGCGGGCGCGGTCCGGACCCGGTCGGAACAAGGGGGCGAGGGAAGGGTTGGGACCCTTCCCTTCCCAACTGGCCCCTTGTAGATCCCCCGAAACGGGGAGACTCGATCGATGCCCCGGGCGAAATCCTGCTAAAGCGACGGCAACCCGTTCAGGCAGAGTCAAGCTGGACGGGTTTTCGTTTTTATGACGCCCAAGAACGCTCCTCACCTCGGTTCGGTCGGTCCGGTCGTCGCCCGCCGGCTCCGGTTCGACGCGCCGCTCGCGTGCCGCAGTGGCGGCGCGCTCGCCGCCTACGACGTGGTCTACGAGGCCTACGGTCAGCTGAACGCCGAGCGTTCCAACGCGGTGCTCGTCTGCCACGCGCTGAACGCCTCGCACCACGTCGCCGGTTACTACGCGGACGACCCGCAGAACGTCGGCTGGTGGGACAACATGATCGGGCCGGGCAAGCCGCTCGATACCGACCGGTTCTTCGTCATAGGGGTGAACAATCCGGGCAGCTGCTTCGGCTCGACCGGGCCGATGTCCGTCAATCCGGCCACCGGCAAGCCGTACGGCTCGAGCTTCCCGGTCCTCACCTGCGAGGACTGGGTCGAGGTGCAGGCACGGCTGGCCGACCGCCTCGGCATCCGCCGCTTTGCCGCAGTCATGGGCGGCAGCCTCGGCGCGATGCAGGCGCTGCAGTGGACGATCTCGTATCCGGAGCGGATCGCGAACGCAATCGTCGTCGCGGCGACGCCCAAGCTCACCGCCCAGAACATCGCGTTCAACGAGGTCGCGCGGCGCGCCATCATGACCGACCCCGACTTCCACGGCGGGGACTTCTACCAGCACGGCGTGAAGCCCAAGCGCGGCCTGCGGCTCGCGCGGATGATCGGGCACATCACCTACCTCTCCGACGACGCGATGATGGAGAAGTTCGGCCGGGTGCTGCGCTCGGGCTCGATCGGCTACCACTTCGACGTCGATTTCGAGGTCGAGTCGTACCTGCGCTACCAGAGCGACAAGTTCGCGGAGTACTTCGACGCCAACACCTACCTCCTGATCACGCGCGCGCTCGATTACTTCGATCCGGCGCACGCGCACGGCGGCGACCTGTCCGCCGCGCTCGCGCCGGCGCAGGCGCGCTTCCTGGTGGCGTCGTTCACCTCCGACTGGCGGTTCTCGCCCGAGCGCTCCCGCGAGATCGTCAAGGCGCTCATCGACAACCGCCGCGATGTCTCCTACGCGGAAATCGATGCGCCGCACGGCCACGACGCGTTCCTGCTCGACGATGCGCGCTATCACGCGGTGGTCGGCGCCTACTTCGGGAACGTCGCGCGCGAGGTGGGCGCGAAGCCTGGAAGCGGCGTTGCGGTGGCACTGCCGGGTGAGCCGGTCGTGCGCCCGGGCGAGGCCGATGCCCTCAACAGCGGGTCCACCACCAGCGGGTTCGCGGCATGACCGGGAACGGGCCTCATCGGGCGGCGCGGGAGCAAGGGGGCAAGCCCCCCCTGTATCTGCCCCAGACCAGCGTTCCGACCCGGCTGCAGGATCGACCCGACCTCGAGGCGATCGCCGCGTGGGTGCGTCCGAACGCGTCCGTCCTCGACCTGGGCTGCGGCGACGGTCTGCTCCTCAAGCATCTCGCCGAGACGCGCGGCGCGCGCGGCTACGGCATCGAGGTCGAGGACGACAAGGTGATCGCGTCGGTCACCAACGGCATCAACGTGATCCAGGCGGACCTCGAGCGCGGCCTGTGGGGCTTCAAAGACGGCACCTTCGACTACGTGCTGCTCTCGCTGACGCTGCAGGCGGTGCGGCACACCGAGGCGATCGTTCTCGAGATGCTGCGCGTCGGGCGCGAGGCGATCGTCACGTTCCCGAATTTCGGCCACTGGCAGGCGCGCTGGCAGGTCACCCTCGGCGGACGCATGCCGGTGTCGGCCACGCTGCCCTATCAGTGGTACGACACGCCGAACGTCCACCTTTGCACCATTCGCGACTTCGAGCGTTTCTGCGCCGACCACGGCATTCGCATCCTCGAGCGCCTGGTCCTGAACGAGGGCCGGCGGGTCTCGTTCCTGCCCAACCTGCTCGGCAGCCTGGCGGTGTACCGGTTCGAGAAGCGCGCGAGCTAGCGTCGCGGAGGATCCCATGGCCCAGACAAGCTCTCTCGTGGAGGCGCTGAAGCGCGAGCTGAAGGCGCGCGGCATCACTTACGCGCAGGTCGCCCGCGCCATCGCCATGAGCGAGGCGAGCGTCAAGCGCATGTTCTCGCAGGAGAGCTTCACCCTGAAGCGCTTCGACGAGATCTGCCAGTACGCGAAAGTGGAGATCAGCGACCTCGCGCGCGCGGCGGAAACCAAGGCGCGCGAGATCTCGCAGCTCACGCTCGAGCAGGAGCGCGAGATCGTCGGCAACCGCAAGCTCTTGGTCGTGGCCGTCTGCGCGCTCAATCACTTCACCTTCGAGCAGATTCTCGAGACTTACGACCTGACCGCGGCCGAGCTCGTGCGGCTGCTCACGCACCTGGACAAGCTGAAGTTCATCGAGCTCGCGCCGGGCAACCGCATCCGGCTGCTGGTCTCGCGCACGTTCGCGTGGCTCCCGGACGGCCCGATCCAGCAGCTCTTCAAGAGCCAGGCGCAGCACGAGTTCTTCCACTCCCGCTTCGATCGCGAGGGCGAGCTGATGCTGTTCGTGAACGCGATGCTCTCGCGCGGGTCCGCCGCGACGATGATCGAACGGTTGAAGCAGGTCGCCAACGAGTGCTCGGCGCTGCACAACGACGACGTGCGCCTGCCGCTCGACAAGCGCTTCGGGCACAGCCTGCTCCTCGCCATCCGGCCGTGGAACATGCAGGCGTTCCGCGAGCTGGAGCGCCGGCCTGCGCCGGGGGCGGGCGTCCAGGTGCGGCGGAACGCGCTGAAGAAGTGACCGCTTCCGCCCCGCCCGCCGCGCCGCGGGCCAGTCTGCTCAGGTCGAAGTTCTTCTGGGTCGCCTTCCTCTACTTCTCCGAAGGCTTTCCGCTCGGCGTCTTCTACGAGCTGTTCCCGGTCTACTTCCGGCAGCAGGGCGTCGACCTCCGCTCGATCGGCATGCTCAGCCTGCTCGGGCTCGCCTGGACGCTGAAGTTTCTCTGGGCGCCGGCGGTCGACCACTACCGCCACCACCGCGTCTGGATGGCCGCCGTCAACCTCGCGATGGGCGGCGTGCTGCTCTTCTTTGCCGCGCTGGCCGGCTTCGGGCCGTGGGTGTGGGCGGCGATCGGGGTCTTCACCGTCCTCTCGGCGACCAACGACATCGCGATCGACGGGTACACGATCGAGCTGCTGGAGCGCGACGAGCTCGGGCTCGCGAACGGCGTGCGCATCGCGTTCTACCGCGTCGGCATGCTCGCTTCCGGGTTCGTGCTGGTGCTGTCCGACTGGATCACCTGGCCGGGAGCGTTCGCTTGCGCGGCCGCGATCTTCGCGGCCTGCGCGATCGCGGTGCTGTTCGCGCCGCGCGAGCGGACGATCGAGCGGCCGCCCGACACGACCCTCGCGCTCGAGTTGCGCCGCATCCTCGCCGACCCGCGGCGCCTGGCCATCGTGCTCGGTTTCGCGCTCGGCGTGCTCTGGCTCGTCGACGGAACGACGCGGTGGTCGAGCGCCTATCCGCCGTTCTGGGGCATCGCGCTCGGCACTGCCCTGGCCGCGCTTGCGTTCGGCTGGATCGGCGGGCGCGGGGTACGCGCCCCGGCTGCGTCCGGCGCCGACCCGAATGCGAAGAGCGCCGATGCAGCGGCGCAAGGCCCGATGTTCGGCGCGCTGATGGCGCTCCTCGGCCGGCCCTACATCTGGCCGGTGCTCGCCTTCATCCTGATCTTCAAGCTCGGCGACGCGTCGATGGGCTTCATGGTGAAGCCGTTCTGGGTCGATGCCGGCTTCAGCGCGACCGAGATCGGCCTCGTGTCGGTGAACATCGGCCTCGGGCTCTCGATCGCCGGCGGCATCGCGGGCGGGTGGTACACCGACCGCGCGGGCATCTTCAGGGCCCTGTGGGTGCTCGGCCTCCTGCAGGCGCTGTCGAACCTCGGCTACGCGGCCGCCGCATCGCTGCTGCCGTACGGCGCCGGCGCGTCGCCCGAGCTGTGGCATCGCGCGGTGCTCTACTCCGCGAGCGCGGCCGAGTCGTTCACCGGCGGTCTCGGGACCGCGGCCTTCCTCGCGTTCCTGATGGCGATCGTGGACAAGCGCCACTCGGCCACCGAGTACGCGCTGCTCTCGTCGGTGTTCGCGCTGTCGCGCTCGGTCGCGGGCTGGGCGAGCGGCTTCGGCGCCGAGGCGATGGGCTACGCGCCGTACTTCCTGCTCACCTTTTTCCTGTCTTTCCCCGCTTACGCGCTGCTGCCCTGGGTGAAGCGGATGCTCGCGCGCGCCGACGCGCTGGCCGCTTCGCCGGGCGCTTCGCCGCCTTCCTAGCCGGCCGCTTCTGCGCCCAGCGGGGCAGCGCTCACCAGGATCGCGGCGATGATGCAGGGCTCGGTGCCGCGCACGCTCCAGGAATGGTTGGTGCCGCGCTGGACCAGAATGTCGCCGGGCTTCAGCAGCGTCTCGCCCTTGTCCATGATCGCGTAGATCTCGCCCTTCAAGACGATGATGTAATCGACCGTCGCCGTCTTGTGCATCATCGGGTCCGCGGAATGCGTGTCGGGGGCGTGCCCCGCGCCGATCGAGTCGAACGCTGCGCGGGCGTCCGCCCGGTTGCGCCACTGCGAGTCGGGCGGGAACTCGACGATGCGCAGGATGGTGCCGTTCTTCGGCGGCTCGAGCCGGACCGGGCGCGCCGCGTTGTCCGCGCTGCCGGCGTTCCGCGCGGGCGCGCCCTTGGTCTCCCATAGATCGGTCAGCGCGAGCCCCGGCATGGAGGCCATTTCCTTGATGTTCGGCGCGAGCCCGTCCATGAGGACGATCGACTTGCCCTCGGCGTCGTGCCCGGTCAGAACCCTGCGCACTCTCCAGATCATTGCCTTCTCCTGTCGTTTGAGGTGGAACCTACAGCAGCGCGGTCGCGAGCCGCGGGAATGCGATGACCGCGAGCAGCATGAGGAACATGATCGCCGCGAACGGCGCCGCCCCGGCGAAGATGTCGTTCAGGGTGATCGGGCTGTCGTTGCCGAGGGTGGCCCGGATGACGAACACCGCGATCCCGAAGGGCGGCGTGAGCAGCCCGATCTCCACCGCGAGCAGCGTCACGATGCCGAACCAGACGAGGTCGGTGCCGAACGCCACGAGCGCGGGCAGAACGAGCGGGATCGTGATCAGCATGATCGAGCTCGAGTCGAGGATCGTTCCGAGCAGGAGGATCACCGCGACGTAGATCGCGAGCAGTCCCCCGAACCCGAGCCCGGAATCCACGATCAGCGTGCGCAGCAACTCGGTCACGCCCGACACGGCGAGCATCCGGGAGTACAGGCTCGCCGAAATGATGAGAAAGCAGATCGCGGCGGTGATGTGCGCGGTCTCGACCAGCACTTTCCACAGGCCGCGCCAGTCGAGCCGGCGCTTCACGAGCGCCAGGGCGAGCGCGCCCGCCGCGCCGACCGCGCCCGCCTCGGTCGGCGTGAACACCCCGCCGTACAGTCCGCCCAGCACGAGCGCCACGAGGAGCACGACGGGCAGCATCTTCGCCGCCATCTCGCCGGCGCTCATCAGCGCTCGCGCTTCGTCCGCGACCGCACCCCCGCCGACGAACGCGGGCCAGAACCGGCCCATCGCGAGGATGCCCGCGCAATAGGCGACCGAGAGGACGATTCCCGGGATGATGCCGGCGATGAAGAGATCGCCGATCGACTTCTCCGTGAGGACGCCGTAGAGGATCAGGAGCAGGCTCGGCGGGATCAGCATGCCGAGCACCGACGATCCGGCGACGACGCCGACCGCGAACCGCGGCGTATGGCCGTAGCGCAGCATCTCCGGCACCGCGACCTTCGTGAACACCGCTGCCGAGGCGATGCTGATGCCGGTGATCGCGGCGAACACCGCGTTGGCCGCCACCGTGGCGATGCCGAGCCCGCCGCGGACCCGCCGGAAGATCTGGTGCGCGACCTCGAAGGTGTCCTTGCCGATGTCGGCCGCGCTCACGAGGAGCCCCATCAGGACGAACAGCGGCACGACGCCGAAGACGTAGTCGGAGATCGCGTCGTTCGCCGCCAGCGCGAGCAGATTCGCCGCGATGCCGACATCGCCGCGGATGATCCAGACGCCGACGAACGACAGGAGCATCAGCGCGACCCCGACGTACATGCCGGCGTAGATCAGCGCGAGCATCACGCCGACCGAGACGAGGCCGATGACGGTGGCGTCAGTCACCGGCGGCGGAGACGGCGGGGCGCGCGCGGCCGAGTGCGATGCGCAGGTCGCGCCAGGCGAGCAGGCAGAACTGCACCACCATCGCGGCGCAGCCGACGATGATGATCGCCTTCAGCGGCCCGGTCGGGATCTGCACCACGCCGGTCGAGCCATAGAACTCGCGATTGGCGAACGCCTGCTCCGCCAGCGGCCAGGTCGTGATCAGGATGATTGCGAACAGCGCGGCGCCGATCAGGTCGTATGCAAGCTGCAGCACGCAGGCGACGCGCGGGGCGCGGGACTGGATGCGCGCGAACAGCACGTCGGCGCGCGTGAGGCCGCCGACGCGCAGGGTCTGCGGCAGCTGCAGGAAAACGATGCCGACAATCGAGAACTGCACCATCTCGGCAACGCCGAGGATCGGCGCGTTGAGCAGCCAGCGGCTCAGGACGTCGGCGCAGATGAGCGCCATCAGGAACAGGATCCAGCCCGTCCCGATGGCCGCGAGGAGCGCGGTCACCGCACCGAAGCCGGCGCGCGCAGACCTCGCATCAGCCATCGGACCGGTCCGTCCGTTCGCTTGTGCCGCGGACGTTCACTCCCTGTCGAAGTCGCGCGGAAACTTGAATCCGGTCGCGCGCACCGAATCCATGTATGCGGAGAGCACCTTCCGCGCCGAGGGGCCAGCCTGCTTGATCCAGTCCTTGGTCGGGTTCGGAATGATCTTAACCATCCGCGCCTGCTCCGCAGCGCTCAGCGTCGTCAGTTTGCCGCCGCCCTTCTGCCACGCTGCCTGCGCGGACTCGATCCGTGCGGTCTGCTCCAGCAGATAGGCGCCTTTGTACGCGTTCGCGCCCTTCCGGAACGCCGCCTTCACCTCTTCCGGGAACTTGTTCCAACGACCCTTGTTGATCGCCACCGCCCCGGCGTACATCGCCCCGAAATTGGTCACGGTGAAGTGCGGCGCGACCTCGAAGAGCTTCGCCGGCACGGCCGAAGTCACGAACGCCACCGCGCCGTCGTACACCCCGGTCTTGATGTCGTTGTAGAAGGTGTTGAGGCTCCCCTGCACGCCGACCGCGCCGGTGTTCTTGAACCAGGCGAGATTGGGCCCGGCGCCGCCGATCTTCTTCCCCTTGAGGTCCTCGATGCGGCCGACCGGGAAATTGGTGGCGATGCCGTAGTTGTCGATCGAGAAACCGGCGAGGTACACCACGCCGAACTTGTCCCATTCGGCGGTCAGCTCGGGCAGTGCCTGGACGTAGTCGATCGACTTGGTCACCACGTTGGCGTCCGCCGGGCCGAAGGGCACGAAGTACGTGACGTTGTTGAGCGGCAGCTTGGCCGACTGGAACACCGTCGCGACGATCCCCATGTCGGAGATGCCCTGCTGCATGGTCTCCAGCTCGCTGCCGATCTTCGCGAGCGTTCCGCCGTAGGCCTCGTTCCAGGCGATCTTGTACTTGCCGGTCTTGGCGAGCTCCGCGTCGACGGTCGGCATGAAGGTCTCGCGGACGTGCTTCACCCAGAGGAAGATCGGCGGATGCCCCGCCGCCACGGTGAGGCGGATGGTTTCCTGAGCCGCCGCGGGAAGGGCGACGGTGAGCGCCGCGACGGCTGCGGCCGCGCGAACGAGCTTGAGCATGCATGCCTCCCATGGATAATTGCGGCGGGATCGCGCCCGGGCGACGCACTCCTGGCACGCGCTTCGCGCGGCCTCTGATGTGCCGCTGCGCGCCGAGCATACTGCGCTCCCGCGGCCGTTTCAACGCCGCGTTGCAGCTTGACTCGCGGACGCCGAGCCGATCAACTCTCGATCGATCGTCTGGCGGCGGGCCGCACGCTCCGCCCGCCGGCGCGAAGCCTAACGGAGCCATGGGATGAGACTCGTCACCTTTACTGTCCGCGCGGGACGCCCTCGCGCCGGCGCGCTGGTGGACGGCGACCGCAAGGTGATCGACTTGCAGGCGGCCCACGCGGCGCGCTACCGCGGCCGGCGCTCGTCGCACCTCGCGAGCGTGCTCGCGATCGCGGCGGGCGGCGCCGACGCGCTCGACCTCGCGCACTCGCTTGTCGCGGCGCGCCGGCGACCGGCGGGGGCGGCGCACGCTCGCGCCGCGGTGAAGCTGCTCGCGCCGATCCCGCAGCCGCCCCAGATGCGCGACTTCCTGTGCTTCGAGAAGCACCTCGTGCAGGCGTTCCAGGCCGCGCGCAAGGTGCGCGCGGCGCAGGCGCCGGACCCGGAGGCGGCGCTGCGCGAGATGGAAGCGAAGGGCATCCTGGCGATCCCGCAGGTCTGGTACGAGCGCCCGATCTTCTATCATCCGAACCGGCTCAACGTCGTCGGCCCGGAGGCCGACGTGCTCTGGCCCGCGTACTCGTCCGCGCTCGACTTCGAACTGGAATTCGGCTGCTTCATCGGAACGCCGGGAAAGGACGTCCCGCGCGAGCGCGCCCGGCAGCACATCTTCGGCTACACGATCTTCAACGACGTTTCGGCGCGCGACGAGCAGACCCGGGAAATGCCCGGACAGCTCGGACCGGGCAAAGGCAAGGACTTCGACACCGGCAACGTGCTCGGCCCCTGCCTCGTGACGGCCGACGAGCTCAAGGACCCGTACCGCCTCGCGATGTCGGTGCGGGTCAACGGCGAAGAATGGGGGCGCGGCAGCTCGGGCGAGATGCGGTGGCGGTTCGAGGACTGCATCGCGCACGTCACCCGCTCGGAGACGATCCACCCGGGGGAGTTCTTCGGCTCCGGGACCGTGGGCGGCGGCTCCGGGCTCGAGCAGATGCGCTTCCTCGAGCCCGGTGACGTGGTGGAGCTGGAGGTCGAGGGGATCGGCGTGCTGCGCAACCGCTTCGTGAAACGCTGACCGAGGACGCCTGGGCCCACACCGATGCGAAATCCGATAGACGGGTTCACCATCGACCGGCGCGAGGTCGGGTACGTCGGCCGCGACCTGCAGCGCCCCGAGTGCATCCTCGCCGAGCGCGACGGCACGCTCTGGTCCGCGGACGCGCGCGGCGGGGTGGTCAGGATCGACGCGGACGGCGGGCAGACGATCGTCAGCCAGACCGAGGCGGCGCAGTTCTCCGGCGCGGCGACCGACGCGGAGCGGTTCGTCGCCGGCACGCTGCCGAACGGCCTCGCGTTCGCCGCGAACGGCGACCTGCTGATCGCGAATTTCGGCACCGACCGCCTCGAGGTCATGACGCGCGACGGCGCGAGCCGGGTGCTCCACGACACGATCGACGGCCGTCCGATCGGCAAGGTGAACTTCGTCCTGCGCGACTCGCGGGACCGCCTCTGGCTCACCGTGTCGACGCGCATCAAGAACTGGATGCAGGCGATCGACCCGACGGTCGCGGACGGGTACATCGCGCTCGTGGACGGCAAGGGCATCCGCATCGTCGCCGACGGCTTCCGCTTCACGAACGAGATCCGGCTCGACGCCCGCGAGGAATGGCTGTACATCGTGGAGACGACCGGGCAGTGCGTGACCCGCATGCGCGTGCAGCCCGACGGATCGCTCACGCGGCGCGAGGTGTTCGGCCCGTCGAAGCTCGGGCAGGCCGGGTTCCCCGACGGCATCGCGCTCGACCAGCACGGCAACGTGTGGGGCACGCTCGTCATGTCGGACGTGATCTTCGCGATCACGCCCGAGGGCGATTATGTCGAGCTGCTCGACGACGGCGACCCGGCCGCGAGCGCGGCGCTCGAGCAGGCGTTCCGCGAGCGGCGCATCACCCCGGAGATCCTGCTCGCGGCGGGGGGCAAGCTTGCGCCGTGGTTCGCGAGCCTGACCTTCGGCGGGCCCGACCTGCGCACCTGCTACATCGGCAGCCTGCGCGGGACGCGCATCCCGTATTTCCGCGCCCCGCTCCCCGGGCTGCCGATGGTCCACTGGAGCGGGCGTTGACCGACCCGGTACGGCGGGCGGCGGCGCGCCTGGCCGAGGCGCGCCTCGCGCGCGAGCGCCTGCCGGGCCTCCCGGACGACCTGCGCCCGGCCGACGAGGGGGCCGCCTACCGGGTCCAGGATGCGCTCCACGGCATGCTGACCGCCCGGGGCCTCGGCCCTATCGTCGGCCACAAGATCGGCTGCACGACCCCGGTGATGCAACGGTTCCTCGACATCGACCACCCGTGCGCGGGCGGCGTGTTCTCGACCCGCGTGTTCCGCGAGTCGGTCGCCCTGCCCTTCGACTCGTTCCTGCACGTCGGCGTGGAGACCGAGATCGTGGTGGTCCTCGGCCGCGACCTGCCGCCGCGCGGCGCCCCGTACTTCCGCGACGACGTGCGGGCCGCGGTGTCGGCAATCGCCGCGGCGATCGAGATCGTCGACGACCGCTGGATCGACTACCGGAGCGTCGACGCCCCGACCATGATCGCGGACGATTTCTTCAACGACGCCTCGGTGCTCGGGCCGCTTCGACCGTTCGACCCCGCGCTCGACCTCGGCGCGCTGCGCGGGACGACCCGGATCAACGGGACCGAAGTGGGACGCGGCACCGGCGCCGACGTGCTCGGCCATCCGCTCGACGCGCTCGCCTGGCTGGCGAATCTGCTCGCCGCCCGCGGTCCGGGCCTGCGCGCCGGCGAGTTCGTGTCCACCGGCAGCGTCGTCGAGACGAAATGGATGGCGCGCGGCGACGACGCCGTGGTCGAGGTCGAGGGACTGGGAACGGTGCGAGCGAGGTTCGGGTAGCTGCCATGGCCCTGAAGATCGAATGCGTCCTCGAATGCGGAAATCATCTCGGCGAAGGCCCGGTCTGGGACGTCGAGGAAGGCCGGCTCTACTGGGTCGACGGGACGGGCCGCCGCGTCGGCAAGCCATCCCTGTGGCGCATGGATCCGCGCTCGCACAAGGTCGAGCACTGGTCGCTCGACCGCGACGTCGGCGCGATGGCGCTGCGTCAGGGCGGCGGCGCGGTGCTCGCGCTCGACGACGGGTTCTACTTCTACGACTTCGTGACCGGCCGGCTCGAGCTCATCAGCCTGGTCGACGCCGAGCAGCCGCGCACCCGGCTCAACGACGGCAAGTGCGACCGGCGCGGCCGTTTCTTCGCCGGCGGCATGGACGACAAGGAGGAGCTCGCGATCTGCGGGCTCTTCCGGCTCGACCCCGACTTGCGCGTCACGAAAGTCGACGGCGGGATCATCTGCTCGAACGGCCCCTGCTGGAGCCCCGACGACCGCACGTTCTACTTCGCCGACACCTTCCAGGGCGAGTACTGGGCGTACGACTACGACATCGCGACCGGCACCCCGTCAAACCGGCGCCTGTTCGCGTCGTTCAAGAACGACGGCGGCGTCGCCGACGGCTCGACCATCGACGCGGAGGGCTGCGTGTGGAACGCGCAGCTCATCTCCGGCGACCTCGTCCGATATGCGCCCGACGGCACCGTCGAGCGCCGGATCGGCATGCCGGTGCGCAACATCACCAGCGTCATGTTCGGCGGCGACCGGCTCGACGAGCTGTACGTGACCTCGATGGCGCGGGTGAAGCACCCCGCCGTGCACGATCATTTCCGCAGGGAAGCGAAGCCCCAGCACCTCGCCGGGAGCCTGTTTCGCGTGACCGGGCTCGGCGTGCGCGGGCTGCCCGAGCCGCGCTTCGCGGGCTGACCCCGGCCTTTTCCATCGCTCGAGGAGTCCGCATGCCGCGCAAGTTCGTCGACCTTTCGATCTTCCTGGAGAACGACGTCGTTTCGGATCCGAAGCCGTTCGCTCCGAAGATCACCTATATCGACCACCAGGCAAGCTTCCCGCAACTCGCCGGCTTCTTCCCCGGCCTCAGTAAGGCGGACATGCCCGACGGCGAAGCCTGGGCGATCGAAAAGGTGGAGCTCATCACCCACAATGGCACGCATCTGGACGCGCCGTACCACTTTCACTCGACGATGAACAAGGGCGAACGGGCCATCGCGATCGACGAGGTGCCCCTCGAGTGGTGCTTCCAGCCCGGCGTGAAGCTCGATTTCCGGCAGCGGCCGGACGGCTACGTCGTGACGGCGCAGGACGTCGAGCGCGAGCTCGAGCGCATCGGCCACGCGCTGCGGCCGCTCGAGATCGTGATGGTCAACACGCGCGCGGGCGCGCGCTACGGCAACGACGACTACGTGAGCGCCGGCTGCGGCATGGGCTACGAGGCGACCATGTACCTGCTCGAGCGCGGCGTGCGGTTGACCGGCACCGATGCCTGGAGCTGGGACGCGCCGTTCGTGTACACCGCCGAGAAGTACCGGGAGACCGGCGACGCGCGCCTGATCTGGGAAGGGCACAAGGCGGGGCGCGACATCGGCTACTGCCACCTCGAGAAGCTGCACAACCTGGAGGCGCTGCCGCCGGACGGTTTCATGGTCGCGTGCTTCCCGGTCAAGATCCGCGGCGCGTCCGCAGGGTGGACACGCGCGGTGGCGATCTTCGACGACAATCTGCTCGCCGCCACGCGGCAGGCCGCTGCGGGTTGATTTGCCCCGCGAAACTCGGTAGCCTCGATCGCTCCGCCGGCGCCCCGCCGGAATCCGTTCCACACTCATTCCCGAGGACAGACATGCCGGAATTCACCGACGTATCCAAGGACAAGCTCGTTGCCGACATGAAGGTCGTCATCGCCGATGCCGAGGAGCTGCTCAAGGCCACGGCGAGCGCAGCCGGCGACCGGGTCACCGCCGCCCGCACGCGCATGGAGGACAGCCTCCGCACCGCGCGGATCAAGCTCGCCGAAGCCCAGGAAGTCGTGGTCGACAAGGCGAAGGCCGCCGCGCGCGCGACCGACGACTACGTGCACGCGAACCCCTGGCGTTCGGTCGGCATCGCCGCGGGCGCGGGCCTGGTCATCGGCATGCTGATCTCGCGCCGCTAGGCCGGGCCGCCGCTCGCCATGGCCGCCGAAGCCGGCGCCCCCCGCCCGCCGGGGCTCGCCGGATCGATCGCCCGGCTCGCGCGCACCGCGCTCGCGGTGCTGCGCACGCGCCTCGAGATCCTCGCCACGGAGATCGAGGAAGAGCGCATCCGGTTCGCCGGGCTCGCGCTCGTCGTGGCCGCGATCGCGTTCTGCCTGCAGATGGCGGTGCTGCTGGGCGTGATCCTGATGGTGGTGCTGCTCTGGGAGACGCATCGCGTGGTCACGCTCGGCGTCCTCGCCGGAGCGTTCCTCGTCGCGGGCGTGGCGCTGTACCTGTGGCTGCGTCACCGGCTCCGGACCCGCCCGCGCATGTTCGCGAGCACGCTGGGCGAGCTCGGGAAGGACGACGAGCGGCTCGGCCGCGGCGCCGACGTCCCGTGAATCCGCACCGGCTCGCCCAGATCCACGCCCGCCGCGAGCGCCTGCTCGCAAAGGCTGCGGCGCAGCGCGACGAGGTCGCGCTGCTGCTCGCCCCGTGGCAGGCGCCGCTCGCCTTCGCCGACAAGGGCCTGACGGTCGCCGCCTACCTGCGCGAGCACCCGTCGATCGTCGTCGTGGCGGTCGCGGCGCTCGTCGTGCTGTCGCCGAAGCGTGCGTATCGCTGGGCGCGGCGCTCGTTCGCGGTGTGGCGCGGTTACCGCTGGGCGGTCAAGGCGCTCGCACCAGGCCATCCCGCATCGCGGCCCGGCCCGCGCCGCTCAGAGCGTCCAGTCGTAGTCGATGGTGAGCGGGGCGTGGTCCGAGAAGCGCTTCGCCTTGTAGATCGACGCGCGTAGCGCCTTCGCTGCGATCCCCGGCGTGGCGATCTGGTAGTCGATGCGCCAGCCCACGTTCTTCGCCCACGCCTGACCGCGGTTCGACCACCACGTGTACTGCTCGGGGCGCGGGTCGAGGCGCCGGAACACGTCGACCCAGCCGGCCTTCTCGAACACCTCGCTGAGCCAGGCGCGCTCCTCGGGCAGAAATCCGGAATTCTTCCGGTTCGAGCGCCAGTTCTTCAGGTCGATCTCCTTGTGAGCGATGTTCCAGTCGCCGCACAGGATGAACTCGCGCCCGCCGTGCGCCAGTTTCCGGAGCACCGGCATGAACTCGCCCATGAAGCGGAACTTCGCCTGCTGGCGCTCGGCCGAGCTCGAGCCCGACGGCAGGTACATCGACACGACCGAAAGCTTGCCGAAGTCGGCCCGCAGGAACCGTCCCTCGGGGTCGAACTCGCGGCTGCCGAAGCCGGTGGCGATCGCATCGGGCGGGCGTGCGCAGTACATGCCGACGCCGCTGTAGCCCTTCTTGTGCGCGAAGTCGAAATGACCCTGCGAGCTTGCCTGGCATGAGGATTGCCTTGGGCAAGTCGGTTTGATGCGCCTTGATCTCCTGCATGCACACGCAATCGGCCTTTTGTCGCACCAGCCAGGCGAGGTATCCCTTCGCGGCGGCCGAGCGGATGCCGTTGAGATTCAGCGAAATGACGCGTAACATATTGAATTATGGTGAAAAATCGGGGAGCCTTCGGGCCGTGCCGGTGAGCGACCACCGCGCCGACTTCATCGCGTTCTGCATCGCGAACGGAGTGCTGCGTTTCGGCACCTTCGTGACGAAATCCGGCAGGACGACCCCGTACTTCTTCAACGCGGGCCTGTTCAACACCGGGGGGCGCCTCGACCGGCTTGCGGAATTCTACGCACTCGCCATCCTGCGTTCGGGGCTAACGTTCGACATGCTCTTCGGCCCTGCATACAAGGGAATCGTGCTGGTGGCCGCGACCGCCATGGCGCTCGCGCGCGCCGGGCGCGACGTGCCGTACGCCTACAACCGCAAAGAGGCCAAGGACCACGGCGAGGGCGGCACGGTCGTCGGCGCGCCGCTCGCGGGCCGCGTGCTCGTCGTCGACGACGTGATGACCGCGGGCACCGCGGTGCGCGAGTCGGTCGCGCTGATCCGCGCAGCGGGCGCGCAGCCGGCCGGGGTGGCGGTCTGTCTCGACCGCATGGAGCGCGGCGGCGGGAATCTCTCCGCGGTGCAGGAGGTGGAGCGCGACTACGCAATGCCGGTCGTCACGATCGCGAATCTCGACGACCTGCTCGGATACCTGAAGGGCGAGCCGCAGTACGAGGAAAATCTGCGCGCGATCGCCGCATACCGCCAACAATACGGAGTTTCGGCTCATGGATAACAGACTGAACATTGCGCTCCTGGCGTGCGCGCTCCTCGCGGCGTTGCCGGCGAGCGCGCAGCGGCTCTACAAGTACACCGACCCGGCGACCGGCAAGACGGTCTACACCGAGCGGCTCCCGACGGAGGCCGCCGGCAAGGCGAACGAGCAGCTCAATCGCCAGGGCACGGTGGTCAAGCGGGAAGGCCCCGCTCCCACCGCGGAGGAACTGGCGGCGCGGGAGGCCGATCGCAAGCGCAAGCTGGATGAAGAGGCGGCCGCGAAGGAGGAGAAGCGCAAGAACCAGGCGCTGCTCAACACCTACGCGACCGAGAAGGACATCGACGAGGCGCGCGGGCGCGCGCTGCAGGTGAACGACGAGGCGATCAAGGACGCGGAGCGCAAGCTCGCCGAGGCGCAGAAGCGCCAGAAGCTGCTCGCCTCCGAGGCCGAGTTCTTCCAGAAGAAGCCGATGCCGATGCAGCTCAAGCTCGACATCCAGGGGAACCAGGCCGAGCTGAAGGCGCATGGCGATCTGCTCGATGCCAAGCGGAAGGAAACCGCGAGCATCAACGCGAAGTACGACGAGGACAAGCGCCGCTACCTCGAGCTGAGCAAGGCGGGAACGGTGGCGACCGCGGCGCCGGCATCCGCGCCAGCGAAGAAGTAGGACGCGGCGGGCGGCGCCGCGGCGCCGCACCGGAGCGGGCCGGGCGCGCTACCCGGCCAGTTTCTTCTTGAGCAGGTCGTTCACCTGCTGCGGATTGGCCTTGCCCTTGGTGGCCTTCATCACCTGGCCCACGAGCGCGTTGAAGGCCCGCTCTTTCCCGGCCCGGAACTCCTCGACCGACCGCGCGTTGGCGGCGAGCACCTCGGCGACGATCGCCTCCAGCGCGCCCACGTCGGAGATCTGCCTGAGCCCGCGGCGCTCGATGATGGCGTCCGGCTCGCCCTCGCCCGCCCACATGGCATCGAAGACTTCCTTGGCGATCTTCCCGGAGATGGTGCCGTCCTGGATGCGGACGAGGAGCGCCGCCATCTGCGCGGGCCTGACCTCACTTTCGGACGCGTCCTTTTCGGCGTCGTTCAGCTTGGCGCTGAGACTCCCCGTAATCCAGTTCGCAACGTCCTTCGCCGATACCTTTTCGCCGACGTCCCCGATCGTCTGATCGAAGTACTCCGACATGCTGCGGGATGACGTAAGCGTCGCGGTGTCCTGCGCTGGCAATCCGTACGCCTGAAAGCGTATCCGCTTCGCCTGCGGCAACTCCGGCATGGTCGAGCGAATCCGTTCGATCCATTCCTCGCTCACCAGGAGCGGCAGGAGATCGGGATCGGGGAAGTAGCGGTAGTCGTGCGCCTCCTCCTTCGAGCGCATCGAGCGCGTCTCGTCGCGCTCCGGGTCGTAGAGGCGCGTCTCCTGGTCGATGCGCCCGCCGGCCTCGAGGATCTCGATCTGGCGGCGCGCCTCGTGCTCGATCGAGCGCTCGAGGAAGCGGAACGAGTTCAGGTTCTTGATCTCGCAGCGCGTGCCGAGCGGCGCCCCGGTTCGTCGCACCGACACGTTCGCGTCGCAGCGGAACGAGCCTTCCTGCATGTTGCCGTCGCAGATCTCGATCCAGCGCACGAGCGCGTGCAGCGTCCGCGCGTAGGCGACCGCCTCCTCGGCGGAGCGCATGTCGGGCTCCGTGACGATCTCGAGCAACGGCGTGCCCGCCCGGTTCAGATCGATGCCGCTCGCCCCGTGGAAATCCTCGTGCAGCGACTTGCCGGCGTCCTCCTCGAGATGCGCGCGCGTGAGGCGCACGGTCTTCTCGCCGGCGCTGGTGAGAATCGTGATCGATCCGCCGATCACGATCGGCAGCTCGAACTGGCTGATCTGGTAGCCCTTCGGGAGGTCGGGATAGAAGTAGTTCTTGCGCGCGAACACGGAGGTCCGGTTCACGGTCGCGCCGACCGCCAGGCCGAAACGAATCGCGCGCTCGACGGCACCGCGGTTCAGCACCGGCAGGGCCCCGGGCAGCGCGATGTCGACGCCGCAGGCCTGCGTGTTCGGCGCCGCGCCGAACGCCGTCGCTGCCCCGGAGAAGATCTTCGCGCGCGTCGAGAGCTGCGCGTGGGTCTCCAGGCCGATGACGATCTCCCAGCTCACCCTGTCCCTCGGCCGTTTCCGGCGTACGCCGCGGGCGTCCGCTGGTGCCAGTCCGTCGCGAGCTGGAACTGGTGCGCGAGGCCGAGCATCCGCGCCTCGGCGAAGTACCCGCCGACCAGCTGCAAGCCCACCGGAAGCCCGCCGGCGCCCGCGCCGCAGGGAATCGACATCGCCGGCAGACCCGCGAGGTTCGGGCCGACGGTATAGATGTCGTTGAGGTACATCTGCACGGGGTCGGAGACCTGTTCGCCGACCCGGAACGCGACCGTCGGCGAAGTCGGGCCGGCGATGACGTCGCAGCGCTGGAACGCGGCGACGAAATCCTGCGCGATCAGCCGCCGGACGCGCTGCGCCTGCAGGTAATAGGCATCGTAGTAGCCGTGCGAGAGCACGTACGTCCCGACCAGGATGCGGCGCTTCACCTCGGTGCCGAAGCCCTGCGCGCGCGTCTTGCAGTACATGTCGGCGAGGTCGGCGTACTCCGGCGCACGGTAGCCGTAGCGCACCCCGTCGAAGCGCGCAAGGTTCGACGACGCCTCGGCCGGCGCGATGACGTAGTAGGCGGGGACCGAGAGCGCGCTGTTCGGGAGGGCGACCTCGACGGTGCTTGCGCCGAGCCGGCGCAGCTCGGCAATCGCCGCCTCCACCGCCGCACGGACGTCGGCGTCCATGCCTTCCCCGTAGTACTCCTTCGGCAACCCGATGCGGACCCCGGCCAGCGGCCGCGCCAGGTCGCGCGCGTAGTCCTCCTTCGGACGCTCGAGGCTCGTCGAGTCGCGCGCGTCGAATCCCGTCATGGCGTTCAGCATGACCGCCAGGTCCGCGGCGTTGCGCGCGAACGCGCCGCCCTGATCCAGGCTCGAGGCGTAGGCGATCATGCCGTATCGGGACACCAGGCCGTACGTGGGCTTGATGCCGGAGATTCCGCAGAACCCGGCCGGCTGCCGGATCGACCCGCCCGTGTCGGTGCCGGTCGCGCACGGCGCGAGCCGCGCCGCGACCGCCGCCGCCGAGCCCCCGGAGGAGCCGCCCGGGACGCGCGCGACGTCCCACGGGTTCCGGACCGGACCGAAGTGGGAATTCTCGGTGGACGAGCCCATCGCGAACTCGTCCATGTTGGTCTTGCCGAGGATCACGGCGCCCGCGCCGTCGAACTGCTCGATGACGTGCGCGTCGTAGGGCGCGACGAAGTTCGAGAGAATCCTCGACGCGCACGTCGTGAGCCAGCCGCGGGCGCAGAAGATGTCCTTGTGCGCGACCGGGATTCCGGTGAGCGGCGCCCGCTCGCCGCGCGCGATCCGGCCGTCGGCGGCGCGCGCCTGGGCGAGACTCCGGTCGGGATCGACGGTGATGAACGCGTTGAGCGGCGGCTGGTGGCGGGCGATCCGGTCCAGGAAGAGTTGCGTGAGCTCGACGCTGGAGATCCGCTTCGCGCCCAGGGCGGCGGCGAGCTCGGTGAGGGGGGCTTCGATCATGGGAGCGGAGGGCGGGCGGGGAGTCGGGGGTCGCCGGTGCGCGGGGGGCGGCACGCGCCCCGGTGCGCCATCCCCGTATCCCGCTACTCGATCACCCTGGGGACGAGATACAGATCCGCCTCGACCTGGGGCGCGATCGACTGGAACAGCCGGTGCTGGTCGTCCTCGGTGACGACGTCCTCCCGCAGGCGCAGCATCACGTCCTGCGCGTGGGCCATGGGCTCGATGCCCGCGGTGTCGGCCGCCTTGAGCTGCTCGACGAGCGCAAGAATGCCGTTGAGTTCGTGCTGCACCGCCGCGATCTCGGCCTCGGTGACCGAAAGCCGGGCGAGTTGCGCGATGCGGCGGATGTCTGCAACGCTTAACGACATTCGTGATTTCCGACTTAGAACAAGCGCTTAGATTCGGGTATTATAGCTAAATTGCGTATTGCCCCGACCGGCGGGGCACGATCCAGGAGAACGATTTCTACATGCTCGGATTCTTGCGCGCCTACTTCTCCGATGACCTCGCGATCGATCTTGGCACCGCGAACACGCTGATCTACGTACGCGGCAAAGGCATCGTCCTCGACGAACCTTCGGTTGTCGCGATCCGCCAGGAAGGCGGGCCGAATGCGAAGCGCACCATTCAGGCCGTCGGCAAGGAAGCGAAACAGATGCTCGGCAAGGCGCCGGGCAACATCACCGTGATCCGCCCGATGAAAGACGGCGTCATCGCCGACTTCACCGTGACGGAGCAGATGCTCAAGCAGTTCATCAAGAAAGTGCACGTCTCGCGACTGCTCTCACCGTCGCCGCGCATCATCATCTGCGTCCCGTGCGGCTCGACCCAGGTCGAGCGCCGCGCGATTCGCGAGAGCGCGATCGGCGCGGGCGCCTCGCAGGTGTATCTGATCGAGGAGCCGATGGCCGCGGCGATCGGCGCGGACCTCCCGGTGGCCGATGCGACCGGTTCGATGGTCGTCGACGTCGGCGGCGGGACCACCGAGGTCGGCGTGATCTCGCTCGGCGGGATGGTCTACTCGGGCAGCGTCCGCGTCGGCGGCGACAAGTTCGACGAGGCGATCATCAATTACATCCGGCGCAACTACGGGATGCTGATCGGCGAGGCGACCGCGGAGATGATCAAGAAGGAGATCGGCTCCGCGTTCCCCGGCTCGGAGGTGCGCGAGATCGAGGTGAAGGGCCGCAACCTCGCCGAAGGGATTCCGCGCAGCTTCACGATCTCGTCGAACGAGGTGCTGGAGGCGCTCACCGAGCCCCTCAACCAGATCGTCTCGGCCGTGAAGTCCGCGCTCGAGCAGACCCCGCCCGAGCTCGGCGCCGACATCGCCTCCAAGGGCATGGTGATCACCGGTGGCGGCGCGCTGCTGCGCGACCTCGACCGGCTCCTCATGGAGGAGACCGGGCTGCCGGTGATCGTCGCCGAAGATCCGCTCACGTGCGTCGTCCGCGGCTCGGGGAAGGCGCTCGAGAAGATGGACAAGCTCGGGAGCATCTTCACCAACGAATAGGGAAACGGCTAGCGGGTAAAGGGCCTGCGCGACGCCGCCCTGACATTCCCCGCTACGCGTTTTGCGACGCCCGCCAATGGAGCACACGCCGCCCCAGTTCTTCCATCGCGGCCCGGCTCCGATCGCGCGATTGACGTTCTTCGCGCTCCTCTCCGTGTTCCTGATGGTGCTCGATGCGCGGTTCCGCTACGCGGAGCCGCTGCGCCAGGTCCTCGCCATCGTGGCCTATCCGCTCCAGCAGATCGCGACCGCGCCGTTCACCGCGGTCGCGCGCTCGCGCGAGTTCTTCTCCACCCAGTCGGCGCTGCGCGAGCAGAACGCCGCGCTGCGGACGCAGAAGCTGCGCGACGCCGAGGACCTGCTCAAGCTGGAGGCATTGCGCGCGGAGAACGACAGCCTGCGGCGGCTGCTCGCCGCGAAGGAGCAGGTGCCCGGGGAGGCCATTTTCGCGGAGATCGTCTATGCCGGGCGCGATCCGTTCAGCCGCAAGGTGATCATCGACCGGGGCGCGCAGCACGGCGTACAGACGGGGCAGCCGGTCGTCGATGCGAGCGGCGTGCTCGGGCAGGTGACGCGCGTTCAGCCGCTGCTCGCCGAGGTCACGCTGATCATCGACAAGGACCACGCGATCCCGGTGCAGGTGGTGCGCAACGGCTTGCGCGGCGTTGCGTACGGCTCCGGCGACGGCTCGACGCTCGAATTGCGCCACATGGCGTCGAACGCGGAAGTCGAGGCGGGCGACCTGCTCGTCACCTCCGGGCTCGACGGGCAGTACCCGCGCGGTCTGCCGGTCGCGAAGATCGCCAAGATCGAGCGCGACTCGGCGTACGCCTTCGCCAAGATCCTCGGACAACCGGTGGCCGGCACGACTCAGAATCAGCAGGTCCTGGTGCTCGCCGCGGAGGCGAGCGCGCCAACCTGGTCGGCCGACCCCGATCGGACCAAGAAGGGCGCGCGCACGAAGCGCAGCGCGCGCAAGGGCGACTGATGGCCGCGAACCCACAGCACATCCTGCTGCCGGTCAAGGTCGGCTTCATGACCGCGAGCATCGTCGCGGCGCTCGCATTCAACCTGCTGCCGTGGCAGGACGTGCGCGGCGTGCCGGATCTTCTCGCCCTGGTGCTCACGTTCTGGTGCGTGCACCAGCCGCGCAGGATGGGCATCGGCATCGCGTGGCTGCTCGGTCTGGTCATGGACACGGCGAACGGCGCGCTGTTCGGCCAGCACGCGCTCGCCTACGCCGCGCTCGCCTACGCCGCGCAGGGACTGCACCGGCGCATCCTGAGCTTCCCGCCCTGGCCGCAGGCGCTGCACGTGCTCATCCTGCTGCTCGCGAGCCAGCTCGTCATGCTCGCGGTGCGCATGCTGGCCGGCGGGACCTTCCCCGGCATGACGTTCTTCGTCGGCAGCGTGATCTCGGCGGCGCTCTGGCCGCTTGTGACCTTCGTCCTCCTCGCGCCGCAGCGGCGGCCTCTCGAGGTGGACGAGACGAGACCCATCTGACCGTGAGCTACGGCGAGTTCCGCGACCTCGACAGCGACCTGAGACGGTTCCAGGTCAGGCTCGGCGTCGCCGGCGCGGTCGTGCTCGGGGCGTTCCTGGTGCTGCTCGGCCGCTTCGCATACCTGCAGTTCCTCCAGCACGACTACTACAAGACCAAAGCCGAGGACAATCGCATCTCGATCGTCCCGGTCGTGCCCAACCGCGGCCTGATCCTGGACCGCAACGGGATCGTGCTGGCGCGCAATGAATCCCAGTACACGCTCGAGATCAACCCGCGGCAGGTGACCAACCTCGAGCAGACGATCAGCGAGCTCGCCGCCGTGGTCGAAATCCTGCCGCGCGACCGCAATCGCTTCCGCAAGCTGCGCCAGGAGATCAAGGGCGCCGACAGCCTCCCGATCAGGACGCGACTGAGCGACGAGGAGGTGGCGCGCTTCGCCGCCAACGCGTACCGGTTTCCCGGCGTCGAGATCAAGGCGCGCCTGTTCCGGTCCTACCCCTTCGGCGAGACCGCGTCGCACGCGCTCGGCTACATCGGGCGCATCAGCGACCGCGATCTGGAGCACCTCGAAGCGGAAGGCCTGACCGCGAACTACAAGGGCTCCGATTTCATCGGCAAGAGCGGCGTGGAAGCGACCTACGAGCGGGAGCTCCACGGCACGACCGGCACCGCGCAAGTCGAGATCGACGCCGGCGGACGCGGCATCCGGACCCTGTCCTCGACCGCGCCCGTCGCCGGCAACAACCTCGTGCTCACCCTCGACATCAAGCTGCAGGAGGTGGCCGAGCAGGCGTTCGGCAAGTTCCGCGGTGCGCTCGTCGCGATCGACCCGACGACCGGCGGTGTGCTCGCATTCGTGTCCCGGCCCGGCTACGACCCGAACCTGTTCGTCGACGGCATCGACCCGCAGAGCTGGCAGGCCCTCAACGAAGACGAGGACAGACCGCTCAACAATCGCGCGCTCACCGGCGCTTATCCGCCCGGCTCCACCATCAAGCCGTTCATGGCCCTGATGGCGCTGCAACTCGGCAAGCGCACCCCCGAGTACACGATCAGCGACCCGGGGTTCTACATGCTCGCAGGACTCGCGCGCCCGTTCCGCGACTGGAAGGTGGGCGGCCATGGCGCCGTCAACCTGCACCGGTCGATCGTCGTCTCGTGCGACACCTACTACTACGGCCTCGCGGCCGACATGGACGTCGACCAGCAGCATGCGTTCCTGTCGCAGCTCGGGTTCGGCAGCCCGAGCGGCATCGACATCGACGGCGAGAAGGGCGGGCTGCTGCCCTCGCGCGAATGGAAGAAGAAGCGCTTCAAGCGCCCCGACGAGCAGAAGTGGTACGTCGGCGACAGCGTGTCGGTCGGCATCGGGCAGGGCTACCTGCTGGCCACCCCGCTGCAGCTCGCGTTCGCGTCGGCGATCGTGGCCAACAACGGCGTCGTGTACCGGCCGCACGTCGTGAGCCAGGTGGTCGACGCGCGCACGGGCGAAGCGCGCCGGATCGAGCCGCAGCCGGCGCGCACGGTGGCGCTCAACCAGAAGTGGGTCAACATCGTGAAGGCCGCGATGGTCGACGTCACGCGCCCCGGCGGCACCGCGGCGCGCGCGGGTGCGGGAGCCCTCTATACCTTTGCGGGGAAGACCGGCACCGCGCAGGTGATCGCGATGAAGCAGGGCGAGAAGTACGACGAGAAGAAGGTCGCGGAGCGGCACCGCGACCACGCGCTGTTCGTCGCGTTCGCCCCGGCCGAGAGCCCGAGGATCGCGCTCGGGATCCTGGTCGAGAACGGCGGCCACGGGAGCGGCACCGCCGCGCCGATCGCCCGCACGGTGCTCGACTATTACCTGCTCGGCAAGGTACCGGACAAGAAGCCCGAGCTGGACGCCGACGCGCCGGAGGGCTGACCGGGTGATGCAGCTCGCCGCACGGCTGTGGGACCGCCTGACCGAGAACATCGACGGCACGCTGATGCTGACCGCGGTGCTGATCCTCGCGCTCGGCCTGTTCACGCTCTACAGCGCGGCCTACGAGAACCCCGCGCGCCTCCAGGGGCAGCTGGTGAACATCGGCGTGGCATGTGCGGCGATGTGGATCGCCGCCCGGGTGCCCCCGCAGACGCTGATGCGCTTCGCCGTGCCGATCTACGTCATCGGCCTCCTGCTGCTCGTCGCCGTGGCGCTCTTCGGCGAAGTGGTCAACGGCGCGCGGCGCTGGCTGCACGTCGGCGTCGTGCGCTTCCAGCCGTCCGAGATCATGAAGATCGCGATGCCGCTCATGCTGGCGTGGTACTTCCAGCGGCGCGAGGCGACGCTGCAGGTGCGCGACTACGCGGTCGCCGCGCTCATCCTTGCTCGTCCCGGGGCTGCTGATCGCCCGCCAGCCCGACCTCGGGACGGCGCTGCTCGTGCTGGCGGCGGGCTTTTACGTGATTTTCCTCGCCGGGTTGTCGTGGCGCCTGATCGTCCCGGTGGCGGTGCTGGGCGCAATCGGTCTCGTGGCGGTGATCGTCTTCGAGTCGCAGATCTGTCAGCCCGACGTCGTCTGGCCCGGCTTCAAGGCCTATCAGAAGGGGCGCGTCTGCACGCTGCTCGATCCGACCACCGACCCGCTGGGACGCGGCTTTCACATCATCCAGGCGACGATCGCGGTGGGCTCGGGTGGCCTGACCGGGAAGGGGTGGCTCGAGGGCACGCAGACCCACCTCGAGTTCATTCCCGAGCGCTCGACCGATTTCATCTTCGCGGTCTTCTCGGAGGAATTCGGCCTGCTCGGCAACGCCATCCTGCTCGTCCTGTACCTGATGCTGATCGGGCGCGGCTTTTACATCGCAGCGGGCGCGCCGACGTTTTTCGCCCGCCTGCTCGCCGGGGCGATCACGCTCATCTTCTTCACATATGCGTTCGTGAACATGGGGATGGTGAGCGGCATTCTCCCGGTGGTCGGGGTGCCGCTGCCGCTCGTGTCGTACGGCGGCACCGCGCTGGTGACGCTGTTTCTCGGGCTGGGCATCCTGATGAGCATCCAGAAGCACCGGAAGCTCGTGCAGTCGTGAGCACCGGAGACCGGCAAGCGGGCAGCCGGAAGAACGCGGTCGCGCTATGCGCGATCGCTGCGATCCTGGCCGGATGCGAGAGCACGCGGCCGACACCGCACGTCGAACGCGCGGCCAAGGCACCGGCGACGACAGCGCCAGCGCTGCCGCGTCGCGGCGGCGGCTACTACCTGGACGACGGCCCCGGCGACGGCCCGCCACCCGACCTCGATCGCATCGCCGACGCGCAGCCGCGCGCCGAGCCTCTGCACCGCTTCGCGAACAGCCCGTACGTGGTGTTCGGGCGCCAGTACGTGCCCGAGCGCGAGGTGCGGCCGCTCAAGCAGCGCGGCGTCGGCAGCTGGTACGGGCGCAAGTTCCACGGCCAGAAGACCGCGAGCGGCGAGGTCTACGACATGTACGCGATGACCGCCGCGCATCCCACGCTCCCGATCCCGAGCTACGCGCGCGTCACCAACGTCGCGAACGGCCGCGCGGTCGTCGTGCGCGTCAACGACCGCGGCCCGTTCCTGCACAACCGCGTGATCGACCTCTCGTACGCTGCGGCGTGGAAGCTCGGGTACCTCGAGCAGGGCAGCGCGCTCGTCGAGGTCGAGTCCCTGCTCGCCCGATCGGACGCTGGTCGCGAGCCCGAGCGGCGCGGCCCGCTCGTCGCGGCGGTCCCGTCACAGGGGCCCGAGCGCGCGCCAGCCGCGCCGCGGGTGCCGGAGCACGCCGTCGATCGACGCGACGCGCGTGCCGGTCGAGGCGGAGCCGGGCGGCATCTACCTGCAGCTCGGCGCATTCGCCGACCGCGACAACGCCGAGAATTTCCGCGCCCGCCTCGCGCTCGAGATCGCAACGCTCGATCGGCCGGCCGAGCTGTACCGCAAGGACGGGCTCTTCCGCCTCCACGTCGGTCCCTACCGGACGCGCGCCGAAGCGGTGGCGGCGGCGGACCGCCTGAGGGACGCCCTCGACCTGAGGCCGCACGTCGTCGTGCGCTGAAGGGGCTGATTGCCGAGGGAAAGCCGCGGGGGCTGCTGCTATAATTTGCGCCCTGCCGAAGCGGTTTTTTCCTGCGTTCCCGCACACACCCTCGATGCTGCTCCGAGTCCTCGCGCTGCTCTTCCTGCTCGCTCCGCTCGCGCGCGCCGATGCGCCCCCGCCGCCGCCGATCGCCGCCCGCGCCTGGCTCCTCGTCGACCTGGCAAGCGGGCAGCCGATTGCCGCGCAGAACGCCGACGAGCGCATCGAGCCGGCGTCGCTCACCAAGCTGATGACGGCGTACCTGGTTTTCGATGCGTTGAAGAAGAAGGCGATTCAGCCCGACCAGACGGCGCCGGTCTCCCAGCGCGCCTGGAAGGCCGGCGGCTCGCGCATGTTCATCGAGCCGCGCAAGCCGGTCACCGTCGACGAACTGCTGCGCGGGATGATCGTCCAGTCGGGCAACGATGCGACCGTCGCGCTCGCCGAGCTCGTTGCGGGCTCGGAGGAGGTCTTCGCGCAGATGATGAACCGCGAGGCGCAGCGCCTCGGGATGAAGAACTCGAGCTTCGTCAACGCGAGCGGCTGGCCGGACGCCAAGCACTACTCGACCGCGCGCGACCTCGCCATGCTCGCCGGCGCGCTCATCCGCGACTTTCCCGATTACTACACGCTCTACTCGACGAAGGAATACCGCTACAACAACATCACCCAGCCCAACCGCAACCGCCTGCTGTGGCTCGACCCCAACGTGGACGGGGTGAAGACCGGCTACACGGAGTCCGCGGGCTACTGCCTGATCGCGTCGGCGAAGCGCGGCCCGCGCCGGCTGCTGTCGGTGGTGCTCGGCACGAACTCCGACGGCTTGCGCGCCCAGGAGAGCCAGAAGCTGCTCAACTACGGCTTCCAGTTCTACGAGGTCGTGCGGCTGTACGAACGGGGGCAGGAGGTGAGCCGGCTGCGCGTGTGGAAAGGCGCGGCGAACGAGCTCAAGGCCGGCGCGCTGGAGGACCTGAACCTCGTCCTGCCGCGCGGCGACGCACAGAAGCTCAAGGCGGACCTGGTGAGCGAGCAGCCGCTGCTCGCACCGGTGAGCGCCGGCCAGCGGGTCGGGACGATCAAGGTGTCGCTCGACGGCAAGCCGGTGGGCGAGTATCCGGTCGTCGCGCTCGAATCGGTCGGGGTCGCCGGGATCTTCGGACGCACGTGGGACAGCATGCGGCTGTGGCTGAAGTGAACCAGAGGGGAGCGCCGTGGATCAGATCGTCTACCTGAACGGCGAGTACGTGCCCCTCGCCGACGCGAAGATCCCGGTGCTGGACCGGGGCTTCATCTTCGGCGACGGCGTCTACGAGGTGATCCCGGCATACGGTCGCACGCTCTTCCGTCTGCGGGAGCATCTGGCGCGGCTCGAGCACAGCCTGCGCGCGATCCGGATCGCCAACCCGCACGATGCGCCGGGATGGAGCGCGCTCCTCGGGAGCGTCGTCGCGCGTAACCCCTGGGAAGACCAGAGCGTGTATCTCCAGGTGACGCGCGGCGTCGCGCCGCGCACGCAGGAGTTCCCGAAGGGCGACGTGCGCCCGACCGTGTTCGTCATGGCGAGCCCGCTCAAGATGCCCACGGCCGAGCAGCGGGCAAACGGCGTCGCGGTGGTGACGCGGGACGACTACCGCTGGCGGCGCTGCGACATCAAGTCGGTGTCGCTGCTCGCCAACTGCCTGCTGCGCCAGGAAGCCGAGGACGCCGGCGCGGTCGAGACGATCCTCGTCCGCGACGGCAACGTCAAGGAAGCCTCGACCTGCAATGTCTTCCTGGTGAAGAACGGCGTGATCCTGAATCCGCCCAAGGACAGCCTGATCCTGCACGGCATCACTTTCGACCTCGCGATCGAATTGGCCCGCGACGCCGGGCTGCCGCTCGAGACGCGCGAGGTGCGACTCGAGGAGCTCTTCGACGCCGACGAAGTGTGGCTCTCGTCGTCGGCGCGCGAAGTCCTGCCGGTCACGGTGGTCGACGGCAAGCGCATCGGGAGCGGCAAGCCGGGGCCCGTGTACGCGCGCATGTACCAGCTGTTCCAGGACTACAAGGCGCGCGCGCGCGCACAGGCGCATGCCTGAGCTGGACGCCTCGACGCTGCTCGCCTTTCCGTGCGACTTCCCGATCAAGGTGATGGGGAAGCGCCAGGCGGCCTTCGCGCAGACGATGGTGGACATCGTGAAGCGGCACGCGCCGGACTTCGACCCGGCGAGCCTCGAGATGCGCGCCAGCCGCGAGGCGACCTATCTCTCGCTCACGCTCACGATCCGCGCGACTTCGCGCGAGCAGCTCGACGAGCTCTATCGCGAGCTCTGCGACCATCCGATGGTCACGATGGTGCTCTGAGGCGAGGGGAGGGAAACGTGAACGGCGAGCTCGCGGCGAGCGGCGGCGATGCGCGAGGCGCGCCGGACGTGTCCCGTTTCGCGCTTCCCGAATCGCCGCGTGCTGCGCCGCATGGGCGTCACCGAGTACGCCGCGGCGTACGACGCGATGCGCGCGTTCACCGCGCGGCGCACCGCGGACACGCCGGACGAGCTCTGGCTTCTCGAGCACCCGCCCGTGTACACGCTGGGGCAAGCCGGCAAGCCGGAGCACGTCCTGCGCGACAACGGCATTCCGGTCGTGCGCGCCGATCGCGGGGGCCAGGTCACGTATCACGGGCCCGGGCAGGCGGTCGTCTACGTCCTGCTCGACCTGCGGCGGCGCGGCCTCACCGTGAAGCGGCTCGTCGGGCTGCTCGAGCAGGCGGTGATCGATCTGCTCGCGGCGCACGGCGTGGCGGGCGCCCGGCGCGCGGGCGCGCCGGGGGTGTACGTCGAGCGACGCAAAGGTCGCCGCGCTCGGGCTGCGCGTGCGCGGCGGCTGCACGTACCACGGGCTTGCGCTCAACGTGGACATGGATCTCGCCCCGTTCCGCGACATCAACCCGTGCGGCTACGCAGGGCTCGCGGTAACGCAGCTCGGCGATCTGGGGGTCCGACTGTCGACGCCAGCCGCCGCGGACAGCGCTGGCGAGGCGGCTCGCCGACGCGCTCGGTACCAACAAGCAATAACGCTTCTGGCAGGGAGAAGAGACTTGGCACTCGTCCTCGGCTTCTGTTCTTCGCACGACGCCTCGGCCTGCGTGTTCCGGAACGGCGAGATGGTCGCGGCCATTTCCGAGGAGCGGCTCTCGCGGATCAAGACCGACGGCAACCGCCTGCCGCAGCTCGCGATCGACGCGGTGCTCAAGATGGCCGGCGCAACGCGCCGCGACGTCGACCACATCGCGATGACTATAACCACGTCCCGAGAGCGTACTGCCGCCGGACGACGCTGCGCAAGGAAGTGGAGCGCCGCCTGTCGCGGGTGCCGACCATGGGCGCACACCCGCGCGGGCAGTTCTGGGTCAACGCCATGCTCCAGCGGCTGGCGCCGAAGGGCAAGACGTTCGAGCCCTACTTCCGGGAAGCGCTGTTCCTCGAGAAGGAAGGGTTCCGGCCGGACGCGAAAATCACGTTCTTCGACCACCATCTCACCCATGCGGTGCCGGCCGCCTACTACGCGGGCTTCCCCGAGTGCGCGGTGGTCGTGTGCGACGCGAAGAAGCTCACCGGCCGGCGCAAGGAGACACAGTACTTCCTGAACGAGATCCTGCGTCACATCCGCGACGTCGAGCCGGACAAGCGCTTCGACGACTTCTTCCGCCGCAGCGCCTTCCTCGAAGGCGAGGGATTCCGGCCGGAGACGCAGATCCACTTCGTCGACCATCACCTCACGCACGCGGCGGCAGCGGCGTTCTACAGCGGCGCCAAGGAGGCCGCCGTAGTCACGATGGACGGCGAGGGCGATCTCGGCATGCACCACACCTCGAGCGTCTTCGCCGACGGACGGCTGCGCTGCCTGCACCTGTCGGACGCGCCGGGAACGTCCACGGGTTTCTTCTACATGGACGTCACGGAGCTGCTCGGTTTCCGCCCGCTGCGCCACGAGGGCAAAGTGCTCGGGCTCGCCGCGTTCGGCGACCCGAAACCGCTCTACGACGCCTTCAAGCGTGCACTCCGGATTTCGCCCGACGGCAGCGGATTCGAATCCGATTTCTCGAACATGGAGCGCGCGATCGACAAGCGCAAGGCCTACATCGCCGCGGCCATAAAGGGGCATTCGCGCGAAAACGTCGCCGCCGCGGCGCAGACCGTGTTCGAGGAAGCGATCGTCGGCGTCGTGCGCAACTTCATGCGCGAGACCGGCCAGCGGCACCTGGCCGTCAACGGCGGGGTGTTCGCCAACGTGAAACTGAACCAGCGGATCGCGGCGCTGCCCGAGGTCGAGCGGCTGTTCGTCTTTCCGGGCATGTCGGACACGGGGAACAGCGTCGGCGCTGCGGTGATGGTGCACGACAAGCTGGAACCCGGATACCTGGCGCGGAACGCTCAGGCATTACGCGATGTCTACCTTGGTCCGGGGTTCACGAACGCGGAGATCCAGGTCGAGCTCGACCGGCGCGGACTGAAGTTCGAACGCCTCGATGACGACGCGCTCGTCGAGCGCGCCGCCCAGGCGATTCACAAGGGCGTCGTGGTGGGATGGTTCCAGGGCCGCATGGAGTTCGGCCCGCGCGCGCTCGGCAATCGATCGATGATCGCGCGCGCGACCGAGGCGGGCATCAACAAGAGCCTCAACGACCGCCTCGACCGCACCGAGTTCATGCCGTTCGCACCGAGCGCGCTCGCCGAGTACGCCGACGAACTGTTCGAGAACGTCGAACCCGGTCGCCACACCGCCGAGTTCATGACGATCACCTACGACGTGAAGAAGCACTGGCACGACAGGATCCCGGCGGTGGTCCACGTCGACGGCACGGCCCGGCCGCAGCTCGTGCGCAAGGATCGCAACCCGCTTTACTGGCGCGTCATCGACCGCTACCGCCAGCTCTCGGGCATCCCGCTGGTGCTGAACACGAGCTTCAACGTGCACGAGGAGCCGATCGTGTGCCAGCCGAAGGAGGCGGTGCAGGCGCTGGTCGACAACCGCATCGACTGCCTCGCGATCGGCAACTTCTGGGCCGACTATCAGCCGGGGAAAGCGTAAGCTACGCGCGCATGAGCAGCGCAGCCGACAGCAAGCAGAAGGGCGCAGCCAAGACCGCGCGCATCCCGATCAAGATCGTGCCGGCCCCGCCGCTCCGGAAGCCGGAGTGGATCCGCGTCAGGGCGCCGGGCGCCGGCTCGCGCTTCCAGGACATCAAGCGCATCCTGCGCGAGCACCGGCTGCACACGGTGTGCGAAGAGGCCTCCTGCCCGAACATCGGCGAGTGCTTCGGCAAGGGCACCGCGACCTTCATGATCATGGGCGACAAGTGCACGCGGCGCTGCCCGTTCTGCGACGTGGGCCACGGCCGGCCCGATCCCCTCGACGCCGAGGAACCGGCCAACCTCGCGAAGACGGTCGCCGCGCTGCGGCTTTCCTATGTCGTGATCACCAGCGTCGACCGCGACGACCTGCGCGACGGCGGCGCGCAGCACTTCGTCGACTGCATCCGCGCGGTTCGGGAACATTCGCCCGCCACCGCGATCGAAGTACTGGTGCCCGATTTCCGCGGACGGCTGGAGCGGGCGCTCGAGGTGCTCGACGCCGCGCCGCCCGACGTGATGAACCACAACCTGGAAACCGTGCCGCGCCTGTACCGGCAGGCCCGTCCCGGCTCGGACTACGCCCACTCGCTGCGGCTCCTCAAGGACTTCAAGGCGCGGCACCCGGCCGTCCCGACGAAGTCGGGGCTGATGGTCGGCCTGGGCGAGACCGACGAGGAGATCCTCGCGGTGATGCGCGACCTGCGCGCGCACGACGTGGACACTGCTCACGATCGGCCAGTACCTCGCGCCGTCGGCGCACCATCTCCCGGTCACGCGGTATGCGCATCCGGACGTGTTCGCGATGTTCGAGCGCGCGGCGCAGGCCATGGGATTCAGCCACGCCGCGGTCGGTCCGATGGTGCGCTCGAGCTACCACGCCGACCAGCAGGCGCATCGGGCGGGCGTGATCTGAAGCCCGCGGCGGCGCAGCGGGCTCCGAAGGAGGCAGGCATGGCGGCGACTCACGGATTGCGGCGCACGGTCACGCTCGCCGCGGCGTTCTTCGGCTGCGTGCTCGGCGTCGCGGCGGCGCAGCCGGTCTCGGTCGACTCGCCCGCGCCCGTGCTCGATGTTCGGCTCATCAGCGGCAAGCTCGTCAAGGCGCGGGAGCTGCGCGGCAAGGTCGTCGTCACGATGGTCTGGGCGACGTGGAGCCCGGCGGCGCGCATGCAGCTCGGCGAGCTCCAGCGGCTCTACTCGGGCAGCCGGGGCAAGGGGTTGGAGGTGCTCGCGCTCTCGATCGACGAGAGCATCGGCGAGGTGCGCGAGTACTGGCGTGCGCACAAATATACGATGCCGGTGGCGATGCGCAGCGACGCGTTCTTCGACCATTACGGCCGCGTCACCACCACGCCGACGTACTACATCGTAGACCGCCGGGGCGTGCTGCGACATCGCGTCGCGGGCCCGGTGGCGCCCGACAAGCTCGCGGCGCTCCTCAACCCCCTGCTCGCCGAAGCGCCGCCGTCCGAGCGCTTCGCGCGACATTGATCGACACGGAAGGAACCCGGCCATGCGCATCTCGCTCGTCACCCTTGGATTGGTCGCCGGCCTTGCCATCGGCGCGCCGGCGAGCGCGCAATCGCTCGCGAGCCTGAGCAATCAGGACGCGGTCGCCGGCCTCAAGGACGCCCTGATCCAGGGATCGGCAAAGGCGGTGACCCAGCTCGGAGGCGCCGACGGTTTCCTCGGCAACGCGAAGGTGAAGATTCCCGTTGCCCGACTCGATCAAGCGCGTCGAGAGCGGGCTGCGGATGGTCGGCATGGGGAAGCAGGCCGACGAGCTCGTCGTCAGCATGAACCGCGCCGCGGAGATGGCAGTCAAGGAAGCGACGCCGGTCCTGACCGATTCGATCAAGAAGATGAGCGTTCAGGACGCGAAAGGCATCCTCACCGGCGGCGACGACGCGGCGACGCAGTACTTCCGGCGCACCACCTCGGATCAGCTCACCCAGCGATTCCTGCCGATCGTGAAGAAGATGACCGCGAAGGTGCAGCTCGCCGAGCAGTACAACAACCTGGCCGGGCAGGCCGCGACCTTCGGGCTGGTGAAGCAGGAAGACGCGAACATCGACAACTACGTGACGCGCAAGGCGCTCGACGGTCTTTTCCTAGTGATCGCCGAGCAGGAGCGCGCGATCCGCAAGACCCGGTCGGCGCGGCGACCGGGATGGCGAAGAAGGTATTCGGGCTGCTGAAGTAGTGCGCTCAGTGCGCCTCGTCCCAGTTCCGCCCCACGCCGACATCCACGACCAGCGGCACGCGCAGGCTCGCGACGCCTGACATCAGTTCCGGCAGCTCGCGCTTCACGCTCTTCAGCTCGGGCTCCGGCACCTCCAGCACGAGCTCGTCGTGCACCTGCATGACGAGCTTCGCGCGCCAGTCGCTCCGTCGTCGATCCACTCCTGCACCGCGATCATCGCGAGCTTGATCAGATCCGCCGCGGTGCCCTGCATCGGCGCGTTGATCGCCGCGCGCTCGGCGCCGGCGCGGCGGCCCTGGTTGCCCGCGCGGATCTCGGGCAGCCACAGCCGGCGGCCGAACACCGTCTCGACGTAACCCTGCTCGCGCGCGGCCTGGCGCGTGGCCTCCATGTAGCGCGCCACGCCGGGATAGCGCGCGAAGTAGCTGTCGATGTAAGCCTGCGCGGTCGCGCGCTCGAGCCCCAGCTGCTGCGCGAGGCCGAAGGCGCTCATGCCGTAGATCAGCCCGAAGTTGATCGTCTTCGCATAGCGGCGCTCCTCGGCGCTCACTTCGCGCGGCTCGCGTCCGAAGACCTCGGCGGCCGTGGCGCGGTGGATGTCGTCGCCGCGCGCGAACGCGGCGAGCAGGCCCTCGTCGCCGGAGATGTGCGCCATGATCCGCAGCTCGACCTGCGAGTAGTCGGCCGACACGATCGCGTGCCCGGCCGGCGCGACGAACGCCTCGCGGATGCGCCGGCCTTCCGCGGTCCGGACCGGGATGTTCTGCAGGTTCGGGTCGTTGGACGCCAGCCGGCCGGTGACCGCGGTCGCCTGTCCGTAGTTCGTGTGCACGCGGCCGGTCTTCGGATTGACCATGCGCGGCAGCTTGTCGGTGTAGGTCGACTTGAGCTTCGAGACCGTGCGGTACTCGAGCAGCGTCTTCGGCAGCGGGTAGTCGAGCGCGAGCTTCTCGAGCACTTCCTCGTCGGTGGAGGGCGCGCCGGTGGCGGTCTTCTTCACCACCGGGAGCTGCAGCCGCTCGAAGAAGATCTCCCCGATCTGCTTCGGCGAGTTGAGGTTGAACGGCTGGCCGGCCTCCGCGTAGGCCTTCTGCTCGAGCTCGAGCATCTTCTGGCCGAGCTCGTGGCCTTGCCGCTCGAGCAGCGCCGCGTCGACCAGCACGCCGTTGCGCTCCATCCGGAACAGCACCTCGCGCACCGGCATCTCGATCGACTCGTAGACGAACTTGAGCTTCGCGTCGCCCGCCAGGCGCGGATAGAGCGCCCGGTGCAGGCGCAGCGTGATGTCGGCGTCCTCCGCCGAGTACTCGGTCGCGCGCTCGACGCTCACCTCCTCGAAGCCGATGCGCTGGGCGCCCTTGCCGGTCACCTCGTCGTAGGTGATCGTCTTCACGCCCAGATGGCGCTCGGCCAGCGTGTCCATGTCGTGGCGTGCGTTGCTCTCGAGCACGTAGGACTGCAGCAGCGTGTCGTGCGCGACGCCCGCCAGCTTCACGCCGTGATTGGCCAGCACGTGCTGGTCGTACTTCAGGTTCTGGCCGATCTTGGGCTTCGCCGGATCCTCGAGCCACGGCCGCAACAGCTCGATCGCCCGCGCCGCGCCGATCTGCTCCGGCGCGCCGGGATAGCGATGCGCGACGGCGAGGTACGCGGCATGCCCCGGCTCCACCGAGAAGGACACGCCCACGAGCTCCGCGGTGAGCGGATCGAGCGACGTGGTCTCGGTGTCGACGCAGGTCTCCGGCGCTGCGGCGATGCGCCCGAGCCAGCGCGCGAGGTCCGCCTCGGCCAGCAGCATCTCGTAGTGACGCGGCACATCCGCCGCTGGGGCCTGCGGCGCGGGCGCGATCGCGGGCGGATCGGCGCTCCCGGCGCCTTCCACTTCCCGCAGCCAGGTCTTGAACCCGAAACGGGCGAACAGCGCCTTCAGCCGCTCCGGGTCGCGCGCGCGCGGCGCGAGGTCGCCCACCCGGAACTCGAGCGGCACGTCGCACTTCACCGTCGCCAGCGCGCGCCCCTTCGGCAGCCAGTCGAGGCTCTTGCGCAGGTTCTCCCCGCGACACCCTTGATCGCCTCGGCGTGCGCGAGCACCCCGTCGAGCGAGCCGTACTCGCCGATCCATTTCGCCGCGGTCTTGGGCCCGACCTTGTCGACGCCCGGAATGTTGTCCACCGCGTCGCCGACGAGCGCGAGATAGTCGACGATCTTTCCGGGCGGCACGCCGAACTTCGCGCTCACGCCGGCGACGTCGAGTGTCTCGTTCGACATGGTGTTGATGAGCGTCACGTGCGCGTCGACGAGCTGGGCGAGGTCCTTGTCGCCGGTCGACACCACCGTGCGCAGGCCCGCGGCCGAGGCCTCGCGCGCGAGCGTGCCGATCACGTCGTCGGCCTCCACGCCCTCGACGACGAGCAGCGGCCAGCCCAGGCGCGGATCGCCTCCATGCAGCGGCTCGATCTGCGCCGCGAGATCGTCGGGCATCGGCGGGCGGTTCGCCTTGTACTCGGGATACACTTCGTCGCGGAAGGTCTTGCCCTTCGCGTCGAACACGCAGCCGAGGAAATCTGCCTTGTAGTCGGCGATGCAGCCGCTTTAGCATGTTGAGCACGCCGTAGATCGCGCCGGTCGGCTCGCCGGCGGGACTCCTGCAGGTCCGGCAGCGCGTGGAACGCGCGGTAGAGGTAGGACGAGCCGTCAACCAGGACCAGCAGCTTCGAATTGCCATCCTCGGATTGCGGGCGAGATGCGAACCGGCCCGAGGAAGGTTGGGACACTTCCGTTCCCGACCCGGCCCCCTTGTTCAACGAAGACTCTTCAGCCATGGATGACAGTGTGAAGAAGGACCGGCCCGACAAGCTGCCGAAGCTCGTGGCCGCGGGGCACGACACGCGCGCGTACAGCGCGCGCGAGGCGTGGCAGCTGCTGGCGATTATGTCAGAGTTCGTCGAGGCCACCGAGCGGCTGAACCAGGTGCGCCCTGCGGTGTCGATCTTCGGCAGCGCGCGCACGCCGCAGGATCACCCCTACTTCACGCTGGCCGAGCGCACGTCGCGCCTCCTGTCGGACGCCGGCTTCACGGTCATCTCGGGCGGCGGACCGGGCATCATGGAGGCGGCGAACCGCGGCGCGTTCTTCGGCAGCTCGCCCGCCGTCGGCCTCAACATCGAGCTGCCGCGCGAGCAGTTCGGCAACACCTACCAGGACATCAGCCTCTCGTTCCGCCACTTCTTCGCGCGCAAGGTGACGTTCGTGCGGTTCGCGACCGCCTACGTGGTGATGCCGGGCGGGTTCGGCACGCTCGACGAGCTCACCGAGGCGCTCACGCTCGTGCAGACCGGCAAGACGCGCAAGATGCCCATCATCCTCGTCCACGAGCCGTTCTGGCGCGGCCTGCTCGACTGGTTCCGCGAGCGGCTGGTCGAGCGAAGGCATGATCGACGCGGCCGACATGGATCTCGTGCAGGTCCACAACGAGCCGGAGCAGGTCGTCGAGACCATCTTCCGCCATTACGAGAATCGCGCCTTCATCCCCTCGCCCGCCGAACGCGAGACGTTCCTCAATCTCTAGCGCGGTGAACGCCGGATCGGATCTGCTAGACTTGAAGCGGATTTCGGAGAAGATCCAGCTCATGCGCCGCCTGCTTGCCGCCGCCGTTCTTGCAGTCGCCCTTCCGGCCGCCGCCCAGCAGGTCGCCCCGCCGCCGCAGCTCGAGCCGCTGCCCGAGGCGCCGGCCGAGGTGGGGCTCGATCCGGCGCAGCAGGCCGCCGAGATGGGCATCACCATCCAGCCGGGCGAGAAGGTCGAGCGCCACACGCTCGACGGCCAGCAGTACCTGGTCGTGACCACGCAGTGGGGCACGCAATACCACCTCATCGAGGCGCGACCCGGCGAGTTCCCGTTCGCCGGATGGCAGCCGGGCGACTCCGGCCTGCGCGTACCGATGTGGAGAGTGCTCGAGTGGTGAACGGGGTCGCGCTCGACCCTCGCGGTCATGCGCAGGGTCGCGACGCATGTCGGTCTACACCAAGGTCACGCCGAATCAGCTCGCCGACTGGCTGAAGCGCTACTCGGTCGGCACTCTCACCGAGCTGAGGGGCATCGCCGCCGGGATCGAGAACACCAACTACTTTGTCACGACCACGCTCGGCCGTTACGTCCTCACGCTGTTCGAGCGGCTGCCCGAGCAGAGCCTGCCCTTCTACCTCGGGCTGATGGCGCACCTCGCCCGCCACGGCACCCCCTGCCCCGCGCCGATCGTCGATCACGCGAACGGGCTCTATTCGATCCTCAACGGGAAGCCGGCGACGCTGGTCACGCGCCTGGCCGGCGCGCCGGTGATGTCGCCGACGCCCGCGCACTGTGCGCAGGTGGGTGTCGTCCTGGCCGAATTGCACGTCGCCGGGCAGTCGTTCGCCATCGGCTTCGAGAACCCGCGCGGGCCGAAGTGGTGGCGCGAGACGGCGCCGCTGGTCGCCCCGTTCCTCGACGCGGCGCAGCGGCAGCTGCTCGACTCGGAGCTCGAGTTCCAGTCGCGCTATCGCTTTCGGGATCTGCCGCGCGGCCCGATTCACGCCGACCTCTTCCGCGACAACGTGCTCTGGGACGGCGAGCGCATCGGCGGCCTGATCGACTTCTACTTCGCCGGGGTGGACGCGTGGCTCTTCGACGTGGCGGTGACGCTGAACGACTGGTGCACCCACTCCGACGGCGAGATCGACCGCGAACGCGCCATCGCGCTGCTCGGCGCGTACCATGCGGTGCGCCCGTTCACCGCGATCGAGCGCGGCGCCTGGCCGGCCATGCTGCGCGCGGCGAGCTTGCGCTTCTGGCTGTCGCGACTGCACGACTTCCACCTGCCGCGCGCCGGCGAGCTCGTCCACGCGCACGATCCCGAGCACTTCCGCCGCATTCTCGAGCTGCGCATCCGCGATGCGCACGACCTGCCCTGGGTCGCGTGAGGTGCACGGCACGATGCTCGTCGTTCCCGCTTCCAACGGCTGGCTCTGGCTGAAGCGCGGTTTCGGCTTCTTCGGCCGTGCGCCGCTCACCTGGATCCTGGTCGCGGTGTCCTATTGGGTGCTCGTCAGCGTGGTGGGCGTGCTGCCGTACGTCGGCCTGGTCGCGGTGATGATGGCGACACCGGCGTTCGCGGTGAGCTTCATGGCGATGTGCCGCGAGCTCGAGCGCGGGCGGCCGCTCGAGCTGCCGCTGCTGTTCGCGGGCTTCCGCCGCAACCTGAAGCCGCTCGCGTTGCTGGGCGGCATCTATTTCCTCGCGATCCTCGGCATTCTCGTCGCGAGCCAGCTGTTCGACGATGGGCTGCTGCTGCGCTGGATGCTGCTCGGCAAGTCGGTGCCGCGGGACGAGGCGAGCGGCGACGTGCTCGCGGTCTCGGCGATCGCCGCGTTCGCGCTGTTCGTGCCGGTGATCATGGCCTTCTGGTTCGCCCCCGTGCTCGTCGCATGGCACGACATGTCCGCCGCGAAGGCGCTGTTCTTCAGTTTCTTCGCCAGCCTGCAGAACTGGCGCGCCTTCCTCGTGTACGGCGTCGCGGTCTCGATCTTCGCCGGTCTGGTGCCCGGCACCGCCTTCTCGATACTCGCGGTCGCGATGCGCGGCGCGCAGGGCGCATCAGGCATCATGTCGACGCTCGCCCTCGTGGTCGTGGTCATCCTGCTGCCGACGCTCTACGCGAGCTTCTACGCGAGCTATCGCGACGTCTTTGCCGACCAGCCGGCCGAGTGACTGGCAGGGCGCCCGCCGCGCCCGCCATGTTGCAGTGCGAGAGTAAAATCCAACGCATGCTGATGCAGGCGACGGCGCGCGCGGTCGAGACGGATCCAGGTCCCGCGCGGTTGCGCGAGATCCCGTACAACTACACGTCCTTCTCCGATCGCGAGATCGTCATCCGGCTGCTCGGAGAGGAGGCGTGGTCGGCGCTGCTCGGCCTGCGCGGCGAGCGGCGCACCGGACGTTCCGCCCGGATGCTCTATGAAGTCCTCGGCGACATCTGGGTCGTCCAGCGCAACCCGTATCTGCAGGACGACCTGCTCGACAACCCGCGGCGGCGCGCGGCCCTGATCGAGGCGCTTCATCACCGCCTGGGCGAGATCGAGAAGCGGCGGGCGGGCTACGCCGGGGATTCCGATCGGGAGCCGGACACCGCGACGCGCGCGCAGTTCGAGGCGCGCGACGCGAAAGTCGCCTATCTGCTCGAGCGGGCGCGCGCGGCGGTCGCAGGCTTCGAGCAGGAGTTCGAGGAGACCATCGAGCTGCGCCGTCGCGTGCTGCGCCGGCTCTGCGCGCAGCACGCGACGCGACAACATCCAGTTCGACGGCCTCGCGCGCGTCTCGCACGTCACCGACGCGACCGACTGGCGCGTCGAGTATCCGTTCGTCGTCGTCTCGCCCGACACCGAAGCGGAGGTCGCGGACGTCGTGCGCGACTGCATCGCGCTGGGGCTCACCATCATCCCGCGCGGCGGCGGCACCGGGTACACCGGCGGCGCGATCCCGCTGACGCGGCGGGCGGCGGTCGTCAACACCGAGAAGCTGGATACGCTCGGCCCGGTCGAGATGCGCGCGCTCCAGGGCGTCGCGCGCGAGGTCGCCACGATCCGGTGCGGCGCGGGCGTCGTGACGCGACGCGTGATGGACGCGGCGGAGGCTGCCGGCCACGTGTTCGCCGTGGACCCGACCTCCGCGGACGCCTCGTGCATCGGCGGCAACGTCGCGATGAACGCCGGCGGCAAGAAGGCCGTGCTGTGGGGCACGGCGCTCGACAACCTCGTCTCGTGGCGGATGGTCGATCCGAACGGCTACTTCCTCCAGGTCACGCGGCTCGACCACAACCTCGGCAAGATCCACGACGCGGCGCGTCGCGCGCTTCGCCGTTCAGAAGTTCCGCAAGGACGACAGGACGCCCTACGGCGAGCCGGCGATCCTCGAGGTTCCCGGCCGGCAGTTCCGCAAGACCGGCCTCGGCAAGGACGTCACCGACAAGTTCCTCGCCGGCCTGCCGGGCGTGCAGAAGGAAGGCTGCGACGGGATCATCACCTCGGCGCGGTTCATCCTGCACACGATGCCGAAGGCAATTCGCACCGTGTGCCTGGAGTTCTTCGGCCAGGTCCGCGACTCGGTGCCGGCGATCGTCGAGATCAAGAACTATCTCGACGCGCATCGGCACGCCACGCTCGCAGGCCTGGAGCATCTCGACGAGCGCTATCTGAAGGCGGTCGGCTACGCCACGAAGGCGAAGCGCGCCGGACAGGCCGAAGATGGTGCTCATCGGCGACATCGTCGGCGACGACGACGACGAGGTCGCGCGCGCGACCGCCGAGGTGGTGCGGCTCGCGAACGCGCGCGGCGGCGAGGGGTTCGTCGCGGTGTCGGCCGAGACCCGCAGGAAGTTCTGGCTCGACCGCGCGCGCACCGCGGCGATCGCGAAGCACACCAACGCGTTCAAGATCAACGAGGACGTGGTCATCCCGCTCGACCGGCTGGGCGACTACTCCGACGGCATCGAGCGCATCAACATCGAGCTGTCGATCGCGAACAAGCTCCGGCTGCTGGACGCGCTCGACGAGTATTTCGCGGGCGAGCTGCCGCTCTACCAGCACGACGAGAAGCTGCCGGCGGCCGAGCTGCTGGGCGACCGCCCGGCCCAGGCCCGCGCGCTGCTCGCGCGCGTGCGCGGCCGCTGGCGCTACCTGCTCGACCACCTCGATGCGCCGGTCGCGGACGCGCAGCGCGAGTTCGTGCCCGGACTGGCGATGCTCGGCGCCGGCGAGCTCGCGCTCTTCGCCCTGGTCCAGAACCATGCGCTGCGCGTCTCGTGGAAGGACGAGGTCCGGGCGGAGCTCGCGGCGCTGTTCGACGGGTTGCCGTTCCGCAGGATCGTCGAGGGCCTCGACGCGGTGCACCGGCGCGTGCTCAAGAGCCGCGTGTTCGTCGCGCTGCACATGCACGCGGGCGACGGCAACGTGCACACCAACATCCCGGTCAACTCCGACGACTACGGCATGCTGCAGGCGGCGAACGCGGCGGTGGCGCGCATCATGGCGCTCGCGAAGTCGCTCGGCGGCGTGATCTCGGGCGAGCACGGCATCGGCATCACCAAGCTCGAGTTCCTCGAGGCCGGCGAGATCGACGCGTTCCGGCGGTACAAGCAGGCCGTCGACCCCGAGGGCCGGTTCAACAAAGGCAAGCTTCTGCCCGGCGGGGACCTGCGCGACGCGTATACCCCGTCGTTCAACCTGATCGGCGCCGAGTCCCTCATCCTCGAGGCCTCCGAGATCGGCCACATCGCCGACTCGATCAAGGACTGCCTGCGCTGCGGCAAGTGCAAGCCGGTCTGCGCGACGCACGTGCCGCGCGCCAACCTGCTCTACAGCCCGCGCAACAAGATCCTGGGCACGTCGCTGCTCATCGAAGCGTTCCTGTACGAGGAGCAGACGCGGCGCGGCGTGAGCCTGCGGCACTTCGACGAGTTCGGCGACGTCGCCGATCACTGCACGGTGTGCCACAAGTGCGCCAACCCCTGCCCGGTGGACATCGATTTCGGCGACGTGTCGATCTCGATGCGCAATCTCCTGCGCAAGCAGGGGAAGAAACGGTTCAATCCCGGCACCGCGGCGTCGATGTTCTTCCTGAACGCGACCGACCCGACGACGATCAAGCTCGCCAAGACGCTGCTGATCGACTGGGGGTACCGCGGCCAGCGGCTCGCCCATCGCCTGGCGCGGTCGTTCCTGATCACGCGGCAATCGACGCGGCAGCCGTCATCCACCGTCGGCAAACCGCCCCTCAAGAGCCAGGTCGTCCACTTCATCAACAAGCCGATGCCCGGCGGGCTGCCGAAGAAGACCGCGCGCGCGCTGCTCGACCTCGAGGACTCGAAGATCGTCCCCATCATCCGCGACCCGGCGAAGGTCACCGACGACTCGGAGGCGGTGTTCTACTTCCCGGGCTGCGGGTCGGAGCGGTTGTTCAGCCAGGTCGGGCTCGCGACGCAGGCGATGCTGTATCACGTGGGCGCCCAGTGCGTGCTGCCGCCGGGATACCTCTGCTGCGGCTATCCCCAGACCGCGGCGGGGAACGAGGACAAGGGGCGCGCGATCACCACCGACAATCGCGTGCTGTTCCACCGCGTCGCCAACACGCTCAACTATCTCGACATCAAGACGGTCGTCGTGTCCTGCGGGACGTGCATGGACCAGCTGGAGAAGTACGAGTTCGACAAGATCTTCCCGGGCTGCCGGCTGCTGGACATCCACGAGTACCTGCTGGAGAAGGGCGTGAAGCTCGAGGGCGTGCAGGGCACGCGCTACATGTATCACGACCCGTGCCACACGCCGATGAAGACCTACCAGCCGCTGGCGGTGGTCAACCGCCTAATGGGCACGGAAGTGACGCTCAACGAGCGCTGCTGCGGCGAGTCCGGCACGCTCGCGGTGACCCGCCCCGACGTGTCGACGCAGGTCCGCTTCCGCAAGGAGGAGGAGATGCGCAAGGGCGCCGACGCCGTCCGTGCCGACGGGTTCAAGGGCGACGTGAAGATCCTCACCTCCTGCCCGTCGTGCCTGCAGGGCCTCGCGCGCTACCGGGACGACGCCGAAGTGGACGCCGACTACATCGTCGTCGAGATTGCCCGTCACGTGCTGGGTCCGGACTGGCTGCCGGAGTACGTGGCGCGCGCGAACCGCGGCGGCATCGAGCGCGTGCTTCTCTAGCCGCCGGGGAGCCGCCTTGCGGGGCGGCCTCCCCGCCGCGCGAGGCGGTCGATGCCACCGGCCCACCGCCGCCGGAGTGTCGCGCTTGTGACATCTGCCCCCCGCGGTCCCCGGGGGGTCCGCAAACGCTCATTCGAATCAACGGAATGGGCGATATACTCAATGCCAACGGAATACCAAGCAGGGGAGACGCCGGCCGGTACGCCCGGGCGGCGCAAGAACACGATGCCGAGCTTTCTGCCCACGCAGCAGCCGGTGGTGGCGGACGTCAAGAGTTGCGAGGCCTGGCTCGCCCGGGCGACGCTCGCCGATCCGAAGCAGGCCTGCCACGAGCTGACCGGTCTGCTCGAGGCGCTCGAGGACGTCTCCCCGCCCGAGGGCGCCTACCTGGAAATCCTCGAGCGCCTGCGCGAGCCGGTCATCATCGCGCAGGCCGAGCACGGCAAGAAGTTCGCCGCACGGCCGCTGCCGCTCAAGGAGTACGAGATCTCCGCGTTCGAGCAGGTCTACGACCTGTGGGCCACGCTCGGCCGCGCGTTCCGCCGGCTCCTGCGCGCCGCGATCGAGGACGGCAGCCCCGATCTCGCCGGCAAGGAGGCGCTGCTCGCGCAGCGCGCCCTCGATTGCGTCGGCGAGCTGATGCTCGTGCACTACCGCGCGCGGCGCGAGGTGGATGCGGAGCTCTGGCAGGACCTGCATCAGGTCTATCAGACCGCCGAGCAGGCAGGCATCGTGATGACCACCGTATCGGCCGGCCACCGGTCGAAGTCGGTGTCGACCTGCACCGAGGTCTATGTGCGGGCGCTGCTGCTCGCGCTCGCGAATCCCTACGGCCTCGCCGCGCGCGAGCTCGCCTGGACGCGGCGCTGGGCGACGATGTGGGCCTACAAGGTCGACCTCGTCTCGGCCGCCGCGGACGCGCAAGGCTATGCGGTCGACCTTGCGCACAACCAGCCGCCGATCTGGATCAAGGCCGAGACCGCGAAGCCGACCGTGCGCTTCCTCGAGACGACGAATCTGCGCCGCAGCGTGCGCAGCCGCGTCAAGAAGCTCGAATCGGGCGTGGATCCGCAGACGCTCGGCCTCGGCAAGGACTGCGTGCAGCCCGAGGCCGGCCGGCTGCTCGTGTCGCTCGGCCGCGCCTGGATCGAGTCGCCGGCGCAGCGGCAGTTCACTCGGCGCCTCGTCACCGGGCGCACCGAGCTGACGAGCGGGCTCGAGTCGATTCATCTGGCAATGAGCGGCAAGGCGTTCCGGAGCGCGGCACGCCACTGGGACTACACCCGCCGCGACGCCGAGCAGATCTACATCTACCAGGGCGTGTCGCCCGCGGCCGCGGCCGAGGACACCACGAGCGGGTTCAGCGCCGAGAAGTGGGAGACGCTCGACGAGAGCGCGAACGGCTTCCGCCTGCGCCGCAAGGGCGGCGGCGAGCGCCTCGCGCTCGGTCAGCTCGTCGGCCTGAAGCCCGACGGCGCGCGCAGCTTCATCCTGTGCGAAGTGCGCTGGCTGATGACCGGCGTCGACGGCTCGCTCACGATCGGCGCATCGGCGTTGCCCGGCCTCGGGGCGGCGGTGGCCGTGCGCCCCGCGAGCTTGCCGAACAACGCGCCCGAGGCCTTCACCCAGGCATTCCTGCTGCCGAACGCGGCGGCGCAGCCCTCGTCGCTCCTGCTGCCGTCGGGCTGGTACCAGCACGGGCGCGAGCTGGAGATGCGCGAGGAAGCGGCGGAGGTCAAGCGCGTGAAACTGCTCGGCGTCGTGCACCGCGGGTACGACTACGATCGCGCCAACTTCTCCGTGGCCGGACCGGTCGCGGCCTCCTGAGCGGCCAGCCACGTCACGCGCCGCGCGGGAAACACCGCGGTAAATCGGCTGCCCTTCCCGGGCTCGCTCGCCACTTCCAGACGCGCCTGATGGTGCGTCAACACGTGCTTCACGATCGCGAGCCCCAGCCCGGTTCCGCCGGTCTCGCGCGAACGGCTGGTGTCGACGCGATAGAAGCGCTCGGTGATGCGCGGAACGTGGCGGGTCTCGATGCCGATGCCCGTGTCCTCGACGCTCATGCAGCCTTCGCCGTCGCGCTCGCTCCAGGCGAGCGTGATGCGACCGTCCTTGGGCGTGTAGCGCACCGCGTTCGAGACCAGGTTCGCGATCGCGCTGCGCACCTCGCGCTCGTCGCCCCACAGCATCGCCGCCGGCCCGGGCTCGAGCACGATCGAATGCCGTGCGCCCGAGAGCGCGCGCGCCTCCTCGTGGAGGGTCCGCAGCAGCGCCTGCACGTCGATCGCGGATTCGCGCGCCGGCATCGCGGTCGACTCGAGCGCCGACAGCGTGAGGAGGTCGTCGATCAGGCGCAGCATCCGATCGCTCTGGCTGCGCATCAGCCCCAGCACCTGCCGCCCGCGCGGCTCCTCGAGCGTCACGTTCCCGTCCGCGATCGTCTCCAGGAATCCGCTCACCACCGTGAGCGGGGTCTTCAGCTCGTGCGACACGTTGGCGACGAAGTCGCGGCGCATGACCTCGAGCTTCTCGGCCTGCGTCACGTCGCGCGACAGCAGCAGCTTCTCGTCCTGGCCGTAGGCCACGATCCGCACCGAGAGCACGAGCGCCTCGCCGCGCGCGAGCCGCAGCGTGAACGGCTCGGCGTACTCGCCGCGCTTGATGTACTCGGCGAAGTCCGGCTGGCGCACGAGGTTGAGGATCGGCTGGCCGGTGTCTTTCTCGAGGTTGAGGCCGAAGTAGCGCTCCGCATTGGTGTTGCACCAGCTGATGTGATCCTCGCCGTCGAGCACGATGACCGCGTCGGGCATCGCCTGCGCGGCGCTGCGGAAGCGCACGAGTTGCGCGGTAAGGCGGTGCTGGCTCTGGAGCGCCCCGCGGACGAACTTGTAGAGCGCCGTGAAGACGCTCTCCCACTGGCCGCTCCCCATCGGCACGGTGGCGCGCAGGGGATCGCGCAGCCACCCGGCCAGCGCGCTGAGGTTCGCGACGTGGTGGAGGAGCAGCGCGACCACCCCTGCCGCGAACGCGCCCAGCCCCCACGCCCGCCCCATTGCGAGCCCGACGATCAGGGCAACAACGCCGAGCGCGACGATCAGGAGCGCGTTGCGGAGCCAGACGGTCTTCACGATCCGGATGAGCGCAAGTGGAGCGGGCCGCGGGCCCGCGCAGGCGTCCGGAAGTTAGCAGAAACGCGCGTCGCGCGGCGGTCGGTCAGGCAGCGGTCCCGGCGAGCCGGTAGCCGCTCCCGCGCACGGTCTCGATCAGGCGGTCGTGCGCCGTCGGCTCGAGCGCCTTGCGCAGGCGCCGGATGTGCACGTCGACGGTCCGTTCCTCGACGAACACGTGATCGCCCCAGACCTGATCGAGCAGCTGGGAGCGGCTGTGCACGCGCTCGGGATGGGCCATCAGAAAATGCAGCAACCGGAACTCGGTGGGGCCGAGCTCGACCGCAGTCCCGTTCCCGGCGACGCGATGGGTCGCGGGGTCGAGCCGCAGGCCGCCGATCTCGATCGGCTCGTCGGTCAGCTGCGGGGCGCGGCGCCGGAGCACCGCCTTGATCCGCGCCAGCAGCTCGCGGGGGCTGAACGGCTTGGTCACGTAGTCGTCCGCGCCCGCGTCGAGGCCGGTGACCTTGTCCTGCTCCTGCCCGCGGGCGGTGAGCATGATCACCGGCACGCTCTTCGTGCGCTCGTCCTGGCGCAGGGTCTTCGCAAAGGCGATCCCCGACTGGCCGGGCAGCATCCAGTCGAGGACGATCAGGTCGGGCAAGGCGTGGCGCACGAGGTCCCCGGCCTGCTCGGCGTCCCGCGCGCGCAGCACGTGATGGCCGGCGTGCTCGAGGTTGAGGGCGATCAGCTCCTGGATCGCCGGCTCGTCTTCGACGACAAGGATGTTGGCGGACATGCCGATGGGCTCGCGATGGGCTCGATGTGGCTGTTCTGCTTCGATTGTATGTCCCTCCGATGACAATAGTGTTACCGCGGCGCGTCCGGGACGCCCCCGGCCGGGGTTGTGGTAGCTTTCTCCGCCCGCATCTACCTCTTCCGGAATACCGAGACAGGCCATGGCCGGACTTGACCCCACCACCCCCGCGCCCACCGAAATCAAGCTCCACCAGAAATCCCGTCTGATGGAGCTCACTTACGCCGACGGCCGGCGCTTCGAGCTGAGCTACGAATTCCTCCGCATCCATTCGCCCAGCGCCGAGGTGCGGGGACACGGGCCGGGGCAGGAGGTCCTGCAGAGCGGCAAGAAGGACGTGGATATCGTGGGCGTCGAGCCGGTCGGAAGCTACGCGATCCAGCCGCAGTTCTCCGACGGGCACGACACCGGGATCTACTCCTGGGACTACCTCTACGAGCTCGGCGTGAACCGCGACCGGATGTGGGCGGAGTACCTGCAGCGCCTCGCCGCAGCGGGCGCGAGCCGCGAGGTCGACACCACGGCCAGCCCCGCCGCGCGCGGCGGCGGCTGCGCCACGCACTGACCGCACGCATGCCCGGCGACACGCATTTCGGCTTCGAGCAGGTCCCCGCGGGGGAGAAGGCGCGCAAGGTGGCGGGCGTCTTCGAGTCGGTCGCGCCGAAATACGACCTGATGAACGACCTCATGTCGCTCGGCCTGCACCGCCTGTGGAAGGCGTTCACGCTCGAGATGAGCGGCGTGCGGGCTGGCCAACGCGTGCTCGACATCGCCGGCGGCTCGGGCGACCTCGCGCGCGCGTTCGCGCGCCGCGTCGGGCCGGCGGGCGAGGTGTGGCTCACCGACATCAACCGCGCGATGCTCGCGGTGGGCCGGGACCGGTTGCTCGACGACGGCGTCGTCGCCCCGGTCGCGCAATGCGATGCGGAGCGCCTGCCGTTCCCGGAGAATCATTTCGACTGCGCCACGGTTGCGTTCGGCCTGCGCAACATGACGCACAAGGATCGCGCCCTCGCCGAGATGCGCCGGGTCCTCAAGCCGGGCGGCCGGCTGCTCGTGCTCGAGTTCTCGAAGGTGTGGAAGCCGCTCGAGAAGCCGTACGACTGGTACTCGTTCAAGGTGCTCCCGTGGCTCGGCAAGCGCGTGGCCGACGACGCGGCGAGCTATCGCTACCTCGCCGAGTCGATCCGCATGCATCCGGGCCAGGAGGAATTGCGGGAGCTGATGGAACGCGCCGGCTTCGAGAACGTCGAATACTTCAACCTGGCCGCGGGCGTGGTAGCGTTGCACCGCGGCTGGAAGATCTGAACGAGGAGACATACACAATGAAAAAGTGGTTATTCGCCCTGTTTGCGTCCGTGTTCATTGCGGGCCTCGCCCCGTTCGACGCTGAGGCGCGTCGTCTGGGTGGCGGCAAGCCCATCGGCGCCCAGCGCCAGGCCATGCCGGACAAGCCGGCCACGGCGCCCACCGCAGCGCCGGCGCAAGCCGCCCCGGCCGCCGGCGCAGCCGCTGCCGCGGCGAAGCCGGGAATGGGTCGGTGGCTCGCCCCCCTGGCCGGTCTCGCGGCCGGCCTCGGTCTCGCGTACCTGCTCGGCGATCAGCTGGGCTCGGTCGTGACCGCGCTGCTGTTCGGGGTCCTCGCGCTCGTCGCCGTGACGATGCTGATGCGCCTGTTCCGCAAGCCCGCGCAGCAGACCGCGCCGCAGGGCATGCAGTACGCCGGCATCGGCAACGAGACGGTCGCCGCGCCGCCGCCGTCGCAGGTCACCGGCGGCCCGGCCGAGCCGAGCTTCCGCGCGCAGTTCGCGCGGCGCATTCCGCGAAGGCTTCAACGCGGACGCGTTCGTGCGCGAGGCGAAGAAGAGCTTCATCGCGCTGCAGGCCGCGAACGATCGCGGCGACGCCGGCTCGATCCGCGACTTCGTCACCGACGAGATGTTCCAGCACCTGAAGGCGGACATCGACGCGCGCGCCGCGGCGGGTCAGCAGACCGACGTCGTCACGCTGAACGCCGAGCTGCTCGAGGTGGTGACCGAGGGCGGGACGCACTGGGCATCGGTGCGGTTCTCCGGGATGCTGCGCGAGGACACCGGCGCGGCGCCGCAGGCGTTCGAGGAGATCTGGAACCTGCAGAAGTCCGCCCAGGGCGACAGCGGCTGGCTGCTCGCGGGGATCCAGCAGGTCTCGTAACGCGGCACCGCCGGAACGAGACGGCCGCCTGCGGGCGGCCTTTTCGTTGGTGCGTCCGGGGGCCCGCTCAGGCGTGCGCGGGCTTCGCGTACGGCCGCAGCGCCTGCGCGGCACGCGCGACGGCGCGCTTCACCGACGAAACGAGCTCGCGCATCGCCTGCGCGCGCTCGCGCTCGCAGTGCTGGCGGGCGTGCGGGGCGATGTCGGACGCGAATTCACTCAGCGACATGACCCGCTCGGCGCCATCGACCACCCAGAAGTTGCCGTTGGCGTCGCGGCAGACCTTGAGGGTGCGTCCGTCGGCGGTTTGAAATTCCGACTCGAGGCTTTCGATGAGGGCAGAGATGCTGGTCGGGTTCATGGTCGTCTCCTCGTTGGTTCGGTCTGGGTTCGGTCCCGGGCTCGCGCCCGCAGCCTTCCCTTTGCAGTCCTCGTGCCAGGCGTGTATCCCGACCGCAGGCCGTCTAGAAAACATAGTTGAATCATCGAGATAGAGCTCCCGCAGAGGGCGCGGCGGAAGCCTGGACAGCAGCCGACGCCGTCGCAAAGGACGGGCGCCTTCGAATGCGACGGGGGTGCGCCGCCACCCGCGACGGCAGGTCCGCCTTCACCATCCGGATGGATCCCGCGGATTGGCCGGAGGTTGACCGGGTCTCTACTAAACTGTAGATTCTTCCGGACTTATGGAGAAAGAAACCCAGATCTCTGCACTGGTCTCGCGGACGACTCGAGAGCTGCTCGAGCGGCATGTCCGTGCGACCGGGGTCAAGAAGGGCTACCTGGTCGAGCAGGCGCTGCGCCATCACCTGCAGGCGCTGCAGGAGCTGCCGGCAGACGTGATCGTCCACCCGAAGCTGGTGGTCACGCGGCAATCCGGCGCGGCAATCGTCAAGCAGCTCAAGGTCGCCGAACCATCCGGGCCGCTCCGCGACCTGATGCGTGATCGAGATTAGGGCCCTGCGGGAGGCGGACGACCGTACCGCGTTCCGGTCGGACGATCCCGACCTCGACCGCTTCTTCCACCGCTTCGCAGGGCAGAATCAGTTCCGGCACCACCTCGGCGTCACCTACGTCGCGGTCGAGGACCGGCGCCTCCTGGGCTTCGCGACCGTCGCCCCGGGTCACGTCGAGATCGAGGGGCTGCCGTCCGCCGCACGCGCGAAGCTGCCGCGCTACCCCCTGCCGGTGCTAAGGCTGGCGCGACTCGCGGTGGACGCGTCGGCAGCGGGCGCCGGACTGGGAAAAGCGCTCCTGCGCTTCGTGCTCGAGCTTGCGGCCCGCATGGCCGGCGACTACGGCTGCGTGGGCGTGATCGTCGACGCGAAGCCAGGCGCGGTCGACTTCTACGCGAAGTACGGATTCGTTCCGGTGGAGGCGGTCGAAGGCCAGTCCGATGCCCGCCCGCGCCCTGCGCCCATGTTCCTCGCGACGCGCGCGATCGAGGCGGCGCTGGGCGCACCATAGCCGCGGCGCCAAATCCCGGTGCTATCCTTGCCCGCGCCGTGACGCCCCGCCCGTCGTCGCCTTTCTGAATCACCTGCTCGAAGCCGCCCCGTGGGCGCGCGATCGGCTCGCGCCCTTCGCGGGCCGGACGTGGCGCGTCGAGCTCGCGCCCCTGCCTGACCTCTCATTTGTCGTGCGCGAGAACGGGATGCTCGACGCCTCCGACGCGCTCGAGCCGCACCTCGTCGTGACGCTGACGCCGGCCGCGCTCCCCGCGCTCGCGCGGCGCGACGAGACGGTGATCCGGGAAATGACCTTCGCCGGCGACGCCGAGCTCGCCGCCGCACTTCAATACCTGGCACGGCATCTCGAATGGGACGTCGAGGAGGACCTGTCCCGCGTCGTCGGCGACGTCGCGGCGCACCGCATCGCCGGCGGCGCGCGCGACTTCGTCGCGTGGCAGAAGGAGGCCGCGGTGCGCCTCGGCCAGAACTTCGCGGAGTACCTGACCGAGGAAGCGGGCGTCATCGCGCCGCAGGCGGAGGTCGCCGGCTTCGCGCGCGCGGTCGACGACCTGCGCGACGCGGTCGACCGGCTCGAGAAGCGCATCGCGCACCTCGAGCAGTCGAAAGGTCGGGGCACCGCCGGGTGATCGTGCCCCCGAGCGCGCGCGAGACGCGCGAGGCGCTGACGCTGCTCGCGATCGTCGCCGTCGCGCTGTTCGCTTCCGGCATCGCGCCGCGCGAACGCGGCACGTGGGTGCTCGAGACGTTTCCGGTGTTCATCGCCGCGCCGCTGCTCTGGCTGACGTGGGACCGGTTCCGCCTGACGCCGCTCACGTACCGGCTCATTGCGGTGCACGCGCTCATCCTGATCCTCGGCGGCGCCTACACCTACGCGCACGTGCCGCTGGGATTCTGGCTGCAGGATCTGTTCGGCTTCGCGCGCAACCCGTACGACCGGATCGGCCACTTCGCGCAGGGTTTCGTGCCGGCGATCATCGCGCGCGAGATCCTGCTGCGCCGCTCGCCGCTCGTGCCGGGCAAGTGGCTTTTCTTCCTGGTGTGCTGCGTCTGCCTCGCGATCAGCGCGGTCTACGAGTTCCTGGAATGGTGGAGCGCGGTGATTCTCGGCGCGGGCGCCAAGGAGTTCCTCGGCACGCAGGGCGACGAATGGGACACGCAGTGGGACATGTTCCTCGCGCTCATCGGCGCGATCACCGCGCAGCTATCGTTCGCGCGGCTGCACGACCGCCAGCTGGCGGCGCTGCGCGCCGGCTAGCGCCCGGAAGTTCTCCAGCCGTCCTTCGTCTTGCAGAAGGTCCACTCGCTGCGGCCGGACTGGCCGGCGGCGTAGTTGGTGATCTCGAGCACCCGGCAGGTCGTGCCCTTCTCCCGCATGGTCTTGAGCGGCGTGGCCGTGCCGCTGCTCCCGGTCTTGGGATTGGTCCAGGTATTGGTGTGACCGTCCGGGAGCGCGTCGAGCGCCTGCTGGTAGTTGCGCGCCAGCATCGCCGTGTCCTCCCGGTTCATCCGCGCGACGGGTGAATCCTGGAGGAAGCCCAGATTCTGCGCCGCGGCGCCGCCGGCGCCCAACGCGATCGATACGCCAACAAGAAGAATTCGGGTACGACGCATGCGGGTTCTCCGATAGGGCGAATGCGCGGCGGAGGATAGCACGCACCGTTCGCGGAATCGCGTGCCACGCGGCACGGTTTTGCGACGCGGCATGATTCCCGGTAGATTCCGCCTTCCCTCCAAGAACGACACGCCGTGCGCCGCGCCCTGCGCCTCGCCAAGATCCTCTGGGTCGGATTCCGCTTCGGTCTGGACGAGTTTGCGCTCGCCGCCGACCCGGCCGGCCGGCTGCCGCGCCTCGTGCTGCGCGCGCTGTCCTTCCGGACGTTCGACGCGCCGCGCGCGGTGCGGCTGCGCCGCGCGCTGGAGACGCTCGGCCCGATCTTCGTGAAGTTCGGGCAGGTGCTCTCGACCCGGCGGGATCTCCTCCCGCCCGACCTCGCCGAGGAGCTCGCGAAGCTCCAGGACCAGGTCCCCCCGTTCGCCTCCGAGCTCGCGGTCGCGGAGGTCGAGCGCGCGTTCAAGAAGCCGATCGACGCGGTCTACGGGTCGTTCGAGCGCACGCCAGTCGCCAGCGCGTCGGTCGCGCAAGTGCATCTCGCGACGCTCCCGAACGGCACCGAGGTGGCGGTGAAGATCCTGCGGCCCGACATGCGGCCGGTGATCGCGCGCGATCTCGAGCTGCTCGACGCCGGCGCGTGGCTGGTCGAGCGCCTGTGGCCGGAGGGGCGGCGCCTGCGCCCGCGCGAAGTCGTGCGCGAGTTCGCCAAGCACCTCGACGACGAGCTGGATCTCATGCGCGAAGCGGCGAACGCGAGCCAGCTGCGCCGCAACTTCCTGAACTCTCCCCTGCTCGTCGTCCCGGAGATGCACTGGGACTGGTGCACGCCGACCGTGATGACGATGGAGCGCATGCACGGCATCCCGATCAGCCAGGTCGACCGGCTACGCGCCGCGGGGCAGGACATTCCCCGGCTCGCGCGCTACGGCGTGGAGATCTTCTTCACGCAGGTCTTCCGCGACGCGTTCTTCCACGCCGACATGCACCCGGGAAACATCCTGGTCGCGCAGGACGGGCGCTACATCGCGCTCGACTTCGGGATCATGGCGTCGCTGTCGGATGCGGACCGCGACTACCTCGCGCGCAACTTCCTCGGCTTCTTCCAGCGCGACTACAAGCGCGTCGCGCAGGCGCACGTCGACGCCGGCTGGGTGCCGCCGGGCACGCGCGTGGACGAGTTCGAGGCGGCGATCCGCACCGTCTGCGAGCCGATCTTCGACCGGCCCTTCGCCGAGATCTCGTTCGGCCAGGTGCTGGTGCGCCTGTTCGCGACCGCGCGCCGCTTCAACTACGAGGTGCAGCCGCAGCTCGTCATGCTGCAGAAGACGCTGCTCAACATCGAAGGCCTCGGCCGCCAGCTCTACCCGCAGCTCGACCTGTGGACCACCGCCAAGCCGTTCCTGGAGAAGTGGATGGCGGAGCAGGTGGGCTGGCGCGGACTGGCGCGCAACCTGGAGCGCGAGGCACCGCAGTGGGCGAGCCTCCTCCCGCAGCTTCCGCGCCTCGCGCATCGGCTGCTCGCCGCCGACCCCACGGCCGGGATCGAGGCGAAGCTCGATGCGATCCTCGCCGCCGACCGCCGCCGCAACCGCCTGCTCGCGGCGCTGACGGTCGTCGCAGCGGGCATGCTCGCGATCCTGCTCTACGTGCTCTTCGCGGGCTGACCGGACCCGGAACGGCGCCATGCTGATCGTCTTCGTCGTCCTTTATCTCGCGGTCACCATCACGATCGGCCTGTGGGCCGCGCGGCGCGTGCATAACGCCCGGGACTTCCTCGTCGCCGGCCGCAGCCTGCCGCTCTACATGAACGTCGCGACGGTATTCGCGACCTGGTTCGGCGCGGAGACCGTGCTTGCAGTCTCCTCGACGTTCCTGAAGGAGGGTCTGCACGGCATCGTCGCCGACCCGTTCGGGTTCTCGCTCTGCCTGATCTTCGTCGGCCTGTTCTTCGCGCGGGCGTTCTACCGCATGGATCTGCTCACGATCGGCGACTTCTACCGCAAGCGCTACGGGCACGCGGCGGAGCTGATCACGAGCCTGTGCATCACCGTGTCGTACCTCGGCTGGACCTCGGCGCAGATGATCGCGCTCGGGCTCGTGTTCAGCACGCTCTCCGGCGGCGCGATCTCGATGCCGGTCGGCATCGTGCTCGGCGCCGGCGTGGTGCTCGTCTACACGCTGTTCGGCGGCATGTTCTCGGTCGCCTTCACCGATCTCTTCCAGACGGTGGTCATCGTGCTCGGGATGCTCTACCTCGCCTGGCTGCTCGCCGGGATGGCCGGCGGCGCCGACGTCGTGATCGCGCACGCCTTCTCCGCCGGCAAGTTCGAGTTCTGGCCGAAGCTCGAAACCCGGGAAATGCTCGCCTTCTTCGCCGCGTGGGTGACCGCCGCGATCGGCGGGATCCCGCAGCAGGACGTGTTCCAGCGCGTCACCTCGGCGAAGGACGAGAAGACCGCCGTCCGCGGCTCGATGATCGGCGGCGGGCTCTACTTCGTGTTCGCGTTCGTGCCGATCTTCCTCGCCTACTCGGCGTTCCTGATCGACGGGAAGATGGTCGGCGCGCTGCTCGGGGCCGAGGGCAACCGCTTCCAGGAGGTCCTGCCGACGCTGATCCTGCAGCAGACGCCGGTGTTCGCGCAGGTGATGTTCTTCGGCGCCCTGCTCTCCGCGATCCTCTCGACCGCGAGCGGCGCGATGCTCGCGCCGACCGCGCTCTTCACCGAGAACGTGCTGAAGCGGCTCTACCCGCACATGAGCGACCGCCAGTTCCTGCTCACGCTGCGCCTCGTGCTGGTGATCTTCTCCCTCGCGGTCGTCAGCTTCGCGCTCGCGAGCGACGCCTCGATCTACCAGATGGTCCAGAACACCTACAAGGTCACGCTCGTGTCCTGCATCGTGCCGCTCGCCGCCGGGGTCTTCTGGCACCGCGCGACCGCGCAGGGTGCGCTCCTGTCGATCCTGCTCGGCCTGGTGACCTGGATCGGCATGGAGCTCCTCGCCGCGGAATCGATGTGGCCGCCGCAGCTCGTCGGGCTCGCGTTCTCGATCCTCGGCATGGTCGTCGGGTCGTACGCCTCGCCCGCGCCGCATCCGCACGACGAGCACGGACCGCACGCGGTGCACGGCCCCGCGGCGCTGCTGCGCCCGCCGGTGCATGGCGCTCACTCTCCGCACCAATCCGCAACCGGGACCAAGCAATGAAGAAACCCAACCTCCTAGTGATCCTGATCGACGACCTGCGCTTCGACGAATTCGGCGCGGGCGGCCATCCCTACATGAAGACCCCGCACATCGACCGGATCGCGCACGAGGGCGCGACGTTCACGCGGGCGTTCCATCCCACGCCGATCTGCTCGCCGAACCGCGCGTCGATCCTCACCGGCCAGTACGCGAGCCGGCACGGCATCATCGACAACGTCGCGCGCGACGCGGCGAGCATGCGCCTGCCCAACTACCACCTCGAGCTGCAACGGATCGGCTACGAGACGGCGCACATCGGCAAGTGGCACATGGGCAACGAGGCAAGCCCGCGCCCGGGCTACGACCTGTGGGTGAGCTTCAAGGGCCACGGCCGGCTCGTCGACCCGGAGTTCAACGAGAACGGGACTGCCGTCCAGCATCGCGGCTACATCACCGATCTCCTGAACGAGCGCGCGGTGCGGTTCATCGAGCAGAAGCACGAGCGGCCGTTCGCGCTCTTCCTCGCGCACAAGGCAGTGCATCCGGACGCGGTCCAGGCCGCGGACGGCACGCTCGATCTCACGAGCGGGGGCGGGTACATGGTGCCCGCGCGGCACGCCGATCTCTACAAGGGTGCCGTGTTCCCCAAGCGGCCGAACATGCTGCCGCCCGAGCAGGTGGTGAAGCAGAAGCCGGTCTGGGCCGAGGCGTTTCGGCTGAAGGCGACCGAGCGCTCGCAGGCGACGCTGCGCGCGATCCAGGCGGGGACGCAGGAGGAGATCCGGCTCCGCGCGGCGATGATGGCCTCCGTGGACGAAGGCGTCGGGATGATCTTCGACTCGCTCGCGCGCACGAAGCAGCTCGATGACACGGCCATCCTCTTCCTCGGCGACAACGGCTACTTCTTCGGCGAGCACGGGCTCGGGCCCGAGCGCCGGTTCGCGTACGAGGAGGGCATCCGCGCCCCGTTCGTCCTGCGCTACCCGCGGCGCGCGAAGGCGGGCACGACGGTGAAGGACCTCGCCCTCACCATCGATATCGCGCCGACCATGGTGGCCCTCGCCGGCGGCAAGCCGCCGGGTTCGATGCAGGGCCGCTCGCTCCTGCCGCTCCTCGCCGGCAAGCGCGCCGGCTGGCGGAAGTCGGTCCTGTGCGAGTACTTCAGCGAGAACGCGCTGCCGTGGCTCGTGGGGATGAGCTACAAGGCGGTGCGGACGGACCGCCACAAGCTCATCCACTGGGTGAACCGCGGCGGCGGCCTGCTCGACGAGCTGTACGACCTCGAGCGGGATCCGTACGAGCTGAAGAACGTGATCGCGTCGCGCGCCTACGCGCGGTGTGCGCACGAAGCTACGGCGGGAGCTCGCGCGGCTGGTGGCCGAGTCGGTCGGGCTGTAAGTCACCCGAACCGCTGCGCCGGCCGCTCGTACACCCGCTTCCCGGCGACGTAAGTCGCCCGCACCGCGCGGTCGTCCCCGAGCGTCATCTGGACGAAGAGCGCCTCGGCGAGGTCCGCCGCGTGCTTCATCCGGAACGCGATCAGCGGCGTCGACTTCAGGTCGAGCACGACGAGGTCCGCCTCCATGCCCGGCGCGAGGCTGCCGACCCGGTCCTCGAGGTCGAGCGCCCGCGCGCCGCCGCGCGTCGCGAGGTAGAAGGCGTGCCCGGCCGACAGCGCGTAGCCGTTCATCTGCGCGGCCTTATATGCCTCGTTCAGGGTCTGGAGGATCGAGAGCGTCGTGCCGCCGCCGACGTCGGTCGCGAGCCCGACTCGCACCGGGCGCTCCCGGCGCGTCGCGCGGCCGATGTCGAAGCAGCCGCTGCCGAGGAAGAAGTTCGACGTCGGGCAGTGCGCGATCGCGGTGCCGGTCTCGTGCATGCGCGTGAGCTCGGCTTCGGTGAGATGGATGCCGTGGCCGTAGATCGCCCGGCGACCGAGCAGGTCGTAGTGGTCGTACACATCGAGGTAGCCGCTTCGCTCCGGGAAGAGCTCCTTTACCCACGCGACCTCGGCCAGATTCTCCGAGATGTGCGACTGGAGGTAGGCATCGGGGAGCTCTCTTCTGAGCGCGCCCGCGGCCTCGAGCTGCGCCGGCGTGCTGGTCGCCGCGAAGCGCGGGGTGATCGCGTACATCAGCCGGCCGCGCCCGTGCCATTTCGCGGCGAGCGCCTTCGAGTCGTCGTACGCGGCTTGCGCGGTATCCCGCAGCGCCTCCGGGGCGTTGCGGTCCATCAGCACCTTCCCCGCGATCATGCGCAGGCCGAGCTTGCCGGCCTCCTCGAAGAACGCGTCCACCGACTGCGGATGGACGGTACAGAACACCGCCGCGGTCGTCACGCCGTTGCGCAGACACTCGCCGAGGAACGCCCGCGCCACCGCACGCGCGTGACGCTTGTCGGCAAAACGCTGCTCCGCCACGAAGGTGTACTTGTTCAGCCAGTCGAGGAGCTGCGCGCCGTGCGCGCCGATGATCTCGGTCTGCGGATAGTGGACGTGGCTGTCGATGAACCCGGCCATGATCAGCGCGTCGCGGCCATAGTCCTCGACCTTCGTGCCGCGCGGCAGCCTGGCCGGATCGTCCGCGCGGGGCCGAAGTGCGTGATCTTCCCGTCCGCCATCGCGACGATTGCGTCGGGCTCGTAGACCATCGTGGCCTCGAGCCCGTGCTGAAACGGATCCCCGGTGTAGGTGAGCGCCGGCCCGCGGATCGCGGTCAGACGCGCCGGCGCGGCCATGGGATCAGCGCGACGCAGTCGGCGTGCCGTCGCCCGACGGCCGGGCGAGCTGCGGCTGCGGCGCGAGCTTGTCGGCCTCGTCCACCCAGCCGCCGCCGACCGCCTGGTAGACGTTCACGATCTGCGTGTAGCGCTCGGCCTGCGAGCGCACCGCGGTGAGCTCGGCGCTGAACAGCTCGTTCTCCGCGTACAGCACCTCGAGATAGCCCGCGTAGCCGTTGTCGAACCGCAGCCGCGACAGCCGCGCGTACTCGCGCAGCGCCGCTACGCGCCTCGCCTGGGCCTCCGACTCCTCGCGCTTCTTCACCGTACCCACGAGCGCGTCGTTCGTCTCGCGGAACGCGTTGAGGACCGTCCGCTGATAGAACGCCAGTGCCTCCCGATCGCCGGCCTCCGCGGTCTGCACCTGGCCCTCGATCGCCCCGAAGGTGAAGATCGGCCCCGCGAGCCCTGCCGCGACGGCCCACGTCGATGCCGGCCCGCTCAGGAAATCGCCGAACGCGGTGCTCACCGAGCCGAGCAGGCCGGTGAGCGAGAGGGTCGGGAAGTAGAGCGCCTTCGCGGCGCCGATGTTCGCGTTCGCCGCGACCAGAGTCTGCTCGGCCTGCAGGATGTCCGGGCGGCGCTCGAGCAGCGTCGAGGGCAGGTCGGCCGGAATTCCCGGCGCGACGAGCTGGTCGAGCGACTTGCCGCGCGGGATCGGACCCGGGTTGCGACCCAGCAGGAGCGAGATGAGGTTCTCCTGCGCCGCGATCTGCTGCTCGAGCGCCGGGATCGCCGCGAGCGCCTGCTGGTACTGCGACTCGCACCTGCTTGAGCTCGACCTCCGACACGACGCCGCCCTTGAAGCGCAGGTCGAAGATGCGCGCCGTCTCGGCGTTGTTCTTGGCGGTGGCCTGCGCGATCTCGAGCTGCCGGTCGAGCGCGCGCAAGCCGATGTAGCTCGCCGCGACGCTCGTGACCAGCGTGAGGATGACGCCGCGGCGGCCCTGCTCGCTCGCGTATGCCCGTGCCTGCGCCGCTTCGCTCTGGCGCCGGACGCGCCCGAAGAGGTCGATCTGCCACTGCGCACTGAGCGCGCCCTGATACAGCGTGTAGTACGGATCGGCGCCGGACGGCAGGGCGGCTCGGGCCGCGCTCGGACGCGCGGTTCCGGCTCACGTCGCCGCCGTAACCGATCTGCGGGTAGAACTGCGAGCGGGTCGTCGTGAGCGCGCCGATGAACTGGTCGACGCGCGCGGCGGCGGCGCGAACGTCGTAGTTCGCGCGCAGCGCCTCTTCGATCAGCTGGTCGAGCGCCGGGTCGCCGAACTCGCCCCACCACTTCGTGTTCGCGACGTCGGCCGCCTTCGGGAAGTCGACGCGCCACTGCGCCGGCACGTCGGTCGTCGGACGCTCGTAGTCGGGCCCGACCGCGCAGGCGCAAAGCGAGAAGCGCCGCGAGACAGCGCGAGCTTGCGCATGTCAGTCGCCCTCCCGCTTCGCATGCGGCGCGGCAGCGGGCGCGGCTCCGCCGGGTGTCGCGGCGCCGGCCGCCGCCTTCTTGCCCGCGGAGCGCCCGCTCATGCTCTCGAGCAGCCAGAAGAAGAGCGGCGCGAAGAAGATCGCGATGAACGTCGAGGCCAGGATGCCGCCGATGACGCCCGTGCCGATCGCGCGCAGGCTGTTCGCCCCGGGACCGCTCGCGAGTGCGAGCGGCACGCAACCGAGGCCGAACGCGAGCGAGGTCATCACGATGGCGCGCAGCCGCAGGCCCGCCGCCTCGATCGCGGCTTCCTTCGCCGGCATGCCGTGTCGCACGCGCTCGAGGGCGAACTCGCAGATCAGGATCGCGTTCTTGGCCGACAGGCCCACGAGCGTCACCAGGCCGACCTGGAAGTACACGTCGTTCTCCAGGCCGCGCACCCAGGTGAGCAGCAACGCGCCCAGGACGGCGATCGGGACGGTGAGCACGACCGCGAGCGGCACCGACCACTTCTCGAACTGGGCGGCGAGCAGCAGGAAGACGACGATCAGGCCGGCGACGAACGCGATCGCCGAGGTGCCGCCGGCGCCCTTCTCCTGCAACGCCTGTCCCGCCCACGCATACGAGAAATCGCCCGGCAGCGTCTCGCGCGCCACCGCCTCCATGGCGGCGATGGCCTGCCCCGAGCTGAAGCCCGCGGCCGGGCCCTGGTGATTTTCACCGCCGGAAAGCCGTTGAAGCGCTCGAGCAGCTTGGGCGCGGCGACGTAGCGGACCGTGATCAGGGCCGACAGCGGCACCATCTTCCCGGTCTTCGACCGGACATGGACCTTGTTGAAATCCTCCGGGTTGACGCGGTACTCGGCGTCCGCCTGCAGGATCACCCACCACACGCGGCTGAACTGGCTGAACTGGCCGGCGATCGACGAGCCGAAAAAGCTCTGCATCGTCTGGAACGCGTCCTGCACCGGCACGCCGAGCACCTCCGCCCGGTTCCGGTCCAGGTCGACGAAGAGCTGCTGGGTCGCCCCGCGGAAGGTCGTGGTGACGCCGGCGAGCTCGGGACGCTGGCGCGCGGCAGCCAGGTACGCCTGCACCGCTTCGCTGGTCGCCCGGACGTCGCCCGCGCCGCGGTTCTGGATGTAGAACTCGAAGCCGCCGGTCGTTCCGAGGCCGGGGATGGAGGGCGGGTTGAGGGCGAAGACGAAACCCTCCTTGAGCGTGGCGAACTGCTTGTTCAGCCGGGGCAGCACGCTGAACGTGAGCTGCGACGGATCGGTGCGCTCCTCGAACGGCTTCAGCGACGCGAAGACCACCGCCGCGTTGTTGCGGAAAGTGCCATCGACGAGGCTGTACCCGTTCACGATGGCGACGTCCTGGATTGCCGGCTCCGCCGCGATGATCTTCTCGATCTGCTGCCCGAGTGCGCCGACGTACCGCTGGCTGGCCGTGTCCGGGGTCTCGACGATGACGAAGAAGTAGCCCTGGTCCTCTTCCGGGACGAAGCTGCCGGGGAGGATCCGGAACATCACGAGGATGCCGGCGATGACGACGCCGAACGCGACGAGCGCGAGCGGCCACCCCTGGATCATGCGGGCGACGATGCCGACGTAGCCCTTCGTCAGGCGCTCGAACGTGTTCTCGAACCAGCGGAAGAAGCCCTTCTTCTCGCCGTGGTGCGCCTTGATGATGATCGCGGCGAGCGCCGGCGACAGCGTGAGCGCCATCATCCCCGAGATCACCACCGAGATGGCGATGGTGATCGCGAACTGCTGGTACAGCGTGCCGGTCACGCCGCCGAGGAACGCGACCGGCAGGAACACGGCCACCAGCACCAGCACGATCGAGATCAGCGCGCCCGCGATCTCCGTCATCGCCTGTTTCGAGGCCTCGAGCGCGGAGAGCCCCTTCTTGGTCATGTTCACCTCGACGTTCTCGACGACGACGATGGCGTCGTCGACGACGAGCCCGATCGCGAGGATCAGGCCGAACATCGTCAGCATGTTGATCGAGAAGCCGAGGAGATGCATGCCGATGAAGGTCCCGATGATCGAGACCGGCACCGCGAGAATCGGGATGATGGTCGCGCGCAGCGACTGCAGGAACAGGAACACCACCGCGATGACCAGCACCACCGCCTCGAAGAAGGTGTGGACCACCTTGTCGATCGAGTTGAGGGTGAAGAGGCTGGTGTCGAGCGCGATCTTGTAGTCGAGGCCGGTCGGGAACTGGCGCTTGAGCTCCTCCATCCGCGCGCGCACCGCCCTGCGCGGTCTCCACGGCGTTCGCGCCGGGCTGCTGGTAGATGCCGATCGTGGTCGCCGTCTTGCCGTTCAAGCGGCTCGCGATCGAGTAGTCGCGCTTGGCGAGCTCCACGCGGCCGATGTCCTTCACGCGCACGATCGCCGTGCCTTCCTTCGCGGTCCGGATGATGATGTCCTCGAACTCCTCCGGCTTGGTCAGCAATCCCTGCGCGGTGACGACGAAGGTCTGCTGGACGTCGCTGGGGCGCCGGCTGCGCGCCGATCTGGCCGATCCCGAAGGTCTGGTTCTGGCTCTCGATCGCCTGCGACACGTCCTTGACGGAGATGCCGAGCTGCGCCATGCGGTCCGGCCGGAGCCAGACGCGCATGGCGATGTCCGGCAGGCCGAACACCGAGGCGCGGTTGGCGCCGGGCACGCGCTTCAGCTCCTCGAGGACGTACAGGTTGGTGTAGTTGTCGATGTAGGTGGCGCTGTACCGGTCGTCCGGCGAGAACACCGACAGCACCATCATCAGGCTCGAGGACTTCTTCTCGACCGTGATGCCCTGCTGCTGGACGACCTGCGGGATCTGGGGCAGCGCCTGGCTGACGCGGTTCTGGACATTGACCTGGTTGATGTCCGGATCGCTGCCGGGCGTGAAGACGACGGTGATCGCGACGTTGCCGGACGACGAGCTCACCGAATTGAAGTAGAGCAGGTTGTCGATGCCGTTGATCTGCGCCTCGAGCGGCGCCGCCACGGTGTTGGCGATGACCTCGGCGGTCGCGCCGGGATACGTCGCCTCGACCGTCACCTGGGCGGCGCGAGCTCCGGGATACTGCGCGATCGGCGAGACCCACATCGCGACCGGCGCCGCCGAGCACGATCAGGATCGAGATGACCGACGAGAGGATCGGCCGGTCGATGAAGAAGTGGGTGAACATCGAGCGGCGTGCCGGCTACTTCTTCGCCGCGCCGGCCTTCGCGTCGCGCCTTGGCGTCGCCCTTGGCGGCCGCCGCGGCCGCGCCGGGCTCGACGATCTTCACCGGCTGGCCGGGCACGACCGCGCAGCACGCCGTCCACCACCACGCGGTCGCCGGCCTGGAGCCCGCTCGGGATCACGATCTCCTTGTCGCCGTAGTAGTCCCCCACCAGGACCGGCCGCACCTCCGCGGTGCCGTCCTGCTTGATCACATAGACGAGATGCCCGTTCGACCCCTGCTGCACCGCGAGTTGCGGGACCACGACCGCGTTCGGCCGGACGGCGCCTCTCACGTACGCGGTCACGAACATGCCGGGGCGCAGCTCCCGATTGGGGTTCGGCAACACGGCGCGGACCATGAACGACCCGGTGTCCTGGCTGAACGACGGATCCGCGAAGTTGATCTTGCCCTTCTGCGGGAACGGCTTGCCGTCCGGGAGGACGATATCCACCTGGTAGTCCTCGTTCTTCGGCCGGAGGATGAGCCCCTTGTCCGCCTCCTCGCGATTGCGCGCCACCTGGTTCTGCGAGACGCTGAACGTCACCCAGATCGGGTCGACCGCGGCGACGTACGTGAGCTTCGCGGTCTCGGACAGGGAGTTGACGTACGCGCCCTGGCGCTGGAGCGCGCGGCTCGCGAGGCCGGTCACCGGCGAGCGGATGGTCGTGTAGCCGAGATTGAGCTCCGCCTCCTTCACCTTCGCGCTCGCCGCGAAGACGGCCGCCTTGGCCGAGTCGAATTCGCCCTGCGCCTTGTCGAGATCCGCCTGCGAGAGCGCGTTCTGCTGGGCGAGCGGCTTCACCCGGCCGAGGTTCGCCTGCGCGGTCGTGAACCGCGCCTGCTGCGCCTGCAGCTCGCCGCGCGCCGCCTCGAGCTGGGCTTCGAACGGCTTCGGGTCGAGCTGAAAGAGGAGCTGCCCCTCCTTGACGAGCTCGCCCTCCTGGTACGCGATGCGGTCGAGGAACCCCGACACGCGGGCGACGATGTCGACCTGGCGCGAGCTCTCGGTCTGCGCGACGAAGTTCATCGACGATACGGGATCTCCTTCGGCACGACGGTCATCACCGTCGACTTCCGGCACCGGCCGCTGCGGCGGGGGTGCTTCCTTCGAGCAGCCGGCGGCGAGCGCGGCGACGGTCACGAAGGCAAGACCCAGACGGCGGGGAGCGAAGGCGGGCATAGGCGGGACTTCCGTGGTCATGGCGAAGCGGACTCGGCCGACGGGGGGCTGCTCGGCGAACGGCGAGCGGCGTAGTTTGCCCGAAATCGGCGGCCCGCTGCGACGCACGCCGGTCTTGCAGGCGCGCTTCGCTATACTCGGCGCAAGGTACCCGGCGCAGTATGAACGCTTCCGAATACACCGTCACCGAATCCCTTCGGGATGGGCGCCCGTGCGAGATTCGCGCGCTCCGGCCCGCCGACCGGGACGGCCTGCTCGAAGCCGTCGCAAACATGAGCGAGGAAGCGCTCTACCGGCGATTCTTCGCGCCGAAGCGCGCCTTCAGCGAGAAGGAGGTCGACTTCTTCCTGAACGTCGACTTCGTGGGCCACGTCGCGTTGGCGGCCGTGGTCGACGGCGCGATCGCGGGCGGCGGGCGCTACATCGTGTCGGAACCGGGGCGCGCCGAAGTCGCCTTCGGCGTCGACGATGCGCACCAGGGACAGGGGATCGCGTCGGCGCTGATGCGCCACCTGGTCGCCATCGCACGCGATGCAGGGTTGAAAGCGCTGGTGGCGGAAGTGCTGCCGGAGAACGCGCCGATGCTGAAGGTGTTCGAACGCTGCGGTCTCGCGATGACGACGCGCCGCGAGGCCGGCGTCGTGCACGTCACGCTGGACCTGGCGCGCCGCATGCGCCGGACGAGCTATAGTCGGCCCTTGGCCCAATTTCGACGTACCTCGACGCGGCGCGAGTTGCGGTGCAGATCGCGCGATGGAGGATCCCCGCATGAAATTCCTGGAGCGAGCGACTGGCCCGATGCCTCGTTGCACTGCTCGTTGCTGTCACCGCAGCCAGTTGCCGAACGTCGCGCGCGCGCAGACGCAAGGCGACCCGCCGCCGTTCAAGCCCGAGGAGATCGAGGCGCTGGTCGCGCCGATCGCGCTCTATCCCGATTCGCTGCTCTCGCAGGTGCTGATGGCCTCGACCTACCCGCTCGAGATCGTGCAGGCCGCACGCTGGGTGAAGGCGAACCCGAACACCAAGGGCGACGCAGCCGTGAAGGCGGTGGAGAGCCAGACCTGGGACGTGAGCGTGAAATCGCTCGTCGCCTTCCCGCAGGTCCTGGATCCGATGAACGAGAAGCTCGACTGGACGCAGAAGCTCGGCGATGCGTTCCTCGCCGACCAGAAAGCGGTGCTCGACGCGGTGCAGCGGCTGCGGCTGAAGGCGGAGAAGTCGGGCAACCTCAAGTCGACCGAGCAGCAGAAGGTGATCATCGAGGAGGCGGCGCCGCAGCAGACCGTGGTCAAGATCGAGCCGGCGAACCCGCAGGTGATCTATGTGCCGGCCTACAACCCGACCGTCGTCTACGGCGCCTGGGGCTATCCCGCGTATCCGCCGTACTACTGGCCGCCGTCCCCGTTGTACTACCCCGGCGGCGCACTCATGGCCGGCTTCGCATGGGGCGTGGGCATCGCGGCCGCGGGCGCGATCTTCGGCGGCTGCAACTGGGGCGCGCGGTGACGTCAACATCAACGTGAACCGGGCGACCAACATCGACCGGAACTTCAATCGCACCAAGGTGGGCGGCGGCGGCCAGTGGCAGCACGACTCGAGCCATCGCAAGGGCGTGTCGTACCGCGACCAGGGCAGCCGTGACAAGTTCGGCGGCAAGGACGTGCCCGGACGGGATGGGCGCAACGACTACCGGGGGCGCGACGGCGGCCCCGGGGATCGTGCCGGAGCGGGCGACCGCGGTGGGCCGGGCGACCGTGGCGGGCCGGGGGATAAGGGTGGGCCGGGTGATCGGGGCGGGCCAGGCGATCGCGGCGGACCGAGTGTCGCCGATCGCGGCGGACCGGGCACGGGCGATCGCGGCGGCGCCGGTGACCGCGGGGGTCCGAGCGTCGCCGATCGCGGCGGACCCGGTACGGGCGGCCGCGACAATGCGTTCCAGGGCGCCGGCGGTGGCGCCGCTTCGCAACGCGACATGGACCGGGGCCGCGCGAGCAATCAATCGATGGCGGCAAATCGCGGCGGCGCCGGCGCCAGTGCAGGCGCGCGTCCAAGCGCTGGTGCGAGCGCAGGCGCGCGCCCAAGTGGCGGCGGCGGAGGTGCGCGCGGCGGTGGCGGTGGCGGTGGTGGCGGTCGCGGCGGCGGCGGCAGGCGCTAAGGGAGACCCAGGAATGCGATCCACACTTCAGCAGTTCCGCGGCTCGGTGACCGCGTACGCCGCATCGCTCGCCGTTGCAGCCGCGCTCTTCGTCGCCGCAACGCCGGCGGCCTTTGCGCAGCAGAAGGCGTTTGCCTCCCCGGAGGCGGCGATGAACGCGTTCGGCGACGCGATCGCGACGAGCGACGACGACGCGGTGAAGGCGCTACTCGGTGCCGACTATCACACGCTCATTCCACCGGTCGGCGCCGAGGGTCGCTATCGATTCCTCGCCGCATGGGCCAAGTCGCATTCGATCAAGGCGGAGGGCGACGCGAAGGCGCACGTCGCGGTGGGCACCGACGGCTGGACGCTGCCGATTCCGATCGTGAAGACTGCCCAGGGCTGGCGCTTCGACACGAAGGCCGGCGCCGACGAGATGCGCCTGCGCCGCATCGGCCGCAACGAGCTTGCCGTCATGCAGGTCATGCTCGCCATCTACGACGCGCAGAAGGAGTACGCGCGGGTCGACCGCAATCGCGACGGCGTGCTCCAGTACGCCGCGAAGTTCAGGAGCGCGCCGGGCAAGCAGGACGGGCTGTACTGGCCGACCAAGGCCGGGCGAGCCCGAGAGCCCGCTCGGACCTGTCTTCGCCGCAGCGCGCGCGGCGGGTGGCGGCGGCGATGCCGGGCTACTACGGCTACCGCTACAAGCTGCTCACGTCGCAGGGCAAGAACGCGCCCGGCGGCGCGTACGACTACGTCGCGCGCGGCCGGATGATCGGCGGGTTCGCCGCCGTGGCCTGGCCGGTCAAGTACGGCGACACGGGCGTGATGACGTTCATGGTCAGCCACGACGGCGTGGTCTTCGAAAAGGACCTCGGGCCCGACACCGCCGCGCGCGCACGCCGCGATGACGCGCTTCGATCCGGACTCGACGCTGGCAGAAGGTCGAGCCGGGTTCGTGATCCGGCGGCGGTAAGGCGCCGGGGTCCGCCTCGCCTCGCTACCTCCCGGCGAGCAGCGGGCCGATGACGAGGTAGGCGAACGCCGTCACGATCACGATCCCGGCCACGTTGAGCATGAATCCGGCGCGGATCATCTGCGGGATCTTCACCAGACCGGTGCCGAACACGATCGCATTCGGCGGCGTCCCGACCGGCATCATGAACGCAAGGCTCGCGGCGAGCGTGCAGGGGATGAGGAGCAGCGCCGGCGGCACTCCGAACCCCGGGGCGGCAGCGGCGAGCAGCGGCAGCATCAGGGCGACCTGCGCGGTGTTGGAAGTAAGCTCCGACGAGAAGACGGTGATCGCCACGATGGCGAGGACCACGCCGAGCACCGGCAGCCCGCCGAGGTGCTGCGTCAGGCTGCCGATGTACGCGGCCACCCCGGTCGCTTCCGTGGCCGCGGCAAGCGAGAGTCCGCCGCCGAACAGCAGCAGCACGCCCCAGGGCAGCTGGACCGCATAGGACCAGTCCATCGCCCGCAGCCCCGCCTTCCCGCCGACGGGGATGAGGAAGAGGACGAGCGCGGCGATCATGGCGACCCCCGCATCGGTCAGCCCGCCGAACGGCTGCAACCCCCCGACCTTGATTGCCACCACCCAGGGCCGCGTGATCCAGAGGCAGACCGTCGCCGCGAACACCGCGAGGACCGCGCGCTCGCCGTGCGAGAGCCGCCCGAGCTTGGCGAGCTCGGCATCGAGGAACTCGCGCCCGCCCTCGATCGGGCCGAGGCGGCTGCGGAACGCGACGCGGACGAGGATGAACCAGGCCACGGGGAGCATCACGAGCGTCAGCGGCAGGCCGACCGCGAGCCACTTCAGGAACGTGACCTCGATGTTGTAGGTCTGCTGGATGAAGCGTGCGGCAATGCCGTTCGGCGGCGAGCCGATCAGCGTGGCTACGCCGCCGATCGACGCGCCGTAGGCGATCGCCAGCACCAGCGCGGTGGCGAAGTTGCGCTCGTCGACTCGATCCGCGGGAATGCCCTGCTTCGGGTCGAAGCCGACGCCGGTCTTCGTCCGCAGCACGAGGTCCACCACGGCGATCGCGATCGGCACCATCATCGCCGCCGCCGCCGTGTTCGAGATCCACATGCTGAGGAACGCGCAGGTGGCGAGCATCCCGGCCACGAGGCGGCCGGGCGTCGTGCCGACGAGCCGCAGGGTGACGAAGGCGATGCGCCGGTCGAGCCCGCAGCGCTGGATCGCGAGCGCCAGGACGAACCCGCCCAGGAAGAGGTAGACCACGCTTGAGGAGTACGGCGCCGCGGCCTCCTCGATCGACATGATGCCCACGAGCGGGAAGGCGACGAGGGGCAGGAGCGCCGTCACCTCGATGTCGACCGCCTCGGTCATCCACCAGAGGGCCATCCAGACGAGCATCGCGAGCGTCGCCCGCCCCGGATGCAGGAAGGGGACGATCTTCCCCGTGCCGTCGGCGAACTCCGTCGGCAGGGCCAGGTAGCAGACGAGCGCGAGGACCGGTCCGGCGAAGAGGCCGGCGCGGCGGATCAGGGCTGCGTTCATCGCGCTCGGGCTCCTCCCGTCCCGCCGGCCCCACGTCGAGCCGGGTCGTCCCAATAAAACGGGCGCCGCGGCGCCCGTAGCCGCGAGGCTCCCGTCGCTCAGAAGTTGTGCTGGATGCCGAGCGCCCAGACGTCCGGATCGGCGCCGTACGGGAACGGCGCGCCGTTCACGCTCGTGTACCCCGCGTTCGTGTAATCGGCGAACTGGTTCGACTTGTTCGAGGTGCCGTTGTACGAGGCGTAGACCCAGGTGCGCTTGGACATGAAGTAGCGCCCGCCGATCATATAGGCGCGGGCGCCCGAGTCGCCGCACGAGACGTTTCCGAGCGTCGCGTCCGAGTCGCAGCTCTTGAGGTTGCCGAGCTGGCCGTACTGCGCCATCACCTGGAAGTTCCCGAAGGTGTGCTCCCAGTTGATCGTCCAGCCCCACTGGTCGACCTTGTCGCCCGCGGTGAGGCCGAGCGCCTGGTTGTCGTAGGCCAGCGTGCCGATGAGGCCGATGCGGGCGCCCGGCATGTAGCCCCAGCTCGCGCCCAGCTTCCAGGCGCTCTGATCCGAGCGCACGCCGGCGGCCGGGGTATTGCCTTCGTTGGAGACGTAATCGAGCTGGCCGTAGAACGGACCCCAGGTGCCGCGCGCGGTGGCGCCCCAGATGTTGCCGTTGGTGTCGGCGGTCGTGGAGGTCTGCACGGTCTCCTGCGCGTTCGGCGAGTAGTACAGCGAACCGTTGAGGCCGGCGAACGTCGGGCTCGTGTACATCACGACGTTGCTCTGGCGGCTGGCGGGGACGCGCACCCGGCCGAACGCGCGCCCGTCCGTCCACGGCACCTCGGTGTTGATGTAGTTCGCCGAGAACTGCGCGTTGACGCCGTTCGAGTAATAGATCGACTGGCGGCCGAAGGTCAGCCGGCCGAAGTTCGAGTCGAGGCCGACGTACGAATCGCGCGAGGCCCAGAATCCCGTCGAGCCGTTGCCCTGCCCGCCCTGGCCGGTGTTCGAGCCGTTGTCCACGTTGACGCCGGTCTCGATCTGGAAGATCGCCTTCAGGCCGTTGCCCAGGTCCTCGGTGCCCGCGCAGGCCGACGCGCGAGCGGTTGTCGAACACGCGCACGCGGCTGTCGCGGTCGGCGCCGGCGACGTCTCGAGCCGCTCGCCTCGTAGAGGTCGATGCCGAGATTCGCGCGGCCATAGAGCTGGACGCTGCTGGTCTGCGCGATCGCGCTCGATGTGGCCAGGAGGCTGCACGCGGCAGCCGCGGCAAGGGTCGAAGGTCTCGAGATCATGTCAGGGTCTCCAGTGCGTCTGAATTGCATTGAATCGAAATCATGCCACAGCGTCGCCGCACCGTTGCTTCTGGGGTGGACATCCGCGGCGGGCTCATCCGCGGACCGTGGTCCAGGGCACGCCGATCACGAGCAGCGCCACGATATAGATCACCCCGAAGATGGCACCGAGCTGCCAGAACTTGCCCGACGGAATGTAGCCGCTGCCGTAGTAGACCGGGCTCGGGCCGGTGGCGTACGGAGTGAGGATCCCGATCAGCCCCAGGGTGAGCAGGAGCAGCATGGTGAACTGCGGCATCGGGAGCCCCTGCACGGTCGAGCCGACCGTGAGCATCACCGGGAGCAACGCGGTCACGTGCGCGGTGATGCTCGCGAACATGTAGTGCGTAAAGAAGAACACGACGACCAGCACGACCATCGCGAGCGTCGGCGAGAACCCCGTCATGTGCCCCGCAATGGCGGTGGCGAACCACTTCACGAAGCCGACCCGGTTCAGTCCGTCGGCGAGCGCCACGAGGGTCGCGAACCAGGCGAGCGTGTTCCAGGCCTGCTTGTTCGCCAGGATGTCGTCCCAGGTCACCACGCCGGTCAGGATCATCAGCGAGATCACGACCAGCGCCGCGGTCGTGGCATCGACGTACTTGCCGCCGAAGATCCACAGCGACAGCGCGATGATCACCAGGATCGCGAGGACGATCTCGTTCCGGCTGATCGATCCCATCTTCCCGAGCTCGGCGCCCGCCCACTTCGGCACCTCCTCGCCCGACTTCACCTCCGGCGGGTAGATGAAGTACACGAGCAGCGGCACCGCGATCAGCAGCACGATGCCCACCGGGGCGAAGGCGGTGAACCACTGCATCCAGCTGATCTCGACCTTCGCGGTCTTCTGCGCGAGCTCGAGCGCGAGCAGGTTGGGCGCGAGCGCGGTCAGGAACATCGAGCTGGTGACGCAGGTGGCCGCGAGCGCGGTCCACATGATGTACCCGCCGATGCGCCGCGCCGACGGGTCGTTCGGCTTCGAGTCGTAGAGCGGCGGGAGGTTCTTGATGACGGGGAAGATCGTCCCGCCGCTGCGGGCCGTATTCGACGGCGTGAACGGCGCGAGGATCAGATCCGCGACGGTGACGGCGTAGCCGAGGGTGAGGGTCTTGCGTCCCATCGCCTTCACGAGCATGAGCGCGATGCGCCGCCCGAGGCCGGTCTTCTCGTAGCCCATGGCGAACATGAACGCGCCGAAGATCAGCCACACCGTCGTGTTCGCGAACCCGGACAACCCCCAGCGGATCGCCTCGGCGGGCCATCGCGCCCCGGCCTTCGCTGCCTGCTCGGGTGAGAGATAGACGTGATTGGCGAGAACGATGACCAGCGTGACGCCGATCAGCCCGATCGCCCCGCCCGGCAGCGGCTCGAGCATCAGTCCGACGATGACGCCGGCGAAGATCGCGAAGTACCACCAGGCGTGCTGCGGCAGCCCTTCGGGCGGCGGGATGAGCGCCAGGACGACGGCGACGGCGACGGGGGCGACGGCTTTCCACCAGTTGTTCATTGCTTGCTCCCTAAGCTCTCGATCCTTACTTCCAGCCCATCGCCACCATCTTGCGGCGGATGAAGGCGATCTGGGTCTGCAGCGGCAGGTCCTTCGGGCAGACGTCGTGGCAGGCGAGCAGCGACATGCAGCCGAACACGCCGCTGTCGTCGCCGATCACCTCGTAGTAGTCCTCGTCGGTGCGTTTGTCGCGCGGGTCGAGTCGGAAGCGCGCGATCTTGTTGATGCCGACCGCGCCGACGAAGTCCTCGCGCATGCGGGCGGTACCGCAGCCCGCGACGCAGCAGCCGCACTCGATGCAGCGGTCGAGGAGGTAGATCTCCTCGGCGAGCTCGGGCTCCATGCGCTCCTCGATGCGCTTGAGGTCGACCTCGGCCTCCTTCATGTGCACCCAGGTCTGCAGCCGCTCGCTCATCGCGCGCATCCACTTGCCGGTGTTCACCGAGAGGTCGGCGATGAGCTCGAACACCGGCAGCGGCGCGAGCGTGAACGACTCGGGCAGGTCCTTGGTCTGCGTGCGGCAGGCGAGCCCCGGCCGGCCGTTGATCATCATGGCGCAGCTGCCGCAGATGCCGGCGCGGCAGACGAAGTCGAACTGCAGCGACGCGTCCAGCTTTTCGCGGATCTCGTTGAGCGCGATGAACAGCGTCATGCCGTCCGCCTCCTCGAGCTCGTAGGTCTGCATGCGCGGCTTGCTGCCTGCCTCCTGCGGGTTGAAGCGCAGGCAGCTGATCTTGAGCTTGCGGTGCTCGGTCACGATGCGGCCCTCTTCGCGGCACGCTGGTCGGATTGATCCTCGAAGCGCTCGTCGATGCGCTCGTTGCGCCCGCGCAAGCGCGGGGGCAGCAGGTGCTCGTAGGGCATCAGCTTCGCCTGGAGCGCGAACCGGTCCAGGGCGGCGCCCTTCCGGATCGCCTCCACCTCCGCGACGCGCGCCGGCGTGTCGGGATGATCGATGTAGTCCTTCGCGCCGTAGCCGCGCCAGCCCGGCGGCAGCTCCATGCGCTTGATGTCGAGCGGCTCGTAGGCGAGCGCGGGGAGCGTGTCGTTGTCGTTCTTCCACGTGGCGAGCGTGCGCTTGAGCCACTCGGCGTCGTTGCGCCGCGGATAGTCCTGGCGGGAGTGCGCGCCGCGGCTCTCGGTGCGGGTGAGCGCGCCGTAGGCGATCGCGAGGGCGACCTTGAGCATCTTCTGGATCCGGTAGCCCGCCACGAGCTCCGGGTTGGCCCCGGACGCCTTGTAGCGCAGCCCGATGTTGCGGCTCCTCGCCAGCAGCTTCTGCAGCCCGTCGACCGCCTGCTCGAGGTCGCTTGCCGGTGCGGAAGATGCCGACCTGCGAGGTCATGATCTCCTGCATCGCGACGCGCAGGACGGTCGCGTCCTCCTTGCCCTTGCCCGAGCGCATCGCGTCGAGTTTGCCCTGTTCGCGGTCGAGAAATTCCTTCACGACCCCCATCGGCACGCTGGCCGCGTTCTCCGGCTTGTCGCAGAAGTCCGCGATGTACTCGCCGACGATCATCCCGGCGACGACGGTCTCGGCGACCGAGTTTCCGCCGAGCCGGTTGAACCCGTGCATGTCCCAGCACGCGGCCTCGCCCGCGGCGAACAGACCCTTGAGGGTCGGGCTCTCGCCGGTGTGGTTGGTGCGGACCCCGCCCATGGTGTAGTGCTGGGCCGCGCGGACCGGGATCCACTCCTTGGTCGGGTCCAGCCCGAGGAAGTAGTGGCAGATCTCGAACACCTCGCGCAGGTTGTGCCGGATGTGGTGCTCGCCGAGCAGCGTGATGTCGAGCCAGAGGTGCTCGCCGAACCGGCTCTTGACGCCCTTGCCCTTGTGGATGTGCTCCTCCATGCGCCGCGACACCACGTCGCGCGAGGCGAGCTCCTTCTTCTCCGGCTCGTAGTCGGGCATGAACCGATTGCCGTCGACGTCCTTGAGCAATCCGCCGTCGCCCCGGCACCCCTCGGTGACGAGGATGCCGGCCGGGAAGATGCCGGTCGGGTGGAACTGCACCGCCTCCATGTTCCCGAGCGCGGACACGCCGGTCTCGAGCGCGATGGCGTGCCCCATGCCTTCGCAGATGACGGCGTTGGTCGTGACGCGATACAGGCGCCCGGCTCCTCCGGTGGTGATCGCGGTCGCCTTGGCGAGGTAGGCCGTGAGCTGGCCGGTGACGAGGTCCCGCACCACCGCGCCGTGGCAGCGCCCGCCGTCGTGGATGAGAGCAATCGCCTCGGTGCGCTCGTGCACCGGGATCGACTCGGCGATCGCGCGGTCGGCGACCGCGTTGAGCATGGCGTGCCCGGTGCCGTCGGACACGTAGCAGGTGCGCCACTTCTTGGTGCCGCCGAAGTCGCGCTGCGCGACGGTGCCGTGGGCCTCGTCGCGCTCGGTGATGGTGACCTTCTGCCCGTTGATGATGACGTCGCGGTCGCCCTTGCGCACCCGGCTCCACGGCACGCCCCACGCGGCCAGCTCGCGCACGGCCTTCGGCGCAGTGTTCACGAACATGCGCACCACGTCCTGGTCGGCACCCCAGTCGGAACCGCGCACCGTGTCCTCGAAGTGGACGTCCTCGTTGTCGCCCTGGCCCTTGATGACGTTGCCGAGGCTCGCCTGCATGCCGCCCTGCGCCGCCTTGGAGTGCGAGCGCTTCGCCGGCACCAGCGACAGAATGATCGCGTCGTGCCCGCGCCGCTTCGCGCCGATGGCGATGCGCAGCCCCGCGAGCCCGCCGCCGATCACCAGGACGTCGGTGTAGACGACGTTCATTTCGGCGCCTCCTTCAGCCGGGCCGGCCACCACCACGGCGGCTCGGCCTTCGGCGGGTCCTGCAGCCAGGCCGGCGTGTAGCGCGCGCCGGCGTTGTAACGATGGTCAAAGCCGATCTTCATGTACGCCGCGAGCGTGGCGAGGCCGAGCACGAGGAAGAAGACGGTCAAGGCCCACTTCGCGGTCTTGAGGCGCTTGCGGCTCGCGTTCGGATCCTTGCCCTCGAACCAGCCCCACTTCACCGCGAGGCGATACAGCCCGACCCCGCCGTGCAGCTCGACGCAGAAGAGCATGACGAGGTAGATCGGCCACCAACGCCCGGTCCAGACGCGGTCGGCCGACTCGAGCGGGCCGATGTCGCCCGGGTGCATCAGCATCTGATAGAGGTGCACCGCGGCGAGGAAGAACAGCGCGAAGCCGGTGACGACCTGCACCCACCACAGCGTCGTGTCCTCGTGCGCGAGCAGCTTGCGGTGCCCGATGAAGGTCCGGTACTGGCGATAGTCCGCCGGGAACTTCCGCATCGCCAGGAACGCGTGCAGCACGAGGAGCCCGAAGATCCCGGCCACGATCACCGACACGATCCCCGGAAAGGCCCTCCCGAAGAAGAAGTACCCCTCGAACATCTTGGTGATGGTCCACATGAAGTCCTTGCTCACCAGGATCGACGAGACGAAGAACATGTGGCCCCACATGAAGAGGCCCAGGACGAGCCCGGAGAGGCTCTGCGCGAGGTCCATGCGCGCCGGCCAGCGGCTCTTGCGCGGCCGGTCGGCGAGGCCGACGCCGGCGATGACATCGGGCGTGGTGCTCATGCGGACTCCGTTTTCGTGACGAAACCAGTATTGCCGCAAGGCCCCGGGTACCGTTGATAAAGATCAAATGACCCTGCCGTCGGCCGGTTACCGTGGATACTGCATGCTTTCGCGACACTTTGTCTTCGCCGCTCGCGCCGCGCTCGTCGCGGTCCTGGTCGTGCTCACGCTTGCCGGGTGCGCCTCGGATCCGCGTTACAGTCAGGGAATCGACTGGGTGAGCGGGCAGGAGGCGGAGAGAAAGCGACTGGAAGCCGCCGGGTTCCCGCAGTATTCGGGCGCGCCCTAGCAGGTGGATGCACGACGGGCGCGCACCGATTCTGTCCCGATCGATAGAATCGTGGTCCCAGCGCTCATAACCGCGAGCAGCAGACGCGGGGCGCGAGCGCGCCACACCGAATCGAGAAAGCATGGCGCCATCCGGACTCATCCCCAGCATGGGCTGGCTGCGGCAGTACCCGCGGGAGTGGCTGCGCCCGGACGTCGTCGCCGGGCCTGACGGCGGCCGCGGTGGTCATCCCCAAGGCGATGGCCTACGCCACGATCGCGGGCCTGCCGCTGCAGGTCGGGCTGTACACCGCGTTCGTGCCGATGGTCGTCTACGCGCTGCTCGGCACGTCGCGCCCGCTGAGCGTCAGCACGACCACGACGCATCGCGATCCTCGCGGCGGCCGAGCTCGGGCGCGCCGCGCCCGGCGGCGACGCCGGCGCGCTGATCGCGGCCAGCGCGACGCTCGCGCTCCTGGTCGGCGCCATGCTCGTGCTGGCGGCCGTGCTCCGGCTCGGCTTCGTCGCCAACTTCATCTCCGAGCCGGTGCTCACCGGGTTCAAGTCCGGCATCGGCCTGGTCATCGTGGTCGACCAGCTCCCGAAGCTGCTCGGCGTCCACATCGACAAGGCGGGCTTCTTCCGCGACCTCCTCGCGATCGTCGCAGCAGCTGCCGCACACCTCGCTCGCCACGCTGCGTGCTGGCGGTGCTGCTGCTCGTGCTGATCTTCGGGCTCGAGCGCTTCGCGCCGCGCGCGCCGGCGCCGCTGATCGCGGTCGCGCTGGCGATCGCCGCGTCGGGCCTGCTCGGCCTGCAGCGAGCGGGCGTCGCGACGGTCGGCGGCGTCGCCGCGCGGCCTGCCGTCGCTGGTCTGGCCGCAGCCTCGACCTCGTCGCGGCAGATGTGGCCCGCGGCGGCCGGCATCGCGCTGATGAGCTTCACCGAGACGATCGCCGCCGGCGCGCGCCTTCGGCGCGCCCGGCGAGCCGCGGCCCGACGCCGAACCAGGAGCTGCTCGCGATCGGGCCTGGCCAACGTCGCCGGCGGTCTGCTCGGCGCGATGCCGGCCGGCGGCGGCACGTCGCAGACGGCGGTCAACCGCAAGGCGGGCGCGCGCACGCAGGTCGCCGAGCTGGTCACCGCGGCGGCCGCGCTCGCGACGCTGCTGCTGCTCGCGCCCGCTGATCGCGCTGATGCCGCAGGCCGCGCTCGCCGCCGTCGTCGTGGCCTACTCGCTCGATCTGATCCAGCCCGCCGAGTTCCCCGAGATCCGCCGCGTCCGCCGCATCGAGTTCCGCTGGGCGGTGATCGCCTTCGCCGGCGTCGTCCTGCTCGGCACGCTGCAAGGGGATCCTCGTCGCGGTGATCGCGTCGCTGCTCGCGCTCGCGCAGCAGGCCTACAACCCGCCGGTCTACGCGCTCGGCCGCAAGCGCGGCACCCACGTCTTCCGTCCGCGCTCGAACGGAGCATCCCGACGACGAGACCTTGCCCGGCCTGCTGATCCTGCGCACCGAAGGGCGGCTGTTCTTCGCCAACGCCCAGCGCGTCGCCGACCAGATGCGGCCGCTCATCGAGCAGGCGAAGCCGTCGGTCGTGCTGCTCGACTGCAGCGCGGTGACCGACATCGAGTACACCGCGCTCAAGATGCTCACCGAGGCCGAGGAGAAGCTGCGCCAGGCAGGGCATCGCGCTCTGGCTGGCGGCGCTCGAGGCAGGTGGCACATCATGGACTGTCGAGCTTCGCCTGCGCCGATTCCTCGCGACGCCCGACGCCCGGCGCCTTCACGGGCAGTACGCGGTCTACGTACGACAGGGGGCGTGAACATCATGGCGTGAGGCGCGTCGAGCGAACGAAAGCCGAATCGACGCGGTGCAACCGAAACGGGAAGGGAGACGAAACCATGAAAGCGAAGAAGAAGAGCAATGGCAAGGCAGGCGCGGGCAACGCGGCGCCGCAGGAGAAGCTGAAGCGCAAGGTGTACGACAAGGCGCTCGAGAAACTGCACGTCGAGCTCGTCAAGCTCCAGGAGTGGGTCATGCACAAGGGGCTGAAGGTGTGCGTCGTCTTCGAGGGGCGCGACGGCGCCGGCAAGGGCGGCACGATCAAGGCGATCACCGAGCGCGTGAGCCCGCGCGTGTTCCGCGTCGTGGCGCTGCCCGCCCCCACGGAGCGCGAGAAAAGCCAGATGTACGTCCAGCGCTATGCGCCGCACTTCCCGGCCGCCGGCGAGATCGTGATCTTCGACCGCAGCTGGTACAACCGCGCCGGGGTCGAGCGCGTGATGGGCTTCTGCACCGAGGAGGTGGCGAAGAAGTTTCTGACGATGCGTGCCGCTGTTCGAGAAGTCGATGGTGGAATCCGGGATCATCCTCATCAAGTACTGGCTGGAGGTGAGCCCGGAGGAGCAGACCCGCCGGCTCGCCTCGCGCATCGACGACGGCCGCAAGATCTGGAAGCTCTCGCCGATGGACCTCAAGTCCTACAGCCGCTGGTACGACTACTCGCGGGCGCGCGACGAGATGTTCGCGGCGACCGACACCGACTTCGCGCCGTGGTACGTGGCGAGGTCCGACGACAAGAAGCGTGCGCGCCTGAACATCATCACCCACCTGCTCGGCCAGATCCCCTACAAGACCGCGCCGCGCGAGAAGGTGAAGCTGCCGAAGCGGCAGAAGGCGGGCGGGTATCGGGAGACGGACTACCCGTTCAAGTTCGTCAAGGAGCGGTTCTGACGCGGGCCGGTCCCCGCGCGAGGCGGGGACCGGTCACGCTCACTTCTTGATCTTCGTGATCTTGTTGCCCTGGATGCCGAGCGCGTACATCGCGCCCGCCTGGTCGAAGATGAACGCGTAGATCTTGTCCTTCATCGTCGTCGTCGTCTTCGGCGACGAGGCCATCCCCTTGTCCGCGACCACCACTGACGGCCCGACGCCGACCTCGAACCCCTCGGCCGTGTCGAGCGACTTGAGCGTCGCCTCGCTCAGGAAGAACATCGCGTAGCCGTACTGTCTGCGCGCCAGCCTGCATTCCCATGGACGCGCCCGCGGTGTTGTAGTAGGCGACCGCCTTGCCGCCGCGGAACAGCACGCCCTCGCCGAACTGACCGCCGATGCCGAGCCCGGCCTTGACGACGCTCGGAAAGACGAGGATGGCGACCGCGTCTTTTCCGATCGCCTTGGCCCCCGGGTTCTTCGCATAGAGCGAGTTGAGCGCCTTTTGCGCGTCTCGAGTCAGCTCGGCCGCGGTAGCGGCAGCGGCGGGCTGCGGCGCGACGAGCGTTGCCGCGAAAGCCAACGCAGCGATGGTCGCGAGTGAGCGGAACAGGATTTTCACGGTAGCTCCTTTTGACGGTAGATCTGCAAATGGGTTGGGAACAGGTGCGCAAGCCGACCGGCTCAAGCCGGATGTCAACTCTACATCCATCGTCGGAGCCGGCAAGGCGTGTCCGATGAAAATTCTGGACCCCGTAAGACCCGCGGGCTCGAACTTTCTCAACTCACGAGCGGCATCCAACTTCCGGACGGCGGGGTCAAGGGGCGTGCAGCGGCCTCCGACCGCTCACCAGAGGCCGGGACGAGGCGGTAGCGCACCCGGGCAGCATAGGCCGGCCATCCGCGGTCTCGAGCGAGGATCCGTTTCTCGGCACGGATGCGGCAGAGCAGCGCTCAAGGCGAGGCCGGCTGGCTGTCCTCGTTCGTGAACTTGTACAGCCGCCAGTTCTCCGCGGCCTCGATGTTAGTCCCCTTCGTCCGGAACACGATGCGCCGGCGGAAGCTCTCGCTGTCGGCCTTGGCGTCCCGGGCGGCACGCTCGACGGCCACCGGGTAGGCCATGGGGCGCTTGCGCTTCTCGATCTCGAGCCGCTTCGTCCCGTCGTTCACGCGCACGCTGTACGTGGCGATGTTGTAGAGGAAGTACCCCGCGAACAGGTTGTCGTAGTCCTCGTACTGCCCCTGCTCCCTGCGGAAGTCGCGCGACAGGACGGAGGGGAACCGGTTGGGCAGGTCCTTGAACGCCACCTTGTCGCCCTCGTGCGGGTCCACGTAGGTCGAGCCGCCGTATTTCTTGTACAGCACGGCGTCCAGTCCGTATCCGCGCGCGTCCCACGCCCTGACGAGCTTCATCGCCATCTCGGTGGGAATGTTCGCGTTGGCCGCCGCCACCAGCGGCCGCCCGGAGAGAATCGTCGCGCTCGTGACCTCCAGGTCCTTGTACCCGGCGCCCAGCTTGAATGCCGTGCCGATGGTCTTGGCACAGTTGAGGCGGAGGTAGTCGTACTTGATCTCCTCGTCGTGGTACTCGGTCTTCCCGACCCGCTTGTGATAGTCGTCGTTGATGCGACGGAAGAAGGCCGCGAGCGCCGCCTTCTCCTCGGCGGGCACGCCGTAGACGCGCACGCCGATCACCGATCGCTTGTAGATCTCGCCGAAGTCGAGGCCGAACGAGGCCTTGGGATCGAGCGACGACGTCGTCCTGAACAGGTACTCCTTCTTCGGGATCCGGACCATGAGATCGCCGGTGTAGAAGTCCTTCTCGTGCGCGGGCTCGCGGTCGGCGTAGAAATTGGCCGAGTAGACCAGGTCGTCGCCCGTCGCCTGATCGCGGATGGCGAGCGCAAGGTGCCCCGCCGAGCCGCCCTTGGAGGTGCCGTAGCTGATCAGCAACTCCAGGTCGTAGGGGTCCTGCCGCAGGACGTCGGCGATCTCGTCGATGTTGGCGGGTTCCGGCCCGCCCGGGGTGCCGAAGTCGGCAGCCGCCGCATGCCCGGCGAAAAGGGCTCCCGCCGTGATGCACCAAGCTACGAACCTCATCCGTTCACTGCTCCCTGGACACAGTGGTGCGCCCTGAACGCGCACCAACGCGAGATGGCCTTGTCGACGCCCGACGACCTAGCGCGCCATCCAGAACAGCACCATCACGTACAACGCCGAGACCATCAGCTGCACCACGGTGACGGGCAGCCCGTACGCGCATGAAGCGCATGAAGTTCACGCGCTCACCCTGGCTGGCACAGATTCCGACGCTCACGATGTTGGCCGAAGCCCCGATCACGGTGGCGTTGCCGCCGAGGGTCGCGCCGAACATCATTGCGATGAACACCGGGATCGCAGCGGCGGGCCAGTCGGTGAAGCCCGCGGCCAGCGCCGTCTCGGGCACCGCCTCGGCCGCCACCAGGTAGCCCTTGGTCATGACGAGGGAGGCCGCGACCACCGGGATGTTGGCGAGCAGGGCCGACAACGCGCCGATGCCGGCGAGCAGCGCGAGCGCCACCAGCGCGAACTCCACGCCGAACCAGTCGTACAGCTTGAGCGACAGCCCCTGCAGCAGCCCGGTCTTGGTGAAGGCCTGGACCAGGCAGAAGATGGCGCCGAGAAAGACCAGGGTCTTCCAGTCGATGGCGCGAAACACGTCGTCCACCGGCTCCACTTTCCACCCGTAGACCACGAGCAGCGCGAGCGTCGCGCCGATGATCGCCACCGCCGGCGGCACGATGCGCATCGGCAGCTCCTCGCCGACCAGAAACAGGACGACCATCAACGCCAGGGTCGCCAGCGCCAGCACCGCAAAACCCGGCCGTTCGATCGGCGGCAGCTTGCCCGCGGGGGGCACCTCGACCCGCGCGTTCCAGACCTCGGGCAGCAGGCGCGGCAGCAGCGGCACGATCACCAGCACCGCCAGCAGCCCGGCAAGGCTCACCCGTTGCAGATACTGGACGAAGGTCATGCCGATCGAGCTGCCGACCAGGAACGTCGCCGGGTCGCCCACCAGCGTCAGCATCCCGGCCGAGTTGCTGACGATGGCGGTGATCACCATCGGCCCGACGATGCTCACCTTGAGGGCGCGCGCCACGGCGATGATGACCGGCGCGAGCAGGATCACCGTGGTGGCGTTCGGGAGGAGTGCGCACACCGGCGCGACCAGCGCCACCAGCAGGATCAGGAAGCGCTTGCCGCTGCCGCCGGTGGCACGCAGATAGCGTCGCCCCGACGCGCTCGAACAGGCCGGTCACGCCCAGCACGTGCGCCACCACCATGCCGCCGAACAGCAGCGCCAGCGGGCCGCCCGCCACGCGCAGCGCATCGATCATCTCCGGCTCGCGCAGGATGCCGACCGCGATCAGCACGCAGACGCCGATCAGGGCCGCGACCGCCATGTCGATGACGTCGAGCGCGATCGCGACGATCACGCCGGCGAAGACCGCGAGCGTCAGGTAGATCTGGAAATCGCTCATCCGATGCCTTCGCCGTCAGTCGATCGGCGGCGCGTACAGCAGGCCGCCCTGCGTCCACAGCCGGTTCGGGCCGCGCTCGATGTCGAGCGCGCTGTCGCGCCCGAGATTGCGCTCGTACATCTCGCCGTAGTTGCCGACCGCCTTCACCGCGCGCACCACCCAGTCGCGCCGCACCCCCAGCGCGCGGGCGAGCCGCTCGTCCCTGCCGCTCACCAGTCGCGACGCCGCGCCTTGCGACTGCTGCACCACCGTATCGACATTGGCGCGCGTGATGCCCCGCTCCTCCGCGGCAATCAGCGCGAAGAGCACCCAGCGCACCAGGGTCACCCATTCGGTATCGGCGCTACCCACCACCGGACCGAGGGGTTCCTTGGAGACGCGCTCCGGCAGGATGTCGAAGCCCTGCGCGCCACCCGGCGCGCGCACGCGCGCCGCCGCGAGTTGCGAAGCGTCCGAGGTGTACGCGCGGCACCGTCCGGCGAAAAAAGCCGCCGCGACTTCCTTCGAGGAATCGACCACCACTGGCTTCACCGTGAGCCCGCGCGCGGCGAAGACGTCCGCCAGGCGTTGCTGGTGCGTGGTGCCCTTCTCGACGCAGACTGTCGCTCCGTTCAAATCGGCGAGCGCCTTGATGCCCGCCGACTTCGCCACCATGAATGCCTGCCCGTCGTAGAACAGCACGCCGGGAAACTGGACCCTCAGCAGCGCCTCGCGCGTGAGCGTCCAGGTGGTGTTGCGAACCAGCAGGTCGATTCTCTTCGCCTGCAAGGCCGGGAAGCGCATCGAGGACTTCAGTGGCAGGAACTGCACCTTCTCCGCATCACCCAGTACCGCGGCCGCCACGGCGCGGCAGAAGTCCGCGTCCATCCCGCGCCAGCGTCCGTTCGCGTCCTTTTCCGAGAACCCCGTGATGCCCTCGCTCACGCCACAGCGCAACTGACCACGCGCCTTGACGGCGTCGAGCACTTCGCCCGCCTGCACCGGCGCGACCAGCAGCGCGGCGGCCATCGCCAATACGAGGCTTACCAGTGAGCGGAAACGCATGTTGAGAGCGTCATCCAAATTCGTCTGACACCGGGGGTGGTTTCACTGCACTCGCGGCGGCAACAGGTACAGCGTCATGGCGAAGATCAGATAGACCATCAGCAGCAACACGCCGACGAACCACGCCGACCGCCCGCTGTTCGTGACGAGCGCCGCGGTGAGGGTGGCGATGAGCATCATCACCACCGCGCCCGGCCAGAATTGCAGGTCCATCGGCGTCGGGCCGATCACGTAGCTGAGCAGCACCAGCACCGGCGCGACGAACAGCGCGATCTGGGACGCGCTCCCCAGCGCGATGCCCACGCTCAGGTCCAGCCGGTTCTTGCGCGCGCCGGAAAACGCCGAGGCCATCTCCGCCGCGCCGCCCACCAGCGCCACGACGATGAAGCCGACGAACGCGGGGGTCATCCCGAACGTCTCCGCCGCCTTCTGCACCGACTCGACGAAGATCTCGCTCACCAGCGCGACCAGCACCGTGACGCCGGCCAGCGTGGCCAGGGCCAGTCCCATGCGGCCACGGCGCTTCGCCCTCCTCGGCGTGTTCCGCGCTGGCAAACAGCTCGCGGTGCGTCTTGAGCGAGAACAGCATGCCCAGTCCGTAGGCGACGATGAGCAGCACCGCCAGGCCCAGGCTCAGCGTCTGGGTGAACGCTGCGCCCGCTGCCGAGTCGGCCGTGGCGACCGCCGAAGGAATCAGCAGCGCGACCGTGGCCAGGAAGAGCAGGCCCGCCTGCACGCGGGCGCTGACCCGGTTGTATTCCTGCACGTGGTACTTGAGTCCGCCGAGCAGGAACGACGCGCCCAGCATGAACAGCGTGTTGGTGACGATCGCGCCGGCGATCGACGCCTTCACCAGCATGTACTCGCCGGCGCGCAGGGCGGTGAGCGCGATGACCAGCTCGGTCAGGTTTCCCAGCGTGGCGTTGAGCAGGCCGCCCGCCGCATCGCCCGTCTTGGCCGCGACCGATTCGGTGGCGTGACTCAGCAGCGCGGCCAGCGGCACGATGGCGAGCACGGACAGCACGAAGAGCAGCGTGTGCGCTTCGGGCTTGAGCTTCGCGGCCGCGAACACCACCGGCACGAAGGCCAGCAGCCAGAGCATCGGGTTGTGGCGGATTTCCTTGAGCAGTGGGTTCATGTCCTCACTCGATTTCGCGTGGGTGATCGCCGCTCAGCCGTGCCACCTGGACGGCGGGCCCAGGTGGCAGCGGTGAGCAGCAATACCAGCCCGATCACTCCCGTGACGCTCAGCATGGCAGCCGCCTTGCGCTCGCTGGCGCTCGCTGCTGCGGTGACGAGCGCCGCGCCGTCATTGCGGGCGGCAGTGCATAACCGGGCAGGCGGCCCCCGGCTCGGATGTACTCGTCATGGTCATGCCTCGGCAAACTGAATGACGACCTTGATGTCCTCCGGCTGTCGCTGGAGGGCGCGCATGAATTGCTCCGGTGGCTCGCGCCGCGTGACGAGGCGTGCAAGCCACGAGGGGTCCGCGCGGGCCAGTACCTGTCCCGCCTTGTACCAGTGCCGCTTGTTGGCGTTGACGCTGCCGACCACGACGTTGTTGCGAAGCACGACGTTGGACGCCACGTCGGCCGTCGCGAGCCCGACGGTTCGCCCGCCGCTCCCGACGCCCGTGAGACACACGACACCGCCCGGCGCGACGGCCTGGATCGCGTCCGCGATGACCTGCCCGACGCCGGTGCATTCGACGATCACGTCCGGCTCGAAGCCCACGCCCGCGACGGTGCCGGTGTGATACGTGGCCCCCAGGGCGCGAACGAGATCCGGCTTGGGCCCCGATTCGACCCGGTCGAGCACGTGAACCTCGAGCCCGTGCTGCTTGCCGACGAGGGCCGCAAGAAGACCGATCGGTCCGGCGCCAGTCACGAGCACGGTCCGCGGCTCCCAGAAGGCACGCTGACCGACCGCGACGACCTGCTCCCACGCCTTCGTGACGACCGTCGTGGGCTCGAGCAGCACGCCCAGGAGGCCGAGTGAGCGGTCGATCTTCATGGCGTACTCGGGCTCGATCCGCCAGCGCTCGGACATGAAGCCGTCGATCTCCTTGATGCCGCGCTCGGTGTACTGGCCGTTCCGGCACATGTCCCACTCACCGACCGCGCAGTTGGGGCAAGGCACGGGGTCGGGACGCCGGACGATGCCGACCACGAGATCACCCTTCTCGAGCGCGCCGCTCGGGCCCGGGTCCACCACCCGGCCGAGAGATTCGTGCCCGAGCACGAGGCGCGTCTTGCCCTGAGGGGCCCAGCCGTACTTGCCTTCCACGATCTCGACGTCGGTCCCGCACACGCCGACCGCGATGGCTTCCACGAGGACCGACCCGCCACGCGCGTCCGGCTCGGGGATGTCTTCCAGGCGTGCGGTCTCCGGCTTGTGCGGTTCTACGGTGATGGCCTTCATTTCGCAGTTCTCCCGCGTATGGTTACTTTGCCGCGTTGGCGCCCTTCACGCGCATCCTGATCGCGTAGAGGCCGGTGCTTGCCGTGATGAAGAGCGTGTGCCGGTCCTTGCCGCCGAAGCTGACGTTCGCCGTCCAGCGCTCGTCGGGGACGTCGATCTGATCGATCTGCCGGCCCTCCTCGTCGAACACCATGACGCCTTCGCCCGTCAGGTAGAGGTTGCCCTCGTTGTCGAGCGTCATGCCGTCCGAGCCTTGCTCCGCGGCGAGCGTCTTGCCCGCCGAGGCTGCCGTCCGGCGCGATGTCGTACCGGTAGGTCTTCCCGGCGCCGATGTCTGCCACGTAGAGCGTCTTCCCGTCGGGCGTGCCGATGATGCCGTTCGGCTTCTGCAGGTCGTCGGCCACGCGCACGAGTTGCCGGCGGTCGGCGGACAGAAAGTAGACGTGCTGGCCGTCCTGCGGCATCGCGTGGTGTGTCCACCAGGCCCGGTCGTAGAACGGGTCGGTGAAGTAGAGCGCGCCGTCCGGGCGCACCCAGACATCGTTTGGGCCGTTGAGGAGCTTTCCGCCGTACTCGTCGACAAGCACGGTGACCTTGCCGTCCGGCGCAATGGACCACAGCTCGTTCTTCTCGTCGGCGCAAGCGATCAGGTGGCCCCTGGGGTCGAAGCACATGCCGTTGGCGCGGCCCGCCGGTTGCAGGAAGGTGGACAGTCCGCCCTCGACGCCCCACTTCAGGATGCGGTCGTTGGGTTGGTCGGTGAAGAAGAGGTTGCCCTCCGCGTCACACGTCGGCCCCTCGGCGAAGCCGAAGCCGCCGGCGAGTTTCTCCAAGCCGGCGCCGGGCGCGACCACACTGACCTCGGTTCCGCTCGCCTTCGCAGGATCGCGCATTAACACGGCGCCTTGGTCAGCGAGAAGACGTGCGCCCGCCACGGCGGCTCGTCCAGGTAGAGTCCGCGCGCCTGCAGATCGCCGCCCGTCCCGCTCGTACGTGGCGTCGCCGATCAGGTCCGCGAGCCGCCACTGCCGGCCGCCGAGATCGGCGAACGGCAGCCGCACGTAGCACTGGCTCTGGTTGGGCGCGATAGTTCACCGTCACCAGCAGCCGCTCGTCACCGGAGCCTTGCCAGGCGAAGGCCAGGAAGCAATCCCAGGTCCAGTTGCCGTCCCAGGCCGGCGTGCACTCGAGCAGTTGCCATTGGCCGTCGCGCACCACCGGCTGGCGCAGCACGGCCAGCAGCCGGTCGTAGAACTGTTCCAGCCGCTGGTCGATCGGCTTCCTGCGGACGCGCGCACCAGATGGGGAGAGATGCGTTTCTTGCGCCCCTCGAACTGGCCCTGGTGGAAGAACCGCAGCCCGGGCGACAGGAACGTGATGACCGCCGCGGCCTCGTGCACGTCCGGCGAGAACGTCGCCGCCGCCCGCGGCTCGTCGTGGTTCTCCAGGAAGCGGGCCAGCTTGTCCTGGTAATCGAGCCCGGCGTGGAAATGCTCGCGCACCGGCCGGGCGTGACCCTCGCGCAGGCGGTCGTACAGCCGCTTGTCGTAGGCGTAATCGAACCCCTGCTGCTGCATCGTCCATTCCAGATCCCAGTAGACCTCGGCCATGAACCGGAAGTCGCGGATGCTTGCGCCGCACGGACTCGGTTGCCTTCGGCCAGAAGGGCTCGGCCCGGATGCCCCAGGTGCGTTCGAACACGTCGGGCAGGACCAGCATGGCCATGTCGCAGCGCACGCCGTCGCATTGCCCGGCGATCCTCTCCAGCTCGCCGATCATCGCCTGCTGCAAGTCCGGGTTGCCGTAGTTGAGCTGCAGCGTGTCGGGCCAGCCGTCGAAGTACGGGTCGCGGCCGTAGGCGAGCACCAGCGGGCCGCTCTTCGTCTGCACGCGGCAGTAGTTCCGCGGTGCGCGCGCCAGATCGCTCTCGCTGCCATGGACGAAGTAGTCCGGGTGCTCGTCGATCCACGGGTGATCCGGCGCCATGTGGTTCGGGACGAAGTCGAGCATCAGCTTCAGTCCGCGTTGCTTGCAGCCGCTGTCGCAAACGGGCGAGCGCCGCGTCGCCGCCCAGATCGCGATGGACGGTGTAGCTCTGGATGGCGAACCCGGAGCCGGCGATGTCCTCGTCCTTGAGGTCCGGCAGCGTTTCGGCGAACTCGCGTCGCCACTCGGGATTCGCGCGCGAGATCGCCTGCGCCGCCGGGCCGGTCTGCCAGACGCTCAGGAACCAGACCCAGTCGAAGCCCAGCTCGGCCAGGCGATCCAGCTCGGCGTCCGGAATGTCGTCCAGCGTCGCGCGCCTGCCCAGCGCGCGGGACAGCTCCGTCAGCCAGACGCGGGTGTTGATCTGGTACAGCGACGGGTAGCGTGGATCGGACATGTCGGCTCCCTAGCTCGTTCTCGCCTGTTCCCCGCCCACCTGTTCCCTGATGACCCTCGCCAGCACGCTGCCCGCGTTCGGTCTCCAGCAGGGTCTTTGGCGTCGACACGCCCGAACAGGTCCAGGAGGGGAGCGACCAGACCGGTCCAGCCCGTCTGGTGGCTGGCCCCGAGGCCCGCGCCGTTGTCGCCGTGGAAGTACTCGTAGAACAGGATCAGGTCGCGCCAATGCGGATCGTCCTGGAACTTGGCCGTCCCGCCGTAGACCGGCCGTTGCCCGTTGGCATCGCGCAGGAACGTGCCGGTCAGCCGGCGGACGATCTCCTGCGCCACCTCGAACAGCGTCATGTGCTGCCCCGAACCGGTCGGGACATTCGCACCTTGAACTCGTCGCCGTAGAAGCTGTACAGATTCACCAGCGCCCGGACGATCAGCGCGTTGACCGGCATCCACACCGGGCCGCGCCAGTTGGAGTTGCCGCCGAACATGCCGGTATTCGATTCGCGCCGGCAGGTACTGCACCTTGTACTCCTGGCCGCCGACGTGAAACACGAACGGATGCTCCAGGTGGTAGCGCGAGAGCGAGCGAATGCCGTGCGGCCCGAGGAACTCGTTCTCGTCGAGCAGGTAGCCGAGCACGCGCTCGAGCTTCTGCTTGTTGAGGATCGACAACAGCCGCCGTTCCTTGTAGCCGATGAAGCCGGCGTCGGTCGGGGCCACATGGGAGACCAGCTCCGGGTGGCGCTTCCGGAACTGCGCGATCAGCTCCATCAGCTTCGGATAGCGAGTGACGGAATCCGCCTCGAACACCGTCGACGCGCACAGCGGCAACAGCCCCACCAGCGACCTGCACCTTCAAACGCATCGCCTGGCCGTCGGGCAGCCGCAGCAGATCGTAGAAGAAGCCGTCCTGCTCGTCCCACATCTCGTCGTGATGCTCGCCGCGGCGGTCCATCGCATAGGAGATCCACATGAAATGCTGGACGAACTTGAAGGCGATCTCCTCGTAGATCGGGTCGTACTCGGTCAGGATCGAGGGCGATCTCCAGCATGTTCTGGCAGTAGAACGCCATCCACGCCGTCCCGTCCGCCTGCTCCAGCGAGCCGCCGGTCGGCAGCGGCGCGCTGCGGTCGAAGACGCCGATGTTGTCCAGACCCAGAAAGCCGCCGGCGAAGACATTGCGCCCCGCGGGGTCCTTGCGATTGACCCACCAGTTGAAGTTCAGCATCAACCCCTGGAACGAGCGCTCGAGGAACCGCAGGTCGGCCCGGCCCAGCTGCTTCTCGTACTTGTACAGCCAGAGCGTGGCCAAGGCGTGCACCGGCGGATTCACGTCGCTGAAGTTCCACTCGTAGGCCGGAATCTGCCCGCTCGGGTGGAAGTACAGGCTGCGCAGCATCAGCAGCAGCTGCTCCTTGGCGAAATCGAAATCCACCAGCGCCAGGGAGATCGTGTGGAAGGCCAGGTCCCAGGCCGCATACCACGGGTACTCCCACTTGTCCGGCATGGAGATCACGTCGGCGTTGAGCATGTGGAACCACTCCGTGTTGCGCACGTCGCTGGCGGGCGGACTCGAGCAGCGGATGACTCTTGTGCTCGCGCAGCCAGCGCTCCAGGTCGAAGTAGTAGTACTGCTTGCCCCACAGCATTCCCGCCAGCGCCTGGCGATGCACCCGGCGCTGATCCTCGGTCAGCGATTTGGGCGCAATCCGCTCGTAGAACTCGTCGGCGTCGGCGATGCGGCTCTTGAAGATCTTCTCGAAACCGCCGAAGGCATCTTTGGTCTTGGCGGCCGCCAGACGCAGCCGGACCGTCTTGCTGCCGCCGCCGGGCACGTCGAGGGCATAGTGGGCCGCGGCCTTGGTCCCGACCTTGGCGGGATTCACCGCCTCGCCCTGTCCCGCGATGACGTAGGCGTGGAACGCATCCTTGACGTAGGGAGACGCGTTGGGCTGGCCCCACAGACGCTGCGCATTGCTCTCGTTCTCGGTGAAGAGCAGCTCCGGGGCGCCATCGCAATGCAGCCAGTACTCGCCCAGCTCATGGTGCGTGGCCTGAATGGCGCCGGCCCCGCTTCGCGCAGCGATGGCTTGCGATCGTCCTCGCCCCACGACCAGGTGTTGCGGAACCACAGCGTCGGCAGGACCCGCAGCCGGGCCGCTTCCGGCCCGCGGTTGTGGACGGTGATGCGGACCAGCACGTCTTCCGGACCTTCCTTGGCGTATTCGACGAACACGTCGAAGTAGCGGTCGTCGTCGAAGACGCCGGTATCGAGCAGCTCGTACTCGAACTCCTCCCGCGATCGTCGCCGGTTGGTCTCGACCAGATCCCGGTAGGGAAACTCGCGCTGCGGATACTTGTACAGGTACTTCATGTACGAGTGCGTCGGCGTGCTGTCGAGGTAGAAGTAGTACTCCTTCACGTCCTCGCCGTGATTGCCCTCGCTGTTGGTGAGTCCGAACAGGCGCTCCTTCAGGATCGGGTCGCGCTCGTTCCACAACGCCAGCGCAAAGCACAGTCGCTGCTTGTCGTCGCAGAGGCCGCCGAGCCCGTCCTCGCCCCACTTGTAGGCGCGCGAGCGCGCCTGGTCGTGGGTGAAGTAGTTCCAGGCGTTGCCGTCCTCGCTGTAGTCCTCGCGAACCGTGCCCCACTGCCTCTCGCTCAGATAGGGTCCCCATTTCTTCCAGGGGACTTGGGCCTCGCGCGCCTCGTTCAGGCGCTTCTGTTCCGTCACATCGATGATTGCCGGACCCATGGTTCGTCTCCGTCAGACCTAGCTCGATCACACGTAAGGCCAGTAGGCCGAGGTGCAGGCCCGTTGTTAGACCTTAAAGAATTTGAGCGCAGCCTCGCCCTAGAAGAGCACGAAGAGCAGCGTGTGCGCTTCGGGCTTGAGCTTCGCTGCCGCAAACACCACCGGCACGAAGGCCAGCAGCCAGAGCATCGGGTTGTGGCGGATTTCCTTGAGCAGCAGGCGCATTGGCTCGGGTCCTCGGGTCCTCGGGTCTCGCCGGCAACCGCTGTCAAGCGATCGCAGGATCGAGACGGGTCGTCACGGGATGCGCCCGCGCGAGCGTCGCGCGCCTGGGTGGGCGCACGCCGCCCTCACCGTGCGGGGGCCGCCTCCGCTCCCGCCGTCTGTCCTCCTCCGGCCGCGGCCGGAGGTTCCGCCTGCCATCCCCCGCCGAGGGCCCTGTAGAGCTGGATCACGCTCAGGGACTCGTCCCGCTTCGCCAGGACCAAATCGCGCTCCGCGTCGAACAGCTGGCGCTCGGTGTCCAGCACTTCCAGGTAACTGGACACCCCGCCCTCGTACCGCAGCTTGGCCACCTCGCTCCCATCGGCCAGCGCCTTGACGAGCAGTTCCTGCTGCTGCCGGAACTCCTGCCGTTTGCGGATCCCGACCAGGGCGTCCGACACTTCGCGCAAAGACTGCTGGAGGGTCTGCTGGTAGAGCAGGGCGGCTTCCTGCGCGCGGGCTTCGTTGAATTCCACGTTGGCCTGCAGGCGCCCGGCGTTGAAGATCGGAAGGGTGAACGCGCCCAAGGCGCTGAACACCCCGAACGGGCCGAAGCTCGAGCCATCGATCGTCGCGCCACCCACGCCGGCGAGGCCGGAAAGCGTGATCTGGGGATAGAGCAACGCCTTGGCCACGCCGATCTGCGCGTTGGCGGCTACCAGTTGCTGCTCGGCGGCCCGGATGTCCGGTCGCCGGGTCAGCAACTCCGTCGGCAGGCCGGGGGGGAGCGCGGGGGCGGCAACCTGCTGTTCGAGCGGGCGCCCGCGCTTGACCGGGCCCGGATCCTGTCCGAGCAGGATGCTGATGAAGTTCTCGGTCTCCTCGATCTGGCGCTGGATCTCCGGGATCGTCTTCGTCGCCGTATAGAGCAGGGACTCGGCCTGCCGAACATCGAGGATCCCGGCCACGCCGCCGTCCACCCGGGCCTGCACGAGGTCGACGGACTGCACTCGGGAGTCCACGGTGCGCCTGGAGATCTCCAGCGTCAGATCCAGAGCGCGCAGCGTCAGATAGGCGCGACCGACCTCGGCAACCAGCGTGGCAATGACCGCATATCGCGCATCCTGGCTGGCGAGCAACTCGGCCTGTGCTGCTTCCGTGCTGCGCCGGAACCGGCCCCAGAAGTCCAGCTCCCAGGCGACGCCGAGCCCGGCTACCGGCTCGAAGATGTGGCCGGGATAGGTGGCAGGCCGGTCGGATCCGCTGTACGTGGTGTAGGGGGCGTTGATGCCGCCGTCCACCGTGGGGAATTGGCGTGACCGGGCCACCGTGACCAGACTCTGCGCCTGCAGAATTCGCGCTGCGGCCACGCGAACGTCGTAGTTCTGGGCCAAGCGCCGTGCGGATCAGCGCCTGGAGGTCCGGATCCGGAAAGACGCTGTCCCAGGCGAGATCGCCGAACGACGCGGCGCCGGCCGCCGGCGGCCCGGCATCGGCCCCGCGATACACCGGCGGCGCCGAGACTTCCGGCCGCTTGTAGTCGGGACCGACCGTACAGCCGGCCGCAAGAAGCCCGAGGACGGAGAAGAGCAGCGTTTGTCGGCGGGCCATTTCAGTGCGCTCCTTCCCTCGTTGAAACGACCGGCGCCTCTTTCGCGGCCATCTGGCGCCGGCGGCCGAGTCCCTCGACGAAGGTGTAGTTGCCCGGAATGATGAACACGCCCAGCGCGGTGGCGACCAGCATGCCCCAGAACACCCCGGTACCCATCACGTTCTGTGCGCCGGCACCCGCGCCGGTGGCCAGCATCAGCGGCACGACGCCGAGGATGAAGGCAAACGCGGTCATCAGGATCGGGCGGAAGCGCAGGCGCGCCGACTCGAGCGCCGCGTCCTCGAGCGACGCGCCCTCTTCGTGCTTCGCCTTGGCGAACTCCACGATCAGGATCGCGTTCTTCGCCGCCAGGCCGATCAGCATCACCAGGCCGATCTGCACGTAGACGTTGTTGTCGAAGCCCATCAGCCAGACGCCGAAGAACGCGCCCAGCGCCACCAGCGGCGAGCCGAGCAGCACCGCCCAGGGCAGCCGCCAGCTCTCGTACAGCGCCGCCAGCAGCAGGAACACGCAGACGATGGCCATGATGAAGGTCGGCCCGGCGGGCGGAGCGATCTTCTCCTGGTAGGACATCGACGAGAAGGCGAAGCCCATCTCCGCCGGCATGGTCTCGGCGAACACCTGCTCCAGCGCGGCCAGCGCCTGCCCCGAGGTGAAGCCGGGCGCCGGCGAGCCCTGGATCTCGACCGAGCGCTGCAGGTTGAAGCGTGTCGTCAGCTCGGCGCCGACGACGTCGCGGATCGTCACCAGCGTGGACAGCGGCACCATCTCGTTGGTGGTCTTCGAGCGCACGTAGATCTTGCCGATGTCCTCGGCCTTCAGCCGGGTCTCGGCTTCGGCCTGCGCGTACACGCGATACAGCCGCCCGAAGCGGTTGAAGTCGTTGACGTACGTGCCGCCCAGCGACGTCGACAGGGCCTGGAAGACCTCGTTCACCGGCACGCCGAGCGTGCGCGCCTTCTCGCGGTCCAGCTCGACCTTGACCTGCGGGTAGTTCGGGTCGAAGGAGGTGAACACGGTGCCCAGTTCGGGCCGCTGCCGGGCCGCGGCGATGAACTTCTGTGTCTGCTCGCCGAGCTGCGCGATCGTCATCGAGCCGCTGCGGTCCTGCAGCAGGAAGTTGAAGCCCGAGGCCGCACCGAAGCCGGACAGCGTCGGGATGTTGAAGGGGAAGATCACGGCTTCGGGGATCGCCGCGAACTGCGGTCGCAGCCCGCCCATGATGCCGTTGACGTGCAGCGCCGCGGTCTTGCGCTCCGCCCATGGCTTCATGCGCACGAAGATCGTGCCGTAGTTCGGCTGGTAGGTGCTGGTCACCGCCCCGTAGCCACCGACGGTCTGGAACGAGTCGAGTCCGTCGGTCTTGGCCAGGATGTCCTCGATCTTCTTCAGCACGAGGCTGGTGCGCTCCAGCGACGCCCCGGGCGGGAAGCTGGACGTTGACGCCGAAGATGCCCTGGTCCTCGTCCGGGATGAAGCCGGCGGGCAGCACGCGTGCGAACAGGCTCGCCCCGATCGCCACCGCGACGACGATGCCGATCGTCAGCAGTGAACGGCGTACGAGCAGGCGCGACACGTTCACGTAACCCTTGGTGCCGACGTCGAACGCCTTGTTGAAGCCCTTGAAGAAGCTGCCCAGCGGGCCGCGCATCGGCTTCGGCGGCTTGAGCAGCATCGCGCACAGCGCGGGCGTCAGCGACAGCGCAATGAAGGCCGACAGCAGCACCGAGATCGCAATGGTCAGCGCGAACTGCTTGTACATGCTGCCGACCAGCCCGCCGAGCATGGCCACCGGGATGAACACCGCCGACAGGATCAGCGCGATGCCGATCACCGGCGCCGAGACTTCCTTCATCGCCTGGATCGTGGCCTCCTTCGGACTCATGCCGTGCTCGAGGTGGTGGATCACCGCCTCGACGACGACGATCGCGTCGTCGACCACGATGCCGATGGCCAGCACCAGGCCGAACATCGACAGCGTGTTGACCGAGAACCCGAGCATCGGGAAGAAGATGAAGGTGCCGATCAGCGACACCGGGATCGTGATCAACGGGATGATCGTCGCGCGGATGTTCTGCAGGAAGATGAAGACCACCAGCGTCACCAGGATCAGCGCCTCGACGAAGGTATGCACGATGCCTTCGATCGACGCCTCCACCGCCGGCGTGGTGTCGTAGACGATCTTGTAGTCCATGCCGGGCGGGAACAGTCCCTTGGTCCGCTCCATCGTCGCGTAGATCGTCTCGGCCGCCTTGAGCTGGTTGGCGCCGGGCAGCAGGTAGACCGCCATCGCGCCGGCCGGCTTGCCGTTCAGCCGCCCGAAGGCGTTGTAGTCCTGCGAGCCGAGTTCGGCGCGGCCGATGTCCTTGATGCGCACCACCGCGCCGGTCGCGCTCTGCCGGACGATGATGTTCTCGAACTCCTCCGGCGTGACCAGCCGGCCCGGCGCGTTGACCGTGTTGGTGAACTGCTGGTCCTTGGGCGTCGGCGCGGCGCCGACCTTGCCGGTGGGCGCCTGCAGGTTCTGCTCCTTGATCGCGTTGATCACGTCGGCCGGCGTCAGGCCCAGCTTGGCCAGCCGGTCGGGCCGGAACCAGATGCGCATGCCGTAGTCGGTGCCGCCGAAGAGATCGACCTGGGCGATGCCCGGGATGCGCAGCAACTGGTCGCGCAGGTTGATGCCGGCGTAGTTGATCAGGAAGTTGGCGTCGTAGGCGTCCGACGGCGAGTAGATCGAGATCACCATCAGGATGCTGGGGCTCTGCTTCTTCACCGTCACGCCCTGCTGCGTGACCTCGACCGGCAGCCGCGCCTGCGCCGCCGAGACGCGGTTCTGCGTGAGGACGTTGGCGATGTCCTGGTCGGTGCCGACTTCGAAGTTGACGTCGAGCTGCATGCGGCCGTCGCTGGTGTTCGACGACTTCATGTAGATCAGCCGGTCGACGCCGTTGACCTCCTGCTCGATCGGGGTGGCCACCGACTGCTCCACCGCTTCGGCCGAGGCGCCCGGATAGGTCGCGGTCACGCGGATGTTCGGCGGCGCGAGGAACGGATACTGCTCGACCGACAGTCCGCGTGAGCGTGACCAAGCCGAACAGGACGGTCAGGATCGCGATGACGATCGCGACGATCGGCCGGCGAATGAAGAAATCGGCCACCGGCTACTTCCCCCCGGCCTTCGCCGCGG
>CAVUQY010000002.1:0-494574 GCA_963743805.1 uncultured beta proteobacterium | reverse complement strand
GGTTGCGGGGAGAGGATTTGAACCTCTGACCTTCGGGTTATGAGCCCGACGAGCTGCCAGACTGCTCCACCCCGCGTCCGTCGAGACAAAGATTATGGCAGGGGCCCGCACGCCCGTCAACACTTCCGTTGCTTTTGTCACGAGCCCGCGGCGCCGGGGGCGGCCCGGCGCCGCGCTTCTGACCCAGATCAGCCCCCGGGGATGATCGCGCGGGGTACCATCCGCGCCGTCAACCGGTACTTCTGCGGAGGCGAATCGTGTCACGAACGCGAGAGTTGGAGATCGTGCGCAAGACGGTGCTTGCGAAAGAGCTCTCCGAGTCGGAGTCCGAGGTCCTGTCGGGACTGGTCAAGCTCCGGACGTTGCAGGATGGCGAGATCCTCTGTGACGAAGGGCAGTCCGACAGCAAACTTCACGTCATCGTGAGCGGTGCACTCACCGTGTCGAAGCGCGACCCCGGCAGTGACGGCTGGACCAGCCTCTACGCGCTCACCGCGGGCGACCTGGTCGGAGAGCTCTCGTTCATCGACGAGACGCCGCACTACGCTGCCCTGCGCGCCGCGGGCCCGACCGAGGTCCTCAGCCTCGACCGGAGCGACCTGGAGAAGCTCCTCGAGAAGCATCCCTGGGTGGTCTACCGCGTCATGCGCGCCATCATGCGGACCGTGCACTCCCTGATGCGCCGCATGAGCGTCCAGTCGATCGAACTGCAGAACTACATCTACAAGCAGCACGGCAAGTACTGACCGGCTGCGCGCACGAAGCGTGCATTGGGCTAGACCCGCTCGGTCTCCCCGGCCCGGGGCTGCCACACCATCAAACGGCGTTCGACGAGCCCCACGACCCAGTCCAGCACCAGCGCGAAGGCCGTGAGGAGCAGGATCCCGGCGAACACCGTGTTGATGTCGAACACGCCCTCCGCCTGCAGGATCAGATAGCCGACCCCGGACGCCGAGCCAAGGTACTCGCCAACGACCGCCCCGACGAAGGCGAGTCCCACGGAGTTGTGAAGGCTCGCGAACACCCAGCTCATCGCGCTCGGCAGGTAGACGTGCCGCAGGAGCTGCCGCGGACTCGCACCCAGGATCCGGGCGTTCGCGAGCACGTTCGGGCTCACCTCGCGAACGCCCTGGTACACGTTGAAGAAGACGATGAAGAACACCAGGGTGACGCCCAGCGCGACCTTCGATGCGATGCCGAGGCCGAACCACACGGCGAAGATCGGCGCAAGAATGATCCGCGGCATCGCGTTGAAGCCCTTGATGTAGGGGTCGAGAATGGCCGAGGTGATCGGCGAGAGGGCGAGCCACAGCCCGATGATCACGCCGCAGACGGTCCCGATGAAGAACGCGAGCATCGTCTCGACCAGCGTGACCCACAGGTGCGCCCAGATCTCGCCGCTCGCGAACCAGTTCCACAGTCGCGACAGAACCTTGAGCGGCTCGCCGAAGAAGAACGCCGCCTTGTTGGCGTCGTCGAAGTAGAGCGGCGGCAGCAGCGTCGGGCTCGTCAACACGTGCCAGACCACGAACACCAGCACCAGCAGGAGCCCCTGGTACAGGCGCAGCGTTCGCGGTCCGGGAGCGACCGCCGCCCAGAACCCGCTATTGCCGCTGCTGCCTGGCATAGCCCTTGAGCACTTCTTCTTTCATCACGTGCCAGATCTGCGTGTGCAACGCCAGGAACTGCGGCGTGAGGCGGATCTCGGCGACGTCGCGCGGCCGCGGCAGGTCGATGAGAAACTCACCGATCGGGTGAGTGTCGGGCCCCGCCGAGAGCACGACGACGCGGTCCGCCAGCGCGATCGCTTCCTCGAGGTCGTGGGTGATGAACACGACCGACTTGCGATCGGCGGACCACAAGTCGAGCAACTCGTTCTCCATCAGCTGGCGCGTCTGCACGTCGAGCGCCGCGAACGGCTCGTCCATCAGGATGATCTGGGGGTTGAGAATGAGCGTCTGGGCGAGCGCGACGCGTTTCCGCATGCCCCCCGAGAGCTGGTGCGGATAGCGGTTCCCGAATCCCCCGAGCCCGACGCGCCGCAGCCAGTCCTCACCCTTCGCAACCGCCTCTTCGCGGGGCGTCCCGCGGAACTCGAGTCCGGCCGTCACGTTCGCGAGAGCGCTGCGCCAGGGCATCAGCGCGTCGGCCTGAAAGAGATAGCCGGCGCGCCGATTCAGCCCGACCAGCGGTTCGCCGAAGACGCGCACGCCGCCCGCGGACGGCTCCAGCAATCCGGCGGCAATATTGAGCAGGGTCGACTTCCCGCAACCGGTGGGGCCGACCACCGACACGAACTCGCCGGCGGCGACATGCATCGTCGTGTCGCGCACCGCCGTGTAGCGCTGCGCGGGGTCGTCGCGCGAGACGAAGGTGCAGGTGACGCGCTCGAGAGCGAGCGCCGGGACAGTATCCATGGCTTCTCGGCCGAACCCCGGCGTGCGCCAGGAGGACCGCCGCTAAGCGGCGGTCACTTGTACTTGGCGTTCGCCCGCTTGACGAACTCGTTCGTATAGGTCTCGTTGAGCCGGATCTCGGCCGGGTTGATCTTGGGGTTGTAGTCCGCGAGCACCTGGAGCGTCGCCTTCGCGCCGGCGTCCGAGATCGTGCCGTCCTTCGAGAACGCCTCCTTGACCTTGTCGAACGCGAACAGATAGAGGGCACGGTCGCCCAGCAGGTAGGCCTCCGGCACGGTCTTCGCAACGTCCGTCGCGCTCGCGTTCGCTACCCACTTGTTCGCCCGCACGATCGCGTTGGTCAGCGCCTGCGCGGTCCGCGGATTCTCCTTGACGAACTTGGTCGGCGCGTAGAGCGAACCGGCCGGAAGCTGCCCGCCGAAGGTCTGCTCGGTCCCCTTGACCGTCCGCCAGTCGGCGATCACCTTGATGGCGCCGTCCTGCTCGAGCTTGGTCATCATCGGATCGACGTTTGAAAGCACATCGATCTGCCCGCTCTTGACGGCGGCAATCGCCTGGGCCCCCAGCCCGACGCCGATGATGGAAACGTCGGTGGGCTTGAGCCCGTCGCGCGAGATGAAATAGTTGAACAGGATGTTGGTGCTCGACCCCGGGGCCGACACGCCGATCTTCAATCCCTTCAGGTCCTTCGGCGATTTGTAGCTCGCGGCCCGGCTGGTCACGATGCCGACGGCCATCTGCGGCAGCCGGCCCATCTGCACGAACGCGACCATCGATTGCTTCTGGGCCTGCATGTTGATGGTGTGCTCGTAGGCGCCCGACACCACGTCCGCGCTCCCGCCCACGACTGCGCGCAGCGCCTGGGAGCCCCCCGCGAAGTCGCTGATCTTGACCTCGAGCCCCTCGTCCTTGAAGTAGCCGAGCTGCTCGGCGATCGTCAGCGGGAGGTAGTAGAGCGCGGCTTTTCCGCCGACCGCGATGTGAACGTCCTTCTTCTCCGGCGACTGGGCCGATGCGGCCGCGGCCGCCAGCAGGAACAACGGGACGAGCGCGAACCTCAACGAGCGCATGACGATCCTCCTAAGGGTGCCGGACCGTGCCGGCGTGATGCCGGTGGGCGGCGGCGATGCTCACACAGGGCGACGGGGGCTGTCAACGAAGCGCGCCGCCCCGGCGTCACACGACGCCGCGCGTGCGCAGCGCGGCGATGTCCGCCGGCGCATAGCCGAGCCGCCCGAGCACCTCATCGGTGTGCTCCCCGAGCTTCGGCCCGACCCATTCGATCTCGCCGGGGGTGTCGCTCAGCTTCGGCACCACGCCCGGCACGCGCAGCAGCGCGCCGTCGGGCAACGTGACCTGCCGGATCATCTCGCGCGCAAGATACTGCGGATCGCCCACGATGTCGGCGGCGCTGTAGATCTTCCCGTTGGGCACCTGCGCCTCGTTGAGCCGGCGCACGCATTCGGCCGCGTCGTGGCGCGCCGTCCATTCTCCGATCACGCCGTCGAGCTCCTCGGCCCGCTTCGCACGCCCGGCGTTGTCGGCAAGTGCAGGGTCATTGGCCAGGTCCTCGCGACCGATCAGCACCATGAGCCGCTTGAAGATGCTGTCGCCGTTCGCCCCGATGACCACGTGCTGCGCGTCGCGGCTCAAGTACGTATTGGAGGGCACGATCCCGGTGAGATTGCTGCCCGTGCGCTCGCGGACCACGCCGAACATGTCGTACTCGGGAAGCGTGCTCTCGAGCATGTTGAACACCGCCTCGTAGAGCGCCACGTCGACCACCTGCCCCTTGCCGCCGCGCGCGTTGCGGTGATGCAGCGCCATCATCGCGCCGATGACACCATGCAGCGACGCGATCGCATCGCCGATCGAGAGGTTCGACCGCACCGGCGGCCGATCCGGAAAGCCGGTGATGTAGCGCAGGCCGCCCATCGATTCGCCGATCGCGCCGAACCCCGCCTGGTCGCGCATCGGACCGGTCTGCCCGAACCCGGATAGCCGCAGCATCACGAGGCCCGGGTTGTCCGCCGCCAGGCGCTCGTATCCGAGCCCCCACTTCTCCAGGGTGCCGGGACGGAAATTCTCGATCAGGACATCGGCCTCGCGGGCGAGCCTGCGGACGATCTCCTGCCCGTCCTGCGTGCGCAGGTTCGCGGTCACGGATTTCTTGTTGCGGCCCTGCACATACCACCAGAGCGACGTGCCGTTGTGGAGCTTGCGCCACTGCCGCAACGGATCCCCGCCCTCCGGCGGCTCGATCTTGATCACCTCGGCGCCGAACTCGGCGAAGAACTTGCCGGCGAACGGGCCGGCGATGAGCTGCCCCAGCTCGAGCACCTTGACCCCTGCGAGCGGCCGGCGCGCGCTCATGCCGGCCGCCGCTCGTAGAACGCCTGCGCCAGCGTGCCCGCATCCACGTACTCGAGCTCCCCGCCCACCGGGATCCCACGCGCAATCCGGGTGAGCTTGAGGCCGCGATCGCGCAGCATCTCGCCGATGTAGTGCGCGGTGGCCTCGCCTTCGTTGGTGAAATTGGTCGCCAGCACCACTTCCTTCACCGTGCCGTCGGTGGCGCGCGCCAGCAACCGGTCGAGGCCGATGTCGCGCGGCCCGACGCCATCGAGCGGCGACAGCCGGCCCATCAGCACGAAGTAGAGACCGCGATAGGCCATGGTCTGCTCCATCGTGGCGAGGTCGGCCGGCGTCTCGACGACGCAGAGCGACGCGGGATCGCGCTTCGGCGACGCGCAGACGGCGCAAAGCTCGTCTTCGGTGAAGGTGTTGCAGCGCACGCAGCGGCGCACGCTCGACAGCACGCGCGCCAGCGCCGCACTCAGGCGCTGCGCGCCGGCCGGGTCGTACTGGAGGAGATGGAACGCCATGCGCTGCGCCGACTTCGGTCCGACGCCCGGCAGGCAGCGCAGCGCGTCGATCAGATCGTCGACCGCGTTGACCGGTTTCACCGCCGCGCTAGAACAGCTTCATGCCCGGCGGCAGCGGAAGCCCGGCCGTTACGCCGGCCATCTTCTCCTGCACCGTGGTCTCGACCCGGCGGACGGCGTCGTTCACCGCGGCGGCAACCAGATCCTCCAGCATCTCCTTGTCGTCGGCGAGAACCGACGGATCGATCGAGACCCGCTTGACGTCGTGGCGGCAGGTCATGACCACCTTGACCATCCCGGCGCCCGACTGCCCCTCGACCTCGATCGACGCAAGCTGCTCCTGCATCTTGCGCATGTTGTCCTGCATCTGCTGCGCCTGTTTCATCAGGCCCGCGAGCTGTCCCTTGTTCATCATGACCGCAGCGCCTTTCCGACGGGTTGAATCGATTCGATGGTCGCATCGAAGCTCGTGACCAGCTCCTGCACGAACGGGTCGGTGCCCATCTGCTGGCTTGCTTCGTCCTGACGCGCGCGACGCTCGCCCTCGGCCAGGGCCGCCACGGTCCGTCCCGCGACGGCGCCGACGGTGACGGCCAGCTCGACCGGCCGGCCGAGATGCTCCCGCAGCGCGACCTTGAGCCGCTCGACGTAGGACTTGTCCGTGAGCGCACGCGATTCCTGCGGGACGGCGAGCTCGAAGCGCGTCCCGTTCCAGGACGCGAGTTCGCTCCGCTCGGCGAGCTGCTTCGCCGCGCCGACGATCTTGAGCGCACGCGCGAGGGCCGGCCAATCGCCGTCGAACGGCGCAGACGCGCCCGGCGAACGCGGCGCGGGTGCGCTCTTGGTCTCCGCGCCCGCCGCCGTTGCGGGTCGGACGCGCGCGCTCGCGTCCGTCGCCGGGCGCACTCGCGCCCCCGCCTCGCCGCCGGGCGTGAACGCGAGCATTCGCATCAGCGTCATCGAGAAGCCCGCGTACTCGTCGGGCGCGAGCGGGAGGTCCCGGCGGCCATGGAGCGCGATCTGATAATAGAGCTGCGCATCCTCGGGGTCGATCGAGCGCGCCAGCGCCATGACCCGCTCGCGCTCCGGGAAGTCGTCCGGGAGCGCGTCGGCGCAGGCCTGCGCAAGCGCAACCCGATGCAGCAGCCGCCGCCAATTCGCCGAGCGCGTTGTCGAACGAGAGGCTGCGCGCCTCCATCGCATCGGCCACCGCGAGCGCGCGGCTCGCATCGCCCGCAGCGACCGCCTCGAGCACGTCGAAGAGATGCCCGGTGTCGACCGTGCCGAGCATGCCGCGCACCGCTTCTTCGGTGACGTTGCCGCCCGAGTAGGCGATCGCCTGATCGAGCAGGCTGAGCGCATCGCGCATGCTCCCGCGCGCGGCGTGCGCGATCAGGCCCAGCGCCGGGCTCTCCGCGGCGATCTTCTCCGCGCCGAGCACCTGCTCGAGGTGCGAGGTGATCGCGCCCGCCGGCATGTTCTTGAGATTGAACTGCAGGCAGCGCGACAGGACGGTGACCGGGATCTTCTGCGGATCCGTGGTCGCCAGGATGAACTTGATGTGCTCCGGCGGCTCCTCGAGCGTCTTCAGCATCGCATTGAACGACGAGCTCGAGAGCATGTGCACTTCGTCGATCACGTACACCTTGAACCGGCCCCGGGAGGGCGCGTACGCCGCGTTGTCGAGCAGCTGGCGCATTTCGTCGACCTTGGTGTTGGTCGCGGCGTCCACTTCGATCAGGTCGACGAAGCGCCCGGCGTCGATCTCCAGGCAGCTCGAGCACTTCCCGCACGGCGTGGCGGTGATTCCCGTCTCGCAGTTGAGCGCCTTGGCGAGGATCCGCGCGAGCGTCGTCTTGCCCACGCCGCGGGTGCCGGTGAAGAGATACGCGTGATGCAGCCGCTGCTGCTCGAGCGCGTGCGTGAGCGCGCGCACGACGTGCTCCTGCCCGACGAGCGTCGCGAACGAACGGGGACGCCACTTGCGGGCGAGCACCTGGTAGGCCATGGACGCGATTTTATCCCGGGGTCCCGGCGTCGGTGGAGCGATTGCCCCTCTCCCTGATCGGGAGAGGGGCGGTTCGAACGAGCGGCATGAGGTGGCGAGCCTTGCCCCCGGCACTTGCAGTGAGTAGCTGTGGCTGCTTCCTTCCGGACCTGACCAGATTCACCACGCTGCAATGCGGGGAGGCCCGCCATTGGCGGGTGCGACCGCGCACCCGGGAGACACCCCGGCGCCCGACCGCGAAATCACGAGCTGGAGGATAGCACGCGCAAGCCGGCCGGCTTCTTCACCTTGTCCGGCAGGACGCGGCCTTTCAGGGCCCGTTTCGAGACGTAGTGCCCGAAGTCCTTCCCGGCGACCTCGACCGTGTTCTCGCGGCCGCGTCCGAAGCCGGTCACCTCGACCGCCTTGTCGCGGGTGACCGCGACCGCGACGAGCGTCTCGCCCTTGTCGAGACCGATCAGCGTGACGCCCCGGCCCTTCGCCAGATAGCCGACCTCGTCGAGATCGAACGCGAGCATCTTCCCGCCGGAGGACACCGCGACCAGCTGATTGCCCGACGCGACCTCGAACGGGAACGGCGCGATGGGCGTGTCGCCCTCCCTCACGCTCATGAACTCCCGTCCCGCCTTGCGGTTGGACAGCATGTCGCCGAGCTTGGCCACGAATCCGTAGCCGCCGGTCGACGCCACCACCACCGGCGTCTCCGCCTTCCCGGCCAGGCAATGCATGATCTTGCCGCCTTCCTGCACGTCGACCAGCGAGGAGGCCGGCGCACCGTCGCCGCGCGCGGACGGAAGCTGCGCGGCCTCCACGGTGTACGCGCGCCCGTTGGAGTCGAGGAAAACCACCGGGTCGACGGTGCGGCACTGAACCAGCGCCGCCGAGCGCGTCGCCTTCCTTGAACGACAGCGCCGCGGGATCGACGCCCCAGCCCTGGCGTGCGCGCACCCAGCCGTTCTTCGAGAAGATCACCGTGACCGGCTCGTCGATCACCGGCGTCTCGACCTCCGCCTTCTCCGCCTCCTCGATGCGCGTGCGGCGCTTGTCGCCGAAGGTCTTCGCGTCCTCCTCGATCTCGCCGACCACGAGCTCTTCGAGCGCCTTGCGGTCCTTGAGCACCTTCTCGAGGCCCTTCTGCTCCTTCTGCAGATCCTTCAGTTCCTGCTCGATCTTGATGTGCTCGAGCTTCGCGAGCATGCGCAGGCGCATGTCGAGGATGTCGTCGGCCTGCCGCTCGGTGAGCTTGAACGCCTTGATCAGATCGGCCTTCGGGTCGTCCGCGTTGCGGATGATCTTGATCACCTTGTCCACGTTCAGCAGGACGATCATCCGGCCGTCGAGGACGTGGATCCGGTCGAGCACCTTGTCGAGCCGGTGCTTCGTGCGGCGCGTCACGGTCGCAAAGCGGAACTCCACCCACTCCGCCAGCACGTCGCGCAGGTTCTTGCCGGTCGGCCGGCCGTCCAGCCCGACCATCACCAGGTTGATCGGCGCGTTCGTCTCGAGGCTCGTCTTGGCGAGCAGCAGGTTGACGAACTCGTTCTCGTCGATCTTGGAGGTGCGCGGCTCGAACACGAGGCGCACCGGATGCGCCCGGTCGGACTCGTCGCGCATCCGGTCGAGCATCGAGAGCACGAGCTGCTTCTCGCGCGTCTGCTCGGGCGTGAGCGACTTCTTGCCCGTCTTCGGCTGCGGGTTGGTGATCGCGTCGATCTCCTCCAGCACCTTGCGCGCCGAGGTGCCCGGCGGCAGCTCGGTGCACGACCATCTGCCACTGGCCGCGCGCGAGCCGCTCGATCGTCCAGCGCGCGCGCACGCGGATCGAGCCGCGCCCCGATTGGTACGCCTCCTTCATCTCGGCGCGCGGCGTGATGATCTGGCCGCCGCCCGGGAAATCCGGGCCCTTGATGTGCTTCATCAACCCGGCGACCGACAGGTCGCGGTCGCGGATCATCGCGATCGCGGCCTGCGCCACCTCGTTGAGGTTGTGCGGAGGAATCTCGGTCGCCATCCCGACCGCGATGCCGGACGCGCCGTTGAGCAGCAGCACCGGCAGGCGCGCCGGCAGCACCGCCGGCTCGACTCAGGCTGCCGTCGTAGTTCGGCGACGAAATCCACCGTGCCCTGATCGAGCTCCGCCAGCAGCACCTCGGAGAACTTCGTGAGCCGCGCCTCCGTGTACCGCATCGCCGCCGGATCGTCGCCGTCGCGCGAACCGAAGTTGCCCTCGCCGTCGATCAGCGGGTAGCGCATGGTGAAGTCCTGCGCCAGCCGCACCAGTGCGTCGTACACCGACGCGTCGCCGTGCGGATGGAACTTGCCGAGCACATCGCCGACCACGCGCGCGGACTTCTTGCGCGGGGTACCCGAGCGCGCCGCCCATGTCCCACATCGCGTAGAGGATGCGGGCCTGCACCGGCTTCTGGCCGTCGCCGACGCGCGGCAGTGCGCGATCCTTGACCGTCGCGATCGCGTACTGCAGGTACTGCGTCGAGGCGTAGCGGCCGAGCGGCAGGCTGTCGCCGAACTCGCCTTCGAGCGGCGCGAAGTGCGGCGGCATGCCGCCGCCGCCGCCCGAGGCGCCCTTCTCGCCCGCGCCCTTCGCCTGCTTCGCCGCCTTTCCGACGGCGGCGGCGGTCGCGCCCGCAGCGGGGTTCAATCCATCGAACAGATCGTTCTGGTTGCCCATGTCGCCCTTGCTACGAGGCATGCGGGAACAGGGGGGCTACGCCGCCCTGCCGATCCCCAAAGCCGGCTGCTTCACGAAATATCGGCATCGACGAGGTTCCCGAACGTCTCCATCCAATCCCGTCGCTGGGTCGCGTTCTCGCGCGCCATCATCATGTTGAACAACTCGCGATCGGCGTCGAGCATGCCGTCCTCGACCCGGACCGGCAGCATGCGGCGCGTGTCGGGGTTGAGCGTCGTCTCCCAGAGCTGCTCCGGGCTCATCTCGCCCAGGCCCTTGAACCGGCTCACCGTCCAGCTGTCCTCCTTCACGCCCTCGTCGGCGAGCTTCTCCTCGATCGCGGCGAGCTCCTGCTTGTCGAGCGCGTAGAGCTTGCGCGCGGGCTTGCCCTTGCCCTGCCCCGGCACGTCGATGCGGAACAGCGGCGGCTGCGCCACGAACACGTGGCCGCCCTCGATCAGCTTCGGGAAATGCCGGAAAAACAGCGTGAGCAGCAGCACCTGGATGTGCGAGCCGTCGACGTCCGCGTCGGCGAGGATGACGAGCTTCCGGTAGCGCAGGCCGGACAGGTCGACCGCGTCCTCGAGCTTGTGGTGGTCCACCCCGATCGCGAGCGCGATCGCCTCGATCTCCTTGTTCGAGTAGAGCGTGTCGCCGCTGTCCTGCCAGGTGTTCTTCGGCTTGCCCTTGAGCGGCAGCACCGCCTGGAACTCCTTGTCGCGCGCCTGCTTGGCCGAGCCGCCCGCGGAGTCGCCCTCGACGATGAAGAGCTCGTTGCGGTCCGGATCGTCGGAGGCGCAGTCGGTGAGCTTGCCGGGCAGCACCGCGACGCCCGAGGACTTGCGGCGCTCGACCTTCTGCGCGGCGCGCGTGCGCGCCACCGCCTGCGCGATCACGAGCTCGGCGATCCGCTTGCCCTCGTCCACGTGGGTGTTCAGCCACAGCTCGAACGGGTCGCGCACCATCTGCGCCGACGAGCTTCACCGCGTCGCGCGAGATCAGCTCGTTCTTGACCTGGCCCTTGAACTGCGGATCGAGCATCTTCACCGCGAGCACGTAGCAGGCGCGCGACCACACGTCCTCCGGCACGATCTTGAGACCGCGCTGCCCCATCGCGTGGTGGTCGATGAAGTTCCGGATCGCGCTGTAGACGCCCTCGCGCAGCCCGGAAACGTGCGTGCCGCCGTGCCGCGTCGGAATCATGTTGACGTAGGCCTCGGCGACCACGTCGCCCTCGGCCGCCCAGGCGATCGCCCACATGCGCGCCCTCGCCCTCCGCGAAGCTGTCCGACTCGGACTGCGCGGCGACGTAGCGCTCGCCGAAGAAACGCATCGGCCACCGGCGCGAGCTCGGCGATCGCGGTGGCGAAGTAGCCCTTGATCCCTTCCGGAAAGTGCCAGGTGGTCTTCTCGACCTTGCCCTTCTTCTCCACGCCGAGCGTGAACTTCACGCCGGGCAGCAGCATCGCCTTGGCGCGCATCAGCGCGGCGATGTCGGCGGCGACGATCTGCGGCGAGTCGAAGTACTTCGCGTCCGGCCAGAAGCGCACGCGCGTGCCGCTCTCGCGCGGGCCGACGGTGCCGACCTTCTTGAGCGGCTCCTTCACCTTGCCGTTGTCGGCGAACACGAGGCGGTGGCGCGCGCCGTCGCGCGTCACCTCGACCTCGAGGCGCCGGGCGAGGGCGTTGGTCACGCAGATGCCCACCCCGTGCAACCCGCCGGCGATGCGATAGACCGCGTCCTTGTCGGTCTTGCGGAACTTCCCGCCCGAATGCAGCGTGGTGAAGATGACCTGCACCGCCGGCACCTTCTTCTTCGGGTGCAGATCGACGGGAATGCCGCGGCCGTCGTCGACGACCTCCGCCGAGCCGTCCTCGTAGAGCGTCACCGAGACGTTCTTCGCGAACCCCGCCAGGCCTTCGTCGGACGCGTTGTCGATGACCTCGACCAGCGCGTGGTTCGGGTTGACCGGATCGGTGTACATCCCCGGCCGGTGCAGGATCGGCGAGAGATCCTCGAGGATCTCGATGTCCTCGGCGCTGTAGGCCCTAGATTTCGTTGCCATTCTCTGGGTCGCCCCTAGATGTTGGGGTCTGTCGGCACCGGATGATACCGTCATGGCGCCGGCGGCGCGAGCGGAAATGCAGTCAGGGCGCGCGCGGGGGCGTGCCGAGGGTCACTTTGTCACCCCGTCGCGAGGGTCCTCCGGCAGGTGGCAGGCGGCGCGACCGGGTGCGAGCAGGAGCTGCGCCCCGAAAACCCCGATCGCCGCCGCAATGGCGGCCCACAGCGGCAGGTAGTGTCCCGCTGCCACGACCAGCGCCCATGCCGCGATCCAGGCGAGCGCCCTGCCCCAGCGGACAGTCGCGACACGCGCATTCCTCTCGAGGCCCATGGGGCCAGTCTAGCGCGTGAACGTGACCATGGCGCTAGAGTACCGCCTCGACTCTCCGCTTCCCGACGGCACCTTGACGCACCCGACCGCCCCCCCTACCGGCGAGCTCGAATGGCAGGACGGCCAGCCGTTCTCGCGGCGCTTCGGCGACGTGTTCTTCTCGCGCGACTCCGGCATCGCCGAGACGCAGCACGTGTTCCTCGCCGGCAATGCGCTGCGCGAACGCTGGGCGAACCTGGCTGCGGGCGCGCCGTTCGTCGTCGCGGAGACGGGCTTCGGCACCGGGCTCAACTTCCTGTGCGCGTGGGCGCTCTGGGACGAAACCGCGCCGCGGGATGCGCGTCTCCACTTCGTGAGCATCGAGGCGTATCCGCTCGCGCGAGACGAACTCGTTCGGGCGCTCGCGCTATGGCCGCAGCTCGCGCCCTACCGCGACGCACTCGCGATGCGCTGGGAGGCATTCGCCCCCGGCTGGCACCGGGTGGCCTTCGCGTCCGGACGCGTGATCCTCACGCTGCTGGTGGGCGACGTCGCGACCGCGCTGCCGCGCCTCGACGCGGTCGTCGACGCGTGGTTCCTCGACGGCTTCGCGCCGGCGCGCAACCCGGACATGTGGTCGTCCGCGGTGCTCGCGCAGGTGGCGCACCTTTCCCGCGCCGGCTCGACCTTCGCGACTTACACCGCGTCGAGCGAAGTCCGTCGTCATCTGGAGGCCGCCGGGTTTGCGGTCCGCAAGGAGAGCGGTTTCGGACGCAAGCGCGAGATGCTCGCCGGAACGCTGCACGCGCGCGTCGCACCGCCCTGGCATGCACCCTGGTTCGCGCGCCCCGGCGCGCACGGCGGCGAACGCCGGGCGGTCGTCGTCGGCGCCGGTCCCGCAGGCGCGTCGACCGCGGCGAGCCTCGCGGCGCGCGGCTGGGGCGTCGAAGTGCTGGAACGTCGTGGCGACACCGGGCCCGCGGCGGCGGCCAAGCATCAAGGCGTGCTCTATGCGCACCCGTCTCCTCACCCCACTGTCCTGAACGAGCTCGCGCTCGCCGGGATCCAGCACACCGCCCGTGCCCTGCGCGCCGGCCGCGTGCCCGACGTCCGCGACTACAGCCTCTGCGGCGTCCTGCAACTCGCGTGCGACGAGCACGAGGCGGGTCGGCAGGCCGGCGTCGCGGCGCTCGCGCTGCCGCGCGCGCTGCTTCACCCGGTGGAACGCGCGGAGGCCGCCGCGATTGCCGGTCTCGACGTGCCGCAGGGTGGGCTGTTTTTCCCGGCCGCAGGCTGGGTGCATCCGCCGGCGCTCTGCGCCGCGCTGCTCGACCATCCGGGCATCCGCGTGCGAAGCGCGCACGACGCGCTCGAGATCGCGCGGAAGGGCACGCAGTGGACCGTTCGCAACGGCCGTTCGATCGCCGCCGCGGCGCCCGTGGTCGTGATCGCGGGCGGCGCGGACTCGGCCGGGTTCCCGCAGACCCGCCACCTGCCGCTGCGGACGATCCGGGGGCAGATCACGCTGGTGCCGGCGAACGCGGCAAGCGCTGCGTTGCGGACCGTGCTCTGCGGCGAGGGTTACGTCGCACCGGCACGCGGCGGCGTCCACAGCCTCGGCGCCACCCACAAGTTTCGCGATCGCGCGACCGACGTCCGCGCCGGCGAGCACGCGGAGAACCTCGAGCGCCTCGGCCGTCTCGCGCCGGCCCTGCACGCCGCGCTGGGGGTCGATGGCCTCGACGTTGCCGCGCTCGAGGGCCTCGCGGGCCTGCGCTGCTCGAGCCCGGACTACCTGCCGGTGATCGGACCCGTCGTGGATGCCGCGACCTTCATGCAGGTCTATGCGCGCCTGTCGCACGATGCCACGCTCGCACTGCGCGAGCCTGCGCCATGGCTCGACGGGCTTTACGTCAATACCGCTCACGGCTCGCGCGGTCTGATCACCGCGCCGCTCTCGGGCGAGCTGCTCGCGGCCTACCTGGACGGCGAGCCGTCACCGCTCCCGGTCAACGTGACCGAGGCGCTGCATCCGAGCCGGTTTCTCCTGCGCGCGCTCATCCGCCGGCGCACGCCGGACGTCAACGCCGCTTAACCCTTCGCCGCCGCCTGCAGGTGCTTCGCGAGCTCGAGCTTCGCGACCTGGTTGCGGTGCACCTCGTCCGGGCCGTCGGCGAAGCGCAGAGTGCGATTCCACGCGTACATCCACGCGAGCGGGAAGTCGTCGCAAACCCCGCCGCCGCCGTGCGCCTGGATCGCCCAGTCGATCACCTGCTGCGCGACGTTCGGCGCGAGGATCTTGATCATCGCGATCTCGGCGCGCGCGGCCTTGTTCCCGACCGTGTCCATCATGTAGGCCGCCTTGAGCGTCAGCAGGCGCGTCGAGTCGATCCTGACGCGCGCCTCCGCGATCCGTTCCTGCGTCACGGTCCGCTCGGCGACGGGCTTGCCGAACGTGACCCGCGCGAGCGACCGCTTGCACATCAGCTCCAGCGCCCGCTCGGCCTGGCCGATGATGCGCATGCAGTGGTGGATGCGCCCCGGCCCGAGCCGGCCCTGCGCGATCTCGAAGCCACGACCTTCGCCGAGCAGGATGCTCGAGGCCGGCACGCGCACGTTCTCGAAGGTCGTCTCGGCGTGCCCGTGCGGCGCGTCGTCGTAGCCGAACACGCTGAGCGCTCGCACCACCTTGACGCCGGGCGCGTCGCGCGGGATCAGGATCATCGACTGCTGCTGGTGACGCGGCCCGTCGGGGTCGGTCTTGCCCATGAAGATGAAGAGCTTGCACCGCGGGTCCATTGCGCCCGACGACCACCACTTGCGGCCGTTGACGACGTAATGGTCGCCGTCGCGAACGATGCGCGCCTGGATGTTGGTCGCGTCCGCGGAGGCCACGTCGGGCTCGGTCATGGCGAAACAGGAGCGGATCTTCCCCTCCGAGAGCGGCTCGAGCCATTGCTTCTTCTGCGCGTCGCTGCCGTACCGGATCAGGGTCTCCATGTTCCCCGTGTCGGGGGCGGAGCAGTTGAACACTTCCGGCGCCCAGAACACCCGGCCCATGATCTCGCAGAGCGGCGCGTACTCGAGGTTGGTGAGCTCGCCGCCATGGCCCTTCGGCCACCACAGGTTCCACAACCCCTGCGCGCGTGCCTTCGGCTTCAGCTCCTCGATGATCCGGGTCGGCGTCCACCGCTGCCCCTTGCGCGTGTTCTCCTCGACCTCGTCGTGGAACCGCTGCTCGTTCGGGTAGATGTGGTCGTCCATGAACCGCAGGACCTTCTCCTGCAGCGCTTTGACCTTGTCGGAATAGGCGAAGTCCATCGGGGTGCCTCCAGCAGGGGATCCAGGTCCGGGGCGCGTATTCTCGCCGATGTCTCGGCCCAGCGGACGGGACTCGCCGCACCGCTACAATCCGCCGATCCGAACCGCATCGACCGACCCGTCACACCACAGGTTGCAGATGGAGCCCGCCGGCAAGATCGGCCGCAACGAGCCGTGCTTCTGCGGCAGCGGAAGAAAGTACAAGCATTGCTGCCTTCCGGGCGACGCGAATCGGGCGGCCGGCGCACGGTCGGCCGCCTCCGAGGCCGCGAGCGTCCTGCGGCTGGCGCGCCAGCACCATCAGGCGGGCCAGTTGCAGCACGCGGAGGTCGCTTTACCGCCGGGTGCTCGCGGCGGATCCCGATCAACCCGACGCGTTGCACATGCTGGGCCTGCTCGCCCATCAGACGGGTGCGAACGATGACGCCGCGAGCCTCATCGGCAGGGCCATCCGGACGAAGCGTTCGGACCCGAGCTACCACTGCAACCTCGGGCTGGTGTACGCGGCACTCGGCCGGCCGGACGCTGCGATCGACAGCTACCGCAGCGCGCTTGCGATCGAACCGCGGTTCGCCAACGCCCACAACAACCTGGGCCTCGTGCTCGCGAGTCGCGGCGAGGTCGATGCGGCCATCGAGTGTTTCCGCAAGGCGATTTCGATCAGTCCGGACTACGCCGAAGCGCACAACAACCTGGGAAGCACCCTGCTGGACGGCGGCCGGACCCAGGAGGCGATCGCCGCCTTCGGCCGGGCAATTGCGAGCCGCCCGGACTATTTCGTCGCCCATAACAATCTGGGCAACGCCCTCCTCGCCGGGGACGCACCCGACCAGGCAATCGCGTCGTATCGGCGGGCCCTCGCGATCCGCTCCGATTACGTCGAAGCCCATTACAACCTTGGCACCGCGCTCAAGGATTGGGGCAAGCCGGAGGAGTCGACCGAGAGCTTTCGCACCGCGCTGCGACTGCAGCCCGACTTCGCCGAGGCCCACAACAGCCTCGGCGCCGCGCTCCAGGACCTGGGCCGGCTGGACGAAGCCATCGCGAGCGTCCGGGCGGCATTGCAGCTCAAACCCGACTATGCCGAGGCCCTTTTCAATCTACATTCGCTGCTGCTCGAACCGGGACACGTCGCGCCCTCGATCGAGTGCATGGTCGGCGCCGTCCGGCTCAAACCCGACGACACGGCATTCCGGTTCTTCCTGGGAATGCTGCTCGACTACTGCGGCGACGGCGCGGCTGCAGCCGAGCATTTCGCCCGCGTCGAACGGGGCACCGCCGACGATCGGGCGCGACTCGACGCGTGGCGGTACATCCGGTCGGCCGCCGCGCCTCTTCCCCCTCTGACGGGAAGCGCGATCCAGGCATTTCGGATCGGTCTCGACAACGCCTCGCGAGCGGGACTGGTGCTCGAGTTCGGCGTCCGGTTCGGCGCGTCGATCCGTCAGATCGCGGCGCTCGCGCAGCAGGACGTGCACGGCTTCGACAGTTTCCAGGGCCTGCCCGAGGACTGGCATCGCGAGTCGCGCGGCAGCTACACGACCGGCGGCGCGCTGCCCGCCGTCCCCGGGAACGTGGTCCTGCACGCCGGCTGGTTCGAAGACACGCTGCCCCCCTTCCTCGCGCGACACGCCGGGCCGGTGCGGTTCATGAACATCGACTGCGATCTGTACAGCTCGACCGTCACCGTTCTCGAGCGCCTGGCCGACCGGGTCGTCCCGGGAACGGTCATCGTGTTCGACGAGTATCTCGGCTACGAACACTGGCGCGACGACGAATTCAGGGCGTTCCAGGAAGCCGTGGCCCGGCACGGCTGGAGGTACGAGGTTCTGTGCTTCAGTTTTGTCACCAAGCAGGTCGCAGTTCGCATCGTCTGAGGTGTTGCGCCGGGTGCGCCGACGCGTCGGAAGCCGGCCCGGCGAGAAACGGAAAGGGCCACCGGCGCGCTGTGCTGCGCCGGTGGGCTTCCTGGACGTCAAACCGCGTGGCGGCGCGACGCTACGCCGGCTGGAAGATCGTGACGATCGGGCCTTCGACGGTCGCGACGACCGGATAGGGATTCCCGGGAGGGCCGTCGTCGTGCAGCTGCACCAGCGTGACCAGCTTGTACACGCCGGCCGGAACGGTCCCGGCGGGAATGTTGATGTTCGCCGAATAGGTCCGCTTCGGACCGACGCCGAGCGGCCCCGCGAGCGTGTTCACGATCACCGGACCGCCGAGCGGCAGGGCCATCTCGGCCCCCGGGCCGATCGATTCGACGAACGCGCGCAGGCGGAACTCGTCGATCAGGAACGGCGTGAACGCGCCGGTCATTTCCCAATCCACCCTGACGCCCCAGTTCTGCGTGGTGCGGATGTGGTTGGTCGGAACGGGCGTGTCGGGGGCGGCGAGCTCGAACACCGTCGCTTGCATGGTGCCGTCGTAGGCCGGTTCGGTACCGAGTGGAACGCTGAAATCTGCCATGGCTGCTTCTCCTGAAGGTTGAGGGTGAGTGGGATCGCTCTTCACGATCCTGCTGGTGCCTCGGCGAATCCCCGGTTGGACCGGGTCATCGCTTGCACCCTCACAGGCTAGGCGCCCGAAATTAATCGCCGCTTACCGGCCGCTTTCACTGCGCTTAACCCTCGGTCAGGAGTGAGCCACCCCCGCCGGCCCCTCAGTGCAACCAGCCGGAGCGATCGGGACCGGGCGAGCCGTCCGACTCGCGTGCCTGACTCGCAGCGACACGAAGCCCGCCGCTGCTGGTCGAGTGGATTGCGCGCTCGTCCCCGGCCTCGAGCGCAATGATCTTCACGCGGGTTACGCCATGCTCGATGACGACGCGCCGTTTGCACGTCGTGCACATCCACTCCTGCGCACCGGTCGGAAAGGATCGTTGCAGCTGCATTTCGTGGCGTTCGGGATCGGACATTTCAGCTCCTCGTGCGGGCGAGTGCGGGTGCGGATCGGAATCGTGGCGGCAATGCGACTGCGAGGAGTCTACGCCAGCGCGTCCGGGGTGACGCTGGCGCCCTGCAGAAAAGCGTTCTATCCCGTTCGGCCTACGCTTTCTCGTAGCCCGTTCGAGCCATATCGCGCCCGCTGGGCCGGTGCTAAGTTTTCGACAACGCACGGCAGCCCCTGGATCGCGAGACGACAGTCGACCATCGGGTCGCCGCAGGACCGGGCGGTGGCACGACGCATCGACCGGATCGCTGACCGCAGGCACCCGTGAGCCACGAAGGAATCCATCCGGTGAATGCACGCTGGGAACGTCCGCCCGACGCGGGCCGCGCGGTCGCCGAGCTTTGCGCGGCCACGCTGGAGAAGCTGCACGTTGGCGAGTACGCGCCGGTTCCGGACTTGATCGAGGGACTCTACGATGCGACCCGCGCGGAAGGCGGTCCGATCGTCACGCAGCTCGTCGAGGCGACGCGGCGACTCGCCGAGGCATGGCGCGAGCTGTTTGCCAGGGCGAGCCGGCAGAATCCGGCGCTGGCGGAAACGTACGATCGCGCCGCCCCGCGTTCCAGGCCCCCTGCGAACGGCTCGACGGCAGGGACTCACACGCTGAAGGTGATTCCTGAGCATCGCCGATTGCCGGCCGCCAACGAGACATCCAGCGCGACGGGCGCCGTTCCGGTGCTTGCCGCGAACGTCCTCGGTCCGTTCCGCGCGCTGTTGAACGGACAGGAGATCGAAGACTGGCCCAACTGCCGGGGCAAAGCGATCTTCAAGTACCTGCTCCTCCACCGGAAACGACCCGTTGCGAGGGAAACGCTGACGGAGCGATTCTGGCCCGAAGCGGAGCCGGAGGCTGCCCGCAACAACCTCAACGTGGCGATCCATCGGTTGCGGCGATCATTGAGACGCGACAGCTTCCCGCTCATCCTGTTCTCCGACGGGCACTACCATCTCAATCCGAAGCTGGTGGTCTCGGTCGACGCCGATGCCTTCCTCGCCCATGCGGCGCGTGGGAGTGAACTCGAGCACGATCGGGACGCGGACGGTGCGATCCGGGAATACACCGCGTGCGTCGCCCTCTACCAGGGCGAGCTGCTTGCGGAAGATCGCCGTGCCCAGGACGAGTGGCTGCTGCCACTGCGCCAGCAATTCCGGGACCGATACCTCCACGTCCTCGACCGCCTGGGCCAGCTCCAACTCGATCGGCGGGACGTCCTCGCCTGCACGGCCACATTCGCGAAGATGCTCGCAGTGGATGGCTGCAACGAGGGGGCGCATCGTTACCTGATGCGCTGCTATGGGGCCCTGGGTCAGCCGCAACTCGCTCAGCGGCAGTACCAGACCTGCATTCAAGCGCTGCACCGTGAGCTGGGCATTCCGGCGAGCCGCGAGACCACCGAGCTCTATCGACAGATCGTGCGCCGGGACGCCGATTAACCGGGCCTCATTGAGATCTGGCGGAGAGGGCGGGATTCGCCGACGTACCGCCGGCCGCGGTTCGGCGGCGCCCAGGCGCATCGCCGAACCCTTCGAATCCCGCACGCGAGCCAAGCAGTTGGCTCGCTCCTCAGCGCCTGCGAACGACAAAGCCCGCTCACGCGGGCTTCTCGCATTCTTGGCGGAGAGGGCGGGATTCGAACCCGCGTTAGGCTCATCACCTAAACACGCTTTCCAGGCGTGCGACTTAAACCACTCATCCACCTCTCCGGCGGGCCGCGATTTTACCTCAGAGCACCTTCCCCGGATTCATGAGCCCGTGCGGGTCGATGGCGCGTTTGACCGCGCGCATCAGCTCCATCTCCACCGCCGACTTGTAGCGCAGGATCTCGCCGCGCTTGTACTGGCCGAGGCCGTGCTCGGCGCTGATCGAGCCGCCGAACTCGGCCACGGTGTCGTGCACGATCCGGTTGATGTCGCCCGCGCGCGCGAGGAACGCGGCCGGATCTCCGCCTTCGGGGTGCGCTGCGTTGTAGTGCAGGTTGCCATCCCCGACGTGACCGAAGGTCACCATCCGCACGCCGTGGAATGCGCGCTCGAGCCGGGCGTCGCACGCATCGATGAACTCCGCAATGCGCGAGATCGGGATCGAGATGTCGTGCTTGACGTTCGGCCCCTCGAGCGCCTGCGCGTCGGACATGTTCTCGCGCAGCTCCCAGAGCTGGCGTGCCTGCGCGCCGCTCGCCGCGATCGCCGCATCGCGCGCGAGCCCCTGCTCGAGCGCCTCGCCGAGCGCCGCCTCGGCGAGCGCCGCAACGCCCTCACCCTGCGTGTCCGACAGCTCGAGCAGCACGTACTGCGGCGATGCGGCCGCGAGCGGCGCCGGGAGCTTCGGATAGTGCTTGCGCACGAGCCGGATGCAGAAATCCGAGATGAGCTCGAATGCGGTGAGCCGGTCGCCGGCGCGCGACTGCATGTGCGTGAGGAGCTTGAGCGCGTCCGGGACGGACCCGAGCGCCACGAAGGCAGTCGTCTGGGCGCGCGGCTTGGGGAAGAGCTTCAGCACCGCGGCGGTGATCACGCCGAGCGTGCCCTCGGCGCCGATGAAGAGCTGCTTGAGATCGTAGCCGGTGTTGTCCTTCCGGAGACCGCGCAGGCCGTCCCACACCTCGCCCGACGGCAGCACCACCTCGAGCCCGAGGGTGAGATCGCGCGTGTTGCCGTAGCGCAACACCTGCACGCCGCCCGCGTTGGTCGACAGATTCCCGCCGATCTCGCAGGTGCCTTCCGCGGCGAGGCTCAGCGGGAACAGTCGGTCGGCCTCGTCCGCGGCCTGCTGCACCGTCGCGAGCACGCATCCCGCCTCGACCGTAAGCGTGTTGTTGACGGTGTCGACGGCGCGGATCCGGTTGAGCCGCGAGAGGTTCAGCACGATCTGACGCCCGCTCGCGTCGGGCGTCGCCCCGCCGCACAACCCGGTGTTGCCGCCCTGCGGGACGATCGCGGTCCGCGTCTCGGCACAGAGCTTCACGACGGCGGCGACCTCCGCCGTCGTCGCCGGCTTCACGACGGCGAGCGCACTGCCGAACCAGCGCTTGCGCCAGTCGGTCGCGAAGGGCGTCGTCTCGCCCGGATCGGTCAGAACATGGGTCGCACCGACGATTTCGGCGAGACGGAGCGTGAGCGGATCGACGGTCATGGCGACCGATTCTAACGTCTGGCCCGATGACGCCGCGCTGCGCCGCAAGTCCGTTCAGCGGACCTGCCCGAGCCAACGCGAGGCGCCGGGGTCCCAGAGCATCCCCGCCACGCGGTCGGGCGGCGTCTGCGCCTGCGCGAGCGCTGCGAGCAGCAGTTGCGCGGTGGCGAGCGCGTCGGCAACGGCGTCATGGCGACTGAACACGTCGATGCGGAACAGCTCGAGCCACGCATCCAGGTGCTTGCGGCGATTCGCCTCGTCCGGAAAGAGGTCGGGCGCGACGTACGCGAGATCGATCCACGGCCGCTCGAAGGCCGCACCGAGCACCTCCCTCATCGCCGTGCCGATCATGGCGTTGTCGAAGGCGGCGTGGTAGCCGACGAGCGGAGCCTTCCCGGCGAACTCGAGGAACGCGAGCAGCGCCTCGACCGGATCCAATCCCTCGCGCTGCTGCGTCCCGCCGATGCCGTGAACGAGAATGTTCTCCCGGGTCGAGGACGCCTGCTGCCGCAGGATCGCGTAGAACGCCCGTCCGAGATCGATGCGCGCCGCGTCGATCGTCACCGCCCCGATCGCGATCAGCCGGTCGGTGCGCACGTTGAGGCCGGTCGATTCCACGTCGACGACGATGAAGCGCGCGGCGGCCGGGGACACGGCCCGATCCGGCTCCGGCAGCGCGCGCCAGCGCTCGAGCCGCGCGGCGGCGGACGGCGGCAGCGCGGCGCGGCGTCCGAGCAGCTTCGCAACCCAGCTCATCGCGGCTCGCCTGCCCTCGCTACCGCAGCTGGTAGTCGAGCGCGAGCCGCTTCTGCAGCTTCCGGCCCTGCCGGAAAGCCTCCTTGAGAATGCGCTGGTCGAGCTCGTTCAGCGCGCGCGGGTTGATCCGGTTGCCGCCCGCGCCGTCCTCGGCCTCGAGGTGCTGATGGCGCAGGCGCAGCATCAGGATGAAGTAGAACGCCTCGACGAGCGCCTCGACTTCGTCGGCCCCGCCCTTGACCTGGTGCGCGCCGTGGCGCAGTCGCGCCGCCGTGTTCTGGGCCTCCGACCCGGTGGCGAGCGCGTAGATGCGCGCTGCATCCGTGAACACCCGGGTCCCCTGCGCCTTGAGGTCGATCGTGCCGCGCGCCTCGCCCGCGCCGCTCGTCTGGAAATCGCCGAAGAACCCGAGCGGCGGCTGCGACTGCAGCGCGTTCTCCGCCATGATGCGGAGAAAGCGCTGGTCCTCGCGCGCCATGCCGTCGAGCCAATGGCGCAGCTCGTGCGCGAGGCGGCTCTCGCCCCACAGCCCGCGAAAGTCGAAGAAGATGTTCGCGTTGAGCAGCGCGTCCGGAACGGGGTTGCGGATCCAGTCGCCGAAGCGCGCGCGCCACTCCGCTCGCCGACAGACACCACTTCGGGTTGCTGGCCATGATCTCGCCCTTGCAGAGCGGGAATCCGCACGCATCCAGCGCCGCATTCACCGCTTTGGCGAACGGCAGCAGCCGCGCACGCGCCTCGCCGGGGGCGCCGTCCGACTCGAAGAGGATCGCATTGTCCTGGTCGGTGCTGAAGGTCTGCTCGTGCCGCCCTTCGCTGCCGAGCGCGAGCCAGCACACCCGGACGCCGGACAGGTCGTGCCGCGCCAGCTCCAGCACGAGGATGCGCTCGGTCAACCGGTCGTTCAGCGTCGCCACGAGGCCGGTCAGCGCTTCGGCGCTGACGCCCTGCGCGAGCATGCTGCGGGCGAGGCTCCGGATCTCGCCCGCCGCGGCCTTCAGGCCGTCGAGATCGTGCGCGACGTCCACGGCCGTCACCACTTCGCGCATCGACAGGCGCTGCAGCTCGAACAGGCTCCGCTCGGAGACCACGCCCACCAGCTTTCCCTCCTCGCAGACGAGCACGTGCCGGATGCCGTGGCGCGCCATCAAGAGCGCGGCGTCATAAAGCGTCGCGGTCACGGGCAGGTGGATCGGATTCGGCGTCATGTACTGGCTGATCGGCCGGTCGGGATCCACCGCCCCCGCCACCGTGTGGCGCACGAGATCCCGCTCGGTGAAGATGCCCTGCGGCGCGCCGGCCGGATCGACTGCGACGACCGAGCTGATCCGCTGGCGCTGCATCGTCTCCAGCGCGGTGCGCAGCGGCGCGTCGACCGGACAGGTCACCGGCGAACGCTTGACGGCGCTCGCGAGCGACCGCATCAGCGGCCGGTCGGAGATCGACTCGGCGCTGTAGGCGTGGCGCAGGGCCGCGCGCGCCTGCTGCAGCAGGCTGTCCATGTGCCGGGTGCAGAAACGCTGAAAGGCGGCGCTCTGCGCGAGGAGCGCCTCGACCGTCTCGCGGTCGAGCTCGTAACAGAAGAGGTCCTCGGCCGCTTCGTAGCGGCCGGTGCTCGCCCGCTCGCCGAGCACCGCGTTCAGCGGGAAGATCTCCCCGGCGGCGTACTCGAAGGTGACGTCCTCGTCGGTCGAGTCCGCCGGCCGGGAGTGCACCACGCCGCGCTGCACGATGAAGAGCGTCCTGGCGACGCCCGCCTGCGGGCCCACGACCTGCGTGCCCTTCGCGTAGTAGCCGAGCTTCGCGCGACCGGCGACGAGTCGCAGCGCGTCGGCCTCCATCTCGTTGAACGGCGCGTACCTGCGCAGGAACTCGATGGTCGAGCGTTCGAGCTGGGGCGGTGGAGCGGTCGCCATGTGAATCGGGCACCCGAAGGAGCAGCCGGGTCGGCCGCGGAGGCGCCACGCACCTCCGCGGCCGCCCGGATCACAACGTTTGCTTGAGCTGCTCGAGGATCGCCGGGTTCTCCAGCGTCGAGACGTCCTGCGTGATCTCCTCGCCTTTCGCGATCGAGCGCAGCAGCCGGCGCATGATCTTGCCCGAGCGCGTCTTGGGCAGGTTGTCGCCGAAGCGGATCTCCTTGGGCTTGGCGATCGGGCCGATCTCCTTCGCCACCCAGTTGCGCAGGTCGGTGGCGATCCGCTGCGCGTCCGCGCCGGTCGGCCGTGCCTGCTTGAGCACGACGAAGGCGCTGACCGCCTCGCCCGTCATGTCGTCCGGGCGGCCGACCACCGCCGCCTCCGCCACCAGCGGATTGGCCACCAGCGCCGACTCGATCTCCATCGTGCCGAGCCGGTGACCGGAGACGTTCAGCACGTCGTCGATGCGGCCCATGATCCAGAAGTAGCCGTCGAGATCGCGGTTCGCGCCGTCCCCGGCGAGGTAGTACTTGCCCTTGAAGTCCTCGGGGTAGTAGCTCTTCCTGAAGCGCTCCGGATCGCCCCAGATCGTGCGGATCATCGACGGCCACGGGCGCTTGATGACGAGGATCCCGCCCTTGCCGCGCTCCACGTCCTGGCCGGTCTCGTCCACGATCGCGGCCATGATGCCGGGCAGCGCCATCGTGCACGAGCCGGGCTTGGTGGGCGTGACCCCGGGCAGCGGCGTGATCATGTGGCCGCCGGTCTCGGTCTGCCACCACGTGTCGACGATCGGGCAGCGCTCGCCGCCGACGGTCCGGTGGTACCACATCCACGCCTCCGGGTTGATCGGCTCGCCGACCGTGCCGAGGATGCGCAGGGAGGACAGGTCGTACTTCTTCGGCAGGTCCGCGCCGGCCTTGATGAGCGAACGAATCGCCGTCGGTGCGGTGTAGAACACCGACACCTTGTGGTCCTGGATCATCTTCCAGAAGCGGCCGGCGTCGGGATACGTCGGCACGCCCTCGAACATGATCTCGGTCGCCCCGCAGGCGAGCGGACCGTAGGCGATGTACGTGTGCCCCGTGACCCAGCCCACGTCCGCCGTGCACCAGAAGACGTCGGTCGACTTGTGGTCGAACGTCCACTTCATGGTGAGGATCGCCTGCAGGAGGTACCCGCCGGTCGAGTGCTGCACGCCCTTCGGCTTGCCGGTCGAGCCGGAGGTGTAGAGGATGAAGAGCGGATGCTCCGCGTTGACCCAGGTCGGCGCGCAGGTGTCGGGCTGCCCCTCGATCACGTCGTGCCACCACTTGTCGCGCGGCGCCTGCATCGGCACCGCCGACCCGGTGCGCTTGTAGACGATCACGTTGCGCACGTTCTCGCACCCGCCCATGGCGAAGGCCTCGTCGACCGCGGGCTTGAGCGGGATCTCGCGCCCGCCGCGGAACTGGCCGTCGGCCGTGATGACCTCCGTCGCGCCGGCGTCGATGATGCGCTCCTGCAGGCTCTTCGCCGAGAACCCGCCGAACACCACCGAGTGCGTCGCGCCGATCCGCGCGCAAGCCTGCATGGCCACCACGACCTCGATCGACATCGGCATGTAGACGAGCACCCGGTCGCCCTTCTTGATGCCGTGCGCCTTGAGGGCGTTGGCAAGCTGGCAGACCCGGTGGTAGAGCTGCTTGTAGGTGACCCGCGTGACCTTGCCGTCGTCGGCCTCGAAGATGATCGCGACCTTGTCGGGCTGCGTCTTGAGGTGCCGGTCGAGGCAGTTGTAGGAGGCGTTCAGCTCGCCGTCGTGGAACCACTTGAAGAACGGCGCGTTGGACTCGTCGAGCACCTTCGTGAACGGCTTCTGCCAGAGCACGTGCTCGCGCGCCATGCGTGCCCAGAAGCCCTCGAAGTCCCGCTCCGCCTCGTCGCAGAGCGCCTGGTAGGCGGCCATGCCGGAGACGTTGGCGTTCTTGACGAGATCCGCAGGGGGCGGGAACACCCGGGTTTCCTGCAGGACCGACTCGATGGTGGCGGACATGGCGAGGACTCCTCCTTCGAACGGATAGGGACGTTGTGCCTTTGGGGTTCCGGCTTTGGCGTGCGCGGGATTCTGGCCGGCCAGTCTTACGTACGCCTTACGCACCGAATGGAACCATCGGTCCGACGGGCTTGTAAAGCGCCGCGCGCAAGGAGCGATCATTCCGGTGCGCCGCACGGTCCGGCCCCCATGACGCGGCGCGACACGCGGCCCCGGGGGTGCCGCGCCGGGCGCCCCAACGAAAAACGCCGCACCCGGAGGTGCGGCGTTGCGGCGGCGATGGGGTCGGTTACGCGACCTTCTTCTTGGCCGCGCTTTCGTCGAAGAACTGCTCGTCCTCGGTCGACCCGTGCAGCGCGGTCGTCGAGGACTTGCCCCCCTGCACGACCTGGGTCACGTCGTCGAAGTAGCTCGTGCCCACCTCGCGCTGGTGCTTGACCGCGGTGAAGCCCTTCTCGGCCGCGGCGAACTCCTTCTGCTGCAGCTCGACGAAGGCGGTCATGTTGTTGCGCGCGTAGCCGTACGCGAGCTCGAACATCGAGTAGTTGAGCGAGTGGAAGCCCGCCAGCGTGATGAACTGGAACTTGTAGCCCATCGCGCCGAGCTCGCGCTGGAACTTCGCGATCGTCGCGTCGTCGAGGTTGCGCTTCCAGTTGAACGACGGCGAGCAGTTGTACGCGAGCATCTTGCCCGGGAACTTCTTCTGGACGCCCTCGGCGAAGCGGCGCGCGAAGTCGAGATCGGGCGTGCCGGTCTCGCACCACACGAGGTCCGCGTACTCGGCGTAGGCGATGCCGCGCGACAGCGCCTGCTCGAAGCCCTTGCGGGTGCGGAAGAAGCCCTCCGCGGTGCGCTCGCCGGTGAGGAACGGCTTGTCGTTCTCGTCGACGTCGGAGGTCACCAGGTCGGCCGCCTCGGCGTCGGTGCGCGCGAGCAGGATCGTCGGCACGCCCAGGACGTCGGCGGCGAGCCGCGCGGCGCAGAGCTTCTGCACCGCCTCCTGCGTCGGCACGAGCACCTTGCCGCCCATGTGGCCGCACTTCTTGACCGAGGCGAGCTGGTCCTCGAAGTGCACGCCGGCGGCCCCGGCCTCGATCATCGACTTCATCAGCTCGAACGCGTTCAGCACGCCGCCGAAGCCGGCCTCGGCATCGGCGACGATCGGCGCGAAGAAGTCGATGTCGCCCTTGCCTTCCATGTGCTGGATCTGGTCGGCGCGCTGCAGGGCGTTGTTGATGCGCTTCACGACGTTCGGAACGCTCGTGACCGCGTAGAGCGACTGATCGGGATACATCGACAGGCTGTCGTTCGCGTCGGCCGCGACCTGCCAGCCGGAGAGATAGATCGCCGGGACGCCGGCCTTGACCTGCTGCATCGCCTGGTTGCCGGTCGTCGCGCCGAGCGAGTTCACGAACGGCCGCTCGTGCATCAGCTTCCAGAGCTTCTCGGCGCCGTGCCGGGCGAGCGTGTGCTCGACGTGGAGGCTGCCGCGCAGACGGTAGACGTCGGCGGCCGTGTAGCCGCGCTTCACGCCCTTCCACCGCGGGTTCTGGGCCCACTCCTGCTCGATCTTGCGGATTTCCTGCGCTTGGTTGCTCATCGCTTCACTTCCCCAAATGGGCAATTGGCCTCGAGGCGGCGACACGCGCCAACCCCTCCATGGCTCGAGCCTGAGCGCGCTCCTGCGGTACGCGACGCGCGCGGGCCAAGCCCGACGGGACCGGGGCAGAACGCCCCGGCCACGTCGTTTCACGGGGGCGGCCGGAGATCCTCCGGCGCAACCAAGCGGGCGTTCCCGCACGGGTAGTGCGGCGCCTTCCCTGCCGCGACGCACCGGTTGCTGCGCCGCGTTCGTGAACGTCATGGTGTCACCCACGACGCGCTGGGATTCTTGCACACCGACCTGCTGCGCCGCAACAGGTCCCGGTATCCGAAACTAGAGCGACCAACCTAAGGGAAATCAAGCCGTTAGTCGCGGGATGCGGTGTCACGTTTCGGATCGTGGCGCGTGGCGGTGTTGCATTGCGCTAAGTCCGTGACGCGACGCGGAATCCCGCGTGCTCGGCCTGCGCCGCAAAGTGCCGATGCTAGAATCGCGCCCTTTCGCGCCGCCCACACCCACCGCCAATGACGCCAACGACCGCTGCCCCCGCGCGCCTCCGCCCCGTCCCGACCGTGATCTTCGCGGCCCGCTGGCTGCAGCTGCCGCTCTACCTCGGGCTGATCCTCGCAATGGGGATCTACGTGGTGCAGTTCTGGAAGGAGATGATGCATCTCCTGCAGATCGTCGCCGCCAAGGACATCAGCGAAACCGAGATCATGCTGGGCGTGCTCGGGCTGATCGACGTGGTGATGATCGCGAACCTGCTCATCATGGTGATCATCGGCGGCTACGAGACGTTCGTGTCCAGGATGTACATCGAGGGCCATCCCGATCAGCCGGAGTGGCTGTCGCACGTGAACGCCTCGGTGCTGAAGGTGAAGCTCGCGACCGCGATCATCGGCATCTCGTCGATCCACCTGCTCAAGACCTTCATCAACGCCGCGCAGATCGAGGAGAAGCAGATGATGTGGCAGGTCATCATCCATCTCGCGTTCCTCGTCTCGGCGCTCGCCATCGCGGCTGCCGACCGCGTGCTCGGCGTCCGCTACCACGAAGAGCCGCGCGCGTAGCGCGCACATCACATGTTCCGGCAGCCTTTCGCCTGCGCCGCATTGGGTGCCGCCGCCCTCGCCCTTTCGCTGGCGGCCGGCGCGCAGACGCTCCGCACCGACGAGCACACGCTGCGCGCGGTCACCGTCGTCGCCGGCCTGGCGCATCCCGTGGAGCGTCGCGTTCCTCCCCGATGGCCGGATGCTCATCACCGAGCGCCCCGGTCGTCTCCGCCTCGTCGGCAAAGACGGGAAACTCGATCCGCGCCCGGTCGAGGGCCTGCCGGCGAACGTCGCCGAGCACGGCCAGGGCGGCCTGCTCGACGTCGTGCTGCATCCGAAGTTTGGCGAGAACGCCTGGGTGTACCTGTCGTACGCCGCGCGCGACGGCTCCGGCGTGGGCACCGAGGTTGCGCGCGGGAAACTGGCCGGAGACCGCCTGACGGAGGTGCAGACGATCTTCCGCATGCAGCCGAAATCCGGCGGCGGGCGCCACTTCGGCTCCCGCCTGGTGTTCGACCGCGAGGGCTACCTCTTCATCACGCTCGGCGACCGCGGCGAGCAGGAGCGCGCGCAGCGGCTCGACGACCACGCCGCAAAGATCGTGCGCCTGCACGACGATGGCCGCGTCCCCGCCGACAACCCGTTTGCGCAGCGCGCGGGCGCGAAGCCGGAGATCTGGTCGCTCGGCAACCGCAACGTGCAGGGGGCCGCATTGCATCCGCGCACCGGGGCCCTGTGGGCGCACGAACACGGGCCGCAGGGCGGCGACGAAGTCAACGTGATCCGGGCCGGGGTCAACTACGGCTGGCCGGTCATCACCTACGGCGCGAACTACGGCACCGGCACGAGGATCGGCGAAGGCACCGCGAAGGCGGGCATGGCCCAGCCGGTCCACTACTGGGTTCCGTCCATCGCCCCGTCGGGCATGGCGTTCTACGACGGCGACCGGTTTCCGCGCTGGAAGGGCGATCTCTTCGTCGGCGCGCTGCGCGATCAGATGCTGGTGCGCCTGAAGCTCGACGGCGAGAAGGTGATCAAGGAAGAGCGGCTGCTGAAGGGCGTCTTCGGTCGCATCCGCGACGTCCGCGCCGGCCCCGACGGCCTGATCTATCTCCTGACCGACGACACGGACGGCAAGCTGATCCGGCTCGAGCCGGCGGGCTGAGCGTCAATCGACCGCGCGCCTCGCGCAGCACCCGATCGGCGCGCTGCCCCCCTACCCTGCCCTCTCCCCCAACCTCGGGGGAGAGGGTTGTCACTCGACCCGCTGCCCGTCCTCGAAGCGCTCCGCCGGCTTCTCGCCCTCGAACAGCCGCGCCGGGTAGAAGGCGCGGAAATCGGCGGCGACCTTCTCATACGGAAAGTCGGACCAGCAGCCGTGGTCCTTCACGTACTCCATGTGGCGCCGGTCGCGCGCGTCGTATTCCTGGAACACCGCGTCGGCACGGCCGTCGAACTCGGTAGGGCGCACGTGGAAGCGCTCGCAGAGCCCGATGTTGAACGCGGGCGCGGCCTTCACCCACCGGTCCTCGAGACACAGCACCGCGTAGCCGTGATGCATGAAATACGTGCTGCCCATCCAGGTTTTCAGCTTGTCGGTGGTGAGGTGGTTGACCACGTCGGACAGCCCGATGGCCGCCGGGATCCCGACCGCACGGGCGCACGCCGCGAGCAGGATCGCCTTCGGGATGCAGTAGGCGGCGCGCATCGCGAATACGCGACTCGCCACGTAGTCGTCGGGGTCGAGCGTCATCGAGAACGGGTCGTAGCGCCAGCCGTCACGCACCGCGTAGAAGAGCTTCACCGCCTTGCCGACCGCGTCGGTCTCGCCGGCGATGGTGTCGCGCGCGAATGCGCGCAGCGCCGCGACATCGTGGTCGAGGAAGCGGGTCGTCGCGAGGTACTCGGGTCCGGGGATCGGGCGCTCGGTCGGGGGCGTGTAGATCATCTTCGCAGCGTCGCTAGCGCAGGCCGTCGACGCCCTTGGCGTCAGCTGCAGTCAGTCCGCCCAAGCGTGCGTTCATCCGCCCGCGCGTCGCCATGACGCAGATCACGGCAATCTCGCCCGGGAACGGCGCATCGGGGACGGTCACTTCCATGGTGTCGTAGTTATCCCGCACGTACAGTGCGTCCTTGTGCGCGATCGGGATGTCGATCGTCGCGCCGAGGGGGCCGCGCTTCACGTTCGAGGGCACCCACGCCTTGCCGCCGACCAGCCCGCGAAACGCGTCGCCGAACGCATTGGTGATGAGCGCGATGCCGTGCTCGGGCGCGCCGTCCACGCCGACGATGCAGCCCTTGCCGAAGCTCTGCGGTCGCTCGCCGCCGAGCGCCGCCAGCGCGCGGCCGCCGATCAGCTCGGCGAGCGCGGTGCCCCATCCCATCATCTCCGCGAGGTCCTCGCCGTAGGCGCCGGCGAACGGGTTGCCGATCACCGCTGCCGCGGCAACCCTGCGGACCGGCGGGCCCGACGCGCGCCCCTGCTCGAGGAGGATCTCGTCCACCGCGACGAAGACCTTGCGCAGCGCGAACGGGTAGCCCATCGCGGCCGGCTCAGCGCTTGCGGCCGAGCAGCGTGCCGCGGCAGGACCGCGCGCCGCACAGGCACGGCCAGCGCCGCTTCTCCTGCGGCGTATGGGGGTCTTCGAGCGTGATGTTGTAGTCGTAGCCGAGCTCCTCGCCCGGCCGGATCGTGCGGATCGCCTCGATGTAGATCCGTCCGTCCTCGTCGACCGCCTCGCAGTTCGGCTTGCAGGAATGGTTGATCCACCGCGCCGCGTTGCCGCGCTGCCCGGCGTCGATCACCATGTCGTGGTCGAGCTCGAACAGGAAGGTGTGCGTCGGCCCGCCGCCCTCGTCGGGATACAGCTCCGTGGCGAGCTCGTACGAGATGCGCCGGCCGCGATACTCGACGATGCGCGTGCCCTTCGGGATGGTGCGCGCGGCGAAGACGCCGCGCCCGTGGATCTTCGATCGCCGGACGACGTACGGCGCGTCGCTGCCGTTTGCCTTCCGGATGGAGTGGCCGTTGAGCTTCCCGCCCCGGCCGTTCGACTTCGCCTGCTTCTTCCGCGCCATTGTCTCGCGTCCCGCATGAATCGAGGCGCGGATTTTACGCGAACGAGCCGGATAGCCCAATGCTGCGGCTCACCGCAACGGGCGGAGATCGCCCACCGCCCGCCCGACTTGCCGGGCGGGGCGTGCGGCGCTTCAAGCGGGACCGGAGTACTGCGGAAAGCCGGCGTCGTTCAGCCGCTGCTTCTCGGCCTCAGTAAAAATTGTACTGCGGGAACCCCGCGGCATCGAGGCGCGCCTTCTCCATCTCGTTCCATTGCACCCATTCAAGGCCCTGCTTGTAGCGTGGATCGGCGGCGCAGCCGGCGAGGCCGACGGCGACCAGGGCCAGGATCACGAATCGTCCGCGGGCGTTCATCGGTTTGGTTCTCCGGGCGCACCGGCGCCGGGCGCGTCAGTCGTGGTTGTACTGCGGGAAGCCAGCGGCCTGGAGGCGCTGCCGCTCGGCTTCCTGCCATTGCACCCACTCGAGACCCTGGCTGTAGCGCGGGTCCGACGCGCAGCCGCCGAGGATGCCGAAGGCGACGATCGCCATGAGAGTCTTGAGGGTCGAACGAGAAGACGCGCGGTGTTTCATTTCTGGGCTCCTGTCTGACGCGAAGTGTGGCACGGCAAAAGGTGAACAGGCGCGCCGCGCCCGCTATTCCTTACGCGATCAGCCCGTTGCCGGATGCACGCCGCCGCACGTCCTGGACATCAGCGCTCGATCCGCCGGGTGCGCTCCGCGCGTGTCCTGGACATCAGCGCTCGCTTCCGCCCGTGTACTGGGGAAACCCCGCTGCCTCCAGGCTTTTTCTTCTGCTCTTCGTTCCACTGCACCCACTCGAGCCCCTGCTTGTAGCGGGGATCGCTCGTGCAGCCGGCCGCAAGCGCGAGCGCCAGCGCGAGGCATGCGAGACCGGAACTGTTCATGCCTCACTCCTTCAGGACCGCATCGATGCCGGCCTGTGCGATCTGCTCGTCCTCATGCGACTGCACGCCGGAGACGCCCACCGCGCCGACGCATTCCCCGTCGACCTTGATCGGCACGCCGCCCTGCACCGGCAGCACCGGCATCTTCAGCATGGCGAGGCGCCCGTCCTTCACGCGCTGTTCCCAGGCCCCGCTCGGCCGGCGGGACACCGCAGCGGTGCGCGCCTTCTCGACGGCGATCTGCGCGTTGGCGGGCGTCGCGCCGTCCATCCGCTCGAAGCCGAGCAGGTGGCCGCCGTCGTCCACGATGGCGATGGCGACGATCCAGTTGTGCCGGATCGCCTCCGCCTCGGCGGCGGCGGCGATCTTCTTCACGTCGGCGAGGGTCAGGGCGGGCCGGGTGCGCATCACTTGCCCCCGATCGCGGCGCGGATCTGCTCGAGCGCGGTCGGGTCCTCGATGGTGGTCAGGTCGCCGGGATCCCGCCCCTCGGCGAGCGCCTGGATCGAGCGGCGCAGCAGCTTGCCGGAGCGCGTCTTCGGCAGGGCGGACACGAAGTGGACGCGCGACGGACGCGCGATCGCGCCGAGCAGGCGGTCGACGGTCTGCATGACCTCCTTCTCCTGCGCCGCGCGCTGCTCGGGCGTCGCCACCTTGCCGGCGTCCTTGACGACCGCGAAGCAGAGCGGCATCTGGCCCTTCAGCGGGTCGGCGACGCCGACCACCGCCACCTCGGCGACGTTCGGGTGCGCGGACACGGCCTCCTCGATCTCGCGGGTGCCGAGGCGGTGGCCGGCCACGTTGATCACGTCGTCGGTCCGCCCGAGGATGAAGTAGTAGCCGTCCTTGTCGCGGATGCCCCAGTCGAACGTCGAGTACACCTGCTTGGTCTTGAACGTCGTGAAGTAGGTGTTGACGAACCGCTCGTCGTCGCCCCACACCGTCGTCATCACCCCCGGCGGGAGCGGCGGCACGATCGCCACCACGCCCTTCTCGCCGGGACCGCACTCGGAGGCGTCCGTCTCGCGCAGGAGCTGCAGGTCGTAGCCGTACGCCGCGAACGACGGGCTGCCGAACTTGTTCGGGGTCACCTCCACCCCGGGCGCCGCGGTGAGGATCGGCCAGCCGGTCTCGGTCTGCCAGTAGTGATCGATCACCGGCTTCTTGAGCGCCTCGCGAGATCCAGACGTGGGTCGGCTCGTCGAGCGGCTCGCCGGCGAGGAACAGATAGCGCAGGCTGGACAGGTCGTACTTGGTGAGGAATGCCGGGTCCTGCTTCTTCAGCACGCGGATCGCGGTCGGCGCCGAGAACATCACCGTCGCCTTGTAGTCCTGCACGATCTTCCACCAGATCCCGGCATCGGGGCGGATCGGCGTGCCCTCGTACATGATCGTCGTCATGCCCGCGATCAGCGGGCCGTAGATGATGTAGGAGTGGCCCACCACCCAGCCGATGTCGCTGGTGGTGAACATCGTTTCGCCGGCGTTGCCGCAGTAGATGTGCTTCATCGATGCCGCGAGCGCGACGGTGTACCCGCCGGTATCGCGTTGCACGCCCTTCGGCTTGCCGGTCGTGCCCGACGTGTAGAGGATGTACGACGGCTCGCTCGACTCGAGCCAGGTCACCGGCACTTTCGCGTCGAGGTGCTTGGCCCGCAGCTCCGCCCAGTCGACGTCGCGCCCTGCGACGACCTGCGCGGACGGATCGACGCCGCGACGGACGAGCAGCACCTTCTCGGGCTTGGACTCGGCCAGCGCGATCGCCTCGTCGAGCAGCGGCTTGTAGTGCACCGCCTTGCCGGCCCGCATGCCGCCGTCCGAGGAGACGATGAGCCGCGGGCGCGCGTCGTCGATGCGCGAGGCGAGGCTGTGCGCGGCGAAGCCGCCGAACACGACCGAGTGGATCGCGCCGATGCGCGCGCACGCGAGCATCGCGAACGCGGCCTCCGCGATCATCGGCATGTAGATCAGCACCCGGTCGCCGCGCTTCACGCCGAGCGACTGCATCATCGCCGCGGCGCGGTTGACCTCCGCGTGGAGCTCCCGGTAGGTGTAGACCACGGTCTTGTCGACCTCGGTCGAGATCCAGACGAGCGCCGGCTGGTCGCCGCGCGCAGCGAGGTGCCGGTCGATGGCGTTGTGGCACAGGTTGGTCTCGCCGCCGACGAACCACTTCGCGAACGGCGGGCGCGCGAAGTCCAGCACTTTGGCGAACGGCTTGTGCCAGTCGACGAGCTTCGCCTGCTCGCTCCAGAACGCGTCGCGCTCCGCGAGGGAACGCGCGTGGAATGCGTGGTACTTCTCGCCGGACATGACGCCTCCTTAAGGGTCTCTTGCTCCTGGGCTTGGTGTGTTCGGATCCGGCGGTCTATGCCGCCATGTCGACGACCACCCTGCCCCGCACCTTCGCGTTGATGAAGTCGTCGAACGCTTTGGGCAGGTCGTCGAACGGGATGGTGCGCGTGAACTGCGCCAGGTGCCGCGGCCGCATGTCGGTCGCGAGCCGCTGCCACACCTCGCGGCGCTGCGCCATCGGGCAGTTGACCGAATCGACGCCGAGCAGGCTCACGCCCCGCAGGATGAAAGGCGCGACCGTGGTGTTCAGGCTCATGCTCGCCGCCAGGCCCACCGACGCGAGCGGCGCGCCGATCTGCATCGTGCTGGCGAGCCACGCGAGGATCTCGCCGCCGAGGTTGTCGACCGCCCCCGCCCACAGCGTCTTGTCGAGCGGCTTGATCTTCGCGAGGTCGAGGCTCGAGCGCAGCGTCACGTCTTTCGCGCCGATGCCTTTCAGGTAATCGACCTCCTGCGCCTTGCCGGTGATCGCGACGACCTGGTGCCCGAGGCCGGCGAGGATGTCGATCGCGATCGAGCCCACGCCGCCGGTGGCGCCGGTCACCGCGACCGGCCCGTTCCCCGGCCGCAAGCCCTCGTGCTCCATGCGTGCGACGGCGAGGCCCGCCGTGAACCCCGCGGTGCCAAGCGCCATGGCATCGAAGAAGCTCATGCCCTTGGGCATCGGCACGACCCAGTCGGCCTTGACGCGCGCGTACTCGCCGTAGCCGCCGTCGTGGGCGACGCCGATGTCGTAGCTCGTGGCGATGACCGCGTCGCCCTTCCTGAAGCGCGGGTCGCTCGACTCGACCACGGTTCCCGACAGGTCGATGCCGCCCACGCACGGGAACCGGCGGATGATCCGGCCCGCGCCGGTCGCCGCGAGCGCGTCCTTGTAGTTCACGCACGAGTACGCGACGCGCACCGTCACCTCGCCCGGGTCGAGCTCGTCGATCGACGACTGCTCGAACGCGGCGACGACCTTCTTCTCGACCTCGCGGAGCCGGTAGACCTTGAACTTGTCCATATCGAGACCTCCTTATAACTTGGGCGCCTGACGCCGCGCTTACGTCGATGCCGCCACGGCGTCGTCTCCCACCAGAGCGGCTGGGCCCGCGCCCGGCCCGCGCCGGGCCTCCATCAGGTACTCCCGCGTCTGCATTTCCGTGAGCCGGCTGGCGGTGCGCTGAAACTCGTTGGCAAGCGCCCCCTCCACATAGAGCTCCTCGGGCGGCGCTTCCGCCGACACGATCAGCTTGACCTTGGCCTCGTAGAAGACGTCCACCAAAAGCGTGAAGCGCCGCGCCTCGTTCGCCTGGCGCGCGGTCATCCGCGGCACGTTCGAGAGCACGACCGTGTGGAAGCGGCGCGCGAGGTCCAGGTAGTCGAGCTGCGAGCGCGGCCCGCCGCACAGCACGTCGAAGTCGAACCACACGACGCCGCCCGCGCGCTTGCGGTACGGGACCACCCGCCCCTCGACGTCGAGCTCGTGGAACTCCTCCTCGACGTCGGCGACCTGGCGGAACGCGCGCTCGAGGCGCGCGCTCCGCCTCCGGGCCGAGCGGTGCATGGTAGACCTCGATCCGCTCGAGCGCGCGGCGCCGATAGTCGACCGGGCCGTCCAGCGGGACGACGTCGAGGCGCTCCTTCAGCAATGCGATCGTCGGCAGGAAGCGCTCGCGCTGCAGCCCGTCGGCGTAGAGCCGGTCCGGGGGGTAGTTCGAGGTCATGCAGTACACGACGCCGCGGTCCATGGTCCGCTGCGAGCAGGCGCCCGAGGATCATCGCATCGGCGATGTCGTTGACGTGGAACTCGTCGAAGCAGACCAGCCGGTAGCGCTTCGCGACCCGCCAGGCGACCGCGTCGAGCGGGTCCTCGCGCCCCTTCAGGCGCTCCAGCTCGCGATGGATGTCGCGCATGAAGTGGTGGAAGTGCACGCGCCGCTTCCGCACCAGCGGCACGGTCAGGTAGAAGCTGTCCATCAGGAAGCTCTTGCCCCGTCCCACCGGGCCCCAGAGGTACGCCCCGCGGGGCAGCGGCGGCCGCACGACCATGCGGCGCAGCGCGCTGCTGCGCCGGGACTTGTAGTCCACCCACTGCTCGTAGGTGTGCTGCAGCCGCTGCACGGCGGCGTACTGCGCGTCGTCGCGCGACGAAGCCGCGCCGCGCCAGCGTCTCCTGGTAGTACTCGACGACCGTCAGCTGGAGCCGCTTGGCCGGCTCGGTGTACTCCGCGGAATCGAACACGCTGTCGCCGAGCGGCGGCAGGTGCTCCCCGTCCTGGGGCTCGAAGGCGCTATCCCTCATGCAGGGAACGACGAAGGGTGCCGGGTGAAGGTTCGGAGCGTGGGAGTTTACGCCGTTCCCCGCTTCGCCGCCGCCCGCTCACATGTTCAGCGCCCGCTTGTCCACCGCGAGCGCGGCCTCGTGCATCACCTCCGACAGCGACGGGTGCGCGTGCACGATGCGCGCGATGTCCTCGGACGCGGCGCGGAACTCCATCGCCACGACCGCCTCCGCGATGAGCTCGGAGGCGTGCGTGTTGATGATGTGCACGCCGAGGATCTCGTCGGTGCTGCTCGTGCGCGAGCATCTTCACGAAGCCGCTCGTGTCGCCGTGCCCGAGCGCGCGGCCGTTGATGCTGAACGGGAAACTGCCCGACGCGGTAGGGCGTGCCGTCGCTCTTGAGCTGCTGCTCGGTCTTGCCCACCCAGGCGATCTCGGGCGAGGTGTAGATCACCCACGGAATGGTCTCCAGGTTGACGTGGCGCCTTCTGGCCCGCGATCAGCTCGGCCACCATCACGCCCTCTTCCTCGCCCTTGTGCGCGAGCATCGGTCCGCGCACGACGTCGCCGATCGCATACACGTTGGGAAGGTTGCTGCGGCAGTGGTCGTCGACCTCGACGAAGCCGCGCGCGTCGATCTTGAGGCCGACCGCGTCGGCGCCGAGGCCGTCGGTGTTCGGGACGCGGCCCACCGACACGACCAGCCGGTCGCACTCCAGCTCGCTCGGCCTTCCCGTCGAGCTCGTAGTCCACCTTGACGCCCTTCTTCGTCGCCTCGACCTTGCCGATCTTGACGCCGAGGCGGATGTCGAGCCCCTGCTTCTTGGTGAAGAGCTTCCACGCCTCTTTCGCGACGCCCTCGTCCGCCGCGGCGAGGAAGCTCGGCAGCGCCTCGAGCAGCGTGACCTGCGCGCCGAGCCGGCGCCAGACGCTGCCCAGCTCGAGCCCGATCACGCCGGCGCCGATCACGCCGAGCCGCTGCGGCACCGCGGCGAACGCGAGCGCACCGACGTTGTCGCAGACGATCTCGTTGTCGACCGGCACGCCCGGCAGATGCCGCGCCTTCGAGCCCGTGGCGATCACCACCGCGCGCGCCTCGACGACCTCGGTCGCGCCGCCGCCGCCGACTTCGATCTGCCACCCGGCGCCGGCGCGCCCGACGAACCTGCCGTGGCCCTTCAGCCAGGCGATCTTGTTCTTGCGGAACAGCGTCTCGATGCCCTTCGTCATCTTCGTGACGATCGCGTCCTTGCGCGCGAGCATCTTCGCCACGTCCATCTTCGCGCCGGTGACGGTGACGCCGTGGTCGCCGAGGCCGGTGCAGCGCGTGCTCGTACTGCTCGGAGGACTCGAGCAGCGCCTTCGACGGGATGCAGCCGACGTTGAGGCAAGTCCCGCCCAGCTTGGGTTCGCCGGCCGGATTGCGCCACTCCTCGACGCAGGCCGTCGCGAGACCGAGCTGCGCGGCGCGGATCGCCGAGATGTAGCCGGCCGGGCCGGCGCCGATCACTAGGACATCGAATGCTTGTGCCATTGGGACCCCGAAAGGCTCAGCCGCAGCGGGCACGGAGAACGCCGTTCTCCGTGGTCCCTGCGGCCGCGGTTTTCGCTTATATGTCGAACAGCAGTCGCGCAGGATCCTCGAGCGCGTCCTTCATCGCGACCAGCGCGAGCACCGCCTCGCGGCCGTCGATGATGCGGTGGTCGTAGGACAGGGCGAGGTAGTTCATCGGCCGCACGACGATCTGGCCGTTCTCCACCACCGCCCGGTCCTTGGTCGCGTGGATGCCGAGAATCGCGCTCTGCGGCGGATTGATGATCGGCGTCGACAGCATCGAGCCGAACACGCCGCCGTTCGAGATCGAGAACGTCCCCCCGGTCAGCTCCTCGATGCCGAGCTTGCCGTCCTGGGCGCGCTTGCCGAACTCGGCGATCGTCTTCTCGATCTCGGCGAACGAGCGCTGGTCGGCGTCGCGCAGGATCGGCACCACCAGGCCGCGCGGGCTGCCGACCGCGATGCCGATGTCGAAGTAGCCGTGGTAGACGATGTCGCTCCCGTCCACCGACGCATTCACCACCGGGAACTTGCGCAGCGCGTGCACCGCCGCCTTCACGAAGAACGACATGAAGCCGAGCTTCACGCCGTGCTCCTTCTCGAAGCGCTCCTGGTACTTCTTGCGCAGCTCCATGACCGGCTGCATGTTGACTTCGTTGAAGGTCGTCAGGATCGCGGCGGTCGACTGCGACAGGACCAGGCGCTCCGCCACCCGCGCGCGCAGCCGGCTCATCGGCACGCGCTGCTCCGGGCGCCCGGCGAGGATCTTGTCGACGCTCACCGGGGCGGGCGCCTGCGGCAGCGCCGGCCGCGCTGCCGGCGCGGCGGCAGGCGACGCGGCCGGCGCGCCGGGCTGCGCTCGCGCCACCTGCTCGAGCACGTCGGCCTTCGTGATGCGCCCGTCGCGTCCGCTGCCGGTGAGGCGGGTCGGATCGACCGCGTGCTCCTCGACGAGCTTGCGGGCCGAGGGCATCAGGCGCGCGTCCTGGCGCGCGGCCTCCGGCGGCGGCGCCGGCGTGGGTGGAACGGCTGCGGGCGCGGGACGGACCGCCGGCGCGGCGGGCGCCGCGGCCCCGGCCGCCGCTTTGGCCTCGGTGTCGAGCGTCGCGATGAGCTCGCCGGCAACCACCGTGCTGCCGTCGCCCTTCAGCACCTTGACCAGCACGCCGTCGGCGGGCGCGGGGAGCTCGAGCACGACCTTGTCGGTCTCGATGTCGATGAGGTTCTCGTCGCGCTTGACGGCCTCGCCTTCCTTCTTGTGCCACGTGAGCAGCGTCGCTTCGGCAACCGACTCCGACAGCTGCGGCACCTTCACTTCGACCAGCATTGGATACTCCGTTCGGTTTTTCACCGCGGTCGGCTGAGCTTCCCGACGGTGGACTGCAAAAACCCGAGCGCGTAACGCGCCGGAGGCTGCGCCGCGCCTGCGCGCGACGACCGTACACGAGACATTCGCTACGTCATTTGAGCTTTCCGAGCGCCTGGTCGATGAGCGCCTTCTGGCGCTGGTTGTGCCGCGCCAGATATCCGCCGGCAGGCGCCGCCGCGGACGGCCGGCCGGCAAAAAAGAGCTTCTGGTCCGAACGCATGTTCTCGACCAGGTAGTGCTGGGTCTGGTACCAGGCGCCCTGGTTCTGCGGCTCCTCCTGGCACCACACCACCTCGTGCGCGTTCGCATAGCGCTTCATCTCGGCGGCGAACTGCTTGTGCGGGAACGGATACAGCTGCTCCACGCGGATGATCGCGACGTTGTCCATGCGCCGCTCGCGCCGCGCGACGAGGAGATCGTAGTAGACCTTGCCCGTAGCAGGCGACGACGCGCGTGACGTCCTTCGCCTCGAGCGCGTCGACCTCCCCGATCACCGTCTGGAAAGCGCCCTTGGCGAGGTCCTTCAGGCTCGACACCGCCTCGCGCTTGCGCAGCAGCGACTTCGGCGTGAGCACGATCAGCGGCTTCCGGAACGGCCGCACCATCTGCCGGCGGATCAGATGGAAGATCTGCGCCGGCGTGGTCGGCACGCACACCTGCACGTTGTGCTCGGCGCAGAGCTGCAGGTAGCGCTCGAGTCGGGCCGAGGAGTGCTCCGGCCCCTGCCCTTCGTAGCCGTGCGGCAGGAACAGCGCGAGGCCGCACATGCGGCCCCACTTCGCCTCGCCCGAGGTGATGAACTGGTCGATCACGACCTGCGCGCCGTTGGCGAAGTCGCCGAACTGCGCTTCCCAGACCACCAGCTCGTTCGGCTCGGCGCACGAATAGCCGTACTCGAACCCGAGCACCGCCTCCTCGGAGAGCACCGAGTCGATGACGACGAAGTCGGCCTGGCCTTCCTGCAGGTTGGAGAGCGGAATGTAGGAGCCCGCGTCCCATTTCTCGCGGTTCTGGTCGTGGAACACGGCGTGGCGGTGCGCGAACGTGCCGCGGCCGGAATCCTGCCCGGAGAGCCGCACCCCGTACCCGCTCACCAGCAGCGAGGCGTAGGCCATGTTCTCCGCCATGCCCCAGTCGAGCATCTGCTTGCCGCGCGCCATCTCGCGGCGCGCCTGCACCACCCGCTCGACCGACGGATGCAGCTTGAAGCCCTCGGGGATGGTCGTGAGCCGCGTGCCGAGCTGCTCGAGCTCCTTGAGCGGCACCGACGTGTCGGCCGCGTCGGTCCACTTCGCGCCGAGGAACGGCCCCCAGTCCACCGCGTACTTGCGCTGGAAGTTGGACAGCACCGGGCTGGAGGTCTGGCGCCCCTCGTCGAGCGCCTGGCGGTAGTCCCGGATCAGCCGCTCCGGCTCGTCGGCCGGGACGACGCCCTGCGCCACCAGCCGGTCCGCGTAGAGCTTGCGGGTGCCCGGATGCTGGGCGATCTTCTTGTACATCAGCGGCTGGGTGACGAACGGCTCGTCCTGCTCGTTGTGCCCCAGGCGCCGGAAGCACACCAGGTCGATCACGACGTCCTTCTTGAACTCCTTGCGGAAGTCCATCGCGAGCTGGGTGATGAACAGCGCCGCTTCCGGATCGTCGCCGTTCACGTGGAAGATCGGCGCCTCGATCATCTTGGCGACGTCGGTGCAGTAGATGCTCGAGCGCGCGTCGCGCGGATCGGACGTGGTGAAGCCGATCTGGTTGTTGACGATCAGGTGGACGGTGCCGCCGGTCGAGTAGCCGCGCGTCTGCGACAGGTTGAGCGTCTCCATCACCACGCCCTGCCCGGCGAACGCGGCGTCGCCGTGCAGCAGCACCGAGATCACCTTCTCGCCGCCGCGGTCCTTGCGCCGGTGCTGGCGCGCGCGCACCGAGCCCTCGACCACCGGGTTCACGATCTCGAGGTGCGACGGGTTGAAGGCGAGCGTGAGGTGCACCGGCCCGCCGGGCGTCGACACGTCGGACGAGAAGCCGAGGTGGTACTTCACGTCGCCGAGCGAGGTGCTCGTGGACTCGGCCTTGCCCTCGAACTCCGCGAACAGGTCCTTCGGCGACTTGCCGAGCGTGTTGACGAGAACGTTGAGGCGCCCGCGGTGCGCCATGCCGATCACCAGCTCCTCGACGCCGTGGGCGCCCGCGCGCTGCACGAGCTCGTCCATCATCGCGATGATCGTCTCGCCGCCCTCGAGCGAGAACCGCTTCTGCCCGACGTAGCGGGTGTGCAGGTATTTCTCGAGCGTCTCCGCGGCGGTCACGCGCTCGAGCAGCCGCCGGCGCGTCTCGGGCGAGAGCTGCGGCCGGCCGCGCACCGACTCGAGGCGCTGCTGGATCCAGCGCTTCTGCGCCGGGTCGGAGATGTACATGTACTCCGCGCCGATCGTGCCGCAATAGGTCTCGCGCAGGTGCTGCAGGATCTCGCGCAGGGTGGCGCGCTCGGGGCCGACGAGCGTGCCGGTGTTGAAGACGGTTTCGAGGTCCGCCTCGCTCAGGTCGTAGTAGGTGGGCTCCAGCTCCGCGATCGGCGGCCGCGGCTGGCGCTTGAGCGGATCGAGCTCCGCCCACCGGTTGCCGAGAAACCGGTAGGCGCTGATGAGCATCTGCACGTAGACCTGCTTGCGCTCGACGCCGAGCTCGGCGGGCGCGGCGGCCGGGCGGAGCGTGCCCTGCTTGGCGCGCTGCGCGAACGCCTCCACGATCGGCGCGTGCGCGACGTCTCGTCCTTCGGCGCCGGGCAGCACCTGCATGCGGTCGAAGTACTCGCGCCACTCCTCCGGCACCGACTGCGGGTTGTTCGAGGTAGGCCTCGTACAGCTCCTCGACGAACGGCGCGTTGCCGCCGAAGAGGTACGAGTTGGCGAGGAGATCCTTCATCATGGTCGCTGCGCTTCCCGGTCGTTCACCGCTGCTTTCCTACCGCTGGTCGATCGCCACCACGTCGCGCCGCGCGGCGCCGGTGTAGAGCTGGCGCGGACGGCCGATCTTCAGGTCGGGGTCGGAGATCATCTCGTTCCACTGCGCGATCCAGCCGACGGTGCGCGCGAGCGAGAAGATGCAGGTGAACATCGAGGTCGGGATGCCGAGCGCGCGCTGCACGATGCCCGAGTAGAAGTCGACGTTCGGATAGAGCTTGCGGCTCACGAAGTACTCGTCCTCGAGCGCGATCTTCTCGAGCGCCATCGCCAGCTTGAAGAGCGGGTCGTCGTGCAGGCCGAGCTCCGCCAGGACCTCGTAGGTCGTCTCGCGCATCAGCTTGGCGCGCGGATCGTAGTTCTTGTACACGCGGTGGCCGAAGCCCATGAGCTTCGCACCGGAGTTCTTGTCCTTCACCTTGGCGATGAACTCGCCGATCCGCGCCACGCCGCCATTGCGCTGCAGGTCCTCGAGCATGGTGAGCGCGGCCTCGTTCGCACCGCCGTGCGCCGGCCCCCACAGGCAGGCGATCCCCGAGGAGATGCACGCGAACGGGTTGGCGCCCGACGAGCCCGCGAGCCGCACCGTCGAGGTCGAGGCGTTCTGCTCGTGGTCGGCGTGCAGGATCAGGATGCGGTCGAGCGCGCGCACCAGGACCGGGTTGACCTTGTACTCCTCGGCGGGCACGCCGAACATCATGCGCATGAAGTTCGCCGAGTAGGACAGCTCGTTCTTCGGATACATGAAGGGCTGTCCGACCGAGTACTTGTACGCCATCGCGACCAGCGTCGGCATCTTCGCGATCAGGCGATAGGCCGCGACCTCGCGCTGGTGCGGGTCGTTGATGTCGAGCGAGTCGTGATAGAAGGCCGACAGCGCGCCGACCACGCCCACCAGCGCCGCCATCGGGTGCGCGTCGCGCCGGAAGCCGTTGAAGAAGCGCGCGATCTGGTCGTGCACCATGGTGTGGTAGGTGACCGTGTGCACGAACTTGTCCTTCTGCGGCCGGTTCGGCAGCTCGCCGAACACGATGAGGTACGCGACCTCGAGGAAGTCGCAGCTCACCGCCAGCTGCTCGATGGGATAGCCGCGGTAGAGCAGGATGCCCTGGTCGCCGTCGATGTAGGTGATGCTCGACTGCGTGCTCGCCGTCGACAGGAAGCCGGGGTCGTAGGTGAACAGCCCGGTCTTGCCGTACAGCGTGCGGATGTCGACCACGTCCGGCCCGATCGTGCCGCCGAGCACCGGAAACTCGACGATCTTGCCGTCCCCGTAGTTCAGTATCGCCTTGCCGCTCTGCCGCATGGGTCTCTCCTAGTCGTCCTGCGCTCGCGCGGCGGGCCTCCCGCCGCGCGCGGTTTCACTCACGCGTTCCTGATCATCGCCACCACCGGCGCGAGGCGCGCATCGCTGCACTCGGCGCGCCCGCTCAGCAGGTCCCACAGTTCGTTGTCGCCGTATTCCAGCAGCACGTTCAGCGCGGCGAGCCGCGCCTCGTCGAGGCCGGCGGCGTGCCGCTCGAGGAACCGCGCGAGCATCAGGTCGTTCTCGAGCAGCCCGCGCCGGCAGCGCCAGCGCAGCCGCCGCAGATCCGCCGCGGCGATCGCCATCGGGTGCGGCCCCGCGGACGCTAGACGGTGCGCTTCACCATCAGCTCCTTGATCTTGCCGATGGCGCGGGTGGGATTCAACCCCTTCGGGCAGACGTCCACGCAGTTCATGATCGAGTGGCAGCGGAACAGGCGGTACGGGTCCTCGAGGTTGTCGAGCCGCTCGTTGGTCGCCTGGTCGCGGCTGTCGGCGATGAAGCGGTAGGCCTGCAGCAGGCCGGCCGGGCCGACGAACTTGTCCGGGTTCCACCAGAACGAGGGGCAGGCGGTCGAGCAGCACGCGCACAGGATGCACTCGTACAGGCCGTCGAGCGCCTCGCGGTCCTCGGGCGACTGCAGCCGCTCCTTCTCCGGCGCCGGCTCGTCGTTCACGAGGTACGGCCGGATCGAGTGGTACTGCTTGAAGAACTGGGTCATGTCCACGATCAGGTCGCGGATGACCGGCAGCCCGGGCAGCGGCCGCAGCTCGACCGGGCCCTTCAGGTCGGCGAGCTTGGTGATGCAGGCGAGCCCGTTCTTGCCGTTGATGTTCATCGCGTCCGACCCGCACACGCCCTCGCGGCAGGAGCGCCGGAAGGCGAAGCTGTCGTCCATCGCCTTCACCTTGACCAGCGCGTCGAGCAGCATCCGGTCGGCGGAATCGAGCGCGACGTCGTAGTCCTTGAAGTAGGGCTTCGCGTCCTGGTCGGGGTCGTAACGGAGGATCCTGATGTGCATGGCCTGGGTCGTCGGGGTCAATACGCGCGCGCCTTGGGCGGGATCGTCTCCGCCGTGAGCGGCTTGAGGTTCACCGGCTTGTACTCGAGCCGGTCGCCGTCCTTGTACCAGAGCGTGTGCTTGAGCCAGTTCTGGTCGTCGCGCCCGTTGGGGAAGCCGGGCCGGTCGTGGCAGTCGGCGCGGTCGTGCGCGCCGCGCGACTCCTTGCGCGCGTCGGCCGAGACCATCGTCGCGCGCGCGACCTCGATCAGGTTGTCGAGCTCGAGCGCCTCGACGCGGGCGGTATTGAACACCTGGCTCTTGTCGGCGATGCCGGTGCGGGCGACGCGCTCCGACACGGCGCGGATCTTCTTGACGCCCTCCGCGAGCAGATCCGGGAAGCGGAACACGCCGCAGTGCGCCTGCATCGTCCGGCGCAGCTCGTTGCCGACCTCGTAGACGCTCTCGCCGTTCTGTCTGGCCGTCCAGCCGCGCGAGGCGGGCCAGGGTCCGGTCGGCGGCGTCCGCGGGCAGGGTCTTCTGGCCCGGGTTGTCGCGCAGGAACCGGATCATCGAGTCGCCCGCGGCCTTGCCGAACACGACGAGATCGGTCAGCGAGTTCGTCCCGAGCCGGTTCGCGCCGTGGACCGACGCGCACGCGCACTCGCCGGCCGCGTAGAAGCCCGGCACCACGGTGTTCGGGCCGGCCCGGCCCGGCACGACGACTTCGCCGTGGTAGTTGGTCGGGATGCCGCCCATCTGGTAGTGCACGGTGGGCACGACCGGGATCGGGTCGCGCACCGGGTCGACGTTGGCGAACTTCTTCGCGATCTCGCGGATGCCGGGCAGGCGCTTCTCGATCACCTCGGGACCGAGGTGGTCGAGCTTGAGCAGCAGGTAGTCGCCGTCGGGACCCGCGCCGCGCCCCTCCTTGATCTCGGTCGCCATCGCGCGCGACACGACGTCGCGGCTGGCGAGGTCCTTCGCGGTCGGCGCGTACCGCTCCATGAAGCGCTCGCCGCCCTTGTTGAGCAGGTAGCCGCCCTCCCCGCGCACGCCCTCGGTGATGAGCACTCCCGCACCGTAGACCCCGGTCGGGTGGAACTGGTAGAACTCCATGTCCTCGAGCGGAATGCCGGCGCGCGCCGCCATGCCGAGGCCGTCGCCGGTGTTGATGAACGCGTTCGTGCTCGCCGCGAAGATCCGTCCCGCCCCGCCGGTCGCGAGCAGCGTCGCGCGCGCCTGCAGGATCGAGACCTCGCCCGACTCCATCTCGAGCGCGGTGACGCCGAGCACCTGCCCGGACGCGTCGCGGATCAGGTCGAGCGCCATCCACTCGACGAAGAACTGCGTGTTCGCCCGCACGTTGCGCTGGTAGAGCGTGTGCAGCATGGCGTGGCCGGTGCGGTCGGCCGCGCAGCAGGACCGCTGCACCGCCGGGCCGGCGCCCATGTTCTGCATGTGCCCGCCGAACGGGCGCTGGTAGATGGTGCCGTCGTCGTTGCGATCGAACGGCAGGCCGAAGTGCTCGAGCTCGATCACGACCTTCGGCGCCTCGCGGCACAGGAACTCGATCGCGTCCTGGTCGCCGAGCCAGTCCGAGCCCTTGATCGTGTCGTACATGTGCCACTGCCAGGAGTCGGGGCCCATGTTGCCGAGCGCGGCGCCGATGCCGCCCTGCGCGGCGACCGTGTGCGAGCGGGTCGGGAACACCTTGCTCAGCACCGCGACCTTCAGGCCCGCCTCGGCGAGTTGCAGCGCGGCGCGCAACCCTGCGCCGCCCGCGCCGACGACGACCGCATCGAACTGCCTCACCGCGAGCGCCACGCTTCAGGTCCTCCAGAGGATCTGGACCGCCCAGCCGGCGCAGCCGACGAGCGCGAGGATGACGAGCACCTCGAGCGCGAGGCGCAGCCCGGCGGGCTTGATGTAGTCCATCAGGATGTCGCGCATCCCCACCCACGCGTGCAGGAAGACGCTCGCGAAGAAGAGCAGCGTCGCGAACCGCATCCAGCCGTGGCCGAAGAACGCCTTCCAGGCGGCGTGATCGGCCGGGCGTGCCGCCGCCAGGGCGACCAGGAACAGCAGCGTGTAGAGCGCCATCACCACGGCGGACACGCGCTGCACCAGCCAGCCGCGCAGGCCGTAGTGCGCGCCGACGACGACGCGGTTCACCATAGCAGCGACCCTCCCAGCACCGCGGTGAGCACCAGGCTCACCGCGAGCACGGCGCCGCTGGTCATGCGCGCAGTGGGCAGATCGACGCCCTTGTCGATGTCCAGAAAGAGGTAACGGACGCCCGCGCACAGGTGGTGCAGGAACGCCCAAAGCAGGCCGAGCAGCACCAGCTTCGCGAGCGGGTGCGAGAGGCTCGCCTTGATCGCGGCGTACCGATCGGGAGACGCGAGGCTCTCATCGAGCAGGTAGAGCAGCCAGGCCGAAAAGAGGAACAGCAGCGCGCCGCTGATGCGGTGCAAGATGGAAATCACCCCCGGCAGCGGGAGGTTCAGGAGGTTCAGGTTGTACCAGAGCGGTCGTTTCTTTTTCAGAGCAGCATCAGGCATCTAGCACGTTCCTATCGGTCGTCGCCCCGAACGCCAAGCCATCCTCAAAGCCTGCCGAGTATAGCAGCCGACCCCTCCGTTTGTGGCCCGCACAAACGGCCCGCGACGCAGCGCGCGGGGCGGAACGGCGGAATCGCAGCAGCGCTGCGCCGTGCTGAAATCGCGTGGCCTGGCGCGTTGACACTGCCGCACACGCCGCCTAAACTCGACGCGCTCGTTGCGCCGCAGCATCGCGGCCGCGATCCCCCTTCCCAGTCCTGCGCGGAGTTCCACGATGGCGAAAGCCCCCATTCGCGTGGCCGTGACCGGCGCCGCCGGCCAGATCGGCTACAGCCTGCTCTTCCGGATCGCCAGCGGCCAGATGCTCGGCGCCGACCAGCCCGTCATCCTGCAGCTCCTCGAGATCCCCGACGAGAAGGCGCAGAAGGCGCTCAAGGGCGTGATGATGGAGCTCGACGACTGCGCGTTCCCGCTGCTCGCGGGGATGAGCGCGCATGCGGACCCCAACACCGCCTTCAAGGACGCCGGGCGTCGCGCTGCTCGTCGGCGCGCGTCCGCGCGGGCCGGGGATGGAGCGCAAGGATCTGCTCTCGGCCAACGCGCAGATCTTCACCGCGCAGGGCAAGGCGCTCGACGCCGCGGCGAGCCGCGACGTCAAGGTGCTCGTGGTCGGCAACCCCGCCAACACCAACGCCCACATCGCGATGAAGAGCGCGCCGAGCCTGCCGCGCGAGAACTTCACCGCGATGCTGCGCCTCGACCACAACCGCGCCCTTTCCCAGCTCGCCGCCAAGGCCGGAAAGCCGGTCGACGCGATCGAGAAGATGATCGTGTGGGGCAATCACTCGCCCACGATGTATCCCGACTATCGCTTCGCGACCATCGCCGGGCAGCCGGCGCCGCAGGTCGTGCCCGACCAGGGCTGGTACCGCGACACCTTCATCCCGACGGTGGGCAAGCGGGGCGCGGCGATCATCGAGGCGCGCGGGCTGTCCTCGGCCGCGTCCGCGGCGAACGCGGCGATCGACCACGTGCGCGACTGGGTGCTCGGCACCGCCGGCAAGTGGGTCACGATGGGCATCGCGTCGAACGGCGACTACGGCGTTCCCGCGGACATCATGTACGGCATGCCCGTCACCTGCGCCGGCGGCAAGTACACCCTCGTGAAGGGCCTCGAGATCGACGAGTTCAGCCGCCAGAAGATGGACCACACGCTGAAGGAGCTCCTCGAGGAGCGCGACGGCGTGAAGCATCTGCTGCCCGGCTAGCGCCCCGCGGGGTCGCGCCGCCCCGCCGACCCCGCTGCGGCGGAAGGCAAAGGTCACAGGCGGGGCCCGAACGCAGGGGCGGAGCGGGCCTTCTTCTGACCCCGGCCGCGGCGAGATGCGCTACCATGCCTTCGTCATAACTCGAACATCCGAGGGGGCCCCATGAAACGCCTCGCCACGCTCGCCATCGCCGCGGCTGCCGCGCTGCCCGCCGCCGGCCTCGCGCAGGACACCGCGCTGCTCGTCGGCACCTGGGAGTGCCGCGTGCCCGGCGCCGCCCCGACCACGACCCCGCCGATCGTCTGGTTCGGCGGCGCTTACGCCGACGGCAAGATCGTCCCGACGACCGTGGACGTCGACGGCTTCGCGCGCCAGGTGTACGGCCTGTCGAACGTCGCCACGACCGCGGACGGCTGGATCCAGGTCCAGCCGCCGGAAGGCCAGGCGCTCCTGGTCAAGCCGCTCAGCCCGCCCGGACAGAACGCGCCGGCGATGTCGCTGAAGCACGGCGGCGCGTCCTACCACTGCCGGCGGCTCCCGCTGTCCGTCTGACGCGGCGGCGTCTCGCCGTCGCTCGCCTCGCCCCGACGCAGTCCCGCAGCGGCGCGTAAAATACGCGCCGCTCGGCGCCGCCCGTCCCTGTGACGCGCGGCGCGGCTCTTCGGATCCGATCCTGATGCGCCCAACCAGGCGACTCGTCCTACTCGCCGCGCTCCTCTTTCCGGCTCTGGCCGTCGCCCAGAGCGCGGCGCGCGATCCGATGCAGCACTTCTTCACGCCGACGCTCGGCGACCTGCAGGCCGAGCTCGGCGACGCGCAGCGGGCGGGCAAGCAGGCCGCGTTCGTCATGTACGTGCGCGACGACTGCATCTACTGCGAGCGCATGAAGAAGAACATCCTCTCGCGGCCGGAGGTCCAGGCGTGGTACCGACAGCGCTTCGCCGTCCTCGCCGTCGACACCAAGGGCGCGGTCGCGATCACCGATTTCGGCGGCAAAGCGACGACCGAGAAGGACTTCGCGCTCGCCCAGGGCGTGAAGTTCACGCCGGTGATCATGTTCTACGCCCTGGACGGAAAGCCGCTCACGCGCGTGGACGGCGAGATCCGCACCACCGAAGAGTTCATGCTGCTCGGCGAGTTCGTCGCCAGCGGCGCCTACGCCCGGATGAAGTTCGCCGACTACAAGCAGGCCGCAAAGCTGCGCGAATAGCGCGGCCGTCGCAACCGCTACGCACCCAAGACCGCAAGGAAGGAAGATGCCGCACAACTCGTTCAACGCGCTCCAGGACTTCAAGCTCGCCGGCGGCAAGACCGGCAAGCTGTACTCGCTCGCCGCGCTCGAGAAGGCGCGCCTCGGCCGCATCTCGCGCCTGCCCGTCTCGATCCGCATCGTGCTCGAATCGGTCCTGCGCAACTGCGACGGCAAGAAGGTCACCGAGGAGCACGTCCGCCAGCTCGCGGCGTGGCGGCCGAACGCGCCGCGCGTCGACGAGATCCCGTTCGTGCTCGCGCGCATCGTGCTGCAGGACTTCACCGGCGTGCCCCTGCTCGCCGACCTCGCGGCGATGCGCGGCGTGGCGCACCGGATGGGCAAGAACCCCAAGGTGATCGAGCCGCTCGTGCCGGTGGACCTCGTCGTCGACCACTCGGTCCAGATCGACCACTACGGCACGAAGAGCGCGCTCGACCGGAACATGGCCCTCGAGTTCCAGCGCAACCAGGAGCGCTACCAGTTCATGAAGTGGGGCATGCAGGCCTTCGACACGTTCAAGGTCGTGCCGCCCGGCATCGGCATCGTGCACCAGGTCAACCTCGAGTACCTCGCGCGCGGCGTCCACAAGTCGGCCGAAGGCGTCTACTACCCGGACACGCTCGTCGGCACCGACTCGCACACGACCATGATCAACGGCATCGGCGTGGTCGGCTGGGGCGTCGGCGGCATCGAGGCCGAGGCCGGCATGCTCGGCCAGCCGGTCTACTTCCTCACCCCCGACGTGGTCGGCGTGCACCTGAAAGGACGGCTGCACCCGGCGTGCACCGCGACCGACCTGGTGCTGACCGTCACCGAGATGCTGCGCAAGGCGAAGGTGGTCGGGAAGTTCGTCGAGTTCTTCGGCGCGGGCACCGCGAGCCTCGCCCTGCCCGACCGCGCGACGATCGCGAACATGGCGCCCGAGTACGGCGCGACGATGGGCTTCTTCCCGGTGGACGAGAAGACCCTCGAGTACTTCCGCGGCACGGGGCGCACCGCCGAGGAGATCGACGCGTTCGCGGCCTACTTCAAGGCGCAGGGCCTGTTCGGCATCCCGCAGGCGGGCGACATCGACTACAGCCAGGTGCTCGAGCTCGACCTCGCGAAGGTCATGCCGTCGCTCGCCGGGCCGAAGCGGCCGCAGGACCGCATCGACCTCGACCGCGTGAAGAGCACCGTCACCGCGCTCTTCTCGAAGCCGGTGGCCGAGAACGGCTTCGCCAAGCGCCCCGAGGACCTGAACCGCCGCTTCAAGACCTCGAACGGCATCGACATCGGGTCGGGCGACGTGCTGATCGCGGCGATCACCTCGTGCACGAACACCTCGAACCCGGGCGTGCTGCTCGCCGCCGGGCTGCTCGCCAAGAAAGCGGTCGAGCTCGGGCTGAAGGTCAAGCCGCACATCAAGACCTCGCTCGCGCCCGGCTCGCGCGTGGTGACCGAGTACCTCACCAAGGCCGGCCTGCTCCCCTACCTCGAGCGTCTCGGCTTCGCGGTCGCCGCCTACGGCTGCACCACCTGCATCGGCAACGCCGGCCCGCTCGCCGAGCCGATCGAGGAGGCGGTCGTCAAGAACGACCTCGTCGCCGCCGCGGTGCTCTCGGGCAACCGCAACTTCGAGGCGCGCATCCACCCGAACATCCGCGCGAACTTCCTCGCCTCGCCGCCGCTCGTCGTCGCGTACGCGATCGCCGGCACGCGTGCTCAAGGACTTCCGCACCGAGCCGCTCGGCACGAGCGCGGACGGCCAGCCGGTGTTCATCGGCCACATCTGGCCGACCCACGACGAGGTCCTCGCGCTGATGAAGCTCGCGATGGACGCGCCGACGTTCCGTCGCCTCTACGCCAACCTCGCCGACACCAATCCGATGTGGCAGAAGGTCGCCATCGGCGTCGGGCCAGGTCTACGACTGGCCGCGCTCGACCTACATCGCCGAGCCGCCGTTCTTCGCCGGGTTCGGCATGCAGCCCGGCAAGCCGGCGGGCATCAGCGGCGCGCGCATCCTCGGCATCTTCGGCGACTCGGTGACGACCGACCACATCAGCCCCGCCGGCTCGATCAAGCCGACCTCGCCGGCCGGCGTGTATCTCCTCGAGCACGACGTGCCGGTCGTGCGACTTCAACTCCTACGGCGCGCGGCGCGGCAACCACGAAGTCATGATGCGCGGCACGTTCGCGAACGTGCGCATCAAGAACCTGATGGTCCCGGTGCGCGCCGACGGATCACGCGTCGAAGGCGGCCTGACCCTCTACAAGGGCGAGCAGTTGCCGATCTACGACGCCGCGATGAAGTACATCGCGGACGGCACGCCGACGGTGGTGTTCGGCGGCGAGGAATACGGCACCGGCAGCTCGCGCGACTGGGCCGCGAAGGGCACGCAGCTCCTGGGCGTCAAGGCGGTCGTCGCCCGCAGCTTCGAGCGCATCCACCGCTCCAACCTCGTCGGCATGGGCGTGCTGCCCCTGCAGTTCATCGGCACCGACTCGGCCGAGTCGCTCGGCCTCAAGGGCGACGAGGAAATCGACGTGCTCGGCCTCGACGACATCCGGCCGCAGCAGGAGCTCGCGCTCGTGATCAGGCGCGCGAACGGCGCGCGGCAGGAAGTCAAGGTCAAGTCGCGCATCGACACCGCCATCGAGGTCGACTACTACAGGCACGGCGGGATCATGCCGTACGTCCTGCAGGGAACTCCTCGCCAAGGCGGCGTAGCGAGAGGCGCTTTCCCGCCTCAGTGGTGATGCCCGCCCGGCCCGTGGGCGTGGCCGTGGGCCACCTCGTCGGGCGTGGCGGGACGCACCTCGAGGACGCTGCAACGGAACTCGATCTCCTCGCCGGCGAGCGGATGGTTGCCGTCGAGGGTGATCTCCGTGTCGGTGACCTTCACCACGCGGAACGCCATCGGGTGACCGCCGTCGCCGCCCGGCGTCTCGCCGCGCATCTGCATCCCGACCTTGGGCTTGCCGCCGAACTTGGCGCGCGGCTCGACGCGCACCAGCGCCGGATCGCGCGCGCCGAACGCGTCGGCCGCGGCGAGGCGCACGCGCACCTTCTCTCCGACGTCCTTGCCGGCGAGCGCCTCCTCGACGCGCGGGAAGATGCCCTGGTAGCCGCCGTGCAGGTAGTAGTAGGGGCTCTTGCCGCGCTCGACGAGCGCGCCCTTCCCGTCGAACACCTCGTACTTCAGCGCCACGACGCTGTTCTTGATGATCTTCAAGGCGCGGCCTCCCCCGGGGCAAAACCGCGATGATACGCGCGGGGGGTGAGTTCCCTTAGAATCGCGCGCGTCCTGGCACCCCATCCATCGTGAACGATCTTCCCAAGAGCCTCGCGATCGACGCCGCGCTGCGGCGCTTCCTCGATCCGCAGGCCGATCCGGCCGGGTGCTTCGTGGCGCTCTTCGACGCGATCCGGCCGCGGGGGAGCGCGCGCGGCGCCGCCGATTACGGGCTCGCCCTCCGGACCCTCGACGCGAATCCCGAATACCGCGCCGCGATGCGGGCGCGCTTCCTCGGCTTCTTCGAGCACCGCAAGCAGATCGATTTCTTCGCCGACACCGGCATCCTGCCGAACGCCGGCTTCTTCTCGGAGCTGGCGCGGCACGTCTCCGAGTGGCTGCTGCCGCCGCTGCGGGACGGCGGCTCGCTGAAGGACGCGGTCGGGCTCGTCTTCCATTCCGCGGACGACGCGGCGTGGATCGCGTCGATGCCGGACGAACTGACTCGCCGCTTCTGGCACATCCTCCAGCCGACCGCGGGCGACGACCGCCAGGTCACGCGCCGCGTCGTCGACCAGATGCTCGAGGCGCTGCTCGTGGTCTCCCACCGCGTGAGCGCGCTCGGGCTGGAGCCGGAGCTCGTGCGCAACCACCTCGAGCTCATGGAGCGCGAGTCGCCGTTCCTCGCGCAGAGCGTGGAGGCCACGCGCTACGTGAACGCGTACCGGCGCGCGCTCGACGAGCCGTCCGCCGCCTATGAGGACGAGCGCCACCTCGGCGTCCTGCTCGACCAGTGCCGCGAGGTGCTGCGGCGCGTGCGGCGCACCGCGCTCACCCGGGGCACGAGCCTGCGCCTCACCTACATCCTCGTGCGGCTGTGGCAGAGCATCGCCCGGATGGAGGCGCTCGCCGCGGTGCTCGCCGCGGGCTTCCGCGCCGACGCCGGCGAGGCGGCGCTCACCCACTGGGCCGCGCTGATGCGCGCCGCGATGCGGGGCGAGGCCGAGCGCCGCAGCCTCCTGGGGCACTTCCGACGGCTGTCCGGCATGCTCGCGCTGCGCGTGACCGACAACGCGGCGCAGACCGGCGAGCACTACGTCGCCGACAGCCGGCCCGAGTACTTCGCCCTGTGGCGCTCGGCGATGGGCGCCGGGCTGATCATCGGCGTCATGGCGCTCGACAAGATCCTGGCGGCGAAGCTCGGCTGGGCGCCGCTCAACCAGGCGTTCGTGTACAGCATGAACTACGCCCTCGGGTTCGTGCTCATCTATCTCCTGCACTTCACGATCGCGACCAAGCAGCCGGCGATGACCGCGCAGACGATCGCGGCGACGGTGAGCGAGATCGACCCGGCGCGCGGCGACCTCACCCGGCTCGTGGACCTGATCGTCGCGGTGGCCCGCTCGCAGTTCGCGGCGATCCTCGGCAACGTGATGATCGCCCTCCCGACCGCGATGGCGATCGCCTGGGCGCTGGGCGCGGCGAAGGGCGGCCCGTTCATCGACGCCGGCAAGGCCCTGCACCTGCTGCACGACCTCGACCCGCTGCGGAGCCTCGCGCTGCTCCACGCCGCCGTCGCCGGGGTCTGGCTGTTTCTTTCCGGGCTGATCACCGGCTGGGTGGACAACTGGACGGTCTACGAGCGCGTGCCCGAGCGCATCGTCCAGGTGCGCTGGCTGCGCGCGGCGCTCGGCCCGGAGCGCTCGAGCGCGTTCGCGGCCTACGTCGGCCGCAACCTCGGCGGCATCGCCGGCAACTTCCTGTTCGGCGTGATGCTCGGCTCGACCGGCGCGATCGCGGCGCTCTTCGGGCTGCCGATCGACATCCGGCACATTGCCTTCGCCGCGGCCAACCTCGGCTATGCGCTGGTCGCGCTCGAGTTCGCGGTGCCCTGGCTCACCCTCGCGTGGTGCGCGCTCGGCGTCGCGCTGATCGGCCTCACCAACCTCGGCGTCAGCTTCGCCCTCGCGCTGTGGGTCGCGCTGCGCGCGCGCGGCGTGGAGTTCCGGCGCACCGGCGCGCTGCTCGGCCTGCTCGGGCGCGAGCTCGTCGGACGGCCGGGGCGCTTCTTCCTGCCGCCGCGCGCGAGCGCCGCAGCGCCCGCTTGACGCGGTAGACTCGCGACTGGCCGAATGCGCCGCCACCGACCAATTCGCCGACACCGCGCCCGATGATCAAGATCGCCCGTGCCGCCGCGCTCGCGGCACTGCTCCTCGTCGCCTGCAGTCAGGCGGAGAAGAAGCCCGCCGCGCCGCCGCCCGACTCCGAGCCGCGCAACGGCATCGTCGCCCTGGTCAGCGAGACGAAGGTGCGCGACATCAGCAACCGCGACAGCTTCATGGGCGCCATCAACTCGATCATGACCGGCGACGCCGAGAAGGCGGTCGCGTCGAACTTCTGGGAAGTCACCGTGTTCTACGACGACGGCACGACCGGCGTCGTCACCGTCGAGAAGCGCCCCCAGGTCCAGGCGGGCCAGAAAGTCCGCGTCACCGGCAACAAGATCGAGCCGCGGCGCTAGAGCGAGCGCATCACGCCGCGGCCGCGTCCTCCTTCGTGCGGAACTCGGGGATGTCGGGCTTCGAGCCCCACATGCAGAACGACGACGCGGCGAACGGGAACTGGCGCGGCCGGTAGGCCGCCTCCTCCTCCGCCTTGATCAGCCGCACGCCGGTCGAGTACTCGTAGACCATCCCGTCGGGCCCCTCGAAGTAGAGGAACACCGCGCCCGAGGTCGGGTGGCGTCCCGGGCCGAAGACGATGCGCACCCCCTGCTCGCGCATGAAATAGTAGGCCCGCATCACGTCGTCGACGCCGTGCACCTGGTGGTTCACGTGCTGCACGCCGGGGTACGTCGACGGGAACAGCGCGATCGTGTGGTGCACCTCGTGGATCCGCAGCAGCGCGGCCGCTCCGATGCGATCGGACACGCGCGCATTCAGCACCGTCGTCCAGAACGCCTCGTCGCGCGCCGCGTCGGTGGTGCGCAGGCCGATGTGGGAGAAGCTCCACACCCCGCAGTCGCGCGCGGCGAAGTAGCGCCGCCCGCTGTGGTGCGGGCGCACCACGAGGTCGTGGGTGTTGCCGCTCGGGTCGACGAAGCTGAGGAAGTCCTCGACGTGGCGGAGCTCCGCCTCGTGCCGCGTGCCGGGCCGCACCGGGACGCCGTGCGCCTCCAGCGCCGCGCCGGCCGCGTCGAGCGCCGCCGCATCGGCGACCTCCCAGCCGGCCGCGTGCGCCGCGGGGTCGCCCTTGACGTAGACGAGCGTGTGGTCGCGGTCGTCGCCGCGCAGATAGACCGCGCCGCCCGCGCGGCGGACGAGCTCGAGCCCGAGGATCTTCTGGGCGTACTCGGCCGCGGCGTCGGGGTCGCGCGTGCCGAGACGGACGTAGCGGAGGTCTTTCAGCTCGATCACGGCGCGTCTCCCCGGCTTGCGAGGCGTCCATCTTGCATCACTCGCCGCGCCGGCTCAACCGCGCGCTTGCGACGCGGTTGCGACGCGGTTGCGAGCTTGTTCCGGCGTCGAGTATCCTGAGACTTATGGCCACACCCACCCTGCCGCCCCGCTACACGCTGCCCTTCAACTTCCAGCGCTGGATCGAGGAGCACGGCCATCTCCTCAAGCCCCCGGTCGGCAACCAGCAGGTCTGGAAGGACACCGACTTCATCGTCACGGTGGTCGGCGGGCCGAACGAGCGCACCGATTTCCACGACGACCCGTACGAGGAGTTCTTCTGGCAGTTCGGCGGCAACGCGCACCTGCTGATCTGGGATCGCGGCGCGTACTCGCGCATCGACCTCAAGGCGGGTGACATCTTTCTGCTGCCGCCCAATATGCGTCACTCGCCGCAGCGGCCCGAGGCGGGCAGCCTCTGCCTCGTCATCGAGCGCGCGCGGCCCCCGGGCGCGCTCGACGGCTTCGAGTGGTACTGCGCGAAGTGCGGGACGCTCGTGCACCGCATCGACGTGCAGCTGGCGAGCATCGTCGAGGACCTGCCGAAGGCCTACGACCAGTTCTACGCCTCGAGCGAGGCCGCACGGCGCTGCAAGAAGTGCGGCACGGTCCACCCCGGCCGCGACGCCAAGGCCTGGCACGCCGCGCGGATGGCCCAATGATCGTCGACATGCACACCCACTTCTTCCCGCGCATCACGCGGGAGGAAGCGGCGCAGCTCGACAGCGCAAAGGCGCCGTGGCTGCGCACGAACGCCGACGGTACCGGCCACATCATGCAAGGCGCGACCGCCGTTCCGCCCGGTGTACGCCGCGCTGTGGGACCCGGCGCGCCGCATCGAGGAGATGGATCGGGACGGCGTCGACCTGCAGCTCTTCTGCGCGACCCCGGTGATGTTCGGTTACGCGTATCCGGTCGAGCGCGCGGCGCCCTGGGCGCAGCGCATGAACGACCGCGCGCTCGAGTTCGCCGCGCACGCGCCGCAGCGCCTCAAGGCGCTGGCCCAGGTCCCGCTGCAGGACATCGACGCGGCATGCCGGGAGGCGAGCCGCGCGCAGGCGGCCGGGCACGTCGGCGTGCAGATCGGCAACCACGTGGGCGCGAAGAACCTCGACGACGAGGGCCTGATCGCCTTTCTCGCGCACTGCGGGCGCGAGGGCATTCCGGTCCTGGTTCACCCGTGGGACATGCTGGGCGGCGACCGGATGAAGCAATGGATGCTGCCCTGGCTGGTCGCGATGCCGGCCGAGACGCAGCTCGGCATCCTGTCGCTCATCCTGTCCGGCGGGTTCGAGCGCCTGCCGAAGTCGCTGAAACTGTGCTTCGCCCACGGCGGCGGGAGCTTCGCGTTCCTGCTCGGCCGCGTGGAGAACGCCTGGCACCACCGCGACATCGTGCGCAAGGACTGCCCGCAGCCGCCCTCGGCGTACGTGGACCGGTTCTCGGTCGACGCGGCGGTGTTCGACGAGCGCGCCCTGCGGCTGCTGGTCGAGGTGATGGGCGAGGACCGGGTGATGCTCGGGTCCGACTACCCGTTTCCGCTCGGCGAGCAGCGCGTCGGCGCGCTGGTGAACGGCGCCGCGGCCCTGGGCGAGGCGGCGAAGCGCAAGATCCGCGGCGCGAACGCCGCCGCGTTCTTCGGCCTCGGCCAGACCGCCCGCGCCGCGGCGTGATCCGGCTCACTCGCGGCCTCATAGACACCCCCGGGGGCCCTTGGTAGACTGGCCGGCACAATTTGGCCGACCGCTCCCGAAGCAGGCGCGGCGGCGATCCAGGAACCCGAGGAGGTGACCGTGCGTAGTGCCATCCGTTCGTTGTTCGTAGGTGTCGTCGCTGCCGGCCTGGCCTGCAGCCCCGCCGTTGCGCAGCAGAAACTCAAGATCGGCTTCATCACCACGCTGTCCGGCCCGCAGGGCGTGATCGGCGAGGACATGAAGAACTCCGTCGAGCTCGCGCTCGACAACCTCGGCCGCAAGGTCGGCGGTCTCGACACCGAGGTCATCTACGGCGACGACCAGGTGAAGCCCGACGTCGGCAAGCAGCTCGCCGACGAGATGCTGAAGAAGCACCAGGTCGACTTCGTCGCCGGCGTCATCTGGTCGAACGTCATGCTGGCGGTGGCGCCGACCGTGACCGATGCCGGCAAGCTCATGATCGGCACCAACGCCGGCCCGCACCAGCTCGCGGGCAAGGAGTGCAACGAGCGCTTCTTCTCGACCTCCTGGCAGAACGACCAGACGCCCGAGGCGATGGGCAAGTACATGAGCGACCAGGGCATCACCGACGTGTACCTGATGGCGCCCAACTACGCGGCCGGCAAGGACATGCTCACCGGCTTCAAGCGCTACTTCAAGGGCAAGATCGTCGACGAGGTCTACACCAAGCTCGGCCAGGCCGACTACCAGGCCGAGATCAGCCAGCTGCGCGCGAAGAACCCGAAGGTGGTGTTCGTCTTCTATCCGGGCGGCATGGGCATCCAGTTCATGCGCCAGTACGCGCAGGCCGGCCTGCGCCAGACGATCCCGCTCTACTCGGTGTACACGGCCGACGAGCTGTCGCTGCCCGCGGTGAAGGAAGCCGCGCTCGGCCAGTTCGAGACGCGCTTCTGGAGCCCCGACCTGAAGGTGCCGGCGAACGAGAAGTTCGTCGCCTACTACCGCAAGAAGCACGGCAAGAGCCCGTCCTTCTACGGCGCGCAGAGCTACGACGGCATCATGCTGATCGACTCGGCGGTGCGCGCGGTCAAGGGCAACCTCAAGGACCAGAAGGGCATGATCGCCGCGATGCGCAAGGCGAACTTCGACTCGGTGCGCGGCAAGTTCACCTACAACGTGAACCACATCCCGATCCAGAACTTCTACCTGCTGAAAGTGGTGAAGGGGCCGGCCGACATCCCCGACATGGCGATCCAGAAGGCGGTGTTCGAGAACCACCGCGACTCCTACTACAAGGAATGCGGAATGAAGTGGTGACGCGCCGCCTCGCGTAGGCGCAGGGGCGCGGCGGGGCCGCGCCCTTTTTCGTTGGCACGATGAACCTCGTCCTCCTCCTCGAGCAAACGCTGAACGGGCTGCAGCTCGGGGTGATGCTGTTCCTGATGGCCGCCGGGCTCACGCTCGTGTTCGGCATCATGAACCTCGTCAACCTCGCCCACGGGTCGCTGTACATGGTGGGCGCGTACCTCTCGGTGGCGCTCTTCAACCTGACCGGCTCCTACCCGCTGGCGGTGCTGCTGGCGCTTGCCGGCACGCTGGCGGTGGGAATGATCGTGGAGCTCGTCGCGCTGCGCACGCTCTACGAGCGCGACCACCTCGACCAGGTGCTCGCCACCTTCGGGCTGATCCTGTTCTTCAACGAGCTCGTCGCGATCCTGTGGGGCCGGGCCGCGCTCTACACGACCATGCCGGCGTGGCTCTCCGGCCAGCTCGAGCTCTTCGCGGGCGTGCGCTACCCGACCTACCGGGCCGCGATCATCGTCGTCGGCATCGCGGTCGCGGTGCTGCTCTGGTACGTGGTGACGCGCACGCGCCTCGGCATGCTGATCCGGGCCGGCGCCTCGAACCGCACCATGGTCGCCGCCCTCGGCGTCAACATCCGCCTCCTCTATACGGTCGTGTTCGGCTTCGGCGCCGCGCTGGCCGGGCTGGCCGGCCTGATGGCGGGGCCGATCTACACCGTGCAGCCCGGCATGGGCGAGGACGTCCTGATCGAGGTGTTCGTCGTCATCGTGATCGGCGGCATCGGCTCGATCCGGGGCGCGCTCGCCGGCGCGCTGATCGTGGGCATGGTGGACACCCTCGGCCGCGCGTTCCTGAAGCCGATCCTCGCGACGGTGCTCTCGCCCACCGCCGCGGAGTCGGCCGGACCGGCGCTTGCGTCGATGCTGATCTACCTGCTGATGGCCGCGGTGCTCGCGGTGCGGCCGGCGGGGCTCTTCCCCGCGCGCGGATAGACGGCGATGCCGCCCGCGCGCACGATCACGATCGCCGTCGTGCTCGTCGCGCTCGCCGCGGTGCCGCCGCTCGCGGCCCTGCTCGGCCAGCCGTTCTATCTCGACCTCTTCCGCCGCATCATGATCTTCGCGATCGCGGCGCTCAGCCTCAACCTGATCCTGGGCTACGGCGGCCTGGTCTCGTTCGGGCACGCCGCCTACCTCGGCATCGGCGCCTACGCGGTGGGCATCCTCGCCCACCACGGCGTCCACAACGGCTTCCTGCAGTTCGGGCTGGCGATCGGCGCCTCGGCCGCGATCGCGCTCGTGATCGGCGCCATCTCGATCCGCACCAGCGGCGTGTACTTCATCATGATCACGCTCGCCTTCACGCAGATGCTGTACTACCTCGGCATCTCGCTCGAGGAGTACGGCGGCGACGACGGCATGCGGCTCGCCGGGCGCACGCAGTTCGCCGGGCTCCTCGATCTCCGCGACCCGCACTCGTTCTACTACTTCGTGCTCGCCGATCCTTGCCGCTTCGATGTATCTGGTGCACCGGCTGGTGAACTCGCGCTTCGGCATGGTGCTGCGCGCGGCGAAGTCGAACGAGGGCCGCACGCGCGCGATCGGCCTCTCGCCCTATCCGTACCGGCTGGTCGCGTTCGTGATCGCCGGCGCGATCTGCGGGGTCGCGGGCGCGCTGTTCGTCAACCAGACCGCCTACCTGACCCCGACGTTCATGAGCTGGACCCGCTCGGGCGAGATCATGTTCATGGTGATCCTGGGCGGCATGTCGACCCTCGTCGGGCCGGTGCTCGGCGCGATCGGGCTGCTCCTGCTCGAGGACGTGCTGCAGGGCTGGACGCAGCACTGGCAGATCATTCTCGGGCCGATCCTCGTGCTCGTCGTGCTGTTCGCGAAGCGCGGCCTCGCGGGGCTCCTGCCGGGAGGCGGGCGCAATGAGTGAGGGGGCGTGCTCCTGCAAGCCGAGGACCTGTACAAGGCGTTCGGCGCGCTGAAGGCGACCGACCACGTCACGCTCGACGTGCGCGAGGGCGAGACGCACGCGATCATCGGCCCCAACGGCGCCGGCAAGACGACGCTCATCAGCCAGCTCGCCGGGAACCTGCGGCCGGACACCGGGCGCATCCGGTTCGCCGGCGAGGACATCACCGCGCTCCCCGCCCCGGCGCGCTCGCGCCGGGGCCTCGCGCGGTCGTTCCAGATCACCAGCATCTACCGCGACTTCACCGCGCTCGACAACGTCGCGCTCGCGGTGCAGGCCCACTCGGGATCGAGCTTCCGGTTCTGGCGGTCGGCGCGCACGGATCCGTCGCTGCGCGCGCCGGCGCGCGCGATCCTGGAGGAGGTCGGCCTCGGCGCGCGCGCCGACGTGCTCGCCGCGAACCTCGCGCACGGCGAGCAGCGGCAGCTCGAGGTCGCGATGGTGCTCGCCACCAAGCCGCGATTGATGCTGCTCGACGAGCCGGTCGCCGGCATGGGGGTCGAGGAGTCGCAGCGCATGGTCCAGTTCCTCGCCCGCTTCAAGGGCAAGCAGACCATCATCCTGGTCGAGCACGACATGGACGCGGTGTTCAGCCTCGCCGACCGGATCTCGGTGCTCGTCTACGGGCGGATCATCGCGACCGGCACGCCGGCGGAGATCCGCGCGAACCCCGAGGTGCGCAGCGCGTACCTCGGCGAGGAAGCGGAGGCCTGATGCTCGCGGTCGAAGCGCTCGAGGCCGCCTACGGCGTGAGCCAGGTGCTGTTCGGCGTGACGTTGCGCGTGGACGCGAGCGAGGTGGTCACCCTGCTCGGCCGCAACGGCATGGGCAAGACCACCACCGTGCGCACGATCATGGGGATCATGCGGCCCAAGGCGGGCGCGGTCACGTTCGAGGGGCGCGCGCTGCACGGGCTGCCCTCCTACCGCGTCGCCCGCGCGGGGCTCGGGCTCGTGCCCGAGGGCCGCCAGATCTTCCCGAACCTCAGCGTGCGCGAGAACCTGGTCGCCACCGCCGCCAACCGCGGCGCGCGCGCCGATCCGTGGACGCTCGAGAAGGTGTTCGCGCTCTTTCCGCGGCTCGAGGAGCGCCGCGGCAACATGGGCAACCAGCTCTCCGGCGGCGAGCAGCAGATGCTCGCGATCGCGCGCGCGCTCATGACCAACCCGAAGCTGCTGATCCTCGACGAGGCGACCGAAGGGCTCGCGCCGCTGATCCGCGCCGACATCTACCGCTCGATCGAGCGGATGAAGGGCGCCGGGCTCTCGATCCTCGTCATCGACAAGGACGTGAAGGCGATCACGCGCGTCGCCGACCGGCACTACGTGCTCGAGAAGGGGCGCGTCGTGTGGAGCGGCAGCTCGGCGGACCTCGCGGCGAGCGAGGACGTGCAGCACAAGTACCTGGGCGTCTAGGCCGTCGTTCCGGCGAACGCGCTAGCTCCCGCCGTGGAGCAGGCGCCACAGCGTGGCCTGGTCGGGAAACCCGGTCGGCTGCAGCTTCACGGACGTCTGGAATGCCTGCATGGCTTTCTGGGTGCTGGCGTCGTAGGTGCCGTCGATCGGCCCGCGGTAGAACCCGGCCGCGGCCAGCTTCTGCTGCACCCGCCTGAGCACTTCCTCGTACAGGAGCACCTTGCGCTCCCCGACCGCGACCTCGACCTTCTTCGAGGGCGTGCGCAGCCGGCTCTTGCCGGCCTGCGCAACCACCGCCCTGAGCACGGCGAATACCGGCGCCTCGGGATTCTTCTTGCAGTTCTCGCTGACCACCGCCGCGAGCAGTTCCGTGCTCTCGAACGACACGATGTCGTAGGTGTCGTCCGCGTGCTGGTTGGCGCCGGTGATGTAGCCGTCCATCCAGGCGCCGACGAGCTGGTAGATCTGCGAGCGCGCCTCGCGCTCGCTCTCGAAGACCGAGCACTTGATCAGCCCGGCGCCGCGGACGCCGAACTGGCCCTTGTCGTCGGCGGCCGTGACCGCCTGCGCCAGCAGCAGGCCGGCGGCGACCAGCGCGCTGGCCCCGGCCGCTTTCACGGCCGCCCCGTCAGTGCCACGCCGCTGGCTTGGCTCCGCGCCGCGCGCCCGCCCCGCGCCGGGCGAACGCGCCGGCGCCGAGCGCCGCCAGCAGCAGCGCCAGCGTGCCCGGCGTCGGGACGGCGACGGTAATGAGGAACGAGGCCGCGCGGATGGCGTCGAACCCCTGCAGCTGGAACCCCTTGTCCCAGATCGGGAACTCCAGCTTCGGGGTCGTGAACATCGTGTTGCCGAGGCCGAGGAGGGTGTTGAGGCTGATGGGGTTGGTGCCGAGAATGGTGACGCCCGCCGCCTCGGCGGTGAAGCTGAACTTGTAGATGTCCCAGTTGCCCGTCAGCCCGAGGTCGATGCCGATCGTGTTCGTCAGCATCGCGTCGAGCCAGAAGGTCGGCGTGAAGGTCGTGGTCTCCAGCAGGGCGATGTCGGGCAGCAGATCCCATTCGCCCTCCCAGAAATTCCGCGGCCCGTTCAGGCCGGCGATCATCACCGGCCGGTCGAAATCGAGGCGCGCCATCAGCGTCGGCGTCAGCTCGAAGTCCTGGGTGATCCCGATGTCGGGGCCGATGTCGATGTCCAGCGCGTCGAGCTGCATGCCGACCTTGAAGCCGCCGGCGTCGATCAGCGTGAGCCCGAGGCCGAGCGGCGGGATGGTCCCCGACCCGACGGCGAAGGCGAGGCCGTCGATGTCGGCCCGCAGCTTGACGATGTCGTCGCGGCCGCTCGACGTCAGGCCGCCGCTGGTGGCGATGTTGGGCAGCTTGAACTCGATCGAGGCGAGGTCGATCGTCACGCCCGGCACGCCGCCGGTGGTGTCGAGGATCGTGAACTGCGACGTCGTCAGCTTGAAGCCCGGGGTCCCGGTCGCGGCCACCGCCGCCTGCAACGTGAGCGTCTGGTTCGCGAGCTTCACCTCCGCCAGCGGTTTGCGCGGTTCACCCGGGTTGTCCGGTGGCAGCAATTCGTCGAGCACCTTGATGCTGTTCAGGTCGATCGCCAGCACGTTCTGGTCCAGATTGAGCGTCGGCAATGCCAGCGTGCCCTTCCCCGTGCAGCCGCTCAGGATCAGGCAGGCCTGCGCGCTGACGGAGCCGGAGAGCTGCGCGATGGCGTTGATGTGCGCCTCGATCTCGGGCGACTGGGAGGACAGGCTCGCCCCCGTCAGCTTGCTGTCGGGGTTCAGGTTGAAGAAATCGCCCTGCTTCGCGCCGTCGGGGAGGATCGCGGTGGCGGAATAGGCGGTCGCGGCATTGACCGTGCCGCTGTTGACCGTGTAGCCGAACTCGAGGCCGAACTTCCCCGACGTGGTGAGTTCGACCCGCGCGCCGGTGCGCGTATCGACCACCTCCTTGACCTGTCCTTTGCTCGGTTCGCCGCCGCAAAGAAAATCGATGGTCTCTTTGCAGGCTTTCCAAGCCCACCAGGCGGGGTTCGTGTTGATCGTCACCGTGCTGAGGCTGCCGGTGAAGCCGCCGACGCCGGCGGTGCGGTTGGTCCACTGCGGGCCGACGAAGACCGAGTCCGTGAAGACCGGGGCGTTGCCCGTCCCCCACATGCTCTGGTTGACGGTGGAAAAGTTCAGCGGGCCGGCGTCGTACAGGGCGGCTGCGCCGGCGTTGCCCGTCGCCGCGCAAGCCGCAAACGCAACCAGCAGCGGGGCCAGCTTCCGGCGCGTGAGTCGCTCGCGAGCCGGCGCGTACGCGGTGCGCATAGGTCATCTCCTGGTGGCGGCAACCCGCGCCCGCGAAGACCGTCTCACCGATCGCGATCGGGCGGAGTGCTTCTTCGAGCTGAACCGTCAGCGGTCCCGATCCGCTCCACTCGCGGAGCGGCGGCTCGGGTGAAACCGTGCGGACGCCCGAAAAGAGCAAGATGCGTTCCGTTTTGATAGGCCTCTGTTCTCGCAGGCCTTGTTTGGGATCGTGCCGATGCCGCAGTGCGGAATTGTAAAATTCGACGACACAATTACCGCGTCGCCGCCCCCGCGTAACCTGTGGCAAGGGGCGACAGGCCACCGCGTCCCGGGCCGGGGCGGCCCGGGGCGAGGGTCTAGAACAGGTCGAAGTACTCCCGCTGCTCCCACTCGGAGACTTCGAGGTTGAAGCGCGCGATCTCGGCGTCCTTCAGCCGGCAGAAGTAGTCCACGAACGCCCCGCCGAGCCCCGCTCGCAGGGCGGCATCCTCGTGCAGCGCCGCGAGCGCCTCGCCGAGCGTCCGCGGCAGCAGCGCGCCCTTCGACTCGTACGGCGTGTCCTCCGGCGGGCCGGGATCGAGGCGCCGCTCGAGGCCGTCGAGCCCCGAGTGGATCTGCGACGCGAAGTAGAGGTACGGATTCGCCGCCGGCTCGCCGACGCGGTTCTCGATGCGCGTGCCCGGGTCGCCCGGGCCGCCGATCACGCGCAGCATCGCGCCGCGGTTCTCGCGCCCCCAGATCACGCGGTCCGGCGCGAGCGAGTACGGGCGATAGCGCTTGTAGCCGTTGATCGTCGGCGTCGAGAACGCCGCCGCGCCCCGCGCGTGCGCGAGCAGGCCGGCAAGGAACTGCCGCCCCACCTCCGAGAGCGCGGCACCCGGCTCGGACGGCACGAACGCGTTCGCGCCGTCCGACGACCCGGTTCAGCGACTGATGCAGGTGCCACCCGCTCGACATCACGTTGGGCAGGCGCGGCCGGCACATGAAGGTCGCGTGGTAGCCGTGCCGCCGGCAGATCTGCTTCGCCGCCGAGCGGAACAGCACCATCGCGTCGGCCGACGCGATGCCCGGCAGCGCGCCGAGCGTGAACTCGATCTGGCTCGGCCCGAACTCCACCTCGATCGAGCGCAGCGGCAGCCCGAGCGCGGCGAGATCGCGCCGCAGGATCTCGGCGACCGGGTCGAGCTGGTCGTAGCGCTGCTCGGTGAGGTACTGATAGCCGTGCGTGAGCAGTTCGACCTCGGGCGGCGTGCCCGGCTGTCCCGCGTCCTCCGGTCGCAGCTTCGGGTCGACCTGCTTGAACACGTGGAACTCGATCTCGAGCCCGGCGAAGTACTCGAAGCCCTTCGCCGCCAGGCGCTCGAGCGCGCCGCGGCACAGCGCGCGCGTGCCGAACGGCACCGGCTTCCCGTTCGGAAAGTACGGCTCGCAGAGCAGCCAGCCCGTCCCCGGCGACCACGGCAGCATCCGGAAGCTCGCCGGGTCGGCGACGATCAGCGCGTCCGCGCCGGCGTGCATCTCCGGCATCCCGAACCCGCCGCCGGGCGTGAAGACCGGAAACACGGTCTTGTGCGAGGTGTCCTTCGCAAAGAGCGTCGTCGTGACGGTCACCCCGTCCTCGAGCGCCTTCGGCAGCTCCGCCGCCGTGATCGTCTTGCCGCGCAGGATGCCGTGCTGGTCGGCGAACGAGAAGCGGACCACCTCGACACCGCGGCTTTGCGCACTCTTCACCAGCTCGCGCGCGGCCGCGCGCTGCTCCGCGGTCCAGAGGCCGTGACGCTCGACGAAGCTCATCGGCGCGTCACGCGGCCACCGCCGGCGCGAGCGGGTCGGGGAACGCCGCCGCCCACGTCGAATCGCTGCGCCGCGCGCGGTCGTACTCGCGCCAGTACGTCTGCCACTCGCCGGTCGGGCCCATGCCGTCGATCGTGACCGGCCCGCGGATGCGCTCGGCCTGCGCCGCGTCGAGCGACATCAGCGGCCGCTCGCCCCGCGCCGTCCGCTCGATCATCTGCAGCAGCAGGCGGCGGTAGGCGACGATGATCCGGTCGGAGGTGCCGAGATACTCCTTCGTCCGGTCGTGGATGCGGCCCTGCGACTCGCACGCCCACTGGTCGTGGACGTTGATGTCGAAGCCCATGCCGGTGTAGGTCTGCGCGCGCTGCTCCGCGCTGTCGAAGCCGTAGCGGTTGTCGCGGTTGCGCTGCGGCTTGTAATCGGGCGGCGCATAGGTCGCGATGCGCTGGCGGCGCATCTCGGCCTTGTCCACCGGCCTGTCGAACGCGGTGAAGATCGAGTACCAGTAGCAGCCGCCGTCGTCGACCGGCACGTGCCACTGGCTGATCGTCATCGTCGGCGAGAGCGGAATCACGAACGCCTGCGGAAAGATCAGGTTCGTCACCCGCACGTGCGTCTGCCGCTCGTCGATGCCGCGCAGCGCAAAGATGCGGAAGCCGTAATCCGTCGTCTCGTGGTCGAGCTTCGGGCGGTAGTACTCGCGCAGCACGCGCGTCATCGGCAGCGCCGAGCTCGCCGATGCGGCGCGGAACTGGCGCCCGTAGTTCGCGCCCGGATCCTCGTCCTCGGCGAAGCGGTGCAGGAAGGAGGCGTGCGCCGGGTCGATGCCGACTTCCAGCGCCTGCAGCCAGTTGCAGTCCCAGTAGCCCTTGAACGCGAACGTGTAGTCGTCCGGCGCGATGAAGCAGTCGAACGCGGGAAACGCGGGCGGCGCGCCGGCGCCGAGGTAGGCCCACAGGATGCCGCTGCGCGCCACGACCGGATACGCGGTCAGGCGCACCGACTCGCACAGCCGGCTGCCTTCCGGCTCGGCCGGGGTCTCGAGGCACTTTCCGCTCGCGTCGAAGAGCCACCCGTGGAACGGGCAGCGCAGCCCGCCGTCCTCGCGGCGCCCGTAGGAGAGGTCGGCGCGCCGGTGCGCGCAGCGGCGGTCGAGCAGGCCGTAGCGGCCCTGCTCGTCGCGAAAGAGCACCAGGTCCTCGCCGAGCAGGCGCACGGCCTTCACCGGCCGCTCGCCCTCCAGCTCCTCGACGAGCGCCGCCGGCTGCCAGTAGCTGCGCAGCAGCGCGCCCCCCGGCGTGCCCGGCGCCACGCGGGTCATCGACTCGTTCTGTTCGGCGGTGATCATCGGCAGCGTCCCTGGAATCGGATCGTGCGCGAGAATACGCCGGCGCACGCGCACGCGGCAACCTCCCCTTACAATCGCCCCGCCATGGGATTCATCGAGCGTCACGGCCTCCGGACCGACGCGCAGCGCAAGGAAGCCGAGGCGCTGAAGGCGCGCGTCCGCAAGGAAGATCTCCGCCTCGTGCGGCTCGCGTGGGCCGACCCGCACGGCGCCGCGCGCGCCAAAGCGGTCAGCGTGCCGGTTTTCCTCGAGGCGCTCGACAACGGCTACAACATCAACGTCGCGACGACGACGCTCGACTCCGCCAACGCGCGCACGTTCGCCTCGTTTACCCGCGGCGGCGGGCTCGGCCTCGACGAGATGACCGGCTCGCCGAACATCACCGTCGTCCCCGATCCGATGACCTTCCGGGTGCTGCCCTGGGCGCCCGGCATCGGCTGGGTGCTGTGCGACGAGTACTTCAACAGCGGCGCCGCCTATCCCTTCTCGCCCCGCCACGTCCTGCGGCGGCAGGTCGAGCGCCTGCGCGACCGGGGCCTCGACTATCGCGTCGGGCTGGAGGTCGAGTGGTACCTCTGCCGCATCGCCGAGGACCACCTGACCGACGAGCACATCGGCGTGCCCGGAATGCGCGGCCGGCCGATCCGCACCTGGCCGGTCGAGCCGGGCTACTCGTACCACTCCGAGTCCAACCTGGACGTGATGCAGCCGGTGCTCTCGGCGCTCGTCGATGCGTACCGGCAGCTCGGCCTCCCGCTGCGCTCGGTCGAGAACGAGTGGGGGCCCGGCCAGGTGGAGTGCACCTTCACCGCGCGCGACGCGCTCGGCGCGGCCGACGACCTGGTGCTGTTCCGGACGGCGACGAAGCAGGTCTGCCGCCGCATGGGGCACTTCGCGACCTTCATGTGCCGGCCGGCGCTGAAGGGCTACTACTCGAGCGGCTGGCACCTGCACCAGTCGGTCGTCGACGCGCGCACCGGCGACAACGTTTTCATGCCGCAGCAGCCGGGCGAGCACCTCGCCCCGCTCGGACGCGCTTTCCTCGGCGGCCTGCTGGAGCACGCCAGCGCATCGAGCGCCTTCACCACGCCGACGGTCAACGGCTACCGGCGGTTCAAGCCGAACTCGCTCGCGCCCGACCGCGCGGGCTGGGGCTACGACAACCGCGGCGCCATGCTCCGCGTGCTGGGGGGCGTCGGCGACCCGTCCACGCGCATGGAGAACCGCGTGGGCGAGCCGGCCGCGAACCCGTACCTCTACATGGCCGCGCAGCTCGTCGCCGGGCTGGACGGCGTCGCGCGCGAGCTCGACCCCGGCCCGCAGGACACCGACCCGTACAGCGCCGCGCGAACGCCCCTGCCGAAGAGCCTGATGGAGGCGCTCCTCCTGCTGGAACAGAGCGCGCTCTTCCGCAAGGAGGTCGGCGCGACGTTCGTGGACTACTTCGTCGCGCTCAAGCGCAACGAAGCCGGGCGGTTCCACAGGTGGCTGGAGGAGAACGGCGTGCAGGACCGGCCGGACGAGCCCACCGCGTGGGAGCAGAACGAGTACTTCGATTTCTTCTAGGAGCCCACCGATGAAGCTCGAGCAGCTTCCGGGACCGTACGACTGGGACGAGCTCGCGCAGGCGGACCGCGTGCACCGGCTGATCTACACGGACCCGGCGATCTTCCGGCGCGAGATGACGCACGTCTTCGGCGCGGTCTGGGTGTACCTCGCGCACGAGAGCCAGATCCCGAAGAACGACGACTTCGTCACCGCGCAGCTCGGCCTGCGCCCGATCATCGTGGTGCGCGACAGCGGCGGCACGCTGCGCGCGCTGTACAACCGCTGCACGCACCGCGGCGCGACCGTGTGCCGCCACGAGCGCGGCAGCGCGAAGGCGTTCCAGTGCCCCTACCACGGCTGGACCTTCCTCAACTCGGGCAAGCTCTCCGGCGTCCCGTGGCCCGACGGCTACGCGTGCGACTTCAAGGACGCGCAGTTCAACCTCGCGCAGGTCCCGCGCGTCGAGAGCTACCGCGGCTTCGTCTTCGGCACGCTCAACGCCGACGCGCCGCCCCTGCCGGAATACCTCGGCCCCGCCGCCCGGCCGATCGACGAATGGCTCGACCGGCATCCCGGCGCGCGCGTCGAGGTGCGCGAGGCGAACCGGATCAAGTACCGGGGCAACTGGAAGCTCGCCTACGACAACTCGTGCGACGGCTACCACGTCGTGTTCTCGCACCGCTCGCTGCTGGAGATGGAAAACCGCCTGGAGGACGACCCGAACAAGGGCATGTCGTTCTACAGGTCGCGCCCCGATTCGGCGCCGATGTACATGGCGTACTTCGGCCACGGCCACCACTTCAAGGACAAGCGCCCGAACGTCGAGCCGCGCCCCGGCGCGCTGTGGGCGATCGAGGGGGCGGCGCCCGGCATGGAGCACTACGAGGCGAAGATCCGCGCGCGGCTCGGCGACCGCGCCGCGCGCGCGCTCGACCTCGCCTCCTCCCTGCCCGTGAACATCAACATCTTTCCGAACCTGCTCATCCTCGGCAACCACATCCAGGTGATCCAGCCTCTCGCGGTCGACGAGACGGATCTCACCTGGTACGGCACCGCGATCGTGGACGACGCCGGCGAGCTCGGCGGCGCGGTGGACGACGTGAACGCCATTCGCCTGCGCACGCAGGAGAACTTCCCGAACTTCGGCGAGGTGGACGACGCGACCAACTTCGAGCAGATCCAGCGCGGGCTCGAGGCGCTCGAGGACGAGTGGGTCTACATGCACCGCGGCCTGGACGTGCCCGGCCGCGTGAAGGTCGACGCCCACGGCGTCATCACGGCGCCGGCGACGGACGAGGCGTTCATGCGCGAGTACATCAAGGAGTGGAAGCGACTGATGCAGGCCCGGCCCAACCTCGTCGCGAGGCGCGAGCCGTGAGCGCCGCCGAACGCCACCCCTCCCGCTCGTCCTGGTACGTCGACGACGCCTTCTACGCGGACCTCGTCGCGGGCTTCGCCGACTTCGCACGGGAGGACCGCGCGATCGGCGACCCGGCGGTGCGCGACCGCTGCCGCGCCCTCCTCGAGCGCGAGGCGCGCCTGCTCGACGAGCGCCGCTTCGATGCGTGGCTCGACCTGTACGTCCCCGAGTGCCTGTACTGGGTGCCCGGCACGCCGGGCGGCGACCCGCGCCGGGAGATCGCGGTCGCCTTCGACGACCGCCGCCAGCTCGAGGGCCGCGTCTACCGGCTCGGCACCGGGTACGCCTGGTCGCAGATCCCGCCCTCGCGCACCGCGCGGCTCGTCGCGAACGTCGAAGTGTTCGGGACGGCGCGCGCGGACGAGCTCATGGTGCGGTCGAACTTCCTGATCAGCGAGCACCGCGCCGGCGAGACCCGCGTGCTCGCGGGCGCGTACGCCCACCGCCTCGTGCGGCACGACGGCGCCTGGAAGATCGCAGTGAAGCAGGTCAACCTGCTCGAGTGCGATCGGAGCCTGCGCAACCCGAGCATCCTGCTCTGACCCGGCGGTCAACGCGGCGCGCCCGGCGGCGTTTACCGGACGGCGGCTAAAATTGGGCCGCGCTCACCTGTCCGAGACCGATGCCCCGCACCCTCCTCCTCATGTTCGCCTGGCTCCTCGCCCTCTTCGGTTGCGACCTTCGCATGCTCGACCTGAAACCCGGCGTGTCCACCGCGACCGAGGTGCGGAGCGCGATGGGCCAGCCGACCTTCGAGTGGAAGGCGCCGGACGGCAGCGTCACCTGGGAGTTCCCGCGCGGCCCGTCGGGCTCGGTGACCTACATGGTCGACCTGCGGCCGGACGGCGTGCTCAAGGAGATCCGCCAGGTGCTGACCGAAGCGTACTTCGCCAAGATCCAGCCCGGCCTCTCGAAGGACGAGGTGCGCAAGCTCATCGGCAAGCCGGCCGAGACCATGACCTTCCCGCTGAAGAAGGAAGAGGTGTGGTCGTGGAAGTTCGAGCAGGGCAGCGGCCAGTACTGGCACCTGCACGTCCACTTCGACCTCGGCGGCAAGGTCGTGACGGCGACCCGCAACCGGGTCGAGGAGCCGTAGAGAAGTGATGGCGCGCGGACTGCGCACTTGCCTCGCCGTCGCGCTGATCGCGGCGCTCGCCGCCACCGCCGCGCTCGCGCAGGAGGAGCCGCGGTCCTACGTCGTGCCGGCGCGCGGCAAGCTCACGCTGCAGGTGCCGGCGGACTGGTACGACGAGCCGAAGGTCGGTCCGACCGGCATCCCCTCGATCCGCTTCTTCGACCGCGTCGAGACGCCGCGCGCCTTCGAGATGTCCACCACCGTCCTGTGGACGCCGCCGGGCGCCTCCCCCTACGGCTCGAAGGCGAGCCTGCGCGCGCTGGTGCAGAAGGCGGCCGAGGACGTCGCGCCGGGCGCGGCCGAGCGCGAGTTCCCGCTGCGGGAGTTTCCGGTGGAGGATGGGGCCGGGTTCCTGTTCGAGGCGACCGCACGCGACGCGAAGCCGGGCGAGCCCGCCTACCTCACGCGCGGCGCCCTCGGCGCGGGCGACCTCACCATCACCTTCACGATCCTCACCACCGAGCGCAAGAGCCCGGCGATCGCCCAGGCGATCGAGATGTTGCGCACCGCGCGGCGCGACGCGACGCAGTAGGCCGCCGGCTACCGCGCCGCCTCGAGCGCGACCCCGCGATCGATCGGGCTCGTGACGCCACGCCCGCCGCGATTGAGCACGTGCGTGTAGATCATCGTCGTCGACACGTCCTTGTGGCCGAGCAGCTCCTGCACCGTGCGGATGTCGTAGCCCGCTTCGAGCAGATGCGTCGCGAACGAGTGGCGCAGCGTGTGCGGCGTCGCGGGTTTGGCGATGCCGGCCGCGCGGAGCGCCGCACGCATCGCGCGCTGCACGTTCTGGTCGTCGGCGTGATGCCGGCGGACCGCGCCCGAACGCGGATCCACCGAACGCTTCGACGACGGGAACACGTACTGCCACGCCCACTCCCGCGGCGCGCTCGGATACTTGCGCGCGAGCGCGTACGGCAGGTACACCTCCCCGAACCCCTCCCGCAGATCGTCCTCGTGCAGCGCCTTCACGCGCGCTAGATGCTCGCGCACGGGTAGCGCCAGCCGATCGGGCAGCATCGTGACGCGATCGCTTGCGCCCTTGCCGTCGCGCACCAGGATCTCGCGGCGCTGAAAGTCCACGTCCTTCACGCGCAGCCGCAGCGCTTCGAGCATGCCGCATGCCCGTGCCGTACAGCAGCCTGAGGATCAGCCCGGTGCGTGCCGCTCCACGCGCCGCAGGACGGCGTCGACCTCCTCGCGGCGTGAGCACCACCGGCAGGCGCCGGCGGCCGCTTCGCCGACTCGACGCCGTCGAGCCAGGGCAGCTCCGCGCCCGAGGACCTCCTTGTACAGGAACAGCAGCGCGCGACTTCGCCTGATTCTGCGTGGCGGCGGCGACGTTGCCGATCGACTGCCAGGTGGTTGAGGAATGCCGTCACCTCCGCCGCGCCCATCTCGCCCGGATGCCGCTTGCCGTGAAAGTAGATGAAGCCGCTTGATCCAGTGCACGTACGCCTCCTCCGTGCGCCGGCTGTAGTGCCGCACCCGGATCGCTTCATGCACGCGCTGCAGAAGACGCGGGCGTCCTATCTCGGACCCCGCTTGCGCGCCCGACTCGATTGAATTCGTGGACATTCATCCCTCCCCCAGCCGCCTATCTCCCCTGATATCCGCCTCAATGGGGCAGAGATTTCGGGTAGTGTGCATACATACAGTAAAGCAAACGCATGATCTTGAGGGACGGATGACAGGCGGGCGTAGTCCGGTGTCTAATTGACCTCCATTTAGGAAGGTCACATTACGTTAGGCATGCGAATGCGCACGTCTGTTGCTCTTCTTTCCGCCGCTGGGTTCGTTGCTGTGGCAGCAGTTGCTGCTTGGTGGCTGAGTTCCGGTGAAGTGATTCGAGTTCGAGCCATCGAAGCTGTCCCGCTGTTCGATCCAGAGACCTTGGCAGGTCAAATCGGTAGTGAACCGAAGCAAGTGGGGCAACTTGAGGCCGGAGAGGAGTTGACCGTCGTAGCGTGCGTCGACAGAAAGTCAGACATAAACGTCCATGCCTCATATGAAGGCAAGGAAGTAGCGGTGGGCGAGTGGACAGCCAAAGTTCAGTTGATCCGTAGGCATGCATACCCGTGGCAAGCTCAAGCTACAACTTCCTGTCAGGGCTTGTTTCAGAGCATCTCCACGCATGCCTAACCCCTCCATCGAGCGGACAGTCAAAAGCAGGCTTCGCCTGCTTTCGCCTGCCGCTCATGTCGAACGTTAGGCGGCTCATCCATGGCAGCCGATCAGCACAGCGTAGTCCTGCACTACGACCCAGCGACAGATAAGCTGGTTGTCTTCTCGATCCCGTCAACTAAAGCGCTTGCGCTAAGGGACCGCTCCGGGTTTGAGCTGCCCGTAGCTGACCTTCGCGAGCTGCAGCATGACGAAGCGGAGCGTCGCGTTGGAGCGGGACTACTTCAACTGGTCGAAAGCCTTTCAAAGGCGGCTCTTGGACTGCGCGACTATAAAGCCGAGTTTGAGCAGGAGCTCGAGCGCTGGATCAGGGATGCGGAGCAAAGGCCTGGGCCCTATACGCCGCAGGCTCAATTTGATCTGGCCGTACTGTATAGGGACCTTGCGCTACGAAAAAAGTCGCAGGAGCTAATGGGCAAATCCAAATCACTCACCGAAGCGGCAGCGAAGGCCGGGCTTCAAGAGGCGGCTAAAGACCTCGAGCACTGGGACATCTATGAACGTCAGTTCAACCGGCGGCTGCATGAAGGGTAGCCGTCTAACAGCACAGTGCACCGGACGCGCGCAAAGAGCCGCGCGCGCCGGTGACTGTGAACGTTAGACAGCAGCATGCTCTCGCGAAGCACCATCGCCCTCATAACGATCCTGGGACAGCTGTTACCCCTGGCGACGAGCGCCGGCGCCTCAACCGACGACTTGATCACACGCTCTTTTTCCTGGGTGTCATGCCCGACCACGTCTTCACAATGGGACACCTGTACTTCGCTGCCGCGTTCAGACGGGGCAACCATACTGGTTCGGCGAATCTCGCGTAGCGACATACGGGACGATATAGTTGGTTCCGTAACGGACTACTTCGTAGTTGGTCCTAACGGATCGCTCCGGCGAATCGACAAACGGATTCTTCTTGGTTTGCGCACTGCCGCTAGTAGTCTCGGTACCGCTCTGGTCACTGCAGCGTTCCCTACCCCACCAGGCGCACGGGCGGACCTTGACGAATCACTCCTTCAATACCTTACCTACCACCTTAGCGAGCGGGGCACCGACTACTGCATGACTTATGTTGCGCGCCATCCATTCTCGGGAGAAGCAACGTTCTGTGACGACGCGGGAAACCAAGAGACGCTTCGCTTTACGCTCCCATATCTCTTTCCTCGACTCATAGCGTGGTCGAGCGAGGTGCTGAAGGCAAATGGACTCGATCCCGGCAACGGAATTGACTATGGTCCCGCCCAGATGGAGTTACACGTGCGCTGGGACCGTTCAGTACAGCTCAGCTGTGTGTGGTCTGAGTGGCTAAGCGCCGCATCGCCGCGAAACTTCCGCTTCACTATGGATGCTACCTCCGGTGAACTACGGTCCCTTGATCTCCGCACTAGAGTCGCTCGCTAACAGGAGCGGAGTGCTGTCTAACCTGCGCATGCAGCGGACCCGTTCCGGCGGGCTTCGCCCGCCTACACGGGCCGCTGATGCGCAACGTTATGCGGCATCCGACGCCCCAAGGCATTGCTTGCGCGATGACCGCTATCGGGCCAGAAGTGGTGTCCGCCACCACCCTACTGGCGACGACGTGTCGAGCGCTCGTCGCAAATAAGCAAGCTGACCAGCACGTCCGCGCGGACATCGCTCACGGCGATCTTCATGCGCACGGCACGTGGGCACGCTAGAGCAGCGGTCGGGTTGAGGCGGCGCCGCCACGCAAGAAGCAGCGACCGCCCCTCCCCGCCAGACGACGCGACGTTTCCGACAGCCGCAAAGTCGTCCGTGAATCTCGGAGAAGCGAGGCCGAGTACCGCCAGCAACACCCCTCTGATTCGCCCCATAAGTGCCTCCTTAGCGCCCAAACAGCGCGGCGCACACACAGCATCGGCCGCGGTTAGCCTGGAGTCCAATGCATAATTGCTCTTGCTTTCTATGTCCGTTAGGCATACATAGTGCGAATGGATCTGAGGCGCCTGCGTACGTTCGTCGCCGTTGCTGAGCTGGGTTCGGTGTCGAAGGCAGCGCTCCGCGTGCACATCACCCAGCCGGCCCTGTCCCGACAGATCCGCGACCTCCAGCAGGAACTCGGCTTGCGGCTTTTCGACCGCGTCGGCCGCGGCCTGGTCCTGACCGCAGAGGGCGAGCAGTTGCTTGGCGATTTTCGCGGTCTGTTGGCCCATGCGAGCTCAGTCGGTGAGCGTGCACAGTTGCTGCGACGTGGCGACACCGGTGTCCTGAGAGTTTCGGCCGCGTCAGGACAGATCGAGGGCATCCTATTGACGTTCCTGCATCGATACGCCCAACGCTATCCCAACGTGCAAGTGAAGTTGACGGAGGCGGCAGGTCCGGCCGCCCTCGCGATGCTAGAACGCGGTGAGGTGCACCTCGGCATGCTCTTGCTCCGAGCCCTTCCGCCCGGCGATCACGGCTTCGGAATTCATCCGCTGCCGCCGGTCGAGATTCTCGCCGCCTGCCATCCGTCGGTTCGGATGCAGCGTGGGAGCCTGATCGATGTCACCCGCCTCGCGTCGCATCCGTTGCTTCTTCTGGACGCTGGTTTTGTAGTCCGCCGGACCTTCGACGCGGTCTGCCGTCTGGCCGAGCTCAATCCCAATGTCCTGATTGAGAGTCGTTCGCCGTCCAACCTACTCGCGCTCGCCGAGGCCGGGCACGGCGTCGCGATCATTCCGTCACTTGTGCCGACTCACCGCTACGCGTTGCGCACCGTCCGCATCGCGCATGAGGGCAAGCCACTTCGGGAGCCGCTGGGCGTCGCGTGGGACAAGCGTCGCGTGCTACCGCGCTATGCCCAGGACTTTGCGGAATTGATCGCTGCACATGCGCGCAAGCTCTTCCCCATCACCCCGCTGTCCGCGCCCGTTGCTGACGACGCAACGAAGAGGCGTCGACGCGGTGAGCGCCAAGGGGCTGGGCGATCGTGACCGGCTGAAAGAAGGCTTCCCTACTCGCGCAAGACGGCGCAGTGTCGGTTCATTCCGTTAGCCCCCAGCTCAAACCGCCCGCTGTGGGCCGAAGGGGAACGCTTAGTGGCTGCATCGGCCCAAATGCCGCATAACATCCGCATCCACCTGACCGGCTACAGCGGGCTTCGCCCGCCTCCGCCGGCAGGTGATGCGACGCGTTAGGGCCAGCGTGGATGCACCGGTCGCACGGACTCCGATATGATCAAGCGAGTTGGCGCAACCGAGATCAAGCCGAGACATCGACTTTCCTGCCATTGCGGGGCGGTTGTGCTCGAATTGGATCTGCCGGACGGAATCGTCGATGCTCGGCGGTGTGACTGTTCAATGTGCCGACGACGCGGTGCGATTGTTGCGTCGGTACCCCTGACAGGGGTGCGCATCATTCAAGGTGCGGATAAGCTCAGGCTCTATCAATTCAATACGCGCACAGCGAAGCACTATTTCTGTTCGGTCTGTGGCATCTATACGCACCATCAACGGCGCTCGAACCCGAACGAGTACGGATACAACGTCGGCTGCCTGGAAGGCGTGAGCCCATTTGAGCTCGGGCCGGTGCCGACGATGGATGGCGTGAACCACCCGGCGGATCGCGTCAAATGATGATTGGGCCCGCTTCGAGCGAGTGCGGCCCGAACGGCGCATTCGAGCGGACCGGCCACAGGCGTTGTAGGTGGCTACCCTCGGCGCGTTGCGCCTCGGCGTCCGCTCAACGCGAACGTTGGGCGTCAGGGCCAATGCACGCCAGTGCATAGAGTGAAGGAGAGATCGCATCTGCCGGACGGGATTGCCGAGGTCACCACGGAGGTTCTGCAAGCATTCGCCGATGCGTGGAATCGCCACGATATCGATGCCCTCATGTCATTCATGACCGACGATTGTGTCTTCGAAGCCTCTGCAGGCCCTGACGTCTGCGGCACTCGGTATGCAGGTCGTGAGGCTGTGCGAGCTGGCTTCGCGGAGGTGTGGGCAATCTTCCCTGATGCCCAGTGGGGTAGCGCCCGGCATTTTGTCCGAGGCGACCGTGGAGTGTCAGAGTGGATCTTCACGGGAACACGCGCCGACGGCACTCGCGTCGCAGTCCACGGTTGTGATTTGTTCACGTTTCGAGACGGCAAGATCGCCCTGAAAAACTCCTATCGCAAGAACCGTCCGCCCCTAGGCACCCTGAAGGACTGAATTCCGCTTAGGTCAACGCATGACGCCCAACCCGTCGGTGCACCGGACCCGCTCCGGCGGGCTTCGCCCGCCTACACGGGCCGGTGAACTCTGGCGTTGGGCGTCAAAGCAAGACAGCATCGAGTAGAGATATCGCTATTCGCGACTGTGGGAGAAGATCATGAAGATCGGTTCATTTTTGGCGGTGGCGATTGGGCTCATGATGCTGCAGGCCCAAGGCGTCCGGGCTGCCGAGATCAAAGTCTTGAGCATTCCCTGGAGGGGCCCGCTGGAGGACATCCGCGCGGAGTTTGAGCGCACGACCGGTCACAAGCTCCTAATCAGATACGCCCCTTCCGCGGAATTGCGTCGCCAGATCGCCACCGGTGAGGAATTTGACGTAGTCCTTATCTTCCCCGATCAGATCGACGACCTCATCAAACAAGGCAAAGTCGCCGCCCGAACTCGTGTCGGGATCGCTCGCGCAGGTCTCGGCGTGGTCGACACGTGGCCCCAAGATCGCGATATCGCTTTCGACTGAGGCAATGCGCGTGCTGCGCGCCACTCGAGCCCCTCGCGCTCGACCGAGGCCCATGGTCTGTCGCTCAGCCGTCGAAGCGAAGCGACGTGAGTTGGATGATCTCCTGCGCGAGTCGGATGTTGTCTCGATCCACCTCACACTTTCACCAGAGTCGCGAGGGCTACTCAACGCTGCCCGCATCGGGCTCATGAAGCCGACCGCCTACCTGATCAATACCGCCCGCGGCCCAATCGTCGATGAGGCTGCCCTGATCGCGGCGCTAGCCGAGGGACGGATCGCTGGTGCCGGACTGGATGTCTTTGAGAATGAGCCGATGCCTTTCGACCACCCGTTGACGAAACTGCCGAACCTTGTCCTCACGCCGCATCTCGGTTGGCCTACCGACGAGGCCTACGCCCGCTTGCAGACGCCGCGGCTGACGTGCTGCTAGCCTACCTGGATGGCCAGGATGTACCGCGCTTCGCGGGGGGTCACTGACCCTTTCTAGACCTGGCCACGCCATGCCCACAGCGAAGCGTACTAACGGTGCGTCGCGCCAACGGTGCTCCAGCGGCAAGCTCGCGACCGAGCTGGACCGGCTGGACCTGATCGACGAGTACAAGTTACTCGGCCACCCCGTGAGATTGTCTGCCACGGCGCGACCTCTGTACGATAGCGCACTGCTAGCACGCGACGCCTCGAGTTGATCTCGGCGAGCCGCTCCGAAGCGGCGCGGTCGCCGATGCACTACCGGCGCGCGCGCTGACTCAGAGATGGGTCATGTCGCCTAACAATTCATTCAAGCCGACGCCGCTTCGCGGCGCGGCTTAATTAACGCGTTGGGCGTCGCGAGCCGCCGCAGCGCACCCGCTGAAGCTGACGACCTATACGCTGCATGAGGAACAGATTCCATGCGAACGTATTGCACGACCGGTCCGGAGTTGAGCCCGCGTTCGCCGACCGTGAGCATGTCCGTTGTCTTTTCTATGACTGCTCTCCCTATCCTGTCCTTCATGACTATGTTCCCGATGGCGTCGATGACAGCGCCCGGGCAACGTCGTGCGGCACCTCGGTAATGCCATGGTTTCGAGGCAACTGGGCGACAGGCGGCACCGTGCCGTACCGCGCGTCGCGCGAATTCTCATCAACCACGATTCCTCGAGGCTGACAGGGCCGCCTTCGGCGTCCAGATCGTTCGGCCGAAAACCATCGTGGTGAACCTCACAACGCCCATGCCCGCGGCGCACCTCACGTCGACATTCCATCGTTCCGAGGCGCAACCCGTGAGCACTATCCGCTGCGGTTCCTTGCGGCCATTGGGGAATCGCCCGACACTTCGAGCGTTAGCGCGATATCGAGGCCGGCGCGATCTCATGGTTCTACGATGGACCTGGCGGCGCATTCGACTACTGGCCGGATGGCCTCGACGCGACGATGTCTACGGAGCAGCCGCCCTTTGCGAGCGTCGCGATCGTCGCCGACAACGATCGCATGTTTCACCGTATCGGCGAAGTCGGCGCGCTCGGTGCGGCACGACCAGAATCGGACCGACTGCGCAGATTCACGCCCCGGAACACGTGGCGATTGGGCAATCGCGTAGAATGTACGAACCGTCGCCACCTGTCCAGCCGGAGAGGTTCGCCTATCCGTCCTGTGGAAGGCCGAGGTTTTCGCCGATCATGAGGCAGTGAAGAACGCGATTTCCGATCGACGATCGCTTGATCGCGTTATAGAGATTCTGACAAATGACCTGCGTCGCCGCGGGACCGAGTACGTAGAGCCTGCGATCCGCGGAAGAGCGATCCGAGGGTTGAAACGTTGCGACGAACCTACTACACCGCTCGAGCCGACGGGCGCCTTTAGACAGGCCGTTAGCGCAGCGACGCCGGTCACCTCGATCGCCGGACCCGCTCCGGCGGGCCGGTCAGCGCAATCGTTAGGTGGCACCGCGGTCGCGTAATGCCGAGGCTTTAATGAGAAATCGCCTGATGTCCATGTCTGCTTTCGACCCAGTGCTGCCCTGATGTCGACTGGAGACCGTGACTAGGAGCTTCCAATGAGTTCGCAGCGACGCGTGTCGGGAACCGCGGTGCAACGAACCATCGCCGTCCTGGGCTCGCGATTTCTCGTGGTGCCCCATGTACGCTGCGGGGCTCGTTCCATGGTCGATCACGGGTTGGCAACTCCAGCCGCCGTTCCTCGATCTGGAGCTGACGCGCCGCATCGTCGCGATATTGATTCTCGCAGGCGTGCCCGGGCTCGTTGTCGCACTCGCGCGCGTCGCGCCGCAGGGTCTCGTCATTCCTGCGCTCATCGCGCCGCCCCGGAATCTCGTGGCGACCGGCCTCTACCGTTATGTGCGTAATCCAATATCCGTCGCGGTCGTAGCCATCATCCTGGGTCAAGCGGTGCTGATGGGCGATCGGCACCTCATCGTCTACGGCGCGCCGTCGCGGCTCGCTTCCACGTCTTCAAGTCGTCGCGTACGAAGACCCACGCTCAAGCTGACGTTTGGGAGAGAGTACGAGGCGTTCCGCGCCGCCGTCCCGCGCCGCATACCGCGGATGACCCCATGGCGGTTAACCGCGGCTTGTACGGCGACGCCCGCGAAGCCGGCGCGCGTCAAGCCGGACGTTAGGGGTCTCAGGCAGACGTCGACGGAGGCACGGCCATTGAAAGTCGATCCCGCCTTCTCTCCCCTCGTGACCACCGAGTGGCTGGCAGCGCATTCGAGCGATCCCAACGTACGTGTTGTCGATGTTCGCTGGCGCTCGCGATACGAGAACGGCCGCGGGATCAGCTTCGACGACTACGACGGCTATCTTGTCGGTCACATCCCCGGCGCCGTCTTCGCGGGAATGATCGCGGACCTGTCCGACCCTGAACATCCCGTTCCCGACATGCTCGCCCCGCCGGAACAGTTCGCGCAGGTCATGGGTCGTCTCGGGATTGGAGACGACACGCTGGTCATCGCCTACGACAACATGGGGTTTCCTCTGGGTTCCGCGCGCTTGTGGTGGGCCTTGTGCTACTACGGCCACGACCGGGTGCGGGTGCTCGACGGGGGTCTGCGCGCGTGGCAAACCGAAGGACGGTCGCTATCCACTGACGTCACCGCCCCAGAAACGGCCAAGTTCACGCCCCGAGTTCGCGCCGGGTGGAAGGCGACGAAGGAAGACGTTGTCGCAGCCCTCGGCCAGTCCGGGACGGTCATCGTCGATTGTCTGACTCCGGAGCTCTACCGAGGCGGCGGCGAGCGTCACCTGTGGGGTCAACGGCCCGGGCATATTCCCGGAGCGGTAAACGTCCCCTACATGGCGAACATCGATCCCGAACTGGCCGCCGTGACCGCTGCCGAGCGCGAGCGCATGCTCGCGAGCGGACGTTCGTTCGCCTTCGCCCCACCGGAGACACTGGCGAATCTCTATAGCACTGCCGGCGCGACGTCCGACCGCGAGGTCATCACGTATTGCGGCCGCGGATATGCAGGCGCCTGCGGGCTGCTGGCGCTGAAGGTCCTGGGCTATGAACGCGCCCGCCTTTACGACGGCTCCTGGGCGGAGTGGAGCGCCGATCCGAGCTTGCCCGTCGAGGTGAGCTCTTCATAACACGGGGCAAATCCTGCAACCCACTTGGCGGGCGACCCCTAACCCGCGGTCCGACCCGACCCGTTCCGGCGGGCTTCGCCGCCTACACGGCGGTCACCGCAACGTGCCCGCACCCTCGCCTACACGGGCCGCGGTCATCGCAAACGTTAGGCCGCCAGACGACTTACGACGCGGCGGACCCAAGGCGCGACCAAGGTCACGGTCGGAAACGCTACCGGCCAAGTGGTGGCGCAGCTCCTCAGCCACTGCGCGGCGAATCCCTGGTGGACTCCCTGCGTGATGGCGATGACGAAGCCGGACACCAGCGCGACCATGATCGCAGAGAGCAGGGCGCCGAAGAGGATCGGGGCAAAGCGGGCAGGGATGCGCATTTCATTCTCCTGAGAGTAGTTTGAGGACGAGGCCGGCGGCGTAGAGGCCCAGGCCGAAGACGGCGTGCGTGACGAGGCTTTGCAGCCGCGCGGAGTTGGGCCGCGGCGTGCGGCTGGCGGCGATGCCGGCGCCCATGCCGGGCTGCATCAGCAGGAACGGCGCCGCAACCGTGGCTATGCCGAACGCCAGTGCCGGGGCAAGCGTCGGCTGACGCGCCCACGCGAGCCCGCAGATCGCGAGCAGCCCGCCTGCGAACGCGATGCCGATCAGATAATGGGCGGTCCAGCCGATTACGCGCTCGCCGCGCACGGGCTCCGCGGTGGCGATGCGCTCGTGGCGGAAGCGCCCGCGCGCCATGTGCCCGAGCCAGCGGCCGACGAGGCCCCAGTCCGGCGCGGGAACGCCGAACAGGCGCCCGCGCGCGATCGCCCAGAGGTCGGTCGTCAGCGTCGCGCCGGCGCCGATGAAGAGAGCGCTGCCTGCGTAGTCCATGTGAGTCTCCACTCGCTTGCCTTCGGGAGGCGGAGACGGCACAGTGCCACTTCAAGTCAACTTGAAGTCAAGGGTTCCCGGGCCATGGACATCAACGAGGTGGCGCGCGCCTCCGGCGTGCCTGCATCGACGCTGCGCTACTACGAGGAGAAGGGTTTGATCGCGTCGGTCGGAAGGCGTGGTCTGCGTCGCACGTTCGAGCCGCGCGTGGTGGAGCGGCTGGCGCTGATCGCGCTGGGCCGCGCCGCCGGATTTTCGCTGGAGGAGATCGCGCGCATCTTCGCGCCGGACGGCCGTCCGACAATCGATCGGCAGCTGCTCGCGGGCAAGGCCGATGAGCTGGACCGCACCATCCGCAAACTCAGTGCCATGCGTGATGGCCTACGACACGCCGCGGCCTGCCCCGCGCCGAGTCATATGGAATGCCCTACTTTCCGCCGCCTGATGAGTGCCGCGGCGTCCGGGGCACGAAGGAAGAAACCTGGACGATCGCGGCCTAACAAGCCGCTGAACCGGACGCGCGCAACGACGGCGCGCGCCGGTTAGCGACACGTTAGGCAGCCGAAACCACGTCAGTCGACAGCCGAGGCACCAAGACACCCGACAGACGCGTTGAACCGAGAACTTGCAGTTGCGCTCCCGCGGGGCGCACACTCCGCCGTTGTTCTCAACCGCTCGGACCCTGGAGCGAAACATGACACCCGCTGCTCGCTCAATCGTGTACTTCGGCGTCTACGTGGTCTTGACCGGGCTCGTACTCCTGGTGGCGCCCAACGTCCTGCTCTCGATCTTCGGGCTTGGCTCGACAACCGAAGTCTGGATTCGAGTCCTCGGCTGCGTGGTAACCGTGCTTGGCGCGTACTACGTGGTCATGGGAAGAGCCGAAGCGACCGCCTTCTTCAAGGCCACTCTATGGGGTCGGGGCTGGATCTTCATGTCCTTCCTGGGGCTTGTGGTCATCGGCATGGCGAAGCCGCCGCTGGTACTGTTCGGAGTCGTCGATCTCCTGGGCGCACTTTGGACCTGGCGCGCGCTGAAGACGGCTGCCTAACACGCTTAACCGGCCGCGCCCCGGCACGCCGGTTGGCTCGTTAGGCCCTGACCGAATCTATTCACACCCGTAAAGAACTTTTCCACAGTGGACATCCCACGGATATTCAACATCACTGAAAGCGCTCACCGCATCCATAACCCGTTCACACCCGAAAAGCTCGCCACTCTTGGCGCGGCGTTGCGTCTGGAATCGGGGGCCCGGGTGCTCGACCTCGGCAGCGGTTCGGGGGAGATGCTGTGCACCTGGGCACGCGATCACGGCGTCATCGGCACCGGCATCGACATGAGCCAGTTGTTCACCGAGCAAGCGAAACGCCGTGCCGTAGAACTCGGCGTCGCCGATCAAGTCAAGTTCATCCATGGCGATGCGGCCGGCTATGTCTCTGACGAGAAGGCCAGTGTGGCAGCCTGTGTCGGTGCCACTTGGATCGCCGGTGGAGTCGTCGGCACGATCGAGCTTCTGGCGCGGAGCCTGCGCCGCCGGAGGGATCATTCTCATCGGCGAGCCCTACTGGCGGTCAGTTCCGCCGCGCGAAGGTGTTCCATGGGGCGTCTGGCCGACTCAATCTTCCGACTTGTCATCACTGCAATTCTCGGACCGCTTCCTCGCGATCCAGATCTGGTGATCGTGCCGCCTCGGCTACGACGGTCGTGAGCTCAATATGGTGTTCTACGGCAGTACCACGACAGTTCCTGCGCTGGGACTGTCCGAGGCCAGCTCAAATGGCGTCACGCATCCGCCGCATGGCTTGACGCCAATCGCCGACGACGAAGTCTCGCGAAGGATCGTCCGCGCCAAACTGAGCCTCGGAACCCGAGCGCTTACGGCGCGGCTTGCAACGCGTGAATACCTGGGATGGGGTGTGTTCGCGCTAATGCCGCGGTGTAAGAAGGTTACCAGACGACTTCACGAAAGTGCGCAGAAAATCCGATCATGCCTAACAACTCATTCAAGCCGACGCCGCTTCGCCGGCGCGGCTTAATTCAGGAACGTTAGGCATCGCATGATGCGTAGAGGGCTCTGACCATGGACCAGAAACATGTGTCCGACACCTGGGAGCGCGGGAGTCCGTACGAGCAGTATGTCGGCCGGTGGAGCCGCCAGGTCGCGCCCCTGTTTCTCTCGTGGTTGAACATTCCGGCCGGCCGGAGGTGGCTCGACGTGGGATGTGGCACAGGGGCGCTGTGCGCGGCGATCGTGGACCGCTGTTCCCCCGCCTCGGTCGCCGGCGTCGAGCCTTCGGAGGGATTTCTCAAGACCGCAAAGGAGAATCTCGCGGGCCGGGCGGCGCTTCACCAAGGCAGCGCGACGGCGATCCCGCTCGGTGACGCGTCGGTCGATGTGGTGGTCTCCGGACTGGTCCTGAACTTCGTTCCGGATCAGCCCGCCGCGCTCCTCGAGATGGCGCGGGTGACGCGCAAGGGAGGCACGATCGCCGCATACGTCTGGGATTACGCCGGAAAGATGGAGCTCATGCGGTTCTTCTGGGATGCGGCGGTCGAGCTCGACCCGGACGCCGCGAAGCTGGACGAAGGCGTTCGGTTCCCGCTGTGCCGCCCGGAGGCGCTCGAGAAGCTCTTCGCCAGCGCCGGACTGCAGGAAGTCGAGGTGAAGCCCATCGACATACCGACGTCGTTTGCGAATTTCGATGACTACTGGCAACCCTTCCTCGGCGGCCAAGGGCCGGCCCCCGCCTACGCGATGTCGCTCGATGAGACAGCGAGGGCGCGCCTGCGGGACCGTCTACGAGAGCGCATGCCAGCCGAAGCAAACGGGTCGATCTCGTTGACTGCCCGGGCTTGGGCAGCTCGCGCCAGAGTCGCAGCGTAGGCGATGCCCAACCCGGCGCTCTAGCGGCCGCAATGCCAGGCGATTTGGCACGCCGAGCGAGTTTGGGGCGCGGGCGCTTCGAGCACTCCGGGCTCATGAGTCCCTCAACGCGAGCGTTAGACACGTACCTATCAGGATGCGATCGTGACATCGGCAGAATCCGACTACCTCTTTCGCCTTGCCGCCCTTTCGCTGTCATTTGTCGGTTTTTCGGCGATCGTCGTTACCGTCCGAGGTGCGCTGGGAGGCGAACTCTCCGATCGGCACCTCCGCCTCGTGCGCCTCTACATTGAAGGCGGCCTTCTAGTCACCGCTCTCGCTTTGGTACCCACACTTCTTAGCCTCCTTCATGTCCCTGACACGGTCATTTGGCGGCTGTCCAGCGCAGCCGCTGGTTCGATCTTTGCCTTCGTTCTCCTGATCCAATTCCGCCGGCGCCGCGCGATCGAACCGGGACGATTTCCCCCATGGGTCGTCGTGATATACGCCCTTTCGATCGTCGCGGTCGCAGGCCTCTGGTTCAACGTCGCAGGAATCCGCTTCCCGCCGAGCGTAGGTCCTTACGCCGTTGCCCTGACGTGGGCCCTTTGCATCTTCGGGTTCATTTTCGTTCGAACCATTGAGCTATTCCTGCATCGGCCACCTCCGCCTGATGCGGTCGTCTAGAGGACTGTGTCTGACTTGGGTTGCAGCGGACAGGCGAAAGCGGCCATGACTTTCTCGTTCACCGCCTCACGCGCCGTACCTGCGCTCCGAGTTCTGCCGCGCCGGTGACGGCCCGCGGCTCAGCGGCTGTCGCCCGGCCGATGAGGGGTGTGGTGAAAGGTGTACTCGCCGACGAGACGCTCGCCCGACGGCGCCATGGCAAGGAGCCGCATCCGCACCGTCGATGCGGGCAGCGCGCGCATGCGTTCCATCCGCGCTGCGAGGACCACCTCCCCGGCCGCCGCGTCGAACGGCACGTCGCGCAGGCGCTCGAGGCCTGCGCCCTCGACGCCCAGGAGCTCGACGTCGAGCCGCTCGACCCCCGCGAGCGGCGCGTCGAGGCGCGTGATGAGCAGGTCGTCGTCCGGGGCGACGGTGCAGTAGACGCTGCCGTTGTGCGGGACGCGGTACTCCCGCAGGCGCAGGCCCTGCGCGGCGAGCCGCTTCACGAAGGCGTCGGTCAGGACGGCGTGCACGGCGCCCGCGCGCACCGCCGCGCGGACCTCGCCGGCGAGGTCGACCAGGCCCTGCAGGCTCGCGCTGCAGTGGCCGCAGCCGAGCAGGTGCTTGTCGAGCGCGGCTTCGCGCGCCTCGTCGAGCTCGCCCAGCCAGTACGCGAGCAGGGTCGCGAGCGGGATCGGGCTGGCGCAACGCGGCCGGGTCATGACGGCGCCCCTCGTCCGGTCACGCAGTCGCGCAGCCGCTCGAGCCCGCGGTGCCGGATGACGCGCACGTTCCCCTCGCTCAGCCCGAGCGCGGCGGCGACGTCCCTGGCCGGCTGGTCGTCGTAGAAGGTCATCACCAGGACCGAGCGCTCGCGCTCGGACAGGCGTTCGAGGCAGCCGACGAGCCGCGCCTGGTCGAGCCGCGGCGCCGCGGCGGGATCGGCCATCGGCACGTCGTCCGCGTAGCGCTCGAGCAGCCGCTCGCGCCGTGCGCCGGTGCGCCGCAGGTCGAGCACCGTCATCCGGCAGGTCCCGAACACGAACGAGACGAGCCGCTCCGCGTCGCGGAGCTTGCCGGCGCGCAGGCGCTCGAGGGTCAGCATCAGCACCTGCTGCACGAGGTCGGCGGCCGCCTGACGGTCGCGCAGGTGCTTGAGGCCGTACAGGCGCACCCGCGGCGCCAGGCGGCGGTAGAGTTCGGTCTCGGCCGCGACATCGCCCCCGTCCGGCGCCGCCGCGATGCGGCGCACCAGGGCGGCGTCGTCGAGCCCCTCGTGGTCGGAGCCATCGTGCACCCCCCTAGGATAAGGCCGTGGCGGCCACGAAGAGGAGGTGTAACGATCCGCCGCCTCGTTACACAACCGGGGTCCAACCACCCAGGAGGTCCCCATGATCACCAACCCCCAGTCCGGCACCAACGTCCACGAGATCGCCACCGGCATCTACCGCATCAACACGCCGGTCGAGATCCCGGGCGCCGGCCACTTCAACTTCAACCAGTACCTGATCGACGACGAGGCGCCGCTCCTCTTCCACACCGGGCCGCGGCGGATGTTCCCGCTGGTGCGCGAGGCGGTGGGCCGGCTGATCCCGGTCGCGCGCCTGCGCTACGTCGGCTTCTCCCACTTCGAGGCCGACGAGTGCGGCGCGCTCAACGAGTGGCTGGCGGCGGCGCCCCAGGCCGAGCCGGTGTGCAGCCGGATCGCGGCCATGGTCTCCGTGAACGACGTGGCGGACCGCCCGGCCCGCGCGCTCGCCGACGGCGAGGTGCTCACGCTCGGCCGCCACGCCGTGCGCTGGTTCGACACGCCGCACATGCCGCACGGCTGGGACTGCGGGCTCATGATGGAGACGTCGACGCGCACGTTCCTGTGCGGCGACCTCTTCACGCAGGGCGGCGCCGGCGAGACCCCGCTCACCGAATCGGACATCCTCGGACCGAGCGAGGCGTTCCGCGCGCCGATGGACTACTACGCGCACGCGCCGGACACGGCGAAGATCCTCGAGCGCCTCGCGCGCGAGCGGCCCACGACGCTCGCCTGCATGCACGGCAGCGCGTTCCGCGGCGACGGCGCGGCGCTGCTGCGCGCGCTGGCGGAGCGGCTCGCCGAGCGGCAGGCGGTGCTCGCGTAGCCGCACCCTCTCCCCCGGCGGGGAGCGCGTCGGGCGGGGTCCTGTCTCCCTCCCTCAGCGGGGGGCTGGGTCAGGGCTCGGCCCGGCACCGCAACATCACGCGTGACAACTCGACGCTTGGAATCCCGGGGCGCTTCGGCCGCGGGTTCTGCCTTGTAGCGACCGTGCCCCGGCATTAAAGTCGCCGTCATGCGCCTTGCTTCCGTTCGCGCCCTGCGGTCCGTTCAAGGCCCTGGGCCCCATCGCACGTGCGAGCGGATCGCCCGCCAGCGGGGCGGGCGGATTCCCTCGCGACTGCGCCGCTCGGCCGCTACCCGAGGCGCGTAGGGCATGACGCACGAACACCTATTGGTGCACCGATCGGAGGGCGTCGGCTGGCTCGAGTATCGTCGCCTGCCGCGCAATGCCTTCAATTGGGAGATGCTGCGCGAAGTGCCCGATGCGCTGGACGAACTGCTCGCCGCCGCCGACGTCCGCGTCATCGTGATTGCAAGTGCGATCGACGGGTACTTCTCGACCGGCGCCGACCTGACGACGTTCCAGGGCATGTCCCAGGAGGACATCGGCTCCTGGGTCAGGATCTGCCACGCCCTGGTGCGCCAGATGCGTGCGGCGCGAAAGCCGCTCCTGGCCGCGATACACGGGGTAGCGGTGGGAGGCGGGCTCGAGATCGTGCTTCACTGCGACGTGCGGTTCGCCGCCCACGACGCCAAGCTTGGACAACCCGAGGTGAACATCGGCTTCATCCCGCCCGTCGGCGGCACGCAGGCACTCGCGCGGCTGCTTGGCCGGCCGCGGGCGCTCCGCCTCCTGTACGAGGGGGGCCTGATCTCCGCGCAGGAAGCGCTGGACATCGGCCTCGTCGATCTCGTCGTTCCAGCGGGGGATCTGCGGGCCAGAGTCGCCGAGTACGCGTCGGCACTCGCTCGGAAGCCTGCTGCCACGCTCGCGGCCATTCGTCGCTGCGTGACCGAGGGAATAGAGGGGTCCTTCGAAGCGGGACTGCAAGATCGAACGCGACGCTGCGGTCGAGCTTGCAGGCCATCCCAACTTCGCTGAAGGCGTGAACGCCTTTCTCGCCAAGCGGACCCCGGAATGGAAATAGCCGCTTCGCGCCGGAGACGACCATGGCTCCAGATCCCACGCCACCCGCCAGCGCTGACGCCCGCTCCGAGACCCTGCTCCGGCGACTCCTGGGCGGCATGTCTGTCTTCACCCTGCTGATGACCGTTCCGCAGGTTCTGACCATCTGGGTCGGCCAGCAAGCGGCCGGCGTCTCGGTCTTGTCCTGGAGCGCGTATCTCTTGTCTGCGGTGCTCTGGTTCTGGTTCGGGATACAGAAGCGCGACAGGAACATCTACTTGCCGTGCATCGGCTGGATCGCACTGAACAGCGCCGTGATCGCGGGCGCGATCGTCTATGGGTAGCCGTGCGTGATGCCGGGATCGCGCGCGCTCAATTCGCTGTGCGAACGCCGCTGGTCGACCGTGGCGAAACCCGGTCCGCCGCTGCGCCGGACCTGCTACCGGAGTCTTCGACCGCTTCCGCGGGCCCGTGCGCTCTGGCGTTCGGCGTCACATAGGAGCCGCAGAGTGCATAGCCTCGAATCGCTCCAAAGACTGTGGGCGCCGCTGTTTCCGGGCCTCCTGGGGATTGAGCTCAAGGAAGCATCCGCTGAGCGCGTGGTGGCGACGATGCGGGTGCGTCCCGACCTGTGCACCACCGGGGACTCGCTTCACGGCGGAGCCATCATGGCGCTGGCGGATACCTTGGGGGCGGTGGGCACCTTCCAGAACCTTCCGGAGGCGGCGGGAACCACGACCATCGACTCGAGCACGAAGTTCATTCGAGCCGTCCGCGCGGGCACCACGGTGACCGCCGAATGCACAGCATTCCATCGCGGGAGAACCACGATGGTATGGCAGACGCTCGTCAAGAGCGATGACGGAAGGCTCTGTGCGGTGGTGATGCAAACTCAACTGGTGTTCGCGGCGAAGGGATGACGTCGAACCCTGCTCGACCGGCGCATCGAAAACTTCGCAATTGGCGTTGGGCTTCACCGGATACGCGATGATCGAGATCGCCCCGTTCGCGCCGCAGCACGCCGCTGGCGTCCTCGGAGTCATTCTGCCGATCCAGCAGACCGAATTCGGGATCCCCATCACCCTCGAGGCCCAGCCCGATCTGCGGGACATTCGCGGCTTCTACCAGCAGGGCAACGGCAACTTCTGGGTCGCCCTGGACCACGAGGACGTCGTGGGCACCGTGGCCTTGCTGGACATCGGCAACAACCAGGCCGCCCTGCGCAAGATGTTCGTCAAAGCGACGCATCGCGGCTCGGAGCACGGCGTCGCCAGGCGCCTGCTCGATGCCCTCCTCGCCTGGTGCCAGGCGCGCGGCGTCCGCGAGGTTTACCTCGGAACGACCGCCAGGTTCCTGGCCGCCCATCGCTTCTACGAGAAGAATGGCTTCCGCGAGATCGCTCGCGCCGAGCTGCCCGAGCGCTTTCCCGTCATGGTGGTCGACACCAGGTTCTACTGTCGCGCACTCTAGTCGCATGACGCCCGCCCCTTTCATCGAACGACCGCGACGGGCGCCGGACGCGCCGAGCATCAGGCCCACCGCGAGCGTTGCAAACACGCCCGGCGCGTCCTAATCTTCCGCCGGGCACGGTGCCGATCGACGCAAGCGTCGCCCTGGGAGGCAAGTGATGACGCGAGAGCAACTCACGCTGAAGAGCATTCGAGCGCGGCCGGTCGTCGTGCCCTTGAAACGGCCCGTGGTCTCGAAGGTCGGCCTGTTCCGGGACTGGCCGATGATCCTGATCGACCTCTACACCAACGAGGGCGTCGTCGGTCACGCCTACCTCGAGCCCTATCTCAAGCAGTCGATGCGCTACATCATCGCCGCGCTCGAGGATCTCGGCGCAGCGGCCAAAGGCCAACCGGTGGCGCCGTTCGACGCGCTATCGCCGCGGGATCGGCGCGCTGCATCTCGTCGGGCGCGAAGGCGTCTCGCTGATCGCGATCTCCGGCCTCGACATGGCGGCCTGGGACGCGCTGGCCAAAGCCGCCGACATGCCGCTCGCCGTATTCCTCGGCGGGACGGTCGGTCCGGTGCCCGCCTACAACAGCAACGGCCTCTGGCTGACGCCGCTGGACACGCTGGCCGCCGAGGCGGCCGCGCTCGTGGCCGAGGGCGGGTTCACCGGGCTGAAGCTCCGGCTGGGTCGGGAGAAGCTCGCCGACGACCTGGCGGCGATCGCCGCCGTGCGGAAGGCGGCCGGCGACGCGGTGAAGCTCATGTGCGACTTCAACCAGGGCCTGTCGCTCGGCGACGCGCTGGTGCGCTGCCACGCGCTCGACGACCAGGGCCTGTACTGGTTCGAGGAGCCGACCACCTACGACAACATTCCCGGCTACGCGCAGCTCGCGCGCGAGCTGAAGACGCCGGTGCAGCTCGGGGAGAACTTCTACGGCCCGCGCCTGCTGTACCAGGCCGTGCTGGCCGGCGCGGGCGACTACGTCATGCCCGACCTCATGCGCATCGGCGGCGTCACCGGGTGGCTGCGCGCGGCGGCGATCACGAGCGCCGCGGGCATCCCGATGTCCACGCACCTCTACCCGGAGATCGCCGCGCATCTCATGCGCGTCACCGACACCGCGCACTGGCTCGAGTGGCAGGACTGGGCGGATCCGATCCTGGCCGAGCCCTTCCCGCTCGAGAACGGCCACCTCGTCGTGCCCGACCGGCCCGGCCAGGGCATCGCGTGGAACGAGAAGGCGGTCGCCAAGTATTCCGCTTGAGCGCTGCGGCGGGCTTCCGCACGCAGTGAAAACGTTCACTGCGGGCGCCGCCGCCGTCGTGCCATCCTCGGCTCCGGATTTCCGGAGCGAACGATGAAGACGAAGAACAGGTCGATCCTGCTGATGGGCGCGCTGCTCGCCTGTCCGGCCGTCGCAATGCCGGCCCCCGACACGGACCCTTGCGTGACCGCAGCCGAGGCGGAGGCGGCGCGGATCCACGCGAGAGTACACGGCGCGTCCTCCGGGGCCCGACCGGGACGCCCAGGTGCAGTGGTCGAAGGGGCTGCATGCCGCGCTGGAGGGCGTCGAGCGTCGGGAGCGGAAGTGCCAGGAGGACCGCCGGCCCAAGCCCGGCAGCGCCGCGTTCCAGAAGAACCTGGAGAGCGCGCAGCAGTGCTCCGCCAAAGCGAACTTGCAGATCGCCGAACTGGACCGGCGCTACCAGGGGCGCACGCTGAGCGCGACGGAGCAGCGGACGATCCGGGACGCGCAGACGAGGATCGTGGACGAGCGCATGGAGTGCATCCGTCGCGTGCCGCGCTGAATCGACGCTGAAGCGGCCGGCCGAATCGTCCCGTCAGCCGCCGGTCAGCTTGCGCAGCATCCGGCGGTCGCGCTTGGTGGGGCGGCCGCGCAGGCCGAAGCCCGGCTCGGGCTCGAGCCTGCGCGCGGCGGTGATCGCCTCCCGGCGCGCGCGGCTCGCCTCCTCTTCCACGTAGAGCCCGCGCGCCTCGGCGGCGGGTCCGCGTCGCGCGGCGAGCGCGCGCACCGCCACGACCCATTCGAGCTCGCCGACCCGCACGGCAACCACGTCGCCGGGCTTCAGCTCCTTCGCCGGCTTGACGCGCTCGCCGTCCACGCGCACGCGCCCGCCCTCGACCGCCTGCGCGGCGAGGCTGCGCGTCTTGAAGAAGCGCGCGGCCCAGAGCCACTTGTCGATGCGCAGGCGGTCGGTGGAATCGTTCATGGCGCGGAGACGGGAAGTGTATCCGGGTATACTCCCGCGCCCTTTCCACAACGAGAACATCGACATGAAGCGCATCGCCCTCCTCTGCGCCGCCCTCGCGGTAGCGCTGCCCGCCGCCGCGCAGGATCTCGGCCCCACGCTCACCAAGATCCGCAACGCGAAGGAGATCGTGGTCGGCTACCGCGAGAGCACGGTGCCGTTCTCGTTCACCGGCGACGACAAGCAGCCGACCGGCTACTCGATCGACGTCTGCAAGGCGGTCGTCACGTCGATCCGGGAGCAGCTCAAGCTGCCGGCGCTGCCGATCCGCTGGGTCGCGGTGACGGCCGAGAGCCGCTTCCAGGCGGTCGCCCAGAATCGCGTGGACCTCGAGTGCGGCTCGACGACCATCACCCTCGCGCGCTCCGAGCAGGTCGATTTCAGCGCGCCGATCTTCGTCGAGACGGGGTCCGTCCTGGTGCGCGCCGATTCGAACATCCGGCGCATCGCCGACCTCGGCGGAAAGCGGATCGCGGTCGGCGCGGGCACCACCGCCGAGCAGGCGTTCCGGGCGAAGCTCAAGGCGAGCCTGATCTCCGCCGAGATCGTCACGGTCAAGAACGCCGAGGAGGCGCTCGAGGCGCTGGACGCGAAGAAGGTGGACGGCTACGCGAACGACCGCATCCTGCTCGTGGGCTCGGTGGTCCGGGGCCGCGACGCGAAGAAGTACTCGATCACCGAGGACGACTATTCGTTCGAGCCGTACGGCCTCGCCCTGCGCCGCAACGACTCGCCGTTCCGCCTGGCCGTCGATCGCGGGCTCGCCCGGCTGTACCGCAGCGAGGGGATGGTCGAGATCTACAAGCGCTGGTTCGGCGCGTTCGGTCCGCCGGGAACCCTGCTGCAGGCGATGTACTACCTACACGCGCTACCCGAGTGATTGCGGCGCGAGGCGCCGCGCCGCGCGGCGCCCGATCCCCAGCACCGTGGGAATTGCGAGCAGCATGATCACCGCGGCCCCGGTGAAGACCCACCCGGGGCGGCCGTTGTCGAGGAACAGACCGAACACGAGCGGGCCGACGAGCCCGCCGACATCCAGGCCGGAGTACACGAACCCGTAGACCTTCCCGCGCGCGTGCTCGGGCGCGATCTTGCGCACGATGATGTCGCGCGACGGTCCCATCATGCCGAAGCCGAACCCGGCCGCCGTCATCACCGCGATGAGGGAGGCCGTCGGTAGCGCGCCCGTCGCAATCACGAGCGCGAGCAGCGCCGGGACCACCATGCCGACGACGGCGACCGCCGTGTGCCGCGCGGTGCGCGCGGCGACAAAGCCCCCGAACAGGATCCCCGCCGCCCCGCCGAGCAGGAACCCGGTCAGGCCGGTGGTCGCGACGAGCAGCGGCACGTCGTAGAGCTGCGCGAGCGCGGTCGTCGCGAAGGTCTGGAAGCCGACGAGCGTGATCGCGTAGAGCGAGAAGAACGCGAAGCACATCATGATCGGCCACGACGTCAGCAGCGCGACGTCGGCCCGCAGGCCGACCGCTCCGGCCGCCGCCGCCTGCGGGCGAGCACGCGCCCCGCCCAGTTCGCGCTGCGTCGCGAGCAACGCGAACGCGACGAGCCCCAGCGCCCCCGCGGCGATCACCGCCATGCGCCAGCCGTAGGCCTGCGCAATCGGGAAGACGAACACCGGCGCGAGGACCCAGCCCACGTTGCCGACGATGCCGTGCACGCCGAAGGCGTGCCCGAGGCGCGACGGCGTGACCTTGGCGTTCAGCAGCGCGAAATCCGCGGGATGGAACACGCTGTTGCCCAGGCCGCCGACTGCCGCGGCGACGAAGAGCCAGGGGAACGACGGCGCGAGCCCGGTGAGGATCGCCCCCGCGGCGACGAGCGCGAGGCCCGCGAGCAGGATCCGCCGCGCGCCGAAGCGGTCGACGAGGAACCCCGCCGCGGTCTGCGCGATGCCCGACACGGTGTAGAACACCGCCATCACCGCGCCGAGCGCGGCATAGCTCACGCCGAACTCGTCCCGGACCATCGGGAACAGCGGCGGCAGGACGAGCTGGAAGAAATGCGACAGGCCGTGCGCGAGCCCGACCAGCCCGATGATCTTTGCGTCGGCCTTGAGCGACGCGGCTGCGGGGGTCGACACGCCCGTGCGCCCCGCCGGCTAGTTCGGCTTCGGCGCGTCGATTGCCGTCCGGCACACCTCGCGGACGACCTCCGAGCTCTTCAGCGCGGGCGCGTGGTACGCCTCCTGCACGACGCGGACCGCGAGCTGCTGGTGCTGCATCGACGTGGTGCGCCACTCCGGGCGGGCGAGCGTCTCGTTGATCGCGTTCTGCAGCGTGAAGCCGCTGTCGCGCATCCGGATGGCAGTCTGGCGGGCGCCGAAGAGATTGCCGCACACCGCCTCCAGCGCCTTGTCCTGCGCGGCGACGGCGGCGGGAAGCAGGGCGAGCGGCGCGAGGCGTCGGAGCAATCGTTTCATGTCGGCGGCCGGAGGAGAAGAGGCGCGATTCTACCGCGGCGCCTCGCTTGCCATCCGCGCCCAGGAAGTCGATGAGGTACGCGAGCGTCTGCCCTTCCAGCCAGCCCCACGCGCTAGTCGGGAGCGCCGGCAGGGGCTCGCGGTAATTGCCCTCGAAGAATTTCAAGCCGGCGAAGACCGGGGCGTGCTCCGACTTGAGGGCCATGAAGCGCATGCGGGGACTCCCCTTCTCGGGCCACCATTTGACGGACTGCTCGGGCATGTTGACCGACCACGCGTCCTTCTCTACAGACTCGACGTCGGCGGCCTTCAGGGTGGGATCGCCCGCAAGCGTGTTCTTCATCGTCTCGCTGCCATAGATCTTGGCGCGCGGCAGGTATTTCTGCTTGATGTACGGCACATCCATCAGGTGATCGTAGTGAGCGTGCCCCACCAGGACGGCCGTCGCGCCCGCCAGGTCCTTCCCGCCCGTCGGACCCAGGAACCGCTCGATCTGCTCGGGGAGCGGCCTGAGCTCGCCGAACGCCACGCGCAGCATGGACGGGTTGGAAAAGAAGGGCGCCGTGAGCAGGCTGTCGTCGCCCCGCTTGATCAGCACGCCACCGGCGCCCAGGTACTTCACCTGCACCGCGGTCTGGTACGCAGGGTCGCCGGGAGGCAACGGCGCACCACCGTTCTCTACCGGCAGCCCGCTAATGGAGCCGCCGCAGCCGGGCAGGCCGATCAGGGCGAAGGTGAGGAGCAGCGCCGCTACGACGCGCATTCCCGAATCACGCTGGCCCTTGCGCCACGCATTGCGATCCACACTCGCGAAGTTTTGTCGTTGCATCGAGACGTCCTCCCAGTGCAAGAATCCCGGCGTGTGCCCAGGTGTGATCGTGGCGGCTCCTTGGCGCGCGGCCTCCGGGCACCGAAGCATGCTGCCCCGTCCATTGTCACGCTCGGCCTCCGTTGCCGAGCACCCCCGAATCAAGCTTGCCACCAAGGAAACGGTTCCGCAAAGCCTTCGACGCCGCGTCGGTCGCGATCGGAGCAGGCCCATGTGTCCGCCGTCAAGTCCCAGCTCAGCCGGCGGCGAAGGAATTGGCGGGGCGGTCAGGACAGCGCGAGCTCGTCGGCGCGCAGGTCCGCGATGAAGCCGTGCGCCGGCGAATGCGCGAGCAGCAGCTCGACCTGCGCATCGAGCGCCGCCTGCTGCGGCGTCACCCCGCACGCCCAGAACACCGCGACGAGCCCGTCGGGCACGCGCTCGACCGGCGGACCGAACAGCGGGCGCGCCAGGTCGGCGCCGATCGCCGCCGGGTCGCCGATGTGGATCGGCGCGCCGTGGTTCTGCGGAAAGCGGCTCGACACCTGCGTCGCCACGATCGCCTGCTGCGGCGTGAGCCAGCGCATCGTCACGATCAGGTCGCCACGAAAGCGGCCGGCCGCCACGGTCGGGAGCGTCGAGCGCACCACCCACCGGTGCTGGCCGGTCGGCACGCCGGCGCGCTCGAGCGCATCGTCGAACGTGATGCCGGAGCCGATGAGGAACGCGACCAGGTCCGGGCGCCACAGATCGCGCAGATCGGTGACGTCGGGCAGCCGCTCGCCCGAGCGGTACACCGCGTACCGCGGCAGGTCGGTGCGCAGGTCCGCGCCGGGCGCGAGCCGCTTCGGCTCGGGGTCGCCCGGGTCGCACACCTCCAGCACGGGGCAGGCCTTGTGGTTGCGCTGGCAGTAGAGCAGGAAGTCGAACGCATCCGCCTTCGGCACCACCGCGAGGTTGCACTGCACGTAGCCGAGCGCGAGCCCGCGCGTGGTGCCGGTGTGGCGCTTCTCGCGGATCGCGAGCCGGGCGGCCTGGGCCGGCGTCATGGTTCCAGCCAGCACTCGTAGAGCTGGGCGTGCCCGCTTGCGTCGGAGGTGTAGAGCACGCGCTTTCCGTCCGGCGACGGGCGCGGATGCGGATGGGTGTGTTGCGGCGCGTACACCTCTTTCGGCCCGTCGTTGTACGGAAACGGGCCGCCCCAGTGCGTGCCGACCGAGCTCGCGCGCGAAAGGCACAGGCGCTCGGGCGCGCCCTCGCCCGCCGCCGGGAAGCGATGCAGCCCGAGGTCGGGGAAGTTGGTGTCGCAGACGATCCAGCGACCGGTGTCGTCCGGATGCGCGTGCCAGGCCGGGAAGCGCGTGATCCAGCGCACCGCCCCGCTGTCGACGTCGATCGCGCGCATGCCGTTCGGCCAGTCGACGAACGCGAGCTCGCGGCGGCCGGCGAGCCAGCTCTCGTGCGTGAGCCACTGGTCGGGACGCTCGCGCTGCCAGAGCCGGCGGTTGCCGCTGCCGTCCCGGTTGACGAGCCACAGGCGATCGGTGAGCGGCCCCGCGTAGAAGATCAGGCCCGGGTCGTCGGGGCAGAACTGCGGGTGGCCGATCGAGTCCCGCTCCAGGATCACGCGCGACGCGCCGCTCGCGGTGTCGATGACGACGAAGCGCGAGACCTTGCCGACCTTCACCGGCACCGCCCACCAGCGATCGTCGCGCGACACGGTGGTCGTGCCCATCGCGGCGCCCACCATGCCGCGCTCGCGCATCTCGGCGTCCCCGAAGTCGACGAGGCGCTCCTCGGCGAGGGTCTCCAGATCGAGCCGCCAGGCGCCGGTCCCGGCGACGAAGAACACGTGCCGGCCGTCGTGCGACGGGTGGAACGACCACTCCGCGAGATCGTCGCGATCGGTGAGCTGCACCAGCCGCCCGCTCGCCTGCTCCTCGGCGAAGAGCTGCGGGCGACCGGTGCGGTGCGAGACGAACACGAGCCGCCGCATCGCGTCGTCGTACGGCGGCACGAAGAAGAACGGATGGTGGTGGATCGACGGGTGGGCGGTCACCTGCCGGATGCGCGCGCCGGTGGCCTCGTCGCGCAGCCAGCGCGCCTCCGCGGGCCAGGTGCGGCCCTTGCCGCTGCCGGCCGGATTCACGAGGCGGCTCGCATCGCAGCGCGGCCGCAGGAACAGCACCCAGGCGACGAGCCCGATGAACCCCGCGCATCCGGCCCACCACCACGCGTGCCCGGTGGGCGCGAAGATGATGACGAGCGCCACGGCGCAGAACGCAAGCCGCTCGACCCAGCTCAGCGGCGTCGTGAAGTAGCCCTCGAGGAACACCGCCCACGCGAAGGTCGCCGCCATCATCGACGCGAACGCGAGCGCGATCCAGCCGAGCGACCCGGTCCAGAGCAGCGCCGGGTCGAAGGCGAACGCGAACGGGATGAGGAAGAGCACGAACGAGAGCTTGAAGGCGAGCCACCCGGTCTTCATCGCGTCGGCCTTGGCGAGACCGGCCGCCGCATAGGAGGCGAGCGCCACCGGCGGCGTGATCATCGACAGCACGCAGTAGTACATCACGAAGAAGTGCGCGGCCAGCGGGTCGATGCCGAGCTTGGTGAGCGCCGGCACGAACAGGATCGCGCCGATGATGTAGGCCGCGACGGTGGGCAGCCCCATGCCCATCACGATGCAGCCGACGATGATCATCAGCATCGCGCCGAGCAGCGTCCCGCCGGAGATCTCGATCAGCTGCGACGAGAACTTGAGGGCGAGGTTCGACTGGATCGCCACCGCGATGATGATGCCGATCGCGATGATCGGCACCGCCACCTGGGCCGCCTGCTTCGCGACCTCCTCGATCATGTCCACCCAGCCGCGCAGGCCGAGCCGCGACTCGGCGCGGGCATAGCAGATCACGAGCGCCGCGACCGAGGCGACCAGCGCGGCCATGACGGCCGAGTAGTCGCGAGGCGAGGATCGCGATCAGGATGACCGGCGGCAGGAAGAGGTAGGCCCGCGGCGCGATCGCCTTGACGTTGAGCAGATCGTGCTCCTGCAGGGTGCCGATGCCGCGCCGCTTCGCCTTGAGGTGCACGATCATGTACAGGGCGAAGTAGTACGCGACCGCCGGGATCACGCCCGCCAGCGCGATCCGGCTGTACGGCGTGGCGAGCAGCTCGGCCATGACGAACGCCGCGATGCCCATCACCGGCGGCATGAGCTGGCCGCCGGTGGAGGCGGTCGCCTCGTGCGCCGCGGCCTCCTCGGGCGAGTAGCCGGTGCGCTTCATCAGCGGGATGGTGAAGATGCCGGTCGCGACCACGTTCGCGACCGCGCTGCCGCTGATCGTCCCGAACATCGCGCTGGAGACGATCTCCGCCTTCGCGGCGCCGCCCGCGCGCCGCCCGACGAGCCGCAGCGCCGCGTCGATGAAGAGCTGTCCGCCGCCGGTCGCGGAGTACACGACGCCGAACAGGATGAAGTACCAGACGAAGTTGACCGAGGTCTCGGTGGTGACGCCGAGAATGCCGTGCGTCGCCATCGTCATGATCTCGATGAACAGCGGAAAGTCGAAGCCCTGGAACGAGAGCCAGCCCGGGAACCAGCGCCCGAGAAAGGCGTAGGCGACGAACCCGGCGATCACCCACAGCAGGCTCCACCCGACCACGCGCCGCACGCACTCGAGGATGAGCGCGAGCGCGAGCGTGCCGAACACGAGGTCGCGCGCGAGGACGTCGTCGACGTTCTCCATGCGCGTGTAGAGCCGGTCGAAATCGGCGAGATAGTAGGCGAGCACCGCCGCCGTGCCCGCGAGGAGCAGCCAGTCGAGGATGCTCCGCCACGCCCCGCCCTCGCCCTTGCGCAGCGGCCACCACAGGAAGACGGTGGCGAGCGCGAGGCAGATGTGCACCGGCCGCGCGATCTGCAGCGGCACCGGCTCCCACAGCAGGTAGAGCTGGAAGGCGAGCCACGCCAGCGCGACGAGCCAGCGCGGGCTGAGCACGCGCCGCGCGAGCGGCGTGTCGGGCGACGGCGCGGCCGCGGCGGCCACGCCGTCGGTGGGCAGGTTGATGTCGCCCGGCGCGCTCATTGGCTTACCTTGGCGCTGAAGAGCGCCAAGGATTCGCGCGAGACGGGGGAGGGGCCCTGTCTTCCCTCCCGGGGGCGGCCCGGCGCGCTCATCCCTTCCCGACCGGCCCGCGGCTACTTGAGCCAGCCCTTCTCGCGGTAGTACCGCGCCGCGCCCGGATGCAGCGGGATGCCGACGTTCTCCGGCCGCCAGGCGTCCTTCGCCACGAAGCCGGACATCGCCTTGTGCTCGGCCACGATCGCGTCGCGGTTCTCGACGATCGCCTTGGTGATCGCGTAGGCGACGTTCTCGGGCATGTCGCGGTGGACGATCAGGTTGGTGCCGAAATCCGCCGCCTTGGTCGGCCCGTTCTGGCCCTTGAACGACTGCCGGCATCGGGTGGACCTTCATGCCGTTCTTCCCCAGCACCGCGAGCGACTTCTCCGGCAGGTCGACGAAAGCGCACCGGCACGGTGAGCGACACCTCCTGCGTGGCCGGATGGCCGGGCGAGGCGCTCTCGAAGTACAGGTCCGCGCGCCCGTCGCGCATCATCTGCGGGATCTGGCCCACGTCGACCTGGATGATCTGCCCGCCCTTCGCCTTGTACTTGTCGAAGTCGAGGCCCACCCCCTCGAACACCATCCGCACCGCCGGCGGCACCGTGCTGCCCGCCGGCTTCATGATGACGCGCGGCGGCTGCTTCGACAGCAGCGCCTTCTCGAGCGAGTCGTTGCCGGTGCGCTTGATGTAGTCCTCGGTCAGCATGCCGACGATCCACACCTCGTTCAGCCCGCCGAGCAGCGCGCGCACGTCGGTGTACTTCTTGCCCTTGTAGATCTCCTGCTCGCCCTCCATCGCCCAGACCGACGTGCAGGTGTTGGCGAAGCCGAGATCGGCCTTCTTCTCGTTGACCAGGATCACGTTGCCGATCCCGCCGCCGCGCGCCACGACGTCCACCTTCGCGCCCGCCGGGAGCCCCGGCTGGATGTACTTCGTGAAGCTCGCCGCGAACACGTACCAGATCGAGCCGAGCGGCATCGCCTGGAACTTCAGCTCCTGCTGCGCGTGGGCGGCGCCCGCCGCGAGCGCGAGCGCTGCGGCCGCGCCGCAGAACCAGTTTTCTCAGTCTGCATGATGATCTCCTCCGTCGGGTCAATCGGGTGCCGGACGGGCGGCGGTTCGCCGCCCGCCGACCTGGCGCGGACGTGCGCTCAGGCCGCCGCTTTCGCGAGCATGCCCGCTTTGCGGACGGCCTCCTCGATGCGCTTCGCGACCTCGCCCTCGGGGATCCGCGTGGGCGCACGGCACAGCGCGGACTTCATGCGCCCCGCCATCACCATGGCGTACTTCATGCGGGCGTGCGCCTCGCCGGTCGGCTCGCCGAAGCCGTAGACGACGTCCTTCAGCGGGTTGATCTCGAACTGGAGCTGCATCGCGCGCTTGAGGTCGCCCGCCTGCACCGCCCGCCAGAGCGCGACGAGCTTGTCCGGGATGAAGGAGGCGAACCCGAGCAGCGCGCCGTCGACGCCCTGCACCATGGACGCGAGCACGTACTCGTCGTGGCAGGTGAGGATCGTCTTCTCCGGCGCGGCCTCGCGGATCGACCGCACGTCGACCGCGTACTTGTTCATGTCGCGGGTGCCGACCTTGAAGACCTTGACCCACGGCAGGCGCGCCAGCTCGGCCAGCAGCTCGTGCGAGTACGACGCCCGCGTCCACGAGGGGTAGACGTGCACCACCAGGTCGAGGCCGCTCGCCTTCCCGACCGCGGTGAAGTGGTCGATGACGTGCTCGGGTTTCATCCCGAAGCGCAGCCACATGTGCGGCGGCATCACCAGCAACCCCGACGCGCCCGCCTCCTTCGCCATCACCGCGTGCTCGGCGGCCTCGTTGATCCCCTCGCAGCAGATGCCCGAGATCGTCGGGAGCCGCCCCTTCGCCTCGTCGGCGACGATGCGCGTCACTTCCGCCCGCTCCCGCGCCGACAGCGCGAACACCTCGCCGGTGTGGCCGTTGGTGGTCAGTCCGGCGAGTCCGTCGAATCCGCACAGCCAGCCCGTGAACCGCCGCAGCTCGGGCTCGTCGATCGACTGGTCCGGTTTGAGCGGCACCTGCAGCGCCGGGATGATGCCCTTGTAGTCCCATTTCTTCGTCATGCTCGGTCTCCTTCGTCGCGTTTCGAACTGCCTTCGTATCCTTCGCTCTCAGGCCGCCTGCTGCGCGATCGCGCCGCCCGCCTGCATCGCCTTCGAAATCGTCCGCGCCGCCTCCTGCACCGGGCCCAGCGCCACCTTCAGGAAGCGCTCGAGCGGCATCCGCAGCGACGGCGCGACCACGCTCACCGCGGCGATCGGATAGCCGTCCGGGTCGAGCACCGGCGCGGCGAGCGCGCGCAGGCCGGTGGTGATCTCCTGGTCCACGACGATGTAGCCCGCACGCCGCACCTTGGCGAGCCGCGCGTGGATCTCCTTCAGGTCGGTCACCGTGCGCGGCGTGAGCCTGACCCGCGGCTTGAGCGCGAGGACGCGGCTCTGCTCGTCCTTCGGCAGGTAAGCGAGGATCGCGAGCCCGATCGCCGAGCAGTACGCCGGGATCCGCGAGCCGACGCGCACGTCCACGCCGAGGCGCACGAGCCCCGCCTGCACGCGCTCCACGTACGCCACGTCCGCGCCGTCGAGCACCCCGACGCTCGCCGCCTCGTTCACCTCGCCGACCAGCGAGCGCAGCACCGGCCGCACGCGGTCGCGCAGCTCGGTGCGGGCGATCGCGTTGAAGCCCAGGTCGAGGCACTTGAGCGTCAGGCGGAAGTTGCGCGTCCCGGCGATGCGCTCGACGTAGCCGAGCATCACCAGCGTGTTGAGCAGGCGGAACGCGGTCGCGTTGTCCATCGACGCGCGCCGCGCCACCTGCGCGAGCGGCAGTTCGGGCTCGGCCGCGGTGAACGCCTCGAGCACGCGAAAGCCCTTCGCGAGCGACTGCACGACGTTCTTCGGGTTGTCCTGCGCGGGCGCTTCGGCGGGTTCGCGGGCCACGGGGTGGGTGCGCAGAATTCGGATTGCGAACTTTTGTTTGAACGGAGCCAGTATAGGCGAGGTGCGCGGTCCCGGGCAAGCGGCGCGCCGGTTGACCGCGCCCGGTCCGAACCGAAATACTCGGGCGTGCCTCCCCTGAACCTCTATCGGCAGTGCGCCCGTCCGCTGCTGTTCCGCTGCGACCCGGAGCGCGTCCACTTCGCGACGCTCCGCGCGAGCGGGGCGCTGGGGCGCACGGCGGCCGGACGCGCGCTCGTCCGGGCGGTCTACGGTTACGAGCATCCGAGCCTGCGGACCCGCGTCGGGGGAATCGATTTTCCGAACCCGGTCGGACTGCCGGCGGGGTTCGACAAGAACGGGATCGCGACCGAAGCGCTCGCCGCGCTCGGGTTCGGCTCGATCGACGTCGGCTCGGTCTCGGCGCTGCCGTCCACGGGCAATCCCGAGCGGCCGCGGCTCTTCCGCCTGCCCGCCGACGAAGGCCTGGTCGTCTTCTACGGCGTCCCGAACGACGGCGCGGTCGCGATCGCCCGCCGCCTTGCGAACGTGCGCCTGCCGATCCCGCTCGGCATCAGCCTGGTCGAGACCAACACCGGCACGCCGGGCGGCGTGGACGAAGTCATCGCGGAGCTGGTGCAGGCGGCGCGGCCGTTCGTGCCGTTCGCGAGCTACCTGGCGCTGAACCTCAACTGCCCCAACTCCGCCGGCGGGTTCTCGCACTTCGACGATCCGGCGAACCTGCGCCGGCTGCTCGAGGCCTATCGCGACGTCGCGGGCCTTCCGCCGCTGTTCATCCGGGTCACGCCGCCGCGCGACCCGGCGCGGATCGACGCGGTGCTCGAGGCGATCGACCCCTTCCCGCTCGTGAAGGGCCTCTCCTTCTACGACCCGAAGAACGACCTGCGGCCGCGGCTCAAGACGCCGCCGGCCGAGCTCGCCCGGATGCGCGGCAGCGTCTCGGCCCCGATCGCCCGCGACTGGATGAACGCGACGATCCGCGAGTGGTACCGGCGCATCGACCGCACGCGCCTCGCGCTGGTCGGCACGGGCGGCATCGGCTCGGCCGAGGACGCCTACCGCACGATCCGGCTCGGGGCCTCGCTCGTGCAGGTCTACACCGCGCTCGTGTACCAGGGGCCGGGGCTGGTGCCCGAGCTCAAGCGCGGCCTCGCGCGGCTGCTCGCGCGCGACGGCTTCAAGCGCGTGAGCGAAGCGGTGGGCGCCGACAACGCGGTCCCGGCGCCGCGGTAGCGGGTTGCCCGCGCGCACGCGGCAGCCGATAATGCCGCGCCGCAACGCCTCCCTGGATCGAGATGACCGCCTATCCCCGCCTCTTCGAGCCTTTGAAGCTCGGACCGCTCACGCTTGCCAACCGCGTCGTGATGGGATCGATGCACACGCGGCTCGAGGCGGCCGACCGCCCCGCGGAGCGGCTCGCCGCGTTCTACGCGGCGCGGGCGCGCGGCGGCGTCGGGATGGTCATCACCGGCGGCGTGTCGCCGGACAGCCCGGGCCGCATGGAGGAGGACTCGAGCATCTTCGCTACGGCGGACCAGATCCCCTTCCATCGCACCATCGTCGACGCGGTGCACGCCGCAGGCGCGCCGATCTGCCTGCAGATCCTGCACGCCGGCCGCTACGCGAAGTGCGGCGACCTGGTGGGCGCATCGGACATCGCCTCGCCGATCAACCGGCGCAAGCCGCACGTGCTGACCGACGCCGAGGTCGAGCGGACCATCGAGGCGTTCGTCTCGTGCGCGGCGCTGGCGCGCGAGGCGGGCTACGACGGCGTGGAGATCATGGCCTCCGAGGGCTACCTGATCACCCAGTTCACCTGCCCGCGCACCAACAACCGCACCGACCGCTGGGGCGGCGCGCTCGAGAACCGCCTGCGCTTGCCGGTCGAGATCGTGCGCCGCACGCGTGCGCGCCTCGGACCCGGCTTCCTGATCGTGTACCGCATCTCCGCGCTCGACCTGGTCGAGCAGGGCCTCTCCGCCGACGAGACCATCGCGCAGGCGCGCGCGGTCGCCGCGGCCGGCGTGGACCTCTTCGACACCGGCATCGGCTGGCACGAGGCGCGCGTGCCGACCATCGGGTACATGGTGCCGCGCGCCGGCTTCGCGTTTGCGGTGAAGCGCCTGCGCGAAGCCGTGGACGTTCCGGTGATGGCGACGAACCGGATCAACACGCCGGAGGTCGCGGAGCGGCTGCTCGCGGACGGCGTGGCGGACGCGGTGTCGCTCGCGCGGCCGATGCTCGCCGATGCGGAGTTCGCGGCCAAGGCGCGCGAGGGCCGCGGCGACGAGATCAACACTTGCATCGCCTGCAACCAGGCGTGCCTCGATCTCATCTTCAAGGAGCAGGCGGCGACTTGCCTCGTGAATCCGCGCGCCTGCCGCGAGCTGGAGCTGCCGACCGGTCCAGCGCCGCGCGCGAAGCGCGTCGCGGTCGTCGGCGCCGGCGCGGCGGGGCTCGCCTGCGCGGTGACCGCCGCCGAACGCGGCCACGCGGTCACGCTGTACGAAGCGGCCCGCGCCATCGGCGGGCAGATGAACCTCGCCGCGGCGATTCCCGGCAAGGAGTTCGCGGAGACCACGCGCTACTTCACCCGCCGCCTCGAGCGGCTCGGGGTGACGCTGAAGCTCGCAACGCGGCCGTCGGCGGCCGAGCTCGCGTCCGGCGGCTTCGACGAGATCGTCGTCGCGACCGGCGTCACCCCGCGGGTGCCGCCGCTCGCGGGCGTGGATCACCCGAAGGCGCTGCGCTACGACGAGGTGCTGAGCGGCGCGAAGGTGCCGGGTCGCCGCGTCGCGATCGTCGGCGCGGGCGGGATCGGCTTCGACACCGCGGTGTTCCTGAGCGCGCCGGGCGGCGACCACTTTCTCGACGCATGGGGCGTCGACCGCAGCGGCGCGAGCCCGGGTGGCCTCGCGCCGCCGGTCCCGGAGGCCGTGCCGCGCGAGGTCTGGCTGCTCCAGCGCAAGACCACGCCGCCCGGGCGGACGCTCGGCGCGACCACCGGCTGGGCGATCCGCGCGGAGATCGCGCGCCGCGGCGTCAAGGTTCTCGCGGGCGTCGAGTACCGGCGCATCGACGAGCGCGGGCTGCACGTGGTGCACGAGGGCGCGGAGAAGGTGCTCGAGGTCGATCACGTCGTGCTCTGCGCCGGCCAGGAGCCGGTGCGCGGCCTGCACGACGAGCTCGCCGGGCGCGGCGTCCGCTCGCACCTGATCGGCGGCGCGCACGTCGCCGCGGAACTCGACGCCTTCCGCGCGATCGACGAGGGGACGCGGGTGGCGTTGTCGCTCTAGCGGGATGCGGTAGCGTCGTGCCTTTCTTCCCCGCCTGACCCGCTGCAAGCGTCCAGCAAGGCACCCTTGAATCCCGGACATCGAAGCGTCGCGGCGCTTGCCGCAGCGACCGTCGTCAACCTCCCGTTCGGCACGCTCTACGCCTTCAGCGTGTTCCTGAAGCCGATGGAGGCGCTGCTCGGCGCGACCCGGGCGGAGATGAGCTTCGTCTTCGGTCTCGCCACCGTGACGCTCACGATCGGCATGAACTTCGCGCCGCAGCTCTACCGGCGCGTCGCGCCCGTCCGGCTCGCCGTCGCGTGCGGCCTCTTGAGCGGGGCGGGGCTGTGGCTCGCCGCCTCGGCGTCGAGCTTCCTGCACTTCGCGCTCGGCTACGGGGTGCTGTTCGGGCCCGGCGCGGGCGTGCTGTTCATCGTGTCGCAGCAGGCGGTGAACCAGACCGTCGTGAAGAGGCGTGGGCTGGCGAACGGCTACGTCGTGAGCCTCTATCCCGCTGGGCGCGATGCTCGGGGCGCCGGTCTTCGGCTGGTCGATCCAGGCCTTCGGCGTGCGACCCACGCTCGCCGGCCTCGGCATCGTCGTCGCTGGTCGCCTGCGCGATCGCGGCCGTCCTCCTGCGGGCCGCCGAGATCCGGATGCTGGACGCGTCCGCGACCGAGGTCGAGGGCGGGCGGCTCGGCCGCACGTTCTACCTGCTGACGGCCGTGTTCTTCCTTGCCGCGGCCGCCGGCCTCACGGTCCTGAGCCAGGCGGCTGCGATCGTGCAAGCCTACGGGGGCGGCGCCGCACTCGCGGTGGGCGCGACGACCTTCATCACCGGCGCGGTGGGCGCCGCCCGCATCGCCGGCGGCTGGCTGGTCGACCACTTCGCCGCCGCGCGAGTGGGCGTCGCGGCGCACGTCTGCTCGCTCGCGGGCGCCGTAATTTTGAGCCTGATTCCGAGCCCGGTCACCGCCGCCTTCGCCCTCGGCCTCATCGGGATCGGGTACGGGATCGTCTCGGGGCTCGCCGCCGGCGCGATCGCGCAGTACTGGCACAAGAACCAGTTCGGCCGCGTCGCGAGCCGCCTCTACATCGCCTGGTGCGCGGCGGCGATCAGCCTGCCGGTGCTCGCGGGTGCGCTGTTCGACCGCACGGGCAGCTATGCCTCCGCGGTGTGGATCGCCGCAGGGGTGAACGTCCTCGGCGTGCTCATCGCCCGCCTGCTCCCGGTCCGCACGTAGCCCGGCCGTCGTGCCGCCGGGCATTCGCCCCACCCCTTTCCCCTTCCCGCGCAAGGCGCTAGTCTCGCGCGGGATGACGATCACCCTGCCCGCCTGGCTCGCGCTCGCGATCGCCATCCTCGCCGCGCTCGGCGTCTACGACCGGGTGATGCGCCCGAGCTGGCGCTGGCTGCTGCGCAGCCGCGCGAACCGCGTGCTCGACGAGGTCGCGGGCCGGCTCAAGATCGAGGTGCGCCCGTTCCAGCGCACGCGCCGCCAGGCCCTCATCGACGTGCTCGTCTACGACGCGAAGGTGCAGGAGGCTGCAGCGGCGCAGGCGGCGGCGCAGAACATGCCCCGCGCGCTGGCGACCCAGAAGGTGCGCGAGTACGCGACCGAGATCGTCCCGGCGTTCAACGCGTACTTCTACTTCCGCATCGGCTACTGGCTCGCGCGGCGCACCGCGGAGGCGCTCTACCGGGTGCGGCTCGGTTACATCGACAATGCCGGGCTCGCGCGCGTCCCACCGACCGCCACGGTGGTGTTCGTGATGAACCACCGCTCGAACATGGACTACGTGGTGGCGGCCTACCTCGCCGCGGATCGCGCGGCGCTCTCCTACGCGGTCGGCGAGTGGGCGCGCATCTGGCCGCTGCAGCAGCTGATCCGCGCGATGGGCGGCTACTTCGTGCGGCGCGGGTCGGGCGACGACCTCTACCGGCGCGTGCTCGAGCGCTACATCGCGATGGCGACCGAGAACGGCGTCACGCAGGCGGTGTACCCCGAGGGCCGCCTCACCCGCGACGGGCGGATGGGCGAGCCGCGGCTCGGGGTGCTCGATTACATGCTGCGCGGATTCGACCCGCACGGCGAACGCGACGTCGTCTTCATCCCGCTCGGGATCAACTACGACCGGACCCTGGAGGACCGCACCCTGCTCCTCGCGCAGGCGCCGAGCGGCCCGCGGCCCGGCGCCCTCCGCGCCGCGTGGACGACGCTGCGCTTCGCGGGACAGCAGCTCGCGCTGCTGATGCGCAGCCGCTGGAAGCGCTTCGGCTACGCCTGCGTGAACGTCGGCACGCCGGTCTCCGTGCGCGAGTGGGCCGCCGCGCGCGACCTCGACTTCCGCCGGCTCTCGAAAGAGGATCGCTTCGCGCGCGTCGGCGAGCTGGGACACCGTCTGATGGACGAGATCGGGCGCCTCGTCCCGGTGCTGCCGGTACCGCTCGTCGCGACCGTGTTCGCCCGCAACCCGGGGCGCGGGTTGGCGGAGCTGGAGATCAAGGCCGAGGCCGAGCGGCTGATCGAGGCGCTGGAGGCGCGCGGCGCGAAGCTCTACGTGCCGCGCGCCGACCGCGACTACGCGATCGCGGCCGGGCTGGAGATGCTCACGCTAAGGCACGTCGTGGACGAGGCGGACGGCTTGTACACGGTCCGTGCCGACGAGGCGCCACTGGTCGCGTACTACGCGAATTCCATCGCGCACCTGCTGCCCGACTCAGCCGTGCATCGTCAGGCCGCCTGACACGCTGATCGTCTGCCCGGTGATGTAGGCCGCGCGTCGGCTTTTCCTCACGGCGCGACTTGCGCGACGAACCGGGCGATCGTATCGAGCGTCACGTCGTGCTGGTCGCGGTGCAGCCGGTGGCCGCACGCCTCGATCTTGACGAGCTCGCACGGCCCCGCGACGCGCGCGGCGATCGTCTCGATCTGCGCCATCGTGCCGTATTCGTCGTCGACGCCCTGGACCGCGAGCACCGGGCAACGGATGCGCGGCAGATATTCCTCGATGTTCCAGCGCCGGAAGTCGGGGTGCAGCCAGATGTCGTTCCAGCCGTAGAAGGTCCGCCGCGCATCGGCGTGATAGCGCGCGAGCTTCTTCTGCATGTCGGTCGTCTCGAACGCGACCTTCGCTTCCTCGATGCTCCGCACGGAGATGTCCTCGACGAAAACGTGCGGGGCCAGGACGCACCAGTCCGCGCACGGCGCCGTCGTGCGTACCGGCGTAGATCAGCGCAATCGACGCGCCATCCGAGTGCCCGATCAGAATCGGGCGCTCGACGCCGAGCTTGGACAGCAGTTCCGGCAGCGACTCCTCGGCCTCGCGGTGCATGTAGTCGACGCCGAAGGGCGCCTCGAGGAGGTCCGAGCCGCCGTAGCCGTAGCGCGAATAGACGAGCGCCGGGCAGCCGGTGACCTCGGCCACCCGGGCCGGGAACCCGCGCCACATGGCGACCGAGCCGAGCCCTTCGTGCAGGAACACGAGCGCCGGACGCCCGGGGTCGCCCGCGATCGTGCGCACCTCGATGCGCCGGCCGCGAACCTCGACATGCGAATGATCGTGGCGATGCACGCGCTTCCTCTCTGTTGCGGGCAGTCTACCCGTGCGAGGTCAGAGCTTCAGCGGTCGCCAGTACCCCGTCAGCTCGAGATACCCCGCCCCGACGACGCGCTCGCCGGCGCGCGCCCGCACCGCGCCCTCCCAGTAGATCGTCCCGGTGCTCGCGCGCGAATCGAGCTCCTGGTCCTCGAACAGCGGCTCGAGCTCGAGTACGAGGTCTCCGGCGCGCACCCGCATCGCCACGGGATACTCGACCTCGGTGCGCGGCGACCTCCAGCGGCGCAGCGGCTCGAAGCGGACCTCGTCGGGCGCGAAGGTCCGCACCCCGCCGTCGGCGCCGCGCAGCGTCCCGCCCGCCCAGAACGCCCCGGTATCGCGGCTGCGCATGCGGAACGCCATGAGCGCGCCGCCGTCGGCGAGGTTGAGCCCGACCCAGTCCCAGCCGACCGCTTCGGGCGCCATCACCTCGCTCGACCACTCGTGATCGAGCCAGGCGCGGCCCGACACGCGCTCGGCGCGAGCGCCCCGCGCGACGACGCCCTCGACCGCGAGCTGCGGGCGGCTGTAGTAGTAGCTCGCCTGAGGGGGCAGCGGGCCCTTGCGCGAGTAGCCGCGGTCGCCCTGCAGGAGGATCGGCTGCGTCGCGCGAAACGCGAGCTCGAGGGTGAAGTCGCGCGCGGGGATGCGCGCCGCGTAGCCGTCCGGTGTCGCGCGCAGCGACCAGTCGTCCACCCAGACGTCGGTACCGTCCGCGCGCGCCTCGGCGAGCCCGAAGCCCGCGCGCGCGGCGCGCTGGTCGTGCAGGAGCCGGCCGTCGCGCGGATCGGCGAGCGCCGCGTGCGCGAACACGAGCTGGCGCGGCGCGAACGCGCTCGGATTCGCCTCCGCGATCCGCGGCCGGTTGCGGAAGAAGGTGATCTGGAAGCCGAGTTCCCGCCCGCCCTCGCCGGCGAGCCAGCCCGTGATGTACCACCACTCCGTGCGGAACGGCGGGTGCGCGCCGTGATCGCGCGGGAATTGCAGCACTGCGCCGGGGGTCACCGGCGGGTAGTCGTCCGCGCCGAATGCCCGCCCGGCGAGAGCCGCGAACGGAGTCAGCAGGAACGCTCTGCGCCGCATGCTTCCCGCCTCACCAGTCGTCCTTCACGGCGCGCGCCGCGTCGTCCGTCATCGCCTGCCGCGCGCTGAAGAGCGCGGTCAGCGACGCGGCGGCCAGCATGGCCGCGCTGAAGATCGCGAGCGGCGCCCACGGCACCGCGACGTCCATCGTCCAGTGGAACGACTGGCGATTGACCACGTGGATCAGGATCAGGCTGATCAGGAATCCGAGCGCGAGCCCGACGAGGAGCCCGAGCGCGCTGACGAGCATCCCCTCGGCCGCCAGCATGGCGCCGATCTGGCCGCGCGTCATGCCCACGTGGCGCAGCATCCCGAACTCGCGCCGGCGCGCGAGCACCAGCGCGCCGAAGCTCGACGACAGTCCGGTCAGCCCGATCACGAGCGCGACGAGCTCGAGCGCGTAGGTCACCGCGAAGGTCCGGTCGAACGCCTGCAGCGAGCGGCTCCGGATTTCGCCCGGGTCGGCGACATCCAGGTTCTCGCCGCCCGGCACGGTGCGACGCAGCGCTTCCTTGACCGTTCCGGCGTCGACGCCCGGCGCGAGCCAGAGCGCGGCGTCGTTCGCGTTCCGGTCGCCGGTGAGGGCGATGTACCGATCGCGCTCCATGAGGACCGCGCCCTGCGAGCGGACGTAGTCCCGCCAGACGCCGGCCACGGTGAACCGCTCGAGGCGCCCGCCGATCGGAATCTCGACGACGCGCCCCAGCGTGAAGCCGTAGACGTCGGCCATCGCCTCGGTGACCCAGACCGGCGGCGGCGCGCCCGGTCCCGGCACGATGAACGCGCCGACGAGCGGCAGCAGTCGTCCCGGATCGCCGGGATCGACGCTGCGCGCCAGCAGCGACGCTGCGGGCCGATCGCCTGCGAGGAGCACGTTCTGCGCGCGCACGAAATCGGCGCGGCGCACGCCCGGCACCCGCGCGATGTTCGCCTGGTCCTCCGGCGTGAGGAAGCCCGAATCGCCCGCGCCGGTGGTGCGCAGGTAGACGTCCGCCGGGAGGACGTGATCGAGCCACGCCTCGAGGGAGGCGCGGAACGAGGCGACCATGATCGCCATCGACACGAGCAGGCTGACCGCCGCGACGATCGTCGCCAGGCTGAGCATCGACTGGCCCGGCGCGCCGCGCAGTTGCGCGACCGCGAGCCCCAGCCCGGCGGCGCGCGGCATGCGCAGCAGCCCGAAGAAGGCGACGGCGGCGCGCGGCATCAGCATGATCGCCCCGATCAGCAGCAGGGCGATCGACACGTAGCCGAAGACCGGCAACCCGGCCACCGGCGGCAGCGCCGTGCCCGCTGCCCCCGCCGCGAACACCGCGAGGCCCGGCCAGACCGGCGTCAGCCGCTCGAACGCACGCTGCTCGTCCCCCGCCTTGAGCGCCGCCGCCGGCGCGGCGCGCGCCGCGTCGAGCGCGGGAAAGAAGCTGCCGACGAGGGCCACCGCGACGCCGAGGACGAAGAAGAGGCCGGCCGCCGCGGGGTCGAGCACCAGCGCAGGCTCGACGCCGCGAAAATACCCGGCGCCGAGGTCGATACCGGTGACGTGGACGATCGCCTGCGCCAGGGCATAGCCGGCGGCGAGGCCGAGCGCCGCGCCGATCGCGCCGACGAGCAGCCCTTCGCCGAGCAGCGACGCGACCAGCGCCCGCCGCGTCACGCCGAGCGTGCGCAGGAGCGCGAGCTGGGCGCGCCGCCGCACGATCGCGAGCGCCTGCGTCGAGAACACGAGCAGCCCGCCGGTGAAGAGCGCCACCAGCGCGAGGACGTTCAGGTTCACCCGATACGAGCGCGTGATGCTCGCGCCGCGTTCGATGCCGGCCTCCGGGCGCTCGACTTGCACCCCGGCGGGCAGCTCCGCCGCGAGGCGCGCGCGCAGCGCGCCGACGTCGACGCCCGGGCGCACGCGCAAGTCGATGCGATTCAGTCGTCCGAGCCGATCGAACGCCGCCTGGACCCCGGCGATGTCGGCGAGCGCGACCCGGCCCTGACCCCCGCGCACGATCCCGGCGACGCGGAACGTCGTCTCGCCGAGCGCGACCTGGAGCCGCAAGCGGTCGCCGGTCGCGACGCCGAGCCATGCGGCGGCCGCCGGGCTGAGGAAGATCGCGTCCGGCCGCAGCGTGTCGAGCGAGTCGGCGGCATCCGTCGCAACGAGCTCCGGTTGCACGAGCCCCGCGCGGAAGACGTCGAGTCCGAGCACCCGGAGGCTCTCGCGCCGCCCGATGACGCGCGCGTCGACCTCGACCACCGGGCTCGCGACCGCGACCTCGGGCAAGCGCGCGATGCGCGGGTATTCGCGCTCGTCGAAGCCCGCGCGCGCGCCGACGACCTGGAGGTCGGCACTGCCGGAGAGCGTCTGCACCGCCTGCGTGAACTCGTTGATGGCCGACTGGTTCACGAGCTGCACCGCGAATCCGAGCGCGACGCCGAGCGCGATCGCTGCGAGCGACAGGACGAAGCGCCCCTTGCTCTGCCAGAGCGGGCCGGCAAAGAGGGCGAGCGCGAGCGCGGTGCGGGTCACGGCCTCACGCCGGCCGCAGCCCGGACGCGGTCAGGACGAGGACGCGGTCGGCGGTCCGCGCCGCCGCGTGCGAGTGCGTGACGAGGATGCCCGCCGCATCGCCGCGCTTCACTTCGCGCCGGAGCAGCTCGAGAACCTGCGCCGCGCTGTCGGGATCGAGGTTGCCGGTGGGCTCGTCGGCGAGCACCAGCCGCGGCGCGTGCACCAGCGCGCGCGCGATCGCCACGCGCTGCAGCTCGCCGCCGGACAGCTCGCGCGGCCGGCTCGCCGCGCGGTCCGCAAGGCCGACTGCCCCGAGCATCCCGGTCACGCGCGCGTCGGCGTCGGGGGCGGCGGCGCCCACCAGCAGGAGCGGCAGCGCGACGTTCTGCGCGACGGTCAGGTAGGGCAGGACGTGAAAGGCCTGAAAGACGAACCCCATGCGCGTGCGCCGCACGCGAGTGAGCGCGTCGTCGTCGAGCGTGGTGAGCTCCGTGCCGTCGAGCGCGACCGCGCCCGCGTCGGGCCGGTCGAGGCCCGCGATCAGGTTGAGCAGCGTGGACTTGCCGATGCCGGACTCGCCCATGACCGCGACGTACTCGCCGGGCGCGAGCTCGAGGTCGATGCCGGAGAGGACGGTGCGGGAGCGCGGGCCCGCATAGGATTTCGCCAGACCGCGGATGGACAGCACGAGTGCGAGCGTAGCAAAAGAAAACGGCCGCAGGGGGAAGCCCTGCGGCCGCGACGATTCCGTCAAGCTTCGTTCGTACTGAGTTCTTTGCGTCAGCTGCGATGCGAACGAAGCCGTTCAGCCGGTCTCGGGTTCAGCCGCCCTTCTGCGCGCTGCCGGAATGGGTCGAACCGTGCGAGCCGTCCGCCGACTTCGAATTCGCGCCGGGGCAAGCCGACGCAGCGCTGCTCGCGAAGATGAATGCGATCGCGGCAGCAATCCTCAAGTAGCGACTAGACACCGGATCACCTCCTTTCCCGAAAAACCGGCACATGCCGTGGGGCGGAGAATAGCAAAGAGATCGGGACTGGAAAACCCCCGGCTAGACCGGGACCAGCTCGATGTCGGGGTCGATCGACTTCACCATGCTCTCGATTCCGGCGAGCGTCCCGGAGAGGGAGCTCGGGCAGCTGCCGCACGCGCCCTGGTAATGGACTTTGAGGATGTTGTCCTCGAGCCCGACGATGTAGAGGTCGCCGCCGTCGCCCTGCAGGTACGGGCGCACGTTCTCGATCGATCAGGTCGGCGATCATCATGAGCTTGTCGCGCTGCTCGTCGGTGAGCGTCTCGTCATCGAGCCCGGGATGGCCGGCCCCAATCGCAGCGTAGGCCTGCGACTGCGCGTCCGCGGCGGGCGCCTCGCGGATCGGCACCGCGACCTTGCGCAGCAGGTCGTCCCAGTCGCGCCGCCGTCCTGGGTCACCGTGATCCAGTGGTCGACATAGAAGACGTTCGTCACGTTCGGGATGTCGAACAGCGCCGCGGCCAGCTTGTCGGCCTCCGGCCTGCTCGCGCGAGTCGTAGGAGCGCGACACGCCCCACGTGAGCGGCTCCTTGAGCACGAACTTCATCGCGTTCGGATTCGGCGTCGGCTCGATTTCGGCGATCTTGGGCATGGCGCTCTATCGTTGCAGCCAGCGCGACCGGATCCGCGTCGCCCTCGGTGGTCGTGCTCACCTCGGCGTTCACCGCCGCGTGCAGGGTGTGCCACGGCAGGATCGCGCACTTCACGCGCGAGGGCAGGTCCTTCACGCCGGCGAACACCGTGAGACGGCCGAGGTGATTCGGCTGCTCGTCTCGAGGTCCAGCCTGGCCGGTCGCCATGGCGCGGAACTCCTCGACCAGGGTCTCCGCCTCCGCCACGCTCTTGCCCTTCACGCTGGCGGTCATCATCGACGCCGAGGCCTTGCAGATCGCGCAGGACTGGCCTTCGAAGGCGATCGACTCGATCCGGTCGCCGCCCAGCTTCACCGCCAGCCAGATGTGGTCGCCGCAGAGCGGGTTCAGACCCTCCGAGCGGTGCGTGGCGTCCTCGAGCTTCCCGTAGTTGCGGGGCTTCTTGTTGTGGTCGAGGATCACCTCCTGATAGAGCTGCTTGTGAATCCATCTGCGATCCAAACAGCTTCTGCACCTTGCGGATGGCCGCCGACGAGCGCGTCGACCTCCTCGAGGTGTTGTAGAACGCGAACGACGCGCGCGCGGTCGCCGGCACGCCGAAGCGCTGCATCACCGGCTGCGCGCAGTGATGCCCGGTGCGCACCGCGACGCCCTCGTCGATCGAGGATGGTGCCGACGTCGTGCGGGTGGACGTCGTCGACGTAGAAGGAGATCACCGCGGCCTTGTCGCGCGCGGTGCCGATGATGCGCACGCCCGGCGATCGCGGACAGCGCCGCGGTCGCGTACTCGAGCAGCGCGTGCTCGTGCGCGGCGATGCGGTCGAGGCCGACCGCGTTCACGTAGTCGATCGCCGCGCCCAGCCCGATCGCCTGCGGCGATCGGCGGCGTGCCGGCCTCGAACTTGTGCGGAATGGTGTTGTAGGTCGTCTTCTCGAAGGTGACCGACAGGATCATGTCCCCGCCGCCCTGGTAGGGCTGCATCTTCTCGAGCAGCCGCGCCTTGCCGTAGAGCACGCCGATGCCGGTCGGGCCGAAGATCTTGTGGCCGGTGAAGCGCGTAGAAGTCGCAATCCAGCGTCCTGCACGTCGACCTTCATGTGCGGCACGGCCTGCGCGCCGTCGACCAGGACCGGCACGCCGTGGCCGTGCGCGGTGGCGATCATCTCCTTGACCGGATTGACCGTGCCGAGCGCGTTGGAGACGTGCGTGATCGCGACGAACTTCGTGCGCGGGCCGAAGAGCTTCCCGTACTCCTCGAGCGATCAGCTCGCCCGCGTCGTTGATCGGCGCGACCCGCAGCCTGGCGCCCTTCTCCTCGCACAGCATCTGCCAGGGCACGATGTTCGCGTGGTGCTCGAGGTGCGTGATGATGATCTCGTCGCCCGCGCCGATGAACGCGCGGCCGTAGCCGTGCATCACCAGATTGATCGCATCGGTGACGTTGCGACGTGAAGATGATCTCGCGCTCCTCGCGTCGCGTTGAGGAAGCGCTGCACCTTGCGCCGCGCCTCCTCGTAGGCCGCGGTCGCGATCTCGCGAGAGCGTGTGCACGCCGCGATGGATGTTCGCGTGCTCGTGCGTGCTGGTAGCGCACCAGCCGGTCGATCACCGGCTGCGGCATCTGGCTCGACGCGCCGTTGTCGAGGTAGACGAGCGGCTTGCCGTGCGGACGCACGTTGGCGAGGATCGGGAAGTCGGCGCGCATGGCGCTCGACGTCGAGCGGAGAGGTCGGGCGCGCGCGGGCGCTGCAGAGCGTTGGACTGCTGCATGTCATGGGACGAGTTCCTTCGCGCCGGTCTGCTCCAGCACCGTCGCGCGCAGCTGCGCCACCAGCGAGGGCAACGGGATGCGGTCGACGATCTCGGCGGCGAACGCGTAGGTGAGGAGGTTGCGCGCCGCCGACTCGCTCAGCCCGCGGCTGCGCAGGTAGAACAGTTCGTCCGCATCGAGCTGGCCGACCGTCGCGCCGTGCGCGCACTTCACGTCGTCGGCGAAGATCTCGAGCTGCGGCTTGGTGTCGACGTGCGCGCGTGTCGCGAGAGCAGCAGGTTGCGGCTCTGCTGCGCCGGAGTCGGTCAGCTGCGCGCCTTCGCGCACGAGGATGCGGCCGTTGAACACCGCATGCGGCCTGGCCGCCGACGATGCACTTGTGCAGCTGCCGGCTCGTCCCGTGCGGCCGCGCGTGGTCGATGAAGCTGTGCGTGTCGGCGAGCTGGCGCGCCGTCGATCAGGGCCAGTCCGTCGAGTGCGCACTGCCGCGCCCTCGCCCGCCTGCGACCACGTTCAGGTTGTAGCGCGAGATGCCGCGCGCCGAGCGCGACGGATACCGAGGCGATAGCTGCCGTCGCGCTCCACGCGCACCGCGCACGGTCGCGAGGTGGAACGCCGCCGCCGCCTCGCGCTGCAGGCGCACGTGGCGCACCCGGGCCGCTCGCCGCCACGGCGACTTCGGTCACGGCGTTCACGCAGTAGGCGCCGTCGTGCGAGGCCGACGTAGTCCTCGAGCACCGTGCACCTCGCTCCCGTCCTCCGCGACGATCAGCACGCGCGGATGGGTCGCCACCTCGGGCTGCGTGCTGACGAACAGCAGCTGGATCGGGACCGTCGGCCGAAACGTTCGGCCGCGCGCGCACCAGCTGCGCCGTCCGCGAGACCCGCGGTGTTGATCGCGCGAAAGCGTCGTCGCGGTGATCGGCAAGCTGCGCGAGCCGGCCGCGCAGGAACCCGTCGTCGGCAGCGAGCGCGCTTGCCAGATCGCCGGACGTCGATCCCCGCCCTCGCTCGAACGCTGGACAGCCCTGGCGCGTACCGGCCGTCGACGAACACCAGTCGCGCGGCGACCTCGGGCACGGCGAAGGGCGCGACCGTCGCGAGCGTCGGGAAGGCGGCCGCGCCGGGCGATCGAAACGCGAGCTTGTAGAGCGCCGAGAGGTCGGTGAAGCGCCAGTCCTCGTCGCGCGTGGTCGGGACGCGTCAGTGCGTTGGCGCGCTCGAGCGCCTCGCCGCGCAAGGCGTTCAGCCAGGCGTGCGGCGCCGGCCGGCGACCGCCGGACTGGCCGGCGCAGCAGGCTGTCCAGGAAAGCGTTGTCGACCGCTTGCGCTCATCGCGCCTTACGCGGCCTTCGCCTGCCGACCCAGTCGTAGCCGCGGCTCTCCAGCTCGAGCGCGAGCGCCTTGTCGCCGGTCTTGATGATGCGGCCGCCGTCCATCACGTGCACGTAGTCGGGCACGATGTAGTTGAGCAGCCGCTGGTAGTGCGTGACGAGCACGACCGCGTTGTCGGGCGTGCGCAGCTTGTTCACGCCGTTCGCGACGATGCGCAGCGCGTCGATGTCGAGGCCCGAGTCGGTCTCGTCGAGGAACGCGAGCTTCGGCTCGAGCAGCGCCATCTGCAGGATCTCGTTGCGCTTCTTCTCGCCGCCCGAGAAGCCCTCGTTGACGCTGCGGTCGAGGAACGCCGGATCCATCTCGAGCAGCTTCATCTTCTCGCGCACGAAGTCGTCGAACTCGAGCGGATCGAGCTCGTCCTTGCCGCGCGCGCCCTGGACCGTGTTGTAGGCGAGGCGCAGGAACTGGCTGTTCGCCACGCCCGGGCACCTCGACCGGGTACTGGAAGCCGAGGAACAGGCCGGCGCGGGCGCGCTCCTCCGGCGCCAGCGCGAGCAGATCCGTGCCGTCGAACGTCGCCTCGCCGCCGGTCACCTCGTAGGCCGGATGGCCGGCCAGCACCTTGGCGAACGTGCTCTTGCCCGAGCCGTTCGGCCCCATGATCGCGTGCACCTCGCCGGCGCGCACGGTGAGGTCTGATGCCCTTCAGGATCTCGACGCCCGCCGACCGTTCGCCGGCGAGATTGCGGACCTCGAGCAGCGTCCTGCGCGTCCTTGTTCGATCATCCGACGCTTCCTTCGAGCTTCAGGCCGAGCAGCTTGGCCGGCCTCCACCGCGAACTCCATCGGCAGCTGCGTGAAGACGTCCTTGCACGAAGCCGTTGATGATCATCGACACCGCCTCCTCGCTGCCGATGCCGCGGCTCGCGAAATAGAACAGCTGGTCCTCGCCGATCTTCGAGGTCGGTCGCCTCGTGCTCGACCTTGGCGGTGTTGTTCTGGACCTGGATGTACGGGAAGGTGTTCGCGCCGCACTGGTCGCCGATCAGCATCGAGTCGCACTGCGAGTAGTTGCGCGCGCCGTCGGCCTTCGGACCGATCTTCACCAGGCCGCGATAGCGGTTGTTCGACTGCCCGGCCGAAATGCCCTTGCGAGATGATCGTGCTGCGGGTGTTCTTCCCGAGTGGATCATCTTCGTGCCGGTGTCGGCCTGCTGCATGTGGTTGGTGAGCGCCACCGAGTAGAACTCGCCCGATCGAGTTGTCGCCCGAGCAGCACGCACGACGGATACTTCCAGGTGATCGCCGAGCCGGTCTCGACCTGGGTCCAGGTGATCTTGCGAGTTGACGCCCTTGCACAGGCCGCGCTTGGTGACGAAGTTGTAGATGCCGCCCTTGCCGTTCTCGTCGCCGGCGTACCAGTTCTGCACCGTCGAGTACTTGATCTCGGCGTTGTCGAGCGCCACCAGCTCGACCACCGCGGCGTGCAGCTGGTTGGTGTCGAACTGCGGCGCCGTGCAGCCCTCGAGGTAGGACACGTAGGCGCCCTCCTCGGCCACGATCAGCGTGCGCTCGAACTGCCCCGACTCCTGGGTGTTGATGCGGAAGTAGGTCGACAGCTCCATCGGGCACTTCACGCCCTTCGGGATGAAGCAGAACGAGCCGTCGGTGAACACCGCGGAGTTGAGCGCCGCGTAGAAGTTGTCGCCTGTCGGGCACCACCGTGCCGAGGTACTTGCTGCACCAGCTCGGGGTGGTCGCGCACCGCCTCGGAGATCGAGCAGAAGATCACGCCGACGTCGGCGAGCTTCTTCTTGTAGGTCGTGGTGACCGAAACGCTGTCGAAGATCACGTCGACCGCCACGCCGGCGAGCGCCTTCTGCTCGTGCATCGGCACGCCGAGCTTCTCGAAGGTGCGCAGCAGCTCCGGATCGACCTCGTCCATCGACGCGAGCTTCTTCTTCGGCTTGGGCGCCGAGTAGTAGCTGATGTCCTGGAAGTCGATCTTCGGGTAGTGACGTTCGGCCACGTCGGCTCGGTCATCGTGAGCCAGTGGCGGTAGGCCTTCAGCCGGAACTCGAGCAGCCACTCCGGCTCGTTCTTCTTGTGCGAGATCAGCCGGATGGTGTCCTCGCGACAGCCCCTTGCGGCGCGGTCTCGGACTCGATGTCGGTGACGAAGCCGTGCTTGTACGGCTGGTCGATCAGGTTCTGGAGAACCGCGCTCATCGATGTGCCCGGGTCCGCTCAGACGCTGAAGCTCTCGCCGCAGCCGCAGGTCGCTCTTCACGTTCGGGTTCTTCACCGTGAACATCTGCTTGAAGCCTTCGCGGACGTAGTCGAGCGTCGGAGCCGTCGACGACCTTCATCGCCTCGTCGGTCGACCACGAGCTTCGCGTCGTGTGCCTTCGAACGAGATGCTCGCCGGCGCCGACCTCCTTCGCCATGTCGAAGGTGTAGGCGAGCCCCGAGCAGCCGACCTTCTTGACGCCCAGGCGCAGGCCGATGCCGCCGAACTTCGCGACCGAGGTCTGGATCTGCTTTGCTGCGCTTTCGGAAAGAGTGATCGCCACCGCAAGCCTCCGTGTTACGCCGCCACCGTCCCCGGCTCCGCCGGCGCGGGACGCTTGTCGCGCATGTCGAGGATCTGGACCGTCCCGCCGGCCACCCCGGCGCGCCGCTCCTTCTGCTTCGCGACCAGCGTCGCGAGCGTGACCGAGCTCAGGATACTCGAAGATGTGCTCGTTCAGCCCGGCCCACAGGTCGTGCGTGATGCACTTCTGGTCGTCGTGGCAGTTCTCCTTGCCGCCGCACGGGTCGCGTCGATCGGCTCGTCGACCGCGAGGATGATGTCCGCGACCGAGACGTCCTCGCAGGTTCTTGGCGAGGAGATAGCCGCCGCCCGGCCCGCGCACGCTGCTCACGAGCTCGTTGCGTCGCAGCTTGCCGAACAGCTGCTCGAGATAGGAAAGCGAGATCCCCTGGCGCTCGCTGATGTCCGCGAGCGAGACCGGCCCGCCCTTCTGCGACATGGCGAGATCGAGAATCGCCGTGACAGCGAAACGGCCTTTAGTGGTGAGACGCATTGACTGCCTCCAGTCCTGGTCGAAGGGTTGAGCGACGGTTCAATAGCCGACGCTTTTGCTCAAGTTTACCGATTCCTGAGCTTTTTAGTCAACCTTTGCGTGCCGAAGTTCCCGGCCCCCTCCGTCGCCGCCGCATCCGCTGCCGGTCAGTGCCGTTCGTCCCCGAGCGCGCGCAGCTTGAACCGCTGGATCTTGCCGGTGGCGGTCTTCGGCAACTCGGCGACGAACTCGACCCAGCGCGGGTACTTGTAGGGCGCGAGGCGGTCCTTCACGTGCTGCTTCAGCGTTTCGGCGAGCGCCGGCGTCGCCGGCACCCCCTGCTTCGTGACGACGTAGGCCTTGGGTTTGATGAGCTGCTGGTCGTCGGGCACGCCGATCACGGCCACTTCGAGAACGTCGGGGTGCGTGAGAAGCGCCGCCTCGACCTCGAAGGGCGAGACGTAGATCCCGCCGACCTTCAGCATGTCGTCCGATCGCCCCCCATAGGTGTAGTAGCCGTCCTTGCCGAGGAGGTACTTGTCCCCCGTGCGCGTCCACTCGCCCATGAAGGTCGAGCGCGTGCGTTCGCGGTTGTTCCAGTAGCCGGTCGCCGCGCTCGGGCCCGCTACCAGGAGATCGCCGATCTCGTCGATCGCGGCGTCCGCGCCGCTCTCGTTCACGATGCGCAGCCGGTACCCGGGAACGGCCTTGCCGCTCGTGCCGTAGCGCACCTCGCCCGGCCGGTTCGACAGGAAGATGTGCAGCATCTCGGTCGAGCCGATGCCGTCGAGGATCTCGACGCCGAAGTGCTCGGTCCAGCGCCGCCCGATGTCCGCCGGCAGCGCCTCGCCCGCGGAGGCGCAGATGCGAAGGTTCAGCGCCGTGGGCGGCGGCAGGTCGGGCGCGGCAAGGAGCGCCGCGTAGAGGGTCGGCACGCCATAGAAGATGGTCGGCTGATGGTCTTTCAAGCGCTTGAAAACGGCGGCAGGCGTCGGCCGCTCCGGCATCAATACCGTGGTCGCACCGACCGCGAGCGGAAAGCTGAGCCCGTTGCCGAGCCCATACGCGAAGAAGAGCTTCGCCGCCGAGAAAACGACGTCGCTCTCGCGGATGCCGAGCACCGGCCGCGCGTACAGCTCGGCGGTGTAGATCATGCTCGACTGGATGTGGACCGTCCCCTTGGGCGTCCCGGTAGAGCCCGAGGAATAGAGCCAGAAGCACGGGTCGTCGCAGCTCGTCGCGGCGGTCGCGAACGACGGGCCGGCCTTGCCGAGCAGGTCCTGCAGCCGCAGGCGCCCTTGCGCGTTCGCCCCGGAGACGATCACGTGCTTGACGTTCGGGCAGTTCGCCAGGATCGGCGCGAACTGCGGCCACAGCGCTTCCGACACGACGAGCGCCTTCGCGCGGCTGTCGTTGAGCATGAACTCGTAATCGGCCGCGGTGAGCAGCGTGTTGACGGCGATCGGCACGATGCCGGCCTTGATCGCACCGAGGAACGCCGCCGGCCAGTCGATCGTGTCGAGGTGGCAGAGCATCACGCGGTCCTCGGGCCCGAGGCCGAGGGCGGTCAGCGCGTTCGCCGCCCGGTTCACGCGCTCGGCGAGGTCCGCGTACGTGTAGCGCCCCGCGTCGTCGATGTAGGCGAGCTTCGCGCCGCGTCCCGCCGCGAGGTTGCGCTCGATCAGGTCGTGCGCCGCGTTGTAGCGCCTCGGAATCTCGATCGCCGGCGGGCTGACGCTGTGATCGGTCTTGCTGAGTCCGGCCATGTCCCCTCCTCCAGATGTCGCGCCGGCCTCTAGCCGGTCTTGGTCCATTCGATCCTGCCCTCGGGCAGCAGGTACAGCACGACCGCGCGCCCGTCGGTCACCGTCGGTCGGTGACCGGAACCCGGCCCGTAAACGAGCCAACCCGCCCCGCGCCCATCGAACCGCGCCTGCGGGTCGACGGGCAGGACGAGGTCGATCTCTCCGGTCGGATGGTGGTGATGGTTGCCGACGAGCGAGGTGATGTCCACCACGTCGACGCTGAACCGGGCGAGCGTGGCGTCGGGCTCGAACACGCGCCCGAACTTCCGGTTGCCGCCGCCTTGCGTGCACAGCGCGCCTGCGGAGATGCCGTCATGGCACGCGCGCTCGATGGCGCGGACGGTCTCGCCGCCCGCAGGGAAGGCGCGGTTCAACTCGGCTTCGAGGGCTTTGTCGAGGGGGCGACCGGCGATGTGCCGCGTCACCTGCTCGACCAGCGTGCGGAGTTGCGCGGTCATGGTTCGCTTGCTCCCTCAGGCGTCGGCGCTCGCCTGCTCGCGCACGAGGTCGGCCCACGGTCCGACCCATTCGGTGGCCACTTCCTCGGCGAGCACGCCGCTCGAGGCGTCGTGGAACAGGATCTCCCCGACGCGGCGGGCGCCGAGCTCGGCGAGCAGGGCATCGAAGCGCCGCCCGCCGTTGCAGAACGTATCCTTATAGGTGCGATCGCCGAGCGCGACCACGCCATAGCGGATGCCGGACAGGTCCGGGCGCCGCGCGCGCAGCGACTCGTAGAGGACCTTGGCGTTGTCCGGGACATCGCCCTGCCCGTAGGTCGAGGTGCAGACGAGGAACAACCCGCCGCGGTCGAACACGGAAGCGTCCAGGCCGTCCATCAGCTTCGTCGTCACGCGCGTGTCGCCGTCGTCCAGGACGAGTTCCAGCTCCTGCGCCACGAGTTGTGCGTTCCCGGTCATCGTCCCGACGAGGATGGTGAGGTCGAGGGGCATCCACGGCTCCTGGTTGCAGCCATCTCGCACGGACAGCTTGCGTTTTCCTTGATGTGCATTATAATGCACGTCGACTCACCCGCAAGCACTATATTTCATCGCGGCGCAGCAAGTGCCGCGATCGCCGCGGAACCAGGAGAGATCTCACCGCATGGTCGCCCGCGACCCCAGTCGCAAGTCGTCAAGCAAGGACGAAGCGACCGTCATCGAGCTCGACCGCGCGTTCCTGCAGCGCCTCGGCGACCGGGTGCGCGAGGCCCGCGCCCGGCGCGGGATGACCCGCAAGCTCCTCGCCCGCGACTCCGGCGTGTCGGAGCGCTACCTCGCCCAGCTCGAATCCGGTCGCGGCAACGTCTCGGTGCTGCTCCTGCGCCAGATCGCCCAAGCGCTGAACCTGCCCGTCAACGAGCTGGTGCGCGAGGAAAACGGCCAGTCGGTCGAGCTCACGCTGATCGAGCAGTGCCTCAAGCGCCTGCCCGCAGCGAAGCTGCCGGCGGTACGCGAGTGGCTGATGCACGAGTTCGGCGCGAAATACGGCAACCGCGAGAACCGCATCGCGCTCGTCGGCCTGCGCGGCGCCGGCAAGTCCACTCTTGGCGGCGAGCTCGCGCGGCGCCTCGGGGTGCCGTTCTTCGAGCTCGACCGCGAGATCGAGGCGGAGGCTGGAACGAGCCTGCACGAAATCTTTCTGCTGCATGGCCAAGCCGGCTTTCGCCGCTATGAGCGCCGCGCCCTGGAGCGCGTGCTCGAGAACAACGAGCGCTGCGTGATCGCCACCGGCGGCAGCCTCGTATCGGAGCCGGGCACCTACGACCTGCTGCTGTCCACGTGCCTCACCGTCTGGCTGCGGGCCGCGCCCGAAGAGCACATGGCGCGCGTTGCCGCGCAGGGCGACTACCGTCCGATGGCCGGCAACCGCGAGGCCATGGACGACCTGCGCCGCATCCTCGCCGGCCGCGAGAAGCTGTATGCCCAGGCCGATGTAACCATCGACACCGCCGACCGCGGCGCCGAAGCGAGCCTCGACGAGCTCGCGCGCGCGGTGGCCCGCAAGCACACGCCCACCAAGGAGAGATCATGAGCGCCGTCCCGCAATCCGCCGACGCGTCGCGTACGCCGATCACCTACGACCGCCAGCCCGCGACTTACGTGCACTGGCAGCTCAAGTGCGAAGGCAGCGTCGCAACGCTCTCGATGAGCGTCAACGAGGAAAAGGGCCTCAAGCCGGGCTATCGGCTGAAGCTGAACTCCTACGACCTGGGCGTCGACATGGAGCTGTACGACGCGCTCAACCGCGTCCGCTTCGAGCACCCCGAGGTGAAAGTCGTCGTCCTCACCAGCGCGCGCGAGCGGATGTTCTGCTCGGGCGCGAACATCTACATGCTCGGTCTCTCCACGCACGCGTGGAAGGTGAACTTCTGCAAGTTCACCAACGAGACGCGCAACGGCATCGAGGACTCCAGCCGCGACGGCCTGAAGTTCCTCGCCGCGGTGAACGGCGCGGTCGCCGGCGGCGGCTATGAGCTCGCCCTCGCCTGCGACGAGATCCTGATGATCGACGACCGCTCCTCCGCGGTCAGCCTGCCCGAGGTCCCGCTGCTCGGCGTGCTGCCCGGCACCGGCGGGCTGACCCGCGTCACCGACAAGCGCAAGGTGCGCCGCGACCTCGCGGACTTCTTCTGCACGACGAGCGAGGGCGTGCGCGCCGAGCGCGCGAAGGAATGGAAGCTCGTCGACCACATCGCCAAGCCGCAGGCGTTCGCGCAGGCCGTCAAGGAGCGCGTCGCAGCGCTGCTGGCGCAGAGCACGCGTCCCGGCACGGGCAAGGGCATCGCGCTCGCGCCGCTCAAGCGCACGGTCGACGATGCCGGCTACCACTACGAGCACGTCGATGCCGCGATCGACCGGAAGGCGCGCACCGCCACGATCACCGTCTCGGCGCCGAAGGCTGCGCAGCCGACCGACGTTGCGGGTATCCACGCCGCGGGCGCGAGCTGGTGGCCGCTCGCGATGGCGCGCGAGCTCGACGACGCGATCCTCCTCCTGCGCACCAACGACCTCGAGGTCGGCACCTGGCTCCTCAAGACGCGCGGCGATGCCGATGCGGTGCTCGCGGTGGACGCGACGCTCGCGCAGCACCGCAGCGACTGGCTCGTGAAGGAGACGATCGGCCTCCTGCGCCGCACCCTGGCGCGGCTCGACGTGTCCTCGCGCACGCTGTTTGCGATTGGCGACAAGGGGTCCTGCTTCGCCGGCACGCTCGCCGAGCTCGCGTTCGCGTCCGACCGCAGCTTCATGCTGCAGCTGCCCGAGGGCGAGGCCGGCGCGCCGCAGATCGTCCTCTCGGAGCTGAACTTCGGCACCTTTCCGATGGTCAACGGCCTGACCCGCCTCCTCACGCGCTTCTGCGAAGACGAGAAGCCGGTCGAGGCCGCGCGCGGCCGCATCGGGCAGAAGCTCGGCGCCGCAGCCGCGCGCGAGCTCGGGCTGGTCACCTTCACGCCGGACGACCTCGACTGGGACGAGGAAGTCCGCATCGCCATCGAGGAGCGCACGAGCCTGTCGCCCGACGCGCTGACCGGCCTCGAGGCGAACCTGCGCTTCACCGGCCGCGAGACGATGGAGACGCGCATCTTCAGCCGGCTCACGGCGTGGCAGAACTGGATCTTCAATCGCCCGAACGCGGTCGGCGAGCAAGGTGCGCTGAAAGTGTTCGGGACCGGCAGCAAGGCCAAATTCAACTGGGAACGGGTGTAAGCGATATGAGCATCAACTACAGCGAGCGAATCCCCAACAACGTCGACCTCGGGTCGAACAAGACCCTGCAGCGCGCGCTCGAGCACTGGCAGCCGCGCTTCCTCGACTGGTGGAAGGAGATGGGGCCCGACGAGTCGGCCGCGCTCAACGTCTATCTGCGCACCGCGATCAGCGTCGATCCGCAGGGCTGGGCGCACTTCGACCACGTCCGCATGCCCGACTACCGCTGGGGCATCTTCCTCACCCCGCCCGAGAAGGACCGCAAGGTCAACTTCGGCGCGCACAAGGGCGAGCCGGCGTGGCAGGAAGTGCCGGGCGAGTACCGCTCCACCCTGCGCCGGATCATCGTGACCCAGGGCGACACCGAGCCCGCCTCGGTGGAGCAGCAGCGCCATCTCGGCCTCACCTGCCCGTCGCTCTACGACCTGCGCAACATCTTCCAGGTGAACGTCGAGGAAGGCCGCCACCTCTGGGCGATGGTCTACCTCCTGCACGGCTACTTCGGCCGCGACGGCCGCGAGGAGGCCGAGGCGCTGCTCGAGCGCCGCTCCGGCGACGCCGACAACCCGCGCATCCTGACGGCGTTCAACGAGAAGACGCCCGACTGGCTGTCGTTCTTCATGTTCACCTTCATCACCGACCGCGACGGCAAGTTCCAGCTCGCCGCGCTCGCCGAGTCGGGCTTCGATCCGCTGTCGCGCACCTGCCGGTTCATGCTGACCGAGGAGGCGCATCACCTCTTCGTCGGCGAGAGCGGCATCGCCCGGATCATCCAGCGCACCTGCGACATGATGAACCAGCACAAGACCGACGATCCGGCGAAGCTGCGCGGCCTCGGCGTGATCGACCTGCCGACGATCCAGCGGTACCTCAACTTCCACTTCAGCGTGACGAGCGACCTGTACGGCTCGGAGGTCTCGTCCAACGCCGCGTCGTTCTACACGAACGGGCTCAAGGGCCGGTTCGAGGAGACGAAGATCGGCGACGACCACTCGCTCGGCGGCGCGGAGTACCCGGTGATGGAGGTGGTCGGCGACAGCATCGTGACGAAGCACCTGCCGGCGCTCAACACGCTCAACGAGCGGCTGCGCGACGACTGGGTGAAGGACGTCGACGCCGCCATCGGGCGCTGGAACAAGATCCCGGAGAAGGCGGCGATCCCGTTCCGCTTCAAGCTCCCGCACAAGGGCTTCCACCGCCGCATCGGCGTGTTCGCCGAGTCGCACATCAGCCCCGACGGGCGCGTGATCTCGGAAGCCGAGTGGACGCACCAGCATCGGAACTGGATCCCGACGTCCGAGGACCAGGCGTTCGTGCAGTCGCTGATGGGCCGCGTGACCGAGCCGGGCAAGTTCGCCAACTGGATCGCTCCGCCGCTGCGCGGCATCAACAACCAGCCGGTGAACTTCGAGTACGTGAGGTTCGGCTAGGACCGGCAGCGGCCCATGAACGCACCTGCCGAACTCGTCCGGCAGCATCTCATCGACCCTGAGATCTGCATCCGGTGCAACACCTGCGAGGAGACCTGCCCGGTCAAGGCGATCACGCACGACTCGCGCAACTACGTCGTCAACTTCGACGTGTGCGAGGGCTGCCGGGCGTGCGTGCCGCCCTGCCCGACCGGCGCGATCGACAGCTGGCGCAAGATCGCCAGGACGCAGCCGTACACCCTCGAGCAGCAGCTGTCATGGGACGCGCTCCCGACCGAGACCGAGCCGGAGGCCGGCGGCGAGAGCGAGATTCCGGACGAGGTCGCGCAGATCACGGCGATCGCCACCGCCGGCCAGGGCGGCGTCGCGGCGCCGCCGTGGTCCGCGGCGCATCCGTACATCGGTCTCCACACGCTCTCGCGCCCGGCGATTGCGACGTGCACCGGTAACTTCCGCCTTACCGCCGCGGACACCTCGAGCGAGATCCACCACATCGTGCTCGATTTCGGCAAGACCGCGTTTCCGGTGCTCGAGGGGCAGTCGCTCGGGATCGTGCCCCCCGGCCTGGACGCGAACGGCAAGCCGCATCACGTGCGGCTCTACTCGATCGCGAGCCCGCGCAACGGCGAGCGGCCCGGCTACAACAACGTCTCGATCACCGTGAAGCGGGTGACGAGCGACCGCGACGGCAAGCCGGTGCGCGGCGTGGCCTCCAACTTCCTGTGCGACCTCAAGAAGGGCGACACGGTCAAGGTCGTCGGGCCCTACGGCACGAGCTTCCTGATGCCGAACCATCCGGGCGCCTCGATCATGATGATCTGCACCGGCACCGGCTCCGCGCCGATGCGGGCGATGACCGAACGCCGGCGAAGACGGATCGCGCTCAACGAGGGCGGCGACCTGATGCTGTTCTTCGGTGCACGCACGCCGGGCGAGCTGCCCTACTTCGGGCCGCTGACGAAGCTGCCGAAAGCATTCCTCGACATGAACCTCGCGTTCTCGCGTGTACCCGATCAACCCAAGCAGTACGTGCAGGACCTGATCCGCACGCGCCATGAGAAGGTCGCGGCGATGCTCAAGGACGAGAACTGCTTCATTTATATCTGCGGCCTCAAAGGCATGGAGGCCGGCGTGGACGAAGCGTTCGCCGAGGTGTGCCGGCAGCATGGGCTGGACTGGGCGCAGCTCCTGCCGGAGCTGAAGGCCCAGGCCCGCTACCACGTCGAGACGTACTAACAAGAAGCCAACTCACCCACCCGGAGCAGCAATGAGCATCAACTACAGCGAGCGGATCCCGAACAACGTCGACCTGAGCACTGACCGGACGCTGCAGCGCGCGCTCGAGCACTGGCAGCCGCGCTTCCTCGACTGGTGGAAGGAGATGGGCCCGCACCACTTCGCTGAGAACGACGTCTACCTGCGCACGGCGGTCGGCGTCGACGCGCAAGGCTGGGCGAGCTACGGCTACGTGAAGATGCCGGACTACCGCTGGGGGATCTTCCTCGCCGATCCCGAGGCCGACCGCAAGATCGGCTTCGGCGACGCCTACGGCCAGCCGGTGTGGCAGCAGGTGCCGGGCGAGTTCCGCTCCCAGTTCCGCCGGCTGATCGTCACGCAGGGCGACACCGAGCCCGCCTCGGTCGAGCAGCAGCACCTGCTCGGCCACACCTGCCCGTCGCTCTATGACCTGCGCAACCTCTTCCAGGTGAACGTCGAGGAAGGCCGCCACCTCTGGGCGATGGTGTACCTGCTCCACGCCTACTTCGGGCGCGACGGGCGCGAGGAGGCCGAGGAGCTGCTCGCCCGCCACTCCGGCGACGCCGACAAGCCGCGCATCCTCGGCACGTTCAACGAGCCGATCTCCGACTGGCTGTCGTTCTTCTGCTTCACCTACTTCACCGACCGCGACGGCAAGTTCCAGCTGAAGAGCCTCGCCGAGTCGAGCTTCGACCCGCTCGCGCGCACCTGCCGGTTCATGCTGACCGAGGAGGCGCACCACATGTTCGTCGGCGAGACCGGACTCGGGCGCGTCGTGCGGCGCGCGCTCGAGGTGATGAAGGAGCTCGGCACCGACGACCCGGCGGCGATCCGCCGCGCCGGGGCGATCGACCTGCCGCTGCTGCAGCGCTATCTCAACTTCTGGTTCTCGTCCTCGCTCGACCTGTTCGGCTCCGAGGTGTCGTCGAACGCCGCGACCACCTTCGGGAACGGCATCAAGGGGCGGCCGGACGAATCGCAGTACACCGACCACGTCTGCACCGACGCGACCTTCGAGCTCGAGACGCCGGAAGGCCGGCAGTCGGTGGGCCTGCGCAACGCGATGAACGAAGTGGCGCGCGGCGCCTACGTGAAGGACTGCGAGCTCGGCCTGAAGCGCTGGAACATGGCGATCAAGCGCGCGGGCCACGCCGTGGAACTGAAGCTGCCGTCGACGCGCTTTCGGCGCTCGATCGGCGCCTGGGCGGGCGTGACCACCGACCCGGAGGGCAAGATGATCGGCGCGGAGGAGTTCGCGCGCCGGCAAGCGGAGTGGCTGCCGTCCGAGGCCGACCGCGCGCACGTCGCAAGCCTCATGCAGCGCGTCGTCGAGCCCGGCAAGATGGCCGCATGGATCGCGCCGCCCGACCGCGGCATCAACAGCTTGCCGGTCGAGTACGAGTACGTCCGGCTCGGCTGACGCTGCCGGAATCCGGTCAGCTGTCGGCGCGTCCACGCCGGTGCGCGGCACCGCGCGCGGAATAGTTGGCATCGGGCTCTAACCCGGTCAACGCCGGGCCTTGGCACGCGTTCTGCTCGTAACGCACGTCAAAGCCGCACTGCAGCGGCTGTGCGAAAACGACCGCCCATGCCCGCCTTGCCGATGTCCTTACTCACCCGCGCCCTGGTTGCGCTTGCGGCCGCCTGCGCCTTCGCGACCGTCGCCGCCGCCGCGCCGCCACCGGCAGCGGACGCGGATGCGCGACTCACCTCCGCCGCGCTGCTGCTCGCCGGCGCCGAGACCGACTATGCGGCGCACGAGCGCATCGCCGCGCTCGCAGCCTGGCAGGCGCATCGCGCGGCGCTGGCACCGCGATGGGAGCGCCTGCAGCGCGAGCGTCTGAGCGTCATCGAGACCTGGCGCAACCAGGTCCTGGGCGGCGACGTCTCGACCTGCCGCACGATGCTCTATCCGTTCAGCGGACCGGATTTCCTGAACGCGTACCTGCTCTTCCCCCGCTGCGACACTTACGTGATGTTCGGGCTCGAGGCGCCCGGCGCGGTGCCGCCGTTCGAGAGCATGAGCGCCGACGAAGCCGCGCTTTACCTGAAGGACATGCGGGTCGCGCTCACCGACTTCCTGGCGCGCAACTACTTCATCACCAGCCGCATGGCGAAGCAGCTCCAAACGCCGCGCCTGAAGGGCGTGCTGCCGCTGATGCTCGCCTCGATGGGGCTGCTCGACGTTCGGATCATCGCGGTCGAGCCCTTCGACATCGGCCCGGGGTCGGAGGCCGCGCGCCGCGCGGGCCGCCGCGCTCAAGGCGTGAAGATCACGTTCTCTCACGCGCAAGTCGGCAAGCCGCAGACCCTCTACTACCTGTCGCTCGACGCCACCGACAAGGCGCTCGCGGCCAATCCGGAGTTCCTGCCGTTCCTCGCGCAGTTCGGGTCCAGCGTCACGTTCCTGAAGTCGGCTTCGTACCTCCTGCACGGCAACGAGTTCGCCGGCACGCGCAAGGCGCTGCTCGACTCGACCGACCTGCTGGTTCAGGACGACACCGGCATCCCGTACCGCTACCTGCGCGATCGCGGGTTCGAGGTGCGCCTCTTCGGTCGCTACGCGCGCCCGATCCGCGATTTCAACTACGGGTACCAGCACGACCTCGCCGCCGCATACCGGACGAGCGGCAAGGTCGCGGATCTGCCGTTCCCGTTCGGCTATCACTGGCAGGACGGCCGCTCCGGCCTGATCCTGGCGCGCACGGCCGCCAAGCGCTCGTGACCGCGCGGCGCCGCAGCGCGGCGCGCCTGCTGGCGGTTATCCTTGCGGCCGTGCCCGCCGCCGCCGCCGCGCTCGACAGCCGCTTCTTCGCGACTTCCGATGGCGTGCGGCTGCACGTGCTGGAAGGCGGTTCGCCGCGCACCCCGGTCATCGCCTTCGTTCCGGGCTGGTCGATGCCCGCGGACATCTGGCGATTCCAGCTCCAGGCGCTCGGCGCGCGCTATCGCGTGGCGGCGCTCGATCCGCGCGGCCAGGGGCGCTCCGAGATCGCGAAATCGGGCTACACGCTCGAGCGCCGCGCGGCGGATGTCCGCGAATTCCTGGACGCCTATCCGCGCGCGGTCCTCGTCGGCTGGTCGCTCGGTGCGCTCGAATCGCTCGAGTACGTGCGCGCGTACGGCGAGGATCGTCTCGCCGGACTGGTGATCGTCGACAGCTCGGTGGGCGAGCCGCCCGCGCCGCCCGCCGGGGTGTTCAAGGAATCGCTGCGCGGCAACCGGCGGCGCGCGCTGAACGAGTTCGTGCGCGCGATCTTCAAGACGCCGCGACCCGAATCCGAGGTGTCCGCGCTCGTCTCGGGCGCACTGCAGATGCGCCTCGAGGACAGTATCGCCCTGCTCTCCTACCCGGTGCCGCGCGAGCATTGGCGCGCCGCGACCCACGCCGTGCGGGCGCCGCTGCTCTACGTCGTGACCCCGCAACTTGCCGAACAGGCCGCGAACCTGCAGCGCAACCGGCCGGGCACCGAAACCGCCGTCTTCGGGGGCGCGGGGCACGCGCTCTTCGTCGACGAGCCGGAGCGCTTCAACGGCCTGCTCGAGGACTTCGCGCGGCGGGCATTGTCCGCGCGCTAGATTCCCATCGGACCGGCGCACCCTGACGCATAATCGCGCGGGAGCCCGAGAAGATGAAGATCGCCCGCGTCAAGGCCACGCCCCTCAACGTCCCCGTCCGCGTGCGGCTGCTCGGCCTCGACAAGGAGACCTCCCTCTCCGTCTGCCTGGTCGAGGTCGAAACCGACACCGGCCTCGTCGGCCACGGGATGACCGCGATCACCGAGGAGGAAGTGGTCGCCGCGGCGATCGACGAGGTCGCGGCGCCCGCCCTCCTGGGCGAGGACCCGCTGGCGCACGAGCGCCTCTGGGAGAAGCTCTACTGGCTGCTCTCGCCGCGCGGCCAGACCGGCTACGCGAGCCACGCCATCGCCGCGATCGACATCGCGCTCTGGGACCTCAAGGGCAAGCACCTCGGCCAGCCCGTCTGGCGCCTGCTCGGCGGCGCGCGCAACCGCGTGCCGGTGTACACGACGTTCGGCTTCGGCTTCTTCGACCGCGAGCAGCTCGTCGCCGCGGCGCGCCACTGGGTCGCCGAGGGCCACCGGCGGCTGAAGATGGTCGTCGGGCACCACGCGCTCCAGCGCCGGGACGAGCCGCGCCCGATCGCGGACGTGATCGTCGAGGACGCCGCGCGCGTGCGCGCGGTGCGCGAGGCCGTCGGCCCCGGCGTGCAGCTCTACGTCGACGCGAACTGCAGCCTCGACCCGTTCCACGCGCTGCAGCTCGCGCGCCTGATCGAGGACTGCGACATCGCGTTCTTCGAGGAGCCGATCACGCACAACGACGTGCGCCTGATGGCCGATCTCCGCCGGCAGGCGCGCATCCCCATCGCCGCCGGGCAGAACGAGGGGCTCGCGTTCCGCTTCCGCGACATGCTCGTCGCCCAGGCGGTCGACGTGATTCAGCCCAACGTGACGATCAGCGGCGGGTTCACGCAGTGCCAGCGCATCGCCGGGATGGCCGCCGCCTTCAACGTCCCGGTCGCGAACGGCGGCGCGTGGCCGCATCACAACATGCACCTGCACGCGGGCCTCGCGAACGGCACGCTGGTCGAGTACCACTACGTCGCGGTGCTCTGCTGCCGCGAGATCTTCGACGGCCTCGCCGACCCGGTCGACGGCTGGCTCGCGCTGCCGCAGTCGCCGGGCCTCGGCTTCGCGCCGCGCGCGGACGCGGTGCGCGAGCTGGCGAAGCGGCCGACCTCGCGCGGCAAGGGCAAGGCTTGATCGAGGACCAGGGAGATCCCATGACCCGCATCGCACGCATTCTCGCCGCCCTCGCGGCGCTCGCGCTCGCCGCCCCGTCCCACGCGCAGCAGTACCCGAACCGCCCGATCCGCATGCTCGTCGGCTACGCCGCCGGCGGCGGCGCCGACGCCCTCGCCCGGGTCGTCGCCGGCAAGCTCGGCGACGCGCTCGGCCAGCCGGTCGCGGTCGACAATCGTCCGGGCGCAGGCGCGACCATCGCCGCCGATGCGCTCGCGAAGTCGGCGCCCGACGGCTACACGCTCTACTTCGCCGACACGGCCATCCTGATCGCGCCCGCGGTCTACGCGAAGCTCGCCTACGACCCGGTGAAGAGCTTCGCGCCGGTCGGCAACGTGGTGTCGCTGCCGCTCGTCTTCGTCGCCAACCCCGCAGTGCCGGCGGCGACTGCGCCGGAGCTGATCGCCCTGCTCAAGGCGAACCCCGGCAAGTACAGCTACGGCTCGCCGGGGTTCGGCACCGTCCAGCACTTCGCGTTCGAGCTCTTCAAGAAGCAGGCCGGCGTGGACGTGGTGCACATCCCCTACAAAGGCGCGGCACCCATCGTGCCCGACCTGCTGAGCGGCCAGATCCCGCTGGCGATCATCAGCGCCTCGCCGGCGCTCGCGCAGGCGCGGGCGGGCAAGCTCAAGGCGATCGCGCTGTCGAGCCCGGTCAAGCTGGCCGCGGCGCCGGACTGGCCGGCGCTCGCCGACACGCTGCCCGGCTTCGACGCGTCGCCGCGCCTGTTCATCCTCGCGCCGGCAGGCACGCCGCAGCCGATCGTCGCGCAGCTGAGCGAGGCGTTGCGCAAGGTCCTCGTCCAGCCCGACCTGCTCGAGAACTTCGGCAAGCAGGGCGCGACCGCGGAGTGGACCTCGCCCGACGACCTCGGCAAGCAGATCGCCGCCGAGGTGCGGAAGTGGGCGAGCCTCGCGAAGGACGCCGGACTGAAGCCGGACTAGCGCCCTCACCGCCGCGCGACGAAGCGCGGCAGCGTGATCCGCCACTGGATCGCCGCGAGCCGAATCGCGATGATGAGGCCCATCGCAACGAATCCGGCGAGGGCGGGACCCACCCCGAGCCGGAGCAGCGCGACGAACCCGAGGGCCCCGGTCCACGCCGCCGTGCCGTAGAGCTCGCCGGTGAAGACCAGCGGCACTTCGTTGCACAGCATGTCGCGCAGCACGCCGCCGAACACCCCGGTCACGACGCCCAGGAACGTGGCGGGGAACCACGGCACGTCGGCGGCGAGCGCGATGCCGGTGCCGATGACGGTGAACAGCGCGAGCCCGATCGCGTCGGGCACCAGGAAGAGGTTCGGCGGCAGGCGCGCGACGCGCACGACCAGGAAGGTGGCAAGCCCCGCGAAGAGCGCGGCGAAAAGATAGGTCTGGTCCGCGAGCCAGAACACCTGCCGATCGAGCAGCAGGTCGCGGATCGTCCCCCCGCCGAGCGCCGCGGTGAGCGCGACCAGCACCACGCCGAAGAGATCGATGGGCTTGCGCCCCGCCTCCAGCACGCCCGTCACCGCGGTCACCGCCACCGCCGCCATGCCGACCCAGTAGAGCAGTTCGTCCATTCCCGGGACCCGTCGATTGCAAAGCGCGCATCGTAGTCGGTCCGGCCGGGTCGCTGCGCGCCCGACCCGTTTCCGCTTTCCCGCGTCCCGCTTTACCATCGGGGCATGCTGCCCCTTTCCGGCATCCGCGTCATCGAGTTCTGCCAGATCGCCGCCGGCCCGTTCTGCGGGATGCTGCTCGCCGACCTGGGCGCCGACGTGATCAAGGTCGAGTCGCCCGAGGGCGACGGGATGCGCCAATGGCCGCCGCTCACGCGCCCGGCGTCCGAGCCGGCTGCGCCGGGCTACTCCGAGAACTTCGCTGCGGTGAACCGGAACAAGCGCTCGGTCGTGCTCAACCTGAAGGATCCGGTGGATCTCGCCGCGGCGCGCGCGCTGTGCCTCGCATCCGACGTCGTGCTGGAGAACTTCCGGCCCGGCGTGATGCAGCGGCTCGGCCTCGGGCACGCCACCCTGGTCCGGGACAAGCCGGCGCTCGTCTACTGCTCGATCTCCGCGTTCGGCCAGGAAGGCCCGCGCGCGGAAGAAGGCGGGTTCGACGTCACGCTGCAGGCGATCGGCGGCGTGATGAGCGTGACGGGCGAACCGGACGGCCCGCCGGTGAAGTCGGGCGTGCCGCTCACCGATTTTGCGGCCGGGCTCTACGCCGCGTACGCGATCGCCGCCGCGCTGCGGCACGCCGCCGCAACCGGCGAGGGCGCGCGGATCGACGTGCCGATGCTGGGGACGACCCTGGCGATCGCCGCGCTGCAGACCTCGGAGTACTTCGGCAACGGCCGGGACCCGGTCAAGCTCGGCTCGGCGCACCCGCGCAACGCCCCGTACCAGGCGTTCCGCGCGAAGGACGGCTACTTCGTGATGGCGGCCGGCAACGACGACCTCTACCGCCGCGCCTGCCAGGGCATCGGTCGCCCCGCGCTCGCCGACGATCCGCGCTTCGCGACCACCGCGCTGCGCGCGCGCAACCAGGTCGAGCTGAAGGACATCCTCGAGGCGGTGTTCGCGCGCCACAGCGCCGAGGAGTGCCTCGCGATCATGCGCCGGCAGGGGGTGCCCTGCGCGCCGATCAACACCTACTCGGCGGCGCTCGCCGATCCGCAGGTGGCCCATTACGGCTGGGTGCAGCCGCTCGAGCTCGCCAACGGCGCGCGCACGCGCACCTTCGGCTCGCCGCTCGGCCGGGCGCCGCCGATCCGGCGGCGGCCGCCGCGCCTCGGCGAGCACACCGACGAGGTGCTGGCCGAACTCGGCATCAGGAGGACCGCATGAGCAATCCCCGACGCTTCCGCGACTTCATCGCCGCGTTCTCCGCGCTCGTGGACGCGCACGGCGCCGACGAGCGCCGGCTCTTCGACGAGGGCGGCCGGCTCCTTTCCGCGCTGGTCTCGCACGACGACTGGCTGCCGGACGAGTTCGCGCAGTCGGCGGCCGACTCGTACCGCCAGTACCTCCTGTACTGCGACCCGCGCGAGCGCTTCTCGGTGGTGAGCTTCGTCTGGGGCCCGGGACAGAAGACGCCCATCCACGACCACACCGTCTGGGGCATGGTCGGCATGATGCGCGGCGAGGAGCGCTGCGAGGAGTACGGCGCCCCGGTCGCCGGCCAGCCGATGACGCCGCGCGGCAGCCATCCCGTTCGCCCGGGCGAGGTCGACTACGTCTCGCCGCGCGTCGGCGACATCCACGTCGTCTCGAACGCGCTCGCCGACCGCCCCTCGATCAGCATCCATGTGTACGGCGCCAACATCGGCGCGGTGAGCCGCCACGTCTTCGACGCCGCGACCGGCGCGCCGAAACCGTTCGTGTCCGGCTACCACAACGCGGTGCTGCCGAATTTCTGGGACCGGTCGGCCGAGGTCCGCGCGGGGCTGGCTCGATGAGCGCACTGCGGGTCGTTGCCGCAGCCTGCGCACTCGCGCTGGTTGCGCTGCTTGCGCCGTCGGGCGCGGCCGCGAAGCAACCCACGCCGGCCGAGGCCGTCGCGCTGTTGCGAGGCGGCGGCTTCATCCTGTACTTCCGCCATGCCGCAACCGACTTCGGCCAGAACGACGCCCAGATGACGAGCTTCGAGGACTGCAGCACCCAGCGCAACCTGACCGACCGCGGCCGCGACGACGCGCGCGCGCTCGGCGCGGCAATCCGTGCGCTCGCGATTCCGATCGGACAGGTCCGGGCGAGCCCGTACTGCCGCACGGTCGAGACCGCCACGCTCGCGTTCGGTCGCGCCGAAAAGACGCAGGCGGTCCGCGGCGGACCGGCGCAGCCCGACACCCCCGACCGCTACGCGGCGCTGCGCAAGCTGCTCGCGCAGCCGCCGTCGCGGGGCGTGAACGACGTGATCGTCAGCCACGGCAATCCATTTGTCGCGCTGGCCGGGCCGCCGTATCTTGCCGAGGGCGAGGCGGCGGTCGTGGCGCCCGAAAAGGACGGCTTCCGCGTCGTCGCGCGCATCAAGGTCGACGAATGGGCCGCCGCGCAGTAGTGGTCCTCCTCGGCGCCGCGGCGCTTGCCGCGTGCGCGCCCGATTCCTGGCGGTACGCCCCGACCTTCAACGAATTTCTCCGTCAGATCGCGCGGGAATGCCACCCGCGCAGCATCGGCGGGATGCAGATCTCCAATCTGACGTCCGACCCCTTCTTCGTCAATCAGGCCTCGCGCCTGTACCACAAGACCATCTCGCCCGGGCAATTCGCGGCTTCGATGAACGCCTTCTACAGCGGCAACAACGCGGCTGCGCTCGACTGCATTCTGGAGCGCGTTCCGGAATAGGGGCGGCGCCCCGAGTGGGCCGCGTGCCGCCCGCACCGGTCGGGCCATTTCCTGACGACCGTCATGCCCGCCCGCGCTGCCGCATCTCCTGGACGTACGCATTCGGATCGAGCGCGACGCGCTCGTGCGTGAACGCGTACAGGTTGGCGTAGAGGCGGCCGACCGGCGCGTACTCGGGCACGACGCGCAGCGTCGCAGGGTCCACGAGGCCGTCGCGGACGTGCGCCCACAGGATCTCGCCGACGAAGAGATCGCGCTGCGCGAACGGCAGGTGCGTGTGCAGCCGGCACTCCAGCGACACGGGCGACTCCGCGATCCGCGGCGCGCCGACCCGGTTCGCCGCGACCGGCGTGAGGCCCGTCTCCGCGAACTCGCTCACCTCGGGCGGGAACGCGACCGAGCAGCGGTGCATGCGCTCGAGCAGCGGCTCGTCCACCATGTTCGCCACGAACTCGCGCGTCGCGAGGATGTTGCGCGCCGAGTCCTTGCGCGAGCCGTCCGCGCGCCGGTCCATGCTGAGCACGACGATCGGCGGCTCTTCGCCCATGACGTTGAAGAAACTGAACGGCGCGGCGTTGTCGACGCCTTCCGGCGAGCGGGTCGAGACGAACGCGATCGGGCGCGGAATGACCAGCGCGACGAGCAGCTTGTAGCGCTGCGCGACCGGCAGTCCGGTGAAGTCCCAGTCCATGCTCAGGGGTGCGGCGGCACGAACTGCGGGTCGACCGGCATGCGGTAGCCATTGGCGAGGCGGTTGGTCTCGTTCGCCAGCCCGACGACCGCGAGGAGTTCCGCGAACTGCGCGTCGGTCATCCCCTTGGCGCGGGCCGCCGCGGTGTGCGAGTGGATGCAGTACTCGCAGTTGTTGGTGACGCTCACCGCCACGTAGATCATCTCCTTCACCAGCGGATCGAGCGCGCCCGGGGCCATCACCTGTTTGACGTTTTCCCACAGCCGCCGCAGGGTCGGCGGGTGGGTGGCGAGCGCCTTCCAGAAATTGTTGACCCAGTCGGACTTGCGGGTCGCCATGATGTCGTCGAAGACCGCCCGGGCCTCGGGCGACGCGTCCGCGTACTCGACCATCTTCACCATCGTCATTGCCGTTTCCTCCCTGAATCCGTTGGGCTATTGTATGCGTAGAGGATCGTGCGCCCGGCCGCAGCCCGTCGCGGCGCCGTAAGGACGCGGCGCCCCGGACGACCAAAGCGGGCACCGCAATCAGGAGATTTCCATGAGCGAGAAGACCGTCGAGAAGATCGTCAAGACCGATGCCGAGTGGCGCAAGCAGCTCACCGACGAGCAGTATCGGGTCGCGCGCAAGCATGGCACCGAGCGGGCGTTCGGCGGGCAGTACTGGGACCACCACGAGCAGGGCATGTACGCCTGCGTGGGCTGCGGCCAGCCGCTCTTCAGCTCCGCGCACAAGTTCGAGTCCGGCACCGGCTGGCCCTCCTACTGGCAGCCCGCGGCGCCGGAGGCGGTCGAGACCCAGGAGGACGTGAGCTTCCTCATGCGCCGCACGGAGGTGCACTGCGCGCGCTGCGACTCGCATCTCGGGCACGTCTTCGACGACGGGCCGCAGCCGACCGGGCTGCGCTATTGCATCAACTCCGCGTCGCTCAAGTTCAACAAGGGCTGAGGCGGGCGCCGCTCCCGCCGGACGGCCGGCGGGAGCGGATGGCCGGTGGGGCCCCGCGCCGCGCGGCGGGGGCCGTCCGTGGGATAATCCCGGGCCCATGAAGTTCCTGTTCGACCTCTTCCCGGTCATCCTCTTCTTCGTCGCGTTCAAGCTCGCCGACATCTACGTGGCGACCGGTGTCGCGATCGCGGCCAGCATCGCGCAGGTGGCGTGGCTGAAACTCCGCGGCCGGAAGGTCGACACGATGCTGTGGGCGAGCCTCGCGATCATCGTCGTCTTCGGCGGCGCGACCCTCGCCCTCCAGAACGAGACGTTCATCAAGTGGAAGCCGACCGTGCTCTACTGGCTATTCGCCGCCGTGCTCGCGGGCGGCGAGCTCTTCCTGCGCCGCAACCTCATCCGCACCCTGCTCGGCGAGCAGCTCCAGATGCCCGACCACGCCTGGCGCACGCTCAACCGGAGCTGGGCGGCGTTCTTCGGCTTCATGGGCGCCGCCAACCTCTTCGTCGCGTACAACTTCTCGACCGACGCCTGGGTGAACTTCAAGCTGTTCGGCGGCATCGGACTGATGCTGCTGTTCGTGCTCGCCCAGGGCATGTTCCTCGCGAAGTACGTCGAGGAGAAGTCTTGAGCGAGATCGCCCGCGCGATCCGCGAGCGGCTCGCCGCGCTCGAGCCCGTGCAGGTCGACCTCGCGGACGAAAGCGCGCTGCACGCCGGGCACGCAGGCGCGAAGGGCGGCGGCGGGCATTTCCGCCTCGCCATCGTCTCGGAGCGCTTCCGGAACCAGAACACCGTGGCGCGGCACCGGATGGTGTACGCCGCCCTCGGCCCGATGATGAAGCGCGAGATCCATGCGCTCGCCATCAAGGCACTGACGCCCGGCGAGGCGTCGGGCACACAAACGACTCCCTCCCGAAAGGACTCTGCATGAAACCCGCCTTCCCCCGCCTGGCTCTGGCCGCGCTCGTCGCGCTGGGCCTCTCCGCCCACCCCGCCGCGGCCCAGGACAAGGGCGCCGCCGCGTCGAGCCGCGTCGCGACCGTCAACGGGGTCGCGATCCCGAAGGCGCGCGTCGACGTCGTCGTCAAGGCGCAGGCCCAGCGCGGCGTGCCCGACAGCGAGCAGATGCGGAACGAAATCAAGGAGCAGCTGATCGTCCGCGAGATCATCGCCCAGGAAGCGGCCAAGAAGGGCCTCGCGAAGAACACCGATGTCGCCGCGCAGCTCGATCTGTCGCGGCAGGAGGTGCTGTGGGGCGCCTACATCGCCGACTTCATCAAGAACACCCCGATCAGCGACGCCCAGATCAAGGCCGAATACGACCGCGTCAAGGCCCAGCGCGGGGACAAGGAGTACAAGGCGCGCCACATCCTGGTCGAGAAGGAAGACGAGGCGAAGCAGATCATCGCCGACCTGAAGAAGGGCCGGAAATTCGAGGAGCTCGCCAAGCAGTCGAAGGATCCCGGCTCCAGGGACCGGGGCGGCGACCTCGACTGGAACGCGCCGGGCGGCTACGTCAAACCGTTCGCCGACGCGATGACGAAACTCGTCAAGGGCAAGTACACCGAGGTCCCGGTGCAGACCCAGTTCGGCTGGCACGTCATCCTCCTCGAGGACGTGCGCGACACGAAGATCCCGAGTCTCGAGGAAGCGAAGCCGCAGATCGCCCAGGCGCTCCAGCAGCAGCAGTTCACGAAGGCCATCCAGGACCTGCGCGCCAAGGCGAAGGTCGAGTAGCGGTCCGCCCCCTCTAGTACCCGCTCTCGACCCTCCGGATTGCGGGCAGCCGCGCCCGCACGAGGCGCTCGACCACGTTCTTGAGGTCGAGCGGCCCGCGCGGGCAGCCCGCGCAGGCGCCCTTCATCCGCACCCGCAGGACCCCCGCCTCGAGCGACACGAGCTCGAGATCGCCGCCGTCGCGCTGCAGGATCCGGCGGGCCTCCTCGACCACCGCGCGCGCCTGCGCCTCGGTGGGGAGCGGCGCGTCGGGGTCCGCCCCCGCCGTCGCCTCGAGCTGCTTCTTCAGGGCATGCTGCTCGCGCGAGATGCGGAGCGCCACGACCGGGTCGGTCTCGTACAGCGCGTCGAGCTCCGCCTCGGTGTAGAAGGGGGCGTCGAGCTTCACCCCACCCATGCGCGCGCGTTCCTGAACATCCGCATCCAGGGGCTGTCCTCGCCCCACTCGTCGGGGTGCCACGAGCACTGCACCGTGCGGAAGACGCGCTCCGGATGGGGCATCAGGATGGTGAAACGGCCGTCCGCGGTCGTCACCCCGGTGATGCCCTCGGGCGAGCCGTTCGGATTCAGCGGATAGCGCTCGGTCGGCGCGCCGCGGTGATCGACGAACCGCGCCACCACCAGCGCACGACGGCGCGACTCGGCCGAGGCGAACACCGCCCGGCCCTCGCCGTGCGCGACCGCCACCGGGATCCGGCTCCCGGCCATCCCGGCGAGGAACAGCGACGGGCTCGGGGCGATCTCCACCGCGACGTAGCGCGCCTCGAACTGCTCCGAGCGGTTGCGCACGAAGCGGGGCCAGTCGGCCGCGCCCGGAATGAGCGGCGCGAGCGCGGCCATCATCTGGCAGCCGTTGCACACGCCGAGCGCGAAGCTGTCGTCGCGCCCGAAGAACGCGGCGAACTCGTCCCGGGCGCGCGCGTTGAAGAGGATGGACTTCGCCCAGCCCTCGCCCGCGCCGAGCACGTCGCCGTACGAGAACCCGCCGGGCGCCACGACGCCCTTGAAGCCGCCGAGCGCCGTCGCGGCCGGCGAGGATGTCGCTCATGTGCACGTCGACCGCCTCGAAGCCGGCGCGCGCGAACGCTGCGGCCAGCTCGACGTGGCCGTTGACGCCCTGCTCGCGCAGCACCGCCACGCGCGGCCGCGCCGCCACGTGCGACGAGCGGCGCCGCGACGTCCTCGACCGGGTCGAACGAGAGGTGCGCCGACAGGCCCGGGTCCGCGGCGTCGAGGATCCGGTCGAACTCCTCTTTCGCGCACTCCGGGTGGTCGCGCAGATCCTGCATCCGGTAGGACAGCTCGGACCAGGCGCGCTGCAGGTCGACGCGCGGCTCGGCCAGCACCGCCTTCGCGTTGCGCACCAGCCGGATCTCGTCCCGGTCGTTCGGCGCGCCGACCACCTGGGCGTGCAGACCCGCCGCGGCGAGCCGTCGCATCACGGCGTCCCGATCGTCGGCACGGACCTGCAACAGCGCCCCCAGCTCCTCGGCGAAGAGCGCCCCGAGGACGCGCTCCAGGTCGCGGCCGCGCATCAGCTCCGGACGCCGCTCGTTGCCGTCGACGTCGTGCGCGAGCGGGTCGTAGCAGAGGAGATCGAGGTTGAGCGTCACGCCGCACCGGCCGGCGAACGCCATCTCGCACGCCGCCGCGAAGAGGCCGCCGTCGGAGCGGTCGTGGTAGGCGACGAGCAGCCCGTCGTGCGCCAGCGCCCGGATCGCGCCGAAGAACCGCTTGAGCTCGGCGGGATCGTCGAGGTCGGGCGTCCGGTCGCCGATCTGCGCGTACACCTGCGCGAGGATGGAGGCGCCGAGACGGTTCTTGCTGCGGCCGAGGTCGACGAGAACGAGCTCGGTCGCGCCGCGGTCGGTGCGCAGCTGCGGCGTGAGCGTGCGTCGCGCGTCCTCGCAGGGCGCGAACGCCGAGACGATCAGCGAGAGCGGCGCGACGACCTCGCGCGTCTCCCCGTCCGCGCGCCACGTCGTGCGCATGGACAGCGAATCCTTGCCGACCGGGATGGAGACGCCGAGGGCCGGCGCGAGCTCCAGCGCCACGGCGCGCACCGTGTCGAACAGCGCCGCATCCTCGCCGGGGTAGCCGGCGGCCGCCATCCAGTTCGCCGAGAGCTTCACGCGGCCGAGATCGGAAACGGCCGCCGCCGCGAGGTTCGTCAGCGCCTCGCCCACCGCCATTCGGCCCGACGCGGGCGCGTCGATCACCGCGAGCGGCGTGCGCTCGCCCAGCGCAAACGCCTCGCCCGCGTACCCGGCGAAGTCCATCAGCGTCACCGCGCAGTCCGCGACGGGAACCTGCCACGGCCCCACCATCTGATCGCGGGCGCTCATCCCGCCCACGGTGCGGTCCCCGATGCTGATGAGGAAGGTCTTGTCGGCGACCGCGGGCGCGCGCAGCACCCGGTAGCACGCTTCCTTCAGCTCGATCGCGCCGAGCGCGAGCGGCGCGAAGGCGCGGCGCACGCGCGCGACGTCGCGCACCATCTTCGGCGGCTTGCCGAGAATGATGCCAAGGTCGATGTCGACCGGCGTGTTCCCGAAGTGCGGATCGGCCACCGTGAGATGACCCTCGGCGGTCGCCGTCCCGACCACCGCGAACGGGCAGCGCTCGCGTGCGCAGATCGCGCGGAACGCGTCGAGCCGGTCGGGCGCGACCGCGAGCACGTAGCGCTCCTGCGCCTCGTTGCACCACACCTCGCGCGGCGTCATGCCGGGTTCCTCGTTCGGCGCCGCGCGGAGATCGATCCGCGCGCCGCGCCCCGCCCCGTGCGCGAGCTCGGGCAGCGCGTTCGACAGCCCGCCGGCGCCGACGTCGTGAATCGACAGGATCGGGCTCGCCGCGCCGAGCGCCGCGCAAGCGTCGATCACCTCCTGCGCGCGGCGCTGGATCTCGGCGTTGCCCCGCTGCACCGAATCGAAGTCGAGGTCGGCCACGTTCGCCCCCGCGTCGAGCGACGACGCCGCGCCGCCGCCCATGCCGATCAGCATGCCCGGGCCGCCGAGCTGGATCAGCGCGGCGCCCGGCGGGATCGGGGCCTTGAGCGCGTGCGCCGCGCGGATGTTGCCGAGGCCGCCGGCGATCATGATCGGCTTGTGGTAGCCGCGCACGACGCCGCCCGCCTCGGCCTCGAAGGTGCGGAAGTAGCCGGCGAGGTTCGGGCGCCCGAACTCGTTGTTGAACGAGGCCGCGCCGATCGGCCCCTCGAGCATGATCGCGAGTGCCGAGACGATGCGCTCGGGCCGGCCGAAGTCGCGCTCCCAGGGCTGCTCGAAGCCGGGAATGCGCAGATTCGAGACGGAGAAGCCGGCGAGCCCCGCCTTCGGCCGCGCGCCGCGGCCGGTCGCGCCCTCGTCGCGGATCTCGCCGCCGGCACCGGTCGCGGCGCCCGGGAACGGCGAGATCGCGGTCGGATGGTTGTGCGTCTCGACCTTGATCAGGGTGTGCGTCAGCTCCGGGTGCTCGGCGTAGCGGCCGTCGGGCCGCGCGAACCAGCGCCGCGCCTCGCGTCCCTCGATCACCGCGGCGTTGTCCGAGTACGCGAGCACGGTGCCCTGCGGGTTGCGCGCGTGGGTCGTGCGGATCATCCCGAACAGGCTCGCGTCCTGGGCTACGCCATCGATGATCCAGGAGGCGTTGAAGATCTTGTGCCGGCAGTGCTCCGAGTTCGCCTGCGCGAACATGGTGAGCTCGACGTCGGTCGGATCGCGCGCGAGGCGCCGGAACACGTCCAGCAGGTAGTCGATCTCGTCGGCCGAGAGGGCGAGGCCCATCGCCGCGTTCGCCTGCTCGAGCGCCGCGCGCCCCCCGGCGAGCACCGGCACGGTCGCGAGCGGCCGCGGCGCGAAGTGGCGAAAGAGCTGATCGGCGGCCGCGAGCGAGTCGAGCACCGTCTCGGTCATGCGGTCGTGCAGCGCCGCGGCCACGCGCGCGGCTTCCGCGCCCTGCCCGGCGATGCGATAGGCGATGCCGCGCTCGATCCGCGCGACGTGCGCGAGACCGCAGCTGTGCGCGATGTCGGTCGCCTTCGACGCCCACGGCGAGATCGTGCCGAGCCGCGGGACGACGAGATGGAGCGCACCGGCGGGCGCCGTGCCCGTCTCGTCCTGCTGCGCGCCGTAGCGAAGGAGGCGAGCGAGCACCTCGTCTTCGCCGGCGGTCGACTCGCGCCCGGTCTCGACGAAGTGCCAGAAGGTCGCGGCCGCGACGGAGAGGCTGGAATCGAGCGCCCGGAGGACGGACTCGAGCTTCGCGCGGCGGAAAGCGGAGAGCGCAGCGCCGCCGCGCAACTTCAGGATGGGCATGACGCCCGGGATTATACGACCGCGCGGCGCGGCGACCGCGGCGCGCTGCCCGCCTGCAGCGCTAGCGCTTGACCGAGAGCTGCGACGGCGTGCCGGACACGACCAGCGTCGCGCGCAGGCTCGCGCCGGGCGTCTTCATGTCGGCGTTGAACCGGCCCGCGAGCGTCTTGCCGCCCTCGATGTCGATCGCGCCGCTCGCCTGCATCGGGCCGCCGACGATGCGGATGTTGCGCAGGGCGGCCCGGCCGTCGCCGACCACCGCCTGCCCCGTCATCTCGTCGACCTTGGTCGTGCCCCCCACGCTCTTGCCCGACTGCAGGGTGCGCGGCAGGTCGATGCCGTTGATCAGGCCGTTCTGGACCGCGAAGCTCCAGTCGAGGCGCGCGCCGGCGGCGAGCTTGTCGAGCGTTTCGCCCTGCGCGGCGATCGCCATCGGGCCCTGCACCGTTCCGGTCAGGATCGGCGTGAGGAGCTTCGCTTCCATGCCGCGCGCCTCGAGCGTGCCGTCGAACGACAGCGGCCCGCTCCAGCGCAGCGTGCCCTTGCCGCGCGCGGACCCGCCGAAGATCTTGGCGTCGAGCTCGGTCACGACGAACTCGGCGGCGGACGCGACGCCCTTCGCGCTCAGCGACTCCACCGCGAACGGCAGGCCGAGCAGCGCGCCCGCGTTGCCGATCGACGCGTCCACGGCGGCCCGTCCGTCGCTCTGCGGCTCGATCTGGGCGGCGAGGGTCTTGCCGGGATTGGACACGACGATCTTCTGCACCGCGCCGTCCACCTGGAAGCTCACCGTCGCGTCGAGCTCGGGCAGGTTCAGCCCGGACTGCACGACCTTCACGCCGGTCGCCTGGATGCGCTCGATGCCGAGCGCCGTTCCGCGCGAGCGGCCGAACAGGATGCCGGCGAGGCCGGCGCCGTCCAGCGTCACGCCGGAGACCTCGAGCGATCGCAGCACCGGCGGATCGGCGAACACCGCGCCGAACTCCGGGGTCGCGGCGACCGACGCGATCCGGACGTTCTTGCCCGCGCCGACCGTCACGTTCTCGAACCGGATCGCCGGCGACGGAATCAGGGAGATGTTCCCCGCGCCGATCTTGACCGGCTGGCCGAATCGCTGGGTCGCGAGCGCCTCGTACTTCGCGATGTCGAGCGGCATGAAGTGGAGATAGACGAGGCCGCCGACCACCGCCGCGAGCGCCGCGATGCCGATGTACTTGCCGAAGCCGCCCTTGCCCTTGCCGCTGCGGATCTTCTCCAGGCGCGCGGACACGACCGCCGCGTCCTTCTCGCGCTCCTTCGCCCGCGCGGCGGCCTTCTCCTCGGCCTCCGCCTTCTCGCGCGCGCGTTCCTCGCGGCGCGCCCGTGAGGCCGCCTCGGCCTCCGCCTTGGCGCGCCCCTTCTCCTCGTCGCGAGCGCGGCGTTCCGCCTCGCGGCGCGCGCGCTCTTCCTCGTCCTTGCGGCGCGCGGCCTCTTCCGCCTCGCGCCTGGCCTGCTCGGCGGTCTCGCGATGCGCGCGCTCCTCGGCGTCGCGGCGCGCCTTTTCCTCGGCCTCGCGCTGCGCGCGCTCCTCGGCGTCGCGGCGCGCCTTCTCCTCGGCCTCGCGCTGCGCGTCGCGCCGCGCCCGCTCGTCGGCTTCGCGGCGACGCCGGTCGTCCGCGTCGCGACGCGACTGCTCTTCGGCCTGCCGCACCCGTTCCTCGAGGTCGCGCCGGATGCGCTCCTCCTGATCGCGCTGCACGCGGGCCTCGGCCTCCTTGCGAGCGCGCTCCTCGGCCTCGGCGCGGCTGCGGGCTTCCGCCGCACGCTGCGCCGCCTCCTCGGCCTGCTTGCGCTCGCGCTCCTCCGCCTCGCGCTGCGCCCGCGCTTCCGCGCTTTCCCTGGCGCGCGCCTCGGCGTCCCGCCGCGCCTTCTCGTCGGCGGCGGCCTTTGCCTTCGCTTCGGCCTCCGCTCGCGCCTTGGCTTCGGCCTCCCGGCGCGCGCGCTCTTCCGCCTCGCGCTTCGCCTTCGCCTCGGCTTCGGCCCGCGCGCGCGCTTCGGCTTCCGCCGCCCGCGCCTTGGCCTCCGCTTCCTTGCGCGCGCGCTCTTCGGCGTCGCGCTTCGCCTTGGCCTCGGCCTCCGCTTTGGCCTTCGCCTCGCTCTCCCTGCGTGCGCGTTCTTCCGCCTCGCGCTTCGCCCGGGCGTCGGCCTCCGCTTTGGCCTTTGCCTCGCTCTCCCGGCGCGCGCGCTCGTCCGCTTCACGCTTCGCCTTTGCGTCGGCGTCGGCCCGCGCGCGCGCGTCGGCTTCGGCCTTGCCCCGCGCGTCGCCGTCCTGGCGGGCGCGCGCCTGCGCGACCTGACGCGAGACCTCGTCCGCCTCGGCGGAGTTCTGCGCCGTGACCTCGGCGCGGCTCGGCGGCTTGCTGATGAGCGCGGTGAAGTCGAGGTCCGCGTCCTCCTGGACGATCGGCACCTGGGAAGGCGGGGAGACGCTCGCCGGCGCCGAGACGAACTCGCGCACGAACCCGTCCTTGACGAGCTTGCCGAGCGTGTCGATCAGCTTGGCTTCGGAGAACTTGTCGAGCTTCTGATGCAGGTCGCCGACGGTCGCCTTGCCGTCCACCTGCGAGAGGACGTTGCGCAGATCGCGGGGCAGGAGGCTCGTCTTGCCGGTGACCTCCATGAGGCCCTTCGCGGTCTTCGTAAGTACCGTTCTTCTGTCCATGCCCTCTGGGAAGTCTTATGCCACGGTCATGCCGCCGTGAAACTTGCGAATCCTAGCACCCCGCGGCTGGACCTACCCGTGGAAAAGTGCCAGCGCCGCCCGGTCGTCGCCCGCCTCCGCTCGCCGTTGCGGGAAAAGGTCAGGTGCGCGGCCCGTCGGGACGGCACCACGGCGCGGCTCTAGCCCGCGGCGGGCGGGCCGAAGCCGCCGCCGCCGGGCGTCTCGATCACGAACACGTCGCCCGGCGCCATCTCCGCGCGGTCCGCGGGACCGAGCTCGATCCGCGTCCCGTCGCGCCGCTCGACCCAGTTGCGGCCCGCCGCGCCGGGCGCGCCGCCCGCCATGCCGTACGGCGCGATGTGCCGATGGTTGGCAAGGATCGATGCGGTCATCGCCTCCAGGAAACGGATGCGCCGCGCCCCGCCGTCGCCGCCGCGCCAGCGTCCGGCGCCCCCCGATCCGCGGCGGATCTCGAAGCTCTCCAGCAGCACCGGGAACCGCCACTCCAGCACCTCGGGGTCGGTGAGCCGCGAGTTGGTCATGTGCGTCTGGACCACGTCGGTGCCGTCGAACCCGTCGACCGCTGCCCCGTCGGGCGCGAGCGCGGTGGCGCCGGCGCCCGAGCCGCCGGCAGATCGTCTCGTAGTACTGGTAGCGGTCGTTGCCGAACGTGAAATTGTTCATCGTCCCCTGGGCCGAGGCCATGATCCCGAGCGCGCCGTAGAGCGCGTCGGTGATGCACTGGGAGGTCTCGACGTTGCCCGCGACCACGGCGGCCGGATAGCGCGGCCGCAGCATCGAGCCCGCGGGGATGATCACGTCGAGCGGCTTCAGGCAGCCGGCGTTGAGCGGGATGTCGTCGTCCACCAGCGTGCGGAAGACGTACAGCACCGCGGCCATGCACACGGCCGAAGGCGCGTTGAAGTTGTTCGGCAGCTGCGCCGAGGTGCCGGTGAAGTCGATCGTCGCGCGCCGCGCCGCCCGGTCGATCGCGATGCGCACGCGGATCACGCCGCCGTAGTCCATCTCGTAGGTGAACTCGCCGTCCCGCAGCACGTCGATCACGCGCCGCACCGCCTCCTCGGCGTTGTCCTGCACGTGGCGCATGTAGGCGTGCACCACGTCCAGGCCGAAGTGCTGCGACCATGCGGCCGAGTTCCTGCACGCCCTTCGCGTTCGCCGCGATCATCGCGCGCAGGTCGGCCATGTTCTGCGCGACGTTGCGCGCCGGGTACCGGCCCGACGAGAGCAGCGCGATCGTCTCCGCCTCGCGCAGGCGGCCGCGCTCGACCAGCAGGAAGTTGTCGATCAGCACGCCCTCCTCCTCCACCGTCCGCGAGTCGGACGGCATCGAGCCGGGGGTGATCCCGCCGACGTCGGCGTGGTGGCCGCGCGAGCCGACGTAGAAGAGCACCCGCGCGCCGGCGTCGTCGAACACCGGCGTGATGACGGTGATGTCGGGCAGGTGCGTGCCGCCGTTGTAGGGCGCGTTCAGCACGTAGACGTCGCCGGCGCCCATCGTGTCCGGCGTTCAGCCGGATCACGGTCTTGATCGACTCGCCCATCGAGCCGAGGTGCACCGGCATGTGCGGCGCGTTGGCGATCAGGTTGCCGTCCGCGTCGAACAGCGCGCAGGAGAAGTCGAGCCGCTCCTTGATGTTGACCGAGTACGCCGTGTTCGCGAGCGCGAAGCCCATCTGCTCGGCGATCGACATGAAGAGATTGTTGAAGATCTCCAGCATGACCGGGTCGACGGTCGTGCCGAGCGCGGCGGCGCGCACGGGGCGCGGCGACGCGCTCGAGCACGAGATGGTCGAGGCGGGTCACCTCGGCCCGCCAGCCGGGCTCGACCACCGTGGTGGCATTCGCCTCGGCGATGATCGCCGGCCCGTCGATGCCGTCGCCCGGACGCAGCTCCTCGCGGCGGTAGATCGGGGTGCGATGGCGCGCGCCGCCGGTGAACATGTCCACGACCGCGGCGGGCCGGGCCGCGCCGACCCGCCCGGCCATGCCGGCATCCGTCCCCACCGGCGCGGACGGCGGAATTTCGGACCCGGTGGAGCTCGCTTCGACCGAGACCGCCTCGACGATGAGCGCCCGGTCGGGCATCAGGAACGAGAACCGCTGGCGATACGCCGCCTCGAAGCGCGCCGCCATTTCCGCCGGCGCGCCGAATTCGACGACCAGCGCGGAATCGGTGCCCTCGTAGCGCAGGTGCGCGCGCCGCGCGACGCGGATGCGCTCGTCGGCCACGCCCTGCGCCCGCACCTCCGCGCGCGCCGCCGCGGCGAGGCGCTCCAGTGTCGCCTCGAGCGTGCGGCATCGCCCCGTCGTCGAGCCGGACCTCGACCGCCTGCTCGCGCATCGCCGTGATGTCCGCGAGGCCCATGCCGTACGCGGACAGCACGCCGGCCAGCGGATGAATGAACACGCGCGCATGCCGAGCGCGTCGGCCACGACGCAGGCGTGCTGACCGCCGGCGCCGCCGAACGTGCACAGCGTGTACTCGGTGACGTCGTAGCCGCGCTGCACCGAGATCTTCTTGATCGCGTTCGCCATGTTGCCGACCGCGATCGCGACGAAGCCCTCGGCGACCGCCTCCGCGCTGCGCGCATCCCCGGTCGCCGCGCGGATCGCGTCGGCGAGCGCGGCAAACTTGCTCCGCACGACGGCCGCGTCGAGCGGCTGGTCGCCGGTCGGGCCGAACACCGCCGGAAAGAACGCGGGCTGGATCTTGCCCAGCATCACGTTCGCGTCGGTGACCGCGAGCGGGCCGCCGCGGCGGTAGCACGCGGGCCCCGGATTCGCGCCCGCCGAGTCGGGGCCGACGCGGTAGCGCGCGCCGTCGAAGTGCAGGATCGAGCCGCCGCCCGCCGCGACGGTGTGGATGCTCATCATCGGCGCGCGCAGCCGCACGCCGGCGACCTGCGTCTCGAACGCGCGCTCGAACTCGCCGGCGAAGTGCGACACGTCGGTCGAGGTCCCGCCCATGTCGAAGCCGATGATGCGATCGAACCCCGCGCCTTGAGCGGTGCGCACCACTCCGACGATGCCGCCGGCCGGCCCGGACAGGATCGAGTCCTTGCCCTGGAAGCGCCGCGCGTCGGTGAGTCCGCCGCTCGACTGCATGAACATGAGGCGCACGCCCGCGAGCTCCCCGGCCACCTGATCGACGTAGCGGCGCAGGATGGGGGAGAGATACGCGTCCACGACCGTCGTGTCGCCGCGCGAGACGAGCTTCATCAGCGGGCTCACCTCGTGCGACACGGACACCTGGGTAAAGCCGATCTCGCGCGCCGCCGCGCCGAGCCGCGCCTCGTGCGCCGTGTAGCGATAGCCGTGCATCAGCACGATCGCGACCGAGCGGAACCCGTCGTCGTAGGCCGCCTGCAGCTCGCGGCGCGCCGCCGCCTCGTCGAGCGGGACGAGCACCTCGCCGTGCGCGCCGACGCGCTCGTCGACCTCGATCACGCGCGCGTGGAGCAGCTCGGGCAGCACGATGTGACGGTCGAAGAGGCGCGGGCGGTTCTGATAGGCGATGCGCGAGCGCGTCGCGGAAACCCGCGGGTGATGACGAGCACCGTCCGCTCGCCCTTGCGCTCGAGCAGCGCGTTGGTGGCGACCGTGGTGCCCATCTTCACCGCGGCGATCCGGTCGCCCGGAATCGGCTGCGCCCGGCGGCACGCCGAGCAGGTGCCGGATGCCGGCGATCGCGGCGTCGCGATAGGCCTCCGGGTTCTCGGACAGCAGCTTGTGCGCGACGAGCGCGCCCGTCGGGCGTGCGCGCGACGACGTCGGTGAACGTGCCGCCGCGGTCGATCCAGAACTGCCAGCGGCTCATCCGAACGCGGCGGGAAGCCAGGTGGCCAGGCCCGGGAAGACAGCGAGCAGCGCGAGCATCGCGAACAGCGCCGCGACGAACGGCAGCGTGCCGATGATGACGTCGTTCATCGTCCCGGTCCGGCGCAGGTTCTGCACGACGAACAGGTTCAGGCCGACCGGCGGCGTGATCGAGCGCCGTCTCGATCAGCAGGATGACGATGATGCCGAACCACACCGGGTCGTAGCCGAGCTTGAACATCACCGGCGCGACGATCGGGATGGTCGTGATCATCATCGACAGCGTCTCCATGAAGCAGCCGAGCACGACGTAGAAGAGGATCACCGCGAGCAGCATCCAGGCCGGCGGCAGGCCCAGCCCCTCGATGAAGGCGGTGAGCGCGGTGGTGAGGCCGATCCCCGACATCACGAAGTTGAGGAAGTACGCGGCGAGGATGATGAGCATCACCATCGCCGTGGTCTTCATCGTGCCCTCGATGGCGTCGCGCAGCATCGCGCGCGACAGCCGCCCCTTCCACCACGCCAGCACGAGCGACGCGAGCACGCCGAGCGAGGCGGCCTCGGTCGGGGTGGCGATGCCGACGTAGATCGACCCCACGACCACGAAGAAGATCCCGGCCGGCGGCAGCGAGGTGCGCGAGTCCCCGCGATGCGCTCCGGCCAGGTCGCGATGACGCGCTGTCCGCCCCACGCCGGGCGCACCACGCACAGCAGGACGACGATCAGCATGAAGAGGAGCATCAGCAGGACGCCGGGCACGATGCCGGCGAGATAGAGCTTCGGCACCGAGGTGTTGGTCAGCACCGCGTAGATGATCATGTTGATCGACGGCGGGATCAGGATGCCGAGGGTGCCGCCCGCCGCGAGCGTGCCGAGGAACACCCGCTCGTTGTAGCCGAAGCGGCGCGCCTGCGGCAGCGCGACCGTGCCGACCGTCGCCGCGGTCGCGACGCTCGAACCGGAGGTCGCGGCGAAGATGCCGCAAGTGGCGATGTTGGAGTGCATGAGCCCCCCCGGCAGCCACGAGACCCACTGGATGAGCGACCCGTACATGCGCTCGGCGAATCCCGCCCGCAGCAGGATCTCGCCGAGCAGGACGAACAGCGGCACCGAGACGAGCAGGAACTCGTTGGACGCCGACCAGGCCACTTCGCCCATCGCGCGGACCAGCGGCAGCTGCGAGTAGGCGGCTTCGAGGATCAGCCCGAGGACCCCGAGCGCCGCCGCCACGGGGATCGCGAGCGCGATCAGCACGAGCAGCGTGACGAGCGCGGTACTGATCATCGGGGCTTGCGCTCGAGCGCCCGGGCGTAGGCCGTTTCCTCTTCAGCCTCCTCGACGACGCTGCGCGCGCCGAGCGTGGCGCGGATCCAGGCCCAGTCGCCGCCGGCGAGCGCCCGGAGCGCGCGCGCGAGCAGCAGCGCCAGCGTGGCGAGGAACAGCCCCAGTCCCGACACCCACAGCGCCTGCGGAATCCACAGCGGCACCTTGAGGGCGCTGTTCGATCGGGACGAGAGCGACCAGGACGTCGCCATAACGTCCCAGGCGTAGCGCGCGAGAAACACGGCGAACACGCCCAGGGCAACGATCGCGAGGATGTCGAGCAGCGCGCAGAGCTTCGGCGGCAAGTGCTGCGTAGAGCGCATCCACGCGGACGTTCGCGCGATGCAGCAGCGCAAAGGGAAAGGCCCAGGCGCTGCCGATGGCGAACGCGTAGCCCGACAGCTCGTCGGCGCCGCCGAGCGACACGGCGAAGAGCTTGCGCGCGAGCACGTCCACCGACGACGGTGAGCGCCGCGGCGACGAGCAGCGCGCCGCCCGCCCACACGGCGCGCAGGCCGAGCCAGTCGGCGGCCTTCAGCGCGCGATCGAGCAAGCCGGCTACTTCTTGGCGACGACCGCGACGGTCTTGCCGATGGTCTGATTGAAGTCGGCGCACGCACTCCGCGCTGCAGCGCGCCGCCCACTTCGGCAGCATCGTCTCGTCGACGACCTTCTTCAGCAGGGCGCGGTCGGCCGCCGTCGGCTGGATCACCTTCATCTTGCCCTTGTTGCCGATCTTGCACTCGTCGGCGCCCGCGTTGCAGGCGAGGCCCTGCGCCGTGTGGTACGCGGCAGCGTCCCAGATGTTCTTCTCCAGCCCCTTCACCTCGGTCTCGATCAGGGCCCGCACCCGCGGATCGAGCCGGTCCCAGGTCTTCACGTTGGTGGCGTACGCGATCTGGCCCCAGCTCACCGGCAGCGCGACGAGATGGGTCGAGACCTCGCTCCACTTCGCGAGGTTGCCGGAGAGCGTGCCGGTGATGCCGCAGTCCACCGTCCGGTTCTGCATCGCCGGGACCACCTCGCCGAACGCCATGGTGACCGGCGTTCCGCCGAGCGCCTGGACGAGCTCGGATTGCGAACGGCCCGCCACGCGCACCTTCTTCCCTTTCACGTCCGCCAGCCCGTTCAGCTCCGCGTTGCAGTAGATGACCTGCGCCGGGTAGGTCCCGATGCCGAGGAGCTTCACGCCGAACTTCTGCATCAGCTTCGAATACATCGCCTTCGAGGCCTCGGTCGCCTTGCGGGCGGAGTCCACGTCGGTGAGGAGCCCCGCGATGTCCACCGCCTCGAAGGTGGCGTCGTCGGCGGCGAGATAGGCGAGCACCGTCGCGCCGATCTCGAGCGCGCCGGTGCTCATCAGGCGCAGCACCTCCGGCCCCTTCAGGCCCATCTCGTTGAATCCCTTGATCTCCGCCGAGATCGCGCCGTTCGACTTCTCGCCGAGCGTCTTGGTCCAGAACGGCACCTCGAACTCCTTGTAGGGCGGCAGGCTGGAGATCGAGCCGACCACCTTGAGCTGGGTCTTCGGCAGGTCCTGCGCGAGCGCCGGTGCGGCGAGCAACGATGCGGCGGCAAGACTGGCGAGCGTGGCTTTCATGCGCTTCTCCTCTTCAATGTTCCGCGAGCTGGCTGTTGACGAGATCGGTGATCAGCATGTGGCCGGGCGCGTGCGTGATGCAGAACGCCGGCTTCGCCTGCGCGATCGCGGCCTGCGGCGTCACGCCGCACGCCCAGAACACGGGCAGCTCGTCGGGCCGGATCTCGACCGCGTCGCCCCAGTCGGGCCGCGCGAGATCCCGGATGCCGATCGACTCCGGCAGGCCGATGTGCACCGGCGCCCCGTGCACCCGGGGAAAGCGCGCGGTGATCTCGACCGCGCGGATGGCGTCCGCCGGCCGCAGCGGCCGCATCGAAACCACCAGCGGGCCGTGAAATGCACCGGCCGGCACCGTGTCGATATTGGTGCGGTACATGCTGACGTTCTTGCCCTCCTCGACATGGCGCAGCCGGATCCCCGCCTCGAGCAGCGCCTGCTCGAACGAGAAGGAGCAGCCGATGGCGAAGGCCACGAGATCGTCGCGCCAGTAGCGGCGGATGTCGGTCGGCTCGTCGGCCAGCTCGCCGTCGCGGAAAACGCGGTAGCGCGGCAGATCCGTGCGCACGTCGATCTCCGCGCCCAGCGAAGGAAAGGTCGGATCGCCCGGCCGCGTCTCGGCAAGCAGCGGGCAAGGCTTCGGATTGGCGCGGCAGAACCGGCTGAAATCCGGCGCGAGGTCGGCGGGCAGGATGACGAGGTTCGCCTGCACGCGGCCCGGCGCCAATCCCGCGGTCGGGCCGGTGTGGCGCCCCTGGCGGATGGCTTGGCGCGAATTCATCGGGCGGATTAGACGGCAAGCGGCCGCCGAGCGCAAATGATCCTCGCTTGCACCGCTCCGGCGCGCCTTGCCGCGCCGCTACAATCCGCGGCATGGAACGCGTGGACGCGGTGGTCGTCGGCGCGGGCGTGGTCGGCCTGGCCGTCGCCCGCGCGCTCGCGCTCGCCGGGCGCGAGGTGATCATCCTCGAGGCCGCGGACGGCATCGGCACCGAGACGAGCTCGCGCAACAGCGAAGTCATCCACGCCGGGATCTACTACCCGCCAGGCTCGCTGAAGGCGCGCTTTTGCGTCGCCGGCAAGCTCGCCCTCTACGCGTACTGCGCCGAACGCGGCGTCCCGCATGCCCGTTGCGGCAAGCTCCTCGTCGCGACCGAGGAGAATCAGCTCCCGAAGCTGGCGGCCATCAAGGCGCAGGCCGAAGCGAACGGCGTGACCGACCTCCAGCGCCTGTCCGCCGGCGAAGCGCGCGCGCTGGAGCCGGCGCTCCGGTGCGTCGCGGCCTACCTCTCCCCCTCGACCGGCATCGTCGACAGCCACGCGTTCATGCTGGCGCTGCAGGGCGACGCGGAGGCGCAGGGCGCGGCGATCGCGTACAAGAGCCCGCTCGAGCGCGGCCGCGTCCGCGACAACGGGATCATGCTCGAGGTCGGCGGCGCCGAACCGATGCAGGTGCTCGCCCGGACGGTGGTGAACTCGGCCGGCCTGCATGCGCCGCGCGTGGCCGCGTCGATCCAGGGCCTGCCGCCCGCGCAAGTGCCGCCGACCTACTATGCGAAGGGGAACTACTACTCGCTCATCGGGCGCGCACCCTTCTCGCGCCTCGTCTACCCGATGCCGAACGAGGCGGGCCTCGGCGTGCACATCACGATCGACCTCGGCGGGCAGGCGCGCTTCGGTCCGGACGTGGAGTGGATCGATCGCATCGACTACGACGTGGACCCGAGGCGCGCGGACAGCTTCTACGCGGCGATCCGCGACTACTGGCCCGGGCTCGCGGACGGCCAGCTCGCGCCCGGTTACGCGGGCATCCGACCGAAGATCGTCGGCCCGACGGAAAAGGCGGCGGATTTCGTCGTGCAGGGGCCGCGCGTCCACGGCGTGCCGGGGCTGGTGAATCTCTTCGGCATCGAGTCGCCGGGGCTGACCGCGGCGCTCGCGATCGCCGACTACGTGGCGGACCTGCTGTCGGCCTGAGCGGCGTAGAGCCACCGCCCCAGGCTCACCATGTCGTACACCGGCAAGCCCAGGCGCGCGCGCAGCGCCGCGGCATACGGCGGCATGTTGGCGCACTCGAGCACGATGGCGCCGAGGTCCGCGTGCTGCGCGACGAGCCGGTCGCCGGCCGCGAGGAGCTCGCGCTCGGCCGCGGCGACATCGAGCGTCGGCCGGTTGCCGAGAAACGTCCGCGTGAATTCGCCGTCGGGGTCGACCCCCGCGACCGGCGTCTCCGGGTCCGCGCCGACCGCCAGCAGGTGCGCGCGCGTCAATGCGGCCGCATCGATCGTGAGCACGCCCGGCCGGCGCCCGCCGGCGAGGAGCCGCTCGAGCACGGGCAGCTGCATCAGGGCGGAGGACGCAAACGGCACCGGCAGGCGCGCGGCAATGGTGCGCTGATGGAGCGCGAGGAAGCCGCAGGTGGTGATGATCGCGGCCGCGCCCTCTGCGGCCAGCGCCTGGCCGGCTTCCACAAAGGCATCGACCAGCCCTTCCGCCCGCCCGCGCACGACGCGCGCCGGCGAGGCGTCGCGCACCACCCTGGTCACCACCGGGAACGGCCAGGTCGCGGCGTTGCCGGCGTCCCCCGGAACGCGCGGGAAACGCGTGTCGAGCACGAGGATGCCGAGTGGGGCGTGCGCGGCGGCGGCGGTCACAGGTGCGATGCGAGGCGGCGACGCGGCGATCCTACCCAATTGTGCCGGGGTCGGAATTTCGGGTACCCTAGCCGCCGCATTCTTCAGGAGGAATTTCCGATGCAATTCCGCCCGATTCTGGTCGCCGCCGCCCTCGCCGCCGCCTTCGGCGCGGCGCAGGCGCAGACCAAGTGGGACCTGCCGACCGCGTACCCGGCCGCCAACTTCCACACCGAGAACATCCAGCAGTTCGCGAACGACGTCGACAAGGCGACCGGCGGCAAGCTGAAGATCACCGTGCATCCGGGTGCGTCGCTCTTCAAGGCGCCCGAGATCAAGCGCGCGGTGCAGGGCGGCCAGGCGCAGACCGGCGAGATCCTGCTCGTGAACTTCTCGAACGAGGATCCGCTCTACGGCCTGGACGGCGTGCCGTTCCTCGCGACGAGCTTCGCGGACGCGAAGAAGCTCTACGCGGCCTCGCGCAAGTCGCTCGACGCCAAGCTCGGCGCGCAGGGGATGTCGGTCCTGTTTGCGGTGCCGTGGCCGCCGCAAGGCGTGTATTCGAAGAAGCCCTGGCGAGCGTTGCCGACATGAAGGGCCTCAAGTGGCGCTCGTACAGCCCGCAGACGGCGCGCATCGGCGAGCTGGTCGGCGCGCAGCCGGTGACGATCCAGGCGGCCGAGGTCGCGCAGGCGCTCGCGACCGGCGCGATGGACTCGATGATCTCCTCCGGCGCGACCGGCTACGACACCAAGATCTTCGAGCACGTGAAGAACTTCTACGACACGCAGGCCTGGCTGCCGAAGAACGCGATCATCGTGAACAAGAAGGCGTTCGACGCGCTCGACAAGGCGACCCAGGACGCGCTGCTCAAGGCGGCAGCGGAGGCCGAGACGCGCGGCTGGAAGGTCTGCCGAGGAGAAGACCGGCTGGTACACCGACCAGCTGAAGAAGAACGGCATGAACGTTGCACCGCCCAGCCCGCAGCTCAAGACCGATCTCGGCAAGGTCGGCGACGTGATGCTGAAGGAGTGGCTCGACAAGGCGGGCAGCGACGGCAAGGCCGTCATCGACGCCTACCGGAAAATGTGACGCGCGCGTAACGCGGGCTTCCCGGCGCGCGCCGGGATCCCGCGCCTCTTCGCTGCGGCCGCCCCGCCGGCCGGCCGCCAGCCTCGCAGCACCCGCCGGCGCGTGCCCGTCGTGACTCAGGGGGAGGAAGCGGGCTCATGCGAACCTGGCTCGATCGCCTGTACGAGGCCGCCGGCTGGCTCGCCGCGGCATTCATGATCGGCACGCTGGTGTTCGTGCTGCTCGGGCATCTTCGGCCGCCTCTTCGACTTCCACGTTCGCGGCACCGACGCGTACGCCGGCTACTGCATGGCCGCGTGCGGCTTCCTGGCGCTCGCCTACACGCTGCGCCGGAACGAGCACATCCGCGTCACGCTGCTGCTGAGCCACGTGCCGCCCGCGGTCCGCAAGGCGCTCGAGGTGTGGTGCCACGTGCTCGCCCTCGCCCTGTCCGGGATCCTCGCGTACTACTGCCTGCGGCTCGCCTGGCAGTCGCGCACGTTCAACGACATCTCCACCGGCAACGACGCCACGCCGCTCTGGATCCCGCAGATCGCCATGGCGCTCGGCACGGTGATCCTCTTCGTCGCGTTCGTGGACGCATTCGTCGCCGTGCTGCGCGACGGTCACAAGCAGGAGGCGGCCGACGAGCCGGCGCGGATCGAATGAGCGATTTCGGGATCACCGCGCTGCTCATCGCGTTCCTGTTCCTGCTGCTCGGAACCGGGCGTCTGGATCGGGCTCGCGCTGGTGGGCGTCGCCTTCATCGGGATGGAGCTGTTCACCACCCGCCCGGTCGGCGACGCGATGGCGGTCACGATCTGGGGCTCGTCGTCGAGCTGGACGCTCACCGCGCTGCCGCTGTTCATCTGGATGGGCGAGATCCTGTTCCGCACGCGGCTGTCGGAGGACATGTTCCGCGGCCTCGCGCCGTGGATGGAAAGCCTGCCCGGCCGGCTGCTGCACACCAACATCATCGGCTGCGCGATCTTCGCCGCGGTGTCCGGCTCGTCGGCGGCGACCTGCGCCACGATCGGCAAGATGACGCTGCCCGAGCTGCGCGGCGCGCGGCTATCCCGAGGGCAAGGTGATCGGCACGCTCGCCGGCGCCGGCACGCTCGGCCTGCTGATCCCGCCGTCGATCATCATGATCGTGTACGGCGTGACCGCCGAGGTGTCGATCGCGCGGCTGTTCATCGCGGGCGTCGTTCCCGGGCATCCTGCTCGCGGCGCTCTTCATGGGCTACGTGATCGTCTGGGCGCTGCTCAACCCCGAGCAGGTGCCGGCGCGGACCGAACGGACGAGCTTCGCGCAGAAGGTGTACGCCTCGCGCAACCTCATCCCGGTCGTGGTCCTGATCCTGCTCGTGCTCGGCTCGATCTACACCGGCATCGCGACCGCGACCGAGGCGGCGGCGTTCGGCGTGGTCGGCTCGCTGGTCGTGTCGGCGGTCCAGCGTTCGCTGACCTGGGAGACCTTCCGCATCAGCCTGCTCGGCGCGACGCGGCTCTACTGCATGATCGCGCTCATCCTCGCGGGTGCGTCGTTCCTGACGCTGGCCATGGGTTACATCGGCCTGCCGCGCCACCTCGCCGAGTGGATCAGCTCGCTCGGGCTGTCGCAGTTCTGGCTGCTGATGGCCCTGATGGTGTTCTTCATCATCCTCGGCTGCTTCCTCGACGGGATCTCGATGGTGGTGCTGACGATGGGCGTGATCCTGCCGACGGTCCAGAAGGCCGGCATCGATCTCATCTGGTTCGGCATCTTCGTCGTCCTGGTCGTGGAGATGGCGCAGATCACGCCGCCGGTGGGCTTCAACCTGTTCGTGCTCCAGGGGATGACCAAGAAGCAGATCACCTGGATCGCCAGGCAGACGCTGCCGATGTTCTACCTGATGATCGTCGCGATCCTGCTGACCTACTTCTTCCCCGGCCTGGTCACGTGGCTGCCGGAGCAGATGATGTCGAAGTAGCGCGGCAATGAAGGTCCTCGTTCTCGGCGCGGGGATCATCGGGGTGACGACCGCGCACTACCTCGCCGCGGACGGCCACGAGGTCGCCGTCATCGACCGGCAGATCGGCCCCGCGCTGGAGACGAGCTTCGGCAACGCCGGCAACCTGTGTCCCAGCTACGCGACCCCATGGGCGGCCCCCGGCATGCGCTGGAAGGCGCTCAAGTGGCTCCTGCAGGACGACGCCCCGCTGCGCGTCGACTGGCATGCGGACGCGGCGTTCACGCGCTGGTGCCTGGCGTGGCTCGGCAACTGCTCGCGGCGCCGCTTCGAGCGCAACAAGACGCGCATGCAGCGCCTGTCGCGCTACAGCCTGGAGTGCCTGCGGGAACTGCGCAACGCGACCGGCATCGAGTACGACGCGACGACGCGCGGCATCCTGCAGCTGCTGCGCACCGGCGCCGAGCTGCAGGCGGTCGCGAGCCACACCCGCATCCTCGAGCGCAACGGCATCCCCCACAAGGTGCTCGCGCCGAACGGCTGCGTGGAGGTCGAACCGGCGCTCGCGCACGCGCAGGTGCCGTTCGCGGGCGGGCTCCATCTGCCCGCCGACGAGACCGGCGACTGCAACCTCTTCGCGCAGGCGCTGGCCGAGCACGCCAGCCGGCGCGGCGTGCGCTTCCGCTTCGAGACCACGGCCGAGCGCATCGACGTGGAGGGCGGTCGCGTCGCCGGCGTCGCGACGAGCGACGGGATGCTCCGCGCCGACCGCTACGTCGTCGCGCTCGGGGCCGAATCGGTCCGACTGCTCGCGCCGCTCGGCATCCGCCTTCCGATCCAGCCGGTCAAGGGCTACTCGGTCACGCTGCCGATCGCGCGCTTCGAGCGCGCGCCGCAGGCTTCCGTCATGGACGAGCACACCAAGGTCGCGATCACGCGCCTCGGCAACCGCGTGCGCGCCGCCGGCACGGCCGAGCTCGGCGCGGATTCGCTCGACGCGCCGCCCGATCGCTTCCGCACCGTCCTGCGCGCCCTGCGGGAGCTCTTCCCCGACGCCGCCGACTTCGCGCGCGTTCAGCACTGGGCCGGCCTCCGGCCGATGACCCCCGACGGGCCGCCGATCCTCGGCCGCACGCCGGTCCAGCACCTGTTCCTGAACGTGGGGCACGGCGCGCAGGGCTGGTCGATGGCGTGCGGCTCCGGGCGCATCCTCGCGCGTCTCGTCGTCGGACTGCAGCCGGGCATCGATCTCGAGGGCCTGACGCTCGAGCGCTACGCGTAGTGCCGGCTGCGCTCGGTTAAACTCGCGCGCGACGATGCCCGCCGCGCTGCCTGCCCTCTATCTGACTGCCGGTGTCCGCGCGCTCGAGGCGGCCGCGCTGAAGCACGATCCCGGCGCGCCGCTGATGGAGCGGGCGGGCCTTGCCGCCGCGGAGCTCGCGCGGGAGCTTGCGGGCGCGAGCGGGCGCAGCGTCCTCGTCCTCGCCGGCCCGGGGAACAACGGCGGCGACGCGTTCGAGCTCGCCACCGCATCTCAAGCGCTGGTTCTACCGCGTCGACGTCGTGTTCGCCGGCGACGCCGGCGAAGCTCCCCCACGATGCCGCCGCGGCGCTCGCCAAGTGGAACGCGGTCGACGGGCGCCTGCTGCAATCGATCCCGGCGGGCGGGCGCTACGACCTCCTCGTCGACGGCCTGTTCGGCATCGGGCTCGCGCGCGCGGTGGGTGGCGCGGCGGCGCAGCTGATCGACGCGGCGAACGCGCTGCCGGGCCGCAAGCTCGCGCTCGACATCGCCAGCGGCGTGAACGCCGATACCGGCGCGGCGCCGGGGGCCGCATTCCGAGCCACGCACACCATCACGTTCCTCGCGCGCAAGCCCGGGCTCTACACGCTCGACGGGCCGGACTGCTGCGGCGAGATCACGCTCGCGCCGCTCGGTCTCGACGCCGCGGCGCTGCGCCCGCCCGATGGCCACCTCGTGACCGAGGCGCTGCTCGCCGCCCCGCTCCTCGTCCGCCCCAAGAACTTCCACAAGGGGCTCGCCGGCAGCCTGGGCATCGTCGGCGGCGCCGCGGGGATGGTCGGCGCAACGCTGCTCGCGGGGCGCGCGGCAATCCGGCTCGGCGCCGGCAAGGTGTTCCTCGGACTGCTGACCGACCATCCGCCCGGCGTCGACGCCGAGCAGCCCGAGCTGATGCTGCGCAATCCCGAGCAGCTGCTCGCCGACGTGCCGCTCACCGCGGTCGCCGCCGGCCCGGGCATGGGCACCGACGCTGCGGCCCAGCGCCTGCTCGCGCACGCGCTGCGCATGGACGTCCCGGTCGTTCTCGACGCCGACGCCCTGAACCTCGTTGCGACCTACACGGTGCTGCAGTCGGCGGTGCACTCGCGCAAGCAGCCGACGCTGCTGACCCCGCACCCCGCGGAGTGCGGGCGGCTGCTCGGCATCGCGACGCAGGACGTGCAGGCCGACCGGATCGGCGCGGCACGGCGCCTCGCGACGAAGCTGAAGAGCCACGTCGCGCTGAAGGGCAACGGCACGGTGATCGCCGCGCCGGACGGCCGCTGGTGGATCAACGCGTCGGGCAATTCGGGCATGGCGAGCGCCGGCATGGGCGACGTGCTGACCGGCCTCGTCGGGGCGCTCGCCGCGCAGGGACTCGCGCCCGATGACGCGCTTCGTCGCCGGCGTGCACCTGCACGGCGCCGCGGCCGATGCGCTCGTGGCGCGCGGCGCCGGCCCGATCGGACTCACCGCGGGCGAGCTGATCGACCGCGCGCGCGAGCTCGCGAATCGCGCGGGGCGCGCGGCCTGACCGCGCCCCTGCGCCTCCCGCTTTCCCCTCTTCCCTTTTCCCCTGGCCCACATGGATACCAGCGTCCTGATCAACGCGCGCACGTTTCTCGGCAACGTCTGGAAGCTCGCGGCGCCCTACTGGCGTTCGGAGGAAAAGTGGCGCGCGTGGGCGCTGCTCGCCTCGATCGTGACGCTGTCGCTGTCCACCGTCTACCTGCTGGTGCTGCTGAACGACTGGAACCGGCAGTTCTTCAATGCGCTCGAGCAGAAGGACGAGCGCGACTTCTTCGTCCTGCTGGTGTACTTCTGCTACCTCGCGGCGCTCTACATCGGCGCGGTGGTCTACGAGACCTACCTCGAGCAGATGCTGCAGATGCGCTGGCGGATCTGGCTGACGAAGCAGTATCTGGGCGACTGGCTCGGCAACCAGGTGTACTACCGCCTCGAGCTGGAGAGCCGCGGCACCGACAACCCCGACCAGCGCATCGCCGAGGACCTGCGCCTGTTCACTTCCGGCACGCTCGGCCTCGCGCTCGGCCTGATCCGCGAAGCCGTCACGCTCGCCTCGTTCGCGGTGATCCTCTGGAATCTCTCCGGCGCGCTGCCCCTGCACCTCGGCGCGACCGCGGTGTCCGTGCCCGGCTACCTGCTGTGGGCCGCGCTCCTCTACGCGGTCGTGGGCAGCATCCTGACCCACTACGTCGGCCGCCGGCTGATCGGCCTCAACTTCATGCAGGAGCGCTACGAGGCGGACTTCCGCTACTCGCTCGTGCGCCTCCGCGAGAACGCGGAAGGGATCGCGCTCTATCGCGGCGAGGCGCCCGAGAAGACCGCCCTGCTGGAGCGCATCGAGTGGATCCGGGGCAACTGGTGGGGGCTGATGCGCTACACCAAGCGTCTCAACGTCTTCACCGTCGGCTACAACCAGATCGCGATCGTGTTCCCCTACTTCGTCGCCGGGCACCGCTACTTCTCCGGTGCGGTGTCGCTCGGCGGCCTCACGCAGATCGCGAGCGCCTTCGGCCAGGTCCAGACTTCGCTGTCGTGGTTCGTCAACAACTACTCGACGCTCGCGAACTGGAAGGCGAGCGTCGACCGCCTGCTCACCTTCCATCGCGCGCTCGAGGACGCGGCCGCGGAACAGGCGCGACACGGCGGGATCGACGTGCAGCGGGACGATGGCCGCGCAGTGCGCGCCGAGCATCTCGATCTCGCCCTCCCGAGCCGGGGGACGGCCGGCGGGCGGACGATCCTCGCCGACAGCGCATTCACGATCGATCCGGGCGAGCGGGTGCTCGTCGCCGGCCCGTCGGGCGCAGGCAAGAGCACGCTCTTTCGCGCGCTCGCCGGCATCTGGCCGTATGGCCGCGGCACAGTCCGCGTGCCGCGCGGCGCGCGCGTGCTGTTCCTGCCGCAGAAGCCGTACATCCCGATCGCGCCGCTGCGCGACGCGGTCGCGTATCCGGGGCACGCCGGGGAGTTCTCCGACGCCGCCGTTCGGGCGGCGCTCGCGGACGTCGGGCTGGGCGCCCTCGCGCCACGACTCGACGAGCGCGAGAACTGGAGCATGCGGCTGTCGGGCGGCGAGCAGCAGCGCCTCGCGATCGCGCGCGCGCTGCTGCACGCCCCGGACTGGCTGTTCCTCGACGAGGCGACCGCGTCGCTCGACGAGGCGGCGGAGCGGCAGCTCTACGAGCTCCTCACTGCGCGGCTGCCGCGTGCCGCGATCGTGAGCATCGCGCATCGACCGACGGTCGCAGCCTTCCACGCGCGCCGCACGACCTTCGTGCCGGACGGGGACCGGATGGCGCTCGCCAGCGCCTGAGTGCGACGAACGATAGGAGGGGATACCTCCCCTCATACTCCCCTAAGTTGGACGCCTGACGGTCGTTCTGTCAGGCGCTCTAGAGTGGGCTCAGCCGATCGCGAGCGCCAGCCCGTCGGGATCGTCCGCGGCGCCGCGCGCGATCTCCGCCGCGGTCGCCGCGCGAACCTCGCGCACCGTGCAGCGGAACTCCACGCCGATCCCGGCGAGCGGGTGATTGCCGTCGAGCACCACCTTCCCTCCGGCGATGTCGGTCACCGTATAGATGGTGTCGTCGTCGCCGCCGCCCGGAACGCCCTCGAACCGCATGCCCACCTGCAGCTCGTCGGGGAAATCGGCGCGCGGTTCGACGCGCAGCAGGGTTTCGTCGTAGTCGCCGAAGGCTTCCTCCGGCTCCAGCCGGGCGGTCACGCGGGCACCGACGGGCTGGCCATCCAGCGCGCGCTCGAGCGCGGGGAGGACCTCGCCGTAGCCGCCGTGCAGATAGTGGATCGGATGCTCCGAGCGCTGGAGCAGGTTGCCCTGGAAGTCCGCGAGCTCGAGGTCGATCGCGACGACCGTATCGCGGCCGATCGCGCTCAAAGGATCACCTTGTCGCTGCGCGCCGAGGATTCGCGCTTGACGTGAACACCGCGGGGCGGCCCGGCGCGCTCACGTGAGCTGCTTGACCAGGCCGAGCACCTCCGAGGCGTGCCCCTTCGGGTTCACGCCATAGAGTGCATGCCGCAGCTTGCCGCGCTTGTCGATGACGAACGTGGAGCGGACGATGCAGCTGCGGCGCTGGCCGTTTTCCTCCGGGTCGCGCCACACGCCGTAGGCGCGGCAGACCTCGCCGTCCGGATCGGCGAGCAGCGTGAGCGAGATGCCGTTCTCGTCGCGGAACTCCGCGTGCGTGAGGCAGTCGTCGCACGAGACGCCGATCACGATGCAGTCGTGCTGCGCGAAGTGCTCCTCGTGATCGCTGAACTCGATCGCCTGCCGCGTGCAGGGGGGCGTGCCGTCCTTCGGATAGAAATAGAGGACGACGTGCTTCTTGCCCTTGAAGTCGCCGAGCGCCACCGTCTCCATGTCGGCGTCCGGCAGGGAGAACGACGGTGCGGGCTGACCCGGCTGGAGCATGCGGGCGCGTCCCTAGGAAAGCGTGGTGCGAGCGGTCGCGGGGCGATCCGCGCAAGCGCTCGAGGCGGGTGCCCCGGCAGATTCGAGCATCGCAAAACGTGCCTGCACGATGTCCTCGCTCGTCCAGCGGTGCGCCGAGGCGCGGAGCAGGCGGTCCCGCTCGCGCTGCATCGCGACGCGACGTCGCGATCGATTCGGCGTTCCCAAGTCGCGGCGATTCTAAACCAACTTCCTCGCGGCGTTGTCAACCGCGCGCGCGATCGTGCCTCCTATAATGAATTTTCGGCTCCACCCGGTCGCCCGTGCCCGCCACTTTTCCCGTCCCCGCGATCCGCACGCTGCTCGGCGGCCTCACGCCGCGCGAGTTCCTGGCCCGCTACTGGCAGAAGCGCCCGCTCCTGGTGCGCGGCGCGTGGCCCGGGCTGCGCGATCCGGTGTCAGTGAGCGATCTCTATCGGCTTGCGGCCCGTGACGACTGCGAATCGCGCGTCGTCGCGCAACGCGGCGCGCGCTGGGAGCTGCGGCACGGCCCCTTCCCGGCCGCCCGCCTGCGCGCCCTGCCCGACCGGCGCTGGACCCTCCTGGTGCAGGGGCTCAACCACTTCGTGCCGGCGGCCGCCGAGATGATGCGTCGATTCGCGTTCGCGCCGTATGCGCGTCTCGACGACGTGATGGTGAGCTACGCGGCGCCCGGCGGCGGCGTCGGGCCGCACGTCGACTCCTACGACGTGTTCCTGCTGCAAGGTCTCGGCCGGCGGCGGTGGCGCATCGCGGCGCACGGCTCACGCGAGCTCGATCCGCGCGCCCCGCTGAAGATCCTCAGGCGCTTTCGGGCCGAGCGCGAATGGATCCTCGAGCCGGGCGACATGCTCTACCTGCCGCCCGGCGTGGCGCACGACGGCGTGGCGCTGGAGCCGTGCCTCACGTACTCGATCGGCTTCCGCGCGCCGTCGGTGCGCGAGCTCGGCGCGGAGTTCCTGGGATTCCTGCAGGATCGTCTCGCGCTGCCCGACACGCTCTACGCGGACCCCGATCTGGCCCCGACCCGCGCGCCCGCCCGGCTCGACGACAAGCTCGTCGCCCGGTGCGTCCGGATGCTCGAGCGGGTGCGCTGGTCGCGCGGCGAGATGCTCGAGTTCCTCGGCCGCCACTTCTCCGAGCCCAAGCCGCACGTGCGCTTCACCCCGCCGCAACGGCCGCTCGCCGCCGCGGCGTTCGCCCGCGCGTGCGCCGAGCGGGGCGTTGCGCTGGCGCCGGCGACCGGGATGCTTTACCGCGCGAACCGCGTCTTCATCAACGGCGAGCCGGTCGATGCGCCACCCGGGATGCGGGCCGCGCTGACCCGGCTTGCGGACCGCCGCGTACTGGCGGCGCGGACATCCATCACACCGCCGGGCGCGGCGCTGCTCTACACTTGGTATCGGGCGGGATACCTTGCTCCCGCGCCTCGATGAGCGGAGTCGCGATGACCAGTCCCGCAGACGAACGCGCGAAGGATCTCGCAAAAGTCATTCCCCAGCCGCGCCGCGAGCTGATCGGCAGCCGGCGGCAGTACCTGGAAGCGTTCGACGGCCTGCTCGCGACCGTTCGGCGCGAGCTGCGGGTGTTCGACCCGGACTGCGCGCAGCTCGAGCTCAACGCCCCCGAGCGCCACGCCGCGTTGCGCCAGTTCCTGCTTGCCAGCGCCGACAACCGCCTGTTCGTCGTCGTGCACGATCCCGAGCACCTGAAGCGCGGGTGCCCGCGCATGCTCGACCTCGTGCGCGACTTCAGCTTTGCGGTCGCCGTCCATCAGAGCGAAGGCGAGGCGGCGCGCGTGCAGGATTGCTTCGTGCTGGCGGACATGGAGCACTTCGTCCGGCGGCCGGTCGCGGCGCAGTCGCGCGGCGTATTCACGCTCAACGAATATCAGGACGCGCGCCTGATGCGCGAGCGCTTCGACGAGATCTGGCAGAGCTCGGTGCCGGCGATCCCGGCGACGACCCTCGGGTTGTAGTCGGCTGCTCGCGTCACCGCGGCGTGTCCGGCGCGCCGTCGTCGGTCGAGGATCAGGGCGCCCGCTATAATTCGCATGCTCGGTCGACGCGATGGCATGCGTCACCGTCTGTCACGACGCCGGCCGACTCCTCCCCTCACCAGAAAAGGAAGACCCGAAATGAAACACGCTCTGCTCGTTCGCCGCAGGCCGCGGCCGCGGCACCCTCGCGGCATGCGGCCGGAAGAACCCGCTGCCCGCGGCGCCGGCCGCACCGGCCGCTGCCCGCCGCGCACCGGCCCCGGCGGCCGCTCCCGCTGCCGGCCCCCGCCCGCCGATGCGCCGAAGGCGGATCAAGGCTGAGCGCCGCGCCGAACCGCCGCCGGGCGGCGTGGAAGGCGGGAAGGACGCCGGGAGGCGGATGACGCACCGGGCCAGACGGAAACGATGAAGAAGTAACCCCGCGCTAGCGGGGTCATCCCGGCGAGTGCCGGGATCCCGCTTGACCGAAGGCCGGCTCAAGCCGGCCTTTGTTTTCTCGGCCCAGCGCCGACTCAGACTTCGCGCCAGTCGAATCCGGTCGCCTGCTCCGCGATCCCGACCCAGTCGGCCGCGCAGCCGAGCACGCCGGCGAGCGCCGCGCGCGCGAGCGCCGGCCGGTTGTTCTTGTCCGAGAGGTGCGCGGCGACCACGTGACGCAGCCGCGAGCGATCGAGCGCGGCGAGCAGCTGCGCCGCCGCGGTGTTCGCAAGATGGCCGAACGGTCCGCCGACGCGCGCCTTCAGCCAGCCGGGATAAGGACCGTCCGCGAGCATCCGCTCGTCGTGGTTGCACTCGAGCACGAGCGCGTCGCAGCCCGAGAGCATCGTCTCGACGTGCCGCGTCGAGGCGCCGATGTCGGTCAGCACGCCCACGCGCCGCGCGCCATCGCCCAGCACGAGCTGCACCGGCTCGCGGGCGTCGTGCGGCACCGGAAACGGCGCCACCTCGAGGTCGCCGACCGCGAACGGCGCATGGCTGTCGATGACGGTCACGACCGGGTCCGGCGCGCCGCCGCTCGCCGACGCGCGTCCCGCTCGCGCGCAGCGTTCCATGAGTCATCCAGACGCGCAGGCCGTGGCGCCGCGCGAAGGGAATCGCGCCGTCGGCGTGATCGCCGTGCTCGTGCGTCACCACGATGCCCGCGAGATCCCCGGCCGACAGCCCGATGCGCGCGAGCCGGCGGTCGGTCTCCTCGACGGAGAAGCCGCAGTCGACCATGACCCGGGACGCGCCCGCCTCGACGACGAGCGCGTTGCCGCCCGACCCGCTACCGAGCGACGCGAAGCGCACCGAGGGAGTCGCGCCGTGCAAAGCGCCGCGCCGCGCGCAGCGCGTGGCGCGGCACGAGCGCGAGGATCGGAAGTGCCGGCGACGCGCGCGACGGCAGCGTCACTTCAGCTGATCGTAGAGCAGGGCGAGGATCTTCTGCGAAGCGCCGGTGCTGTCCGGACCGCCGTCCTTGCCGAGGATGCGGACCTGGCTCGTGTCGGTCGCGGCGTTGACCACGACCTGGTACTGCGCGGCGGGCTTGGCCGTGTCGGTGCTGCGCCAGAACGCGAGCTTCGAGAGCAGGCCGGTGTCCTTCTTCATCCCCTCCTGCGGATCCGCGTAGCGCACGAAGTAGATGCCCTTGGCGCGGTCGCGATCCTCGACGGTGAACCCGACGCGGTCGAGCGCCACGCCGACGCGCCGCCACGCGCGATCGAACGGGTCGTCGACGCGCAACAGGCTCGCGCCGTCGCTGCCCTTCACCAGCTGCGCACGGTCGCGCGGCTTGCCGTCCGGCGCGAGCATCGCCTTTGCGCGGGTCTCCTCGACGCCGAGCTTCACCATCATCCGGCGCAGGAACTCGGCTTCGAGCTCGGGATCCGCGGGGCGCGGCTCCCAGACCGATCCCGCCATGCCGCGCGAGTCGTTCACGATCTGCTCGACCATCCCGCGGTGGCTGATGAAGATCTCGGTGCCGCCGCTCGCCGTGCGCTCGAGGCGCGTGCGGAACTTGTCGCGCTCGCCGGTCGAGTAGGCCTGGTCGAGCAGCTTGCCGAGGGCGTTGCGGATCGGATCCTGCGGAATCTTCGCGCGGTTCTCCGCCCAGTCGGTCTCCATCACCCCGGCGTCCGGGCTGTCGACCTTGAGCAGGAAGCCGTTCTCCTGCCAGAACTCCTTGACCGGAGTCCACAGCTTGTCGGGCGATTCGGACAGGACGATGTAGCGCGTGTTGCCGTCACGCTCGATGCGGACGCCCGCGGCGGCCGGCAGCACTTCGTTCGCGCGCGGCCCGCCGCCGCGCTCCGCGTTGTAGGCGGAGAACGTCGCCGTGCCGCCGGGCGCGACGTCCGGCACCTGGTAGCGATCGTCACGACCCGGCCGCGTCAGATCGGGCGGCACCTCCAGCGGCGGCAGCTTCCCCGCCGACTTGTACTCCACGCCCTTGCCGCCCATCAGCATCTCGCCGATGCCGCATCCGGCGAGCAGAAAGGGCACCGGCAGCGCGGCGAGGAATGCTCGCGTCGATCTCTTCATACCGCTCGACCCTCCACGAGGCGCAGGCCGCTCGCTTGCTGCAGCACTCCGGCCTCGCGCATGGCCTCCCTGACGACCTCCTGGAACTGCGCCGACAGCGGCGTAAGGGGCAGTCTGATGCCGCCCTCGATCAACCCGAGCTGCGCGACGGCCCACTTCACCGGAATCGGATTCGCCTCGACGAAGAGGTGCCGGTGCAGCCCGAGCAGCTTGTAGTTCGCCTCCCGCGCGCGCGCGAGGTCGCCCGCGAGCGCCGCGGCGCACATCTCGTGCATCAGGCGCGGCGCCACGTTCGCGGACACGGAGATGATGCCGTGCCCGCCCATCAGGATCAGCGCGAGGCCGCTGGCGTCGTCGCCGCTGTAGACCGCGAAGCCCGCGGGCGCGCGCTTGGCGAGGTCGGTGCCGCGCTCGATGTTCGCGGTCGCGTCCTTGACCCCGACGATGTTCGGGATCTGGGCGAGGCGGAGCGTCGTCTCGTTCGCCAGGTCCGCGACCGTGCGGCCGGGAACGTTGTAGAGGATGTTCGGAATGTCGACCGCTTCGGCGATCGCCTTGAAGTGGCGGTACAGGCCTTCCTGCGTCGGCTTGTTGTAGTACGGCACGACCGAGAGGCAGGCCGCCGCGCCGGCGCGCTTTGCCGACTCGGTGAGCTCGATCGCTTCCGCAGTCGAGTTGGCGCCGGTGCCGGCGACGATGGGAATGCGACCCGCCGCGTGCGCGACCGCGACGTGGATCAGTTCCTTGTGCTCGTCGAAGTCGACCGTCGGCGACTCGCCGGTGGTGCCGACGACGACGATGCCGTCGGTGCCTTCGGCGATATGCCAGTCGATCAGGGCCTTGAACCGCGGGATGTCGAGGCGGCCGTCCTCGAGCATCGGCGTAACGATGGCGACCAGGCTTCCGGTGATCATGGCCTCACGCCCTTGATGTAATGCGCGATTTTAACGGATTTCCCCGCCGGAACGCACCTTTAGCCGATCGTCGCGGCGCCGGCGGCCCCCTTCATGGCGCAGATCCGCTGCACGACCGCGGCCCGTGGCGCCCCGACCTCCCCCTGCTCGAAGGCGACGACCTCGAGTTGCCCCTGAACGGCCGCCAGCAACTCGCCCGGCCGCAACAGGAATTCGGGGTTGGACGGCCTACCGAAGCGTTCGTTCCCCACCATGAAGGTCTCGTAGACGAGCACGCCGCCGGGCCGCAAGCGCGTCGAAGATGGGACCGAACAGCGGCCGGTGCAGGTAGTTCGCGACCACGACCGCGTCGAAGCTCGACGGCGCGAAGGGCCACGCCGCGCCCTCGAGGTCGGCCACGCGGGTGAAGACGCCCGCCACCGTGGCCAGCGCAGCGATCGCTTCCGCGTCGCGATCGACCGCAAGGACGCTGCAGCCGCGCGCCGCGAAGAAGCGCGCGTGCCGCCCCGTGCCGCACGCGAGGTCGCAACACCTCGCTGCCCGGACGGACGAGCGCCGCCCAACGGACCACCCACGGGGAAGGGAGCTGGATCTCGTGCGACGATTGCATACGGCGCGGAAGTATAGCGACGCGCGCGTTCCGCTCAAGGAGACTCCCATGACCCCTCCAGCGAGAAGGTCGAGTTCACCGGCGCGCTCGGCGTCCGGCTGGCGGCCCGTCTCGACCGCCCCGCCGTGCCGGCCGTCGCCTACGCGTTGTTCGCCCACTGCTTCACCTGCTCGAAGGAGACGCGCGCCGCCACCTACGTCGCGGCGGCGCTCGCCGAGCGCGGCATCGCGTGCCTGCGCTTCGACTTCACGGGACTGGGCGGCAGCGACGGCGAGTTCGCCAACACCGACTTCTCCTCGAACGTGGCCGACCTCGTGGCCGCGGCCGATTTCCTCCGCGCCGAGCATCGAGCGCCCGGCATCCTCGTCGGACACAGCCTCGGCGGCGCCGCGGTGCTCGCCGCCGCCGCGCGCATTCCGGAGGCGGTCGGCGTCGCGACGATCGGCGCGCCGGCCGAGCCGGCGCACGTGCTGCGCCACATTCCCGACCAGGCGCGCATCGCGCGCGACGGCGAGGCCGAGGTCGTCCTCGCGGGACGGCCGTTCCGCATCCGCAAGAGCTTCCTCGACGATGTCGCCGGCCAGCGCCTCGCCGGACGCGATCGGCAGCCTGCGCAAGGCGCTGCTCGTCATGCACTCGCCGCGCGACGACACCGTCGAGATCGGCAACGCCACGCAGATCTTCACGGCGGCGAAGCATCCGAAGAGCTTCGTGTCGCTCGATCCCGCGGATCACCTGCTGTCGCGTCGCGAGGACGCGAGTTATGCCGGGCAGGTCATCGCCGCGTGGGCAGCGCGCTATCTCCCGACGGAAGCGCCCGCGGCGCCCGCCCCGGTGGCGGGCAAGGTCGTCGTGCAGGAGACGCGCGAAGGGAAGTTCACGCAGCTCGTCGTGGCCGGACCGCACGTGCTGCGCGCGGACGAGCCCGTCGACGTCGGCGGGCTCGCCTCGGGGCCGTCGCCCTACGACCTCGTCCTCGCAGGGCTGGGCGCCTGCACCGCAATGACGATCCGGATGTATGCGGACCTCAAGGGACTCCCGCTCGAGCGCGTGACCGTCGAGTTGCGCCACGACAAGATCCACGCGCAGGACTGCGCGGAGTGCGAGACGCGGGACGGCAAGGTCGATCGGATCGAGCGCATCGTGCGACTGGAGGGCGCGCTCGACGAGGCGATGCGCGCGAAGCTGCTCGAGATCGCGAACAAGTGCCCGGTGCACCGCACGCTCCACTCGGAGGTCACGGTGCCGACGCGCCTCGAGGGCTAGAACGACGACCCGGGCTGCGCGAGGAACGCCAGCTCCTCGGGCGTCGATGCGCGCCCGAGGATCGCGTTCCGGTGCGGGAAAGCGCCCGAAGCGCTCGATCACCGCGTAGTGCCGCATTGCGTAGGTGAGCGTACCGGCGCCCGCCGCATCGGTGGCGAGCCGCTCGAACAGCCGCAGCGATTCGCGCTGCATCGCGAGGTCCTCGGCGTGCTCGAACGGCAGGTAGACGAACCAGCGCTGCACCGGGAGCAGCACCTCGTCGAATCCCCGCCCCACCGCGTCGCGCGCAAGCGCGAGCGCCCGTGCGTCGGCAGCAAACGCCCGCGGCGTGCCGCGGAACATGTTGCGCGGAAACTGGTCCAGCACGACCGCCAGCGCGAGCGCGGCGAGCGGCCGGCTCGACCAGGCATCGAGTGCGCCGGCCGCCGCCGCCTCGTGGGTGGCGAGGAAGCGGTCGCGGATCAGGGCGTCAAACTCCGCCGACTTCACGAACCAGGGCGCGCGCGGGCGGCCGAACTCCGGCGAGTCGGGCGCACCGAACCAGAACTCGAGCACGTCCGGCCAGGATGCGAGCGGCATCGGATCTCTCAGGCCTCGGGTTCGATCACGACCTTGCCGGTCACCGCGCGCCCCGATAGCGCGTCCAGCGCGTCGGCAGTCCGCGCAAGTGGATAACGCGCCGAGACATGCGGCTTCACGCGTCCGTCAGCGAGCCATTGGGCGAGCTCGCCCATCTCGCGCCGGCTCGCCTCGGGCTCGCGATCCAGCCACCCGCCCCAGAACACGCCGACGATCGCGCTGCCCTTGAGCAGCGGCAGGTTCGCGGGCAGACGTGGAATCTCGCCGCCCGCGAACCCGATGACGAGGAACCGGCCGCGCCACCCGACGCTGCGCAGCGCCGGTTCGCTCAACGCGCCGCCGACCGGGTCGTAGACGACGTCGACGCCCTTCTCACCCACGAGCTGCTTCAGCCGCGCGCGCAGATCCTCGGTCGCGTAATTGATCGCCTCGGTGGCCCCGTGCGCGCGACACACCGCCAGCTTTTCGGCGCTCGAGGCCGCCGCGATCACGCGCGCCCCCATCGCCGCGCCCAGCTCGACCGCGGCGAGCCCGACGCCGCCGGCGGCGCCGAGCACAAGGAGGGTCTCGCCGGGCTTGAGCTGACCGCGATCCTTCAGCGCGTGCCACGCGGTGCCATACGCGACGGTGAACCCCGCTGCGGCGGCGAAGTCGACGCCGCGCGGCAGCGGCACGAGCCGCGCCGCGGGCACCACGCATTCCTCGGCGAACGCCCCGAACGCCACGTTCGCCACCACCGCGTCGCCGGGTTTGAAGTGCGTGACGCCACTCCCCGCCTCTTTCACGATACCGGCGAGTTCGACGCCTGGCGTGAAGGGCAGCGGCGGCTTGAACTGATACTTACCCTGGATCATCAGCACGTCGGGGAAGTTCACGCCCGCCGCCTTAACGTCGACGACGACTTCGCCCGCGCCGGCGTGCGGCGACGAGCACGTCCTCGATGACGAGGGTCTCGGGACCGCCCCAGGCCCTGCACAGCACTGCTTTCATCGTTGTCGTGATTCGCTTCAGATGGGTTCGCGTAGAATGCGCGCCGACTCGCCGTAGTTCAATGGATAGAACGAGCGCCTCCTAAGCGCTAGATTCAGGTTCGATTCCTGACGGCGGGACCACTTAGGTGGTTGCATCCGCCTGCTTCATCGGCTGCGTGGCCGCGAACGCGTCGAGCTTCATGCAGTCGTCGAAGATCCGCATGAGCGTCGGGTACGGCGCGAGGTCGCAATCATAGCGCTGCGCGTTGAACACCTGCGGCACGAGGCAGCAGTCGGCCATCGAGACCGCGTCGCCGTGGCAGTACTTGCCATGGCGCTTCTCTCTTTCCAGGTAAGCCTCCAGCATCCCGAAGCCTTCCGCGATCCAGTGGCGATACCAGCTGTTGACGCCCTCGTCGTCCAGCTTGAAGGCCTTGCGGAGGTGCTTGAGCGTCCGCAGGTTGTTCAGCGGGTGCATCTCGCAGGCGATGATCTGCGCGACCGCGCGAACGTAGGCGCGCTCCACCGGATCCTTGGGCAGCAGCGGCGGCACCGGGTGGCGCTCTTCGAGATACTCCATGATCGCCAGCGACTGGATGAGGACCTGACCGCCGTCTTCGAGCGCCGGGACGAGGCCCTGCACGTTGACGCCGCGGAACGCGTCCGCCTGGTGCTCGGCCTTGGGAAGGCTGACGTACGCGGCCTCGTGCGCGATGCCCTTGTAGGCGAGCGCAATGCGGACGCGATAGGAAGCCGACGAGCGGAAGTAGGTGTAGAGCTTCATCGAAGTCACCGGGGCCACGCTGAGAGACCCGCGAGTCTACTGCGCCTCCCGGCGCCTTGCGCACGGCGACCGCCCTCTGCAACAATCGCCGCCTCTGCAATGGAGGGCGCAGCGATGTTTCCGGGCAAGCACTACGACGAGACAAAGGTCGGCGAAACGTTCAGCTCGTCGCTCACCGTGACGGAGACGCACCTGGTGATGGCCTCCGGGCTGTTCGGCGACTTCAACCCGCTGCACGTCGACGAGGAGCACTCGAAGCGCTCGCGCTTCGGGGGACGGATCCTGCACGGCCCGTTCACGAGCGCGCTCGTGTCGGCACCGGTCGGCATGTACTTCCACTCGACGGCGATCGCCTACATGGAGCACACCTGCCGCTTCAAGGCGCCGGTGCGGCCCGGCGACACGCTGACGACCACCTGGACGATCGTGGACCGGCTCAACAAGCCGAAGCATCACGGCGGGATCTGCGTGCTCAGCGGCACCTGCCGCAATCAGCACGGCGAGGTCGTGGTCGAGGCGGAGGGGAAGATCCTGGTGAGCAGCACGAAGTAGCGCGCGGCCCGCTCTAGCCTTTCCCCTTCGTTCTTTCTTCCTCCCGCAGCCGCAGCACCCGCCGCTGCACCTTCCCCGTCGTGGTCATCGGCAGCGCGTCGATGAACTCGATCTCGCGCGGGTACTCATAGGGCGCGAGCCGTCCGCGCACGTGATTGCGGATCTCCTCCTCGAGCGCCGGGGAGGCCTGGTGGCCCGGCGTCAGGACGATGAACGCCTTCACGACGTTGCCGCGCTCGGGATCGGGACTCGGCACCACCGCCGCATTGGCGACCGCGGGATGCTTCACCAGGCAGTTCTCGATCTCCGACGGCCCGATGCGATAGCCGGCCGCCTTGAACATGTCGTCGGCCCGCCCCTGGTACCAGAAATACCCGTCCTCGTCGCGCTTCGCGAGGTCGCCGGTGCGGCACCAGTCGCCGGTGTACTTCTCCCGCGTCGCCTTCTCGTTCTTCCAGTAGCCGAGGAAGAACACCGCATCGGGATCGCCGTGGACGTCGGTGCGGTTGACCGCGATCTCGCCGATCTCGCCCGGCGGCACCTCGGCGCCCGCGTCGTCGATGATGGCGATGCGGTGTCCGGGGTACGGCCGGCCGATCGAGCCGGGCTTGGCCGGCCAGAGCGTGTGCGAGTTCCCGACGAGGTAGTTGATCTCGGTCTGGCCGAACATCTCGTTGATCGTCACCCCCAGGTGCTCGCGGCTCCAGCCGAACACGGTCTCGCCGACCGCCTCGCCCGCGCTCATGATCGAACGGAGCGCGAGGTCGTAGCGCGCGCGCGGCGACGGCACCGCCTTCATCATCATCTTGAGCGCGGTGGGAAAGAGGAACGAATTCCGCACCTGGTACTTCTCGAGGAGATGGAACGCGCGCTCGGGATCGAAGCGGCCGCGGTAGCCGAGGATCGGGAACCCGTAGTACATGGTGGGCAGCAGCGCATCCATGAGGCCGCCCGTCCAGGCCCAGTCCGCGGGCGACCAGAACATGTCCCCGGGCTGCGGAAACTCGTCGTGCGAGTAGCGGAACCCCGGCAGATTGCCGAGCATCACGCGCTGGGGCTTCAGTGCCCCCTTGGGCGGGCCGGTGGTGCCGCTCGTGTAGATCAGGAGGGCCGGGTCCTCCGCGGCCGTGTCGACCGGCGTGAACCGCCAGGACGCCTGTTCGAGCAGGCGTTCCCACGGCGTGACGCCCGCCTCGAGCGCGCCCGCGACGCCGACCACGTGCTGCAGGTCCGGCAAGCGGTCGCGGATCGGCTGCAGGTTGGGGAGCGAAGCCGGGTCGACGAACGCGACGCTCGTCGCGCTGTTTTGCAGCCGGTACTCGAGCGCTTCCGGCCCGAACAGGATCGACAGCGGCATCGCCACGGCGCCCATCTGGTAGCACGCGACGTGCGCGATCACGGTCTCGGGGCGCTGGGGAAGGATGATGGCGACGCGGTCGCCGCGCTTCACCCCGTGCGCGACGAGGGCATTCGCGAGCCGGTTCGCCTGCTGCTGGAGGTCCCAGTAGGTCCACGCCGAGGTCGCGCCCGACTCGTCCTCCCAGTAGAGGCAGAAGCGGTGGCGATCCCGCGCGTGCCGGCGGCAGCAGGCGTCCGCGATGTTGAAGCGCTCCGGCACCTGCCACCGGAAGGCGCGGTACAGCTCGTCGTAGCGATCGCGCATGCCTCCTCCCGGTGCAAAATTAGCACTTGACCCCGGCGAGTGCCAGAGTCAGCTGCGCCAGGCCGCATCGAGCAGCGCCGGCAGGATCGCGCCCGCCGCGCCGCGCAGGCTGAACGTCGCGGCGCCGGTCAGCGGCGTCGGGTCCTTGTTGACCTCGACGACCGTGGCCCCGCCCTGCAGCGCGGTCCGCGGCAATTGCGCGGCCGGAAAGACCGCCGCCGAGGTGCCGATCGAGAAGAACAGGTCGCATTCGCGGGCCGCCGCCTCCGCGCGGGCGATCGCCTGCGGCGGGAGCGTCTCGCCGAACCACACCACGTCGGGCCGCAGGGGCGCGCCGCACCGCGGGCAGCGCGGCGGACGCTCCGCCGTCGCCGGCCAGGCAGTCGACGACGCTGTCCTCGACAAAGCACTTGCTGCGGTGGATGTTGCCGTGGAGTTCCACCACGTCGACCGACCCGGCGCGCTGGTGCAGCCCGTCGACGTTCTGGGTGACGAGCGTCAGCTCGGGCACGAGCGCCTGAAGGCGCGCGAGCGCCCGATGCGCGGCGTTCGGCGCCGCGCCTGCAACCAGCCCGCGCCGCCACTCGTACCAGTCCCAGACGAGCTGCGGGTCGCGCCGGAAGGCCTCCGCCGTCGCCAGCTCCTCGGGACGGAAGCGCGACCACAGGCCGGTTTGTGCGTCACGGAACGTGGGAATGCCGCTTTCGGCCGAGATGCCGGCGCCGGTCAGCACCCCGACGCGGCGCGCGGCGCCGAGCGCGCGCACGAGGCGCGGGTCGAAATCGCCGCTCATGACCGGGCGATCCGGGCGCCGACCTGCACCGTCATCGCTTCGGGCGCAGAATGCGTTGTAGCAAATGCACGAGGAGAGCCGAATGGCGTCGCAACTTTGCCACGCGCACCTTGTCCTAAGGGCGGGTTAGGCCCGAAAATCGCTACAAGTTCCTACATGAGCAGAGAGCGCGAAGCAGATACTCAACGCACTTTCCTCGCAGCGGAGGCTCGCATGGAAGGAAACCCGACGCAAGTTTTCTCGGCTTTTGGCGAGGCGGGCGGCGCCGTCGCCCAACGCGCCGGGACCGAACGCAGTCACGAGAGCCGCGGCGGGGTTCTCTCCCGCTTCCAGGCGCGCTACGAGAGCCGCCTCGAGGAAGAGTACTCGCTCGGCGAGTACCTCGAGTTCTGCAAGTCGAACCCCGCCGCCTACGCCACCGCCGCCGAGCGCATGCTCATGGCGATCGGCGAGCCCGAGTCGATCGACACGCGCAACGACCCGCGCCTGTCGCGCATCTTCTCCAACAAGGTGATCCGCGTCTACCCGGCGTTCCGCGAGTTCTACGGGATGGAGGAGACGATCGAGCAGATCGTCGCCTACTTCAAGCACGCGGGCCAGGCGCTCGAGGAGCGCAAGCAGATCCTCTACCTGCTCGGACCGCCGGGGGGCGGCAAGAGCTCGCTCGCCGAGAAGCTCAAGCAGCTGATGGAGGAGATGCCGTTCTACACCCTCAAGGGCTCGCCGGTGAACGAGTCGCCGCTCGGGCTCTTCACCCCCGAGGACGACGGCGCGACCCTCGAGGACGAGTACGGCATCCCGCGGCGCTACCTGAGCCCGATCCCCTCGCCCTGGGCGGTCAAGCGCCTGAAGGAGTTCGGCGGCGACCTCGGCAAGTTCCGCGTCGTCAAGCTGCGGCCCTCGACGCTGCAGCAGATCGCGATCTGCAAGACCGAGCCCGGCGACGAGAACAACCAGGACATCAGCTCGCTCACCGGCAAGCTCGACATCCGCAAGCTCGAGCAGTACGCGCAGGACGACCCCGACGCCTACAGCTACTCCGGCGGCCTGTGCCGCGCCAACCAGGGCCTGCTCGAGTTCGTCGAGATGTTCAAGGCGCCGATCAAGGTGCTGCACCCGCTGCTCACCGCGACGCAGGAGGGCAACTACAAGGGCACCGAGGGCTTCGGCGCGATCCCGTTCGACGGCGTGATCCTCGCGCACTCGAACGAGAGCGAATGGCAGTCGTTCCGGAACAACAAGAACAACGAGGCGTTCCTCGACCGGATCTACATCGTCAAGGTGCCGTACTGCCTGCGCGTCACCGACGAGGTCCACATCTACGAGAAGCTGCTCAAGAACTCCTCGCTTGCCGCACGCGCCGTGCGCGCCCGGGACGCTCAAGATGATGGCGCAGTTCGCCGTTCTCACGCGCATCAAGGAGCCGGAGAACTCGAGCCTGTTCTCGAAGATGCGCGTCTACGACGGCGAGAATCTCAAGGACATCGACCCGAAGGCGAAGTCGATGCAGGAGTACCGCGACTTCGCCGGGGTCGACGAAGGCATGACCGGGCTGTCGACGCGCTTCGCGTACAAGGTGCTGTCGAAGGTCTTCAACTTCGACCATACGGAAGTGGCCGCGAACCCGGTCCACCTGCTCTACGTCCTCGAGCAGCAGATCGAGCGCGAGCAGTTCCCGCCGGAGGGCGAGAAGCGCTACCTCTCCTTCGTCAAGGAGTACCTGGCGACCCCCTATGTCGAGTTCATCGGCAAGGAGATCCAGACCGCGTACCTCGACGCGTACTCGGAGTACGGCCAGAACATCTTCGACCGCTACGTCACGTTCGCCGACCTGTGGATCCAGGACCAGGAGTACCGCGATCCGAACACCGGCGAGATCCTCGACCGCGGGGCGCTCAACGACGAGCTGGAGAAGATCGAGAAGCCGGCCGGCATCGGCAACCCGAAGGACTTCCGCCACGAGATCGTGAACTTCGTGCTGCGCGCGCGCGCGGCGAACCAGGGCAAGAACCCGTCCTGGACCAGCTACGAGAAGCTGCGCACCGTGATCGAGAAGAAGATGTTCTCGACCACCGAGGACCTGCTGCCGGTGATCTCGTTCAACGCCAAGGCCTCCGCCGAGGAGCAGAAGAAGCACCAGAACTTCGTCGACCGCATGGTGGCGAAGGGCTACACGCCGAAGCAGGTGCGCCTGCTGATCGAGTGGTACCTGCGGGTGCGCAAGTCGTCGTGATGCGCCCGCACCGCGCGCGGGCTTGCCGGGTGTTGTCGTGACCGATGTCATCGATCGGCGCGAAAACCCGCGCCACAAGAGCGCGGTCAACGCGCAACGCTTCCTGAAGCGCTATCGCGCGCAGGTGCGCGAGGCGGTGGCCCGCGCGATCTCCGGCCGCAAGATCGCCGAGGCCGACCGCGATGCGAGCGTCTCGATTCCGGCGCGCGACCTCAACGAACCGGTGTTCCAGCACGGCGCCGGCGGCCGCCGCGAGGTGGTCCTCCCGGGCAACCAGGAGTACGTCACCGGCGACGAGATCCAGCGCCCGCCCGGGGGCGGCCAGGGCCAGGGCAGCGGCGCGAGCGACGACGGCGAAGGCGAGGACGCCTTCCGCTTCCGGCTGACGCGCGAGGAGTTCCTCGACTTCTTCTTCGAGGACATGGCGCTGCCCGAGCTCGTCAAGACCCAGCTCACCGCGATCCCGCATCACAAGCGCGTCCGCGCGGGCTATCGGACCGACGGCACGCCCACCAACCTCGCGGTGGTCCGGACCATGCGGGAGTCGCTCGCCCGCCGCATCGCGTTCGGCGGGCCGCACACCGCACGCCTGCGCGAGATCGAGGAGGAGCTGGCCGCGCTGGGATACGTGGCCGGGGACGGGCAGAACGCCGATCCGCAGGATCCGCGCATCGCGGCGCTCCTCGCGGAGGAGGCCGAGCTGCGCGCGCGCGTCGCGAAGATCCCGTTCATCGACACGTTCGATCTGCGCTTCCGCAACCGCGTCACCCAGCCGATGCCGATCGCGCAGGCGGTCATGTTCTGCATCATGGACGTGTCCGGCTCGATGGACGAGTCGCGCAAGGACCTCGCCAAGCGCTTCTTCATCCTCCTGCACCTGTTCCTGAAGCGGCACTACGAGCGCATCGAGATCGTCTTCATCCGCCATCACACCACCGCGAAAGTGGTCGACGAGGAGGAGTTCTTCCACTCCACCGAGACCGGCGGAACGGTCGTCTCGAGCGCGCTCACGCTGGCCATCGACGAGATCAAGGAGCGCTTCCCGCTCGAGCAATGGAACATCTACGTCGCCCAGGCCTCCGACGGCGACAACTGGGAGGGCGACTCCCCGCGCTGCCTGGACCTGCTCGTGAACGGCTTGCTGCCGATGGTCCAGTACTTCACCTACGTCGAGATCACCACCGGCGAGCCCCAGAACCTCTGGGTGCACTACGAGCAGGCGCGCGCCGCGAAGCCGAACATGGCGCTCGGCCGCATCCGCGAGCGCACCGACATCTACCCGGTGCTCAGGGAGCTATTCGCTAAAAAGGAGAAGGTAGCCGCATGAGCTACCGAGCAGGGGCCCCCGCCAGGGGGATGCGAGAACGGCTCATGCGGCTTGCCGCCGACGCCGAGGCTCCGGCACGCCGCAGCGGGCCGGAGGCGGCGGCCGCATGACGAAGTCGATGCGACCGCCCGGCAAGAAAAGCCAGATGCCGCTCCCGCTCCCCGAGTTCCTCAGGAATCGCGGCGCTGAAGGCGACGGTCCGGCGTCGCTGCCGCCGCGCGACCCGTCGCGGCGCCGCGCCGCCGAGCCGCTCTCCACCGGCTCCGAGTGGAGCTTCGACCTGATCGCGCGCTACGACCGCGAGATCGCACGCGTGGCCGCGCAGTACGGCCTGGACACCTACCCGAACCAGGTCGAGATCATCAGCGCCGAGCAGATGATGGACGCCTACGCGTCCAACGGCATGCCGATCGGCTATTACCACTGGTCGTTCGGCAAGCGCTTCCTCGCCACGCAGCAGGTGTACAAGCGCGGCGCGATGGGCCTCGCGTACGAGATCGTCATCAACTCCAACCCGTGCATCGCGTATCTCCTGGAGGAGAACACGATGCCGATGCAGGCCCTGGTCATCGCGCACGCCTGCTACGGGCACAACTCCTTCTTCAAGGGCAACTATCTCTTCCGCGCGTGGACCCAGTCGGACGCGATCGTCGACTACCTGCTGTTCTCGAAGCAGTACATCCTCGAGTGCGAGCGGCGCTACGGCGAGGAGGAGGTGGAGCGGACCCTGGACGCCTGCCACGCGCTCGCGAACTTCGGCGTCGACCGCTACAAGCGCCCGCCCAAGCGCACCCTGGCCCAGGAGCGGCTGCGCCTGAAGGAGCGCGAGGAGCACCTCCAGACCCAGGTGAACGACCTGTGGCGCACCCTCCCGCACGCCGCGGACGACGAGCCCGAGCAGGCCGAGATGCGGTTCCCGTCCGAGCCGCAGGAGAACCTGCTCTACTTCCTCGAGAAGCACGCGCCGCTGCTCGATCCGTGGCAGCGCGAGATGGCGCGCATCGTCCGCAAGCTCGCGCAGTACTTCTATCCGCAGCGCCAGACCCAGGTGATGAACGAGGGCTGGGCCACCTTCTGGCACTACACGATCATGCAGACGCTGTACGACGAGGGCCTGCTCGCCGACAGCGTCCTGCTCGAGGTGCTGCACTCGCACACCAACGTGCTGACGCAGCCGGGCTTCGACAGCGAGTACTACGGCGGCATCAACCCCTACGCGCTCGGGTTCGCGATGTACCGCGACCTGCGGCGCATCTGCGAGCACCCGACCGAGGAGGACCGGCGCTGGTTCCCGGACATCGCCGGGTCGGACTGGCTGAAGACGCTCGACTTCGCGATGCGCAACTTCAAGGACGAGAGCTTCATCCAGCAGTTCCTCAGCCCGCAGGTGATCCGCGATTTCCGGCTGTTCTGCCTGATCGACGACGAGGATCTCCCGAACCTGCGCATCGGCGCGATCCACGACGACGCGGGCTATCGCCAGGTGCGCGAGACGCTCGCGCGCCAGTACTCGCTCGCCGAGCGCGAGCCGAACATCCAGATCGTGAACGTGGACGTGGGCGGCGACCGCTCGATGACGCTGCGGCACTTCCGCCAGGACCGCCGCCCGCTCGCGCCGATGTACAAGGACGTCCTGCGGCACCTCGCCTATCTCTGGGGCTTCACGGTCAAGCTCGAGACGGCCAACGAGGACGGCACCGTGGAGCCCACCCACGAGTGCAAGGTCGACAAGCGGCGCCGCGCCGACCCCACCCTGGCCGCCGCGCTGCGCTCGCTCGGCTGATTCGCCCTGACGTACCATTGGCCTCCGCGCCCCGCCGGAGGAAGCAATGCCCGCACGCCCCGCCGCCCTCGTCTTCGACGCCTACGGCACGCTGTTCGACGTCCACTCGATCACCGCGGCCGCGGAATCGCTCTGGCCGGGCAAGGGCGCGGCGCTCTCGCAGCTCTGGCGCACGAAGCAGCTCGAGTACACGTGGCTGCGCAGCCTGATGGGGCGCTACGAGGACTTCTCCCACGTCACCGAGAGCGCGCTCCGCTACGCCTGCGCGGGGCTGAAGCTCCCGCTCGACGACGCGCGGCGCGCGCAGCTGCTCAAGGGCTACCTGCACCTCGCCACCTTTCCCGAGGTCGACCGAGGCGCTGGGACGGCTGCGCGGCATCCGGCTCGCGATCCTGTCGAACGGCTCGCCGGCGATGCTCGAGCCGGTCGTGTTCAATGCCGGCCTGCACGGCCTGATCACCGATGTCCTCTCGGTGGACGAAGCGAAGATCTTCAAGCCGGATCCGCGCGTCTACCGGATCGCGGTCGATCGGCTCGGCGTGCCGGCCAAGGCGATCGGCTTCGTGTCGTCGAACTGCTGGGACGCGATCGGCGCGAAAGCGTTCGGCTTCCGCACGTTCTGGGTCAACCGCGCGGGCGCGCCGGTCGACGAGCTGGGCGTGCGCCCGGATCACGAGCTCGCGTCGCTCGCGGATCTGCCCGGCCTGGTCGGTTGAACCGGACGCGCTCGACCCGATGAGGTTCTGCTCCAACTGCGGCGCACCCGTCGAGCTCCGCGTCCCCGCCGGCGACAACCTGCCGCGTCACGTCTGCCCGGCGTGCGAGACGATCCACTACCAGAATCCCAAGATGGTGATCGGCTGCATCGCCGAATGGGAGGACCGCATCCTGCTCTGCCGGCGCGCGATCGAGCCGCGTCTCGGCCTCTGGACGCTGCCGGCGGGATTCATGGAGAACGGCGAGACGGTGGCGCAGGCCGCGCTGCGCGAGACGCTCGAGGAGGCGAACGCGCGCGTGGAGCTCGCGGCGATGTACTCGGTGCTCTCGGTCCCGCACGTGAACCAGGTGCACATCTTCTATCGCGGCCGCCTGCTGGACCTCGGTTTCGGCCCCGGCGAGGAGAGCCTGGAGGTGGCGTTGTTCGCCGAGGCCGACGTCCCCTGGAAGGAGCTCGCCTTCCGCACCATCTCGACCACGCTGCGGCACTACTACGGCGACCGGAAGGCCGGCGCGTACGGCTTCCACACCGGCGAGATCCTGCCCGCCAGGTGATCGCGTTCCCCCTCAGCGCTCCGGCGTCGAGGTGATCTTGTGGATCGAGAGATCCGCGCCGTTGAACTCCTGCTCGGCGTCCAGGCGCAGCCCCACCGCCGCCTTGATCGCGCCATAGACGATGACGCCCCCGACGAGTGCGACCGTAATCCCGAGAGCGGTCCCCGCGACCTGGGACAGGAAGCTCACGCCGCCCATCCCGCCGAGCGCCTTCGCGCCGAAGATTCCGGCCGCGATGCCGCCCCAGGCGCCGCACAGGCCGTGCAGCGGCCAGACGCCGAGAACGTCGTCGATGCGCCAGCGGTTCTGCGTGATCGTGAAGAGATAGACGAAGATCGCGCCCGCCACCGCGCCCGTGGCCAATGCGCCCAGCGGATGCATCACGTCCGAGCCGGCGCACACCGCGACCAGCCCCGCGAGCGGCCCGTTGTGCACGAAGCCGGGATCGTTCCGGCCCGCGGCGAGCGCCGCCAGCGTGCCGCCGACCATCGCCATCAGGGAGTTGAGGGCAACGAGCCCGCTGATCTTCTCGAGCGTCTGCGCCGACATGACGTTGAAGCCGAACCATCCGACCGCCAGGATCCACGCGCCGAGCGCGAGGAACGGGATCGACGACGGCGGGTGCGCGGTCATCACCTTGCCGTCCTTGCTGTAGCGGCCGCTGCGCGCACCGAGCAGGAGCACCGCGACGAGCGCGAGCCAGCCGCCGACCGCGTGGACCACCACCGATCCCGCGAAGTCGTGGAACTCCTCGCCGAACGCGCCCTTGAGCCAGCCCTGGACGCCGAACTTCTGGTTCCAGGCGATGCCCTCGAACAGCGGATACACCACCGCCACGATCGCGATCGAGGCCACCAGCTGCGGATAGAAGCGCGCGCGCTCGGCGATGCCGCCCGAGACGATCGCCGGGACGGCGGCCGCAAACGTGAGCAGGAAGAAGAACTTCACCAGCTCGTAGCCGTTCTTCTGCGCCAGCGTCTCCGCGCCGACGAGGAAGCCGACCCCGTACGCGATCCCGTACCCGACGAAGAAGTAGGCGAGCGTCGACACCGAGAAGTCGCACAGGATCTTCACCAGCGCGTTGATCTGGTTCTTCGACCGCACGGTGCCGAGCTCGAGGAACGCGAACCCGGAGTGCATCGCCAGCACCATGATCGCGCCGATCAGGATGAACAGCGCGTCGGCGCCCGACTTGAGCGTTTCCATGACCCCCTCCTCTGGCGTGGCGATGCCGGCGGCCGCGGGGCCGCTCGCGTCGCTCTGATTTCTGGACCGCGCCGCCCTCACGGCGCGCGCGGATCTTACACCCCGGCGCGGGCGGTCCGGCGTTGACACGCCGCGAGACGCTGGCTAGCCTGCGGCCAAGGAGACACCGGAAATGGACCGCAGGAACTTCGTGCGCGCCTGCGCGGTCGCCGGCGCGACCGCCTCGCTGCCGGAGCTGATCGGCCAGGCGCTGGCGCAGAGCGACGCGCAGCCGCGCCTCTACGGCCGCGCCCGCCTGGTGGACGCGGGCGGACGGCCGATCAAGTCGAAGACCCTCCCGGTCGGGCGCAACCTGATCTTCCACTACCCGTTCGCCGGGACCCCGTGCTTCCTCCTGAACCTCGGCAAGCCGACCCGGACGAGCGCGACGCTGAAGACCACCGACGCGCGCCGCTATCAGTGGACCGGCGGCACCGGGGCGAACGACGGCGTCGTCGCGTACTCGGCGATCTGCGCGCACAAGCTCGACCTACCCGACCCGCGAGATCAGCTTCATCAGCTACCGCACCGAGAAGACCCCGGGCAACCGCTTCGCGCAGGTGATCCACTGCTGCTCGGAGCACAGCCAGTACGATCCCGCCGACGGCGGCCGCGTGCTGGCGGGACCGGCGCCGCAGCCGCTCGCGGCGATCCTCCTCGACTACGACCGCGGCGCCGACGAGCTGTACGCGGTCGGGACGGTCGGCGGCGAGATGTTCGCCGACTTCTTCGCCAAGTACGAGATGCGGCTCGCGCTCGAGCACGGCGATCGCGCGAAGTCGCCGGTGCGGGACGCGTGCGTGGTGAAGGAGCTCGAGGCGTACTGCCGGCAGCAGGTGAAGTGTTGATCCCCTGGCTCGGGACCGAGACGACCTTTCCGCCGCTCGCATCCGCGCTCAAGGAGCCGAACGGCCTGCTCGCCGTGGGCGGCGACCTCTCGCCGCGCCGGCTCCTCGAGGCCTACCGGCGCGGGATCTTCCCGTGGTACTCCGAGGGCGATCCGATCCTCTGGTGGAGCCCCGATCCGCGCATGATCCTCGTTCCCGACGAGCTGCGCGTGACGCGCTCGCTCGCCAAGACCCTGCGCAACGCGGCGTACGAGGTGCGCTTCGACACCGCCTTCGACGAGGTCATGCGGGGCTGCGCCGCGCCGCGGGCGGGCCAACCCGGCACGTGGATCACCGCGGAGATGCGCGCGGCCTACGGCCGGCTCCACGAGCTCGGCTACGCGCACTGCGCGGAGACCTGGATCGAGGGCGAGCTGGCCGGCGGCCTGTACGGCGTGGCGATCGGGCGGATGTTCTACGGCGAGTCGATGTTCACCCGCCGCCGGGACGCATCGAAGATCGCGTTCGTGCACCTCGTCGAGCACCTGCAGGCGGAGGGGTTCGGCCTGATCGACTGCCAGATGCACACCGAGCATCTCGCCTCGCTCGGCGCGCGCGAGATCCCCCGTCGGGAGTTCTCACGCCGGCTCAAGGACTTGGTAGACTACGCGCGCCCGCCGGGGCGCTGGCCCTCGCCACCCGTCCGGGCGGACCGGAGCGCAAAGCACGCCGCATGTCGCAGCTGAACGATCTGCCGCACGCCGTCCTGCAGTTCTACGTGACGGCGCCCTACCCCTGCAGCTACCTGCCGGGCCGGATGGCGCGCTCGCAGGTCGCGACGCCTTCGCACCTCATCGGCAACGACCTGTACGGCGACCTGGTGCGCCTCGGCTTTCGCCGCAGCGGCATCTTCACCTACCGGCCCTACTGCGATGCGTGCCGCGCCTGCGTGCCGGTGCGGATCCCGGTCGCGGAGTTCGAGACGACGCGCTACCAGCGGCGCGCGGTCCGCAAGCACGAAGGGCTCGCGGCCGCCGCGCTCGGCCTGCGCTTCCGCGTCGAGCACTACGCGCTCTACCTCCGCTACCAGGCCGCGCGCCACGCCGGCGGCGGGATGGACCAGGACAGCCGCGACCAGTACTCGCACTTCCTGCTCCAGAGCCGCGTGAACACCCGGCTGGTCGAGTTCCGCGACGGCGCGAAGCTGGTGATGGTGAGCATCGTCGACCAGCTGACCGACGGGCTGTCGTCCGTGTACACGTTCTTCGACCCGGAGCTCGAGGGCGCGAGCCTCGGCACCTACAACATCCTCTGGCAGATCGAGCAGTGCCGCGCGGCCGGGCTGCCCTACCTGTACCTCGGCTACTGGATCCGCGACAGCCGCAAGATGGCCTACAAGGCGCGCTTCCGTCCGATCGAAGGCCTCGTCGACGGCGCGTGGCGGCGGCTGGGCGCGGCCGAGGTGGACGGCTGAGCTCGCGGTAAACTCCCGCGCGATGCTGTACGGTCTCGCGCGCCCGCTCCTCTTCCACCTCGACCCCGAAACGGCGCACGAGCTCGCGCTGCCGTCCTTCAAGCTCCTGCAGCGCTGCGGTTTCCCCGGACTGCCCGGCGGGCCGCTTCCCGGCGCACGCGTCGACGCGATGGGGCTCGCCTTCCCGAACCCGGTCGGCCTCGCCGCCGGTCTCGACAAGAATGCGGCATACATCGACGCGCTCGCCGCGTTCGGCTTCGGCTTCATCGAGGTCGGCACCGTGACGCCGCGCCCGCAGCCGGGCAATCCGCGGCCGCGCCTGTTCCGCATCGTCGAGCGCGAGGCGATCATCAACCGCATGGGATTCAACAACGTCGGCGTGGACCGCCTCGTGGCGAACGTGCGCCGCGCCCGCTACCGGGGCATCCTCGGCATCAACATCGGCAAGAACTTCGACACGCCGATCGAGCGGGCGGCCGACGACTACCTCGCCTGCCTCGAAAAGGTCCATCCGTACGCGAGCTACGTCACGGTGAACGTCTCCTCGCCGAACACGAAGAACCTCCGCCAGCTCCAGCAGGCCGACGAGCTCGGGGATCTCCTGGCCAAGCTCGCCCGGCGCCGCGACCAGCTGGACAAGGCCGCGCAGCGCCGCGTGCCGCTGGCGGTGAAGATCGCCCCCGACCTGGACGACGAGCAGATCGCCGCAATCGCGCGCCTGCGTGGAGCAACACGGGATCGACGCGGTGATTGCGACCAACACAACGGTGTCCCGCAATGGCGTCGAGGGGTTGCCCCATGCCGACGAGGCGGGCGGCCTGTCCGGCGCGCCGGTGCGCGCGGCCGCGACCGCGATCGTCCGCAAACTCGCGACCGCGCTCGGCGGCCGCGTCCCGGTCATCGGCGTCGGCGGCATCCTGAGCGCCGCCGACGCGCAGGAGAAGCTCGCGGCGGGCGCATCGCTCGTGCAGGTGTACACCGGCCTCGTCTACCGCGGCCCGGGCCTGGTGCGCGAGATCGTGCGCGGACTCGCGGCGCCGGCGGCGCGCGCGGCATGAGCAGTCGGCGCATGCGCCCTCGCCCGCGAGCGCATGCTCGCCGACGCGATCGACCGCGCCCTGCCGCAGACGCAATGCACGCGCTGCGGGTACCCGGCGTGCCGGCCCTATGCCGAGGCGGTCGCCGCCGGGGAGGCCGCGATCAACCGCTGCCCGCCGGGCGGCGACGCCGGGATCCGGGCGCTGGCCGCGCTCACCGGGCGCCCCTACCTGCCGCTCGACCCGGCGTGCGGGCTCGAGCAGCCGTTGCGGGTGGCGCTCATCGACGAGGCGCACTGCATCGGCTGCACGCTCTGCATCCAGGCGTGTCCGGTCGACGCGATCGCGGGTGCCCCCAAGCGCATGCACACCGTCATCGCCGCGCTCTGCACCGGCTGCGACCTCTGCGTGCCGCCCTGCCCGGTGGACTGCATCGCGATGTTGCCGGCGGACGGGCCGGACGCGCAGTGGAACGACGAGCGGGCCGATGCCGCGCGGGCGCGTTACGTCGCGCGTCGGGATCGCCTGGCGCGGGAAGCCGAAGAGCGCGCGGATCGGCTCGCGCGCCGGGCGGCGGCACTGCGCGATGCGCCGACGCCCGAGGCCAAGCGCGCGGCGGTCGACGCCGCGCTCGTGCGTGCGCGCGCGCGGCGAGCGGCCTTCGCGCGCCGTCACGCCCGATGAATCCCGCCAAGCGCGAGGCGATCTTCGCGCGCCTCGCGGCCGCGAACCCTGCGCCGACGACGGAACTCGGCTACCGCACCCCGTTCGAGCTCCTGGTCGCCGTGGTGCTGTCGGCGCAGGCGACCGACAAGAGCGTCAACCTCGCGACGCCGCAGCTCTTCGCGATCGCGGACACGCCGCAGAAGATGCTCGCGCTGGGCGTGGAAGGACTGGTCCCCTACATCCGGACGATCGGGCTGTTCCGCAGCAAGGCGAAACACCTGATCGAGGCCTGCCGGCTGCTGGTCGAGCGGCACGGCGGCGCGGTGCCCGAGAGTCGCGAGGCGCTCGAGCAGCTGCCCGGGGTGGGCCGCAAGACCGCGAACGTGATCCTGAACACGGCGTTCGGGCATCCGACGATCGCGGTCGACACGCACATCTTCCGCGTCGCGAACCGCACCGGGATCGCGCCGGGCAGGAACCCGCTCGAGGTCGAGCAGCGGCTCCTCAAGTTCGTCCCCGAGCGCTACCGCAAGGACGCGCACCACTGGCTGATCCTGCACGGGCGCTACGTCTGCAAGGCGCGCAAGCCCGATTGCCCGACGTGCCTGATCGGGGATCTGTGCGAGTTCCGCGCCAAGACGCGCGCACCGTAAGGCGGCCGCGGCATACTGTCGGTACACGGTTCACGATCCGAGTCCGGCGATGTTCAACCCCTCGCGCGACCAGGCCCGCCACTTCCTCTTCGACGCGTGGCGGAAGTACCGTGAGCGCGCGCCGCTCGAAGGGCTCGAGACGGTGGCCGCCGACGTGATGCTGCTCCATCCGGAGTACCACCACATCCTCGACGATCCCGATCGCTTCCTCGACCGCGATTACGTCCCCGAGCACGGGCAGGCGAACCCGTTCCTGCACCTGAGCCTGCACCTCGCGATCGAGGAGCAGCTCGCGATCGACCAGCCGCCCGGGATCCGCGCGGAGTTCGAGCGCATCCTGGCGCGCCGCGGCGACCGCCACGATGCGCTGCACGCCGTGCTCGAATGCCTGGGAGAGGCGATCTGGCGCGCGCAGCGCGACCGTGCAGCGCCCGACGGAGAGGCTTACCTGGAGTGTGTGCGGCGCGCCTGAGTGCGCGGACCTACTTCACGAACACCGCGTGGTCGCGGATGACCTTCAGGGCGCTCGGCTGGCTCGCGTAGAAATTCGCGAGCGCGCGCATCTCCGCGTCGGTGAGCGGTTGCGCCATGCCCGCCATGATCGCGTTCTTGCGCGCGCCGCTCTTGTAGCCGCGCAGGGAGTGGTACAGGTAGTCCGCGTACTGGCCGGCGAGCTTCGGATAGTCGGGAAACTCCTTCTTGCCGTTCCCGTCCTCGCCGTGGCAGGCGGCGCACACTTCCTTCGCCTTCTTGGCGGCGTCCTGCGCGAACGCGGGCGCTGCGAACGCGAGGGCGACGAGGGCGATGAGAACCTTGCGCATGACCGGCCTCACTTCTGCTGCTCGCCGTAGTACGCGGCGAGATCCGCCATGTCCTGCGGCGTGAGCGACGCGGCGACGCCGCGCATGCTGGGATGATTTCGCTCGCCGGACTTGTACGCCTCGAGCGCCTTGACGATGTAGCCCGGGTTCTGGCCGCCGATCCGGGGCACGTGGAAGACCTCGGGGTAGGCGGTGCGGTAGCCGACGATGCCGTGGCAACCGTTGCACGCGGAGATCTTGCCCTGCGCCCGCGCCGCGTCGCCTTTCGGCGCGGCCTGTTGCGCCTGCGCCGTACCTGCGAACGCGAAGGCGACGAGCGCGGCTGCGAGTGTCGTTTTCATCCCTGTCGCTTCTTGAAATGGGTGGTGGTCCGGGGCCCGCCGAAATGCCGCGCGATTCTACCCGAGCGCCCGGGGAGGGTCAAAGCGCCCGCGCGCCGAGGCACCGGTGCACGCCTTCGGCCACTGCCGCCGCGATACGCCGCTGCGTGGCGGGGTCGCGGAGCGCGAGTTCCTCGGCGCGGTTCACGATCACGCCCGCCTCGAGGAGGACGGCCGGCTGGGTGGCGCTGTGGAGGACGACGAGGTTCTCGTAGTAGTGGACGCCGTTCGCGCGATCGGCGAACGGCTTGGACTCGCCCGGTATCGGCTCGGCGTGGTAGAGCGACGGGGCGAAGCCCGCGGCCCGCAGCCGCGCCCCGATCGCGGATGCGCACGCCAGGCTCCGCTCGAACTGCGGGTTGCGACGCGAGACGAAGAGCGAGAACCCGGCGAAGCGGTCGCTGAACTTGCGCGCTTCGCCCGCGTGCTCCCAGTCCTCGAGGTAGTGCGGCTGCACCGAATCGTGGTGCACCGAGACGAAGAGCGCCGCCGCGGGCGCGGCCGCCGGTCGCCGGGACAGCACCGTCATGTCGCCGTCCGCGCCGATCAGCGTCGCCCCGACTCCGCGCGAGGCCAGGGCGCGGGCGAGCTCGACCGCCAGATCGCGGTTGAACTCGAGCTCGGGCCGGCCGCGCGCGCTCGTCGCCCCGGGCTCCGCGAGATAGTGGCCGACGTCGACCGCGACGAGCGGGGCCGCCTCGGCGGCCGCCGCCAGGCAGGCAAGAACAGGACGACGGGGCGCGCATCGATGCCCGATTCTCGGCCGCGCCCCGCCGCCTGCAATGGGTCCCGCCATTCGCGCCGGTATAATCGGTCGGCAACTTCCAGAGGATCTCCCTCCCATGCGCTTCAAGGGCTCCGACACGTACGTCGCCACCGACGACCTCAAGCTCGCGGTCAACGCCGCGATCACCCTGCAGCGGCCGCTGCTGGTGAAGGGCGAACCGGGCACCGGCAAGACCAAGCTCGCCGAGGAGGTGGCGCAGGCGCTCGGGCTGCCGCTGCTCGAATGGCACGTCAAGTCGACCACCAAGGCGCAGCAGGGGCTGTACGAGTACGACGCGGTGTCGCGCCTGCGCGACTCGCAGCTCGGCGACCCGCGCGTGCACGAGATCCGCAACTACATCGTCAAGGGCATGCTGTGGCAGGCGCTCACCGCCGAGCAGCCGGTGGTGCTGCTCATCGACGAGGTCGACAAGGCCGACATCGAATTCCCGAACGACCTGCTGCGCGAGCTCGACCGGATGGAGTTCTTCGTGTACGAGACGCGCGAGCTGGTGAAGGCGAAGCACCGCCCGATCGTCTTCATCACCTCCAACAACGAGAAGGAGCTGCCGGACGCCTTCCTGCGCCGCTGCTTCTTCCACTACATCCGCTTCCCGGACAAGGAGACGATGGAGCGGATCGTCGACGTGCACTTCCCGGGCATCAAGAAGACGCTGCTGCGCGAGGCGCTCGAGGTCTTCTTCGAGGTGCGCGAGGTGCCCGGGCTGAAGAAGAAGCCGTCGACCTCGGAGCTCCTCGACTGGCTGAAGCTCCTGCTCGCCGAGGACATCCCGCCCGACGCGCTGCGCGCCAAGGACCGCAAGTCCATCGTGCCGCCGCTGCACGGGGCGCTGCTGAAGAACGAGCAGGACGTGCACCTGTTCGAGCGCCTCGTCTTCATGGCGCGACAGAACAGATAGGCCGGCATCGCGACGGGCTCCCATGCTCACCGGCTTCTTCCTCAAGCTCAAGCACGCCAAGGTCCCGGTCTCCATCAAGGAGTGGCTCACCTTGATGGAGGGGATGCAGAAGAAGGTGATCGGCCCGTCGATCGACGAGTTCTACTACTTCTCGCGCGTCGCGCTGGTGAAGGACGAGGCGAACTTCGACAAGTTCGACCGCGTGTTCGCCGAGTACTTCAAGGGCGTCGAGACCCTGCTCGGCACCGAGGCGGACATCCCCATCGAGTGGCTGCTCAAGCAGGCGGAGCTCAACCTCACGCCCGAGGAGAAGGCGCTCATCGAGTCGCTCGGCGGCTGGGACAAGCTCATGGAGACGCTCAAGCAGCGGCTCGAGGAGCAGAAGGGCCGCCACCAGGGCGGCAGCAAGTGGATCGGCACGGCCGGCACCTCGCCGTTCGGCGCCTACGGCTACAACCCCGAGGGCGTCCGCATCGGCCAGGACAAGTCGCGCAACCGCAGCGCGGTGAAGGTCTGGGACCAGCGCGAGTACCGCAACCTCGACGGCGAGACCGAGCTCGGCACGCGCAACATCAAGGTGGCGCTGCGCCGGCTGCGCAAGTTCGCGCGCGACGGCGCGCCCGAGGAGCTCGATCTCGACACGACGATCGACAAGACCGCGCGCAACGCCGGCTACCTCGACCTCCACATGCGGCCGGAGCGCCACAACGCCGTCAAGGTGCTGCTCTTCCTCGACATCGGCGGGTCGATGGACGACCACGTGAAGCTGCTCGAGGAGCTGTTCAGCGCGGCCAAGACCGAGTTCAAGCACCTCGAGTACTTCTACTTCCACAACTGCCTGTACGACTTCGTGTGGAAGGACAACCGCCGCCGGCACGCCGAGCGCACGCGCACCGCCGACCTGATGCACAAGTACGGGCACGACTACAAGCTCGTGTTCGTGGGCGACGCGACCATGAGCCCGTACGAGATCCTGCAGCCGGGCGGCTCGATCGAGTACCACAACGAGGAGGCCGGCGCGGTGTGGATGCGCCGGATGCTCGACGTGTACCCGAAGGCGGTGTGGCTGAACCCGGAGCCCGAGCAGCTCTGGCCCTACCGGCAGTCGATCGCGGTCCTGCGCGAGATCATGGGCGGCCGCATGTACCCGACCACCATCGAGGGGCTGGAGCGCGCGATGCGCTACCTGTCGAAGTGACCGCGCGGGGCGCTACCGCCGCGGCCTGAGCGCGAAGACGTTCTCGCTCCGCAGCCACCGGCGCTCGAACTCGCCGGACGACCCGGCCTCGGCGAGCAGGTGGCCGGAGTACTCCTCGCAGCCCATGGTCTTGAGCAGCGCGAGCTCGGCATCGGACTCCACGCCTTCCGCAATGGTGTTGATGCGCAGGCTGCGGGCCATGTCGATCATCGCCTTCACGACGATGCGGTCGTCCGGGCTACCCAGCATCCCGCGCACGAACGAGCGGTCGATCTTGATGCCGTCGATCGCGAACCGCCGCAGCTGGCTCATGGACGAGTAGCCGGTCCCGAAGTCGTCCACCACGACCCGCACCCCGAGGCCGCGCAGGCCCGACAGGACGGCGCGCGCGTCGTCGGGGTTGCGCGCGAGCGCCGCCTCGGTCAGCTCGAGCTCGAGCATCCGCGGCTCGAGCCCGCTCGCATCGAGCGCCGCCCGGACGCGGCCGAGCAGCGCGCGGTTGAACTGCTTCGGCGAGATGTTCACGGAGACCGCGAAGCCCGGCCCGTTCAGCGCATGCCAGCCCTGCGCCTGCTCGCACGCGCTCTGCAGCACCCATTCCCCGATCGAGTGGATCAGCCCGGTCTCCTCGATGAGCGGCAGGAACCGGCCCGCCGCGAGCAGGCCGTGGTCCGGATGCTGCCAGCGCAGCAGCGCTTCGGCGCCGGTCAGCGTGCCGGTCTCGATGTCGGCGCGCGGCTGATAGAACACCCGCAGCTCGCGGTGCTCCACCGCGCTCTTCAGGCCGGCCTCGAGCCGCAGCCGCTCGGTCGCGCGGACGTTCATCTCCGCCGAGAAGAACTGGTAATTCTTGCGGCCGCTCGACTTCGCCACGTACATCGCGGTGTCGGCGTGGCGCATCAGGGTGGCCGCATCCGAGCCGTCGGTGGGGCAGATCGCGATCCCGATGCTCCCCGCGGTGTTGAGCGTGTGCCCGGCCACCTCGCACGGCTGCGACAGCAGGTTGATGATCTTCTGCGCGACCTGGCCGGCGTCCTCGGCGGTCTTGAGGCCCTCGAGCACCACCACGAACTCGTCGCCACCGAGGCGGGCGAGCGTGTCGCCTTTGCGCAACAGGCCGCCGATGCGCTTGGCCACCTCCCGCAGCAGGCCGTCCCCGACCTCGTGGCCGTGCGTGTCGTTGATGCGCTTGAAGTGATCCAGGTCGACGAACATCACCGCCAGCGATGCGCCTTCGCGCTGCACGTTCGTGATGCCGCGCGCGAGGCGGTCGGCCAGCAGCAGCCGGTTCGGCAGATTGGTCAGCGGGTCGCGCGTCGCGAGCTCGGAGATGCGCGCCTCGGACTGCTTGCGCTCGGTGATGTCGAGCGCGGTGCCGCGATAGCCGAGCAGCCGGCCCCCGCTGTCGATGATCGGCACGCCGCTCACCAGCTGCCACACCTGGCTGCCGGTGCGGGACATGGTGCGGTGCTCGAGGTTGCGGAAGCTCTCGCGGGCGCGCGCCGCCGCGGCGAACACGTCCTGCACCCGCTCGCCCTCGCCCGCCGGCATGAACTCGATCGGCGTGCGCCCCAGCAGCTCCTCGGGGGAGTACCCCGTCACCTGCTCGACCCGCCGCGACACGTAGGTGAAACGGCCGTCGACGTCGATCTCCCAGACGTACTCGCCGGCCGCTTCCGCGAAATCGCGGAAGCGCCGCTCGGACTCGCGCAGCTGCCGCTCGGCGCGCTTGCGCTCGGTGATGTCCATCACGGAGGTCACGATGCAGCGTTCGCCGCCGAGCTCGATCGGCTCGGACGACAGCAGCACGTCGGCGATCTCGCCCGAGCGCTTGCGCATCCGCGTCTCGACGTTGCGCACGGCCGCCTCCGCAAGCAGCCGCTGCGTGAACGCCGTGCGGTCGGCCGCCGTGAGCCACACGCCGAGATCGACGGAAGTGGCGCCGATCGTCCGGTCGCGGGCGTGCCCGGACCAGGCGAGCCAGGCGTCATTCACCTCGAGATAGCGGCCGTCCTCGAAGCGGCTGATCACCACCGGCACCGGGCTCGACTGGAAGATCTTGGCGAACCGCGCCTGCGTCTCGCGCAGCGCAGCCTCGGCGCGCCGCTGATCCGTGACGTCGATCCCGTTCGAGAGCATGACGCGCTCGCCGCCCAGCTCGACGACGTCCGCGGAGATCAGGACGTCGGCGATCTCCCCCGACTTCCTGCGCCACCGGCACTCGAAGTTACGCAGCGCGCCCCCGGCGCGCAGGATCTCCCGCACCTTGCGGCGCGCGTCGAGGTCGACCCAGAGCCCGAGCGCGACGAAATTCCGGCCCTGGATCTCCTCGCGCGCATAGCCGTATGCCCGCGTCCACGCGTCGTTCACGTCGAGCACCGCGCCGTCGTCCACGCCCGAGATCGCGATCGGCAGCGGGCTGGCGCGGAACAGGCGCTCGAACCGCTCCCGCGATGCCGCCAGCTCGGCCGCCGCGCGGTTGCGCTCGGTCACGTCGACGTTGGTGCTGATCACCGATGCGTGCGCCGTCGACGTACAACCACCTGAGCGGAGAACAGCATGTCGCGTATCTCGCCGTTGGGCGACGCGCACCTGCAGCTCGAGATCGCGGATCTGCGCCCGCCTCGCGCACGCGCGCCTGGATCGATCCGCGGCTCGCCTGGCGGATCCACGTTGAAGCGCGAGGTCCTGCACCGGGCGGCCCACCACCTCGTCCCGGCCGAGGCCGAAGAAGCGGCACCACGCATCGTTCACCGCGGTGACCACGCCGTCGTCCAGCCGGCGGAACATCATCGGAATCGGGCTGTCGCCGAAGATGCGCGCGAACAGCTCCCGCGACTCGCGCAGCTGCGCTCTCGACCACCATCTGCGCGGTGACGTCGCGGCCGACCCCGCGATAGCCGCGGAAGCGGCCACGGTCGTCGAATACCGGCTCGCCGCTCGTGAGGCCGTAGTGCGTCTGCCCATCGGCGCTGCGCCGCACGATCAGGAAATCGCGGAACGGCTCGTGCGCCTCGACCCGGCGCCGGTGCTCGGCCCATTGCGCCGAGTCGATATCCTCGTGCGGAATGTCCCAGCGACGCCGTCCGAGATACTCCGACGCGTCGAAGCCGTGGACCGCCCCGAAGCCCGGCGACAGCATCGTGAAGCGCAGCGCCTCGTCCTGCTCCCAGTACCAGTCGGACGAGAGGCTCGTGAGGCTGCGAAAGCGCGCCTCGCTCTCCGCAAGTCCGGCCGCGACCATGCGCCGCTCGTTGCTCAGCGCTCCGAGCAGCAAAGTGGTGAGCGCGACCGCACCGAGCAGGCCGTGCAGCGCGACCAGGCTGCCGAGGTCGCGCTCCGAGACGAACGGTCCGATCCCGAGCCAGGCGCCGCCGAGGCACAGCACCGCGAGCGCGAGGTTGAAGGTCGCGACCTCGCGCATGGGAAACCGCACCGCCGGCCAGATCGCGAGCGGGAACAGCGCGAACGACGCCAGCAACTGGGTCTTCTCCGCACCGAGGTAGACCTCGAGCACGAAGGTGCCGAACAGCAGGACGAGCGCGATGAGCGCGGCATGGGCCAGCGCTTCGGCGACGCGCCTGTCGGGCTGCGGGCGCCGGATCCACGCGAAAGCGAACGGCGCGAACAGCAGCACGCCCTGCGCGTCGCCCGCCCACCAGGTGATCGCGGCCCGGGTGAGGCTCTCCGCATCCAGGAGCCCCGCCTGGAGCAGGCTGGCCGTGCCGACGGTCGCCGCGATCACGGGCGTGCCGAGCGCGATCGGGAAGATCAGCCGGAACACATCCCGGACCCGGCCCAGCGACGGGTCGAAATCGCGCGCGCGATCGAGGAGCCAGGCGCCGGCCAGCGCCGCGAGGGTGTTCCCCGACGCGACCGCCGCCGCGGTCTCGAGCGGCAGCCCGTGCAGCGCGTAGGCAGCCAGGCCGCCGGCGACGAGCGCCGGGAAGAAGCGCAGGCCCATCAGCGTCAGCGCGACCAGCGCGAGACCCGCCGCAGGCCAGACGAGCGAGATGAAGTCGTGGACCACCGCGAACGCGAGGCCGCCCTTCACCGCGCCGAAGTACCCGGCAGCGAGGAGCAGGCACTTCGCGGCGTAGCCGAGCGCGCGCTTCATCACGCCCCGTCGTTCTGGTGCGGCGGCGCGACCTTGAGGATCTCCTCGAAAGTGGTCACGCCGGCCGCGACCTTCATCGCGCCGCTGATGCGCAGGGACTTCATGCCGTCCTTGTACCCCTGCTCGCGGATGCGGCCGATGTCGGCCTCGGCGTTGATCAGCCGTTTCACGCCGGGCGTGAGGAGCAGCACCTCGTAGATCCCGCTGCGCCCGCGGAACCCGGTCATGCGGCACTCGAGGCACCCGACCGGCCGGTAGATCCGGTTGGGGCGGCGCGCCTTCCAGGGCGTGACCAGTTCCTCCCAGGTGGTGTCGTCGGCCCGCCCTTCCCCGTACGGCACCTTCTCCTTGCACTGCGGGCACAGCGTGCGCACCAGCCGCTGCGCCATCACGCCGAGGATGGTCGCGTTCAGGAGATAGGGCGGGACGCCGAGGTCGAGCAGGCGCGTGACGGCGCTCGCCGCGTCGTTGGTGTGGAGCGTCGAGAGCACGAGGTGGCCGGTGAGCGCCGCCTGGATCGCCATCTCGGCGGTCTCGAGATCGCGGATCTCGCCGACCATGATGATGTCCGGGTCCTGCCGCATCAGCGCACGCACGCCCTCGGCGAACGAGAGGTCGATCGCGGACTGCACCTGCATCTGGTTGAACGCCGGCTCGATCATCTCGATCGGGTCCTCGATGGTGCAGACGTTCACCTCCGGGGTGGCGAGGGTCTTCAGCGTCGAGTACAGCGTGGTCGTCTTGCCCGACCCGGTCGGCCCGGTCACGAGCACGATGCCATGCGGCTTGGCGGTCATCTCGTTCCAGCGCGCCTTGTCCTCGTCCGAGAAGCCGAGCTCGGTGAGGTCCTTCACCAGCACCTCGGGGTCGAAGATCCGCATGACCAGCTTCTCGCCGAACGCGGTCGGCAGCGTCGAGAGGCGCAGCTCGACTTCCTGGCCTTCCGCGGTGCGGGTCTTGATGCGCCCGTCCTGCGGGCGCCGCTTCTCCACGACGTCCATGCGCCCCAGGATCTTGATGCGGCTCGTCATCGCCGCGATCACCGGCGCCGGCAGCTGGTACACGCCGTGCAGCACGCCGTCGATGCGGAAGCGCACGAGGCCGACCTCGCGCCGCGGCTCGATGTGGATGTCGCTCGCGCGCTGGTCGAAGGCGTACTGCCACAGCCAGTCGACGATGTTGACGATGTGCTGGTCGTTCGCGTCGAGCTGGCGGTTCGACTTGCCGAGCTCGACGAGCTGCTCGAAGTTCGAGATCCCCGAGCGCCCCTCGGTGAGGCCCTTCGCGCCCTTGACGGATTTCGCGAGGTTGTAGAACTCGACGATGTAGCGCTGGATGTCGAGCGGATTGGCGAACACCCGCTTGATCTCGATGCGGTGGATGCGCTGCAGCTCCGGCTCCCACTCGCGGATGAACGGCTCGGCGGTCGCGATGACCGCTTCCTTGCCGCGCACCTCGACCGGCAGGATCTTGAAGCGCTCGGCGTACGCGCTCGACATGAGGTCGGTCACGCCGGCGAAGTTGATCTTCAGCGGGTCGATGTGGAAGTACGGGAGCCCGGTCTTCGGCGCGTACCACTCGGTGAGCGCCTCGAGCGTGAGCGGCTTGTGCGGGGTTACCGCGGAGCGCCACTTCTGGTCGGCCGCCACGATGAGCGGATGGACCGAGCCGGCGCGGTGCGCGCGCCGGTCGGCGACGAGGCGGTCCGCCTCTTCGCGCGGCACGATGCCGTCGGCGATGAGCGCGTTGATGACCTCGGCGACGGTCAGGCGGCGTTCTTCGTTGGCGACGGCGGCGACGGCCATTCCAGCTCCTTCGGGGACGGTCCGACTATAGCGACAAAACCCTTACGTCTCAATGGCTTCCCTTGTCGTGTTGAGAGCCGTTTTTTGACTTTGTGGGCGTTCTCGGCGATGCTCGCGCCACCCCACTCGAAGCGACCAAGGAGACCTGCAATGCCGATCAAGCCAGGCGAGCGCCTGCCCGAAGGGACCGTCGAGGAGTTCAACGAGACCGAGCAACCCGGGTGTCCGGTCGGGCCCGCGAAGCTCAATCCCGCCGAGCTCGCAAAAGGCAAGAAAATCGTGATCATCGGGCTGCCCGGCGCGTTCACGCCCACCTGCTCCGCGAAGCACGTTCCCGGCTACGTCGCCCACTACGACCAGCTGAAAGCCAAGGGCATCGACGAGATCTGGTGCATCGCCGTGAACGACGCGTTCGTGATGGGCGCCTGGGGACGCGATCAGAAGTCCGGCGGCAAGGTCCGGATGCTCGGCGACGGGCAGGCCGACTACACGAAGAAGCTCGGGCTCGAGCTCGACATGACCGCGCGCGGGTGGGGCATCCGCGCCCGGCGCTACTCGATGCTCGTCGAGGACGGCGTGGTCAAGGCGGTCAACGTCGAGGAGCCGGGCAAGTTCGAGGTGTCGAGCGCCGAGGCGATCCTCGCGAAGCTCTGACAGGACACCCTTGCGCGCAGGCGTGCCGCGGCCGGCACGCCTATTCGGCTAGGTCTTCGGCTTCGGCTTTCGACCCGGCGCTGACGGCGGGATGTAACCCGACACGCGACACAGCCACGCGTCGATCCGGTTGCCGTTCTCGAAACGGGTCAGGGTGCAGGTGATGACCTCCCCTGCGGCGGCCAGGCCCACCACGCGCTGGCGCACCGTCGCAAGGGACATGCCTGTTTCTGCGGCGATTTCCGAATCCAGTCGCTCGCCGTGTCGCGTGAGGTACTGCAGGACGTCGCTCAAGGCCGATGCCTCCTTAAGGGTCACTAGGGTAACAGGAGGCGGCCGGGGCGGTTTGCCGACCCGCCGCACCCGGCAGGGTGGCGAATTCCCCTTCGGGACCGATCCTGGCCCGTTCCGAAGCCTCGCCGCTCGGGCGCGCCAGACCGAATCTGGGCTCCCCCGCCCGCCTCGCAGTCACTCCACGGTCAGTTCGCGCAGAACCAGGCGGCCGTCTCGATCGTGTTGAACTGGATTTCGACCGTGTCCGAGATGTCGCGCGCATAGCCGCCGGCCATCGTCACGGCGACCGGGACGCCGGCCCGCTCGCACGCCGCGCACACCATCCGGTCGCGGTCGAGCAGCCCCTGCTTGGTCAGCGCGAGCCGGCCGAGACGGTCGTCCAGAAACGGGTCCGCGCCCGCGAGATAGATCGCCAGATCGGCGCGCGAGCGCGCGAGCGCCGTGGCGAGCCCGCGCTCCAGCGCGTCCAGATAGTCGCGGTCGCCGGTGCCGTCCGCGAGCTCGACGTCGAGATCGCCGGGCTCCTTCGCGAACGGGTAATTGTTCGCCCCGTGGATCGAGAACGTGAACACCGACCGGTCGTCGCGGAAGATCGCGGCGGTGCCGTTGCCCTGGTGCACGTCGCAGTCGATGATCACCACGCGCTCGACCGCGCCCTCGGCCTGCAGCGTCCGCGCGGCGATCGCGCTGTCGTTGAAGACGCAGAAGCCCTCGCCGCGGTCGCGGAAGGCGTGATGCGTCCCGCCGGCGAGGTTCGCCGCGGTGCCGTCGCGCAGCGCTGCGCGCGCCGCGGCGATCGTCGCTCCGCTCGTGCGCCGCGACCGCTCCACCATCTGCGGCGTCCAGGGGAACCCGATCGCGCGCTGCTCGCGATCGCTCAAGCCCCCGGAGGCCACGCGCTCCAGATAGGCGGGACAGTGCGCCCGCGTGACCTCGTCGTCGCGCGCGGCGTCGGGCACCCGGCAACCCGCCGCGTAATCGCTCGCCAGCACGCGCTCGCGCAGCGCCGCGTACTTGCTCATCGGGAACCGGTGCCCGGGCGGCAGCGGCAGGACGAAATGATCGGAGTAGAAGATCCGCACAGGCGGATTTTGGCCTCAGCCGGGGGTCCAGATGCGCGACCCGCCGCCCGCCAGATCGAGCATGAGCGCGTTCAGGCGCTGCACGAACCCGGCCGGATCCTCGAGCTGGCCGCCCTCGGCGAGCAGCGCCTGGTCGAGGAGGAGCTGCGCCCAGTCGGCGAAGCGCTGCTCCTCGTCCTTCATGCGCAGCACCATCGGATGCTCCGGGTTCACTTCGAGAATCGGCTTGAACGCCGGGACGTCCTGCCCCACCGAGCGCAGGATGCGCTGCAGGTTCGCGCCCGGGTCGAACGCATCGGACACGAGGCACGCCGGCGACGCGGTGAGCCGCGCGGTGGCGCGCACGTCCTTCACGCGCTCCCCGAGCGCCTGCTTGATGCGGTCGATGAGCGCCTTCGACGCCTCGGCCTGCTGGCGGTGCTCGGCCTTCTCCGCGTCGGTCTCGAGCGCGCCCAGGTCCAGATCGCCCCGGGCGACCGAGGCGAGCGGCTTGCCCTCGAACTCGGGCAGATGCGAGACCACCCACTCGTCGACGCGATCGGCGAGCAACAGGACCTCGATCCCCTTCTTGCGGAACACTTCCAGGTGCGGGCTCGACTTCGCCGCGAGGAACGTGTCGGCGGTGACGTACCAGATGCGGTCCTGGCCTTCCTTCATGCGCGCGACGTAGTCCGCCAGCGCGACGCTCTGCTCGTCGCTGTCCGCACGGGTCGACGCGAAGCGCAGCAGCTTGGCGATGCGCTCGCGGTTCGCGGGGTCCTCCGCGACGCCTTCCTTGAGCACGCGGCCGAACTCCTTCCAGAGCGCGGCGTACTTCTCCTTCTGATCCTCCGCCAGGTCCTCGAGCAGCTGGAGGACGCGCCGCGCGCACCCCGCGCGGATCGCCTCGACGTCGCGGTTCTGCTGCAGGAGCTCGCGCGAAACATTGAGCGGCAGATCGTTCGAGTCCACCACGCCGCGGACGAAGCGCAGGTAGGCGGGCATCAGCTCGCCGGTGTCCTCCATGATGAAAACGCGCCGCACGTAGAGCTTGACCCCGTGATGGCGCTGGCGGTCCCAGAGGTCGAACGGCGCGCGCGCGGGAACGTAGAGGAGCTGCGTGTACTCCTGGCGCCCCTCGACCCGGTTGTGGGTCCAGGCGAGCGGCGCGTCGAAGTCGTGCGCGACGTGCTTGTAGAACTCCTGGTACTCCTCGTCCGTGATCTCGCCCTTCGGGCGCGCCCACAGCGCGGAGGCGCGGTTCACGGGCTCCTCGAGGCCGGTCGCGACCATCTCCTTCTTCTCGTCGCTCCACTCGAGCTTCTGCATCACGATCGGGATCGCGATGTGGTCGGAGTACTTGCGCAGGATGCCCTTGAGCGCGGCGTCGGCGAGCAGCTCGTCCTCGCCCTCGCGCAGGTGCAGGACCACGTCGGTGCCGCGCGCCGCCTTCTCGACCGCTTCGACGGTGAACTCGCCCGCGCCGTCGGACTCCCACCGCACGCCGTCGCCGGCCGGCGCGCCGGCGCGGCGCGAGATCAGCGTCACCCGGTCGGCGACGATGAACGCCGAATAGAAGCCGACCCCGAACTGGCCGATCAGCCGCGCGTCCTTGGCCTGGTCGCCCGTCAGGCGCGAGAAGAACTCGCGCGTGCCCGACTTGGCGATCGTGCCGATGTTCGCGATCACCTCGTCGCGCGACATGCCGATGCCGTTGTCGGACACGGTGATCGTGCGCGCTTCCTTGTCGAACGCGACCCGGATCTTCAGCTCGGGGTCGGACTCGTAGAGCGCCGGGTGGGAGAGCGCCTCGAAGCGCAGCTTGTCGGCGGCGTCCGAGGCGTTCGAGACGAGCTCGCGGAGAAAGATCTCTTTGTTGCTGTAGAGCGAATGCACCATCAGCTGCAGGAGCTGCTTGACCTCGGCCTGGAAGCCGAGCGTTTCCTTCGTCGCGGTCATCGTGCGGTGTCTCCCTGTCCTTGCCTCTGCCATTTCCGGCCGGGCGGATATGGGGGCGGCAGGGCCCGTGGACAAGAGCGCTCCGGCGCTCCGGTAGAATCGGCGCGCCCCGACGCTGCCGTCCCCCGGTCCTCCCCCGTTGCCCCGCTCCCGTCCGTTTCTCGAAGGCGCCCGCGCCGTGCTCCCGGTGCTGCCCGGCGTCGCCACGTTCGGACTGATCAGCGGCGTGGCGATGATCGGCAGCGGGATGACGCCGTTCACCGCGATGGCGATGTCGGTCGCGACCTATGCCGGGACCGCGCAGCTCGCCGCGCTGCAGCTCCTGGCGGCGGGCGCGCCGCTGGCGGTGATCTTCTTCGCGGCGCTCGTCCTGAACCTGCGGTTCGCGCTCTACAGCCTGTCGATGGCGCCGCACTTCCGGTCGAGCACCACCCCGCGAAAATGGCTGTACTCCTATCTGCTTTCGGACAACGGCTACGCGCACTTCATCACCCGGTACGCCAGCCATCCGGACGAGTCGGGCAAGGTCGGCTACTACCTCGGCGCGTGCACGGGGATCTGGACCGTCTGGCAGACCTCAACCGCCCTCGGGATCGCGGTGGGTGCCGGCATCCCGGCCGCGTGGCGGCTCGAGTTCACCGTGACGCTCACCTTTTTCGCGCTCGGCATCTCGGTCATTCGCGACAAGGCGATGGCGGTCGCGGCCGCGACCGCGGCCGTCACCGCCGTCCTCGCGATGGGTCTGCCCTACCGGCTCGGGCTGATCGTCGCGGCGGCCGCCGGAATCGCCGCGGGCCTGCTTGCGGAACGATGGACCCGCTGACCGCCTGGCTGCTGATCGCGGGGCTCGCGGTGTCGAGCTTCGCCACGCGGGGCGCATTCATCCTGTTCCTGGCGCGCCTGCCCATTCCTGCTGCGGTGCAGCGTGGGCTGCGCTTCGTTCCCGCGGCGGTCTTCGCGGCCCTGGTCGTCCCGGACATCGCCTTCGCCGGCGGCGTCCTCGGCCTGGGGATCGACAACCCGAAGCTCGTGGCGGCGCTCGTGGCGGGGCCGGTCGCGTGGCGGACCCGCAACACCCTGGCGACCATTGTTACGGGGATGGTCACGCTCCACTTGGCGGAACGGTTCCTCGTTTAGGGACTTCCCTCGGGAACCGGGCGGGGGAACTTCGCTCTGATGCAGTAGGCCTCGCCCGGCACCGGCCCCCGGAGGCCCGGTACAATTCGCGGCCGTCCTCCCAAAAAAATATCGAGGTCCGGCCGCACTGGTTTCAGCGATGGCTTCCGCCCGGCGCTCGTCGCCGCAATGCTCCTCTTCGCCGCTGCCGCCGCCCAGGCCGCGCAGACGCCGCTGCCGGCGGGCGTCACGCGTGGGCCCGCGCTCGCCGGCATCAGCGAGTACAACTTCCCGAACGGGCTGAAGGTCCTGCTGCTGCCCGACCGGTCGCAGGAAACGATCACGGTCAACGTGACCTACCTGGTCGGCTCCCGCCACGAGGGCTACGGCGAGCGCGGCATGGCGCACCTGCTCGAGCACCTGGTGTTCAAGGGCACGCCGAAGTACCCCAACCCGAAGAGCGAGTTCGTGAAGCACGGCGTCCGCTACAACGGCACGACGTCTTTCGACCGCACCAACTACTTCGGCACGTTTCCCGCCCGGCCGGAACTCCTCGAGCTGATCCTCGACCTCGAGGCCGACCGGATGGTGAACTCGCGCATCTCGAAGGCCGACCTCGACAGCGAGATGACGGTGGTGCGCAACGAGTTCGAGTCGGGCGAGAACAGCCCGATCGGCCTGTTGCGCGACCGGATGAACGGCACCGCCTATCTCTGGCACAACTACGGCCGCTCGGTGATCGGCACGCTGTCGGACATCGAGAACGTGCCGATCGAGCGCCTGCAGGCGTTCTACCGCCACTACTACCAGCCGGACAACGCGGTGGTCCTCATCGCCGGCAAGTTCGACGAAGCGCGCGCGCTCGAGGCGGTGGCGCGGACCTTCGGCCAGCTCGCGCGCCCGAAGCGCGCCCTGCGCGCAACCTACACGGCGGAGCCGCCCCAGGACGGGGAGCGCACCGTCGTCCTGCGGCGCGTCGGCGACGTCCAGATCGTCGCCGCGATGTACCACATTCCGCCCGGGTCGCATCCGGACTTCGTGCCGGTGGATCTCATGACGCAGATTCTCATCGCGCAGCCGTCCGGCCGGCTCCACAAGGCGCTCGTCGAGAGCGGCAAGGCGACCGTGGCGTTCGGCGCGGAGCGCCAGACGCGCGAGGCGGGCTCGGTCTACTTCGGCGCGAGCGTCGCCAAGACCCTGCCGCTCGACGCCGCACGCGAGACGCTGCTCGCGACCGTGGAGGGCTTCGCCGCACGCCCGATCACCGACGAGGAGCTGGAGCGCGCGCGCACCAAGATCAAGAACGACATCGAGCAGCTGCTCACCAACTCCCGCAGCCTGGCGCTGACGCTGTCGGAGTTCGTGGCGATGGGCGACTGGCGGCTGCTGTTCTGGTATCGCGATCGCCTCCAGGGCGTGACGCGCGAGGACGTGCAGCGCGTGGCGACGACCTACCTGCGCCCGGCAAACCGCACGCTCGGGCTGTTCCAGCCGACCGCGCAGCCCGAGCGCGTGGCGGTGCCGCGTCCGCCGGACGTCGCGGCCATGCTCAAGGACCTCAACGGCGGCAGCGACGTCGCCATGGGCGAGGTGTTCGATCCGACGCCCGAGAACATCGAGGCGCGCGTCATCCGGCGCACGCTGCCGTCCGGAATGCAGCTCGTGATGCTGCCGAAGAAGACGCGCGGCGGCACCGTCTTCGCGCAGGTCGGCCTGCGCTGGGGCGACGAGCAGTCGAAGGCGAACCGCGGCACCGCCTGCTCGCTCGCCGGTTCGATGCTCTCGCGCGGCACGGCGAAGCGCACGCGCGAGCAGCTGCGCGACGATCTCGAGAAGATCCGGGCGAACGTGGGCGTGTCGAGCGAAGGCGCGTCGATCGACACGATCCGCGCGAACCTGCCCGGCGCGCTCGCGATCGCGGCCGAGATGCTGCGCCAGCCGTCGTTCCCCGAGAAGGAGTTCGACCAGGTGAAGCGCCAGACGCTCACTGCCATCGACACCCAGCGCGCCGACCCGCAGTCCCTCGCGAGTCTCTCGATCGGCCGGCACCTGAACCCCTATCCGCCCGACCACTGGATGTACACCCCGACCCTCGAGGAGCGCACCGCGCGGATCCGTGCCGCCACGGTCGAGGAGGCTCGCCGCTGCCACGCCGAGCTCGTCGGCGCCTCGCACAGCGAGCTCGTGGTGGTGGGCGACTTCGATCCGGACGAGGTCACGCGGCTGGCCGAGAAGCTGTTCGGCGACTGGAAGAGCCCGACGCCCTACAAGCGCATTCCGAACCGCTACTTCCCGGTGCCCGCAGTGGACCGCACCATCGAGACCCCGGACAAGGCGAACGCGGTCTACCGTGCCGGACTGAACCTCAAGCTGCGCGACGACCACCCGGATTTTGCCGCGCTGGTCCTCGGCAACTACCTGCTCGGCGGGACCTCGGACGCGCGCCTGCCGCGGCGCATCCGCGAGAAGGAAGGGCTCTCCTACAGCGTCGGGTCGTGGATCAGCGCGAGCGCGCTCGACGAGTCGGGCGAGTTCGGCGTCTACGCCATCTACGCGCCGCAGAACCGCGCGCGGCTCGAGCAGGCGGTGCGCGAGGAGGTCGCGCGCGCGCTGGCCGACGGGTTCACGAAGGGCGAGTTCGAGAACGCGCGCAAGGGACTGCTGGAGGCGCGCAAGGTCGCGCGCAACTCCGACTCCGGGCTCGCGAGCCGCCTGCTCTCCTACGCGGTCGCCGGCCGGACGTTCGCATGGGACAAGGCGCTGGAGGCCCGCATCGCTTCGCTGACGCCGGACGAGGTGCGCGACGCCCTGCGCCGCCACCTCAAGCTCGAGGACCTCTCGACGGTGAAGGCCGGCGACTTCAACAAGGTCACCGCGCGGGCCGCCGAGGCGAAGCCCCACTGAGCCGGCTCATTGAACTGCCTTCGCGCTAAGGAAACTCTGAAAAACCCGGGGATACCTCCCCGTGCCCCTATGAATGAGGCTCTGAAAAACGGGGTTTTCCAGAGCATCTCTAACCGCGCCCGGGCGTTCGCCCTTGGGGCGGCCCGGCGGGCTCACGCGATCGGGTCGTAGCGGATCGCGACGATCTCGATCTCCTCCGCACCGGCCGGGGTGCGGACCGTCACGACCTCGCCTTCGCGCGCCTTGAGCAGCGCCTTCGCGACCGGCGCGATCCACGACACCCGCCCGTGCGCCGGGTCGACCTCGTCCATGCCGACGATGCTGATCGTCCGCGCGGCGCCCGCGCGATCGAGGTAGGTCACCGTCGCGCCGAAGAACACCCGGTCGTGGTCCTGTCCGGCGTTGTCCACGACCTCGGCCAGCTCGAGGCGCTTCGAGAGAAACCGGAGGCGCCGGTCGACCTCGCGCAGCCGGCGTTTGCCGTAGATGTAGTCGGCGTTCTCGGAGCGATCCCCGTTGGATGCCGCCCAGGCGATCGTCTCGATGAGTTTCGGACGCTCCTCCTCCCAGAGTTGGGCGAACTCGTCGCGCAACCGGCGGTAGCCGGCCGGCGTGATGTAGTTCTTCGCGCCCGCGGGCAGGCCCTGCGCCGCATCGGGCTCGAGCTCGTCCTCCGGCGCGTCGTCGGTCTCCTTGGTGAACGCCTTGCTCATGCCCGAATCATAGGCCCGCGGCGCCGCTGGCCGTAGCCGGATGTTGCCCCCGGGAACCAATTGCCCCGGCCGCGGACTAACGAAGGTGAGCGCCGGGGGAGCAGGCGCTCGAAGCTCCTCTGACTCAGTCACTCCTCCCCCTTCCGACTGGGTCTCTCGCGCCCGCGCGGCAATGCGCGGGCGCTTTTTTTTGGGCTGCCCGGGCCGCGCAGTCCGGTTGCTAGAATCGGCCCTCCCCCGCGGAGGCCCGATGTCCCAGCCCAGCTATCTCCGGTTCGACACCCTCAGCCTGCACGCCGGCCAGGCGCCCGACCCGCACACCGGCGCGCGCGCGACGCCGATCTACCAGACGACCTCGTTCGTCTTCCGCGACGCCGACCATGCGGCGGCGCTGTTCAACATGGAGCGCGCGGGACACGTTTACTCGCGGATTTCCAACCCGACGAACGCGGTGCTCGAGGAGCGCATGGCGGCACTCGAGGGCGGCGTCGCCGGGCTCGCCGTCGCGAGCGGTCAGGCGGCCCTGCACCTGGGGCTGGCGACCCTGGCCGGCGCGGGCTCGCACGTCGTTTCGAGCCGCGCGCTCTACGGCGGCTCGCACAACCTCCTCGCGTACACGTTGCCGCGCTTCGGCGTCGAGACCACCTTCGTCAATCCCCGCGACCTCGACGCGTGGCGGAAGGCGATCCGCCCGAACACCAAGTGCCTCTTCGGGGAGACGCTCGGCAACCCGGGACTCGATGTGCTGAACATCCCCGCGCTCGCCCAGATCGCGCACGAGCACCGCATCCCGCTCTTCGTCGACGCGACCTTCACGACGCCGTATCTCCTGCGGCCGTTCGACCTCGGCGCCGACCTCCTCTTCCACTCGGCGACGAAGTTCCTGGGCGGACACGGCGTGGCGATCGGCGGGATCCTGGTCGACGGCGGCACCTTCGACTGGGAGGCGTCGGGGAAGTTTCCGGAGCTGACCGAGCCCTACGCCGGCTTCCACGGCATGGACTTCCAGGAGGAGTCGACCGTCGCCGCGTTCAGCCTGCGCGCGCGCCGCGAGGGGCTGCGCGACTTCGGCGCCTGCATGAGCCCGCCGACCGCGTTCCAGATCCTGCAGGGCATCGAGACGCTGCCCCTGCGCATGGAGCGTCACGTCGCGAACACGCGCAAGGTGGTCGAGTTTCTGCGTGCGAACCCCGCGGTCGAGTCGATCGGCTACCCCGAGCTGCCCGAGCATCCCGATTACGAGCTGGCGAAGAAGATGCTGCCGCGCGGCTGCGGCGCCGTCTTCAGCTTCTCGATCAAGGGCGGGCGTCCGGCGGGCCGGAAGTTCATCGAAAGCCTGAGCGTGTTCTCGCATCTCGCCAACGTCGGCGACGCGAAGTCCCTGGTGATCCATCCCGGCGACGACGACCCACTTCCGCATGGACGACGCTGCGCTCGCGGCGGCGGGCATCGGGCCGGGCACCATCCGGCTCTCGATCGGGCTCGAGGACCCGCAGGATCTCATCGACGATCTGGCGCGGGCGCTCCGCGGCTCGCAGAAGGGTTGAGCCCATGGACCTCACCGTTCAGGGCCGCAAGGCCTACGCGTACACCGGCGGCAAGGCGTTCGACGCCGCCCTCCCCTGCGTCGTCTTCATTCACGGCGCCGAGCACGATCACTCGGTCTGGGTATTGCAGAGCCGCTACCTGGCGCATCACGGCTATGGCGTACTCGCCGTCGACCTGCCCGCACACGGACGGTCGGAGGGTCCGCCGCTCGCATCCGTCGAGGCGATCGCCGACTGGACGACCGCGCTCCTCGACGCGGCGGGCGTGAAGCAGGCAGCCCTCGTCGGTCACAGCATGGGCTCGCTCGTCGCGCTCGACTGCGCCGGGCGCCACCCCGCCCGGGTCGCCCGCATCGCCCTGATCGGGAGCGCGTTCCCCATGCGCGTGTCCGACGAGCTGCTGAACGCGACGCGCGACGACGAGCCGCTCGCCCAGGACATGGTGAACATCTGGTCGCACTCGGCGTACGCGCACTACCCCAGCAACCCGGGGCCGGGTTTCTGGGTGATCGGCGAGAACCTGCGGCTGATGCAGCGCCAGAAGCCGGGCGTGATGCACGTCGACTTCAAGGCCTGCAACGACTACGCGGCGGGGGCGGAGCGCGCGTCGCAGGTGACGTGCCCCGCGCTCTTCATCCTCGGCCGGCGCGACGTCATGACCCCCGCCCGCTCCGGGCGCGAACTCGCCAAGACCATCAAGGGCGCGCGCGTCGTCGACGTGAGCGGCAGCGGTCACGCATTGATGGCCGAGAAGCCGGACGAGGTGCTCGACGCGCTGAACGCGTTCCTGCGGGAAGGGACGTGACGAGCGGACACAGGGAACGCAGCGCGGCCCGGAGCGCATCGAGAAAGGCCGAAAGGAGCCCTCCCCGACGCTTTTCCCCGCGACCGCGCTGCGCCCCTGTGATCGCCGCGTCCCCGGGTAGGCGCTAGCGCAGCGCCTCCAGCAGGTTGTTGAAGTCGTCGGTCCAGACCGACACCTTGCGCGGGATCTCGATCACCTCCGCGACCCCGGCCAGCGGCGGCCGGTCGAAGAGCTGCGGATCGGCCGTGACGAGCACGAAGTCGGTCGAGGAGTAGAGGCTGTACTCCTCGTCGGTCGGCAGGTGGCTCACGATGCGCGCGTGCAGGCCGAGCGCAGTCGGCCAGCCGGCGCACCACCGGCGCGAGATCGAGATAACGGTTGGTCACGTTGAACACCACCACGCCGCCGGGCCGCACGTGGCGCATGTATTCCTGCAGCGCCTCGCGCGTCAGCAGGTGCATCGGCACCGAGTCGCTGGAGAACGCGTCCGCGGCGAGGAGATCGAACCCCTGCGGCGACTCGCGTTCGAGCGCGAGGCGGCCGTCGCCGAGCACCACCTCGACCTGCGCGTGGCAGTCCTTCAGGTACGTGAACTCGGTCTCGGCGAGCTCGACCACCTGCGGGTTGATCTCGTAGAACCGGTACCGGTCCCCCGGACGCGCCCAGCCGGCCATGGTCCCGGCGCCGAGGCCGAGAACGCCCACCTGCATGTCCGGACGCCGCAGCGCCTCGAGCGCGAGCACGATGCCCGCCTTCGGCCCGAAGTAGGCGATCGGCTGGCAGCGCTTGTCGGCGTCCACGAACTGCTCGCCGTGGTTGATCGTGCCGTGGATCATCTTGCGCACCGTGCCCTCGTTGCGCACCTCGTCGCGGGTGCGCAGGCTGGAGTAGAAATTGCGCTTGAGCACCCGGGTGTCCGCGACGATCGTGTCCATGTAATCGTAGGCCGCCCATGCGACGAACGCGGCCACCGCGGCGGCGCCGAGCGCCGCGATGCGGCCGGCCGGCGCGACCCGCGCGGCGAGAACGATCCCGGCCAGCACCAGCCCGATCGCGAACTCGAAGTCGCCCGGCAGCACGCGCGGCGCGATGACCGAAACCAGGAGCGAACCGAGCGCGCCCCCGAGCGCGATCAGGAGGTAGAACTCGGTGAGGCGCGCGGGCCGCGGTTTCAGCAGGACGAGCTCGCCGTGGCAGAGCATGCAGAGCACGAACAGGCCGGCCGCATGCACCGGCACCGCGAGTCGCAGGTTGTGAGTGAGCGTGAAGTCGCGCTGCACCCACGCCATCGCCACCACCGCGACCGCGGCGAGCGGCACGAACAGCCCGCGGCGATACCAGCCGCGGCCGTCGAAGCAGAGGATGAAGGTCAGCAGGTACAGCGTGAGCGGCAGGATCCACAGGAACGGGATCGAGGCCACGTTCTGCGTCAGGTGGTTGGTGACGGCGACGAGCAGGAACGACGCGACGCCGGGCAGCACGATCCACTGGAGGCGCGTCAGGAAGCGCGGCGCGGGCCCGGGCTCGAGCCGCACCACCGCCGCCCCCGTGCCGACGACGCCCCGCAGGCTGTAGATCGCGGCGGCGGCGCACAGCGCGACGAAGACCGCGTAGCCGCCGGACCAGAAGAGCGCCTGGATCCTCGTCGTGATCAGCGGCTCGAACAGCACCGGATACGACAGCAGCGCCACGAGGGACGCGAGGTTCGACAGCGCGAACAGCCGGTACGGGGAGTCCACCCGGCGCGCGTACCAGGCCTGCACGAGCGGGCTCGTGCTCGAGAGCAGGAAATACGGCAGGCCGACCGTCGCGGCGAGCAGGCCGAGGATGCGGAAGCTCGGGTCCTCGTTGCCGGCGGGCTTCCAGGCGATGTCGGCCACGATCGGCAGGGCGGCGAGGCTGAACGCGAGCAGCGCGAGGTGCACGATCAGCTGCGGCCGCGCCGGCAGGTAGCGCACCAGCGCATGCGCATAGGCATAGCCCGCGAGCAGCAGAAACTGGAAGAAGAACACGCAGGTCGTCCAGACCGCCGAGGACCCGCCGAACCAGGGCAGGATCTGCTTCGCGATGACCGGCTGCACGAGGAACAGCAGGAAGGCGCTGACGGAGATGGTGGCGGCGTAAAGCGCCATGTGCGGCCCGATTCCCTGGTGGTCCCGGCAAACCGGGTCGTTTTGATTGGCGGGTAACGCTCGAGCGCGCTAGCCGCCGACCGGCGACCGAGGCCCTGCTGCGCGGGGCGGCTCGCCGCCCGGCTCCGGCCAGGCGCCCGCAGCGATCTTCTCGGCCCAGAGAATCCCCACGATCGTCTTGACGTCGGAGATGCGGCCGCTCCGCACCCATTCGACCGCCTCCGCGAGCGCGAGCGGAAAGGTCTCGAGGAACTCGCCCTCGTCGAGGCGCCGCCCCTCGTGGCGCAGCCCGCGCGCCAGCCAGAGCTCGATGCGCTCGTTCGTGTACCCGCAGAGCGGGTGGATCGTGGTCACGTAGGCCCACGACGCGGCGGTGTAGCCGGTCTCCTCCAGCAGCTCGCGCCGCGCCGTTTCGAGGGTCGACTCGCCCGGGTCGATCTTGCCCGCCGGCAACTCGATGAGCTCGCGGCCGAGCGGGTAGCGGTACTGGCGCTCCATCACCAGCGCGCCGGAGTCGAGGACCGGGATGATGGTGACGGCGCCCGGATGCACGATGTACTCGCGCGTGGCGAGCGCGCCGTCGGGCAGGCGCACCACGTCCCGGCGGACGTGGAGCAGCGCGCCGTCGAATACGGCCTCCCCGCTCACGCGCGTCTCGGTGAGGTCCTTGTGGTCGTCGGTCTTCAATGCGAGCAGTGCGGGAGCGCGCGCCGGGACGGGTCAGCGCGCGAGCGGATACAGGTTCTGCATCGCCGCCAGGCAGAGCGCCATCAGCCCGCCCGGCATCACGCCGAGGATCAGCACCGCGAGGCCGTTCGCCGAGAGCAGCAATCGCACGTCGGTGCCGGACTCGATCGGCGCCGTGTCGCGCGGCTCGTCGAAGTACATCAGCTTCACGATCCGCAGGTAGTAGAACGCGCCGATCAGCGAGAAGATCACCGCCACCACCGCGAGCCAGATCTGGTCTGCCTTCACCACGGCATCGAGCACCGACAGCTTTGCGTAGAAGCCCACCGTCGGGGGCACTCCGGCGAGCGAGAACATGAGGAGCAGCATCAGGAACGCATACCAGGGATCGCGCTGGTTGAGCCCCTTGTAGTCCTCCAGGTCCTCGGCCTCGAAGCCCGCGCGCGACAGTGGCGAGCACCATGCCGAACGCCCCGAGGCTCATCAGGACATAGACGATCGAGTAGAACATCGCGGCGCTGTAGGCGTCCGGGGCGGAGAGCCGGTTCCCCCCCACCACGCCGGCCAGCAGGCCGAGCAGCATGAAGCCCATGTGCGAGATGGTCGAATAGGCGAGCATGCGCTTGATGTTGGTCTGCGCGATCGCGGCCAGGTTGCCGATGCCCATCGAGAGCACCGCCATGATCACCAGCATCTGCTGCCAGTCGAACGCGAGGTCGATCAGGCCGTTGACCAGCATCCGCACCGCCATCGCGAACGCCGCCAGCTTCGGGGCCGCGCCGATGAAGAGCGTCATCGCGTTGGGCGCGCCGTGATAGACGTCGGGAATCCACATGTGGAACGGCACGACCCCGAGCTTGAACGCGAGGCCCGCCACCGTGAACACCAGGCCGAACACCAGCACCACGCCGTTTGCGCGCCCGGTCGCGATGACCTGCGCCATCTGCGTGATGTCGAGCGTCGCGGTCGCGCCGTAGAGCATCGACATGCCGTAGAGGAGCAGGCCCGAGGCGAGCGCGCCGAGCACGAAGTACTTCATCGCCGCCTCGGTCGATTTCGCCGAGTCGCGGTTGAGCGCCACCATCGAGTACAGGCACAGCGACATCAGCTCCAGCCCGAGGTACAGCACGAGCATGTGGTTGGCGGAGATCATGACCGCCATGCCCAGGGTGGCGAACAGCGCCAGGACGAAGAACTCGCCCTGCAGCATGCCGCGCTGCGCGAGGTACCGCCGCGAGTAGACGAGCGAGACCGCCACCGCCGCGTAGGTGAGGAGCTTCAGGACGTTGGCCATCAGGTCCGAGACGAACATGCCGCCGAACGTGTAGGCCGACTGCCCCCCGGTCGCGCGCACCACCTCGACCGTCAGGACGAAGCAGGCGGTAAGCGTCGCGAGCGAGAGCCAGTAGGTCAGGCCGCGCAGCCGCTCCGGCAGGAACAGGTCGACCAGCAGGATCGCCGAGGCCATGACGAGCAGCAGGATCTCGCCGTATGCCGGCAGCAGGATTGGGAGATCGGTCATAGCTTGCCTGCGGCCACGTGCTTCAAAAGATCAGATACGGAAACGTGCATCACTTCGGTGAGCGGGGCGGGATAGAGGCCGAATGCGAGCACCGCCACCGCCAGCAGCCCGAGCACCAGGGTCTCGCGGCCGTTGAGGTCCTCGAGCGCCGCGACGTGGTCGTTCGCGACCGCGCCGAAGATCACCCGCTTGTACATCCACAGCGTGTAAGCCGCGCCGAAGATCAGCGTGGTCGCGGCGAGGAAGGCGACCCAGAAATTGAACTTCATCGCGCCCAGGATGACCATGAACTCGCCGACGAATCCGCTGGTCGCCGGCAGCCCGCAGTTGGCCATCGCGAACAGCATCATCAGCGCGGCGAACCTGGGCATCGTGTTCACCACCCCGCCGTAGTCCGCGATCATGCGGCTGTGCATGCGGTCGTACATGACGCCGACGCAGAGGAACATGGCCGCCGACACGAAACCGTGCGAGATCATCTGGACCAGCGCGCCTTCGACGCCGTACGCGTTGAAGATGAAGAAGCCGAGCGTCACGAAGCCCATGTGCGAGATCGACGAGTAGGCGATCAGCTTCTTCATGTCCGCCTGCGCGAGCGCGACCAGGCCGATGTAGACCACCGCGATGAGCGACAGGGTGATCATGAAGCCGGAGACGTACGGATGGCGCGCGGCGTCGGGGAGGATCGGCAGCGAGAAGCGGATGAAGCCGTAGGCCCCGAGCTTCAGCATGATCGCCGCCAGCACCGCCGATCCGCCGGTCGGGGCCTCGACGTGGGCGTCGGGCAGCCAGGTGTGGACCGGCCACATCGGCACCTTCACCGAGAACGCGGCGAACAGGGCGAAGAACAGCCACACCTGCGCGGTCATCGACAGCGGCACCTTGTACCAGTCGAGGAGCGCGAAGCTCTGGCCGGCCTCGTTGTACAGGTAGATGAACGCGACCAGCATCAACAGGGACCCGAGCAGCGTGTACAGGAAGAACTTCAGCGCCGCATAGACCCGGTTCGGGCCGCCCCAGACCCCGATCACCAGGTACATCGGGATCAGCGTGGCCTCGAAGAAGACGTAGAACAGGATCCCGTCGAGCGCGCTGAACACGCCGTTCATCAGCCCGGACATGATCAGGAACGCGGCCATGTACTGCGACACGCGCGACTTGATCACCTCCCAGCCCGCGATCACCACCAGCACCGTGATGAAGCTGTTGAGCAGGATGAACAGCACCGAGATGCCGTCGACGCCGAGGTGGTAGTAGACGTTGAACCGCTCGATCCACGGCGAGCGCTCCACGAACTGCATGGCGCTGGTGGCTGCGTTGAACCGGGTGTAGAGCGGGATGGTGATCAGGAAGCCGGCAAGTGCGCCGACGAGCGCGAGCGCGCGCGCGATGCGCGCATTCTGGTCGCCGCCGGTCGCCATGACGACGATGCCGGCGACGATCGGCACCCAGATCGCCAGGCTCAGCCAGTAGGTCGCGGGTTCCATTCCGGGCTAGGTCCGCGTGAGCACTGCCCAGAACCAGGGCGCGAGCCAGAACGCGAGCGCAAGCGCCAGGCCGATGATCATGGTGAACGCATACTGGTAGATGAAGCCGGTCTGGATGCGGCGGACGATTCCCGCGAAGCCGCCGACCGCCCGCGCCGACCCGTTCACCAGCACGCCGTCGATGACGCCGAGGTCGCCGCCCTTCCACAGGCCGGTGCCCACCTTGACCGCGCCGTCGGCGAACACGCGCTGGTTGAAGTCGTCGAAGCCGTACTTGTTCTCGAGGATCCGCACCAGGAAGCCGAGCCGCCCGCGCACCACGCCCGGCAGGTCGGGGCGCAGGATGTACAGGTAGAACGCGGTGCCGATTCCGGCGACCACGAACCAGAACGGCAGCGTGAAGAAGCCGTGCGTGATCATTCCGACGACGCCGTGGAAGCCGCTCGCCATCTCGGCGAGCCCCGGATGCGCGGCGGCGATCACGATCGAGTCGCCGAAGTAATCGCCGAAGACGATCCGCCCCACCAGCCAGCCGGCGCAGATCGACGGGATCGCGAGCAGGATCAGCGGCACGGTCACCACCGCGGGCGACTCGTGCGGCGTGTGCGAATGGCCATCGTGCCCGTGCCCGTCATGCCCGTGCTCGCCGCCCGCGTGACCGCCGGCGTGGCGGAAGCGCTCCTTGCCGTGGAAGGCGTAGAACACCAGCCGGAAGCTGTACAGCGCGGTCACGAACGCGGTCGCGAGCACGCACAGGTAGGCAAACGTCCCGCCGGGCACGACCGCGAGCCGCGCGGCGTCGATGATCGCGTCCTTGGAGAAGAACCCGGCGAACGGCGGGAACGCCGCGTTCGCGAACGCGCCGATCAGCATGACCGCGTAGGTGATCGGCAGGTACTTCCGCAGGCCGCCCATCCGGCGCATGTCCTGCTCGTGATGCAGGGCGATGATCACCGATCCGGCCGCGAGGAACAGCGCCGCCTTGAAGAACGCGTGGGTGAAGAGGTGGAACATCGCCGCCGGATAGGCCGAGGCGCCCAGCGCCACCGTCATGTACCCGAGCTGCGAGAGCGTCGAGTAGGCCACCACGCGCTTGATGTCGTACACGACGACCGCGATCAGCGCCATGAAGAAGGCGGTGATGCCGCCGATCACGATCACGAACGACAGCGCGGTCTCCGACAGCTCGAACAGCGGCGACATCCGCGCCACCATGAAGATGCCGGCGGTGACCATCGTCGCCGCGTGGATCAGGGCCGAGATCGGGGTCGGGCCCTCCATCGAGTCGGGCAGCCAGACGTGCAGCGGGAACTGCGCGCTCTTGCCCATCGCGCCGATGAAGAGGCAGATGCAGATCACCGTGACCAGCAGCCACGGCGTGCCCGGCACGAGCTCGATCGTGTCGAGCGAGAGCTTCGGCGCCTGCGCGAAGACGTTGGCGTAGTCCAGCGTCCCGAAGTAGGCGAGGATGAGCGCGATCCCGAGCAGGAAACCGAAATCGCCGACCCGGTTCACCAGGAAGGCCTTCAGGTTGGCGTAGATCGCCGTCGGCCGCGTGTACCAGAAGCCGATCAGCAGGTACGAGACCAGCCCCACCGCCTCCCAGCCGAAGAAGAGCTGCAGGAAGTTGTTCGCCATCACCAGCATCAGCATCGAGAAGGTGAAGAGCGAGATGTAGGCGAAGAACCGCTGGTAGCCGGGGTCGTCGGCCATGTAGCCGATGGTGTAGACGTGCACCATCAGCGACACGAACGTCACGACCACCATCATCAGGGCGCTGAGCCGGTCGATGAGGAACCCGACCTCGAAGCGCGTCCCGCCGGAGGTGAGCCAGGTGTAGACCGTGCCGTTGAACATGTTGCCGTCCAGCACGTCGGCGAGCACGATGCAGGAGGCGACGAACGAGATCGCCACGCCGACGATCGTGACCGAGTGCGCGCCGGCGCGGCCGATCAGGCGGCCGCCCAGGCCGGCGAGCAGCGCCGCGAAGAGCGGCGCGAGCGGGACGATGAGGTAGAGGGACTTCATGCGCCGCCCTACCCCTTCAGCTGGTCGAGGTCATCGACGTTGATGGTGCGCAGGTTGCGGAACAGCACCACCAGGATCGCCAGGCCGATCGCCGACTCGGCGGCGGCGACCGTCAGGATGAAGAACACGAACACCTGCCCGCTGATGTCGCCGAGATAGTGCGAGAAGGCGACGAAGTTCAGGTTCACGGCGAGCAGCATCAGCTCGATCGCCATGAGCAGGATGATCACGTTCTTCCGGTTGAGGAAGATCCCCACCACGCTGATCGCGAAGAGAATCGCGCCCAGCAGCAGGAAATGCGACAGCGAAAGCAAGCGAAGCTCCCCTTTTTCCAGCAGGATGCGGAGTCCGTCGGCCGGGTCCACCGCCGCGCCCTGCGCGGCCGGTAAGCGCACCCGCCCAGCCGGAACCCGCCCCCTATTCCTTCTTCTCGGCCGGCATCGAAACCAGGCGGACGCGGTCCTGCCGCTTCACCATCACCTGGCGCGCCGGGTCCTGAAACTTGGTGTCCTTGCGGCGGCGCATGGTCAGCGCGATCGCCGCGACGATCGCCACCAGCAGGATCACGGCGGCGAGCTCGAACGGATAGACGTAATCGGTGTAGAGCAGCCGGCCCAGCGCCTTGGTGTTGCTGTAGCCCGGGCCGGGATCGGGCGGCATCGGCATCGCCCCGCTCCAGTAGTACTTCGCCGCCGAGCACCAGCGCCATCTCGAACACCATCAGCACGCCGACAGTCGCGCCGAGCGGCAGATAGCGCCAGAAGCCCTCGCGCAGGCGATCGAGATTGATGTCGAGCATCATGACCACGAACAGGAACAGCACCATCACCGCGCCGACGTAGACGAGCACCAGCGCGATCGCCAGAAACTCGGCGCGCAGCAGCAGCCAGATCTCCGCGGCGGTGAAGAACGCGAGCACCAGGAACAGCGCCGCGTGCACCGGGTTGCGCGCCGTGATGACGCGCAGTCGCCGCGAACACCAGCAGCGCGGCGAAGACGTAGAAGATGACGAGCTCGAGGTTCATGCGGGTCTATCGGTAGGCCGCATCCGCCGCTCGCGAGCGCGCGATCTCGGGCTCGTACCGGTCGCCCACCGCGAGCAGCATTTCCTTGGTGTAGTACAGGTCGCCGCGCTTCTCGCCGTGGTACTCGAGGATGCGCGTCTCGACGATCGAGTCGACCGGGCAGGACTCCTCGCAGAAGCCGCAGAAGATGCACTTGGTCAGGTCGATGTCGTAGCGCGTCGTGCGGCGGGTGCCGTCCGCGCGCTCCGCGGTCTCGATCGTGATCGCGAGCGCCGGGCACACCGCCTCGCACAGCTTGCAGGCGATGCAGCGCTCCTCGCCGTTCGGGTAGCGGCGCAGCGCGTGCAGGCCGCGGAAGCGCGGGCTCGCGGGCGTCTTCTCCTCCGGGAACTGGATGGTGATCTTGCGCGCGAACAGGTGCCGCCCGGTGACCGCCAGCCCCTTCACCAGCTCGAGGAGCAGGAAGGTCTTGAAGAAGTCGCGGATGCGCTCGATCATGCCCGCTCCTACGCCCACGGGTTCCAGGGCGTCTGCATCCACGCCGCGATCAGCACCAGCCACACGATCGTGAGCGGGATGAACACCTTCCAGCCGAGCCGCATGATCTGGTCGTAGCGGTAGCGCGGGAAGGTCGCGCGGAACCACAGGAAGCAGAACAGCAGCAGCCCGACCTTGAGCACGAGCCACACGAACCCGGGCACGGCGTTCAGGACCGCCGAGTCGATCGGCGGCAGCCAGCCGCCGAGGAACATGATCGTGGCGAGCGTCGACACCAGGATCATGTTCGCGTACTCGCCGAGGAAGAACAGCGCGAACGTCATGCCCGAGTACTCGACGTGGAAGCCGGCGACGATCTCCGACTCGCCCTCGGCGACGTCGAACGGCGCGCGGTTGGTCTCGGCGACCGCCGAGATGAAGTAGACGAGGAACATCGGGAAGAGCGGCAGCCAGTTCCACGACAGGAAGTTCAGCCCCGCGCCGGCGAAGTAGCCCCTGTTCTGGGCATTCACGATGTCGGAGAGGTTGAGGCTCTGCGACACCATCAGCACGCACACCAGCGCGAAGCCCATCGCGATCTCGTACGAGACGATCTGCGCCGCGGAGCGCATCGCGCCGAGGAACGCGTACTTCGAGTTCGACGCCCAGCCGGCGATGATCACGCCGTACACGCCCATCGAGGTGATCGCCATCACGTACAGCAGGCCGGCGTTGATGTCGGCGAGCACCACCTCCGGGCCGAACGGGATCACCGCCCAGGCCGCGAGCGCCGGCATCAGCGTGAGCACCGGCGCGAGGATGAACAGGAACTTGTTCGCCCCCGACGGGATGATGATTTCCTTGAACAGCAGCTTCACCGCGTCGGCGATCGGCTGCAGCAGGCCCGCCGGCCCGACGCGGTTCGGGCCGATGCGCACCTGCATGTAGCCGATCACCTTGCGCTCGGCGAGCGTCAGGTAGGCGACGCAGCCGAACAGCGGCAGGGCGATCAGGAGGATCAGCGCCAGCGTCTTGAGGAAGATCCAGATCGGCGGCCCCCAGGCCGGCCCGAAGACCGACGCGGAGTAGCCGGCGAACGTGTCGAAGACCTCGGCGATCATCGCGCCGCTTCCTCCACCGCAGCGATGGCGTCGAACATGCCGCCGAGCCCCGCGGTCGTCGGATGCGCCGCCGCGAGCCGCAGCACGCCGTCGGCAAGACGGTCGTCGCGCTCGATCGTGACCAGCGCCTCGCCCCCGTCCTGGCGCACGCGCACGCGTCGAGCCGGCGGTCACGCCGAGCTTGGCGAGCAGCGCGCCGTTCGCGAAGGCGCGCGGAGCCGACGCGTCGCGCGGTCTGCTGCAGCGAGCTGCGCGCGGCGCACGAGCGGATCGGCGAAGTAGATCGGCACGTCGGCGATGCGCTCGATCGCCGCAGCTGCGACCGCCGGATTGATCGGCGATGCCGTCCACGCGCGTTGCGACAGCCGCGCCGACGCATCGCCGCCGGGACAGGCTTCGTCGCGCACCTGCTCGCTGCGTGTCGTGCTCGAATCCGCGCAGCCCGAGCAGGTTGCCGAGCACGCGCAGCACCTTCCACGCCGGGCGCGCCTCGCCGAGCGGCTTCACCACGCCGTTGAAGCTCTGCACGCGGCCCTCGGTGTTGACGAAGGTGCCGGCGGTCTCGGTGAAGGGCGCGATCGGCAGCAGGACGTCGGCGTAGTCCGCTGCGCCGCCCCGGTACGGCGGCCAGCGCCACGACGAAACCCGCCGCGTGCAGCGCGGCGAGCGCCTGCCGCGGATGGTGCGCGTCGAGCTCCGGCTCGACGTTCAGCAGCAGGTAGGCGCTGCGCGGCTGGGCGAGCATCGCCGCGGCGTTCAGGCCGTTCGCGCCGGGCACGCAGTTCGCGAGATAGCCGCCGACGCTGTTGGCGGCCTCGCCGAGGAAGCCGAAGCGCGCGCCGGCGAGCCGCGCGGCGTCCTGCGCCAGCGCGTGCAGCTGGCTCGCCCGCGGGTGCTGCTGCGCGATGTTGCCGAGGAAGATGCCGACGTTCGTGCCCGAAGCGAGGCTTTCGCCGATCGCGCGCGCCGCAGCGCCGACCGCGAGGCCCGCGACCGCGGCGGGAACCGCCGCGCCCTTCTCTTCGGCCAGCGCCTTGACCACCTGTCCGAGCGCCGCCGGCAGCTCGCCCGGACGCACGACCGACTTGTTTGCGACCTTGATCAGCAAGGTCGTCGTCCGCGACGTGCAGCACGTTCACCTGCTGCCCGCGCTGCGCCGCCTGGCGAATGCGGCTGCGCGATCAGCGGATGGTCCTTGCGCAGGAACGAGCCGACGACGAGCACGCGGTCGAGCGCCGCCGATGTCGGCGATCTTCATGCCCAGCCACGGCGCGCCCTTGCGCTTGCCGTCCGCGGCGAAGTCCGCCTGGCGCAGGCGGAAGTCGACGTTGCTCGCTGCCCAGCCCGCGCACGAGCTTCTGCAGCAGGAACAGCTCCTCGAGCGTCGCGTGCGGCGTGGCGAGCGCCCCGAGCGCCGGCGCCGTGCCGTCGCGACGCGCTTCAGCCCCTCGGCGACGAACGCCAGGGCCTGCTGCCAGTCGACCTCGCGCCAGGTGCCGACGCCCTCGCGCGGATCATCGGCGCGCGTGAGCCGCTCGGCGGTGTTGAGCCCCTCGTAGGAGAACCGGTCCTTGTCGGAGAGCCAGCACTCGTTGACCGCCTCGTTCTCGAGCGGCAGCACGCGCATGACCCGGTTGTCCTTGACCTGCACGATCAGGTTCGAGCCCAGGCCGTCGTGCGGGCTGACCGAGCGGCGCCGGCGCGAGCTCCCAGGTGCGCGCGGTGTAGCGGAACGGCTTCGAGGTGAGCGCGCCGACCGGACAGAGGTCGATCATGTTGCCGGACAGCTCGGAATCCACCGTGCTGCCGACGAAGGACATGATCTCGGAGTGCTCGCCGCGGCCGATCATGCCGAGCTCCATCGACGCCGGCGATCTCCTGGCCGAAGCGCACGCAGCGCGTGCAGTGGATGCAGCGGGTCATCTCCTCGGCGGAGATCAGCGGGCCGATGTCCTTCGTCGCGCACCACGCGCTTCGGCTCGCCGTAGCGCGAGCTCGATCCGCCGTAGCCGACCGCGAGGTCCTGCAGCTGGCACTCGCCGCCCTGGTCGCAGATCGGGCAGTCGAGCGGATGGTTGATGAGCAGGAACTCCATCACGCCCTTCTGCGCCTGCTTCGCCGCGTCCGAATGCGTCCAGACCTTCATGCCGTCGGTCACCGGCGTCGCGCAGGCCGGCAGCGGCTTGGGCGCCTTCTCGACCTGCACCAGGCACATGCGGCAGTTGGCCGCGATCGACAGCTTCTTGTGGTAGCAGAAGTGCGGGACGTAGATGCCGAGCTGGTTCGCGGCGTCCATGACCGTGGTGCCGTCGGGCACCTCGATCGGCTTGCCGTCGATCTCGAGCTTGAGCGGTGGCGCTCATGCCACCTGTTCTCGCAGCGGCCGCGTTCGCGGGCTCGTCGACCAGGCAGCGCTTGTGCTCGATGTGGTACTCGAACTCGTCGCGGAAATGCTTGATGAAGCTCTTCACCGGCAGCGCCGCGGCATCGCCGAGCGCGCAGATGGTGCGGCCCGGCGATGTTGTCGGCAACGCGGGTGAGCAGGTCGAGGTCCTCGGGCCGGCCGCTGCCCGTGCTCGATGCGATGGACCATGCGGTAGAGCCAGCCGGTGCCCTCGCGGCACGGCGTGCACTGGCCGCAGGACTCCTCGTAGTAGAAGTAGGACAGCCGCTCCAGGCAGCGCACCATGCAGCGCGTCTCGTCCATGACGATCACCGCGCCCGAGCCGAGCATCGACCCGGCCTTGGCGATCGAGTCGTAGTCCATGTCGGTCTGCATCATGATGTCGCCGGGCAGCACCGGCATCGACGAGCCGCCGGGGATGCACGCCTTCAGCTTGCGCCCGCCGCGCATGCCGCCCGCCATCTCGAGCAGCTTCGCGAACGGCGTGCCGAGCCGCACCTCGTAGTTGCCCGGCCGCTCCACGTCGCCGGACACCGAGAAGATCTTGGTGCCGCCGTTGTTCGGCCGGCCCGAGCTCGAGGAACGCTTCGCCGCCGTTGCAGGATGATCCACGGCACCGCGGCGAAGGTCTCGGTGTTGTTGATCGTGGTCGGCTTGCCGTACAGGCCGTAGCTCGCCGGGAACGGCGGCTTGAAGCGCGGCTGGCCCTTCTTGCCCTCGAGCGACTCGAGCAGCGCCGTCTCCTCGCCGCAGATGTAGGCGCCGTAGCCGTGGTGGGCGTGCAGCTCGAAGTCGAAGCCGGAGCCGAGGATGTTCGTGCCGAGGTAGCCGGCGGCGCGCGCTTCCTCGAGCGCCTCCTCGAAGCGCTCGTAGACCTCCCAGATCTCGCCGTGGATGTAGTTGTAGCCGACGCGTCGCGCCGATCGCGTAGCCGCGCGATCGCCATGCCCTCGATCACGATGTGCGGGTTGTAGCGCAGGATGTCGCGGTCCTTGAAGGTGCCCGGCTCGCCCTCGTCGGAGTTGCACACCAGGTACTTCTGGCCGGTGAACGCTGCGCGGCATGAAGCTCCACTTGAGCCCGGTCGGGAAGCCCGCGCCGCCGCGGCCGCGCAGCGCCGACTTCTTCACCTCGGCGATCACCGCGTCGGGCGGGATCTTCTCGGCGAGGATCTTCCGCAGCGCCTGGTAGCCGCCGCGCGCCTCGTAGTCCTTGAGGCGCCAGTTCAGCGCCGGTCGAGGCCCTTCATGATGAGCGCGTCGGGGCCGTACACTGTCCGGGTGCGAACGGCGGACGGGCGGTGTTCACTTCGCGAGCTCCTGCGAGCGTACCGGTCGAGCGCTTCCGGGCGTCATGCCGCTCAGCATCGTCTTGTTGTTCACCAGCATCACCGGCGCGTCGCCGCAGGCGCCGAAGCACTCGCCTTCCTTCAGCGTGAACCGGCCGTCGGGCGTGGTCTCGTCCGAGCTCGATGCCGAGCGTCCGCTTCAGGTGCGCGGCCGCCTCGGTCGCGCCGCGACAGCGCGCACGGCAGGTTGGTGCAGACGCGACAGCTTGTACTTGCCCGACCGGCTGCAGGTCGTACATCGTGTAGAAGGTCGCCACCTCGTACGACCGCGATCGGCGGCATGCCGAGGTACTCGGCGACGAACGTCCATGATCTCCGCGGCGAGCTGGCCCTTCTCGTCCTGGGCGATGGCGAGCGCCGCCATCACCGCCGACTGCTTCTGGTCGGGCGGGTACTTGGCGATCTCGCGGTCGATCTTCTGCAGCGCTGCGGCGGACAGCATCGCGAGCCCGCTACCGGTCGATCTCGCCGAACACGATGTCCATGGTGCCGATGATCGCCACCGCGTCGGCGATCATGTGGCCCCGCGCCAGTCTCGTCCATCGCGGCGAGGTGCGGGAAGCCCGGCGCGCGGATCTTCAGGCGGTACGGCTTGTTGGCGCCGTCGGAGACGAAGTAGATGCCGAACTCGCCCTTGGGATGCTCGACCGCCGCGTAGGCCTCGCCCGGCGGCACGTGCATGCCCTCGGTGAAGAGCTTGAAGTGGTGGATCAGCTCTTCCATGTTCGATCTTCATCTCGACGCGCGACGGCGGCGCGACCTTGTGGTTGTCGGTGATCACCGGGCCCGGGTTCTGCGCGCAGCCAGTCGACGCACTGGCGGACGATGCGGTTCGACTGGCGCATCTCCTCGATGCGCACCAGGTAGCGGTCGTAGCAGTCGCCGTTCACGCCGACCGGGATGTCGAACTCCATCCGGTCGTAGACCTCGTAGGGCTGCTTCTTGCGCAGGTCCCACTCGATGCCCGAGCCGCGCAGCATCGGGCCGGTGAAGCCGAGCGCCATCGCGCGCTCGGGCGTGACCACGCCGATGCCGACCGTGCGCTGCTTCCAGATGCGGTTGTCGGTGAGCAGCGTCTCGTACTCGTCGACGCACGCCGGGAAGCGCGCGGTGAAGTCCTCGATGAAATCGAGCAGCGAGCCCTGCCGGTTCGCGTTCAGCTGCGCGCGTCTCCTCGCGCGCTGCGGAAGCGAGGTCGCTGGTACTGCGGCATGCGCTCCGGCAGGTCGCGATAGACGCCGCCCGGACGGTAGTAGGCCGCGTGCATGCGCGCGCCGGAGACCGCCTCGTAGCAGTCCATCAGGTCCTCGCGCTCGCGGAAGCAGTACAGGAACACCGTCATCGCGCCGATGTCGAGCGCGTGCGCGCCGAGCCACAGCAGGTGATTCAGGATGCGCGTGATCTCGTCGAACATCACGCGGATGTACTGCGCGCGCACCGGCACCTCGATGCCGAGCAGCTTCTCGATCGCCATGCAGTAGGCGTGCTCGTTGCACATCATCGACACGTAGTCGAGCCGGTCCATGTACGGCAGCGCCTGGAGGTAGGTGCTTGGTGCTCGGCGAGCTTCTCGGTCGCGCGGTGCAGCAGCCCGATGTGCGGATCGGCGCGCTTGATCACCTCGCCGTCGAGCTCGAGCACGAGGCGCAGCACGCCGTGGGCCGCCGGATGCTGCGGCCCGAAGTTCATCGTGTAGTTGCGGATCTCAGCCATCGGTCAGTGCTTCGCGCCGTGCGCGTCCGGCCCGAGATCGCCGTAGTGTTCCTCGCGGATGATGCGCGGCATGATCTCGCGCGGCTCGATCGTCACCGGCTGGTAGATCACGCGCTGCTGTTCCGGGTCGTAGCGCATCTCGACGTGGCCCGAGACCGGGAAATCCTTGCGGAACGGATGGCCGACGAAACCGTAGTCGGTGAGGATGCGGCGCAGGTCGGGGTGGCCGGTGAACACGATGCCGAAGAGGTCGAAGGCCTCGCGCTCGTACCAGTTGGCGGACGGCCAGATGTCGGTGCACCGACGCGAGCACCGGGAAGTCGTCGTCGGGCGCGAACGCGCGCAGCGCGCAGGCGCCAGTTGTGCGTCAGCGAGAGCAGATGCGAGACCGCGGCGAAGCGCGGCCCGTCGGCCAGGCGCCGTCGCCGTAGGTCGGAGTAGTCGACGCCGCACAGGTCGATCAGCTGCTCGAAGCGCAGGTGCGGGTCGTCGCGCAGCGATCTGCGCGACGGCGAGGTAGTCGTCCGCAGCCACGACCGACCGTGACCTCGCCGAGCGCCGTCGTGCGTGCCGGCGATGCGCGCGCCGAGCGCCGCCGCGAGCGCCGCGTTGAGCCGTTCGAGCTTCGTCGTCATCCGCGGCGTCGGCGTCAGCGGGCGATCGTGTTGGTGCGCCTGATCTTGTTCTGCAGCTGCACGATGCCGTACAGCAGCGCCTCCGCGGTCGGCGGGCAGCCCGGCACGTAGACGTCGACCGGCACGATGCGGTCGCAGCCGCGCACCACCGAGTACGAGTAGTGGTAGTAGCCGCCGCCGTTCGCGCACGAGCCCATCGAGATCACCCAGCGCGGCTCGGCCATCTGGTCGTAGACCTTGCGCAGCGCCGGCGCCATCTTGTTGCACAGCGTGCCGGCGACGATCATCACGTCGGACTGGCGCGGGCTCGGCCGGAACACGATGCCGAAGCGGTCGAGGTCGTAGCGCGACGCGCCGGCGTGCATCATCTCGACCGCGCAGCACGCGAGGCCGAAGGTCATCGGCCACATCGAGCCGGTGCGCGTCCAGTTGATGAGCTTGTCGAGCGTGGTGGTGACGAAGCCTTCCTGCAGTACGCCCAACGCCTTCTATTCCCATTCCAGCGCCCCCTTCTTCCACTCGTAGATGAAGCCGACGACGAGGATCGCGAGGAAGATCATCATCGACCAGAAGCCGAACAGCGCCGATCTCGTTCAGCGTCACCGCCCACGGGAAGAGGAACGCGATCTCGAGGTCGAACAGGATGAACAGGATCGCGACGAGGTAGTAGCGCACGTCGAACTTCATGCGCGCATCCTCGAACGCCTCGAAGCCGCACTCGTAGGGGGACAGCTTCTCGCTGTCCGGGCGGTTCGGCCCGAGCACCCACCCCACGCCGATCAGGACGCCGCCGAAGGCGAACGCGACGATGATGAAGAGCAGGATCGGGAAGTAATCGGCCAGCACGGTCTGATGTCGCGTATCCGTTCGGCGCTCCGGCTTCGGGCCGGCGAGCCGCTTGCCTTCCTATCCAATGAGCCAAAACCAGCGAGCCAAAACCAGCGAGCCCGAACCAGCGAACCCGAGGCCAGCGAACCCAAGCCAGCGGGCCCGAAACGGCGCTGCCGTACCCGGCCTCGGCTCCCGCTCATGTCACTGTGGTGCCGACGGGGAGACTCGAACTCCCACAGCCTTGCGCCACCACCCCCTCAAGACTGGCGTGTCTACCAATTTCACCACGTCGGCGTCGCTCGCTCCGGCTGCCGCCCGCGCGAGCGGCGCGTATTCTACTTCGGAACTTCGCTCGCCCTCGAACCGGGCGCGTCCGTTCCCGCCGGCTTGGGCACGTCGCCCGCCGGCGCGCCCGGCGCCGCCGGCGCGGTCTGCACCTGGTCCATGACGCTGCCGCCGGCCTTCGGCTTCAGGTTCGCCAGGTATGCGAGCCCGAGGCTCGAGAAGAAGAACACGACTGCGAGGACGGCCGTCGTGCGCGACAGGAAGTTGGCCGAGCCGGTCGCGCCGAAGAGGCTGCCCGAGGCGCCCGAGCCGAATGCCGCGCCGACGTCGGCGCCCTTGCCGTGCTGAAGCAGCACGAGTCCGATGATCGCCAGCGCCGCCGCGACGTGCACGATCAGCGCCAATGTGAGCCAGATATCCATGTCGGTCTTTTCCTAGCCTTTCCTTGCCGCCGCCGCGCAGATGGCGACGAAGTCTGCCGCGACCAGCGACGCGCCGCCGATCAACCCGCCATCGACGTCGGCCTGAGCGAACAGCTCTGCCGCGTTTCCCGGCTTCACGCTCCCGCCGTACAGAATCGGGAGCGCCGCCGCCGTCGCCCGGTCCGCCGCGCCGATGCGCTGCCGGATGAACGCGTGCACTTCCTGCGCCTGCGCCGGGCTCGCCGTCCGCCCGGTCCCGATCGCCCAGACGGGCTCGTACGCGACCACCGCGCCCGCCAGACCGGACGCACCGCCCGCTGCGATCACCGCATCGAGCTGGCGGCCGACCACCTGATCGGTCGCACCGCGCTCGCGCTCTTCCAGCGTCTCGCCGACGCACACGATCGGCACCAGCCCGGCGCGCCGCGCCGCGACGAACTTCGCCGCGACCCGGGCGTCGTCCTCGCCGTAGAGGGCGCGGCGCTCGGAGTGCCCGACGATCGCGTAGCGGCAACCGAATTCGCGCAGCATGCCGCCCGAAACCTCGCCGGTGTACGCGCCCGCGTCGTGCTCGCTCAGGGTCTGCCCGCCCCAGGCGATCGCGCTGCCCTCGAGCGCCGCGGCGGCTTGCTGCAGGTACGGGAACGGCACGCACACCACGATCGTCACCCCGGGGGCCTGCCGTGCGCCCGCCTGAACTGCCTCGAGGAGTCGCGCGTTGGTCGCGCGGCTCCCGTGCATCTTCCAGTTTCCTGCGACGAGCCGGGTGCGCAAATCGAGTCCGTCCAAAACCGTCGGATTGTACCGGCCCGGCGCGGATCCGGTCAATGAAAACCGCGGCTTAGCGCGGCCCGCGCGGCCCCGCAAGCGCCTTGATTCGGATCACGATTGCGCCGCTTGAAGCGCGAACTCGCGCGCCGTCATGCCGCGCGTCGCGCCGCCGCGCGCGGCCGGGTCGTTGACGATGCGCCACGATGCCGCTCTCCCAAAGCGAGCGTCCGTCGCCGATGCGCGCGGTCGCGCCGTCGACCGCGACGGCGGGAATGCCGCGCGCCGCGAGCGCCGGCAGGCGGGTCACGCCGGCGGCGCCGTTGCCCGCGTCGTGGAACACCGCGGCATGCGCATCGACCGTGAGCGCGGATTCCGGACGTCCGCCGTGCAGCGCCGCGTGCGAGCCGATGACGAGCACGCGGCCCGCATCCGCCGGCTCGATCTGGCCGACCGAATCGAGCGCCCACACCTCCCGCGCGCCCGCGGCCGCATGCACTCGGAACCGCCCTTCGCCGCAGGACGGCGGCGCCGTGTGAAGCGCCGGTGCGGCGCGCAGCCGCTCGGCGGCGTCGCGACCGGACATCCCGGGCGCGACGCCGCACCGTGCGGCAAGGGCATTGGCGTGCGACACGATGCCGCGAGCAAGCGTGTCGGCACCGTCGCCGATGCGCGCGGAATGGTGCGCGACCGCCGCCGCCGCCATGCCGAGCGCCTCGAGATACGCGAGCCCGGCGATCCCCGCGCCGTCCTTGCCCACGCCCGCGTCGTTGAAGAGGACGGCCCGCGCCCCGGCGCGCGCCGCATAGCGGGCGGCGATCACCCCCGCGTGCGAGCCGGCGACCAGCACCGCGCCGCGCGCTTCGGGACCGAGTTGCGTCACGCTCTCGGCGACGACGATTGCGGTCATCGCGTCCGCTCCTTGGGCGGGAACCGGATGGGTCCGGCAAGCGCTTGCCGCCGCCCCTGCTTGCCCGCATAGAAGGCGCGGATGCGATCGAGGTCGGCCTGCCTGGTCGCCGCTGAGGTCGAGCCACCCGCCCACCCCGACTTCGCGGCGGCCGTAGTCGATGAACGCGAGGCCGAGCGGCACCCGCGCGGCGAGCGCGAGCCGGTAGAACCCGGTCTTCCAGTGCTCGGTCCTCGCGCGCGTGCCCTCGGGCGTGAACACGATGTGGAACTCCGCGCGCCGCTCGAACTCCCGCGCAAGCTGGCCGACGAAGCCGGTGGGCTCGCGGCGATTCACCGGGATCCCGCCGATCCGCCGCAACCACGCGCCGAACGGCCCGCGGAACAGCGTGTCCTTGCCCGCGAAGTGGCAGCGGAGCTGGATCGCTGCGCGCCCCAGCAGCCCGACGACGAAGTCCCAGTTGGACGTGTGCGGATACACGATGATCACGGACTGCGGACCCGGGGGCGGCACGAACACCGCGCGCCAGCCGATGAGCCGTAACAAGGCGCCGGCGAGGCGTCCGCCGACGCCCATCCGGAGCTCGCCGGCCGCCTGCGTCAAGCAGGCGCCCCGGGCGGATCGACGCGCAGCCAGAACGTGACCGGCCCGTCGTTCACGAGCGCGACTTGCATGTGCGCGCCGAACTCGCCGGTCGCCACCTGCGGATGCAGCGCGCGGGCGTGCTCGACCGCGCGCTGGTAGAGCGAGCGTCCGCGCTCCGGGTCGGCCGCAGGCGTGAAGCTCGGGCGATTGCCGCTCCGCGTGTCGGCGGCGAGCGTGAACTGGGGAACGACGAGCAGGCCGCCGCCGAGGTCGCGCACGCTGAGATTCATCCTTCCGGCCGCGTCACCGAACATCCGGAAGCTCAGGATGCGCTCCACCAGGCGGCGCGCGCTCGACTCGTCGTCGCCGCGCTCGGCGCACACCAGCGCGAGAGCGCCGGCCCCGATCTCGCCCACGACGCGGCCCGCCACCACCACGCGGGCCTCGGCGACCCGCTGGAGCAGCGCGATCACTGGAATCCCATCACGCCGGGCAGCCACAGCGCAAGCGGCGGGAACAGCGCGACGAGCGCGAGCGCCACGAGCATCGCCGCCACCATCCAGATCACCCAGCGGACCGTCGCCTCCATCGAGACGCCCGCGATCTTGGAGGTCACCATGAGGTTGACCGCCAGGGGCGGGGTGAACTGCCCGATCGCGATGTTCATCGTGAGCAGCACGCCGAACCAGACGGGGTCCCAGTGGAACTGGTTCATGATCGGGATGAGGATCGGCAGGAACACGAGAAAGATCGACACGCCGTCCAGGAACATGCCGGCGACCAGGACCAGCACCATCACCAGGATCAGCATCAGCCCCTCGCGGCCGGTGACGCCCAGCAGGCCCTGCGCGAACGCGTCGAACGCGCCGACCGTGTTGCCCGCATGCGCAAAGACGGCCGCGAGCGCGATGATGATCATCACGATCGCGGAGATCTCGGCCGACTCGACCAGGACGCGGTAGATCGTCCGCAGGTCGAGGGTGCGATAGATCACGATCCCGACGAAGAAGCCGTAGATGGCCGCCACCACCGCCGCCTCGGTCGGCGTGAAGAAGCCGGAGCGCAGGCCGCCGAGGATGATCACCGGGGCCGCGAGGCCCCAGACGGCCTCCTTGAAGCCCTGCCACACGCCGATGCGGTCGCCCGCATCCTCCGCGCCCCAGCCGTGCTTCAGCGCGAAGTAGAGCACCGGCAGCACGCAGCGAAAGCCCGGCGAGCATGCCGGGGATGACCCCGGCCGCGAACAGCGCGGGCACGCTCGCCTGCGGCACCAGCACGCTGTAGACGATGAACGCGATCGAGGGCGGAATGAGGATCGCGGTCGAGCCCGCCGCCGCGATCAGGCTCGCCGAGAACTCGCGCGGATAGCCCTGCTTGCGCCATGGCCGGGATCATCACCATCGCGACGGCGGCGGCGTCCGCCGGGCCGGAGCCGGAAATGCCGCCCAGCAGCATGCACACGAGGATCGCGACGACCCCCTGCGCGCCGCGGCGGCTGCCGACCAGGGCGCTCATGAAGCGCACGATGCGCAGCGCGACGCCGGCCCGCTCGAACATCATCCCGGCGAGGATGAACACCGGCAGGGCGAGCAGCGGGTATTTCGCGATCCCGGCGTAGACGTTGGTCGGCACCGACATGATGCCCAGGTTCTCGACCAGGATCACGAACGCGCCGGTCGCGCCCAGCACCACGGCGAGCGGCGCACCCGCCAGGAGCAGGAGCACGAACCCCGCGGCGAGCAGCAGCGCGCCCTCGCCGGCCATGCTCAGGCCTTGCCTTTGAGCAGGCGCGCAACCCGGCCGGCGAGCCGCATCACGATGACCGCGGCGAGCAGCGGGAGCCAGATCGTGTAGAGCCACTGCGGGCACGCCGATGCCCGGCGAAGTGGTCTCGAAGCGCAGGTCGTCCAGGACCAGCCGCACGCCGTAGCCGCCGATCGCCGCGAACAGCGCGATCGCGACCGCGACCACGGCGAGCTCGACCGCGAGCGCCCGCCGCGGCGCGCAGCTTCGTCGACGAAGAAGGTCACGCGGATGTGGCTGTTCCGCACGAACGCGGCGGCGGCGCCCGACGAACGCGAGCACGACCATCAGGAAGACCGAGAACTCCTCGGTGAAGGCGAACGACTCGTCGGTGAAGTAGCGCACCACGACGTTCGCGAACGTGATCAGGCACGATCGCCGCCATTGCGGCGGCGGCGATCGCCTCCTCGATGGCGACGGGGATACGTGCCCGGCCGTCCGGGCGGGACGCCGGCCCGCTGGCGGCGCCAGGGGGTTCCATCATCGCGGAGCGCGGCGGGCGAGCGGCAACCCGCCCGTGCGCGCTCGCCTAGCGCTTCGCCCGGGCCGCGACCGAGGTCTCGGCCTTCTTCACGAGATCCGGGCCGATGCTCTTCGCCCACTTGTCGTACACCTTGCGCGTCGCCTTGACGAACGCGCCACGCTCCTGCGGCGAGAGCTTCACCACGTTCACGCCGAGCCCTCGACGGTCTTGATCGTGCTCTCGTCGGGCGCGACCAGCCCGGCGCGCGCCAGCTCGATGATCTCGCGGCCGGCCTCGACGGCGGCGTCGCCCACGATCTTGCGGTCCTCGGGCGTCCAGTCTCCCACACTTCCTTGTTGACGACGAAGATCAGCGGGTCGGCGACGTAGCCCCACAGCGTCACGTTCTTCTGCCCGACCGTGTGCAGCTTGGCGGCGGTGAAGATCGTGAGCGGGTTCTCCTGGCCGTCGACCGCGCCGGAGGCGAGCGCCGGCTGCGCGTCGGCCCAGCTCATCTGCGTCGGGTTGGCGCCGAGCGCGGTGAAGGTGTCGTTGAACAGCGGCGAGCCGACGACGCGGAACTTCAGGCCCTTCAGGTCGTCGGGCGTGCGGATCGGGCGCTTGGAGTTGGTGACCTCGCGGAAGCCGTTCTCGCCCCAGGCCAGCGGCACCACGTCCTGCTTCTCGAGGATCCCGAACAGGTCCTTGCCGACCTCGCCCTGCGTCAGCGCGTCGATCGCCGTGTAGTCCGGCATCAGGAACGGCAGCGAGAACAGGTTCAGCTCCTTGACCTGCGGCGACCAGTTGATGGTCGAGCCGATCGCGAGGTCGATCACGCCCTGGCGGATCGCGGTGAACTCGCGCGTCTGGTCGCCGGCGACCAGCGACGCGCCCGGATACATCTTGATGTTGATGCGGCCGTTGGTCCGCTCGCGCACGAGGTTCGCCCAGAGCTCGCCGCCCTTGCCCCACGGGAAGGCGGTGCCGACGACCGTGGAGAGCCGGTACTCGGGCTGGATATTTCGTCTGCGCGGCCGCGGGCAGCGACCACGCGACGCACGCCGCGGCGGCAGCCGCGATCGCGAGGAAGGTCTTGCGCATGTCGATCTCCTTCAAATGGAACGTGAATAGAGTTGCGCGGCGCTCAGCGCGGCGCAGCGGATCGCTCCCGGCCGCCCGCTTCGCAGAGCGCGACGACCTGGGCGAGGATCTTGTCGGGCGTGATGCGCGCCTCGTCCTCGAGCGGGCGCGAATAGCCGACCGGAACGCGCGGCGCGCCGAGGCGCCGCACCGGGATGCTGCAGCGCCTCGGCCACCGTCGCGGCGATCTCGGCGCCGAACCCGCCGCCTGCGACCGCCTCGTGGGCGACCAGCAGGCGCCGCGTCTTGGCCGCCGACGCGAGCACGGTCTCGCGGTCCCAGGGCCAGATGCGTGCGCAGGTCGATCACTTCGACCGACAGGCCCCGCTGGTCGGCGGCCGCCGCGGCCTCGAGCGCCGTGTGCACCGTGCGCGACCAGGTGACCAGCGTCACGTCGCGCCCCTCGCGGCGCGACCGCGGCGGCGCCGAGCGCCACCCGATGGCCCTGCGGCACCTCGCCCTCCAGCCCCCAGAGCTCCTTGTGCTCCATGTAGACGACGGGATCGCCGCAGCGCGATGCGCCGCCTGCGAGCAGCGCGTAGTTGTCGGCCGGCGTCGCCGGCGCGACGACCACCAGCCCGGGCATGTGCGCGAACCAGGCCTCGAGCGACTGCGAGTGCTGCGCGGCCGAAGCGCGCCCAGATGCCGATCGGCATCGCGCGCCACCAGCGGCACGCGGCCCTGGCCGCCGAACATGTAGCGCGCCTTCGCCGCCTGGTTGACCAGCTCGTCCATGGCGCAGAGCGCGAAGTCGATGACGCGCATCTCGACCACCGGCTTGCAGGCCGATCAGCGCCATCGCCGACCGCCGCGCCCATGATCGTGGCCTCCGAGATCGGCGTGTCGATCACGCGCGTCGCGCCCGAACTCCTGCTGCAGCCCCTGGTACTGCGCCGAACACGCCGCCGCGTCCGACGTCCTCGCCGAGCACGACGACTCGGTTGTCGGCGCGCATCGCCTCGGCGAGCGCGGTGCAGGCGGCCTGGGCGTAGGCGAGCTGGGGCATCAGTACCACCGCCCCGCGCCGAGTCCTGGACGTCGCGATAGGCCTCGGCCACCCCGGGCCAGGCGGCCGCGTGCGGCCGCGGCCACCGCGCGCGCGATCTCCGCGTCGGCATCGGCGCGGATCTGCGCGAGCGCGCTCGCACCGACCCCGCGCGCGGCGAGCCGCTCCGCGGCAGTACGCAATCGGATCCTGCTCCAGCGCGCGCGTCGACCTCGCCCGGATCGCGATAGGCGGCGGCATCGACCGAGACGTGCCCCTTCACGCGATAGGTGATCGCGTGCAGGAAGCGCGGCGCCGCCGCCGGCCCGGATCTCGCCGGCCAGCGCGCGCGCTGCGGCGTCGACCGCTTCCACGTCGTTGCCGTCCACGTGCGCGCGCGGCCACGCCGATTGCCGTGGCGCGCGCGGCCGCGCCGTCGCCGCCGGTCATCGTCGCCGGTCGGCGTGGTCGCCGAGTAGCCGGTTGTCCTCGCACACGAACAGCACCGGCAAGCGGTAGATCGCCGCCCAGTTGAGCCCCTCGAGGAACGGCCCGCGGTTGACCGCGCCGTCGCCGAAGAAGCACGCCACGATCTCGCCGCCGCCGCGCAGCTTGATCGCCTGCGCGGCGCCGACCGCGATCGGGATGCCCGCCGCCACGACGCCGTTCGCGCCCAGCATGCCGACGGAGAAGTCGGCGATGTGCATCGAGCCGCCCTTGCCGCGCGTTGCAACCCGATGCGCGCCCGAACAGCTCGCCCATCATCGCGATCGTGTCGGCGCCCTTGGCGATCGTGTGGCCGTGGCCGCGATGGGTCGAGGTCAGCAGGTCGGCGCGCGCGAGATTCGCGCAGACGCCGACCGGAACGGCCTCCTGACCGGTGGAGAGGTGCAGCGGCCCGCGCACGTTGGCGGCACTGAGCGAGGCGCCGAACGCGGCGACGCCGCCCTTGCTCGCCTCCTCGGCCGCGTTCTCGAACGCGCGAATCCGCGCCATCACGCGATAGAGGTCGAGGAGGCGGCGGGAATCGCCGGAGTCGGCGCGAGACACGGCTGACGCGGAGGGGTAGGAGCGAAAGGCGCGTAGTCTACGGAGGCCGCCCGGGGGCGTCAAACCGGGGCGTCCTTACGAGGCAACGCCCGCGCGGGGCGGGCGTTGCAGGGGCCTGGGGCCGCGGCGCGCGCCGTCAGCCGAACCGGCCGGTTATGTAATCCTCGGTCTCCTTCTTCTTCGGCTTGATGAAGATCGTATCGGTGACGTCGTACTCGATGATCTCGCCGAGATACATGTAGGCCGTGTAGTCCGACACCCGCGCCGCCTGCTGCATGTTGTGGGTGACGATCAGGATCGTCACGCGGTGTTTGAGGTCGGAGATCAGCTCCTCGATGCTCCCGGTGGCGATCGGGTCGAGCGCCGAGGTCGGCTCGTCGAACAGCAGGATCTCCGGATCGGTGGCGAGCGCGCGCGCGATGCACAGGCGCTGCTGCTGGCCGCCGGAGAGGTTGAACGCGAGCTCGTCGAGGCGGTCCTTGACCTCCTCCCAGAGCGCCGCGCCGCGCAGGGCCTGCTCGACCTTGTCGTCGATCATCCGCCGGTTGCGCTCGCCCCGGACGCGCAGCCCGTACGCGACGTTCTCGTAGATCGACTTCGGGAACGGGTTCGGCTTCTGGAAGACCATGCTGATGCGCATCCGGACCTCGATCGGATCGACCTCCTTGGCGAGCAGGTTGGTGTTGTCGGGGTGGAGGCGGATGTCGCCCACGTAACGGTTGCCCGGATAGAGGTCGTGCATGCGGTTGAAGCAGCGCAGGAAGGTCGACTTGCCGCAGCCCGACGGACCGATCAGCGCGGTGACCTTCTTCTCGTGCACCGGCATGTTCAAACCCTTGAGGGCCTGGAAGTCGCCGTAAAAGAAGCTGAGGTCCTTCACCTCGGCCTTCACCGCCAGGCCCGCATCCGCCGCAGTCATCGTCTCCGCTCCCCTCGCATTCGGCACCGGCTCACCATTTGATGTTCTTGCGCAGCCGGTAACGCAGCCAGATCGCCAGGCCGTTCATCAACAAGCGTCATGATCACGAGCACGAAACCGGCGGCCGCCGCGTTCTGGTGGAACGCCGCCTCAGGGCGCGACGTCCAGTTGAACATCTGGATCGGCATGACGGTGAACGGCGACGTCAGCCACTCGAAATTCAGGAACGGGAACTCGCCGGATATCGGGCTGGCGGGCAGAAACGCGATAAAGGTCAGGGCGCCGATGGTGATGATCGGCGCCGTCTCGCCGATCGCGCGCGCCATGCCGATGATCACGCCGGTGAGGATGCCCGCCGACGAGTACGGAAGGATGTGGTCCTTCACCGTCTGCCACTGCGTCGCGCCGAGCGCGTAGGAGCCCTCCCGGATCGACCGCGGGATGCCGCGGATCGCCTCGCGGGTGGCGACGATCACGACCGGCAGGATCAGCAGCGCAAGCGTCAGCCCGGCGGAGAGAATGCTCTGGCCGAAGCCGAACTGGTACACGAACAGGCCGAGCGCCAGCAGCCCGTACACGATCGAGGGAACGCCGGCGAGATTCGTGATGTTGATCTCGATGATGTCCGTGACCCAGTTCTTCGCCGCGTACTCCTCGAGGTAGACGCCCGCCCCGACGCCCAGCGGGACGGCCACCACAGCGGTCACGATCATCACCAGCGTCGAGCCCACCCAGGCCGAGAGGATGCCGGCCTGCTCCGGGCGCCGCGACGGAAAGTTGGTGAAGAAATCCGGATTGAGCCGCGGGATCCCCTGGATCGCCATCTCGGCGAAGAGCGCCGCGAAAGTCAGCACGCCGATCATCAGCGCGAGCAGTCCGAGCAGCCCGAAAATGTAGTCCCAGCGCTTGTGCTTCGCGATCAGCGCACGGATCGTGAGAACGTCCTTGTGGGCGCTGGCGGCCGGAGCGGATTGCGGAAGGGCGCTCATCTTCAGTACGCCTCCCGGTACCGCTTCCGCAGCATGTGCCCGAAGATGTTGAATGCAAGCGTCAGCAGCATCAGCGTGAGGCCCGCGGCGAAGATCGTCTGATAGCCGATCGACCCGTGCGGCAGGTCGCCGAGCGCCACTTGCACGATGTAGGCGGTGATGGTGGCCGCGGGCTCGAGCGGGTTGAACGTGAGGTTCGGCTGCATGCCCGCGGCGACCGCGAGAATCATCGTCTCTCCCACCGCGCGCGAAATCCCCAGGATGTAGGCCGATGCGATGCCGGAGAATGCCGCCGGCACCACGACGTGGACCGCCGTCTGGTAGCGAGTCGCCCCCATCGCGTACGAGCCCTCGCGCAGGCTCATCGGCACCGCGCGCATCGCGTCCTCGCTGAGCGAGCTGACGTAGGGGATGATCATGATCCCCATCACGATCCCCGCCGACAGGATGTTGAATCCCGGCAGCTCCGGGTAAATGCGCTGCAGCAACGGCGTGACGAACAGGAGCGCGAAGTAGCCGTAGACGATCGTCGGGATTCCGCCCGAGCAGCTCCAGGAACGGCTTCGCGATCTCGCGCACCTTGAACGGCGCGAATTCGGACAAGTAGATTGCGATGATGGTGCCGAGCGGAATCGCAATGGTCAGCGCGACGAACGAGCTGGTGAGGGTGCCCGACAGCAGCACCATGATGCCGAAATGCGCGTCGTCGAAGAGCGGCGTCCACTGCGTGTCGGTCAGGAAATTCCAGATCGACACGTGCCGGAAGAAGGAGACCGACTCGCTGACCAGGACATACACGATCCCGATCGTGACGAACACCGAGACCGATGCCGCCCCGAACAGGGTGAACTCAATGAGCTTCTCGACCCAGATCCGGCTGCGCCGGTGGGCCAGACGGGCGCTGGTGAGGCCGTCGGGATTCACTGTGGTGGAGACTGCGCCAGTCGGTGCCACGGCTGACATCGTACTTTTCCCGCCGGAGTTTATCTGACCCGATTCAAAGACGCGGACGGGGAGGTGCGCGCCCTCCCCGCCTCCCGGCCAATCAACGACTTACAGCTTCGCTTCGCGCTTCAGCAGCTCCTCGATGGTGACGCCCACCTCCGCCTGGCCACCGAATACCGTGCCCTTCTTGCCCTTCTGGATGTGCTCCATCCCGACCGTGTAGGCCGAGTCGGGCAGCGGCACGTACTTCACTTCGCGCGCCAGCTTGGCACCGTGCTTCATGTAGTACTCGACGAACTCCTTGACCTCGGGCTTGGCGAGCGACTTGGCGTTGACGTAGATGAAGATCGGCCGGGCGAGCGGCGAATAGGTGCCGTTCAGCACCGCCTCCATCGACGGCTCGACCGGCTGGCCCTTCTCGTTGACGATCGGGACGGCCTTGAGCTTGTCCTTGTTCTCGATGTAGTACGCGTAGCCGAAGTAGCCGAGGCCGTTCACGTCGCGCGACACGCCCTGCACGAGGACGTTGTCGTCCTCGGACGCGGTGAAGTCGCCGCGGCTCGACTTGGACTTGCCGACCACCGCCTCGGTGAAGTAGTCGAACGTGCCGGAGTCGGCGCCGGGCCCGAACAGCTTGATCGGCGCGTCCGGCCAGGCGGGATTGACCTGGTTCCAGCGGGTGACCTTGCCCTGCGCGCCGGGCTCCCACATCTTCTTCAGCTCGGCCACGGTGAGCTGCTTGATGAAGCTGTTCTTCGGATTGATCACGACGGTCAGCGCGTCGAACGCGACCGGCAGCTCGAAGTACTCGATGCCTGCCGCCTTGCAGTCCTCCATTTCCTTCTTGAGGATCGGACGCGAGGCGTTCGAGATGTCGGTCTCGCCGCGGCAGAACTTCTTGAATCCGCCGCCGGTGCCGGAAATGCCGACCGTGACCTTGATCGCGCCTTTCTTCGCCTTCTGGAAGTCCTCCGCGACCGCCTCGGTGACCGGGAAGACCGTGCTGGATCCGTCGATCTTGACCACCTGGGCCGAGGCGACCGGCGCGATCGCCACGCCGCCCAGGACGGCCGCGACGGCGGCGTACATTTTCAGTTGCTTCATGAGGAATCTCCTCTCGCTGGATGCTGCCCCTCGCACCGGCGCGGCAAGCGCACCGGCGAGACCACGAGAGTCTAGGCGGGGCGTGTTACAGCCCCATTACAACTGCCTCGGGCGGGTTCACGCCGCAGCCGCGGCGCGCTCCACGACGCCCGCGAGCTCCGCTGCGACGCCCTCGACCAGCCCGCCGTCCTCGCCTTCGACCATCACGCGGAGCACCGGCTCGGTGCCGGAGGCGCGCAGCAGCAGGCGTCCCGCTGTGCCGAGGCGCTGCTCGGCAGCCGTCGCGCGCCTGGGCGATGGCTGCGTTCCGCTCCCAGTCGAAGCCCCGCGTGACCGGGACGTTGATCAGCCGCTGCGGATAGAGACTCAGGGCGCCGGCGACCGCCGCAAGGTCCCGCCCCTCCTCCCGGACCGCCGCCAGCACCTGCAGCGCCGAGACGATCGCGTCCCCGGTCGTGTGCTTGTCGAGACAGATGATGTGCCCGGAGTTCTCGCCGCCGAGGTCCCAGCCCTTCTCCTGCAGCAGCTCCAGGACGTAGCGGTCGCCGACCTTGGCGCGCGCGAAGCCGACCCCGAGCTCGCCGAGCGCCCGCTCGAGCGCGAGGTTGGTCATCAGCGTCCCCACCACGCCGGCGAGTCCGCCGCGCCGCGCGCGTCGCCGGGCGATCACGTAGAGCAGCTGATCGCCGTCGTAGGTCCGCCCGGACGCGTCCGCCATCAGCAGCCGATCGCCATCGCCGTCGAGCGCGATCCCGATGTCGGCGCGGTGCTCGCGGCACGGCGGCCGCCAGCGCGCTCGGGTGCGTCGCGCCGACGCCGTCGTTGATGTTGAACCCGTTGGGCTCGTCGCCGATCGCGACAACGTCGGCGCCGAGCTCGTGGAACACCGGCGGCGCGACGTGATAGCTCGCGCCGTGCGCGCAGTCGACCACGATGCGCACGCCGCGCAGATCGAGCGCGTTGGGAAATGTGCTCTTGCAGAACTCGATGTAGCGACCCGCCGCATCGTCGATGCGCCGCGCCTTGCCGAGCTCGGCCGACGGCCGGCACGTGAGCGGCCGCTCGAGCGCCGCCTCGATCTCGTGCTCGACCGCGTCGGGCAGCTTGTCGCCGTCGGCCGAGAAGAACTTGATGCCGTTGTCGGCGTACGGATTGTGCGAGGCGCTGATCACGATGCCCGCCGAGAGCCGCAGCGCGCGCGTGAGATAGGCGACCGCCGGCGTCGGCATCGGGCCGCAGAGCATGACGTCCACCCCGGCCGCCGCAAACCCCGCCTCGAGCGCCGCCTCGAGCATGTAGCCGGAGATGCGCGTGTCCTTGCCGATCAGCACGGCCGGCCGCTCGTGCCCGCTGCGCTGGCGCGCGAGCACCTCCCCGGCGGCGAAGCCGAGGCGCAGGACGAAGTCGGGCGTGATCGGGGCATCCCCGACCCGCCCGCGAATGCCGTCGGTACCGAAGTATTTTCTGCTCATGGGGCTCCTTGCACCGCGTCGAGCACGGCGAGAGCGTCCCGCGTCGCCGCGACGTCGTGGACGCGCACGATTCTAGCCCCGTGCTGCACCGCGATCAGCGCTGCCGCGACGCTCGATGCCAAGTCGTTCCTCGGCCGCGCGGCCGGTGATCCGGCCGAGGCTGGACTTGCGCGACCAGCCGGCGAGCACCGGCACGCCGAGCGCAACGATGGCGCCGAGCTCGCGCAGCAGCGTCAGATTGTGCTCGACGGTCTTGCCGAAGCCGAAGCCCGGATCGATCGATGATGCGCTCGCGCGCAATTCCCGCCGCAACGCACGCCGCAATGCGTGCCGCGAGGAAGTCGCGAACCTCGGCGACCACGTCGGCATACACGGGCTCCGCCTGCATCGTCGCGGCTCGCCCTGCATGTGCATCAGGCACACCGCCGCCTCGCTCGCCGCGACGGCTTCGAGCGCGCCCGGCGCGCCGAGCGCGGTGATGTCGTTGATCATCGCGGCGCCACCCGCGATCGCCGCGCGCATGACGGCCGGCTTGGTCGTGTCGACCGAGATCGGCACCGCGAGGTCCCGCAGTCCGTCGAGGACCGGAAGCACCCGCGCGAGTTCCTCGTCGAGCGACACCGCCTCGGACCCGGGCCGGCTCGATTCCCCGCCGAGATCGAGTAGATCGGCGCCCTCCTCCACCAGCCGCGCGCGCGTGCGCGATCGCAGCGGCGGTCGACGACATGCCGTCCGCCGTCGGAGAACGAGTCGGGCGTGACGTTGACGACGCCCATGATCAGCGGACGGTCGAGCGTCAGCCGGAAACGCCCGCAGCGCAGGATGCCCGTCACTCGCCCCTCAAAGAAAAAGCCCGCAGGCGTCTGCCTGCGGGCTTGTTTGCGCGACTTCGCTCAGGCCGCGGCGGCAGGCGCAGCTGCGCCCGGCGCGTCGGGCTTGGGCGGCTGCTGCGGCGCCTGCGCCGCCGGCTTCGGCGGCCGCGGCGGCAGCCCCGCCATGATGTCGTTGATCTGGTCGGCGTCGATCGTCTCGCACTCGAGCAGCGCCTTCGCCATCGCCTCGACCTTGTCGCGGTTCTCCTCGAGCATGCGCCGCGCGAGCGAGTACTGCTCGTCGATGATCCGCCGGATCTCGGCGTCGACCTTCTGCATCGTCGTCTCGGACACGTTCTTGTGCGTCGTGATCGAGCGGCCGAGGAAGACCTCGCCCTCGTTCTCGCCGTACACCATCGGCCCGAGGACGTCGGACATGCCCCACTGCGTGACCATGCGCCGCGCGATCTCCGTCGCGCGCTCGAAGTCGTTCGAGGCGCCGGTGGTCATCTGGTGCATGAACACCTCTTCGGCGATCCGGCCGCCGAACAGCACCGCGATCATGTTGAGCAGGCGCTCGCGGTCCTGGCTGTAGCGGTCCTGCTCGGGCAGCTGCATCGTCACGCCGAGCGCGCGGCCGCGCGGGATGATCGTGACCTTGTGCACCGGGTCGGTCTTCGGGCAGGAGCTTTGCGACCACCGCGTGGCCCGACTCGTGATACGCGGTGTTGCGGCGCTCCTCCTCCGGCATCACCATCGAGCGGCGCGCGGCGCCCATGATGATCTTGTCCTTGGCGCTCTCGAAGTCGTCCATGTCGACCAGGCGTTTGCTGCCGCGCGCCGCGAACAGCGCCGCCTCGTTGACGAGGTTGGCGAGATCCGCGCCGGAAAAGCCGGGCGTGCCCCGCGCGAGGATGTCGGCCTTGACGTCGGGTGCGAGCGGCACCTTGCGCATGTGCACCAGCAGGATCTGCTCGCGGCCGCGGATGTCCGGGCAGCGGCACCACCACCTGGCGGTCGAAACGGCCCGGGCGCAGCAGCGCCGGGTCGAGCACGTCGGGCCGGTTGGTCGCGGCGATCACGATCACGCCGGTGGTGCCTTCGAAGCCGTCCATCTCGACCAGCAGCTGGTTCAGCGTCTGCTCGCGCTCGTCGTTGCCGCCGCCGAGGCCGGCGCCGCGCTGGCGGCCGACCGCGTCGATCTCGTCGATGAACACGATGCAGGGCGCGTGCTTCTTCGCCTGGTCGAACATGTCGCGCACGCGCGCCGCGCCGACGCCGACGAACATCTCCACGAAATCGGAGCCCGAGATCGAGAAGAACGGCACCTTTGCCTCGCCCGCAATCGCGCGCGCGAGCAGCGTCTTGCCGGTGCCGGGCGAGCCCACCATGAGCACGCCCTTCGGGATACGCCCGCCCAACTTCTGGAACTTGGACGGGTCGCGCAGGAAGTCGACGAGCTCGGCGACGTCCTCCTTCGCCTCGTCGCAGCCCGCGACATCGGCGAAGGTCACGTTGTTGTTCGACTCGTCGAGCATGCGTGCGCGCGACTTGCCGAAGCTGAACGCGCCGCCGCGCCCGCCGCCCTGCATCTGGCGCATGAAGAACACCCACACGCCGATGAGCAGCAGCATCGGGAACCAGGAGACGAAGATCTGCATCAGGAACGACTGCTCTTCCTCCGGCTTCGCCTCGACCTTGACCCCGTACTTGAGGAGGTCGTTGATCAGCCAGATGTCGCCGGGCGAGTACGTGTTGACGCGCTTGTCCTCGGTCGTGACCGCCTTGAGCATGCGCCCCTCGATCTGGACGCTCTTGATCTTGCCGGCGCGGACCTCGTCGACGAACGTCGAGTACGGGATCGGCGCCTGGGCGGTGCCGCGCGTGTTGAACTGGTTGAAGACCGTCATCAGCACGAGGCCGATGACGAGCCAGATCACCAGGTTCTTGATCAGGTTGTTCAAGTGAACTCCTTTGACTCAGCCGCCGCCCCGAAGCTTCCGTCGGGACCCGGATCGATGACCGATTCTACGCTCAAATGGGGGCGCCGGACGCAACGGAAAGCCCCGCAGAAACCGCAACATGCCTCGAAAAACCCTATTCGGCGCACGAACCGCGATGCCGCGACGGAAGCGTTGTTCCAGCGCCCCTGGATCAGGGGGTCCAGGGGATGTGTCCCCCTTGTTCAACACACTACTATCGCCGACGGGCCAGCAGATACATCTCGCTCGACCGATCGCGGGATGCGTCGGGCTTGCGCGATGCGACGCTGGCGAACTCGCGCCGCATCCCGGCCAGCAGCTCCGGAAAGCCAGCGCCCTGGAAACCCTTCATCAGCAACGCGCCGCCCGACTTGAGGTGTTCGAGTGCGAACGCGACCGCAAGTTCGCACAGCGCCAGGCTGCGTGCCTGGTCCGTCGCGGCGATGCCCGAGAGGTTCGGTGCCATGTCGGACAGGACCACGTCGACCGCAGCGCCGCTCGAGCTCGCGCTCGAGGGCCGCGAGCGTCGGCGCGGTCGTGAAGTCGCCCTGAACGAACGTCACGCCCGGGAGCGGCGCCATCTCCAGCACGTCGAGCGCGATCACCCGCCCGCCGGGGCCGGCTTTCTCCGCTGCGACCTGCGACCAGCCGCCCGGCGCCGCCCCGAGATCCACGACCACCTGGCCGCGGGCGAGCAGCTTGTCGCGCGCCTCGATCTCGCAGCAGCTTGAACGCGGCGCGCGAGCGGTAGCCGAGCGCCTGGGCGCGCTGCACGTACGGATCGTTGACGTGGCGCTTGAGCCACGCCTGGCTGGACTTGCTGCGCGCCATCTGCCGGCTAGAATCGGGGCGAACGGGAGAATTTCAATTGCCTAAACAGCTTACGCCGGCCGAACGCCAGGCGCTGAAAGGCCGGGCGCACCGGCTCAAGCCGGTTGTCCTGGTCGGCGAGGCCGGGCTCACCGCCGCCGTCGTCCGCGAGATCGAGCGCGCGCTCGCCACGCACGAGCTGATCAAGATCCGGGTGATGGGCACCGCACGCGATGCACGGGACGCGCTGCTCGGCGAAGTGTGTGCGGCCACAGCGAGCGCCCCGGTCCAGCACATCGGGAAGGTGCTGGTGGTCTATCGCGAGAAACCGCCGGAGGTCGCGGAAAAGGCGCCGGCCCGCGAGCGTCGGCGCCCTGCCCGCGCCAAGCCGTCTGGCCCGCGCCGGACCCCGCGACGCGCGAAGATCCGGTCGCGCTAGAAGCACCACCGGTCAGTCGTACTTCACGTCGACGATCTCGAAGGCGCGCAGGCCCCCGGGCGTCTGCACCTCGACCGCGTCGCCCGGGTACTTCCCGATGAGCGCGCGGCCGATCGGCGAGGTGATCGAGATCTTGCCGTGCTTGATGTCGGCCTCGTCCTCGCCGACGATCTGGTAGGTGACCGGATCGCCGGACGCGCCGTCCTCGAGGCCGACCGTCGCGCCGAACACGCAGCGCCCGTCGGCGTCGATCAGCTTCGGATCGATCACCTGCGCGTTGGCGAGCTTGCCCTCCACCTCCGCGATGCGGCCCTCGATGAAGCTCTGCCGCTCCTTGGCCGCCGCGTACTCCGCGTTCTCCGACAGGTCGCCGTGCGAGCGCGCCTCCGCGATCGCCTGGATGATCGCCGGGCGGTCCACGGTCTTGAGCCTCTGCAGTTCGGATTTCAGCAATGCCGCGCCGTGAACGGTCAGTGGGACCTTGCTCATTTTCGGGATCCAAAAGACGCGCCCCGGCGGAGCGCCGGGGCGGGGTTAGCGGCCCCGTCGTCGGGCCGTGACGGGAATGTTACGCAGCCTTCAGGCGGCGATGCAAGCCCTGCAGGTCGTAGGGGGTCAGGGATTGCAGGTGGCGCAGCCCGACGCAGGCGGCACGGGCCCCGGCGACGGTGGTGAAGAAGGGGATGCGGCCCTGCACCGCGGTGGTCCGGATCGAGCGGGAGTCCGCGATCGCGTTCCGGCTCGCTTCCACCGTATTGACGATCAACGCGATTTGGCCGTTCTTGAGCAGGTCGACGATGTGCGGCCGACCCTCCGTGACCTTGTTCACGATGGTGACCGGGAGCCCCTGGGCGGCGAGCGCGGCCCCGGTCCCCCGGGTGGCGACCAGCTCGAAACCGAGGTCGTGCAGCTCGCGCCCGATCTCCATCGCCGCCGACTTGTCCGCGTTGCGCACCGACACGAACACCTTTCCGCGCTGCGGCAACCGGGTCCCGGCGGCGATCTGCGATTTGATGAACGCCTCGCCGAAGACGTTCCCGATCCCCATGACTTCCCCGGTCGAGCGCATCTCCGGCCCGAGGATCGTGTCGACGCCGGGAAACTTGTTGAACGGGAACACCGCCTCCTTGACCGAGAAGTACGGCGGGAGCACTTCGCCGCCGACGCCCTGCTCGCGCAGGCTCCGGCCCGCCATGCAGCGCGCGGCGATCTTTGCGAGCGCAACCCCGGTCGCCTTCGACACGAACGGCACGGTGCGCGAGGCGCGCGGATTCACCTCCAGGACGTAGACCTCGCTGCGCTGGATGGCGAACTGCACGTTCATCAGACCCACCACGCTCAATCCCTTGGCGAGCGCCACGGTCTGCTTGCGCAACTCCCGCTCGAGGTGCGACGGGATCGAATAGGGCGGCAGCGAGCACGCCGAGTCGCCGGAGTGCACGCCGGCCTGCTCGATGTGCTCCATGATGCCGCCGATCAGCACGTCCGTTCCGTCGCAGACCGCGTCGACATCGACCTCGATCGCATCGTTCAGGAACCGGTCGAGCAGCACCGGCGACTCGTTCGACACCTTCACCGCCTCGCGCATGTAGCGCTCGAGCTCGTCCTGGGCGTGGACGATCTCCATCGCGCGCCCGCCGAGCACGTAGCTCGGGCGCACGACCAGCGGATAGCCGATCTCCTCGGCGAGCCGGATCGCCTCGGCCGGATCGCGCGCGGTGCGGTTCGGCGGCTGCTTGAGATCGAGGTCGTGGAGCAGCTTCTGGAAGCGCTCGCGGTCCTCGGCGGCATCGATCATGTCCGGCGAGGTGCCGATGATCGGCACCCCGTTCTTCTCCAGGTCGCGCGCGAGCTTGAGCGGCGTCTGGCCGCCGAACTGCACGATCACGCCCGCCGGCCGCTCGACGTGCACGATCTCGAGCACGTCCTCGAGCGTGAGCGGCTCGAAGTAGAGCCGGTCCGAGGTGTCGTAGTCGGTCGAGACCGTCTCCGGGTTGCAGTTGACCATGATGGTCTCGAACCCGTCCTCGCGCAGCGCGAAGGCGGCGTGCACGCAGCAGTAGTCGAACTCGATGCCCTGCCCGATCCGGTTCGGCCCGCCGCCGAGCACCATGATCTTCCTGCGGTCGGTCGGCGCCGACTCGCACTCCTCCTCGTAGGTCGAGTACAGGTACGCGGTGTTGGTCGCGAACTCGGCCGCGCAGGTGTCCACGCGCTTGAACACCGGCCGGACCCCGTGCGCGTGGCGCCGGGCGCGCACCGCGTCCTCGTTCGTGGCGAAGAGCTTCGCGAGCCGGCGGTCCGACCAGCCCTTGCGCTTGAGCGTCCGCAGCTCGTCCGCGCCGACGCTGTCGAGCGCGCGATCGTCGAGCTCCATCTCGGTGCGCACGATGTCCTCGATCTGCGCGAGAAACCACGGATCGATGCGCGTGAGGTTATGGATCTCGTCGAACGTGAAGCCGTTCTCGAACGCATCGCCGACGTAGAAGATGCGCTCCGGTCCCGGCGCGCCGAGCTCGCGGGCGATGCGCTCGCGGTCGGTGGTCTTCTGGTTCAGGCCGTCGACGCCGATCTCGAGGCCGCGCAGCGCCTTCTGGAACGATTCCTGGAAGGTGCGGCCGATCGCCATCACCTCGCCGACCGACTTCATCTGGGTGGTCAGCCGGTCGTTCGCGTGCGGGAACTTCTCGAACGCGAAGCGCGGGATCTTCGTGACGACGTAGTCGATCGTCGGCTCGAACGAGGCCGGGGTCGCACCGCCGGTGATCTCGTTCCGGAGCTCGTCGAGCGTGTAGCCCACCGCGAGCTTCGCCGCGATCTTGGCGATCGGGAAGCCGGTCGCCTTCGACGCCAGCGCCGACGAGCGCGAAACGCGGGGGTTCATTTCGATCACGAGCATGCGCCCGTCGACGGGGCTGATCGCGAACTGCACGTTCGACCCGCCGGTGTCCACGCCGATCTCGCGCAGCACCGCAATCGAGGCGTCGCGCAGCAGCTGGTATTCCTTGTCGGTGAGGGTCTGCGCCGGCGCCACCGTGATCGAGTCGCCGGTGTGCACTCCCATCGGGTCGAGGTTCTCGATCGAGCAGACGATGATGCAGTTGTCCGCGCGGTCGCGGACCACCTCCATCTCGAACTCCTTCCACCCGATCACCGACTCCTCGATCAGGAGCTCGTGGGTGGGCGAGGCGTCGAGGCCGCGCTCGCAGATCGCGACGAACTCCTCGCGGTTGTACGCGATGCCGCCGCCAGAGCCGCCGAGCGTGAACGACGGCCGGATCACCACCGGGAACCCGATGCCGGCCTGGATCTGCATCGCTTCCTCGAGCGAGTGCGCGAGCGAGGAGCGCGGGCACGCGAGCCCGATCGCCTCCATGGCGCGCTTGAACTTCTCGCGGTCCTCGGCCTTGTCGATCGCGGCGCGCGAGGCCCCGATGAGCTCTACGCCGAATTTCTCGAGCACGCCCTCGCGCGCGAGGTCGAGCGCGCAATTGAGGCCGGTCTGTCCGCCCATCGTCGGCAGCAGCGCGTCGGGGCGCTCGCGCTCGATGATGCGCGCCACCATCTGCCAGGTGATCGGCTCGACGTACGTGACGTCGGCCATCTCCGGGTCGGTCATGATGGTCGCCGGGTTCGAGTTGACCAGGATGACCTTGTAGCCTTCCTGCCGCAGCGCCTTGCACGCCTGTGCACCCGAGTAGTCGAACTCGCACGCCTGCCCGATCACGATCGGCCCCGCCCCGATGATCAGGATGCTCTGGATATCGGTGCGCTTAGGCACGGCGCTCGTCCATCAGCTTCACGAACCGGTCGAACAGGTAGCCGACGTCGTGCGGACCGGGGCTCGCCTCGGGATGGCCCTGGAAGCAGAACGCCGGCCGGTCGGTGCGGGCGAGCCCCTGCAGGCTGCCGTCGAACAGCGACACGTGGGTCGGCCGCAGCGTCGGCGGGAGCGTCGCCGGGTCCACCGCGAAGCCGTGGTTCTGGCTCGTGATGACCACCTGGCCGGTGTCGAGGTCCTTCACCGGATGGTTCGCGCCGTGATGGCCGAACTTCATCTTCATCGTCCGGGCACCGGAGGCGAGGCCCATCAGCTGATGGCCGAGGCAGATCCCGAAGACCGGGATGCGCGTCGTGTCGAGGATCCTTCCGATCGACTCGATTGCGTACTCGCACGGCTCCGGATCGCCCGGGCCGTTCGACAGGAACACGCCGTCGGGTTTCGCCGCAAGCAGCTCCGCGGCCGGGGTCTGCGCCGGGTAAACGGTGACCGCGCACTCGCGGTCGGCGAGCATCCGCAGGATATTGCGCTTGACGCCGTAGTCGTAGGCGGCGACGCGAAAGCGCGGCCGCGCCGGCTTCGAGAAGCCCTTGCCGAGGCGCCACGAGCCCTCGGTCCACTCGTACGGCCGCCGCGCGCTGACCACCTTCGCGAGGTCCATCCCGGCGAGCCCCGGAAACGCGCGCGCCTTCGCGAGCGCTTCGTCCGTCGACACGTGCCCGGCCATGATGCAGCCGCTCTGCGCGCCCTGCTCGCGCAGGATGCGCGTGAGGCGCCGCGTGTCGATGCCCGCGATCGCGATCACGCCATGCGCCTGCAGGTATTCCGGCAACGTCCGCTGCGCCCGCCAGCTCGACGCACGCAACGGCAGATCCCGCATGACGAGGCCGGCCGCGTGGGGCCGCGCGGACTCGTCGTCCTCGTCGTTCACGCCGGTGTTGCCGATGTGCGGGTAGGTGAAGGTGACGATCTGCTCGCAGTACGAGGGATCGGTCAGGATCTCCTGGTAGCCGGTGATCGCAGTGTTGAAGACCACCTCGCCGACGGTGACGCCGGCGGCGCCGACGGAGTGACCGGAGAAAAGCGAGCCGTCGGCGAGCGCGAGCAGGGCAGGCGACGGCGAAGCGGACACTGCGGGGTTCGACCTCTGCGCGACGACGGCGCGGACACGGCGTCCGACCGGTTCGGTTGGGCGCCGATTATACCGCGGCGCAGCAGACGCGCGGGCTCAGTCTCCGCGCGCCGGCGCCTGGGCGATCCGCTGGGCGCTCCAGGGATGCTCGCGCTGGCCGCGCGCCGGGTCGGAGACCACAACGGTGCCCCTTACCTCGTCGCCGGTGACCCGGCCGCGGAAGGAATAGCGCACTGGATTCTGGGTCGAGCCCACCTCGAGCAGGAACGCGAGCGCGTCCCCGCGGAGCGTCGGCGTCCGCAACCGGGTCGGGCGACCCGCGACCGCGGTCGCCTGCCCGGTCAGGACCTGGAACTTCTGCTCGAAGTCGACCTCGAGCGCCGCGGTCCCCGCGCCGGACGGGATCGGGCCCTGCCACCGCCCGGCGACTCGGGCCGGCACGTGCCACAGGTAGAGGTAACTGATGCCGGCGTGCCCGACCTTTTTCTCGGGCACCGACAGCGTCTCGCGGTCGTCCGGCAGCCAGTCGCCCATGTGGTAGTCGTGCGCCACGACGCGGGTCCCGGGCGGGAGCGCGAGAATTTTCGGCCGGAGCTTGACGTTCATCTCCGGCAGCAGGTAGGTCGTGACGACGGTCGCGCCGGCCAGATCGGTCTCGAAGAGATTCTGCTCGCGGAAGGTCGCGCGCGCGGCAACGCCCTCGCGCTGCGCGGAATCGTTGGCGATGCCGAGGAGGTGACGGTCGAGATCCACGCCAAGCGCACGCGCGCCGCGCTTCGCCGCGGTGATCACGACGCGCCCGTCGCCGGAGCCGAGGTCGATCAGGTAATCGGCCGGCCCGACGTTCGCCATTCGCAGCATGGTGTCGACGACCACCTGCGGCGTGGGGACGTACACCACATCCCCGACGCCCTGTTGCGCGCAAGCGGCGCCGACCGGCGCAAGCGATGCAAGGAGGACGAGGGCGACGCGTCGCACGACGGTGCTACTTCAACCCGAGCACGTCGAACATGTCGTAGAGGCCCGGCCCTCGCGCCCCGAGCCAGCGCGCCGCCCGCAGCGCGCCCATGGCGTAGGTCATGCGGCTGCCCGACTTGACGGCCACCTCGACCCGCTCGCCCTCGCCGGCGAAGATCACCGTGTGCTCGCCGACGATGTCGCCCCCGCGCACGGCGTGGAAGCCGATCGTCTTCGGGTCGCGCTCGCCGGTGATGCCTTCCCGGCCGTAGACCGCGCATGCCTTGAGATCGCGCCCGAGTGCGCCGGCGACCACCTCGCCAAGACGAAGCGCGGTGCCCGAGGGCGCATCCACCTTGTGGCGGTGGTGCGCTTCGACGATCTCCACGTCGTAGCCCTCGCCCAGAATCCGCGCCGCGACTTCCGCCAGCTTGAAGATCACGTTCACGCCGACGGCGAAGTTGGGCGCCAGCACGATCGGGATGCGCTGCGCGGCGAGGGCGATCTCCGCCTTCTGCGCGGCGGTGAACCCGGTCGTGCCGATCACCGCCCGCTTGCCCGCGGCCACGCAGGCCGCCACGTGCGCCGCCGTGGCCTCGGGCCGCGTGAAATCGATGATGCAGTCGGCCGCGCCCACGGCGGCGGCGACGTCCGCGCCGATCCTGATGCCGCTCGGCATGCCGAGCGCCTCGCCCGCGTCCCTGCCGAGCTGCGGGTGGCCAGCCGCCTCGAACGCCGCGCCGAGCTCGAGGTCGCGCGTGCCGAGGAGGCCTTCGATGAGCGTCCGCCCCATGCGCCCTGCGGCGCCGGCGATCGCGATCTTCATTGCTTCTGCTCCGCCGTCGCGGCGGGGGTCGCCGCAGTGGGGGCCCCCGCGCCGGGTGCCGTCGCGTCCGGCGCGGCCGCGCCGGGATTCGTCTCCGTACCCAGCCCGACGGTCACGTCGCCCTCGATCCGAACGAGGCGATCGTTGTCGAAGAACACCGACAGCCGGCGCTCCTCGACCTCGCGGCTACCCGAGCGCTGGCGCCGATAGACGTAGTCCCAGCGATTGTCGTGGAAGATGTCGACGAGGAGCGGCGTGCCGAGCACGAACCGCACCTGGTCGCGGGTCATTCCCGCCTGCAGCTTGGACACCATCTCCTGCGTCACGTAATTGCCCTGCTGGATCTCCATCCGGTAGACGGAGAACACGCTCAGCGGATTGCAGGCGGCCAGCAGCGGCGGCAGGAGCAGCGCGAGGACAATCGTGCGCATCGGCGTTCGCGAACCGGTTCTCGACATGTTGCAAAGCCGTTATCATAGTCGAACGCCCTTCGCGCGCCGCACTGCTGATGTCAAACGCCAACAACCTGAAGACGATCGGCCTCAAGGCGACCACCCCGCGGCTGCGCATCCTCGAACTCTTCGAGAAGAGCGCGGTGCGGCATCTGTCGGCCGAGGACGTCTATCGGCTGCTGATGACCGACGGGCTCGACGTCGGTCTGGCGACGGTGTATCGCGTGCTCACGCAGTTCGAGCAGGCCGGGCTCCTGCAGCGTCATCACTTCGAGTCGGGCAAGGCGGTGTTCGAGCTCAACGACTCGAGCCACCACGATCACCTCGTGTGCATGCAGTGCGGCCGGGTCGAGGAGTTCTACGACGCCGAGATCGAGAAGCGCCAGGGGCGGATCGCGAAGGAACGCGGCTTCGCGATCCGCGACCACTCGCTCGCGCTGTACGCCGATTGCACCAAACCCGGCTGCCCGAACAAGAAGTGATCCGAGCGGCGCGGGGCGGAACGCATCCCGTTCTGCCGGATTCGCGCCCGTCTGCACCCCGGTTGGAAACCTTCCTCGCCTCCACGCTCCTGGTCGCCGTCGCGGAAATCGGCGACAAGACGCAGCTGCTCTCGTTCATCCTCGCCGCGCGCCTGCGGCGTCCCGCACCGATCATCTGGGGCATCCTCGCCGCGACGCTCGCGAACCACGCGCTCGCCGCATCCGCCGGCGTATGGCTCGCGAGCCTGCTCGCGCCGGCGACCGTGCGCTGGGTCACGGCCGCGGCGTTCTGCGCCTTCGGCGTGTGGGCGCTGGTGCCCGACAAGTACGAATCCGCGGGTCCGCGCGAGGGCGCGAGCGCGTTCGTCACCACCCTGGTCGCGTTCTTCATCGCCGAGATGGGCGACAAGACGCAGCTCGCCACCGTCGCCCTGGGCGCGCGCTACGAAGCGCTTTGGGCGGTGGTCGCCGGGACGACGCTCGGCATGATGATCGCGAACGTGCCGGCGGTGCTCGTCGGCCGCGAGCTCGCCAGCCGGATCCGTCTGGACGTGGTGCGGAAGGTCGCCGCGGCGCTTTTTTTCCTCACCGCCCTCCTCGCCTTGCTCGGCACCGGATAGGATCGCGGCGGGCACTTCCCGGGACGCACGCATGGCGCGCAAGGACACCGCGATGGACCTCATCCTCTGGCGGCACGCCGAGGCCGAAGAGGGCATGCCGGATCGGGCCCGCGCGCTGACCGCACGCGGACGCAAACAGGCCCGCGCCGTGGCGCGCTGGCTCGCGAAACGGCTGCCGGACGACCTCCGCATCCTGGTGAGTCCGGCGGTGCGCGCACAGCAGACGGCCGCGGCGCTCGAATGCGCAGTCGAAACCGAATCCCGGGTCGACGTGGGTGCCGCGCCCCACGAAGTCCTCGCCGCAGCCGGCTGGCCGGACGGCGCAGGGACCGTGCTCGTGGTCGGGCATCAGCCGACCCTCGGCGAGGTCGCCGCGCTCGCGCTGACCGGCGTTCACGCCAGCTGGCCGGTCAGGAAGGGCGCGGTCTGGTGGCTGCGGCGGCGCGTGCGGGACGGCGAGGTCGAGGTGGTCCTGCGCGCGGTGATCGGAGCCGGATCTCGTCTAGGTCGGTCGCGCCGAAACGAGGCGCCTGCGGTCAGCTGGCCGCCTGTGCGCGATCGGCCGCCTGCGCGCGCACGTCGAACTTCAGGCCGACGTTGCGCCACTCCTCGGATTCGGCCTCCAGCGCCGCGGCCGTCAGCGGGTGCGCATCGAGCCACGCACCCGGAACGGCAAGCTGATAGCCGCTGTCGGTGACCCGGCACCCGATCCGCGGCAGCTCGAGGTCGACGCGGCTCCGGTAGACGAGCGCCGCGACGCGCAGGCAGAAGACCAGCGCCCAGTCGGGGCTCCGCGCGGGCAGCCCTTCGATCTTCGCCAGCTTGCCGCGATGCGCGAGCACGACGCGCGCAATGCGCGCCTGCTCGTCGCGCGAGAACCCCGGCATGTCGGCATTGGACAGGATGTACGACGAGTGCTTGTGATAGGCCGCGTGCGCGATCGAGAGGCCGATCTCGTGCAGGTGCGCCGCCCAGCCGAGCAGCAGCTGGTCGGCCTCGCGCGGGCGGTCGGACAGCTCGCCGAGGAGCTGCAGCGCGAGCGCGCGCACGCGCTCGCCTTGCGCCCCGTCGACGTGGTAGCGGCGCACGAACTGGCGCACCGTCATTTCGCGCATGTCGTGGTGCTGGACGCGGCCGAGCAGGTCGTAGAGCACGCCCTGGCGCAGCGCGGCCTCGGAGACCTGCACCGACTCGAGACCGAGCTCCGCGAAGGCGGCCAGCATGATCGCGACCCCGCCGGGCAGGATCGGCGCGCGGTCGCCGCGCACGCCGAGCGAATCGAGCCGGTCGACGTCGCCCGCCTTGATCATCTGGGCACGCAGCCGGTCGAGACCCTCGCTGGTGACCTCGCCGTCCGCCCAGCCGTTCGCGGCGAGCACGGCGGCGAGGGCCTTCGCCGTGCCGGAGGAGGCGACCGCCTCCTTCCAGCCCGCGCGCCGGAAGTCGCGCGCGATGCGCTCGATCTCGTTCGACGCCGCCAGCTCCGCCTTCTTCATGCCGGACTTCTCGATCTTGCCGTCCGGGAAGAAGCGCATGCTGTAGCTCACGCAGCCCATGCGCAGGCTCTCCATCAGCTCCGGCTCGTAGCCGGTGCCGATGATGAACTCGGTCGAACCGCCGCCGATGTCGAACACCAGCCGCCGTTGCGGCGCGAGCGGCAGGCTGTGGGACACCCCGAGGTAGATGAGTCGCGCCTCCTCCCGGCCGAAGATGACCTCGATCGGGAAACCGAGCGCGGCCTGCGCATCATCGATGAACTGCGGGGCGTTCTTCGCGACGCGCAGCGTGTTGGTGCCGACCGCGCGCACCGACCCGGCCGGAAATCCGCGCAGGCGCTCCCCGAAGCGCGCGAGCGCTTCGAGTGCGCGCAGCTGCGTGGCGCGGTCGATGCGCTTGTCGCGGGTCAGCCCGCCGCCGAGCCGCACCGGCTCGCGCAGGCTGTCGAGCAGGTAGATCTGATCGTCGACGACCCGCCCGACCTGGAGGTGGAAGCTGTTCGACCCGAGGTCGACGGCGGCAAGCGAGTCGAACTGCACGAGAGCCAGTCGCGTTGACGAGTTGGCGGGCACCTTAGCACCGGCGTCCCCGCCCCGCAACGCCGCCCCGCTCAGGCGCGCGCGACCTGTTCCATCTCCTCGATCGGCAGATGGCGCACGTCCCGGCCCTTGATCATGTACACCACGTACTCGGAGATGTTCTTCGCGTGGTCGCCGATCCGTTCGAGCGACTTGGCCACGAACACCAGGTCGAGCGCCGGCGAGATGGTGCGGGGATCCTCGATCATGTAGGTCAGCAGCTGCCGCACGATCGCCTGAAAGTGCGCGTCGACCTCGCGATCGAGGCGTGCAATCTCGGGGGCGTCCTCCGCCTCGAGCCGCGCCAGCGCGTCCAGCGCGCGGCGCAGCATGTCGATGACCAGGGCCGCGACGATCCTGATCTCGGGAAACCCGGGGGTGATGCGCTCGTTGAGCCGCACTTCGCGGGCGATCAGGGCGATCTTCTTCGCCTCGTCGCCGACCCGCTCGAGATCGGTGATCGACTTGTAGACCATCATGATGAAGCGCAGGTCGCTCGCCGCCGGCGCGCGCCGCGCGATGAGATTGGTGCAGGCCTCGTCGATGTCCCGCTCCAGCCGGTTGACTGCGCACCTCGTCGGCGATGACGCGAGTGACGAGCATCCGGTCTCCGGTGCGCAGGGCCTCGATCGCGTAGCGGAGCTGGTACTCGACGATTCCGCCCGCCTCGAGCACCTGCGCGCGCACCGCGAGGAGATCGGCATCGAAGTCCTTGGACAGGTGTGCGGTGGACTGCATGGCGGTCGTACCCGTAAGTGCCGGACACCGCAGGGTAGCCCTGGAATGTGACCGTTTTGTTGCCGGGCGCCGCGAGCCCAAGGTGGCTGCCGCGCGGGGGACGGCGGTACTATCCGGTTCCACGCCGTCCTCCCTGCCGCTCCATGACCGCCCGCCCCGCCCCGATCAACCGGCACGTCCAGGCCCATTTTCTGAACCGCGAGCTCGGCATCCTCGAGTTCCAGCGGCGCGTGCTCGCGCAGGCCGAGGACCCGGCGGTGCCGATCCTCGAGCGGTTGCGCTTCCTGTGCATCGTGTCGTCGAACCTCGACGAGTTCTTCGAGATCCGCGCCGCCGGGGTGCAGGAACAGATCCGGCTGAACGTGCCCGGTAGCGGCCCGGACGGCATGCCGCCGCGCGAGGTGTACCAGTCGATCAGCCGCATCGCGCACGAGCTGGTCGCGCGTCAGTACCAGCTCCTCAACGAGACGATCCTTCCCGAGCTCGAGCGCGCCGGGATCAAGTTCCTGCGCCGCACGGAGTTCGACGACCGGCAGCGCGCCTGGGTCCGCGATTACTTCTTCCGCGAGATGATGCCGGTGCTCACGCCGATCGGGCTCGACCCGGCGCACCCGTTCCCGCGCGTGTTCAACAAGAGCCTCAACTTCGCGGTCGAGCTCGAGGGTCGCGACGCGTTCGGCCGCGACGCGCGCGCCGCGATCGTGCAGGCGCCGCGCATCCTCCCGCGCGTGATGAAGCTGCCGCCCGAGCTCGCGGGGACGGGACGCACCGCCTTCGTGTTCCTCACCTCGATCCTGCACGAGCACGTCCAGGAGCTCTTCTCCGGCATCAAGGTGCTCGGCTGCTACCAGTTCCGGGTCACGCGCAACAGCGACCTCTTCGTCGACGAGGAGGACGTGAAGGACCTGCGCACCGCGCTGCAGGGCGAGCTGCCGCAGCGCCACTTCGGCGACGCCGTCCGCCTCGAGGTGGCCGACGACTGCTCGCCCCGCACCACCGAGTTCCTGCTGCACCAGTTCGGGCTCGGCCCGGACGACCTCTACCAGGTCAACGGCCCGGTGAACCTCGTGCGCCTGATGCAGGTGCCGAGCGAGGCCCAGCGCGAGGACCTGCTGTATCCGCCGTTCCGGCCCGGGTTCCCCGCGCAGCTCGTCAAGCGCGTCAACATGATGGAAGCCATTCGCGCCGGGGACATCCTGCTCCACCACCCCTACCAGTCGTTCTCGCCGGTGGTGCGCTTCCTGCAGGAGGCCGCCGCGGATCCCGCACGTGGTCGCCATCAAGCAGACCGTGTACCGCACCGGCGCCGACTCGGTGCTGATGGAGGCCCTGATCGAGGCCGCCCGCAACGGCAAGGAGGTGACCGCGGTCGTCGAGCTGAAGGCGCGCTTCGACGAGGAGGCCAACATCAACCTCGCGGCGCGGCTCGAGGAGGTCGGCGCGCACGTCGTGTACGGCGTGGTCGGACACAAGACGCACGCCAAGATGCTGATGGTCGTGCGCCGCGAAGAGGGGCGGCTGCGGCGCTACGTCCATCTCGGCACCGGCAACTATCACCCGCGCACCGCGCGTCTCTACACGGACTTCGGGCTGTTCACCTGCAACGAGCAGATGTGCGCGGACGTGAATCAGGTCTTCAACCAGCTCACCAGCCTCGGCAAGGCGGGCAAGCTCCACTATCTGTGGCAGTCGCCGTTCACCCTGCACCAGCGCATCGTCGAGGCGATCCAGAACGAGACGCGCCTCGCCACCGAAGGCAAGCCCGCGCGGATCATGGCCAAGATGAACGCGCTGCTCGAGCCCGACACGATCGAGGCGCTCTACCAGGCCTCCCAGGCGGGCGTGAAGATCGACCTGATCGTGCGCGGGGTGTGCGCGCTGAAGCCCGGCATCCCGGGACTGTCCGAGAACATCAAAGTGCGCTCGATCGTGGGCCGGTTCCTCGAGCATCACCGCGTCTTCTATTTCCGCGCGGACGGCGAGGAGCAGGTGTACCTCTCGAGCGCCGACTGGATGGACCGCAATTTTTTCCGGCGCATCGAGCTGTGTTTCCCGGTGCTCGACAAGAAGCACAAGGCGCGCGTCATCAAGGAGGGCCTCAACGCCTACCTCGGCGACAACGTCCAGGCCTGGGAGATGAATTCCGACGGCAGCTACGCGCGCAAGACGCCGGGCAAGGCGCGCCGCAGCGTCCAGGAGGACCTCCTCGAGTGGCTCTCGCCGCCCCGGGAAGCCTGATCAACTGCCGATAAGACCGCCGTCGTCCCTTGTGATCGCGACGGTCGCCGAGCGTGGCCGGCCGTCCGGATCGAAGTCGGGCCAGTTCGACCACTGGCGCGGGTTGGCGGGGTCGCTGCGCTCGGACGGCGTCTCCCCGGGGTGCTGGATGTTCAGGAACAGCGTCCGGCCGTCGGGCGCGAACGCCATGCCGGTGACCTCGCAGTTGACCGGCCCGGCGAGAAACCGACGCACCTCGCCAGTCGTCACGTCCGCCGCGAGCAGCTGGTTGTTCCCGAGCCCCGCGTAGGCGCCCTTGTTCAGCACGCTCGCCGAGACGTCCGTCTGGACCCAGAGCACGCCGCGTTCGTCGAACCGCAGTCCGTCCGGGCTCCCGAATCCGTCGCCCTTCACCGTCCCGCGCTTCCCGGGATCGGGGCTCGCCGGATCGCCGGCCAGCACGAAGATGTCCCACGCGAATCGCGTCGCCGCCGGGTCCCCGCCGGACTCGCGCCAGCGGATGATGTGCCCGAAGATGTTGTTGGCGCGCGGGTTCGCCGCGTCGGCCGGCGCCTGACCCTCGCCCCCGCGCAGCGCGTTGTTGGTCAGCGCGCAGTAGACCTCTTTCGTGCGCGGGTGAACCGCGACCCATTCCGGCCGATCCATCTTGGTCGCGCCGAGCGCGTCGGCCGCCATCCGCGTGCGCACCAGCACATCGGCCTGGCTCGCGAAGCCGTCGGCGCCGGTGAGCCCGCGGTCGCCGTGGCGGAGCGCGCGCCATTCGCCGGTGCCGTCGCCGGCGAAACGGGCGACGTAGAGCGTGCCGTGGTCGAGCAGATCGCGGTTCGCCATGCGATCGGCGGCGTTGTAGCGGTCGCGTGACACGAACTTGTAGAGGTACTCGAAGCGCTCGTCGTCGCCGCTGTACACGACGACGCGTCCGTCAGTCGCCAGCGTCAGCATCGCGCCCTCGTGCTTGAAGCGCCCGAGCGCGGTGCGCTTCACCGGCGTGGAAAGTGGATCGTACGGGTCGATCTCGACCACCCACCCGAAGCGGTTCGGCTCGTTCGGCTCCCTCGTCACATCGAAGCGCGGATCATGTTCGTGCCAGCGATAGCCGAAGCCGTCGCGACGGATGCCGTAGCGCCCCATGGCGGCCGTGATGGTCGGGCCCGCCCGCGAAGTAGCCGTTGAAATTCTCCTCGCAGGTGAGGTACGTGCCCCATGGCGTGCGGCCGCCCGCGCAGTTATTGAACGTGCCGAGGGCCGCGGTGCCGGTCGGGTCGGCATTCGTCTGCAGGTACGCCGATCCGGCAGCCGGCCCCGCGACCCGCATCGGCGTGTTCGCGGTGATCCGGCGCGCGTACTGCGACGGCCGCACCACGCGCCATTGCGTGCCCGAGCGCTCGACCTCGATGACCGACACCCCGTGCGCCGCCTGCGACTTGCGGACCTTCTCGGCGCTCCAGGTCTTCCGGCCGTCGGGGTGCAGCAGCCCGTCGTCGGTGTACTCGTGGTTCAGCGCGAGCAGGCCGCGTCCCCGCGCCGCGCGACTCGCGCGGCAGCGGGAAGTACTCGATCGCATCGTGATGCATGCCCGCCTGCAGGGCCTGCTCGTCGGCCGTGTTGCTCGCGTCCGGCTTGAACGCCGGGCTCCCGGCGGCGGCGCCGACCGGGTCGCCCCAGCGGTACAGCACTTGCGCCCGGTACCCCGGGGGCACGACGACCCGGTCCGCGGTCGATGGCGGAATCGCGGCGAAACCGAGGGCCGGCGCCGTCATCGGCGAATCGCTGACGCAGCCGAATAGGCCCGCTCCGGGCAGCGCGGCGACCGCGCCCGCGAGGCCGGCACGCAGGAACTGCCGCCGGTCCACGGCCACCTCGATCAGGTCATGGAGGCTCGCGTTGTCGCTCGCGTTGGAGACGAGATCGCGGTCAAGGTCCTTCAAGATCACTTCTCCTGTTGGGGGCGGCGCTGGGGCGAACCCGCCCGCGGAGGCGGTCAACCGGTCGCGCTCGGCGGCGTGAAGACCGCCCGCGCCGCCGCGTCGCCCAGATAGTGTCGCGCATAACGCGGGTTCAGTTGAGCGAGGGGAAGGAGCATCAGAAGATCGGCGGTGTTGAAGTCCGGATCCCAGGCAGGTTCGCCGCACACGTACGCGCCGACTCGAAGGTAGCCCTTGATCAGCGGCGGCAGCTCGACGGCCTGATCCTCCGCGGCGCAGGGACGCGGCAGGCGCTCAGCTTTCCCTCCGGGCACACCCTCCACGCAGTCGCTTTCGCGGCGCTCGCGCTCGCGTAGCCCGCACCGCCGCCCGCGCGGTCCGGTAACATCCGGCCGCGTTTCTCCGGCGCTCCGCCCGCGCCGGCCCGGACACGAACAACAACATGCGCCGCCTGCTCCCGCTCGCCCTCGCGCTCCTCGCCGCCCTGGCGAGTCGCGGCGCACTCGCGGCACGGCCTTTCAATACCGACGACGCACGCGTCGTCGATCCCGGCGGCTACCAGATCGAGACCTACGTGAAGGACCAGCGCGGGAGCAAGGAGACCGAGTACTGGTTTCTGCCTGCGATCAACTTCGGCGGCGCGCTCGATCGTTTCGAGTTCGCGCTGGGCGGAAACGTGACCCGCTCCGACCCGAACGGCAACTCCGATCTCATCGCCGGTCAGGTCAAGACGCTGCTGAAGCCGCTCCAGACGAATGGCGTCGGCTTCGCGCTGACGGTCGGCGTCAGTCGGCTCAACCCCGGGACGGCGCAGGAGATTGTCTCCACCCCACTCGGTCTCGTCACCGTGTCGGGCGACTCATCGACCAAGACGCATTACGACCCGTACGCAAACGCGATTGCCAGCGTCTCGGTGCTGGATGACGCCGCGGTGTTCCACTTCAACGCCGGCGCGACGCGGGATACGTCGGCCCACCAGACGATCGGCAGCTGGGGCGTGGGCGCGGAGATCGCCCTCGGCGGCCGCTTCTTCGGGATCGCCGAAACCTACGGCGTCTCGGACGAGAAGCCCGCGTACCAGGTCGGCCTCCGCTACTGGGTGATTCCGACGCGGCTGCAGGTCGACGGGACCTACGGCTGGCAGCACGCCGGCCCGGACAATCTCAACTGGATCTCGGTCGGAATGCGAATTCTGTGGTGAGAGCGGACGCCGAACAGTCCTGCGACTCACTCGGCCTTCGCGCCCGTCGCCTTCACCACCTGCGCCCACTTCGCGATCTCGCGCTGCGTGTGGGCACCGAGCTCGGCCGGGCTGCTCGCGATGAGCGTCATGCCCTGCTGGTCGACGAACGCGGCGCGCACCTCCGGCAGTCCGAGGATGCGCGCCATCTCCGCCTGCAGCTTGTTGACCACCGCCGGCGGCGTTCCGGCCGGCGCGTAGGCCGCGAACCACGGCGCGATCTCGTAGCCGGCGACGCCGGACTCGGCCATCGTCGGCACGTCGGGCGCGATCGCGCTGCGCTCGCGAGTGGTGACGGCCAGCCCCTTGACCTTGCCGCCGCGCACCTGCGGCATCGACGAGGCGACCGTGTCGAACAGCATGTTGACCTGGCCGGCCACGAGATCCTGCAGCGCCGGGCCGGGCCCCTTGTACGGCACGTGCACGATGTCGATGCCGGCGAGCGACTTGAAGAGCTCCGCCGACATGTGGCCGGAGGTCCCCGAGCCGGGCGACGCGAAGTTGAGCGTGCCGGGGCGCGCTTTCGCGAGCGCGACGAGCTCCTGGACGCTGTTCGCGGGCACCGACGGATGCACGAGCAGGACGTTCGGCACGCTGACCAGGAGACTGACCGGCGCGAAGTCCTTCACCGGGTCGTACGGGAGCTTGCTGAACAGGCTGACGTTGATGGCGTGCGTGCCGATGTGCCCCATCATCAGCGTGTAGCCGTCGGGCGCGCTCTTCGCGACCGTCTCCGCGGCGATCATGCCGCTCGCGCCCGGCCGGTTCTCGACCACCGCCGGCTGGCCCCAGTGCTCCTGCATCTTCTGCGCGACCATCCGCGCGAGCCGGTCGGTCACGCCGCCCGGCGGGAACGGCACGACGATGCGGATCGTCCGGGCGGGGAAGCCCGCCGCCGGATCCTGCGCCCGCGCGTCGATCGCGGTAACAGCGAAGACCAGCGCGGACAGCGCGGACAGCGCACAAACGAGCGATCTCATCATCTCCTCCCGGGGCGGCCGAACGGCCGGGCGAATCCTACCGCCGCGCCGGGTGCGGGACAATGCGCCCGTTCGGCAGGCGATCGCGTCGTTCCTGCGGTCGCCACGTTCAAGGAGAAACGCACATGAGGTTGTCGGGAAGAACGGCAGTGGTGACCGGCGGCGCGCAGGGCATCGGCCGCGCGCTGGCGACGCGCCTCGCGCAGGACGGCGCGGCCGTCGTGCTCGCCGACGTCCAGGAGGCCGCGGCGGCGGCGCAAGCGCTGTCCGCGGCCGGGCACCGCGCGCGCGGCGTCACCGCGGACGTCACGTCCGCCGACGACCTCGCACGGGTGGTCGCCGAGGCGCGCGACGCGTTCGGCGGCATCGACATCCTGGTGAACAACGCGGCGTACTTCTCGTCGATCGAGCCCACGCCGTTCGAGGAGATCGACCCGGCCGCGTGGCGCCGCGCGATGGACGTCAACACCCTTGGCGTCTTTCTCGCATGCCGCGCGTGCGTTCCCGAGATGAAGCGGCGCGGCGGCGGCAGGATCATCAACCTCGCCTCGGGCGCGCCGATCAAGGGCCTGCCGTTCATGCTCCATTACGTGACGAGCAAAGGCGCGGTGATCGCCCTGACCCGCGCGCTGGCGCGCGAGCTCGGCCCGCACGGCATCACCGTGAACGCGCTCGCGCCCGGATTCACGCTCTCCGAGAACATCCTCAAGAACACCGAGCACGTCGCGAAGTTTCGCGACGCGGTGGTGAAGAGCCGCGCGATCCAGCGCGACGAGTACCCCGAAGACCTGGTCGGCGCCGCGAGCTTCCTGGCGAGCGACGACGCGGCGTTCATGACCGGTCAGACCGTGGTCGTGGACGGCGGCTCCGCGATGGTCTGAGCCCCGGGCTACGCCCAGAACGGCTTCGCCGCCTCGAACTCGCCCCAGGCGCGGCGGAAGCGCGCGAGCTCGTGCTGGGCCACGGCCGCGACCCAGCCGCGCACCAGGCCGTCGATGCCCGGCGCGGTCGGCCGCCCGCCCCCCGCCGCCACTTCGGCGAGCAGCCGGTCGACGACGGCCGCATCGTTGAGTGCGCCGAGGATGTCCTGGAGGTCCTCGAGCGCCTCGACGTAGCGCGTCACGCGCTTCTCCGGATAGAGCGGGGCGAAGAACTCCGCGGCGTAGCGGAGCTTCTTGGCGGCGATCCGGACCCGATGGCGCTCCTCCGGCGGCGCCTCCGGCACGCGACGGCCGCGCTTGCGGATCCGCCGATGCCGCCGGTCGATCACGAATGCGGCGAAGGTCCCGACAGGCGAGTCGAATCGCGGCGCCGCCTCACCCTCGTCGGTCGCCGCGGGCGCCGCATTCACGGCAAAAGCCGGCAGGTCGTCGCGCGCGAACGCCGCGCCGAGCGCGAGCAGCAGATCGGTATAGCGCGGCGACGAGACGGCATCGCGCGCCGCCGCGTCGTGCGCGCGCCGAATGCGCGCGGCGCGCGCACGGAAGCTCGCCAGCCCCTCGGCGCCCGCGAACCGCTGCGCGAGCGGCGGGAACGTCTCGGTGATGAACACGTCCCAGTCCCGCGCCGGACCGAGCGCCCCGCCGAGCCAGCGCAGTTCCTCCGCGAGCGGGGCCACCGCCGCCTTGGACGAGGCGAGCGCCACGAGCCCCAGACAGGAGCGCAGCCGGCGCAGGCCGACGCGCAGCTGGTGCAGGTACTCCGGCCCGCGCCCCGCGCGCAGCCCGTCCTCGTTCGCCTGCATCTGCGCGACGCACGCCATCGCAATGCGGCGCAGCGCGGCCCCCGCCGTCAGCGCCTCCTCGAGGTCGACGGCCCGGGCTTTCTGCGGCGGCGCCGGGGCGTGCTCGAGCGCGTAGCCGCGCTCGGCCTTGCTGGCGTGCCCGAGGCGCAGCGGTACGTCGCGCGCGATCTCGCGCGCCAGCGCAAACAGGCGCACGGGATCGCCGCCCTTGAGCTCGATCTCCGCTTCGCTGATCGGCGCCTCGTGCCGGCCGGCCCGGATCACGCCGCGGTCGAGGGCGAGCTCCGCGAGCGTGCCGTCCGGGAAAGCGAGCGTCCGCGCCGTGCGCGTGAACTCCGTCGTGAAGACCGGCCGCAGGCGGCCGCGCACCTTGCGCTTCGCGAACAGCTCCGCATAGGGCGTACTGTCGAGCAGCGCGACGTTCAGCGCGTGGCCGGCGAGATCCCACTCGATCTCGTCGCGGGCGTGCAGTCCCGCCGCGACGCCCCCGCCGCCCTTCAGGGTCTGGATCGAGCGATTGCCGTCGCGACGCAGGCGCAGCGCCACGCCGGCGCGCGCGAGGTCGCGCGAGGGCGTGTCGTAGTAGACGGTGGCAAGCGCGTGCTTCCGCGCGCCGCCCCGCCGCACGGCCCGGACCGCCGGGTGACGGTCGATCCGGGTCAGATCCTCCGGGGCGACGAGGAGCTTCAGCTCGACTTCCATCGGCGTGGTGCGGGGGCCTCAGCGGCGCCGCGCGGAAATCACGCCGGACACTTCAGCGATCTGCGCGAGGGCCCGCTTGAGATGGTCGAGGTCGTCGACCTCGACGGTGAACGACATGCTGGCGATGTGGTGCCGGCTGAGCGTGTTGACCGCGGTGACGTTGATGCGCTCCTTGGACAGCACCTCGGACACGTCGCGCAGCAGGCCCTGCCGGTCGTGCGCCTGGACCGCGAGATCGACCGGGAACACCTCCCCGCCGCCGGCGCCCCATTGCGCCTCGATCATCCGCTCCGGGTAGCGCACGAGGAGGTGGCCGAGGCTCCCGCAGTCGCGCCGATGCACCGAGATGCCGCGACCGCGCGTGACGAAACCGATGATCGGGTCGGGCGGGACCGGCTTGCAGCAGCGCGCGAGCTGCGTCATCAGCCGGTCCACGCCGACGAACAGGATGCCGCCGCCCGCGCCGCCCGACTTGCTCTTCTTGGTGACGACCTCTTCCGCCGGCGCCGGCGCTTCCGCCGGGCCGCGCAGCGCGATCTGCAGCGCCCGCGTGCCCACCTCCTCGCGGCCCACCGCCGCGAAGAGATCGTCGGGCTTGTCGAACCCGAGGCCGTGCGCGAGCTGCTCCAGGTTCGCCTTCGCCCCGCCCTCGCGCTGGATCTCGCGCTCGACGATCTGCGCGTCCCGCGCCGACGGTGCGCGCGAGCTCCTCGGCGTTGAACCACTGGCGCACCTTGTTGCGCGCCCGCGAGCTTGCGAGGTAGCCGGGCTGCGTTGAGCCAGTCCCGCGACGGGCCGCCCGACTTCGCCGCGACGATCTCCACCCGCTGCCCGTTCTGGAGCCGGTAGTCGAGCGGCACCATCACGCCGTCGACCTTGGCGCCGCGGCAGCGATGGCCGAGATCGGTGTGCAGCGCGTAGGCGAAGTCGATCGGCGTCGCGCCGCGCGGCAGATCGACGACGCGGCCCTGCGGGGTCAGCACGTAGACCGTCTCGTCCAGCGCCGCGCGCTTCGACTGCTCGACCCAGTCGGCGGCATCCACCACTTCGTCGCGCCACGCGAGCACCTGCCGCAGCCACGCGATCTTCTCGTCGAAGGGTTCGCTCGCGTCCACCCGCGGCCTTCCTTGTAGCGCCAGTGCGCGGCCACGCCGAGCTCGGCGTGCCGGTGCATCTCGTGGGTGCGGATCTGCACCTCGAGCGCACGGCCGTCCGGACCGACCACCGCGGTGTGCAGCGACCGGTAGTCGTTGCCCTTGGGCCGCGAGATGTAGTCGTCGAACTCCTTCGGGATCGGCTGCCAGAGGTCGTGCACGACGCCGAGCGCCGTGTAGCAGTCCTTCACGTCGTCGACGAGCACGCGCAGGCCGCGCACGTCGTAGAGCTCGGCGAAGTCGAGCCCCTTGCCGCTGCATCTTGTTGTAGATGCTGAAGATGTGCTTCGGACGCCCGCTCACCTCGGCCCGGACGTCCGCGCCCGCCAGCGCACGCGACAGCGCGCCGATCGCCTCCGCGATGAACGTCTCGCGCTCGGCGCGGCGCTCGTCGAGCATCTTCGCGATGCGCTTGTAGAGTGGCCGGCTCGAGAAAGCGGAACGACAGGTCCTCGAGCTCCCACTTCAGCTGCCACACGCCGAGCCGGTTGGCGAGCGGCGCATAGATGTCCAGCGTCTCGCGCGCCACGTCGCGGCGCGCCTCGTCCGGCGCGTGCGCGAGGAACCGCAGCGTCTGCGTGCGGCTCGCGAGGCGGATGAGCACCACCCGGATGTCCTCCACCATCGCGAGCAGCATCTTGCGCAGCACCTCGGCTTGCGGCTGCCGGGTCGCCTCCTTCTGGCCCTGCGCCGCGAGGCCGCGCGTCACGACCCGCAAGCGGTTCAGCTTCGACACGCCGGCGACGAGCGCGGCGATGGTCGGATCGAACTGCGGCGGCGAGCCGCTCCTCGGCATTCTCGAGGTACTCGGGGACGGCGAAGAGAAGGCCCGCCGCGCGCGCCGCCCCGTCCAGGCGCAGCGCCGCCAGGTTCGCGGCAACGCCAAGCGCGTGATCGATCGCCGGCTCGCCGGTGCCGAGCTGCTTGTCCGCGTAGAGCGGCACGACAAAGTCGTGCGCCCGGATCACGAGCGCACGTTCGGGTGCGTCGAGCCCGGCGAGCCCGGCCTCGAGGCCGGGCGCGACGACGGTGCCGGGAGCGGATGCGACGGAAACCACTGCAGGGGCCCTTCTGGAGCGCGCAATGTTACCGGACGGCCGTGACCGCGTGCGTCATAATCGGCGCGCGCGTTCAACTGCACCGCATCCCGTGTTCCGTACCTGGCGCCGCAAGCGCGTGATCAAGCGCGCGACCATCGACGAGGCTCTCTGGAACCGCGTCGTCGCGCAGCTGCCCTTTCTCGCCGGCCTGCCGGCCGACGACGCGCGCCGCCTGCGCGAGCTCGCGGTGCTGTTCCTGCACGAGAAGGAGATTGCCGCGGCCGGCGGCCTCGAGCTGACCGACGCGATCCGCCTTGCCATCGCGCTGCAGGCGTGCCTGCCGATCCTCAATCTCGGGCTGGATTTCTACGACGGCTGGGTGGGCGTGGTCGTCTACCCCGGCGAGTTCCGGGTGCGCCGGCAGGAGCTCGACGACGACGGCGTGATGCACGAGTGGGACGACGAGCTGTCGGGCGAGGCGTGGCCGGGCGGGCCGGTCGCGCTCTCGTGGGAGGACGTCGAGCTCGGCGCCGCGCCCGCGGCCGCCGGCGGCGAGCCCGGGTACAACGTCGTGATCCACGAGTTCGCCCACAAGATCGACATGCTCAAGGGCGAGGCCGACGGCTTCCCGCTGCCGCACGCGGACATGGACGCCGGCGTCTGGCAGCGCACGCTCGAGTCGGCGTACGCGCGCTTCGTGCGGCATGGTCGACCGCGAGCGGGAAACGCTGCTCGATCCCTATGGCGCCGAGCACCCGGCCGAGTTCTTCGCGGTGACGAGCGAGGCCTTCTTTACCGATCCGCACGCCCTGCGGGAGGAGTTCCCGGGCGTCTACGAGCAGCTCAAGCTCTTCTATCGCCAGGATCCGGCCGCGCGGCTCCCGCCGCCGGCCTGACCGTCGCGGTCAGCCCGCCAGCAGGAAGTCGCGGACGATCGCGATCTGGTCCGGTTGCATGAGCGTCGGCGCGTGGCCGACGCCCGGGATCTCGATCACCTGCGCACGCGGGCCGCTCGTCCTCATGCGCTCGGCGGTCGCGCGCGACAGCAGGTCGGACAGCTCGCCGCGGATCACCAGCGTCGGACAGCGCACCTGCTCCCAGACCGGCCAGAGGTCGATGTCCTGGTGCGGCGCCGCCGCGTTGAACGGCACCGCGAGGGCCGGGTCGTAGTGCACGCGGTACGTGCCGTCGGGCTTCCGCCGCACGACGTGCTCGGTGAGGAAGCGCCACTCCGCGTCGCTGTGCGGGCCGAACGGCGCGCTGATCGTGCGGATGTAGCGCTCGGCCGCCTCGATCGACGGGAACTCGGGCGCCTTGCCGACGTAGGTGCCGATGCGCTCCAGCGCGGCGGCCGCGACCAGCGGGCCGGCCTCGTTGACGACCATGCGCCGGATCGGGTTGCCTTCCAGCGAGGCGAGCGCCATGCCGAGCAGCCCGCCCATCGACGTGCCGACCCAGTCGACCGCGTCGACGCCGAGCCGCGCCACGAGCGTGACGGCGTCGTTCACGTAGGTCGGCTGAGCGTACTCCATCGGGTTCTTCAGCCAGCCGCTCTCGCCGCGGCCCGGCATGTCGGGGCACACGACGCGATAGCGGTCGGCGAGCGCCGCCGCGAGCGGATCGAAGTCGCGCGCGCAGCGCGTGAGTCCGTGGACACACACCAGCACGCGCGGGTTTGCCGGGTCGCCCCACTCGAGATAGGAGAGCCGATGCAGCCCGCTCGCGCTGGCGGCGGTGAGCGTGTGCCGGCGCGCGCTCGCGCTCATGTCAATGCCGCCCGGCCTGGAGCCACAGGCGCGCCACGAGCGCGACGACGCCGCGCGCCTCGGGCTCCGTCGCCTCGAGCACGAGTCCGCCGCCGGGCGCTGCCGTCAGCACCGTCCGCAGCTTCGCCGCCCGCAGGTTGGCGGGGTTGATCGCGAACCCGTAATCCGCGTAGCGCTGGCGCTCGATCGCGGTCTCCTCGACGGGCGCCGCGTCGAACCAGAGCCACTCGTCCGCGAAGTCGTGCGCGAGGCGCTCGAGCGCCTCCGCGAGCGCGTCGTCGAGCGGCTCGCGCGGGTCGAGCGCCGTGTAGGCCGCAGTGTCGCCGCGCACGGTCCAGCGCTCGGCCCATTCCGGTTCGGCGCCGTCGGCGGCTTCGAGCACGGTCGCGCCGCCGGACACCCGGAAGAAGGCGTGCTGCTGCGCAGTGACCGCGTAGCCGAGCCATTCGCCGGCGCGTCGGCGACGCGTCGCGAGCGCGAGCGCAATCGTGCCGTCGCGCTCGGCGCGCACCTCGAGCGCGCGGCCCGCCTCCGTCGCGGACGCGGTCGCCTGCTCGACCAGCTTGCCGGCGCGAATGGTCGCGCTCCCGCCGATGCCCCCGACCGGGTTCTGCCATTCGACGCGCACCGTGAGCTCGGGGAATTCCGCGGAAGCCGCGACGAAGGGCGGATACGGCACGCCGCTCGCCTTGAGGCGATAGTCGAGCCGGCCGGCAGCGTGCAGCTCGCGGTACGGGCCGGACGGCTCCGCATCGAGCAGCGCGTTCACGCGCGCCCGGTAACCGGCGAGCAGCGGCGGATCGCCCTCGACGACGACGGTTGCGGTGATCGGGCTCGTCATGCGCGGGATTGCGGTGGCGGGACAGGCGCGACGAGTATAGCAAGCGCATCGCGCACCGCCGGCGGGCGTCGCGCACCGCAACAGTGCCGCCGCGACCAACGCCGCGGGCATGGTGCGGGGTCGGGGACTGGCACGCGCGTTGCTACTGCACCCGAAGCGGTGCGCTACACTAGATCGAGACCCGCCCGCCCCATGACCGCAACGCTCCCTGTCTGCTTCGACGAGATGCACGGCCTCGCCGGCGAGGTGCTGCCGCACTATCGCCGCTACGCCGATTGGCTCGCGAAGCTCGCGCCCGAGGTGCGCGCGCAGAAGCGCCAGGAGGCCGACGTCCTGTTCCAGCGGGTGGGGATCACGTTCGCGGTGTACGGCGACGAGGCCGCCGAGGAGCGGCTGATCCCGTTCGACTTCGTGCCGCGCATCCTTCCGGCCGACGAGTGGCAGGTGCTGGAAAAAGGGCTGGTGCAGCGCGTGCGCGCCCTCAACCTGTTCCTGCGCGACATCTACCACGAGCAGTCGATCCTGCGCGAAGGGATCATCCCGCCGCGCAAGGCGCTCGAGAACGCGCAGTACCGCAGCGTGATGCAGGGCATGAAGGTGCCCGGCGACATCTACGCCCACGTCGCCGGCGTCGACGTGGTGCGCGCCGGCCAGGGCGAGTTCTACGTGCTCGAGGACAACCTGCGCGTGCCCTCGGGCGTGTCGTACATGCTCGAGAACCGCAAGATGATGATGCGGCTGTTCCCCGAGCTCTTCGCGCTGCAGGAGGTCGCGCCGGTCGACCACTATCCCGACCTGCTGCTCGACACGCTCCGCCAGGTCGCGCCGCACGGCGTCACCGACCCGACCGTGGTGCTGCTCACGCCCGGCGCCTACAACTCGGCGTACTTCGAGCACACCTTCCTCGCGCAGCAGATGGGCATCGAGCTCGTCGAGGGACAGGACCTGATGGTGCGCGACCAGACCGTGTTCATGCGCACCACGCGCGGCCCGAAGCGCGTGGACGTGATCTACCGGCGCATCGACGACGACTTCATCGATCCGCAGGTGTTCCGGCCCGACTCGCTGCTCGGCGTCGCGGGGCTCTTTTCCGCCTACCAGGCCGGCCGCGTCACCCTCGCGAACGCGATCGGCACCGGGGTGGCCGACGACAAGTCGATGTACCCGCACGTGCCGGAGATGATCGAGTACTACCTCGGCGAGAAGCCGATCCTGAACAACGTGCCCACCTGGCAGCTGCGCAAGAAAGACGACCTGCGCTACGTCCTCGAGCACCTGCACGAGCTGGTCGTCAAGGAAGTGCACGGCTCCGGCGGCTACGGGATGCTGGTCGGGCCCGCGTCGACGCTGGCGCAACGCGCCGAGTTCCGCGAGCGGATCATCGCCAACCCGGAGAAGTACATCGCCCAACCGACGCTCGCGCTTTCGACCTGCCCGACGTTCGTCGAGGCCGGAGTCGCCCCCCGGCACATCGACCTGCGGCCGTTCGTGCTGTCCGGGCGCGAGGTGCGGCTCGTGCCGGGCGGCCTCACGCGCGTCGCGCTGCAGGAAGGCTCGCTGGTGGTGAACTCCTCGCAGGGCGGCGGGACCAAGGACACCTGGGTGCTGGAGCGATAGCTATGCTGTCCCGCACCGCCAACGACGTCTATTGGATGTCGCGCCACATCGAGCGCGCGGAGAACATCGCGCGCATGCTCGACGTCACCTACCGGATGTCGCTCCTGCCCTACCGCATCCTCGAGCCCGGCGAGAAGTGGGCCGAGCCCTGGGCGCTGCCGCTCATCATCAATGGCCTCGCCACCAACTACTACCAGCGCTACTCGGACCTCCAGGCCGAGAACGTGCTGCACTTCATGACGCTGGACGCGTCCAACCCGTCCTCGATCTACTCCTCGCTGCAGACCGCGCGCGAGAACGCCCGGGCGCAGCGCGGCGCGGTGACGATCGAGATGTGGGAGAGCCTCAACGACACCTGGCTCGCGATGCGCAACAAGACCTTCACCGACATCAGCGGCGGCGGCGTCTCGCCGTTCTTCGACTGGGTGAAGGACCGCTCGCATCTGTTCCGCGGCATCACCTTCGGCACGATGATCCGCGACGAGGCGTTCAGCTTCATCCGCCTGGGCACCTTCCTCGAGCGCGCCGACAACACCGCGCGCATCCTCGACGTGAAGTACCACACCCTGCTGCCGAGCGCGCACGACGTCGGCGGCGCGGTCGACTACTACCAGTGGTCGGCGCTGCTGCGCTCGGTCTCCGCGTTCAGCATCTACCGCAAGATCTACCGCGACCTGATCACGCCGTTCCGCGTCGCCGAGGTGCTGATCCTGCGCGAGGACGTCCCGCGCAGCCTGCACGCCTGCATGAACGAGATCTACGAGATCATCCAGGGCCTGTCCGACGAAGGCCGCCTGGAGCCCGAGCGCCTGGCCGGCGAGATCCACGCCCTGCTGCATTACTGCAGGACGGAGAAGATCTTCGAGGCCGGGCTCCACGAGTGGCTGCTCGCATTCCTGGAGAAGATCGGCGCGCTCAACGCCGAGGTCGACAAGCACTTCCTCGTGCCGACCTACCAGTAGCCGCCGTACGGCGGCCGGCTCTACCGTAGAATCGCGGCTCCTCCGTTGCCCGGGCTGACCACGAGATGACCTACTGTGTGGGCGTGCTGCTCGAAAGCGGCATGGTGTTCGCGTCCGATTCGCGCACCAACGCCGGCGTCGACCACGTGTCGAGCTTTCGCAAGATGACGGTGTACGAGCGCCCGGGCGACCGCGTGATCGTGATTCTGACCTCGGGCAACCTCTCGGTCACGCAGAACGCGATCAACCTGCTCGAGCAGCATTCGCGGCGCGGCGAAGGCGCGCCCAGCATCTGGACCGCGTCGTCGATGTACGACGTTTCTGCGATGCTGGGAGAGTGCCTGCGCGAGGTGAGACGGCGCGACGAACCGTACCTCACGCAGCACAACATCGACGCGAGCGCGAGCTTCATCCTCGGCGGCCAGATCGGCGGCGAGCCGCAGCGGCTCTTCATGGTCTACCAGGAAGGCAACTTCATCGAGGCGAGCTCCGAGACGCCGTTCTTCCAGGTCGGCGAGACCAAGTACGGCAAGCCGATCATCGACCGCGTGGTCAAGCCGTGGACCTCCGTCGTCGACGCGACCAAGTGCGTGCTGGTCTCGTTCGACTCGACCATGCGCTCGAATGTATCGGTCGGACTGCCGATCGATCTCGTCTGCTACCGGAACAATGCCCTGCGCGTGCTGCTCAAGCGGCGCATCGGCGAAACCGACCCTTACTTCACGATGATCCATCACCAGTGGGGCGAAGGCCTGCGGCGCGTGTTCGCGCAGCTGCCCGATCCGTATTGGGAGGACGAGAAGCCCGCGTGACCATCCGCGTCGCCCTCCACCACCGGACCCGGTACGCCTTCGACCGGCCGGTGAGCCTCTCGCCGCACGAGGTGCGGCTGCGCCCGGCGCCGCATTGCCGCACGCCGATCCACAGCTACTCCCTGCGCGTCGAGCCCGAGACGCACTTCATCAACTGGCAGCAGGACGCCTACGGGAACTACATCGCGCGGCTGGTCTTTCCCGAGAAGGCGCAGGCGCTGTCGGTGACGGTCGATCTGGTTGCCGACATGACCGTCATCAACCCGTTCGACTTCTTCGTCGAGCACTGGGCCGAGCACTTCCCGTTCGACTACCCCGCCCAGCTCGCCACCGAGCTCGCGCCTTATCGCGAGAAGGAGCCCGCCGGCACGCTGCTCGCGCAGTGGCTCGACGACTTCCGGCGCGGCGGCTTCAAGCCCGGAATCAACACGGTCGACTTCCTCGTCGCGCTGAACCAGCGCTTGCAGAGCGAAGTGAAGTACCTCGTGCGCATGGAGCCGGGAATCCAGGCCCCCGACGACACGCTGCGCCTCGCCGCGGGATCGTGCCGCGACTCGGGCTGGCTGCTCGTCCAGATCCTGCGGCATCTGGGGCTCGCCGCGCGCTTCGTGTCCGGCTATCTCGTTCAGCTCGTCGCCGATGTGCGTCCGCTCGAAGGGCCCGCGGGACCGACGGCGGACTTCACCGATCTGCACGCGTGGGCCGAGGCGTACGTGCCCGGGGCGGGCTGGGTCGGGCTCGACCCGACTTCGGGAATGCTGGCCGGCGAGGGCCATATCCCGCTCGCGGCGACCGCGTTCCCGACGAGCGCCGCCCCGGTCACCGGCTTCACCGGGCCCTGCGAGTCGACGCTCGAGTTCGAGATGACGGTGACGCGGATTCACGAAGACCCGCGCGTGACGCGCCCGTACTCCGAGGCGCAGTGGGGCGCGATGGACGCGCTCGGCCGCGCGATCGACCGCGAGCTCGGCGCGGCGGGCGTGCGCCTGACGCATGGGCGGCGAGCCGACTTTCGTGTCGGTCGACGACATGGACGGCGCGGAGTGGAACTACACCGCGCTCTCGCCGCGCAAGTGGGCGCTCGCCGAGCGCCTCGCCTGGCGGCTGAAGGAGCGCTTCGCGCCCGGCGGGCTGCTCTTCTACGGCCAGGGCAAGTGGTATCCGGGCGAGCCGCTGCCGCGCTGGGCGCTCGGGCTGCACTGGCGCCGCGACGGCCGGCCGCTCTGGCGCAACCCCGCGCTGATCGCCGGCGAGGCGAGCGCGCGGGACGCGACCGCCGAGCACGCGCGCGCGTTTGCCGCCGCCGTCGCGCACGAACTGGGCCTCGATGCGGCGCTCGTCGTCCCGGCCTACGAGGATCCGATCCCACTCCTCGAGCTGGAAGCCGGGCTGCCGGTGAACGTCGATCCGGCGCGCGTGCCGCTGAAGGACTACGACGATCGCGCGCGGCTGCGCCGCGTCCTGGAGCGCGGCGCGGACCAACCCGCGGGTTACGTCCTGCCGTTGCGGGCGCGCCCCCCGGCGGTCGCGGCGAAGCCGGCCGGCAGCGCGGTCAGCCCCGCCGCGTGGGCGTCCGTGTGGGAAAGCTCGCCATGGCCACTCAAGCGCGAGCGGCTCTTCCTCGTCCCCGGCGATTCGGCCGCCGGGTACCGCCTGCCGCTCGCCTCGTTGCCGGAGCGCCTGCCCGAGGAGATCGAACCGGAGTTCCCGCGCGACACGTTCGACCCGCGCGACGACCTCCACGATGCGCACGCGCGCAGCGAGAAGAAGCGCCACGCACCGGCCGGCGGCGCCACGGCGCGCGCGGTGGTGCGCACCGCCCTGTGCGTCGAGGCGCGCGACGGGCGGCTGTGCGTGTTCGTGCCGCCGGTCACGCACATCGAGGACTTCCTGAACCTGGTCGCCGCCCTCGAGCATACGGCCGAGGCGCTCGGCCGCGCGGTGCGCATCGAGGGCTATCCGCCGCCGCACGACCCGCGCGTCCGCACGCTCGCCGTCACGCCCGACCCGGGCGTGATCGAGGTCAACATCCATCCGGCCTCGAGCTGGGACGAGCTCGCGGCGAACAGCACCGCGCTGTACGAGGAGACGCACCAGTCCCGCCTGGGGAGCGAGAAGTTCATGCTCGACGGGCGGCACACCGGCACCGGCGGCGGCAACCACGTCACGCTCGGCGGGGCGAGCCCGGCGGAGAGCCCGTTCCTGCGCCGCCCCGATCTGCTCCGCAGCCTGATCACGTACTGGCAGAACCATCCGGCCCTCTCCTACCTGTTCGCCGGCCTGTTCGTCGGGCCGACCAGCCAGGCCCCGCGCGTCGACGAGGCGCGCGACGACAACCTGTACGAGCTCGAGATCGCCTTCCAGCAGATGGAAGCGCGCCTTCCTCCGGGCGCCGATGCCGACGCGCCCTGGCTCGTCGACCGGCTCTTGCGCCATCTGCTCGTCGACCTGAGCGGCAACACGCACCGCGCCGAGTTCTCGATCGACAAGCTCTACTCGCCCGACGGCCCGAACGGGCGCCTCGGGCTGATCGAGCTGCGCGCGTTCGAGATGCCGCCGCACGCGCAGATGAGCCTCGCGCAGGCGCTGCTGGTGCGCGCCCTGGTGGCGCGGTTCTGGAAGGAGCCGTACCGCGGCCGGCTGGTGCACTGGGGCACGCAGCTCCACGACCGCTGGATGCTGCCGCACTTCGTGCAGCAGGACATCCACGACGTCGCGATCGACCTGCGCGCGTCGGGCTACGCCTTCATGGACGAGTGGTTCGCGCCGTTCCTCGAGTTCCGCTTTCCGCGCTACGGCGCGGTAACCTACGCCGGCGTGACGCTGGAGCTCCGACAGGCGATCGAGCCCTGGCACGTGCTCGGCGAAGAGGTGAGCGGCACCGGCACCGCGCGCTACGTCGACTCCTCGGTGGAGCGGCTGCAGGTGAAAGCGAGCGGCATGACGGGCGAGCGCCACGTGGTCACCTGCAACGGCCGAGTCGTGCCGCTCACGCCGACCGGCGTGCACGGCGAGTTCGTCGCGGGCGTGCGCTACAAGGCGTGGAACCCGCCTTCGGCCCTGCACCCGACGATCGACGTGCACTCACCGCTCGTGTTCGACGTGGTCGATACCTGGAGCGGCCGCGCGATGGGCGGGTGCACGTACCACGTCTCGCATCCGGGCGGACGCAACTACGCGACCTTCCCGGTGAACGCGAACGAGGCGGAGGCGCGCCGGTTCGCGCGCTTCTGGGATCACGGCCACACGCCGGGGCCGATGGCGGTCAAACCCGAGCCGCCGAACCGCAACTTCCCCTGCACCCTCGACCTGCGCTACGCGCGCCGGGACTAGGTCGAAAAAACCAGCGTCAAAAAAACCAGCGCCGGGAAAACCAGCGCCGGAAAGGCCCGTCTAGAGCTTCGGCGGCGCGCCGGGGTTGAAGGTGCCCGACAGCCCGGACAGCGCGTCCATGCGCGCCTTCACGGCGCGGCGGAACGCCTCCTCGGCGCCGTACTTGGCGACCGAGAACTTCACGAGCTTCGTCCGCCATGGCTGCAGCGGCAGGCGCGCGATCCAGAAGCGCCGCTCGACCGGGCCGCGCTCGGTCTCGATCACCTCCGAGTGGAACGACACCCCGGCGAGGCCGGAGCGGTTGTTGCGCCGGAGGATCGAGCAGTACGCCTTGCGAGTGAGCGGCGGAAACTTGGCGAGCAGGCCGTCGCGGTACTTCTTCGCCGCGAGGAGCGCCTTCTGCCGGGTGCCGAACACGCCGTCGGAGAAGTGCCCGACGTGGATCTTGCCCTGGCGCTGGATCGTGACGCGCCAGGCGTGGGTGCGCGAGCGCTCGTGGTCCACCCGCGTGATTCCGTACATCGGGCGACGGGCGCTTGCCGCGGTGGTCGTCTTGGCTTTCGGCATGTGCAGCAGGGGCTCCCGGTCGTGCGCAAGTATGCCGCCGGCATTATGACGTCGTCAACCTTCGTCTGCCCGAATCGCGCCCTCAAGGAGTCGCCGCAGCGCGTCCTCCGACATGGGGATCGAAGCGGGTGATGTCCACCAACGTTCTGACGCGCCTACCGCCAGTAGCGCCGCTGCGCGTCGCGAAAGCGCGCCACCCGCACTTCCCCTGTCGCGAGCGTGACAGTCACTGCGCCGTCGCGATCGGTGCGCCACCCGGCCGCGCCGCCCGCGAGGTAACGGGCCGCGATCTCCGGCTTCGGATGGCCGAACCGGTTCCGATAGCCGGTCGTGAACACCGCGTGCGCGGGACGCACGGCGGCGAGGAACGCCGGCGTGGACGAGGTGCCGCTGCCGTGGTGCGGCACGAGCAGCACGTCAGCGCGGCTCACGGCCTGCTGCGCGAGCAGCCACCGCTCGTCGGATTCCTCGATGTCGCCGGTGAGCAGCGCCGCGCCGCCCGGGCCGCTCACCCGGAGCACGCAGCTGCGCGAGTTCGCCTTGACGAACGGATCGCGGTAGCTCGATTCCGGCGGATAAAGGAGCTCGAACACGACACCGTCCCAGATCCAGCGCACGCCCGCCCGGCAGGGCAGGCGGTACGGCGCATCGCCCTGCGCCGGGTGGTCCTGCCCGAGCGACGACCACAGCGCGCCGGGCGGGAGCGTGCGCATCACCGAGCGTGCGCCGCCGGAGTGGTCGACGTCGTTGTGGGTGACCATCACCGCATCGAGGCGATCGAGGCCTTCCCCGCGCAGGAAGGGCACCACCACCCGGTTGCCGGCATCGGCGTCGACGCTGTACGCGGGTCCGGCGTCGTAGAGGAGTGCGTGCCCGCGCGTCCGCACCAGCGCGGCGAGGCCCTGCCCGACGTCGAGAAAGGTGATGCGGATCTCGCCGTCCGCGGGACCGGCCGGACGCACCGAAAACAGCGGCACGAACAGGAGCAGCGCCGCGAAGCGGGCGGGCACGCCGCGCGGCGCAAGCAGCCATGCCGCGCCGACGAGCGCCAGCACCGCAGTCCACGGCGCGGGGGCGTGTTGGCGCCACGCGCCGCCGGGAAGCTGCGCGAGCCAGTCGAGCGCCGGCATCAGGGCGGTGAGCACGGCGTGCGCGGCGGCGGCGACCCACGGTCCCGGCGTCACAGCCGCCGCGAGCGCGAGCGGCGTGACGATCAGGCTCACGACCGGAATCGCGATCGCGTTGGCGAGCGGCGCGACGAGCGACACCTGCTGGAACAGCAGCAGCACGAGCGGCGCGAGCCCGACCGTGATCGCCCACTGCAGTCGCCCCCACTGCGCGAGCCAGTGCGGTCGGCCCGTCGCGGCCGACCCCACGTAGAGCATCAGGGCGACTGCGCCGAACGACAGCCAGAAGCCCGGCGACACCACTGCCCACGGGTCGATGAGCAGCACGACCGCGAGCGCGGCGGCGAGCACGCGCGACGAGGACTGCATGCGATCGAGCCAGAGCGCGACGGCGACGACCGCGACCATGTAGAGCGTGCGCTGCGCCGGCACGCCGAATCCGGCGAGCAGCGTGTAGCCCGCCGCCGCGAGCACCGCCGCCACGGCCGCGGCCTTTCGCACCGGCAGCCGCAGCGCGAGCCGCGCCGAACGTCGCCACAGCGCCGCCGCGAGCGCCGCGAAGAGGCCCGCGACCATCGTCACGTGCAGGCCGGAGATGCTCATGAGATGGCCCACGCCGGTGCGCGTGAACGTCTCCCAGTCGACGGTCTCGATCGCGCGCTGATCGCCGATGGCCAGGGCGATCAGCACCCCGGCATAGCGGTGCTCGGGCAGCGCATCCTGGAGCTTGGCGCGGACCCGCTCGCGGGCCCGCTCGATCGCATAGGCGGGCGTCCACACCATCGCGGCGAGCCGGGTCCGCTCGCCGCGCGGCCGGACGTAGCCGGTTGCGCCGATCCCGCGCTCGAGCAGCGCCACCTCGTAGTCGAATCCGTGCGGGTTCGCATTGCCGTGCGGGCGGCGCAAGCGGACGGTCAGCCGCCAGCGCTCGCCGGCGCGGATCGGGAGGACCTCCTGGAACTCCTCGGGCGTGAGACCGTTGTACCAGGAGAGGAGGATTCGGGACGGGGCGCGGAAATCCGCCGGTGCGGCCGGCTCGACGTCGAACTCGAAGCGCACGCCGCGCTCGAAGGGCTGCGGCAGGCTCGCGACGACGCCGGTCACAGCGACGTCGCGCCCCTCCCAGGCCGGATCCAGCCGGTCTGCCATCCGGATCTTCGCTGTGCCCGCCGCGAAGGCAAAGCCCAGGCCGAAGCTGGCGAGCACAACGAGAACGCGTGCGACGGGTGCCGATCGGACCGCTTGCGCCGCCGCCCCGAGCGCGAGGCCGACGCCCGCAAGCACGGCGAGACGGCTCCAGTCGGGGAGCTCGGCTTGCGCCTGCAGGGCCCAGACGCCGGCCGCGAAGGCCAGGATGGCGGATCTCACGAGGTCACGCGACCGGTGGCATCCGACCTAAACGCGGCGGGGCCGCTCGCGGTTGAACGGACAGCGGGTTCGAACAACCTGTGGGTCAACGACCAGCGGTACAACGACCAGCGGTACAACGACCAGCGGTCGAACGCGCCCGGGATCCGGGCGCCGGGCCAGGCGCTCAGGCCTTCGTGGCCACCGCGAGTGCGAGCCTGCTTTCCATCCCGAGCAAGAGCTTGCTGAATTCCTCCAGCCAGTCGTCGTCCAGCTCGGCGACCGGGAGCTGGAGCTTCGCGCTGCCCCAGACTCCGACGTTGCGCAGGTCGACATGGACGATGCCGGCAACGTAGTCCGCGCGGAGTTCCGCGTTCACGGGCAGCCCGGGCGCGATGGTGAAACGCCCGCGCATCACGACCCCGAAATCATTCCTGGTCTCGACGCACTCGTACTTGAACTGCACGCGCTCGAGCTCCCGCTTCATCAGCGCGATCTCGTCGCGCACGAGGTCGATTCGCACCGGCTCGGGCGTCTCGACCCGTGCGGTAAAGAGAATGCGTTCGCACAGCGCCGACTCGGATCCGGGGCGCGTGCGGTAGTCCACGAACGGCGCGGTGAAGACGAACTCCGGCAGCGTGCCGAGGAAGATCAACTCGAAGCGCCGCTGGCACGCCGGGCGCGCGGCCTTCATCTCGGTGCCGAGCGCGTTCAGGTAGCGAAACGCCGCGCGCATGCCGGCGTCGATCGCCTCGGGCGATATGTCCGGCCCGGCGCGGGCCGCCGTTTCGGCCTCGGCCTTCTGGCGCAGCATGCCGAGCACGCCGCTCCTGGCAGCTGGCGCGGACGCCGTCCCGGCCGTTGCGGCCGAAACACCGAACGCGCGGTCGGCCGTTGCGGGCGCGGGCGTGCCGTCCGCGCCGAGCAGGGCGCATAGCCGGCGCAGGTCGGCGGCGAACTCGGCCCCGCGCTGGTAGCGCCGCGCCGGATCCTTGGCGAGCGCGCGCGCGAGGATCACGTCGAACCCGCGCGGGATCGCCGGGTCGATCTCGCTCGGGCGCTCGTGGGGCGTGGCGACGATGCGCTGCATCAGCGGGTACACGCTCGCGTCGGTCGGGCGCTCGAACGGCGTCCGGCGCGTCAGCATCTCGTAGAGCACGACCCCGAGCGAGAAGATGTCCGAGCGCCCGTCGAGCGCCTCGCCCATCACCTGCTCCGGCGACATGTACTTCGGCGAGCCGAGCATCTCGGTTTGCGTCCCCGAGGACGACGGCACGTAGGCGATGCCGAAGTCGGTGAGCTTCGCGGTGCCCGGCGCGGTCACCATGATGTTGGCGGGCTTGACGTCCCGATGCACCACCTCGTGGCGCTGCGCATAGTCGAGGCCGTCGGCGATCTGCGCCGCGAGCTCGGCCAGGACGTCGTGCGGCAGCCGGGCACTGCCGGCGAGGGTGGCCTTGAGCGACTCGCCGTGCAGCAGCTCCATGGCGATATACGCCGTGCCCGCGCTCTCGCCCACGTCGTGGACGACGACGATCGCGGGATGGCTGAGGCGCCCCGCCGAACGCGCCTCGCGCAGGAAGCGCTCCCGCACCTCCGCGTGCTCCTCGGGCGGGAAATCCGTCCGCAAGGTTTTCACCGCAACGTGGCGGTCGATGAGCGGGTCGCGCGCCTTGTAGACGATGCCCATCGTCCCGCGACCGAGCTCGGCCAGGATTTCGTACCTTCCCAGGGTGTGGCCAATCATGCAGTGCGGCGTCGGGCGCGTGGTCGGGCGTTTTTCCGGCTCAATTCTGCCATCCCGACCACGGCGCGAGCGCCGAGTCGCCCCCGGAAGCGCGCAATAGGACACGGAGCGCGGCGACGAGCGGGGGAAAGTGGTTAGAATCGCGGGCCGCGCGCGCACCGCGTCCGCGGGACCGGCGCCTCGAGCCGGCGAACCCGATGCCCAGAAAATACTTCCGGAAGTATCTCCCCAGCCACGAATCGGTCCGGAACCACAAGTACCTCGGCAAGCTCGGCCGATTCCTGCACCACCCGAACCTGTGGCACCTCAACCGCCGGTCGGTTTCGGGCGGCGTCGCGGTCGGGATGTTCTCCGGGCTGGTGCCCGGGCCGCTGCAGATGCTGACTGCAGCACTCCTCGCGATCCCGCTGCGCGTGAACCTGCCGGTCGCGCTCCTGACCACGCTCTATACGAACCCGTTCACGATCGTCCCGCTGTACCTCGTGGCGTACTGGCTCGGCGCCCTGGTGACCGGCGGCACCGGCGTGCCGATGACCGAACCGCCGGCGTTCAGCTGGGCGAACGTCGGCGAATGGCTGCACGCCCTCGCGGACTGGGCGCTCGCGCTGGGGCGACCGCTGGCGGTCGGCCTCCTGATGCTCGCACTCGGACTCGCGGCGCTCGGCTGGAGCGCCGTGCAGATCCTGTGGCGGGCCTGGGTCATCGTGCAGTGGCGTCGCCGCCGGCGGCGGCGGGGCGAGGCCTGAGATGGTGCGCCCGCTGCTCCTGCAGCGCATCGAGCGGCGCTTCGCCCGGCCGCTCGCGTTCCTCCTCCTGCTGCACCTGATCGGCGCGGTCGCCTACCGCGTCATCGGCGGCGACCAGTACACGCTGTTCGACGGCCTGTACATGGCGTTCATCACCATCGCCACGATCGGCTACGCCGAGACCGTGGACATGAGCCAATCCCCGGTCGGCCGCATGTTCACGATGGTGTTCGGCTTTGCCGGCATCGCCACCACCTGGTTCATCTTTTCCCAGCTCACGGCGTTCATCGTCGAGGGCGAAGTCAACATCGCACTGCGGAGACGACGCATGCTGAAGCGGATCGCAGGAATGTCGGGCCATTACATCGTGTGCGGCATCGGGCGCGTGGGCTCGAACGTGGCGCGCGAGCTCCTCAGCACCGGCCGCACGTTCGTGATCGTCGATTCGAACCAGGCGCACATCGACGCATTTCGCGAGCGCCACCCCGACACCGTCTTCCTGCACGGCGACGCGGCCGAGGACGCGATGCTCCAGGACGCCGGCGTCGAGCGCGCCGCCGGGGTGTTCGCCGTCGTCGGGGACGACAGCCGCAACCTGGTGATCACGCTGTCGGCGAAGAGCCTCAATCCGAAGGTGCGCGTCGTCGCGCGCTGCCACGATATCGCGTGGGTCGACAAGATGAAGAAGGTCGGCGCGGACGCGATCGTCTCGCCCGACTTCACCGGCGGGATGCGCATCGCCGCCGCCATGATCCGGCCGGCCGTGGTCACCTTCCTCGACGAGATGCTGCGCTCCGACAAGGCCCTGCGGGTCGAGGAGATCCGCGTCGCGGAGCGCCACGCCGGCCAGACCCTCGGCATGATCGAGCACCGCGGCCCGGACCACATCGTGCTCGCGATCCGCGCGGGCGCGCAGTGGACGTTCAACCCGGACCCGGACATGGCCCTGAACGGCGGCGAGATGGTGGTCGTGGTCGCGACCCCGCAGGGACGCAAGTCGCTGGAAGAACGCTTCGCCTAGCGCGTCCGGCAATACGAGCGGTTACCGCTCCTCGCCCGGCGCGCTCAGCGTGCCGGCGCGAGTCGCCCGTCGTCGAGGCGCAGCACGCGGTTCGCGCGCGCGGCGAGCGCCGGGTCGTGCGTGACGATGACGTAGCTCGTCCGGTACGCGCGATTGAGCTCGAGCATCAGCTCGTACACCGCGCCCGCGGTGTGGCGGTCGAGGTTGCCGGTCGGCTCGTCCGCGAGCACGCAGGCTGGCCGCGTCACGAGCGCGCGCGCGAGCGCCGCGCGCTGCCGCTCGCCGCCCGAGAGCTGACCGGGCGCATGGTCGAGCCGCTCCCCCAGGCCGACTTCGCGCAGGACCGCGGCGGCCCGCTCGTACGCGGCCGGGCGCGGCATGCGCCGGATCAGCAGGGGCATCGCGACGTTCTCGAGCGCCGAGAACTCCATCAGGAGGTGGTGGAACTGGTACACGAAGCCGAGCGCCTCGTTGCGCAGCCGCCCGCGCTCGGCGTCGGAGAGCGAGGTCATCGGGCGGCCGAGGACCTCCACCTCGCCGCCGGTGGCCGCATCCAGTCCGCCGAGCAGGTGGAGCAGCGTGCTCTTGCCCGAGCCCGACGCGCCGACGATCGCGACCACCTCGCCCGCCGCGATGGCCATGTCCACGCCCAGCAGCACCCGCACCGGCACGCGGGCGTCGCTGTACGTCTTCTCCAGCCCGCGGCAGGCGAGGACCGGCTGGCCCGCGGCCGCCTCACTCATAGCGCAGCGCTTCCGCCGGTCGCACCCGCGACGCACGCCAGCTCGGATAGAGCGTCGCGATGAGCGACAGCACGAGCGCGACGGAGGTGATCGCGATCACGTCCGCGGCGTGCAGGTCCGACGGCAGCTCGTTGATGAAGTACACCTCCTTGGAGAGGAACTGCATCTTCAGGAGGCGCTCGAGAAACGGCACGACGACATCGATGTTGAGCGCGAGGGCGATGCCGCCGGCGACCCCGAGCAGCGTCCCGAGGACGCCGATGATCACGCCCTGCACCATGAACACCTGCATGATGCTGCGCGGGGTCGCGCCGAGCGTGCGCAGGATCGCGATGTCGGCCTGCTTGTCGGTGACCGCCATGACGAGCGTCGACACCACGTTGAACGCCGCCACCGCCACGATCAGCATGAGGATGATGAACATCATCGTCTTCTCGATCTCGACCGCGCGGAAGAAGTTGGCGTGGCTGCGCGTCCAGTCGCTGATCAGGATGTCGCCGCCGATCTCGCGGTAGAGCTCGCGCGCGACGCGGCGCGACTCGAAGAGATCGGTGAGCTTGAGCCGCACGCCCGACACCTCGTCGCCGAGCTGGTAGAGCCGCTGCGCGTCGGCGATGTGCATCAGCGCGAGCCCGCTGTCGTACTCGTAGTGGCCGACCTCGAACAGGCCGACCACGCGGAAGGACTTGAGCCGCGGCACGATGCCGGCGGGGGTCACCAGGCCCTGCGGCGCGATGACCGTGACCCGGTCGCCGGTGGACGCCCGCAGGCTGCGCGCGAGATCCGCGCCCAGGACGATGCCGAACTCGCCCGCCTGCAACGCCTCGAGACGGCCGGCGATCATCTTGTTCGCCACCTCGGCGACCCGGCCCTCGAGCGCGGGGTCGATGCCGCGCACCAGCGCCCCGCGCGCCGTCGCCTCGTTGACGAGCATCGCCTGGCCGTTCACGTACGGCGCGGCGGCGGCCACGTCGGGATTCCGCCGCGCCGCGTCCGCCACGCCCTGCCACTGGGCGAGCTGTCCGCCCGGACCGGTGATCTGGACGTGCGAAACCACGCTCAGGATGCGCGCGCGGACCTCCTTCTGGAACCCGTTCATCACGGACAGCACGGTGATGAGCGCGGCGACGCCGAGCGCCATGCCGAGCATCGAGATCAGCGAGATGAAGGAGATGAAGTGGTTGCGGCGCTTCGCGCGCGTGTAGCGCAGGCCGATGAAGAGCTCGTACTGCAAGGTGCGGCAAGTATACCTGCGGGTGCGTGCTAGACTGAATCGCGGCAGCAAATGAACGTCCACGTCGCTGTTCCCGATCTGTTCTGGCCCGACGCCGCGCGCGCGCACGAGACGCGCGGGGACCGCCTTCCCGCGCTCGAGGCGCTGGTGGCAAGGGGCCGCCGCACCATCGGGCGCAGCCCGGGACTGGAAGCCTGGCTGCTCGCCCGCTGGGGCCTTGCGGACGCGGGCCCGGCGCCCTACGCGCTGCTCGCCGACGGCGGCGATCCGGGCGAGGCCTGGTGGCTGTGCGCGGAGCCCTGCCACATGCGCGTGAATCTCGACCACCTCGTGCCGCTGGATGCAACGCACTTCGACCTCGCGCGCGCCGAGGCGGACGCTCTCGTCGAGAGTCTCAATCGTCACTTTGCCGCCGCCGGACTCGGATTCGTCCCGTTGCGGCCGGAGCGCTGGTATGTGCGCAGCGCGGAACCGCTCGACGGGGCGGCGCCCCCGCTGGCGGCCGCGCGCGGGCAGCGGCTCGACAGCCCGGCCGGCCGGGGCAATGCGCCGTTCAACGCACTGACGAACGAGATTCAGATGGTGTTGCACGGGCACGCGGTGAACGAGGCCCGCGAGGATCGCGGCGCGCCGCCGATCAACGCGGTGTGGCTGTGGGGCGGCGGACGGCTGCAGCGTCCCCCCGCACGCGCCTTCGCCCGCGTTCGATCGGCCGGTCCCCTTGCCGCGGGACTCGCCGCCGCCTCCGGCGGGGCGGTGCTGCCGCTGCCCGACGACGGCGTGCACTGGCTGCAATCGGCGCCGGGCGAAGGGGTGGAACTGATCGTCCTCGAACAGCTGCGCGCCCCCGCGAGCTACGGCGACGCGGCGACCTGGACGGAGCGGCTCGCCGCGCTCGAGCGCGACTGGTTCGCGCCGCTGCGCGCCGCGCTCCGCGCCGGCCGCATCGGCATGGTGACGCTGCACGCGGTCGGCGCCGGGGGCGCGCTCGACGTCGAGACCACGCGCCAGGACCTGCGCTTCTTCTGGCGACGAGCGCGGCCGCTCGCCGCCTACGCGGCCACCGCATGACCGACGCCGGCACCATCGTGGCACGGCGGGTGCCGCTCGCCGCCGAGCGCACGCTCGCGCAGACCGGCGTCCACCCGCTGCTGGCGCGCCTCTTCGCCGCCCGGGGCGTGCGCACCGCCGGAGACCTCGACTGCGACCTGAGCGCCCTGCTTCCGCCGTCGCAACTGAAGAACGCCGACGCGGCCGCAGCGCTCCTGGCCGACCACATCGCCTCCGGCAAGCGTCTGATGATCGTCGCCGACTACGACTGCGACGGCGCGACCGCGTGCGCCGTGGGCCTGCGCGCGCTCGCGGCGCTCGGCGCGCAGGTCGACTATTTCGTGCCGAACCGCTTCGAGACCGGCTACGGCCTGTCGCCGCAGGTCGTGGATCTGGTCGCGCCGGCGCGGCCGGACCTGATCATCACCGTGGACAACGGCATCGCGAGCTTCGACGGCATCGCGCATGCGCGCACGCTCGGGATCGGAACGCTCGTGACCGACCACCACCTTCCGGCCGACGCGCTCCCCGACGCGGCCTGCATCGTCGACCCCCACCAGCCCGGCTGCACCTTCCCGAGCAAGTCGATCGCGGGCGTCGGTGTGATCTTCTACGTGATGCTCGCGCTGCGTGCCGAGCTCCGCCGGCGCGGCGCGTTCGCGGCGCGCGCGGAACCCAACCTCGCCGACCTGCTGGATCTCGTCGCGCTCGGCACCGTCGCCGACGTCGTCAAGCTGGACCACAACAACCGGGTGCTCGTCACTCAGGGCCTGAAGCGCATGCGCGCGGGACGGCTGCAGCCGGGCGTCGCCGCACTGTTCGGCGTCGCGGGGCGGGACGCTCGTCGCGCGCGCGCGTTCGACCTGGGCTTCGCGCTCGGCCCGCGCGTGAACGCCGCCGGACGGCTGGCCGACATGCGGCTCGGCATCGAGGCGCTCGCGACCGCGGACTACGGACGCGCGCTGAACATCGCGCAGGACCTCGACCGCCTGAATCGCGAGCGGCGGGAGGTCGAGGAGTCGATGCGCCGCGACGCCGAGGCGGCGCTCGCCGGAATCGACGTGGGCGACGCAACGAGCCTCGTCCTCTACGACGAGCGCTGGCACCAGGGGGTGGTCGGCCTGCTGGCGGGTCGGCTCAAGGATCGCCATCACCGCCCGGCGATCGCCCTCGCGCCGGCCGGCGACGGCGAGCTGCGCGGCTCGGGCCGCTCCATACCCGGGCTGCACCTGCGCGATGCCCTCGACCTCGTGTCCAAGCGCGCGCCCGGGCTGCTGGTCCGGTTCGGCGGGCATGCCGCCGCCGCCGGCCTGACGCTGCGGGCCGCGGACGTCGACCGGTTCCGCGCGGTGTTCGACGCCGCGGTGCGGGAAATGGTCGATCCGGCCGCGCTGGGGCGCACGGTCGAGACCGACGGGTCCCTCGAGCGCGGCTATGCGAGCCTCGACGTCGCGCGCATGCTGGCCGACGAAGTGTGGGGCCAGGGCTTCCCGCAGCCGCTCTTCGCCGACGAGTTCGCGGTGGAGAGCCAGCGCCTCGTCGGCGAGCGCCACCTGCGCCTGCGGTTCGGGCGCGACGGGGCGCGCTACGATGCGATCATGTTCCGGCGGACCGAGCCGGTCCCGGCGCGGGTGAAGGCCGCGTACGCGCTGGGGATCGACGAGTGGAACGGCACCGAGACGCTGTCCCTGCGCGTCGAGGCCGTCGACGCGGCGCCGTAGCAGGAGGCGATCTGGCCATGGAGCGCAAACGCATCAGCTCGTCGAAGATCCGGGGCGTCGGCTACGACCCGCGCGCGCAGGTGCTCGAGATCGAGTTCAACGACGGCCGGGTGATGGCCTACAGCGGCGTGTCCCCGGAGGTCCATCGCCGCTTCATGGCAGCGCCGTCGCCGGTCAGCTTCTTCGAGGACAAGATCGCCGATGACTACCCCGCCCGCCGTGTCTAGGGCGCCCGAGTTCGCCGCGCGGGGATCGAGTGAGGGCACGGTGACCGGCTACGCCGAGCGCCGCGACGACCTCGCGCGCAGTTTGCGCGGGACGCGGGACGGCGGTCCGCTGCGGCTCGACAAGGGCACCTCCAACCTGTTCCGCGACCGCGACAGCGCGCCACGCCGCCGGCTCGACGTGCGCGGCCTGAACCACGTGCTCGAAGTGAATGCGGCCGCCGGCTGGGTGGACGCCGAAGCGATGACCCCCTACGCCGCCCTGGCGGACGCGACGCTCGCGCATGGCGTGATGCCGTGCGTCGTGCCGCAGCTCAAGTCGATCACGCTCGGGGGCGCGGTGGCCGGCGTCGGGATCGAGTCGTCGTCGTTCCGGCACGGCCTCGTGCACGACACGGTGCTCGAACTCGATGTGCTCCTCGCCGACGGCACGGTGGCGCTCGCCCGGCCCGACAACGAGCACCGCGATCTTTTCTTCGCCTTCCCCAACTCCTACGGCACGCTCGGCTACGCCCTGCGCGTCAAGGCGCGGACCATGCCGGTCCGGCCGTTCGTCCGGCTCGAACACGTCCATCATTCCGACCCGGAGGCGTTCTTCGGCAACATCGCGGCGGTCTGCGCAGCGCCGGCCGACTTCGTCGACGGCGTGGTGTTCGGGCCCCGCGAGATGGTGACGACGGTGGGCCGGTTCGTCGACGCGGCGCCCTACGCCAGCGACTACACCTTCGAGCACATCTACTACCGCAGCCTGCGCAGTCGCGACGAGGACTACCTCGCGACGCCCGACTACCTGTGGCGCTGGGACACCGACTGGTTCTGGTGCTCGGCGAACCTGTACGCGCAGCATCCGCTCGTCCGGCGGCTGCTCGGCCGGCGCCGGCTCAATTCGATCTTCTACGCGAAGGTGATGCGTTGGAACGCGCGCGTCGGGCTCACGCGCCTGCGCGACCGCGTGCTCGGCCTGCATCCGGAGTCGGTGATCCAGGACGTGGACATTCCGATCGAACGCGCGCCCGAGTTTCTCGACTTCTTCCTGCGGGAGATCGGCATCCTGCCGGTCTGGATCTGCCCGTTCCGCGCGCCCGATCCCGCGGCGGCGTGGACCCTGTTCCCGACGCGCCCCGACGCCCTCTACGTGAACTTCGGATTCTGGGACGTCGTGCGCGCCGCCAAGGCGCACCCGGCCGGCCACTTCAACCGGCTCATCGAGCGCAAGGTGAGCGAGCTCGGCGGCATCAAGTCGCTCTACTCGGAGAGCTACTTCCCGCGCGACGAGTTCGCGGCGATCTACGGCGGTGCGGCCTACGCAGCGCTCAAGGCCCGCTACGATCCCGCCGGGCTGCTGCCGGGCCTCTACGAGAAGTGCGTGCTGCGCCGCTAGGCAAAGAAAAAGGGCGGGACCCTCGAGTCCCGCCCCAGCACTGCACCTCTCCCTCCTCCACTGCGGGGCCGATCATCGGCCTGCGCGCCGTGCCGCGCCAGCACCCGGCGCGAGATTTCACAATTCTTTGCAGATCGCCCTGCTCAGCGCCGCACGAGGAACGGGATCGCGAGAAACGCCAGCGCGAAGAGCACGAACCAGGCCAGCGACCACTCCGGAATGGAGAGTCCGAGCAGGCTCCACGGCTTGAGCGTGCACGGCCCGTCGTACTGCAGCAGCGGCGGCGCGATGCGGCCGAGCTGGAGCGCGTCGAGGATGCGCTCGACCGGCGAGCCGACGCACTTCGCGGCGCGCACGGGATCCGACTGCAGCCACACGTGGTACGCGCCCGCCGCAACGCCGGCGAGCGCAGCGGCCAGGCCGAGGAGCGAGTACGCGACCACCCCTGCAATCCCCGGTCGATGCAGCGCCCCGATCAGCGCGATCAACGCGATCAGCATGAACCCGAGCCGCTGCACCACGCACCAGGGACAGGGATCGAGGCCCTTGACGTGCTGGAGGTACAGCGCGAAGCCGAGCAGCGCCAGGCAGGCCACGAAAATCGCGGTGAAAATGCGGCCGCTGCGCGCGGCGATGGTGCGGGGATCGGGCATCGGATCGGCGGATGGTGGTTCGCGCCGCGAATGATACCGGGCCGCGGAGCAGGTCGTCGCGGCGCGGCGGAGCGCGCGCGTATAATCGACCGCTTTCCGGGACACTGCCATGGAAGCCGAACGCATCAACGCCGTCGCCAATACGCTCGCGGACCTCGCCGGTCGAGCCGCCGAGCTGCGGAGGTATCTTTGACTTCGACGCGAAGCGCGCGCGTCTAGCAGCCATCGCCAGCGAGCTCGAAGACCCGAAGGTCTGGGACGACGCGAAGCGGGCCCAGGAGCTCGGCAAGGAGAAGAAGGCCCTCGAGGCGGTCGTCGCGAGCGTGTCCGGGATCGACGCCGGCCTGCGCGACGCGCAGGAGCTCTTCGAGATGGCGCGCGCGGAAGGCGACGACGCCACGCTCGTGTCGATCGAGCGCGACGTCGCCGGCCTCGCGAAGAACGTCGGCGATCTCGAGTTCCGGCGCATGTTCGCCGACCCGCTCGACCCCAACAGCTGCTTCGTGGACATCCAGGCCGGGGCCGGCGGCACCGAGGCGCAGGACTGGGCGCAGATGCTCGAGCGGATGTACGTGAAGTACGCCGAGCGCCGGGGCTTCCGGGTCGAGATCCTCGAGCAGTCCGAAGGCGAGGTCGCCGGCATCAAGACCGCGACCCTGAAGGTGACCGGCGACTACGCCTACGGCAGCCTGCGCACCGAGACCGGCATCCACCGCCTGGTGCGCAAGTCGCCGTTCGACTCGAACGCGCGCCGGCACACCTCGTTCGCCAGCGTCTTCGTCTACCCCGAGGTGGACGAGTCGATCGCGATCGACGTGAATCCGGCCGACCTGCGCATCGACACCTATCGCGCCTCCGGCGCGGGCGGCCAGCACGTGAACCGCACCGACTCCGCGGTGCGCATCACCCACCTGCCCTCCGGCATCGTGGTCCAGTGCCAGAACGACCGCTCGCAGCACCGCAACCGCGCCGAGGCGATGGCGATGCTGAAGGCGAAGCTCTACGAGCAGGAGCTGCGCAAGCGGAGCGAAGCGAAGCAGGCGCTCGAGGACTCGAAGACCGAGATCGGCTGGGGCCACCAGATCCGCTCGTACGTCCTCGACCAGTCGCGCATCAAGGACCTCCGCACCGGCGTGGAAAAGGGCAACACCCAGGCGGTGCTCGACGGCGACCTCGACGACTTCATCGAGGCGAGCCTGAAGCAGGGCATCGGCGTCAGGGCGGCCGCATGAGCCACCCGGCCCAAGGGAAGGGTCGGGACCCTTCCCTTCCCGCCCTGGGCCCCGTCGGGACGACGGGGATCGACGGTAAGGCGAATGCGGCCGGCCGCCGACGCTCGGGCTTCCGCACGGATGGCCGGCTCGGAGGCGGCGGCGTGAGGGGGATCCCATGAGCGGCAGCGAGGGCGGCGGAGACGAGAACCAGATCATCGCCGAGCGCCGCGCGAAGCTCGCGGCGCTGCGCGCGCAGGGCATTGCCTTCCCGAACGACTTCGACCGCCAGCACCTGGCCGGGGACCTCCAGCGCGCGCACGGCGCGTTGAGCAAGGAGGCGCTCGAGGGGCACGCGCTCCGCGCCGCGGTCGCCGGGCGGATGGTGCTCAAGCGCGTCATGGGCAAGGCGAGCTTTGCCACCCTGCAGGACATGAGCGGCAGGATCCAGGTCTACGTGTCGAACGACGCCACCGGCGCCGAGGCGCACGAGGCCTTCAAGCACTGGGACCTCGGCGACATCCTCGGCGTCGAAGGCACCCTCTTCAAGACCCGCACCGGCGAGCTGACCCTGAATGCGACGAAGGTGCGGCTGCTCGCCAAGGCCCTGCGGCCGCTGCCCGAGAAGTTCCACGGGCTCGCCGACCAGGAGCAGCGGTACCGCGCCCGCTACCTCGATCTCATCACGAACGAGGAGGCGCGGCGGACCTTCGAGATCCGCAGCCGCGTGATCCAGGAGATGCGCGCGTTCATGGTCGCGCAGGGCTTTCTCGAAGTCGAGACGCCGATGATGCAGCCGATCCCGGGCGGCGCGGCCGCCCGGCCCTTCGTCACGCACCACAACGCGCTCGACATGACGCTCTATCTCCGCATCGCGCCGGAGCTGTACCTCAAGCGCCTCGTCGTCGGCGGGTTCGAGAAGGTGTTCGAGATCAACCGCAATTTCCGGAACGAGGGGATCTCGACGCGGCACAACCCCGAGTTCACGATGATGGAGTACTACGAGGCGTACCGCGATTTCCGGCATCTGATGGACTTCAACGAGACGCTGCTGCGCGCCGTCGCGCAGAAGGTGCTCGGTACGCTGCAGGTGCCTTACGGCGAGCACGTCGTCGACCTCGGGCGGCCGTTCGCGCGGCTGACGATCACGCAGGCGATCCGGACCCACCATCCGCACTTCTCGGCAGCCGATCTCGCGAACCGGGACCTGCTGGTCCGGGAGCTCGCCAAGGCCGGCATCGAGGCGAAGAAGGACGCGGTCCTGGCGACGTTGCAGCTCATGCTCTTCGAGGCGACGACCGAGCAGATGTTGATCCAGCCGACATACATCGTCGACTATCCGGCAATCGTCTCGCCGCTCGCGCGCCGCAACGACGCGAATCCCGAGATCACCGACCGCTTCGAGCTGTACATCACCGGACGCGAGATGGCGAACGGCTTCTCGGAGCTGAACGACCCCGAGGACCAGGCGGCGCGCTTCGAGGAGCAGTCGCGGGCCAAGGCCGCGGGCGATGAGGAGGCGATGTACTACGACGCCGACTACATTCGCGCGCTCGAGCACGGCCTGCCGCCGACCGCGGGCTGCGGCATCGGGATCGACCGGCTCATCATGCTGTTCACGAACAGCCCGTCGATCCGCGACGTGATTCTCTTCCCGCACATGCGGCCGGAGCAGTAGCCGCGTCGTCTATCGGCGCGGACGGGCCCGGTAGGCGAGGCGCCCGTCCGGCGCGGCGAACCGCTCCAGCTCGCCGTCGGCCTCGAGCCGCTCCAGCGCCCGCTCGATGTCGGCGAGCGACCCGGCCGCGTCGGGGTCGGAATGCAGCCACCATCGCATGATGCCGGCCGCGGTGTCCGTCGCCGACGGATAGGCCGCGAGGTAGCGCCGCAGCTCAGCGAGTATCCGCTCGAACGCCTCCGGCTCCTGCCCGCCCATCGCCGCCTCCGTGCGCCGCATCGGGCGCCCCTCATGAATAGGCTCGGAACGCCAGCGTGCCAATAGTCCTCATGAACTAGCGGTCCCCAGCCGCGCCGTGAACGACATCACGCGGCGCGCCCCGAGGCCGTTCGTGCTGGAACGGTTCTGGCTGCACGGGTCGTACAAGCCTATTGCGGTGCATTGTCATGGCGACGCTGGCGACGACCTTCGGCACTTTGCAACACTCTCGCGCCCCCACTGCGGCCGCGCTGCGTGCGCGCGCCGTCGGTGATGGCGGTGTTCCGTCAGAGATCGCCGCCGCGCTGCGCGCGATGGACCTGCTGGCGCCGGGCGACGTCCCGCGGCTCACCCCTCTTTCCGACAGCCGCGACGCGTGCGTGATGCGCGCCGACCTGGGCTGGGGAACCGTCTGCGTGAAGCACGCTGCGACCGCACCGGGCACCCAGGACGGCTCGCACTGCATCGAGCGCGTCGACGCGGAGGTGCGGTGGCTCAAGCTCGCGCAGAGCGCCGTGCCGGGCTGCACGCCGACAGTGCTCGGATCGCTTCCGTCCGGCGGGTGGCTCGCGCTGGAGTACCTCGACGCAAGCGAGTTCCCGGCCTGGCAGCGCGCCCTCGCGAGCGGTCGGGTCGAGCCCTGGATCGCCGCGGAGCTCGGCCACCTGCTCGGCCGCCTCCATGCCGCGACCGCCCGGAGCGCGGCAGTCGCGCAGCACCTCACGCAGCGCACGGTGTTCCACGCATTGCGCATTGCACCGGCATTCGAGCGCGTTGTGGCCGCGGACCCGGACTGTGCCGCGGCGCTGCAGCGGATCGAGGCCGAGCTCTCCGCCACGCGCATCGCGCTCGTGCACGGCGACCTGACGCCCGAGAACGTCCTCTGCGGGCCGCGCGGCCCGGTGCTGGTCGACGCCGACTGCGCGCACTACGGCGATCCCGCCGTGGACGTCGCGACCCTGCTCGCGGCGCTCTGGGTACGCATGGCCACCCATTGCCGCCTCCGCGGCGAGTACACCGCGTGCTGGGACGCCTTCCACCGCAGCTACGCGGCGCACGTCACCTGGGACATGCCGGAGCGTGCCGGCGCGCGGGCCGCGGCACTGATTCCCGCGTTCGGCCTGGCGGCGTTTGCCGCCGCGCCCTCTGCCGGGCTCGATGCCGCGTTCGGCGCGCGACCGCGCGCGCGCGCCGTCGCACGCAACCTGCTCCTCGCGCCGCCCGCGACCCTGGACGAGCTGCGCGACGCCTGGCTGGACGCTCTCGCGGGAGAATGAGCATGCCGGACACCACGATCGTAGAAGTCCTCGGCCGGCGCGTCTGGACCGCCGCCGGGGAGCCGGCATTCGAGGCGGAGATCCTGCTCGCGTGCGGCGCACGGGGCCGTGCGCTCGCTGCACCCGCAAAGCCCGCGCGGCCCGATCCCGGCGACGTGCGCAGCGCGCCAAGCGCGACCGTCGCCGCGATCAACGGCCTGGTCGCGGCGGCGTTGCACGGCCTCGACGCGCGCCGGCAGGAGGACGTCGACTCGACGCTCTTCAAGCTGACGATCGGCGGCGACGCGCGCGCGCGCCGTGCCGCAATGTGCGCGTGCTCGATCGCGACCGCACGGGCGGCAGCGCGCGCCGCCGGCGTGCCGCTGCACCGCTACCTGCGCCACGGCCAGCCCGCACGCATGCCCCTGCCGGTCATCGATGTCTTCGCCGCCGGCAACGAGGCGAGTCCGATCCGCGCGCTCGCGATCGTGCCGTTCGCCGCCGACGGCGTCGACCACGCCCTCGAGCTCGGCCTCGAGATCCAGCGCGCCGCCCTCGACGCGTGCGGCGCAATGGCTCCCGGCGAGTACGACGAGGTCACGATCGAGGCGCTGCTCGCGGGCATCGAGGCGGCCGGCTTCATCCCCGGCGAGGAGATCGGGATCATTGTCGACATTGCCGCCGCGCGGCTTTTCGACGCGGGGGCGTACGCCGGCCCGGACTGGTCGTTCGACCCCGACGGCTGGAGCGAGCGCATCGCCGGCTGGATCGAGCACTATCCGATCGCGGGACTCGAGGAGCCGTTCGCCGAGCACGCGGCGCTCGCGCGCTTCGCGCGCGCCGCTGCCGGGCGGGTGCGCATCATCGGCAACGAGAGTCTCGGGAGCGACGCCGAGCGGATCTCGACCGCCGCCGCCGAGCGCGTGCTGTCGGGCGTGGTCCTCCGCCCGGAGGCCGCCGGCACGCTCAGCGAGCTGCGCGTCGCATTCGACGCGGCACGCATCGCCGAATGGCCGGTGTTCATGGGGACGGGCGAAATCGAGGTCGAGGACGTGAGCCTCGTCCACCTCGCGACGGCATGGCAGTCCGGCTATGCGAAGCTCGGCGCGGTCGGGCACGGCGCGAGCCTCGCGCGCTGGAACGAGGCGCTGCGCATCGAAGCATCGCTTCGCCCGGCAGCGCCCGCGTTCCGGCTCGAAGCCGCGGCGCGCATGGTGCACTGACCCGCCGACGCCGCTCCGCGCCGTCCGGCGCGGTCGCCCCGATATAATCCCCGACAGCTCCGCGCGCCCCGGCGCGCCCTGGCGGTGTCGCGTCCCGACCCCGCGGCCATGCCTGCCTCCCCGATGACCCCTTCCCCGGGCTCCGACCACCACTTCCGCGGCATCCTGCTGATCATGGCGGCGGTGAGCACCTTCGCGGTGCTCGACACGATCGCCAAGTACCTGTCGCGCACCTACCCCGTCCCGCTGATCGTCTGGGTGCGGTACGCGATGCACGTCCTGGTGATGCTGCTGTTCGTCGCACCGCGCCTGCGCTGGCGCCTCGTCACGAGCCTGCGTCCCGGCCTGCAGGTCATCCGCGGCGTCGTCCTCGCCGCGTCGTCGCTGCTGTTCTTCACCGGGCTCGCGTTCATGCCGATCGCGGAGGCCTCAGCGATCACGTTCCTCGCGCCGCTGCTCGTCACTGCGATGTCGGCGTACTTCCTGAGGGAGCGGGTCCGTCGCAGCGCCTGGGTGGCGCTCGCCGCCGGCTTCGTCGGCGTGCTGTTCATCGTCCGGCCCGGCAGCGCGGTGTTCTCGCCCGCGGTCGCGCTGCCGCTCGCGACCGCGGTCTGCTTCGCGACCTACCAGCTCCTCACGCGCCGTCTGGCCGGCGTGGACTCGACGCTGGCGACGCTGTTCATCGGCGCGCTGGTCGGGACGCTCGTCGTGTCGTTCCTGCTGCCCTTCTACTGGGGCCTGCCGCAGAGCGCGTTCCACGGGTTTCTCTTCGTGATGCTCGGCGTGCTCGGCGCAGCCGGGCACTTCGTGCTCATTCGCGCGTTCGAGTACGCCCCACCCTCGGTGCTCGCGCCGTTCGTCTACACCCAGCTCGTGACGGTGCTTGCGCTCGGCTATCTTGTCTTCGGCGAGTTCCCCGACGGCTGGTCGCTCGTGGGCATGGCGATCATCGTGCTGAGCGGGGCGTGGATCGCGGCGCGCCAGGGGCGCTAAGATGGCCTGATGGACCTCAGCCTCAGCTCGGCGATCGTGGTGCTCCTGTTGGTGGTGGACCCGATCGGCAACATTCCCGTTGCGGTGACGCTGCTGCGGCGCGTGGATCCGGCACGACGGACGCGCGTGGTGGCGCGCGAATGCGCGATCGCGCTCGCCGTCCTCCTGGTGTTCGTTTTTGCCGGCGAGGCGCTGCTCCGGCTCTTCGGGCTGACGGGAACATCGCTGAACATCGCCGGCGGGGTGATCCTGTTCCTGATCGCGATCAAGATGGTGTTCCGCAGTGGCGGCGAGATCTTCGGCCAGCTTCCCGAAGGCGAGCCGTTCATCGTGCCGCTCGCGATCCCGTCGATCGCCGGGCCGACGGCGATCGCGACCGTAGTGGTGCTCGCCTCGAGCGCGCCGCTGCGGTGGCCGGAGTGGACGATCGCGGTGTTTGTCGCCGTCGCGGTGTCGTTCGTGGTGCTCGCCTTCGCGGATCGCATCGCGCGCGCGCTCGGCGAGCGCACGCTCGCGGCGCTCGAACGGCTGATGGGGCTGGTGCTGACCGCGATCGCGGTCGAGATGCTGCTGCGGGGAATCGAGGCGTTCGTGCGTCAGCTCGCGACCGCGAGCTGACGCACGTCGCAGGTCGCAGTTCTAGATGCGCTCGAAAATCGCGGCGATCCCCTGCCCGCCGCCGATGCACATCGTCACCAGGGCGTAGCGCTTCTGGATGCGCTGCAGCTCGCTCAACGCCTTGACGGTCAGGATCGCGCCGGTCCCGCCGATCGGATGGCCGAGCGCGACGGCGCCGCCATTCGGGTTGACCTTCGCCGGATCGAACTCGAGGTCGCGGCTGACCGCCATCGCCTGGACGGCGAACGCCTCGTTCGATTCGATGACGTCGATGTCCGAGGGCTTCAGGCCGGCCTTCGCGAACACGTTCTTGACCGCCGGAATCGGGCCGAGCCCCATGTAGTCGGGGTCGACCGCCGCGTGCCCGTAGGCGACCAGCCGCGCGATCGGCTTGAGCCCCTTCTTCTGCGCCGCCGACGCTTCCATCATCACGATCGCCGCCGCGCCGTCGTTGATCCCGGACGCGTTGCCGGCGGTGACCGTGCCGTCCTTCTTGAACGCCGGCTTGAGCTTCGACATGTCCTCGGGCTTCACGTCGTGGCGCACGTGCTCGTCGGTGTCGAACATGACCGGACCCTTCCGGGTCTTCAGCTCGAGCGGCAGGATCTGGCTCTTGAAGCGGCCCTCCTTGATCGCCGCGGAGGCACGGCGATGGCTCTCGACCGAGAACGCGTCCTGCTGCTCGCGCGTGAACCCGTACTTGGCCGCAATGTTCTCCGCGGTGATGCCCATGTGACCGTGGCCGAACGGGTCGTGCAACGCGCCCACCATCGCATCCACCATGTTCCCGTCGCCCATGCGCTGGCCCCAGCGCGCCGCCGGGAGGAAGTACGCGGCGCGGCTCATCGATTCCGCGCCGGCGCCGACCACGCAGTCGGTGTCGCCGAGCATGATGTGCTGGGCGGCGGACACGATCGCCTGCAGTCCGCTGCCGCACAGACGGTTGACGGTGAGGCACGGCGTGCCGATCGGCAGCCCGCCCTCGATGCCGGCGACGCGCGAGATGTACATGTCGCGCGCCTCGCCGTGAATGACGCTGCCGAGGACCAGGTGCCCGACCGCGCCGGGCTCGATCTTGGCCCGCGACACCGCCTCGCGGATCACCGCCGCGCCGAGCGCGGTCGGCGCCATGTCCTTGAGCCCACCGCCGTAATCACCGATCGCCGTGCGGACACCGGAAAGCACTACCACTTCACGAGCCATGTTGACCTCCTTGAACGGACTGCTCAGTTGGCGACAGGAGCCGCCCACAGATCATGGGCATCGCTCCGTTTGACTTGGACTTCCACGAACTCACCGGGTTTCATTCGCGCGGCACCCGCGACATGGACCACGCCGTCGATCTCCGGGGCATCGGCGCTCGAGCGCGCCGTCGCCTTCCCGCCCTCGACCCGGTCGATCAGCACGCTCATCCGCTTGCCGACCTTCGCCTTCAGGCGCCGGGCGCTGATCCGCGCCTGCGTCGCCATGAAGCGCGCGCGGCGCTCCTCCCTGACCTCGTCCGGCACCGGCCCGGACAGTGCGTTGGCCGCCGCGCCTGCCACCGGGGAGTAGGCGAAGCAGCCGACCCGGTCCAGTTCCGCCTCCTCGAGAAACTCGAGCAACTGCTCGAATTCGCGCTCGGTTTCGCCGGGGAACCCGACGATGAAGGTGCTGCGGATCGTGAGGTCCGGACACAGGCGGCGCCACGCCCGGACGCGCTCGAGGTTCGCTTCGCCCGACGCGGGGCGCTTCATCAGCTTCAGGATGCGGGGACTGGCGTGCTGGAAGGGCACGTCCAGATAGGGCAGCACCTTTCCCTCGGCCATGAGCGGAATGACGTCGTCCACGTGCGGGTACGGATAGACGTAGTGCAGGCGGACCCAGACGCCGAGGCTGCCGAGCGCACCCGCGAGCGCCGCGAGCCGGGTCTTGAGCGGCTTGCCGTTCCAGAAATCGGTGCGGTACTTGAGGTCGACCCCATAGGCGCTCGTGTCCTGCGAGATGACGAGCAGCTCCTTGACGCCCGCGCGCACCAGCGTCTCCGCCTCGCGCATGACTTCTCCGGCCGGACGACTCGCGAGGTCGCCGCGCAGCGCGGGGATGATGCAGAAGGTGCAGCGGTGATTGCAGCCTTCCGAGATCTTGAGGTAGGCGTAGTGCTGCGGCGTCAGCCGGACGCCCTGCGGCGGAACGAGATCGACGAACGGGTGGTGCGGCCTCGGCAGGTGCGCATGCACCGCCGTCATCACGCCGGTGACGTCGTGCGGACCGGTCACCGCGAGCACCGACGGATGCGTGTCCCGGACTACGCCGTTCTTCGCCCCGAGGCACCCGGTGACGATCACGCGGCCGTTCTCGGCGAGCGCCTCGCCGATGGCCTCGAGCGACTCCGTGACCGCGGCGTCGATGAAGCCGCAGGTATTGACGATCACCAGGTCGGCCCCGCCGTAGGTCGGGGCGATCGCGTAGCCCTCGGCGCGCAACTGGGTGAGGACGTGCTCGGAGTCCACGAGCGCCTTCGGACACCCGAGAGAGACGAAGCCGACGCGTGGGGGCGAATGCGTCACGAGGTGTGCGGTGGGGCGCGTCGCTGCGGTGCGGCAGGCGGGCGCGAGGCCGCGCTGCCGCCGCCGGCTCAGGGCTTCGAATCCGGCTTGCCGTCGCCCGGCTTTGCGCCCTCGTCGCCGGCCTGCGTCGTTCCGGCGAAGGGAAAGCCCGAGAACATGGTCCGCGTCTGGCTCTGCAGCTGCTCCTGCATCTGGTGGAACATGTTCTTGCTCTGCTCCATGTAGGTCGACATCAGGCTCTGCATCGCCGGTCCCTGGAACGTCAGGAACTGCGACCACAGCTCGGTCGCCTTCGCCGGATCGCCGTAGAGCTGCTTGGACTGGTCCTGCATCGACTTCTGGATCTCGAGAAACGCCTGGATGTTCCGCTCCAGGTAGCTGCCCATCATCCCCTGCATCGCATTGCCGTAGAAGCGGATGAACTGCGTCAGGACGTCGTGCGAGAACATCGGCGCCCCCGCCGACTCCTCGTCGAGGATGATCTGCAGCAGGATCTGCCGCGTCAGGTCCTCGGAGGTCTTGGCGTCCACGACCTGGAACTCCTCCTGCTTCTGGACCAGGTCTTTCACGTCGGCGAGCGTGATGTAGGAGGACGTCTGAGTGTCGTAGAGCCGCCGGTTCGGGTACTTCTTGATCAGTCGCACGGAATCTGCCATGGTGGTTTCGGTCCGCAGTTAGCAGTGCACGGTTGTAAGCTCTAGCAGCGCGAACGCTACCCCGCCGGCTGCATCGAAGGGGCTGCAATTTTGTTGCGCCGCAACAGGCCGATTCTACTCCACTCCGACCAACGAGGCCGATCATGACCCAACCGACCGAGCAGATCGCTGCATGGAACCAGGCCGCCTACGAGGCGGCGATGAACTACGCGCGTGCCAGCCTCGCGAGCGCGGAGCAGCTGCTCACGCTGAACCTCGAGACCGCGCGCGCGACGCTCGACCAGGCCGCGAAAGCGACGCGCGAACTGATGTCCTCGGGCGACCCGCAGCAGCTCGTGGCGATGCGCACCCGGCTCGCGCAGAGCAACATGCAGCAGGCGGCCACCTACGCCCAGAGCGTGTACGAGATCGTCAGCCAGACCCAGGCGCACCTCGGCAAGCTGTTCGAGGCGCAGATGGGCAAGCTGACCCGCGAGATGGCGTCGGGCGCGGAGGCGCTCGGCAAGGGCGCCCCCGGATCCGACGCCTCGAGCGCCGCCCTCAAGTCCACCTTCGCCGCGACCTCCGCGATGATCGAGAGCCTCAATCAGACGACGCGGCAGTTCGCCGAGCTCTCGGAGGCGACCATGAAGGCCGCGACCGCGCAGATGGTCAAGGGCGCCGACAAGCGCTGATCCCGTCGCTGCTGCAGGCCGGCCCCGCGCACGCGGGGCGACCTGTATCGCCGCGGCCGCCGCGGGCCGTGCCGCGCTACTGCATGTGCTGACCGCCGTTGATGGCGATGTTCGCGCCGGTGACGAACGCCGCCTCTTCGGAGCACAGATAGATGATCAGTCCCGCGACCTCCTCGGGCTTGCCGAGACGCCCGACCGGGATCTGCGGAACGATCTTGGTGTCCAGGATGTCCTTCGGGATGGCGGTCACCATCTTCGTGCCGATATAGCCGGGCGAGATGGTGTTCACGGTGACGCCCTTGCGCGCCACCTCGAGGGCGAGCGCCTTGGTGAAACCGTGCATGCCGGCCTTCGCCGCCGAGTAGTTGGTCTGCCCGAACGCGCCCTTCGTGCCGTTCACCGAGCTCACGTTGATGATCCGGCCCCAGCCGCGATCCACCATGCCGTCGCAAATGGGCTTCGACATGTTGAAGACGCTGTCGAGGTTGGTCTTCATCACCGCGTCCCAGTCGGCCTTGCCCATCTTCCTGAACGTCATGTCGCGCGTGATGCCGGCGTTGTTCACCAGGATGTCGATCGGGCCGACCTCGCCCTGGATCGTGCCGACGCATTTCTGGCAGGAATCGAAATCGGCGACGTCGACCGGAACGGGGTGGAAGTCGTAGCCCTTCGACTTCATCTCGGCGTTCCAGGCCGCGGCGTTCTTGTTGCCCGGCGAATGGGTGACGACGACCCGGAACCCGGCGTCGTGCATCTTGGTGCTGATCGATTCGCCCAGGCCGCCCATGCCGCCCGTGATCAACGCGATCCTGCTCTGAGCCATGACATCCTCCTTTGGTTGCCGGTTTCGGTCGCCGCGGAAATTATGGCACGGGCACAGCCCGCTCGCGGATGCCCCGCCGGACCCGCATTCACTCCATGTGCAGCCCGCCGTTGATCGAGATGTTGGCGCCGGTGATGTAGCCTGCGTCCTCCGACGCGAGGAACGCCACCAGGCTGGCGATCTCCTCGGGCTTCGCGAGGCGCCCCATCGGGATCGAGGCGACGATGCTCTGCAGCACCTCGGGCTTGATCGCACGCACCATGTCGGTGTCCACGTAGCCCGGCGAGATGGTGTTCACGGTCACGCCCTTCTTGACCACCTCCTGGGCGAGCGCCTTGGTGAACCCGTGCATGCCGGCTTTCGCCGCCGAGTAGTTCGTCTGGCCGAACTGCCCCTTCAGCGCGTTCACCGATGAGATGTTCACGATGCGGCCCCAGCCGCGCTCCATCATCCCCTCGATCACCTGCCGCGTGACATTGAACACGGAGTTGAGGTTGGTGTTGATCACCGCGTACCAGTCGTTCGGCGACATGCGCTTGAAGACGCCGTCGCGCGTGATGCCGGCGGCGTTCACCAGGATGTCGACCGGGCCGAGCGCGGCGCGGATCCGGTACATCATGTCCGCACAGGATTCGTAGTCCTCGACGTTGCCCTCGGCGGCGTGGACGGAGAGACCTTCGGTGCGCAACCGGTCCAGCCACTCGTCCTTGCGCTCGTAGCCGGGCAGACAGCCCGCCACGACCTTGCTGCCGTTGGCCGCCAGGCGACGACAGATCGCCGTACCGATGCCCCCCATGCCGCCGGTGACGAACGCGACTCGCTCACTCATTCCTTGGTTCCTTTTAAAACGCCCGTCCCGGACTTTTCCCCGCGGGGCGCTTGAGACCGCGCCCCGCGCCCATGAAACCGTTCAAACAACTCGCTGCTTTACGTAGCTTCCCGGCGCTTCCTCGACCGGCGGGTACTTCGTGCTGCCGAGCCGCGCCGGCGCCGGGACCTCGCCGCCCGCGAAGCGCGCGAACCACGCGTCCCAGTCGCTCCACCAGCTGCCGCGGGTCTCGGTCGCCCCGGCGAGCCAGTCCTCGGCCGACGCCGGCACCTGCGTGTTCGTCCAATAGCTGCGCCGGTTCTTGGACGCCGGGTTGATGACGCCGGCGATGTGGCCGCTCGCACCCAGTACGAAGCGCGCCTCCCCGTTCAGCAGCCGGGTCGTCTGGTAAGCGCCCTTCCACGGGACGATGTGATCCTCGCGAGTCGCGAGCACATAGATGGGCGCGCGCACCGTACCGAGATCGATCGGCACACCGCACGTCCGGACCTTTCCCGGCACGCGCAGGTTGTTCTCGAGATAGGTGTTGCGGAGGTACCAGGCGTACCAGGGGCCGGCGAGGTTGGTGCTGTCCGAATTCCAGTACAGGATGTCGAACGCGTCGGGACGCTTGCCCTTCAGGTAGTTGTTCACCACGTACGACCAGACGAGGTCGTTCGCGCGCATCATGTTGAACACGGTCGCGAGGTCGCGGCCTTCCTTCACGCCGCCCCGGCCCAGCTGTCGCTCGACCGCCTCGACACCGGACTGGTCGACGAACACGGCGAGGTCCCCGACGTCGCTGAAATCGAGCAGCGCGGTGAAGAACGTGGCGCTCTCGATCCGGTCCTCGCCGCGCGCCGCGAGCAGCGCGAGCGCGGCGCCGAGCATGGTGCCGCCGACGCAGTAGCCGAGCACGTTCAGGCGGTCGGCACCGGTGATCTGGGCCACGACTTCGAACGCCTTCAGGACGCCGTCCCGGATGTAGTCGTCCCAGCCGAGGTGCCCGACCTCGGCGGTGATGTTCCGCCACGACACCATGAACGCGGTGTTGCCACGCTCGACGACATAGCGCACGAACGAGTTCTCGGGCGCGAGGTCCATGATGTAGAACTTGTTGATGCAGGGCGGAACCATCACGAACGGGCGCGCGCGCACCGTCGGCGTGGCCGGCGCGTACTGGATGATCTGCATCACGTCGTTCTCGTACACCACCGCGCCGGGCGTGACCGCGATGTTGCGGCCGACCTCGAAGGCCGACTCGTCGGTCTGCGAGATGCGGCCCTTCTCCACGTCCCCGATCAGATTTCGCAGCCCCTGCGCGAGCGCCTGGCCCTCGGACCCGAGCGCGGCCTTCACCACCTCGGGGTTGGTCGCGGCGAAGTTCGCGGGACACATCATGTCGACGATCTGGTGCGCGTAGAACCGCAGCCGCCGCTTGGCGCCCGGCTCGAGCGCCGCCGCCTCGACGATGCCATCGATGAGACGCGCACCGAGCAGGTAGTGCTGCTTCAGATAGTCGTGATAGACGCTGTCGCGCCACTCGGCGCCGGCGAACCGGCGGTCGTCGCGGTCAGGCGTGACGACCGGCTCCGCGGGTTTGCCGGACTGCCGCGCGAGGGTGGCGCTCCAGAGACGCGCGAGGCCGTGCTGATATTCGGCCTGGAGCTCGGTCACCCGTGGCGCGTTCGCCGCCAGTGCGGCCGCGAGCCGTCCGGCCTCGAACTCCGGATGCGCGGCCACCATGCCGAGGAATCCCTGCACCACCGCGAGTCCGGCGTTGGAGGTGGGATCGAACGAGGCGGTGGGATTGGCGGACACGTGCGTTGCGGGGGCAACGGCTCAGCGAAACGAGGCAGTATTGCACTGCACAAACAGGGTGTCAATTAGCGCGTCGGCCGCCGCGCCCACGCGCGCGCGCCCGGTACACCACATCGGGACACGACGGCAGCGCGCGCCGCGACCGCTCAGCTGCCGTAGTAGGCGCGATACCACTCGACGAAACGCCGGACGCCCTCCGCGACCGGCGTCGTCGGCCGAAACCCGACGTCGCGCTCGAGATCGGCAATGTCGGCGGCGGTCGCGATCACGTCGCCAGGCTGGAGCGGAAGCATCTCCACTTGCGCCTTGCGACCCAGGCACTGCTCGAAGGTCTCGATCCACCGCAGGAGCTGCATCGGCTGGTTGTTGCCGATGTTGTAGATGCGCCACGGCGCGGTGCTCGTCGCGGGCGTCACGGCGCCCGCGACGGCAGGGCGGTCCATCACCCGCACGACACCCTCCACGACGTCGTCGATGTAGGTGAAATCGCGCTGCATGTCGCCGTGGTTGAAGACCTTGAGCGGTTCCCCCGCGAGGATCGCGCGCACGAACAGAAACGGCGACATGTCCGGCCGGCCCCAGGGGCCGTATACCGTGAAGAACCGCAACCCGGTGCACGGCAGCCCGAACAGATGCGCGTAGACGTGGGCCATGGATTCGTTGGCCTTCTTCGTCGCGGCATAGAGCGACGCCGGATGGTCCACGTTGTCGCGCTCGCTGAACGGCATCTTTGCGTTCAGGCCATAGACGGAGCTGGACGATGCGAAGACGAGATGACCCGTGCCCGCGCGCCGACAACCCTCGAGCACGTTGCCGAAACCGACCAGGTTGGCGTCGATGTACTTGTCGGGATGGGTCACTGAGTAGCGCACGCCTGCCTGGGCGGCAAGGTGCACCACCACATCGAACGGGCCGCGCTCGAAAGCCTGCGCGGTCGCCGCGCGATCAGCGAGCTCGACCCGCTCGAAACGGAAGCCGGCCCGGCCGTCGAGCCGGGCGAGCCGCGCCGCCTTGAGCGACACGTCGTAATAGTCGTTCAGGTTGTCGAGGCCGAGCACCTCGTCGCCGCGCGCGAGGAGCCGGTCGCAAAGCGCGGCGCCGATGAATCCCGCCGCGCCGGTGACGAGGACTCTCATTTCGCCGGCCCTTTAGAATCGATGCCGTTCGAGGGCGCCACTGCCGTGCACATCATCGTCATCGCCTGGTTGTACGTCACGATCCTGATGGCCGCCACCGAGCCGAGCCTGGTCGGCGGCGTCCTGACCTTCCTCGTCTACGGTCTTGCCCCGCTCGCGCTCTTCGTCTATCTCTTCCGCCGGCGGCGCAAGCCTTCAGTGGGCGTGCGCGAGCTCGCCGACGATCCACACGCACGCGATCCCCAGCAGGATAAGTAGCACCTGCTGCGCGGTTGCGGCGAGCTCGGGTCGCTTGTGCAGCCCCGGGATCAGGTCGGCGACGGCGACGTAGATCATGCTCGCCGCCGCCAGCGCGAGCAGGGTGTTGACCCATTCCCCCACCAGTTGCAGCGCGAAGTAGGCGCCGATCGCCCCGACCACCATCATCAGGCTGGAGAGCAGGTTGAGCACGAAGGCCCGCGTCTTCGTGTAACCGGAGTGCAGCAGGATGAGAAAGTCGCCGACCTCCTGCGGAATCTCGTGCGCGATCACCGCGGTTGCAGTGACGAGCCCGAGCGCGGTGCTCTCCATGAACGCCGCGGCGATCAGCACGCCGTCGACGAAGTTGTGGAAGCTGTCGCCGACCATGATCATCAGCCCGCTGCGCCCGTGGTCGTGTTGCGGCTGCACCGGCACGTGCGCGTGCGCGCCTTCGTGCGAGCCGTGCGCCTCGCAGTCCTCCACGTGGCAATGACGCCAGAGCACGAGCTTCTCGAGCACGAAGAACGCGAGGATCCCGCCCAGCACCGTGGCCGCCGTGCCCTGGATGTTGGTCGAGTTGCCGAAGGCGTACGGCAGCACCTCGAGGAACGCCGCGCCGAGCAGCGCGCCGATGGCGAAGCTGATCAGCGAGTTCACCCAGTGCGCCCGGGTCGCGAACGAGACCAGCGCCGCGAGCCCGACCGACAGCAGACCGCCGATCAGGCTCGCCGCGGAGATGTACACCAGGGTCATCGTTCGATCCAGATGAGGCTCGCGAAGCGTCCCGTCGTCTGCTCGCGGCGGTAAGAGTAGAAGCGTGCGGCGTCGGTGTAGGTGCAGAACCCGCCCCCGTACACCCCGGTCACCCCGGCCGCCGCGAGTCGCCGTCGCGCCAGCGCGTAAAGATCGGCCAGGAACTTGCCGTCCCGCCGCGGCACGAACGCCGCAGCGAGCGCGGCATCCGGCGCCACGAACGCATCGTACACGTCGCCGCCCACCTCGTACGCAAGGGGTCCGATGCCCGGCCCGAGCCACGCGATCACCTCCCCTGGCGAGACCGCCATCCGCGCGAGCGTCGCCTCGATCACGCCGCCCGCAAGCCCGCGCCATCCGGCATGCGCGATTCCTACGACAGCGCCGCTGCGGTGCGCAAGCAACACCGGCACGCAGTCGGCGGTCAGCACGGCGCAGACGCTGTGCCGCGCGCGCGCAACGGCGCCGTCGGCACGGGGCAGCGCCCCCGCGGACTCGGCGTCGACGACCGCGGTGCCGTGGACCTGCTGCAGCCAGACCGGGTCGGCCGGGAGACGGCTGCGCAGGATCTCGCGGTTGCGCGCCACCGCCGCCGGGTCGTCGCCGACGCGAGTGCCCAGATTCAAGGCGGCGAACGGGCCGCGGCTGGCGCCCCCCGCGCGCGTCGTCACCAGCGCGCGAACCGCCGGCGGGGCGGGCCAGTCCGGAACGATCCAGTCGTGCAGCGTCGCGGCCCTCAACGCAGGCTCGCGAGCAACGCGCGCAGGTCCGCGGGCAGCGGCGCGGCCCATTCGCACCGGGCCCGCGTCACCGGATGCGTCAGCCCGAGGCGCGCGGCATGCAGCGCCTGCCGCGGGAAGTCCGCGAGCGGGCCGGCGGCGCCGTGGCGCCTGCCGTACGTCGGATCGCCGACGAGCGGATGGCCGATCGAGCGCATGTGCACCCGGATCTGGTGAGTGCGGCCGGTCTCGAGGGTCACGGCGAGCAGCGTCGCGCCGTCGAACCGCTCGCTCACCCGATAGCGCGTGCGCGCCTCGCGGCCGCTCGCGGTTACCGCCATGCGCGTGCGCGCGACCGGATGCCGGCCGATCGGGGCGTCGATCGTCCCGTCGCCCGCGACGCGCCCATGGACGAGCGCGAGATACTCGCGCTTCACCGTGCGGGCGGCGAGCTGGCGGACGAGATCGGTGTGCGCGGCGAGCGTCTTCGCGACCACCAGCAGCCCGCTCGTCTCCTTGTCGAGCCGATGGACGATGCCCGCGCGCGGCACGCTCGCGAGCTGCGGCGCGTGGTGGAGCAGCGCATTCAGCAGGGTGCCCTGGCGGTTGCCCGCGCCGGGATGCACGACCAGCCCGGCCGGCTTGTCGATCACCATGATCGCGTCGTCCGCGTGCACGATCGCGAGGGGGATCGCCTCGGCGCGCTCGGCCGACTCGACGACCCCCGCGGCATCGGCAAGGGTCACCCGCTCGCCGCCCCATACCTTGCGCTTGACGTCGGCGGCGGGGCGCGCATCGAGCAGCACCTTTCCGGCGCGCACCCAGGCCTGCAGCCGGCTGCGGGAGTACTCCGGAAAGAGACGCGCGAGCGCCTGGTCCAGCCGCAGCCCGGCCAGCGCGCGCGGAATGAATCGCTCGGCGGCGGCGCTATAATCGCCGGCATCACCCTCTCCACCTGCCGCCATGATTCCCATCGCGCTTCGCAGTTTAGCGTTTGTTCTGGCCGTACTGCTCGCAGGGTGCGGGTGGTTCAACAACCTGACCACGAGCGAAGACGAGACCGCCACCTGGTCGGCCCAGCGCCTGTACACCGAAGCCAAGGAGGCGATGGGCGAGGGCGACTTCTCGAAGGCGGTGAAGTACTTCGAGAAGCTGGAAGCGCGCTACCCGTTCGGGCGCTACGCGCAGCAGGCGCAGCTCGAGATCGCCTATGCGTACTACCGCGACAACGATCCGGCCTCTGCGGTCGCCGCGTGCGACCGCTTCATCAAGCTGCACCCCAACCACCCGAACGTCGACTACGCCTATTACCTCAAGGGGGTCGTCAACTTCTACGAGGACCAGAACCTGCTTTCCCAGTTCGCCGACCAGGACGCCACCGAACGCGACCCGCGGTCGGCGCGCGACTCGTTCGCCGCGTTCAAGGACCTCGCCACGCGCTTCCCCGACAGCAAGTACACGCCCGACGCGATCGCGCGGATGAATTTCCTCGTGAACGCGCTCGCCTCGCACGAGGTGCACGTGGCGCGGTACTACATGCGGCGCGGGGCTTACGTCGCGGCGGCCAACCGCGCCCAGTTCGCGGTGAAGACCTACGCGGAATCGCCGGCCGTGGAAGAGGCGCTGTACATCATGGCCCAGGCGTACGCACAAATGGGCATGAAGGACCTGAGCGCGGACGCCGAGCGGGTCCTGGTGAAGAACTTTCCCAAGAGCCCGTGGCTGACCGGCACGCACGTGCGGACCACCAAGGCCTGGTGGCAGATCTGGAAATAGTCCCCGGCTGATTCCTGCGGCCGCACTGATCGGTCTGAGGAGCGAAGCAAGGCGTCCTCTGGGCCGGCACGTTGAACGGGGCGGCATCCCGCTTCGTTCGAATCTTCCCTAGGGATGCTCTGGAAAACCCCGTTTTTCAGAGCCTCATTCATAGGGGCACGGGGAGGTATCTCCGGGGTTTTCAGAGTTTCCCTAGCGAATGCGAATCCCTTCGTCCGCGATGTAGTCGCGGATCACGGTCTCGATGTCCGGGTCGGCGGCGAACCCCAGCGCGGTGGCGCGCGGCGTCCGGAACCGCACCGGCCACCCCTGCACGATCCGGTCGATCCGCTCGTCCGGCTTGTGCTGCACCCGCGCGGCGACCGCCTCGCCGGCAATGCGGCGCAGGGCCGCTACGCCTTCGCTCACCGTCACCGTGATGCCCGGCAGGTTGAGCACGCGGCTCGTACCCCATGCGGACGAGGCAAGGTCGTGGGCATGGATGAACGCGTCGACGACCTTCCGCGGCGAAAGGAGCCAGATGCCGGTGCGCTCCGGCACCGGACACTCGGCGACCACGCCGTTGAGCGGCTCGCGAAAGATGCTGCTCGCGAACGAGGAGGCCGCGAGGTTGGGCTTGCCGGGACGCACGACGATGGTCGGCAGCCGCAGGCTCCGGCCGTCGAGATAGCCCTTGCGGGTGAAGTCGGTGACCAGGTACTCGCCGATCACCTTCTGCGTGCCGTAGGAGGTCTGCGGGTTCGGCGTGGTCGAGTCGTCGAGGACGTCGGGCAGACTCCCGCCAAACGCCGCGACCGAGCTGGCGAACACGAGGCGCGCCGGTCGCGCGAGCCGGCGGCAGGCCTCGAGCAGGAAGCGCGTTCCGTCGAGATTCACGCGGTAGCCGAGATCGAAGTCCGCCTCCGCGCCCGCGCTGACCACCGCCGCGAGGTGGAACACCGACGCGGTGTCCGGGTCGAGCACCTCGCCGATCAGTCCCGGCGCCGATAGGTCGCCTGGCACGCACACGAGGCGCGGATCGGGATCCGGCGGGAACGCGCCGTCGAGCAGCTTGATCTGCGTGACCGGGGCCGGCTTGCCGTCGGGCCCCGCAAGCGTGCCGCGCTCGAGCAGTCTGCGCGCGAGCCGGTAGCCGATGAACCCGCCCCCGCCGGTGATCAGGACCTTCATCGCTCACCCTCCATGTCCGCGCGGCGCCCCATGCAGCGCTTCGGGCGGCTCGCTTCAGGCGCGGGATTCTAGCCGACCGAGCACCGCTACCGCGGCGCGCCGGCGAAGAACGCGACGACGTCCGAGATCACCCGGGTGCGGGGCATGGGCGGCAGGCTGTCCAGGAGCGCGCGCCCGTACGGCTTTGACAGGACGCGCGGGTCGCACAGGACGAGCACGCCGCGGTCGTGCTCGTCGCGGATGAGGCGACCGGTCCCCTGCTTGAGCGCGATCGCGGCTTGCGGCACCTGGTATTCCAGGAACGGATTGCGGCCGTTGCGGCGCAGGTGCTCGAGCCGCGCGGCGAGCACCGGATCGTCGGGGGGCGCGAACGGCAGCTTGTCGATCACGACGACGGAGAGCGCCTCGCCGCGCACGTCCACCCCCTCCCAGAACGACGCGCTCGCGACGAGCACCGCGTTGCCGAGACGGCGGAACCGCTCGAGCAGCTCGCTGCGCGAGCCCTCGCCCTGCAGCAGCAGGGGCAGGTCCAGTCCGCTCGCGCGCAGGCGCTCGGCGAGGCGGGCATGCGCCTGGCGCATCGCGCGCAGCGACGTGAAGAGCAGGAACGCCCGGCCGCGGCTCGCGGCGAGCACCGGCACCGCGGCGTCGACGACCGCGTCGGTGTGCTCGGGGCTGTTCGGCAGCGGCAGCGCCTGCGGCATGTAGAGCAGCGCGTTGGCGGCATAGTCGAACGGGCTCTCCCAGCTCGCGCTGTCGGCGTCCTCCAGGCCGAGCTCGTGCTGGTAGTGGCTGAAATCGCCGCGCACGGCGAGCGTCGCCGAAGTGAAGATCCAGGCGCGGGGCGCCCCGTCCAGCTGCCGGCGGAACGGCGCGGCGATCGAGAGCGGCGTCATGCGCAGCGCGAGCGACTGCGTGAACGCCTCCACCCACCGCACCACCTCGCCGCCGGGCGCTTGCGACCAGCGCTCGAGGCGCTCGAGCGACTTCGGCAGCGCGCCGCGCGCAGTTGGCGAGGCCTTCGCTGCGCTCCGCCAGGGCGGCGAGCCCGCGCGCGAGCGCGCCCAGCGCGGTGCGCAGGCCCGCGACGGCCGCGGTGAAGTCACGGTCGTCGTCCAGTACCGCGGCCGGCATGCGCGCTTCCTTGCGCGGCACCGCGAGGCGCAGGTCGCGCGCGGCCTTGTCGGCGCGGCGAACCAGGTCCTGCAGCGCGCGGACGTCGGCCGCGGACGCGAGCGCCTCGGCGAGCGCGTCGCGGCACAGGTCGAGGATCTGCCCGGTCGAGACCGACTCGCCGAAGAACTCGGTGGCGGTCTCCGGCAGCTGGTGCGCCTCGTCGAGGACGATGGTGTTGCACGCGGGCAGCAGCTCGGCCATGCCTTCGTCCTTCAACATGACGTCGGCGAAGAAGAGATGGTGATTCACCACCACTACGTCCGCAGCGAGCGCGTCCCGCCGGGCCTGCATGACGAAGCACGCGGCGTAGTCCGGACACTTGCCCCCGAGGCAGTTCTCGCGCGTGGACGTGGCGGCCGACCACGCCGGCGAGTCCTCGGGGACCGCCGCGAGCTCCGCCTTGTCCCCGCTCCGCGTCTGCCGCGCGAACCGGGCGATGGCGTGCAGGTCCCCGACCGCCGCGCGCGACGGCAGGCGCGCCTCGCTCAGATTGCGCGCGAGGTGGTAGTGACAGACGTAGTTCGCGCGCCCCTTCAGGATGGCGGCCGTCACCGGCAGCGCGAGGGCGGCGCGCACCGCGGGCAGATCGCGATGGAACAGCTGATCCTGGAGCGTCTTGGTGCCGGTCGAGATGATGACTTTTCCGCCGGCGAGGAGCGCCGGGACGAGATAGGCGACCGTCTTGCCGGTGCCGGTTCCCGCTTCGGCCAGCAGCACGCGACGCTCGCGGATCGCGCGCCCGACCCGCGCCGCCATCTCGAGCTGCTGCGCACGCGCCCGATAGTCGGGCAGCGCCCGGCTGAGGGGGCCATCCGGCGCGAAGATCGCGGTGAGCGCGGCGTCGAGTTCGGCCGTGCTCAATCGACGGCCCTCGCGCTCACCGGATCTCGTCGACCCGCACCCAGACGCTCGAGCTGCCGGACCGCGTCCCGCTCGCGCCGTAGAGGAGGCCCGACTGCGATCCGGCCGCGCTCTGGTCGACGCCGCCGAGCTGGAACCACTCGCCGAGCCGCCCGCTCGCGGTGGTCACGATCTGCTGATAGTTCGCGCTGCCCGGGCCCTGTTGTCCCGGGGTCGCGCGCTGCGGCGCGATGTCGAGGAACACGCGATCGCCGGACACTCGCGGGATCACGTAGAAGCCGCTCGCGACGTTCTGGAAGCTCGGTGGTGCTCTGCACGGTGCGCCCGCCGCCCGGCGTGGGCGTGACGACGGTGCTACGCACCGGCGCCGACTGCCCGGTCGAGATGTAGGCGGGACTGCCCTCGAGGGCCTGGACCTGGCTCGTCATGCGATCGTCGGCCGTTCCCCGGGCGTCGTACACCCCCGCGCTGACGCCGGACTGCGGCCGCGGCGGCTCGTTCACGCCGACCCGAACGTCGCCGCCCGCCACGGTGCCGGAGACGCCCGCGCCGCGCTGCACGAAGCTGCCCGCCGCATCCTGCCGCACCGAGATCATCAGTCGCCGCGGCATCGTGTCCAGGGTCGCGACCACCTGCTTGAGCTGCGCGATGTTCGCGCGGCTCGCGCGAATCACGAGCATGTTCTGTCGGCCGGTCAATCCGCCGCCGGGCTCGACGAGCGGGCTCAGCGTCGGAATCAATTGCTCCGCCGTCCGGTACTTGAGCTGGATGACTTCGACCTCGTCCGCCCGGGCGAGCCCGGCGAGGCCAAGAGCGAGCAGAAGGATGGCCAGCAGGTGTTTCATGGAAGCCTCGCGCGGTCCATCAGGTGCCGGTAGCCTAACGTTGGTCCGCTTGGGGAGTGCACGCACCCGCACGACCGGGGGCAGAAGTGCCCACCCGCCGGTGCGGACGGGGTGCACGACGGTCTCGCGCGGTTGCTTTACAGAACAGCGGCAAACTTCTAAAGTACCTGAGATATGCGTCCCAACGCAATGTTTATCCTGTCGTTCTTGGTCATCGCCGCGAGCGGCTGCGCGAACCGGGCCACGGGCGCCGAACGGGGATGACCCGCCGGCGACCGCGGCGACCGCCCCCGCCGTCGTGCGCAGCACGGCGGTCGAGGCGAGCGACGCCGCCATCATGGCCGTCTCGCTCGTCGGCACGCCCTATGCGGCGGGCGGCGGGTCGCCCGAGAGCGGCTTCGATTGCTCCGGCCTGGTCGCCTACGTGTTCGCCCGGGCCGCGCAAGCGCGGCTGCCGCGGAACACGTTCGACCTGGCGAACGCCGGCGCGGCGGTCGCGCCCGGCGAACTGCAGGCCGGCGATCTGGTCTTCTACAACACCCAGCGTCGTCCGTTTTCGCACGTCGGGATCTATCTCGGCCAGTCGCGCTTCGTCCACGCGCCGAGTACCGGCGGCGCGGTGCGAATCGAGGACATGGGCGGCCGCTACTGGTCCCAGCGGTTCGACGGCGCGCGCCGGCTGAGCTTCTGAGAGGACTGGAAGCGCCTGCCTGCAGCCGGCTATTTGCAAATGAGAACGATTCGCGTTAAGATCTCGCGCGATTCACTTCAGTTCCTTCTCCACTGGGAGTTCTCATGAAGACGCTCAAGACCCTGATCTTCTCGGGGTTCCTCGCCACCCCCCTCCTGCTGGCACCGGCCTTCGCGCAGGACAACGTTCTGAACATCTACTCGTCCCGCCACTACCAGACGGACGAAGCGCTCTACGCGAACTTCACCAAACAGACCGGCATCAAGATCAACCGGATCGAGGCCTCCGACGACGCGATCATCGAGCGCATCCGGAACGAGGGCGCGAAGAGCCCCGCCGACGTGCTCATCACCGTCGACGCCGGGCGACTGTGGCGCGCCGAGCAGCTCGGGCTGTTGCAGCCGGTGAAATCCGCGCTGCTGGACAGCCGCATCCCGGCGAGCTTTCGCGAGCCGAGCGGCCAGTGGTTCGGCTTCTCGCTCCGCGCGCGGGTCATCGCGTACGACAAGTCCCGGGTGAAACCGGGCGAGATCGCGACCTACGAGGACCTCGCCGACCCGCGGTGGAAAGGCAAGATCTGCACGCGCTCGAGCGCGCACGTCTACAACCTCTCGCTCATGGGCGCGATGGTGGACCACCTCGGCGAGGCCAAGGCGGAGGCCTGGGCGCGCGGGGTGAAAGCCAACCTCGCGCGCGATCCGAAGGGCGGCGACACCGACCAGATCAAGGGCGTGGCCGCCGGCGAATGCGAGCTCGCGATCGTCAACTCGTACTACTGGGCCCGGCTCGCACGCTCGGCCAAGCCCGAGGACAAGGCGCTCGTCGAGAAGGTCGGCATCGTGTTCCCGAACCAGTCGACCTGGGGCACGCACGTGAACATCTCGGGCGCAGGCGTGCTGAGGAACGCGCCGCACCGCGACGCCGCGGTCAAGTTCCTGGAGTACCTCGCCAGCGACGAGGCCCAGCGCTATTTCGCCGAGGGCAACAACGAATGGCCGGTGGTGGCGTCCGTGCAGGTCGCCAACCCTGCGCTCCCCCCGCTCGCGAGCGTCAAGGTCGACGCGATCAACGTCGCGGTGCTCGGCCGCAACCAGCCGACCTCGCAGAAGGTCTTCGACCGCGTCGCCTGGAAGTAGCCGCGGCCCTCTCAGCCCGCCGCCCGCATGATGCGGCGGGAGACGAACACGAGCGGCAACAGTCCGACGGCCACGATCAGCAGCGACGGGATCGCCGCCTCGGCGAGCCGCTCGTCCTTCGTAAGGTGGTAGGCGGCCACCGCCAGGGTGTCGAAGTTGAACGGCCGGAGGGCGAACGTGGCCGGCAGCTCCTTCATCGTGTCGACGAACACGAGCAGGCCCGCGGTAAGGAGGCTCGCACTGAGCAGCGGCGCGTGCACGCGACGCAACGTCGTGGCCGGGCCGAGCCCCAGGCTGCGGGCCGCGTCGTCCATGCTCGGCGTGACCTTCCCGAGCCCGGCCTCGACGGTCTGCAGCGCCACCGCGAGAAAGCGCACGAGGTAGGCGTACACGAGGGCCGCGATGGTGCCGGTGAACAGGAGCCCGACGTCGGCACCGGACACCTGCTGCAGCCACGCCGCCAGCGCGTTGTCGAGCCGGCCGAGCGGCACCATGATCCCGACGGCGATCACCGCGCCCGGGATCGCGTAGCCGAGCGAGGCCACGCGATTCGCGCCGGCGACGAGGGCGCTGCGCGAGAGCCGTGCCGCGTAGGCCATGACCACCGCGATCGCCACCGCCAGAGCTGCAGTGATGCCCGCGGCGGTCGTGCTGTTCGCAACGAGCGTGAGAACGTGCGCACCCCACCGCGCGTCGACGTCGACGATCGCCAGCCTGAGCAGGATCCCGGCGGGGAGCAGGAAGCCGAACACGATCGGCGCCGCGCACGCCGCCACCGCCAGCAGCGCCGCGGCCCCGCGCAGGCGCTGGGGCGGTTGCGTGTTTGCGCGCGGTGGTGTTGTGGTAGCGCGCGGCCCCGCGGTTCATGCGCTCGAGCGCGACCACGATGAGCACGAAGCCGAGCAGGCAGGTCGCCAGCTGATTGGCCGCGACGATGTCGCCCATCGACAGCCAGGCCTTGAAGATCCCGGTCGTGAACGTCTCCACGGCGAAGTACGAGACGACCCCGAAGTCCGCCAGCGTCTCCATCAGCGCGAGCGCCGTGCCTGCGGCGATCGCCGGTCGCGCGAGCGGGAGCGCGACGCGGAAGAAAGTGCCCCAGGCGCCGAGACCGGCGAGCCGTCCGGCCTCGATCGCGCTGCGCGACTGCTCGAGGAACGCGGTGCGCGCGAGCAGGTAGACGTAGGGATACAGCGCGAAGGAGAGCATCGCCGCCGCGCCGGGGAGCGAGCGGATCTCCGGGAACCAGTACTCGCGCGCCTGCCAGCCGGTCGCCGCCCGCAGGGCCGACTGCACCGGCCCGCTGAACTGCAGCCAGTCGGTGTAGGCGTAGGCCATGACGTATGCCGGCATCGCGAGCGGCAGGATGAGGGCCCATTCGAGCACCCGCTGGCCCGGGAACCGGTACGCGGTGACGAGCCACGCCGAGAGGACGCCGATCGACACGACGCCCCAGGCGACGCCCAACAGGAGGAGCGCGGTATTTGCGACGTACCCGGGGAGGACCGTGGACGCAAGATGCGCCCAGGTCGATGCGCCCGGTGCGAAGACGTTGCCGACGACGGCCACCAGGGGTGCGACGATGAAAGCGGCCACGGCGAGCGCGGTCCAGCCGAGCGCGCCGAGCGGACGCGAACGCCACGCCCGCCGGGCAGCGCGCCCCGCCGACACCTCGGCGGACTGCAGACCGTCAGTCATCGGGTGCGCCACACCCGCGCGATTCTAACAAGAATGATTCTTGTTTCTGGACCATCGGGAACGCCTTATAATCAACGTCGCATGGACTCCGGCCCCCTGCTCGAGCTGCGCGAGGTGCATCAGGCCTACGACGATCTCGAGATCGTCAGGGGCCTGTCGTTCGCCCTTGCGCGCGGCACCATCGGCTGCCTGCTCGGCCAGAGCGGTTGCGGTAAGACGACCGCGCTGCGCTGCATTGCCGGCTTCGAGCCGGTGACGCGCGGCGAGATCCGGCTCGCCGGCGCGCGCGTGTCGGCGCCGGGACTGACGGTGCCGCCCGACAAGCGCCGCGTCGGCATGGTCTTCCAGGACTACGCGCTCTTCCCGCACCTCACCGTGGCGGAGAACATCGCCTTCGGGTTGCACGGCGTCGCGCGCGTCGCGCGCGGCGCACGCGTCGCCGGCCTCGGTCGAGGCCGTCGGACTCGGCGGGCACGCGCACAAGTATCCCCACGAGCTCTCCGGCGGCCAGCAGCAGCGCGTCGCCCTCGCCCGGGCGCTCGCGCCGGAACCGGAGCTGCTGCTGCTCGACGAGCCGTTCTCGAATCTCGACGTGGAGATGCGCGAGCGGCTCGGCGCGGACGTGCGCGAGATCATCAAGCGCACGCAGACCACCGCGGTGCTCGTCACGCACGACCAGCAGGAGGCGTTCGCGATCGCCGACGAGATCGGGATCATGGACGCGGGCCGCATCGTGCAGTGGGACTCGGCCTACAACCTCTACCACCGCCCGGCGAGCCGCTTCATCGCCGACTTCGTCGGGCAGGGCGTGTTCCTGCCCGGCAACGTGCGCAGCTCGCGCGCGGTCGAGATCGAGCTCGGCACCCTCGCGGGCGAGATTCCGCAGATGTGCGAGATCGGCTGCGACCGGTGCGGCAAGGGCTGCCAGGTGGAGGTGCTGCTCCGCCCCGACGACGTCGTCCACGACGACGCCAGCGCGCTGAAGGCCGAGGTGGTGCAGAAGGCGTTCCGCGGCGCCGAGATCCTGTACACGCTCAAGCTGTCGAGCGGCCGCAAGGTGCTCGCGCTCGTGCCGAGCCATCACAACCACGCCATCGGCGAGCGCATCGGCATCCGTCTCGACGTCGATCACGTGGTGGCGTTCTCGCCGCAGGCGGCCTGAGGCGCGGCTCGCCCGCGCCTCACCCCTCGCCGCGCAGCTCGAACAGCACCGGCACGTCCACCGAGAATTCGCGGCTGCGCAGCGCGGGCGGCAGCGGCGTGAGCCCGGCCGCCTTGCGGAGCATCTCCACGGCTTGCTGATCGAGCGCGCCGTGGCCGCTCGAGCGCCGCACCAGCGCGGCGGCCACCGCGCCGTCCGCGTCGATGGCGAGCCGCACCGTCACGCGTCCCTGCCAGCCGCGCTCGACGGCGCTCTCCGGATACAGCCGGTGATGCTTCGCGGCGCCGATGAGCGCGAGCCGGTACTGCGCGAGCGAGCCGAGGTCGAGCGCGTCGTCGCCGGGGCGCGGCGCGAGCGTCGGCTCCCCCTGCCCGGACGCTCCGGCCGCTTGCGCGGCGGGTGCGGGCGCCACCGGCGCCACCGGGCTCGCCGGCGCGGCAGCGAGCTCGACGGTCGCGGGCGGCACAGGCGATGCGCGCGCGGGTCGTTCCGCCGCGCGGCGTCGTTTTCGCGAGGGGTGACGCGAGGGGTGACGCGAGGGCCCGCTCGGTCGCCGGGCGCGGCGGTGTCGCGGGCGCCGCAGCCGGCGCCGCGCTCGCGCCGCCCGCGGGTACGCCCGGCTGGAGCCGTGCGTTGAGCGGCGCAGTCGCCGGCGCCGACGAGTAGGTCCACAGGTCGGGCAGGCCGACGATCACCGCAACGTGCAAGACAACCGAGGCGGCGACGGCCCACGCGAGCGGCGTCGACGCGCCGCCGGCGCCCGAGCTTCCCAGGTTCGCGAGCGAGAGCGTCATCGCTTCAGCGGTCGGGAATCGAGTCGAGCTCCGCGAGCCAGGCCGTGGCCTCGCCGTCGCTCGGCGCCCGCCAGTCGCTGCGCGGCGAGAGCGACCCGCCGGAGCCGACCTTGGGCGCGTTCGGCAGCGCGCTGCGCTTGTACTGCGAGAGCTGGAAGAAGCGCTTGAGGAACACCGCCAGCCAGCGCTTGATCTCGCCGATCGGGTAGCTCCTGCGCTGCGTCGCGGCGCTCTCCGGCCAGGTGCCCCGCGCCGCGTCGCGCCAGGCGTTCCAGGCGAGAAAGGCGACCTTGCGCGGCGAGTAGCCGAACCGCAGCGTGTAGTACAGGTGGAAGTCCTGCAGCTCGTACGGGCCCACCACGCTCTCCGAGGTCTGCGCGGGCTGCCCGTTCTCGTGGCCGGGCACCAGCTCCGGGCTGATCTCGGTGTCGAGCACCTCGAGCAGCACCTGGCTCGCCGGCGCGCCGAGCCCGCTCGCGCGCTGCCACGTGGCGCACGAGATACTGCACCAGCGTCTTCGGCACGCTCGCGTTGACGTGATAGTGGGCCATGTGGTCGCCCACGCCGTAGGTGCTCCAGCCGAGCGCGATCTCCGAGAGATCGCTCGTCCCGACGACCGGGGCGTTGTGCAGGTTCGCGAGGCGGAAGAGATGGCTGGTGCGCTCGCCCGCCTGCACGTTCTCGAAGGTGACGTCGTAGACCTTCTCGCCGCGCGCGTACGGGTGCCCGAGGTCCTTGAGCATCTGCATGCAGCTCGGGCGGATGTCGATCTCGTGCGCGCTCGCGCCCACGGCCTGCATCAGCCGGCGCGCCTGGGACAGCGTGCGCTCGGTCGTCGCGAAGCCCGGCATCGTGTACGCCAGGATGTTCGCGCGCGGCAGTCCCATCACGTCCATCGCGCGCGCGCAGACGATCAGCGCCTGCGTCGAATCGAGCCCGCCCGACACCCCGATCACGACCCGCGCCGCGCCCATCGCCTTGAGGCGCTTCACGAGACCGTGCACCTGGATGTCGTACACCTCCTGGCAGCGCGCGTCGCGCGTCGCCGGATCCGCGGGCACGTACGGGAAGCGCTCGTAGCTGCGCTCGAGCGCGAGCTCGCCTTCGGCCGGGAGCTCGAGCTCGAAGCCGACCGAGCGGAAGCGCGCGACCTCGTGGGCATGGCGCCGCGCGGACTCGCCGAAGCTGTTCTGGCGCATGCGGTCCTGGGCGATGCGGTCGAGGTCGACATCCGCCGTGACGAGGTGCGACCGGTACGCGAACCGCGCCGACTCCGCGAGCAGCGTCCCGTTCTCGTAGACGAAGCCGTGGCCGTCCCAGGCCATGTCGGTGGTGGATTCGCCGAATCCGGCCGCGCTGTAGAGATAGGCGGCGAGGCAGCGCGCGGACTGGTTCGCGCCGAGCTGGCGCCGGTAATCGTCCTTGCCGACGGTGACGTTGGACGCGGACAAGTTGACGAGCACGGTCGCGCCCGCGAGCGCCGCGTACGACGAGGGCGGGATCGGCGTCCACAGGTCCTCGCAGATCTCGGCGTGGAGCGCGAGCAGCGGCTGGTTCGTCGCGCGGAAGATGAGCGCGCCGAACGGCACGTCGCGGCTCCCCGCGACGTCGATCGTCGCGCGCACGCCCGCCTCGCCCGGCGTGAACTGCCGCAGCTCGTAGAACTCGCGGTAGTTCGGCAGGTAGGTCTTCGGCGTGACCCCGAGCACCCGGCCGCGATGGATCACCACCGCGCAGTTGTACAGCCGCGCGTCGATCGCCAGCGGCGCGCCGACGATCGCCACCACGGCGAGCTCGCGCGACGCGGCGACGACCTCCTCCAGTGCGCGTCCGGTCGCGTCGAGCAGCGCCTGCTGGTGGAACAGGTCCTCGCACGAGTACGCGGAGAGCCCGAGCTCGGGAAACACCGCGATCACCGCCTTGCGGTCGACCGCCTGCCGCAGGAGCTCGATGGTGCGCGCCGCGTTGAACGCCGGGTCGGCCACGCGCACCTCGGGAATGCACACCGCGACGCGCGCGAAATTGTGGCGATAAAGGTTGAAGAACGACACGGCGTTGGGCCTTGCCGCTATTTTGCCCTACCCGCGGCGGCACCGCGCCGGCGCCGATTCGCTACACTCGGCCCGGTATGTGGCGCCCCCCCGAGCGCATCAAGTGGAAACCCTCGCCCGGCCGCTGGCCGACGCGCGAGGAAGCCGCGCGCTCGCGCCTGTTCAGCCCGGTCGCGATCGGCCGGATGCGGCTCGAGAGCCGCACCTGGGTGCCGGCCATGGTGCCCTGGCGCGCGACCGACGACGGCTTCGTCACCGACGAGAACATCGAGTGGTACGAGCGCTTCGCGCGCGGCCGGCCGGGCGCCATCGTCGTCGAGGCGACCGGGATCCGCGACATCCCGAGCGGCCCCCTGCTCCGCATCGGCCACGACCGCTTCGTGCCGGGGCTGAGCGAGCTCGTGCAGGCGGTCCGGCGCGCGAGCGAGGGGCGCACGCGCGTGCTGATCCAGATCATCGACTTCCTCGCCGTCCGCCGGCGGCCCGAGCCGGAGAAGTTCTTCGCGCGCTTCCTCGAGATCCAGCCGTGGCACCGCGAGCGGCTCGGCGCGGAGGGCTGGCCCGAGGACCTCGTCCGGCGCCATCTCGCGCAACTGCCGGACGACGAGCTCGCGCGCGTGCTCGAGACGCGCGAGCTGGAGGCGCTGCGCTTCGGGCAGCCGCGAGCGCGTGACCGACACGGCGCTGCCGCACATCCGCGCCCTGCCGCAGGTGCTGCCCGATCTCTTCGCACAGGCGGCCCGCCGCGCGCGCGAGGCCGGTTTCGACGGCGTCGAGCTGCACTACGCGCACGCCTACACCATGGCCTCGTTCCTCTCGCGCCTGAACGACCGCACCGACGGGTACGGCGGTGCGCGCGAGCATCGCGTGCGGCTGCCCCTCGAGGTGTTCCGGCGCGTCCGCGCGGCGGTCGGCGCGGACTACACGGTGGGCTGCCGGTTCCTCAGCGAGGACTGCGTGGACGGCGGCAACACGGTCGAGGACACCGCCTGGTTCGGCGTGGAGTTCGCGCGCGCCGGCATGGATTTCCTGTCGCTCTCGCGCGGCGGCAAGTTCGAGGACGCGAAACAGCCGGCGATCGGCTGGTCCGCGTACCCGTACACCGGGCCGAGCGGCTACGAGTGCATGCCGCAGTACGTGTCCGACGCGCGCGGACCCTTCGGCCGGAACGTGGAGCCGACGGCGAGCATTCATGCGGCGGTGCGCGCCGCGGGCCTCGCGACGCCGGTGGTCGTGACCGGCGGCATGCACGGCTTCGAGCAGGCCGAAGCGCTGCTTCAAGCGGGCCGCGCCGACGTGATCGGGTTCGCCCGCCAGAGCCTCGCCGACCCCGACTGGTTCGAGAAGGTCCGCCTCGGCCACGGTGCCGAGGCGCGCATCTGCGAGTACACCAACTACTGCGAGGCGCTCGACCAGAAGCACCAGCAGGTCACCTGCCAGCTCTGGGACCGCGAAGGCCTCGACGAGCCGGGCGTGCGCAGGACCCGGGACGGCAAGCGGCGGCTGGTGCCCCCCCTGTGGCGGCCGCCCGGGGCGTAGCCGCGTCGCCCCGCCGCCGAACGTGGCGGATGCCCGGTGCGGCGGGCCCGTGCGCGAGGCATAATCGAAGCACTGCGTCGAACCACTGCGATGACCCTAGGGAACCTCGCCATGAAAACCAAGCTCCTCTCCGCCCTCGCCGCACTCGTGTTCGCCGGCGCCGCATCGGCCCAGACCCCCGCCGCGCCCGCCACGGGCAACCAGTTCACGCGCTGGGAGGGCCGCTGGTACGAAGTCGCGCGGCTCGCCAACTGGCCGCAGCGCAACTGCGGGCCCGAGGTTTCCGCGACCTTCCTGCGCCGCACCGACGGCGACATCTCGGTCGTCCACCAGTGCCGCAAGTCCGACGGCAGCTGGGGCGTGGCGATCGGCGAGGGGCGCTTCGAGGAGGCCGCGCCGTCGAAGACCCTGGGCGTACGCTTCACGTCCCTCTGGTACACCGCCCCGCCGTTCACGTGGGGCGACTACTACGCCCTAGCGATCGATCTCGACGCGCGCTACGTGCTCTTCGGCTCGACCGACCGCGATCACCTCTGGATCATGTCGCAGACGCGCACGATCGACGACGCGATCTACCAGCGTGCGGTCGCGCAGGCCGCGGCGCTCGGCTACGACACCGCGAACCTCGTCCGCACCGCCGCGAAGTAGTCGCGCGGCAGCGGCGCCGGCTCAGCCGTCCACGTACGCGACCGCCTCGATCTCCACCGTGAGGCGGGGATCGACCAGCGCGCTCACCTCGACCAGCGTCGACGCCGGCCGGTGCGTCCCGAAGTACTCGATGCGCAGCGGGTTGATCGCGCCGCGCTCCGCGATGTCGGTCATGAAGATCGTGACCTTGACGACGTGCTGCGGCCCCGCGCCCACGTGGCGCAGGCACGCGTCGACGCCGGCGAGCGCGAGGCGGAACTGCGCCACGGTCCCCTCTGGAATCGCGCCGTCCGCTGCCACGCCGACCGCGCCCGAGACCCAGACGTGTCGGTCCGCCCGCACGACGTGGCAGTAGTGGCTGTAGGCCGGCGCCTGCCCCGGGACCATGTGGCGTTCGATCATCGCGTTGCCTCCTGTTGAACCTTCGCCGCGGCAGCGAGCGCCGTGCGCAGCTTGTCGTGAGTGCGCGCGCGGCGCGCGAACTCGCGCTCTAGCGGTGCGGCGCGCAGTCGGATGAGTTCGACGAGCGCCCGCTTGTCGGCCGCAGTCCACGCCTGCAGGCCTTCGATCTGGCCGATGATCGGCGCGAATCCCGCGAGGCTGCGCCGCTCGGACGCGGACCAGCGTTCGCTCGCGACGCCGAGCGCCGATGCGACCCGTCGGGTGACCCGGTCGAGCGCGACGCGGCGTTCGGCCGCGCCCTCCCTCGCGATCAGCGCGGTGGCGCCTGCCGCCAGGTCGTCGAGCCAGCGCTCCTCGAAGAGCCCGTCCCCACGTTCCCCCGCCAGTTCGAGATGGACATCCGCCGCCCCGAGCGTGCGCAGCGCGGCGATCGGCACGCGGTACCGCCGGTCGGCGCGCAGGCGCGCGAACTCCCGGTCGGCCAGCCGGCGGTCGGACGCGCCGACCGAGCGGAACCCGAGGCGGTAGTAGAACCAGTACGCACCGCTCGCCAGCGCCTCGTCGTTCCCGTCGCCGAGCTGATACGGGTTGATGATGAACCGCGTGCAGCCGGCAATGGTGTGAATCATCCGCAGATACTGCTGGAACACGAACGCCGCCTCGGCGCCCCGGAAGTCGGGGAAGATGTTGACGCCGGTGTTCGCCTGCCGGAACAGCGGCGTGAATCCCCCGTAGCCCATCGGCCGGCCGTTGGCGAGAAACAGGAAGCCGTAGTTGACCTCCAGCACCGCGCGCGCCGGCGGCCGCACGCCGACCACCGCGATCTGCACGCCCTCGCCCAGGTCGGCGAGGTAGCACTCCCGCTCGTTCGCCTGCTCGACCGGGTAGACGCCGCGCGTTCGCGCGAGCAGCGCGGCGCGCCAGACGTCGAGGATCCGGCGTGCGGCACGCGGCGCGAGCAGTTCCATCCGCTCGAGCGGACGGGCGATCTCCGCCTTCGAGTCCGCTGCGGGGCGACGCATGCCGGTGCGAAAGGCGATCCCGATCCCGCGCAATGCGTTGTGGGTGATCGCCCCGCGGCCATCTCCGATCCGCCACACGAGCGGGACCTCGGCGCACTCGTAGGCGAGGCTCCACTGCGCGGGCGCCAGAGCGGCGCCGCGCTCCTGCCGCACCAGCCACGCGAGATCCGAGTGCGGGAAGGCGCCCTTCGCGCGGCGGATCCAGTCGGTGATGCCCGCCCGGCTGTCGTCGAACGCGTCCTCCTCGACGCGCGCGAGCAGCGGCATCAGCAGCGGGTCGAGGCGGTCGGGCGCGTCGTAGGCCCGCCAGTCGATCTCCGCGTCATCCGGGAAGCGCAGCGCCAGCCAGCGCGCCGCCGCATACGTGAAAGCGTGCCGCACGACCGTCCCGGCGAGCCCGCTGTCGTCGAGCCTCGACCGCTCGCGGCGCGGCAGGCGTGCGACGCGCCGGCCGAAACCGTCGGCAAGTGTGCTCGCGGCGCGGAACACCGCGCGATCGTCCGGAAACGCGCGCAGAAAGCACGCCGCCCGGTGCAGCGCGAGCGCATCGCGCGCGGTGTGCACCGCGCGTCCGCGCAGCGCGTCGAGCAACGCGCGCTTGCGGGTCGCCGTGCCGGCCGTGAAATCCGCAAGCAGCCCCTCGAGCTCGGCGAGAAGCGAGCGCGTCGGGCGTCGGTCGATCGGTGCAGTCGGCATCGGGGCGGGCGGGATGCTACCCTCTTCCAGAATTCGGCTGGCCAGGCACCGGGAGGGTAACGATGAAAGCAGTGGTGTTCACGGGCGAGCGCGAGCTCGCGTTCATGGAGTTTCCCGATCCGACCCCCGGACCGGGCGAGGTCGTGCTGGCGATCAAGGCGTCCGGGATGTGCGGCAGCGACCTCAAGTTCTACCGCGCCTCCAAGACCGGCGGCACCTCGGCGCTCGGCCTGGGCGCGCTCTCCGGTCCGGTGATCGCCGGCCACGAGCCCTGCGGCGTCGTCGCGGCGGTGGGCCCCGGCGTGAACGAGCGCCAGGCCAAGGTCGGCGACCGCGTCATGTGCCACCACTACAAGGGCTGCGGCGTCTGCCACCACTGCCGCGTCGGCTGGTCGCAGCTCTGCGTCGAAGGCATCGTCGTGTACGGCGTGACCGGGCACGGCGCGCACGCCCCGTGGATGAAAGCGCCGGCCAGCACGCTCGTGCCGCTGCCCGACGAGCTGTCGTTCGAGACCGGCGCCGCGATCTCGTGCGGCACCGGAACGGCCTACGGCGCGCTGCGGCGCATGCAGACCTCGGGCCGGGAGACGATCGCGATCTTCGGCCAGGGCCCGGTCGGCCTGTCGGCGACCCAGCTCGCCGCGGCCATGGGCGCTCGCGTGATCGCGCTCGACGTGAGCCCGGAGCGCCTCGACGCGCGCCCGCGCCTTCGGCGCGGCCGAGACGATCAATCCCAAGTCCGACGACCCGATCGCGGCGATCAAGCAGCTCACGCACGGGCTGGGCGCCGAGCTGACGCTCGAGACCTCCGGCGCGCCGAGCGCGCGACAGCAGGCCGTGCGGAGCACCAAGACGTGGGGAACCAGCTGCTACGTCGGCGAAGGCGACACCGTGACGCTAGACGTGAGCCCCGACATGCTGCGCCGGCAGCTGACGCTCATCGCGTCCTGGACCTTCTCGACGGTGATCCAGGCGGAATGCGCGCGCTTCGTCGCCGATCGCAAGATCGACGTCGATCACCTCTTCACCGACCGGTGGAAGCTCGAGCAGGCGCGCGAGGCGTATCAGAAGTTCGACCGGCAGACCGCCGGCAAGGGCGTGTTCCTGATGTAGTGGCGCGGAATGCCGGCGGCGAGGCGACTCACGCGTCCTGCGGCGCGCGATCGAGGCACTGGAGCAGACGGTCCGCGTACTCGCGCCAGTCCGCGTCCTTCGCCACGTCCGCCGAGGCCCGCCGCGCTCTTCAGTCCGGCCACCCAGTCCTGCCGCTCGGCGGTCGCCGCCGCCATGTGCGGCTCGAGCCCCGCCTCGCGCACCGTGACGGCGACCTCGCGCATCTCCTCCGCGCGGCGCTTGCCGTGCAGCGCGACCCGGCTGAAGAGGTACGCGCCCTGCTTCTCCCAATCGAGCGTCGGGAACGTCTCGTGCAGCGACGCGAGCACGTGATCCTCGACGCCGTAGCGGCGTGCCGTCGTGAAGCTCTCGACGACGATCGCCTCCAGGCCCTTGATCATGATGCTGCGGCACATCTTGATCGCGGAGGCGACACCCACGCGGTCGGCGACCACTTCCATGTTGAAATCGAGCGGCGCGAGCAGCGCCGAAGCGCTGTCGCCTGCGTCCCGCCGAGGAGCATCGGCACCTTGATGCCGTAGGGCGGCACCGAGGTCATGACCGCGGACTCGACGAAGCGCCCGCCCGCACCGTCGATCAGCCGGCTGCTTGCAGCCTTCGTCCCCGGCGAAGCGGAGTTGAGATCGACGAACCAGGTGCCCGGCCGGATCGACTGCGCCGCCTCGACCGCCACCGCATGCGCCTGCGACGCCGTCACCGCGGAGAGGACCACGTCGGCCCGCTCGAGCAGTGCGGCCAGCGAGCCCGTCGGCTCGACGCCGGCCCCGGTCGCGTGCGCGCGCATCGCGGGCGCCTGCGCGGGCTCGCCCAGCAGCCGATCCCACGTTCCGACCCACGCCACCTGCCGCTCCACGAGGGCGCGGCCGAGGATCTTCCCCACCTCGCCGTACCCGACCAGTCCGATCCGCAGCGCTGCCATGGTCAGTCCCTCCAGTACAGCCGCGTCGGGTTGTCCACCAGGATGCGCCGCTGGAGCGCCGGGTCGTCGACGATCCGCGCGAAGAGATCCACGAGCTCGCCGTCGTCGGGCATGTCGTTCGGCACGTTCGGATGCGGCCAGTCGGTGCCCCACAGCACCCGGTCGGGCGCCGCCGCCACGATCGCCCGCGCGATCGGCGCCGCGTCGTCGAACGGCCGCCGGCCGAGCGCGGAGACGCGCTCCGCGCCGGAGATCTTGACGTGGCAGCGCTCGTCGGCGAGCAGCCCGAGCAGGTTCCGCAGCGCGGGCTGGTCGAGCCCGCCTTCGGACTTCACGCGCCCCATGTGGTCGATCACGTACGGCACCGGCATGCGCTTGAGCAGATCGGCGTGCGTCGCGATGTCCTGCGCGTCGAAGTGCAGCTCGACGTGCCAGCCGAGCGCCTTGACCCGCTGCACCGTGCGCTCGAAATACGCCGGGTCCGGCGCGCCGCCGAGGTGCTTGACGAAGTTGAAGCGCGCCGCGCGCACGCCGCCGGCGTGCAGCGCTTCGAGCCCCGGATCGCTGATGTCCCGGGCGACGAGCGCGACGCCGCGGTAGGCGCCGCCGCTCGCGGCGATCGCATCGAGCATCGCCGCGTTGTCGGTGCCGTGCGGCGTGGCCTGGACGATCACCGCGCGCGCGAACCCGAGATGCGCGTGCAGCCGCGCGAGGCGCTCCCTCGGCGCGGGCTCGGACGGCGTATAAGGACGGCCCTCCGCATAGGGAAAGCGCTCCGGCGGGCCGAAGACGTGGCAGTGCGCGTCGCACGCCCCGGCCGGCGGGACGAACGCCGGCTTGGAGGGATGCGGGACCGGGGGGCGGGCGATCTTCGCGCTCACCGCCCCGACGCCTTCTTCGCTGCGTCGTCGAACGCGACGCTCGTCGCATCGGTACCGGCGACCGAGTACAGCGCGCCGGGCGCATTGCGGGTCTTCTGGAATTCCTCGAGCGACTGGCCGCGCATCGCCGCGTAGATGTGCAGATTGGAGATCCCGAGCACCGCGCCGAGCTTCTCCAGCATGAAGAAGCTCGCGCCGTAGCGGATCAGCGCGCGCCAGTCGCGCCGCGCGATCATGTCGCATTCCTCCGGCGAGAGCCCCGCGTCGCGCATGGCGCCCGCCTCGTCTTTGAGGAACCGCGCGCGGTGCGCCGGCTCGATCATCGCGTGCAGGAACTTGTTGAGGCGGTAGCCCTTGACGCTGCGCGCAAGGGTGAAGGGATACGTGCCTTCGAGCTTCTCCGCGCCCACGAGCTGGCGCCCGATGTGCGCGCGGTGCGCCACGGTCGTGTCGACCTCTGTAGCGATCGCGTCGTTCTCGTAGATCGCCGTCGCGATGCCCGTCATCGACGGCAGGTAGTAGGTCTGGTGGACCTTGCGCACGGTCGCGGAAAGCGCGCCGCGCACCACGAGCCACATGATCACTTCCGCCCCCTCCATGCCGCCGAGGCGCGCGTACTCGGCCTGGGTGAGCTCGGTGAGCCGCACCGGGTCCTTCTCGTACAGCTCGAGGAACTGCATGTCCCAGGGCGTGTTGTTGAAGCCGCAGCGCTCGCCGTGCACCTGGTGCGAAAGGCCGCCGGTCGCGACGAGCACGACCGAGAGGTCCTCCGGATAGCTCTCGATCGCGCGCCGCAGCGCCTGGCCGAGCTTGTAGCAGCGCGCCGCCGACGGGACGGGAAACTGCAGCACGCCGACCTGGAGCGGGACGACCGGCGCGGCCCAGTCCGGGTCGTGCGGCAGCACCATCGAGAGCGGCGACAGCACGCCGTGGTCGAGCGGCTTGTCCTGGAAGAACGACATGTCGAACTCGTCGGCCACCAGGCTGAAGCCGATGTGGTGCGCGAGGGCCGCGTGGCCGCGCACGGGGGGAAGAGCGCGCGCGCCGCCGCCTTCGTCGGCGACCGGGTAGGACGCGCCGATGCCCAGGGCGAACGCGGAGTAGTGGTCGAAGAAGAACGACGTGACGTGGTCGTTGTAGACGAGCACGAGCGCGTCCGGCTTCTTCTCGGCCGAGCCACTTCCGGATCGGCACGTAGGCCTCGAAGATCGGCCCCCACACCGGGTCGTCGGGCGACTTGCGGTCGTGCGCGAAGCCGATGGTGGGCGTGTGCGAGGTGGCGATCGCGCCGACGATGCGGGCCATGGGCGTGGGTTCCTATGCGCGTGCGGCTCCGGCCGCGCGCAATGGCGCGCGCGGCGGCAGGGCCGACCCCGGATTTGACCAGACTCGCGTCCGGATGTGAACGGGCGGATCCGACCTAGCCGCTATTCGCGCGCGGCATCCCCTCGCCCCGCCCTGGCCGCTCTTCGCTCGTGCTACCCCACGTTCCCGAGGAGCAGGAGCAGGCCGCCGAGCACGCCGGCGTTGTTGAGCAGCATCAGCCGGCTGAAGTTGCGCCGTATCGGGTCCGCCATGCGCCAGAAGCGATGGAAGATCGCCGTCGCCGCGACCGTGAACACGATCAGGCACCAGGCACCGAGCGCCGCGTGCCAGCCGGTCGCGAGGAGCGCGCAGCCGGCGAACTGCAGCGCGATCCCCAGCCAGAACGCGACCGTCGGCAACGGCGTGCCGAGCGCGACCATGCGGTCGACGTGGTCCTTGACCCGCGCCGGCGTCAGGTTGCTCACGCCCGTAACGAGGAAGCAGGCGACGATCAGCAGCCGCCCGGTCGCGTCCAGCCAGGACTCGCCGGCGATCATGCGGACACCGCGGACCTCCGCGCGAGCGGGATGGTGCCGAGGTAGGTGCTGCGCCCGAGCTCGACCCCGACCGACTGCGCCGCGAACCGGTCGTCGGCGATCTCGATGCGGTAGGCGCCGCTGCCTTCCTCGAGCCCCGCGAACTTGAAGTCCCCGTACGGATCGCTCGTGGTCTCGGCCATCGTCTGCGCGCCCCGCTTCAGCACGATCCGGGCGCCGGCGACGCATTCTTCGACCCCGTCGATCTCGCCCGCGAGCGTCCCGCCGACGAACGCCTTGAAGTAGCGGTCGAGGTTCTTGTAGTAGACGCGCGGCCGCGTGCCGTACTCCGGGTGCAGGACTTGCAGCCCCTCCTCCCGGACGATCCGCTGCATCGCCTCGTCCTCGACGTGCAGCGTGCGCATCGCCTGCGTGGCGCAGACCTGCGCGCCGCGGGTCTTGGTCCAGCCCGCGTCGAGCAGGTGCGCGTCGAAGGGCCACGCCTGCGGCAGTTCTTTCTCCGCGTTCCACCAGATCGCCCGGTAGGGACAGGCGTCGACGAGCTGGCGCTGGCCCTTCGCCTTCACCGGGTCGATGATGACGATGCCGTCGGGGCGCTTCTTCACCGCGCCGTCGCGCGCCGCCTTGACGCACGGCGCGTCGTCGCAGTGGTTGCAGGTGACCGGCAGGTACACCACTTCGACCATCGGGCACTGACCCTTCTCCCGCTGGCGGATGTCGATCCAGCGCTGGCCGTGCTTCGGCATCTCGGCCGCGTAGCCGGGAAATTCGTTGCCGTGGTACTCGTCGTGGCAGGCGACCGCGCAGGCGTTGCAGTTGAAGCACTTCGCCACGTCGATCACGAGGTTCCATTTCTTCATGTGCGCCTCCCCTACTTCGCGAACGCCGGGATCTGCTCTTCGCGCGCTGCCGTCTTCGCCGGCGCCGCCTCGCGCGCGGCGGCACGCAGCTCGCCCGACCCGTCCCACGGCACGACCTGGACGAGGCAGGAGTTGGCGGCGGTGCCCGTCACCTTCTTCGCGATCGAGCGCTTCGGCGTGAGCTGGTTGATGCAGCCGCCGCGATCGGTCGAGTAGCCGGGCTCGCCCATCGGCGCGTACACCGCGGAGGACTCGTACGCGTGCACCACGCCGCGCGGCAGCCGCTCCGTCAGGTGCGCGGCGCACACGACCGCGCCGCGGTCGTTGAAGATCCGGACGAGGTCGCGCTCCTTGATCCCGCGCTCGGCGGCATCCTGCGGATTGAGGCGGAGCACCCAGTAGTACCAGCCGTTCACGAGCATCCGGTGCTCCGCGATGTCGTTGATCGCGCTGTCCTTGCCGTCGCTCAGCGTGTGATAGCTGAAGCGCGAGTGCGGCGAGATGAGCTGCAGCGGGTAGCGTCCGTAGAGCTCGGTCGTCTGCGGCCCTTCCCACGACGGGAGGTACTTCACGATCGGCGGGCGCTCCGGGTCGTCCGGGTCGAAGCGCTTGAGGCTCGCGCACTCGAACTCGAACTTGCCCGACTGGGTCTGCAGGCCCTTGAGGAACTCCTCCTTGTAGTCGCCCGGCAGCGGGTGCGGCTCGGGCACGTCCTTCTTGCGCCCCTCGTAGAACCAGCGCAGCGAGACGGGGTCCCGACGGCCTTCCTCCAGCGGCGGCACCACGAAGTAGCCCTTCTTCAGGAACTTCTTCCAGGAGATGTGCTTCGGCAGGTCGGAGGCGTCGAAGAGCCGCTTCACCCAGTCGAGCTCGGTCATCCCCTCCGAGAAGTAGGCGCCGAGCCCGAGCCGGCTCGCGAGCTGCTGGAAGATGAGGAAGTCGGGCTTGGACTCGCCGAGCGGCTCGATGCACTTGTGCTGCAGGAAGACGACGCGATGGTTCATCTGCGTCTGCGCGTGCAGCGCGTAGCCGCCGGTGCCGCCGAACTCGCTGATGTCCCAGCGCTCGAACTGGGTGCAGGCCGGCAGCAGGACGTCGGCGAACTTCGCCTCGCCCTCGAACCAGATCGACTGGTTCACGACGAACTCGAGCTTGTCGGTGCGGTAGGCCTTCACGTAGCGGTTGGTGTCGGTCATCGTCCCGATCGACGCGCCGCCGTACTTGTAGAGCATCTTCACCGGCGAGTGGCCCGCCTGCGGATACGAGAACTTCTGGAACTGCCCCTCGATCGTCTTGCCGTTCCACGGATAGCCTTCTGCTCTTGCCCTCGAGGATCGCCTCCGGGATCTGCAGGCGCGGCACGCGTTGCGCCGAAGGGTTGAACGTGGGCAGCTGCGGCATCCGCTGGTAGAGGCTGATCGGCATGCCGGTGTTCTCGATGTCGCCCGAGAGGCCGCCGTCCGCGTAGCCGGGGAAGTAGAAGCGCAGGTCGACCGGCGTGCCCCACTGCAGGTGGCCGTAGTTGACGCCGGGCTTGCCCATGCCCTGCATCGCGAGCAGGCACGCGACCGCCCGCGCCCACTGGATGCCGGTCGCGGAACGGCACGCGCCGCCGTGGCCGTTGCCCCAGCCGCCGGCGCCGAGATAGGTCTTCCGCGTGCCCCAGCGGCGCGCGAGCGCGCGGACGTCCTTCGCGGGGATGCCGGTCTCGGGCGCCTGCCACTCGGGCGTCTTCGGGATGCCGTCCTCTTTCCCGAGGACGTAGTCGCGCCACGGCTCGAAGCCGGCGCAGCGCTCGGCGACGTACTGCTTGTCGTAGAGCCCCTCGGTGATCCAGACGTGGGCGATCGCGAGCGCCATCGCGGTGTCGGTGCCGGGCTTGGGCGCGAACCACTTGCCGCCGAGCAGCGCCGCGCTGTGGTTGAAGTACGGATCGATGTGCACGACCTCGATGCCGAGCTCCTGCAGCCACATCCGCCGGATGGTCCCTTCGTGCGCGCTGTAGGAGCCGCTGGTCGCCTCCGGGTCGGCGGACCAGAACACCACCATCTCGGCTTCCTTCATCAGGTCCTCGACCAGGCTGTAGCTCTCGGTCTGGCCGAGCCGCATGCTGTAGCCGAAGTGGTGCATCGCGCCCCAGTACCAGCCCTCCCAGCTGTCGGGGTTGTGGACGACGCGCGTGTAGCCGATCGCGTTGAAGAACTTGTGCGCCGAGCTGATGTAGTAGCCGATGTTCCCCCAGGTGTGGTGCGACCCGTGGTTGCCCATGATCGAGCCCTGCCCGTGCTGGGTCTTGCAGCGCCGGATCTCGCCGGCGACGAGGTCGAGCGCCTCGTCCCAGCTGATCCGCTCGTAGCCCGAGATGCCGCGGTTCTGGCAGTTGCGGTTGCCCTTCGGATCGAAGTCCACGCGCTTCATCGGGTAGAGCAGCCGGTCGGGCGAATAGACGGTGCTCTTCGAGCACAGCGTGTGCACGGCCGCAGTCGTCGAGGCGGGCGGCGTGAAGCGCTTCCCGCGCGCTTCGATCGTCCAGGGCCGCGCATCCTCGGCGTCGAACTCGATCGGCGTGAGGCGCACGATCTTCCCGTCCTTGACGTAGACGAACAGCGGGCCGCCGTTGGTGTTCGTCACGTAGCGCTTGGTGCCGTCGCCGACGTCGGTGCCGTACTCCCAGCCGACCGTCATCATCGTCGTGAGGGTCTGGGTGAACCAGACCACCAGCTCGTCCGGGCCCTCGGCGGTGAAATTGAAGTTCTTCATCGCCTCGATGCGCTCGAGGTGATCGACCCACGGGACGAAGAGCCGCGCGCCGAGCTCGGCCGTGGCGACGCCGATCGTGACGTCCGGGCGGGGATGGAGGCCGCGCGCCGAGGCGACCTTCCCCTGCGCGAAGGTGAGGTGGCGCCCGACCGCGCCGTCGAAGGTCCTGATCTGCACGGTCAGATCCCGCTCGGCGAGGCGCTTGGCGAACGCCGGGTACTTGCGCGCCTTCGCCCGCAACATCGGCGCGATGCCGAACAGCAGTGCCGCGAACTTCGCTTGGCTCAGGGTCATCGTGCGTCTCCAGCTGCAGTCAGGTCTTCGGGCTTCACGCGCGCGATCCGGCACAGCAGTCCGCGCAGGTGATAGGTGCCCATCGCCGGGTCGTAGGGCGGATCGTTCCGGGTCAGCACGTTCGCGTTCGACTTCCACACCCCGTGCTCGGGGCCCGGCTCCTCGGGGAACCACCAGCCGTGCTCGACGTGGATCACGCGCGGATCGATGTCGTCGGTCACGCGCGCCTTCTGGCGAATGCGCCCGCGCAGCGTCTCGATCCAGACCCAGTCGCCGTCGCGGATGCCGAGCGGCGCCGCAGTCGCGGGGTTGAGCTCGACGATCGGGTCGGGATGCGCCTTGCGCAGCGCCGCGATCTGGCGGTGCTCGGAGTTGAAGAAGAACGGGATGCGCGCCCCGGTGGTGAGGACGAGCGGAAAGTCACGGGCCACGTCAGGCGTGCTGAGCGGGCTCTCCGGCGGCTCCTCGTAATAGGGCAGCGGATCGTAGCCGAGCGCCTCGAGCCGGGTGGCGTACAGCTCGATCTTTCCGGTCGGCGTCTTGAAGCCGCCCTCCTTGTACTTCTCGTATCGGAACGGCACCTTCACGTGCCCGACCTCGGTCAGCTCCCGCGAAGGTCATGCCGAGCGCCTTCCCGAGCTGCTGGTCGAGCACTTCCTCCACCGACTCGGTGCCCACCGGCAGCTTCATGCGCCGCGCCAGCTCGACGAAGATCTCCTCGTCCGACTTGCACTCGCCGATCTGCACCGACTTCTGCTGGCCGAGCACCACGTTCGCCGCCACGGTCGGCAGGCCCGCGATCTGGTTGAGCTCGGGCCAGGCGGCGGCCGGCAGCACGATGTCGGCGAGCTCGGTCGTCGGCGTCATGAAGAGGTCGGCGGCAACGAGGAAGTCCACCTTCATCAACGCTTCGTAGGCCTCCTTCGCGTTCCCGTAGGTGGTGAGCGTGTTGTTGCCGAAGACCAGGAACGCCTTCACCGGGTACGGCACGCCGTCGCGCATCGCCTTGAGCAGCGTCGGGATATGGGCGGCGGGGAGGTCGGCGCCCGCGCCGCCGAGCAGCTTGAAGCGATCGGCGCCGAGGCGTTTCGCGTTCGCCTCGGGCGTGAGATTCTCGATCAGGCTCGGGAAGCGGCCGATGCCGCGCATCCCGAATACCCACCCGCCCGGCACGTCGATGTTGCCGGTGAGCGCCGGCAGCATCGACACCGCGCGCACCGTCTGGATGCAGTTCGGCGTGTGCTCGATCGCGCAGCCCCACTCCATCATCGACGGCTTCGTCGCCGCGTAGAGCCGCGCCGCCGCGCGGATCTTCTCCGCCGGCACCCAGGTGATCGGCGCGGCCCACTCCGGCGTGTGCGGCCGGACCCGCGCCGCGAGCGCGTCGAAGCCGTGCGTCCAGTGCTGGACGAAGGCCTCGTCGTACAAGCGCTCGGCGATGAGGACGTTGAGCAGCGCCAGCGCGAGCGCGTCGTCGGTTCCGGGGCGCAGCTGCAGCCAGACGTCCGCCATCTTCGCGAGGCGCGTGCGGCGCGGGTCCACGACGATGACCTTCGGGTTGCTCGCCAGCGAGTCCAGGGCGTTGAACCGCGTCTCGCCGTCGGGGCCCGAGTTCACCGGGTTGTGCCCCCAGTAGACGATGCACTTCGGCGCCACCTCGCCGGTGAAGTCGCACACCGGGAAATCGCCGAAGGTCAGCAGCGAGGTGTTGATGCGCGGATGGAAGCACTGCGCGAACCCCGGCTCGCACCAGTTCGGCGTCCCGAGCGCGTGGCCGAAGCGCGAGACCCAGCGGATGTGGTGCCGGCCCGTGCCGGTCCCGAGCGCGATCGCCTCGGGCCCGTGGTCGCGCTTGATGGCGGTGAGCCGCGCCGCGATCTCGTCGAGCGCCTCGTCCCAGCTGATGCGCGCCCACTGCCCGCTGCCGCGCGGACCGGTCCGCCGCAGCGGGTGCTTCAGCCGATCGGGGTGGTAGACGAGGTCGAGCGTCCGGGTGCCGATCGGGCAGAGCCGCCCGCGATTGAGCGGGGACTCGGGGTCTCCGGCGACCCTGGTGAGGCGACCCGCCTCGACGTGCAGCAGCACGCCGCAGCCGCCATGGCAGGCGCGGCAGACGCTCTTCAGGACCGCCGCGCCGGCCGGCGCCGCCGCATGCGTCTCCCGTTCGAGCGACTGGACCACCGCTTCCCTCCTCCTGCTCCGCGTGGAGGGAATCTAGCAGCGCCGGCGATCGCCTTTTGATGCAAAAACAGCGCGAATTGATCGATTTTACGAAACGCGCCGGCTACCGCCCCTCGCCGCCTGCGCGCGGCCGCGCCACGCGGTGGAGGTGCTTCAGGAACGCGCGGCAGACCGGCGCGAGCTGGTGCTGCGCGCGCGAAATCAGGGTCACGTTCCACGGCGGCATCGGGGAGTCCATCGCCAGGGCGGTGATCGCCGCGCTGCGGCGCCGCTCGGCGAAGAGCTGCGCCGGCACCAGCGTCACGCAGTCGCTCGCCTCGACGAGCGCGAGCACGCAGGCGAACGAGGTGGACTCGATCGTGCTCCGCGGCGGCGCCTGCCCCGCGGCGGCGAACGTCTGCTCGAAGATGTCGCGCCCGGTGTGGCTGCGGCGGTAGATCACCCAGTCGAGGTCGAGCTTCGCCAGCTCGGCGACGGTCAGGCGCCCGCGCTGCGCGAGCGGGTGACCGATCCGGACCGCGGGCGTCAGCTGATCGCGCAGGAGAATCCGGAACTCCAGCTCGTCGTCGCGCGGCCGCCCGGGCACGAGGCACAAGGCGAAGTCGAGCTCCCCGGTGCGCACCGCGGGCAGCACGTCCGGATACGAGCCCTCCTGGATCTGGAAACTCACCTTCGGGCGGGTGCGTTTGAATCCCACGATCGCCTTCGGCAGCAGCCCCATCGCCACCGTCGGGGAGGCGCTCAGGCGGATCTCGCCGGCGCCGGCGCCGCGCGCGGTCTCGACCTCGCTGCGCGCCTGCCGCAGCTCGGCCTCGATCGCCGTGGCCCGCGCGATCAGCGCCTTGCCGATCGCGGTCGGCGTCACGCCGTGCGAGGCGCGGTGCAGGAGCTCGACGCCGAGCTCCTGCTCGAGGCTCTGGATGCTCTTGGTGACGGAGGACTGCGAGCGGTGGACGTTCTTCGCCGCCTGGCGGACCGTGCCCGCTTCGGCGACGGCGAGGAGATGGCGGAGCTGGATCAGTTTCATGCGGCGCGCGAACCCGGTCGCGGGGCATTGTAGATCCGGGGGCGCTCTGTCGCGTTTTTGCGGCGAATCGATCAGAATGCCGTCCTCAAACAATCGGCATCGATGACGCACCCGATATCTCACTCCGGCATGGGACGCGCCGCATGGACCTGAAGCAGCTCGACTACTTCGTGCACGTCGCCGACGCCTCGAGCTTCTCGAAGGCGGCGCAGCTGCTCTCGGTCGCGCAGCCCGCCCTCAGCCGCCAGATCCGCACCCTCGAGGTGGAGCTGCGCCAGACGCTGTTCCTGCGCAACGGCCGCGGGGTGACCCTCACCCCGCCCGGCGTGCGGCTCCTCGCGCACGCCCGCGGCATCCTGCAGCAGGTCGAGCGCGTGCGCGCGGAGCTCGACGAGTCGCGCAACGCGCCGGTCGGGCGCGTCGCGGTCGGCGTGCCGCCGAGCGTCAGCCGGGTGCTCTCCGGCCCGCTGGTGGCGGAGTTCCGCGCCCGGTTCCCGCGCGCGGACATGAGCATCGCCGAGGGGCTCACCGTCCACATCCTCGAGTGGCTCGCGCTCGGGCGCGTCGATGTCGGCATCGTCTACAACCCGCCCGCCTCGCCCGCGGTCGAGCTGCGGCCGTTCGTCGAGCAGCAGCTCTACCTGATCGGGCCGAAGCGCGCGCGCCCCGGCGACCGGGGCGGGAGCGTCGAGCTGCGCCAGCTCCCGACCTACCCGCTCATCATCCCGAGCCGGCCGCACACGATCCGCATGCTCGTCGACTCGCGCCTGTCGGCGCTCGGCCTGAAGGCCGCGGTCGCGCTCGAGATCGACGGCATCCGCGCGATCCTCGATCTCGTGCAGCGCGGTCACGGCTACGCGGTGCTGCCGCGCCACGCGCTCATCGAGGCCGGCCCCGGCGCGAAGCTCGCCGCGCGCCCGATCGTGCAGCCGGCGCTGCGCAGCGTGATGGCGGTCGCGACCTCCGCGCAGCGCCCGCTCACGCGCATGGCGCAGGAGACGATCGACCTCGTGCAGTCGATCGGGCCGCCGTTGCTGAAGGGTTGATGCGGGAGCATCACGACGGGGGAGCGTATCGCCGCCCCCGCCGTGACATCAGAGCTCCCGGCCCAGCAGACGATCGAGGGAGTACGGTCCGCCGCCGCGCAGCAGGACCGCGAGCATGATCAGGCCCCACATCAACGGATACTCGTAGCCCGGTTTGGTCCAGCCGAATCCCGCCGGGAGGTATTGATAGGTGATCACCGCCATCTCGATGGTGACCGCCGCGGCCCAGAATCGCGTGAAGAGCCCCAGGGCGATACACAGGCCGCCCAGCGTTTCCAGGGTGATGAGCACCACCGCAAGCGGCTCCGCCGGTTGAATGCCGCGCTTCGCGAGCGTACTCGCCGCGGTAGCCGAGATGCCGGCCACGAATTTAGGCCAGCCGTGCGGGAGGAGCATGAGGCCAACGGTGACCCGGACCAGGAGCCAGGACAGCGGGTTGACCCGGTCATAGAACGACCGGAGCTGGGGAATCAGGAGCTTCGGATCACTGCTTGCTGCTTGGTTCATGCCACCTCCCAGTTAGGACGAAAGCAGGCACGCCACCACGAGCGCCGCCCGCGCCCGCTCACTGCCGCGGGATGTTCGCCTTCTCGATCACCGCCTTCCACTTGGCGATGTCGGCGACCAGCCGCTCGCGCAACTGCTCCGGCGTGCCCGCGCGCGCGTCGATGCCCAGGTCCTGGAGGCGCTTCTTCACGTCCGGCGCCGCGACCGCGGACCGCACCTCCTTGTTCAGCCGCTCGATGATCGCCGGCGGGGTCTTCACCGGCGCGGCCACGCCGTTCCAGGATTCCGACTCGTAGCCCGGGACGCCGCTCTCGGCGGCGGTCGGGACGTCGGGCAGGATCGGCGAGCGCTGCTTCGACGAGATGGCGATCATGCGCAGCGCGCCGCCCTTCACCTGACCCATCACCGGCGCGACGATGTCGAGCCCGACCTGCACCTGCCCGGAGATCACCGCGGTGAGCACTTCCGGCGTGCTCTTGTAGGTGATGATCTGAGCATCGACCCCGGACATCGACTTGAAGAGCTCGGCGGAGAGGTGCTGCCCGCTGCCCGGGTTGATGGTGCCGATGTTGAGCTTGCCCGGGTTCGCGCGCATGCGCGCGAGCAGATCGCCCATCGACTTGATGTCCGAGTCGCTCTTGACCACGAACACGAAGTCGAAGAACCCCACCGTCGACACCGGCGCGAAGTCCTTCACCGAGTTGTACGGCAGCGACTTGAACAGCGACTCGCTCACCGAGTTCCCGTTGGTGATGAAGAGCAGCGTGTAGCCGTCGGGCTCCGCCTTCGCGACCGTCTCGGAGGCGAGGATGCCGCCGGCGCTCGGCTTGTTCTCGACGATCACCTGCTGGCCCATCGACTCGCCCATCTTCTGCGCGACCGCGCGCGCGCTGATGTCGGCGACGCCGCCGGGGCCGAACGGCACGACGATGCGCACCGGCTTCGTGGGGTAGCCCTGGGCGACGGCGCTCGCAGACGCGACCGCCAGGCCGAGCGCGGCACAGCCGCCGATCACCGTGTCGAGTAGTCGTTTCATTCCCTCTTCCTCCTGTCCAAGTTAAGCGGGCGACCGGCGGCGCCGGGCGCTGACGATGGTCTCTCCGCGCCGCCGCTCAGCGTGCGCAGACCCGGCGCAGGAACGCCAGCGTCCGGGCATGCGCCAGCTCGGCGGCGTCTTTGACGTAAGTGGTGCGCGCGTCGTTCGCGAATGCATGGCCGACCGGGTAAATGTGCGTCTCGGCCGACGGGATCGCCTTCCGGACCGCCTCGATCACCTCCGGGGGCGAGTGCGTATCGGTCGCGCCGAAGTGGAAGAGGACCGGACAACGCGGCGGCTTGTCCAGGTACGAGCCGAGCCGGGTGCCGTAGTACGACACTGCGCCCACCAGCGGGAACTCGACCGCCGCGCGCAGCGCGAGGCCCCCGCCCAGGCAGAACCCGAGCGCCACGACGCCGCCGCTGCCCTCCACCTCCCTGACGGCCGCCGCGGTGTCGCGCAGCATCGCGTCCGCGGGAATGCTCATCATCAACTCCCTGGCGCGGTCCGGCTGGTCGAACGGCACGACCGTGCCGGGCGCGGCGCGGTCGATCAACGACGGGACGATCGCGTCGAACCCGTGGCCGGCGAAGAAGCGCGCCACGGACTTGAGCTGCTCGGTGAGGCCGAAGATCTCCTGCAGGATGACCAGGCCGCCGACGCGATTGGCGACCGCGGCGGCCTTGAACGCATCGAAGGCGAAGCCGTCCGCGGCGGTGAGCCGCAACATCGCTTCGGAACGCTGGGGGTCGGGCATCGCGGGCTCCGGTGTCGTGGGTGAACGGGGCAAGCAGTGTGCAACGTGACGTGGCCCCGCCGCAATGCGCCCCCACCTGCCATTGTCGCGGGGAACCGGCCAGGCTAGAACGGCATTTCCCGAATAGCTGCTATGCCGGGGCGGCCTGATGCGCGGCGTGCCGCGCCGCGACGTACGCGAAGGTCATCGCGGCCCCGATCTGCGCGCCCGCGCCCGGGTACTCGCCGCCCAGCGGCGAGTGCATGTCGTTGCCGCACGCGTAGAGGCCGCCGATCGGCCGGCCGGTGTCGTCGCACACCCGGCCGTCCGCGTCGGTGCGCAGCCCCAGGCTCGTGCCGAGCGGCGTCGGCACCACCGCCACCGCGCAGAACGGCGGCGCGCCGATCGGACCGAGGCAGGCGTTCGGCCGGTGCGTCGGGTCCCCGTTGGCGAGGTCGTACGCATTGCCGCCCTTGCCGAAATCCGCGTCCGCGCCCGCGCGGGCGAATTCGTTGTGCCGGCGCACCGTCTCGACGAGCCCCGCGGGGTCGACGCCGATCTTCGCGGCGAGTCCTGCCACCGAGTCGTCGGCACGGAGATACCCGGCGCGCAGGTATGGACCGAGGCGCCACGTCAGCGGCCGGATCATTCCCAGGCCGTACTTCCACACGAAGCGCCGATCGCACACCAGCCAGGCCGGGATGCTCGGAACGCTCCGGTGCGAGCGATACATCCCGCGCGTGAACTCGTGATACGAGACCGCCTCGTCCACGAACCGCCGTCCCGCGGCGTTGACCGCGACGAGCCCCGGCTTCGCGCGATCGAGGACGATGTGCGGATACACCGCGGTCGAGCCGTCCGCGCGCGTCGCGATCGAGCTCGGGAACCAGAGCGCGTTGTCCTCGCCCGGCGGGCCGAGCGCCGCGCCGGCGTCCTGCGCGAGGCGCAACGTCTCGCCGACGCAGCCCTCGAAGGCCGGGGTGTGCTGCGGGACCGGTCGCGGCAGGTGGCGCTCGCGCAGCGCCGCGCTCGCGGGAAAGCCGCCGCCGGCCAGCACGACGCCGCGTCGCGCACGCACCGCGACCGGCGCGCCGTCGCGCTCGACCACGAGGCCGCACACACCGCCCTCGTCGACCACGAGCCGCGCGGTGTTCGTCTCGAACCAGATCTCGACGTGGCGTGCGCGCAGGTTCTCGTAGAGCCGCGCCGCGAGCGCGTTGCCGAGGACGAGGCGCGTGCCGCGGCGATAGCGCAGCCGGTCTGCGAGATAGCGCGCGGTCAGGCGCGCGCCCAGCGCGAGCGCGTCCCACGATCGGCCGATGCGCAGGAGGCGCGCCGCCTCGCCCCGCGTCACCATCATGCCGCCGAAGAGCATCAGCTCGCGCAGCGGCCAGCCCACGCGGTGGAAGTCCCGCCCGAGCGTCCGCCCGTCGAACGGCAGCGGCTCGAGCGGTCGCCCGCCGCGCGCCGCGCCGGGCAGCTCCTGGCGATAGTCGGGATGGTGGAGATAGGCCTGGAAGCGGACGTCGGTCCGCGCGTCCAGGTACTCGATCATTTCCGGCCCCGCGGCAAGAAAGGCTTCGCGCAGCGCGCGCTCGGCGCGCGCGCCGACGAGGGCATCGAGATAGTCGCGCGCGGCGTCGCGATCGCCTGCGACGCCGAGCCGGCGCAGGTGCGGGTTGTCCGGGATCCAGACCGTGCCCGACGAGCGCGCGGTGGTGCCGCCGACCTGCGCCGTCCGCTCCACCAGGAGCGTGCGCAACCCTTCCAGCGCGCCCACCAGCGCGGCGGTCATCCCGCCCGCGCCGGCGCCGAGCACGACGAGATCGTACTCGGCGTCCCAGTGCTCAGCTGCGTGCATCACGCCCCCCTTCACTTGATCGCTGTCCGTCGCGGCCGGACCCACCCACATTTCCGGTCTAACTGCTATCGCGCCTGATGCTAGCCGGGAAGATCAGCCCGCGTCACAATGCGCGCGGGGCGCAAGCGTTGCACGGGACGCGCCAAGGGAGAAGGCATGATCCGAATCTTCGTCGCAATCCTGGCGGCCCTGCTCGCCCATTCCGCGCAGGCCCAGTGGCCCACGAAACCGATCCGCCTCGTCGTGCCGTTCGCGCCCGGCGGGTCCTCGTCGATCGTCGCCCGGGCCGTCGCCATCGAAATGGAGAAAGGCCTGGGCCAGCCGATCATCATCGACAACAAGCCCGGCGGCGGCGGCAACGTCGCGATGCAGGAGGTGGCGCGCGCCGATCCCGACGGCTACACGCTGATCATCGGTCACATCGGCACGCTGGCGGTCAATCCGTTCATGTTCGAGAAGCTGCCCTTCGACACCAACAAGGACTTCGCCGCGGTCTCTCTCCTCGCGAAAGTTCCGAACATCTTCGTGGTGCACACGGACGTGCCGGCCAAGGATCTGCGCGAGTTCATCGCGCTCGCCAAGCGCGAGCCGGGCAAGCTCTACTACGGCTCGGCGGGCAACGGCAGCGCCGGGCACCTCGCGTTCGAGCACTTGAAGCTCGTCGCGGGCATCGACGTGGTGCACGTCCCGTACAAAGGGACCGGCCCCAACCTCATCGATCTCGTCGCCGGCCGGACCCAGGCGACCTCGGCGGGAACCCCGCCGCTCCTGCCGCACGTGAAGGCCGGCAAGCTGCGCGTCATCGCGGTCGGCAGCATGCAGCGGCTCGCGGTCCTGCCCGACACCCCGACGGTGGCCGAGCAGGGCTTTCCCGGGTTCGAGGCGACGCAATGGTACGGGTTGAACGCGCCGGCGAAGACGCCCGCGGCGATCGTCGAGCGCCTGGCCGCGGAGGCGGCGAAGGCCGCCAAGCAGCCCGCGGTCGCCGAGCGCTTCGCGGTCGACAGCGCCGAGGCGGTCGGCTCGACGCCGCAGGAGTACGCCGCGTTCATCGCGACGGAGCAGGCGCGGTGGGGCGACGTGGTGCGCAAAGCCGGCATCAAGGCGAACTGACGGCGCGCAGACCGTTCACGCGCCGTAGCTGCGCAGCGCCGCGCGGTCGAACGCGAGCCCGAGGCCGGGCCTGTCCGGCACGGCGAGTTCGCCGTTCTGCGGGAGGGGAACCTCCTCGAACATCCGCCCCGACCACGGCATGTACTCGACCGTGAGGCCGTTGGGTACCGCGGCGATGAGATGCACGTGCAGCTCGGGAATCAGGTGGCTCACCACCGGCAGGTTGAAGGCCTCCGCCATTGCCGCGATCTTGAGCCATTGCGTGATGCCGCCCGCGCGCAGGACGTCGATCATGACGATGTCGACCGAGCGCGCCTCGAGCAGGTGCCGGAACGGCACCGCGCCGTAGACGTACTCCCCGGCGGCGATCGGCGTCGTGAGCGCGGCGGCGACGCGGGCGAGCCCGGGGTAATCGTCGTGCGCGACCACGTCCTCCAGCCAGTACAGGCGGTACTCCTCGATCCGGCTGCCGATCGAGATCGCCTGGCGCACGTCCCAGCGCTGGTTGATGTCGCACATCAGGTCGACGCCCGGACCGACGCTGGCGCGGATCTCGCGGGTGCGCTCGACCTCGCGCTCGGGTGAGGTGTCGCCGGGCAGCGCGAGCTGCATCTTCATCTGCCGGAAGCCGCGCTCCACGAGCCGCGGCGCGGCCTTGAGCACCTGGTCGAGCGAGAACTGCCGCATCAGTGCGCCGCTCGCATAAGTCGGGACCCGGGTGCGGTGTCCGCCCGCGAGCGTCGCCACCGGCAGGTTGAGCGCCTTGCCCTTGATGTCCCACAGCGCGATGTCGATCGCCGCCAGCGCGAGCGTGAAGAGACCGCCGGGGCCGGACGAGCCGGCGGCGGCGCGCAGCTTGTCCACGATCGCCTCGATGCGCATCGGGTCGTCGCCGATCGTGAGCGCGCCCAGTCCGTCGACCGTGGCCTTGAGGGCGCCGGTGATCGGCCCGCCGAAAAACGTGAGGCCGACGCCCTCGATCCCCGCATCGGTGCCGATCTGCAGCGCGACGAACTCGCGCGTCGCGCCCGCGACTGCAGGGCCGTCCGCGAGCGGCTCGTCGGCAGGGAGTCGCACGATTTGGGAATGGATGCTCGAGATCTTCATGCTCGCCCCTTTGTCGTCTGTATGACCGGACCGGACTGCCGCGCCGCCAACCTTGGATGTCCGGGTCTTCGCCTATGGATTGCCACCGCCGAATTATGCGACGACACCCGCACGAGCCGCCCCGGCTTCATCGAGGCGCGCACGCGAACCCCAGATCCGGCGCCCGATCGAGCGCCCACAGCTGCGCGAGCAGATCGCGTGCCCGCGCCGCACCGAGCACCGCGCCGGCGAGCTCGTGGAACTTGTCCTCCAGCTCGGCGTCGGAGAGCGGCGCGTCCGGATCGCCCTTGCGGGTCGGCTGGAGGTAGGTTTCGCTGCGCCCGTCGCGCGTCGAGAGCGTCACGCGCGCGGCGCGCTGCCCGGGGAACGCGGCGTCCAGTTCGGGGTCGACCATAGTCTCGGTTCGCGCCATGAGTGCGCGCGTCGCAGGATCGCGCAGCCGCGCCGGCTCGAACGCGGCCAGCCGCACGCTGCCGTGGACGAGCGCGGTCGCCACGACATAGGCCAGACTGAAGCGAGCCTCGGCCGCGGTCGCCGGGTTGGCGTTGCCCGCCACCTCCAGCGCGGGACGATAGGTGGCGACCCGCACGCCGGTGATGTCGCCGTGCGCGACTCCGAGCTCGCGCTGCAGCGCCAGCGCGCCGTCGATTGCGGCGAACGTGTGCCCGCAGCACGCGTGGTTCTTGAAAGTCATCTGCGTGATGTGCCACGCGCTCCCGAGCGTTGCGAGCGCGGCATCCCAGTCGGGCCCCGCCCCCATCGCGCGGCCGAAGCCCGCGTCCCCCTCGATCACGTCGAGCGAGCCGATCACGCCCTCGCGCGCGAACCGGGCGGCGGTGAGCCCCGCCTCCGCGGCGCGCCCCGCATGCAGCGGCTTGGACATCGAGTCCATGCGAAACGCCTGCTGGAGACCGGCCGCGAACGTCGTCACCGTCGCCAGCGCATGCGCGAAGCGCTCGCGGTCGAGGCCGTACAGCTCGGCGCACGCGGCCGCCGCGCCGAAGCTGCCGATCGTGCCGGTGTTGTGCCAGTAGCGGTAATGCTCGCGCCCCATCGCGGCGCCGATCGCGGGTCGAGATCTCGTAGCCCACCACCACGGCGCGCAGGAACGCCGCGCCGCTCGCATTCGTCTCGAGCGCGGCGGCGAGCGCGGCCGCGATCGTCGGCGCGCCGGGGTGGAAGATCGCGTCCTTGAAGATGTCGTCGACCTCGACGGTGTGGGCGGCCGTGCCGTTGATGAGCGCCGCGGCGCGAGCGGTCGCGGGCCGCCCGGTCACCAGGGCCGCGCCGCCGCGATCGAGCTCGTCGGCGAGCGCGCGCTCGAGCAGCGTCGCGGGCGGCGCCACGGCCCCCGGCAGAACCGCCGCGTACCAGTCGATCACGGCCCGCTTCGCGTGGTGCAGGACTGCCGGGGCGAGCGGCCGCGCCCGCAGCGCCACGGCGAACTGCGCGAAGCGTTCGACTACGTACACGTCAGTCGGCTCCATGCAGCGGCGATCGGCAGTGGGTTTCTCGTCCTTGGCACGGCTGCCCTCCGGTGACGAGCGGCAAGGATGCAGTGGATTTGACCGGTCCGCCAGACCGCCGCCCCATGCCAAAGCCGCTAAAGCTGCTATGCGCTGCGCACGCATACTTGGCGCGCTCCTCTCGAAATGCGAGGATTGCGACGCCGAACGCCCCACCCGTCCGGCGCCCCGGGGAGTCGCGGTGAACGTTTCCGAAGTGATGGTGCAGTACCTCGCCGCGGCCGGCACGCGCCACATCTTCGGCTATCCGGGCGACCCCAACATCGAGTTCATGGAGGCGGCGCGCCGCGCGGGGATGCAGTTCGTGCTCGGCCGGCGCGAAGGCACCGCCGGTCTGATGGCGGAGGCCTACGGCTTTCTCACCGGGCGCCCCGGCGTGTGCATGTCCACGCTCGGCCCCGGCTCGTCGAACCTGGTCAACGCGGTGGCGAGCGCGTGGCTCGACCGCGTGCCGATGATCGCGATCTCCGGGCAGATCGAGCGCAAGCGCGAGCAGACGTTCACCCACCAGGTCCTCGATCACAACCGGATGTTCGCGCCGGTGAGCAAGTGGACGACGCACGTCGCGCCCGACACCGTCGCGACCGTGATGCGCAAGGCGCTGCGGACTCGCGATGGCGGAGCGTCCCGGACCGGTGCACATCACCACGCCGGCCGACGTGGTGGGCGCGGAGGCGCTCGACGCAGCCGTTGCGCTCCCGCCGCTAAAGACTTCTGTCCACTTCGCCCCAGGTGTTCGCGGCCGACGCCGCGGCGGCGGACGTTCCGGCGCGCGTGCGCGCCGCGCGCCGGCCTGTCGTGCTCGCCGGCATCGCCGCGCAGCGCGCCGGCGCCGATCGCGCACTGGCGCGGCTCGCCGAGACGCTCGGCGTGCCGGTGGTCGTGTCGCCGATGGCGAAGGGCGTGCTCGCCGAGGACCACCCGTACTACGCGGGCACGCTCGACATGGCGTGCAACGCGTTCGTGTGGGACTTCCTCAAGGGCTGCGACCTGCTGCTCGCGGTCGGCTTCGACGCGGTGGAGCTGATCAAGCCCTGGCCGCTCGCCGTGCCCACCGTGCACATCGACGCCACGCCGAACACCGACCAGATCTATCCCGCGGACGCGGAGCTGGTGGGCGACATCCCCGCGATCCTGGCGGCGATCGTCGCGGACTGGCAGGGCGCGCCGAAATGGGCGGCCGCCGAGGTGAAGCGGCACCGCGAAGCGCCTGCGCGCGGCGTACTACGCGGGCCGGGTCGCGGGCAAGCTCAATCCGACCGACGTGGTCGACCTCGTGCGCGAAGCGGCGCCGCGCGACGCGCATCGCCACGAGCGACGTCGGTTCGCACAAGCTGCTCGTCGGCCAGGGCTGGACGGCGTACGCGCCGCGCTCGGTGCTGATGACCAACGGCCTGTCCTCGATGGGCTATTCGCTGCCGGCGGCGATCGTCGCGAAGCTGCTCGAACCCGCGCGCCCGGTGGTGTGCTTCGTCGGCGACGGCGGCCTGGCGATGGTGCAGAGCGAGCTGCGCCTCGCCGCGAGCCTCGGCCTCGCGCTGCTGGTGGTCGTGTTCTGCGACGACAGCCTGAACCGCATCGAGATCAAGCAGGCCCAGCCGCGACTATCCGAGCTGGGGCACGCTGATCGAGCCGACCGACCTCGCCCGCCTCGCCCCGGCGATGGGATGCGAAGGCGTGATGGTGGACAGCGCCGCCGCCCTCTCGCGCACGCTCGCGGAGGCGCGGCCGAAGGACCGGCCGCTGGTGATCGGGGCGCGCATCGACCCCGCTCAATATCGCGCACAGTTCTGAGGAAAAAGGATGACCGATCCGAAGACCGTCACGCTGCGCGCCCTGATGGGCGACTACCCGGTGACCGCGGCGCTCAAATCGGGCCAGCTCCGTTCGCCGCACGTCCGCCTCGAATTCGCGGACGTCAAGCCGGTGAGCGCGGCCTTCAAGCGCACGGTGCGCGATCTCGAGTTCGACGTCTCCGAGCTGGCGATCGTCACCTACCTGATGGCGAAGGCGCACGGCAAGCCGCTCACGCTGCTGCCGGCGGTGCTGGTGGGGCGCTTTCAGCACCCGTTGATCGTGTACAACGCCGAGCGCGGTCCGCTCGCCCCCGGCGATCTCGCCGGCCGCCGCGTCGGCGTGCGCTCGTACTCGGTCACGCACCGGCGCCTGGATCCGCGGCATCCTCGCCGACGACTACGGCATCCGGCCCGAACAGGTGCAACTGGGTGACGTTCGAGGAGGCGCACGTCGCCGAGTTCCGCGACCCGCCGAACGTCGAGCGCGCTCCCGCGGGAGCGAAAGTCGTCGACATGCTGCTCGCGGGCGAGATCGATGCAGCCATCGTCGGGGACGGCCCGCCCTCCGATCCGCGCATCAAGACGCTGCTCGCCGATCCGGCCGCCGCCGCGCGGGCGTGGCACGCCAAGCACGGCGCGATCCAGGTCAATCACCTGGTCGTGGTGAAGGACTCGCTCTCGCAGTCCGATCCGCAGGCCGTCCGGGAGATCTATCGCCTGCTGGTCGAGAGCAAGCAGGCGGCGGGCCTGCCGAAGGCGGGCGAGCTCGATCTCAACCCGTTCGGCGTCGAGGCGAATCGCCGCAACCTGGAGGTGGCCGATCGACTGCTGCTACCGGCAGGGCCTCATCCCGCGTCGCTACACAGTCGACGAGCTCTTCGACGACACGACCCGCTCGCTCGGAAATTAGCTAGGGAAAGGCAACGGCATGATCATCGATTGTCACGGGCACTACACGACCGCACCCAAGGCGCTCGAATCCTGGCGCAAGCAGCAGATCGACGACCTCGGCAAGCCGGGTCACGCGCCGTCGAAAGGCGCGCTGAAGATCTCCGACGACGAGATCCGCGCGAGTCTGGAAGGCGCGCAGCTCCGCATCCAGAGCGAGCGCGGCACCGATCTCACGATCTTCTCGCCGCGCGCGATGCGGCATGAGCCACCACATCGGCAACGAGACCACGAGCCGGCACTGGTCCGAGCATCTGCAACGACCTGATCCACCGCGTCTGCACGCTCTACCCGGAGAACTTCGTCGGCGTCTGCCAGCTGCCGCAGAGCCCCGGCGTGCGGCCCGACAACTGCATCCCCGAGCTCGAGCGCTGCGTGAAGGAGCTCGGCTTCATCGGCTGCAACCTGAACCCCGATCCGTCCGGCGGCTACTGGACCGACCCGCCGCTCACCGACAAGTGGTGGTACCCGCTCTACGAGAAGATGGTGGAGCTCGACGTGCCCGCGATGATCCACGTGAGCGCCTCGTGCAACCCCAACTTCCACGGCACCGGCGCGCACTACATCAACGGCGACACCACCGCCTTCATGCAGTTCATCACGTCGGACCTGTTCAAGGACTTTCCCGACGCTGAAGTTCATCATCCCGCACGGCGGCGGCGCCGTGCCCTACCACTGGGGGCGCTACCGCGGCCTCGCGCAGGACATGGGCCGCCCGCCGCTGAAGGAGCTGCTGCTGAACAACGTGTTCTTCGACACCTGCGTCTATCACCGGCCGGGCATCGAGCTGCTGCTCAAGGTGATCCCGGCCGACAACATCCTGTTCGCCTCCGGAGATGGTCGGCGCGGTGCGCGGCATCGACCCGGAGACCGGGCACTACTACGACGACACCAAGCGCTACATCGACTCGATCGAGTGGCTCGCCCGCGGCCGACCGCGAGAAGATCTACCACCGCAACGTCGCTAGAGTGTACGGGCGGTTCGCGGCGCGAGCCGCAAAGCGCTGACGGCATCGGGCTCGACGGCGCGCGTCCGGGGCGCGCCGCGCGGCCGGCTGACGGGTCGCCTGGCGGCCGCGGCGGCCTGGGGCGACCGACGCGCCGCGCCGATGGTCTCGACGCCCGACCAGTCGCCCGACTCGACGAGGCGATGCGCGCGTCCGCGCGCGCATCCTCCACTCAGCTCGGCGGCGACCACCGCGTTCCCGCGCCGGTGCGTCGACGAGGACCAGCCGCTCGCGCCGGTGATGTTCTACGGCGCGACCAAGGTCGCGGTCGAGCACCTGGGCGCTGCTACCGCGACCTGCTACGGCATGGAGGTGATCACCTCCGCACGTCCTGGGTCTACGGGCCGACCTGCCGCGCACCGCGTGCCGAAGAACTTGATCGATGCGGCGCTCGCCGGGCGCCCGCTGCACGTCCCGAGCGTGGCGCGCGACTCGCGCATCGACCACACCTACGTCGACGACTTCGTCGACGGCACGCTGGCCGCGCTCGACTGCGCGCGCCACCCGTTCGACGTCTACAACCTCGCGAGCGGCACCGCCCGACGCTCGCCGAGGTGGCGCCAGCGGTGAAGGAGGTCGTTCCGCGCCGCGCGTCGGTCGGCCCGGCGTCTATCGCCACGGCGACCGGATTGCGGTGCCGCGCAAGGGTGCGCTCGATCTCCGCCGCGCGCGCGCGGCCTTCGGGTATTCGCCGCGCTTCGACATCCGGGCGGGGCTGCGGGCCTATGTCGGCGCGGCGAAATCGAAGTCAAACAGGAGCTGCGTCTCAATGAAAAGCCAAGGCGCGCATCGGAGATCGAGAGTGCCGCGCCAGGCATCATCCGGCCCAACGCGGACTCGTGCTGTGGGAGGCGCCGCCCGGGCGCACTATCGACGGCGCGCTGCTCCAAGATGCTCGTCGCGGCCGGAGAACTGTCGGCTCGCGCCTGGTCGACTACCGCATCTCGGTCTACCAGCCGCGCGGCCTACGTCGCGCCGCACCGGCACGCAGGTCCAGGAGCAGATCTACTACATCCTCGACGGCGAGGCGACTGATGGAGATCGACGGCGCGCGCACGCACCGTCGCGCCCGCACGACACGATCTTCCTTCCGCCCGCCGTCGAGCTCGATGTACACACCGGCGCATCGCCTCGCTTGATCGTGGTGACCTGCCCGCCGTAGACGCGTAGTGGCGCTGCTCATCACCGGCGCGATGGGCCAGTCGGCTACGATGTGGCCGAGAGGCCGCGCGGCCGGCTCGTCGTCGCGCAGGACCACCGCCGTTCGACGAGCCGGCCGCGCAGCGGCGCTCGGCCCGGCGTGACCTGGCTCCGCTGCGATCTCTCCGACGCGAGCGCGGTCGCGCGCGCTCGCCGCCGCGATCACGCGATCGACGGCTGCGTCCACTGCGCCGCGCTGCCCGAACGAGAAGCTCGCGCGGCCGGCTCCCGCCCGCGGCGTTCGAGATCAACGTCGCCGCCACGCAGCGCCTGCTCGAGCTCGCGCGGCGGGCCGCTGGCGCCGGTTCGTGCTCGTGAGCTCCGGCGCGGTCTTCCAGCGCTGGACCGACTCGCGCAGACCGATCCGCGAGACCGAGCCGGCCTCGCCCGGTCAACGTCTACGGGACCACCAAGCACTGCTCGGAGCTCCTGGCGGCGATGTACCGCGAGGTCTACGGCCTGACGCGCCGCGACCGCGCGCGTGTCTTGGATCTACGGTCCGCCGATGGTCCCGCGCGGCTTCGACGGCCCGCGCGGCCCGATTCCCGAGTTCCTGCGCCGCGCCCTGCGCGGCGATGCGATCGCCGAGCCGTCGCGGCGGCGACTTCGCGCCGAGCTTCACGCACGTCGCCGACTGCGCCGCCGGCCTCGCACGCTGCATATCGCGCCGATGTGCCTCGAGCATCCCGTCTACCACCTCGGATCGGGCCAGAACTACACCACCGTCGCGCGTCGCCGCCGCCGTGCGCGCCGCGTCCCCGGCAGCCCGCTCGACGTCGGCCCGGGCACCGACCCGTGGACGCAGCTACGCGGTGATCCGCGGTCCGCTCGCGCTGCGCGCGCATGCGCGCGGAGCTCGGGCTTCGCTCCGCGCCTCACGCTCGAATCGGGCGTCGCGCAGTTCGCCGACTGGATGCGCGCCGCACCCGGAGTCGTTGCGTGAGCAGCCTGCCTCGCTCGACGCATCGACGGCGGCCGCGCGGCGCGGCGCGGTCGTCGACGCTCGCGCGCCGCCCGGGGCGCCTGGCTGCTCGTGGCGATGTGCATGCTGCTCGGTGTCTCCGGCGCCGGAGTTCTTCACCGCGCAGAATCTGCATGAACGTCGCGCTGCAGGTGGCGGTGCTGACCATCGTCGCGCTCGGCATGACGCTCGTGATCCTGACCGAGGGCATCGACCTGTCGGTCGGCCCGGTGCTCGGCCTCGCCGGCGTAGTGATGGCCTCGCTGCTGGTCGGCGGCACGCCCGTTCCCGCTCGCGCTCGCGGCCGCGCTCGCGGTCGGCGCTCGTCTTCGGGGTCGTGAACGGCGCGCTGGTCGCCTGGGTCGGCATGCCGCCGTTCATCGTCACGCTCGGCACCCTCGGCATCGCGCACAGCCTCGCCATGGTGCTGACGTCAGGGCAACTCGGTCACCGGCGCTGCCCGCCGCGGTGCGCTGGTTCAACGAAGGCCTGGTGCTCGGCTTTCCGGTGCCGATCGTGGGCGACCATCGCTCGTCTTCGTGCTCACGTGGCTCCTGCTCTATCACACGCGGTTCGGCCGCTACGCGCTCGCGATCGGCGGCAATCGCCGCGCGCTCGCGCTCTCCGGCGTCCGCGTCTCCGCCTGGCACTGTCGCCGTCTACGCCTTCTGCCGGCACGATCACCGCGGTCGGCGTCGTTCGTCATGACTGCGCGCATGAACGCCGCGCACCCGACGATCGCGCTCGGCCTCGAGTTCGACGCGATCGCCGCGGTCATCCTCGGCGGCACCTCGTTCGAGAAGGGTCGCGGCGGCATCGTCGGGACGCTCGTCGGGGCGCCCGCCGTCGGCCGTGCTGCGCAACGGCCTCAACCTCCTCGGCGTGAGCACCGAGTGGCAGGTCGCCGTCGTCGGCCTGGTGATCATCGCCGCGGTGGCCCTCGATTCGATCCGGCGACGGACGCGATGAACGCGCGCGCTCGCCTCGCTGCACGTTCGGGCGGCCCGCCGCGCCGCCGGACGCGGCTGTTCGTCGTCGTCTCGCGCGCTGGCCGCGATCGTGGCGATCTGTGCTCGCTGCTGCGCCTGGCTCAGCCCGCACTTCGCCACGTTCGAGAACCTGACGATCGTGCTGCGCCAGGCCGCGCTGCAGTTCCTCATCGCCGGCCGGGCCTCACGCTGGTGATCCTGACCGGCGGTATCGACCTGTCGGTCGGGCGCGGTCCTCGGTCTCGCCGCGTGCGTCGGCGCCGCGGTCATCGCCGTCGGGCCACGTCGAGCTCGGGATCGCCGCCGCGCTCGCCGCCGGCGTCGCGCTGCGGCGCGGTGAACGGCGTGATCGTCGCGTACGTGCGCATCCCGGCGTTCATCGCGACCTACGGCATGCTGTGGATCGCGCACGGGCTCGCCTACGTGTTCATGAAGGGCGAGGTGATCCACGGCTTCCCGGCCGGGTTCCGCGTGCTCGGCGCCGGCCTCATCGGTCGGCGTCCCGGCGCCGGTCGTCGTCGTGCTGCGCTGCTCGCTCGGCCTGCTGCTACGTGCGTGCTGCGCGCCACGCGCCTCGGCCGCGGCATCTACGCGATCGGCGGCAGTCCGCACGCGGCGCGCCTGTCCGGCCTGCCGGTGCGACCGCACGCTCGTCGCGGTGTACGCGCTGAGCGGCGCGCTCGCCGCGTTCGCGGGCCTGGTCGTGATCGCCCGCACCAACGCCGCGGACTCGCGGCACCGGCGAGGAACTCCTGCTGCCCGCGATCGCCGCGGTGTGCCTCGGCGGCACGTCGCTGTTCGGCGGCCAGGCGGCATCGTCGGCACGGTCGTCGGCTCCCTCATTCTCGCGCTCGTCGTCAACGGCATGAACCTGCTGGGCGTCTCCACGTTCTGGCAGGCGGGCGGCATGGGCCTCATCGTGCTCGCCTCGGTGTTTGCCGACCAGCGTCGGAGGCAGGCGCGTCGCCGCGGTAGCTCACCATCGAGGAGGAAAGCAATGAGGATCGGTTGCGAAAGTCGCAGGCGGAGTGCTGGCGGCCGGTCGCGGCCGCCCTGGCGAAGCGTTCTGCTGGCGCCGGCTCGCGGTCGGCCAGACCGCGCAGAAGCCGCTCCGGCCATGGTCGGTGTTCACCAAGAATCTGACCAATCCGTTCTGGAAGGCGGTCCGCGTCGGCGCCGACAAGGCCGGCAAGGACCTCGGCGTCGACCATCGAGCACGCCGCGCCCACCAAGCCGGACAACATCGAGGAGCAGACGCGCCAGGTCGAGGACTGGATCGTGCGCAAGCCCGACGGCGTTCGTGTTCGTCCCGGTCGACTACAAGGCGCTGGTGCCGACGATCCAGAAGGTGAACAAGGCCGGCATTCCGGTCGTGGTCTTCAACAACCGGATGACCGACGTCGAGCAGGTGACCTACGTCGGCTCCGACGACGAGGCGATCGGCTACGAGATCAGCCAAGCTACCTGATCCAGGCGATGGGCGGCAAGGGCAAGATCCTCCACATCGACGGCGTGCCGGCGGCGATCACCGCGCAGAACCGCAAGAAGGGATTCGAGCGCGCGCTTGAAGGAGTTCCCGCAGATCGAGCTGCTCGCCTCGCAGCCCGGCAACTACCGCCGGCTGCCCGCGGTGCAGGTGTTCGAGAACCTGATGCAGCGCTTCCCGCAGATCGACGGCGTCTTCTGCGCCAACGACGACATGGCGGTCGGCGTGGCCGAGGCGCTGGAGTCGGCGGGGCGCGGCGGCAAGACCAAGGTCGTCGGGATCGACGCGATCCCGGACGGCGCCGCCGCGATCCTCTCCGGAAAGATGCTCGCCTCGCGCCGACTTCAGCGGGCACGACCAGGCCTACCTCGCGGTCACCGCGATGGTGCGGCACCTCCGCGGCGAGCGCGTTCCGAAGGAGATCGCGCTGCCCGGTGGTGATCGTCGAGCGGTCCGAACGCGAAGTCCGTGGACGTTGCCGGTCGAGGAAAAGCCGGTGCCGAACTGGGCCAAGACGTGCGTCGCCGCGCAGAAGAGGCGTGACGGCGCCGCCCGGCGGCGCGCAATCGCCGGCCATGGAGGAGCCGCTGGCGAACCACGCGCTCTGTCGCGATGCGCGGCATCGCGAAGTCGCTATGGAGCGCGTCCAGGCGCTGAAGGGCGTGGACCTCGCCGTGCACCGCGGCGAGGTCCACGCGCTCGTCGGGGACAACGCCGCCGGCAAGTCGACGCTGATCAAGATCCTCGCCGGCGCGCTGCCGATGCCGACGACGGCGCGATCCGTCTTCGACGGGCGCGGAAGTCCGATCTGCGCGGGCCGCGCGACGCGAAGGCTCCTCGGGATCGAGACCGTCTACCAGGACCTGGCGCTCGCCGACAACCTCGACGTCCCGTCGAACATCTTCCTGGGCCGCGAGCTGATGCGCCCCGGCGGGCGCGGCCGTCTCCTCGACCTGCGGCGCATGGAGCGGGAGGCGCGCGCGCTGCTCGCGCGGCTCAAGATCAACGTCCCGGAACGTGAGGATTCCGGTCCGCACGATGTCCGGCGGCCAGCGGCAGTGCGTCGCGATCGCGCGCACGGTCTGCTTCAACGCCCGGATCGTGATCCTCGACGAGCCGACGGCCGCGCTCGGCGTGCAGGAGACCGAAAAGGTGCACGCGCTGGTGCGCGAGATGCGCAGCCAGGGCCTGGCCGTGCTGCTCATCAGCCACAACCTGCGGCACGTCCTCGACCTGTGCGACCGCATCACCGTGCTGAAGAACGGCCGGCTGGTCGGCAGCCGCCACGCGTCGGAGACCGACTCCGAAGAGATCCTGCGGATGATCGTGTCGGGCGAGGCCGGCCCGCCCGGCCCCTCGTCGACCCGATGCCGACGTCGTGCGCCGCGACCGGCGCACCGGGGCCCTGTCGTGACCAAACCGCCCGCCAAGCGCGCCGCGAAAGCGCTGCCGGTGCAGTCGATCGCGCGCGCGTTCAAGATCCTGGAGGCGATCGCCGACCGCCCGGAAGGCATCAGCCACGCCGATCTGAGCAAGGTGGTCGGCCTGCATGCGAGCACGGCCTTCCACCTGATCCGCACCATGCTCGCGCTCGGCTATCTGCGCCAGGATCCCGAGACCAAGCGCTATCACATCGCGCGCCGCGTGTTCCTGCTGGCGGCGCGCGTGAGCGACGAGGTCAACCTCGTCAACGCCGCACTCCCGGTGATGCGCGATCTCGCGGAGGCGATGGGCGAGACCGCCCACCTCGGCGTGCTCTCCCGCGACGGCGTCATCACGATCGCGAAGTCCGAGGGCACCTCGACGTTCCGCGTGTTCGAGCGCCTCGGCGTCCTGCGCCCCGCACACTGCACCGCCATCGGCAAGGCGATGCTCGCGTCGCTGCCGAAGGCCGAGCTCGACGACTTCCTCGCCCGCATCGAGCTGAAAGAATTCACCTCCCGCACCCTCGTCGATCCGGTGCGCCTTCGCCGCGAGATCGACCGCGTGCGCGAGGCGGGCTACGCGGTCGACGACGCCGAGTTCAACCCCGAGCTGCGTTGCGCCGCGGCCCTCGTGCGCGATTTCTCCGGGCGCGGCATTGCCGCGATCGGCATCTCCGGGCCCACTTGGCGCATCAAGTCCGACGACATCGCACGCGTCGGGAAACGCGTCGCCGCCTCGGCCGACCGGCTCTCGGCGGAACTCGGCTTCCGCGAGCGTGTGCCGATGCGCGCGGTGAAGTGAGGAGACCGCAATGATCTTCCATACCGCCCACCTCACCTGCCGCGCCGACGTCGTGGAAGCGTTCAAGGCGCGGCTCCTGCGCCACGCCCGCACCAGTCTTGAGCGCGAGCCGGGCGGTTGTCTGCGTTTTGACGTGCACCAGGAGCAGGCCGACCCTGCGCTGTTCCTGCTGCTGGAGGAGTACGCCGACGAAGCGGCACTGGAGGCGCATCGGGTCGCGGCGCACTACAAGGCATTTCGCGAGGACACGAAGGACTGGGTGATCGACCGCAAGTGGTGGTTCTGGTCGATTGCGCAGCGTTAGGAACCTGAAAGCAACACCACAAGGAGGGAGAGAAATGACCCGCAACACACGTAGAACCGTCCTGAAAGCCGGCGCCGCGGGGGCCCTTGCCCTCGGCTTCCCGGCGATCGTGCGCAGCCAGTCGGACAAGATCAAGATCGGGCATCTCACGCCGCTCACCGGCTTTCTCGGCGCGCTCGGCGGCTACTCCGTCCTGGGCATCAAGATGGCCGAGGAGGAGATCAACAAGGCCGGCGGCGTCATGGGGCGCCAGCTGGACGTGATGTCGGAGGACTCGGTCAACCCCGCCACCGCCGCGACCAAGGCCCAGCGCATGCTCGAGCGGGACGGCGCGACCGTGCTGATGGGCGAGATCAACTCGGCCTCCGCGCTGACCATCATGCAGGTGGCGGCGCGCAACAAGCGCCTGTTCATGCAGATCGGCGCGCGCTCCGACGTGCTGCGCGGCAAGAACTGCAACCGGTTCACGTTCCACGTGGACATTCCCGTCACGGTGATGGTCAATGCCGTCGGCCAGGCCCTGCTGCGCGACAACAAGGTGAAGGGCAAGTCCTTCTTCATGCTGTCGGCCGACTACCTCTTCGGCCACGACCTGCTGAAGGCCGCGAAGGCCTTCATCGCCGGCAACGGCGGCACCATCATCGGCGACGAGCTCGTCGCGACCGACGTGACCGACTTCAGCGGCTACATGCTCAAGATCCGGCGCGCGAAGCCCGACGTGGTCTGCTCCAACCTGGCGGGCAACCAGGTCACCAACCTGGTCAAGCAGTACGCCGAGTTCGGGCTGCCGTTTCCGCTCGTCGGCTTCAACCTCAACACGGCGGATGCCTGGGCGGCGGGCGAGGGCAACCTGAGCGGAATCTGGCCGACGGTGTGGATGCACGACCTCGACACGCCCGGCTCGAAGGCGTTCACCGACGCCTTCACCAAGAAGCACGGCAAGCCGCCGGAGAACCACGCGTGGATCGAGTACGTCTCGCTGAAGATGATGGCCCAGGCGATGAACGAGACGAAATCCACCGACACGGAAAAGCTGATCGCGTACTTCGAGAAGGAAACGCAGTTCGACATCCTGAAGGCGCGCAAGGGGTACTTCCGCGCCTGGGACCACCAGCTGATGCAGGAGGCCTATCCGTTCACCGTCAAGCCCAAGGGCAAGGCGCGGGACAAGTGGGACTTCCTCGTGCTCGGCGCGGCGGTCCCGGGTCCGAACCAGCCGCTGGAACTCCTCGCGCCACCGAAGTCGCAGAACACCTGCGCTTTCTAAGCGGGTCTTGGGCGGCGGCGCCCGCGCCGCCGCCCGCGGTATCCCCGGATTGAACATGGAACTCCTGTTCCTGCTCGAACAGGTGGTGAACGGCCTCGTGCTCGGAGGCTATTACCTCCTGATCGCGCTCGGCCTGTCGCTGATCTTCAGCGTCGGCGGCGTGGTGAACCTCGCGCACGGCGCGTTCTACGCCCTCGGCGCCTACCTGTCGCTCGAGATCGCCAGGCACCTGGGGTTCGGCGCGAGCGTCGTCCTCTCCCCGGTCGCGGTCGCGCTGCTCGGCATCCTGTTCGAGCGGTTCCTGCTGCGCCGCTTCTACACCGCCGATCCGATCCTGAGCCTGCTCCTCACCTTCGCGCTCGCCATGGTGGCCGAGCAGGCCATCCGGATCATCTGGGGCTCCGCGCCGCTGCCGGCGTCGATGCCCGCCGGCTTCAAGGGGCAGCTCATCCTGGGCGATTTCATGTTCTCGCGCTATCGCCTGCTGCTGCTCGCCGTGGTCGCCGCCGTGCTGGCGGGCATCTGGCTGCTGCTGCACCGGACGTCCTTCGGCCGCGTCGTGCGCGCCGGGATCCAGCGCCCCGACATGGTGGCGGCGCTCGGGATCCGCCTGCAGCCCTACATGGCCGCGATCGTGATGCTGGGCGTGGGCATGGCCGCGCTGGGCGGCGCGCTGTTCGCGCCGATCACGGTGGTGCACCCGGCCATGGGAGCCGAGATCATCACCGTGGCTTTCGTCGTGGTCGTGATCGGCGGACTGGGCAGCTTCTGGGGGGTGGTGCTGGCCGCGTTCCTGGTGGGCGTCGTGCGCGGCATCACCATCCACTTCGTGCCGGCGGCGGGCGAGGCGTCGATGTACGTGCTGATGTTCCTGGTGCTGCTGTTCCGCCCGCGCGGCCTGCTCGGCGAGCGCATCGAGAAGTTCGAATGACGCTCGCCCGAACGCCGACGACGTACCGGCCGCTGTGGCTCGGCGCGATCGCGCTCGTCGCGCTGCCGTTCGCCATGCAGGCGGTCGGCCTGACGGTGAATACCGCCTCCGTGGTGGTCTGCCTCGCCATCGCGACGATGGGCCTCAACCTGCTCGTCGGCTACACCGGGCTCACGTCGTTCGGCCACAGCATGTGGTTCGGCATCGGCGCCTATGCCGCCGCGCTCGTGCAGAAGCACTGGTTCGCCGGCCAGCTCGCGGTCCCGCTCCTGCTCTCGATCGCCTTCGTCGCCGTGCTGTCCACGGTGGTGGGGATCCTGATCCTGCGCCGGCGCGGCGTGTACTTCTCGCTCCTCACGCTCGCGCTCGCGGCGCTCACCTACGCCATCGCCTTTCGCTGGACCGAGGTGACCGGCGGCGAGGACGGGCTCGGCGGCCTGCAGCGCGGCCGCATCGGGCCGGTCGACTTCGACAACGCGCACGCCTACTACGTCCTGGTCGCCCTGATCGGCCTCGGCGTGCTGTACGTCCTGCTGCGCGTGGTGCGCTCGCCGTTCGGGCACGTCCTCGTCGCGATCCGCGAGAACCAGCTGCGCACCACGTTCCAGGGCTACCCCGTCGACCGCTACAAGCTCGCGGTGTTCGTCCTCTCGGCGGTGGTGACGGGGCTCGCCGGCGCGCTGACGGGCTTCCAGCACTACCTCGTGTCGGCCGAGGCCGTCTCCGTCGTCTTCTCCGGCGAACTGCTCGCGATGGTCGTGATCGGCGGCATGCACCACATCCTGGGCCCGGCCCTCGGCGTGCTCTTCTACATCCTGTTCCGCGAGCTGTTCTCGATGTGGACGGGCAACTGGCTCCTGTGGTTCGGGCTGGTGTTCGTCGGCTTCGTGCTGTATTCGCCGGGCGGGCTGGTCGGCATCTGGGCGAAGCTGCAGCGGCGCTGGCGGCCGCCGCCCGAAGAGGCCGCGGCCATGAGCGCGCGCAAGATCCACGCCGGCCTGCCGTTGCCGGCGTTCCTGCGCCCCGACGCGCGTCAGGGCACAGCGCTGGAAGTCGAAGCGGTGGGCAAGCACTTCGGCGGCATCCGCGCGATGGCGAACGCGAGCCTCGCGGTGAACGCCGGCGAGATCCACGCGCTGATCGGCCCGAACGGCGCGGGCAAGACCACCCTGTTCAACGTCGTCTCCGGACTGTTCGCGCCGGACGGGGGCGCGGTGCGGCTGTACGGCGACGAGATCCAGGGCCTGCCGCCGCACCGCATCTGCGGCAAGGGCCTGGCGCGCTCGTTCCAGATCACCAACCTGTTCAAGGGTCTGTCGATCTACGAGAACCTGCGGCTGTCGCTGCAGGCGCGGCACCCGGGGCGCTTCAACGCCTGGCGCGACATCGACAGCTACCCCGAGGTGCATGCGGAAACCGCGGCGCTGATCGCGTTCCTCGGCCTCGACGGCATCGAGACGATCGAGGGCGGCGAGCTCTCGTACGGCGGGCAGCGGCTGCTCGATCTGGGCATCGCGCTCGCCTCCAAGCCGCAGGTGCTCTTGCTCGACGAGCCGCTCGCGGGCCTCGCGGCGGCCGAGCGCGAGCGCGTGTCGAACCTGGTGAAGAGCGTCGCCGCCAGCATCCCGGTGCTGATCGTGGAGCACGACATCGACCGCGTGCTCGGCTTCTCGCAGCGCGTCACCGTGATGAACCAGGGCGAAGTGCTGATGACCGGCACGCCCGGCGAGGTGCGGGCCGACCGGCGCGTGCAGGAGGTCTACACGGGCACCGGGACCCCGCCCGTCACCGGCCGGGTTGCGGGCGATGCGCGCGAGCGTGCGCAGCTGCTGCGCTTCGAGCGCGTCAACGCGTTCTACGGCAAGAGCCACATCCTCAACGACGCGACGCTCGACGTGCGCGAAGGCGAAATCGTCGCGCTGCTCGGCCGCAACGGCGCGGGCAAGTCCACGCTGCTGAAGACCCTGGCCGGCCTCGTGCCCGCGGCCTCCGGGACCATCGAGTACGCCGGGCGCAAGATCGCCGGCCTGCCGGCGCCGGACATCGCGCGCCTCGGCATCGGCTACGTGCCGCAGGGCCGGGGACTGTTCGCCGGCATGACGGTGGCGGACAACCTCGCGCTGGGCCGCCTGGCGCGGGCCACCGACGGCCGCAACGGCATCGTCTGGAGCGAAGCGCAGATCCTCGAGTACTTCCCGCGACTGAAGGAACGCATGAACGTCGCGGCCGACTACCTGTCCGGCGGCGAGCAGCAGATGGTGGCCGTGGCGCGCGCGCTGTCGGGCAACGTGAAGCTGCTGTTGCTCGACGAACCCTTCGAAGGCCTCGCGCCCACCGTCGTGCAGGAGCTGTTCACGGTCTTCGACCGGCTGCGCGGACACACCTCGATCGTGATCGTGGAGCACAACCTGGACCTGGTGCTCGCGCTCGCCGATCGCGTGTTCGCGCTCGAGCGCGGCGCGGTCTTCCACGCGGGACCCGCCGAGCCCCTGCTGACCAACCTGGACTATCGGAAGCAGATCCTGTGGCTGTGACGAACGGACCGGACGTAAGGAGAACGCGTCGTGAATGAGCGCATTGCCACGCAAGGATTGCTGGTGGACGGCGAATGGGTCGCAGGCAAGGGCGCTCCCTTCGCCGTGATCGACAAATACCGCCTCGAGCCGGGCGCCCATGTGGGCACCGCCGACCCGCAGCAGATCGCGCACGCGGTGGCCTGCGCGCACGCCGCGTTTCGCCGCGGGGCACCGGGACCCTTCGAGCGCGGCGCCATCCTGGAGCGCGCCGCCGCGCTGCTGGAGCCGCGGCTCGACGACTTCGTGCGCACGATGCAGATGGAGGCCGGATTCACGGCCTCCGACGCGACGGGCGAGGTGCGCCGCTGCATCCAGACGCTGAAGCTCTCGGCCGAGGAGGCGCGGCGCCTCGCCGGCGAGGTGGTGCCGCTCGCCGGGGCGCCGCAGCAGTCGGGCCGCATCGGCTTCACGCTGCGCGTGCCGCTCGGCGTGGTGGTCGCGATCACGCCGTTCAATTCGCCGCTCAACACGGTCGCGCACAAGATCGCGCCGGCCTTCGCCGCGGGCAACGCCGTCATCCTCAAGCCCTCCTCCTCCACGCCGCTCACGGCGTGCAAGCTCGCGGAGGTACTGCTCGAAGCCGGCGTCCCGCGCGGCTTCCTGTCGGTGCTGACCGGCGGCGCGCCGGTCGCGGACGGGTTGATCGCGGACGAGCGCGTGCGCTTCTTCGCCTTCACCGGCAGCACCGAGGTGGGCCGCAGCATCCAGCAGCGGGCGGGACTGCGACGCACGCAGATGGAGCTGGGTTCCATTGCCTGCACGATCCTCTGCGACGACGCGAGACTCGATGTCGCGCTGCCCAAGGTGGTCAACGCCGGCTACCGCAAGGCGGGACAGGTCTGCACCTCGGTGCAGCTGCTGCTGGTGCACCAGTCGATCCTCGCGGACGTGCAGTCGCGCCTGGCGAAGCTGGTGCAGGCGCTGCCTTACGGCGATCCCGCCAACCCCGACACCGTGGTCGGCCCGCTCATCAGCGAGAAGGAAGCGATCCGCGTGGAGAGCTGGGTCGAAGAGGCCGTGGCGAAAGGCGCCCGGCGCCTGGCCGGCGGCGCGCGCAAGGGCGCCGTGCTGCCGCCGGTGCTGCTCGCCTCGATCGACGACTCGATGAAGGTCGGCTGCCGCGAGGTGTTCGGGCCGATCGTGTGCGTCGTGCCCTTCCAGTCGCTCGACGAGGCCATCGCGCGCGTCAACGCCACGCCCTACGGCCTGGCGACCGGCATCTTCACCAATCGCCTCGACGACGCGTTCGCGGCCGCGCGGCGCCTCGAGGTCGGCGGCGTGCACGTCAACGAGACCTCGAGCTCGCGCGTGGACCTGATGCCCTACGGCGGCTCGAAGGACAGCGGGTTCGGACGCGAAGGTCCGCGCTATGCTGTGCACGAGATGACCGAAGAGCGAATCGTCACGTTTTCCTTGAGCTAGCAGGAGCACAACCATGCCGAAGATGAAGGGTGGCGAACTGATCGCCGAGTACCTGGTGAAGCAGAAGGTGCCGTACGTGATCGGCCTCTGCGGCCACGGCAACGTGGGGATGCTCGATCCCCTGTACGAGGTGCGCGACAAGGTGCAATTGATCTCGCCGCGCCACGAGCAGTGCGCCGGGCACATGGCCGACGGCTACTTCCGCGTGAAGCACCAGCCGGTGGCCACGCTGACCTCGACCGGCCCCGGGCTCGGCCAACCTGGTGATGTCGCTCGTCACCGCGCTGTCGGACTCGTCGGCCTTCCTCGCCATCACCGTCGAACGTGCCGACCTCGCAGGCGAACCGCGCGCCGTTCCAGGAGATCTACAAGCACAACCAGGCCGACTTCCCCTCGGTCCTGCGCCCGGTCGTGAAGCGCTCGTTCCAGCCCTCGCGCGTCGACATGCTGCCCCTCGCGCTGCGCCAGGCGTTCGACACGATGGTCACCGGCCGGCCCGGCCCGGTGAATCTGGACGTGCCCTACAACGTCTACCAGGAGGAGGACGACGTCGAAGTGCCGCCGCGCATCGCACGGGCTCGGCTCGCACCGGCCCGGCGCGTCCGAGGCGGACGTCGCCGCTGCGGTCGACCTGCTCGCCAACGCGCAGCGGCCCGTGCTCTTCATCGGCCAGGGCGCGACGCTCGCCGAGGCCGGCCCGGAAATCGCCGCGTTGCAGAAGGGACTGGGCATCCCGGTGATCACCTCGCCGAACGGCATGGGCTGCGTCCCGGCCGACGACCCGCTCACGCTCGGGTTCATCGGGCGCAACGGCGCCTATCCCGCCAACCAGGCCGGCCGCCACGCCGATCTCGTCATCACGCTCGGCACGCGGTTCGACGACCGCTCGTCGTCGAGCTGGTACCCGGGCTATTCGTGGAACTTCCCCAAGACGCAAGCTCGTGCACGTCGACATCGACCCGCAGGAGCTGGGCCGCAACTATCCGCCGACGCTGGGCATCATCGCCGACGCGAAGGTGTTCACCGCGCAGTTGCTCGCCGGCATCGCGGCGCGCCGCGGCCTCGACGCGCAGCGCTTCGCCGAGTGGCGCGCGCAGGTGGCCGGGTGGTGCGCGGAGTGGGAGAAGTTCGTGCGTCCGCACTTCACCGACGTGACCACGCCGCTGCGGCCGGAGTACGTGGTGGACGCGCTGCAGCACGTGCTGCCCGAGAACGCCATCCTCACGCTCGACTCCGGCGTGCACCACAACTGGTTCATGCAGTTCTGGAAGCCGCGCCGGACGCAGAGCATGCTGAACAGCTGGGGCTTCTCGTCGATGGGCTTCGGCGTGTGCAGCGTGCTCGGCGCGCAGCTCGCGGCGCCGGACCGGCCCTGCATCTCGGTCTGCGGCGACGGCGGCTTCACCATGACGCCCTACGTCGTCATGACCGCGGTCGAGTACGACCTGCCCTGCATCTGGGTGGTCTGGAACAACTTCGCCTGGGCGGCGATCCGCGACATCCAGATCGGCATGTTCGGGGGCCGCGAGCACGGCACCGCGTTCTACCGCGGCCAGGATCGCAAGAAACCCTACAACCCGGATTTCGCCGCGTGGGCGCGCGCCTGCGGCGCCGACGGCGTGACCGTGACGAAGAGCGAGGACCTGCGCGGCGCGCTGGAGCAGGCGATCAAGAACCGCCGCCCCTGCGTGCTCGACGTGCACGTGGACGACAAGGTGAAGCCGCCTTCGACCGGCACGTGGCAGCTGCCGCCGACGCCGTACAAGGAACCGCTGTTCGGCAAGCCGTGGGTGGCCTGAGATGGCGAAAAAGCTCGCATTGGTGTTCGGCGGCTCGCGCGGCATCGGCGCGGCGTGCGTGCAGACGCTCGCCGAGAACGGCTTTGACGTCGCCTACACTTACGTCTCCCGCGCGCCGGATGCGGCGCAGGCGCCGGGCGCCAGAGCCTATCGCGCGGACGTCGGCGCGCCGGCCGAGGTGGCGCAGGCGTTCGCCGACGCGCAGCGCGATTTCGGTGCGCCCGTGCACTGCGTGGTCGCCAACGCCGGCATCGGCGCACCCCCGGCGCCCGTCGCGGCGTTCGACCCCGCGAGCTTCCGCAAACTGGTGGAAGTCAACATCGTCGGTGCTTTCAACGTCCTGAGCGAGGCCGCGCGGCGCGTGGCCGACGGCGGCGCCATCGTCGCCCTGACGACCTCGATGGTGCGGGTCGGGCCGGGCGGCTTCGGTCCCTACAGCGCGACCAAGGCCGCGGTCGAGTGCCTGGTGCGCTCGATGGCCAAGGAACTGGCGCCGCGCAAGGTGCGCGTGAACGCGGTGGCGCCGGGGCCGGTGGACACCGACCTCTTTCGCGCCGGCAAGACCGAGGAAGCCAAGCAGCGCTCGGCGGCGCTGAGCCCGTTCAACCGGGTCGGGTCGCCGCAGGAGATCGCCGCGGTGGTGGCCTTCCTCGCCTCGGACGGGGCGTCGTGGGTGAACGGGCAGATCGTGCAGCCGAACGGCGGGTGGATTTGAGAATCGCGGTCTTCACCAAGAACCGCACCAACCCCGCGTACGACGCCGCGCGGCTGGGGGCGGATCGCGCGGCGCAGCGGCTGGGCGCGCAGACCGTGCACTTCGTGCCGGCCAAGGGCGACGACCCGGGCGAGCAGAGCGCGTTGGTCGACGAGGCGCTCGCCCTGCGGCCGGACGCGATCGTGTTCACGCCGGTCCACGCGACGCGCATGAACGCGGCGATCGCGCGGATCAATGCCTCGGGCATTCCGCTGTTCGGGTTCGTCAACCCGATGCCGGCGGCCCACTGCGTGTCCTACGTGGGCTCGGACGATTACCGGCTCGGATTCGAGATCGCGCAGGTCCTGTTCGCGCACCTCCAGGGTCGCGGACGAGTTCTGGTGGTCGCGGGCCCCGTCGAGTCCGTGACCAGCATCGCGCGCGTGCGCGCTTTCGAGGACGCCGCCAGCCCGCATCCGGCGATCGCGCTGGTCGGCACCTGCGTGGGCGACTATCTGCGGGACCGGGCGCGCGACAGCGTCGCGCGGTGGCTGGCGGTCAACGACGGCTTCGAGGGGTGCCTGGCGGCCAACGATGTCATGGCCCTCGGGGCGGTCGACGCGCTGCGCGCCGCGGGACGCCAGGCGGCGGTGGCGGGCGTCAATGCGATCCCCGAGGCGATCGCGGCCATCAAGCGCGGCGACATGCTGGCCACGGCGGATTTCAACGCCATGCGGATGGCGTACCTGGCAACCGAGTGTGCCGTGCGCCACCTGCGGGGCGAATCGGTGCCCGCCGAGATTCGGCTGCCGGTCGAGATCGTCGATCGGCGCAATTGTGATCTGTGGGACCTGCCGTTCGAGCAGCGCTCCCTTCCGACCCTGGAGGAGACCCTGGCATGAGTATTTATCGTCTGGCGCGGGCGCTTGCCCGCGCCGCACTGGCCGCAGCGCTGTGCGCGGGCGGCTCTGCGCTGGCGCAGAGCGCGTCCTATCCCTCGCGGCCCGTCAAGATCGTGGTGCCCTATCCTGCCGGCGGCCCCGCCGACCTGCTGGCACGCATCGTCGCCGAGAAGATCACGCCGCGGCTGGGACAACCGGTCGTGATCGAGAACCGGTCGGGCGCGGGCGGGCACATCGGCGGCGAACTGGTCGCCAAGGCTCCGGCCGACGGCTACACGCTCGTGCTCGCGACCATCGCGCACAACGGCGCGGCAAAGCTGTACAAGGGCCTGAATTACGACCCGGCCACGGACCTGCAGCCGGTGATCCTGATCGCCGAGAGCCCGAGCGTGCTGCTCGTGCACAACGACGTCCCGGCGCAGAGCGTCGCCGAGCTCATCGCGCTCTCGCGCGCCAAGCCCGGACAGCTCAACTACGCTTCCGCCGGCAGCGGATCGGCGATGCACATGGCGGCCGAGCTCTTCAAGTACATGACGAAGACCGACTTCGTGCACGTGCCGTACAAGGGCGGCGCGCCGGCCATGGCAGACCTTCTCGGCGGCCGCGTCACCATGCTCTTCGACAGCATCGGCACGGCGCACCAGCACCTGAAGAGCGGCAAGATTCGCGCGCTCGGCGTCACGAGCACGGCCCGCAACCCGAGCCTTCCGGAGGTGCCGGCAGTTGCCGAAGCCGGCGTCCCGGGCTACGCCTCGGTGCCCTGGTACACGATTTCCACGGCGAAGGGCGTGCCGGCGGAGATCGTCAACAGGCTGAACGCGGAGATCAATGTCGCGCTGAAATCGCCCGATCTCGCGCAGCGCTGGGAGGCGCTCGGCGTGCTGCCGCTCGGCGGCACGCCGCAGGACGCCATCGATCGCAATCGGACGGAGACCGAGCGCTGGAGCAAGGTGATCGAGGCCGCGGGCCTCCGGGTGGACTGAGGTGCCGCGGAACGGCGGCGGGCAGACAATAGTCTCGACAGACGGGGAACACGAAAAGTGACAGATCGGTATGACGTGGTGGTGGTGGGCGCCGGCAATGCCGCGTTCTGCGCGGCGCTCGCCGCGCGCGAACAGGGCGCCACGGTGCTCGTGCTGGAGCGCGCCCCCGAAGACGAGGCGGGCGGCAATTCGCGCTTCACCGCCGGGCTGATGCGGGTCGCCTACAACGGCGTCGAGGACCTGAAGCGGGTGATGCCGGACCTGAGCGCGGACGAGATCGCGCGCACCGACTTCGGCACCTACACCGAGGACCAGTTCCTCGACGACATGGCGCGGGTCACCGAGTACCGCTGCGACCCCGACCTCACCGAGCTCCTCGTGAAGCGCAGCCTCGACACGGTGGCGTGGATGCGCACCAAGGGCGTGCGCTTCACCGCCGCCTGGGGCCGGCAGGCCTTCAACATCGGCGGCCGCTTCAAGTTCTGGGGCGGGCTCACCGTCGAAGCGGTGGGCGGCGGGCCGGGGCTCGTCGAATCGCTCACCGCCGCGGCGCGCAAGAACGGCATCGACCTCTGGTACGGGGCGCGCGCGACCGGCCTGCTGGCCGACGACGACGGCGTGAAAGGGGTCCAGGTGCGCCGCGCGGGCCGGACGACGTTCGTCAACGCGAAGAGCGTCGTGCTCGCCGCGGGCGGATTCCAGGCGAACCCCGAGTGGCGCGCGCGCTACCTCGGTCCGGGCTGGGAGCTCGCCAAGGTGCGCGGCACGCGCTTCAACACCGGCGACGTGATCCGCATGGCGCTCGACATCGGCGCCGCGCCCGTCGGCAACTGGTCGGGCTGCCACGCGGTGGCCTGGGAGCGCAACGCCCCGGAGTTCGGCGACCTCGCGGTCGGCGACCAGTTCCAGAAGCACTCGTATCCCTGGGGCATCTACCTCAATGCCCACGGCAAGCGCTTCGTGGACGAGGGCGCCGACTTCCGCAACTACACCTACGCCAAGTACGGCGGCGTGATCCTGTCGCAGCCCGGCCAGTTCGCGTGGCAGGTGTTCGACGCGAAGGTCAAGGCGCAGCTGCGCGACGAGTACAAGATCCGGCAGGTCACGAAGCGGACGGCCGACACGCTGGAAGAGCTCGTGAAGCAGCTCGACGACGTCGATGCCGATGCGGCCCTGCGCGAGATCAAGGCCTACAACGCCGCGGTGCGCACCGACATCCCGTTCAATCCGAACGTCAAGGACGGTCGCTGCACCACCGGGCTCGCGATTCCGAAGTCGAACTGGGCCAACACGCTCGACACGCCGCCCTTCGAGGCCTACGCGGTCACCTGCGGCATCACGTTCTCGTTCGGCGGCCTGCGCATCAACACCGATGCGCAGGTGATCTCCACCGACGGCGCGCCGATCCCCGGCCTGTTCGCCGCGGGCGAGCTCGTGGGCGGCATCTTCTACTTCAACTACCCGGGCGGCACCGGCCTCACGAACGGGGCGGTGTTCGGGCGCATTGCCGGGACTTCGGCGGCGCGCGCCACGGCATCGGGCTGAGCGCGGCAGGGACGGTCAGCGACGGCTCGTCCTTGACGCGGAGCGCCGGAGTCATTCGCGACTGATCCGCCGCGCGACGAACTCCCGGGGCACCCCGGTATCGTAGCCGCCGACGGTCTGCATCACCACGCGCATCTGGTCGCCGCTCACTTCGCCGCGATAGCGATGCACGTACTCGATCTCCTTGTCGTTGATCGAGCCGCGGGTGCGCGTCTCGAACGCGATCGTGTTGCCCTTCAGCTCGGCTGACAGGACCCCGCGCGGCACCCCGAGGAAGCTCGCGCTTCCCGTCAGGGCGCCGGCGATCGTGCTGAACGTGAAGCGTTCGGTCACCTTGCGGCGATCCCATTCATAGAACACCTCGCCCTCCCAGGTGCCTCGGACGTCGGCGTCGGCCTGCTTCGGCTCTGCTGGCGCGGGAGATTCCCGCGTGTTGCGGACGATCAGTTGCCAACCGCCGATCGCGGCAAGCGCCGCCGCGATGCCACCCGCCACCAGCCAGCGCCGCGATGGTAACGGCCCGGGCTCGGCTCCGCCCAGGGCCCGGATCAGGTCGGTCACGTCGCGGTTGAAGCGGGCATCGGCCAGATGCAGCGCCTGGCAGACCAGCAGCGGTTGCAGATCGTCCGGCAGCTCGGCGGCCTTCGGCATGGGCGTGTCGTTCACGAGGATCGGAATCACGCGCTTGCCCTGCCGCAGCGCCTCGGCCACTTCGAAGCGCACGAAATCGTTCTCGTCGTCGAGCCGCCTCCGCCCGTCTTCGCCCGCCACGGAAAGCCACTTCGGGCCGATCACGGTCAGCACCACATCCGCGGCCCTGACGTTCTCGCGCAGCGCCGCAGTGAAATTCTGGCCGAGCGGGATGTCGTCGATATCCATGAACACGCGGTCGGCGCCGAACGCCAGGCACAGCCGATCGTTCAGGCGACCGGCGTGCGGGGCGCTGTCCTCGCGGCGATAACTGATGAAGATCCGGGAAATGGCGATATCGGATCTCCTGTCACTCATGCAAGCGCAGCGCGCCCGCTCAACGGTCAGTCCTTGAACGCCTCGACCTGGATCAGCAGCTTCACCTCGTCGCCGACGACGGGAATGTAGGCCGTCATGCCGAAATCGGAGCGCTTGATCTGGCCGACCAGGTTGCCGCCGCACTGCTCCTTCTTGTTGCGCGGATGCTGGCCGCAGGCGAAGCGGGTGAACGTGAGGGTCACCGGCCGGGTCACCCCCAGCAGGGTGAGCTCGCCGTCGACCGCGGCGGGCTGGTCGCCCTGGAATCGCATGCCGGTGCTCCGGAAGGTCATGACCGGGAACCGCGTGACGTCGAAGAACTCCTTGTCCTTGACGACTTTTTCCATGAACGCATGGCCGGACAGGAACGACTCGGTCTGGATGGTCACTTCGACGCTGCCGGTCTTCGCAGCGGTGTCCAGCACGGCCTTCCCGGCCGACTTCGTGAACATGCCGATGTGGTTCGAGAAGCCGTTGTGCAGGATCTCGAAGCGCGGCACCGTGTGGTCCGGGTCGAGCGTGTAGGACACGGGTGCGGCGGCGGCACTGAGCGCGAAACCGAAAAGGACAGCGGCGGCGAGTTTCTTCATGGTCTCCTCTCCTTGGTGGTTGGACTTCACTTCTTCAGATAAACCTTGAACCGGACGGCCACGTCGTTGGCCACAACAGTGGTGTCGGCCCACACCCCCTCGCCGATCCGGAAATCGGTGCGCTTGAGCGGCACGGTGCCCTCGAGCAGGGTACCGCCGGAATCCGCCTTTGCGGTGAATGTCGCCACGACGTCTCGCGTCACGCCCTTCAGCGTGAACTTGCCCGGCGCCTCGAACCGCCCGCCGGCCACCGCCTTCGCGCCCGTGGCGACGAAGGTCGCCTTCGGAAACTGGCGCGCGTCGAACCAGGAGGCGCCCTGCATGTCGCTGTTCCACTCGGCCTCGCCGAGGTCGACGCTCGTCGCGTCGACCTCGATGTTCGCCCGCGTCGCTTCCGGCCGGGCGGGGTCGAAGCTCACCTGCGCCGTGAAGCGACGGAACGTGCCTTCGCCGGGAACGTTCTCCTGCCTGAACCCGAAACTGATCTGGCTCTTCGCGAGATCGACCGTTTGCGCATGCGCCCCGCCCCACGCGAGCACGAGGACCGCGGCTGCCGCCGAAATCGCAAATCTCATTTCCTGTCTCCAGGCATCCTGCACCTTAGCGCGGCGCAATTATCGGCGATCCGATGGCGGCTGGCCGCCGGCCACTGGCCACTGGCCACTGGCCACCTGCAGCGCGCCACGATCGCGACGCTCAAGGCGCGAGTGTAAGCGTCTCCTTGTGGCCGAATCCGCGCGCATTGTCTATTAGAGTGATGCGCTCTGGCACGACGGCGTAGAACGCGGCCTTCTCGAACGCCGCCCGCAGCTTCGGCGGCCCGGACGCGAGTTCGGCGAGGAACGCGTAGCGCGCGACGAGCGCGGCGCGCGCCTCCTCCGCCGCGCTTCCGTCGAGTCGGCGCGCCCGGCCGGCGATCTGCAACCCGCGGATGACGCGGAAGTCGGCGTAGTCGGGCGCGACCGTCGCGGTGACGCGCGCGTCGCGTTCGAGGTGCTGCGAATGCCGCGACTGCGGGTCCGAGGTCCACTGCAGGGTGAACCCGGCGCGCGCGTACATGAGCGACGCGGCGTGCGCGCCGGCATCGCCGACCGTCGCGAGCGTCATGACGTGATGCGCGTCGAGGAACGACTCGATGCGCGCGGCCAGGTCGTCCACCTCAGTCGCCCTTGATGCCGGCTTCCTTCACGAGCTTCGACCAGCGCGCGAGGTCGCGCTTGATCAGGTCCCCGAACGCGGCGGGCGTGGCCGTCTGGATGGCGAAGAGCTGCGCCGCGAGCCGATCCTGCACCTCCTGCGAGCCGAGCGCCCGGCCGATCTCCGCATTCAGCTTCTGCACCACGTCCGGCGGCGTCCCGGCCGGCGCGAGGATGCCGAACCAGATGTCCGCGTCGAAGCCTTCGAACCCCGCCGACTCCGCGATCACCGGCAGCGCCTTGTCCACCGGCGAGCGTGTCGGCGACGCGAGCGCGAGGATGCGCAGCTTCCCGCCCTTCGCCTGCGGCGCGGTGTTGGTGATGGTGTTGAAGAGGATCGGCACCTGCCCGCCGACGCCGTCGACGATCGCCGGGCCGCAGCCGCGGTAGGCGATGTGCACGATGTCCACCTTCGCGAGCTGCTTGAAGAGCTCGCCGGCGAGGTGCATGGCCGTGCCGTTGCCGCACGAAGAGTAGGAGTACTTGCCCGGGTTCTCGCGCGCGAGCTTCACCAGCTCGTCGACGTTCTTGGCGGGAAAAGCCGGATGCACCGCGAGTGCGACCGCGGTCGAGCCGATGAGCGCCACCGGCGTGAAGTCCTTGACGACGTCGAACGGCGACTTCGCCACCGCCGGGTTGGTGACCACCGTGTTGTTCGCGACGAGCAGCGTGTAGCCGTCCGGGGGCGACTTGGCGACGTAGTCGGCGCCGACGTTGCCCGCCGCGCCGGTGCGGTTCTCGACCACGAACTGCTGCCCGGTGGCCTCGAGCAGCTTGGGCGCGAGGATGCGCGCGACGACGTCGCTGCCGCCGCCGGGCGGAAACGGCGAGATGAGCTTCACCGGGTGGTTCGGGAATGCCTGGCCCAGGGCCGCCGTACTCGCGAACACGGCGACGAGGGCGAGTGCGGTACGCGCTGCGATTCTCATGTGTGACCTCCTCCTCTTCCTCTACTCCGGCGCCGCGCGGATGCGCAACACCACCTTTCCGGTCGTCCGGCGCGCAAGCAGCGCGTCCTGCGCCGCGGCGAAGCGCTCGAGGGGGAAGACCGTCGCCGCGTGCGGACGGATCCGCCCTTCCGCATGCCACGCGAAGAGCTGCCGCACCGACGCCCGCACCTCCGGCTCGTAGCGTTCGCGCTCGTCGACCGGGGACCAGCCCACGTAAGTGCCGAAGTTGAAGCCGAGGACCGAGACGTTCTTCACGAGCAGGATGTTCGGCTCGATCTTCGGCAGCGCGCCGCTCGCGAACCCGATCGTGACGAGGCGGCCGCCCGTCGCCACGGCGCGCAACGCCGCCTCGGACAGCGCGCCGCCGACCGGATCGAACACGGCGTCGACGCCGCGGTCCCCGGCCAGGCGGCGGATCTCCGCGCGCAGATCCGCGTCGGCATAGTCGATCGTCGCGTCGGCCCCGTGCTCCCGCGCGAGCGCGCACTTCTCGGGACCGCCCGCGGCCGCGATCACGCGCGCGCCGAGCGCGCGGCCGACCTCGACCGCCGCAAGTCCGACCCCACCGGCCGCCGCGAGGACGAGCAGCGTCTCGCCCGCGGCAAGGCGCGCCCGCCACGCGAGCCCGCCGTACGCGGTGCAGTACGACACGCCAAGATGCAGCGCCGCGGTCGACTCGATCGAGTCGGGCAGCGGATAGACCGTCGCCTCCGGGCTGACGGCCTGCTCGGCAAACCCGCCCCACCCGATCAGCGCGAGCACGCGCTCTCCCGGGCGGCACGTCGCGACGCCCGGCGCGACCTCGATCACGCGTCCGACGACTTCGGCACCGGGGACGAACGGCAGCGGCGGCCGGACCTGGTACTTTCCCGCGACCCACAGGCTGATCGAGAAGCTCAGGCTCGCGTACTCGACGGCGATGCGCACGCCGCGCGGCGGCAGCTCGGGCGCCGGGAACTCCTCGACGCGGAGGTCGTGGTAGTCGCCGTACTGGTGACAGACCACTGCGCGCACTAGTCGAACGCCCCCGCCGCCGCGTACGCTGCGAGCTCGTCGGCGCTCAAGCCGAGCAGCTCGCGGAACACCTGCTCGTTGTCCGCGCCGAGCGTCGGCGCCGCGCGCGTGACGTCGCCCGGCGTCTCGGACAGATCGAACGCCGGGAAGCAATACGCCTGGTCGCCGATCACCGGGTGCGGGCGGCGACGCCATTGCCGGCGTGCCGCGAGCTGCGGATCGGTGAAGAGGTCGGCCACCGTGTTCACTGCATGGGCGTGCACGCCGGCCGATTGCAGTGCCTGGGCCGCCGCGTCCGCCGGGCGCGCCGCCAGCCACGCTTCGAGCGACTGCGACCCGATCGCGACGTCAAGGCGGCGACGCTCTTCCGCCGACCAGCACGACACGGCGATCCACGTCCCGTTTGCGCACGGATAGGCCCCGTGCAGCACCGCATCCGGATCGTCGTTGCCGGCGCGCTGCGCCACGCGTCCGCTCATGTGGTACTCGAGCAGCGGACCCGCGAGGAACATGAGCCCGCATTCGTACTGCGAGACGTCCAGCCAGGCGCCCGCGCCCGTCCGCCGGCGCTGCTCGAGCGCCGCGAGCACCGCGGCCGCGCCGAGCGTCGAGGCGATGAAGTCGATGTACGGCCCGTAGAGCAGCATCGGCGGACCGTCCGGCGTGCCGGTGAGGTTGCACATGCCGGCGAGCGCGGTGAGCTGCGAGCCGAAGCCCGGGGTGTCGGCGCGCGGGCCGGTCTGCCCCATGTTGCACGTCGAGAGCATCACCAGCCCGGGCCGCTCCGCCTTCAGGGCGTCGTAGCCGAGCCCGATGCGCGCCATGACGCCGGGCCGCATGTTCTCGATCACGACGTCGCAAGTCGCGGCGAGACGGCGCGCAAGCTCGACGCCGCGCGGGTTCTTCAGGTCGAGCGTGACGCCGAGCTTGGAGTCGTTGAAGTACGCGAAGCAGCCGCCGCTGTCGATGCCGGGCTGGTTGTCCTTGTAGGGCGGGTACTGCATGCGGAAGCCGTCGGGCCGCGCGCGCGACTCGACGTGCACGACCGTCGCGCCGAAGTTCGCGAGCATCTTGCCGATGTGCGGCCCGGCCGCGTAGCTGCCGAACTCGGCGATGCGGACGTCGGCGAGCGCCTGAGGATGCGGCGTCATGCGGGCGCCGGCCGCCGGCCGTCGACGACGACGAACGCGCCGCAGTGCCGCTCGACGCGCCCGTCCGGTCCCCGCACGTCGCGCCAGAACCCGCGCGCCTCGAGCTGCGGGTCGGCCGCGATGTCGGCGACGGTGGACACCGGGTAGCCGAGCATCTCGCGCCGGTGCGCCTCCGCCAGGAACTCGCGCTTGGCGAGCGTCGCGAAGAACCGCCCGATCGGCGCCTCGATCGCGTCGACCTCGGCCTGCGTCGCGCGGGTCGGATCCCACCGGCGCCAGTCGATGGTCGCGAGCGGACCGAGCGCCGCGCCCCGCTCCTGCATCCACGCGACCAGTTGCTCGTTGGTGCGCCGCCCCGCCGCGCCCCCGTAGAGGATGAAGTTGAGATGGCCGTCCCGGCACGGCCAGAAGACGCGGTATTGCGCGCCGGTGACCGAGCGTCCCGTCATGTATGCGCCGGCGCGCGTCGGCGTCGTGCCGAGGATGTCGAAGAACGCCGGCGCGTGCGAGAGCGCGGTGATGACTGCCGCCTGGGCGGAGACGTCGACGACCTGCCCGCGCCCGGTCCGGGCGCGATCGTGGACCGCCACCAGTGCGCCGACCGCCGCTTGCGCGCCCGCCCACGCGTAGGCCTGCGGCGCGCTCACGCGCAGCGGCGCGCCATCGGGCTCGCCCGCGAGCGACATCGCGCCGCCCGCGGCCATGATCTCGAGATCGGAGGCGAGCCAGTTCGCTTTCGGGCCGGTCAGGCCGAACGGCGTCACGGCAACGACGACCGCCCGCGGGTGGCGTTCGGCGAGGCGACGCGGATCGAGCGCGAGCGGTCCCCCCGGCTGGGGCGTGCAGACGACGATGTCGGCCGCGGCGGCAAGCTGGTCGAACCGGGCAGCGCCGTCCGGATGCGCGACATCGAGGGTGACGAGCCGCTTGTCGACGTTGAGCGCCCGCCACTCGGCGCCCCGAACGTCCGCGCCGGGCGCCTCGATCTTGACGACGCCGGCGCCGAGATCGGCGAGCAGCCGGCCCGCGAGCCAGGCGAGCCGATCGCTCGCGTCGACGACCGCGCAGCCGCGCAGCATCGCCGCCGCCTGTCCGCGCTAGCGGCCGGTGCGCGCGAGCGACAGCACCCAGCCCTCCATCCGCGCCTTCATCTTCTCGATCTGTCTTGCGTCGAAGAAGTCCTCGGGCTTGACGCGGTCGACCGGGTAGACCGGGCGGTGGAAGTCCTGCTCGTAGCCGAAGGGCACCGTGGCGTCGATCCCCATGCCGCCCTCGAAGAGCGTGTTCGACGCGGTCCACTGCTTGTCGCCCGCGGTCATGCGCTCGGCCGGCATGAAGGTCTGCCCGCGTCCGCCCGGGATCGGATTGAGGATGTCGGCGCGCGGGTTCACCCGCGTCGTGAGACACCACATGATGTCGTCCATCGAGTAGATGTCGATGTCCTCGCTGACCGCGATCGCGAGCCGCATGCCCTGCGAGCAGGAGAGGATCGCGGAGAGGAAGTTGCGCTGCCAGCCCTCCTCGATCTTGTTGCGCTTCTTCACCTGGATGATGCAGCCGCCCCAGTCGGTCATGCAGTAGGGGATGTGCACGTCCTGGATGATGCCCGGCTGCAGGCGCTCGCACAGCTCGAAGATCGCCGCCTCGCGGATCGTCGTGTCGATGTTCGAGTCGTCGAACATGTGCACGCCGAGCGGGAAGATGATCGGCTTCGATTCGGGCTTGCGCATCGTGAGCGCGGTGACGTGGAAGGTCGGCGCCTTGTACGCCTTGCCCATGTAGCCCGCCCATTCCGGGTGGAAGAAGGTCTTGCCCTGCACGCCCGCCGTCTCGGCTTCGCCGGTCTCGTAGCGCTTGTCGCGCGGCACGATGTAGCCCTCGAGCACGTACTCGGCGTCGGCCAGCGCGTAGGCGTCGACGGTCTTCGCCTTGACCATGCGCACCGGCGTGCCCTGGATCGCGCCGGCCACCCCGACCTCGTCGCAGCCCTTCGGCAGGATCACGTAGTCGAACCCGGCGCCGGCCATCATGGTGCACGCGGGCGGCACGCCGAAGTTCATCGTGATCGGGATGCGCTCCTCCTTGTAGTGCTCGGTGAACACCTGCCACATGTGCGAGCCGGGCGAGATCTGGAAGGTGCCGACGTTGCCCCACCGGAAGTTCATCCGGTTGTAGCCGATGTCGGTGCCGCCGTCGAAGTACTTGCCGCTGATCAGGCGGATGCCCGAGCCGATCGTGAGCTCCGGCTCGAGCGCGGTGTGCCGGATGTTCATGATCCACTTGTTGACGTCGAGCTCGCCCGGTGATCACGTGCTCCTGGACCGGCGCGTCCTTGCCGTCGACGACCACCGGCGGCAGCGGCCGGTTGAGCGCCTTGGCGAGCGCGCGGGTGCGCTGCTTCGGGTCGGCGAAGCCGAACATGCGGTCGATGATGCGGATGTCGCCGAAGAGATTCGTGATCGCCCGGGCGTGCGGGTAGCCCTTCACGTTGTTGAAGAGCATCGGGCAGCTGCCGTCGAAGTGCTTCTGCAGGCCGGTCAGCTCGAGGTCGCCGCTCACCGGCTTGTCGGTCTCGACCAGCAGGCCCTCGGCGCGCAGCCACTCGACGGCGGCGCGCAGGCTGGTGGCATCGGGCTTCACGGCGCCGGGACTCGCAGGCTTCATCGGTCTATTCCTCCGTTTACTTGAGTGGACGCACCGGCGCCGGGTGGCTCATCTTCCCGTCCCAGCGCTTCGCGAATGCCGCATCGATGTCGAACTGGTCGAGCACGCGGGCGACGATGTGATCGATGATGTCGTCGACGGTCGCGGGCTTGTTGTAGAAGGCGGGCATGGGCGGGACGATGGCCACGCCCATGCGCGCGAGCTTCAGCAGGTTCTCGAGGTGCACCTCGGAGAGCGGGGTCTCGCGCGGCACCAGCACCAGCCGGCGGCGCTCCTTCAGCACCACGTCGGCCGCGCGATGCACGAGGCTCTCGCCGTAGCCGTGGGCAATCGCGGCCGCGGTGCGCATCGAGCACGGCGCGATCACCATCCCCTCGGTGCGGAACGAGCCCGAGGACACGGTCGCGGCCATGTTGCTGCTCGCGTGGACCACCGACGCGCGCTCGCGCAGCTCGGCGAGCGTGAGGCCCATCTCGTGCTCGACCGTCTGCTGGCCCCACTTGGACAGCACCAGGTGGGTCTCGACCCCGGCCGCCGCGAGCGCCTCGAGCAGGCGCACGCCGAAGACGGCGCCGGTGGCGCCGGTGATGCCGACGATGATGCGCTTCACGGCTTCGCCCCCGTGGCTCTCCTGGACCGGCGTGCATAATAGGCGCCGCTTCGAAGCTTGATCAATCTCGATTTCACAATCGACATGAGCCGGCGCCGCACCCCGTCGCGCGAGCCCGCCCAGGCGGCCACGCCCGAGTACGTCAGCGCCGCCGAGGCGACGCGGCTCCTGCGCATCAAGCCGCAGACGCTATACACGTACGTCAGCCGCGGCCTGGTCCGATCGGTGGGGCAGCTCGGCGACAAGCGGCGCCTCTATCACCGCGAGGACATCCAGAACGCGCGTGCGCGCGGCCTCGCGCGCCGCGGACACGGCGCGGCCGCCGAGGGCGCCATGCGGTGGGGCGGGCAGCCGGTGATCGACACCGCGATTACCGAGATCACCCCTGAAGGCCCGCGCTACCGGGGCCGGCTCGCGCTCGACCTCGCGCGCGCCGGGACATCGTTCGAGTCCGCGGCGGAGCTGCTCTGGACGGGCGTCCTGCAGCACGCCCCGCAGCGCTGGCAGCACGGGGCGCTGCCGGCCGGCTTCGCGGCGCGACTCGACTCGGCCACGCGCGCCGGCCCGGCCCTGCCGATCCTGCACCGCTTCGCGCTCGCCGCCGGCCTGCTCGGCGCCGGCGCCACCGTGCGCGGCGAGATCGGGCGCGGCTACACGCTCTCGGCCGGCCGCGACCTGGTGCTCGTGCTCGCGGGCTGCCTCGGCTATCTCGCGCGCCGGCCGGCGTTCCGCACGCCGCCCGACGAGACCGGCGTGGCCGAGTTCGCCGCCCGCACCCTCCTCGCCCGGCCCTCGGCGCAGGCGATCGGCGCGATCGACCGCGCGCTCGTCCTCAGCGCCGACCACGAGCTGTCGTCATCCACTTTCGCCGCTCGCGTGGCGGCCTCGACCGGCGTGGAGCTGCGCGCGTGCGTGCAAGCCGCGCTGCTGACGCACTCGGGTGCGACGTTGGGGGGCGGCTGCGACATCGCGGAGGACCTGCTGCACGACGCGAGCACGCGCGCGGACGTGCGCCAGCGCCTCGCGACGGTGGAGAAGGCGGGCCAGCGCATCCCCGGCTTCAACCTGCCGCTCTATCCGAAGGGCGACCCGCGGGCGCGCTACCTGCTCGAGCTGGCGCGCTCGCTCGAATCGCGCAGTCCGCGCGCGCGGACGATCTTCGCGTTCATCGAGGAAGCCGAGGAGCGCCTCGAGCTGCGCCCGAGCATCGAGGTCGGCCTGGTCGCGCTTGCCGCTGCGCTCGGGCTGCCCGAGCGCAGCGCCGGCGCACTCTGGGCCCTCGGCCGTTCGGCGGGCTGGATCGCGCACGTCGTCGAGCAGCGCTTCGCCGGGTTCGTGCTGCGGCCGCGGGCGCGGTACGGGGGCGGCGCCTGAAAGGCGAGAACGTGGCTCCCCTTCGAGATGTCGTGCTCGGGCCTGCGGCGCCGCGGACCGCGGCTGACGCCTGCTCCGGCGTCATCCGAAACGGCGCGCCGGCCGTATCAGGCCGGCAGCGAATCGCTGCAAGGCGCGCCGTCCCCCGCCGACCAACGCCCGAGCCCGTCATCCGGAGTACCGCCATGCTCAAAGCCCTGATCCTCGCCCTCGCGGCCCTCGCCGCCCCCGCCCTCGCGCAAGCGCCCGCACCCGACCGCGCAGTTGCCACGTTCGCGGCCGGCTGCTTCTGGTGCGCCGAGGAGGCCTTCGAGAAGGTCCCCGGCGTCGTCTCGGTCACGTCCGGCTACATGGGCGGGCAGAAGAAAAACCCGACTTACCAGGAGGTGTCGTCCGGCGCCACCGGGCACACCGAAGTCGTGCAGGTCGTCTACGACGCGTCGAAAGTCAGCTACGAGCGCCTGCTCGGGCAGTTCTGGCTGAACCACGACCCGACGGTCAAGGATCGCCAGTTCTGCGACGCCGGCTCGCAGTACCGGCCCTCGATCTTCTATCACTCGGAGGAGCAGAAGCGCCTCGCCGAGGCCTCGCGCGCGAAGTGGGAGAAGGAGAAGCCGTTTCCCCAGCCCATCGTCACGCCGATCGTCGCCGCGGGCGAGTTCTGGCCGGCGGAGGACTACCACCAGGACTACTACAAGAAGAACCCGATCCGCTACAAGTACTACACGTCCGGGTGCGGGCGCTACGCGCGGCTCGACCAGCTCTGGGGCAAGCTCCGGCAGTAGGCGGCCGGCGCGGGCTCAGCCGCCCGCGGCGTCGCGGGCGCGCAGCTTCGCCGCGATGTAGGCGCTGTGCGGCACGTACAGGAGACCGGCGATCTTGCGCACCACGTGCTGCTCGTGGGCGCTCAGCTCGGCGTCGGCATAGGCCACCTGCCACATCAGCTCGATCACCCGTTGCCGCTGCTCCTGCGAGAAGTGCCGGTTGATGAGCGAGGTGAACTGGTAGTAGTCGGTCGCCTCGCGCGCCTCGGCCTCGGCGAGGCCGATCAGCGTCTCGGCCTCCGCGGCGCTCAGGCCGAACTTCCCGCGCACCGCGCGAAGCATCGCAGCGCGCTCGGCCGCGTCGATCTCGGCGTCCAGCCGCCCCACCTCGACCAGCAGCGCGGCCGTGGCAAGCTCGATCGCATGGCGCGCGTCGCGCTCGGGCGTCGACGCACCGATGTGCGTGTCGAAGAATTCGCGGATTGCGGTCAGCATGCAAGGATGGCCCGTTCGCCCCGAAGGTAACCCATCTCAGCCACCTCCCGCCAGGAACGGGCACAATCCGCCCTGTTCGCCGAAAGGCTTTTCCACTGCAAGAGCGCTGCATGACCTCCCTCTCCTGCGCCGACGTGCTCGCCGGTCGCGCGCCCGACGGTGCGCCGGTCACGATCAAGGGCTGGGTCCGCACGCGACGCGACTCGAAGGCGGGCATCTCCTTCGTGAACGTCTCGGACGGCTCCGGCTTCCACCCGGTCCAGGTCGTCGCCCCGAACACGCTGCCCAACTACGCCGACGAGGTCCTGCGGCTGACCGCCGGCTGCGCGGTCGAGGCCACCGGCACCATCGTGCCCTCGCCGGCCAAGGGGCAGCCGTTCGAGATGCAGGCCACCGGAGTGAAAGTGGTCGGCTGGGTGGAGGATCCGGACGCCTACCCGATCCAGCCGAAGCCGCACTCGTTCGAGTTCCTGCGCGAGGTCGCGCACCTCCGGCCGCGCACCAACGTGATCGGCGCGGTGACGCGGGTGCGGCACACCATCGCCCAGGCGATCCACCGCTTCTTCCACGACAACGGCTTTCTCTGGGTGAACACGCCGATCATCACGTCGGCGGACGCCGAGGGCGCCGGCGAGCTCTTCCGGGTGTCGACGCTGGACCTCGCGAACCTCCCGCGCACCCCCGACGGCAAGGTCGACTTCGCGCAGGACTTCTTCGGGCGCGAGACCTACCTGACCGTCTCGGGGCAGCTCAACGTCGAGAGCTACTGCCTCGCGCTCTCGAAGGTCTACACCTTCGGCCCGACCTTCCGCGCCGAGAACTCGAACACGAGCCGGCACCTCGCCGAGTTCTGGATGATCGAGCCCGAGATCGCGTTCGCCGACCTTGCCGCCGACGCCGACCTCGCCGAGGCGCTCCTCAAGTACCTCCTCGAAGACGCTGCTCGCCGAGCGCCCGGACGACATGGCGTTCTTCGACGAGCGCATCGAGAAGGGCATCGTCGCGAAGCTCCAGGCGATCGTCGACTCGGAGTTCGTGCGCATGGACTACACCGAGGCGATCGCGCATCCTCGAGCGCGCGAAGCAGAAGTTCGAGTTCGCGGTGAAGTGGGGCATCGACCTGCAGTCGGAGCACGAGCGCTACCTCACCGAGCGGCACGTCGGCAAGCCGGTGATCGTCGTGAACTACCCGAAGGCCATCAAGGCGTTCTACATGCGGCTGAACGACGACGACCGGACCGTCGCGGCCATGGACGTGCTCGCCCCGGGCATCGGCGAGATCATCGGCGGCAGCCAGCGCGAGGAGCGGCTCGACGTGCTCGACGCGCGCATGGCCGAGGCCGGGCTCGACCGCGAGCGCTACGGCTGGTACCGGGATCTCCGCCGCTACGGCACCGTCCCGCACGCCGGTTTCGGGCTCGGCTTCGAGCGCACGGTCGCCTACGTGACCGGCCTCTCGAACGTGCGCGACGCGATTCCGTTCCCGCGCACGCCGGGGAACGCGCGGTACTAGCTCCCTGCGGGTCGGGGCGGCGACGGTCGGGATGCGCGCCTGCCGCGGCGGCAGGAAGTCCGAGTTGAAGATCAGGTCCGGATTCGGCCTGGTCTTGAGTCCGAACGCCGTGGTGACCTCTTCCACCTGGTTCTCGAGCGCGAGCTTGTTGATCGCGCCCAGCCCGCTCGAGCGCGCCGTATCGGTGTCGATCGCGCGCAGCGTGAGCCGCAGCTTCTGGAGCTCGCGCGCCTCGTCGACGAGCGGGTCGAACTGCTTGACGTACTTCACCGCCTCGGCCGGGTCCGCGATGGTGTCGATCATGGCCCGATTGGAAGCGCGCACGAAGGCGGCAAGCGCCTTCGGATTCTCGTCGATCAGCTTCTTCGAGGCGAGGATCGCGTTGCCGTACAGCTTCACCCCGTAATCGACGTAGCGGAACATCACGATGTCCTCTTCCTTGACGCCGCGCGCGACCAGGTTCAGCCGGTTCACCTCGAACCCGGTCGCGGCGGTCAGATCGCCGCGTGCGATCATCGTCTCGCGGAGCGCCGCATCGACGTTCTGCCAGGTGACCGATTTCGGATCGATGCCGACCTGCTTCGCGAAGATCGGGAAGGACTTGCGCGCGGCGTCGAAGACCGGCGCGCCGATGCTCTTGCCGGCGAGATCCTGCGGCTTGGCGATCCCGGACTTCTTGAGCGCGTGCACCATGAACGGCGTCTCGCCGTAGATCAGGTACACCGCCTGCAGCCGCGTCGGGCCGGGGTTGTTGCTCAGGTACTCGATGAGCGCGGTGAGATCGCCGGTGCCGACGTCGTGCGAGCCGGACGCGATGCGGGTGATCGCCGCCGCCGACCCGGCGCCGGAGTCGACCTGCACGTCGAGCCCCTCCTGCTGGTAGTAGCCCTTGTTCTTCGCCATCATGAACATGGCGAGCTGGCCCTCGAAGCGCCAGTCGAGCGTGAAGCGCAATCTCGTCGGCCCCTGGGCCATCGCCGCCGCCGAGCTTGCGGCGATGAGCGCTCCGACGATCCAAACGCACAGTCGTCCCCGTCGCATGCAGCCCCCCTGTCGGTCGGTTTCAGGACGCGTGCAGTATAGTCCCGCCGCCATTGGCGGCGCACCACAAGGAAAGAACAGTGCTCAAGACGCATGGTCGGTACGCGTTCTCGGCGATCGTCGGGCGCCCGCCGTACGATTGGCCGAACGGCACGCGCCTCGCGGTCTACGTCGCGGTGAATCTCGAGCAGTTCCCCTTCGGCGAGGGGCTGGGCCCGGAGCTGAACCCGCGCCAGCCCGAGCCCGACGTGGTCAATCATTCCTGGCGCGACTGGGGCAATCGCGTCGGGGTCTGGCGGCTGCTCGAGCTCTTCGACGCGCACTCGATTCCCTGCGCCGCGCTCGCCAACACCGCGCTGTATGACCAGTGCCCCGAGGTGATCCGGGCATTCCGTGCGCGCGGCGACGAGATCGTCGGGCACGGCCGCACCAATGCCGAGCGGCAATCGGACATGGACGAGGCGGGCGAGCGGTCGATGATCGCGGCGGTGACCGCGCGCATCGCGCGCGAGGAAGGCCGACCGCCCGCGGGCTGGCTCGGCCCGTGGGTATCGGAAACCTGGGTCACGCCGGACCTGCTGGCGGAAGCGGGCTACCGCTACCTGCTCGACTGGGGTCACGACGATCAGCCGGTGTGGCTCCGCACCCGGTCCGGCGGCCGCATCCTGTCCGTCCCGTATCCGCGCCCGACCAACGACCTGCCGCTGATGCACGGCGCCAGAGTCGCGCCGACGGTCTGGACGGACATCCTCATCGACCAGTTCGACGAGATGCTCGAGCAGTCGCGGCGCCAGCCGCTGGTGTTCAACCTGTCGCTGCACCCCTACCTGATCGGGCAGGCGTTCCGCCTGCGCCAGCTGCGGCGACTCGTCGAGCACATCGTGCGCGCTCGCGAGCGCGTCTGGCTCACGCGGCCGGGCGAGATCGACGCGCACGCGCGCGCGCTGCCCGAGGGCGTCGTGCCCTGAGGGGCGTCGGGTGCGCGCGCGGCAGCGCGCTTCACGCGCGTTCGAGACGGCGCGCCTTACGCGCGCTCCAGAATGTGGCAGCCGCGGATACGGTCGAGGAGATAGATCAACCCGCGGTCGTCCACCGTCACGTCGTTCGACTGCGCGCGACCGCCGTCGGCGGACGAGACTTCCGGCAGATACCAGGCGACCTCGCGCGGCGCGTGCGGGTTCTTGATGTCGACCACGCGCAACCCGTGCGCGAACCACGCGACCGGGATCTCGGTCCCGGTGATCCGCTCGCAGGGTTGATGGCAGCCGGTGTATTCCTCCTGCGGCGTCCCGTCGACGCCCTCGACCTGGTAGCTCGCGAACGGGATCGGCCGCGTCTCGTCGGTGACGTCGTAGAGCCACAGGAAGGCCGGGTAGCTCGGATGTTTCTTCCTCACGTCCTCGTCGGCGACGAGCAGCAGTCGCCGGTTCTGCACCGCGAACGGGACCGGCAGCGCGGTATGCGTGGGCCACGGGAACGGCGGACTCGTCAGGAACGAGGACACGAGCCTGGGCTTCGACATGTCGGCGATGTCGAGAATGACGAAGCCGCCGTGCCAGTAGCTCGTGTAGAGCCGGTCGCCGAGCCGCAAGGGGTGATGGCAGCGATGGTCGGCGCCGTGCCAGGTCGGCACCTCGCCGCCCGCGGTCCATTGCCCCGGCTTCCACCAGCGCCCCACTTCCACCGGGCGCGCCGGGTCGGCGAGGTCGAGGATCATCACGATGTTGCCGAGGTAGCCCGCGGCGGTGGGTGAGATGTAGGCATAGCGCCCGTCGAAGTCGAAGCGGTGGACGCCCATGCCCGCGGTTTCCCAGTTCGTGATCAGCCTGGGTTTGCCCGGCGTGGAGACGTCGTAGATCCCCAGCCCGCCCTTGAAGTCGTCGGGCGCGCCCAGCTGGTAGGGATTGCGCTCGCGGTTGACGACCATCAGGTCGCCCTCGACGCGCACCTTGTGGGAGTGCGTGCCGGTGATCATGCCGAGCCGCGCGAGCTCGCGCGGATGCTGCGGATCCCCGACGTCGACGACGAGCGTCCCGTCCGGTGCGCTCATGTTGCCGATGTAGGCGATGCCGTTCCGGACGATCACCTGGCCGCCGCCGGCGCAATCGATATAGCCGACCTCCCGGACGCCCTCGCCGGTGCCTCTTTTCATTCTTGCCGTCCTCCGGGTAGTCGTAGCGGTTGACCCGCCATGATCTTGCCATGGCGCTCCGCACTTCGCGTGCTCGCCGTCGGGACGATTCGAGCTGCTACATCTCGGGCGGCATGCCCGCGGGCATTTCCTTCTCGGGCAGCCGCGCCACGATGCAGTCGGTGGTGAGGACGAGGCTGGCGATCGAGGCCGCGTTCTGCAGCGCCGTCCGGGTGACCTTGCACGGATCGAGCACGCCCATCGCGACCATGTCGCCGTACTCGCCGCTCGCCGCGTTGTAGCCGAAGTTGCCGGTGCCCGCGACGACGCGATCGACCACGACCGAGGGCTCGATGCCGGCGTTGACGACGATCTGCCGCAGCGGGTCCTCGACCGCGCGCAGCACGATCTTGATGCCGCACTCCTCGTCGTGGTTCGCGGCGTGCAGGTCGCCGAGCGCCGGCGCGCGCCCGCAGCAGCGCGACGCCGCCGCCCGGCAGGACGCCCTCCTCGACCGCCGCGCGCGTGGCGTGCAGCGCGTCCTCGACGCGCGCCTTGCGTTCCTTCATCTCGGTCTCGGTCGCCGCGCCGACCTTGACCACCGCGACGCCGCCCGCGAGCTTGGCGGCGCGCTCCTGCAGCTTCTCGCGGTCGTAGTCGCTGGTCGCCGCCTTGATCTCGGCCTTGATCTGGTCGATCCGCGCCTTGATGCGCGCCGGGTCGCCGGCGCCGCCGATGATCGTCGTGTCGTCCTTGTCGACCTCGATCCGCTGCGCGCGCCCCAGCTCGTTGAGGCCCGCCTTCTCGAGCGTGAGCCCGGCCTCCTCGGCGATCACGGTGGCGCCGGTGAGGATCCCGATGTCCTGCAGCATCGCCTTCCGGCGGTCGCCGAACCCGGGCGCCTTGACCGCGCACGCCTTGAGCACGCCGCGCAGGCTGTTGACCACCAGGGTCGCGAGCGCCTCGCCCTCCAGCTCCTCCGCGATCACGAGCAGCGGCTTGCCGGCCTGCGCCACCTTCTCGAGCAGCGGAAGGAGATCCGCGATGGTCGAGATCTTCCGGTCGCACACCAGGATCAGCGGGTCCTCGAGCACGGCGCGCTGCTTCTCGTGCACCGTGATGAAGTACGGCGACAGGAAGCCCCGGTCGAACTGCATGCCCTCGACCACCTCGAGCTCGCTCGCGAGCCCCTTGCCGTCCTCGACGGTGATCACGCCTTCCTTGCCGACCTTCTCCATGGCGTTGGCGATCAGCTCGCCGATGGTCGGGTCGTTGTTGGCGGAGATCGCCGCGACCTGGGCGATCTCGGTCCGTGTCGCGCACGGCTTGGCGAGCTTCTTCAGTTCGTCCACGATGCCCGCGACCGCCCGTTCGATCCCGCGCTTCAGGTCCATCGGGTTCATCCCCGCGGCGACGAACTTCATGCCCTCGCGGATGATCCCGTAGGCGAGCAGCGTGGCGGTCGTGGTGCCGTCGCCGGCCACCTCCGAGGTCTTGGACGCGACCTCGCGGACCATCTGGGCGCCCATGTTCTCGAACGGGTCCGCGAGCTCGATCTCCTTGGCCACCGCGACGCCCGAGTTGATCACCGTGGGCGCGCCGTACGCCCGCTCGAGGATGACGGTCCGCGCGCGCGGGCCGAGCGTGCCCCGCAACGCGTCGGCGAGGACCGTCGCGCCCTTCAGAATCTTCGCCCGCGCCTCGTCGTGGAAGAGGATCTGCTTCGCCGTCATATGCGCCTCACTTCCTCGCCCGCGCCTCGCGCGACTGCTCGGTCGCGATCGCCTTGACGACGTCGCCGAGCTGCTCGGCCACGAGCTCGAGCAGGTCGTCGAGCGTCACGATTCCGGCGAGCGTGCCGGCAGCGGTGAGCACCGGCACGCGGCGCACGCCGCGCCGGCGCATGCGCTGGAGCGTGTCGAGCATGTCGTCCTGCTCGTTCGCGGTCACGAGCTCGCCGCTCATGACTTCGCCTGCCGTCAACGTGCGCGGGTCGAGCGCCTGCGCCACGACGGCAATCGCGATGTCGCGGTCGGTCAGCATGCCGACCGGGATCCGCCCGCGGGCCGACTCGTCCACGATCACCACGCTGCCGATGTGATTCTCGCGCATGAGCTTCGCCGCGTCCGGAAGCGGGGTGTTCCGAAACGCGAATACCACTACGCGGTTGCAGATTTGGCCGACGGTCATAAGGCCTCCGCTTCATGCGGTCCCGGGTCGACGCGCCGCGAATCACCCGGGGCGGAGGGAGCGGCCTGCCCCGGTGAGCGTGCTGCGGGTCGCGACGCGGATCCGTTCTCGATTCGCTCCCCTAAGACCACGATACCGGGCCCTAGTAACGCGCCTGCGCGACGACGAGCGCGCGATAGGCGCCGAACATCGTGACGAGCGACGCGGTGCCGCAGGCCGCCACGAGCGCCACCGCGACGACGTGCCCGCGCAGCCGCCAGAGGTCGCGCAGGAGCTTGACGTCCAGCGGTTTGAGACCCAGCGCCGCGAGCATCATTTGCTTCCCTCGCTCACCACGAGAGCTCCGCCGGTTGCGCCTTCACCGCGTTCCGCTCGATCCCGCCGATCGTCCCGCTCGAGATGTGCACGACGCGGTCGGCCATGCGGGCGATCGCGGCGTTGTGGGTGATGACCACGACGGTGGTGCCGAGCCGGTGGTTGACGTCCTGCAGCACTTCGAGCACCACCTTGCCGGTCGCGAAATCGAGCGCGCCCGTCGGCTCGTCGCAGAGGAGGACGTCGGGCCGCTTCGCCACCGCGCGCGCGATCGCGACGCGCTGCTGTTCGCCGCCGGAGAGCTGCGCCGGGAAGTGATCCCCCGCGCGGCCCGGCGCCCCATTGACGGCGGTCAAAGAGGGGGCGTCGCGAGCCCCGCACGCGCGAGGTAGCGATCAATCTCGGCCCCGAGACCCGGCGTCTGCGCCTCGGCGAACTCGTAGCGCGCCCGCACCACCGGCTTGTTCAGGCGCACGAGCGCGGCGAGATCGATCGGCGTGCCGGAGACGACGATGTCCGCGGGCGCGGCGTCGATCGAGCGCGCCAGCGCGTCGAGCTGCGCCGGCGAATAGCCCATGGCGGGAAGCACCGGGCCGAGGTGCGGATAGTCGTCGTAGAGCCGCGCGATCTCCGCCACGGCGAACGGCTGCGGGTGCACGATCGAGGCGGCGCCCCCCACGACCGCGGCGACGTAGCCTGCGCCGTAGGCCATGCCGCCGTGCGTCGTGGACGGGCCGTCCTCGACGACCAGCACGCGCTTGCCGCGCACCGCGTCGGGCGGGTCGAGACTGATCGGCGAGGCCGCGCGCACGATCGGCGCGTGCGGGTTGACGCGCCGTGCCGTCTCCGCGACGCGCTGGACGTCGGCCGCCGCGGCCGCGTCGGTCTTCGCGATCACGATCACGTCGGCCATGCGCAGAACCGTCTCGCCGGGATGGTGGTCGGTCTCGTGGCCGGGGCGCAGGGGATCGACCAGCACCACGTGCAGGTCCGGCCGCACGAACGGGAAGTCGTTGTTGCCGCCGTCCCACACGATGACGTCCGCTTCCTCTTGCGCGGCCGCGACGACGCGCGCGTAGTCGACGCCCGCGTAGACCACGTTCCCGGCCGCGATGTGCGGCTCGTACTCCTCGCGTTCCTCGATCGTGCAGCGCCCTTCCACGAGGTCGCTCCGGTCCGCAAAGCGCTGGACCGCCTGCGCTTCGAGGTCGCCGTAGGGCATCGGATGGCGGATCACCGCGATCCGCAGCCCGCGGGCCCGGAGCCGGCGCGAGATCCAGCGCGCCGTCTGCGACTTGCCGCAGCCGGTGCGCACCGCCGACACCGCGATCACCGGCACGCGCGCCGGCAGCATCGTGCGCTGCGGCCCGAGCAGCACGAAGTCGGCGCCGGCGGCGAGCGCGCGCGAGGCGAGATGCATCACGTGCGCGTGCGGCACGTCGCTGTAGGCGAACACCACGTGGTCCACGCCGAGGCTCCGGCAGACGCCCTCGAGCTCGGCCTCCTGGACGATCGGGATCCCGTCGGGGTAGCGCGCACCGGCGAGCGCCGCCGGATAGCGCCGGCCGGCGATGTCCGGGATCTGCGCCGCGGTGAACGCGACGACTTCGAAGCGCGGGTTGTCGCGGTAGACGACGTTGAAGTTGTGGAAGTCGCGTCCGGCCGCGCCCAGGATGACGACGCGCCTCGTCTCCCGCTGCGAGCCCGGGCCCGCTTCCCGCCCGCTCGCGCTCACGGCCGCACCACCAGGGTCACAGTGACGAAGTAGACCGCGAGGCTGAGCACGTCCTGGATGATGGTGGCCAGCGGTCCGCTGCCGTAGGCCGGATCGAGGCCCAGCCGGTGGAGCAACCAGGGGAGCATCAGGCCGATGCCCGTCGCAAGCCCGCCGGCGGCGAATAGCGCCAGCCCCACCGCGGCCGCGAGCCGCAGGTCGCCCATCGCGAGCCAGACGCCGGCGAACGTGGCCGCACCGAGAACGGCGCCGATCAGTAGGCCGGTGCGGATCTCGTTCGCGAGCAGATGGCCGATGCGGACGCGGCTGAGCGAGAGCCCGCGCACCGCGATGGTCTCGGTCTGGGTGCCGATCGCATCGGCGAGGTAGACGATCCCCGGCACGAAGAACGCCACCGCCAGGTTGGCTGCGAGCACGCCTTCGAAGTGCGCCATCACCGCCGTGGCAACGATGCTGCCGGCGAGCCCCACCAGCAGCCACGGCAGGCGGTGTCGCATCCGCCGGACCGGAGGCGCTTCGATGGCGTCGCGCGCGAGCTCGTTCTCGCCCGCGATACCCGCCAGCCGGTGCAAGTCCTCGACGTGCTCCCGGCGCAGGATGTCGAGCAACGCCTCCGCGGGCACCACGCCTACGAGACGGTCGGCCGCGTCGACGACCGGTATCGCGGTCAGGCCGTGCTCGAGCGCGAGCGAAGCGACGTGCTCCTGGTCGCTCTCGGCGCGCGCGGCCGGGAACTCGCGGAGCATCTCGGCCTGCAGCGTTGCGCCCGCATCGAGCGCGAGGACCTGCCTGATCGGCAGCACGCCCAGGAGCCGTCGATCCGGGTCGATCACGAGAATCAGGTCGACGCAGTCGAACCGCCGACCCGCCAGCGCAGCGCGCGCGGCGCCGGCGGTCGAGTCGGGCGGAAACGCCGGAACCTCGCGCGCGAGATGCCAGCCCGCCGATTCCGCCGCTTCCTGCGTCACTGCCGTAGCGCCTGCGTCGCCCATCCCCAGCCTCCCTCCGCGAGTGCTGCGAGCGCCCCGATCACGAGGCGCCTACGCGCCGATCGATCTGCGCTCAAAAGATTACCGGACGGCGCGCGGACCGACCGCGGCCCGCCCGTCGACCGGGCTGAACCGGAACGGGGCGCGCAGCGCCGCAATCACGCGCGGGTCGCGCCCGTAGAGGTCCGTGCGGAACTGCAGCGTACCGTCCTCCGGTGCTTCCGCGGTGAAGTAGAGCACCAGCACCGGGATGCGGCGCTTCACCGGAACCGTACGCGTCTCGCCGGTTTCGATCGCCGCGCGAATCGCCGCGGGGCTCCACCGCTCCGGGTCGTCGAGCAGCGCCACGGCCAGCGCCAGCGGCTGCTCGAGGCGAATGCAGCCCGAGCTGAAGGCGCGCTCGGGCTTGTCGAAGAGGCGGCGTGCGGGCGTGTCGTGCAGGTAGACCGAGTGCGGATTGGGCAGCATGAATTTCACCTGCCCCAACGGGTTGTCCGGCCCCGGCGCCTGGACGATCTGGTGCGGGAATCCGGCCGACCGGTAACGGCTCCAGTCGATCCCCGCTGCGTCGAGCGGCCGTCCGGACGCGTCGACGACCTGCATGTGCTCGCGTGCGAGATAGGCGGGGTCCGCGGCGAGCTTCGGCAGCACGTCCTCCCGGAGGATGGTGGGGGGCACGGTCCACGTCGGATTGAGCACGAGGTACTGCATCGTCGCGCGGAACACGGGAGTCTTGCGATATGGGCGTCCCACCACCGCGCGGGATGACCACGCGACGCGGTCGCCGATGAAGAGCCGCGCCGAGAACCCCGCGATGTCGACGACCAGGTAGTCGCCCGCCAGGTCCTGCGCGACCCAGCGCAGGCGCTCCAGATTCACGCGGATCTGGTCGATCCGCGCCGCAACGTCGACATCGAGCGCCGCAAGCGTGCGTCGCCCCGCCACGCCGTCCGGGTCGAGCGCGTGCCGCGCCTGGAACCGGCGCACCGCCGCCTCGAGCGCCGCGTCGAAGCGCTCCGGCTCGGCCGCCGCCGGCGCCTCGTAATCGCCGCTCGCCGCGAGCCGATCGCGCAGCCGCGCGATGCGCGGATCCTGCATCCCGGGCTCGAGCGTCGGCCCCGGCGGGACTCGCGGCCAGCCGCCCGACGCCTCGATGGCGCGGTACCGCGCCAGCCCGCCGCGCAGCCGTCCGTAGATCGGGAGTTGCGGCGCGAACTGCTCGACCGTCGCCGCCAGCGATTCCGACGCGATCGCCGCCTCGAGCGCGCGCACCGGGTCGATCGCGCCCAGCGAACGCGAGAAGTTCCAGTCCGGATAGAGCTCGCGCGGATTCGCCTTGCCGAAGCGCAGGTGGTAGGCGAGCCGGACGAGCGCATCCGTGAGCACCAGGTCGCGCTCGGCGAGCGCCGCGGCGTCCGGGGCGGCGGCCGCGCTGCTCGCGCCAAGAAGCCGATCGAGCGCGGTCGCGTGATAGTCCGCGGGATCCAGCCCGTGATCGCGGCTCGCGGCCACAACGCGGACCATCGCGTCCGCCTGCCCGGGCCGTTCCCACGCCGGACGGAATCCGCGCGCCTCGTAGAACTCGGGGATCAGCCGGCGCGAGGCGATCGGCTCGCCCGCAATGCGCACCTCCCGTCCCGCGCGCAGTGCCTCGACCCTGGTGCGCAGAGCCTCGGCGACGGCGTCGGCCGCCTGCACCGGCGCGCCCGCACCCGCCAGCGCGATCGCGAGGGCCGTCGCGAGCGCTCGAGCCCAACGACGCCCTCCGCAGCACGGGAAAGTGCCTGGAGCGCGGCGGGAAAGCCCGATACCATCCGTCTTTCGCAGGCTTCGCCGGACCGAGGATCATGGAATTCCAGTCACTCCATCGCACGGCCGCACGCCGGCGCACCGTGCTGAAAGCGCTCGCGTTCGCGCCGCTCGGCCCGGTGCTCGCCGGCTCGCCTCCGGCCGCCGCCACGCAGGAGCGCGCGCTCGCGTTCCAGCACACGCACACCGGCGAGCGGCTGCGGGTCGTCTACTACGCGCGCGGCGGCTACCTGCCCGACGCGCTGGGCAGCGTCGACCGGCTCCTGCGCGATTTCCGCACCGGCGACCAGCACCCGATCGACCCGCGCCTGCTCGATACGCTCTGCGCGCTCGGTGCGGCGTGCGGCGGCGGCGCGTTCGAGATCATCTCGGGCTATCGCTCGCCGGGCACGAACGCGATGCTGCGCCGGGCGAGCACGGGGGTCGCGCAGGCGAGCCTGCACACGACGGGTCGTGCGATCGACGTCCGGCTCGTCGGCACCGCCACCGCGCGGCTGCGCGATGCGGCCATCGCGCTCGGACACGGCGGTGTGGGCTACTACCCGGGGTCGGATTTCGTCCACCTCGACACCGGCCGCGTCCGGACCTGGGGTCCGCGCACCGGATAGCGCCCGGGGGCGGGCCGGGTCTATCGGGCCCGCCTCGTCTTGCGCTCGCCGCCGCGGATCAGCAGCACCGACATGCCGGCGGTCCGCACCACGCCGTCGGCCACACTGCCCAGAAGCAGCTTGCTCAGTCCGCGGCGACCGTGCGTCCCGATCACGATGAGATCGGCCTTCCAGCGCCGGGCATCCTCGACGATCAGGTTCGGAACCCGCCTCACCACGCCCCCGAAGGTGCGGTTCTCGGCGAGCTTCGTCTCCGCCTCGATCCCGGCCTTCGCTGCGCGCGCCCGGGCGCCCTCGAGGATGAGCGAGCCCGCCTTGCGGACCGCCTTCCAGAATTCCACCGGCGTGGCGGGCGTGTCGCCTGCCGCGGTCAGCTCGTCGACGACGTGCACCAGCCGCAGCCGGGCGCGATGCGCCGCGGCGAGCGCAACGCCCTCGCGCAGGGCCCGCTCCGCGGTCTCGCTGCCGTCTACCGCCACCAGGATCCGCTTGTACATGGCACGCTCGCTCCGACCGCGGAAGGGACTTCTCAGCCGAACAGCCCGCCGACGCGCGTGCCGGCGATGCGGTTGACCACGAACAGGCTCAGGGCGCACAGCACGATCAGGATCACGCCGAGCGCGGCGGCCTGGCTCTGCGAGCCCGGCGATGTAGAAGCTGAAGATCCCGAACGGCATCATCTCGTAGCCGCCGAGCGTGAGGAAGATCGTCGCCGAGGCTTCCTGGATCGACGTGATGAACGAGAACAGCGCGCCGACGAAGATCCCCTTCCACACCAGCGGCACCGTGATGTCCCAGAACGTGCGCAGCTTCGTGGCGCCGACGTTCTCGGCCGCCTCCTCCATCGACTTGTGCACGAGCAGCAGCGACGAGTAGCTGCCGCGCACCGTGTAGGGCAGCCGGCGCACCGCCAGCACGAGCGGCAGGATGATCCACATGCCGGTGAGCGGGACATCGATGACCGGCAGCGGGAAGTTGAAGGCGCGCACGTAGGCGATGCCGACGGCGGTCCCCGGAATGGCGAGCATCAGCGTGGTGAGCGCGTCCATCGCGCCGCGGCCGGGCGCGCGCGTCCGCCCCATGATCCAGGCCATCGGCACGCCGATGACGACGCACATGAACACGGCGATCCCGCAGAACATGAGCGAGTTCATGATGAACTTCGGCGTCTCGCATGCTCACCTGCTCGAAGAACTCGAGCGTGTAGTGGACCGGGAACGGCGTGAGCGACCAGCCGCGCCCGACGGCGGCGAGCAGCACGCCGACCTGCGGGACGAACGAGATGAACAGCAGGAGCGAGAGGAAGCCGACCGCGAGCCAGCGCTTGACCGGACCGAGCCGGCGCCGCTCGACCTTCGAGTAGGAGAGCGAGCTGTAGTCCTTGATCGCCACGTACTGGCGCGCGGCGAGCACGAAGAAGATCGCGAGCAGCACGAGCAGCGCCGAGATCACGATGCCCATGCGGAAGATCCGCCGGTCGACGAACTGCACGATGTTCAGGTACGCCTGCGGGGCGAGCAGGTCCTGCACGCCGACCACCAGCGGCGTGACGAAGTCGGCGAAGGTCCAGATGAAGACGAGCAGCGCGCCGGAGATGTAGCCCGGCGTGGTGAGCGGCAGCGTGACGTCCCGGAACCGGCGCCAGCCGTTCGCGCCCATGCCCTGCGCGGCCTCCTCCAGCGAAGGGTCGACCTTGGCGAGCGCGTCGAGGATGCTCAGCGTCATCAGCGGGAAGAGGTGCACCGTCTCGACGAGCAGCACGCCGTGCACGCCGTACATGAAGTTGATCGGGTGCTCGAGCCCGAACCAGTCCAGGAGCAGCACGTTCACCGTGCCGGCGCGGCCGAGGATGAAGACGAAGCCGAGCACGCCGACGAGCGGCGGCAGGATCATCGGCAGCATCGTCAGGTACGAGAAGACGTTCCGGTACGGGAACTCGTAGCGGATCAGCAGGAACGCGACCGCGATGCCGACGACCGAGGTGGTGATCACCGCCGCCACGCCGAGCAGCGAGCGACTTCCACAGCGAGCGCAGGTAGAACGAGTCGGTGAAGAACTCGAGGAAGTTCGCCAGCGTGAACTGGCCCGCCTCGTTGGTGAACGCGTCGTAGAAGATCCGCGTCAGCGGATAGAAGACGAAGACGATCAGGAACGCCCAGATCAGCGCTGAACCCGAGCGCGGCGAGCGAGGAGCGCGGCAGCTCGCATCATCGTCGTCCGGCCGCGATCGCCAGCGTGCTGGCGACGGGAAGCTCAGCGCCACCGGGCTGCCGGTCGGGCAGCTGCTCGTGGTGCCACGGGTCGCGGATGTCGGCCTTGAACGTGACGCCCTGCCCGAGGTCGACGTCGTAGCGCAGCGTGTTGCCGAGGTAGGCGGCGAAGGCGATCGCGCCCCTTGCACGCGGTTGCGCTCGCCGGCGACCGCCGCCGAAGGCGACGTTCTCGGGCCGGACGCAGACGCACGCACTTGTCGCCGACGCGCAGCTCCGCGTTCGGCAACGCGCCGCGAGCTCGCCGAGCGCGCGTCGCCACGGTCAGCCGGCCGCCCGCGGCGTCGACCGCGCGCACCGTGCCGTCGATCAGGTTGTTGATGCCGATGAAGTCGGCGACGAAGCGGTTGGCCGGCCGCTCGTAGAGCTCGCGCGGCGCGCCGACCTGGAAGCACGCTTGCCCTGGTTGAACACCGCGATCCGGTCGGAAAGCGTGAGCGCCTCCTCCTGGTCGTGCGTGACGTAGACCGTGGTGATGCCGAGCTCCTTCTGCAGCTTGCGGATCTCCGCCCGCACCTGGATCCGGATCTTGGCGTCGAGATTGGAGAGCGGCTCGTCGAGCAGCAGGATCTTGGGGTTGAGCACCAGCGCGCGCGCGAGCGCCACGCGCTGCTGCTGCCCGCCCGAGAGCTGCCCGGGATAGCGGTCGCCGAGGCCCGCGAGCTTGCACCTTGCTCGAGCACGCCCTTGACGCGGTCCGCGATCTCGGCGCGCGCGCGATCTTGCGCAGCTTGAGGCCGTAGGCGACGTTCTGGCACACCGTCATGTGCGGCCACAGCGCGTAGTTCTGGAACACCATGCCGATGCCGCGCTCGTGCGGCGGCACCTCGTTGACGCTTGCGGTCGTCGAAGCGGATCTCGCCCTCGTCGGGCGCGTAGAAGCCGGCGATCAGCCGCAGCAGCGTGGTCTTGCCGCAGCCGGACGGACCGAGGAGGGTGAAGAGCTCGCCCTCCTCGATCGAGAAGCCGGCCCGGCTGACCACCTCGAGGGGCCCGAAGCGCTTGGTGAGGTCCTGAACGGCGATGCGCATGGCCGCGCTCCGGGAAGGCCCGCCGGGGGCTCAGTTCCGCTTCTTCAGCTCGCTCGGCGACCGACTCGATGTCCTTGCGGAACTGCTCGTTCACCGCCTCGTAGCGCTTCTGCGCGATGTCGTCGTCGTAGATGTTGGTCACCTCGACGTCGAAGTAGGAGCGCAGGCCGCCGGTGAACTCGACCGCCATCTCGGCCGTCGAGCCGGGCGCCCCCTGCACGCGGTACTTCGGCGTGATCGGGAACACGCCCCGCTCCATCGCCACGCGCTGGCCGCGCTCGGAGAGCACGATACTCGATGAAGGCGCGCGCCGCCTTCGGGTGCTTCGCGCCCGCCAGGATCGCGATCGGCTCGGGCGTGATCCACGCGGTCTTCGGCGCGACGAACTTGATGTCGAAGCCGGCCAGCCGGTCCTCGAAGGCCATGTAGCTCGGCACCGCGAAGCCGGCCGCGAACTCGCCCTTCGCGACGACCGACGGCACGTCGCGGCTGCGCGCGGTGAAGATGCCCGTGTTGCCGCCGAGCCGCTGCAGCCACTCCCAGCCCTTGTCGTCGCCGTCGCGCTGCAGGATCACCTCGTAGGTCGCGTGGCTGCTCGACGAGCGGGTCGGCGCGCACTGCGCGACGTTGCCCTTGAGCTTCGGATGCAGCAGGTCGTCCCAGTCCTTCGGCGGCGGCACGCCCGAGGCGCTGGTAGCAGCCGTCGGGTGATAGACGAGGCCGTAGGGCTCGAGCACCGTGCCGATCCAGAAGCCGTTCGGGATCCTTGAGCGGGATCGGCTTGGGCTTGCCGATGCTCGCCGGGATCGAGTCCACGACCGCCTTCGGCAGGTCGAGCTTCGCCAGCAGCTTCTGCTCGGCGAGCTTGTCGAAGAGCGCGCTCTCGCCGCCCCAGAAGATGTCGGCCTCGGGCCGGCCCTTCCACTCGACGATGCGGCCGTAGGCGACCGGCGTGCCGGCCGCGAGCGCGCTCGCCTTGACCGTGATGTTCCAGCGTCTCCTTCGCGTACTTCGACGAACTCCGCGAGCGCGGGATCGGTCAGGGTCTTCGCGACCGGCGTGATGAGGACCAGCTCGTTCTCGATCTGCTGCGCTGCGGCAGGGCCGGACGCGATCAACAGCCCCGCCAGGGCCGCTGCGGCGATCTTCAGGCGTCGAACCATGGCATTCCTCCTCTCAACGGAACGGGCATCCACGCTCCGAATCTAGGGGGCCGCGCGACCGGCGGCTTGATGTTGATCAACTGGGTACCGGACAGCCGTCCCAACATCCAAATATGGCAAAGGTGGGCGTCATCGGCGGCGGGGCGTTCGGCACCGCGATGGCCTGCGTGCTCGCGAGATCGGGCCACGAGCCGCTCGTCTGGGCGCGCGAGCCCGAGGTCGTCGCATGGATCAACGGGGACGGCATCAACCCGCTGTTCCTGAGCGGCGTGCGCCTCGTGCCCGGCATCCTGGCCACGAACGACCTCGCGGCCGCGACTCGGGAGAAGGCGTTCCTCGTGATCGCGGTGCCCGCGCAGCACCTCCGCGGCGTGGCGGCGGCCATGCAGCCGTTCATCCCCGCCGGGACCCCGGTGGTGACCTGCTCGAAGGGGATCGAGCGCGGCAGCTGCGCGCTGATGCCCGAGGTGCTCGCCGAGACGCTGCCCGGCGCCGGGATCGCGGTCCTCTCGGGGCCGTCGTTCGCGCGCGAGATCGCCGCCGACCTGCCGTGCGGCGTGACGCTCGCCTGCGCCGACGCCCGGGTCCGTGCGGCGCTCGCGCGCGGGATCGCGAACCCCCGGTTCTGCGTGCATCCGTCCGACGACGTCATCGGGGCACGCGATCGGCGGCGTGATGAAGAACGTGATCGGCATCGCGAGCGGCATCGCCGCGGGCCGCAAGCTCGGCGAGAATGCGCGCGCCACGCTGATCACGCGCGGGCTCGCACGAGACGCTGCGGCTCGGGCTCGCCAAGGGCGCGCAGGCCGAGACCTTCATGGGCGTGTCCGGCATCGGCGACCTGATGCTCACCGCGAACAGCCTGCAGTCGCGCAACACCTCGCTCGGCGTCGCGCTCGGCGAGGGCAAGCGGCTCGCCGACGTCCTCGCCGCGCGCAAGGAAGTGACCGAGGGCGCCTTCTCCGTCGAGGCCGTCGCGTCGCTCGCCCGACGACTCGGCGTGGAGATGCCGATCACGTTCGCGCTCGACGAGGTGCTCACCCACGGTGCCGACCTCGACGGCGCGATCGCCCGGCTGATGGCCGCCCTCGGCGCGCCCGATCGGAGCGACTGAGCGAGCACGCCCATGGATGGAATGGAACTCTTCGAGCGACTGGCAGCCGCCCTGGCGATCGGCCTGCTCGTCGGCATCGAGCGCGGGTGGGCGGAGCGCGACGAGCGCGAAGGCGAGCGCGCCGCGGGTCTCAGGACGTTCGCGCTGGCCGGGCTGCTCGGCGGCGTCTGGGGCGCGCTGGCCACGGGCGAAGGAGGCCTGGTCGCGCTCGCCGTCGCCTTCCTGGTCTTCTCGGCGGTCGTCGCGGCCTTCCGCCATCGCGAGCTGGTTCGCGAGCAGAGCTACGGCGCGACGACCGTCGTGGCCGCGATGCTCGTGTTCGCGCTCGGCGCCCTCGCGGTCCTCGGCGACATGGTGGTCGCGGCGGCGGCGGGCGTGGCGACGGCGGGGCTCCTCGCCCTCAAGCCTGCGCTGCACGAGTGGGTGAAGCGCCTCACCTGGCCCGAGCTCCGGGCCGGTCTCGCGCTCCTCGCGATGACCATCATCCTGCTGCCGATCCTCCCGAACCAGGCCATGGGTCCCTGGGACGCGCTGAATCCCCACGATGTCTGGGTGATGACGATCGCGATCGCGGTGGTGTCCTTCGGGGGTTATGTCGCGGTCAAGGTCGCGGGCGAGCGCCGCGGCCTGCTGCTTTCGGCGGTCGCGGGCAGCCTCGTGTCGTCCACCGCCGTGACGCTGGACATGGCGCGGCTCGCGAAGCAGCACCCGGAGCGCACCGCCTTCTTCGCGGGGGCCATCGCGCTCGCCGGCGCGACGATGATGGCGCGCGTGCTCGTCGTCGTCGCCGTCTTCAACGCCGAGCTCCTGCGGTGGCTGGTTCCCGGGCTCGTCTGCGCCGCGCTCGCCTCGCTCGCGGCCACCGGCGTCAGCTTGCTGCACGCGCACCGGTCGCGGGCGGCGAGCGCGGGAGGGGGCAGCTCGCTCGAGCTGACGAACCCGTTCGATATCGCGACCGTCCTGAAGTTCGGCGCCCTCCTCGCCGTCGTGATGCTGCTCGCGGAGGGGCTGACCCGCTTCTATCGGCGCGGGCGGCGCGTACGCCCTCGCGGCGGCCTCGGGCATCGCCGACGTCGATGCGTTCACGCTGTCGATGACCCGGCTCGCGCGCACGGCGCTCGGGGCCGAGACCGCGGCGCAGGCGATCCTGGTCACGGTCGCGGCGAACTCGGTCGCGAAGGGCGTGCTGGCCTGGATCACGGGCGGCGGCGCCATCGGCCGGCGCGTGCTGCTCATCGCCGCGGTCGGCCATCGCGGCGGGTTTTGTCGGGCTGCAGCTGGCGAGCCTGTGGGATCCGGGCGCGTTCCTCGGCCGCATCGCGCGCTGACGCCTGGCCGATGCCGGCGGTGGAGTGCACCGGCGCGCCACGCTGGATCGGACCCGCGCCAGCGGGCAGAACCGCTCGATGCGGCGCGGCGACGCCCGCGGCGCGTGGATCAGGACTCGCCGCCGCCGAGCTCGCGCCACTTGTAGTCGATCAGCTCGAGCAGGACGCCATTCATCGTCTTGGGCGGAAGGAATGCGAACTCGCAGTCGCGAAACGGCCGGGCGCCGCCGATGAACGGGTAACCCCTGCCCTTCAGCTCGTCCATCGATTGGCGCGTGTTGTCGACGTTGAAACTGATCAGCATGACGCCTTCGCCGCGCTTCTCGATGAACTTGGCGACCTCGCCGTCGGGCGTGGTGGACTCCATCAGCTCGAACCCGACCTCGCCCAGCCAGTACCGGGCAACCCGGATCTTCTCGGGCTCGTCGACGTAGGCGTCGTCGGGCGCGCTCTTGCCGAGCACCGGCTCCCAGACCTTGCGCGCCTGCTCCAGGTTGCGCACCGCGACGCAGATGTGGTCGATCTTGTTCACCTTCATGGCAGGTCTCCTTTCGTCGCTGCGCGCGCCGGACCGACTCCGCTTCGCGGCGCCGCTCGGCGAACAGTATTTGCGCGGCGCGCGCCCGGAATTGATCCAGATGAAAGGATCGCCACTCCGCCCGCCCGCGAGGTGCGGCGCGTCCGCGGCGGCGCGCGCAAAATGCGGGCATGAACGACCCCGTCCCGTCCCCAGCCCCCTTCGCTCACCGCCAGGCGATCCGCTTCTCGCACTGCGACCCGGGCGGCATCGTCTACTTCCCGCACTACTTCGAGATGGTCTACGAGGCCATCGAGGACTGGTTCGACTCGAGGATCGAGCCGAACCTGGAGACGCGCCTGCGCCAGGAAGGCATGGGCTTTCCCACCGTCAACACGCAGTGCGATTTCTTCAAGCCGAGCCGCGTCGGGGACGTTCTCGACCTCGAGATCGCGGTGGCGCGCCTGGGCCGCAGCGCGGTCGAGTTCCTCGTCGCGGGCAAGGTCGCGGGCGAGGAGCGCCTGAAGTTTCGTCACCTGATCGCGCTCGTCTCGCTCGAGCGGCTGCGCGCCGCGCCGATCCCGGAAGCACTGCGCGCCAAGATCGCGCCTTATGTGGCCGGCGGCGGCGGCCTCGGACGACTGCCGAACCCCGACTGCGGCAACGCGCGCAACTTCCCGACCGAGTACCTGATCCGCTTCTCGCACTGCGACCCGGGCGGCATCGTGCACTTCCCGCGCTACTTCGACATGATCAACGCCGCGGTCGAGGACTGGTTCGCGCGCGCGCTGGCGCTGCCGTTCGACACGATGCACATGGATCGGCGTTTCGGCTTTCCGATCGTGCACACGCAGTGCGAGTTCCTGAAGCCCTGCCGCATCGGCGAGCGGCTGGTGCTGGAGCTCTCGGTGGCGAGAATCGGCCGCGCCTCGCTCGATCTGACGCTGTGCGGCCGCATCGGCGGCGAGGAGCGGCTGCGCGCGCGCAACGTGCGCTCGATGATGTCGCTCGAGACCTACCGCGCGCTGCCGATCCCCGACGACCTGCGCGCCGGGATGGCGCCGTTCGTGTCGCCCGTCTTCGCATCCCTGCCGTAGGACGAGTCGGCAAGCTGCTTGGCAAGCTTTAGCGAGGCGTCGTGCGGACGATTCGACCGCTCACTTCGCCGTGTAGATCGTCTTGCCTTCCTTGATCGTCTCGACGACCTTGATGTCCTTGATCGCCATCGGCTCGACCTTGAGCGGATTCTTGTCGAGGATCACGAGGTCGGCGAGCTTGCCGGGCTCGAGCGAGCCCTTGGTCGCCTGCTCGCCGTACTGCTCCGCGGCCCAGATCGTCATCGCCTTCAGGCCCTCGAGCGGCGTGACGCGCTGGTCGGGGCCGATCTCGGCGCCGGCGCGCGAGATCCGGTTCACCGCCGACCAGAGCATGAACATCTGGTCGAGGGGCGCGACCACCGCGTCGGTGTGGTTGGTCGGACGCAGGCCGGCGTCGATCGCGTCGCGCATCGGGCTGATGTACATCGCCTGCGCCTTGCCGCGGTTCCTGAGGTGCGCTTCGGCGAAGTAGTAGGTGTGCAGCGTGTAGAAGGAGGGACGGATCTTGTACTTCACGTAGAGCGGGATCTGGTCCTTGCGGGTGAACTGCGCGTGGATCGCCGTCACGTTGCGGTCCCTGGTCAGGTCGTCCGCGGCCGCGAACTCGTGCGCCTTGATCAGGGAATCGACCGCCGCATCGCCGTTGACGTGGAAAGTCACGGGAACGCCGAGACCATAGACCTTCTTGAGCCCCTGGTTGATGACTGCTTGCGGGGCGAACAGCTCCCCCTTCCAGTTCTTCTCGCCGCCCGGCCCCCCGGTCAGGTACGGCGTCGTGAACGCCGCGGTCCGTCCCTGCGGCGAGCCGTCGATCGTGATCTTCACCCCGCCGATCTTGAGGCGCTTGTTGTACTTGCCCCAGTCGGCGACGGGGAACGCCGCAAGCACCTTCTCCAGGTCGGTGACGAACGGGAAGGCAACCACGTCGATGCTGTGGGCGCCGGCGTCTGCAGCGCGCTTGATCGTCTGGAGCTGTGGCAGGTGCGTGGCGCCTTCCTGGGCCGTCGTGATGCCGGCCTCGGCGTACATCCGGTGCGCCGCCTTCGTCCCCTCGATCTTCCTGCTCCGGCGTGAGCGGCGACGTCTTCTCGAACACGGGCAGGAACGCGGTCTCCATGATCAGTCCGTACGGCTCGCTGGTGCCGGGCTTGCGGACGATGATCCCCCCCGCGGGCGTCTTGGTCTTCGCATCGATGCCGTACTGCTTCAGGGCCATGCTGTTCAGCACGGCTCCATGCATCGACACGTGGTCGACGCGCACCGGGTTGTCCGGGAAGGCCTTGTCCAGGTCGTCGCGGTTGAGGAGACGGCCGTTGGGCATGACGGTGTCGTCGTACCCGTAGGCCATGATCATCTCGCCCTTCTGGATCTTGCGGTCCGCGGCGAACTTCTTCAGCTCGGCGACGATGCTCTCGACGTCCTTGCCCGGACCGGCCGGCGGGGCGTACAGCTTGGCCTGGCTCGCCACCGAGAGCGCGTTGATGTAGTGGCTGTGGGCGTCGATGAAGCTCGGCATCAGGGTCTTGCCCCCGAGGTCGACGACTTGCGTGCTCGCGCCCTTGTGGGCCTTCTCGATGTCGGCGCGCGCGCCGACCGCGTGGATCTTCCCGTCCTTGACCGCCAGCGCCTCGGCGGTCGGCTGCTTGTCGTTGATGGTGACGATGTCGCCGCCCACGTAGATCGTTTCGGCGGCGTCGACCGGCGCCTGCGGCGGCGGCGCCTTCGCGGCCGGCGGCGGCTGTGGCTTGTCGCAGCCCGCGATCAGGCCGGCCGCAACCAGCGCGAGCAAGGGGGTCGAAAGTCGAAACGTCATGTATCTCTCCTCATGAGCAGGTGCGAGCGCGCTATTCGCCGCGGCAGTTTGCCGTTAACCTCGCGGGAAGTTGTCCAATCCGCGACAAATCAACCGGGGCGACCCTTGACCGTCGACGTTCACACTTCAGTTCTCGGGCTGCTCAAAGAGGGCGCCTGGTTCGGCGGGCTGCCGCCGGCGCTGCAGAAGCTCATCTTGCAGGAGTCGGTCGTTCGCACCTACCGCAAGGGCCAGGTCATCGTGCGCGAGGGGGAGCCGCCGAAGGGCCTGTTCGTGGTGCTCGAAGGGCGCGTGCGCGCGATCCGGGACGTCGGCAACGGCGACGAGGTCCTGCTCCACGTCGGCGAAGCGGGCTGCTGGTTCGCCTACTACAGTGTGTTCCATGGCGCGCCGAGCATCGGGAGCGTCGTCGCCGACTCGCGCGTCCGCGTGCTGGTCCTCACCGTGCCCAGGTTCGAGCGCATCGTGGAGGACGAGCCGCGCTACTTCCGGGCGTTCGCCAATCTCGCGCTCGAGCACTATGCGGTCCTCTTCCGGTACGTCGCGGAAGGACACGGCCTCCCGCCCGAAGACTTGCTCCGCATGCGGCTTGCGGACCTGGCCGCGCTGCGGCGACGCGACCGCCGACGGGCGGGCCCGTCAGCGTGAACGTGTCGCAAGCGGATCTCGCGACGATGGTCGGCGTGTCCCGGCAGACGCTCAACGGATCGCTCGCCCGGTTGCAGTTGGATGGCCTGATCGAGGTCGGTTTCCGGCGCATCCGCGTGCTCGACGAGACCCGCCTGCGGGACAAACCCCGTGGCGACGACACAGCGGGCAGAAGTCGCCACGCGGACGCGGCGGGAGCACACGACCGCGCGCCGCGACTCCGCGGTCTGGCGTGAGCACCAGCCGGATCGAATGACCAACCGCACCGGACGCTGGCTCACGCGGCCGGTCCTCGCGTGGGCGCTCTACGACGTCGCGAGCTCCGCGTTCGCCGCGGTGGTGCCCCCGTTCTTCGGACTCTACTTCGTCAGCGTGATTGCGGGCGATCGGCCCGGCGCGCAGGCGCAATGGGGCCTGATCGCGGCGCTAGGGCTCGCGCTTCCGGGCCTGCTCGCCCCGTTCGCCGGCGCCTGGGCGGACCGGCGCGGACGCTGGCTCGGGCTGCTCGCCGCCACGACCGCGCTGTGCGTGGTCGCGACCGTCGCAATGCCGACCACCGCGCCCGGCAAAGTACTCTGGGCTGCGGCGTTGTTCGTCGCGGCGCAGCTCGGCTACACGCTCGCGGTCTCGGTCTACGACTCGCTCCTCGTCCGGGTCGCCGCGCCCGAGCACGTCGGACGCGTGTCGGGCCTGGGATGGAGCGTCGGTCTAGGGGGCGGCATACTCGCCCTCGCCGCGTCGCTCCTCCTGTTCCGCGGGCTGCCGGCCGAAGCGCAGGCGGCGCGGCTGTCGGACGCGTTCCTCCTCGCGGGACTCCTCTTCGCCGGCATCGCCGTGCCGGGGCTCCTGGGCCTGCGCCGCCTCGGCGCGCCGCCGGCCGCCGCGCGCGCCTTCGCCCGCGGCGATGCCTACGCCTCGGTGCTGAACACGTTGCGGCACTGGCGCCGCCGGCGCGAAGTGTTCCGCTTCATGATCGCCTACTACCTGCTCAACGACGCGCTGGTGACGATCCTCTTCTTCATCGCGATCCTCCTGCGCGCGCGGTTCGGGCTCGACGTTCAGGCGCTGCTCGTGCTCGCGCTGCTCTATCACGTGCTCGCGGCGCCCGCGACGCTCGTGTTCGGGCATGCCGCCGACCGCTGGGGTCCGCGCCCGGTGATCTGCGTCCAGGTCGCAATCCTGGGCGCCGCGATCCTCGTGCTCGCCTTCGGCACCGGGACCTACGCCCCGGTCGTGGTCATCGTCCTGCTCGGGCTGGTGTACGGCTCCCTCCAGGCGGTGTGCCGCTCGCTGCTCGCGCTGCTGGTCCAGCCCGAGAAAGCGGCCGAGCTCTTCGGGTTCAACGCGGTCGCCGGCCGGCTGTCGGCCGCGCTCGGGCCGCTCGTCTTCGGCGCGGTCGCAGCCGCATCGGGAAGCGAGACCGCGGCGCTGGTCTCGCTCCTCGCTTTCCTGATCGCGGGCGTAGTCGTGTTGAGCTCGCTCCGCATCCCCGCGCCGCGGGTCGTCGCGGTCGAGCCGCTCGGCGCGCGCGGCGGTTAGCGGCGCGGCGGCGCGCCGCCCTTACGGCTTCCCTGCCGGGTAGATCGTCCGCCAGTCGTCCTTCATGCTCACGATCGTCCAGCCTCGCTGCGGGCCTTCATCGAGCCCGCGATCGAGCCGGCCGACGTGCGACTTGCGGTCGTAAGCGAACTCGCGGCTGGCGTCGTCGTGATGAACGACGAGCCCGAGCCGCGCGCCCGGGGCGGAGGTCGACCCACTCGAGCATCTCGAAATCGCCGTCCGAGTTGCCGAACGCGGCGATCGGACGCTTGCCGATGAACTTGTGGATGCCGACCGGCTTGCCCGCCTTGTCGTCGATGAAGTCGATCTGCGGCAGGCGGACGATGGCGGGCTTGCCGTTGCGCACCTCGTACTTCGTCTTCACGCTCGAGCCGACGACCTGCTGCGGCGGAACGCCGTAGCGCGCTTCGGAGAAGACGCGCACGAACTCGATGCCGCCGCCGGAGACGATCCAGGTCTGGAAGCCGTTCGCGCGCAGATAGGCGAGCAGCTCGAGCATCGGCTGGTACACGAGGTCGGTGTACGGGCGCTTGAGCGTCGGGTGCCTGCGCCGTCGCCGAGCCAGTCCCGCACGATCTGCGCGAACTCGTCGGCGGTGTTGCCGGCGTGCGTCGCCATCACGAGCTCGGCGAGCCCCTTCTCGCCCGAGGCGGCGAGCGCCTTCATGTCGCCCTCGAGGACCGCCTTGAACGGCTGCTTCGTCTTCCACTCCGGGTGCTTCGGCGCGAGGGCCTTCACGCGGTCGATCGCGAAGAGCAGCTGGAAGTACGCGGGCTGCTCGGACCACAGCGTGCCGTCGTTGTCGAACACCGCGATGCGGTCCGCGGGCGGCGACGAAGTCCTTGCTCGCCTTGTCGGTCACCGCCTGCACGAAGCCGACGATGCGCGCCTTCGCGCCGCCCTCGTTCCAGGACGGCAGCGGGTCGGGTCTGCGCGCCGCCGCGCCCGCCACGATCAGCGCGGCGAGCGCGAAGCACACAGACGCCGGCACGGGCATCACGCGGCTGCGTCAGTCCCCGACGCCTTCGTCAGCGTCGTCCGCTCACTGCTTCGAACTGCTCATCACCGCTTCCATCACCCGGTCGAGGTTGAAGCTGCCGGGCTTCTGGCGCGGCGGAAACTCCTTGAAGCTCTGCAGCCACTGGCCGACGTACGCGCCGGCCGGCGCGATGAGGAACATGCGCTCCAGGTACCAGCGCTGGTAGCCCATCGCGTTCTCGTGCTCGGCGCGCTCGAACGGATCCATCCGCAGGTTGGCGATCGTGGGCGCGCGCAGCGCGCGTGAACGGCTGCTGCCAGACCTTCAGGCCCTCGGCCTCCTGCTTGAGGAACGTGATCTTCCAGTTGTCGTAGCGCAGCGCCGCGACGCTGCCGTCGTCGGTCCAGTAGATGAACTCGCGACGCGGCCAGGCTGGCCTCGCCCCTGAGCGCGGGCCCGAGGTCGTAGCCGTCGAGGTGGACCTTGTAGGTCGTGCCGCCGATGCTGCGGCCCTTCTTCAGGTCTTCCTTCGCGGTCTTGTCGCCGGCCGCGGCGACGAGCGTGGTCAGCATGTCCTCGTGCGCGCCGATGTCGTTGATGACCGTGCCGGGCTTGATGACGCCGGGCCACTTGATCATCGTCGGCACGCGGTAGCCGCCTTCCCACTGCGTGTTCTTCTCGCCGCGGAACATCGTCGTGCCGCCGTCCGGCCAGGTGAACGTCTCGGCGCCGTTGTCGCGTCGAGTACATGACGATCGTGTTCTGGTCGAGGCCCAGCTCCTTGAGCTTGGCGAGCACCTGCCCGACGTGGCCGTCGTGCTCGACCATGCCGTCGGCGTAGATGCCCAGTCCGGTCTTGCCCTCCGACTCCTTCTTGAGATGCGTGAAGATGTGCATCCGGGTGGAGTTCCACCAGAGGAAGAACGGCTTGTTGGCCTGCTTGGCGCGCGTCATGAAGTCGAGCGCCTTGGCGGTGACTTCCTCGTCGATCGTCTCCATGCGCTTGCGCGTCAGCGGCCCGGTGTCGGTGATGCGGCCGTCGGCGAAGCTGTGGATCACGCCGCGCGGGCCGAACTTCTTCTTGAACTCCGGGCTCTTCGGGTAGTCGGGGTTCTCCGGCTCCTCCTCGGCGTTCAGGTGATAGAGGTTGCCGAAGAACTCGTCGAAGCCGTGCGCCGTCGGCAGCATGTCGTCGCGGTCGCCGAGGTGGTTCTTGCCGAACTGGCCGGTCATGTAGCCCTGCGCGCGCAGCAGCGTGGCGATCGTCGGGTCTTCCTTCTTCATGCCCTCGGGCGCGCCCGGCAGGCCGACCTTGGTGAGGCCGGTGCGGATCGGCGACTGGCCGGTGACGAACGCCGCGCGGCCGGCGGTGCAGCTCTGCTGGCCGTACCAGTCGGTGAAGAGCGCGCCTTCCTTCGCGATGCTGTCGATGTTCGGCGTCCGGTAGCCCATCATGCCGTTGTTGTAGGCGCTGACGTTGAACTGGCCGATGTCGTCGCCCCAGATGACGAGGATGTTGGGCTTTCCAGCCTGTTGCGCGAACGCGGACGTCGCTGTCACCAGGCCAAGCAGCAGCAATAGACGAAGAACGATGGTCATTTCCCTGCCTCCGCAGATGTGGGGCGTTGCTCGCCGCGAGCGAGCGCGGCGGGTGGATAGTAGGGGCGACCCGATCGCCCACCTGTCCGCTGCGCGACACGTTCTGCCCGGTGCCGCGGTGCCCGGGTCGCTGGAAAGGGTCCGTCGGGCATAATCGTCGCCTGCACGACAAATGGGCCGCCGTGGACGTGAACGCCGACGAACAACAGCAGATCCATCGGTTTCTGAGCTCGGGCGAGTGGTACGGCGGCCTCCCCGCGGCGCTGCAGGCGCTCATCCTGTCCCGATCCGTGGTGCGGAAGTACGCCAAGGGCCAGGTCATCAGCCTGGAGGCGAGCGTGCCGAAGGGCCTCTACGCCGTGCTCGACGGGATGGTTCACTGCGTCCGCGAGGTCGGCGACGGCGAGGAAGCGCTGATTCACGTGTGCGAGCCGGGCTTCTGGTTCGCCGAGTACGCGGCGCTGACCGGCAATACGACGATCGGAACGTTTCTCGCGCACACGCGGGCGAGGGTGCTCCTGCTGCCGAAGGTCCAGCTCGATCGCATCGTCGCGGACGAGCCGCGGTACTACGAGGCGTTCGCCCGGCTCGCCCTGGACCGCTACGCGGTCCTGGTGCGCATGCTCAGCGAGATCCGCGAGCTTTCTCCGGAAGCGCGCCTCAGGGGGCGCCTCGCCCTGCTCGCGCAGATGCGGATGAAGGAACGGCCCCACTCAGGGGCGGTCTCCCTCACCGTCTCGCAGGCCGATCTCGCGCGCATGGTCGGCATCTCGCGCCAGACCCTGAACGCGATCCTCGGCAAGCTCGGCCAGGCGGGGCTGATCGAGGTCGGGTTCCGCAGCATTCGGGTGCTGGATGCAGCACGCCTCGGCAATGCGAACGGCGCGGAAGCCGCCGCGCCGCTTACCGGGAAGAAGCCGGCGCGCGTCATGCGCGAACCCTCGCGCGCCAGCGGCGAGCGCATCGACTGACCGTCCGACACGCGCGCGTGTCACCGGACCGCGCGCCGCTTCTTCTGGTAGCGGCGTACCCCGGCTTTGAGCTCCTCGAGGGTGCGGGGCTCATCGGCCGCTCAGGCCTTGAGCTGGTCGCGGATCGGCAGCCGCCGGATGCGCTTCCCGGTCGCGGCGAAGATCGCGTTGCACAGCGCAGGCGGGACCGGCGGCACGCCGGGCTCGCCCACGCCGCCCAGCGGCTTGCCGAAGTCGCCCGGCACGATGTGCACGCGGATCTCGCGCGGCGCCTCCGGCAGGCGCGTGACCTCGTAGGTGTTGAAGTTGTCTTGCTGCACGCGACCGCCCTTGAAGGTGATCTCGCTCTGCGTGGCGATGCCCACGCCCATGACGCAGGCGCCCTCCATCTGCGCGCGCACGCGCTCCGGGTTGACGGTCGCGCCGCAGTCCACGGCGATGTCGACGCGCGGGATCGTCAGCACGCCCTTGTCGTCGACCGCCACCTCCACGACGGCGGCGACGTAGCTCACGAAACTGTAGTGCGCGGCGATGCCGAGGCCGCGGCCCTTCGGCAGCGACCTGCCCCAGCCCGCTTCGCGCGCCGCCGTCTCGACCACGCGCCGCAGGCGACCGGTGTCGATCGGGTAGTGCTCGGGCGATTCGCCGTGGTTCCAGCTGTCGCCGATCTGCGTGTGGATTGAGCACGCGCGGCGGCCCGATGACCTCGAGCAGGTAGTCCTTCGGGTCGCGCCCCGCGGCGGCGGCGAGTCTCGGCGACGAACGACTGCACCGCGAACGCGTGCGGGATGTTCGATACCGAGCGGAACCAGCCGATGCGCGTGTGCGCGACCGCCTCGGGGGTCTCGATCCGGACGTTGGGGATCGCAAAGGGCACGTTGATCACCCCCATGCCGAGCTCGAACGTGCGCCTGCTGCTTCGCGTTCGCCGTCGAAGGTCGACAGGATCGTCGGCGCGGCGCTGCGGTGCAGCCACGCGACCGGCTGCCCCTGCGCGTCGAGCCCGGCTTCGCAGGTGCTCGACCGAGACCGTGTGGAAGTAGTCGTGATGCAGGTCGTCGTCGCGCGTCCAGGTGACCTTGACCGGCTTGCCCGTCCATCGCCTTGCGACAGCACCGCCGCCTCGACGCCGAAGTCGGGCTTGGACTTCCGCCCGAAGCCGCCGCCGAGCAGCGTGACGTGCACCGTGACGTCCTGCGGCGGGCATGCCGAGCCGCTTGGCGACCAGGTCGCTGCGCGGCCTGGGGCGACTGGAAGCAGCCCCAGACCTCGCACTTGCCCTGCGCGATGCGCGCGCGTGGCCGCGGGCGGTTCCATCGTCGCGTGCGCGAGGTGCGGCAGGTAGTACTCCGCCTCGACCGTGCGTCGCGGCCGTGGCCGATCGCGGCGGCGAAGTCGCCGTCGTTGCGCACCGACCTTGGCCGGCTTGCGCGCGGCCTGCCTCGAGCGCCGCCTTGTACGCCGCCGAGTCGTAGCTCGCGTTCGGCCCGTCGTCCCACGCGATCTTCAGCGCGTTGCGGCCCTGAATCGCCGCCCAGGTGTTCTGCGCGACGACGGCAACGCCGCCGAGCGGGTTGAAGTGCGGCGGCGCGGCGCTCGGGTCGATCGGCACGACCTTGACGACCCCGGGCACCTTGAGCGCGTCGGCGGCGTCGAAGCTCTTGACCTTGCCGCCGTAGACCGGCGGACGCGCCACCACCGCGTAGAGCATGCCCGGCAGCCGGGTGTCGATCCCGTACAGCGCCTTGCCGGTCACGATGTCCGGACCGTCGACGATCTTGAGCTCGCCCTTGCCGATGTAGCGGAACTGCGCCGGGTCCTTGAGGCGGATCGCCTCGCGCGCCGGCACCGGCATGCTTGGCGGCCGCCTTGGCGAGCGCGCCGTAGCCGAGCTTGCGGCCGGTCGGGCGATGCACGACCTCGTGATTCTTCGCCTCCACCTCGCCGACCGGCACCTTCCAGCTGCGCGGCCGCGGCCGCTTCCAGCATCTGGCGCGCCGCCGCGCCGCAGCGGCGCATCGGCTCGAAGAAGTGGCGCGTGCTGCGCGAGCCGTCGGTGTCCTGGTTGCCGTAGCGCGCCTCGTCGCCGGGCGCCTGCACGACGCGCACGCGCGCCCAGTCGGCCTCGAGCTCGTCGGCGACGATCATCGGCATGCCGGTGCGCACGCCCTGACCCATCTCGCGAGCGGTGGCAGACGATGCTGACGATGCCGTCCTCGCGGCGATCGCGACGAACACCAGCGGGTCGTCGACCCAGCCGTGCGGCATGCCGTCGGCGCCGTACTTCGGCGCCTGCTGCGGCGCGGACGGCGGCCGGGTAGCCCGGCGGCGAGCACCAGCCCGCCGAGCGCGGAGGCGTTCCGCAGGAAGCGGCGACGGCTGACGTTCGCGATGACCAGCGATGTCGCGGCGTCAGTCCGGCGCAAATCGAGGGGGGCGTTCATGACTTGGCTCCTTGCCCGCCGGCCGCCTGCTTGATCGCGGCGCGGATGCGCGTGTAGGTGCCGCAGCGGCAGATGTTGCCGGCCATCGCCTCGTCGATCTCGGCATCGGTCGGCTTGGGCGTCTGCTTGAGCAGCGCCGTCGCGGACATGATCTGGCCGGCCTGGCAGTAGCCGCACTGCGGCACGCCGAGCCCGATCCAGGCCGCCTGGACCGTCCTGCCGACCTTGTCCTGCGCCGATCGCCTCGATCGTGACGACCTTCCTGTTGCCGACGGCCGAGAGTGTCGTGATGCACGACGCGCGCCGGCCTGGCCGTCGATGTGGACGGTACAGGCGCCGCACAGCGCGAGGCCGCAGCCGAACTTGGTGCCGGTGAGCCCCAGCTCGTCGCGCAGCACCCACAGCAGCGGGGTGTCCGCGGGCAGATCGACGTTGTACGGCTTGCCGTTGACGTTCAAGGTGGGCATGAGCAGTCTCCTTTCACTTCCGCAGTGACTCGATCGTCGCCTTCAGCGCATGCGAAGGCCAAGAAGTGTGTTCTTCCTGTCGTCTTCATGTGATTCGCGTGTTCGCGGCGCCCTTAGGGACGCAGCAGCGTCTTGATGGCGCGGCGCTCGTCCATCGCGCGGTAGCCCTCCGCCACTTGCTCGAGGGGCAGCGTCAGGTCGAAGACCTTGCCGGGGTTGATCTTCCCGTTCAGCACCAGGTCGATCAGCTTGGGCAGGTAGCGCCGCACCGGGGCGGGGCCGCCGTGCAGGTGGACGTGGGAGAAGAACAGTTCCTGGCCGTTCAACTCGACCGCGTGCGGAACGCCGACGTAGGACACGTACCCGCCCCTGCGCGTGCAGCGGATCGCCTGCATCATCGACTCCTGCGTGCCGACGCACTCCAGCACCGAGTCCGCGCCGAGGCCGTTGGTCAGGTCCACGATGCGGGCGACCCCCTCGTCGCCGCGCTCGGTCACGATGTCGGTGGCGCCGAACTCGCGGGCGAGCTTCTGCCGCTTCTCGTGCCGGCTCATCGCGATGATGCGCTCGGCCCCCATCTGCTTGGCCGAGAGCACGCCGAGCAGGCCGACCGCGCCGTCGCCGACGACCACGACGGTTGATCCCGGCTTCACGTTCGCCGCATCGGCGGCGAACCAGCCGGTGCCGAGGACGTCCGAGGTCGTCAGCAGGCTCGGGACCAGGTCGTCGACGGAACGCCCGGCGTCGGCACCAGCGTCCCGTCTGCGAGCGGCACGCGCAGAACGGCGCTTGCGCCCGCGTCATGAACTCGCGGTGCACGCACGACGACTGGTAGCCGTACTGGCAGTTCGGGCAGGTGTTGTCGGACGTGGCGAACGAGCCGACGACGAACTGCCCCGGCCTGACCGACCGCACCGCGCTGCCGACCTCCTCGACGACGCCGCAGTACTCGTGCCCCATCGGCGTGGGCCCGTCGATCGGCTGCAGCCCGCGGTACGGCCACAGGTCCGACCCGCACACGCACGTGAGCGAGATCCGGAGGATGGCATCGGTCGGTTCGACGATCTTCGGTTCCTCGCGCTCCTCGAACCGCACGTCGCGCGGGCCGTAAAGAACAGCTCCTTTCATAGGATCTCCTTCAACGCCGTTCTCATCGCAGATGCGATAGCCGGCCGATCGTTCACTTGATCAGTTCGACGGTCACGTTCACCGGACCGGGGAGGTCGAAGACCTCGGCGCCGGCGTCGAGCTTTCCCAGCAGGACGATGCCGGGAGAAGGAATCGTCAGGCCATCGTGAAGGTAGTAGATGACGAAGTTTCCGCCCGGCCTCCAGTAACCCAGATCGCCCTTCTCGTAAGTCGCACTGCCTTGCGTCCGCTCCGACAGCGGCTTGGGAATGCGCCCCGTCTTCTCGCGCCTCAGGTGGTCGCGCATCTGGATCGACACCGGGAGCATCGCGACGAGATCCCGGGCGGCCTCGCTGTTGTTCAGCGTCGCGGTAACGGTTCGATCGCCCATGCGGATGCGGATCCGATGTTCCTCCGCGGCGGATGCCGCGGTTGCCATTCCCAACGACGCGGAGAGCGCGGTCCCTGCGATGGCTGTCATGGCGCGTTGCCGGATTCTCGATCTCATGAAGTCACCCGTGCGTTGCTGTTCAAAGCTGCTGCCTGAAGAACGACGTCATCTTGTCGAAGGGAATCAGGTTCACCCGGTCGTACAAGATCGACGTGACCTGCGCCGGGGACAACGAGGAGTTCCTTGGGCTCACCGGCAAGCCTGTAGGCATCCTCGCTGAACTCCCTCGAATGCGCGTTTGCGCCCGTGATGAAGAGCATCGGACGAGGCGAGATCGTCTCGATGTCGTTGAACGGGTAGAAGTTCATGAACTTGACGTTGCTGGTCAACGTCGGATGCGTAGTGAGCTTGGGAGACGAGCCCTTGGGGGTGTATTGGCCTCGCGGAGTGCGGTAGAAGTCGTAGAACTCACGCTGAATGGGGTGAGTGTCCTTGTTAAGCTCATGCACCGTCCCGCTGGTGTACTCGGTTTCACCGTCCATGAACTCCGCGTAGCGTTGCTCGGCTGCCTCGGCGATGATTTGCTTCCGCTGCTCGAGGGTCTGCGAGCGCTTCAGCGCATGGCGGTTGGCAGCGCCCATGTCGTACATGCTGACCGTCGCGATGGCCTTCATGCGCGGGTCGATCTTGGCCGCGCTGATGACGAAGCTGCCGCTGCCGCAAATTCCGATCGCACCAATCCGATTCCGGTCGACAAAGGGCTGGGTGCCCAGGAAATCCACCGCGGCGCTGAAATCCTCGGCGTAGATGTCCGGCGAAACGGCATTGCGAGGCTGGCCATCACTCTCGCCCCAGAAGGACAAGTCCAAGGACAACGTGACGAATCCCTGTTCAGCCATTTTCGTGGCATACAGGTTGGCGCTTTGCTCCTTTACCGCACCCATCGGATGGCCTACGACGATCGCCGGGTGCTTTGCGTTCCGATCGAGGCTCTTGGGGGTGAAGAGATTCCCTGCGACATTCATCTGGTACTGGTTCTTGAAGGTGACCTTCTGGACGGTCACCCTGTCGCTGGTGTAGAAGTTGTCGCGCACCGTTGGACAGATCTGCCCCTATTGCAGGGAATGAGGTGACCAGAACTCCCAGCAGCATCATGAGCTTTCTCATTGGAGCTTCCTTTCTTTAGCGGCTAACTGGATCGGGGCGCATCGCGGCCGGCATCGTCGCCGGGCCGCAGGTCCCCGCTCATCTGGCATCACTTTAAGAGGTGCAATGACAACCGACTAGGCCATAAAGGCTTGCATCAGTCGCAAATTTTGATTGATACTGCAGGCTCGGCTATCGGGACTTTCCCGCTGCACACACGCTCGCCATGCCGTTCAACGAACTGCGCGCCATCGCCACCTTCGCCAAGGCCATCGAGCTGGGCAGCATCCGCAAAGCGGCGCTCGCCCAAGGCATAACGCCGCAGGCGGCCAGTCACACCATCGCGCAGCTGGAGCGGCACCTCGGCGTGCGCCTCTTGCATCGCACCACCCGAAGCCTGGCCGCCACCGAAGAAGGCCGACACCTCCGGGAGCAAGCCGTGCCCGCGCTGGCCGCCCTGGAAGGGGCCCTCACCCAGGTGAAGGAAGCTCGCCATGCGATCGCCGGACCGATTCGCATCGCCGGGCCCAAGTCCTCGTTCGCACCGGTCTTGGCGCCGTTGCTGGAGGAGTTCTGCCGGATGCATCCCGGCGTCCAACCCGAGGTCGAACTCGAGGATGCGATCGGGGATTGGGTGGTCGAGCGCGTGGACGTCGGCTTCCGCATCGGCGTCCATCGCCCGGGGTCGGGGTTGATCGCGCGGCGGTTGTTCCCTCTGCAGCTGATCGTCTGCGCCGCGCCGGCCTATCTGGACCGCCACGGGGCTCCCACCACGCCGGCCGATCTGTCAGCCCACCGCTGCAGCGTGTTCCGCAATCCGGTGACCGGACAGACCGAGCCGTGGTTTCTCGGTCATGACGGCGCCGTGCAGCAGCACCAACTGCCGCCCGCGTTTTCGACCAACGACCTCGAGCTCGAATTGCAGGTCGTGCTCGCCGGGCAGGTGATCGGGCAACTCACCAACCTCTCGGCCGCGCCCTACATCCGGACCGGTCGCCTCGTGCCGCTGCTGCTGCCCAACATCAGTGCGCACTACGGCGTCTATCTCTACTACGGCAGCCGCACCGCGCAGCCCAAGCGGGTACGCGCCTTCATCGACCTGGCCGTGGCGCGATTGCATGAGGCCCCGGCCTTCGTGCTCGGCCGCAAGGAGCTGGAAGCCGCGGCGCAGTCCTGGCGGCGGGCTCGGCGGCGCGCGTAAGAAGTGCGAAGGCGTTGCGGTGGAGGCGCCGCGGGGGCGCAGCTCGATTTCCCTGCCGCGTCGCCCCGATCCCGCCGCAAATTGGAGAAGGCGATCGCCGAGCTCCGGCAACGCGTACGTCAGTATTTGCCGGTTCATGAGGAGCTCCCGCTCGGTGATTCGCACCGAACGATCGCGCAGGTACCGGCAGTTTGCAGCGCCCGTGTCCGGCACTCCCTCTTCGGGACGGTGAACGGAATCACTTCGGCGCGAGCTCGCCGAACCAGTAGGAAGCGGTGACACCGCCGTCCATCAGGAAATCGCTGCCGGTGATGAATGCGCCATCCGGCCCCATGAGCATCGCGCCCAAGGCTCCGACTTCATCCGGTGTGCCGGCACGCCCGACCGGGCACAGCTCGATCATGCGCCGATAGCCTTCGCCGCGCGGCCCCTTCAGCTCATCCTTGGCAAGCGGCGTAATGACGATGCCGGGGCTGATGGTGTTGACCCGCGCGCCGCGCTTGCCCCAGCGCACCGCCAGTCCTCGCGGATGCGAAACATCGGGATCGGGCCCCAGCGTACGTTCGCTGGGATCGCGGAGAAGAACGCGTCCATGTTCGGTTCAAGCGTGAGCGGGGGCGCGTAGAGGTGCTTGGGAAGCCCCTCCACCTGCTCGACGTTGAAGACGAAGTAGCGAGTGAGGAACGGGAAGCGCTTTGCTTTCTTCTTTTTGTCGTCCACCAGTGCATCGTCCGGCTTCTTTCCGGTGGCGACGTAGACGATCGGCGTGGCGTGCTCGCCCTTACGGACACGACCGCCGAGCGCTTGCGCTTGATGAAACGTGACCCAAGCGGGACGCGGGTATGGCGTGTTCCAGAGAAGGAGCACGTTGACGCCGTTGTACCGGCGACTCGTCGCCGCGTTGTACGGCATAGGAACGGCGCAGGGCGTCACCCAAGGCGCGGTTCCTTGCTCAAGCTCGGCGAGAATGCGTTTGGTGACTTCCTCGTGAATGCCCATTGCTCTTCCTGGCTCCCATCAGTACAGCCGGACGGCCGTATCGAAGTGCCAGGTTCGGCGGATTTCGACCACATCGTACTCGCGGGCCAGCGCAGGCGGAAACGCTACGTACGGCTTCTGGTCCTCCACGATCCGTCGTATCGCGTCATCGACCTCCACCACGCCGCTGGAGACCTCGAAAGTCACCGACTCCACGGAACCGTCGCTTCGAATGGCGACCGTCACCAGCGGGTCCCTGTGAGGCCGCTTTGCCACCTCGCGGACCGTTTCGACCCCGGTGTTGAATTGGAACTTCTGGGCCCACGCCTCCGCGTACTGGATGAGCTCGACGTTGGGGTGGGCGCGTCCGAACAGCTTGATTCGACGCGCGGTGCTCAACGAACGGGGTAGCAGGTTGGGCTGGCGATCGGCAGTCGAGGCGGCTTCACGCCGGGCGGCTTCTTCATCGAGTTGACGTCCGATGGCCCGAAGCCTCTCTTCCCGTCTCGCCTCCTCTTGTTCGGCCTGGACACGCGCGACCTCTTGGCGTGCTGTTGCCTGTCGCGCGGCTGCCTGTCGCGCGGCTTCCTGGCGTTCGGCCTCCTGTCGCGCGGCCTCGATACGGGCCGCCTCTTGACGAGCCGCTTCTTGCCGCTGCGCCTCCAGCTCGGCGGCTGCCTGTCGCGCGGCGTCCCGACGTTCGGCCTCCTGTCGCGCGGCCTCGATACGGGCCGCCTCTTGACGAGCCGCTTCTTGCCGCTGCGCCTCCAGCTCGGCGGTTGCCTGTCGCGCGGCGTCCCGACGTTCGGCCTCCTGTCGCGCGGCCTCGATACGGGCCGCCTCTTGACGAGCCGCTTCTCGCCGCTGCGCCTCCAGCTCGGCGGCTGCCTGTCGCGCGGCTTCCCGACGTTCGGCCTCCTGTCGCGCGGCCTCGATACGGGCCGCCTCTTGACGAGCCGCTTCTTGCCGCTGCGCCTCCAGCTCGGCGGCTGCCTGTCGCGCGGCGTCCTGACGTTCGGCCTCCTGTCGCGCGGCCTCGTTACGGGCCGCCTCTTGACGAGCCGCTTTCCGCTGCGCCTCCAGCTCGGCGGTGCCTGTCGCGCGGCGTCCCGACGTTCGGCCTCCTGTCGCGCGGCCTCGATACGGGCCGCCTCTTGACGAGCCGCTTCTGCCGCTGCGCCTCCAGCTCGGCGGTTGCCTGTCGCGCGGCGTCCGACGTTCGGCCTCCTGTCGCGCGGCCTCGATACGGGCCGCCTCTTGACGACCCGCTTCTTGCCGCTGCGCCTCCAGCTCGGCGGCTGCCTGTCGCGCGGCGTCCTGGCGTTCGGCCTCCTGCCGCGCGGCTTCGATACGGACCACCTCTTGACGAGCAGCCTCTTGCCGCGCCGCCGCTTGCGCCGCAGCCTCTTGCTCAACGGCTCGCTCCTGCGTCTTCGTGACGATTCGCTCCTGCACTGCATCACCGGCATCGCGACGCGCGGGCACGACGGGCTCCGCGCTGGATACGCTTGGCGCTGCGGTGACGTCAGACGTTGGCGCCGATGGAGCAGGGGTCACGACCAACTCGGCCTCGTTGGAGGGCTCCACGTCGATGACGGGCGGTTCTGGGATCTGAGCGGGCGCTGCGTCGGCGGGCCCTTCGGCGCGCGGGGGCGCTTTCGCAGTGTCCGCATCGGCCGCGGCGTTTTGCTTTGGCTTGGCTTCTGCCTTGGGCCTGGCAGTGGGAACGCTCGCGAGTCCGTGCGGCGCCGGTGACGCGGAAGGAGTCGGAACCGGTCGACTGGCAGCAGGCTGCTCGACCGGTGCTTGCTGCAAGGGCTCTGCGACCGACGGGATCGCCGGCTCCGCGGGTGTGACCTGTGGCGGAACGAGCGCGACGATCAAACCGGGCGCCTCGATCCGTCGATCTCGCCAGGGGAAGCCGAAGCCCGGAAGCCCAAGCCTCTCGCCACCGAATGTCAGGCTCAACAGCAGCGCATGAATCAGCAGCGAGAGCAGCAGCGCAAACGCTAGTCGCCTGCCCCGGAGCAGCCGGAGCGTGGGAACGAGTTTGTCTCGCACTGGCAGTTGGGATAGATTGCTCGGCAACTGACCGCTGATCCCGCTCAAGGCCGGCGCGGAATACGGTCCTCTTTCCCAGGAGGCGAAGCAAAGATGAACACAAGGTTCGTTATACGCATGTTGCGGCGATTTCCGCACTCTCTTCCCGCCCACGTTCCCAGCGAATCGAGATCAAGGCTGGATTGAATTTCATATCGATCAGATTTGATGCACAGAAGGGCAGGCTCGATGAAGGGTTTGCGGCTTTCGGAGCGCCGTCCAAGCTGCCGCTGTAGTAGACCGATGCGTACCCATATCTAGCGAGGTTCCATCATGAAACAGTCGAGAAGGCAGACCAAGAAGGGCGTTTCCTCTAAGACGAAACGATTGTCTCCCGGCAGAGGGAAAGCCAGCTCACACGGCCCCTCCGCAACACTCGGAGGCTCGAAGACAACCAATGAATCGTCGCGCGCCCAGTTTGCAAGCGGTACGCCGAGCCGGGAACAGGTCCGCGAGGTAACTGCTCCCCGGGTCAATGTACCGCGTCAATCCAAACGCCCTGTGGAAAGAAGCCACCAGAGTCGCGGCCGTCGCTCCTGAAGTGAGAGCCCTACGGGCACTCTGTGTGCTGCGTGGGGTAGTACTCGAAGCGCGCGGGGCGAGCGCGCGACGAAATCCTGCCGCAAGCGTCACCGCCCCGTGGGTGGCGAGGAGCGACGCCTTCTGCTGCATCGTCGCCAGCACTGCGAGGGGGCCAGGGACGAGGAAGGGCGGGACCTCGAATGCGACGACGTCGACATGCCAGAGAACGACCACCGCGCCCGGGAGGGCAATCGGCTCCCACGGAAGCCGCCGGGCGTGCCAGCGCGACTGCGATATGCCGCCACCCGCTTCGTAGCGAGTCCGGGTGTTACGGACAAGTCGCGTTCGACGCCAGAGTGTCCTCCCAATTCACCTTCCACTTGCTCAGGAGTTGTTAACTGTGGATCAATTGTCGCGCAGCGCGGCACGGTACTACGTTCGCGTAGCCCCTAAGGGCCGAACGCCGAGCGAAGGTGCCTGCTCCAGCCGCTCGTGTCTCAGCGCTTCAGGTGTTTAGTCGTTCAATTGCAACGCGCGTGCCATCATCATCGGCGGTGGTGCCGGCGCCGTGCCTTGCCCTTGCGCAAGGGGGCCGGCGCTATGGCGAACACGCAAGCCTTGCTACACTCGGCCGCAACGGCGCCCCGACCGCATTGCAGTCCACAGGGAGATATCCAATGAAGACCTCGCTGCTCGTCAGTGCAATGATGGCCGGCCTCGTCGGCCTGGGTGGCCTCGCGGTGACCGGCACCGCCATGGGCCAGGACGTGATCCGCGTCGGTGCGCCACTGCCGCTCACCGGTCCGCTGGCCCCCGACGCCGCCAAGCAGCAGCAGGGCTACAACCTGTGGGCCGAGACGGCGAACGCCGCCGGCGGCATCAAGGTCGGCAACAAGCGCATGAAGGTCGAGATCGTGTATGTCGACTACCAGTCGAACACGCCGCGCGCGGTGCAGGCGGCGGAACGGCTGATCACTCAGGACAAGGTCGACTTCCTGTTCTCGCCGTTCGGGTCCGGCGCGACCAAGGCTGCAAGCAGCGTGTCGGAAAAGTACGAGATGCCGACCATTGCGGCGACGGCTTCCTCGGAGCAGGTCTACGACCAGGGCTACAAGTATCTCTTCGGCACCTTCACGCCCAACCAGACGCTCACCGAGCCGCTCGCCGACATGGTCAAGAAGCAGGCCGCAGGCGTGCAGCGCGTCGCGATCCTGGCGCGCAACGATCTCTTCCCCCTGGCGATTGCGCAGGAGATGGAGAAGTCGGCGAAGAAGCGCGGCATGAACGTGGTCTTCTTCGACAAGTACGCTATCGGCACCCTCGACCACTCCGCCGCGCTGGCGCAGATCAAGGCGCAGGCGCCGCACTGGATTTTCGCGACCGGGTACATCAACGACCTCGCCATCATGAAGAAGCAGATGGCAGATTTGAAGATCGAGGCGCCCGTGGTGACGATGATCACCGCACCTGCGTTCAAGGAATTCATCGACGCCACCGGCAAGGGCTCGGAGAACATCACCACTGCAGCATGGTGGCATCCGGCGGCACGCTACAAGGGCAAGGACCTCTTCGGCACCACCGAGAACTACAACAAGCTCTTCGCCGCCAAGTACAAGATCGAGCCCGATTATTCGCCGGCCTCGGCGTCGGCGGCAGGCGCGATTCTGCAGATGGCGATCGAGCGCGCCGGTACCATCGACCGGAAAAAAGTCCGCGACGAGCTCGCGAAGATGGACGACATGACCTTCTGGGGACCGGTGAAGTTCGGTCCGACCGGCCAGATCACCTCGCTCGAGCCGCCGGTCATCCAGATCCAGGGCGGCAAGCACGTCGCCATCTACCCGCCCGCCATCCGGCAGGGCGAGCTGCGCCTGGGGGTGAAGTAGCCGCCCTCCGTTAGCGCCCCGCGGCTCCCGCGGGGCGCGGCACTCCGTGCTCTGGCTTCAGATCCTCGCGAACGGGCTGGTGCTCGGCGGCTTGTACGCCTGCATCGCCGCGGGCTTCTCGCTCGTCTGGGGCGTACTGAACATCATCAACATCCTGCACGGGTCGTTCATCGTCCTGGGCGGCTATCTCGCGTTCTATCTGTACACGCTGTTCGGCGTTCATCCGTTCGTCTCAATTCTCATCGCAGCGCCGCTCTTCTTCGCGCTGGGCTACGCGCTCCAGCGCTCGATGATCAACCGCATGATCGCCGCGCCGGTGCTGCTGACCCTGACGCTCACGTTCGGTCTGGACCTCGTGCTGTCGAACGCGATGCTCACGGCGTTCACCGCCGATTTCCGCAAGCTGATTCTCGATCCGCCGCTCGGCATCGTGTCGCTTGGCCCGGTCGTGCTGCCCGTCGATCGCCTGCTGGCGATGGTCCTCGCCCTCGCCCTGACCGGCCTGCTCTACCTCCTGCTGTCGCGCTCGCGCATCGGCCGAGCGATCGTCGCGGTGCGCATGGACCGCGAAGCGGCGTCGCTGATGGGAGTGGACGTCAAGAGCGTCTACGCCATCACCTTCGGACTCGGCGCGCTGATGGCCGGCGCATCGGGGCCGCTGCTCGCGATGATCTTTCCGATCTCGCCGCTGACCGGCCCGGTGTACCTGGGCAAGGCGTTCGTCATCTGCGTGCTCGGCGGCCTCGGCAGCGTGCCCGGAGCGATGATCGGCGGGCTCGCGCTCGGTCTGGTCGAGAGTTTGGGCGCGCTGTGGTTCGGGTCCGAGCATGCGACGACACTGTCATTCGTGCTACTGATCGTCGTGCTGCTGGTGCGTCCGGAGGGCCTGCTCGGCCGCAAGGGCTACGCGTGAAGCGCGACGCGCTTATCGCCGTTGCCGTGTTCGCGCTCGATCGCGCTGGCGCCGCTGACCGGCGAGTCGTACTGGCTGCGCCTTGGCACGACCATGCTCATGTACGGCGTCCTCGCGATGTCGTGGAATTTCATCGGCGGCATGGCCGGCTATCCCTCGTTCGCGGTCGCGGCGTTCTTCGGCCTCGGCGCCTATACCGGCGCGGTCGCGCAGAAGCTCGGCGTCGCGATGGGGTTGGCGTGGTGCCTCTCCGGGCTCGCCGCACTCGCATTTGCCGCGCTGCTCGGCGTCGCCCTGCTGCGCCTGCGCGGGCACTATTTCGCAATCGCGAGCCTGGTCGTCGCGGAAGTGCTGCGCGAGACTGTCAACTCGGCGACCGACCTTACCGGCGGCGGCATGGGCCTCAACCTGCCGATCCCCGCGATGCGCTCCATCGAAGCGCAGGCGGTGTTCTTCTTCTACGCAATGCTCGGTCTCGCCGCGCTCACGTTCGCGGCCACGCTCCTTACCCGCTACTCGAAGCTCGGCTTCGGACTGCGCTGCATCCAGCAGAACGAGTCGGCCGCCGACATGCTGGGCGTCAACACCACGCTCTACAAGGTCGCCGCGTTCATGCTCTCGGGCGTGTTCGTCGGCATCGCAGGTGCGGTGTACGCGTCATGGGTGCACTACATCGAGCCGCCGGATGTCTTCGACGTCCTCTACTCGGTAAAGGCCATCGTGATGGCGTTGCTGGGCGGCGTGGGCTCCGTGTTCGGACCGCTGCTCGGCGCAGTCGTCTTCCTCGGGCTGGAGGAGCTGGTGTGGCGCAAGTTCCTGGAAGTGCACACCGGCGTCCTCGGTCTCTTGATCGTGCTGCTGGTCATGTTCCTGCCCAAGGGTCTGCTGTCGCTGTCGCGACGGCTGCCATGGGCGCGCAGGTTGCCATGAGTGGCCCGCTGCTCGAGCTCGCCGGCGTGACGCGCCGCTTCGGCGGCCTCCGCGCCGTCGCGGACGTCACGCTCTCGGTGCCCGAGGGTGAGGTCATCGGCCTCATCGGCCCGAACGGCGCGGGCAAGACGACGCTTGTGAACGCGATCGCGGGCGTGCACACGGCGACGTCCGGCACGGTGCGCTTCGCCGGTGAGGACATCACGCGGCTCGCGCCCTGGCAGGTGGCGCAGCGCGGAATCGCGCGGACGTTCCAGATCGTGCAGCCGTTCCCGGAAATGACCGTTCTCGAAAACGTCGCCGCGGCGGCCATGTTCGCGGGCGCGCGTGCCTACGGCCGGGAAGCGGAGACCGAAGCGCGCGAGCATCTGCGCTTCGTGGGGCTGGTCGACATCGCCGACCGTCCGGCCGCGTCGCTGACCCTGGCGATGCGCAAGCGTCTCGAGTTCGCAAAGGCGCTCGCGATGCGGCCGCGGCTGCTGCTGCTCGACGAAGTGAACGCGGGGCTCAATGCGTCCGAAGTGGACGCGGCGCTGGCGCTGATCCGCGGCATCGCGGCCCGCGGTGTCACGGTGCTGATCATCGAGCACCTGATGAAGGTCGTGCTGTCGCTCTGCTCGCGCATCGTGGTGCTGCATCACGGCGAGCTCATCGCGCAGGGCGATCCGCAGGCGATCATCAGGGACCCGCGCGTCGTCCAGGCCTACCTCGGCCGGCGCTACGCCGCCGGCGCGGAAGGCGAGCGTGGCTGAGGCGCTGCTTCGCGTATCGGGCCTGCACGCCGGGTACGGCGACGTGCAGGTGCTGTGGGGTATCGATCTCGAGGTGCCGCACGGCGAGATCGTCTGCCTGGTCGGATCCAATGGCGCGGGCAAGACGACGCTGATGCGCGCCCTCTCCGGCCTGATCCCGGCGCGCTCGGGGTCCGTGACCTTCGACGGGCAGGCGCTCACCGGCGTACCGCCGAAGCGCGTGCTGGCGGCCGGACTGGCGCACGTGCCCGAAGGCCGGCGCCTCTTTGCCGCGATGAGCGTGCGCGACAATCTGCTGATGGGCGCCTACCTGCGGACGGATGGCCCGGCCGCCATCGATGCGGACCTCGAGCGCATGTACGCGATGTTCCCCATCTTGCGCGAGCGGCTGGGCCAGGACGCGGGCACCCTCTCAGGCGGCGAGCAGCAGATGTGCGCGATCGCGCGCGGGCTCATGGGCCGACCTCGCCTGCTGCTGATCGACGAGCTCTCGCTCGGGCTCGCGCCGACCATCGTGGACCAGCTCTGCGACACGCTGCGGGCGCTGAATCACGACGGTCTCTCGATCCTCCTGGTCGAGCAGGACGTCGCCACTGCGCTCGAACTCGCCACGTACGGCTTCGTGATGGACACGGGCCGCGTCGTCCGGTCCGGCCCCTCGACCACGCTGCGCGACGATCCAGCGATCCGCGAGGCGTATCTCGGCTCGATCTGATCCGGGCCTGGGATTGGCGAAATCACATTTCTCGATAGCATCGAGAACGTGATCACAACAACTTGATCTGGCGGAGAGGGTGGGATTCGAACCCACGGTGCGGCAAGCCGCACAACAGATTTCGAGTCCGAAGGTCCTCTTCCGGAAATCAAGCGCTTGCAGAGGGTGGCAGGCGGAAGTGGCGTACCCCGCTCCTGCGTGCTTCATCCAAGGCCTCCTCGTATCCTGCGTCCGCATAACGCATGACACCGCTTGCGGTGTCGTTCGTAAGCGCAAGATCGATACGCCGGTCGGCATCGATCGAGCCGTCGGCGATGACGGTGAGGCCGGCGCTCGTCATGTAACCGGTATACCCGCCGCCACCGGAATGAATCGCGACGAGATCGGCCATCGATGAGCAGGACACCAGCGCATTCAACAGCGGCCAGTCCGCGATTGCGTCCGAGCCGTCGCGCATCCGCTCGGTCATGATGTTGGGATGCGCCATCGCCCCGGCATCGAGATGATCCCGGGTGAAGGCGATCGGCCCCGCCAGCACGCCGTCGCGAACCAACTTGTTGACCGCAAGTCCGAGCTCGGTGCGCTCGCCATGGCCGAGCCAGGCGATGCGGGCCGGAAGCCCCTGGAACGGGATCTTCTCGCGAGCGAGCCGGATCCAGTCGGTCACGATCCGATTCCCGGGGAAGCGCTGGAGCACTAAGTCGTCGATCTTCGCGATGTCGGACGGATCGTTGGCGAGCGCAATCCACCGAAACGGGCCGATCCCCCGGCAGAAAAGTGGCCGCAGGAACGCCTCCGAGAAGATCGGAATATCGAAGGCGTCTTCGAGGCCGCCCTTGTGCGCCTGCGTGCGAATGAGGTTGCCGTTGTCGAATACGATCGCGCCCGCCTTCTGGAAACCGAGCATCGCGGTCACGTGCCGGACGAGCGACGCCGTGCTCGCCGCGGCAAGTCGTTGCGGATCGGTCTTGCGCAGCGCCCGCACCGCCTCGAGCGTGAGCCCGGCCGGCACGTAGCCATAGATCAGATCGTGCGCCGAAGTCTGGTCGGTGACGACGTCCGGAATGACCCCGCGAGCGTGGATCTCCGGATAGACGTCGGCGGCGTTTCCGCACAAGCCGACCGAGAGTGGCTGCCGCCGGGCCTGCGCAGCGCGAATCATCGAGAGCGCTTCGTCTAGATTCGCCGCCCGTGTCTCCAGATAGCCGATGTTCAAGCGCCGCGCGATCCGCTCTTCGTCCACCTCGACGCAGAGGATCGCGGCACCGGCCATCCGTCCCGCGAGCGGTTGTGCGCCGCCCATGCCGCCCAGACCGGCAGTGAGGATGAAGCGACCGGCGAGGTCGCCACCGAAGTGACGCTCGGCGATGCGGGCGAAGATCTCGTAGGTCCCCTGGATCACGCCTTGGGAGCCGATGTACTGCCAGTCGCCCGCGGTCAGGCCGCCCCAGCAGATGAGATTCTTGCGCTCGAGTTCGTAGAAGTGCTCGGGGGTGGCCCACTGTCCCACCAGGTTGCAGTTCGCCATGACCACCAGCGGCGCCCGGCGGTGCGTCTTCACCAGCCCGATCGGTTTGCCCGACTGCACGAGAAGGGTGTCCTCCTCCTCCATCGTCTGCAGCGTCTCCACGATCTTGTCGTGCGACGGCCAATTGCGCGCCGCACGACCGAGCGCCGCGTATACGATCAGGTTGTCTGGATCCTCCCCGACCGCGAGCACGTTCTCCAGCAGGCGCAGCAGTCCCTCCTGGCGCCAGCCCTTGCAGCGGAGCCTGGGGCCCGAGGTGACGGTGAACGTCCGTTTCATGCGCCCTCGCCTCTCATCGATTCTCGATCTCACGCTTCACTTTCGCCAGCACGGCCGCCGGCGGCGCGGCAAGGGTCCAATCGTCACGGTCGTCTGCGTTCCGCGTAGCGTCGAAACCGAGCTTTGCAATGACGCCCCCGTCCTCGATGGGGTCCGAGCGATCGGTCTTCGCGCCGGGCACCACCACCAGGTCTCGATCCGCACGCATGCGAGTCGCGATGGCCCATTCGACGCGCTTTGCGTCCCAAGGATCGATGTCGTCATCGACGACCGTGACCCGCTTGATCAGATTCACCGTGCTAAGCCCAAGGGATATCGCCTGCCGAGCGTCACCCGGACGTGGCGAGCTCAGACTGACGACGGCATGCATTCGCCCGCAGCCACCGGGCGTGATCGCGACCGCCCGGACGCTCGGCAGACGCTGCGACAGACGCATGGCGAGTCCAGCTGCGATCGCCTCGCCGCCGATCCACACGTGTTCCGAGGCGTACCCTGGCTGGATCACCTGGAGGATCGCATTGCGGCGGCGCGTGAGCCGTGCAAACTCCACCACGTAGCCGTCGCCATAGTTCTCGTAGTACCCGTGATACTCCGAGACCGGGCCTTCGGGAACCCACTCGGTGGGATTCAGCGTCCCCTCGAGGACGATCTCGCAGTGCGCCGGAACCCACAGTTCGGCGTGGCCGCAGCGGACCACTTCGACGGGCTCACCAAGAAGTGCGCCGGCGACGTGCAACTCGTCCTCGCCGAGACCGAGATAGAGAGCGGCGGCGATCAGCACTGCCGGGGAATTGCCCAGCGTGACCGCGATGGGGAGCGTGCGGCCCATATCGGCCGCGCGCCGTGCGAACACTGCCAGGTGATGGTTGGGGGCGATGCCGATGAGGGCTCGGTTGCCCCCGAGCGGTTTGAGCCTCGCGAAGGAGAGATTGCCGCGACCCGACTCCGGGTCGCGGGCGGCGATTGCTCCGGCGGTGATGTACGGGCCGGTTTCGTGCTCGAAAAACCTCGGTATCGGTAGCGTACCAAGATCGGGTGTTTCGACCACCAGTTCCTGGCACGGCCCGTCGCCCACTGGGCGCGGCGCGACCGGCGCGCCGATCGCGTTCACGATCTTGCGCTGCAGGTCGGCGACCGCCGTCTCCAGGCCGAGCGCGATGCGCTCGCGTGTGGGCAGTAGATTGCCGACCACCCGCAGGTCGTGTCCAGGGATGTTCTCGAAGAGCAACGCCGGCCCGTCGCCGATTAGTCCGAACCAAGCGGAGATCTCGAAGTCGACGCTCGCCGACTTGGGGATGATCCGCAGCGCCTCCCGCTCGGTCAGCGTGGCAAGAAAGCGGCGTAACGATTGTGGATGCTCTGGCATGCGCGGCTTGCGGCTGGAGCGCGCCGCTACGTTATCACGGTCGGAATCCGGGGCTCCTCGGCGGCGCCCTTCTCGGATAACGTCGTACCATCCGTGGGGACCTGCTAAAGCGCACGACACACGCTATGAGGCTGGCCGGGAAGGTTGCGCTGGTAACGGGCGTGGGCGGAGTTCGGCGCTTTGCGGGGGCGCTGCACCGAGGCGACCGGAGACGTACGCGACGCGCGCTCCGTGTCGGAGCGCGCGTCACGGCGTCCCCGACTGATCTTAAATGCGGGAGCTTTCCATGTCTGAACCGATGATCCTCCGCGGCCGCCATCTCCTGACCGATGCGCGCAAGCCAGCCGCCGGGGTGGTGGCGGACGGCGCCATCGCCATCGAGGGCGGCATCGTCGCCGCGACCGGAACGTTTCGCGATGTCCGGGCCCGTTATCCGACAGCGCGTGTCCTCGGCGACGGAACCCAACTGCTCATGCCGGGCCTGATCGACGCGCACAGCCACGGACGCGGCCTGTCGCCGATCCAGAAAGGCGTGCCGACGGACTTCCTCGAGAACGCGCTGTTCGACTGGGCATACATGCCAGTGCTTCCGCCCGAGCTGACCTCGGGGCTGTGCGCGTTGCGTCATATCCGCTCGGGTTGCACGACGCTGCACCACAACGGGTTCGACGAGGACGGGAAGGCGGGGGCGGACCGGGCGCTCCGCTCGGTCAAGACCTACCTCGCAACCGGCATCCGCCTCGCGTACTCGCCATCGATCCGTGACCTGAACAAGCTCGCGCTCGACGATGCAGCCTTCTGGAAAACGCTCCCGCCGGACCTGCAGGAATGGTCCAAGCCGTTGGTGGAATTGGACCGCAAAGCCGCGCAAGACGAGTACTTCGCGCTCTTCGACGACCTCTATCGGCGCTTCAATGACGCCGATACCAGGATCCTGCTGTCTGCGGCCTGGGCGCACGGCGCCACCGAGGCGTACCTGCGACGCATGCGGGAGACGGCCGATCGTCTTGGCGGCGTCCAGATACATATCCACACGCTGCAAACACCGGTGCAGAAGGCGTACGGCCTCGCGGCCCACGGAAAGCCGACGATGAACTGGCTGGACGAGCTCGGCTTTGTGGCCCGCAATGTTACGTACGGACACGGCATCCACGTGACCGAGGACGACATCGCGCTGATGTCCGCGCGCGGCGCGTCGATCACCCATCACCCGAGCTGCAATCTCCACATGCGCAATGGCGTCGCGCCCGTCGTCCAGTACCTGCGGGCGGGGGTCAACGTGGCGATGGGTCTCGACGACAAGACCATCAACGACGACGAGGACGCGGTCATGGAGGTGCGAATGATCCACAAGATTCACCGGCTCGCCACCTTCGACCTCGACGAGCCTGCGCTGGACGCTTGCACGGCGCTGCGGATTGCGACCACGAACGCCGCCCGTGTGTGCGGCTTCGAAGGCACCCTCGGGGCGCTGGAGCCGGGCATGAAGGCCGACGCGATCCTCATCGACCTCGAGCGTATTGCGAACGATCCATGGATCGATCCGGAGCTGGGCATCGCCGAGGCTTTTGTCCAGCGCGCGCTCGGGAGCGACGTCGCCACAGTCGTGATCGCGGGCAAGGTGGTCATGGAGGACCGCAAGGTGCGGACCATCGACGTCGACTCGCTCTACCGCGAGGTGCGGGAGTTCTGCGCGCAAGGGCTCGCGCCCGAGCAGCGCAAGCGGGCCGACATGCTCCGCCGCATCAAGCCCTACGCGCAGGCCTGGTATCGCGACTGGGAGAAGCGCGTAATGGCCACGCCTTACTATCCGGTGAACTCGCGCTCGTAAGCGGCCGGGGCGCAGAAACGCGGTGCTAGAATGCGGCGCGATCGATTGGCTCGTCCAGGGAGAAACGCAATGAGGCACCTCGCCATCGTCGGAACGCTTGCCGCACTGTTCGCACTGCCCGCAGCCGCCCAGCAACCGATCCTGCTGAAGGTTCATTCCTTCTCCGGCCCACAGGCACCGGACCAGGCGCTGCATCTTTTTCCGTGGGCGGAGAACCTCAACAAGCTCGCGGCCGGGAAGATGAAGGTCGAGGTCTATACGAACATGCAGCTCGGCGGGAAGCCCGCTGACCTCCCGCAGCAGCTCGAGGACGGCGTGGTCGACATCATCCTCCACGTGCCCGGATTCTCGCCCGGACGGTTCCCCGGACTGGAAGGCACCGAACTTCCGTTCACCAACGTCGGCCTCTCTGCGGGCCAGAGCCCCGCGGTGTTCGAATGGTCGACGCGGTGGCTGATGACGAACGAGCTCAAGGGCATGAAGATCCTCGGCTCGCACACCACGGACGCGTCGGTCATTCACACGCGCACCAAGCCGATGAAGACGCTTGACGACTTCAAGGGCGTCAAGCTCCGGGTGCCTGGTCGCTTTGTTGGCGAGACCGCGAAGATGCTCGGCGCAACCCCCGTGGGCATTCCGCTGCCGGGCGTGTACGAGGCGATCGAGCGCGGCCAGGTGGACGGCATGTTCATCAACTGGGCGATCGTCCCACCGTATCGCCTCCAGGAAGTGACCAAGTTCCACCTCGAGACCCCGGTCTACCAGTCGCCGATCATGACGCTGATGAGCCAGAAGTCCTACGACAAGCTGCCGCCAGACATGAAGAAGCTCATCGACGACAACTCGGGCCTCGAGTACACGAAGCGGATCGGCAAGGTGTGGGACGATTTGACGACCCCGGCGAAGAAGACGATCGCCGACCGTGGCAATACGCTCTACTCGCTTTCCGACCAAGAGCGCGGACGCTGGATCGTGGCGGTGAAGCCCGTGTACCAGATCTGGATCGAGGAGATGAACAAGCGCGGCCTGCCCGGTCAGAAGATGTTCGACGACCTGCTGGCGACGACCGCGAAATACGGGCGTAAGTGATCGCGGGCACACGCCTGCGCCGCACGCGCGGAGTTCCTGGCGCAAGCCGGGAGCCGGCGCTTCGGGCGCACGAGCCTCCAAATCCGGTTATCGCTCGGGTAACGCGCGAACCTTGACCGGCACCACCGCTCCGTCGTCTCCCGCCCGGCAGTTCCTTACCGGGCTGTCCGAGCGGGTCGCTCTCATCGGTGGCATCGCGCTGCTCGGCGTGATGCTAACCATGATCGCCACAGTGGTAGGCGCGGCGTTCGGCAAGCCGTTGCTCGGCGACTCCGAGATCGTCGAGCTCCTCGGCGGCATCACCGTTTTCACTTTCCTGCCGTACTGCCATCTGCGCGGCAGCAACGTCCTCGTCGACTTCTTCACGCAACGGCTTCCTGGGCGCGTGCAGAATTGGTTGGACGCAACGATGAACCTGGTGTTCGCCGCGGTGGCGGTGGCCCTTACCTGGCGGCTGATCGAGGGCGGCATCACCGTATTCGAACGCGACAAGCGCAGCATGTTCCTCCAGCTGCCCGACTGGTGGGGGTATTCGATCGGCGCGGTTGCAATGCTCCTCTGGATCGTGGTGTGCCTCTTCGTCGCCTGGGAGCGCTTGCAGCAGGCGCGCGGCAAGCTCGAACGGCGTGCCACGGGCACCGGCGCATTCGGCTGACACCGAGCAGCGATTCGCGACCGGGCGCCCGATGAGCAGGTTCGATATCGGCCTGTGGATGTTCTTCGCAGCGCTCGTCGCAATCGGGTTGCGCATGCCCGTCGCAGTCGCCATGCTGCTAGTGGGTGGGTGTGGCTACGCCGCAATCAACGGCGTGACGCCGCTGCTGAACACCCTCAAGAGCCTGACGTTCTCGAAGTTCGCGAACTACACGCTGCTCGTCATTCCGCTGTTCCTGCTGATGGGCGAATTCGCCACGAAGGGCGGCATGAACGCAGCCCTATTCCGGGCGGCACGCGCCTGGTTCGGGCACTGGCGCGGCGGCCTCGCCGTCGCAACCATTGGCGGATGCGCCGCGTTCGGCGCGATCTGCGGGTCCTCCATGGCGACCGCGGCGACGATGTCCCAGGTCGCCGGGCCGGAAATGCGCAAGCTCGGCTACTCGCCCGCCTTGTATACCGGCACGCTCGCGGCCGGCGGGACCCTTGGGATCCTCATCCCGCCGTCCGTGATCCTCGTGATCTATGCCGTGTTTACGGAGCAGTCGATCGGTGCGCTGTTCATCGCCGCGGTGATTCCCGGAATCATCGCCATGATTCAGTACATGATCGTGGTCAACCTGTATGTGCGTTTCGTGCCCGGCGCTGCGGCGCGCATCGAGAAGGCGTCCTGGCGAGAACGGAGGGAAGCTTCGAAGCAGGTCTGGCCGGTCTTGCTTGTCTTCGGCCTGGTGGTCCTCGGCATTTATCGGGGCTGGTTCTCCGCGACCGAGGGTGCGGGCGTCGGCGCGTTCGCGACGATGGTGCTGGCGATGTGGCTTGGCGGCATGCGCTGGAAGGGCATGCGCGAGTCGCTGCTCTCTACGGGCGAGACGACAGCGATGATGTTTCTCATCATGCTGGGCGCGGAGCTGTTCTCCGCCGGTCTCGCATCGTCGCAAATGCCGACCGAGCTCGCGCGCACAGTTGCGAGCCTGGAGGCCTCGCCGGTGACGATCATGCTCGTAATCCTGCTCGTCTATTTCGTCCTCGGCTGCTTCATGGAGTCGCTGGCCATGGTGCTGCTGACTCTGCCGGTTTTCATCCCGCTCGTGCTCGCGCTCGATTTCGGCCTGAGCAAGGACGCGCTCCTGGTGTGGTTTGGAATCCTAGTATTGATCAGCGTTGAGGTGGGAATGGTCAGCCCGCCGTTCGGGCTAAATCTCTTCCTCATCAACGCACTGGCGAAGGACGTGCCCATGCGCGAGACTTACAAGGGCGTCATTGGGTTCTGCGTGATGGACGCCGTGCGCATTGTTCTGATCCTGGTCTTCCCTGTACTTGCCCTTTGGCTGCCGGGCGTGAGGTAGTCGGGACCCCTCTGCTTAGCAAGGACACCCCGCACATGGGCGTTCGAAGCGGAGTGCTGCGGTAACGGGCCTACGCCCGCGCCCGCTTGGCAGAGCTGAAGGGCGCTGCGCTCCGCTCTGGGCGTGGATTTGCATCGCGCTCGGGTCCCGAAGCACCGTTCATGCGCCGCTTACCATGGGAACAAATCCCGGTAGCTGCTCGATCTGTCCAAGCCACCGACGGATCGCCGGGAACTCCTCCAAAGAGATGTCTCCCTCTGGAGCGAGCATCGTGTAAGGGAAGCACGCAATATCTGCGATGGTTGGCTGCTGACCGACGAGCCATTGCGTTGTGCGCAGCTGCGCCTCCATCACCGTGAAGATGCGAGCGGCGATCGCCTTCGGCCGCTTCAGGTCGCTCCCGATCTTGAACTTATGCACCAGTCGAGCGGCACCGGGCCCGTTTTGGAACTCATTCGCGGAGTTTGCCAACCATGCCACGACGCGTCCCATGCCAACCGGCTCCGCGGAGATCCACCGGCCATTGCCATAATGGAGCGCTAGATAAGTCAGGATTCCATGCGAGTCGCGCAAGGTTACGTCGTCGTCCAGGAGTACGGGCACTTGGCCGAGAGGGTTGAGCGCCAGGAACGCTGTCGTCTGACCCTCGCCTTTGAACAAATCTACCGTCTTCCGGGTGTAGGGAAGCTCTAGAAGATGAAGGAACAAGCGGACCTTGTAGCCGTTGCCGGAAAGCTCATTGTCGTAGAGGGTAATCACCGTCCCACCTCCTTTGGCCGTCTGCTGGCGGAACCGCCCGACGAGGGCTGTTTACGCAACGAGCGCCGGCAAGATCACCGATGAAGCCGCACCCCGGCAGCAGCGTTTGTCCGCCGGGTACCGTCACGATCGCGCCCCCGTGCACTCGGGGAAGATCTGCTCCGCAATGCGATTCTTCTGGACCTTGCCGGTAGTGGTCAGGGGCAGCGCGGACTCGGTGACGAATCTGACGAGCCGCGGGATCTTGTATGCGGCGAGCGCCTCCCGGCAGTGCGCGAGCAGATCGGCCTCGCTGACGACGGCGCCCTGCTTGAGCACGACGGCCGCGGCCAGCGCCTCATCACGCGTCGGGTCCGGTACGCCGGTGACGAACGCGAGATGCACGCCCGGATGAGCGAGCAAGATCTCCTCCACCTCGACCGGCGCGACGTTGATCCCCCCGGTCTTGACCATCTCCTTGATCCGACCTCGGAAGTGCAGATTGCCGTCGGCGTCGGCGACGCCGAGGTCACCGGTCCGGAAGTATCCGAGTTCGTCGAACGACTCGGCGGTGCGCGCCGGGTCCTTGTAGTAGCCGCACGTCACGTAGCCCTTCACGCGGATCTCGCCCAGTTCGCCAGGCGGGAGCACCCGGCCGGTGTCCGGTTCGACGATCCGCTGATCAACGCCGACGAGCGGCCGTCCCACGCTTGCCAGCCGTTTCTCGAGCGGATCGGCAGCGTCGGCGACGTTGCAGTTGCCGTATGTCTCGGTGAGGCCATAGATGTTGCAGATCTCGCGCGCCCCGAGCTCGACCACGCGCATGATCTGCTCCGGCGTGCCAATGGTCGCACCGCCGCGCAGGCTCGAGAGGTCTCGTCTCGCGCGGTCGGGATGCTCGTAGAGCGCCTGCGCCATGTTCGGCGTGCCGTAGAACAGGGTGCAGCGCTCGCGCTCGATCAGGGCGAGCGCCTCGCCGGCGTCGAAGTGCTCCTGCAGGACGACGCAGCCGGCGTGGGTCAGAACGTTGAACAGCGCGTTCTCGCAGCCGAGTCCCCAGAAGAGCGACACCGCGAGCCAGAGCCGATCGTGCTCGGTCACGCGCTGTCGCTCGCCGATCTGCCACATGTTCTCGATCAGCGCGTAGTGCTGGAGCTGAACGCCCTTCGGAAGCGACGTCGAGCCCGACGTGTAGAGAAGGTAGACCACGTCGTCGGGCGCGACCGCGCGCTGCGCGGCGTCGATCGCCGCCTCGGGCACCGGTGCGCCGAGCGAAGCAAGGTCCGCATACCGAAGCCAACCGTCGGGAAGCTCGTCGCCCACGCCGACGATGCGCTCGAGCAATGGCAGCCGCTCGCGATGCGGCTCGAGTTCCTTGAGCAGCGCGCAGTAGTCGTACTTCAGGAAGCGATCGACCGTGATCAGGAACCGCGTGTCGGAGTGACCGAGGACGTACTCGAGCTCTCGCGCGGTCGCCCAGGTGTTGACCCCCACCATCACGCCGCCTAGCAGCGCAATGGCGAAGTCGGCGATCAGCCACTCGGGCCGGTTGCCCATGAGAATCGCGACCTTGTCGCCTCGACGCACGCCGAGCGCAGCGAGGCCCCGCGCGATACGCCGCACCTCGGCGCGGAGCTCGCGATACGTGTAGCGCTGTCCGGAACCGACCAGCGCCTCGCGCTCGGGAACGCGCCTCGCCAGCTCGTCGATCAGGTCCGGGATGGTCCGGCTCGCCGGCATCGTCGCCACGACGGGTTCCTCAGTTGCGCGCGAGCAGCCGCGCTATGCGCCCGGCATCCGGGCAATCCTCGATCGCGTCGATCTCGCCCTCGATCGCCTCGGCACGCGCCTCGCCGAGCAGCCGCGCGAGCGCGGCGCGCGTGCGCCGGCGCACGCCCGCGGCATCGAGCGGCTCGAGCGCGAGCAATCGCCTGCTCGCGGTCCGGCCGTCCCGCAGCGACACGATTACCTCCGCGCCCTGCCGCTGCGGGTACCCGCGCGCGAGCTCGGCGTCGTTCTCGAGCCGCACGCGTCGCGCGAAGGTCGCCACCTCGCCGTCCGGCTCGAACGCCCGGAACACGGCGTCGTCGAGACGTCCGTGGACGAGCACGGCAGCCACCGCAAACTGGATGCTCATCTTCGCCTGCAGCTGCGTGCGATACGGGCCGGGGTGGTCGCAGCCCGGGTAGGCGATCGCCTCCGGGAAGCTCCGCACCACCACCCGCTCGATGTCGCGCGGCGAGATCCCGTGCGCGCTGCGCACGGCGAGCGCGGCCTGCGCGGGCGTCTGGGCGTAATTGCACGCCGGAACGGGCTTGTGATAGACGACGAGGATCTCCCAGTCCCCGCCAAGGTCGACGGCTCTACCCGGCGCGCCGCCGAACGCCGCGAAGAGCCCCGCCCGCCCGTCGAGTGCCGACTCGGCCGCGTCGGCGCCCGCACGCCCGAGGTAAAGCGATGTCACCGCGTTGCGCGCGGCGAAACCGGGGTGGAAGAACATCTCTCCGCCGCCCGCGCGCGGCCACTCGTTGAGGCCGCCCGCAGTGTTCGCGGCCAGTGCGAGCGCGTGCACCGTCTCGTCCTCCGATAACCCCAGCAGGCGCGCGCCGGCCGCGGTCGCGCCGACCGCGCCGACGAGGCCAGTCGGGCGGAACCGCTGCGCCACGTCTTTCGTGATCAACGCCTGCCCGAGCCGTGCCATGACCTGGTAGCCGATTACGCCTGCGGCGATCAACTCGCGACCGGTCACGCGCTCGCTTTCCGCGAGCGCGAGCAGGGTCGGCCACACGACGACGCCGATGTGCGTCACGCTCGCCGTGTGCATGTCCTCTTGGACCAGCCCGTGCCCCGCGGTCGCGTTCGCGAAGGCCGCCTCGGCCACGCTCGCTCGCGTGTTGGACCCAATCAGCGTCGCCCGGTCGCCGCCCATCGCCGTGGCGTACCCGGCCGCCTGCCGGCTCCACGGGAGATCGGCTGCCTCGGCCGCGACGCCGATCATGTCGAGCAGGCACAGCTTCGCCTTCTCCGTCACGCGCGCATCGAGCGCCGCAGCATCCACACCTCGGAGCCAGCGCGCGATCGCGCGCGCCAGCGTGGGATCGCCAGTGGGAGTGGGACGTTCGATCATCGCATTGTCCGCCGGTCGATAAGGCGCTAGCATCATAGCCAACAAGACTTTGCCGCGCGACACCGGACGGGCGGCGCCGAACGGAGGAGGCGTGAACGCTGTCCAGGCGACCTGCGCGGTCGACTGCAAGAACGTGCTCGGCGAGGGCGCGGTGTGGTGTCCGCGCGAGCAGCTGCTGTGGTGGATCGACATTTCGAGCCCAACGCTCTGGCGCCTCGATCCGCGCACGGCGCGCGTCGATCACTGGGCGCTGCCGAAACCACCGGGCTCTTTTGCGCTGCGCAAGAGCGGCGGTTTCCTGTTCGCGTTCCGCAATGGGCTTGCGACGCTCGACGCCCCGGGCGGCGAATTGCAGTGGCTCAAAGCGCCGGGTCTCGCGCTCGGCGACGAGCGCTTCAACGACGGCAAGGTTGATCGCGCCGGCCGCTTCTGGACCGGGACGCTCGACCGCCAGCTCCGCGCCGCGATCGGCCAGCTCTATCGCGTCGAGGACGGATTCCGCGTGACGGCGATGGACCGCGGCTTCACGATCTCGAACGGCATCGGCTGGAGTCCCGACGACCGCACCATGTACTTCACCGACACGCCGTCGCGCCGGATCTACCGCTACGACTTCGACGTCGCGACGGGCGGGATCGCGAACCGGCGCATATTCGTCGAAGCCGAGGCCGGTCACGGTGGCCCGGACGGCATGACCGTGGACGCGGAGGGCTTCGTCTGGAGTGCGCAGTTCGACCGCTGGGCGATCCACCGCTACGCGCCCGACGGCAGGCTCGAACGCGCAGTGCGCATGCCGGTCCAGCGGCCGACGACCTGCATGTTCGGTGGGCCCGACCTCTCGACCCTCTACGTGACGAGCGCGCGCATGGACCTCGCGGGCGAAGCGCTTGCTGCGCAGCCGCAGGCGGGCGGCGTGTTCGCGCTCGAACCCGGGGTGCGCGGGCTGCCCGAACCGAGGTTCGCCGGGTGAACAAGGCTCTCGCCGGGCGTGTCGCGGTTGCCGGCGTAGGCACGACGCGCTACGGCAAGCTGCCGGAGTACGACGCTTACGACCTCGGCGTCTGGGCGCTCAAGGCTGCGCTCGACGACTGCGGCCTCGGGTTCGGGGACATCGACGGCCTCATCATCAACCGCATCCCCGACTATCAGCGCTTCGGCGAAGTCACCGGAATCAACCCGCGCTACACCACGATCACGCCTGGACAGGGCCGGTTCTCGGGGATCTGCATCCAGACCGCGGTGGCCGTGATCGCTGCCGGACTGGCCGAGACCGTCGCGCTCGTGTACGGCAACAACGGGCGCTCGGCGGGTGACCAGTACGGCGGCGCCTCCGACGCATACGGCAGCGGCGGCGCCGGCCTGTGGTTCCCGTACGGAATGACTTCGCCCGGCGCGTTCCACGCGCTGATGATGCGCCGGCACATGGAGCAGTATGGCACCACGACCGATCAGCTCGGCGCGATCGCGATGGCGTTCCGCGGGCACGCGGCCCTCAACCCGGACGCGGTGATGCGCACGCCGTTCACGCTCGAGGAGTACCGCGCCGCGCGCTTCATCTGCGAGCCGCTTCGCCTGCTCGACTACTGCCTGATCAACGACGGCGGCGTCGCGATGATCCTCACCACCGCCGAACGCGCGCGCGACCTCCGCCGGCCGCCCGCGTATATTCGCGGCTTCGGCCAGGCGGCCGAGTTTGCCGGGTCGACGTTTCCGCCGGAGGACTACTGGCGCAGCCCGATGCAGAAGGTCGCGAACGACGTGTACGCGATGGCCGGCGCCGGCCCGCGCGACATGGACGCGCTCATGATCTACGACAACTTCACGCCGACGGTGCTCTTCTCGCTTGAGGGGTTCGGCTTCTGTCCGGTCGGCGAGAGCGGCCCGTTCGTCGCGGACGGCAAGCTTGCGCTCGGCGGGGCGCTCCCGACCAACACGAGCGGTGGCCATCTCTCCGAGTCGTACATGCAGGGCTGGGCGCTCAATGTGGAGGCGGTGCGCCAAGTCCGGGGCGAGTGCGGCGCGCGCCAAGTCGCAGACGCGGCGCTGGTCCAATACATGACCGCGGCACCGGTCATCACCTCGATGATCTACGGCCGGGACCCGCGATGAGCGACTACGCGAAGCCGCTGCCCCCGGACGACCCCGCCAACCGTCCGTTCTGGGAGGGCGCGAAGCGCGGCGCCCTGATGCTGCAGCGCTGCCTCGACTGCGGCCAACACCGTTTCCCCGCTGCGCGGTACTGCGTGCAGTGCCACGGCGAACGGAGCGAATGGGTCGCGACCACCGGCGCAGGTGTCGTCGAGTCGTATTGCACGTTCCACCGTGCATACTGGCCGGCGTTCGCACGCGACGTGCCGTACGACGTCGTCCAGGTGAGGCTCGACGAGGGCGTGCGTCTGTTCAGCAACCTCGTCGGTGTCTCGCGCGAGCGGATCCGGTCGGGAATGCGGGTGCGCGCGTGCTTCGATTCGGTCACGCCTGTGGTGACGCTCGTGAAGTTTGCCCCCGCCGAATGAAGGACCCGCAATGAAGGCAATGGTGGTGCGCCAGCCAGGCGGCATCGACGCGATGAAGATTGAGAGCATCCCCGATCCGGTCGCCGGTCCGCGTGACGTGGTGATCAAGGTGGAGGCCTGTGGCGTGTGTTTCCACGACGTGCTGACGCGGAGCGGCACGCTCAAGGCCGGCGTGAAGATGCCCTGCATCCTCGGGCACGAGATCTCCGGCACGGTGGTCGACGTCGGGCGCGAGGTGTCGCGCTTCAAGGCGGGCGACCGCGTCGCGACCGCACAGCGCTACTACATCTGCGGTGCGTGCCGGTACTGCCGCAGCGGCCGCGAGACGCTGTGCCCCGACCGGAAGTTCCTCGGCGACTGGGGCCTCGTCGGCGGCTACGGCGAATACGTCGCCGTGGGCGACGACAACGTCGCCGCGGTGCCCGAGGGGGTGCCGCTCGCCGACGCTTCGATCGCCTCTTGCGCGATTGGCACGCTCCTCAACGGCTTGCGAGACGTCGGGAAGCTCCGGATGGGGGAAAGCGCCCTCGTCACCGGCGCAGGGGGCGGCCTTGGACTGCACGCGGTCCAGCTCGCGCGGCTCGCGGGCGCGTACGTGATCGCGCAGACGACCTCGCCGGACAAGGCCGACCTGATCCGCGACATGGGCGCGCACGAGATCGTCGTGCACGCGCGCGGCGAGGACTTCTCGCCCCAGGTGAAGCGGCTCACCGACGGCCGCGGCGTCGACGTCCTCGTCGACAACGTCGGCACGCCGCTCTTCGAGCCGATGCGCCGGAGCCTCGGCGTCGCCGGGCGCTGGATCCTGATCGGGCAGCTCACCGGCCAGTTCGTGCCGTTCAACCCGGCGCAGCTCTTCCTCAAGAACCAGTCGATGCTGTCGGTCACCAGCACCTCGCGCAACCAGCTCGAGGACGTGCTCGCGCTGATGAAGCGCGGCCAGGTCAAGGCGGTCGTCACACGCTCGCTCGCGCTCGAGGAGGCCGGCGAGGCGCACACGCTCATGGAGGCGGGCCGGATTACGGGACGCATCCTCCTTCGCCCGAATGGCTGAAGCATGACCGCCCTCGCCGTGCGTGACCGGACCGCGATCGCCGGCATCGGCCAGAGCGACTACGGGCGCTTCCTGCCCGACAGCCAGCTCAAGCTCGGCGCGAAAGCGCTGAAAGCCGCCCTGGCCGACGCCGGCCTCACGCGCTCGGACGTCGACGGCCTCGCGATTCACCTGGGCTGGCCGCTCGGCGTCGACTACGACCGTGTCGCGGAGGCGTACGGGCTCGACCTCCGGTGGGTGAGCCAGACCTGGCTGCACGGCCGCTTCGTGACGAGCGCGATCCAGCACGCCGCTATGGCGGTGGCGTGCGGCCTCGCGAACGTCGTCGCGTGCGTCACGGCGATCAGCTTCACCCGCGAGCGGCAGATCCTCGGCGGCCCCGGCGACGCCGAGGGCACGCGCGAGGACGGCGGCACGCACGGCGAATCGCCGCCCTACGGGCTCACGGCGCCGGCCGGCGGCGCCGCGCTCGGAATGCAGCGCTACATGGCGCTCTACGGCGCGACGAGCGAAGAGCTCGCGGCGGTGCCGATCGCGTTCCGCAAGCACGCGCTCAAGAACCCGCACGCGGTGATGAAGGAACCGTTGACGCTTGCCGCGCACCAGTCGGCGCGCATGGTCGTCGATCCCCTGCGGCTCTATGACTGCTGCCTCATCACCGACGGGGCGGCGGTCGCGCTGGTCACCTCGGCCGAGCGCGCCCGCGACCTCAAGCAGCCGCCGGTCTACATCAGCGGCATGCAGGGACTGCGCTCCGGGCGCAACGAGTTCATCTTCGCGCCGCGCGGGCTCGGCATCAATCAGCAGGAAACCGCCCGCTGGCGCCCGGAAGAACGCGATCTCCTCGCATATCGCATGGCGGGGATCGATCGGAAGGACGTCGCGGGGCTCTACACCTACGACGCGTTCTCGCCGCTCGCTCTGTTCGTGCTCGAGCGTTTCGGCTTTTGCGGCCCGGGTGAAGCCGCTAAATGGGTGCAGGGCGGCCGCATCGAGCTCGGCGGCGAGTTGCCGATGAACACCTCGGGCGGACTCCTGTCGGAGGCGCACGTCGGCGGCTGGAACTCGATCCTCGAGATCGTCCGGCAGCTCCGCGGCGCGGCCGGCGAGCGCCAGATCGCGAACGCGCGCCACCTCCAGTGGGGCACCGCCTGGGGCGACTCGGTGATCTTCCGGTGCTGACGATGAGCGAACGCGCCAAACCCCTCCCCCGCGTCACGCCCGACACGCAGCCGTTTTGGGATGCGCTGCGGACGCGGAAGCTCCTGCTGCCGTTCTGCGACGAGTGCGGTCGCGCCCACCTGCCGCCGGGACCGGTGTGTCCGTTCTGCTTCTCGGACCGGCTGGCGTGGCACGCCGCGCTCGGCACCGGCAGGATCTCCTCCTGGACCGTCGTCCACAAGGCGTGGTTCCCGGCGTTCGCGGGGGACGTGCCCTACAACGTCGTGCAGGTCGAGCTCGACGAAGGGCCGCGGCTGACGGCGAGCGTCGTCGGGCTGCCGAACGATCGGCTCGCGGTCGGCCTGCGCGTCGTGGTCGACTTCGACGACGTGAGCCCCGAGCTCACGCTGCCGCGGTTCCGGCCGGCGGAGCCGGCATGAACCAGTCGCTCGTCCTCCTCGAAAATCTGCTGCAGGCGCTCACCGCGGGGCTCCTGATCGGCAGCGTCTACGCGCTGATGTGCGTGGGCCTCGGGTTCATCTTCGGCGTCATGCGGGTGATCAACTTCGCGCAGGGCGAGTTCCTGATGCTCGGCATGTACGCCACGCTCTACGCGTTCACCTGGCTCGGCCTCGGCGCGGTCCTCGGACCGTACGTCGGGCCGATCGTCGCCGCGGTGATCGCCGGGTGCCTCCTCTACGGCTTCGGCCTGCTGCTGCACCGCTTCTTCCTCGCGCGGGTGACCGGGGCCCGGGTGTTCGGCACCGAGGGCGAGGGGCACTACCCGCAGCTGATCCTGACGCTCGGCCTGTCGCTCATCCTCGCCAACGGCGGCCTCATCTTCTTCGGCTCGACGCCGGAGAACATCCGCACGCCGCTCTCGGCGACCGCGTGGGAGATCGGACCGCTCGTCGGGCGACCACGTGTCGATGTTCCTCAACAAGGCGCGCAGCGTGGCGTTCGTCGTGTCGATCGCGGTCGCGCTCGCGCTCTACTTCTTCGTCACCCGCACGCGGATCGGCAAGGCAGCTGCGCGCCGCGGCCGACAATCCCGAGGCGGCGACCTACATGGGCATCGACGTCGACCGGGCGCACCGCATCGCGTTCGGCCTCGGCTGCGCGATCACCGCGATCGCCGGCGGGCTGGTCGCGACCTACTATCCGTTCCAGCCGTACGTCGGCCTCGAGTTCGTCATCATCATGTACGCCGGCGTCGTGCTCGGCGGCATGGGCAGCATCGGCGGCGCGTTCTGGGGCGGGCTGACGATCGGGCTCGTGCAGCAGCTCTCGACGCTGGTCCTGCCGGTACAGCTGCAGAACGCGGCGATCTTCGTCGTGTTCCTGCTGATCGTCCTCTGGCGGCCCGCAGGGCCTCTTCGGGCGGAACGTGGAGCGCGCGTGAAGCCCGCCCGCGGCAATCCGCTCAAGCCGATCCTCTGGTTCGCCGCGGCGCTATCTCGCGCTCGGCCTCGTCGTCCGCAACGAGTACTACCAGCTCATGCTCACGCTGGTCCTCGTCTGGGCGATCATGGGCGTGTCGTGGAACGTATTCAGCGGCTACTCGGGACTGGTGTCGTTCGGCCACGCCTCGTTCTTCGGGCTCGGCGCGTACACCGTCACCCTGCTCCTCGTGAAGCTCGAGGTGACGCCCTGGATCGGCATCCCGATCGGCATGCTCGTCGGCGTCGCCGCCGGCGTTCTGATCGGCTATCCGACGTTCCGGTTGCGCGGGCATCTACTTCGCGCTCGCGATGCTCGCCTACCCGCTCGCGCTGCTCTACGTCTTCGAGTGGCTGGGCTACCAGGAAGTGTCGCTGCCGATGAAGCGCGAGGCGCCGGCCGCGTACATGCAATTCTCCGATCACCGCGTCTACGTCGTGATCGCGCTCGCCATGCTGGTCGCGGCGATGATCGTCTCGCTGCGGATCGAGCGCTCCCGGTTCGGCCTGTCGCTGATCGCGATCAAGCAGAACGAGTGGGCGGCGGAGGCCGCCGGCATCGACACCTGGCGCTGGAAGATGAAGGCGATCATGGTCTCGGGCGCGATCGCCGCGGCCGCCGGCGGCTTCTACGCCGTGGTGCTGCTCATCGTGACGCCGCCGACGGTGTTCGGCATGCTGACCTCCGCGCAGGCGCTGATCGTCACGCTGTTCGGCGGCGTCGCCACGGTGTGGGGACCGGTGATCGGCGCGATCATCCTGATCCCGCTCGCCGAGATCCTGCACGCGGAGCTCGGCGACAAGATTCCGGGGATCCAGGGCGTCGTGTTCGGCGCCGCGATCATGGCGGTGATCATGCTCGCGCCCGAGGGGCTGGTGCCGAAGTTCCGCGACGCGCGCGCGCGGCGCGCGCGAGAGCCCGATGCGCGCACGCCCGGTGCTCGACGAGCCGCCGGCCGCAGCGCCGGCGGTGCGGCGCGCGATCGGCGAGGAGATCGTGCTGCGCGTCGCGAACCTCTCGCGCTCCTTCGGCGGCCTGCAGGCGGTCCAGGACGTGAGCTTCGACGTGCGCCGCGGCGAAGTGCTCGGGATCATCGGCCCCAACGGCGCCGGCAAGACCACGCTGTTCAACCTCCTGAACGGCTTCATCCGCGCCGACGCCGGCGAAGTGCTGCTTCGAGGGCAGGTCGCTCCTCGGGCTCAAGACGAACGCGATCTGCCGCCTCGGCATCGGGCGCACGTTCCAGGTGATGCGGCCGTTCCCGCGCATGTCGGTGCTGCGACAACGTGGTCGTCGGCGCGTTCGCCGCCGAGAGCGACGACGCCAGGGCGTACGCCGCAGCGCGCGACGCGCTCGCCCGCGTCGGCCTCGCCGCGCGCGGCGACGTGATCGCCGGCGGCGCTCACGACGGTCGAGCTGCGACTGATGGAGCTCGCGCGCGCGCATCGCCTCGCGGCCGAAACTGCTGCTCGCCGACGAGACGCTCGCCGGGCTCGGTTCGCAGGAGATCGCGCCGCCTGCTCGCGACGATCAATGCGCTCGCGAACGACGGCCTGACGATCGTGATCATCGAGCACACGATGCACGCGATGGTGCGGCTCGCCGATCGGCTCGTGGTCCTCGACCACGGCGCGGTGCTCGCCGCGGGCGCGCCGGCGGAGGTCACGCGCGACCCGAAGGTCATCGAGGCGTATCTCGGCAAGAGGTGGATGGCCCGTGCTCAGCATTGACGGACTGAACGTCGCCTACGGCGGGCTGAAGGCGCTCGTCGACGTGTCGCTCACGGTCGCGGCGGGGCAGTTCGTCGCCATCGTCGGACCGAACGGCGCGGGCAAGACGACGCTCTTCAAGACCGTCTCGGGCACGGTGCGGCCGACCGCCGGCCGGATCACGTTCGACGGCCGCGATCTGCTCGCGGTGCCGCCGCCGGAGCGCGCCCACCTCGGCATCGCGCACGTGCCGGAAGGGCGGCAGGTGTTCCGTTCGCTGAGCGTGCATCGAGAACCTCGAGATGGGCGCGGTGACCGAGCGCGGCCGCGCCGGCTGGTCGCGCAACCTCGAGCAGATCTTCGCGCTGTTCCCGGTGCTGAAAGAGCGGCGCGACCAGCCGGCGGGGACGCTCTCCGGCGGCGAGCAGCAGATGCTCGCGATCGGCCGCGGGCTCGCCTCCTCGCCGCGCCTGCTGCTGCTCGACGAGCCGTCGATGGGGCTCTCCCCGATGCTCGCCGACCTCATCTTCAGCCGCATCGAGGAGATCCATCGCCAGACCGGGCTCACCGTGCTGCTCGTCGAGCAGCGGGTCGCCGAGGCGCTGAGCGCGTGCAACTACGGCTACGTGCTCGAATCGGGACGCCTCGTCCTCGAGGGCACGCACGATGTGCTGCTCGCGGACGAGCGGGTGAAACGGGCGTATCTTGGGATGTGAGTCGCTGAACGGGGCCGCTCGCGGCCTTATTTTCAAAGGAGGAAGCTGTGATGAGAATGCAACGAAGAACGCTCGTCCGGGCGCTCGCCGCCGCCTTCGCCGGCGCGGGGCTCGCGCTCGGTGCCGGCCCGGCGTGGTCGCAGGCGAAGGAGGTCAGGGTCGCGATGATCGCCCCGATGTCCGGACCCTGGGCGCGGCAGGGCGAGCTGATGAAGAAGGGCGCCGACATGGCGATCGAGGACATCAACCGCGCCGGCGGCATCAAGTCGATGGGCGGCGCGCAGCTCAAGCTGCTGGTGGTCGACGCCGGCGACAACGCCGAGAAGGCGAAGAACGCGGCGCAGCGCCTGGTCGCGCAGGAGACCGACGTCGTCGGCGCGACCGGCGCGTGGCTGTCGAGCTTCACGCTCGCGGTCACGGAGGTCACCGAGCGCGCCGAGCTGCCGGTGCTCACGCTGTCCTACTCCGACGTGATCACCGGGCGCGGCTACAAGTACGTGTTCCAGACCTCGCCGACCGGCGGCGCGCAGGCGAACGGCGCGCTGCCCGCGCTGCTCGAGCTCGGCGAAAGCGGCCACGGGGCAGCCGCTCAAGACCGTCGGCATCATCATGGACAACACCGCGGCGCCGGTGAGCTTCGTGAAGCCGATGCGCGAGGGCGGGTTCCAGAAGCTGAACCTGAAGCTCGTGGTCGACGAGACCTTCACCCCGCCGCTCGCCGACGCGACCTCGATGGTGCAGAGGGTCCGCAACACCCGGCCCGACGTCCTGCTCCTCCTGCCGACGAGCGTGCCCGACGACAAGCTCGTACTCGAGAAACTGAGCGAGATGGGCCTCGGACGCGGCCGCCTGCCGGTGGTGTCGAACGGCGCGCACATCGGTGCGCCGGAGATGCTCCGCCTCGTCGGCAAGGACCTGATGGAAGGCGTCATGACGGTCGTCGCCAACTGGGGCGCCAAGGGGCAGGAGGCCATCATCGCCGACTTCAAGAAGCGCACCGGCGAGCCGTGGATGACCCAGGACAGTATCTCCACGTACGGCGACATGTGGATCTACAAGGAGGCGCTCGAGAAGGCCGGTGCCGCCGATCGCCGCAAGGTGGCCGCGGCGATCCGCGCAATGGACACCACGGACGGCCCGGCAAAGTTCTTCCCCGGCGGACGGCTCAAGTTCGACGAAAACGGGCGGCGCGCCGGCGCCGGGCTGCTGATCGTGCAGTGGCAGAACGGCGAGCCGGTGGTCGTCTACCCGGCGGCCTCGGCGATGGCCAAGCCGGTCTGGTCGAAGCAGTAGGCGGCGAGTTCCGGCCCGGCGCTCCCGCGCGTCGGCCGGCCCGTCTCCCAATGCGGACCAAGGTGGTGGCGATGGAGCGCCCAGGCGCTCCGGACGTGCTGCACGTCGTTGAGCGCGAGACGGGTCCGCCCGCGCAAGACGAGGCGCTCGTCCGTCAGGCCGTCGTCGGCGTCAACTACATCGACGTCCAGCACCGAACGGGGCGCTACCCTCTACCCGCGTATCCGGCTGTGCTCGGCATGGAAGCGTGCGGCATCGTCGAGGCGCTCGGCACCGGTGTCGAGGCGCTGCGGATCGGCGATCGCGTCGCGTACGCGAGCCCGCCGCCCGGCGCCTACGCCGAACGGCGGTGCATGCCGGCGGACCGGCTGGTGAAGGTGCCCGACGGCATCGACGATTTTTCCGCGGGTGCGAACCTGCTGCGCGGGCTCACCGCTCAATACCTTCTCAAAGGCACCTGCCGGATCAAGGCCGGTGACCGGATTTTGGTCCATGCGGCCGCCGGCGGTGTCGGCATGATCCTCTGCCAATGGGCGAAGCACCTCGGCGCGACGGTGATCGGAACGGCAGGAAGCGACGCGAAGGCCGAGGCTGCGCGCTCGCACGGCTGCGACCACGTCATCGTGTACTCGCGCGAGGCCTTCGCGCCGCGAGTGCGCGAGCTGACCGGCGGCGCGGGCGTCGACGTGGTGTATGACTCGGTTGGCGGACCGACCTTCGAGGGCTCGCTCGCGAGCCTGCGGCCCCGCGGGCTGATGGTGAGCTACGGCACCGCCGCCGCGCCGGTCCCACCGTTCGATATCTTCCGCCTCAATCGCCTCGGGTCGCTGTTCATCACCAGCCCCTCGATCTTTACTTACACCCGGGCGCGGGACGAGCTCGTCGAGCGCGCGGGCGACTACTTCGCCGCGATCGCGGCGGGCGCGGTCCGGATCGAGCCGGGCCACCGCTTCGCGCTCGCCGAGGCCGCGCACGCGCACGCCGCGCTCGAGGCCCGAGCCACGACCGGCGCCGTCGCGCTCGTGCCCTGAGCCGCGGCCTTGTCGGGAAGGCGGACCGTCGGCGTCGGTGTCCGACCGGCCGTGGCGCGGCTGAAGGGGCGCGGCGCCCTCAGCGCGCCATGAAGTCGAGTTCGGGCAGCAGGAACGGCCGGAATGCCGGATAGTTCTCGATCATGGGGAAGTGCCCCATCCCTTTCATGATCGTCATGCGGCAGCCCGGGATCGACGCGGCGACTGCCTCGGTCATCGCCGGCGTGCAGGAATAGTCGTACTCGCCGGTCAGGAGCGACACCTTGCACTTGCGCGTGTCGATCCGCTTCACGTCCTCGCGCGCGTCCCAGTCGAAGCTGTAGTAGTGCACGTCGCCGGCGTACACGCCGGGACCGCCCTGGCTGTAGTACCACCAGTTCTCGCGTTTGGCGGCCTCGGGGCTCGACGGTGCACACAGCCCCAGGGTGTAGCTCGCGCAGAGCTCGCCGCCGTGGACCGCGGGGTGATGCAGGAAGTCGTTGTAGCGGCCCGGGGCGTAGGCCGTCGATTCGAGGCCGACGATGCCGGTCAGCTCGCCCTGAAAGTCGGCCGCGACCTTGAGCGCGATCGCGCCACCCATCGAGCAGCCCATCACTACCGGTCGCGCGAGCTCGAGCGTCTGCCAGACTGCGCGGATGATATCGAGGTAGCCCTTCGTCGTCAGGCGGTACCTCGCGAGCCACCAGTGGTCGGGTGGCGTCGAGCGGCCGTGATACGGCAGGTCGAACGCGATAACGCGAAACCGCCGCGTGATCTCACCGTCGTTGAGGACGTGGCGCCATTGCCGGCTGTCGGCGCCAGCGGTGTGCAGGCAGAGGAGCGGAATTCCCTGTCCCGCCTCCTCGAAGAAGACCCGGTGGCTCGCGCCGAGCGCGCTCACCTCGACATAGCGGCCGACGATCGGTTCGAATTTCGGCATCGAATCCCTCCTCAACCGCGCATGAGGTTCATCATGCGCTGCAGCGCGCGCGCGTTCTGCACCGCGACCAGGCCATCGCCTTCGAGCACGAACTCCGGCACGCGCATCAGCATCGCGAAGAAGTCGTGGTAGAGCGCGGGCGGGTTCGGGCTTACGAACTTCTCCCACACCGCCATCGGCGCGCGGAAGCCGAACGACGAGCGCGAGTCGATGCGCGGCGCGGCGTTGATGTCGGCGATGCGGCCGCCCTCGACCCGCACCACGTACCGCCGCTCGCCGAAGGTGAACGACATCGAGGCGGTGAACCATCCGCCGATCACCTCCATCTCGGGATCCGCATTCACGCGGTCCCGGAATGCCTCCATCCACGCCAGCTCGGGAAAGCTTGCCATCGGCCACTCCTCTCGCGGAGCACGCAATCTAGCATTCGCGCCGCGCGCGGGCAATGCGCGTCCCACTGGCGCATCCCACGCGCGTCACATTGACGCTCGTTCGTCGCGCTCCGTAGAATGCCGCGACCGCCACTTGCGGCCTCGAACGGCGCGCGCCGCGCGCCAATCCCCAGCGATCATCCGGAGGAACCATGGACAAGGAACTACACGACAAGGGTCTTGCCGTCAGGAAAGCGGTGCTCGGCGCCGAGTACGTCGAGCGCTCCCTGAAGACCGCCGACGATTTCAACCTGCCGTTCCAGCAACTCGTCACCGAATACTGCTGGGGCGCTGTGTGGACCCGCGAAGGCCTGTCACGCGAGTCGCGGAGTATCCTCAACCTCGGCATGCTGTCCGCGCTCGGCCGCAGCCACGAACTGAAGCTGCACATCCGCGGCGCGCTGAACAACGGCCTCACGCGCGACGAGATTCGCGAGGTGTTCATGCAGGTTGCAATCTATTGCGGCGTGCCTGCGGCGGTCGAGTCGTTCCGCTGCGCGCGCGAGGTATTCGCCGAGATCGACGGCAAAAACCCGTAGTCCGGGGAGGCATCATGGCCAGACAGGTCGGTTTTATCGGGCTCGGCAAGATGGGCGAGCCAATGGCCGCGCGGCTCCTCGCCGCGGGCTACGAGCTCGTCGTGCACGACGTACGGCCGGAGTCGGTAGCGGCGCTGGTGGCGAAGGGGGCGCGTGCCGCCGCCTCACCGGCGGCGGTCGCCTCCGCGGTCGACACGGTGCTCCTCAGCCTCCCGGACCCGGCCGTCGTGCGGCAGGTCACGCTGGGCCCGGACGGCGTGATCGCCGGCTCGAAGGTGAAGGCGGTGCTCGATCTCTCGACGACCGGTGCCTCGATGGCACGGGAGATCGCGGCCGCGCTCGCCGCCAAGGGCATCGTCGGCGTCGACTCGCCGGTGAGCGGCGGTGTCGCCGGCGCGGTCAAGGGCACGCTTGCGGTCATGGTCGCCTGTCCGAAGCCACTCTTCGCCGATCTCGAGCCGATGCTCAAGCACATAGGCAACGTGTTCTTCATCGGCGAGCGCCCGGGGATGGGCCAGACGATGAAGCTCGCGAACAACTTCCTCTCGGCGACCGCGCTCGCCGCGACCTCGGAGGCAATCGTCTTCGGCGTGAAAGCGGGACTCGACCCGGCGACGATGATCGACGTGATCAATGCGGGCAGCGGCCGCAACAGCGCTTCGCAGGACAAGTTCCCGAGGGCGATCCTGCCGCGCACCTTCGATTTCGGCTTCACCACCTACCTCATGTACAAGGACATGAAGCTCTGCCTGGAGGAGGCCGCCGCCGCCGGCGTGCCGATGTCGGTCGCGACTGCGGTGCGCGAGCTCTGGCGCCGCACGTTCGAGGAGATCGGCGGCGACAAGGACTTCACGACCATCGTGCAGGTGGTCGAGCGCGACGCGAGCGTCGAAGTGAAGCGCAGCTGAACCGGGAGAACGCTGATGGCCGACCTGCAACCCTACGAAATCTACGCGATCAAGTACGCCCATCACGAGCGGCGCGCCAGCGAGAACTTCCTCGGCGGCGACCCGCACGACGGGCCGATGCCGCTCGACTACTTTGTCTGGGCGATCAAGGGCGCGGACAAGACCTGGATCGTGGACACCGGCTTCGATGCGGCGATGGGGAAGCAGCGCAGCCGCACTCACATCCGCTGCCCGTCCGAGGGCCTCAAGGCGCTCGGCATCGACGCCGACAAGGTCGAGGACGTGATCATCACGCACTTGCACTACGACCACTGCGGGAGCCACCATCTCTTCGAGCGCGCCCGCTACCACGTGCAGGACAAGGAGATGTTCTACGCCACCGGGCGCTGCATGTGCCACCCGCCGCTGCGGCACGCCTTTGACGTCGAGGACGTGGTGAAGATGGTGCGGCGGCTGTACGACGGCCGGGTCGCGTTTCACGACGGTGACGAGGAGCTCGCCCCCGGGATCAGCGTTCACTTCGTCGGCGGCCACACGATGGGCCTGCAGATGGTGCGGGTGTGGACGAAGCGCGGATGGGTGGTGCTCGCCTCGGACGCCGCTCACCTGTATGCCAATATGGAGCAGATCCGGCCGTTCCCCACCGTCTACAACGTGGGCGACATGCTGGCCGGCCACCGGCGCGCGTACGCGCTCGCGAGCTCGCGCGCGCACGTCGTTCCGGGCCACGATCCGCTCGTGCTGAAGCGCTATCCGGCGCCGAATCGCGCGCTCGAGGGCATCGTGGCGCGACTCGATGTCGAGCCTGTGGAAGGTTGAGCGGCCGGCGCAGGTAATGGCGCGCGTACCGTATCTCGATCAGTCCGACCTGCCGGCGGAGCACAAGGACCTGCTCGCCCGGAACATCAACCTGTTCCGGGCGATGGTGCACAGCCCGAACGGTGCGCGTGCCTTCCATGGGCTCGGCGAGTTCATCCGCCACAAGAGCCGGCTCGACCCGCGGCTCCGCGAACTCGCGATCCTGCAGGTCGGCTATCTCACCAAGTCGGTCTACGAGTACACGCATCACATCAAAATCGGCCGCGGATTCGGCGTGTCGGAGGGCGACATCCGCGCGATTGCAGACGAGACTGCCGGACGGCCGAGCACTCTGGAGCCCCTCGCGCGCACGGTGCTCCGCGCCGCGCGCGAGATGACGGAGGGTTTCTCGATCTCGGACGGGACGTTCGCGGCGCTGAAGGAGGCGCTGGACCACGAGCGGCTCACTGACCTCGTCCTCACCGTCGCGTTCTACAACGCCGTCGTGCGCTTCCTGGCGACGATGCAGATCGACAACGAGCCCGAATACCAGCAGTTCCTCGCCGAGTTTCCCTTCGCCCAGGATTGACGGCGCGGACTGTTGGACGGCACTTCAGGAACGGGAGGACCCTATGGCGGGACGTGTCGCAGGCAAGGTGGCCATCGTTATGGGCGGCGGCCAGACGCCTGGCGAGACCGTTGGCAATGGCCGCGCCACGGCCATCGTGCTCGGGCGCGAGGGTGCCCGCGTCGCGGTCGTCGACCGCGACCTCGCCTCCGCCGAAGAAACCGCCAGGATGATCCGCGCGGAGCGGGGCGACGCGGTCGCGTACCAGGCCGACGCGACCCGCGAAGAAGACGTGCGGCGCGTCGTTGTCGACGCTGTCGACCGCTTCGGCCCGCTGGATATCCTGCACAACAACGTCGGCGCGAGCATCGCGCTCGGTGACGCGCCGGCCGACACGCTGACCGAGGAGGCGTTCGACCGCAGCTTCGCGGTCAACCTGAAGACAGCGTGGCTTGCCACCAAGCACGCGCTCCCCGAGTTCAGGAAGCGCGGCCATGGCTCGATCGTGAACATCTCCTCGCTCGCCGCGGTGCAGGCGTACCCGCTGCTCGGCTACAAGACGATGAAGGCGGCGATGATCGCCTTGACCGAGAACGTCGCCGCCGCGAACGCGCAGTACGGCATACGGGTCAACGCGATACTTCCCGGGCTGATGAACACGCCGATGGCAATCGAGTCGCGCGTGGCGCAAGGCCGAACCCGCGAGGAGGTGATCGCCGCGCGTGACAGCCGGATCCCGCTCGGGCGGAAGATGGGTACCGGGTGGGACGTCGCATACGCGGCGCTGTTCCTGCACTCCGACGAGGCCGCCTTCATCACTGGCAGTCTGCTCGTCGTCGACGGCGGCGATCTGGTCGCCCACGGCCGGTAGATGAAATCCCCGGTGACCTCCCGCGCGGCGCGCACCGGCTGATTAGGAGCGGCTCGGATGCCTGCCGTGGCCCTTCACTCCACGATCGACGGCACTGGCCCGCGCGTCACGTTGCTGCACCCGGTGGGGCTCGACCACACGTTCCTACGGCCGGTCGCTGCGGCGCTGAGCCGGCGCTACACAGTGCTGTGCGCCGATGCGCGCGGGCACGGGCAATCACCGGTCGCCCCATCGGCAGAGCGGCTCGAGGATTTCGCCGACGACGTGCATGCGCTGCTCGCGCAGCGGGAATTCGCGCCGTGCGCCGTGGTCGGATTCTCGTTCGGGGGCATGGTCGCGCAGACCCTGGCGCTGCGCTACCCTGAGGACGTCAGCGCGCTGGTGCCCTGCGCGTGTCCGAGCACCATTGCCGAAGTGAACCGCGCGGTGTATGCCGAGCGGGCGGCCACCGCCGAGCGCGATGGCATGGCCGCCGTCCTGGACGCGACGCTCGCGCGATGGTTCACGGACGCGTTCCGCGCCGGCGGCGGCGCCGAGACCGCGCGCAAGCGCCTCCTCACCGACGACGTGCAAGGCTGGGCGCACGCCTGGCGTGCAATGGCAAAGATCGATACCGCGCCGCACCTGCATACGATCCGCGTTCCGACGCTCTGCATCGCTGGCGAGTTGGACATATCGTCGCCGCCCGAGATCGTCGCCGCGATTGCGAGAGCCGTTCCAGGTGCACAGTTCACGACGATCCCTGGCGCACCGCACATGCTGTTCATCGAGCAGCCGCAAGCGGTGGCAAGAGAGATCCTCGCCTTCCTGGACGGGGTGCTTGGCGTCGACTGAAACGGCGGATGGCTGCGAGCCCGGATAGCGGGTTTTGTTGCCCCTGTGTCAGGCCGCGGCGCTCGATTGGAACGGCGCCTTCCCGGCGCAGGCGAACTCGCCGCACGTGCTTCAAAGAAGGTCGTCGCAGAGGTCCTCGCGAGGCTGAAAGTACTTCTTCCCGGAATCCGACTGATGAAGAGTGTCGCTTCCGGCCCGAGGCGGACACTCTCCCCCTCCAGTGGCACCTCGGCTCGCACGCAGACGTGCGCTATGCTGTGGCGACAGAACGCTTGGACGCTAGGATCTCCCACGCGCACTCCGTGTCTCCGAACCAATTCTCCAGCTTGACAAGCGCTCCTCCGTCCATCGCGGCCCGTGCATTGGCATAGGAGGTCGCTTCTTCCCGAGTGTCGAAGAAGACGGGGGTGTCGTCATGCTCTTTTACGACTTCCCATCCGTCGAAGAGCGCCGCCGGGTACACGACATAAGCTTGCTTCCCAGATTTCCGCATCGCGGTCCTTTCCTCGCAAGACTGGTTGCTTCGCGCCTACCCTCGTGAATGTCCCGCTTAGACGTGGCAGGCCAGTTGGTCCGCGCGTGTACCAGTCACCCGAGGACCCCGCAATGCGTGTGCCCACGCGGAGGAAACTTCAACGGAATCAAACCTCCTTCTCTGGTTCGTGATTTCTCATCCGCACGTCGCTGTCGCCGCGCGGCGACGACGCAAGAGATCGGACGCCCGCGCGCGCACCATATTGCCCGCTCGGTGATGCGCGTGCGGGGACCCCAAGGTTAGGGAGTCTCGGGAAGGCTCGATATCTGGCTGCGGTTCACATTTCGATTGCGAACGCGCTTATCCGGCGTGACCGCGCGCGCATCCAGTCGCTTGACGGTCGTTCCGGATATCGCACTTACCTGCCTGCTGAGCGCGTCGAGTAAGGTCCACACGTCGTCACCTTCGGCCTCCACAACCCGGAAGTGCCCGTTTCCGTCGTGTCGGACGGGCATTAGATACAGAAACCCCCGCAGCGTCCGCGAGTCGAGCTCCCAGGCGGCGCCGCGTACTCGGAACTGCTCTGTCCGACCGTCCAATATCGAATGCAGGTGCATGCGTAAAGTCTCTGAAGACGAAAAGGGAAGTAAACAAGCCGCCTTGCGCCGAAAGGAAGCCCGGCAGCAGACCGTACTCAGCCGCCCGCGCCGATGGCCCTGCCTGGATTCCGACGGCCGGGCAGCGCTTCGTGCTCACGCGATCTTCTTCTCCATGGAGCGCATCCATTCAAAGCACTGGCTCATGACGCGTTTGATTCGCCTTGTGCTTCGGTCAGCGCATGGTTATTGACGCGGCGCAGGCGCTCCTTCTCCGCGATCACCCGACTTGCATAGCGATGCTCATCGTCCTCCTGCCACCCAGCGTAACGCTGCAATCCCGCGCGCAGGTTGCCGGCCTGCCGGAGAGAATCCTTGAGGATCCACGTGCCGACGAGCGCATTGACGCGGGGATCGAGCAGCGCGGCTTCGCCCCCGTGCGCGGCGAGCTTGTCCCGATGGAACCGGGGAACGACCTGCATGAGGCCCGTCGCGCCGGCCCCGCTGCGCGCGGCTGGGTCGAAGCTCGACTCGACTGCCATGACCGCGAGCACGAGCAGCGGATCGACGCCGAACGCTTCGGCCGCAGCGTGTGCCTCGTCGACGAACACGCGCGCCCGTTCCGGGGCGACGTGGTATCGATCCGAGAGATAGTTCGCTAAGACCGCGCGTCGCGAGTCCGGTGCCGGTACCGGCGCCGGCGCCGGCGCCGCCTCGACGGCCTCCATTACGGGTGCTTTGGCGGACAGGTGCGGCGTTGCGCCGAGGGTGTAGAGCGCGCCCACGCAGAGCGCGAATGCACCCAGCGCCTTCCACACCGCGATCGTCGTCCTCGAGCGGCTCACGCTCCAAGATTAAGCAACCTGCATGCCCAGGCCCGCGCCGGGTGCACCGCGCTCGGTGCCACTCGGGTGGGCATACGGATTGCACGGCTAAGCCGGTGCGCCGGCTTGCCTGTCGCTGCGTCTTAAATTTCGCGTTGAGAGACCCGCCATCCCACCACCGACGATCAGCACGCACTTTACTCTCGCCACCGCACTCCTCGTCGCGTGCAGGCAAACGATCCCGAAATCTGCGCGCACTACCTTTCCACGCGTCCTTGATGGGTGACGGGATGGACTCCCCCGGCCCTTCGGCATCATTCGCATTCGTGAAAGCTGACGTTCACTAATTCGCTGACGAAGGCTGTCGCCGGCGCAACCGACGTTCGTATTCGCGAAGAGCCTTCACCACCCCTCCAGTGAAGGCGGCACAGGCGGCACTAAGCCTTGCGAGTGTGGTCCGCCGGGCCGCGATACCCCGGCAATGGCCTCGGCGGCGGCGTCGCGGGGCTTAACCGCCGCGATGTCCCCGATCGATACGATTCCGACCAGTCTCTTATCGCGGTTTACGACCAGCAGGCGGCGCACCCGAATATCGCCCATGTTCAACGCGACGTGCTCAAGGTCTTCATCCTCATAGCAGTATTTGACTTCCTTGGTCATCACGTCGCGTATAGGCGTATCCGGCCCTTTCCGGGTTGCCACCGCTCGCACTGCAATGTCTCGGTCAGTCAGTATTCCTATAACGCGGTCCTTTTCGGCTACCGGCAGGATGCCTGCGTCGAGCGCCGCCATCGCTCTCGCCGCATCGCAGATCGTCTCGTCCGGATTTGCAATGCGCACGTCCCGAGTCATCGCTTCGCTGACTTTCATGGGGATCTCCTCTGCGAATGTAATCGGCATGCAAGCGGCATGCCTGACGCGCAACGCCGCAGCTTCGCGCACGCGAGACCCTTGTTGGCGAGTAGCCGGCTTTTCTGGTTATGCGGCCCGGGTATGTTGCTTGCGACTGACTTCTGTATGTTAAGAAACGGAGATTCGACCAATGCTGACCGAACAAGAGTGTGTGGATATGTCCGAACTGAGCCAGGGCAGGAGGCACTCGAGATCAAATCGTTCGAGACGCGATTTTTCGCACCTTCAAAGAGCGTGCTTGTGTTCTTTGCATAGCCCCGCCCCGGAGCGGCCGTTGATGCCTGACACACGATCCAGGGACTACCAGTTCATCAAGGAGAACGACCGCGAGCACAGTGTCGGCACGATGTGCCGATTGCACGGGGTTCGCCCGAGGCGGATACCACGTTTGGCTGAATGAGCCGGTCCCGAATCGCGCTCAGGAAGACGCGCGACTGCTTTGATTGATGCCGTGGCGGAATCCTTCTTCGGGAGCCTCAAGAAGGAGCTCATCAAGAAGCGAATCTTCAAGAACCGAGAGATCGCGCAGGCTGAGATCTCGGGCTAGATTGAGTGGTTCTACAATCGAACTCGGCTGCACAGTCATCTCGGTGGGGCGAGCCCCGTGGAGTTCGAAGTAGTGGCACGGCGACCGAAGACCCGTGTCCGCTGAATCCTGGTAACTCCACCGACCAGAAATGAACAAGGGGCTGCATAACGCAACCCCTTCATTTGACTGGCGCGCCCAGCAGGATTTGAACCCGCGCCCTCCTTAAGATTCGACCGAGCCGCAGCGTGCCGCCGGCGCAGCTCAGGTGCTCTTATTTGCCCGCCGCCCCGCCTGGAACTGATCCCAAACCGGCTTGAAGTCGTAGGTCGGATAGAACTCGGTGCGGAACGCGCCCCAGGCCTTCTCCTCGAACACCCGGTTGAGCTCGCGCAGGCGCTCGGGCGGGAATCGAAGCGTCACGACCTGGCCGATGCCCATGCAGACGGTCCAGGAGACGATCTCGATCCCGGGCGGGGGAAAGCTATCGAAGTACCCGGTTTGTTCGAGGTGCGCCTGAATCTCCGCCAGCGTCTTGGATTGATCATGCTTGAGGAAGACCGTGAGCAGCATCATTGTCAGTGACTCCATTGTTGGATATCGATCAAACGGGAAGAAGCGCACGCAGGAGCCTGCCCCAGGCTGCACGTCGGAAATAAGGATGGCGAGCAGCCCGGACGACAGTCGAATCGCGCCGCGATTGCGCTATAGTCCGCGTGGTCGGACGGCGCGACGCATCGCGATGAAACTTCCCATCACCCTTGCCTGCGGCCTCTACGATCGCACCTTCGGGCTTCGCGATGGCACGGTGCCCGTGGAGGGGGTCGACCTCAACTTCCTCCCGATGATGCCGGTCGAGACGTTTCGGCGTCAGGGCCGCCACGCCGAGTTCGACGCCTCCGAGTTCTCGCTCTCGACCTTCATGGTGCTGCATGCCCGGGGCGACCGACGCTTCGTCGGAATTCCGGTCTACCCGTCGCGCCGTTTCCGCCACGAGCACGTATGGATCAATACGCGTGCGGGCATCCGTTCGCCCGCGGACCTGAAGGGCAAGCGCGTCGGCGTGCAGGAGTTCGTGCAGACCGCGGCACTCTGGATCCGCGGCTTCCTGCAGGACGACTATGGCGTGCGCACCCAGGATCTGGAGTGGCACTTCGGGGGATACAACACGCCCGACCCGCAGTTCAAGCCGCGGATCGAGCTCGAACTGGCGTCCGATGTTCGCGCCCGCGTGATTCCGGGAGACCAGTGCATCGACGCCATGCTCGAGCACGGGGAGCTCGATGCGGTGCTGCCCGCGGTGCCCGCATCGTTCCGCAACGGCTCGCCGAATGTCGCGCGGCTCTTTCCGGATTTCCGAGCGGTAGAGGAGGACTACTTCCGCCGCACGGGCATCTTTCCGATCATGCATGTCGTGGTCGTGAAACGCGAGGTCTACGAGAAGAATCCATGGGTGGCGCAGGCTCTCTTCAAGGCCTTCGTGCAGGCAAAGGCGCTCGCGATCCGGCGCCTCACAACCTCACCCCCGCTGCACGCCACATTGCCGTGGCTCACTGATCACCTCGAGGCGACCCGACGCATCATGGGCAGCGACTACTGGTCCTACGGGCTCGCAGAGAACCGGCACGTGCTGGAAGCCGCCGCGCGCCACGCCTGGGACCAAGGGCTCCTGGCAAAGCCGATCGATCGGGTCGACGACCTCTTCGCGCCGGAAACCCATGCGGGGGTCCTGGATCTCCCAGCGTGATCGACCGAGACCTCCTCGCACCGGGTCGTATCACTTGGGCGTCAGCCCGAAATCCTTCACGAGCGCCTTGAAGGCCCCATCCTCCTCCCGCACCTGCTGCTCGAATTCCTCGGCGGAGCCGTAGGCGACCTCGATACCGAGCTTCTCGGCCGCCTGTAAGTAGGCAGGATCCTTGGTGATGCGCGCAAAGGCCTCCCGGAGATATGCGAGACGGTCGGCAGGAACTCCTCGGGGTGCGACCACACCGATCCATTGCACGTAAGGTGCGTCGATCCCCAACTCCTTGAAGGTCGGGATCGCCGCATAGCCATTCACACGCGCCGGGCCCGATACCCCAAGCAGGCGCAGTGATCCGTTCTTGACGTGCGACTCAGCTGCCGCGAGGGGTGCCCATACCGCATCGATGTGTCCCCCCAGCAGCGCCGTGAGCGCAGGGCCCGCGCCGCCGTACGGCACGGTCGTCAGCTTAACGCCACCGCGCCGGATGAAGTGCTGCGCGGTGAGGAACATTCCACCCTGCGGCGTGGTCCCGATCGTTTGTCCTCCGGGCTTTTCCGTGGTGGCGCGCAACAGGTCGTTGAAGGACTTCCACGGCGCGTCGCTCTTCACCACGAGCGCGTACGGCCGGGACGAAATACGGCCGATGAAGGTGAATGAATCGAGGGAGTACGCCGCCTTCGTCAGATTCGGCGCCGCCGTCAGTTCGCCCGAGCTGACGAGCAGCAGCTTGTAGCCGTCCGGCGCGGCATTCGCCACCTCGTTTGCGCCGACGATCCCGCCGCCGCCTTGCTTGAAGATCTGGACCAGCGGCTGGCCGAAGACCCGCTCGGCGGCGACCTGGAGCGCGCGGGCGTTCAGGTCGTTGGCACCGCCGGGCGCGAACGCATTCACAAGCTCGATCGGCTTGGTCGGAAAACTCTGCGCGCTAGCGAGTGCCGCGACACTCGCGAGCGCCATCAGCGTGATGAGGCGTCCCATGATGTGCTCCCGGGTCACTTGGGCGCGAGCCCAAGGTCCTTCACGAGCGCGCGGAAGACCTGGTCTTCGTCGCGCACCTGACGCTCAAACTCGTCCGCCGGCGCATAGGCGACCTCCACGCCGAGCTTGTCGGCGGCCTGCAGGTAGGCGGGGTCCTTTACGATGCGCGCCAGAGCATCACGCAGGAAGGCGAGCCGGTCGGGCGGAATGCCCTTCGGCGCCACGACGCCGATCCACAGCACGAATGGCGAATCGATGCCAAGTTCCTTGAACGTCGGAACATTCGGGTAACCGGTGAGGCGTGCCGGACCGGTCACCGCGAGCACCCGCATTTGTCCGGACCGGAGATAGGACTCGGCCGCAGTGAGCGGTGCCCAGGCCGCGTCGACGTGGCCCCCGAGCACGGCCGTGAGGTACGGTCCGGAACCTCCGTACGGTACCGGAACGAGGTCCATGCCGCCGCGGCGCACAAGATGCTGCGCCGTGAGGAACACGCCTCCCTGCGGCGTCGTACCAATCGTGTGTTTGCCGGGATTCTGCGTGGCCGACCGGCGGAACTCCTCGAAGTCCTTCCAAGGTGCGTCGCTCTTCACGACGAAGCCGTACGGGCGCGACGAGACCCGGCCAACGAACGCAAACGAATCGATCGAGTACGAGGTCTTCGCGAGGTTCGGGCCGGCGGTCAGCTCGCCTGGGCTGACGACGAGAAGCTTATAGCCGTCGGCGACGGCGTTCGCGACCTCGGTCGTACCGACAATCCCGCCACCGCCCTGCTTGAACGTCTGCACGAGGGGCTGGCCAAGCACCTTCTCGGCACCCGCCTGGAGCGCACGGACGTTGAGATCGGCGGCGCCACCCGGCGCGAAAGAGTTCACGATCTCGATCGGGCGCGAGGGATAGGGCTGTGCCGCGGCGGGTCCAGCCGCCGTGCCCCCGATCAGTAGCGCCATCGCCGCGACTTCGGCGGCCCGCCACATCCGCGGTTGGACACGCACCGTGCCACTTGATCCGTCGACCCGCCGCGTGCCGCAGACATTGATTCCCGTGAGGCTCATGGTCGTCTCCTGGCTGGACTGCACTATTCGTCGGCGCCTCGCCGGGCGCTCGGTTCCGTCAGATGATCTTCTGCATCGTTCTTTTCAGCTCACCGTGTTACCGGCGACGACCGTGATGCAGCTCCCCGCCGGATCGCGGGACACATTCTGCGGGTCCCGCCCCTCGCGAACGTCCTGAATCGCACGCCGCAACAGCTTGCGGAACATGATGACGCCGCGGTCCGTCGTTCCCAGCCGCTCGAGCGCGTGCACGGCGATCGGGCGCTGGCTGAGCTGCGCTTCCTTGTCGTCGGGATGGCGCTGCGTGTCCTCGTAGTCGCGATGCGGCGCCTGGGTGCCGGCTGTGCGGCCCTCCTTGGCGCGCGAGAACGTCGAGACTTTTTCCGTGTCGCTGGGATCGTAGGCCTCGATGTGAAAACCGATCGTGTGCGTGTCGTCGACCGGGATCCACCAGCCGACCAGTGCAGCACGCTCGGCGTGGGGGCGATCGGGCGTGAGGTTGTCGGCAATGGAGCGCATGTTCGGCGTGAAGGCCTCCTGCACCCGAACGAACGTCCGGCCACTTGGCAGTCTTGCCGTCCGGACGTACTTCATACCGTACTGCGTCTCTTCGAACTCGAGCTGCGGCAAGGTCGCGTAGATGTCGGTGAACTGCCGACCGCTGATCGTCGAGTGCAGGAACGCCGTGTGGATCGGGTCCATGGCGTTCTCCTGGATCTGGAGCCAGTTGCACGCCGCCACCGCGCCGCGACTCGTGTTGCGGTACGCGAAGAGCTGTGAGCCCGGTCGCTCGAGGATGTCGAACCGCGGGAACAGCGGTTCGCGCTCGGGGGGGCCCATGTACGCGAAGACGAGCCCACCGAACTCGCGTGCGGGATACGCAGGCTGCGCAACCTTGTTCTTGAAGTTGCTGTGTGGCGGCTCGCCGGGCTGCTCGAGACAGCGCCCGTCGGCCGCAAAGAGCCAGCCGTGGTAACAGCAGCGGATCCCCTCGTCCTCGATGCGCCCATACTCCAGGGACGTGCCGCGATGGCAGCAGTGCGCGTCGAGGACGCCAACGCGACCGCGCTTGTCGCGGAACGCGACCAGCTCTTCGCCGAGAATTTTCGTGAACTTGGGCAGCTCGTCGATCTCGGCGGACAGGCAAACCGGCTGCCAGTAGCGCCGCAGCAGCTCGCCCATGGGTGTGCCGAAGCCCACCCGCGTCAGCTCGGCATCCTCGGCCGGAACGTGGGCGATGCGGCCATAGCCTGATACGGTTGCCATTTCGAGCCTCCTCTTGCGAGCGCGCTCTTGCGATTGTGCTTAGTCGGCCCTCACCCAGACCCCACCACCGGCAGCCGACGCCGCGAACGCCTCCAGTGCGCCAATGCCGTTCACAACCTCCTGCAGCGGAATCGGGTAGCGCGCTTCGCGCGACACCGCGCGTGCGAACGCCTCGAGCTCGAGCCGCTCAGTGTCGACGACCGGATATTCGATCCGCCGCACCGCCTCTCCGATCATGCCGAGCTCCAGGATGTGGTGATCGAGCATGTGCGCCCAGCCCTTCGTGCCAAACACCTGCAGCCGCCAGAGCCGCGCCGTCGCGGTCAGCGTGCTGACGACACCGCTCTGCCCGTGCACGAACCTGAGCATACCCGCCGAGGTGTCGTCGAGTTCGATCTTGAGCACCTGCCGGAGACTCAGGGCGGCCACCGCGTCGATCGGCCCGAGCAGGCCGATCATCGCGTCGAGCACGTGGATGCCCATCAGTGTCAGTCCGCCCGCAGGCGTCTCCCGTCGGTTCGCCCGCCAGACGGTCGAGTCGTACTCGAGACCGAAGGACCCGGAGAAATTCCCTTCGACGTGCAGGGGCGTGCCCAGGGCATGGGCGTCGATCAGCCGCTTCAGCTCCGCGTAGGCAGGTAGGAAGCGTCGGTTGTGGCCCAGCGCGAGGAGGATGCCGGCCGTTTCACAGGACCTCACCGCACGCACCGCGTCGGCCCGCGTCAGCGCCAGCGGCTTTTCACAGAACACCGGGCGGCGGGCCGCGACGGCCAATGCGATCTCGTGCGGGTGGCCGCTGTGCGGGGTTGCGAGCACGACGGCATCGATCGCCGGGTCGTTGAGCAACGCCTCGTACGTCGGGACCTCCTGAAGCCCGACGCCCGCCATGTACTCGGCCGCTCTTGCCGGTGTACGCGTATGCGCCTTGGTAAACCGCATGACCGTGCTTGGCTCGACGCCGCGCCCTTGCACCGAGTCGACGAGCCGCCTGCCCCAACGGCCGAGTCCTACGATTCCGACGCGGAGCATGAACGTGCCTCGGTCCTGCCAGCGGCCTAGAGCACGATCTCGCGCGCCGCGGCCCGGACATCCATCTCGTAATCGAGCTCCTGCACCGGTGGACGCGCGAAATGCCAGGTGAGACCGGCCGGCGTCGCCCCGCGCCTCACGAGCTCCTCGGCGAAGAACGGATGGATGTCGTAGACAGTATAGAGTTGCGTCGCAGTCGCATTCGCCCAGTTGAAACCGAGCGCCGCCATGCGCCGCTCCATTTCCCCCAACACCCAGCGCGCTTTCTCGCGGAGTCCCGTCGGTCGACCGGTCGCCGCGGCGGATGGCCCGTTCAGCGTAGTGGCCCGGGCCCTCGGGAGCTTCCCCACTCCCTGCCACCACAAAAGTGCCGCGTCCACCGGGACGCGCCGGAACCGTGTACGAGAACGCGTACAGGCTCGGCACCGCGGGCGCGTCGACCTCCGGGCAGACGTTGCTGCGGGCGACTGGATTCCGCCCATCCCGATAGATTCCCCAACGCTCCAGCGTCGTGACGTACCCGCGGTTGAACTCGGTGAAGCCGGCGTCCGTGAACGGCGCCGGGGAGCGCAGCTCACACGCGCAAAACGCCGTCGTCGGACGACCGAGGGCCGCGAGATGGGCCTCGACTGCAGCGAATCCGTCTGCGAGCGGCAGCGCTCGCACGAGTCGGGCGTGTTCGATCTCGAAGCCCGTGTCGGCGGCGACACCCGCCGAGTACTGAAACACCCCCGCAAGGTACCGGTACCCGCCCGCCGGGAATGCGATCACGTCCGCCATCGGTCACCTCCGTCCGATTCGATGCTGTGCAATGCCGCCAGGGCACGCGCCGGCGACACGCCGCCGACCACGCGGCCGGTCAGTTCACGCCCACACGCCCGGCCGCGCCGCTCCGGGGACGTGGTGTTGTCTCGGGGGACTATCGCTATCTGCTCCACGATCGGGACAGCATCTTCGCGAGACACCTCGACGCATCCATCGAGGGTACTTGCGCACGACAGCCGCTCCTACCCCGGCCGGCGCTCGCGTAGCACAAGCTCGCCACGGCCCGGCTGACTCAGAATCCTCCCGTCACGCGCAATGACCTCGCCGCGCGATAACGTCAGCCGCGGCACGCCTCGCACCTCCAAGCCGTGGAACGGATCGTACCCGGCCCGGGAGTGCAGCACGCGCTCGTCGATCGTCTGGGTCGCGTTAGGGTCGAGGACCAGCATGTCGGCGTCGCTGCCGACGGCGATCGTGCCCTTGCGCGGATACAGCCCGAAGAGCTGCGCCGGCGTGGTCGAGAACGCGGCGACGAAGGTCTGCAGTGAGATGCGCCCGCGTGCCACGCCTTCGGAGTAGATCACGCGCATCTCGGTCTCCAAGCCGGGGACCCCGTAGGGGACCTTGCGGAAATCCGTTGCGCCCTCGGCCTTCTGCTTCACGGTCCACGAGGTGTTGTCGCTACCGATGGTCTGGATGTCGCCCGAACGCATCGCATCCCACAGCGCGTTCAGATCGGTGTCCGTGCGCAGCGGCGGCGCCCCGCATACCTTGGCGGCCTCGAGTCCGCCCTTCTCGTAGGCCTCGTCGGTGAGACCGAGGTAAATCGGCCGCGTCTCCCCCCACACTCGCAAGCCGCGCCGGCGCGCAGCCCGGACCGCGTCGGCCGCACCCGAGCACGACATGTGGACGATGTACACCTCGGCGTCGACGAGCTCGGCATAGTCGATCACGCGCCGGGTCGCCTCGGTCTCCGCCAGCGCGGGGCGACTGCCAGCGTAGTGGCGCGGATCGGTGCGCCCGGCGGCGATCAGGTCGGCCTGGGCGAGGTCGAGCATGTCGCTGTTCTCGCAGTGCACGTTGACAAGGGCGCCCGCGGCCCGGGCGGCGCGCATAACCCGCAGCAGCGCTTCATCCGAGACCCCGAAGTCGCGAATGGTGAATACCTTGACGCTGGGAAACCCCGCCCCGACCACGGCCGGGAACTCCTTCAAGATCTCGTCGCTCGCGTCCGACACGATCACGTGGAAGCCGTAGTCGACGTGAGCCCGGCCGGCCGCCTTTGCTTTCCAGATGTCGATCGTTTTGGCCAGACTGTCGCCCACCTTCTGCCACGCGTAGTCGCAGATCGTCGTGACGCCGCCGCAGGCCGCCGCCGCCGTCCCGGACTCGAAGTCGTCCGCCGTGCGCGTGCCGCACAGCTCCAGATCGAGGTGCGTGTGCACGTCCACCCCGCCCGGAACCACGGTCAATCCGCGAGCGTCGATCTCCTGCTTGCCCTGCGGCAGCCCCGCGTCGATCGCGGCGATCCGTCCGCCCCGAATGCCGAGGTCCACCACCTTCGCGTCTGTCGCGGTAGCGACCAGTCCTCCCCGAACAACCAGGTCGTAAGCCATGCCCTACCCCTTGTCGGTTGGCAGAAACAGGTTCTTCGCGATCATCCCGTGCACGCCCTGGCGCTGGTCCACGACCTGCGTGATGCCGAAATCGCCGGCCACGGAGATCAGCGAATAGGCATCGTCCCGGCTTAAGCCCTTTTGCTCGACCAGAAAAGCGAGAAGCGCGCGGGCCGCCGATTTCATCGCGCGGTTGAGGTCCTCGTCGAAACCGTGGGTGATCCAGTGGGTCGGCGTTTCGAGCAGAGGACCGTTCAGCCGCAGGCCCTTGTGCACGCGCAGTTGTACGATCGCATTGGCAGAGGCCTCGATCGCGGTGCCGGACAGCTCGGCGTCGCCCTCGGCCATGTGCGGGTCGCCGAGGTAGCACAGGGCGCCCGGCTGCAGCACGGGGTAGTACATGGCCGCGCCCGGCCCGAATCGCCAGTTGTCGACGTTGCCGCCAAACTCGCCAGGCGGGATGCTGTTGATCCGCCCCGGCTGCCGAGGCGCAACGCCCCCTACCCCGAAATGAGGGCGGAGCGGCACCACGACGTTGGCGAGCGCTGATTGCCTCGCGTCGACAGACGGCGGCACAACGATGCCGGGCTGCTCGTATCGAGGTGTCGTGTTGTAGTCGAACGCAAAAGCAGCCCGCGCGAGTCCCGAAGAAGCGTCGATCCGGTAGATCGTGATGCGCTCCTTGCCGAAATCCTCATACAGATGCCCCCACCAGGCCGCGATATTGGTGCCGTAAGGAAGCCGCGGCTCCATCGAAAGGACCCGGACCTCGAGGGTGTCGCCGACCTCGGCGCCGGCCACGTGGATCGGGCCGGTCATGATGTGCACGCCGGGACCGCGAGTGCCGATGGGAATGGCCCGATAAACGGCCTCTACGCCCTCGTCCATCATGAGGTCCGGGGCATCCCCGGCCTGGTGAGTGAGCGTCTCGATGCGGATTAGATCGCCCGAGCGAATGCTCAACACGGGCGGTAGCGCAGCGTCGAAGAACCCCCAGAAACAGGTCGCCGGCGTGGCGGGGAGTTCGTGAATGACGGGCTCGACTCTCATAGATTCATCAGCCGCGGCACCACAAGGGTGATCCATGGGACGAATGCCACGAGCAGCAGTCCGATCAGCAGCGCGGCGAGGTAAGGCAGATAAGCCTTGGCCGCGCCCTCGACCGACGTGTGCCCGAGCGCACACGCGATGAAGAAGCCGACGCCAAAGGGGGGAACGAACAGACCCAGTCCCAGCGCTGCGACAACGAGTACGCCGTAGTGGAGGGGGTCGATGCCGAACTTCGCAATGATCGGAAAGAACACCGGCACCAGGATGATCATCGCCGGGACGCCCTCAAGCACCGCCCCCAGCGGCACGAACACCAGGATCGTGATCAGGAGGAGCAGCTTGGGATCGGACGAGAGGCCAAGCAGCAGGTCGGCGATCAATTTCGGGAGGCCCTGCGACGCGAAAATCCACGAAAGCACCGATGCCGTCCCCACCAGCAGCATGACCATGCCGGTCAGAGAGGCGGTGTTGATGAGGATCGGCATGAGGTCGCGCGGGCGTATCTCGCGGTAGATCACGAGGCCGAGCACGAGCGCATAGAGCACGGCCAGGACCGCGGCCTCGGTCGGCGTCACGATGCCGCCAAGGATCCCCCCGAGGATGATCACCGGGGCCAAGAGCGGCAGGATGCCTCGCGCACTCGCCCGGATCACGGCCTGCGCCGAGGCTCGGCGCTCCCGCGGCAGGTTCTCGCGCCAGGCCTGGAAGTAGATGAGGCCGACCAGGAGCACGCCCATCGCCGCGGCGGGCAGGAAACCGGCCATGAAGAGCGCTGCGATGGAGAGGTCGGTAAGGCTCGCGAGCACCACCATCATCAGGCACGGGGGCACCAGCACGCCCATTGCCGAGGCGGCCGCCACGATCGAGACCGCCAGCTCGGGCCGGTACCCGGCGCGCGTCATCGACGGAATCAGCAGCGAGCCCACTGCGGACACGTCGGCCGCGGACGACCCGGAGATGCCCGAGAACATGTACTCGCTGACGACGGTGGTCATCCCGAGGCCGCCGCGGATGTGCCCGACCAGCGCCCGCGCGAAGCCGACCAGGCGCTCGGTGATGCCTCCGGTGTTCATGAGCTCGCCGGCGAGGACGAACAGCGGCAGCGCGAGCAGAAGGAACGAGTCCATGCCCCCCATCATCCGATGGGGCACCACGATCAGGGGTATGTCGCCGCGAAGCAGCACGTACACGACGCAGGAGATCCCGACCGCGAACGCGATCGGCGTGTGAACGGCTATGAGCACGATCATCACGGCGAGCAGCGCCACCAGCGCCACCGGCGGCGACACCTCGACGAATCGCCCGGTCAGGCCGACGGCAACGGCGGCGATAACCACGATCGCAATGCCCGTGCGCACGCGCGGTGACGCCCACGCCCGTCCCAGCTCGCGCACCTGCAGGAAGAGCATGATCGCCCCGGCAATGGGCATGACGATGAAGAGGTACTGAAGCGAGATTCCCATGGAAGGGGAGCGCTGGGAGGCCATTTCCGGCACCAGCTCGAGTCCCTGCCAGACCATGATTGCGGCGAACGCCGCCACGACGGCGGTAACCGCGTGCCGGACGAGCTCGCGCGCGCCGGGGGGCAGGCGCACCACTACGCTGTCGACGCCGAGGTGCGACGTCCGCCGCAGCGCAACGCACGCACCGAGGAACGAGACCCAGACGAAGAGGTAGCGGCAAAGCTCCTCGCTCCAGGGTGGCGTGTCGTTCAGGACATAGCGCGCGAACACCTGGAAGGACACGAGCGCCGCGAGGACACCGATCAGGAGCCCCGCGGCGATCTCGAGCAGGCGCCATAGTCCGCCCGACGCATCCCCCGACAGGGGCTCGAGCGCGAGCCCCTCGCCGACTGCCCGGGTCATGGGCTACTGGCCTGCCTTGACGATGGCCTCGAGAAGATCCTCGGCCTTGTACGTCGCCGCGACGCGCTTCCACACCGGCCGCATGACTTCGAGGAAGGCCGCATCGTCCATCTTGACGAAGATGATCCCCTTGGCCCGGAGGTCCTCGATCGCCTTGCTCTGCCGCGCCGTGAAGACCGAGCGCTCGTGGGCGATGGCTTCCGTGGCGGCCGCCATGATCCACTTCTGCACGTCCGCCGGCTGGCTCGAGAAGAACTTGACCGACATCACCACCGGCCTCGGCTCGGCGAGGAAATGGAAGCCGGGCTCGGTCACGTACTTGATCGCCTCGTAAACCTTGGTGGTCCAGAGCGCCGTGTAGTCGATCGTCGCGCCGTCGACCACACCCTGCTTGATCGACGTGTAGACCTCGGGGAACGGGAGCGGCGTCGGATTGGCGCCGAGAGCGCGCATCGACTCGATCAGCGCCGGATTCTCCATCACGCGGATCTTCGCGCCCTTGAGGTCCGCCGGCGTGCGCACCGGACCCTTGACGGTCTGGATTCCGCTATCGCCCGTACTGAAGTAGCCGAGGACCTTGAAGCCGCCCTGCTGCTCGATGCGCTGCGAGAGGAGCTTGCCTGCCGGACCGTCGGCGATCTTCACCATGTGCTCCTGATTCTTGATCAGGAACGGAAGCTGGACCACGTTGTAGGCCGGTGCGAAGTTGGCCAGCGCGCCGGCGCCGATCGCCATTTGGACGGTGCCGAGCCGGACCCCTTCCAGCAGGTCGCGCTCGCCGCCGAGCTGGGCGCCGCCGAGCACCTGCACCTCGATGCGCCCGCCGGAGAGGCGCTCCGCCACCTCTTTGAACTTGAGCGCGCCATCCTGGTACGGGAACGTCACCGGGGCGTGATGCGCGAACTTGATGACCGTCTTCTGCTGAGCGGTCGCGGGACCGGCCGCCATGGCGGCGGAAATGGAGACAACGAGCACGGCGAGCAATTGCTTCACGGCGTTCTCCTGGGGAGTTGATGACAGGGCGGTGCTGCACGTCGGCTCGCGCGCTTGTGGAGCGCACGAGCGTTTCTTCCATGATCGGCGACGGGAGATGTCCGGGGGTTCATCGTTACCTGCCCTGCGCCTCGAGCACCGTCGCATGACGGCCCTGCCGGTGCAGGATCGCTTCGATCTGGACGCGAGCGCCGGGTGCGGCGAGTTGCCCGTGAACCGTGGCGCGCGGCGGATATGGCCGGGACACGAACTCCCCGTACCCGGCGTTGAACGCCGCGTAGTCGCGCCAGTCGGTCAGGACATTGTTCGTTCGCACGACGTCCTCGAGCCCCATCCCGGCGGCCTCCGCCACGGCGGCGATCTTTTGCCACGCGTGTCGCGTCTGCGCTCCCGCGTCCGGCGCGCTGTCACCCATGGCGCTCACGAAAAGCCAGTCTCCGGCGAGCATCCCGGGCGATGCCGGAAGCGCCGCCGGTTCGCCGTCGCCGACGGCGGCTCCGCCGCCGGCCGTCGCAGTGGATTCGAGCTCGATGAGCTGACCCGCCCCCGCAAGCGGCGCCCCGACCACACTCAACGCGGGGAAAGGAGGGCGGAAGACGCGCTGGAAAGCGCCGACGAACACCGGCAGATTACGCACATCGGCGATCGAAAGATTGACCATCACGACATCGCTCGGACGAAGGTTTGCGCGTTCCAACGTCGATTCGAGCGTTCGCAGCACCTCTGCCACCTGCACATCGAAAGGCGCCACCGGCCCGGAGCCCGCCGGACTTGGCGTGGCGGTGCAGAAGTGAAGCCCTCCCGCACGAGCGCTTGCCCCGCCCTCGCCGGAAGCAGCGCCGAAGCGCTCGACCGGCGTCGAGGGAGGCGACCAGCTCGGCCTCGAGCAGGATCTGCGGCAGCGGGAACCCCCACGTCCCCACGGTGCCTGTCGCAGCCTGTACCGCGTCGAGCGCCTTGCTGCGCACCGTCTCGTAAGCGGCCAGATCGCGCCAGTCCACGATGTAGGACTTCACCTTGACCACCTTCGACCAATCGCCGCCGAGCGCGCCAAGGGCGAGCCGCAGGTTCGCGAACATCTGCTCGGCCTGCGCACCCGCGTCGCCCACGCCGGCGCCCGCCCCGGCGAGGCGGCGCTCGCGATCCACTCCCGCCGCGGCGCCCAGGTGAATCGTCGTGCCGACCCGGACCCCATGCGAGAAATGGGCGATCGGCTGCATCAACTGCGGGCTGGTGACGACGGTCTTTGGCATGCGACCCCTAACTCGTCCCGGATCGGTGGTGAAGTCTACGCATAGCGAACCCGCATCGACGGTCGAGGCGCCCCCTCGAACGCGAGATGCGTGTCCAGTGCAGCGCCGCAGGCGGGACACAGCAGCAGCCGCAGGCCGAACCGGCCACGGTCGTAGTCCTCGCCGCGGACCGGACCCGCCGCCACGAGCGGCAGGACCGCTTCCTTCAACTTTGGCAGCAGGTTTGTGCCCGGTGCGCCCAGCCCCTCCCCGCAGCTCCCGCAGGCGATCCACCCCTGATCGAGTCCGAGTTCGAGCGCCGCGCCAAAGCGGTGGCGGCCGGGACCGCTGAACTCGAGCACCGCGTCGTCGGGCACTACGGTTCGCGCAGACGCGAGTCGGGCGGCACGCCGCGCCTCGCGTTCGCGCGCGGTGCCGTCTCGGTCCACGGTCCCGTCCGGCGACAGCACGACGCCATAGATCTCACGTCCCGCGGTCGCCGACACCGCGCCGCGCGCGAGGTCGGTCGCCACACGCTCGGGCTCGCGTGAGAGCGGATCGCCGTAGCCCGCGCCCGCCTGCCAGCTGTGATACCAGACCTCGCCGGCGAACATCGGCGAGCGCTCGTGCTTGCAGGCGAGAATCTCGCGTCGCCCGGAGATGTCCTCGAGGCGCGCGGGGAGCGGCGCCTGGCGCGCAAGCCGGTCGGTGAGGTCGGTGTCGAGCACGCGCGCGACGCGAATCGCAGCGCCCGGCATGCCCTCCGGCGATCCCGATCGCGTTGGGCATCTCCGCGCCGGTGCCCGCGAAGAGCCCTTCGAGCTGGCCGTCGGGGGCTTCGTACGCGGTGTACGCGAGCTCGCCCGACCGGCCGCCGCGGAATGCGCCGGGCCCGCCCGAGTCCTGCAGGTGACGGCGGAAGAGGTAGAGCACCGGGTACTCGGCCTCCTGGTCCTCGATGTTCGGCATGTTCGGCGTCGTGTTGAACACGATGCCCGCGGTGTCGACACCGTCGGCGTCGATGCGCGCGCCGCCGCCGCCGCCGAAGTGGCTCATCTCGGTGGCGGCGAAACGGAAAGCCGTGCTGGCTCGTGCCGGCGAAGATCGGCGCCATCGACGTGCCCGACCACTTCGCCATCGCCTGGCTCGCGGTACCGGTCGCTGGCGAGCAGCAGCTGCGACAGGCAGCGCCAGGTGACGTCGATCGTCACGATGACCGCGCGAGATGGTCGCCATCGCGCAGGGCGCCGGGTACGCGCAGTTGTTCACCGTGCCCGGCTCCGTGACGGATGTCGATGCAGTCGCGCACGCCCCGGTTCCAGGGGATGTCCCAGCACAGGTTGATGTACACCGAGGACAGCACCGCGGCCTGCAGACCCGACGTAGGTCGAGTTGATCAGGCCGCGCGCGTTCGGGCTGGTGCCGGTGAAGTCGAACGTCGAGCCTGGTCGCCGCGCTTGCGTCATCGTGCAGACGATCTTGTAGATGTCCGGCGAGTGACCGTCGTGATCGATGTACTGCACCTCGCGCCATTCGCCGTCGGGAAGCTCGTCGAGCCGCGCGGCGAGCTTCTCGCGCGCGTGCTCGATCGAGCGCTGCATGACCGCCTTCACCGTCGTCGACGCCCCAGGTCTCGATCAGCTCGACGATGCGCCGCCGACCGGCATTGAGCGCGGCGATCTGCCCGCGCACATCCAGCCCGACGAGCGGGTCGCGCACCTGGTTGAGGATCCACGCGGAGCACGTCCTCGCGCACCTCGCCCCGCCTCGACGATCTTCACCGGCGGCATGCGCAGCCCTTCCTGGTGCATGTCGACCGCCTTGACCGAGAAACCGCCGGGATCCATGCCGCCGGTGTCGAGCTGGTGGCCCGAGGCGCCGATCCACGCGATCAGCTCGCCCTGCGTGGTAGATCGGCGTGACGGTCGCGAAGTCCGGCGCGTGGATCGCGCCAAGGTAGGGATCGTTGCAGATGAAGATGTCGCCGTCGCCGATAGCCGACGTCGGCGGCGAGCCGCATCGTGCTCTCGACGATGAGCGGCAGCACGTTGCCCTGGGTGACGATGTAGGGGCCCACCGACACCAGCGCGCCGTCGGGCCGCATGATCGCGGTGGCGGCGTCGTTGCCCGTGATGAGCACGTTCGAACCCGAGCAGCGCATGTACTGGATCCCCATCTCCTCGACGATGTTGAGCAGGCGGTGATTCAGGACCTCGAAGGTCGACGGGATCAATCGTGGCGTTCGCTCGTTTGAGCATGCGCAGTCCCGTCAGCGGGTGAAAAGGTGGGTGTGGCGCCAGTCGTCGATTCGCACACGTTGGCCGGCTAGCTGCGACGATCGTCGTGCCCGGATGCTCGATCACCGCCGGCCCGTGGAGCTCGGTCCCTGGCGCAAGCGAAGGACCGTCGTAGATCGGCGTGGCGACCATCGCGCGTGCGCGCGGGCACCAGGTCGGTCGCTCCGTGCGCGGCCGCGCCGTCCCGCCCGGCGGCGCACGCTCGATCGCCGGCTTGTCGACGACCCCGATCGCGTCGACACCGTAGTTCACCAGCTCGATGCCGGCGTCCTTGAGCGCGGAGCCGGGGCCGAAGAGTCGCTCGTACTCGTGCTCGAAGGCCACGGCGAGCGCGCTGAGCGCCGTGGGATCGAAGCGCGACGGCGCATCCACGCGGACGTGATGAACCTGCCGTCGGAAGCGCGCCTCGACCCAGCGCCGGAAGACGCGCCGGTCCGCCGGCACGTCCGCGGCGGCAAGGGCTCGGGTACCGTCGACCTCCATCGTCTGGTAGATCGCCTCCAGCCGCGCCGGATCCACCGGCAACACGATCGGCTCCGAGTGCCGCAGGCTGAAGCGCACGTCCGAAAGCGCCGCGCCGAACGCCGAATGCACCGTGGCGAAGTACGGGATGACGATCTCGGCCGATCCCACATCGGCGCCGTACGCGCCCGCGTGCGCGGGGCCGCAGCCGCCGTAGGCCATCATGACGAAATCGCGCGGGTCGTAGCCGCGCTCCAGGGTGACCTTGCGGATCAGGTCGGCCATCTGGCTGTCGATGACCTGGCGAATGCCGGCGGCCGCGGCGAGCACGTCGCCGTCGAAGAGCGGTGCCGGCGATGCGGCTCCGGACCGCCTCGCGCGCCGCATCGGTGTGCAGCGCCATGCGTCCGCCGAGGAAACGCTCCGGCGAGAGATAGCCGAGCAGGAGATCCGCGTCGGTCACGGTCGGCTCGGTGCCGCCCAGCCCGTAGCACGCCGGGCCCGGCTCCGCGGCGGCGCTGCGCGGGCCCACGCGCAGGCGCGCGCCGTCGACCCAGGCGATCGAACCGCCGCCGGCGCCGATCGAAGCGACGTCGATCATCGGCAGGCGCAGCTGGTACTGGTTGAGCACCGTCTCGCGGCTGTAGCCCCATTCCCCGTCGCGGATCAGCGCCACCTTGAAAGTGGTCCCGCCGACATCGGTCGCAATGACGTCGCGCTGGCCGAGCGAGCGCGCGAGATGCGCCGCGCCGACGACGCCGGCGGCCGGCCCGGACTCGACGGTGAAGATCGGCACGAGCTGCGCAGTCGTCGTCACCCCGCCGTTCGACTGCACGATGAGGAGCTGCTGGCGCAGGCCGGCTGCCTCGAGGGTTGTGCGCGAGGCGGCGGAGATAGCCGTCGATGACCGGGCCCACGTACGCGTTGAACAGCGCCGTGGCGGAGCGCTCGTACTCGCCGATGACCGGCGCCACCGCCGCAGAGGTCGAGACGTAGAGCTCCGGCGCCTCCTCGGCGAGGATCTCGGCGGTGCGCCGCTCGTGCGCCGCGTTCTTGTGCGAAAAGAGGTAGGCGACTGCGACGGCCGCATAGCCCTTGCGACGGATCTCGCGCGCCGCAGCGCGCACCGCCGCCTCGTCGAGCGGCACGACGACGCGCCCGTTGCAGTCCACGCGCTCCGAGATCTCGAAAATGTCGCGCTCGTCGGCGAGCAGGCGCGGCTTGTCGGTCGCACGGTAGTGATGACGCTCGAACACCGACAGCCCGGCGACGCGGCCGGTCGCCCGCATCACGATCAGCGTGTCGCCGAAGCCGCGCGTCGTGAGCACCGCGGTGCGCGCGCCGGCGAAGGCGAACACCGCGTTCGACGACTGCGTCGTCGCGTGGACCATGCGCTCCGCGCGACCCAGCAGCCCCGAGAGCTCGACCCCCAGTTCGCGCGCGGCGTCTGCGAGCCCGTCGAGCACCCCGCGCTGCAAGTCCGCCGGCGTGGTGAGCACCTTGCCCATCGCCATGCGGCCCGAGCCGCCCTCGATCGCCACGACGTCGGTGAACGTGCCGCCGATGTCCACCGCCACCGTGTACGTCGAGGGCTGCATCAGTCGATCACCTTCAGCGCGCAGTCCTCGCCGCCGCCGCGCCAGATGCGCATCCCCACCTCCTCGATCAGCGGCCAGTACTGCGGCTCGACGCGCCCGATGATGTTCACCGCGTGCAGGCCGCGCCAGTCGCGGATCGTCTCGGCGGCGTAGAACCAGCCGATCGCCTCGAAGCCGGTGAAGTCCCGGTCGTCCCACTCGCGCCCGTAGATCACGTCACCCGACCGACGCCTGCGAGCTCTGGTTCTCGCGCGGCGGCTTGGTCGGCAGCGCGAGCGGGGCGTGCGTCTCCCGACCCGACCAGCGCGCGTTGTAGGCCTTGCGCGTCTGCGGCAGGAACGCCGAGATCAGCTGCCAGGTCTGCGGCACTTTTTCAGCGTAGATCTGGGCGACGAAAACACCGCCGCCGGACATCCGGAACTCGAGCTTGGCCATCGTGTGCGCTCTCCTCGTGGTTGCAGCGGTTCTTCAGGACATGAAAAGGCCGCCGTTGATCGCCAGCGTCTGCCCCGTCACATAACTCGATTCGTCCGCGGCGAGGTACACCGCCGCGCCCACCACTTCCTCCACCACGCCGAAGCGGCCGAGCGGGGTCATGCCAATAAGGCGCGCGCGGATCTCGGGGGTGAAGGACTTGGTCATGTCCGTCTCGATGTCGGCCGGCGAGATCGCGTTCACGCGGATCTTCAGCGGCGCGAAGCGCCGCGCGAGCGACTTGGTGAGGCCGAGCACGCCCGCCTTCGCCGCCGAGTAGGCCGGACTGCCGGCGATGCCGCCGATCTGCCCGGCCACCGAGGCGATGTTGACGATGCTGCCGCCGTCGCGGGTCTTCATGACGCGGGCAGCTTCGCGCGACAGGAAGAAGACGGTCTTCAGATTGACACCCATGACGTAGTCCCAGTCCTCGGGCGTCGTGTCCCATTCGTCCTTGCGGCTCAGCACGCCGGCGTTGTTCACCAGTATGTCGAAGCCACCGAACCGGACCACCGCGCGCTCGAGGAGAAGTGAACCGCGCGCCGGATCGGTCAGGTCGACCGCGACGCCCTCGCATGCGGCGTCCGCGGGCAGTGTGGCCCGTGCGCGGTCCACGCTCTCCGACGAGGTGCCGGAGAAGACGACCTGCGCGCCCTCGCGCAGGAAAGCGGTCGTGATGGCGAGGCCGATGCCCCGGGTGCCCCCGGTGACGATCGCGACTTTTCCGGCGAGGCGGCTCATGTGGCGACTCATTGAGTGGAAAGTGGCGGATGGGCGGCATCGACGGCCGAGCGCATGCCGGCGCGAAGCCGGGCGGTTGCAGCCTCGTCCACGAGGCGCGTGGTCGGATCGATTGCGACGCCGTAGTCCTCCCGTGCGCCCGCGACCGTGACCTTGCCGTCACGCACATCCGCCACCACCGCGTCGATTTCCCGCTCGAACGGCCAACCGTAGCCCCCGCCCGCGGCGAGGACGTGGCGCACCACCTCGCCGCGCTTGAGGGGACGGTTCTTCACCTTGGACTCGAGCCGCACGTTGGTGCCGTCCGGATCGAGCCAGTTGCCGCTGCAGCCCCCGGGCTGACCGCCAAACAGACCGTAGGGCGCGAAGCGGACACGGTCGGCGCGAATCTGCAGCGTGCCTGCATCGGCGAGGTACCGATACTCGCGCAGCAACGACAGGCCGCCCCGGTGCTTGCCCGCGCCCCCGGAATCGGGAACGAAGCCGTACTGGACCAGTTCGATCGGGTATTCGGTCTCGAGGACTTCGACCGGGGTGTTGGACTGGAGCCCGGTCACGTTGGAGGCGCAGTCGAGGCCGTCGGCACCCAAGCGACCGCCCCACGCGCCCGAGATCGTCTCCATGTACAGGAAGCGCTCGTTCTCGGCGTCCCGCCCCTCCATCACCACGATCGAGGTGCCGCCCTCGTCGGCTGCAATCGCGCGCTCGGGCATCGCACGTGCGAGCGCTCCGAAGAGCACGTTGTTGATGCGGTAGATCGTCAGCCCGCGCATGAAAGTTGCGCCCGGGAATGCGACGTTCAGCACCGTTCCCTCGGGTGCGATCACCTCGATCGGACGGAAGAACCCGGAGTTCGGGGGAAACGGCTCGCGGCAGAAGCACTTGAGCGCGGTGAAGGTCGACGCCTTGGTGACCGAGAGCGAGCAGTTGATCGAGCCGCGCACCTGCTTCGCGGATGCGGAGAAGTCGGCGATGACCCGGTCGCCGCGGATCTCGAGCGAGAGCCGGATCGGAATCGGCTCGGGATCCATGCCGTCCTCGTCGACGTAGTCGGTGAACTCGTAGACCCCGTCGGGCATCGCCGCGATCTCCTCGCGCACGATGCGCTCGGAGTAGTCGAGCAGCGCTTCCATCCCGTTCACCACCGTGTCGACGCCGTAGCGCGCGACCAGGCGCTGCAGCTCGCGCTCCCCGATCAGGCAGGCGGCGCGCTGCGCCTCGAGGTCGCCCTCCAGCATGGCCGGGAAGCGCACGTTGCGCAGGATGAGCTCGTACAGCGCCGCGTTCGGCTTGCCCGCCTCGTAGAGCTTCACGATCGGGATGCGCAGGCCTTCCTGGAAGATCTCGGTGGCATCGCTCGAGCCGCTGCCCGGGACCATGCCGCCGACGTCGGCATGGTGCGCGCAGGTCGAGGAGAACCCGATCAGCCGGCCCTCCCAGAAGATCGGCGTGAACATGAAGATGTCCGGGAGGTGCGAGCCGCCCTCGTAGGGATCCGAAAGAATGATGCAGTCGCCCGGCACGAGCGTCGGTCCCAGTTTGCGAATCGTCGGCAAGAGTGCGTCCGGGGTCGAGCACATCATGACCGGGATGTTCACCGCTTGCGCGATCAGCTCGCCCTTGGCCGTGCAGAGCGAGGCCGAGTAGTCCATGCAGTCCTTGATCATCGTGGAGCGAGCGCTGCGCACGATGGTATAGGCCATCTCGTCGGCGATCGCGTCCAGTCCCATGCGCAGGACCTCGAAGGTCACCGGATCGATGCCGGGAATCACGACGTCGCGTCTCATCACGCACGCTCCAGGTGGACGAACCCTTGTTCGCCAAGACGGGCGCTCCAGCCTGGCGGCACGACTGTCGTCGAGTCGTACTCCTCGATGACGAGCGGCCCGGGCTGCGACCGCTCGTCGAGATCGCCGCGTCCCAGCACCCGTACCGACTGCGCCCCACGGTCGCGACCGAAATACGCGGTGCGCTCGCCGCCCGGCCCTTTGCCACCGCGCATCCGGTTCCAGTCGGGGGCGGCAGTCGCGCGCGCGGCCCGCGCTTTCACCTTCAGCGACACGATCTCGACGCGTTCGTCGCGCATCGCATAACCGTAGGTCGTCTCATGCTCCGCATGAAAGGCCTCCGCCAACGGCGCCCGGTCGGCGCTCCCGAGCGGGTGTGCCGGAAGCGGCAGCAGCAGCTCCGAGATCTGTTTGCGATAGCGCAGGTCCGCATAGCGCTCGAGCCGCACGCTGTCGGCACCGAATCCCTCGGTGGCGAGATCCCCGAGCACCCGGGCCTCCATCTCGCGGAAGATCGCCTCGGCCGCGGCCAGGTCCGCCTTGCCGAGCTCGCGCAGGAACGAGCGGGTGTGGAGCTGCTCGACGTCGGCGCTCAGCAGCCCAATGGCGCTGAAGAGACCCGGGTGCGGCGGAATCAGGATGCGGGTGATATCGAGGGCTTCCGCGAGCCCGGCCGCGTGCACCGGGCCGCTGCCGCCGAACGCGACGAGGGTGAAGTCGCGCGGATCGCGACCGCGCTCGATCGACACCGAGCGGATCGCACGCTGCATGGCGGCGTTCGCGATGCGATGGATGCCGTCGGCCGCCTCGAGGAGCGGCAGGCCGAGCGGCTCGGCAATATGCTCTTGCAGCGCCCGCTCGGCGCGCGCGGCGTCGAGCCGCAACTCCCCGCCCACGAGATAACCCGGGTTCAGGTAGCCGAGCACGACGTTCGCATCGGTGACCGTGGGCCGTTCGCCCCCGCGCGCGTAGCACGCCGGCCCCGGCACCGCTCCGGCGCTCTCCGGGCCCACGCGCAACACCCCGCCGGCGTCGATCCATGCCAGCGAGCCGCCCCCGGCGCCGACTTCCGACACGTCGATCGCCGGAATGCGGATCAGATGGCCGCTGCCCTTGATGAGGCGGCTGCCCTGGTGGATGCCGCCGCCCACCTCGTACTCCGAGGACAGCGCGATCGCGCCGCGCTCGACGATCGACGCCTTGGCGGTCGTGCCACCCATGTCGAAAGCGATCAGATTATCGATCCCCGCCGCGCGCCCGAGGGCCTGCGCGGCGATGGCACCGGCGGCCGGTCCGCTCTCGATGATGCGTACCGGACTCGCCACCGCGGCACGTTCGGAGAAGACGCCGCCGTTTGACTGCATCACGAGCAGCGGCGCACGAACGCCCGCCGCGTCGAGATTGGCGCGAAGATTGTCCAGGTAGCGGCTCACCACCGGCTTCACGTAGGCGTCGACCACCGTCGTCGCGGTTCGCTCGTACTCCTTGACCTCCGGCAGCACCCGGCACGACAGGGAAACGAACGGGAACGCCCCTTCGAGCATCGCACCCACCGCGAGCTCGTGGTCCGGATTCGCATAGCTGTGAAGGAAACAGACCGCGACCGACTCGCAGCCGAGCTCGCGCAGGTGCGCGATGGCCGCGCGCGCGCTTGCCTCATCGAGAGGTTTGCGCACCTCGCCGCCAGGGCCCACGCGTTCGTCGACTTCCATCCGCCGTTCGCGCCGGACGAGCGGTTCGGGCTTGCGCCAGGTGATGTCGTACAGGACGGGCAGCCGGACCCGCCGGATCTCCAGCACATCGCGAAAACCGTGCGTGGTAATCAGTCCGACCCGGGCGCCCTTGTGCTCAAGGATCGCGTTGGTGGCCACCGTGGTGCCGTGCACGATCTCGTGGATCGCATCGGGTGTGGCCCCTTCGCGCTCGAGCTGAACGCGCAGCCCGTCGAGGATGGCGCGGCCGAAATCCTCGGGCGTGGACAGCAGCTTCGTGGCACGGATCGCCCCGTCGCGGCCAAGGAAGACGAGGTCAGTGAAGGTGCCGCCGATATCGGCGCCCACGCGGATCACGGGCTGGAGCTCCTGGTGGCGGACGGGTTGCATAGATTTGATCAAATTCTTGCCAGTGCCGCAAGGGGCGCCCGCGGCTACTTCCGGGTCGCCCGCCGCCCCCGGACTGCGCGCAGGGGCGCGCCGGCCGTCTCATCCCAGTTCGCCTCACGCATCAGGCGATCGAGCAACCGGCTGCCTTCCACAATCTCCTCCTCGACGGCGTGACGCGCGCCGTCGGCATCGCGGCGTCGCAGGCTTTCGATCAGGGCGAGGTTGTTGCGATTCTGCTTGTCGATGTAGTCGCGCGGCCGCTTGCCCGAGCGAAAGAAGAGATTCAGGGTCGGCGCCGAGTGCAGCCACAACGTCGAGATCACGTCGACCAGCACCGGGATGCACGCGGCCTTGTATACGAGGAAATGGAACTCCTCGTTCGCAGCCAGCACCCGCTTCCCGTCGCCGCGAGCGCGCGCCGTCGCGAGTTCGCCCTGCAACTCGGCGAGTCGCCGCGTCTCCTCCTCGGTGATCAGGGCCGCGGCGGTCGCGGCGGCGTGGCCCTCGAGCATCTGCCGGATGGTCCGGATCGAGAGGACCTCTGCCCGCGAGAGGCGCGGAACGGTCACCGAGCGGTTGGGCCGCATCGTGAGAGCGCGCTCCGCGGCGAGCCGCCGCAGGGCCTCCCGCACCGGCATCATGCTCACGCCCAGATCGGCGGCGATACGAGCGAGCGTGATCTTCTGGCCGGGCTCGAGCGCGCCTGACATGAGCGCGTGCTTGAGGTGCTCGTAGACCCATTCGCGTTGGGTCTCGTGGGAGCGCCGGCCGGTGCGCAGCTTCATAGGCCGAGGTACACCCGCCGCACCGTTTCGTGCTCCAGCATCTCGCGCCCGGAGCCTTCGAGGACGATGCGCCCGCTCTCGAGGAGATAGCCGCGATGCGACACCGAGAGCGCGAGCTGGACGTTCTGCTCGGTAAAAAGCACCGCCACGCCTTCCTGGTTGATGCGCTGGACGATCGCCAGGATCTCGTCCACCACGTTCGGGGCGAGACCGAGAAACGGCTCGTCGATCATCAACAGCCGTGGGCGCGCCATCAGGCCGCGCGCGATCGCCACCATCTGCTGCTGCCCCCCGGACATCGTGCCGGCGGCCTGGTCCGCGCGTTCGGCCAGGATCGGGAAGAGGCTCTCCACCCATGCGAGCGACGCCGCGCGATGCACCCGCGCCGCCGGGTTGAACGCGCCGAGCAGCAGGTTCTGACGCACGGTGAGCGTCGGGAAGAGCCGCCGGCGCTCGAGCACGTGCCCCAGTCCGCGCGCCACCACCTGATGGGTCGGAATGCCGGCGAGGTCCTCGCCACGGAAACTCACGCGGCCGGCGCGGCGCGGGACGAGCGCGGTGGTTGCGTTCATGACCGTGCTCTTGCCGGCGCCATTGGGCCCGAGCAGGCACACCACCTCGCGCTCGAGCACTTCCATCGACACGCCCCAGAGGACCTGGAAGTCGCCGTAGACGACCTCCAGGTTCGCAATGCTCAGGATCGGCTCAGTGCCCGCCATCTCGACGGCCCAGGTAGAGCGCGACGACGTCCGGGTGGGCGGCGATCTCCGCAGGCCGGCCCTCGGCGAGCTTCTCGCCGAGATGCAGGAAAACGACCCGGTCAGCCAGCCCCATGATCACGCGCATGTTGTGCTCGATCACGAGCAGGGTCACGCCTTCGTCGCGCAGGCGCCCGACCAGCGCGATGAGGCCCGGGATGCTCGGCTGATCGACCCCGCCGGTGATCTCGTCGAGCAAGAGGAGCTGCGGGCCGGTAGCGAGCGCGCGCGCCATCTCGAGCCGCTTGCGCTGACCGGTGGAGAGGCCGCGCGCCAGGACCTCGCGCTTATGGTCGAGGCCGACGAGCGAGAGGCAGCGCCTTGCCGTCTCGCGTGCACGACGCATGCCGCCGCCGCGGGCAAGCGCGCCGATCATCACGTTCTCCTCGACGGTCAATCGCGGGAACGGCTTGAGGATTTGGAAGGTCCGGGCGACGCCCAGGTGGCACAGTCGATCGGCGCGCATACCGGTGACCTCGGCGCCGGCGAAGCGGACCGACCCCGAGTCGGGACGGATGAAGCCGGTGACGAGATTGAAGAGCGTCGTCTTGCCGGCGCCGTTCGGTCCGATCAGTCCGACGATCTCCCCGCGGGGCACCGAGAAGGACACGTCGCGGTTGGCATAGACGCCACCGAACCGCTTGGTGAGGCTGGCGATCTCGAGGAGCGGACCGGTCATGCGTCAATCGATCCTGCGGATGAAGCCCAGCACGCCCGCCGGCTGGAAGCGCGCGATCAGAATGATCACGAGGCCGTAGGCCAGGATGTCGAGATTCCCGCCGCCGCCGCGTGCGTAGTACTCGAGCCACGCCATGAACCCGCCCTCGGAGAGTGCGGACATGTCGAGCGCGATCCGACCCGAGAGATAGGCGCGCAGCATCTCGGTGAGCGGGACGATGACGAAGGCGCCCAGCGCCGGGCCCCACAGCGTGCCGATCCCGCCGAGGATCGCGATGAAGCAGATTTCCAGAGACACGACGAGGGACACCGTGGACATGGGCTCCACGTAGAGCACGTACTGCGCATAGAACGTGCCGCACAACGTCGTGATCGCTGCGGAGACGATCAACGCGTAGAGCTTGTAGCGCGCGACGTCGATGCCGAGGCTCTGCGCGGCGTCCTGCTCCTCCCGGATCGCGACGAGAAACATGCCGAAGGGCGAGCGCTGGATCACGCGGAACGCGACAAGCGCCAGGACGAACAACCCGAGTGCTGCGTAGTAGTACGGCAGCTTGCCGGGGAACTGGCCGTGCCAGAGCGCGTCGAGAAAGCCCTGCGCTCGGTACACCGGATACTCGAGCCCGATCGCCGCCCCCAGCCGATCCCAGTTCGACACGACGACGTAGATGCCCTCCATGATGAACACCGAGGCAAGCACGAAGTAGTGACCGCGCAGGCGGAAGGTCGGCAGCCCGATCAGCACCGAGGCGAGCGTCGAGATCGCAATGGCGATCGGCACCGACAATAGTGGCGCGAGGCCGAACGCCGTGTAGCAGTACGCGGCGGTGTAGGCGCCGATGCCGAAGTAAAGCCCGTGACCGAACGAGACTTGGCCCGCCAGGCCGCCGAGAATATTCCACGCCACGCCCATCGCGCCGTAGAGCATCGACATGATCACGATGTGCCGCCAGAACGGCAGCGTGGTCACGAGTGGATAGAGCGCGAGCGCCGCAAAAAGCACGAGGATGGCCACGACCGGCAGGCCCTCGACGCGGCGGCCGAGCCAGGCGGTCATCGGCGTCCGAGCAGCCCGTAAGGCCGCCAGAAAACGATGAGGAGGTACAGCCCGTAGACGAAGAGCAGCTTGTAGCTCGGCGAGGTGAAGAAGCCGCCCGCGGTCTGGACGACGCCGATGATGATCCCGCCGAAGAACGCGCCGCTGATCGAACCGAACCCGCCGATGGCCACCGCGACGAACGCAGGCAACGCCCAGCGCGAGCCGGCAAGCGGAGAGATCGCGTAATAGGTCGACAGGAGCCCGCCGCCGATCGCCACCGCCGCGCACGAGACGCCCCACGCGATGGCGAACATCCGGTCCGAATCGATCCCCATCAGCCGTGCCGCCTGCGGATCCTCGGCCACCGCTTGGAGCGCGAGTCCGGTCTCGGTGCGGTTGATGAACCAGTACAGCGCCCCGGCGGTGAGCAGCGCCCCCAGGCCGGCAATGACCTCCGGCCCGCTGAAGAACAGCCCGGCGATCTGGAAGTTGCCGGCGGCCCAGCTCGTCGGGATGGAGCGGACATCGGTCTTCCAGAAGAAGTTTGCCGCCGCCTGGATGAAGAGCAGCAGACCGAAGGTGGCGAAGATCTGCGCCACCATCGACGCGCCGAGCACGTGCCGGATCAGCAGCCGGTAGACGGCCACCCCGACGAAGAACATCACGATCGCCGCGAGCGGCGTGGAGACGAGGGGATCGATCCCGAACAGGCTCCACGCGAAGAAGCAGAAGTACATCGAGAGCATCATGAACTCGCCATGCGCGAAGTTCACGATGTTCATCACCCCGTAGATGAGCGACAGGCCCATCGCGACGAGCGCAAACATCAGGCCCACGATCAGGCCATCGACCAGCACCTGGCCGTAGATCACACTTGCCGCCGCCTCTCCAGACGCGAAAAGGCCGGCGTGCGGGTCTGCCACCCCACAGCGCCGGCCTTGAGGACTATCGCTTGTCCCAACCCGGCGCCGGGAACACGACCGGCTTGGTCGCCAGATCCTTCGGCCAGACCGGGTAGTGGGTGCCGTCCAGGATCTGCGTGATCAGGCCGGTCGCCAGCACGTTCTGCCCCTTCTCGTTGAACTTGATGCCTTTGTACGGCGAGATCGTGTCAGCCCCATCGATGTTCGTCTCGCGCAGCGCCGCGATGATGTCCTCCGGCGCGAGGGATTTTGCGCGGTTGAGCGCATCGGCGACGACGAGTGCGGCCGTGAACTCGCGCGCCGGCGCATCCCAGATCGGCCGGCCGGTGCGCTGCTCGTACAGCTTGTTGATGGCGCCGGCAGCGCGCCGCTTCTCGATCAGCGCCGGGTTGAACTTCGTGTGGCTGAAAGCGAAGTCCGCGTTCTTCCCGAGCGCTTTCATGAAGTCGGGCGAGGCGAAGCTCGCCCCCATCGCGAGGATGCCCTTGGGCGTGAACCCCAGTGCCTGATAGGTACGCACCGCCAGGATCGCGTCGGAGTCGAACGAGGCCTGCAGCAGGATGTCGGGTGCGTCGTTCTTCAGCTTCAGCACCTCGCTGCGCAGATCGGCGGTCTGGGTCGGGTAGCTGATCAGCGTGAGCTTGTCGAAGCCGTACTTCTTGTAGCTGCCCTCGGCTGCCTTGGCGAGGCTTGAGCCCCAGTTGTCGTTGACGTGGATAACGCCGAGCGTCTTGAGCGGGACCCCCTTCTCCTTGCGCACCTCGTCGAGGAAGGTGAAGAAGTCGCGCGCGATGTCCTCGGTAGTGGGGGTGACGCTGAAGAACGTCTTGAAACCGCGCTCGGTGAGGGTGGGCGCCTCCGAGGACCCGGTCACGAACGGCACGCCGTATTTCTCGGCAACCTGGCTCGCGGGTGCTGCGACCGCGCTCTGGAACGCGCCCTGGAGGATGTGCACCTTCTCCTCGGTGATCATGCGCTCGGCGATCGCCTGCGCGCGCTCGGGCCGGCCGCCGTGGTCCTCGATGATTAGCCGGATCTTCGCCCCGCCCTTCCCCGGCAGCCCGGCGGTCTTCGCGTAGGGCAGTGGAATGTCATAGCTGCCGTTCACGATGTCGTAGGCGAGCTTGATCGCCTCCAACGTCTCGGTACCCGATTTGGCGGCATTGCCGGAGGTCGGGTACAGCAGCCCAATGCGGATCTCGTTCGTTTGCGCGGCCGCGGGTGCCGAGAATGCGAGCGCCAGCGCGGCGGCCAGGATGCCGAAGTGCCTCATGATCAGATCTCCTCCTCCGGTTGGGGGAACTGCAGCTCGCTCGCGCGACGACCAGCGACTAGCGCCCGGCGACCGTCCAGCGTGGATTCGGGGAGCGTCGGGAGGGGAATGCGCGAGTGCGGAAAATTTGATCAAATAACGGGCCTTTTGGCAAGGCCCACGTCCGAGGTCCCCGTTGGTTGCCGGCTTGCGCGTAAGCCTTCTGGCGCTCCCTCGCCTTCGCTACTATCGCGGCGCATGGAGCCTTAGAAATCGATCAGCTCGTAAGCGTGGACGCTCCCTGACGTAGCCTGACCGTGTTGCGCGACGCACCAAAATCGTGCTCCCGACTAAACCAGGAGAAGAGAGGAATTCATGAAAAAGCTGCTGGTCGCGATTGCCGTTGTCTTGCTCGGCGTTCAATCGGGCGCTTTTGCGCAGACTTGGCCGGCGAAGCCGATTCGCGTCATCGTGCCCTTCAGTCCGGGGGGCGCGGTGGACGTCGTTGCACGCGTCGTGATGGAGCAGGTTTCCAAGGAGCTCGGACAGCCGATTGTTGTCGACAACCGCGTGGGCGCGGGCGGGACGATCGGTGCGGCGGCGGTCGCGAAAGCCGATCCGGACGGCTACACCATCCTGGTGCATTCGTCCTCGCACACGGTCGCGCCCGCGCTCTTCGCGAAGCTCCCCTACGACGCCGTCGGCGACTTCGCCGCCGTCATCCCGCTGGGCTCGCAGCCCACCGCGCTCTTCGTGCCGGCCGCGCGCGGCTACGCGACCGTCAAGGACTTCGTGACGGCCGCAAAGGCGGGCAAGATGAGCTACGGCTCGGGCGGTGTGGGGAACGCGACGCACCTCAACGCGGAGCGGTTCCAGCTGAGTGCCGGCTTCAAGGCCGAGCACGTTCCGTTCAAGGGCTCGCCCGAGGCACTCCGCGAAGTCGCCGCCGGCCGGATCGATTTCTCCTTCAGCACCCTCTCGCCCGCGCTCCCGCTCGTGAAGGAAGGACGGGTCCAGGTGCTGGCGGTGAGCAGCCGGCAGCGCGCCTCCGCCCTTCCCGAGGTCCCGACGACGCTGGAGGCGGGCTACCCGGACTCCGATTACAACTTCTGGATCGGGATGCTGGTGCCCCGGGGCACGAGCCGCGAGATCATCGACCGGCTCCACAAGGAGTCGGCGAAGGCGCTGCAGCTTCCCCAGGTGCAGGCGCGGCTTCGCGCGCTCGGGGCCGACCCGATGCCGATGTCCTCGGCCGAGTTCGACAAGCTGATCGTCGATGAAGTCGCGGTGAATCGGGCGCTCGTCAAGGCGGCCGGGATACCGATGAACTGACGCCTGGCCGCGACGGACCGAGGCGGGAATGTCATGCGTACGCTGATCCAGGGGGGCTGGGTCGTGGGCCACGACCAACGTGGCCATGTCCTGATACCCGACGGGGTCGTCGTGTTCGAAGGCGACACGATCCTTCACGTCGGCCGGCGGTTCGACGGGCCGGTCGACGAAACGATCGATGCGCGCGGGATGCTCGTCAGCCCGGGGTTCGTCGACACGCACGTGCACTTCGGGCACCGCGCGCTGCATCGCCTTTTCTCCGACACCGGGCGGCCCGAGTTCTACGGCCAGCCGTTCCTCGAGGTGCAGATCGCGCGGCAGGGCCGCGCCGTCGCCTCGGGCGAGGCGATCGACCGCGCGAGCGGGATGACCCGCGCGGAGCGGCTCGATCTCGAAGCCGAGTACACGGTCGCGGAGCTGCTGCGAAACGGGATCACCACGTTCGTCGAGTTCGGCGGGCGGCTCGAGGTGCAGCGCGCGCTGATGGCGCAGGTGGCGCGGCTGGGCATTCGCGGCTACCTGGCGGGAAGCGTCGAGTCGGGAAACTGGGCGTTCGACGCCAACGGGAGCTTGTACTTTGACTGGGACATCCCCCGGGGCCTGCGCGAGCTGGACGAGGCCGTCGCATTCATCGAGGAGATCGACGGTGCGCACGAGGGGCGCGTCCGGGGAATCCTGGTGCCGAACAAGGTCGAGACCTGCTCACCGGAGGTGCTGGACCGCGCCATCCAGGTCGCCAAAGCAGACGGCCTGCCGCTCGCGATCCACGCCGGTTACAACGTTCACGAGTTCTACTACGTCGTCAACCGGCATCACCTCACGCCGATCCGATTTCTCGAGTCCAAGGGGTACCTGGATCTCGGGCCGAAGTTGAATCTCGGTCACTGCAACTTCATCGGCGAGAACGCGGTGCTCGGCTTCTCCGGATCGCGGGACCTGAAGGCGATCGGCGACCATCGTTGCAGCGTGTCGCACTGCCCGGTGAATCTGGTGCGCCGCGCGCGGTTCCTGGATTCGTGGCCGAGATATCAGGAGGCCGGGGTCAACATGACCCTCGGAACCGATACCTATCCGCGCGACATGTTCGCGCAGATGCGCGCCGCGTCCTACCTCGGGAAGCTGATGAGCAGGAACCTTTTCGCCGCGACGGCGGCCGAGGTCTTCACGGCCGCAACGATCGGCGGCGCCGAGTCGCTCGGCCGGCACGATCTGGGCCGGCTCGCTGCCGGCGCGAAGGCCGACATCCTGCTCATCGACCTGCAAGGTGCGTTCCGAAAAGTCCCGCTACGCGACCCGATCAAGTTCATCGTGGAGTGCGGCGTCGGCGACGACGTCGACACCGCTATCGTCAACGGCGCCGTGCGGATGTCCAAAGGCGCGATTCACGGACTGGACACCGCCGCGCTCATGGCGAGGACTCAGCGCCTTGCGGAGGCGACCTGGGAAGCACTGCCCGATTGGGATCCGCTGG
>CAVUQY010000001.1:0-428566 GCA_963743805.1 uncultured beta proteobacterium | reverse complement strand
GGGCATTGCGCGAAGCCGCGCGCATCGGCATCGCCGACATCGAAGCGGGACGGTTCCGCACCTTCGAGTCGGCAGACGCGCTAAACCGTCACCTCGCCACGATTGCCGACAAGACCATCGCAGGGGACCCTCCGGACCACGCTCCCGGTGACCTCGGGGACGCGTCCCTGGCAGGTCCGTCTTACCGCGGTCGCCGAGGCCGATTTCCAGGACATCCTGCGCCGGGACGCTGGACCACTTCGGCGAGGCCCAGACGCGCGCCTATGCCGAGACGCTTTCCGCAGCATTGGAGGCGCTGGCCGCCGGTCCGACGGTGATCGGCGCGAAGGCCCGCGATGACATCGCAAAGGGGCTGTTCACGCTGCATGTTGCACGCCGTGGCCGCAAAGGTCGTCACTTCGTGATGTTCCGGATCGGCCACGATCGGGGACGCGAGGTGATCGAGGTCTTGCGGCTCCTCCATGATGCGATGGACCTGCCCCGCCATCTGCCGCCGACGGACGAGCCAAAGTGAAGCCCCCACGCCTTGGCAGTAGTGCGTTCCGGAGTCGCACGGGAAAAGCCGAGTCCCCGAGCGTCGCGGGTTCCCACGAATGAGCGCTTCCGGCCGGCGGCAGTCGCAATAGAGATCAAGTCGTTCCGCCCGCCGGTGGGGGAACAGGGCCTTACGTGTCTGGCCGCTGAGGGGTCGCTCGAACCGGCAAAACGGGCAGCCACCGGAACCGATCGGCTCATCCCTGCAAAGCACGAGAAATGCAGCGTGGCACCGCCGACAGGTAGTCGTCTTTAGCCGTGGACTTGCACTCGGTCCAGAGTCCTTCGACGTGTCCGACCAGGTCGAAGGCGCGGTCGAAGGTGAGCCTCGGGTCGCGCCCGAAGTGGCGGAGGTAGTGCTTGTAGCTCGCGACCAGGGCCTCGCTCGGCGGGTAGCCGAGCGATCGAATCGACCGGAAGCACGCGTAGAAGAACGCCGACTGGATCTCGACGACGACCGTGCGATTGAGGTACCAGTGCGCCGAGCGCGGTTTGCGACCGGGTATGGTGCCCGGCGCGTCCGGATCGCCGAAAAGATTGTTCAAAAGGAAGCGTGGCAGACCGGTGAAGGCGCTAACGACGGTAAAGCGCCCGCCGAGTTCGATTGCCTCCTTGGCGAGCGCCATGGCGCGCCAATGCAGTGCCTTGCCTGGCGGAATCACCGGCCTCTCCTCGTCGACACGCCAGACTAGGCGTCGTAGGGTCGCGGCGACGGACTGTCATCGCGCACGGCGAACAGCACACCCCGCAGATGGGTCGGCTTCTGGAGGAGACCTGCCAAGTTCCTTGCCGTGCACCCTTAGGGTGAAGAGGGACCGGTCGAGCGAGTGACTGAGTGACCGTAGACCGTCGTCGCTTGCCTGGCGGAGCACCTCCGCGGTGGCCACGTCGATCCCGTACTCGTACGAAGCCTGCGCGGGGTCGGCGCGCAGCGCCTCGCGCATCGCAACCAGGAAACTGAGATTGAGCATGTGTACCGCGGAGAGCGTTTGGTCGGAGCGCGGGCCGATTTCGTCGTGGGGTGTGGTCATGGGTCGTCTCGTCCAGGGTCGGAACTTCAGTCTAGCGAGGCTCGGATCCCGCGCCTCGCGGATAAGGGCCGCTCGTAGCGCGGCTCAGGGCGGTTTACGGCATAACCGGTGCAGCCTCGCAGCAATGGGAAGTGGGTTCATCACAAACAGTGAACCGCGGTTAACGGACAGCACGGATCACTCGGGATCACGACGGTGCACGATCGGGACGCGCGGCGTAGCGGCTCGTGTACTTGCACGCTCCAGCTCCGGAGAAACCGGTTCACCGCGGCGCCGTTTCCCGGGCGGCGTGCTGAGGTCGGGCGCCAACGACGCGGACTCGCGGACCACTGCGTCGAGCGCCGCGAAGGAGTATTGCGGGAACTCCCGGTGTAGCTCGTGCAAACGAGAACGCGTGTCCTTGAATGCACGGGCGAGTCGCGTCCACGCCGCCTCGATGGCATCGCGCACCTTGCGTGGCGGAAGCTTGGGGCGACCCTGGGCGGAGCGAAGTCGTTGCGCCCGGCGGATCTCGGCAACGCGTTGTCGCGAGACGCCGAAGAGCTCGCGAAGAAGCGTGCGCGTAGCGCCGTGGCGGACGAAGTACTTGAGCAGGGCCTGCTCCTCCTGCCCGCGGGCTGCCGCATGGGCGCTCCAGGCCACGCGGTCTGCGTCCAGCCGCACGATGAGCTCGAGGGATGCCGTTGCGGCGGCGCGCTCGAGCTCTACGAGCGAGAGTTGCTTCAATCGCTCGAGCATTCGGGCGCCGGCGGAGCGCTGTGCTCGCGAGACTGCGAGTCCCTCGACGGGCGCCTCGGCTGCACCAACAAGCAGTGCGACCAGCAGCAGCTGGGCATTCCGCGACGCAATTGGCCACTCTTCGAAGCGCACCGTCCGTCCTCCCCGGCGTAGGTACGCCCGGGCGCGAAACGCCCGGGAACGACCAATCCTATGGCGACTTGGTCAAGTGAGAAATACCGCAAATCCGGGCTGCGGCGTGGTACGCAAACGCTTGCGTGGCACGCAAACCCTGGCATGGAACTGGCTACGGATGGATCCAAGTTCTCTTTGGATTTCAAGACGTCGCGCGCTGCTGAGCGCGCGCAACTTGAACACGAAAACTTGGGAAATCACCCGAAACTCGGCACCTCGCTGCAGGGAATCTTCGCGGCGCGATTGCGTACCGCGCTCGACGCGCGCGGCGTTGCTGCGAGCGCCGACGGCAGCGCGACCGCGCTCGCGCAGCGCCTCGGACGCTCCGTCTCGACGGCCGCGCGCTGGCTCAACGGCGAGATGCTTCCGAGCCTCGACACGCTCACCGAGATCGCCACCGCCTACGGGCTTTCACTCGATTTTCTGCTCGGTCTGTCCAAGCAGGATCGCGGTCTCGAGGAGAACGGTGCGCATGCGCACGCCGAGACGCCGCGCGATCCGCAGCCGGTGCTCGTGCTGGATGACCAGTCGACCGCGCGCAAGATCCTCTACGAGATCGCCAAGGGGGCCGATCCGCTCACCACACCAGTCGTGTTTGGGGGCGCCGTCGAGGCACTGCGGTGGGCGAGCGCCTATCACGCCGACCTGGTGATCACCGACTACCGGCTCCCGGGAATGGATGGCCTGGAGTTCGTGCGGGCCCTGCGGCGGCTCTCCCACTTCGCGGAAGTCCCGGTGCTCATGGTCACCGTGGTGGACGAGAAGGACCTGCGCCATCGGGCGCTTCAGCAGGGGATCAACGATTTTCTGCAAAAGCCGATCGATCCACTCGAGGGGATCGCGCGCTGCAGGAATCTGCTCGCAATGTCTCGCCAGCAGGCCCTGCTCCGGGATCGGGCGAGCCTCCTCGGCGGACTGGTCGCGGCCCGCACGAGCCACATGCGGGAGCGCGAGCGGGAGGGCGTGCGGCTGCTCGCGAGGATCCTTGAATGGCGCAACGGCGCGGACGCGAATCACCCGGCGCGCGTCGGTGCGGTATCCGCGCTCGTCGCCAGCGCGATCGGGTTGCCCGCGGACGAAGTCGAGGCGATCGAGCTCGGGGCGATGCTGCACGATATCGGGACGCTTGCGCTGCCCGATGCGGCATTGCGAGACGCACACCTTCCGGACGGCGGAACTTCGGTGGCATTCCAGGCGCACACGCGGCTCGGCTATCAGTTGCTGAGGGGATACGATTCCGGCCCGCTGCGAACGGCCGCCCTGATCGCGCTCGGCCACCATGAGTGCTTCGACGGCCGCGGCTATCCCATGGGCCTGAGCGGCGATCACATCCCGCGCGCAGCACGCATCGTCGCGCTGGCCGGTCGGCTGGATCGGCTGCGCGTCGATAACGCTGCGGCAGACTGGGACGAGACCTGGTCGACGATTGCCAGGGACCGTGCGACGCGGCTCGATCCACGGCTCCTGGACGCGCTGGTCGATAACCGCGCACACGTCGAGCGCATTTACGCCGAGCTGCCGGTCGAGGCCCCCGCGTACGAGATCCGGCCGGGCGCGTAGGCCGCGTCCCCTCCTCCCGCACTTTCCCCGCAAGGCGGGCTCCCTGAAGGGGGCAATCCGGAGGAAGCAGGTCCACGGACCTACATCCCTCTTGCATCCACAACTCAAACGGCTCTAGGGTGGCGTCGTTGCGCGAGGCACCGCTTCGCCGCAACCCGGGAGCTTCCGCCACCGACGGTCCATGCCCGTAAAGGGAAGCGAACATCAGAGCGCCTGGGCGCGCAGGGGCTGCACCGCAGCTCGACGCCGCGTGCCTACGCTATGCGCCACCGCAGGCGTCTCTTGCGGCGGGCGTCTTTCCTGAGCTCATTCGAGCTGAGTCGACTTGTCGCGCGAGCGACGACCTGCGCAGGCGGCCCCTGTTGTCGCCGATGCAAGGGTCGTGTGACTGCGCGCTCGACTTCACCTGCCGGTCCTTGAACGGCGGGCATCCCTCCGAGTCCTGAGCGGCGCGTTGCCCCTCAGCGGTTCCAGCGTCGCGCACGCTGCGCCGTCCGTTTGCGGCCCGAACTCACCTGTCGTTCGGGCGCGCTGACGTTCGGGGTATCCGGTGACCTGTCACGCGTCTACTCAGCTAACGGAGCGATCAATGAAGAAGAACCGCCTCACCCTCCTCAGACGGCCCTGGCGCCTGCCAGCCGCGCCAGTGCACGCGGTGTCGGTGCCCGATCCGGCACGCAGGGTCCCAAGCGCGCAAGCGCGGACCCGCAATCGGCTTTTCGGGTCCTTTACGCCGTATCAGCCGCGCGCGGCTCATATGCGCAACCACTTAAGCGCGGCGGCGCTATAGCGACGATGACACGCCAGCAGGAGAAGCGCGGGTACGCCTACGCCGAGGCCATGGCTTACCTCGGTTTGAAGCGGCGCGCCTTCGATACGCACATCCGGCCCAGGCTGCCACCGCCAACGCCGTGCGGGACGGCCCGCGTGTTCGAGCGCGCGGATCTCGATCGCGCCTGGGAGGCGTACTGCGCGGCGCGTCGGCGGGCGCTTAGCCCTGGCGATTCATGATCGTCGTAGCGCAGGACACTTTGGGTTTGCCATAATGGAACGACTCACACTCACTCCGGACCAGGTGTTTGAGATCACCGGCTATAAGCGGGCGTCGGATCAGATGCGCTGGCTGAGAGAGCACGGCTGGATCTTTACGGCGAACGCGGCGGGCCGACCGGTGGTGTCGCGCAGCTATGCCGAGCGTCGCCTCGGTGGAGAACTCGCCGACGGCACCGCCGAGCCCGAGCTTGCGCAGGTGCGCTGATGGGGCGCCGCCGCTCCAAGAACTTTGACCTTCCGCCGCACATGCGGCGGAAGAGGCTGGCGTACTACCACGTCGCCGGGGGCCGGTGGACCCCCCTTGGCTCCGACCGAAACAAGGCGCTGCTTGCGTGGGCGCAGCTCGAGCAGACCGAGCCCGACGAATCGCTGACGACCTTCAGCGTAGTTGCGGCCCGATACAAGCGCGATGAGCTCCCACGCAAGGCCCCGAGCACGCAGGAGGAATACACCCGGGCGCTCGAGGCGCTGATGCCGGTTTTTGGAAAGGTGAAGCTCGAGGCGATCCGGCCTCAGCATATCCGGGCGTATCTCGATCGTCGCAGCAGCAAGATTTCGGCGAATCGCGAGATCGCGGTGCTCTCGACGGTCTTCAATCGAGCACGCGAATGGGGTCACACGCGGGCTGCGAACCCGTGCGCCGGCGTGCGCCGCAACCAGGAGCGCGGCCGCGACAAGTACATCACCGACGAGGAGTATCGGCGCCTCTACCAAGCTGCCGACCCCATCCTCCGCGATGCGATGGCGCTCGCCTACTACACGGGCCAGCGTGTCTCCGACGTGCTGAGGATGCGGCGCACCGATATCCAGGACGGCGTGCTCTGGGTCAAGCAAGGGAAGACATCGGCGCGCCTGCGCATCACGATCGAAGGTGAGCTGCGTCGGGTGATCGAGCGCACCGCCTCGCGGAGCGTCGTTGGCGTGCACCTGCTTACAACGGAGAAGGGTGAGCGCCTCGGCTACAACGGCTTACACCACCGATTCGTCAAAGCGCGCACCAAGGCGGGCGTCGACTTCCAGTTCCGGGATCTGCGCGCCAAAGCGGCGACCGACCTGGAGAACCTCGACTGGGCCCAGAAGCTCCTGGGGCACGCGCAACGCGAAATGACGGAGCACTACACGCGGAAGCGCGCAGGAGAGCGTGTAACGCCCGTGCGCAAGAAGCTCATCGGCGAAGATTGAAGCGCGGGTTCCTCCGCGCCCGCCCCCTTAGACCAGGCGGTCGTCCTGGCTCTGCCGAACAGCGCCAACGTGGACGTCCTGATGCGTCCACCCCCCGTACTCATTTCGGCTTCTATCCCGACTTGGTTCTGGAGGCGCGAGGACGCGAGCCAGACTAGGCGTGCGCTACGCACGCCGCGTTCGATGCGCTGTTGGCAAGGAACTTGCTCCGGCCGCGCGCGACGAACGTGTCATGCGCGCGATGAGCGCGCGGAGCCAGACAGACTAATTGGAGAACTTTGGAGAATTCCCAGCGAAATACTTGGTTATTTCCAACCGCGATAACTTATTGATTTTGGCGGAGAGGGTGGGATTCGAACCCACGGTGCGGCAAGCCGCACAACAGATTTCGAGTCTGCCGCATTCGACCACTCTGCCACCTCTCCGGGGGCGCGCATTGTACCATCGGCCCCGCTCCCCACCGCACTGCACGTCACTCAAATGACCCACGACCCCGCCCAGACCGTCCGTGACTACCTCGCCGCAATGGAACGGCGCGATCTCGCCGCAGCGAAAGCGCTGCTCGCGCCGGGATTCTTCATGCTCTTTCCGGGCGGCAAGCGCTTCGAGACGCTCGAGGCATTGGTGGAATGGGCCAAGCCGCGCTACCGGCGCGCGCTCAAGACCTACGACCATTTCGACGTCGCGCCGCTTCCCGACGGCGCATCAGCGGTGTACTGCTTCGGCGCGCTGCACGGCGAGCTGAACGACGGCTCGCCCTACTCCGGCATCCGGTTCGTCGATCGCTTCACGGTCCGCGACGGCAGGCTCGTCGACCAGATGGTCTGGAACGACATGGCCGAGGTGCTCGGCAAGCTCGGCTAGTGGGACACCCGCGGCAGCCAGGTCGCGATCGGCGGGAAGAAGATGATCAGCAGGATGAGCAGCAGCACGCAGAGGATGAACGGCGCCGCCGCGAGATAGATGTCGCGCATCGTCGTCCCCGGCGGGGCGACGCCTTTCATCACGAAGAGCAGCAGCCCGAAAGGCGGCGTCGTGTAGCCGACCTCCAGCGCGAGCAGCATGATCAGCCCGAACCAGATCAGGTCGAACCCGAGCGTCTGCGCGAGCGGGAAGAAGATCGGCGAGGTCAGCAGCATCATCGACAGCTGGTCCATGAAGCAGCCGAGGAAGAAAATGACCCCGAGCATGATGAACAGCATGCCGAGCGGGGTCACGTCGAAGGCCGTGGCCCACTTGATCAGCCCGCTCGAGGCGCCCGAGAAGGCGAGGAGCTGGCTGAAGGTCGCCGAGCCGAAGATGATCAGGAACGCCATCACCGTCACGCGCAGCGCCGCGTCGACCGACTTCCTGAACGCCGGCCACGTGAGGCACCGGAACACCGCCGCGAGGATCATCACCCCGACGCAGCCCACCGCGGCGGCCTCGGTGGGCGTCGCGACGCCGGCCACCATCACCCCGATCACCAGCACGATCACCGCGACCATCGGCAGGATGTCGAGCGCGACCAGGCGCAGCTTCTCGGCCGCCGACGCGCGCTCCACGACGTAGCCCGGGGCCGCGGTCGGATCGACCCGGGTCCAGCCGAAGATCAGACGCCGTACAGAGCCCGGCGAGCACGACGCCCGGCACGACGCCGGCGAGGAGCAGGTCGCCGACGTCGATCCGGCCGAGCGTAGCGAGCAGCACCGCGAGCGCCGACGGCGGGATGATCACGGCGAGTCCGCCGGTGCCCATGATCGGCCCCATCGACAGGTACTTGTTGTACCCGCGCTTCATCATCTCCGGCACCATCAGCGACCCGAGCAGCGCCGTCGACCCCATGCTCGATCCGGACAGCGCCGCGAATCCGGTCCCGCCGGCGACGGTGACGTAGGCGAGCCGGCCCGGCACGTTCCCCATCAGCTTGTCGATGGCGTTGAACATCCGCGTGGCGAGCCCGGTGTAGTAGAAGAGCTCGCCCATCAGCAGGAACATCGGGATCGGCACCAGCGCGAAGTTGGTCATCGCGCCGAAGCCGTTGTCGAGGACCTGGGCGATGCCCTTCGCCCCGCCCATGAAGTGCATCGCCCCCACGATGTTCGCCGCCAGGAACGCGATCGCCACCGGCATGCCGGCGAGCATCAGCACGACGATCAGGCCGAAGAGCAGCGTTACCGCCCAGTACCACTCCATCGCCTGCTACCTGGCGTCGTGATCGCCGCCGGCGAGGCCGCCGCCGAACGGCGGCTCGCCGCGGACGAAGAACCGCAGGAACTCGATCGCCATCATCCCGAACGACAGGGGCATGAACAGCATCAGCATCCAGCGCGGCATGTCGAACGAGCGCACGTCCGTCTCCGCCTGGAGGTAGTTGCGGATGGTGATGTCCGCGCCGTACCACGCCAGGATCGCGCATACGGCCACGCACGCGAGGAGGATGATCCGCGTCGCCGCGCGGCGCGCCGCGGGCGGGAGGTTCACCAGCACGCACCTCGACGTAGATGTGCCCCTTCTCGCGCGCGAGCCAGGGGGCGCCGAGCAGCGGGATCAGCAGCAGCCAGTATTCGGTGAAAGTGAAGAGATGCGCGGAGCTCTGCGTGCCGAGATTGCGCAGCACCACGTCGGTCACGATCGCCACCATCATCGCGACCATGAGCGCGCCGGCCACCACGGCCATGCCGCGCAGCACGGCCTCGTAGGCCTTGGTCAGGACGCGCACGGGGCGGAGAAACGCGACGGCCGCGCGCCGCAAGGGCCGCGCGGCCGTGCCATGCCGGAACGGCGCCGGCTCAAGTGCCGGGGGCGAACAGCTTGCGGAACTTGTCGACGTCCTGGCGGCCGCCGGCCTTTTCCATCCGCTCCTTCATGCGCGCGAAGCTCGCGTTGCGCGCCTCGTTCCCGAAGCTTGCGCTCGCCTGCTTGCCGAGCGAGACGCCCTTCATGCCGCGCTTGGCGAGCTCGGCGAACTCCTTGGTGCGCAGCTCGGCGAGCGCCTTGACCGAGGAGATCTCGTGCTCGGTCACGACCCGGGTCAGGATCTCCTTGGACTTGGGCGACAGCGAGTTCCACTTCTGGATGTTGATGATGATGCCGAGATCGGTGGAGAAGAACGACGGGTCGAGCCGGTACTTGAGGAAGCGGTCCCAGTTCGCGTCCATCAGCCCGATTTCCGTCCACCCGCTCGCGTCGACGGTGCCGCGCTCGAGCGCGGTGTAGATCTCGGTCGAGGGCAGGTTGATCACCTGCGCCTTGAGGTAGTTGGTGAAGAACGCGTTGTAGATGGGATTGCCGCGCAGCTTCACGCCGGCGAGCGAGAGATTGCCGTTCGCGTCGATCTTCGGCTCGTTCTTGAACCAGATGTGGAAGCGGATGCCGCTGTCCACCCAGCCGAGGTAGTAGACGCCCAGGCGCCGCACGTGCGCGTCGTTCAGCTCGGCGATCGCGCCGCTCTTGCGCGCGGTCGGGCCGTCGATCGTGCTCGCGCTCACCGCATCGCACTCGGGCACGTTGCCGGCATAGAAGGCGCAGGGCGTGTAGACCATGTCGACGACGCCGTTGCGCACGGCGGCCGGCTGCTCGAACATCCCGATCGCCTCCGGCCCGCCGCGGACCTGGATCTCGATCACGCCCTTCCCTGCGGCATTCACCTTTTGAACGAATTCGAGGAAGCTCTTCGAGTAGACCCAGCTCGCCGGGAACGCGTGCACGGCGGAGAGCCGGTCCTGCGCCAGCGCGGGTGCGGCGACGCCCACCGCGGCGAGCACCGCGGCGGCAGCGAGTCTTCTTAGGGTCTTGTTCATCGAGGTCTCCGTGGATGCGGCAGTGCCGCAGTTCTTGTGATCGGTTGGCGGTGGGTATCTTAGCCGCGCTGCCCGCCCGCGCCAAGCACGGCGCGGGTCGACATGGGAAAGTGCGTGACGCCGCCCGAAAAGCGCGGCAGGGACCGGAAATGGGCCCGCATCTCGTGCCGAAGTGGCGATTCCAGCGCCGCGGTCAGCGCCGCCGGGCTGTCGAAGGCCACCTTGTTCCGCTGCATGCACGTTGCCCGCGCCCACGGCAGGTGGCTGACGCTATCGACGCGCGTGTAGATCTCCAGCTCCCGGATTCCCGGCAGTCGCGCCATCAACGGCGTGTGATGGGCGAGATAGTCGTCGAGCCAGGCGTGCAGATCCTCGGCCGGCCCCTCGTAGGCCACGAGGTAGGTGCACCAGGGGCTGCCGGGGTCCGCAGCGCGCGCCGGCTCGGGGACCGCGAACGCGCGCACGGCCATCACCTGGTGCTCGACCGTGGCCCCCGCCAGGGTGGGCAGCGCGTCCGGCGCCGCGAGCGCCTGCAGCGGGCCCGCGCGGGCCGCTGCCGCCTCCAGATCGAGGAGCCGGTCGAAATAGAGTTGCAGCGCGAGTTGCGGCGGCGCCCCGTCGTCGAGCAGCGGATCGTGCGCGTGCGCGGGGGTGTGGACCAGCGCTCGCGCGAGTCCGGCCACGCCGCGCAGGTCGGTGGCGAGGCGAGCGTGCTCCGCCGCGGAGATCCGCGCCGCCGGGTTCGCCCGGTCGCGGAACACGATGAAGAGGCAGAAGCTCATCGTCCCGGGTCGCGCCGCTTCTCCGCCATGATCACCGTCCATGGAAACCGCCAGCTCGCGTAGTCGGGGGCGAGCGCGCCGTCGGCCTCCTCGAACGCCCGGATCTCGACGTTCGCGAACCCGAGGCGCTCGAGCGTCGCGGCGAGATCCATCTCCGCGAGCGGTTCCATGAACGGCTCGTTGTTGCGCCGGCCGTGGCCGTAGTGGACGAAGCGCGCGAACGCGTCGCCGCGCGGCTGCGCCTGGGGCAGGAAGTCGAGGTGCACCATCCTGCCGCCGGGCTTCAGCACTCGCGCCGCCTCGGCCAGCGTACGCTCGACCACCGGCGGCGGCATCTCGTGCAGCAGCATCGTCGAGGTGACGAGATCGAAGCTCTCGTCCGCGCAGCCGGTGCGGGCGGCATCGGCCTGGCGGAAGCGCACGTTGCGAGCGCCGGCGTCGGCAGCGGCGCGAGCGGCGAGCCTGAGGCACGGCGCGGCGAGGTCGAGCGCGTGGATTTCCGCCTCCGGCAGCCGCTCGTAGAACGGCCGCGTGCTCTTCCCGAACCCGCACCCCAGGTCCAGGATCCGGCGCGCGCCGGGGGCGCCGCGCAGGGCAAGCTCGGTCAGGCGGTCGTGCAGGTCGGCGTGACGCGCGCCCGCGAGCGGCGTCGTGCTGCGCGCGCCGCGCTCGTACACGAAGCCCGCGATCGGGTCGCTCCACACGCCGCCCGGGTGCTGGTGGATGTCGGTCCCGGTGTAGTAGCGCGGCAGCTCGAAGTCGGCGGCGAGCTCGAGCAGGTGCGGCGGCAGCGGGCCCTCGAGCAGCGCCTCCAGCCGCGCGCGGTCCTGCGCGTGCCAGGCCTGCAGGCCGTAGCGGCCCGAGTACTTGTAGCGCTGCAGATGCCGCTCGAGCCAGGCGAAGTACGCGTAGAGCGTGCTGTCGGCCATCAGCGCCTTCGCCTCGTCGGCCGTCGCGGGCCGCGCTCCCTGCCGCGCGACGCGCCGCTCGTACTCGGCGCGCACCTCGGGGAAGATGCGCCGCGTCCAGAAGGACTTCGTCGCGAGCAGGAACGACTGCGCCGCGGCGAAACTCCGGCCGTCGATGGGCGCACTGCTCACGGCGCCCCCTTCGACACCTGCTGCCCGAGCAGGTGATGCATGAGGTGCGCGACGAACGCATCGCGGTCGGCCGCCCGGGCCGCCACTTCCTCCGGCGACGGCTCGGCTGCGAGCGCGGTGCGATCGAGCATCCCGCGCGCCTCGAGCTGCGCCTCGAGCGCGGCGAGCCGGTCGCGCAGGACGTAGACTTCGGTCGCGAGCGCCATCACCACGCCGAACGCGCGGTCGAGAGCCGGATCGGGGAAGAAGGTCTGCTCGGGGCGCGCCTCGAGCGATTCGCTGCCAGTGCGCGTCATCGCGCCCTCCTCAGCCCGGCGCGGGCAGGACCTGCTTCACGCCGCCCATGTAGGGCCACAGCGCCTCGGGCACGTCGATGCCGCCGTCGGCGCGCTGGTAGTTCTCCATCACCGCGACGAGGGTGCGCCCGACCGCGAGCCCCGACCCGTTGAGCGTGTGCACGAGCTCGGGCTTGCCCTTCTCGTTGCGGAAGCGCGCCTGCAGCCGCCGCGCCTGGAAGGCCTCGAAGTTCGAGCACGACGAGATCTCGCGGTAGGCGCTCTGCCCCGGCAGCCAGACCTCGATGTCGTAGGTCTTTGCGGACGAGAAGCCCATGTCCCCGGTGCAGAGCACCACGACGCGGTAGGGCAAGCCGAGCCGCTTCAGGATCACCTCGGCGTGCCCGGTCAGCGCCTCCAGGTTGTCGTAGGACTGCGCCGGGTGGGCGATCTGCACCAGCTCCACCTTGTCGAACTGGTGCTGGCGGATCATGCCGCGCGTGTCCTTGCCGTAGGACCCCGCTTCGCTGCGGAAGCACGGCGTGTGGCAGACGTAGCGCAGCGGGAGCTTCTCCAGCGGAACGATCGTGTCGCGCACCATGTTCGTCACCGGCACTTCCGCGGTCGGGATCAGGAAGAAGTCCCCGAGCTCGCCGCGCGGCACGGCGAAGAGATCCTCCTTGAACTTCGGCAGCTGGCCCGTGCCGAACATGCTCGCGGCGTTCACCATGTACGGCGCGTACACCTCGGTGTAGCCGTGCTCGCGCGAGTGCACGTCGAGCATGAACTGGGCGAGCGCACGGTGCAGCCGCGCGATCGGCCCGGTCATCACGGCGAAGCGCGATCCGCTGATCTTCACCGCCGTCTCGAAATCGAGCCCGCCGGTCGCGGCGCCGAGATCGACGTGATCCTTCGGCGCGAAGTCGAACTGCCGGGGCGTGCCGACGCGGCGCACCTCGACGTTCTGGTCGGGGGACTGCCCGGTCGGCACGCTCTCGTGCGGGACGTTCGGGATGCCGGTGAGAAGATCCTGCGCGCGCCGCTGGATGTCCTCGAGGCGCTTTTCGAGCTCCCCCAGCTCGGCGTTGGCGGCGCTCGCTTCGGCCATCAGCGGCGCGGCGTCCTCGCCCTTGCCCTTCGCCTGACCGATCTGCTTCGACAACGCATTGCGCTGCGCCTGCAATTCCTGGGTGCGGGTCTGCACGCGCTTGCGCTCGTCCTCCAGCGACCGGAATGCCTGAGCGTCGAGGACGAAGGGGCGATCGGCGAGTCGCTTCGCGACGCGTTCGAGATCGGTGCGCAGGATCTGGATGTCGAGCATGCGGGTCAGGCCTTCGGTTCGGTCTTCTTGCGGGCGGCGGCGTCGAGGGCGCGCAGGTGCGCGAGCTTGTCCGCGATCTTCGACTCGAGTCCGCGGTCGGTCGGCCGGTACCACTCGACCGGCGGCATGCCGTCCGGGAGGTAGGACTCGCCGGCCGCGTACGCGTCGCCTTCGTCGTGCGCGTAGCGGTAGTCGCGTCCGTAGCCGAGGTCCTTCATCAGCCGCGTCGGCGCATTGCGCAGCTGCAGCGGCACCGGCCGCGATTCGTCCTCGGCCACGAACGAGCGGGCCGCATTATAGGCGACGTAAACCGCGTTCGACTTCGGCGCGCACGCCATGTAGACGACCGCTTCCGCGAGCGCCAGCTCGCCCTCGGGCGTGCCGAGGCGCTCGTAGGTCTCGGCCGCGTCGAGCGCGAGCCGCAGCGCGCGCGGATCGGCGAGGCCCACGTCCTCCGCGGCCATGCGGATGATCCGGCGCGCGAGGTACAAGGGATCGGCGCCCCCGTCGAGCATCCGCACCAGCCAGTACAGCGCCGCGTCGGGATTCGAGCCGCGCACCGACTTGTGGAGCGCGGAGATCTGGTCGTAGAACGCCTCGCCGCCCTTGTCGAAGCGGCGCAGGTTCCGCGCCGCCGCGTCCTGCACGAACGCCCCGTCGATCGCCTGCACGCCGCGAGTGTGCGCGGCGGTCTGCAGAAGCTCGAGCAGATTGATCAGCCGCCGCGCATCGCCGTCGGCCAGTCCGATCACGCGCTCGCGCGCCTGCGCGTCGAAGGTGAGCTCCGGCATCGCCCGCGCGGCGGCGCGGTCGAACAGCTGGCCGAGCTCGTCCGCGGTAAGGGGCTGCAGCACGTACACCGCGGCGCGCGAGAGCAGCGCCGAGTTGACCTCGAACGACGGGTTCTCGGTGGTCGCGCCGACGAAGGTGAAGAGGCCCCGCTCCACGTAGGGCAGGAACGCGTCCTGCTGCGCCTTGTTGAAGCGATGCACCTCGTCGACGAAGACGATGGTCGCGCGGCCGGAGGCGGCGAGGACCTCCTGCGCGCGCTGCACGGCCTCGCGAATGTCCTTCACCCCGGACAGCACCGCCGAGAGCTGGATGAATTCGGCGTTGAAGCTCGCCGCCATGAGCCGTGCGATCGTCGTCTTGCCGACGCCCGGCGGCCCCCACAGGATCATCGAGTGCGGCTTGCCGGAGTCGAACGCGAGGCGGAGCGGCTTGCCGGGACCGAGCAGGTGCGCCTGGCCGACGACTTCGTCGAGCGTCCTGGGACGCAGCACCTCGGCCAGCGGCGCGTGCGGCGAGGCGCCGGCGCGGGGCGGAGCGGACTGCTCGAAGAGATCGGCCATCGGCCGAATGGTACAGGCGGGCGCCGCTACCCTACTACCGGCCTACTTGTCGCCGATCACGTCCGCGCCCTGGGGCGGGACGAAGCGGAACAGCCCGGGGTCGACGCGCGCGTTGCGCTGGAAGCCGGTGAACCGCAGCTCGGTGGTCTGGCCGAAGGTGTCGGTCAGCTCCATGCGCTCCAGCCCGGAGAACCCGAAGCCCATGCGGATGCGCTCGAAGTTCGACTCCTTCTCGCGCGGGATCGCCTCGACCCACTCGAGGCCGTCCTTGGCGCCGTCGTCCTTGAGCACGAACGCCTTCAGCGCGTCGTTCGAGCCGGCGAGCAGCGCCGCGGGCGTCGCGCCGAGCGCCTGGTCGAGCTTGCGCACGGTGACCTGCTTGAGATCCTCGTCGTAGATCCAGACCCGCGCCCCGTCGCCGACGATGAGCTGCGGGTACGGCTTGACGTAGGCCCACCTGAACTTGCCCGGGCGGGAGAACGCGAGCGTGCCGCGCGACTCCTGCACGACCTTCCGGTCGCGGCCGTAGATGCGCTGCTCGAACTCGCCGGTGGCCGATTGCGTCGCGCTCATGAACTGGTTGAGGCGGTCGATGCCCCCGGCGTGCGCCGGGAGCGCCGGGAGGAGCGCGGCCAGGACCAACGTGGCGAGTGCGAGCGCGCGCGCGACCCCTGCCCGTTCCTCACGCCTCGCCCCGGCTCGGCACCAGCACCTCGCGGTTGCCGTTCGTCTGCATGGCCGACACGAGCCCGGCCTGCTCCATCTGCTCGATGAGCCGGGCCGCGCGGTTGTAGCCGATGCGCAGGTGCCGCTGCACGAGCGAGATGGAGGGCCGGCGCGTCTGCAGGACGATCTGCACCGCCTGGTCATACAGCGGATCGGCCTCGCCGCCGCCCTCGGCGGCGCCGAACTCGCCCGCGCCGGCGCCGCTCTCCTCCGCGTCGAGCAGGCCCTCGACGTAATCGGGCTGGCCCTGCTGCTTGAGGTAATCGACGACCTTGTGGACTTCCTGGTCGGCCACGAATGCGCCGTGCACGCGCTGCGGCAGGCCGGTGCCCGGCGGCAGGTAGAGCATGTCGCCCTGGCCGAGCAGCGCCTCGGCGCCCTGCTGGTCGAGAATCGTGCGCGAGTCGACCCGCGAGGACACCTGGAACGCGATGCGGGTCGGGATATTGGCCTTGATCAGGCCGGTGATCACGTCGACCGACGGCCGCTGCGTCGCGAGGATGAGGTGGATGCCGGCCGCGCGCGCCTTCTGCGCCAGCCGCGCGATCAGCTCCTCGACCTTCTTGCCGACCACCATCATGAGATCGGCGAGCTCGTCGATCACCACGACGATGTGCGGCAGCTTCGCCAGCGGGACCGGGTTGTCGGTCTCGATGGTCGTGGGATCCTTCAGCGGATCGCCGCGCTTCTCCGCCTCGGCCACCTTGTGGTTGTAGCCGGAGAGGTTGCGCACGCCGATCCACGACATCAGCTTGTAGCGGCGATCCATCTCGCCGACGCACCAGTGCAGCGCGGAGGCCGCCTGCTTCATGTCGGTGACCACCGGCGCGAGGAGATGCGGGATGTCCTGGTAGATCGAGAGCTCGAGCATCTTCGGATCCACCATGATCAGGCGGACCTCGCGCGGCTCGGCCTTGTACAGGAGCGACAGGATCATCGCGTTGAGCGCGACCGACTTGCCCGAGCCGGTGGTCCCGGCGACGAGGAGATGCGGCATCTTCGCGAGGTCGACGACCACCGGGCTGCCGCCGATGTCCTTGCCCAGGGCGAGCGCGAGCGGCGCGTGGAGGTCGTGGTAGGCCTTCGAGCCGAGGATCTCGGTGAGGCGCACCGTCTGGCGGCGCGGGTTCGGCAGCTCCAGGCCCATGCACGACTTGCCGGGGATGGTCTCGACCACGCGGATCGATACGACCGACAGCGCGCGCGCGAGGTCCTTCACCAGGTTGACGATCTGCGCGCCCTTCACGCCGATCGCCGGCTCGATCTCGTAGCGGGTGATCACCGGCCCGGGGTAGGCCGCGAGCACCCGCACCTCGACGCCGAAGTCCTTCAGCTTCTTCTCGATCAGGCGCGAGGTGAACTCGAGCGTCTCCGGGCTCATCACCTCGCGGTCCGCCGGCGGGTCCTCGAGCAGGGCGAGCGGCGGGAGCGGCGTGTCGGGCAGATCGTGGAAGAGCGGCGCCTGCTTCTCCTTGATGACGCGCTCGGACTTCGGGATCTCGCGCACCGGCGCCTCGATGCGGATCGGCTCGTGGTGCTCGATGATGCGCTTGCGGTCCTCCTCGACCGCCGCCTCGCGCTCGACGGTGGCGATCACGCCGGCCTTGCGGTCCGCGCGCCGTTGCCAGAGCTCGCCCGCCTTCCGCCAGGAGAACTCGAGCGCGCCGCCGAGGCGCTCCATGACGCTCAGCCACGAGATCCCGGTGAACAGGGACACGCCGATCATGCTCGCCGCGAGCAGGAGCAGCGTCGCGCCGGTGAAGCCGAACGTCACGCTCGCGACCTCGCTCACGACCGCGCCCAGCATCCCGCCCGGCGCGAGCGGCAGGCTCACCTCGAGCGTGTGGAAGCGCAGCGTCTCGAGACCGGTCGAGCCGACCAGCAGGACCGAGAACCCCGCGAGCGCGATGATGAACGGCCGCTTGTCGGAGATCGAGCTGCCGTCGAGCCGCCGGTAGCCCCACAGGACCGCGTAGACGAGCAGCAGGACCCACCACCACGCGGACACGCCGAAGAGGTACAGGAGCAGATCGGCGAGGTAGGCGCCGACGCGACCGCCGGCGTTCTGGATGCGATCCACCGCGACGCTGTGCGACCAGCCCGGGTCGCCGCGCTGATAGGTGGAGAGGATCAGCGACGAGGTACGCCGCGACCACGGCGATCGCGATCCAGCGCGATTCGCGCAGGAGCCGCGCGACCTTGCCGGGGAGCGGCGGGGCGGCGGTTGCGGCGGACTTCAGGGTGGCCATGGCGGGAAAGGCATTCGCCCGGCGGCGCCGGGCGAACGGGAGCGAGAGGGGATGCCGGGCGGGCCAGCGCAGCCGGCCCGGGTGAACGCGCTGCGACGGGGGCGGGGCGTGCCCGCCGGCACTACGCGCGCGCCTCCGACATCAGCATCGCCTCGTGCAGGAAGATCGCGCCGGACTTGACCTCGATGTGACCGCTGGTCTGCAGGTCCTTCATCACGCGGCTCACCATCTCGCGCGAGGCGCCGATCATCTTCGCGATGTCCTGCTTGGGCAGCTTCTTGACCACCACCCGCTGACCGTCGACGGTCTCGGCCATCTCCATCAGCAGGCGCGCCACGCGCCCGTACACGTCCATCAGCGCGAGGCTGCCGATCTTCTTGTCGGCCTCGCGCAGGCGCTTCACCAGCCCCTTCATGACGCCCACGCCGATCTCGAAGTTCTCGGCCAGGCACTTCTTGAAGTCCATCTTGTTGATCGTGAGCAGTTCGCAGGGCTCGATCGCGATCACGGTCGCCGAACGCGGCGCCTCGTCGATCAGCCCCATCTCGCCGAAGAACTCGCCCTGCCCGAGGATCGCGAGGATCACCTCGCGCCCCTCGTCGTCGCTCATCATCACCTTCAGGCGCCCGGAGATGACGATGTACAGCGCGTCGGTCGGATCGCCGGCGTTGATGATGGTCGAGTTGCGCGGGTAGGACTTGCGTCCGACCACGCGCGTCAGCAGCGTGAGCTGGCCCTCGGGCAACGCGGAGAACAGCGGGACGTTGCGCAACAGAAGCGTTGATACGCTGGCAGGACCGGCCATGTCATGTCCCCTCTAAATAGTTACGTCTAGCGACCGAATGGTAGCAGATTGGCCCTCCGGCGCGCCGCAGCGGCAGCCCCGTCGGACACGTTCTCTCCCTCCCGATCTCCTCTCCCCGACTCGCGTTAGAAGACCCACACGAGACTGAAGTTCGCCCGGCTGGTGAAGCTCGACGGCGGCTCACCGCGCTGAATCTGGAATCCGTAGTCGAACCGGAGGGTGACGCTCGAACCGTACGCGACGCGCAGGCCCGGGCCGACCGAGGAGATCCCGATCACCTCCGGCTCGAAGACCTCGGGGTTGACGCGGTACGCACGGCCGAAGTCGTAGAACGCGAGGACGCGCGCGCGCCAGTTGCCGGCGGGCAGCAGCTCGGCGCCGAAGTCGGGGGAGTAGAGTTCGAGCGACCCGCTGTACCCGCGGTCGCCCGCGAACTGGCGCTCGAGAAACCCCCGCACCGACTCCATCCCGCCGATGCCGAACTGCTCGCCCGGCACGAGCTCGTCGCGGGTGTATTGCCCTGCGATTCGCACGCGCACCTGGGCGCCGCGCGGCAGGCCGTGCAGGTAGCTCAGCGTCGCGCGCGCGAGGGTGTAGCTCGCCGGCGCGCCGGGACGAACGGCGTCGAATGTCACCTGAGTGCCATCGTTGCCGCCCGGAATGTTCTGGACGCCTGCCACCGAGAACGCGAGTTCCTGGTCCGCCGCGCGATACGCGCCGGAGTACGCGAGGCTCAGCGGGTGAATCGTGTAGTCGGGCGTGATGCTACCCGTGGCACCGACCAGAGCGACGTCGTTGTTGTAGATGCGCCAGTCGAGGCCGAGTGACAGCTTCTGGTCGAACGCGCCCGCGGTGGGCAGACCGAAGTTGTAGCGAGCGCCGTAGAACCAGCCGCTCCCGCTGACCGCGAACAGGTTCTGCACCACGCCCGAATCCACGTTCGCATACCCGGCCACGAGGTCGATCGAGTCGCCCAGCGAGTACAGGGGGACGTGATATCCGGCACCGGCGATGAGCACGTTGTCGCTCGGCGGCAGCGCGAACTTGTCGGGGTTGTCTTCCTTGCTGGGCGAGGTCACGTATTGCACCGTGAGCACGTGGTCGCGGTCGAACAGGTTCGCGTGCTGAAACCCGACCCCGACGCGATAGTCGCCGGTCTCCGGCGTGCCGGTGTTGTCGACCCCGAGGCTGAACCGCCAGGGCCGCTGGTCCTCCACGCGCACCTGCGCCGTCAGGTCGCCCTCGTCCGCGCCGCCCTTCAGCACCGACCGTGGTCTGCTTCACCGGGCTCTCGTTGGCGAGCCGCAGCTCGCGCGCGAGCCGCGCAGTGTTGAGCGGCTGCCCCTCGACGAGCGCGGGCAGGCTGCGGCGGATGTTGGCCGCGTCGAAGAAGCGGTTCCCTTCGATGCTCACGCTGCTCAATCGCCCCTCGATCGCACGCAGCCTCACCGCGCCGTCGGTGATCTCCTGCTCCGGCACGACGACCTGCGTGGCCCCGTAGCCGCGTTGCGCGTACGCCGCCTCGAGCGCCGCGCGCGCGCGCTGGACGTCGGCGAGCGTGCGCTCGGTGCCGGTGAACGGCTGCAGCGCCGCGTCGATCTCCTCACTCGTCATGAGCGTCGCGCCGTCGACGGCGAAGCGAGTGATCGGGAATCGCGGCGCTTGCGCCGAATCTTTGCGCGAAACACGCCGCCTGCCAACTCAGCACGGTGGCGAGCGCGATGCGGTGAACCCAGCTCAAGTCGACGGCCTTCGATCGGCTTCTTGGACACGTGGATAGTCGGCTCCAGCGGGGCAGTATAGGGGGTGACCTACGGAAAAACAAGCGGTTAGCGACGAAACTTCAACTCCACCTCAGGAAGGGCCGCGCCGGCGCCCCCTCGGCCGCCCGTATAATCCCGGCCTCCCCGAACGATCGCCGAAGCGACCCCGCAATGCCCGAAAAGCCCACCAAGCACTGCCGTCTCCTCATCCTCGGCTCCGGCCCCGCCGGCTACTCGGCGGCCGTCTACGCCGCGCGCGCGAACCTGCATCCGGTCCTCATCACCGGCCTCGCGCCGGGCGGACAGCTGATGACCACGACCGACGTCGACAACTGGCCCGCCGATGCCGACGGCGTGCAGGGCCCGGACCTGATGGCGCGCTTCCAGAAGCATGCCGAGCGGTTCGAGACCGAAATCGTGTTCGACCAGATCCACACGGTGAGCCTGCGCGAGCGGGCGCTGCGGCTCGAGGGCGACAGCGGGACCTACACCTGCGACGCGCTGATCGTCGCGACCGGCGCCTCGGCGCGCTATCTCGGCCTGCCGTCGGAGCAGAAGTTCATGGGCAAGGGCGTGTCCGCCTGCGCCACGTGCGACGGCTTCTTCTATCGCGGCCAGGACGTGGCCGTGGTCGGCGGCGGCAACACCGCGGTCGAGGAGGCGCTCTACCTCTCCAACCTCGCCCGCCGCGTCACGGTGATTCACCGCCGCGACAAGTTCCGCGCGGAGAAGATCCTCCAGAAGAAGCTCATGGAGAAGCCGAACGTCGCGATCCGCTGGCACCACACGCTCGACGAGGTGCTCGGCGACGAGAAGGGCGTGACCGGGGTCCGGATCCGTCACGCGGAGACCGGCGCCACCGAGCGGCTCGACGTCCATGGCCTGTTCATCGCCATCGGCCACACGCCGAACACCGCGATCTTCGCGGGCCAGCTGGAGATGGAGGGCGGCTACATCGTCACCCGGGGCGGTCGCAACGGCAACGCCACCGCGACGAGCGTGCCGGGCGTGTTCGCCGCCGGCGACGTGCAGGACCACGTGTACCGGCAGGCGGTCACCAGCGCCGGGTCCGGCTGCATGGCCGCGCTCGACGCCGAGAAGTACCTCGAGAGCCTCGCCTGACCGGCGCGCCCGCCGCGGTGCCGCGATGAAGCGCCCCCTCGATCCGCGCGTGCCGGAGGACGAGGCCGCGCTGTTCCGCGCCGCGATGCGCGACGCGGTCCCGCTGCGCGCGCCGGCGCGTCACGAGCGCGCGCAGCCCGCGCACCCGCCGGTCCCGATCCAGTCGCTGCTCGACGAGCACGCCGCGCTCGACGAGAGCCGCACCGGCGCGCTCGACGACGACAGCGCGCTCGAGACCGGCGAGGAGATTGCCTACGTGCGCGCGGGCGTCGCGCGGCAGGTGCTGCGCCGGCTCCGCCGCGGCCACTGGGTGGTGCAGGGCCATCTCGACCTGCACGGCATGAACCGCGCCGAGGCGCACGCGGCCCTCGCGGCGTTCCTGAGCCACGCCGTCCGCCACGCGCGCCGCTGCGTGCGCATCGTCCACGGCAAGGGGCTCGGGTCGAAGAACCGCGAGCCGGTGCTCAAGGGCAAGGTGCGCGTCTGGCTCGCGCGGCGCGAGGACGTGCTCGCGTTCTGCCAGGCGCCGGCCGCGCAGGGCGGCGGCGGGGCGGTGCTGGTGCTGCTGAAAGCCTAGACAGCCCTAGGACTCTCGACTAGGCCGCGCGGCGGCCTACGCGGTTTGCAACGGCGCAGACGGTTCTTCTTGTCCACGCCGCCGCGGCTGCTCGCGACGCCTCGTGGCCGTTCAAGCCTAGATCGCCGCCTCGTTGGTCTCGCCGGTGCGGATGCGCACGACCTGCTCGACGGCGGTCACGAAGATCTTGCCGTCGCCGATCTTGCCGGTGCGCGCGGCTTTCACGATCGCCTCGATCGCCTGGTCGACCATCTTGTCGACGACGACCACCTCGACCTTCACCTTCGGCAGGAAATCGACCACGTACTCGGCGCCGCGGTAGAGCTCGGTGTGCCCCTTCTGCCGCCCGAAGCCCTTGACCTCGGTCACGGTGAGACCGGTGACGCCGACCTCGGCCAGCGCCTCGCGCACCTCGTCGAGCTTGAAGGGCTTGATCGACGGCCTCGATCTTCTTCATGGCGCTTCTCCAGGGGGTCGGATCACGCATCGTCGCACGAGCGACGGGTGCGCAAGACGCGGGCGAGTATAGCAAAAGCGGTTTCGCGCCAGACCGTTGCCGCCCGGGCGGGGTTCGCGAATAATCGCACCGCCATGGCCGGCTTCCTCGCCGCGCGCTCGCACTGCTGGCGCGCACATTTCTACACCTTCTTCAAGCGGCACCGCCGCGCGATCCAGGAGTTCGAGCGCGCCCTCGCCATCGATCCGGGGATGCTCGACGCATGGCGGGGCGCCGGCTTCCTCTATGCGCAGGAGAACGAGAGCGGAAAGGCGATCACGGCGCTCCAGGCCGCGGTGAAGCTCGCCCCGGACGATGCCGACACGCGCTTCAACCTCGGATTTCTCCATCACGAGCGGGGCGAGCTCGACGATGCGGTGACGCAATTCAAGGAAGCGCTCCGGCTCAAGCCGTTGCTCGACCGCGCGTGGTACGGGCTGGGGCTGATCTACCTCGACCGGCGCGACCTCCCCGCGGCGATCGAGCACCTGCAGGAGGCAGCGAAGCTGCAGTACTTCAATCCGCACGCCGGGCACCAGCTCGCGATCGCCTACCATCTCGCCGGCGAGCACGAGAAGGCGGTGGCGGAGCTCAAGCGCGTCGAGGCCTACGACCCGAAGATGGGCGCCCAGATCGCGCGCGACATCGGCGCGCGCTGAAAGCCCACGCGGCGCGGCGGAATGCGCGAGCGACTGACCCTGCGCGTCGTCGAGGACCTCGGCGCCGTGCCCGCCGGCGAGTGGAACGCGCTCGCGGGCGGCAACCCGCTCCTGCGGCACGAGTTCTTCAGCGCCCTGCACGAAACCGGCTGCGCCGGGGAGCGCACCGGATGGGCGCCGCGGTTCCTCACTTTGTGGGACGGCGGCCGGTTGCGCGGGGCCCTGCCGCTCTACCTGAAGTCGCACTCGTACGGCGAGTACGTCTTCGACTGGGCCTGGGCCGATGCCTACGAGCGGAGCGGGCTCGCGTACTACCCCAAGCTCCTCTGCGCGGTGCCGTTCTCGCCGGTGAGCGGCGCGCGGCTGCTGGCCGCCGATCGCGCGGCGCGCGACCGGCTGGTCGCCGCGCGCGCTCGAGCTCGCGCAGGGCGTATCGTCCCTGCACGTGCTGTTTCCGCCGGAGTCGGAGGCGCACGAGCTCGCGCAGGCCGGGCTCATGCTGCGGCGCGGGGTGCAGTTTCACTGGACCAACGCCGGCTACGCGAGCTTCGACGAATTTCTCGCGACCCTCACCCACGACAAGCGCAAGAAGATCCGCCAGGAGCGGCGCAGGGTGCGCGAGGCCGGCGTCTCGCTCGTGCGCAAGACCGGGCGGGAGATCACGCACGAGGACTGGAAGTTCTTCGTGCGCTGCTACAACCTCACCTATCGCGCGCACCACTCGACCCCGTACCTGAACCTCGCCTTCTTCACGCGCCTGGGCGAGACGCTGCCGGACCACGTGCTGCTGATCCTGGCGGAGCGCGACGGCCGGCCGATCGCCGCCGCGCTGGACATCTTCTCCCAAGACGCGCTGTACGGCCGGTACTGGGGCGCGGTCGAGCATGTCCCGTGCCTCCACTTCGAGGCCTGCTACTACCAGGGACTGGAGTTCTGCATCGAGCGCGGCATCCGCGCGTTCGAAGGCGGCGCTCAAGGCGAGCACAAGCTCGCGCGCGGATTCCTGCCGACGCCGACGTGGTCGGCGCACTGGCTGCGCCATCCCCGGTTCGCGGACGCGGTGGAGAAGTTCCTGGCGCGCGAAGCGCAGGGCGTCGAGCGCTACATCGACGAACTCGGCGAGCACAGCCCGTTCAGGGCCGGCGAAGACCCGCAGATGGGGTAGGGCTTCGCCCCGGCCGGTTACTGCCGCTTGAGCGGCGTGTCGGCCGCGGCGTCGCGCGCGCGCTTCGACTTCTCGATCTGCTCGGTGCGCTGGTCGACGATCGCCTCCGGCGAGGATCGCGTCGTGCTCGCTTCGCGCTGGCGCAGCGTCTGATCGAGCTGCGGCGCCTGGTCTTGCCGCTGCGCCTCGAGGCGCCGCGCATTCTCCTCCGCGCGCGTCCGGCGCGCGTTCTCGCGCTCGATCCGCTCGGTGGCGTTCGGGTCGTAACCGCTCCGGCCCGCCGGAGCCGGCGTGTCGATCGGCGGGATGACCCTGCCGTCGGGGCGCTTCACATCCTGCGCCGACGACGCTGCGGCGGTCGCAAGCAGCGCGAGGAGCGCCGTTGCCCGCACCATGCCGCCCGATTCCTTGTGTTTGCCCATGCGTGCCTCCGGTGATTCAGAATGCCGGCTTTCTCTTCGCCTTCTTGTAGGACGCGATGCCGGCGAGGATCTCCTTCTTCGCCTCCTCGGGTCCGACCCACCCGATGACCTTGACCCACTTGCCGCGCTCGAGATCCTTGTAGTGCTCGAAGAAGTGCGCGATCTGCGCGAGCGTGATTTCGGGCAGGTCGCGCGCCGCCTGCACGCCGCGGTAGAGCGGCGACAGCTTGTCGACCGGCACCGCCAGCACCTTCGTGTCGTCGCCCGCCTCGTCCTCCATTTTCAGCGATCCGATCGGGCGGCAGCGGACCACGGCGCCGGGAACGATGGGCAGCGGGCTCACCACCAGCACGTCCACCGGATCGCCGTCCCCCGACAGCGTGTGGGGGATGTAGCCATAGTTGCACGGATAGAACATCGAGGTGGACAGGAAGCGGTCGACGAACATCGCCCCGGTCGACTTGTCGACCTCGTACTTGATCGGCGGCGCATGCATCGGGATCTCGATGATGACGTTGACGTCGTTGGGCGCGTCGCGGCCCGAGCTCACGCGGTCGAGGTTCATGGGGGCGGATGGCGGGCGGGATGCGGCGCATTATAGCGACGCGGCTCGGTCCGACGGTTTGACCGCATCTCGCCGTGCGACCGATAATCCCGCGATCCGGAGGAGGACACCATGCGACTGAAGAACAAGGTAGCCATCGTCACCGGGGCCGGGTCCGGCTTTGGAGAAGGAATCGCGAAGCGCTTCGCCGAAGAGGGCGCGAAGGTGATGGTGAACGACATCCACGTCACCGGGGCCGAGCGCGTTGCCGCAGCGATCCGGAAGGCCGGCGGCGCCGCCGAGTTCGTGAAGGCGGACGTCGCGCTCGCGGCGGACTGGGCGGCGATGGTGAAGGCCACGCTCGACGCATACGGCCGCATCGACGTGGTCGTGAACAATGCCGGGTGGACGCACCGGAACAAGCCGTTCCTCGAGGTGACCGAGGAGGAGTTCGAGAAGGTGTACGCGGTCAACGTGCGCTCGATCTTCCTCGCGTCGCGGCACGTCATCCCGGTGTTCCAGAAGCAGGGCGGCGGATGCTTCGTCAACATCGCCTCCACCGCCGGCGTGCGGCCGCGTCCCGGCCTGACGGTCTACAACAGCTCGAAGGGCGCGGTGATCACGTTCAGCCGCTCGCTCGCCGCCGAGATGGGGCCGCAGAAGATCCGCGTGAACGTGGTGAATCCGGTGTTCAGCCCGCTGACCGGGCTGTCGGCGGACTTCGCCGGCGGGTCGCTCACGCCGGAGATCCAGGCCAAGTTCGTGGCGACCATCCCGCTCGGACGCCCGTCGACGCCGCTCGACATCGCGAACGCCTGCCTCTATCTCGCCTCCGACGACGCCGAGTTCATCACCGGCGTCTGCCTGGAGGTCGACGGCGGGCGCTGCGTGTGAGCGCCGGGCTGCTGCGCTTTGGATCGCGGCGGGAGGGGATCCCGCGCTGACGGGGTCGCGTCTCCCGGCCGAAGCCGGGGGAAGCGGGGGGATTTTCTAGCCGGCTTTCTTGAAGCCGCCCAGCAGGGCGGCGACCTGGGGCGAGCGTTTGTGCGGCCCCGACGGCGGGGCCGGCTTGGCCGCCGGCGCCATCCCGGGCTCGTAGGGCCGGGAGAAGATCGGGTCGGCGGCCGGGGCGGCCGGCCGCGCGGCAGGCTCGCGCCGGCGGTGACCGGTGAGCCGATCCTCGTCCGCGCTGCGCCGCCGCTCCTTGCGCGGCGGCTCCATCAGCGGCGCCTCGGTGCCGTGCGGCCCGAACCCCGGCACGGTCTCGCGCGGGATGCGCAGGCGGATGGTCTTCTCGATCTCGGCGAGCTTCTCGGTCTCCTCGCCGCACACCAGCGACACCGCCGTCGCCCGTCCGCGCCCGCGCGACCGGTGCGGCCGATGCGGTGGACGTAGTCCTCGGGCGAGTTCGGCAGCTCGAAATTCACGACGAACGGGAGATGATCGATGTCGAGGCCGCGCGCCGCGACGTCGGTCGCGACGAGGATGGCCGACTTTCCCGGCCTTGAAGTCGTCGAGCGCCTGCTGGCGCTCGGCCTGCGTGCGATCGCCGTGGATCGCGGTTGCGTGCACGCCCTCGCGATTGAGCTGATAGGCGAGCCGGTTGCAGCCGATGCGGGTCGCGACGAACACCAGCACCTGCTTCATGCCGCGCGACTTGATGATGTGCACCAGCAGCTCGCGCTTCTTCTCGCGCGGCACCGGGTGCGCGATGTGGGTCACCAGATCCGCGGTCGCGAGCTTGCGGCGCCACCTGCACCACGACCGGATCGCGCAGGAACGAGTCGGCGAGCTTGCGGATCTCGCTGGTGAGCGTCGCGGAGAAGAGCAGGCTCTGCTGGCGGTTCGTCAGCAGTCCGAGGATGCGCCGCACGTCGGGGATGAACCCCATGTCGAGCATGCGGTCGGCCTCGTCGAGCACGAAGATCTCGACTCTGAGAGAGGTTCAGCGTGCGCTGCTGCACGTGATCGAGGAGCCGCCCGGGCGTCGCCACGAGGATCTCGACGCCGCGGCGGAGGGCCTCGGTCTGCGGTTCCATCGGCACGCCGCCGAAGATCTGGAAGCTGCGCAGCGGGATGTGCTTGCCGTAGGCCTTGACGCTCTCCTCCACCTGCGCAGCGAGCTCGCGCGTCGGCGTGAGGATGAGCGCGCGCACCGGGTGCCGCGCCGGCGAGACGCTGGTGCTCGCGTGGGGCGCGAGCCGCTGCAGGAGCGGCAGCGTGAAACCCGCGGTCTTGCCGGTGCCCGTCTGCGCGCCGCCCATGACGTCGCGGCCGGCGAGCACGAGCGGAATCGCCTGGACCTGGATCGGGGTGGGCGTGGTGTAGCCCTGGTCTGCGACCGCTTGCAGCAGCTCGGGGCGAAGGCCCAGGTCGGCGAAGGTGGTCAAACAGCGAAACTCCGGGGAGCGTGATGCCGCCGGTTCGGCGCGCGGCGCGCGAGACGGGGGGCAGGACGGGAGGGTTGAAGTCGGGCGGGTCGCGAGTGCAAGGTGCCGCAAATTATAGCAGACGGTTCGCAGCGCCCTCCGCTACCATCCCCGCCCCGTGATCACCCTGCGCAAAGTCTCGCTCCGGCGCGGCGCCAAGCTGCTGCTCGAGAACGTCGACGCCGCCATCCACCCGGGCGAGCGCGTCGGTCTCGTCGGTCCGAACGGGTGCGGCAAGTCCAGCCTGTTCGCGCTCGTCCGGGACGAGCTGCACGCGGACGCGGGCGACGTGGAGATCCCGCCCGGCTGGGTGATCGCCAACGTCGCGCAGGAGGCGTTCGGGCTCGACCGCCCGGCCATCGAGTTCGTCATGGACGGCGACACCGAGCTGCGGCGGATCGAGTCCGAGCTCGACGGCGGCCGATGCGGCCGGCGACGGCGAGCGGCTCGCCCTCGCGCACGATGCGTACGCCCATATCGAAGGCTACGCGGCGCGCGCGCGCGCGGCCGCCCTGCTCGACGGCCTGGGCTTCGCCCAGGACGAGTTCGCGCAGCGCGTCGGCGCGTTCTCCGGCGGCTGGCGGATGCGTCTCAACCTCGCGCGCACCCTGATGTGCCGCTCCGACCTGCTGCTGCTCGACGAGCCCACCAACCACCTCGACCTCGACGCGGTGGTCTGGCTCGAGGGCTGGCTCGCGTCCTATCGCGGGACGCTGATCCTCGTCTCGCACGACCGCGAGTTCCTCGACGCGGCCACGACCGTGATCCTGCACATCGACGCGCGCCGGCTGCGTCGCTACACCGGCAACTACTCGGCGTTCGAGGCGCAGCGCGCCGCGCAACTCGCGAACGAGCAGGCGATGTACGTCCGCCAGCAGCGCGAGGTCGCCCGCCTCGCAGCGCTTCGTCGACCGCTTCCGCGCCAAGGCGACGAAGGCGCGCCAGGCCCAGAGCCGCATCAAGGCGCTCGAGCGCATGGAGCTGATCGCGCCGGCGCACGTGGACTCGCCGTTCTCGTTCCACTTCCGCGAGTTCCCGGGCAGCCCCGACCCGGTGCTCGTGCTGGACGACGCCGCGGTCGGGTACGACGGCAAGCCGGTGCTGCAGGGCGTGAAGCTGACCATCCAGGCCGGCGCGCGCATCGGCCTCCTCGGCCGCAACGGCGCCGGCAAGACGACGCTCGTCAAGCTGCTGGCGGGGCAGCTCCCGGCGCTGGCCGGCGAGCGCCACGAGGGCAAGAACCTCCGCGTCGGCTACTTCGCGCAGCACACGGTCGAGATCCTGCGCGCCGGACGAATCGCCGCTCGCCCATCTCGCGCGCATCGACCCGCGCGTGCGCGAGCAGGTGCTGCGCGACTACCTCGGCGGCTACGACTTCTCCGGCGACATGGCGGTCGCGCCGGTGGCGAATTTCTCCGGCGGCGAGAAGGCGCGGCTCGCGCTCGCGCTCATCGTCTGGCAGCAGCCGAACCTGCTGCTGCTCGACGAGCCGACCAACCACCTCGACCTCGACATGCGCGAGGCGCTCGCGCTCGCGCTGCAGGAGTTCGAGGGCGCGATGGTGCTCGTCTCGCACGACCGCCACCTGCTGCGCACCGCCACCGACTCGCTGATGCTGGTCGCCGACGGCCGGCTCGCGGCCTTCGACGGGGATCTGGAGGACTACCGCGCGTGGCTCGACGCGCGCCGCGCCGGCGACAAGCCGAAGTCGTCCGCGGGCACGCTCAGGCGCGAGCAGAAGCGCGCCGAGGCCGAGGCGCGCCAGGCGCTCGCGCGGACGCGCAAGCCGCTCGAGAAGCGGCTCGCCGCGGTCGAGTCGGACATCGCGCGCATCGAACGGGAGAAAGCGCAGCTCGAAGGCAAGCTCGCGTCCCCGTCGTTCTACCAGGACGGCGATCAGGAGGAAGTCGCAGCCGCGTTGCGCGAGCAGACCCGGCTCGCGCAGGCGCTCGACAAGGCCGAGCGTCAGTGGCTCGAGCTGCAGGCGCAGATCGAGGCCATCGGCTGAGGCGCCAAGATCACCGTCATTCCGGCGAACGCCGGAATCCAAGGCGCTGGCGCAGGACTGGATCCCGGCGTGCGCCGGGATGACGACGCGGAGCGACGCCGGTGGCGTCGCGCGCGTCGTCAGTTGATCGAGGGGCGGCCGCTCTCCTCGACCGGCGCGGGCGCCATCCCGCTCGGCAGCTGCAGCGGAAGGTCCCACTCGGCGCGCGCCACCGCGTTCTGGATCAGCTTCACCATTCCGTGGAGCAGGTTGTCGTCGAGGGTCAGGTGGACCCCCTGCCCGACGGTCGGCAGCAATCCGAGGACGTGGCGGCCCTGCTGGTCTCGCCGGGGCTGGATGCGGGCGACGAGGAGCGGATTGGTTCCGAGCGGGCGGTCGCGCGCGGCCTCCTCGTAGGGCTTGGAGAAATCCGCCTGCCGGACCGCCTTTTCGTGCTGGAAGCCGAGCAGCGCCCGGCGCGCTTCGGGGTTGGGCTGGACGACGATATCGGGGGTCGCCTGCGCCATGTTGAGCAGCAGCGGCCACAGCCGCTTGACGCAGCGGCGCGTGAGCCAGAGCGACACCTCCGCGCCGTTGTCGGTGGAGATCCGCATCATCAGGCGGTCGTGCTCGGGCACGAACTCGATCTTGAGCTGGTGTAAGCGCATGTCTCGTTTCGCCGGGGCGCCGTGAAAAGTTTAGCCCCAAACCCGGGCCGCGGCCGTTTTCCCGGGAACCGGGCGTGCGCTTTCCCACGGCCGGGCCGCGTAGAAATTGCGGCGAGACCTCGTTTTAACGAGGTCTCGCGCTGGAATTGGGGATGTGCAGAAGGGGGTGTGGCCCCTTCTGCATTTCCCCTAGACTGCGCCCCGATGGGAAGCGACCGCCCCGACGAGGAGCTCATGCTCGCCTACCGCGCCGGCGACGCGGCCGCGTTCGACGCGCTCTACGCGCGCCACCGCGGCGGCGTGTTCCGCTACCTGCGCCGCCACACCGGCAACGCCGCGGTCGCGGACGAGCTGTTCCAGGACGTCTGGATGCGGCTGATCGACGCGCGCGGGCGCTACGAGCCGCAGGCGAAGTTCACGACGTGGCTGTACACCATCGCGCACAATCGCCTCATGGACCACTTCCGCGCCGCCGGGCGGGTGGCGTTCGCGAGCGCCGACGGTCCAGAGGACGATCCGCTCGACGACCTGCCCTCCGCCGACCCGCAGCCCGACGACATGCTCGCGCGCAAGCAGGCCGCCACGCGCCTGCTCGCGGCGCTCGACGCGCTGCCCGCCGCGCAGCGCGAGGCGTTCGTGCTGCAGCAGGAAGGCGAGCTGAGCGTCGAGGAGATCGCCACGGTGACCGGCGTCACGCGCGAGACCGCCAAGAGCCGCCTGCGCTATGCCCTCGCGAAACTGCGCGCGAGCCTGCGCGCGCCGGTTGACGCCGAACGGGAACCCGGATGAACGAGCCCGACTCCGCGCGACCCGCGCCTCGACGCTGCCTACCGCGACGCGGCGACCGACGAGCCGCCCGCGGCGATCGACGAGCGCATCCGCGCCGCCGCGCGCCGCGCGGTGGCCGCCGGCCCGCAGTCGCTCGAGGCGCGCGCGCGCGCCGACGCGCAGCGCTCGTGGGTCGCGCGCTGGCGCGTGCCGATGTCGATCGCCGCGACCGTCGTCATCGCCGTGACGCTCTCCTACATGGTCCAGGACGAGGAAGTTCGGAAGGCGCGGATCGACGGCGTGCCGACCGGTCCGGCGCGCCGGCGCAAGAGTCGTCCGCCGCGCCATCGACGCCCGCTACCGCCGCCCCGGCGGCGAAGGCGCAGGAAGCGCCCGCGCCCGCAGCGCCGCCGGCGCCGGCGAAACGCGCGGCGCCGGCCGCGGACGCAGCCGCCGTGGCGTCGCGTCCAGAACCGGTCGCGGTCCCGTTTCCAGCGTCCCCGCCCGCGGAGCGTCAAGCGCCGGCGGTGGGCGGAGCGTCGGCCAGCGCCGACCGAGCGCGCGAGAACGCGGCGCTCGCGAAAGAGGTCGAGCAGCTTCAAGCCGAGGTCGAGCGACGAGTCGCCGAGGAAGCCAGAAGGTCCGCCGCTCAACGCCTGCAATCGGCGCCTGCACCCGCCGCCGTGCCTGCGCCTGCGCCCGCGCCGATGGCGAAACCCGACCCGTCCCGCGAGCGCGCGCTCGCGGATCGTCCTGCGGGCCGGCTCGAGCGCGAAGCGGCGTCGGGCCTGGCCGAACAGAAGGTGCGCACGCCGGAAGAATGGCTCGAGGACATCCGTCGCCTCAAGACCCAGGGGCGTACCGAGGACGTCGCAAAGGAACTCGCCGAGTTCCGCAAGCGCTATCCCGACTACAAGCTGCCCGCCGATCTACTCCAGTGAGCGCGACGCGCGTCGCGCGCGCCGAACTAACGCTGCGCTACGACGCGGCGATCGACCCTCGTGATCTCGTTCCTCGTGCTGGTCGTCCACTGGGGGACGTTCAGCGAGGTCATGGCCGCCACCGGCGCGATGAGATCCGCTGGAGCGAGCAGTCTGCTCGGCGGACTTGAGATCCGTCGGTCGAGTGCCCGCTATCGACCCATTGCGGTACTACGGGCTTCGCGATTGGGCTCCAGAGAGCCGCCATTCAATTGCTGGAGACTGGGGACGGGCCCTCCGAGTTACGCACCCTCGAGCCCGGCGTGCAATGGCTGGGTTTGGAGGTGAACCGCCACACGGTGCTGGGCGAGGACCGCGCCGAGGTGCCGTTCGCGACGTACAGCAAGTTCGGCGGGCGGGCGCACAGGCTGCAGGCGTGCAGCCGCTTCGCGCAGAAAGCGGTTCGATGGCTCAACTTGTCTGCCGAAGGAGTGGCGTCCCCGACCTGCGGCTGCACCCCAAGCCGTCGGAACTCTTTACAGACCTTCCATGACTGAACCACACACTGGGCGATAGGACGTTGTTCCTAAAAGTTTTTTCTGCTTGGGCATGGCTTTTGCCTCTTGGCCATCCTCCTCTTCTTCTTCCATCCGCAGGAGTCCAGTAAATGAATCTTGCCCGAGCTCTGGTCGCAGCCGCCGCACTGCTCACTGCCAGTGTCAGCTCGGCAGCCATCGTCACCTGGACCGATACGCAGTTGGGCACCAGCAATCCAATCGCGTCCGGGGGCGTGACGCTCACCACCTCCACGACGGGCGGCAACATCGGTTTCATCACGGGCGGTAGTTTCGCCGGCCTGTGGCTGGGTGGCGACAACAGCTCGGGCAGCTACACGCTGGGTTTCAGCGCAAGCATCACCTCGATCGAGATTGAGTTCGACGCTCTCAGCAGCATCGGCACGCTGCCTGTGGAAACCCTGTTTGGCTTCGCCACCAACCTTGGCGCCGCGACGATCGGGTACCTTGACCAGGGTGGTACCACCTTCAACGGCACCACGATCGCCTCCACGCAAAACGACGGCCAGGGCACGATCTCCTTCACGGGTGCAGCCTTCAATGCCTTCTCGTTCACCCACAACCAGGGCGCTCAGTCCGGCTTTGTGATCGAGCGGGTCACCATCGACACCGGCAATGGCGGCACCACCGTCCCCGAGCCCAGCAGCCTGGCGCTGCTGGTTCTGGCGCTGATGGGTCTGGCGGCTGCACGCCGCCGTGCCGCCTGAACCCGGCACCCTCGCTTGAATCAAGGCGCCGCGAGTCGGGGCCCGCTCGCGCCCCGCCCGCGGCGGGCACCGCCGCTGTTCCAAGTGGCCTGATCGCCACCCCAGATTGCCACCCAGCGCCCCGATGCCATCCGGCTCCGTCGCTGATCCGGGGATCGCGCTCAGCTTGCATTCTCCCGGTAGCCGCATCGGCCTGAGCTCCAGCTGCCTTGGGCCCGATCACAGTCCGATGATCCCCGCCCAAGTGCAACGATTTGCCTGCCTACCCGGTCGATTGACGGTCCGCTTCGACCTCACTTGAAGGCGCGTCGGGTCCGACCGCTTGTGGCCGATCTGAGACCTTCGCGAGAAACGCCGCTACGCAGGCGGCTGCTGCGCGAACTGCTTCATCGATGCGACGTGATTCAACCAGCCAAGTGCGGACCGACACCAGATCCGCGACTTCGGCGCTAGTTCGGCACGCTGCCGGATCGTCCCGACTCGGATCATAAATACCGGCGGATCGCTCACGGCCGACGAATAGATCGGCGAGCCGCACTCGGCGCAGAAGGCCTGGACGCGCTTGTTGCCGCTCTCCGCCGTCTTCACGTAGATCTTCGGCTTGCCGGTGAGCAGCCTGAAAACGTCCTTTCGCGCCGGGACCGCGGTACGAAAGGCCGATCCCGACAGCGTCTGGCAGTCGGTGCAGTGACAGATGGTCACCGTCTCCGGGTCGATCTCTGCCTCGTAGGTGATGGCTCCGCAATGGCACCCGCCGTCGATCTTCATTACCGCCTCCTCCAGGGAATCCGTCCACGATGGCGCGGAAGAGTAAGCCACTTGTGGGGCACTTCTCCACAACAATCCACCAGTTTCCTAACCCCACTCGCCCCGCGCCGCCGTTTCACCCGGCGTCGCCACCCACGCGAGAGGAGCCTCCGATGACCCGCCTCACCGCCGCCGCGCTCGCCGCGAGCGCGCTGATCTTCGCCGCCGCGCCCGCCACCGCCGGTCAGCTCGTCGACGTCGCCGTCGTCAGCCGCGCCACCGGTCAGCGCATCCCGGTCTACACCCATCAAGGGCGGCTGTACGTCCCAGGCACCCCCGGCGAGCGCTACGCCGTCTACGTCGCCAACCGGACCGGGCAGCGGATCATGACGGTCGTCTCCGTCGACGGCATCAACGTCGTCACGGGCGAGACCGCGAGCGCCGACCAGAACGGCTACGTGCTCTCGCCCGGGCAATCGTTCGAGATCAACGGCTGGCGCAAGAACATGACCGAGGTGGCGTCGTTCTACTTCACCCGGCTTCCCGACAGCTACGCGGCGCGCACCGACCGTCCGGGCCACGTCGGCGTGATCGGCGTCGCCGCGTTTCGCGAGTGGCAGCGGCCGCGTCCGCTGCCGCAACCGATGACCCCGCCGCTTTCGAGGCGCGACGCGAACGCGCACGAGGCCGAGTCGCGCGCGCAGGCCGACACCGCGGCCGGCGCCCCCGCGACCTCCGCGCCGGAGGACGCCGCCACCCAGGAGGCCGCTCGCGGCCGGATTCTCGAGCGGCAGGAGAAGATCGGCACCGGGCACGGCGAGCGCGAGCGGTCGGAGGTCGTGTACACGAACTTCCGGCGCGCGACCGGCCATCCTGCCGAGACCCTCACCCTCTACTACGACACGCGTGCGAACCTGGTCGCGCGCGGAATCATTCCCGGCCCGACCCCGCTGGTCGTGCCGAACCCGTTCCCGGGCGGGCGATTCGTGCCGGATCCGAAGAGTTAGAGCGGCGCAGCCTCGTGTCGCGCCAGCGCCCAGGCGACGTGCTCGCGCACGAGCGATGACGGATCGTCGGCGCGTGCGCGCAGCGCCGCGCGGACGCGCGCCGAAGTCGGCGCATTGCCCAGTCCGACGGCAAGGTTGCGCGACCAGCGCTCGTAGCCGATGCGGAAGATCGCGCTGCCCGACAGCCGCTCGCGAAATGCGGTCTCGGTCCAACCGAACAGCTCGGCGAGCTCGACGTCGTCGAGACCGTTGCGCACGCGAAAGTCGGGTTCGCGCGTGACCCGGGCATACCGGTTCCACGGGCAGACGAGCTGGCAGTCGTCGCAGCCGTAGACGCGATTGCCGACGAGCGGCCGCAGCTCGACCGGAATCGGCCCCTTCAGCTCGATGGTGAGATACGAGATGCAACGGCGGGCGTCGAGCCGGAACGGGGCGACGATCGCGCCGGTCGGGCACGCGTCGAGGCACTTCGTGCAGGTGCCGCAGTGCTCGTCCACCGCAGCGTCGGGCGGAAGCGGGAGATCGGTGTAGATCTCCCCGAGAAAGAAGAACGAGCCGGCCTCGCGGGAGAGCAGCAGCGTGTGCTTGCCGCGCCAGCCGAGGCCCGCTCGCGCCGCGAGCTCGACCTCCATCACCGGCGCCGAGTCGGTGAACACCCGGTAGCCGAACGCTCCGATCTCGTGTTCGATGCGATCGGCGAGCTTCTGGAGCCGCGCCCCGCAGCACCTTGTGATAGTCGCGGCCGAGCGCATAGCGCGACACGAACGCCTTCGCGCCATCGGCCAGCGTGGCCGGACCGTCGGCGGCGTCGGGCAGGTAGTCCATCCGCGCGCTGATCACGCGCACCGTCCCCGGCACCAGATCGCCCGGCCGCGCCCGCCGGGCGCCGTGGCGCCGCATGTAGTCCATCTCGCCGTGAAAGCCGCCCGCGAGCCACGCGGCCAGCCCGGGTTCGGCAGCGCTGAGATCCGCGTCCGCGATCCCGACCGCCTGGAAGCCGAGCTCGCGTCCCCACGCTTTGATCGTCGCGGCCAGCGCCCCGTGGTCGGGCGTCGTCGCGGACGTGCCATGTACCATCGGCCGCATGTTAGCGCCGCTGCACGTGCACCTTCCGGACGAAGCCGCGACGCGCGCGCTCGGCGCGCGGCTCGGCCGCGGTCCTGCAGCCGGGCCTGTCGGTACACCTCTGCGGCGACCTCGGCAGCGGCAAGACCACCCTCGCCCGCGGGCTCATCCAGGCGCTCGGCTTTGCGGGCCGAGTGAAGAGTCCGAGCTACACGCTGGTTGAACCTTACGAAGATTCTAGGTTAAGCTTGTACCATTTTGATTTATTTAGATTCCATGACCCCGAAGAGTGGCAGGATGCAGGCTTTCGGGAGTGCTTCAATGAGCGCTCGATCTGCCTTGTCGAATGGCCGGAGCGCGCGGCGGGGCTGCTGCCGCCCGCCGACGTGCGGGTTCGCCTCGTCGCGCCACCCCGCGGCGGCCGCGACGCCACGCTCGACGCGGAAACCGAGCGGGGTCGCCGGTGCCTGACCGCGCTCGCGCCGCTGCTGCCCGCCTGACGCGGTTCGCGGCGGCCGCGGCGGCCGCGCTGCTCGCCGCCACCGCGTTCGCGGACGAGGCCATCCGCGCCGTGCGCGTATGGCCCGCGAAGGAGTACACGCGCGTCACGATCGAGACGGCGAACGAGCTGCGCTATCAGCTCTCGTCGGTCAAGGCGCCGGAGCGGCTGGTGGTGGACATCGAGAACGCCGATTTCGCCTCGCTCGCCGACCAGATCGCGGCGAAGGTGCGGGCGGACGATCCCTACGTCGCGGGCATGCGCGTCGGTCGGCCCAAACCCGGGACGGTGCGCCTGGTGATCGACCTCCGCGGCGAGGTCAACCCGCAGGCCTTCCTGCTCAAGCCGATCGGGGAGTACGGCCACCGGCTCGTGCTCGACGTTTACCCGCTCGTGCCGCCCGATCCGCTCGCGGCGCTGGTGCAACGCCTCCAATCGAGCGACCCGCTGCCGGCGGACGCGCTGCCCCCGGCACGCGCCCCGGACCCCGCCCCGCGCGCGGACGGCGAGCGCAAAGGCGCGCCCGGCATGAACCGCTTCTTCACGATCGTCATCGACGCCGGCCACGGCGGCGAGGACCCGGGCGCGCGCGGACGCGGCGGCACGTACGAGAAGACCGTGACGCTCGCGATCGCACGCAAGCTCAAGGACCGGATCGACGCCGAGCCGAACATGCGCGCCGTGCTCACCCGCGACGCCGACTACTACGTGCCCCTCGCGACCCGGGTGGACAAGGCGCGCCGGGTGCGCGCCGACCTCTTCGTTTCGGTGCACGCCGACGCGTTCATGCTGCCGCACGCGCGCGGCTCGTCGGTGTTCGCCCTGTCCGAGCGCGGCGCGACCAGCGCGGCGGCGCGCTATCTCGCCAAGCGGGAGAACGAAGCCGACCTGATCGGCGGCGTGAACCTGGACGGCAAGGATCGACACCTCGCCCAGACCCTGCTCGACCTGTCGCAGACCGCGACGATCAACGACAGCATGAAGCTCGGCCGCGCGGTGCTGGGCGAGCTGGGCGGGATCAACTCGCTCCACAAGCCGCACGTCGAGCAGGCCGGGTTCGCCGTGCTCAAGGCCCCCGACATCCCCTCGATCCTGGTCGAGACCGCCTTCATCTCGAACCCCGAGGAGGAAAAGCGGCTCGGGGACCACGCCTACCAGGACAAGCTCGCGCGCGCGATCCTCACCGGGATCAAGCGCTACCTCGCCAAGCATCCGCCGCCGGCGCGGCCGACGGTCGCGGTGAACGAGGAGCCGCGCGTCCCCCAGCGGTCGCCGGGCGCCCGGAACAACCCGATCTAGCGCTACCCCTGGCTCGCCTTCGCGGCGCGCAGGCGGAGCCGCACGAATTCGATCGCGATCGGGGCCACCGAGAGGGCGACGATCGCGAAGATGACGACCGTGAGGTTGTCCTTCACCAGCGGGACGTTCCCGAAGTAGTACCCCGCGGTCACCAGCGAGATCACCCACAGCAGCGCACCGGCGACGCTGTATGCGAGGAAGCGCAGGTACGGCATCGTGCCCACCCCCGCCACGAACGGGGCGAACGTGCGCACCAGCGGCACGAAGCGGGCGATGATCACGGTGCGGCCGCCGAAGCGCTCGTAGTACCCGTGCGTCCGTTCCAGCGCCTTGCGGTTGAAAAACGTCGAGTTCTCCCACCGGAACACCTTCGGCCCGATGTACCGGCCGACCCAGTAATTGACGTTGTCGCCGCAGAGCGCGGCGACGATGAGCGTTGCCGCGAGCAGGCGCGCGTCCATGCCCGCTGCCGCCCACAGCGCACCCGCCACGAAGAGCAGCGAGTCCCCCGGCAGGAACGGCGTGACCACGAGACCGGTCTCGCAGAACACGATCAGGAACAGCAGCGCGTAGATCCACGGGCCGTATTGCTGCAGCAGCGCCGCGAGATGCTGGTCGAGGTGGACCACGAGGTCCCAGAAGAAGGCGAGGAGTTCCATGGGCTGCGAGGGTCGCGCGCGGGTGCGGCGCGGGTCAGATATTGTACCGGCCCCCTGTTAGACTTCCCGCTGCCGCGCGCCTGGCCCCGTGTATTCGTCCCGCTCGTCAGCCTTGCCCGAAAAGTTGATCGAACGCCACCCTGCCGTCGACCGCGTGCGCGCCGCGCTCGCGGCGGCCGGCGTGCCCGCCGCAATCGTCGCGCTGCCGGATGCGGCCCGCACCGCGCGCGCGGCCGCGGACGCGATCGGCTGCGACGTCGCGCAGATCGCGAATTCCCTCGTCTTCCGCTGCGAACGCTCGGGCGCGCCGCTGCTCGTGATGACGAGCGGCGCCAACCGCGTGGACACCGCGCGCCTCGCGACGCTCGTCGGCGAACCGATCGGGAAGGCCGACGCGGGGTTCGTGCGCGACGCGACCGGGTTCGCGATCGGCGGCGTCGCCCCGGTGGGGCACGTCGCACCGGTGCGCACGCTCATCGACCGCGACCTTTTCCGGCACGCCGAGATCTGGGCGGCTGCGGGCCATCCGCATACCGTCTTCCGGCTGAGCCCGGACGCACTCGTGCGACTCACCGGCGGGACCGTGGTCGAAGTGACGTAGCGCGATGACCGCGATCCGCCTTCTTCCCGACACGCTGGTCAGCCAGATCGCCGCCGGCGAGGTCGTCGAGCGCCCGGCCTCGGTGGTGAAGGAGCTGCTGGAGAACAGCCTGGACGCGGGCGCGCGGGCGGTCACCGTCGCGCTCGACGAAGGCGGCGTGAAGCGGATCCGCGTGACCGACGACGGGAGCGGCATCGAGCGCGCCGACCTCCCGCTCGCGCTCGCGCGCCATGCGACGAGCAAGATCGCGACGCTCGCGGACCTCGAGCGCGTCGCGACGCTCGGCTTCCGCGGCGAGGCGCTCGCGAGCATCGCGTCGGTCGCCCGCGTGACCGTGACCTCGCGCACCGCCGGCGCCGAGCACGCGTGGCGCGTCGCTGCCGAAGGCGGTCCGCCCGGTCCGATCGAGCCCGCGGCGCACCCTCCAGGGACGACGATCGAGGCACTCGACCTCTACTTCAACACGCCGGCGCGGCGCAAGTTCCTCAAGAGCGAGGCCACCGAGTTCGCGCATTGCGCCGAGGCGCTTGCGCGCGTGGCGCTCGCCCGCCCCGAGGTCACCTTTACGCTGCGGCACAACGCGCGCGTGAGCAACCATCTGCCGGCGAGCACCGCACCGGCGCGCATCGCCGCTCTCCTCGGCGTCGAGTTCGACCGGTCGGCGCGACGGCTCGATGCGGAGGTGCCGGGTTTGCGGGTCACCGGGTTGCTCGGCGATCCGGCCCAGCTCGCGCGGGTCGCGGGACGCGCAGTACGTGTTCGTGAACGGCCGATTCGTGCGGGACAAGCTGGTCGCGCACGCGCTGCGTCAGGCTTACGCCGACGTGCTGCACGGCGACCGGCATGCGTCGTACGCGGTGTTCATCGACGTCGATCCCGGCGCCGTCGATGTGAACGTGCATCCCGCCAAGACTGAAGTGCGCTTTCGCGATTCGCGTGCCGTCCACCAGTTCGTGTTTCACGCCGCGCAGCGGGCGCTCGCCCTGACGGCCGCCTCCGCGCCGGCTCCGCTCGCGACCGCCGAGTCGGTCGGCGATCGATTCGTGCCGCGCGCGCCGCAGTTCCAGGCGTCGCTCGGCGTCGCGCAACCGGTGGCCGCCTACGCGGCGATGTTCGAGGGGCTGTCGAGCCCGGCCGCAGTCGCGTCGGCGCCGGCACCGACCGCAACCGACCAGCCGCTGGGTTTCGCCCTGGCGCAACTGCACGGCGTCTACATCCTCGCGCAGAACGGCCAGGGCCTGGTGCTCGTCGACATGCACGCCGCGCACGAGCGGATCGTCTACGAGCAGCTGAAGAGCGCGCTCGACGCACGCGAGCTGAGCGCGCAGCAGCTCCTGATCCCGGTCACGTTCCACGCCGATGCGCTGGACGTCGCGACCGTCGCGGAGCACGACGAGGCCCTGCGCGCGCTCGGTTTCGAGATGGCGGCGCTGTCGCCGACCGCGGTGGTGGTGCGCGGCGTGCCCGGAGCCGTCGCCGCCGGCGACGTCGCCGCGGTCGCGCGCGGACTCCTCCACGACCTGCGCGAATTCGGCGGGACCCGCGTCCTGACGGAGCGTCGCGACGAGCTGCTCGCCACCATGGCGTGCCACGGCGCGGTGCGGGCGAACCGGGCGCTCACCGTCCCCGAGATGAACGCGCTGCTGCGGCGCATGGAGGAGACCGAGCGCGCCGGCCAGTGCAACCACGGGCGCCCGACGTGGTACCAGCTCTCGCTCGCCGATCTCGACAAGCTCTTTCTGCGCGGCCGCTGAGGCGCCGGCGCGCCCGCCGATGGGGTCGACCGCCGTCCTGCTGATGGGCCCGACTGCCAGCGGCAAGTCGCGGCTGGCGATGGAGATCGCGGCGCACCTTCCCGTCGAGATCGTGAGCGTCGATTCGGCGCAGGTGTACCGCGGCATGGACATCGGCACCGCCAAGCCGGGCGCCGACGAGCGGCGCGCGGTGCCGCATCACCTCATCGATATCCTGGACCCGACCGAGCCGTACTCCGCGGCACGGTTCCGCGCAGACGTGGTGCGCCTCGTCGCCGAGATCGCCGGGCGCGGGCGCATTCCCCTGCTGGTGGGCGGCACCATGCTGTACTTCAAGGCGCTGCGCGACGGGCTGTCCGAACTGCCTCCCGCCGACGCGGAGGTGCGCGCCGCGATCGACGCCGATGCCCGTCGCCGGGGCTGGCCGGCGCTGCACGCCGAGCTCGCGCGCGTCGATCCGGATACCGCGGCGCGCCTGGCGCCGGCGGACGCGCAACGCATCCAGCGCGCGCTGGAGGTCTTCCGTGCGACCGGTACGCCGATGTCGCGCCAGCTCGGCGCGCGCGGCGCGGCGCCGCCCTTCGACCTGCTGCCGATCGCGCTCGTGCCGGGGGATCGCAGCGCGCTCCACCGACGCATCGCGGCGCGCTTCGACGCGATGCTGGCCGCCGGACTGGTGGACGAGCTCGAAGGGTTACGCGCTCGCTACGCGCTGCACGCCGCACTGCCGTCGATGCGCTGCGTCGGCTACCGCCAGGCGTGGAGCTATCTGGAGGGCGAGTACGACCGCGCCGAGCTGCGCGACCGCGGCATCTTCGCGACCCGTCAGCTCGCGAAGCGGCAGCTGACGTGGCTGCGTGCGTGGACCGGGCTGCAGGCTTTCGACTGTCTCGACGCGCACGTCGCGCAGAAAGTGCTGGTCGCCCTGCAGTGGGCGGCCGAGGCGTAGCGCGCGGCGCAGCGCGCTATTGCCCGCGCGCCGCGCCGTCGCGGCGCGGGTCCGCGGCGCCGACCCACGTGTCGCCGACCCGCAGGATGGCGTGCACGCCGCTCGCGAGCTCCCGACGCGGACCGGATGTCCGAGCGCCTCGAGCTGAGGCTGCAGTCGTTCGACCGGCGTCCCCGCCTCGAGGTCGGTCGGGCCGTTGCGGCTGCCGAAGTTCGGCGCATCCAGCGCCGCCTGGAGCGGCATGCCCCAGTCGAGCGCCGCGACGATGACGCGCGCCACGTAGTGGATGATCGCGTGACCGCCGGGCGACCCGACGATCATCACGAGCCGCCCGTCCGCGTCGAACACGAGAGTGGGCGACATCGAACTGCGCGGACGCTTGCGCGCCTCGACCCGGTTCGCGACCGGTCGCCCGCCCTCCTCCGCGACGAACGAGAAGTCGGTGAGCTCGTTGTTGAGCAGGAACCCGCGCACGAACCGGTGGTTCCCGAACAGGAACTCGATGCTCGAGGTCAGCGCCACCGCATTGCCCTCGGCGTCGACGATGGAGATGTGCGTCGTCGCGGGAAGATCGGCCTCGACGCCGTCACCGAACGCCGTGGGCGCGGTGCCGGCAGGGCGGCCCGGCCGGGCGCGGACGAGCGACCTGTCCGCCGCGACCAGGCGCGCGCGCTCCGCCAGGTACGCGGGCGCGAGCAGCCCGGCGACCGGAACGTCGACGAAGTCCGGATCGGCCACGTAGCGATCGCGATCGGCGTAGGCGAGTCGCGCGGCTTCCGCGAAGTAGTGCACCGCCGGCAGCGGATCGCCCACGAAGTCGGTTTTCGGCAGGCGCTCGAGGATCCCGAGAATCTGCAGGACCGCGATGCCGCCGCTCGACGGCGGGCCCATGCCGCAGACGCGGTAAGCGCGGAATGCACCGCACACCGGCGCTCGTTCCTTCGCCTGGTAGCCCGCGAGATCCTCCACCGTCAGGTCGCCGCCGCCATCGCGGACCGCAGCCGCGATGTCGGCGGCGATCGGGCCGCGATGGAGCGCCGCGGCGCCCTGCTGCGCGATTTCGCGCAGCACCGCCGCGTAGTCGGGGTTGCGGAGGATCGTCCCGACGGGCTTCGGCCGTCCCGCCGAATCGTAGAAGTAGCGGGCGGCGAAGGGGTCGCGCGCGAGCCACTTGTCCCACGCGAGGAGCGCGTGCAGTCGCGGCGAGATCGCGAACCCGTCCTCCGCCAGGTCGATCGCCGGCGCCACAAGCGCGGCCCACTCGAGCCGGCCATGGTTGCGATGCGCAAGCTCCAGGACGGCGAGCGTCCCGGGGACCCCGACCGATTTCCCCGACAGCACCGCGTCGATGAAGCCGAGCGGCCGGCCGAACTGGTCCGAGAAACCGATCGGGCTGCGCAGCCGCGGGCGCCGTCTCGCGACCGTCGTACGTCCGCACCCGCCCGTCGGCCGCGGAGTAGTGCACGATGAACGCGCCGCCGCCGATGCCGGAGGACTGCGGCTCGACGAGCCCGAGCACGAGCTGCACGGCGACCGCGGCGTCCATCGCGCTGCCGCCGCGCTCGAGCACCTCGTAGCCTGCATCGACGGCGAGCGGATGCGCGGCGGCCACCATGAAGCGCTGGCCGACGGCCGCACGCTTGGGCGCAACGCCAGTGCGCCGGCTCCGGCGCGAGCTGCGCGCACGCACCGCGGCCAAGCGACCCAAAACAAGAAGGGCAGCCCGCAGGCTGCCCTTCCGAGGCGCGCGAGGACTCGCCGCGCCGTCACTTCACTTCGCGACGCTGATCTCGACGCGGCGTCCCTCGGCATCCTGGCCCGCGCCCAGGACCACCTGCTCCGGCTTCTTGAGACTCATGCGGTCCTCCGCGATGCCCGCAGCCAGGAGCGCATCGCGGACGGCCGTCGCGCGCTGTTTGGCGAGTTCAAGATTCTGCTCCATGTTGCCGGTCTGGTCGGCAAAACCGGAAACGTCTACCTTGAGATCGGGCGTGTCCTTCATCTTCTGCGCGACTGCGGCGACGATCTTCTGATTCTCGCTGCTCAGCGCCGCGCTTCCGGTCTCGAAATGCAGGCGCACCGGCCGTCCCGCGGCGGGCGCTGCGGTCGGTACAGGTGCGGTCGCCACGGTGGGTGCGGGCGCTGCCGCCGTCTTGTGATCGCCGCCGGCCATGAGCGGCACGATCAGGAGCGCGACGATGTTGATGATCTTGATCAGCGGGTTCACCGCGGGGCCGGCAGTGTCCTTGTACGGATCGCCGACCGTGTCGCCGGTCACCGCCGCCTTGTGGGCGTCGGAGCCCTTGCCGCCGTGATGGCCGTCCTCGATGTACTTCTTGGCGTTGTCCCATGCGCCACCGCCGGTCGTCATCGAGATCGCGACGAAGAGGCCGGTGACGATCGTGCCCATCAGGACGCCGCCGAGCGCCTGCGGCCCGAGTGCGAGCCCGACCACGATCGGGATCAGCACCGGCAGCAGCGACGGGACGATCATCTCCTTGATCGCCGCGCGGGTCAGCAGGTCGACGGCCGTGCCGTACTCCGGCTTGGCCGTGCCCGCCATGATCCCGGGGATCTCCTTGAACTGGCGGCGCACTTCGACCACCACCGAACCCGCCGCGCGCCCGACCGCCTCCATCGCCATCGCGCCGAAGAGGTACGGCACCATGCCGCCGATGAAGAGGCCGATGATCACCATGTGGTTCGACAGATCGAAGCTCAGGTGCTGGCCCAGGGCCTCGAGGGCATGGGTGTAGTCGGCGAACAGCACCAGCGCCGCGAGACCGGCCGAGCCGATCGCGTAGCCCTTGGTCACCGCCTTGGTCGTGTTGCCGACCGCGTCGAGCGGATCGGTGATGGCGCGCACCGAGTCGGGCAGCTTCGCCATCTCGGCGATGCCGCCGGCGTTGTCGGTGATCGGGCCGTACGCGTCGAGCGCGACGATGATGCCGGTCATCGAGAGCATCGCGGTCGCGGCGATCGCGATGCCGTACAGGCCCGCGAACCAGTAGGAGATCCCGATCGCGACGCAGACCGCGATCACCGGCCAGGCCGTGGCCTTCATCGACACGCCGATGCCGGCGATGATGTTGGTCGCGTGCCCGGTGGTCGACGCCTGCGCGACGTGCTGCACCGGCTTGAACTGCGTGCCGGTGTAGTACTCGGTGATCCAGACCATGAAGCCGGTGAGGACGAGACCGACCGCCGCGGCCCCCCAGAGCTGCCACACCGCGACGAACTTGCGCCCGCCGGACACGTCGAACGGCACGGTCGCGAGCACGTCGCCCATGATCCACTGGGTGATCGGATAGAACGCGATCAGCGCGAGGATGCCGGCGACCCACAGTCCGCGGTACAGCGCCGGCATGACGTTCTTGTCGCCGGTCTTGGCCTTGACGAACCAGGTGCCGACGATCGACGCGATGATCGAGAAGCCGCCGATGACCAGCGGGTAGACCACCGCGGCCGCGGACTCCGTCTTCACCATCAGCGCGCCGAGGAGCATCGTCGCGATCAGCGTCACCGCGTAGGTCTCGAACAGGTCGGCCGCCATGCCGGCGCAGTCGCCGACGTTGTCGCCGACGTTGTCGGCGATCACCGCCGGGTTGCGCGGATCGTCCTCGGGAATGCCCGCCTCGACCTTGCCGACGAGATCCGCGCCGACGTCGGCACCCTTGGTGAAGATGCCGCCGCCGAGTCGCGCGAAGATCGAGATGAGCGACCCGCCGAAGCCGAGGCCGATGAGCGGCTTGAGCGTCTCGATGAGCGGCTGGCCCGCCTTGCCGGCCGCGGCGAGCAGCCAGAAATAGCCGGCGACGCCGAGCAGGCCGAGGCCGACGACCAGCAGGCCGGTGATCGCGCCGCCCCGGAACGCGACCGCGAGCGCCTCGTTCAGCCCCTTGCGCGCCGCCTCCGCGGTGCGCACGTTCGCGCGCACCGACACGTTCATGCCGATGATCCCGGACAGCCCCGACAGGACTGCGCCGATCGCGAAGCCCCACGCGGTCGGCCAGCCGAGCCCGGGCACCAGCCCGATCACGACGAAGAGCACGACGCCGACCAGGGCGATGGTGTAGTACTGCCGCCGCAGGTAGGCGACCGCGCCCTGGCGGATCGCGCCCGCGATCTCGCGCATGCGCTCGTTGCCCTCGGGCTGCCGCAGGATCCAGCCGATCGAGAACAGGCCGTAGACGATCGCCAGGACCGCGCAGCCGAGCGCGAATAGAAGAGCAGAGCTCATGGAATCCCCCGTTTGTGAGGCGGGCGTTCTTGGGGGAGTGCGGATCGCGCGACCACGCGCGCTCGGCCGACTCCCCCCGGCCCGGTTTCTGGAAAGCGGCGGATTATAGCCCGGCCGCGCTCAGATCTTGAAGGCCGTGCCGAGCTTCTTCGGCACGAGCGCGTTCTTCAGCTTGACGTAGTCGGGCAGCCCGTCCCGGTAGGCGGGGTAGTCCTCGCCCTTGATCAGCGGCGCAAGATAGCGCCGGCACTTGGCGGTGATGTGGAACCCGTCTTCCGTGATGAAGTCGCGCGGCATCTTCTTCTCGACGTTGGCGACGTCCTTCAGCTCGGCCACGCCGAGCTTCCACCGGTAGGGCTTGTCCGACAGGCGGACCACCGTCGGCATCACGGCGTTGCGCCCCGCCAGGGCGAGCTTCACCGCCGCCGCGCCGAGCTTGTAGGCCTGCTCCGCGTCGACCGCCGAGGCGATGTGGCGGGCCGAGCGCTGCAGGTAGTCCGAAACCGCCCAGTGGTGCTTGTACTTCAGCCGCTCGGTGATCAGCTTGGCGATCTGCGGCGCGACCCCCCCGAGCTGGGCGTGGCCGAACGCGTCGCGCAGCCCGCTCTCGGACAGGAACTTGCCGTCGGGCCCGTGCAGGCCCTCCGAGACGACGATCGAGCACCAGCCGATGCGCTCGACCGTCGCCTTCACGCGCTCGAGGAACCGCGCTTCGTCGAACTGGATCTCGGGAAACAGCAGAATGTGCGGACCGTCGTCCGGCCCCTCCGCGGCGAGCCCGCCGGCGGCGGTGATCCAGCCCGCGTGGCGGCCCATCACCTCCAGCACGAAGATCTGCGTCGAGGTGCGGAACATCGACGCGACGTCCATGCTCGCCTCGCGAATCGAGGTCGCGACGTACTTCGCCACCGACCCGAACCCCGGGCACGCGTCGATGATCGGGAGGTCGTTGTCGATCGTCTTCGGCACGCCGATGCACTGCACCGGAAGCCCGAGCTGCGCACCGAGCTGCGACACCTTCCACGCGGTGTCCATCGAGTCGTTGCCGCCGTTGTAGAAGAAGTAGCCGATGTCGTAGGCGCGGAACACCTCGATCAGCCGCTCGTACTGCGACCGGTCCTTCTCGAAATCCCGGAGCTTGTAGCGACAGGTCCCGAACGCGCTGCCGGGGGTCTGGCGGAGCCGGGCGACCGCGCTCGCCGACTCCCTGCCGGTGTCGATCAGCTCTTCGGTAAGGATGCCGACGATGCCGTTGCGCCCGGCGTACAGCTTGCCGATCTTCCCGCGCGCCTTGCGGACGGCTTCGATGACGCCGGCGGCGGAGGCATTGATCACCGCGCTGGGGCCGCCCGACTGGGCGTAGAGGGCATTGGGGGCTTTGGAGGTCTTCATGGCCGCTTCGCGAACAGGGAACGCGGGGGATTATCCCGCAGCGGCGCGACGCGCGACATCCGCCGGAGGGACACCGTCCTGGCGGCGCGCCCTACTCCAGAGCGGCGAGGGCGCGTGCGCGGATTTCGTCCACCGAGCCCACGCCGGAAATCCGCCGGTACTGCGGCGCCCGCTTGTCGCCGGTCGCGGCCCAGCGCGCAAAGTAGTCGACCAGCGACTGGGTCTGCGCGTGGTAGACCTCCAGTCGCTTGCGCACCGTCTCGGCGCGATCGTCATCGCGCTGGATCAGCGGCTCGCCGGTGACGTCGTCGCGGTCGGCGACCCGGGGCGGATTGAACTGCACGTGGTAGGTCCGACCCGAGGCGAGATGGACGCGCCGACCGCCCATGCGCGCGATGATCTCCTCGTCCGGCACGTCGATCTCGAGCACGTAGTCGACCGCCACGCCGGCGCCCTTCATTGCTTCGGCCTGCGGGAGCGTGCGCGGAAACCCGTCGAAGAGATAGCCGGAGGCGCAATCGGGCTGGGCGAGCCGCTCCCGGACCAGCGCGGTGACGATGTCGTCGGACACGAGCTGGCCCGCGTCCATGATCTTCTTCGCCGCCACCCCGAGCGGCGTGCCCGCCTTGATCGCCCCGCGCAGCATGTCGCCGGTCGAGATCTGCGGGATCCCGAAGCGATCGGTGATGAACTGCGCCTGCGTGCCCTTGCCGGCGCCCGGCGGGCCGAGGAGGATGAGTCGCATTGGGTGTCTGGCTCGTTCGGGGGCAGGAGCGTTGACGATAGCCCGGCGGCGGCGGCGCGGTCAAACGCGCGGATCACGCGGGCGGATCGTGCGGTCGCCTCGCGGACCGGCTTCAGCCCCGAGCAGCGAAGAGCCGACGCGTCCTTTCCAGGTCCTCGGGGGTGTCCACGCCCGGCGGCAGCTCCGCCTCGGCGACGATGACCGCGATCCGGTGGCCGTGCCAGAGCGCCCGCAGCTGCTCGAGCGCCTCGAAGCGCTCGATCGGCGCCGGCGCGAGCTTCGCGTACGCGCGCAGGAAACCGGCGCGGTAGGCGTAGATGCCGAGGTGATGGTACGCGGGCAAGCCGTCCGGCAGCACCGCCGCCGGGCCGCCGGCGGCGACCGCGTCGCGCGCGTACGGGATCGGGGACCGGCTGAAGTAGAGCGCATAACCGGAGTGATCACACACGACTTTGACCACGTTCGGGTTGCGCAGCTTCTCCGGGTCGGTGATGGGGACGCACGCCGTCGCCATCGACGCCGACGTCCGCCGGGCGAGCGCATGTGCGAGCCGGCCCACCAGCTCGGGCGGCATCAGGGGCTCATCGCCCTGCACGTTCACCACGATCTCGTCGTCGGTGAGCCCGAGCGTCGCTGCGGCTTCCGCCAGCCGGTCGGTCCCGGACGCGTGATCGGCGCGCGTGAGCAGCGCATCGCAGCCATGCTCGCGGGCCGCCGCCACGATGCGCGCATCGTCGGTGGCGATCCAGACCGCGCCGGCGCCGCTGGCGCGGGCGCGGTCCGCCACGCGCACCACCATCGGCTTGCCGCCGATGTCGGCGAGCGCCTTGCCGGGCAGCCGGCTCGACGCGTAGCGAGCGGGGATCAGGACGGTGAAGCGCAGGAGGCCGGGCATGGCGCAGCGCCTCCGGCGCTCAGCGCTTCGCGCGCCAGGACTCGAGCTCGTCCGCGGAGAGGCGCCGCGCCTCGTCCTCGAGCATCACCGGAATGCCGTCCCGGATCGGGTAGGCGAGCCCGCTCTCGATCGAGACGAGCTCCTGCGCCGGCTTGTCGTAGATGAGCGGCCCCTTGGTCACCGGGCAGACGAGGATGTCAAGCAGCTTGGGATCCATGGATGCGCGCCGAGAGGAGGTCTGCAAGCCGCGGATCGACCCGCGCCTGCACCCGGAGAGCGACGAGGTCGTCGCGTCCGAATGCGCGGCATTTTACTGCATCCTTCTCGGTCATCAGCACGCAGTCGCAGGCGTCGAAGTCGAGGTCGCGCGCCGTCCACGCATGGTGGTCCGGGAACGCGTGGGGCACGAACTCGAGGCCGAGCGCCCGCAGCGTCGCGAAGAATCGCCCGGGATTGCCGATGCCCGCCGCGGCGTGCAGGCGCCGGCCCCGCAGCGCCGCGAGCGGCACGTCCGGCCCGTTTCCGCAGACGCGCCGAAAACCATCCGGCGCGAGCTGCATCGCGAACGCCCCGGCGCCCGCCGACCCGTTGACGACGACGGCGTCCACCGCGCGCCCGGCCGGCTCGCGCAACGGGCCCGCCGGGAGCAGCAGGCCGTTGCCGTGGCCGCGCTCGTCCTCGACCGCGATCTCGAAGTCGCGCGCGAGGGCGTAGTGCTGGAGCCCGTCGTCGCAGACCAGCACGTTACAGCCCGGGTGCGCGCCGAGCAGGCCGCGCGCCGCGGCGACGCGATCCCGCCCGATCCACACCGGCACCCCGCTCCGCTCGGCGAGCAGCACCGGCTCGTCGCCGAACTGCGCCGCGTCGCCGCCCGGAGGAACGCTTCGGGCGGGGTCGTTGGCACCGCGGTAACCGCGCGACACGATTCCGGGGCGCAAGCCGCGGCTCCGCAGCACCTCGACGAGCCAGAGCACCAGCGGGGTCTTGCCGGTGCCGCCGACAACGCGATTGCCGACGACCACGACCGGAACCGGCAGTCGATGCGAGCGGAAGATCCCCGCGGCGTAGCCGGCACGACGCAGGACGACCGCCGCGCGGAAGAGCAGGCTGAGCGGCGCGAGCGCGACCGAGAGTGCGCTCAGCCGGTACCAGTGGCGCTCGGGGAAGGTGGCGATGTCCATTCCTGACCTGCGCGTCACTGCCGCGCGCCGCGCGGGCCGGAATCACTTTCCGGCCGATTGCTGGACCGCGAACGAGACGTTCGTGTAGCCGGCGAGCCGCGCCGCCTCCATCACGTTGATCGAGACCTGGAGATTGGACTTCGCGTCGCCGTTGATGATCACGATCGGGTCCTTGAGCCCGCTGCCCGCCTGCTTCAGGAGCTCGGCGAACTGCGCGACGCCCGCGAACGGGACCGCCTTGCGGTCGATGGTGAGCTCGCCGGCCGCGCTGATCGTCACGTTGAGCTCGTTGGGGCGCTCGGCCTGCTTTTCCGCCGACGCGCTCGGCAGGTTGATCTGGAGCTCGGCGTACCGCGAGTAGGTGGTGGTCACCATCAGGAAGATGAGGATCACGAGCAGGACGTCGATGAAGGGGATCAGGTTGATCTCCGGATCCTCCTTCCAGTGAGCGCGAAAGTTCACCCCGGCCGCCCCGCTCAGCGCCGCTCGCCGTGGACCAAGTCGACGAGCCGCGACGCCTGCCGCTCCATATCGATCACGAAGCTCTCGGCCTTGCCGCGAAAGTGGCGGAAGAAGATCGTCGCGGGCACGGCGATCAGGATGCCGAAGCCGGCGTTGTAGAGCGCGATCGAGATGCCGTGCGCGAGCTGCGCCGGGTTCGCCCCGGTCGGGTTCTGCGAGCCGAAGATCTCGATCATGCCCACGATCGTGCCGAACAGGCCCCACAGCGGGCTGATCGCCGCGATCGTGCCGAGCGTGGTGAGGAACCGCTCGAGGTCGTGCGTGACGGCACGCCCCTCGTCCTCGATCGCTTCCTTCATCACCTGACGGGGCGCCTTGTGGTTGCGCAGACCCGATGCGAGCACGCGCCCGAGCGGCGAATCCTGGTACAGGCTGTCGAGCAGCTGCGGCGTCACCCCCTGCTTGCGGTAGGCGTCCACCACCTTGTCGAGCAGTCCGTTGGGGACGATCTTCGCCTGCCGCAGCACGATCGACCGCTCGATGATGAGCGCGACGGCGATCACGGAGGCCAGCAGGAGGAACCAGATCGGCCATCCGGCCGCTTGAATGATTGCGAACACGCGTGGGTTTTCCGCCAAAAAATCAAAGCACGAGACTTTAGCCGCGGCGCTCTTGCGCCGCAAGAAAATGCGTGCGCGCGCGCCGCGTGCGAACCATGCTGCCGGCATGCGAGGTTATCCACAGATGCTGTGGATAAGGTTGTGCATAGTGTGTCGACAGCGACGCTAAGTGGACCGTGCGAAAGGAATTTCGTGCGCTGATTAATAAGTGATCTCAAGAATTTCAGACGTTGAATCAATAGGTTGCGAGCTTCCTCAGAGTGAGTGGCGCAGCGCGCGCCGCGGGCGGGCCGCGGCGGGCGCGGTTGTGGATAGGTTAGGATGCCAACATGTCCGAAGAGCCAGCATTCATGCGGGAAGGCGGGTTCTCCGGGAGCGAAGTCCTCAGCGTCTCAGCGCTCAATCGCAGCGTGCGCGACCTGCTCGAGCACCGCTTTCCGCTCCTCTGGGTCGGCGGCGAGATCTCCAACTTCGTCCAGGCGCGATCGGGCCACCTCTACTTCTCGCTGAAGGATGACCAGGCCCAGGTGCGCTGCGTCATGTTCCGCGGCCGTGGCGCGTCCCTCGACTGGCAGCCCCGCGACGGCCTGCAGGTCGAAATCCGCGCGCTCGTGTCGCTCTACGAGCCGCGCGGCGATTTCCAGCTCAACGTCGAGTTCATGCGGCGCGCGGGCCTCGGCGCGCTGTACGAGGCGTTCCTGCGCCTGCGCGACCGCCTCGAGCGCGAGGGGCTGTTCGACCCGGCGCTCAAGCGTCCGATCCCGGCATACCCGCGCGCGATCGGCGTCGTGACCTCGCCGGCGGCCGCGGCGCTGCGCGACGTGCTGACCACGCTCGCGCGGCGCAACCCGTCGGTCCCGGTCGTGCTCTACCCCACCGCCGTGCAGGGCGAGGGCGCGCCGGCCGAGATCGTCGCCGCGCTCGCGGCAGCGGCCCGGCGCCGCGAGTGCGACGTGCTGATCCTGTGCCGCGGCGGCGGGAGCATCGAGGACCTCTGGGCCTTCAACGACGAGCGCGTCGCGCGCGCGATCCGCGCCTGCGCGATCCCGGTCGTCGTGGGGGTCGGCCACGAAACCGACTTCACGATCGCGGATTTCGCGGCCGACCTCCGGGCGCCGACGCCGACCGGGGCGGCGGAACTCGCGAGCCCGGAGCGCGCCGAGCTGCGCGCGCGCCTCGACCTGCTCGCCGGACGCCTGCACCGCCGCATCACGCGCGACCTCGAGACCCGCCTCCAGCTCCTCGACCATCTGACCCGCCGCCTCGTCCACCCGGGACGGCGGCTCGATGCGCAGACCGCGCTGCTCGCGCAGCTGCGCGCCCGCCTCGCCCTCGCGGCCGAGCGGTCACTCGAACGGGGGCGCTGGCGCCTACGCGATCTCGCCGACCGGGCGGTGCGCGGCCTGCCGGCGCTCGCCCCCCTGGAGGCGCGGGTCGCCGGGTTGGCCCAGCGCATGCGCGCGGCCGCCCTTCATGGGTCCGCGCAGCGCACGGCGCGGCTCGAGTCGCTGGTGCAGAGCCTCGCGCATCTCGACCCGCGCGCGGTGCTGGAGCGCGGGTACGCCATCGTCCGGGACGGAGAGGGACGCATCGTGCGCCGCAGCGCCGGACTCGCCCGCGGGGACCCGCTCGATCTCACGTTTGCCGAGGGCGGGGCGAACGCCCGCGTCGAGCAGACGCGCTGAGGCCGCGCAACCGCCGGAACGCGCAAGGCCTTGTGCTAAACTCCGCGCCCTCCAGGAGTCCCGTCGCCGGGGACAACAACAGACCTCAAAGGAGGCTTCCACATGGGCGCGATTCTCCAATCCCTCGGACGTACGGTAGCCGCCGGCATCGTAGTCCTCGTGGTCATCGTGATCATCGTCAGCACCGCCGCTGGCGGCGTCGTCAAGTTCGACCATGCGTGGTGGACGTTCTTCATGCGCTGGCTGCACGTCCTCGCGGGCGTGATGTGGATCGGCCTGCTGTGGTACTTCAACTTCGTGCAGATCCCGTCGATGCCGAAGATTCCCGACGAGCAGAAGCCGGCGATCGGCAAGGTCATCGCCCCGACCGCGCTGTTCTGGTTCCGCTGGGCGGCGCTCGCGACGGTGATCACCGGCCTGCTCGTGGCCTGGATGAACGGCTACATCGGGTCCGCGCTCGCGTTCCAGAAACCGTTCACGGCGATCGGCATCGGCATGTGGCTCGCGCTGATCATGGCCTATAACGTCTGGTTCATCATCTGGCCGAACCAGAAGCGAGCGCTCGGCATCGTGCCGGTCGAGGCGGCCGAGAAGGCCAAGTCCGCCCGCATGGCCATGCTGACCTCGCGCTTCAACACGATGCTGTCGATCCCGATGCTCTATTGCATGGTCGCGCAGCAGAACGCCGGCCTGTAGATCGAACCGCCGACTGGAACGCAGAAGGGGCCCCGCGGGGCCCCTTCTGATTTTCGGGCGCGCCGCGCTCAGCGCGGCGGCGGCGCCTTGTCGACCCCGCCGATCCTGGCGCCGGCCTTGATGCCCTTCTTGGCAAACCAGCCCTGATTCATCTCCAGCGCGAAGCGCGCGGGCTTCGCCGCGCAGTGCGAAGTCTCGTTCTGGGGCTGCATGTCGTGGATGCTCACGATCGTGCCCTGCTCGTCCATGAACGCGACCGACAGCGGCACGAAGGTGTTCTTCATCCACATGCAGTGCGTCGTCACGTCGGGGAACACGAACAGCATTCCGGCGTTGGCAGCGAGCGACTTGCGGAACATCAGTCCGCGCGCCCGGGCGTCAAACGTGTTCGCGACCTCGGCGCGGATGAGATGAATCCCGGCGCTGAGTTCGAGTGCGGGCAGCTGCCCGATCGCCGGCCCGGACGCCACGGACACGGCGAACAGCGCGGCCAATGTTGTGGGACGCAAATTCACGAAATCGTGAGGAGGGCCAGGTGCAGGAATGAAAAAGGCAGGGGCACGCCCCTGCCTTCACTCGCCACAGCGGCGATTACTTCTTCGCCTGCTCGCAGCCCGTCATCTTCGGGTCCTTCTTGCACTGCTCGGCGGAGTCGGCTTCTTCGTCCTGGGCGACGGCCTGGAACGACACGGCCGCGAACGTGGCAGCGAAAATCGAGTGCAACGATCTTCTTCATTTCTGCTCCTCCTTGAGCGTCTGGGTCGAATGCCCGCAACGGCGCGGGCGCGGTGCCCTGCTCCCTTTTTCCGGTCGTCAGGGCGACGGCAGTTTAGCAGCGGTGTCCCGAAAAAGGAAAGGCAGGGGGAACACCCCTGCCTTTCAATCGCCTAGCAGGGCGATTACTTCTTCGTCGGCTCGCAGCCCTTCATCTTCGGGTCCTTCTTGCACTGCTCGGCGGTGGGCTTCGCGTCTTTGGTCTGGGCGACGGCCTGGATCGAAACGCCGGCGAACGTGGCAGCGATAAGGACAGCGATCAGCTTTTTCATGAGTTTCCTCTCTGTGGCGTCAGTTTGGTTGAAGTGACCGATTTCCCGGTCAGGGCCAATAACGCCGCCCAGGCAGCGCGGGTTGACATTCTTCTTACTCGGCGCCTGTTATCATTTAAAAACAAAGACTTATAGAGCGAGTGGAAATGCGGAAATCAGGCTGCGACGACCTTCGCACGCGCGCTCGGAGCAGGGTGCACGAGGCAGAACCGGATCGACTCCGGGTAGGGATAGAAGTCCTCGACGTGCCCGCCCTCGATCTGGGCCTGGGTCGCCTTCCAGAATTCCGGGCCGAGCAGGTCGGCGTGATGCTTCATGAACGCCGCCCGGACGCGCGGATCGGTGAGCAGGAAGGCGCCGAACTCCTCGGGAAACACGTCGTTCCTCGCCACCGGATACCAGACCTCGCCGGACATCTCGAGCTCCGGATTCGGCGCCGCGGGGATGCGCCGGAAGTTGCACTGGGTGAGGTACTCGATCTCGTCGTAGTCGTAGAACACCACCCGGCCGAGGCGCGTGACGCCGAAATTCTTCATCAGCATGTCGCCGGGGAAGATGTTGGCGTAGGCGAGCTCGCGGATCGCATCGCCATAGTCGCGCACGACGCGTTCGATGCGTTCGTCCGTCGACTGATCGAGGTATAAGTTGAGCGGCAGCATCCGCCGCTCGATGTAGAGGTGGTCGATCACGACCTCGATGTCGTTTTCCGACAGCACCGAGGGGCAGGTCTGGCGAAGCTCCGCGAGGAGCCCGGCGCTGAACCGCGCTCTGGGCAGCGCCACCTTCGAGAACTCATGGGTGTCGGCCATGCGCCCGACCCGATCGTGCTGCTTCACCAGCAGGTACTTCGCCTTGACGGTCTCGCGGTCGGTCTCCTTCGGCGGCGCAATCTCGTCGCGGATCACCTTGAAGACGTACGGGAACGACGGCAGGGTGAACACCACCATCACCAGCCCGCGCACGCCCGGCGCGACGATGAACTCGTCATCGGAGTGCCGCAGGTGGTGGGCGAGCTCGCGGTAGAACATCGTCTTGCCCTGTTTCCCGAGGCCGAGCATGGTGTACAGCTCGGCACGCGGCTTGTAGGGCATCAGCGTCCGCAGGAACTGCACGTACGCCGAGGGCACTTCGATGTCGACCATGAAATAGGCGCGGTTGAGGCTGAACACGCGCCCGATGTCGAGCGGGTCGACGAGCAGGGTGTCGAGATAGAGCCGCCCGTTCCGGTCATGCAGCACCGGAACGACGAACGGGTACTCGCGATCGCCATTCACGAGCTTGCCGCAGACGTAGGCCGCCTTGTTCCGGTAGAACGCCGAGGCCAGCACGTGGATCTGGCAGTTCGGCTCGGCGCGGAGCTCCCCGCCCGAAGCCTGCCGCGCGGCCTCGAGCACGTAGCCGACGTCGCGATCGAGATCCGCGAACGGGCAGCGCCAGTCGAGATCGGCGCAGATCCGCCGCAGCGTCTCCTGCCAGCCGTGGCGCAGCGGGTAGTAGGTCCGATAGGCGGGCGGATCGGACTCGATGTATTCGGTCGAAACCGCGGGACGAAAGAAGATGAACTCGTTGTGGAAGTAGTTCCGGTCCATGATCCGGCAGAACACGGAACTGAAGAACGTCTCGGCGAGCTCGGGCTGCTTGTGGTTCGTCAGCAGGCCGATGTAGAGCAGCTTGGCCTGCGCCCAGGTGTTCTCGTCGAGCGACTCGGCGTGCAGCCGCTCGGCGGTCTCGCGCACGCGCTGGTCGTAGAACGCGATCCGCTCGCGCACGGCGCGCTGCTGCCCGAGCCAGTCGCCCGACTCGAACCGCGCCTTCGCCGCGCGGCTGGTCTCGCGGAACAGGCGGTAGTGCTTGTCGAAACCGTCGAGCAGCGCCTCGGCGACGGCGACGGCGACGGGGTTCTCCCCCTTGGGCAGGTTCATGGACGGACGCGGCCGCAGCGGCCGGAGTGTGGGCTTCGCCCCGAGGATAGCGGCAAACGGTCGCGGGGGCATCCCGACCGGATGCCCCCGGCCGAACCGGAGCATGGAAATTGCAGCCCCGGTTGACGCATAATTGCGCCCTATCGGCGCATCAGACACCCCATTCGACACCTCGCGTCCGACGGCGACGGAGCACGCGCCGCCCGACGAAACCGACCCTCCCTCTCAACCTCATCGAGCCCACAACGGAGCGCCAATGGCCACTTCGCACGTGAAAATCCCGCAAGGCGGAAGCAAGATCGTCCCCGGCAAGCCGACGCCCGACAACCCCGTCATTCCGTACATCGAGGGCGACGGCATCGGCGTAGATATCACTCCGGTGATGCTCAAGGTGGTCGATGCCGCGGTCGCGAAAGCCTACGGCGGCAAACGCAAGATCCACTGGATGGAAGTGTTCGCAGGCGAGAAGTCCACGCGCCTCTACGGCGCCGACGTCTGGATGCCGGCCGAAACGCTCGAGCTGCTCAGGGACTATTCGGTGTCGATCAAGGGGCCGATGACCACGCCGGTCGGCGGCGGGATCCGCTCGCTGAACGTCGCGCTGCGCCAGGAGCTCGACCTCTACGTCTGCCTGCGGCCGGTGCGCTACTTCCGCGGCACGCCCTCACCGCTGAAGGCGCCCGAGAAGGTCGACATGGTGATCTTCCGCGAGAACACCGAGGACATCTACGCCGGGATCGAGTGGCCGGCCAAGTCCGAGCAGGCGCAAAAGCTCATCAAGTACCTGCAGACCGAGATGGGGGTCAAGAAGATCCGCTTCCCCGGATCGTCCGCGATCGGGATCAAGCCGGTCTCGATCGAGGGCAGCGAGCGACTGATCCGCAGGGCGTTCCAGTACGCGATCGACAACGACCGGAAATCCGTGACGCTCGTGCACAAGGGCAATATCCAGAAGTTCACCGAGGGCGGCTTCCGCGACTGGGGCTACGCGCTGGCGCAGCGCGAGTTCGGCGCTCAGATGCTCGACGGCGGGCCGTGGTGCAAGATGAAGAATCCGAAGTCCGGTCGCGAGATCGTGGTCAAGGACGTGATCACCGACGCGTTCCTGCAGCAGATCCTGCTGCGGCCCGACGAGTACGACGTGATCGCCACGCTGAACCTGACCGGCGACCTCGTCTCGGACGCGCTCGCGGCGCAGGTCGGCGGCATCGGCATCGCGCCGGGCGCGAACCTTTCTGACACCGTCGCCTGCTTCGAGGCGACGCACGGGACCGCCCCCAAGTATGCCGGGCAGGACAAGGTGAATCCGGGCTCGCTCATCCTTTCAGCCGAGATGATGCTGCGCCACATGGGCTGGCGCGAGGCGGCCGATCTCATCATCAAATCGATGGAAGCGGCGATCTCCGCGAAGGTCGTGACGTACGACCTCGCGCGCCTGGTGACGGGCGCGACCGAAGTGTCGTGCTCGGGCTTCGGGAACGCGATGATCGAGCGCATGTAGCGCCGGCGCAACGCCGGCGGAACCGCGGGCCGCTTGCGGGCGGCCCGCGATCGACAGTCCGCGGCTGGCAAAACGCGTCCAACAAAACAAAAAGCCCCGCACGCGGCGGGGCTTCGAAGGATCCGTGCCAGCGCGGGCTCAGCCGGCCTTCTGGATATTCGATGCCTGCTTGCCCTTGGGGCCCTGGGTCACCTCGAAGCTGACCTTCTCGCCTTCCTTGAGCGTCTTGAACCCGGCCATGTTGATGGCCGAGAAGTGCGCGAACAGATCCTCGCCGCCGTCATCGGGCGTGATGAACCCGTAGCCCTTGGCGTCATTGAACCACTTCACCGTACCGGTAGGCATAGCCCCCCTCTTCCCTTCACGTTGCGACCCGAGGGTCTCCCCCCATTCCCATGCCTGTTCTCAAGCCAGCTTCAGGACGAGGGGATCACCGCAGCGACCTTCCTACCGCTTGAGGAGCAAACACGCGCCTCTTTTACGCGCTTCGACGTAGCGCGTCAAGTGTCCGCGCGGCGCCTCAAGCCCCTGAGAAATCCGTACCTTGCGGGCGATTCGGGCGATTGCGCGGGGACGCAAGTCTGGCTAGGATACGAACGAGTCCCCAGCGCACGAACTCGCGCGGCGAGACGTCATGAACCGAACGCGGAAGTGAGGTCGACGTCGGCATCGGAAGGCTGAAGCAGGCATGGCGACCCGGTCGCGTGATGGAACGGTCCTCGAGACCAAGAAGTCTAAGGTCAAGCCCCCGCCGCTGTTCAAGGTGGTGCTGATGAACGATGACTACACGCCGATGGAGTTCGTGATCGTGGTGCTGCAGACGTTCTTTGCGATGACGCGCGAAAAGGCGACCCAGGTGATGCTGAAGGTGCACCGGGAAGGCATGGGGGTGTGCGGGGTCTACCCGCGGGATATCGCGACCACTAAGGTCGAGCAGGTAGTTGCATTCGCGCGCAAGCATCAGCACCCGCTGCAGTGCGTGATGGAGGAAACGTAATGATCGCCCAGGAGCTCGAAGTCAGCCTGCACATGGCGTTCGTCGAGGCGCGCCAGAAGCGGCACGAGTTCATCACCGTCGAGCACCTCCTCCTCGCGCTGCTGGACAATCCGACCGCAGCCGAAGTGCTGCGCGCCTGCGCCGCCAACATCGAGGAGCTGCGCCGGAGCTTGACCGAGTTCATCAACTCCCACACGCCGACCGTCGCCGGTACCGAGGAGATCGACACCCAGCCCACGCTCGGCTTCCAGCGCGTGATCCAGCGCGCGATTCTCCACGTCCAGTCCTCGGGCAAGAAAGAGGTGACCGGCGCCAACGTGCTGGTGGCGATCTTCGGCGAGAAGGACTCGCACGCGGTGTACTTCCTGCACCAGCAGGGCGTCACGCGCCTCGACGTCGTGAACTACATCTCGCACGGCATCACCAAGGCGCCGCAGTCGCAACAGCCGAAACCCGCCGAGAGCGACGAGGAGCAGCAAGAGGGGCAGCAGGCCGGCGGCGCGCTGGAGACCTATACCGTCAACCTCAACGCGCAGGCGCTGGTCGGCAAGATCGACCCGCTGATCGGGCGCGAGCGCGAGCTCGAGCGCGTGATCCAGACCCTCTGCCGGCGGCGCAAGAACAACCCGCTGCTCGTCGGCGAGGCCGGCGTCGGCAAGACCGCGATCGCCGAAGGCCTCGCCCGCCGCATCGTCGAGGGGCAGGTTCCCGACATCCTCTCCAAGTGCCAGGTGTACGCGCTCGACATGGGCGCGCTGCTCGCCGGCACGAAGTACCGCGGCGACTTCGAGCAGCGCCTCAAGGCGGTGCTGAAGCAGCTCCTCGACAATCCGAACGGGATCCTGTTCATCGACGAGATCCACACGCTGATCGGGGCGGGCGCGGCCTCGGGCGGGACGCTCGACGCCTCGAACCTGCTGAAGCCGGCGCTCTCCACCGGCGCGCTCAAGTGCATCGGCGCGACGACGTACAACGAGTATCGCGGCGTGTTCGAGAAGGACCACGCGCTGTCGCGCCGCTTCCAGAAGATCGACGTGACCGAGCCCTCGATCGACGAGACGGTCGAGATCCTGAAGGGCCTGAAGTCGCGCTTCGAGGCGCATCACGGCGTCAAGTACAGCGCCAATGCGCTCTCCTCCGCGGCCGAGCTCTCGGCGCGCTACATCAACGACCGCCACCTGCCCGACAAGGCGATCGACGTGATCGACGAGGCCGGCGCGGCGCAGCGCATCCTGCCGAAGTCGAAGCAGAAGCGCATGATCGGCAAGCAGGAGATCGAGGAGATCATCGCCAAGATCGCGCGCATCCCGCCGCAGACGGTGTCGACCGACGACCGCACCGCGCTCAAGAACCTCGATCGCGACCTCAAGGCGGTGGTGTTCGGCCAGGACAAGGCGATCGAGGCGCTGGTGTCGGCGATCCGCACCGCGCGCTCGGGGCTCGGCAACCCGCAGAAGCCGATCGGCAACTTCCTGTTCAGCGGGCCGACCGGCGTCGGCAAGACCGAGGTCGCGCGCCAGCTCGCCTACTGCATGGGCATCGAGCTGATTCGCTTCGACATGTCCGAGTACATGGAGCGTCACGCGGTGTCGCGGCTGATCGGCGCGCCGCCCGGATACGTCGGGTTCGACCAGGGCGGCCTGCTCACCGAGCAGATCACGAAGAAGCCGTACTCGGTGCTGCTGCTCGACGAGATCGAGAAGGCGCACCCGGACATCTTCAACATCCTGCTGCAGGTGATGGACCACGGCACGCTGACCGACAACAACGGTCGCAAGGCCGATTTCCGCAACGTCATCATCGTCATGACGACCAACGCCGGGGCCGAGGCATTGAACAAGGCCGTCATGGGCTTCACCGCGCGGAAGGAAGCCGGCGACGAGATGGGCGAGATCCGCCGCATGTTCACGCCGGAGTTCCGCAACCGCCTGGACGCGACCATCTCGTTCCGCCAGCTGGACCACGAGATCATCCTGCGCGTGGTCGACAAGTTCCTGATGCAGCTCGAGGAGCAGCTGCACGAGAAGAAGGTCGAGGCGGTGTGGACCGATGCGCTCAAGGAGCACCTCGCGCGGCGCGGCTTCGACCCGGCGATGGGCGCGCGGCCGATGGCCCGGCTGATCCAGGACAGCATCCGCAAGGCGCTCGCCGACGAGCTGCTGTTCGGCCGGCTGCTGAGCGGCGGCAAGGTGACGGTGGACGTGGACGCGGACGACAGGATCGTCCTGCGGTTCCCGGAGCCGGCCGAAGCGCCGCCGGCACCCCCCGCGGCGCCGACCCCGACCGAGACTTGATCGGGTCGCCGCGGCCATCGAAGAAGGGCCGCCGCGCGCGGCCCTTTGCTTTTCCCGGACGGCGCGATAAGCGCGGCGCATCGTCGCATCGAGCGAACCGTTTTGACGGGCATCGGGTGGCGGCGGACACTCGCGCCCGCGGGATGCCGCGATACGGAACGATGCAACTCCCGGCAAGCCCGTGAGACGGGCGTCCACAATTGTCGTTGCGACCTGGCTGGCTGCGGCAGCGCCGGTCTCGCTCGCCCAAACCCCGGACAAAGCCAAGGCGCGGGCCATCGTCGATCGGCTGTGCGTCGCCTGCCATGGCGTTGACGGGAACAGCCCGCAGCCGGCGCACCCCAAGCTCGCCGGTCTCCAGCCCGAGTACCTCCTCAAGCAGCTTCGCGACTACAAGAAGGGCTTGCGCAAGAGCGACGTCATGGAGCCGATGGTCAAGGAGCTCACCGAGGACGACATGGCGAACCTCGCCGCGTACTACGCCGAGCACAAGCTGAAGCCGGGCGAGGCGCGCGACGCCGGGCTGGCGGAGGCGGGCCGCAAGCTCTACAACGACGGCATCCCGGACGTCGGCCTGCCCTCCTGCTCGGGCTGCCACTATCCCGACGGGATGGGCACCCCGCGCTTCCCGCGCGTCGCAGGCCAGCACGCCGAGTACACGTATCAGCAGCTCAAGGATTTCGCTTCCGGGAAGCGCGAAAATGATCGCGGTCTCGCCATGCAGTCGGTCGCCAACCGGATGAACGACCGGCAGATGAAGGCGGTGGCCGAGTACGTCGCGGGGATGAAATGACCATGGTCGAACGCGTGCATCGGCATCGCATGCTGGGCGCACTTGTCGTCCTCGGCGCGCTGGCGTCGTCGGCTTTCTCGGCGCCACCGACGGCGCCGGTGGCGCCCGGCATCGAGTCGAAGTCCTACCGGTGGGACAAGCTGACCCCCGAGGAGGCGGAGGCGCTCAAGCTGAAGGGCGATCCGGCGCGGGGCCGCGTGGCGTACGAGGTCTGCCAGGGTTGCCACAAGCCGGACGGTTCGGGTCTCGCCGACGGGGCGTATCCGCAGCTTGCCGGCCAGCACGCCACCGTGCTGATCAAGCAGATGGGCGACATTCGCGTCGGCCGGCGCGACAACCCGAAGATGTACCCGTTCGCGGGCAAGCACATGATCAGCGTGCAGGAGATCGCCGACATCGCGATCCACCTGCAGCAGCTGCCGGTCCCGAAGGACAACGGGCGGGGGCCGGGGATCGCGCTCGCCCGCGGCGGCGAGCTCTACCGCAAGGATTGCGTCACCTGCCACGGCGACCGTGGCGAAGGCGACGCGCGCAAGTTCTATCCCGTGCTCGCGGGTCAGCACTACCTCTACACGGTCCGGCAGGTGAAGGAGATCCGCGACGCGAAGCGCAGGAACGCCAACCCGCGGATGGTCAAGGCGGTGAAAGCGTACTCGGATGCGGATGTCGAGGCGGTATCGGACTACCTGTCGCGCCTTTCCCTCGCGCCGCGGCGCTAGGGCGCGGGTCCCGATGTCGCGGCATTTCGTGATCCAGGTTCAGGCGGCCGCTATTGCCTCGGCACAGGGGCGGAGGTAAGTTACGCGTAGCCTAAAGAACCGTGGTGCTGGAACCCGCCGTTCGGCGACCCGGCGCACCGTCCGGTTTAGGAGAGGAGGAGGACGAAGATGAAGCTCAATTGGGGAGTTCCGGTAGCTGCACTCCTGACGCTCGCCGCGGCCGCGCTACCGGCCGCAGCGCAGACCATGGAGGAGAGGGCCCGATCCTGGGCGGCGAGCTGCGCGGCGTGCCACGGGTTCGAGGGCCGCAGCGTCAGCGAGGTGCCGGCGCTGGCCGGCAAGTCGAAGGGCGATCTGGTCAAGGCGTTGCAGGATTTCAAGTCCGGCGCCACCAAGACCGCGACGGTCATGCACCAGCACGCTAAGGGCTACTCCGACGCGCAGATCGAGGCCATGGCCGACTTCTTCTCGAAGCAGAAGCGGTAGCCGCTTCGCAGCGCCCCACTCAAAGGACATCCCATGAGCATCGACAGACGAGAATTCGTGAAGCTGCTCGGCGCGGGCGGCACGCTGGCGGGCGTTTCCGCCCTGACCGGCTGCGCCACCGAGCCCGCGGCACCCGCGGCCCCGATCGGCCGGGTGATCGTGATCGGCGGCGGGTACGGCGGCGCCACCGCGGCGCGATACATCCGCGCCTGGGGCGGCGGCCGCATCCAGGTGTTCCTGATCGAGCGCAACCGCCAGTTCGTCTCCTGCCCGTTCAGCAACCGGGTGCTGGGCGGCTCCATGAAGATCGAGGAGCTGACGCTCGGCTACGACAAGCTGCGCGCGCTCGGCGTGCAGGTGATCCACGACGAGGTCACCGCGATCGACCCGGCCAAGAAGCGCGTCCAGCTCAAGCGCATCGAGGACCTGCCGTACGACAAGCTCGTGGTCGCCCCGGGCATCGACTTCATGTACGACCAGGTTCCCGGGCTCCAGACCCCGGAGGCGCAGGCGCAGATCCTGCACGCGTGGAAGGCCGGCGAGCAGACCGTCGCGCTGCGCAAGCAGCTCGAGGCGATGCCCGACGGCGGCGTCTACGCGCTGTGCGTTCCGAAGTCGCCTTACCGGTGCCCGCCCGGACCGTACGAGCGCGCGTGCCAGGTCGCCTACTACGTCAAGAACAACAAGCCGAGATCGAAGGTCCTCATCCTCGACGCGAACGATGACGTGCAGTCGAAGAAGGGCCTGTTCATGGCGGCGTGGAACGGCATGTACAAGGGCATCGTCGAGTACCGGCCGAACAGCGAGCTCGAGGCCGTGGACGCCAAGACCAAGACGGCGCGGCTGCTCGGCAGCTCGGTCAAGGCCGACGTCCTCAACGTCGTGCCGCCGCAGCGGGCCGGCGACATCGCCCGCCAGGCGGGCCTCATCAACGTCAACCAGCGCTGGTGCGGGATCGACTACATCACGTTCGAGTCGACGGCGCACAAGGACGTCCACGTGATCGGCGATGCGACCCTCGCCGCGCCGGCAATGCCGAAGTCGGGGCACATGGCGAACCAGCACGCCAAGATCGCCGCCGGCGCGATCGTCGCGATGATGACCGGACGCCCGGTGAACGACGAGCCGATCATCGCCAACACCTGCTACAGCTGGATCGACAATCGCGAGGTCGTCCACGTCGCCTCGGTGCACGTGTACGACAAGGCGCAGAAGACGCTGGTCCCGGTCAAGGGCGCGGGCGGTCTCTCGCCCGCTCCGAGCGTCAAGGAAGGCGTACTCGCGATGGGGTGGGCCGAGAACATCTGGTCCGACGCGCTCGGCTAGAACGCCGACCGCGAAGAAAGGACGCGCGGCGGCTGCCGCGCGTTTTTTTGGCCGCGCCCCGGCCTAGCCGCGACCGGTACTGCCGAATCCGCCCGCACCGCGCTGGCTTGCGGCAAACTCCTCGACCACGTTCAGCGCGACCTGCAGCACCGGGACGATGACGAGTTGCGCCACCCGCTCCATCGGCTGAAGCGTGTACGCCGCGGCGGACCGGTTCCAGAGCGACACCATGATCTGCCCCTGGTAGTCCGAATCGATCAGGCCGACGAGGTTGCCGAGCACGATGCCGTGCTTGTGCCCGAGGCCGGAGCGCGGCAGGACCAGGGCGGCGAGACCGGAGTCGGCGAGGTGGATCGCGATCCCGCTGGGAACGAGCGCCGAGCCGCCCGGCCCGAGCTCGAGCGGGCGCGTCGATGCAGGCGCGCAGGTCGAGCCCGGCAGCGCCCTTCGTGGAGTACTGCGGCGGCGTGTCGTGCAGGCGCGAATCGAGAACGCGGACGTCGATGCGATGCATGGCGAAAACGGCGCGCTGGAGACGCCGCGGCTACAGCATCCGGGCGATGTGAGCGACCAGCCGCCGCGCCAGGACGATCTTGGGCGCGCGATCGAGCACATGCTCGCCGGCGTCATCGAAGAGCGTGAGCGCGTTGTCGTCGCGACCGAACGCCGCCTGGGCGAGATTCGCCGCGAGCAGCGGTATCTTCTTTTTCCTGCGCTTCGCCTGCGCGTATTCGACCAGGTTCTCGGTCTCCGCCGCGAAGCCGACGCAGAACGGCCGCTTCTCGAGCGCGGCCACGGCGGCGAGGATGTCGGGATTCTCCGCGAGCTCGAAGCGCGGCGGACCGTCGCCCTTCTTCATCTTGTGGCCCTTCGGCTGCACGACGTGGTAGTCGGCCACCGCGGCGACGCCGATGAAGACGTCGGCACCCTTCGCGCGCGCCATGACCGCGTCGTACATCTCGCGCGCCGTCGTCACGTCGACCCGCACGACGCCGGACGGCGTCGGGAGCTGCGTCGGGCCGGCAACCACGGTCACCTCGGCGGCGCCCGCCTCCGCGGCCGCCTGGGCCACCGCGAAGCCCATCTTGCCCGAGCTCAGATTCGTGAGGCCGCGCACCGTATCGATCGGCTCGAATGTCGGTCCGGCGGTCAGCAGCACCCGCTTGCCGGCGAGAGGTTTCGGTCCGAGCGTCGCCGCGACCTCGGCAAAGATCTGTTCGGCCTCCAGCATGCGGCCCATGCCGGTCTCGCCGCAGGCCTGGTCTCCTGCCGCGGGGCCGAGGATGGTGACCCCGTCCGCGCGCAGCGTCTCGACGTTGCGACGGGTGGCCGGGTTGTCCCACATTTGCCGGTTCATCGCCGGGGCGACCACGAGCGGGCACTCGCGCGCGAGGCACAGGGTCGAGAGCAGGTCGTCGCCGAGGCCGTTCGCAACCCTGGCAAGGAAGTCCGCGGTGGCCGGTGCAACGACGATCGCTTCGCGGTCGCGCGACAGCTCGATGTGCGCCATGTTGTCGGCAATGCGCGGGTCCCACATGTCCGTGTACACGGTCTGGCCGGACAGGGCCTGCATCGTCACCGGCGTAATGAAGCGGCAGGCGCTCTCCGTCATGACGACCCGCACGTCGGCGCCGGCTCTGACGAATAGGCGACACAGCTCGGCGGCCTTGTAGGCCGCGATGCCCCCGGTGAGCCCCAACAGGATGCGTTTTCCCTTCACGTCAGCCGCCACGGATGTCGCGCGTTAGGTTCGATTGATTCTACGCGAACACGGGGGGGCGCCGTGCCGATCAACCACTGGCCGGAAGGCGAACGGCCGCGCGAGAAGCTGCTCGCGCGCGGCGCGGCCGCGCTTTCCGACGCGGAGCTGCTCGCGATCTTCTTGCGTACCGGCGTGCGCGGCAAGAGCGCCGTCGACCTCGGCCGGGACCTGCTCGACCGCCACGGCTCGCTGAATGCGCTCTTTGCCGCGGACGATCGCGCAATCGCCGCGACGTCGGGGGTCGGCATGGCCAAGTGCGCGCAGCTGCGCGCGGCGTACGAGCTGGCGCGGCGCGCGCTCGAGGAGACTGCCCGCGCCGGCGACGCGCTCGGCTCGCCGCAGGCGGTGCGCCGCTACCTGCAGTTCAGCCTGGCGCACCGGCCCCACGAGGTCTTCGTCGCCGTCTGGCTGGATGCCCAGCACCGCGTCCTGAAGATGCAGGAGCTCTTCGCCGGCACGCTCACGCAGACGAGCGTGTACCCGCGCGAGGTCGTGAAGGATGCCTTGCGCCAAAACGCCGCTGCGGTGATCTTCGCGCACAACCATCCCTCCGGCCTGGCGGAGCCGAGCCAGGCCGATCAGCTGCTGACGGAAACCCTGAAGCGGGCGCTGGACCTCGTCGACGTCAAAGTGCTCGACCATTTCGTGGTCGGACGCGGCGCGACCATGTCGTTTGCCGAGCGCGGCATGCTCTAGCCGCACCCGCCGGGAACCGGTTGAGCCGAAACCGATTCTTGAATATAATGCGCGGCTATCCCGAATTCGGAGCGATTTCCATGGCACGCGTTTGCCAAGTGACGGGCAAGAAGCCGCAGACCGGGAACCACGTGTCCCACGCGAACAACCGGACCAAGCGGCGGTTCCTGCCGAACCTGCAGTCCCGCCGCTTCTGGGTCGAAGGGGAGAAGCGCTGGGTGTCCCTGCGCGTCTCGAACGCAGGCCTGCGCATCATCGACAAGAAGGGCATCGAGGCGGTGCTTGCCGACCTGCGTGCCAAGGGCGAGCGCTGAGAAAGGACCCTGAGCCATGCGCGAAAAGATCAAGCTCGAATCCACCGCCGGGACCGGCCATTTCTACACCACCACCAAGAACAAGCGGACCACCCCGGACAAGATCGAGATCATGAAGTACGACCCCAAGGCCCGGAAGCACGTGGTGTACAAGGAGACGAAGCTCAAGTAGCGCCCCGCCGCGCCCATGAAAAAACCCGCCATCCGGCGGGTTTTTTGTTTTGCGCGCGCAATCTCAGGCGTAGGAGCGCAGGCGCATCGAGAACTCGCGCAGCGGCCCGATGCCGCTGCCCTCGGCGCGGTGGCACCAGTCCTGCAGCTGCGCGACGAGCTGCTCCCGGGTCGCGCTGGACCGGTTCCACAGCGCGGTGAGCTCCTGGCGCATTGAATAGGCGGTCTGGAGCGCCTTGCTCTTCGCGAGGCTCTCCTCGAGCGCGGCGCGCTCCGTGGCGGCGAGCTTCGCGTCGTCGCGGTCAGCCAGCGCCGCACCCGCTTGAGGATCTCGGCGTCCTGCGGCGCGCGCGCCTTCAGCTTTGCCAGCTCCTCGGCGTAGGTGGCCTTGAGCGAGCTCGCGTACCGGGCCAGCACGTCGTAGCGGTTCGCGATCACCGCGTGCAGGGTTTCCGTGTCGACCACCGGCTTCGCCGCGCCGATGCGCGGGCGCGGGGCAACCTTCTTGACGCGGGCCAGGCCCAGCGTTTCCAGGATGCGGATGTACACCCAGCCGAGGTCGAACTCGTACCACTTGTTGGCGAACTTCGCGGACGACGCGAACGCGTGGTGGTTGTTGTGCAGCTCCTCGCCGCCGATCAGGAAACCGATCGGGAATGATGTTGGTGCTCGCGTCCGCCGTCTGCCAGTTGCGGTAGCCCCAGAAGTGACCGATGCCGTTGATCACGCCGGCCGCCCAGAACGGGATCCACGCGATCTGCGCGAACAGAACCAGCAGCCCCGGCACGAGGCCGAACAGGGCCACGTTGATGAGCCCCATGGCGGTCAGGCCGGAGAGCGTATAGCGCGTGTAGACGTTGCGCTCCATCCAGTCGTCCGGCGTCCCGTGGCCGTAGCGTTCCATCGTCTCGCGGTTGTGGGATTCCTTCACGTACAGGAACACGCCGCCCCACAGCACGCGGTTGATGCCGTAGATCTGCGGGCTGTGCGGATCCTCGGCGGTCTCGCACTTCGCGTGGTGCTTGCGGTGGATCGCCGCCCACTCCTTGGTGATCATGCCGGTGGTCATCCAGAGCCACAGCCGGAAGAAGTGGGCCGGCAGCGGGTGCAGATCGAGCGCGCGGTGCGCCTGGCAGCGGTGCAGATAGATCGTGACGGCGGCGATCGTGACGTGCGTGAGTCCGAGCACGACGAGCACCATGCCCCACCAGGGCAGGTCGAAGATGCCGGCGAACAGCCAGGAAGCGGGGTCCATGTGGGCCTTTTTGTCGTTCTGGTTGGCGCGGAGACGCCTCCGCACCCGGCATTTTACGGTAAATCGCCCGGTCGCCCCGTGCCCGACCCCACGTCGCGAGGCGCCTTGGCCGCCCCGGCTCCCTCCGGACCGGACAGAATGCGCACGTCGCGCTGCGGGAACGGAATCTCGATCCCGCGCTCCCGGAAGGCGGCGAGCAGTCCCAGCGCGATGTCGGACCGGACGCTCCCGGTCCCCTCCTCCGGGTCGCCGATCCAGAAGCCAAGCTCCAAGTTGAGCCCGTTGTCGCCGAAGCCGGCAAGCATGGCGAATGGGGCCGGGTCCCTGAGCACGCGGGGATGCCGGCGCGCCACCTCCTCGCAGAGCCGAAGCACCGGCTCCACGTCCGTGCCGTAGCCAACCTGGACCAGCAGCGGCACGCGCGCGCGCCGGTCGGAGTAGGAATGGTTGAGCACCGTGGAGGTGATTAGGGTCTCGTTCGGGATGATCGCTTCGCGGCCGTCGAGCGCCCTGACGACCGTGTACCGCGTCGTCATCTCCTTTACGACGCCGTAGAAGTTGTCGGCGGTGATGATGTCGCCGAGGCGGATCGATCGGTCGAGCAGGACGATAAAGCCGCTGACGTAGTTGCTCGCGATCTTCTGCAAACCGAACCCGAGGCCGACGCCGAAGGCGCCGCCGAATACCGAGAGCAGCGTGAGGTCGAGCCCCACGAGCGGCAATGCGATCACCACCGCCAGGAACACGAGCAGCGTCTTGGTGAGCCGCGCGAGCGCGACGCGAACGTTCGCGTGGAGGCCCGCGGCACGCATGAAGCGCGCCTCGAGCAACCCGCCGAGCCAGAGCGCGGCCAGGATGGTGAAGGCGATCCCGACGATGCCCCAGCCCAGGTCCCAGAGGGACACGCGCGCCTTGCCGATCGGGAGCGCGATCGACTCGAGCCTCTCCACCACTTGCGGCAGCACTCCGAGAATGTGCAGGGCGAACAGGCCCCACACGGTCGTCGCGATGGCACGCTCGAACGCCGCGATCACGCTGCCCTTCTTGAGCGCCACGCGCAACAGGTAGACGGCGCCGCGAATAATGGCGAGCGATCCGAGCAGGGGCGCGGCGAGGTCGAGAAGCGCGACGTTCACGAACCGTTCCAGGATCGCCCGGGCGAGCACCACCAGGACCAGTCCCACCAGCGGGAACACCACCCTTCGCATCCCGCCGACCCCGACCTCGGCCCCACGCCACGTGGGCGTGGCGGGCGCTCGGCGTCTGACCGCCCGGTCAGCGGCCCACGCGATCAGCATGCACACGACGATCGTGCCGAGTTGCCAGAGGACGGAGGGATCGTGCAGCTCCGTCCAGGCCTTCCGCCACAAAACCTGAATCTCGGCGTCCATCTAACTCCTCCGAATCCGGCTCGACGCCATGCGCCGCGCCTCAGCGTCTTTCCATGAGCGCGCCGAAGAACGCATCGGTCGCATGCACGTCCGGACGCAGGCGCAGAAAGTCGCCGTCGAGTGCGTGGTCCGGAAGCTCGATGCGCGCCGCAGCCAGCGCAGCCGCCGGCGAAACCAGGGTGAAGTCGGGGTGCGCCTCGAGGAACGCCCGCACGACCTGCTCGTTCTCTTCCGCGAGGATGCTGCACGTCGCATAGAGCAGACGCCCGCCGCGCTTCACGAGCCCGGCCGCTGCCGCGAGGATCGCGGCCTGCTTCGCGGCGAGCTCGCTCACGGCCTGCTCGGTCTGGCGCCACTTCAGGTCCGGATTGCGCCGCAGCGTGCCGAGCCCGGTGCAGGGGGCGTCGACGAGGACACGGTCGATCTTGCCGGCAAGGCGCTTGATCTTCGGGTCGCGCTCGGACGCGATCCGCTGGGGATGGATGTTGGAGAGCCCGGAGCGCGCGAGCCGGGGTCCGAGCTTCGCGAGGCGCCGGTCGGACACGTCGAACGCGTAGATTCGTCCGGTCGAGCGCATCAGCGCACCGAGCGCGAGCGCCTTGCCGCCCGCGCCGGCGCAGAAGTCGACGATCATCTCGCCGCGCCGCGGCCCCAGCAGATGGCACAGCAGCTGGCTGCCCTCGTCCTGCACCTCGATCGCCCCGGACGTGAACAGGCGATGGCGATTGAGCGCCGGCTTGCCGGCGACCCGCAGGCCGACCGGAGAGTAAGGCGTCGGCTCCGACTGGATTCCGTCCGTCGCGAGCGCCGCGGCCACTTCAGCGCGGTCCGCAATGAGCAGATTCACGCGCAGGTCGAGCGGCGCCGGCTGCGCGAGCGCGCGGGCAAGGCTGCGCAGGCTCTCCTCGCCCAGCGCCGGCAGCACCCGATCCACCACCCAGTCCGGGAGGTCGCACTCGACGGCGAGCGGCAGCGACCCGCGCGCCGCGCCCTTCACCGCCTCGAGCCGGGCGAGTTCCTCAGGCGTGGCACCCCCCGCGATCTCGCGCAGGTTGAGTCCGGAGACCCGCACCAGGGCCGCTAGGGCGAGCGTCCGCACGTCGGGTCGTTCGACGCCGATCTCGGTTAGGGCAAACTCGAGGAGACGTTTGCGCCGCAGCAACGCATACACGGACTCGGCGACGAATCCGCGATCGTGGACACCCAGCCCCGGATGCGCACGGAAGAACGCCGACAGCAGCGTGTCGGCCGGCTGGTCGAACCGCAGCACCGCCGCCGCGGCAGCGACGTACGCGTCGACCAGCGCAGGGGTCAGGCGCATCGCGAGCCGCGTGCGATGCGGCGGTCGATCGGCGGGATCATGCGTCGGCGAACAGCAGCTGGCGCGCACCGGGCTCGGCGACGCGCACCCGCCCCGCCTCGAGCGTGAGCCGGTCGTCGAGGAACCAGCGCACCGCCTGCGGATAGATGCGGTGCTCCTGCGCCAGCACCCGCGCGGCCAGCGCGTCCTCGTCGTCGCCCGGCCGCACCGGTACCGCAGCCTGGATGACGATCGGGCCGTGGTCGAGTTCCGGGGTCACGAAATGCACGGTCGCCCCATGCACTTTCACCCCCGCGGCGAGCGCGCGCGCATGGGTGTGCAGCCCCGGGAAAGCCGGCAGCAGGGAGGGATGGATGTTGAGCAGCCGCCCGTCGTACCGCCGCACGAAAGCCGGAGTGAGGATCCGCATGAAGCCCGCGAGCGCGACCAGGCGCGGGCGGAACCGGTCGACCTCGCCGGCGAGCGCGTCGTCGAAGGCTTCACGGCTCGGGAAAGCGGCGTGCGCGACAACGGCGGTCGGGAGACCGAGCGCGCGCGCGTAGGCCAGCCCGGCCGCCGATCCGTCGTTGCTGATCACCGCGGCGATCGGGAGGCCTGCCTCGACGAGCGCGCGCATGTTGCTGCCACGGCCGGAGATGAGAATTGCGACGCTCATGGGGCGATTCTAAGCGACGCGGGCGGTGCGCCTGCCGGCGGGCGGCGCCGCTCAAGCACGACGGCGCACCAGAGCGAGGCCCGTCGCCACCAGCGCCATCGCCACGGCCGCGATCCCGAATGCCGTTCCGAGCGACGTAAAGGCGACCACGGGCTCCAGGAGCAGCGGCGACAGGAATTGCCCGAGAAAGATGGCGGCAGTCAACCCGCCCACGAGGCGCCCGCGCAGTCGCGGCGGCGCAAGTGCGAGCACCCACAGGCTGCTGTTGGGAAAGAACACGCCGACGCCGAACCCGGACGCCACGACGCCGACGATCACCGCCCCGTACGAGCCGGCGATCCCGATCAGCCCGTAGCCGACCGCCATTGCGCCGATCGCCCACGCGTAGACAGCGAGCACGCCGTTGAAGCGCCGCAACCGCGGGTATGCGGCGGCGCCGGCCGCGGCCGCGAGCGACGAGACGGCGATTGCGGCGCCGGCGGCCGCGCTCGACTCGACCCCGATCGCGCGCACGAGGAATGGCAGCTGCACGGGCGTCATGTAGAACATCACGACTGCGAACAGCGTGATCGCGTATGCCGCCGCGACGCGGCCGCGGGCAACCCGGTGCGCATCCCCCTCTTCCGGCGCGCGCGCCGTCCCGCGCGGCGGCTCGTCGAGAAACAGGATCGCCGGGATCAGCGCCGCCCAGCCGCTCAGGTACAGCAGGAACGGCATGCGCCAGTCGACATCCGCAAGCAGCCCGCCCAGGCCGACCGAGACCACCGCGCCGAGCGACATGGCAAAGCTCTGTACGGCCGCGAACCGCGCCCGTGCCTCCCCCCGGTAGTAGTCGCCGACCAGCGCAGTGGTCGTGGTCATCGTGCCGGCGATCGCGATGCCGAGCGCGAACCGGCTCGCAAGGATGGCCTGCAGATCGTGCAGCACGTATCCCGCCGCGCCCGCGAGGCCGTAGAGAACGAGACTGCCGCGCAGGAGCGTGAGCCGATCGAAGCGATCGATGATCGCCCCGGCGAGCGGCGCAAACAGGCCGATTGCCAGCGCGGGCGCGGTGAGCACGAGCTTGGTGACGAGCTCGACGCTCGCGACCCCGCGGAAGGCGTCGGCCATCCGCGGCAGCGCCGGCGCGATCGTCGCCGCCGCCATCACGGTCAGGCAGGCGATGAGCAGGAGGGCCGCCTTGCGGCCGGTTGCGGAGGTCAATGGGGGGCGAGTACGGCGGAAGGCCGGGAGAATACCGGGACCGCGCGCCGCCGTCTGCGCGCGCCCTCCCGCGGCTCAGGGCAGATCGAACAGCAGGACTTCCGCCTGCGCGCCCCGCTCGAGCACGATCTCTCCGACTTCGGTCGCCTTGAGCGCGTCGCCGGCAGCGAGCGACTCGCCGTTCACGGCCAGCGTGCCGCGCGCAACGTGCACGTACGCCTTCCGCCCCGGCTGCAGTCGATGTGTCACGCGCTCCGTGCCGTCGAGCAACGCGGCGTAAACGGACGCGTCCTGATGGATCGTCACCGAACCGTCGCGGCCGTCGGGCGAAGCGACGAGGCGGAGCCGGCCGCGCTTGGACGCGGCGTCGAAGTGCTTCTCCTCGTAACCCGGCGCGATGCCCCGCACTCCCGGCTCGATCCAGATCTGCAGGAAGTGGACCAGCGCCTCCTTCGAGTGGTTGAACTCGCTGTGCTGGACGCCCCGGCCCGCGCTCATGCGCTGCACGTCGCCCGGCCGGATCACCGACCCGTTGCCCATCGAGTCCTGGTGCGCGAGCGCGCCGTCGAGGACGTAGCTGATGATCTCCATGTCGCGGTGGCCGTGCGTGCCGAAACCCATCCCCGGCGCGACGCGGTCCTCGTTGATCACGCGCAGCGGCCCGAATCCCATGTGCGCCGGGTCGTAGTAGTCCGCGAAGGAGAAGGTGTGGTAGGACCGCAGCCAGCCGTGGTCGGCATAGCCGCGCTGGTCCGCCTTCCGCAGCTCGATCATGATCTTCTCCGGGTGCTCGACAAGTCCGAGCGCAGAATGATGGGGCCGGATCGCGGCGATTCCAAGAGCGCCCGCCCACCGGGAATGCCCCCGCATCGTGCACGGGTAATGCCGGGTCAGAAGGAGTAGTACTGGTAGCGGTTCTTGCCCGCTTCCTTGACCCGGTACATTGCCGCGTCGGCGTGCTTGAGCAGGGCCTCGGGGGTGGTCCCGTCGCGCGGATAGATGCTGATGCCGATCGAGGCGCCGATCTCGAACCGTCGCCCGCCCGCGGCGACCGGCTCGCTCAGCCCGGCGATGATCTTCTCGGCGACGAGGCTGGAGTCCTCCGGGACGCGCTGCCCGGAGAGCAGCACCACGAACTCGTCGCCGCCGAGGCGCGCGACGGTGTCGGACTCGCGCACGCACTCGCGCAGCCGACGTGCGACCGTGCGCAACGCGTAGTCGCCCATCAGGTGGCCGAACTGGTCGTTCACCGCCTTGAAGCCGTCCAGGTCGATCAGCATCACCGCGACCAGCGCGTCGTTGCGCCGGGCGAGGGTGATCGACTGCTGCAGCCGGTCCTCGAGCAGCCGACGGTTGAGCAGCCCGGTCAGCGCGTCGTGGTCGGCAAGGTGCTGGATGCGCTGCTCGCGCTCCTTGCGGGCGGAAATGTCGAACAGCACCCAGATCGATCCCTCGTCGACCGCCGCCGGATCGATCGCGCGCCCGCGCAGCTCGCACCAGAACGCCGAGCCGTCCTTGCGCCTGACGAGCAGCTCGCTCTCGTAGACGCGCGCCTGCGCCATCGCTGCGCTCGACTGCCGCCCGATGTAGTCCCACTCCGCGGGATCCGCGAAGAACGTGAGCGTCGGCTTCCCGGCAAGTTCGGCGGGGGTGTAGCCGAGCATCTCGGCGAACTTCGCGTTGCACTTCTGGATCACGGCGTCGCGCACCAGCGCGAGCCCCTCGGACACCGCGTCGAAGATCAGCCGCTGCTCGCCGAGCGCCTCGGACAGCTCGTGCTCCTTGGCCTTGAGCTCGGTGATGTCGGTGGCGGTCCCCGTGACGCCGACGATCGCGCCGCGCGCGCTGCGCAGCGGCGTCGCGTTCAGGCTGAGCACCACGTCTCCGCCCTTGCGGTTGCGGTGCACCGTCTCGAAGTGCGACGCGGTGCCGTCGTTCATGACGCGCGCGAGCATCGCCGTCGTGCGCTCCCGGTCGGCCTCGGGCTGCGAGTCGACCAGGCGCTCGGTGAGCATGTCCTCCGGCTCGCAGCCGAAGATCTGGCGCGTCGCGCGGGGGCTGAGGTAGGTCCAGCGGCCGTCGCGGTCCACCGCCCACACCAGGTCGTTGGCGGTTTCGACGAGGTGCCGGAAATGGCCCTCGCTCTCGCGCAGCCGCTCCTCGACCGCCTTGCGGTCGGAGATGTCGATGATCGAGCCCGCGAACCGCAGCGCGGTTCCGCGCGCGTCGCGCACCGCGCGCCCGCGTCCGTGCACCCACACGTGGGTACCGTCGGCGCGGCGCAGGCGGTACTCGCAGTCGAAGGGCTCGTCGCCGTCGACGCATCGGGCCATGCCGGCCATCGCGCGCTCACGGTCCTCGGGATGCAGGCGATCGGAGAAGAACAGCAGGGTCTGGAAGTCCGCATCGCCCGGATAGCCGAGGATCTCCTTGAAGCGGGGCGAAAAGTACGTCGTGCTGTTGACGATGTCCCAGTCCCACAGCCCGCTTTGCGCCGCCTGCACCGCGAGCTCCAGGCGCTCCTCGCTCGCGCGCAGCGCCGCCTCGGCGCGCTTGCTCTCCGTGATGTCGGTGCAGACGACGACCGCGCCGAGCTCCGGCTTGCCCGGCACGACCGCCTGGCCGGACACGTCGCACCACATGTGCGTGCCGTCCTTGTGACGCAGCTGCATCTCGCTGCGGTAGAGGCGCCCTTCCAGCACCGCGCGGTAGCTCTCTTCGACTTTGGCGTCCCAGGCCGCCTGGTCGGGGAAGAACATCCGCACCGAGTGCCCGATCAGCTCCGCGCGCGAGTACCCGACAATGCGCTCGACCTCGCGGTTGCAGTCCACGATGCGGAGGTCGCGAAGGAACAGGATCCCGGCGGTCGCCGCATCGAACAGGCCGCGCTGCTCGGCGAGCAGGCGCTCGTTCTCGATGCCGCGCTCGATATTCTGGATCACCGTCTGATGAAGGTGGCTCGACACGCGCCATAGCGCGGCCAGAAAGACCGCGACGAGCATTGCCATCGCGGCGTTGATCTCGCCGCCGTCGAAGACGAAATCCGCGCCGAGCGCCACGAGCATCGGCACTGCGTACCAGAGGAACGCCCGGCGGCTCGCGGCGAAAATGCCCATCGACGCAACCGCGAGACCGCCAATCAGCAGTCCCACGAACAGTTGGTGCGCGTGCGACCCGGCACCGATCGCGAGAGCCAGGACCGCCCAGGCGCCCCCCATTACCGCCGCGCCTGCGACGAAGCGGCCCTCCCAGAGCGCGGCCTCGGACGCGGGGCGATCCGCAGCGCGGTACCACCGCACCACCAGGTACCGCAGGGCGACTACGAGGCTGGTCCCGGCAAACCAGGCAAGCAGCGCAGTGCGGTCGGCAGCGTTCCAGAGCACCCAGACGCAGATCCCCGCGACGAGCGTCGCCAGCGGCAGCGTGGGCGGCGCCTGGCGATAGAGGAGCGCGACCCGGGCGGACGCGATCGCGTCCGGGGGCGGCGCAGAGAAGCTTGCGCGAGCGTCGGCGTCCATATTCGGGCGGGGGAAGCGGGAAGTATAGGGGCGGCGCCCTTCCGCCACGCGGCACTAGTTCCTTGGTGCCCCGCCCGGCCGCGACCGGAGCAAAGGTGGTCTCAAGCGGAGTCCGGCTCCGCCGCCTGCTGCGCCGCCACCTCGCGATGCACCTCCGCCATGTCGACCGCCTTGGCGCGCGTGACGACCTCTTCGAGCATCGGCGGCGGCAGCGCCCCGGCTTCCGCGTACAGGATCACCTTCTCGCGGAAGAACATCAGGGTCGGGATCGAGCGGATGTTGAACGCCGCGGCGATCTCCTGCTCCGCCTCGGTGTTCACCTTCGCAAAGACGACGTCGGCGTGGCGCTCGGCGGCCGCCTCGAAGGTCGGCGCAAATGCGCGGCAGGGCGCGCACCAGGGCGCCCAGAAATCGACGATGACCATGTCGTGGCCGGTCACGACACTCTCGAAGTTGTCCTTGGTGAGCTCGACCGTCGCCACGCACGTTCCCCGCAGAGAAAATGCGGACGAGTATAGCATCGCGATTTCCGCATTCTGCGTCGTGCGCCGTGCCGAACGCCTACCCGCGCTATCGCGGTCGCTTCGCCCCCTCGCCCACCGGTCCGCTGCACTTCGGGTCGCTGGTCGCGGCGCTTGGCAGTTATCTCGACGCGCGCGCGCGCGACGGCGAATGGCTGGTGCGCATGGAGGACCTCGATCCGCCGCGCGCGGCTCCGGGTGCTGCGGCAGACATTCTGCGCACGCTCGAGTCGCTCGAACTGCACTGGGACGGCGCGATCCTGCGCCAGAGCGAGCGCGGCGATGCGTACCAGGCGGCGCTGGCCGAGCTCGAGCGCATGGGCGCGACCTATCCGTGCGCGTGCACCCGCCGCGAGATCGGCGATTCCGCGCTCGCGGGGACCGACGGGAGCCTCGTGTACCCCGGGACGTGCCGCAACGGACTGCTCGCCGGTCGCACCGCGCGCGCGACGCGACTGCGCGTCGACGACGCGGTAATCGAGTTTGACGACGCGGTGCAGGGGCGGATGCGGCAACCGCTCGCCGCCGACGTCGGCGATTTCGTGCTGCGGCGCGCCGACGGGCTGTTCGCCTATCAGCTCGCCGTCGTCGTCGACGACGCGGCGCAGGGCATCACCGACGTCGTGCGCGGCGCGGACCTGCTCGACTCCACGCCGCGGCAGATTCTGCTGCAGCGCCTGCTCGGCGCGCCGACGCCGCGCTACCTTCACCTGCCGGTCGCGATCAACGCGGCCGGGGAGAAGTTGTCGAAGCAGACCCGCGCGCCGCCGATCGACCGCGCGCGACCAGGCGCTGCGCTCGTGGCGGCGCTCGAGTTCCTCGGGCAGCGCCCCGAGCCCCGGCTGGTCGATGCTCCAGCGGCGGAGATTCTCGCGGTCGCAACGGCACGCTGGGACCGTGCGCTGATCCCGCGCGTACGCGCGTTACGCGCAGGCGACTGACCGGGGCGACGTCGCGACGGGCAGATCAGCGGGCGCGTTCCGCCAGGAACTGGCTGATCGGCGCCCAGAACTCGCGCTGCGCGCCGAGATCGTTGTGACCGGCGCCCGGAATCGAGATCCAGCGCTTCGGGCCGCCCCAGGCGTCGAAGAGGCGGCGCGAATGCTCCGGCGGAATGATCCCGTCGCGCTCGCCGACGATCGCGAGCAGCGGGGCCGATATCGCGGGCGCCAGCGCAAGCGAATCGAACGGGTGTTTCAGCAGCAGCCGCACCGGCAGGAACGGGTAGTGCCGCTGTCCGAGAGCGGTCATGCTGTCGTACGGCGAAATCAGCACCAGTCCGGCGACCTCGCGACGCGAAGCGAGGTAAGTCGCGACGCCGCTGCCTAGGCTGCGCCCGACCAGGACGATGCGCGCGCGATCGACGTCGGCGCGGGCGGCCAACGCGTCGAACACGAGCTCGGCGTCGGCGAACAGCGCCTGCTCGGAGGGTTTGCCCTCGCTCTGGCCATACCCCCGATAGTTGACGAGCGCGAGCGACCAATCGCTCGGCCAGGGCTCGCTCACCTGCCAGGAGACCTCTTCCGCGTTGCCGCCGTAGAAGATGACGAGGGGCGCCGGGGAATGCGCCGCGCGGACAAACCAGCCGCGGACGGTGACGCCGTCGCCGGCAGTGAACGCGAGCGGCTCGATCGCGCGCCCGTCGCGCACCTGCGGCGGACGCGTCGGCCCGGGCTGCGGCAGGAACAGCATCCCGTCCTGAACGAGGTACAGCGCGCCCGGCACGCCGAGGACCAGCGCCGCCCCGAGCACGATCCAGACGATCATTCCGGCGGCGCCTTGGTCAGGAGTCAGCGGGCCGCTCGGCCGGCGCGCTCGCCGGCGCCGCCGACCGCCTGGCCGGAATGAGCACCGTCGCGAGCGAGCCGACGACCAGCACGAGCGCCGCGTAGTCGCTCCACCGCGGCGTCTCGCCGAGCACCAGCGCACCGCTGAAGACGCCCACGACCGGGACCATGAGGGACGAGAGCCCCGACACCCCTGCCGGAGCGCTCTGCGCGATCTTGGTGAACGCCCAGTAGCAGAAGCCGAACGCGACGAACATGTTGTACAGCACGCCGAGCATCGGCCCCGGCGCAAGCGCGAGGAGGTTGAAGCTGCCCTCCTCCACAAACAGCGCGAACGCGAAGATCGGCGCACCGCCGATGACCATCTGCCAGGCGGCGAAGCTCGTCGTCGGGAGCGACGTCGGCCACTTGCGGATCAGCACGATCGCGATCGCCCAGCCGATCGCCGCGCCGATCATGAACAGCGCGCCCGCCGGCGCGCGTCCGACCGCCTGCAGCTCGGCACCCAGCAGGAGCAGCATGCCGGCCATGCCGAGCGCAACGCCGACGGCGCGGCGACGCGTGAACGGCTCGCCGAGCACCAAGGTCCCGAGCAGGACGGTCCACATCGGCATCGTATAGCCGAGGATCGACGCCCGCCCCGAGGCCATCAGTGCGACCCCGTGCACGGAAAGGACGTTCCAGACGGTGATATTGACGAGCGAGATGATCGTCAAGCGTCGCCACTCCGCGCGCGGCACGCGCCACGGCAGACCGCGCGACGCCGCCATCGTGAACAGCACCGCGGCCCCCGCCGCGAGGCACCAGGTGCGGAAGTGCATCGGCGCCATGCCCGCCAGGGAGAGCTTGATCATCGGCCAGTTGAAGCCCCACGCCAGCGTCAGGGCGACGAGCACGCCGATCAGGTGCGGCGGGAAGACCTGCGACGCATCGTGCTTCATGCCGTACCGAACCGCGCGCGGAGATCGGCCGCGACCTCCTCCGGCGTCAGCATCGCGAAGCGCTCCTCCAGCAGCAGCTGCAGGTAGGAGGCGTCGGACACGTGCAGCTTCGGGTTCAGGTAGAACCGGGGCAGCAGGCGGGCGGTGAGCCGGTGTCGCGGCGGGTGCGCGCCGAACGCGTCCGGCATGAGACACAGGTTGAAGCTCCAGAGCCCGCGCGCGGCGAAGGCCTTCAGCACGCGCACGAGGCTCGCCGCGAAGTCCGCGACGTCGGCGTCGTCCAGGTCGGAGAGCGTGGCGCGGTCGCGGATCACCGCCACCGCATCGCCTAGGACGCCGGTCGGGGTGAACGGCGCGAGCCAGGCGACGCGACCCTGCTCCCCGATCCAGCGCGGACCGTCGCGTTCGGCCTCGAGCAGCGCGTCTGCGTAGACGCGCCCGGTGCGCGCGCGGAAGGCCTGCGCCGCGGCAAGCTGGCGCGCGAGCGCGTTGCCCGGGCTCGCCGTCACGATCACCTGCATGTGGGGATGCACCTGCGACCCGCCGGAGGCGGGCATGTAGTTCCAGGTGACCATCCCGTAGGCCGGCCGGCCTGCCGCCACCCGGCCCGCCGCGATGCCGATGAAGTCGCGCGCGACCGCCAGCCCGTCGACGACCACGCGCTCGGGCATGGCATCCATCCGCTGCACATGCTCGCTGCAGAGCACGGCGATCGCGGAGAAGTCGTCGTACGGGAACAGATTCGGGATCAGCGTCGCGTCCCCGCGCCGCAGCCTGCCCCCCGGGACCAGCTCGTCGGGGAAGCGCGGCGTGACGGCCTCGATGCGCTCGGGACAGAACGGGCATCCGGGCCGGCTGAGCGCGTCGATCTCCGTGAGATCGGGCGCCGGCGGCGCGCGCATCGCGAAATGGCAGATGCGCGCGGTATCGCCGGTGAGCGGATCGTGACGCACTTCGCTCTCGATCTCCGCGAGGGCGAAGTCCTTGCGTGGATCGTGCAGCTGCGCGCGCTTGGTCTCGGTTCGGAATTCGATCATGGCGCAGCGGCGGCGGAATCGGAAGGTCGGCGGCGGGCGCGAGGCCGGGCGGATTCTAGCGCGCTATGCCCGCACGACGAGCGCGACGCCGAGGACCGCCAGCGCGAAGCCGGCGATGCCGAGCGGACCGAGGCGCTCGTCGAACATCAGGTACGCGATGACCGCGGTGAACGGCGGCACCAGATAAAACAGGCTCGCCACCTTGGTTGCGGCCCCGCGCCGGATGAGCAGCGTCAGCAGCGAGATGGCGCCAATCGAGAGCACGAGCACCAGCCAGACCATGGCGAAGACGAGCTCGCCGGTCCAGCGCACCGGCTCGTGCTCGAAGAGCGAGCGCGAACGGCGCCAGCGCGAGCCCGGCGGCGACGAACTGGATGACCGAGCCGGTCCGCAGGTCGAAGGCGCCGCAGAACCGCTTCTGATACACCGTGCCCGCGGTGATCGACAGCAATGCGATCAGGATCATCGTCGCGCTGAATGCGGTGAGGCCGGCGAAGGTGGCGCGCTGGGCGACGACCATCGCGACGCCGCCGAAGCCGAGCGCAAGACCCAGCCACTGACGCCGGGTGACGCGTTCCCGCAGGAGCGGCGCGGCCACGACTGCGGTCAGCACGGGCTGCAACCCGACGATCAGTGCCGCCAGCCCGGCCGACATGCCCGCATGTATCGCGGTGAACACTCCGGCGAGATATCCGCCGTGCAGCAGCACGCCCGCGACGGACAGGTGCGCAACCTGCGCGGGCGTCGCGGGCCACCGCGCGCGCAGCGCGAGCGCGATCGGCAGCATCAATGCGAGCACGAACCCGAAGCGCAGCAGCAGGAAGGTCACCGGCTGGGCGTAGGGCAGGCCGAACTTCGCGCCGATGAATCCGGTGCTCCAGAGGAAGACGAACGTCCAGGGCATCCAATGGACCCAGACCCCCGCTCGCCCGCGCTCCATTTCAATCCCCATGCGGCACTTCAGTTCAGCCTCGTTATGCGTCTAACACGCTGTTTGTAAACACTCTTCATATCAACCTACAGTGTTTATTGTGCGGAGCACAAAAAGTGCTTGACACCGTGTCGACAATCCGTAGAATTCTCATTGTGCGGTGCAACAAGCCGCAACGAATTCAGGTTGCAGTGATCGGCTAACCCTCTCTGATTGGAGCCAAAAATGTACGTGACCCCGGAACAGATCGTCGCCAACAGCAAGTCCGGCGTGGAAATTCTCCTCGCCATCGCGAACAGCCAGTTTGCCGCCTACGAGAAGCTTGCGGCGCTCAACTTCAACGCGACGAAGGCCGCGTTCGAAGACGGCATGAACCACACGAAAGCGCTGCTCAACGTCAAGGACATTCAGGAAGCCGTCAATCTGAACGTCGCCGCCGCGCAGCCGAACCTCGACAAGGCGATCGCCTACTCGCGCAGCGTGTACGAGCTCGCGACCCAGCAGCAAGCCGAAGCCACCAAGCTCTTCGAAGGGCAGGCGGGCGAGTACAACAAGACCGTCGTCGGCTTCCTCGACAAGGTCGCGAAGAACGCCCCGGCCGGCTCGGATGTCGCGGTTGCCGCGGTAAAGTCCGCGCTCGCCGCCGCCAACTCCGCCTACGACAGCTTCACCAAGGTCGCGAAGCAGGCGACCGAGATCGCCGAGGCGAACATGAGCGCCGCCGCCACCGCGGTCGGCAAGAAGAAAGCCGCCTAAGCCAAGCTTTTCCTCTCTGCTTCGAAGCCCCCGGTCACCCCGGGGGCTTTTTTTGCGCCTAGGCGCCGGCAGGCTCAAACGTCGCGCCGGTCCCCGCCACCCCGGTCTTGAGCATCGCGATCGCCGCCGCGACCTCCGTCGGCTCGCCCCGCACGCCGAGCTCGATATGGCGCCGCGTGCCGTCTTCGCCCACGTGCGGCAGGCTGAAGACCTTCAGCCTCCGGTACCTCGACTCGACCTCGACCATGAGCGGCGTGAGCGTGCTCTCGGCCGACCCGTACACGATGATCGCGGCCTCGGCCTCCGGCGTGCGGTGGTGCAGGTGCGCGTACCGGGTGTCCAGCACGCCCTCGACCATCGGCCAGGCCATGATCGGGAAGCCCGGCACGAAATGATGATCGCGCACCGAGAATCCCGGGATCTGGTTGTAGGCGTTGGGAATGATGTCGGCACCGGCCGGAAACTCGACCATCTTGAGGCGAAACGGCGTGGTCTCGGCGCCGAAGCGCGTGCGGATCAGGCGCTCACCCTCCGGGTGCAGCACCAGATCGACGCCAAGCGCCGCCGCGACGCACTGCCGCGTATGGTCGTCGGGCGTCGCGCCGATGCCGCCAAACGAGAACACCGCATCCCCGGTCGCGAAGGTCCGCACGAGCGTCGCGGTGATCCGCTCCGGGCTGTCGCCGAGATACTCGGCCCAATCCAGCGTCAGCCCGCGCGCGCCGAGAATCTCGATCACCTTCGCGAGGTGCTTGTCCTGGCGCTTCCCGCGCAGGATCTCGTCCCCGATGATGATCGCGCCGAAAGGCATGCCCAAATGTGAGGTGAAGGATCGCCGGCCGCCGGCGATCATCGCTTCATAGTCTGCCACATCTTCTGCAGCCGCTTGGCGGACACCGGCACCGGGGTCCTCAGCTCCTGCGCGAAGAGTTGCACGCGCAGCTCCTCGAGCAGCCAGCGGAACTGCTCGAGCTGGGGATCCACGGTGCCGGCTTTCCGCTGATTGCCGTCGTCGCGGAGCCACTGCGTCTCCAGCGGCGCGAGCTCCGCAGCCGCGCGCGCCTCGCGCGCCGGATCGGCGCGCAGCTTGTCCAGCCGCAGCGCTGCCGCCTTCAGGTAGCGCGGGAAATGCTGCAGCCGTTCCCACGGCGTCGCGAGGACGAACCCTTTCGGCATCAAGCGCGCGAGTTGCGCACCGACGTCCCGCACCGCCTCGGGGAACGCCTTCGCCGCCTGGATCTTCTTCTGCACGACCTGATGCTCGGCGAGGATCGCGCCGATGAGGCGCGCCAGCTCCTGCGCGATCAGCGCCACCCGGGCGCGCCCCTCCTCGCAGCGCCGATCGAACTCCGCGGCCGTACGCGGCAGCGGGTCGGCCATGCAGGCGCGCTCGAAGGCCGCGGCGACGAGCTGCGACCGGAGCTCGTTGGCGTCGCCGAGGCTCGCGTACTGCAGCACCATCGCCTGCATGCCCGACAGGCTCTTCTCGACGTAGCGGGCCTGTTCCTTGAGCCGCAGCATGAACAGGCGGCGCAGCCCCGCGCGATGCGCGGACTGCGCCCGGTCGTGCGCGTCGAACACCTCCAGGTCGACCGAGTCGCCGCGGTCCACCAGCGCCGGGTGGCCGACGAGCGTCTGGCCGCCGCGCTTCAGCTCCATGATCTCCTCGAGCGGCCCGAACGACCAGTCGGTGAGGCCCGTCTGTGCCGCTCCGGCGCCGGCGATCGCGGCGAACTGCTCGCCGGCCTCCCGCCCCAGTTCGGCGCGCAACTGCGCGAGGTTGCGTCCCATGCCGAGCTGGCGACCATGCTCGTCGACGACGCGGAAGTTCATCCAGAGGTGCGCGGGCACGGTCTCCGGCCTGAACGCGTCGGCCGGGACGACGAGATCGCGCGTCTCGCGTGCAAAGCGCGCGATGGCCTGCGCGAGCGGTGTGTCGCTCGGGGCGACCGCCGCCGCGAACTCGGCGCCGAACTCGGGCAGCGGCCCGAGCCGGTGCCGGAGCTTCTGCGGCAGCGATTTCGCGAGCAGCTGCACCTTCTCCTTCAGGAGACCGGGAACGAGCCATTCGCAGCGCGCCGCGCTGACCTGGTTGAGCGCGATCAGCGGCACGGTCATCGTGACGCCGTCGCGGGGCCCGCCGGGATCGTGCAGGTACTCGAGCGCGAGCGTCCGGCCGGCCGATCTCGAGCGCGGTGCGGAAAGAGGTCGGTGGTGATGCCCGCCGCCTCGTGCCGCATCAGATCCTCGCGCCTGAGAAAGAGCCGCTTCGGGTCCGCGCGCTCGGCCTCGGCGCGCCAGGCCTCGAACGCCGCGCCGTTGTGAATGCCCTCCGGAACCAGGCTGTCGTAGAAGGCGTAGATCAGCTCGTCGTCGACCAGCACGTCCGGCCGCCGCGACTTGTGCTCGAGCTTCTCGATCTCGCGCACCAGCCGCTGGTTGTGCTGGAAGAACGGCGCGCGCGACTCCCAATCCCCTTCGACGAGCGCCTGCGCGGATGAAGACCTCCGCGCGACTCCTTCGGGTCGAGCGGGCCATAGTGGATACGGCGGTTGGCATATACCGGCAGCCCGTACAGCGTGCCGCGCTCCATCGCCACGACCTGCGCGGGCTTGCGCTCCCAGTGCGGATCGGTGTGCGAACGCTTCAGCAGATGCGCACCCATGCGCTCTAGCCACTCCGGCTCGATGCCCGCCACCGACCGGGCGAACAGGCGGGTGGTCTCGGTCAGCTCTGCGGCCATGATCCAGCGCGGCGCCTTCTTGACGAGGGCGGAGCCGGGATGCACCCAGAACTTGATCCCGCGCGCACCGTGGTAGCTGCCGTCGTCCGCTCGCAGACCGACGTTGCCGAGCAGCCCGGTAAGGAGCGCCCGATGCATCTGCGCGTACTGGTCGCTGTCCGGGCTGATGTCGCCGGCCTTCCAGCCGAGCTCGGCGGCAAGTTCCTTCAGCTGCGCATGGACGTCGCGCCATTCGCGCATGCGGTTGAACGAAAGGAAATGATCGCGGCACGCTCGGTGCGAGCTTGCGGTTGGACTCGTGGTGCAGCCCGTCCGTCGAAGAACTTCCACAGCTTCAGGTAGCCGAGGAAGTCCGACTGCTCGTCGGCAAACATCTTCTGCGCCGCATCGGCGGCCTGGGCGCGCTCGAGCGGCCGCTCGCGCGGATCCTGCACGGCGAGCGCGGCCGCGATCACCAGCACTTCGGCGAGGCTCCCCTCCTCGTGCGCCGCGAGCACCATGCGGCCGATGCGCGGATCGACCGGGAGCCGCGCAAGGCTGCGCCCGATGTCGGTCAGCGCGCGCGATTCGTCGACCGCGCCCAGCTCCTGGAGCAGGGCGTAGCCGTCGGCGATCGCCTTCGGCGCCGGCGGGTCGATGAAGGGGAACTCCTCCACCGCCCCGAGGCCCAGCGACTTCATGCGCAGGATCACCGCAGCGAGCGACGCGCGGAGAATCTCCGGATCGGTGTACGCCGGCCGCTTGGCGAAATCCGGCTCGTCGTAGAGCCGGATGCACAGCCCGGCGGCAACGCGCCCGCAGCGGCCGGCGCGCTGCTGGGCGGCCGCCTGCGAGATGCGCTCCACCTGCAGCTGCTCGACCTTGCTGCGGTAGCTGTAGCGCTTCACGCGCGCGAGGCCGGGATCGATCACGTAGCGGATGCCGGGAACCGTGAGCGAGGTCTCGGCGACGTTCGTCGCGAGCACGATGCGCCGGCCGGCGTGCCCCTTGAAGACGCGCTCCTGCTCCTGCGCCGAGAGGCGCGCGTACAGCGGCAGGATCTCCGTCTGCGGGGGGTGATGCTTGCGCAGCGCCTCGGCGGCCTCGCGGATCTCGCGCTCGCCGGGCAGGAACACCAGGACGTCGCCCGGCCCCTGGCGCGCCGTCTCGGCGACCGCGTCGACGATCGCCTCGTTCTCGTCGAGCTCGCCGTCCGCGTTCTCCTGCACGGGGCGGTAGCGCACCTCCACCGGAAAGAGACGGCCGGACACCTCGATCACCGGCGCGCCGCCGAAGTGCCGCGCAAACCGGTCGGCATCGATCGTCGCCGAGGTCACGACGAGCCGGAGGTCCGGCCGGCGCGGCAGCAGCTGCCGGACGTAGCCGAGCAGGAAGTCGATGTTGAGGCTGCGCTCGTGCGCCTCGTCGATGATCAGCGTGTCGTACTGGGCGAGATCCGGATCGCCCTGCGTCTCGGCGAGCAGGATCCCGTCGGTCATGAGCTTCACGTAGGTCGACGGGCTGGTCCGGTCGGTGAAGCGGATCTTGTAGCCGACCACCTGCCCGAGCTCGGTCTGCAGTTCCTGCGCGATCCGCGCCGCCGTCGCGCGGGCCGCGATCCGGCGCGGCTGCGTGTGGCCGATCAGCCCGGCGACGCCGCGGCCGAGATCCAGGCAGATCTTGGGGAGCTGCGTGGTCTTGCCCGAGCCGGTTTCGCCGCAGACGATCACGACCGGGTGATCGCGTATCGCCTGCGCGATCTCGGCGCGCTTCGCCGCGATCGGCAGCTCCTCGGGAAACGTCGGGCGCGGGAGGTTGCGGCGCCGTGCCTCGAGCTCGGCCGGCGAGCGGCGCCGCGCCCCGGGCGCGGTCATTCGCTCCCGGCGGCGAGCAGCCGCTCGGCGTAGCGCGCGAGGAGATCAACCTCGAGGTTGACGCGCGCACCGGGTGCCAGGTGCTTGAGCGTGGTCACCGCAAGCGTGTGCGGGATCAGATTGATCTCGAATTCGACGAAGCGGGGGACCCCTTCCCTTCCCCCGCCGTCGGGTCCGTCGACCCGATTGACCGTGAGGCTCACGCCCTGGACCGCGATGGAGCCCTTGCGCGCAATGTACTTCGCGAGCTCCGCAGGCGCGCGCACGACGAGCCGATGGCTCTCGCCCACCGGCTCGAATGCCAGCACCTCGCCCACCCCGTCCACATGACCGGAGACGAGATGCCCGCCGAGGCGATCGGCGAGGCGCAGCGACTTCTCCAGGTTCACCTCGCCCGGTGCACCGAGCCCCACGGTGCAGTCGATCGTCTCCTGCGACACGTCGACGTCGAAGCGCCGGCCGGCGAGCGCAACCACGGTGAGGCAGCAGCCGTTGACCGCGATGGAGTCGCCGATCGCGACGTCGCCGATGTCGAGCGCACCGGCGTCGATCGAGAGGCGGAGTCCCTTCGGCCTCGGCTCGACCTGCCCGATTCGGCCGATTGCGGCGACGATTCCGGTGAACATCGATGACTCTCCTCAGGCGGTCGGCGCGAACCGCGCCACGACGCGCAGGTCCTCGCCGACCCGCAGCACGTCGCGCCAGACGAGGCGGCGGCGCTGCGCCAGGTCGTCGAGCGCCGGCAGGTTGAACATGCCCGACCCGCTCTCGCCGATCAGGCTCGGGGCGAGGTAGACGAGCAGCTCGTCGACCACGCCCGCCGCGACGAGCGAGCCGTTCAGCTTGTACCCCGCCTCCACGTGGATCTCGTTCAGCTCCCGGCGTGCGAGCTCGCGCATCAGGTCCGCCAGCTCGACCTTGCCGGTCGGGTTCGGCAGCACCACGACCTCGGCGCCCCGGTCGCGCAGGCGCGCGGCCTTCTCGCGGTCGTCGACGGCCGTCGCAACGAGCGCGTTGCCGTCGGCGAAGAGCCGCGCATGGAGCGGCGCTTCGAGCCGCGAGTCGACGAGTACCTTGAGCGGCTGGCGCGGCGTCTCGGCCGCCCGCACCGTGAGCTGCGGATCGTCGTCCTTCACCGTGCCGATGCCGGTGAGAATGGCGCAGGCGCGCGCGCGCCAGCGGTGCCCGTCCGCGCGCGCCTCCGCGCCGGTGATCCACTGACTCCTGCCGTTGGCGAGCGCGGTCTTGCCATCGAGCGAGGCCGCGACCTTGACGCGCACCCAGGGACGGCCGCGCGTCATGCGCGCGACGAACCCGATGTTCAATTCGCGCGCCGCGTCCTCCAGCAGGCCGGCGTGCACTTCGACGCCGGCGGCGCGAAGCCGCGCGAAGCCGTCGCCGGCCACCTTCGGGTTCGGGTCCTGCATCGCGGCGACGACGCGCCTCACCTTCGCCGCGATCAGCGCCGCGACGCAAGGCGGCGTACGCCCGTGATGACTGCAGGGCTCGAGCGTGAGGTAGACCGTCGCTCCGGCGGCGCGCTCGCCCGCCGCCCGCAGCGCGTTGGTTTCCGCATGGGGCTCGCCGGCGCGCGCGTGGAACCCTTCGCCGACGATCGCGCCGTCGCGGACGATCACGCAGCCGACGCGCGGATTGGGAGTCGTGGTGAACAGGCCGCGCGCCGCGAGCTCGAGCGCGCGCGCCATGAAATGCTCGTCGGCCGGGCTGAACATGCGGCGCTCGGTGCCGCGGCCCGCCGCTACTTCCCCTGCGCCCGCGGCCGCACCTTGCGCCCCGGACGCTTGAGCTCCAGCACCTTCTCGCGGAACTCGTCGACGCGCTGGAAGTCCTCGTACACCGAGGCGAAGCGGATGTAGGCGACGCTGTCCATCTTCTTCAGCTCCTGCATCACCATCTCGCCGACGGTGCGCGAGCTGATCTCGCGCTCGCCGCGCGCGAGGATGCGCTGCTCGATGCGGTCGATCGCCGCATCGACGTACTGCGTCGGCACCGGGCGCTTGTGCAGCGCGCGCGCGAAGCCGGTGCGGATCTTCTCCCGGTCATAGGCGATGCGAAAGCCGCTCGCCTTGACCACCACCGGCATCGCCAGCTCCACGCGCTCGTAGGTGGTGAAGCGCTTGTCGCAGCTCTCGCACTCGCGCCGGCGCCGGATGCTGGTGCCGTCCTCCGATACGCGCGTGTCGATCACCGCGGTCTCGTCGGACTTGCAGTACGGGCACTTCATCGGGCCTAGGCGGCCTTCTCGGCCGCCGCCCCCATGTGCGCGGCGGCCGGGTAGACCGGAAAGCGGCGGCACAGGGCGCGAGCCTGGTCGCGCACCCGCGCGACGACCGCTGCGTCGTGCGGCGCGTCGAGCACGTCCGCGATGAGGGTCGCGACCTGCTCCGCCTCGAACTCCTTGAACCCGCGCGTGGTCATCGCCGGCGTGCCGATGCGGATGCCGCTCGTGATCGTCGGGTTCTGCGGGTCGTTCGGGATCGAGTTCTTGTTCAGCGTGATATGGGCGCTTTCCAGGATGTCCTCGACCGCCTTGCCGGTCACCCCCTTCGCGCTCAGGTCGACCAGAAAGAGATGCGAATCGGTGCGGCCGGAGACGATCCGCGCGCCGCGCTCGGCGAGCACCTTCGACATCACCTGCGCGTTCGCCAGGACCTGCTCCTGGTAGCGCTTGAAGTCGCGCGACATCGCCTCCTGGAACGCGACCGCCTTGGCCGCGATCGCGTGCATGAGCGGCCCGCCCTGCAGCACCGGGAAGACCGCGGCGTTGAGCAGCTTCTCGTGCTCGCGGGCCGCGAGCAGCATGCCGCCGCGCGGCCCGCGCAGGGTCTTGTGGGTGGTCGTGGTGACGAAGTCGGCGATGCCGACCGGGCTCGGGTAGACGCGCGCGGCGATCAGGCCGGCATAGTGCGCGATATCCGCCATGAGGTATGCGCCCACGCTGTCGGCGATCCTGCGGAACTGCTTCCAGTCGATCTTCAGCGAGTAGGCCGACGCGCCCGCGATGATCAGCTTCGGCTTGTGGCCCTTCGCGAGGTGCTCGACCTGCTCGTAGTCGATCTCCTCGCGCTCGTCCAGGCCGTAGAAGAACCCCTGGTAGACCTTGCCGGAGAAGTTGACGGCGCTGCCGTGAGTGAGATGGCCGCCGTGCGCCAGCGACATGCCGAGCATGACGTCGCCCGGCTTGAGCACCGCGGCATAGACGGCCTGGTTCGCCTGCGAGCCCGAGTGCGGCTGGACGTTCGCGTAGTCGCAGCCGAACAGCTTCTTCGCGCGCTCGATCGCGAGCGTCTCGGCGACGTCGACGTACTCGCAGCCGCCGTAGTAGCGCTTGCCGGGATAGCCCTCGGCGTACTTGTTGGTGAGCACCGAGCCCTGGGCCGCGAGCACTGCCGGGCTCGCGTAGTTCTCGGAGGCGATCAGCTCGATGTGATCTTCCTGCCGGCCGATTTCGGCCGCCACCGCGCGCCACAGTTCTGGGTCGGATGTCGCGAGAGGCTCGCTGGAGAACATGGGGGTGCGCGCTCCAGATTGGACGTGCGCGTAGTCTATCATGCTGCACCGCACGAGCCGCCCAGCGAGAGCGTCAAACCATGAGCGAAGATCCCGCAGCGAAGCTCCGACGCGGGCCGCGTCTCGACCCGGCCGGCGCCGAGTTCTGGGACGCGCGCTACCGGGAGGCGTTCATGCCGTGGGATGCCGGCGGCGTGCCCGCGGCCCTGCAGCGCTTCCTCGCCGGCGAGCCGGCCGCGCGCCGCGTGCTGCTGCCGGGCTGCGGCGCCGCGTACGAGGCGCGCGCATTCGCCGAACGCGGCCACGACGTTCTCGCGATCGACTTCAGCACGCTCGCGCTCGAGCGCGCGCGCGCTCTGCTCGGCGACTGGTCGCGCGTCCTGCGCCACGCCGACTTCTTCGCCGACGATCTCGGCGCACCCTTCGACATCGTCTACGAGCGCGCCTTTCTCTGCGCGCTGCCCCGGCCGCACTGGGCGCGCTGGGCGGCGCGCGTGGCCGAGATCGTGCGTCCGGGCGGCCGCGTGGCCGGCTTCTTCTTCCGGAGCGACGACGACCGCGGCCCGCCGTTCGGCCTCAAAACGGGCGAGATCGAGGCGCTGCTCGCCCCGGCGTTCGACCGCGTCGCGGATGCGCCGGTGGAGGACTCGATCCCGGTGTTCGCCGGGCGCGAGCGCTGGCAGGAGTGGCGTCGGCGCTGAGCGCGCCAACTCCTCAAGGAATCAGCTTGCAGATCGCCTTGAGGTCGACGTTGCCGCCCGAGATCACCACGCCGACGCGCTTGCCGCGCACGTCGTGCGCGCCCTTGAAGAGCCCCGCAGCCGCGAGCGCCCCGGTCGGCTCGACCACGATCTTCATGCGCTCCCACACGTAGAGCATCGCGTCGAGCAGCTCGCGGTCGCTCACGGTCATCATGTCCTGGACGTAAGCGAGCACGAGCGGAAAGGTCACCTTTCCCAGCGACGGCGTGCGCGCGCCGTCGGCGATCGTGTCGGGGTTGCGGACGGTCTGCAGCGTCCTGGTGCGGAACGACCGGGTCGCGTCGTCGCCCGCCTCGGGCTCGACGCCCACGACCTTGCATCCGGGCGAGAGATGCGCGGCGGCGATCGCGCAGCCGGAGAGCAGGCCGCCGCCGCCGCAACACACGAACAGCCAGTCGAGCCGCCCGGCTTCCTCGATCAGCTCCTTCGCCGTCGTGCCCTGCCCGGCGACGACGTGCGGGTGATCGTAGGGCGGGATCACGGTGAGCCCGCGCTCGGCGGCGAGCGCCGCGCCAAGCGCCTCGCGGGTGGTCGCGTCCTTGTCGTAGGTGATGACCTCGCCGCCGTAACCGCGGGTCGCCGCGAGCTTCACCGCCGGCGCATCGTCGGGCATGACGATCGTCGTGCGAATGCCGAGCAGCGTGCCGGCGAGGGCGATTGCCTGGGCATGGTTGCCGGACGAGTACGCGAGCACGCCGCGCCGCCGCTCCGCGTCGGAGAGCTGGGCGAGCGCGTTGTAGGCGCCGCGGAACTTGAACGCGCCCATGCGCTGCAGGTTCTCGCACTTGAAGAACACTTCGGCGCCGGTGCGCGCGTTCACCGTGCGCGAGGTCATGACCGGCGTGCGATGGGCATGGCCCGCGAGCCGCGCCGCGGCGGCGGCGACGTCGGCGTAGGAGACGGGCAATTCCTGGTCGGGCGCGTTCATGCCGCCATTTCACCGCATCGGCTATTCATCGTCCAGCGCCGCCTCGGGCAGGTGCGCGACGTCGGCCCAGGCCTCGATGGTCCACCGGCGACCCTCGACCCGCACGATGCTGAGACCCGCGTTCGGCACCACGAACGTGCGGGGCATCTCCAGGGCGATCTGATGCGCGCGCCGGTACACGATGCCGAGGACGCCGCCGTGCGTGACCACCGCGACCCGCGCCTCGCCGTGGACCGCGGCGAGGCGCTCGAAGGCGTCGAACACGCGGTTCCGGAACTCGATGCCGCTCTCGCCCTCCGGCACCGCGTAGTCCTGGTCGCGCGCGATGAGCCGCCGGTACGCCTCGCTGTGCCGGTGCTCGATCTCGGACCAGGTCATGCCTTCGAGGATGCCGTAGCAGCGCTCGCGAAGTCGCGGATCGGGCCCGATCGGCAGTCCGAGCCCGGCGGCGATCGGGGCCGCCGTCTCCCGGGTGCGGCCCAGATCGCTCGCCACCAGCGCGTCGATCGGCTCGCCGGCGAGGCGGGCGGCCACCGCGGCGGCCTGGGCGCGCCCGGTCGCGGTGAGCGGACTGTCGCACCAGCCTTGCAGCCGTCCGGCGACGTTCCAGTCGGTCTCGCCGTGCCGGACGATGAGGAAGGTGGTCACGTGTGCCGTGTCTCCGGGACCCGCATACCGGCAATAGTGCCCGCATGCGCCGCGCTGCGGCAGCGGCGCGCGCGCCGTTCGTTTAGTTTATCGTCCCGACAGGTTCGATCCCCGCGCATGCCCGTCTCACTCGACGCGACCACCGGCCAGCATCTCGGCGACCGGACCGAGCAGCAGGATCGCGTCGCGATCATCCCCAGCAAGAAGCTCAAGGGGACCGCGCTCGTGATCGTCGCCGACGGCGCCGGCGGCTACAAGGGCGGCGCCCAGGCCGCCGAGCAGGTCATGGGCACCGCGCTCAGCCTGTTCGAGAATTTCTCGCCCAAGAGCGAGTCGCCGCAGGACCTGCTGCGCCAGATCGCGCTCGAGGCCCACACCGTGATCCGCCTCAACCGGGTGCTCACCGAGGAGGAGCCGCACAGCACGGTCGTCGCGATGATCCTGCAGCCGGACCGCGTCGACTGGGGATGGGTCGGCGACAGCCGGCTCTACCACTTCAACGGCGCGACGCTCAAGAGCCGCTCGAAGGACCACTCCTACGTCCAGCAGCAGATCGACGAGGGCCAGTGGCGCGAGCAGGACCGGCACAAGCACCCGAACCGCAACCTGCTCCTCCAGGCGCTCGGGCACTCCGAGACCCCCGTCCCGAGCTTCGGTGCGACCGCGCCGCTGGCCGCGAACGACACCTTCCTCCTCTGCTCCGACGGGCTGTGGGACTACTTCAGCGACGCGGAGATCGGCACGGCGCTGTCCACGCTCGCCCCGCGCAAAGCGGCCGAGATGCTGATCAGCGCCGCGCGCGTGCGCGCGAAAGGTCGCGGCGACAACATCTCGGTCGCGATCGTCAAGCTCACGCAGACGTGACCTGGCGCGCGTCACGCGTCAGCGACCCTTCAGCCAGCCACGCCGCAGCCGCAGCGCTCCCGCGCCGGCCTTCCTCGCGAAGCGCAGGACGCACGTGTCCTCGGGCGGCGCCGCGAGCCGCACCGTGACCTCGTGCAGCTCGTCGCGCCGGAAGGCGTGCACGCGCACCGCATCGCCCGGCCGCCGGGGCGCGAGCAGCGCGTCGAGGGACTTGGAGGTGACGCGCAGCCCGTCGAGCGCGACGACGACGTCGCCTGCCGCGAGGCCCGCCGCCTGGGCCGGGCCGCCGTCGAACACGTGCGTGAGCTTCAGGTCATTGCCATCGCTTGCGGTGCGCGCGCCAAGGGTGACGCGCGCCGCGAGAGCGGCGGCGCCCTTCGTCGCCACCCGTCCGCCGCGGTCCGTGGCCGATTCGGCCGGTCGGACCGTCATCTCGATGCCGACCGTCGCGAGCAGCTGCTCGAGCGGCAGCTCGGCAGTCGAGCGCAGCGCGCGGTCGAAGAAAGCCCGCAGCCGCACCCCGGTCACCTCCTCCGCCAGGCGCTCGACGCCGTCCTCGGGCACGCCCACGCCCGGCCGGCCGTAGCGCCGCCAGAGCGCGCGCATCACGTCGTCGAGCGACCGGCGGCCGCCCGTGCGGCTGCGAATGAGCAGATCGGCGCAGAGCGCGACGAGGCTGCCCTTGCCGTAGTAGCTCACGATCGCGTTCGGCGCGTTCTCGTCCTGCCGGTAGTACTTGATCCACGCGTCCCAGCTCGACTCCGCCACCGTCTGCCGGCGCCGTCCCGGCGTGCGCAGGAGTTGCGTGATCGAGCGACCGAGCGTCTCCAGGTACTGCTCGGGCGCGAGCAGGCCGCAGCGTGCGAGCGCGAGGTCGTCGTAGTACGACGTGATCCCCTCGAACGCCCACAGCAGCGCGGTGTAGTTCTCGCGGTCGAGCGCGTAGGGCGTGAACGCCTGCGGCTTGATGCGCTTGACGTTCCAGGTGTGGAAGTACTCGTGGCTGGCGAGGCCGAGGAAGGTGCGGTAGCCCTCGGTCGCCTCCTTGACGCCGGGCTGCGGAAGGTCGTCGCGGCTGCAGACGAGCGCCGTCGACGCGCGATGCTCCAGCCCGCCGTAGCCCTCGCCCAGCGCGGTCACGAGGAACACGTAGCGATGCATCGGCGGCGGTCCGCCAAAGAATCGGATGTGCTGCTCGCACACGTGCTTCAGGTCGCGCGCCAGGCGCTCGAGATCGCACCGCTGCCGCCCGGTGATCACGATCTCGTGCGGCACGCCGCCCGCGCTGAACGTCGCATGCGCGAACGTGCCCATCTCGACCGGATGATCGATCAGCTCGTCGTAGTCGTCGGCGATGTAAGCCCCGAAGCCGAACGGCCGCGCGCCGGCGCGCGCGAGCGAGGTCGCCACGCGCCAGGCGCGCGTAGCGCCGGCCGGGCGGCGGCGCGATCTCCACCTCGCACGGCCGCTCCTCCTTCCCGGCCACCTGCAGGAACACCGCCGTGCCGTTGAAGAAGCCGTGCGTCGTGTCGAGGTGCGCGCCGCGCACCGAGAGGTCCCACGCGTACACCTCTGCGGTCACCGTGAGCGGGCCGCCGCAGGGCGCGGCGCGCCACGTGTGCTTGTCGGTCTTCGCGAGCTTCACCGGCACGCCGCGGCACTCGGCATGGATGGCGACGACGTGCTTGCGCGAACTCCCGGATCATGTAGCTGCCGGGGATCCAGGCGGGCAGCGCGAAGCGCTGGCCCGAAGGGTCGGGGTCGGCGACGGTGCACGCGACCTCGAAGCGGTGCGCCTCCGGGTGACGCGGCTGGATGCGGTAGCGGATCGGCGGCCGGTTTGTCATTTCGTTCGTGGTGCCTTCCTGGGGAGACCGGATCGCGCGCCGCGCGCGCCCGTGGGCGGATCGGACGCCGCCGCCCGCAGCCAGTCGACGAACGCCTGCGCGGCCGGTCGATCGGCCGCGCGCGGCGCCATGATCGCGTAGTAGGCGCGGGCCTGTCCGGGCGCCGTGGTGCGGCGGCCGAACGGCGCGACGAGCCGGCCCGAACGGATCAGATCGTCCGCCAGGGGCACGCTCCCGAGCGCGACCCCCTGTCCCGCGACCGCCGCCTGAATCACCTGGTCGGGCTGGCTGAACCGCACCATGCCCGCGGGCGTCGGCATGGGCACGCGCATCGTCTCGAACCACACCCGCCAGGTCAGCCACGGCGTGCGCTCGGCGTCGTCGTACTCGAGCAGGACGCAGCGCGCGAGATCCTCCGGCTGCTTGAGCCGCGCGGCGCGGACGACCGCCGGACTCGCGACCGGCAGCACGCGCACGCCGAACAGCCGAATGGCGCCCGGCCCGGCGACCGCCGGCGGGCAATAGCGAACGGCCACGTCGATGCGGTCGCGCTCGAGGTCCTGGATGCGATTCTCGGCGACGAGCCGCACCTGGATGCCCGGGTGCGCCGCCTGGAACTGGGTGAGGCGCGGCACGAGCCAGAGCGAGGCGAACGTGACGGTGGTGGCGACGGTGAGGGTCGCCCCGCCCGGCCCCGCGCGCACCGACGCGGTCGCCGCGCGCAAGTCGTCGAGCGCGGCGCGCACGGCCTTGAAGTAGCGCTGGCCTTCGTCGGTGAGAAGGAGCGCGCGGATGCGGCGCTGGAAAAGCCGCACGCCGAGCTGCGCCTCGAGCGCCTGCACCTGCCGGCTGATCGCCGACTGGGTGAGGAAGAGCTCTTCCCCCGCCTTGGTGAAGGACAGGTGCCGCGCGGCGGCCTCGAAGCCCTTCAGGAGGTCGAGCGATGGCAGGTCGCGGGTGGCCACGTGGATTCCCGTTCGTCATGCATCGGATGCCGACAACTCGTTTGCCGCCGCACGGTGCGCGGCGGAGACTGCGGTCACGCAGCGGCGGGATTTCCGCCGCCAACGCATGACTCGGACGCATTATCGGGAGCCAGACGATGAACATCAAGGCCACCACCGCCCTGCTCGCCCTCGCGCGCGGGAGCGCGCTCACCCTCGACGACGCGCGCGGCGCGCTGGTCCGCGTCCTCGCCGGCCGACTGTGGATCACCCAGGAGCGCGACCGCAAGGATCACTTCGTGGACGCCGGCGCAAGCTTCCGCATCGACCGGGACGGGCCGACCGTCGTCGAAGCGGCGCGCGACGCACGGTTCGTCGTGGAAGCGGCGACCGCGGGCGCGCTCGAGGCCTGGTGGCAACCGGCGGCGCGCCTCGGCGGATGACGCAGCGGACAACTCAGCGGATGATGAGGGTGATGCGGTTCTCGCCGCGCACCAGCAGGATTCGCAGCGGCTGCTCGGCGGTGCGCAGCGCCTCGAAGAGCTGCTTGACGTTGCGCACGCGCACGCGGTTCACGCCGTAGATCAGGTCGCCGGCGCGCAGACCGTTCCGGAACGCGCTGCTCGACGACTCGACCGAGGCGACCACGACCGCCTCGACCTCCCCGTACAGCGGCATTCCCGGTGCGAGGTCGGCGACCCGCGCGCCGGTGAGCTGCGGCACCGCTTCGCCCGCCATCGCGGTCGCCCGGAACGGCTCCCCGACGCGGGCACGGATGCGCACCGGCCGCCCGTCCCGGAGCACGGTCATCTCCACTTCCTCGCCGACCGGCGTGAGCCCGATGCGGTTGCGCAGCTCGCCCGAGCTGCGGATCGGACGCCCGTTGGTCGCGGTCACCACGTCGCGCGGCTGCAGTCCCGCCTGCTCGGCGGTCGATCCGGGTTCGACCTTCTGCACGACCGCACCTTCCGTGACCGTGAGCCCGAGCTGCTTCGCCACCGCCGGCGTCACGTCCTGGGTCGTCACCCCGAGGCGCCCGCGCCGCACCTCGCCGAAGCGCAGGATCTGGTCCATCACCGCGCGCGCCATGTTCACCGGCACGGCGAAGCCGATGCCGATGTTGGCGCCCGGCCCGAAGATCGCCGAGTTGATGCCGACCAGCTCGCCGCGCAGGTTGACGAGCGCCCCGCCGGAGTTCCCCGGGTTGATCGAGGCGTCGGTCTGGATGAACTCCTCGTAGCCTTCCATGCTGAGGCCGCTGCGCCCGACTGCGCTCACGATCCCCGAGGTCACCGTCTGGCCGATCCCGAACGGGTTGCCGATCGCGACCACGAAGTCGCCGACGTTCACCCGGTCGGAGTCCGCGAACGGGATCGCCGTCAGGCCCTCGGGCGGGATGCGGAGCAGCGCGATGTCGGTGCCCGGATCGCTGCCGACGAGCTGCGCCTTGAACACGCGGCGATCCTTCGTCCCGACGACGATCTCCTGCGCGTCCTTCACGACGTGGTGGTTGGTGATCACCAGGCCGCGCGCCGCGTCGACGATCACGCCCGAGCCGGCCGACAGCTCGCCTTTCTGCGGCTGATCGGGCACGCCGAAGAAGCGCCGGAAGAACGGATCGCGCAGCAGCGGGTTCGCCTCCATCGGCGCGCGCGCCACCACGGCGATGTTCACGACCGCGGGCGTCGCCCGCGCGAGCATCGGCGCGAGCGTCGGCAGCGGCTGGCCGTCGACGGCGCCCGGCAGCGCGGTCTGCGCGGAAACGGCGAGCGCCCAGAGCGTCAGGCAGAGAGCGACGACGCAACGCATGGCCATGGCGAATTTTACTTGGCGGGGTCAGCCGCGCGCGAGATCGGCGGGCGTGTCGATGTCGCGCACCACGCCCGGGTCGTCGACGGCGACGCGCGCGAGCGCGGCGGGGTCGGACTTCACGATGTCCCGCGCCCCGGCGTCGCCCGCAAGCTGCTCCAGCGCGCTGCGGAACCGGCGCGCAAATCCCACGGGATGGCCGCGCTCGCCGCGGAATTCGGGCGCAGCGATCGCCGCGCCGCCGGCCACCGCCGCAACGACGCGCCGGATCGTTTCGGGACGGATGAACGGCATGTCGGCGAGCGCGACGACCCAGCCCCCGGCGTCGCCGGCCGCCCGAACCGCGTGGGCGAGCGTGACGCCCATGCCCTCGGCAGCGCGGTCGCACACGGTCACTTCGGCGCCCGCCGCACGCAGGGCGCGTTCGAGGTCCGGAGCGCCGGGGCGCACGACGGCGACGACGCGCGGCACGGCGGCGATCAGATTGCGCGCGGACGCGACGGCGATCGGCGTGCCCTCGGCGAGCGGATGGAGCAGCTTGTCGGAGCCGAACCGGGAGGCCGAGCCGCCGGCGAGGAGGATGCCGACGATCGGCGCGGAACCGGCCCCCGCGCTCAACCCTGCGGCACCGCGCAGCTCGAGGGCGCGAAGTCGCTCGCCGGCTGCTCGAGCGTCGCGCCGACTTTCACGCCGCGGCGCACCGCGGTCATCTCGGCGAGGATCGCCACCGCGATCTCGGGCGGCGTCTTGGCGCCGATCCGGAGTCCGACCGGGCCGTGCAGCTTCGCGATCTCCGCCTCGGCGAGGTCGAAGCCGGCGAGCCGCTTGCGGCGCGCGTCGTTGTTCTTCTTCGACCCGAGCGCGCCGACGTAGAAGCACGGCGCCTTGAGCGCTTCGAGCAGGGCGGCGTCGTCGAGCTTCGGATCGTGCGTCACCGCGACGACCGCGAGGTGCGGGTCCGGGTTCAGCGACACGACGGTGTCATCGGGATAGCCGCGCACCAGCGTGGCGCCGGCGAGGTCCCACTCGTCGGCGTACTCCTCGCGCGGATCGCAGACGGTCACGTGGTAGTCGAGCGCCATCGCCATCTGCGCGAGGTAGCGGCTCGTCTGGCCGGCGCCGATGATCAGGAGCCGCCAGCGCGGCCCGTGGACGGTCTTCAGCACCTTGTCGTCGAACTCGAGCGCATCCGACCACTTGCCGGGCTGCAGCCGGACCGCGCCGGTCGCCATGTCGAGGAAGCGGGCGACGAGCTCGTGGCGCTCGATCGTCTCGAGCAGCTCGCGCAGCTTGGAGTCCTTGCCGACCGGCTCGAGGACGATCTCCAGGGTGCCCCCGCACGGCAGGCCGTAGCGCCGCGCTTCTTCCTCGGTCACCCCGTAGGTCGCCGTTTCGGGCTTGCCCGAGGCGAGCTGATGGGCCTTCACCTTGGCGATGAGGTCGTCCTCGACGCAGCCGCCCGAGACCGACCCCATGACGTGCCCGTCGTCCCGGATCACCAGCATCGCCCCGACCGGGCGCGGCGCCGAGCCCCAGGTGCGGGTCACCGTGCCGATCGTCGCGCCGTGGCCGGCCTCGGTCCAGTTCACCGCGGCTTTGATGACTTCCAGATCCACGCTGTCCATAAGGCCCATCCCCAAGGCAAGTTGCCCACATTCTAGGCGTGTCGCCGCACCGCGTCACGCCCCGGGAACCTGCGGGCGCCGCCGCCCTTCCGCAAGGGCCGCGCGGTTGCCTCGGGCAGGGCCATGGGCTAGCATTCCCGCCCTGACCGAGCGCGCTCCTCTAGCGCGCCATCCCCATCCCGTGCGCAGCGCAGTTTCGGTAGCTGAGAGGAGGATTTTCGCCGCAAGAACGATCGATCTCCCTGCGCACATGCGGGGCACAAGCCCCGACGACAACATCAACTCACACCGGAACCGAAGGAGGCTGCAATGACCGTCCGAGTGTCCATGACCGTGAACGGCAAGGCCGTGACCGGCGACGTGGAGGAGCGCACGCTCCTCGTCGAGTTCATCCGCAACAACCTGCGTCTCACCGGCACTCACGTCGGGTGCGACACCGCCCAGTGCGGCGCGTGCACGATCCACATGAACGGCCGCGCGGTGAAGAGCTGCAACCTGCTCGCGATGCAGGCCGAGGGCGCGCAGCTCACGACGATCGAAGGCGTCGCCGCGGCCGACGGCACCCTGCACCCCATGCAGGAAGCGTTCCGCGAGCACCACGGCCTGCAGTGCGGCTTCTGCACCCCGGGGATGATCATGAGCGCGATCGACCTCCTGAAGGTGCACCCGAAGCCCGACGAGCAGACGATCCGCGCGGAACTCGACGGCAACCTGTGCCGCTGTACCGGCTATCACAACATCGTCAAGGCCATCAAAGCCGTCGCAGCGAAGGCCTAGGAGCGCCGAGCAAAGAGGAGGCCATGAGCACCAATATCATCGGCCAGTCAGTCAAACGCCGCGAGGACTACCGGTTCCTGACCGGCGCCGGCCAGTACACCGACGACGTCCAGTTCGCCAACCAGACCTACGCCTACTTCCTGCGCTCGCCGCACGCGCACGCGAAGATCAAGGCGCTCCGCACGGACAAGGCGCTCAAGGCGCCGGGCGTGGTCGCGATCTTCACCGGCGCGGACATCGCCAACAGCAAGATGGGCGGGCTGCCCTGCGGGTGGCTCATCACCGACGTCAACGGCCAGCCGATGAAGGAGCCGCCGCACCCGGTGCTCGCGCACGACAAGGTGCGCTACGTCGGCGACCACGTCGCCGTGATCATCGCCGAGACCTACGCGCAGGCGAAGGACGCCGCGGAGCTCGTCGAGGTCGACTACGAGGTGCTGCCCGCGGTCGTCGATGCCGCCGACGCGCGGAAGCAAGGCGCGCCCGCGCTGCACGACATCGCGCCCGACAACACCTGCTACGTCTGGGGGCTCGGCGACAAGGCGGCGGTCGACAAGGCGTTCGCCTCCGCCGCGCACGTCACGACGCTCGAGCTCGTCAACAACCGGCTCATCCCCAATGCGATCGAGCCGCGCGCGGCGACCGCGTCCTTCAGCCGTGCCGACGACAGCTACACGCTGTACGTCGCGAGCCAGAACCCGCACGTCGAGCGGCTGCTCATGACCGCGTTCGTGCTCGGGCTGCCCGAGCACAAGGTGCGCGTCGTCGCGCCCGACGTCGGCGGCGGCTTCGGCTCCAAGATCTACCTCTACGCCGAGGACGTGGTGGTGACCTGGGCGTCGAAGCAGATCAACCGGGCGATCAAGTGGACCGCCGAGCGCTCGGAGTCGTTCCAGTCCGACGCGCACGGCCGCGACCATGTCACCAAGGCGGAGCTCGCGCTCGACAAGAACGGCAAGTTCCTCGCGCTGCGCGTGCACACCACGGCGAACATGGGCGCCTACCTGTCCACGTTCGCCTCGTGCATCCCGACGATCCTGTACGCGACGCTGCTCGCCGGCCAGTACGCGACGCCGGCGATCTACGCCGAGGTGACGGCGGTGTTCACGAACACCGCGCCGGTGGACGCCTATCGCGGCGCCGGCCGCCCCGAGGCGACCTACGTCATCGAGCGCATCGTCGAGACGGCGGCGCGCGAGCTGAAGATGGACCCGGCCGAGCTGCGCCGGAAGAACTTCATCACGCAGTTCCCGTACCAGACGCCGGTTGCGCTGCTCTACGACACGGGCGACTACAACGCGACGCTGACCGAGGCGCAGAAGCTCGCCGACGTCGAAGGCTATGCGGCGCGCAAGAAGGCCTCCGAGGCGAAGGGCAGGCTGCGCGGCAGAGGCTACGCCTGCTACATCGAGGCGTGCGGCATCGCGCCGTCCTCCGTCGCGGGCTCGCTCGGCGCACGCGCCGGCCTGTTCGAAGCCGGCGAAGTGCGCGTGCATCCGACCGGCAAGGTGACGGTGTTCACCGGCTCGCACAGCCACGGCCAGGGCCACGAGACCACGTTCGCGCAGGTCGTCGCCTCGCGCTTCGGCATCCCGATCGAGGACGTCGACATCGTCCACGGCGACACGTCGAAGATCCTCTTCGGCATGGGCACCTACGGCTCGCGCTCGATCGCGGTCGGCGGCACCGCAATCGTCAAGGCGATGGACAAGGTGGTGAACAAGGGCAAGAAGATCGCCGCGCACCTGCTCGAGGCCGCCGAGAGCGACATCGAGTTCAAGGAGGGCTTCTTCCAGGTCGCCGGCACCGACAAGAAGAAGGCGTTCGCCGAGATCGCCCTCACCGCCTACGTGCCGCACAACTATCCGCACGACAAGCTCGAGCCGGGGCTCAACGAGAACGCGTTCTACGACCCGACCAACTTCACCTTCCCCGCGGGGAGCTACATCTGCGAGGTCGAGGTCGACCCCGAGACCGGCCAGGTGAAGATCGAGAAGTGGGTGGCGGTGGACGACTTCGGCAAGATCATCAACCCGATGATCGTCGAGGGCCAGGTGCACGGCGGGCTCGCGCAGGGCATCGGCCAGGCGCTGACCGAGGGCTGCAAGTACGATAAGCAGACCGGGCAGCTGCTGACCGGCACGATGTCGGACTACGCCTTGCCGCGCGCCGACGACGTGCCGTCGTTCGTCGTCGGAACGAAGGAGACGCCCTGCACGCACAACCCGCTCGGCGTGAAGGGCTGCGGCGAGGCGGGCGCGATCGGCGCGCCGGCGGCGCTCATGAACGCGATCACCGACGCGCTCGGCGTCAAGGACATGCCCATGCCGGCCAGCCCGCAGAACGTCTGGTCCGCGCTCAAAACGAAAAAAGCGGCGTAAGGAGACACGACGATGTACTCGTTCAACTACCAGAAGACCAAATCCGTCGCCGACGCCGCAGCGGCGCTCGGCAAGAACGCGGACGCCAAGCTGCTCGCCGGCGGCCAGTCGCTCATCGCGGCGATGAAGCTGCGGCTTGCGCAGCCCGCGCAGCTCGTCGATCTCGGCGATGTCGCGGAGCTCCGCGGCATCAAGGTGGACGGCGGCAACGTGACGATCGGCGCGATGACGCGTCACGCCGAAGTCGCCTCCTCGGCGGACGTGAAGAAGGCGATCCCCGCGCTCGCCGCGCTCGCCGGGCATGATCGGCGATCGCATGGTGCGCAACATGGGCACGATCGGCGGCTCGGTCGCGCACAACGACCCGGCCGCGGACTATCCCGCGGCCGTGCTTGGGCTCGGTGCGACCGTCATCACCAACAAGCGCAAGATCGCGGCCGACGACTTCTTCAAGGGCATGTTCGAAACCGCGCTGCAGGCGGGCGAGATCATCACCGCGGTGTCGTTCCCGGTGCCGAAGCGCGCGGCCTACATGAAGTTCAAGAACCCGGCCTCGCGGTACGCGATGGTCGGGGTCTTCGTCGCGGAGACGGCGGGCGGTCCTCGCGTCGCCGTGACCGGCGCCGGTCCGGGCGTGTTCCGGGTGCCGGAGATGGAGAAGGCGCTGGCCGGCAAGTTCGCGCCCGAGTCGGTCGCGAACATCGCGGTGAAGGCGAGCGGGCTCAACTCCGACATCCACGCGTCGGCCGAGTACCGCGCGCACCTCATCACGGTGATGGCGAAGAGAGCCGTCGCCGCTGCGATCGGCTGACTTCGGCGCAGCCGCGATCCACATTGGGCCCCCGCCGCGGCGGGGGTTTCTTTTTCCGGAGCTCGAATCCCATGGCGACGATCTTTCTCACCCACCCGCCCGAGGCGCTCGCGAACTACTATGGCGACCGGGCGGTCGCCGGGCTGAAGGCGCTCGGCGAGCTGCGCCTCAACACCGCCGGACGCGAGCTCTCGACGGCGGAGCTCATCGCGGCCGCGCGCGGCTGCGAGGTCATCGTCTCGTACCGCCAGACGCCGGGCACGGCGGAGCTCTTCCGGTCGAGCCCGGATCTCGTCGCGTTCTCGCGCTGTGCGATCGACATCCGCAACGTCGACGTCGCGGCCGCGAGCGCCGAAGGCATTCTCGTCACGCAGGCGAGCGCGGGTTTCATCGCTTCGGTCAGCGAGTGGACGATCGGCGCGATGGTCGACCTCGGACGCAACCTGACGGCATCGACAATGGTCTATCGCGCAGGCCAGGTACCGAAGGCGCCGATGGGACGCCAGCTCGAGGGCTCGACGGTCGGGATCCTCGGCTACGGCCAGATCGGCCGGCGGCTCGCGGACCTTGCGCTCGCGCTGAACATGCGCGTGCTCGTCTATGACCCCTTCACGAAGGTCGAGAACCGCGCGATCGAGCAACGCGACCTGCCGCAGGTGCTCGCCGAGTCGGATTTCGTCGTGTGCCTGGTGGTCGCCAACGAGGCGACCGAAAACCTCATGAACGCGGCCGCGTTCGCGCAGATGAAGCGCGGCGCCTACTTCCTCAACCCCTCGCGCGGCAACCTCGTCGACGAGGCCGCGCTGCGCGCGGCACTCGATTCGGGCCACCTCGCCGGCTGCGCGATGGACGTCGGCCGCGCGCCCGACCAGATGCCGAGCCCCGAGCTGGCGCGCCATCCGAAAGTCATCGCCACGCCCCACTCGGCCGGCCTCACGCAGCCGGCGATCGAGCACCAGTCGCTCGAGACGGTTGCGCAGGTCGCGGAGATCCTGAAGGGCCGCGCGCCGAAGGGGTCGGTGAACGCGGATCGGGCGATTCGGCTCGCGCGCCTGGCGCGGTAGCCCCGCCGGAGCGGGCAGGTCGCCTTGCGCCTTGCAATGCTCTTTGTTATGGTATTACTCCTGACAAGGCGCGCGCGGGCTGGCAGTCCATGAGCAAAGTCACGTCGAAGTTCCAGGTCTCGGTGCCCAAGGCATTGGCCGACCAGTACGGGATTGGGCCCGGCGACGACCTCGTCTGGGAACCCGCCGGCGAGGCGCTCCGAGTCCGGCTGGCGGAGCCGCGGGCCCGCTACGCGCTCGACAGCCGCGAGCGCCTGCGCCTGTTCGACGCCGCCACGCGCCGTCAGGCCGAACGCCAGGCACGCCGGGACCTCGGCCGGGAAGCCGCGCGCGGCTGGACCCGGGACGGCCTCTACGATCGCGATGCCCGCGCTCGTTGACACGAACGTCCTCGTCTATCGCTTCGATCCGCGGTTCCCCGAGAAGCAGCAGCGGGCGACCGAGCTGCTCCGGCGCGGCATCGAGGAGGACTCGCTGCGCGTTCCGCACCAGGCGGTAATCGAGTTCGTCGCGGTCACCACCAGAGTGCGCGGCGCAGATGGCGCGCCGCTGCTCGAGCGGCCCGACGCATTGCGCGAGGCCGAGGAGTTCCTCGCCCAGTTCACCGTCCTCTACCCGAACGAGGGCGTGCTGCGCACGGCGTTGCGCGGCGCGGCCGCGTACCAGCTCTCGTGGTTCGATGCCCATCTCTGGGCCTACGCCGAGCACTACGGGCTGGAGGAGATCCTCTCCGAGGATTTCGAGCACGGCCGCCTGCTCGGCTCGGTGCGGATTCGCGACCCGTTCGCCGCGGCCGAGTAGCGCGGCGCGCAGGCCTCAGTGGTCGAAGTGGAAGAGAATCGTCGAGCGGCCGCTCTTGTGCGTGACCGCGACCCGATCCGCGAGCCGTCTGAGCATGAACCCGGCCAGCTTCCGCTCGCCTTCCTCGGACGCCATGATCTCCTCGTTCGTCGGACGCTTCTCGGGCAGTTCGAGCGGCGGACCGTCATACGACACGCGCACGTCGAGGTTGAATTCGTCGAATGACGCTTCGATGGTCAGCGGACTTTGGGGCGCGCAGCCCTCGACGATTGTCTCGATCGATTGCTGCAGGTTGAAGCTCGCCCTGTCGATCACGTCGCGCCGCGCGCCCCATACCGCGCCCTGACTCTCCATCATGGTTTCTATCGCGACCGGGTCCAACTTTTCAGGGTCGACGATCATCGCGCGCGTCCTGCGGACGCCGAGCCGGAAGAGCAGGTTCAGGAAGAGCGCGGAGAGCGTGCCGAGCACGAGCGAGCTGCCGACGACGGACTGCGTCCACGCGGGAAGCGCCCGGAACGCCGCCGGGTAGAAGTCGATCGCGACCGCGCCCACGAACGAAAGTCCGATCACGAACGTCTTGCGCGAATCGATGAGGCGCGAGGTCATGACCTCGAATCCATTCACGACGATGAAGGAGGCCGCGAAGAGCAACGCCGCGCCGGCCACTGCCGGCGGCATGAGATAGAGCGCAACCCCAAGCTTCGGCAGGAATGCGAGCACCACCAGGACGACTGCTACCGCGTACGCGACGCGCCGGCTGAGCACCCCGGTCGCGTTCGCGAGGCCGACGTTCATGGTGGAGGTGTTCACGCCGGTCGCGCCCACGACTCCCGCCGCCGCGGTGGCCAGCCCGTCGGCGACGACGCCACCGCTGATCGTGCGCATGCTGGCTCGCTTCCAATCCGCGTCGTTCAGCTTCTGGCAGGTGGTCACGTTCCCGACAACCTTGAGCGTCGAGGCGATTGCGGCGACTGCGAAGGGAACGATGAGTGCCGGGCTGAAGGCCCAGCCCGGGTGCTCCAGGCGAGGCAGGGCCAAGAGCGGTGCCGCTTCGAGCGCCGCGAGGCCCGCGGTCGTGAACTCGGCGAACGAGGCCGTCGCGGCATACCCGACGCTCATCCCGATGAGGACGCAGAAGAGGCGCAGCGCACCATGCGTCCAAACGTTGAGCGCGATCATCGTGGCGAGCGTCACGAGCGCGATCGCGGCGTGTGTGGCGTCGATCGGCGCGTCGACGCCGATCCCGAGCAGCATGCGGACGCCGACCGCTCCGGTCGTGATGCCGATCATGAGGATCACGAGCCCGGCGATCTCGGGCGGAAACCAGGGGCGGAGGTAGCGGAGCCCGCGCGCCAGCACGATCTCGAAGACGCCCGCGGCGAGCGTCATGCCGAACACCAGCGCCAGACCGCCCTCACGTGCGGCGAGCAGGGAAGGCAGGAGGTACGCCGCGGTCGGTACCGGCGGACACAGGTAGCCCGAACCCACCGGTCCGCGCGAGAGCGCCTGCAGGACCGCTCCGAGCGCGAGCACCAGCATCGCGAGGCTTACAATCTGGGTCACCGTCTCGGGCGAACCACCCGCTTCGCGCACGATCAGCGCCGGGTAGATCAGATTGATCGACATGAGCCCGACATGCTGGAGGCCGCTCAGCGCGGTGACGGCGGACGGCGGGCTCTCGCCGGCCCCGTAAAGAATGTTGAGCGGCTTGCGCTCGGCCGCCTCGCCGCGTCGCCTACCGGGCGGCATCAATGGCTTCCTCGCGCGACGACGCGATCGAGAAGAGCTCGAGGAAGCCGCCGAGGTCGAAGAGTTGCTGGACCTTGTCCGAGAGGCTGCACAGGATGAGCCGGCCGCCGACGCCCTCGGCCCGCTTGGCCGCGACGAGCAGCGCGCGGAACCCCGCGCTGCTGATGTACTCGAGCTCGCCGAAATCGACGACGAGGCGGCTCGCGGGGGCGGCCACGAACGACTCCAGCCTCTCCGCAAACGTGGCCGCAGTTGCGCGGTCGATTCGCCCCTTTACCAACAGCGCGGTAACCGCTTCCAGCCGCTCTTCCCGCAGCTCCATTCCGATCCGTCCCCCGCGGCCGCTCGTCGTTCTTTGCCTGGTGCGCGCGCGCCCGCCGCGATCCCGACCTATCTTGCGGCTGTCATCGCGTCGTCTCGGGACGCCGCGATGGTGAACAGGTCCAGGAACCCGCCGAGGTCGAAGAGCTGGCGGACCTTCCCCGAGAGGCCGCACAGGACGAGGCGGCTGCCGCACTCCTCCGCGCGCTTCGCCGCGACCAGGAGCACGCGGAACCCCGCGCTGCTGATGTACTCGAGGTCGCGGAAGTCCACCACGAGCCGACCGGCGGGGGCCGTAACGACCGACTCAAGCCGCTGCCCAAACGCGGGCGCCGTGGTGCTGTCAATGCGCCCCTTCACCGACAGCGCCGTGACCTCGTCCACTTGCTCCTCATGCAGATCCATCTGATCCAGCCTCCCCCATGTCGGTAAGCGTTCTTCTGAGCACGAGCCGGTTTCGCGCGCCCACCCGCGCATAGGAAACCTCGCTCATGAGATTCCTGACGAAGTGTATGCCGAGCCCCCCGACGCGCCGATCCTTCAATGACGGACGCAGGTCCGGCGCGGCCACGCCGAGCGGGTCGAACGGCGCGCAGTCGTCCTCGATCTTCGCCGTCAGCACCTGCCGATCGACCGAGAGCGTAACCTCGATGCGATGCGGCAGGCCGTCAACAAATCCGCTCTTGAGGATATTACTCAATACTTCGTCCAGGGCCACCTGCATGTCCGCGACGACTGCAGAGGGCAGCCGGTGCGCACTGGCCAGTCCGTCGAGCAGCCCCTGAACCTTGGTGAGGGCGCCTTCGTCGCGCCCCCGGATTATGGTGGACACGGCGGTCATCGCGCGGTCCCACCGGCGCGCATCGTGTGCTCGGCGGGGCGCATCCCCGGCTCACCCCACGAGGCGGACCGCGAGCGCGGCGATGTCGTCGGACTGCGGGGCGCTCCCCGCGAACCGCCGGACCGCGTCGACCACGGTAGTTACGACGCTCTGGGTGCTGCCCTCGGCCACGGACCGAAGCACGTCCTCCAGCCGCGACTCGGAGAAAAACTCCCCATTCGCGTCCAGCGCTTCAGTGACGCCGTCGGTGAACAGGAACAGGCTGTCTCCGACCTCGAGCCGCCGCGTGCTGGTGACATAGCTGAAGCTCGGCCGGATACCGATCGGTATCGCACGCGGAGCCTCGAGCATCGTCACCCCCGCCAGCCCGACGACGTAAGGCGGCGGATGCCCGGCGTTGCAGAAGCTGAGCTGCCGACTGCCGAGTTCCAGCGTGGCGAGGACCACTGTCGCGAACATGCAGTGCGGGTTGTCCTCGCAGAGCTCCTCGTTCATGCGGGCAACGACCTCGTGGGGCGCCGGGATTGCGCCGTTCGCGCCGCGCATCAGGTTAGCGAGCGTCCGGATCAGCGTCATCGTACGCACCATGAATAGCGCCGCCCCGGCGCCCTTGTCCGACACGTCGGCAACGACGACGCAGAGCGTCCCGGGGTCGATGTAGAAGAAATCGTAGAGATCTCCACCGACCTCCCGCGCCGGGTAGAGCGACGCGAAGATGCCCACCGGCGTCTCTGCCGTCGCCGCCGGAAACGTGCTGGGCACCATGCTGAGCTGGATCCTGCGCGCCGACTCGAGCTCAGCCTCGATCCGGGCGACGTGCGCGTCGAGCTGATCGCGCAGCCGCTTCTTCTCCAGGCTCGCGCCGACCCGCGCCTTGAGCAGCGTAGGGTTGAACGGCTTCGGCAGATAGTCCTCCGCACCGAGCTCGATGCAGCGGACGACGCTCTCGACCTGGTCGACGGCCGAGATCATGATCACCGGGAGGTGTCGCAAGCGCGCGTCGGCCTTGAGGTGCTCCAGCACTTCGTAGCCGTTCATCTCGGGCATCGTGACGTCGAGCAGAACGAGGTCGAACGGTCGCGCGCGGAGCAGCTCGAGCGCCTCGCGACCGTTGACCGCCGACATGACATTCGTGTAGCCCTGACGCTTCAGGCGCTGGATAAGCGTGTAGCGGTTGTCCTCGTTGTCGTCGACGACGAGGAGCGCGGGGTCAGCCGCCGTGGCCATCGCTCGCCCGCTTGCCAAGGAGTGCGTCGATCTTGGCGCGCAACCGCGCGAAATCGATCGGCTTCGTATCGTAGTCGTCGCAACCGGCGGCGAGCGCTTTCGCCCGGTCCCCCGTCATCGCATGCGCAGACAGGGCGAGGATCGGGATGTGCCGAGTTGCGGCCTCCGCCTTGATCCGCCTCGTCGCCTCCCAGCCGTCGACGACCGGCATTCTCAGGTCCATCAGGATGAGATCCGGTTGCTCGGCGCTCGCCATGGCAACCCCCTGCTCGCCGTCTCTCGCGACCAGAATCGTGAAACCCGCCCGCCCCAGGCGGTTCTTGACCACATAGATGTTGTCGTCGTTGTCTTCGACGTACAGGATCTTCATTCTGCAATTCCGGCGTATATACCCGTCGTGTGACGCTCGACCCAGGCGGCATGAATCTTTGCAGCTCGTGCGTTCACGGCTTGGCGCCTTGACTGACGAGCGACCGGATCTTCTCCACCAGCCGCTCGAAATCAGGCGGCTTTGTTTCGTATGCGTCACATCCAGCGGCGAGCGCCTTGTCGCGGTGTTTCGCGTCGTAGTGGGAGGTCAGGACGATGATCGGGATGTGTTTCGTCTCCGGCTGGCTCTTCAGGCGCTGCGTCGCCTCCGTGCCGCCGAGCTTCGGCAGATCCAGATCCATCACGATGATGTCGGGCAGCAGCGTCTTCGCCCATTCGACGCCGTCCTTGCCGTTCGTCGCGACCTTGACCTCGAATCCGGCGCGGCTCAGACGTCGGTGCAGCACGAACAGGTTGTCATCGTTGTCCTCGACGCAGAGAATCTTGAGCATTGCGGCCTCTCCTTTCCGGTGGCCCTCCGCGGATGACGGAGGCTCTCGAAAAACACGCGACCTCGCGGCGCGTGACCCATCAGACCTTCAATCAGTAACTCCGGCAGCGGCCGCCGCCGGGCGGCGCTCGACACAGGCGGCGAGCGCCAGGCTCAGCTCGTTCAGCAATGCGTCGCGCGGCTGCCCGCTCTTGCGGATCACACGTTCGACTTCGCCATTCAGGCGCCGATGATCTTCATCGGAGAGGTCCATGGCGGTCACCACGAGTACCGGGAGCTGGCGCCAATCGCGGCGGCTGCGCAGCTCCGCGACGAACTCGAACCCGTCCATCTCCGGCATCATGAGATCGAGCACGATCGCGTCCGGCAAACCGGACGCGAGGCGCTCGAGCGCCACCCGGCCGTTGTCGGCCTCCGCCACTTCCCAGCCTTCCCGCTCGAGCGCCTGGCGGATCGTCGCGCGCGTGGCCTCGTCGTCCTCGACCAGAAGGACGCGGCCCACCTCGGTGCCACAGAGCGAGCGCAAGCTCTCCGCGAGCCGCCGGCGATCGACGGGTTTCACCAGATACTCGGTGGCCCCAAGCGCGTAGCCGCGTTGCCGATCGTCCACGATGGTCACGAGGACGACGGGAATGTCGGCGAGCGCCGGGTCGCCCTTGAGGGCCGCGAGCACCGTCCAGCCATCGAGATCCGGCATCATGACATCGAGCGTGATCGCCGCCGGGTGAGCCTCGCGCGCCTGAGCGAGCCCCTCGAGGCCACCGGCCGCGGTCAGAACGGCGAAGCCTTCCTTCGTCAGGTACCGCTCCATCAGCTCGCGAACCGTTGGGTCGTCATCGATCACCAGGACGTGCGGCGCCTCGCTGCGCAGGCCGCGGGACACTGACAGCGCGGCGGTGGGCGCTGCCGCGCCCGCGCCTCCAGGAGCGCCCGCATCCGTCACGATTGCCGGGAGGCGAACGGTGAACGTCGAGCCGCGGCCGGGCGCGCTTTCGACGGTGATGTCTCCGCCCATCATGCGGCAGAACCGCCGGCTGATGGCGAGCCCGAGACCGGTGCCGCCGTACTTGCGCGTGGTCGAGCTGTCGGCCTGGGTGAAGTCCTGGAACAACTTCGCGGTCTGCTCCGGCGTCATCCCGATGCCGGTATCGGTGACGCGGAACACGATCTCCTCGCGGCCGCCCTCGACCTCGCGCGCAGCGGCGATTGTGACCACGCCGCGCTCGGTGAACTTGACGGCGTTGCTCGCGAGGTTGAGCAGCGCCTGGCGGATGCGGGTCTGATCGGCGTGCATGGTGCCGAGTGCGCCGGCGCACTGGACCTCGAGCCGGCTTTCGTTCTTGTCCGCCATCGGCCTGACGGTCGTAGCCACGTCCTGGACGAGCGGCGCAATCTGGAACGTCTCGAGCTCGAGCTCCATCTTGCCCGCTTCGATCTTCGAGAGATCGAGCACCTCGTTGATCAGCGTGAGCAGGTGCCGGCCCGCGCGCAGGACCCGCTCCAGCGGCTCGACCTGGTCGGAACTCCCGAGGTCGCGCGCGTCCTCCAGCAGCATCTCGCTCACCCCGATGATGGCGTTGAGCGGAGTGCGCAGCTCGTGACTCATGTTGGCGAGGAACTGCGATTTGTGCTGGCTCGCGACTTCGAGCTCGCGGCCCTTGTCCTGGATCTCCTGGAACAGCCGGGCGTTGCGGATGGCCACCACCGACTGCGAAGCGAAGGTCTCGAGGAGCTTCACCACCGAAGGGGAAAATTCGCCGGCGGCGAACCGCCGCACCACGAGCGCGCCGACCGCCTTCTCGCCGTGCAGCAGCGGGACCGCGAGCAGCGCGCGGAAGCCCGCGCCGCGCAGCAGAGTCTTCACATTGATGGCCATGGGCGCCGCCTCGACATCCGCGACCTGCACTGCGTGGCGGCTCGCGGCGGCCTGCCCCACCACCGTGTCCGCCGCTCCGATCCGGGCGTCGTGCAGCGAGGCAACAAGCTCCTCCCCGAGGCCGCAGTTGGCGCGCGGCTCGTACCTTCCGGTCGATTCGTCAACCGTATAGATCGTGCCCGCATCCGCTTTCGAGAGCCGCCTCGCGTGGTTCACGATGGTGACGAGCACCGTCTGCAGATCGAGCGTCGAGCTCACCGCCTGGCTCACCTCGCCGAGGGCCTGGAGCTCCTCGATGGACTGCGCGAGCTCGCGCGTGCGCGCCTCGACTTTCTCCTCGAGGCGGGTATAGGACTCCTCGAGCTTTCCCGCCGCGCGGTTGAACTCGTCGCCGAGCGCCTCGAGCTCGTCGTTCGTCCCGAGCACGATCCGGTGACCCAGCTCGCCGGCGCCGATGCGGGCGGCGCCCGCCTGCAGGGTACGGATCGGAGCAACCATGTGCCGGGCGAGCAGAATGCTCGCGATGACCGAGGCAATGAGGCCCAACGCGAGAATGAGGACGCTCCGGACGATCGTGGCCTGCACCGGGGCGAGCGCCTCGGCGAGCGGCTGCTCGACGAACACGATCCAGTCGAGCGACGGAATCGCGGCGTGGGAGGTCAGCACCTCCGTTCCGTCGAGCCCGGTCGCGGCCAGGACAACCGTCTCGTCGCCGGAGGACCGGCGCTCGGCCCGCGCCGTCTTGACCTGCGCCAGGTCGGCGAGATCCCGCTTTTGCAGGACCACGCTCACGTCGGGGTGGGCGATGAGGTGCCCGGCCCGGTCCACCACGTACGCGTAGCCGCGCCGCCCGATCGTGATCCGGGACACGACATCCCAGATCGCTTTCAGGTTGACGTCTGCGGAGGTCACCTCCGCCGCGCGCTCGCCCGAGGCCACCGCGATTGTCATATAGGGCTCGGAGTCGTTGCGGAAGTAAACCGGGCCGAAGTAGGTCCGCTTCGCTCGCGCCTCGACAACCGCCGGGGCCTGGGAGGCGTCGGACCCGCTGCCGGCGGCATCGAGCTCGAAGCGGGACACCCGGAGCTCCTCCTTGCCACGGGCGTCCACGTGTTTCAGGTCCGCGATCGCCGGCACGTTCCGGAGCAGGCGGAGGAAGTCGAGCTCCCGCTGTTCGAGCAGCGACAGGACCGGCGCCCCCTCGGCTACCGGTGCTGCCGCGGGTGCATCGGAGACCGCATGAGTGGTCGCCCGGATCTGCCGCTCGATGTCGAGCACGAATCGCTCGATGCGATCGGCCGCGCCCAGCGCCTTCTCGCGCTCGAGCCGCACCAGCTCCCGTTTCGCCTCCTGGTAGGAGAAGTACAGGTCGACGAGGCTCGCCACCGTCAACACGCCGCCGACCAGAACGACCAGGACGAGAACGTACTTGCGGACCAGCCGTCCCCGGTTCGGTGCGGCCGTCATCGAAGCACGACGTCCGCGCGGAAGAGCACCTTCCGCGGCACCGTAAGCCCGAGGAGCCGGGCGGTCTTGGCGTTGACGGCGAGATCGATCTTGTCGGCGCCTTCGACCGGCAGGTCTGCCGGCCGCGCACCGCGCAGGATCTTCGCGACGAGCCGCGCCGCCTGGACGCCCTGCGCGCGGAAGTCCGCCCCGTACGACGCGAGCCCGCCGTGCTCGACGTAGAGCGATGCCGAAAAGACCACCGGGACTCGCGCAGCGAGCGACGCTTCCAGGAGGATCGCCGGGATGTCGAGCGTCCCGACGTCAGGCGGAAGGAGCGCATCGCCGGGTCGGACTTCCTTCAACGTCGCCGCGAGGTGCTCGGCCGTGTACACCGGCCGGGAAAGCAACTCGACGTTCAGCTGCTTGGCCACGGCCTCGGCACGCCAGATCGCCGCGATCGACGGCGGATCGTCACCGTGGTGGATGGCCCAGACCCGGCGGACGGTCGGCGCCAGGACCGTCAGGATCTCCAGGCGCTTCGCGGCGAGCTCGGTTGTGAGGCTCGAGATGCCGCTGACGTTTCCGCCCGGCTTGGCGACCGACCGCACAAGCCCAGCCGTCACCGGATCGCCGACCAGCGTGAAAACAATGGGGACGCTTCCGGTCGCGGCCTTCGCCGCCTGCGTCGCGTTGGCGTTGCTCGTGAAGATCAGGTCCACGCCGCTCGTCACGAGCTCTTGCGCATCGACCTTCAGCCGCTCGGGGTCGCCCTTGGTGAACCGGATGTCGAAGGCGACGTCGCGGCCTTCCTCGAAGCCCAGTTCGCGCAAGCCCGACTTGAGGCCCTCTACCGCCGGATGGTTGGCTGCCCAGGCGTCGTTCAGGACTCCAATCCGGTACGAGCGACTCGCCTGTTGAGCGTCGATTGGATTCGCCAGCAGGCTCAACGCCGCCGTCACGAAGACCACCCAAGCCGGGCGCGTGACGGTCTGCATCATGCGCGACGGCATCCGCCGGTCAGCTCAGCGCTGACCCCAGGGCGGCGTCGGAAAGCGCGGCCTGCCGGGCGCGAGCTCGTCGGGCCACACGATCACCTTCTTGCCGTCCTGCCACTGGAACATCACCATTTTGTGGGCGACCTGGACGCCGATCTCGTCGACCTTGAACGCGCCGAATGCGTTGTTCAGGTCCATCTTTGCGATTGCATCCCGCACCCGTTCACCGTCGAGAGTCCCCGCCCGCTTGATCCCTTCCAGGAGAACCTGGCAGGCGCTATAGCCTTGCGCCGTCTGATACGAGAGATCCGCACCTGGATACTCTTTGACGTACATCTCGACGAACTCCCGCGCGCCGGGATATTGGCGAGCGATCGGAACCAGCCCGCCTGCTCGCAGCGTCACCAGGTCGGGCTCCCACTGTGACGCGCCGTAGACGAACTCTGCGGCCGAGCCCAGCGTCTGATAGAACTTCGGCAAATCGCCGCCGACCGTGACGCCGAACATCTTCGGATTCAGGTCCAGCGCCTTCATCTGTCGAGCGATCGCGATCGAGTCGTCGACGTAGGTCGCCGCCGCCACGACGTCCGGATTGGCCGCCTTCAGCGTCCGCAGGATCGCAGAAAAGTCCGTCGTCTTGGCCGGGTACCCCTCGAGCGCGACGACCTGGAGGCCGCGCTTCTTCGCGAAATCGACTGCTCCCTGAGCGATCGTCTTGGGGAAGATCGTGTCTTCGTGAACGACCGCTAAAGACTTCAGCCCGCGCTTCGCCGCCAGATCGACCAGCCCCTCCAGATAGCTCTCGGCCGGCGACAGCAGCATGAAGAGGAACCGCCTGCCCTTCTTGTAAAGCGAGCTGGCGGCGGCGCAGCAACCGACCAGCGGCATCCGGTGTTTCTCGGCCAACTCCGCGACCGCGTCGGTGATCGGCGAAGAATAGGGCGAGAAGACCGCGTCCACTTTCGTCTGACTGATGAGCCGGTCATAGATTGCGGCGGCCTTCTTGGGCTGGGACTCGTCGTCTTCGGCGAACAGTTCCAGACGCCGCCCGAGCACGCCCCCACGCTGGTTCGCGTCCTTGACACACAGTGCTTGGCCGCGGTGAACCGTCTGCCCCAGGTCTGCATACGCGCCGGTCTGCGAGACGGACACGCCGATCCGGATTGGTTGCTGCGCTTGCACCTTCGCCGGGGCGCCGAGCACAGCGCCGGCGATTACCACGACAAAGCAAGTGCAAATGCGATTTGGTTTCAAGACTGACCCTCTGGCTAACGCTGATTCCACGGCGGCGTCGGAAAGCGCGGCCTGCCGGGCGCGAGCTCGTCGGGCCACACGATCACCTTCTTGCCGTCCTGCCACTGGAACATCACCATTTTGTGCCCGGTCTGGAAGCCATCGGCGTCAAGGCGAAAACCGCCGAAGACCGTGTTCGTGTCGGACTTCAGGATCGCGGCCCGAACTTTCTCGCCGTCGAGCGAGCCGACGCGCCTTATCGCGTCGAGGAGCACCTCGCAACCTCCATATCCCGCGGCGGAGTGGTACGAGAAATCCGCCCCCGGAAACTCCTTCCGGTACGCTTCGATGAAGTCCCCTGCCCCGGGGTACTGGCGCGCAATCGGGACTAGGCCTCCGGCCCGAAGCGTCACCAGTTCGGGTTCCCACTGCGTGGCGCCGTAGACGAAGTCGGCGGATGCGGCCAGCGTCTCACGGAATTTCGGCAGGTCCCCGCCCACCGTAACCCCGAACATTTTGGGATTGAGGTTCGCCTCCTTGAGCTGGCGAGTGATGGCCACCGCGTCGTCGAAGTACGTTGCCGCCGCCACGACATCCGGGTTCACCTCGCGGAGCTTGGCTGCGAGGGCGGCGAAACCACTCGTTCCCTTCGCATACGCCTGGACCAGGACCACTTGGAGTCCCTTGCGCTTCGCGAGCTCGACCGTGCCGTCGGCCGTCGCTTTGGGGAAGAGCGTGTCCTCGTGGGTCACCGCCACGGTTTTCAACCCTCGCTTGGCCGCCAGATCCAGCAACCCCTCGAGATAGACCTCGGCGGGCGACAGGACCATGAAGACGAACCGCCGGCCCTTCTTGAATATCGAGGTCGTCGCCGCACCGGGCGAAATCATCGGCATCCGGTGTTTTTCGCTCACCTCGGCGACGGCATCGGTGATCGGCGACGAGTACGGTCCGAGAATCGCATCCACCTTGTCCTGGCTGATGAGCTTCTCGTAGATGCGGGCCGCCACCGGCGCCTGGGACTGGTCGTCCTCGACCACCAGCTCGAGCTTTCGGCCGAGCACGCCGCCCTTCTCGTTCGCGTGCTTGAGGCAAAGCCGATAACCGCGCAGCTGGTTTTGCCCCAGCGCCGCAAATGAGCCGGTCTGGGAAAGCGATGCGCCGATGCGGATCGGCTGCTGCGCCTGTAGCGGTGTTCCCGTTCCGAGCAGCGCCACGGCGCACAGCAGAGTGACCGTCCAGGCAGAAGCGACTCTTTGCGCCACCGTTTTCCCCCTCCCCGCTCGGGACACGATCAGCGGTTGGGGATACTAGAAAATTGCCGGCGCTTTGTCGACAAGAACGTATTTAATCAATCGGCGATTGCGACGCAACATCCGGCGGCCGACTCGGGCTGACCGCCCATGCCCGCCACCGGCCACGTTCTGGCACCCTCGCCCGGGATCAAGTAACCTCGGCCTCGTTTCCCCTCCTCCGCCGCCCATGCCGCAAGCCCTCCCGAAATCGATCGACGAAACCGCCGCCCTCCTGGCCAACGCCGACTACGTGGCCGAGCGCAGCCTCGCCACCGCCGTCTTCCTCGCGCTGCGGATGAAAAAGCCGCTCTTCCTGGAGGGAGAAGCCGGCGTCGGCAAGACCGAGATCGCCAAGGTGCTGTCCGCGACGCTCGGCCGCAAGCTCGTGCGCCTGCAGTGCTACGAGGGCCTGGACGTCGCGAGCGCGGTGTACGAGTGGAACTATCCGCGCCAGATGATCGAGATCCGGCTCGCCGAGGCCGAAGGCGTGAAGTCGCGCGAGGGCCTCGAGGAGGACATCTTCACCGAGAAGTTCCTCATCCGCCGGCCGATCCTGCAGGCGCTCGAAGGCGACCTCGCCGGCGCGCCGGTGCTGCTGATCGACGAGCTCGACCGCACCGACGAGCCGTTCGAGGCGTATCTGCTCGAGGTGCTCGCCGACTTCCAGGTCACGATCCCGGAGATCGGCACGGTCAAGGCGGAAGAGCCGCCGATCGTCGTGATCACCTCGAACCGGACGCGCGAGATCCACGACGCGGTGAAGCGGCGCTGCCTCTACCACTGGGTCGACTATCCGAACGCGCAGCGCGAGCTGGAGATCCTGCGCCGCAAGGCGCCGGGCGCATCGGAAAGGCTCTCGCAGGAGGTCGTCGGCTTCGTGCAGCGGCTGCGCAAGATGGATCTCTTCAAGCTGCCCGGCGTCGCCGAGACGATCGACTGGTCGCAGGCGCTCGTCGCGCTCGACACGCTCGCCCTGGACCCCGAGACGATCAACAACACGCTCGGCGCCCTGCTCAAGTACCAGGACGACATCGCGCGCGTGCAGGGCACCGAGGCGGCGCGCATCCTGTCCGAAGTGAAGGCGGAGATCGCGACGACCTAGGGGAAGGTCCTAGATAGGGCCACGGGGTGTCGCGAGGCAGCGCAGCTGGACGAGCGAAGACAAGAAGAAAGTCGTCTTACACCGCTGCAATCTCTGGACGACGTTCGCCGAGAGACGTTGATCAGGGGTTCACTAGCCGAGTCCCGCGAGCTTCTGCACCTCGGCGCGCGCGAGCTTGACCTTCTCGCCCGCGTCGAGGATCTCCTCCCAGGTGGTCGCATCCACCGCAATCCCGGCGACGAGCCGCTCCTTGCGCCGCGCGCGCTCGGGATCGCCCGCGATCAGCACGCGCTCGACGCCGGCGGCCGGCGGCGAGGCCTTCTCCCACGCGATGAACGCTTCGGCCTGCTCGGCGAGGTGCTGCGCGGTGCCGAGCGCCTTGGGATCGATCAGGATCGAGAGCATCCCGTTCATCACGCGCATCTTTCCCTGGTCGGGCATATGCTGCGTCCCGCCGCCGGTCAGCGCGCCCCCGAGCAGCTCGCACGCGAGCGCGAGGCCGGAGCCCTTGTGCTCGCCGAACGGCATGATCGCGCCGAACGGCGGGATCACGCTGTAGCGCGGGTTGGTGCTCGGGTCGCCCTTGTCGTCGATGACGATTCCGGGCTCTAGGGTCTTCCCCTGGTTGTGCGCGACGCGGGTCTTGCCCTGCGCGATGCGGCTGGTGGCGAAGTCGAGCAGGAACGGCTCGCCGTTCGCGCGCGGGATGCCGACGCACACCGGGTTGGTGCCGAAGCGCGCGTCGCGGCCGCCCCACGGCGCGACGATCGGCCGCGAGATCACGTTGACGAAGTGCAGCGACACGAGCCCCGCCTCGAGGCACTGCTCGGCCCAGTGCCCGATGCGGCCGAGGTGGTGCGAGTTGCCGAGCGCGACGACGCAGGTGCCGTGCTTGCCCGCACGCTCGATGCCGAGCGCCATCGCCTCGCGCCCGATCACCTGCCCGTAGCCGGCCCGGCCGTCGAGCCGCAGCATCGACCCGGTGTCGAGCAGGATCTGCGGATGCTGGTTGACCGCGAGCCCGCCCTCGAGCAGCGACTTCACGTAGCGCGGAATCATGCCGACGCCGTGCGAGTCGTGGCCGGTGAGGTTCGCCTCCACGAGGTTGCCGGCGACCAGATCCGCCTCGCGCGGCTCCGAGCCGCCTTTAGCGACGATGGCCGCGATCGCGGCCTTTAGGCGCGGTGCGGTGATGACGATTTCCTGGGCGGCCACTGCGGTCTCCGGGTGAGCGAGGGCGCTACTCTCGCACAGCGTCGAGCCGGCCGACAAGCAATGCCATAATCCGCCGCAATGGAAGGCCCGCAGGTCCACGTTCCCCCCGCAGGCGGTCCCGGCAAGCTCGCCGAGAACGTCATGCACTTCGCGCGCGTGCTGCGCTCGGCCGGGCTGCCGGTCGGGCCCGGCAAGGTGCTCGACGCGCTGGCGGCGCTCGAGATCGCCGGCGTCGAGCGGCGCGACGACTTCTACTGGACGCTCGCCGCGGTGTTCGTCGACCGGCGCGAGCAGTTCGAGATCTTCGACCAGGCGTTCCACATCTTCTGGCGCGACCCGAAGCTGCTCGAACGCGTCATGTCGCTGTTCCTCCCGCAGGTGCAGGGCGCGCGTCCAGGACGAGCAGCCGGAAATGTCGAACCGGCTCGCCGAGGCGCTGCTGCCCAAGGACAAGCCGGGCGAGTCGCCCGAGGCGCCGCAGGAGATCGAGCTCGACGCGACGCTTCACGGTCTCCGACCGCGAGGTGCTGCAGCGCGCCGACTTCGAGTCGATGACGAACGAGGAGCTCGCGCAGGCGAAGAAGCTGATCGCCAATCTGCGCCTGCCGATCCCCGAGGTGCGCACGCGGCGGCTCGTGGCCGATGCGCGCGGGCGGCGGGTCGACCTGCGCGCGACGCTCCGCGCGAGCCTGCGCACCGGCGCCGACATCATTCCGCTGCGGCGCCGCTCGCCGGAGGTCCGCCACCCGCCGCTGGTGGTGCTGTGCGACATCTCCGGCTCGATGAGCCGCTACTCGCGCATGTTCCTGCACTTCCTGCACGCGATCACCAACGACCGCGACCGCGTGCACACGTTCGTGTTCGGCACGCGGCTCACCAACATCACGCGCCACCTCCGGCATCGCGACGTCGACGTCGCGCTCGCCGGCGTGTCGGCGGCGGTCGCCGACTGGTCCGGCGGCACGCGCATCGGCTCGAGCATCAAGGAGTTCAACCTGCGCTGGTCGCGCCGGGTGCTGGGGCAGAACGCGGTGCTGCTGCTGATCACCGACGGCCTCGACCGCGACCTCGGCAAGGACCTCGGTCCCGAGATGGAGCGCCTGCACAAGAGCTGCCGCAAGCTGATCTGGCTCAACCCGCTGCTGCGCTACGAGGGCTTCGAGCCGCGGCCGCTCGGCGTGCGCGTCATGCTGCCGCACGTCGACGCGTTCCTGCCGGCGCACAATATCGACAGCCTCATTTCGCTCGGGCGCGCGCTCTCGGCCGGACGGGCGGAAGGCGGCGCGCCGCCGGCGCGGCGGGCGGCATGACGACGCGCCATCGGGTGGCGCCCCGCCCGGGTCAGCAGCGCGTCCAACCGAGGAGGAACCAATGAGAGCCATGGTAATCGCGGCCGCGGCGCTCGCCGCCGGCATCGCTTTCGCACAGCAACCACCCGCCGACTATCTTAAACGCGTCGCCGACCGCTATCGCTCCGCGTTCGCCGCGGCGGACGGCGGCGGCAAGGGCTTCATCACGCGCGAGGACATTCAGGGCAATCTTCTCCTGCTACCGGTGTTCGATTCGATGGACATCAACCGCGACGGACGCGTCACGACGGAGGAGCTGGATCGATTCCTCGCCGGCATGCCCCCGGGCGCGACCTGACCTGAATAGCCGGTCTTCGGCGAGAATCCGGGCGTTGCGCACACGAAAGGAACGAATATGGAGATGACCGGGGAGCAGATCATTCCGGTGCCGCAGCAGAAGGTGTGGGAGGGGCTCAACGACCCCGAGGTGCTCAAGGCCTGCATCCCGGGCTGCGAGACGATCGAGCGGGTGTCGGACACCGAGTACCGCGTCGCCATGACCGCAGCGGTCGGGCCGGTCAAGGCGAAGTTCAACGGCAAGCTGCTGCTCGCCGACCTCGATCCGCCGAACTCCTACAAGCTCTCGTTCGAGGGCTCGGGCGGCGCGGCGGGCTTCGGCAAGGGCGGCGCGCAAGTCGCGCTCGCGCCCGACGGCGCCGGCACGAAGCTCACCTACAAGGCGAGCGCGCAGGTCGGCGGCAAGCTCGCGCAGGTGGGCTCGCGGCTGATCGACGGCGTCTCGAGAAAAATGGCGGACGAGTTCTTCCAGCGCTTCAACACGCGGCTCGCCGGGCCGGCGCCTGCCGCGGCAGCGGAGGCCGTCGTGATGGAAGAAGGCCCCTGGCTCACCGGGCTCTGGGCCTTCATCGCGGCGTTCCTCGTCGCGTTCCTCATCATCTGGCTGGCGTCGTGACCCGTTCGTAGACGAGGCGCGCCGCGCACAGGTCCTCGAGCGCGGTGCCCACCGACTTGAAGACCGTGATCTCCCCGGTCGCCTGTCGCCCCGCGTGCCGCCCGGTGCAGAGCTCCGCCAGTTCCGCCCGCACGTGCTCGCGGCCGATCGCGCCGCCGTCGATCGCGTGCACGAGGTCGCCCGCCTCCCTGAGGGCCCCGGCGCGCGTGTCGACGAATACGCTGGAACCCGCAATCAGCGCGTCGTCGCACTCGCGCATCTCCGGCGTGAACGCGCCGACGAGGTCGACGTGCGTCCCCGGCTGCACCAGCGCCCCGCGCACGACCGGCTCGCGCGCAGTGGTGGCGCAGGTCACGATGTCGGCCGCGGCCAGTCCGGCGTCCAGACCGGCGCACGGCTCCGCCGGAAAGCCGTCCCGGACGAGCGCCGCCGCCATCGCTGCGGCACGCGCGCGGTCCCGACCCCAGACGAGCACGCGCGCGATCGGCCGCACCGCGCAGTGCGCCGCGACCAGGTACGGCGCGAGGCGTCCCGGGCCGACGGCAAGCAGCGTGCGCGAGTCCGGACGCGACAGGTAGAGCGACGCCAGCGCCGATGCCGCCGCGGTCCGGCGGAGCGTCAGGGTCTCCCCGTCGATCAGCGCGAGCGGATGACCGCTCGCGGCGTCCATCAGCAGGTAAAGCGCGGAGACGCTTGCCAGCCCGCGCGCGGGGTTGCGCGGAAACACCGTCACGATCTTCACGCCGAGGCTCGATGCATCCCACGCCGGCATGAGGAGCAGCCGGTCGCCTTCCGGCGTCACCGGGTAGCTCGCGCGCAGCGGCGTGTTCCCGCCCGCGCGGAACGTCGCGCGCAGCGCGTCGATCAGGACCTGCCAGTCGAGCGCGGCGTGCACCGCGTCTGCATCGATGAACGGGATGCTGCCGGACACTATGCTCTCTCCTTGGACCCGGGCGACGCTAAGCTACGCGCCGGAAGCTTGTCAACGCGGATGAACATGACGCAGCGGGTCGCAATCGTCGGCGGCGGCGTGATCGGCAGCGCCGTCGCGTACTTCACCCTCGCCGATCCGGCGTTCGCCGGCGAGGTGGTCGTGATCGAGCGCGACCCGACTTACGCGCGCGCCTCGTCCGCGCTCTCGGCGAGCTCCATCCGCCAGCAGTTCTCCACGCCCGTCAACATCGCGATCGGCCGCTTCGGCATCGAGTTCCTGCGCCGCGCCGGAGACCACCTCGAGGTCGACGGCGAGCGCCCGGAGATCGGCCTCGTCGAGCCGGGCTACCTGTTCCTCGCCACGGCGCGCGGCCTCGGGACGCTCGAGGCGAACCACGCTGGTCCAGCGCGCGCACGGCGCGGACGTTGCGCTGCTCGACCCGGACGCGCTCGGCCTGCGCTTCCCCTGGCTCGCGACCGGCGACGTCGCGGCCGCGTCGCTCGGGCTCTCCGGCGAGGGCTGGTTCGACGGCTACTCGCTGCTGCAGGCCTTCCGCCGGAAAGCGCGCGCGCTCGGCGCGCGGTACGTCGCCGCTCCGGCGACGGGGTTCGCAATCCACGGCGACCGCATTGCCGCGGTGCGCCTCGCCGACGGAAGCGAGGTCGCATGCGACGCGGCCGTGAATGCCGCGGGACCCTGGGCACGCACCGTGGCGGCCTGGGCAGGCGTCGAACTGCCGGTGCGCGCCAGGCGGCGCTGCGTCTTCGCATTCACCTGCCCCGACGCCGATCGACCGCTGTCCGCTGGTGATCGACATGTCGGGCGCATGGTTCCGGCCGGAAGGCCGCGGGTTCATCTGCGGCGTTGCGCCGGACGAACGGGACGACGCGGACGATCTGCCGCTCGACGTCGACCCGCGGCTCTTCGAGTCGCGCATCTGGCCCGCCCTCGCGGCGCGCGTACCCGCCTTCGAGGCAGTGCGGGTGCACTCGAGCTGGGCCGGCTACTACGAGTACAACACGTTCGACCAGAACGGCATCGTGGGATCGCTCCCGCAGCTGGGGAATCTCATCCTCGCGAACGGTTTCTCCGGCCACGGGATTCAGCAGGCGCCCGCCGTCGGGCGCGGTGTCGCCGAGCTGATCGTGCACGGCGGCTATCGCACGCTCGACCTCGGGGCGCTCGGGTTCGAGCGCATCGCGGCCGGCCGGCCGCTGCGCGAGCTGGCAGTGATCTAGAGACAAAACCGGCGCCGGAGGCGGCGGCTTTGCCGACTTTGGGGTGCCCGAGGGGCTGTGGCCCCTCGGATCGTTACAACGGGGCTAGCCGGAGCGCCGGGGGTCGCGGTGCGCGTTGCGCCAAGGCGCGCCGCGAGGTCGACCAGCTCACGCATCGCGGAGAGGTACTTGTCGTAGCCGACGTCGGTCGAGTTGCGGTGATTGCCGTTCTCGATCAGGAGCAGCCGCTTGGGTTCGCGGGCCACCGCGTACAGCTTCTCGGTCATGGCCGGCGGGACGAACCGGTCGGCGGTGCCGTGCACGAAGAGGATCGGCGCACTCACCGCCGGCACCTTGGCGAGCGAGTCGAAACGCTGCGTGATCAGGCCGTCGACCGAGAGGCTCGTGTAGCCGAGCGCGTCCACCATGTCGCGGATCGACGTGAAGCTCGACTCCACGATCACCCCGCCGACGTCGTCGTTGCGCGTGGCGAGCTCGATCGCGACCGCGCCGCCGAGCGAATGCCCGTACAGGAAACGGCGCGTCGGATCGGGCTGCAGTCGGCGCAGCTCGTTCCAGGCCGCCTGCGCGTCGGCGTAGGCCTGCGCCTCGGACGGCAGGTCGCCGTCGCTGCGGCCGAACCCGCGATAGTCGATGGCGAGCACCGCGAAGCCCATCCGGTGCAGCCGGCCGATCCGATGGAGGTTGTTGGACAGGCTCCAGCGCGCGCCGTGCAGGTAGAGCATCGTCGGCGCGCGCGCGTCGGCGGCGGGGATCCACCAGCCGTGCACGCGCTCGCCCTCGGGCGCGGCGCCCGCCACGGTCAGCCACAGCTCGTCGTAGCGCAGCCCGACGTCCGCGGGCGTCGCGTGCACGTCGCGCTGCGGGCGGAAGATCCACTCGCGCTGCTTGACGTCGAGGTACGCGCACCCGCCGGCCGTCAGCGTGACGGCCGCCAGCACGATGGCCAGGCTGCGCGTGAAGCGGCTGCTCATCGTCTGCGCCGGCGTGCGCGGGCTCGGTTCCGCCCCGTCAGCGCTTGGTCGCGGTCCAGCGCGACTCGGGGCCGGTCTCGAGCTTCATCGTGCCTTCCATCGTGTTGCCGCTCACCTTGCCGGTGAAGTCGCGGCGCACCCCGCCCTGGTCGACGAACGCGAAGCTGATCTTGTCCCCGGCGAGCCTGGCGTCGCGCAGTCCGGCGTTGACGGTGCCGAGCTTCACGGTGCCCTCGAGCGTCTGGTACTTCTGCTCCAGCGTCACGTCGAGCCCGTCGGAACCCGACTGGAACCGCCAGGTGCCGGCCACCTTGGCGGGAATGAGCCAGAAGTAGGCGCGCCGGCCGTCGATGTTGGTGACCTCGTCGGGCTGCCAGTCGTCCATGTTGAACTGGTGCGAGACGATCCGCGTGCCCGGCTTCATGTCGAGCAGCTTCGGGCGGAGCTTCAGGTTGAGGCCCGGCAGGAGGTACATCGTGATGATCGTGGCCTGGCTGAAGTCGCTCTCGAAGATGTCGGCTTTGACGAAGCGCGCCTTGCCCGCGACGCCCTCCTTTGCCGCGTTGCGGTTCGAGACCTCCACCATGTCCGGGTTGTATTCGATGCCCATCGAGCGGGCGTTGAACTTCTTCGCCGCCGCGATCGCGATGCGGCCGTCGCCCGAGCCGAGGTCGATCACGAAGTCGTTCGGCGTGGTCTGCGCCATGCGCAGCATGCGCTCGACGAGCTCCTCGGGCGTGGGCACCCAGATCACGTCCTTGCCGGCCTGGCCGACCTGCGGGGTGAAATCTTCCTTCTTCTGCGCCTGGGCGGCGGCGGTGGCCGCAAAGGCGGCGAGTGCCAGGACCGCGACGGTCCGGCGGGCAAGCGTGGTGGACTTCAAGACTTTCTCCCTGGGGTTATGGGCCGGCCGGGCCGGCGGAGGGCGCAGAGTTTAGCATCGACCCTTGCCGATCCCGATGGTTCCGCCAGCGGGCCCTCGGCAGGTGAAACGCCGGGCCTCGGCGCGGCGTTTACACGCGGTCCTGTCGGGCGGCCGCGACGGCAGCGCCGCCGCCCCTGCGCCACTCTTCCAGCGTCAGAACGGATACGGCGTCGCCCGATCCTGGATCGTCACCCACTGCCACTGGGTGAACTCCTCCCAGTTGGCCGGGCCGCCGTGACGCCCGCCGTTGCCGGAGGCGCCGGTGCCGCCGAACGGCACCCACGGCTCGTCGGCGACGGTCTGGTCGTTGACGTGCACGATCCCCGTCTTGAGTCGGCTCGCAAAGTGCATCGCGCGCTCCAGCGACTGGGTGATCACGCCGGCCGAAAGGCCGTACTCGGTGCCGTTGCTGAGCGCGATCGCCTCCTCGTCCGTGTCGAACGGGACCACCGCGATCACCGGGCCGAACACCTCCTCGTCGAGCACCCGCATGCCGGGCTTCACGTCCTCGAGCACGGTCGGCTGGTAGAACAGGCGGTCGTACGTGCCGCCCGCGCGCAGCACTGCCCCCTTCGCGACCGCGTCCTTCACGATCCCGTCGACGCGCTCGAGCTGGCGCTCGTTGATGATCGGCCCGAGCGCGCACTGCGCGCTGTTCGGGTCGCCCACCGGCAGCTTCTTCGCCTTGTCGACCAGGCGCTCGGTGAGGTCGCGCGCGACCTTGCGGTGCGCGAGCACGGTGCCGGTCGCCATGCAGATCTGGCCCTGGTGCAGGTACGCGCTCCAGGCGACGCTCGAGGCGGCGACGTCGAGGTCCGCGTCGTCGAGCACGATGGTGGAGTTCTTGCCGCCCAGCTCGAGCGTGACCTTCTTCAGGTGCCGGCTCGCCAGCTCGCCGACCCGCCGGCCGGCGGCGGTCGAGCCGGTGAACGAGATCATCCGCACGTCCGGATCGCTGACCAGCGCCTCGCCGGTGGCCGCGCCCCCGGGCAGCACGTGCAGCAGCCCGTTCGGCAGCCCGGCGGCCTCGAACAGCCGCGCGAGCATGAAGCCGCCGGTCACCGGCGTCTGCGGATCGGGCTTGAGCACGACCGCGTTGCCGAGCGCGAGCGCCGGCGCAACGGCGCGCGTCGAGAGGATCAGCGGGAAGTTGAACGGCGAGATCACGCCGACCACCCCGTGCGGCATGCGCCGCGCGAAGCTCATGCGCTTCGCGCCGCTCGGCAGCATCAGGCCGGGCGGCTGCGTGGCGATCGCGGCGGCCTCGATCAGGATGCTGGTCACGAAGTGCAGCTCGAAGTCCGCCTTCGGCGGGATCGCCCCGGTCTCGCGCACGATCCACGGGCGCAGCGCGTCCGCGTTCGCCTCGAGGAACTGGGCGGCGCGGCGCAGCACCGCCGCGCGCTGGTCGGCCGGCGTCGCCGCCCATTCGACCTGCGCGGCCGCCGCGGCCTTGCACGCCGCGCGCACGTCCTCCGCGTCGGCGAAGCCGACGGTCGTGAGGACCTTGCCGGTCGCCGGCTCGATCACGTCGCGCGTGCCGCCCTTGGCGACCTGCCAGCCGTTCGAGAACAGCTTGCCCTTCCACGCGTTCTCCGATGCGATCGTTACTGCGGTGGTCTGCTGTGCCGACATGAACAGTCTCCCTTTCGAGTGTTGCGTGCCCTTGGCGGCGTGCGCGCCGAGATAGGCCTCGCGGAGGTGCGCCGATTCCAGCACCGTCCGCGCCGGCCCGCTCAGCACCACGCGCCCGCGTTCGATGACATAGGCGTGCCCGGCGATCGCGAGCGCCTTCGCGACGTTCTGCTCGACGAGCAGCACGGTCGTGCCGTCGTCGCAGATCCGCTTGACCATGCCGAGGAGCTCGTCGAGCATCCGCGGCGCGAGGCCGAGCGAGGGTTCGTCGAGCATCAGCAGCCGCGGCTCGCCCATCAGCGCGCGCCCGACGGCGAGCATCTGCTGCTCGCCGCCGCTCATTGTGCCGGCGAGTTGCTCGCGCCGCTCCGCGAGCTTCGGGAACGCCGCGAAGACCCGCTCCATGCGCGCCGCACGCTCGCCGCGCGACGCGAGGTAGCCGCCGAGCTCGAGGTTCTCGCGCACCGACATCTGCGGGAACAGCTGCCGCCCTTCGGGGACCAGCGCGAGGCCGCGCGCCACGATCGCTGCCGGCTCGGACGGCAGCGGCGCGCCGTCGAACTCGACTTCGCCTGCGCGCGGGATGAGCCCTGAAAGCGCCCGGAGCAGCGTGGTCTTGCCCGCGCCGTTCGGTCCGACGACGACGGTCAGTTCTCCCGCCGGCGCCTCGAGATCGATCGCGTCGAGAATCCGGATGCCGCCGTAGCCGGCGGACAGCCCGCGCACCGACAGGGCGGCGCTCATGCGACTGCGTCTCCAAGATAGGCCTCGACCACCGCCGGATCCTGGGCCACCGCCTGCGGCAGCCCGTCGGCGATCTTGCGGCCCTGGTGCAGCACCGCGACGCGCTCCACGCAGTTCATGAGCGCGCGCACGGCGTGCTCGATCCAGATCACCGCGAGCCCGAGCTCGTCGCGCACGCGCCGGATGAGCTGCGCCGTGGCCTCGACTTCGCTCTCGGTGAGCCCCGCCGCCACCTCGTCGAGCAGCAGGATCTGCGGCCGCGCCCCGAGGGCCATGCCGATCTCGAGCAGGCGCTGCCGCGAGGGCGTGAGCGCGCCGGCGGGCAGCGCGGCCGCATCCCCGAGCCCGACGAAGCCGAGGATCGAGCGCGCGTCGTCGAAGGCATCGTGCGCGTGGCTGCGCCGCCGGCCGGCGAACTCGAGGCCGAAACGCACGTTCTGCTCGGCGGTCATCTCCCGGAACACCCGCGGCGTCTGGAACGTGCGCGCGACGCCGTGCTGCGCGAACTCGTGCGCCGGACGCCCGGTGAGGTCCGCGCCGCCGATGCGCAGCCGCCCCTCGGTCGGGGCGAGCACGCCCGAGAGCGCGTGGAAGAAGGTCGTCTTGCCCGCGCCGTTCGGCCCGATCACGCCGACCAGCTCGCCCTGGCCGACCTCGAGGTCCACCGCGTCGACCGCCACCAGGCCGCCGAACCGGACGCTCACGCCCTGCGCCGCGAGGAGCGGCTCAGCCACCGGCGCCTCCGCGCCCGGCCGGTGCCGGCCGCGCGCCGAGCGCCGCCCAGCGCGCCCGCAGCGAGCGGCCACACCGAGGCGAGCCCGCCCGGGAGGTACAGCACGAGCCCGATCAGCAGCAGCCCGAGCACGATCAGGAACGCGTACGGGAACTGCAGCCGCAGGAACTCGGTGAGCAGGCTGAACACCACCGAGGAGAGGAGCGGGCCGATCAGCGTGTGCGCGCCGCCCACCATCGCGATCAGCACCGTCTGGAAGCCGATGAACGGGTTGAACACCGAGTTGGGCTCGATGTAGGTCCAGCGCACCGCCATCGCCGCGCCGAGCGCGCCGGCGAAGAAGGCCGACAGCGCGAACGCCGCGATCTTCGTGCGCCGCGTGTTCACCCCGAGCGTCTGCGCGCGCTCCTCGTCGGCGCCGATCCCGGCGAGCGCCAGGCCGAAGCGGCTCGCCCGCACCGCGGCGCTCGCGGCGATCGCCGCCACCGCGATCGCGAGCACCGTCAGGTACACGATCCAGGACTCGGGCGACGTCGGTCAGCACCCGTCCGACGGTGTGCGCGTAGCTCTTCTCGAAATAGGTGATCGCGTGCCGCACCAGCTCGCCGAGGCCGAACGTGAGCACCGCGAAGTACGCGCCGCGCAAGTGCAGGATCGCGGCGCCGACGAGCACCGCAAACGCCGCCGCGGCGAGCCCGCCGAGCGGCACGACGACCGCGTAGGGCAGCGTGCCGAACCCCCAGGCGGTCACGTAGGCGCCGATCCCGAAGAACGCGGCGGTCGCCAGCGAGAGGTAGCCGGTTGCGCCCGAGAACATCGCCCAGGTCACGGCGAGGCCCGCGTACATCACGCAGGTGAGCGCGAGCGAAAGCCCGAAGTCCGAGGTGACCCACGGCAGCGTCGCGAGCAGGGCGCCGGCGCCGCACAGCAGGGCGAGGATGCGCGCGAGGTTCATCGCGCGCTCATCGTGCAAAGAGCCCCTTCGGCCGCGCCAGCAGCACCGCGATGAACACGCCGTAGGAGAGCAGCATCTTGAGCGAGGGGCTGGTGAAGTGCATCCCGAAGGCCTCGACCAGGCCGAGCAGCAGGCCGCCGAGCAGCGCGCCGACCGTGCTCCCCAGGCCGCCGAGCGTGATGACGATCAGCGCGGTGACGGTGTAGGGCTCGCCCATCGCCGGCGAGATCTCGTACACCATCGACAGCAGCGCGCCCGCGACGCCGGCGAGCGCGAGCCCGGCGCCGAACACCGCCGGGTGCAGCACCGCCGTGTCGATGCCGACGAGCTGCGCGCCGGTGGGCGACTGCATCATGGCGCGCACCGCCTTGCCGATGAGGGTGTAGCGCAGGATCGCGAGCAGCACCAGGCTCGCGCCGAGCGCGAACCCGAACACGACCAGCCGGTTCGCGGTGAAGCGCGCGCCGGCGATGTCCACCGGCTCGTCCAGGAACGAGTAGCCGCGCAGGTCCGCGCCCCAGACGAGGTAGGCGGCGTTCTGCACCAGGAACATCAGGCCGAAGCTCACCAGCAGGCTGCGTGCCTCGATCACGTCCACCGACGGCGCCGTGCGGGAGATGCGGCGGAAGCACAGCCGGTAGACCGCGAGCCCGACGAGGAAGAGCACCACCGCCACCACCGGCACGAACACGAGCGGGTTCACCTTCAGCACGGTGTGGGCGAGCCACGTGAGATAGGCGCCGAGCATCAGGAACTCGCCGTGCGAGATGTTCATGATGCGCATCAGCCCGTATTGCAGATTGAGGCCGATGGCGACCACGGCATAGATGCCGCCGGTGATCAGGCCGGTCGCGGCGAGTTCGAGCCAGAAAGTCATGCGGCGGGTGCCGATGCAACGACGGCTCCGCGGTCACCCGCGGAGCCGTCAATGTGAATGACTGCTACTTCCAGGGCTGCTTCGGGTACAGCGCCGCGCTCGTGGAGCGATCCGGCGGCCAGACCACTTCGAACTCGCCGCCCTGCCACTGGCTCACCACGCCGGGGGTGGAGATGTTCTCGCCGTTCTTGAAGCGGATCTTGCCGATGATGGTGTCGAACTCGCCGTTCGCGATCGTGTCCCGCAGCACCTTCCGGTCGAGGCCGGCCTTGGCCACCGCCTGCTCGAGGATCTGCAGACCGGCCCAGGCGTGCGCGCTCGCCCAGCGGTCGGGCTCCTTCTGGAAGCGCTTCACGTGCGCGTCGAAGTAGGCCTTGGCGGCCGGGCTCGTCCGCGGGTTCCACGTCCCGAGGCCCATGACGCCCTCGGCGGTCGGGCCGAACTTGTCGCGATAGACCGGGAACGCGGTGCCGACGGCGGCGTAGAAGAGCTTCGGATTGAACCCGATCGCCTTCGACTGGCCGGTGATGAGGAAGGTGTCCGGCGGGTAACTGAGGGCGATGAACGCGTCCGGGTTCTTCGACTTGATGTCGTTCAGCACCGGCTGCAGGTCCTTCACGCCGAGCGGATAGCTCTTCTTCTCGACGAGCTGGATGCCCTTTGCCTTGAGCGACCGCTCCAGCCCGTCGAGCTGCTCCAGCCCGAACAGCTCGTCGACATAGACGACCGCGGCGGTCTTCGCGCTGCGCGCCACGAGGTACTCGGCGAGCGCGTCCATCATCCGGTCCGGCTGCTGGAGCAGGGCGAAGAAGTACGGGTTCTTCATTCCCAGCAGCTTCCGGCCGGTCGCCGTCGGCGACAGCATCGGATAGCCGTACTTCTGCGCGAGCGGCATCATGGCGAAGTTCGCGCCGGTGCTCCAGGGCGGCAGGATCAGGTCGACCTTGTCGCTGCCCATGAGCTTCTCGTAGGAGCGCACGACCGTCTCCATGTCGCTGCGGTCGTCGAGGCCGATCAGCTCGATCTTGCGCTTGACGCCCTTGACGTCGAGCCCGCCCCGGGCGTTCACCTGCTCGGCCCACATGATGTAGTTCGGCTCCTGCGTGACCTGCGCGCCCGCGGCCCAGGGTCCGGTCCGGGCGATGGCGTAGCCGATCTTCACCGGGGCCTGGGCGAAGGCCGGGGCCAGGGCGGCCGCGGCAACGGCGGCCGCGGCGATGCGTGTCAACAGCGCTGTGAGCTTCACGGTGGTCTCCTCTCGGTCGTGTCGTGGCGGGCGCGCCGCGGCGAGCCCGGCCGGGGCGGGCCGGCTGTTCTCGCCTTCTCCGCACCGCTCCTCCACCCGTCGCGCACGCGACGGACCGCCTTTGTCGCAGAAAACGCAATCGGTTGCAAGGCGCGGCTCCGAACGCCCCCAGGGGACGCGGCGACCCCCCGTGCCCGGAAGATCGCCGCGCGACCGGGAGATTTCCACAGTGCGCCGCGACCGGCATGGCAGGCCGCGGGAGCCGGGTTCCTATAATCGCCGGATGGGAGGAGACCACCCCGCCGTCACGCGGCCGCCGGTCGACGCGTTCGAGCTGGCCGGCACGGGGATGGCGGTCATCGACTCGGCCGGGGTGGTGCTGCGCGCGAACCCGGCGTACTGCGAGCTCGTCGGCCGGGGCGAGGCCGAGCTGGTCGGGCAGTCGCTGGTCGTCTCGTTCCCGAAAACCCAGCAGGTGCTGGCGCGGCGGGCGCTGCGGGCGGCCTTCGCGCCGTCCGCCCTGCCGATGCCGAGCTACTGGACGCTCGTGCGCCCGGACGGCCGGTCGGTCGCGGCGCTGATGACCGTGCGCCCGGCCGGCGCCGACGACTCGCTCGCCGTCGTCACGATCACCGACGTCACGGCGCTCGCCGCCACCGAGGCGCGCCTCACCGCGGTGCTCGAGGAAAGCCGGCTCATCCTCGAGCACGCGCAGGTCGGCATCCTGTTCGTGCGCAACGGCCGCATCATGCGCGCGAACGCGACCTGCGCCCGCCTGTTCGGCTACGGCGAGCGCGAGCTGGTGGGCGAACGCGCCGCGGCGCTGCTGGCCCTGGCGGTCGACGCTGCCGACGCTGCCGACCTGCCGACCTGCCGACCCTGCCGCCACGCCGGCCGTGCTCGGCGCCCAGTGGAACGGCGAGCGCCTGCTCCGCCGTCGCGACGGGTCCGCATTCTGGTGCGAGATCGACGTCCAGCCGTTCGGCGCGCCCGGCGACCCCGAGCAGGCGATCCTCACGCTGCGCGACGTCACCGCCCGGCGGCTCGCGCAGGACGAGCTCGCGCGCGTGATGCTCGATCAGCGGGCCCTGCTCGACAACGCCTCGGTCGGCATCCTCTTTACCCGCGATCGCCGGGTGCTGCGCTGCAATCGCCGCGCCGAGGAGCTGTTCGGGTACGGCCCGGGCGAGTGCCTCGGCCAGCCCGGCGTCATCTTCTACCCGGACGCCGAGTCGTACGCGGCGATCGGCCGCGCGGCGGGCCCGATCCTGGCGCGGGGCGAGGCCTTCCGGACCGAGTTGCAGCTGCGCCGCAAGGACGGCTCGCTGCTCTGGTGCCGCATGCTCGCGAAGGCGGTCAACCCGCAGGCGACCGGCGAGGGGACGATCTGGATCGCCGAGGACATCAGCGAGTCGCGCAACGCGAGCGAATCGCTCGGCCGGCTGCTGCGCGAGCTGTCGACGATCTTCGACACCGCCAGCGTCGGGATCGCCTACACGCGCGAGCGGGTCTTCCTGCGCTGCAACCGCAAGCAGGAGGAGCTGTTCGGCTACGGCCTCGGCGAGCTCGACGGGCAGAGCACCGCAGTCCTGTTCCCCGACAGCGCCTCGGCCGAGGCGTTCGGCGCCCGCGCGGAGGCCGTCATCGGGTCGGGCGAGACCTTCGAATCGGAGGTGGTGAACCGGCGCCGCGACGGCTCGACCATCCTGTGCCACGTCTCGGGGCGCGCGATCGACCCGGAGGACCTCGGGCAGGGCGTGATCTGGATCGTGCACGACGTCACCGCGGCGCGCGCGGCCCAGCAGGAGCTCCTGCGCGGCCGCGACCAGCTCGAGCAGCGCGTCGCCGAGCGCACGCACGCGCTGGCGCGCAAGAACGTCGAGCTGCAGAGCGAGATCGGCGAGCGCCGCCTGATCGAGGACGAGCTGCGCGTGCGCAGCGAGCGCCTGCTCTATCACCGCAACCAGCTGCTCGAGCTGGCGCGGCGCGACCGGTCCGACTTCGCGCAGGCGCTGCGCGACGTCCTCGCGGTCTCCTGCACGACCCTGCGCCTCGACCGCGCGAGCTTCTGGCGCATGTCGCCCGACGCACGGGCGCTCCGCTGCGAGGCGGTGTACCGGGCCGACGGCGGGACCGACGCCGCGCCGGTCCCGGCCCTGCTCGGGGCCGCGGAGCACGGCGAGTACTTCCGCGCGATCGGCGCCAACGAGATCGTCGTGGCCGAGGACGCCGGCAGCCACCCGGCCACGCGCTCGCTCGACCCGGTGTACATGCGGCCGCTCGGCATCGCCTCGACGCTCGACGTGCCGGTGTGGCTCGACGGCCGCGTCGTCGGCATGCTCTGCCTGGAGGCGATCGCCGAGGCGCGCGCCTGGCAGCCCGAGGAGATCGACTTCGCCTCCGGCGTCGCGAGCATGGTCGCGCTCGCCCTCGAGGCATCGCACCGGCGCGACGCCGAGGCGCGGCTGGTGCGGCTCGCGCACTACGACGCGCTGAGCGGGCTGCCGAACCGCAACCTGCTGCACGACCGCCTGCGCCAGGCGCTCGTGTTCGCGTCGCGGCACCGCACGCGCGTCGCGCTGATGTTCCTCGACCTCGACCGGTTCAAGACCATCAACGACTCGCTCGGGCACCACGTCGGGGACCGCGTCCTGAAGGAGGTGGCGGCGCGGCTCACGCGCACCCTGCGCAGCGGCGACACCGTCGCGCGGCTCGGCGGCGACGAGTTCGTCGTCGTGCTGCAGGAGGTGCGCGAGCCGAACGATGCGGCGACGGTCGCGCAGAACCTGCTGCAGGAGCTCGCGCCGCCGTGCTCCGTCGACGGGCGCGAGCTGCACGTGTCGGCGAGCATCGGCATCACGGTCTTCCCCGACGACGGCCGCGAGGCCGACGTGCTGATGAAGAACGCCGACGTGGCGATGTACCACGTCAAGGAGAGCGGGCGGAACGGCTACCAGTTCTTCGCCTCGACCATGAACCAGCAGGCGAACCGGCGGCTGACGATCGAGAACGAGCTGCGCCGCGCGATCCGCCGCAGCGAGCTCGTCCTGCACTACCAGCCGCAGTTCGACATCGAGCGGCGCGAGGTGCGCACGCTGGAGGCGCTGGTGCGCTGGATCCACCCGGAGCGCGGCCTGGTGATGCCGGGCGGGTTCATCACCATCGCCGAGGACGGCGGGCTCGCGCAGGCGCTCGGCGAGTGGACGCTGCGCGAGGCGTGCCTGCAGAGCCGGCGCTGGCAGGAGGCGGGCATCCCGCCGGTGCCGATCGCGGTGAACCTGTCGGCGCGCGCGTTCCGCGAGCGCTCGCTGCCCGACACGCTGCGCGCCATCCTGCACGACACCGGCGTCGACGCGCGGATGCTCGAGCTCGAGATCACCGAGAGCGCGCTGATGCAGCACTCCGAGACCACCGCCACCACGCTCGCCGAGCTCTCGGCGATGGGCATCCAGCTCGCGATCGACGACTTCGGGACCGGCTACTCGAGCCTCGCCTACCTCAAGCGGTTCCCGATCGACAAGCTGAAGATCGACCGCTCGTTCGTGCGCGAGATCCCGGGCAACGCGGACGACGCGGCGATCACGCAGGCGATCATCTCGCTCGCGCGCAGCCTCGGCCTGCGCGTCGTCGCCGAGGGCGTGGAGACCCCCGCGCAGCTCGAGTTCCTGCGCCGCCACGGCTGCGACGGCGTGCAGGGCCACCTCTTCTGCCCGCCGTGCGACCCGGGCGAGACCGAGCGCCTCTTCGGCCCGGGGCCGCTGCGCCGCGTGGTCTGACGCCCTACGCGCCCGCCGCGGCGCGCTTGCCCGCTTGCCCGCTTGCCCGCTTGCGCGCTAGCGCGCGCCGCTGACGCGGGCCCCTGCGGTCGTCACGGGACGCCGATCCGGGCCGGCGGTTCGCCGCGCTCGTGCCGCACCCACATCGCCTCGTACACCTGCTCGAGCCCGCGCGCGAAGCGCGGCGTATCGAAGAGCGGCGTAGCGCGCCGGCTCCGCGCGAGGCGCGCCTTCAGTTCCTCACGCCGGTCGGGCGCGCGCGCCAGATCGATCGCCGTGCGCTCGTAGTCCGCCAGCGTCGCGACACTCAGCTCGGGCAGCCCGACGGCCTGCAGCAGGCTCGTCGCCACGCGCCCGGGGAACGCCGGCGCGGGGCACGTCAGCACCGGCAATCCCGCCCACAGCGCGTCGCACGCCGTCGTGTGCGCGTTGTAGAGATGCGTGTCGAGAAACAGGTCGGCCACGCGATGGCGCGCCAGGTGCTCCGCCTTCGCGGCGACGTGGGCGGCGAACACGAGCCGCGCGGGCGCGACGCCCGCCCGCGCCGCCGCCTGCTCCAGGTTGCGGCGCGCCCCCGCGCCGGCGCCCGACAGCCAGAGCACCGCATCGGGCACCGCGGCGAGCACGCGCAGCCAGGTCGCGAAGATGTCGGCGTCGATCTTGGCGGTCTGGTTGAACGCGCAGAACACCACGCCGCGCTCGGGCAGCCCGCACTCGGCGCGCGACGGCACGCGCGCGGCGATCGGCTGGGCGTCGTCGGTCGGCATGTAGCAGTGCGGGAGCCACGCCACCGCTTCCGAGCACCACGCGAGGTCGCTTTCCGGCAGGACGATCCGGTCGGCAATCAGGTAGTCCATGTAGCGCCCGCCCGTGGTGCCGGGATAGCCGAGCCAGGTCGCCTGGACGGGCGCGGGGCGCAGCGCGAACACCTCGGGCCGGCTGCCGCCCGTGTGGCCCATCAGGTCGACGAGGACGTCGACCCCGTCGGCGGCGATCCGCTCCGCCGCGGCCCGGAACGAGGCGTCGCGGAGATCGACGAACCGGTCGCAGGCGGCGGCGATGCGGCGCCGGTAGGCGCTGCCGTCGTCGTGCCCGAACGAGTAGCCGCAGAGCTCGAAACGCTCGCGATCGTGGCGCTCGAACAGCCCGACGGTCAGGTGCGCGACGGCGTGATCCTGGAAGTCGGCCGACGCGTAACCGATGCGGAGCCGCTTGCCGCGCGCGCGCGGCGTCGCGCGCACCGGCACGCCGGCACGCGCGACGATCCGTTCGGCATGGTGTTTCGCGACCGCGAGCCGGAAGGCCGGCGGCACCGGCAGCAGCAGCGACAGGTAGGGCGTCACGCAATCGAGCCAGGCGCCGGCGCCCTCCCGCTCCCAGCGCTCGGCGAGCGGGCGCACCTCGGCCGCGACCGCCGCCCAGTCGCACAGGTCCATCAGGGGCCGCAGCAGGTTCGCGCGCGCCTCGGCGTGGCCCGGATCGGCGCGCAGCACCTCGCGGTAGTGCGCCACGCTCTCCTCGCGCCGGCCGGCCATGGCGAGGACGTTGCCGAGATTGAGCCGCGCGTTGAGGTGCCGCGGGTCGAGCTCGACTGCGCGCGTGAGCAGCGCCAGGCCCTCGTCGAGGCGCCGCTGCTCCCACACCACCATGCCGAGATTGCCGAAGGCCGGCGCGAAGCCCGGCGCCGCATCGATCGCCGCGCGAAACGCGCGCTCGGCGCCGGCGAGGTCGCCGCCCTGCCAGAGCGCGAGGCCCTCCTCGTTGAGGCGCGCGGCGCGGCGCGGCCGCAGCGACCGGAGGAGGTTCTTCAGCATCGCGCCGCCCCCGCCGGCCGCACTACGCTCCGGCGATCGTCATGCCCTCGACGATGATCGACCCGCAGGTCCGCGAGCCGCGCGTGAGCGTGTCCCCGCCGATCGCGACCACGTTGCGGAACATGTCGCGCAGGTTTCCGGCGATGGTGATCTCCTCGACCGGGTAGCGGATCTTCCCGCCCTCGACCCAGTAGCCGAAGGCGCCGCGGGAGTAGTCGCCGGTGACCATGTTGATCCCCTGCCCCATCAGCTCGGTGACGAGGAGGCCGGTGCCGAGCTCGCGCAGCATGCCGGCGAAGTCGCGCGGGCCGGGCGCGAGAATCAGGTTGGCGTTGCCGCCGGCGTTGCCGGTCGATCTTCATGCCGAGCTTGCGCGCCGAGTACACGCCCAGGAAGTAGCCCTGCAGCACGCCGTCCTTCACCACGTCGCGGGCCTGCGTCGCGACGCCGTCGTCGTCGAAGCAGCCGCTCGCCAGGCCGCGCGCCACGAACGGGTCCTCGCGCAGATTCACGATCTTCGAGAACACCTGCGTGCCGAGGCTGTCGAGCAGGAACGAGCTCTTGCGGTACAGGCTGCCGCCGCTCACCGCGGAGACGAAGTGCTGCAGCAGGCCGTTCGCGACCGGGGCCTCGAACAGCACGCGCGCCGCGCGGGTGGAGAGCTTGCGGCTGCGCAGCCGCGACAGCGCGCGGCGGCCCGCGTAGTCGCCGATCGCCTCGGGCCGGGCGAGGTCGGCGGCGTGCGCGCATCGACGAATACCAGTCGTCGCGCTGCATCGAGTCGCCCTCGCCGGCAATCACGGCGCACGACAGGTAGTGGCGCGAGCTCGGATAGCCGTCGAGAAAGCCGGCGCTGTTGCCGGCGATGAACTGCGACTGCTGGCAGGACACGGTGGCGCCCTCGGAGTTCACGATGCGCTTGTCGAGCCGCAGCGCGGCCGCCTCGCATTCGCGCGCCATCACGATGGCCTGCTCGATCGGCAGGTCCCACGGGTGGAAGAGGTCGAGGTCGCGGCTCGCGTGCGCGATCAGCTCGGGCTCGGCGAGGCCGGCGCAGTCGTCGGCGGCGGTGAAGCGCGCGATCGACAGCGCCGCGCGCACCGTGTCCTCGATCGCGCGCGCCGCGAGATCGGAGCTCGACGCATAGCCGCGCTGCTTGCCGATGTAGACGGTGACGGAGAGCCCCTTGTCGCGGTTGTACTCGATCGTCTCGACCTCGCCGTGCCGCACCGTGACGCTCTGGCCGTAGCCCTCGGAGATGTCCGCCTCGGCTTCGGTCGCGCCGTGGGCGCGGGCGATCCGCAGGGTGCCCTCGACCATTGCGCGGAGCTCGTCGCGGGAATACGTGAAACGGGATGCGGCCATCGGCGGTCGGTGCGGGGGGAAGGTGAAGGTGCGCGCTATTATACGGGCACCCCTTCACGTCATCGCCGATGCAAGCGAACGAAGAACGACCGAGCAAGTCCCAGCTCAAGCGCGACATGGAGGCGCTCCAGGCGCTCGGGCAGAGGCTGGTCGAGATCAACGCCGAGCAGCTCGCGTCGATCGAGCTGCCGGAGCGGCTGCGCGAGGCCGTGCTCGAGGCGCGGCGCATCCGCAGCCGCGAGGGACGCCGCCGCCAGCTGCAGTACATCGGCAAGCTCATGCGCGAAGTCGACCCCGCGCCGATCCGCGCGCGCTTCGACGCGTGGGACGGGCAGTCGAGCGCCGCGACCGCCGCGCATCACCACGCCGAGCGCTGGCGCGAGCGCCTGCTCGAGGACGAGAGCGCGCTGACCGAGTTCGCGCGCGAGTGCCCGGCCGCCGACCTGCAGCAGCTGCGCTCGTGCGTGCGCGCGGCGCACCGGGACCGGCTCGCCGGCCGCGCGTCGCGCCACTACCGCGATCTCTTCCGCCTGGTCCGGGCCGCGCTCGACGCGCGGGCGCCCACCTATAATCCTGCGCCATGACCGCGCCGGATCGTCCGCTCAGGGTGGGCCTCGTCTCGATCAGCGACCGCGCCTCGAGCGGCGTGTACAAGGACGAGGGCCTGCCCGCGCTGAAGGAGTGGCTCGGCCGCGCGCTCGCGACGCCGTTCGAGGTCGAGGAGCGCCTCATCGCCGACGAGCAGCCGGTGATCGAGTCGGCGCTCGCGGACCTCGTCGACCGGCGCGGCTGCGACCTGGTGCTGACCACCGGCGGCACCGGGCCCGCGCGCCGGGACGTCACGCCCGAGGCGACGCTCGCGGTCGCCGACAAGGTGATGCCCGGCTTCGGCGAGCAGATGCGCCAGATCAGCCTGCACTACGTCCCGACCGCGATCCTGTCGCGGCAGGTGGCGGTGGTGCGCAAGCAGGCGCTGATCGTCAACCTGCCCGGGCAGCCGAAGTCGATCCGCGAGACGCTCGAGGGCGTCAAGGGCGCGGACGGCGCGACCGTCGTGCCCGGCATCTTCGCCGCGGTGCCCTACTGCATCGACCTGATCGGCGGGCCGTACGTCGAGACGAACGACGCGGTCGTCAAGGCGTTCCGGCCGAAGTCCGCGCAGCGCCCGAAGCCGGCGGGCGCGCAGTGAGCGCGGCGCCGAGCGCATGCGATGAGCGAGCCGCTCGACGCGATCGAGATCGAGACCGGGCCGCAGCCCGCGGCGAGCGTCGATCTGGCTGCACGGGCTCGGGGCCGACGGCACCGACTTCGTCCCGGTGGTCGACGCGCTGGACCTGCCCGCGAAGCGGCGATCCGGTTCGTGTTTCCGCACGCGCCGATGCAGCCCGTCACGATCAACCAGGGCTACGTGATGCGCGCGTGGTACGACGTGCTCAGCACGGACTTCGATCGCCGCGCCGACGAGCGCGGCGTGCGCGCGTCGCAACAGCTGGTGGAAGCGTTACTGGCGCGCGAGAAGTCCCGCGGCGTCGCGGCGGGCCGCATCGTGCTGGCGGGCTTCTCGCAGGGCGGCGCGATCGCGCTCCAGACCGGGTTGCGGCACGCGGAGCGGCTGGCCGGGATCATGGCGCTGTCCTGCTACGTTCCGCTCGCCGCGGCGCTCCCGGCCGAGCGGTCGGCGGCCAGTCGGGAGGTGCCGATCTTCATGGCGCACGGCACGCACGATCCGGTCATTCCGGCGCGGCTCGCGCGCGAGTCGCGCGACCTGCTCGCGCAGCTCGGCTATGACGTGGCGTGGCACGAGTACCCGATGGAGCACTCGGTGTCGCCGGAGGAGGTCGAGGCGATCGGCGCGTGGCTGCGCCGCGTCCTCGCTTAGGTTGCGCCGCCTTCCTGCTCAGGCCGCGTCGCGGACGAGGTGCCGGCAGCGCAGCAGCTCGTAGTCGGTGCGCCGCTCGGGCACGCCGACCGGCAGCAGCACGGTGTGGCGGCCGTTGAGGTCGAACGAGAAGCTCTGCCCCGGCGCGTGCACGCCGGCGCGCACCAGGAGCTGCATCTCCCCGTCCGGGGAAGTCGGGTTCAGCAGGATGCCGGTCTCGGTGTCGTCGCTCACGATGTGGCCCGTGTGGACGCGCAGCCGCACCGGCACCGCGCCGCGGGCGATCGTCTGGATGCCCACCGCCGCCTGTTGCAGCGACGGGCGCGACAGCCGGCGCACGACGCCGATCAGCCAGTTCTCGCCGCCCTCGGGCTGCATCGCGAGCAGGCAGCCGATGCGCAGCCAGTCGCCGCGCACCTGCGGCACGAGCGCGCCGAAGCCGCCGACGCTCACGTTCTCGACGATCCAGCTCTCGTAGTTGCTGCCGTCGAAGGTGAGCGAGTCGCCCGGCTCCAGCACCTCGAGGATGCCGTCGAAGCCCCACGCGATCGTCAGCCGTGATTTCACGCGATGGCGCGTGTGGCGGCGCTCTGCGAGCTTCGGCGACCAGCACGATTCGACGTGCTCGAGCACGCCGAGCGCGGCCTCCTGGGTCAGCGGGTCGCAGACGCCCAGCGACGGCGGGAACTCGCGGGTGTTGCGGATCTGCTGCAGCAGCGCATCGACTTCCGCGAACGCCGTCCCCGCGCCGAAGAAGCGGATGCCCGGGCTCGGCTGGGGCGCACGCGCGATGCGCACCGGCGGCTGGGCGGCGGTGAGGTCGATCCAGTACGGGGTCTCGGGCTGGTGCTCGCGCGCGATCACGAACCGCGGCGCCCAGCTCGCGATCACCCGCTCGGCGAGCTCGATCTCGTTCGGAAGCAGGCTGTCGGGCGAGCATGCGCTGAGCATCGCCACGCGCAGGAACTCCTGCTCCGCGGTCGACTCCGCCGGCACGCCGGGGTAGACGGTCACTTTCGTGCGCGCGTGCTTGCGGGCCTCGGCGAGCGCGTAGACGCCGCTGATCATCGCCCAGACGCGCTCGTCGAGCGGTCCGTAGCGCAGGTAGAGCCACTTGAGCTGCGTCGCGAGCGACCGCAGGGCGCGCACCGCGAGCAGCGGCACGGCGCCCTTGAGCGCATCACCGCCCTTCGTACCGGTCGCGTATGCATCGAGGCAGGTGACGTAACCCAGCGCGGACGCCTTCCAGAAGGCGTGGATGACGCCCCATTGCTTGGATTCCTGGAGCTTGCCGAGCCGCGAGGCGCCGAGGTATTCGCGCGCGAGCCGCCGCGCGGGGACCTGGCCCGCCTCGTCGATCAGCTGCACCAGCTGCGCGCGGATCTCGGGCTTGAAGGTCGCCTCGGTCGTGACCGACTCGAGCCAGTGCGTGAGCTCGTCGAGCGCCTGGTCGGGCCCGGCAGGCAGCGCGGCCAGGAGGCGCTTGGCCTCCTTCAGGTCCGCCATCGGATGGTCGGACCGCGTGCTGCTGAAGATCCCGATCATGACTCCCCCTCGACTCCGGGTCGTTGTTCCCGACCTATCTAAGCAATCCACGCGCCATCCGGGCGACCGGGTGTGAACTGCGTCGCAGTCGGGGCCAGTGCGGGCGTGGACGCTCGCGCCGGGCGCGCTGCGCCCTTGAGCCCGTTGGAGGTTTTGCGGCCCGCCACCGCTCGCGGCGCGGAGGAATGGCGCGGAACGCGGGACGGACGGGCCGTCGGGCTTGCTGCGGTGTGAACAATTCCGCATCAGGCCGGCCCGTGGAGCCGGGCGCCCGGCGGGCGCGTCACGGAGTCGACAGCGGCCACCGGCGGATTCCGGCGGGCCGACCGCTGATCGAGGTCAGCGGTCCTCGCGCGCGTGAAAGATCCTGAGCACCAGCACTTCGGTCCCGGCGAGCTCGTACCGGATCTCGTAGTCGCCCACCAGCACGCGCCGAACCTCGCGGGGGGCGAACTCCGGCAAACGCAAGCCGAGCCGCGGGTGAGCAGGGATCCGCTTCACGCCCGCGACAATGTGCCGGACGACACGGGCTGCCGCCGTCGGGTTTACGGGCTGCAGGAACTCGTGAAGGCGAACCAGATCCGCGTGCGCCTTGCTCGTCCAGCGGAGCGCCACGAACTAGCGCCGGCGGGACCGCTTGGACTTGCCCAACCCCGCCGCCCAGGCCTCGACGTCGGCGTGGTCGAGCGTGCGCTTCCGGTCGACGTCGGCCAGTGCCTCGAGAGTCAAGCGGTGACGCTTCTCCTCGAGTGCGACGAACGAGGCGACGGCTTCCTTGACGACCCACCCCTTGGGGCGATCGAGCCGCTCGGCGAGGTCGTCGAGCTTCTCCGCCAGATCCGTGGGGAGGTGCGCGGTCACGACACGGGTATCCATCTCTTCGTCCAACCTAATCAAAGTGATTGGACGATATTAAAGCGGCTCGTTCCCCTGCGCAACGACCCCGTCGAGCGGACTGGCGAAAACGCAAACGGGGACCCAAGTCCCCGTTTTCGTTGGTGCTGGTGAGTGGACTCGAACCACCGACCTACTGATTACGAATCAGTTGCTCTACCAGCTGAGCTACACCAGCATCCTGCACCGCATCGAGCGGCGCGGAGTATAGCAGCCCGGTCCTGCGCTCAGGCCGCGGCCGGGCGGGTGCGGATGATGACGTCCACGCCGTCGGTCACCGTCCCGGGCGGCGGCGCCGGCAGCGCCTCGACCCGGACCGCGTCGGCGGGAATGTCGGTCAGCTGTCCGGTGACGACGTCGTAGAAGTGGTGGTGCGGCGCGGTGTTCGGGTCGTAGAACACGCGGCTCGGGTCGACGATGAGCTCGCGGATGAGCTGCTTGTCGAGGAAGAGCCGCAGCGTGTTGTACACGGTCGCCTTCGAGGTCTCGGCGTGGCGCGCGTTCACGAGCGCGAGGATCTGGTCGGCCGACAGATGCTCGCAGCGTTCGAGGAGCACGAACGCGATCTCGATGCGCTGGTGCGTCGGCACGATGCCGCGTGCGCGCAGCCGCTCCGCCACCGTCTCGCGCGTAATGCCCTGAAATTCCATATGAATGATGTTAACCCAAAGATCTGGACGCTGTCTAATGGTGCGTTCCGGGTCCCGGAAAAGGAACAGCCGCCGGTCGCTGACCGGCGGCTGTGGGTCGAGGGCGCGCCTACTGGACGCGCAGCTGGCGCCAGCCGATGCGGCGGGCGACGCCTCCGGCCCCGGGCGGCGGGGCAGGCAGCGACTGGATGGACGTGTCGGCCAGGGGCACGATCGCCTTGACCACGCCGCTCGGGAGCTTGATCACGGTCAGGCCGACCGCGACCGCGCTGCCGATCCGGGTGCCGAGCGTGGTGCCGTTCAGCGAGTTGATCGCCGCGCGCGGGTTCAGGTAGTCGAAGGCGTAGAAGAAGCTCTCGCCCCCCGCGCTGCACGCGTCGGTATCCGGCACGTTGCTCGCGATCAGCAGGTTGCCCTGGATCAGCTGGGGATCGATGTTGACGCGCTCCCCGGCCTGCGGCAGGTCCACGCGCCAGCCGAGCTGGGTGGTCCAGTCGACCGTCGTCGTCTTGCCGATGGTGACCGTCGTCCCCGCGAGGGATGCCGTGTTCGCCACGATCCCGCCGTTCGAACGCAGGTTGCCGAGGTTGGCGTTGGTGTCCTTGAACGCGTACACCGTCTGAGTCGCCGTGTTCGCCAGGTCCGACACCCCGAGGTAGGCGCCGGTGGCCACGTACAGCACGTACTCGGTGCCGATCCGGGTGATCTCCGGCCGGGTCGTGATCGGCTGCGTCGGGCCCGCCGTCTGCGCGAGCCGGATCGCCGCCGGCGTGGCCGCGGTCAGGTCGAACTTCCACACGTTGCCGAGCAGGTCGCCGCCGTACACCGCGAGGGCGGTGTTGTCGACGGCGAAGTTGCTCGCCAGCGCGGTGATCTTGGCCAGCCCGCTCGGGGTGGTCGTGTCGCCCACGCCCGTGCCGTACTTGCCGGTGCCGACCGGGGCGCCGGTGCGCAGGTCGCGGATGTAGAGGTAGCCCTGCCCGTCGCCGGTCACCGTGTTGTTGTAGCCGGAGGTGAGGATCACCACCCACTGGCCCGACGGGAGCTTCGTGACGATCGGGTTGCCGTACGTGAACCCGAGGTCCTTGTCCGACCAGGTGCACAGCGCGGCATCGTCGCAGAACTCCCAGAGCGGCACCGGGCTGCCGGGGTTCGTGATGTCGAGCGCGTAGTAGCCGCGACCGCCGCCGTTGAGGCCGGCGACCAGCACCGTGTGCCAGTTGCCGCTGAAGTACGCGTCCATCACCGTCGGCGAGCCGTCCACGAAGTACGTGTGCTTGATCGCGTAGTTCTCGTCCGCGAGCACGTGCATCTTCGGCATCACCATGGTCGGGACGTACGCCCACATCTCCGCGCCGGACGTGCCGTTCAGCGCGTGCAGCATCCCGTCGTTGGCGCCGACGTACAGCGCCGGCGTGCGGCTGACCGCCTGGAAGTCCACGTAGGTGGGCGTGACCGCGTCGCCGAACTGGTAGGGCGGCTTCGCGACGTACGCCGGCGTGGCGTTGACCGTGTCGCCCAGCGTGTTGTCGCGGATCCGGAACAGCGTCGCTTCGTTCGTCTTGTCGCCGCGCAGGTAGTTGATCAGCTCCGGCCCGTTGTCGACCGTCGTGCGCTGCGGCGCGGTCAGGTTCGTCCACTGCGACAGCTTGCTGGCCTGGCCCTGGAAGTACGTCTGGAGCGACGCGGGCAGATCGGTGAACGTGAACGGTTTCAGGGCCGCTCCGTCGCGGAAGTAGATCGTGCGGCTGGCCGGCGTCGCGCTGTTCAGCTGGGCCTGCGCCTGCCACACCACGCCGGGGAGCACGTTGCCGGTGATCACGTCGATCTGGCGGGCGATCACCTCGCCGTCCCACTTCGCGGTGCGGTAGGTGGTGGAGAAGACGAAGTTGTCGGTCTGCGTGACGTTCGGCGTCGAGGTCGCCGCCGCGGCCGCCGCGGCGGTCTGCGACACGACGTTCGACAGCGCGTTGCCGAGGCCGTCGCTCAGCGAGTTCGGGTCGCGGGCGAAGAAGTACTTGCCGCGCCCGTTCACCGCCGCGTGCCACAGGTCATCGAGCGCGGAGGCGCTGTCCGACTTGGGCAGCGGCCAGTTGCAGGTGCCGGCGGACCAGAAGCAGCCGGTGCTGCCCGACTTGATGCGCGCGAAGTCCCCCGTCAGCGCCGTGTCGTAGTCGCTCTGGTACTTCATCAGGCCGTCGACCAGGCCGAGCGTGAAGACCGACATGTGCTGGTTCGGGTTCGGGTCGCGCGTGGACGTCGGCACGTTGTTCTTGCACACGTCGGCGCCGCTCGACCCGCTGGTGCAGTTGCTGAGGGAAGCGTCGCGCAGGTCGGTCTTGTAGTAGTAGAGCGCGGTGTCGGCGAGCGACCCGACGGCGCCGATGTTGCCGTCGAAGACGCCGTTCGACCGCGCGGAGTACGCCGGCCCGGTGAGCCCGGTCCCCGAGTTCACGTTGTCGACGTCGGTGCTCGCCATGCTGTTGCCGTTCATGTTGACCGGGTCGCCGCTGTTCCAGTACCCGTCGGTCGTGAGCAGCACGAAGTTCTGCTGGCACGAGTACTCCATCGGGTCGTCGTTGATGCCGTTGTTGATGCCGTTGCGCTTGTACGCGAAGTAGCGGCCGGCGCGCGAGAGCGCCTCGCGGAGCGGCGTGGCCGACCCCACGGTCTGGCCGTAGAGGATGTCGAAGAAGGCCTTCTTCTGCGCGTTGTCGAACGCCTTCACCGGCAGGAACTTGCTCGAGCTCACCGGGTCGCCCGGGTGGATCGTGATGAAGCCGATGCGATAGCGGTCGTCGAGCGGCTGGAACGCCGCGCCGGTCGCCGTCTTCATCATCAGGATGCGGGTGCGGTAGTACGCGTACCAGTTCGCGTAGTTGGTCAGCTCCTCGTCCGCGGTGCAGACCGGCGCCGCGGCGCAGTCGGTGCGGCCGGTCCGGCCGCCGTAGCTGACGGTGCTCCAGGTGGCGCTCTGCGACGGGGTGAGCAGGTCGACCCGACGGAACTGGCCGTAGCGGGCGAACTTCCACGCCGTGATGCCGGTCTGGCTCACGTACTTGCTGATGCATTGCGGCACCGCGGTGCCCACGGGGTCGCTCACGACCGCCGTGCTCGTGGCCTGCGTCTGGGTGCGGCAGAAGCGCACCGGCGCCGGGTTCGTGTAGATGCCCGTCGGCGTCGTCGAGAGCACGCAGTTCGTCAGGTTCGTGTCGCTGCAGTGCTCGAGCGGCTCGATCTCGTAGTAGAACGGCCCGAAGGTGCTGTTCTGGCGGCTCGTTGTAGTTGTTGCTGCCGCCGTTGCCCAGCGTCTTCGGGAACGCGACGTCGTTCGGATAGACTTGTTCCCGGCCGGGGCCGTGCTCTGCCAGAACTTGAACGGGTTGGTGGTGTCGGTGCCGTTGCGCTTGCACGCGTCGCCCCCGCTCTGCGGGCAATAGACGACGTCCGGCGTGTTCTGCGCGATGTTGAACGTGTTCCCCGGGTTGGTGAACGGGTCGGTCTGCACCGACTTCCAGTCGCTCGTGAACGCGCGGGTCTGGGCCGGGTAGGGCGTGCCGTCCCACTGCAGCGGCGGCCGGTACGTGGTCTGCGGGTTGTAGTAGACGCCGTTGAACTGGCCGGAGTGATAGGGCGCATCGCCCGCCCGGCAGGCCTGGAGGCCCGGCGTGTTGCCCGGGTTGCCGGAGCGGCAATGCCCGGGACTCGAGCTGCCCGAGCTGCCGCTGTCGTCGACGTAGTCGGGCAGGTAGTCCCAGCCCATCGAGCCGGAGTCGTCCAGCGTGTACAGGAGGTTGGGGCGCACCTTGCTCGCGACCGAGGTCTGCAGCGGCACGGTGGCGAGGTCGGTGAGGCCCGCAAGCGCGGCCGTGGACGCGCCGAAGGCGGCCGCGGCAACGAGCAGCCGGAAGGCAGCGGGCTGGAAACGGGTACGGGGGCTCGGTTTCATGGTCATCTCCTGCGTCAGGTCTGGAGGCCAACCACCGTCTGGGTGACCGTCCGGGTGTTGCGCGGACCGTCGACTCGCGTCGTGATCCGGAAGTAGAGCTTCGGGTTGCCGCTGATCACCGTGGCGCCGACCGCCGCGCTCGCGCCCGGCGCGCCGGCCGCGCCGACCCCGATCGTCAGCGCGCAGATGTTGGCGACGCCGGTGGCGCTGGTGCCGTTGTAGGCAGTGTTCGGCTGCGTGCACATCCGGTGGACCTTGTAGAGCACGGTGTAGCCGGTGGTGTTGGTGATGCACGCCGCATCCCCGCCGCAGAGCTGCGCCGGCGTCGGGCAGGCCGCGTCGCTGCCGCACGTCCACACCGACGAGTCGGTCCAGTCCGGCTCCGATGACGGGATCGCCGAGAAGTAGCCGGCGTTCTGGGCGTCGGCGTTGATCGTGGACCCTACCGCCCGCGCCGAGATATCGGTCGCGGCGAGCTGGACGCCGGTGTCAGCGAAGCTCAGGGCGGCCTGCCGGGACGCGACGTTGGTGGCGACGAGCGTGGCGCCCATGCTGCCGCGGAACATGGCGAGCGCGCCCAGGGCGAGCGCCACCAGCACGATCAGGCTGATGAAGAGGACCATCCCCTGCTGGGAGGCCCGCGTCGAGGGAAGCGGACGGGTCATGAGGGCATCCAGATGATGTTGCGGAGCGGCACGACGGCCTCGAACTTCTTGTACCGGTAGCAGTCCCAGTCGACCGTGCCGGTCACGTCGAACGACCCGCCCGCCCACACGAGCTCGGGGGACGCGGCGGCCGTCGCATTGCACAGGCCGGTCGTCCTTGTCCTTCGCTTCCATCAGGTTGCCGCGCGTCAGCACGGCGAGGCGGACGGCGATCACCAGCCCCGGGTTGCCGGGCGCGGCGGTCTGCCACGCCCCCTGCCCGGCGCCCGGATTGAAGACGTCGGCGAAGCCGTCGGTCCCGGGCAGGCCGTTCGCGTCCACCGTGTCGAGGCCGACGCCGTACTGCGCCTGCAGCGAGACCACGCCGTCGACGAGGGCCATGGTGGTGTTGGCGAGCAGGTCGCTCCGCATGAGCTGGTTGTTCTGCACGCGGAAGGTCACGACCGACGGGTTGGGCCCGAGGTTGTAGACCGACGCGGTGGTCTTGAAGAGCAGGCCGGCGGGATTGCCGGAGGACGCGCCGATGCCGCCCGGCCCGTTGAACCGCACCAGCCGGTTCTGGCCGGTGTTGTCGACGTACGTGCCGAGCGTGTGCCGCACCGTCGCGAGAATGGTCGGCCCGGGCGGATTGGTTGGCGTTGCAGTCGCCTCGGTGAGCGCGCACGCGATCGCTACGCCCCCCTGGGGCGGGTTGAGCCGGGCCGGGCTGTCGGCGACGACGAGCACGTCCCCGGGATTGATCGAGAACCGGTTCGTCACCAGCAGGTCGGCGGTGGTGCTGGTCATGCCGGCGAGGAGGTTCACCGGCACGGTCGGATACGCGAGGTCGCTGTAGACGACGGTGATGGAGTCGGCGTCCTTGCCGATGCCCGCCGCATTGTTGTCGGCGCCCTGCCCGACCGTCACCGGCGTCAGCGCGAAGTTGATGAACGCGCCGGTCCCGGCGTGGTAGCCGAGCACGTTGCAGCCGATCGGGGCCACGCCGTACACCGAGTCGAAGCTGGTGAGCCCGTAGCCGCCGTTGCGGATCGTGTCCTGCAGCGCGCCGATGGCGATCGCCGCGCTCATCTGGGCGTCGTTGCCGGCGACCGAGGTGCGCCGCGTGCCCTCCGAGACGACGAACATCTGGTAGACGACGATCATCACGATCAGGCCGATGACCATCGCGATCATCAGCTCGACCAGGCTCAAGCCGCGCTGGAGGGCCTTGCGCATCATGTTCTTGCTCGTCATGGCTCGGTCTCGCGTCACGGGTTGTCGATGCGGGTCTGCACGACGACGTTGTTGGCGGGCGCGCCCGCGGGATGGCCCGGCGGCACCCACCGGACGGTGACGCTCACCAGCGTCCCGGTCGCGATCGCGCCGGTCACCGTGATCGTCGGCGCGGTCGCGCCGGGCAGGCCCGCCAGCACCTGCGCGCGCCAGGCCGCCGCTTCCGGCGCGACGAAGGTCGGGTAGTTCGCGATGTTGAGCCGGTCGGCCCACATCTGGCCGACGATCTGGTCGGCGTAGTTGGTCGCCTCGATGCGGTACTTCGCGTCGCCCGCGGCCGAGAGCGAGCGCGCCTGCAGCCCGACCAGCGCGAGGATGCCGAACGAGAGGATCAGCACCGACACGAGGATCTCGAAGATCGTGGCGCCGCGCTGCTGCCTGAGAGGTGTCTTGTGCATGGCCGCCTCTAGCAATGCCGGGGATCGCCGACCGGCACGTTGGGGTGCGGATCGCACGAACGCGTGGAGCCGCCCGGATTGATGACGATGCGCAGCGGCCGGATCCCGGGCTCGCTCACGCTCGGCCGGGTCGCCGAGTCGACGTCGATCTGGCTGAGGATGGCGCTGCCGTCCGGATTGATCACGACGTTCCCGAGCGCGCCGAAGGTCACCATGTACCCGCCCGCCGGCGCGACCACCACCGACGCGCCCGCGGCGTCCTCGGCCTGGTTGTAGCGCCGGACTTCGTTGATCAGCGCCGGAGTGGGCGCCCGGAAGTCCGGCGGCAGGTTCGAGGGACTGATCGGCGAATAGACGATGTAGCCGAGATCGCCGTCCACCGGGAACACCAGGCTCACCTGCGTGTTCCGCGCGATCGCGGTCGAGCGGGCGACCTGCAGCCCGTTCTGGACCGATTCCGCGGCGCTGCGGATCTTCAGGTTCTGCATCCAGTCGGTGTACGCCGGGAGCCCCACCATGAGCAGGATGCCGAGGATCACGATCGTGATCATCAGCTCGATCAGGTTGAAGCCGCGCTGGTTCAGCTGGTTCAGCATGTGCCGCCCTTCGCGCGCACCCAGCAGGTGGCGTTCGCCGTCCAGCCCGCGGGCACCGCGGTGGTCGCCCGCACGCCGGCCTGGTCGATCGTGAAGGTGAAGCCGGTCGTGTTCCCGGCGTTGCCCGCCGCCTGAACCGTATAGGTCGTGGCGGTCAGCGTCGGGCAGGTGAACGCGAAGTGCTTCGGGCTGGCCGGCAGCGGCGCGACCGTGCCCGCGGCGCAGCCGCCCACGTACGTGCGGTTGTCCTGGAAGTAGAGCTCCAGCTTCGTCGACACGTCGGCGAGGTTGGTGTACGCCTCCGCGAGCTGGCTGCGGGTGATGTAGTCGCGGTACGACGGCAGCGCGACGGCCGCGAGGATGGCCACGACGACCACCACGATCATCAGCTCGAGCAGCGTGAACCCGCTAGCACCCTTCTTCATCGCACGTTCTCCAGTTTTTGCGCGACCGGGTTTTCCGGATCCCGGCCCGCGTTGAGGCCTCTACACGGCTTGCGTTATGGCATACGGAAAGTCGCGGCGCACCTGGCGTACGACGAGCGGGCGGGAACCCCCGCCAAGCGGCGGCGGCGGCGGCGGAGGCGTGAATTATTGCCGCTGAATTGCCGCGGGCACGACCGTGTGCGGCCGTGAAAAATGCCACGGCCGGGCGGCCGCGGCGGGAACCGCTTCAGTCCCGTCCGGACGCGGCCGGGCCGGGGGGCCGCTGCTGCAGTCCCCTGGGCATCGGGAACACGACGTGCTCCTCGACCCCCGCGAGCTGCCGCACGCTCGCCGCGCCGAGCGCCTTGAGCCGGGAGACGACTTCCTGCACGAGCACCTCGGGCGCGGACGCGCCGGCGGTGACCCCGACGCGCTGCCGGCCCGCGATCCACGCCGGGTCGAGCTGCGCGGCGCTGTCCACCATGTAGGACGGCACGCCCATGTGCTCCGCGACCTCGCGCAGGCGATTGGAGTTCGAGCTGTTCGGCGAGCCGACGACGATGACCACGTCCGACTGCGGCGCCATGAACTTCACCGCGTCCTGGCGGTTCTGCGTGGCGTAGCAGATGTCGTCCTTCTTCGGCCCGACGATGTCCGGAAAGCGCGCGCGCAGCGCCGCGACGATGGCGGCCGCATCGTCGACGGAGAGCGTCGTCTGCGTCACGTAGGCGAGCTTCGACGGGTCGCGCACCGCGAGCCGCGCGACCTCGTCGACGGTCTCGACGAGGTGCATGCCCGCCTCGGCCTGGCCCATCGTGCCTTCGGCCTCGGGGTGCCCGCGGTGGCCGATCATCACGATCTCGCGGCCGGCGCGGAGCATCTTCGCCACCTCGACGTGGACCTTGGTCACGAGCGGGCAGGTCGCGTCGAACACGTGCAGCCCGCGCGCTTGCGCCTCGCGCCGCACCGCCTTGGAGACGCCGTGCGCGCGGAAGATCACCGTCGCGCCGGCCGGCACCTCCGCGAGCTCCTCGACGAAGACCGCGCCCTTGGCGCGCAGGTCGTCGACGACGAACTTGTTGTGCACGATCTCGTGCCGGACGTAGATCGGCGCGCCGTGGGCCGCCAGGGCGCGCTCGACGATCGCGATCGCGCGCTCGACGCCGGCGCAGAAGCCGCGGGGATTGGCGAGGACGAGTTCCATGTTGCAGTCAGGGAAAAGGCGCCGCTTCGGTCGCGCCGATTCTACCCCTCCCCTTTCACCGTTCCGCCCGCCCGCTTGCCGAACAGCCCGTCCCAGATCAGCGCCGCCGCGCCGACGGTGATGGCGGAATCGGCGACGTTGAACGCGGGCCAGTGGTAGCCGTAGGCGTGGAGCAGGACGAAGTCGACGACGTGGCCGAGCGCGACGCGGTCCCAGAGGTTGCCGAGCGCGCCGCCGAGGATCAGGGCGAGGCCGGCGCAGAACAGCCGCTCCTCGGGATGGCGCCGCAGCAGGTGGACGATCAGGACCGAGGCGGCGATCGCGATCGCGATGAAGAGCACGCGCTGCCAGCCGCCCGCACCGGCGAGGAAGCTGAACGCGGCGCCGGTGTTGAACACGAGCACCAGGTCGAGGAACGGCAGCACCTCGATGCGCGCGCCGGGCCGCAGCGCGCCCTGCACGACCGCCTTGGTCGTCTGGTCCAGCACCGCCACCACCGCCGCGACGAGGAGCCAGGGCGCGAGCTGCCGCACGGCCCGCAGCGCGACGACGTCATGCGAACCGCCGCGTCTCGCCGGCGCCCTCGAGGTTGGACACGCAGCGGCCGCAGAGCGTCGGGATGGGCGGCGTGCGCGCCGACGTCGGCGCGGTAGTGCCAGCAGCGCTCGCACTTCGCGTGCGCGCTCGGGGTCGCGACGACCGCCTGGTCGGCGTCCGCCGCGACGCGCGTGACCTGCGCCGCCGACGTGAGCAGCGCGAACCGCAGGTCGTCGCCGAGGCCGGACAGCGCATCGAAGCGCTCGCCCGCCGCGCGGACCTCGACCTCGGCCGCGAGCGAGGCGCCGATCTTCCCCGCCACGCGCAGCGTCTCGAGCTCCTTCTGCACCTCGGCCTTCGCGGCCCGGATCGCCGACCACCGCGCGAGCAGATCGGGGGCGTCGTCGACCGGCGGGAACGCGTGCCAGGTGTGGAAGAACACGCTGTCGTCCGCGCTCTGCCGCTGCAACACCCGCCACGCCTCCTCGGCGGTGAACGACAGGATCGGCGCCATCAGGCCGAGCAGGCTCGTGGTGATGTGCCACAGCGCGTTCTGCGCCGAGCGCCGCGGCGCGGAATCGGCGCGGCAGGTGTAGAGCCGGTCCTTGAGGATGTCGAGGTAGAACGCGCCGAGGTCCTCGGAGCAGAACGCCTGCAGCTTCTGCGTCACGAGGTGGAACTCGTAGCGGTCGTAGTGCGCCGCCAGCTCGTCCTGCAACCGCGCGGCGAGCGCGACGGCGTACCGGTCGATCTCGACCCACTCGGCAACCGGCAGCGCGTCGCGCGCGGGGTCGAAGTCGGAGAGGTTCGCGAGCAGGAAGCGCAGCGTGTTGCGGATGCGCCGGTAGCTCTCGACGACGCGCTTCAGGATCTCGTTGGAGATCGAAGAGCTCGCCCGAGTAGTCGGTGGCGCCGACCCACAGCCGCAGGATCTCCGCGCCGAGCGAGTCGGACACCTGCTGCGGCGCGATGACGTTGCCGAGCGACTTCGACATCTTGCGGCCTTCGCCGTCCACGACGAAGCCGTGCGTGAGCAGGCCCTTGTAGGGCGGCACGCCGTTCAGCATGCACGACACCAGCAGCGACGAATGGAACCAGCCGCGGTGCTGGTCGGAGCCCTCGAGGTAGAGGTCGGCCGGGAACTCGGTCTCGGCGTAGTGCGAGCCGGCGCGGCGCTCGCGCCCGTCGGGCCCGCCCATCACGGTCTGGTGCGTCGAACCGGAGTCGAACCAGACATCCAGCGTGTCCTTCACCTTCTCGTACTGCGCGGCGTCCGCGCCGAGCAGGTCCTCCGGCTTCACGCGCTGCCACGCCTCGATGCCGCCCTGCTCGACGCGCTGCGCCACCGCCTCCAGCAGCTCGAGCGTGCGCGGATGCAGCGCGCCCGATCTCGCGGTGGATGAAGAACGGCATCGGCACGCCCCACTGCCGCTGCCGCGACAGCGTCCAGTCGGGCCGGTTGGCGATCATGCCGTGCAGCCGCGCCTGCCCCCAGCCGGGAAAGAACTGCGTGGCGTCGATGCCGCGCAGCGCCGTGGCGCGCAGGGTCTCAGCGGGCTGCCTGCCGGCGAACCCGGGCACCGCCTCCATGCCGGCGAACCACTGCGTCGTCGCGCGCAGGATCACCGGCGTCTTGTGGCGCCAGCAGTGCATGTAGCTGTGCACGTTGTCGGCGTGGCTGAACAGCGCCCCGACCTCGCGGAGCTTCGCCACGATCTCGGGGTTCGCCTTCCAGATGAGCTGGCCGCCGAAGAACGGCAGGCTCGGCGCGTAGCGCCCGTCGCCCATCACCGGCATGAGCATCTCGTCGTCCTTCATCCCGTAGCGGCGGCACGATTCGAAGTCCTCGACGCCGTAGGCCGGCGCGCTGTGCACGACGCCCGTGCCCTGCTCGAGCGTGACGTACTCGCCGAGGTACACCGGCGAGGCGCGGTCGTAGAACGGATGCCGGAACGCGAGGTGCTCGAGCGCCGCGCCCTTGCCGTCGCCACCGTCGTTCCGGCGAGCCCGAAGCGCGCAGGCACGCCGCCTGGAGGTCGGCGGCGACGATCACGTAGCCGCGCGGCGTGTCGACGAGGTTGTAGTCGAACTCCGGGTGAACGTTGAGCGCCTGGTTCGCCGGAATCGTCCAGGGCGTGGTGGTCCAGATCACCGCCCAGCCCGGCTTGTCGTCGAGCTTGCCGAGCCCGAACGCGTTCGCGATCTTCGTGCGGTCGCCGAACGGAAAGCCGACGTCGATCGCCGCGTCCTTGCGGTCCTCGTACTCGACCTCCGCCTCGGCGAGCGCCGAGCCGCAGTCGAAGCACCAGTTGACCGGCTTCAGGCCGCGGTACACGTAGCCCTTCTCGAGCAGCCGGCCCAGGGTGCGGATCTCGTCGGCCTCGTTCCCGTAGGCCATCGTGAGGTACGGGTTGTCCCAGTCGCCGAGCACGCCGAGCCGCCGGAAGTCGGCCTTCTGCTGGGCGATCTGCTCGGTCGCGTAGGCGCGCGAGAGCCGCTGCGTCTCCTCGGCCGGGATCTGCTTGCCGTGCTTCTTCTCGATCTGCACCTCGATCGGCATGCCGTGGCAGTCCCAGCCCGGCACGTACGGCGCGTCGAAGCCCGCCAGCGTGCGCGACTTGACCATCATGTCCTTGAGGATCTTGTTGACCGCGGTGCCGATGTGGATGTCGCCGTTCGCGTACGGCGGGCCGTCGTGCAGCACGAACCGCGGACGCCCCTTGCAGACCGCGCGCAGGCGCCGGTAGAGCCCGGTGTCCTGCCATTCCTTCGACCCAGCCGGGCTCGCGCTTGGCGAGGTCGCCGCGCATCGGGAACGGGGTCTCGAGCAGGTTCAGCGTGTTCTTGTAGTCAGGCATGTCTCGATGTGCTTGTCAAAACATCGCGGGCGGCAACGCAGTCGCGGGCGATCTGCGCCTTGAGCGTGTCGAGGTCGGCGTACTTCTCCTCGTCGCGCAGCTTGGCGAGGAACTCCACGCGCAGGTGCGCGCCGTAGAGCTCGCCGGTGAAATCGAACAGATGCACCTCGAGCACCGGCTTGCCGGCCGCGTGCACCGTCGGCCGGATGCCGAGGCTCGCGACCCCCGGCCGCGGGCTCGCGCCGATGCCGTGCACGCGCACCGCGAAGATCCCCCACGAGCGGCGGACGGTTGTGCTTGAGCTGGACGTTGGCGGTGGCGAACCCGAGCGCGCGTCCGAGCTTGTTGCCGTGCACGACGCGGCCGCTGATGCTGTAGGCCCGCCCGAGCAGCGCGTGCGCGCGCGCGAGCTCGCCGCGCGCCAGCGCCTCGCGCACCGCCGAGCTCGAGACCCGCACGCCGCCGTCGGAGACGGTCGGCATCGCCTCCAGGTCGAACCCGTGGCGTCGCGCCGCGTCGGCGAGGAAGGCGAAGTCGCCGGCGCGCTTCGCGCCGAAGCGGAAATCGTCGCCGACCAGCACCCAGCGCGCGGCGAGCGTGCCGACGAGCATGCGCTCGACGAACGCCTCCGGCGCGAGCGCCGCGAACGCGGCGGAGAAACGCTGGACGTGCACGCGGTCGACGCCGTGCGCCGCGAGCAGCTCGAGCTTCTCGCGCACGTTCGTGAGCCGGGTCGGCGCCGACTGCGGCGCGAAGAACTCGCGCGGATGCGGCTCGAACGTGAGCACGGTGGCCGGCAGGCCCCGCGCGCGCGCGGCCGCGACCAGGCGCGCGAGCATCGCCTGGTGCCCGTTGTGCACGCCGTCGAAGTTGCCGATGGTCAGTGCGACCGGGCTAGTGCGGCCGGGCTTAGCGCAACCGGGCTCGACGCGGCCGCATCCGTCCCGCGCGGCGCGAGGCCACGGGTGACGGCGAGCTTGCGCCCGAGGCCGCGCGTGAGGAGCATGACGGTGCCGTGGCGTGCGGGAAAGCATTGAATTTTAGCGACTTCACGCCGCTGCCGTGCGGATGCGGCGGCGCAGCGCGACGGGGGCTACTGCGACGGGCGGCTAGTTGAGTCGTGCGCTCGCGACCTTCAGCTCCGCGAGGCGCGCGTGGATGTCGCCGGCGTCGGGGGCATCCGGGCGCCGCCGCAGATAGTTCTGCAGGTCGGCGGCGGCGGGGCGGAAGCAGTCGAGGCGCGCGTACAGGAGGCCGCGATCGCGCAGCTCCTCGGCCGACTCCGGCACGACGAGCAGCATCCGGTGCATCACGGCGAGCGCCGGTTCCAGCGCGCCGCGCTGCAGGTGGATCGACTTCAGATTGCGCAGCACGCGGGCGACGATCTCGCGCGGGGTCGCCGGCTCCAGGTACGAATCGAGCGCCGTCGGCCCGGCGCGGCCCTTCGGCACGGCTTGCTCGAGCCGGCTGCGCAGGTCCTGTTCGGACTGCGGCGCGCCGCCGCCGAACGGATCGAGCACCAGCGCGCCGCTCTTCAGGCGCACCTTCACCATGAAGTGCCCCGGAAAAGCGATGCCCTGCGCGGACAGTCCCACGCGGCGCGCGACCTCGAGGTACACGATCGAGAGCGTGATCGGGATGCCGACGCGCCGTTCGAGCACCTCGTTCAGGTAGCTGTTGCGCGGGTCGTAGTAGGCCGCGACGTTGCCGGTGAAGCCGAGCTCGCCGAACAGATGCCGGTTGATCGCGGCGACCTTCTGCTCGGGGAAGGCGTCGGCCGCGAGGCGGCCGCGGACCGTCGCCGCGATGGCGTCGAGCCGGGCGATGGCGCCGGCGACATCGAGGTCGGGATACTCGTCCTGCGCGATCAGCAGGCACGCCTCGGCGAGCCCGAACTGCTCGCGGCTGACCAGCTCGGCGAAACGTTCCAGGATCTCGCGCTCATGGCGCTGCAGCATCGCGCAAAGTCGCGCGGACGGAAGCCGAAAACCCATAGGCAACCAAAGTACACCAGCGCCCCGAGCGCCACCAGGCCGCCCAGCGCCGCGGCACGCAAGGGCAAGGCCGCGGCCGTCCACCACGCCGCGGAGCCCATCGCGAGCCACAGCGCGGCCGCCATCGACGCCGTCGCGACCGCGACCTTCGCGAGAAAGGCCCGCCATCCGGCCTGGGGCGCGTAGATCTGGCGGCCGCGCAGGCCGCGATAGAGCAGCGCCGCGTTCAGGCACGCCCCGAGCGCGATCGCCAGCGCCAGCCCGGCGTGCTTGAGCGGAAAGATGAACGCGGCGTTCATCACCTGCGTCGCCGCGAGGGTGACGAGCGCGATCTTGACCGGCGTCCGGATGTTCTGGCGCGCGTAGAAGGCCGGCGCGAGCACCTTCACGAGAATCAGTCCCAGCAGCCCGACGCTGTAGGCGATGAGCGCCTGCCGGGTCATCGCGAGGTCGGTCGCGTCGAACCGGCCGTGCAGGAACAGCGTCGCGATCAGTGGCGTGGCAAGCACCGCCAGCGCGGCGGCCGCCGGCGCCGCCAGCAGGAACGTGAGCCGCAGGCCCCAGTCGAGCAGCTTCGAGTATTCCTCGGACGCCGACGCGGCGTGGAACTTCGCGAGGCTCGGCAGGAGGATCGTCCCGAGCGCGACGCCGAGCAGCCCGGTCGGGAACTCCATCAGCCGGTCGGCGTAGTAGAGCCACGACACGCTGCCGGTCTGCAGGAAGGAGGCGAAGATCGTGTTCAGAAGCAGGCTGATCTGGCCCACCGAAACGCCGATCACCGCCGGGCCCATCAGGATCAGGATGCGGCGCACGCCCGGGTCGGCGAGCGCGAGCCGCGGGCGCGGCAGCATCCCGAGGCGCGCGAGAAAGGGCACCTGCAGCGCGAGCTGCAGCACGCCGCCGGCGAGCACCGCCCACGCCAGCACCATCACCGGCGGATCGAAGTACGGGGCGAAGAAGAGCGCGGCCACGATGAACGCCACGTTCAGCAGCGTCGGCGTGAACGCCGGCACCGCGAACCGGCTCCAGGTGTTGAGGATCCCGGCCGCCAGCGCGACGAGCGAGATGAACAGGATGTACGGGAAGGTGACGCGCAGCAGCGCGACCGTCAGATCGAACTTCTCCGCGTTCGCCGCGAAGCCCGGGGCGCTGACGTAGACGATGAGCGGCGCGATCGCGACGCCGAGCGCGGTCGTGACGAGCAGCGCGAGCGTGAGCAGGGTCGCGACCCGGTCGGTCAGCAGCCGGGTCTCGTCGGCGCCGTGCCGGGTCCGGTACTCGGCGAGGATGGGCACGAACGCCTGCGAGAACGCGCCCTCGGCGAACAGCCGCCGCAGCAGGTTGGGAATGCGGAAGGCGACGAAGAATGCGTCGGTCTCGAGCCCCGCGCCGAAGGTCCGCGCGATGACGGCGTCGCGCACGAAACCGAGGACCCGCGAGATCAGCGTCATGCCGCTGATGGTGGCCATGGCCTTCAGGAGGTTCATGCGGGGGGCGAGCGTTCGATGGGGCTGCGGAGCGGCCAGGGCGCACCCGGACCGGGGCGCGGGGCATTATAGGGGCGGCATCCTGGCCATTTTCGGAGGCCCGCGTCGGCCCGGTTCGGGCCGGCGGCGGGCGATCGCGGGTCGGGAATGGCGCTAAACCCTTGTTCCGCCTTGCGCAAAGCGGCGCGCTCGCCTACAATCCGCGCCTTTTCCCCACCCCGGCTCCCATGGCCAACACCACCCAAGCCCGCAAGCGCGCCCGTCAGTCCGAGCAGCGCCGCAAGCACAACGCCGCGCTCAAGTCGACGCTGCGCACCGCGATCAAGAACGTGAAGAAGGCGATCGCCGCCGGCGACAAGGCCGCCGCGACCAAGACGCTGCAGGCGTCGACCGCGATCGTCGACCGGATCGCCGACAAGCGCATCATTCACAAGAACAAGGCGGCGCGCCACAAGAGCCGTCTCGCCGCCCAGATCCGAGCCCTGGCCTGAGCCGCCCCATACGCCCGCCCGCCGCCGCGCGGGCCCCGCGACCCCTGCAGCGCCCGGGGTCGAGCGTCGCGCAGTAGCGGCTCGCCCCGACGCCGCTCCCGATGCGCAAGCCGGTCAGCCGCATTCTCGTCGTCAACGACGAGCCGCTCGTCATGCGGGAGTTCGTCAAGGGACTCAACGCCGCGGCACGCTCGCTCGACAATCCCCTCGGCATCGTCTTCGCCGGCGTCGCCACGGCCCGCGAAGCGCTCGCGGCCATCGAGCAGGACGGCGACCTGCAGGCGCTCATCGTCGACGACAAGCTCTACACCCTGAACGGGGGCAAGGCGCGCAAGCTCCAGATGTCGGCGCTGGAGCTCGTGCAGCGGATCACCCGCCTGCGCCCCGAGCTCGACGTCTACATCCTGATCGCGCAGGAGACCGAGGACGAGGTGGTGGACACCCTGTTCGCCGAGGCGGTCGACGGCTACTTCTACCGCGAGGAGCGCGACTACCGCGGCATGTACCGCATCCTGAACGCGCAGATCCAGGAGCGCGCGCGCACGCCCTTCTACGACCAGCTCAAGAACTACGTCTGGATGGCGAAGGACCCCTGGCACACGCCCGGGCACTCCTCGGGCGAGAGCCTGCGCGGCAGCCCGTGGATCAACGACTTCTACGAGTTCATGGGCGAGCACATCTTCGACGCCGACCTCTCGGTGTCGGTGCCGATGCTCGACTCGCTGATGGAGCCGAAGGGCGTGATCGCCGAGTCGCAGGCGGTGGCGGCGAAGGCGTTCGGCGCGCGCCGGACGTTCTTCGCCACCAACGGCACCTCGACCGCGAACAAGGTCATCTTCCAGACCATCCTCGCCCCGGGCGAGAAGCTCCTGCTCGACCGCAACTGCCACAAGTCGGTGCACCACGGCGTGGTGCTGTCCGGCGCGCACCCGGTCTACCTCAACTCGTCGGTCAACCGGAAATACGGCATCTACGGGCCGGTGCCGAAGAAGACGATCCTGCAGGCGATCGACGAGCACGCCGACGCCGAGGCGCTGATCCTGACCTCGTGCACCTACGACGGGTTCCGCTACGACCTGAAGCCGGTCATCGAGCGCTGCCACGCGGCCGGCATCCGCGTGATCATCGACGAGGCGTGGTTCGGGTTCGCGCGCTTCCATCCCGCGTTCCGCCCGACCGCGCTCGAGGCGGGCGCCGACTACGCGACCCAGTCCACCCACAAGGTCATGAGCGCCTTCTCGCAGTCGAGCATGATCCACGTCAACGACCCGGAGTTCAACGAGCACATCTTCCGCGAGAACTTCAACATGCACACGTCGACGTCGCCGCAGTACGCGATGATCGCGAGCCTCGACGTGGCGCGGAAGCAGATGGTGATGGAGGGCTACAAGCTGCTCTCCCGGACGCTCGCGCTGGCGGCCGAGCTGCGCACCCAGATCAACTCGACCGGGGTGTTCCGCGTGCTCGAGCTCGAGGAGCTGCTGCCCGACGAGGTCAGGCACGACGGCATCCTGCTCGACCCGACCAAGGTGACCGTCGACATCTCGAGCTGCGGCTACACCGTCGAGGACCTGCAGCGCGAGCTCTTCACCCGCTTCAACATCCAGGTCGAGAAGTCGACCTTCAACACCATCAGCCTGCTGCTGACGATCGGGACGACGCGCAGCAAGGTCTCGCGCCTCTACGACGCCCTGATGCGCATCGCCCGCGAGGGGCGCGCGCCGCGGCGCCTCTACCAGTTCCCGGAGATCCCCGAGTTCACGCGGCTGAAGTACCTGCCGCGGGATGCCTACTACTGCGGCGGCGAGGCGGTGGCGCTGCTCGACAGCAAGGACAACCCCAACCGCGCGCTCGCCGACCGGGTGTGCGCCGACCAGATCACGCCCTACCCGCCCGGCATCCCGGTGCTCGTTCCCGGCCAGATCATCACCGCCGAAGTGCTCGACTTCCTCGTCGGCCTGCTGCGCTCGCAGAAGCGCATGGAGCTGCACGGGGTCCTCTACGACGGCTACCTCCCCTGCCTCCGGGTCCTGCGCGCCAGCGAGGAGCGCGGGCTCAAGAAGATCGGCTGACGACGCCGGTCCCGGCCCTTCCCGGCGCCGGAACCCCGGGGGCACCGCCGCGCCAACGTCAGAAAGTTCCGCCGGATGAGGCTGTTGCGTTGCCTTGCTCAGTGAACTGTGTTATCTACTGCCTAAGTACCTGATCGGGGACGGGAATGGTTTTCGCGCTCAATACCAGCAAGTACGCCTTCCGGATCCGGACCCGGACCGGAATGGTGGTCGAGAACCTGACCATCCACGGCCGCGAGGAATCCGACGCGCAGCGCAAGCTGGTCCAGATGTACCCGCACTGCCAGGTGCTGGAATGCCGGTCGCTCAACGTGTCGGCGAAGCGCGACCCCGCCTCCTTCGAGGAAGTCATTTCCCTCGTCACGAAGTAGCCGCGCCGACCGGCGCGCGTCCTAGACCGCCAAGAAACCCGAGGCGAGCAGCTCCTCCAGGAGCGCTTCGTAGTCGCGCGCCCCGCGGCTCTTCTCGTCGTGGGCGAAGATGTCCTTGCGGTGGAACGGGCTCTCGGCCAGCGCCACGCTCTCGGCGATGCGCGTTTCGCACAGCTCCGTTCCGAACCGCTCCCGCAGCGTGGCCGCGATCTCGTGCGCCATCCTGCGCCGCGCATCGAAGCGCGTGAGCACGTAGCGCCGCTCGACGCGCCGCTTGAGGACGTGCTCGAGCGCCTTCAGCGTGCTCTCGAGCGCGAGCGCGCCCTTCACCGCGAGGAAGTCGGCCGAGATCGGCACCAGCACCCCGTCGGCCGCGAACACGCCCGAGAGCGACAGCACGCCGAGCATCGGGCAGCAGTCGATGAACACTCCGCGCGCGGCGTCCGCGGGCACGTAGTCGTCGAGGCCCTCCCTGAGGCGGTACAGGATGCGCGGCCCCTTGCCGAACAGCGAGTCGACCTTCATCAGCTCGGAGTGGGCGGGGACGAGGTCGCCGCGCGGCTCGGCGCAGGCGAGCACGACCGGCCGCGCGAGCTCGCGCAGCGGCTTGGCGTCGTTGTAGTACGCGAACACGCTGTCCGAGGACGCCTCCGCCGGCGCGAGGATCTGCGAGAGGTGCGCCTGCGCGTCGAGGTCCACGAGCAGCGGGCGCAGGCCGCGCCGCGCGACCGCCGCTGCGAGGTTCAGCGCGGTGGTGGTCTTGCCCACCCCGCCTTTCTGGTTGAACACCGCTAGCCGCGTCATCGCCCCGCATTCTAAGGGCGGGGTCGCCGTGCTAACATCGTCGTCGCTCAGTTTCCCGGCGGCGCGTGCCGCCGTTTGCATTTCGGCGCGTGCCGCGGTTTGAATTTGTCGGGGCCATCCTCCGCCATGTCCTCCCACCTCATGAACACCTACGCCCGGCTGCCCGTGTCGTTCGCGCGCGGCGAGGGCGTGTGGCTGTGGGACGAATCCGGCAAGCGCTATCTCGACGCGCTCGCGGGCATCGCCGTCTCGGGCCTCGGACACGGCCATCCGAAGCTGGTGCGGGCGATCGCCGAGCAGGCCGCCCGGGTCATCCACACCTCCAACCTCTACGAGATTCGCACCCAGAGCGAGCTCGCCGATCGCCTCTGCGCGCTGGCGGAGATGGACGAAGCGTTCTTCTGCAGCTCCGGCGCGGAGGCGAACGAGTGCGCGATCAAGCTCGCGCGCTACTACGCCCACCACAACGGCGTCCCCAACGCCGCGATCGTCGTGATGGAGCACGCCTGGCACGGCCGCACGCTCGCGACGCTGTCGGCCACCGGGAGCCGCAAGGCGCAGGCCGGCTTCGAGCCGCTCGTGCCCGGGTTCGTGCGCGTGCCTTTCGCCGACGAGCACGCGGTGCGCCAGGCCGCCGACGCCAATCCGAACATCGTCGCGGTGCTGGTCGAGGTCCTGCAGGGCGAAGGCGGCATCAACGTGGCGAGCGCCGAGTACATGCGCGCGCTGCGCCGCCTCTGCGACGAGAAGCAGTGGCTGCTCATGATCGACGAGGTGCAGAGCGGCATCGGGCGCACCGGGAAGTGGTTCGGCTTCCAGCATGCGGGCATCCGGCCCGACGTGATCACGCTCGCCAAGGGGCTCGGCTCGGGCGTGCCGATCGGGGCCTGCGTGGCGGCCGGTCGCGCGCAAGGCGTCTTCAAGCCGGGCAGCCACGGCTCCACGTTCGGCGGCGGACCGCTCGCGTGCGCCGCCGGGCTCGCGACGCTCGCGGCGATGGCGGACGAGAAGCTGCTCGAGAACGCCGCCCGGATGGGCGAGCTGATTCGCTCGGGCTTTCGCGACGCGCTCGCCGGCGTCGCGGGCGTGACCGAGATCCGCGGCATGGGGCTGATGATCGGCATCGAGCTCGACCGGCCGTGCGGCGAGCTGGTGGGCCGCGCGCTCGAGGCGGGGCTGCTGATCAACGTCACGGCGGACCGGGTGATCCGGCTCCTCCCGCCGCTGGTGATCCGGGAAGCCGAGGCGCGCGAGCTCGTCACAACGCTCGCCGCGCTCGTCCGGCAATTCCTCGGCCGGGGCGCCTGAAGCGCGGCGCGACACCCCCGTGGCGACCCCGAAGCACTTCCTGCAGTTCAAGGACCTCGCGCGCGAGGAGCTCGAGCACGTCTTCGAGCGCACGCGCTGGATCAAGGCGAAGTTCAAGCGCTACGAGCAGTACTGGCCGCTCGTCGACCGCACGCTGGTGATGATCTTCGAGAAGCAGTCCACGCGGACGCGCCTGTCGTTCGAGGCCGGCATGCACCAGCTCGGCGGCGCGGCGATCTTCCTGTCGACGCGCGACTCGCAGATGGGGCGCGGCGAGCCGGTCGAGGACGCCGCCCAGGTCATCTCCCGCATGTGCGACATCGTCATGATCCGCACCTTCGAGCAGGACATCGTCGAGCGGTTCGCCCGCCACTCGCGCGTGCCGGTGATCAACGGCCTGACGGACGAATACCACCCCTGCCAGATCCTCGCCGACATCTACACGTTCATCGAGCATCGCGGCTCGATCCGCGGGCGGACGGTCGCCTGGATCGGCGACTCGAACAACGTGTGCTACACGTGGCTGCAGGCGGCGCAGGCGCTCGACTTCAAGCTGCACATCTCGACCCCGCCCGGCTACGAGGTCGTGCCGGCGCGCGCGGGCGTGACCGGCACCGCCAACCACGAGACGTTCGCGGATCCGATGGACGCCGCGCGCGGCGCGGACCTCGTCACGACCGACGTCTGGACGAGCATGGGCTTCGAGGCCGAGTCCGAGCAGCGCCTGAAGGCGTTCGCGCAATGGCAGGTCGACGCGAAGCTGATGCGCAACGCCAAGCCGGACGCGCTCTTCATGCACTGCCTGCCGGCGCACCGCGGCGAGGAAGTCGCCGCGGCGGTCATCGACGGCCCGCAGAGCGTGGTGTGGGACGAGGCCGAGAACCGGCTGCACGCCCAGAAGGCGCTGATCGAGTACCTGCTGCTCGGGCGGGTCAGCCCGTAGCGGACCCCCTTTCGGAATCGGGAATCACGAGACAGATGAAGAAGAAAGCGCACCCCAAGGTCAGGAAGGTGGTGCTCGCCTATTCCGGCGGGCTCGACACCTCGGTCATCCTCAAGTGGCTGCAGGACGTGTACGACTGCGAGGTCGTCACCTTCACCGCCGACATCGGCCAGGGCGAGGAGCTCGAGCCCGCGCGCAAGAAGGCGAAGATGTTCGGCGTCAGGCAGATCTTCATCGAGGACCTGAAGGAGGAGTTCGTCCGCGACTTCGTCTTCCCGATGTTCCGCGCCAACGCGGTGTACGAAGGGGAGTACCTGCTGGGGACCTCCATCGCACGGCCGCTGATCGCCAAGCACCTCGTGGAGGCGGCGCGCAAGACCGGCGCGGACGCGATCTCGCACGGCGCGACCGGCAAGGGCAACGACCAGGTGCGCTTCGAGCTGGGCGCCTATGCCCTGATGCCGAACGTCAAGATCATCGCGCCCTGGCGCGAATGGGATCTGACCTCGCGCGAGAAGCTGCTCCGCTATGCCGACAAGCACGGCATCCCGGTCGATTTCAAGAAGCGCAAAGGCGGCGCGCCCTACTCGATGGACGCCAACCTGCTCCACATCTCCTACGAGGGGGGCATCCTCGAGGATCCGAACTTCGAGCCCGAGGAGTCGATGTGGCGCATCACGGTGAGCCCCGAGAAGGCGCCGAACCGGCCCGAGTACGTCGAGCTCCGCTACGAGAAGGGCGACATCGTCGCGCTCGACGGCGTGCGCATGACGCCGGCCACGGTGCTCGCCAGACTGAACACGCTCGGCGGCAAGCACGGCATCGGGCGGCTCGACATGGTCGAGAACCGCTACGTCGGCATGAAGTCGCGCGGCTGCTACGAGACGCCCGGCGGCACGATCATGCTCAAGGCGCACCGGGCGATGGAGTCGATCACCCTCGACCGCGAGGTCCTGGCGCTGAAGGACGACCTGATGCCGCGCTACGCGCGGCTCGTCTACAGCGGCTACTGGTTCAGCCCGGAGCGGCGCCTGCTGCAGACCCTGATGGACGAGTCGCAGCAGTCGGTGAACGGCACCGTCCGCCTCAAGCTCTACAAGGGCACGGTGATGACCGTCGGCCGCGAGTCGAAGACCGACTCGCTGTTCGACCCGGCGATCGTCACCTTCGAGGAGGACTACGGCGCCTACAACCAGGCCGACGCGGGCGGCTTCATCAAGCTGAACGCGCTGCGCATGCGCATCGCGGCCAATCTGAAGCGCAAGAAGCGCTGATTCAGCGGCGCGGCGGCGAGTGCCTGCGTTCGCATTGCGTGCGGTGACGGCGGCCACCGCGGCCGCGGCCGGGCGCGCGCGGCGCCGCTGACATGCGCATCCGCGTCCTCTCGGACCTGCACCTCGAGGACGCGCCGTTCGATCCGCCCGCGGCCGCGGCCGACGTGGTGGTGCTGGCCGGCGACATCCACAACGGCGCCGCCGGCGTCGAGTGGGCGAAGCGCACGTTCAGCCAGCCGGTCGTGTTCGTCGCGGGCAACCACGAGCCGTTCGACGCCGAGTTTCACGCGACCGCCGCCGCGTTGCGCGCCGCCGCGGCGGGCTCGAATGTCCACGTGCTGGACTGCGGCGAAGCGCTGATCGACGGCGTCCGCTTTCTCGGCTGCACGCTCTGGACCGACTTCGAGCTCTACGGCGCGGCCACGCGCGACGCCGCGATCGCGGCGATGCGCCGCATCGCGCCCGACTTTCGCGTCATCGCGTTCGGTCCGCGCACGTTCGCGCCGGACGACTGGCTGGCGTTGCATCGCGCGCACCGGGCGTGGCTGGAGGAGCGGCTCGGCGCCCCGTTCGCCGGCGCCACGGTGGTGGTGACGCATTTTCTTCCCCACCCGGGGAGCATCGCGCCGAAGTTCGCGGGTCATCCCCTGAACCCGGCCTTCGCGAGCCGGCTCGAACCCCTCGTGGCTCGTCCCGCGCTATGGATTCACGGCCATACGCACGCGGCGAGCGACTATCGCGTCGCGGGCGCGCGCGTCGTCTGCAATCCGCGCGGGTATGCGCGCGAGCAGACCGGCTTCCGCGCGGGGCTCGTCATCGACGTCTAGCATCGCTCTGGCCGGGAGATGAATGATCGCCCAAAGGGGCGCGGAGCCTGCCATTTCCGCATGCCGGAAACGCTCACGATTCGTTAAGACGCTGCACGGAATTCACGTACCGTCTCATCCTGCGCCTGCATAATCCGGAATAGACGAGGAGGCCTGCCATGCCTCAATATGCCCGCCGCAGAAGGCCCCCGAGGAACGCTCGATCGCGCTCATCGGTGCGCGCAACCTCCAGATGAACCTCCCGCTCACCGCCATCACGCAGCAGCCATGAACGCCTGCGCCTCGCGCGGCGCACCGGCTGGGACCACTCGGCCACGGTGAAGGCGCTCGAGCAGCTCGCGAACTTCGAGATCGGCCAGAAGAGCGGCCACGAGGCACTCGGCTAGTCGGCGCGCCGCATGCCCGCGAACGACCGCGAACTGCTGCTCGCAATGTTCCGCGCCGCGGTCGAGGCCGTGTCGCCCGCGCGGTGCGTGCCGGCGCACCTGCCCGCGCCGCCGCGCGGCCGCACCGTGGTCGTCGGCGCCGGAAAAGCCGCGGCCGCAATGGCGCAGGCGGTCGAGGCGCACTGGCAGGGGCCGCTCTCCGGCCTGGTCGTGACGCGGTACGGCCACGGCGCGCCGTGCAAGCGGATCGAAGTGGTCGAGGCGGCCCATCCGGTCCCCGATGCGGCCGGGCGTCGCGCGGCGAGCCGGATCCTCGAGACCGTTCACGGACTCACGCCGGACGACCTCGTCCTTTGCCTCGTCTCGGGCGGCGGCTCGGCCCTCCTCGCCGCGCCGGCCGAGGGGCTCACGCTCGAGGACAAGCAGGCGGTCAACAAGGCGCTCCTCAAGTCGGGGGCGAACATTACCGAGATGAACTGCGTGCGCAAGCATCTCTCCGCGATCAAGGGCGGACGGCTCGCCGCGGCCTGCGCGCCGGCGCGGGTCGTGACCCTGCTGATCTCCGACGTGCCCGGCGACGATCCGTCGGTGATCGCTTCCGGGCCGACCGTGCCCGACCCGACGACGTTCGCGGACGCGCTCGCGGTGCTCGCGAAGTACGGCATCACCGAGCCGCGCGCGGTCCTGGAGCACCTGCATGCCGCCCGCCATGAGTCGCCGAAGCCCGGCGACCCGCGGCTCGCGCAGGGCGAGGTGGTCATCCTCGCTACGGCCCAGGATGCGCTGCGCGCCGGCGCAGATGCGGCGCGCGCGGCCGGCGTGACGCCGGTGATCCTCGGCGACTCGATCGAGGGGGAGGCGCGCGACGTGGCAGCGGTGCACGCAGGCATCGCGCGCCAGGTCGCGCGCTACGGCGCGCAGGCGGGCGCGATCGCCGCGCCGCCGTGCGTGCTCGTCTCCGGGGGCGAGACCACGGTGACGGTGCGCGGCGACGGCCGCGGCGGCCGCAATGCCGAGTTCCTGCTGGCGCTCGCAGTCGCGCTGGACGGTCACCCGGGGATCGCGGCGATCGCCGCCGACACCGACGGCATCGACGGCTCGGAGGACAACGCCGGCGCGCTGCTCGGGCCCGACAGCATTGCGCGCGCCGCCGCGCTCCAGATCAGCGCCAAGCACCGCCTGGCCGCGAACGACGGCTACGGCTTCTTCGCCGCGCTCGGCGATCTCGTCGCGACCGGCCCGACGCGGACCAACGTGAACGACTTCCGTGCGATCCTTGTACGAACGAGCAGGTAACCAGTGGGTGACCTCGTGAACCGGATCCGGATCAAGTGGCCGAAGGACGAGCTCTTCGCGCAGCTCGCCGACACGCCGACCGCCAGGGCCGTGGCCGCCGCGCTGCCGGCGAAGTCGCGCGCCAATACCTGGGGCGAAGAGGTCTACTTCACGCTCGCTGCGGACGTCCAGCTCGAGCGCGATGCGCGCGAAGTCGTCGATCCCGGTACCGTCTGCTTCTGGGTGCAGGGCGGCTCCCTCGCCCTGCCCTATGGCCCGACCCCGGTGTCGCGCGGCAACGAGTGCCGGCTGGTCACCAAGGTCAACGTCCTGGGCAAGATAGAAGGCGACGCGCGCAAGCTCGCCACCGTGCGCGACGGCGACGCAATCGAGGTCACGCTCGCCTAACCGCGGCTGCCGCTACAAGAACAAGAAGGATCGGGAGGAGCACGTGGAAGGCTACATCGTCGACTGGCTGAACCTCGGCGTCCGCTGGCTGCACTTCATCTCCGGCGTCGCCTGGATCGGCGCCTCCCTCTACTTCGTCATGCTGGACATGTCGCTCTCGCCGCCGAAGAACCCGGCGGACGCAAAGCGCGGCGTGTTCGGCGAGCTCTGGGCGGTGCACGGCGGCGGCTTCTATCAGAGCCAGAAGTTCCTCGTCGGACCGAAGGGCGAACCGCTGAGCGAGAACCTGCACTGGTCCAAGTGGGAGGCTTACACCACCTGGCTCTCGGGCATGGCGCTCCTCGCGATCATCTACTGGTACGGCGCGAACGCCTACCTCATCGACCGCTCGGTGATGGAGCTATCCGTTCCGGTCGCGATCGCGATCTCCGCCGGCTCGCTGGTGGTCGGCTGGCTGATCTACGATGGGCTCTGCAAGGCGATCAGCCATGAGCTCACGCTCTCGATCATCCTGTACGTCCTGCTGGTCGCGGCGGCATGGGGCTACAGCCAGGTGTTCGGCGGGCGCGCCGCCTACGTCCACGTCGGCGCCCTGATCGGGACGATCATGGTGTGGAACGTCTTCTTCCAGATCATCCCCGGGCAGAAGCGGATGGTGGCCGACATCCGCGCCGGCCGCGAGCCCGATCCGAAGCCCGGCATCGTCGGCAAGCAGCGCAGCGTCCACAACACCTACTTCACGCTGCCGGTGCTGTTCATCATGATCAGCAGCCACTACCCGATGACGTACGGCAGCAAGCACGGCTGGGCGATCCTCGCCGTGTTCATGCTATCGGGCGCGCTGATCCGGCAGTACTTCGTCCTGCGCCACGTGGGCAAGAATCTCGTCGTGCTGCCGGCGGTCGCGGTGGCGCTCCTGCTGGGACTCGCGGTGGCGATCGCGCCCGCGCCGCGGAGCGCGTCGCCGGCGGGTGCCGCGAGCGTGAGTTTCGCCAAGGTGCAGCCAATCATCGCGGAGCGCTGCGCCGTCTGCCACGCCGCCAGGCCGACCTTTGCGGGATTTCAGCAGCCGCCGGGCGGCCTGACTTTCGACACGCCCGAGCAGATCAAGGCCGCGGCGCCGCGCATCCACCAGCAGACGATCGCGACGCAGGCGATGCCGATCGGGAACCTCACGAAGATGACCGACGATGAGCGCGCGCTGCTCGGCAAGTGGCTCGCGGAGGGCGCGCCGCTCAAGTAGCGCGACTTGGCAACGAGCTCGCACGGCACGACCGCTTCGCTCGGGAGGTCGTCAACGGCAGCTAGAATCCGGCGTGAGCATGCCGACCGATCCTGCCAGCGCCACAGCGCTCGAGCACGGTGCCTGGAATCCGGGCATCCAGTCGGATGTGCCGTGGCCGCTGCTGCCGCTGTCCACGATCTTCCGCCCGGAGAACGTCCTCACCGGGCTCGATCACGTCCACGAGCTCGCCGACGTCGCGGGTCTCGGCGTCGACGACCTGATCGTCTTCCGTCCGGAGCGACTCGTGGTGCACGAGCTTCTGATCCGCGTCATGGCCGATTTCTCGGTCCCGGACGGACCGCGGCAGGAAGACCTCGGCATCGAGTTCCGCCGGATGGTCCACACGATCCTGAGCCGGTACATCCAGCCGCACATGCCCGAGATCGTCGCGGCATACGACGCGCTCCACCGCTCGCTCGCGGCAGTGATCGATGCCGAGCTCTCCCGGGCGCTCGCCGCACTGTCGGACGGCGGCGCCGCGCGCGCGCCGCAAGCGCGCACGGGCGGGCTACGCGGATTCTTCCGCCGGCCGGCGCAGGCCGCGGCGCCGGCGCGCGCCGAGACCGAATGGGACCGCGAGGAGCGGATCGTGCGGGACTGGTCGGCGCAAGCGCAGTCGCACAACGATCCGCTGCGCCGCGCCGCATGCCGCGCACTCGCGCGCGTCGCCTCCGCGGTGCGCGCACGGCACGGCCGGATGTGGGGCGACCGTCGGCTCCTCGCGCCGATCGCCGTCGGACTCGCCTGCAACGACCACGGCGCCGAAGTGCTCGGGGCGCTCATCGAGCCGCACATCCGCGCGGCGGCGCACGCCGAGGGCTATCGCCCGCTGCCCGCCCAGGCGCGACCGGTGGTGATGAACACCAAGGGCGCGTCTGCCTCGGGCAAGAGCACGATGCGGCCGCTGCAGCGCCGGCTCGCGGCCGAGCTCGGCGTCGAATGGAGCGATTTCGCCGTCGTCAGCCCGGACATCTGGCGCAAGTACCTGCTCGACTACGGCGCGCTCGGCGACGCGTACAAGTACGCCGGCGCGTTCACCGCCCACGAGCTCGCGATCGTCGACCAGAAGCTCGACCGCTATATGGCGCGCAAGGCCGAGCGCGGCGGCATGCCCCATCTCCTGATCGACCGGTTCCGCTTCGACAGCTTCGCCCCCGACTCGGAGCAGGCCGGCAGCAACCTGCTCACGCGCTTCGGGCGCGAGGTGTACATGTTCTTCATGATCACGCCGCCGCACGAGACCGTCGAGCGCGCGTGGCGGCGCGGCCTCGAGGTCGGGCGCTACAAGGCGGTGGACGACACCCTCGCCCACAACGTCGAGGCCTACGCCGGCATGCCCGACCTCTTCTTCACCTGGGCGCTGCGCTCGGGAATGTCGGTGCACTACGAGTTCCTGGACAACAGCGTGCCGCCCGGCGAGCGCCCGCGCACCGTCGCGTTCGGCCGGGGCGGCGAGCTGAACGTCCTCGACGTGAAGGGGCTGCTCGACGTCGACCGGTATCGCAAGATCAACGTCGATGCGCGGGGACCCGAGGAGGTCTATCCGGGCGGCGCGGCGATGGCACCGGAGCACAACACGCACTTCCTCGCGGCATGCGTGCGGAGGCTCCCGGCGGTGAATTTCGCCGATCGCGACACGGGCCGCATCTATGCCCGCACGGAGTCGGCGCGGCTCGCGTGGACCGACCCCGAGGCGCTCGAGCGGGCGATCGCGGACCCCGAGACGCGCGCCGGGCTCCTCGCCGTCGCGCCCGACGCGCCCGGCCACGCCGGTGCAACGCGTTCGGGCGAGACCCTGCGCGCCGCCGGGTTCCATACGCTGGGTCAATGGGGCGGGACGAGTGCGACGGCCGGCTAGCGCCCCGCGCTGGGCGATCGTCGTGCACGGCGGCTGCGGCCGATGGGCAGCGAAGGACACGGCGAGAGCACTTGCCGGCGTCCGCGCCGCGGTCGTCGCGGCTCGTCGCGTGCTGGCCGATGGCGGGCGGGCGCTCGATGCGGTCTGCGCCGCGGTGGTCCTGCTCGAGGATGACCCGCTCTTCAACGCCGGCACCGGCTGCGTGCTGAATCGCGACGGCATCGCCGAGATGGACGCCGCAGTGATGGCGGGCGCGGACTTGCGCTGCGGCGGCGTCGCCGCGATCACGCGCGTGAGAAACCCGATCCTCGTCGCGCGCCGGGTGATGGAGGCGACGGCGCACGTGCTCCTGGTCGGCGCGGGCGCGACCGCGTTCGCGCGCGCGCACGGCTTCGCCGACTACGACCCGGTGACCCGTGCGAGCTCGCGACGCTACCGGCTGCGCGCGGCGGCCCCCTCGCCGGGCACGGTCGGCGCGGTGGCCCTCGACGCCCACGGCCAGCTCGCGGCCGCGACGTCGACCGGCGGCGTCTCGCACAAGCTCCCCGGCCGCGTCGGCGACACGCCGATCCCCGGCGCGGGGAATTACGCCACGCCGCACGCGGCGGCATCGGCGACGGGAGCGGGCGAGCTCATGATGCGCACGCTTGCCACGAAATCGGTGTGCGACGACATCGGCGCAGGGCAGACGGCGCAGCGCGCCGCGTCAGCGGCGATCCGGGCGCTGCCGGCGCAGGCGGGAGAAAGCGGCGCGCTGATCGCGCTCGATGCGCGCGGCCGGGTCGGGGTAGCCATGCGCGGCGGCGTGATGCCGCACGCCTGGTGCACCGACCGCGCGCCGCGGATCGCCGCGCGCCTGCGCGGCTGACGCGGTCAGGCGGCCTTACGGCGGTTCCGGTCGAGCCAGCCGTCGACCAGCGCGACGATCTCGTCGACCGCGGCCAACCGCAGCCCCTGCTGTGCCGCGACGGCCTGCACCAGCCGGTCCACGCGCTCGATGTGGGTCGCCCCCGCGGCCAGCGCCCGCGCCGCCGACGACGGGCTTTCCAGCGACTGCGCGGCGGCGGCGTACTTGTCGAACGGCACGAGGTCCTTCGGGTCCGCGCCGAGCGACACGCACAGCGCGAACACCCAGTCGTAGATCGCGCGCGAGGCCGCCAGGTCGGAGTGCACCGCCTCCTTCGCCGAGCGGATGCCGTCCTTCTGCACGCAGCGATAGTTCCCGGCGATCAGCATGCTCCACTTCGCGAGCGGCACGAAAATGGAGTCGTGCACCTTGAGCTTCACCGGCAGCTCGATCTTCTCGCCCGCGACGTCGAACCGCAGCGCCTCGATGTCCGACTGGAGCTGCCGCAGCAAGGCGGTGTGCGCGTCCGAGCCGAATCGTGCCGCCTTGAAATTGGTCGGCAGCCGCACCTGCAGCACGTTGACCTTCTCCTCGGGCGGGCGGAACGCCTGCGGATCGGGGCTGCACAGCGTGACGAGCGCCGGATCGAACGCGTCCCACACCGTCGGGTCGGTGTAGCAGTCCCGGCACCCATCGGCGTTCACGCCCGGAATGCGCTTGAGGTAGGCGAGCGGCGGCATGTTCATGATCGACATGCACGGCACCCGTGCCCGCGCCAGCCGCTCCATGAGCTCGCGCACGCCGGGCGAGCGGTACTGCGGCTCCTGCATCGCCAGCCCGACGAGATCGAAGCCGGCCGGATCGACGTCCCCGGCGCCGCCGGCCGACATCGCGCCCGGCAGTTTCCGCGAATCGATCTCGACGAGGCCCGCGCGCCCCTTGACCGGCATGCGCACGCGGAAGCCCTCCTTGTTCATCAGCTCGGCCTCGGCGGGCAGGCACACGAGTCGCACGGTGTGGCCCGCCATGAGGAGCTTGCTCGCGAGCAGCGAGCCGTACGACGCACCAAGGAGCAGGATCTTGCGGGCAGCAGGCATGAGCGGCACCTCCTGCGGAGCAAATCGATGCGCGCACGATAGGCCGACGTCTGTCGCGTGTCACGCCGCGAAGCACAATTCCGGATTGTGGAAAGGACCCGGGTGAGGTCAGACGCGCAGCGGCTCGAGCGCCTTGAAGTCGAGCGCGACGCCGTGGCCCGGCCGCTCGGGCGCGATCGCGTATCCCTCGACGATCCGCGTCGGTTCCGCCATGTAGCGGTCGAGCCCGAAGCCGTGGATCTCGAGGTACGAGCGGTTCGGCACCGCCGCGAGGAGATGCACGGTGAGGTCGTGCACGCCGTGCGACGTGACGGGCAGATTGAACGCCTCGGCGAGGTGCGCGACCTTCATGAAGATCGTGACGCCCCCGCAGTTCGAGACATCGGGCTCGGGAAACGTGACGCCGCCCGCCTCGATCAGCTGCTTGAACTCCCACAGCGTGCGCAGGTTCTCGCCGGTCGCGATCGGCACGCCGCCCTCGCGCACGATGCGCGCGTGGCCGGCGACGTCGTCCGGGATCGTCGGCTCCTCGAGCCAGACCAGCTCGAACTCGCGGATCAGCCGCGCCGCGCGAATCGCGTGGTCGACCGACCAGCGCATGTTCGCATCGGCCATCAGCGGGAAATCCGCGCCGAGGTGCCGGCGCATCGCGTGCACGCGCTCGACGTCCTCGGAGAGCTTGTCGCGACCGACCTTCATCTTGATCGCGCGGAAGCCCTGCGCCTGGAAGTCGTCGGCCTGCTCGAGCAGCCGGTCGATCGGGAAGTGGAGGTCGATGCCGCCCGCGTAGCACGGCACGTGCGGGTCGAACCCGCCGAGCATCCGCCACAGCGGCTGCCCGCGGCGCTTCGCGGCGAGATCCCAGAGCGCGATGTCGAGCGCGGAGATCGCCAGCACCACCGGTCCGCCGCGGCCGCCGTAGTGCAGCGCCCACCACATCTTCTGCCACAGCGGCTCGATGCGGTCGGCCTCGGCGCCGACGAGGAGCGGGCGCAGGTAGCGCTCGATCAGGACGTGGATCGCCGCGCCGTTGGTGCCGACGGTGTAGGTGTAGCCGAGCCCCTCCGCGCCGTCCGAGTCGCGCACCCGCGCCGTGACGAGCTCGAAGTGCGTCATCTCGCCGTGCGTGCTGTCGGACAGCACGACGGGCAGCGGAACGCGGTAGCAGGCGCTCTCGACCGACGCGATCGTCGGCATGCGCGCGCTCAGGCGCCAGCGGCGCGGTAGACCGCGAGCGCGGCGTCGACGCCGGCCCCGCGCGGCAGCTTGTGGCCCTCCGCCGCGAGCACCGTCTCGATCCCGGCGAGCGTGGTGAGCACGCAGTCCTTGCGCGCGTTGTAGCCCATCGCGCCGATGCGCCAGATCTTGCCGTGCAGCGGCCCGAACGAGGTGCCGATCTCGATGTTGAAATCGTTGAGCAGCGCGTTGCGGGCGCGATCGCCGTTCACGCCCGCCGGAATGTAGAGGCCGGTGACGTTCGGCATCTTGTGCGCCTGGTCGCCGAACACCTTCAGCCCCATCGCCTCGGCGCCCGCAACCATCGCCTGGCTGGCGAGCGCATGGCGGCGGAACACGCTCGCATGGCCTTCCTTGACGAAGATGCGCGCGCATTCCCGCGCCCCGTAGAGCATCGTCGTCGCCTCGGTGTGATGGTTGAGCGCGAGGTCGCTCCAGTAGTCCATGAGCATCGCGAGGTCGAAGTAGTTCGAGCCGATCATCCGGCCCGCGCCCGGCGCGTAGTCCTTCGGCCGCAGCCCCTCTTCGATGTGCCGGCGCCGGTAGATCGTTTCGGCCATGCGCTCGCTGAGCGTGATCGGCGCCGAGCCGGACGGGCCGCCGAGACACTTCTGCAGGCCGCCGGTCACGCAGTCGATCTCCCAGGCGTCCGTGGCGAGCGGCATGCCGCCGACGGTCGCCGTCGCGTCCACTTGGAGCATCGCCCCGTAGCGGTGGCAGATCTTCCCGATCTCCTCGAGCGGCTGCGCCATCGTGGTCGAGGTGTCGCCCTGGCAGGTCGCGACCAGCTTCGGCCGGAACGCCTTCACCGCGTCCTCGACCTGCTCGGGCCGGAACACCGTGCCCCACTCCACCTCCGCGACACGCAGGTCCGCGCCGGCCCGCCGCGCGATCTCCGCCTTGAGCTGGCCGAAGCGGCCGAACGCGAGCACCAGCACCCGGTCGCCGGGCTCGACCGCCGAGACCATCGCGCACTCGATCGCCGAGCGCGCGGTGCCGTCGACGAGGAACGTCCAGCGGTTGCGCGTCTCCAGCACCCGGCGGTACAGCTCCATCGTCTCCTTCATGTAGACGCGGAACTGAGGGTCGAACTGGCCGAGGAGCTGCGCCGACATCGCCCGCAGCACGCGCGGGTCGGCGTTGATCGGCCCCGGCCCCATCAGCAGGCGCGGCGCGGGATCGAGGTCGTCGAAGATGCTCGCTTCGTCCTCGAGCGCGGCGAGCTTGGGCAGGTCGGCTTTCATGGGAGCGAATGCTACCAGTCAGCGCGCCGGCGGGAACGTCGTGCGCCAGTGCCGCGCGATATCGACGCGCCGGCACACCCACACCCGGTCGTGCGCCTGCACGTGGTCGAGGAAGCGCTGCAGCGCGCGGATCCGTCCGGGCCGGCCGAGCAGGCGGCAATGCATCCCGATCGACATCATCTTCGGCCGCTCGGCGCCCTCGGCGTAGAGGACGTCGAACGAGTCGCGCAGGTAGGTGAAGAAATGGTCGGCCGTGTTGAAGCCCTGCGGCGTCGCGAAGCGCATGTCGTTCGCGTCGAGCGTGTACGGCACGACGAGGTGCGGCACGCTGCGCCGGTCGGAGGTTTCGACCGTCGTCCAGAACGGCAGCTCGTCGCCGTAGTAGTCGGCGTCGTACTCGTAGCCGCCGTGCTCGACGACCAGGCGCCGCGTGTTGGGGCTGTCGCGGCCGGTGTACCAGCCGACCGGCCACTGCCCCCTGGTCAGGCGCCGCACGATCTCGGTGCCGATGCGCAGGTGCTCGGCCTCGGTGGCCGGATCCATGCCCTGGTAGTGGATCCAGCGCCAGCCGTGGCACGCGATCTCGTGCCCGAGCTCGAGGAATGCCGCGGTGACCTCCGGGCAGCGCTCGAGCGCCATGGAGATTCCGAAGACCGTGAGCGGCAGCTTGCGGCGCTCGAACTCGCGCAGGATGCGCCACACGCCGACCCGCGCGCCGAACTCGTAGATCGACTCCATGCTCATGTGCCGCGCGGGGTACGACTGCGCGCCGACGATCTCCGACAGGAACATCTCCGAGCCGGGATCGCCGTGCAGCACGTTGTTCTCGCCGCCCTCCTCGTAGTTGAGGACGAACTGCACCGCGATGCGCGCCCCGCCCGGCCATTGCGCGTGCGGTGGCGTGCGCCCGTAACCGGCCAGATCGCGCGGATAGGCGGCGGTCACTTCGCCTCCAGCAGGTCGAGGAACGTCAGCGCCATCACCTCGGTCGCCTTGTAGAGGTCGTCGAGCACGAGGTTCTCGTCGGCGCGGTGGCCGTTCGCTTCCTCGAGCGTGCGCGGGCCGGCGCCGTACAGCACCGTCGGGATGCCGGCCTCGCTGTAGTGCCGCGCGTCGGTGTAGAGCGGCACGCCGTGCGGCTGCACCTCGATGCCGAACACCTGGCGCGCGTTCTTCTGGATCGCATGCACCATGTGCTCCTGGCCGGGGCGGCGCACGAACGGGTTGGCGAGCAGGATGCGGCGCACCTCGACCGTGATCCCCGCCATCCTGCGCACCGACTCCTTGATGAGCGCGGTGATGAAGCGCTCGGCCGCGCCGGCGGTCTCGTCCGGGATGATGCGGCGATCGAGCCGGAAGATGACCTTGTCGGGCACGACGTTGGTGTTGATGCCGCCCTTGATCAGGCCGACCACCATCGTCGGATGGCCGATGCCCGGAATCTGCGACTCGAGCGCGGTGAGCGCCTTCCGGTACGAGTACAGGTCGTTCAGGATCAGCGCCGCCGCCTCGAGCGCGTCGTCGCCCTTCTCCGGCTCGGCCGCGTGCCCGGACTTGCCCGGTGACCTCGACCTCGAGGTGCAGGCAGCCGTTGTGGGCGGTCGTGACGCCGTACGAGAAGCCGGCGCAGATCGCGAAGTCGGGCTTCGAGAGCCCCTGCTCGAGGAGCCACTTCGGCCCGATCTCGCCCCCCGACTCCTCGTCGTAGGTGAAATGGAGCTCGATCGCGCCCTTCAGCCTCGCGCCGGACGGCCTTCACGCGCCATCAGGGCCCAGGCATACGTCGCGAAGTCGGACTTCGACACCGCGACCCCGCGCCCGTACATGCGTCCGTCGCGAACCACGGCACCGTACGGGTCGACGCTCCAGCCCGACCCGGGCGGCACCACGTCGCCGTGCGCGTTGCACGCGATGGTGGTCCCGCCGCCGGCGCCCTCGGGTCCGAAGCGCTCGCGGACGATCAGGTTCGTGCAGCTGATCATCCCGCTCTTCTGCGCGAGCGCATCGGGAACGGGATGCCGCTCGACGGTGAAGCCGAGACCCTCGAGGAGCCGCGCCGCCTGGTCCGCGTGCGGCCGGCAGTCGCCCGGCGGATTGTCGGAGGGCGTCCGCACCAGCTCGGCGAGGAAGCGCGTCTGCGCCTCGCGCTGTGCGGCGAGGAACGCGTGGACCTTTTCGCGGGCAGTCATGGTTTCCTGGACGGGTCGAAGTTCTCGATGAAGCGCAGCCAGACGCGCGCCGCGGTCTCGACGTCGGCCAGCGTGATCGCTTCGGCGGGGTTGTGGCTGATGCCCTTCTCGCAGCGCACGAAGAGCATGCCGATGTCGGCGATGTCGATGATCGCCATGCCGTCGTGCCCGGCGCCGCTCGGCAGCCGCCGCACCGGCACGCCCTCGGCGGCGACCGCTGCCCCGATCTGCTCCATCAGCCACGGCGCGCAGGCGGCCACCCCGCCCTCGTGCGTCTTGGTCACAGCGAGCTGCACGTTGCGTCGTGCGGCGATCGCCCGCAGCGCGGCGAGCACGTCGTCCACGGCGGCGAGGCGCATCGCGTCGCGCGGGGCGCGGAGGTCGATCGTGAACCGCACCTTGCCCGGCACGACGTTGACCGCGCCGGGCAGGCACTCCAGCTTGCCCACCGTGCCGACGAGCTCCGGCTCGCCGCCGCAGCGCCGCTCGACTGCGAGGACGCATTCGGCGGCCGCGGCGAGCGCGTCCTGGCGCAGGCTCATCGGCACCGTTCCGGCATGGCCGGCCATGCCGTCGATCTCCACCGCGAAGCGCGTCGCGCCGTTGATCGCGGTGACGACGCCGACCGGCAGCCCCTCGGCCTCGAGGACCGGACCCTGCTCGATGTGCAGTTCCGCGTAGGCGAGGACGTCCTCGCGCCGGCGCGCCGCCGCACCGATCCGGTCCGGGTCCAGACCGAACGCGCGCATCGCCGCGCGCATCGTGACGCCGGCCTGGTCCACGTTGTCGAGCACCTCCGGCTTGAACGTACCCGCCACGGCGCGACTGCCGAGGAGCGTGGCGTTGAACCGCGTGCCCTCCTCGTCGGCGAAGCCGACGATCTCGATGGCGAAGGGCAGGCGCCTGCCGCGCGCATTGAGCGCGTGCACGCACTCGATCGCCGCCACGACGCCGAGCATGCCGTCGTACTTGCCGGCGTCGCGAACCGTGTCCAGATGCGAGCCCATCATCAGGCTCGGCAGCCCCGGCCGCTCGCCTTCATAGCGCCCGACCACGTTTCCGATCGCGTCGAGCCGGGCGCTCATGCCCGCCTCGCGCATCCACCCGAGCACGAGCGCGTTGGCCGCCTTCTGCTCCTCGGAAAGGAAGACCCGGGTCAGCCCGCCGTCGAGCTCCGACAGGCGCGCCAAGGCCTCGCAGCGGTCCCAGATGCGTTGCGCGGAGAGCGTCACCGTCGGGCCGGTCGGGGTATCCTTTGCACGGCCGATTCTAGGATGAAACGGATGCCGCGGGCATCGCTCTCCCGGACTTCGGGAAGCACGAGGGAGCGCCGCACGGTCGCGATTGTCTCCTCCGGTGTCGCCAACCCTATCGGAGGACCCCAGCTGATGCCCCTCGCGCTCGCCCGGCTCAACGCGATGCCGCAGCAGGAATTCCGCGCTGCGCTCGGCGAAGTGTTCGAGCATTCGCCGTGGGTCGCCGAGCGTGCGTGGGCGCAGCGTCCGTTCGCGTCGATCGACGCCCTGCACGCGGCGATGCTGTCGGCGGTGCGAGCGGCCGGGACCGACGAGCAGCTCGGGCTGATCCGCGCCCACCCCGAGCTCGCGGGTCGCGAGGCGGCCGCGGGCACGCTCACCGCGGACTCGACCTCGGAGCAGGGCCGGCTCGGCTTCACCGCGCTGAGCCGCGCCGAGATCGAGCGCGTCGCGCGCGCGAACCGCGCCTATCGCGAGCGGTTCGGCTTCCCCTGCATCGTCGCGCTGCGCCTGCACGCGACGCGCGAGTCGGTGATCGCGGAAATGGAGCGCCGCGCGGGCAGCGACCGCACCGCCGAGATCGCGGCGGCGCTCGAGCAGATCGGGCACATCACGCGCGGCCGCCTCGACAAACTCGTCACCGCCTGACAGGGACCACACATGGGCCGACTCTCGACGCACGTCCTCGACACCGTCACCGGCAAGCCGGCGGCCGGCATGAAGATCGAGTTCTCGATCCTGGAGCAGGGGAAGTGGACGCGGCTCAAGACCGTGCAGACCAACGCCGACGGCCGCACCGACGAGCCGGTGATGGCCGGCGAGGCGATGCGCACCGGCGAGTTCAAGCTGGTCTTTCACGTCGCGGCGTACTTCCGCGGCCAGGGCGTAAAGCTGCCCGATCCGCCCTTCCTCGACTGCGTGCCGATCCGCTTCGGCATCGCGGACGCCGCCGGGCACTATCACGTGCCGCTGCTCTGCACGCCCTGGAGCTACGGCACCTATCGCGGGAGCTGAGCGGGCCGGCCGAGTCCCGCGGGTAGAATCGGGGCGTGATCGCCCAGCCCCCACGCCGCCGCCTGCTGCTCGCCGGCGCCTCCGCGCTCGCGCTCGGCGCGTGCGCGAAATGGCGGTCGCAGGCGCCGGAACGCGGGCCGATCGCCGCGATGTTCCCGGGGCGCATCGACGACGGCGGCTTCATCGAATCCGGTTATCGCGGCCTGCTGCGCGTCCGCGACGAGCTCGGCATCCCGGTGCGTTACGTCGACGGCATCGCCCCCGACGAGGAGGCGATGAAAGCCGCGTTGCGCGCGCTCGCCGACTCCGACGCGAAGCTCGTGATCGCGCACGGCGGCCAGGCGAGCGAGGCCGTGCAGCGCGTCGCCTGGGAATTCCCCCAGCAGCGCTTCGTGTCGATCCAGGGCCACCTCACCCGACCCAATCTCGCGGTCTACGAGGTGCTGCAGGAGCAGTCCGCTTGGCTCGCGGGCGCGGCCGCGGGAACGCTCACGAAGTCGAACGTCGTCGGCCACATGTCCGGCCTGCGCGTCCGCCCCGGGCTCAACGCGCGCGCCGCCTTCGCCGGCGGCCTCGCGTCCACCAATGCGCGCGCCCGGCTGCTCACTAACTTCTCCGGCACCCAGGATGACGCCGCGGTCGCGAAGCGCATCGCGCTCGCCCAGATCGACGCCGGGGCCGACCTCATCTTCACCATGCTCAATGCCGGGCGGGCCGGCGCGATCGAGGCCTGCCGCGAGCGCGGCGTGAAGCAGATCGGCAACGTGCGCGACTGGGTCGCCGCGATGCCCGACGTCTTCGTGGCCAGCGCGGTCGCCGATGCCGGCGTCGCCGTGTTCCGGGCCGGGCGCGACCTGAGCGACAACCTGTGGAAGGGCGAGGTCGTGAAGCGCTTCGGCGTCCGGTATCCGGACGCGGTGCGGCTCGCGCTCGCGCCGGCGGTGCCGCCGGCGGTGCGCGATCGCGTCGACCTGCTCGCGAAGGAGATGGCCGCGGGCGGCATCGCGATTCCCACGACGTACGCGGGCCCCGAGTTCATGCCGGCCTGAAGCCGCGAGAGAGGACGACCCCATGTCAGCCGGAGGCGTTTCCATCCATGTCGTGGACGTGTCGCGCGGTCTCGTGGCCGCCTGGATGCGCGTCGAGGTCTACCAGCTGGACCCGGCCCGCAAGCTGCTCACGAGCGGCATCGTCAGCGCGAAGGGTCTCGTCGAGGAGCCGGCGCTGGCGAAGCGGTTCGCGCCCGGCTATTACGAAGCGGTGTTTCACGTCGGCGCGTTCTACCGCGCGGTCGGCATCGAGCTGCCGAAGGTGCCGTTCCTCGACGTCGTGACCTACCGCTTCGGCATCTCCGACCCGGAGCAGCACTACCACCTGCCGATGAAGGTCACGCCGTGGGGGTACTCGTGCTTCCGCGGCGGGGCTTGACCACCGCCACTGCGGGCGCATGAGCCCGCAGGACCGCGCCCGGGAGGGAAGACAGGGCCCCTCCCCCGTCTTGGGCGAACACCCGAGCGCACTTCGCGCGAGGGTCGTCCAATGAGCCCGCCGCGTCGCCCCAGGAACGAAGCCCGGGCGCATCGCGCGCGGGCAATCCGATGAGGCGCCCGGACCTCGCCGCTGCCGTCGCGCTGAACGGCGTGATGGTGCTCAGCATGGCGTCGGTGCTCGCGATCCCGGTCCTCGCGCCGGCGATTGCGGCGGAGACCGGGCTTCCGCCGTCGCTCATCGGCGCCTACTCGTTCTTCATGTGGAGCGCCGCGATCCTCGCCTCGGGCGTCGCCGGGACGCTCATCGGGATTCTCGGCGCGCCGCGCGTGGTGCAGCTCTCGCTCGCCTTCTGCGCGACCGGGCTCGCCGCCGCGGCGAGCGGGTCGCTGGTCGCGCTCGCGCTTGCGCCGCTCTTCATCGGGCTCGGCTGCGGCATCGAGACCCCGGCGAGCTCCGAGATCCTCGCGCGCGTGACGCGCCCCGAACGCCGCGCGTTCATCTTCTCGCTGAAGCAGACCGGCGTACAGATCGGCGGCGTGATCGCCGGAATCGCCTTCCCGGCGACCCTCGCCACGATCGGCTGGCACGGCGCGCTCGGGATGCTCGCAGCGATCCTCGTCGCCTACGCGATCGCGCTGGAGCCGATGCGCCGGCGGCTCGACGCGCGCCGTGCGCTGTCGCCTCGGGTGCGCGGCGCCGGGCCGGCGGTCGCCTACGTGCTGCGCTCACCGACCCTGCGCACCCTTTCGATCGCCTCGTTCGCGTTCCATGCGATGCAGGTGTGCCTCAACACCTTCCTGGTGACCTATCTGGTGAGCGAGCGCGACCTGTCGCTCGCCGTCGCCGGGCTCCTCCTCAGCATCGCGCAGCTCGGCGGCTTCGTCGGGCGGCTCGGCTTCGGCCTGATCGTGGGCCCGCGCCTGCCGGTCCTGCGGCTCCTCGTGACGATCGGCTTCGGCATGACCGCGTGCGCGGCGGCGCTCGGCATCTTCGCGGGCGCGCTGCACGTCGTCGCGCTCGGCGCGCTCTGCTTCCTGTTCGGCTTGACCGCGGCCGGCTGGAACGGCGTCTTCCTCGCCGAGATCGCGCGCGAAGCGCCGCCGGGCGAGATCGCGCGGGTCACCGGCGGCGTGATGGTCACCGCCTACGCGGGCCTGATCCTCGGCCCGGTCGCCTTCGCCATGGCGGCGGCAGCGGCGACGCTCGGCGCGGGTTACGTCGCGCTCGCCGCCGCGACGCTCGCGGGTTCGATCGCGCTCGCGCGCGCTCGGCCCGCGCCGCCCCGGCCCGTATAATCCGGCTCCCTCACACGAGGCACCGCAGGGAGCACCGCCATGCCGTCGTTCGACGTCACCTCCGAGGTCAACAAGGTCGAGCTCAAGAACGCCGTCGAGCAGTCGAACAAGGAGATCCAGAACCGGTTCGACTTCAAGGGGTCCGACGCGCGCATCGAGCAGGCCGACCTCACGCTCACCGTCTACGCCGACGACGATTTCAAGCTCAAGCAGGTCATGGACGTCTTCACCGGCAAGTGCGCCAAGCGCGGCGTCGACGTGCGTGCCCTCGCGCCGAAGGACCTCGAGAAGGTCTCCGGAAACAAGGTGAAGCAGATCGTCGAGGTGAAGAACGGCATCGAGACGGAGAAGTCGAAGTCGCTCGTCAAGCTGCTCAAGGACAGCAAGATGAAGGTCCAGGCCTCGATCCAGGGACCCGCGGTGCGCGTCACCGGCGCCAAGAAGGACGACCTGCAGGCGGCGATCCAGCTGCTGCGCAAGTCCGTGACCGACATCCCCCTGCAGTTCGGCAATTTCCGTGACTGATCTAGGATCGCGCGCCTCGCCGGGCGCGGAGCCCGCGACCGCGTCCGACGTGCGCGCCGCTTCGCATGACCGACGCGCCGGAGACGCCGGCGCAGGAGTCCTTCGGCGACTGCGCTGACGCGCACGACGCGGCCGCCGCGCGTCGTCCCGGCTGCTGATCGCGCTGAACGTGGCGGTCTTCGTCGCCCTGGCGCTCGCGGGCGCCGGCGTCCTCTCGCCGCAGCCCGCGGTGAACGTGCGGTGGGGTTCCAACTTCGGGCCGCTGACGGCGGACGGCGAGTGGTGGCGCCTCGTCACCGGCGCGTTCATGCACTTCGGCGTGGTGCACCTCGCCCTCAACATGTGGGTGCTCTGGGACGCGGGCCGGCTCGCCGAGCGGCTGTTCGGCCCGGCGGCGTTTCTGGTCATCTACGGAGTCGCCGCGATTGTCGCGAGCCTCGCCAGCATCGCCTGGAACCCCTGGGTGAACAGCGCGGGGGCCTCGGGGGCGATCTTCGGCGTCATCGGCGCGCTCATGGTGTACATGGCGGACCGGTCGAACGGCGTGCCCTTCGCGGTGATGCGGGCGCACCGCAACAGCCTGCTGGTGTTCGCCGCGTACTCGATCCTGTTCGGCCTGATCGCCACCGGCGTGGACAACGCCGCGCACCTCGGCGGGCTCCTGGCCGGCGTGCTGCTCGGCCGGCTCCTCGGCCGGCCGGTGCTGCCGCAGCCCGGGCGGCGCAGCGCGACCCGGTGGGCGGTCGCGGCCGCCGCGTCGATGGTCCTGGCGCTCTCGCTCGCAGCCGGCATCCGGAACGTGGGGCCCGACTACCGCGCCGAACGGGCGTTCCGGGGTGCGCTCGACGCGTTCGCTCCGGCCTCGCGCGCGCTGCTGGAGGAGCGCGAGCGGCTCGGGCGCGAGCTGCGCGAAGCGCAGCGCTCACCGGCGGACGTGGCGGCGGCGCTCGAGGCGCAATCGCGACGCTGGGAGGCACAACGCGAAGCCCTGGCCGCGCCGCACCTCGCGCCCGGCGGAACGCTGCCGGGGCTGCAGACGGGGCTCGCGCGCTACGCGACCCTGCAACGGGACCTTGCGCTGCGGATGGCCGAGGTCGTGCGCGACGGGCGGGACGAGCGCGTCGCCGCCCTCAAGCAGGCGCAGCAGACGCTGCGCGCGGCGGAGGCGGAGCTCGGCGCGGCGCTCGACGCCGCGCGGAAGGAAACCTCGGGAAAGTAGCGGCGCGAGCCGCTAGGAATGCTCTGGAAAACCCCGTTTTTCAGAGCCTCATTCATAGGGGCACGGGGAGGTATCCCCGGGGTTTTCAGAGTTTCCCTAGGACGCGGCGGCGCGCAACCGCAGGAGGCGCCACACCAGCCACACGGCCCAGGCGCCGGGGACCACCGCGATCGCGATCACACCGGCCACGCGTGCGGCCGGCGACGCCGGCGCGTCGAGTTGCGTCCATTTCGCGATCTGTTGCCTGACTCGTTCCATGTCCACGAATACGTCGGTTCGATCCGTGCGGATTCGTCGTGGATCGTAGCCGGCGCCTTACGGCGCGCGAATAGTCCGCACGGCATAGACCGGGTCGGCCGCAGGGCCGGCGCGTGAAGTCGTGCGCGCCCGCCGGGACGGGGCGCTTCAGCGCGCGAGGCCTTCGGCCCAGCGGTCGTAGAGGCGCGCGGCGACGGCGTTGAGCGCACGCACCCGCGCCTCGATTCCCTCCGCCATCTCCGCCGGTGTCTGGACCGACGGGCCGGCGACGCGGCCGGGCTCGTCCGGCGAGTCCGCCGCCCACGTCCGGATCATCTCGGGCGTCATCTCCACGTGACATTGCATGCCGAGGTGCTTGCCGAGGGCAAAGGCCTGGTTGGCGCAGTAGGCGCTGCCCGCGATCCGCGTCGCCCCGGCGGGAATCGTGAACGTCTCCCCGTGCCAGTGAAACGAGAGGAACTCCGACACGTCGCCGAACCACTGCCGCGCCACCGGATCGTCGGCCACGCGGACCGGCCCCCAGCCGATCTCCTTGACCGGATTGGGGGTGACCGTCCCGCCGAGCGCCTTCGACATGAGCTGGCCGCCCAGGCAATGCCCGAGCACGGGCACCTCCGCCGCCACGGCGGCCCGGATGAGCGCGAGCGTCGGTTCGATCCAGGGCAGCGCGTCGTTCACGCTCATCGGCCCGCCCATGAGCGTGAGGCCCGAGAAGGCGCGCGGATCGGACGGGACCGGCTCGCCCGCGCAGGTGCTCAGCAGGCGCCAGGGGATGCCCCGGGCGTCGAGGTAGGCGGCAAAATACCCTGGACCTTCGGTCGGGCTGTGCCGGAAGATGGCGACGGGTTTCATGGGTTGGGTGCGCGCGTGAGACAGGCGAATTCTATTGCGATCCTCATGTTGGCCCTGGCGGCCGCCGGACCGTCGGCCGCCGCCGACGTGAGCGTCGTGGGCCTGTTCGGGAACAAGGCGGTCGTCTCGATCGACGGCGGCCCGCCCCGCACGCTCAGCGTCGGCCAGAAGACCGCCGCGGGCGTCGCGCTCGTGGCGGTCGACGGCGAGAGCGCCACCTTCGAGATCGACGGCAAGCGCCGGACGCTGAAAATGGGCCAGGCCTACTCCGGGCGGGCCAGCGGCGGCGGGAACCAGCGCACCGTTCTCAAGGCCGACGGCCGGGGACACTTCCTCGCCGACGGGCAGGTGAACAACGCGGCAGTCCGCTTCCTCGTGGACACGGGCGCGACGCTGATCGCCCTGCCCGCCACCGACGCCAAGCGGATGGGCGTCAGCTACCTGAACGCACCGCGCGGCGTGATCAACACGGCCAACGGCACTGCGCTCGCCTACAAGGTGAAGCTCGATACCGTCCGCGTCGGCGACATCACGATCAACAACGTCGACGCGGTGGTGATCGAGGGCGGGCTCACGATCGCGCTGCTCGGAATGAGCTTCCTCAGTCGCACCCAGATGACGCACGAGGGCGAGACGATGGTCCTGGTGAAGCGCTTCTGAGGGCGGCCTGACCCAGGGGGATCGCGCCTTTCGCCCCCTGCATCAGGAGAAGCGCCCCTAGAAGTTTCTGCGCGTGAGCAGGAGCGTGTCGCCGACGCGCCGCATGTCCACGCTGTTCAGGAAGCTCATGCCGATCAGCGTGATCGGCAGCTGCTCCCGTCCGCCCTCCAGGACCACCGCGTCGACGTTGTGGAGCGTCACGCCTCCGACCCGCACGGACGCCAGGGTCACGCGGTAGGCGGTCTTCGGCCCGCCGGCGGTCGCGATCTGGACGCGCGCGCGCCCCGCGTAGCCGATGCCCAGCCGCTGCGCCTCGTCGCTCGAAAGCGCCACCGACGTCGCGCCGGTGTCGATCAGCGCGCGCGTCTCGACGCCGTTCACGTACGCCGCAGTCAGGAACTGGCCGCGCGGATCGGCCTTCAGCTCGGCCACCGCGACCGTCGACTGGCCGAGCCTGAGCGTCAGCGGCTTGCCGTCGACTTCGACCACCGCCTGGGTGCGATCGGCGCTGACCAGGCGCACGCCTTCGGGCGAGGACTGGCCGCCGCGCAGGCTGCGCACGGCCGATCCGTTGACGAGGAGCTGTGCGCGGTCGTGGTCGAGCGACATCACCATTACGGTGGTCGCGTGCGCGGTTGCCACGGCGAGGGCGCCGGCCGCCGCGGCGACCATGCGCCGGACGGTCCGCGCGGCGCTCACACGCGGGTCTTGTCGCGCTCGATGCGCGCGTAGGCGGAGTGGTTGTGGATGGACTCGAAGTTCTCGGACTCGATGACGTACCCCTCGATGCGCTCGTCGGCGTTCAGCCGCGCGGCCACGTCGCGCACCATGTCCTCGACGAACTTCGGGTTGTCGTAGGCGCGCTCGGTGACGAACTTCTCGTCGGGACGCTTGAGCAGGCCGTAGAGCTGGCAGGAGGCCTCGTCCTCGGCATAGGCGACGAGGTCCTCGATCCAGACGAAGCCCTTGGTGCGCGCCTCGATCGTCACGTGCGAGCGCTGGTTGTGCGCGCCGTAGTCGGAGATCTCCTTCGAGCACGGGCACAGGCTCGTCACCGGCACGACCACCTTCATCGTGAACGACTGTCGGCCGCGCTCGATCTCGCCGACGAACGTGACCTCGTAGTCGATCAGGCTCTGCACGCCCGAGACCGGCGCCGACTTGTTGACGAAGTACGGGAAGGCCATCTCGATGTGGCCGGTCTCGGCCTCGAGCCGCTCGACCATCTCGCTCAGCATCACCTTGAAGCTCTCGACCGAGATCTCGCGCTCGTGCGCGTTGAGGATCTCGACGAAGCGCGACATGTGCGTGCCCTTGAAGTGGTGCGGCAGGCCGACGTACATGTTGAACGTCGCGATCGTGTGCTGCACGCCGCCGCCCTTCTCCGCCACCTTGATCGGATGGCGGATCGCCTTGATCCCCACCTTGTCGATGGCGAGCCGGCGCGTATCGGCCGAGGACTGCACGTCCGGGATCGTCTGATTCACGCCGGGATCGCGGATGTTCATGAGGGACCTTTCGTCGTGCCGCGGGCACGGAAAGCGGACTGCACGCATTCTAGCACCGGGGTGGCGCGCGCTTTCCTTACCGCGAACAATGCTTTAATCGCGGCTCGCCACGCCACCCCGACCGCGGAGAACGCCCCATGAACCGCAGCACCCAGCGCATTCTGACCACGCACGTGGGAAGCCTGCCGCGCCCGCGCGACCTCCTGCAGATGACGCTCGCGCGGGACCGGGGCGAGCCCTGCGACGAGCGCGCGTACGAAGCCCGCCTCCGCGTCGGCGGTCGCGGAGGTCGTCGACACGCAGGCGCGCGTCGGCCTGGACGTGATCGACGACGGCGAGTTCGGCAAGGCGAGCTTCATGCACTACGTCAACCAGCGGCTGTCCGGGTTCGAGCCGGGGATCGGCCCGCGCGCGGGCAATCCGTTCGCCAACTCGCGCGAGTTCCAGGCTTTTCCCGAGTACTACGCGTCGGTCGGATTGGGTACCTCCGGCCCGGCGGCCAAGGCGCCGCACATGACCTGCACGGGCCCGATCGCCTACCAGGGGCACGCCGAACTGCAGCGGGACATCGCGAACCTGAAGACGGCGCTCGCACGAGTCGGTGCGCACGAGGCATTCATGCCCGCGGTCTCGCCGTCCAACGTCGAGGAGTGGCAGCGCAACGAATACTACGAGTCCACGGACGCGTTCGTGCTGGCGATCGCCGAGGCGATGCGCGAGGAATACAAGGCGATCGTGGAGGCGGGCCTGGTGCTGCAGATCGACGACCCGCGGCTCGTGACCTACTACAACGTGACCCCGGGCGCGAGCGTGGCCGATTGCCGGAAGTGGGCGGAGCGCCGCGTGGAGGTGCTCAACCATGCGCTGCGCGGCCTGCCGCGCGACCGCATCCGCTTCCACACCTGTTACGGCATCAACATCGGGCCGCGCGTGCACGACATGGCGCTGAAGGACATCGTCGACCTGATGCTCAAGGTCAACGCCGGCGCGTACTCGTTCGAGGCCGCGAATCCGCGCCACGAGCACGAGTGGCGCGTGTGGCGCGAGTGCAAGGTGCCCGAGGGCACGGTGCTCATTCCCGGCGTGATCACCCACTCGAACGTGATGGTGGAGCACCCGGAGACGGTGGCCGACCGGATCGTGCGCTTTGCCGAGGTCGCGGGCCGCGAGAACGTGATCGCCGGCGTGGATTGCGGCTTCGGCACGTTCGCCGGCTCCGAGGAGATCCAGGAGCGGATCGTGTGGGCGAAGTTCGACGCGCTCGCGAACGGCGCCCGGCTGGCGAGCGAGCGGCTCTGGGGCCGCGCCGCCGGCTGACCGCCGACCGGCGCTACGCCGCGCGAACGCTCGCCGGCGGCGCGAGCGTGGCGACCCGTGCGCGGACGCTCGCGAGGACGCCTTCCCGGTCGAGACCGACCGACGCGAGCAGCTGGTTCTGGTCGCCGTGGTCGATGAAGCGGTCGGGCAGGCCGAGGTGCAGCAGCGGGACGACGATGCCCTGCGCGGCGAGGCTCTCCGCCACGGCGCTGCCGGCGCCGCCCATCACCACGTTTTCCTCGAGCGTCACGAGGAGCGCGTGCGTGCGCGCGAGCTCGGCGACGAGCGCGTCGTCCAGCGGTTTGACGAACCGCATGTTGACCACCGTCGCGTCGAGCTCGCTCGCGGCGTCGAGCGCGGTCTTCAGGAGCGTGCCGAAGGCGAGGATCGCCACGCGCCGCCCCTCGCGGCGCAGTTCGGCCTTGCCGACCGGCAGCGCGCGCAGCTCCTTCTCGATCGCGACGCCGGGTCCGGCGCCGCGCGGGTAGCGCACCGCCGACGGCGTGTCGAGCGTGAAGCCGGTATAGAGCATCTGCCGGCACTCGTTCTCGTCGGCCGGCGTCATCACCGTCATGTTCGGCAGGCAGCGCAGGTACGAGAGGTCGAACGCGCCGTGATGCGTGGCCCCGTCCGCGCCGACCAGGCCGCCGCGGTCGAGCGCGAACAGGACGGGCAGGTTCTGGATCTGCACGTCGTGAACGAGCTGGTCGTAGGCGCGCTGGAGGAACGTCGAGTAGATCGCGACGACCGGCTTCATGCCGTCGCACGCGAGCCCGGCGGCGAAGGTGACCGCGTGCTGCTCGGCGATGCCGACGTCGAAGTAGCGGTCCGGGTGCTGCTCCGCGAACCGCACCAGGCCCGAGCCCTCGCGCATCGCCGGCGTGATGCCGACGACGCGCCGGTCCTGCGCCGCCATGTCGCACAGCCAGTCGCCGAAGATCTGCGTATAGGTCGGCTTGCCGCCGCCCTTCCCGCCCACGATGCCGGCGTCGGCATCGAACTTCGAGACGCCGTGGTAGAGGACCGGATCGGCCTCGGCGAGCTTGTAGCCCTGGCCCTTGCGGGTCACGATGTGCAGGAACTGCGGGCCCTTCAGCTCCTTCAGGTTGCGCAGCGTCGGCAGCAGCGAGTCGAGATCGTGCCCGTCGATCGGGCCGATGTAGTTGAACCCGAACTCCTCGAACAGCGTCGAGGGCACGACCATGCCCTTGGCGTGCTCCTCGACCTTCTTCGCGAGCTCCCACAGCGGCGGCACGTTCGAGAGGACGCGCTCGGCCGCCTTGCGGGCGGCGGAATAGAAGCGCCCGGAGACCAGTCGCGCCAGATAGCGGTTCATCCCGCCCACCGCGGGCGAGATCGACATGTCGTTGTCGTTCAGGATGACCAGGAGATCGCAGTCGGCGACGCCGGCGTTGTTCATCGCCTCGAACGCCATGCCGGCCGACATCGCGCCGTCCCCGATGACGGCGATGGCGCGACGGTTCTCGCCCTTCTGCTTCGCCGCGATCGCCATGCCGAGCGCCGCGCTGATCGAGGTGCTGGAGTGCGCCGTGCCGAAGGTGTCGTAGCGGGACTCGTTCCGGCGCGGGAACCCGGAAATGCCGCCCGCCATGCGCAGCTTGGCCATCTCCTCGCGGCGACCGGTGAGGATCTTGTGCGGATAGGTCTGATGCCCGACGTCCCAGACGATGCGATCCTCGGGCGTGTTGAACACGTAGTGGAGCGCGATCGTCAGCTCGACGGTGCCGAGGTTCGACGACAGGTGCCCGCCGGTCTTGCTGACCGACTCGAGCAGGAACGCGCGCAGCTCGTCGGCGAGCGCGCCGAGCTGCTGGCGGTCGAGCCGGCGCAGATCGGCGGGATCGTTGATCGTGTTGAGGAGGTCGTACACCGGTCGGGAACGCGAGAAAGGGGAAACGGGAGCGGGGAGCGTTGAGCGCGCTGGTACGTGGCGCGATTGTAACGCGTCTCGATTCCCGCTCTAGAACGCTCGCATGACGATGAAGTCCGCGAGGTCGCCCAGCCGCGCGCCGCGCGCGCCGAAGTCGGCGAGCGCCTGGTGGGCGTCGCGGCGCAGTTCCTGGGCGAGCTCCCGCGCGCGCGCGACGCCCAGCAGCGAGACGTAGGTGGGCTTGTTCTGCGCCGCGTCCTTGCCGGCGGTCTTGCCGAGCGTCGCGGTCGAGGCCTCCGCGTCGAGCACGTCGTCGACGACCTGGAACGCGAGGCCGACGCACTTCGCGTAGTGGTCGAGCCGCGCGAGCTCGCCCGCGCCGAGCGCGCCGCAGCGCGCGCCGAGCGTGACCGCCGCGCGGATCAGCGCGCCGGTCTTCATGATGTGCATGAGCTCGAGCTCGGGCAGCGTCATCGGCTTGCCGACCGCCGCGAGGTCGATCGCCTGGCCGCCGGCCATGCCGCGCGTCCCGCTCGCGACCGCGAGCGTGCGGAGCATCTCGACCTGCGCGGCCGGATCGTCGGCGAGCCGCTGCGCCGCGAGCGCCTCGAACGCGAGCGACTGCAGGCCGTCGCCGACGAGCAGCGCGGTGGCCTCGTCGAACTCGACGTGGACCGTCGGCTTGCCCCGCCGCAGGACGTCGTCGTCCATGCAGGGCAGGTCGTCGTGCACGAGCGAATAGGCGTGGATCAGCTCGACCGCGCAGGCCACCGCGTCGAGCCGCTCCGGCGCCGCGCCCGCGGCCTCGCCCGCCGCGAACGCGAGCAGCGGGCGCACGCGCTTGCCGCCGCCGAGCACCGCGTAGCGCAGCGCGACGTGCAGGCGGCGCGGCTCGTGATCGGCGCTCGGCAGGCAGCGCTCGAGCGCGGCCTCGACCCGCGACTGGATGCCCGCCATCCAGTCGCGGAACTCAGGTCTGGGCGCCGTCAACGGGAAACGCCTTGAGCGCTTCGTCCTCGAGCACGCGCACCTGCTGCTGGGCCTGCGCGAGCGTGGACTGGCAGTAGCGCGCGAGCTCGAGCCCGCGCTTGTGCGCGGCGAGCGACTGCTCGAGCGTGAGGCTGCCCGACTCGAGGCCGGCGACCAGCGACTCGAGCTCCTTCAGCGCGGACTCGAAGCTCGCGGGCGCATCGGCGCTGCCTGCAGGATCGCTTTTCTTCGCCATGGAATCAGCCCGCCGTGCCGGCGCGCGCAAGCATGGCGTGCAGCAGCACGTTCGCGCCCGCGGCGAGGTCCGCCGGCGTCGCATCCTCGATCTCGTTGTGGCTGATGCCGTCCTTGCACGGGACGAAGATCATGGCCGCCGGGGCGACGCGCGCGACGTACACGGCGTCGTGCCCGGCGCCGCTGACGATTTCCAGGTGCGGCAGCCCGAGCGCCTGCGCGCCGGAGCGGACCGCCGCGACGCACGCGGGGTCGAAGTGGCACGGCGGGAAGTACACGACCTCCTCCGCGGTGACCGCGACGTTGCACTCGGCGCCGACGTGCGCGCACGCGGCGCGCAGGGCCTGCTCCATCGCCCGGAGGCCGTCGTCGGTCGGATGGCGGAAATCGACCGAGAACTTCACCTCGCCCGGGACCACGTTGCGCGAGTTCGGCGCGACCTGCATGAAGCCCACGGTGCCGCGGCCGTGCGGCGCCTGCGCGTGCGCGATGCGATTCACCTCGACCACGAGCTGCGCGGCCGCGAGCAGCGCGTCCTTGCGAAGCGGCATCGGCGTCGGCCCGGCGTGCGCGTTCATGCCGGTCACGGTCACGTCGTACCAGCGCTGCCCGAGCGCGCCCATCACCACGCCGATGGTGTTCTTCGTGTCCTCCAGGATCGGCCCCTGCTCGATGTGCGCCTCGAAGTACGCCCCGACCGGCGTGCCGATGGGCGCGCCGCCCGCATAGCCGATGCGCTTCAGCTCGTCGCCGACCGACTTCCCGTCGATGTCGGTGCGCGCGAGCACGTGCTCGAGCGGAAAGACGCCCGCGAACACGCCCGAGCCCATCATGACCGGCGTGAAGCGCGTGCCCTCCTCGTTGGTCCACACCGCGACCTCGATCGGCGCGTCGGTCTGCACGCCATGGTCGTTCAGCGTGCGCACGACCTCCAGGCCCGCCAGCACGCCGTAGTTGCCGTCGAACTTGCCGCCCGAGGGCTGCGTGTCGATGTGGCTGCCGGCGACGACCGGCGGCCGCTGCGGATCGCGGCCGGCACGGCGGCCGAAAATGTTGCCGATCGGGTCCACGCGCACGTCCAGCCCGGCCGCCTCGAACCAGCCCACCACGCGGTCGCGGCCCTGCCGGTCGAGGTCGGTGAGCGTGATCCGGCGCACGCCGCCGAGCGGCGTCGCGCCGATCTGCGCGAGATCCATGAGCGACTGCCAGAGCCGGTCCGCGTCGATCTTCAGGCCGGCGCCGACGCGCGGGGCGCCCGTTGCGACGTCATTCATGAGTGCCTCCTCAACGCGTGGCGCGGATCGCCTTGCGCAGGTCGTCCGCCATCTTCGCGATCTCGGTCTCGGTGGAAATGAACGGCGGGCCGACCGCGATGGTGTCGCCGGTGAAGCGCGGCAGCTGCCCGAGCGCGAGCGCCTGCTCGAACACGCGGAGCGCGCGCAGGCCGGGCTTGTCGGCGATCGGCTCGAGGTCGATCGCCGCGGCGAGGCCGCAGTTGCGGATGTCGAGCACGCCGGGCTCGCCTTTGAGCGAGTGCATCGCGTCCTCGAGCACCGGCTCGAGCGCGCGCACGCGCGCGAACACGCCGTCCTCCTCGAGGAGGTCGAGCGTCGCATGCGCGGCCGCGACCGCCATCGGATGGCCGGAGTAGGTGTAGCCGTGGAAGAACTCGACCGTGTGCTCCGGCCCGGTCATGAATGCCTGGTAGATCTCCTTGCGGACGATCACGCCGCCGAGCGGGACCACGCCGTTGTTCACGCCCTTGGCGAAGGTGATCATGTCGGGCACCACGCCGAAGCGCTCGGCGCCGAACGCCGCGCCCATGCGCCCGAACCCGGTGATGACCTCGTCGAAGATGAGCAGGATGCCGTGCTTCGTGCAGAGCTCGCGCAGCTTCTGGAGATAGCCGACCGGCGGCACGATCACCCCGGCCGACCCCTGCATCGGCTCGACGATGACCGCGGCGATCGTGGACGCGTCGTGCAGCGCGACGATCCGGCCGAGCTCGTCGGCGAGGTGCGCGCCCCATTTCGGCATGCCGCGCGAGAACGCCATCTCGGCCGGGTTGTGGGTGTGCGGCAGATGATCGACGCCCGGCAGATGCGCCGACGGGAACATCTTGCGGTTCGCGACCATTCCGCCGACCGAGATGCCGCCGAAGCCGACGCCGTGATAGCCGCGCTCGCGGCCGATGAAGCGCGTGCGCGCCGCCTCGCCCTTCATGCGGTGGTAGCCGAGCGCGATCTTCAGCGCCGTGTCGACCGACTCGGAGCCGGAGTTGACGAAGAACACGTGATCGAGCCCGGCCGGCGCCATCGCCGCGACGCGCGCCGCGAGCCGGAAGGTGTCCGGATAGCCCATCTGGAACGCCGGGCTGTAATCCATGGTCTCGAACTGGCGCTTGAGCGCCGCGCCGATGCGCGGGTGCGCGTGCCCGAGGCCGACGCACCAGAGCCCCGACAGGCAGTCGAAGAGCCGGTCGCCCTCGACGGTCCAGTAGTACGCGCCTTCCGCCCGGGCGAGCAGGCGATGCGCGGGATGCTGCTTGAAGTACCGGTTGTGCGAGAACGGCATCCAGTACGGATCGAGGTTCGCTGCCGCCTCGGTGATGCCCTTGGTGATCACTTCGTTCATGGCGGTTCTCCGGGAATGCGCAATTATCGCCCAGCCGGGGCGCTGACAGGGGCGGATCACGGGGCTATATTCGGCCGCAACGCAACGGAGCGCCCATGCCCTTCAACACCCTCGTCGACACCGACACCCTCGCCCGCCACCTCGACGACCCGTCGTGGGTGGTGTTCGACTGCCGCCACGATCTCGCGCGCCCCGACTGGGGCGCCGCCGAATACGCGAAGTCGCACATCCCCGGGGCGCGCTTCCTGCACCTCGATCGCGACCTCGTCGGCCCCGACGACCGGCAAGAACGGCCGGCATCCGCTGCCGGATCCTCGGGTGCTGGCGGCAAAGCTCGGCGCAGCGGGCGTCGGCCCCGCCACGCAGGTCGTCGTTTACGACGCGCAACGGGAGGTATACGCCGCGCGTGCGTGGTGGTCCCTGCGCTGGCTCGGCCACGACGCCGTGGCGGTGCTCGACGGCGGCTGGGGCAAGTGGCTCAAGGAGGATCGCCCCGAGACCGAGGCGGTACCCGCGCCGACGCCGGCGAAGTTCGCAGCGCGCGTCCGGCCGCTCGCCGTGGACGCGGCGTTCGTGCTCGCGCATCTGCGCGACCCGGCAGTGAAGGTGATCGACGCGCGCGGCAACGATCGCTATCGCGGCGAGAACGAAACGCTCGACCCGGTCGCCGGACACATCCCGGGGTCGGTGAACCGGGTCATCAAGGAAAATCTCGACGCCGCGGGCCGCTTCAAGCCCGCCGCGCAGCTGCGCGCCGAGTGGGAGGCGCTGCTCGCGGGCCTCGCGCCCGGGCAGGTGGTCCACAGCTGCGGCTCCGGCGTGGCCGCGTGCCACAACCTGCTCGCCATGGAGCTCGCGGGTCTCGGCGGCAGCCGGCTCTACGGCGGCTCGTGGAGCGAGTGGGTCGCCGACCCGTCGCGCCCGGTCGCGACCGGGCCGACGCCCTAGCGGGGCGCGGAAAGCGCGGGCCGGGTGGACGCGCTCCTCGCCGACGTCGTCCTCGTCGTCCACTTCGCGTTCGTCCTGTTCGTCGTCGGCGGGTTCGCGCTGATCCTCGCCGGCGCCGCGCTCGGCTGGCGCTGGGTGCGCAACCGGGCGTTCCGCTACACGCACCTTGCGGCGATCGTGTTCGTCGCCGCGGAGGCGCTGCGTCGGCATGGCCTGCCCGCTCACCGTCTGGGAACATGTCCTGCGCCGGGCCGCGCCCGACGGCCCGAGCTTCGTTGCGCACTGGGTGAGCCGGCTGCTGTACTACGACCTGCCCGGATGGGTATTCACGACCGGCTACGTCGTGTTCGCAAGTGCGGTAGCCGTCACACTTTGGCTCATTCCACCGGGGGGGGACCGCCCCCGCGAGGGGCTATGATGGCGGCATTAATGGCCCCGCTCAGAAGGCCACGCACGCCGGAGCGAGCGCTCCGGCCAAGCGGCCCTGTCCACGCACTGCCCGCATGCGCATCCTCGTCATCGACGATTCCGCCGAGTTCCGCGACCAGGTCGTGCGCTGGCTGGCGGGCGCGATGCCCGACGCCGAGCTGACGCGCTGGGACCCGGTCGCGCAGGGCAAGCCGTCGATCGGCTTCGACTGGCGCCACTACGACGCCATGCTGCTCGACGACACGCCCGGCCCCGGCATCGACGGCCTCGCCTGGCTGCGCGAGTTCCGCCTCGAAGGCAGCGTGCCGCCCACGCTGGTCCTGTCCGAGACCGGCGGCGAGGACATGGCGGTGAAGGCGGTCAAGGCCGGCGCGGCGGACTACCTCCGCAAGGCCGACGTCTCGCCGGTGAAGCTCGCGATGGCGATCAAGGAGGCGGTGCTCGAATCCACCGCAGTCTCGCGCGACGTCGATCGCCTGCGCATGACGCAGAGCATCGAGGTCAGCCTCGTCGGCGAGCCGGCCGGCGAGATCGGCATCGTCGCGCAGGGCTACCGCGTCCTGCGCCACATCGGCGAAGGCGGGATGTCGCGCGTGTACCTCGCCGAGCGCGAGGAGGACGGGCTGCAGCTCGTGCTGAAGATGCTCGACCCGCGGCTCGCGCGCGACCCGGCCTCGCGCGCGCGCTTCGTGCGCGAGTACAAGATCATCCAGAAGATCCAGAACGAGCACGTCGTGATGATCTTCGACCAGGGGTTCACCTCCGACACCCCGTGGCTCGCGATGGAGTACTTCCCGGGCGGCGACCTGCAGGCGCGCATCCGCAAGGGAATCAGCTCGATGGGCGCCCTGAAGATCCTGGTGCAGATGGCCGAGGCGCTCGACGCGGTGCACTCGGCCGGCGTCGTGCACCGCGATCTCAAGCCGCAGAACATCATGTTCCGCGAGAACCACCGCCTGGCGATCCTCGACTTCGGCCTGGCGCGCGAGCTCGACGCGACCTCCACGCTCACGCAGAAGGGCATGGTGATGGCCACCCCCCTCTACATGAGTCCCGAGCAGTGCCTCGGTCACCCGCACGACGAGCGCGGCGACCTCTACTCCACCGGCGTGATCCTGTACGAGATGCTGACCGGGCAGCACATGTACGAAGGCGACAACGCCCCCCAGCTCGCCTACCAGCACGTTCACGGCAAGGTCCCGCAACTGCCCAAGCGGCTCGCGGGCTACCAGTCCCTGCTCGAGCGGCTCGTGGCCAAGCGTCCCGACGACCGCTTCCAGTCCGCGCGCGAGCTGTTCAGCTACATCGCACACTGAGCCGCGCGAATCGCGCGCCATGGATCCCGACCGCAGCTCACCGGTCGCGGGGGCGTTAGATCGCGCGCCATGGAAATCCAGTACCTGCAACTGATGCGCCACGTGCTGGAGCGCGGCCATCGCAAGACCGACCGGACGGGCACCGGCACCCTCTCCACCTTCGGCTGGCAGATGCGCTTCGACCTGCGCGCGAGCTTCCCGCTGCTCACCACGAAGAAGCTGCACTTCAAGTCGATCGCCTACGAGCTCCTGTGGTTCCTGCGCGGCGAGACCAACGTCCGCTGGCTGCAGGAGCACGGCGTGACGATCTGGGACGAGTGGGCCGACGAGCGCGGCGAGCTCGGCCCGGTGTACGGCCACCAGTGGCGCCACTGGCCCGCGCGCGATCATGGCGAGATCGACCAGATCGCGCGGCTCGTCGAGTCGATCCGGCGCAACCCGGACTCCCGCCGCCACATCGTGACCGCGTGGAACCCGGCCGACGTGGACCGGATGGCGCTCCCGCCGTGTCACGCGTTCTTCCAGTTCTACGTCGCAGGCGGCGAGCTCTCGTGCCAGCTCTACCAGCGCAGCGCCGACATCTTCCTCGGCGTGCCGTTCAACATCGCCTCGTATGCGCTGCTCACGCTGATGGTCGCGCAGGTGACCGGCCTCAAGCCGGGCGAGTTCGTGCACACCCTCGGCGACGCGCATCTGTACGTGAATCACCTCGAGCAGGCGCGCGAGCAGCTCACGCGCGCCCCGCGGCCGTTCCCTCGCCTCCGCCTCAATCCTGCGGTGCAGGACCTGCTGGCCTTCCAGTACGAGGACTTCACGCTCGAGGCCTACGAGCCGCATCCGGGCATCAAGGCCCCCATCGCCGTCTAGCCCTACGCGAGCACCCGGGGGGATCTACAAGGGGGTCCACCCCCTTGTTCGTCCGTGGGGGATATACAAGGGGAGTCTCCCCTTGTTCGTACGATAGCCCTTGGACTTTCTTTTTTCTGCGCGCTCTGCGCGCAGAAAAAGAAAGCCCGCGGGGAGGGGTGCGGGCTTGAAATGGAGAGCTCTTGGGTAATGCTTCGCTCGGAGGAGCTCTCCCGGGGAGGACGTGATGAAGTTGTTGTCCGGGGCGCACTGGGCGCCCGATGAACGGTCGATGCGGACTCCGCGTTCGTTGGGCTGGTTGTTGTCCCGCTGGTTGTCGTCCCGCTGGTTGTCGTCCCGCTAGTTCTCTCTGACCACCGCGCCTGCGGCGATGCGAACCCGGTCGCCGACGCCGACCGTGGGCGGGGTGGCCTGCGCCAGCGTCCGGTACGACCCGTCGACCATCCGGACGGTGACGCGGTACGACGTGCGGGGGCCAGCGGGACGCTGCGCCTCGCCGGCTGCGGCGGCGTCGCCGCGAGCCTCGAAGGTGCGCACCGCCGCGACGACGCCGCAGGTTGCGCACGCCGCCTTGCCGGAATCCGCGGCGTCGCGGGTCGCCACGTGCGCCGACTGCGCGCCGGGTTCGGCGAGCGATTGCGCGCGCACGACCGTGAGCCACCCGCCGAGCGCGGCGATCCCCGCCACGCCGACGGCCAGCGCCGATCCCGTGACCGCCACCGGCCGAATGCGGGCGCGCAGCGTTCCGGCGTTCATCGCGTGGGGAATTGCGGAGGGGCCATGACCCGGGCATCGCAACCAGCGTGCCAGGACGACGAACTTCAGCCGGATCAAGGCGATGGGAACGGGGTCGCGGAGAATCGCGCGCCCGCCAGGCGCACCGGTGTCGCCGCAGCCCGACGCGGCCCGCACACTGCGCCGGGACGCGCCGGCGGATCAGTCACTTAGCGCTGTCGCCGCGCACAGACAAGCACCGCGACGAAGTCAGTTCGGCTTCTTCGGCCGGCAGTAGTCGAATCCGTCGCTCCAGCCGACGACGTAAGGCCCGTCACCCTTTGGTCGGCCCGAGGCGTCGTTCGCGCGCGCCGCCGCGCAGCCGTCCGTGAACCCCCGCCGGAACTCGGGCGGAAAGCCGGAGAGGTTGATCGAGTCGGCCACCGACTGGGGCCGCTCGGCGCCGGGGCGCAGCGGTTCCTGCGTGCCGGCACAGGCCGCGAGGAGAAGCGGAAGGAGATAGACGATGCGCACTGGGTTCACATCCGGTCGCGGTCGGGTCCTGGGTGATTGGTGCGTGCCGCGGCACGCCGAGTTCCCGAGCCTGCACGCCGCCGCGCCACTGTCTGGCGGCGACGACAAGCGTCCGTCGGCTCAGCTCGCGGTGCTCCGCTCCGCCTTCGCGCCCTTGAACATCGACGCCTGGAGCTGGTGCCGGTCGAGGAGCTTGTAGAACTCGGTGCGATTGCGCTGCGCGAGCCGCGCCGCCTGGGTCACGTTGCCCGCGGTGATGCGCAGGATCCGGATCAGGTAGTCGCGCTCGAACGCGCGCTTGGCCTCGTCGAGCGGGGTCAGGCCCGACGGCTCGCTCTTGAGCGCCGCGGCCACCGACGCCGCCGGAACGACCGGGGAGGTCGCGAGCGCCACCGCCTGCTCGACGACGTTCGAGAGCTGGCGCACGTTGCCCGGCCAGGGCGCACCGAGCAGCATCTCCATCGCCTCCGGCGCGAACGCGCGCACGTCCTTCGCGTAGCGTGCGGCCGTGGTCGCAAGGAAGTGCCGCGCGAGCGGCACGATGTCCTCCGGCCGCTGCGAGAGCGGCGGGATCGCGAGCGAGACGACGTTCAGCCGATAGTAGAGATCCTCGCGGAACTCGCCGGTCGACACCCGCTCCTCGAGGTTGCGGTGCGTCGCCGAGATGATGCGCACGTCCACCGGCACCGACTGCGACGATCCGACCGGCCGCACTTCGCGCTCCTGCAGCGCGCGCAGGAGCTTCGACTGCAGCGCGATCGGCATGTCGCCGATCTCGTCGAGGAACACGGTGCCGCCCTCGGCGGACTGGAACAGCCCCTTGTGGTCGTAGATCGCGCCGGTGAAGGCGCCCTTGCGGTGACCGAACAGCTCCGACTCGAGCAGCGCCTCGGGAATCGCCGCGCAGTTCACCGCGACGAACGGCGCGGCGCGGCGCCGGCTCGCCTTGTGGATCGAGCGCGCCAGGAGCTCCTTGCCGGTGCCGCTCGCGCCGTGGATCAGCACGCTCGCGTCCGACTGCGCGACGAGCTTCGCCTGCGCGAGCAGGCTCTCCATCTGCGGGCTGGCCGTGACCAGCTCGGCGCGCCAGTCCTCGGCCTCGCCGGGCGCCGCGCCCGTCGAGGAGAGCTTCAGCGCCTGCGCCACCTGCGCGAGCAGGTCCTTGCCCTCGAACGGCTTCGGCAGGAAGCCGAACACCCCCCGCCGGGTCGCGTCCACCGCGTCGGGAATCGTCCCGTGCGCGGTGAGGATGATCACCGGCAGCGCCGGCGCGGTCTTCTGGATCGCCTCGAACAGCGCGAGGCCGTCCATGCCGCCCATCTTGAGGTCGGTCACCACGACGTCGGGCCGCGACACCGCCAGCACGGCGAGCGCCTTCTCGCCGCTCTCGGCCGCGTGCACCGCGTAGCCCGCGGCGCCGAGTCGCAGCGCGAGGAGTTTCAGGAGGTCGGGATCGTCGTCGACGACAAGAACGGTTTTTCGGGTCATGGCTTCTTCGGTTGCGACTGCTGCCCGCGCTCGATGATCGAGCGTTCGACCGCGCGCAGCTGGTCGAGTTGCTCCTTGAGCTGGTCGGCGCGCTTCTGCGACTTCACGCGCTCCGCGACCTGCGCGTGGACGACCCCCGCGAGCGCCTTCAGCGCGCCGGGACCGCCCGCCACCGGCTCAAGCAAGGACAATGCCCGCGCGTCGTCCTGGATCGCGGCGCCGGGCAGCGCAAAGAGCAGCGCGAGCTTGATGCGGCTGTAGTTGGAGCGGTCGCGACCGAAGGCCTGGGTCGCCGCGCCGAGCTCCTTGCGCTGCTCGTCGGCGCCGAGCTGCGACACGCGCTGCGTACTCGCGAGGATCTCCGCCGCCTGCCGGGACTCCTCGTCTTCGGCGGTCGGGACGGGTCGGGGCGCAGGGGCCGGCGGTGCCGGCGCGGGGGTCGGTCGGCCGGCGCGGGCGCGCTCGCCGGAGGCGCACTCCCCCGCACCGGCGCAGGCGACTGCTCGAGCTGCGCGCAGCCTGCGGCCAGCAGTGCGATCACGACGATGCGTCGGCCCATTTCCCATCCCCTGGCGGGGCGCCCAGCGGCAGCACGACGCGAAAGCGTCCGCCCGGCCCATCCCCGACCTCGATCGTACCGCCGTGCGCGACAACCAGCTCTCGCGCGATCGCCAGGCCGAGGCCGCTCCCCTTCACGCGCCCGTGGGACAGGCGCGCGCCCTGGAAGAACCAGTCGAACACCTTGTCGCGGTCGTCCGGCGCGACGCCCGGCCCCTGGTCGGACACCTCGATCGAGACCTCCGACTCGCCGGGCATCACCACGACGCGGACGGTGTCCCCTTCCGGCGAGAACTTGATCGCGTTCGACACGAGGTTGTCGATCACCACCCGCAGCTTCTCCTCGTCGACCAGCGCGACGGCGGGCAGCGCGTGGAGCGCGATCGTCACCGTGCGCCGGGCGGCCTCGAGCTTGTGCGTGTCGATCACCTGGCGCGCCACGTCGGCGAGATCGACGCGCGCGGGCGTGAGGTGCCCGACGCTCGCCACCGCGCGCTGATAGTTGAGCAGATCCTCGATCAGCCGCTGCAGGTGCGCGCTGTTCGACTGCAGGATCGCGACGATCTCGCGCTGCGCCGGCGTGACCGGGCCCGCGGCGCCGTCGGCGAGCAGCTCGGAGCCCTCGCGCAGCGCCGTCAGCGGCGTCTTCAGCTCGTGCGACACGTGGCGGAGGAAGCGCACCTTCTGTTCCTCGAGCGCGGCGAGCCGCCGCCGCAGCCAGTCGAGGCGCTCGCCGAGGAATTCCAGGTCGGTCGGCCCCTGCACGCGCACGCCGGCGGTGAAGTCCGCGGCGCCGAGCCGGCGGATCGCGCGGTCGAGCTGCCGGATCGGCCGCGCGATCAGGAACGCGAACACGGCGGCGATCGCCAGCCCGAGCGGGAACGCGGCGAGCAGCTGCACGAGGAGCGAGCGCTGCGCCAGCGCCGCCGCCTCGCGCATGCGCCCGATCTCCCGGTCGATCAGCAGGCCGGACTCGCTCAGCACGCCCTTCGCCAGGCCGGAAAGGTCGACGTAACCCTCGACCAGCTGCCGGCGCTCGGCCGCCTGCACGGGCCGGCGTCTCGAGCAGCTCGTAGAGCGCCTGCTCCTTGTCGATCGTGCGATTCAGCTCCGCGAGCTGCCGGTCGTCGAGCGGGAGCAGCGACAGCTCGCTCGTCGTGCGCTTGAAGCTCGTCCGGACCTTCTCGTAATCGTCGAGCAGCCCGGCGTCGTCCAGGATCACGTACTGCCGCACCACGCGCTCCATCGACAGCACCTGCTCCATCAGCAGGCGCGACCCGCGCGCCGCCTGCGCCGCCTGATCGACCACGCTCTCGCTCATCCCGGCGAGCCGCTGCACCGAGAACGTCGCGTTGATCAGCGCGACCACGAGCGGCGCCGACACGACGACGAACCCCAGCAGCAGCAGCTTGAGGAACGACTTGGGGTAGTAGAAGTTCGCGAGCTTCAAGGTGCGGGCCGATATAATCGCCGGCTCCGATCATACCGTCGTCATAGGGAACCCGGGCGCTGCGCCGGGCGCGAATCGCCGACATGCCCCTCGTCTCCCTCGTCGCGGCCGCCGCCGCCAACGGCGTGATCGGCCGCGACAACCGGATGCCCTGGCACCTCCCCGAGGATCTGGCGCACTTCAAGCGGCTGACGCTCGGGCACCCGGTGGTGATGGGGCGCAAGACCTACGAGTCGATCCTCGCGGCGCTCGGCAAACCCCTGCCGGGCCGGACGAACATCGTCGTCACCCGGCAGGCCGGCTTCGCGGCACCCGGCTGCATCGTGGCGGCCTCGCTCGACGCGGCGCTCGCGGCGGCGCGCGAGGCGGAGGAGATCTTCGTGATCGGCGGTGCGGAGATCTATCGCCTCGCCCTGGCGCGTGCCGACCGCGTCTATCTGACGCTCATCGATGCCGCGTTCGAGGGCGATGCGACGTTTCCCGCGCTCGATCCGGCCCTCTGGCACGAGGCGGAACGCGAGCACCATCCGCCCGCCGGCGGGCGGGCGTTCGGCTTCGCCTTCCTGCGCTACGACCGGCGCCGCTAGCCGCCCTGCACGCCGCGGCCCGCCGGCCGCATCTCCGGCGTGTCGGGCTTGCCGGCGAGATGGATCAGCGTCTGCAGCCCGAGCGCGCACACGGTCGAGCGGCCGTGCTTCACCGCCGCGACCTCGAACTCGCAGATCGTCAGCGTGCGGCCGGTCTTCTTCACGCGCGCGCTCGCCGCGAGCCGCTCGCCGTCGGCGGGCGCCACCAGGTTGATCTTGAACTCGACGGTGAGGATCGAGCTGTCGGCCGGGAACAGGGTGAACGCGGCGTAGCCCGCGGCGGAGTCCGCGATCATCGCGGTCATGCCGCCGTGGATGAAGCCGTGCTGCTGCGTGAGGTCGGCGCGGTAGGGCAGCTCGATCACGACGTGCCCCGGCTCGACGGTCGCGAGCTCCGCCCCGATCAGCTTCATCGCCCCCTGCCGCGCGAAGCTCGCGCGCACGCGGGACGCGAAGTCGGGATCCGCGGGTTGGAATTTCATTCCTAGATCCGGGGCAGGGTCACGCCCTTCTGCCCCTGGTATTTCCCGCCGCGGTCGCGGTACGACGTCTCGCAGACCTCGTCGGCGCCGATGAAGATCACCTGCGCCACGCCCTCGTTCGCGTAGATCCGGGCGGGCAGCGGCGTGGTGTTGGAGAACTCGAGGGTCACGTGCCCTTCCCACTCCGGCTCGAGCGGCGTCACGTTCACGATGATCCCGCAGCGCGCGTAGGTCGACTTGCCCAGGCAGATCGTGAGCACGTCGCGCGGGATGCGGAAGTACTCGACGGTGCGCGCGAGCGCGAACGAGTTGGGCGGGATGATGCAGTAGTCGCCCCGCACGTCGACGAAGCTCTTCTCGTCGAAGTGCTTGGGATCGACGATCGTCGAGTTGAGGTTGGTGAAGAGCTTGAATTCGGCCGAGCACCGGATGTCGTAGCCGTAGCTCGACGTGCCGAACGACACCACGCGCTGGCCCTTGACCTCGCGCACGAGCTCCGGCTCGAACGGCTCGATCATGCCGTGCTCGCGCGCCATGCGGCGGATCCACTTGTCGGATTTGATGGACATGGAAGGAAGGAATGAAGGGGAAAAGAGAGGGCGCGAGTGTACCCCCGGCGACCGCATGGGGAACAGAACCTCGATCACAAACGGCCGCGCCGGGCGGCGCTGACACCGCTCGCACAGCGACGCCGCCCGCTGGCCAGGATTGAGCGTCGCGGCCTTCCCGCGACGCTCCAATCAGGCCCGGAAAACCCTTCGTCCTAAGGGATGTTCTACGTGTTTTGGACGACGATGCTCGGGAACTTCCCCGACATGTCTTTCTGCAGGTCCCCGATCTTCACCGCCACCCGCCGCGCGATCTGCCGGTAGATCTCGGCGACGCGGCCGTCGGGATCGGCCACCACGCTCGGCTTGCCGCTGTCGGCGTGCTCGCGGATCTTGATGTCGAGCGGCAGGGCGCCGAGGAACTCGGTGCCGTAGTCCTTGCACATCTGCGCCGCCCCGCCCGAGCCGAAGATGGTCTCCTCGTGGCCGCACTTCGAGCAGATGTGGATCGACATGTTCTCGACGATGCCGAGGATCGGGATGCCGACCTTCTCGAACATCTTGAGCCCCTTGCGCGCGTCGATCAGCGCGATGTCCTGGGGCGTCGTGACGATGATCGCGCCGGTGACCGGCACCTTCTGCGCGAGCGTGAGCTGGATGTCGCCGGTGCCGGGCGGGAGATCGACCACGAGGTAGTCGAGGTCGCGCCAGCGCGTGTCCTTGAGCAGCTGCTCGAGCGCCTGCGTCACCATCGGGCCGCGCCACACCATCGGCGTGTCGACGTCGATCAGGAAGCCGATCGAGCTCGCCTGGATGCCGTGTCCGGTCATCGGCTCGAGCGTCTTGCCGTCGGTGGATTCGGGACGGCCGGTGATGCCGAGCATCGTCGGCTGCGAGGGCCCGTAGATGTCGGCGTCCAGCATGCCGACCGAGGCGCCCTCCGCCGCCAGGGCGAGCGCGATGTTGACCGCGGTGGTGGACTTGCCCACGCCGCCCTTCCCGGACGCGACCGCGATGATGTTCTTCACGCCGGGGATGAGCTTCACGCCGCGCTGCGCGACGTGCGGCGCGACCTTGGCCGCGACGTTGACCGTGACGCCGCCCACGCCCGGCAGGGCGCGCAGCTTCGCCGCGACCTGCTTGCGCATCGGCTCGAGCTGCGTCTTCGCCGGATAGGCGAGCTCGATGTCGACCGACACGTCGTTGCCGGATACGGCGACCTTCCGCGCCGATTTCGTGGCGACGAGGTCCTTGCCGGTGTTGGGATCGACGATCTCGGCCAGCGCGGCCTTGACGTCCTGTTCGGTGACGGGCATGAGCGGCTCCTCGGCGCGGGCGCGCTGACGCGCGAGGGCGCGCACGCGGTGAATGGGGCGCCAGTCTAACAAACCGACTCCGGGGCCGTAACCCCGCTAAAATCATGGCTTTAGAAAAACATCGCCAATGTCCCGCCGCCTGTTCGTCACCACCGCCCTGCCGTACGCGAACGGCTCGTTCCACATCGGCCACATCATGGAGTACATCCAGGCCGACACCTGGGTGCGGTTCCAGCGGATGCAGGGGCACGCGGTGCACTTCGTCTGCGCCGACGACGCGCACGGCGCGCCGATCATGCTCAAGGCGGAGGCCGAGGGCATCACGCCGCAGGCGCTGATCGCCCGCATCGCGGCGGAGCGGCCGCGCTATCTCGAGGGCTTCCACGTCGCCTTCGACAACTGGCACTCCACCGATTCGCCGGAGAACGTCGAGCTCTCGCAGGACATCTACCGCCGGCTGAAAGCGGCCGGGCTCGTCTACACGCGCTCGGTCGAGCAGTTCTACGACCCGGTGAAGGGGATGTTCCTCGCCGACCGCTACATCAAGGGCGAGTGCCCGAACTGCGGGGCCGTCGACCAGTACGGCGATGCGTGCGAGAACTGCAGCGCGGTGTACTCGCCCACCGACCTGAAGAATCCGTACTCGACGCTCTCCGGCGCGCGGCCGGTGCTCAAGTCCTCCGAGCACTTCTTCTTCCGGCTGTCCGACCCGAAGTGCGTGGCGTTCCTGAAGGACTGGACGCAGAGCGGCCGGCTGCAGCCGCAGGTCGCGAACAAGGCGCGCGAATGGCTCGAGGGCGAAGGCGACAAGGCGCTCGGCGACTGGGACATCTCGCGCGACGCGCCCTATTTCGGGATCCCCATCCCGGACGCCCCGGGCAAGTACTTCTACGTCTGGCTCGACGCGCCGATCGGGTATCTCGCCTCCCTCAAGAACTACTTCGACACCGGCAAGGCGCGCGCCCGGGGCGAGCCGCGCAGCTTCACCGAGTTTCTCGCCGCCCCCGACACCGAGCAGATTCACTTCATCGGCAAGGACATCATCTACTTCCACACGCTGTTCTGGCCGGCGATGCTCAAGTTCGCCGGCGCGCCCTACCGGGTGCCGGACAACGTGTACGTGCACGGCTTCATCACGGTGTCGGGCGAGAAGATGTCCAAGTCGCGCGGCACCGGGATCAGCCCGCTGCGCTACCTCGAGGTCGGGCTGGACGCGGAATGGCTGCGCTACTACATCTGCGCCAAGCTGAGCGCGAACGTCGAGGACGTCGACTTCAACCCCGACGACTTCGTGGCGCGGGTGAACTCGGATCTGGTCGGCAAGTACGTGAACATCGCGGCCCGCACGGCGGGCTTCGTCGCCAAGCGGTTCGACGGTCGCGTGCGCGCGGCGGGCGCGGGCGCGGCCGGGCAGCTCGGCGCGTTCCAGGCGGCGGCGGACCGGATCGCGGCGCATTACGAGGCGCGCGAGTTCGCGAAGGCCCTCCGGGAGGTGATGCTGCTCGCCGACCTCGCCAACCAGTACGTGGACGCCAACCGGCCCTGGGATCTCGCCAAGGACCCGGCGCGCGCCGACGCCCTCCACGAGACCTGCTCGGTCGCGCTCGACATGTTCCGGCTGCTGACGATCTACCTGAAGCCGGTCATGCCGAAGGTCGCCGCCGACGTGGAGTCCTTCCTCGGCGTGCCGCCCCTCGCTTGGCAGGATGCGAGGATCGCTCCTGCCGGCCGGCCACACCATCAAACCCTATCGGCACCTCATGACCCGAATCGACCCGAAGCAGGTCCAGGCGCTGTTCGATGCGGAGAGCACGCCCGCGGCGCCCGCGCCCCAGAAGCACGCCGAGCATCAGGAGCGGGTCGCGGCCAAGGGCGCGGAAAGCGCGCCCGCCGCGGCGGCCGGCACGATCTCGATCGACGATTTCGCGAAGCTCGACCTGCGGGTGGCGCGGATCGTCGCCGCCGACGCGGTGGAAGGCGCCGACAAGCTGCTCAAGCTGACGCTCGACGTCGGCGGGTCCACGCGCACCGTCTTCGCCGGCATCAAGTCCGCCTACGACCCGGCGCAGCTCGTCGGCCGTCACGCGGTCGTCGTCGCGAACCTCGCCCCGCGCAAGATGCGCTTCGGCACCTCGGAGGGGATGATCCTGGCCGCGAGCGGAGACGGCCCGGGCCTCTTCCTCGTCTCGCCCGACTCCGGTGCGGAGCCGGGCATGCGCGTCAAGTGACGCGGCGCGGCGCGGTGAAGCCCTCGGCCCAGCCGACCGGCAGCACCGCGACCGCGAGCGTCGTCTGCGTCGCACTGGCCGATTTTCTTCAGCGCCCGGTCGCCGAACAGGCGCGCCTGAAGGCGCAACTCGAAGGTCTCCTCGCGCGCGCGATCGAGCCGCTCGCCGACGCGGACCGGATCGTCGCGGACACGGCGGACGGCGCGGCGCTCGTCGTCCTCGCGCCGCCGATCGACGCCCTGCTGCTGGCGCGTCGCACGCGCCGCGCCGCGCGCGAGGCGAGCGAACCGCTCGCGGTGCGCATCGGGGTCAGCCACGGGCCGATCGGCGTCGCGACCGACGCGTCCGGCGAAGTGCAGCTCGTCGGCGACGGCATCGCCGCCGCCGCGAGCATCACGCCGTTCGCGGAGCCGGGCCAGGTGATCGCCGCGCGCGCCTTTCGCGACGCGCTCGCGGCCGGCGACGAGGAGCGCGCCGCGCGGCTGCGCCCCGCCGGGACCGTCACCGACTCGACCCTGCGGGCGCACGAGCTGTTCGCTTTCACCCCCGCCACCGACACCGATGCGCCCGAGGTCGCCGCGCCGCCGCGACGGCGGCTGCTGCTCGTCGCCGGCCTGAGCGCCGCCGGGCTGCTGGGCGCCGGCCTGGTCGCGCGCGGCTGGCGTCGCGCCGCCGCGCGCGCGAAGCGCCCGGGCACGATCGCCCTCGCGATCACGCCGTGGGGCGAAGTGCGCGTGAACGGCGAGTCGAAGGGCCGCAGCCCCCCGCTCAAGCGCGTCGAGGTCAGCCCGGGCAAGCACAAGATCGAGCTGCGGCATCCGCAGAACGCGCCGCTCACGCTGGAGGTCGAGCTGTCGCCCGGCGAGGAGTTCACGGTGCGGCACGCGTTCGCGACGCCGCGCCCCGCGCCCACCCCCGCACCCGCGCAGGAATCGCGCAAGCTTCCGAGCCCGGCGGAGATCTGGCGCAACTTCCGCCGGGAGAGCGGGCTGTGACCGACGCCGGCGCAAACGCTCGGGCGATACCGGCTCCTCGGCGAGCTCGGCCGCGGCGCCATGGGCGTCGTCTACCGCGCCGAGGACCCGATGCTCAACCGCACGGTCGCGATCAAGACCATCAGCGTGGTCGCCGACCCGGAGGAGCGCGCGGAATACGAGAAGCGGTTCTACCAGGAGGCGAAAGCGGCCGGGGGCCTGAGCCATCCCAACGTCGTCACGATCTACGACATCGGCCACGCCGGCGACGTCGTCTACATGGCGATGGAGTACATCGAAGGGACCGAGCTGCGCGATCTCCTCCTGCGCGGCCGGCTCGATGCGGTCACGGCGGTCGACCTCGCCGCCCAGGTCGCCGAGGGGCTCGCGTACGCGCACGCGCGCGGCGTGGTGCACCGGGACGTGAAGCCCGCGAACATCATGGTGCCCCGCGACGGCCCGGCGAAGATCATGGACTTCGGCATCGCGCGCATGCGCGCCTCCGACGTCAAGACCCAGACCGGCATGCTGCTCGGCTCGCCGAAGTACATGTCGCCGGAGCAGCTCTTGGGCGGCGCGGTCGACCAGCGCAGCGACATCTTCGCGCTCGGCGTGGTGCTGTACGAGGCGCTCACCGGCGCGCCGCCCTTCTCGGGCAGCGACATCACGCAGATCATGTACCAGATCGTGAACGCCGTGCCCCCGCCGCCGAGCGCGGTCAACTCGCGCGTGTCGCCGATGCTCGATCTCATCGTGGCGAAGGCGCTCGCGAAGGAACCGGCGGCGCGCTACCCGGACGCGCGCGAGCTGGCGGCGGACCTGCGCGCGTGCCGCGCGCAGGTCGCGGCCCTCGCCCCGGCGGCGGACGAGGACGCGACGCTGATCCTGCCGCCCGGGCGCGTCGCGCCCCCGGCCGCGGACGCCAGCCAGACGCTGCGCCTCGACCCGGCGCCGGCGTCCGATCGACGGACGGCAGCGCCGGGCACGACCGCCCCGCCGCGGGCCGAGGCCGGGTTGCGGCTGCGCATCTCGCGCCGGTTCGACTCGCTCGAGGCGACGCGCCGGCTCGCCGAGATGACCGGTGCCGGGCCGGCCGTGGACGCCGCGAAGACGATGAAGCTCGACCTCGCCGCCGCGGCCGGCGGCGGCCGCACGCGCCCGGCGTCGCCGCCCGCCGAGCGCGCGTCGGAGTCCCCGCGGACCGCGCCGCGCTCGCGGGATCGCTGGATCCTCGTCGCCAGTGTTACCATCGCCGCGCTCGTAGCGCTCGCGATCGCGCTGGTCTGATGCCCGCAGTCGTTGACCCCTTGAAACACCCGGACGCACAATGAGCGTCACGCCCCTCGCCGCCGCGCTCGCGATCGCGGCGGCCTGGCTCGTGGTCGCGGCGCTTGGCGTCTGCGCGCCGCACGCGCTGCGCTTCGTGTCGAAGGTCCTCTATCCGCTCGGCGCCCTGGTCGGGCTCGCGCTCGCCGCCACCGCGTTCGTGGCGATCAGCCAGCCGCCGGACGAGACCGTCCTCCCGCTCGGGCTGCCCGACCTGCCGTTCCACTTCCGCATCGACGCGCTGTCGGCGTTCTTCCTGCTCATCCTCGGATCGGTCGCGGCCGGGGTGTCGGTGTTCGCGGCCGGCTATCTGCGGCCGGGCGAGGGCGCGGCTCCGGGCGTGCAGTGCCTCTGGTACCACCTGTTCCTCGCCAGCATGGCGCTCGTGCTGCTCGCCAACGACGCCTACGCGTTCATGGTGACGTGGGAGACGATGGCGGTGTCGTCGTTCTTCCTGGTGACGAGCGACCATCGCATCGCCGAGATCCGGCGCGCCGGCTATCTCTACCTGCTGATCGCGCACGTCGGCGCGATCGCGATCCTGATGTGCTTCGGCGTGCTGCACGGCTTCGGCGACTACACCTTCGCCAGCATCCGCCAGGTCGAGCTCACGCCGTTCTGGGCGACCGTCGCCTTCCTGCTCGCCCTGTTCGGCTTCGGCGCGAAGGCCGGCATCGTGCCGCTGCACGTGTGGCTGCCCGAGGCGCATCCGGCGGCGCCGTCGCCGGTGTCCGCGCTGATGAGCGCGGTGATGCTGAAGACCGCGATCTACGGCATGCTGCGGGTGACGTTCGACCTCCTGCACACGCAGATCTGGTGGTGGGGCGTGCTCGCGCTCGCCATCGGCCTCGTGACGGCGCTCTTCGGCGTGGTGTTCAGCGCGGTGCAGTCGGACATGAAGCGCCTGCTCGCCTGGTCCTCGATCGAGAACATCGGGTTCATCGTGGTCGGCTTCGGGCTGGGCGTCACCTTCTCCGCCTACAAGATGTACGGCCTCGCCGCGCTCGCCCTCACGGCGATGCTCTACCACTGCCTGAACCACGCCTACTTCAAGAGCCTGCTCTTCCTCGCCACCGGCGCGGTGCTGCACGCGACCAAGGAGCGCGGCCTCGGCAAGCTCGGCGGCCTCATCCACCGCATGCCCTGGGTCGCGTGGCTCGCGCTCGTCGGCGCGCTCGCGATCGCCGGGATGCCGCCGCTGAACGGCTTCGTGTCGGAGTGGCTGCTGCTCCAGGCGTTCCTCTTCACGCCGAACCTGCCGGCGAGCTACCTCAACATGCTCGTCCCGGTGGCCGCGGCGGCGATCGCGCTGGCGGCGGCGCTCTCGGCCTACGTGATGGTCAAGTTCTACGGCGTCGTGTTCCTCGGACAGCCGCGCGAGGAAAAGCTCGCCCAGGCGCACGACGCCGGCATCCTGGAGCGGATCGGGCTCCTCTGGCTCGCGGCGGGCTGCGTCGCGTTCGGCGTGCTGCCGGTGCAGGTCATCACGCTCATCGACTTCGTGACCGGGCCGATGCTCGGCACCAATCTCTCCAAGGCGACCGGCGCCACCCACTGGCTGTTCCTCGCGCCGATCAGCGCCGAGCGCGCGAGCTACTCGCCGGCGCTCGTCCTCGTCGGCCTCGCGGTACTGACCGGGCTCGCGTGGCTCGCGGTGCGCCGCTTCTATCACGGCCGCGTCCGGCGCGCGCCGCCGTGGGACTGCGGCTTCCCGCGGCTCAACGCGCGCATGCAGGACACCGCCGAGGGCTTCGGCCAGCCGGTGCGGCAGGTGTTCGAGCCGTTCTTCCGCATGACGCGCGAGCTGCCCGGCGCGTTCGACGCGGCGCCGCGCTACCGCGTGACCATCGAAGATCACCTCTGGTACTGGTGCTACCTGCCGGTCGCCCGGCTGGTCGACCGGCTCACCGGGTTCGTCACGCTGCTCCAGCGCGGCCGCATCTCGGTGTACCTGCTGTACAGCTTCGGCACGCTGCTCGTGCTGCTCTTCCTGGTGCGATGAGGGCCTCGTGCTAACGGAGTTCTCCTGGGCCGGCGCCTCCGCCCAGCTCACCGAGATCCTGCTGGCGGTGCTGCTCGCGCCGCTCCTGCTCGGCTGGGTCAACCAGTGCCGCGCCTGGCTGCAGAACAAGCGCGGACCGGGCGTGCTGCGTCCCTATCTGATGCTGCGCAAGCTGATGGCGAAGGACGCGGTGGTCGCGCACGGCGCCTCGCCGCTGTTCCGCACCGCGCCCTACATCGTGTTCGGCTGCATGGTCCTCGCCGTGGCCATCGTCCCCACGCTCGGCACCGACCTGCCGTATGCGCCGGCGGCGGACGCGATCGCCCTGGTGGGCATCCTCGCGCTCGCGCGGGTGTTCATCTCGCTCGCGGCCATGGACATCGGCACGGCGTTCGGCACGCTCGGTGCGCGGCGCGAGATGATGATCGGGTTCCTCGCCGAGCCGGCGCTGCTGATCGTGCTGTTCACCGCGTCGCTCATCAGCCAGTCCACGTCGCTCGCGACGACGGTCGAGACGATCTCGCAGCGGGAGCTCGCAATCTACCCGAGCCTCGCCTTCGCCGGCGTCGCCTTCACGATGGTCTCGCTCGCCGAGAACGCGCGCATCCCGGTCGACAATCCGGCGACCCATCTCGAGCTGACCATGATCCACGAGGCGATGGTGCTCGAGTACTCCGGCCGGCACCTCGCGCTGATCGAGTGGGCGGCGAGCCTGAAGCTGTTCGTCTACTCGTGCATCGGCATCGCCCTCTTCTTCCCGTTCGGCATCGCCCAGGGCGGCGACGCCGCGGGCCTGCTGCTCGCGCTGCCCGCGCTGGCGCTGAAGCTCGCGATCGGCGGGTTCCTGCTCGCGCTGATCGAGACGGTGTCGGCCAAGATGCGCATCTTCCGTGCGCCGGAGTTCCTCGGCACGGCGTTCATGCTCGCAGTGCTCGCGCTGCTCCTCCACGCGCTCCTCGAGACATGAGCGCAACGTGAGCCAGTTCCTGACGCCGGCCCTGACGGGGCAGATCATCAACCTGCTGGCGGCGGTGCTGCTGCTCGTGTCGTTCGCGATGCTCGCGCAGCGGCGCATCCTGTCGCTCATCAATCTGTTCGCCGCCGCAGGGCTTCGTGCTGATGCTCTCCACCGCGTTCGTGGCCTGGGCGACCGGGCAGACGCACCTGTGGTGGTCGGCCGGCCTGACGCTCGTCCTCAAGGTGCTGCTCCTGCCCTGGATCCTGCACCGCCTGATCCGGCGCCTGAACGTGAAGTGGGACGTCGAGACGCTGCTCAACATCCCCACCACCATGCTGTTCGGCCTGCTGCTGGTGATCCTCGCCTTCAACCTCGCGCAGCCGGTCTCGGCGCTCGCGGGCACGATCACCAAGGGCACCCTCGGCATCGCGCTCGCCGCGGTGCTGCTCGCGTTCCTGATGATGATCACCCGCTCCAAGGCGGTGCCGCAGGTGATCGGGTTCCTCGCGATGGAGAACAGCCTGTTCTTCGCCGCGACCGCCGCGACCTACGGCATGCCGATGGTCGTGGAGCTCGGCGTCGCGCTCGACGTGCTGGTGGGCGTGATCATCCTCGGCGTGTTCTTCTTCCAGATCCGCGAGCGCTTCGACTCGCTCGACATCCATCACCTCGAGAAGCTGAAAGAAGAATGAACTGGGAGATCCTCGCGGTCCTCGGCATCCCGCTCGTCGGCGGCGCGCTGCTCGCGCTCGTCGGCCACCGGCGCGCCGCCGCGGAGCTGAACGTCGCGCTCTCGATCGCCACGTTCGTCGCCGCCGCCGCCCTGACCACCCGCGTCGTCCGGGACGGGCCGCTCTTCGCGTTCGGCGAGCAGTTCTTCGTCGACTCGCTCAACGTGTTCCTGGTGGCGCTGACCGCCTTCGTGTCGATGACGACCTCGATGTTCTCGCGGCCGTACATGCGCATCGAGCAGGACCACGGCAAGCTGACCGGCGCGCGGCTGCGCCTCTACCACAGCATGTACCAGCTGTTCATCTTCACGATGCTGCTCGTGCTGCTCACCAACAACCTCGGCCTGCTGTGGGTCGCCCTCGAGGCCGCGACGCTGACGACCGTGCTGCTCGTGAGCCTGTACCGCACGCCCGCGAGCCTGGAGGCCGCGTGGAAGTACTTCATCCTGTGCGGCGTCGGCATCGCGCAGGCCCTGTTCGGCACGATCCTGCTCTACATGGCCTCGCAGCGGCTCCTCGGGACGGGCGTCGAGGCGCTCCTCTGGACCCACCTCCTCGGCGTGCGCTCGCAGCTCGAGCCGACGATCCTGTCGATCGCATTCGTCTTCCTGCTGGTCGGCTACGGCACCAAGGTCGGGCTCGTGCCGCTCCACAACTGGCTCCCCGACGCGCACGCGGAGGGCCCGACGCCGGTCTCGGCAGTGCTCTCGGGTCTCCTGCTCAACGTGGCGCTCTACGCGCTGGTCCGGTGCAAGGTGCTCGCCGACGGCGCGCTCGGCACCGAGTTCGCCGGGCATCTCATGATGGGCTTCGGGCTGCTTTCGGTCGTGGTCGGCGCGTTCTTCCTGGCGCGCCAGCGGGACGTCAAGCGGATGTTCGCCTACTCGTCGATCGAGCACATGGGGCTCGTCACCTTCGCCTTCGGCATGGGCGGCCCGATCGCCAGCTTCGCCGGCCTGCTGCACATGACCGTCCACTCGCTGACCAAGAGCGCGATCTTCTTCGCCGTCGGACATGCGGCGCAGACGGCCGGGACGCAGATCATGGACGACATCCGCGGCCTCGCCAAGGTCAGCCCGACCATCGGGTGGGGCCTGATGCTGGGCACCCTCGCGATCCTCGGCCTGCCGCCGTTCGGCGTCTTCGCGAGCGAGTTCCTCATCCTCACCAGCGCCATGCGGCAGCAGCCGTGGGCGACGCCGTTGCTCCTCGTCTCCCTCGGCGTCGCGTTCGCCGCGGTGTTCCGCAAGGTGCAGCCGATGGTGTTCGGCGACACCGTCGCGAAGCCCCTGCCCCACCCGCCCGCCCTCGTCCCGGTGTTCGTGCACCTCGCGCTGGCGCTCATGCTCGGTCTCTACATCCCGCCGTATCTCGCCGCGTGGTACCGCGAGGCGGCGAAGCTGATCGGGTAGACCGTGGCGCCCGCCAACCCATTCGACGGATTCGGCCTGGAGCTCGCGCCGGTGCCCTCGGCGGTGCCGGCCTGGCGGGCGCGGATCGAGGCCGACAGGTTGCGCGAAGCGTGTATCGCCCTCGCGGCCCGCGACGGGCGCCTGGTGGCGCTGTGGGGCGCGGACGAGCGCGACCGCGACGGGGGGTACGCGCTGCATCTCACGATCGCGGTCGACGGCGCGCTGCTCTGGCTGTCGGTCGCGCTGCCGGAAGCCGCACCGCACTACCCCGATCTCTCCGACGTCTTCCTCTGCGCCGGCCGGATGCAGCGCGCCACGCACGACCTTCTCGGTATCGCGATCGACGCGCGCCCGACCAGCGACCGTGGTTGCGCCACGCCGCCTGGCCCGGCGACGTGTTCCCGCTGCGCCGCGACGTTCCGCTGTCGCGCGTGCACGAGAACGGGCTGGACGACTACGCCTTCGTCGCCGTCGCGGGCGACGGCGTGCACGAGATCCCGGTGGGCCCGGTGCACGCCGGCACGATCGAGCCCGGCCACTTCCGCTTTTCGATCGTCGGCGAGAAGGTGCTGCGGCTGGAGGAACGCCTGGGCTACAAGCACAAGGCGATCGACAAGCTGTTCGAGGGCCGCGACCTTCTCTCCGGCAGCCGCCTTGCGGGACGCGTTTCGGGCGACAGCACGGTCGCGTACGCCTGGGCGTACGCGATGGCGGTCGAGGGCACTCGCCGCGCATCGAGCCGCCACCGCGCGCGCTGTGGCTCCGCGCGCTGGCGCTGGAGCGCGAGCGCATCGCAAATCACCTCGGCGATCTCGGCTACCTCGGCAACGACGGCGGGCTCGCGTTCGGGCTCGCCCAGTTCATGCGCCTCAAGGAGGACGTGCTGCGGCTCAACGCCGAGGTGTTCGGCCACCGCTACCTGATGGACTACGTCGTACCCGGCGGGGTCGCGCGCAATGCGGGGCGTCACGGCTGCGATCAGCTGGCGGCGCAGTGCGACGCGCTCGAGCGCGAGGTGCAGATCCTGAAGGACATCTACGACGACCACGCCGGCCTCCAGGACCGCTTCCTGACCTGCGGCCGGCTCGCACCCGAGCTCGCGAAGCGGCTGGGCGTGGTCGGCTTCGCCGCGCGCGCGAGCGGCCAGGCGCTCGACCTGCGCGCGCAGCCGGCATTCGAGCCCTACGACCGGCTCGGGGTGGCGCCGCACGTCCACGAGGAGGGCGACGTCGCGGCGCGCGTGACGGTGCGGTTCGAGGAGATCTTCGAGTCGCTGCGCCTCGTGCGCATGATCGCGGCGGACCTGCCGCTCGGCGAGATCGCGGCGCCGTTCGCGACGCTCGCGGGACCCGCCCGCGGGATCGGGCGCGTGGAGGGCTGGCGCGGCGAGGCGATGGTCGCGCTGGAGGCCGAGGGCGGCGTGATCCGCCGCTGCCACGCCCACGACCCGTCGTGGCAGAACTGGCCGGCGCTCGAGCACGCGATTCTCGGCAACATCGTTCCGGACTTCCCGCTGATCAACAAGTCGTTCAACCTGTCGTACGCGGGGCAGGACCTGTAGGGGCCGCATGCTGAAGCTACTCAAGCAGATCGCCGTCGTCGGCATCAGGACCGAGGCGCCGCCGCGCCCCGATGCGACCCTGCGCGTGACCGGCGAGCGGCTCGCCGACGAGATCCTGCGCGTGTTCGGCGGCTCGCTCGCGATCCGGCACGTCGACGCGGGCTCGTGCAACGGCTGCGAGCTCGAGATCCACATGCTGAACAACGCCTACTACAACATCGAAGCGCTCGGCATCAAGTTCGTCGCCAGCCCGCGGCACGCCGACCTGCTGCTGGTCACCGGCCCGGTCTCGCGCAACATGGAGACGGCGCTGAAGCGCACCTACGTGGCCGTGCCCGATCCCAAGCTCGTCGTCGCGGTCGGGGACTGCGGCTGCACCGGCGGGATCTTCGGCGCGAGCTACGCGAGCTGCGGGCGCGTGGCGAACGTGATTCCGGTCGACGTCGCGGTGCCGGGCTGTCCGCCCACCCCCATCGCGCTCATGCAAGGCATCCTCACCGCCATCGCGACGAAGCGCCCGGCCTGAAGGCGGCCTCGGAATGGACCCGCTGCCGCTCGCGCTCGTCGGCTGGATTTTCACGCTGCTCAGCGCCGCCGCGCTGATCGTCGGCGCCATCCTGATCATGGCGATGCACCGGGCCGGCGAGCTGCACCGCAGGTTCCTCGCCAAGACGGCGTGGAACGACATGCTGCTCTTCGCCATCTGGGTGCTCGGGCTCGCCGGCGGCGTGGGGGTGATCGGGCTGCGGCCGTGGGGCCGGGACGTCCTCGAGTTCTTCTGCTGGACGCTGAGCGTGCTGCTGCTGCTCTCGGCGGCAACGCGGCTCTACGCCGCGAAGGCACAGCCGCCCGAGGCGCGCGAAAGCTGGGTCGCGGCGATCGCCGGGGTGACGCTCGTCCTGGTCCCGATCCTCGTGCTCTGCGCGGCGACGATCTATACGCTCCGGAGCGAAGTGGCACGGCAGGCGTTCGGCGGCTGACCGCGCTTCGCCCCGCGTCTTCCCCCGCACGACCCGCAGCATCACCGGGCGCGCCCTGCGGGGACTTCCGGTCACAGGGGCCGCTCGGACGCCGAGCATCGGCGGCATCTCATCACCCGGGAGCCCCGCCGTGACGCAATCGCCCGCGCACCGTTTCACCGCCGTCAACGACACGCATTCCGCGCTGAACCCCACGCTCGTCGCCGGGGTCGTCCAGCCCCTCTCGATCGAAGACATCAGCAGCGCCCTTCGTGCTACCGCCGATGCCGGGCAGCCCGTCTCGATCTGCGGCGCCCGCCATGCGATGGGCGCGCAGCAGTTCGGCACCGGGGCGCTGCTGATCGACACGAGCCGCTTCGACCGCGTCGTGGCGTTCGACGCCACCCGCGGCCTGATCGAGGTCGAGGCGGGCATGCGCTGGCCGGCGCTGCACGACTGGCTGCGCGACGCACAGGGCCCCGCAGCGCCCGCCTGGACCTTCCGCCAGAAGCAGACCGGCGCCGATGCGCTGAGCATCGGGGGCTGTCTCTCGGCGAACGTGCACGGCCGCGGGCTCGATCTGCCGCCGTTCGTGAGCGAAGTCGAGTCGTTCACGCTCGTCGACGCGCGCGGCGAGCGACGCCGTTGCAGCCGCACCGAGAACGCGGATCTCTTCCGGCTCGCGATCGGCGGCTATGGCCTGTTCGGCGTGATCGCGACCGTCACCCTGCGGCTCGTCCTGCGCCGCAAGCTGCGCCGTCGCGTGGAGATTCTCGACGTCGAGGGGCTCATGCCGGCGTTCGATGCGCGCATCGCGGCCGGCTTCGCTTACGGCGACTTCCAGTTCGCGACCGATCCGGCGAGCGAGCACTTCCTGCGGCGCGGGGTGTTCTCGTGCTACGAGCCGGTGTCCGGCGCTACGCCGATTCCCGCCGGCCAGCGCGAGCTGTCGGCCGCCGACTGGAAGCGCCTCGTGACGCTCGCGCACACCGACAAGGCCGCGGCGTTCGAGCACTACTCGCGCTACTACCTCGCCACCTCCGGCCAGGTGTACTGGTCGGACACGCACCAGATGAGCGTCTATCTCGACGACTACCATCGCGATCTCGACCGCACGCTCGGCCACCGCGGGTCGGAAGTCATCACCGAGATCTACGTGCCGCGCACCCGCCTCGCCGATTTCATGGCCGCGGCCGCCGCGGATCTCCGGCGCGAGCGCGTCGACGTCATCTACGGGACGGTGCGGCTGATCCGCCGCGACGAGGAGACCTTCCTGCCGTGGGCGCGCGAGGACTACGCCTGCGTGATCTTCAACCTGCACGTCCGCCACGATCCGGCGGGGCAGGCGCACGCCGCCGACGCGTTCCGCCGCCTCATCGACCTGGCGGTGGCGCGCGGCGGGAGCTACTACCTGACCTATCACCGCCATGCGACGCGCGCGCAGGTCGAAGCGTGCCACCCGCGCTTCCGGGAATTCCTCGCGCTAAAGCTGCGGCACGACCCGGCGGAGCGGTTCCAGAGCGACTGGTACCGCCACTACCGGGCAATGCTGGCTATGGTTTGAGGTACGCGTAACCTTCGCGCTGCTGCTTGCGGGTGATCTCCGCCACCCCCGAAGGCACGAAGGAGGCCTCCTCGATGAACTGGGCGCGTGTCATTTTGCGATTGCGCAGCGTGATCTCGCACACCTCGAAGGTCACGCCGCGCGACTTCAGGTCCTGCACCGCGACTTCATAGGGGTTGCCGTTCTTGTCGCGCGCGTTCTTCATCAGAAAATCCACGCCCAACGCGTGCGACACGACCACGATCTTCGCTTTCGGGTTGACTTCGAGGTGGTTGTTGATGTTGCGCAGCCCGTTGGTCGCCTGCACGAGCCCCTCGTTCAAGTGGTAGACGACTTTGTCCTCGGCGACGACGCCGCCACCCCCGGTCGAGGCGCACCCGGCGAGCAGCGCGAACGCGAACATCGTGAGCAGTGCAGTCAGTCTTCTCATGGTCTTCTCCGGTCTCCTGGGTAAATTGGGCGTTGTCACGCTTCCGCCGCACGCAAGCTTGCTATGATCGGCGCCCGACGCGCAATCAGGTCGTTCGATTCGTTGATCACTTCCGCCGATGCCCAAGCACCTGATCATCCACGGGCGCGTCCAGGGCGTCGGGTTTCGCGACGCGATGCGCTGGGAAGCCGAGCGCCTCGGCGTCACGGGGTGGGTGCGGAATCGCCGCGACGGCACGGTCGAGGCGGTCGTCGCCGGCGGCGCCGCCGCGGTGACCGAGATCGTGCAGTGGGCCCACCGCGGACCGCCCGCGGCGCAGGTGACCCGGGTGGTGGTTGCCGAGGCGGACGGGACCTTCGCTGACCTTCGAGTGGCGCCCGACCGGCTGACGCGTCAGGCGTACACGATCTCGACGTTCTCGGGCTTCAGCCAGTCGCCCAGCGCGGCGATGAGCCCGTCGTCCGGCGTCACCCGCCATTCGTCGCCGAGCCGCACGTCCGCTACGGCGCTCGCCGCTGCTGTAGCGCACGCACACCGGGCACGGCCCGTTGCGGTACGGTCCGAGCAGCTCGCGCAGCTTCTTCGCCGCCGCGGCGCTCGCCGCCGAAGCCTCGCCGTTCAGCGACAGCCGCAGGCCCCGCGCGAACTTCGCCCGCGCCGCGGCGAGGTCGTAGAGCCGCTCGGCGATCACCCGGAAGCCGCCGCTGAACTCGTCCTTCGTCACCTTGCCCTGCACCACCAGCGGCCGGTCTTCCTTCACGAGATCGCGGCTCGCTTCCCAGACCTCGCTGTAGACCGACACCTCGAGCTGCGCCGCGCCGTCGTCGAGCAGCACGATCAGCATCTTGCCGCGCCGGGTCAGCGCGGTGCGCGCCGAGACCACCATGCCCGCGATGAGCTGCGGTTCGTTGCGCGGCGTGATCTCCGCAAGCGTGCCGCGCAGGAACGGCGCGAACTCGCGGCGGAACGCCACGAACGGATGCCCGGAGAGGTAGAACCCGAGCGCGGTCTTCTCCTCGGCGAGCCGGCGCTGCTCGTCCCACCGCGGCGCGTCGACCAGCGCGGGCCGGTGGCGCGCCGCGCCGTCGGCATCGCCGAACAGGCTGACCTGCTGCGCGTCGCGCTCGCGCTGCTCGGCCGCCTCGAGCGCGATGCCGACCGAGGCGAGCAGCCGCGCGCGATGATCGTCGAGCGCGTCGAACGCGCCGGCGCGCACCAGCGCCTCGACGACGCGGCGGTTGACGATGCGCTTGTCGATGCGCTCGCAGAAGTCGAAGAGGTCCGCGAACGGACCGCCCTCCTCCCGCGCCTTGACGATCGCGCCGATCGCCGACTCGCCCGTCCCCTTGATCGCGCCCAGCCCGTAGCGGATCGTGCGCGCATCGACCGGGACGAAGCGGTACTCGCCCGCGTTGACGTCCGGCGGCAGCATCTTCAGCCCGTTCGCGATCGCGTCGGCGTGGAACTGCTGCACCTTGTCGGTGTCGTTCATCACCGCCGAGCAGTTGGCGGCCATGAACGCGGCGTTGTGATGCGCCTTCATGTACGCGGTCTGGTACGCGACCAGCGCGTAGGCCGCGGCGTGCGACTTGTTGAAGCCGTAGCCGGCGAACTTCTCCATCAGGTCGAAGAGCTCGTTCGCGCGCCCCCGCGAGACGCCGTTCTGCTCCGCGCCCGGCGACGAACAGGTCGCGGTGCTTCGCCATCTCCTCGGGCTTCTTCTTGCCCATCGCGCGCCGCAGCAGGTCGGCGCCCCCGAGCGAGTACCCGCCGATCACCTGCGCGATCTGCATCACCTGCTCCTGGTACACCATGATCCCGTAGGTCGGCGCGAGGATCGGCTCGAGCCGCGGGTCGAGGTACTCGACGCGGCTCCGCCCGTGCTTGCGGTCGATGAAGTCGGGGATGAGGTCCATCGGCCCGGGCCGGAACAGCGCCACCAGCGCGATGATGTCCTCGAAGCGGTCGGGACGCGCGCGCTTGAGCAGATCGCGCATGCCGCGCGATTCGAACTGGAACACCGCGGTCGTGTTCGCCGCTGCGAAAAGCTTGTAGGTGTCGCGGTCGTCGAGCGGAAGCGTCTCCAGGGCGAGGGTCGCGGTCGGATCGAGCCGCCGCACGTAGCGCAGCGTCCAGTCGAGGATGGTGAGCGTGGTCAGGCCGAGGAAGTCGAACTTGACCAGCCCGATCGCCTCGACGTCCTTCATGTCGAGCTGCGACACCATCGCCTCGGCGCCGTGCGCGACGTAGAGCGGGCAGAAGTCGGTGAGCTTGCCCGGCGCGATCAGCACGCCGCCCGCGTGCATGCCGACGTTGCGCGTGAGGCCCTCGAGCTCCCCGGCGAGCGCCAGCAGCTCGCGCGTCTCCTCCTCGGTCTCCTCGCGCTCCGCGAGGCGCGGCTCCATCTCGCGCGCCATCTTCAGCGTGATCAGCTTGCCCGGCTGGAACGGGATCAGCTTCGCGAGCTCGTCGGTGCGCGTGTAGCTCCACTCCAGCACCCGCCCGACGTCGCGCACCACCGCCTTCGCCGCCATCGTGCCGAAGGTGGCGATCTGCGAGACCGACTCGGCGCCGTACTTGCGCTTCACGTAGTCGATGACCCGGTCGCGCCCGTCCTGGCAGAAGTCGATGTCGAAGTCGGGCATCGACACGCGCTCGGGATTGAGGAAGCGCTCGAACAGCAGGTCGTAGCGCAGCGGATCGAGGTCGGTGATGCCGAGCGAGTACGCGACCAGCGACCCGGCGCCGGAGCCGCGCCCCGGCCCGACCGGCACGCCGTTCGTCTTCGCCCAGTTGATGAAATCCGCGACGATGAGGAAGTAGCCCGCGAAGCCCATCTGGATGATGGTGTTCGACTCGAACGCGAGCCGCTCGCGGTAGCGCGGCGCATGCCGCTCGCGCTCGGCCGCGTCGGGATAGAGCTGCACGAGGCGCTCGCCGAGGCCCCTCTCGGCGGCCGCGACGAGGTAGTCCTCGAGCGTGACGCCGGCCGGCGTCGGGAACCGCGGCAGCTTCGACTTGCCGAGCTCGAGCACGAGGTTGCAGCGCTGCGCGATCTCGACCGAATTGGCGAGCGCCTCGGGCAGGTCGGCGAACGCCGCCGCCATCTCGGCCTGCGTCTTGAAGTAGGCGTCCGGCGTGAACGCGCGCGGCCGCCGCTGGTCGGCGAGCACGTAGCCCTCCGAGATGCAGACGCGCGCCTCGTGCGCCTTGAATTCCTCGGGCTTGAGGAACTGCACCGGGTGCGTCGCGACCACCGGCAGGCCGGTCCGGCCGGCGAGCTCGAGCGCGGCGGCGACGTAGGCTTCGCTCTGCGGCGCGCCGGCGCGCTGCAGCTCGAGGTAGTACGCGTCCGGGAACGCCGCCGCCCACTCGCGCGCCAGCCGCTCGGCGACCGGGAGGTTCCCCTGCAGCAGCGCGGCGCCGACGTCGCCCGCGTGCGCGCCCGAGAGCCCGATCAGCCCCGCCGCGCCGCCGCCGGCGAGCCACTCGCGGCGCAGCTCGGCGCGGCCGCGATGCTGGTTCTCCCGGTACGCGCGCGTGAGCAGCTCGCACAGGCCGCAGGTAGCCGGCGTGCGAGCGCACGAGCAGGAGCAGGCGATGCGGCTTGTCGCGTTCCGCGTCGTTGGTGATCCACACGTCGCAGCCGACGATCGGCTTGATCCCGGCCTTCCGCGCGGCCTTGTAGAAGTTGACCATCCCGAACACGTTGCCGAGGTCGGTGAGCGCGAGCGCGCCCATCCCGTCCGCGGCGGCGCGCGCGACGGCGTCGTCGAGGCGCACGATCCCGTCGACGATGGAAAACTCGCTGTGCAGGCGGAGATGGACGAACGACGGCTGCGGCATGGTCGTGCGGGGGGCGGTCGGATTCTAGCGCCGTTCATCCTGCGCCGCGATTGCCTGCTCACGGCGCGTCGTGTACAACTCGTCCTGACGGACTCATTTTCAGGCTCGCCCATGCGCTTCCCCCGCCTGTTGCTCATCGTCCTCGCCCTGGCCGCGGCCAGCGCCGTCGACGCGCAGAAGATCGGCCGCTACGTCTTTCCCGACGGGCGCGTCGTCTACTCGGACCAGCCGGTGCCCGGCGCGAAGCTCGTCAACGAGGTTGCGCCGCCTCCGCCGCCGTCGGCGTCGCCGCCCCCGCCGCGCGAGGGCAAGGCCGCGGCACCCGGCGCCGATTCCGGCGCCGAGCGCGCACGCCGGCTCGAGCAGACGGATGCGGAAGTCCGCGCCGCGACCGAGGCGCTCGAGCGGGCGCGCGCCCAGCTCCAGGCGGGCACCGAACCCCTCCCCGGCGAGCGCACCGGCACCGCGGGCGGCAGCAGCCGGCTCAACGAGGCCTACGACGCCCGGCAGGCGGCGAACCAGCGCGCGGTCGCCGACGCCGAGGCGCGCCTGCAGCGCGCCGTCGCCGCTCGCAATACGGCGCGCTGAAATGTTGCGCGCGGCGTCGTGGCTCGTTGCAGCGATCGCGCTTGCCTGCGCGGCCGCCGCGCCCGCTCAGACGATCTTCAAGTACCGGACGCCCGACGGCCGGATCGTGTACTCCGACAAGCCCGTGGCGGGCGCGACCCTGGAGGAGGAGTTCGAGCGCGCGCCGGCGCCGGACCCTGCAGCCGCGACCGCCCAGGAACAGGCGGCCCGTGCGCGGGCGCGCGAGGTCAACGAGCGCGCGGCGGAGCGCACCCGCGCGCTCGACGCGATCGCGCCGAGATCAACGCCGCCACGGCGGCCCTCGAGCGCGGGCGGCAGGCGCTGGAGGCGGGCCGCGAGCCGCTCGAAGGCGAGCGCATCGGCACGTACAGCGGCCGGGCGCGTCTCAACGACGCGTACTGGGCGCGGCAGGCGGCGAACGAGTATGCGATCGCCGAGGCGGAGGCGCGCCTCGAGCGCGCGCGCCGGGCGCTCATCGAGCTGCGCTGAGGCGCGGCCGGTCACCGGACCTTCCGCCGGATGAGCGCGCCCGCCGACGCGCCGCGCGCCGCAGGGACCGCGCAGACCGTCGCGCTCGCCGCGCTGCTCCTCGGGGCCTGCTCGATCGCGTTCGCGCCGATCTTCGTGCGGCTCTCCGAGACCGGCCCCACTGCCAGCGCGTTCTGGCGCACGGCGCTGGCGGTCCCGTTCCTCTGGGCATGGGCGATGTCGACGCCGCGCACGGCGGGCGACCGCGCGAATCCGCTCGCGCCGCCGATGCTCCTCGCCGGCCTGTTCTTTGCCGGCGACCTGGCGGTCTGGCACTACTCCATTCTCTTCACCTCGGTCGCCAACTCGACGCTGCTCGCCAACCTCGCGCCGATCTTCGTCACGGTCGGCGCGTGGCTGCTCTTCGGGCAGCGGGTCACCCGGACCTTCCTGACGGGAATGGCGATCGCGATGGGCGGCGCGTTCGTGCTGGTCGGTCCGAGCTTCGGCCTGGGCGGCCAGCAGCTGCTGGGCGACGCGCTCGGCGTGGTGACCGCGATGTTCTACGGCGCGTACATGCTCGCGGTGAAGCACCTGCGCGAGGCGCGCTCGACCGCGCGCATCATGGCGGTGAGCACGACGGTGTGCGCGGTCGCGCTGCTGCCGCTCGCGCTCGTCTCGGGCGAGACGATGCTGCCCGCGACGGGCGCCGGCTGGCTGACGCTCTTCGGCCTCGCGCTCGTCTGCCAGACCGCGGGCCAGAGCCTCATCGCCTACGCGATGGCGCACCTGCCGGCATCGTTCTCGTCGGTCAGCCTGCTGCTGCAGCCCGCGATGGCGACGCTCTACGCGTGGGCGATCCTCGGCGAGCGCGCTGGCGCCGCGCAGCTCGCCGGCGGCGCGGTGATCCTCGCCGGGATCTGGCTCGCGCGGAAGGGCAGCTGAGGCGCTAGTAGCAGCGATGGAGCACGCGGCGCTGCCCGGCGCGCTCGAGCTCGAGGCAATCGACGCCCTTCTCGTCCGGCCGCCGCGGCGCAACTTCGCCTTCGGCATCGGCGCTGCGCTGCGTGGCGGTGATCAGCGCGTTGTCGGCCGCCGCGACGCCGCCGACGACCGGCGGCACCGGGACGACGGGTACACGGGCACGGCGTGACCGTCAGGACGCCGTCGACGTACGTGATCGTGTAGTTCGTCGCGGTCTGCCCGGAGGGCGTGATCGCGTACGGACCGGGCGGCGACGCGAGCGTCGCCGGCGTCGCGAACGCGAGCGCGCCGCCGAGCGCCGCGGGCGTCTCGCCGTTCTTGAACCCGGCGTAGGTCGCGGAGAACGGCGGGTTCGCCTGGCCCTCCTGGCGCGCGGCGTCGTTCGCGGTCACGGTGAGCGGCGCGGTGTTGATCGTGAGCGTGCCGGGATTGATCGCGGTGATGGTGTAGTTGCCGTTGGCGCCCACGCCGACACCCGCGATGTTGTACGCGTTCGCGCCGACGGCGTAGGCGCCGACCGGGGTGGTGCCGATCGCGCCGCTCGCGACGGTGAAGCCAAAAAGCGTCTGGGCGTCTTCGGCATTCGCCATCCCGTTTCCGCCCACGGTGTAGAGCGGCGCGGGCAGCCGGATTCGGATCGCCGTACACGCGCGCTGCACTGCCCGCGGTGAGCGTGATCGGCCGGGCGGTGATCGTCAGCGCGGTCGCATTGCCCGCCGCCTGCGTGAAGCCGTACCCGATGTCGGAGGTGAGCCCGCTGCCGTTGATTGCGGCGCCGCCGACCGGCGTCGTGCCGACCGCGGGCGAGGTGAAGGCGAGCGTGCCGCTGTAGGAATTGACGGCAGTGTCGCCGTTCACGAGCCCGCTGACGGCGCCGCTGAACGCCGGGTTCGGGTCGCCGTACTGCCGGTTTGCCGCGTTCGCGGTGTAGGTGAGCAGCGGCTGATAGCGGTAGACGTTGTGGTTCCCGGCGGGGATGGTCGCGCCGCACGCGCCGCCGAACGTGCAGTTGTAGAGGTTCGGCTTCGCGCCGCCCGGCACGGGAATGGTGCCGGTGTTCGTGGCCGGACTGAAGGAGTAGGTCAACCACCGCCCCGCCGGCGCCACGGGTCCGAACGCGCCGTAGTGGATGTCGTCGCCGCTCGCGAGCGTGACGTTGCCCGTGGTGGAGGTGATGTTGCCGGCGAGCGTGAGGTCGCTGCCGGCGGCGAGATTGGTCTGGATCAGCACGTCGCCGATGGCGGTGACCGGACCGACGGTGAGCGCGTTCGAGTCGAAGATCGACGTGCTCGCGCTGCTCGCGACCGTGACCGAATTGAAGTTGTTGCCGGCATTCGCGAGCGTGACCGCGCCGCCCGCGCCGGCGGTGATCGCCGTCGCGCCGGTGATGACTGCCGCGCCGCTCTGCGTGACGTTGCCGCCGTTGCTCGTCAGGGTCATCGACGCGGCGTTGACCGCGGGGAGCGCGATGCCGGTCGCGGTGACGTTGAGCGCGCCGAGCGCGAGCGTGTCGCCGAGCGCGCCGCCGAACGCGACCGCGCCGGTGCCGGTGTTGACCGTGAGATTGCGCGCCGCACCCTGCGAGTTGACCGTTCCGCCGAACGTCGCCGTGCCGCCCGCGCCGCCGCCGGCCGCGCCGGCCGCGGTGATCGTGCGGTTCGCCGGCAGCACGACGTTCCCGTCGAGCGTGATGTTCGCGCCGTTGCCCGCCGTCCCGGTGCCGGTCCGCGCGCCGCCCGCGGCCGCGAGATTCCCGTTGAGGGTGATGGTGGGCGAGCCGTCGGTCGCGTCGACCAGGATCGACCCGGCGTTGCCGCCCGCCTGGTTCGTTCCTGCGCCGGCGCCGCCGCTCGTCGTGATCGCCCCGACGGTCACGTCCGCGCCGGTTGCCGACACCGCGCCGCCGCTGCGTCCCGCGCTACCGATGCCCGCTCCACCGCTCGTGGTGATGGCACCGGCCGTCACCGTGCCGGTTGCGGCCAGCGTGATCGCGCCGCCGTCCGTCTTGGCGTTGCCTTGCGTCGTGATCGCATTCGCCGTGATGTTGCCGCCGGTCGCGTTGAGCGCAATGCTCCCGGCCGCGCCGCCGACGCCGGTGCCCGTCGCCGCTCCGGCGCGCGCCGTGAGCGCGCCGCCGGCGTTGACGGTGATCCCGCCCGCCGTCGACGCGAGATTGATCGTTCCGGCATTGCCGCCGCCCTGGTTCGCCGACACGGCGTTCGACCCGCTCGCGGTGATCGCGCGCGTCGCGACCGAGCCGCCCGTCACCGTGACCGCGCCGCCGTTGCGCCCGCTCGCATTGGTCGCTGCGGTGCCGCCGGAGGCGGTGATCGTGTTGTTGATCGCAACCGCGCCGGTGCTCGTGATCGACACCGCGCCGGCGTGCTGGCCGCGGCCGCCGGAGGTGGTGATGGTCCCGCCGGCGGTGACCGGCCCGCTGACGCCATTGACCGTCAGGGAACCGCCGCTCCCGCCGACGCCTGCGCCGACGGAATTGCCGCCGACCGCGGACACCGCCGCGTTCAGCGTCGCCCCGACGCCGGACACCGAAATGGTTCCACCGGAGCCGCCCACGTTGTTGCCGCCGTTGCCGGCCGAGCCGTTGGCGGTGAGCACGCGCGTGGTCACCGTGCCGCCGGTGGACGCGATCGTGATGTTGCCGGCGTTGCGACCGGCAGTGCCGGTCGACGCCGTGCCGCCGCTCGTGACGATCGCCTTGTTGCCCGCCGCCGCGATGTTGATGTTGCCGGTCGCGTTGATCGCCACCGTGCCGCCGTTCTGGCCGGTGCCGCCGGCCGCGTTGATCAGCGTCGCGACGTTGGCGGCGGTGGTCGCCACTGACCCGGTGCCCGCGTTGACGGCCACCGTGCCGCCGGTCCCGCCGGTCGCGCTGCCGGTGGCATTGCCGCCATTCACCTGAATCGCGTTGTTCAGCGTGACCGCGGTTGCACCGACGCCGGTCTTCGTCAGCGTGACCGCGCCGCCGCTCCCGCCGGCGAACCCGCCGGCGGCGCCCGCCGTGCCCTGCGCGTTGATTGCCGCGACGGTGACCGTGCCGCCGCTCACGTTCACGGTGCCGGCGTTCTGCCCCGCGCTGCCGGTCTCGGCCGCGCCGCCGCTCGCCGTGAGGGTGCCCGCCAGGGTCACCGTCCCGGTTCCCCCGGTCGAGACGTTGACCGTGCCGCCGTCCTGCCCACGCCCGCCGGTCACGTTGATCGTGCCCGCCGCGACGCTCGACACCGTGCCGGTCGTGCCGGTCACCGTCACCGTGCCGGCCGTGCCGCCGGCACCGGTGCCCACCGAGGCTGCCGCCCATCGCGGAGACCGCCGCGTTCAGCGTCGCCCCGACGCCGGACACCGACGATGGTTCCGCCGCTGCCGCCCACGTTGTTGCCGCACGTTGCCGGCCGAGCCGTTGGCGGTGAGCACGCGCGTGGTCACCGTGCCGGCCGGTGACGCGATCGTGATGTTGCCCGCGTCGCGGCCGGCAGTGCCGGTCGACGCCGCGCCGCCGCTCGTGACGATCGCCTTGTTGCCCGCCGCCGGCGATGTTGATGTTGCCGGTCGCGTTGATCGCCACCGTGCCGCCGTTCTGGCCGGTGCCGCCGCGCGCGTCGATCAGCGTCGCGAGGTTCGCGCCGGTCGTGGCCACCGATCCGGCGCCCGGCGTTGACGTCACCGTGCCACCGGTCCCGCCGGTCGCGCTGCCGCCGTGGCGTTGCCGCCGCGCACGTCGATCAGGCCGTTGAGCGTGACCGCCGTCGCCGCCGCGCCGGTCTTGGTCACGTTGACCGTCCCGCCGCTGCCGCCGGCGAAGCCGCCGGCCGCGCCGTTCGCGCCGCGCGCGGTGATCGCCCCGACGGTGACCGTCCCGCCGGTGAGGCTCACCGTGCCGCGGCGTTGCCCGCGCTGCCGGCGGCCGCGCGCGCCGCCGCTCGCGGTCATCGCGCCGGTGACGTTGACGGCGCCGGCAGGCTGACCGGTGAGCGTGATGTCGCCGCCCGCCCGCCCCGCGATCCCGCTCGTGCTGATGGCGCCGCCGCCGCTGATGCTCGCGCCGCTCGCGGTGAAGCTCCCGCCGCGGGTCGTGACGCCGCCGCCGACGACGACGTTCCCGGCGCCCGAGCTGTCGGAGTCGGCCGTGAGCACGACGTTCAGACGCCCGACCGCCGCGCTGTTGGCCGAGCTGATGGTCGCGCCCGTCGTGTTGATGTCGTTGTGCGCGGAGAGCGTCACCGTCGCATCCGCGGCCCCCGCCGTCTTCGCGATGTTCGCGCCCGCCTGGAAGGTGATGTTCCCGGGTTGCGTGTTCGCGCCGCTCGTGGTGGTCGTGACCGTGACGTTCTGGCCGGCGTTCAGCGCGTTGTTGATGAGATTGACGCCGAGCTGCGCGGTGTCGTTCGTCGTCGCCCAGCTCGGGCCGGCCGCACACCCCGAAAGGTTGGTGCACGTGCCCGCGGCGGTGACGATGAGGATGTTGTTGGGGTCGATCAGCCACTCGCCGCCGCGGCCCGCCGGCGCGGTGGCGTCGGGCGTGCGCAGGACGTCGAGGTACTGCTTGCCCGAGGTTTCGATGAACCCGCCGTCGCCGCCCTGCGGCCCGCCGCGCGCGCTCAAGTGCCCGTAAATGCGCGCCGCGTCGTCGGCGTACGCGATGACCGTGCCGCCGTCGCCGCGTGCGGTCGCGTTCGCCTCGACGCGGACATCCTCCCCGATGAAGATCGCGCGGCTGTTCGGCAGCGGCCCCGTGCCCTGCCGGCTGCCGCCGATGTTGACCGTCCCGCCGCCCTTCGCGCCTGAAGCGTCGACCGCGGCGTTGCCCACGAGCCCGACCTGCGCACCGAGCAGCCTGACGTCGCCGCCCGTGTCCACGGCGCCCGTCGCGGCGACGCGTCCTTCGACGAGCAGCGTGCCGCTCTCGGCCTGAATCTCGACCGCGCCGCCCTTTCCGCCGCTCGCGCTCACCACGCTCGTGCGCTCGAGCGTCACGTCGCGCGACGCCTTGAGCACGACGTTGCCCGCCGCGTTGACGCTCGCGCTGTCGGCGCTGATCGTGCCCGCGTTCCGGATCGCCGTGCCGTAGAGGCCGACGCGGCCGGAGTCGGCGAGCAGCTGGCCGACGTTGACCGCCTCGCCGCCCGCCTGCAACCTCCACGCGCAGGTGCGGGCTCCCCGCGGAGACGAGCTCCACGCTCTTGCCGGCGGCGAGGAGGATGTCGCCGTTCGGCGCGGTGATGACGCCGTGGTTCTCGACCGTCGGCGCGATCAGGTAGACCGGGCCGCCCGAATGCGCGTTGATCGACCCGGCGTTGGTCACCTTGCCCGCGTTGCCCGGATCGGTGAAGCGGAAGCGGCCGGCGAGGAAATCCTGGTTCGACAGGTTGAGGCTCGAGGCCACGAACCCGGCGGTGTCGATGCGCGCGCCGGCGCCGACCACCACGCCGTTGGGGTTGATCAGGAACACGCGGCCGTTCGAGAGCAGCTGGCCGAGGAGCGCCGACTGCCCGGGACCGGTGACGCGGTTGAGCACCGCGCTCGCGGCGCCGCTCTGGATGAAGCGGGTCACCTCGTCGGGGCGGATCGAGAACGCCTGCCAGTTGATGATCGCGCCGGGGGTGTTGGTGACGGTCAGCGTGTTGCCGCTCGTCGCGAAGCTCGCCGCGCCGTGGGCCACCGCCGGACCGGTCGGGTTGGCGTGAACGATGCCCGCAAAGCAGGCGGCCACGGCCAGGCCGATCAGCTGGCGCTCGAAGGTGGGGCGCGTCGTCATTCCGGTCATTTTTCCGCTCGTCTTGTTCCGGTCGAGTTCAACGCATGAGACAAGCAAGGCACGCACCTCGCACGCACGCGCGCGGGACTTTCGCACGGGGAACGCGAAGAACCGGAGGGAAACCCGGCGAATGGCGCCGGGGCCCGACGAGTGGCGCCCGCTAGCGAACGACGGTGGCCGCGCCGCCGGCCGGCCGCGGCTCGATGGCGCCGATCCGATGGACGGTTTCCCCGGCGGAACGGAGCAGCGTCGTCGCGCGGTCGACATCGCCCGGCGCGACGACGAGCGACCATGCCGATGCCGCAGTTGAACACCCGGTGCATCTCGCCCGCGGCGACGTTGCCCTGCGCCTGGAGCCACCGGAAGAGCGGCGGCAGCGGCCAGGCGGCGGCGTCCAGCACCGCGCAGACGGCGTCGGGGAGGCACCGCGGCACGTTCTCGACCAGCCCGCCGCCGGTGATGTGGGCGAGGCCCTTGACCGGCACCTCGGCGAGCAGCTTCAGCACCGGTTTGACGTAGATGCGCGTCGGCTCGATCAGCACGTCGGCGAGCGGCCGGCCGTGGAAGTCGGCCGCAAGATCGGGCTGCGCGCGCTCCAGGATGCGGCGGACGAGCGAGTAGCCGTTGGAGTGCGCGCCGCTCGAGGCGAGGCCGAGGACGACGTCGCCCGGGACGATCGAGCGGCCGTCGATGACGCGGTCCTTCTCGACGACGCCGACGCAGAAGCCGGCGAGGTCGTACTCGCCGTCCGGGTACATGCCCGGCATCTCGGCGGTCTCCCCGCCGATCAGCGCGCAGCCGGCGGCCTCGCAGCCCTGCGCGATGCCCTTGATCACGTCGGCGGCGACCGCCACGTCGAGCTTGCCGCACGCGAAGTAGTCGAGGAAGAAGAGCGGCTCGGCGCCCTGCACCAGGACGTCGTTCACGCTCATGGCGACGAGATCGATGCCGACCGTGTCGTGGCGGTTGAGCATGAAGGCGAGCTTCAGCTTCGTGCCGACGCCGTCGGTGCCCGAGACGAGCACCGGCTGGCGGTAGCGCTTGGGCAGCTCGACGAGCGCGCCGAACCCGCCGATGCCGGCGAGCACTTCGGGCCGCATCGTCCGCTTCGCGAACGGCTTGATGCGCTCGACGAGCGCGTCGCCCGCGTCGATGTCGACGCCGGCGTCGCGGTACGAGAGGGAATCGGTCGGGCGGGACATCGATCGGTTCGGAGCGGGCGGCGCTTGCAGCTAGAATTGCGCGTTTTTCCCCGATCGATTCTACCCCACTACACCACGTGACCGGCCAGCTGATCCTCGAGCTCAGCCCCCCCGCGCCGCCGACCTTCGACAACTTCGTCGCGGGCGCGAACGCGGCGGCGGTCGCGTCCGTGCGCGCCGCCGTGCGCGGCGCAGGCGAGCGGGCGGTCTACCTCTGGGGCGACGCGGCCAGCGGTCGCAGCCACCTGCTCGCCGCGGCCGCACGCACCGCGGGCGTCGTCACGTGCGACGACGTCCACCTGCTCGACGACGCGGGCCAGATCGAGGCGTTCGACGCCTTCAACCGCGCGCGCGCCGCCGGCGTCGCGTTCATCGCCGCGGGCGATGCGCCGCCGGCGCAGCTGGCGGTCCGCGCCGACCTGCGCACGCGGCTCGGCTCGGGGCTCGTGTTCCAGCTGCACGCGCTCGGCGACGAGGCCAAGGCCGGGGCGCTGCGCGCGCAGGCCGCGAGCCGCGGCATGACGCTCCCGGACGAAGTGGCCGCCTACCTGCTGCGCCGCCTGCCGCGCGACCTCGGCACGCAGCTCGCGGTGCTCGACGCGCTCGACCGGTATTCGCTCGCGCAGAAGCGCGCGCTCACCCTGCCGCTCGTGCGCGAGGCGATCGACGCGCTCGGCCTGAAGTGACGCGCGATGGAGCTCGCCCTCTTCGACCTCGACAACACGCTGCTCGCCGGCGACTCGGATTACGAGTGGGCGCAGTTCCTGATCGACCGCGGCGTGCTCGACCGCGCGACCTACGAGGCGGAGAACGACCGCTTCTTCGCGCAATACAAGGCCGGCACGCTCGACATCTACGAGTTCCTCGACTTCCAGCTCGCGCCGCTCGCGCGCTATCCGCGCGCGCAGCTCGACGCGTGGCACGCCGAGTTCATGGACGCGAAGATCCGGCCGATGATCGGGGCGCCGGCGCGCCGCCTCGTGGCGCGCCACCGCGACGCCGGCAGCCTCTGCGCGATCGTCACCGCCACCAACTCGTTCGTCACCGGCCCGATCGCGCGCGAGTTCGGCGTCGCGCACCTGATCGCGACCGAGCCCGAGACGCACGCGGGCGCGTATACCGGGAAGGTGACCGGCATCCCTTCGTTCCGCACCGGCAAGGTCGCGCGCCTGGAGCAATGGCTCGGCGGGCTGGGGCGCCCGCTGGCGAGCTTCTCGGGCAGCTGGTTCTACAGCGATTCGCACAACGACCTGCCGCTGCTCGAACTGGTGCGGCACCCAGTCGCGGTCGATCCGGACGACCAGCTCCGCGGCCTCGCGGCCGCGCGCGGCTGGCCGATCATCTCGCTGCGCTGATTCGATGCGCCGCCTCGCCGCGATCGCGGTCCTCCTCGCCGCGCCGCTGTCCCTCGCGGCCGGCCTGTGGTTCGGCAGCGTCGAGGTGCCCGCGGGCGAATGGTTCGGCGCATTGACGGGGGGCGGCAGCGACGCGAGCCGCGAGATCCTCTGGTCGCTGCGCGCGCCCCGCACCCTGAGCGCGTTCGCCTGCGGCGCGCTGCTCGCGCTCTCCGGCGCGCTGCTGCAGGTGCTCCTGCGCAACCCGCTCGCCGACCCCTCGATCCTCGGCGTGTCGGGCGGCGCCTCGGTGGGCGCGCTCACCGCCATCCTCCTCGGGCTGCCCGGCTGGGCGGTGCACGTGCTCTCGTTCGGCGGCGCGTGCGCGGCCGCGGGCGTGCTGCTCGCGCTCGCGGTGCGCCTCACCGGCTGGAACATCCACCGCGTGCTCCTCACCGGCGTCGCGATCGGCGCCGGCTGCGGGGCCGTCGTCAGCATGCTGCTCGCGCTCGCGTCGACGGGACAGATCCAGGGAATGCTCTTCTGGCTGCTGGGCGACCTGTCGGGCGCGACGCGCCCCGCCGCGCCGTGGATCGCCCTCGCCGTCGTCATCGCGGCGGCGCAGCCGCTCGCGCTCCGCCTCGACGCGCTGACGCTCGGCCCCCTCAAGGCGCGCTCGCTCGGCGTGGCGGTCGGCGCGACGCAGGCGGTCGCCTTTCTCGCCGCCACGGTCGCGACCGTCGCGGCGGTGCTGGTCGCGGGGCCGATCGGGTTCGTCGGGCTGGTGGTGCCGCACGCGCTGCGGCTCGCCGGCTTCAGCGATCACGGCCGCCTGCTGCCGCTCACCGCGCTGGGCGGCGGGGCGCTGGTCGCGGGCGCCGACACGATCGCGCGCTCGGCGGCCGCGCCGCTCGAGTTTCCGGTCGGGGCGGTGACGGCGCTGGTCGGGGTGCCGGTCCTGCTCGCGCTGCTGGCGAGGACGCGTTGATGCTGGCCGCGAACGGACTCAAGCTCGCCGTGCCCGGACGCGTCCTCGTCGACGGGCTCGGCCTGGCGCCGGGCCCGGGCGAGTGCTGGGCCGTGCTCGGGCCCAACGGCGCGGGCAAGACGAGCCTGCTCCACGCGCTCGCGGGGCTGCGCGACCCGGACGGCGGCACGGTGACGCTCGACGGCACGCCGCTCGCCGCGCTCGCGCGGCGCGATCTCGCCCGCCGCGTCGCCGTCCTGCTGCAGGACGAGGGGGAGAGCTTCTGGGGCTCCACGCTCGAGTACGCGATGCTCGGCCGGGTCGCGCACGCGACCGGCCTGCTGGGGCCGGACCCGGCGGCCGAGAACGCGGCCCGCGCGGCGCTCGCCGAGCTCGATCTCGGCGCGCACGCCGCCCAGCCCTACCGGACGCTCTCCGGCGGCGAGCGGCAGCGCGCGCGGCTCGCCCAGCTCCTGGTGCAGGCGCCGCAGTGGTGGCTCCTCGACGAGCCGCTCGCCCACCTCGACCTGGGCCACCAGCTCGGGGTCATGGAGCTCTTCGCCCGCCTCGCGCGCGACGGCGGCACCGTGATCATGGCGTTGCACGAGCCGCTCTGGGCGGCGCGGTACTGCGGCCACGCGCTCCTGTTGTATGATTCGGGCCGCTTCCGCCACGGGCCCGCGCAAGAAGTGCTCACGCAAGACCATCTCGAGGCCCTCTACGGCTGCCGGCTCGCGCCGGCGGCGGCGTCCGCGGCGCCTCTCTTCGTCCCGACCCGTTGATCAAGCGCTTCATCCGCCGCGTCCTGCGCATCGGCCCGCGCCACGAGCCCGAGGTCTATCCCGCCGCCGAGCACGGCATCCGCCGCGACTCGATCAGCTACGGCGCCCGCAAGGTGTGCGAGGTGCTCGCGAGCCACGGGCACAAGGCCTACGTGGTCGGCGGCGCGGTGCGCGACCTCATGCTCGGCGTGCAGCCGAAGGACTTCGACGTCGCGACCGACGCCTTCCCCGAGGACGTCCACAAGCACATGCGCCGCTCGCGGCTCATCGGGCGGCGCTTCAAGCTCGTGCACGCGGTGTTCCAGAACGAGGTGGTCGAGGTGTCCACCTTCCGCGCCGCGGCGCCCGGCGAGGTGGACGAGGAGACCGGGCGCGTCCTGCGCGACAACGTCTACGGCACGCGCGAGCAGGACGCCGCGCGGCGCGACTTCACGATGAACGCGCTGTACTACGACCCGGCCACCGAGACGGTGCTCGACTGGCACCACGGCGTGCCCGATCTGCGCAAGCGCCGCGTGCGCATCATCGGCGATCCGCTGGTGCGCTTCCGCGAGGACCCGATCCGGATGCTGCGCGCGGTCCGGCTCGCGGCGAAGCTCGACTTCCAGATCGAGCCCAAGACGCGCGCCCCGATCCGCGAGATGGCGAAGCTGATCGACAACGTGCCGCCGGCGCGGGTGTTCGACGAGATGCTGAAGCTGCTCCTCTCCGGGCACGCCGCGAACGGCGTGAAGCGGCTGCGCACCGAAGGGCTGCACCACGGCGTCCTGCCGCTGCTCGACGTGATCCTCGAGCAGCCCCTCGGCGAGAAGTTCGTGAGCCTCGCGCTCGCGCAGACCGATCTCCGCATCCGCGAGGAACGCCCGGTGTCGCCGGCGTTCCTCTTCGCCGCGCTGCTCTGGCACGAGGTGCTCGCGGCGTGGAAGGCGCGCGAAGCGCGCGGCGATCGCGCGACGCCGGCGCTGTTCGCGGCGATGGACGACGTGCTCGACCAGCAGACCGACAAGCTCGCGATCCCGCGCCGCCTCACCGCGACGATGAAGGAGATCTGGTCGCTGCAGCCGCGCTTCGACAGCCGCGCGGGCAAGCGGCCGTTCGCGCTGCTCGAGCATCCGCGGCTGCGCGCGGCCTACGACTTCCTGCTGCTGCGCGCGGAGAGCGGCGAGGCGCCGGGCGAGCTCGCCGACTGGTGGCGCCGCTTCATCGAGGGCACGCCGGAGGAGCGCACGGAGCTGCTGCTGCCGGCGGCGCCCGGCGAGCAGAAGCGGCGGCGCCGCCGCCGCGGGGGCGGCCGGCGGCCGCCGGACCAGGGGCCGCCGCCCGTATCTGGCCGACTAGATATGGTGCGCGCCGTGATCGGCCTCGGCGCCAATCTGGGCGATCCGGCGGCGCAGTTGCGCACGGCCATTGCCGCAATCGGCCGCATCGCGGACACCCGGGTGCTCGCCGTGTCGTCGTTCTATCGCACCGCGCCGGTCGGCTACCTCGAGCAACCCGAGTTCGTGAACGCCGCCGTGACCGTCGAGACCACTCTCGCACCGCGCGCGCTGCTCGACGCGCTGCAGGCGATCGAGGCCGCGGCGGGACGCGAGCGGCGGTTCAAGGATGCGCCCCGCACGCTCGACCTCGACATCCTGCTGTACGGCGACCGCGTCGCCGACGAGCCGGGCCTCACGATCCCGCATCCGCGCCTGCACGAGCGCGCCTTCGCGCTGGCGCCGCTCGCCGAGATCGAGCCCGAGGCGATCGTCCCGGGACACGGCCGCGCGGCAGACCTGCTCTGCGCGCTGCACGGACCAGAAGATCGAGAAGGCCTGAGGCCGCATGTCGCTCTCCCGATACCGCTTCATCGCCGTCGAAGGCCCGATCGGCGCGGGCAAGACGACGCTCGCCCGGCGGCTCGCCGAGCGGCTCGGCGGCGAGCCGCTGCTCGAGGACCCGGACGCGAACCCGTTCCTCGCGCGCTTCTACGAGGACATGGCGCGCTACGCGCTGCCCACGCAGCTCTTCTTCCTGTTCCAGCGCTTCGAGCAGCTCCGCGCGGTCGCCCAGCACGACCTCTTCGCGCGCGTGCGCGTCGCCGATTTCCTGCTCGAGAAGGACCCGCTCTTCGCCGGCCTGACCCTGGCCGGCGACGAGCTCGCGCTCTACCAGCGTCTCTACGACGCGCTCGCCCTGCGCGCGCCCCGTCCGGACCTGGTGATCTACCTGCAGGCCGGGCCGCGGACGCTCGCGGAACGCGTCCGCCGCCGCGCGGTCGAATACGAGCGCGCGATCGAGGCGGACTACCTCGCCCGGCTCGCGGACGCCTATGCGCGGTTCTTCCACCAGTACGACGAGGCGCCGGTGCTGGCCGTAAACTCCGAGCACCTCGACTTCGCCGCGAGCGAGCGCGACCTCGGGCTGCTGCTCGAGCACCTCGCCGCGATGCGCGGGCGGCGCGAATACTTCAACGTCGGGACCTGAACGATGGCACGCATCACCCTCACCGAGCTCGCGGCGCTGCGCGCCCGCGGCGAGAAGCTCGTCATGCTCACCTGCTACGACGCGAGCTTCGCGGCGCTGTGCGACGAAGCCGGCGTCGAGCTGCTCCTCGTCGGCGACTCTCTCGGCATGGTCGTGCAGGGCCACGAGACGACGCTGCCGGTGACGATGGACGACATGGCCTATCACACGGCGTGCGTTGCGCGCGGGTCGAAGCGCGGCCTGGTCATCGCCGACCTGCCGTTCGGCAGCTACCAGGCCTCGAAGGAGCAGGCGCTCGCGAATGCGGCGCGGCTCATGGCCGCGGGCGGGCAGATGGTCAAGCTCGAGGGCGGGCGGCCGATGCTCGAGACCGTGCGCTTCCTCGTCGAGCGCGGGATCCCGGTGTGCGGCCACGTCGGCCTGACGCCGCAGGCGGTGCACCAGCTCGGCGGCTTCCGCGTGCAGGGCAAGACGGCGGACGCCGCCCGCGTGCTCCTCGACGATGCCAAGGCGCTGCAGGACGCCGGCGCCGCGATGATCGTGCTCGAGGCGATCCCGTCCGCCCTCGCCGCGCAGGCGACGGCCGCGCTCGCGATTCCCACGATCGGGATCGGCGCGGGCGCCGAGTGCTCCGGCCAGGTGCTGGTGCTGCACGACATGCTCGACATCTATCCCGGCAAGAAGGCGAAGTTCGTGCGCAACTTCATGGCCGGGGCCGACGGGGTACGATCCGCGCTGCGCCGCTACGTCGAAGCGGTGAAATCGGGCGAGTTTCCGGGGCCCGAGCATTCGTTCCAGTGAAGGTCATCGAAACCATCGCCGAGCTGCGCGCCGAGCTGCGCGGGCGCACGGCGTCGTGCGTGCCGACGATGGGCAACCTGCACGAGGGCCACCTCGCGCTCATGCGCATCGCGAAGCGGCACGGCGACTGCACGGTCGCCACGATCTTCGTGAACCGCCTCCAGTTCGCCCCGACCGACGACTTCGACAAGTACCCGCGCACCTTCGCCGACGACTGCGCGAAGCTCGAGCGCGAGGGCGTCGACGTCGTCTTCGCGCCCGACGAGAAGGAGATGTACCCGGTCCCGCAGGGCTACAAGGTCGCGCCGCCGCCGGAGCTGGGCGACATCGTCGAGGGCGAGTTCCGCCGCGGATTCTTCGTCGGCGTGTGCACGGTGGTGCTGAAGCTCTTCAACGTCGTGCAGCCGCAGGTCGCGGTGTTCGGCAAGAAGGACTACCAGCAGCTGCGCATCATCCAGAACATGGTGTCGCCAGCTCGCGCTGCCGATCACGATCGTGCCCGCCGAAACGAGCCGCGCCGACGACGGGCTCGCGCTGTCCTCGCGCAACAACTACCTCTCCGCGGCCGAGCGGATGGAGGCGCCCCGCCTCTACCGCACGCTGAAGAAGGCCGCGCGGTCGATCGCCTCCGGCGGGCACGACCATCCGCGCCTCGAGCAGGAGGCGATGGCGGAGCTGCGCAACTGCAAGTGGGCGCCCGACTACGTCGCCGTGCGCCGCCAGGCCGACCTGCAGCCGCCCGCGCCGGGCGATCGCGACCTCGTGATCCTCGCCGCGGCGCGGCTGGGCAACACCCGGCTCATCGACAACATCGAAGTCGCGGCCTGACGCGCGCGCCGGCCTACTCGGCGGCCAGCCGGTAGCCGACCCCGAGCTCCGTCAGCAGGTACCGCGGCCGCGCCGGCTCGTGCTCGATCTTGCGCCGCAGGCCCGCCATGTGGACGCGCAGCGTATGGGTGTGCTCGACGTACGCCGGCCCCCAGACGTCGCGCAGCAGCTGGCGATGCGTGACGACCAGGCCGGCGTGGCGCACCAGTGCGGTCAGCAATCGGTACTCGATCGGCGTGAGATGGACTTCGGCGCCCGCGAGGCGGACGCGCCGCGCCGCGAGGTCGACCTCGAGATCCCCGACGCGAAACGACGGCTCGCCCGGCTGGCCGCGCGAGGCGGCGTGCCGGAGCGCCACGCGCAGGCGCGCCAGCAGCTCGCCCGCCCCGAACGGCTTGGTCAGGTAGTCGTCCGCCCCGGCGTCGAGCGCGGCGACCTTGTCCTGCTCGCGCGCGCGCGCCGACAGGATGATCACCGGCACGGTCGACCACTCGCGCAGGCGCCGGACCACCTCCACCCCGTCGAGATCGGGCAGCCCGAGGTCGAGGATCACCAGGTCGGGCTTGCGCGTCGCCGCCTCCACGAGCCCGCGCTCGCCCGTCTCCGCCTCGTGCACGTCGAACCCCTCGGCCGGCAGGACGGTGCGCAGGAAGCGCCGGATCTGCGGGTCGTCCTCGACGACGACGACGCTATGCCGCGGCGCGCTCAATCGGCCCTTCCGTCGGCGCGGCGCCCGCCGGGCGGTGCGCGGGGATCGGCAGGCCGAAGCGGAACACCGCGCCGCCCGCCGGCAGGTTCTCGGCCTCGATCGTGCCGCCGTGCGCCTGCAGAATGGCCTTGGCGATCGACAGGCCGAGGCCGACGCCGCTCTGCGTCCCCTCCGGCACCGCCCGGTGGAACTTCTCGAAGACGCGCTTCTCCTCGCCGGGCGGCAGGCCCGGCCCTTCGTCCGCGACCGACACGATGACCTGGTCCGCGCCGGCCTCGGCGGAGATCGAGATCTGCGTGCCCGCGGGCGCGTACTTGACGGCGTTGTCGAGCAGGTTGCCGAGGACCTGCCCGATGAGCACGCCGTCCACGTGCAGGACCGGAAGGTCCTCGGGCGAGATGCACGACCACGCGGTGGGCGGCGAGCCTTCGCTGGAGCCGCTCGAGCGTCGCGCCGACCAGCTCCTCGAGCGGGTGCCACTGGAGGTTGAGGCTCGCCGCGCCCGCCTGGATGCGCGCCATGTCGAGCACGTTGTCGATCAGGCCCGCCATGCGCTGCGCCTCCTCGTTGATCGCGCGCAGCAGCTCGTTGCGGTCCGCCTCGGAGAACTGCCCGCCCCGCTCGATCAGGCTCGAGGACGCGCCGGCGATCGACGCGAGCGGCGTCCGCAGGTCGTGCGAGATCGACGAGAGCAGCGCGTTGCGCAGCCGCTCGGACTCGTTCGCGAGCTCGCTCGCGTGCGCGGCGGCGCCGAGCTGGGCGCGCTCGAGCGCGAGCGCGATCTGGCTCGCGAAGGTCTCGAGGAGCCGCACCTGCTCGGGCACGAACAGGCGGCGCGGGTTGGCGGGCAGCAGCGCGAGCACGCCGATGCGGCCCGCGCTGCCGGACAGCGGCAGGTAGTGCGCGGGGGCGGCGGGCAGCGTGTCGGTGCCCAGGCCCGCCGGCTCGTCGTGATCGAAGACCCATTGCGCGACGGACAGGTCGGCGCCGTGGAGGGATGCGCTCGTGCTCGTCCCGGCCGGCGCGCGAATGCGTCCCTCCGCGTCGGGCAGAAGGATCACCGCCTGCGCCTCGAACACGCGCCAGAGGTGCCCGACGGCGGTGCGCAGCATGTCCTCGGCGTTGTCGGCGCGCGCGAGCTCGCGGCTCATCTCGTAGAGCGCGCCGGTGCGCTGCTCGCGATAGCCCGCGATCCGCGCCCGCGTCCGGATGTCCGCGACGAGCGTGCTGATGATGAGCCCGACCGCGAGCATCACGGCGAAAGTCACCAGGTATTCGGTGTCCGACACCGCGAACGACCAGCGCGGGGGCACGAAGCAGAAGTCGAACGAGACCACCGCGAGCACCGAGGCGAGCACCGACGGGCCGCGCCCGAACCGCGTGGCGATCAGCGCGACCGCGAGGAGATAGACCATGACCTGGTTCACCGCCTCGAAGAACGGGGCCATGAGCATCGCGACGGCGGTCGCGATGCCGATGCCCGCGGCCGCCGACACGTATCCCAGCCAGCGTCGCTTGCGGCGCTCCCGCACGCCGAGGTGCTCGCGGCTGCGCGCGAGCAGCGCCCTCGCCGGCGCGGCCGTGTCCTCGACGTCCGCCCCGACCACGACCACCTCGAGGTCGCTGGCCGCGGCGATGATCCGGTCCGCGGCCGAGAGCCGGAACCATCCGCTCACGCCGCCGCGCCGCTGGCGGCCGACGACCACGCGCGTCGCGTTGCTCGCGCGCGCGTAGGCGAGCAGCTCCTCCCCGGCATCGCCGCCGCCGAGCGTGATCGACGTCGCGCCGAGCTGCTCGGCGAGCCGGAGGTTGCGCAGGATGCGGTCGCGCTCGGCCGACGAAAGTCGCTGCAGCCGCGGCGTCTCGACGTAGACCGCGGTCCAGTCCGCCTGCATCCGCGCGGCCATCCGGGCCGTGGTCCGCACCAGGCGCTCGGCGTTCGCGCCGGGCCCGACGCCCACCACGAGCCGCTCGGTGACCGCCCACGGCACCTCGATCGCATGGTCCGCGCGGTACTCCCGCATCTGCGCGATCGACGCGGTCGGCGGTGCGCCGCAGCGCGAGCTCGCGCAGCGCGATCAGGTTGCCCTTGCGGAAGAAGTTCCGGACCGCGGTCCCGGCCGCCTCGGGCATGTACACCTTGCCCTCGTTGAGGCGCTCGATCAGCTCGTCGGGCGGCAGGTCGACGAGCTCGATCTCGTGCGCCTCGTCGAACACGCGGTCGGGCACCGTCTCCCAGACGCGGATCCCGGTGATCTTGCCGACGACGTCGTTCAGGCTCTCGAGGTGCTGGACGTTCATCGCCGTCAGGACGTCGATGCCGGCGTCGAGCAGCTCGTCGATGTCCTGCCAGCGCTTCGCGTGGCGCGAGCCCGGCACGTTGGTGTGCGCGAGCTCGTCGACGACGATGAGCGCGGGCTTGCGCGCGAGCGCGGCGTCGAGGTCGAACTCCTGCAGCTCGACGCCGCGATACGGCATGCTCCGGCGCGGCAGGATCTCGAGCCCCTCGAGCAGGGCCGCGGTCTCCTTGCGACCGTGGGTCTCGACGAGGCCGATCACCACGTCGACGCCTTCGGCCTTCTGCTCGCGCGCGGCCGAGCAGCATCGCGTAGGTCTTGCCGACACCGGCGCAGGCGCCGAAGAAGATCCGCAGGCGCCCGCGTTGCGCCTCCCGCTCGTCGCGCTGGACGCGGGCGAGCAGCTGATCGGGATCGGGACGGTGCTCGGCCATCAGCGCCATTTAGCCACAGCGGCCGCCGGGATGACGAGGGCTAGCGCGGTTGCGCGTCCAGCGCGAGATTGAGCGCGAGCACGTTCACCCGCGGCTCGCCGAGGAAGCCGAGCTGCCGATCGGCGGTGTGCTCGGCGACCAGGGCACGGACTTTCGCCGCCTCGATGCCGCGCGCCTTCGCGACCCGCGCGACCTGGTACTCGGCTGCAGCGGGGCTGACATGCGGGTCGAGGCCGCTGCCCGAGGCGGTGACGAGATCGATCGGCACCGGCGCCTTGTTGTCGGGATCGGCGCTGCGCAGCGCCTCGATGCGCCCCTTCACCGCGTCGGCGAGCGCCGGGTTGAGCGGGCCCTGGTTCGACCCGGACGACGCCCCGGCGTTGTAGGGCATCGGGCGAGGTGGCGGACGGGCGACTCCAGAAGTACTTCGGGTCGCTGAACGGCTGGCCGATCAGCGCCGAGCCGACGAGCTTGCCGTCGCGCTCGATGAGGCTGCCCCTCCGCCTGCCCCGGGAAGACGGCCTTGGCGATCCCGGTGACGAGCGAGCGGGTAGACGACGCCGGTCACGAGCGTGAGCGCGACCAGCATGAGGAAGGCTTCCTTGAAGCTGCGCAGCATGGCGTTCTCCGGGTCAGGCCAGGTTCAGGGCGACGAGGATCAGGTCGATCAGCTTGATGCCCGACGAACGGCACCACGATGCCGCCCAGGCCGTACACGAGCAGGAAGTTGCGCAGCAGCGCCGGCGGCGCCCATCGCGCGGTACCGCACGCCCTTCAGCGCGAGCGGGAATGAGCGCGACGATGACGAGCGCGTTGAAGATCACCGCCGACAGGATCGCGCTCTGCGGCGTCGCGAGGTGCATCACGTTCAGCACCCCGAGCTGCGGATAGGTCACCACGAATGCCGCCGGGATGATCGCGAAGTACTTGGCGATGTCGTTCGCGATCGAGAACGTGGTGAGCGCGCCGCGCGTCATCAGCATCTGCTTGCCGGTCTCGACGATCTCGATCAGCTTGGTCGGGTTGGAGTCGAGGTCGACCATGTTCCCGGCCTCCTTCGCCGCCTGCGTGCCGGTGTTCATCGCCACCGCCACGTCGGCCTGCGCGAGCGCCGGCGCATCGTTGGTGCCGTCGCCCGTCATCGCGACCAGCCGCCCGTCCGCCTGGTGCTCGCGGATCAGCGCGAGCTTCGCCTCCGGCGTCGCCTCGGCGAGGAAGTCGTCGACGCCCGCCTCGGCCGCGATCGCGGCGGCGGTGAGCCGGTTGTCGCCGGTGATCATGATGGTCTTGATGCCCATGCGCCGCAGCTCGACGAAGCGCTCCTTGATGCCGCCCTTGACGATGTCCTTCAGCTCGATCACGCCGAGCACGCGCGCCCGGCTCGCGCCCTCCGCGACGACGAGCGGCGTCGAGCCGCGGCGGGCGACCGTGTCGACGAGCGTCTGGATCTCGCTCGGAAACACGCCGCCCAGGTCGGTCGACCCACTTCCGCACCGCGTCCGCGGCGCCCTTGCGGATCTTGCGATCCGGGCAGGTCGACGCCGCTCATCCGCGTCTGCGCGGAGAACTTCATGAACGTGGCGCCCAGCGCGTGGACGTCGCGCTCGCGCAGGCCGAACTTCTGTCTTCGCGAGCACGACGACGCTGCGCCCCTCCGGCGTCTCGTCGGCGAGCGAGGCGAGCTGGGCCGCATCGGCCGAGCTCGCGCTCGGTCACGCCGGGCGCGCGCAGGAAGGCCGCGGCCTGGCGGTTGCCGAGCGTGATGGTGCCGGTCTTGTCGAGCAGCAGCACGTCGACGTCGCCCGCGGCCTCGACCGCGCGGCCCGACATCGCGATCACGTTCTTCGCGATCAGCCGGCCGATGCCCGCGACCCCGATCGCCGACAGCAGCGCCGCCGATGGTGGTCGGGATCAGGCAGACGAGCAGCGCGACGAGCGTGGTGATCGTGATCGGCGCGCCGGCCTGCATGGCCTCGACGGCGTAGACCGAGAACGGCAGCAGCGTCACGGTCGCGAGCAGGAAGACGATCGTGAGCCCGGCGAGCAGGATCGAGAGCGCGATCTCGTTCGGCGTCTTCTGCCGCCGGGCGCCCTCGACCATCGCGATCATGCGGTCGAGGAAGGTCTCGCCGGGGTTGGCGGTGACGCGGACGACGAGCCAGTCGGAGAGCACGCGCGTGCCGCCCGTGACCGAGCTGAAGTCGCCGCCCGCCTCGCGGATCACCGGCGCCGATTCGCCGGTGATCGCGCTCTCGTCGACCGAGGCGACGCCCTCGATCACCTCGCCGTCGGCGGGGATGAAGTCGCCCGCCTCGACCAGCACGACGTCGCCGCGCCGCAGCGTCGAGCCGGCCGACCTTGGCCCAGTTGCGCGTCCCGGCGCGGCGCGTCGAGCTTCTTCGCCATCACCTCGCGCCGCGCGCTGCGCAGGCGTCGCCGCCTGCGCCTTCGCGCGACCTTCCGCGACCGCCTCGGCGAAGTTCGCGAACAGCACGGTGAACCACAGCCACACCGTCACGTGCAGGATGAATCCGGGCGGCGGCCTCGCCTTTGCCGAACAGGGCCTGGATGAACAGGATCGTCGTGAGGATGGCGCCGACGTACACGACGAACATGACCGGGTTGCGCACCTGCGCGCGCGGCGCGAGCTTGCGGAACGAGTCGGCGAGCGCCTCCCGCAGCGCCTCGCCGCGGAAGAGCTGTCGCGGGTGAGCGTCAGCGTCTTGGTGGTCATGGTCTCATGCTGTCTCCTAGTTCGCCGCGTACAGCATGCAGGTGCTCGACGATCGGCCCGAGCGCGAGCGCGGGCACGAAAGTCAGCGCGCCGACGAGCAGCACCGTCGCGACGAGCAGCACCACGAACAGCGGCGTGTGGGTCGGCAGCGTGCCGGGCCCGGCGGGCACGCGTCTTCTTCGCGGCGAGCGACCCGGCGATCGCGAGCACCGGCACGAGCAGCCAGTAGCGCGCGAACCACATCGCCAGGCCGAGCGCGGTGTTGTAGAAGGGCGTGTTCGCGTTGAGGCCGGCGAACGCGCTGCCGTTGTTGTTCCCGGCGGACGAGAACGCGTACAGGACCTCCGAGAAGCCGTGCGCGCCGGGATTCGCGAGGCTCGCGAGCCCCTGCGGCAGCATCACGGCGATGGCGGTGCCGACCAGCACGACGAGCGGCGGCACGAGGATGACGATCGCCGCCATCTTCATCTCGAACGCCTCGATCTTCTTGCCGAGATACTCCGGCGTGCGGCCGATCATCAGCCCGGCGATGAACACCGCGATGATCGCGAACACCAGCATCCCGTAGAGGCCGGACCCGACGCCGCCGAAGATCACCTCGCCGAGCTGCATCAGCCACATCGGCACGAGTCCGCCGAGCGGCGTGTAGGAGTCGTGCATCGAGTTGACCGAGCCGTTCGACGCCGCGGTCGTCGCGGTCGCCCAGAGCGCCGAGTTCGCGATGCCGAAGCGGACCTCCTTGCCTTCCATGTTGCCGCCCGGCTGCGTCGGCGCTCGCCGTCTGGTCGGCGCCGAGCGCGGCGAGCACGGGATTCCCGCGCTGCTCGGCCCAGGCCGCGACCGCGAGCAGCGCGACGAAGACGACGGTCATCGCGGCGAGCATCGCCCAGCCCTGGCGCGTGTCGCTCACCATCGCGCCGAACGTGTAGCAGAGCGCCGCGGCGATCAGCAGGATCGAGAGCAGCTCGACGAAGTTCGAGAGCGGCGTCGGGTTCTCGAGCGGGTGCGCCGAGTTCACGTTGAAGAAGCCGCCGCCGTTCGTGCCGAGCTGCTTGATGCTCGACCTGCGATGCGGCCGGCCCGACCGCGATCGTCTGCTCCTTGGCCGTCGCCGGCTCCGTCACCGCGTTGCCCTTTTCGTCCTTGACCGGCTGGCCGTCGGCGTCGATCTTCGGGTGGTCGTAGCCGACCGGCTGCACCAGCTCGACCGTCTTGTACGGCGAGAACGTCTGCACGACGCCCTGGGACACGAGCACGACGGCGACGATCAGGGCGAGCGGCAGCAGGATGTAGAGCGTGCTGCGCACCAGATCGACCCAGAAGTTGCCGATGGTGGCTGACCGAAGCGCGCTGGAAGCCGCGGATGAGCGCGACGAGCACCGCCATGCCGGTCGCGGCCGACACGAAGTTCTGCACCGTCAGCCCGAGCATCTGGGTGAGGTAGCTCATCGTCGTCTCGCCGCCGTAGCCCTGCCAGTTGGTGTTGGTGGCGAAGCTCACCGCGGTGTTGAACGCCGAGTCGGGCGAGACCGCGCCGAGGTCCTGCGGATTGAGCGGCAGCCAGCCCTGGAACCGCTGCAGCGCGTAGACGACGAGCAGGCCGAGCGAGGTTGAACGCCAGCACCGCGACGGCGTACTCGGTCCAGCGCATCTCGCGCTGCGGGTCGACGCCGCAGACGCGGTAGAGCAGGCGCTCGAACGGGGCGCCGATGCGGTTCAGGACCGCCGGCTCGCCCGCGTAGATCCGGGCCATGTAGGCCCCGAGCGGCTTGGCCAGCGCGATCAGGACGACCACGTAGAAGCCGAGCTGGAGAGTGCCGTTGGCGGTCATTCGAACCACTCCGGCTTGAGCATCGCGACGACCAGGTAGACGAAGAGCGCCGCCGCGACGAGGCCCGACAGGAGATGGAGCCAGCTCATTGGCGCCCCCGCAGGCGCTCGAGCCCATAGACGAGGCCGATGGTGGCCGCGCCGAGGGCGCCGATCAGGAGGAGGAAGACGAGGTCCATGGCGATGCTCCGTCCGGAAGAGGGTGTCGGGAACGATACCGGGGCGCGGCTCGCCCCTGTGTCAAAGTTGGCGCCGGCGGCATCAAGGCCGCATCAAGGCGGCCGATCCGCCGACACCGGCCGTCGCCGCGATGACGCCGACGGCCCGCGACGGGCCCCGCCCGGGCCGCTCGCCGCCCTCGCCCCCGTGGCGTCGTTCACGGTCGGGACGGCCCGAAGCGAAATCCGTCACGCGGCGCCCCGCGCGTCAACCGAACGCCCGCCCGCTGGCTTACTTGTTGCAACGGTGCTTGCCGTTGTCCCGGACAAGCGGACAAGCGCAACAAGGAGGCTGCGATGCTCGAACTGATCCTGATCCTGGCGGTGGTGGTCTATCTCGTGTCCAAGCTCGACGCGCGCCATTTCGAGCAGGCCCGCGCCGACCAGGGCCTGGAGCCGCGCGACGCCGCGACCGCCCGGCCGGACGCGCCCGCGCGCCCCGCCATGCGCCTGCAGATCGAGGGCACGCAGCGGCCGCTCCTCCGCAGCACCGGTTTCGTGAAGGGCTTCGGCGTCAACCCGCTGACCCTGCAGGACATTCGCGTCTATTCGCACTTCGGCAGCCTCGAGCAGTTCCCCGAGGCGATCGCCACCATGCTGCGCGACCTGTATGCGCGCGGCACCGCGGTCGGCATCGACATGATGGAGCTGCTCTTCCACGGCCGTGGCCTGCGCGAAGGCGAGGCGGTCTACTTCGCGCTCGTGGACGCCGCGCCGGAGCCGCGCGTCGTCGCGTTCGTCGACAAGCTGCGCCGCCAGTAACGGACACTCGTCGTAAAGCTGACCGGCCCGCGGGCCGGTCTTTTTTTCAGAGCTGGTAGTCGTCCGGGTCGGAGGCGCGCGTCTCGCCGGCGAGCGCCGCTTCCACGATCGGCCGCCGCAGCTGCGGCGCAAACGCCTCGATGAAGTCGTAGGCGAAGCCGCGCAGGTACGCCCCGCGCCGCACCGCGATGCGCGTGATGCTCGACTTGAAGAGATGCGCCGCGTCGAGCGCGCGCAGGGCCGCGTCGCGCTGCGCGTCGAACGCCATCGCCGCGATGATCCCGATGCCCAGCCCGAGCTCGACGTAGGTCTTGATCACGTCCGAGTCGATGGCGGTCAGCACGACGTCGATCGCGAGGCCGCGCGCCGCGAACGCGTCGTTGATGTGCGAGCGGCCGGTGAACTCCGGGCTGTAGGTGATGATCGGGTAGCGCGCGAGGTCCGGCAGCGCGAGCGGCGCGCGCCCGGCGAGCGCGATGCCCGGCCGGGACGACGACCACGTGGTGCCACCGGTAGCCGGGCAGCGCGGCCAGCTCGGGGAAGTGATCGAGCGCTTCGGTCGCGATGCCGATGTCGGCCTCGCCGCGCATCACCATCTGCGCGATCGCGGTCGGATTGCCCTGCAGCAGCTGCAGCCGCACGCCCGGATACCGGCGCCGGAAGGCCGCCACCACCTGCGGCAGCGCGTAGCGCGCCTGCGTGTGCGTGGTCGCGATCGTGAGGTTGCCCGCCGACGGGTCGGCGAAGTCCTTGCCGATCTGCCTGAGGTTGTCGAGCTCCTGCAGCACGCGCTCGGCGATCGCGACGATCCGCTGGCCCGGCTCGGTCACCGCCACGAACCGCTTGCCGCGGCGCTCGAAGATGTCCACGCCGAGCTCGAGCTCGAGCTCGCGGATCTGCTTCGACACCCCCGGCTGGGAGGTGAAGAGCGCATTCGCCGCCCCGGTCAGGTTGAGACCCTGCCGGACCGTTTCCCGGACGTAGCGGAGCTGCTGGAGGTTCATCTTTGCGGGCCTTTATAACTTGTGAATCTATAGAAATAGCAATTCATTCGTTTGGAATCATAACGCCGGGCGACTACCCTGCGCGAGCACCCCGCAACAAAGGACCGAAGGACCCGCGATGTACCGCTACGACGAGATCGACCAGCGCCTGGTGGACGACCGGGTCCGCCAGTTCCGCGACCAGACGCGGCGCTTCCTGGCGGGCGAGCTGCCGGAGGACGAGTTCAAGGCGCTGCGGCTCCGGAACGGGCTCTACATCCAGCGCCACGCGCCGATGCTGCGGGTCGCGATCCCCTACGGCCTGCTGTCCAGCGCGCAGCTGCGCAAGCTCGCGCACGTCGCGCGCGCGTACGACCGCGGCTACGGCCACTTCACCACGCGCCAGAACCTGCAGTTCAACTGGCCGAAGCTCGAGGACGTCCCCGAGATCCTCGCCGAGCTCGCGACGGTGCAGATGCACGCGATCCAGACGAGCGGCAACGTGCGTGCGCAACATCACCACCGACCACTTCGCCGGCGTCGCGGCCGACGAGATCGTCGACTCGCTGGTGTGGTGCGAGATCGTCCGGCAGTGGTCGACGCTGCATCCCGAGTTCCAGTACCTGCCGCGCAAGTTCAAGATCGCGATCAACGGCGCGGCGAACGACCGCGCGGCGACCTGGGTGCACGACATCGGGCTGCACGCGGTCCGCGACGACGACGGCGAGATCGGCTTTCGCGTGATCGTCGGCGGCGGGCTCGGCCGCGCGCCCGTCATCGGCCACGTGGTGCGCGAGTTCCTGCCGTGGCGGCACCTGCTCACGTACCTCGACGCGGTGCTGCGCGTGTACAACCGCCACGGCCGGCGCGACAACAACAACAAGGCGCGCATCAAGTTCCTGGTGAAGGAGCGCGGGCCCGAGGCGTTCCGCGCCGAGGTCGAAGCCGAGTGGGCGCAGCTCAAGGGCGGCCATGCCACGCTGACCGCCGCCGAGGTCGAGCGCATCGCCGCGCGGTTCACCCGCCCGGCGTACGAACGCTTCCCGGACCACGACGACACGCTCGACGCGCGCCTCGCCCACGACAAGGCATTCGCCGCCTGGCACCGCCGCAACGTGCACGCGCACAAGGTCGCGGGCTACGCCGCCGTCACCCTCTCGCTCAAGCGCGCCGGCACGCCGCCCGGCGATGCGACCGCCGACGAGATGGACGCGATCGCCGCCCTCGCCGACCGGTTCAGCTTCGGCGCGCTGCGCGTCTCGCACGAGCAGAACCTGATCTTCGCCGACGTCGCCAAGCGCGACCTGCACGCGCTGTGGACCGCGCTGCGCAGCGCTCGGGCTTCGCCACGCCGAACGTCGGCCTGCTCACCAACATCGTGGCCTGCCCGGGCGGCGACTTCTGCTCGCTCGCGAACGCGCGCTCGCTCCCGATTGCGGAAGCGATCCGGGCGCGCTTCGAGGACCTCGACTACCTGTTCGACGTCGGCGAGCTCGACCTCAACATCTCCGGGTGCATGAACGCCTGCGGCCACCATCACGTCGGCCACATCGGCATCCTCGGCGTGGACAAGAACGGCGCCGAGTTCTACCAGATCGAGATCGGCGGCAACCAGGGCGAAACGCGCCCGGGCGCGACCGTCGCGCTCGGCAAGACGCTCGGGCGGTCGTTCGCCGCGGACGAAGTGCCGGACGCGATCGAGCGCCTCGTCGACCGCTACCTCGCGCTGCGCGACAGCGAGGCCGAGCGCTTCATCGACACCGTGCAGCGCGTCGGGACCGAACCCTTCAAGGCATCCCTGTATGGCACCCCTGATCAAACACCGCAGACCCGCAGCCGACAGCTGGCAGCGGCTTGACCGCGATATCGGGCGCTGGGTGAGCCCCGGCGAGGACGGCTTCGTCCCCGATTTTCCGCGCGGCGCGGACCTCCTCGTCCCGCTGGCGCTGTGGCGGCTGCGCCGCGACGACCTCGTGCATCGCACGGGCCGCGTGGGCGTGTGGCTCGACGCGGGCGACGACGTGGCAGCGATCGCACCGGACCTCGACCGCCTCGACGTCGTGGCGGTGCACTTCCCCAAGTTCTCGGACGGGCGCGGATTCTCGACCGCGCGACTGCTCCGCGAGCGCCACGGCTATCGCGGCGAGCTCCGCGCGATCGGCGACATCGGCCGCGACCAGCTGGCGTCTACCTCGAGCGCTGCGGCTTCGACGCGTTCGCGCTGCGCGACGGCGAGGACGCGCACCGTGCGCTCGCCGCGTTCGACGAGGTGAGCGTGGTCTATCAGCCGGACGCGCGCGTCCGCGTCCAGCCGGCAGCCGAGGCGCTCGCGTGACGACTGCAGCGCCCGCCGGCAAGGTGTATCTGGTCGGCGCCGGCCCCGGCGCGCCGGATCTCCTCACCCTGCGCGCGGCGCGGCTGCTCGCGCAGGCCGACATCGTGTTCCACGACGCGCTGGTGCATCCGGACACGCTCGCGCTCGCGCCGCGCGCCGAGCGCGTCGCGGTGGGCAAGCGCTGCGGCCGGCATTCCACCGCGCAGCGGTTCATCAACAAGCGCCTGGTCGACGCGGCGCGCCGGCACGCCGTCGTCGTGCGGCTGAAAGGAGGCGACCCGATGCTGTTCGGACGGGCCCAGGAAGAGATCGACGCCCTGCGCGACGCGGGCATCGCGTTCGAGGTCGTGCCCGGCGTCACCGCCGCGCTCGCCGCGAGCGCCGAGCTGGGCGTGTCGCTCACGCAACGCGGCGTCGCGCGGAGCGTGACGTTCGCGACGCCGCGCGTCGCGCCCGGCGCGCCTGAGAACGCATGGGCCGACGCGGTCGCGAGCACCGACACGGCCGCGATCTACATGGGCGCCGGCGAAGCGGCCGCGGTCGCCGACGCGCTGCGCGCGCGGGGCAAGCCCGGCAACCTCCCGGTGGTCGCGATCGAGAACGCGTCGCTGCCCGGTGCTCGGCGCTGGTATACGACGCTCGCCGGCCTGCCGCGCCTCGCGGACGAGTCGTTCGAGGGCCCGGTGATGCTCCTGCTCGGCGAAGTGTTCGCCGATGCGCTCGTGCGGGAGCAGTTCCTCGCCGCGTCGCGGACCTACCTGCTGCAGTCGGCGGGCTGAGCGCCGGCTACTTGAACGTCCACGCCTGCGGCTTCGACGGCCACACGCCGCGGTCGATCGCCTTCGCGCCGTCGAACACCACCCAGCTCTGCCGCCCGTAGTGCGGGAGCGGGCGCGCGAGCGCCGCAAGCGCCTCGGCGTCGCGGGCGGACACCACCACCAGCGTGCGGCCATCGCCGCGCGTGGCGGTCCAGACCTGCGCGGTGCCCTTCCCGGCCGCGACCGCCGGCCGCGCGGGCAGGCCGTGCTGCGCGAGCCACGGGTCGAGCCCGTCCCCGACGCCGATCACGAGCAGCGGGCCGGGCGGCACCGGTGCGCCGGCGGCGAACGCCTGCGGGGGATGATCGAGCAGCTCCGCCGCGAGCTTGCGTCCGACCTCCGCCGCCGCGCCGTCCGGCAGCACGGCGAGCGTCGGCGCCGGATGGACCATCACCTCGCGCAGGGTCGGCGGCGCCTCGTCGGGCGCGAGGCGCCGGAAGAGCTCGAGGTCGGGATCGAGCAGCAGCGCGACCGGCTGCGCCGCCGTCTCGAAGCTCGTCACCGAGCGCTCGCCCTCGAGGTCCACGATGCGCGTCTCCTCCCCGCGCTCGGTGCGCACCCGCACCGGCACGCGCAGCCGGTAGTTCGGCGCGGTCTGCGCGAGCGTCACGGTGACGCGCCACGCGTCGCCGCGCTGCGCCGCGCGCGCATCGGCGAACCGCACCGACGGCGCCCCGGCGCGGTCGAGCCACTGCGCGAAGAACCAGCCCAGGTCGCGCCTGGACGCGGTCTCGAACGCGCGCCGCAGGTCGTTCCAGGACGCGACGCGAAACTGGTGCGCGCGCCAGAACTCGCGGATGCCGGCGTCGAAGGCGTCCGTCCCGATCAGGTCGCGCAGCATCTGGAAGACCATCGCGGTCTTGTTGTAGCCGACGATCTGCGAGGCGCCGTGATAGCGGGCGACGAAGCGGTTGAGCGGCCGGTCCTCGCTCGCCGGCAGCGCGGCGAAGTCGCGCAGCCACTCGAGCCGCATCTCGCGCGCCGCCGCCGGGCCCTGCCGCTGCTTGTAGTGGTAGTCGGCCATGAAGGTCGTGAGGCCCTCGGACCAGTTGCCGCGCGCGTACTCGACGAACACCCCGTTGCCCCACCAGTTGTGGAGCACCTCGTGCCCGAGCGAGGTCGCGCGGATGAACGGGAGCCGCAGCACGTCGATGCCGAGGTAGGTCAGCGTCGGCATCCCGAACCCGGTCGGCGTCGGGCTCGAGACGACGCTGAACTCCGTGAACGGGTACGCGCCGATCCAGCCTTCGTAGAGGTTGAGGTAGCCGAGCACCGCGTCGAGATAGCCGTCGGCGAGCGTCGCGATCTCCGGATGGAAGTAGGTGCGCAGGCGCACCGCCTTCCCGCCCGCGGTGCGCACGTCGCGGTTCTCCACGCGGTACGGGCCCGCGATGAGGTCGATGCCGTCCGACGGATGCGGGAACTCGAAGCGCGCGCGGTAGCGCTCCGCGGTCTCGAGCTCCTCGACCAGCCGCCCGGGCACGAGCGCCTTCTGGCCCGCCGGCACCGCGATCGTCACGCGGTAGCCCGACAGGCCGTGCGCGACGATCGGATGCCACAGCGTCGAGCCCGGCAGGAAGCTGCCGCGCGCGCCCGCGACCGGCCGGCCGTTGCGCAGCGTGTCGCGGTGGGACAGCGACTCGTCGAGCGGGTCCACCGCGCCGCGCCAGGCGATCTCGACGCGGCGCGCGCGCTCCGCGGCGGGCAGTCGCCACACGTGCCGGCCGCTGCGCGTCGCGACCGGCACCGCGTCGCGCTTGCCGTCGACGGCGAAGGACTCCACGCGGTAGCGCGCCGCGAGCACGATCTCGGTCGCATCGCGCCCCACCGCAAGCGTGCCGCGGGCGCGCAGCTCGCGCGTCGCCGGGTCGAGCGTCGCGTCGAGCTCGAGGTGCGCGGGCGCCGCGGCCGCCTGCGCCGCGACGAGCGCGAGCGCGGCGGCGAGCGCGCGCAGGCTCATTTCGCCCGCGCCGGAAACTTCGCGATCAGCTCGAGCGTCTCGCTGCCGCGCTTCACCTTCAGCGGCAGCCACGTGCCGGGCGCCTGGCGCTGCACGATCTCGACCAGGTCGCCGGCCTGCTTGGCCGGCACGCCGGCCATCTCGATCACCACGTCGCCGTCGCGGATGCCGCTCGCCTCCGCGAGGCTGCCCTTCTCCACCTGGCGGATGAGCACGCCGCCGTCGGGCGCCTTGTCCAGGTAGACGCCGAGGCGGGGCCGCTCGCCCGCGCGCGCGGCGGCCGGGGCGGCGACGCCGAACACCGCGTCGGCGAGGCCGGCGACGAGGTTCTTGCACGGCGCGCCGCGGTCCCAGGGCAGCAGCGAGACGAAATCGGTGACGCCGAGCGCCTTGAGCTGGTGCGGCACGCCGTAGCCGTGGTTGATGTGGCCGACGCCCATCACGCCGACGACGAGCGGCGCGCCGGGGCGCTTCGCGGCGCTGGCGAGCACCTCCGCCATCGCGCGGTCCCAGGTCTGCTGGCTCTCGACGAAGCGGCGGAACTCGGGGTCGTTGCGGTCGGCCTTCGCGGGCTTGGCGCCCGGCCGCTCGTGCCCGGCCCAGATCGGCACGAGCCAGTCGAGGTACGCGTCGGTCGGCGGCGCGGGGCGGCCGACGCCTTCGCGCTTGTCCGCCGGGACCGCGTCGTAGCCCTTCTGCGTGATCTCGCGCGTGAGCGACTGCTCGACGTTCAGCGCGACCATCGGGATGCGGTTCATGCGCGCGAAGTGGAAGAGCGGCAGGTAGAGCTGCGGGTCCATGCGCCACACGTTGCGCCAGTCGGACTGCGCGAGGAAGTCCGCCTCGGACAGCTCGCCCGCGACCCAGCGATCGAGCGCCGGCTGGACGCGGCGCGGGAACGATTCGAAGCCGAGCACCATGTTCGGGCGCTGGGCGTGGAGCGCGGCGATCGTCTGCAGCTGCCAGCGGTGATGCTCGGCGCTGTCGTGCGTCTCGCCGAGGAGCACCACCGACGCCTTCGCCGCGCGCGCGAGCACGTCGCTCGCCGCGAGCCGCTGCCCGCCCGGCGCCTGCCATCCCGCGACGGGTACGCAGTCATCGGCCGCGCGCGCGGGCGCGGCAGCGAGCAGCAACGGAAGAACGAGGGCGAGGAAAACGATGCGAGGGGACATGGTGCGGATCCAGCGGTTGACCACTTCGGTACGGGCGACCGCGGCCGCCGGATGTCGGCGCGGGGGCGGGCGAATCCTAGCAGGCCGGGGGCCGCGCGCGCCGCGAGAGGTACTCCGTCACGACGAGCCCGACGCCCCGGCCCCTCGGAGGATGGCCGGCGGCGGCGGCGAGGGTATGCTTTCCAGGTTCCCTCTGCCCCTGCCATGGCCCAACCTCCGCGTCACGCCCGCGATCGCGACTTCGCCGCCTGGGCGCTCGGCCAGGCGCGCGCGATCCGCGAGGGGCTGTTCGAGGTGCTCGACCGCGAGATCCTCGCGAACGAGATCGAGCGGCTGGTGTCGCGGGAGCGGAGCGAGCTCAATCGGCGCATCGAGGCGCTCATCGTGCAGCTCCTGATGTGGACCGTGAATCCGGCGGTGCGGACCGAGTCGCTGCGCGCTGCGGTGCTCGAGAGTCGCAACGGCATCGAGCTGATGCTGCGCGCGAGTCCGAGCCTGCAGGGTGCGGCGGAGGATGCGCTGCCGCGGAGTTACGCGGGCGCGCTCACTGCCGTGACCGAAGCGGGCATTCCCCGCGGCACCTTCCCCAGCGAACCCGTCTTCACCTTCGAACAGCTCGTGGATCGGCATTTCTGGCCGGGGAGCATGTTTGGGGGGAAGGCGTTCATGTTCTAGAGTGGCGCTGCGCTAAAGAAGTTGGCGCAGAGAACGACTAGAAGGTGTACGCGATCGGAGCCGTGATCCTTTTGCCCTGTGGTTTTGGGATCTACTAATGGAGCGCAAGGTCTTGAGCTGCAACCCTGTTCCCGCAGCACGTGGGGTGGAAAACGCGTCGAAGACCCTTTGTAAAGGGTCTTTTAGGATCTCTACTTCTTGTATAAAGACTTCCCCGGATTTTCAAGCTGCGTTGCACGATGGGCGTAGAAGGTCTGACTGCATCTCTATAACCGGCCTGTTGTGGGCACGTCAGTGCCCTGGCCCCAATGGAAGCCGCGCGTTCGGTCCTCGATCGTTAGTCGGCATGATGTCTGCCCTAGAGTTAACCAGGTTTTCCGAACGCCGGTCTGACCTGTTACGCCATTTCGGCGGACGCAGCGTGAGGAGGCGTTTAGCCAGCTTGCACCGTAGGCATGTCGCCGCGCAAGGTCGTCCTCGGGCAGCAGCGCCCAGACGATGCGCGCGTTCTTGGCCGCGATCGCGACGCCGGCGCGGTGGTAACCGCGTCGCGCCTGAACAGCGAGTGGCCCAGCGACTCAGCGATCATTGCGCCGCGTTGCGGTCTGCAGCACCACGCGCGCCCCCATGACCAGTAGCGTCCGTAGGTAGGATCGCCGCGCTTGGTGATGTGTCCCAGACGCGTCTTCCCCCGGTGGAGCACTGGCTGGGCACCAGCCCGAGCCACGCGGCGAACTGCCGGCCGCTTCGGAACTCGTGCGCTGGGCCGACCGGCGAGACCACGGCGAGGCGGTGAGCGGACCGACGCCGTGGATCCCCTCAACCGGCTGGCCACCGCGTCGGTGCGGGCAAGCGCGCTCGAGCTCGCGGTCGTAGCCATCGATGCGTTCTTCGAGCAGCCGCAGATGTGCCTGCAGATCCCCGATCGCTGCCGCCAGCGCGGGCAGGGTCTCGGCGAGCTGAGCGGCGCCACGGCGCACCTGAACCGCGCGCTGAGGCAGCACGGCGCCGAACTCCGTCAGCAGCCCGCGGATCCGATTGATCGTCGCAGTGCGCTCCTCGACGAAGCCCTGGCGCACCCGGTGCAGCGCTCAGGACCGCTTGCTGTTCGGCCGACTTGACCGGAACGAAGCGCATCGTCGGCCGGCTGACAGCCTCGCAGATCGCCTCGGCGTCGTTGCCGTCGTTCTTGCCGCTCTTGCGGTAGGGGCCACGAAACGTGCCGCCATCAGCCGCACCGTGTGGCCAAACTGCGCTGAAACGCCGGGCCCACTCGTGCGCCCCCGAGCACGCCTCCATGCCGATCAGGCACGGCGGCAGTGTGCCACCATCCACCAACCTGCGCCCGGCGTAACGGTGCGCTGCAAAACGACCTTCCCAGCTCATCGACCCCGTGCAGCGAGAAGACGTTCTTTGCCAAATCGATCCCGACGGTAGTAACGTTGCCCATGACTTCCCCTCCTGAAAGATTAACGTTGCGCACCTCAATCTTGGCACCTTGATGCCCTTACCGGGCAGGGGAAGTCCCTTCCATTCGTTGGGCGGCCGAAGGACGCGCACGGGCGTCACCATCTGAAGCCGGAGTAAGCCATGAAGATCAGCGCTCGCGTACAGAGTAGTAGTAGTCAGAACCACATCACCCTGGCGACGAACGATCAGGCACATTCGATTCAGATCGCCCCAAAGGCAACCGAATTCGGCTCGACTGCCAATGGAGGTGAGCTTCTGTTTCTGGCCCTAGCCACTTGCTACTGCAACGACATCTACCGCGAGGCGGCAAAACGCGGGGTGAGCGTGGAACGGGTGGAGGTCGAAGTTGCTGGTGAGTTCGGGGCCGAAGGTGAACCGGCCCGCAACGTCACTTACGGCGCCAAGGTTTGGGCGCACGCACCCGACCAAACTATCCGAGACTTGATGTCACACACGGATCGAGTTGCTGAGATACAGAACACACTGCGCACCAGTACTTCGGTCACGCTCGGTCGCATTGAAGCGGTCACCGTATAGTGATCGCGTTAAGGTGAGGCGGCCGCCCAACCCGTCGATGCACCGGACCGTTACAGCGGGCTTCGCCCGCTTGCGCGGGCCGGTGATCTCTAACGTTCGGCGTCATGGTGCGCATGCCAATACCCAGGAGTATGATCGACGCCATGCAAGTCACCACCGGCATCGTCGTAGACGGAAAGGTCGTTGTGGAGGGAGACCGTCTTCCCGACGGTACTGTCGTCACCATCATTGCGCGTGACGCCGAGGAAACGTTCGAGGTCCCGCCGGAACTCGAGGCAGAGCTCTTGGAATCGATCGCTCAGGCCGATCGGGGAGAGACGATCTCCGCCGATGAAGTGATCGCGCGACTGCGCCGCATCACCTGAGCACAGTGCTCGAAGTTGAGGTCACGCCTCGGGCCCTAGCTCAAATCGAAGCCGCAGCAGTCTGGTGGACGCGGAACAGGCCCGCTGCACCGGACGCTATCCGCCTTGACTTCGCGCAAGCGACAACGCTGCTCTCTCGCCAGCCCGGTATCGGGGCAAGGTCCAGCACGCCCCGTTACCCAGATTTGCGCCGCCTCTATCTTTCAAGAGTTCGATACCACGTCTACTACGACGTGCGACCTGGAAAGGTCGTCATTCTCGCGTTCTGGCACGCCAGTCGCGGGGCTGGCCCAACGCTTTAGCAGAGTGTGACGCCGAACCAGCCCATGCAGCGGACCGTCTGCCGCACGTAGCACACACATCGAGACGTCGTGTCTTCTAAAGTCGACGCCCTCGTAGTCGAAGCAATGCGGCTCTCCGCAGCAGAACGGGCACGCCTGATCGAGCGCCTGATCGCAAGCCTCGACGCCGACTCCGGCATCGAGGAGGCTTGGGCCGCAGAGGTCGAGCGTCGCAACGCCGAAATCGAGAGCGGCGCGGTTTCCCTGGTACCCGGGCCGGAAGTCTTGGCCAGGCTCAGGGCCGAGTTCCGATGAACGACCGGCTGCACCTCGGGCAGTCGCCGCGGGAATTGCCACCCGAACCTCTATCCACTCCCGAACGACCAGCCAGGAGGTTGGCGCGATGAACACCGAGAAAATCAAAGTCCGCACCGAAACCGGCCAGCTCCTGGAAGTCGTGGTCCTCAGCAAGCGCGCCACCTCCATCCAGGTCGTGCTCGGCGAAGGCATCCACAGCGTCAAGTGCGAGCTCACCCCGACCCGCAACGGCCTCGCCTACGCCGGCAGCATCATGGGCCGCGAGATCATCTACGAGCGCAGCCGCGACCAGGTCCAGGCCGACATCGACATTCGCAACCCGACGCTGCACAAGCCCAGGTCACGCTAATCACGGGAGAGTTCGTCGCAACGGCGATGGACAGGAAACCCAACCCCGCCCGCGAAGACGACGGCGACTGGTCCGCCGAGTTTCAGAAGCAGCGCCGGCGCGCCTGGCGCAAGACCCGCTGGGCCGTCCTGGTTCTGCTGGTTGCGTTCGCGGGCACCTGGTGGGACATGCGACTCTTCATCCCGGGATTCATCGCGAGCATCATCGCCATCCTCTGGATCGTCCGCGTCACCACGCGGCGCTATCTCTGCCCGGCGTGCGGCAAGACCCCGATGACCAACGGTCCCGCCTTCGGAACCGACGGCATCTTCTACAACAAGGACGTGGACCTCGACCCCGAGTTCTGCTCGCACTGCGGCGTGCGCCTCAAGGCCGCGCCCGAAGTGACGCGGCTCTTCTCCTAGGCCGCCCGCAGCGCGTCCACGATCTTCAGCCGCGCCGCCCGCACCGCCGGCAGGAACCCGCCCGCCAGCCCCATCGCCAGCGCAAACACGAGCGACTTCAAGACGATCTCCGGCGTCAGCGTGAACCGGAACGCGAGCTCCGAGAACGACTGCCAGTTCATCGTCGAGATCTGCACCAGCTGCATCCCCGACGCGAGCGCGAGGCCGACGACCCAGCCGATCAGCGCCAGAAAAAGCGCCTCGGCCAGGAACGCCAGCAAGATCGACCCGCGCCGGAACCCGAGCGCGCGCAGCGCCCCGATCTCCGCGGTGCGGTTCGCCACCGCCGAGTACATCGTGATCATCGCCCCGATCATCGCCCCGACCGAGAAGATCACCGACAGCGTCAGCCCGAGGTAGCTGATGAAGTTCGACATGACCTCGGACTGCTCCTCGTAGAACGTGCGCTCGCGCTTCACGTCGAGCGTCAGCCGCGGGTCGGACTCCAGCCGGCGCTTGAGCTCGTCGAAGCGCGCCGGGTCGCCGAGCCGCGCGGCCACCGACGAGAACGCCTGCCGCCGGAACGCCTGGATCATCTGCTCCCCGTCGCCCCAGATCTCGGAGTCGAACGCCGACCCGCCCCCGTCGAACACGCCGACCACCGTCCAGTCGCGCCCGCCGAAGCGCAGCGACTCGCCGATCCCCGTCCCGTCGAAGCGCTCGCCGATGCTCCGCCCCACGACGATCTCGGCGCTGCCCGGCCGGAACATCCGCCCGGAGATCACCCGCACCTGGGGCCGCAGCGCCAGGCCCTCCGCCCCCACGCCCCGCACCGTCACGTTGGTCGGCACGCCGGTGTCGCGCTTCGGCTGCGCGATCAGCACCACGACCTCCTTCGACGCCATCGACACGCCGCCCGGACCGATCGCGATCTCGGGCTGGCTCTCCACGATCGCCGCCTGCGTGCGGTCCACGCCGCTCTGGATCTCGGTGCCCGAGGAGCGGCGCGTGACGAGGATGTTGTCCGGCTGGCCGGTGGCGACGAGCGTCTGCTTGAGCCCGGCGTCGAGCATCATCACCGCGGCGAACACGAAGACGACGAGCGCCATCCCGCCCGCGGTGAGCGCGGTCGTGAGCTTGCGGGCCCAGAGATTGCGGGCGGAGTACCGGAGCGGGACGGGCATCGGGGCTGCGACCGGCCGCGCGGCAGGCGCGGCCGAACGCCGAGGATGCCCGATCGCCCGCCGCGCGTCGAGCCCGCCCGGACTCAGTCGGCTATGGCGGGCTTGAAGGGCGGCGTGGCCGGCGCGGCGACGCCGTCGTCGAGCAGCACCTCGCGGCCGATGCGCGCCTGCTTGCCGAGCGCCCGGTCCACGAGCCGCGGCAGGAGCGCGTTGAGCCGCGCGAAGAACGGCTCGGGCCCGCCGAAGAAGCGCTCGGCCTGGCCGCGCTCGATCGCATCGATGATGCCCTCGGCGACGTCGGCGGGCGCGTCCATCGCCATGCCCGTCCGCGCGGCGAAGCGGTACAGCGCGGCCGAGTTGGCCTCGGTGCGCGCCGCGCGCGGCGCCACGTAGGTGACGCCGATTCCGCGCGCCGCCACCTCGCGGCGCAGCGCCTCCGAGAAGCCGCGCAGCCCGAACTTGGTGGCCGAGTAGGCCGCGCAGTGCGGGAACCCGATCGAGCCGAACATCGAGCCGACGTTCACGATGCGCGCCCCCGCCGCCGAGGTGCGGCAGCGCCGCCCGCGCGAGCAGCATCGGCGCGACGAGGTTCGTCGCCGCGATCCGGGCGATCGTCTCCGCGCTCTGGCGCTCGAGCGCCTCGAAGCTCGACACCCCGGCGTTGTTCACGAGCAGATCGATGCCCCCGAGGACGACGCGCGCCCGCTCGACCACCTGTGCATGGCCGGTCGCCGCGGCGAGATCGAACGCGATGGAGTCCGCCCGCCCGCCCAGCGCGAAGACGTCGTTGCAGACGCTGGCCACGGCCGACGGGTCGCGCCCGACGAGCACGAGCCGCGCGCCGCGCCCGGCGAGCCGGAGGGCGAGCTCGCGGCCGATGCCGCGGCTCGCGCCGGTGAGAAGAACTCTTGCGCCGTGCAGTTTCATGCGGCCTCCTTGATCGGCGTGCGCGCCTCGTCGAGCGCGCGGAAGACATCGCCGTAGAGCTTGTAGAACACCCGCGCGCCGTGAATCACCGCGGCGCGGTCGGCAGGGTCGTCGAGCCGGTTGACGAGCGTCTCGTAGAAGCGCACGTGGCCCTGGTCGAGCGTGCCGTGCGAGGTGAGATAGCTGAACGCGGACTGCGGCAGCCCGAGCGACCGCCCGAGCGCCTCGGCCGCCTGGGTCGCGACCATCACGCTGGTGCCCTCGAGCACGAGCACCATGCCGAGGAACCCTGCCGGGTTGCCGCGCGCGATCGTGTCGTACGCGTAGGCGATCATCAGCTCGGCCGCGACGTCGGGCTTGCCGTGGCGCACCTGCTCCGCGTCCGCGCCGCACGCGCGCAGGTCGTTCAGGATCCACTCCTGGTGCCCGAGCTCCTCGGTGACGTACTCGACCATCGCCTCGCGCAGCCACTCGAGCCGCTCCGGCAGCCGCGCGCCGCAGGCCATCAGCAGCGGCAGCGTGTGCTTCACGTGGTGGTAGGCCTGGGTCAGGAACGCGACGTAGTCGCGCAGCCGCAGCCGGCCGGCCCCGCCGTCGCGGATGAACGGGATGGCGAGCAGCCGCTCGCGGTCGCGCGCGGTGGCGGCGGAAAGCTCTTCGTAGTGCGTCATCGGTGCCTCGTCTTGGTCATGAAGTCGGTCCAGTCGCGCGCCGTAGCGCGCGCGTATCGCGGCGCGGCGGAGCCGGCCGTTCGCGGTGGCGAGGTCGTCCGCAGCGGTGAACGGGGCGTCGGCCTCGATCCAGGCGCGCACGCGCGCGTAATCGGGCAGCGCGGCGTTGGCGGCCGCGAGCGCCGCGGCGACGCCGTCGCGGTCGCCGGCACGCTTCGGGACGATCACCGCCGCGAGCCACGGCCGCGCCTCGCCGAACACCGCCGCCTGCGCGATCGCCGGCTGGAGCGCGAGCTCGCTCTCGACCCACTCCGGCGCGACGTTGCGCCCGAACGCGGTGACCAGCATGTCGCGCTTGCGTCCGACCAGATGGAGATAGCCTTCTGCGTCGATCCGGCCCAGGTCGCCGGTGGGCCACGCCGGCGGCGCCGGCATCGGGTCGCCCGCGTAGCCGAGCAGCGTCGCGCCCGCGACGCAGACCTCGCCGTCGTCGCCCAGCGTCACGCGCGCGTGCGGCAGGGGCCGACCGACCGCGCCGCGCTTGCGCGCCGCGGGGGTGTTGAGCGCAACGACCGATCCGCACTCCGACAGGCCGTAGCCTTCGTAGACCGGCAGCCCGAGCGCTTCGGCGCGCTCGAGGAGCCGGGGCGACACCTTCCCGCCGCCGACGGCGACGAACCGGAGCCAGGCCGGCGGCGGCGCGCCGCGCTCGATCGCATCGACCAGCGCAGCGAGCATCTGCGGCACCAGGATCACCGTGGTCGCCGCGTGCTGCTCCAGTGCCGCGAGGAACGCCCGCGGGTCGAAGCCGGACGCGCCCTGCACGCCGATCGCGTCGAGCGAAGCGAGCGTGACGCAGCCGCCGCCGAGGAGCGGCGCGTACACCCCGCCGACGTTCTCGAGCAGCGTCGCCAGCGGCAGGCCGGCGAGATGACGGTCGCCGGGGCAAAGCCCGCACGCGCCGGCGAGCGACTGCGCCACCGCCTCCAGCGCCGCCCGGTCGAGGCAGACGCCTTTCGGGGCGCCGGTCGTCCCGGAGGTGTAGGTGACCTTCGCGGTCCGCGCCGGCAGACGGGCGGGCGCGGCGGCGATGCGAATCGCCCGCAGTCCCGTCCCGCCGAGGCCCCATTCGCGGGCGGCACCCAGGTCCGCGTAGCGCTCCGGCGCGTCGGTCACGAGCAGATCCACGCCGGCATCGCGGAGCGCGTGGCGCTGCTGCGCGGGCGAGAAGAACCCCGGCAGCGGCACGACCGGAATGCCCTCGGCCAATGCGGCAAGGTCGAGCACCGCCCACTCGGGCGAGTTGGCCGCCGCGATCGCGAGCGCACGGGGCTGCGCACGCACGAGCTCGCGGCGCGCGTCGGCGATCGCCGCGACAAGCGCCGCGTAGGTGAGCGTCTCGCGCCCGCTGCGCAGCGCGACGCGATCCGGTGCAGCCGTCGCGTGACGCGCGACCGCCGTCAGGATCCCGCTCATGCAGAGACCGAGGCGGAGGCGCACTGCGCGCGCCGTGCGAGCGCCGCCCGCGCGGCCTCGACTTCGACCGCGCAAACCGTCGGTCCGCTGTCGTAGTACGTGCCCCAGTGGGCGCGCGCGTCCTCGGGAAGATCGTCGATGCGCGCGTGGGCGAGCTGCGACAGCGGCACGCCGAGGCGGAGGAAGGCGTTGCGCAGCGCCGGCCCGCCGGTGAAGACCACCCACTGGAACGGCGTCGGGACGAGGTACTCGGTGAGCGCCGCGATGAGCTCGCGCGCCGAGCCGGGCGGCGCGACCGCAAGGTTGCCGACCTCCACGACGCGCGCCCGCGCGATCGGCACTTCGGCGGCCGCGGCGACCGCCCGCTCGACCGGTCCGGCGAGGTAGTGCTCCAGGAAGACCGGTCCGCCGCCGGCCGCGCGCAGTCCGCAGGCGGCGGTCAGCCGGCCGCCGCGGTCGCGCAGGCCGAGCAGGAGCGGCATGAACTTGCGGATGCGCGCGCCGTGCGCGCGCGCAAAGACCGCGGCGATGAACGCTTCAGTCTCGCTGCGGCGCAGCCCGGTCTCGGGCGCGAACCGGCCCGCGCCGCGCGCGCTCGCGCTTCGGCGCTCGATCTCCGGCAGAAAATCCTTCGGCCACTGTGTGTCCACGCCATGCTCCCGGCATATGCTGCAATGCGGGGATGCTAGGCGGCGCGGCGTGAAGGTTCCGTCAGCGCGGTGTGAAGATTCGGTGAAGGCGTGTCACACGCCCGCGAGGCGGACGCGGAACGTGGTGCCCTGCCCCGGCGTGCTGTCGGCGTCGATGCGCCAGCCGAAGCGCTCGGCCACGCGCCGGACGATGGCGAGCCCGATGCCGGTCCCGCCGGCGCGCGCGTTCGCGCCGCGGAAGGCGCGCTCGAACACGCGCGGCAGCTCCGCGGCGGCGATGCCGACGCCGGTGTCGCTCACCGCCAGCACGCCGTCCGCGTAGCGCACGCGGATCTCGCCCCGGTCGGTGTACGCCACCGCGTTCCGCAGGAGGTTCGCGAGCGTCAGCTGCAGCGCCGCGCGATTGACGCGCAGCGCGGCGCCCGCGGGCACGTCGATCGCGAGCCGCAGGCCCTTCGCCTCGATCGCCGCGCGCAGCGGCGCCGCCACCTCCGCCACCAGCTCGGCGAGGTCGACCGTGTCGCCGCTCGCCGACCGGCGCCTCCCGGCCGAGCAGCAGCAGCGCGTCGATCAGCTCGGCGATGCTGTCGGCGCTCGCCCCGATCGCGCGCACCCGGTTGCGCGAACGCTCGGCGAGCGCGGCGTCCTGCGCGAGCAGCTCGCAGCCGGTCTTGATCGTGGTGAGCGGCGTGCGCAGCTCGTGGCTGACGTTGGCGGTGAACTCCTTCTCGCGCGCCACCAGGGCGGTGACGCGGCGGGCGTACTCGTCGAACGCGCGCGCGAGCGTGAGCACCTCGCGGTCCCGATAGTGCGCCGCGAGCGGCGCGTGCCCGTTGCCGGGATCGAGGTCGACCACGCGCCCCGCGAGGTCGGAGACCTGGCGCGACAGCACGCCCGAGAGCCAGATGCTCAAGCCCACGAGCGCGACGAACGCGGCGCCGAGCAGCCCGAGCAGCCAGTTCTGGAACTCGTGCAGCCGCGCCTCGTGCCGCTCGACGTCGTAGCTGAGGAAGTAGTCGGCGCCGCCCTCGTGGCGCACCGCCACGTGCAGCTCCTTCCCGTCGAGCAGGATCTCGCGCATGCCGGCCGGCAGGTCGCGCAGCACCGCCGGCACCTGCTCGCGCTCGGCCGCGTTGCGGGCCACGTAGCCGCGAATGCGGCTCGCCGTCGCCGGCGCGGGCGCCGGCAGCCCCGCGCGCGCGCGCGCGACGAAGCGGTCCATCTCCGCGGCGAGGATCTCGTCGATGAACTCCTCTTCCTGCTGCTCGACCAGGCGCTCGACCACCACCGCCTGCACGCGCGAGGACCGCGGCGCCGAGCAGCACGAGCGCCGCCGCGAGCCGGAAGCGGAGACTGGTTCTAGCGGTCGCCATCGGCAGCGAGGCGGTAGCCCAGCCCGTGGACGTTCTCGACCGGATCCGGCGCGCCCGCGGCGGCGAAGGCGCGGCGCAGCACGTGCATGTGGCTGCGCAGGGTCTCGCTCGTGGGGAGGCTGTCGCCCCAGACGGCGGTCTCGAGGTCGGCGCGGCTGAACACGCGCTCGGGCTGGGTGAGGAGCGTCTCGAGCAGGCGCAGCGCCTTGGGCGGGAGCTTGAGCGCGACGCCGCCGACGGTGGCCCCGAGGGTCGTCGGGTTGAAGACGATCGCGCCGTGGCGCAGCTCGCGCGGCGCGCCCCGGCCGGCGCTGCGCTTGTGGAGCGCGGCGAGCCGCGCCTCCAGCTCGCGCAGCTCGAAGGGCTTCGCGAGGTAGTCGTCGGCCCCGGCCTCGAAGCCCTCGAGCTTGTCCTCGAGCGTGTCGCGGGCGGTGAGCATCAGCACCGGGGTGTCGCGCCCGGCGTCCTCGCGCAGGCGGCGGCAGAGCGCGAGCCCGTCGATGCGCGGCAGGTTCACGTCGAGCACGACGGCGTCGAAGTCCTGCGTGACCGCCAGGTGGAGCCCGGTCACGCCGTCCGCAGCCGCGTCGACCACGTGCCCGCGCGACTCGAGAAAGTCGCACACGTTGGCCGCGATCGCGGCCTCGTCCTCGATCACCAGGATGCGCACGATGAAATTCTAGCGCCGCGTCACCCGATCGCGCGCAGGCCGTCGACGATCTTCACCGTCGCCGCCCGCCGCCCCGGCACGATCGCCGCGAGGACGCCGACGCCGAGCGCGCACGCGATCTGCAGCGCCACGGTCTGCCCGCTCACCTCGAACACCGGGAAGAGCGTTCCCACCTGCGCCGCGAACCAGTCGCCGACCGGGAAGGTCAGCGCGATGCCGATCGCCGCGCCGATCGCGGCGATCGAGATCGACTCGCCGAGGATGAGCGCGGCGACGTAGGCCGGCGCGAACCCGAGCGCCTTGAGCGTCGCGTACTCGCCGAGACGCTCGCGGGCGGTCATCGCCATGGTGTTGGCCATCACCGCGAGGATGATCACGATCACGACGTAGGACACGAGCCGGATCGCCACCACGAGCGCCTCGGTCTGCTTCACGAAGCCGATCTGGAACGCGCGCTCGGTCTCGGTCAGCGTCTCGGCGAGCGAGTTCTTGAACAGCGCGTCGATCGCGTGGCTCACCTCGGCCGCGCGATCGGCGTCCAGGACGTCGACCAGAAAGATGCCGACCTGGTCGGCGCGGCCGCGGCTGCGCTTCTTCACCGACTCGTTGAGGTAATCCCAGTGGAAGAACATCTGCGAGGTGTCGGTCTTCGCCTCCGCGCCGTCGTAGATGGCGCGCACCGTGAACTCCCAGGTGCCGGGGAAGATCGTCCCGCGCAGCGGCATCACGTCGCCGACCTTCAGGCTGTGCGTGTCGGCGAGCTTGCGGCCGATCACGGCGCCCTTCCGGTCGCGCAGGAAGGCCGCGAAGTCGTCCGGCGGGACGCGGTAGTCGGGGTACATGTCGAAGTAGGTGCGCGGCTCGACGGCGAACTGCGGGAAGAAGTTCTTGGGGTCCTGGTAGACCCCGGCGAACCAGTTCGCGTAGGACACCGCGCGCACGCCGTCGACCGCGCGGATCTTGTCGCGATAGCTGATCGGCAGCGGGAACACCAGCGAGATCGCGTTGCGCGTGACGAGCCGCGTCGGCGCGGCGCTGTCGGCGCCGGCGTACCAGGCGCCCACGACCGTCTGCAGCAGCCCGAACGACAGGATCGCCACCACCAGCCCGAGCACGGTGAGCGCGGTGCGCAGCTTGTGGCGCAGCGCGTTGCGGAGGATGAGCTTCAGGAACTGCACGCCGCCCTACCTGACCGACCGCTCGTGCATGTCGTCCGCCGTGGACAGCTCGCCCTTGTCGAGATACATGATCGCGTGCGCCCGGTCGGCGGCGCGGCGGTCGTGGGTGACCATGACGATGGTCTTGCCGAGGTCGGTGCTGAGCCGGTCCATGAGCTCGAGCACCTCCTCGGCCGAGTGCCGGTCGAGGTCGCCGGTCGGCTCGTCGGCGACGATCAGCCGCGGGTCGGTGATGATCGCGCGCGCGATCGCGACGCGCTGCTGCTGCCCGCCGGAGAGCTCCGACGGGTAGTGCTCCACGCGGTCGGAGAGCCCGACCAGCGCGAGCGCCGCCGCGACGTGCTCGTGCCGCTCGCGGCGCGAGAGGCGCGTCAGCGTGAGCGGCAGCTCGACGTTCTCGAACGCGGTGAGCACCGGCATGAGGTTGTAGAACTGGAAGATGAAGCCGACCGTGCCGGCGCGCCAGTCGGCGAGCTCGCGCTCGGAGAGCCGGGTGATGTCCACCCCGTCGAAGAGGAGCTCGCCCGAGTCCGGCTTGTCGATGCCGGCGATCAGGTTGAGCAGGGTCGACTTGCCCGAGCCCGACGGCCCCATCAGCCCGAGGAAGTCGCCCGCGCGCACGTCGAGCGTGATGTCGGTCAGCACCGGCACGACCTGCCCGCCGCGACGGTAGGACTTCGCGAGGTTGCGGATGCGGATCAGCGGGGCGCTCGAGGGGTCGGCGGCGTTCACGGGACGCTCGTTCGCCGGCAGCGTTACTTCTGATCGACCTTGACCCGCGCGCCGTCGGCGAGCTTGTCGAGCGGCTTCAGGACGATCTTCTCGCCCGCCGTGACGCCGCTCACCTCCACCAGGTCGCCGAGCGCACGGCCGGTCTCGACCTTGGTGCGAGCCGCCTTGCCGTCCTTCAGCACGAACACGAACTTCGCGCCGTCGCGCTCGACGAGCGCCTGCTTCGGCACCGCGGTCACCGGCTTGCGGTCGGACGCCGGGACCTCGCGCTCGAGGAAGGCGACCTTCGCGCTCATGTCCGGCAGCACGCGCTCGTCGCGGTCGAGGAACTTGATCTTCACGAGCACGGTCGCCTTGGCGCGATCGACCGTCGGCACGATGCGATTCACGACGCCGCCGAAGCGCGTGTCGGGCACCGCGTCGAGCTGGATCTCGGTCGGCTGGTCGACCTTGATCCGGCCGAGCGAGGACTCGGCGACGTCCGCCTCGACCTCGAGCGTCGCCATGTCGGCGATCGTCACCACCGCGCCCTTGGTGTCGACGGCGCTCGAGAACGGGGTGATGTTGTCGCCGACGTTGGCGCTCTTGGTGAGCACCACGCCGTCGAACGGCGCGCGGATGACCGTCTGGTCGAACGCGACGTCCGCCGCCTTGAGATTGGCGCGCGCCACCCCGAGCGCGGCGTCGCTCGAGCGCACGCCCGCGCGCGCCTTGTCGAAGCGCGCGACCGCGGTGTCGAGCGCGGATTCGCTGATGTACTTCTTCTCCGCCAGCTCGCGCGTGCGCGCGAGGTTGCGCTCGGCGTCGCGCAGCTCGGCCTCGGCCTGCTCGAGATTGGCGGCGGCGACCTTCACGCTCGCTGCGGCCTGCTCGCGGCTCGCCCCCACGTCGCGGTTCTCGAGCCGGGCGATGACCTCGTCCTTCTTGACGCGGCTGCCCTCCATCACGCCGAGCCACTCGAGCCGCCCGGTCGCCTTCGATGCGACCGCCGCCTTGCGCTGCGCGACGACGTAGCCGGTGGCGTTCAGGACCGTCACCGCCTGCGACGGATACGCGGTCGTCACGGCGGCCGTTTCCACCGTGATCGGGCCGCCGAGCCGGCCGGAGAACGCGACCACGGCCGCCGCCGCGAGCAGCACGAGCCCGGCGATCCACGGCCACAGCCTGCGGCGCGCACGCGGTGAGCGCGCGGCGCTGCGATCGATGCTCAGCTTCGACAGGTCGGGCGTGCTCAAGCGGGGTCCGGGAAGGCGCGCGCTGCGAGGGGTTAATGGAGAGACGAGACCGAGCGCGGCGCGATTATAACCGCGCACGTCGCGGCTCCCCGGCGCAGTTGATCTCGGTCAAACGCCGGACCGGACGGTCCCGCAAGCTATGGATGCGAGAGGAGAAGGAGATGGAAAGCGTGAATCCGGCAGCGCCGAAGGAAGCCACGCGGCTCTACCTGGTCGACGATCACGCCTCGTTCCGGCGCACGTTCGCGGTCGCGCTGCGGGCGGTGCCGGGGTTCGACGTGGTGGGCGAGACCGGCGACGTGGCGGAGTGCATCCGCGCGGTCGCCGCGCTGCAGCCCGAGGTCGTCCTGGTCGACCTCCATCTGCCGGAGCGCGCGGCACTCGAAACCGTCACCGCGATTCGCACCGCGTGCCCCGACGCGCGGATCCTCGTGCTGACCCTCTCCGAGCAGGCCGCGGAGCTCTCCGCCGCGCTGCACGCCGGCGCCGACGGCTACCTCGTGAAGAACCTGGAGGACGGGCTCCTCGTGAGCTCGGTGCAGCACGCGCTCAACGGCGCGGTGGTCCTCGCCGCGGCGGCCGCGCACGCCGAGGCGCTGCACCTGCGGCGCGAGGACGGCGAGCGCACGATCCACCGGCCGCACGGCGGCGTGCCGCTGTCGCCGCGGGAGCGGGAGATCCTGCTGCGCATCGCGCGCGGCGAGAGCAACAAGGAAGTCGGGCGGGCGCTGGGCGTCGCGGAGAGCACCGTCAAGATCCACGTCCAGCACATCCTGCGCAAGCTCAAGCTCACCAGCCGCGTTCAGGCGGCGGTGTACGCCGCCGAGCACGGTCTTCTGCCCCGCGACGCGTGACCGCCCCGCCCCTTTTCGCGTGGCGCGGACCCTCAGGCGGCCCGTTTCTGGGCCTGGCTCGCCATCGCAGTGAGCGACGAGAAGGACTTCATCATCGCCTCCTGCGACGCGCGCGCGGCCTCGAACGCCATCGCGAACGGCTGCTGCATCGACTCGGGCGCCGCACCGGCGGGCAGCGCGCCGCGCATGAAGCGGTGCCACTCCTCGTAGCGGGCGGTGAGCAGCTTCGCGATCTCGGCGTTGGTCTGCTGGGCGAGCTGGGCGAACGTCGTGCCGTAACGCATTGCGCTTTCCATGTATGCGGTCGCGAGGTTCGACTGCAGCGCGAGCAGCCCCTGCACGTCGCGGCAGTTGCCCACCGCGAGCGCGGCGCTGCGGTTCCGGGTCTGGGTCTCGACGTCGGCCTCGAGCTGCGTCATCTGCATGCGCTCGGCGCCCGCGAGCGCGGCGTTGCTCACGGCGAGCAGGGTGTCGAACCCGGCGCGATAGGCCTTGAACCACTGCTCGGTCACGTCGGCCCAGTCGATCCCCTGCGCGATGCCCGGCGCGATTCCCAGCGCGGGCGCGGTTTTCCGTTCGGGTGTGCTCGTCGTCATGGCCAGCCTCCTTTGCGTCGGTGCAATACTCCGGGCGCCGCCCCTTCGGGCCGGCGCGGACCGATAAGCTCATGCTGCGCCTGTCGCGGGGGGCGTGGTTGATGGTCGTCAAGGGATGGCGCGCCTTACCGCCCGGAAGGCTTGCGAAATGCGCGTGATGGCGCTCGATCGGCCGGGTGCGCCGCTGCGGTTGGCCGCGGTCCCGATCGGCGCACCGGGGCCCGGCCAGGTCCTGGTGCGGGTGGCGGCCTGCGGGGTGTGCCGGACCGATCTGCACGTCTGCGACGGCGACCTGCCGCTCGTGCGGTCCCCGATCGTGCCGGGGCACGAGATCGTCGGCCGGGTCGAAACCGTCGGCCCGGGCGTCGCGGGCTTCGCGCCGGGCGAGCGGATCGGCGTGCCCTGGCTGGGGTGGACCTGCGGCACCTGCGACTTCTGCACGAGCGGCCGCGAGAACCTCTGCGATGCGGCGCGGTTCACCGGCTATCACATCGATGGCGGCTACGCGGACTACGCCATTGCGGATGCGCGCTACTGCTTCCGGCTCCCCGACGCGTACGGCGACGCGGAGGCGGCGCCGCTCCTCTGCGCGGGGCTGATCGGCTACCGCTCGCTCGTCGCCGCCGGCGACGGCCGCCGGCTCGGGATCTACGGCTTCGGAGCCGCCGCGCACATCGTCTGTCAGGTCGCGGTCTGGCAGGGGCGCGAGGTGTACGCGTTCACGCGCCCGGGCGATGCTGCGGCGCAGGCGTTCGCGCGCGCGCTCGGCGCGACGTGGGCCGGCGACTCCGGGACCGCCCCGCCCGCGCGGCTCGACGCAGCGATCCTCTTTGCGCCGGTCGGGGCGCTGGTCCCGACCGCGCTCCGCGCGATCGCCAAGGGCGGGACGGTCGTCTGCGCCGGGATCCACATGAGCGACATCCCGGCGTTTCCCTACGACATCCTGTGGGGCGAGCGCCGCATCGTGTCGGTCGCGAATCTCACGCGCCAGGACGGCGACGCGTTCCTGCGGATCGCGCCGCAGGTGCCGGTGCGGACCACGGTGGAGACCTTCCCGCTCGAGCAGGCGAACGAGGCCCTCGGGCGGGTGCGGGCGGGCCGGATCACCGGCGCAGCGGTACTTGTCACCGCCGGCTGAGCGCGGCGGCGCGCTGCGTTTGCGCTGGATCAAGTCCGGGCGACGCCCCGCGGCTATGTTCAACGTGGGTCAGTGCCGGCTCACCGCGAGGAGAACACATGTACAAGCACGTCCTGCTGCCCACCGACGGCTCGGCGCTCTCGGAGAAGGCGGTGCGCGACGGCATCCAGCTCGCCAGGGAGATCGGCGCGCGCGTCACGGCGGTGCACGTCACGCCGCCGTTCTACCCGTCCGAAATGTCGCCTTCGTCGCTGACCGCGCATGCGCAGGAGCACGAGGCCACCGCCAAGGCAAGCGCGCAGCGGGCGCTGGGCGCGGTCGAGGACGCCGCGCGCGCCGCCGGCGTGCCCTGCACCACCCTGCACCGGGTGAGCGACGGCCCGTTCGAGGAGATCATCCAGGTCGCCACCGAGAGCGGCTGCGACCTGATCTTCATGGCCTCGCACGGGCGGCGCGGCGTGAAGGCGCTGCTGCTCGGCAGCGAGACCAACAAGGTCCTCACCCACTCGAGGATCCCGGTCCTGGTCACGCGCTGAGGCGCGACGGCTGCGCTGCATGGGCTACGCCCTCGCCAAGCAGGTCCACCTCGCCACCATCGTGCTGAGCTGGCTGCTCTTCTTCGTGCGCGGCGTGTGGATGATCGCGGACTCGCCCCGGCGCGATGCGCGCTGGGCGCGCGTGGCGCCGCACGTCAACGACACCGTGCTGCTCGTCGCCGCGCTCTACCTCGCGACCTTTCACGGGCTGCAGCCGTGGATCGTCGCGAAGATCGTCGCCCTCGTCGCCTACATCGGGATCGGCATGGTCGCGCTCCGTCGCGGGCCGACCAAGCCGGTGCGGGTCGCCGCGTGGGTGGCGGCGCAGCTGGTGTTCCTCTACATCGTCGCGGTCGCGGTCACCAAGAATCCGCTGCCGCTGGGAGCGTGAAACATGTGCAGCGGTTCCATTCGACCCGGATTCGACGACCCCCTCGGCCTGATGCAGGCGCTGCACATGCGGCTCGAGCAGCGCGCCGCGCTGCTCGACCGGCTCGCCGAGCACGTGCGGCATCACGGCAGCGACGACGACGCGCGCGCCACCGCCGGGCACGTCATGCGCTGCTTCGACGAGGACTGCCCGATGCACCACGACGACGAGGAGGAGGATCTGTTCCCGATGCTGCGCGCGGCGACCCCGGCCGCGGAGCAGGCACGGGTCGAGATCCTGATCGCCGGCCTGGTCGCGCAGCATCGCGAAATGCACGCCGCCTACGACGCCCTGCGGCCGCAGCTCGCGGCCGTCGTGGACGGCCGGCTGGGGGCGATCGACCAGGCGCTGGTGGACCGGCTGCACGCGCTGTGCGCGCAGCACGTCGAGCTCGAGGAGAACGACCTGTTCCCGTTCGCCCGCGCGCACCTGGACGCGGCCGCGCTCGAGCGCCTCGGCCGGGCGATGGCGGCCCGGCGCAACGCCGAGTATCCTGTCGGCCGCAAATAGCGAGCGCCCCGAACGCCCCTTGGCCACGACCCTTTCCCCGCGCGCCTTCCTCGCCAATCTCCCGCTGTTCCGGGAGCTGGCGCCGGAGCAGCTCGACCGCATGGCGAACCACACCCGCCAGGTCCGCGCCGCGCGCGGCGACATCCTGTTCCACCGCGGCGACCCGGTGAGCGGCTTCCACGCGATCGTCTACGGCCAGGTGAAGCTCGCGTTCGTCTCGGCCGGCGGCGACGAGAAGGTGGTCGAGATCCTCGGCCCGGGCCAGAGCTTCGGCGAGGCGGTCATGTTCATGCGCCGCCCGCACGTCGTCACCGCGCAGGCGCTGGCCGACTCGCTGCTGCTCTACGTCGAGCGCGAAGTGGTGTTCGACGAGATCAAGAGCGACCCCGACTTCGCCGCGCGCATGATCGCGGGCCTGTCGCGCCGCCTGCACCAGCTCGTCGGCGACCTGGAGGCCTACTCGATGCGCTCCGGCACCGAGCGCGTGATCGGCTACCTGCTCTCGACCGGCGCGGAAGGCGTGCCGGACAAGGGCGCCTGCGACGTCACGCTGCCCACGACCAAGGGCGTCGTCGCGTCACGCCTCAACCTCACGCAGGAGCACTTCTCGCGCATCCTGCACGATCTCACTTCCGCGGGACTCATCAAGGTGCAGGGCCGCACCGTCCACATCGTGGACGTGGAGCGGCTGCGGGGGCATTCGACGTAGCCGGGCCGCGCGCGGGCGGCATCGTCCGTCATCAGCCGCCCGCGGGCGGCTTCGCCTTGTCCCAGATCCGGATCTCGAACCGGCCGTCGTCGAAGTCGGTCGCCTTCCAGGCGTAGCCATTGCGCTCGAGCACCCGGTAGAGCGGGAACGGCTCGCGCGTCAGGATCAGCAGCACGTCGTCGCCCGGCTTGAGCTCGCAGAGCGCCTCCATCACGCGCTCGAACGGCTCGGGCGGCTCGAGGTCGCGCGCGTCGACGACGATCGTCATCGCGCCGCGCCCCGGAAGATCATGCTGACGCCCAGCGCGAGCGCGACGGTCGCGGCAATCTGCACGACTAGACCGACCACGAGCGACGGCGCCCACACGACGATCGCTGCGACGGCCGCGAACGCGCCGATGACGAGCGCCCAGCCCATCGCGAGGCTGCTCTGCCCTCGGGCCTCGAAGGTCCCCGCCGCAAGATAGAGCCACCACGCGAGCGCGACCATCGCGAGCCCGCCGAGCGGGTTCCCGAGCGCGACGAACGGATGCGTCGAGGGCGTGAACCGCCCGAGGAACGAGAGTGCGACGCCGAGCACGACCAGCGCAACCGCGACCCCGCGCGACGCGCCGATCGGGCGCAAGCGCTCCCAGCCGAAGATCGCCACTCCGATCGCGAGGACGAGCGCCACGGTCGCGGAGACGCGATGCGCCCCTCGCGCGACGTCGATCGCCAGCCCGCCCACGCCGGCCGGCTCCGCCAGGCGCAGAAACGCGCTCGCCAGCGTCACGACCACCAGCAGCGCGAACGTCAGCCACGCCGCGCCGCGCAGGCGGTTGCCGGCGGCCGCGCCGGACGCGACGGTCGCGCTCACCGCGGCCTCCGGTGCACGGCCTGGAGCATGACCACGACGAAGAGGATGCCGCCGACGATCGCGATCAGCCCGCCGAGGCCCATCACGCCCATCCCGACGACTTCCTGCGTGGAGCGCAGCACCTGCGACGCGCCCGCCACCTTGCGCTGCACGCCGTAGCCGCCCGACCACACGAGCCCGACGATGTGCAGGAGCTGCCCGCCGCCGTAGAGGATCGGCTGCAGCGTCGCGAGCCGCCCCGACGGCGTGCCCAGCCCGAGGCGCGGCGCGAGCGCGTAGGCGAGCCCCATCAGCGCGAGCGTGACTCCGACGATCGAGCCGTGATAGTGCGCCGGGATGCGCACGTCGCTGCCCTGGATCAGGAACCCGATCGCGCCGCCGACGGCGAACAGCGTCATCGAGGCGACGAGCGCGGCGCGCAGCGGCCGCGCGGCCGCCGCAGCCGCCGGCTCGCGCGGCGGCTGCGCGCGCGCGAGTCCGATCACCAGCGCGATCGCCACCGGCAGGATGGCGAGCCCGCCGCCGAAGCGCATGAGCCAGGTCAGGAGCTGCCGGTGCTGGCTCGACGCCACGTCCCACGCGAGGTAGATCACCGGGGTGGCGAAGACCGACGCGAGCCCGATCGCGAAGACGAGCGTCGCCACGCGCGGCCCGAGCGGCACGCGCGCGCCGCACAGCGTCGCGAGCCAGAGCCACGCCACCAGCATGAGCAGCGTCCAGGTGAACTGGAGCACGTGGCCGCCGCCCCACCACAGGAGCTCGTAGTACGGCTTCGCCGCGAGGTCGGCCGGCACCGCGAGCCAGGACCACACGAAGGCGCCGCAGCGCGACCGCGCCGGAGACCGCGGCGGCGTTCAGGCCGAAGCGCTGCGCGTCGGCGCCTTCGAGCGCGAAGCTCACCCGGCCGGGCGCCGCCATCGCGCGCAGGGTCAGCGCGCCGAAGCCGATGCCGAACACGCTCAGCCCGGCGAGGAACACCGGGTCGTCGAGCACCGGAATGTAGTTGGCCATGATCGGGCCGCCGCGCCCGACGAACGGCGCGACGCACATCAGCACGGTGCCGACCGCGGCGAGCGCGAGCGCGAACCAGCCGAGGCCGGCGAAGCGCTCCGCGCCGTTGAGGGTCCAGACGAGGCCGGCGCACGCCACGAACCACACCAGCACCGAGAGATCCACGTGCACCACCAGCGCGACGTGGAAGAAGTCGGCGATCGGGAACAGCGGCGCGAGGAACGGCGTGCGCGCGGCCACCAGCAGCACCGAGAACACGCCCGAGGCGATGATCGCCGCGAGCGCGAGGCCGAGCCAGCCGAGCGCGATCGCGCGGCGCGTCGCATCCGCCGGGACCGGCAGCGCGTAGTCGGCGCGCGCGGCGTCGAGGGCGCGCGCCAGCATCCCCGCGCCGCCGCGGGGCAGGCGAACGGCCGCGGCCGGCCTCATCGGATCACCACCCCCCCGCGCTCGGCGACGAGATCGATCAGCACCACCTGGCCGGGCTTGAGGTCCACGGTCGCCGCGTGCTCGTAGGTGAAGCCCTTCGCCCGCACGTCGTCGTTGAACGCGATCTTGAGCGTGTGCCGGCCGGCGGGGATCGCGAGCCGGCGGTAGCCGCTCGCGGCGCCGTCGCGCTTCAGGCCCGCGGCCGGGAAGGTCGCGTCGTACAGCGGCTGGCCGTCGAGCTCCACCACCGCGCGCACCGGCGAGCGCTCGCGCGGGCACTCCGTCTTGTTGCGCAGCTGCGGCGGGAGCTTGGCGAGCTCCTCGGCCGAGCGCTCGCGGCAGTCGCCCACCGGCTTGCCGGGATGCTTGAACGAGAGCCGCAGCAGGGCCTCGTCGGGCTGCAGGTGCTGGTAGCGCGGAAAGGTCGCGAAGGTGCCGATCACCACGGCGAACGCGGCGTAGGCGAGGGCCTGCAGGCCGTACTTCAGTGCTGGGTTCATCGGCTCACCTGGGCTTCATTGATCCGCTTGACGCGGCTGCGCCGCGGCAGCTCGCCGAGCCGCGCGAGCTCGGCCCGGAAGTCTGCCAGCGCGCGCCCGAGCGCGTCGGCGTCCTCCGCCGCCGCCGCGACGATCCGCACCCGCTCCCGCGGCACGCTCGGCCGCAGGTGCGGCTCGCGCGTGCCGGCCAGGCGCTCCGCCGCCCAGCGGCTGCCCTCGCGGAACTCGCAGTCGTGCTCGGGGCAGCGCGCGACGAGCACGCCGCGCGCCCCGGTGCGCAGCGCGTAGTCGACGAACGACGGCGGCACCTGGGCGATGCACGGGACGCTCCACGCGGCCACGTCGGGTGCGCCGAACTGCGTCACCGGCGCGCCGGAATCGCAGCCGAAGACCACCAGCGTCTTGCCGTCGGCGAGCGCGCGCTCGAGGCGCGCGCGCATCGCGTCCACCGGGAGCTGCGGCATGTCGATCCCGGTGACGAGCGCCTCGCCGGAGCGGAACGGCGTCGACGACGGGCATGCGCCGGCGCAGATGCCGCAGCTCGCGCAGAGGTCATCGAGCACGACGGCCATCCGCTTGCCCGGCTTGCCGTCCGGATGCTCGCGCATCACGACCGCCGCGTACGGGCAGTCCGCGAAGCAGCGCGCGCAGCCGTTGCAGTTGGCGGGACTCACCTGCGCCACCGGCACGCGCCGCGCGCGCACGAGCCACGGCAGCGCGAGCAGCAGCACGGTCGCCGCCCCCAGGGCGAGCCACACCGCGCCCGCCGACGAGGCGTACATCGCCGGCAGCGGGAAGAGGTAGAACCAGTCGAGCTCGAGCGCCGCGGGCACCCGCGCGAGGTCGGCCGGCGCGGCCGACAGGGCGGGCCGCGCGAGCGCCAGCACGACGAGCATCGCGAGGCTGCCCCAGGCGAGCGCCGTCGCGGGCTGGGTCCGCGCTCGCGAGATGCGCTGGATGTGGATCCACATCGCCGCGAGCAGGAACAGCGGCACGCCGAGATGGATGAACACGAGCAGCGAGAAGAAGCGGTCGGTCATCGCCTCCGCGGCGATGAAGTTGCGGACCAGCCCCGGCCCGAACCCCGGCAGCCAGCCGACCCACTCGGTGACGCCGACGCCGACGAACTGCGCGACCGCGTCCCACACCAGCCAGTAGCCGACGATTCCCGAGATGAGCATGAAGAGGAGCGTCGGCACGCCGCTCACCCACGAGAACCAGCGAAAGCCGTTGAAGCGGCCGTAGACGAGCTCGCGCACGAGGTGGAGGACGGTGACCAGCAGGAACGCGTCGGAGGCGTAGCGATGGAGGCTCCGCATCACCCCGCCCGCGTACCACTGGTCGCGGGTCAGCGACTCGACCGAGGAATACGCGCCCGAGACGCTGGTGTCGAAGAAGATGTACAGGTAGACGCCGCTGACCGCGACGATCCAGAAGAACCAGAACGCGAGCGCCCCGAGCTGCCGCAGCGGATTCGCGGCGGCGCCGAACGGATGGTCGAATGCGCGCTCGGCGGCGCGCAGGGCGCGGGCGGCCGGGTTGCGCGCGGCGGTTCCGGGCGCCGCCGGGGCGCCGCGCGCACTGTGAATCGGGATGCATGCCTCCATGAAGTACGGGGGACGCGCCGGGCGGCCCCGACCCCATGATCGTTACCGGCCCCCCGGGGAGCCTTGATTTGGCTCAAACGGGGATAGTCCGTCAGATCGCCTGACGGCGCGACTTGTAGAGGAACCAGCCGATGCCGGCGAAGGTGGTCAGCCCGGCGAAGAGCTCGAAGAACAGCGAATAGTTCAGCCGGTACCCCCCGCTGCCCGGGTCGTACACGGTGCAGTAGAGCTTGACCTTCTCCCACACGTTCTCGAGCGTGGCGGCCTGCGAGGCCTGGCCGGAGCGCAGCTCCTTGAGCGGGCCGACGAACAGCGGCATCTCGAAGCTGTCGCCATAGACCTGGCGGTAGACGACGCCGTCCGCATCGACGATGGTGGCCTGGGTGATGTGATCGAAGCCCTTCGGGGTGGCCTCGAAGCTGAAGCCGAACGCGCGCACGAGCGCCGCGACGTCCTTCGGGTCGGGGCTCAGGAACTCCCAGCGCGGATCGGCGACGCGGTTCTGGCGCGCGAACGCGCCCATCGCGTCCGGCGTGTCGAACGGCTGGTTGAAGCCGATGCTGACGACCTGGAAGGCGTCGGTCCCGAGCGCGTCGCGGGCCTGCTTCACCGCCTTCGCGAGGTACTGCGTGGCCACCGGGCAGGCCTGGAAGCAGCCGGTGTAGACGAAGCTCACCACCAGCGGCTTGCCGCGGTAGTCGGAGAGCTTCACCGGCCGGTTGAGCCGGTCCTGGAGCGTGAAGTCGGGCAGCGCCCGGCCGATCGCGGCCTGGCTGGCGCGGTAGGCCTTTTCGGCGTCGGGTTGCTGCGCCTGCGCCGCGCCGGCGCGGCGATCACCGCAAGGAGGCAAAGGGCGCGCAGGACTTTCACGGCCAATCGGTCTTTACGGCCAAGCGTCCGGCGGGAACTGCCGCTAGAGCACCGCTGCGTCGACCATCGCGCCCACGAGCAGCAGCGACAGCTGCGCGAGGGACGAGTGGAAGCACCGCATCGCCGTCTGCCGCGACGGCGCGGCGACGAGCCGCAGCGCCTCGCGCACGAACAGCACCCCGCCGACCACGGCGAAGGCGAGGTAGATCCACCCCGGCCGGAACGCGGCCAGCCCCCACGACAGCGCCACCAGCAGCACCGCGTGCGCCAGGATCGCGCGCGCGGCGTAGGCATCGCCCTTGACCACCGGCAGCATCGGGACGCCGGCGGCGCGGTAGTCGTCCTGGAACGCGATCGCGAGGCTCCAGAAGTGCGGCGGCGTCCACAGGAACAGGATCACCGCCAGGAGGATCGCCTCGGGCGACAGGCCCGGCGTGACCGCCGCCGCGCCGGCGAGCACCGCGAAGCTGCCCGCGAGACCGCCGATGACGATGTTCCACGACGTGCGGCGCTTGAGCCACACGGTGTAGACGATCGCATAGACGACCGCGCCGCCGAGCGTGTACACCGCCGCCCAGCCGTTGGTGGTCGCCCACGCCGCGGCGGTGGCGCCCGCCGCGAGCGCGGCGATCAGCAGCACCCACAGGGGACTCCGCGCGAGCTTGCCGGTGACGAACGGCCGGGTGCGCGTGCGGCGCATGGCCCGGTCGAGGTCGTGCTCCCAGTACTGGTTGAACGCGCCCGCGGCCGCCGAGGAGACCAGCACGGCGAGGAACAGCACCGCGAGCCGCCAGGCGTCCGGGCCGGCGCCCGGCTGCACGGCGAATCCCGCCACCGCGGTCAGCGCGATGACGACGCCGATGCGCAGCTTGAAGAGATTGAAGACGAGCTTGAGCGCGCTCGACATGCGGTGTCCTCTCCCCCGCTCCTCTCCCGCGCGGGGAGAGGGCAGGTGCAACGCTCCGTGTTCCGCGTTCATCGTTGCGGGCTCCGGCGGATCAGCTCAGGCCCCACACCGTCGACAGGTACTTCCAGTTCACGAAGTAGTAGAGGACGAACGCGCCGAGGAACACCAGCGCCACCACGAACGTTCCCGGCGCCGCGAAGCCCGCGTGGCCGTGACCGGTCAGCGCCCCCTCCACCGGCATCCTGAGGACGCCGCGGGTGGCGCTGTACGCGCCCGCGTCGACCGGCTTGCCGAACAGGATCGAGCCGACCACGATCAGGACGTAGGCGATGCCGCCGACGATCGCCACCAGGCCGGAGACGCCCACGATGCCGAGCATCAGCCACGCCGCGCCCGGGAACTCGTAGGGCAGCGACGCGCCGGCGAAGGTGATGTCCCAGTGCCGCCGCGGGACGCCGAGCGTGCCCGCGCCCATCATGGCCAGCGTGAACACCGCCATGCTCAGGCCGAACAGGTACGGCTGCCACTTCGCCAGCCCCGGCAGGATCATCTCGCGCTTGAACAGCGTCGGCAGCAGGAAGTAGGTGATCGCCATGAACGCGAGCGTCGTGCCGATCACCACCGTCGCGTGGAAGTGGCCCGGGACGTAGATCGTGTTGTGGATGAGCATGTTGAGCTGCTCGGTCCCCATCATCACGCCCGAGATGCCGCCGAGGAAGCCGAACCCGAGCAGCGAGATCATCATGCCCGAGAACACCGGGTTGCCCCACGGCGCCTTGCGGATCCACTCGAACAGGCCCTTGGTGAAGCCCTTCTGGCGCTGCGCCACCTCGATCGCGCCCGGCACGGTGAGGCCGTGGATCATCGACGCGAGCACCGCGAGGTACATCGCGTACGAGGTGTTGAACACCTTCCACTCGGCGCCGAGGCCCGGGTCGGACAGGAGGTGGTGCGCGGAGGCGAGCTGCAGGAACAGGATGTACAGGAAGAACGCCGTGCGGCTCACCCGCTCGCTCATCGGCTTGGCGCCGAACACGATCGCCGCGATCGCGTACCAGACCGAGACGTGGGCGGCGACGTTGATCTGCTGCGACGAGTGGCCGAAGCCCCACCAGATGGTGCGGTACATCAGCGGGTCGATCGACTTGATGTAGCCCACCGACCAGAGGAAGGTCGGGATCAGGATGATCGCGCCCGAGGCGATGGTGAAGATCGCGATGATCGCGGCGGTGAGCGCGCCGAAGGTCACCAGCGGGATCGAGCCCTCGTAGGTGTTCTCCGCCTTGGCGATGACGAGCGTGCCGAGGAAGACGAAGCACCCGATGAGCGCCCCGACCGCGAACAGGATCAGCCCGAGATAGAACATCGGGTTGGCGGGCAGCGGCACGTACGAGGTGAACATCACCGTCGAGTCGCCCTTGAACACCGCCACGAGGTTCATCACCGAGCCGAGGACCATCAGGGCGAACGCCGCCCAGGCGATCCGCGGCGTCGCCAGCCGCGACTTGAGGAGCGTGGAGGAGCAGAAGTACAGGACCGCGATCTCGAAGAAGATGATCCAGTACGCGAGCATCGCCAGCCCGTGCGCCGTGAGGTACATGTAGAAGTCCTCGGCGCCGACCAGGTGCACCGCCTGCCAGCGGGTGAGCACCATGATGATCGCGAGCACGCCGCCGATGAGGAGCATCACCACCGCGGCGACCGCGTTGGCCTTCATCAGCATCTCGGACGGCTTGTGGTACTGGAGCCCGGTGCGCGGGCAGGTGCGGAACAGATCTGCAGAAACGGCCATGGCCACGTCTCCCCTTTTACTTGTCGACCACGTAGAGCTTGCTCACCATCTTGTGGTGGCCGATGCCGCAGAACTCGTTGCAGACGATCGCGTAGGTCCCGGACCGGTTCGGCGTCACCGTCAGCACGTGCTCGTAGCCGGGCAGGACCTGCACGTTGATGTTCTCCGGCTGCAGCGAGAAGCCGTGCTGGTAGTCCATCGCGGTGAGGTGCAGCCGGTAGCTCTTGTCCTTCTCGAGCTCGAGGATCGGCCACCAGGCCCACAGGCGCGCGATCAGGTACACGTCGCCGCCCGCGGGCGGCCGCACCACCGGGATCTTCTCGTCGGTCTCGGTGCGCACCGTGTACTTGTCGACCACGGCCTGCGCCTTCTTCGCGAACATGTCGGGCGTGGTGCGGTAGGTCTCGGTGGCGAGGTTCTGCTTACCGAAGATGTGCCAGTACGGCATCATGAAGAACATCACCAGGCACCAGGTGAAGGCGATGAGGATCCAGACCAGCTCGACCTTGTCGAGCGGCTGCTTCCACCAGATCCGCTGTGCAGGAGGTTGAATCGCGCTCATGTCGGTCTCCGGCCCCGGATTACCTGGCGATGGGGATGGCGACCATCTCCATCACGCCCCAGACGATGTAGAGCACCGTGGGCATCGCGATGCCGATGAACAGCAGCAGGAACGGGTTCTCGAGCAGGTGCTGCATCGCCGGGATGCGCTCTTCGGTCGCGTTCGGGGTCGGATTGGCCATCGTCGTTCCTCCTCGCAGGAAAGCGGAGATAAAATTTGACGCAGGCCAGAGTACGAATCGAGGCAGGAAAAGAATTTGATGCGTCTTAAAGGAATCGGCGGTCCCCGCACCCAGAATCCGGCGCAGGTCGAGAGCGAGACAGGCATGGCCGAAGCGCTTTCCTATGCGCATGGTGCGGCGCACGTTCCGGTGTCGGCCGCGGCGCCCGCACGCCGCGCGCCGCGCCGTGGCCGTCTGGCTGCTCGCCTGCGCGGGGCTCGTCGCGATCATGGTGCTGGTCGGCGGGGTGACGCGCCTCACGCACTCCGGGCTGTCCATCGTGGAGTGGCAGCCGCTCGTCGGCACGCTCCCCCCGCTGAGCGAGGGCGACTGGCAGGTCGTCTTCGAGAAATACCAGCAGACGCCCGAGTACCGGCTGGTCAACGCCGGCATGTCGCTCGCCGCGTTCAAGGGCATCTTCTGGTGGGAGTACGCGCACCGGCTCCTCGGCCGGTTCATCGGGCTCGCGTTCTTCGTGCCGCTCGCCTGGTTCTGGGTCCGCGGGCGGCTGGACCGGCCCCTCGCCTGGCGGCTCCTCGGGGTGTTCGTGCTCGGCGCTCTGCAGGGGGCGATGGGCTGGTACATGGTCAAGTCGGGCCTGGTCGACGATCCCCGCGTCTCCCAGTTCCGGCTCACCGCGCACCTCGGGCTGGCGTTCCTGATCTTCGGCGCGATGCTGTGGATCGCGCTGGGGCTGCTCCACCCGCGGCGCAGCGCACCGGCCGAGGCCCCGTCGCGGCTCGCGGGCTGGGTCGCCGCGCTCGTGTTCGCCCAGGTGCTGCTCGGCGGGCTGGTCGCGGGCATCCGCGCGGGCAAGGCCTACAACACCTTCCCGCTCATGGACGGCCACCTCGTGCCGCCCGAGACCTTCATGATCGACCCGTGGTGGAAGAACTTCTTCTACAACATGGCGACCGTGCAGCTCGACCATCGCATGGGGGCCTGGCTGCTGCTCGCGCTGGTCGCCTGGCTGTGGGCGCGCGTGTCGTGGCTCGACGCCGGGCCGCGCGCGCGTACCGCGGCCAACCTGCTCGCCCTCGCGTTCCTCGTCCAGTTCGCCCTCGGCGTGTGGACCCTGCTCGCCGCGGTTCCGGTCGCGCTCGGCGCGGCGCACCAGTTCGTCGCGGTGCTGGTCTTCGGCGCGGCGCTCTACTGCGCTCACGCGCTCAGAAAGGCATAGCCGCAAGGGGCACAGGGAGTTCCTGTTCTCCAGCCGTGGTCGCGGTGCTTTGCCGTGCCGGCCGTGACCCCGTTTCCCTAATGTGAATCAAAGGCGCACCGCCCGCGCCCCGGATATGTTCGGAAGATGCTGACAGCGATCCAGTCTCTCGGCAGGACAGCCTTTCTCGCGGTCGAGGCGCAGGCGAACCGCGTCTTCGGCGAGCGCCACAACCCGTTCCACCACCTCGGCGCGATCAGCTACTGGATGTTCTGGCTGGTGGTGGCGAGCGGGTTCTACGTCTACGCCTTCTACGACACCGGCATCGACGACACGTTCGAGTCGGTGGAGGCGCTGACGCACAACCAGTGGTGGGCCGGCGGGGTCATGCGCAGCATCCATCGCTACGCCTCCGACGCGATGATCCTCACGATGCTGCTGCACCTCGCGCGGCACTTCTTCTTCGACCACTACCGCAGCTTCCGCGCCTTCTCGTGGATCACCGGCGTGCTGGTGATGTGGCTCGTCTACGCCTCCGGCGTGAACGGCTACATGCTGCCGTGGGACCGGCTCGCGCAGTTCGTGCTCACCGCGACCGCGGAGTGGTTCGACGCCCTGCCGCCGTTCCGCGGCGTGCTGGTGCGCAACTTCGTGTTTCCGGAGGCGATCACCGACCGCTTCTTCACGCTGCTCCAGTTCCTGCACATCGGCATCCCGCTCGCGGTGCTCGCGGTGCTGTGGGTGCACACCCAGCGCGTCCCGCGCGCGAAGACCCTGCCGCCGCGCTCGATCATGATCGCGAGCACCGTCATGCTGGTGGTCCTGTCGCTCCTCAAGCCGGCCCTCAGCCAGGGCAAGGCCGACCTCGGCGCCTACCCGCAGTCGCTCGAGTTCGACTGGTTCTACCTGGCGGTGTATCCCGCTCGTCTACAGCTGGTCGCCGATGGCGGTGTGGGCGCTGGTCGGCGGCATGACGCTGCTGTTCCTGCTCGCGCCGTGGCTGCCGCCGAAGCGGGCCGGCAAGACGACGATGGCGCTCACGGTCCACCCCGGCAACCGGACGGTGACCGTGCGCCCCGGCGAGTCGCTGCTCGACGCGGGCCTGCGCGCGGGCGTGCCGCTGCCGTTCGAGTGCCGCTCGGGCGGCTGCGGCGTGTGCAAGGCGACGCTGCTCGCGGGCGAGGCAAACCGTGGCGACTACCTGGAGAGCGCGCTCTCGAAGGCCGAGCTCGCCCAGAGCAAGCTCCTGCTGTGCTGCGCGACCGCGCTCTCGGACGTCGAGGTCGAGTACGAGGAAGGCGCGGCGGTCCGCGAGCAGCCGTTCGGCGTGTACGCCGCGCGCATCGAGCGCCTCGACCGGATCGCGCACGACGTGATGCTCGTCGCGCTGCGGCTCGTCGGCGGGAAGCGCATCGCCTACGAGGCCGGGCAGTACATCAACGTCATCCTGCCCGACGGCGACCGCCGGGCCTACTCGTTCACCATGCCCTCCGGCGAGACCGACCTCGTCGAGCTGCACGTGCGCCGCATGCCCGGCGGCAAGTTCACCACGCTGCTCTTCGAGCACACCAAGATCGGCGACCTGGTGCGCTTCGAGGGCCCGATCGGCGCGTTCATCCTGCACGAGCCGAGCGAGCGGCCGCTGATCTTCGTCGCCGGGGCGACCGGCTTCGCGCCGGTGAAGAGCCTGCTCGAGCAGGCGTTCCGCATGGGCATCACGCGCCCGCTCCACTTCTACTGGGGCGTGCGCAAGCGGCGCGACCTGTACTTCGCGGAGCTGCCCGAGCGCTGGCAGCAGGAGCACCCGAACTTCAAGTTCGTGCCGGTGCTCTCGGAGGCGGGGCCCGAGGACGAGTGGACCGGCCGCACCGGGTTCGTCCACGAGGCGATCCTCGCCGACTTCCCGGACCTCTCCGGGTTCGCGATCTACGCGTGCGGCTCGGTGAAGATGGTCGAGGCGGCGAAGCCCGCGTTCGTCGCGCAGGGGCTCGGCGAGGAGTTCTGCTTCTCCGACGCGTTCACGGCGCAGAAGCCGGCGGTGGTGCCGACTTAGCCATCGGAAGGCTTGTCGGCGGTACGGATCCGGGGCGGGCTCTGCGGCCTGCCGATGCACCGTCGGCGCCTCGCGCAGCATGATCACGAACCGACGCAGCTCGTCGAGGCGCTGCAGCCGTTCCAGCGGCGTGAGCGCCAATCCCCGGCGGATCTCGTCGATGGTCAGGTCATAGTAGTAGTCGTGCTCCGGGTGTCCGTCGCTCACGCTGGCAACTGCTCGAAATAGAACACGCGGCCAGCTACCCGATGATCGTGGCCGTATCCTAGCACCCGCTCGCGCGGCCGCCCGCTACCGCCACGCAGGCAGCACGCAGCGGCGGCTGCGCCTAGCCCGAGCCCCCGTCGAAGTCGGCAATCGCCTGCTGCATCACCGCCGACGTCCCCGCGTGACACGCAAGGCACGCGCCGACGCGCAGGATCCGCCGCTGCTCCTCGACCGCGAACGGCCGCACGTCGTCGCGCGTCGAGACCATCCCGTCGCGCGGCTTCAGGAACCCGATCCACGCGTCCGCGGGCAGCCCGTCGTGCGGCGAACGTCCTTCCTTCGGCGTGAACCGCCATCGGCCGGTCGCCTTGTCGAACCGCAGCGACCCTCGCCCGTAGCCGAGCGCGACCGGATCCGCGTGGCAGGACTCGCACGAGCGCGCCTCGCGCCGGATCGTGTGCGAAAACGTGTGCGCGTACAGCCGCCGGAACACGACGTCGGGCTTCTTCCCCGCTTTGTGGCCTGTTGACGTCTGGTCCACACGCCTTCGTGCTCACGCCGAACACGTCGCTGCTGCAGACGCCTTGGGCAGCTCGTCCTTGAACGGAGCGGCATCGCCCGCCACCATGAGGTCGTCGCGGGCGCTCATCGCGCGGCGCGGTTTCGTCCTTCGCGATCTGACGCTGAAGGCGATCGCGGCGCGCTCCGCTCGAGGTACGAGACGCCATAGCCTCGGCCTGGTTCGGCCGCTCTCTGATCCGCAGTGCCGCATCGCCGCCGTCCTTGAGGCCGACCCTGCGCCGAGATCCGCCGGCCGCCACGCACCGCGAGGCCGCGCCCCCACGCGGCCGGGGCGAGTCCGCTCCGATCCAGTCGGCTCCTCCCCGGATTCACCTGCCCCGCGTCCACCGCCTAGTGGCCCGCGCCCTGCGGCGTGCGCGACAGCCGCCCGTCGTCGAGGTAGTACACGGTGTCGAAGCCTTCGATCATGCGCCGGTCGTGCGTCACGGTGATCACCGCCGAGCCGCGCTCGCGCGCGATCTTGCGCAGCAGCCCCATGACCTTCGTGCCGCGGTCGGTGTCGAGCGCGGCGGTCGGCTCGTCGGCGAGGATGAGCGGCGGCTGGTTCGCCAGCGCCCGCCCGATCGCCACCCGCTGCTGCTCGCCGCCCGAGAGGTTGGCGGGCAGCGATTCGGCGCGGTGCCCGATCTCGAGGTAGTCGAGCAGCTCCAGCGCGCGCCGCGCCGCCTCGCGCCGGCCGACCCCGTTCAGCTGCATCACCAGCGCGACGTTCTCGCGCGCGGTGAGGAACGGGATCAGGTTGTGCTGCTGGAAGATGAAGCCGATGTTCTCGCGCCGGAAGCGCCGCACGTCGATGCCGGTCCAGCCGCCGTTGTAGACCTCGCGCCCGTTCATGACGATCCGGCCGGTGCTCGGCTCCAGGATCAGGCTGATCGACAGGAGCAGCGTGCTCTTGCCCGAGCCGCTCGGCCCGAGGAGCGCGGCGAGCTCGCCCGACTCGACCGCGAACGACGTCTCCTTGAGGGCCTGCACCGCCAGCTCGCCGCTGCCGAAGGTCTTGGAGACGCGCTCCACCTCGAGCACCGCCACCGTCAGCCTCCGAGCGCGAGCTGCGGCGGCGTGCGCAGCGCGTGCCAGATCGCCATCAGGCTCGCCACGACGCCGCCGGCGAGCATGACGAGGAAGGTGGCCGCGGTCTCCTCGGGCAGGAAGACGAGCGTGCGGGGAAAGCGCGGCTCGACCATGCGCGACAGCGCGAACGCGACGACGAAGCTCACGAGCGTGAGCGCGAGCGACTGCTCCATGATCAGGCGCACGATCACGCGGTTCGGGGCGCCGATCAGCTTGAGCGTCGCGATCGAGCGGATCTTCTCGATCGTCAGCACGTAGACGATGAGCGCGATGATCACGATCGACACCACGACCAGCAGCGACGCGGAACAGCCCGAGCACCGCCGACATCCGGCGCAGCCGCCCCTCGAGCATCAGCTCGCGCTCCTCGGCGATCGTGTAGACGTTGAAGTGGAGCCAGTCGCGGATCGTCGCGCGCACCCGCTCGCGGTCGGCGCCGGGGGCGAGCTTCACGAGCACCGCGTTGATCGTGTCGGTCGACGCCGCGAGCAGGGGCAGGAGCTTCGCCGCCTGCTCCGGCCGTGTAGCCGGCGCGTTCGAGGCGCTTGAGGTTCGCGGCGCGCGCGGCCTCCAGCGCGCGGTTGTCCTGCTGGTACTGCACCGCCTGCGCGTCCGGGAGCGAGAGGTAGACGAGCGGATTGCCGCCCGAGTCCACCGCCGCCCGGGTGATCCCGACCACCGTGTAGTCGTGCGTGGCGAGGCGCACCGTGTCGCCGAGCGCGAGCCCGAGCTTGGCGTCGGCGACCATCTCGTAGTGCGCGGCGCGAATCGTGCGGCCGGCGACGATCCGGCCCGGTCCCGCCGAGTCCGCTCGAACACGTCGTAGCCGATGATGGTGAACTGCTGGCTCGCGCCGCCGATCTCGCGCTGCGCCGCGTACGTGATGAAGGGACTCGCGCGCGCCACGCCGGGCGTGGCCGCGACGCTCTTGTACGCGTCGGCCGGGATGCGCGAGGACTCGTTGAATGGCCCGCCGCGCCCGCGCTCGACCACCCAGAGGTCGGCGTCGGTGTTGTCGATCAGCCACACGCCATCGGCGATGTTGCCCTGGTAGATGCCGTTCATGACCAGGACGATCGTGAGAAGCAGCCCGACGCCGAAGATCGTGGCGACGAACTTGCCGAGATGGCGCCGGATGTCCTTGACCGCGAGGTCCATCGGTTGCGCCGGCGCTCAGCCGGGTTTGGCGGCGGGCTGCACGCGCGCGCCGGGCTTGACGCCCGCCGGCTTGGCGACGAGCACGTCGCCGGCCGCAACGCCTTTGCGCGCGATCACGCGGCCGCCGTCCGCCGCGCCGGTCTCGACCGGCCGGAACTTTGCGCGCCCGTCGGCGACCACGAGCACCCCGGACTTGCCGCCGTTCTCCAGCAGCGCCGACACCGGGACGACGATGCCCCGCTCCTCGCCGGCGTGCACGGTGACCGCCGCCTCCTGGTCGATCACGAAGCGCGCCGGCGGCGACTCGAACGCCACGTTCACCTCCAGCTCGCGCGTCGCCGCATCCGACTGCCGCGCGATGCGCGCGACCCGGCCCGGGAGCGTCTCGCCCGTCCGCAGCCGGATCTGGGCGCTCTGGCCGACGCTCACCCGCCCGACGACCGACTCGTCGACGCGCACCGTGACCCACACCGTCGCCGGATCGACGAGGCGGAACAGCGGCGTTCCCGCGACGACCGTGACCCCGACCTCGGCGAGGCGCTCGACCACGATGCCGTCCATGGGCGCGGTGATGCGGGTGTGCGACAGGACCGTGTCGGCGTAGCGCGCCTCGTGCGCGACGCCGCGCACCTCCGATTCGCGCGCGGCGAGCGCCGCTTTGGCGCTGTCGAGGTTCGCCTCCGCGGAGCGCAGCGCCGCGGCCGAGGTGTCCATCGCCGACTGCGAGATGTAAGCCGAACGCACGAGGTCCTGGTCGCGCTTGAACTTGGTGCGCGCAAGATCGAGCTCCGCCTCGGCCTTCGCGACCGCTGCCTTCGCCGCCGCGACGTTGCGCGCTATCGTTTCCTGCGCGGTCGCGGCGGTGGCCCGCTTCGCGTCCAGCTCGCGGTCGTCGAGCGTCGCCAGGAGCTGCCCGCGCTTCACCGCGTCGCCCTGGTCGGCGTGGAGCTTCGCCACCGTCGCGGTGACGCGGGCGCTCAGGGTGACCGGGATGCGCGCTTCGACGGTCCCGGGGCCGGCGACGCGCACCGCGACGACGCCCTCGGCGGCGGTCTGCGTCTCGACCGGCGCCGCGCGCAGGAGTAATGCGGCAGCTGCGACGGCGAGCGCCGCGACGCCCGCTGCGATCGACAGCGCGTACTTCCACCGCAGGGTCAGTTTGGGCATCGGTCGGGAGTGTACCGGGGCGGCACAGCCAGATTTGACCCCGTGCCGGGCGGACCAAATTTGAGGGCGGTCAAGCCGGACGTCTGCCCGAGGGCCGGCGCCGGCGCAGCGCGCCCGTTTGGGGCCGCTGCCGGCCCCAAACGACACCCCTTCAGCCGGCTGGGTCAGTGCGCGTGCGCCGCGTGCACCGCGTGGTGCGCGCCGTGCTCGGCGTGATGGCCGACCGCGCCGGTCGCCGCATCCCAGAGCCCCTCGACGTAGTGCACGTACGGCACGTACGCGTCGACGTACGCGCGACCTGCGCGCACGTCGTTCACGTCGAACTTCCGGTGGTGATACGCGGCGTGGAAGTGGCGCCGCACGCCCTCGCGGACTGCGTCCGTGAGGAGGTTGATGACCGGCTCGATCGCGCCGTCCTCGAGGGCCTTGTCCGCCGCCGGCACCGCCGGACCGAGGTCGAGACCGGCGGGCTTGAGGCCGGTGTAAGGCGCGCCCTCTCCGGCACGATGGATGCGCACCAGCGTCTCGAAGAAGTGGGTGTCGGCGAGCTCGCGCGCCTCCGGCCCGAGCTTGCGGACCGCCTGCGCGTGCTCGAAGGCATGCCGGATCTCGTCCTCGTCCTCCGCGCGCACCCACGGCAGCACCAGGTTCACGTTGCCGGTCTGGAGGGCCTTGCGGGCGAGCTGGATCACCGGGCCTTCAAGCGTGTCGCAGTGGCCGAAGGCGCCGAGCAGCGCAAGCCCGGTCAGCCCGAGGGCGTCGCCGCCGGGCAGCTCGAGGCCGAGCGCCCGCGCGGCGACATAGGCGGCGCCTATGGCCAGCGCCCAGGACAGTCGTGGATCCAGAAGTTTCAGGGTTTTCATGACGAACTCCTTGCGGGCGGCGCTGCCGCTCCATTTAGCACACAACAACAATGCGCCTTACGTGATTGCGTGTCGTGCGCTCGGTCAAATCCGGTCCACGCGCACGACACGGGGAAGCGCCGGTCAGAGGCGCTTCCAGCCGGGATGGTCGAAGTACTTGCCGTAGTCGTTCAGCGCATCGACCACTTTCCCGGCGCCGGCGCGCGGGCTCTTCTTCTCCTTGCCCTTCATCGCTTCGACGCCCGCGAGGATCTCGCCGACGACGATGTGCAGATTCGCGTCCGCCTCGGGGTCGAGCTTGCAGTTCGCCACGACGTAGCCGACCTGCGCCTCGATTCTCTCGCCGAGCGCCGCGTAGTCGGCCGGCTTCAGCCTGCCCTTGTGGATCCCCTCGTGCTGCGCATCGACGAGGGTGCGGATCTCGCCCATGCCCTTGCGCAGCGGCTCGTCGGTCGGCCATTTCTTGCCCTGGTCGAGCTGCAGCTTGTAGGACTCGGCCCCGCCATGCCCGTGCTGCTGCGCATCGGCCGCGATCGCGGGCGCCTGCAGCCCGAGCAATGCCGCGCTCGCGAACGCGGCTGCGAACGCGGTCATGCTGAACTTCGAAATCATGTCCGAATCTCCTTGAGCATCGTGGCCGCGGCCCCTGCCGCCGCCTTCTGCCCGTTCAAACGGAGGACTCACGCGGATGTTCCGGCCCGCGCGAGCGGTCGCGACTGGCTTGATCTGGATCACGACGGCGCTCGTGCCCGAATGCACGTCCGCCCGTGCGGCGCCGACTCGCCGGGGAGGCGATCGACGGGAATCGCGCTGCGTCTTACGACCCGGCCGCCGCAGCGTGCTGCGCGAACCGCTCAGGGCCTGACGGGTGCTGCGCCCAGCGGCGCCTGGCGCAGGAGCTGCTCCGCGAGCTTCGCGCGCTGCTCCGGGGTGAGCAGCGCCGCCTCCTTCGCGAGCTGCGCGATGATCCGGCGCTGCTGGCGATCCTGGAGCGCGAAGATCGCCGCGCGTTCGGCCTCGATCGCGGTCGACGTCGGCGCCGCTCGCCGAAGATCATGCGGATCATCCTCTCGCGGTGTGCCGCGATCTCGCGGGCGTCCGCCGAGAATTCGGCGAGGAAGCCCTCCTCCATCGCGTGCCACGCGCCGACGCTGCTCGGCCGTCAGGTCGAGATGCTCCGGCAGGCGCTCGTGCGGCATGCCGAAGTACGCCGTCGGTGCGCGCCGCCGCTTCCAGGCCTTGTAGCCCGCCGCCGCGATCACGCCCGGCGTTGACCGGCGAGCGACGCCGCGAGCGCGATGCCGAGCCAGTTCCGTTTCATCTCATCGCCCTCCAGTCGCATGCCGGCCCGAGGCAGAGCCCGCCCGGCGGAACGGTGCCGAACGCGGACATCTCGACCGCGGGCCGCACCGCCGCAACGCCGCCACCGGCCGACGAGAAACACGCCGAGGTATGCACCGGCGCCAGCGCCGCCGCAGTCCCGAGCGCCACCGGCAGCCCCTGCCACCACGCCTGCCGCGCCGGGCGGAGCCGGACGCGCCGGCCGCTCGCAGCGCGGATCCGCGCCGCGACAGCGGGGGCGAGATCGAAGCCGACGCGCGGCGCAGGCAGCGCGGCGAAGCCCGCGCGCAGCTCGTTCAGCCGCGCGAGCGACGCGCCGCACACCGGGCAGATCGCCGCGTGCGCCTCGATCGCCGCGCGTTCCGGTCCGGCGAGCGCGTCGTCGACGAGCGCCGAAAGCGCTTCGATCCGTGGACATGCTTCGTGCGTCATCGCTCCATGCCTCCATGCGCCTCGATCAACGCCGCGCGGGCGCGCGCGAGGCGCGACTTCACCGTTCCCTCGCTCAGGCCCAGCACCGCACCGATCTCCTCGTACGACATGCTCTCCACCTCCCGCAGCAGCAGGATCTCCCGGTGCTCCGCCGACAGCTTCGCGAGGCTCGCCTCGAGCGCCGCGACGCGCTGCTTCAGCTCGAGCCGCCGCTCGGGGTCGGGCTCGTCGGCGGCCACCTCGAACGTCTCGTTCAGCGGCTCGAACGCGACCACCCGCCGGCGCCGCAGCGCATCGAGCGCGGCGTTCGAGGCAATCCGGAACAGCCATGTCCGGAACTGCGCCTCCGGCTGCCACTGCGGCAGCGCCTGCCAGGCGCGCACGAACGCCTCCTGCACGATCTCGAGCGCCTCGTCGCGCGTCCCGACCATGCGCAGCACGAATCGGTACGCCGCGTCCTGGTGCCGGCGCACCAGCTCGGCGAACGCGCCTGCGTCGCCCGCGCGGGCACGCTGCGCGCATTCGCGATCGCTCGGCCCGGCCGGACTCACCGCGCTGCCCGCGTTCCGCCGGTCATTCCTTCAACGAACGGCTGCTGCATAGGTTCCCCGGCTGCCGGTCCCGACGCGATGGTAGCCCGCGGGCGGGCGCGGACCGCGAGTTAGCGGAGGTCACATCGGCCGCCCCGGGCGGTGCCAGGGTGATCCCGCGCTGCAAAAGACAGGGTCCGACCCTGCCCCGCCATGACGCGCGTCCGCCTCCTGCTGATCAATCCGCGCTACCCGGAGAGCTTCCGGAGCACGGGCACGACGGCCAATCCCGACTACGCGATACGATATCCGCCGCAATCGTTCGCTCTTTTCGGGGAATGCCATGGCACTCGGCGCCGACACCGCGATCCGGCCTTACCGTCTCGCCGTCGATGAATCCGCGATCGCGGATCTCAAGCGGCGCCTCGCGCAAGCGCGCTGGCCGGACGAGGCTCCCGAGCCGCCGTGGACCTACGGCACGTCGGTCGGCTTCATGCGCGAGCTGGTCGACTACTGGGCCCACGCCTACGACTGGCGCAAGACCGAATCTGCGCTCAACGCCTATCCGCAGTTCGTGACGGCGATCGACGGCATCGACGTGCACTTCCTCAAGGTCGAAGGCCGCGGACCGAACCCCAAGCCCCTCCTCCTGTCGCACGGCTGGCCGGGGTCGGTGCTCGAGTTCCTCAAGCTCATCCCGCTGCTGACCGACCCGGCCGCGCACGGCGGCGACGCCGCCGACGCCTTCACCGTCGTCGTGCCCTCGCTGCCCGGGTACACCCTCTCGTTCCGCGCGAACCAGGAGCGCCGCGCGCTGCCGGCGATCGGCGCGATGTTCCACGAGCTGATGACGCGCCTCGGCTACTCGCGCTACGGCGCCCAGGGCGGCGACTGGGGCTCGTTCGTCACCGCCTGGCTCGGCGCGAATCGCGCGCAGCACCTCTCCGGCATCCATCTCAACATGATGCCGATCCGGCGCGATCCCGCGATGTTCGCCAACCCGACCGACGAGGAGCGCCGGTTCCTCGGCGAGCTCGAGATCTTCCTGAAGGAGGAGACCGGCTACCAGTGGATCCAGGGCACGCGCCCGCAGACGCTCGCGTTCGCGCTCGCGGACTCGCCGGTCGGCCTCGCCGCGTGGATCGTCGAGAAGTACCGCGCCTGGACCGACTGCGACGGCGACCCGCGCAACGCGCTGTCGATGGACGAGATGCTCGGGAACATCAGCCTGTACTGGTTCACCAACTGCATCGGGGCGTCGTTCTGGCCCTACTACGCGCGCATGCACGGGCCCGTGGCCGATCGACGGGAAGGTCGGCGTGCCGACCGGCTACTGCGAGTTTCCGCGCGAGATCCTGCGCCCGCCGCGCGCCGCGGCCGAGCGCGTGTTCACCGACATCCGGCGCTGGAGCGTGATGCCCAAGGGCGGCCACTTCGCCGCGCTCGAGCAGCCCGAGGCGCTGGCGCGGGAGATCCGGGCGTTCTTCCGGTCCCTCGCCTGACGTCAGCAGGGAAGCGAGCTTGAGAAGCTTCGGGGGGCGCGTGCGGGCGACGAGAGCTGGCGCGAGGTGGGCCGTGGCGGCGATCGTGCTCGCCTGGTCCGGGTGCGTCTGGGCCGAGACGCAGGTGGTCCTGCTGCGCGGCTGGTTCGGCGTGTTCTCCACCGGCATGGACGCCATCGCCAGGACGCTCCGGGGCAAGGGCATCGAGGCGGAGGCGCTCGGCCACCTGGAGTGGAAGTCGACGGTGTCGAAGATCCTCGACGAGCGCGCCGCCGGCAGGACCGGCCGGATCGTGCTGGTGGGCCACTCGCAGGGCGGGAACAACATCATCGACATCGCGCGCGAGCTGCAAAAGCACGGGGTCCGGGTGGACCTCCTGATCACGCTCGCGCCGTTCCAGCAGGACCCGGTGCCGGCGAACGTCGTGCGCGCGCTGAACTACTACCAGGCCGGCGGGTGGGGCTCGCCGCTCACTGCCGACCCCGGCTTCGCGGGCGAGCTCGCCAACATCGACGTCGGCGACACCGGCACCTTCCACATCAACATCGACAAGAACGCGAAGGTGCAGGCGGCGATCGTCGCCACGATCGCCGCGCTGCCGCGCTAGATCTTCTGCCCTTCGTCGCGCCAGTACGGCTCGCGCAGCTTTCCGCGCCGGATCCTGCGCTCGCCGCGCGCCGCGGCCGCGAGCGTCCGGCCCGCCAGACCGCTAGGCGCCGCCCACCGCGCGCAGGATCACCGGCTTGAGCGCCGCGGGCAGCTTGACGAGCGTCAGCGCCGCCTCGTGCCCGTGCGGCGACATCTTCGCCCAGGTCTTGCGCAGGATGTCGGCGAGCTTCGCCTCGTCGTACTCCGGATGCTCGGCGACGAAGCGCTCGAGGTAGTGCTCGAGAAACACGAGGCCGACGACGTCCTCGACGAGCTGCGAGTCGGGGTCGCGCTTCAGGCGCTCCTTGCGCAGCGAGCGCCTGCACGTGCGCGACGGTCTCTTCGTCGTATCCGGCGTCGCGCAGGATGCGGCCCGCCGTCTCGGCGTGGAAATCCATCAGTTGCTTGCGCCACGCCCGGTAGCCTTCCGGCGTCCGCGGAAACTCGTCGCGCGGGACCTCCCACCGCCGCAGGTGCTGGCAGCGCACCGCGAGCCGCACCGCTTCGGGGGCGTCCGGCGCGAAGCGCTCGAGCATCATGCTCATGCGCCGGGCGTAGACGAGCTCCTTCGGGTGCTCGGCGCCGCCGTCGCGCTCGAGGTTCGGGTCCGCGCTGTTGGCGCGCGTCGAACGCGGCGATGGCCGCGTTGAACCGGTCGGGATTGTCGATCACGGCCGCATTGTGGCGCATGCGCGCGCGCCCTAGTGGCTCGTGCCTTCGGACTTGGTGATCTTGTTGTGAATGTTGTACTTCCCGACCGGCTTCTTCATCGGGATGCGCTTCACTTCCTTGAGCGTCTGCGCGTCGTAGACGATCAGCGCGCCGTCCATCTCCCACAGGCTCGCGAGCGCGTAGCGTCCGTCGCGGGTGAACTCGATGTGCGCGAGCGTCTTGCCCGGCTCCGGGCGCAGCTGCGCGACGACCTCCAGCGTGTCCTTGTCGATCACCGTCAGCGTGTCCCGGTGGGTCGGGCTCATCATCGCGTCGACCCAGGCGTAGCGCGTGTTCTCGTGGCTGCGCATGAAGAAGCCGGGGCCGGGCGTGCGGATCTGGCCCGACCGGCTTCCATTCCTTGATGTCGATGACGCTGACCACGCCTTCGCGCAGGTTCGGCGTCGCCATCACCCGGCGGCCCTTGTACATCCAGGTGATGCCCGACCCCAGGTGCGGCATGCCCGGGCACGTCGAGCGTCGGCGATCTTGCGGCGCACGTCGAGATGGACGACCTGGCCCTGCTTCGCCCTCGCGCGAGGCGCCCATCACCTCGTTGTAGTCGGGCGTGAAGAAGAAGTCGTCGAGGTAGTCGTCGAGCACCGTCCGGCGCGCGTTCAGGAAGCCGGGCACGAACGCGCCCTCGCGGTACTGGAAATCGTGGATGACGCCGGCCGGGATCTCGGGCGCCTTCGGGTCGTAGCTCACCTCCCACAGCTCCTGCACGTCCTTCAGCGCGGCGACGAAGCTGCGGCGCGGTCCGGCGTCGTACACCGCCGAGACGCGCGAGCTGCGCTTGCCGTCCTTGTCCTTCACGTCCAGGAGCTTCACGAAGTTCAGGTCGGCATCGAGGATGACCAGGCTGTGCGGCAGGTAGTTCGCCACCGCGACGTACTTCCCGTCGCTCGACACCGCGGCGTTGCGCGTGTTGAGGCCGGCGCGCACCTCCGCCACCGTCGCGAGGTTCCACAGGTCGAACTTGGTGATCCACCCGTCGCGCGAGGCGAAGAACACGTAGCGGCCGTCGGGCGTGAACTTCGGCCCGCCGTGCAGCGCGTAGCGCGAGGCAAAGCGGTGGATCGGCTCGAGCTTGTCGCCGTCCAGGACGCTGACGTGGTGGTCGCCGGTCTCGACGACGACGAAAAGGTTCAGCGGATCGGCCTTGAACTTCGGCCGGTCGGGCAGGCTGCCGGGCGCGTGCAGCACGACCCGCGAGGCGCGGATCTCGGCCTCGCCCCAGCGCGGCTCGGGATCGACCTTCGCGTAGACGAGCTCGACGAGCTGCGCCGATCTCCGCCGGCGCGAGCTTGTCGGCGAAACCGGGCATCTGGGTGGCGACGCGCCCTTTCGCGATCGTCTCCGTCGCCGCGGGCTTGCGCAGCCGCTCGAGATTCGAGGGCAGCAGCGCCGGGCCCGATGCCGCCCAGCCGGTCGGCGCCGTGGCAGCTCGCGCAGTGCTCGGCGTAGAGCTTCTGCGGGTCGGCGGCGGCCGGCGCGGCAGAGCGCCAGCGCGACGAGCGCGATCACCAACCTCATACGCGCTCCGTCTCCTTGCGCCAACGTGAATACGGCGTGACCTTCAGCCGCTCCGCCTCGCCGCTCACGCCGATCTCGTCGTCGTCGAGGTAGCAGCCGGGGTCCTCCTGCCACGGATCGCCGGTGAGGCTGCGCGCGCGCGTGCGGGTGTTGCCGCCGCAGATCGCGAAGAAGCCGCACGCCGCGCAGCGTCCCTTGATGCGTGCGCGGACGCGCCCGCAGGCCGGCGAGGATCGGGTCGGAGAGGTCGGACCAGATCGCCGAGAACGGCCGCTCGCGCACGTTGCCGAGCGTGTAGTCCCACCAGTACGTGTCCGGGTGGACGTTGCCGAGGTTGTCGATGTTCGCGACGTTCACGCCCGAGGCGTTGCCGCCCCATTGCTCGAGCTTCGCGCGCAAGTGGCCGGCCTGCTCCGGGAAGCGCTCGGACGCCCACATCAGGAAGTACGCGCCGTCGGCATCGTTGTTGCCGGTCACGAACTCCTTCTCGCGGCCGTCGCGCACGGCGCGCCAGGCGGCGTCGAAGACGAGGTCCATCGCCTGGCGGGTCGTGCGGTGGAAGGCGTCCTGCTTCCGGTTGACGTTGCCGCGCCCGGCGTAGTTCAGGTGCGACAGGTAGAACTTGTCGATGCCTTCGCGCTCCGCCAGTTCGAGGAGCCACGGCAGGTCGGCGGCATTGCCTTCGGTCAGGGTGAACCGCAAGCCCACCTTGATGCCGGCAGCGCGGCACGCGCGCGCGGCGCCGATCGACTCGTCGAAGGCGCCCTGCTTCCGGCGGAAGGCGTCGTGGGTCTCGCGGCGGCCGTCGAGGCTGATCCCGACGTAGTCGAAGCCCAGGGCGGCGATGCGCGCGACGTGCGCGGCATCGATCAGCGTGCCGTTGGTGGACAGTCCCACGTAGAACCCGAGCGACTTGGCGCGCGCCGCAATGTCGTAGAGGTCCGGCCGCAGCAGCGGCTCGCCGCCGGACAGGATCAGCACCGGCACGCGGAACGCGCGCAGGTCGTCGATGACGCCGTAGACCTCCGCCGTCGACAGCTCGCCGGGGAAGTCGCGGTCGGCCGAGACCGAGTAGCAGTGCTTGCAGGTGAGGTTGCAGCGCCGGATCAGGTTCCAGATGACGACCGGACCGGGCGGATCGCGCCGCGGCCCCGCCGGCGTGGGCGCCACGATCTCGTGCATGAACTGGCTCACCCGGAACATCGGTCACTCCGCGCCGAGGCGCATGCCCGTCTTCTTCAGGATCTTGGTGCTGAACAGGATGTCGCGCGCGCGCACCGCGTCGCCGAGCAGCGTCGCGATCTCCTCGGCGCGCTCGACCACCTCGAGCCGCGTCTCGGCGTGCACCATCGCGAACAGGTTGTAGGGCCACGCGGACGGCACGCGCGGGCGGCGGTAGCAGTGCGACACGAACTCGAGCGCACCGACCTGCTCGCCGAGCGCGTCGATGCGCGTGTCGTCCACGTCCCACACCGTCATGCCGTTCGCGCGATAACCGAGCGCATAGTGGTTCGGCACCGCGGCGATGCGCCGGACCGCGCCGCGCTCCAGCAGCCGCGTGAAGCGGCGCATCACGTCCTGCGGGTCGAGCCCGAGCCGGTCGGCGATCGCGTGGTACGGGCGCGGGACGAGCGGCAGGCCCGCCTGCGTCGCCTTCAGGATGCGCCGGTCGACCGGGTCGAGGCCGGGCGCCTCGGCCGATGCGTTCACTGGGTCGCCTCCAGCCGCAGGCCGACGTAGTACTCGCGGCGCTTGGGCAGATCGAGCACCCGGTAACCCGATTCGGTCTCGATCTCCGTGAGCACGGCGCGGATCGACTCCGGCCGCTCGGTCGCGACGACGAACCACATGTTGTAGGCGTGCTCGCGCCGGTAGTTGTGCGCCACCTCGGCGCGCGCGTTGACGATCGCGGCGACGCGGTCGAAGTCGTGCGGCGGGACGCTCATCGCCGCGAGGGTGAACGCGCCGCCGAGCGCGGCGGCGTCGATCATCGGGCCGAAGCGCGTCAGCACGCCCTCCTCGAGCAGGCGCTGGAGCCGTCCGCACACCTCCGCTTCCGGGATGCCCAGCTCGCCGGCGATCGGGGCGAAGGGCCGCTCCGCGACCGGGATGCCGGCCTGCAGCCGGTTCACCAGCAGGCGGTCGATCTCATCCATGGATCGCCTCCGGCACGGACGAGAACCGCGGTCCGGTCTGCTTGAAGCGCGTGCGGCTGAAGAGCACCGCGTGCGGGAATGCGTCGAGACCGAGCGCGCGGTTGAGCGCCGCGATGCGCGCGGCGACCGCGCCGCGCTCGGTCCCGTGGATCATGCAGAAGAGGTTGTACGGCCATGCCGGGCGCGCGCGCGCGCGGCGGTACGCGAGCGTGACGCCCTCCGCCGCGGCGAGCATGCGCCCGAAGCGCCTCACCCGTCCGTCCGGAACGTCCCAGACGGCCATGGCGTTCGCACGCCATCCGAGCTCGTGATGGCGCACGACCACGCCGAAGCGGCGGATGAGGCCCTCGGCCTGCCAGTGCGCGAGCCGGTCGATCACCGCCTGCTCGCCCATGCCGCCGCGCGCGCCGAGCGCCGCGTACGGGCGGGGCTCGAGGGCGAGCCCGTCCTCGAGCGCGGCGACGAGCTTCCGGTGCGCCTCGCCCAGGACGACCTGCCGGCCGCGCCGCACGCGCGGCGTGCGCGGCGCCGGGGCGCCTGCGAGCGGAAACCCGAGGTCGATGTGGTACTCCTCGACGAGCGGCAGCTTCAGCACGGCGATGCCGGTGAGGCGCGTGATGCGCGCCAGCGTCGCGTCGAGCGCGGCGGCGTCCGCCGCGGCCGCGACGAACCACAGGTTGAGCCGGTGCTCGCGCTCGTAGTTGTGGTTCACCTCGGGAAAGCTCGACACCACCGCGGCGACCGCTTCCAGCCGCTCGGCGGGCACTTCCATCGCGGCGAGCGTCGACGCGGCGAGCGCGCCGGGACGGAACACCGCGCCGATGCGGCTCAGCGCGCCGCAATCGCGCAGCCGCCCGAACGCCTCGATGACCGCCGCTTCGTCCGTTCCGAGGGCCTCGGCGAGCACCGCGTACGGCTGCGCGACGAGCGGGAAGCCGCGCTGGAATTCATTGAGCAGACGGAACTCGAGCGGGGTCATGCTGCGCAGTCACATCCCGATCTTCTTCGCCCGCCACTCGAAGAAGATCCCGCTCGGGCTCTTCGCCGCGAGCTCGGCGACGCGCTTGAAGGTCGCGGTGTCGTAGATCACCACCCGGTCGTCGTCGCGGGCCGAGACCCAGACCTCCTCGCCGCCGGCGCTGAACTCCATGTGCAGGATCGTGCGGCCCGGCTTGAGCGTCTCGACGAGCGCGAGACGGTCCACGTCGATGACCTGGACGGTGTCGTTGCGCGGGAAGGCGAAGTTGACCCAGACCTGCCGCCCGTCCGGCCGCGCCATCACGAACACCGGCTGGCCGTGCACGGGAATGCGCGCCACCTCGCGCCAGGTCGAACGCTCGACGACGAGCACCTCGTGCCGGCCGATCGCGGGCAGGAACGCGTAGTTCTGCGCCACCGCCCAGCCGCGCAGGTGCGGCATCTTGTAGACGGGCAGCTTCTCGCCGCCGCGGCCGTAGTTCGCGAGGATGCGCTGCGCGCCGGCGTCGACGTTGGCCAGGTCGACGAGCGCGAGCCCGTCCTCGCCGAACAGCCCGGCGATGTAGTGCCGGCCGTCGGGCGTGATCAGCGCGTCGTAGGGTTCCCGGCCGACGTTCGCGAGCTTGGTCACCTTCGGCTGCCGCGGGTCGGTCACGTCGGCGACCCAGATCTCGCCGGCCTCGAACAGGCTGAACACGAAGCGGTTGCCCGGCGCATCGGCGATGCCGACGACCTTCGCGCGCTTGCCCGCCGCGCCGTAGGTCGCGGGAATCTCGGCGAGCAGCGCCAGCGACTCGGCGTCGAACAGTTTCACGCCGCCCGGCTCGTAGTTCGCCACCGCGACGATCCGCCCGTCGCGCGAGATCGCGCCGCCGATCGAGTTGCCCGCCTGCACCACGCGGCCCACGACTTTCGCGGCGGCGACGTCGACCTTGGTGAGTCCGCCATCGCGGCCGAACACGAAGACGTGCCGCGCGTCCTGCGAGAACACGAGCGACGCGTGCGACAGGTCGCCGAGCCCTTCGACGCGGGCGAGTGGCGTGCGCTTTGCGTTGTCCACCAGCTGGACGCTGCCCGTGGCGCGCTCGATCACGACGCCGGTCTCGGCGCGCGCGGCATCCGCGAGCGCAGCGAGCGCGCCGACGGCCGCAAGCGTCGCGACGGTCACGCTCCACCAGCGGCGCAAGCCCGTGTCCTCAGCGCTCACCGAGCGTTCCTTCCTGGAGTTGCTTGACGATCCACGCGGCCTCGGGTTCGCTCACGAAATCCCGCCATGGCGGCATGGCGGTGCCGGGTCGCCCGTAGAGCACGGTGACGACGAGGCTCTCCGCGGGCTTGTCGCGCAGCGCGTCGCGCGTGAGGGCCGGGCCGAGGCCGCCCTTGAGGGTCATGCCGTGGCACGACCCGCAGTCCTGCCGGACGAGGTGGGTGAGCTCCGCCTGGCGCGGGTTCACCGGCTCGGCCGCGAGCAGGGACGCGGCCGCGAGGACGCCGATCGCGCCCGCCAACGCCCTGTCCACACGCACCGTGACGCCCTGCATTTACGCACTCCGTTACGGCGCATCTTCGACCGGTGGCGCCCCTGCGACTTTGACGCACCTCAAATTGGCTCCGACGGGGGATCCGCGATGAAAAAGGGGGCTTGCGCCCCCCTTTTCCGACCCGCTTGCGGCGGATCGCGTCACATCTTCAGCACCCAGGCGACGAGCGTCTTGATGTCGCCGTCGGGCACGGCGGCGTTCGGCGGCATCGGGACCGCGCCCCAGACGCCGCTGCCGCCCTTCTTCACCTTCTCGGCGAGCTTTGCCGCGGCGTCGGCCTGGCCCTTGTACTTCTTGGCCACGTCCTTGTACGCCGGGCCGACCAGCTTCTTGTCGACGGCGTGGCAGGCGGTGCAGTTGTGCTTCTTGGCGAGCGCCTCGTCGGCCAGCGCGGCCGGGGCGACGGTCCAGCCGGCGGCGAGCGCCAGGCCCAGTGCAGCGATGCGGAGCTTCATGCGTCTTTCTCCTCTCAGTAGACGTCGTGCTGCGTGTTGTACACGTTGAACTTGCCGGTCGGCGTGACCAGGCGCTTGTCCTTGATCACCTTCTTCAGCTTCCAGCGTCTTGTCGTCGACGATGACGATCGCCGACTCCTGGTCCTTGCCGTTCCAGACCGAGAACCAGACCTCGTCGCCCGCCTTGTTGTACTCCGGCTGCACGATGCGCCGCGGGCCCTCCTTGATTCCGGACCACTCGACGATCGGCAGGATCGTCGGCCGGCTTGTCGAGGTTGCTTGATGTCGCACACCGCGATCGACTGGCTGATCTTCGGCGTCGGGATTGAGCGGCGGTGTCCGACCCACAGGTTGCGTCGACTTCGGATGGGTCTTGACGAAGAGCGACCCGCCGCCCTGCCCCTTGAGCGTGCGCACCACCTTCCAGGCGCTGCTGCCTTGTTGCTTCTCCGGATCGGTGCCGATCAGCGCGATCGTCTCGTCGCCGAGGTGGCCGGTCGCCCAGACCGGGCCGAACTTCGGGTCCTTGAAGTTCGCGCCGCGCCCCGGGTGCGGGATCTTGCCGACGTCGACCAGCGCGGCGAGCTTGTTCTCCTTGGTGTCCACCGACCGCGATCTTGTTCGACTGGTTGGCCGCCACCAGGAAGTAGCGCTTGGTCGAGTCCCAGCCGCCGTCGTGCAGGAAGCGCGCGGCGCCGATCTCGGTGATCTTCAGGTTGTTGAGGTCGCGTGTAGTCCACCATCAGGATCTTGCCGGTCTCCTTGACGTTGACCACGAACTCGGGCTCGGTTGTGCGAGGCGACGATCGCGGCGACGCGCGGCTCCGGGTGGTACTCCTGCGTCGTCCGACGGTCATGCCGCGGGTGCCCTGGATCTTGCAGCGGCTCGAGGGTGTCGCCGTTCATGATCACGAACTGCGGCGGCCAGTAGGTGCCCGGCGATCGCGTACTTGTCCTCGTAGCCCTTGTACTTCGAGGTCTCGACCGAGCGCGCTTCCAGCCCGACCTTGATCTCGGCGACGGTGTCGGGCTTCGCCATCCACAGGTCGATCAGGTTGATCTTGGCGTCGCGCCCGATCACGTACAGGTAGCGTCCCGAGTTCGACAGTGCGCGAGATGTGCACCGCGTAGCCGGTCGGGATGATGGCGACGATCTCCTTGGTGTCGCCGTCGATGAGCGCGATCTGGCCGGAGTCGCGCAGCGTCACCGAGAAGAGGTTGTCGAGGTTGAACTTGTTCTCCTTCTTCTTCGGCCGCTTCTCGGGCGGGATGAGCACCTTCCAGGTCGCCTTCATCTCCTTCATGCCGTACTCGGGCGGCGTGGGCGGCTCGTGCTGCAGGAACCGCGCCATGATGTCGACGTCCTTCTCGGTCAGATCGCCCGAGGTGCCCCAGTTCGGCATGCCGCCGGGCGAGCCGTAGTTGATGAACACCTTGAGGTACTCGGTGCCGCGCGGCTGGGTGATGTCCGGGGTGAGCGGCTTGCCGGTGGCGCCCTTGCGCAGCACGCCGTGGCAGCCGGCGCAGCGCTCGAAGTAGATCTGCTTCGCGCGCTCGAACTCCGCCGCGGTCATCGGCGGCGCCTTCGGCGAGACGACGTCGGGCGCCTCGCCCGGCTTGATCGGCACCGGCGCGCCGCGGTACATCAGGTCCTCCGCAGGCGTACCCGGATGGACCGGCTTGGCCGCCGGTTTCTGTTGCGCGTGCGCAGCGCCGATTGCCAGCGCGGCGACCGCTGCGGCGAGGGTCGCGCGTGCGAAGTCCATGCGTTTCATTGGCGTTCCTTGTGGGGCTATAAGAGACTGGGCTAGCCGCACTCTAGGCGGGGCGTCCGGCCGCAGCTTTGACCCGAGTCAAATTGGAGGGCGGCTTCGGGAAAGCGAACATCGCCCCTGCGCGCCTCACGAGCCGTGCGGCGGGAGCGGCCGGTCGGGCCGCTCGTCGCCCGCGAGCCCCTGGACGCCGGTGTGGGGCTCCATCCCGCGCACCACCTCGCGCGCGCGCGCGGCGCGCTGGTGCCGCGTGCGCCGCTCGACCAGCGGCATGCACTTCGCCTCGTTGTAGTAGGTCACCTGGCAGTCGAGGCAGTAGTGGCATTCGTTGGCGTTGATCTCGCCCGTCGGCCGGATCGCGCGCACCTCGCACTCCGTCGCGCAGGTCTGGCAGGGCCGGCCGCATTCGCGGCGCCGGCGCAGCCACCAGTCGAACACCCGGAACCGCCCGGGAATGGCGAGCGCCGCGCCGAGCGGGCAGAGATACTTGCAGAAGAACTTGCGGTTGAAGAGCGACACGACGATGAGCCCCGCCGCGTACAGCACGAACGGCCATTCGCGCTGGAAGCGCAGCGTGACCGCGGTCTTGAACGGCTCCACTTCGGCGTAGCGCACCATCTCCAGCGTCGATTGGAGCGACACGCCGAACAGCAGGATGAGCACGAGATACTTCACCGCGGACAGGCGCTCGTGCACCACGTCGGAGAACTCGAGCTGCCTGACGCTGAAGCGGCGCGCCGCCTGGTTGGCGAGCTCCTGCAGCGCGCCGAAGGGGCACAGCCAGCCGCAATACACCCCGCGCCCCCACAGCAGCAGCGTCAGCGCGACGAAGCCCCAGAGGATGAACAGCATCGGGTCGATCAGGAACGTCTCCCAGTGGAACTCGCGCATCACCGCCTGCACGAAGGTGAAGACGTGCACGATCGAGAGCTGCGCGAGCGCGTACCAGCCGATGAAGAAGAGCGTGTAGAGCAGGAATCCGCGCCGCACGTACCACAGGAGCGTTGGATGCTGCGCGAGCCAGTCCTGGAAGACGAGGATCGCTGCAAGCACGGCGAGACCGATGACGAGCAGCCCGATCTCCACCGTGCGGCCGCGCCAGATCTCGACCCAGAGCGGCGGCTCGGTCGCGGTCTGCGCGGGCGCCGTCGCGGGCGGCGGAGCGGCGGAGGCGGACGGCGCGGTCGCGGGACGAGTGGCGGCAAGCGCCGGCAGCTCGGCCGCCCGGGCCGCGGCGATGGCCGGCGTCAGGCCGCGCGATTCCGCCACGCGACGGGCCGCCTGCATGACCGTCGCGTTCTGCACCATGACGGTGATGGTCGCGCCGGAGATGGCGTCGACCGCGACATGGCCCTCGCGCGCGGCGCCGATGGTCACCCGGTCGAACACCGACTTGCCGCGATACTGGTCGGTGAACGCGTGCAGCCGCGCCTCGGTAATGCCCGCGGCGAGGATCGGCTCCTCGTGCTGCACGATCGTGAGGCCGGTGATGCGCCCGGCGAGGTCGAAGCCGACCAGCGTGTTGATCGGCTTGCCGGAGTACGCGGGGATCCGCACCACGTCGCCGGTCAGGAAGACGTAGCCGAGCAGGCGTTCGCCGCGATGCACCGGTGCCGCGCGGGGCGTGCCCTCGAGCACCCCGAACCGGTCCGCGTCCGGAAAGAAAGTCCGCGCCTGCGGATAGTCGGTCGCGACGTCCGCAGCCCGCACGCCCCCGACCGCGAGCATCGCGACAAGCAGGACGAAAAGGAGGGAGCGCACTAGGCGGTGGGGCCCGGGTTGTCCGCCATTTGAGGCGCGCCTGCGCCGCGGCCCTTTGACGTGCATCAATCGCGCGGCCGGGCGGGAGCGCGCATCACTCCGCGACCACGACCAGGCCCTTCATTTCCGGATGCGGTCCGCAGCTGTAGGGATAGGTGCCGGGCCGGTCGAATTTCCGCTGGTAGGACTCGCCCGGAAACATGCGCTCGGACTCGAATCCGCCCGGCCCGAGCCAGATCACCGAGTGGTTCGCGCGCTTCTCGTTGTTCACCCACTTGACGGTCGTGCCGGCCTTCACCTTCAGCTCGGGCGGGTCGAATTTGTAGTTCTCGATCCTCACTTCCGCGACGCCGTTCGCGGCGGGGACGGCGGGCGCGAAAGTCGCTGCGGCGAGCAGCAGGGCGCCGAGCACCAGCGTTGCCTTCATGCGCCTCTCCGGATTCGTGATCTGTGCAACGAAAAGCGCCGCCACCCCGCGGGCGGAAAAGCCCCTTGGATCGCGCGATCAATTCTTTGTGTTGCGGTGCGGGGCGCCCTTGATACGGGTCAAGTAATTCCCGGCCGCCGAGGTCTTGAATAGCAAAAGACCCGGTCGACGACCGGGGCATGCAAAGCAACGGGCGTGAACATCACCGGCATCCTCGTTTCGGCTCATCCGGGCCAGACCGACGCGCTGCGCGAGCAGCTCACTGCGATAGCCGGCGTCGAGGTGCACGCCGTCACGCCCGAGGGCCGCATGGTCGTCACCGTCGAGCGGCCGACCGACGGCGAGATGACCGGCGCCTTCGACGCGATCCACCGACTGCCGGGCGTGCTGTCCGCCGCCCTGGTCTACCACCACGACGAACCCGTCGACGAATAGCCCCGAGCGAGAGAGAGGAGAACAACCCATGTCCATGACGCGACGCGAATTCATCAAGACGAGCGCCATCGCCGCCACGGCCGGCGCGGCCGGCGTGACGATCCCGGGGGTGAACGAGGCCCTGGCGCAGGCGCAAAGCGCCGCCGACGGCGTGCGCTGGGACAAGGGCGTGTGCCGCTACTGCGGCACCGGCTGCGGCGTGCTCGTCGGCGTGAAGGACGGCCGCGTGGTGGCCACGCAGGGCGACCCGGACGCGCCGGTCAACAAGGGCCTGAACTGCATCAAGGGCTACTTCCTCTCCAAGATCCAGTACGGCAAGGACCGCCTCACCACGCCCCTGCTGCGCATGAAGGACGGCAAGTTCGACAAGAACGGCGAGTTCACGCCGATCACCTGGAAGCAGGCCTTCGACGTCATGGAAGAGAAGTGCAAGGCGACGCTCAAGGCGAAGGGCCCGACCGCGGTCGGCATGTTCGGCTCGGGCCAGTGGACGATCTGGGAAGGCTACGCCGCCAACAAGCTCTTCAAGGCCGGCTTCCGCTCCAACAACCTCGATCCGAACGCGCGCCACTGCATGGCCTCGGCGGTCGCCGGTTTCATGCGCACGTTCGGCGCGGACGAGCCGATGGGCGTCTACGACGACGCCGAGCACGCCGACGCCTTCGTGCTGTGGGGCGCGAACATGGCCGAGATGCACCCGATCCTGTGGTCGCGCATCACCGACCGGCGCCTCACCGCGAAGCACGTGAAGATCTTCGTGCTCACCACGTTCAGCCACCGCTCGAGCGAGCTCGCCGACGTCGAGCTCGTCTTCAAGCCGCAGACCGACCTCGCGATCCTCAACTACATCTGCAACTACATCATCCAGAACAACGCGGTGAACGCCGAGTTCGTGAAGCGGCACGTGAACTTCCGCAAGGGCGTCACCGACATCGGCTACGGCCTGCGGCCGAACCACCCGCTCGAAGTGAGCGCCGGCAACAACGGCTACCCGGGCGCGGACGGCAAGCCGAAGGGCAACCCGGACGCCTCCAGCCCGATCACGCTTCGAGGAGTTCAGGCAGTTCGTGTCCGAGTACACCGCGGACAAGGTGAGCGAGCTCTCCGGCGTGCCGAAGGACAAGCTCGAGGCGCTGGCGAAGGCCTACGCCGATCCGAAGACCAAGGTCACGTCCTACTGGACCATGGGCTTCAACCAGCACACGCGCGGCAGCTGGGTCAACAACATGGTCTACAACGTGCACCTGCTGGTCGGGAAGATCTCCGAGCCGGGCAACAGCCCGTTCTCGCTCACCGGCCAGCCGTCGGCCTGCGGCACGGCGCGCGAGGTCGGCACCTTCGCGCATCGCCTGCCCGCGGACATGGTGGTCATGAACCCCGAGCACCGCAAGGTCGCCGAGAAGATCTGGAAGCTGCCCGACGGCACGATCAACGGCCAGATCGGCTACCACGCGGTGCTGCAGGACCGGATGCTCAAGGACGGCCGGCTCAACTTCTACTGGACCACGACGACCAACAACATGCAGGCCGGGCCGAACATGAACACGGAGCGCTACCCCGGCTTCCGCAATCCCGAGAACTTCATCGTCGTGTCCGACGCGTACCCGACCGTCACGGCGCTCGCCGCCGACCTGATCCTGCCCTCGGCGATGTGGACGGAGAAGGAAGGCGCCTACGGCAACGCCGAGCGGCGCGGCCAGTTCTGGCGCCAGCAGGTGAAGGCGCCGGGCGAGGCGAAGTCCGACCTCTGGCAGTACATGGAGTTCTCCAAGCGCTTCAAGGTCGAGGACGTGTGGCCGGAAGAGCTGATCGCGAAGATGCCGGAGTACCGCGGCAAGACGCTCTACGACGTCCTCTACGCGAACGGCGCGGTCAACAGGTTCCCGCCGAGCGAGCTCGAGCGCGTCAACGGCTTCGCGATCAAGGGCTACCGCAACGACGAGTCGGACGCCTTCGGCTACTACGTGCAGAAGGGGCTGTTCGAGGAGTACCGCCAGTTCGGCCTCGGCAAGGCGAAGGACCTCGGCGAGTTCGACCTCTATCACCGGGCGCGCGGCCTGCGCTGGCCGGTGGTGGACGGGAAGGAGACGCTGTGGCGCTACCGCGAGGGCTACGACCCGTACGTGAAGAAGGGCGAAGGGGTGCGCTTCTACGGCAAGCCCGACGGCAAGGCGTGGATCTTCGCGCTGCCGTACCAGCCGGCCGCGGAGTCGCCGGACGCCGAGTACGACCTGTGGCTGTCCACCGGGCGCGTGCTCGAGCACTGGCACACCGGGACGATGACCCGGCGCGTGGCGGAGCTCCACCGTGCGTTCCCCGAGGCGTGGGTGTTCATGAATCCGGAAGACGCCAAGAAGCGCGGCCTGCAGCGCGGCGACACGGTCAAGCTCGTCACGCGGCGCGGCGAGGTCACCACGCGCGTCGAGACGCGCGGCCGCAACCGCATGCCGCCCGGCGTGGTGTTCGTGCCCTTCTTCGACGAGGGCCGGCTGGTGAACAAGCTCACGCTGGACGCCACCTGCCCGATCTCGAAAGAGACCGACTTCAAGAAGTGCGCGGTGAAGGTGGTCAAGGCGTAGACGGGGGCACCGGGAGCGTTCGGTGAGCGACGGCGCGAACCAGTCGGTGGCGGCGCGGCGGCAGTTCCTGCTCGGGCTGGCGAAGATGGCGTGCGGGGTCGGCCTCGCGGCCGGCGGGCTCGCGCTCTACGCCAAGCAGGCGCGCGCCGTGCCGCCGCAGGCGATCCGCCCGCCCGGGGCGCTGGCTGAACGCGACTTCCAGGGGGCGTGCATCCGCTGCGGGATGTGCGTGCGCGACTGCCCGTACAAGATCCTCGACCTCGCGAAGCCGGAAGACCCGATCGCCACCGGCACGCCCTACTTCACCGCCCGCACCGGTCCGTGCGAGATGTGCGAGGACATTCCCTGCGTGAAGGCCTGCCCGACGGGCGCGCTGGATCACAAGCTCACCGACATCAACGCGGCGCGCATGGGACTCGCGGTGCTGGTCGACCACGAGACCTGCCTCAACTTCCTCGGCCTGCGCTGCGACGTCTGCTACCGGGTGTGCCCGCTCCTCGACAAGGCGATCACGCTCGAGGTGCAGCACAACGAGCGCACCGGCAAGCACACGCTGTTCATCCCGGTGGTGCACTCCGACCAGTGCACCGGCTGCGGGAAGTGCGAGAAGGCGTGCGTGCTCGAGGAGGCGGCGATCAAGGTCTATCCCGTCCGGCTCGCCAAGGGCGCGGCCGGCAAGCACTACCGCCTCGGTTGGGAGGAGAAGGAGAAGGCCGGCGGTCCGCTCGTCAAGGACCTGATCCAGCTGCCGACCCGTCGCCCGGAGACGAGCCCATGAAACCCGGCCCGGCCGGCGCCGAAGCGATCGCGACCAAGGGCTGGCTCGCCAGCCACAAGTGGCTCCTCGCGCGCCGCGCGACGCAGCTCGGCGATCCTCGCGCTCTTCCTGCTCGGGCCGCTCGCGGGCGTCTGGATCGTCAAGGGCAATCTCAACTTCAGCTACACGCTCGAGTTCCTGCCGCTCGCGGACCCGTACGTGCTCCTGCAGTCGTGGCTGGCCGGCCACGCGCCCGAGACGAAGGCGCTCGTCGGGGTCGCGATCGTCGCCGCCTTCTATTTCCTGGTCGGCGGGCGGGTCTACTGCGCCTGGGTGTGCCCGGTGAACATGGTGACCGATCTGGCGAGCTGGCTGCGGCGCCGGCTCGGAATCAAGAGCGGCGTCCGGATCGCGCGCGAGCTGCGCTACTGGGTGCTCGGCGCGACGCTCGTGCTCGCGGCCGCGACCGGGACGATCGCGTGGGAGCTCGTGAACCCGGTGTCGATGTTCCACCGCGGCCTGATCTTCGGGATCGGCGCGGCGTGGGCGATCGTGCTCGCGGTGTTCCTGTTCGATCTCTTCTTCGCGCAGAACGGCTGGTGCGGGCACGTGTGCCCGGTGGGCGCGTTCTACAGCCTGCTCGCCGTCAAGAGCCCGCTGCGCGTCGTCGCGGCGCGGCGCGCGCAGTGCAACGACTGCATGGACTGCTACGCGGTGTGCCCGGAGCTGCAGGTGATCAAGCCGGCGCTGAAGGGCGAGGCGCGCGGGCGGGGACCCGTGATCACCTCGCCCAACTGCACCAACTGCGGGCGCTGCATCGACGTGTGCTCGAAGGACGTCTTCCGCTTCGGGTTGCGCAACGCCACCGACGAACCGCGCGCGGCGCGGAATCCACGACTGACGACAGAGGAGGCCCAGGTATGAAACGAAGCGGATGGATCGTCGCGGCGGGCGTCGTGCTCGCTGCCTGTGCGTCGATGCTGCAGCCGACCGACGTGAAGTCGCTGCGCGGCGCCGATGCCGCAGCGCCCGACCAGGCGCCGGCGGTGCGGCAGCAGCTCGGCAAGAAGCCGGGCAGCCAGGACAAGATCGCGCGCACGTTCCAGGGGCAGCCGCCGCTGATCCCGCACGCGACCGACAACTTCGACGAGGTCAGCCTGACCGACAACCAGTGCCTCGAGTGCCACGGCGAGGACGCGTACAAGAAGAAGGGCGCGCCGCGGCTCTCCGACAGCCACTTCGTGGGGGCGGACGGCAAGCGGCAGCAGGTCTCCGACGCCCGGCGTTACGCGTGCACGCTCTGCCACGCGCCGCAGTTCGACGCGCCACCGCTGGTCGACAGCACGTTCGTGGGAGCGCCGGCGGCGAAGTAGCACGGCGACACGGCGGTTCCCCGCCGCGGGAAGCGCGTTCTTCGGTACGATCGCGCGCGAAAGGGGTCCCATTCATGACCGAACGATCGCGCCTCCCGCCACGGGCCTACCGCAACCGGGCCTTCCTGAACAGCAAGGAGGCGCGCGCCCTGCGCATCCTGGCCGAATATCTCGAGCCGAAGGCCCGGTTCGAGCGCCTGCGCGTCGACGACACCATCGTTTTCATGGGCTCGGCACGGACCCCGTCGCGCGAGCAGGCCGAGGCGGCCTTGCGCAAGGCCGAGGCGGGCGAAGGCGATCTCGAGCGCGCGCGCATGGAGCTGCGCATGTCCGTCTACTACGAGGCGGCGCGCGAGCTCGCGCACCGGCTCACGCTGTGGTCGAAGGATCTGGACCCGGAGGGCGAGCGGCGCTTCGTCGTGTGCACCGGCGGCGGGCCCGGCATCATGGAAGCGGCCAACCGCGGCGCCGCCGAGGCGCGCGGCATGAACGTCGGCCTGACCATCTCCATCCCGGTGGAGGAATTCGACAACCCCTACGTCACCCGCGAGCTCGCTTTCCACTTCCACTACTTCTTCATGCGCAAGTTCTGGTTCGCCTATCTGGCGAAGGCGGTGATCGTGTTCCCGGGGGGATTCGGCACGCTCGACGAGCTCTTCGAGCTGCTGACGCTCGTGCAGACGCACAAGATGACCAAGCCGATGCCGATCGTGCTCTTCGGCACCGCGTACTGGCGCGAGGTCGTCGACTTCGACGCGCTGGTGCGCCACGGCACCATTTCCCCGGACGACGTGAATCTCGTCTACCGGACCGATTCGGTGGAGGAAGCCTACGAATGGCTCGTCCGCCAGCTGGCCGAACACGCGTTGGGGCAGCCGGGCCCGATGCTGTAGCGCGGCGCCCGCTCCGCCCGGGAACGGATCGGCTAATCTTCGCGCCGGGAGGCGACGACGATGAGAGTGTGCGTAATCGGCGCGGGCGCGATGGGCTCGACCTTCGGCGGCCTGCTCGCGCGCGCCGGCCACGACGTGACGTTCGTCGACACCTGGGCCGAGCACGTCGCCGCGATCAACGCCGGCGGCCTGCGCCTCGACGGGGTGAAGGGAGAACTCCGGATCCCGGCCAAGGCGACGGTCGACCTGCCCCGCGGCCTCGAGGCCGATCTCGCCATGATCTGGACCGACGCGAACAACACGCGCCGGGCCGCCGAGACCGCCGCTGCCGCGCTCGCCCCGGACGGCTTCGCGATCACCCTGCAGAACGGGATCGGCAACGTCGAGACGCTGGTCGAGGTGCTCGGGAAGCCACGCGTCGCGGCGGGCTCGAGCATGTGCAGCGCCGCGATGCGCGGGCCCGGCCATGCGAGCTTCACCCACATGGCCATGACCTCGGTCGGCGAGATCGACGGCGGCGCGCAGCGCCCGGGTCGAGCGGCTGCGCGACGCGCTCGCGGCGGCCGGCTTCGAGGCGCGCGTGCACCCGGACATCATGTCGCTGGTCTGGTCGAAGTTCGCGCACAACTGCGCGGTCAACGCGATCTGCGCGACCACCGGGCTGCGGGTGGGCGAGATCGCCCGCGTGGCGGCGCTCGACCGGTTCCAGGACCACGTGATCGACGAGATCCTCGCGGTCACGCAGGCGAAGGGGATCACGCTCGACGATCCCGACTTCCGCGGGCACGTGAAGGCGCACTGCTGGAAGAAGTTCAACCGGCCCTCGATGCTGCAGCACATCGAGGCCGGCAAGCGCACCGAGATCGACGCGCTCAATGCGCGCCTGGTCGAGGAAGGCCGCCGGCTCGGCGTGCCGACGCCGTACAACGACGCGCTCGCGTGCCTGCTGAAGGGCGTCGAGCACAAGCGGCGCGAGGCCACGGGACGCACGGAAGCCGACTACGCTGCGCTCGAGGCGCAGGCCGAGCGCGAGCCGCGGCCTGCGCCGCGGAGCTGAGCGTGCGCGATACGAGTGTGCGTGATACGAGCGTGGAAGGCCCGACCGTCGTCGCGCATCTGCTGCCGGCGCTCGGCGCGATCCCGAACCACCCGCGCTGGCCGCTGCTGGTGTATCCCGGCGCAGTCGCGCTCGGCGGATCCGATCCCGCCGCGATCTTCGAGCGTCTGTTCGATCGCAACCGCTGGCCGGCTGCATGGCGCAACGGCGTCTTTCCGTTCCACCACTATCACAGCACCGCCCACGAGGCGCTCGGCGTCTACAGCGGCGAGGTGACGGTGCAGTTCGGCGGCGATGGCGGGGTGGTCGTCACCGCGCGACCGGGCGACGTCGTCGTGCTGCCGGCGGGCACCGGCCACAAGAAGCTCGCTTCGAGCGGCGCGCTCGGAATCGTCGGCGCGTATCCGGAGGGGCAGCACCCCGATACGTGCACGCCGGTGGTCGCGAGCGCCCGACGCAGCGCCGAGGCGGTCGCGCGCGTTCCGCTGCCCGCGTGCGACCCGGTGTTCGGCGCGGGCGGGCCGCTCTTCGAGCACTGGAAGGCCTGAGCGCGCCGCAACGCAGAACGGGGGAGCCGAGCTCCCCCGTTCCGGACGGGGCGCACCGCGCGCCCCGAGTCTCCCTGATTATTGCTTTGCCGCGGTGATGTCGGCCTTCGCGTCGATCCCGAGCGTGTAGCCGAGCGACACGTGGTGGTAGCGGCCGGCCGCGTGGTCGTCGTGGATCGCGAAGCCGAAGTTGTAGGTCTTGCCCGGCGCGAGCGCGACATCGCCCTCGCCGCCCGCGAGCTTCCGCGTGAAGACCACCGACCAGGTCCCGCCGTCGTTCTTGCCCTCGGCCGAGACGAGCGCCTTGCCGCCTTCCATCACGCGCTTGTCGGCGACGTAGCCGTCGGCGGGCTTGCCCTTGGCCTTCCACTGCACGAGGTCGTAGAACTTGCCGCCGGCGAGCGCGCCGCCGGGGACGTACTTGGTCTTCTTGTCGTCCTTCACGTTCGGCATGGTGCGCGAGTCGTCGTGGCAGGTCGCCCAGCAGCCGCCGATGTTCGCGAGCTCGACCTTGTTGTCCTCGAGCATGAACGCGAGCTTCACCGGGTTCTCGGCGTCCATCTTCGCGCCGCCCGCGCCGGCGGGCTGCTTCCAGCTGAAGCGCAGGTAGAGATTCGTGCCGTCGTTCGCGGCCTGGACCTGCACCGGGATGGAGCCCGCCTTGCCCTTCTGCGGGTTGGGCTCGATCTTCTGGCCGCTCACCATCTTCTTGCCCATGTCGGCCACCTCGGTGTCGTGGCAGCTCGCGCAGGTCTCGCCTTTCTTGATGGCGCGGGCGCCGCCGTGCTCGGTGCCCTTCATGATCCACTCCATGGGCGAGACGCCCGGGTAGAAGACGGTGACGGTCTTCGCCGGGACCTTGCTCCAGTCGGGGGGCGCGGCGAGCGCGCCGGCGGACCCGGCCGCGAACGCGGCGGCGACTGCGAGGGAAACTACGAGACGCTTGTGCATGGGGTGACTCCTCGATGTCGTACGGATTCTCGGCTCAACCTTCCTCGTCCTGCTCGGTCATGCCCTTGGGCTTCGAGTGCGCGATGCCCTTGTGGCAGTCGATGCAGGTCATCTTGTCCTTGAGCGCCAGCTCGTGCTGCTTCTTGGCGCGCTGCTTCTGCGCCTCCACGTTCATGCCCTCGAAGCTGTGGCAGTTGCGGCACTCGCGCGAATCGGAGCCCTTCATGCGCTTCCACTCGTTGCGCGCGAGCTCCAGGCGCCGCGCCTCGAACTTCTCCGGCGTGCTGATGGTGCCCATCACCTTGCCGTAGAGCTCGTTGGTCGCCTGCACCTTGCGCGCCATCTTGTGCACCCAGTCCTTGGGCACGTGGCAGTCGGAGCAGAGCGCCCGCACGCCGGTGCGGTTCGACCAGTGGATGGTCTTCTTGTATTCCTGATACACGTTGTCGTGCATCTCGTGGCACGAGATGCAGAACTCCAGGCGGTTGGTCTCCTCGACCACCGTGTTGAACCCGCCCCAGAAGAAGATCCCGCCGAAGAAGCCGACCACCAGCAGGGTCAGCAGGGAGTAGCGGGCGCTCGGCTTGCGCAGGATTTCCCACACCCGGCCGAGAGCGCCCTTCTTCCCCTCGCCCGACCCCGTATCGATACTGCCCATTTTTTGTTCGCTCTTTTGCGGTGCGCGCGGGGCGCGCTTGCTCGCGCGCCCCGTCCTGCCGGTCAGTAGATGTCGTGCTGCGTGTTGTAGACGTTGAACTTGCCGGTCGGGGTGATCATCTTCGGATCGGTGATCACCTTCTTGACCGCCAGCGTCTTGTCGTCATAGACCACGATCGCCGACTGGTCGGTCTTGCCGCCCCACAGGGAGATCCAGACCTCGCTGCCATCCGCGCTGTACTCGGGATGGACCGCGCGCCGGATCGCCTTGGTCGCGGGCAGGCCCGAATCCTTCGCGACGTTGATCACCTTCTTCGGCTTGGACAGGTCGGCCATGTCCCACACCGCCACCGACTCGGCCACTTCGCGCTCGGGGTTCTGCGGGGCGTCGGCCCAGAGGTGCTTCGACTTCGGATGGGTCTTCACGAAGAGGTTGCCCGCGCCGATGTGCTTCACCTCCTGCACGACCTTCCAGGCGTTGCCCTTGTACTTCGCGTTCTGCGGCTTGTCCGAAGGCGTCCCGATCAGCGTCACCACCGCGTCGCCGAGGTGGCCGGTCGCCCAGACCGGACCGTACTGCGGATGCACGAAGTTCGCGCCGCGACCCGGGTGCGGGATCTTCTTGGTGTCGATCAGCGCCGCGAGCTTGCCGGTCTTGCGTGTCCACCGCCGCGATCTTGTTCGAGGCGTTCGCCGCGACCAGGAAGTAGCGCTTGGAGGCGTCCCAGCCGCCGTCGTGCAGGAACTTCGCCGACTCGATCGTGGTGACCTTCAGGTTCTTGATGTCGGAGTAGTCCACCAGCAGGATCTGGCCGGTCTCCTTGATGTTCACCACCCACTCGGGCTTGATCTCGGAGGACACGATCGAGGCGACGCGCGGCTCGGGGTGGTACTCGCCGTCCACCGTCATGCCGCGGGTGCTGACGATCTTGTGGGGCTTGAGCGTGTCGCCCTCCATGATCACGTACTGCGGCGGCCAGTACGATCCGGCGATCGCGTACTTGTCCTCGAAGCCCTTGAACTTCGAGGTGTCGACCGAGCGGGCGTCGAAGCCGACCTTCACTTCGGCGACCACGGCGGGCTTCTCCATCCACAGGTCGATCAGCGAGAGGCGGCCGTCGCGCCCGATCACGTAGATGTAGCGGCCGGACTTCGACAGGCGGGAGATGTGCACCGCGTAGCCGGTCTTGACGATGCTGACGATCTCCTTGGTGTCGCCGTCGATCAGCGCCACCTCGCCCGTGTCGCGCAGCGTCACCGAGAACATGTTCTTGAGGTTGAACTTGTTCATCTGCTTCTTCGGGCGCTCGGCGACCGGGACGATGACCTTCCAGGTCTCCAGCATGTCCTTCATGCTGAACTCGGGCGGCACGTCCGGGACTTCCTGGATGTAGCGCGCCATCAGGCTGACCTCTTCCTTGGTCAGGATGTCGTCGAAGTTGACCATCCCGCCCTCGGTCCCGTAGGCGATGATCTTCTCCAGGCGCCCGGTCCCGAGCTTGAGCGTGCCGCCCTCCTGCGTCGTGCCGTCGGGCAGCTTGCGCGTCCAGTGCGGCTCGAGGTTCTTGCCGGTGGCGCCCTTGCGCAGCACGCCGTGGCAGCCGGCGCAGCGCTCGAAGTAGACCTTCTTGGCCTGCTCCTTCTCCGCGGCCGAGAGCTTCTGCTCGGCCTGCTGCGCGAGGGCGGGAGCCGCGCCGAGCATGCCCGCGACCGCGAGCGTGAGGGCGGAGAACGAGAGTTTCGGGGCCTTCATGAGAGCTCCTCCGTTGGTCGAGTCAAGACAGGAGAATGTGGCGCTCCGCGCGGCGCGCGGGCGGAAGATCGGGGTGATGGGGCGATCGAATTCTTGGATGTTCGTCATCGGCTTCTTTCGCAGCGCAGAATGCTCGCGGCGGGGGGCACGCAGCTTTGAGACGAATCAAAGTTTCCCGGGGATCCCCTCCCTATAGTGCGGACATCGGCAGAGGAGGCAGGACCGCACCCGATGGCCCGCAGACGCTGGGAACCGCTGCACCGCTCGCTTTGCGCGGTCTCGCGCGAGGAGCCCCCGTCGATCGGGCGCGGCGCGGCCGCGCGAGCGACGCGACGACGCGGACGCGGCGCGCATCGGCACCGCACCCTGGCGACGCCCACGCGGCATCGTGCATCTCGTCGGCGCGGGTCCCGGCGATCCCGACCTGCTGACGCTCCGCGCGGCGCGCCTGATGCGCGAGGCGGAAGTGGTCGTGTACGACTACCTCGTCAGCGACGCGATCCTCGAGTATCCTCAATCCGCGGGCGGAACGCATCTACGCGGGCAAGCAGCAGGGCTGCCACGCGCTCTCCCAGGACGAGATCAACGCGCTGCTCGTGGCGCTCGCGCAGCGCGGCAAGCGGGTGCTGCGGCTGAAGGGCGGGGATCCGTTCGTCTTCGGCCGCGGCGGCGAGGAGGCCGAGTTCTGCGCGCAGCACGGCGTGCGCTTCGAGGTCGTGCCGGGCGTGACCTCGGCGAGCGGCGCCGCCTCGTATGCCGGCATCCCGCTCACCCATCGCGATCACGCCCGCGCCGTCGTCTTCGTGACCGGCCACCTCAAGAACGGCTCGAGCGACCTCGACTGGCCGATGCTCGCGCGGCCGCGGCAGACGGTCGTGATCTACATGGGCGTCACGCGGCTCGCGGAGATCTGCGGCGAGCTCGTCGCGCACGGGCTCGACCCGGCGACGCCGGCCGCGGTGATCGAGCGCGCCACGACGCCCAAGCAGCGGGTCGTAACGGGAACGGTGGCGACGCTGCCCGCGGTCGCCAAAGCGGCAGGCGTGAAGCCGCCGGCGCTGATCGTGGTCGGCGAGGTCGTCCGCCTGCGCCCGAGCCTCGACTGGCTCGCGACGCGCGAGCTGCCGCTCGACGCGGCCGCCTAGCGCCGCCGCGGCGTTACTTCTTCATCTCGGCCGCCACCGGCTTCGGCGCGCCGATCTCCTGCTCGATCGGCGGCAGCTGGTGCGCGATGCCCTTGTGGCAGTCGATGCAGGTCTTGCCCTCGGTGAACGCCTTCGCAGTGCGTCGCCACCGCGCGCCGCCCCTGCTCGGTGAAGTCCATGTACTCGAAGTGGTGGCAGTTGCGGCACTCCTGCGAGTCGTTCGCCTTCATGCGCCGCCATTCGTTCTCGGCGAGCTTGATGCGCTTCGCCTGGAACTTCTCCGGCGTGTCGATGCTGCCGAGCGCCTTGTGCCACAGCTCGTTCGAGGCCTGGATCTTGCGGACGATCTTCGGTCCCCACTCCTTCGGCACGTGGCAGTCCGGGCAGGTCGCGCGCACGCCCGAGCGGTTGGTGTAGTGGACGGTGTGCTGGTACTCCTTGAACACGTTCTCCTGCATCTCGTGGCACGAGATGCAGAACTTCTCGGTGTTGGTCAGCTCGAAGGCCCAGTTGAAGCCGCCCCAGAACACGATGCCGGCGGCGAAGAGGCCGACCACCCACCACGGGCCGATGCGCCGCGCCCAGCCCGGAATCCACCGCCGCCAGCCCTTGGGCTCGTCGAACATGTCACGGCCTCCCTTTGGTGGCGACGCCCGCGGCCGGCTGGAACGTGTTCTCCACCAGCGGGTCCGCGTCGAACTGCGGCACGTGGCACTGCAGGCAGAAGTAGCGCCGCGCCGAGACGTTCGCGAGCTTGTTGTCGTCGCGATCCATGTAGTGCGACTGGCCGACCGGGGTCGCGCCGGTCTCCTTCGCCACCTTGCGGCTGTGGCAGGTCATGCACATGTTGACGTTCTTCGTGATCTGGTAGCCCTTGATGTTGTGCGGGATCACCGGCGGCTGCTTCTCGAACCCGCGCGGGAGCGCGCGGTCGTGGCGCTCCATCCGGTAGACGTCGGCGGAGTTCGTCTCGGGGATCGGCGTGTCGCCGCGGATCGGCTTCACGGCCGGCGGGTCCTGCGCGAGCGCCGGGACGACGAGCGCGAGCGCGACGCAGACGTGCTGCAAGAAGACGGAGCATGGCGTTCCTCCTCAGGCCTTCACCACTTTCACCGCGCACTTCTTGAAGTCCGTTTCGCGCGAGATCGGGCAGGTCGCGTCCAGCGTCAGCTTGTTCACCAGGCGCCCCTCGTCGAAGAACGGCACGAACACGAGCCCCTGCGGCGGCTCGTTGCGGCCGCGGATCTCGACCCGGGCGCGGATCTCGCCGCGCCGCGAGGCGATCTTCACCTCCATGCCGTTCAGCAGACCGCGCTTCTTCGCGTCCTCCGGATGCATGAAGAGCTGCGCCTCGGGCACCGCGCGGTGCAGCTCGGGCACGCGCCGCGTCATCGACCCGGTGTGCCAGTGCTCGAGCACGCGGCCGGTGCACAGCCACAGGTCGTAGTCCTTGTCCGGCACCTCGGCGGGCGGCTCGTACGGCACGGCGATCACGACCGCCTTGCCGTCGGGCTTGCCGTAGAACTTCACGCCCTCGCCCTTCTTCACGTACGGGTCGTAGCCCTCGCGGTAGCGCCAGCGCGTCTCCTTGCCGTCCACCACCGGCCAGCGCAGCCCGCGCGCCTGGTGGTACGTGTCGTACGGCGCGAGATCGTGGCCGTGACCGCGGCCGAAGTACGCGTACTCCTCGAACAGCCCCTTCTGCAGGTAGAAGCCGAAGGCCTTCGACTCGTCGTTGTCGTAGCCCGCCTGCAGCTCCTTGAGCGGGTACTTGTCGACCTGGCCGTTCTTGAACAGCACGTCGTAGAGCGTCTTGCCCTTGTACTGCGGCGCCTTGGCGAGGAGCTCGGGCGGCCAGACCTCCTCGACCTTGAAGCGCTTCGAGAACTCGACGAGCTGCCAGAGATCGGACCGCGCCTCGCCGGGCGCCTTCACCTGCTGGCGCCAGAAGTGCGTGCGCCGCTCGGCGTTGCCGTAGGCGCCCTCCTTCTCCACCCACATCGCCGTCGGCAGGATGAGGTCCGCGGCCATCGCGGTGATGGTCGGGTACGGGTCGCTCACGACGATGAAGTTCGCCGGGTTGCGGTAGCCGGGCCAGCCCTCGCCGTTCATGTTCGGGCCGGCCTGCATGTTGTTGTTGCACATCACCCAGTACGCGTTGAGCTTGCCGTCCTTCAGCATCCGGTTCTGCAGCACCGCGTGGTAGCCGACCTGCGGGTTGATGGTGCCGGCCGGCAGCTTCCACTGCTGCTCGACGATCTCGCGGTGCTTCGGGATTCGTGACCACCATGTCGGCCGGCAGCCGGTGCGAGAAGGTGCCGACCTCGCGCGCGGTGCCGCACGCCGAGGGCTGCCCGGTGAGCGAGAACGGGCTGTTGCCCGGCTCGGCGATCTTGCCGGTGAGGAGGTGCAGGTTGTAGCAGAGCTGGTTCACCCAGGTGCCGCGCGTGTGCTGGTTGAAGCCCATCGTCCAGAGCGACATCACCTTGATCTTCGGGTCGGCGTAGAGCTCCGCCAGCGCGACCAGGTTGCGCTCCGGGACGCCGGAGAGCTTCGACACCTTCTCCGCGGTGTACTCGGACACGAACTTCGCGTACTCGTCGAAGCTCGTCGGCGTCATGGTGTCCGGGGTCTTCGAGTTCTTCGCCTTCTGCTCGCGCGGGTCCTCCGGGCGCAGGCCGTAGCCGATGTCGTCCGCGCCGCGCACGAAGTTCACGTGCTTCGACGTGAAGTCCTTGTTGACCCGGCCGGTCTTGATGATGTGGTTCGCGATGAAGTTCATGATCGCGAGGTCGGTCTGCGGCGTGAACGTCATGTAGAGATCGGCGAGCTCGTGGCCGCGGTGCTGGTAGGTCGAGAGCACCGCCACCTTGACGTTCGGATGCGTGAGCCGGCGGTCGGTGATGCGCGACCACAGCACCGGGTGCATCTCGGCCATGTTCGAGCCCCACAGGACGAACGCATCGGCGTGCTCGATGTCGTCGTAGCAGCCCATCGGCTCGTCCATGCCGAACGTGCGCATGAAGCCGGTCACCGCGGAGGCCATGCAGTGGCGCGCGTTGGGGTCGAGGTTGTTGGTGCGGAAGCCGGCCTTGAAGAGCTTCGCGGCGGCGTAGCCCTCCCAGATGGTCCACTGGCCCGAGCCGAACATGCCGACCGCGCTCGGCCCCTTCTCCTTCAGGGCCGCCTTCCACTTCTCGGCCATGATGTCGAACGCCTGGTTCCAGGAGATCGGCGCGAACTCGCCGTTCTTGTCGAACTTGCCGTCCTTCATGCGCAGCAGCGGCGTCTTCAGGCGGTCCGCGCCGTACATGATCTTCGACAGGAAGTAGCCCTTCACGCAGTTGAGCCCGCGGTTCACCTCCGCGTCCGGGTCGCCCTGCGTGGCCACCACGCGCCCGTCCTGCACGCCGACGAGCACGCCGCAGCCGGTGCCGCAGAAGCGGCACGCCGCCTTGTCCCACCGGATCTTTGCCGTCTGGGCGTTTGCCGGCTGCGCGGGCGATCGCGATGCCCGCTGCGGCGGCGGCCGCGGCCGCGGCGTTCGCTTTCATGAACTGGCGTCGGTCGAGCGTCATGGGGCGTCCTCCTGCGAATCCGAATACTGGTAGACCATCGCGGCGCTGAGCACGCCGTCGAGGCGATGAAGTTGCACGACGGTGTCGGCGGCGCTGCCGGCGGCAGTGTCCTCGACCGTCACCACGAAGCGCCCCTCGGGCGTCTCGGCGTGGATCTCGAGGCCGCGCAACCCCTCGAGCTGCGCGCGCACCTCGGCGCGACGGCCCGGCGCGGCGTGAATGACGGCGCTGGCGATGTCCATTTGATCAGGCCGCGGCGGTGAGCGTGATCGCGGCGACCGGGCAGGCCGGGACGCAGTCGCCGCAGCCCGTACAGGCTGCGAGGTCGACCTGCGGCGCGCTGACGCCGCCCGCTTCGATCCGGAACCGGATGGCGCCGGGGGCGCACGACTCGCCGCAGGTGCGGCAGACGACGCGATTGAGCGCGAGGCAGGCGGCGGCGATCACCGCCGTCCTGGGGCGAGACGGATCGGCGGGCTCGGCGTTGCCGGCGAGTCGACCGGTGAGGAACTGCCTTCTGCTGAGGCCGCTCATGTTCCTGGTGCGCTGCAAGATCGTTCTTCTACGCGGTCGCGGGAAACTGCGAACGGAACCTGATTAGAGTGTAACGGTAGGCGTTCCCTTTTGATCCAGATTAATTCGTCCCCAGGTTGCGGTGCTCAGCGCCGCGTGCCGGTGCGCTTCGCGCCGCGGCGCACGGGCCGGCGCGCCGTGCGCTGAACGCGCTTCACCGCCGGCGTCGGCACGACCGCGGTCGCCTCGAGCTCGATCTTGCCCGGATTGTCGAGGAGGTCGGACACGAAGATCATGCTCATCGCCGGGAAGTGCCGCCCGATGTACTGCAGCCACAGCTTGCCGAGCTGCCGCCGCGCGGCGAGATACGCCGGCTTGTCGCAGCAGTAGGCGGTCATCCGGCAGATGTGCTCCGGCTTCGCGCCCGCCTCGGCGAGCACCGCGACGATGTTCTTCAGCGCCTGCTCGAACTGCGGGACGATGTCCTCGGACTGGAACTTCTGCTGCTCGTCCCAGCCCACCTGCCCCGCGACGAAAACGATGCGGCCCGGCTGCGCCGCGATGCCGTTCGCGTACCCGATCGGCGGCGCCCAGCCTTTCGGCATCAAGACTTCCATGGCTCCTCCCTTCGGTCCGGCCTGCGCCGGGATGACGGCGCGCGCGTCGGTGCTTCAGTCGACGTACCGCGGCGGATCGAGGTCCACGTCCCATTGGGGCTCGGGCCGCGGCACCTTCTTCATCCAGTCCTCGATCAGGCGCACGTGCTCGGCCTCCTCCGCGGCCATCTCCTTCGCCGCGCGCTTCACCTTGTCGGTGGTCGCGCGGCGCACGAGGCCGGAGAAGAACTCGAACGCGCGCTTCTCGTTGAGCAGCGCGATCTCGAGCGCGTGGTAGGGCTGCATGAGGTAGTGCAGCGTCGCGAAGTCCGCCGTCTCGGGCCCCTCGAGGCCCTGCCACTGGTAGCCGCCGATCGGCGAGCTCGGCGGCGCCGTCCAGCCCATCTCCTCCAGGATCTGCTCGGCGTGCTTGTGCTCGATGCGGGCGAGCTTGCGGAAGAGCTCCTCGACCGCGCGGTTGTTGTGCGTCTCCATCGCGTCGGCGAACTCGGCGTAGCGCTCCGCCGCCTCGATCTCGAGCGCGTACGCGTAGGCCATCAGCTCGTTCATGTTGCGCACCGCCGCCGCCGACGGCTTCGCGCCGCGCGCCGGAGCGGCGCGCTTCTTCGCCGCGCTCTTGCGCGCGGCCTGCTTCGTCGCGTTCATACCTCGAACCCCCTTTCCAGATCCGCCGGCTTCTTCTTTCCCTTGCCCACCGGCGGCGCGTAGACCATGCGATCGCCGCGGTACAGGATGCCGACGTTGAAGCCGTCGTCGGTGAGGATGCGCCGCGCGGCCTGCGCCGGATCGTTGGTGGGCTCGACCGGCGCCGGGTGGACGGCCTGCTTCCAGTTGCGCTGCTCCGGGCGGAACGTGACGCACGGGCTCAGCACCTCGACGAACGAGAAGCCGGGGTGACGGATCGCCTCGGCGAGGATCGCCGCGACGCCGTTCGGATCACCCGAGAACGCGCGCGCCACGAAGTTCGCCCCCGCGGCCAGCGCGACGACGAGCGGGTGGAACACGCGCAGGCCGGTGCCCGACGGCGAGAGCTTCGACTGCCAGTCGGGCTCGGTGGTCGGCGAGGGCTGGCCCTTCGTCATGCCGTACACGTGGTTGTCCATCACGACGTAGGTCATGTCCACGTTGCGCCGGCACGCGTGCAGGAAGTGGTTGCCGCCGATCGAGTAGCCGTCGCCGTCGCCGCCCGCCACGACCACGGTGAGGTCCGGCCGGGCGACCTTCAGCCCGGTCGCGGCGGCGAGCGCGCGCCCGTGAACGCCGTGGAAGCCGTAGCTCGTGAGGTAGGCGGGGATGCGCGACGAGCAGCCGATGCCCGACACCACCGCGACCTCCTCGGGCTTCTTGCCGACGGTCGCGAACGCCTTGGTGAAGGCCGAGAGCACCGAGAAGTCGCCGCATCCGGGGCACCAGATCGGCTTGTAGTCGGACTTGAATGCCGCGGGCTGGAGCGCCGCGCCCGGGCGCATCGTCCTCTTTGATGTCGTTCATGAGCGGCTCCATTCGGTGATCTGCCGGTGCACTTCCTCCGGGCGGATGGGCAGCGGGCCGGGATGCCGGTAGCTCCGCACCGCGCCCGGCAGCTCGAACTCCGCGCGCAGGTAGCGCAGGAACTGGCCGCCGTGGTTCTGCTCCACGACCAGCACCCGGTCGACGCCCTCGAGGGCCGCGGCGAGCAGCTTCGGCCGCGCCGGCGCGAGCAGGCGCATGGACACGAGCCGTGCGTTGACGCCCTCGGCGCGCGCGCGCGCGATCGCCTCGCGCGCCGCGCCGGTGCACGACCCGAAGGTCACGACCGCGATCTCGCCGTCCCCCTCGATGTCGGCCCACTGCGTCGCCGTAGTCGTGCGTCGCGAGCTTGCGCTCGCGCTTGGCGAGCTGCGTGCGGTGCTCGGCCGACCCGCTCGACGGGATGCCGCGCTCGGAGTGCTCCAGGCCGTCGGCCGTATATGCGAGGCCCGGCGTGCCGGGGATCGCCATGGGCGAGACGCCCGACTCGGTCACCGCGTAGCGCTTGTAGCCCTCGGCGCCCGCCGGCGCGACCAGCCGCTCGGCGACGACGCCCGTGTCCTCGGGCCGGTCGGTCACGGTGCGCGCCTGGCCGAAGAACTGGTCCGAGAGCACGATCGCCGGCGCCTGCAACGCTTCGGCGAGGTGCACGGCCCACTGCGTGGTGGTCAGGCAGTCGGGGATCGAGTTCGGCGCGAGCACGAGCCGCGGCGCGTCGCCGTGCAGGCCCCACAGCGCGATCGACACGTCGCTCTGCTCGCTCTTGGCGGGGATCCCGGTCGAGGGCCCGCCGCGCATCACGTCGACGACGACGATCGGCACCTCGGCGGCGACCGCGAGCCCGAGCGCCTCGGTCATCAGGGAGAGGCCCGGCCCGGCCGTGGCAGTCAGCGCCGGCACCCCGCCGTAGGAGGCGCCGATGATCATGTTGATCGACGCGAGCTCGTCCTCGGCCTGCACCAGCACGCCGCCGACCTGCGGCAGCGCCGGCGCCATGTACTCGAGGAGCTCGGTCGCGGGCGTGATCGGATAGGCGGCGACGAAGCGCACGCCGCCGCGGATCGCGCCGAAGCCCGCGGCCTGGTTCCCGGTGATGAGCCAGCGCCGGGAGGTAACGGGCGCCGGCGCGGCGAGCGCCAGCGCGTCGCCCTCGCCCGCCGCCGCCGTGCGGCCGGCCTCGATCGCGGCCAGGCTCGCGGGCAGCTGCTCGGCGCCTTTCTTCAGCGATTGGGCGACGACCGCCTTCACCTTGTCGGCGGGAATCCCGAGGAGCCCGGCGGCGAACCCGAGCACGACCATGTTCGGCCAGCTGCCGGGAATCGCCTTCGCCATCTGCTTCAGCGGCAGCTTGACCGCCCGCGCGCCGGTCTTCGTGTACACCTCGGGCGCCTCGCCCTGGTCGGGATCGCCGACGATCAGGCTCGCGCCGTCCAACGGGACCTCGTCGGCGAAGCGGTGAATGTTCTGCCAGTCGACCGCGACGAGCGCGTCGAACCGGTCGTCGAGGCAGTCGATGGGATGCGTGGCGATGCGCATCAGCGCGGCGGCCTCGCCGCCGCGGATCTGCGGGCCGCTCGAGCGCACCATCAGCCCGTACCAGCCGGCCTGCGCGGCGGCCTCGAGGAGCAGGTTGCCGGCGGTCATCACGCCGGCGCCGCCCGAGCCGCACAGCGCCACGCAAACGCTCGTGCGCTTGGATGAAGACTTCGTCGTCACATCAATCTCCTCTTGTGTACGAGCGCATCGGACCGCAGTCTCGGCGCCGCTCGACTCCCGGGGTTGATGTGGGTCAACCGTACCTTTGCGGGACGGGTTGACTCGTTTTTCGTAATTTGGTACCGTAATGCTAATTTAACGACCTGCCTGACGTCAAGGGCCGGCGAAAAACCACACCGCACCACCCGGAGCCGCCCTTCGAGGAGGGGTCTGGCATGGCTTTGGCGGCCTACCGCTGGATGATGACGGCGCCCAACGCGCCGCTCGTCCGCGCCGCGTTCGATGCGGTTCCCCAGGCCGGTGAAGTCGTCGTCGAGGTGGCGGGCTGCGGCGTGTGCCACACCGACCTCGGCGACTTCTACGACGGCGTCCGCACCAATCACCCCCTGCCGCTCGCGCTCGGCAACTGGGGCTGCCCGCCCGAGCTCTACGCCGCCGCGCTCGACCTCGTGCTCGACGGCAAGGTCCAGCTCAAGTCCTTCGTCGAGCCGCACCCGCTCGACGACATCAACCGGGTCTTCGAGGCCGTGCATCACCGCCAGATCAAGCGGCGCGCAATCCTCGTCCCGTAAACCCGATCAAGGAGCCAGCACCGATGAGCACGCACGAGTTCAAGAACCACAACCTGGTCGACGACTTCTCCAAGCCGGGGTGCGCTACGAGAAGCGCCCGGCGCGGACCCCCGACGGGAAGGTGGTGCCCGGCCTGTACAACGCCTGGATCTGGCTCGACAACCCGTCGCAGTACAACTCCTACACGACCGACATGGTGAAGGGCGTGATCCTCGCGTTCCGCGCCGCCTCCAACGCCCGCGACGTGAACTGCGTCGTGTTCACCGCGGTCGGCGACAAGGCCTTCTGCACCGGCGGGAACACGAAGGAGTACGCCGAGTACTACGCCGGGCAACCGCAGGAGTACCGGCAGTACATCCGGATCTTCAACGACATGGTCTCGGCCATCCTCGCGTGCGACAAGCCGGTGATCTGCCGCGTGAACGGGATGCGGATCGGCGGCGGCCAGGAGATCGGGATGGCCGCGGACTTCTCGGTGGCGCAGGACCTCGCGCGCTTCGGCCAGGCCGGCCCGAAGCACGGCTCCGCGCCGATCGGCGGCGCAACCGACTTCCTGCCGGTGATCATCGGCGCCGAGCGCGCGATGGCGGCCTGCGTGCTGTGCGAGCCGTTCTCGGCGCACAAGGCCGCCTACATGGGGCTGATCACCGAGGTCGTGCCGGCGCTCAAGGTCGACGGCAAGTTCGTCGCCAACCCGCTGGTCGAGACGCAGCGTTTCGCCGACGAGCACGGGCGCGTCGTGTTCGGCGACTTCAAGACCGGCGAAGCGGCCAAGGAAGGCAAGAGCGCTGATGGCGAAGGGCACCGTCGACCTCTCGCTCCTCGACGCCAAAGTCGAGGAACTGTGCGCGAAGATGCTGCTCACGTTCCCGGACTGCACGACGAAGACCCTCGAGGAGCTGCGCAAGCCGAAGCTCGACGCCTGGAACCGCAACAAGGAGAACTCGCGCGCCTGGCTGGCGCTCAACATGATGACCGAAGCGCGTTCCGGCTTCATCGCGTTCAACGAAGGCACGAAGGAGGACCGCGAGGTCGACTTCATCCTCCTCCGCCAGAAGCTCGCCGCCGGCGAGTCCTGGGTCGGCCCGCTGCACGACTCGATCCAGCCCAAGGCGCAGAAGAAGTGACCGGGACGCCCCTCAAGGTCTCCCTCGACCGCCACGCCGGCCTGCTGCGGCTGCGGCTGGCGCGGCCGAAGGCGAACATCGTGGACGCGGCGATGATCGGCGCGCTCAACGATGCCTTCGCCGCGCACCGCAACCCGGGGCCGCTGCGCGCCGCGCTGATCGAGGCCGAGGGTCCGCACTTCAGCTTCGGCGCGAGCGTCGAGGAGCACCTGCCCGCGCAGTGCGCCGCGATGCTGAAAGGACTCCACGGCCTGCTCGTCGCGATGCTCGAATGGCCGCGGCCGATCCTCTTCGCCGTGCGCGGCCAGTGCCTCGGGGGCGGGCTCGAGCTCGCGCTCGCCGGCAGCCTGATCTTCGCGGCGAAGGACGCGCAGTTCGGCCAGCCCGAGATGAAGCTCGGCGTGTTCGCGCCGGCCGCCTCCTGCCTGCTCCCGTTCCGCGTCAACCAGCCGGCGGCGGAGGATCTCCTCTTCTCCGGGCGGTCGCTGAACGCCGACGAGGCCAAGTCGGCCGGGCTCGTCCACAGCGTGACCGACGACGCCGAAGCCGCTGCGCTCGCCTACTTCGACCAGCATCTCGCGCCGAAGAGCGCCGCCTCGCTCGGCTTCGCGGTGCGCGCGGCGCGCGAGGGGATGCTGCCGGAAGTGAAGCGGCGGATCGCCGCCGTGGAGAAGCTCTACCTGGAAGGCCTCATGACAACGCGCGACGCGAACGAAGGTCTCAACGCCTTCATCGCGAAGCGCCAACCTGTGTGGGAGCACGTCTAATGAGCAAGCTGACCGAGATCATCCAGCGCTGCGAAGGCCTCTTCGAGGACCTGCACTTCAACGCAGTCAAGGAATGGAAGGCCGCGGCGCCCGGCCGCAAGGCGGTGGGCTACATGCCCTGGTACGTGCCGCGCGAGCTCATCCACGCGGCCGGCATGCTGCCGGTCGGAATTTTCGGCGGCGGCGACCAGCTCGAGGTGATCCAGGGCGACGCCTACTACCAGAGCTACATCTGCCGCATCCCGCGCTCCACCATCGAGCTCGGGCTCACCGGCCGGCTCGACTGCCTCGACGGCATGCTCTTCCCGTCGATCTGCGACGTGATCCGCAACCTCTCCGGCATGTGGCAGATCATGTTCAAGGACAAGTACGTCCGCTACTTCGACGTGCCGCAGGAGTACAGCGACGCGGTAGGCGGCGAGTTCTACGTGCACGAGCTGCAGTCGCTGCGCGAGGATCTCGCCAAGCTCGCCGGGCGGCCGGTCACCGACGATGATCTGCGCAAGTCGATCGCCGTCTACAACGAGAACTCGCGGGCCATGCGCGAGCTCTACGCTTACCGCTCGGCCAAGCCGTGGCAGGCGCCGACGTCCGAGGTCTACCTCGTCTCGCGCGCCGGCAACGTGCTGCCGCCCGAGGTGCACACGCGAGCTCGTGCGCGACTACATCGCCGCCGCCAATGCCGAACAGCGGCCCCGCCGCGACAACGCCCGCGTGATCGTCACCGGCTCGTTCTGCGAGCAGCCGCCGCTCGGCCTCATCAAGTCGATCGAGATGGCCGGCTGCTACGTCGTCGACGACGACCTGATCCTCGTGAACCGCTGGCTGCTCGACGACGTCGCGACCGACGGCGACCCGCTCGTTGCCCTGTCACAGGCCTTCCTGCACCGGTCCGCCTCGACCGCGTCGAAGTACGACGCGACGCAAGGAGGACAAGGGCAAGTTCCTGCTCGATTGCGTCAAGCAGCACGCCGCCGAGGGCGTGATCTTCGCCGCGCCCTCCTTCTGCGACCCGGCGCTCCTCGAGCGGCCGATGCTCCAGGAGGTGCTCGCGAAGCACAAGATCCCGTACACCGCGTTCAAGTACGCCGAGAACACCGGCCAGATGGCGCCGATCCGGGAGCAGGCCGGAACGTTCGCCGACTCGATCAAGTTGTGGTCCGCCGCGTAGCCAGGAGAAAGACATGTCGACACCGACCCCGCAAGCGTCCAAGCCTGCCGCCGCCAAGCCGCAGGTCCAGAAAGAGGACGCGATGATGATCCAGAAGGAGCTCATCAATCGCAATTACCACGAGCTCGCGACCGCGCACCAGACCGGTCGCAAGATCTCCGCGACCTTCGTGCCCGGCAACCTGAACGAGCTGCTGATGTGCTTCGACTTCGCGCGCAGCCTGCCGGAGACGAACCAGCTGCAGAACGGCATGCGCAAGAAGTCGGGCAAGTTCATCATGGACGCGGAGCGCGACGGCCATTCCGAGGACGTCTGCACCTACGTCAAGGCGGACCTCGGCATGATGCTGAACGGCGACGTCGGGCCGACCGGCGAGGCGTTGCCGAAGCCCGACGTGCTGCTGCTCTCCTACACCGGCTGCTTCACCTTCATGAAGTGGTTCGAGCTGATCCGCCAGAAGTACGGCTGCGAGACCACCATGCTGCACGTGCCCTACCAGGGCGACGGCAAGATCAGCCCGAACATGCGCGACTACGTCGTCAAGCAGCTCAAGGAGAACGTGATCCCCACGCTCGAGCGGGTGTCGGGCGTCAAGTTCGACATCGACCGCCTGCGCGAGTACATGAAGGAGTCGCAGAAGGCCGAGGAGGACCTGGTGGCGGTGCTGCAGTCGGCGAAGAACCGCCCCTCGCCGATCGACGGCTATTTCGGCGCCGTGTACTACATCGGCCCGATCTTCACCGCGTTCCGCGGCTCGCCCGACGCAACGACGTTCTACCGCACGCTGCGCGGTGAAATCGAGGCGCGCGTGCGCGAGAAGAAGGGCCCGGTGACGCCCGACGGCGAGCTCGCCGAGGAGAAGTACCGCCTGGTCGTCGAGGGCCCGCCCAACTGGACGAGCTTCCGCGACTTCTGGAAGATGTTCTACGACGAGGGCGCGGTGGTCGTCGCATCGACCTACGCGAAGGTCGGCGGCGTGTACGACTTCGGCTTCCGCCACAACCCCGACCGGCCGCTCGAGTCGCTCGCCGAGTACTGCCTCGGCTGCTACACCAACCTCAACTTCCCGCAGCGGATCGACATGATCTGCAAGTACATCGAGGAGTACCAGGCCGACGGGCTGCTGATCAACTCGATCAAGAGCTGCAACAGCTTCTCCGCCGGCCAGCTCCTGATCCTGCGCGAAGTCGAGAAGCGCACCGGCAAGCCGGCCGCGTTCATCGAGACCGACCTCGTGGATCCGCGCTACTTCTCGGCCGCCAACGTCAAGAATCGGCTGGAGAGCTACCTGCAAATGATCAACCAGAAGCGCACCCGCGTCGCGGCGCACTAGACGGGAGCCGGCCATGCGTTGCTTCATCGGCATCGATCTCGGCTCGACCACCACCAAGAGCGTGGTGATCGACGAGAACTGCAACATCCTCGGGCGCGGGATCACCAACTCGCGCTCCAACTACGACACCGCTGCGGCGATCGCGAAGCAGGAAGCGCTGGTCAACGCGCGCTTCCACCTGTTCCGCGAAGGGCTGTCGAAGGCGGGCGGCCTCGACGTGGGGCTCGAGACCTTTCTCGGACAGCTGGAGCGCGACTTCCGTCTCGAGCAGTTCCTCGAGCAGCTCGCCGACCTCGAGGAAGTGTGCGGGCGCAACTGCGCGGGGCCGCGTTTCGGCGCCGATGCCAAGGCCGTCGCCGGCGCGCTCGAGGAGGTGTTCAAGCGCCTGCGGGTCGAAGCGCCGGAGATGTTCGCGCCCGGCGCCAAGCGCAAGAGCGACTTCTTCCGCGACATCGCCGGCAGCCGCTACCTCGCGATCGGCGAGCAGGTCGCGAAGGAAGCCGGCGTGCGCTACGACATGCTGCTGAACGTGTTCGACCGCTCGATCATCGAGGTCGAGAACCACGTCTACGAGAACTCGATGCGCCCGCACCTGATGCAGGCGCTCGACCGGACCTTCAAGGCGCTGCCGGAGACGGCGGGCCGCGCCGACTCGCTGCGCGCGCCGATCAAGGAGATCCTCGACCGCGACATGGAAGAGACCTACGTGGTCGGCACCGGCTACGGCCGCGCGCGGCTGCCGTTCTCCAAGGAGCACATCCGCTCCGAGATCCTGTGCCACGGCCTCGGCGCGCACGTGATGTACCCGGGCACCGCGACGGTGCTCGACATCGGCGGGCAGGACACCAAGGCGATCCAGGTCGACAAGGTCGGCATCGTCGAGAACTTCCAGATGAACGACCGCTGCGCCGCCGGCTGCGGGCGCTACCTCGGCTACATCGCCGACGAGATGAACCTCGGCCTGCACGAGCTCGGGCCGCTGGCGATGAAGGCGACCAAGACCATCAAGATCAACTCGACCTGCACCGTGTTCGCCGGCGCGGAGCTGCGCGACCGCCTGTCGATCGGCGACAAGCGCGAGGACATCATGGCGGGCCTGCACCGCGCGATCATCCTGCGCGCGATGTCGATCCTCGCGCGCTCGGGCGGCGTGCGCAACGAGTTCACCTTCACCGGCGGCGTCGCGAAGAACGAGGCGGCGGTGAAGGCGCTGCGCGAGCTGATCGCCGAGAACTACGGCGAGATGACCCTCAACATCAACCCCGACTCGATCTACACCGGGGCGCTCGGCGGCGCGACGTTCGCCTGGCGCGCGGTGGTCGAGGAAGGCAAGGTAGTCGAGAAACGGGAGAAGGCGAAATGACGTACACCGTCGGAATCGACATCGGCTCGGGCGCCGTCAAGACCGTCCTGTTCGGGAACGAGGGCGATACCCACGACCTGGCTCGGCAAGCGCGTCGAGCGCATCCGCCGTCGCGATCCCCTCACCCTCGCGAAAGAGGGCTTCGACGAGGTGGTCGCGGAGGCCAAGCTGCCGCCGCAGGACATCGCGTACATCGCGACCACCGGCGAGGGCGAGAACGTGAAGTTCGCGACCGGGCACTTCTACTCGATGACCACGCATGCGCGCGGCGGCGTGTTCCTGCATCCCGGGGCGCACGCGGTGGTCGACATCGGCGCGCTCAACGGCCGCGCGATCTACGTGGACGAGCGCGGCAAGGTGCTGCAGTACAAGATGACGAGCCAGTGCGCCTCCGGGTCGGGGCAGTTCCTGGAGAACATCGCCCGCTATCTCGGCGTCGCCGTCGAGGAGATCGGCCCGCTCTCGAAGACCTCCGCCAACCCCGAGATCGTGAGCTCGATCTGCGCGGTGCTCGCCGAGACCGACGTCATCAACATGGTCTCGCGCGGCATCCCCACGCCCGACATCCTCAAGGGCATCCACCTCTCGATGGCGTCGCGGATCGTCAAGCTGCTCAAGGTCACCGGCATCAAGGACGGCGTGGCGCTCATGACCGGCGGCCTCGCGCTAGACTCCGGCCTGCTCGCGGCGATCCAGGAGGAGCTCGCCAAGGAGAAGGTCAAGGTCGAGGCGGTCAGCCACCCCGACTCGATCTTCGCCGGCGCGATCGGCGCGGCGCTGTGGGGCGCGTTCCGGCACGAGAAGCTCAAGGCGCTCGACGAGCGCAAGGCTGCCTAGGACTAGGAGAGAGGACGATGGCACTGCTCATCAACGACAGCTGCACCGCCTGCGACGCCTGCAAGCCGGTGTGCCCCAACGAGGCGATCAGCGTGGGGAGCCCGTACTACGTGATCGACCCGATGAAGTGCACCGAGTGCGTCGGCGCGCACGACGAGCCGCAGTGCATGCTCGTGTGCCCGGCCGACTGCATCGTGCCGAACCCCGACTTCGTCGAGACGCCGGAGCAGCTGACCGAGAAGTACAACTCGCTGCACGGGTGACGCCGTCCCGACGCGCCCCGCCGGGGCGCGATCGTGACGGACGCCACGCGCCGGCGGCGAAGCGGCCCCTCGGCCCGCCGCCGCAGTGAACTATTCCTGACGTTCCCTCTGCACGCCGTTGCCGGCGGGCCGCGGCGCCGCGCATAGTGGCCCCTCGTGGCCCGACCGTCGGAGGGGAAGATGAAGGCACTGGCATTGGCGATTGCTCTCGCCGCGGCGAGCACGGCGTCCGTCGCTCAGGCATACCGCTGGGTGGACGAGAAGGGCAAGGTCCACTACGGCGACCGGCCGCCCAGCACGGCCTCCGCCTCGGTGCCCGGCACGCGCAGCGCCAAGCCGCGCGAGGGCGGGCCGATCGAACCGGGCATGAAGCCCGACGAGGTCAAGGCCATGTTCGGCGAGCCCGACGAAGTCCGCACCGTCACGACGCGGATGGGCCAGGCGCAGTACTGGGCCTATCGCAAGCCCCCGAAAGGCCAGAAGACCAGCTACACGATCAAGTTCGAAGCCGGGTCGGTCGCGGAAGTCGAGCAAGGGTCGCAGACCGCCGCCGCGCAGCCCGGGCAGGCGGCGATGCGGCCGGCGGCGGCCGGCGCCCCGCCGCCTCCCGCCGGCGCGAGAGAGGGCGCGGTGCAGACGAGCGCCGCCGCACCCCAGGCGGTGCGCCAGGATCCCGACGCGGCCGCGCGCGAGCGCGATTGCGCGCGGGTGCGCGAGAGCGCGCGCGAGACCGATGCCAGGATGCGCGCCGGCGCCTCGGCGCAGCAGATGGACCGCATGCGCGACGAGCGCCGCCGCTACGACCAGAAGCTGAGCGAGCTCGGCTGCTGAGCGGCCGCGCTCAGGCGGCCGCCGCGGCGGGCGCGGCGAGCTCGCGCGCCCGCTCCCGCAGCACGAACTTCTGGATCTTGCCGGTCGGCGTGCGCGGCATCTCGGCGAGGATCTCGAGGCGCTCGGGCCAGAAGTGCTTCGCCACGCCCTCGGCGGCGAGGTGCGCGCGGACGCGATCGAGCGTGACCGCGGCGCCGGCGCGCAGCGTCGCGAACGCGCAGGCGCGCTCGACGAGCCGCGGGTCGGGCATCGCCACGATCGCGACGTCCGCGATCTCCGGCATCCGGTAGAGCGCGCTCTCGACCTCCACCACCGGGATGTTCTCGCCGCCGCGGATCACGATGTCCTTCTTGCGGCCGCAGATGCGGATGTAGCCCTCCTCGTCCATGCGCGCGATGTCGCCGGTGTCGAACCAGCCGTCGCCGTCCACGGCATAGAGCGCCGGGCGCTTCAGGTAGCCGACGAACAGCGCCGCACCCCGCACCTGCAGCGTCCCCGGCGCGCCGCGCGCCGCCTCGCGAGCGTCCGCGTCGACGATGCGCACCTCCTCGCCCGGCAGCACGCAGCCGTCGGACTCGAGCACCTTGTGCCCCGAGAGCGGCGTCGCGGTCACGCTCAGGCACTCGCTCATGCCCCAGCAGGTGACGACCGTGGTGTGCAGGCGCGCCTGCGCGGCGGCCACGATCGCGGGCGGGATCGGCGCGCCGGAGCTCACGAACGCCCGGAGCCGCCGCAGGTCGCGCTGCTCGAGGCCCGGGTGGTCCGCGAGGTCGGCGAGAAACGGCGTCGCCGCGAAGGTGAAGGTGCAGCCGTGCCGCTCGATCAGGTCGACGGCGCTCGCCGCGTTCCAGATGTCGGTCAGGACGACCGGGACGCCGCGCAGGATCGCCTGCGTGACGCCGTACGCGAAGCCGAGCTGATGCGCCAGCGGCGACGGCATGAAGATGACGTCGCCGGCCCCGATCCGGAACTGGTCCGCGAACTCGAGGATCGTTCCGATCATCGTGTTGGAGGTGTGCAGCACGCCCTTCGGCTCGCCGGTGGTGCCCGAGGTGTAGAGGAGCTGGACCACGTCGTCGGGTTCGAGCGCGGCGCCGCGCTCGAAAGCGTCGCCCGCGGCGGCCGCGACGCAGGCCTCGAACGAGTGCTCGCCCGTCCCGCCGACGAGCAGCACGTGCTCCAGGTGCGGGAGCTCGCTCGCGAGCTGGAGGGCGAGCGCGCCATGATCGAAGCCGCGGAAGCGGGCCGGCGCGATGAACACTTTCGACTCCGCGTGCGCGAGCATGAAGGCGAGCTCGTGGTGCCGGAAGATCGGCATCAGCGGGTTGCTCGCCGCGCCGAGCCGGACGCACGCGAGGTGGACCGCGAAGAATTCCCACCAGTTCGGCAACTGGAAGGACACGACGTCGCCGCGGCGGACGCCGAGGCGGTGGAGCGCGCGCGCGACGCGCGCCGCACGGCTCGCGAGCTCGCGGTAGGTCAGCCGCGTCGTCGTGCGCTCGTCCTCGCGAAAGGCGATGAGCGCCGTGTCGTCCGGCCGCGTCGCGACGATCTCGTCGAGGTAATCGGTCAGGACGCGGCCGCGCCAGACGCCGCGACGGCGCTCGGCCGCGAGCCGCTTCGCATCGAGATGCACCCGCTCCATCGCCCGCCTCCTCGCACTCGCCCCGTGCGGGAGGCTACGCCACGGCCCCGGGACGGGCCGTGAGCGGGATCACGCGGACGGCGAGGGAATCAGGCGGTGCCCCACACCTCGCGCGCGGTGTCGACCACGAGCCGGACCTTGGCCGCCTGGGACTCGCGCATGATCTCGTTGCCGTGCACCGTGCTCGAGAACCCGCACTGCGGGGAGAGGCAGAGCTGGTCGAGCGGGACGTGCTTGGCGGCCTCGTCGATGCGCCGCTTGAGCTCGTCCTTGGTCTCGAGCTCGCTCGACTTGGTGGTCACCAGGCCGAGCACCACGATCTTGCCCTTGGGAACGAACCGCAGCGGCGCGAAGTCGCCCGAGCGCGCGTCGTCGTACTCGAGGAAGTACCCGTCGACCGCGAGGTCGTTGAAGAGCGACTGGGCCACCGGCTCGTACCCGCCCTCGGCCACCCACGCGCTCTTGAAGTTGCCGCGGCAGAGGTGCACGCACACCTGCATGCCGGCCGGCCGCCCCGCGATCGCGCCGTTGATGAGCCGCGCGTAGCGCTTCGGCAGCTCGTCCGGATCGTCGCCGCGCGCGCTTGCGCCCGCGCGCAGCTTCGGATCGCACAGATACGCGAGGTTGGTGTCGTCGAGCTGCACGTAGCGGCAGCCGGCCTTGCCGAGCTGCTGCAGCTCCTCGCGGTAGGCGGCCGCGACGTCCTCGAAGAACGCCTCGAGGTCGGGATAGGCCTCCTTGCTGATCGCGCCGCGCCCGCCGCGGAAGTGCAGCATCGTCGGCGACGGGATCGTCACCTTCGGCACGCGCCGGGTCGCCGCCTTGAGGAACTCGAAGTCGGCGAGCTGGATCGGCTTCGCGTGGCGCACCTTCCCGGTGACCTTCAGCACCGGCGGGGCGAAGTCCACGTCGCCCGCGGCGCTGTGGAACTTGACCTGGATGCCGCCGGAGGTCTCGATGCCGTCGAGCTGCTCCAGGAAGTCGATGTGGAAGTAGGTGCGCCGGTACTCGCCGTCGGTGATGCCCTGCAGGCCGAGATCCTCCTGGAAGCGGACGACGTCGCGGATCGCGCGGTCCTCGACCTCGCGCAGCTGCGCGCGCGTGATCTCGCCCTTGCGCTGGCGCTCGCGCGCGTCGAGCAGCTCCTTGGGGCGCAGGAAGCTGCCGACGTGATCGGCGCGGAACGGGGGAATGGTGCGTTGTGACACGGCGGCCTCCTCGGATGAGCAGCGGATCGGGCGCTATGTTACCCGGCCGGCGCGCGGATCAATCCTCGACGCGAAATCCGGCCGCTGCCTCGTCCATCCGGAATCGGCCGGCCGCGACGGCGGCGAGCCACCGGGCGCTGCGCGCGAAGCCGCCGAGCGAAAAGCAGTGCACGCCGGCGACGTCAAGGCTCGCGCCGCCCTCCCCGATCCGGCGCACGACCTTGTCGGGGCCGTGCTCGACGAGCAGGTGCGGCAGGGACAGCGCGTGCGACCGCACCGCCCGCAGCGAGTTGCCGATCCCGCAGCGCCTGCCGTAATTGAGCAGCGCGCGAATGCTGGCGGGCCCGGCCACGCCCACGCGGACCGGCAGCGTGAGCCCGCGTGCCCGCAATCGCGCCAGCCAGTCGAGGACGACCTCGCCCTCGAAGCAGAACTGCGTGACGACGAAGAGCGCGATCCCGCGCCGCGCCGCTTCCTCGATCTTCCGGTCGAGCGCGGCGGCCAGCGCCGCCTCGGGAACGCGCGGATGCCCTTCCGGGTACCCGCCGATGCCGACGCTGCGAATGCCGTGCGCCTCGAGCAGTCCGGTCGCCAGGAACTGCGCGCTCGATTCGTAGGGTCCGACCGGCTCGCCGTCGCCCGCGACCAGCAGCGCCCGCGTGACCCCGGCGTCGTCCCGCAGGCGCCCGAGGAAATCCTCGGCCGCCGCGCGGCTGGCGAGCAGCCGGGGCGTCACGTGCGGGACGGGATTCATGCCCACCTGGCGCAGGCGCCGCGCGGTGCTCGCGACGTGGTGGTAAGGCATGCCCGGAAGCGCGGCGACGTAGACGTCGGTGCCCGCGGGAACCAGCGACGCATAGGTGTCGATCTCCGCCAGGTTCCGCGCGGCGGTCTCGATGGACGCCGTGCGCGCGAGCGTTGCGATCGCGGCGTGCAGCTCGCGCTGGGCGGGGGTCGCATCGCGGGTCGCGATCATCGCCGGCCCCCGCTCAGTCGCGCCGCCGCGAAATGACGTACGACTCGTCCTGGAACCAGAGCCCGCCGTGCTGGAGCAGCACGTCGCTCGTCACCTCGAGGTAGCGGCCGTGCCGGATCGCGTCCTCGAGCCGCGCGTCCTCGACCTGGCCCACGTAGATCGCCGCGTTCCAGGCCGCGAACAGCGTCGAGGTGCCGATCGAGCTCGAGATCTCGGTGGGCAGCGTGTGCATGTCGTAGCGGAAGAGCGAGCGCGCATCGGAGTAGGCGTTGAAGTTGAGATCGCGCGCCGCGGGTCCGAGCGCCTCCTTCACCGCCTTGAGCATCTGGTGGCGGTCGTGCTGGAACGGGTTCTCGCCCGGCCACATCCCCTGCAGGATCTCGAGCCCCGGGTCGTTGCCGTGCGAGTGGATCGCGAGGAGCCGCCCGCCGCGCCCGAGGCTCTTCGCGAGCGGCGCGATCACGCGCGCGGCCTTGAAGTCGAGCGGCGCGCGCGCGCGATACGGCTGCGACGCGATCACGAGGTCGTAGTCGGCCGCGGTCCCGCCGCGGCGCGGGATGATCGGGTCGAGCAGGAAGCGGTGATCCTCGCGGTAGATGACGAGGACGGCGGGACGCTCGTAGACCGGGTTGCCGCTCGTCGGGCTCACGTGCGCGCGCCAGTGCTCGGCGAGGAACGGGGCGAGCGAGGTGATCTGCTCCTCGAACTCGTGACCGGTGGTGCCGGTCAGGGCGAGCTCGTGCCAGGCGAGCCCGGAGGCCGCGGTGAGCGAGCTCGGCACGAGCCACGGCGCCTCGCGGTAGTAGAGGTTGGTCATCACCAGGACGGTGGCGGGATGCTCGAAGAACCGGTCGGGCATCTTCTCGAGCGTGAGCCGCACGTCCTCGAGGCTGATCTCCTTGCCGACGATGTAGAACGGCATCGTGGCGAAGCGGCTGTGCATCGCCCGCATGACGCGCGTCAGCACCGTGCCGTCCCCCACCCCCGCATCGAAGATGCGCACCGCCGGCGGGCGCGGGTGGAGGTTCGCGAGCTCCATCTTCACCCGCTGCGCGACCACCGCCTTCTCCGAGCAGGTGCTCACGAACAGCAGGTACTTCTGGCGGTTGTCGAAGAAACGGAAATTGCGGTCCTGCGGCGCGGCCGGACCCGGCGCCGCGACCGGCCGCGGGGCGGTCCGGGCGCGCTCCGGCGCCTCGACCACGGTGTCCGCGGTCCCGCCCGTGATGAACGAGCGCACGCGATCGAACGTCGTAGTGGTGATCCGGCCGCCGTCGCGCAGGCGGTTCACGAACTTCCCGTCGTTCACCGCGAGTCGCCCGAACGTCGACTCGGCCACGCCCGTCTTGCGACAGTAGTCGGTGATCTCGCGCAGCAGCCGCTCGGCCTCCATGCCTCCTCCGGTCGCGTCCGACGCCCCTGCGATTGGAGGCCGGTCCGGGGCTGATGTCAACCCACACCGCACGTGGGATGAATGTTGGGCGACTGCCCACTTCGCGAGTCGCTCCTCGAGTGAATCGGCACCGCCGCTGGAGGCCGGCGCCGGGGCGCCGACGACCGCGGGCGGGCGCTGGTGGGACTGACCCCACTGCCGGATGAACGGCCCTTGAGCCAGGCTAAAGACGGCCGCCGAGGAGCGTAGGATGCTCGGCCGCATGCTCGCGATCGACCGCAGCGGCCTGGTAGTCCGACGGCGACGCTCACGCGCGCGCCGGGCACGAGCGGATACTCTGCCGAGATCGACGGCACGCGCCTCGCTCTACGAACACCCCGAGACCCGTCGCCGGGTCGCGGATTTTCTCGACCGGAGCGCCGCACCGCGCTCGACCCAAGGAGCCCCTGATGAAGTTCGCTGACAAGATCGCCATCGTTACCGGCGCCGCCTCGGGCATCGGCCGCGCCACCGCCGACGCACTCGCCGCGGGCGGCGCCACCGTGTGCATCGGGGACATCGCCCGCGAGAGCGGCGAGGCCGCGGCCGCAGCCATCCGGGAGAAGGGCGGAAAAGCCGCGTTCATGCACGTCGACCTCACCGATCACGCGTCCATCAAGGCGTTCGCCGCGGCGACGCTCGAGCGTTTCGGGCGCGTGGACATCCTGGTCAACGCGGCCGGCTGGGGCAAGACGATGCCGTTCGGCGAGGGCGACGACGCGTTCTGGGACAAGGTCATCGGCCTGAACTTCGTCGGCCCCATGCGGCTCACGCGGGAGCTCCTCCCGCAGATGCTGGAGCGCAAGTCCGGCAAGATCGTGAACGTGTCGAGCGACGCGGGACGCGTCGGCAGCCTCGGCGAGACCGTCTACTCGGGCGCCAAGGCGGGACTCATCGGCTTCACGAAAGGCCTCGCCCGCGAAGGCGCGCGCTTCAACGTCACCGTCAATTGCGTGTGCCCCGGCCCGACCGACACGCCCCTGCTCGCGGCGGTGCCGGAGAAGATCCGTGACGCGTTCGTCAAGGCGATCCCGATGCGGCGCTTCGGCAAGCCCGCCGAGATCGCCGACGCCGTCCTGTTCTTCGCGGGCCCGCAGTCCGACTACGTGACCGGCCAGGTGCTCAGCGTGAGCGGCGGGCTGACGATGGTCGGATGAGCCGCGATCGATGCCGTGCTTCGATAGCAGCTATCGCGGCGCCGGGCCGCTAGCCGCGACGCGCGCCCGGGCTTGTTATAGTCCGACCTTCCGCAAGGCACCTCCCGAGGAGGAGGACTCTCATGACACTCAGAAAATGCGTCAGTGCTGACCGCGGCCGCCGCATTGTGCGGCGCAATGGCGATCGCCGGTCCGCGGCGTCCGCGCAGACCGTGAAGATCGGCCTGATCAACACCTACTCGGGGCCGATGGCGTCGAACGGGGACCAGATCGAGAAGGCGATCAACCTGTTCATGAAGCTCGGCCAGTGCAAGCTGCCGGCCGGCGTCAAGCTCGAGATCATCAAGCGCGACGACACGGGCATCAACCCGGAGACCGCGAAGCGCCTCGCGCAGGAGCTGATCGTGCGCGACAAGGTGCAGATGATCACCGGCGTGGTCTGGACGCCCAACGCGCTGTCGATCGCCCCGCTCGTCACCGAGGCGAAGGTGCCGTTCGTCATCATGAACGCCGGCACGGCGATGATCACCGAGCGCTCGCCCTACATCGCGCGCACGTCGTTCACGCTGTGGCAGTCGAGCTATCCGATGGGCACCTGGGCGGCGAAACGCTTCAAGACGGCCTATGTCGCGGTTGCGGACTTCGGGCCGGGCCACGACGCGCAGGAGGCCTTCACCAAGGCGTTCACCGCGGCGGGCGGCAAGGTCATCGGCACGGTCCGCATGCCGCCGCCGACGTCCGACTTCGCGCCGTTCCTGCAGCGCGTGAAGGACGCGAAGCCGGACGCGCTGTTCGTGTTCGTCCCGGCGGGCAAGTCGGCGACCGCGTTCATGAAGGGCTTCGGCGACCTCGGCCTCGGCGCAGGCGGGGATCAAGCTGATCGGGCCCGGCGACATCGTGACCGACGAGGAGCTGCCGAACATGGGCGACGTCCCGAACGGCGTCATGACGATGTTCCACTACTCTGCGGCCGGTGACCGTCCGGCGAACAAGAACTTCGTCGCCGCCTACCAGAAGGAATACGGCCCCAACGCCTGGCCGAACTTCATCTCGGTCGGCGCGTGGGACGGCATGCAGGCGATCTGCGACGTCGTGGCCGCGCAGGGCGGCAAGGTCGACGGCGACAAGACGATGCTGCTGCTGCGCGGCTGGAAGAACCCGAACAGCCCGCGCGGCCCGATCGAGATCGATCCGCGCACGCGCGACATCGTGCAGAACGAGTACGTGCGCGAGACCAAGCGGGTCGGCGGGATCATGAAGAACGTCGAGCTCGAGACCTTCCCGATGGTGAAGGATCCCTGGAAGGAGTTCAGCCAGAAGTAGCAGGGCCGGCGCGCCGGTCGCGCGAGCCCCCGCCTGCCAGCGGGGGCTTTGTTTATCCGGACGACGCACCCCCGCCGTGGACGCCTTTCTCGCCAGCCTCTTCAGCATCGCCTTTCACGGGCTCGCGTACGGGATGATCCTGTACGCGATCTCGGTCGGCCTGTCGGTGACGATGGGCCTGATGGGGTTCGTGAACCTCGCCCACGGCGTGTTCGCGATGGCCGGCGGCTACCTGATGTACACGGCGATGGACCGTCTCGGGCTGCCGTGGCTGCCGGCGCTCGTGGTCGCGTGCATCGTGGTGGCGCTTGCCAGCATGGTCCTCGAGCGGTTGCTGTACGCCCGGCTGTACAAGGCCGGCGAGCTCGAGCAGGTGCTGTTCACGATCGGCCTGATCTTCGTCGCGGTCGCGCTCGCGCGGCTCGCCTACGGGACGCTGCCGCTCGCCGCACCCCTGCCCGAGTACATGAAGGGCCAGACCGAAGTCTTCGGCCGCTCGTTCCCGACCTACCGCGTCGTGGTGATCGCCGTGAGCGCGGTGCTCACCGCGATTCTCTGGTTCGGCGTCGAGCGCACCCGCTGGGGCGCGATGGTGCGCGCCGCGGTCGACAACCGCGCGATGGCGCAGGCCGTCGGCATCAACACGGGCGTCCTCTTCACGCTCACCTTCGCCCTGGGCAGCGGGCTCGCCGCGTTCGGCGGGGCGCTCGGCGCGGACCTGATCGCGATCACGCCCACCTACCCGTTCGAGCAGCTCGTGTACTTCCTGGTCGTGGTCGCGATCGGCGGCCTGGGCACGCTGCGCGGGCCGTTCCTCGGCGCGCTGCTTCATCGGCATCGGCGACACCGCGTGCAAGTACTGGGTGCCGGAGTTCGGCGCGTTCTTCATCTTCGTGGCGACCATGGCCATCCTGCTGTGGCGGCCGCAGGGCCTGCTGGGGCGCGCGCAATGACCGCCGCGACCGCCGCCACGATCGGGTACGCGGGCTCGGCGCGCCTGCGCTGGATCGAGCTCGCGCCGTGGCTCCTCGCTGCCGCGATCTACTTCTTCGCGCCGACGTACCTGCCGCTCGGCAGCTACGTGCTGATCATGATCCTCTTCGCGCTGTCGCTCGATCTGATCCTCGGGTACGGCGGCATCGTGACCCTCGGGCACTCCGCGTACTTCGGCTTCGGCGCGTACGTCGCCGGGGTGTTCGCGATCCGGGTGACCGGCGATCCGCTGCTCGGTCTCGCGGTCGCGGCAGTTTCGGCGGGGCTGCTCGGGCTCGCCACGGGCGCGGTGATCCTGCGCACGCACGGGCTCGCGCTGCTGATGCTCACGCTCGCCATCACCTCGATCCTCTTCGAGGTCGCGAACAAGTGGACGACCGTGACCGGGGGCACCGACGGCCTGCACAGCGTGCCGATCGAGCCGATCCTCGGGCATGTTCCGCTTCGACATGTTCGGCAAGGTGGCCTTCCTGTATTGCGTCGTCGTCGTGGCGGCCTGCTGGTGGCTGGTGCGCACCATCGTGCATTCCCCGTTCGGCGTGGCGCTCGCGGGCACGCGCGAGAACGACGTGCGCATGCACGCGATCGGCGCGCCGGTCTACCGGCGGCGCCTGGCCGCCTACACGATCTCCACGTCGCTCGCCGGCACCGCCGGCGCGCTGCTCACCCAGACGACGCAGTTCGCCGGGCTGTCGGTCCTCGGCGTCGAGCTGTCCGGCGAGGTCCTCGTGATGCTGGTGCTCGGCGGGGTGCGGCGCATCTACGGCGCGTTCGTCGGGCCGGGCGTCTACATCGTCGCCAAGGACTACCTCGCCAAGCAGTCGCCGGAGTACTGGTATCTCGGCATCGGCATCCTGCTGATCCTGATCGTGATGTTCGCGCGCGGCGGCATCCTCGGCCTGCTCGACCGGGGGTTGGCGCGGCTGCGGAGGGCGCGCGCATGAGCCGCCTCGCGCTCGAGACCCGCGCCCTGTGCAAGACCTTCGGCGGCCTCACGGTGGCCGCCAACATCGAGTTCCGCCTCGAGCCGGGCGCCCGCCACGCGCTGATCGGGCCGAACGGCGCCGGCAAGACGACCTTCGTGAACATGCTCACCGGCCGGCTCGCGCCGTCCTCGGGAAGGATCCTGCTCGGCGGCGAGGACGTCACCGGCCTCGCCCCGGAGGCGCGCGTCAAGCGGGGCCTGGGCCGCACGTTCCAGATCAACACGCTGTTCCGCGACATGTCGGTGCTCGACAACGTCGCGCTCGGCGTGGCCGAGCGCCTCGGCATCGCCGGCCGGATGTGGCGCGCGGCGAGCGCCTACCGGGAGGTGCGCGACGAGGCGATGGAGCTGCTCGCGCGCCTCGGGCTCGCGGACGATGCCGGCGTGCGCGTGCTCGACCTGCCGTACGGCAAGCAGCGCCTGGTCGAGATCCTGATCGCGCTGGGGCTCAAGCCGAAGGTGCTGCTGCTCGACGAGCCCGCCGCGGGCGTGCCGTCGCTCGAGTCCGAGCGCATCCTCGAGGTGCTCGACGGCCTGCCCGGCGACATCGCGATCCTGATCATCGAGCACGACATGGACGTGGTGTTCCGCTTCGCGAAGCGGATCACGGTCCTGGTGCAGGGCGAGGTGCTGTGCGAGGGCACGCCGTCGGAGATCGCCGCCGACCGGCGCGTGCACGAGGTTTATCTCGGCGAGCGCCAGCATGGCTGACGCGCTCAGGCTCGAAGGCGTGCGCGCCGGCTACGGCGAGACGGTCGTGCTGGAGGACGTCGCGTTCGCCCTGCCGGAGCGCGGCGCGCTCGCGGTGCTGGGCCGCAACGGCGTCGGCAAGACCACGCTGCTCGCGACCATCATGGGCCTGACGACGTTTCATGCCGGCGCGATCGAGTATCGCGGCGCGCCGGTCGCCGGGCTGCCGACGCATGCGCGCAACCGGCTCGGCATCGGCTACGTGCCGCAGGCGCGCGACATCTTCCCGTCGCTCTCGGTGGAGGAGAACCTCACCGTCGCCGCGCGGCCCGGGCGCTGGGACCTCGCGCGCGTCTACGATCTCTTCCCGCGCCTCGCGGAGCGGCGCGCGCACCGCGGCAACCAGATCTCCGGCGGCGAGCAGCAGATGCTCGCGATCGGCCGCGCGCTGATGGGGAATCCCGCGCTGCTGCTGATGGACGAGCCGCTCGAGGGCCTCGCGCCGATCATCGTGGAGATGCTCCTGAAGGCGATGGAGCGGCTGATCCGCGACGAGGCGCTGACCGTGGTGCTGGTCGAGCAGTCGGCGAAGCTCGCGCTCGAGGTCACCAGCAGCGCGCTGGTGCTGAGCCGCGGCCGGATCGTGCACCGCGGCCCGAGCGCCGAGCTGCTCGCCGACCCCGACCGCCTCACGGCGCTGGTCGTCGCGCAGTAGCGCGTCGTCCGCGCCCGTTCCCGCTCAGTTGCCCTCGAACTTCGGCTTCTCCTTCTTGACGAAGGCGTTGTAGGCGCGCTCGTAGTCCTTGGTCTGCATGCAGATCGCCTGCGCCTCGGCCTCGGTCTCGAGCGCCTGCTCGATGGTCATGCTCCATTCCTGGTGCAGGCACTTCTTGGTCATCGCGTGGGCGAACGCCGGGCCGTTGGCGAGCGAAAGCGCCATCTCCTGCGCGCGCGCGAGCAGCCGGTCCTTCGGCACGATCTCGTTGAAGTAGCCCCAGGCGAGCCCTTCCTCCGCGCTCATCGAGCGCCCGGTGTACAGGAGCTCGGAGGCGCGCCCCTGGCCGATGATGCGCGGCAGGATCGCGCACGCGGCCATGTCGCACCCGGCGAGCCCGACGCGCACGAACAGGAACGCCGTCTTGCACTCGGGCGTCGCGTAGCGCATGTCGGAGGCCATCGGGATGATCGCCCCCGCGCCCGCGCTGATGCCGTCGACCGCCGCGATCACCGGCTGCGGGCAGTTGCGCATCTCCTTCACCAGGTTGCCGGTCATGCGCGTGAAGTAGAGCAGCTCGTCCATCTCCATCTTGATGAGCGGCCCGATGATCTCGTGGACGTCGCCGCCGGAGCAGAAGTTGCCGCCCTCGCCGGTGAACACCACGACGCGCACGTCGTCGGCGTACTGCAGCTTGTGGAAGGTGTCGCGCAGCTCGGCGTAGCTGTCGAACGTGAGCGGGTTCTTCCGCTCGGGCCGGTTGAGGGTGATCGTGGCGACGCGGTCCTTCACCTGCCAGTTGAAGTGCTGGGGGCGCCATTCGGCGGCTTTGAGCTTGTACATCGTGGTTCTCCCTGTTTTGGTGCGAATAGAATGCCGGATATCCGCCCGATCTACTGCAGGCCGATTGCGGAGTCCGGAAACACATAATCGGGTGCACCTACGCGCAGCTCGCTGCGCACCTCGCGCACGCCATATACGTCTCGCGCCACGGCAATCGCTTGCGCGACCTGCTCGCGCGACGACACGTGACCGCGCAGCGTGACGATGCCACCCGCGGATGCCACCTGGATCTGGCTGCGGTAGAGGTTGCGATTGAAACCCAGTCGCGTCGCGACCTGGAATGAGATCGCCTGGTCCCGCCAAAAGCCGGTCGGTGCTTCCGGCGGCGCCGGTTCCGCGGCGCGTGTCGCGGACGCCGGGGGCCCCGGCGCTGCGGCCGCCTGCCGTTCTGCCGGGGCGATGTTCTGCACGCTCGGCGGCTCGGTCGCAGCGGGCGCAGGCGGCGCAGTTGGCGCTTCCGAAGGCGCCACCGGACGAGCGGCCGGGGCACTGCGCTCCACCGTGCGTCGATCGGCTTGCGCGACTGCCCCGAGGCCGCGGGAGGTCGCTCCGGCGACCGGTGCGGGCGGCCCGTCGCGCACCGGTGTGTCGGGACCGGCCTCGCGCCCGGTCATAGGCGCCGGCCTCGCGGCTGTCGTGTCCGGAACCAGCGACGGCGCACGTGCGGGTCTCGTGCTGCGCGGATCGAGTTCGGGCGCGGTCCAGATCGCGAGCATAGCGACGACGGCGACGGCGATTAGGACGACCGCCACGACAAGGGCGATGCGCCAGCGTCCGTCGGCGGGATCCGCGTGCGACGCGAGCGGATCTTCAATGACGTCGGCCCGGAACTGCGCCTCTTCGAGTGCAACGCGTCTGGGCGCACTTTGCGGGTGCGATGGCGGATCGCCCGGTTCGAAGAGGTTGCAAGGCGGCGACGGTTCCTTGATGAGAACGTCCGCCGATACCGCCGCCAGCGGCGCGCCGTACGCGTCGAGGAGCGCGTGCCGGAACTCGCTGGCCGTCTGGAAGCGCGCGGCGGGATCCCTGGCCAGCGCACGGCTTACGATAGCGTCGTACCGCTCCCATCCTTGCCCGGCATCCGCCTGCGAAGGCTGCGGGGTGCTGCCGCGGCTGACGCGGTACGCGACCTGCTCCGCCGATCCCGGATATGCCGGCCGACCCGTGAGCAACCGGAAGAACACCGCGCCGGCGGCGAAGAGATCGGCGCGCGTGTCGATGCCTTCGCGGGCGTACTCCTCGGGCGAGGTATATCCGGGCACGCGAGTCTCTTCCTCGAGTTCCTGGCTGTCGGCGTCCTCGGTTGGCGCGCAACCGAAATCGGCGACCTTCACCTCGCCGCTCCGCGTGACGAGGATGCTCGCCGGGCTGACGGCGCCATGGCGCACACCTTGCTCATGCGCATGTCGCAGCGCGTCCAGGACCTGAGCGACGACGCTAACTGCATCCGCCTCGCTGAATCGAATGCCGCGGTCAAGATAGTCGCTGAGGCGATGCCCCTGTACGAACTCCACGGCGAGGTAGGCGACCGATCCCGACTCGCCGTAGTCGTAGGCCCCGACGATGCCGGGGTGTGAGAGTCGCCCGGCGAGACGCGACTCGTTTCGCCAGCGAGTGAGCGCCCTGGCTGCACGGCCGTCGAGCTGGGCAAGATCCTTGCGGATCGTCTTTACCGCGACCACGCGATTGACGTCCGGGTCGAACGCGCCAAAGACCGCCGCGTTGGCGCTCTCCCCAAGGGCCTCCACGACTTCGTACTTGCCGAGACGTTCGGGCAGCGTCATCGGCTTGCGACCGCGGCGAGAAGCGCCGCGAGCGGGGCGATCGCAGGCCGCGGCACGGCCGAGGGCCGACCAGGATGCAGCCAGACGGGGCAGCAGCGATCGAGCGGGCGCATCGGGGCGGCGGCGATGCACGCCGCCGGACGGGGGTGCGGACGCCGCTAATCTAGGCGTCACGTGGCAGCGGTGTCAACCGCGGCGCACGGGTTTCTCACCGCAGGTCGGCTCCGCCCACGGCCTTCATGAAGCCGAGGCGCTGGGACTGCCGGAACCCGATCGAGTAGAGAAACCCGAGCAGGTCGAAATTCTCGCGCCGCACCAGGGTCTCGACGCGCTCGATGCGCAGCGCCCCGAGGTTCACGAACAGCTGCGACAGGAGCGCGGTGGCGACGTGCAGGTGGGCGTAGTCCGGATCGATGCCGATCGTGTCGAGCACCGCGACCGGCTCGCTGCGGCCGAAGTCGCCGAAGTCGGTGCGCGCCATCGCGAAGCCGGCCACGATGCCGTCGACGCGCGCGGTGAGCGAGACGCGCACCGCGGAGTCGTCGAGCGCTTCCGCCACCAGCCCTTCGATGTAGGCGCGCCGTTCGCGCCCCATCAGGTTGCGGTCGATGCGCACCAGGTCGGCGAGGTCGTCAGGTGCGAGCGAGCGGACGTCCACCCGGTCGCGCGCGAGCGTCTCGAAGTCGTTGGCGCGGTCGGCGCTGTAGTCGACCTCCGCGGAGAAATGGTGATGCTCGGGCGCGGCGACGCCCGGCTCGTGCTCCGCGCCGAGCCGGCCGGCGTGCACCGTGCACTCGAGGATCTGGTTCGGCGCGAGCTCGAAGCCCGCATGGTCGAAGAAGCGCAGGATGCCGTGGTCGCGCCAGGATGCGCTGGTCCGGATCGAAGTCAGGCCGGCCGGGCGCGCCTCCGCCTCGAGCGCGGCGAGCAGCTGCAAGCCGATCCCGTGGCCGCGCTCGTCGGGCCGCACGCCGATCACTTCGAGCCGCAGCGCCGGCTCGGTCCGGCCGAACTCGCCCGCGAGCTTGCGCGCGAGGACGTAGCCCGCCAGCGCGCCCGCGTCGTCGATCGCGAACTGCACGTGGACGTCGGGTTGCTTCTGCGCGGCCTTGAGCCGGCGCTCGAAGTAGAAGCGGCGCGAGCGGCCCGCGAGGCTCGCGTCGATCGCGACGACGGCGTCGAGGTCGCGCGGCGCGAGGCGGCGCACCTTGAGCTGGGCGGCGGAAGCAGTGACGGCCATGGTCCCTCCTCGAGGACTTGCGCGGGCGCGGACGCCCGCATTGGAACACGGCTCCTGGGTGGCCCGGACTGGGCCTTGTCGTAATTTGGTACGAAAATACCTAAATTGTACCGCCGCGTCAACCACGGGCGTCAAGCCGGCGGCTATCCCGTTGTCGGGACGGCACTTCAGGCCGAAACTGGTAAACTGGTGCGGAAATGTCGGTTTCCAGCCCGAGCACAAGCGTCGCGGAATCCTCGCTCGCGGTCCGCCCGGTCGAGGTGCGCGACCTGGACGCGATCATCGCCCTCGATGCCGCGGTCACCGGGCTCGCCAAGCCCGACTACTGGTACGAGCTCTTCCATCGCTACGGCACCCGCGGGCGGCAGCAGCGCTTTTTCCTGGTCGGGGACGCCGCGGGCGAGATCCAGGGCTTCGTCATCGGCGAGGTGCGCGATTGGGAGTTCGGCTCGCCGCCGTGCGGGTGGGTGTTCGGGATCAACGTGCGCCCGAATGCGCGCCTGGGCGGGATCGGCGCCCGGCTGCTCGAGTCGATCGTCGCCGCGTTCCGGCGCGCGGGCGTGACGAAGGTGCGCACCCTGCTCGACCGCGACAACAACCTGGTGCTGTCGTTCTTCCGCAGCCAGGGGATGACCGCCGCCCCGTTCATCCCGCTCGAGCTGGACCTCGCGGGCGCGCCGCAATGAAGCTCCAGACCGCGACCAGCCTCGCCCTGGTGAGCGTCCTCGAGGCGGCCGGTCACCCCGAGCGCCAGGTCTCGGCGTCCGACATCGCCGAGAAGTACGGCGTGTCGATCCACCACCTCGCGAAGGTGCTGCGCGAGCTCGGTCGCGCCGGGGTCTTCGAGGCCACGCGCGGCGCGGGCGGCGGCTATCGCTTCGTCGGCAACGCGCGGCGCCTCACCCTGTTCGACGTCATCGAGCTGTTCGAGGACATCAGCGCCCGCTCGCCCGAGGCGGGCGGCGCGGACCCGGCGACCGACGTCGGTCGGGCGCTTGCCCGGGTCCTGGCCGAGATCGACGAAATCGCGAAGGCGACGTTCCGCTCAATCACGATCGACACGATGCTGAAGATGATCGAGCGCGAGCGGGCGGCCTCGCCGCGCGCGGCCTGATCAGCCCGCCACAGCGCGCGGCAGGCTCGCCGCCCCGAGGTAACGCGCGAAGCAGGCGAGGTAGACCGCGAGCGCGGCGCTCCACAGGAGCCCGGACGCAGTAAGCAACCACACACCCGGCTCGAACGCCGTAGCGACGCGCGCAATCGCCGCGCCGAGCATCATCAGGTAAGCCCCCACCATCGCCGCCGGCACGACGAGTGGCCGTCCCGTATGGCGCAGCACGATGCGGGTCGCAAGACCGAGGATGGTGAGGCCCAGCGCGCCGACCGTGAACGCGTGCATCCACGCGAGTTCCGGCACCGGGCCGCCGAGCGCGGCTACCGCGCGCAAGCCCAGGGCAACGACGAGCCACGTATAGCCGAGGTGCAGGGTCCAGACCAGCGGGTCGTCGCGCACCCGCCATCCGCGCCAGCGGGCGAGGCGCACCGCGTTGACCAAAGCGGCCACCGCGGCCAGCCACCCCCGCGTGCCCAGCGGCACCTCCAGGAACTCCGCGACCGAAAACGCGGCGACGCTCGCCACGGCCAGCGCGTCGAGCGGGATCACGAACGTCCGCATCGGCACCCGGCTGCTCGTGAACACCGGGATCAGCAGCCCGCCCGCGAGGGCGTAGAGCAGCATGATCAGCAGGAGTCCCGCCTCGAGGGCGCGCGAAGCCGCCCGCGGCTCGCCCGCAGCGGCCGCGACGTGGAAGGCGACGTTCGCCGCCGCGAGCACCAGCAGGATGACGAGCGGCGCCACGAACACTTTGCGGCGTGCGCGGAGCACCGTCGGGGCGAGCACCAGCGCGAGCGCGGGAAGGAAGACCGAGTCCGCGGTCGCCGTGGCCCAGGGCGGCAGCGCGCCGGAGGCGAGCATCGCAAGCCGGCCGGCGAGCCAGAGCGCAGCGAGCACCACGAGCCGCCCTCCGGTCACCTCGTCTGTGAGCGCCCAGCTCGGGATCGCAGTGAGCAGCACGGCCGCGATGATCGCGACCGCGAACCCGAACAGCATCTCGTGGCCGTGCCACAGCGGTCCCGCGAGTGCGGGCATTGCCGACCAGGCGCCGGCGTATTCCGCCATCCACGCGGGCAGGAGCAGCGCCCCCCACGCGAACCCGAGGAGGAGGAACGGCCGGAACCCGCTCGTCCAAAGCGGCGCGTCGAGGGCGCGCACGCCGGTCAACCCGCGGCGCGCGCCCGCAGCGCCTGCTTGTCGGTCTTGCTCACCGTCGTCTTCGGCAGCGCCGGCAGGCACTCGATCGAGGCCGGGACCTTGTAGGGCGCGAGGTTCGCGCGGCAGTGCGCGACGAGATCCTCCGGCGTCGCGCGCGCCCCGGCGCGCAGGACCACGAACGCGCGGATCACTTCGCCGCGATACGCATCCGGCGCGCCCACCGCCGCCGCGTCGGCCACCGCCGGATGCATGAACAGCACCTCGTCGACCTCGCGCGGGTAAACGTTGTACCCGCCCACGATCGCCATGTCCTTCTTGCGGTCGCGAATGAAGAGGTAGCCGTCGGCGTCGAACTCGCCGATGTCGCCCGTGTAGAGCCAGCCCTCGCGCAGAGCCTCGGCGGATTCCCGCGGGCGGTTGCGGTAGCCGGTCATGAGCTGCGGCCCGCGCGCGCGGATCTCGCCGCGCTCGCCGACGCCGAGCACGCGCACACCGGTTTCGACGTCGACGATCTGGAGGTCGGTCTCCGGCACGGGCACGCCCACCGATCCGGGCTTCACCGGCCCGCCGGCGGGATTGAACGAGAGCACCGGTCCGGCCTCGGTCTGGCCGTAGCCTTCGTACACCGGCGCACCCACCGCGTCGCGCCAGCGCCGCAGGGTGTCCTCCGGCAGCGGCGCGGCGCCCGAGTAGCAGGTGTGCACGGTCCGCCAGTCGGTGCTCGTGAACGCCTCGTGCGCCATCAAACCGACGAAGATCGTCGGACTGCCCGGGAAGATCGTGATCCGCTCGCGTGCGATCACCGCGAGCACCTCCTGCGGCTGATAGCGCGGCAGCACCACGAGCGCGCTGCGCGCGTACGCGGCGAGGTAGAGACCCATCGCCATCGCGTAGGAATGGAAGAGCGGCATCACGCACAGGACGCGCTCGCGTCCGCGGTGGGTCGGGAGCAGCGCCTCGCGCTGCGCGACGTTCGTCATGATCGCGCGGTGCGTGAGGTTGACGCCCTTGCCCCGGCCCGTCGTGCCGCCGGTGTACTGCAGGAGGGCAGGCGCGCCGGGATCCGGCGGATCCGGCAGCGCCTCCGGGCGCGCGGCGTCGAGCCGGCGCGACGATCCGCCGACGACGATCACCGTCTGCGCGCCAGCGGCGCGCGCGAGCGGTCCGACGCGGTCGGCGAGCGTCTCGTCGACGATCGCGATGCGCGGGGCGGCGTCGGTGAGAATTTCGCCGAGCTCGCGGTCGGTGTAGAGCGGATTGAGCGGTGCGAGCTGCGCGCCGGCCGCCTGCACCGCGAACTGGGCGACGCACGCCTCGAGCGAGTTGGGCAGCACCGTCGCCACGCGCTCGCCGGCGGCACCGAGCGACTGCAGCTCGGAAGCGAATGCGCCGACGCAGCCGGCGTAATCCGCATAGCGCAAGCGGCGGTCGCCGCACGCGAGCGCCTCGGCTTGCGGTGCTTCGGCTGCCGCCGCGGCGAGCAGATGGGCGGCCGTGGCCGGCACCGGCGGCAGCGCCATCGGCGTCACGCGGCGCAGCGCAGCGCCGGCGCGTCCGCGTGCAACCGCGCGAGGAGCCGCTCCCGCTCGGCGCGCGCCGCGTCCGCCGCGGCGCGCTTCACCGCGCCGAACCCGCGGATGCGTTCGGGCAGCGCGGCGAGCTCGACCGCGATCGCACGATTGTCCGGCGTGAGCGCCGGGAGCAGCGCACGGATCGTGGCCTCGTACTCGGCGCGCAGCGCGCGCTCGAGCCGGCGCTCGGCGGTCCGGGCGAAGGGATCCAGCGCCGAGCCGCGCAGCCGCTTCATCCGCGCGAGGACGCGCAGCGCGCCGAGGGTCCACCCGCCGAAGGCGCGCTTGCGCCGCGCGCCGAGCGGCGCGAGATGGAACCGGACCGCGTACTCGCCCTCGAACGCGTCCTCGAGCGCCTTGCCGAAGCGCCCGTCGGTGTACAGCCGCGCCACCTCGTATTCGTCCTTGCAGGCGAGCAGCCGGTAGTACGCGCGCGCGACCGCCGCCGTCAGCGGGCGGTCCTGCCCGCCGAGCGCGCCCTCCGCCTGCCGGACGGTCTCCACGAGCTCGGTATAGCGGCGGGCGTAACCCGCGTCCTGGTAGCCGGTCAGCTCGCGCGCGCGCGTCGCCACGAGGTCGTCGAGCGACACGCGGAGCGGCCGCGCGAACCCGGCGGCCTGCTCGACGCGCGCGAGATCGCTTGCGGCGCGCCGGCCCCACGCGAACGCCGCGCGGTTCATTGCAACGGCGGCGCCGTTCAGCTCGATGGCGCGCAGGATCGAACCGGCGGCGAGCGGCACCAGCCCGCGCTGCCAGGCGTACCCGAGGAGCAGCATGTTCGTCGCGACCGCATCGCCGCACAGCGCCGTCGCGAGCCGCGTGGCGTCGAAGAACTCGGCGCCGTCCCCGCCCACCGCCGCGCGAATCTCGCTCTCCATCGCCGCGACCGGAAAAGGCGCCTCCGGCCGCGCGACGAACTCCCCGGTGATCTGCCGCGCGCAGTTGACGACCGCACGCGTCAGTCCCGGCGCGCAGCCGCGCGAGCGCCTCGGTCGCGACCGACGCGACCAGATCGCCACCGATCAGCGCGTGCGCCTCGCCGGTCGCGATGCGCGCCGCGTGGATGGCGTCCTGGCGGTCCGCGATGCGCACGTGCGAGTAGACCGTCCCCGCCTTCTGCGAGAGCCCGGTCTGGTCGAGCACGGTGACGCCCTTGCCTTCGAGGTGCGCGGCCATTCCGAGCAGCGCGCCGATGGTCACTACGCCGCTCCCGCCCACGCCGGTGACCAGGATGCCGTACGGCGCGGCGGCGGCCGGCGGCACGGGATCGGCGGGCTCGGGGCCGTCCCAGGCGGGCGGCACCGGCTTCCGCCGACGCGCGCCTGCGACCGTCACGAAGCTCGGGCAGAACCCGTCCACGCAGGCGAAGTCGTCGGTGCAGGCCGAGGCGTCGATGCGCCGCTTCTCGCCGAGCGGCGTGTCGACCGGGGTCAGCGCGAGACAGTTGGACTGCACGCCGCAGTCGCCGCAATCGTCGCAGACGAGCTCGTTGATGAAGGCGTGCGCGGCGGGCGGCGGGTGCGCGCCGCGCTTGATCCGGCGCCGCTTCTCGGTCGCGCACAGCTGGTCGTAGATCAGCACGCTGACGCCCGGCGCCTCGCGCAGCTCGCGCTGCGTGCGCTCGAGCGCCGCGCGCGGGCGGATCTCCACGCCGGGCGCGAACTCCGGGCGCGGGCCGTAGTGCGCCGGGTCGTCGGCGATCACCACGACGCGCCCCACCCCCTCGCCGGCGAGCTGGCGGGTGATCTGCGGCACGGTGAGCGTGCCGTCGATGGGCTGCCCGCCGGTCATCGCCACCGCGTCGTTGTAGAGCAGCTTGTAGGTGATGTTCACCTTCGCGGCCACCGCGGCGCGGATCGCGAGCAGCCCCGAGTGGAAGTACGTGCCGTCGCCCATGTTCGCGAAGATGTGCGGCGTGCCCGAGTAGGGCGCTGCGCCGACCCAGCTCGCGCCCTCCCCGCCCATCTGGCTGATCGTGAGCGTGTCGCGCCCCATCCAGACCGCCATCAGGTGGCAGCCGACGCCGCCGAGCGCGCAGCTGCCCTCGGGCACCTTGGTGGACGCGTTGTGCGGGCAGCCGGGACAGAACCACGGCGTGCGTTGCAGGGGGAAGCGCGGGCGCGCGAGCGCGGCCTCCTTCGCATCGAGGACCGCGAGCCGCTCGGCGACCCGGCTGGAGGTGTAGAAGCGCCCGATGCGCGCGGCGATCGCGCGCGCGATCACCGCCGGCTCCAGCTCCGCGGTCGGCGGCAGCAGCCACGTGCCGTGATGCTCGCCCCACTCGCCGCGGTCGTCGAACTTGCCGATCACGCGCGGGCGCACGTCCTCGCGCCAGTTGTAGAGCTGCTCCTTGAGCTGGTACTCGAGGAGCTGGCGCTTCTCCTCGACCACGAGGATCTCCTCGAGGCCCGCCGCGAAGCGCCGCACGCCCTCCGCCTCGAGCGGCCACACGAGTCCGGCCTTGTAGAGCCGGATGCCCGCGCGCGCCGCTTCGCGCTCGTCGATGCCCAGGTCCTCCAGCGCCTGCAGCACGTCGCGATACGCCTTGCCGCAGGTGAGGATGCCGAACCGCGCGCGCGGCGAGTCGATCACCGTGCGGTCGAGGCCGTTCGCGCGCGCGTAGGCGAGCGCGGCGTAGACCTTGTACTCCTGCATGCGCCGCTCCTGCGCGAGCGGCGGATCGGGCCAGCGCAGGCTCACGCCGTCGGGCGGCAGCGGGAACGATTCCGGCAGGCGCGCGGCGACGCGCGCCGGGTCGACCTCCACCGTGCCGGAGCTCTCCGCCACCTCGCCGGCGAGCTTGAGCGCCACCCAGCACCCGGAATAGCGCGACATCGCCCAACCGTGCAGGCCGAAGTCGAGGACCTCCTGCAGGTCGGCCGGGGCGAGCACCGGAATTGCGGCGGCCGAGAACTGGTGCTCGCTCTGGTGCGCGACCGCGGAGGACTTCGCGCTGTGGTCGTCGCCGCCGACGACCAGCACGCCGCCGTGGCGCGACGTGCCGGCGTAGTTCGCGTGCTTGAAGACGTCGGCGCAGCGGTCGACGCCGGGACCCTTGCCGTACCACATCGCGAACACGCCGTCGTGGCGCGGCCGCGGGAAGAGATGGAGCTGCTGCGTCCCCCAGACGGCGGTGGCGGCGAGCTCCTCGTTGACGCCCGGCTGGAAGCGAATGCCGTGGGCGGAAAGATGCGGCTCGGCCTCGACCAGCGCGCGGTCGAGCGCGCCGAGCGGCGAGCCGCGATAGCCGGACACGAACCCGGCGGTCGCGAGGCCCGCCGCGCGATCGCGGTCGGCCTGCATCAGCGTCAGGCGCACCAGCGCCTGCACGCCGGTGAGGTAGACGCGGCCGCGCCCGAGGGCGTACTTGTCCTCGAGCGTGGGAGCAGTCGCGCTCATCGGGGCACCCTACCTGACCAGCTTCCACTCCCCGTTGTCGACGCGCACCATGACGCGCGCGCGCTCGTCCATGCCGTTGTGGTTTGTCGGCGTCATGGCGTACACGCCGTGCGTCCCGACGACATTCTTGAGGTTCTCGAGCGCATCGCGCAGCGCGGCGCGGAACTCGGGCGTGCCCGGCTTGGCGCGCTTCAACGCTTCGGGCACCGCCGCGGCGACCAGCAGCGTGGCGTCGTAGGAATACGCCGAGAACGCGTTGCGGGTGTTGGGTCCGTATTGCGCCTCGTACGCCTTGACGAAGTCGGACGCCACCTTCTTGATCGGGTTCGAGTCGGGCAGCTGGTCGGCGACCATGACCGGCCCGCTCGGCGCGACCGCGCCCTCGACGTTCTTGCCGCCGACGCGGATGAAGTCCTGCCCGATGACGCCGTGCGTCTGGTAGACGCGTCCCTTGTAGCCGCGGTCGGCGAGCGTGATCTGCGGCAGCGCGCCGGGCGTGCCCGAGCCGCCGACCATCACCGCGTCCGGCGCCGTCGCCATGATCTTGAGGATCTGCGCGTTGACGCTCGTGTCCGGCCGGTTGTAGCGCTCGTTCGCGACGATCTTGATCCCGGCGGGTTCGGTCGCCGCGGTGAGGCCCTTCAGTACGATTTCGCCCCACGGATCGTTGTAGCCGATGTAGCCGACGCTCTTTACGCCGTTCGCCTTCATGTTTTCCACGACGCCGGCGATCATCAGCGGCACCGGCTGCGCAACCCAGAACACCCAGGGATACTTGTCGGGCGGCGGCGCGACCGGCGCGAGCGCGATCTGCGGCGTTTTCGTCTCCAGGGCGACCTCCGCGACCGCCAGGCTCGTCGGGGTGGTCGCCGAGCCGAGGATGACGTCGACCTTGTCCTCGGCGGTCAGCTTGCGCGCATTGCGCACTGCGGCCGTGGTGTCGGTCGCGTCGTCGAGCACGATGTAGCGCACCTTCTGGCCGCCCATCACGGTCGGCGTGATGGTGAAGGCGTTGCGATACGGCACGCCGATCGACGCGGCCGGGCCGGTGGCGCTCACGGTCACGCCGATGGTGATGTCGGCCTGCGCGAGCGGCGCGGCCGCCGCGAGCGCGCATGCGCCCGCCAGAACGAATGACTTCCTCATTGCAGCGTCTCCTCTCATTTCGCGCGGGCGATGGCCGCGCCGGTTCGATTGACGACGCTCCTGGTGTCTATCGAGGCTCTAAGAAGGCCTTTCGGCGTGGCATCGCGGACGCACAACGGCGTAAGGCGTTGTTCATTGTCGTCCTCGCTCGCCCAGCTGCGCTGTCTCGCGACACCCCGTGGCTCTCATTGGGATCTTCCCTAGCGGCCCTCGGGCCTCGCGCCGGTGAGCGCGATGATCCGTCGGTACCGTTCGATATCCTGTCTGATCCAGTCCTCCAGCGCCTCCGGCGTGCCCGGCGCCGGGTCCACGCCCACGCCCGCGAGGCGCTCGGCGACCGCGGGCGTGGCGAGCGCGCCGACGATCGCGGCGTTCAGCTTCGCGACCGCGTCGCGCGGCGTGCCCGCCGGCGCAAGGATGCCATACCAGTTCAGCAGCACGAACTCGGGAAAGCCGGATTCGGCGAACGTCGGCACCTCCGGCGCGACGCCGGCGCGGCGCGGGCCGGTCACGGCCACCGCGACGAGCTTGCCGGCGCGCGCCTGCCGGATGCCATTCGCCGCAACGATGAACATCAGATTCACCTGGCCGCCGAGCAGGTCGGCGAGCGCCGGGCCGCCGCCCTTGTACGGCACGTCGAGGATGTTCACGCCGGCCATGCGCTTGAACCACTCGAAGCCGAGGAAGTGGGGGCTGCTCGTGCCGAGCGAGGCGAAACTGAGCTTGCCCGGATTCGCTTGCGCCGCATCGACCAGCTCCCTGAGCGTCTTCGCGTTGGTCGAGGGATGCGCGACCAGCATCAGCGGCGAGGTCGACACGCGCGCGACGAACGCGAAGTCCCTGAGCGAGTCGTACGGCAGGCCGGCGCCGAACGCGGCGTTGATCGAGTGGAAGTCGGTCGTGAGCAGCAGCGTGTGTCCGTCCGGCGCCGCCTTGGCGACCGCTTCGGTCGCGATGATCGAGTTGCCGCCCGGCCGGTTTTCGACCACCGCCGGCTGGCCGAACTCCTTGGCGAGGTGCTCGGCGAGCGCCCGCGCCGCCACGTCGGTTCCGCCGCCCGGCGGGAACGGCACCAGGATGCGGATCGGCTTGGTCGGGAACGCGCCTTGCGCCAGCGCGCCCGGCGCGCCAAGCGCCAGCACGCACAGCCCCGCCAGCAGCCACCTGATCGATTCACGATTCACGCGATCACCCCTGCCTTCTTCAGTGCCTCGACGTCGCCGTCGGCGAACCCCGCCTCCCGCAGCACCGCCCGGGTGTGCTGCCCGTACTTCGCCGGGAACGGCAGCGTCGTCCGCCCTTCCGGGCGATCGACGGCCATCGGCTGCATGCGGATGGTCTTCCCGGCCGGCGTGAGCGTCGTGGTCAGCCGCGCCTTCAGCGCCGGATGCTCGCGCACCATCGGAATGTCGTGAATCAGCGTGTTCGGGATGGTGGCGCGCTTCAGATCGGCGCCGATCTCCGCGGCCGGGTACTTGTGCGTCACCGCCGCGATGTCGGCGTGGATCTGGGCGCGCTCCCGGTGGCGGCCCTCGTTCGTCTTGCGGACCTCGTTCGCGATCGACGCGAACCGCGGGATCTCCGTGAGCCGCTTCCACTGCACGTCGCTGCCGATCGCGAGGTACACGAACCCGTCGGCCGCCGGGTACACGTTGGTCGGGATGAACTTGCGGTGCTCGTTGCCGGCGCGCGTGATCTCGTTCGGCTGGCAGTCGAAGTCGACGAGCGGCAGGGTCGTGATCAGCCAGGAGGCCGCGGCCTGCAGCATCGAGACGTCGATCCGCGTGCCGCGTCCGGTCTCCGCGCGCTCGAGCAGCGCGAGCATCACGTTCGCGTACACCTCGTCGCCGGCCTTGAGATCGATCACCGGCACGCCGGTCAGCATCGGCGGACCGTTCGGATCGCCGGTCAGCTCCATGTAGCCGCACATCGCCTGGATGACCGGGTCGTAGCCCGGCACGTCGGGGTACTCCGGACCGAGCGCCGAGATGCCCGCCCAGATGAGATCGGGCTTCGCCGCCGACAGGGTCTCGTAGTCGATGCCGAGCGACTTGTAGCGCGAGGGCACGGTGTTGCAGCAGAAGACGTCCACGTTCAGCGTGGTCAGCAGTCGCCGCACGACCTCATGGCCGCGCGGATCCTTGAGGTTGAGCGCGATCGCCTCCTTGCCGACGTTCGGGGCGACGAAGTAGCTGCGCCGGTCGTCGTCGACCACGCGCGCGCCGATGTAGCGGTTGGGGTCGCCCGGCAGGCCGTCGCCCGAGGACACCGCCTCGATGCGGATCACGCGCCAGCCGAGCTGGGCGAAGCGCAGCGTCGCCGACGGCAGCGACAGCGCCTGCTCCATGCTGAGGACCGTGTACCGCTTCACGCTGCGTCTTCCTTCATTTCAGAACTTGATCGGCTCGCGATAGCGGCCGTAGACCGCCACCAGCTCGTTGGTGATCTCGCCCACCGTCGCGTAGGCCTTCACCGCGTCCATGATCGCCGGCATCACGTTCCGCTCGGCGGCCGCATCGGCACGCAGCCGTCCCAGCGCCTCCTTCACGCGTGTGCCGTCCCGTTCCCCGCGCACGCGGTTCAGGCTCTCGATCTGCATGCGCGTGTCCTCTTCCCGGTACGGGTGGAACGCGACCTCCCGCTCCTCGGTCTCGTCGACCTGATAGCAGTTGACGCCCACCTTGCGAAACTTGCCGGCCTCGATGTTCCGCTGCATCGCGTAGGCCTGCGCCGAGACCTTGGCCTGGATCTCTCCCGCCGCGACGAGCTTCACGATGCCGCCCTGCGCGTCCACCTCGGCCATGATGCGCTCCATGTCCTGGCGCATCTGGTTGGTCAGCGTTTCGACGTAGTAGGAGCCGGCGAGCGGGTCGACGGTGTCGGCGAGCCCCATCTCCTCGATCAGGAGCTGCATCGTGCGCAGCGAGATGCGCTGCGCGTACTCGGTCGGGATGGTGTACGCCTCGTCGTAGCAGCACAGGGCCGTCGTCTGGCAGCCGGCGAGCGCGGCGGTGAGGGCGTAGTACGCGCCGCGCACGATGTTGACCTCCGGCTGCTCGTAGGTCAGCCCGCCGCCGCCGCCGCCCGCGATCATCCGCAGCCACATCGAGCCCGGGTCCTGCGCGCCGTACTGCTCCTTCATGATCTTCGCCCACAGCCCGCGCGCCGCGCGGAACTTGCACACCTGCTCGAACAGGTTGCCGAAGACGTTGAAGTTGAACGACAGCCGCCCGGCGAACTCGTCGATCGGCAGCCCGCGCGCGAGCACTTCGTCGGCGTAGGCCTTCGCGATGCAGAACCCGTACGCCATCTCCTGCACCGGGTTCGCGCCCGACTCGCGGATGTGGTAGCCGCATACGGAGACCGGGCTGTACTTCGGCGCCGCCTGCGCGCAGTACTCGATCGTGTCGCCGACGAGCTTGACCGACGGGGCCACCGGATAGATCCAGGTGCCGCGGCCGACGAACTCCTTGAGGATGTCGTTCTGCGCGGTGCCGCGCAGCTTCTTCACGTCGTAGCCGCGCTTCTCCGCCATCGCGAGGTACATCGCGATGAGCTGCGGCGCCGCGCCGTTGATCGTGAGCGACACGGTGATCTTGTCGAGGTCGATCCCCTCGAAGGCGATCTCGAAGTCGCGCAGGCTGTCGACCGCCATGCCGACGCGCCCGACCTCCCCGACCGCGAGCGGGTCGTCGGAGTCGATGCCGATCTGCGTCGGCAGGTCGAAGGCGACATTCAGGCCCGTCTGTCCGTTGGCGATCAGGTACTTGAAGCGCTCGTTGGTGTCGCGCGGGTTCCCGAACCCGGTGTACTGGCGCATCGTGTACGGCCGGTGGCGGTACATGAGCGGATGGATGCCGCGCACGAACGGGTACTCGCCCGGCAGGCCGATGAACCCGTCGCCGCCCGACTCGGCGACGTCGCGCGGCGTGTAGACCGGCTTGATCTCGATGCCCGACTCGTTCACGACCGGACGGACCGACGATTGGAGCCTGTCGTTCATTTGACGTTCTCCCGGATGAACCGCACGATGTCGTCGAGCTTCGAGCTCGACGGGAAGATGCCCTTGAAGCCCAGCTCGCGCAGCCGGGCGTGGTCCTGCTTCGGCAGGTTGCCGCCGATCACCCACAGCTTGTCGCCGAGGCCCGCCTGCTCGAGGAGCGGCTTGAGCCGTTCGCAGAACGGCAGATGGGAGGCGGCCATCGACGAGAGCGCAATGACGTCCACGTCCTCGTCGAGCGCGATGCGGGCGACCGCCTCGGGGGTCTGCCGGAGGCCGGTGTAGATCACCTCCATGCCGGCATCCATCAGCGCGCGCACGACGACCTTCGCGCCCTGGTCGTGGCCGTCGAGACCGGGCTTGGCGAGGACCACCTTGATCCGTCGCTCGCTCATCCCGCCGCCTCCGAACACTTATCGCAAGCCAGCCCGCGCCGGCGTCGGCGGCCAGCCGGTTTCGCCTTGCTCGCATCCCCACGCAAGCGTGGGGCCCCTGCTCGGTGGCTCATCCGGCTACTTCCTTAGCAATGATCAGCTTGAGGATCTCGCTCGTCCCGCCGCCGATCAGCGTGAACCGGATGTCGCGCAGGTAACGCTGCACCGGGTACTCCATCGCGTAGCCGTAGGAGGCGAGCACGCGCGCCGCCTGGTCGCAGATCGATGCGGCCGTCTCGCTCGCAAACAGTTTCGCCATTGCGGCTTCCTTGTGGTGCGGGCGGTCGGCGTCCTTGAGCCACGCGGCGTACAGCACGAGCCGCTCGGCCGCCTCGAGGCCGGTCGCCATCTCGGCGAGCTTGTGCTGGATCGCCTGGTAGCGGTTGATCGGCTTGCCGAACTGCTTGCGCTCGGCGCTGTAGCGCACGGCCTCCGCGAGCGCTGCCCGCGCGACGCCGTTCGCCATTGCGCCGGTGATGATCCGGATCTCGGCGAGCAGCTTGCGGAGGTGGCTCTCGCCGTCGCCCTCGGTCCTCGACAGACGATGGCTGTCGGGGACGAAGCAGTCGTCGAGCGCGAGCTCGGAGGTCGGCAGCGCCCACACGCCCATCTTCTCGATCGCGCGGCCGACGTGCAGGCCCTCGAACGATCGCTCGACGAGGAAGATGGTGAGCTTGCGCTCCTCGCCCGCGCGGGCGAACACGGTGAAGAAATCCGCGACCGGCGCGGAGGTCACCCAGATCTTCTGGCCGTTCAGCTTGTAGCCGCCGTCGACCCTGTCCGCGCGCGTGGCGATCGAGTCGAGGTCGGAGCCGGCGTTCGGCTCGGTCATGCAGATCGCGCCGATCTTCTCGCCGCGCAGCGCGGGCTTGAACAAGCGCTCGAGCACGTCGGCGTTGCCGAGCATGTGCAGGAACTTGGTCCCCATCAGCGACTGCATCGCCGCGCAGCCGGCGAGCGAGAGCGATCCGCGCGCCACCTCCTCCAGCGCGAGACAGAAGGTGACGAGATCGAGCCCCGAGCCGCCGACGTCCTCCGGATAGCGGATGCCGAAGAAGCCCAGGCGCCCGAGCTCCGTGAAGAGCTCGCGCGGGAACGCGTGCGCCTCGTCGAGCGCCGCCGCCTGCGGCGCGATGCGCTCGTCGCAGAAGCGCGCGAATGCGTCGCGCACCTGCCGCTGTTCGGGGCTCGGCTCGAAATCCATATCAGCGCCGCTCCGTCATCTCGAGCAGGATGCGCTTCGCGCTTTCGAGGTGCACGCGCATGGCCTGCGCCGCCGCCTCGCCGTCGCCCGCGGCGAGCGCCGCGCCGAGCTGTTTCAGGCGCTTCAGCACGCCGGCGCGGACCGCGGCGTCGTCCAGCGTGAAGGCCCGCAGGTAGCGCACGTGGTCGGCGTAGAGCTGGATCGCCCGCACGAGGCGCTGGTTCGGCACGAGCGCCGTCCAGGCGTCACGGTACCGGTAGTTCGCCTCCATGAAGGTCGCGCCGTCTCCGGACTCGTGCGCGGCCGCCATGTCGTCGAGCGCCTTGCGCAACGGCGCGAGGCGGGCGCGATCGGGCCGGCTCGCCGCGACGAGCCGCAGCGCTTCCGGCTCGAGCAGGAACCGCAGCGCGTAGATGTCCTCGATGTCGGCCACCGCGAGCTCGGGGAGCGTGAAGCTGCGCCCCTCGGCGACCACGAGCCCGTCGGTCGCCAGGCGCGCCAGCGCCTCCCGCACCGGCGTGCGCGACACGCCGAGCTGCGCGGCGAGCGCGGCTTCCTGCAGCGGCTGACCGGCGCGAATGCGCCCGGCGCGCAGGTACTCGCGCAAGGTCGCGTAGACCCGGTCGCTGAGCGACTCCGGCCTGTCCAGCGCCTGAAGATTCGCGATCACGCGCCCCCTCAACCCGTCCGCGAGTAGTCCGGCTTGCGCCGCTCGAGGAACGCGCCGATCCCCTCGCGCGCCGCCGCCGTGCATGCGCTGCGGCCGAACGCGGCGTAGCCGATCTCGAGCGCCGACGCGAGCGTCGGCGGCCTGCGCCGCGGCCGCCACCGCCTGCTCGATGATTGCAGTCACCTCCCGGCTGTAGCCCGTCGCGCCGGCCTCATCGAACGGCGCGATCGCCACCGGGCCATCGAGCGCTGCGCGCGGCTTGCCCGCAGCCGCGCGCACCTGCGCCACCGCCGTGCCGATGAGGGACGCGTAATCGTCGGCGAGCTCGACCACGATCCCCGCCTCGTGCGCCTTTTCGGCGCTCAGGCGTTCGGCGCGGCGCAGCATGCCGTGGAACAGCGGCGCGGCCTGCGGCCAGCGGCGGTAGGGGACCACCATCGCGCCGATGCCGGGCACGATGCCGAGCGTGATCTCCGGGAGCTGCAGCCAGGCGCCGCGCTGCGCGACGAGCGCGGTGCAGCGCATCGCGAGCTCGAGCCCCCCGCCGAGCGCCATGCCGTTGAGCGCCGCGACGACGGGCTTCTGCATGGCGTCCAGATGGGCCAGCAGTCGCGAGCAGTCGCGCGAGTACTGCGCGGCGGCCGGCGCGTCACCGAGCATCGCGGGGAACCGGCCGATGTCCGCGCCGGCGCAGAACGCGCGCGGGCCGTAGCCGGTGAGGACGAATCCTGTCACTTTCGGATCGTTCTCGTGGCGCCGGATGACGGCCAGAATCTCGTCGTTCAGCTCGTCGTGAAGCGCGTTCATCGCTTCGGGCCGGCGGATCGTGATGACCACCACGCCGTCCAGCTCGTCCACGAGCACGCCGCGCTCGAAGCGCTGGTATTCGGCGAGCGCGCGCTTCGGCTGCGGCATGCCGGGTCGCTCGGCGGCGAAGCGCCGCATCACGCGGCTCGCTTCCGCGTCGCCGAGGCGGCGCATGAGGTCGAGCGGCCCCGCGCGGAACCCGAGCGCGAGCCGGCTCCCGAGGTCCAGATCGGCGGCGTCCCCGATGCCGCGGTCGAGGATATCCACCGACTGCGACCAGAGCACGCCGAGCAGCCGGTCGCGCACCGGTGCGGCGACCTCGGCGGGCACCGGCACCGTCTTGCCGATCGGGACGGTGGCCCAGGTGGCCACCGACTTGAAGATCGCCGCCGGGCGGTAGTGCTCGCCCTCGACCTCCGCCTGGAGGGTGTTCGTCTCGGTGATGATCGGGTTGCCGTTCGCCATGTTGAGCACGAAGAACGGCCCGGCGTGCACGAACTCGGCGGCCACGCTGTCCACCTGCGCGGCGCTCGCCCGGTCCAGGGACAGCGCCGCGTCGTTGCACCAGTTGTCGAAGACGCGGTCGAGCATGAAGCATTCGACGTCCTCGGTCGCGAGCGGGACCTTGCCGGTGACGCAGAAGAACCAGCGCAGGTACTCCACGACGGCCGGGTCGGCGTCGCGCGCGCGCACCACCTCGACCACCGGGTTGCGCCACGCGGGCGCGAAGAAGTGCGTCACCGTCGCGCGCGCCTGGTGTGCGAGCTCGGCGAAGATGCGCGCGGCCGGCAGCGAACTGGTGTTGGAGGTGATCAGCGCGTCGGGCGCGACCAGCGCTTCGACCTGGGCGAAGATCCTGCGCTTGAGCGCGAGGTCCTCGGTCGCGGCCTCGAGCACCCAGTCCGCGCCGCGGATCGCCTCGTAGTCGGTCGTGGCCACCACGCCGCGGGTGACCGCAGCGGCTTGCGCCTCGCTCATCTTCTTGCGTCTGACCGCCTTGTCCGCGTACTCGCCGAACCGCGCGAGCGCGCGGTCGAGCGCCTCCTGCCGCACGTCGACGAGAACGAGCTCGAGCGCCGGGAGCGCGCTCTTCAGGTAGTAGCCGATGTCGGGCCCGATCGTGCCCGCGCCGATCACCGCGATGCGTTTCGGCAGCGGGCGGACCGGCGTCCGCAGCAGGGGATTGTGCAGCGGGGCCATAGGGTGCATTCAGTATACGGTATACGTTTTGTCCAGGCAATGGCCCGGGGCGCTCGGCGCCGGGGTTGCGGCCGGCGCCTCGACCGTCTACAGTATACGGTATACGATTAGCCCCCAAGGCTCCGCCCCATGATTCCGCGCCGCCCCCGGCCGCCCCGGGCCCCTCGCCGCTGATGCGCGTCGGCATCGACGTCGGCGGCACGTTCACCGATTTCGTCCTGCTCGAGGACGCGACCGGCCGCACGTTCACGTACAAGTGCCTGACGACGCCGCGCAATCCGGCCGACGCGATCGAGGAGGGCCTGCGGGGCCTGGAGCGCCAGGTGCCGGGGTGCCTCGCGGGGCTCGAGGAAGTGATCCACGGCACGACGCTCGTCATCAACGCGATCATCGAGCGCAAGGGCGCCAGGACGGGCCTGCTGACCACGCGCGGCTTCCGCGACGTGCTGGAGCTCGGCCGCGAGATCCGCTACGCCGCCTACGACGCGTTCGCGCAGATGCCCGAGCCGCTCGTGCCGCGCGAGCGGCGGCTGGAGGTGAGCGAGCGGCTGCGCGCCGACGGCAGCGTGCTCGCCCCGCTCGACATCGCGCAGGCGCGCGCCGCGGTGCGCGAACTGAAGGCGCTCGGCGCCGAGTCGGTCGCGGTGTGCCTGCTCAATTCCTTCGAGAACCCGGCGCACGAGCTCGAGCTGAAGCGCCTGCTCGCCGAGGAGTTCCCGCAGGCCTCGGTCTCGATCTCCTACGAGGTGCTGCCGCAGATCCGCGAGTACGAGCGCACCAGCACGACGGTCACCAACGCCTACGTCAAGCCGCTCACCGAGACCTACCTGCGGCGCCTGCGCGAGCGGCTCGCGGCGCTCGGTTTCCGCGGGCGCCTGTTCATCATGCTGTCTTCCGGCGGCGTCACCTCCGCCGAGACCGCGGCCGAGTTCCCGGTGCGCATCATCGAGTCGGGCCCCACCGCGGCGGTGATGGCGGGGCAGTACTACAGCAAGCTCTTCGGCTGCCCCGAGATGTTCTGCTTCGACATGGGCGGCACGACGGCCAAGTCCTGCCTCATCCAGGGCGGGGTCGCGGGCCTGGTGCCGAGCTTCGAGGTCGGGCGCGTGCAGCGCTTCCAGAAGGGCAGCGGCCTCACGATCCAGGTGCCGGTGGTCGACCTGATGGAGATCGGCGCGGGCGGCGGCAGCATCGCGCGCGCGAGCCGCCTCGGCACGCTGCAGGTGGGGCCGGAGAGCGCCGGCGCGGAGCCGGGGCCGATCTGCTACGCGCGCGGCGGGACCGAGCCGACCGTGACCGACGCGGACCTGCTGCTCGGCTACCTCGACCCGGACTACTTCCTCGGCGGCACGATGAAGCTCGACGCCGCAGGGGCGCGGCGCGGCATCGAGGAGCGGGTGGCGAAACCCCTCGGCGTGTCGTTCATCGAGGCGGTGTGGGGCATCCACGACCTCATCAACGAGACGATGGCCGCGGCGGCGAAGACGCACATCGCCGAGCGCGGCGGCAACCCCCAGGTGGTGACGGTCGCGGCCTTCGGCGGCGCGGGCCCGGTGCACGCCTTCGGGCTCGCGCGCAAGCTCGGCGCGCCGAAGCTGCTCGTGCCGCCCAACGCCGGCGTCGGTTCGGCCACCGGCTTCTTCACCGCGCCGCGCGCGTTCGACCTCATGCGCAGCCACAAGGTCCCGTTCGCGACGGCGGACTTCGCCAGGCTCGAGGCGATGTTCCGCGAGCTCGAGGCCGAGGGCGAGCGCACGCTGCGGAAGGCGGGCGCGACCGGGCAGGTCGACTTCGCGCGCTCGATCGAGGCGCGCTTCATCGGCCAGGGGTCCGAGACTGCCCTGCCCGTGCCCGAGCGCGACTTCACCCAGCTCGATGCGCAGGCGCTGCGGCGCCGGTTCGACCAGGCCTACGAACGGCTCTACGGCCGCACCTACCCGGAGTCGCCGGTGGAGTTCGTCAGCTTCCGCGTGCGCGCGAGCCTGCCGGTGCAGCTGCTCGAGCTGCCGAAGATCGCGGCGCGGGGCCGCGCGGGCGACGCGCTGAAGGGCGAGCGCAAGGCGTACTGCGGCGCGGCACGCGAGTTCATCCCGCACGCCGTCTATGATCGCTACCGCCTCCCGGCGGGCGCCGAGATCGCCGGGCCGGCGATCTTCGAGGAGCGCGAGTCCACCGTCATCGTGGGCGCGGGCAGCCGGTCACGGGTGGACGATTTCGGCTTTCTGTGGGTGGATCTCCCCGGAATCGCAACTGAGGAGAGGGCGCATGAAGCGGCTTGACCCGATCACGCTCGAGATCCTGTGGCGGCGGCTCATCTCGATCGTGGACGAGGCCGACGCCGCGGTCGCGCGCACCGCGTTCTCGAGCCTGCTGCGCGACGCGCACGACTACACCTGCATGTTCACCGACTCGCGCGGGCGCGAGCTCGCGCAGGGCACGCTCGCCACGCCCGGGCAGTCCGGCGCGATGGCGCTCGGCATCAAGCAGCTGGTGCAGGCCCTGCCGCCCGAGCGCGTTCAAGCCCGGCGACGTCTACATCACCAACGATCCCTGGGCGCTCGCCGGGCACCTGAACGACGTGTGCGTGCTGAGCCCGATCTTCCACCGCGGGCGGCTGGTCGCGTTCACCGCCTGCATCCTGCACCACGCCGACATCGGCGGCCGCGTCGCCTCCGACAACCGCGAGGTGTACGAGGAGGGGCTCTTCATCCCGCTCGTCAAGCTCTACGACGGCGGCGAGCTCAACGAAGGGGTGCTGGCGATGATCCGCGCCAACGTGCGCACGCCGGAGCAGGTGAACGGCGACATCCGCTCGCAGATCGCCGCCAACCACGTCTGCGCGGCGCAGGTCGTGCGCATGCTCGAGGAATACGGCTCTGGAGGGGCTGGACGAGCTCGGCGACGAGATCACTTCGCGCAGCGAGAAGAGCATCCGCGCCGCGATCGCCAGGGTGCCGGGCGGCACCTACCGCGCCGAGGGGCTGATCGAGCAGATGGCGGGCCACCCGGCGCTCCGCATCCCCTGCGCGGTGACGATCGACGGGGCCGACATCACGATCGACCTCACCGGCTGCTCGGGTCAGGTGGATTGGGGCGGCAACGTCGTCTACAACTACACCTACGCCTACGTGCACATGGCGGTGAAGAGCATCTTCGACCCCGACATCCCGAACAACGACGGCGTCGCCGCGCCGATCCGGCTGATCGTGCCCGAGGGCACGATGCTCAACTGCCGCAAGCCGGCGGCGGTGGCCGCGCGCATGCAGATCGGGCAGTTCCTCACCGAGGTGATCTACCGCGCGCTCGCCCAGGCGCTGCCCGAGCGCGTGGTCGCCGCGGGCGGCGGAACGCCGGCGACGATGCAGATGTTCTACGGCCGGCGCGGCGACGGGCAGCCGTTCCACACGGTGCTCATCCGCGGCGGCGGCCTGGGCGCGGGCGCCGCGCGCGACGGCGAAGGCAGCTTCATCTTCCCCGCGAACGGCGCGAACACGCCGGTCGAGATCCTCGAGAGCGATGCGCCGCTGATCGTGGAGTGCCGCGAGCTGCTGCCCGACTCGGGCGGCGCGGGGAAACATCGCGGCGCGCTCGGGCGGCGCGAGGTGTTCCGCGTTCCGGACGACGCCTACGCGCCGCAGCCGCCGGTGATGATGGCGCTGCAATCGGGCCGCTTCCAGCTGCCGCCCGAGGGCCTGTTCGGCGGCCAGCCCGGCGCGCGCGCGCAGTTCCTCGTGAACGGCCGGCCGGGCGACCCCTACGGCCTCACCCGCCTCGAGCGCGGCGACGTCGTGGTGATGGACTGCGCGGGCGGCGGGGGATACGGCGACCCGGGCGGGCGCGACCGCGCGCTCGTCGAGGGCGACCTGCGTGAAGGCAAGGTCACGCCCGAGGGCGCCGAGCGCGACTACGGCATCGGCAAGCCGTCGGTCCCGCGCGAACGGAAGCGCAGCACCGTTTAGCGCGCCGCATTTCTCTCAGATCGCGCGCCGCAGCTCGGCCTCGCGGGCCGCCACTGCCGCAATGGCGCGCGCCTTCACCTCCCCGTAGCCGCGAATCCGCTGTGGCAGCGCGGCAAGCTCGGTGGCCGCCGCGCGGTTCGCGGGGGCGAGCGCCCCCGCAAGGCGTCGCACGGTAGCCTCGTACTCGGCGACGAGCGCGCGCTCGCGGCGACGCTCGCTCGTCCACCCGAACGGATCGAACGGAGTGCCCCGCAGCCGCCGCAGCCGGGCCAGCGTGCCGAGCAGGGGCCGGATCCAGGGACCGAAGCGGCGCTTGCGCGGGCGACCGGGGAAGAGCGGTGGTGCGAAGTGGTACGCGACCCGGAGCTCGCCCTCGAACTCGCGGTCGATCGCGGCGCGAAACTCGGGCAGGGTATGCAGCCGTGCCACCTCGTACTCGTCCTTGTACGCGAGGAGCTTGAAGTAGCTGCGCGCGACGGCGTCGGCAAACGCCCCCTCCGCCCCGACCCGCTCCCGCTCGGCCGCGCGCGCGAGCTCGACGAGCGTCGCGGTAGCGCGCCGCGTACGCCTCGTCCTGATACTCGGCGAGGAACCGCGTCCGCCGTTCGACGACGTCGGCGAGCGTGGTCTCCACGACCGCTTCCGGCAGGTACGGCGCCGCGGCCGCGCGCACCGCCTCGGGATCAACCGCTGCGAGCCGCCCCCAGCGGAACGCGGCGAGATTGGCGGCGACCGCGTTCCCGTTCAGCTCGACCGCGCGCTCGAGTGCGGCAGCCCCCACCGGCAGCCACCCGTGCTGGGAGGCGATCCCGAGCAGCAGGAGGTTCGCGTAGATCGGGTCGCCGAGCAGCGCGCCGGCGAGCGCGGTCGCGTCGAGCGCTTCGACCCGTCCCGCCCCGGCGGCGGCGAGCGCGGCCTCGAGCGCGCCGAAGTCGCACTGCGCATCCGGATCGGCGAGCTGCGCGGCGGTCAGCGTCGGGTGGTGGTTCGCGACGATTTGCGTCCGCCCGGGCGCGATGGCGCCGAGCATCGTCGGCGACGCGGCCACGATCAGGTCGCACGCGAGCAGCACATCGGCCTGCGCCGCGTCGATGCGCGGCGCGTGCAGCGCGCCCGCGTCGCGCGCGATCCGCACGTGCGTCGCGACCGCCCCGCCCTTGCGCGCGAGGCCGGTGTTGTCGAGCACGAGCGCGCCCTTCCCCTCGAGGTGCGCCGCCATGCCGAGGAGCGCGCCGACCGTGATCACGCCGCTCCCGCCGACGCCGGCGACGAGCACGTTGATCGGCGCGTCGCGCACGGCGGAGGCCGGCTCCGGCAGCCGCCGGTACGCGTCGGGCAGCGGCACCTCGCGCCGCCGCGGCACACCGCCCTCGACCGTCACGAAGCTCGGGCAGAAGCCTTCGAGGCACGAGAGATCGACGTTGCACGCCGCGGGGTCGATCCGGCGCTTGCGCCCGAACGGCGTCTCCACCGGTTGCACCGCGACGCAACCCGACTGCACGACGCAGTCGCCGCAGCCCTCGCACACCAGCGTGTTGATGAACGGCCTGACCGTCGGCGCCGCCAGTTCGCCGCGGCGACGGCGGCGGCGCTTCTCGGTCGCGCAGACCTGGTCGTACACGATCGCCGACACGCCGCGGAACCCGCGCAGCTCGCGCTGCACTGCGTCGAGATCGTCGCGGTGGTGCACGCTGACGCCGGGTCCGCTCACGCCGGACGGCAGCGTCTCGCCGACGAGCGCGACCCGCTCGACGCCCTCGGCAACGAGCTGGCGCGCGATCTCCTCGGCGGTCGGGCTGCCCTCGACGGGCTGCCCGCCGGTCATCGCCGCCGCGTCGTTGACGAGGACCTTGAAGGTAATGGACGTGCCGGCCGCCAGCGCGGCGCGGATCGCGAGCAGGCCCGAGTGGTAGTACGTCCCGTCGCCCATGTTCTGGAACATGTGCGGCGTCGCGACGAACGGCGCGAGCCCGACCCAGTTGGCGCCCTCGCCGCCCATCTGGGTCAGCGTCATCGTGCGGCTGCCGGGCTGCCACATCGCGAGCGAGTGGCAGCCGATTCCCGCCATCGCGACGCTTCCCTCGGGCACCACGGTCGAGCGGTTGTGCGGGCAGCCGGCGCAGAAGTGCGGGACGCGCGGCAGCGCCGTGGGCGCCGCCGCGGCCGGCACCTCCGGCAGGCGCGCAGCGATGCGCGGATCGCCGAGCCGCGCGGCGATGATGCGCGCCACCGCGAGCGGCGACAGCTCGCCCGTCGCCGGCACCAGCGGCGCGCCGCGCTCGTCCTGCTTGCCGACGATCACCGGCCGGCGGTCGGCGGGCCAGTTGTACGCGAGGCGCTTCGCCTCGGTCTCGATCACCGGCTGGCGCTCCTCGATCACGAGGAGCTCCGCCACGCCGTCCGCGAACGCCCGCAGGCCCTCGGGCTCGACCGGCCAGACCATGCCGAGCTTGTAGACCGCCACGCCCAGCTCGCCCGCCGCCGCCGCGTCGATCCCGAGCAGCCGCAGCGCCTCCCGCACGTCGAGATAGGCCTTTCCGGCGGTGACGATGCCGAGGCGCGCCGCGCGCCCCCAGCGAAACGCGCGATCGATGCCGTTCGCGCGCGCGAACGCGACCGCCGCGGGGAGCTTGTGCCGGTGCAGGCGCTCGTCCTGGCTCCAGCGGTCGTCGGGCCAGCGCGCATGCAACCCGCCCGGCGGTGGCGTGAAATCCTGCGGCGCCACGTACTTGAGGTCAGTCCCGGTGAGCGCGACGGTCGCCGTGCTTTCGACGGTGTCGGCGACCGTCTTGAAGCCGACCCAGAGCCCGGCGTACCGCGACAGCGCGAAGCCCAACAGCCCGAACTCGAGGCACTCGGCGACGCCCGCCGGGTAGAGCACCGGCATCGCCGCCGCGATGAACGCCGGCTCGCACTGGTTGGGCAGCGTGGAGGAGGACGCGCCGGGATCGTCGCCGGAGATCGCGAGCACGCCGCCATGGCGCGCGGTGCCGGCGGCGTTCGCGTGCTTGAGCGCGTCGCCCGCGCGGTCGACGCCGGGATTCTTCGCGTACCAGATCCCGAACACGCCGTCGTAGCGGCCGCCGCCGAACACCTCGGTCTGCTGGGTGCCCCACACCGCGGTGGCGGCGAGCTCCTCGTTCAGCCCGGGTTCGAAGCGGACCTGCGCGGCGTCGAGCGCGCGCTTTGCCTGCCAGAGCGCGAGGTCGTAGCCGCCGAGCGGCGAGCCGCGATAGCCGGAGACGAAGCCGGCGGTGTTCAGGCCGGCGCGCGCGTCGCGGCGCCGCTGCTCGAGCGGCAGGCGCACCAGCGCCTGGATGCCGGAGAGAAAGACCGTGCCGCGCTCGAGCGCGTAGCGGTCTTCGAGCGCGACCGCGCGCAACGCTCCCACGCCTTGCTGCATCGACGTCCTCAGGCCCGCGCGGCGGTCGGCCGGGGGCGCTTCGGCGCGGCGCGACGGGTCCGCTTGCGGGCGGCGCCGCCCGACTCCCGCAGCGCCTGCCGCGCCGCGGTGAGCTGATCGCGCATCGCGCGTGACGCGCCCTCGCCGTCGCCCGCGGCGAGCGCCGCGCTGATGCGCTTCATGCCGGCGAGCGCGACCGCACGCACGCGCGGCTCCGAGAGCGTGATGCGGCGCAGGTGCTGGACGTGGCCCGCATAGCGCTCGATCGCGCGCACCAGCTGGCGGTTGCGGACCATGGCGAGCCAGATGCTGCGGAAGCGCGCGTTGCCGGCCATGAACGCGTCGGCGTCGCCCGCCCGGTCCGCGGCCGCGCACTCGCGCACCGCCGCCGCCAGCGGCGCATGCGCTTTCGGATCGCGCGCAGTCGCGGCGGCCTGGCGGATCGCCGCCGGCTCGAGGAGGGAGCGCAGCTCGTAGATGTCCTCGACGTCGTCCGAGCTCACGCCGCGCGACACGTAGCCGCGGCCTTCGACGGCGACCAGCCCTTCGCTCGCCAGGCGCGCGAGCGCCTCGCGGATCGGGGTGCGCGACACGCCGAGCTGGGCCGCGAGCGGCACCTCGCGCAGGCGCTCGCCCGCGCCCAGGCGCCCCTCGCGCAGGAACTGGCGCAGGGTGTGGTAGACGCGGTCGCTCAGCGCGAGCGGGCGGTCGAGCGGCGTGAGCTGCGGGGCCAGGCGCGGTCTCCGGGTTTGCACACCGTATACAGTGTGCCGCGCGGCCGCGTCAAGACGAAGCGATCGCTTCCGGCGGGCTGCGCCACGCCACCTGCGGCGCGACGCCCTTGAGGGCGCGGTAGACCTTCTCCGGCGTGAACGGCAGCTCGTAGATGCGCACGCCGGTCGCGTTGTAGATCGCGTTCGCGGTCGCGGCGGCGATGCAGATCGCGGGCGCCTCGCCGACGCCCTTCGCGCCCTGCGGCCCCTCGCCGTCCATGGTCTCGATGAACGCGAGGTCCATCTCCGGGATCTCCGGCGCGGTGACGAGCTTGTAGTCGCGGAAGCTCGGGTTGCGCACGCGGCCGTCCTCGATCAGCAGGCTCTCGGTGAGCGCGTAGCCCTGCCCCATCACCACGCCGCCCTCGATCTGGCCCTCGATGCCGAGGCGATTGATCACGCGGCCGACGTCGTGCGCGCCCGTCACCTTGGTCATCTTCACGATGCCGGTGTCGCAATCCACCTCGACCTCGACCACCTGCGTCGCCCAGGCGTAGGCGGCCGACACGTCGCCCTTGAAGCCCTTGTCCTGGTGCACGCTCGGCGGCTCGTAGTAGAAGGTCGTCATCACCAGCTCGGCCTTGTCCGAGAAGTGCAGTCCGCGCAGGAACTTCGCGAGCTCCACGATCGCCTCGCCGCTCGCGGCGCGCACCACGAAGCCGCCGACGAGATCGAGCTCGCTCGCCGCAATCCCGGTCTTCGTCGCCGCCGCCGCGAGGATCTTCGCCTTCGCCTTGCGCGCGGCGCCGATCGCCGAGTTGCCGGCGATGAACGTCGTCCGGCTCGCGTGCACCCCGACGTCCCAGGGCGTGATGTCGGTGTCGTTGTTCACCACCGTCACCGCCGACATCGGCAGCCCGAGCTCCTCGCAGACGAGCTGGGTGAGCACGGTCTCCGAGCCCTGCCCGATCTCGGACGCGCCGGTCATCAGCGTGACGTGCGCGAAGTCGTCCATCTTCAGAATCGTCCCGCAGCCGTCCGACGGGTAGATCTTCGCCCCGCCGCCGACGTGCAGCATCGACGCCATGCCGACGCCGCGCTTCACCGCGCCCGGCGCGCGCTGCGCGGCGCGATACTCGCGATGCTTCGCCAGGAAGCCGCTCCGTTCCGCCGCGGTGGTGAGGCAGTCGCGGAAGCCGCAGCTCTTGAACACCATGCCCTGCCCGGTCACTTCGCCGGGTCCTTGCGCGTTCTTCAGCCGGAACGCGAGCGGGTCCATGCCGACCGCCTCGGCGAGCTTGTCCATGTGGCTGTCGACGGCGAACGTGGCCTGCAGGTTGCCGTAGCCCCGGAACGAGCCCGCGTACGGGTTGTTCGTGTACGCGACCGTCGTGTGGTACTTGCAGTGCGGCACGCGATACAGCGACGAGAAGGTCTGCATCATCACGAACGGCGTCGTCGCGCCCCAGGAGGTGTACGCGCCGTTGTCGTGCAGCGTCTCGACCGCGCGGAACGTGAGCGTGCCGTCCTTCTTGCAGCCCGAGCGCAGCTTCAGGATCACCGGCTGGCGGGTCGGCGAGGCGAGAAACTCCTCCTCGCGCGTATACACGATCTTCACCGGCCGCTTCGCCGCGCGCGCGAGATAGACCGCGATGATCTCGAACGGATAGATGTCGAGCTTCGAGCCGAACCCGCCGCCGATCGGCGGCTGGACGATGCGGATGCGGCCCGGGTCCATCCCGAGGATGTCGGCGAACTCGCGCTTGTGCAGGAACGGCACCTGCGTGTTGGAGTGGAGCAGCAGGTTGCCCGAGGCGTCGAACTCGGCGATCACGCCGGACACGCCCATGCAGCAGTGCGTCACGTAGTGCAGCTTGAAGCTGTCCTCGATCACCACGTCGGACTCGGCTTCGCCCTGCGCCACGTCGCCGTGCGAATAGTCGAAGCGCATCGCGACGTTGTCGGCGTGCTTCTCGTTGATCACCGGGGCGCCGGCGGCGAGCGACGCCTCGGGGTCGACGATGACCGGCAGGTCCTCGTACTCGACCTCGATCAGCTGCAGCGCCGCCTCCGCGATCGCGTCGCTGTCGGCGGCCACGGCGGCGATCTCGTCGCGGATGCAGCGCACCTTGTCGCCCTTGAGCGCCGGATGGTCCTTGTTGACGCCGATCGGACGCTGGTCGGGGATGTCCGCGGCGGTGATCACGACGTGGACGCCGGGCAGCGCTTTCGCCCTCGATGCGTCGATCCGCTTGATGCGCGCGTGCACGCGGGACGAGCGCAGGATCCGCCCCCACAGCTGGCCGGGCACGTCGATGTCGTGGATGTAGCGCGTCTTGCCGCTCGCCTTCTCGGGCGCATCCATCTTCGGGATGCGCTTGCCGATCAGCGTCTCGCGCTCAATTATTCTCATGCTTGCTCCGCCGCCGCCGCAACCGCGTCGATGATCTTCTTGTAGCCGGTGCACCGGCACAGGTTGCCTTCCAGCCCGCGCTGGATCGTCGCGCGGTCCGGATGCGGGTGCTCGGCGAGGATGCGGGTCGCCTGGATCACCATCCCGGGCGTGCAGAAGCCGCACTGCACCGCCCCGTGCTCGGCGAAGGCGCGCTGCAGCCGCTCGGCGCGCGCGTCGCCGGCGAGGCCTTCGATCGTGGTCATCTCGCGCCCGTCGCAGTCGACCGCGAACATGAGGCACGAGTTGATGCTCGCGCCGTCGATAAGAACAGTGCACGCACCGCACTCGCCCTCGCCGCAGCCGTACTTCGTCCCGGTGAGCCCGAGCACGTCCCGCAGCATGACGAGCGCGCTCATGTCGGCGGGCACCGTGGCGCGACGCACGACGCCGTTCAGTCGGAACTCGATCTCAACCGCGAGCGACATCTTCGAGCAGCCTCCGGGTCATGTTGCGCACGAGCTCCTGCCGGTACCACGCCGACGCCCGCACGTCGGAGATCGGCCGCACCTCGTCGTGCGCGGCCTGCGCCGCGGCCTCGATGGTCGCCGCGTCGAGCGGCCGCTCCTCGAGGGCACGCTCGGTCGCCGTTCCGCGGATCGGCGTCGGAGCGACCGCCCCGAACACCACCCGCACATTCTCCAGCCGGCCGTCGCGCCGCACCGCACCCACGCCGATCGAGATCGCGGAGATGTCGAGCGCCGGACGGGTGCCGTACTTGTAGAAGCGCGCGACGAAGCCGCGCGGCGGCAGCGGCACGCGCACCGCGGTCAGCAGCTCGTGCGCCGCACGCCGCGTGCGTCCCGGGCCGGCCAGAAATTCCTGCAACGGCATCGAGCGCGACTCGACCGCCCCGTTCGGCTTGGCCGCGAGCTCGACCGTCGCGTCGAGCACGATCAGCGGCACCAGCAGGTCGCCGGCCGGCGAGGCGTTGCAGATATTTCCGCCGACGGTCGCGCCGTTGCGCACCTGCTCGCTCGCGAAATGATCGGCGGCCGCGGCGAGGATCGGCAGCCGTTCGCGCACCAGCGCGCTCTCGAGCAGCGCCGTGACGGTCGTGAGCGCGCCGATCCGCGCCGTATCGCCCTCGCGCTCGATCCCCGCGAGCTCCGGGATGCGCCGGACGTTGAGCAGCGTCCGCCCGAACTTCACCTTGCCGCTGTGCGACTGCGGCATCACGTCGGTGCCGCCCGCGACGATGGTCACGTCGCCTTCGCGCAGCAGCTCGAGCGCCTCCCCGAGCGCGCGCGGCGCGGCGTAGCGCTCGAGCGCCGTCACTCAGGCATCCCCGACCTCGAGCACGACCGCCATCGCCGTGTCGCCGGCGGCGCAGCCCGAGAAGAGGCCCCAGCCCCCGCCCCGCAACGCGAGTTCCTCGATCAGCTCGATCACCGCGCGCGTGCCCATCGGCGCCTGCGGATGACCCCACACGAGCGAGCAGCCGAAGTTGTTCATCTTCATGAGGTCGGCGCCCGTTTCCTTCGCGAAAAGCAGGTCGTTCAGGGCGAACGGGTTGTGCGTCTTGATCGCGTCCATCTGCTTGACCGTGCGGCCGGCCTGCGCGAGCGCGCGGGCGGCGGCAGGCGCCACCGCCTCGGGCATGAACGCGAGCGCCGCGCGCGACTGGCCGAATCCGTGCAGCCGCACCGCGATCTTCGGATTGGCCGCGAGCTCGCGCGCGCGCTCGGACGTCGTGACGACCATGCCGGCGTTGCCGTCCGCCGGATGCGTCTGCCCGCCGAAGGTCACCGTGCCGCCTTCGACCACGGGTTTCAGCTTCGCGAGACCCTCGGGCGTGGAGCGGTTGATGCCCTCGTCGCCGTCCAGCGTCGCCACGACCTTCTTGAAGTTGCCCGACGGCACCTCGAACGGCAGGGTCATGAACCGCTTGTGGAACGCGGCGCCGTCGGCGCTCGCCTCGCGGTACTGCGCCTCGCGCCTGCAGCACGACCTCGTGCTGCTGCGCGGTCGTGAAGCCGTGCTTCTTCGCGACGTTCTCCGCGGTCTGGACCATCGAGTGGCGACCGAGCGGGTCGTAGCCGAAGTTGTCGAGCACCCAGTCCTCGTGCCCGCCGGTCCCGCCGGGCCCCTGCGGGTTCGGGTAGTAGAGATGCGGGCCGTTCGACGTGCGGTCGCAGGTGATCGCGAGCGCGGTCTGCGCCATGCCCGCCTCGATCTCCTGCGTGGCGGCGAGGAGCGTGCGCACGCCGGTCGCGCACGCCTGCATCACGGTCGGACCGCCGACGCGCGGCATGCCGGCGAGCCCGGTGAACCAGGGCAGGCCGTAGAACGAATGGCGCTGCGGCACCGAGATCCCGAGCACGCCGTGGTCGAATGCTTCCGCGGGGATCTTGCGCCGCTCGAGCTCGCGCTTCGCGACGTGCGCGGCGAACTCGATCGAGTGCAGGTGCGCGAGGCTGCCCTGCCAGCGCGTGAACGGCGTGGACCAGTACGCGCCGTAGGGGATCTGCGCCTTGTAAGTCATGGGAATCGCTCCTTGTATACAGTATCCAGGTGACCCGGCCGGATCAAGACCTGCGGCGCCGTTCGCGGCCGCTAACCGCGGATTTCTTGATCCATCTCAACCGCCGCGCCGGTCACGGCGCCGGCGGCAGCGCCTCGTAGGCGGCGACGAGCGCGGGGTCGCGGCGGCGCAGGTCCTCGTGCGCGACGCGGCCGGTGCGCCGCATGTAGTCGTAGGCGAACGCGACCGGGTGCAGGTCGAGCTTCGTGCGCACCGTCTCGTACCACTCGGTGCTCTTCACCGCGGCGGCCTGCAGGCCGTCGGAGCCCGGACGGCGCGTGCGCTCGAACTCGGCGAGCGCGGCCGGGACGTCGTCGCCGCAGCGCCTCGAAGGCGCGGAACAGCGCGATCGAGTCCTGCATCGCGAGCCGCGTCCCCGAGCCGATCGACGGGTGCCCGGTGCGCAGCGCGTCGCCGAGCAGGACCACGTTGCCGTGGTGCCACGTGCGGTTGCGGACGATCGCGTACCGGAACCACTGGGACTTGTTCGAGCGCAGCGGCTCGCCGGCGAGATCGGCGGCGAAGACGCGCTCGCAGTAGCGCAGGCTCTCGGCCTCGCTCATCGCCCCGAGCCCGGCCGTGGCGAAGGTGTCCGGGTCGGTCTCCACGAGGAACGTGCTCAGCGTCGGGCTGTAGGTGTAGGCGTGGGCGATGAGCAGGCCGTCCGCGTTCTGGCGGAAGACGAGCGAAAGCGGGTCGAAGCGGCGCGGCGTGCCGTACCACGCGAGCCAGTTCGGGCGGACGTCGAGCGACGGCCCGAAGTGCTCCTGCAGCAGCCCCCGGACGCTGCTGTTCGCGCCGTCCGCCGCAACGACGAGGTCGTATCCGGCGAGCGCTCCGAGGTCGGTCACGCGGCGATCGAACTCGATCGTCACGCCCGTCGCGCGGCAGTGCTTCTGCAGCGTGCGCAGCAGGTCGAGCCGCGCCATGCGGTAGAAGGTGTTGTTCTCGAGGATCACCTCCTCCCCGCGGTGCACGATCCGCATGCGGTCGAAGACCACTTGCCCTTCGGTCAGCGCGACGTGCAGGTCCGGATCGACGTCCTTCACGAAGTTGAGCGCGACGTCCGAGAGAACGACGCCCCAGCCGTAGGTCGCGCCCTCCGGGTCGCGCTCGATGACGCGGACGTCGTGCGCGGGGTCGTGCCGTTTCATCAGCGACGCGAAGAAGAGGCCGGCGGGCCCGCCGCCGATGACCGCGATCTTCATTTGCGCGCGGCCTTCTCGAGAGCGAGCTGGGCGGTGATCTCCTCGCGCAGCGTGCGTTTCAGGATCTTCCCGGCGGGGCTGAGCGGGAGTTCCGATCGGAGCTCCAGCCGCTCGGGCAGTTTGAAGCTCGCGATCTTCTGCGCACGCAGGAAGGCGATCAGCTCGTCGAAGGTCAGCGTCTCGCCCGGCTTCGGAATCACGAAGGCGCACGCCTTCTCGCCGAACACCTCGTCGGGCATCGCGACCAGCGTCACCGTCTTCACCTTCGGGTGCGCGAAGATGTAGTTCTCGATCTCGTCGCAGCTGATCTTCTCGCCGCCGCGGTTGATGAGGTCCTTGCGCCGCCCCTCGGTGTAGACGTGGCGCCCACGCTTGCGCACGAGGTCGCCCATCCGGTAGAACCCGTCGGCGGTGAAGGCCTCCTTGTTCTTCTCGGCGGCGTTGTAGTAACCGCGGATCGTGTAGGGCCCGCGGGTCAGCAGCTCCCCGAGCTCGCCGTCGGGAACTTCATGGTCCTGGTCGTCCACCACCTTGATCTCGTCGTCGGGGCAGACCGGCGCGCCGGAGCTGTGCAGCAGGGCCTCCTCGTCGTCGTCGAGCCGGACGATGTTGATGAGGCCCTCCGCGGTGCCGTAGATCTCCTGCGGCGTGGCGCCGAGCTCGTCGCGCACGCGCTGGCGCAGTTCGGGCGCGAGCCGCGCACCGCCGTTCTGGATCACCTCGAGGGACGCGATGTCGTGCCGCTTCGGGACGGGCGAGTTCAGCCAGTTCGCCACCAGCGGGACCGCGGCGGCAATGACAGTGACACGCTCTCGCTCGACGATCGGGAACACCGTCTCGGCATCCGGCGCGGGCGCGAGGACCACCTTCCCGCCGCAGGCGAGTGCCCCCATGAACCCGGGCGAGGCCAGGTTGTAGTTGTGCGCGAGCGGGAGGACGGCCATATACACGGTGTGGTCGGACAAGCCGGCGACGCGGGCGCACTGCTCGGCGTTGTAGACGTAGTCGTTGTGCGTGCGCGGGATGAGCTTCGGCAGCGCGGTCGTGCCGCCGGAGAGCAGCATCAGCGCGACTTCGCCCGGGTCGGGGCGCAGCCGCCCGAGCGTCGCGCGCACCTCGGACTCTTCCGCGGGCGCGGCGATCATCGGCCCGAGCGCGGTCTGGCCCGGTCGCGCCTCGCCCGCCACGAAAACGTGCTTCAGCGTCGGGCAATCCGGCTTGATCTCGTCGGCCATCGCCGGGAAGTCGAAGTTGCCGAACACGCCCGGAATGAACCAGCCGACCGCCCCCGACGCGTGCACGAAGTGACGGATCTCGGTGTGGCGGTGCGGGCGCATCGCCATCACCGGGATCACGCCGATCTTCACCAGCGCGTAGTAGACGTAGACGAACTCCGGGATGTTCGGAAGCTGCATCACCACGCGGTCGAGCGGCTTGAGCCCCGACCGGGCGAGGCGGACCGCGAGCCGGTCGATGCGCGCCCCGAGCTCGCGATAGGTGAGGCGCGCGGCGCCGGACACGAGCGCCTCGCGGTCGCCCCAGCGTGCGATCGCCTGGTCGAGCTGCTCGCCGATCGCGATGTCCCGCCAATAGCCGCGCTCGCGGTAACGCCGTGCGACCTCCTCCGGCCACGGCACGCAGCCTGGCAGCATGTCGTCCTCCTGCGGTGGGAACGCGAAGTATGGTCCGGGGCGCGGGGCGCTGGCAATCCCGGGGCCGCGCGCCCTTTGTTGATCCATCTCAAACCGGCCGCGGCGCCGCGCGGCCTAGGATGCCTCGGGCGCATTTCTGGCGCAGCGGAGGACGGCATGACCCAACGACCGGGCGAAGCGCAGCTTCCCCATCTCTTCAGGCCGGGGCGCATCGGCAAGTTCGCGACGCGCAACCTGATCAAGTACGGCGCGTGCTGCGTCTCGAACTACAACGGGCGCGACGGCACGATCACGCCGCGCGAGCTGGCGCGCATGCGCGTGATCGCGAACACCGGCTGCGGGATGATCACCAACCAGGGCGCCTATCCCGATCCGCGCGGCGAGGGCAAGGCGTACTTCCGCCAGGTCGCCATCTTCGACGACAAGTTCCTGCCCGAGTTCGAGACCATCGCGCGCTACATCCACGACGGCGGCGCGATCGCGATCCAGCAGATCCTGCACGCCGGGCGCTACGGCGGCATCGACCTCGGCTACTGCGTCCAGCCCTCCGTGGTGCCGCAGACCCTGCCGCACTTCCGCCCGCCGCGCGAGATGACGAAGGACGACATCCGGCAGTGCGTCCGCGAGCACGCGGAGGCTGCGAAGCGGTCGATCAAGGCCGGCTTCGACGGGACCGAAGTCACGAGCTTCATGGGCTACCTGCTGGCCAACTTCAACTCGAAGTTCACCAACCAGCGCACCGACGAGTACGGCGGCTCGACCAAGAACCGCGGTCGCTTCATGCGCGAGCTGATCGACGGCATGAAGCAGGCGACCCCCGACCATCCCCTCGTCATCCGGCTCAACGGCGCGGAGCTGATGGACAACTGGGGCGGCAACGACGAGGACGAGTGCTTCGAGCTGATGCAGCAGGCGGTCGACTGCGGCGTCGACATGATCAGCGTGACGGTCGGCTGGCAGGAGGCGCCCGAGTCGTCGATCGGCCGCGACATCCCGCCCGGCTACTGGAACTACCTCGCCGCGCGCGCGAAGAAGTCGTTCCCGAACACCCTCATCGCGTTCGGCAACCGGCTGCCGGAGGCGGGCATGGCGAACGACTGCATCGCGAAGGGCGAGTTCGACTTCTGGGAGGTGTGCCGGCCGCTGCTGGCCGACCCGGAGATGGTGCACAAGGTCGCCGAGGGCCGGCAGGACGAGGTGCGTCGCTGCATCGGCTCGCTCAACTGCCTCTCGCGCCTGTTCCGCGACCTGCCCTACACCTGCACGATGAACCCGGCGCTCGGCCACGAAGTCGAGCCCGAGTACGCCATCACGCCCGCGACGGTCAAGAAGAAAGTCATGGTGATCGGTGCAGGGCCCGCCGGGATGGAGTGCGCCATCACCGCCGCGAAGCGCGGCCACGCGGTTACCGTGTTCGAGAAGAGCGACCGGATCGGCGGGAGCCTCGCCGGCTACGCGGCGCACGACCTCGCGCGCCCCGACGACCTCGCGAGCGTGATCCGGCACTACGAGGTCATGGCGCGCAAGCTCGGCGTCGAGATGAAGTTCAACACCGAGGCCAACGCGAAGTTCATGCGCTCGATGCTGCACCAGTTCGACGCGTGCGTGGTCGCCGCCGGCGCGCGCATCGACATGGCGGCCTACGACCGGCTCGAGGGCCGCGAGCGGCTCGTCGACGCGGTCGACGTCGCGCAAGGCAAGGTGCAGGCCGGCAAGCGGGTCGTCGTCATCGGCGCCGGCAAGGTCGGCCTCGTCGTCGCCGAGTCGCTCCGCAAGAACGGCGCCGAGGTCACGCTCGTCGAGGAAGAGAAGCGCATCGCCGGCGACGTGATGCCGTCGTTCAAGTGGCGCCACTCGGCGTGGGTCGAGGAGCTGGAGATCCGCACGCTCACGCTGTCGCGGGTGACGCGCGTGACCGCCGAGGGCGTGCACGTGGCGAACGGCAAGGGCGAGACCTTCGTCCCGGCGGACACCGTCATTGCGGCGGGCCCGCGCAAGTCGAACCAGGAGATGTTCCGCGACTTCGAGTGGATGATCGACGAGCTGCACGGGTGCGGCGACGCGCTCATGCCGCGCGGACTCGACGCCGCGATCCAGGAAGGCTATCGCCTGGGCGTCAGGATCTGACATGGACGTCGCGGTCCCCGCGCTCGAGGACCTCGCTGCCTGGCAGCGGGTGATCGACGGGTACCAGCCGCTCTTCGAGCCGCTTGCGGCGAACGCGTCGGTCGGACTCGCGCCGCGGTTTTTCATCGACGCAACCGGCGCGCGACGCAACGCCGCGATGCCGTCCACGCCCGAGCTGCCGATGCTGGAGTGGCGGAGGACGGCGGATCGCATGACCGCGCTGCCGGCCACCTATCGCGGCCTGGAAGGCCTTGGCGTCGACCTGCTGTTCCTCGCGGGCGATGGCGCGCTCGAGGCGGTGCTCGCCCGGGAGGAACACCCGCTCGGCGAGATGAAGCGCCAGCTGCGCGCGGCAAGGATCCAGTTCTTCGTGTTCCGGACCAAGCGCGAGTTGCGCGACCTCGGCTACGAGGACTTCGTCGAGGCGCTCGGCCTTCCCTTCCTCGGGGCCTGCCGATGATCTTCACCAACCCCGCCGGCGCGCCCGAGCTCGCCTGCGACGAGTGCGGCTGTCGCTGGTTCGACCGGATGACCGGCGCGTGCTACGAGTGCGGCACCGAGGTGCCCGCCGCGGCGCGCGACGAGTATCAGGCCGCGCTCGCGGCGTTCGCCGCGCTACGCGCGACCACGCACGATCGCCGTGAGCAGGGTGGCGATGAAGACGACGAGCGCCAGCGCGCTCAGCGTGCCGCCGGCCGCCCGCACTGAGGGGTTCGCCACGAGATCGCCGACCACGCGCTCGGCGACCGAGAGGTGCAGCAGCGCGAGCGGCACGTAGAAGCTCCAGTGGAACGGGACCTTGGCGCGCGCCACCGCCGGCACGATCACCGGCGCGTGCCCGAACACCATCGAGAACACGAAGCCGAGCAGGATCGCGTGCGCCGCCGCGTCCCACGCGAAGGTCGCGTACGCCGCGCCCGGGCCGATCAGCAGCAGCCCGCCGACGCCGAGCCAGACGTAGCCCGCGAGCAGGCACCGGCCGATGTAGCCGGTGAGCCCGGGCTCGCGCGCGGTGCGGCGCGCGATGTCCTGCATGAGCAGCCACGCCGTGAGCGCAACGAGCGCGACGCCCAGCAGGCGCCACCCGAGTTCGGTTGCGAGGAGCGCGATCGCGCACGCGCCGAGCAGCGCCGCCACGATCGACGCGAACGCGACCTGGCGCGCACGCGAAGGACGCATCAGCCGGGTCAGCTCGAGCCGCTCGCCGGCAATCGTGAGCACCAGGAACGCGATCCAGAACGGCACCAGCGCGGGGAGGTTCGCGCCCGCGAGCCACGCGATGTTCCCGACCGCCCACGACGCCGCGCCGAGCGTGAGCGTGACGGTGAAGAGCGCCACGTTGCGCGCCGCCAGGCGCGCCGATGCGATCGTCAGGAGCAGGCTTGCCGCGAGCAGCAGGCTCTGCGCGAGCCGCGGCGCGTCGAGCGCAATCAGCGTGACGCCGCCGAGACCTGCAGCCAGTGGCGCCGCGTAGCCCCAGCGCGCACCGAGCGCGACCGCGCGCTCGAGCGAGATCACGGTGCCGAAGAAGGCGCCGATCATCAGCGGTCCGTGCCACGCCGCGGTCGCGCCGGGCAGGAGCGCATGACCGCCGAGCCGCGCAAGGCCGCCGGCGACGCCCGCGACCAGCGCCACCATGCCGAGCACGAGCAGCGGCAGCCGGACCGCGAGGCCGAATCCGGCGGGCGCGGTGCTCACCACCCGAACTTCGCCCGCGCCGCCTCCGACATCCGGTCCGGCGTCCACGGCGGGTCCCAAACCAGCGCGATATCGACCTTGCGCGCGCCGGGTGCCGCCGCACGGATCACGGCGGCGGCGTTCTCGACGATGACGTCGCCGAGCGGGCACGCGGGCGAGGTCATGGTCAGCCGGACGCTCACGTCGGCACCGTCGACCTCGACCCCGTAGACGAGCCCGAGATCGACGACGTTCATGCCCACCTCGGGGTCGTTGACCGTGCGCAGGGCGTCCCAGACGGCGTCGTCGGTAGGCAGGGTCATGGATCGGTCCTCTTCAGCCGCAAGGATGGCACACTCCGAATCTCCGCCCATGCTCCCGCTCCTCGCGCTTCTCGCCCTCGTCGGCATCGCCGGCACGCTCGCCGCACCGCTCGTCGTGGATGCGCCCGTGCCCGCCCGGGTGCATCTCACCTTCGCGATCGGGATCGCGCCGCTCATCCTCGCCGCGCTCGGCTACTTCGTGCCGGTGCTGACCCGCAGCGCGAGTGCGCCGTCGCAGGTGGTCGCCGCCCCGTTCGCGGCGGTCGCCGCGGGCATCGTCGCGGTGGCCTACTTCGCCGCGCCCGAGGCATGGCCCCTTGCCTATCTGGCCGCCGCCGTCATCGCGCTCGTCGCCGTCGGCGTGGTGCTCGCCTGGATGATCGGGCGCGCACGCGCGTCGATCGGCACGCCGCATCCGTGCCTCCGCTGGTACGTCGCGGCGACGGCATGCCTCGGCGCGGCGCTGCTTGCGGTCCTCGCGATGCCGTACGCGCCGGAGCACTACGTCGCCCTCAAGCGCCTGCATTTGCACCTCAACCTGCTCGGCTTCGTCGGCCTTACCGCGATTGGGACGCTGCAGGTGCTCGTGCCGACCGCCGCGGGCGCTCCGGACCCGCGGGCCGCGGCGCGGCTGGACGCGGACCTCAAGTGGGCGCTCGCCGGGACGGTGCTTATCGCGGCCGGATCGGCGTGGCTCCCGCTCGTCGCCGCGTTGGGCCTCTTCTTCTGGCTGAGCCTCGCGATCCGCATCGCGCGCGACTGGTTCACGCTGTATCCGGGCCGGCTGCTCGCGTGGCACGGCGCGCCGCCCTCGCTCGCCGGCGCCCTCGCCGGATTCACGATCATGCTCGTGCTCGGCGCGCTCCACGGCGGCGGCTCGCTCGACGCGCGCGACGCGGTGCTCGCGTTCATCCTCGCCTTCCTGCTGCCGCTGGTGACCGGCGCGCTGTCGCACCTGCTCCCGATCTGGCTGCGGCCCGGGCCGCAGACCGCGTGGCACGACGAAGTGCGGGCCGCGCTCGGCCGGTACGCCGGCGTGCGAGCGTGCCTGTTCGTTGCGGGCGGCACGCTGATCGGCTTCGGCGTCGCTGGCGGCGCGGTGCTGGCGGCGATCGGCCTCGCGCTCTTTCTCGTGCAGGGCGCGCGCGCCGTCGCCGCGCTGCGCGACTAGGCCGCGCGCGCGAGCTCCGCGCGATAGAAGCGCGCCGCGAGCATCAAATTCCTCAGCTGCACCAGCGCGGAGGCCCCTACGGCGGCCGCCGCGATGTAGACGAGCGGCCGCGGCCACCACGCGGCGGCCGCCAGGAACGCGACCGCGACGAGGTGCACGCGCACGTGGAGCTGCTGCGGCGAGTCGCCGAGGAACTTCTTCATGTGGGGCGCGCCCCTGGGCCCGACCGAAGCCTGCAGGTGGAACCAGCCGAGGAAGGGAACGATCTTGTAGAGCATGCCCGCGATCACCGACACTGCGCCCCCGACGATCGCCAGGATCCCGATCACGAGGTCGAGCGCTTCGGGCGCCTCCGGCCGCACGGCGCGCACGCACCACAAGGCGGCCGCGATCGCGATCGAGGCCATGCCGAGCTGCCAGAACGCGAGCGTCGCGTCGGGCACCCGCCGCCGCCGGCGGGTCTGCAGGACGAGCGTCGTGAGCGCGAACGCGATGTAGCCGCCGGCCAGGAAGACGGCGAGCGTCGCGGCGAGCGTCGGCACCTCCCCGTGCCAGGTCGCGACGGACCAGGCCGAGAGGAGGGCGAACACCGCGGCGGGGAACCAGCGCGTCATCGCCGGCGGGTAAGGCGGCGTCATCTGGAACATCGGCACCACCTGGTAGGCCACGCCTGCGACGAGCAGCCCGGTCCAGCCGGCGAGGCCCCAGGCGGGGTGCAGCTCGCGGATCGCGAAGCTCGGCGGCGCGACGCCCCAGCCGTGCATCGCGGCGAGCACGAGCCCCAGGGTCACGGTGAGCGCGAGCGCGACGGCGGCGAGCGTCATGCCGATCACGGTCGCGCTGCGCACCGCGGCACGCGTAAGCGCGACCGCGACGGCGGCGAGAAAAGCGACGAAGGCCGCGCCGAGGGCCCATGCGCCGAGCTTGGTGAGGGCGGGTTCCCCGAGGGCGAAGCCGCCGGCGAGCGCCGCTGTCCCGACCGCCAGCAGCGCGTGCGACGCGCCCGCCACGAGGCGCGCACCCGGTACCGGCGCACCGGCGAGCACCGGCAGGATCTGGAGCATGGCGCCCAGCATCACCATCGCCATGTAGCCGAGGGTGACCAGGTGCGTCACGGCGAGCGCCGTGGGTGTCGCCCGGGCATCGAACGTCTCGGCGCCGTTCCAAGCGAGGAGCGCGGCGGCGGCGAACAGGAACACCGGGGCGGTGAGGAAGAACCGGAACGGCACCGCGATCGGCGGCGCCTGCTCGAGCGCGAGACCGGCCGGATGCATCGGGTGGCGGCGCCCCGCTCGCCGCGCTATTGCCCGGCCGGCCTCAATGGGCGAGCGCGGCGAGGAGGCTGTCGGCCTCGCCGCCGAGCGACTCGTCCATGAGCGTATAGAGGACCTGTTCCTCCTTCATGTTGTGCTGCTGCATGAGCAGGTTGAGGGTCTCGGCGAGGCCGAGAAACTCGTCGGCGTCGTGGGCGGTCGCGGCCGCGGCGAGGCGCTCGAAGAGGTCGCGCATCTCGGCGTGCTCCGCGCGCATCACCTCGGTCGGGCCCGCGGTCATCCCGGTGTGGCGCTCGAACGCCGGGAACAGGGTCTCTTCCTCGATCGTGAAGTGGCGCTCCATCGCCGCACGGTAGGCCGCAAAGTCGCTCGTCGCGCGCAACCAGTCGCCTTTCGCCGCGGCCCCTTCCGCAGCGGCGAACCGCTCGTCGCAGGCGCGGTGATCGCGGGTCATCGACTCGCTGATGCTGGACATCTTTCCTCCGGTGGGGTCTCGGTAGCGAGCATCTTCCCGGCCGCGTGGCGCGCCGGCTTTGATGCGCGCTAAGAGCGCCGAACGAGATGCGGAGATCCCTTGCCGCCACGCACCCCCTTGTCAGGCGCTGACGGTCGCCCGGTCAGGCGCGCCGGGCGACCCGGCGACGGCGCCGCTTACCAGCCGGGCTTCGCGGCAGCGCCGACGGCGCCCTTTCCCCGCACCGGAAGCGCGGGTAACGCGAAGCCCTGGTTGTGGGCGGCGCGCGTGATGAGCGTGATCTTGAAGTGCCAGCCGCAGACCAGCGCGAGCGCGCCGGCGGCCGCGGCGAGTCCGGCGGCGAGCGGCCCCGGCGCGAGCAGCGACGCGACGACCGCGACCGGCGCCGCGACCCAGTTGCCGAGCCGGTCGAAGATGCGCCGCCCCGCATCGAGCGCGGCGAGCGCCGCCGCCGGGGCCTGCAGGCGCTTGCGATAGCCGCGCCAGGCGACGGTGCGCGCGACGAGCAGCACCGCGAGCGCGAGCGCCGGCCAGCGCACCGCGAAGCTCCGGTCGAGGAGCGCGAGCACGAGGACCAGCAGCCCCGCCCCCTCGGCGAGGCCGGCGACCACCGTCAGCGGCACGATGCGCGGCGCCCGCCACGCCGGGATCCCCTTCGCGGCGTGGAGGATCCGCGCCTGGCAGTAGAGATACGCCGCCGCGAGGAGCGCCGTGAGCGCGGCGAGCGCCGGGGTCGGGTGCCACGCCGCCGCGAGCCCGGCGGCAAACAGGAACGGCGCGACGATCGCCTCGCGCGTCATCCACGAGCGGCCGACGTGCGCGAGGACGCGGGGCGCGCGCAGGTGGCGGCCGATCTCCAGGAACACGCTGAACAGGCCGAGCGCGACGAAGGCCAGCCCGAGGAGCGCGAACGGCCGGTACGCCGCGCCCGCCGCGAACGCGGCGACGATCAGGAGACCGGTGCCCGTGCCGCCGCCGATGAAGTTGCCCGCGGCGCGCAGGTCCCAGTTGGTCTGGATCCAGGGCGCGACGCGCCCGGCTTTCGGCTCGGCGAAACTCACTTCTCGTCCACGATGTAATAGATGCCCGGGTCGGTCCCGAGCTCCTCGTGCATGCGGAACCAGTGGTTCTCCGCCAGGAGCTGCGAGACGTTCGAGTTCGGGTCCTCGCGGTCGCCGAACGCGTAGGTCTGGGTGATGCACGAGTTCACGCAGGCCGGTGTCGCCTCCGGGTCGACGCCCGGCTTCAGGCCCTTGGCGAGCCCGGCGTCGATGCGCTCGACGCAGAAGGTGCACTTGTTCGCGACCGACATGCGCTGCGGATCGAAGCGCGCGGCTTCCGTCTCGTTCGGCCCGCCCCCGTACGCGTAGGTCCGCCGGTGGTTGATGTGACGCGCCTGGTAGGGGCACGCCACCGCGCAGTAGCCGCAGCCGATGCAGACGTCGTAGTCCATCGTGACCAGGCCGTCGTCGCGCTTGCGGGTCGCCGTCGTCGGGCACACGTGCACGCACGGCGGATCGGCGCAATGCATGCAGCCCACCGGGACGAACGTGCGTCGCACGTCCGGGTACTCGCCGCTCTCCATGTCGAGCACCTGGCGCCACTGCGTGCCGGGCGCCGTCGCGTTCGTCTGCTTGCACGCGGCCGTGCACGTCTGGCAGCCGATGCACCGGCGCAGGTCCACGGTCATGGCCCAGCGGGTCATGCGGCGGCACCTACCCTTTTGATGCCTACCCGCACGAGATCGGCCGCGGAGCCGGTCGCGTCGGTGAGATCGAGCGACATCGGCACGAGCGCATTCATGCTCGGCGCGTGCATGTCCTTCGCGTAGGGCTGCGCCCACTGGTCGAACTGCCCGATCATCAGCAGCGTGTCGGGGCGGATCCCCTGCTTCAGGATCGCCGGCCCGCGCGTCGAGTGGACGTAGGAGCGGACTTCGACGAGATCGCCCTCCTCGATGCCGAGCCGGCGCGCGGTGCCCGTGTTCATGACGACGCCGCCATGGCCGCGCACGTTGCCCGCGACCTCGTCCATCAGCTGGCTGCCGACGTTCGCACCCCACGCGTACTGCATGCTGCGCGAGGTGACCAGCCAGAACGGGTAGTCGGCGAGCGTCCCGTGCTTCGCCGCATCCTTCTCCCAGATGCCCGGAAAATCTTTCACCGCGGGCAGCGCCTGGTACTCGGTGAGCTGCGTGTCCCACCAGTCGATGCCGACCTCGTGCAGCCGCTGCCCGAGCTCCTTGCCGATGCGGAAGAGCTGCTCCTGGTACGGCATCTCGAAACGGATGCCCTGCTTGCGCAGCTCCGGGAAGAGATACCAGGTGAGCCGCGGGATCGGCTTCGTGCGGTAGCCGTGGGTGCGGTACCAGTCGAGCCCGTCGGTCGCCTTCCCGTCGGTGACCTCCGCGCTGGCGGCGCGGCACACGCGGTCCCAGATCACCTCGCCGTCGTGCTTCGCCGCCGGGTCAAGGCTGAAGTCCCAACCGGTGCCCGCGAGCGGCGCGCCCGCGGCGCCGCGATTGATCGCGCTGTTGTACTTCTCGAGGAGCCCGGTGCGCGCGGCGAGCTCGGTGGCGATGTCGGTCATGTCGCGCGTCTCGCCGCGCGGGGCGACCGCGGGCTGGCGGAGCGCGAACCCCTCGTGGTCCCAGAAGGCCTCGATGAATTTGGTGCCGCCGATGCGGATGAGCTGCGTCGACTCGATGTCGGTCGCCTCGGGCAGCAGCACGTCGGCCATCCAGTTGGTCTCGTCGATCGTGTACGCGAACGCCACGGTGAACGGGAACTCCGCGACGCGCTTCTCGATCTCCCGCGTCTCCCAGAACGAGATCGACGGGTTGGTCCGGTACACGAACCACAGGCCGGGCGCAGTGACCTCCGGCCAGTGCTCGGGCGATTGCTTGCGAAACATCCAGGCGAGGTGCGTCGGCCCGAGCGCCTGGCTCCAGGGCGAGTTCGCCGACAGCGGCACGAGCGTCGCGTGGGCATTGCGCACCTTCGGCTCGCGCTGCCAGGTGTCCTTCCCGGTCGGGTTCATCGGGTACTTCATGAACCCGTCGGGGCCGCGCGAGACGCTCGCCTGCCGCGAGGTCGCCGGCCGGTTCAGTCGCACCGTCGTGCCGAGCGTGCCGCCCGGCACCTCGAGCCCGCCGATGAGGCACGCGAGCAGCGTGCGCGCATAGCACGCCTCGTACCCGCCCCAGCCGTTCGTGACCGTCTTGCCGAGCGCGATCGCGACCGGCCGCAGCGGGAGGGTCTCGCCTTCGATCTCGATGGACGCGCCGACCTGCGCGTGCTCGAGGTACTCGCCCGCGATGCGCCGGATGGTGCCGGGCCGAATGTCGCAGACCTTCTCGGCCCACTCGGGCGTGTACTGCTTCATGTGCTCGACGAGCTTCGCGAACGCGGTCGTCGCCTCGATGCGCGCGTGCTGCCACTGCCTCCCGTCGGGGCCGACCTCGAGCGCATCGAGCGTGAACCGGCCCTCGAGCGCCGGCTCGATGCCGGGCGTATCGAACGCCACCGCGGAATCGCGCTTCGCGTCCCAGAGCAGCGGCTTCTTCGTCGCGGGATCGCGCAGGAAGAAGCCGTTCGGCCCGATGAGGTACGGTGACCCGGTGTGATGCCTGAGGAAAAAGACGTCGAGCGCCTCGCGCGGCTTCTCGTGCAGGAGCACGTGGACCATGCCGAACAGGAACGCAGGATCGGTCTTCGGCCTGACGGGGATCCACTCGGCGGAGGCCGCACCGGTGACGGAGAGGTGCGGCTCGATCTGCACGCGCTTCAGGCCCCGCACACGCGCCGCCGCGTGGCGCCATGCGCCCGCCACGCCGCCCGAGGCCTCGGTGTTGGCGCCGAACGAGAGCACGTAGCGCGTCGTCGGCGTGTCGGGACAGACGGTGAACGCGCGGTGCCAGAGCTCGCCGTAGAGGTGCTCCGAGTGGTAGCACTTCACGCCCTGCCCGCTGCCGAAGCTGAAGTCGACCGCGCCCCAGGCCGCGAGGAACGCCGGGAACGTCCCCATGTAGTAGGTGGGCGTCCCCCCGCCGCCGAAGCTCGCGGCGACGCGCGGATAGCCAATCTCGTCGGTGAGCCCCTTCGCGCGGAGCTCGTTCAGCTTGCCCGCCACGAGGTCGAGCGCCTCGTCCCACGAGATCGGCACGAATCCCGGATCCTGTTCGCGGCCCTTTTTCGGGTTGGTGCGCTTCATCGGCCGCAGGCACCGGTTCGGGTTGTAGGTCTTCTGCACGATGCCGAAGGCCTTCACGCAGCACTTGCCGCCCCCGGGGTGCACGTCGGCGGCGGCGAAGTTCGGCTCGACCTCGGTCGCAACGCCGTCCACGACCTTGACGGTCAGCAGGTCCGGTCCCGCCACGCACTGGTAGCAGTACTGGGGGACCTTGCGGGCCGGACCGGTCATCGCGCGCCCCCTACCCGCCGGCAGCCTTCGCTGCTTTGGCCGCGACGCGCGCGCGCAGCTTCTCGACCTCCACGACGAAGCGTCCGTGCTCGCCGCGGCTGATCTCCTCTGCGCCGTCGCGGGCGACGAGGTCGAAGGCGACCTTGCGGCCGTCGACCGCCTTGACCGTGAGCACGATGTCCACGCTCATCCCGAGCAGCGTCGCGCCGCTGTGGGTGACGGTGATGCCGGTGCCGACCGAGTCCTCGCCCGCGTCGCAGTGCGCGAGCAGGAACTCCCGGCAGGCGATCTCGAAGTCGCGCACCAGCTCCGGCGTCGCGTAGACGCGCAGGTTCTCGCCGAGGAAGTCGATCGTGCGCGGCTTGTCGATCGTGATGCGCCGCGTTGCGGTGAGGCCGGGCTTGAGGGTGTCCTTCATCGTTCCTCCTGGGGAGCGGCGATCTTACTCGCTGGAAACGCGCGCCGCATTGCTGCGCCGCGCGAAGCCCACAGAGTCTACAGGGGCGCCTCGCGCGCTTCTCTTGATCCAGGCTAAAAGGCCTCGGTCCGCTTCTCCCTAGCATCGCCGGAATGAGCTCCGGTCGATCTCGACCCCGACCTCGACCCCGGCGAGCGCGCGAGCCGCGACGAGCTGGCGCACGTGCAGCTCGAGCGCATGCGCCGGTCGCTCGCGCACGCCTACGCGCGAGTGCCGCACTACCGCGCGGCATTCGACGCGGCGGGCGCGCATCCGGACGATCTGCGCACGCTCGCGGACCTCGCGAAGTTCCCCTTCACCACCAAGCAGGACCTGCGCGCGAACTATCCGTTCGGGATGTTCGCGGTGCCGATGGACGACGTGGTGCGCATCCACGCTTCGAGCGGCACGACCGGCAAGCCGACGGTGGTCGGCTACACGCGCGGCGACCTCGACATGTGGGCGGAGGTGATGGCGCGCTCGATGCGCGCGGCCGGGGTGCGCGCGACCGACCTCCTGCACAACGCGCTCGGCTACGGTCTGTTCACCGGCGGTCTCGGGTTCCATTGCGGCGCCGAGCGGCTCGGCGCCACGGTCATTCCGGTATCGGGCGGCCAGACCGAGCGCCAGGTGCAGCTGATCCTCGACTTCGAGCCCGACGCGATCGTCTCGACGCCCTCCTACATGCTCGCCATCGCCGACGAGTTCGAGCGCCAGGGCGTCGACCCGCGCTCGTGCTCGCTCCGCATCGCGCTGCTGGGCGCCGAGCCCTGGACGAACGAGATGCGCCGCGAGATCGAGGCCTACTTCGATCTCGATGCGATCGAGTGCTACGGGCTCTCGGAGGTGATCGGCCCGGGCGTCGCGATGGAATGCGCGGCGACCAAGGACGGCTGCCACGTCTGGGAGGACCACTTCTACCCCGAGATCATCGACCCGGTCACCGGCGGCGTGCTGCCCGACGGCGAGTTCGGCGAGCTGGTGTTCACCTCGCTCACGAAGGAGGCGCTGCCGGTGGTGCGCTACCGCACGCGCGACCTCACGCGCCTGCTGCCCGGGACGGCGCGTCCGGCGATGCGCCGCATGGCCAAGATCGCCGGCCGCAGCGACGACATGCTGATCATCCGCGGCGTGAACGTCTTCCCGGGCCAGATCGAGGAGCTCATCCTCAAGGCGCCGGGGCTCTCGGCGCACTACCTCCTCGAGGTGTCGCGGCCGCGCCACCTCGACGAGCTGGCGGTGCGGGTCGAGGTGAAGCCGGAGTTCGCCCAGGCGGGCGACGCGGCCTGGTCGCGCGCGGCGCGCGACCTGGAGCACCACATCAAGTCCTACGTCGGCGTCTCGACCCACGTGACGCTCGTCGCGCCCGGGACGGTCGAGCGCTCGGCCGGGAAGGCGAAGCGGGTGATCGACACCCGGCCGAAGGCGTCATGAGCGACGCGTTCCTGATCTTCGCGGTCGTGCTCAATTCCGGCCTCGCCGTGCTGGTGTTCTGGTGGGTCTTCCGGGAGCTCCGGCGGAATCGCGGAGCAAACCCGCGGCGGAAGGACTGACCACCGCAATCGCTTCGAGCCTGCCGGCGCCGGTGCGCGCGGGCGACCGGCCCCGTTTGACCCACGTCAAGGCCGCGGGGCGGGTGGTCCGGATGATGGACCGTCCATGAATGCGCCCGAACCGCTCCTGACCGACCTCCCGCCGCTGCGACTCAAGGGCCGCGCCCTCCTGCCGATCGTGCAGGGCGGGATGGGCGTCGGCGTGTCCGCGCATCGCCTCGCCGGAACGGTCGCGCAGCTCAACGGCGTCGGCACCATCGCGAGCGTGGATCTCCGGCGCCACCACGCCGATCTCATGGCGGCGACCGGCACCTCCCGCGACAAGGCCGCCATCCAGCGCGCCAACCTCGTCGGGCTCGATCGCGAGATCCGCGCCGCGCTCGAACTCGCGCAGGGCAGCGGCATGATCGCCGTCAACGTGATGCGAGCGGTCGGTCAATACGCCGACTACGTACGCCAGTCGTGCGAAAGCGGCGCGCACGCGATCGTCGCCGGCGCGGGCCTGCCGCTCGACCTGCCCGAGCTGACCGCCGCGTTTCCCGACGTCGCGCTGATCCCGATCCTGTCGGACGCGCGCGGCATCGCGGTCGTGCTGAAGAAATGGCAGCGGAAGCAACGGCTGCCCGACGCGATCGTGATCGAGCACCCGAAGTACGCCGGCGGCCATCTCGGCGCCGCGAAGATCGAGGATCTCGGCGATCCGCGCTTCGAGTTCGCGCGCGTGCTGGAAGAGACCCTCGCGCTCTTTGCAACCCTCGGTCTCGAGCGCGAGCGCATCCCGCTCATCGTCGCGGGCGGCGTCGCGTCGCCGCAGGCGCTGCGCGCCGCGCTTGCGCTGGGTGCGGCCGCCGCCCAGATCGGCACCCCGTTCGCGGTCACCGTGGAGGGCGACGCGCCTCCGGAGTTCAAGCGCGTCCTGGCGGACGCGCGGCCCGAGGACATCGTCGAGTTCATGAGCGTCGCCGGGCTGCCGGCGCGCGCGGTGCGCACGCCGTGGCTCGCGCGCTACATCGAGAAGCTGCCCGCGCTGCAGGCGCAGGCGCACAAGCGGCGCGAGTGCCTGCTCGCCTGGGACTGCCTGGAGATCTGCGGGCTACGGGACGGGATCGCGAAGGCCGGCCAGTTCTGCATCGACAACCAGCTCGGCGCCGCGTTGCGCGGCGACGTCGAGCACGGACTGTTCTTCCGCGGCAGCGGCCCGCTGCCGTTCGGCCGCGAGATCCGGCCGGTGCGGGAGCTCATGGCGTTCCTGCTCGGCGCGCCGGCCTGAGGCCACGGCTCCCCCGATTCCGCCGTCAGGCCGGCGCGCCCTCGGCCCGCTTGACGAACTGAACCGGCTGCGCCGCCGGCTCGGCGTCCTCGTAAGCCAGGCACTTCGCGCAGACCGTCCCGGCCACGTTCTCGGCCAGGTTCGCGCGCCGCAGCGCCCGGAACTTGTCCGAGTGCCAGGCGTCCTGGAAGGACATCGTGTTCAGGTCGCCCATGTCGAAGCGGCCATCGTGGTCGAAGCAGCAGGCCGAGAGGTGCCCGTCGTACGTGATGTGGCCCTCGGTGAACAGCGACCAGCACGGCAGGGGCTTGCGCAGCGCGCCGACGCGGCCCTGGTTGCCGGCGGTCGGCTTCGTCCCCTTCGCCCCGCTCGTGAGGCCCGCCTGCCCGTAGAGCGGCAGCCAGTAGTGCTCGTCGACGTACGGCAGGATCGCGTCGACCGCCTGCTCCATCTTCACCCGCTGCTCCCCGTCGTACAGGATGCTGGACGCGTAGAGCCCGCAGCGGTGGCCGGTGGCCGCGGCGACCTCGTCGCGGATGCGATGCGCCTGCTTGATGTGCTCGGCGATGGACCCGAACGCGTTCGCCTTCACCCCGGTCACGTCCTGGAACTGCTGCGCGTCGGCGAAGTTGTAGCTGAACTTCAGGCTGTCGAGACCGGCTTCCATGCAATCGCGGATGCGGTCGGCCGTGGCCATGCGCCCGTTGGTGGTCAGGAAGACGTAGGGATAGCCGCACTCCACCTTCGCGAACCGGATGGCCTCCGGCAGCCAGGGCACGAGGAACGATTCCCCCAGATAAAAGCAGCCGAGCTCCTCGACGCCCAGGTCGCGCATCTCGCGCACGACGCGGCTGAAGAAGGTCCAGGACATGTCGCTCTTCTGGCGCAGCCGCATGTGCGAGGCGCAGAAGAAGCACTTGAAGTCGCAGCGCGCCGTGAGCTCGATCTTGACGCTCTTCGGGATCGGCGGGGCTTCGCCGCGGTAGTCGTCGGTCAGCAGCGTGATGCGGTCGATGCGCTCGGTGATGCCCATTCGCTTGACTCCCGGTGGTTCGGGGAACAAGGCGGCGGCGCCCCCTTGCGGATTCCCCAGGTCAAAAAAATCAGCGACCCAAAAAAATCGGCGGAACGCTTTCGGGTCTTGCGACCCTGGGCAGTTCCGCCAAACACCAGGAGTGAACGTATGTTGCCAGCGTCCCCGCCGCGGGCAGTGACCTAGATCAAAGGATCGGCCGGGGCCGGCCCGAACCGGCCGCCCGGCGTGACCGGGTGGGCACGGCCCCCGTGACAGAGTGCCGTCGCGGCACCACGTTCCGCTTGGACGCGCGACGCGCTAGCCGTCGTACGCGCGCAATCGCTCCGGATCCAGAATGCGAATGATTCTTCCATGCACCTCGATGAGCCCGGCGCCGGAGAGGTCGTGGAGGATGCGCGAGAAGTGCTCGCGAGTGATGTTGAGCCGCGACGCGAGCACGCCCTTGCTGGTGGCGAGCGCGACCTCGACCGGCGTCCGCGGATCGCCCTCCTCGGAGTAGTCCCGGAGCAGGTAGCCGATCACGCGCTGCGTGCCGCTGCGCAGCGTGTAGGCCTCGAGGTCGTGCACCAGGCCATGCAGGCGCAACGCGAGCCCGCCGAGCATCTTGCGGGCGAAGCGCGGGTTGCGCTCCAGTTCGGCGAAGACGCCCGCCTTGCCGATCGCGAGCAGCAGGGAGTCGGCCAGGGTCTCGGCGAAGACCACGTAGGGCTTCTCGAGGAACATCACCGCTTCGCCGAAGCTCGCCCCCGGGCCGAGGATCTCGACCACCTTTTCCGCGCCGTCGGCCGCGCCGAACGCGAGCTTCACCTGGCCGTAGACGATCACGTGGAAGCCCGCGCAGGGCTCGCCGCGGCGGAACAGGATCGTGCCCGCGGGCGCGCGCACCTGCGCCGTGCCCGCGGCAATGCGGTCGAGCTCGGCGTCGGTCAGCTCACGGAAGAGCGGGACGTTCTTCAGGAACTCCTGGATGCGGATCGGCGCGGCGGGCACGCAGGCATGCTCGGCTCCGCCGGCCGGTCCGATCCTTGATGCGCGTCAAACGGCCCGGCCAGGGCCGCCCGCGCGGCTAGAACTGCGGGGGATGCGGCTCCGTAGCGAGCCCCTGCACCGCGAATTGCGCGGGCAGGTACCCCGCCCCGGACCCGATCGGGGCCGCCTGCGCGGCGGGCGCGACGAAACCGAGCTGCGCGGTCTTCAGGGCGAGCTGGTGCGGCACGGCGACCTCGGCGACGTCGAGCCACGCACTGCCGAACGTCAGCGCGAAGCCGACGGCGGCGATCCCGGCCACCCCGAGCACGAGCGGGATCGAGCGGGACCGGACCGGGGTTTCGGAAGTGGAGTCGGACTGGGTCTTCATCGGCAGGCCTCCTTGAGTGGACGCTGGACGCTGGACGCTGGACAACTGCGCACGCCTGCGGAACGTACGCCGCACCCGCCTACGCCCCGCATACCGATTCGACGGGGCGCGGGTCGGCCGTTCGGCCTAGTCCGTGCGCGAGCGGCAAAAAAACACCCCCGGCTGGAGGAGCGGTGAACTGCTGGGCCGGGGGCGATGCTGAGGAAGTTCAGTCCAGGAAGCACAGATCGAAGCGCGGGTGCGTGGCGTCCTCGGGCACGTCGCGGTGGAACCGGCCCCCGCCGAGCACGAGCGAGCCCCCGTAGGCGAGGTACCCGAGCAGCGCAGCGACGATCGCGTACGAAATGGCGTCCATGATCGACACGAAGTCCATGATGCGCCTCCTCACCGTGCGAATCCGCACGATTGACCGCACCACCCTGCGCCTTCCCGACCTACTTCAAGCATACCGCTCGCGTGCGGCCGGTCCGCCGTTCGGATGAGGCGCGGGCGCGCCGTCAGCCGCGCACCATCCGGTGCAGCGCCTCGGTCTCGGGGGACGGGCCGGCCGCCAGCAGCGCGGCAAGGACTTCGCGGCACCGCCCGTAGGCCTCGATCGCCTCGGCGCGCCGGCCCTGACGGTGCAGCAGGCGCAGGATGCGCTGATGGATGCGCTCGGCCGTCGGCTCCAGGTCGACCGCCCGGTGATACCACGCGAGCGCGGCGTCGACGTTGGCCGCGTGCTCCCAGCGTTCCCCGGCCGCCTCGGCGAGCTCGACGAACCGCCGCCGCAGGCGCGTGCGCGCCGGATTGAGCCACCCCTCCTCGTCGGAGGCGAACAGCGGCCCGCGGTAGAGCCGCAGCGCCCGCTCGAGCCACTCGACGGGCACCTCGCTCGCCGCGCCCGCGCCGCGCTGCGTCTCGTCGATCCGCGCGGCGAGCCGCTCGAAGGCGAGTGCATCCACCCACACGATGCCGGGGTTGAGCGCGAGCTTGCCGCCGTGCAGGACGATCGCGTCGTCGCGCTCGAGCATGCGCCGCAGCCGGTGCAGCGTGACGTCGAACGACCGCTTCGCCGCGTCGCCTTCGGCGTCCGGCCACAGCGCCTGGGTCACCGCGCCGAAGCTCACGTCGCGGCCGCCCGCCGCGACCACGTACTTGAGGAGCTCGACGGGCTTGCGCTGGGGCTTCGCCGCGTCATCGAGCGCCGCCCCGTCCACCGCCAGCTCGAAGGCGCCGAGCGCGCGCACGCGCACGCGCCAGGGCCAGCGCTCCTCCTCCGCGGTCGGCGGCGGCAGGCCGCGACGCGCGATCGTCTGGCGCACGAAGTCGCGCTCGATCCCGGCGCCGAGCGCCAGCGCGGCGAGCCGCGCGAGGGTTGCAGGAAGGATGTACGGCATGTGCGGCACGCAACCGATCGAGCGCGCCGCCGTCATGGCTTCGCGCAGCGGCGCCACGGCGCCCTCGACGTCGCCGCGCCGCGCGAGTGCGGCGGCCTGCAGCAGCTGCGCCGACACCAGCATCCCCTCGAGACGCCCGCCGCGGGCGGTGGTGAGCGCCGTGTCGATCTCGCGCAGCGCGGCATCGACGTCGCCGAGCGCAAGGAGCGCCTGCCCGAGGTTCGCGTGCCACAGCGGCCGATAGTCCGGAATCAGGTTTCCGGCGGATTCGAGCACTGCCCGCGCTTCGGCGACGGCGGCGGCCGGATCGCCTTCGAGCAGCGCGATGTAGACCGACAGCGTGCCGAGGTGCATCGCGAGCGGCGCCGACAGTCCCCCTGCCTGGCGTATCCGCTGCAGACAGTCGCGCGCGCGCCGGACGTCGCCCGCCAGCACCGCTGCGCGGCAAGCGAGGTACCAGGTCGATGTGAACACGTCGGGGCAGCCGGTGCCGGCGGCGAGCCGCTCCATGCACGCGATCGTTGCAGCCGCCGCTTCGGCGTCGCCGAACTGCGTCTGGCAATACCCGCGGAAGAGCAGCAGCATGGCAAGGTCGCCGGGCGGGGCGTCCGCGCGGGCCGCGAGCACCTGCGTCTCGGCCGTCAGCGCCGCGACCTTGCGCAGATCGGTGTGAATCGTGGCGACGCTGAGCGCGAATGCCGCCATGCGCATGCGCTCCCCGACGCTCTCGAGGGTGCGTGACAGGATCTCGGCGCGCGAGGCGAATTGCGCGAGCAGCGGGTGATGCGGGGGAAACTGGTGCACGAGCAGGAACTGCGCGATCACCCGGGCCTCGGCGGCGGGGTCGTCGAAGTGCGGGTGCGCGGCGGCGATCCGCTCCGCCGCCGCGATCCAGCGCGCCGCCTGCTCGGCCGACGCGCTCGATCGCAACAACCACGCGCAGCTCGAGAACGCGCCCTCGGCATCCCCGGCGCGCTCGAATTCCGCGAACGCCTCGGCGAGCAGCGCGCGCGCGCCAGCCACGCGCAGGGCGAGCTGGCAGCGGCCGAGCCAGTAAGCGAGCCACGGATCGCGCGCGCGCGCCGCCGTCGGGATGCTCTCGATCCAGCTCGTCACCGTCGCGTACCGCCCGTAGGCGGCAAGGTCGGTCGCGGCCGCGCGCACCAGGCGCGCGAGGCCGGTCCAATCCGCGTTCGCGACGAGCAGCGGCGCGGCCGACACCGGGTCGCCGGCCGCCACGAGCGCGTCGGCCGTAACCGTCCGGATCTCGCGCAGCGCCGGTCCGTCGAGCTGTCGCTCGGCCTCGCGCTGGAGAAACTCGCGGAACAGCGGGTGCAATTCGTACACCGGCGCCGGGTCGTCGCGCCGCTCGGTGAAGAGGTGATTGCGGTGAAGCGTCTCGAGCAGGTCGGCCGCGCCCGGTTCGCCGGTGACCGTGCACGCAAGCGCCGGCGTCATGCGCGGCAGGTACGCGGAGCACAGCAGGAAGTCGCGCGTGCGGGCGGCCGCGCGGGCGAAGACCTCGTTCGCGAAGTAGTCGAAGACCGCTTCGGGAGGTATGTCGCGCGGCGCGCGCATTCCCGCTGTCCTTCCCGCTGAAGCGCGCGCGAGCAGAACGACGCCCGCCGCCCAGCCGCGCGCGCGATCGCCCAGCGCCGCCGCCGTTTCCGGCGCGACGCCGTGCCGCCGGGCCAGCGCGACGCACTCCTCGGTCGTGAGGCGCAGCGCCGGCCAGTCGAGGCCGCGGAACCCGGCACTCGCCACGCGGCGTCCGAGGCATGCGGGCGGCCCGCTCCGGCTCGCGACGACCGCGAGCGAGCCCGGCGGCACCGCGTCGAAGAGCGCGTCGATCGCCGCGTGCACCGGGGCGTCCGGCGGCAGCGCGTGGTAGTCGTCCAGGACCAGCACCAGCCCTTCCGGTGCCGCGGCAAAGAGGCGCTCGCCGAACCGCCTGGCGAAGACCGCGAGCTCGGTCGGCGCGGACGGGCGGTAGCCGGGAAGATCGGACGCGCCGAGGTCCCGGCCTGCGGCCGCGAGGTAATAGAACAGGGCGGCCGGATCGGCGTCGCCGGGATCGATGCTGATCCAGAGCGCGCGCAGCCCGCGCGCCTCGATCCACGACGCCACGAGCGAGGTCTTGCCTGCGCCGCCGGGGGCGCTCAGCCAGAGCAGTTGCCCGCCGCGCGCCCCGTCCATGAGGTCGAACAGGCGATCGCGCCTGAGCAGCGCGCTCGCCGCGGGCCGCGCGATCTTCGCGAGGACCGGCCGCCGCGCTGCGGTCGGGCTCGCCTTGTCGACCGGGCCGGACATCCTGGCGGACTCCCCTTCCCCGTTTCGGTTGCGCCGCTTCGGTTGCGGCGTCTTCGCGCATCTTGCGCTCATGCTCATACTAGGGCGTTCGTCGCCAGCGCCTCCATCATCCGAGGGGATTAAGACGTGCTTCGCGGCGCGAGTCATCGCGGCCGCCTCCGGTGACAACACGCGGTGCAAGTCAGCCAGCCCATCATCGACGCCTCTCCATATGGCATCCGAGCGATGACGGATTCTTCCTGCGCGCGCCGTGCGCGGACATCCTGCGGGTGGGTTAACCCCGGCAGACGGGTGGACGGGAAAGGCCGGCGCACGCGCCCCGCCTGGCGCCCCCGGGACGAGCCGCGCGGGGCAACCCGGATCAAAGTCCGGCACCGGCGCGGTGTTACACTCGCTCGCACCGCCGGCCGGAGGGGCCGGTGCTGGTTTTGGAGGAGGAGACAACGATGAAACTCGCTCGCTGGATGGGCCTCGCTGCCTGCGCCGCCGCAGCGCCGGTGGCCGCGCAGGTCACGCTCAACGCAAGCTCCTGGGTGCCCCCGCTGCACCCGATCACCGCCACCATGCTGGTGCCGCTGTGCCAGGACATCGAGAAGGCGACGTCCGGGCGCGTCAAGTGCAACGTCCTGCCGAAGGCGCCGGTGACCGCGCCGCAGACCTTCGACGCGGTGCGCGACGGCCTGATCGACCTGTCCTACACCGTGCACGGTTACACGCCCGGCCGGTTCACGCTGACCGACGCGGTCGAGTTCCCGTTCATGGCCGACACGTCCGAAGTGATGTCGGTCGCCTACCAGCGCGTCTACGAGCGCATGCTCGCGAAGGCCGACGAGCACAAGGGCGTGGTCGTGCTCTCGATGATGACGCACGGCCCGGGGCAGATCTACCACACCAGCAAGGCGGTCGGCTCGCTCGCCGACCTCAAGGGCCAGAAGATCCGCGTCGGCGGCGGGCTGATCAACGACGTCACCAAGTCGCTCGGCGCGGTCCCGCTGCTGCGCCCGGCGCCGGAGGTGTTCGAGATCCTGAAGACCGGCGTCGCCGACGGGGTGTTCTTCCCGAAGGAGTCGGTGGGCTCGTTCAAGCTCACCCCGGTCCTCAAGCACGCCACCTTCGTTCCGGGCGGCCTCTACAACGTGAGCTTCGTCTTCATGGCGAACCCGGCCAAGTGGAACTCGATTCCCGAGGCCGACCGCAAGCTCATCCAGCCGCTGCTCGGCGAGGCGCTCGCCCGGCGCAACGGCAAGGCCTGGGACGCGGCCGACGAGAAGGGCGTGCTGGCGATGAAGGAAGCCAACATCCAGATCCAGACCGCGAGTGCGGCGTTCATCGAGGAAATCCGCAAGTCCACCGCGCCGCTCGAGCAGGCCTGGATCGACAAGGCCAAGGCGAAGGGGGTGGACGGCGCCGCCGTGATGGCCGCGCTGCGCGCCGAAATCAAGAACGTCGCTGCGGGCAAGTAGGCAAGTAGCCCGCGGATCGCCCGGCGCCGCGGCGCCGGGCACGTTCCCATCGACCCGATGATGACCCAGGGGGCCCCGGGGGGCGGCGAGCGCGCCTTCGACCGTGCGATACGGTCCGCGCTCGGCGCGCTGACCGCGGTGGCGCTGTTCGCGATGATGACGCTCACCTGCGTCGACGTCGTCGGGCGCTACGTCTTCAACCGTCCGGTTCCCGGCGGGCTCGAGATCATCGAGATCCTGGTGGCCGCGACCGTCTTCGGCGCGCTGCCGCTCGTGACGCTGCGCGAAGAGCACGTCATGGTCGACCTGCTGGACGCGGTCGTACCGGACTGGATGCTGCGGATCCAGAACGTGGCGGCCAGCGTGCTCTCCGCGATCGTCTCCGGCGTGCTCGCCTGGCAGCTCTTCATCCGCGCCAACCGGATGCTCGGCTACGGCGACACCACCGCGGTCCTCAAGATCACCCTGTACCCGCTCACCTTTCTGATGTGCGCGGCGATGGTGATCGTCGCGGTCATCTTCCTCGTGCTCGCGTTCCGGCCGCCGGCGCGCAAGCTGACAAAGGACTGACGTGACGGAGGCGCTGGTCGGGTTCGCCGCGTTCCTGCTGCTCGCGTTCCTGCGGGTGCCGCTGTGGATCTCGATGCTGTTCATCGGCGCGCTCGGTTTCGCCTACAAGGTCAACTCGACCGCGGCGCTGTCGATGATCGGCCAGCTCGCCTACGAGACGAGCATGTCGTACACGCTCTCGGTGGTGCCGCTGTTCGTGCTGATGGGCAACCTCGTCACGCGCGCCCGGCTGTCGGAGGAGCTCTACGACGCGGCGTACGCCTTTACCGGCCACCTGCGCGGCGGTCTCGCGATGTCGACGATCCTCGCCTGCGCGGGTTTCTCGGCGATCTGCGGCTCGAGCCTCGCCACCGCCGCGACGATGGGCAAGGTCGCCTATCCGCCGATGAAGCGCTTCGGCTACAAGGACGGGCTCGCCGCCGGCTCGATCGCGGCCGGCGGCACGCTCGGCATCCTGATCCCGCCGTCGGTGCTGCTGGTGATCTACGGCATCCTCACCGAGCAGAACATCGGCCAGCTCTTCGCCGCCGGGATCCTGCCCGGCGTGGTGGCGACGCTGTGCTACCTCGGCGGCGGTCGTCTACAGCGTCTGGCGCGACCCCGACGCCGGCCCGCCGGGTGAGCGCCGCACCTGGCGCGAGCGCCTGCGTGCGCTCTCGCACGTCTGGGGCGTGCTGCTCCTCTTCGGCCTGGTGATGGGCGGCCTGTACAGCGGCGTCGCGACGCCGACCGAGTGCGCCGGTGTCGGCGCGGGCGGCGCGTTCCTGTTCGCGCTCGTCCGCCAGGGCCTGTCCTGGCGCATTCTCGCCGACGTGCTGGTCGAGTCGGGCCGCACCACCGCGATGATCTTCGCGATCCTGATCGGCGCGATGATCTTCGCCAACTTCATCAACCTCACCACCCTGCCCGCCGCGCTGCGCGATTTCGTCGCCCAGTCCGACTTCTCGCCGATCATGGTGATCGTGGCGATCCTGGCGGTCTACGTGCTGCTCGGCTGCGTGCTCGAGAGCCTGTCGATGGTGCTGCTGACGGTGCCGCTCTTCTATCCCGCTGGTGCAGCACCTCGGCTTCGACCTGATCTGGTTCGGCATCCTGGTCGTGATGCGTCACCGAGCTGAGCCTCATCACCCCGCCGGTCGGCCTGAACGTGTTCGTGCTGCGCGCGGTGCTGCCGAAGGTGCCGATCACGACCGTCTTCCGCGGCGTGATGCCGTTCGTCGGCGCCGACATCGTGCGTCTCGCGATCCTGGTCGCGTTCCCCTCGATCTCGCTTTTCCTGCCGAAGCTGATGAGTTGAGGCCGCGCAAGCGGCCGACACGATCAGCCGCCGCGCGACGCCACGGCCGCCGCGATGCAGTCGGCGAGCACCTGTTGATCGCCGATCTGGTTCGCGAGCAGGAACACCAGTCGCGCATTCAACGCCGCGCTCTCGGCGTCGGTCAGCCCTTCGTGCGCGGCGACGAGCGCCGCGTACAGGCCGTCGGGATCGGGGATGTTCGGATCGGTCCGCATGCGCGTGGTCACCCGGCGGTTGGCAGTTGGCAGAGCGCTCGCTTGAGCATCGCATCGGCGTGCGCCGGTCGCGCATCGGGAACGCATCCGGCGAGGTACAGGTCCGGGCGGATGAGCGCGAAGCTGCCGGGCGCGGCGCCGAGCACTTGCTGGAGCTTCCCTTCCGGGTCGCCGATGCCGCCGGGCCCGCAGACGAAGAACCGGAACGGCCGCCCGCTCGCCTCGAGCCAGGCGTAAGCCGCGACGTCCTGCGCGCGCGTCGGCGCATAGAGGATGCCGATGAACGCCGTGCCCGCGCGCTGCGCGAGCTCGACGAGGGTGGAGCGCGTGCCGTCCGGCAACGTGATCGGCACGTTCTGCACCGAGTGGCCGCCGTTCGTCACCGCCGGCGAGCCGGGATACGGATTCGCGACCGACAGGCGGCCGCTGTTCACGAGCGCACGCGCGAACGCGTGCTTGCGCGCGAGCGCGAGCGCGGCGTCGCGCAGCGTCCGCTCCGCGCTGCGAGCGCGGCGCGAGGAACCGCGCGGTGCGGCTCGTGACCTCGAGATTCTGCCGTGCGGCCGGCTGACGCTCGGCGTCATAGGTGTCGAGCAGGGTCACGGGCGCGCGGCCCCCGCGCACGAGCGCGAGCTTCCAGCCGAGGTTGTAGGCGTCCTGGATCCCGGAATTGCCGCCGCGCGCGCCGAAGGGGCTGACGACGTGCGCGGCGTCCCCGATGAAGAACACGCGCCCGTGCCGGAAGCGGTCGAGCAGGTGGTCGCGGTAGGCGTACGGCCCGACCCACACCAGCTCGAACTCGACGTCGCCGAGGTGCGCGCGCAGCCGGGCCTCGGCGACGTCGCGCCGGCTCACGTACTCCGGGTCACAGTCCGGGTCCATCTGGTAGTCGAGCCGCCAGACGTCGTCCCCCATCAGGTGCTGCCACACGGCGCGATTCTCGTTGAACGGCGCCTCGACCCACGTCCAGCGCTCGGTCGGGAACGTCTCCTTGAAGCGGACGTCGGTGATGCACCAGCGGTCTGCGCTGCGCGCGGTATGTGTCTCGAGTCCGAAGCCGCGGCGAATCGGGCTGTTCACGCCGGTCGCATCGACCAGCCAGTCCGCCTCGAGCGTGTACGCGCCGGCCGGCGTTTCGACCGACACGAGGACGAAATCGTCGCGGCTTTCGACCTTCGTGACGCGATTCTTCCAGCGCAGGTCGCAGTGACCCAGCGCTGCGATGCGATCGGCGAGGAACCACTCCACGTAGAACTGCTGGAGGTTGATGAAGGGCGGCTGGTCGGAGACGCTCGCGGACTGCAGGTTGAACGAGTAGACGACGTCGTTGCCGGCGAGCGTCTTGGCGTCCGACCAGGTGATGCCCTTCTCCCGCATGCGCGGATAGGTGCCGAGATGCGCGAAGATCTCGAGCGTCTTCTGCGCGTAGACGATGCCGCGTGACGACGCGCCGCGCACGCCGATCGTGTCGTCCTCGTCGAGCAGCACGCAATCGACGCCGCGATTCGCGAGGTCGCAGCCGAGCGTCAGCCCGGCGAGCCCGCCGCCCACGATCACGATCGGATAGCGCCGCATGCGCGCCCACCGGCGAGCTCGGGCGGCGGGACGAACGGATAGACCGGGAGCTCGTAGCCGCCCGTCCAGACCGGTTGTTCCGCGCCGCGCTCATCGCGATGTCCGCGGCTCAGGAACGATAGTCGATCCAGTTCGGCCCGCGCATCACCCGCTCCATGCGCCGCACGGTCGCCTCGAACATGCGCCGGCACGTTCCGCCGTCCGCGTCGAAGTGCAGCGCGTCGTTCCTGCACGACTCGCGCACCGCGTCGCTGAGCGGCAGGTCGTATCCGCCGATCGCCGCCGACTGGCACTGCACGTCGCAGGCGCGCTGCAGCGTCCACAGCAGTGCGAACGCGTGCGCAACGTCGCGCTCGGCGACCAGCAGGCCGTGGTTGCGCAGGATCATCACGTGCTTTGTCGCCGAGGCTCTTGACGAGCCGCGGCTGCTCGTCGGCGTGCACCGTGATGCCCTCGAAGTCGTGGTATGCGACCCGGCCGATCAGCATCGCGCCGTAGAAGTCGTCGTGCTGCAGGCCCTGGCGCCGGCACGCGATCGCCATGCCGGTGGTGGTGTGCGTGTGCATGATGCAGTGCGCGTCGTCGCGCGCCGCGTGCACCGCGCTGTGGATGATGAAGCCGGCGCGGTTGATCGGGTACTCGCTCGGCGCGACCGGATTGCCCGCGAGGTCGACCTTGACGAGGTTCGATGCGGTCACCTCGTCGTACCAGAGGCCGAACGGATTGATCAGGAAATGCCGCTCCGGCCCGGGCACGCGGACGGTGATGTGGTTGAAGATCGTCTCGTTCCAGCCGTACCAGTCGAACACGCGGTAGGCCGCGGCCAGCTCGATCCGCAGCCGCCACTCCGCGTCGCTGATGTGCGCCGGCTTGCCGAGCGCGTTGGTGTCCACGTTGCCCATGCCGCGGCTCCTTCGGGTTCCCTGGTTAGCGCTGCCGGGCGCGCTCGCGGATGAGCGCCTCGACGCCATCGATCGTCGGTGTCGGGACGCCCACCTTGCGCCCCAGCTCGCTCACCGCCGTCACGATCGCGTCGATCTCGAGCGGCCGGCCGCGCTCGAGGTCCTGGAGCATCGATACTTTCACGGCGCCCAGCTTGCGCGCCAGCACGAAGCGCTCGTCCAGCGACACCGTCATGCGACAGCCGTGCGCCGCGGCGACCGCGATGCCCTCGAGCATCATCCGCCGGATCAGCTCGATCAGCGCCGGATTCGCATTGATGTCGCTCATCAGCGCCCCGGTCAGCGCCGCGACCGGGTTGTACGACGTGTTGCCGATCAGCTTGGTCCAGACGTCGTCGCGGATGCGTGCCGTCACCGGCGCCTTGAGCCCCGCCGACTCGATCGCGGCGGCGAGCGCCTGGACCCGCGGCGTCACGCGGCCGTCGATCTCGCCCAGGATGAACGCGCCGCCGCTCGTGTGATGCACCACGCCCGGCGCGACGACTTCCGCCGAGCCGTGCACGACGCACCCGACGAGGTGCTTCGGGTCGAGCGCACGCACCATCTCGCCGCCCGGATCGAGACACTCGACCGGAATGCCGTCGAACTTCCCGCCGGCGCGGCAGAAGTACCACCACGGGATGCCGTTGATCGCGGTCACGACCGCCGTGTCGGGCGTGAGCACGGGTGCGATGCGCGGCAGCATCGGCCCGATCGAGTAGGCCTTGAGCGCGATCACCACGACGTCCTGCGGGCCGAACTCACCGGGCTCGTCCGAGGCCGGCAGCGTCCGACTGCGCACGCCGGCGTCGTCCTGGATTGCGAGGCCGTTCGCGCGGATCGCCGCGAGGTGCGCGCCGCGCGCCACCAGGCTCACCTCGTGACCGGCGTCCGCGAGCCGCGCGCCGAGCAGGCCGCCGATCGCCCCCGCGCCGACGACGCACACCTTCACAGCGCGCGCATCCAGGCCGCCATCTCGTCCGCCACCTGCTCGACGAGCTCCGGCTGGCCGGAGAGATAGTGATTGCCGCCCTTGACGTCGACGTTGCGAATGCGCCCGCGCGCGGCCTCGAGCCACGCGTCGCGCGTGCTGGGAAAGGTCGACGCGTCGGCCGTGTAGGTGCACAGGAGGACCGGCACCGATGTCTTCGCAAGGTTGGCCGGCCCGTCGGCCCGCGACCCCGACGACCACTGCGACAGGAACGCGCGCAGGCTGGTGTAGCGCGCCATCGCGTTCGCCGCGTAGTTCACCTGCTTCGCGTCGCCCCAGATCGACCCGGCCGGGCGGTCGTTCGGATCGAGCGCGAGATCGAGGCAGCGCGGCTCGGCGTGCGTGCGGTACACGACGAACGCCTGGTCCTGGGGGCCGGTCGGGTCCGCGCGGAGGCGCCGCAGCCGCGCCCACACCCAGTGCTCGATCCGGTCGCGCCGGCGCCGCTGGCCGGCCTTGAAGCGCTCCAGGAACTCCGGCGGAAACGGCGGGCCGTTCCGCGCGTCGTACATGTCGAGGGCGGGATCGGCGCTCACCGGATCGGCCTCGTCGATCACCGCCGGGTCGATCCACTCGAGAAAAAGCCGCGACCGGCCGAGGTGCGCGCCGCACAGCGCGATGCCGTCCACGCGCGGGAAGTCCGACGCGTCGAGCCCCGACGGATCGCCGTCGACCAGGCGCGTCGCGTCGAAGAGCTCCGCCTGCGCCTGGTAGTACGCCGCCAGCGACGCGCCGCCGGAGTTGCCGATGAGCACGATGCGCTCGTAGCCGAGGCCGCGCAGGAACTTCACGCCGGCGCCGAGGTCCTGGATCACCCGCTCCATCAGGAGCATCGTGTCGTTGTTGACGAAGCGCGAGTTCAGGCCCAGGCAGGTCACGCCGCGGCGCGCGAGCGGCGCGATGAGGTAGTGACCCATGAAGTTCGAAGTCGGGTGCATCACGATCGCCGCGACGCGCTTCGGGCCTGCCGATTCCATGTAGGCCCCGTAGACGCGCGGGCGGAGCATGGCGAGCCCGGACTGGCTCTCCATCGCCGCGCCGGGCTTGACGTCGATGACCGCGAGCTTGAGTTCGGACACGATCGGACGCCGTTCCGCTCTCGATCCGCCGCCCGGAGCCGGTCAGGCCTTGGGGACGCCGAGGGTCCCGGCCTGCCGGCGCGCGGCCTTCTCGCGCGTCCAGGCCGCGCACTCCTCGCGCGCGCTGCGCTCCTTCTTCGCAACGTACTCGTCGGGCCCGGTGTACGCCGTCAGCTCCAGGCGGATGCCGTTCGGGTCGAAGAAGTAGATCGACTTGATGAAGTGATGGTCGGTCACGCCGAGCACGCTCACGCCCGCCGCTTCGAGCCGCCGCTTGGCCTCCTCGACCGCGCCGACCGAGTCCACCCGCAGCGCGATGTGGTTCACCCACGCCGGCGTGTTCGGGCTCGGCGCGGACGCGGCATCGTCGCCGAGGTCGAAGAACGCGAGGTACGAGCCGTCGCGCATGCGGAAAAAGATGTGGACGTACGGGCAGTACTCGCCGGTCGACGGCACGTTGTCGGCGCGGATCACGTGGACCAGCGGCAGGCCGAGCACGTCCTCGTAGAAGCGCCGCGTCTCCTCGGCGTCGCGGCAGCGGTACGCCCAGTGGTGCAGGCCGTGGATCGGAACGAAGTCGGGCATGGCGGTGACTCTCGCGGGCGCGGGCCGTAAGTGTGCCGCAAATCGGTGCGCGCGTGCCGCAGCCCGCGACGCGCCGGCGCGCCCGCGCGTCCCCGAGTCCGGGCGCCCGACGGTCGTTGCGCGTCGGCGGGTCGCCGCGTCGAAAAACCGGTTTCCGGCCGCCGCCGAGAGTGCAGTTCGGCCGGTTTCGGCCCGTCCCCGGCGGCAATCGAAAGGCCGGGCTCGTTTACAATCGGACTCCCATGGCACGCCGTTCCCGATCCGCGTCCGTGTTCCACGAGGGCCCCGTCCTGCGGGTGCTCAAGGGACTGGCGGCGTGCGGCGTCGGGGTCAGCCTCTCGGCGCTGCTCGCGCAGACCGTGCTCTTCGACCGTCTGAACGGCTGGATCGATGACGCCGCGCAGCGCCGGTTCAGCCGGACGATCGACGTGGAGCAGGTGGTCGTGTTCGCGCTCGACGAGGAATCGCTCGGCCGCGTGCTCGATCCCGCCGCCCCGTGGAAGACGGAACGGGAAGCGTATGCGCACGTGCTGCGCTACCTCGAGCGCCACGGCGTCCGGGCAGTGGCGTTCCAGACGGTGCTCGACGACGAGCACCCGGGCGACGAGGCGCTCGCCGCGACGCTGGGCCGCAACAGCGTGCTCGCCGCCGCCGGCCTCACGGTGCCGCTGAACCCGACGCCGGGCTACCAGCGACAGCTCGCCGCAAAAGCCGTGGCGCGCGGCGCGCTCGGGCAGGACGGGACGTCACCGGTCCCGTACCTCGGCTGGGCGCATGTGCGGCTGCCCGGCGAGCGGCTCACGCGCGACAGCGCCGCCGCGATCGGCGTCGTCAACGTGATCCCCGACGACGATGGCGTGCTCCGCCGCATCCGGCTCTTTCACGGCGCGCAGGGTTACCTGATTCCGAGCCTGCCGGTCGCCATGCTCGCCGCAGTCGACCCGGTGCTGTCGCCGCCGCGCGTGGTGGACGAGGCGCTGCAGGTGCGCCGCGGCTGGATTCCGCTGGGCGCGAAGGGCGACGTGGCGCTGCGCTTTCCGCGCAACGCCGACGACGTGCGGGTCATCCCGTTCTACGAGCTCGCGATGGCCGCGCGCGGGATGCCCGGCTCGGAGTGGCTCGCGCGCGACGTCGCGGGCAAGGCGGCGTTCATCGGGCGAACCGACGGGTCGCTCGGCGACCAGGTGTACACGCCGGTGGGCCGCATGTCGAGCCTCGAGTTCGCCGCCGTCGCGTACGCGGCGCTCGCCGCGGGCCAGGTGCTCACCCCCGCATCGATGGCGCTCGACGGCGCGTTGCTGGCCGTCGCGCTGTTCATCCCGCTGCTGCTCCTGTGGCGCGGCGTCGAGGCGAGCGGACGCACGTACCTGGTCGGATTCCTGTTGATGCCGCTCGCGCTGGCGGCCACCGGCATCGCGCTGTTCGTGTTCGGCTTCCAGTCGCGCTGGCTGTTCGCCACCACTGCGGGGGTGGCGACCCTCGCGGTCGTCGCGTCGCTGTGGCTGTACCTGCTGACCGACGAGCGGCGCCGGCTGCGCTACGAGACGCTCGCGGCACGCGAGGCGAACCGTCTCAAGACCGAGTTCCTGAACCATCTCACCCACGAGCTGCGCACGCCGCTCACCGCGATCACCGGCTTCAACAAGCTGAACCAGTTCACCGACGATCTCGGCCGCGACGCGCGGATCCGCAACAGCGCGACGATCGGCCGCAACTGCGAGCACCTGCTGCAGCTCATCAACAACCACCTCGACCTCGCCAAGATCGAGGCCGGCGCGCTCACCATCACGCCGGCGCCCGAGAGCCCCGAGCAGCTGTGCCGCGATTCGGTCGCGACCATGCTGCCCGCCGCGGAGGAGAAGCGGGTCCGGCTGCGGTTCACGCGCGCCACCGAGCTGCCGCCCGCGCTCATGCTCGACGGCGCGCGGGTGCGGCAGGTGCTCATCAACCTGCTCGGCAACGCGCTCAAGTTCACGCAGGCGGGCTCGGTGGAGCTCACGGTCTCGTGGCACATCGCGGCGCTGGTGCTCGAGGTGCGCGATACCGGCCCCGGCATCCCGGACGACGCGATCGCCCGCATCTTCGAGCCCTTCGAGCAGGCGGACTCGAGCATCGCGCAGCGCTACGGCGGCACCGGGCTCGGGCTGGCGATCACGCGCAACCTGGTCGACCTCATGGGCGGCACGATCGACGTGGCCTCCCGGCCCGGCCTCGGGTCGACCTTCACCGTGCGGCTGCCCGCCGAGATCGCCTCCCGTCCGCAGACCGTGCGGCCGATCACCGAGGCGATCGCCGCGCGCGAGCCGCTCGACGGGCGCGTGCTGGTGGCCGAGGACAACGAGGACATCCGCGGGCTGGTCGAGATCCTGCTCACGAAGCTCGGCGTCGAGGCGCGCTCGGTCGCGAACGGGCTGTCCGCGGTCGAAGCCGCGCTCGCCGGGCACTTCGACGCGGTGCTGATCGATCTCGAGATGCCGGTCATGAACGGCTACGAGGCGGTGCACGTGCTGCGCACGCGCAACTACACCGGCGCGATCCTCGCGCTCACCGCGCACACCGAGGGCCCCGAGGTCGAGCGCGCGCGCGCCGCCGGCTGCGACGGAGTCGTGACCAAGCCGGTGTCCCTGGAGTCGCTGCGCGCGGCGCTGCGGCCGATCCTGCGCGACTCGCGACGTGCACAAGGTCCGCTGCGCGCCGGCGACGGTGCCGCGCGCTAGCGCGGGGGCACGGCGGGAGCGGACATAGTTCCGCGCCCCCGCCCGCCGCCCTCCGTACAATTTGCCGGATGGAAATGGTACGCCCCCGCGTCCAGGTCTCGGCCGAGCTCCGCGACCTGATCCCGCGCTTCCTCGCCAACCGTCGCGTCGAGGTCGAGCAGCTGCGCGGCGCGATCGCGCGCGGCAACCTCGAAGAGGCGCGGCGGATCGGCCACGGACTGAAGGGCGTCGGCGGCGGTTACGGCTTCGACGAAGTCACCCGCATCGGGACCGAGATCGAGCACTGCGCCCGCGCCGGCGGCACGGGTCTCGACGGGCTCGCGCGCGAGCTCGCCGAGTATCTCGAGAGCGTCGACATCACCTACACCGCGGACTGATGAAGCTCCAATCGAGGTCTTTCGGCTGATGGAATCGCAGGTTCGTCGCCGCTTAAGGCGTTGTCCCCTGTCGTCCGCGCTCGTCCAGCTGCGCTGCCTCGCGACACCCCGTAGCCCGTTCTGAGGCCTTCCCCAATGCGCATCGCAATCGTCGAGGACGACGTCTCCCAGGCCGATCTCGTGCGGATCTGGCTGGTCGGCGCCGGGCACGCGTGCCACACGTTCAGCCGCGGGCGCGAGTTCATGCGGGTGATGACCCGCGACAGCTTCGACCTGCTCGTGCTCGACTGGGAGCTGCCCGACGTCAACGGCGACGCCATCCTCACGTGGGTGCGCGCGAACGTGCGCGAGCCGGTCCCGGTCCTCTTCACCACCGCGCGCGACGCGGAGGCCGACATCGTCCAGGCGCTCAAGGCCGGCGCCGACGACTACCTGGTCAAGCCGTTGCGCAAGCAGGAGCTGCTCGCGCGCGTCGAGGCGCTCGGCCGGCGCGCCCGGCCGAAGCCGCGCGCCGCGGAGCACCTGCGCGTGGGCGAGTTCGACGTGGACGTCGATCGGCGGGTGGTGACCCGCCACGGCGCGGAAATGGACCTCACCCAGAAGGACTTCGACCTCGCGGTGTTCCTGTTCCGCAACGTCGGCAATCTCGTCTCGCGCGGCCACATCCTCGAGTCGGTGTGGGGCCGCACCTCCGACCTCAACACGCGCACGGTCGACACGCATGTCAGCCGGCTGCGCTCCAAGCTCGGCCTCGTGCCCGAGAACGGCTGGAAGCTCACCGCGGTCTACCAGCACGGCTACCGGCTCGAGCAGGTCGCGGTCGAGCCGCGCCCGGACGGCGCGCCTTCCCAGACCGCCTGACCGGCTGATCCGCTCCGAACGGCGTTGGTGCCGGGGGAGGGACTCGAACCCTCACGGTGTCGCCACCGGCGGATTTTGAGTCCGCTGCGTCTACCAGTTCCGCCATCCCGGCTGCCGGGGCATTATCGGAGAATGACCGACCCCCGGCAACGCCTCACGGTCGAGGACTTCGACTTCGACCTGCCCGAGGCGCTGATCGCCCAGCATCCTGCGCCGGAGCGCACCGGGAGCCGGCTCTTGCGTCTCGCGCGCGACGGAGTCTCGGACCACGCTTCGCCGATCTGCCCCGTTTCCTCGCGCCGGGGGACGTGCTCGTCTTCAACGACACGCGGGTCATCAAGGCCCGGCTGTTCGGACGCAAGGAAAGCGGCGGCCGGATCGAAGTGCTGATCGAGCGCGTCGTCGGCGCGCACGAGGCGCTCGCGCAGATCCGGGCGAGCCACGCGCCGCGCCCCGGCGCGCGCCTGCGCCTGGCGGGCGCGCTGGATGCGACGGTGCTCGGAGCGCGATGGCGATCTGTTCCGGTTGCAGTTCGACGGCCGCGAGTCCGTGCTCGCGCTCCTCGACCGGCACGGCAGCGTGCCGCTGCCGCCCTACATCGCGCATGCGCCCGAGGCCGCCGACGAGCGCCGCTACCAGACGGTGTACGCGCGCGCCCCGGGCGCGGTCGCCGCGCCGACCGCGGGGCTGCACTTCGACGAGCCGCTCCTCGAGCGACTGCGCGCGCAGGGCGTGGAAACGGCGTTTCTCACGCTGCACGTCGGCGCCGGCACCTTCCAGCCGGTGCGGGTGACCGACCTCGCGGAACACCGCATGCACCGCGAGTGGTACGAGATCCCGGCCGAGACGGCCGCGGCGGTCGGCCGCGCACGCGCGCCGCGGCCGGAACGTGATCGCGGTGGGGACGACCGCGCTGCGCGCGCTCGAGGCGAGCGCGCTGGCGTCGGCCGTCCGGCGGCACGGTCGCCGCGGGCAGCGGCGAGACCGATCTCTTCATCACCCCGGGCTTCCGGTTCCGCGTCGTCGACCGGCTGGTCACCAACTTCCACCTGCCCCGGTCGACCCTGCTCATGCTGGTCTCGGCCTTCGCCGGCACGGACGCGGTGCGCGCGGCGTACCGGCATGCGATCGCACAGGGCTACCGCTTCTTCAGCTACGGCGACGCGATGCTCATGGATAGAATCCGCCGGGTGAAGTTCACCGTCACCCACACCGACGGCGCCGCGCGGCGCGGCGTGCTCGAGCTCGCCGCACGGCGCGGTCGAGACGCCGGTGTTCATGCCGGTCGGCACCTACGGCACGGTCAAGGCGATGAGCCCGGCGGAGCTCGAGGAGCTCGGCGCGCAGATCGTGCTCGGCAACACCTTCCACCTCTGGCTGCGGCCCGGGCTGCGAGGTCGTCGGCGGCGCACGGCGGCCTGCACCGCTTCATGGGCTGGAACCACCCGATCCTCACCGACTCGGGCGGCTACCAGGTGTTCAGCCTCGGCGCGCTCCGCAAGATCACCGAGGAAGGCGTGCGCTTCGCCTCGCCGATCAACGGCGACCGGCTGATGCTCACGCCGGAGGAGTCGATGCGCATCCAGCGCGTGCTCGACTCCGACATCGCGATGGTGTTCGACGAGTGCACGCCCCATCCCGCCACCGAGCGCGCGGCGGCCGACTCGATGCGCCTCAGCCTGCGCTGGGCGGAGCGCTCGAAGCGCGAGTGGGCGCGCGGCGCGGCGACCGCCAACGCGCTGTTCGGCATCGTCCAGGGCGGCCTGTACGAGGGGCTGCGCGACGAGTCGCTCGCGGGGCTCGCGGCGATCGGGTTCGACGGCTACGCGATCGGCGGGCTTTCGGTCGGCGAGCCGAAGGAGGACATGCTCCGGATCCTGGCCCACACCGCCCCGCGCCTGCCGCCCGAGCGTCCGCGCTACCTGATGGGCGTCGGCACGCCGGAGGATCTCGTCGCGGGCGTCGCGTCCGGCGTCGACATGTTCGATTGCGTGCTGCCGACCCGCAACGCGCGCAACGGCTGGCTGTTCACGCGCTGGGGCGACCTGAAGATCCGCAACGCGCGCCATCGCGACGACACGCGGCCGATCGACGCGACCTGCGCGTGCTACGCCTGCCGGCACTTCAGCCGCGCCTACCTGCATCACCTGCACCGCGCCAACGAGATCCTCGGCGCGCGCCTCGCGACGCTCCACAACCTCCACTACTACCTGACCCTGATGCGCGAGCTGCGCGAGGCGATCGCGGCCGGCCGGCTGGCCGAGCACGCCGTGCGGTTCGCCGCCGACAGGCAGCGCCTCGCGGCGGAAAAATAGGGGCGGCCCGCCTTCGTCCGGTATAATTCCGCGCCTCCAAAAACGCGACCGAGCCGCCCATGATCAGCACCGCCTACGCGCAACCGCGTCCCGACCGACGCCGGTGGACTGATGGGCTTCCTGCCCATCGTCCTGATGTTCGTGCTGCTGTACTTCATGCTGATCCGTCCGCAGATGAAGCGCGCCAAGGACCACAAGCTGATGATCGAGGCCCTCGAGAAGGGCGCCGAGGTCGTCACCTCCGGCGGCATCGTCGGCCGGATCACCAAGCTGAGCGACGCCTACATCAACCTGGAGATCGCGCCCAACACCGAGATCGTCATCCAGAAGCAGGCCGTGCAGACGCTCCTGCCGAAGGGGACGATGAAAGCCATCTGACGGGACGGCGGCGGGACAGGCCTGACCCCGCCGCCACGCGTCCCGCCTCCCGCTTCCCGTTCCCCGTCCAGATGAACCGCTACCCGCTCTGGGTCTACGTCACGGTCGCCGTCGCGGTCGTGCTCGGCCTGCTCTACACGCTGCCGAACTTCTTCGGCGAGTCGCCGGCGGTGCAGGTGTCGAGCGCGAAGTCGACGCTGAAGGTCGACACCGCGACGATGGCGCGGGTCGAGGACACGCTGACGAAGGCGGGGGTCGCCTTCTCGGGCGCCACGGTCGACCAGGTCGGCGTGAAGGTCCGCTTCGCCGACACCGACACGCAGCTCAAGGCGAAGGACATCCTCTCGCAGGCCCTCAATCCCGACGCCGACAACCCCTCCTACACGGTGGCGCTGAACCTGCTCTCCGCCTCGCCGCGCTGGCTCGCGGCGATCAACGCCCTGCCGATGTACCTCGGGCTCGACCTGCGCGGCGGGGTGCACTTCCTGCTGCAGGTCGACATGCGCGGCGCACTGCTCAAGCGCCTGGACAGCTTCGCCGGCGACATCCGCACCACGCTCCGCGACAAGAACATCCGCCACGCCGGCGTGACGCGCGAGCGCGACACCATCGTGGTCCGCTTCCGCGACCCCGAGACCCGGGACAAGGCGCGGCGCGCGATCGGCGACGCGCTGCCGGACCTCGCGCTCGCGGACGCGGGGGACGCCGCCGAGTCGCGGCTGGTTGCGACGATCAAGCCCGAGGCGGTGCACGCGCATCCAGGACGCGGCACTGAAGCAGAACATCAGCACGCTGGCGAAGCGCGTCAACGAGCTCGGCGTCGCCGAGCCGGTGGTGCAGCAGCAGGGGGCCGACCGCATCGTCGTGCAGCTCCCCGGGGTCCAGGACACCGCCGGCGCGAAGCGCATCCTCGGCCGCACCGCGACGCTCGAGGTCCGGATGGTGGACGAGGAAGCCTCCCGCGACCCGCAGAAGCTCCTCGACGCGAAGAACGGCCAGGTGCCGTTCGGCACCGAGTACTACGAGGACCGCCAGGCGGCGGCATCCTGGTCAAGCGCCAGGTCGTGCTCACCGGCGACCGGCTGACCGACGCGCAGGCGGGCTTCGACAACCAGACGCAGGAGCCGGCGGTGCACCTCACGCTCGACTCCACCGGCGCGCGCATCTTCCGCGACGTCACGCGCGAGAACGTCGGCAACCGCATGGCGATCCTGCTGGTGGAGCGCGGCAAGGGCGAGGTGGTCACCGCGCCGGTGATCCGCACCGAGATCGCCGGCGGACGCGTGCAGATCAGCGGTGGCCGGATGAGCACGGTCGAGGCGAACGAGACCGCGCTGCTGCTGCGCGCCGGCGCCCTCGCCGCGCCGATGGAGATCATCGAGGAGCGCACCGTCGGTCCGAGCCTCGGCCGGGACAACATCGAGAAGGGCTTCAACTCGACGCTCTGGGGCTTCGTCGCGATCGTCGCGTTCATGTGCGTCTACTACATGCTGTTCGGGGTCTTCTCGTCGATCGCGCTCGCCGCCAACCTGCTGTTCCTGATCGCGCTCCTGTCGATGCTGCAGGCGACGCTGACGCTGCCGGGCATCGCGGCGATCGCGCTGACCCTCGGCATGGCGATCGACGCGAACGTGCTGATCAACGAGCGCATCCGCGAGGAGCTGCGCGGCGGCGCCACGCCGCAGGCGGCGATCCACGCCGGCTACGAGCGCGCGTTCGGCACCATCATCGACTCCAACGTGACGACGCTGATCGCCGGCCTCGCGCTGCTCATCTTCGGCTCGGGCCCGGTGCGCGGGTTCGCGGTCGTGCACTGCCTCGGCATCATGACCTCGATCTTCTCCTCGGTGGTCGTCAGCCGCGTGCTGGTGAACCTCTGGTACGGCACGCGCCGCCGGCTCGAGGGCATCGCGATCGGCAACACGTCGTGGAAGTGACGGCCTAGGACCCGACATGGAGTTCTTCAAGATCCGCCGCGACATACCGTTCATGCGGTATGCGCTGTACTTCAACATCATCTCGCTCGTCACCTTCCTCGCCGCGGTGTTCTTCCTCGCGACCAAGGGCCTGCACTTCTCGATCGAGTTCACCGGCGGCACGGTGATGGAGGTGAGCTACGACCAGCCGGCGGAGATCGACCGCATCCGCGGCGACGCTCGACAAGGCCGGCTACACCGATACGCAGGTGCAGAACTTCGGCAGCTCGCGCGACGTGCTGATCCGCATGCCGCTCAAGCAGGGCCAGTCGAGCGCCGACCTGTCGCGGGAGGTGATGGCGAAGCTCGCGGCCGACGACAAGTCGGCCCAGCTGCGCCGCGTCGAGTTCGTCGGGACCGCAGGTCGGGCGCGAGCTCGCCGAGAACGGCGCGCTCGCGCTGCTCGTCACGGCACTTGGGATCGTCGGCTACCTCGCGCTGCGCTTCGAGTGGAAGTTCGGCGTCGCGGCGATCATCGCCAACCTGCACGACGTGGTGATCATCCTCGGCTTCTTCGCGTTCTTCCAGTGGGAGTTCTCGCTGCCGGTGCTCGCGGCGGTGCTCGCGATCCTCGGCTACTCGGTGAACGAGTCGGTGGTCATCGCCGACCGGATCCGCGAGAACTTCCGCAAGATGCGCAAGGCGCCGATCGACCAGGTCATCGACAACGCGATCACCAGCACCATCTCGCGCACCATCATCACCCACGGCAGCACGCAGATGATGGTGCTCTCGATGCTCCTTTTCGGCGGGCCGGCGCTGCACTACTTCGCGCTGGCCCTGACGATCGGCATCCTGTTCGGCATCTACTCCTCGGTGCTCGTGATGGCGCCGCTCGTGCGCTGGCTCGGGGTAAAGCGCGAGGACCTGGTCAAGCCGGTCAAGGAGCGCAAGCAGGAGGCGGTGGTCTAGCCGCGGACGCGCGCGGCCGGGTGCAGCTTTGGAATAGACCGCCCTCCTGGCCTGTTCTACCATCCAATGCCGCGGATGGTCCGTAGCAGCGGACTCTGGTCCGGATCTCGAAGGAGGAAAACCGAATGAAGATCAAGCTTCTTGCGGCCGGCCTTGCCCTCGCCCTGAGCGCCGGTGTCGCCGGCACGGCCTTTGCGCAGGTCAAGCCCGAGGTGCTCGTGAAGCAGCGCCAGTCGGCCATGACGCTGCAAGGCAAGTACATCGGACCGCTCGCGGGCATGCTGAAAGGGGCCGTGCCTTTCGACGCGAGCGTTGCCGCGCGCAACGCCGCCTTCCTGGACGCGCTGTCGCAGATGCCGTGGGACGGCTTCGCCGAGAGCACCAAGGGGGAGAAGAGCCGCGCCCTGCCCGTCATCTGGTCCGACGCCGCCAAGTTCAAGCAGACCCAGGATCAGTTCCGGACCGCGGTCGGCGCGCTGGTCGCGGCGACCAAGGGCGGGAACGAGGCGGCGGTGAAGACCGCGATCGGCGACGTCCTCAAGAACTGCAACGGCTGCCACGACACCTTCCGGCAGAACTGATCCATCCGACGAGTCGCAACGAACCCCGCCGCGGCGGGGTTCGTTCATTTTCGAGGATTGACGCGATGACGAGCGGACCGGCGCGCACACTCGCGCAAGCGCTGGTCGGTCTCCTGCTGGCCGCGGCGGCCGGCAGCGTCGCTGGCGCAGGGCGACGCGAAACGCGGCGAATACCTCGCGAACGCCGGCGGCTGCGTGGGGTGCCACACCGAGGAGAAGAAGGACGCGGTGCGCTTCGCCGGCGGCCGGGCGCTCCAGACGCCGTTCGGCACCTTCTACGGACCGAACATCACCCCGCATCCCGAGGCGGGCATCGGGCGGTGGAGCGAGGCGGACTTCGTGCGCGCCATGCGGCAGGGCGTCCGGCCCGACGGGGCGAACTACTTCCCGGCGTTCCCCTACCCCTCGTACACGAAGGTTTCCGACGCCGATCTGCGCGACCTCTGGGCGTACCTGCGCTCGCTCGCGCCCAGCCCGCAGGCGAGCCGGCCGCACGATCTCGGGTTCGCCTATCGCTGGCGATTTCCGGTCACGGCGTGGAAGTGGCTCTACTTCACGCCCGGCCCGTTCGCCGCCGATCCGAAGGCGTCCGCGGCCGTGAATCGGGGCGCCTACCTCGTGCAGGCGCTCGGCCACTGCGGCGAGTGCCACACGCCGCGCACCGCCCTCGGCGGCCCCAAGCGCGACCGCTTTCTCGCCGGCGGCAAGGGGCCGGAGGGCAAGAACGTTCCGAACCTGACGCCGACCCGCCTGAAGGGCTCGAGCGACAAGGATCTCAAGGACCTGCTCACCACCGGCCTCAAGCCGGACGGCGACGTGCCCGCGAAGGCGATGGCCGAGGTCATCGAGAACACCACCAGCAAGCTCACGCCCGACGACCTGGCCGCCGTGATCGCCTACCTGCGCTCGCTCCCGCCGCTGCCCGAGGAACCCAAGTAGGCGCGGCCCGGCAGCATCCGCGCGAGCAACCCGTCCCGATCGACGAAGTGATGCTTGATCGCGGCCGCGACGTGCACGACCACGAGCGCGAGCAGGGTGAAGTTGAGCGACTTGTGCGCGAGCTTCAGCGCCTCCGCAAGCGCCTTGTCCTTGCCGACCAGGTCCGGGAGCTGCCAGAGCCCGAGATACACCGTCGGCACGCCGACCGCCGAGCTGTAGAGCCAGCCCGATAGCGGGATCGCCAGCAGCAGTGCGTAGAGCATCCAGTGCGCGAGCGTCGCAGCGCGCCGCTGCCACGCGGGCATCGCCGGCGGCAGCGGCGGCGGGCGGTGCGTGAGGCGCCACGCCAGGCGCAGGCTCATCAGCGCGAGAACCGTCACGCCGATCCACTTGTGGTACGAAACGAGCGTGAGCTTGCGCGGCGAGAGCGGCAGGTCGGCCATGTAGAGGCCGAGCGGAAAGGTGACGAAGAGCGCCGCGGCGACCAGCCAGTGAAACGCAATCGCGACGCCGCCGTAGCGCGCTGAAGTCCCGTTCACTCGATCCCGCCCCGGCGCGGCCTTTCCCTTGTGCCGCTCAGACCTT